>NZ_AP021879.1:0-4800000 GCF_009689005.1 Desulfosarcina ovata subsp. ovata | reverse complement strand
CAGCGCCAACACGGAGTATATCGCCGTGTATATGAACAAGGACTATCTGCCCATTGCCACCCGGCTTCAGGATCCTTCCAAAAACCCCATTGTCGGAAACCGGTTTGTTTTCGTTTCCTCAACCCATTCACAGCTGACTGATTCTATTGTTTCAGCAGATCTATTGGAGCGCGGCCGATCCGAAATGCAATCCACAAGGGTTGGCGATTACTTCACCACCGTATTTCCGATCAAAGACTTCAGCGGAAAGCAGATCGGTGTCATGGCCTATGTCTACAACGCCGGCGAATTCTACCGGACGGTGGGAAAAATCCAATGGGGCATCGTCGCGTTGTGCGTGGCCCTGCTGGCCGCCATCATTACGCCGCTGGTTTTCAGCGTCCGGTCGGTGGCCGCGCCAATTGCCCGAACCATCGCCATGTTGAAGGACATCGCTACGGGAGAAGGGGATCTGACCAAGCGAATGGAGGTTTTGCGAAAAGACGAAATCGGCGAACTGGCCGGATGGTTCAATACGTTTCTGGACAAACTGAACGCCGTTATCGTCAAGCTTGCCGACAACGCCTGCACCGTCGAGCGTTCAGCCAGCGACTTTGATCACATTGCCGGGCAGTTGTCGCAAAGCGCCGGTGAAACTTCCGGCCGTGCTAACAATGTTTCCGCCGCTGCTGAAGAGATGAGCGCCAACCTGAACTCGGTTGCCGCCACCATGGAAGAATCCGCGACCAATATTTCAATGGTGGCGACATCATCGGAAGAGATGACCGCAACGATCAATGAAATCGCCCAGAATGCCGAGAAGGCCAGGTCCATCGCAGAACAGGCGGTCCGCAAAGCCGGCGGTGCTTCCGACCAGATGAACACTCTGGGGCAGGCGGCTGTGGATATCGGCAAGGTTGTCGAGACGATCACGGAAATATCCGAGCAGGTCAACCTCCTGGCACTGAACGCCACCATCGAGGCCGCCCGCGCCGGCGAGGCCGGCAAGGGGTTTGCCGTGGTGGCCAACGAAATCAAGGAACTGGCCAAGCAGACATCGACCGCCAGCCTCGAGATCAGGCAGAAAATCGAGCACATCCAAAACAGCACTGATGGAACGGTGAAAGGGATAGACGAGATCTCGGAAGTCATCAACGATGTTAACTCAATTGTGGAAACCATCGCGACGGCGGTAGAAGAGCAATCGTCGGTGACCCGTGAAATCGCCAGTAATATTTCTCAGGCGGCAAAGGGTGTCCAGGAAGTGAATGAAAACGTCAACCAGAGCTCCCTGGTGTCCACGGAAATTTCAAAGGACATCACCGTCGTCAACCAGAGCGCCGGTGAAATCGCCACCAGCAGTGATCAGGTGAAACTGAGCGCCGAAGACCTGAAACGCATGGTGGCGGAACTCAACGCCATCGTGGGCAGTTTTAAAATCAGTCGGGAATGCACATGAGGCAGACCGAAATTGTGAGATCCGGTTACTGATGTCGATAAAGCCCTCTTTTTCGTAGCCGCAAATGACGATGGCACATGTCGGGTGGTGATCCGTCCTCGGTTTTGTGGTATGGCCTGTACCATCATGATTCCCTCCGGCCCTGCATCCCATAGCGATCCGTTGCCGATCACGGCGGTCTTGCCCCGCCTCAGGACGGTCCTCGCGCAACACGGTTCCGCGGTGCTGGTGGCCCCTCCCGGCGCGGGCAAAACCACGGCCGTGCCACTGGCCTTGCTGGAAGAAAAATGGCTCGCCGGGCGGCGCATCCTGCTGCTGGCCCCCCGGCGGCTGGCCGCCCGCACTGCTGCCCGGCGCATGGCTGCCATGCTGGACCAGCGGGTCGGCCGGACCGTCGGCTACCGGGTACGCCTGGATAGTCGGGTGGGGCCGGATACGCGGGTTGAAGTGATCACCGAAGGCGTGCTTACCCGCATGCTGCAGGCGGATCCTTCGCTGGCCGGTGTGGGGCTGGTCATTTTCGACGAGTTTCATGAGCGCAGTCTGGATGCCGACCTGGGGCTGGCGCTTTGCCGTGACATTCAGGGGGTGCTCAACGAAAACCTCCACCTGCTGGTGATGTCCGCCACCTTGGACCCCGTGGCTGTGACCGGCCTGCTGGACCAGGCGCCGTTGATCCGTTGCGACGGGCGGGCCTTTGCGGTGGAGACCCGTTATGCGGGGCGGCCGGCAAACCAGCCGCTGGAACGGGCGGTGGTCAATGTGATCCGGTGTTCGGTGGCTGCCGGCGAGGGCAGCCTGCTGGTATTTCTTCCCGGTGCACCGGAAATCAGGCGGGTCGACCGGCTGCTCAACGAAGGAGGACTTCCGGCCGGATGGTCCACCGCACCGCTTTACGGCTACCTCCCCCGGGACCGGCAGGATGCGGCCATCGCGCCACCGCCACCGGGTCGTTACAAAATTGTTCTGGCTACCGCCATTGCCGAAACCAGCTTGACCATCGACGGCATCGCGGTGGTGGTGGACAGCGGGCTGCAGCGCGCCGCACGATTCGATCCGGGACGCGGAATGGCCCGGCTGGTGACGCTGCCGGTTTCCCGTGCCTCGGCCGACCAGCGCCGGGGACGGGCCGGCCGGGTGGGACCGGGCATCTGTTATCGTCTATGGACCGAGGCGACGCATCAGACCCTGCCCCCATACAATCGACCGGAAATTTTGGATGCCGATCTGGCTGGCCTGGCCCTGGAACTGGCCACCTGGGGCGTAAAGAGACCCGATACCCTGGGATGGCTGGATTCCCCGCCAGCAGCCGCCTTTCAGGCGGCCGGCCGCCTGCTGATGGATCTGGGGGCCCTGAACACGGACGGAACCATCAGCCGCCATGGCCGCCAGATGGCCGAATTGCCCCTGCACCCCCGCCTGGCGCATATGCTGCTCATGGCCAAAAAGGCGTCCATGGGCAGCCTGGCCTGTCGGATTGCCGCCATCCTGAGCGAGCGCGATCCGTTCCATTTTGGCGGCCGGAAACGTGACGCCGATTTGAGACTGCGCCTGGCGGTGCTTCATCCCTCCCGCAAAGGCAACGCGTCACCGATTAACGAATGCATCCTGGATAGAGCGGCGACGCGGCGCATCCTGACCGTTGCCGCCATGCTCCAAAAACGGCTGGGCCTCACCAAAACAAGCCCGCTCACAGGCGATCCCGGCCGCGTGTTGGGCTGGGCCTACCCCGATCGAATCGCCCAGCGCCGGCTAGGCGCGCCGGGCCGTTTCCTGCTGGCCAACGGCCGCGGTGCGTATCTGGACCCCGCCGATCCCTTGAGCGCCAGTGACTACCTGGTGGTTGCCCATCTGGATGGCGAGCGGCGCGAATCATGCATTTTCCTGGCTGTGGCAACGGACCGTCACACGCTAACCCATCTTTGTCACTTTTTTCCGGAAAATTGCTGAAAAACCGCGTTTTTCGCTACATATGAAATTATTTTATTAATAATTACAATATGTTGAAATTTTTCCGGCCAAAGTAGTGCCATAAAATTCACATAAATATTGACAATCGGTGTTTTTTCTGTAATTCAAGATGGTATGTATATCCGACGAACAACAATTAAGAGCAAAAAAGATGGCGAAACATATTTCACTCATCGCCTTGTTGAATCAGTTAGAGTTGGAAATAAGGTGAAGCAGCGCACTATTATAAATCTCGGTAAAAATTTTCCTTAAGTATTTTTGTCAGCAGCCGACATAGCCCAATAGATGACCGGCCGCGGCTGTCATCCGGCAGTTCGGGGATCGGCCCATAAAAAAACAGTCGCCTGGAAGGAACCGATTATGCAAAGGATTTCGGCTCGGATACTATTCCCAGCAGCCATCGCCACAACAATCTTCTCGATCATTCTTTTTTTCGTCGCCGGCACCACCATCAATGGACTGGTGGCCCGCAACCTGGATCGGATTGCGCGGTCAAAAGTAGCTGACATCACGATCAGTAAAGATCGCATCGCCGGCAAAATGCTTTCCCTCGCCTCCCTTTTCAGTCAGTCGGAAGCGGTTATCCATGCCTATGAAACCGCGTACCAGGGCAATCTGAACGATTCCGACGATGAACAAATGGAGTTGGCCCGCCAGCAGCTTCGGGATCATCTCAATAGTTTTGCAAAGGGATACAAAGCGATCCATGACGGCAACCCGCCACGCATCCATTTCCACGTTCCGCCGGCAAGAAGTCTGTTGCGGGTCTGGAAAAACGGTCAGAACAAGAGCGATGACCTGAGCAGCTTCCGCAACACGGTGGCAACCATCAGTCGTGGCGGCCACACGCCCATCACCGGAATTGAAATCGGACGCGGCGGATTTGCCATTCGCGGAATCGCACCGATCGTTGATGGTACCGGAAAATACCTGGGATCCGTGGAGTGCCTGTCCTCATACGATCCGCTGGTGAAATACAGTGTCAGCACCAACACGGAGTATATCGCCGTGTATATGAACAAGGACTATCTGCCCATTGCCACCCGGCTTCAGGATCCTTCCAAAAACCCCATTGTCGGAAACCGGTTTGTTTTCGTTTCGTCAACCCATTCACAGCTGACTGATTCTATTGTTTCAGCGGATCTATTGGATCGCGGCCGATCCGAAATGCAATCCACAAGGGTTGGCGATTACTTCACCACCGTATTTCCGATCAAAGACTTCAGCGGAAAGCAGATCGGTGTCATGGCCTATGTCTACAACGCCGGCGAATTCTACCGGACGGTGGGAAAAATCCAATGGGGCATCGTCGCGTTGTGCGTGGCCCTGCTGGTCGCCATCATTACGCCGCTGGTTTTCAGCGTCCGGTCGGTGGTCGCGCCAATTGCCCGAACCATCGCCATGTTGAAGGACATCGCTACGGGAGAAGGGGATCTGACCAAGCGAATGGAGGTTTTGCGAAAAGACGAAATCGGCGAACTGGCCGGATGGTTCAATACGTTTCTGGACAAACTGAACGCCGTTATCGTCAAGCTTGCCGACAACGCCTGCACCGTCGAGCGTTCAGCCAGCGACTTTGATCACATTGCCGGGCAGTTGTCGCAAAGCGCCGGTGAAACTTCCGGCCGTGCTAACAATGTTTCCGCCGCTGCTGAAGAGATGAGCGCCAACCTGAACTCGGTTGCCGCCACCATGGAAGAATCCGCGACCAATATTTCAATGGTGGCGACATCATCGGAAGAGATGACCGCAACGATCAATGAAATCGCCCAGAATGCCGAGAAGGCCAGGTCCATCGCAGAACAGGCGGTCCGCAAAGCCGGCGGTGCTTCCGACCAGATGAACACTCTGGGGCAGGCGGCTGTGGATATCGGCAAGGTTGTCGAGACGATCACGGAAATATCCGAGCAGGTCAACCTCCTGGCACTGAACGCCACCATCGAGGCCGCCCGCGCCGGCGAGGCCGGCAAGGGGTTTGCCGTGGTGGCCAACGAAATCAAGGAACTGGCCAAGCAGACATCGACCGCCAGCCTCGAGATCAGGCAGAAAATCGAGCACATCCAAAACAGCACTGATGGAACGGTGAAAGGGATAGACGAGATCTCGGAAGTCATCAACGATGTTAACTCAATTGTGGAAACCATCGCGACGGCGGTAGAAGAGCAATCGTCGGTGACCCGTGAAATCGCCAGTAATATTTCTCAGGCGGCAAAGGGTGTCCAGGAAGTGAATGAAAACGTCAACCAGAGCTCCCTGGTGTCCACGGAAATTTCAAAGGACATCACCGTCGTCAACCAGAGCGCCGGTGAAATCGCCACCAGCAGTGATCAGGTGAAACTGAGCGCCGAAGACCTGAAACGCATGGTGGCGGAACTCAACGCCATCGTGGGCAGTTTTAAAATCAGTCGGGAATGCATATAGGTTTTCTTGGGCGAATCGATTTTTCCCACACCCGGATCATGCGGCTGCTTCACTCCCAATCTGGGAAGATGATCCGGTTATCCGTCGGTCATGGACGAATAGACGGCATCGAACTCAGCATCGATGCGAGAAAAGCCGTCAACCACCTGCGGATCGAAATGAATTCCATGCCCCTCCATGATGATGGTTCTGGATTTGTCGTGGTTGAAGGGCGACTTATAGGGGCGCCGGGCCCGCAAGGCCTCGTAAACATCCACAAGGGACATGATCCTGGCGCTCAGGGGGATGGCGCTGCCGACAAGACCGTCGGGATAGCCGCTGCCATCCCATTTTTCGTGGTGAAATCTGGCGATATCGATTCCCATTTGGACGAACGGATTGTTGGGGTACTGCTCGTAAACCGAGGCCAGGGTGTCCGCACCGATGGTGGTGTGGGTTTTCATGATCTCGAACTCATCCGGGGTGAGCGGTCCGGGCTTGAGAAGGATGGAATCGACGATTCCCACTTTGCCCAGGTCGTGCAGTGGACTGGCATGGAAGATACATTCGATGTATTCGGCGGTGATCGTGTCCGCAAAGGCATCTGTTTTGGACAGGGCGGTGGCCAGCAGACGGCACAAATGCTGGACGCGTTCGAGATGAAGGCCAGTGTCATCATCGCGGGTGTGTGACAATTTGGCCATGGCAAAAATCATCGCCAACTGGGAACGGTTGATCTCCTCGATCTGTTCGGCCACCCGCGTCTTAAGCTGAGCGTTGAATTGACGCATTACTTCGCGGGCCCGATGCAGTTGAAGATGGGTGTCGACCCGGGCATAGACCTCCTCCATCTGAAACGGCTTGGTAATATAGTCTACTCCGCCGATATTAAACGCCCGCACCTTATCTTCGGTATCGCTGATCGCGCTGATAAAAACGATCGGAATGTCCTTCAGCCCTGGAGTGGCCTTAAATACCTCACATACCTCGAAACCATTCATTTCCGGCATATTGATGTCCAGGAGGATCAAGTTCGGTCGCTTTCGCTGCGCCGCCGCAAGGGCCATCTTGCCTCGCGGGAAGGCAGCCACACCGTATCCCTTTTTCCTTAGCAGGGCACTCAGAATCTGAAGATTCGCAGGGGTGTCATCGACAATCATTATGGTTTCAGGATCCATGGATAGCCTCTTGTATCTTGGCTGTTCATCAATCGGCGACCGGCTCCGCTTCAACCGGCAGTGCCGGCATCAGCAGTTCCAACAACGCCATGTACTCATATCGTCTGGCCAGGTTGCTCAGGCGGTCTTTCAATCGACTGTCGACGTTTGCCACCTGAGCGACGAGCGATTCAAACGCCGTCATATCACCCATCTCGACAGCATTTCTGAGTGCTTCACGCAGGTCCTCGGGCAGTGTCGACGGCGCTGATTCGATAGAATGGGCATCGGCTCTGGGATCGTCAATCGGGGTCCTCCCGTAAGCATAGGCGATGTTGCACAAAAGTTTTATTTTGTTGAGAACTTCTCCGATTTTAAACGGCTTGGTCACATAATCGTCGGCCCCGGCGGCGGAGGCCTGGCGGCAGACCTCATCGGCGGTGACGCCGCTGGCGGTGACGATAATGATTCGGGTCCGCCATCCAGTGGACAACCGGCGTATCCGACGAACGGTTTCGTACCCGTCGATTCCCGGCAGTCGGACATCCAGCAAGACGACATCCGGCAAAAAGCCTTCAATCATCTCCAGCGCCAACTCTCCATTAGCAACGGCACGAGCGTCAAAGCCCACATCTTTTATCAATTTCTTGATCAGCTGCCGGCTGACCGGATCGTCCTCCACAATCAGGATTCGAATGGGCGGCTGGTCCGGCTGCAGGCCGGTTACCACCTGCTGCATGTCTGGGGGATCGGCCGCATCTTCATGACCTTGGCTCCTGCCCGCAGGAAAAGTCAACCGGAACACCGCCCCCTGATCGGTGTCGCTGCGCACCAATATTAGATCCCCCCCCATGCTCCTGGCGTAAGCTCGGCTGATGGAGAGCCCCAGTCCGGTCCCCCCGGCCACCCTTTGACCGCTGGCGGTCTGCTCAAATGCCTGGAACAAGCGTGGTTGCTCCGCAGGAGAAATACCACTACCGGTGTCGATCACCTCGATACAGACATTCCACCGCTCGAGGCCGTGGGGGGTGATCGTCGAACGTAGCGTGATGCCTCCCCGGACCGTAAACTTGACCGCGTTGGCCAAAAGGTTGACGATAATCTGGCGAACCTTTCCCTGATCGGCGATAAGCGTTCCCGGCGTGATCCCGAAACGCTCCATCTGGAGCGTGAGCCCCTTCTTCCGGCAGGTCAGCTGAAAGATCGCATGGATGTCATCGAGCAATCGGTCGATATTCATGCGGGCATTCTGGGCCTGGATGTGCCCGGCCTCAATCTTGGACATTTCCAGAATCCCATTGATCAGTTCCAGCAGGTGATCGCCGCTCCGATTGATCGTGCGTACCTGCTCGAGGTGCTCCCGGGAAAGGGAGGCGTCCTGCTGAAGCAACTGGGAATACCCGAGAATGGCATTCAACGGCGTTCGGATTTCATGGCTCATATTGGCCAGAAAAACACTTTTCGAGCGGTTGGCCGCCTCTGCCTCGGCGGCCAGCATTTCAGCCTGGACGATGGCCGATTTCAATTTCTTGTTGACACTTTTCAGCGCCTCCTCGGCGGCGATCCGGCTGCTGATATCGATGAAGCACTCCAGCAGTTTTTCGCGGCCATTGATCATGATGCGAGTGACCGTCTTGAGTACCGGCAAAGGGGTTCTGTCGTACTGGATCAGTACCCGGTCCGAACTGTCCACGGTCTGGCCGCAATCCAGGATCGGGCACTGTCCCACTTCGGCCGGACAGAGAAAACGGTGACATTGGTTGCCGACAATGGTCTCTTCACTTGTTCCGAACAGGTCGGCCGTCGTCGGATTGACCATCTCGATCAACCGGGTTTGCGCATCGACGATGACCAAGCCAACCGGCATATGCTCCATGAGAGTTCGCTGAATCAACTCCTTCTCAAGAAGTTCGGCCTCCATCTGTTTGCGTCCGGAGATGTCTTCTTTAACGGCGAGATAATGGGTGGTCTCACCATGCTTGTCGCGGATCGGTGAAATGGAGGCCGATTCCCAAAAGTATTCCCCGTTTTTACGCCGATTGTGCAGTTCTCCCGCCCACACCCGTCCGGCGGTGAGGGTCTGCCACATGCCGGCGTAAATCGACGGGTCCATGGTCCCGGCCTTCAGGATACGGGGATTCTGGCCAACCGCCTCTTCAAGGGTGTATCCGGTCTTCTCTACAAATTTGGGATTCACATATTCGATATTGCCGTCCAGGTCGGTAATCACTACGCTTGCCGGGCTCTGTTCCACGGCAATCGACAATTTGCGGGCGGTCTCCTCACTCTTTCTAAGGGCCGCTTCGGTACGCTTGCGCCTGGTAACGTCATGGAACGCCGTCACCGATCCGACCAGGCCGCCTTTCGTCCAGATGGGCCGACTGGCCACCTCGACGATCAAGATCGATCCATCCTTATGCTGAAACTGCTCTTCACCATCATAGGGTTGACCCGAGTTGACCATCTTGAAGAGGGGGCAATCCGCCTGATCCACAAATTGATTTCCCCCATGTTTGTGCAACCGCTCATGGATCGGCTGGTCGATTAGCTCATCGGATTCATAGCCCAGGATCTGACAGGCCGATGAGTTGATCCGAACGATCGACCCGTTTTGGTCAATCACAAAAATGCCTTCAGCCAGCACGTTGGTCATTATCTTCAGGTTGCGCTGTTCCAGGTCCAGCGCGGCGGTACGCCGGCGAAGCCCCATGATCAGCGCGGTGATCAATCCCAGGGCGGCCAGCACACCAATTGTAGAAATGAGGAATTCTTCCCAAAACGTGGCCAATACCCGGTCCTTCGAATAGGTGACCAGATAACCCGCGACGTTGCCGGCCACATCGGCCATGGGCATCAGGCAAACGGTGTAGTAACGATATCCGGTTGAAGCGCCGAGGGTAATGGGGGCGCCCCGGGACAAGGCGTCCTGCACCTGTGGATTGTACCGCAGACGTCGGTTGATGCTCGTTGCGTCGGCAGACAGGGGGGGCGGGCTCTCGGGCAGCAGGGCGTCGGCATCTTCCACGAGAAAATCCGGATGAATGGTTGCCGGCCGGTACAGCCACTGCTGTTCCGAAAAAATGAGTGGCAGGGTTCGTTCCCGGTTGAGCAGAAATCCATATTCCCAGTTGGGTGACAGGCTATCCATGGCATCACGGATGGCTTTGGTGGTCACACTGACCTCAACACTGCCGATATGACGCCCCTGCCAGGCGATCGGATAGACATAACGGAAACCGGAACGTACCTTGCCGGTTTCAAACCCATAAACCGGATGCTGTTCGGTATTGACGATACGGATCGAGGGGCGCAGCTCAAACAAGTTGTCGCCATACCGATCCGGCTTGTGAAAGCGCAGGTAGCTGGTCCCGTCAGCCTGGTGAAAATGAAGCTGCAGCAGATTGTTTGCCTTCATCGCCCTGTAATGAGAATAGAGCGCACGGTAGAGCCTGCCCTTGGCCCAGTCACGCTGCGATCCGACGTGTTCGATCCCTTCGGCAAAAATCTCGGTGATGTCGGGACGACAAACAATGTTCTTATAAAAGCTCTCCATGGCCAGCCGATACATTTCGACACTGGCCCGGTAGGTGGTGCCAATAATTTCCTGCTGATGTGCCAGGTAGCCGTTCTGTTTGGTCATCCGGTTATGGTGAAAAAAAAGGCCCAATCCGATGGTGACGAGCCCCAGCACACCAAACAGAAAAACCGGGCTTTCGGTCAGGCGACGGGTCCGCAGCGGCATTAGAAATTGCCCTCCTGGGGAATTTGGGTCTTACCCAGCAACTCCCTGACAATAGTATAATCCGCGTCGGATGCAGTTACTGCCCCATGACGGATATTGTCTCCCCAGGCGGAAAGCCGCGATTCGTCCTTGCCTTTTGGATCGAGGACGATAAGTTCCTGGCGGATACGGTCCATCATCGTCGGATCGAGGGTATGCCGATTTCCCACCAGGGCAAACCCGGGTAAAGGTGGGGTCTTGGCTACAATCTTCAGTCCCATATGCGTATATTTGCGGGCAATGGCACTCTTCAGCCCACCGGCATCGAACTCTCCCCGGACGACGGCCAGGGCGACGGCATCGTGTTTGCCCAGGTAGCGGTAAAGATTGTCAGCGAGGGATCCGCCGTGATTGCGCATCAAGCCACCCGTCGAAAGATACCCGCAGGTGGAAAGGGGCTGGGTCAGGGCAATCTGCCGGTCTCGGGACGAACCCGGATCGAATCCGGTATCCACAAACGTGACCAGTGAACAGGTGTATCTGGCCTCGCCGGAGGCTTCCTTGAAATGGACCAATGGTTCCGCACCGTCGAAAACCGTGCGCAGACGGACATAGGGCAATGGTCCCAGATAGGCCAGATCCACCTTTGACTGGCGGAAACGCTCCAATACATCCGCATAGTTGTCGCAATAATCGTAGACGATGGTTGCCCCGAGGCGTTGCTCCAGGTAAGCGGTCATGGGCCGGAACTGTTTGAGAACCGTTTCGCGATCCTGCATGGGCAGCGGGATGAAGCGCAGGGTTTCGGCAGATGCCATCGCAACGGCCGCCAGCGTGGTAATCCATATCGCGGCCAGTATGAAGATCGTCCTTTTGGTCATCTTACGAGAATTCCTCTCTCTTCCGATTCGAGGTGAAAAAAATTGGCTGTTATCTTTTATCGGCTGGCGTTGTTCAATCTTGACCGTTAATCATGGCTGGTGATCCGAACGCGGTTTTATGTTATTGATTGGATCGTCATGACACCCCTGTCCCCTCCTCCCATCGATTCGGCGCTGGCGATTACGGCGGTCCTGCCACGACTCAAAGCGGCACTCGCACGGCATTCCGCCGCGGTACAGGTGGCGCCTCCCGGTGCCGGCAAGACCACCGCCGTGCCCCTGGCCCTTTTAGAAGAAGAATGGCTTGCCGGGCAGCGCATCCTGCTGCTGGCTCCCCGGCGGCTGGCCGCCCGGACGGCCGCCCGGCGTATGGCTGCCATGCTGGGCGAACGGGTCGGCCGGACCGTCGGTTACCGGGTGCGCCTGGAAAGTCGGGTGGGACCGGATACGCGCGTCGAAGTGGTCACCGAAGGCGTGCTCACGCGCATGTTGCAGACGGATCCTTCGCTGGCCGGTGTGGGGCTGGTCATTTTCGACGAGTTTCATGAGCGCAGTCTGGATGCCGACCTGGGGCTGGCGCTTTGCCGTGACATTCAGGGGGTACTCAACGAGACCTTGCGCCTGCTGGTGATGTCCGCCACCTTGGACCCCGTGGCCGTGACCGGCCTGCTGGATCAGGCGCCGTTGATCCGCTGTGACGGACGGGCCTTTGCGGTGGAGACCCGTTATGCGGGACGGCCGGCAAACCGGCCGCTGGAACGAAGGGTGGTCGATGTGATCCGACAATCGGTGGCTGCCGGCGAGGGCAGTCTGCTGGTATTTCTTCCCGGCGCGCCCGAAATCAGGCGGGTCGACCGACTGCTCAACGAAGGAGGACTTCCGGCCGGATGGACCACCGCACCGCTTTACGGTTACCTTCCCCGGGACCGGCAGGATGCGGCCATCGCGCCGGCGCCACCGGGTTGTTACAAAATTGTTCTGACTACCGCCATTGCCGAAACCAGCTTGACCATCGACGGCATCGCTGTGGTGGTGGACAGCGGGCTGCAGCGGGCTGCACGATTCGATCCGGGAAGCGGGATGACCCGGCTGGTGACGCTGCCGGTCTCCCGGGCCTCGGCCGACCAGCGCCGGGGACGGGCTGGCCGAGTGGGACCGGGCATCTGTTACCGCCTCTGGACCGAGGCGACCCATCAGACCCTGCCCCCTTACAATCGACCGGAAATTTTGGATGCCGATCTGGCCGGCCTGTCCCTGGAACTGGCCGCCTGGGGCGTAAAGACACCCGATACCCTGGGATGGCTGGATCCCCCGCCAGCAGCCGCTTTCCAGGCGGCCAGCCGACTGCTGATGGATCTGGGGGCTCTGAATAAGGATGGAACCATCAGCCGCCATGGCCGGCAGATGGCCGAGTTGCCTCTGCACCCCCGCCTGGCGCATATGCTGCTCATGGCCAAAAAGGAGTCTATGGGTGGCCTGGCCTGCCGGATTGCCGCCATCCTGAGCGAACGCGATCCGTTCCATTTTGGCGGCCGGAAACGTGACGCCGATTTGAGACTGCGCCTGGCGGTGCTTCATCCCTCCGGCAAAGGCATCCTGCCATCGATTGACGAATGCACTCTGGATGCGGCGGCGACGCGGCGGATCCTGACCGTTGCCGCCATGCTCCAAAAACGACTGGGCGTCACCAAAACAAGCCCGCCCACAGGCGACCCCGGCCGCGTGCTGGGCTGGGCCTATCCCGACCGAATTGCCCAGCGCCGGGCGGGCACGTCGGGCCGTTTCCTGCTGGCCAACGGCCGCGGTGCGTACCTGAACCCATCCGACCCCTTAAGCGCCAGTGACTACCTGGTGGTTGCCCATCTGGATGGCGAGCGGCGCGAAGCACGCATTTTCCTGGCTGCGGCAACGGACCGACATACCCTTCTGAACCAGTTCGCCGACCACATTCACTGGCAGGAATCCGTTGCCTGGGATACCCGGCGGCAGGCCGTATCCGCCGGGCGCAAACAGAAGCTGGGGACGCTGGTCCTGGCCGACCGGCCGTTGACAGAGCCCGTCCCCGATCGCGTGTTGACCGCCATGCTCGAGGGCATTCGTGGCAATGGCCTGGAGACGCTTCCCTGGAACCGGCGCCTGCGAAATTGGCAGAGACGCATCCTGTTGCTGGCGCGCATCGATGCCGATGGCGGCCCCTGGCCCGACGTTTCCGATGCCGCCCTGTTCGGTACGCTGGAAGCGTGGCTGGCCCCGTACCTGGCCGGTATTGTGCGCCTCAAGCAGCTGACACCGGATATTTTTTCCAAAGCCCTTGGCAGCCAACTCACCTGGCGGCAGGGACGGTTGCTGGAAGAACTGGCGCCCAGCCACATCCTGGTCCCCAGCGGATCGCGTCTGCCCATCGACTACCGCCGTGAAATTCCGGTGCTGGCCGTAAGAATCCAGGAGATGCTCGGCAGCGCGGCCACCCCCGCCATTGCCAATGGGCGCATGCCGCTGATGCTGCACCTGCTGTCACCGGCGGGCCGGCCGGCCCAGATCACCCGCGATCTGGCCGGGTTCTGGCAAAACAGCTATGCAGAAGTGAAACGGGAGCTCAAGGGTCGCTATCCCAAGCACTACTGGCCGGACGATCCGCTTCAGGCCACCCCCACCGCCCGGGTCAGACCCAAAAAGCCGAATCAACAGTAGCCGGATAATCGACGGTATGGTATATTACTCACTTGGTACTGGCGGGGTTCGTATTTCTTCCGCTGTTGATGATTATGGGGAAGTAAGGGGGGAAACGCCGATGGCCCGATCCGTTCGATTTGTCGTCGTCTTTATCGCCACCGTACTGGCGATGGCCGGTTGCGCCACGCTTCATCCGGACTTCGAATCCCCGACGGTCAGCGTCAGCGCCATCCGTCCCCTGGCGTCGGAAAGCATCATGCCACGATTCGAAATCGACCTGCACATTATCAATCCCAACCGGTCACCCCTGAAGCTTCAGGGAATCGCCTACAGCCTGAGCCTGGAAAAATACAAGATTTTGACGGGTGTCGCCAATGATCTGCCAATTATCGACGGGTATGGGGAGGGCGATGTCACGCTGACTGCCGCCACCAACCTGATGAGCAGCATCCGTTTTTTTGCCGATTTGGTCAACACGCACAAAGATGCCATCGCCTATGTGCTCGAAGCCAAGCTGGACCTTGGTGGGCTGCAACCGGCTCTGCGCATCCATGAGGAGGGAGAGATTGATCTCACCGAGGCGACCCGGTAGTCCTCCCCCCCACCGCAGCGTTCATCAGCGGCCACCGAACATTGCCAGCGCCTCTTTAACGATCTCTTCTGCACAGTCCCGATCCCCTTCGAAATGCAGTTGCCCGCCGTTGATCGAAAAACTGACTCCGCAATTGTATTTCCCCGCAACGCTGTTGAGGATTTTACGCAGAATTTCGCCATTCGTGTTGATTGTGTTGATCGCTATCATGGTTCTTAACTCCTATCTTTTTCTTCCAATTTGTTGTTCTGAACAGTATTTATCCAAACATCGTGCCAGCCTGCATATGGCGGAATTTTTAAACGCAATTTCAGTGTGATAAAAAAATCACGGTTTTTCCCAAAGCCCTAAAAAGCGACAAAATTGTTGTTTGTGAAGATTTCATCTTCGTTTTTGTACTTTTTTTTCAGTGCCTCATTGAGACGACGCTGCGGAGCGATGGTGATCATCGCCGGCGTCCAAAATCGGTACCTACCGATAGGCAACTGCATCCGCTCTTGACCTGAAAGTAACGAAACGGTAGATTGAAATCAGCGATATCCGCCCGGAACAATTATGTTTCACCATAAATCGATATTCTCATGACGATGAAAACAGACTTTGCACCAGCCGAACGACTGGAACCCAGTGCATTGGCCGTCGAAATCAACGCCGCCGTGGTCAATCCGGTCATCGACGGCCTGTTGAACACGGTCAGCGGCCTTCTGGCCGTTCTCAACACCCACCGGCAGATTCTGGCCCTGAACCATTCGTTTCTCAACCTGCTGGGTATCGATGATCCGGACCAGGCCCTGGGGCTTCGGCCGGGAGAGGCCCTGAGGTGTATTTACCATACGGCCAACCCGGCCGGGTGCGGCACCTCCGCTTACTGCGCTACCTGCGGGGCAGCAATCGCCATGGTGGCCTGCCTGGAGGACAACGCACCCAGTGAAAAGGAGTGCGCCATCCGGGTCAACAAAAATGGCCGGGAGAAGGACCTGTTTCTGCGTGTCCGCGCCTGTCCCATCAAGGTCGGCTCGCAACGCCTGATCCTGCTGTTTCTGCAGGACATTACCCACGAACAGCAGTGGGAGGCCCTGGGACGGGTTTTTTTTCATGACCTGAGCAATATTATCTATGCGCTGGTGGGCAGCAGTGAAATGCTCCTTGATCAGGTCTCCGACACGAATCGTGACCTCGCCTCCCGGATTCACCGGCTCTCCCTGCGAATGGCCCGGGAGGTGCAAATGCAAAAGCACCTCAATCAGATGGCGGATGCCGACTACCAGCCCACTATCCAGCCGTTGACCGTGGGCCGGATATTTCAGGAGCTCGAGACTATTTTTGCCAACCACCCGGCAGCCCGGCGCAAGGAAATCGTTGCCGAACAGACGACCGATGACACATCGTTCAAATCTGATTTTTTCCTGGTGGTGCGGGTGCTGACCAACATGGTCACCAACGCCCTGGAGGCCACGGATGAAGGCCGTACCGTCAAACTTTGGGCCGATGCCGATTCCGGCCACGTCTCGTTTTACGTGTGGAATCATCAGCCTGTTGCCGATAGCGTCGTCAAACGCATCTACCAGCGCAACATCAGTTCCAAGGCTGCATCCGGTCGGGGGTTGGGGACCTATTCAATGAAACTGTTCGGCGAGCGGTTTTTACACGGCAGCGTCGACTTCACCACATCGGAAAATGAAGGCACCACATTTTGTTTCCGTCTTCCCCGATCACCGGCGTCGGGCCTGCCGACCCCGTATCCGTCAGCAGCCCGCCCGCGTGATTGTTGATTGAGGATCTGAAATGCTGAATGAAAAGTTTGTCATCACGATTGAAGTGGTCCCTCCGGACGGGCCGGATCCGTCCGAACTTCTGAAGGCCCTGGGCAAACTGGCCGATCTCGCCTTCTATGGATTCAGCGTGGCGACCAACCCGGTGGCCAAACCCCGCATGAGCGCCATGGCCCTGTGCGCCTTGATCCAGCGCCATACGGGCAAACCGGCGATTCTTCACCTGACGACCCGTGATCACAACCGGCTCAGTCTTCAGGGGGAGTTGTGGGGTGCCCGGGCTCTGGGACTGCAAACGGTTATGGTGGCCACCGGTGATTTCGTGGCCCTGAAGGATCGGCACCACACCACCACGGTCCGGGATGCCGATGTGTATGACCTGGTGGGGATGGCCCGCGAAGCCGGTTTTAAGACCGGTGTGGTTTTCGACACCCACCCCGAGAGCAACGGCCTGCCTCAGGCGGTCGGGCACCTGAAACGGAAAGTCGACGCCGGTGCCCAGTTTGCCGTCACCCAGCCGGTTTACGATGACGCCGGCGCCGATGCCATCGCCAAGGCCACCGCGGATATCAATATCCCTATGATCATGGGCATTTTGCCTTTGCGCACCCCCCGGCATGCGGAATTTCTGCACAGCCGGGTGGCCGGCATCGCCGTTCCCGAGACGCTTCGGCACCGCATGCATGCCGCCGCCGATCCCGTTGTCGAAGGGGCGGCCAATGCCCGGGAAATGCTGGCCATTGCCAGGCAGCGATTCGCCGGTGCCTGCATCATGCCCCCGTTTGATCATTACGAAGTCCTGGACGAGATCTTATGATGGGATTCCAATGAACACTATCCTGATTGTCGATAATGATAGCATCGTATTGCAGACCTTCGCCGGCCTGCTGAAAAGTCAGAGTGCGTTTTTGCGAATTTTTTCTGCGGCAAGCATCCCGGCAGCCTTCGACATTCTGCAGACCACAACGATCAAGGTTTTGATTACCGGTCTGCACATGCCTGAGGTGGAAACCTTTGAACTGCTGACGCAGGCAGCCGAAACGTATCCGCACCTTCGCATCTTCGTCATGACGAACAATGCATCGGCCATGTTCCGCACCAAGGTGAAGCAGATGGCATCCGTGGTCCATTTTGATCATGCCCTGGATATCAGCATGCTGCCCAAGCGGCTGTTTACCGAACTGCAAATCGACTATGGCGGTCAACTGCGCGGAATCGGCCTTTCCTCTTTTCTGCAGATGATGGAGCTGGAGGGGCGCTCCTGTACCCTGCAGGTCACGGCCAAAGGCAAAAGCGGCAGCATTTATATTTCCCATGGCAAACCAGTGGCCGCCAAAATGGGGCTTCTGTCCGGCAAACCCGCCATCCTGCACATCCTCACCTGGGAAAATGTACTGATCGACATTGATTACGCCACCGTGGAATTTGAACAGGAGATCTCTACACCGCTGATGAACCTTCTGCTGGAGAGCGGTCGCATCGTGGACGAGAAACAGAGTCAGCGGGTCAACCTGAGACAACACGGCCGGTATGACTGTCTGGTGGGGGTGGATTACGACATCAGTGACTGGACCTATCAATGTTCCATGCGCGACATCAGTGAAGGCGGTGCCTATATCGAAACCGGGCACCCCGTCAAAGTCAACCAGCGGCTGATCATGTCGCTCTCCTCCCCCGTTCTGGAACGGACCTGCACGATCCATGGAACGGTGGTGCGACGCGATGCCACCGGCGTCGGCGTGCGATTCGATGAACTGAGCCTGCAGCAGAAACAGGTAATCCGCTCTCTGATAGAAACCCGCTGCACACCGATTCCGGCCGCATCCAGATAAAGTTCCCCGGACCCGTCTGGTGTTTTTGAATCATGGGATAGGGCAGGCGACGGTCCGTCACAAAACGGTATTTGCTAGCTATGTCCCAGCATGGTCCAATTGATCGGTTTGGATACGAAGTCATTGGCCCCGGCGTCAAAGGCCCGTTCGATGGAACCGGCGTCGTCCAGGCCGGTGACCATAAGAATCTGGGTGTACCGTCCGCCGGGCAACTTGCGCAGGGTGGTGCAGGTTTCGAAACCATCCATTCCCGGCATGACCAGATCGAGCAGAATCAGATCTGGCCTGTGGGCCACGAAAAGGTCCAGGGCCACTGCGCCGCCGTCGGCGTCAAGGACATCGAAGCCGGCCTTTTTCAAAGCGGCACTCATGAACAGCCGCAATGACGGATCGTCGTCCACCACCAGTGCTTTGGGCTTCGGGTTGGGATCACTGTCCATCATCATACGGCGTCGATCTCTCCTTCCAGGATTTTTTTTACGCTTTCGTATTCATTGGTAATGGCTGCCACCAGCAGAGCGGCATCTTGTGTGGAATTTTGTTTAGACGACGTCTCCAACTCCCGGCAATATTCACTCAACTGCATCGCCCCCACATTGGCACTGCTGGATTTGAATCGGTGGGCGAGAAAAGCGATACGTTGAGCATCCTTTTCGGCAGCAGCCGAGGCCAGTTGGCCGACCAGTTCGTTGGATCCGTCCAGGTATGTCCTTACGATGCGTTTGAGAAAATCCGGTTCTCCCTCGATCTGAAGCGCTTTAAGGGTGTAAAGGACGCTTTTGTCGACCGGATGGGCGCTATTTTCGCCGTTGCCCCGGACCGGTTGCTCCAGGACAGGCCGGCTTTCCGGCGGTGAAGCCACCGGTGTGCCGGCATCTTTCGGCCGTTTGCTGTGCCACCGCTCGATCATTTCCAGAATCGTTTTGGCGTCAAACGGCTTGCTCATATAATCGTCCATGCCCGCCTTCAGGCATTTCTCCCTGTCGCCTTCAAGGGCATGGGCGGTCAGGGCAATGATGGGGGTGTATCGATGGTCGGATTTTTCCCGTTCAAGGCGCCGGATTTCCGCCGTTGCCTGATACCCGTCCAGTACCGGCATTTGGCAATCCATAAAAATCAGATCGTAGTCGTGGTAACGGACGGCGTCGAGCGCCTCGCGGCCATTGGCGGCCAATACGACCCGACAGCCATGGCTCCTGAGCATTCCCATGGCGACTTCCTGGTTGGTGGGGTTGTCTTCCGCCACTAGGACCTTCAGGTCCAGGTGGCGTTTCTCTTCGGCAAGCGTATAGTGGGTCACCAGCGGCTGGTCGGTACCGCTCCCGCGGCCACCGAGGACGCGGATCAGGGTAAAGAAAAGTTCGGATTGACGTACCGGTTTGGTCAGATAGGCGGAAATCCCGCGGCGCCGCGCTTCACTGGCGTCGCCCCGCAATCCCACCGAGGTCAGCATGACCAGCGGGGTGTGGTCAATGGCCGGATTGGACTTGATCTCCTGGGCCACGGTCATGCCGTCCATTTCAGGCATATCCATGTCCAGCAGCACCAGATCAAACGGCTGGCCCTTCCCCTGGGCCGCCACCAGCAAACGGATTCCGTCGATCCCGCTGGGCGTGCTGTCTCCCCACATGCCCCATGAAGCGGTCTGGTTCAGCAGTATATCCCGGTTGGTGGCGTTGTCGTCAATGATCAGTGTCCGGCAGCCTTTCAATACCGCCACATCGTCAGCGGCCCCGGGTGACATTTTTTCCGGACTGCGTTTCATTTCAATGGAAAAGAAAAAGTTCGAGCCCTCCCCCGGCGTGCTCTCGCAGTCCAGGGTGCCGCCCATCAGGGCGACGATTTCCGAAGAGATCGCCAAACCCAGGCCGGTGCCACCATAATTCCGGGTCGTGGACCCATCGGCCTGGGAAAAGGGTTTGAAAAGCTTCTGACGATCGACATCGGCGATACCGATACCGGTATCCCGTGTGGAGATATCCAGTTTAACCCTATTTCCCGATTGCTGTGTGGTCTTCAAATCGACCACAACTTCGCCTTCGTGGGTAAATTTGATGGCATTGCCGACCAGATTGGTCAACACCTGGCGCAGGCGGGTGGGGTCGCCTTCCAGATAGACGTCGGTATCATCGGGGATGATCGCGGCCAGTTCGATTCGCTTGGCATGGGCCCGTGACGCCAGCAGTTGGATAACGTCGTCCACAAGCATGCGCAGATCGAAAGAGATGGTTTCGAGCTGAAATTTCCCGGCTTCAATTTTTGAGAAGTCAAGGATGTCGTTGATGATGCTCAGCAGCGATTCGCCCGATTTCTGAATCGTCATTGCGAAACGTTGCTGTTCGCCGCTAAGCTGGGTCTGCAGCATCAGGCCGGCCATGCCCAGCACGCCATTCATCGGGGTGCGGATTTCATGACTCATGTTGGCCAGGAACTGGGATTTGGCCCGGTTGGCCGCTTCTGCGGACTCCTTGGCAACCGCCAGGGAACTGACCGTCGCCTCCAGTTCCTCCTTGGCCGCGGTAAGGTCTGCCGTTCGCAGTTGCACCCGCTCCTCCAACTCGGCACTGTAGGCTTTGAGGTCCTGGTCGCGCTGCTGGATCTCGCTGATCATATCATTGAAACGGTCGATCAGGATGCCGAACTCGTCATTGCTCTCTCTGGCAACGCGCACGGCGTAGTTCTTCTCGCTGATAACGGTGTCGATGGACTGCATCAGGCCAAACAGGGGGGCGGTGAAAATCTTTTGCAGCTTTGCCGAGACCACGAGGACGATGATGAGGGTCACCAACACGGTGGAAGAGATGACCCGGTAGAACGTGTTCAAGCGCTCGTGCATTTGCGCCATGTTATTGACCAACTGAATCGCCCCCACCACCTTCTGGTCCACGGTCACCGGTCGAACCACATGCACGTTTCCGTCCTCGTAAAAGACGGTTCCGCCATTGCGCATCAGCCGGTTGAGGCGAATGTGAGGATCGGAATCCTGCCGGACAAAGGCTGACGCATAAAGGGCCAGGCCCTTGCTTCCGGTGCTGAACTGGCTGAAGATGGAACCGTCCTTGTTGTAGAGAATGGCCGCGGTGATTTCCCGTTTGGCAGCCAGGGATGAAAGATCCTTTCCGGCGGTTTGCGGGTCGTTGAACAAAAGGGCCGCACCGCTGTTTCGGGCGACCATGTCGGCCATGGAGCGCAGTTCGCTGATCAGGTTTTCACGGGTGCTCAGGCGTTCATTGTAAATCATCGCCGAGGCGACCAACAATGCTGTCAGGATTGACGTCAGACTGAGCAAAATGATGAGCTTGTCCTTGATCGAATAGAATCGTGACGGCTTTTTTTTAAAAGGTATGCCCTTCATCAATCACCCAAAACAATCGCCAACTGCAATCCCCAACAAATCCGCGATGGGCATTTCTGTGCATGCTTTCCGGCGGGATGCGGAAAGCCAATATTGGCCAAAATATCGGCCCGAATCGGATGGACTTTAGATATTTGGACAATGGGCGGTGGCCCGGCGAATTCCGCAGATCAAGATGTCGGGGTGGGTCGGGGGGTCACAACTTGCCGGAACGGATGATCGAGAAGACCAGCCACAATCCCAGGACCGTGGCGATGACGTAGCCGCTGATGCCCAGAACATCGGTGACCGATAAGGTCTGGACGCCGAAGAAATCGATCTCGAAGACAAGGATCTTGCGGCTGGAGTTGAGAATCAGGGCGGCGGCGATGAGGGAAGCGGCGGTCACCAGTCCCAGGGTCAGGCGGTTGATGCTGTTTTCAAATTTTCGGGTGGGCTCGTCGAGCCCGGCGTGGGAAATTTCGAACTGGGGCGCCTCAATGGCCAGGCGCTTGAACAGGCCGTGGGCCAGCTGGGGTACCTGGCGCAGGTACCCGCCGAACAGTTTGGCATCGCGGCCCATGTTTTTTATTACCTTGTGGGCCTCGTACCCCTTTTGCAACAGGCGTTTGGCATAAGGCCGGGTCACTTCCAGCAGGCTGGCCTCCGAGCCCAGAATCTTACCCAGGGCTTCGGTCTGGATAAAGGTCTTGAAAAGCAGCAGCAGGTTGCGCGGCAGGCGGATGCGATACTTGAACACCAGGCGCATCACCTCGTCGTAGACATCCTTTACCGAAATGGTTTTCAGGGAACGACCGTAAAACGGTTCGGCCATGTCCTTGAGATCCGCGCGGAAACTTTTCAGATCCATATTGCGCGGGTTGACCAGCCCGGCGGCCTCGAAGGCCTCCATGACCATGTCGTAGTCGTGTTCGGAAAAGCCCAGGAAAAGGTGCGCGATCTGCATCATGGTCTCTTCGTCCAGATAGCCCACGATGCCGAAATCCACCAGGCTGACACGGCCGTCGCGCATGACCAGGGTGTTGCCCGGATGGGGGTCGGCGTGGAAGATGCCGGCCTCCATGAGCTGCCGGGAAAAGGAGCGCAGCCCGATCATGGCCACCTCCTCGGGATCGATGCCCTGATTGCGGATCTCCTCCACATGGTCCATCTTGATCCCATCGATATGCTCCATCACCAGCACCGAGCGGGAGGTATGGTCCCAGTGCACCCGGGGGATATAGATCTCTTCGACATCCTTGAAGCTGCGGGCAAAACGCTCGATATTCCCGGCCTCGACGAGCATGTCCAGTTCGCGGAAAATGCTGCGCTCGAACTCCTTGACCAGGTTGACGGCGCCGATGATCCGGCCCAGATCAAAGGTCCGCTCGAACCGCGCGGCAAAGTAGTACATCACCTGGATGTCCTTGCGGATGCGCTTATCGATGCCCGGCCGGATCACCTTGACGGCCACCTTCTCGCCGGTCTTGAGGCGGGCGGCATGCACCTGGGCCACAGACGCCGCGGCCAGGGCCTCTTCGTCGATGCTTTCAAAAAGCTGATCCAGGGGCTCCCCCAAATCGGATTCAATCAGCGTGCGGATCGAATCAAAGGGGACCGGTGGAACCTGATCCTGCAGTTTGGTCAGTTCGTCGATATATTCCGGCGGAAAAAGGTCGCCCCGGGTGCTCATCAGCTGGCCCAGTTTGATAAAGCTAGGACCCAGTTCCTCCAGCGTCCGCCGGATACGCACCGGGTCGGGCAGGCCGGACCTGATCCGCGTACTGCCGCCGCCCTTCAGCCGGTCGGCGACCTCCCCCATGCCGTGTTTGATCAGCACGCGTGAGATGAGTCCGAAATGGCGGATGCCGCTGATGCGGCGGCTGGAAAAGGGAAACGGCATCAACAATCCTTTTGAGAAATGGCAACGATCAATCGTTGAACGTCAATGGATGCATGCAGGACCGATATGAATTCAATTTGGCAGACATCGGGTCTCTCCCCCAGGCTTAATCATCGTCTGCCGCGGTGTTGACCGGTTTCCATTTGCCGGCAATTTTTTTAAGCATGTATTCATCCGCGATATAGCTTTCCACCAGGCCGCAGTCCGCACACACGTAATTGTCCAGTGCCGCCATGGCCGTCAAGCTGACGGGAATCGAGTTGCTGCCGAAAGGCCCGCTTTTCAACGGCAGGTCGGCAGCGACATAAACGTTCGTTGATCCGCACTTGGGACACTTGCCCTGTTTCATGGGGTCTCCTCCCTTGTTTTTCCGGCGGGTTGATCGGTGGATGGATCTTTTGTGTTATGCCGCAATCCAGATGTGGTGTCAATGTCGATCAAAGACGGGCATGCGCAAGAAAGAATCAATGCCTGGTTCCCGTCTTTGCCACCATCCCTGGCCATCCTCTTTCTCGGCGAGTGCCTGGAGACCTTTCATCTGATGGGCATGGGGGTTGATTTTGGTTGGATTCGTCCTATAGCATTCAAGATAATGTTTTTGGGCTGCGTTATCGGTCGTCGCAGTATTACCATACGACTTCCTTCCTCCGGCCTTTCCAAAAACATTATCTTAAGCGCTATACAATTCGGTTCGGCCGGATTTCAGCTGCCGCTAACGGCCCGCCGGATCCGTTCCAGCGCCTCTTTCAGGACCGAACGCGGGCAGGCGATGTTGATGCGCTCAAAGCCTTCCCCTTCGGGGCCGAAAATGAATCCCTCGTCCGGGAAGATGCGCGCCTTTTCTAACATCAGGCGCTTCAATTCCAACGGGTCCAGGCCAAGTTGGCGGCAGTCCAGCCATACCAGGTAGGTCCCTTCGGGACGGATCACCCGAATTCCCGGGATGTGGGCATCGACATAGGCTTCGAGAAAATCCAGATTCGCCTCGATATAGGCCAGCACATCGTCCAGCCACGGCTCGCCTTCACGGTAGGCGGTTTCGCAGGCCACCACCCCGAAAGGATTGGCCCATTTGCCCATTCCGCAACTGTTTAGGGTCTGCTGAAAGCGCCGTCGCAGCGCCGGGTTGGGAATGATGATATTGGAAGTGTGCAGGCCGGCCAGGTTGAAGGTTTTGCTGGGGGCGGTGCAGACCACGGCATTGGCCGCCATGGCCTCGCTAATGGCGGCAAAGGGGGTGAACGTGGCGCCCTTGTATATCAAGTCGCCGTGAATCTCGTCAGCCACCACCAGCACCTGGTGCTTCAGGCAGATTTCGCCGATACGGGTCAGCTCTTCCCGGGTCCACACCCGCCCGACCGGATTGTGGGGGCTGCAGAGGATAAACAGGCTGACGGACGGATCGGCTGCCTTTTTTTCGAAATCGGCAAAATCCATGCTGTAGCGGCGGTCATTGAGAATCAGGGGGCTGGAAACAATCTCTGACCCGTTGGTTTCAATGGCACTGAAAAACGGGTAGTAGACCGGCTGCTGCACCAGCACTTTTTTTTCCGGACCGGCAAAGGTGCGCACCAGCCAGTTGACCGCCGGCACCACGCCGGGGGTGGAGAGGATCCAGTCCGGTTCGATGGCCCAGCTGTGACGCCGGGCCATCCATTCCACCACGGCCTGATCGTAGCTGTCCGTACGCAAGGTGTACCCGTAAATGCCGTGCCCGGCGCGCCTGACCAGGGCATCGATCACCGGCTGGGGCGCGGGGAAATCCATATCGGCCACCCACAGGGGCAAGAGGCGGTTTTCGCCGAAGTAGTTGTCGGTGGCGATCCAGCGCGACGGGTTGTCGGGGTCCTGGATGACGCCCCATTTGGCGGATTGGGTTCCCTGTCGGTCAATCTCCTGGTCAAAATCGGTTGCCATGATACGGGGGCGATCCTTTGGTTTGGATGGATGGTTGCGGAAGCACGCTTTGGGCGTTTTCATAACACCCAGCCCCGCTGTCGTCGATTGTTTTTTTTGTGCGGAAAGGATAGAACCATCGACGGCCGGAGTATGAATATGGTCAACGGGCCCTGCCACAACCGATATCATCACAGGACACCGCCATGCACGCAACACCCGCTGAAAACCGGCGACCCGAAACGGTCACCCCGCAAAAGGCCCTGGACCGCATCGAACCGGGCATGAATATCTTCCTGGGCACCGGCATGGCCGAGCCCCGTACCTTGGTCAGAGCGCTCATGGCGTCCGAGGCGTTCAACCTGCAGGATCTCACCCTGGTGCAACTGCTCAGTTTCGGCGATGCCATTTCCCTGGAGGCGCTTCATTCCAGCAAATACCGGCTGAAGACCTTCTTCTCCGGTTGGGTGGCCAGTGAGGCCATCACCGCCGGGGACGTAGACCTGATCCCCAGCCGCTTCTCGACCATCCCCAGGCTGATAAAAAACGGACAGGTGCCGGTGGATGCCGCCATCCTCCAGATCTCCCCGCCCGATGAAAACGGTCTTTGCTCTCTGGGCATTGCCGTGGATGCGGGCCGGCAGGTCATGGGGCAGGCATCCCTGATCATCGGAGAGATCAATGCCAACGTTCCGCGAACCTATGGCGATACTTTCGTCAATGTGGATGAATTCGACCTGCTGGTGGAAAGTGACGAAGCCGTGCCGCTGTTCCCCGTCCGGCCGGTGGAAGCGATTTTCGACCGGGTGGCCGCCCACGTGGCCTCGGTGATTGAAGACGGCAGTTGCCTCGGGTTCAGCGTCGGCCCTTTGTATGACGCTCTGTCGCGCCATCTGAAGGACAAGAAGCATCTGGGCATTCACTCCCCGTTTATCACCGACGCCGTCATGGAGCTGATTCGCAGCGGTGCCGTCACCAACCGGCGCAAGGCCACCTTTCGCGGCAAGTCCGTCGCCAGCTACGCCATGGGTTCGAAAGCGCTGATGCAATGGCTGGATTGCAACCCGATTGTCGAATTCCAGAGTATCGACAAGGTCTTCAATCCCCTTGAAATTGGTCGCAACGCCCGTTTTGTGACCATTTTCCCGGCCCGCAAGGTGGACCTTTCCGGGCGCCTTGCCATGCATACCGGCAAAGGCAGCATCATCTCCGGGCCGGGCCAGGCCATGGATTTTTTCAATGGTGCCGAAATCTCACCCGGCGGATTCACCATTTTCGCCCTAACCAGCCGCAATCTTAAGGGGGAAAGCAACATCCGCGTTTCCATCGAGGCGATGCCCAATCAGATGAACCTGCCCGATTCCGTGGATATGATCGCCACCGAATACGGCATTGCCGCACTATCGGCCAGAACCTTGCGCGAGCGGGCCCAGGCATTGATCGAAATCGCCCATCCCGAAGACCGGCCGGCGCTGGTGGAGAGGGCCAAGGCCCGGCATATCATCTACCCCGACCAGATTTTTCTCGAAGGCAGTGCCCACCTTTACCCCTCTGAAATATCGGAGCGGCACACCGTTGCAAACGGTACCACGGTCCGCTTCCGTGCCATCAAACCTTCCGATGAAGAGGAGATGCGGCGGCTTTTCTACCGTTTCTCGGACAAGGCCATCTACTACCGATACTTTGCACCGATCAAAACCATGCCCCATGCCCGGATGCAGACCTATGTCAATGTGGATTACCAGAATATCCTCTCGGTGGTGGGGCTGGTGGGGCCGCCCGGCAAGGGGCGGATCATCGCCGAAGCGCGCTTCGCCCGTCACCGGTCGAAACCCCATGTGGATGTTGCCTTTGTGGTGGACGAGAATTTTCAGAGGCTGGGAATCGCCACCCATCTCTATCGCATGCTGGCCCGCCTGGCCCGCCAGCGCGGTGCCCGGGCCATTACCGCCGACGTGCTGGCCACCAATCCGGCCATGCTCAAGGTGTTTGAAAAGGGGGACTATCCGGTGCGCAGCCGGCTGGAGGAGGGCGCCTACGCGTTGACCATCTCCCTGGTTCCGGAGGAAAAGATATAGACGCTGATGTTATCGCAATGCTCAGGGGACAGTCCAGCTGGCCTTCAGCCCGTCGGCATCCCATTGGAATCGCGCGCGGACATTTCCCGATGGACGCAGCTTCAGCCAGTCGATGAGGGCCACTTGGCCTTGGATGACGGCAAAATTCTTCCGTCCGGCATTGCTCTGCATCAATCTGGGCAGATCGTTGCGCAATCGCGCCGACAAGCCCGACGATGGCCGATCCAGCACAGATCCGGGCGGGCGTTCGGCGCAATAGCTAAGCCGGCTGAATCCCTTGACCCGATTCCACTGCGCCTCGGCCGTGGCGTCGTCGGTATGCACCGTGGCCGGCCCGGCGACCCGTACCTGCACCATTTTGCGGGGATGGTAAAACAGCCATTGGATGCTTCCGCACGCCTCGATCTCGGCAATTTTGGGAGAGCGCACGTCCGCATAACAGATCAGGCGCCGCCCCGCCTCGTCGGCCTGGCGCAGGATGACCGTTCTTACCCCGCACCCCGACGAATTTCCGCTGGCCAAGGCCGGCCGGTTAAACGGATCGGTGACGCGGGTAGCGCCCCGCGCGAGCATTGCCCATACGGAGACGAGAACGTGATCCAGGGAGTCTTTTTTTTGAGCCATTGGGGTAAACTCGCAGCGATTTTCATTTCATCGGTCGCCAAACAGGCCCACCGTCTGCCCATCTTTCAGGTTGACCAGCCCCTCTTCACAAATGCGCAGGTAGGGGATCGCCGCGCCGGTCAGGGTCACCAGGGTCAGCATGGGGTCGGGCAAGGCAACGCCGAGTCCCGCCAACGCCTGTTTGATGGTTTTGCGCGCCTCGATCAGCTCGTCTATGGAGCGCTCGGAAAGAATTCCGAAAACGGGCATGGGCAGTTCGGCGACCACGCGGCCGCGATCACAAACCACCGTTCCGCCTTGTAGTTCCCGGATGCGGTTGACGCACAGGGCCATATCGGTTTCGCTGGTACCCACGACAATGATGCAAGACGTATCCCATGCGGCACTGGACGCCATGGCGCCCGAACGCAGACCCAAGCCCTTGATCAGACCGATGAAACGCTTGCCCGGTCGATGGGTCCGGTCAATGGCCGCAATCTTGGCCAGATCGTTGTCCGGGTCGGCGTGGATCGCCCCGCCCGTGGCCGGGAGTGTCATCGTCACTTCCCGGGTAACCAGATCCGTCACCATCTCGATGACACGAACCGTTGCGGTCTCCGTGTCCGCTCCGACGGGCAGGTGAAAATCCGACGGCCGTACGGCTTCGGGAAGCCGGATGCTGTTCAGGCTCTCCACGGAAAAACTATGTTTGCGGGGCGTCACCTCCAGATGGCCATCCCTGGAGACAACCCGGCCGTTGCAGATCACACAGGTCGCCCGGATGGTCGCCGGGTCGGGAATCAGTACCATGTCGGCCAGTTTGCCGGGGGCGATTCCGCCGATGCGGTCATCCAGGCCAAAATGTTCCGCCACGTTCAGGGTCGCCATCTGCACGGCGGTGACCGGATCGAAGCCGGAGTCAATGGCCTTCTGAACGACGTATTCCATATATCCCATCTCGATCAGGTCTTCGGGGGAAATGCCGTCGGTGGTCAGAATCAGGCGCCGGGTGTCAACCCCCGTCTCCCGGATGGCGGCAATATCGGCGAGATCGCGCCGGATGCTCCCCTCGCGCACCATCACATAAAGGCCCAACCGAAGCCGCTCCAGCACCTCCTCGGCCTTGATCGGTTCGTGGCATGAGGAGATCCCGCAGGCCGCATAGGCCTGCAGCTTGTCGCCCCTGGCACCGGCGGAATGCCCTTCCAGCAGCTTGCGATGGGCCAGGGTTTGCGAAAACGCCGGCAGATAGGCGTCCGGGTCCTGGATCACCGCCTGCCAGTAGGCTTCGCCCAGACCGACGATCTCCGTCTGCTGCAGCAATTTCTCGAGATCGGCGGGGGCAATGCCCGTGGCGGCCCGGCTGACGGAGACCATGGCCGGCGCGGTGCCAAAGAACCGGATCGGCTGGTCCTTGAGAGAGGCCAGAAAATCCAGTACGCCGGGCAAACCGGCCACCGGATAGACTTCCAGGGTCTCGGTGACAATACTGGTGGTCCCGCCCCGGGCCGCGTACTCGAGAAATTCGCCGGCGGTGAACAGCCAGGCGATATGGGCATGCCCATCGATCAGCCCGGGAATCAGGGTGGCGCCCCCGGCATCGATGATCTGAGTCCCATCGCCGATGGCCGGTCCGGCATCCGGCCCCACATAGGCAATCCAACCGCCGCTGGTGCATACCGACTGGTGGTCCAGGATTTCTCCAGTGTAGACATTGAGCAGCCGGGCATCGACAATGGCAAGGTCGGCGGGGGTGCGCCCGAGGGCGATATCCATCGGCTTTGGATCGGTTGGCATGGGTTGCGTTTCCTTTTTCATCGGAAGTGGGTGGATGGCGCGAAGGCGCATGGGGCCGTTTCCCGAATGGATCAATCTTTTCTCACCCGCAGAAACGAGGCGAAACGGGGAATCCCGTTTTGCGTAAAGCCCTGAAATTTAAAAGTGACAACGGCCCCCACCGGTGGCGGGTGCTGCCGTTGCCGCAGGGTAAATCCGCTGCCCAGGTTGAAAACCACGCCGCTTTCAAGCCGAAGGGCAAGGCTTCCCAGCATCCCGCTGAACCGACCTTTGCCGGGGTTGTGAGCGATCACGGTCCCTTCCATGTCGCTGAAGCGCTTGACCTTCAGCACATACGGGCTGCGGCCGGCGTGGAATTCCGGCGCCGGGTCCTTGACGATCACCCCTTCGCCGCCAAGGGCCTCGACGCTTGCCAGGAAACGGTCCAGGTGCTCCCGGCCCCGGCAGACCTGCTGCTCGATGATGCGCACGTGCGGGGCGGGATGCGTCTGAAACCACGCCCGGGCCTTTGCCAGCCGGGCAGGAAAGTCGCCGGGCGCTGCAGGAGCTTCAAAAATGTTGTAGGTGATCTCCCGCCACCCTTCCGCGGGCACCCGGTCCAGGACGGTATTCTGCACGAAGGCAAAATCGTTTCTCCGGCGCCACAGCTCGCCATCCAGGGCAAAAGGCGGAAAGGGCCGGGTGAACCATGCGGGCGCGTGAATCGTTTTGCTCTGACGGGTGAGCAGTCGTTCGCCGTTCCAGTACCCGCGGATGCCGTCGAGTTTTTCGCTCATCAGCCATCCGGCAACCGCTTGGCTGCCCGTGTAACCGCTGGCCTTTTGAAGGGACGGCGGATCGGCCGCGACCGTACAGATGGAATAGACGAGGACGATCCAAGCCCCGATAACCGAACGAATGGTAGCGATGGGCATGGGCGATTCTCCTGTTGCCCTGGCGGGTGAGCACTCGTTTTGATCGCAAAGATCGTCAGAGTTGATTGACATCAAAACCGCCCAGCCGGTTCAAGGCGAACGCCAGTTCAAGCCCTCTGAAACCGGCAAGATGGCCGCAAATGCGGTCACGGACGACATCCAGCCCCCCCGCCTCCATATCTTTGATGACCCGCTGGACCACATCGCGCAGGGGGCGGCTGCCGTCCATATATTTTTTTGCGTACTGCATGGCGTATCCGATGGCATGGGTCTGGGAAGCCTCCACGAGTTGCTCGAGGTCGGTGAGATCGACCCGCTGCTCCCCGAAAACCAGGCGGTACGCATCCTGGGCATGGATCCGTTGTTTTCCGTATGCGTTGACCGGATCGATGCTGCCGGGCAGCGGAGCACGTGCACGGACGGCAAGCGAGGCCGGGCCGCTTTCAACCGCTCGTTTTACCGGGAACGATTCGGCAATCCGGTGGGCGCGGGCGGTCACATCCTCGGGCCGGTAATGGATCATCTGGATCACATGGTCGGCCACATCGAAATAGTCACCCACACCGCCCAGCACCAGCACCGTCGATATCCCCCTTTCCGTGTAGAGCTGCCGGACCCGGTCGATAAACGCGGTGATCGGTTCATCGCGCCGGTTGACCAGCTGCTGCATCTTGCGGTCGCGGATCAGAAAATTCGTCGCGCAGGTATCTTCATCCATCAGCAGGACCCGGGCGCCGGCTTCGATGGCCTCGATGATCGTGGCCGCCTGGGATGTGCTGCCACTGGCATTCCGGGTGCTGAACGCGGTGGTGTCCTTGCCAAAGGGCAGGTTGTCGATAAAACCGGAAATGTCGGTTTTGACGACGGATCGCCCCGAATGGGATCTGACCTTGACCGTCTGGGCAAGGGAAACGCACTGCTGCCGGCCGTCCCCCGGAACATGGTTATAGATCCCCAAGGCCAGGGTTTCGAGCAGGGTCGATTTGCCGTGATACCCTCCGCCGGTGATCAGGGTGACGCCTTTGGGAATGCCCATGCCCCGGACTTTTCCCGCATGGTGCAGGTCGACGTCAATGCGCAATGCGGCGGGAACGCTGAACGGGATCAACGGCGTATCGGTCCCGGGCCGATCACTGGTTCCGCTTTCCCGGGGCAGGATGGCCCCTTCGCCAACAAAAGCCACCAGGTCGAGCGGGTCAAGCATCGCGCGAAGCGATTCGGCGTCTTCAGCCACGGCGATATGCTCGTTCAATGCCCGGGCGTCGACATTTTCCCGGCGAAGGGCCTGGTCGACAATCACCGGCAGTTCATCCAGGAGCATGACATTTGCTGTGACGGCATCGATCGTCCGGCCGTTGGCCGGAAGTCCCAAAAAACAGCGTACCTCGATCATCGTATCGGTGACGACCACGCTGTTGCGCGCCAGAATCGCCTGCCCGGGCGGCTCGATCGTGATCATGCCGCTGCGGCCGGTTCCGCGCCTGCCTTTGCCGATACCCAGGCAGGCCGTTGCAAACCGCCTGGCCAGAAAATCGGCAAAGGCGATCGTCTGCACCCGTGAACGCAGATCCGGATTGACGACCCGCCGATCGTCACGGTGCAGCTGGATTCGATAAACGCCGCTGTGGGGCGGAGCAAAGGGATCCTTGGGGATTTGCTGGACGACCAGTTTGAACAGGTCAAAGTCATAACTGCCCCGGATGGCCTGGTAATGGGTGTAATCCCGGCCATCGATGGCAGACAGCTTTTGTTTCAATTCTGACCGTGACAACATTTTTTTACCCCTTGGTGGCGTTCATGGCTTGACTGTTGGGGGGGCGGTCAGCGATTGAACAGCATTGAATGGACGATACTGCTCACCAGCTTCGGGTTCTCCTTGAGCCGCCGGGTGGCGTAGCCGAACCAGTGGCGGCCATAGGGCACGTAAACGCGCATGGTGTGCCCGGCTTCGATAATGGTGCGCCGCAGTTCCGGCGTGACCCCGTACAGCATCTGAAACTCGTATCGGTCGGTTGGCACCTGGTAAGTGTCGATCAGCGAGTGGGCGCCATCGATCAGGTCGCGGTCATGGGTGGCAATGCCCGGATAAATGCCGTTTTGAAACATGAATTCCAGATCTTCCAAAAAGTGGTCGTTGATCTCGTCGTGACGCTGGAAGGCCACCCGCCACGGCTCGGCATAAATCCCTTTGCACAGCCGGAGGTTGAGCGGGGTCGCCGGGGTATGCAGATCCACCAGGCTGTCCAGATCGGCCCGCGACCGGCGCAGGTAGGCCTGCACCGCCAGTCCCACATGGCAGGGATATTCCGCATGCAGACGCCGGAAGAGGTCGATCTCGCGGTCGACGCAGGCGGAATCCTCCATGTCGATGCGGATGAAGTTACCGTAACCGGCCGCCTTGGCCACGATGTCGTGGATGTGGCGGTAACACGCCTCGGCATCGATCAACAGGCCGAACATGGTCGGTTTGACCGAGTAGTTGCCGTCGATGCCACTTTGCTGGGCCGTATCGATCAGGGCCAGGTATTCGTCACGGTTTTTTTCGGCCGCCTGGATATCCTGGATAAATTCACCCAGAATGTCGATGGTGGTTTTCGCACCAAGGGCATTCAGTGCCCGGCAGGCGGCCATGGCCGCTTCGAGGTTGTCGCCGGCGATATAGCTGCGCGAAAAAAGCCAGACCACGCGTTGGGGCATCAGCGGCAGGGTGGCGGCAATGAACCGGTTGAACATAAAAAGGATTTCCTCTATTTGTTATCGGCTCCCGCATAGCGGTCCTGGATGGCACGGATAAAGGCGAATCGGTTGAGAAAGATTTCCACCAGTTCGGGGTCGAAATGGGAACCGGCGCCCTGACTGATGGTCTCGATACTGTTGGCTTCATCCCAGGGGGCTTTGTAGCAGCGCTTTGAGCTGAGCGCATCGTAAACATCCGCGATGGCCACGATTCTGCCAAAGATGGGGATCTCTTCACCTTTTTTGCCGGGCAGCGGCATGCCGTCTTTGCTTTCGTGACCGGGCAGCGGCGCGCCCGTGGCCGGATCCACATGGCCGGGATAACCACTTCCATCCCACTTTTCGTGATGGTTCAGCGCAATCACGGCGGCGGCCTCGTCGTAGTCGGACTGCAGGTTGGAAAAGAGCCGGGCGCCCTGGATGGTGTGTTGCTTCATGATCTCGAACTCTTCGTGGCTCAACTGGGACGGCTTTTTCAGGATCAGATCGGAGGTGGCCACCTTACCCACATCATGGAGCATGGCGGCCATGCGCAGCACGTCGCGGGTTTTGTCGATCTCTTTTTGCGGTATCTGGTGACGTTTGGCCCAGTGCTCGTAAATTTCAAGGGAAAAGTCGGCCACGCGGTTGACATGGGCCCCGGTTTCCATGGGGTCGCGCATCTCCGCCATACGGATCATGCGCAGGATCATGGCCCGGGTCATCTGGGCACGTTCCAGCGCAACGGCAGCGATGCCGGCAAAGTGGAGCATGACTTTTTCGTCACTCTCGCTGAATTTGCGGATACGTTTTTCCCGGTCCTGGGGGTTGATCATCTGCAGGATGCCCAGCACATCCTTTTTTGAAGTCATCAGCGGGATGGTCAGCATGGCGCGGGTCACATACCCGGACGCTTCATCGAATTGCCGGCTGAACCGATACTGCTTCTCTGGTGACAGCCTGTAAACATCCGGGATGCTAAGCATTTTTCTGGTGGATGCGGCATATCCGGCAATGCTGTCCGGATTGATCGGCACGGAAAAGGTCGAATAGATCAGTTTTTCTCCCGCAGCCAGTTTGCTCTGCAAGGTGTCGTTCTGGGAATGGGCAAAGTTGAGGTGGTCGCCTTCGCGGATATAGATCGATCCGGCATCGGCGTTGACGAACTGGCGTGCCCGCGTCAGCACCCGTTCCAGGAGAATGTCCAGATCATGGATCCGGTTCAGCTCGATTCCCAATACCATCAGGGTATCCAGTTTCTGCTTTTCGCTAAGCATGGCGGCGATGCTCCTGGAAAGATACGTGTGGCGATTATCCTATACAGCCGGAAGCGGGCCCGTCAACTTAAAAAAGCGGCTTGGAGGCTGTCCCGGTTTTCCTCTATAGGCATATGAGGATAGATTGCAAGGCTGTCTGTTTCTGTTAATATGGGTTTGTTTTTTTAAAAAATATTATAAGCATTGTGCCGAATTTGACAAACCGTCCCAAAATGCCTACTGATTACCAACCATCCTGCAGGCACAATGATTCATTATTGTGGAGAGAAAAACCATGACACAAATGTTATCTACCAAAGAGGTGGCCAAGTTTTTGGGTATCAATGAGAAGATGGTCTACACCCTGATTTCGGAGAAGGGGCTGCCCGCATCCAAAGTGACGGGCAAGTGGATTTTTCCCCGCCATCTGGTTGAACAGTGGGTGGAGACCAATACGGTGAACTATCCCCAGAGCGAGCGAATGTTGCCCCCCTATGACGGCTTGCTGGTCATTGCCGGAAGCAACGATATTTTACTGGAGAAAACACTGTCCATTTTCAACAGCCGGCATCCGGGGCACATGGCCGTGTTCGGCAACCTGGGCTCCGTGGGGGGACTCAATGCCTTGCGCCGCAATTTGTGCCACCTGGCCACCAGTCATCTGCTTCAGGAGAACGGGAACGAGTACAATTTTGATTTCCTGCAGCGTCAATTTGAGCGTATGCCCGTTGTGGTCAATTTTTGCAAGCGGGATCAGGGAATTCTGTTGCAAAAAGGAAATCCTCATCATATTAGTGAGGTTAGCGACCTTGGAAAATCCGGCCTGCGCATCGTGAACCGTTCCCTGGCCACGGGAACCCGCCTCCTTTTTGATCGTGAACTCAAAAACGTGGGTCTTGCCGGTGAGCGGATCAGCGGTTACGACCATGAGGTCAACCGGCATATGGACGTCGGCCTGGAAATCCTGAGCGGCCGGGCCGATGCAGGGCCGGGCATCCGTCCGGTGGCGTCGCTGCTGGGGCTTGATTTTCTGCCCCTGCGTCAGGAACGCTATGATCTTCTGGTCACCCGGGAGCGTTTTTTCGATCAGGGAATCCAGTATTTTCTCAGCCTACTGCACGAAAAGGCCTTTATCGAGGCTGCCGAAGGGATGGCCGGTTACGATGTTTCCAAAAGCGGTAAAATGATTTTTCCCCACGAACTGGAACCCGCGGAAACCGAAGAGACGTCATGACGATTTTTTGATTTTCCCACCCCCAATTAACAAAAAATAAAGAGAGGATGCATAGGAAAATGAAAAAACTGACAACGGTTTGTATAATCCTGGCACTGAGTCTGATGGTGGCCCTTCCGGTAATGGCTGCCGACAAGGTGTTGATGATGGCCACCACCACCAGCACGGACAACACCGGTCTGCTTGATTACCTGAGGCCCCATTTCACCAAAGCCACGGGAATCGAATGGAAGTGGACCGCCGTGGGTACCGGCAAGGCCCTCAAGCATGGTGAAAACTGTGATGTGGATGTGCTCATGGTGCATGCACCGGCGGCGGAAAAGGAATATGTGGACAAAGGGGCGCTGATCGACCGCCGGGAGATCATGTACAACGATTTCGTGATTATTGGCCCTGCGAGCGACCCGGCCGGGATCAGGGGCAAGAGCGTGGTTGATGCGCTTGCCTCCGTGCGTGCCAAAGGAGCGGTTTTTGCCAGTCGTGGCGACAACTCCGGTACCAATAAAAAGGAGATTTCCCTGTGGAAAAGTGCCGGCGGCGATCTTCCTGAAAAAGAGAGCTGGTACGTGCAGACCGGCCAGGGGATGCTGGCCACCATCAATATCGCCAACGAGCGGAATGGCTACACCATGACCGATCGCGGAACCTACATCAAATACGCCGACACCATGAAGGGCAACCCGCCGCTGAAGGTGCTCGTCGAGGGGGATGCCATCCTGCTCAACCAGTACAGCGTCCTGGCCGTCAACCCGGCGCATTGCCAAAATGCCAAATATGACCTGGCTACCGCCTTTTCGGATTGGATCGCCGGTGCCCAAGGCCAAAAGCTGATCCGTGATTTCAAGTTGCTCGGCAAGCCCCTTTTCGTCCCCAACGCGAAATAGATGGATATTGATGCCGAAGAATTCCAGAAATCGTTCCTGCCGGCCATAATAAGCCGATAGGCAGGAAAATAACCATCAAAAGGGGGCCCTGGCCCCCTTTTTCAATCTTTGAAACATTTCCATGGATTTCATTCTTGCCGGTTTTATCGAAGCGATCCGCCTGCTCTTCGGTGGCGATGCCCAGACGTGGTCGGCCGTCTCGGCAACGCTGAAGGTCTCCACCGGGTCCATGCTGACCAGCCTCCTGCTGGGAATCCCCCTTGGATTCATCCTGGGCTACTTCGATTTCCCGGCCCGGCGCCAGGCCCGGCTGCTGGTGGACACGGCCCTGGCCCTGCCCACGGTGTTCATCGGGCTGCTGGTCTATGCGTTTATTTCCCAACGCGGCCCCCTGGGGGGAATGGGGCTTTTGTTCACCCTTCCCGGCATCGGCATCGGCCAGACCATTCTGGCCCTGCCCGTTGTTACCGCCCTGAGCGCCACGGCGGTGGAGAGCATGGACCGTCACTTGCGCATCCTGCTGATCTCGCTGGGGGCCAGCCGGCGGCAGTTGCTGATCAGCAGTTTGTGGGAAGTTCGTTTTGGTTTGCTGGCCGCCGGTTTGGCGGCTTACGGCCGGGTAATGACCGAGGTGGGCATCTCCATGATGGTGGGCGGGAACATCAAATGGCACACCCGTACCATCACCACCGCCATTGCCCTGGAGACGGGCAAGGGGATGTTTGCCACCGGTATCGCATTGGGGCTGGTGTTGATTGCCATCGCCTTTGTGGTGAATGTGTCGCTCTCTTTTTTAAGGAAGAAATAGATTCTCAGGGTCACGGCCACCTGGCCGGACCGTAAACGCAAACCGCGCATCCGTTGCCTGCGGATGCCTGCCCGGAGCACCCTGCTTTGACCCAACCCATTTACCGGATTGAGAACCTGATCCAGCGCTACCATGGCCGACCGGTGCTGACGATCGACCGGCTGGAGATTCAACCGGCCTCCATCATGGGGCTTGCCGGACCCAATGGCAGCGGCAAGAGTACCCTGCTCAAATTATTGGCCTTCACCGCTCGACCGGATGAGGGGCAGATTCTGTTCAACGGTTCACCGGCCGCCCCTTTCGATGATGCGGTACGCTTTCAGGTCACCCTTTTGACCCAGGAACCCTACCTGATGAAGCGGACGGTCTTCAACAACATCGTTTACGGGTTGCGGGTCCGGGGGCAGTGTGGCGATTGCACGGCGGTTGTCCATGACGCCATGACCCTGGTCGGGCTGGATCCCGAGGTGTTTGCCCATCGCCAGTGGAGTGAACTGTCCGGCGGCGAAGCCCAGCGGGTGGCGCTGGCCGCGCGGCTGGTGCTGAAACCGCTCGTGTTGCTTCTTGACGAACCCACCGCCAGTGTGGATGCCGCTTCCAGTGAACTGATCCGGTCCGCGTCCCTGAATGCCCGACGCGAGTGGGGAACCACCCTGGTGATCGCCAGCCATGATCGGGAGTGGCTTTACGATGTGTGTGACGAGGTGGCGCAACTGTTTAAGGGGCGGTTGACCGGGACCGGCAGAATCAACACGCTTTTCGGCCCGTGGGAACCCGGCGATGGTGGGACCTGGTATAAGCGACTCGGCAACGAAACCCGGATGGCGGTATCCAAACCACCCCATGCGGACGCCATCGCCTTTATCGAGCCGGCGGTCTTCCGGATCCTCACAAAAGACGAATACCCCGCCGCCAGCGAGGCCTCGATCCGGGGCACGGTGACCCGTCTCTCCCTTGAGCGGCACAGCGGTTTTCTGTTTGCCGACGTCCGGGTGGGTGCCTTTACCCTGGTGGTGCGGGTTGAGGAGGCTCACCTGGCCGCCATGACCCTCCACCACGGATGGCCGGTGACCCTGGCTTACCGGCCCGAGCGAATTCGCTGGCAGCCCTGACGAATCAGAAACTGTAGCCAATGGAGATATGCCAATACCCATCGGCTTCACCCTCTTCCCGGTTCAGTTTATGGCCGTAGAGCAGGCCCATGGGACCGATGGGGGTGATGTAGCGCAAGCCGAGGCCGACAGATGAACGGAAGCTGTCCGATCCCGCCTCCACGAGTGCGTTCTGGACACTGCCGATATCAAAGAAGGTGGTGAGTTCCAGATTCATCCCCAGGTCGACGCGCACCTCCAGGCTGCCCACCATGGCAGTTTTGCCGCCCACGGGATCGCCCTCCTCGTCGATACGCAGCAGGTTTTCCCCATAGCCACGCACATCCTGGATTCCGCCCAGAAAAAAGAGCTGGTCGTCCGGCACGTCACCATTCTCGCCATAGGCGATGACCTGGCCGATCCGCACCAAGCCAGCGACGGTGATGCCTTCGAAAGGGGTCCGGTAGATGCGGTTGTCAATCTGGTAGCGCACGAAATTGTCCGCATCTTCGTCGATGCCTTTGGAAATGTCGACACTGAACGATGAGAAGACGCCTTTTCTGGGGCGCACGAAGGAATCCCGGGTGTCGTAGCGCAGGGATGGGGTGATGACGAAATCGGTTCGGGTACTTTCATTGGCCTCGTCGGTGACGCGGTCTTCCACGTTGAACTGGTCGCGGCGCTCCAGGCTGAAATTCAACGCCGACAGCAGGTGCGCGCCCCAGCTCCGGCTGAAGGCCAGGGAGCCGCCGGTGGTTCGGGTGCCGAAGGTCTGGTTGAACTCCGTCTCTTCCTCATTGTAGATGCCGAGGCTGGCTGTCGTGCGGGTTCCCAGAAAGCGGGGATCGGTCAGGCGGGTCTCCACCCGATAGCCGGTTTGGCTGATTTCTCCACTGGCCGACAGGGCCTTGTTGATTCCCAAAAAATTGCGGTCGCCACCGGAGGCCCGGCCATAGAGACCGCTGTCCGATTCGTACCCCACCCCGAATTCGGTGTAATAGGGCGCCTTTTCCCGGATATCCACGAACAGATTGACCATCTCGTCCCGCTCCTTCAGACCAAGGGTGCGATAGTTGACGCTCTGAAAAATATCCAGATCCCTCAATCGACGCTGGCCGTCGTAGAGGGTGCGCAAGGCCAGCGGATCTCCCGGTTGCGCGCCCAGTTCCCGGCGAATTACGCCTTCATCGGTACGAAGGTTGCCGGCAATGAAGATCTCTCCCAGAAAGACCTTAGGCCCTGGTGTGATGCGGTGCACGATGTCGGCCCGGCTGCGGTCTTCACTGAAGGCGACCTGGGCATCGACCGTGGCGTGGGGGTAGCCCTTTTCGGCAACCAGGCTGGCGATGGCCTCCTTTTCCGCCTGCAGGGCCGGCTGGCGAAACGGGGCGCCGACCCGGTGGACCAGTACTTTTTGGGCGTCACCGGTTGAGAGTCCGGTTCCCTTCAGACCATTGATGGCAATCGTACGGACCATCGTCCGGGGGCCTTCGTTCACGGCCAGTTCCACAGCCACCCGGCTTTTGTCGGCATTATAAGCCAATTGGGGACTCACCTGACGATTTTGAAAGCCGTTTTGCATATAGAGGGTGGTGACTGAGAAAACGTCTTCCTCCAGGGTCTCGGGGACGAACGCCCCATCGTGAAGCAGGCCGGGTGGACGGGTGAGCACCGCTTTTTTAATCTCCTTGGTGGCCAGTGCCTGGTTCCCGCTGACATCCAACGATTCAACGAGGGTTTCCGGTCCTTCCTGGATGGTAAAGCGGATGTGTTGACGGCTTTCCGGCGCATCGGCAGACGGAAGGATCTCGGCCTTGATGCGGGCATCAAGAAACCCCGCATCCCGGTAGCGGCGCTTCATGTTTCGGATGCTCCTGCGCACGCCAATATTGTTGCGGTTGCCGTCACGGAAAAGAACGATATCCTTTTTCAGGGTCAGGTTCCAGAATCGGTGGTTGCCCACCATGCTGACGTGGGTGCGTTTTCCTTCGTTAATCGTGACGGTAACATCCACATGGCGGCTGTCGTCGGCCATGCGGGTTTCATAAGAAAGCGTTGCATCGACGAACCCTTTTTTGCGGTAGAGGGCCAACAGCGCATCGGCGTCCTGTTTGAGATGATACGAGCTGAACCGGCTGCCACCGGGAAGCAGGGTGACTCGCCAGACGTGCATGTGCCGTTTGAGCGTGAATTCCGATATGGCCCGGCGTCCGTCAAACCGGAGTGATCCCAGTTGGTACGCGGGCCCTTTCCGGATGTTGACAACCAGTGTCTCTTTTTCGTCTTCATCTTGCCCGATGGCCTCGATGGATACCTGGGGATCGATGTAGCCTTCTCTTTTATAACGGTTGCCGATGGCCACAGCCTGGGCGGCCAACTGATCGCGGGCATACGGATCGCCGGGATAGAGGGTCATCGCATTGAGCACATCCTGGTCGAACAGGGGGGGATTGCCACGGATGCGGATATCTTTTATGTAGTGATACGGTGTCAGGGTAAACACCAGCGTTTGGCCCTGATGGGAGTCGCTCGTATCCACATGGATGGCAGAAAAACGGCGGCTTAGGGTAAGGGCCTCGACGGAGGCCCGGATACCCGCATCGGTAATCGTGGCACCGGGCTTCTGGCGGATCAGGCGTCGGGCCATTTGGGCGTAGGTCGCCTGCCTGTGGGGACGATCGTTGATGATCACCTGGATGTCGTCTATCACCGAAGTCGCATCGTCTGACGTGAACGGCGCGTTCGGAGAATGGGTCGGCTCGGCGGCAAGGCTTCCGCTGTTTCCGCAAAACCCCATCCACAGGACCAGGACGTAAAAAATCCACCCGGCATTTTTCGGATATGATATCAAGGGACGGCTCATCTGAATTCGATCCGGAAAGAGAGTTCTGTTCCATAAACCCCCTTGGAATCTTGAAATCCGCTGACCAGAATGTTCTCCAGCAGCTTGTATTCGGTAATGGCCCGCTGGAGGAGTTCACCGTCGCTGCTTTCAACGGCATATTTAACGGTTATTCGGTTCGAGAGGTGTTTTCCCACCGTGACTTTGACATCGGCGGCGTCATCATCTTCACTGCTGTCGGTTTCCACCTCCAGGATGTCGACGCCGGTCGCTTTCTTGATATCCTCGCCAAAGGTGTCGGCAAGCATCTCGGCCATGATCTGGCTGCTGGACCGCTGGTTGCCGCCCTCGCCGGCGGTCAGTTCACTGGCGGTTCGGCCGAAAAGGATCAGCGAAAGAATATCCGAATTGGTCTCCGACGGCACAGACGACAGTTCAAGCTTCAGGTTGTCCGGTGTGCCCTGGAGCGCCAGGGTGATGGTCCAGTCCCGGATGGTGGTTTCGCTTTCGATATCGATTTCCGCATCGGTTTTATAGGGGTTGACGAAATCGATGACACCCTTGTTGACCGTAAACGTCCGCCGTTGGAAATTGACCGTGCCGCTGGTAACCTCTGCCCTGCCACTGACGATGGGTAGGGCCAGGGTGCCTCCGATGGTCAGGTCCGGACTGATTTCCAGATCGGCCAGGTTGTTCTCCACCTGAAAGGGCTGCCGATGGGAAACTCCGATATCCAGGTTGACCTTGTCAAAATAGGGAACCTGAATAGGGCGGGATGCCGGTGACACGGACCGTTGACGGGTGACGGCCATCTGCAGCAAGTTGATCTTGACGTCTTTGTAGTAACTCCCCTCCACCAGAACGATTTCGCCCTGGGCCGTGGCCTGCCGGTTGCTTCCGGTGATGCGGATGTCGCTGTTGAGCAGCACGCTCAAGGTGTCGGGAACCGCCACCGGCAAGGCTCGGGCAGCCAGAGTGAGATCAAGGTTGGTGGGGGTGAATGAGTCATGCGTGATTCTGCCGGTCAGCCGGAACGTGCCCGTATCCAGAAAACCGCTGACATCCTCGAACCGGACGGTGTTTGTGCCGATAAGGATTCGGCCGCCAAGGTCGTGCAGGCGCTGGTCGAGCCCGGGGATGGTCATGGCGATGCGGTCCAGTTCGACTCGGGCATCGATGCGGGGCTGGGTTACCGATCCTTCGATCCGGCCGTCCAGCACCAACTGTCCCGTGGCGTCGGCCAGGTCCTCCCTGATCACTGCGATGGCGGCGATGGGAATCCGGCCGGCGATGGATAGATCGAGGTCGCCGTCCATTCGGGCATCGCCCTTGACGCGCAAACGGCCTGTGGAGAGCAGGGACAGTTCCGATTCGGGAATGGTCAGCTGCCGGCCGGCCAGTTTCAGGGCCAGTCGGTCGGATTGGATCAGCGGTGTATTGTTGAAGAAGAGTTGCAGGTCGCTCAGTTCCGCCAGAGTGTCGGCTTCATCGATCGCATGGATATTTCCCGAAGCCTCGATTCGGCCGGTGAGCGTGCCGCTGGCCTCGGGCCTGCCGAAGGCCCGGAAGTAGGCGGCGGTTTCGGTTTTATCGAAGATCAGCGCGCCTTTGAAATCCCCATGCTGCAGGTCGTAAACCGCATCCACGCCAAAATTGAGATGGCCTTTCACCCGGGCCTCGTGGTCATTCAGACTGACGCTCAGATCGATATCCGCCATGGGCTCCTCATTGATCCGGATGGCCGATGCGGTCAGTTGACCGTCGATATCCGGATCGTCGAGACTGCCCCGGGCCCTGAGGCCAAGTCGCAGCAGGCCTTGGGCGGGCAGGCGCCCTTGAAGCGCCTGGATGCTTTTCAGGGCGATGCCGTCGGTCATCAGACGAAGATCGAGACTTTTGTCCAGCCCCACCGATCCGTCGGCAACCATCGTTTCGCCCGGTGCCAGGGTGGCCGCCAGCCGATTCAGCCAGATCCGCTGATTTTCGAATCGGGCGTCGAGGTTCACTGATTCAATCGGCTGCCCGGCGATATCGATACCCGTGCCGTCCAGACGGAGTGCCGCCTTCAGGGATTTCAATGGGCCACTGACCTTCAGTCGTGCATCCCATTGCCCGTCGAGCGGCGGGTCCGGCATGAAATCGCTGATGGCGGCCTTGTCGATGGTGAGTTCCAGCCGGTTGTCGAATTCAGGATCGATCCTGCCGGCACCCGGGATCAGGCGCGTGCGGCCGCTGCCCCATATCCGGGACGCCCGGTTTTTAACATCCAGGCGACGCAGGTTCAGAATGCCGTCGGCGGCCATCTTAGCGTCGATGGCCAGGTCGCCGAGGGGGTAACCGTCCACGTTAAGGCCCGTGGCCGCAAGATCGATTGAGAACTGGGGCTGGTGCAGATCACCGCCAACGGTGATGGCCGCGTTGCCGGCGCCCCGGACCGACGGCTGCCCGACAACGGCCAGGGGTCGCGACAGATTCCAGGCCTGGACCCGAAGCTCGCCGGCAATCGCCTGGTTGTCCATCTCAAAGCGGGCGTTGCCGGTGATGGAGACATCGTCGCTGGTGGCATCCAGGCGGGTCAGCGTCAGTTTGCCCTCGTCCAGTTGGGCCTCCAGGTCCACGCTGGCGTCGATCGGCTGGTCCATGCCGGTGGTCAGCAGGTTTTGGCCCCTTGCGTTCAGGGTCAGGCGGGCCGAGCACGCCTCGGGCCGCACGCCGCTGCCGGCAAGGGTTAGGCGACTTTCCAATTGGCCCTGGATGGTGGATGCCAACGCCATCCAGGGATTCAGATCGGGCGCCGTCTGGGTCAGGCTCAGGTTGTAGGCAATCGCATCCACATCCGGCGCCGACGTCAGAAACCCGGCGGGAAAGGCGTTCCGCAGGTCGACCGTGCCGTCCAGGCGCACCGCCCCGCCGGCCAGTTGCCAGGCTGCCGGTCCGATGGTGGCCAGACGGTCCTTGAGGACGACGGCGAACTCGGCGCGATCCAAGGGGTGGCCGGCCACTTGGCCGGTGTCCAGTGCAAGGACCAGGTGCGCAGCAGGGTCGCTCAGCCGGCCGTTCAGGTCGAGCCTGCCGGTCAACCGGCCGGCATAGGGACCGTCCAGGTTCAAAACGTCCTTCAGTTCGGCAAATTCGCTTTGGAGTCTCACTTGGCCGTTCACCACCGGGTCGGCCACCAGTTGGTCGATAGCCGCCTGAAGGTCCAAGGTGGTCTGGCCGATGGCGAATTGAAGGATAGGAATTTCCAGCCGGTCACCGTCCAGACGAGCGTTCAGCCGGATTCGGGTCGGTTGGGGATGAATGCCGGTGCCGGTGGTTTCCAGCCGTTGGACCTGAAGATCAAGCAGGGCCTGCCGGTGCATGAGATCGCCGCTGGCCGATAGGGTCATGCCCTCGGCCGTCAGATGGACATCGTCTCCCGGCGCATCGAAGACCAGGCAGCCATCGGTAAGTTTCAGGGATTGGCAGGTGATGTTGAACGGCAGTGCGCCTTGGTCGTTTTCTTCGGTCGCGGCAATTTTTTCATCCGGCTGTACCAGGGCGCGGATCAGGCTCAAGCCGGTTTCCGGATCCTGGACCAGCTTGGCCCAGGGGGTTTGGAGCAACAGGCTTTGCACGCGGAGTTCACGTTGCAACAGCGGGTGCCAGGCGAGACGAACGGCAAGATGGGTGAATCCGGCCAGGGCGTGCCCTTGGGGATCGCGAAGGGTCACATCGTCCAGGTCCACCCCCAGCGTGAGGATCCGCAGGCGCTGCGTTCCTATGGTAATACTGCCGGGAATGCCCGTGTTGATGCGTGCTTGCAGCCAATCGCGCCCCAGCTTGGAATTGATCCATAGGTACCCACCCGAAATGAGCATTGGAAGGGCGACCATCAGGGCGATCACGATCAGCAGCAATGATTTTTTCAGGGGGCGCATGGGCGTGAAAAATACCGCCTTCGGCGAAAAAGAACAATCCCTAAAGCGGGATTCCGTGATAGCGGCTTGATGCCACGCCCGCCGAGCTGGCATGATTCGTCGGCGAGTACCGCCAGCTCTCCCCACGAGCTTTTTCGAACCGCAGAAGAACGACGAGGACGGAATACAGTTAAACGGATTAAAGCAATGTAGAACCTGCGGATTACCGAACAAGGTTTTATTGAATCTGATAAATAGAACATGAAGACTCAAATCGAATTCAGCACCGCCGCCATAGGAAGACATGGCATCCTTTGCCGAGGCGGAGCCCACATATCATCCGTTATGGAGCCAGCATGCCCTCCAGGCGTTCCCGAACAATCGATTCGGCGTCAGCCATGATCCGATCGATGAGTTGCCCGCAGGTCGGAATGTCATGAATAAGACCGGCCACCATACCACAGGACCACACCCCGGAATGAATTTCGCCATCCATCATGACCTTTGGATAAACCCCGGCCACCTCTTCGATGACATCTTCAATCTTGATACTGCTGCCGAGTGACTTCTCTTTCTCCAAGAGACGCTCGGCGGCCGTGTTGGCGAGAACCCGTTCCGTGTTCCGAAGCGGACGCAGAACCAGGCGCGTATCCAGCTCTGTAGCTGACAAAATGGCCTGTTTCACTTTCTCATGCACCGGCGCCTCCTGAGTGGCAATGAACCGCGTGCCCATATTGATGCCATCCGCGCCCAGGGCAAGCGAAGCGACGAGGCTGCGCGCATCCGCCATACCACCGGAGGCAACAAACGGGATGGTTAATTCTTCGGCAGCCCGCGGCAGCAAGATCATGTTGGGGATATCATCTTCTCCTGGATGGCCACCGCACTCGAAGCCGTCTACCGACACGGCATCACACCCGATTTTCTCCGCTTTCAGGGCATGGCGCACGGAAGTACATTTATGGATGATCTTCACCCCTGCCTCTTGTAAAATGGGCATGTACGGCTGGGGATTGCGGCCGGCGGTTTCCACAATCTTGACGCCGCCGTCAATGATGGCGTTGATATAGCCGGGGTAATCCGGTGCCTGGATGGTCGGAAGAAAGGTCAGGTTGACGCCGAATGGCTTATCGGTCATTTTCCTGCAACGCTGGATTTCCCCGGCCAGGTCCTGGGGCGTCTTCTGGGTCAAACCGGTAATGATGCCAAGACCGCCCGCATTGGATACGGCCGAAGCCAATTCCGCGAATCCGACATAGTGCATACCACCTTGAATGATCGGATGTCGGATGCCGAACAGTTCGGTAATTCGTGTCTTCATCTTGCCGTTCTCCTCCATTTTCACGTGGTCGGTAATGGCTGTTAAGGTTTCAGCATCCTTTTATGAAACGGAAGCATTTAGAAACCAGTAATCAGGAAATCGACCGCGGCAATGATTTTATCGCGTTGATCTTTCAACGAACCGATTTTTTTTCCCAAGGCGCCCGTCGAAATGCCAGCCAGTTCTGCCGTTGACATCACCACCCGGGTATTCTCGACATGGAATCGAGGGGTAAGGTGCAAAATGGGTTTACCGGCAATTCCCGCATCGACGAGGGGGACGACCACGCGGGTGGCAAGATTGTCGAGAAGATCTGACTGTATGTCAAGAAGGTAAGGCACAGTCTGATTCGTTTCCGCATTTGGATTCTCATATACATCGAACTGCGCCATCAGAAGCGCCTCAAGCCATCGCTGAAGACTCCCTTTTCTTTGATTCGGCGATTGTAGGCTTCAATGGCGTCTTTATTTTCCGCTTTCCAGGCCTTTCGCTTTTCCTCAATCAATAATTCAGCCAAGCGATCCTCAAGTGTTTTTGACAAATTGATCTTAAGCGCTTTGGCCTGCTTTAATAAATCGCTGTTGATGCTTACATTCGTGGCCTTTTTTCCAGCTTTGGGATTATAGAGAACCTTTTCCATATAAGCCTCCAAATACATTTTATACGCATAAAATATATGAAAAAATGCGCATAGTCAATGTTTATAGGCTCGGTCGACTACATTTGGATCAATTATACGCCTCGCTCCAACGCTCTGCGTAAGAGCGCCCCTGCGTTTCACCTGATCGGGGATGGGTTCCCATTCTAACATCATATGATTTATCCGCATTCCATGATGAAAAAAGGACAATCAGACTTTTCGGCGCATCATCCGCTTAACGGTATATACCATGACCTCGACACCTGACTGATTTATCACCCGGTGCCGGAAAGTAACAATCCCCCGGTCCGGTTTTTTCGTCTCACGGGTATCCGCCACTTCAATGCTCACCGTCAGGGTATCACCGATAAAAACCGGCTTGAGAACATCCAGCTCCACTCCGAGAAAGGCCATACCGGAGTGCAGCAGACCGGACAGGATGGTCAATCCTTCGGCCACGGAAAAGGTCAGCGTGCCCGGAACGATGGGCTTTTCGTAAGGGGTGCTGGTTTTCACAAAATCACGGTCCATGAAAAGCGGTTCGAAAAATCCGAAACTGGTGGTGAAGTTCACATGATCCGCTTCGCTGACCGTCCGGCGAGCCGTCGCGTAGGTCTGGCCCGGCTTGAAATCGTCGAAATAAATAACTTGTGTGCTCATCTATCCCTTTCTTCCATCGGCTTTCATCAACATTCTTCACGATAAAGGACAGTGTTTGATTTGTTGTACGCACGCCTTACTTTGTTTAGAGCTTTATGGAGGCCTTCTTGGTCATCTGCATCCGATACTGCAAGTTGCGCAAATTCAATGCTGGCTTTTACCAGACTGAATGCCGGACTGTAAATTGCCGGGGATGCTACCGACCCCTTTAATTTTTTTGCCATATGGGCCAACTCATCCAATTCCGGTTTCCAGTCTTTTAATGATCGGATTTCCGGTTTGGTTTTATTTTCTCGATTGGATTTTTCCAAACTGATAATAATTCGATTATTTTGTTTGGCTCGCAAGTAGGTTTCCTTTAGACGTTGCTTGATGCCACCGCCAAAGTATATGTTTCTCGTTCCCAAGAGTCCGTCATAAATAATCTTGCCCTTGAATGGCAACAAGACCGTCTCGACATACAAAGGCAGATTCGATCGATGAATTAACTCATCGAAACTCTGGTGGAGCCCCAATACCGCGTATACTTTTTCTTCTTGAATAAATACGGCGTACTTTTTCAAGAATCGCTCAATGAAAAAATCGCCCCTGACAAATTTTTTCCATCCTGAAATGATGGCCAGATTTTCTGCCGATAAATTCTGTGGATTTTCCTGAACAAAAGAATCGATGAGTCCTTTATTTTTGTATAGCGCATCGCGAACCGGAATTTTTTTCTCAGAATCCAAACCAGCGTAATCATCCGTGCATTCAAGATCAAGAATCTTTAATTGTTGATTCACATACGATTGTAGCGCCCACATTAACCGATAAAATAGCTCGGTATCCTGATCTGAAAGTTTCATTTGTCTCCCCTTCATTACTGTCATAAAAGGTTTCTCGATGTCATCACATCGTAGGTTGGATCGAGGCACGAAACCCAACCGTTCCATCTCGTTCCTGCGCTCTGCGTGGGAACCCATAATCAATCGGATTTGAGCCTGTCAAAAAGATACTCCAATCCATTGACCTTGATCTCATAGACCATTTGCAGCATGTCGCCGAGCTTGCCGCGCGGAAACCCTTTTTGTGAAAACCAGACCACATAGGGCTCGGGCAGATCGATCAAGCGGTGATCCTTGTATTTCCCGAAGGGCATGCGCGCGTTGGCCAGCTTGATCAGTATTTCCGGGTCGGGCTGGCAATCCTGATTGTCGCTCATCGTATCGCTTTCTTGCAAACTGATTTTTATGCTGCGCTATCATCCAACCACCCTTTGCAGGCTTTGCTGCATGGCGGCCTTGAACGCCGCATCATTGGCTAACAATTTATAGAGTTCCATCTCGGTCCGGCGGTTCTTGAGCATGACTTCCTCGAATATTTTCTCAAAGGCCAGCATCCGATTCTGGGTATCCGAATTATTCTGGTATTTCTCCTCAAAATCCGGATGCGCCCGGATGCTGGCGGCTATACTCAGGAATTTGACTCGCTGCTCTTCCGGCGTGGCACTCCAGCCCTGAAACCAGCGCTCGTTGAACTCACGGATGATCTCATCGAGGGAATCTCGGTCTTCTTCGGTATCATGGGCACCGCGCGGGTTGGGGTTCTGGGGGTCCACTTCGGTCTCGTCAGCATCCAGTTCGATACCGTAATTAAGTTTTACCCGCTCCAGGCCATAGGACGACAGGTCCACGGATTCCAGCAATTCATCGATCTGGTCGGCATCCCGGTCATGAACGATCAGTTTCGGAATCAGGAATTTCAGGAACCAGAACAGTTTTTCCCAGTCCACAATCTCAAACGGCATAATGGACGCCATTTGCCCGTAAATTTTTACAAACTGCTTGGCCTTGATTTTGAAGTCGGCCTTGGCCTCGTCTTCGAGCGCCAATTCCACATTGAACCGTGCCGCCGCCGCATCGATGATCGGGCTGAGTTGCTCGGCGTCCGCGTTGCCGAAATATAGAATCGCGAACTGCTCTACCTCGTGCCATTCATACACCCCCACCTCATCCAGCGTGTCCTTTAATTCGTGTAACACGTTCACGTCCGTGGCCCGGGACAGGCTGGTGGCCGTATAGAAGGGGTCGAAGGCCGTCTTGATATCGTCCACGGTATTGAAAAAATCCAGGATAAACAGATCCTCGGTTTTCTTGCCCAACTCGGACGCGGCACGGTTGAGCCGTGAGAGAGCCTGCACCGCCAACACGCCTTGCAGTTTCTTGTCCACATACATAACCGTGAGTTTGGGCTGGTCGAACCCGGTCAGGTACTTGTTGGCCACCACCAGCAGGCGGTATTCAGCCTTGTCAAAGTGGTCACGAGTCTTGTTTTCGGCAAAGCCGTTGACGGCAGCCTCGGTATACTCGATGCCATCGACGGTTTTACTGCCCGAAAAGGCAATGAGAATTTTGAACGGATTGCCCCGCAGGGCCAGCAGACGGGCAATGGCCTTGTAATAGCGGATGGCGGTTTCGATGTTCTGGGTGATCACCATCCCCTTGGCCTGGCCTTTCAGCTTCCTGCTGCTCACCACCTGGGGGATGAAGTGATCGAGGATGATCTCGGCCTTAATGTCGATGGTCTGTTGATGACGCTCCACATAGGTGCGCAGTTTTTTCTGAGCCTTTGTGCTGTCGAACAGTGGATTTTCCTCAATAGATTTCTGAATTTCGTAGTAGCTTTTATAGGTGGTGTAATTGGCCAGCACATCGAGGATAAACCCCTCCTCGATGGCCTGTTTCATGGAATAGAGGTGAAAGGGCGCAAAGCTGCCGTCCGGCTGCCGAATGCCGAATTTCTCAAGGGTGGTGTTCTTGGGCGTGGCCGTGAATGCGAAATAGGATGCATTGCCGCGCATCTTGCGCGATCGCATGGCCTGAAGAATCCTGTCCTGCACGTCCGGCGGCTCCTCCTGCTCGTCGGCATTGCCGCCCATGGCCCGGTTCATGTTATCGTGGGCCGTGCCGCTCTGGGAGCTGTGGGCCTCGTCGATGACCACCGCGAAGCGCTTGTCGCTCAAATCGGCGATGCCGTCGATGATGAAGGGGAATTTCTGGATGGTGGTGATGATGATCTTTTTGCCCTGCTCCAGGGCACGTTTCAATTCCGCCGAGGTGTAGGCCGGAGCGACGATGTTCCTGACCTCTGAGAAGTTCTTTATGTTTTCGCGAAGCTGCTTGTCCAGCAGGCGTCGGTCGGTGACCACAACCACCGAGTCGAACAGCGGCTGCTCCAGGTGTCGGGCACCGGGTATTTCCAAGCGTTTCGGATAGGTTTCGATAAGCTGATAGCTGGCCCAGGTGATGGAATTGGATTTGCCGGAACCGGCCGAGTGCTGGATCAGGTAGGTATGCCCTACCCCGTTCTCGGCGGCATGGGCAACCAGCTTTCGCACCACATCGAGCTGGTGGTAGCGGGGAAAAAACAGGATGCGTTTGGCAAGCGGCGTCTTGCTGCCGCCATCCAGGCGCACGAAATGCTGGATGATGGTGGCAATGCTTTCCTTGCCGAACACCTCCTCCCACAGGTAGGCCGATTTGTGGCCGACGGGATTGGGCGGGTTGCCGGCACCGAAATCATGGCCTTTGTTGAAGGGCAGGAAAAAGGTGCCCTTGCCGGCCAGTTTGGTGGTCATGTAGACTTCATCGGTATCCACCGTCATATGCACCAGGCAGCGCCCGAATTGCAGCAGCGGCTGGGTAATGTCCCGCGTTTCACGGTATTGCCGCTGCCCATGGTAGCGGGCGGTCTGCCCGGTCCAGGGATTCTTCAGCTCCAAGGTGGCAAAGGGCAGTCCATTGATGAAAAGCACCAGATCGATCGCTTCCTGGGGGTTGGCCAACGAATAGCGCACCTGCCGGGTGCTGCTAAAGATGTTGGCGGCAAAATTTTGTTTGACCGCGTCGGAACTGCTGGCCAGGGGCAACGGATACATCAGAGTCAGGTGGGCGTCGTCCAGCCGCAGGCCTTTTTTCAACAGGTGCAGCAGACCGTATTTTCCGGCCATGCGGTGGTAGCGCTCCAGGATCTTGCGCCGCCATTCATCGCCGCCACGGTCGAGGCGCCGCAGTTTTTCCAGTTCCTTGTCCTGGGTTTTGATCAGAAAATCCCAGAAACGGGTTTCATCGATGGCGTAACGGGCATTGAAATCCCGGGGATAGCCGAGTTCATAGCCATGGTGGGGCCCGAAAGGCATTACCGGATTACCGACGCCATCCTCGGTCGTGCCGGCGCATCCGATCTCTTCGAGACACATACCGGTCAGTTTTTTTTCGATGAGCGCTTCAAGGGCCTGCTCGTTGGTTTGGCTGACCATGGTGTTCCCTTGCATTGTCGATTGTGGAGGGCCGGGACTGCGCAAGCCTGTTTGTGGAGTCTATTTCACGAAATAGACTCCACAAAGGCAATTTGCATTTTTTGCAAATTGCTCTTTCAGTATTTCCTTTTTTTTAGTGGCTAAGAAATCCTTATGCTCTCGTAAAAAGTAAAAAATTCCAGTTTGACGTCATTCCGGCGCAGGCCGGAATCCATCAAATTCAATGCCTTCTGGATGCCGGATCAAGTCCGGCATGACGGTCCGGCGACTTCTAAAGAAGTGACCCGAAATTCGGGTGACTTCGTGAACATGGATATTTCCCGCAAAGGGTAAGCTGCTTTTTACGAAACCGTCAAACCCTTAACCGTTGCATCGTCTGTCAATTCGCTTCGCTCCCATGCTCCGCGTGGGAGCGAAAGTTTTGTGTACCTGGTCGATCGGGGTTCCCACGCGGAGCGTGGGAACCAGAGCCTTTGCGACGTCCCCGGTGCTTTTCTTCTCAACAAATCACCGAGGATTCCTCGGTAGTTGCCTTTTCATCCAACACTCCTGTTTTCGTCCATGGTATCATCCTGCTTTCAGGCGGCAGCCTCCGTTTGCTCCGGCATCGGCACCTTTATCTTGCCCGTCACCGCGCTGTTGATCAGGGTGGCTTTGTATTCCCTGAGCTTTTCGATCTGCTGTTCGTACAGACCGATTGCCTTGTCGATGGTTGCGGATTGGGTTTCGATGTGGTTGACGATGGCAGTTTGTTCTTTTAGCGGCGGTACAATCAAAAACCTCTTTGCAAGGTTATTAAACCTTATTCTGACGGCTCTTTGCCTTACAGCGTTGCAAATAACGCGAATATATTTAATGAGAGCCATTTCCCTGAGTAAGTAGGCAAAATATTCAGGTAAGAACTGATTTGATAATGGGTCACAAACAACGTATTCTGGGGTACATTTGCCATCAGACTCAGAAACTCCAATTGCCCCTTCGAATGCATCCATTGAATTTAAAACGAGCTGCCCTTTACGGATGCCTTGATATCCTTGCTCTATAATCGCTTCCGTGTATCCCTCAAGCCTTCTGTTTGATCTCAGCGTAACCTGTCCATCTCGATAAGAAGTAACGACGCCATCGTCTTTACGAACAGGCAGATGACTCTGCGAAAAAAGATTTTTAAATCGAATAACCTCCCAATACGCCGGTACCTCCCCAATCCATTCCAAACCGGAATCACGCATGGGGGCATCGGGGTCGAGCCCCCGGGTGACGGCATTCTGGATCAGGATCTGTTTGTGCTCCCTGAGCAGGGTGATCTGTTTTTCCTTGATGGTTATGGCTTGGTCGATTTGGGAGGTTTTGTAGTCCAGGAATTTGACAATTGTGGTTTGCTCGGATAGAGCCGGAAACATCAACCAAGAATCTTTTATTACTCCATGCGAAATACCATAGCGAGTAATTCCATTCGCTCGAACACTAAATTGAATTTTGCTGTATTGAGCTGATAGAGCCCAAAACAAAAAGCTACCATTGATTATGTTGTAGGCTCTTAAAATAGCAAGATGATAGCCACATAAAAGGTTACGTTCTTCATATTTTACTAGTGCAGGAACTCCAATATCTAACCAATCCTCAGAATCCTTGGTTATTAAAACATCATTTATTTTAATTTTGAAGCGGTCAACTTCATCAGAAGTTGCTGTTGCCTCCATAAAGGAGATCTCGTTCGTAATGTAATTATTTTTATAAACATCAACATAATTACAGAGCGTTATAGGATTTTCCCATACCTTCGAATGCTTATCAACATTACTAACAATCAAATCAATTAAAAATCTCAAACGCCTTTTTTCCCAATGCGCCGGTATCTCCCCCAACCATTCAACCCCAGAATCCTTATAAGCCTCATACGTCGGCATCGCGCCCAGCAACTCACTCATGCCCCGCCCCCGACACTTTTCCCACGCCAACGTCCAGGATCTCGGCAATCAACCCATCGGCCTGCCGTTCAAGGGCGATGATGTCGGCGGCCACCTCCTCCATACCGCGCAGGGGCTTGTGGCAATAGAAGTATTTGTTGAAGCTGATCTCGTAGCCGATTTTGACTGAATCGAGATTGATCCAGGCTTCATCCACATGGGGCTTCACTTCGCGCAGAAAGTAGCCGTGGATATCCTCCTTGAGGGGCACCGATTCACTGTCGCGCAGGTCGGTGCAGGGCTCATAAGTGAGGAATTCGTCCTTCTTTTCCGTGGGCGTGTAGCCGAAATCGGGCAGATCGTTCACATCGCAGCCCAGGTGATCGAGCAGGTTGTCGAGCTTCTCGCCGCGCAGGCGCTCGCGTTTGCGGATCACTTTTTCCGCCTTTTCATCATACCAGCTCACGGCATTCAAAATGGCATTTTTGTCCGCCGGGGCAAACTTGATCTGCCGGGCTTTCAACTCCCGGTCCACCCGTTTTTTGAAGTGGTTGAAGTCGTCAAATTCGGACTTGCCGATGGACGCCAACAAGGTGTGGGCGGTGATCACCAGGTCCCGATGCTTTTTCCATACCGCCGGCTCCAGGAGCTTTTTGCGACTTCGGGCATTGAGGCTGATCTCGTTTTTTTCGCACCAGTCCAGAATTTTCTTCTGGTTATCGGCCAGGGCGCCGGGCTGGATCACTTCGTCTCCCCAGCGCGCGTGGATCCATTCCATGGGCTCGCGCAGGGCCTTGTCGAACCGCAAGGTTTCGATGCGTTCGGCGCTGAATTGGGCCATACGGCGGTCCGGCCGTTCGATGGTGACTTTGGTGTACCCGAAATCGCTGTTCGCGAAGACCTTGGCGGCGATACCCGTTTCGTCGGCGGCCCGCTCGCGTGAGGCCATGGCCAGATAGGTATCGACAATCTCGCGGATATGCTCGGGAGCGAATTCACAGTTCTTGGCACCCAGATTCCTGCGCAGCTTCCTGAAACGCTGGCTGGCATCGATGAGCTGGACCTTGCCCTCACGCTCGGCCGGTTTGTTGTTGGACAGCAGCCAGATGTAGGTGGTGATGCCGGTGTTGTAAAACAGGTTGTTGGGTAGCTGGACGATGGCTTCGAGAAGATCGTTTTCGATGATGTGGCGACGGATGTTGCTCTCGCCGCTGCCGGCATCGCCGGTAAACAGGCTGGAGCCGTTATGCACGGAGGCGATGCGGGACCCGAGACCATTGGCCGGGTCCTTCATCTTGCTGATCATCTCCATCAGAAAGAGGAGCTGGCCGTCGCTGGAGCGCGGGGTGGCGTTGACCGTGGCGGGCTCGCCCCAGTAGTCACCAAGCTCAACGACAAATCGCGGATCGATGACATCTGCCCCGTCCTTGATATTTTTCTGTTCACTGGCCCAGCTCTTGCCATAGGGCGGATTGGAGAGCATGAAATCGAATCGGGTTCCGGCGAACTCATCGATGGAAAGCGTTGAGCCCGGACGGATGTTGGCCGGGTTGTTGCCTTTGATCATCATGTCGGACTTGCAGATGGCGTAAGTCTCGTCGTTGATCTCCTTACCGTAGAGATAAACGTCTCCAGTGGCTCTGATGGCGCCGTTTTCGTTCTTGATGAAATTCTGGGATTCGGTGAGCATACCGCCGGAACCGCAGGCCGGGTCGTAAATGGTCATCACGGGCGGCAGCCGGTCCCTGACCGGATCGAACACCAGATGGGTCATCAGCTCGATCACCTCCCGTGGGGTAAAGTGCTCACCGGCCTCCTCGTTGTTCTCTTCGTTGAATTTGCGGATCAGCTCCTCGAACACATAGCCCATGCCCAGGTTCGACAGGCCGGGCAGGCGGTTGCCGTCCGGGTCCTCGCGATCCTCCGGCGTGAGGTTGATGTAAGGCGAGATGAATTTTTCCAGAACGGCAAGCAGCACGTCCTTGTCGGCCATGTGGCGCATCTGGGCTTTGAGGTTGAACTTCTCGACGATCTCCCTGACATTGGCGCTGAAACCGGCCAGGTATTCCTCCACATTGGCCAGCAGGATCTGCTGGTTGTTGGTGGCTGTGGCATACAGTTTTTTCAGGGTCCATTTGCTGGTGTTGTAGAACACATACCCGGAAGCCTCTTTCAGGCCGCTGTCGTCCAGCTCGGTCAACCTCATCTCGTCGCGCTGAAACGCCACCTCCTCCAGCACCGTTTCCTTGGTGGCTTCCAGCAGGGTGTCGATGCGGCGCAAAACCACCATGGGCAGAATGACATCACGATATTTGCCCCGCACATAAACGTCGCGCAAACAGTCGTCGGCAATGGACCAGATAAAGGCTACCAGTTTGTTGTGAATGGCGTGGTTCATTTTTCTCTATTGTTCTCAGGATATAAATGGATGCGGTATCCATATCAGAAATGCTGAAAGGGTAACAGCACGAAACCATATCCCGTGTTGATCCGACGAAACGGTCTGATCGAGAACCGTGGTTCCCGTAAGGCCCCGGAATGGCGTCTTGCAGAAAGAATGCAGAAACAAAACCAGGAGACGGCCGTGAAACTGAAGTTCAAACACCAGTCCTACCAGACCAGCGCCGTCGAAGCTGTTGTCGATTGTTTTGCCGGGCAGGTTAACACCTCCGGCATCGTGTATCGCATCGACCCGGGGATGGATAGGGGAGGGGCATCCGCCCCATATGAAATGCAGGGGTTTAAAAACGCCGATGTGCAACTGACGGAGAGTCAGCTTTTGGAAAACATCCAGGCCGTTCAACGCCGGCAGAACCTGCCGCTGTCAAAATCCCTGGATGACTTTTATGCAAAAGACACCCGACGAGATGCTTATGTTCCAGCAAAAGTGTCATACAAAAGGCAAGCAAAATTAATTTGTCCGATCCATCTTGATGTCGAGATGGAAACCGGTACCGGCAAAACCTACTGCTACATCAAAACCATATTCGAGATGAACAAACGCTTCGGATGGTCAAAATTCATCATCGTTGTGCCCAGCATCGCCATTCGCGAGGGCGTTTACAAATCGATGGAAATCACAACCGACCATTTTGCCGAAAGTTACAGCAAGAAGGCCCGCTTTTTTATCTACAACTCCAAACAGCTCCACCATCTGGAAAGCTTTTCGTCGTACGCGGGCATCAACGTCATGGTTATCAACATTCAGGCGTTTAATGCCACGGGCAAGGATAACCGGCGCATCTATGACGAACTGGATGATTTTCAGTCCCGCCGCCCCATCGATGTCATCAGCAGCAATCGCCCCATCGTGATTCTGGATGAACCGCAGAAAATGGAAGGGGCCAAGACGCTGGATGCGCTGTCCAAGTTCAAGCCGCTGATGATTCTGCGCTATTCCGCCACGCACCGCACTATCCATAACAAAGTCCATAGGTTGGATGCCTTGGACGCCTACAATCAAAAACTGGTTAAAAAGATCGCGGTACGAGGCATTGCCGTGAAAGGGCTGGCCGGGACCAACGCCTATCTCTATCTGGAATCGATTGAGATCTCCAAACGGGCGCCTGTAGCCCGCATCGAGATAGAGGTGCGCCAGGGCAGCGGTATCAAACGAATTGTAAAACGGCTCAAAAAAGGTGATCACCACGGAAACCGGCACGCTGGTAATCACATCCGACCAGGCGAAAGACATTGAGTTCTACTTGATTCAAAACGGATATGTGGATAGGAATCGAAATATTTTGGAGAAATACCATAAGGCCAAAACCGATGGGACCCTGGCGGATTTACCATCAGAACTTGCGCCGCATGCCCAGCAGATTTACGGGCTGATCGATAGTGTCTTCAGCGAATCCCAACTGCCGGATGTTGGGGATGACCGCAAGCCGAAAACCAACCCACTCAACGCCAACTTCGGGAAAAAGGAATTCAGGGCACTCTGGAACCTCATCAACCAGAAGGCGGTATATCGTGTTGCCTTCGACTCAAATGAACTCATCCGAAACAGCATCGGGGCGTTGGATAAGGAACTGAGGGTGACCCCTTTGCAATATACCATCCAGACTGGGCGATTTCCTTCAAGGAAGGTTCGGTCAAACATATCTACTTTGTAGCTGAGACAAAGGGCTCACTTTCCACGATGCAGCTGCGGGGGATCGAAGAAAAAAAGATTGAGTGTGCGCGTAAGTTTTTCAAACAGGTCAATCACAAAATTGATCCGCAACATGTGAAGTATGACGTTGTGGATAGTTATGGAAGGCTGATGGAGATTGTCGGCAATAAAACGTTATACTTCCACGAGGAGATAAAGGCCGATAGCAGATAATGACACGGCAGGGGGGGGCGAAGAATTATAAGTAGTGCCTGGCCGGAAAGTTATAAAGTTAGAAAATTCAATAAATTAGCCTGAAAATTAAAAACGAAGATTTTTCGACTCGGTGCAGTTTTTACTTGCATCCGAGGGCCATCGTCGATAGTTAACATGTTGGATAAACATAAAAAACCGACATTAACTGATTTTGGCGAATCAGCATTTAAGACCAAAAACGAAAAATCTTCGCGAAAAAAGGCTATGAGAAAAATCATCGAAAATCAACTGAAAATTGGCCAGGTAGATATCTCTAAAATCGAATTGGATCTTCGCTCACGGGACGAAATTCCACAACTTCTATTGGGGTTGCAGGCCATCTACAAAGACCGGCCGACTCGCCAACGCGTATTTAAAATTTTGGAGCAGATCGTACCGGATGATATCGATACCGGGAATGGCAGGCCCGGAATGGACTTATGGTCGATTTTGGTGCTGGCCACGTTGCGTTTAAACTGCAACTGGGATTACGACAAACTGTTGGAAATTGCCAACAATCATAAAACCGTACGAGAATTTTTAGGCCACACAATCTTCGAGTTTGGTGAGCAATATGCCCTGCAAACCCTGAAGGACAATGTCTCCCTGTTTACACCGGAGCATATCGATCAGATCAATCAAGTGGTGGTAAAATCCGGTTACAAAATGCTGGGCTATGATAAAGAATCGATAAAAGGCAGATGCGATTCTTTTGTGGTGGAAACCGACGTACACTATCCCACCGATATCAATTTGCTTTGGGATGCGATACGAAAAGTCATTATCTTGATTGCCATGGAGTGTTTTCCACTGGGGATTACCGAGTGGCGTCAAAGCGATTATATCCTTCGCAAAATCAAAAAGGCGTTCAACTTGGTCCGCAGACTCAAACGATCGAACGCTAAAAGCGAAGATCGTAAGGCAAAACAAGAAGAACGAATTGTTCAATCTCATCTGCAATACGTTGATTTGGTCGGATCGTATATTGAGCGGGCCAGGTTCTGCATCGGCTTTTTAAAACAAGCGGGAATGGGTAATGTGGGGCAAATCATGATGATCGAAAATTTCATCATGCATGCTGAACGCCAGATTGATCAGATAATCCGCAGAGTGGTCAAAGGCGAAAAAATTCCCCACAGCGAAAAAGTGTTTTCGGTATTTGAAGAGCATACCGAATGGATAAGTAAAGGCAAAGCCGGTGTTCCGCAAGAATTAGGGCTAAAAGTTTGTGTTCTCGAAGATCAGTACGGATTTATTCTTCATCACCATGTAATGGTGGATCAGACTGACGATCAGATAGCGGTCGCAATGGTTGTCGATACCCAGGAAAAGTATAACGGTCTAATTTGCTGCAGCTTTGACAAAGGATTTCATAGCCCGCAAAACCAACAGGATCTTAAGCCGCTTCTGGATCAAGTTGTGCTTCCACGAAAGGGGCGACTATCGGAAAAAGCCAAACAGATAGAAAACTCGGAAGATTTTGTCCATGCCCGGCGTCAACATGCAGCCGTGGAGTCTGCGATCAATGCATTGGAGAACCATGGCCTGGACCGCTGTCCCGACCATGGCCTCCACGGATTTAAACGATATGTAGGCTTGGCGGTATTGTCCCGGAACATACAAAAATTGGGGGCCGCGCTGCAAGAACAGACGATAAAGAGAATTAAGCGACGTAAAAAAGCTGCCGAGCGGTCATTCCGATTAGCTGCATAGCAGTTTCAAATGTTTGGAAAAGCAAAAGCCAACAGGTGAAGTGTTTTCAAATTTTGCTCAAGCCGAAAAATTATCGAGGAGATTTACTTTTTAAGCGAAGTAATTTGTGATCACAAAATGAATCATAATTACTTCTGTCTGAAAATTTCCTAGAAAAAGGGGTTTTCGGCCAGGCACTAAGTATATGTTCCAGCCATTCTGGCCTCTTACAATCCTTCCTATATAAAATTCGGACAGGGTGCGCTGTCTCCCCTGCATTCTTTCCCCTCGCTTCCGTACCGCCACCACGGCTGCGCCCATGGGTTACCCAAAAAATGCCAAAAACAACCTAAAATAAAAATATGGCGTTTTCAACATAATTTGATATTATGCCTTTATCGACATATTTCCAAGGGAGGATCGTATGCAACAAATCGTGGTGTCCCCCGGCGGGCTTGGTGTAGTGCTTAGGGACCTGAGAAAGCAAAAAGGGCTCACCCAGGCGGCGCTGGGCGCCCGGGTCGGGCTTGATCAAAAACGGGTCTCCCTGATCGAAAACGGGAATCCCAACGTCCGGGTGGACAGCCTGTTCAGGCTTTTCTCCGCCCTGGAGGTCGGTATGGTTCTCGAGCCCAAGGCCCTGGACAATGCGGCCCGAGAAGGGGGAGATAAATGGTAACGGCAAAGGCAGACAGACTTCAGGTTCTGATGAACGGCTCTCCTGTGGGCTGGCTCAGCCGTAGGACAAACGGGATCGTTGCTTTCAGCTATGACGCGACATGGCTGGCAAACGATAATACAAGGCCGCTGTCCCTGTCTCTGCCGCTTACAACCCAGGATTATTACGGAGATCGTGTCGAAAACTTTTTCGATAATCTGCTGCCGGACAGTATTCCCCTGCGCAATCGGCTGCAAGCCCGGATCGGTGCGGCGTCCATCCGCGCATTCGATCTGCTATATCATATCGGCAGGGACTGTGTGGGGGCATTGCAGCTTGTGCCGGAGGGTGAGTCGGTCGACGTCAGAAAAATTACGGCAAGTGAGGTAGATGATGAGCAGATAGAAGCCATCCTCCAAGCCTATAATGCCATGCCTCTGGGAGTGGATATCGATTCCGATTTTCGCCTTTCCCTGGCCGGCGCCCAGGAAAAAACGGCTTTCCTTAAAATGCGGGGCACTTGGCACAGGCCGTCTGGGACCACTCCCACCAGCCATATTTTTAAACTGCCCATGGGCGGATTTGGGCAGAGCGAACTGGATCCGTTTGAAAGCGTGGAAAATGAATGGCTTTGCCAGCAACTTTTGTCCGCTTTTGGCATGCCTGTCGCCAGAACACAGATAGCATCATTCGGCCATCAGAAGGTTCTGGTGGTGGAGCGCTTTGACCGCCGCTGGGCCGACGACGGATCCTGGCTGATGCGACTGCCCCAGGAGGATATGTGCCAGGCGACGGGTACGCCCGGGGTATTAAAATATGAAGCGGACGGCGGTCCCGGCATGAGGTCGGTCATGGATTTGCTCCTTGGCTCCGACCGTGCCCATGAAGACAGAAAAATGTTCATGACGGCCCAGTTGCTTTTCTGGATGCTGGGAGCCATTGATGGGCACGCCAAAAATTTCAGCATCTTTCTTCGTCCCGGCGGCCGTTTTCATTTGACCCCGCTTTATGACGTGATTTCCATCTATCCGTTGGTGGCATCTCATCAGATTGCTTTGCACAAGGTGAAGATGGCCATGGCGGTATTGGGAAAGAATCGCCACTACCATTGGAATACGATCACCCGACGACACTGGTTGGATACGGCAAGGAAATGCCGCTATGCCGAACAGGAGATGACGGAAATCATAGAAAAATGTTGTGACTTGGCGACAGGCTGTATTGAAAAAGTTGCCGCAATTCTTCCAGAAGACGTTCCCGGACATGTTGCTGAGTCGGTTTTTTCCGGTGTACGGCAAGCGAGGGATCGCTTGACAGGGTAGAAAAAAGGCATTCTCGCAAGCAGTTCTCTTCGCCCTCTCCTTTGGTGCACCAATACCGCAGGGCACCGTATCCTTCCACGAAGGGTTCAAGGCAGAGGGCTGACAAACAGGCTCTCAAAAATCGCAGTAAATAACAGACAAAATCGCCCGCGCCCGGCTCATGCCCACGTAATGCAGGACGTGGTCAGTGGCGCCTGGTCGCGGTTCGGGCAGATCAATGACGATGACCGCTTCGTTTTCCATTCCCTTGAAAGCGGCGATTTCACCGAAACTCAACCGGGCGGGCGGAAACTGGCGGACGGCGTACGCGTCCAAAATGGCGATGGATCCGATGACGTTTTCCGGCAATCCGGCAGCAATGGACTGGGCCCAGGGGCGGGGCGACAGGATGGTGACCCGATCGGCGCTCAACCCGCCTTTGAAAATTACCCGATCGATTTCATCGGCCAGCCGTTGGGCAGCGTCTTCCTCGCTCCGGGCATGATATTCACAGACCTTGGGACCGGCGCCGACACTGTCGATTCCCATGTCGGCGCCCAGTCGGATCTTAATTGTATCCAGGATGGGTTTCGTATTGCGCACGTTGTGGGTCAGACTAAACTTTGTCGCCCCTGACCGTTCGAGCCAATCCAATGCGTCGGCATCGATGCCGCCGAACAGATTGGATTGGTTGTTGATGTCGTAAAACACACACCATCGGCCATCTTCGAGTCCCCCTCCGACAAACGGCGCCAATGCCTCGAGGGCTTTCCAGTTAAGCAGGTCCTGGCCTTCATCGGCTATCAGGGCGGCGTAGCGGTCCACGCCGGCCCGTTTGGCGGCCACCGCCAGGGATGCGGTGGTGCTCACCGTCAGATGGGGAATGTCAAACCGGCTCTCCAGATAGCTTTTGAGCCACGCTGAATGGCAGGTCAAGAGGACCGGGTCCCCGCCGGCCGTCCAGCGACGGGCCAGTTCCATGGCCAGAAAGGTTTTGCCCGTACCGGCCCCGCCGGCACACAAGATGCGGCGGTTGCCGCTGACCATATCGATCAGCTTCAACTGGCTTTCGGTCAAGCTGCAAATCTGCGCTTCGGCCTGGGAGGCTTGGATATGAAGGGGTACGATGGCTTCGAAACGGGGACGAATGAACGCTTTGACCGCTGTCAGCGTGGAGGTATCGGGCAGCGTTGTCTCCCGGGTCCACGCCTGCTTGTTGCGCCAATAACGGATCAAGGCCGCCAGCCACTGTTCAAAATGCAGCATGTCCGCCGTATTGGCATAGGTCTGACGCTCCCATTCGGCGCTGGCCCGGAGGTCGCAGTCGGGCAAGACAACGCCGTAGCCGATAACGAACCGGTTGATGGGGTCGATACCGAAATGCCGCTGCAGAATGGTGTGAAAACCGTGCAAGGCCGACTCCGCCTGGGCAAAAGGGCTCTCGGGCTTGACGGTCTCCTCGCCATACCGGTTGACGAAATGCCACTGCCGCTTCTCATCGCAGTTGACCCGTCCCCCCTTGACTTCCAAAACGAATATCCCATCGGGACCGCAAAGCAGGAAATCGATCTCGCCAAACCGTTTGTAAGGATGATGGGGCAAGTTCAGGGAATGGTAGGCCGTAAAGCCGCTTTGGGGCAAGGCGGTTTCAAGTTTCGCAAAGACCTTTCGTTCGGCGTTGCTGGGGGTGGAATACGGTACGGCGGGAATCATCTGCATGGCAACATCCTACTCGACGGTTTTCCGGGCGAGACGTTCCAGGGCATCCGGCAGCGGCAGGGGAAGCTGCGACATGGCCTCCCAAAACAGCTCCTGCCGGACGCTTGCCTGAACCGTTTTGACATCCCCGTCCAGAACCAGGCGCGTGCTGCCTGGTTCCACCACCAGTTGATATTGGCCCTTGGGCAGGCGGATGGTGGTTTCGATGCAGTCCCACTTTTGACGCCGGGCGATCTCCAGCATGGCCGCTGCGATGCGCTTTTGTTGCCGCTGCTCTTCGCCGGAAGCACGCAAGAGTGTTCTCAACGGAAGGGCCGGCGGCGCCTCAGTGGCAACGGTCAGGCCGGAAGCGGCAGCATGATGGCAGGCCCTGGCCATGCGCAGGGCCATGTCATCAGCAAAGCGTTTGCCATGGCGCAGGTCAACGGCCAAATCGATCCAGCCCTCGCGGGCCCCGAACAAAATCGCCGCGGCCAAAACATCGTCCATCGCCAGGGCCGCATGGGCGAAGGCCAACAATTCACGACCGCTGTTCATCAGAAAAAAGAGAATTAATGCTCGCGAAAAGGTCCGGGGGTGCCGCTGAAACAGTGCGTCCAGGGTATCGTCGGACAACCCCCGCAGCGCTTTCAGGTCGTCACAGAGGCGGCATAGGCTTTCCCGATAGCGTTCCCGCGCAGGGTCGTCCAGTTGCTCGATCTCCCGTTGGATGGATTCCAGGACCACATCTCTCGACAGCTCCCCGGCTTGGGCCGATACGATATCGTTGACCAGGGTCCAGAACAGCTTGACCTGGATTTTGTCCGGCGGAAAGGCGGCCTCCCGGCGCAGCCAGGCCGGAAAAAAGGTCAGGATCGGGTCAACCTCCGGTGAGTCGTCGGTCGTTCCTGTCAGCCATTGGTAATACCGGCTGCCCGTATCGCTGCGATTGGCCAGGTGAAACAACAGGGCAAACGTTCCGCCCAGGGCCTGGGCGCGCGCCATCGATCCGGGAACCGTTTCCCGCTGGGCGATCGGACCCGGCGTGCACGTGGATTGACCGGCAAACCACTTTTTGCCGGAGGCCTTGGCAAACCATGCCTCGGGTACGTTGCGGTATTGGGAGCGGGCGCGATTGATAAAGGCCGTTTTGTCCGCCGCGGATTTAAAATAGATTTTTTTGATCAGGGAGAGTGGCAGGGGCGCGGGAACCAGCAGTATTTCGGCCGTATTCCCTTGAACTTCGGGCAAGGTGATGTCCTGGGGAGAACCGAATACCGATACGGTTTTGGCCGGTCCCGCCAGGGCGCTGATATCCACTTCGACGGCCACCGGCGTCAGGTGGCGGGCCTCGGCCACCACCCGGTCCACCAAAGCCCGCGGAGCGGTATTGGGGAAAAGGGGAATCCAGCCCGGGCAGTCATCCAAAAGGTCGCGATAGTATTTATCGCCAAACCCTTCCCGGGACATGAGCAAGCCGGCGGCCAGCATCATTTGCAGGTTCATCTGGTTGGTGAGAAACAGCCAGCGAGCGCTGTCCGGCCGGGTTTTATCGGATTTGGAATCGGTCATTGAAAGCCCCTTTTGGCAACCGGTTGCCCATGAACACGGAAGGGTCCGGTTTTAATTTCGTTTTAAAATGGTTTCGTCGTCCGGCATGATGGCATCCACGGCGCAATGGTCTCCGGCCCTGCGCAGCAAAAAGACGCGTTCCCGGGCCCGGGCCACCATGGTATAAAACAGGCGCTTGGTTTTGTTCGTATCCGGGTCCAGGTAAAAATCGTTCACATCGGCAATGAAAACCGTATCGAACTCCAGTCCCTTGCACGCCATGGCATTGATTACCAGGATGCCGCCCCGGTCGAAACGGATCGCTCCCAGGGCCGAACGCACCATGCCGCTGTGATAGGTGGCCACGGGGACCTCGGCACCGTTTTCGCGTAAGGTACCGGCCGCCTGCCGGATGGCATGAAAATAGCGGTTGCGAACAGCATCGGTGGGGGTGATGATGCCCACCAATTCCCTGGGATGGCGGCCCACGATCAACACGATCCGGCGGATGATCGTTTCAAAAAGAGGCCTGCCATAGGTATACAGCCACGGCGTTTCGGTGGATTGTCGTGGCGGCAGTTGCGGGTGTGTGGAGGCCGGATCGCCCGGGAAAAAGGCGTCGGCCAAAAGAGCCACATGATAGCCCTTGTCCTTTTGCCGAAAATTTTCGGTGAGCCGGATCTGCTCCTCGATGGGAATCTCCAGGCATTCCCGTATTTCCCGGATGGTTGAATTCGCTTCGGTGATCTGCTGGTTCTGGTCAGCGGCCACGAACAGATGCTCGGCGTCCAAATAGTCAATGGCTTCATAAAAGCCAGTGGGCATGTCCTGGCCTTCATCGATGATCAGACAGGTATTTTCCAGCGAGGTTTCCATCTTGTCCGCGTTTACAATACGGTTTTCTACCTGTTTCCAATCGAAATCTCCCGGAGTCATCGATTTCGGGATCGGATTTTTGCCGAACAGGTTGCGATGGAGGTTTTTGAACCAGCCGATCCAGCGGGCACATTCCAGTTCCGGATAGAGCTGACGGCAGGCGATTTCAAGCAGGACATTGTAAACGAGAAAAAGATACTTGCGCTTTTCCCCGGCCAGGTAACGGGCCCGCAAAAGCGCCACCACCGATTTTCCGGTTCCCGGCCCGCCCACCACGAGATATTTGCCTTCGGCCGCCAGGTAGTTGATGGCTTCCTGCGCCTTGCTCAATTCGTTGATTCCCGGCAATTCAAAATGGCGTTTGTCGCGTTCGGACATCGTTTTCCCCTATCCGACCCACTCCAGCAGCGGCGCAATCTGCGGTTCTTCGCCACCGGAAGCAACCCCCTTGATCAGAGCGCGGTCCAAGAGGGTATTGGCCGGCACGGTATTGCCAAATGCTTCGGATACCTCGCAGGAGGGCTCGGGCAATAACGTGCAGGCATGGCAGGCGGCCCGGTTCAGCAACTGCGGCCCCTGCCCGTCATGCTCGGCGCAGACCGGATCCAACGCGCACCACTCGGCATGGGTAAAGGCCCGTTCCAGGATGGCCAGCAGGCGTTCGGGCCGGGCCAGTTCCACCAGCCCGCCCAGCGAGCCGGCCACATCCGGTACTGCCGTATAGACGAGGATGCCGGCCATCGGCGCGTCCGGTCCCTTGGCACGGCGCGCATACAGGCGTTCCTTGAGCGCGGCGGCCGGGTAGCCGCTGTCGAATTCGATTTGGCGGATCATCAGATGGGCCAGGGTGTGGAGCAACATGTAGCGCGGCAGGTCTTCCTCCCCATGATTTTCCAGGCGGCGCGCCGTGGTGTGGCAGCGACGGATCACCGCCTCGTTTTGCTCCCAGGCGCCGATGATTGCTTCTTTCAGTGAGATAAAGATCCCCTCGCCGAAGAGCTCCAGGCCCGGGAGCCAGTTCTGGCGGCCCACGATATCCGGCGGCACGAGCCGGCACTCGATATCGGGCCCGGCCACCGCAGGGCGCTCGAAGCCTTTGTAAACCACGATCTCCCGCAGCCGGTTGACGGCCACGACCCGGTCGACAAGGCCGATAATCCGGGCCACCTGCCCGGACCAGGCGGATGCGCCGGCCAGGCCGTGCCACTGGGTGGTGAAATGCTCGGTGATAAAGTCCTCTTCTTCTCGCAAGTCAGGGATGGGAGTGGTCAGTGCCTTGAATTCCTCTCCCAGCAGGTCGCCGGAAAAGGGCGGATCGGTATCGAGGGCGCTGTCGATTTCATCCAGCGCGCCGACCAGCGCCTCGGGGGCAAAGCGCAGCTTGCGGGCCAGGTTGGCGAGTTTGCGGCCGAATTGTTTGGCATTCTTTGCCCGCAGGGTGCGCAGCAGGTCCAGCTCTGCCGGCATGCCTTCCAGAATCACGCGGGGAGAGGCGTCGGTGATACGGGATTCGGGAGGAATCACCAGGCCCCGGGCGGTATGGGCTTCGTAAATGCGCACATCCCCGATTTCTCTGGCCACGGGCAGGGTCTGCTCAAGCTCCGGAACAGGGACCCGTTCGCGAAGCCAGGGCTGTTGTTGCATCCACCGATAACCATAGAAGAATTTCTCGCCGGTTAACTCCCCGGCCCAAAATTTATTGTGTGCTCCGCAAGTATCGCAACGCAGCGTGTTTTCTTTCCAAACCAGTGAATCCCGGTCCTTGCAGTGTCGCTGAACGTCGCCTTTCGGCGCCCGGTGGGCCAGCCAGAACCAGGGGATATCGTCCAGATACCCATTTGGGTGCACCAGCGCCCACGGGACCTGGGCCAGGCGGGCCTTGCGGCGGCAATCCGGATGGGTGCAATACAGATCCTGATCCGAGGGGTGCCGCCAGAGCCGATAATACAGGCGCCCGCAATGCTCGCAATGCATCCAGCGCGGGAAGCGCACCGCCGGCAGGGTGTCTCCCACGATTCTGCCGGCCTTCTCCATCCGGCCCGTGGGTGGAAAATGCAGGGGCCGGTCGCCAATCCCCAGAGCCACCTGAAGGCGCTTGACCCTTACTATCGCCCCCCCTTTGGGTTGGCCGTTTTGCGTCCAATAGCGGGTATCCATGGGCACCATGAGCATATCGGCACTTCTGACGATGGCCCCGGGAGCGCAGAACCCGATGAGATGGGAGAGCCGGATGGGGGTCGGATCGGTCATGGGCGTTCGCTTTCCGGCGCCAAAAACGGTCGTGTCACCCGCAGCAAGCCGCTGTCCTCGACGTTGCGCATGGAATTGAGGGTGGCCCATTTGCCGTGTTTAACGTCCTGGTGGGCATAGAGCAGGGCTTCGGTGCTGCGGTCGTTGGCCGGCCGCTGGTAGACGAGCCGGGTCTCCTGTTTTCGACACGCGTCGGCAAACCGGCCCCAATCGCCGGCCAGGGCATCGAGTTGCCCCCCGGTCTGCTCTGCCTGGTCCGGGTCTGCCTGCCGGCAGCGTCGCTTCAATATTTCGATGGTCTTTTGGATGACCGCCCGGGAGGGATCGAAGGCGCCCGCGCCACCGTTTTCCCGCAGATCATCGATGCTCAGGCGCATCACGATGACCAGGGCGGCATGCAGGGCCCGACGACGCACCTGGGGCGTGAAGGGGGTAACGCTGGTCGGTTCCACGAAACGGTAAAAGGATTCGTGATACGGCCTGAAATTCTCATAGTGCGAGAGGCTACGGGCCTGCCAGCGGTAGTAGTTGGCCACCACCAGGCCGGGAACCTCACTGCGGCCGACCCGGCTGCTGGCCTGGATGTACTCGGCCGTGGTCAGCGGCTGGCCGTTGATGATCATGAGTGCCAGGCGGTCCACATCCAGGCCCACCGAGATCATGTTGGTGGCCAGCACGGCATCCAGGCATTCGGATTCGCCGGCCGGGCAGGCCAGCCGTCCGAAGGTCCGGGCGTTCTCCTCGGGTGAGTAGTGGCTGGTCAATTGGGCAACGCGGGGGGCGTTTTGCGGACGGCCCGAATCCTCGGATGAAACCTCCTCGCTCGGGTCGTGGCGAACGTACCATTTAAGCTGATGCTGGGCCTCACGATACGATTTGGTACGGTATGCCAAGGCGTTATGGCTGTCGCCGACCCCGCGCAGGCTGCCGTGGTAGGCGATCAGGGTACGCCAGGCATCGGAAAGCGCTGGCGTGTCCATGCCGGTTGCGTCCGGTGCGCCGAAAAGCGCGGCCGTGAGGGCGGCAAACGCCTCTTCTTTTTTAACAATGCTGGCCAGATATCCCAGGTACAACCGTCCCGGGTGTCGATCGACCGGCAACGCCCGGGTGAAAAACGAATCGTCGGCATCAATGCCGGGAGGCGGGAACACCGCGTGACGCCGGCCGAAAAGTTTTTGAATCTGGGTCCGGGCATTGCGGATCGTTGCCGTGGAGGCAATATATTTGGGATAAATCCCCCGTTGAATCAGCACGGCGTCCAGGGCGGCCTCATAAATGCCCACAATGGACCCCAACGCGCCGGCGATCAGATGCAACTCGTCCTGCACGATCAATTCGGGTGGCCGGCAGGCACCATGGCCGAAAAAGGCCACGGTGCGGGGGTCCCAGGCCAGGCGGGCCAGCTTGTCCACCGTGGCAAACAAGAGCGTCGGGGGATCGGCATAAAGCGCCTCGTCAACCACGTTCAGCGGCAAGGCGCCCGGATCCCGGCTGCCGAACGCGCAATTTTCCCGGTTTAAGCAACGGATTTGGAAACGGGCGTCCGTTGCGTGGAACCCATGGCGGGTGGCATGTTCGCCGGGACACCAAAGCCGCCCGCCGCACCAGGGGCAGCGGGTGAACACGAACCGCCGCGGCGCCTGGTCCGGCGAGGCTTTGCGGATCTCGGCCATGGCATCCTTGAACGTATTGGGGGTCGTGGCGCTGCCGACCCACATACCGGCGGTAATCGGTTCCCTGCCAAGGCGTTCCGGCCGGCGTTGGCGCAGGATTTCAAGGGCGCAGATCAACCTTGCCGCCCGTTCGAATTGCTGCTGGGTCAGAAGCCGCAGGGTGTAACGCATGATCACTGCCGTACCGCCGCCGCTGGTGGGAAACTGCATGCGGCGCCAGACGATCTGAAAGGCGATCAGGGCCAGGTAGGCCTCGGTCTTGCCACCCCCTGTCGGGAACCAGATCAGGTCGACGATGTCCCGTTCGGCGCAGTCCGCATCGGTCACGGACCGGATCGTGAGCAGCAGGAAACCCAATTGAAACGGCCGCCAGCGATAGGTACGCGGCGCCCTGCCCCGGATACGGTCCTGCTGGGCCCATTGGCTGCGCATGGCCGCGTGGGTCAGGGCAAAGGCCTCGGCCATCGCCGGGTGCCGCCGCAGCAGATCGATGCCTCCGGCCATGCGGTCACGCGCCGTGCGAATCCGCCCCAAGATCCGTTCGCCGGCCTTTTTTTCCGATCCCTCAAAATGGTCGACGGTTTCCTGCCGCGCTTCCAGCCATTGGCCGTAGGCCTGCACAAACGCCTCCAGGGCCGTGAAAACGTCCGGGTCCGTACCGGTCCGGCTCAGGAAATCAAGGGCCAGGGTACGGGGATCGATGGCCTCGTTGTCGGGAGTGACCAGGGGAACTTCCGCCGTGGGCAGAAAGTCCGTTTGCAGCCGGTCGACCCGCCCGGCGTCAAGCTGCCAATCCACCGCCGCCCCATGGCCGATGGCGAAAATCTTTTTGCGCCGGTATTGCAGTTCCAGCTCGATCTCCTCGTCGTCCAAGAGGGAAGGGTCCTTGCGTGGGTAGGGATAGATTTCGCCCGCGTCAATCGCGCAGGCGAGTTCGACTTCAAAAAACGCCATTTCTTCGAGACGAATTTTCTCTTCTTCCGGCGGCAGAATTTCGTCGGCCCGGCAAACCTGTTGCCGGTTGCACAGGCTGATGGAAATCAACCATCCCGAATTGTACGGGCGCCACAGGCTGAATATCTCTGCCCGGGGAACGTCGTCTGGGTTCACCCATAGCGGATGCCGGAACTCGATCCGTTGGTGGGACGGGGGGGATGGAAACGCAAACGCAGCGCGATCGTTGTTCGGGCTCAGGGGGATGCGTTGCCACTGGTGTCGGGCACGGGATAGGCTCCGGTAGGATGCACCCCAGGCGGATACGTGGAATTCAATGTCGCGTGAGGCGTAAAACGAAAAACCGACGGCTGAAGGGGCAATGTAGCGTCTGGAATGACCGGCGGGCTTGGCGGCGCGGTCATCTCCCATCGAATCCGCGTCCCGGTCGGATGAGGCAACGCCGTCCTCGTCATCTTCCGGTTCTGCCGCCCGATCGATACCTGCGCCACCCGGCGTGATGGGAAACAGAATCCCGGTGGGATAAAACTGCGTCGGACGTTGGCCGTTGAGAATATCTTTTTCCGATTCGACGTCGTATTTCGGACCGGGGCCCATCAGGCATGTTCGCAGCCACCGGACCAAACGACGGCGGGGTTCGATATATGGAGACGCTTCATGGTTGTTCATCTACCATATTCTCGATTTCCTAAAGGGGGTTGAAATGAATTCTTACTCATAATCAGGCAGAGAAGTCAAGGAAAGTGTACAAATTCAGGATACTGCACTCCTTGGAAAGGTAATTAGACCCAAGCTGAGGCTCGAAAAAAAATGGCTTTCTTGAGCAAAATTGAAAAATGGTGATCGTGCCTTATGTTTGGATTTAACTCTGAAGCCGAAGCATAGCCAACAAGACGAGAGACGCCCATGCCCATCCTCGATGCCCATCACCTCACCAAAACCTACCGGATCGATCACCGCGACATCACCGTGCTGGCGGATGTGTCCCTCTCCGTGGAAGCCGGCGAGTTCATCGTGATCAACGGCAGCAGCGGCAGCGGCAAGACCACCCTTCTGACACTGCTCTCGGGGCTGGACCAGCCCACCAGCGGCCGGGTCTTCATCGACGGCCGGGAGATCACCACGGCCAGGGAAACGGAACTGGCGCCCTTGCGCAACCGGACCATCGGTTTCGTGTTTCAATCCTTTCACCTAGTGCCATCCATGACCGCCGTGGAAAACATCATGTTTCCGGCCGAACTCAGCGGCGACCGGGATGCGGCGCGCCGGGCGGCGGAGCTGCTGGCCCAGGTGGGCCTGTCGCCACGGGCGGATAACCTGCCCAGCCAGCTTTCCGGCGGCGAAAAGCAGCGCGTGGCCCTGTGCCGGGCCCTGATCAACCGGCCCAAGCTGATCTTCGCCGACGAACCCACGGGCAATCTCGACTCGGAGAACGGCCGCATCGTTCTGCAACAGCTTATCGATCTCAAAGATGCCCATGGCGCCACCCTGGTGATGGTCACCCACAACCCGGAAATCGCCCGGACCGCGGACCGGGTGCTGCCCCTCAAAGACGGCCGGCTGGACGATTGACCATGAAGCACCTGACCACCATTTGGCGCCAGGCGCGCCGCTCGTCCCGACAGGCCCTGCTTTTCGTGCTCTGCGTGGCCCTGGCCCTGACCACCCTGACTGCCTTTTCCGGTTTCGCCCGCAGCATCGCCCTGGCCCTGGCCAAAGACGCCCGCAACCTGCACGCCGCCGATATCGTCGTGCGATCCTACGCGCCCGTCGCCCCGGCGCTGACGCAGGCCATCGACCGACTGGCCGCGCAGGGAGCCGTTCAGGTGGCACGCATCTACGAGCTCTCCAGCGTGGTGCGCGCCACCGACGAGTCGGCCTCGCTCTTTTCCCGGCTCAAGGTGGTTGAACCGGGCTATCCCTTCTACGGTCAGGTCTCCCTGGCCTCAGGACGGCCCTTCGGCCAGGTGCTGGCACCCGGTACGGCCATCGTGGAACAGACCCTGCTCGACCGCACCGGGCTGCGGGTGGGCGATGCCCTGAAGGTGGGCTACACTACCCTGACGATCGTCGATGTGGTCATTGCCGAACCGGACCGGCCCCTGGAGCTGTTCGCCTTCGGCCCGCGGGTCTTCATCCACGCCGCGGATCTCAAGGCCATGGGTCTGATGGCCACCGGCAGCCGCATCCGTCGCCTGGTTTTGCTCAAAGTGTCGGTTCCAACACAGGTGGATGCCGTCGCCGCAACGCTGAAACAGGCCAACCCCGATGACACCACGCGCATCGACACCTACCTGACCGCCCGATCGGCGGTGAAACGTTTTCTGGACAATTTTCTCTTCTTCCTGAAACTGGTCGGGCTGTTTATCCTGATTGTCGCCGGGCTGGGCATCCAGAGCACCCTGACGGCCCTGTTCAACGAAAAACGGACCACCATCGCCGTGATGAAAGCCGTGGGCGCCGGCGGGCGTTTCATTACGGTTCACTTTCTGCTGCTGATCGCCCTCCTGGGCGCTGTGGGCAGCGGCCTGGGCATGGCCAGCGGTGTGGCCGTGCAGTTCGGTCTGGCCGGCATTCTGGCGCCGTTTCTGCCCGAAGGGCTGCAATTGTCCATCGCCTGGCGGGGCATTGCCGAGGCCGTCGGGCTGGGTGCGGCCGTGGTGATTCTCTTCTCATTGCTGCCGCTCTACCGGCTCAAGGCCCTGCGCCCGGTACAGATCTTTAACCGCCAGCGTCAGGAGGCGGCCAGCCGCTGGCCCGGAATTCTCTTCGGTCTGGTGACGTTCTGCTTTTTCCTGGTCCTGGTGCTGTGGCACATGCGCGACATCCGCTTTGGCATCACCTTCGTGGGCGCCATCGCGGCCATGATCCTGGCCGCGGCAGGATTGGCCCAGCTGGCCCTGGGGACGATCCGGCGCCTGCCGATCCGTCACCTGGCCCTGCGCCAGGCGGTCCGTGGGCTCTTTCGCCGGGGCAATGCCACCCGTACCGTGCTGATCACCCTGACCGTCTCGCTGACCGTCATTTTCGGGGATTTGCTCATCGAAAGAAACCTCAACGCCACCTTTGTGCGTTCCTTTCCCGACGATATGCCCGACGCCTATTTCATTGACATCCAGCGGGGTCAGACCGAAGCCTTCGTCACGCTCGTGGGCCGGCCGGTGACCTTCTACCCCATCGTGCGGGCACGGGTGATGGCGATCAACGGTGCGGCCATCGACCACGGCCGGGAGAGCAGCCAGCGGCGCGACAACCTCGCGCGCGTCTTCAACCTGACCTACCGCGAGACCCTGCTGGACGACGAAACCCTGATCCAGGGCGATAGCCTGTTTCGCAGCGACTGGGACGAGCCCCAGGTATCGGTGATGGATACCGTGCTGGACATGCGGCCCATGCGCATCGGCGACCGCATCCGCTTCAGCATCCAGGGCGTAGCCCTGACCGCCCGCATCGCCAGCATCCGCACGCGCGACAACCGCGCCCTGAGCCCGTTCTTCTATTTCGTCTTCCCCACACCGGTGTTGGAAAAGGCGCCCCAGACCCTCTTCGCCGCCCTGAAGGTACCGACCGGCGAACTGGGCCGGCTGCAAAATAGGATTGTGGCCCACCTGCCCAACATCAGCGTCATCGACATGTCCCAGACCCTCGGCACCCTGGCCCGCCTGATGTCACGTCTGGCGCGCATTCTGCGCCTGTTCAGCCTGTTCAGCATCGCCGCCGGAATCCTGATTCTGATCAGCGCCGTGTTCGCCACCCGCAACGAGCGCATGCTGGAATCGGTTTACTATAAAATCCTGGGCGCCGGCCAGCGGTTCGTCCTCAGCGTCTTTGCCCTGGAAAACCTGATCATCGGTTTGCTTGGCGGTAGCCTGGCCCTTTGCATGGCCCAGGCCGGGGCCTGGTGGATCTGCGTTGAAAAATTTGATATCGCTTATCGTCCGTTTGTGCCATTGTCGCTGGCATTGATCGCGGTAACCACGCTGCTCACCATCGCCGTGGGATTGTTCGCTTCGCGATCGATCATGGCCAAGAAACCGGTGGTTTTCTTAAGGGAGCAACAGAATGGCTAATTCTTTAAAAAGCACCTTTGATTCCAATACCCGGCTGCGTGCTCGGCAGCGACTGCGCAATGGGTTGATCTTGCTGGTAATCGGTTTCAGCCTGGTTCTATCCGGTTGCAGCCAGGAACCGACCAATGAAAATGCCGACACCCAAGTCCAAGCGCCCGTACCCGCCTATGCCGGCACCATCGTGGCCATGGGCGACAGCCTCACCGCGGGCTTGGGGGTATCCCCAGAAGACGCCTATCCGGCCCAGCTGGAACGGCGACTGCAGGAGGCCGGCCACGACTACCGCGTGGTCAATGCCGGGGTGAGCGGTGAAACCAGCAGCGGCGCCGTGTCGCGCATCGACTGGGTGATCGGCAGTCTCTCTCCAGATATCGTTATCCTTGAAACCGGCGCCAACGACGGTTTGCGCGGCCTGGATCCCGGCCTGCTGGAAGCCAATCTCGACCAGCTGGTCACCACACTCAAGGCCCACCAGATCCAGGTGATTCTGGCCGGCATGCTGATGCTGCCCAACCTGGGACCCGACTACACCCATGCCTTTGCCCGCATCTACCCGAGCATCGCCGCAAAGCACGACCTGATTTTCATCCCGTTTTTTCTCGAAGGCGTGGCCGGCAAAAGCAGCCTCAACCAGCCGGACCATCTGCATCCCACGGACCGTGGGTACGCGGTTGTGGTGGAAACGGTGTTGCCTTATGTGATGGACGCCATCCGGAAGTCTTCGGCCGAATGAGCATGCCGGGGAAAAACCCACACCGTCAATAGAGGAGAAAATCCAGATACCATGCCTTGGCATTCGATCCGTTCATTCCGGGACAGCGATTATACGGCGATCATGCGTGATTGCGAAATGCACACGCAAACCTTTTTTTTCCGCCGGTCGACAACCCGCGAAATCACCCCCCAAATGCGCCGGCAGGTGCAGTGGTATGTTGCCGGATGGAAAATTCATCTTTCCATCTACCCGGCCGAATACGCCCGGGTCCTGCCATCCCTGCAACTGTTTGAAAATCGCATGGCGTCCACCGGCCTGGTTTATAAATATGCGGCGTCAAAACGGCACTATGAGAATTTCAGCGGACTGGTGAAGGGCAAATTCGCCACGCTGTACTGCAAATCGGCGGAAGATATCCCCCCCATCATCCAACTGGTCAACCAGATCTTCACGCAAGATGGCATTACGCCGGTCAGCAAAAAAATCATCGGCACGGCAAAGGGGTTGCGCCATGAACTGCCCCTGATCGGCGGATATGGTTTTGTGCGCTACGGTGCGTTCTGTTACACAAGGCAGATCCTGGATCTGACCGATCCCCAGCACGAGCCCTTCGAAGACGATCGTTACCACCCGTATCCGCAATTCAGAAACCCGAGTTTGCTGGATGGAGAGATCGGCCGCTTCAAGAATGTGATCGATTCTTCCCAGACAAACGCCTAAAATTACTTTTCGCGTGCCTTCATGGCCGCATTCACCGCCAGCCGCTCCAGGGAGAGCGCCAGCACGTCCTTCAGGCGGGGCTGTTGCTCCAGCAGAGTCTTGCAGAAAGCCCGGGTGCGCTCGGGGTCCGTGAGACCGGGACCGGGCACGAAGGCCGCCACGACCCGTTCGAAAAGCAGCGGATGCATCGTCTGCATGCGCGCCAGATTGGCCTCGAACCAGGGCCAGAGGTGCTCGCCGGCCGCCGGATTACCGGCCGCGGCCACCAGGGGCATGAAGCGGATGCGGTCCGGCACCCGTTCCAGGGCATAGTCCAGGGCCTTTTCCAGCAGGGGCCACTGGCGGAAACTGCCCAAGGCCGCCACCAGGGTCATGCGTTCATGCTCCACCGAACTGGCTTCATAGCGGCGGATCATGGCATCCAGGGCCGCCTGGTCACCGCTGACGGCACCGGCAGTCATCACCGCCCGGAAAATATCTGCCGGAACGTCCCCGCCCCCCATAAAGACCTTGAACTGGTCATCGAGGCCATCTGTCACCGCCCGATTGCCCAGCAGCGCCGCGTGGACCAGCAGCTGGTCGCGCAGCATGGCCGTGGTCTGGGACTCCTCCGCAACCGGCACGTCCCCAACGGTTGCAAGGGCCGCATGGATCAGCGACTCGGCCACCTGGCCGGTACGCGTGCGTACCTCCCCCTCGAGCAGCAGATAGGCCTCGAACAGGTGGCTGTCCAGGCTGGAAAGGGGCAGGTAGTCGGTTTCGTTGATATAGTTACCGGCCATGGTCAGGTAGGTGGCCATGGGAAGGGCACCGGATTTGACCAGCGCATAAAGATCGTTCTGCACCCCCCAGCGGTCCATGGCCGGTAGGGAGCCCGTTTTCACCATGGCGCCCAGGTGATCGAGATTGTCGGTATCCGCGCAATGCACATGGTAGAACCCGGTTTGCCCGGGGTTGATCTTGTAGGCGATACTGCCCGGCGGAAGGGCGATTTCGGCTTCCGGCCGGTCCATGATCAGGGTCTGGATCGCGCTCGATCCATCCTGGCGATAAGTGGTCAACGTCAACGGTACCATCCAGAACTGGGCGGAATCGTTGGGCAGATATGAGAAAAGCCGCTGACTGACGGCGAGGGTCTCGCCGCTGCGCCGGACGGTGATGACCGGAAAACCGGGCTGGGTGACCCAGCTTTTCATCAGTCCGGTTACCGGCATGCCGGAAACCTCGGAAAGGGCCTCCCAAAGATGATGGCTGGCGGCGCTGCCATAGGTGTACGTCTTCAGGTAATGCCGCAGCCCGGCCTTGAAATGGTCCGGTCCGATCCAGGCCTCCAGTTGCCGCAGGACACTGCCCCCCTTGCTGTAGATGATCGGTGCCGTACTGGTGGTAATGGCCACCGCAGCGCCACCGGGCATTTCAATGGCAAAGGTTTCGTGCAGGGCGTCGCGGGCCAGGGCCGTCTCGGTCTGGCTGCGCACGAACTGCTGCCAGATCTCCCAGTCCCCGTGGTAGTGGTCCACCATGCCGTAGCCGAAATAGGTGGCAAAGCTCTCGTTCAGCCACAGGTACTTCCAATCCTCAGGGGTAACCAGGTTGCCGAACCACTGGTGGGCGATCTCGTGGGCGATCACCTCGCAGATGCGCGACTCCCCCTCGCGGGAGGTGACACCGGGAACGTGCAGCAGCAGGTTCTCACGAAAGGTGATGGCGCCCCAGTTCTCCATGGCGCCGAAGGCGAAATCGGGCACGGCGATGAGATCCATTTTGCTCAAGGGGTAATCAATGGCGTAGTACTCCTCACCGTAGGCCAGGGCCTTGCGGCCGAACACCCTGCCGAATCCGGTCTGCTCGCCCATGCCCGGCAGGCAGACGGCCCGCACCCGGGGATCGACGTCGTCGGTATGAATCTCGAAGGGCCCCACCCCGAAGAAGAGCAGGTAGGTGGACATCTTGGGCGTCGGTTCGAAAACAATCCGCTGGCGCCCGTCGTCCAGTTCGTCGGCGGACTGGACCGCGGTGTTGGCGATGGCCGTCAGCCCCTTGGGGATCAGCATCTCCAGCGTGAAAACCGCCTTGCGGGCCGGATGGTCGAAACAGGGAAACGCCCGGCGGGCATCGCTCTCCTGGAACTGGGTCACCGCCATGTGGCTGGGGCCGCCGTCCACATGGATCCGGCTGCGGTAGAAGCCGGCCATGCGGTCGTTGATCCGGCCGGTGTATTCGACGGTCAGAACAAACGATCCCGAGACCGTCTTGGGCAACTGCACCGTCAGTGCCTCCTTGGCCGGGTCGACGCAGAAGGCGCATTCGACCGGTGGCGCGTCCTTCTCGTCCGTACCCAGCAGGCAGCGCCAGATGGCCAGCTCGGCACAGTCCAGGTCAATGGTCGCCACCGGCTGGTCGGCGGTGGCGGAAAGGACCATTTGGCCGGCAAAGGTGAAACGGTCGAGGTCCGGCTCGATGGTAAGGGCATAAGTATCCGGGGTAATGAAAAAAGTCATGCTGGACTCCATCCGATGGGGTAGCGGCAACTCGGGCGGATCGGTTGCCGGTTGTTTGTTGGTTTATTGGCGTTCTATCACGGGCGACCGGCCGGCGCAACCGTCCCGCGCACCGATTGCCGGGCACCCGTCATGGGATTCAAAGGGAGCGGGGAGCGACCGTCAGGGCAATCGCATGTAGATTTCCGGGTTGCTTTTCTCCCCAAAATTAGAGCGTCCATGAATATCAAAGACCAAATGAAAAATGGTGGTATTCTATAGTATTTAAGATAATGTTTTTGGCAAGGCCAGAGGGAGGAAGTCGTATTGTAATACTGCGACGACCGATAACGCAGCCCAAAAACATTATCTTGAATGCTATATCTATTTTAAAATCGATTTCATCCTTCATTTGACATTTGGGCTTTGGCATTTGGCATTTCCCCACTTTCGGGGATGGTGCGTGTTCAGGAAGGGCCGGTTTTTGATTTTACTTGCGATCGCTCTGGAGCGACCGTCAGGGTAACCGCATTTGGATCGATTTGCAGTTCTTCGCGGGCATGGCCCACTCTTACAGGCATCATTGGCTTCGTCAAGCATGGTTTTTGTAGGAGCTGGCCATGCCTGCGACCCTATCTGTTTCCATCAAGTTCCAAATGCGGGAACCCTGAGCGACCGTTCCGTTTCATTGACACACAGCTACCTGTTTGATAAACAAAAATGCTCGTTTTTGATTTGACTGTCATTTCAACACAAACGGCATACACATCTACAACCGATACGACAAAAGTCGTCCGTAACGATTACAACAAGGCCCAAATCATCCGGCATACCGAACCGATCACAACCGGGAACAGCGGCGGAGCACTCTTGTAATTCCTTTCAGTCGCATCTTTTTAACTTCCGACCATCCGCCGAGGTTTCGTGTGCTCAACAAAGTTGCGTGCTGAAATACAAGACGCTAAGCCTTCGATCTTGGATGTGTAGCTCAGGATTCCTCACCTCCGCCGTCGGAACCCTAAAGTTTTTTGGAACCATCGTTTCACCGCATTACGTGAATACGCGTATTCCGCAGTCACGACCATCCCACAATTGTTGGACATAAAGTTAGCAACATGCAACATCAATTGAGATTTCCCATCATGTCCTCCCATATTGCCCCACGCACCAGAATCGTTATTGATCTTCCAAGCTGCTCCATTCCGAAAAATCTCACCGGAAATGGTTGCCTCTTGAGTCAATGCCACATGGCCAATTTTACCCTGGCCTTCGATGTGTTCATCGAAACCGAATTTGAGTTCAGTGTAATTCGCATCAGGTGCGGCGTAGGACCATAGCAGAGGCTCTCTGCCCATATCGATGGTAGCTCTTAACGCTTGTTCAATAGTAAGCTGGTGACCAGCATATTCATAGTCAGGCCCCCAAGATATTTGCACTGGTCCCCCTGGCCCAAGTATGTAAAGAGTAACAATCGTATTCCTTCCGCTCGGCCTAAAGTTTACTTCCGCTGGTTTTTGGCCTCGAGTTGATGGATAAGTTGGCTTTTTATTTGTTTTTTTATTTCCAGACAATACGTGACGCTTGAATCAATGCCTTTTTCAAATTGAGGTCTTTTTTTGGAGCTTTGCTCCGGTGTTACTTAATTTTACATGACCTGCTTTCAAATCTATCGTTTTTTACGTTCAAGCTGTCTTTGTTTCTTGTCCTTCACTATTTGTTCAATGGATCGCGCGTTTTCAGGTGGTCGTTTTCCAAAATTTCTAAAATAAATATTCTCAATGAATACCGGTAATGGGGCTTTCCATGGTTCTTGTTTATGATTTGCCAATTTGCCGAATTTCTTCGGGTTTAATCCAAGTTCACGAGCCATTTGGATGTGTGCATGCGAGAGTTTATATTTTTTTCGAGCATCAATCCACACTTGATATTTTGGTGAAAGTTGTTTCTTTTTTGTCATAAATATATTTTCGTCGGTATTTGTGGAAGCCAACGGGGAGATAAGGGGCCGGGCGTTTAAACCCAAGAAACTCCGATAAAAAGTTAAGTTTACTAAACCAGGCAATTCCGAAAAGGCCACACAGGTAGCCCGGTCCCTTCAAACGTTTGGTTCGGCGATCATAGTTTTTCCAGGGACAGAGGATATTTGAGTTTTGAATTAGGTAGTGCCCATCCAGAAATGGCCAATTTTCCCGACATCCATGTTCCGCGAAAAATTTTATCCTCGGAATATCAACCATATGCCTGCGGTAAATTTTTCGCGCGCCTCGATCTCGACCAAATTTCCCTATTTCTGGATGGACAATAGGTATCATGTCCCCGAAATCTCATTTGTCAATTAAACACTATCTTCTATTTTTTCAGTATTCCTTTTTCAGGAAGGAACCGACTTTTAAGTAGCTTTGTCCAAGCGCTTCGGACTTCAAGTGTCCCATAGTACGGAGAATGACTTCTCCCGTGCTGCGGGACTTGATGAATAGACCAATCCCCATATAGGACTCAAATTTTGAATTTCTCGGATGCGTTTCTTCAAGGTTCAATTTTCCATTATCATCTACCATGGCTCCCCATTCGCAATCTTCGCCATTATAAGTACACGTTCCATCACGATATAAATCTAAAGAATAATTTCGAAGCGAAGCATGCGACATATGTTTTGAGTCGTAATGGCCAAAGTATTTTTCCGGTATTTTAGTTGTTGCCTTAAAAACATGGTTTTCATAGCTGAACTCTTTTAACTTTTCTTTCGGCTGACTTTCTCTTACGGTCGCCTCCGCTTTTACCCCATAAGGTTTTGTTTCCATACTTCCTATGGCGGGATTATAATAAAGACGGTAATCTTCAAATGGGTATTTGATTGTTCCATTAGGCAGACGTTCCTTGTCAGACGGTAGTCCGTCCTGAAGAAACAATCTTATTTCAAAAGATGAGTTTTTGGGCATTATAAACTGTTCGGGCTGTTCGTCCTTAACATAACGGTTGCTCATATCAGTTCCGGCCGGATGCCAATTATAACTACCCGTTGTCAAGGGATAAATCTTAGCCATTTCATCATTTCCTGGTTGGAATGTATTCGCTTGGTAAACTTTTATTCCTCCCTTAACCTCAAGCATCTGATATACAAATTGGGTGCCTTTAGCTATGCAAAAGGTAACCAGCACATCATACTGGTTTGGATTGGCTACCCGATAATGGTAGAGACGTATGCCAGCCGGAACACCTGGAATAGATGCCTCTCCTGTGATTTTTTCCCAGCTTTCCACCTCGGCAAGTTTAACCCCATTTGCATCGGCTGTAGGAGTGTTGTAATATTTTTTTCCACCTGTTGTTAAAGCACCGCTGGAAATTTCAAAACGCATTGTTTCTGTGTGTGTTTTCTGCTCAACATCATTTGTTTGCTCTCTATCCGCGCCTGTTTCATTTTGGGAAGTCTTTTTCCCGCTTTCAAAAAAGCCTGCATAAACCTTTCCGTCCGGCCATGTGAGCTTGCCGTTCCCGTGTGGCTTGCCATACGTTAATGGCCCTTCATATTCTGCACCGGCTATGGATATCCTTTTTTCCAGAGCAATTTTTTGTTCCAGGCCTCCGGACGAAAAAGAGGCCGCTATGTTAAAAGGGGAATGGGCGCTTTCCAATTGTCCGAAAAGGTCATCAAAGCTGACGGTCACATAACCGGTATTTTCTACCAGACATGTTTTGGCAAGGGCATTGTCGATATATATGTTAAGGGTTCCTGAGTCTATTGTATTAATCCAAAGGTCTTTATTTTCACCTGTTTTTCTGATATTGGTTTCTTTTTCCGTGGTGCTCAACACTTCCTTTTCTCCAAACATATCCTTCTCAATGGCATTTAAGTGTTCGTCAGTGTCTCCGAAGATAACTGCTACGGGAAGGAGGGCAACGCCCACAACAGACATTAAAGCATTCGGATTTCTTTCCGAAACGGTTTTTTCTATCATAATATCTTTGTTGTATACATCGTATCGGACTTTTCGACGTAGACCAATTCCCAGTCCATCCTTGCTGGACAAAGTTTTTGTTTTATCTATACTAATATCTAATTGGAGCGTTTTCGAAATTTTTGTGTTGGTATAGGACTCGGTTCTTTTAAACTCTGTTTGAGTGTTGTGTGTGACGCCTCCGCAGGCTGTAAGCGACAGCATTGTTCCACTCAAGAGTATCCACAAAACAATTTTTTCGATCTTCATTTGACCCCTTTCTGAATATTTGCATTTTGCAATGTCAAACATTATTTACCTGTCCCCAATAATTATTGTGAATCAAATAAATTGCCTCTACGACATCAGCCAATAAAAAATAAAGTATATAATGTATCATACTATTCTTATGACGAACGAAAAGCTGTCGGGCGGCATGTCACTCGCCGTCCCGACCAGCGATGGGTTGGGGCCGGAAAATCATTGACAACCCGCCCTGCATATGTACAATAAGCTGTACAGGAGGGTCCAAAATGGAAGCCATAACCTATACAGCGGCAAGGCAAAACCTTGCGAAAACAATGGAAAAAGTTTGCAGAGACCGTGCCCCGATAATTGTTACACGTAAATCCTCTGAATCTGTAGTTATTATGTCCCTTGAGGACTATGAAGCCCTTGAAGAGACTGCTTACCTTTTACGGTCACCCAAAAACACAAGACGTCTAATTGAATCCATTGCTCAACTTGAAAATGGCAAAGGTGATGAAAAGGAGCTCATAGAGTGAAGCTCATTTTCTCAGACAATGCCTGGGACGATTACATCTATTGGCAAAAAACTGACAAAAAAATTCTCCGCCGTATAAACACTCTGATAAAGGAAACAAAACGCTCTCCTTTTGAAGGTGTTGGCAAACCCGAACCTCTGAAACATGCGCTTTCCGGCTATTGGTCCAGGCGAATCAATGACGAGCACAGATTCGTTTATAAAGTTTCAGAAGATGCAATTCATATTGCACAACTGAGATATCACTACTGATCTACGTTTATTTAATTATGAACAATTTGGAACTGACTTCCCACATTCGCCCGGCCCTGGCGGTCAAATGCATGGCATGGTTGGCGCATCGGCTTTTCCTATTAAAAACATACAAGAAACTGTTGCTTTCAGTTCATGCCTTTTATTGATAATACGAATGTAACAGTTCAGAAGGTGCTACATGAAAATAAGCTTTTCTTGTTTTCAAAAAGCGCATCATCACTCAAAACTTGTAATTGCGCATTTTTTCAATTTAGGACAAAGAATTTCTTTCGCTTCACCTTTATGGAAGATGATCGTGTGTTTTCCCTCTCCTAAGCGAACATGTTTATTTTTGCTCATTTTTTTCATCTCATGAATTGTACCTTCAGAAAAATCCAATTCCTCTCCGCAATCACATCTGAATGATGATGGGAATAATTCTGTTGCCATAATAATTTGATTTTCCTTTTTCAAAACTATTAGTCAGTCAAATTGATCATCTTTTTCTGTGCCAACGTAGCCATCACCGGCGGGAATGGAGCGCAGCGGAATTCCAGTCCGAGTGCATGGCATTGTTCTGTGACGATCTACACCCTCTTGGCGATGACTGCAAATTCGCCCGATTTTCGATCATATGGGGTTCCCGCGACGTCTGAATATTGCCCCTTAACAGAAAAGCCAGCCGCTATAAACTTCCTCTCAAGATCCTCGGGTGCAAAATGTTGTAACCAGTTGTACACCTGTCTTGCTCGATCAGACTCAAAAATTGTGTACTTGTCCAGCACTACCTTCTCTTCATCGTATTTGAAGGTATTTAAAAAGCCGTAATACTTGTTCGGTGACCAGAATCCGTTTAGCTGATTCACCTCATATGTCGCGACCTCTTCCCTCTGTTCAAATGCCGCCAGGGAATATACATCAAGCAGGACCGAACCGCCCGGTTTTAGAATCCTGTGGAATTTGCTTAGAATCTTTTTTCTTTGTGTTGAGCTGAGGGCGCAGAAATCGCACATGATCATCAGGACAAGATCGAATCGGTCCTCGGTTTCAAACTCCAGATAGTTCTGCTTCACGTAGCTGATATTCAACTTCTCGCGGGTTGCGATTTCCTTTGCGCACTCAATGGACCTCCCCGAGAAATCAATGCCAGTCACATTCGCTCCGCGTTTCGCCAAAGGTGCTGCATACAATCCAGGACCACAGCCAAAATCAGCTATTTTGAAGTCCCTGCCGATGTTGAACTCATATGCGATCCATTCCACAGATCGATTTATGAATTCCGCGTTTCGCGAAGAAACGTCGATAGCCTCGTTGAGGTGGAACGATAGCATCTGCTTTGATGTATGTTCGTCGGTCCATAGATCGCTTGCAGTGTAATATTGAAACGGTTCAGGCCGTTCGTTAATCTTCTCCAGATCTTCAAACATTCACTCTCCTATACACAGAACGCTTCAGTTCACCAGGGCGCAGGATGGAATAAAAAAGCCTATAAAATAATAAAAACCTTTAGAAAGACGTTGCACTTCAGAGTGCTACGGCCCCTGCGCTCTGGTGAAACTGGTTGTTCGGTTAAAGGCTTTTTATTTGGAACCTCCAACACTTAATACAAGTTGTCCACACGTTTCGTTTAAATTGGAAGTTGGCCTATAATTGATATGCAAAATCAAGTTTTTAGGAAAATCGTACTCTTTAGGTTTAAATCCTGTAACACAGCTATTTTCGAAATAATAAATAAAGCAATCTTTACTTCCTTGTGCATGGCTGTAACGCCAATTTTTTAAGTCATCGTCACATTTTATAATTGGCCTTCCATTAATATCATGGAGCTCTATTGCTAACTTGCCATCTTTAAATCCAGGGTCGTCTTTCAGGCTGATGTCACCAACTAAACCAATATAGTAAGACTTATCCATAATTGGGTAAGATTCAACTTTGTATCTCCCACTGAATGATTTAGAAAGTTTAAATTTGTTAAAAGTAACCTTGAATCCAGGATACCAAGTTTGATTTCCTATAAATTCCGCCTTTCCATCACCAATGTACTCATTAAGATTAATTTTTTCGCCACAGCCAACAAGTAGGCCCAGCGTTAATGTGAGAGTTAAAAAATTATAAATTCGGCTATTCATTGTAATTCTCGATCATTGTCATTTTGTACACCGAACGCCATTTTAAGTGGCCGGGCGGAGTTACTAAGGCAAATGTTAACTATTACAGAAGGACAATTTAAAAGGTTTTTCAAGATCGCCTCGCATTGCCCTGTCCATCTTCAAAAAAAGGTTGTGTGCCGGGCACGGCACACATCTTAAAAGTGAGCCAAGCATATCAGTCTGTTGGATCGCTTGGCAAGTCTTAGACCCAGCCCGATGGAGGCGAAGGGTGTAGCGACATGGCAACTGGGTATCCGGCAACGGTGCCTGGGGAGGAAGCCGCCCTGCTGCGGCAGGGCAGTCGCGAAGGTACGGGGTGACGAACAGAAATCGAGTCAGGCGCGCATCTGTGGGACCAGCCTGCAACACAAGGTTAAGTCCTCTATCCATCTCAGGCAGTGCTCGTATACTCGGCGCTTACGTACCGAAAGATGTGTGTTTACCCCGGGAGGCCCGCTGCATCTCGGGTGCTGTCGTGTGAATTTGCCGGTAAAGGGGAATCCGGCCACCAAAACCCCCGGCATCGTCGGAAGCCTGGCCCCTGACCGGCGATGAGCCAAACTCCATTATGGAGAGGAACACGAAACCAAAGGAGCCAGCGGCGACAGATCATTCGAGTGAGCAAACCGCAAGGTGCGCCCACCGTGCAGCGGGAGTCAGCTTAAGGGCATAATGTAGCCGGAGGAAACGAGATGCGCGAGCTACCCGCGGGTCAAGCGTAACAGGAGGCTCACCCCGGTGAAAGGCCCGAACGGTGCCCGGACCGAATGGCACGGGTAAATGAAAATGACCATTAGGAGACGTGTACTTATGAACATAAAGCCACAGCAGATGGAAATGTTTGTAGCGTCGCGGCTTGCCGAAAGTCTGGGAGGCAGAGAGCAGTTGTTGGAGTTGATTCTCGAACGACGTAATGTGCTCAGAGCAATGAACCAGGTGATTGCCAATAAAGGCGCCCCGGGCGTGGACGGCATGAAAACCAACCACTTGAAAGGGTACCTGAAAAGGCACTGGCCGAAGATCAAGCAGGACCTGCTAAATGGGGATTATCGTCCCTTACCGGTCAGAAGGAAGGAGATCGACAAACCGGATGGCGGTGTCCGCCTGCTTGGTATCCCCACGGTATTGGACCGCCTTATCCAACAGACGATAGCTCAGGTATTGGAGCAGATCTGGGACCCGACCTTTTCTGAGTACAGCTACGGATTCAGACCAGGACGATCAGCCCATGACGCTGTCCTACAAGCCAAAGGCTATCTGCTGGACGGGTACACCCACGTGGTTGACATGGATTTGTCCAAGTTTTTCGACCGAGTTAACCACGACCGGCTTTTAAGCCGGCTGGCCACCAGGGTCCGGGACAAACGGGTCTTGAAATTGATCCGCCGGTACCTTACGGCCGGAACGATGATCGGGGGGCTTGTCAGTCCCAGCATAGAAGGAACGCCCCAGGGTGGTTTATGCAAAGCTTTGCATAATCCGCCTTATGCGAAGTTCGCGATTATGCAAAGTAAATCGCTTAATGTACAATATTTCCAACACATGCACTGAATTTACTTTGCATAATATCACGACTACTTCAGATTTGAAAGCCATTCCAACAATGCAGCGTCTTTATTCCAATCGGGAAGATTGCTATCTACCAGAGTTGGATAGGCGTTTTCGATGGCCTGACGTTTCAATTCGGTATCACACTTTGCGTAAATTTCGGTGGTTTTGATATCCTCATGTCCGAGAAAATCCCTGATATAGATAAGGCTAACGCCAGCCTGCAGCAGGTGCATTGCTTTGCTGTGGCGAAACATATGTGGCGTCACTTTTTCCGGCATGCTTGCAGATATCTTTTTCGCCGAAACAACATACTGAGAGATGATGTAGGCAATGCCTTCCTTAGTGAGTTTGCTACGATGCTTGTTGACAAAAAGCGGATAGTCCTTTTTCCAATCTTTATCAAGGGAATGCTCCTGAAGGTAATGTTGAAGCAAGGTCAGAGTATTTTTCATTAGAGGAACTCTGCGCATCTTATTGCCTTTTCCAGTGAGGATAAGCAGTGCCGGATTGTCCACTACAACATCCCGTACCCTGAGATCGGCTAATTCCTGCACTCTGCATCCTGAATCATAAAGAACACTCAAAAGCGTCAGGTTTCGTCGGCCTTTCACGGTCATTTTATCCGGCTGTGACAGCAAAAATTTCATCGCCTCCGGTGTCAGATGTGGCGCCGACGGCTTGGAGGCCTTCTTGACCGGTATGGCAATGACCTTTTGGAAATGAAGGATTCCTGATGGTTCCTCGTATTGAGCATACCTGAAAAAGGAATGTATGGCTGCAAGCCTTTGGTTACGGGTTGCAGTGCTACATTTACGTTTCTTTTCAAGCCATTCGAGAAAATCAGCAATCATTACATGGGTCAGCATGCCCATGTTCAGCTTTTCGGCAGGTATATCCTTCTCTTCCTGACAGTAACGGAGTAGCAATTTAAAGGTATCACGGTAGGATGCTATCGTATTGTTACTGGCATTTTTCTGTCGAGGCAGATACACGGAAAGAAATCCAGTAAGGTGAGTTGCAAAATCAGTAGGTTTCATAGCCATTACCCTCCAGTCGAGGAATGATATCAGGATAACACCCTTCGAGTTTGATGGATATATCTGGAAAGATATCAGCTGTAAGTCTGAGGTAATAGGTTGTTTCCTCAAAGGAATCGTGTCCCATATATGTTTTCAGTACAGGAAGATATGCGGCAATGTCTTTCCCTTCCATCACCCATTTTTTCAGACACTGGCAGGCATATGTATGACGAAAATCGTGTACTCTCGGACCTTTTCCTCTTCCGCCATGAGAGATGCCGGCTCTCCACAGGAATCGCCTGAAATTGTGGTAAACATTTCCTACAGTCATTGGCTTTCCTTTAAGTCCTGGGAAAAACCAATCTAAAGTTTCCTAAATTCAATCAAGCCGCCATGCGCAGCAGTACGTCCACGAGAGAATTAAAGACGGATTTGCGTGGCACCGGGAAGAGCCTACCAAAATCCTTGTCCATCGCGGCCTTTGTAACGGATCGGCGGACATCCGAAAAGGCAAAATGACGGCGGCCGCCGACGGCATGCCGGCGAGATGGCGTTTTCTCGACCCGGCTGGCGTAAATCCAGGCGACGGTGGTCGCCAGCATGCAAAAGTGCAGATGGTTGCTGACGGCCTGCGGATGACGGCTTTGCGTGTCAGCGCTGCCGATGTCGTTTTTCAATTCCTTGAATAAGGCTTCGATCTTCCAGCGGGCCCCATAGTATTCGATAATCTGCTCAGCCGAAAGGGACAGGTCGGTGGAATAAAGTGCCACCCACTGTGTCTTACGATAGACCCAGACCACCTTGACCGCACATCGGATGGTCTTGAGCATCACCACGCGTTCATAGGCTACGATGTTCCGGTTGCGGCCATACAGGTTGACGATGTATTCTTTTGCCAGCGATTTGAATCGAACGGCCAACGCTGCCGCATTCCCCAGCTTGCGGCCATATTTACGCGGGCGGCCTTGTCGTCCGGTCGGAGGTGGCGGCAGTTCAAATATTGTGCTGTTGGATCGAAGCCTGGAAATCATATCCACCCATATGCCCAACTGTTTTTTCAATGGCTTCCACAGGCCGCCATTGCCGAACCATGAGTCGGTGATGATGACAATCCGTTTTCTGGGAAACACCGCGGCAATCTCACCGATCATGTCGACCGCCATGGCAAGCTTGCTCTTGAATGTCACTTCCGGTCCATTGCTGTCACGGTTCATTCGTTCGATGGTTTTCTTCAGGAGGTAGAAACGATAACTCAGCGGCAGACAGGCCCAACGTCCCTTGATCATCTTCAACAACCCCACAGCAACGATGTTCTGGGCCCACGGATACCTGGACTGGTTTTGCTTGGCAGCATGATCGAAAACCTTGTCGCAGGCGAAAATCTTCTTGCCTGTCTTGGCGTTGATACTGTCATCCAGAGCCAGCATTAACCGCCCACCGGTCGTTGGCAGCGGAATCAATTTCCACAGCGTGGGCCATAACCGTTGCCATGGAATCCGTGGGGATGCCATGAAGGTATAGAACTTTTTACGACTGATCCCGGAAAAGCCGAACACCGTCTTCAAGCACCGTAGAATGTTTGAGGTCCTCGATGAGGCGAAAGGAACAATGATCGCCACGATCGTGTATACGAACCATATTCCCCGTTCCTGACCTTTACTGGACTGAGCAAATTCGTTTTTGAGTTTTTCAAGGATGTCGTGTAGGATAAGCATGCGAGGCCTCCGGTTGGGTTGTTTGTTTGTGGAAGAAGAAACATACCACAACCGAGCCTCGCAATCAACATTAACATACTGTATTAACTAAATATTTGATCATATTGCCAAAAATCGGTCCCGATATCTGTAATGATTTCAATAGGTTACAGGCGACCGCCATTTTGCTAACCATCTGTTATTACAGGAAATATTAATATTCTTCAGTAGTACTCACCCCGCCGGGCTGCTTTCAAAAAGGGGAAACTTTAGAAACCAATCAGACCCCTTTGAAAGGTTATGCACATTTTCAGAGTAGTTCCGGCATCGACCGGTAAGCTCGTCTGACATGGCAACCAAACGGCTATTGTCTTTTTTTGAATGATGAATGCTCAGTATGCCTGCATCCGTATCCACATTTTCGACCTTCAGAAGTCTTGCTTCGGAAGACCGAAGGCCGCAGGCGTAAACTAGCCGGAAAAATACCGGCATGATGAGATGGCGATATGGACATTCACCGACGTAGCAGCATTGATCCGTCTGATGGAAGAATCGTTTCAGTTCATTTTCCGTATAGATGTGAGAAACATACTGCTGTCCCGCCGGGTAATATCCTTTTGGGAGGACGTATGCGCCAATTCCAATATTTTCCATATACACGGCAAGCTGCCGCAAGATAGAGGCTCTTGCACACTGATTGGCCTGTGCCTCATAGTTCCTTTTTGAGCACCACTCCAATACTATTTCCTTTGAAAGGATCGATGCTTCGGGATATTTTTCAGCGGTAAAGGAGGAAAATCTTGATAGATGCGCCGTTTCTGCCTCATATTTATACCCGACCGCTTGCTTCAAGCCGACATGGTTTTTGATATGCTCTGCAAATGGACCTCTGAACGGGTAGTTTCTCATGAGCCCACCTCCGGAGTATGCAGACAGCATTCTTTAAGCTTATTGATGCCCACCTTCAAATAGACTGCTGTAGCGTCCGTGTCCGTATGACCCAGAATATCCGAGATGACAGCAAGCGGTGTGTCATGCTCAAGCATTCTTGAAGCTGCCGTATGACGAAGAGAGTGCATACCACGGTGCTTCTTCAAAGTAGGCAGATGTGCAATCCGCATATAATCACGGATTATCTGATACAGATGATCATTTTCCGAAAAGGGAAGAAATGGCGCCACGTGCCTTACAAAAAGAACAGGCAAATCCACTTTTGGCCTGCCGTATTTCAGATAATCAATGACAGCCCATCCAACTTCGGAAGGAATCGGCAGGGTTACTGTTTCCCTTGTTTTTGATTGGATAAATGTCAGTTTCTTCGTTCCCCAGTCGAAACAACCAAAAGTGAGGTTTTTGATATCAGTGACTCTAAGACCCAACACGCAGGCAAGGAGGATAATGGCATAGTCCCGTTTTCCCTTTGGATTTCCTCGATCAATGGCGCCTATCAGTGCATCCAACTCTTCTTTCGTCCAAACGGATGGGATGCGTGTCTGTTTACGAGCCTGAATCATTGGTGTTTTAGAAGCCAGATCCGTTTGTAGGATGTTCTGTTCCTGCAAATACCTTTGCTAAGGCAAAAATAGTGTAACGCTTCCCGTTCTGTTTATTCAGGCCCCGTTTAAAAAATATCCCAAATATATTAATGCGTTAGTGATCATTGGCTGCCTTTAGGACGTTGCAAAATAATGTAACTTTTTCATCGTATTTCAGGCCTTGAAGCATCTTACGCCGCTGCGCGTTAGCGGTTAATAGAGAAACGATGCAATAACAATCGACTTTACGAGAGTTAAAAAAAGTTACGATGTGGGATTTAGATTAACAGGTCTTGGGAGAAAGCTGATTCGCCGCAGAGTGAGGGAAGAGATTGTTTTTTGGAGCCTACATGGGATGAAGATTGGCGAGAAAGTCGACCGCCAGATTTAAATCGACGAAGCTATGGCCCAGTTCTTTGGCCTTGTCGCGGCAATCCGTGCAAATTTCCTTGAATTTTCTCATATCGCCCCTGGTGGCCACATAAATCTGTTCGATGGCTTCAGATTCAAAATCCTTGTATTCCAGGATGAAATCCTCGACTACGATGGGATACAGAATCAAGGTTTTCAATCGGCTGAGGATATCCGGATGCTGGCTGGTCAAATATGTCCTCACCTTTGGCAGTCCGGCCAAAACGATGGGCACGTGCGCGTCCATGATTCGTTTCAGGTAGGGCCAAACCCTTTTTTCGATGTCATTGGCCTCGTCGATGATGATGTAATAATCGGTCAGATTGCGGATCAGCTTCAAATGATGGGGCGTGCGCCGATAAGTGGCCACCGCCTCGTAGTTCAACCCTTGAAGGATGGAGGCCAACATTTCATGCACATTGAAAAGCGACTCCACCCATACGCCTTGAAGTTTTTTGGGTTTGAGCAGTTCGAGGAAACGAGTTTTTCCGACACCATATTCGCCCTCGATCAATACGCTCTGTCCCCGGTAGATCCGGTTGTATACCGCGGATAGATAGGAGACCCGGCGCTTATCGTTTATAAAACTTTGTTTTCGCTGCATGAGGCATACGGGGCCAAAGGGTTGTTTGACAATTGTCTTTCGCAATCCAAAATGAACGCATTGAAAAGCGCCTTGCCGGTGATGGTTTCAGGCTGGCGTAGTTTGATCGCGTAAGCGATATATCGTTTCCGGTGTTGCCGATAGATTGTTTGGGCGGCATCGAGGGTCAAACCCCGAAGATGGATGTCAATCAGTCGTGGCCTGTCCACCGCCATCTTTTTCTCCTGCAGAAAAGCGCTGATCAATTCAACCGCGTTGGGTTCGGTGCCTGCCTTTTTGACCGGCTTTTCGTAAGGTTCCCGGCGCAGCGCTTCACCCAGCAGGATACCGTTTTCCTTATGCTCGAAGATAAACAGCTTGTCGCCAAGATCGGAGATATACACCTTGGTGCTCTTGTGGCGGCTGAAGTGTTGCGCGCCAACGGCCACATAGTAGGTCTGCTTTTTGAAAGTAATGATGCCTTTCGCCCCCACGGTGGCGTTGATCTTGTCATAGCCGTATTTGACGAAATGGCGTACGTCATCCGCACTGAACGTTATCCACTCGTATTGGGCAAGACCGTCGTCAAACTTCTCCTTGGGCACCCAGGCCGATGTTTTACCGTTCACAGAATAATAGTGCTTTTGCTCATTGTGCTGCCGGCGATAGGCTTCGAGTAAACCACTCTGGCGCAGCGTTGCAAGATCGATGTCGAGATAGGTGATGGTAATTTTTCCTTTTTTGCCCTTTTTGTAGATATAGCCCGGTTCTGTCTTAACGATGCGGTCTTCAAAGTGCTTGATGATCCGCATTTCAAAATGATGGATGCTGCGATGGGATGATTCCAGATGTGCTTTGTCCTTGGGCGCATGGATGCGTGAGAAGTTTGGTTGCAGATAAAATCCGCCTGGCAATGAAAATTTGATGTTCAGTTCGTTGATGGGGCGTTTCAGGTTGACAAAACCCTTTGCATTGTCCGGTCTCAGCCGTATCTTTTTTTGCGGAAAGGGGGTGCTCACCAAAAATTTCTCGAACAGGTCCACCGAATTTAGACTGCTTTCGGAAAAATAGGCGTCAAGCACAAGCATGTTGCGCGATCCGGTGTCAAAAAACTCGATCACCTGGGGCTTGGCCCAAACGCCGTCGTCCGATCGAATCTTGAAATAGCGAAACCTGCATCCGTCCATTTGAATCAAATCGAAGACCGGTTCGTCCTTAAAGCAGACGCTGGGATCGTTCTTTTCCTCGAAGTCTGGTTTTTCCAAATAGACCTTGAGGTTGGCTTGCCTGGCAAAACGCCTTAAAGCGCTAAGTGAGATGCTACGTTCGAACTCTTGTTCGAGCCAGGCGTGGTAATTTTTGATGGTTCGTCCATGGCGGGTGATAAATACAAAACGATCGTCCGATGGATCGCTGGAAGCCTTGACCATCTCGATGAAGCGGTTTTGGATTTTTTCGGTCAAGACCCGGCGCCGGCCGCTGCACTTTCTGCCTTCCATGATGCCTTGGCCGGCAAGCAGCAGCGGTTTGGGAATGACGCCGGTCTTACGGTATTGATCCATGTAATATTTTTTGGCCCTGCGTTTGGCGCTGCCGGTTTTGTCCATGATCTTTTTGTGCAGCAAGATCAGGAAACGGTCGTCCATGGGCAGTTGTTCAAAGTCTTTGTCTTTCATGACGAATGATTTTCTCTTTCATCACTTTCAGCCAGAATAAGGCCGCTTGTCTGGATGTCGTTTGCCAATCATCGTTTTGCGCCGACCGAATCTGTTCCAGCATGGCCATCACGGCCGTTTTATAGTCTGCGCTGATGATATCGACCACAGACGCATTCTTTTTTTTGACATGCTTGGCCTTTAGGGTTTGATGGGCGTACTTTCTAATATTCTTAGCCGTGAGCGCCATGCCGGATGCGATAAATGCACGCCAGATCTTGCGTTGATCCTCTTTTGTAAAACGCGTTAGAATCCTGGCCTGGTATTCATTCTCCGGAAGGATGCCGTCGCCAATTGGAGACAAATTGTCGATGACATTGGCGGCCTTAATCAGACGATATGCCTGGGATCGGGCCATATCCCACCGGTCCTTGACATAGCCTTCAAACGAATCGAACAGCAAATCTCGAAACAATTGATCGTCTCGAATCTGCTTTAATGCCTTACCGGTTTGGTGAAAATGGTGTTGATTGGCAGCGATGATCTCCTCCAATTGGGTGAGTCGGTTGTTGGCCATCTGTTCACCCGATGCTCATCCGTTTCCCGATATCGCCAAGCAGTTGATTCAATTCCAACCGTTGGTCCGTTAAAGGATCCGGTCTGTTTGGTACAAGGGTTTGCAAATATTTGACACTGTCAACGAATCCAAGGCCTTTCACGGTCATGACCAAATCAATCGGGTTGAAGTTTTTCTCGCAAAGAAAGCACCTGGCGAGATTGGTCTTGGGGTTGGTCGCGGTTTGAAATTCATTGCATAGCGGGCATAGAAAACGAAAAATGCCTTCGATCACTTTAGATGGGATATGAAGCTGTTCTTTGATCAGCCAGTCAACCGGGATCCGATTGCGCAGTTGAAACAGTTCTCCCCCTGTAAACCGTCGTCTCATGATATTGGCCTCCTTATCTGCGTAAAAAATCCTGAAAAAGATTTCATCCATAACCACGGCGTGGAAAATGGCTCACAATTTCACCCGGCCGACCGCAAAAATGGCAGCGGCATCGAAAACCGAGGCGAAAAGGTACCGAAATTTCGATCTGTGGTGGCAACATAACCCGTTTAAAAGGGCTTGTTGAAGTATGATCATCCATGTTTTTTCTACGTGGATCGATTTCACGATGCCGACGACGGTTTTCGGCAAGACGGTGGGCTTTTTTACCTTTATCGGTTTTACGGTAGCGTCGCTGCGCTTTTCGACGGGACTGGAGACGACCGGCGATGCGGCATGCATCGCAACAATAAGCATGCCCACGAAAGCAGCACCGGCACACACAAAAAACGGTGTTGCACCAACGACAGGATATTTGGATCAGCTTTACCATCCGGCCTTGAAAGTGGCCGGAGTTTAAAGTAATTTACTTAATGAACATCCGGCCTTGATACGGAGTTCACCCTGAAAGCCCGGAAGTGATGGTTCCGGGCTTTCTCCTCATTTTCTTGGACCATGACAATACCCACTTTACAACCTACAAAAACTTTTTGGTAAAAACGATTGCCGGCGGGAGCTATTGCGGCGGGGTAGCGTGGTAGGTTTATTGATTTTTGGGGCGGGGTCTCGCTGCGGGATAGTAGAACCAACCGTTACACTTTTGCCGCATAGGCGGGGTAGGCCGTTACACTATTTTTGCCTTAGCATTGTCTATACCTTTTTATTTATCAATTATACGATAGGAGAAGAATAAAATCCGTTTGCTCAATTATAATCCTTTGTATCAAACTGAATGCCATGTTTACAAAATAAGCGAGCTTATCAAAATTGATTCCTGATTAACATTTTATTGTCTAATGCTTCAAATCTTTACCACCTTCCCCTGTTCTCGATAAATTGTTACTGGCGAACGTTCAGGATATGCTGCAAGCCGGGTTCAATAGTAGGGCTATGCCTTTTGGAAACAGCTTGCAATAAATCCTCGATTTAGCGATTAAGAACCAAGACCAGGCTTGTCAGCATCATCCTGTTGGTTGGACGATGCGTCAAACGGGAATCCAGTATATGGATTTTTCTGAAAGCCCAAATCTTCCAAAACAAGCTCTTTCTGATGCCATGCCTGCCAGTTTCACACAATGTTGATCCATGTGTGAGGAAAAATCGTTTAAACGCGGGTGAACTTGTATAAATGCAGCCGGCTTTCCCATGTTTTTGGCGCAACGATGCCATATGCGATCTGCATCGGTTGAAGAAGTGGACGTTGATTGTGTCATGCGGCCAGTCTCCAGGGCTCGGTATGGCCGCCGCGGTAGACAAAAACGGTTCGAAGGATCTCCCCGCAATGCGGACAACGGGTTTCAGAAAGATCCGGGAACATTTGGCGCAGCAACTCAATGGTCGTCGGTCGCTCAATTCCGGGGATATACGCCTTTTGGCCCAGACACGCTCGTGCCAGATTCAGTTTTTCCAACTGGGTTGGATGGAAAAGACCGTAGGATCTGACCAGATGCGTTCCTTTCTCCGGAACATGATCCAACAGACGACGGATAAACGTCTGTGCATCCAACTTAAATGTCAGTTGATCATGCTTTTCCGGATGCGCATAGGCGATGGTTACCGTATCCCCATCATAACCCACAATCCGCTTTTCAGAGATCGGCCCCCGGCGGATGTACCGCCCGACGTATTTGAAAACGCCGTTGGCATGTTCGTAAGCCGGCTTGATTTCAGCGTGCCAGCTAACCCGTCCCAGCTTGTTGAGCAGGTTCAAGCATTGCTGAACGCTCTTGCCCGGTGGAGGGGTCAGCACTTGATCCGACGGCTTCCGTCGACCCGTTTTGGTCAAAGGGTTGAAGCCTTCTTTAAGATAATCGAGAAACTTGCCCCTGAACTTGGATGCCAACGCCGGCGTATACACCAACATGTCTTTCTTCGCGCTTACCCACCGACCATCATCGTTCAATCCCCCGGCGGTGATGATCAGATGCAGGTGACAATGCTTGTTAAGGTGATCGTCCCAGCTTTGGAATACGGCGATGACGCCGGGAAGCCCGCCCAACCATCGCAAGTCAGCAAGCATCTCACGTAATGAATGCCATGCGCTTTGCATCATAAGGCCGGTGAACAACCGGCGATTTACCGCCCAGATGGGGTGGAGGTCATGGCTGATGGTAATCACACCATGAAAGTAGGGGCAATCAAGCGCCTGGGACCGTCTGCGCTCAAGCCACAATTGGGTCTCGGTCGAGCCGCACTGGGGACAAGACCGGTTCTTGCACGAATTGGGCAGGATCACCCGATAGTCGCCGTTCGGGCATTCATCGACATGAAACCCCTTTTCAGGAGTTTGGCAGGTCATGATGTCCCAGGCCGCCCGCCACTGCCGGCCATCTAAAATGCGGCCTTTCCGGTATTCCTCGAAATGATCGTTGAATATCTGCTGAACAATCCCGGCTTTCATTTTATTTCCATGTCTGTCTTTACTTCCGCCTTACATTCCCTGATGATTTCCAGGGCACGTTTTTCACCATACTGGGCAACAATTTCATCCCACAATTCAGAGTTTTTCACCTCTTTCTGGAAGTTCCTGGTAAACGTCTCCTGAAACTTATCAGAAAAGGATGCTTCGGATGTTCTTCTCAACTTCTTAAGTCGCTTTCCTTTGCCCATCCTTTCAATCTACTTCCTGCTGCTTGGCAGCATTCGTCCAACGTATAGAGTTTTATCCGTCGTCCCGCCAACCATTGAAACGACGTACCCCCAACAAATGAAGGTGCTGAATCAATGTTGAAGGTCTTTTAGCGCGATGCGGGATGATGGATAAAACTGGTTGGACTAAGGCAATTTGGAACATATTCTCGAAATGACTACCATTTAATATGGGGATTGTAAACAGAGGACTGCCTCGCTGGTTCTGGTGAAAGGGCAGAATCAGAATCCTGGGGGTGATCGTGATTGTTGAATGGGTGAAAACACCGGGTAACCAAGCCTTTTCGGCATCACTCACAATTTATGGGAATGCCGATTTCGATCGTTTCATGACCTGAGGGCAAACCGATCCCATCACTTGGCACTGGTTCAGTTCAATAGGTAATTTAGCTAAGGGGGTACAATTTTTCATTTTAATAACAGATAGTTATATTCAATATGACTGGTTTTTCAAGCCTGCTATAACATATTGATATTATTGGATCACCTATTGAACTGAACCAGTGCCGTCTCCGGACCCTTCCGGGATTTCGTATATCTTTCTCATCATTCCTTGTTTGCAGCTTGGGCACCTCAATATGTCGATACCGGCCTGTGCCATCATGATTGCCTGGACGGACTGATCCCGCACCTCGGGGATATCGGGGGACAAGTTCATCAACAAACGGCACAGGCCAATGTTCTTTTTCTTGCCACGGTTGGCCAAAAAGCCATAATGCCGGATGCGTACGAACCGCTTGGGCAGTACATGCAACAAGAACCGCCGGATGAATTCGACCGCATCGAGGGTGACGGTTTCAGTCGTCTTGCGTTTTCTGTTTTTGATCGTGAACGTCACACGGCCGTCAGAAAAATCAGTGATGCGATGATTCGATATGGCAATGCGATGCGTATAGCGCCCAAGGTAATCGAGCACCCATTCCGGGCGCTCAATGGGCGGCTTGGTATAGACCACCCAGTTTTTCGACCACAGCTGTTTGATCAAGCGCCGGAACCCTTGGCGGGTCCCTAACGCACGGGTATTGCCGGGAAAGCACAACTGGTTCTTGCTATATGCATCTTCCAGATACGATATGAATTTTCCCCGGAAAACTTTCGAAAGCGCTTTTACCGGAAAGAGGAACTCCCCTTTGCTATTGATCCATTCCTTCCCATTTCCGGCGATCGCACCGCCAGGCACCAGGCAGTGCAGGTGAAAATGATCCATCAATGTTTGCGTCCAAGTGTGCAAAATAGCGATGATCCCCAACTGACCACCGAGTTCGTTTTTCGGATTCTTGCCGAAATCGAGCAACGTCTGGCTGGCGGCATGAAACAGGAATCCCAGCATGAGTGGTTTGTTGCACAAAATCAAAGGATTCAATTCATGAGGAAGGGTGAAAACATTGTGAAAATAGTTGACCGGCAAAAGTTCAGCCTGCCGGGCGGACAACCAGCGTTGCTTGGTGATGGTCTGGCATTTCGGGCAATGCCGGTTGCGGCACGAGTTGTAAAGGATGCGTTCGGCTCCGCATTGATCGCACATTTCAACGTGCCCGCCAAGATAAGCGGTCCGGCAATTTAAAATGTCGTATACGACCCTGTAATGCTCCGGCGGCATATTGTATCTTTTGAGATAGTCACCGATGTGGCAGCGCAAAATATCCGCCACTTCCACCTGTCGGTTTGCTGGTTGAGGATAATTATTGATTGGATTCATCGTCATCCTCCCACGGCGGCGCCTGTTGTTCCGGCTCTTCGATGAAATCCAGCGGGCTCTGGACCTTGGCCAACCCGTTTCTGGAAACGTGAAGATAGACCATGGTGGTGGACAACGAGCGATGCCCCATGAGAAGCTGTATCTTGCGCACATCATAGCCGGCTTCCAGCAGATGAGTGGCAAAGCAATGGCGAAGGCAATGAATGCCCTTGCCCTTGGTGATGCCGGCGTCGCTCTTGGCACGGCGGTACATTCTCTGAATCGATGTGATGCTCATGGGAGTGTCGCGACGTTTACCGTAAAACAGCCAATCTGTCGGGCGATAGACCTTCCAATAGCCCCGTAGTTCCTCCAGCAGTTTTTTAGAAAGCAGCGTATCGCGGTCTTTCATGCCTTTGCCCTGATAGACCCGGATCACCATCCGTGCACTGTCGATGCTTTTGACTTTCAGTGCTGCCACTTCACTGACTCGAAGCCCTCCAGAATAAGCCGTCATCAATATCAGCCGATGCTTGAGATCCGCCGGAGTATCGATGATCATGCGAACCTGCTCTCTACTGAGAACTTCAGGTAGGATTTTTGGTTTACGACGACTTGGCATATTCAATGCGATTTCGCTGTTTATCAGTGTATGCTGGTAGAAAAACTTCATCCCGGAAATGATAACATTGCGTGTGCTTGCGCTCTTCCCTTCATCTTTAAGGTGAAGCACGTAGTCTTCGATTTCTGTTTGCGTTAGACGATCCGGTGACTTCCGATGAAATTTTGATAGGCCTTCAACTGCAGACAAATAGGATTGCTGAGTCCTCGGTGAAAAATCCTTAAGTTCCATTGCCCGGATCATCTTTTTACGCAGTTCTGACATGAGTTCCCTCCTTTGATTAATGAGATAAATATGAGATTTTCGGAGTTATACCGATGGAGGGAATTATAATAAAATCGGAGAAAAACCGGAAATGAGGAAAGAATTACAGAAATTCTGGTGGGTTAGCTGCCGCGTAGCGGCTTAGTCCAACGCCGTTCTCACGGGCCGCAAAAGTAACTGAAGGCGGACAGGCAGTGAGATGTTAAACGATGACTTGGCCAGAGATACAATCGCTCGCCTTTTGCGATCCCGTGGAGAAACAGGTTGGCCTCAAGCTTTTGGACCGAGGCGCAGTAACTCTTTATATTCTTTTTGACCTTTACCATATAACAGAAAAAAATTTACATACGCCCCTATCAAGAAAATAAAACAAAATATTCCTAAAAATCTAATATCTGGATTTTTGGTTACAAAAAACAGATAGACCAAACAAAATCCAGAAACTAATAAATAGAGTCCAGAAAAACTAATCAGATGCTTTATCCTATCAAAAATATTAAGAAAACCTTTACCTTCTTCTTGGCCAAATTTCCCACGCCATAAACCAAGATACTCTTCCCAATACATACCTGGAATTTTTGGTTCAAGGACCGCTCGCAGATAGTTTCCCATTCTGATTCTTGCATGCTCACGCTGCATAGTATGAAAAATAAATGGAAGTGATAGAAGTATAGTAAAAATGAGAATGGGAATTTTTCCAGAATCCTTCATCAAAGCGAGCATACCCGCGCTTAACGCTGCATATGTGGCTTGGCCCCAAACTCTTTCTTTGATAATCTCTAACATTTCAGCCCGTAACGATTTATATTCCTCAAGTCGCCCCTCATGACTTTTAGATGGCAATTCGATTGTATCCAAATTCGCTGAATATTTCAAAATATCCTCTATAGTATTAACGCGATCAACAAGTGGATGAAAATAAAATACAGATTCATTATTCTTTGGTCCAACAATAAAAATTTTTGGTCTGCCAGTTGATTGGTACATTGATAAGGCTATGCCCAATTCAACGTACATGGATCGTCCTTCTTCTGGATCACTGAGCAAGGCAAAAATATCACACTCTCGAATTCCCTCAAAATCTCTTTTAGCTATTGATCGTACATATTCGCTTTTTTGATCTCTCCCATCTTCAGGGATATCATCCGTTAAAGTCCAATCGGCAGTTACTTCATGCCCTGTGTTTATCAGTTGATCGAATATTTTTTTAACATTGTCTTTATTCTTTATTCCAGATGCTATGTAGAATTTCATTTTATGCTCCTACATGCTTATATGGCCAACGTATAGAGTTTTATCCGTCGTCCCGCCAACCATTGAAACGACGTACCCCCAACAAATGAAGGTGCTGAATCAATGTTGAAGGTCTTTTAGCGCGATGCGGGATGATGGATAAAACTGGTTGGACTAAGGCAATTTGGAACATATTCTCGAAATGACTACCATTTAATATGGGGATTGTAAACAGAGGACTGCCTCGCTGGTTCTGGTGAAAGGGCAGAATCAGAATCCTGGGGGTGATCGTGATTGTTGAATGGGTGAAAACACCGGGTAACCAAGCCTTTTCGGCATCACTCACAATTTATGGGAATGCCGATTTCGATCGTTTCATGACCTGAGGGCAAACCGATCCCATCACTTTCAGCGCCTTGGAAATGCACGCTCAAGCTATCCCTGGAAAACAAGCTCGTGGATCGATTTGCTAAGGATCCTTATCGGTTACCGACACCGGCCTCAAAATATGGAATGAACTGTTTCCGGACCCTTCCGGGATTTCGTATATCTTTCTCATCATTCCTTGTTTGCAGCTTGGGCACCTCAATATGTCGATACCGGCCTGTGCCATCATGATTGCCTGGACGGACTGATCCCGCACCTCGGGGATATCGGGGGACAAGTTCATCAACAAACGGCACAGGCCAATGTTCTTTTTCTTGCCACGGTTGGCCAAAAAGCCATAATGCCGGATGCGTACGAACCGCTTGGGCAGTACATGCAACAAGAACCGCCGGATGAATTCGACCGCATCGAGGGTGACGGTTTCAGTCGTCTTGCGTTTTCTGTTTTTGATCGTGAACGTCACACGGCCGTCAGAAAAATCAGTGATGCGATGATTCGATATGGCAATGCGATGCGTATAGCGCCCAAGGTAATCGAGCACCCATTCCGGGCGCTCAATGGGCGGCTTGGTATAGACCACCCAGTTTTTCGACCACAGCTGTTTGATCAAGCGCCGGAACCCTTGGCGGGTCCCTAACGCACGGGTATTGCCGGGAAAGCACAACTGGTTCTTGCTATACTTTAACCGGTTATAATTTGCGATTTTGAAAATGATTGAAAATTTAACGCCAGTAAGGAATCCAACTCCTTTTTGTAGTCGCCGCTCGTCTCGGCAAGGCACTGTAGAATCGACTTAGAGAATGCTTCGAAGTCGGAATAATATTTCGAGTACAGGCATTTTTTCTTTACGAATTTCCACATTCTTTCGATCAGGTTGAGATTGGGAGAGTACGGTGGCAAAAACAATAGGTCAATGTTCAGCAGTTTTGCCGTATTTTGCACAAGTTTGCACTTTTGATACCTGGCATTATCAAGAACAATGGAAATCGGGAAATCACAGTATTTATCGCTGAGCTTAATCAATAGCTGACAAACGCTGTATGAATTGATGTAACCGGTATTGGTGATCGTAATCATCTCATGGGTGATGGCATCGAGAGCGCCAAGTACATTAAACCGCTTTCTGCCTGACGGCGCTTTGATGAATAGCCTGGCGAAACACCACAGGTAACCTAAAAAGGGTGCAAACACGAAATGCGCGGCATCCATAAAGAACAAGTGGCGCTGACCGGCCTTTGCCTGTTCTATTCTTGGCTCAAGGTCTTTTTTTTAAATTCTTCTTGGGCCTCGGGATCAGCACCCGAAGGGACTGATCCGACTTTGCGGTACTTCATGCCAAGCTTTTTTAGAAATACACCAACTTGGGTCTTGCTGCGTCGAATTCCGGTCAGCCTTTCGATTTCAGCAGCCGCTTGTGCAATATTGGCAACCGGATTGTCCCGAAAATGCTGTTCAATCGAATCGCTGTATGTTCCCAGGTCACTTTCAGGGCGATAGAAATTTACTTTTCTGACCTCATCAAGTCCGCCTTGCCGGTAAAGTCGCAGATATTTTGTCACGGCGTTGTCACAGGCTCCCGATATTTTGGCAATTTGTTTGTGTGGGAGTCCCTGGCTTTTTAGCCAGAGGACTTCCATCCTGCGCTGAACTCGGGGAATGGGATGATGAAATCGTTCATATTCAATAGTTTTAAGATCCTGCTCAGAGAACTCGACTTTTATCATTGTTTTCTCCCTGGTCATTTATGGTTCAATGCGTCCAGGGTAGTATGAAAAATAAAAGCCCAATTGTCCAGCTTTAAATTAACATCGGTAAAAATTATCGTATTTTATTGCCATTCACAGTATATATGCATCTTCCAGATACGATATGAATTTTCCCCGGAAAACTTTCGAAAGCGCTTTTACCGGAAAGAGGAACTCCCCTTTGCTATTGATCCATTCCTTCCCATTTCCGGCGATCGAAAGTTTAAAAGGGTCGGGCCGCAGCAACCTCTCGTAATGTTTTTGAAAGAACTTAAAACAGGGGCCTAAAATGGCCTTAATCGATTCTTTTTGATGCCGAAAACGTGAGGTTAAGGCTTATCGTTGCCAGTCCCATAAATGCGTGTTATCGGCTTCGAAGAAATCGGCTGATCCATAGGGTCTCAGGGTTTCCCGAAGCTCAAAGGCATCCCCAACCTGGCGGATTTTTCTCCCTCTTACCCTGAAGCCAAGTGTTTCTTTGATCTTTTTAATGTAAGCTTCGCTGCCGACGGCAATGCTTTGTGACCATTTTACCTCTCTACCGGTATTCTCATCCTGTATGGCACTGTCTATCCATTTGAAATGTGAGTCCTTCAACTGCTCATAGGTGCCGAAACCCAGCAACCCCGTGAGACGATCAAAATCGATAATTCCTTTTCTTTTTCGGGGATTCTGGATTTCATTATATCCGCACCATTGCCACTTTTTGGGATGGTCGACAACACCAGCACGGACCATGTTCATGTCGATGTAGGCGATACATTGGCGTAGATGACGATTACTTTCCACAGCGGTAGCATGATAACGATCCTGCCAGAAGGCGCCTTTTCTGTTTTTCCGCAAATTATATTCCTGGCCGGTTCTGCCGGCGACCAGCTTGATCGAATCCGGAATGACGTTATTCCCGCCAGCGTCAAATAAAAGCAGATGAATATGGTTGGAGGTGACCATGTAATCCAATACGCTCAAATGGAGGTAACGTTTTTTTGCCTGATACAGCCATTCGATCCATCTGCTGCGGTCTTTAGCGAATTTTAAAAGAAAAGCCCTTTTATGGCAGCGATGGGTAATATGCCAGACATGACCAGGGATATAATGTCGCTTTGCACGGGCCATAAATCAGTGATTTCCTTAAACGGATATTTTTGAGGCTGAAAACAGTGGATTAAGCTTGTTTTAAGTCCTGTTTTAATCTACTAATCGTTTAATGTCAATTGGTTAGCGCGGCCCGACCCCCTGTCAATACGCGGGCCATAAATCAGTGATTTCCTTAAACGGATATTTTTGAGGCTGAAAACAGTGGATTAAGCTTGTTTTAAGTCCTGTTTTAATCTACTAATCGTTTAATGTCAATTGGTTAGCGCGGCCCGACCCCCTGTCAAACCTGTCAATACGGTTTGACATTCGATGAACTGCCTCCTTTTATCGAATATCACTTCGGCCCCGAAAATTTGCAGCGCATCTGTCAGCAGGGGATGCATATCCTGTTTGAACGCGCCAGAGGCATCCCGGGCCTGGTTGTCCCTATGCTCAAAAAAATCTTGGCCGAAAGCAAACCGGACGGCCCCATCGATCCCTTTACCCTCGACGACATCCTCCAACGCTGGGAACTGACATGAAAGGAGATATGCCATGAACCCGCAGCAAGCCGAAATCCTGCGTGACATCGTACAGCGCATGATGGCACGCTACATCACCGTCAAACCTCTGGGCATCGATCTGGGTGACAAAAGAAAACTGATCCCAGCGCTTGACTGCCGGATCCTTGATTACGGCGCCGCCAGAACGCTCTACCGGAACCGACGCCCTGTCTGCCGATCTCTGGATGCCGTCAAACCCATCAATGATCAGGAAAAACTCTGCCAGAAATGTATCGATAGAGAACCATGTACCGGCCAGGTGCGCTTGGATCTGTTGTTCGACAACACCCCTTACAGACTCCTGATCGCCTACACTTCCGCTAAAAACTTCCTGATCTACACCGGTAAACTCGTTGAAAAAAAACTTGAAATTCGATCCATCAATACCAAGATCGTCGTTGTTAACAGAGGCTCATGGGGTGAGTTGCGCTTCTGCCTTGCTAATATGTAGAGGAAAAATATACTGACTTCTTGTTGTAAGTCGGTTTTTTACGGTAGTTGCTTTTTGCATAGTTGGCGAAACGCCATCCACGCGGTAGGCTGTATCATCTGGTCATTTGAATCCGTCTTTATTATGGTCGATATGATATATGCTAACGTGACGATATCGAATGCTACCTGGATGGTCTCATGAAACGTGGGATGACAGTCTCAAAAAACGTGGCACACGACACTTTTCCCAACAATGGCCGAAGATGCCATATCAGTACCAGGAGCACACCCTCCTTGAAAGATGATGATAAGGACAAAAAGATGTATCAATAGAACTTTTACTGAAAATCGTTTTAGATTCATAATCATTTCCTTTGCTTTTTCCGAACATGGATTAGACTGCTAGTTAGACGCCTTATTTTACGTCTAATCAGCAGACGAAATCGTATTATTGGTCTGATGAGACCAATAATACCCCGGATTTCGGCATTTATTGGCCTCATCAGACCAATAAAAATTTGGCATTTGGTGTAATCCGTGGTGCAATATGAACAAACGTTCACGCTTGTTTCTCTTTAAGTATGGAGCGTAACGGATGGAACCATGGATATTTGACTATCTTTAATTCCCCATCATGTCAATTGGATATTGACACATTAATGAGTTACCACAAACATGGAGGATGGGACATGGCTCATAAAACCGATTCTTATGATGACAAAATACCATCAAAGAAGCAGGGTGTCCCCAACGGCCATCGTTGCTGGATGAAGTCCGCGATGTCATGAGCCTGTTCGCCGTTTTCCTTCAGGCAAACCCCTCCGGGATTGCCGATCTCACCGCATCTTCGGCGTTAGCCGCCGCAGCGCATCGCCGACCATAGCCCCACAACAGCTGCCTTGAATCTGCGGGAAGCTCGACAATCGCCTACTTTGGTTTATCAAAATAATGGTTTTTGGCTGTTCTGTCGGTCATCCCAGAATGGCTTGTCCAACGTCCTCCCTCTGGCTTTACCCAAACCGTTATCTTAGAGCCTGTTTGATAAATCCGTCTAAGGCCCGCTAACGGCGTTGGGAAATGTCTCAAAATGCTCACATATTACGTATATGCTCCGCTTTCGAGCCACTTTCCGCCTTGTTATCGGGCCTGATGCAGACTTCTCAAACAGGCTCTTAAAGGCGATACCAATGGCCCAATGGCGCTACCGGTATTCGGGCAGCGCCGGGTTCCCCACCCCGTTGATTCAGGCCTTCATTGTCATTTTTCACAAATTGGCGAATCTGCATTCATAACACCACATTTTTGGGAACATTTTCTATTACAAGGGAGGTAGTAAAATGCGTTGTCGTTTTTCAATTACCGTCGGTTTGTGCGTTGCTCTGCTGTTGTTGATTCTGCCCGGCTATGACGATGGAAGCGAGCGGGTGTTAATCACCGCTGACGCCGCATTGGCCCATTTTCAGGACGACAGCACCTGGAGCGAACCATCGAATGCGGCCTATTATTTTGATGATGCCGAAGTCACTGGGGATTTGGCCACGGGGGACTTCAACGGCGATGGCATTGCCGATCTTGTATTTACGATTCGCACTCTGGAAGGCTACTCGCTGGGCACCAACCTTCGCATGTTTCGCGTCGCTTATGGCGATGGCACATTTGTCGAGGAAGACATCGCCATTGCCATCGATCTTGATTCAGATGTTGACGTGTTCGATATGGTCGTCTTTGATTTTAACGCTGATGGCGTTCCGGATATCGCTTTTGCAGAAGACGGTACCAATCCGTCTGATACGGGCAGAGGCTCGGTACAGGCATTTCTTTCCCCCGGCCCTTCCGAATAAACATCAATCCGACATAAAACGCTACCGCTCGTCGTGACCGTCAGGAAATCTCAACGTCTGTGCCAGGGGGTGGGTAACACAATCCCCTGGCACGCTCGGTCGGCTGGGGTGTTGTATATGGGGCGCATTACCGCACCGGCTCAATGGCCACCCAGTCGGTACTCGAATGCTGGTTGGGATCGAACCCGGAATCGTTGGAGAGCACATATTCGCCCAGCGAGTTGCCCCAGGCATAATCATAGCCGCCGGGCAGCTCCACCGGGTTGCCGCTGGAGGGATCGTTGTAGTTCTCCGTGCCGCGGATATATTCACTGAATTCCCGGCTGGCCCGGTCCTCGGCCTGCTGGCGGGTTTTCCAGGATTGGGCCAGGGCGTTGTCAAAAGCATCGTTGCTGCGGCTGATGGCGCGGCTCAGGGCACCGGCATTGGCGATACCCTGCTGCCGGGCCGCGATCCACTGCTGCTGAACCTTGGTGAATCGGGCAAACCAGCTGCGGTCAACGCGAAACGAATTGACAAACGCGTTGGCCAGGGGATCGAGGGCATCCAGCCGGCCCTTTCTGGCTCTCACGGAGAGGTTCCGATCCGGTTGCCAGAGCAGGGTCGGCGGCCCCATCTGAGGCTTGAACACCAGCACCACACAGTAAAAATCCTCCTCCCAGGCCACACCGTTTTCCGTATAGGCGAATCGCGCACGGGTACCATACCCCCGGGTGATCCCGCCGGGCTGCTGGTTGGCGGCCGCAATGCTGTCGGCCCATTCCGGCAGGTCCTTTTGGCTGATCAGCCGCAGGTTGCGGGCCCCCGGCCGCTGTTCAGGCAGCACGATCTGCTGAACAAAGGCGGCCGGGCTGTCGGGAATGGGCATGACGATCATTCCCAGATAGGGCTGGCCCCGCTGCCACTGGTACTCGATCTGGCCGGAGATGAACAACCGTGCGGGGTGGACAAAAAGGCCTGCCGACCCGTCCGCTGCGGTGATGGCCACATCGGCGGTCACCAGGTTGGCCAGGGCGATGTTCCAGGCCAGGCCGCCGGACGGCCGCCAGTCGGCCGGGGCCAGCACCCGGAAGGCGGGAATGCCGCCCATCTGAGGATCGTTGATGGTAACGGTCTGCATGAAAAGGGGCGTCGCCGCCATGGCCGGATGCATGAGGGAAGCGGAAGCGACGACGATCACGGCCGCCACGCACAAATAGGGAAAGCACTTCAATTTCACGGGATACCTCCTGAACGGTTAAAAGCCTGGGCTGTTATGGTAGTGCTGGTTGATGGCAAGGGTTGGTGCCATCGGTTTTGATCAATACGATTATTATCGTCCGTTGGGAGGGCCGGCTTAGCGTTTTCAGAAAATTTTACAAATCCGCCGGAGACATGATTTTTTACGATTGCATGATAAATTGACTTTTTGCGCCAATGATAGTAGCACTGAGTCCCAAGTGACATAACGAAAACCCTTTTCATACGAAAACCCGCATGCCTTCCATACCTTCTTTCAGCGGCTTCACTTGAGCGCTTTCCTGATCTTGCCCGTGCTGGCAAAACGACAGGCCTATTGCTGACAGCGCATATCGCCTTTCATAACGAATAATTGTATCCATTGACGAACCGGTTCCATTTTTCCTGATTTGGCAAAAGGTGCGTACCAATCGATACAAACGGGTTCATGGCCAATGATTCCTGATCACCGGATCCGCATGCTTCAAACGGCATCCATCCCCACCGCTTATCCCCTCAGCGGCTTTACTTGAGTGCCCGGTTGTTGTTGCCCGTGACGGCAACCCGCTGAACGTCTATCACTTTTTTAATCTGTTTTATTCATGGGAAGCATGGACGCAATCCCATGAGAAATCTGCGCCGGACCGGTTCGCGGTCGGATCCGCGCCAGAGGTGTGCAACCCGTATTTCCGCATTGACGGGCATCGGTGCGGAACCATCTAAAGGAGAGAATATGGAACATCCGGTGATCAACACATGGACGGGAGATCAGGCGTCGATCGATTCCTGTGATGCCAGCGTCCGAGCACTGATGGGGTGGGAAGGCATTGTGATCCGGGATCCGGAAGTGGATCCGGTGGATCTCTTGGATGCCTATCTCAAGCGCACGGCCGCCGAATCATGCGGCCAATGTATCCCCTGCCGTTTGGGTACGGCGCAATTGGTCGATCTGATGGACGACATCGTCGGTGGTCGCGGGTCTGAAAAGACCCTGGAACAAATCCGTTTCCTGGTTCTGCAGATCAGCCGCACGGCCCGCTGCGATATCGGCCGCACCATGGCCAAGCCGGTCGTTGACCTGATGGACAACTTTCAGGCGGATTTTTTGGCCGTCATCAACAACGAACGGCCGGTGCGCCGCGGCAGCTACGCATCCATGGTCACCGCCCCCTGTATCAGTGCCTGCCCGTCCAACGTGGACATTCCGGCCTACCTGGAAAATGTGCGCATGGATCGCTGGTCCCAGGCCATGGCCACGGTACGGGCCGACTGCCCCATGCCCGGCACCATCGGCCGGGTCTGCGTGCGTCCCTGCGAAACCCATTGCCGCCGCTCACGCCTTGACGAGCCGCTGGCCATCCGGGCCGTCAAACGCTTCCTGGCCGACGAGGAGATGGCCGCCAAACTGGATGCGGACACCCCACCACCACCGGCCAAACCAGGCCGGGTGGCCGTTATCGGAGCCGGTCCGGCCGGCCTTTCCTGCGCCTACTATCTGGGCAAACAGGGCTATCGCTGCACCATTTTCGAGGCCCAGGAGGGTCCCGGCGGCATGGCCGCCTATGGCATCCCCTCCTATCGTCTGCCGCGCCAGGTGATCGCCCATGAAGTGGCCATGGTGGAAAAACAGGGAGCCGAAATCCGTTACGGAATCAAGGTCGGCGAGGATATCCGCCTGGATGAGCTGTTGGGTAAGGGCTATGGGGCCGTGTTTCTGGCCGTGGGCGCGCCCGAGTCATCCAAGATGCGCTGTGAGGGCGAGGATGCCGGCTACCGCTGTTTCATGACCGGGGTCAATTTCCTGGCCGAGGCGGCCAGGGGCCGCACGCCACTGTCGGGTAAGCGGCTGGTGGTGATCGGCGGCGGCAACGTGGCCATGGACTGCGTGCGCACCGCCCGGCGCATCGGCTTCGACGATGTCAACCTGCTCTATCGCCGCACCGAGGCGGAGATGCCGGCCGATCCCCAGGAGATCGAGGAAGCCAAGGAAGAAGGGGTTCACTTTCACCACCTGGTGGCGCCGGTATCCATCGTGGCCGACGGGGAGGAGATCACCGGCCTCAAATGCCAGCGCATGGAATTGGGAGAACCGGACGCCAGTGGCCGGCGGCGGCCGGTTCCGGTCCAGGGATCGGAATTTGTCATCGACTGCGACACCATCATCCCGGCCGTCGGACAGGTCTGCGTGGTGGACTGCGTCCTGCCCGAAGAAGACGCCCTCACTCCCTGGAAGACCCTGGTGGTGGATCAGACCACCTTCCAGTCCGAAACCAGCCACATTTTCGGTGGTGGCGACTGCGTAACCGGACCGGCCACCCTGATCAAGGCCCTGGCCGCCGGCAAGCACGCCGCCCGGTTTATCACCGAGTACCTCGAAGCAGGCCAATGCACACCACAGCCCATTGATCTTTTAAGAAAAATGATCACCCCCGATACGGTTTGCAGGTCTCAGGAGACCTTTGCCTATCCAGGCCAAACCGTGAGGGCCCATCCTGAAATCATGGCCCCGGACGTGCGTATCGGCAGCTTCGATGAAGTCGAAAAAGGCTTTTCCGCCGCCCAGGCCCGCGTTGAGGCAGCTCGCTGTTTGCGATGTTACCGACTGATGCTCTCAGCAATATGAGGCGCCCACCCATTTTATTAAAGTGATCCAAAAGGATAGAAAGGATTTCCCCTATGCCTACGCTTAGTCTGAACGACAGGACCGTTTCCTTTGAAACCGGACAAACCATCCTGGAGGTGGCCCGGCAAAACGATGTGGTCATCCCCACCCTGTGCCATCTCAAAGACGCCCACGCCACCGGGGGGTGCCGCATCTGCGTGGTGGAGGTGGCGGGCAGCGACCAGCTCTTGCCCGCCTGCGATACGCCAGCCGGCGACGACATGCGTATTTTCACCGACAGCCCGGCCGTCAGAACGGCGCGCAAGGCCATCCTGGAGATGATGCTGGCCGCCGGCGCCCACAACTGCCTGCTCATGGACCAGCCCCAGTCCAGCTGGAGTGAAAGCCAGCTTAAAATCATGCAGCAACCCTGGCACGACAAGATCTGTCCTGCCCATGGCGACTGCCGGCTACAGGACCTGGCCATCGAATACGAGGTCAGCGTGGCCGGCATCGATCAGAAAATCGACGGCCACCCCCTGGACGACGCCACGCCCATGATCGTGCGTGACTACAGCCGCTGCATCGGCTGCGGCCGCTGCATCCAGGCCTGCAACGAGGTTCAGGTCAATGCGGCCATCCCCTCGCCCTATGGCCGCCGCGAAGACCACCCCAACGGATGGTATCCGTTGGTGGATTACGAAAACTGCACCCACTGCGGCCAGTGCCTGCAGGCCTGCCCCACCGGTGCCCTGTTCGAGAAAAAGGCCTTTGGCCTGGCCACCGGCAGTGAAGCGAAAAAAGTGCGCACCACCTGTCCCTACTGCGGGGTCGGCTGCCAGCAGTGGCTGCATGTGAAAGACGGCCGGGTGATCAAGGTCACCGCCGTGGAGGAAGGCGCCCCCAACCTGGGGCGGCTGTGCGTCAAGGGACGCTTCGGATACGATTTCATCCACTCGCCCGAACGCCTCACCCACCCGCTGATCCGCGACGGCGAAGCGTTTCGGAAAGCATCCTGGGACGAGGCCCTGGACCTGGTGGCCGAAAAGTTCAAACAGATCAAACAGCTTCACGGCCCCGACGCCCTGGCCGGCATCAGCTGCGCCCGCAGCATCAACGAAGACTCCTACAACATGCAGAAGCTTTTCCGGGCAACCATCGGCACCAACAACATCGACCACTGCGCCCGCACCTGTCACGCGCCCACCGTGGCCGGCCTGGCGCGAGCCTTCGGTTCGGGTGCCATGACCAACTCCTTTGCCGAGGTCCTGGGTGCCAAGCTCTTTTTCGTGATCGGCTCCAACATGACCGAGGCCCACCCGGTGGCTTCCACCTTCGTCAAACAGGCCGTGCGCAACGGTGCCGAGCTGATCGTGGCCGACCCGCGTTTCAACGGCATTGCCGAGCATGCCCACACCTACATGCAGATCAAGGTCGGATCGGACGTGGCCCTGATCAACGGCATGATGCATGTGCTGATCACCGAGGAGCTGTATGACCGGGACTATGTGATTGCCAACACCGTCGGATTCGATGAGCTGCGCGAGGTCGTCATGCAGTACCCGCCGGAGCGGGTCGCCGAAATCAGCGGCGTGCCGGCCGAAACCATCCGTGCGGTGGCCCGCAAGATGGCCGCCGTCCGGCCATCCATGCTCATGTACACCCTGGGCATCACCGAGCACACCTGCGGAGTGAACAACGTGCTCAGCTGCGCCAACCTGCAGATGCTACTGGGCAATGTTGGGGTCGAGTACGGCGGGGTCAATCCTTTGCGGGGCCAGAACAACGTCCAGGGTGCCTGTGATATGGGGGCCCTGCCCGCCGACTATCCCGGATATCAAAAGGTGACCGATGCGGCATCGCGGGCCAAGTTCAGCCAGGCGTGGGGCGTGGAGCTGCCCGATACACCGGGTCTGATGATTCCCGACATGATCGACGGGCTGGAAAACGGCACGGTCAAGGCCTTGTACGTATTCGGCGAGAATATCGCCAACACCGAACCGGATATCAACCATGTGGAGCATTGCCTGCGCTCGGCCGAATTTGTGGTCTGCAACGATATTTTCGAGACCGAGACCACCCGTTTTGCCCATGTGGTCCTGCCGGCCGCGGCCTGGAGCGAGGACGACGGCACCTTTACCAACGCCGAGCGGCGGGTCAGCCGGGTGCGCAAGGCCGTCGAGCCGCCGGGCGAGGCAAAACCCAACTGGTGGATTTTCAAGGAGATCGCCCGCCGTATGGGCCAGGAGTGGGCGTCGGCCAGCGGCCAGGAGATCTGGGATAACGAAGTGGCGCCCCTGTCGCCGATTTTCAGCGGCATCCGTTACCAGCGTATTGAAACCGATGGTCTGCAGTGGCCCGTGCCGGATGAAGATCATCCCGGAACGACCATCATGCACAAGGATGGCAAATTCACCTGCGGCAAAGGCAATCTATCGGCCCTGGAGTGGGCCCCGCCGGCCGAGGTGCCCGATGAGGAATATCCCTTTGTACTGAGCACCGGCCGACGGCTTTACCATTACCACACCCGTACCCAGACCGGCCGCTGCGAAGGGCTCAACACCCTGCTCGGATCGGAAACCGCGGACATCTCGGCGGAAGACGCCAACGCCCTGGGCATCGGCCAGGGAGAAAAAATCCGCGTGGTCTCCCGGCGCGGATCGGTGGAAGTAGCGGCCCGGATCACCGGGCAGGTGCCGCCCGGACTGGTGTGGATGGCCTTTCATTTCCGCGAGGGATGCGCCAACTGGCTGACCAATCCGGCCTTTGATCCGATCTCCAAAACCGCCGAATTCAAGGCGTGTGCGGTCCGGCTGGAAAAATTATGATATCCTCCACCGTCATAGCAGGTGGTATCAGGAAGCCCCCTCAAAAGGGGCAAAAGCCAAAATCTTGAACATTCAAAGTCGAACGTACAAATTCGCTCCCATGCTCTTGCATGGGAGCGTTAATGAATTTCAGTTAACCGTATTAATCGTTCTGCCCACTTGAATCCCATCCGCTGCGCATGTATACTGCGCATCTTGTTTGTTGACAATTTTTAACAGGATATGGTGTGGACCGCAGACAGCCGTGTAAAGCCGGTTGTGAAGGGGAGCAGACCGGTTGCCCCTTTTGGACGCGCATAAACTTCTGGTTTGCAAACCTCGTATTTTCGCATGACGCCTGTTTTAAATCCCTGCCGGTCATAACCAAAAACTCACAATCGTTTAATAGGTGATCAACCATGAAAAAATGGGTGGCCGACAAACTGATTTGTCCACAGTGTCTGGACGCCGAAATCGCATTGAACCTGACCGTTCGCGAAGCAGATGCGGAGGATGTCTTGGACGGCGAAATGACATGTCCCCAATGCGGGAGTATTTATCCGATCCAGCAGGGAATTGCCGTGCTTCTGCCGGAGAAAACGCGCATTATTTTAAACGACCATCGGGGCTATAACGCCCCCGGCATGCTCTCGGCCTACCTGTGGAGCCACTTTGGAGATCTGCTCAAGGACCCCGACGCCACGCAGGCTTACCAAGTTTGGTCGGCCGGCTTTACCCCCACTGCCGGGGATGCCCTGGATGTCGGGTGTGCCGTGGGACGGCTCTCATTCGATCTGGCTGCAACCCACGATCATGTGATCGGCCTGGACACATCCATCGCTTTTATCCGCAAGGCCCGTGAGATTCTCACCCGAAAAGAGATTTCATTCGACCTGATCGTGGAAGGCCATATCACCGAACCGCGAACCCACCGTTTCAATGAAAGCCATGATTTCAGCCGCGTCGATTTTATCGTGGCCGACGCCCTGGCCCTGCCCTTTCGGACGCGCGCCTTTGCCACCACGGCAGCCATCAACCTGCTCGAAAAAGTGCCTGACCCCTTGAAGCATCTCACGGAAATCAACCGCGTGTTACGAGACCGTTCCGCCATGTTTCTGTTCTCGGATCCCTTCTCCTGGGATGAGACGGTCTCCCCACCCGAGCGCTGGCTCAGCGGCAACGGCAACGCCCAGTACAGCGCCCGCGGTATTGACACCATGCGGCGCATATTCGCCGGAGAATTCGGCGTATTCGATCCGCCTTTAGGCATCGCCGACGACGGCAATGTGGCTTGGAAAATCCGTAAAACCGAGAACCTGTGGGAGCACATTACGTCGCAGTATCTGGTGGGGCGACGCGAGTAAGGAGGAGTTGCTTTGAGAACCCAACATGGCATCTGCGGGCTCTGTTTTCACAGCCCGGGATGCGGCGTCATTGTCCATTTTGATGAAAACGGCCGGATCACCCGGCTTGATCCCGACCCCCAGGCCCCCATGGGCAAGGTGCTCTGCCCCATCGCCGACAGCGTCGAAGAGGTGATCTATTCCGATAAACGCATCCGCCAGCCCATGAAGCGCGTCGGCCCCAAAGGCAGCTTTGATTTTGAACCGATCTCCTGGGACGCGGCCTACCGGATCATCGCCGAGCGGCTGGGGGCGATCAAGGAACAGCATGGCCCCGAAGCAGCCGCATTTTACGCCGGCACCGGCTCCTACGAGCGGGCCTTCAAGGATGCCTTCAAACTCAAGGGCGCCGAGATTTACCTGGCCACCAGCATCCTCTTTCCTTTCGGATCGCCCAACACCTTTGGCGTGGGCGCCCCCTGCTACACCTCCCTGGGCGTGCTGGCCCCCAAGGTGACCATGGGCTGCCTGCACATCGACATGTTCTCCGATGTGGACAATTCCGACCTGATCGTGGTCTGGGGCACCGATCCCTCCACCTCGACCCCGCCGGCCCTGTTCGAGCAGCTCAGGACCGCAGCCGACGAAGGCGCAGAGATCATCGTCATCGATCCGCGACGGACCGCCGCCGCCGACCTTCCCGGAAGCGAGTGGCTTCCCATCCGGCCCGGATCCGACGGCGCCCTAGCCCTCGGGCTCAGCCATATCCTCATCCGCGACGACCTCTTCGACAAGGCCTTTGTGGACGACTGGACCGTGGGCTTCGAGGCGTTCGCCGAATATGTTCAGGAATTCCCGCCGAAGCGGGTGGCCGAGCTGACCGGCATCGGCGAGGATACCATCGAGGACCTGGCCGAGCGCATCGCGGACGCCGAGGGCGCCAGCTACGTGATGTACACCGGGCTGGAGTACACCAAGAGCGGCGTGCAGAACATCCGGGCCGTGATGGTGCTCTGGGCCCTGGCCGGCCAGCTGGACGTGGAGGGCGGCCGCTGCTTCCTGGGACGCGGCCGCAGTCTGCCCCTGGCCACCGAACGGCAGTTGGCCACCCCCGGTCTCGAGTGCTCCATCGGTGCCGGCAAATTCCCGGTTTACGCTCATTACTGCGGCGGCGAGCCCCATGCCATCCTACTGCCGCGGGCCATCATCGACGAGGATCCCTACCCCGTCCGGGGCCTGATCGTCCTGGGCGCCTCCCTGCTCACCGCCTGGCCCAACCCCTCCCTGTGGCAGCAGGCCCTGGAAAAGCTTGAATTCCTGGTCAGCATCGACCTTCAGCTGACCCGCGACGCCGCCTATGCGGATCTGGTGCTGCCGGCCACCACGGCCTTCGAGCAAGCCTCCTACTGCTACTACGGCAATGCCATCCGCTACCGCGAACAGATGATCGAACCGGTGGGCGAGGCCCGGCCGGCCTACCAGATCATGATCGAACTGGCCGGGGCCTTAGGCTACGCAGACCAATTTCCCGGCCACCCCGACGAACTGCTGGCCGATCATCTGGCCCGATCGGACACCTCCCTGGCCGATTTGATGCTGGCCGACCGGAAGGTCTTTGCCCTGCCATCGACGCCGATGGTCTATCGCAAATGGGAGAAAGGCCTGCTCCGGGCCGATGGTCAGCCGGGCTTTGAGACGCCCTCGGGCAAATTCGAGATCAAGGCCGGGATTCTGGAGCAGTACGGTTACGACGGGCTTCCCAGATACGAGGAGTCCGACGAAACACCGCTGAGCCGCCCCGATCTTCTGCGCCGCTTTCCATTGATCCTGGGAACCGGCCCTTTTAAGCCGGACATGAAGTCGTGCCTGCGCGCCATTCCCAGCTTCATTGAGAAGTATCCCGAGCCCATGGTACAGATGAACCCGGTGGATGCCGAGGCCCGTAAGATCAAGACCGGCGACCTGGTGGTGATCAAAACTGCCCGCGGCCAGGTGCCCATGCGCGCCTTTGTCACCGAGAAAATCATGGCCGGTTTCGTCTATGCACCCGTGGGCGGCGGCGGTCCCCAGGGCCCGGTGGCATGGCAGCAGGCCAACGTAAACCAGCTGACCGACGACCGGCAGTACGACGACATTTCCGGTTTCCCGGTCTACAAAACCCTGCTCTGCCAGATTAAAAAGAAGAAACGGGTGAGACGGGGGGCGGCAGCGGCGGACCCGACGCTGGGATGCGGGGGATAAGTGTCAAGCGAATGTCAAAGACCAAATTCAAAATGTCAATTGAAGGCATTCTGCCGTTATTGATAAAGGAAGGGGACATCCGATGGGAGAAATCAAAAGCACACTGGATCTGGTCATGGAGCGAACCCGGCATCTCTCCATGTCCGCAGAGGAGAAAGCGCATCAGCATGAGGAGGATTTCAGCCGGCGGCTTCAGGGGCTGCTGCAGCAGTTCGCTGATGGAGCACTGAGCGTTGAGCGACTGCAAACGCGCATCAGCGAACTGCAAACGGAGCTGGCCGTTACCGGCCGCCAGCCAGTATTGAGAGCAATCTTCGGCCGCATCGATCCGGATGGCGATAACCAGGCCTGGCTGGATCTCCTGGCCCAGCTGGCCCCCGCGCTGTGCCCGTCCATGGAAGCCATTCTCGGGGATCACCGCCAGGAGCAAGCCACGCTGAAACAGGAATGCGAAACCGCCCAGCGGGACCGGTTGGCCCGGGATCATGGCATCCGCGGATCGGCCGTGGTGCCCAACCCGCTGCTGGATGCCACCTATCGGGAACACCTGGCCGGCCTGCAAGCCCGGACTCGGCAGCGCATCGACACCATAAGCGCCTGATCGCCGCCGATCCGCATTCCCAAACGGTCCCGGTCGCTTCCCGCTTTCACGCTCCAGCGTGGAAGCGCCCCACGGATGGATCCCATTTCATACGGGTCGGCAAGGTCTATACATAGGCAAACCACGTGGCTTCCACCTGCCGGAAATTCTCCCTGACCGCATCCGTGCCCGTAACCACTTCCCCGTGACCGGAAAGCAGCCAGTCGGCCGTCAGTTCACCCATCCGGCGGATGCTGGCCTTGAGTTGGACGCCGTTGCCGCCGGGCAGATCGGTGCGTCCCAGGCCGTCTCTGAAAATCAGGTCGCCGGTGAACATTGCCCTCTCGGCCGGCCAGCGCAGGGTCACCCCACCGGGTGAATGACCGGGGGTGTGGTAAATCTCCAACGCGATATCACCCACATTCAATTCCCCCTCGGTCAGGAAAAAATCAGGGGCAAACTGTTCCGGGTCGATGGCCAGGGTCCGCCTCAGGTAAGGCGGCATATTCTGGATCAATTGCCATTCATCGCCATGCAGGGTAAACTGCGCCTTGGTATCAACAAAAAAGCGCACCGCTTCGATATGATCCGGATGGGCGTGGGTGCAGATCACCAGATCGATGTCGGCAACGCTCAGGTTCAGCTGTCGCAGCCCACGCTCGACGTGCTCGAAATGGGCCGCGTGTCCCGGATCCACAAGAATATTCTTCTCATCCGAGCGCAGCAGATAGGTATTGCAGTTGTTGGCCTGCATGGATGTCCACAAAAAGGCGTGCAGGTGGGGTGTCAGTTCCATGGTATCCACTCCTGAATAATGGTTAGCAAGAAACGGTCAGCATGCCACAATCAGCCTTGCTGTCAAGGGTTCGGGGAAATCTTTCAGGGTGATCGCATTTAGAGCCCGGATTAGAAAAATCTGGTCGCAGGCATGGCCAGCTCCTACAGAAAACGGTGTAGAACCAAACGATTGGCACGCGTAGGAGCGGGCCATGCCCGCGAAAAAACAAAAATCAATCCAAATGCGGTTACCCTGGAGATCTTGGCGGGTCGCCCCCCTCGGGCTTGTGATTGGCACTTGATTTAAGGCAGCCGATCCTTCATGATTCAATGGTGGTTGAGCGGTTTCAAAAATAAGGAGTGAAAAATGGCCGTAGGTTGGGCCCGCGACGGGGCCGTACAGGATCAGATCGACGCCAGCGTCGGCGACGCCGTCAAGCTGGCCAGGAGCCGCCTGCCCGTCGGCGAAAGCGCTGAATTTTGCGACCACTGCGAGGAGGAGATTCCAGAAGCCCGCCGCAAGGCCATCCCCGGCGTGCGGCTGTGCATCCACTGCCAGGCCGAACTCGAAAAATTACAGCCCAACGACACCGGTATCAACCGCCGCGGCAGCAAAGACAGCCAGCTTAAATAGACGCCAGCCATTAGCGAACAGCCTCTTCAACCGCTTCTCATCACCAAAAGCAGGGGGATACATCGCATTCAAGATGCCATTCCGCCATGCCTTGGGCGATTGTCGGATAAGAATATACCAGGATGCGCAGGATTTTCATTCGTATTCAAGGCGGGCTTTTTTACGCATAGTGGGGCTATGTGTGGAAAAGCCCAATGCAGAAGACGGATGAAAAGACAAGCAGGCGGGCCCCTTTCCGGCGCACGGCTACCGGCAGGGCGGCGGCCGGCTGCACCACCAGGGAACTGCCCACCACGAGGAACAGGTCGCAGGACTCCGATTCTGAAATGGCACGCATCAGCACGTCCGCGGGAAGCGACTCGCCGAAAAAGACCACGTCGGGTTTCAACGTCCCCCCGCAATCCGGACACGCGGGCGGCAACCGGGTCTCAAGGCATTGATAAACCGCTTCCATGGTATGGTGCTGCCCGCATTTCAGGCAGACGATCCGGCGGGTGTTGCCGTGCAGCTCAAAAACGTTGCGGGAGCCGGCGGCTTGTTGCAACCCGTCGATATTCTGGGTAATGACGGTCTGAAGGGGGCCTTCCCGCTCCGATCGTGCCAGCCCCGCATGGGCATTGTGAATGGCCGGATAGCCGTTGGTTCATGAACACCGCAGCGGCTATTCGCTGTAAAGCACCGCCAGGATGGTGGCCTGTCCGCTGGTGGCGGCGATCAGGTGCGGGGTGGTGGACAGATAGTAGGCACTGTCCCCGGGGGCGAGGTCGAAATGTTCTTCTCCGATATCCAGGGAGACCGACCCTTCCAGCACGTAAATGAACTCTTCACCATCATGGATGGAACGATCACTGTCCGGCGCCTCCTCCAGCTGCACGATCAGCGACTCCATGTGGCGGCCTTTTACTTCCGACGCCAGGCTCTTGTACGTATAGGCCTGGCGCTGACCTTTCTGGGACGTGGACCGGGAAACGATCTTCTGCTCCCCTTTGCGGGTGACGGCGTACAGCCGCTCCCCCACCCCCGAAACCAATCTGCCAAAGGCGCTGTCCAGGGCTTTGGAGAGTTTGATGGCCGTTCCCAGCTGGGGCTGGACGTCGCAGTTTTCGATACTGGCCAGAAGCGCCACGTCAAACCCGGTCATGTGGGACAGCTCTTCCAGGGTGATGCCCTTGGCCTCACGAATGGCCTTGATCCGTTGTCCGATGTCCGCCTGGCCCTCTTCGCTGCAGGTGTGTTCCTTGATGGTGCCGGTCAGGTCTTCAAAATAGTCCACGTTGATGTGGGGTTTTTTGTCACCGATATGCATGGCAAATGCTCCTGCTCCGGGAAAGGATCCCGGTGTTTCGTTGGCATCTCGAGACCGCTTGCCCTTTCGCGTGCCCATCATGCCCGGGTTTGGCCGACGGGTCAAGCGAATCAGGGACGCAGGTGCTCGGGCAATACCGCGTGGGCGGCCCAGTCGGCGGGCAGTTTCTGGCCCGGCACCTCGCCCAGTTTGGCCTTGAGCGATTTCAGTTCCGGTCGGGCAAACCGGGGATGCCCCGTCTTCAGGGTCCGGCCGTTGATCACGGCCTCACTCCTCAACCGCTGCCCCACGGTGCGCTCCATCTGCCGCCCCAGCCAGAGAACACGATCCACGTCGTAACCGTGCTCGATGCCCATCTCATCGATCTGCACCAGCATGTCCTCGAGGCAGGTCAATCCCACATAGCGGGGATCTTCATAGTAGTATTCGCCGGTGCCCGGCACAGGGCAGTCGTCCAGAAAATTGGCCGGCTGACCGCCCAGGCCGCCCAAGGTGCCTTCGAAATGGCAGATGCCCGCCTGGAGGGCCGCCAGCACCGAGGCCGAGGCCACCCGCTTGGTTTCATGGAAGTGCGCGATATGCACCGAGGTGTCAGGAATTTCGTCCAGAATCATGGAAAAATAGCGGTACACTTCCGGTGCCGAGGCGCTGCCGTCGTGGTCGGCGTGTTCGATATCGGTGGCACCGATTTCCAGCCAGCGCTTGGCAAATTCCACGGCGTCCGCAAGGTCGGTCGCCCCGGCAATGGGACTGCCCCAAATGGTGCTCACCGTGCCGCACATCTTCAGACCGGCGTCGCGGCATTTGCGGATGGCACTTTCACACTCCTTCCAGTAGGCCGGCAGGCTGAGCCCGGAATTGGCGAAATGGTGCTCCTCTTCGGTGGAGACCATCATCAGGCAGCGGTCCGGACCGATGCCTTTGCCGGCCAGGGCGATGGCCCGGTCCACGGCCGGCTCCCGGATGGTCACCGCGGTGATGGTGATCCCGTCCGGATCGACCCCTCTCTTATGGCAGCGTTTGCGGAAACGATCGCTGCGCAGGTGGGCCAGGATCTCTTCGGCATCACTGAACTGGGGCATGAGATAGGTGCTTCCCAGATTGGTCACCTCGATGTTGCGACAGCCGGCAAAAATCATCTCCTCGGCGTAAAAGATCTTGGCCCGCGTCGAGATGAATTTCTCAAGGTGCTGAAAGCCGTCTCGGACGGTAATGTCGCCCAGGGTTACCTTCCCGGGCATCCGCGGAAAGATTTTCCAGTAATCGTATTCGGTCATGGTGCCTCCTGAAAGGATCGTCTTTTATTATCGCCCCTTGAAGACCGGCGTACGCTTTTCCCGGAAAGCAGCCAGGCCCTCCAGGCGATCTTCGCTGGGAATGCAGACCCAGTAAGCGTTGGACTCGATGGCCAGTCCGGTGGAAAGATCCGTCTCCATGCCGTAATCGATGGCATATTTGGCCTGTTCGATGGCCAGAGGCGCGTTCACACAGATCTCGGCAGCCAGCTTCCGGCAGGTATCCAACAGCGCCTCCGGGGCACACACCTGGTTGACCAGGCCGATGGAAAGGGCCTCGGCCGCACCGATGCGCCTGGCGGTATAGATCATCTCCTTGGCCTTGCCCTTACCCACCAGGCGCGGCAGGCGCTGGGTACCGCCGGCACCGGGAATCACCGCCAGCCGGGTTTCGGTAAGCCCCATGGAGGCCCGCTCAGAGGCGATGCGGATGTCCGAGGCCAGGGCCAGCTCGGTACCGCCGCCCAGGGCGATGCCGTTGATCGCCGTGATCACCGGTTTGTTGAGCTGCTCCACGGCCGTGAAAAGATTGCGGATGGTAAAGACATACTCCTTGACCTGCAGGGGCGTATAAGAGACACGCTCTTTCAGGTCCGCACCGGTGCAGAAGGCCCGATCCCCGGCCCCGGTAATGATGACCACGCGGACGCTAGAATCGAAGCGGATGGCGGCGATTTTGGCTTCCATGGCGTGCAGCAGCGCCCAGTTGAAGGAGTTCATCAATTTGGGCCGGTTCAACGTGATCAGCACCACGCCATCGTTTTGCTCGCTGAGCAGAATGGTGTCGTTCATACACGCCTCCCTGAGAGCCTGTTTGAGAAGTCTGGATCAGGCTCGATAACAAGGCGGAACGTGGCTCGAAAGCGGAGCATATAGGTAATATGTGAGCATTTTGAGACACTTTCCAACGCCGTTAGCGGGCCTTAGACGGATTTATCAAACAAGCTCTGAAAAATATCCGGCCGCTGAGGTCAACAGCCGATGTGCCGTGAGATGACGATGCGTTGCACTTCGGAGGTGCCTTCACCGATATCGAGCAGTTTCTGATCCCGGTAAAAGCGCTCCACGTTGTATTCTTTCATCAGGCCGTACCCCCCATGAATCTGCACGGCGTGGTTGGCCACCCGCCCCATGAGCTCGGAGCAGTATAGCTTGGCCATGGCGGCCTCTTTCTCGAAAGGACGCTTCCGGTCACGCAGCCAACAGGCCTTGTAGAGCAGGTTGCGGGCGCATTCGATCTCCATGGCGCTGTCGGCCAGTTTAAAGGCCACGGCCTGAAATTTGGAGATGGGCTGGCCGAACTGCTCGCGCTTGCGGGCGTAGTTCAGGGCAGCATCGTAAGCCCCCTGAGCGCCCCCCAGCCCCATGGCCGCGATGGAAAGACGGCCGCCGTCCAGGGTTTTGAGCATCTGGTGGAACCCGTCCCCCTGGCGTCCCAGGATGTTTTTTGCCGGCACGCGCACGTCATCGAAGTAGAGTTCCGCCGTGTTGGACGCCCGCCACATCATCTTTTTCTTCATGGGCACCGCCTTGAACCCCCGGGTGCCGTTTTCGACAATAAAACAGGTGTACTCCGGCTTGCCGTTGGGCCGGGTACCGGTCACGGCCTGCACGGTGACCCCCAGGGTCATCTCGCTGGCCGCATTGGTGATGAAGATCTTGGAGCCGTTGATCACCCAATCGCTTCCGTCACGAACCGCCGTGGTCTTCGATCCGCCGGCATCCGACCCGGCGGTGGGTTCGGTGAGCCCGAACCCCCACAAGCCTTCGCCGGCGCAAAGTCGGGGCAGATAGCGTTGTTTCTGGGCATCGCTGCCAAAGTAATAGAGCGGGCCGATCCCCAGTGAGTTCCCGGCGGCAATGGTCGCCGCCTGGGAGCCATCCACCCGGGCCACTTCCTCCACGGCGATGATATAAGAAACGTAGTCCAGCCCCTGGCCCTCGTAGGACTCGGAAACGAACATGCCGAAGAGGCCGATCTCACCCATTTTACGGGTCAAGGCGACGGAAAAGGACTCGCTTTCGTCCAGTTCGGCCGCGAGCGGGGCGATCTCACTTAGGGCGAACTTGCGGACCTCCTTGCGGATCATCTGCTGTTCTCGGGTCAGATCGAAATCCACGATGTCCTCCTTTCCGCTGGAGCCATCCGGGCACCGGCGCATCCCTGGGCGCGGTCCGCGTTGGTTTACGGTTTGAACTTCAACAGTTGCCGCCCTGGTCAAGCCGTCCCTGCTTCAAGCCGCTGAGAATGAAGCGTTCATAAATATCGGCGATCGCATCCACTGACAAACGCCCGCCGTCCTTGTACCACGAGGCGCCGGCCGTACAGAGGGTCAGAATGGCGTAAGAGAGGATCTTTGCATCCCCTTCGGGGAAGGCGCCGGCCTTAGTGCCCTCACGAATGAGATCCTGAAAGATCAGCTCGTATGCGTCCCTTTTTTTTACAATTTCGCGGTAATGCTCGGCCGTGAGTCCGCGAAGTTCGCTGTTGGCGATGAAATTCTCTTTCTGGCGTTGCAGATGAAAACGCACATGTCCGCGCACCGCTGCACGCATGCGTGTCTCGATGCCTTCTATACCGGCCAGGCATTGCTGGAGATAGTCGGTCAGATCATCCATGGTGCACTTGAGGATGTGAAACAGCAGAGCTTCCTTGCTGGGGTAGTGATAGTAGATGCTGGCCTTCTGGATGCCGCTGCCCCTGGCGATATCGCTGATGCTGGTGGCGAAGTAACCTTTGCGAAAAAAAAGGTCGATGGAGACGGATTTGATTGTCGTTTTCATGTCGGACATCGGCGCGGGCACCTCTGAATTTATTTTTTACCGACCGGTCGATAGGCAAATTAAAAATAATTCATTTTTTAATTTTCTGTCAATAAAAAACACACCTTTGTACGAACCATGCCGCGACGATCGATCACGCAGTCCAAAAACATTATCTTGAAGGCGATAGGGACCAAGCGCCCTGAATTCAATACAACCAGAATCTTTTTATCACCGTCGTGGCGGGATTATTTTACTGGAATTGATGGAACAATAGACTTGTTGAATGGGTTTGGCGGGATAAGTTCTACAGATATCCGGTCTTGTTTTATAGACGCTGCAAAAATAATGACCGTTTTCCTCGGATAAGAAAAAGCAATCCCCATTTTCCTTGAATTGTAGAAAATAGATTCCAGCGGCGGCATCCTGAGGATGGGTAAATACCTCCAAGGGCAGTGCCGTCTCCTGTTCAATCGCCCGGATATCGTTCTCCGACAACTGAATATAAGGGAAGCGTTTACAACATGCCGCACATTTTTTGCAGATGGTGCTGGTTATCATAGGCGCCCTCGTTCATCAATGGAATCGAAAAGCAGTATGCCCATCCGACAGGATCAGGCGGAAACCAGCTCGATATCTTAAAAAAGAAGTTCACTGCCAGTTACAGGCAACATCGCAAACATTTTACTTGAAGGGGGCCGGGAGACAACCGATCAGCTTCAAATACAGCTTTCGGCCATCAGCGCTGAATCAGGAAGGGCATCAAAAGGCACGGCAGGATCAGGTTCCGGTAACCCGTTCCATCGCCTCTTGTCTGGTTTTGCAGGCAATGCAGTAGCTGGTGACCGGCCTGGCCTTGAGGCGGGCGATACTGATGGGCTCTTCGCAGGTTTCGCAAATCCCGTAAGTTCCCTCCTCGATCGCCTGAAGACACTTTCTGATTTTTGCAATCAAGCGGCTCTCGCGCTCGCGCATACGCAACTGATTGTTGCGCGCCAGGTCCTCCGAGGCCCGATCCAGGGGATCGGCCTCGGAAGTATATGCCGTTCCCAACAGTTCCCCAACGGCGACACCCGCCTTGTCAAGCAGCGTATCCAGTTCCGCTTGCAGAAGATTCCGAAAATAGTCAAGGTCTTTTTCGTCCATTGGACCATCCTGGCAAAAGGTTACATCGTTCAGGTAGAGGCAATGTACCTGGGGCATCTGGGTGTTGGCTGAGAATTTAAGATCGAATAACAGAGAATCAATAGATGACGGCCGCGTTATAAGCTCAGATTTTGATGAGTTTGTCAAACAGCCTTTTGAGCTGCGCTGGCAAACCGATCCATCTTCAAACTCAGGAGGCATAGATGGAACACTGGCGGACATGCATGGCCGCCTCCTGCAAGGCCTCGGAAAAGGTGGGATGGCCATGGATGGTGCGTGAAATATCCTCGCTGCTGGCACCGAATTCCAAGGCCAGCACACACTCGGCAATCATGTCCGCCGCCCGCGGGCCGATGATGTGAACCCCCAGGATGCGGTCGGTCTTGCCGTGGGAAATCAGTTTGACAAATCCATCGGTCTCGCCCATGCAGCGGGCCCGCCCCGCCCCGGAGAAGGGGAAACTGCCCACGCAGTAAGGGATCTCCCGTTCGCGGACCTGCTCCTCGGTCAGCCCGACACTGGCCACCTCGGGCCAGGTGTAGACCACCGCCGGGATGGTATCGTAGTTCACCTCACCGGCACGCCCGGCCATGCACTCCACGGCAGCAGTCCCCTCGGCAGACGCCTTGTGGGCCAGCATGGGACCGGGCACCAAATCGCCGATGGCGTAAATGCCCTTGACGCTGGTGCGATATTCCTGATCCACCACAATCTGACCGGTGCGTTCGTCAGTCTCGACCGCCAAGGCCTCAAGCCCAAGCCCCCGGGTCAAGGGGCGACGGCCCACCGAAACCAGCAACCGGTCGAAAGTCATCGTCTCTGTCTTGTCGCCGGTGGCCAGCACGGCCTTGACCGCCTTGCCCGACACCGTGGCCTCGACCACCCGGGTATCCAGCTTGAACTGCATGCCCTGGCGCTTGAGAATCCGGTCCAGGGTACGCCCCACCTGGCCGTCCAGATTGGCGGCAATCTTGGGCAGCATCTCGATAACGGTGACCATGGATCCCAAACGGTTCCAGACCGAGCCCAGCTCCAGGCCAATATACCCCCCGCCGACAATGCCCAACCGGCCGGGCACGCTATCGAAGGAGAGCGCCTCGGTGGAACTGACAATATACTCACCATCAAACGTGAGTCCCTTGACTTCGAGCGGCTCCGAACCGGTAGCCAGCAAAATGTTACCGGCGGACAGGGTAAGTTTTTTCTTTTTGCCCGTGTCCACGTCCACCGTCCCTGGTGCCGTCAGCGTCGCCAAACCATGGATCACCTCGATATGGTTGCCCTCCATCAGTTTGCGCACGTTTTCGGTGAGATCTTCCACCACCTTGTCCTTGCGGGCCAGCATGGTGGCCAGATCCAGACCGACCTTGCCGGTCTTGATGCCGTATTCGGCAAACCGTTCCTTTGCCAGGTGGTAGTACTCGGAAGCGTCCAAGAGGGCCTTGCTGGGAATACAGCCCACATTGAGGCAAACTCCGCCGAGCCGTGAGGATTTTTCGACCACGGCGGTCTTCATGCCAAGCTGGGCCGCACGCACGGCGGCCACGTACCCGCCGGGACCGGAACCGATGATCACCAGGTCGAACCGTGTCTCTTGTGCCATCTTTACACCTCCAATGCCATGCGTTCCGGATTCTCAACAAACTCCTTGACCCGCTTCAGGAAGGTCACCGCGCCCTTGCCGTCCACGACACGGTGGTCGTAGCTGAGCGCCACGTACATCATGGGCCGGATGACGATCGCGTCGTCGATCACCACCGGCCGTTTCTCGATTTTGTGCATGCCCAGGATACCGCTCTGGGGCATGTTGAGGATGGGCGTGGAGAGCAGGCTGCCGTAAACACCGCCATTGCTCACCGTAAAGGTGCCCCCCTCCAGGTCGGCCAGTTCCAGCCGGTTATCCTTGATTTTGGTAACGTAATCCACAATCGCCTGCTCCACCTGGGCGTAACTCATGCGTTCGGCATGGCGGATCACCGGCACCACCAGTCCGCGCTCGGTACCCACGGCCACGCCGATATGCTGGTAGTTGTGATAGATAATGTCGCCGCCATCGATGAAGGCGTTGATCTCGGGGACCTCCTTGAGCGCCTGCACACACGCCTTGACGAAGAAGGACATGAAACCCAGGGCGACGCTGTGGCGTTTCTGGAAGGCATCCTTGTACAGCGAACGGATCTGCATGGCCCGTGACATGTCGATCTCGTTGAAGGTGGTCAGCATGGCCGTGTTCTGCTTGGATTCCAGCAGGCGCTCGGCGATGCGCTTGCGGATGGGCGACATGGGCTTGCGCGTTTCGAAAGCGGCCGGATCGTCAGCGGCCTGGACAGCCGGTGCCGACGGGACGTCGGGGATACCCGCAGGGGCTTTTTCCAGATGCAGCAGGATGTCACCCTTGCTGATGCGCCCGCCGGGACCGGTGCCCTGTATCTTGGAAATATCGAGGTTCTTCTCGGCAATCAGGCGGCGGACCGAGGGGGCCAGGGCCATGCCCTGCGGAATGACGGGTGAGCCCGCCGCTGCCGGTACCGCCGGTGTCGGCGCGACGGATTGAGGAGCCGCCGATTCCTTTTCCGGCGGGGTCACCGGTTCTTTCGCCGCCGTCGGTTGCGGAGCGGCTGCGGCAGCCCCCCCAGGCTCGATCGATCCGACCACTGCGCCAATGGCGACCGTTTCACCGGCCGGAACGGTAATGGTAAGGACCCCGTCGGCTTCGGCCACCACTTCCAGGGTGACCTTATCCGTCTCGATGACGAACAGGGGGTCGTCCTTGCGGACCGTGTCGCCATCCTGCTTGAACCATTCGGCCAGGACGGCTTCCTGAACCGATTCGCCAACACTGGGTATCTTGATTTCGATGGACATGGACGCTCCTTGGAAAAATTTAATGTTTGGATGGATTACCCGGCGACCTCACCCGACTGGCCGTGGAGGCCGATGGCCTGATCCATAATGCCATCCTGTTCCATTTTGTAAATCTTGGGGAACCCGGTGGCCGGGCTGGCCGACGCGTTGCGGCCCACATAGGCAAGTGTCTTTTTCAGCATCTCGCCCAGCCGGGGCCGGATATACTGCCAGGCGCCCATGTTTTCCGGTTCCTCCTGGGCCCAGATCCACACCGAGGCTTTTTTGTACCGGCCGATTACCGCCTTGAGCGCTTTTTCCGGAAAGGGATGCAACAGCTCCACCCGTACGATGGCCGTATCGTTGGCTTTGATCTGCTGGCGCCGGGCGATCAGTTGATAGTAAAGCTTGCCGCTGCAAAAGACTACCTTTTTGATCGAGGCGCCGGCCCCGGCATCATCGATCACCGGCGCAAAGGCTTCGTCGGTCAGCGACTTGAGAGAAGAGATCGCCATGGGGTGGCGAAGCAGGCTTTTGGGCGTCATGATCACCAGGGGTTTACGAAACGGGGCGTTGATCTGGCGGCGCAGCAGGTGGAAGTACTGGGCCGGTGTGGTCAGATTGGCCACCTGCATGTTGTCGCCTGCGCACAGCTGGAGGAAGCGCTCCATCCGGGCGCTGGAATGTTCGGGCCCCAATCCTTCCCAGCCGTGGGGCAAAAGCAGGGTCAGCCCGCAGAGCTGCTGCCACTTGGCCTGTCCGCTGGCGATGAACAAATCGATAACGCACTGGGCGTTGTTGGCAAAATCGCCGAACTGGGCTTCCCACAGGGTCAGCACATCGGGCCGGGTCACTGCATAACCGTATTCGAACCCCAGTACGCCGGCTTCGGCCAGAAGGCTGTTGTAAACGGCAAACGGCGCCTGATCCGGCATCAGTCGATTCAACGGAATATGCGGCTCACCGGTCTGGTAATCCCAGAGCACACTATGACGCTGGCTGAAGGTGCCCCGGCCCACATCCTGACCACTGAGCCGCACGGGGTGGCCCTCGGCCAGCAGGGAGGCAAACGCCAGGGCCTCGGCACCGGCCCAGTCGATCCCCTCACGGGCCGTGACCGCCTCCAGGCGCTGATCCAGCACGCGTTTCAGCCGTGGATGAACGGTAAAGCCGTCCGGCATATCGGCCAGGCGCTGGGCCAGGTCGGTCAACGTCTTTTTGGCAACCGCCGTTTTCACCGAATTAAAACTGAAGGTCCCGCCGACCCCGTCCCATTCCGGGAAAAAGCGCGGTTCCGGAAAAAGGCAGGTGGACCCATGGATCTCCTCGTAGGCGGCGTCAAGCCCCTCATTGATGGCCGCTTCAAATTTCTCGACGGTTTCCCTGGAGACGATCTTCTCGGCCATCAGTTGTTCAGCGTACACCCGATTGAGCGGTGGCCGTTCCCGGATGCGCTGGTACATGGTCGGCTGGGTGAAATAGGGTTCGTCGCCCTCGTTGTGACCGTACCGGCGGTAGCAGACCAGATCGATGACCACATCCTTGCCGAAGCGGTAGCGATAATCGGCGGCCAGGCGGGCCACGTGCACCACGGCTTCGGGATCCTCGCCGTGGACATGGAAAATGGGCACCATCAAGCCCTTGGCCACATCGGTGGAATAGCGGGTGGACCGGGCGTCTTCGGGAAGGGTGGTGTAGCCGATCTGGTTGTTGACGATCACATGGATGGTGCCCCCCGTACGGTAGCCCTTGAGCTGCGACATATTCAGGGTTTCCGCCACCACCCCCTGACCGGCAAAGGCCGCGTCACCGTGCAGCAGCACCGGCATCACCATCTGCTCCGGCCGCTCGGGAAGCCTGTCCTGCCGGGCCCGGACCATGCCCTCGACCACCGGATCGACCGCTTCCAGATGGCTGGGATTGCTCACCATGTAAAGGGTCAACGGATCCCCGCCGCCCATGTCCCGCTGGGAGAGGTAGCCGTTATGGTATTTGACATCTCCCGATCCCACCAGGTCCTGGGGATCGTAGCAGCTTTCGAATTCCGAGAAGATCTCCTCGGCCGGTTTGGCCAGGATGTTGCGCAGCACATTGAGGCGCCCCCGGTGGGCCATGCCGAGAATCAGTTCCCGGCAGCCGGCGTCGTGGGCCCGCCGGCAGAGGGTGTCCAGCAGGGGGATGAGGGATTCGCCGCCCTCCAGCGAGAACCGGGTCACACCCACATATTTTTTATTGAGAAAGGCCTCGAACAGCGCGGCCGCCGAAATCTGCCGCAGCAGATCGATGCGCGAATCCGGGGAAAGCTCGGTCCGGTTGCCGCCAGGCTCCATGCGTGCCTGCAGCCAGGCCCGCTCATCGGGGTCCTGAAGGTGCATATATTCGACCCCGACGCTGTGGCAGTAGGTCTGCTTCAGACGGCCGACGATCGCCTTGAGCGGTGCCGCGCCTGACGCCATCAGGTCCGGTGCGGCAAAAGTCCGCTCCATATCGGCGGCGTCCAGCCCGAAGGCTTCGAGATCCAGCAGGGGGTGGGATGTGGGACAGGCCGAAAGCGGATCCATGCAGGCCAACAGATGACCGATATCCCGGTAGCGATGAATCAGGGCTCCGACGTGGGCCTGGCGAAGGGCCTGTTCAGGGTCCCCATCGCCCGCCGATACGGGTGTTGCAGCGGCGATTTCGAATCCCCGGAAGAAAAACTGCCAGTCCTCTGGCACGGAAGCGGGATCGGACTTCCATTTGCGGTATTGGGCGTCGATAAAATCGGCGCTCAGGGTTTCGGACAGATTCATCTTCCGCACTCTCCTGTAAGCGCTATAGCATTCAAGATAATGTTTTTCGGCGGCGTTATCGGTCGTCGCGGTATAATTGATACAGCTTCCTCCCTCTGGCCTTGCCAAAAACATTATCTTAAACACTGATATGATGGGTTATTATTTTATTTCTCTATTAAAAGATCATCCGGCTGAAGCGCCGGTCACCGGCACGCCGGCCTGCCGGCAGAACCAGTCGGTAACCACACGACCGACCTGTTGCTGGTGCTCGGAACGGGAAAGCATGTGATCGCCACCCTCGACAATCAACAGCTCCACCCGTGCCGGATTGGCCTCCCGGGCCAGGTGGGCTTCAGACACGGGAATGATCGTATCGCGGTCACCGTGCACCACCAGCATGGGGATGTCCAGGGCGCGGGTGGCCGCCAGCATGTCGTAATGGTCGGCGTCGTCAAAAAAATCCCGTTTCAATTGAATCTGCTGTTCCATGCGATCTCCATGGAAAAATGCGGATCTTGCTCCCTATTATCAAGATCCATGCCACCACCGTCAAGGAGAAAGGCCCCGTAAAAGGGCCTTCTTCCCGTGGCTGAAGATAAAAACCATCACGTCGGGAACAACGGGCCGGCTGTTTTATGAGACAACGTGTCTCACGTTTCACGAATCATGGCGCACCCGTTTATGGATGCCGGTCTCTGAAGCTTTTGATGATAACGGGAATGAAAAATGAGAAAACAAACAGGCCGATGGAAAAAAACACCTTGGGGGAAATCAGTGCGGCCCAGTTCCCCGAAACCCAGACCGTTTTGAGGGTACCGATAAAAAAAGTGAAAATAAACGTCCCCACAACAATCCCCAGGCCAGTACCGGCAAAATAGTCTGCAAAACGCACCCGGGTCAAGCCCATGCCGAAATTCATGGGCGTAAAGGGAAAGTAGATCAGCCGCAAGTAGAGCACCGTGGCAAAACCGTTGCGCGCAATGGCGGCATCGTAACGGCTGAGCCGGTCTCCGATCAGTGAAGCGGCAAAATCCCGTCCCAGCGTCCGTCCGATGAAAAAACCGCCGACCGACCCGATCATGGCACCGATCCAGACCCACACGAAACCCCAGAAAGGGCCAAAAATAGCAGCGCCGATGCCGGTCAACAGGGTCCCGGGAATGAACAGGCAGATGCCCACGGCGTAAATGACCACGTAAACCACCGGCGCCCACCCGCCGGCCGTCGCCATCACCCCTGACAGCCCATCGGGTGTCAGGTAGGCACGAAGCGGGGAGTAGCGAATCAGGACAACCGCACCGGCAATAAACACGATCAGCAGCAAGGCTTTGATCCTGGCCCTGGTCTTGCTGGATTCGGAGGGTACCGATTGCATCATCAAACTCCCGTTCAGGATTCCGCCGGACCGTCACCCACCGAGGGTGTGCAGGCCCGCCCCTTAAGGTTAAAAAACAACTTGAGCCCCTTTTGCACCGTCTCGGAAAAGATCTTTGGCGAGAAGAGATTTCCGGCAACCCGCTTATTGATCTCCGCCAGCGTGGGGTATGGGTGAACGGCCGAGGCCAGGGAGGACAGCTTGGTACCACCGTTCAAAGTAGCCACCCACTCGGCAATCAGGTCACCGGCCCGCGGGCCGAGGATCTGCACGCCCAGGGGTTTTTCCTTTTTGTCCAGGATCAGTTTGATCCGCCCGTCGGTCTCCCCTTCGGCCAGGGCCCGGTCGTTGGCCCCGAACGATTCGATCAGCACCGTGCAGTCGATTCCCGACGCCCTGGCTCTGCGTTCGTTCATGCCAATGCTGGCCAGTTCGGGATCGGTGTAGGTACACCACGGCAGCCAGGTGTAATCGACTTTGCGCGGCAGATGAAATACGGCGTTGCTGACCACGATGCCGCCTTCGTAGCCGGCGGCGTGGGTAAACTGAAAGCCCCCATTAACATCTCCGGCAGCAAAAATGTGTTTCTGGCGGGTCCGCAAACGCGGGTCCACAACGATGCCGGCCGGCTCCACGGCCACACCGGCCGCTTCCAGCCGCAAATCCTCGACGTTGGGTCTGCGGCCCAGGGCTACCAGGAGCGCATCGGCCCGAATGTCGATTTTCCTACCCGAATCCAGCTGCAAACGCACGCATTTTCTCGGCCCGTCCGGGGATACCCGCTGCACGCTGGCCCCCAGGTAAAAGGAGACCCCTTCTGCGGCCAGACGGGCCTGGACCGCGTCAGCCATATCGCGATCCTCCCTGGACAGGATCTGACCGGACCGCCCCACGACCGTCACTTTCGTTCCCAGTCGGTTGAAGGCCTGGGCCATTTCAATGCCGATGGGGCCGGCACCCAGAATAATCATGCTGCCCGGCCGGGTTTCAAGGGAAAAAATTTGGCGGTTGGTTAAAAAATCAACCGCCCCAAGCCCGGGGATGGGCGGAACGGCCGGCGAGGAACCGGTGGCCACCACCCATGTTTTGGCACTGACACGGCTGCCGTTCAGGTCCACCGTGTGCGCATCCCTGAAAAAAACGCTGCCGAAAACCACCTTGGCCCCCAGCCGGCAGAAGCGTTCCTCCGAATCGTGCCGCTGGATTACGGCAATCACGTCCTGAATCCGTCTGGCGATCCGGGAAAAGTCAACCGGCGGCACATCCACCACCGACAGACCGAAGCGATCGGCGTGTTTGATCTGATGCCAAACGCGGGCCGAGTGGATCAGGGTTTTGCTGGGCACACAGCCGTAATGCAGGCAATCGCCACCGAGAGCAGGCTCTTTTTCCACCAAAAGGGTTTTGGCTCCCAGCTGGGCCGCCCCCGACGCCACCGTCAGACCGGCGGCACCGCCGCCGATGATCCCGATATCGTAATCGTAGACGGCCATGCGATTCTCCTCGTTTCAATGCCCGTCCAAAACCCGCGACGGTGTACAAACGGCTCTAAAATCTTACTCCTCACCGGGCCAGACAGCACCCCGCTTCTCTTCGGCCAGGTAGCAGAAGCGGTTCCAGTCGAACTCCTTGTGGCTGAACGGGCAGCGCAGCCTGACTTTGCGCTCGGTCACCCCCACCACCTCCCAGTCACCCTTGCGGGGACCGGATGCAATGTTGATTTTCTGCCCCACCACAAAGGGGTAGGGTTCGAATACGGCGACATCATGGGTTTGCATGGATCACGCTCCTTCATCGGCGGCATCACACAGCATCTGCCGCAACCGCTCACTCAGAAAAACGATGGATTCAATATCCAGATGCTCGATGACGGTTTCGTCAAAAAGCAATTTGGCCGTGGCCCCGAAACCATCCTCGGGATCTTCATCCCAGAAAAGCAGCATCACCGGTACCCGGGGGAAGGGATGAAAATGAACGGCGACATCGGCGCTGTTGGCCTTGCCGGTGGCGTCTTCGCCGCCCATACCGGCAGCGGCCGAACGCAACTCGTCAATCCGGCCACAAAAACGCGCCACCAGGGGGGCCTCCACATGCGCGGCCATGGTCTTGACCTTGGACACGGTGTTGGGGAATTCCTCAAACCCCTTCCACTTGCCGGTGGGCATCCGCCGCCCCCCCTGGGCCATATGGTTGTAGATGAACACCTTCTCCCAGCGGGTCAGGGCCGCCCCGTCCGCCCGCACGATATCGTCGCCACGGATGATCACGCTGGCCGTGTAGTAGGGTAGGTGCAGGGCCGGCTCTCCGTCTTCGTTCGTCAGATGCCCGCCGATACGTTCTGGCAGGTCGACCAGCCGCATGGAGGCGGAACGCTCCCTGGCCCACGTCAGGGCATCTTCGGCCAGATCCCGTTTGGTCCACTTCCCGGCCGCATATTGCCCGCCCAACTCCTGGTTGCAGCGTTCCACCACCTCCGGCGCCAGGTGCGGGCAGCCGTCCAGGGGGTGTTTCTCGGCAACCACCATCCCGGCAAAGGCCAGGCAGCTATTAAATCCGCAGTCGCCGCAATTGGTCCGTGGCAACACATCCCGGTATAGATCAACGACGGATAGCGCCATCGCTTACCATACCTCGGGATAGCCGATATCCACAAACGCGGATTCCATTTTCAGTTTGTGATCCCGCTCCATGGCGGCCAGATCCAGAAAGATCTTGCGTTTTTCCGCATCGTCACACAGGTTGGCCATTTCGGTGTACTGCTTCATGGCTTCTTCTTCCTTCTTCATGGCCAGAGCAAAGGCGTCGGCCGGTTTCATATCCATGGAGAGTTCCGGTGCATCCACGGTCTCTGCCACTTTGTAATCCCGTGTTTCCGAAAAATAGGTCTCCACGGTATCGCTGGTGTAGATTTTGGTGAGAATATCGCGATGTTTCTTCTCCTCTTCGGCCAGGGAGGCGAAGAGCTTTTTCAGGTACGGATCCTTAAGGGTGTTGGATGCATCCTCGTAAAACTTTCTGGCCTCGACTTCGTTGGCAATGGCCTGCTTGATGATGTCCTTGTACTCGCTCAAATTCATGGTTACGCCTCCTCCATAAGATGGTGAGAAATGGGCGCCGGTGGCCCGTACTTAAATCAACAGTAAGTCCGCGTCATAACTTCAAGCAAACTGTGTGCCATTCAAAAAAGTCATGGCTTCGCCCGTTTGTTTTATGTATAATCGATTCTTTTTTTCTGTTCCACCCCTATAATCCACAACTTTCAGCAAATGGAGGCCTCCATGAACTGGCGACAATTTCTGACCCCCGTAAAGTCCGTCGATGCCGATGCGGCCAAAGCCTATCTGGCCGATAAAAAAGTGGAAGATGTAACCATTCTGGATGTCCGTCAGCCAAAAGAGTATGAATCCGGCCATATTCCCGGGGCCGTCCTGGCGCCTCTGCCGGGGTTGACCGATCATCTGGACAAAATCGATAAAAACAAACCCGTAATGGTTTACTGCGCCGTTGGCGGCCGCAGCCGGGTGGCGGCACAGCTGCTTTCCGGGCAGGGATTTAAAAACATCCTGAATCTGTCCGGCGGATTCAAGGCCTGGACCAGCGACACGGCATTTCTCGGTGAAGAAAAGGGGTTGGCGCTTTTCGACGGCGTCACCTCCGTGGAGCAGGCCCTCACCGTGGCCTACTCCCTCGAGGCCGGCCTGAAGGATTTTTACGAAACCATGGCCGGCAAGGTAGACAACGATCCAGCAAAGCAACTGTTTCAAAAACTGTCTCAGATTGAAATCAAACACCAGGAGCGTATCTTGAAACAATACGCCGAAACCACCGGCAAAGCGGTCTCCCATGAAACGTTCGAAAACCAGGCCCTGCCCGGTGTCCTTGAAGGCGGCCTGACCACCGAAGAGTACGCCAATCTGCTCATGCCCAGCTATGACACGGTCAGCGAAATCATCGAACTGGCCATGTCCATCGAGGCCCAGGCGCTGGATCTCTACCTGCGGGCATCCGAAAAAGCGGTCAACGATGCCGGACGCAAGGCACTGGTCCAGATTGCCAATGAGGAGAAAACCCACCTGAGGCTGCTGGGCGAATTGATGGAAGAGACCCTGGAAGGGAAATAAAAGGAATTACAATGCAAAAAAAACTGGTTCTCATCGGCGGCGGCCACGCCCACATGGTTACCCTGGCCAACCTTGGGGCCATCACCGCCAAAGGCATTGACGTCACCGTTGTCGGCCCATCGGACGAGCACTATTATTCGGGAATGGGACCGGGAATGCTTTCGGGTACCTACCGTCCCGAACAGATTCGTTTCGCCACCCGCCATGTGGTCGAAAAACAGGGCGGAACCTTCGTCCGCGACAAGGCCGTACGCATCGAGCCCCAGAAAAAAATGGTCATGCTCGAAAGCGGCGGCAGCGTGCCCTACGACGTGCTTTCCTGCAATGCGGGCAGCCAGGTGCCAAAGCCACCCATTGACGGGGATCCCACGGATATTTTTACGGTCAAACCCATCGAACGGCTCATGGAAGCCAAACGACGCCTTGTGGATCATTTCGAACGGCACCAGACGCAAGTGGTGATTGTCGGCGGCGGACCCTCAGCGGCCGAAGTCGCCGGCAATGTCTGGCAACTGGCCAGAGATACCGGGAAAACGATGCCCCGGATCACCGTCTGCGCCGGCCGCACCTTCATGGGCCGCTTCAGCGACTCGATCCGACACCGGATCATGGGCAGCCTGCGCCGCCGGGGCGTTGTCATGCGCGAAGGCGGGTATGTGCGCGCCATCTCCTCAAACACCGTCACCCTGGACGGTGGTGAGACCCTGGCCGCGGACTTCATCTTCCTGGCCCTGGGCGTGCGGCCGTCACCGATTTTTGCGGATTCCGGCATCGCCACCGGGCCGGACGGCGGTTTGCGGGTCAACCCGTTTCTGCAAAGCACCCAGCACCCGGATATTTTCGGTGGTGGTGACTGCATCTACTTCCAAAAACAGCCGCTGGACAAGGTGGGCGTTTACGCCGTACGCGAAAATCCGGTGCTGTATCACAATCTCCTGGCCCGGCTGGAGGGCCGTGATCTGATGCCGTTCGATCCGGGCGGGGATTACTTGTTGATCTTCAATCTGGGCGGACGGACCGGTGTCCTGAAAAAACGCTGGCTGGAGTTTGGCGGCCGGCCGGCGTTTATCGTCAAGGACTACATCGATCGAAAGTTCATGCGTCAATTCCAGGCCATCGAATAAGGGCACCTGGCTGGCGCTGGTCTACCCCATCAGTTGCTCTGAATTGAATATCCGGGCAGATGTTGTTAAGATTCATTCTCATATAAATTTGGCATGCCGGTTGATCTTGTCAATTGGAAGCCACCTTTATTGCTGACCATTGACAGCAAAATGCCGACTTGCTATTAGCGGAAAGTGGTTTTCTTTTAAAAACATGCACCCGAAAGATGGCACGCCCATGTCCGATCCTGAAATCCGACTGCACAAAATGGTTGCCGCCTTGCGTGAAAACCAGTACCGCATCACCCCCCAACGCCTGGCCATCCTAAGAATACTGGCGGAAAGCAAAGGTCATCCCAGCGTCGAAGCCATCTACGCCCAGGTCAAACCGGACTTCCCCACCACCAGCCTGGCCACCGTCTACAAAAATATCTCGGTTCTCAAGGAACTTAATCAGGTCCTGGAACTGGGATTCAGTGACGACAGCAACCGTTACGACGGCAACAAACCCTACGATCATCCCCACGTGGTCTGTACGGTCTGTAAAAAAATCCTCGATCCGGATATTGCGGCGCTTTCAAACATGACCGCGGAACTGATGCGCGAAACCGGATTTACCATCACCCGCCATCGCCTCGATTTTTTTGGTGTCTGCCCGGACTGTCAGGCCAAGAAAAATCAGGGATCAAAATGAAAAGCCGGGCAACCGCCCGGCTTTCTGGCAAAAAATAATCAATTCTTGATGAAATTGTAAAATTCACAGTTCCGACGGATTCTCAATCATTCGAAATTCGGTTTTTCGAATCCGTCAGTTTTTGGGTGGAAAAAGCTGCCGGGCCTTGCCGAATCCGATGATCGTCCCCTGATCATCCACGGCCATGACCGAAAATTCGTATTTGTGACTCTGGTCCCAGGGCGGGCAAGGACCGTTATACCCCCGGTTGAGGGCACCGGCAGAAATCGTTCCCGACCCGTCATAGGCTACCTTGCCGCCCCCGTGATTCCAGGCCGGCTCATTGGTATCCTTGAGTCGGACCTGCAATTCCACGGTGCCTGCGGGAACACGGGTCACCTGGATTTCAGGCGAATCATGGGTACAGGTGTCGATGCCCGCCCAGGTAAAGGAGACCTCCATTTTGGTGGCATCCTTGGGAATCACAATCGGTTCGGGCCCGTGTTTCTTGCTGCATCCGAGCGTGAGAAGAAGCAGGGTGGCCAGCAGGAGCAGTGGAGTCCATTTTTTCATCGTTGCCTCATGCATTGGGAGGAATTGGGTCGGTGATATCGGCATGTGCCGTGTATACCACCCTCCACCGGTAGGTTCAAGGCATTGGTACTCGTAGCAGCCAATGATAGCTGTCATTGAGGCCCCATTAAACAAAAGGCCGGGCAAATTGCCCGGCCTGTTGAATTATGCCACTTCCTGGAACTCGGCATCAACCACATCGTCATCCTTGGAGGCGTTCGACCGTGCCTGGCCACCGCCCTGCCCGGCCTGCGATCCATCGCCCTTCGGGCCGGCCTGCTGTTGGTACACGGATTCCGCCAGCTTATGCGAAGCGCGCGTGAGCACCTCGGTCAGCGTACGGATCTGGTCGGTGTCGTCACCTTTGAGAGCCTGTTTGAGATTGGCCACGGCATCGTCGATCTCCATGCGCAGGGCGCCGTCCACATTGGCCCCCATCTCGTCCATGGACTTCTGGGTCTGGTAGATCAGGGCATCGGCATGATTCTTAACCTCGACCCGTTCTTTCTTCCGCTGGTCGGCATCGGCATTCAGTTCCGCGTCCTTGACCAAGCGCTCGATCTCTTCCTTGGAGAGACCCGATGAGGAGGTAATCCGAATGCTTTGGGCCTTTCCGCTGGCATTGTCCTTGGCCGAAACCTCCACGATACCGTTGGCATCGATGTCAAAGGTCACCTCAATTTGTGGGGTGCCCCGCGGTGCCGGCGGGATACCGGTGAGTTCGAAACGGCCAAGGGTCTTGTTGTCACCGGCCATTTCCCGCTCACCCTGGAGCACATGCACCGTCACCGCCGGCTGGTTATCCTCGGCCGTGGAGAAAACCTGGCTCTGACGGGTGGGAATGGTCGTGTTTTTCTGGATCAACTTGGTCATCACGCCGCCCAGGGTCTCGATCCCCAGGGAGAGCGGCGTCACATCCAGCAGCAGCACATCGCTGACATCGCCTTCCAGAACGGCGCCCTGAATCGCGGCCCCCATGGCCACCACCTCATCGGGGTTGACACCTTTGTTGGGTTCCTTGCCGAAAATCGTCTTCACACGCTGCTGTACGGCCGGCATGCGGGTCATGCCCCCCACCAGAATAACCTCGTTGATGTCGCTGCCGGAAAATCCGGCGTCCTTGAGGGCCGTTTGGCAAGGACCCTCCAGGCGCTTCAGGAGATCATCCACCAGGGATTCCAGTTTGGCTCGGGTAACCTTGACATTCAAATGTTTGGGGCCGCTGGCATCGGCGGTAATAAATGGCAGATTGATATCCGTCTCCATGGCGCTGGAGAGTTCCATTTTGGCTTTTTCGGCGGCTTCCTTGAGGCGCTGCAGGGCCATCTTGTCACCACGCAAATCGATTCCCTGCTCCCGTTTGAATTCGTCGGCCAGGTAGTCGATCAGGCGCAGGTCGAAATCCTCTCCACCCAGATGGGTGTCGCCATTGGTGGCCTTGACCTCGAAGACACCGTCGCCGATCTCCATGATGGAGACATCAAACGTGCCGCCGCCCAGGTCGAAAACGGCGATTTTTTCTTCTTTCTTCTTGTCCAGGCCATAGGCCAGTGAGGCTGCCGTGGGTTCGTTGATGATCCGTTGAACATTCAAGCCGGCGATCTTGCCGGCGTCTTTGGTGGCCTGGCGCTGGCTGTCATTGAAATAGGCCGGCACGGTAATGACGGCGTCGGTGATCGTTTCTCCCAGGTAGGCCTCGGCGGATTTTTTGAGATCGGCCAGAATATACGAAGAGATCTCCGCCGGGCTGTATTGACGCCCATTCAAGGTGATCCGTACGTCACCGTTGTCCGCCGGGCTGATCTCGTAGGGCAGGTTTTTCCTGTCGTTGCTCACTTCAGGGGCATCGTACTTGCGGCCAATCAGCCGTTTTACGCCAAAAACCGTATTCTGCGGGTTGGTCACCGCCTGGCGCTTGGCCACCTGCCCCACCAGGCGTTCTGCGCTGCCGGTAATGGCCACCATTGACGGGGTGGTCCGCCCGCCGTCGGCATTGTTGATTACCAATGCATCGCCGCCGTCCATAATGGCAACACATGAATTGGTTGTTCCCAGATCGATTCCGATGGTTTTACTCATGGTTTGTCTCCTCCTGTTTACCGGTGCGGCGATCCACACCGGTGATTTTTTGATAGACAAACCGTAATTCTTATTTTGCTTGTGTCAAATACATTTCATTACTTTTATTATTTTTCGATTTAGATAATGGCAAATTGTTTCGGCCGGCCGTTTTTTGTAACGACAATTGACATTCTGCGTCAAATCCACCGACCAAAAGCGCACGCCCAAGTAAAAGCATCTGTATTCAAATGAAATATAATATCATTGACAAATGGCATCGACCTTGCTGACAAATCCCGGAGGGTGAAAGACGGACGACCTGACACGCATTCACTGGTTGTGGTGGCCAGTTCGAATCACCGGCGAAATCACACTCAGGCGTTAAGAATTCCTGAAGAACGCCGACATGTCTTTCAGGCGGCAGGTCATGGGCGGCAATCGGCCTCAAACACAAAGAGTGAAAAATCAAAAACATGCGTGTTGAACCGAAAAAAATTTTTCTGGCAGGGATGCTTTTGCTGTTGATGGGATGCAATGATGAAAAAAGGGACTTTGACATCAGCGATGTCCAAAATCCCTACATGAAAATATCCCATGCGACCATCGATACCTGCGAATACGTCAGCGGGCAGCTTCGAATCAACGGCACCTGCAGCGATGAGGGCGACATCCTTATGGTTTTGCCCTTGACCCCGGGTGACAAGCGGATCATCGGCGCCCCCCGATGCAGTCACAGCAGATACGAGCTGCTGACGGCCACGTTCGGAAGGCCGCCATGCAAAGTGAGCCTTGAATTTGGCGGGGATCAGAGCATTCAAGCCAAGGTGGCGGGAACAGATATGTATTGTCCCTGAATGAGGGCCTGTCCTTCAGTATTTACTTCTCCTTCCACGTCGGTGTCCGCTTTTCCAAAAATGCCGACACCCCCTCCTTGGCATCAGCTGTGGAGCAGAGCCGGGCAAAGGCTTCATTCATGTAATTGAAGGCCTTGTCGTACTCGAGGTCGGCGGCGGCATAAAACGCCGATTTGGCATTCTGCACGGCAAGCGGGCTTTTGGCAGCCAGTACGGCGGCCCAGCGACGGGCTTCCATCTCCAGGTCGGCGGCCGGGACCACTTTGTTGACAAGCCCCATATCCAGCGCTTGCGGCGCCTTGATCAACTCACCGTAAAGCAACAGCTCCATGGCCCGTTTGCGCCCCACCGAGCGGGAAACCGGAACCACCGGGCCCACGCAATTCAGCCCAACGTTGATCGCGGTCAGCCCCATACCGGCCGTCTCAGCGGCGATGGCCAGGTCAGCGGCCGCCACCAGGCCAGCCCCATTGGCGGCCGCCACCCCATGGACCTGGGCGATGACCGGTTTTTTCATCCGGCTGATGGTCACCAGGGGCGTTTCCATGCACTCGATCCATTCGCGGTAATCCATGGTGCTTTTATCCGAGAAATCGGACACATCGATACCCGCGCAAAAAGCTTTGCCCGCACCCTTGATAATGAGCACCCGCACCGCCGGGTCCCCATCCAGTTGAAGTAGCGCCTGGTTCAGTTCCGATGCCAGGGTGAGGGTGAAGGTGTTGAGACTACTCGGACGATTGAGGGTAATTTCACCGATGTGATGATCCAGAGATGCAACCAAAACGCTTTCTGGCATATCGATTCTCCTTATGTTTGGGGGGATAAGGATCGGGAATTTTATTAATTGAACAAAATTGCTTGTTCTTGCGCCCGTCTTCGGCAGTAGTTTGATAATTAACATAGCATAAATATCGGTGCCGACAAACCGTTAAGACTCATCATTTCAGGCGGTCGCAACCCCGCTTGTCCCCCACTCACAGCATCCTTTACAATCCCTGCCGTTGGTGATAATGCATGCCTTTACACGCGATTATGGAAGTATTGATACCCATTCGATGATGAATTCGCAACCAACATGGACAGATCAGATGGAATTTATCCCTGTCATCGGCCTTGAAGTCCACGCCCAACTGAAAACCCGCACCAAAATTTTCTGCAGCTGTTCGACCGCCTTTGGTGCCCCCCCCAATACGCACACCTGCCCGGTATGCCTGGGGATGCCCGGGTCCTTGCCGGTGTTGAACAAAAAAGTGGTCGACTACACCATTAAAATGGCCCTGGCCACGGGTTGCACCGTGCAATCGGAAAGCCGCTTCGCCCGCAAAAACTATTTCTATCCGGACCTGCCCAAGGGATACCAGATTTCTCAGTACGAACTGCCCATCGCCACGGGCGGCCACCTGGACATCGACGTCGATGGCCAGGCCCTACGCATCGGCATTACGCGCATTCACATGGAAGAGGATGCCGGGAAACTGATCCACGATCCGGATCGTCCCATCAGCCGCGTCGACCTCAACCGCACCGGCACCCCGCTGATGGAAATCGTCAGCGAGCCGGATATCCGCAGCCCCGAGGCCGCCGGAGAATACCTGCGCCAATTGCGCACCATCCTGCGCTATCTGGATATCAGCGACGGCAACATGGAAGAGGGCAGTTTCCGCTGCGACGCCAACGTCTCCATCATGCCCAAGGGTGCCACCGAATTCGGCACCCGCACCGAAGTCAAAAACCTTAATTCGTTCAAGCATGTAGAAAAGGCATTGTATTACGAAATTGCCCGCCAAAAGGAACTCCTTCTGGATGGGGGCGAGGTCGTGCAGGAAACCCGGCTGTGGCAACCGGATAAAGGCCAGACCGTATCCATGCGCGGCAAGGAAGACGCCCACGATTACCGGTACTTCCCCGACCCGGATCTTTTGCCCCTGGTGGTCGACAATAATTGGGTCGAACGCATGCGCGGCGAGATGCCTGAACTGCCCGCCCAGCGCAAGGCCCGCTACGAGGCCGACTTCGGCTTGCCCGCCGCCGATGCCCGGGTTCTGACCGGAAGCCGTGAGTTGGCGGACTATTTCGAAGCCTGCCTGACCGCATACAACCAGCCCAAAACCGTAGCCAACTGGATCATGGGCGACCTACTGGGCCTGCTCAACGCCAGGGGCCTGGAGATCGAGAACTCCCCCATCACCCCCGACGGTCTCGCCGGCCTGCTTGAACTTCTGGATAGTGATGTGATCAGCGGAAAAATCGCCAAGACCGTATTCGAAGCCATGGCCGACACCGGCAAGCCGGCCAAGGCCATTGTGGAGGAAAAGGGATTGGTGCAGGTCTCCGACACATCGACCATTGATCCCATTATCGATTCGATCGTTGCGGCCAATCCCGACGAGGTCGAGCGCTACCGCGGCGGCCAGAAAAAACTGATCGGCTTTTTCGTCGGCCAGGTGATGAAGGCAACCAAAGGCAAGGCCAACCCAAAGGTGGTAAACGAGATCCTGATGAAGAAGCTAAAGTAGAGTGAGGGTGTCAGAAATATATCCAAATCCCGCTTTACGCGATCCAGGCCCATTGGCATTGATATAAAAGTTCAACCGATTCGCAGAGATGCCTCTTCCGCACAGATGGGTTCAGCAAGTGTTGAAAGCCAAGGCTCTGAACAATAGGAGACTCCATTGAACAACAAATCTCAAGTATCGTTGCATCGTACCCTTCTGCTTTTCCTGACCCTCCCCCTTATGCTTCTCATCGGTGAATCCGCTGCCTCTGCCGCACCAGCCCGCGTGGCGATTCTTCCATTTGATATCATCGCCGAAAGCGACCTATCCTTTCTTCAGGAAGGTGTTCTCGACATGCTTGCATCCCGGCTGTCCTGGCAGGACAATGTGGAGGTGATCAATAAAAATGAAACCCGAGCAGTGGCTGCCTCAGTTACCGATTTTGAAGGAGAGAGTCGCGCTTTGCTGGTAGGCGGCAAGCTCTATGCCGACTATGTTCTTTACGGAAGCTTGACGGTGTTCGATGATAGCGTAAGCATCGATGCAAAAATGGTGGATATCAGCGGCCTGCAACGGCCCTTGCCCTTCTTCGCCGTAACCCCTAGCATGGGTGAAGTGATTCCTAAAATCAATGCATTCGCCACTGACATCAATGCCAAGGTATTCGGGCGGGAGGTGGCCGGGCGGACGGGCGACGTGCAGAAGCAGCAAACGGGCGAGCAACAACCATACAACCCACGCATTCACCCCGAAAAACTGCTTCACCAGGGCGTCCAATAGCGCCAATCAATTTTACGATCTCTGCTTTGAAAAAATCTGGCTTCGGCTGTCCTTTAAGATTTTTGCAGGCGAAACCACGGAGAACACCACTTCTGTCTTACCGTCTGCATTCGTATCGCCAAGGCTGAAATCGCTGATATATCCGGACACGTTCTGGCCTTTATCCAGAACGATGAACCCGAGTTCATTCCAAAGGAGTTCATCGATATGACTCTTCCTGTAAAATCGTGTGCTTGTCAGCAGGCCTCTTGCCGTGTCGCTGTTTTTTACCACAACCAACCCGGTCTTCCCATCCCCATTCACGTCCGCTGCAAAAATCCGCTGCTGAAAAAAGATGCGATCCAACTGAAATCCATCGTCCTTGTTATAACGCATGCCTTTGTATTCAATATAGGCGGCGGACCCGCCATATTCGTCACTGCTCCGGTACAATTCCCTGCCTTCCTGGGAATAGAGTGAAATAATCCCCTTAAGGTCGAGAACAGCGGCAATCTCCTCCCCGTTGTTCATGAAATCACCAAAAGCAAGACCGAACACATTGTCGGCAAAAGGAAAGGATTTACCGGCGGGAACAAGGCTCTGCCCGCCTTGCCCAAATTCGAGTTCAACCACGGGGGTTTTCAGTTTCCGAGAATCATCTCCCAGTGTTTTCTGGCCCAGCAGCATGGGACCCGTTGCAGCATCCACGACCCTGAAAAGATAGTTTACCGGCCCCAGCAGCTTCAATAGCTCCCCGTTTTCCAACCGGTAAATCGAAGAAGCGGCCCGCAACTGGCTTTCATTTACTCCGGTAACACAAATTTCCTTTCGACCGTCCTTATCCAAGTCGATGGCGTCCAAAAAATAGCAACGGACATTGATTTCATCTATTTTATTTTTAGATATCGGCATCAGGCGCCCGCCTTCACGCCGGTAAATCTCAAGCACGTTTTCAGCCAGGATGAGGATTTCATCTTTCCCGTCATTGTCGATGTCCTGTACCTGAAGGCTATCAATTGTTTTTTTCAGAAACGGTCCCCGCCAAATAACCTGGGAAGAGAGCATGGCCGGCCCTTGATTGAATGCTTGCGCAGCGGGCGCCGTTGCAGTCGTTGGAACCGATGTGGCCGGCCCCGCAACCGGAGAAAGTCCCAATATGCGGGTTCTGACGCTATCTGCAAAAAGGTCGACATGCTTGATGACATCCCCCTTTTTGCTTCCCGTCTCATCGAAGCTCAGCTCAACCATGCCGGTATCCGCGTTTATCAGCTTAACGTCCGTGCTCACCTGCGCACCGAAAATTAAAATAGTACCATCGATGATATAATCGGCATCGAACCCGCTGCCTGTTTCAACATCCGGTGCAAACACAACCCTTGACCGCCCTTGTTCGGTGAGCCGTGTATCAAGCATTTTGTCGATCCCCTTTTTAAGAAAATCGAGCGGTTCTTCCGAGTTGATTTGAAACGGGGTTATCAAAAACGTTTTTTCTTGTTCAGCCGCGAATGCATTGGCCGCTGTCCCAATGGTCACCGCCAAAAGCAGCACAGTGAGTAAGATACGAAATTTTAAAGAGAAGAGTTTCATGATTCACCTTTTAAACAAAAAATGTCCTTCAATTCGCCTGCAACCTGCCGCCCAATTATTTTTTCTAAATAGCAGCTATCTGTTTTCACACAATTTCGTTTTCAATGATGTTTCCCCCGCAAGCGGTAATCTGCTTTTTCCATCCCCATCAAAATTGACGCGTTCACCTGTTCGTAGCAAATCGTTGTCGGTCCATTAAATACACCCAAATTATATCACCTCAACGCGAATAGGGGCTTTCCCAAGGCATATTGAATTGCACCGGGCAACGCGTTGATTCCCTTGGTATGCCCAATTGTCGCACACCATCGGTATAGGCACCCATACCCCTTTCAATTTCAGCAGCTTCGAAAGCATCTTGGTTACGCAATGAAGCTGACACCATCGCCTAACCGACGAAACCGCCCCCATCCATAGACCGAAAAGGATGGCGCCCCACCCTGATGCACCCAATTGTCGTACACCGCGGGCAGGCTTGGGGGACCCCGCCACCTCCATGAAATTGTCAAGCGGTCAGGTCTGCAGCACGATGGGGCTCAACCGGATTCATTACACCAACAAAAGGCCGGGTGTGTACATCAAAAATACACGCCCGGCCTTTATTAAGAGCACTTCAAATCAGCTATATCTGCTTAACGCATTTTAAAAGCTTAGAAGGCAACGCTGAACTGAGCACCGATTTCAATGGGATCCTCATCGTCGTGAACATCCATGGTGGTGGCATCGCCGGCAAACAGGTAAGCGGCGACAACATCCAGCTGCAAACCTTCCACGATGGTATAGCTTGCACTGAGGTCAATTTCAGTACCCAGATCCGTGTCGTCATTTTCGTTGTCCTCTGCCAACTGAGCATACCAGAGGTCGGCACCCAGGGACAGTTTTTCGGTTACCTTGTAGCTAACGCCCACATTAATGGCCCAGATATCGGAAATGTAGTCCGCGCAGGAACCGTTGGAAACCTGATTATCAAAGATACCGTAACCCATGATTTCAGACCAGTAGTAACTCTGGCCAACAGGAACGGTAAAAGCCTCCAGATCGTCAGCATCGTCATCTTGGCCGCTTGCATAGAAGGTCTCGAAGTGAAGCTCCATAGCATCGCTCAGATCCATACCGGCGCCGACGGCGAGCAGAAATGCGTCAACATCCACATCCGAGTTCAATTCGCCGCCTTCGTAAATAAAAGTCCCCCAGTAGCTCAATGCACCAGCAGCACCGTCAACGTCAAGTCCCAGGAACCAAACTTTCGGATCTTCTAATTGGATCTCATAGCCTTCGATTTCAACCTGGTCGTCGTATAAGTCGTAATAGGTGAAGTTCGGGGTAAGCGTAAGCCCACCCAGATCCAGGGCGTAGGCAAGCTGGAAGAGCTGCGCATCATCGGACGAACTGTCGCCATCCTCATCGATTTTGGCAAACCGGGCGGTCAGACCGGTAAGGCCGAGGGTGATACCGGAAAAATCTTCGTCAACGATGAAACCACGCTGGATAACACCACCCTGCGTACCCATTTTGACGTTGGCCGGGCCCAGGTTGAAATCGATATAGGCGTTCTTTGTCTCGATATTAACTGAATCGGCAGCGAACCTACCTTGGCTACCTTTACCGGAGTCATAGTACTCATTATCACCCCAGACAGAGTCAATCTCGAACTTGCTGACAAACTTGAGGTTGTCGTTGATGAGGGCGGTATAGTACAAACGGGTCCGGCTATCGATCAACTGGGCTTCAGTGTCGCGGCTCTTATCATCACCATCAAAATTGGTTTGGTTAAACATTCTGACGCGAAAGTAGCCGCCGAACTGGTTTTCCAGTGCAAAGGCCGGCGCGGTAAGCGCGAGACTGAGCACAGCCACAAAAAATATTGCTGCGAATTTCTTCATGCTTAATTCCTCCTTAACGGATTAAACCTACATTTACTGCAAACCTAATAATTGTCATCGTTACTGCTGATACCACAAACCTAATAACCTAATAACCTAATAATTCTCATCGTTAATGCTTTGGATCGAACATTACATCGCCTATTCCCCGACCACCTCCTTTCGAGTCAAATTTATTTTAAAACCTCGGGCCTTCAGCGAAGGAGCGAACGCCTGAAGCGTTAAAATACACCGTAATGGAAATTGGGTTGAATTTGCCAAGAGCAGCTGAATCCGCGAGAACACTTTAAAATAATTACAAATAAATCTTATTCACGCAGATTACCATAATGAATTAGCAGACTTCTACCAACGGGTTTTACCGGTGTCAAGCACTTTTCACCTTATTTTAATATCCATAGGTGGTTATGGTGGATTTAAAAGAAGAAGAAATCACTGGCCGGAACCACTATATTGTGAGGCGGATCAACTTTTAACGCTTAGATATGGTATTGTCTGCACAGTTTAAGGCAAATTAATGATCAAAGTAGCAACGCTATATTTAATTACGTATAATTAGTCAAATGCCGGAATCAATGTGCCGACGGCCCCCCACACTCCCCCGGTCGCTATCGTGGCCTCGATAAAAGTGTCCCATTGGCTAAGAATTCAATCGCCATTTCCATACACGGCGGATAAAAATCAAAAAGGGCCACAGATTTGAAAACCTGTAACCCTTTATTTTCATTTGGCTGAGGGACAAGGATTCGAACCTTGATTGACGGAGTCAGAGTCCGCTGTCCTACCGTTAGACGATCCCCCAGCAACTGGTAGCTGCCCGTTTACACAAAAGCGCCGGGTGAGTCAAGACCAAATTATCAATGATAAATGGAATCTCCAGCTCAGGCGGCCGACTCCATAAATTCGATGGCCGCCTTGAGACGGCTCAGCACCCGTGCCTTGCCCAACACCGCAATCATCTCGAAGATTCCCGGACTGACGGTAGTTCCGGTCAGTGCCACCCGCACCGGCTGGGCAATCTTACCGAACCCCAGGCCGGTCTCATCCATAACTTGTTTAAAGGCCTCCTCCTGGGCTTTCTCGGTCAAGTCGGGGAGTTCTTCCAGCAGTTCGGCAAGCCGCGCCAGGACCGGCGTCACCGCCGGCTTGAGAAATTTTTTGGCCGCCTTTTCCTCGTAAGGGCGCACATCGTCGCGATAGTAGAAATGGGCCCCCTCGGCCATCTCCACCAACGTCTTGCTGCGAGCGTGCAGGGTGTCGATAACCCCGTCCAGGTATTCTCCCTCTTGAGCGGCGTAACCTTTCTGTTTGAAAAAAGGAATCACACGAGGGGCCAACTGCCGGATCGATGCGGCCCGGATGTGATCGGCATTGAGGGCGGTCAACTTGTCCGGGTCGAACACGCCGGGCGATCGACCGATATTTTTCAGGCTGAATTTTTCCACCAGCTCCTGCCGGGTAAAAAATTCCTGGTCGCCGTAAGACCATCCCAACCGCGCCAGATAGTTGATAAAGGCGTCGGGCAGAAAGCCCATATCCCGGTAAGCCGTCACCGACATGGCGCCATGCCGCTTGGAAAGGCGCGTCTTGTCCTTGCCCAGCACCATGGGCACATGTCCAAAGACGGGCAGCGTTGCCTTGAGGGCCTTGTATAAAAGGATCTGTTTGGGGGTGTTCATCACGTGGTCATCCCCCCGGATAATCGTGTTGATCCCCATGGTGATGTCGTCCACCACCACCACAAAGTTGTATGTGGGTGTCCCGTCGCTGCGGCAGATGACAAAATCGTCCTGTTCGGTGTTCTGAAAAACGATATTGCCCTTGATCACATCCTCCACCACGGTCGTTCCCGAAAGTGGCGATTTGAACCGGATCACCGCATTGCCCGAGGGGCCCAGCCCGCGCTCACGGCAGCGACCGTCATATTTGGGTTTTGCGCCGGCGGCCTTGGCCTTCTGGCGCATGGCATCCACCTCTTCGGGCGTGCAGGTACAGTAGTAGGCGTCACCCGAATCAATCAGTTTCTGCAGATATTCGCGGTAAATATCGAAACGCTGGGTCTGAAAATACGGCCCATCGTCCCAGTCCAGCTCCAGCCACTGCATGGCATCGAAAATGGCATCCACGGAAGCCTGGGTTGAGCGGACCGTATCGGTATCTTCGATTCGCAAGACAAATTTGCCATTGTTATGGCGCGCATAAAGCCAGTTAAACAGAGCCGTCCGCGCCCCCCCAACGTGCAGGTATCCCGTTGGGCTGGGAGGGAATCGGGTAATGATGGGATCCATGTTGGTTTACCTTAAATAAAGTTGTTTGCTATGAGCACTGACATCACTGCTAGTGATAGGATAAGATATTTCAAGAAAAAATACCGCCAGTCTTGGCCAAAACCGCGTGTCGCCCAAATCATCCAGGAAATTTTCGCCAACACCGTTAACAGAAATACGGGGTGGCCCAAAACCCACATAACTATTTTATATTTTAACTTATATTAGTGATCTGGCATATCATCCGACCATTTCCGGCCACCTCAATAGCATATCCCAACAGGCGTAACAAGGGCGCGGAACAAAGAAATTCCGGAAAATCCTTGACAATCGACATCTTTTTAATTACTAGACCCCAGATTGTTGGCAGGCTCGACGGATTCTGAACAATACATAATATTTTCAATATATTAGGAGATTACTCATGGCCGTACCAAAGCACAAGACATCCAAGTCAAAACGGGATAAACGACGCACCCACAAAAAGATTGGCGCACCTGTCGTCAGCACCTGCCCGGAATGTGGCGAAGCCAAACTTCCCCACCACGCTTGCCCGGAATGCGGTGAATACAACGGAAAAAGCGCAATCACCCCCGGCGAGGAATAGCATCCGCAAGCCACCTGTTTGACGACGGTTTCGCAAGGCCCGCCATGGCGCTTTGTAAAACCGTCGGACCGACTTCCCAAAGGAAAAGTTAACATGACCGATACCGGAACCCATCGTCCGCCGGGAGGATTGGACGAAGAGACCCGGCAGATGGTGGTCGATACCGTTCACCAGCTGTCCAAGCGCCTGCTGACCAAGAAAGCCGTCCTGGAATGGGACCGTGACGAAATTTTCCCCGAAGCCGTTATCCGCGAGATGCTGAGTCCCGAAATCGGGCTTCAACTGCTGTTTGTCCCCGAAATTTACGGAGGCATGGGCGGCGGCGCCATGGACTGCTACATCGTGACCCGCGAAACGTGCAAGATCTGCCTGGGTGTGGGGACCGCGTTCTTCGCCATTCAATTGGGCTCGGATCCCATTATCGTCGGTGGTACCGACGCCCAGAAAGAGAAATGGCTGGGTGCCGTGGCCGAAGGCAACAGCCTGGTGGCCTACGCGGTAACCGAACCGGAAGCCGGCAGCAATCTGGCCTCCTTCAAAACCAAGGCCGATCCGATCACGGATGAGTCCGGCACCATTACGGGTTATCGCATCAACGGGACCAAACAGTTCATCTCCACGGGTGGCTATGCCGATTTCGTGACCGTTCTGGCCCAGACCCCCGAAGGGCCCACCTTCTTCGTGGTCGAAAAGGGAACGCCGGGCTTTGAACAGCACAAAGGCGAAGAAAAACACGGCATCCGGGCTTCCAACACCTCCCCGCTGACTTTTACCGATGTTGTCGTTCCCGTCGAGAATCTGATTGGCGGGGTCCCTGGAAAAGGACTCAAGCAGGCCAATCAGGTCTTCGGTTATACCCGCCTGATGGTGGCCGCCATGGCTCTGGGCGCCGGTGAAGCGGCCCTTGAAATCGCCATTCCCTATGCCAAGGAGAGAATCCAGTTCGGTGGCCCCCTTTGCGACAAAAAAGGCTATACCAACAAACTGATCGTCCCCCACTGGGTCAACATGAAAGCCGCAACCGCTTACATCGAATCCATTGCCCGGCGGCTGGACAGCGAGGATGAAGATCTTCAGGTGGAAGGGTCCATCGCCAAGCTCTTCACCAGTGAAGCGGCCAATCGCGCGGCTGACGATGCCATCCAGGCTCTGGGCGGCTATGGTTATATCTGCGAATTCGGCGTGGAAAAGATCAAACGCGATGTAAAAATCACCTGCATCTACGAAGGCACCAGCGAAATTCAGCAGAACATCATCTCTACCTTCCGCTGGAAAAAAACGCGCAAAAGCAAAGGCACCTATTACGAAACCATCGCCCAGGAACTTGAAAAATGCCACGCGGAATGCGACCAGGCCGGCTGCATGACCATGGCCGCCTGTGCCCGGACGCTGAACCGGCTCATCGATTTCGCCCACGCGAACCGTCTTACCCGCCATCAGCAGGTGATGTTCGCCCTGGCCGACACGATGACGCATGTGGAAGTCGGCGACGCCATGGCCCGCTCGGCCGCCTCGCCCGCCGACGGGCCCACGATGGCTGCCGCACGGGTCTTCGCTGCCTCTTGCGCCCGCCTGGTGGCCGACAAAGCGCGCCTGATCATACTGGGTTGCCAAACGATTGATGCCGCAGCGGCCGATGAATTTCTGCAGTCACTGGAACTGGCGACACTCGACGCCAGTTGCCGCGGCAGCATTGATGACATGGATCGCATCGCCGATCACATTTTCGAGAGGGCGTCATGACCGAAACCGCCGATCGTGTGGTTGTCGTCACCGGCGGGTCCCGGGGCATCGGGCGGGCCATCTGCACCGCATTGAGCGCACCGGAAACCGTGGTCTATTTCAACTACAGCAGCAACAGCGATGCCGCCGAAGCCACCGCCGAAGCGATTCGCGAAGCCGGGGGGAAGGCCTGTTACCATCAGGTGGACGTGGCCTCGACAGATGCCGTCGCCGACTACCTGGGGGGGGTTATTAAAGAAGCCGGGCGAATCGATGTATTGGTCAATAATGCCGGCATCACCCGCGACGGCCTGTTGGTGCGCATGAAGGAAAGCGACTGGGACGCGGTGTTGGATGTCAACCTGAAAGGTGCCTTCAATTGTATGAAAGCCGCCGGCAAGGCGATGATGAAGCAGCGCTACGGCCGCATCATCAACATCACCTCGGTGGTGGGTGCCGCCGGCAACCCCGGCCAGGCCAACTATGTTGCCGCCAAGGCAGGCATTATCGGCCTGACCAAAGCCGTGGCCAAGGAGTTGGCCAGCCGCAACATTACGGTCAACGCCGTGGCCCCCGGTTACATCGCTACCGATATGACCTCGGATCTCGGTGACAAGGCCAAGGCGGCCATGATCAGCCAGATTCCGTTGGCACGCATCGGAACGCCCGAGGATGTCGCCGCTGCGGTTGCGTTTCTCGCCTCCCCGGCTGCCGACTACATCACCGGTCAGGTCATCCATGTCAGCGGCGGCATGTATATGTAAGCGCCAGTTTTAAAATTGACTTACGGAAAAACGGGCATGGTTCATCACCATTGTCTGCCCGGATCCCATAATTCTTAATTTTGACCGTTTGAAAGGAGAACAACATGTCCGCAGAAGATAAAGTCAAAAAGATCATTGCCGAGAAACTCAGTGTAGATATCGCCGAAGTGGTTCCCGAAGCCTCCTTTGTTGATGACCTTGGTGCAGACAGCCTGGATCTCGTGGAGTTGATCATGTCCATGGAAGAAGAATTCGATGTGGATATTTCCGATGAAGACGCAGAAAAGATGGTCACCGTCAAAGACGCCTTCGACTACATCAAAAACCACTGAAACCAATTTTGAATTAAAAATTTAGAATTATTTTTATTACATTGTTCCAGAAGGGAAGGAATCGTTGAGCAGACGGGTTGTTGTTACAGGCTTGGGACTCATTACCCCATTGGGGGTTGGCGTTGATACGACTTGGTCGGCCCTTTGTGAAGGCCGATCCGGCATCGGTGAAATCACTCGGTTTGACGCCAGCGCCTTCACCACCAAGATTGCAGGGGAAGTAAAAGATTTCAATGCGGAAGATTTTCTCCCCAAAAAAGAGGCCAAACGCACGGAGAACTTTATTGCCTACGCCGTGGCCGCCGCCCGTATGGCCGTGGAGGATGCCCGTCTGACCATCGATGAAACCAACAGTCACCGCGTGGGTGTGATCACCGGATGCGGATTGGGTGGTCTGGAAATTCTCGAGAAGACGGCCCGTAACATTCAGGAAAAAGGGCCCAAACGGGTTAGTCCGTTTTTCATCCCCATGATGATCGGTAACATGGCGCCTGGAATGATCTCCATTCACGTAGGCGCCAAGGGACCCAACATTTCGGTGGCAACAGCCTGTGCTGCGGGCTCCCATGCCGTCGGCGATGCCTGCAACACCATCCGTCGCGGGCAGGCCGACGCGATGATTACCGGCGGGGTGGAATCCGTGATCACCCCCACCTGCATCGCCGGCTTCAATGCCATGAAGGCGCTTTCCACCCGCAACGACGATCCGCAAAAGGCCTCCCGTCCGTTCGATCGCGATCGCGACGGCTTCATCGTGGGCGAAGGTGCCGGCATGATCGTCATCGAAGAACGGGAGCACGCACTGGCGCGGGGCGCCACGATCCTTGCCGAAATGGTGGGTTACGGTCAAAGCGGCGACGGTTACCACATGACCTCCCCCAGTCCGGATGGAGACGGCATGATCCGTTGCATGCGGGCGGCCATTGAGAGTGCCGGCATCTCCTGTGAGGCGATCGATTACATCAATGCCCACGGTACATCCACGCCACTCAACGACCTTTACGAAACCCGGGCGATAAAAAAGGTATTCGGTGATTTTGCCCCGAACGTACCCATTTCATCCACCAAATCGATGACCGGGCACCTTCTTGGGGGCGCTGGCGGCATCGAAACCGCCTTTACCGTGCTGACCCTGAAGAACGGGATCATCCCGCCCACGATCAATCTGGAGAATCCCGACGACGAGTGCGACCTGGATTACGTGCCCAAGGTTGCCCGTAAGGCCGACCTGACCTATGCCATGTCCAACTCATTCGGATTCGGCGGAACCAATGCCAGCCTGGTGATCAAGCGTTACATCGATTGATCCGACACAACCGATTTCAATTTAAAACAGCCGCAATCAAATAGAAAGAATCCCGGGTGCGAACCATTTCAGGCACACCCGGGATTCCTTTTTTGTGATCGGAAAGTCGATCCTCGGCGGCGGGCGATCGTCCGTTGGGTACGGATCCCGCCTCCGGTTTTTTTTCTTGCGGTGATCCATGGTTCTGGATATGTAGACCCCTTAAACGTTGGAAGATCACCGTTTGCCCCCTGAAAGGAATCGACCACCATGACAGAAGCATCGATGCCCACGCGTATCATTATCGGCTGTGACCATGCCGCCTTGCGATTGAAAGAGACACTCAAAAGGGCCATGAAGGCAAGAGGAATTGCCGTTACCGATGTCGGCACCCATAGCGAAGCGTCCATGGATTACCCCGATACCGGCAAAATCGTCGCCGAAAAGATTTCATCGGGTGAATTCACCCATGGCATTCTCCTGTGCGGCACCGGACTGGGCATGTCCATGGTGGCCAACAAATACCCCCATGTGCGTGCGGCCCTGTGCAATGATCTTTTTTCCGCAGCCATGAGCCGCCGGCACAACAATGCCAATATCCTTGTCCTGGGAGGACGGGTGATCGGCGATATCCTGGCCCTGGAAATCCTGAACACCTGGCTGGAAACCCCGTTTGAGGGCGGACGGCACCAGCGCCGGCTGGACATGTTCGACACCATCTGATTCATCGGCATGGCCCCTTCGCCAAAATGAGCCCATCCGATACCGGCCGACGCCATGAACGCATAGAAAGTGAGAAGCAAACTTGAATACCGACCTGATTCGACAGACCGATCCCGAAATTGCCCGGGTGATCGACGATGAAGCAAAACGGCAACAATCCCACCTGGAACTGATCGCATCGGAAAATATCGCCAGCCGGGCTGTCATGGCCGCCCAGGGCAGCATCCTGACCAACAAGTACGCCGAAGGCTATCCGGAAAAGCGCTATTACGGGGGATGCGAATTCGTTGACCGTGCCGAGCAGTTGGCCATTGACCGGGTCCTCTCCCTGTTCGGTGCCGACACGGCCAATGTGCAACCCCATTCGGGCTCCCAGGCCAACATGGCCGCCTATTTTGCCCTGCTTGAACCCGGTGACACCATCCTGGGCATGGATCTGGCCCACGGCGGCCATCTGACCCACGGCGCCAAGGTCAGTTTTTCCGGCCGGCTTTTCAATTTCGTGCACTACGGCGTCAGCCGGGAAACCGAAACCATCGATTACGACCAGGTTGCTGAGAAGGCCAACCAACACCACCCCAAAATGATCGTGGCCGGGGCCAGCGCCTATCCCCGGTTCTTTGACTTCAAAGCCCTGGCGGACATCGCCCGGTCGGTCGATGCCCTGCTGATGGTGGACATGGCCCATATCGCCGGACTGGTTGCCGCCGGCGTCCACCCTTCGCCGGTCCCTTACAGCGACGTGGTCACGTCGACCACCCACAAAACCCTGCGCGGTCCCCGGGGTGGGTTGATCCTGGCCCGCGAGGCCTACGGCAAAAAAATCAACAGCCAGATCTTCCCCGGTATCCAGGGCGGCCCCCTGATGCACATCATCGCCGCCAAGGCCGTGGCGTTCAAGGAAGCCCAGGGCACCGCGTTCAAGGAATACCAGAAAACCATCGTGACCAATGCGGCGACCCTGGCCGAAACGTTAAGAGAGAAGGGCCTGGACCTGGTTTCCGGCGGCACCGACAACCACCTGATGCTGATCAACCTGACCCGTCTGGACATCACCGGACGGGACGCGGAAGACGCCCTGGGTCGTGCCGGTATCACGGTCAACAAGAACGCCATCCCCTTTGACTCACGCAGCCCCTATCTGACCAGCGGCATTCGCGTCGGGACCCCTTACGTTACCAGCCGCGGGATGCAGGCGGCGGAAATGCAAATCATCGGCGGTTTAATCGCCGACGTTCTGCGCAATCCGGAAGATGGCAACCGGATTGAAAAGACACGTGCTCAGGTTCAGTCGTTGTGTGACGCGTTCCCGCTTTACCCGGATTCGTAAGGACGAAGAAAAGGATGTTTTGTCAATGACCGAAACCAGCACCGGCAAACGAACCGGCTATCTCTCGTGGGATGACTATTTCATGGCTGTGGCGCTCCTGTCCGCCCAGCGCAGCAAAGACCCCAACACCCAGGTGGGTGCCTGTATCGTCAATGCCCAAAAGCACATCGTCGGCGTCGGATACAACGGGTTCCCCACCGGTTGCTCCGACGACACCCTGCCCTGGTGTCGGGAAGGCGCGTTTCTGGACACCAAATACCCATATGTCTGCCACGCGGAACTCAATGCCGTTTTGAACAGTGGGCCCGGGAACCTGACCGGATGCAGCATTTACACGGCCCTGTTCCCCTGTAACGAATGCGCCAAGGTGATCATTCAGGTCGGTATCCGCGAAGTGGTTTTCCTTTCTGACAAATATGCCGGCACCGATTCCGTTCGCGCCTCAAGAAGGATGTTTGACCAGGCCGGCGTGGTCTGCCGGCAGTTGATACCGGCCAGCTCGACAATCTCCATCCGATTGACCGAAAACGGATGACGTCCGCGCCGTCACATGGACGGGCGGATTTTCAACGTTACGCAGCCACTGGGAGGGTTTTGCATGAAATGTCCATTTTGCGGGGATCTTGACAACAAGGTGATCGATTCGCGGGTCAGCAAGGACGGCAGTGTGATCCGGCGCCGGCGGGAATGCATCGGCTGCACCCGGCGCTTTACCACCTACGAGCATATTGAAGAGATCCCGATCATGATCATCAAAAAAGATGGTCGCCGGGAGACCTTCAGCCGCGAGAAAGTCGGCTCCGGCATCCGCAAAGCCTGCCAGAAGCTGGACATCAGCATGAACGTCATCGAAGAATTCATCGACGACCTGGAACGGGATCTGCGGGAGACCGGCGAAAAGGAAATCCCTTCCCACGACATCGGTGAACGGGTCATGGTCAAGCTGCACGCGCTGAACGATATCGCTTATGTCCGATTCGCTTCGGTGTATCGCGAGTTCAAGGATGTCAACGATTTTGTTTCTGAACTCAAACGGCTGCTGAGCCATCCATCCACGTAGGGGCGAAAAATTTTTCGCCCCTACACGGTTAGGATTCCGTAAACACAACATTGCGTTGGCATTTACCCCATGAACGATCACGATTATATGCAGCTCGCCCTCGAGCTGGCTGAAAAAGGCCGCGGCTGGACATCCCCCAACCCCATGGTCGGTGCCGTGGTGGTCAAGGACGGGCAGATCGTCGGCCGCGGCTACCATCAACGGGTCGGCGGTCCCCACGCCGAAGTCAACGCCATCGACGATGCCGGTGAAAAGGCCCGCGGGGCGACCATCTACGTCACATTGGAGCCATGCAACCACTTTGGCCGCACCCCCCCCTGCACCCAAAAAATCATCGACGCCGGGATCCGGCGGGTGGTGGTGGCCATGGTCGACCCCAACCCGGATGTACAGGGCGGCGGCAACGCCACCCTCGAGGCGCACGGTATCGATGTTACCACCGGTGTCTGCGAAAAAGAGGCCCGGACCCTCAACGAGGGATTCATCACCTGGGTCACCACCGGACGTCCCTTTGTGATTGCCAAATGCGCGGCCACCATGGATGGGCGGATCGCCACCCGCACCGGGGATTCCCGCTGGGTGACCGGTCCGTCGGCACGTCATCTGGTCCATCGAATCCGTCACGGGGTCGACGGCATCATGGTGGGCGTGGAGACGGTCAGAAAGGACGACCCCAGCCTGACCACCCGCCTGGAAGGTGAAAACGGGTCCGACCCCACACGCATCATTCTGGACACACAGTTGTCCATGCCGCCGTCGGCCAAGATGTTGCGCCAGGATTCCAATGCATCCATATGGGTCATCTGCGGTCCGGATGCACCGCCCGATCGCCGGGCGGTACTGGAACATGCCGGGGCCCGGGTGATCACCGCCCCATTGAAAGACGATCGTATCGACCTTGACGCACTGATGACCCTGCTCGGTCGCATGGAAATCACCAGCCTGCTCATCGAAGGAGGCGGAACGGTCCTCGGCGCGGCCTTTTCCGCCGGCGTGGTGGACAAAATCTGTTTTTTTTACGCGCCCAAAATTCTGGGCGGCGACGACGGGGTTCCCATCTGCCGGGGCAACGGCCCTGCGAGCATGCAGCAAAGCCTGTTGGTCCATGATCTGTCGGTATCTCAAATCGATACCGACGTACTGCTGCAAGGCTATCTGAAACCTCGCTGACCGATTGACAACAACGGTTTTTACCTTATTTTTAAGACACTATGTTTACAGGAATTATTGAGGGGTTAGGCGCCATCGCCGCCATCCAGCCGACCGGACAGGGGCGCCGGATGGTCATCACGTCCGATTTCGACCTGAAAGGCACCCGCGTTGGAGACAGCATCGCCGTCAACGGAGCCTGCCTGACCGCCGTCACCCTCCAGGACCGGCAGTTCAGCGTGGATGTTTCTCCAGAAACCCTGCAGCGAAGCGTATTGGGAAAAATCAAAATTGGCGAGCGGGTCAATCTGGAACGGGCCCTCAGGCTCTCGGACCGGCTGGACGGCCACCTGGTTTCCGGTCATATCGATGGCATGGGGGTGCTGCGGGAAAGGAAAACCCTGGCCAACGCCATTGTCATCACCTATGCGGTACCCGCATCCCTGGCCCGCTACATGATCGAAAAGGGATCGGTGGCCGTAGACGGCACCAGCCTGACCATCAACCGCTGCGACAACAACACGTTTGACGTCAGCATCATTCCCCATACGGCCTCGCTCACCACCATCGGGTTGAAAAAGGTGGGGGATCCGGTGAACATCGAAACTGACATGATCGGCAAGTATGTGGAACGCTTTGTGGTCGGCAGCCGCTCGCCCGACCCTGGCGAGACAGACGCCAAGGGCAGGATCGATATGGCTTTTCTGGCCAAATCCGGATTTATCTGATAAGCATTTTCGATTTGAGATGGCGGCGGGATCTCGCTTAGCGCACCCCATCCGATAACCCCCTTCATCCTTCGCCGTTACGGTGATCGACGTTAACAAACAGCAGGAGAAACGATCAACCATGCCAAAAATTACCATCGAGCAAGCCATTGAAGATATCCGTAATGGCAAAATGGTCATTCTCGTAGATGACGAAGATCGCGAGAACGAAGGAGATCTGACCATGGCCGCGGAAATGGTGACCCCTGATGCCATCAATTTCATGGCCAAGTATGGCCGAGGGCTCATCTGCCTGTCGCTCACCGCTGACAAATGCGCTCAGTTGAACCTACCCATGATGGTGCAAAACAACACCAGCCCGTTCGAGACCGGCTTCACCGTCTCCATCGAAGCCAAGTGTGGGGTCACCACCGGCATCTCCGCAGCCGACCGGGCCACCACCGTGCGTGCTGCCGTGGCGGATGACGCCAAACCCGGTGACCTGACCCGGCCCGGCCACATTTTCCCGCTACGCGCCCGTGATGGCGGCGTCATGGTTCGTGTGGGGCAAACCGAGGGCAGCGTGGACCTGGCACGCCTGGCCGGCCTCAAGCCGGCGGGGGTGATCTGTGAAATCATGGACGACGACGGCACGATGGCCCGTATGCCGACCCTCGAAACATTCAGTACCCAGCATGGCATCGGCATCTGCACCATTGCCGACCTGGTGGAATACCGCGTGCGCACGGAAAGCTTTGTCCACCGCGCCGCCGAGACCGTCATCCCCACCTCCTACGGCGGCGATTTCAAGATGATTGCCTTTGAAAACGATATCGACAACCTCACTCACATCGCCCTGGTGAAGGGTGACATCGACCCTGAAACGCCCACCATGGTGAGGGTCCACTCCGAATGCATGACCGGCGACATTTTCGGTTCCATGCGTTGCGACTGCGGTGACCAGTTGCACAAGGCCATGGAAATGATCAATGCCGAAGGTGCCGGCGTCATCCTTTACTTGCGTCAGGAAGGACGCGGCATCGGACTGATCAACAAGCTCAAGGCCTATGAACTGCAGCGCTGCAAAGGCATGGACACGGTGGAGGCCAACCTGAAACTGGGTTTCAAGGATGACATGCGCGACTACGGCATCGGCGCCCAGATGCTGGTTAACGTGGGTGTTCGCAAAATGCGCCTGTTGACCAACAACCCCAAAAAAATGGTCGGGCTGGAAGGCTACGGCCTCAGCGTGGTCGAGCAGGTGCCCATCGAAGTCGCACCCAATGACTACAACCGCTGTTATCTCGAATGCAAAAAGCTGAAAATGGGCCATATGCTCAGTTTTGATGAAACCGTCACCCATCAATAAAGAGAGGAAAACCATCTCATGCCGAATATCATTGAAGCCGGACTGGTTGCCCAGGGCAAGCGGTTCGGCATCATCGCCAGCCGCTTCAACGATTTTATTACCGACAGGCTCGTGGGCGGTGCCGTTGATGCCCTGACCCGCAGCGGCGCTGAAGACAAGGATATCGACCTGGTCAAGGTGCCCGGTGCGTTTGAAATTCCCATGCTCGCCCAGCGCATGGCCAAAAGTAAAAAGTACCACGCCGTTATCTGCCTGGGTGCCGTGATTCGTGGCGCCACCCCTCATTTCGACTATGTCTGCGCTGAAGCATCCAAGGGGATTGCCCAGGTCAGTATGGAAACCGGCGTACCGGTGATCTTCGGAATTCTCACCACGGACACCATTGAGCAGGCCATTGAACGGGCGGGGACAAAAGCCGGCAACAAGGGCTGGAGCGCCGCCGTGGCAGCCATCGAGATGGCCAATCTCGTGGAGTTGGTGGGCAAGGAATAATTCATGGGAACCCGTCGAATATCCAGGGAGCAGGCCCTCCAGGCCCTCTTTTACATGGACATGCACCGCGATCCGGTGGATGATCCCGTGGGCCTCTTCTGCAGTTGTTTTACACAAGACAAACCGGCGGCCCCCTTCTTCCACCGTATTGTCAACGGTGTCCGCGAACACCGCGAAACGATCGACACGGAAATCGAACGCTTTTCCAGCAATTGGAAGCTGTCGCGCATGTCCTGTGTGGACCGCAATATCCTGCGCATCGCCGTGTTTGAACTGCTGTTTTGTGCCGACATCCCTCCCAAGGTCTCCATTAACGAGGCCATCGATGTGGGCAAACGGTTCGGCACCGATGAATCCGGAGCCTTCATCAACGGCATTCTGGACAGCATCCGAATGGCCATGGAAAGAGATGAAGTCAACCATGCGCCGAAGACCACGCAAGATGAAACAGGAGGAATACCGTGATTATCCGTCAAATGGCCCTGGGCCCGATTCAAGCAAATTGTTTTATCCTCGGATGCGAAGAGACCCGTCAGGCAGTGGTCATCGACCCCGGAGACGATATCGATCGAATTCTCACCACCCTGGCCGATGACCGCCTGACGGTGGTGCATATCATCAACACCCATGGTCACTTTGACCATGTGGGCGCCAACAAACGGCTCAAGGAGGTCACCGGTGCCGACATTCTGATTCACAGTGACGACGCCCCCATGTTAAGCAAGTTGTCGGCTGCGGCGGCCGCCTGGGGAATGTCCGCCGAAAACTCGCCCGCAGCAGACCGCCTGCTGGAGAACGGGGACACGATCACCTTCGGCGTCCACACCTTGACGGTGCTGCATACGCCGGGGCATTCCCCGGGCGGCATCTGTCTTTACACCGAATACCAGGAGGGTGGCGAGACGCGCAAAGCGGTGTTTGTCGGCGACACCCTGTTTGCCGGCTCCATCGGCAGAACCGATTTCCCCGGCGGCAGTTTTGACGTGCTGATCAACAGCATCCGGACGCGCCTGTTCTCACTGGATGACGATGTCAAGGTCTATCCGGGGCATATGGGCAGCACGACCATCGGCTATGAAAAGCGGTCAAACCCGTTCTGTGGCATCGGCTGACCCAGTGGCCACAATAACGTCGGGCGGCTGGAAGCCGATGCTGAAAATGGGTTCGCGATACCACCTTTCGTTTGATATTTCTCTGTTGAGGGTGGATAATAAGGCCCAGGCCGATTCACCAAAGGGTTGTCCCCATGGATAACCATGCATTCATGGCGCCCCCTGGCCAGCCCCGTATGCCCGGAGGCATTCGGCGCAGGAAAACCCGACGGATCATGGTGGGTGGAGTTGCCGTGGGAGACGGGGCACCGATCAGTGTCCAGTCCATGACCAACACGAAGACCGATGATGTCGCCGCCACCGTCGCACAAATCGGCCAATTGAGTCGGGCGGGCTGTGAGATCGTGCGGGTAGCCGTTCCCGATCAGGCTGCCGCCGACGCCATCGCCCGAATCAAGCAAGCGATCGATATCCCGTTGATCGCGGATATCCATTTTGATTACCGCCTGGCCATTGCCTCCGCCCGCGCTGGGGCGGATGGCCTGCGTTTCAACCCCGGCAACATCGGTAGCGCTACCAACGTCCGTGCGTTGGTTGACTGTGCCAAAGACTGCGGAATCCCTATCCGTATTGGCGTCAATGCCGGGTCGCTTGAAAAGGATATTCTGGAAAAGTATGATGGCGCCACCGCCCGGGGGATGGTGGAGAGCGCCATGCGGCATGTGGATCTTCTGCAGGATTTCGATTTCCACAACATCAAGATCTCCATCAAGGCGTCCGATGTGCCCCGGACCATTGAGGCTTACCGGCTGTTGTCCCAGCAGACGGACCTGCCCCTGCACGTGGGCGTGACCGAAGCCGGCTCGCTCTATTCGGGCATCGTCAAATCGGCCTTGGGAATCGGCAGCCTGCTGGCCGAGGGAATCGGCGATACGCTCCGGGTCTCCCTGACCCGTGACCCGGTCGAAGAGGTTCGCGTCGGTTACGAGATTCTACGGGCTTTAGGCATCCGTCACCGGGGACCGGAAATCATCTCCTGCCCCACCTGCGGGCGTTGCGAGATTCCCCTGTTCGATATCGTCGAGCGGGTGGAGAAGGCCCTTTTGACATGCACCACGCCGGTCAAATTGGCCATCATGGGCTGCGTGGTCAACGGTCCGGGGGAGGCCCGTGAAGCCGACATCGGCGTGGCCGGTGGCCGCGGCGTAGGCATCCTGTTTAAAAAAGGCCAGGTAATCAAAAAATTTCCCGAAGACCAGTTGGTGGATGTGGTCCTGGAAGCGGTGGGCCAGTTCGAACGGCAGCTTGCCAGTGAGCCCGGGGAACCAGCAGACAACCGATCAACGCGATAGAAAGACAGGCAACATGGGCAAACAGCAGAAAAACGCCATCTCGCCCACCCGGGCGGAAGATTATCCGGAATGGTACCAGCAGGTCATTAAGGCCTCCGATATGGCCGAACGCTCGCCGGTTCGCGGCTGCATGGTCATCAAGCCCTGGGGATACACCCTTTGGGAAAATATTGTGGCCCACATGGACGGCATGTTCAAGGCCACCGGTGTGAAAAACGCGTACTTTCCCCTTTTCATTCCGGTCAGTTTCCTGGAAAAGGAGGCTGAGCATGTGGAGGGATTCGCCAAGGAGTGTGCCGTGGTCACCCATCACCGGCTCGAACAGGGCGACGGCGGCAAGCTCATCCCCGGTGGCCCGCTGACCGAACCGCTGGTGGTCCGGCCCACCTCGGAAACCATCATCGGTGATTCCTTTTCCAAGTGGGTAAGCAGTTACCGGGATCTGCCCCTGCTGATCAACCAGTGGGCCAACGTGGTCCGCTGGGAAATGCGCACGCGCATCTTTCTGCGCACCAGCGAGTTCCTTTGGCAGGAGGGGCACACGGCCCATGCCACGAATGCCGAAGCCATCGAGCGGACTGGAATGATGCTCGAGGTCTATGCCCGCATGGTCGAGGACTATCTGGCCATGCCGGTGATCAAGGGGCGCAAGACCGCTGCCGAGCGATTCCCCGGCGCCGTGGACACCCTGTGCATCGAGGCCATGATGCAGGACCGCAAGGCTTTGCAGGCCGGCACATCGCACTTTCTGGGGCAGAACTTTGCCAAAGCCTCGAACATCCGTTTCCAGACGGAAAACGAAACCGAAGAATTCGCCTGGACAACCTCATGGGGGACATCGACCCGCATGATCGGCGGGATGATCATGACCCATGCCGATGATGATGGCGTCATCATGCCGCCCCGGGTCGCACCGGCACACGTGGTCCTGCTGCCCATCTTCCGAACCCCGGAGGACCGCCGGCAGGTGATGGACTATGTGCAAAAACTGGCTGCGGCATTGAGGGAGATAACCTATTGCCACCGACCGGTGGTGGTGGAAATCGATGATCGCGACATCGGCGGCGCCCGCGGGTGGGATTGGATTAAAAAAGGAATCCCCCTGCGCGTGGAAATCGGCCCCCGGGATATGGCCCAGGACTCGGTTTTTGTGGGCCGCCGTGACCACGCCCACCGGGACAAAAAGGCCATGCCGCGTGAAGCCTTCGTGGCCGAGGTTACCGCTATCCTGGACGATATTCAGAACAACCTGTTCCAGCGTGCGCTGCTTGTTCGGGAAGAGAACACCCGTCAGGTGGACAACCGCAAGGATTTTTACGCCTGGTTCACCCCCAAAAATATGGAAAAACCGGAAATTCATGGCGGTTTTGCCCTGTCGCACTGGTGTGGTGACCGTGCCTGCGAGGCAACCATTAAAGAAGATCTCAATGTCACCATCCGCTGCATTCCTTTGGATGCGTCGGCCGAGTCCGGCCAATGCATTTGCTGCGGCAAGCCCAGCGAGCGGCGGGTGGTCTTCGCCAAAGCTTATTAAACCGGTAGCCAGCCACACGCTCCCCATGTGGCCCATTCCGGTTGAACACAATACAATATGTGCTTGCGGAAATGATGGGGCACCGGCTTCTCCCGGCCGTCATCGGTGTAAATTGAAAGCCAAGCATGATTCGAATCACCGACATCCTGGATAAGGTTACTGAAAACCATCCTGACGCGGATGTAGACATCATCGATCGGGCCTACATCTTTTCGGCCCGGGTTCATGACGGTCAGATGCGTCTTTCCGGTGAGCCATACCTCTCCCATCCCCTGGAAGTGGCCGGTATTCTGGCCGACATGAAACTGGACTCGGTCAGTATCGCCGCCGGCCTGCTCCACGACGTGATCGAGGATACCCACGCCACGGAAGAAGAGATCGGTGAAATCTTCGGTCATGATGTGCTGCATATTGTTTCCGGCGTCACCAAACTGAGCAAACTGCCCTTCAACAGCGCCCAGGCCAGGGAGGCCGAAAGCATCCGCAAAATGCTGCTGGCCATGGCCGACGATATCCGGGTGATTCTGATCAAACTGGCCGATCGGCTGCACAACATGCGCACCCTCCAGTTCCATAAAAGTGCGGCCAAACAGAAGAAGATCGCTAAGGAAACCATTGACATCTACGCCCCCATCGGCGCCCGGCTGGGGATTTACTGGATCAAGAACGAACTGGAGAATCTTTCCTTCGAGTTTATCAACCCCGAGGCGTGGCAGGAAATCCGCCGCCGGGTGGCCAAGGACAAGCAGGACCGCGAAAGCTATATTACCACGGTCAAGAACTACATTCAGCGGAAACTGGATGAAAACCACCTCAAGGCCGAGGTGACAGGCCGCTACAAGCATTTTTACAGTATCCACCAGAAAATGCTGAGCCAAAACCTGTCCTTTGAGGAAGTCTACGACATCATCGCTTTCCGGATCATTCTGGATACCATTCCGCACTGCTACGAGGCCCTGGGCCTCATGCACAGCCTGTGGCGCCCCATCGCCAAAAAATTCAAAGATTACATTGGCATGCCCAAGCCCAACATGTACCAGAGCCTGCATACCACCGTGATCGGCCCCTATGGAGAACGCATTGAGATCCAGATCCGTACCCATGAAATGGACCGGGTGGCCAAATCAGGGATCGCCGCACACTGGAGTTATAAAGAGGGCAAGGTGATCGACGAAAATGTCTCCAAAACCTTTGCCTGGGTACAGAACCTGGTGGAGAACCAGGAAGCCTTCCGGGACCCCGATGAATTCCTGGAAAATGTACGCATCGATCTGTTCCCCGACGAAGTTTACGTCTTCACCCCCCATGGGGAAATCAAATCCCTGCCCAAAGGGGCCACCCCCGTGGATTTCGCCTACCTGATCCATTCGGAAGTCGGCGCCCAGTGTGTCGGCGCCAAGGTCAACGGCCGCATGGTGCCGCTTAAATACGAATTGCAGACCGGCGAAATCGTCGAGGTCGTCACCAGCAAAGGCCACCACCCGTCAAAGGACTGGCTCCACTTCGTCAAAACGGTCAAGGCGCGATCGCGGATCCGCCAATGGATCAAGACCCAGGAGAAGGAACGCAGCCTCTCCCTGGGCCGGGAAATGTGCGAAAAGGCCTTCCGCAAGTTCCGTTTGAATTTCAATGCCCTGATCAAAAGCGAAGAGATGCAGAGTGTCGTGGAAAGCTTCGGGTTCAAGCAGACCGACGACCTGATCGCCAGTGTGGGGTACGGAAAAATCACCCCGCTGCAGATCATTCGTAAAATCAGCCCCAAGGAAGAGGTGGACAACGCTGAGTCCCTGTTCAACAAAGTTGTCGCCAAAGAGAAAAAAAGACGCGATAAGGACGGGGTTGTGGTCAAAGGGATGGACGACATCCTGGTTCGCTTCGGCAAATGCTGCCAACCCGTGCCCGGAGATCCGATCATCGGTTATATCACCCGTGGATACGGCGTGACCGTGCACCGCACCACTTGTGTCAATGCCATGAAGATGAACCCGGAACGCCAGATCGAGGTGGAGTGGAATCAGGAGAGGACGGACTCCTACCCGGTCAAAATCCTGGTCAGATCCCTCGACCGGGTAGGGTTGTTAGCGGATGTGGCGGCCAACATCACCAAAAGTGGGGCCAATATCTTGAGCGCGCACACGGAAACCAAGGAGAACCAGACCGTAGACAGCTACTTTACCGTGTCGGTTCAGGGCACCGAGCACCTGACCCGTGTGGTCGAAGCGCTGAAGCAAGTCAGGCAGGTCCTGGATGTGAAGCGGCTGGGTTAGGGCGCTTTGACCACTTTGCCGGATTTTATGCACTGGGTGCAGACCACCATTTTCTTCACCTGGCCGTTTTGAAGGGTCCGAACACTCTGCAAATTGGGGTTGAAGCGACGTTTGGTGATGTTGTGGGCGTGGCTGATGTTGCTTCCCACCATGGGTTTTTTCCCGCATATTTCACACATTTTTGACATGACTGGGTTTCTCCGTTTCTATCCTTGAAAATGTTTCCGGCAAGTGACAAATGCATCAAACTTGGTTTTGTTACCTTAAACCAAGCCCCATGTAAAGTCTTTTTGCGCGCACTCAGGGCAATCGCATGTAACCTTGGTATGTGATGTGCCTTACAGGGCGATCGCGTACGGATCGTTACTATGATTCAAATCGAAATCAGGATCGCTATCTAAATCGAAAAGAAATGGGACGTAGACATGCAGACTGGATGTTCAGCGACTTGCAGTTAATGGTAATCGGCGCCATAGGAAACTGGAAAATCGGGAACCGTCTATCGCCCTTTTGTCAACCAGTGATTCCAATATACATCGTCGATTCCGATTTCGATTTCGATAAACCTGAGTTACATGCGACTGCCCTTTGCGCGCACTGTTTACACGTTGACATCAATTGCGTCGATTGATATTTAAATTAGGTTTATGTTAAGGGATTTTTCCCTTTTTTTATTTGGATACGGTTTGGAAATTGTGCAGGGCGAACACCACTGCCCGTTACCCAATCTGCAACCCAGTGGAATTAAAAACGACATGAAGCCGGCCCAAACAATAACCCTCCGGATCGTCAACACGCTCGGGCTTCACGCCCGATCGGCAGCCCAACTGGCCAAAGTGGCGGGCCGGGCCAAAGGCGGCGTGTGGATACAAAAAAATGGCGACCGGGCGGACGCAACCTCCCTGCTCGACATTTTGACCCTGGCCTGCCCCCAAGGCACGGAGATCACTGTCAGCATTGACGACGAAGCCGATCTGGAGACGCTGGAACGTATGGCGGAATTGATTCGTTCCGGGTTTGGAGAATAACTGTTCATGGAAGACCAGGAATCCCAGGAAATTATCCTCAACGGTATTGGCGGTTCGCCCGGCATTTGCATTGGCAAGGCTTACCTGGTGGATAAAGAGGGTGTTGATGTCGTAAAAAAATATATTGTTCGGGAATCTTTTCTCTCCGCCGAAGTGGGACGGTTTAAAACGGCGGTCAAGAAGGCCCGTGAATCGCTGCGCCAGATTATCGACAACACGCCCGAGGAGCTTCGCCAGCATGCCCAGATTCTGGAAACCCACATGCTGCTGTTCAAAGACAAAATGCTCTATGACCGAACCATCGAGGTAATCGAGAAAGAGCGTGTCAACGCCGAATGGGCCCTGAAAAAAGTGGTCTCGCTGGTCAAGCCCATGTTTGAAAACATGACCAACGACTACCTCAAGCAACGGGCCGAGGATATCACCCATGTCGCCGATCGCATTATGGAAAATTTGGTGGGCGGTGATCATGTCAACATTGCCCGCATCGACAAACGCGTGATTCTGGTGGCCCGGGACCTCTCTCCGGCAGAGACCAGCCAGATCCAACTGGAACGGATCAAGGGATTCGTCACCAATCGCGGCGGACGGGCCTCTCATACCAGTATCATCGCCCGAACCCTTGAAATTCCGGCGGTTCTGGGAGTGGGCAACGCCACCCTGAAGATTAACAACGACGATATTATTATTGTGGACGGTGGAGCCGGCACGGTGGTGGTCAACCCCACCGAACAGACCCTCCTGGCAACTGAAGAACGCCGGGGGCAGTATGAAATCCACAAAGCGCTGATGGTCCGGAACAGTTATCTGCCCGCCGAGACCAAAAACGGTCAGCGAATCTCGGTCATGGGCAATATCGAACTGCCTGAAGAGGTCGTCTCGCTGCTGGATCACGGCGGTGACGGCATCGGACTCTACAGGACTGAGTTCCAGTACCTCAGCCGTCCCGATTTCCCCAGTGAAAACAGCCTGTTCGAAAACTATAAAGATGTTATCGACGTGATGGGCCATCGCCCGGTGACCATCCGCACCCTGGACATTAACGGCGACAAGGCGGTCAACTACATCCGCGACAACCAGGAACCCAACCCCGCCCTGGGGCTCCGGGCAATCCGCTATTGCCTGAGAAAACCGGATATTTTTCAAACCCAGCTGCGGGCCATCCTGCGCGCCGCCGCCTATGGCAACGTTCGTATCCTGCTGCCCCTGATTTCCGGCATTGAAGAGGTCGAACAGGCCTTTGAACAGATTGATGAGGCGGCTGAAACGTTAGAAAAACAAGGTGTTGTCTACAAGCGGGACATCCCCGTGGGGGTCATGATCGAAGTACCCTCCGCTGCGGTCACCGCCGATATTCTGGCCGAAAAGGCCGACTTCTTCAGTATCGGAACCAACGACCTGATCCAGTACACCCTGGCCATCGATCGCGGCAACCGGCACGTGGCCCATCTCCACCAGCCGCTGCATCCGGCAATTCTGCGGTTGATCAAGGGGACCTGCGATGCCGCCAAAGCAAATGGCATCCCAACGTACATGTGCGGCGAAATGGCCGCCGAACCCATCTTTGCCCCTATATTGCTGGGACTGGGAGTCAATGAGTTGAGCATGAACCCCCAGACGATCCCCGTGGTAAAAAACGCCATCCGGTCTATCGACACAACGGGTATCGACGGTTTCATGGAAGAAATGATGCGGCTGACCACCCCTAACGCGATCCAGGATCTGCTGGCCCATCAATTTGGCAGTGTGGTGCCCCGGATCGGGCTTTCGGAACAGGAACGGTAACCCCGTGGAAAAAAATCATACCAAGCTTATCGCCGAAAACCGCAAGGCACGGCATGACTATATTATCGAAGACACCTTCGAGACCGGAATCGTTCTGGTGGGCACGGAAGTCAAGTCCCTGCGCATGGGCAAAGCCAATCTTAAGGATTCGTATGCGCGCATCAAAAACGGCGAGGTGTTTGTTTACCAGATGCATATCGGTGCCTACCCCTTTGCCTATTACGACAATCACGACCCCCTGCGGCCACGCAAACTGCTGCTGCACCATTATGAAATCAAGAAGCTCTATGGCAAGGTCAACGAAAAGGGGTATTCACTGGTACCCCTGAGGCTCTATTTCAAGGCTGGCAAGGCCAAGTTGTCCCTGGCCCTGGCACGTGGCAAGCGCAGCCATGACAAGCGTGAGACCATCCGGCGGCGCGATCAGAAACGTGAACTTGACCGGGAACGCAAAAACAACCGATGAGACAGGAAGCGGAACACATCATCCATGCTCCCTCCCCGATGCTTCGGGCCCGATTTGCAGGGACAGCGGCCACACCCATGAACCCAAAGAACAACCGTCTTAAGAAAAAGCCGCCGGTATTTACGGGGCCCCGGGAACGCTTCGGCCAGATGCTGGTGCGCATTCGCCAGCTGGAAGGCAATCCCCACTATATTGCCATGGGATTGGGACTGGGTATTTTCGTCTCCATCACACCGATCATCCCTCTGCAAACCCTTGTGGCCATCGCATTGGCCTATCTGTTTCGGGGAAGCAAATCCGCCGCAGCGTTGGGAACGTGGCTCAGCAATCCGTTAACCATTCCGCTGGTCTACTATGCCAACTACAAATTGGGGTGCCTGCTGCTGGGGTATCAGACCACCCTGGACAGCATCTCGTTCGATTCCTTCTCCCAACTGATGGCGCTGGGAATCGATGTCACCTGGGCCATGCTGGTGGGCGGAGTGGTGATCGGGGCGGTATTGGGAATCCTGGCCTACTTCATCACCTTCCGCATTTTTGTGACCATTCGCCGCAACACGCAGCCGGTCGATCCCGAATCGGGAATGGCGGCATGACCTCGCCCCGGACCCTTTTGACCGCCTGGAATATTCAGGCCAAAAAGCAGTTGGGCCAGAATTTTCTCTCCGATCCCAACGTGGCCCGGGCCATTGTCAACCGCGCCGGCATCGCTGACCGGGACGTGGTGCTCGAAATCGGCCCCGGCCTGGGAGCCATCACCGTTCCGGCGGCCAGTGTCGCCCGGCGGGTCATTGCCGTGGACAAGGATGGCCGCATCATCGACCTGTTGCGGGCCGAACTGCTTGCCGCCGGCGTAAACAATGTCGACGTCCGCGAGGCCGACATCCTGAAGACGGATATTGATGCAATTGGCCGGGAGGCCGGGTGCCCCTTGGTGGTCATGGGCAATCTGCCCTACAATATCTCATCCCAGGTGATCGTTCGGCTGATCCATGCCCGCGCACATGTCCGGCGGGCGGTCCTCATGCTGCAGAAGGAGATGGCCCAGCGCATCTGTGCGGGGCCGGGCTCCAAAACCTATGGCCGGCTGTCGGTGATGCTCGGCTATTGTGCACAAACCGAAACGCTAATGCAGGTCCGGGCGCCCCAATTCTTTCCGGCCCCCAAAGTCGACTCCACGGTGGTGGGAATCCATTTCAGCGACCGGCTGCCTTTACCTGACGATGATGAAGCGCTTCTGTTTCAAGTCGTCAAGGCAGCATTCGGCAAACGGCGCAAAACCATGCGCAATGCACTCTCGCAAAGTGACCTGAAGCTCGATCCGGCCACCTGCGAACAGATGCTGATCCAATCCGGAATCGATCCCATGCAGCGCGCGGAACACCTTCCCGTGGCGGCATTTGTCCGGTTATGCAACCAAATCGCAATCCATCGCTAAGGCAAAAAGCGGGCATCGCCCCCACCTCAACCTACTGTCGCCACTGCGCCGCAGCGGTCAAAAAAGAGATGGGGCTGGAATAACTACAGACAGCCTCGTTTCCCCCGTTCCGGATTCATTTTTGTTTCAGCGGGAAGGCAATAGGCCTTCCCTTTGCGTCGCCGTCGCATCAGCAGGCCATTCGACGGTATGCACGACGATGGTTTTTGAGCGTACCGTCCAGCGGACGTTGACATCGTACAGCCGCACGCCATACTCGGTCCGGCCGGACCGTGCATCCGCATAGGCCGGACGGGGGTCCGCCCCCAGCACCTGGCCCACCAGCGTGGCAAACGCCGGATAGCGCTGCTCGACCCGCGCCAGCATCTGCCGGGCCGCATCGGTGAATTCCACGGTCAGGGATGGCTGCGGCGTCTGACTGGCAAAACCGCCGGACGCCTCCGGAATCCGATCCGCATAGGGCAGATAGGGCTTGATGTCCAGAACCGGCGTTCCATCGAGGATATCGACACCGGACAGGTCGAGAAAAAGATGGCCCCGCTCCCGGCGGATGCCGTTCAGGGCAACGCTGGACATGCCAATGGGATTGGGCCGGAATCCGGAACGGGTGGCGAAAACCCCCATGCGCCGATTTCCTCCCAGCCGGGGCGGCCGGACCGTCGGCTGCCACTTTCCCGCGGCAATGCCATGAAAAACGAAGAGGACCCACAGGTGTGAAAACCGGTCGAGTCCGCGGAAGGCTTCATCGCGGTCAAAGGGGGGATACACCGCCAGGGTGGCCCGAGCCGACGGCGCCAGGCCGGGCTGACGGGGAATGCCGAATTTCTCGGTAAAGCACGAGTGAATGATGCCGATAGGTTGAAATGTAAACCGTTTCGTCATAAAAAGATCCTAATGGAAAGTACCGCATCTGACGGAGAACGATACCACATATTTACACGATTCGGAGACAAACCATGTTCAATCCAGAAAAACTTCTCGGTGGACTGATCCGCAACACCACCCGTGGCAGCCGGGGAGGGCTCGGCAGCCTCATCTCCGGTGGAATGGCCATGGGCGCACTGGGTGTGGCCATGGAGGCCTTTGACCATTACATGAACAAACCCCAGGGCACGGCAGCGCCGCCAACGGCACCGGGCGGATCTCCACCCCCACCTCCCCCGCCAGCATCCGCCAGCGGACGACCAGCATCCCCGCCACCACCACCGCCCATGCCCGCAACGCCGGCCTCCGCAACACCACCAGCGACCCCACAGATGTCCTCCGGCAGTACCGATGCGGTTCTGCTGATCCGCGCCATGATCGCCGCCGCCAATGCCGATGGGGTGATCGACCAGACCGAGCGCAACCAGATTCTTGAGCGGCTTGAAGCCGTTGAATTGTCCGCCGAGGAACATGCTTTTATCGTCCGGGAACTCCTCTCGCCGGCCGACCTGGAAGCCATTGTGGCCGGGGTTACCTCACCGGAGCTGGCCCAGCAGGTCTATTCCGTATCCCTGATGGCCATCGAGGTCGACACGCCCCAGGAGGCACACTACATGACCACTCTGGCCGGCCGACTGGGGCTCGATGCGGCCACTGTCAAATCGGTTCATCGCAGTCTGGAACTGGAATGATCGATGATGCATGGCGACCCAGCAAACTGGCAGTCGCCACATTCGCTTTCTGACAAACCCGGTTGAATGGCGGATCGACTTCGACTCTCGGCAGGCAAACCGTTAAAAAAGGAGATCGTAACCATGGCTCAATGGTATTTAAGCGTTGACGGCAACCAACAGGGACCGATGGATCTGTCCCAGGCCATCGCCAAGGCCCGGCAAACCCCCAACGGATACGCCTGGCGGGATGGGTTTGCCGAGTGGCAACCCATTGCCACAATCGCCGAACTCAACCCCACACCCGGCGCGCCCGTCCCGGCACCGCCGCCAATGACCGGTTCGGGTACCCGTGCGGACGAAATCGATTTCAAAATTTTCGGTGCCGAAATGCAATTCGTCGAGGTGGAACTGGATCCCGGCGAAAGCGCCGTGGCCGAAGCCGGCGCCATGATGTACAAGGACAGCGCCATCGACATGCAGACGGTCTTCGGCGACGGGTCGGCACCGTCCGGAGGCGGTGGCGGATTCATGGACAAGCTTTTGGGCGCCGGCAAGCGGCTGATCACCGGTGAAAGCCTTTTCATGACCGTTTTCACACACACCGGCCATGGAAAATCCCACGTTGCTTTCGGGGCCCCTTACCCGGGCAACATCATTCCCGTCCCCCTGCCCAGTGTCAACGGCTGTCTGATCTGCCAGAAGGACAGCTTTCTCTGCGCCGCCAAGGGGGTTTCCATCGGCATCCATATGCAGAAAAAAATTCTCACCGGTCTGTTCGGCGGCGAGGGGTTCATCATGCAGAAGCTCGAAGGCGACGGTATGGTTTTCGTGCATGCCGGCGGCACCGTGGTGGAACGCGAACTAAAACCCGGCGAGGTGTTGGATGTGGATACCGGCTGCATTGTGGCCCTTGAGCAGAGTGTCAATTTCGACATCCGCCAGGCGGGGAACATCAAGACGGCCCTGTTCGGCGGTGAAGGCCTCTTTTTCGCCACCCTCCATGGGCCGGGCAAGGTGTGGCTGCAGTCCCTGCCTTTCTCACGGCTGGCCGGCCGCATGCTCCAGGCCGCGCCCCAAAAGGGCGGCAGCCGCGGTGAAGGATCGATCCTGGGCTCCATTGGGGGGCTTCTCGACGGCGACAACAATTTTTGATCGTGTCGTTGCTGCACGGATGCCGTTCGACCCGAACGGCATCCAGCGAAGGGCATCAGAAAATGGCCAATTGGCTCGATTTTTTCGTTAAATAAGTTGATTTCGGGTCCATTTGGCTATTTCTGGACGGGCAATAGTTATAGCCAATCGATTTTTTCAGCAAACAATTCGTAGACGTCCTTTCGATGACCAACGTAATGGATCTCTATGATTTTCTCGGCTTCATTCAGTTTGTAAATAATCCGAAATCGTTTTGCCCTTAAGGATCGGTAACTGGACAATTCTCTTTCCAGATGTTTACCCTTAAAAGGTTTTTTTTGAAGTAAATCCAACCGGGATCGAATGATCGCTTTCAACTCGGGATGTAATTTCAAAATCTGTATTTTGGCGGTTTCAGAATAAACAAGGCGGTAATCATCCATTACTTACCACCCCATACCTCCTCGTCCGTATATGTCTTGCCGGTCTTAAAATCTTTGGCGGAGGACCGTAATCCGGAAAGGACGTGTTTATCGGCCAAAACTTCAATTGTTTCTAAAAATGCCTCGTAACGGTCAGGTGTCATCATCACGCCAACAGGTTCGCCGTTTCTTGTCAACGTAATTGTCGCATCTTCCTCTTGCATTGATTTAATAATATCAAGCAACCCTCGTTTAACCTTCGTAACAGGCATGATCTGTAAGATGTCAGTCATTGTGCACCCATGTCCGTAAATAGTAATCGACAAACATTTTTGTTCTTTATTATGGTCATAATAAATTACATCGGCTAAAGAATCAACAAATGATAAAGAATAGCAACCGGATGGCTGGATACTTAGGATCGGGAATTTTATTAATTGAACGAAATTGCTTGTTCTTGCGCCCGTCTTCCGCGTTGCATCAACGGCCACATACTCCCGGTATGCAACCCTTGATGCGCCTTGAAGAAGAACACAAGCCCGGCGCAATTACGTTCAATTCATTTCATCCCGGATCCTTACCGCCAGCGCCTGCCATGATCCGGTTTCAAAGAGAAGGCCTTCGCTCCATGGTCTCAGGAACTTCCAAACGTTTCAGCCATCACCCGCTCATACCACCCCGTCATCCGCCACCCTTCCAGAAACCCGTTATGTCCGCCGTGAGGCTGAACCATGATCCGGGTGGTGCCGCTGATCACCAAGTCGTAAAAATCGTCCACGGGAATGATGGGGTCATCCTCGGCGGTCACGATGGTGGTCGGCAGCTGAATTTCAGATAGCCCGTCGTTCACCAGATTATATCCATTAAAGTAGGCCATGGCGCTGTCATAGGCACTGTACCGCACCAGCAGCCGTTCGGTCATCTCGCGGATGGTTTCGCTGTTGATCAGATCGGAAAAATCGTACCGCTCGGGAAAAATGTGCTGTTTGGTGTTAAGCGACCGGCGCCACTTTTTCAGGAAATAATGGAGAATAAAGCGGTTTGCGTCAATCCGGTCGGTAGCCTTGTCCGGATCGAGCACCGGACTGATGGCGAAAACATGCCTGAGGCCGGGAATGGGAGCCTGGGCGCACTTGCGGGCGATGCGCAGGGCGAAATTGCCTCCCAGGGAGAAACCGGCAAGAAATATCGGCCGCCCGCGCTCTTTCTCGGCCACCTGGCGCACAGCATCGAATACCTCATCTAACAGCACCGCGTAAAAAATCCCCGGGTTCAGATGGTGACTGGAACCGTGGTCACGAAAATTGAGCCGAAAAACATCGAACCCGCGGCGAAACAGAAACCGGCCCGTGGTGCGAATGTAGGTGGAATTCGCACTGCCCTCCCAGCCGTGCAGCAAAACCACCGTTCCCCGCTGGTGGGGCCGGGGCTGGCGGCTCATGTACCCTAACAGGCGCACCCCCTCGGCGCTGGTCAGGACCGTCTCGCAGGCCGCGGCCAGCATGGAATTCTTGCCCCAGGCGCGCAGGGCGGCGCTGGCCAGCAGGGTTTGAATCATTGCCGGGCGCAGAAAAACGGGTGGACAGAAACGGGCAGGCGCCAGGGGCGAGGTCGGTGTGGCATCTGTCCGGCAGGCACGTCCGGTCACATCAGGCATCCAGCTTTTTCAGTTCCGCGGCCATCTCCGCCTCACTGATCTTGACCAGCATGCGCCGGGTGCAACGCGGGCAGCGGGTACCGGAAAGATCTTCTTTGGATCGGGTCAGGTGCCCGCAGTTCATGCATTGCCAGGGATCACCGGCAGCTTTGTCCCTTGCCGCAGCGCTGATCAGTGGCGCCATACATCCATCGACAAAAATCAGGGCGCCCAATCCCAGAATTCCAGAAAGCAGCCGTTTGAAAAACCCCCGTCGCGTCATTGTGTCCTCCTCTTTGTTAGAAGTGCTGTTCCGACCTTATCAGCGCAGGAAAATACCGGTCAATACCAATATCTCGGGGGGGCGATCCCGCTCAACGGACCTCACACCAGGCATTTCTGTTGACAGAGACACACCGGCCCATTAAAAACGGATCTGATATCACCAAGCGGCCTCAATTGCTGAAAACCCGGGCCAAACGACCACCAAGGAGAAACCTGAATGCAACCGAAAAGCATCGTTCTGACCAAAAATGACATTCCGCGCAAATGGTACAACATTCTGGCCGACATCAAAATGAATCCGCCCTTGGGACCGGACGGAAACCCCATTAGCCCCGACATGCTGGCACCGGTCTTTCCCATGAACCTGATCGAACAGGAGGTCAGCACCGAGCGCTGGATCGACATTCCGGAGCCGGTTCTGGACGTGCTTTCCATCTGGCGCCCGGCGCCGCTGACCCGGGCCAGCGCCTTTGAGAAGGCGCTGGGAACGCCAGCCAAAATTTACTTTAAAAATGAAGGCATGAGCCCGCCGGGCAGCCACAAGCCCAATACCGCCGTACCCCAGGCCTACTACAACAAGATGTTCGGGATCGAGAACATCACCACCGAAACCGGTGCCGGCCAGTGGGGCAGCGCCCTCTCTTTTGCCTGCGCCCAGTACGGATTGACCTGCAAGGTATTCATGGTGCGCATCAGCTTCGACCAGAAACCCTACCGCAAAGCCATGATGCAGACCTGGGGCGGTGAGTGCATTGCCTCGCCGAGCAGCGAAACCAAGGCCGGCCGCGACGCCTTGGAAAAAGATCCCAACACTCCGGGAAGCCTGGGGATTGCCATTTCCGAAGCTGTCGAGGCGGCGGTTGGCGATACCTCCGGCAAAACCCGATACTCCCTGGGCAGCGTCCTCAACCATGTCATGCTGCACCAAAGCATCATCGGGCTGGAAGCCAAAAAACAGTTCGAAATCGCCGGTGACTATCCGGACATCGTCATCGGTTGCGCCGGTGGGGGCAGCAACTTCGCCGGCCTGGCCTTCCCCTACGTGCTGGACAAGATCAACGGCCGCGATATCGAGATATACCCGGTGGAACCCAAGGCCTGCCCAACCATGACCCGGGCGCCGTTTGCCTATGATCACGGGGACACCGCCGGCTATACTCCGCTGCTGCCCATGCACAGCCTGGGGCACAACTTCGTACCCGCCCCCATCCACGCCGGCGGGCTGCGCTACCACGGCATGGCTCCCACCGTCAGCCAGTTGATTAATGAGGGGCTGCTCGCACCCAAATCGGTCGGTCAGATGGACGCTTACAAAGCCGGCATCCTGTGGGCACGCACCGAAGGCTTCATCCCGGCACCGGAAACCACCAGTGCCATCGCCCAGGTAGTGGTGGAAGCCGAGAAGGCCAAGGCGGAAGGAAAAGAGAAGACCATCGTGTTCACCTTCAGCGGCCATGGTCTGTTGGATCTTGGTGCCTACGAAAAATACTTTGCCGGGGAATTGTCCGATTTTACCCTGGAGGACGCCGAAATCGAGGAATCTACTGAGATTCTGAAAAATTACCCCAAACCGCAGGAAATGAAGAGCCGCTGATGGCACCCGACAGCCTTGAACGGCGCTGTCCCCGACTGGGCGGAGACGTGAATTTCAGCTATTGCCGGAGTTGCGGGGAGCAGCACGCCCCCTGTTTTAAGATATTCGACTGCTGGTGGGAACGGTTCGATGTGGTCGCACACCTGAAGGCCCACCTTGCAGCAGATGACTTTGAAAAGCTCACCCTTCGCCGGCCACCGCCGGACAAAGTGACCAGCCTGGTGGACCTGATCCGCCAGGCCCAGAAAAGGGCGGCAGAACCTTGAAATCGATGATCGTTAGCATAGTGGCAATGCGTATACTACGATACAAGTTTTCTGGCCATTCCATCGTTGCTCAGGAAAACAGTTCGGCAACCTTTGCCAGGAGCGTCTCCCGGCGGATCGGTTTGACAAGAAAAGCGTCGCACTGCTCGCGGGCCTTGACCACATAGTCCACCTTGCTGTGTGCGGTGACCATGATCTTTTTGGCCGGCGGCGTGCTGTTTTGCCCCTCCAGCTGGCAAAACCGGTTGAGCAGGTCAAGGCCGGTAATATCCGGTAGCTCGATATCAATGGCAACCAGGTCATAGGGCTGGTTCTCAGCGATCGCCTTGACGAAGTGTTCGGTCGCATCGATGCCGCTGGTCGCCTTGTCACACGTTCCCACCTTGGCCAGCATGATCCCCAGCTTGGTCAAGGCAATGGGCTCATCGTCAATCAGAAGAATGCGCATGATCACGATCCTTTCCATTGGGAGAGAAACTCCCTGAATTGGTTAAACCGATTTTCCAGGTCGCCGAAACCGGCGTCAATCTCCGCCGGCGTTCCGGATGGACTGATTTTCTCCAGATGCGCGGCAGCAGTGGAGAGGGCCCGCGCCTCCATGGTGGCGGCACCGCCTTTGATGGCATGGGACTCCTGGCGGATGCACTCCCGATCCTCCCGTGCCATGGCCTGCCGGATGGTCTCGAGTTGCCCGGTAACATTATCGATCAGTTGCCGGGCCACCATCTTCACGGTCTCGGCATCACCGAACTCGTCCACGGCAACGACCGTGTCCATGACCACAGCCGCCGGGGGTGTCGGTGTTGATGGTTTGTCGTCCGGCACCGATTGGCGGCGACCGGACCGCGGTTTCAATCCAATCCAGTGGTCCGCAGTTTTGATCAGCTGATGCCGGTGCACGGGCTTGATCAGATAGCCGTCCATGCCGGCATCCAGGCATTTCTGCTCATCGCCTTTCATGGCATTGGCAGTCAGAGCGATGATGGGGGTTCGCTCCCGGGAGTCCTTGCCACGCTCCCGTTGGCGGATTTTGGCAGTGGCATCAAAACCGTTCAAAATCGGCATCTGGACATCCATCAACACCAGGTCGTAACGATTGCGCGCGCACGCCTCCACAGCCTGCCGGCCATTTTCGGCCAGATCCACGCGGAAGCCGGCGGCGGTCAGATGCATGAAGGCCACCTGCTGATTGACCAGATAGTCGTCGACCACCAGAATATGGCCGTCACGGACGGGTGTCTGCGATTTGGTAGATGCGCCGGGTGATACCGTTTGCGGCTCTGCGGCCGCCGGCGCACCGGTCAGATCCGCCACCACTCGTTTTAATTCGGCAAACTTGATCGGCTTGGAAAAAGAGTTGTCAAATCCCAGTGATCGTGCGTCTCTGCCCGCCACCAACTCCTTGAGCCCGGTCACCACAATCATGGCGATGTGGCCGAACCCGGGAATCTGCCGCACCCGTTCCTTAAAAGCGAGGCCGTCCATGTCGGGCAGGCGGGCAGCGGTGATAATAGCATCAATCGCCCCCTCCGGCATATCGGTTTCAGACAGCCGGGCCAGGGCCTGCCCAGCATCAGCGGCGATTTCGGTGGATACCCCCAGGTGGTCTAAATAGGTGGCAATAATCCTGCTGGTGGTGGCATGGCTGTCCACGATCAGGATCTTCAGCGGTGAGGGCAGAGGCGCTGCCTCAGGCGTTGGAAAAAGGCTGCCCGACTGGATCGGAAAAGCCACCTTGAACCAGAAGGTGCTGCCTTCGCCCGGCTGGCTCTCAACACCGATTTCACCGCCCATCAACTCGACCAATTGTTTGCTGATGGTGGTCCCCAGCCCCGTACCGCCATATTGCCGGGTGGTCGTGTTGTCCGCCTGGGTGAAACTGGAAAATATTCGCGCCACATTTTCCTGGGCGATACCGACCCCAGTATCCCGGATGATAAACCGCATGCACACCCCATCATCGGTTCGGTGATCCAGGACGGCTTCAATGACGATCTCCCCGGTTTGGGTGAACTTGACCGCATTTCCCGACAGGTTCAGCAAAATCTGACGCAGCCGTACCGGATCCCCCACCAGGGCCGTGGGCACCGACGGGTCGATGAAGACATTCAGTTCGACTCCTTTTTCGGAGGTCTGAAAAATAAAACTCTCTCCGACCTCCTCCATCAAACGGCGTAGGTCGAAATCGATCTTCTCCAACTCTAACTTGCCGGATTCGATCTTCGAAAAATCGAGCACATCGTTGATCTGCCGCAGCAAGGAAAAGGATTCACGCCCGATGATTTCGACAAGTTGGCGCTGATTGGCATCCAGTGGGGTGGACAGGGCCACTTCGGTCATGCCGATAATACCGTTGAGCGGTGTGCGCAGCTCATGACTCATTTTGGCCAGAAAATCCCCCTTGGCCCGACTGGCCGCCTGAGCTTCCTCGGCCAGGGCATTGGCCCGCTCGATGGCCTGCTCCAGCTCCTGCTGGGACTGTGTCAGGGCGAGGGTGCGCTCGGCCACCTGGTGCTCAAGCAGGAGGCTCTGGTTTTTTAACAGATTGGTATAGGCAATGCTCTCCGCCGCATTGGCCACATGCAGCAAAATAATCGAAAGCAGGGTCATGGCCGTATCGGGCAGAGTCGTCTGGCCGACCGGCAGCAGCCCGCCGAACATTCCCTTGATCTGGTCGTGATAGGCAATCACATGCAGCAGATACTGGCGCGAATGATCCCTTGAGGAAATAATCACCCCCCGGCGTTCACGGATGGCCCAGGCAAAATAGCCTTTTTCCACCATCGCGTCGACCTCCTGCCGGATGGTATCACCACAATCCCGGGGGTAGAAGAATGCCGGCCGGAAAGAGGCGTCCTGTTCGTCGACCATGTAAAAGGCCAGCATCTCAAAAGGAAAAATAGCGTCGATGCGGCGTTTGGCCTCGGGGAGAAGGGTATCGAGGCCGGAGTGGTCACCGCCGATTTCGGCAAAAAAATCCTCGAAGGAGAGCACCATCTCCAGGGCATTTTGAATATACCGCCGGTTGTCCTCCAAACGGGAAATCCGAGCTTTCAAGGCATCGATGTCGTCTTCGGTTTTCATGGGTGACCCGCTATGGGAAAATCGTCATCAGGAATCCCAGATGATGGAGGGCCTGGGGGATCATCGTAGCCAGGGCACGGGGCGATAGGCGCAGTTTTTCCCAGGCGGCAATATCTAGAACCGGAATCCGCCACTCACCGCTTTTGCCCTCTCCCAGGCTGTGGGCGATCATGTCCGCCAGATGAACGATGGCGGCCTTGACCGGATCCTGGGCCGAAACCGGACGGTGATGAAAAATCACATTCTGGGTCAGGGCGACGGGAAATTTCCACTTTTCGAAAAGATCGACGGCAATGTCGGTATGCCGGAATCCCAGCGCCCGTTTTTCCTGGTCGTAGAGCGAACCGCCGGTGGGCGATGCAAGCATCTGGGCCGCCTCTTTCGAAAAATAGCGGAAAATAACCAGGCGACCGATATCGTGAAGCAGCCCGGAAACAAACATCTGCTCGGTGTTGCGGATACTGCCGCTGGCCGCCAAGATGCGGGCCAGCACCCCACAAGCCAGGCTGTGGTGGGTAAAGGCCTGCATGTCGAAGACCGTTTTGGGGATATCTTTGAACACCTCCAGGGTGGTGATGCCCACGGCCAGGGCGGAGACCTCCTTGGAGCCGATGATGGCCACCGCCCGGGCGATACTGTCGATACGCGAAGGGAAGCCGTAAAAGGCGCTGTTGACGATTTTAAGCAGCAGTGCGGAGAGGCCCGGACTTTTGGAGATCACCTGGGCGATGTCATCCGCCGAGGAAAAGGGGTCGGCAATGGTATCGTTGAGCCTGAAAATGAGGGTCGGAATCTCGGGCAGCTGGATATCGCGCGTTCGCAGGGACCTGCGCCGCGCGGTACCGTCGCTCGTGGGAGACGAAACGACCTTTACCGGCCGGTCGGCGGCGGCCGTTCGCTGGACGGTCCCTTTGCGGCAACGGTGCAGTATGGCTTGACGAAAAATTTCGGCCACTGCCGGATGGGTAAGATCGTTGTCCGCGAAAGCGGGTTGCAACCCTTCGGCCACCCGGCGCATGACGGCCGGGTCCAGGGCAGGCGCCGGATCGGCCGGAACATTTTCATCCTGGTCGACCGCCACTTCGGGTACGCCCCACATTTTAAACACCGTCAGGTGGTTGGCACCGATGGCCTGGCCCTTGGCAAGCAGCAGCCGGCCGTTGACATCGGCGACATCCTCGGACAGAATCATTCCCGGTTTGAGCTGCCGCGTCGGAATATAAGCCATACATTGAACACTTTGGTCTGCGGAGGATAGAGATCCCCTCCTTTTTCAATATCAATACGTTTAATATCGTTCAGCCATCGCCAAACTTTAGATTGTCCGGCATTCCGGTGATCTTCTCCGAAAATTGAAAATCGGCAGGTCATGGTTATTGTTTACCATTGCGCGTATGTCCATGATCTTCTTTACCACCCATCCACGCCAACAGGAGGAAAACCATGACCGATAATCAACAGGCAGCCGTTTTCGGCGCGTTTGTGGCCGATGCCCTCTCACTGGGGGTCCACTGGGTTTACAACACCGGTGTAATCGATAAAAAATTTGGCCGTGTGGAACGCTATTACGACCCGCTGACTTCTTACCACAAAGGCAAAAAGGCCGGCGATTTCACCCATTATGGCGACCAGATGCTGGTTTTGCTCGAATCGGTATCGGAAACCGGCCGGTTCGAGGCCCTGCATTTTTCCCGTACCTGGCGCCATTTTTTTGAGGATTACGCCGGCTATTTCGACAAGGCCACCAAGGCCACCCTGGAAAAGATGAACGCCGGCGGAGACCTGACAGAGTGCGGCTCCGATTCGGACGACCTGGCCGGTGCATCGCGGCTGGCCGCCCTGCTGCCGGCCTACCCGGACGACCCAGAACAATTTGCGGATGCGGCCCGCGATCAAACCGCGATTACCCACGCCAACCCACTGGTGATCGCCAGTGCAGATTTTTTTGCTCGTACGCTTGCAGTCGTTCTGAGCGGAAAACCGCCTGTGGCGGCACTGGAAGAGACCCTTGCGGCCCGCTTTGCCGACAGCCCGATTGCCCGCCAAATCACCATGGGCCTTGAAAGCCGGGAGCGGGATACCCGCGAAACCATCGCCGAATTCGGCCAGATGTGCAGTGTTGACGCAGGCCTGCCCGGAGCGGTGCATCTCATTGCCCGTTACCCTGACGATTTTAAAACGGCCATGGTGGAAAATGTAATGGCTGGCGGAGATTCATCGGCACGCGGGAGCCTGGCGGGAATGGTGCTGGGCGCGGCCCATGGCATGGCTGCGATTCCCGAGGCGTGGATATCGGAAATGGCTGCCGGCCAGCGGATCAAGGCCCTGCTTACCCCATAGGCAAGCGTTAAAACAGGGAGGGGAAGCAAACAATGCCTTCAGGGACGCAGGCCGGCATCCGTATCCATGGAGGTCGGTCCCTCGGGCAAATTGGAACGGATGATGATATTGCGCTGCAGGCTCTTGACCACCCGATCGATATTTGCCACCCCCTCGCGGATCTCGCGGATGCCATCCCGGGCCGTGGCGGTGACCCGGGGAATATCCAGACTACCCTTTTTGAGGTTCTCCAGGGTGACCTGGGTCGTGGCCACGGACTGGCGGACATCTTCAAGAAGTCCCTTGAGGGCTTGCACATTTTCCACCACCCCGTTGCCGGCCGTCTGAATCGTGGCCAGATTGCCGCCAACCTGTTCCATGATCGCCGGGCCTCTGGATGAGGCTGTCTGCAGATCGCTTAACACCGCATGGATCTTCTCCAGATTCGACAGGACCCCCGCCACCAGTTCACGGGAGGCCACCAGTGATCCCAGCGTCCCCCGCCCATCTTGGATACCGCCGGTGATCTGCGCCAAGTGCGCCGATGTTTTTTCCAGGTTGGACAGGGTCGTCAGCAATGGACCCTGGGGATCTTTCAGGATGGAGACCAGCCCGGCGATTTGTTTGATCATCTGCACCATCAGCATGGCTGTTTTTTCGACTTCGAACTCTTTGAGAATGTCCGAAATGGATTTCTTTTCTATGGACGGGATCGTACCGTCGGGGGGAATTTTCGCGGCGGTGGGAGGACCGGGAGCAATGGAAATAAATTCCGATCCGATCAGCGTGGGACTGTCCACCACGGCTACGGAGCCTTCACGGATCCGTGAAGCATAGCGGGATAGGATGGCCAGTTGGACCTTGACGTTGTCCTCTCCCAGCGATATCCGCTTGACCTTGCCGATATCGGCCTTGAAGAGCTTGACGGCCGCGTTTGCCTGAAGGTTATAACTCTCTTTGAAAACAGTGTAAAAAACAACCTCTTCGGCAAACCAGTCTTTTCCCCGGCCGAGCATGACCACTGTGGTAAGCAGCAGAAGCGCAATACAAACCACAAAGATACCGACGCTCTTTTCCGCCCGGGTGTATTGAGTTTCCATTGGATCGCCACCTTCCGGGGTCAAGTCGTTTTCGCCCTGTCAGACGGATTGCAAGTGGATCTCGCCGCCCGACAACGTCAGCTGTGACGTGGCAAGATCGATCATACCGGGATTCTGCGAAAAAAATACCACGGCAGTTCCCGACTGGACCATATTTTTGAGGGCGTTAAAAATGGCGTCCCTATCCGCAATCGCGATAAAATTTTCCGGCCGATGCACCAGCATCAGCAGGGGCGCTTTGGCCATCTCCCGGATCGTAATGGCCTTGAGCAGTTCCGCGTCACTGAGCGCCGCCGGGCGCTGGTCGAGTTTTGATCCCAGACCGGCATCACGGCACAGAACGTCCACAGTTTCGTCAAGCTCGATGGCCAGGTTGTTTTCGAAGTAAAACCGCGATAAAAGCAGGTTCTCCCGCAGGGTCAGATTACTGATCATGGCGGCGTCCGCGGCCACGTAACCGATCCGCCGCTTTACCGGCAGGCACTGACGGTAGTCATCCAGATCCAGCGGACGGCCGTCGAACCGGATGGCCCCCTGTACCGGACGGTCCAATGTGGCCAGCATCCGCAAAAACGGTCCCGCGTCCACCGGCTGATCACACACCACGGCCATGACCGCCCCGGGCTCCACGGCAAACCGGGGGCTCGCATAGCGCCGTGAAGTGCCGGGTGGAAGAACCACCAGATCGGTGATCTCAACGATGGGTAAAGAGCTCATTGGCGTCTACACATAAAATATAAAAGAGACGAAAATATTGATCACCAGGCAGTAAAAAAAGCAGTCCATGGCAGCCCGGGAAGTGGCTACCGGGACCTGGGTGATCTGGCTTTTGCGGGCAAGTCCGTGGTAAAGGCAGGTGACCGTGATGGTGATGCCGAAAAAAAAACCTTTCAGCAGGCCCACAACAATATCCGTACCCTCAACCCCCTTGGCAATCTGCTGAATAAAGCCCTCCACCGGCAGACGGGTGACGCCCCTGACAACGGCATACCCACCAATGATCGCCGTCAGGTCAAACACCAGCACAAGACTGACAACAGCGGACGTAATGCCCATCAACCGGGGCAGGCAGACCGTATGCATGGGATCGATTCCGGCCATCTCCAGAGTGTCGATCTCATTTAAAACCCGCATATAGGACGTTTCGATGGTCACGGCCGTGGCCGAACGCAAAATCACGACGATCGCGGTGATCATCGGGCCAATCTCCCGCAGCATTAGCAGAACCACCAGCTTTCCCAGGTCCACCTGGCCGGACAGCTGCGAAAACTGGACGATCATCAGGCTGCCGATGATCAGTGCGACGGGGATGATCACCGGCAAGGCCTGAACCGCGGTAAAGTAAACCTGCTCTACCATTACCCGCTTGATCAGCACCCGTCCGATATGGGGTAATTGGATGGAAATCGCCAGCAGACGGTAGGTCAACGCACACAGATCCATCAGACGGTTGAGGGAATGAATGGTGCTTCTGCCCAGTACGCCAATCAGGTTTCCCATGGTGCCTGAAAATCCCTTTTTGTGATGGACGATTACGCCGACATGCCCGTGTTGACTTATCTGACTTCTTACAATATAACATTCAAATGGGTCAACCCAATAGGCGTAACTGTCAAGAATTGAAAGCAAATTTTAATTTTTTGCATATGCTTGGGCGCTTGTTGCCGCTCGTTCTGCTGTTGTTACCACCGGCTGAACCGGCCGTGGCCGATGAGCCTGTGATCCAACAGCTTGAAACCGGCTGCATCAACTGGAGTGCTGCCGTGGTGCAGGCAAAAGGACGCAGCACCCCGGCTGAGGCTGACGCCGAACGGTCGACGGACGCATCCACAGCACGCCTTGATGCCGCCCGGCAGGCAGCGGTGGGAAATATTCTGGAAACCGTTGCGGCCATCCGTATTGATGCCACCGCCCGGGTGTCCTCGCGTATGGCGGCAGCCTCGTCTTTCCGGGAAGGGTTGGTCAATCTGGCCCGCAACGCTACCCCCATCCGCCAGGAATACCTTTCCGACGGCACCCTGGAAATTGAATTGAGCATGCCGCTGACCGGTGGTTTTGCCCAGTTTGTACTGCCCGCGGAGATCCGCCAGGTGGATACGGTCACTGCCACGGTATCGGCCCATCCATCACCGGACAATTTACCCCAAGGGGAAAAAAACGGCACTACTGGCACCCACACCGGGTTGATTCTTAATGCCATCGGCATCGGCGCCCAACCGGCCCTGGCGCCACTGGTGGTGGACGAAACCGGTGAAGTGGTCTATGGGCCGGCCTTTGTCAGCCGCGAGTATGCGGTATCCCAGGGGATGAGCGGTTTTTCCACGACCCTGGCGGCGGCCCGCGAAAATATCCGGCGGGTGGGTGAGCGGCCCATGGTCATCAAGGCCATCCGAACCGATGCACGCGGTTCATCGGCATTGGTCATCGCCAACACCGACGCAGCCCGCCTGCGCAGTTCTGCCGCCTACCTATGCTTCCTGAAGGCGTGCCGGGTCTGCATTGTGCTTGGCCCACCGCCGCCACCCGTCACGTCGCCAGACCCTGCACCCATTCCATCCGACGGCGACGAATAAGGAGCGTTTATGTATCGAAACATACCGCTTGCCGGGCTGATTCTCTGGATGCTGCTGCTCGGTGCCTGTGGCCCGGATACCATCTTCCTGCGGCCCGGCCTGGACACGCCGGATCAGCATGTTAAAAACGGTCTCAGCCTGCTTTCTTGTGGGAAAATCGATGCCGCGCACACCGAATTCTTGCACGCAAAACGTCTGAATGGCGCCTTTGCGCCGGCATATGTGGGCATTGCCCTGGTTCAGGGCCATCGGGGAGACATCACCGGCGGTTTTGAAACCCTCCGGCAGGCCAGGCAACTGGCCATTACACAGAAAGAGATCGGCACCGTGGATCAGGGGGTTGAACAACTGCGTGCAATGCAGTTGGAAACAGGGAAATAAAAAGGAAATCAACCACCTGTGGCCGGTTCACCGGTGACCGGCCGGTTGACGTCCCGGCCGCCACCGATGAACAACGCCTCAATAGCGGTAGTGCTCCGGCTTGAACGGTCCATCCACCGAAACCCCCAGATATTCGGCCTGGACCGGAGTCAGCGTGGTCAGCTTGACGCCCAGGCGGGCCAGATGCAGCCGGGCCACTTCTTCATCCAGTTTCTTGGGTAGGGTGTAGACATTTTTCTCATACTCCCCCGAGGCTAACTCGATCTGAGCCAGGCACTGGTTGGTAAAGCTGTTGCTCATGACGAAACTGGGGTGGCCGGTGGCACAACCCAGGTTGACCAGCCGTCCTTCGGCAAGCACAATGATCGTGCGGCCGGATTCAAGCGTCCACTTGTCTACCTGGGGTTTGATGGGAGTTTTCTTGCACGCCGGATTGTTTTCCAGATAGCTCATCTCGATTTCATTATCGAAATGGCCGATGTTGCAAACGATGGCTTCGTTTTTCATCAGCTCCATGTGGGCGCCGGTAATCACCTGGTAGCAACCGGTGGCAGTAACGAAAATATCGCCTTCGGCAAGGGCATCGGCCATGGTGGTCACCTCAAACCCCTCCATGGCGGCCTGCAGGGCGCAGATGGGATCCACTTCCGTTACCAACACCCGCGCGCCATAACCGCGCATGGAATGGGCACAGCCTTTGCCCACGTCACCGTATCCGCAGACCACCACCACCTTGCCGGCCATCATCACATCCGTGGCCCGCTTGATGCCGTCGGCCAGGGATTCCCGGCAGCCGTACAGGTTATCGAACTTGGATTTGGTCACCGAATCATTGACGTTGAAGGCCGAAAAGAGCAGTTCACCCTTCTGGGCCAACTGGTAAAGCCGGTGCACCCCGGTGGTGGTTTCTTCGGAGACGCCGCGCACGGTTTTGGCGATACGCGTCCAGAACCCGGGGTCCTTCTGGTAACTGGTCTTCAGTCGGGCCATCAGAAGCTGCATGTCGGCGGAGTCGTAGGCTTCTTCCAACAGAGCGGGATTGTTTTCGACCGCCACGCCCTGGTGGATAAACATGGTGGCGTCGCCACCGTCATCCACGATCAGGTCCGGTCCGCTGCCATCGGGCCACACCAGGGCCTGCTCCGTACACCACCAGTACTCGGCCAGGCTCTCCCCCTTCCAGGCAAAGACCGCTGCCGAGCCTTTCCGGGCGACGGCGGCGGCAGCATGGTCCTGGGTCGAAAAAATATTGCACGATGCCCAGCGAATATCGGCCCCGAGCTGTTTGAGGGTGTCGATGAGCATGGCGGTCTGAATGGTCATGTGCAGACTGCCGGTAACCTTCATTCCCTTCAGCGGCTGCCGTGAACCGTATTTTTCACGTACGGCCATGAGACCGGGCATTTCATTTTCCGACAGTTGCATCTCCTTGTCACCGAAATCGGCAAGGGCAGGATCGGCAATCTTATATGGCAATGACGGATCGTAGGCCAGCGGGCCATCGATCGCCACGACAGGATCGGCTTGTGTCATTGGAACGTCCTCCACGTCGCACCGGGGCGAGCACCCGGCAGGACAATCAATGGAAATGGGACCAGACTGTCTGTTTCCATCTCCTTTTTTTAAAATCTGTTGGCGAGTCTACAGTCCGGCCTTTTCACGTATGATATCGGCCTTGTTGGTATGCTCCCAGGAAAACTCCGGTTCGGTCCGGCCAAAATGGCCATAGGCCGCGGTATTGCGGTAGATGGGACGCAGCAAATCGAGGTACTCGATAATGGCCGCCGGTCGCAGGTCGAAAACCTCTTTGACAATCTCCTCCACCCGTTCCTTGGGTACTTTTCCGGTATGCATGAGATCGATCATCACCGACACCGGTTCGGCCACCCCGATGGCGTAGGCAATCTGGACTTCGCACCGCTTCGCCAGCCCCGCGGCAACAATGTTCTTGGCCACATGCCGCCCCATGTAGGAGGCGCTGCGGTCAACCTTGGAGGGATCCTTGCCGGAAAAACACCCGCCCCCATGGCTCCCCTGGCCGCCGTAAGTATCCACGATGATCTTACGCCCGGTAAGCCCGCAGTCACCCATGGGCCCCCCCACAACGAACCGGCCGGTGGGGTTGACGAAATAGCGCGTATCGCCATCAATCATGCTGGCCGGGATCACTTTTTTGATCACCTCTTCGATAATCGCTTCGCGCAGGTCCTCGTGGGTCACATCGGGTTTGTGTTGGCTGGAAACAACGATGGTGTCCACCCGTTTGGGTTGGCCGTCTTGGTACTCAATGGTCACCTGGGATTTCCCGTCCGGCCTGAGAAAGTCCAGGGCGCCATTTTTACGCACCTGGGTCAGGCGACGGGTCAGTTTGTGCGCATACATGATCGGCATGGGCATCAACTCCGGTGTCTCATCCGTGGCGAAACCGAACATCAGCCCTTGATCGCCAGCTCCCTGATCCTTGTAAAGCCCCTGCCCCTGGTTGACCCCCTGAGCAATGTCCGGGCTCTGGTGATCAATGCTGGTGATGACCGAACAGGTCCGCCAGTCAAACCCCATCTGGGAGGAATGATAACCGATATCCTTGATGGTGTCCCGGACGATCTGGGGCATATCCACGTAGCAATCGGTGGTGATTTCGCCGGCGATGAAGGCCAGCCCGGTGGTAACCAGGGTTTCGCAGGCCACCCGGCACCCCGTGTCCTGGGTCATGATGGCATCCAAAATGGCGTCTGAAATCGCATCGGCCACTTTGTCCGGATGGCCTTCGGTTACCGATTCGGAGGTAAATAAAAAATTGTTGGTCATGCAGGTCTCCTTCTATGGAATAAACGGGCAACCCCGAAACATATAAAATACCTTCTCTTAAAGTCATTAGCAAGGTCTGTGGCGTACGATTTGCTAACAATACAACAAGCAAGAAAGCCGCTGGCACCCGTTGTCCACCAGCCACGTTTTATCCGTAATCTATTTCGGACACATACCGGAGCCGAAATCTCCTGTGGCTGGCAGCCGTTAGCGGTCAAAGCGGCTCTTCATGATAAAGGCAACCGGATTGGGGCATAAGCCCGCTCGTTCAAGCGGAGTTCGCGGCCATGCGTTCTTTGACGGCATCACAAATCATATCACGGGCCGTTTTCATATCCATCTTTCCCATGTTTAACACCAGATGATATAAACGCGGATTCTCAAAATCCGTTTTACCCAACCGTTTATACAGGCTGACCCGCCGCCGATCTTCACTTTCCACCGTACGCCGAGCCTTTTTTTCAGGCATATCGTATTGCTTCATCATGAATTTGACACGGTTTTCAAACTCATCCATCAACAGCACATGGATGGCGTCGGGATGATCGTTAAGGATGTACTGGCTTCCCCGCCCGATAATCACCACATTGCCTTCATCGGCGAACTGGGCAATAATCAGAACCAGATAGTCAAGATAGATCTTTTCATCCAGGTAGCCCCGCTCGTCGCCAAGCACTCGATCGATCCAGCGTTTGGACACCATGCTGGAAACAAGCCGGGAAAGTTTGCTGCCGGCTTCTTTTTCAAAGGATTCGACCCAATGGGTGGAAACATTGGCCTCTTTGGCCACACGCTGAATGATATCACTGTCGGCGAACGTGTAGCCCAAAGAATCGGCAACCATTTTGCCAAGGGTAATGCCGCCTGCGCCAAACTGACGCGATATTGTAATGACCGCCATCGTGCCTCCTCAATCTCGTTGCGGGTTAGATTCGTTTTTTTAACGGTTGCTCCGGTGGCTACCCCTCCTGGGGGGGGACGAGCAGCACCGGGAAAACCGATTTTTCCGTCAAGCCTTTACTGATGCTGGTTCCCCATCGGTCCTTCCACAGACGCTTTCCCGGAGAACCGGCAATGATCATGGATGATTGGCACTCCCGGGCCGCCTTGTCGAGTTCCTCGACCGTCTCTCCGACATAAACATGCGGTTTGGCCGTGATGCCGACATCCTCCAGTTCATCACACAAGGTTTCCAGCTTTTTGCGGTTTTCCTTGCGGGTCTTCTGGATCGCCATGGCAGAAGTGCCCTTGAGTTCCTTTTCGCTGGCCACATAGACCACATCGACTTCACGAATGACCGCTTTCAGGGCCTTCAGATAGTCAATGGCACGCCGGCTGGCATCGGACCAGTTGGTCGCCAGCAATGGTTTTTCAAACGGATTTTCGGCCAGTGGCCCCTTACGCGAAAGGTATTTATAGACCAGTACCGGCGTGGCGGAACGGTGGACAATTTCGGTAATATCAGAACCGGAATAAAGCTGCTCCAGCCTTCCTTTTTTTTCGGGACTCAACACGATCAGGTCCACCGTCTCTTTTTCGGCGGCCTGGATCACCTGAGCCGCAAAACTGCCCACGACAATGTAGACTCCGACCTCCATACCTTGCTCGAAAAGGGTCTCCGCCCAGTCGATGAAACGGATGTTGGCTTTTTCGCGAAGCCGTATCTCAGCGCTTTTCTCGTACCCTTTGCCCCTGCGCATGGCCACTTTCTCACGCTCAATAACATTGAGAAAGACCACATGGTTGAGGGCCGCTTTCTTCAGGTCCATCAGCGACTGCAGCGCATCAAAACGGAGATTGTTAAACCGGGTCACAAACAGCAGCTTTTTTATCTCCATGATATTTCATCCTTGCCTGCCAAAGGAATAAAATGGGCGCTTCGCCCGCGGGCCGGCTACTTCAAAAACTTTTCCATCTCCGCAGCCAGCTCATCCGGCTCGACCGGTTTTTCCAGATAGCTTTCCGGCTCGGGAACCGGTTTATCACCGAATTCCGTGAGGGCCTTCTGTGATCGCAGGAAGGTCCGCTTGGCCACGCCGGACAGCATGATCACCGGAATATCCAAAAAGGCTTCGTCGGATTTCAGCTCCCGGTAAAACCGGATTCCGCTCTGTTTGGGCATCAATACATCTAACAGCACCAGGTCGGGCTTCTCTTTCTTGACCAATTCGAGCCCGTCTTCGCCGTTTGCCGCCTCAATCGGTGTATAGCCGTTTTCTTCCACTACCGTTGCATTGAACAGTCTGACGTCCGGATCATCGTCTATAATCAATACCTTTTTGCTCATTGCAGGGCCTCCTATTAAGTTAATCACAATATTGAAAATGTTCCAAATTCATTTGTTGGCAAAATCGATAGCAAACGGGCCGGCTGGTGGCCAGCACGGCTGAAAAAGCCAAACCAAGGCGACGCGCCGGTCATCCACCGCCCCCGCATAAGACGATACGAATGCGGGCATATTTTCAGTTCGGGTTGACGGTCTTGGGCAGCCTTGCCGGAAAACGAAGGGTAAAGGTGGTCCCCTTCCCTTCCGTGGAGGTCACGTCAATGGTGCCTTTTTGCTCTTCAACCAGTTTTGCGGTCACCAGCAGACCGAGACCGGTTCCCTTGACCCCCTTGGTGCTGAAAAAAGATGAAAAGAGTTTGGCCTTGACTTCCTCGGACATGCCGCTGCCGTTATCACAGATATCGAAGCGGACCATGTCCCCGCCGTCTTCACGACTGGTGATCACCGTTACCTGGTGCTGTTTGTCCATCGCTGGATCAAAAATACACGCATCAATGGCATTTGTCACCATATTCATCAAACTGCGATGAACGCTTCGTGGATCCAAGACCATAGGTTCGATTTTCTCAGAAAGTTGCCTCACCAACCGAACGTCGTGATCCTCTGCAACCCCGCTGAGCAATTCGCAGACGTCCTCGGCAATCTCGTTGGGATGACACGATTCGTATTCCGGCTCACGTTCCTTGGAGTAGGAAAGCAGGTCCATCACCAGGTCCGATGTCCGCGTGATGTTCCGCTGGATCATCTCCCAGCCCTTTTTCAATTTATCGGCATTGTCCCGGTCCAGCCCCACATCCACCAGATAGCTGCCGCCTTTGAATCCATGCAGGATGTTCTTGATGCAGTGGGCCATGCCGGCAACGGTCTGGCCGACGGCAGCGAGGCGTTCGCTGTTGACCAGGTCCCGCTCCAGCCGTTTGATCTCCCGCAGGTCCTGGAAGAAACTCACCGTCCCCATGTTTTTTTTGTTTTCGCGCAATACCGACCCGGAAAATCTCACCGGAATCGTCTCACCGGTGCTGGCGGTGATTTCAGTTTCCGCCCAGGGTGAACTTGCGTTGGCATCGATAACGGCATCCGAATTGGACAGCAGCGTTTCCTGCACCAGCTGCGGCAGATAATCCCTGGCGTCTTTGACCGTAACCACGTCGTCGGCAACATAACCGAAAATCCGCTCCGCCCCCGGATTGAAAATGACTGTTTTCCAGTGTTCATCGGTGGCGATAATTCCTTCGTTGGCGCTTCCGATCAGTTTCGCCTGAAAGTTGGATTTGCGGATGATTTCGTCGTGTAGAATGGCATTTTCGATGGTGGCGCCGATACGGTTGCCGATGAGATCCAAAAGATGCAGTTCTTCGGCAGAAAAACGGGCGTTGGCCTTTTCAATGCGCATGACGCCAATTCCCTTGGTGTCCTTGGCGCTGATGGGAATATAAGCAAACGCCGTCGCCTCGGTCTTTCCGTTTTCCCCGTCATGGGTTTCGATATGATGGACCTGGGGCTTATCGGTACGCGACACCGTTTTGATAATTTCGGGCTCCTCCGCCGGGCCGGCCTGGCCATACCCCGGTTCGGCATAGCAGGCATTGAAATACCGCAGGTCAAAGCCTCCCGAATCCTCGGCCATATACAGGCAAACACTTTCCGCGCTTAAAAAGTCGCGGATTTCCAATACTGCCCCACCAATCCGGTCCTGAAGGGTCGTGGGGGCATTCAGGGCCGTGTAGATCGAACACAGGGTTGTCAATTCACGGTTGCGCAGGCGCTGCTCCTCCTGCGCCCGCTTGACTTCGGTGGTATCAAAAAGAGTTTCAATGGCACCGATCAGACTGCCGTCAGCGGCCTTCAATGGCGCAGCGGTAAACCAGCACCAACGGCCACCATGTCCCAGCCTGGGGAAAAAGACCTCCGCCTCGTAGCCCCCTTCGATCAGTTCCGATTTTTTACATCGGCCGCCGTAAAGATTCCAGATTTCATGCTCACTGGATTGATCGAGAATCAAATCCCCTATGGAGGGTCGCTCATTATCCCAGAACGGCGCCCACTGACGATTGGTCCCCACCATCTCCGAGGATGCATGGCCGGTGAATTTCTCCATGGCCTGGTTCCAGTGGGTAATGACATGATCCGGATTTAATACAAAGGTGGGAATCGTGCTGCCCTGAATGATCTGGGACAGGGTTCGCTGATTCTCTTCCAGCTTACGCGTATATTGCCGTCGATCGTTTTCAGCCTGTTTTTTACCGGTATTGTCCCACAAGGTTTCAATGGCACCGACCACGCTGCCGTCGGCGGCCTTGATGGGAGCGGCGGTAAAAAAGAGCCATTTGCCTTCATTACCCAGTTTGGAGAAAAAAACTTCGGCTTCGTAAGCCCCCTCGATCAGTTCCGATTTTTTCCATTTGCCACCGTAAAGATCCCAGACCTCTTCATCGCCTTTCTGATCCAGAATCACGTCGGCCATGGTGGGCCGTTCCTGATCCCAGAACGGCACCCACTGGCGGCTGGTCCCCACCATCTGGGCGGCCGGAAAACCGGTCAGGCGTTCGAGGGCCCGGTTCCAGTGGGTGATCAGGTGAGCATCGTTGAGCACAAAGGTAGGAATGGTGCTGCCTTGAATGATCTGACTGAGGGCCCGTCGACTCTCTTCGAGTTCACGGGTATACCGCCCCCGCTGGGCTTCGGCCTCTTTTTTCTCCGTGGTGTCCCAAAACGTTTCGATGGCACCCACGATATTGCCGTCGGCAGATCGGATCGGTGCGGCGGTGAAAAAGAGCCATTTGCCGCCTTTACCCAACTTGGGAAAAAAAACTTCCGCCTCGAAGGCGTCTTCGATCAGTTCTGATTTTTTCCATTTGCCCCCGTAAAGGTCCCAAATCTCATGATCGCTGCTCTGATCGAGGATAATGTCGGCCATGGTACGCCGTTCCTGATCCCAGAATGGCGCCCACTGATTGCGGGACCCCACCATGCGCAGGGCGGAGTGGCCACTCAACCGCTCCAGGGCCCGGTTCCAGTGGGTGATCACATGCTCCTGATTGATCACAAACGTGGGGATGGTGCTGCCCTGGATAATTTGACTGAGCCGGTGCTCGCTCTCCTCGATGCGCAGCATGTCCCGACGATGTTCGGCTTCGGCACGCTTGGTATCCGTGCAGTCCCACAAGGTCTCGATCGCCCCTACCAGCGTCCCGTCCGGAGCTTTGATAGGGGCGGCGGTAAAAATCAGCCAGCGGCCGTTATCACCCAGTTGTTCAAAAAATTCTTCCGCCTCATAAGCCCCTTCAACCAACGACGAGGGCCGCCATTTGGCACCATAATACTGACTGATCTCGCCGGTCTCATACTGATCCAAAATAACATCGGCCATCAAGGGGCGGGCTTTTTTCCGAAAAGGCTTCCAGTGCTGGCGGGTACCCACCATTTCGTCGGCTGAATAACCGGTCAGGTTCTCCAACGCCCGGTTCCATTGGCTTACGATATGATTCCGGTTGATCACGAAAGTGGGGGTGGTGCTCCCCTGAACGATCTGGGAAAGGGCCTGTTCATGTTCTTCCAGTTCTTTAACGTAGCGCCGGTTCTCCGCTTCGGCCCGTTTTTTGGACGTGGTATCCTGAAACGTCACGATGGCGCCAACCGCCACGTCACTGGTTCCTTTGATCGGCGCGGCAGTAAACCAGCACCAACGGCCGTTGCTGCCCAGCTTCGGGAAAAACACCTCCGCTTCATAGGCATCTTCGATGAAGTCCGATTTACGCCACTGCTCCCCGTAAAGTTCACGGATCTCATCCTCACTGCGCTTTTCCAGAATCACATCGGCTATGGAGGGCCGCTCGCTTTCCCAAAACGGCTCCCAATGTCGCCGGGTGCCCAACATTCTTGCGGCAGGATAACCGGTCAGCTTTTCCAGGGCCTGATTCCAATGGGTAATGACATGGTCACGGTCAAGCACATAGGTGGGAATCGCGCTGCCCGAAACAATCTGGGCCAGCGTCCGCTCGCTTTCTTCGATGCGCCGGGTATAATTGTGCCGTTCGACCTCGGCGCGGTGATTTTCGGTGTTGTCCCAAAGGGTTTCGATGGCGCCGATAATGGTTCCGTCCGAGGCCTTGATGGGCGCAGCGGTGAAAAACAGCCAGCGGCCATCGTCGCCCAGGTGATCGAAAAATTCCTCGGCCTCGAAACCGCCTTCCACCGTTGTGGAAGGCTGCCACCGGGAGCCGTAATAGTGGTTGATTTCACCGGTTTCCAGCTGGTCGAGAATCACATCGGCCATGATGGGCCGTGTATGCCGACGAAACGGCTTCCAGTGATCGTGGGTACCCACGATCTGATCCGCCCGGAAACCGGTAAGTTTCTCCAGGGCATGGTTCCAGTGGGTAACCATGTGGTCCCGGTCAATGACAAAGGTGGGAATGGTACTGCCCTGGATAATCTGGGAAAGGGTTTTTTCCTTTTCGTAAATTTCGCTTTCGATTTGCTTGAAACGGCGGTTGCGCTGCATCAGAATATCGGCGGTGCGGCGAAAACTCTGGTCAAGTTGTGCCTGGATCGTTTCAGGCGTTACACTTGCCGTTGTAAGAGCGCTTAAGGACTCTTCACGAATGGTTTCCAGTTTCAACAGATCCCAGAGAAAACGCGAGTCCTGATGATCAATCAGCGTAACTTCTGCCGGTTTGATCTCGGCAATGCAACGGGCCAGGTCCAAATCCCAGGTTACTTCGATGATCGTCTCAAGCCCATCCAGACGACAGATGTCGCGATAGTCCCGGCAGGTATAAATGCCCCGTTCACGGGCATAGATCATCCCCACCGCCTTATCGTTCAGATCAGCGACGCCCAGGACCTCCGGGCGCCGGCCGGAAAAGTGTTCGCCAAACAGATGCCGGAGCAACTTTTCACAAAACCGTCCGCCACCCACAATGGCGATTTTCGTATTTTCAATTTCGCGTATCATAAAATTTCGAATCGATCCCCTTTTTTTCTTTGTGTTGCTTACGGGATCAACAGCACCGGCAACTCACTCAGTTCGGCCACCCGATGGGATACGCCCCCCAGCCAGTATTCCTGAAACCAGTCCTTACCGGTGCGGCCCATGACGATCAGGGTCGCGCCATAGTCCCGGGACATTTTGAGAATGGCTTCCACCGTACGGCCCATGGCCAGATGAGGTTCAGCTTGGATGCCGGCCGCTTCAATCTCCTGGCAGTAATCCCGAAGCCGGCGTTCACTCTCGGCTTCAAGTCGCTGGACGGCCGCCGCTTCCAGATTTTTCGTCCGGCGCCGTCCCAACACGTGGGTAACACCAATTTTTTCCACCAGTGGTTTCATTGCCAGGGTGGCATCCAACGCCCGCCGGGAAGGATCCGACCAGTCGGAGGCCAACAGCGGCCGTTTCCAGATCTGTTCATTGGTCCGCATCAGTGACTCGCCCTGCCACTCGTATTGTACCATATATTTACTCATCAGTACCGGCACCGTACTGCGGCGCAACACATCCAGCACGTGCGTTCCCACGTAAACCTTTTCCATCAACGTCCGTTTTTTGCGCCCAACAACGATCATATCGGCCTTCTCCGCTTCGGCCATCTCAAGGATTTTCGCATTGGGCGCACCGATTTCAATACGCTGGGTAAAAATTAACTGGGAGTCGGCAATGGTCTGGATCCAGTCGTCGAAAGTCACCCGTGCCTCCTCGCGAAGGCGCTTTATATCCGCCTTCAAGGTGCCGCCATAGGGAACGAAGGCCACATCATCCCGCGGAATCACATGGGCCAGGACCACCTTTTTCAGGCCGGCCGTTTTCAATTGAAGAACGGTTTTCAGCGAATTAAAAGCCAGTTCCCTGAATCGGGTATGAAAGAGCAGGGTTTCAAAACGCATCCTCGGCCTCCCGTTCATTAAAAAAAGAAGATAAAGGTGACCACCGCAAAAGCGGGCAGCAGAAAAACGAGCGTGTATTTCAATATGTATCCGAAAAAACTGGGCATGGGTGTGCCGGCCTCTTCGGCGATGGAGCGAACCATAAAATTGGGTGCATTGCCGATGTAACTGCAGGCGCCAAAAAAAACGGCACCGGCGGAGATCGCCTCCAGGTAAAGGATTTTTTCCGTCATCAACAGCGGCACGGCCTGGGCTTCGGCCATCCCCGGATAATGACTGCCCAAAGCGGTATTGAAAAAGGTCAGATAGGTGGGGGCATTATCCAGAAAACCGGAAAGCGCCCCGGTAATCCAAAAGTAGTGAACCGGCGCCTTGACGGCATTGATCAGAAAGGCCAGATGCCCATGGGCGCCGGCTTTCAGAATCAACAGGCAGGGAATCATGGTGATGAAGATGCCCACAAACAGATAGGCCACCTCAATGATGGGAAACCAGGTAAAATCGTTGTCCTCACGGATCTCCAGGGAAGTCGTGACCATTGAAAAAAGCCCCATGGCGATCAGGAGGCCATCGCGAACCCAGTCCTGAATTCCCCGATGGACCCCCAGCACGTTGACGTGCCCCCAGTCAACCATACCGCTTATCAACACCGCGCCGATGATACCGCCCAAAAAAATAAAATTATGGATGCCCACCAGCTTCAGCGGGGTTTTTTCGGCTTCATCGGCGGGAACCCGGCCGGCTTCCCTGTGGAAATGGTAGCGGTCAAGAAAAAAATAGACCACCAGCAGCAGGCCGGAAACGGTCAGCATGTGAGGAAGAATATGCATGGTCCAAAAAAAAGAGACACCGTGCAAAAAGCCCAGGAATAGCGGCGGATCCCCCAGTGGCGTCAGTGAACCACCGACATTGGCCACCAGAAAAATAAAAAAGACCACCATAAACGTACGGTTTTTGCGGTAGTTGTTGGCCCGCAGAAATGGCCGGATCAACAGCATCGCCGCCCCGGTGGTCCCCATCCAGGATGCCAGCAGGGTACCCAGGGTCAGAATGGCCACGTTGACCAGGGGTGTTCCGCGCAGGGATCCTTTCAGCAGAATACCGCCCGATACCGTATAGAGGGACCACAGCAAAATGATAAAGGGAACGTAATCCGCCAAAAGAATATGGAAAATTTCATACATGGCGGTGCCCTTGTAAACAAAGAGAAAGGGAACCGCCATGGTCGCGGCCCAAAAACCGGAAACCTTGCCGAAGTGATGATGCCAAAACTCCGGGGCAAGGAGGGGAAACAGGGCGATGGAAAGCAGCATGCAGGCAAAGGGAACACAGCTCCACAAAGGCAGAATCGGCCCCAAATCCGCGTGGCCATGGGCCCCTTCATGAAGGGTTGCTTCGCCTTCGGGTTCCATATGTCCCGTGGCGGGATGGCTCTCCAGCGACGAATCCACTGCAAAGTCATCTATACTTATGTTTTGTTGTTGATCCGACGCCACCAAAACCGCCGGCTGGGCCAGGATGAAGAGGATCACCACAATCCACAGCAGAAAAACAATCGGGCGCCTACCGGGTGTGCTCATGGTTTTTCGGCCTCACAGCTGGAATCAGGGTCGATGCTGGCGTTGACCCGTGGTATAAAAAGAAAACTACCGGTCCGTGTTCATTAACGAACAAATGGGGTCACCACCCATTCGGAATATCATATAACCATTAGATATGAAATGAAATGTAGTGCATGCATACTACGGTTCTGCTTTTATTGTCAACTGGTTTGGCATGTCGCCAAATCGGGCAAAAAGGCGCTCGGCAAAGGATCGGACAAGGTGCGGACGAATCAGATGCTATCCAGATCCTCCAACACCACCTGGATGGACACGGCAAATCCGAGCCCTTCAAATTTGTGGGTCAGCCGTTTGAAAGTATTGATGCCGACCACATGACCCCGGGCGGTCACCAGGGGGCCGCCACTGTTTCCCGGGTATATCTGGGCATTGGTCTTTACGAACGGCCCCTCGAATCCGGAAATAACGCCGGAGGTAACCGAGTTTCTCAGTTGCACGGGATTGCCGATGGCATATACCGGCTCCCCCTGGGCAACCGCAAAGGGTCGTGGAGGTGAAAGAAAGGGGGTGATGTAGCCATCCACTTTTAACAGGGCGATGTCGTATGTCTCACTGATTTCAACCACATAGGCATAAAGGGGGGTGTTATCGGCCAGATGGATGGTAAAATTCTGGTTTAACGCCGCGAGACCGGCATCGACCCGCTGCTGCAGCCGGGCTGCCTCAAACGCCGAGTGTTGAGCGGACAATTTCTTTCGCGCGGCATCCAAGGATTGTCGGCCGGCTTGATATCGTTGCAACGCCTGCGCATAACGGGCTTCGTTGTATTGCCGACTGGCCGAGTCTGGCTGACTGTCCAGGTAACGCCTGAAGTCGTCAAGCTCTTTCCTGGCAGTTTGCAATCTTTTGGCCTGATTTTCGATCTGCGCCGCATGGCGCTTCAAGGCTTCGGCCTGGGCCGCCGTAGCGCGGTCCTGGATATTTCCCGGGCTGCTGGCCGGTCGGATCACATGCCTGTTGGTGATCAGGTAACCATCGGCCGTAACAAAAAAACCGCTGCCATGTCCGAACGCCGTTTCGACCCATACGGTGGCCAGGGTTGCCGCCTCGACACCGTTTTTTGGTGAAAACGCAGCCGTGAGCCGGGCGTTCAGATCATTTGCGGTGGAGCCTTCCGGCAAATTGGCGGCGCTCGTTTCAGGCCGCTGATCTGCCGGCAAGGCCGCCGGATCGTCGGTAAAATGCCAGACACCATCCTTTTTATACTGGTAGACGGTCGCCTGAACCGTTCCTGGGGAAAGACACACGGCGACACAACACCCAATCAGCATCACATTAATGATCCATCCTCGCATAACCACTCCACACCGTTACCAATTCAATCCAACCCGCCGTTCATGCATTGATCAACCACCTTGTTTCGGTATACAAAACAAGCTTGATTACGCCAAACCAATTTCCAAGTGAAGAAAATGGCAAATAATACTCACCCGTCCGGACTCGTTGAAATCCATGTTGCTGTACTGCTTTTCGGCCTGGCCGGACTTTTTGGCAAGTTTTTAGTTATCCCCGCATGGCTAATTGTCCTCGGCCGCACGGGCTATGCCACGTTGGCACTGGGTCTCGTGCTCATCATCAGCAATGACCGGCATTGGCCCAAAGATGGCCGTACCCTTGCCCTGTTCAGTTTGTTGGGACTGCTCCTGGCGATCCACTGGATCACCTTTTTCCATAGCATTCAAGTCTCCAGTGTGGCCATCGGCCTACTGGCCTTTTCCACCTTCCCGGTCTTCACGGCGCTGATCGAACCCTGGTGGTTCAATGAACGCCGCCGCACTATTGATATGGTCACCGCCTTTCTGGTGTTTGTCGGGCTGGTCATCATGGTATATCCGGCACCCTTTGGAGGCGCCGTGTTTTCCGGTGCCATGTGGGGAACCGCTTCCGGGTTCACTTTTGCGATTCTCTCCCTGCTGAACCGTAAATGGGTTCGCGCCTACCCCTCTGTAACGATCGCTTTTCTCCAAAACGCAACCGCGACCATAATCCTGCTTCCCATGACCCTATGGATCGATGTGGCTGTCAATGCGCAACAACTGGGTCTTCTGGCCATTCTGGGAATTGTCTGCACAGCTCTATCCCACGCCCTGTTCATCCGCGGATTGGCCTTTGCGCGTGCCCAACTGGCTTCGATTATCGCCTGTCTCGAGCCGGTCTACGGAATTGTTTTTGCTTACCTGTTGCTCGGTGAACACCCCGGCCTGCATACCCTTGCCGGGGGGGGGATAATTCTGGTAACCACCTTCCTGGCCATGCTCCAGCGGGTCAGGGTTTGACAATGGGCCAAGGGTATGAAATCCAATATGCACCCATTCGGTTCACACAAAATCGTACTGCTCAAAATAACTTTGATGGAGAATACAGACAAATGGACACCAACACCGATGTCGTCATCGATTTCATTACCGGCCAATCCGTTCCCAACGTGGGGGCCGAGGCCAACCGCCAACAGGTGGAGCGCTACCTGGTCGAGAAAAAGGGGTACGGACTTGATGAGATCGCCGTGGACAAGCCCATCGTTGTTGAGATCGATGGGGATGTTTATCACTCGGCCGTGGATCTGGTCATAGAGATCAATGGCCGGCCCATGATGGCCATCAAATGTGCTGCCGGGTCACTGGGCTCCAGGGAACGCGAAATCATCAGCGCCGCAAGACTGCTGGCCACCTCACCATTGCCCCTGGCCGTGGTTTCCGATGGTATGACGGCCACGGTTCTGGATGTGGCCACGGGCAAGAAAAAAGGTACGGGGCTTGACGCCATTCCCCATCGTCAGGAAGCGCTCACTCTTGCAGACACGACGACGCTGCCCCCCATTGCACCCGAGCGACTGGCCAGGGAGAAGCTGGTCTTTCGCTCCTACGATTCCATGAATGTCAATGTGCAGCCCAGAGGGGCATGACAGCCGGGGATCGATTTATCCATCGAACCCGTCAACCCCCGCCAGTTTGTCGGAAAAACGCAGCAACGGCCCACGCCGTTGCTGCGCGTAGCATCTCAGCCGCGCCCACCATGCATCCCCAATCAATACCTGGTGAATGGAATAATCCCGGGTGTCGGTGATTCCATCCCGTTCGATCTGCTCGATGCCAAAATTGCCGTAGGCAGGCCCCAGCAACATGGCAGCGGCAATCACGTCGATGGCGTGTTTGCGGGTCAGAACGCTGCCATATAGTTTGGCGAGGGCCATTGGCCGGCTGTCGTAACGAAGTGCTCTGGCGATGCCGACCATCCTGTTAACGGTAAAGCGATGTAGTTCGACAGGGCAGCCGAAATCCCGTTTCATCAGCGCCAACGGCGGATTGCCGGTAACCACCAGCAGATCGATGTCGTTGGGCGGACGGTCTCCCGGATCGCCGGCCAGGTGACGTGCCAGGGAACCAAACAGGAGCAGGGCACGGGGATAATATGCCTGCATGTCGATCTTGATTCGCGAAATGGCGGTAAGCATCGATTGCAGACGGTCCATGGAGTTTGCCATGGCAATGTCCCCCGTGAATCATTGAACATTCTGGCCAGGGTGAACAATCATCGGTAAAACGATGGATATAATGGAATGATCGTAACGGGTCGGGACGACAAAGGCAAGCATGCGCCGTCTCCGGAAAACAGAGGAAACGGCGCAGAAAAAGGTAACGCACCATTCAACGAGATCTACTGGCCAGCCACCTCCTTGCCGCAGTGTTTGCACACCTTGGCCCGGCGCTTGATAATTTCCGCACAGAACGGACATTCGCGGGTAAAAAAGCGGCCATGGATTTTTTGGATGGCACTGTCCACCTGCTCCTGCAGACGCTGGTTTCCGAATTTGAGGTTACGAATCGGCTCGATGGCTTCCAGTTCACCGATATCACCCATCATCTCCGCCGCTTTCATACGAACCCGGACCGGTTCGGCCGGATCGGTAAGCAGTTTGAGAATCGTTACCCCATCCTGGTTGACGTAACAATCCGCCAGAATGGAGAACCCTTTTTTTATGTTCTGTTTCAGGGCCTCCTCTTCGGCCATCACTTGGTCATCGATCATCTGACCCTTGGCACCCATGGGGCTGAAGACGGGAATCAGTTCGAACTGTTCGGTGCCGGGAAAATTGATACACCGGTAGGAGGCGCGCTGGGCATAGTTCTCCATCATACTGTCCCATCCCTGGGTGTAGAGGGGGCAGTTGTCGTTAAAGCACATGAACAGGTAAGGCGTCCCCCACCCCAGACCGTCACCCACGTTAATCGGCGGGACCTCCCAAAGGCTCATCTCTTCTTTGCAGTGCGGGCAAACGGGTTTTTCCATCTCCATGATTTTTTCAAACACTTCTTCTTTGGTTTCAAAAGCCATTTGGGGCCTCCATCGTGTGTGTCTATCGGGTCGATCAGGGGGCGTGACCGCCAGAAGGATCAATCGGATATCAGTGGCTAAATTAAGGCGGCCATGCGTATTGTCAACCAGCGGTGGTCCGCCGGCCTGCCAAGAGTCATTAATAGGCGGCCGTCTTTTGAATTGCAAGTTGAATCCACCAACGGTATAGGAAGATCCGATCCGGAAACAGGTCAATTTGAACGGAAAGGTTGGACTATCTGTACCGGCAGGCTTTGGATGCCGCTCTGGGCGGCAGCGATATGGCACCGACCGTCAATGCCGGCACCATTATCCGCATCGTTAAATAATTTAAAAAAAAGCTAAAGCTTCCTCACTCACCTGCCGATAATTAGAACGATTCATTTTAGCTGCGCATGCCAACTCACCAGCATCCGGAAGAAGGCGTGAAAGCGGCGTTGGCGCATCCAACAAAGGAGGGACAACATGCAAATCGAAAATCCAAATCCGGTCGGCTCGCCAGTCCACGGGCTGGAATCGACACCCAAAGTCAGTGAAATCAAGCGGGAAAAGGAAGAGGTCAGCGAAGAACTGGCCACTAAAACGGAAGAGACCCCGGATTATCAACTCACCCTTTCCGATGAGGCAAAAAATGCGGTGGCGGAGATGAACCAACCGGATGCAGCCGATCAGCATGAACCGGTCAGTAATCTTTCGGAAGACGAGGCGGCTCAATTGGCTGGCCAAGCCGCGCAACAGTTGTCCCAAACCAATATGGGCATTGCCAACCAAGCTATCCAGAATGCCATTGATCTGTTCACTTGATCAACGTCGTCCATCTACTGCAGCAGGCCTTACCAAAGCCGGTTCATCAATATGATAAACCGGCTTTGGCTTATCCGTGATCAGGGACGGACGCCTGGCGGATTTTTTTCCGGTTTCTATTCCGCAGGCTTAGGATTGGGGATGAAATTAATTGGACGTAATTGCGCCGGGCTTGTGTTCGTCTTCAAGGCGCATCAACGGTTGCATACTGGGAGTATGTGGCCGTTGATGCAACGCCGAAGACGGGCGCAAGAACAAGCAATTTTGTTCAATTAATAAAATTCCCGATCCCTACCACCCCCACGTCAAATACTGGTGAATGGAATCGGCCGCCTTGCGCCCGGCGCCCATGGCCAGAATCACCGTGGCTGCGCCGGTAACGATATCACCACCGGCCCATACGCCTTTCTTGGTGGTTTTTCCGGTTTCCGGATCGGCCTCGATATAGCCCCATTTGTTGAGTTCCATGTCCGGTGTGGACTGGGTCAAGAGAGGATTCGCCCCGGATCCGACGGCCACGATGACCAGGTCCGTATCCATATGGAATTCGGAGCCCTCAATAGCAATCGGGCGCCGACGTCCGGAATCATCGGGTTCGCCAAGCTCCATCCGCAGGCACTCCATGCCAGTCAGGCGTCCCTTTTCGTTGCCTATAAAACGGGTGGGATTGGTCAGCAGGAAAAATTCAATGCCCTCTTCCTCGGCATGGTGGATCTCGGCGGCTCTGGCCGGCATCTCCTCTCGCGACCGGCGATAAACGATTTTGACATTCTCGGCGCCCAGGCGCATCGCGGTTCGGGCAGAATCCATAGCCACGTTGCCGGCACCCAGCACAACGACGTTTTTTCCCTTGGGAATCGGTGTGTCCACGTCCGGAAAACGGTAGGCCTTCATCAGGTTGGCACGGGTGAGGTATTCATTGGCGGAGAGAATGCCAATTAAATTTTCACCCGGCAGGTTCATGAAGCGGGGCAAACCGGCACCCACCCCCAAGTAGATGGCTTCATAGCCCTGTTCAAAGAGTTCGTCCAGACTGACGGTCCGACCGATCACGGCGTTGACTTCAACATTTACCCCGAGGCGCTCGAGAAAATTGACCTCCTGAGCCACAATCGCCTTGGGCAGGCGGAATTCGGGAATACCATAAACCAACACGCCGCCGGGCTTGTGAAAAGCTTCCAGGACGGTTACCGAATGCCCCTTCTGGATCAGATCGCCGGCAACGGTCAGTCCGGATGGGCCCGAGCCAACAACCGCCACCTTTTTTCCCGTGACCGGTGCTTTCGGCGGTAATTCACCCGTGCCTTTTTCGCGTTCCCAGTCCGCCACAAAGCGCTCCAAGTTGCCGATGGCCACCGGCTCGCCTTTTTTCCCCACGATACAACGGCCTTCACACTGACTCTCCTGGGGACAAACCCGTCCACAAACGGCCGGCAATGCATTTTTTGTCCAGATGTGCCGAATGGCACCGGTGAAATCGCCTTCGGCGATCAGGCCGATGAAGCCTGGGATATCCACACTGACCGGGCATCCTTCCATACAACCGGGTTTTTTGCACTGCAGGCAACGAGCCGCCTCTTCCTGGGCCATGGCCACCGTATAGCCGGTAGGAACCTCTTTGAAATTGCGCTTTCTGATCTCCGGCGCCTGCTCAGGCATTGCCAAACGGGCGGCTTTACCTTTTTTTACTTTTTTCTCCGTCATCTCAATCCCTCCATATGCCAATCGCATCTGCCGACATACAAACATCAGTTGTCAGCACCATTATGGTTTCGCACGGGTATCAGGTCGCATCCTGAAGGGTGCAGAAGTCTTCGTAACAATGTTTTTCTTCCTCGCAGTAGGCCTGTAGCCGCATCATCAACTCGTCGAAATTGACCTGATGACCATCGAACTCCGGTCCGTCCACACAGGCAAATTTCGTTTTGCCACCAACGGTAACCCGGCAACCACCGCACATACCGGTGCCATCGATCATGATCGGGTTAAGGCTCACCAGAGTCTTGACATCATACGAACGGGTCAGATTGGCGACGGCCTTCATCATGGGCACCGGGCCAATCGCCACCACCAGTTTGACATCTCCTCCTTCAAGCGCCTCCTTGAGGACATCGGTAACAAAACCATGATGACCATAAGAGCCGTCGTCCGTACAGACTTTCAGTTCATTCGATGCCGCCTTCATCTGGGATTCGAGAATCAAGAGATCCTTGGTGCGGGCACCGATGATACAGGTCACATCGTTGCCGATCTCTTTCAGGGCACGGGTGATCGGATGGAGAACGGCGACACCGGTCCCTCCCCCCACGCAGACCACTTTGCCCAATTTCTCCAAGTGGGTGGGTTTTCCCAGCGGACCAATCACATCCTGGAAACCGTCTCCCACCTGAAGGGTCTTGAAAAGGGCCGTCGATTTCCCCACCACCATGTAAATGATGGTGATGGTGCCCTTTTCCGCATCGGTGTCAGCCATGGTCAATGGAATTCGTTCGCCGTCTTCGTTTGCCTTCAGGATTACGAACTGGCCGGGTTTTGCTTTGTTGGCAATCAGGGGCGCCTCAATTTCATTGAGAATCACGGTCCCTTCGGCCATCTCTTCACGTTTTACAATTTTGAACATTTGCGTCCTCCAAGTCGGTTGTCGTTGCAGCTACGCTGCCGCAAATCACACCTTCAATAAGCTACAATTTAGCCACTATACACAGCTTAGTTTTGAAATCAAGCTCAAAACATCAATGGGTACAGTGGGAAGGGGTAACAATCCCACCTCGTTTATGATAAAAGCGATAACCTTTTAATCAAAGCCTGATGGATTGGTAAAAAGCATGGGGAGTTAAAAGCAATGCAAATATTTGACAGTCACTGCCATATTGATGATCGCCATTTTGAACCGGACTTTGCGGAGATGCTTCAGCGTGCCAAAATCGCCGAGGTCAATCGCATGCTGATTGTCGGCGTCGATCAGCGCACATCGGATCGTGCCGTTACCCTGGCCCGTCGTCATACAGCGCTATTTGCCGCCGTGGGGGTCCATCCCCACGACAGCCAGTCCTGTTCGGAAAACATATTAGCGCATCTGCAAACATTGGCATCCGATCCCAGGGTGGTCGCCTGGGGTGAAATCGGACTCGATTTCAACCGCATGTATTCGCCCCAAAAAGAACAGGAGCATTGGTTCATCCGCCAACTGGAGATCGCCGAAGCGTTGGGTCTGCCGTTGATATTCCACGAGCGAGACAGCCAAGGGCGTCTGCTGGAAATCCTCAAGATGCACCCCTGTTCCCGGAGAAAGGCGGTTGTGCACTGTTTCAGCGGAACCGAAACCGAACTGGCCCAGTACATAGAAATGGGATTTTGCATCGGAGTTACCGGGATCGTCACCATCCGCAAGCGGGGGGAACCGCTTCGCCAAATGATCCCGTCCATTCCATCGGACCGGCTGCTGGTGGAAACCGATGCGCCGTTTCTGACCCCCACCCCCCAACGGAACAAATTTCGTCGCAATGAACCGGCCTTTGTCCGTGAGGTGCTGCTGAAAGTGGCCGAGATCCGCAGGGAAAATCCGGACCAGCTTGCCGATCAGATTTGGGCCAACACCTGCGGCCTGTTTGGTATCGATCCGTCGGACGACGCCCCACAGGCATGAGCCCCCTATGCCGCCATGAGATGCTGAACCGCCTTCTCCAACCCGTCGATGGAAAGCTCGAACATGGCAAAAATCTGGCGCATCATCATGATGGTGCGGGTGTAGCCCCACATGGACGCCGGCACCGGGTTCAGCCAAACACTGTGGGGAAAGGTCCGTACAAGCGTACGCAGGCACTCGACGCTGGGCTTGCCACTGCGATCCTGCACATAGATCGATCCATCCCGGGACATCAGTTCGTAAGGTGCCATGCTGGCATCGCCGACCACAATCAATCGGGTATCCGGATCTAGGCGCGACAATTCGGCCATGCGCATCGGTTTGCGGTAGCGCGCCGGATCTTCCCAGATGGTGTCGTAAATGGTGTTGTGAAAGAAAAAGGTGCGCACTTCCTTGAACTGCGCCCTGGCGTAATCGAAAAGCGTCTGCACCACCGCCACATAGGGATCCATAGACCAGCCGCCGTTATCGATGGCCAGGATCACCTTGAGCCGGTCCTTCATGCGCCGGTCAAAGGCGATTTCGATCTCACCGGCATTTTTCATGGTCCGGTAAATGCTCTCGTCAACATTCACCTGATCCTTGGGGCCGGCCGGCACCAGGTTGCGCAACCGTTTGAGGGCTTCGCCCACCATGGCCTGGGTCAAGGGGCCGGTAAGTGAGTAATCCTTGTACCGCCGATCCATGGCGACCTTCACGGCCGATTTGTTGCGCGACACCCCTCCGACGCGCATGCCGCCCGGGTGGTAGCCGGAATGGCCCACCGGTGAGGTGCCGCCGGTACCGATCCATTTGCCCCCCCCGTCGTGACGGCCATCCTGATCTTTCAGCCGCTCCTTGAAATACTCAATCAGTTCTTCGGGGGTCATGCGGTTGAGTTCGCTCTCATCAATACCCAGCGCATCGGCCATGATCTTCGGATCTGCAAGCCACTGTTCCAGCATGGCTCGGGCGAGTTCATCGATTTCCAGCCCCTCGGCATCGGGCAGTTCCACCCCCTGAAAGTGGTAGGCAAAAACCTGGTCAAACAGATCGAAGTAGCGTTCGCTCTTCACCAGGATGGTTCGCGATGCCGTATAGAACTCGTCCAGGCTCGAGATCAGATGGTTGGCCAGCGCACGGTGCAGGGTCAGAAATGCCGTCGGGCTGACTGGGATCCCCACCTCTTTCAATTTGTAGAAAAAGTTCAGGAACATGGTCAGAACATCTTTCGTCGGTTGACAAAAGTACTGGCCCGTTCGTAATCGCCGCTCTTTTTGAACAGAACGCCCAGGAAGGGCAGATCACCCTTGGCCAGCCGTTTGGGCTTGAAATCCGGATCGGCCTTGAGGGCACGGATCCAATTGATCAACTCGCGGGTTGCCGGTCGCTTCTCAATGGCCTCCAACTCCCGCATGCGGTAAAAGGCATCGATGGCGTTGTCCACCAGTTCGTTGCTGATTTCGGGAAAATGGACACCAATAATCCGACGCATCATCTTGGGGTCCGGAAAGGCGATGTGGTGAAAATTGCAACGCCCCAGAAAGGGATCCGAAAGGTCTTTTTTGGCGTTGGAGGTAATAATGAACACCGGGCGATGACGGGCCGTGATGGTTTTGTCGATCTCGATGATATCGAATTCCATTTGGTCCAGGACATCCAGCATGTCGTCCTGAAAATCCGTGTCCGCCTTGTCGATTTCGTCGATAAGCAGCACGGTGCGCTGATCGGCCATGAAGGACTGGCCGATCTTGCCCATCTTGATGTACTCTTCAATGTTGCTGACATCCCGCCGGCTATCGCCGAAACGACTGTCATTAAGCCGGGTCAGGGTGTCGTACTGGTACAATCCTTCCACCAGCTTCATGCTCGATTTGACGTTGAGCACGATCAGCGGCATATTCAGGCTCTCGGCAATGGCGTGGGCCAACATGGTTTTGCCCGTGCCGGGCTCGCCTTTGAGGAGCAGGGGCATTTCCAGGGCCATGGAGATATTGACAATCTGGGCCAGCTCTTCATCCAATACATAGCGGGATGCGCCGGTAAAGGACGCATCAGTTGCTTGCGCGGTCATAAACCCCTCTCTGTATCTTTGTTCAGTTGTATTTAAATCGATTGGCGCACATTCAGGGACAAATCCCGGGTCAGCATCAACACCCGTTGGGCCAGCTCCGGACTAAGCGAACCGACTCCGCAACTGGGCGTGATAAACGACTGAGCAAGAATTTGTCGGGCCTCGATACCAAGGGCTTCCACTTGGCGGAAACGGGCCTGCCAGCCGGCATACAGGCTCTGGGTGGTCTCCTGTTGAATCTCTTCGGGCTTCAGTGTGGGAACAATACCCCAGGCGAGGCAGCCACCAGCAGACATAAAATCGAAAATCTGTGAGCCGTAAAGGATAAAGCGATCAAAATACTCATAGGCATCGAAATTGACAATATCCACTCCGGATTCCAGCACCAGCGACCAGTCTGTATTGGCACACACATGGATTCCGGCAAATCCCCCATCGGCATGAACGGCATCCACCACCTCCTTGAGGCAGGCCAGGATGTCCTCCTTCGAAATGCTGATCAGTTCCGACGAACCAAATCCGGCCAGCGCCGGTTCATCGATAAAAACGATCACCGGACAACCCGGCCCGGAAAGCGTACGAATTTGCCAGCGGGCATTCAGCGACAGGTGTTTGACCGCCGCATCCCGGAGGGTCTCATTATAAAAAATGGCCCGGCCCTCCTGGTCCTTGACCCCGGTACAGAAGGTAATCGGCCCGGTCACCTGCCCCTTGACCGCAAACGGTTTGCGGTCCAATCTGGCCAAGGTCTCCAGCAGCGCTCGAACGCCCCCGCCTGTGGATGCAGTCAGTGCAAACCGCGACCCATCCAGCCGGCCGGGATCTTCGCTGGCCGCCATGTAGTCTTCGAAAAAAGCAAGCAGTTCACTGTCAAAGGCATCACTGGCGACATCGATAAACCATTTGCCGTCACGGTCGACAACAGCCGGCATTCCCGGTAAAAACTGAGGGATCATACCTTCCTGGGGAAAAATCGGCAGTTGCGCCCACAGAGGAATATCTGGCGTGTAATCCATAATCAAGCGGGATGCTGCCGTATGATCGTCCAGGGGAAAGCTGCCAATCAGCATGGGCAGACCATCCGGTCGCAAGGTTAGGGCCATGGATACGTCCTTTCATTTTTTTAACAGCGTTAAGCGGATCTTTTTATCACGACCGACCTTTTTTCACAAGGCTGGCACCAGCCACTTTTTTTGAACCCCCAAACGGCGTTGAATTGACACCCGATGGCCACAATGGTATTGTTCGGCGGTAATTTCGGCCCTTCCATGGAACCGCCCAACAAGCGGCCCCCAAGGCTTGGAAAGGGGATTTAAAAAAGCCATAATCGCCGGTTGCCGTGGAGAGACAATTTTCTCCAAAAGCTGTGCCGAAGAATACTTGGACTACATGTAGGAGGAGTACATGTTTGGAATTGGCATGCCCGAATTGATCATTATCCTGGTCATTATTCTTATTATCTTTGGGGTCGGCAAACTGCCTGAAATCGGAGGCGGCATGGGTAAAGCCATTCGAAACTTCAAGGACGCGTCCAAAGAGGCGGAAACCGAAGAACCGGAAAAAATCGAAGACGAAAAAAAATCCTGATGGGCATTTTTTTACGATTTGCAGCATCGCCGGCCAATGGGATGTAAAGCGGTACCCGGTGAATCGTCATGCCCACGCAGGCTCTTTTTAGCGAACGATGGAAAATCCCAATCGAAATACATCCTGCCGTTGATCGTAATGCAACAAAGTTTCAGCGTAGCCACTGAAGTATTGGGCATGCAGGTAAAGGCTCAGTGATAGCGGCAGCAGCCGGGGCATGGGATAGCTCAGATCGAGCTGCAGCGTCGCGCCTTTGTCGGCCCACCAGAGATGCGACTCCAGGGCCAGCCCATCCGGATCGATAATTTCCGTCGCCAGGTCAAAGTATCCGCGATAATCTTTTAGGTCCGCGTTGGTATCGTCGTTATTGTTCACATAGGTGTATATTTTGGGGGCAATCTTGAGAAAAAAGGGGCCGCCCAGATGAATCCCCATAATCGGTTCCAAATAGACATAGTTGGTGCTGCGGGACTCGTTACCGGCCTTCCCATTGGATTCGTGCATGAACCCAGCCCGTAAACCGAAAGCGGTAATGCGGTCGATATTCAGATCGATCTTGGGCAGCTCGAAAAAAATTTCCGGCATATAACTGGTGTCGTCAAAGGGCTGGGAGGCGCTTTTCAGATCCCAGACCGACCGCTGGGTATAACCCAGGTAAAGCGATGACACCATGGGCGCAATCGCCGCCAGATCGCCGTCCGGATTGAACAGGCGATATTTGAAACTGAACTGGAATTTGCTCTGTTCGATTCCCGGGTCCACCCCCAGCAGAAAATACATGGGTTCGTGAACTGAAAAATTGTCCAGAAAAGACTGAATCATCGTCGGGCCCTCATCCAGGGGAACCTGTTCTCCCTGCCAGGCTTCGGATGACGGTTTTTCGACGGACAGGGTCAGGGCATTGGTTTCCAGGGTCAACAGCTTGAGATGAACGGTTCCCATGGCGTAGGCGGGTAAATACAGGCGGTACTGCCGTCTGGCGAATCCCTGTTCAGGAATATCCACCCTGGACATCGCCTGCCCGCCCGACAGTTCTGCATAGATCGTCCGCTGGGTCCGTCCGGTGTCGATCCGACAGGGTGCCCGTAGCGGCAACTCACGGGAAATGACGGCATCCGTGTTGTTGTGCAGATAGAGTTCCAGGGCCACCGAATCGCCACCTCGAACCGGCGGGTCGGGTGGCGCCATCAGGATATTGACCGCAGCCGCCCATGTACCGGCCGGCAAAATCAAGGCCAAAATGAAAAAGGCCAGAATAAAAGCTGTGCAGCGAAAATACCTTTTCATCCCAAGCTCCCATTTTGTCCCTGTGAGGGGACGCCCGTTAACAATTTGATTTTCTGTAACAACATGTTTGCCCAAAAACTGGGGACAACGCGTCTTTACTATCACAGGGAAATCGGTTTTTCACGTCAGGGATGCAAAAAACAGGATTAATCCCAAAATGATCTGATGCCAATTTTTCAAACCGCTTCTTGCCACATCGGACAACTGACTGACAATGGACTATTTTCTTTGTGTAATCGGCATGGTGATGATCGTCGAAGGCGTTCCCTATTTTGCGGCCCCGGAACGGATGAAAACGTGGATGGCAAAAATCATTGAACTCGCGCCGGCGCGCCTCCGGCGTTTCGGGCTGGTGATGATGGTGGCTGGATTGCTGCTGGTTTACCTGGGCCGGCGATGATGCGCTGAGGGGGTCTATCCGTTTTTGTAAAGCTGGAAGAATCTCATCACTTTCTTGACGTACTCCTCGGTTTCGCGAATTGGCGGAATGCCCTGATAGGCATCAACCCTCTGCGGGCCGGCATTGTAGGCCGCCAATGCCAACGGAACCTGCCCGTCAAAGCGCTGCAGCAGGGATTTCAGGTAGCGCGCCCCGCCCATGATGTTCTGCCAGGGGTCAAAGGGATCGTAAACCCGAAAGGCGTCCAGGTTTTCCGGCATGATCTGCATCAGCCCCATGGCCCCTTTTTTGGAGACCGCTTTGGGATCAAATGCCGACTCGGCCCGGATGACCGCCTTGAGCAGGGGAAAGTCCAATCCATGAAGGGTGGCCGCCTCGTCGATAAAGCGATCAAACCGATTGGAATCCATGCCGCGCCCCTTCCGTTTGGGACGTTCACGGATGTAGACCTTGTAATCGCTGGATGTGGGCGCATTGGTAAAATGCATGACCCCATTCCTGTCAACATACATATAAATGTCGGCAATGGCCGGCCGCACCAGAAGCAGGAGACCGAGTGCCAGCCAAAGGCAGCAGGGTTTGACCCGCCGGAAAGGAATCGATTCTCGCATCGGTGATTTCGCCATCATGGATGGGTGAGTTGTTATCATTCGTCAATTTATGCGAATATCGGCACAACACATGGATTTGTAAAGTTTTTTTTGAATATTGGCAAGAAAAAAGGCAACCCGCCGGCAGGCTTGACACCCACCGGCTTTGCGCATATAGACCGATCCAACTTTTAAGCCGCTGCGATCCCACCATGAAAAAGGAAGGAGGTGTTATGCCTGTGCAGCCGTCAGCCACCGATTATGTGTTCAGCCCCAAAGACAGCCTGGTAGGCGCCCAGATGCTCTTTGTCGCCTTTGGCGCACTGGTCCTGGTTCCCCTGCTCACCGGGCTGAACCCCAATGTTGCCCTCTTCACCGCCGGAGCCGGCACCCTGATCTTTCAATTCGTCACCAAGCGCATGGTACCCATTTTCCTGGCCTCCTCCTTTGCTTTCATTGCACCGATCATTCATGGCGTGAGCTCCTGGGGCATTCCCGGCACCATGTGTGGTCTGGTCGCCGCCGGCCTGTTTTACGTGGTGCTGAGCCTTTGCATCAAAACCTTTGGATCGGGATTTCTCAACAAGCTGCTGCCGCCCGTGGTCGTCGGCCCGGTGATCATGGTCATCGGTCTCGTTCTGGCACCGGTGGCGGTACATATGGCCATGGGGCGTACCGGCGATGGCTCAGCCTGGCTGGTTCCCCAGGCAACGGCGATGATCGTGGCTGGCGTCGCCCTGCTGGTTACGGTGCTCACCTCCCTTCTGGGAAAAGGATGGCTGCGACTGATTCCGATTCTGGTCGGCATCGGTGCCGGCTACCTGGCCGCCCTGATCCTCGATCTGATTGGCATCTCCACATCCATCCAGGCCGGATTCGACCCAGGCAGCCTGAAAAACCTTACCGGCCCCGCGCTGGTCAGCTTCCAGCCACTGCTGGATGCGCCCTGGTTTGCCGTCCCTGACTTCGTTCTGCCCGAGTGGAACCTGCAGGCCATTTTCTTCATCGTACCGGTGGCCATCGCTCCGGCCATCGAGCATTTCGGAGACATCCTGGCCATCGGCACCGTCACCGGCAAGGACTTCGTCAAGACCCCGGGCATCCACCGGACCATGATGGGTGACGGCATCGCCACCGCCTTCGCTTCCCTGCTGGGCGGCCCGCCCAACACCACCTACAGTGAAGTGACCGGCGCGGTGACCCTGACCCGCATGTTCAACCCCGGCATAATGACCTGGGCGGCCCTGTTTGCCATCGCCCTGGCCTTCATCGGAAAAATGGGCGCCCTGTTGCAGACCATTCCAGTTCCGGTCATGGGCGGCATCATGCTGCTGCTGTTCGGGGCCATCACCGTGGTGGGGCTCAACACCTTGGTCACAGCCGGCGAAGACCTGACCGAGGCACGCAATCTGACCATCGTGGCATTGATCCTGGTCTGCGGGATCGGCGGCATGGTGCTGCCTTTCGGTGCCTTCACCCTGGGCGGTATTGGCCTATCCGGTGTGATTGGCGTGGTGCTCAACCTGATCCTGCCCGGAAAACATTTAGAGTCTGTTTGAGAAGTCTGGATCAGGCTCGATAACAAGGCGGAAAGTGGCTCAAAAGCGGCGCATATATGTAATATGTGAGCATTTTGAGACACTTTCCAACGCCGTTAGCGGGCCTTAGGCGGATTTATCAAACAGGCTCTTAGCCGGCAAGCGCCTGGCGAACGGCCATGAACCAGTCATGCCATCCGGACCGGAAGATGGGAAGATGACGAAAGATCGTATTTACCGAACCCCGCAGGAACCGATTCCTCCCTTTGAATTCAACGCCGCGGTGGTAAATGTCTTCGACGACATGATCCACCGCTCCGTGCCCATGTACGCAGAGATCATCCGCCAGCAGACCCGGTTGGTCCAACGGGGCTACCAGCCCGGCACACGGATCTATGACCTGGGGTGTTCCACCGGCAATCTTGCCCTGAGCGTGTGCGCCGGCATGCCGCCGGGCAGTTTCCGGATGGTGGCCGTGGACAGTTCCCAGCCCATGCTGGACGCCTTTGACAAACGGATGGCCGAATGGCCGCAGCGAACGGATATCCGCCTGAGCTGTAACGACATCCGGGATGTGCGGCTGGCCCAGGCCTCGGTGGTGGTCGTCAATTTCACCCTGCAGTTCATTCCGCCGACGGATCGGGATCGGCTGGTACAACGGATTTACAATGCACTGGTGCCCGGCGGGATGCTGCTTTTCTCGGAAAAGACCGTTCACCCGGACGCGGGGCTGGCAGATCTGCAGGTGGAATTCTATTACCGCTTCAAGCGCGAAAATGGCTACAGTGAACTGGAAATCAGCCAGAAGCGGGAGGCCCTGGAAAATGTCCTTGTTCCGGAAACCGTGGCTCAGCATCATGACCGGCTGAACGGCTGCGGCTTTTCGGCCATCGATGTCTGGCTGAAGTGGTTCAATTTCTGCTCGTGGATCTGCATCAAATGAACCGGCTGGCCGAGCTTTCCGCCGACCCGGCGATGGCCCCTCACCTTCCTGAATTGATTCGGGCGGTAAGCGCCCGTGAGGAAAACTTCTTTCAGACCAATAAAAAGGGGATGGCCCTGGCCCGCGCCCTGGAAAAGCTTCCCACCGTCAGGCCATCGTCCAACGATGTGGATCAGGATCGCATCCGTATCGGCACCCGAGATGACCTTGACGATTCTCAATCATCCCGCCTGCATGAGGCACTGACCGGCCTGAAACCCTGGCGCAAGGGCCCGTTTGACGTTTTTGGCATCCCGGTGGACAGCGAGTGGAACAGCGCCATCAAATGGAACCGCCTGGCGGCCCATCTGCCGTCCCAGTCCGGCAAACGGGTCCTGGATATCGGTGCCAGCTGCGGCTACTACATGTTCCGCATGGCCAGTCACCAACCGGCCCTCGTCCTTGGGATCGAGCCTTACGCGACCTTCTATTTCCAGTTTCTGGCCCTCTCCGGCTACCTCTCCATTCCCCGGGTGCATTGCCTTCCCTTGCGGCTGGAGGAACTGCCGGTCATCCGGCGCTGTTTCGACACCATCTTGTGCATGGGCATCCTTTACCACCGTCGATCGCCCCTGGATACCCTGCTGCAGATCCATCAGCTCATGGCGCCCGGCGGGCAATTGGTGCTGGAAACCCTGATCATCGAGGGAGACGGGGAAATGGCCCTGTTTCCTAAAAAACGCTACGCCCGGATGAACAACATCTTTTTCATCCCCTCCGTCACCTGCCTCTCCCATTGGCTGGCACGCTGCGGTTTTGCCGATATCCGCTGCGTGGACATCTCCCGGACCACCCCGGACGAACAGCGCAAGACCGATTGGATCGACACCCAGAGCCTGACCGACTTTCTGGATCCCCGGGACCCTGCAAAAACCGTCGAGGGGTACCCGGCACCGGTGCGGGCTATGGTGCTGGCCACCGCCTCCCCCAAATGACATGTATCCGTGGCGGATCTGTATAACCGCACCGGCCGACGCTAAAAAGACTTCCAGCGCTTCTCCCAGTAGACCATCGGTTCATAGCCATAGATCGCATTCAGGTGGTGAAGCAGGGCATGGTATCCCTCCTGCTGCCAGATGCGCGTGACCTCTGCATTAACCCGCTGATAGTGAGCCAACAGATCGGTCTCAAGGGTGGATTCTGGGGCACCGTTTTCTCGGGAAACCTGATCGACCATCGCCAGCCACATGCGGCTGACCCCCATAATGTAATGGGGCCAGGCATTGCGCATCACCGGAGACCAGCTGGGGTCACTGGTATCTCCCACCGCCGGTCGCTCGTTGCGGTCAAGGGCATCGGTGACCACACGCTGAACAACGCCTTGATGGAGCAGTTGCGTCACCAGGGCGTCATCCATCACCCGTCGATAGATCCGGTCAGCCGTCACCGCCGTACTGTAGAAGATGAAACTGAACTGGTGGCTGGCGGCATCGTTGTTGGAACGGCGGTGAAACCGCCACAAACCGATATTCTCCTCTTCTTCTGCAATTATGGGCGCAACAATCCGATGCGCCAGTAAAAGATCCTTCTCCCATCGGGTTTCGTTGTCAGGCCGGTCCATCCTGAAACGAACGGCCCACCAGCCCTCTTCGGCGGACTGAAGTTGTGGCGGCCCGGATGGCGGCGAGACCACCGGGGACGCCAACATCCGGGCGCTGCATCCGATGGTCGAGCACAGGATGAAGACACACAGCAACAACGTGTATTTGTTAAAATCATTCATTTTTTGTCTCATGTTATAATCGGCGGTGTCCGATATCGATCGTTAGTCTATTGAATCGTGTGGGATCCTGTTGCATGGTAACATGGTCACCCACATCGCTGGCCAACCCTGGTTTCCCATAGGAGGAGTCAAATTGCCATGAGTGATCGGTACAGTGTTGTCTTTGAAGGCAGAATCATGCCTGGAAAAAACGCGGACATGGTCAAGGAGCGTTTGCAATCCGCCCTGAAAACCGATGACCAGGGAATTGAACGGCTCTTTTCCGGCAGTCCCGTTGCCATACGAAAAAACACAGACCTGAAAACCGCCGAAAAATACAAGCAGGCATTTGCCACAGCCGGCGCATTCTGTGAGATTCGGAACGAAACAGCGCCGCTGGCCGCCGAGTCCACCACCCCGCCCGACGAGGCTGCGGCCGCACCGCCCACCGCTCGCGACGCCCCCCCGGAGGAGCCCCCCCAACCGCCCGTTTCGGCCGTTAAGGTTCACTATATCACGACATCCAATGGAGGAAAAATGATTATCACGAACATTGAAACGGTTCCCGGTAAAACCGTCACCGAGCATTTCGGCCTGGTTTCCGGCAGCACCATCCGGGCCAAACATGTCGGCCGGGACTTCATGGCCAGCCTGAAAAACCTGGTGGGCGGCGAGCTCAAGGGATACACTCAGTTGCTTCAGGAATCCCGCCAGGAGGCCATGCAGCGGATGATCGAGGAGGCCCGCCTGATGGGGGCCAACGCGATTGTCAACGTGCGCTTTTCCACCTCGTCGGTGGCCCAGGGAGCCGCCGAACTGTATGCCTATGGAACGGCCGTAACGGTAAAATAGGAGGCTGACATGATCGACCTGATCGTCTTCCTGACACTCTTGGCCCTGGGTTATGGTGCCGGCACCTGGGCAGAAAAACGGCACTATCGCTCCATCGTCGCAAGGGAACAGGCGACTCTCAACCTGCCGGCGGTGACAATGAAATCCGCCCATATCGCCGAAAACAAAATTCGTTCGGCGCGCATGGTGCGTGGCAGCGCAGTGATCTCCGTGGATTATTTCAAGCGGATTCTGGCCGGGTTGCGCAACATCTTCGGCGGAAAGGTGAAATCCTACGAAAGCTTGATGGACCGCGCCCGGCGCGAGGCCCTGTTGCGCATGAAAGCCATGGCCGGCGATGCCACGATCATTGTCAATGTGCGGATTGAAACCGCCGCCATCGGCAAGCAGTCCAAACGGAAAAACATCAGTTGCCTGGAAGCTATGGCCTACGGCACGGCTCTGACCGTGGAGGAGTAGTTGAAATTCACCCCGCGGCATCCCGGAACCAACGTCAACGTATCCCCGACCCATCCGCTGAAAGAGTTTGCCGTGCTGGCCGGCGGATTGCTGGCCCTGACGGTGGTCGTCTACCTGGTGCTGGGACTCGCCGTGGACCTGTTGGTTCCACGCATCTCCATGGAGCTGGAAAAAAAACTGGCCGGCGCCTTCATGCAGCGCTTCAACGCAGCGGGAAACGAATCCGACACCAGCCGCTACCTGCAAGGCCTGGTGGACCGCATCCAGCAGCAGTGCACCAACCTGCCCTACACCATCACCATCCACGTGCAGCCCTCGGATGCGATCAACGCGGCGGCCCTTCCCGGTGGCCACATCATCGTGTTCAGCGGCCTTCTGGCAGAAATGCAGTCGGAGAACGAACTGATCTTTGTTCTGGCTCACGAACTGGGGCATTACGCCCACCGGGACCACCTGCGTGGCATCGGACGGGCCCTGGTGCTGATGAGCGCATCGACCGTCCTGATGGGCGCAAACAACAGCATCAGCAATATGATCGGCCAGGGCGTCACCCTCACCGAGCTTAATTTTTCACGCAGTCAGGAGATCCGCGCCGACACGTTTGCCCTGGAGACGCTCGTCTGCCATTATGGAAACACCGCCGGTGCCACCGATTTCTTCCGTAAAATTCCGAAGGCTGCCGACCCGGGCCGCTTCGGCCATTACTTTGCCTCACACCCGGAAAACCGGCGTCGCATCGACCATCTGGAAAACCTGATCCGTCAACGCGGCTATCCAATCGGCACCCCGACCCCCTTGCCCATGGATCTATCACTGCCGAAAACCAATCCCTGAAAAAGACTCCCAACAAAGAATAACTATCTATTATCAATTCTTATCCGCCGGCTGGACCAGACTGCGAAAAAACGAATCGTCTTCACAATGGGTCAGCCCGTCTTCAACACGGATCAGCCCCTGCTTGACCAGTTTGGCCAGGGAAATGTCGATGCTGGAAAAATCGTCGCTGCCGGTCTGCATCTGGGTTCTCACCTGATGGGTCTTGCCCTCGCGGATAAATCCTTTCATGCGGTGGCTGTTGACAAAATATTCCAGGGCCAGCATCCGGCCATTGCCATCCTTGCGGGTCACCAGTCGCTGAGCGATCGAGATTAAAAGGGACTCCGCCAGAGTCATGCGGATCAAATTCTGTTCAAAGGGCTCAAACATGTTGACGACCCGCTCGATGATGGAAGTGGAGTTGTCCGAATGAACGGTGGAAAGGACCAGATGACCTGAATTGGCCGCCTGCAGGGCGATCCGGAAGGTTTCTCTGTCACGCATCTCGCCAACAACGATCACGTCCGGTGAATGGCGCAGCATATGACGCATACCCTGACCGAAGGAAGGCACATCCCGGCCCACTTCACGCTGGCTGATATTGCTTTTTTTATGTTTGTGCAAAAACTCCACCGGATCTTCCATGGTAATGATATTGCACCCCCGACGGCTGTTGATGATATCCACCAAGGCGGAGAGCGTGGTGGTCTTGCCATGGCCTGCCGGGCTGGAAACCAGAATCAGCCCTTGGGAGCGCAGGGCGAATTTGGCGATCCATTCCGGCAGGTTCAACTCGGACAATGGCGGCATATCGTCCAAAATCGGCCTTAAGGCGATGGCCACGGAATTCCGCTGACGATAAAGCGCCGCCCTGAATCGCCCCAGTTCCTTTGAAGTGATCGTGAATTCGTGGTCGGTCTTCTTTTGAAATTCATGCCAGCCCTCATCGGAAAGCATTTCCCGAACATAACCGATGCAATCCTCGGGAGTAAGTGGAGGAATCGCCATTCGTTTCAGTGAGTTGGCAACCTTGATGGATGGCGGAGAACCGACCGTGAAGATCATATCGTTGGCGCCGGTCTTTTTCAGGTAACGCAAAAGGGGCATCAATCGGGGAGACTTTTCGCTCTTCTCCATTTCTACCAGCTCTGCCAGCACAGCCCCTTGCAGATCGCCGTCCGGGTTAGCGCTGACACTGCGAATGGCGCTATCCAGCATGAAAGCCGGCATCACCACCGGCCTGATTTTTTTTCCCAGGGAAAACTCAAGTTCGCTAATGGTGGCAAAATCCTGCGGATTAACCATCGCCAGGACCAGGTTCTGGCCATCCAGCGATACAGGCAGAACCCGCTTGGCAACCATTTTCTCGATGGGCAGCAGGTGAAGCACATTTTTTCCAATGTTGCGTTGGTAAAGGTTCACTCCTGGAACACCAAACTTTCGACTGAGCAGGTCCAACAAGTCATCCAGTTCCACGAAGCCCATTTCGATCATGATGGAACCCAACTTTCCGCCGACCTGGGCCTGCCGATTGAGCACCTGCTGGAGCTGTTCCGAATTGATAAGGCCGTCGTCGAGCAGTTGCTCGCCGATACGCCGCTTTTTTATATCGTTGGGAGCTTGGGGGGAGGGGTGAACGCTCATGGATGCTGTTCTCCTGTTACCATATTCGTCGAATTAAAATTAGTGAACACGTCGCTGATTTTTTATCAATGCGAATCATACGCCAGCACTATAAAATTGTATCCTTTTGTTTTCGAAAAGATCCGATCACACCTTGTGGACAGCCGGTAAACATGCTAACGGCACTCTGCGATTTACCCGTCGCATCTCTCTGTCCCCGTCATTGACCACGGAGTAACTCCATGACGACAATTTTGTTGATGTACATCCTGGTTGGCGCTGTCGCCGGCATTCTGGCCGGACTTCTCGGTATCGGCGGCGGGCTGGTAATCGTTCCCCTGTTGGTTTTCTGTTTTGTCCGCCAGGGAATTCCCGACGCGGTGATCATGCATCTGGCCCTGGGCACCTCCCTGGCCAGTATCATGTTCACGGCGGTTTCCAGCTTTCGCGCCCATCACAAGCGGGGTGCGGTTCACTGGAATGTGGTGCGCAAAATCGTTATCGGCATCTTTAGCGGCACCTTTATCGGGAGTTGCATTGCCGCCCAGCTTTCCACGCGTTTTCTGAAAGTGTTCTTCGTCATTTTCCTATATTATGTGGCAACACAGATGCTAACCAACAAAAAACCGAAACCATCCCGGCAGATTCCGGGCCATGCCGCCATGTTCGGTGTCGGCAACGTCATCGGGATCGTGTCGAGCCTGGTGGGCATCGGCGGCGGCACGCTCTCCGTCCCTTTCATGCTCTGGTGCAACATGCCGGTTCACCATGCCATCGGCACGTCAGCCGCCATTGGCTTTCCGATCGCTATCGCCGGAACGATCGGCTATGTTTACAATGGGTTCAACGCCGCCGAGCTGCCGACCTACTCCGTGGGGTACGTCTATTTGCCGGCACTGGTGGGTATCGTGTTGACGAGTGTCGTGACGGCCCCCTTGGGCGTTCGCCTGGCCCACAGCCTGCCCGTCGATCGGCTCAAACGGGTCTTTGCCATCCTGCTGCTGGTGGTGGGCACCCGTATGCTGATCGGCATTCTTTAGCCAGGTTTGGCACCGAATTCGGCTTTTTGTTTGTTATCGAATTATTTATTTCAGCCATCAATCGGCGCCGTTATGAATGTTCTTGACAAATATACCGTTCCCGAATAGTTACATCTACTTGATATTTTCATTCCTTCCCGGCTATTCATCTGTGCTTACAGATTGTGAAAATCTAAAAATTGAAAGGAGAGAGAACACATGTCCACACTCATCCCCCCCCATGGAGGCAAAGGTCTGACCATCTGTCTGCTCGAAGGCGCCGAAAGGGAAGCCGAACTGAAGAAGGCTGCCGGCCTGAAGCAGGTCGAGATCTCCCCGCGGGTCAAAGGCGACCTGATCATGATCGGTATCGGCGGTTTCAGCCCCATCACCGGCTTCATGACCAAAGCGGACTGGAAAGGCGTTTGCGAAAACTTCCTGATGGCCGACGGTACCTTCTGGCCCGTGCCGGTGTGCCTCGACGTAACCAAGGAAGATGCTGACGGCATCGCCGATGGTGACGAAATCGCCCTGGTCGATCCCGAAAGCAAAGAGATCATGGCCACCATGACAGTCACCGAAAAATTCGAGATGACCGATGCCGACAAGACCTGGGAATGCGAAAAAGTCTTCATGGGCGAAGGCACCCCGACGGCCGAGGAATTCTGGAAAATCGCCAAGGAAGATCATCCCGGCGTCCAGATGGTCATGAGCCAGAAACCGATCAACCTGGCCGGCCCGGTCAAGGTCCTCAGCGAAGGCGAATACCCGACCAAATACGCCGGTGTCTACCATCGTCCGTCCGAATCCCGCAAGCTGTTCGAGGATCGTGGTTGGAGTGAAGTGGCCGCCCTGCAGTTGCGCAACCCCATGCATCGCTCCCATGAGTACCTGTGCAAGATCGCCGTGGAAGTGTGCGACGGCGTTTACATCCACTCCCTGGTCGGCAACCTGAAACCGGGTGACATTCCGGCCGAAGTCCGCGTAAAATGCATCGACGCCCTGGTGAAAAACTACTTTGTCGAGCAGAACGTTATTCAGGGCGGCTATCCTCTGGATATGCGCTATGCCGGTCCCCGTGAAGGCCTCCTGCACGCCGCTTTCCGCCAGAACTATGGCTGCTCCAAAATGATCATCGGCCGTGACCATGCCGGCGTGGGTGACTTCTATGGCATGTTCGAAGCACAGACCATCTTCGACAAGATTCCGACCCCCGAGGGTGGAAAAGGCCTGCTTTGTACGCCGCTGAAGATCGACTGGACCTTCTACTGCTACAAGTGTGACGGCATGGCTTCCCTGAGAACCTGCCCCCACGCCAAGGAAGACCGCGTGCTGCTCTCCGGCACCATGCTGCGCAAGATGCTGTCCGAGGGCGGCGATCTGCCCGATCACTTTGGTCGTGATGAAGTTGTCGCCATCCTGCGCGAGTACTACGAAGGTCTTACCGAAAAGGTTGAAATCAAGACCCACAAGGCCGCTACCGGCGACTAATCGCCAGTCACTGCCGACTTTACAAGAAAAACCACAAAGCGGGATGCACTTGGGTGCGTCCCGCTTTTTTTGTACACCGTTTTTTCCGGCCCGCCCATCAACGAAACTGAACACAGGCCCTGACGCGCCTGCCGGGCATAGCCGTCGAGACTGCTCCATGCCGAAGCCACTATAAATTCATTGAGCAGCGCATGTTGTGGGGCGTTGACACCGATGCTCGCAGCATCGAGAGACGGCTTGTTCAGGGGCGGTGGGGATGGTATGAACAGTAAACGCCGAGGTGGGAAATTTTCAAATGGTGCCATCCATCAACGTTCAAATTCCATGGAGTCAGAAAGATGCCGAAAAACAAAACCAACGATTCGAATCGACTTTCCCAGGTCGTGGCCGATGCCCGTCGCCATATGCAGGATCGGGAAAAAACCTACCGCGAAAAAGCGCTCAAGATGTATCCGCATGTCTGTGGTCGCTGTGGTCGGGAATTCAGTGGCAAGCAACTGCGGGAGCTGACCGTCCACCACCGGGATCATAACCACGACAACAATCCGCCCGATGGCAGCAACTGGGAACTTTTATGCATCTATTGCCATGATAACGAGCATGGCCGCCTGGAAGTGGCCGAGTCCTACGACAATCATTCCCCATCAAAAGAAAAATCGGCGGATTCGGATTTTTCCCATAAACCCTTTGCCGCCCTGGAAGCCCTGCTCAAATCCAAAGGCGGAGATGACGCTGATCATTGACACCGAAGCTATGGAGACCAGAGATGAGCAAACCATTGGACGCGCCCATGTCGAGACACAAGACCGCCGCGCTTGAATTGATTGACCAGCAGTCCACGATGACCCTGGCAACGTCAGCAAACAACCGGGCCTGGGCGGCACCGGTCTATTATGTGCGGCAGAAAGCGGCCTTTTATTTCTTTTCCAAACCGGAATCGCAACATGTTCAGGAGGCACTGGCGAATGATTCGGTGGCCGCTGCCATCTATCCGTATGCCGAGACGTGGCAGGGCATTCGCGGGATTCAAATGTCCGGGCAGGTATCACCGGTACGACCGGGGTTCCGGGCGCTTCAGGCCGTACGCGCCTATATCGGCAAGTTCCCGTTTACCAGTGATTTTTTCGAGGACGGGCAGGTGATTGATCTGGTTGGTTTCAGCAAGCGCTTTCGAGTAAAGCTGTACTGCTTCACGCCACAGTGCGTTTACTACCTGGACAACAGCGTCCAGTTCGGGTTCCGCAGCGAAATCGATTTATATAGTATGGCTCAGCCGGAACACAGAGAATAAAGGATCAACCGGTGCAATACTTTTCTGCTTTCTCTTTTTTCTCTTTCTCAAAATCCTGTGGAGAGTCAGGCGGATTGCCCGCTGTCATTGATTTCAGGGACCGTACGTGCCTGTGCGTCTCTCCAAGAACCGCAGCAATCGATTGCCATGCCCTTCCCAATGTCCGGTCCACGGATGTCTGGACACATTGCCTGACTTCCTCTGGAAGCAGTCGATATTGATTCTCAAGATTCCGAATCCAATTGTCGAGATGATCCGCCTGCAGATCCTTTTTTAAGAAGACGTAGCCTTCCAGGGCACCCGCGGATGCGGCAAATTCGTAAATCTCATTGTAAATTTTTACGGTCATGATTTCGTCACTTTTTTATAATTGTGGTTTTGCCGATGATACTGATCTGGTCGCCATCGTGAAGGCCAAAAGATTGCTTGAAACTGTGCGGTGAAATGATTTCGAGAATCCGATCTTCATGAATGCGGACATCCTCGGTCGGCAGGACCACCGCCGCCGGAACGCCTTTGATCATCACTTTCTTAACCGGCGCGGCACAAAACGAACGATCTTCAGGGACGAGTTCGGCGTCCGTTTTCGCCAAAAAGTGCTGCAGTTTGGGAACGTCTTCATCGCGTACCCGTATGTTGAGGGTACCTGGAAACGGTGCATAGCCCAGTTTGTCTTCACACTGTTGAACGACCCAATCCAGCGATGTGAAAAAGGAGCCTTTGCCGACCCCGCTTTGGATACGTCCCGATATGGTCATGGTCTCGTTAATTTTCGTTTTTTTATGCATGGTAGAGGTATTCCCCGCTTTTCTCATGGTTATTCGGACAAGAGAAATACTCATCCAAAGTGCGCCATATGGCGGCGATGTTCTGAACGATTACTGTCGGCCTTTCTCTGTCAAGCGTATCGAAATCATCCAGGCCACTGAGAACGGCGATGGTTTTCATCCCCGCGCTGCAGCCGGCGCGGATGTCCACATAAGAATCGCCGACATAGACACAATGCTCGGGGTTGACGGAAAGCTGCCGCGCACAAACGAGCAAGGGATCCGGGGCCGGCTTGCGCCGGGGCGCATCTTCAATGGCAACAATGGCATCGACGGCCGCGGCAACACCGATTCTTTTCAAGGGCAGGAGTTTTCTTTCGATAAACTCTCTTTCGGTCGTGGTGACAATTCCGATGCGGATGTCATGACGAACCAGCAGATCAAACAAACGCTTGACATCAGGAAACCCATCGACCGTGTCACGGAACATATCGCGGGATATCCGCCGCCCCACGTCCAGGCACTGGCGGATCATCGCGTCCCGGTCAGCAACCATTTCCGGAGGAATCATTTTTTCAAACACCGCCGGCCCGGTAGTAATAAACTCCTTTTTCAAGGCAAGCGCGGGTTGCGGCAAACCCAGGGTGTCAAAAATGCCTTCCAGCAGGCGGAAATAAGGCGGGATGGAGTCGATCAGGGTTCCGTCCAGATCAAATATCATGCAGGCAATCGTTTTTGGGTCAAGCAGCATAACGCTGTACCGTATTGGGGTTGATGTGGCTGTCAAAAAGAGGGCCGTTTAAAGCGATCAGGATGCAACGAAGTGTTGCATCCTGCCATCATTGCCAAAACAACAAATTTTATGGATTCCGTATGGTGATGTTATGAAACGGTTGGCCGATGCATCAACGGCCCATAACAGCATGCCCGCTCGACAACCCGGGTTGCGGAAAGCCCCTGAATCGTCGCTGCCCCCGCCAGAAGCATGGCCATTTTCAACTCGCTTGCAAATTGCGTCAGTTTGTCGATAACGGCCTGATAGGATTGCATGGCCGGTATCAGCAGGGGCAGAGCAAATCCTACGATCGAAGCGCCCATGGCGAGAGCTTTGGCAGCGTCCACGCCGGACCGGATTCCCCCGGAGGCGATGATGGGAATTTGTATCGCGCACCGGCACTGCTTTAACGACGCGGCCGTCGGGATGCCCCACTCGAAAAAGGCTTTGGCCAGGCTGGCGCCGCGGTGATGTTCAACCCGGGTAAAGGAAGTCCCCCCGGCACCGGCGATATCCAATGCATCGATTCCGAGGGATTCCAGTGTCGCCGCGATTCCGCCGGCGATGCCGCAACCCGTCTCCTTGGCGATGATTGGACCGTTTACGGCGGTGCAGACCTCTTTGATGTGAACAATCATATTGCGCCAGTCCTTGTCCCCTTCGGGCTGGCATAACTCCTGGGCGGCATTGAGGTGAACGGCAATCCCGTCGGCATCGATTTCTCGAATCAGACCGGCGATCGCCTTCCCATGCCGGCCGGCCAGCTGAGCAGCGCCGATATTGCCCAGCAGCAGGATGTTCGGAGCCACGCTTCTCACCTGGTACGTATAGGCAAGTGATGGATCGTCGAGCATGGCCCGCTGTGAGCCGACGCCCATTCCGATTCCCATCTCCTCCGCCGCCCGGGCGAGATTCTGATTGATCGTTTCCGTTCCCGGACAGCCACCGGTCATCGCTTCGATGAAAAACGGGAGGTTGAATTTTTTACCGAGAAATGTGGTTGACGTATCGATCTCCTCAAGGCAGCGTTCGGGAAGGGCCTGGTGTTCGAGGTCGTAGCACTCAAAACCGCTGCTCTTTTCGAACGTGACATCGTTTTGCGTACAAATGCGGAGATGCTCCCACTTTCGCTGGCCGGTGGATCCTGTTGCTACCGGATCAGCTCGGGGGGCGAACATGTCATGGCGCATCGGCATTCCTGATCAAGCCCCTTCCGTCCGCAGCATGGTAATGGCGTGGTTGAGTTTGTGGCTTTCCCAGTGCCGAAAGCAGCGGTTCTCAATGCGGAACATGTCGAAAACCTTACCCACCAGCCAAAATGGTTATCTATTATTACCTATTTAACTGAACCAGCGCTCACTTTGGTGGAAATGTTATTGAAATGTTCGATGGCAATATCCAGAAAGGCTTTTGAAGGCAGGGAAAGACTGATATTTGCCTGAAAAACGGCATCTATCCCGATCTTCAGCTGATCGCTTTCTAATGGAATGATTTTAAGCGTTTTATTCAAAATTTCTTCTTTGACATTTGGGAAAAATTTCAGGCCAATTCCTGCGTCCTGCTTGATCAGATTTTTCATGCCTTCGATGCTTTCAATTTCAGCGGTTATAACGGGTTTAATTCTATTTTTTTTAAATGCATCAAGAATTATATTTCGCCCGGTCATGCCTTCTCGATGAATAATCAGCGAACAACCTTCCAAGTCCTTCCAGATTACTTTTTCTTTGCAGGCCAAGGGATTCTGGGGGAAGGAAACCAGTACCAATCTGTTTTCAGGTGCAACAGGAATCACATTGAGTTCACGAACCGACTGCTCAATCGTGCCGATAAACCCCAGCATCAGTTTGAAATCACGAACATCTGCAATGATTTCTTGGTCAGTGCCTTCTCTGAGCGTTACCATTACATGGGGGTAGTATTGCTTGAATTTTTTAATCAGAACAATGAACTGTTGGGTCAGGGGACTTGCTATGCCAATACTCAAATTATTGTTTTTTTGCTCCTGAAGAAAGGTTTCCGCCTTGATGGCCGACAGGTAGAATTGCTCAGCATAATGGAACAGCTTCTGTCCTGTTTCTGTCAAGCTAACTTTTTTTTTTTTACATTGACCAACTTCAGGTCATAAAATTTTTCCAACGATTTTATTTGCATGGTCACCGCAGGCTGGGTCACGCAAAGTTTTTTTGAGGCTGCACTGAAGCTACCTTCTTTGGCCACGGTATAAAAGCTAATAAGTTGGTAGAGGTTAATTTGAGGAGGATGCATAATACTTGTCCTTTAAAAAAGGGTAAGCATTTCAGATTTATCCGTAAATTTTGGCACAATGGTACTGCCAGCCATCCTTTTTGAATAAAAAAACCTATTTTTTTAAATAGTTATGGTCTATCTGAATTTTATTCATTTTTTCTTGTATGAAAATTTATTTTTATAAAATAAAAAAGTCAAGTTTAAAATTACTTATTATATTATAAAATTCTATGAATTGACTTGTTTGTTGCCTGCATATAATTCTTCAAAAGAATTAATCTGATTCATTCCTTGAATAAATTAAAAAAAACTATCTAATTCATTCCTTGGATAGTGCTTCATCCCTGCCTTGGGGATGGCAAGCCGAAGATCCGGTCCTCAGGACCAGATTGCTCTTACCCTAACTTGACTCAATGAGTCGAAGAAGAGAGGAACAAGACATGGTTGATTTATTATCAGGGTGCGTGCCTTACAAAGAAGAAGATGTTAAAAAGTACAACGAGTTAAAATGGTGGGAGGGATTGACGTTTGGCGATCTTCTTGATCGTGCCGCGGATGTTCATCCGGACAAAGAGGCTTTTGTAGATCGTGTCACCCGGTTAACCTATGGTGAAGCTAGAGAAAAAGTAAATCAGTTGGCCATCGGTATGATGGATTTGGGCATTCAGCCCAAAGATAGAGTTATGGTGCAGTTACCCAACTGGAACGAGTTTGTTTTCGCTTATTTTGCCCTTCAAAAAATCGGTGCCATCACGGTTCTGTTGATCGACCGGTATCGCCAGTATGAGATCAATCATTTGACGAACATAACCGGTGCCACCTATTGGGTTGTTCCTGTCAAGCACAAAAAAACTGACTACACGCCTATTATGGATGACGTTCTGAAAGAAAATCCCGGAATTAAAAAAGTGATTACAGTCCGGGGCGAACGGGCCGGAGAAAAATTTGAAAGTCTTGAAGGCTTAATGGCAAAGGCTGACATGACCCAAGAGAACCTGGATCGTCTTGTACAACGACGTCCGGATCCCATGCAGATTGCACACATGGGCCCCACCGGCGGAACCACAGGAGCACCTAAAGTTGTTCCCCGCAGTCATAACAGTCTGGTGACCGGCATTACCTATTGTTCAAGATCATGGGAACAAAGCAATCTGGATATCAACCTCATCGCCGGTCCTATTGGTCATGATTTGTCCTTCAGCAAAGGCTTCATGGGCTCTATCATCACCATGGGCAAGGTAGTTCTGCTGGACTCTCCGGATAATAAAAGCATTTGTGAAACCATTCAACAGGAGAAAATCACTTCAATTATATGGGTACCGACCCTGGCCCAAAGACTGCTGCAATACGAAGATATCAATCAATATGATTTGACTTCCCTGCAGAAGATGCACAGTGCCGGCGGTGCCAGCCATCCGGGTATGGTAAAAGACGTCATAGACAAATTGAACTGCAAATTTTTCAATGGATATGGCGGAACAGAGGGACCGACCACCATCACTCGAATCAATAATGACCTTGAAACCATCTGCGGGACCGTGGGGCGACCTACCTGTCCCTATGATACCTACAAGGTGATTGATCCTTTCGGAAAAGAAGTGGAAACCGGCAAACAGGGCGAGCTGGTTCTCAAAGGCCCCGGGGTCTTTACCGGGTATTATGAAAATCCGGAAGAAAACAAGACAGCATTGAATGAAGATGGATTTTTCAAAACCGGCGATCTGGCCAGGATCGATGAAAACGGCTACATCACTTTGACCGGCCGTATCAAAGAGATGATCAACCGGGGAGGAGAAAGCATCAGTTCTACAGAAATTGAAAAATTGATCACGCTTCATCCGGAAGTTGCCATGGTGGCGGTGATTCCCATGCCGGACGAGGATATGGGAGAAAAGGCGTGTGCCTATATTCAGCCGACCGAAGGAAGTCAACTGGACTTTGATAATGTTATTGCTTTCTTAAAGGCCCAGGATGCGTCTGTACTCCAACTTCCCGAGCGTATAGAATTCATTGATGAGATGCCGTATACCGGCGCACAGAAACTGGATAAGCGGACTCTGCGTGAAGATATTGAGAACAAACTCAAGACTGAAGCCCAGATGGCATAATCTTGACAACTCATTATCATCATAAAGGAAAAAACATGAAAAAAGAAGAATCCAACAGCGGTGTATCGGGATCCGATATTATTGACCTTCGTTCTGCATTATCTTTTCTTTCAACCCAGCCCGGCCAGCTGATGCAAACAAATGAAGAAGTGGACCCCCATGCTGAACTGGCAGGCGTTTATAAAAAAATTGGAGCTGGAGGAACTGTCAGCCGCCCGACCCAGACGGGTCCCATGATGCTTTTCAATAACATTAAGGGGTATGACGACGCGCGGGTGGCCATTGGCGTGGTGGGCAGTCGTGAACGTGTCGGACTTTTGTTGGGAACGGATCCGCGTTATCTGGGTCATAAAATGAATGAAGCGTTGAAAAATCCCCTGCCTCCTGTGATGATCTCCAAGGAAAAGGCGGTTTGCCAGGAAGTTGTTCACCGGGCCACGGATCCCGGTTTTGATATCCGCAAACTGATTCCAGCGCCAACCAACACCCCGGAGGATGCAGGCCCATTTATTACTATGGGGCTGGTTTATGGTTCAGATCCGGAAACCGGTGAAGAAGATGTAACCATTCATCGCCAGTGCCTGCAGTCAAAAGATGAGATTTCCATGTATTTCGTGCCGGGAAGGCATATTGGTGCTTTCCGTGAAAAGGCCGAAGCACAGGGAAAATCACTTCCCATTTCAGTAAGCATCGGCCTGGACCCGGCCGTTTACATTGCCGCCTGCTTTGAGCCCCCGGCCACACCCATTGGCTACAATGAGCTGGATATTGCAGGTTCCCTGCGTAACCGTCCGGTGGAAATGGTGGAGTGCCTCACGGTTAATGCCAAAGCCATTGCCAATGCCGAGATTGTTATTGAAGGAGAGCTGTTGCCGGACCGTCGTGTTGTTGAGGATATGAACACCAAAACAGGGCGTGCCATGCCTGAATTCCCTGGTTACAACGGGCCGGCCAATCCATCCCTGCCAGTATTCAAAATCAAGGCTGTTACCCATCGCATTCATCCCATTACTCAAACCACTATCGGGCCCAGCGAAGAACATGTGAACCTGGCAGGTATTCCCACCGAGGCGAGTATTTTAACCGTGGTTGAAAAAGCTATGCCTGGCCGTGTCTTGAATGTTTACTGTCATCCGGCCGGCGGCGGCAAGCTTTTGGCCGTAATTCAGTTCCGTAAAATAGTCCCTGTAGACCAGGGACGTGAACGTCAGGCGGCAATTTGTGCTTTTTCCGCTTTCCCGGAGTTGAAGACCGTGATTCTGGTGGATGAAGATGTGGATATTTTTGACAGCAAAGACGTTCTATGGGCCATGATGACACGGTATCAGAGTGATGTGGATACCATTTCCATCCCCGGCGTACGGTGTCATCCTCTGGATCCGTCACAGAGACCGGATATAAGTCCATCCATTATCACCCCGGGCACATCGTGCAAGACCATATTTGACTGTACCGTCCGCTATGATCTGAAGGACCGCTTCAAAAGAGCGGAGTTCATGGAAGTTGATATCACGCGTTTTCTTGAAAACAGCGAAATGTCATAAAAAAACGGCATATCAGTTGTTTTGAAATGGATTACCCCTTCCTTCACAACTGAACGTGGGGGAAGGGTTCTTTTGGGCTTGAAGTGTATCGTTGGAACCAAAGATATCACCTAAAAAAATAGTGTTAACCGCGGAATCCAAAGGGGTCGGATATGGCAAAGCGATTAATCGTAGGGATAGCCGGGGCAAGTGGCGTCATTTATGGCGTCAGAATGCTTGAAGTTTTGAAAAATATAGGCATTGAAACCCATCTGATTATTTCAGAGCCCGGAAAGCTCAATATCCGGATAGAGACTGATTATGATGTGGATGACGTCCTTGCCATGGCGGATGTCACCTATAGCAATAAAGATATTACCGCATCTGTTGCCAGCGGTTCATTTTTGACCATGGGCATGGTGGTTGCGCCCTGTACGGTTAAAACCCTGTCTGGAATTGCCAATTCTTATAATGAGAATCTCCTGATCCGAGCCGCAGATGTCCAACTCAAAGAAAAACGTAATGTGGCACTGCTGTTCAGGGAAACCCCTTTGCATAAAGGACATTTACGGCTGTTAATCCAAGCCGCAGACATGGGGGCGCATATAATCCCGCCAGTGCCGGCGTTTTATCATCATCCCAAAAGCCTTGATGATATTATTAATCAGTCCGTGGGAAAGGTCCTGGATTACATGGGTATAGAACATGACCTGTTTCAACGCTGGGATAATTCACAACTGGATAAATTGATGAACAAATCTGTAACCGGTAAAGATGAAAAAAGACCTGAAGAAAAACTGATTGCCATGAAATAAAATTCGATTTTATTTTTAACCCATCTTTGTCACTGCAAAATTGAAAGATCAATGATAACATAGCTTTTTGGACTATCATTCTATAGCCTCGAACGTTTTTAATTTCGCCCGGAGATTCCCTGCGGTACTTTCTGCTGACCACGAGGTATCTGAATCCTTTTTTCTCTCAGCCATTGCACGTTTTCTTTCGTCGCGATTCCGACATCCATTACTATAGCATTTAAGATAATGTTTTTGGCAAGGCCAGAGGGAGGAAGCCGTATTGTCATACTGCGACGACCGATAACGCAGCCCAAAAACATTATCTTGAATGCTATATCAGCGACTTGTCTTCTCCGAAAATCTTCCCGGCATAGCACTGCGCAGTCTTTTCAACTTCCGCGGGAAGTTCAAACAGCGACATTTGGCCGCTCAAGATGTCCCTTATCCGGCAGCATATGTCGGGCCATGCCTCTCTCGGATATGGGAAATGCCTTCCCAAATTCATTCGCAAATATTCGCAAGGTTCCCAAGATCGAGAAGTCCATGATGCGCGAGGTTCAGGGGCCGGGTAAAAACAACTATCACCGACCGGAATGCTGCTTCCCTTTGGTTACAACATGTTCGTGGCCTTCTGGGCGGCTCATTATGCTGCCGAGAAACTGGGGGTGGAAGTCATTCCCGGCGGTGTGCTCAATACGGAAGCGCGGATTTTAAAAATGCAGGAGCTGGATTTCTGCGATGCCGCGGATATGCTTCTGAAATGAAATCAAAACGGTAGCCCGCCGCATGTGGCGAGCTACCGTTTTCAGGGAGGACCGGTTCGTGTCGGGAGGAATCGGTCGCATTCGATCATTAGATGTCGTAGTACAGGTGGAACTCGTGCGGATGCGGACGCAGCTTCACTGGGTTGACCTCGTTTTCGGTCTTGTAGTCAATCCACATATCAATCACGTCCTTGGTGAAGACGTCGCCTTTGAGCAGGAATTCGTTATCTTCGGCCAGCGCTGCCAGCGAGACATCCAGAGCGCCCGGCGCGGACGGAATTTCGGCCAGTTCTTCGGGTGGCAGATCGTAAAGGTTCTTATCCAGCGGATCGCCCGGATCGAGTTTGTTCTGGATGCCGTCGAGGACGGCCATCAGCATGGCGGAGAAGGCCAGGTAGCCGTTGCAGGACGGGTCAGGCGTACGGAACTCGATACGTTTGGCCTTGGGTGATGCCGAATACATGGGAATCCGGATGGCGGCGCTGCGGTTCCGGCTGGAGTACGCCAGATTCACCGGTGCCTCGAAACCCGGCACCAGGCGTTTGTAGGAGTTGGTGGTCGGGTTGGTGAAAGCGCACAGGGCCCGGCAATGTTTCAGGATGCCGCCGATGGCCCACAGGGCTTCCTGGGAGACGCCGGCATACTTGTCACCGGCGAACAGGGGTTTGTCGCCGTTCCAGATGCTGATGTGGGTGTGCATACCGGTACCGTTGTCCTCGAAGAGCGGTTTGGGCATGAAGGTCACGGTATGGCCGGCTTGGTAGGCGACGTTTTTAAGGACATACTTGAACCACATGAGCTGGTCGGCCATCTGCACCAAGGGTTTGAAGCGCATGTCAATCTCGGCCTGACCGGAAGTGGCCACTTCGTGATGCTGGCACTCCACGTCGATGCCCAGGGCTTCCAGGGTCAGCAGCATGTCGGAGCGCAGGTCCTGAAACTTGTCCGACGGCGGTACGGGGAAGTAGCCTTCCTTGTGGCGCGGTTTGTATCCCAGGTTGGGCTCTTCACAGCGTCCGGTATTCCAGGTGCCTTCCACGGAATCCACCGCGTAGAAACAGCCATTGCGGTTGCTTTCGTAACGGATGTCGTCAAAGATGAAAAATTCGGCTTCGGGGCCAAAGAAGGCGGTGTCACCGATTCCGGTGCTTTTCAGGTAGGCTTCGGCCTTGTTGGCGATGTTGCGCGGGTCGCGGGAATAGGCCTCCAGGGTAATGGGGTCGACGATGTTGCCGATTACGGCCAGGGTCGGGGCCTTGAAGAAGGGGTCGATTTTCGCCGTAGCGGCATCGGGCACCACCAGCATGTCACTAGCGTTGATCGGCTGCCAGCCACGGATACTGGATCCGTCAAAACCGAACCCTTCATCGAAGCTGCTTTCACTGAGTTCGCTGATCGGAACACTGAAGTGCTGCCACATTCCGGGAAAATCCATAAAGCGGATATCGACGATTTTTACGCCTTTTTCCTTTGCCATTGCCATAACTTGTGCTGGTGTCATGTGTCCTCCACAAAAAAAAGAAGTGTTGAAAAAGTTGGTAGTTTATTCCGTTTGAAACAAGAGTATTGACACTGATTCGGGTTAGGATCGGGGATGAAATTAATTGAACGTAATTGCGCCGGGCTTGTGTTCGTCTTCAAGGTGCATCAAGGGTTGCATACCGGGAGTATGTGGCCGTTGACGCAACGCGGAAGACGGACTCAAGAACAAGCAATTTCGTTTAATTCATAAAATTCCCAATCCTTAGATGGCGTCTTTACCCTTCTCGCCGGTACGAACCCGGATGACCTCTTCAATGGAAAAGACGAAAATTTTACCATCACCGATTTTTCCGGTGTTGGCCGATTTCTGAATCGCGTCCACCACCTGGTCGGCCCGATCGGCATCGACGATGATCTCAATCTTGACCTTGGGAATGAAATCCACCACATACTCGGCACCACGGTAAATTTCCTTGTGACCCTTCTGGCGGCCGTACCCTTTGACCTCTGAAATGGTCATTCCCTGGACGCCGATCTCGTTGAGGGCCTCTTTGACATCGTCCAGTTTGAATGGCTTGACGATGGCCTCGATTTTCTTCATTGCTAACCTCCTGTTGTTAATGGCCGAGAGGGCGATGGACGCCTCCCCAAAAGTTAAACCGTTTACGCAATCTCAAATCCGCGTTCACCGTGCAGCGCGTTATCCAAGCCCATAACCTCATCGTCCTGTTCGACCCGCAGGCCACCGGTGACGGCCTTGGTGATGAAGATGATAATCAGCGTACCCACCGCCGTGAAAACGGCCGTGGCGACAATCGAAACGACCTGGGTCCACAATTGCCCGGGGTTGCCGTAGAACAGGCCGACAGCACCCTCATTAATGGCGGGATTGGCGAAAAGACCGGTGGCCAATGCGCCCCAGAGGCCGCACATACCGTGGACGCCAAAGGCGTCCAGGGAGTCGTCGTAACCGATTTTATGTTTGACGACAGCCACGAAAAAGTAGCCCAGGCACCCCGAGACCAGGCCGATAATCAGGGATGCGGGCAGATTGACGAACCCGGCAGCCGGTGTAATGGCAACCAGGCCGGCCACCACACCGGAGGCAATGCCCAGCACCGTAGGTTTGCCGGTGACGATCCATTCACAAAACATCCATACCAGCGCGGCCGTGGCAGCGGAGGTATTGGTGACCAGAAAGGCTGAGGCGGCCACACCATCGGCGGCCAGTTGGCTGCCGGCGTTGAATCCGAACCAGCCGAACCACAAAAGCGCTGCCCCCAGTGCAGTAAGGGCGATACTGGAGGGAAACATGGCCTCCTTGCCGTAGCCGATGCGTTTTCCCAAAACCAGCGAGAGGACCAGACCGGCCACACCGGCATTGATATGAACCACGTTACCGCCGGCAAAATCGAGAGCGCCCATCTCTCCCATCCAGCCACCGCCCCACACCCAATGGGCGATGGGACAATAAATGAAAGTGACCCACAGGATGGTGAACACAATCCATGCGGAAAACTTCATGCGGTCGACGATGGAACCGAGCACCAAGGCTACGGTGATACCGGCAAAGGTCATCTGAAACAGGGCAAAGACAAAGGTCGGAATGGTGCCGGAAAGGCTGTTGACGCCAATGCCGGCCATGAAAAAGTGATCGAATCCCCCGATGATTCCCCCGTTGCTGGTTCCAAAGGCAAGGGTGTACCCCCACATCATCCAGATAATGCTGGCCAGGCAATAGGAGACGAAGGTCATGGCCAGGGTGTTGAGCAGATTTTTATACCGGGACATGCCGCCATAAAACAGAGCCAGCCCGGCGGGCGTCATCATCATGACCAGTGCGGTGGAGACGATCATCCAGGCGGTATCACCGGTATTGAGCACATCCTCGGCAAACGCCGGGGTCGCAATCAGTCCAAACGTCAACGTCAGCCAAACAGATTTTAATCTCATCTTGTCGTTTTCCTCTTGTTTTTTTCGGCGTTGAACCTTGTACCTCTGAATTTCCTCGATGCGGGTCTGCTCAGCCATGTTGCGGATCTTCACCCGGGAGAATCTCCTTGATGGCTGCCTTGACGGATTCAACCTGCTGCGGTGCGTCCACCTTCTGGCCGTCGAAATCCCTCACGTAAAACACATCGACCACTTGATCTACCTTGGTGGCGATTTTGGCCACCCAGATATCCAGGCCACTTTTGAACAGGGCGTCGGTGACCCGGAACAAGAGGCCCGGAAAATCAAAAGTAACAACTTCAATAATGGTAAAAAAGCTGGAGGTCTCGTTGTCAACAACAATTTCCGTGGGCCGCTCGGCCGTATAAGGCTGGATCGGCGCGGTATCGTTTTTCTTGCGGAGCAGTTCCTTGCTCAGTTCCAGCTGACCGGCCAGAGCATCCTCGAGATTGCAGCGGGCGCGTTCCCAACGCTCATCTTCAAAAATCGGGTCCGGCGGTGGGTTCACCTCGAAAACGTCGAGGGCGATATTGTTGCGCCAGGTGAAAACCTGCACGTCGAGAATGTCGATCCCGTTCAGGGTGAAGACGCCGGCAATCCGCGAAATGAGACCGGGCCGGTCCTTGGCGCATATGGTAACCGTACGGGTATCGGCGTCGGCCGACTTGTCGATGTGCCAGACAAAAGGTCGTTCACCCAATTCAGTGTGTAGCGCCAGGTGCCGGGGAATGTTCTCGACAGGGGTGTATAGCATATATCGGGGCGACATGAAATTGAGCAGTGCATCAAGCTGTTCGGCCGCTATCGTTTCCGTCATGGACTGCGCTACGGCCTGGCGTTTTTTCTCGACGATTCTCACGGCCCGCCCGGATGCCAGTTCGCCATTTTTGAGAATATTAAACACTTTTAGAAAGAGGTTGCGCAGCAGCGATGAGGTCCAATCGTTCCAAGCTTTGGGTCCCGTCGCCATGGAGTCCGCCACCGTGAGCAAATAGAGCATTTTCAATGTCTCGATCTTTTTGATCGTGCGGGCCAGGGAGATGGCGGTCTCTTCATCATTGATATCGCGCCGTGTGGCGTTCTGGGCCAAAAGCAGATGGTGCTCGACAAGAAAGGCGACCGTTTTGGCATCGGCAGGATTGAAGCCCTTTTGCAAAAGGATTTTTTCGGCCATGGCCGCGCCCCGTTCGGAATGCCCGGCAATCGGCTCACCCTTGCCGATATCGTGAAGCAGTGCCGCCCAGAGCAACAGCTTTTTCTTCTTCAACTCCTTGTATAAATCCGTTACCAACGGATCGGCCGGTGCCAAGGCATCGGCATCAAAATTACGAAGAATCCTGATCGTATACAAAAGGTGCCGGGCAACCGGGTAAAGATGGTACTGGTCAAACTGAATCCGGTTGACCACATCCTTGAATTCAGGAATAAAGCGGACCAGAAAGCCCGTGTTGAGCATCTGGTTGAGCACTTCAAAGGCACGTGAGGAACGGATCAAAATCCTTTCGAATTGCTTGACGACGTCGGGATCGGAACGGAAACGATCATCGACCAGGTAGCTGAAATCTGCCACCAGGCGTTTGGCCTCACTGTTCAGCGGCGCTTTCTGGGCCGCGCTCTCGACGAATATGTCGATCAGCAGGCGCGGGTTGTTGAGAATTTTTTCCGGGGAGGTGAAGTTGAGCATGCCCCGGTTGAATTTGAGACCCTTGATTTCGGTGGTTTTCAGGCCTTTGTTCTTTCTTTTCAGCCGCTTCTGCTGTTCCATCTCATAGAGGAACATTTCATGCTGCTGCTTCACGTATTCCATATGCCGGTGCAGCTCGCCCAACAGATATTCGACGGGCAGATGCCCGTTGACCGGCGGTATGCCCATCGCCTCGGCCAGCTTGCGTTGCTGCTCCAAATGAATCTGGTCCGATTTTCGATTCATCATCAGGTGAAAGCGGTTGCGCACGTCCCAGATGAAATTGAGCGCCTCATTCAGGCGGGCATAATCGTCATGGGAAAAATAGCCGTAATACTCAAGATCCCGGCGCTGCTTGATGCCGGACTTGATCTTGGCGATCCACAACATGGTGTGGTAGTCGCGAAGACCGCCCTGGCCTTCCTTGAAATTGGGCTCCAACAGGTAGGAAGAATCGCCAAATCGGCGGTGACGGTCACGGTTGGTGTCCACCAGCCAGGAAATGATCGAGTCGGGTTTCAGATTAATGAACTTGCTGCGAATCTGATCCATCAGTTTCATGAACAAGGGGGACATCCCGCAGATAAAACGGGCATCCAGGATCGATGTGAGCACCTCGAAATCCTTGCGCGCCATGGCCATGCATTCTTTGATCGACCGGGTCGCGTGCCCCACATCCAGGCCCATGTCCCAAAGCGGATAAATAATTTCGCGCACCAGATCTTCGGCAACCCGGGGGACCCGCTTTTCGAACAGAAACAGAAGGTCAACATCCGAATAGACACACTGCTCACCTCTGCCGTACCCCCCCAGGGCCACGACGGCATATGGGTTTTTGGCGATGTCCATTTTCGGGCCGACGACGCTTTTTTCATAGCTTTGGCGAAAGTAATCGTCGATCAGCCGGGCGTGGTCATCGAGAAAGGTGGGTGCTTTGCCGGCCAGCAGGTTGTCGATGAGCGTTGCCCGGCCCGCTTTCAGGGCCTGTGAAACATCGGCGTAGAGGTTTTGAGTGTGCGTGTCTGTCACGTCATTGTCCTTGTTAAATGCTTGGCACCATTAAAGTTAGCAACACACATGCCACTTGCCACAAATGAAATAAAATACAAAGAATACAAGATATTGCAATTTCCCTGAAGCGTTTCTTTATTTGGCGGTCAACTACAATAACGTAACTTGTAAATTTTATAAATTACAAATTTGGCATTTGTGTTTTGGAATGGCGATTTGAAACGTAATAAAAAGGTAAAAATGGGATATTTTTTGACAGAAATCGCCTAACAATACACCCCGAAGCAGCGCTGCCACTTCAGGGTGTATTGGGGAGGAGGAAGGCAACCGATTGGCCAGTCAGATCAACACAATCGATTTGCCGGCCAGCAATTTATGCCTGGGGAGCCGGTTTGCCCGCAGCGGCATAGCCCGCCATGGCGGAAGAGGACATTCCGGCGGTGGCGGAGGTGCCGCCAGTGGAGACACCGAAATCCGGGTAGCCGACACCCCCATGCTCGGAGTAATCCAAACCTTCGATCTCTTCTTCCGGAGAGACGCGCAGACCAATGGTTTTGTCGATAATTTTGAACATGATGAAGGCCATCGGAAAAGTCCACAGAAAACAGGCGGCGATGCCCAGCAGCTGGACCCCGATGATACCGGCGGAGGTTCCACCGATGTTGAAGATGCCGGCGGCCAGGGTGCCCCAGGCACCGTTGACACCGTGAACAGAGACGGCGCCGACCGGGTCGTCGATTTTGATTTTGTCAAAAAACATAACTGAGAAGACCACGATAACTCCGGCAATTGCACCGATAATAATGGAACTGCTGGGGGAAACATTGGCACAGCCGGCGGTAATGGCTACCAGTCCGGCCAGGGCGCCGTTAAGGCTCATGCCCACTTCGGGCTTACCGAATTTCATCCAGGAAACGACCATGGCCAGAATCGCACCGGCGGCGGCAGCCAGGTTGGTATTGACGAAGATCATGGCGATGCTGGTGTCGGCGGTGGTGGTGGAGCCGGGGTTGAACCCGAACCAACCCAGCCAGAGGACGAACACACCAACGGCGGCCAATGGAATGTTGTGACCCAGGATCGGTTTGATTTTACCGTCTTTGGTGTACTTGCCCAGACGGGGACCCAGAACGATGGCGCCGGCCAAACCGGCCCAGCCACCGACCGAGTGAACCACGGTGGAGCCGGCAAAGTCGATGAAGCCGAAGCCTTCCAGCCAGCCGCTGCCGTTGAACAGGCTGCCCCAGGCCCAGGAACCGAACACCGGGTAAATCAGGCCGGAGATAAAAATGCTGTAGATGATGTAACCGGTAAACTTGGTTCTTTCCGCCATGGCACCGGAGACGATGGTGGCGGCAGTGGCGGCGAAGACGACCTGAAACATCCAGAAGGCCAGCACCCAGGGATCACCGTCAGGGGTGAAATCGCTAAGGAAAAAACCTGTGGTGCCAAACCAGCCGGTAGCACTGGCACCGAACATGATGCCGAAACCAATGGCCCAGAAGGAGATGGAGCCGATGGAAAAGTCCATCAGGTTTTTCATCATGATGTTGACAGAGTTTTTCGCACGCGTAAAACCGCATTCGACCATGGCAAAGCCGGCCTGCATAAAGAAAACCAGGGCCGCGGCGACCAGCGTCCACACGTAGTTGGCATGGGTCTGGACCAGATCGATGGCTTCCTTGTTGCTCAGTACAGTGGGTTCGGGATCGGATGCCATGGCAACGGGAACACTGATCAGGGTTACCAGCAGCAGCAGGATAAAGGCTTTGAATTTCATTTTTTTCTCCTTGTCAATGGGATGGGTGTAAATTGTATGGTTATTCAAGGTCTTGTTTATGTCGGAACTGCTTAAATCGCCTCTTTTCCCGATTCGCCGGTCCGAATCCGCCAGGCACCTTCGATGGACATGACGAAGATCTTGCCGTCTCCCACACTGCCGGTATTGGCCACCTCGGTAATGGTGGAAATGACCTGGTCGACCATGTCAGCGTCGACGACCAGATCAATTTTGACCTTGGGTACGAAGTCGGTCTGGTATTCGGCACCGCGGTAAATTTCCTTATGACCCCGCTGGCGGCCGAAGCCTTTTACTTCGCTGACCGTCATGCCCGATACACCGATTCGATTGAGGGCGTCCTTCACATCATCCAGTTTGAACGGCTTGACAATCGCTTCAATTTTCTTCATTGCAAATCTCTCCTGTTGGTAAAAACGTTGAGCACTCCCGGGCTTTAACTCCTGTTGCCCTTTACTTTCAGCAACCGCTGTGCCAGAGTTGCTTCAGCATTGTTAACAATAAGAAATTATTATATAATAAAATTATCGGAGGTAAGTCTTCTCTGGAAATAATCACAACAATGTAATTTTATAACTGACAAAATTACTTTTTTTGTGTTTTTTATTTGATTTAATACAAATATGTCATTTTAAAGCCATAGCGCTTTGCCGGGTGTCCACAGACGGGCGGGTGCCCGTTAGAAATTGTGGGTGCGAAAAAGGGATCGCGGAATGTGGACGGGCCTTGGCAAGGTGCTTTTATGAAGCGGTCGCAAAAGGTTGCCGAGTCGTCGGGGGTACTTCCAATTCGGGTACGGCCAAGGGCCGTGGCGGCTGATATAGGTTGGATTGAAACGTTTATTCTAATGAACGATTACAAAATTGTATTTTTCCAATATACGCGGTATTTGCCCCGTGCCGATAATTTCGGGGTGACGTCGCATCCGGCCCCGCCGCTTTGTTTTCCACTTTAATTTATGACTTGAATTTTACCTTTGATATCCATAAGCTACTTTTTTTGACAAAGCTGACGGCACTCTTTTTACACAACGTATTCGTCCGACGGGAGAACCATAGATGACAATCGCTAAAAAAATAAACGAGATGATGACCAAATCGTCCTGGATTCGAAAAATGTTTGAAGAAGGGGCCCGGCTGAAAGCCGAGCATGGCGCCGATAAGGTGTTCGATTTCAGTCTGGGGAACCCAAACCTGCCGCCACCGGAAAAATTCAACGAAATCCTGCGGGATACGGTGGACAGCTGCGGGCTTGGCGACCATTGTTACATGCCCCAGGCCGGTTTTCCCCAGGTCTGTGTTTCCATTGCGGACTATCTGACCCGTGAACAGGGTCTTGCCATTACCTGCGATGAGATCATCATGACCTGCGGTGCGGCCGGTGCGCTGAATGTCATCTTCAAGGCGCTTTTGGATCCCGGTGATGAAGTGCTGAGCCCGGCGCCCTGTTTTGTGGAATATGGATTTTATGCGGACAACCACGGCGGCGTCCTTAAAATGGTCAATACCCGTCCTGATTTTACCCTCGACCTGGAGGCCATGGGTGATGCCATCACCGCCAAAACAAAAATTGTGCTGATCAATTCGCCCAACAATCCCACCGGCCAAATCTATGACAAGGCCAGCCTGGATGCGTTGGGCCAACTGCTCAGCCAGAAGAGCGAGGCATTCGGACACATTATTTATCTGATTTCCGACGAGCCCTATCGGAAAATCGTTTTCGATGGCGCTGACGTGCCGTCCATTTTTCAAAGTTACGATCAGAGCATCATCGCCACCTCGTATTCAAAAGACATATCCATTCCCGGCGAGCGAATCGGCTTTGCCGCGCTGAATCCGGCAACCACCCATAAAAAAGAGGTCATGGCGGGAATGGCGCTGGCCAACCGTATTCTCGGTTTTGTAAATGCCCCCGCCCTGATGCAGCGTGTGGTGGCCGGCATGCAGGGAATGAGTGTGGACATCGCCGAATATCAGCGCAAACGGGACCTTTTCTGTGACGGCCTGGCCGACGCCGGCTACGATTTCATCACACCGACCGGAGCCTTTTATCTGTTTCCGCGAACGCCCATCGCCGATGATGTGGCCTTTGTCACCGCCCTGCAGAAAGAACTGATCCTGGTCGTTCCCGGTAGCGGTTTTGCCGGCCCCGGCCATTTTCGCATCGCTTTCTGCGTTGACGATCAGACCATTGTCAATTCCCTGCCGGGTTTCAAGAAAGTGATGCAGCAATATAAATAGTTCCCATCCAGAAACAGATGACCTATTTTCATTCCACTGCTTCAAGCAAAAGGAGGATGCACACATGAAAATCTTAAAAATCGATCATCTGGGTATCGCGGTGAACAGCATCGAAGACGGCAAATCCTTCTGGTCTGGAATTCTGGGGCTCGATTTTGAAGGGACGGAAACCGTTGCCGAGCAGAAGGTCACCACGGCATTTTTTCCGGTAGGGCAAAGCGAAGTGGAACTGCTGGAGTCGACCGCACCGGACGGACCGGTGGCCAAATACATCGAAAAACGCGGCCAGGGAATCCAACATGTGGCCTTTCGGGTTGCCGACATCGAGGCCGCACTGGCGGAACTGAAGGAAAAGGGCGTGGCCTTGATCGACCAGCAACCCAGAATCGGTGCCGGTGGCGCAAAAATTGCTTTTTTACACCCCAAAGCCACCAATGGCGTCCTGGTGGAGCTTTGCCAGCGGGACTGATCTGATTGGTGCGTTTGCCCATAGCGATGGCTTAATGACGGCCTCCATGGAAGTACTTGCCCGCCTCATGCGGGAGCTGGAAGATCAACTGGATGCCTGCATGCGTTGCGGCATGTGCCATTCGGTCTGCCCGCTTTTTGAACAGACCGGTCGGGAGACTGATGTGGCCCGGGGCAAACTGGCGCTGCTAAGCGGCCTGATGGAAAGGATGTTCGACGACCCTCAAGGGGTCTCTCGGCGGATCGACAAATGCCTGCTTTGCGGGTCGTGCACGGCCAGTTGCCCCAGCGGAGTCCACGCCCAGGAAATTTTTCTCAAAGCCCGCGCCGTTCTGGGCGGGTATATGGGCCTCTCACCGGCCAACCGGGTGATTCTGCGGGGGATGCTGTCCCACCCGGCCCTTTTCGACCGATTGGCCGAGTGGGCGGCCCGTTTTCAGGCCCTTTTCACCCGTCCGGCCAATGACGTCCTGAACACCTCCTGTGTCCGGGCCATGTCACCATGGTTTCAGGATCGCCATTTCCAACTTCTCGCAGCAGAGCCCTTCCATCGCCAGGTTCCCTTCCTGGATCGACCGGCGGGCAAATCAGGGCTGAAAGTGGCCCTTTTTACCGGTTGCCTGATCGATAAAATCTTTCCCCATGTGGCCCGCAGTGTGGTCCGCGTTCTGGAGCATCTGGGAGTGGGGATCTATCTGCCGGAAAACCAAGGGTGCTGTGGTATTCCGGCGCTCTCCAGCGGGGACATGCAAACATTTGAAAAACTGCTGGCCCACAATCTGCAGCGCTTTTCAACGGGCGCGTTCGATGTGCTGGTGACCGCCTGCGCCACCTGCACCAGCACCATTCACAAAGTGTGGCCGCAAATGGCCGGCCGGCGCTATCGGCAAGAGGCCTCACAGCTGGCCGACCGGACCATGGACATCAGCCAGTTCCTGGTGCGCGAATCCGGATTGCCTGCCCTGCCAGAATCATCGGCAGCACCGCGCATGGTTACCTACCACGACCCGTGCCACCTGAAAAAAGGCCTGAATGTGTTCAAGGAGCCCCGCGCCGTAATCAACGCGGCCCCCGGTTACCGGCTGAAAGAAATGGCCGAGCCGGACCGGTGCTGCGGCATGGGCGGCTGCTTCAATCTGAAGTACTATGGTCTTTCCAGGGAAATCGGTCGAAAGAAAGCGGCTCAGATCATGGATACCTGCGCGGACGTGCTGGTTACGGGATGTCCGGCCTGCATGATCCAAATGGCCGACATGCTCTCCCAGGCCGGTTCAGGGATCGCCATCCGTCATCCTATTGAGCTTTGCGCGGAAGCGCTGGACGACTGAACCCGGAAGGCAACGGCCGGTATCCTCACCGCAAAATTGAGCGAAAAAAGAGAACGCGTCAAAACGGGAAACGGCACGCGTTGCTTGGAGGGCAACTTGCGCACCGTTCCCAATGTGGGTCTGTTTGGAAGTGGGTGCCGCCGTCTGCCGGCGGCCAGGTGATATAGCATTCAAAACAATGTTTTTGGGCTACGTTATCGGTCGAAAGCGGTATGGGTTATACAGCTTCCTCCCTCTGGCCTTGCCAAAAACATTGTCTTAAACACTATATTATATCGGCTGGCGCCGTCTTTCGACAAGCGCCGGCCCTGTTTTCGATTAAGACAGTTTAACCAACCGGCAGGCCACACCGCGCATGGTGATGTAACCGGAGACCGGGTCAAGCAGTTCGGCATCCAAAAGGACATTACAGTTGGCATCGGCCCAGCCATGGGGGACGTTAACGACGCCGGGCAGAATGTCCGGGGTAACCAAAGCGCGCATCTTGATGCTGCCGCGCGGGGTTTCGATACCGATTAATTCACCATCGAAGATATTGTACTTGTCGGCGGTAGCCGTGTTGATTTCCGCCTCGGGTTCAGGGCGGACCACGCGCAAGGTGGTATCGCGCATCTGGGCATCGATGTATTCGACGGTTCGGGCGCCGGTGTTAAGGACTTCCGGGTATTCCTTGGCCAGTTCCGGATTGCTGACCTTGCTCTGTTCGGGCTCGACATGCACGGGAATGGGATCGGCACCCAACTCGGCCATACGATCCGAGTAAAGCTCGACCTTCTTGCTGGCAGTGAAAAATCCTTTTTTCTCGTGGTACCCGTACTCTTTTTTACCGAAGTAGAGGCCTTCCGGGTTATCCTTCAACTGCTGCATGGTGATGCCGGAGGTGGAGAAAAAGTGTTCGGCCACTTCCTCGTCCGAGTTCCACGGGAAGTATTCCTCGTATCCCATCTTGCGGCCCAGTTCGCTCCAGATCCACCAGATCGATTTGCTTTCATACAGCGGTTCGATCACGGCTTTGCGCAGCATAATCCAAGGCTCGCAATAGGAGATACCGTAAGGGAATCCGCCTATGCCGGTCTCTTCAAAGCAGGTGCAGGCGGGCAGGACATAGTCGGCCAGGTTGGCGGTTTCGGTCATCATGGGATCCATGACCACGATCAGGTCCTGGTTTTTCATGGCGGCGTTGAAGCGCTTGGTATCGGCAAAGGTCACGGCCGGGTTGCCGCCCGAGCAGATGAAGGCCTTGATCGGGTAAGGGTTGCCCGTGATCATGGTATCGCACATCAGGGATGAGGACCCATAAGGGGGCGGATTTTTACCGAACTGATGAAATACGGGAAATTCATCATATCCCAAGGCATTGCCTTCGATTTTATCGGTCAGGCGCATGTCGGCCAGGCGAATCATCGGACAGGTGACCCATCCGCCAGGACGTTCGACATTGCCGGTGATAGCTTGCAGGATGGAGTAAAGCCGATGGTTCTGCAGACCATTGGTCCCCTGGTTCATGCCCCCCACGCCTTCAACGATGCAGCCGGCATTGGCATTGGCGAACATGCGGGAAATCATACGGATTTCCGCGGCGCCCACACCGGTGACCTTGGCGGCCCATTCGGGCGTGCAGTCGGCGACGGATTCGGCCAGTTTGTCAAAACCATGGCAGTATTTTTCGACAAACTCCTTGTCATACAGCCCTTCTTTGATGATCACATGGATCATGGCCTGGCCGATGGCCGCGTCCGTGCCCGGACGCGGCTGCATGAAAATGCCATGTTTGGAGATGGGAATGCGACGCACATCGATGGTGATCAGGGATGCGCCGGCTTTGACGGCATCACGGATGATGCGACCCATGGGAAAGTAGCTTTCATCCGGGTTGCGGCCCCAGAGAATGATACAGTCGGCGTTGGCCGGTTCTTCCACCGGATAGCGGCCAAAGGTGATCTGGCGGGCGAGGATACGGGAGCGGAAGCAGTTTCCTTCTGCGTTGAAGAAGTTGGGGCTGCCGTAAGCACCGCGGAAGCGCTGGTTGAAGGCGGCCATTTCAAAGTGTTCCACACCGACGGAGCCGGTATAGGTGGCCAGGGTTTTGGCGCCGTATTTGTCTTTGAGCTCCAGTAGCTTGTCGCCGATTTCCTGCAATGCCTAGTCCCAGGAGACCGACTGGAATTTGCCGTCGACCTTCTTCAACGGGGTCTTGACGCGGTTGGCGGAATAGACATATTCGGGAACGCGTTCGCCCTTGGGACAAATGGCGCCTTTGTTGAGCCAATGATCCTCAATTCCCTCCACTTTGATCAGCTTGCCGTCTTCAACATATGCATTGATGCCGCAACAGTTGATACATAGGCCACAATCGGTTTTAATGACTTCCATCGCAGACCCTCCAAAATTTAAAAATGTGGTTGACGTATTGAACGAATCTTCGCTTGCTTGTGTATACAATCAGCGTCTTCGGCAAGGCCGCCTGACGGTTCCAGCTGGGGCGGTAGGGCGGTTTCATTCCCGCCTTGAAGAAACCCGTATCGATCCACGTTGATTAACAGAATCCTTGTTAAGGTTCTGTGAAGCACTGTTGTTTCATATGTTTTCGCTCCATGGGCCGTTGCTTGACTTAAGATTCTCCATGGAGAACTATTGATCTCTATGTCTACCCAGGCGGCCAGATTTTGTCAAGCAAAAAAAAAATGCGATTCAGCGTTTTTTGGTATCAACATCGATATCTGCAAAGCTAGCGAAAACAGCCAAAATGCTATCCATATATAAATATGTCCTAAAATTTTAGTCTATTATCATCTTACCGGGTGATTCTTGACCGTTTGTACAGCTTAGCATATCAATCGTTCATATCAAAGATGATATACGATGGTGTTTTTTGGGCGGTAACAAAAAGCCGCCCCATAACGACCATGGGGCGACCATATTTATAAAAAATCCAAGCGGTTTTCATACGATGGTGGGTTGTACCGAACCGGTGGAGGCAGGTTGCATACAATTTTGAGGGGGAACAATAAACCGAGCTGGAAAATATCAGTCTACCAAACGCTGAACCCCTCAATGGATAGGCTGACATTACTGTATAAAAAACCAATACTGTTCGGCACATTCATTGATAAGAGTATTGAGCAATAACTTTGGCGATATTCACATCAAATATTTCTAACAAATTATTTTTTACTGCTAATAACCAGTGAAGACCAATTTTATAAAACTGTTTTAATTTTTCTCCAAGAAGAGTTACTAACCCGCAAACATATGGTCTTTTTGCATTTGAATTGGAGCATGAAGATGAAGTTAGCAAGGTTTCGTTCTTATTATTTTCTTCAGATTCATGCTCATCTTTTTCATTTTCTCTGCTTATTATTTCCGTATCTTGTTTGAATGATAATAACAATAGATAAGCAATCATATACAAGTAGAATTGTATCTGTACGCCATGAGGAGATTGGCTCATTAAGTGAATTCCCTTGAAGGTTCTTTTTATGAAGCGAAAAAAAAGTTCCACTTGCCACCTGTAAGCGTAAAGCATTATAATTTCGTAAGTTGTCAAATCATTTCTGTTTGTGATCAAAATGTAGTTTTCGCCCATAGCCGTAAAGCTAACAATACGATAACTTGCTTTGTTTTCATCGCTATTGAATATTATATTTGAATCTGTGATGTCACTGAAAAATTTCAAGAATGTATCCGGTACGGTGGCAGTGAGACACTCTTTTACAGTGTACGTCATATTCGACTTTCCGCGAATAATAAAAAATGCATTGCTGTCGGATATCTGCTTGAACAGATTGAAAGCGATATAGCCTCGATCACAGACATATGTAATGCCTTCGCGAAGAATTTGCTTAACAAATTCTTTTTCGGAAAAGTTACCTTCCGTACTGATAAATTCGGTTGGAATCATTCGGTTGAGTTCAAAAGATAAATGCATTTTGATCGCATTAGCGGTTTTCTTGTAACAAGCCCATGCCATATTGGAAATGGCCGGAAAAAGCGAACCATCTACAATTAGCATTTTTCCAAGATGACTGATTTCCGGAATTTTATGCAAATCCAATTCTTTTACCAACTGATGGAATATATCTTTAAATATTTCTGGGGGATAACGATTAAACGCTTCATTATACATAGACTTCGATGCGACGACCAATCCTAATGCCTTAGCAGTTGGTGATGTTTTGATCTCAGTGACGATTTGTCCAACGCTTTTAATTCTGGTTATTATTCCAAAAAGCAAATTTGTGGTGAACGATGATAATGAAAGCTTGTAAGTGTCCAAATCATTATGGAGACTATTTTGATTAACCTCAATCAATGGTAGCACCGGTGATAGAATTGTTTGAAAAACATTTTTGTCGATGTGTTCGCTCATGGAGACCTCCTGATTAATTAATTGTACCCACCATGATTAAAACACAAAGCGATCTTTTTGTCCAGTGCTATTTTTTATTTTAATAACAGGATGTTATGGCAATATATATGCCGAACAGTATTGATAAAAAACAATGCCTGTTTTTTTGATCCGGCGATGTTTCAGGAAATGGGTACGGATATCGCCCGTCTGTCCGAGCCCGCCAGACTGGCAAAGCCGCTTTTTACGATAAGTGCCCTCTATCCTCCCACCACGGGCAAACCTTGCCGGGACACTCCTTGTTCAAATGCCGCTGGCGGCAGCGGGTATCCCCTTCGGCTTTGAGCGCAATCGGCAGGATTTCCCGGGATTGTACGGCAACCGCTTTCAGAACGGTCCAGACTTCGCGCTGGCAGCAACGTGCGGCCTCAACCCTACTGATTCCTGCGATCAGTGCGCCGGTCAGATCCTGTACGATCTTGCGCTGGGTCGGCGTAAGCGGTGTGCTTTTCAATATCACTCCAAATGCGATCCCCGCCCCCAGGGGGGCACCGCAGCCGCCCCAGAATCCACAGGTGCCACCGGGAATCCCCTTCCCGCGGTCGATGGCGGTCTGGATGTCAGCATCGGCCACATCCCCCCCCCGATTACGGTAAGTGGCGACGATGGCCCCGGCAATGGCAAAGTGATGCTCCGGGCCATGCAGGGGAACGGCCGGGTGACTGCGGATGGTGTTGATCAGGGTGATCATATCCGTTTCGGCGGTGGTCTGGCAGATGCGCCGAACCACAAGGTCGGCATCCTGGCTGTGGCAACGGTCGCAGACGAAATGCCCGTTGGTGCACACCGCGTTGGCCGGCAAGGTCTCTCCACAGAAACAGCAAGCCATAGGACGATCTGCGGTGAGGTATTCCAGGGGGCTGCCACAGCGCATGCATCCGTTTAAAAGCCGCACCCCGGGGGAAGAGGCCGGCTCGGCGGCATGCTGTGCTTCGGGTGGTGTATAGCAGGCACAGGTGTTCTCGCCCTGGGCTCCAATCACGGTCCCCGTGTCGTCCAGCAGAAAGAGGGCGTTGCTGTCGGCATCGGTACCGCTCCAGGGGACTTCGGTGGTCTCGCCGCGAAGGAGGACCTGCCCGCCGTCGGTGATGACCGCGGCAAAGGGACCGGGGTAGATGACCGGCCGGGTCGTTGGTTTCTCCGGCCGATAGGCGGTAAAGGTCAGCGAGTGGAAACGGTGCCCCTGCACCTCACGGTAGAAAAACCGTTTGAGAATCTGAATGCGCTCAAAGCCGATGGATTCGAGCAGCGACACCAGCCGGCTTTGCAGCATGGCCCCGGAGATGCATTCCCCACGCAACTTGGCATCGTTGAGGATCGCCGCCGGCGGCAATGTGTCCGTGGTCACATCCGAAATGACCAGGCGCCCCCCGGGCTTGAGAATGCGGTAAATTTCGCTGAAAGTACGCTGTTTGTCCTCCGACAGGTTGACCACACAGTTGGAAATCACCGCATCGGCCGTCCGGTCATTCAGCGGGATGGCCTCCAGATACCCTTTTTTAAAGCTGACGTTGGCGTACCCCAGGTTTCTGGCAACCCTCCCGGTCGCCCCGTTGGCCAGGGCCAGCATGTCATCGGTCATATCGATGCCGAATACGGCACCCGCTTGGCTCACCTTTTTCGCAGCGATAAAACATTCGACCCCGGCGCCCGCCCCCAGGTCCACCAAGACTTCCCCGGGTTGCAGATCGGCGTCCATCACCGGACTGCCGCAGCCATAGGAACGCACCCGGGCGGAGTCGGGGATATGGGCAATTTCATCTTCAGCATAACAGACCGGGTTGATGATGTCGGTGTTGGGGGTTACCGCAGCCTGGGTGTAAAAAGCACCGACAACTTCCCTGGCACTGGCCACCGAGAGGACGCAGTTGCTGTGGGTCAGGCTGACGCCGTTACCGCCGTTATCGCAGGAAAGCAGCCGGTCGCCCATTTTCAGGCGAATCCGGGGCCGATCATCGTCTGCGGTCTCCACCGCGGCCTCGCTCATGAGCCACAGGGCCAACTGCCGGTAAAGCCGGCGATGGGGGTCGGCCCCGGAAAAACGACCGGCGGCGTAGTAGCTGTGATCCATGTCGCTGCCGCCGATGAGATAGCGGAGCGGATCGGTGGCTTCATCGGGATCGGTGGCGACCGACAGACCACGCAATTGCGCGAAAAAATCGCTTTTGCGCCACACCGTTTCAATCCCCTCGCGGATGTGGCCTGCGCATGCCGGACCCTGACCGATGAGTGCCGGGGTGGGATAAATTCGGCCGTCCGGCCCCACGGCGATGGAAGTCCACCCGCCGCCACCCAAATCATGGCGGGTGCCGGGAGGAGAAAAAATCCGTCCGGCAAGGCTGCTGATGTTGTCGATCTCGATGTTGGCGCCACGGGCTCGCTTGTTGGCGGCAATCAGTCCATTGAAAAGGGGCTCGGGATCCAGGGCGGTTTCGGGCCGGGCGTTGCCCGTTACCAAAAGCCACAAATAATGCACTCCACGGATGCCATGGGCACGGGCCACCTCCACCGGGTGGGACATGGCGGTCAGGTTGTCCCGGTCCACGGCCATGGCCAGGTTGGTATCGATGCCGCTCTTGCCCACCCATCCCAGCACCCTGACCAGCCGGTCATAACTGCCCGCCCCCCGGAGCCGGTCATGGGTGGCTCGGTCACCATCCAGGCTGATCTGCAGGTGGATGCGCTGCCGGGGAAGTGCAGAGATGGTTTCCCAACGCTCTTCCAAAAGAAGCCCGTTGGTCAGGATGACCAAATGATTCTGCTCCGAGTATTCCAGGATGGTGCGGCAGATTTGAGGAAAATCCGGGTGGATCAGCGGTTCGCCGCCGGTGATGAAAAAAAGCCGTGCCCCCAGATCGAAACTTTGCAGGAATGCGGCGTGGAAATCTTCCAAGGAGAGAGTGGTGCGCGTTTTCGGCGAGCAGGCGAAAAGGCAGTGGCGGCAAGCGAGGTTGCAGCGGTCGGTAATGTGAAACCAGCACTCTTCCAGCCGATCCAGACCCAACACTGAAGCGCGTCCCAAATAGGGTTCCGGTGCCGCAATGCTCATCTGGCCGATCAATTGCCGGGCGCGGGTCATCCCCAAGGGGTCGAAGCCGTTGTTTAAAGCACCACCGTTTTGGATGCGTTGAATATAGGCGTCACCGGCCGTTGTCGGAATTATCCAAAGGGGCAATTCCGGCTGCAGATAGATAGGGGTATCGTTGAATTCAAGGCGTTTCCACTGGCTCAGATCGGGTCGTTTCATGGGCGCGGGTCCATAAAATTGTTGGGGGTTTGCATCTCCGATTGACATAACCGCAGGTCGCTACGGGCAAGATTATTTTGGTTTTAAGATCATAATCAACGCTCCGGGACAAGTAAAATAGTATTTCTCGATACCATACCCATCGGTCATCGTTTATAGCAATTTGCTTTCCGCTATCTCCACGGTTAGTTTCAGCCGACAGGGAGGCACAATGGTCGAAAACAGTTCGATTTGCATTACGCCGGAAATGACGGTACTGGATATCGTCAGTCGTTACCGCCAAACCGAGACCATATTCAAACAGTGGGACGCCCGGGCCGGCGCCTGTATTTGTTGTCAGGCATTGTTCGATACCCTGCAGCAGGTGGCTGAGCGCTATGGACTGGACCTTGACCGGTTGGTGGCCGAACTTAACGATTCCGCCAGGCATATGAAAGCATCGTCAGTGTGAAGGAAGGATGACCTTACGGTAATTCTATGCCGGGCACAAGGAGAACCATGATGACCGAGAAAGCGCCGTACCCAAAAGGTTTGCGCCTGACCGAAACGGTCAAAGGGGCCGGTTGAGCCTCTAAACTGCCTCCAGGGGACCTGGACAGGGCATTATGCGGCTTGGATTTCCCAGCCGACAACAACGTGCTTGTGGGGTTGTCCCGGGCCGATGACGCCGGAGTGTATCAAGTCTCCGACGATTTGGCCTTGATTCAGACCGTCGACTTTTTCACGCCGGTGGTCGACGATCCTTACTGGTTCGGCCAGATTGCTGCGGCCAATGCCTTAAGTGACGTCTACGCCATGGGCGGTGAACCCAAAACCGCCATGAACCTGGTTGGATTTCCCTTGAAACAGATGGATCTTTCCGTACTGAGAGCGGTGATCCAGGGAGGAATCGATAAAATCAGGGAAGCCGGCGCGGTGCTTTTGGGCGGTCACAGCGTGGAAGACGATGAATTCAAGTACGGGCTGTCCGTTACCGGGTTTATCCATCCGCGGGAAATCCTGACCAAGCAGGGGATGCACGCCGGTGACCGCCTGGTGATTACCAAACCGCTCGGAACCGGCATCGTCAACACGGCCATCAAGGGAAATCTCGCATCCCAAGCCATGATCGACGAGGTGACTACCATCATGGCCACCTTGAATCGGACCGCCGCCATGGTCATGCGCCAATACCCGGTGCACGCCTGCACCGATATCACCGGTTTCGGTCTGATCGGGCACCTGGCCGAAATGCTTCAGGGCTCCGCTGTGGGACTTCGCATCGATACCGGTCGGCTGCCGGTGATCGACGCGGCCCTGGAGTTCGCCGCCATGGGACTGGTCCCGGGGGGCGCATACAAAAATCGATCGTTCCGCGAAGCCATGGTAGCAATGAATGAGGGGATCGACCCGGCCATTGGGGATATCCTCTACGATCCTCAAACCTCCGGCGGTCTGTGTATCGTCGTCGACGCTGGATCCGCATCCGCGATGGTGGACCACCTCAAGTCTGAAGGCGTGTCCCAGGCGGCCATGATTGGTGAGGTGGTGGATGAGCCGGCCGGTAAAATCCTGGTCCGTTGATCGCCGATAGCCGGCGCGCAATTGGAAAAACATAGAGAATAAAGGAAGCGGCAGTGAAAAAAATTGATGCGAGAGGGTTGTCCTGTCCGGCACCGGTACTGGAAACCAAGGCGGCTGTGGAGCAACTGCACCCAAATCAGATCGAAGTGCTGGTGGACAACGAACCGGCACAACAGAATGTGACCCGTTTTCTTGGCTCCCAGGGCTATCAGACTGAAGTGAAACAGGATGGGGAGCTGTTCACGATCGTCGGTACCGGTGGCGACGAGGCGCCTGAGCCGGTACCGGCAGATGGCCAATCGGATACCGACACCGGCAAAATCATGGTGATGGTGGCGGCGGATTGCATGGGCACCGGGGACGATGAACTGGGTGCCAAGCTGATGATCAACTTCATCAAAACCCTCAAGGAGATGGGCGATTCGCTATGGCGCCTGGTGTTTGTCAACGGCGGCGTAAAGTTGACCATCAGCGAGGCGGCCAGCCTGACGGATCTGAAGGAACTGGAGGCGGCCGGTTTGACCATTCTGGTGTGCGGTACCTGCTTGGACCACTTCAAACTGCTGGAACAGAAACAGGTGGGGCAGACCACCAACATGCTGGATATCGTCACCGCCATGCAACTGGCGGACAAAGTGATCAATATCTGATTTCTCTCTCCAACTCGGTCAACGCCCGGCGAATCTGGCGCAGTGCCTGCCGGATACGATTTTCGTTTTCCACCAGGGCCAGGCGCAGGAAACCGTCGCCCTCCTCGCCGAAACCGGCTCCGGGCGTAATGGCCACATTGGCCCGCTGCATCATTTCTACGGCAAATTTCAACGACCCCATGCGGCTCCAGGGTTCGGGTATTTTTACCCACACGAACATACCCGCCTTGGGTTTTTCCACCGGCCAGCCCATACGTTCCAATCCGTCACAAAGGACATCCCGCCGGCCCCGGTACGTTTCGGCCTGAATCGCAATGTCATCCTCGCAATCGCGCATGGCCACGATCCCGGCAACCTGAATGGGAGAAAAAATACCATAATCATAGTAGCCCTTGATGCGGCCCAGACCTTCGATGATTTTCGGGTTGCCCACACAATAGCCCAGCCGCCAACCGGCCATGTTGTAAGATTTGGAGAAAGAGCCGAACTCCACCCCCACATCCATGGCACCGGGCACTTCCAGAAAACTGGGTGCGGTGTACCCATCGAAGGTGATCCGACCATAGGCAAAATCGTTGACCACCATAAAGCCATATCGTTTGGCCAGTGCGACCACCTCGGTGAAAAACTCCTTCGATGCCAGCGTGCCGGTGGGATTGTGGGGATAGTTGAGCATGAGCAGGCGCGGCAGCGGCGTCAGGGATTCGCACATGGTGGTAATACGCTGCAAAAACTGATCTTCCGAGGCAATGGGGATGCGAATCACGTTGGCACCGGCGATGACCGCGGCGTAAACATGGATGGGAAAAGCCGGGGCAGCCACCAGGACCGTGTCGCCGGGTCCCACCAGGGCCAGGCAGAGATGCGAGATGCCCTCCTTGGAACCGATGGTGCAAATAACCTCTTCTTCAGATGCCAGTTTCACGCCATAATTGCGCTGGTAGTAAAGGGCGATCTCGCGCCGCAGGTTGCGCATGCCGCCGGCCACCGGATAGCGGTGGGTTTTGGGGTCCTGGGTCACCTCACGCAGCTTGCCGATCACCGTATCCGGTGCCGGGTCCATGGGGTTGCCCATGCCCAGGTCGATCACATCCTCACCATTCCAGCGCCGTTCCATCATCATCTTGTTGATCATACCGAACAGGTAGGGCGGCAGTTGGGACATGCGTTCCGAGAAATGAATGTTTACGGTTTTCTCCATCTTTTCTCCTTCATCGTTTTTTCGTTACCGCCACCACTGGGATGAAAAAACAAAAAACCCCCGTTCCGTCCGGCCCGGGGGTAAAGCGAAAAGGGCCGGCGTCGGGTCCGGCCCAATGATATCGGTGATTCAGCGTTATGGGGTGCTGCCGCCGACCGTCAATGGACCGAGTCCGTTGCGGCGGCCGCGGCGAGAAGGATATTGATCTTCACGGCAGTTGGCCTTTCACTTGGGGCAGCAGGTTGTCAATTAAAAATTCCATAGCAAAATCCTCACGCGTCTGTCAATGGATTGCTGATGCGAGCCATAAATTGGCGGACAGGATTTGACCCGGGATTTTCAACTGTCGTATAGTAAAATTTCGGATGATGAGGATACCGGATCTGAAACACGCCTGAACAAATCCGCCCTCGGCCAGCATCAAGGCGATTGTCGGATAAGAATATACCAGGATGCGCAGGATTTTCATTCGTATTCAAGGCGGGCTTTTTTACGCATAGTGGGGCTATGTGTGGAAACGCCCAACGCAGAAGACGGATGAAAAGACAAGCAGGCGGGTATATTCTTTGACAGAAATCGCCCAAGGCCTGGAGCAATCCACACGAAAGCACCCGGCTCGAAAAAGGATTGAGGGGTTGAACCGTCATGATGTTTATCCTGAAAAAGGTGATCGCGCCGTTTATCCTCCCACCGGGAATCTTCATCTTGATAATCGTTGCGATGGGTTTGGTGCTGACTTTCAGCCGGCGCTGGCGGATCGGGCTGATCAACCTGGCCATCGGGCTTAGTCTATGGGCGCTCTGCCTGGGACCGGTAGCCAACTTTCTGATGCGTGGCCTGGAAGCGGAGTTTTCCATTCCATCCGACCCGATCGGGGATGTGGTGATCCTACTGGGTGGAGGAATTGTCGACCGTGTGCCGGATCTTACCGGGAGATCGGCCCCATCGCCGATGATGATGGGGCGCGTGGTCACCGCAGCAAGGCTTTACCAACGCTTGAAGCTGCCCGTTATCGTCAGCGGAGGTCGGTTGTTCGATGACGGCGGTGCGGCCGAAGCGCCGGTGATCAAACGTTTTCTCGTGGATCTGGGAATCCCGGAAAGAATGATCATTACGGAAGACCGCGCGCAGGACACCGCCCAGAACGCTCGGCTGACAGCGGCCATCTGTCATCAGCACGGATACCGGCAACCGATTCTGCTCACCGCCGCTTATCATTTGAAACGGGCCCGCATGGCCTTCGAGAGTGCCGGCATGGCCGTAACTCCGTTTCCGGCCTATTTTCTTGGTGCACGTGACGTTCCCCATACCTGGCGCCAGTGGCTGCCCCATGCCGGCACTCTTTATATCAGTGCCAGTGCCCTTCACGAATATGTCGGCATCCTCTATTACCGGATGGTCGAATGATAACAGGGTAACCGCATTTAGAGCCCGGATTAGAAAAATTTGGTCGCAGGCATGGCCAGCTCTTACAGAAAATGGTGTAGAACCAAACGATTGGCACGCGTAGGAGCGGGCCATGCCCGCGAAAAAATAAAAATCAATCCAAATGCGGTCACCCTGCGAATGATAACCCTTGCGATGGATCGGTTGACAGCCTATGGTAACATATTTACGGGGACATGATACGAGCGACCGTAAACATGAACCGACACCACCAAGGATGGCTCACCATGAATCGACAAGCACTTCTTCCCCTCGTGATCCTGTTGTGGGGAGGACTGTGGGCCTGTTCGGTCCCGGTGTCGATGAGCACATCGGCCCGTATTTCCGCCCCCGGGGATCAGGAACTTAAAAACGGGATCTACTGGTATCAGAAGGGGTGCCTGAGAAAGGCCGTGGACCACCTGAACGCCGCCCATGAAATGTATTGCCTGGCGGATCACCCGGTGGGGGTGGCCCGCAGCCTGACCAGTCTGGGCAATGTTTACCGGCAGGCCGGTGATCCTGAAAATGCCGGGTATTTCTATGATGCCGCCATTGCCATGGCCAGACGGTGCGACGATCGGCAGATGGTGGCCCAGACTCTGGTCAACAAGGTGGCGCTGTTGATCGACAGGGACGATCGCTCCGCTGCCGAAGTTCTCCTGGAGGAAGCCCGTGTGCTCTCCCAGGAAAGCGGTTCGGTTTTTGCCGCGGTGCTGAATTACCAGGCCGTATTGATGATGAAGACGCAGCGAAACGATCAGGCGGCACTTTTGCTGGATCAGGCCGAATCGGTCGCGACCGGGAACATCCGGGCGACGCTGCATTATACCCGGGGGCGTCTGCTGATGCAAACCGGTAAAGCTTCGCGGGCCCGGAATTTTTTCGAGCAGGCCCTGGAGATGGATCGACAGGCCGGATTTTCCCGGGGGATGGCGGCGGATCTCTTCGCCATGGCCGATAGTTACGAATCCAGTGGCGAGTATGACGCCGCCCTGAGCTGCCTGGAGCGCAGCCTCAAAATTTACGCCCTGCTGGAAGACCGACAGCGTGTCCTGGCTGGCCTCGACCACCTGGAAGGACTGGCCCGGACTACCGGCAGCGATATCCGGGTCACCCTGCATGTCATCAACCAATGGCTGGCCGGAGAGGCCGTCGATGCCATCTGCCGCTGAGATATCCCGACCATGATGCTTTCGCGTTTCAAACCGGCGGTACCCAAATGCTGGCTCTTTTTTGCCTGCGGGCTGACATGGAGCGTGGTGGGGGGCCTGATGTGCACCAGGGCCATGGGGTGGCTGATACCCGAAGGCGTAGAGCGGAGTGCTAAATTTGAACTGGCCGGGCTGGTGATGGCCGTGGTGGCCCTCCGTTTCGGTTTCGGTGCCATCGCCCGGAAGAATATCGTACGGTTGCGCCGCCTGCCGGAACGCGGATGCTTTTTCGCCTTTCAGGCCTGGCGGAGTTATCTGATCATCATGGTGATGATCGGCATGGGGGTGACTCTGCGACACCTGCCAATCCCCAAAAGCGCCCTATCCATCGTTTACACGGCCATTGGGGGGGCCCTTTTCATGGGCAGCTTTCACTATTACGGCCATCTCTTCCGGCTGATGCGCGCGGTTTTCAACCGACGCGGCTGACCGGTCTGCCAGCCGCCACTAACCTAACGTCGTTGACGATTTGTCGAGATCCACGATGCGCTCCCCCATGGCATAGTCGCGGGTTTCATAACGGGTGATGCCCATCAACTTATGGGTAATGGCTCCCATGCGCTGCACCTGTGATTTGATTTTCTCGATTTTCGGGTAGAGTGGATCGTTCGGGTCGAGGGTGGCTATGAGCAGTTCGGTATGGCCTGAGATGGCCATCATGGGCTGATTCAACTCATGACAGATGGCGCCGGCGGTCTCCAGCACAGCCTGCAGCTTTTCCCGGTAAATACGCTCGGTCTCGCTGCGATGGCGATGCAGGGCAATTTCGATGGAAACCATCAGACTGCGGGTCTCGAACGGTTTGACCACATAGCCGAAGGGTTCCATCACCTTGGCCCGTTCCAGTGTCGCCGGGTCCGTATAGGCGGTCAGGTAAACAACGGGGATGTTAAACCGGTCACGGATCTGGCCGGCGGTTTCAATGCCGTCCATCCCGCCTTTGAGGCGGATATCCATAAGGATCAAATCCGGTCGCATGGCTGCGGCATGATCCAGGGCGGTTTCGCCGTCGTGGGCAACTGCGCAGACCGCGTAGCCACTTTTTTCCAGACGGCTTTTGATTTCCTGGGCCACGATGCCTTCGTCTTCCACCACCAGTATGTTTGCCTGGGTCATATCAGGATTCCTTTTTGGTTTGTTCAGGAACATTCAGAACGATACTGAACCGTGTTCCGTTTTCTGTATCGACGGTCAGGACGCCGTCCAGCTGTGTGGCCAGGGTGTTGATCAGGCGCAGCCCCAAAGATTGCTTTTCCTCCCCGTCGGACGTGGCGGTCAAACCGACGCCGTCGTCGGCCACGACGATTTCCATCCGGCCATTGTTCAGGAGACGCACGACAATGTCAAGCATGCCGCAGCCATGTTCCGGAAAGGCGTGCTTGAGGCTGTTGGAGACCAGTTCATTGACAATCAGACCGCAGGGGACGGCCATGTCCACCCCCAGGCGGACGTCGTCGGCGCAGACATTGAGTCGGATCCGTCCGGCGTCGATCCCGTATGCGTCAAACAAATTGGCGGTCAACCCTTGAACATACCGCCCAAAGTCGATTTTTGCCAAATCGGTGGTGCTGTATAGCTGTTCGTGGATCAGGGCCATGGATTTAACCCGGTTCTGGCTTTCGCGCAGAATTTCGACCCCCTTGCCATTGGGGTCCTGCATGGAATCCTCCTGCAGGTAAAGCAGGCTGGAGACAATCTGCAGGTTGTTTTTGACCCGGTGGTGAATCTCTTTGAGCAGGGCGTCCTTTTCGGCCAGCGACTGGCGCAGTTTGTGGTCCGAGGCCAGCAGTTCCTTCTCGGTCATCTGGCGCTCGAACAGTTCCCGTCGCAATTCGGCGGTCTTGCGTCTGACCATGCGATTCTGCTGCAGGTAGCCGAGAAAAACAGTAATGACCAGCACGACCACCCAGACCAGGATCCAGAAAAAATTCTCGTACCCGGAGGGGCCGCTGCCGGTGGCATGGGCCGGGATCGCGGTCAGCAGGAAGCTGAGGATTCCATAGCGGCATCCGATTCGCACCATCGGGTGAAAACGTCGCGTGATATCGACAGCCGGCATCAGATCAGGGAGTGAACCCGTTGGGCAAGGTCATGAATCGCACGGGTGGCTTTGCTCCCCGGCGTCTGTTCCACAAAGGGGACCTGATCGAGAACGGCTCGGCGAACCGCCTTGTCTTCTGGAATATTGCCCAGGTGAGCCAACTTAAGTTTAAGAAAACGCTGGGTGACGCGGTTGATGGTGTCCACCGTATGGTTGCCTTCACGCAATCCGCGTACAAAATTGAGCACCAGGTTGAAATGATTGATGCCGTAATCCCGGCAAAGCAGTTTGATCAGGGCGTAGGCGTCGGTCATGGAGGTGGGGTCGGGGCTGAGGATAAAAATATTGTGGTCGGCGAATTGGTTGTACCACAGTACCGATTCTCCGATGCCGGCAGCCGTGTCGATAATTACATAATCAAAATCTGCTGCCACCTGGCGAATGAATCCGGCCAGCCGTTCCTGCTGTTGAGTTCCCAGAGAGACCATCTCCGGCACGCCGGAACTGCCCGGCAGAACGGCCAGATTGGGGCGGGCGAAGATCAGCGCCTGACGGGGATCGGCTCCACTTTCAAGAATGTCCCGAACGTTGGTTTTGACGGAAAGCCTCAACAGCACATCCACATTGGCCAGCCCCATGTCGCCGTCGATCACCAGCACACGGCTGTCATTGCGCGACAGGGCAAGGGCGAAATTGACCGTGAAACTGGTCTTGCCAACACCGCCTTTACCGCTGGTCACGCAGAGGGTCAGCGGTTGTTTTTTGTTCGTGGCCATTTTGCTACCGTTCGGGCTCCGCTTTGGGTTAACTGAACTGTTTCCCACAATATCGGCCCTGGCCGGACTTACTTTAATGCGGGCTGCATTAAAATAGCACCCGGCCTAACGCTTTGGCGTTCTGCTGTGAAATGACGCCTGATGTCAATTTGCTGTTCAGAAAAACGAAATATTAAATTGACATGATTTCAGGTTTCATCGAAAAGTGATTTCGGTTACCGTAAAGGTGTGAACACGATGAAACGTTATCTGCTTTTGACCCTTTTCGCATTGTTCGGCTGGGCCGTTGCCATCAAATCCAGCGCCGCCGATTGGTCGACCATCTCCATCCTGGACCTTGACACCGCGGTTGCCGTGGCCTTGCGTGACAACCCCGGCCTGGAGGCGGCCGCGGCCCGCGTGGCCCAGGCCAAGGCGCAGGTGGATCAGGCCCGCTCCACCTATTGGCCCCGTCTGGACGCCAGCGCCACAGGTGCCCGCGTGGATCTGTCCGAAAGCACCTACCGGGAAAACCTGGCCCTGGCCCGGCTGTTCAACCCCTCGGCCAGCCTTACCGACCCCGAGGAATATTACAATGCGGGGCTGACCGCATCCTGGACCCTGTTCGACGGGTTCGAACGCAAGTTTTCCAATATCGCCGCCCGGTATGCAGAAAAGTCCAGTCTTGCCGCCCTTGACGATGCGCGCCGCCTGCTGGCATCTGCCGTGTCCCAGGCTTTTTTCTCAGCCCAGCTGGCCCTTGAAAACATAGCCATCGCCAAGGCCGACGAGGCCTTCAACCATCGCCAGCTGGCCGATGCCGAAGTGCGCCAGCGTGTCGGCACCGGTGCGCTCAGTGATGTGCTCAATTTTCAGGTGCGTAAAAACCAAGCCAAGACCAACCGTATCAACCAGGAGTACCAGCATACAGTTTCCCTGTTCGGACTGGCCGCATTGCTGGGGCTTCCCGAATCGCGCCTGCCGGCCCATGTAAAACTGGCGCCACTGTCGGCGGAAACGACAGACGAACTGTCAGCGCCCCCCTTGGACGACCTCATCCAAATTGCCCTGGACCGCCGTCCGGATATCCAGCAGCTGCGCTGGCGCATCAGCCAGGCCGACGCCCGGATCGGTATCGCCCGTGCGGGCCACTACCCGTCGCTGGTTCTGTCGGGCAGCCTGGATGGAGAACGGTCCGGTGATGCCAACTTCCGCCAGGACGACATCGGCAATAGTGTTCAACTGGGCCTAACCTACAACCTCTTTGCCGGCGGCTATACCCGCGCAAAAATCCAAGAGGCCCGTCAGCACAGGACGGAGCTGGAAAAACAGCTTTCCGAGCAGCGGCTCTCCACCACCGCCGATATCCGCAGTTCCGCGGCACTGGTGACCACGGCCCAGACCCAGGTTGCCCTACAACGGGAAAATGCGGATCTGGTTCGGCGTACCCGCGACTTGGTGGAAAAGGAATACAACGCCGGGCAAGGGTCCCTGGTGCGCCTCAATGAAGCCCAGAAAGACCTGATCACAGCCCAGAGCAATCTGGCCCTGGCCCTGGTCGGCCTGCGCCAGGCCTGGGTGGAGCTGAATACCCGCGCCGGTATTTTGCACGGATGGCATGCCGGAGCGAACCGCAATATCCGCCATTGAAATGAATTGATGGCAAAACAGGAGGGGAGTCGAATGGCTGATTTTGACAAAATGGGAATGCGTTTCTTCGGGGTCATCCTGCTGGCCGGCGTCTTGTGCAGCGCTTGGGCCATGGCCGCCGAACCGGTTCCTCAGCCCCTTTCAATGTACCGGGCCGTGGCCCTGGCGGCGGCCAACAACCGTCTGGTTCGGGAAGCCATCCAAAACGGGCGTGCCGCCGAGGCCGCCTACCGCAGCGCCCGGGCCGATCTGTTTGCCAAAGCCTCGGCCGGGTACAGCTATACCCGTTTCAAGGAACAACCTTACATGTGGGTGGAGGGGTATACCGTCGATACCAATCTGGGAACAATCACCGGACTGCGAAACTATCAGAAAACGACGTCCGACAAAGATCTGGTTGAATGGAACCTTACCCTTACCCAACCCCTGTTCACCGGTTTTGCTCTCACCACACGGTTAAAAATGGCTGAACTGGGGATGAAAAGCAGTCAGGTGGAGGAGACCATCGCTGTTCAGGATGTCGTCAAACAGGCCAAGCTGGCCGTCATCAATGTGCTGCTCGCCGAAAAGCTGCTCACCGTGGCCGTCGAAACCGAAAAAAGCATCGCCGCCCATGCCCGCAACGCCGAAAACTTCTATGACCAGGGATTGATTCCTTATAATGATCAGCTCCAGGCCAACGTGGCCCTGGCGGATGCCATCCAGCAGCGGGTTGCCCAGGCGGCCCGCCGGGAAATGGCCGTCGCCACCTTAAATAGCGTGCTGGATCTGCCCATCGGCCACCCCACCCGCGTGGCCGAACTGGCTGAGGGTCCGGTTGCCGCGCCGGATGATCCGGAGATGCTGATGGACCTGGCCATCCGCCGGCGACCGGAACTGAAAGCCTTGGATCTTGGCCGCCAAAAGTTGGTTCAGGGACGCGTCCTGGCCCGTAGCGCCTACTACCCGACCATTAATTTGGTGGGCCAATACCGCCAGAAGGGCGAGGATTGGGCAGCCACCGATAACAGCTATGACAATCCGCACAACGCCCTGGTGGGCGTGCAGGCCGAGTGGACCTTTTTCGAATGGGGCAAAACCCGGTCCGAGGAGGCCCGTGTCCGCCACGAGATCGAGGCTTTGGACGAAAAAATCAACGGTGTGAAGCAGGCCCTGCGACTGGAGACCAAAGACGCCTTCATCCGCCTGCAGGTGGCCCGGGAAAACGTGCGGACCGCCAATGCGGCCCTGGATCAGGCCCGCGAGAACCTGCGCATCGTCAACACCCGCTATGCCCAGCAGATGGCCACCTCCACGGATGTTCTGGATGCCAACACCAAACAGACCCGCGCCCGGGCCAACTATTTCGGAGCGGTGTATGGCTGCCATTCGGCCCTGGCTGAGCTGGAACGGGCTGTCGGCCAGCCACTCACCGCTGACCTGTCGGGCACCGTTCAACAGCCGTAGCCGCCCCACTGTTTATTTGCCATCCGTGAGGGAGGGATAACGCATCAGCATCCCGGCCGGCGATATCAAAAGAGGCGCCATGGATTATTTCGCGGGTTGTTGTTCCGATTATCCCTGACGCCGTTCCCAGCGCCAGGCCATCAGGATGCAGGCACAAAAAAAGGCGGCCAGGGCTCCGGCTTCGGGCAGCACGGCTGCCAGTCCGGCCCTCCGGACGAAAACGTCCAGGATGCCGTTGAGTCCCCAGCCCAGGGGGGAGACGACACTGACTTTTTGCATCAACGGCGGCATGGCGTAGACCGGCACCATGATGCCACCCAGGGCTGCGGCGATCACCACTGAGATCGGGCCGATCATGGCGGCCTGCTGGTAGGTGTCGATGACGGTTCCCAAAAGGATGCCGTATCCGGTGGCGGCCAGGATCGCGCAGGCCGTAATGACGAGAAGGGCCACGGCCGACCCGCCCATCGTCAGGCCCGGCGCCCCCCACAGGGGCAGCAGCCATTTACCGATGCCACCGATCAGGAGGCATTGGAGGCTGCAAACCCCCGCGTAGGCGATAATCCGTCCGCCGACCAGGGCCCCATATCCCACCGGCATGGTTAACAGGCGCAACCGCGTGCCGTTGATGCGCTCCTGGATGAAGGCCCCCGACATGGGCAGGACAATGAAGAAAATACCGAACAGGGTCCATGCCGGCACGTTCTGCTGTGCGGATGTGGGCAGCCGGGACGGCTGGACGGCCCGCGCATCCCCATCTTCTACCTGCAGCAGGGGCATCTCCGACCAGCGCAATTGAAGATCCAACGCCGGCAGTGCCGGAACCGGTTCGCCCATGGGGGCCAGGGTCTCGGCCAACGAGCGGTGGATCACCTCGGGAAGCAGCTCTCCCAGAGCCTTTATTTTCTCGGCCACCTCCAGCCGCAACACCATCAGGTCAAGCAGGTGGCCGACGGCCGAACGAAAGCTCCCCATAACGGTCGGATCGAAGTGCACTTCGATGCATGGCATCGGTTCGGTGGCCTCCGGCTCCGTCCCCTTTTTCTCCGAAAGGCTGGCCTGCGCACTCGACCGGGCACGGGCGCGCACCCGCTCGGTCATCCCGGAGGGAATAATCAGGCAGAGCTGGTAAACCCCATCGGCTACCAGGGCCAGGGCCTCGACGCGTGACGGCGCACGGCCCTTAACCTGGCGGGTGACCCTAACCCCTTCGGCCGCCTCCAGGGCCTCGACCATCTGACGGCCCAGGGCCCCGGTGTCCTGGTTGATCAATAGAATGCGGGTATCCACGGCCCCCATGGTTTTGAGGGCATTTTCCTGGACCAGGGTAACCACCACCACAAGTACGGCCGGCATGACGAAAAGCACCAGCAGCCCGGCCCGGTCCCGCAGGAGCAGCAGCAATTCTTTTTGAATGACAGCCATCAGGGAAAGCATACTACCCGTCCCTCAGCGCTTTGCCGGTCAGGTGCAGGAAAAGTTCCCCCAGATCGGCAGTTCCGGGGTTTCCGGCCAGCAGCCGATCCAGCGTATCCTGGGCCAGGATCCGGCCCTGATCCATGATGGCGACGCGTGAGCAAATCCGCTGGGCCTCTTCCATGCTGTGGGTGGTGTAGAGCATGGTGGTACCCTGGTTCCGGAAGGCCTCGATCTGTTCAAGGATCAACTGGCGCGACTGGGGGTCGATGCCCACGGTGGGCTCGTCCAGGAAAAGCACCTGCGGCTCGTGAAGCAGTCCCACGGCCAGGTTGGCACGGCGTTTCATGCCGCCGGAAAAGGTAGCGATGGGCTGATCCGCCCGCTGTTCCAGCCCCACTGCGGCCAGGGTAGCGTCGATCCGCCGGCGCAGATGCCGTCCCCGCAGGTTCTGCAGGCGTCCAAAAAAACGCAGATTCTCCCGGGTCGTCAACGACGGGTAAAGAGCGATTTCCTGGGGTACCAGGCCGATAATCCGGCGCACGGCCCGCCGATGGCGCCACGGGTCGATGCCGTTCATCATCAGCGACCCGGCATCGGGTTTCAGGATCGTGCTGAGGATCGAAATGGTTGTGGTTTTGCCGGCGCCGTTGGGCCCCAGCAGACCGAAAATTTCCCCTTTGTGCAGGGTCAGGTCCAGGCCGTGCAGGGCCGGTTGGGATGCACCCGGATAGCGGTGGGCCAATCCATGGGCCTCCAGGGCCAGATAGGGCATCGGTCAGTTCGGCAGACGGGCCGTGATGTAGGCCGTCAGGGTGTTGATGGTCTGCAGGGCCGTACGGGCCTCATTTTTGTCCTTGATGGAGATGCCAAAATGCTGTTCCACCTGGTAAACCATCTCCAATGCATCGATGGAGTCCAGCCCCAGGCGGTCACCGAAAATCGGTTCATCGTCGTCGATGGTCTCCGGCGGGATGTCGCGGATATTCAGCTCGGTCACCAGTATCTGTTTGAGTTGGGTCTGTAAGGTCATGGTTATCCTTTGACGAATTCGTAAAACCACCTGATCCTGCCTTAGCTTTCGGCAACCTGACGGATCAAATCCGCTTCGCCTGCACCAGGCGGGCAAAATGGTCGAAGCTGCGGTCATAGGTGCGTTCGGCATCGTCAGGAAACACACAGGCCGGCAACTGGCGCATCTTGACGTGGTATTTGATGCAGTCACAACAGACACCCTTTCGCGAACAGGGTTCGTAGGAGCAGTTACAGCGCTCGAGATTGCTTTCTTTTTTACACTCCATGTTAAGCGTCTCCTTTCAGTCCGATTTGCTCGGACACCTCACGCATGCCCATGATCGTGTCGGTAATCAGATCTCCCAAATCCACCCCCAGCATGTCAGCACCCTGCTGGATGATGTTGCGATCTACACCAGCGGCAAAGCGTTTGTCCTTCCACTTCTTCTTGACCGACTTGGCCTTCATGTCCAGCACACTTTTGGTCGGCCGCACCAGGGCCGAAGTGGCTACCAGGCCGGTGAGTTCATCGATGGCATAGAGTACTTTTTCCAGGGTGGTTTCGGGCTTGACATCCGAGCAGATCCCCCACCCATGGCTGACCACGGCCCGGATCAGATGTTCGGGCCATCTGTTCTGCGCAAGGATCTCCGCCGTCTTGGTGCAATGCTGATCAGGAAACTGCTCATAATCCAAATCGTGGATCAGACCGACAACTCCCCATTCGTCTTCATCCTCACCATATTTGCGGGCCATGTACCGCATCACCCCCTCGACGGCATAGGCATGTTTGATGAGACTGTCGCTCTGGTTGTATTTTTTAAGAAGGCTCAGGGCTGTTTCACGGGAAGGTATTTGATTGCTCATGGTCCTCTCCTGATCATTTTATTTTGCAGGTATTCCGGTCGAAACAAATGGCGGCACCCGTTTCCCAAACGCAAACCACTATTTGATTTATCATATGACCTGCTGCGCAACAACCCTCTCCCTTATTCCGATTCGTATCTTGAATTTATCGGTCAGGGTTGCATTCTCTTTTCGGGCTGATATGATCGTGACGCTGAGATCTTTCCCATAACTTATCAGGTGGAGCCTGTGTGAAAATTGTAATTACCAATGACGATGGATACGACCAACCCGGACTGGCGGCACTGGTTCAAGCGCTAACCCCGCTGGGCGAAATCACCGTGGTGGCACCGGCCGCCCCTCAATCCAATGTGGGCCACCGGGTGACCATGCGGGACCCCATACGGGTGGAACAACCGAACAGTCGAATGTATGTGGTTCATGCCACCCCTGCCGACTGCACGCGGCTGGCCCTAAAAGCCTTTGTCCCCGATGCGAACTGGGTCGTCGCCGGAATCAATCCGGGTGCCAACCTGGGCAGTGATGTCTACCAGTCCGGCACCGTCGCCGCCGCCCGGGAAGCATCCATTCTCGGGGTTCGCGCCGTCGCCATTTCCCAGTATATTGCGCCGCAATGGACCATTCCCTGGCCGGCGGTTCAAAGGCTGGCCGCGCACCTGCTTCCCATTATCCTAACGCAGCCCCTGGCGATCGGCCAATTCTGGAATATCAACCTGCCCAGCCCGCTGGATACCAAAATAATGCCCACCCATCGGTTTTGCTCGCTGGATAAACATCCTCATCATTATCGGTACAGCGAGGAGAACGGAACCTATCACTACCACGGAATCATTCACGACCGCCCCCGTTCCGCCGGCAGTGATGTGGATGTCTGTTTCGGCGGAATGATTTCCGTTACCCGTTTGGAGATATGAGTACATGAATTTTTGCTCCCAATGCGGCGGGCCTGTAACGCTTACGGTTCCTGCGGGCGATGACCGCCCGCGACATGTCTGCCAAGCCTGTGGTACCGTTCATTATCAAAATCCAAAACTCGTCGTCGGCTGCATCCCCATCTGGGACGACCGCATCCTCATGTGCCGCCGGAATATCAACCCGCGCAAGGGATACTGGACCCTGCCCGCAGGCTTTCTGGAGAACGGCGAAACCGTTGCCGACGGTGCTAGGCGGGAAACCCTCGAGGAGACCGGCAGCCGAGTCACCGACTTGAGACCGTACCGGATGATCGACATTGTTCACATCAACCAGATCTACCTGATGTTTCTCGCGCGGTTGGAGGCCCTTGACTTTCACCCCACCCCTGAAAGTGCCGAGGTAAAATTGATGCCGGAGGATGAAATCCCTTGGGAAACCATCGCCTTCAACGTGGTTGAAAAGACGCTACACGACTTTTTTCAGGACCGACCGGAAAACCGATTTGAATTTCAAATGGATAGAATTGATCTCAAATGGCAGGAAATCATCTCATGATGGATAAAACCATGGGTTTACGGATCATATCGCAAAGCCTATTCAACTGCTCTACTACCCGCCATATCACAGAAAATACAATCCTGTAGAGCAATGCTGGGGATTTTGGAAAAGCATTGGAACGGCGTAAGGTTGCCTATAATTGAGGCATTATAATCAGGCCTGCTTGAATTTTGGTATATTATTTATCGTAAATCATTAAGTCAACGACATTGGGTATAAAGCCATCTGCCCCGAGAAAACCCTTCGAGGCAGATGGTCAAGTTGAATATCACGGCAAATAATCACCTAGTCGACATACCCTATAATGGATAGTTCTTCTGTATTTCCTTCCCAATTCACGGTTATTGTCAAAGTTGTCAGCACGGGATCATTACTGTCACCGGAATCACTATCCATAATTGTCGCATTATATTCGATTTGCGGTAGATGTGACGTGTAGGAGCCATTTATGCCTGGTAAGGCACTACTGTCGTCCAATTCAATTTCATCCGCGAATAGCTTTCCGCCGCCTTCAATTGATACCGATATGGAAGTCCCTTCACTCAAATAATTAAGGTTTTCATCGCAAACCAGAAAGGTAAACGACTGAGAACCTCCGTCGGCGATGTTGAAAGTAGTCGGTGCAATGGCGATATGGGGTTCTCCGGTAATCAATATTTTGAAATTATAAAAAATATCTTTTTGATCATCCCATATCCCGTTATAGCTGTCCCACCCTGTGGTGTCGTTTGCATCGTTGTATATTTCTGCTGGGTCTGAACTGTCGGTACCGTCATATTCACCGTTGTCGTTGTAGTCGATGAATGGATCGTCAATGGTATCCTCAAACGTCTCGCCACTATCATATACGCCATTGGCATTTAGGTCGTCAAACCCCTCTTCACCCTCGGTATAGACAAGTATTGAAACCAAACCGTCCCGCGGGTGGGTCGTCCCCGCCCAGCCATAGGTGGTGCTGACATAGTCCATCAGTTCATTTTCCCAATCAAAAGGCGCCACATCCTCGCCGCCCGGAATTGGATCGATAACCGGATGTTGAGTACGTGCAGTAACTGTGGCTACCGCTGAATCGGACCCATCAGCGCTTGCAGTAACGTTGGCGGCATCAACGGCCAAAGCGGCTTCGGACCAGAACGATACGGTGGTACCCTCCAGAATATTGTAATTCCCGAAGCGATCAGTCAACCACGCTGTAATTTCGGTAGTTTTTCCATTTTCGTCCAGTCCGGGGATATTCAGCACGCTTGCAGAGACACTGAAACGGGAGGCCGAGGGAACACCGCCCCCAATGGAAACTGCCGCAGAATTGGCGACCATAGCCACACCATCAACCGTCATTTGTGCTCTAATGGTCACCGGCCCGGCGTTGGAACCGCTGTGCAGGGTTACAGTTGCCAAACCATCGCTAGCGGAAGAAACCACAATTTCTTCTGGTGTGCTATCCGTATCAATGTACTCACCCCCACCAGGTCCTTTTATGATTGTCATCGTAACGGCAATACCGCTCTTCGGGTCCCCGTTTTGATCTATAACTTGAAATGAAATGTCAGATGTTTCGTTTCCCCCGGATTCTTTAATCGCAATAATTTCCGGATCAGCGGCATTAAATGACAATGACGCCGGCTGGGTGTCATTAATAATAAGATCGACACTGTTGTTGATTTGACCAACCGACACCTCGACGGCGACTGTCCCGGCTGTAGATGAGGAAGTAAATGTCGAACTGGCAAACCCATTTGCCGTTGTATTTGTTGCCGGAGACATGCTGCCAAAATTATCATTGGCGACTTCAAAGGAGACCGAAGTCCCATCAGGAACCGCATTGCCATCCTTGTCAAGCACTTCGGCCTGGATTGAACTGGTTCCTCCAATCAATAATGTCATGGGGGTTGCCGTCACGGTTATTGTATCCGGTGATACACCCGACAAAATGCTAACGGTTTCATCATTGCTTGTAATTTCGTCGTTAGACGCAGAAACGATGATTTCGCCTTGTTTGCTTCGAGCCGTCAGTGTAGCCGTTACCTTACCATCTGAATTCGTTGTTGCGATGGATGGAGAAATATAAGCCAGGGAAGGATAATCAAGGGAAAAACTGATCGTAGTATTCGCCATCGGGCTTCCGCTGTCATCATACACCCAGGCGATGATTTCAGCGCTTTCCTCTACATTGATGGAGCTGTTCTCTGCTTCGACAAGAATTTCAGCAACGCTTGCAGTAGTCGTCGTATCGGTCGTGGTATCAGAACTGTCATCATCACCGCCTCCGCCGCCCGATGAACATCCCAAGAATACAAATAAAACAATAATTATAGCACTCGCAAAGCGAAACCAGCTAACTTGGTTTTTCATGAAACTTCCTCCAGAAATGCAAAATAATAAAAAATTATTAAAGTTCAAAGTTGACAGTCGTGTAAGAAAGCGACTTATTTTCCGGTGTCTGGAAAACATCAAAGCATAGGACGCTTGCACCGTTTTTTCGTCAGGTCGCAATTGAATTCTAAATGTTAATTCAATTGACCATGTTTCGTTGCTCCAACTGAACGATCTTCGGATTCATAAAAATCAGCAATTCGCTATTGTCGTTCTCTTCAAGATTACTTTGAAATAGCCAACCGAGAACCGGAACTTTGTGTAATCCTGGAAATGCATTTTTGGTATTTGACCGAGTCTTTTTGATAATTCCACCGATAACAATGGTATCCCCATCATTAACCAGCAATTCCGTTTCGGCTTCGTTCGTAGATATGACCGGTACATCGTCTACAAAATCGACCACATCATTCTTGGTAATCAAAATGCTTAGCGAGATCCTGTTGTCTGGAGTGACGTGCGGAGTTACCTCCAACAGCAAGTCCACATCCTTGAAAGAAACCGACGATCCACCAGAAGAATCCCTTTCAAGATAGCCATATTCTTGCCCTTGTTTGATCTTCGCCTTCTTGTTGTTCAGGGTAACGATTTTGGGAGAAGAGAGAATTTTGCCCTTCCCGTTCGTTTCCAAAGCGGTAAGCGCGGCGTCTAATGTGAAAGGCGTACCCGCGATTTTGTTATAGGTCAAACCAATTCCATTGGAAGTACTGGCCGGATAGTTCATGGCTACGTTGGTTTCGTAAGTTGTGCCGCCTTCATTCATACTGACCGGCCCAACGCTCAGCCCCCATTCAAATCCCACTTCTCTAGAAAACGTTTCACTGATTTCAACAATTCTTGCCTCAATGATCACCTGAGAAGTGACCTTGTCGATCTGCCTTGCAATTTCAATCGCCTGGGCAATTTTGTCGGCAGTGTCGGTAACGATGAGCTGATTGTTCTTGGTATCCACGGTGACAGACCCGCGATCTTTGGAAATAATGTTCTGAATGTGAGGCAAGACCTCTTTCCCGGCATCGGAATAACTGATCGGGATGTAGCGGGTTTCAAGAGGTTCCAACGCCTTGATCTGCTTTTTCTCTTCTTGCAGGGAGGCAATTTGCGCCTTGCGCAGGTCGTTTTCTTTTTTCAGAGTGGATAGCGTGGCGATGCGGATAATATCGCCCTCGACAATCATCCCGAGCTGATTCATTCGCAGCACCAGATCCATGACCTGGTCCCAGGGAACCGGTTTATCGAGGGTCATGGTCACTTTGCCGCTGACATCTTTATCAATGGCAAAGTTCTTGCCGCTCACTTCGCGGAGAATCCTAAATACATTTTTTATGTCGGTCTGGTAGAAATCCAGAGCAATCTTTTCACCCTTATAGGTTTTGATTTTTTTTGTTACGACAACAGCCTGATCCGAGTCGAGAACAACGTCCGGCATGGCTGGCTCACCCACGGTATCCGGATTCGGCTGTGATGCCAGGCGGGGGGTACCCGAGGATTGTGCCCCAGACCCTGTCATATCCATTCCACTCATGCCGAGAGTCTCCGTAAGGACCTTTTTCCAGGCAGGCAAATTGGCTTCATCGACAGGTGCCGGCGGAACAGAGGATGCATCAAAATGAACCAAAAGGAGTCCACCGACCTGCTCGGTATGATACCCAACGGGTTCGCGCAGTTCGATGGAAAAAAGAGAATACCCCCTCATTGATGGCAGTTGGACCGGCACGATTCGATTGACGGCACTTTCGAAACGCGTCGTAATCAGCGGACGCTGCCGGAATTCGGCGATATTGGTACCCATCAGACGCAGTTCCAAAAGCCGGTTGGAGACCTTGTTGATTTTATAATCCACGGGTGCCGTAGTCTCAATGGATAAGGTCGAACGACCGTTTGGCTCCCCTAAAAAGTCGATTCGATTCACCCAGATCTGATTTTCGCTGCCCACCGGCATCCCCGTTCCCTGGTAAACACCCGTTGATGCAACGGTCTGAGGCGTGGCTGGGGATGGGTTCGATTGAACGGATGGCGCTGGGAGAACCGTTGCGGCAGAACTCACGTCCAACGGAGTCTTTGAAAATTGTATTTTAAGCGCGTTGCCATCTTTAACAACGTTGTAGGAGCTGTCGGCAGCCAAAAGAATTTCGATCCGCGAAGTATCGATTTTGGCCTCAGCCTGGCTCGCATGAATAGCCTTGACGGGTGGTCCTGGGGATTGGAGATCCGGGCTGGTCAGAGTCAACCGGCTACCGGGAATAAGAATCACAACCCCAATGGGCTCCCTCTGCTTTACCGCCATATAGGTCAACGGTTCGGTCCCACGGATTACGACATTGGCGAAATTTACATCCTGGGACAATTCAATGGAGGTAATCTCTGCCAATGGGCTCGATGCTGCCTTTTCCATGCCCGATTGCCGGGCTGCACACCCAGCGGATAAAACAGCGACAACCAAGGCCATGCAAAAAGTGAGTGTCAATCTTTCTGAAAATTTAATCCCTAAGTTGCGCATATCACTCTCCAGCAGGTTTCTGAAGTTTTATTTCGGTATTTTGAAGAACCAATTCGCCCATTAGGTTTTCCAACTCTTCTTCGACGAAAATGCGGTTGGGTTCAATCTGAGTCACGATACCCGAATTCAATCCAATATAACTCCCCTTTTTAACAATATATCCCTTTCCGCTACTATCTTCCACAAGTGCCCTGTTTCCCGATCCTGCCCGGATGATGGCCACTAGTTTAAGCTGTTCAAGACTGATTTTTTCCAGAGGCGTTTGGGGCATTCGCCGCTTTCTTTTCGACTTCTCGGATGGTTGTGAAAGCGTTTCGCTGGTTTCTGTTTTAAATAGGGGAATAAAAGGATTCAGGCGATCTTTGGGATCATAAATCCGCTCTGCCACAAGCGACGCCTTTTCAACTTCAGGCTCTTCTTTCGACACTGGCTCTGACGGTGAAACCACAGCATGATCGGTTGTTTTCGGCGGAGCAGGCGCTGTATGCACGGCTATTTTTTTGCTGACAACCGGAGCTCTTGGTTCTTTCTTCTGATCGTCGCAATTCCAGAGAAAGCATGACAAAAGAACGATCAAGGCCACAATAATACAGGATTGTCTATTTTGCATTGGCATGGTTTTATCGCTTCTATTTCCTTCTCGATCTTTTTGATGGCTTCTTTTTTGTGTTCGATGCTTCGATAAATTTGTAAGTCACCGCCGTACAGGTCGTTGTCAGACTCTTGCCACCCTTTTCCGGTGTCAGATTGATATCGCGGATGTTCACGATACGATTCAGTCCGGCAACGCTTTCAAAAAATGTTGCCACACCATGATAATCCCCGGTAACACGGAGGGCGAGTGGAATTTCAGCATAAAAATCCTTTTTTACTTCAGGTTTGGGCTGAAAGAGAACAAACGTCAGGCCGGAGTCTTTGCCTGCCTTTGAAATTCCGGTAAGCAACGTTGGAATTTCTTCTTTTTCAGGCAATGCCCGCATAACGATTTTAAACTGCTCTTCGGCATCCTGCATCTTTTTTCGATAGTCATTCAACTGGCGCGCATTTTTCTTGGCCACTTCCAGCTCTTTTTCAACCTTGGCCAAGTTGGCGTTTAGTTTGTCGATCTGTTTAAACATGGGAAGATAAGAAAAATAGACAAAACCGACGATAACCAGGATCAGGATTCCGACCCAGATTCCAATCCGCTGAGCCTTGGAAAGCTGTTCAAGCTTTTCAAATAGTGGATTTATTTTTTCAGTGGAAACCGCTTTGCCCTTGTTCATTTCCTCAACACCTATTTGGATTCCGTTTTTTGGGGAGCTTTCTCGAATCTGATATCAAATCGCTTCAACTTTAGTTCTTTAATTGATGTATCCTGATTGATGGATACCAATTTGACGTTGGTGTAGCGTGCCGAAGAGTCGATCCTTGTCATATATTCCGCGACAGTGGGGTTGTCCAAGGCAACGCCGGCGACCTTGATCTTGCCGGATCGGTCTTCCAGATGGGTAAGCCACATCTGTTTATCAACAACCAGTCTGGACATGTCGTCAAGCAATTCGACCGGAGCCTTCCTTGTCAAATCCAGGGATTTGATAACTTCGATCTTTTTATTGAGTATCGCCAGTTTGTTCTTGATCTCTGCAATTTCTTTGTTGATTTTATTGTATTTTTCTACCTGCGCCTTGGTATCTTTAATTTTAGCGTTTAGTGTTTTTACTTTACCGGACAAATAAAAACTGAACCAGGAGGCAACAATAACAATTAGAAAAAGGGACAACAAAAATATGGATAACTGTCGTCTGACATTCTCTTTTTTACGTGCGGCGCGAAATGGGAGTAAATTTATGCGTATCATTTATCATCAACTTTTCTCGTTGCCAGTCCCATGCTGATTGAGGCCTGGGGTGATATGCGTTTAAGGAACTCCACATCAAACCGATTTTCATCGATATGAAGCCCATCAAAGGGGTTGATCGTGGTCACCTCCGCAGACGTTTCAACCGACAACAGCTGCCTGAATTCTTTTATATTGCCACCACCTCCGCTGAGCACAATCTTTTTAATCTGATCATCGGGGTAGGTTGAATAGAAAAAGTCCAATGCTCGCCTGATCTCGGTACACCAATCGGAAACCACAGAAGAGATGATATCGGTAAGATCACCGCTGGTTATTTTTTCCGACTGATCCCCGAATTTGATCTGTTCGGCTTCTTCGAGAGAACAATCGATCAAAGATGAGATCTTCTGATTGATCTGACCGCAACCGAGAGAGACGTCTCTCATGAAAACCGAAGTGCTGCCTTTTAGGATATTCAACGAGGTCTTACTGGCGCCAATGTCGATGAGGGCGATATTCTCATCTTCAGCCGGTGCATAATTGAATTCATAAATGTTCTGCAGCGCAAATGCGTCCACATCAATGATGCAGGGATTGAGTCCCGCCATCTGGGCAAGGTTCACATAATCGTTGACCATTTCCTTCTTGGCGGCAACCAACAAAACGTTCATCTGGTTGGGATTGTTTTCATTCTCTCCCAGAATCTGGAAATCCAGATTGACATCGGCAATGTCAAACGGGATGTACTGTTCTGCTTCAAAACTGATGGTATCCTGCAGTTGGTCGTCGGACATGGCCTGGACGTTGATCTTTTTCACAATCACCGAATACCCGCCGATGGAAAGGGCAACGTTTTGTCCTTTGATTCCATAGTTTTTGAATAATTGGCGAATGGTATCGGACACTTGCTCCGCATCTTTGATGGCACCGTCCTCAATCAAGCCCTGAGGGATATCGATAATCCCGAATCGCTCAAGGGTTCGGCCCTTCTTGGTCTCGGATATCTCTGCCGCTTTTATGGATCTTGATCCGATGTCAAGGCCAATAAGTCGATCTTTTTTTGCAAAAAGCATGGTTCACTCTTTTATTCACCAAAAATTTTTTTACTATCCGAAAGACTGTATCCCAGGGCCAGCAATATCTTCCTTTTGGTCTCCAGCCGACACGGCTTACCCTCTTCAATCCGCGTAATCGTTATCGGGGAGACATTTGCTTCTCTCGCCAGTTCCGACTTGCTCATCAAAAGGGACTCTCTAATTTCTTTTAACGAATTCTTCACCATTTGAACCATCGTCTTATGGCAATCAAAAAAGCAAACACAAAGCTCTCCACAAGGCTCTCTTCGATAAATATGATCCAGTTTATTAAATCAGTTAGGAAACAGGTGGCAATTCTTGATCATGATTCAACCCTGCCAACAATGTCTTGTCAAGCAAAATTATATGACTTTTATCTATAATTTGTTTACTTAATCCTATATTGTGGCTTCAAATCAATTGTTGCCTTTATCTTGTATGCCAAGGGAACTATTTACACGGGATCACTGATAACTGCCATAAAGATGGATCGTTAGGGGCCATTTTGCTTCGATTCCATCGGCCGGCTGATGCTGGCCACACCAAACAGAGTCTTTGGGGATGCATCGTTGGGTTTCATTGATGACGATACACCGGGCACCGTTGTTACAGCATAGTACCTTTCGGCCGCATTGACAGGATAATCAGGTTTTTCTATATGGTTAAAGGGTTATCATCTGCGGTCAGCTAAACAATTCGGCACTGGTTGAAAAAACTTTAGGGTGACGGCAGCCTTTTTCATTGAAAATATGTGAGTCCCAATTCAACCGGCATGCGTTGAGTGGACGGTCCACCGGAAACGCACCGCCAGCCGAGGACTGACAGGCAAATGGGTTGACACCAATGACGGCAACACAGGCATCATGAAACCATTGAACACAGCCGAGCGAGTCAAACCCTTTCGCTTGGTCAAGTATTTCACGTTTACCAGTCTGATTGTTATTTTTATTGGTACGATCATTCTCTCCGTTCTCAACACCCACTGGGTTCGGTCAATGCAGTACCAGAAAAGCGAAGATTACGCATTGCTGCTGATTGAAAACCTGAACCATCAGGTCTTTTTGCAGTTCATCCTCCCTGTGGGCTTGAAGTACGGCAAAATCGAACTGCGCCACAAGGAACAGTTCGAAAGGATGGACAATGTCGTCCGCAGCACCCTGCACAGTTTCAAAGTGGAGATGGTCAACATTTATAGTAAGGACGACATCATTGCATACAGTTTCTCGGAGGATCTGGTTGGAAAGCAAAATCTTGGCGGGACCTCCTTTAGCGGGGCTATCGATGGAAAGGCATCCTCCAAGCTGGTCCAAAACGGAACTTTTTGGGAAATTCTGCTGGGGATTCCAAAAAAGATTAAAATTATTACCTTTGCCCCACTGCGCGCCGAAAAACCATTATCGCCCATTTCGGGCCCCGTATTGGGCGTGATCGAAATCAGGCAGGATCTCTCCAGCGATTATCAACAGATCTTCAAATATCAGGTTCTGGTGATCTGCACCATCAGCATCGTGATGGGAATCTTGCTGCTCACATTGATATTTGTGGTTAAGCGCGGAGAAGGAATCATCGAAAAACGGGCGCTCGAGCGAATCCGTCTCAAAGACCAACTGGCTAAGGCGAAGCATCTTTCATCACTGGGTGAAATGATTGCCGGCGTATCCCATGAAATCAGGAATCCGCTGGGCATTATCAGTAGTTCGGCTGAACTGTTAAAGAAAAAAATGGGGCCCCGGGAACCGCTGAACGGAATTGCCGATATCATCGTCACCGAGGCACGGCGCCTGAACAATATCATTACCGATTTTCTGAACTACGCAAGACCGAAAGCGCCCAACCGCAGCACCTGTCACATCAATGACGTGCTTGATAAAAACATCCTTTTCCTCGATCAGCAGATCAAAGACAAGGGATATGTGATAAAAACCGTGTTCGACAACCATCATCCATGCATTCTCGCCGACAGCGATATGCTTTACCAGGCGTTTCTCAACCTGTTGATCAATGCCATGCAGGCGATGCCCGATGGCGGCGCCATCATGATCACCACCCATGCGGAAGAAGACGCCCTGTGGCTCTATATTGAGGATGAGGGAGATGGCGTTTCACCCGCAGTCATGGAAAAAATCTGGGATCCTTTTTTTACCACCAAAGAAAAAGGGACCGGCCTGGGTCTCGGCATCGTAAAAAACATTATCGAGGCCAACGACGGTATGATTCGAATCGACAACCGCCGTGAAAAAGGGGCCCGCGTGACCGTCAAATTCCCATTGGACCAGGAGGCACAGTGATGGAAACCATTCTGATTGTTGACGATGAACGAAATTATACGCTGATCCTGGCCGCCGTGCTCGAGGATGTCGGTTTTGAAACCCTGACCGCCAATAATGGGGCCGAGGCACTGGATACACTTGCGCAATCTGATGTGGACCTGGTGTTGACGGACATGAAAATGCCCGGCATGGACGGAATCGAACTGCTGGCCCGCATCAAACAAACCGATGCCGACCTTCCGGTCATCATGATGACCGCCCATGGCTCGGTAGAAAAGGCCGTCGAGGCCATGCAGAAGGGGGCCTACAATTACATCTTGAAGCCCTTCGACAACGAACAGTTGGTGCTGTACGCAAAAAAGGCAGCCTCCATGTACCAGGTCGTCAAAGAGAACCGCCAACTGCGCAGCACCGTGGAAAACCGCTACAGTTTCCACAATATCATCGGAAAAAGCAAAGCCATGCAGGATGTGTTCGGGATGATCCGCAAAGTTGCCCCGGCATCGGCAACGGTTCTGATCGAGGGAGCCAGTGGAACCGGAAAAGAACTCGTGGCCAGCGCCCTGCATTTCAACAGCCCCAGAAAAGACAAACCCTTCGTGGCGGTAAATTGTTCGGCCTTGGCCGAAACGCTTTTGGAAAGCGAACTCTTCGGCCATGAGAAAGGAGCGTTTACCGGTGCGGTATCCATGAAAAAGGGACGTTTTGAAATCGCTGACGGCGGGACCCTGTTTCTGGATGAAATCGGTGAACTTTCAGCAGGCCTTCAGGTAAAACTGCTACGCGTACTCCAGGAGCGGGTGATCGAGCGCGTCGGTGGCACCAAGCCCATTCCGGTGAACATCCGTCTGGTCGCGGCGACCAATAAATCCCTCAAATCGGAGGTGGCCGCCGGGAATTTCCGAGAGGACCTTTTTTATCGTCTCAACGTCGTCCCGATCACCTTGCCGCCGCTACGGGAACGGCTGGAGGATATCCGGCCTCTGGTTCACCATTTTATCGCCAAATACCAAGATGAACGAAGCGCCGGCGCACCGGTAACCGGAATCGATCGTGAGGTTGAACGGCTCTTTTACGAATATGATTGGCCCGGAAATGTGCGGGAACTTGAAAATGTCATCGAACGGGCTGTGGTCATGTCACCCGAGGCGATCGTTCAGGTATCGGATCTGCCCAAGGATTTTATCGACAACGCCCACAGCACCCTGCACATGGACGGAATCCCGGTGGATGCCAATTTATACGACACATTGGCCCTTGTGGAAAAAAACATGATCGTCCGGGCCCTGAAGAAGGCCAATTATGTTCAGACCCACGCGGCCGAACTGCTGGGCATCGGCAAAAGCGGACTGAATCAGAAAATCAAAAAATACAAGCTGTTTGAAAAGAACAAACCATAATGCGCCGGCCTCCAAAAAGCGTCGCTTCGGCAGCGATCCCACAGGCCGGCACGCTCAACCACTGATCCGCTCCCTGGCCAGCGCTTCATACATCGACCCCGGGAAATCGGCCAGCAGCTGCTGAAACATGGCCGTGCTTTTCTCCTTTTCACCGCCGGCTTCATATAGGCAGGCCATGTTGAACAGGGCATCGCCCTTCAAGGTCTTTTCCTGACCATCGGAGATCATTTTGAAATAGCGGATGGATTCCGGGTACTCTTTTTTCAGGGCATAGGCATGCCCAAGACCGCTGACAATAATATTTTTCAGCGCCGATGACTGCTCAAAATCGTCCAATGCACGTTTATACATGGCAACGGCCGTATCGGCGTCTCCGGCCTGGTAACTGATATCAGCATAGACGATACGGGCGATACGCACGGCTCGCCGCGATCCATATTGATCAAAAAGCGCTGAAAAATCATGTTTTATCCGATCGAATGCGGTTTTGGAATCGGTGTCCTGAAGTGCCGCCGAGTACTTGGCCATGGCTTTTTCGGTCAACATTGAAGCCCGGCGCTCATTGCGATCGGCCATCTGGCGGACCGTTACCACCACCACCACCAGGGCAATCATAACCCCGGCACCAATCAGAATCGCTTTCAGGTTGGACCGCCCAAAAGCGATCAGCTTTCCTGAAAAGGTGATAAATTTGTCAGGCTCCTTGAGCAGTTGTTTTCGTGAAACCGATCCTTTGGCCATTATTCCTCCAGCTGTTTTCGAATCCGTGTCCATGCATCGGCGGGGATATCGGCGCCGACCACCTGACATACCTCAAAACCACATGCCGAGGCAAGCCGGCCACTGTGTTCATGGCCAAAACCATTAACCAATCCGTATAAAAACCCGGACGCCCAAAGATCCCCGGCACCGGTGGTATCCACGGCAGCCCCCGACCCCTGGGCAGGAATCCGGTACGCCCGTCCGTCGTGCTGAATGTAACTGCCCCGGGCACCGACTTTCAGCACCGCCACGTCCACATGCCGGGCGAGCTGGGCCAGGGCTTCGTTTTCGTCTTTGATGCCCGTGTAGGCCAGGGCTTCATCCTCATTGGCAATCAGTACATCCACATAGCGCTCGATAATATCATCGAGCAACGCTTTGGACTGCTCAACGACCGTGAAGCTGGCCAGATCCAGTGAGATCAGGGCGCCGGCGTCCTTGGCCGCTTTCAGCGAAGCCGTCATCAAATCGGGATTGAAGAGAAGGTATCCCTCCATATGCACCAGGGCGCTGTCCGCGAAACAATCCGGGGTGATCTCCTCGGGCTGGGTATCGGCCGAAGCCCCCAGATAGGTGAGCATGGTCCGCTGGGCATCCGGGGTAATAATGGAAAGCACTCGCCCGGTCGGCAGTTCGGATGTCATCAGCAAGGGATCCACCCCTCGCTCGACCAGGCCCTGATGAAAAAATTGACCGGTGTCGTCACTTCCCCGCTTGCCGACAAAACGGGCCTGTCCGCCCAGGCATCCCACCCCCACGGCCGTATTGCAGGCCGACCCGCCGGGCACGATACTGGGTTCGGTGGAGGCGTCAGCCATTACCTTTTCGAGGGTCGGCAGATCCACCAGGGTCATCCCGCCTTTTTCCACACCGATTTTTCGGATAAAGTCATCGCTTTCATTCACCAGTACATCCACCAGGGCCGATCCAAGCCCCACAATACGCCGGCTTCCATTTTTCAGTTTCAAAATCAACTCCTCACACGTCCATCGCTACCAGACCAGTGATCGATGAATCCAGCCTTCATCACCGTCGGCGTGGATGACGTGCAGCCAGACGTCCTTCTTCTCCAGGACTTTGAATGGCACGCCGTTGTCAACGGTAAAGCGGATATCGTTATCGGTACCCGGTCCCGAACGAACGTTGCAGTTGTCGCCTTTGACAATCACCGTTTCGGTATCGGTCAAAAGCGATTTGTAAATCCATCCGCGATCGCCTTCAAAATCTTTGAACAGATACCAATCGCCCTGTTTCTTGACAATCTCCAGGGGATGGTATTTCTCTACCTGCCAGATCACTGCATTCCCGGTATCCGGTCCGGAACGGATGTTGGCGATATCGGCAGCGACACTCAGCCGCTGAGCCCGGGCCAAGCCGGAACCGGTCAGGGTCACGATGATTGCCAAAATAGAAATCAATAATTGTTTCATCAGCAAAAAAATCAGCGGCACGAGCACCGCGGTTGTGACAGCCGGATACGGCCATCCCTGAAGCCATCGCTATCATGCCGGGCTGGGTTTGACCGGCACCATCAGTTTCTGGGCCAACCCCCGTCCCAACACGATCCGTTTGTAGTCGACACCGACGACCAACTGCCCCCGCCCGGAAATCGACCCGGCATCGACGCGTCAGGCCGGCCCGGGAATCGTGTAGGTGGTACAGGACCCGGAGCTGCAGGTGCGTGTCTGGGTGCTGGCGCCTGTCCCCGCGGGCTGTCCGGGCATCCCCCCGGTAATGGTATGGTTGGTGGTGGAAAGAATCCGTTCGAGGTTACCGGAACCACACTTGGAACAGGTCATCTCGACTTCATCTTGTTTGTTCATCACCAAAATTTCGATGTATTCCTCACAGTCCAGACATTTGAATTCGAAAATGGGCATATTCTGCTCCTCAGTTATTTTTGGGTAAAATCTTTCCATTATCTGTCAATTGTCAAGCGCCGCGCCCATGGTTCAGGTTCAGGATGCCAGCAGGGCACGGGCATGTTTCATGGCTGTGGCCGTGATGATCTCGCCCCCCAGCATGCGGGCAATCTCCTTGATCCGCGCATCCTGGTCCATAGGCTGAATCGTGGTCGTGGTCCGGCCGTCCTTGACCGTTTTCCGGATATGATAGTGGTACCTGCCAAACCGGGCGATCTGGGGAAGATGGGTAATGCAGATCAATTGGTGTTTCCGGGAAAGCGTTTTCAGCTTTTTACCGACCCCATCGGCAACGGCCCCGCCGATCCCGGCATCCACTTCGTCGAAAATTATCGTCCCCACCGCATCGGTTTCCGCCAAAATGGCTTTTAAGGCCAATACCACGCGGGAAAGTTCGCCACCGGATGCAATTGCCGAAAGCGGTTTCAGGGATTCGCCCACGTTGGGGGCGATCATGAAAACCGCCTGGTCAATACCCGTGGAGGAAAGCAGGTGGCCGTCCACATTCAGCCAGGCGGAAGCCTGTTTGCCGCAAGGCAGACGGGTCAGGTCGATACCGAACCGGGTTCCGGCCATCTTCAGACTGCCCAGTTCCGCCTCAACCGACCGGGCGAGATTCGCGGCCACCTGCCTGCGCTTTTCGGACAGGTCCCGAGCCAAGTTGGCCATCTGTTCGTATTGGTCACGCAAACGAGCTTCCGTATCGGCAATATCGTCATCCAGATGATCAATGGCACCCAGTTCATCGTCAATGGCATCCCGTTTCTGGAAGAGTGCCACCAGGGAGCCACCGTATTTTCGCTTCATCCGATTGACGAGATCCAGGCGCGCCTCCACGGTCTCCAGCCGGTCCGTTTCGGTGTCCAACCGCCCCAGGTAGGCACGCAGCCGATCGGTGACATCCTCCAAGCCAAAAAGGTGGTCGCAAAGCGCCGTGACGTCATCGGCAAGGCCCTCGTCCATTTCAACGGCTTTTTCCAGGCTTTTACGAATCTCTCCCAACTGTTCCAAAATGGCACCATCGGCCCCGTGCAGGGATTCGATGGCCGAGGCCACCGAACGATTCAACAGTTCGGCATGCTTAAGCCGCATGCGTTCCTTTTCAAGATCGAGATCCTCATCGGGCAAAATGGCGGCATCGGCAATCTCCGCCGCCTGGAACCGGAGCAGATCCAGCTCTTTTTCCTGGTTGGCCTTTTTCTGTTTGAGCGCTTCAAGGGACTGAACAAGGGGGACCATCGCCGCAAAGTGCGCCCCAACCTTCTCGACCAGGGGCATCAGCCCGCCAAAGCGGTCCAGAATGGCCAGATGGGTCTCTTCCCGGAGCAATCCCTGGTTGGCATGCTGACCCGAAATACTGGCCAGATCCGCCGTAATCGCCGAGAGCATCTGAATTGTGGCCATGCGATCGTTGATGTAGATGCGATGCCGGTCATTGGCAGCGATCACCCGGCGTACCAAAAGCCCGTCACCCGGGTCATACCCGTTTTCCGCCATGATCGCTGCGGCGCCGGATGCGGCCGGAATCTCGAAAAAAGCGGACAGTTCCGCGACATCACACCCATCGCGAATCATCCGGGCACTGGCACGCGCCCCCAATAGCAGGTTCACCGCGTTGATAATAATGGACTTGCCCGCACCGGTTTCGCCACTCAAGATGGTCAAGCCATCCTCAAAGTGGATGTGCAGGTCGTCAATAATGGCGAAATTTTTGATCAACAGCTCTCTGAGCATGGTGAACTCCAACCGGGATATGCCTTATCGGTAACGGTCAATGGATCGCCGCCATCATAGAAAAGGCCATCGGGGGAATCAAGTCTTATCGTATACAGCGGCAACGCTCTGGATAATGAAAATCCATTGACCGGCCCGACCGATCGCATCCTAAGAAAACCGCCGGGTCCTGCCCGGCTTGGGAAATATGGACAAATGATTTGACATGCGTTCATCCAACGTTCGCTTTTTCAGGTTGAAGTTTGGCGATCAGGTGATATACTCAATTTATGGCAAGCGATTTCTCATCCTGAAAATAAGGTTAGCAGAAACGGTGGTCACGCCCGCCACACACACCAAGTCGTTGCCATCTTTTTTCGGTTCAACGCAGGCTGATACACCGGTTCCGGGGCGTATCGTTACTGCCATCCAGACACCTCAGCACGGCACGCTGTCAATGGCTTATCCCCCGGGTCCGACAATAGCGCCTCTCCAGCATGTCCCTGTCGCCACCATGGCGAAGGGAAATACCATTAACCAGTTCCACCATCTTCTGCACCGGCCATCAACAAATTAGGGGGACATCATGGTAAAGAAGAGTACATCGGTGCTGCACCAGCACTTGAGTGAAGTCAAGGAAGGAAAACGCTGTTTCGAAAACGCCTTTCAAGGTGTAGCCCGCATGATTCTCGAAAGCGACATCGAAAAGGTGGTCGTTAACGGAAAAACCACATACGATTTCAGCATCTTCAGACAAGGCAAAAAGCACATCATCGGAATGTATGATGAAATCAACAGCTTTGTTTCCTACGTCAAGGATGCGGCGGAAAATGGCTCCTCCAAAGAGATGGCCTTTGTGCTGGTGGGAGAGCCGGGCAACGGCAAGACCTTTCTGGTGGAATTCGTCTGTAACCGCTACCGCGAGTTCCTATCCCATGCGCCCAATCGAAAATATTCTTTCAAGTTCACCGGCCTGGACAAGATCGGCGGATACGGGAAGATCTCTACCATTGAATCCCAGACCTACGAGGATCCCATGATCCTGGGAATGAATATTTTCGAGGAACCGGATAAAAACCGGGAGTTTTTATCCCAGGAAATCGGTTTTTCGGACAACGAACTCGAAAACCTGTGGGTGGATTATCGTCCGCTGGGCGCCTGCAGCGCATTTATCTGGAACGACATCAGAAATTTTTGCAATGGCGACCTTTCCCAGATGCTTGAATTTATCCAGATCTTTCCGGTTCCCATGACCGAGAGCCTGGGGACGGTGACCGGCAAATACCCGGCCAAGGACAAAATCACGTCATCGGCCGTGGATCTGTTGGGCGAAGAGTCCATCCAGCGGCTGTTGCATATCACCGAGACCAACAACCCCTACCGGTTTGACCTGCGCCGCGGTGCCCTGGCCCGCGTAGCCGGTGGCGGCGTCCACTTTTCCGATGAGATCTTCAAGAACAAAAAAGATCTGGTCCAGGTTTATCTGGGCGTGATTCAAAACCGCAATATTGAAATCGACGGGTACAAATGGCCCATCGACACCCTGATCATCGCCACCAGCAACAACTCTGAATTCAACCGTTTTCTGGCCGAAAAGGAAGAAGCACCCATCGTTGACCGTTGCCGGATCTGCTACGTTTCCCACAACACCAACTACAAAATGCAGAAAGATCTGACCAATTACGCCATCGGCAACGAAACCCGCACCACGCTCAACCACGAATATCTGCATCAGGACCCCAACCTGAACTATGCCGCATCGGTCGCAACCGTACTGACACGCTTGGCCCGATCAGAAAAACTGACGCCGATCGAGACGATGAAGCTGGCTGCCGGCGAAGTGGCCGGTGAAAAAAGCATCAAAACCCTGGCCGAAGTGATCGACACCCTCAACCAGGACCCGGACATCACCAAACGGTTCGGACAGAAAGGGTTGGGGCAGCGCAACCTGGGCCGGGCCATGCAACTGCTCCTGGAAACCTCGGAGACCAATGAGGGCAAATGCATGTTTGCCTACGATATCTTCCGGGCACTGGAGCGCATCATTCTCGACTATGTCACCGATGCCAACGACCGGGCCAAGTACATGGAGGACATGAAATCCGCCAAAGGGCTCTACCGCGAACGGATCATGACGGAAATGTTCAACGCTTATATGGATGAACCGCTGGCCATCCGCAAGGATGTGATGAACTATGTGAATATGATCATCGGCATCGACGCCGAAAATCTGGGCCCGGACAAGATGTGGAAATACAAGGATCCCCAGACCGGCGAGTTGCGTGCCCTTAAAATCGACGAACGCTACATCAAGAGCGTGGAGGAACGGCTGGGACTCAAAACCGCCGAGCAGCGCGAAACATTCCGCACCTCCATTCGCAAAATCTACGGTCAGAAAATTTCCGTGGACCCGGATTACGATTTCATGGACAACCTGGAACTGGTCAAAGCGGTCACCGACGTGCGGCTCAAATCCGATATTGCCGGCGCCGGCAGCCTTATCGGCGCCCTGGCCAACCGAACCAACGAAGAGAATCAGAAATTGTACGACCGCATGGTGGATACCATGCTCAACAAACTGGGCTATTGCCACACCTGTGCTCAGAAAACCATTGAATATTTCTGTACCCAGGAAGATGAGAACTGAACCCGGTTCAATTCCTCATTTAGGATCGGGGATGAAATTAATTGGACGTAATTGCGCCGGGCTTGTGTTCGTCTTCAAGGCGCATCAACGGTTGCATACTGGAGTATGTGGCCGATGATGCAACGCGGAAGACGGGCGGAAGAACAAGAAATTCTGTTCAATTAATAAAAGCCCCGATCCTTAGCAACCACGGGTGAGACGACCGATGCACCAAAAACTTGAAAAATTATTCAATGACCTGAAAAAGGCCGGCCTGACACCGGAACAGGAAGAGAAATTCGCCCGTGAACTGGACGGCGATCTGACTCATGCAATACCGGTGATCAGAGGCAACCTGGCCGTGGTCACCACGGATGCAGGCGAGTTCCGATTGCTGGATCTGTACGATTATCACGATCTGATGGTCCTGCAGGCCCTCGCCCAGCCCAAAAGCGGCTACATCAGCCACATCCGCTCCATTGACGAGCTTCTCGAAAAAGACCGCCAGCGGGAAAAAGACGGTTTCCCCCGCAAGATTCGAGTGGGCAAAATGATCAAGCCCGGCAAGGCGGGCAAGGGCAAGGTCGTCGTGGTTCCCACAACCGTCGAAGAGAAGTTTATCCATGACCCCCGCTTTACCGAACAGGAAGAGGGTGAAGGCCAGGGCGGCAGTGGTGACGGCGAAGAGGGCGAGGTGATCGGCGAACAGCCGGTACGGGACCCGGACCAGGCCGGAGCCGGCGGACCGGGAGAAGGTGAAGGCGGCCAACATGAAATGGAGTCCTCGGCTTACGACCTGGGCAGAATCCTCACTGAGCAGTTTGAACTGCCCAATCTCCAGGACAAGGGCAAAAAACGATCCCTGACCCGCTACACCTACGACATGACCGACCGCAATCGCGGTTTCGGCCAGGTTCTGGATAAAAAGGCCACCCTGCGCGAGATCGTCGAAACGAACATTCATTTGGGCAATATTCCCGATATGGACGCCATCGACCCGTCCCGTTTCATCATATCGCCGAAGGATAAAATCTACCGCATCCTCTCCAAGGAGAAGGATTTCGAATCCCAGGCCGTGGTTTTTTTCGTACGTGACTATTCCGGATCCATGGCCGGAAAAGCCACCGAGCTGGTGGTCACCCAGCATGTACTCATCTACAGCTGGCTGCTCTACCAGTATGCCCATCAGGTGGAATCCCGGTTCATTCTGCATGACACCGAAGCCAAAGAGGTGGAGGACTTTTACACCTATTACAACTCCAAGGTGGCCGGTGGAACCCAGGTGTTCTCGGCCTATGAAATGGTCAACCGGATCGTCAAGGAAGAAAACCTGGCTGCGGATTACAACATTTACGTCTTTCACGGGACCGACGGCGATGACTGGGACACCGAAGGCAAAAAGGCCATTCCGGCCCTGAAAGAGATGTTTGGCTATGCCAGCCGGATCGGCATCACCATTGCCGAGCATACCAGCAGTTCCAAAAACAACACCGAAGTGGAACGCTACCTGAAAAAATCGGGCGTGTTGGAAAAATTCCCCAAACTCATCCGCCTGGACGTGCTCAACGAAAGCGCCGACGAACCCAGGCTCATCGAAGGGATCAAGAAGCTGATTTCCTGATCCCGCAGCGGAAATGGTCAAATCCATGGAATTGATCGATCAGCATACGAAAACAATTATGGAAGGCTGCAAGGAAAGGGCGCGGGATGCCGGCTTGCGTTTTGAAGATGAAAGCCTTGAATATATCGTCACCAACCGGGACCTGATCGAACTCTCCCCCAAGGTGATGATCCCGACCCTTTACGACTACTGGGTTCACGATGTGGAGGTGCTCAAGGAAAAAGGCAAGTACGAACTCTATCCGGGCAATCCATATGAAACGGTGATCAATACCCGTCCGGCGATCTCCTTTTACAACGACAACAACCCGGACTGGTTGAACGTGATGATCTTTTATCACGTGCTGGCGCATATCGATTTTTTCCAGAACAACCTCTTCTTCCGTCATACCTGGGATTACGATTTTAATGGTGAGGCTCTTTCCGATAAAAGGGCCATTGCCAAGCTACGGGCGGAACGGGGCCGCTGGGTGGACTATGTGATCGAATTCACCCGCGGTATCGACAACTTGGTGGGATACCACAGCCTGTTGTCAGGTATTTTCCATACACCGGATGCGAGCATCTCGGCCAAGGTGGACTATTACTTTGACATCTACCTCCAGGACGTTGCCAAAGCCAACATCAGCAAATACATCAAGGAACTGGAACGTTACAATGTTAGCGTAAAAGAAGATCCCGCTCTCGGCGAACAGAATTTTTTCGCCCGGATCGACCGGCGCCATCCTGAATTCGGTAGCCTTTTTAAAAAACATCAGGAAGAGAAGCCCCAAAAACCAAAGGATCTGCTCCAGTTCATCATGGAAAATTCCAAAATGCTGCGCCGGGAAGAAAATCAGTGGATGCTGATGGTCATGCAGGTCATTCGCAAAACCGGCCTGTTTTTCCAGCCCCAGATCCGCACCAAAATCATGAATGAGGGATGGGCCTCATACTGGCATGAGACATTGTATCTCAGCGATGATCGCATCAAAGGGCACGAAGTCGATTTTGCCCGGGTCAACGCGGGTGTCACGGCCATGCCCCGGGTGGGGCTCAACCCTTACGCACTGGGCATGCGCCTGTTCTATTTTCTGGAGGAGATGGCCGAAAAAGGGAAAATCTCCTGGGCCTTCCAGCGGACCCGGGATGCCAAAGCACGCAAGGATTTCGATATTCAGTCCGGTCAGGGAAAGGATTTCATCTTCAAGGTCCGTGAAAACTTTTCCGATTTTACTTTTATCCATAATTTTGTTGACCAGGATTTCATCAACAAAAACAATCTGTTTGTGGCCGGCAAACGATTGAATAAGCAGAAGATGGTTTGGGAGTATTACGTTAAAAGCCGCCGTGTCGAAGACTATCGGGAAATGCTGATGGCCTCTCTTTACCATCCGCCCCATATCGAAGTGGATCTGAAGAAAACCAAAGAGAATGCCCTTTACCTGATTCACCACTTTGAGGGCAAGCCGCTTTTGGCCGATTACATCCCCAATACCATGCTGGGTATCGAGTACCTGTGGGGCGGGCCGGTACAGTTGGAAACCACCGAAGTGATGGCCTCGCCCAGTACCCAGCGGATGCCGGCCATTCCGGGGTTGGCCGCAAAAAGCGACGCGCCCAAACCGCGAAAACTGAAATGGCGGCGGGTCCTCTACACGATGAAGGAGCGCAAGCTCAGTAAAAATATACTCTGACGGTATAAGGCAGCACATGGACAATATCAAAAAAGCCATGCAGCAAATCGATATCGGCGAGCACGGATCGAATCATCGCAAGCCGATTCCTTTCGAGGCGTTTCTCCAGGAGGTCCTGGATAATCCCACCGGCACGATCCGGAACGTGTTCCAGGTGTTCCACGACCTGTTCAAGGAATACGTTGGGGAAGGACATGACGAATATCCCAACGATCCGGAATCGATCCAGTATGTCAGTTATGATTGCAGCCAATTGCTGGTCGAGGATGCCGACCACCCTTTTTTCGCCGACCGGCTGTTTGCCAACCGGCTGGTCAACCACGTCGAGGCATTGCGCAGCGGCGCCCAGCAGAATAAAATCTATATTTTCGATGGCCCTCACGGCTGCGGCAAAAGCACCTTTTTAAACAATCTTCTGAAACGCTTTGAGGAATATGCCAATACCGGAGCCGGTACCCGCTATGAAACGGTCTGGCGCCTGGACCGCCGGCAATTGATGCGTGGTGAGGGACACAACGAAACCGCATCGATTCTGGAAAGTCTTTTCCGGATGCAGCAAAACCCCGATCAACGCCAATTTGATACCATCCGTTCCATGGCCGTCCATGATACGGACGGCGACTATGTGGAAGTCCCCTGCCCCTGCCATGACAACCCGTTGCTGCTGATCCCCAAATCTCAGCGCCGGCAATTTCTCGACGAGCTTTTCGAGAACAATGAATTCAAATACACGCTGTTCACCGATAAGGCTTTTGAGTGGATTTTTCACGAGGTTCCCTGTACCATCTGCGGATCCCTGTACGACGCCCTTTACGCCCGCCTGAAAAGCACGGCCAAGGTGTTCGAGATGATTCATGCCGTGCCGTACACCTTCAATCGCCGGCTGGGGAAAGGGATCAGCGTTTTCTCTCCGGGGGATCGGCCGGTCAAGGAGATCATTCTCTCCAACGAATACCTTCAACGGATGATCAATCGACTCTTCTCGGACAGCAACCAGGTACGCTATATCTACTCGCAATACGCCAAAACCAACAACGGCATCTATGCCCTGATGGACATCAAATCCCATAACATTGAACGCTTGATCGAGCTTCACAACATCATCAGCGAAGGACTGCACAAGGTCGAAGACATCGAAGAGAACGTCAGTTCGCTCTTTCTGGCTCTGATGAATCCTGAGGACAAGAAAAACATCAAGGATTTCCAATCCTTTTCCGATCGCATCGTCTATATCAACATTCCCTATGTACTGGATCTGAATACGGAAGTCGAAATTTACCGGAATATTTTCGGCACGCGTATCGATGACAGCTTTCTGCCCCGCGTTCTGCACAACTTTGCCCGGGTGATCATCTCCTCACGGCTGAGCCTACGCTCCGAAGCCATGCTGGACTGGATCAGGGAACCGGCCAAATACAACCGCAATTGCGACAAGAATCTCCAATTGCTCAAAATGGAGATCTACACCGGCCACATCCCGGAATGGCTGTCGGAGGAGGATCGCAAGGCACTGACCGCAAAACGTCGCCGGCGGATCATCAGCGAGTCCGAAAATGAAGGTCGGCAGGGGATTTCCGGTCGGGATTCGATCAAAATCTTTAACTCCTTCTTCACCACCTACGCCAAATCCGGCGAACTGATCGACATGTCCATGCTGTGTAAGTTTTTCCATGCCCAGAAGGAACTGAAAGCCTCCATCCCGGACGGTTTTCTCGATTCGCTGTTGCAGCTGTATGATTATTCAATTCTTCAGGAAGTTAAAGAATCCCTTTACTACTATAACGAAGAACAGATCCATCGGGAAATCCTGCACTATATGTTCGCGGTCAATTTCGAACCGGGCGCCGTCGAAACCTGCAATTACACCGGTGAAACGGTTCACGTGACCGATGACCTGTTCGATGGATTCGAGCGCCGCCTGTTGGGCGAAAAGACGGAAAAGGCCAAGCTTTTGGGCTTTCGTAAAGAGACCCAGAAAGAGTATACGTCACGCACCCTGACCCAGGAGATCATGGTGGCGGGCACTCCCCCCACCGAGACCCGCCTGTTCCAGTCATTAAAAGATCGTTACGAGTACAATCTTAAGGAGAAAGTGCTCGACCCCTTCCTGGAAAATGAAAATTTCAGGCGGGCAATCAAAGATTACGCCGAAGAGGATTTCAAAACCTACGATCAAAAAATCCGCGACGATGTCACCTTTGTCATCGATAACCTGATGAAGCGCTACCGCTACACCGAGCATGGTGCCAAGGCGATCTGCATGTACGTCATCGACAACGATCTGGCCCGAAAATTCACGAAACCGTAATGGATGATGACAACAGGTGAAACCGCATGCAAGAAGATAGAATTCGCTTTCCATCCGGCGAACTGGAGATGGATGGATTGTACTGCCCCAACCGCTCGCCGCGTGCCGTTGCGGTAACCCATCCCCACCCCCTTTATGGTGGTGACATGTTCAATCCCGTGGTCGAAGCCATCGTTGCCGCCTATCAAAAACACGGCTTTGGTACGTTGCGCTTTAATTTCCGGGGAACCGGCAAGAGCACCGGTACATATGATGAAGGTCTCGGAGAGCAAGACGATGTGGTGGCGGCAGTCGATTTTCTGAGGGATCAGGGATTTGACGAAATTCACCTTTCTGGATATTCGTTTGGAACCTGGGTCAACGCCATGGCCCTGCAGGATCGACTATCGGTGCGGCAACTGACGATGGTTTCCCCACCGGTGGCCTTCATGGAATTCAAATCGCAAATCCGCCTGCCGGCCCTCTCCGCCGTGGTTACCGGCAGCGAGGATGAAATCGCCCCACCACACCTGATTCAACCAATGATTGACGAATGGAATCGCCATGCCCGGTTTACGATCATCCAAGGCGCCGATCATTTCTTCTTCGGATTCCTGGATGACTTGGCAGCAACCCTTTCCGAGTCAATTCAGGTTGCCGGAAATAAATAATTCCCCAGATCGCGCCGGATTTGGGGTCGTCTACAAGGCGCCGGCACCGGTGCATATCGGGGAATATGTGCCGGTGCCGGCAACGCGGTAGACGGGCACAAAGACCAGCAGGATGGAGGAATTATTTATTTCCGGCAACCTTAGCCAATTATCAACGACTGCATCCGACGTCCCCATCAATTGACGGCTTGACACCCCTGCCATTGTTGAATAGACTTTTCTCAATGGCAGGCATTTTGCCCGATGACCTTGCGGCAATTGAGTACAGGCGCCACCCCAACGCTGAGGCTCCCTTTTCCCTGGCCTTCCGCATATTTGATGAATGTGCCATCGCAACTTTGTTGACCTTTACCGATCTCCTTCCATGCGGCATCCGAAACGCCCCAACCATCGGGTCGTCTTGAGCGTTGATGCGTCAACCCATAACCGGAAGGAGACGCCATGAAAGCCATTCATCAGATGATCGAAGAGCATGTCCGGCGCTGGGAAATTTCCAGGAAAGAAGAAAAAGAAACAAAGCCATTGCCCGTGATCACCCTCTCCAGGGAACCGGGAAGCGGTGGAAAACTGGTGGCCCGGGCGGTGGCCGACCGGCTTGGCCTGGATCTTTTTGATCAGCAGGTCATTAATGCCATGGCCGACAATGCCGACACCACGACCCGGGTGATTCAAACCCTGGACGAAAGGGGGGTCTCCATGATCGAAGACTGGGTCTCGGCAGCCATCAGTGACCGGCACCTCTGGCCGGACGAGGTTTCCCGCGTGCTGATGCGGGTAATCAGCGCCATCGGCCGGCACGGCAGGGCCATTATCGTGGGGCGCGGCGCCAACTTTATCCTGCCTCCGGAAGCCCGTTTCCGGACGCGCATCATCGCCCCCCTGGAAAACCGCGTCAGTCGGGTCGCCGAAACCCACGGGGTGTCAAAAGATGATGCCAGACGCCGGGTGCTGCGGACCGAATCCGATCGTCGGGCCTTTGTGCGCAAGTACTTCCACAGTGACATCAGTGATCCGGTCAATTACGACATGATTCTCAACACCGCGACGCTGTCTGTCGAATCAGCAGCAGCGGCAATCTGTGCAGCGCTGAGCTGACCGTTTGCCAGAAAATGGGGGATGACGTGTGGAAATTAGGTGTTGGACTGAGAACGGTGGGTCACCAGCCCGTAAAGCTGGGAGACCAGCATCCCCGCCAACATCAACACACAGCCGATCATGGCCCGGCCGGCCATGACTTCGTCAAGAACCAACCACCCTCCCACCGCAGCAAAGACCGACTCCAGGCAAAGCAAAATGGCAGCGTGGGCCGGGTGGGCGTCGCGCTGGGCAACCACTTGCAGGGTGTAGGCCACGCCCACGGAAAGCACACCACCGTACAGGATCGCCGTTGAGGCCGCGGCAACCCTGGCCACGCTGGCCGTTTCGATCCCCACGGCCGTGGCCAGACTGGCCAGGGCGCACACCATGAACTGGACAAATGCCAATTTCAGGCTGTCGGTTTTAGGCGACACCCAACCAATCAGATGAATATGGGCAGCCCACAGCAAGGCCCCCAGAAGTTCAAGAAAATCACCGAAAGAAATTGTGAACCCACTTTTTATACTGAGCAAATACAATCCGATGGCGGCCATCAGGGCGCCCAGCCAAGTGCCCGCGTTGGTCTGCTGCCCCCATAACAGCCCCATGATGGGGACGAGCACCACATAAAGACCGGTGATAAATCCGGCATTGCCAGCAGTGGTGTAAACGAGCCCCACCTGCTGCAGCGAAGCGCCCCCAAATAGGGCCAGGCCGGCAAGACTGCCATAGAACAACAGCTTGGGCTGGCTGCCGGGGAAGTGGCGTGCCGGTTGACGGGCAGACTGTCCGCGGTTGCGCCAGATGAAGGGCACCAACACCAACGCACCCAAAAGAAAACGGATGCCGTTGAAGGTAAACGGCCCCACGTGATCCATTCCCACCCGCTGGGCCACAAAGGCAAAGCCCCAGATGGTGGCCGTCAGCAGGCAAAGCAGGTCCGACTTCAAGTAACGGGGCATCTACTGGTTTCCAAATCCGTTGAGGCCACCGCAATCCGGACATTGCCAGGTGATTCCATTACAAGAAAGGCCCCACACGTTTTCATACATGCATTCCTGGCACATCATAAATCCACACCGGCAGGTCCAGCAAAAAGGAAATTCCTTTCCACAGCAATGACAGATTTTGGGTTGCTTGAGCCGGCGCTGCCGGCGGCTCATTGGAGCGACAGATTCATTCATGGCTGACCGTTAACTGGCTGACATCTTGTTGTTATAAGAACAAAGTGCTACCATGCGCCCATCACATGGAAACGATACTAACTAGTGTCCATCCAGAAATAGGAAAATTTGTTCGAGATCAAGGCGCACGAAAAATTTTACCACAGGCATATGGTTGATATTCCGAGGATAAAATTTTTCGCGCAACAAAGATATCGGGCAAATTGGCCATTTCTGGATAGGCACTAACTAATCCAGGAGTTCAATCGTGTCAACGCCAACCCACGCGACTTCGGCAGGTAAAATGCCGACTCTCTACCTGATCGACGGCAGCGCCTATATTTACCGCGCTTACCATGCGGTTCGGGGGCTGTCCAACAGCAACGGGCTGCCCACCAACGCAACATTCGGCTTTACCCGTATGCTGATCAAGCTGATGGCCGATCGCAACCCCAGCCATGTGGCCATGTTTTTCGATGCCAAAGGTCCGACCTTCCGTCACGAACGTTTTGCCGATTACAAGGCCAACCGGCCGCCCATGCCCGAAGATCTGGTTCAGCAATTGCCCTGGATCCGCAAAGTGACCGAAGCGTTCAACATTCCGGTGTTTGAGATGAGCGGTTACGAAGCCGACGACCTCATCGGTACACTGGCCCGCCATGGGGAAGCCAACGGTTTCCGTGTGATCATAGTCACCGGAGACAAGGACTTCATGCAGCTGGTGACGCCCCACTGCACCATCTGGGACCCCATGAAAGACAAGGTCATCGATACCGCGGCCATCGACCAAGCCTTCGAACTGGAGCCCCGGCAGATGATCGATGTCATGGGATTTTCCGGTGATACGGCGGATAACATCCCGGGCGTCCCGGGAATCGGTCAGAAAACAGCGGTCAAATTGATCCATACCTTCGGCAGCATGGAGGGGGTCTATGACGGCATCGACACGATTCGTGCGAAAAAACAGAAGCAGAACCTGATTCAGTTCAAGGATCAGGCCCTGCTCAGCCGTGAACTGGTCACCATCGATCAGAATGCCCCCATTGAATTCGATCCGCAGCGATTGAAAGCCCAGGATGCCGATGACGATGCCCTGACCCGGCTGTTTGCCGAACTGGAGTTCCGGCAACTCCAACAGGAATATGCCCACCAGGACCAATCCATCCAGCGGCACTATGCGGCCATCATGGACAGCACTGCGCTGGACCGTCTGATCCAGCGTCTGAAAACCTCCGGGCGCTTTGCCCTGGATACCGAAACCACCGCCCTGGACCCCATGCGGGCCCGTCTCGTCGGCCTCTCCTTCGCCGTGAAGCCCGGTGAGGCGTGGTACATCCCTGTGGGGCACAACTACCTGGGAGCCCCCGAGCAGCTCCCCTTGCAAACGGTCCTGGACCGCCTGCAGCCGGTTCTTGCCGATCCCGCCATTGAAAAAATCGGCCAGAACATCAAGTATGACTGGGCGGTGCTGCGACGCCACGGCGTGGAACTCGCCGGCGTGACCTTCGACACCATGGTGGCCTCATACCTGATCGAGCCGGCCAAACGCGCCCACGGATTGGATCAGATCGCCTTGGACTATCTGGGCCACAAAAACATCCGCTACGAAGAGGTCGCCGGAAAAGGCAAAAACGCGGTCACGTTCGACCAGGTGACGATCGACAAAGCGATCCCCTACGCCTGCGAGGATGCCGACATCACTCTCTCGGCCCATGAGATATTCCTTCCGCGACTGGAAGCGGACGGATTGAGCGACCTGATGAAAAATGTGGAGATGCCCCTGCTGCCGGTTCTTCTGGAGATGGAAATGACCGGTATCTGCGTGGACCGGGAGAAGCTTCACGACCTTTCCAAATCCTTTGCCGGCCAGCTTGAATTGTTAGAACGCGAAATTTATCTGCAGGCCGGCGAGACATTCAATATCAACTCCTCCCAGCAACTGGGCCATATTCTCTTCGAAAAGCTCAAACTGCCGGTCCAGAAGAAAACCAAGAAAAAAACCGGCTACTCCACCGACGTGGAGGTCCTCACCACCCTGGCGCGCAGCCATGAACTGCCGGCCCTGGTGCTGCGCCACCGCAGCCTGGCCAAGCTGAAATCAACCTATGCCGACGCCCTTCTGGATCTAATTCATCCGCAGACCGGCCGGATCCACACCTCTTTCAACCAGACCGTGGCCGCCACCGGGCGGCTGAGCAGCAGCGATCCCAATCTGCAGAACATCCCCATCCGCACCGCAGAGGGCCGCGAAATTCGCAAGGCGTTCGTGCCCCGTGAAGGCTGGCGGCTGCTCTCGGCGGACTACTCCCAGATCGAACTGCGCATCCTGGCCCACTGTTCCGGCGATCCGATCCTGATTCAGTCCTTCAAGGAAGACGAGGACATCCATACGCGAACGGCCACCGAAGTGTTCGAGATCTTTCCTCAGATGGTCACCGACGAGCTGCGCCGCCAGGCCAAGGCGATCAACTTCGGGATCATTTACGGGATGAGCGCCTTCGGTCTGGCCCGGGAGCTGGAAATCAGCAACAAAATGGCCCAGACCTATATCGATCACTATTTTTCCCGCTACCAGGGCGTCAAGGCATTCATCGATCAGACCATTCAAAAGGCTCACGAAACCCGCCGGACCAGCACGCTTTTGGGCCGAATCCGGCAACTGCCCGACATCGCCAGCAGCAATCGCAATGTGCGCCAGTTTGCCGAACGCACTGCCATCAACACCCCCATCCAGGGAACGGCCGCCGATTTGATCAAACTGGCCATGATCCGTGTGGACCGGGCCCTGCGGAAAGACCGCATGCAAACCGCCATGCTGCTCTCCGTCCATGACGAAATGATCTTCGAGGTACCGCCCGGGGAACTCGAAGCGGCCAAAGCCCTGGTACGCGAAGCGATGGAAAACGTCTGGGAACTGGCCGTGCCCCTGAAGGTCAACATCGCCGAGGGACGGAACTGGGCCGAAGCCCACTGAAAAAATGGAAGCCATGACCGAATCCGGCGAGTTTACCTTTTCCTACACCGCCTGATATGTCGCCAGAATGACTCGAACCGGGGAGGGATTATGCCTCCCCGCCGCTTTCGTCCGCAACATCCCCATCCACGGACTGCTTGACGGTTTCATCCACCGACCGGTAGATGGATTTAAAGGCTTCGGGGAATCCCGTGGGTGAAATCCGTCCCGTCTCAATGAATTTGACCACAATCTCCTTGGTGGCCCGCAGGATCTGCTCGTCCAGACTCGTCTTTCTCATCAGCACCCGCCTTATTGGTTATATTGGTATATATTCAGACCTGTTAACAGGAAGCATAGCCGAAGTCAACCGTGGCTTGCGGCGGCATTTAACACCGCTTGAAACCTTTTGAGACAACAGAACATTTGACACGCTTTGCCCCATCCATTAATAAGCATGCCAAACCAATCAACGGGAGCACGTAATGAAATCCTATGACCATACCCTTCGTTACACCGTGGACAAGCCAGAGGTGGTGACCACCGATATGCTTGATCCCATCGAATATGCCTACCAGAGCAAACGCGATATTGTGATTACCATTTCACAGCCAGAATTCACCTCGGTCTGCCCGATGACCGGTCTGCCCGATTTCGGCACGATCAACATCCGCTACACACCGGACCAGTTCATCGTTGAACTCAAATCCCTGAAATACTACCTGCTGCAGTTCCGCAATGTGGGCATGTTTTACGAACATGTTTCCAACCGGATTCTCGACGATCTGGTGACGGTGCTGAAACCCAAATTCATGGAGGTCACCGGCGATTTCACCTCCCGCGGGGGCCTGACCACCAACGTCTGCGCCCGTTATGAGGCCACTTCATGATCGGCGCCAGAGTAAAAATCCGGCTATTGGCGCTGCTGGCCATTGCGGCCCTGATTTCCGGTTGCGGTATTGCGGCCTCATACCGTCCGGCGGAAACCAAAAGCATCCGCGATTTTTCGGCACATGACCGCTATCACAAAAAGGTCGGTGTCATGGCCCTGACCAACAATACCTTCTTTACCAGCGGCCAGGCAACAACCCCCTTCATGGAAGCGTTTTTGACAAGCATGTCGGAAAACGCGCCCGATGCGCAGCTGACCATTCCGGGAAAAACCGATATTCCCCCGTTTTTGTTGAACCCACCCCGGATCAACAAGGGTGAGATGGATGCGTTCAAGCTGGCTGCCCTGGCGCGGCAGGAGGGATTCAACATGGTGGTCAGCCCGGTACTCATGGATATCCGGGTGCGCAAAGAGAACACGGGCTTCTGGTTCTTCAGGGATGTCGCCTACCATCTGCAGATCCAGACCGCTGCAGCCGTTTATGACAGCATCACCGGCGCACGCCTGACCTTGAACCTCCTTACCGATGAAGTCGATATCGATGACCAACAGGCCGAAGCGATAAAAAACGGGCAGGAGATGATGGTGGAAGACCTGGTCGAGGTCGTCGGGGAGATGGGGGAAGAACTGGGTGAGCAGATGGGCGAGGCGATCAATGCAACCATCTGGCTATCCGCCATCATTTCAACGGATGATGGGACCTGCCTCATCCCAGCCGGCAGCCAGGTGGGTATCCAACCGGGAGACCGTTTCAGCGTGCTTCAAGGCGGCGAAATCCTGACCGGGCTGGGAGACCAGCGCTATATCGTTCCCGGGCTAAAAATCGGGGAGATCCGCATCAGCCAGGTCGCCCCGCGGCAATCCTCCGCCACGGTCGACACCGATAACCTTCCCCCGGTGGGCAGCATCGTGGTTCCCGGAACCTAAGGATCCGGCAGCGCATCGATGGATCGTGCATACTGCCGGATCCGCTCCAGGGCCTCGGCTTCAGAGGCAACAAAACGAATACTGTTGCGAAACTGCGCAGCATTGCGCATCCCCTTGACAAACCAGCACAACCGGCTGCGCATCATGCGGCAGGCCAACGCCTCCCCCAGATAACGAACCGAATCCTTCAGATAGGTGACCATGATTTCGATACGCTGGCCATCCGTCACCACCGGCGGCACACGCCCCTCGGTAGCCGCCAGGATCTGACTGAAAATCACGGGATGGCCGATGGCGGCCCGGCCGACCATCACACCGTCGCAACCGGTCTCCGCGCGCATGCGCAGGGCATCCGCCGCCGTGTTCACGTCACCGTTGCCAATCACCGGAATGGACAACGCCTGTTTCACCGCGGTGATAATCCGCCAATCCGCCTTTCCGGCAAACCCCTGGGTGGCCGTGCGCGGGTGAACCGCCACCGCGTCGATACCGGCATCCTCGGCCAGCCGGGCGATCGCCAAGGCCTGCATGCCCGAAGCATCCCAGCCCGAGCGGATCTTAATCGTCAGCGGAATGGAAACCGCCTGGCGAACGGCATGGATGATCCGGCAGGCCAGCGCGGGATCCTTCATCAGGGCCGACCCCGAGTTGCTTTTCAGGATTTTCCTGACCGAACAGCCAAAATTGATATCGATAATGGCCGCTCCGGACTGCTCGACAATTTTCGCCGCATCAGCCATCATTTGCGGGTTGGCCCCGAAAATCTGCACCGAGAGGGGTTTTTCATCGGGGGTACTATCCAACATTTGCATGGTCTTTCCGGAGTTGTACACCAGCCCGTTGGAACTGATCATCTCCGAGCAGACCAATCCGCATCCGGCCTTCTTGGCCAACAGCCGCATGGGCAGGTTGGTGATGCCCGCCAAAGGCGCAAAAACGGTAAAATTGGGAATCTCGACGTTGGCGATCCTCATCTCGTCCCTCTCCGATCACACGCCGGATTGGCATAGCAGAACAGGCAGTTGTGGTAGCAGGGATGCAGGCGGTAGGAACCCACATCCACAGACTGGGTGCACCCGCAGCCCATCACCTTGCGCTGACCGGCATCGGACCGCAGGGAAACCCGGCCGCCATACAGGGCCATGATCCGCCGGCCGGAAATGCAGGCGCCGGCACGGACGGTGGACGTCTGGGGAAGACCATCCAGAATGGATTTTTCGCAACACAGGGTCAGTTGAACGTTCAGGGGCGCCAGAATCTTTTCCATTGACAGCAAAATGGTCTTTTTTTCGGCCACAGATGGCAATGAAAACGCCACCTTATTCCTTGCCCGTCGGGCAATCTTCGCATAGTGGTCCATGAAGCTGGTCGTACAGGTTGAAATGCCGCATCGCCCGGCGGCCCCGGCGATAACCGCAAAATCGGCCAGGTTGGTTCGGGCCTCTCCCGCAGGCGTGGAATAATGGCAGATGGGATCGAAACGCCATTGAACGGCCGTTGCACCGAATCGCCGGCACAGCTGATCAAGCTGGTCGATGCGCCGGTCCAGGGGCGGTACCGACGGTTCCAGCAGCGGATCCCGGGAATTGACCGTAAAGTTGAAAAGCAGGTGATACCCCATGGTCTGGAGGCGTTCGCCGTAGCCGCCGTCCAGAAAAGGGCCGAAATTTTTCGACCAGAACACGATGGTGTGCACGCGCTGCGGTGAGACGGCCACCTGCCGGACTTGCCGGTTGAAGGGATTCTCTACGTCGATATGCCCACGGGAGATCCCTTGCATGAACCAGGGCATGTAAAAAGCGGGGATGTCCGTTCGCCTGGAAACGGAGAGAACCTGTTTCAGTTCATTTGCCATAGTGGAACGGTTACCGTTTGAACTTATCCTTAAAAGAAATAACCGTGGCGCTACCATCCTCCTTTTCAACGGATGGTGTTTCCGGTTCCTGCTCGTCATGGCGGTCTTCTTCAGGGGAAATGTCCGGGCAGACCACCAACTCCAGACGCATGCGCTTGCCGTTCATGGTAAATTCGTCGCCCATAATGTAGCGATCCCGCAAAATCCAGGTCACCACCTGAAGCGGGATCTGGAGCATCAGCAGCTTGACATGGTACCAGTCGGGCTTGTTATCGGGCAGGATCGATTCGATCCGGGCAAAACTTAACGGCTGATCCTCAAAGTGGATCAGCACGACATCATTTTCGGTAGCCATACATCCATCCTTTTCCGTTTTCGGGTAAACTGTGGCCCCATGTATAGGAGTGCCGGCCGCCCCCTGTCAACACGGGAAGGCAGCTGCCGGCAAAACCATTGACCTGTAAAAGCATATGCCCTAAAATCGACTCCATTCACAGCCAACCGTCCCGCCAACCAAGGAGGCCTTCCGGTGACCCGATATCGCATCCACCCCATCGTCATGGGAACCAAACAGTTCGATAAAGGCATGATGACCTATCAGCACGATTACGGCAAACCCTACACCATTCCGATTTATTGCTGGTATCTGGAGGGCGGGGACCGGACCATCATTGTGGATACCGGCGAAATGCATCCGGTCCGGTCGGAGGATCGCGAGCAGGCCATCGGCGGACGGATCTATACCTTCGAGGAAGGGCTGGACCGGCACGGTCTGACACCCGAAGGCATCGACTTGGTAATTCATACCCATCTGCACAACGACCACTGCGAAAACGACTATAAGTGCACCAACGCCGAGTTCATTGTGCACGCCAAAGAGCTGGCGCGGATCCACGATCCCCATCCGCTGGACTTCAGGTATGTGGAAGATTATATCGAGGATGTGGAAGAAAACGGACAATTGCGAATCGTCGAGCAGGATACCACCATTGCCGACGGCATCCGCGTCATGCACACGCCGGCCCATACCGAGGGCGGCCTGACCGTCCTGGTGGAAACGGACGGCGGCACGGCGGCGATTACCGGATTTTGCGTCATCAACGAAAATTTCTTCCCGCCCAAATCGATTCTTGCCATGGAGATGGACGTGATTCCACCGGGAACCCATGTCAATGCCTACGCGGCCTATGACATCATGATCAAGGTCAAACAGATGGCCGACATTCTGCTGCCCTTGCACGAACCGGCCTTTGCCGACGGCAAACCGATTCCATGACTGAATTTTCATTCAGCAATGCACCCACACCGGAACCGAAACCATCCTCTGGTGAATCGTGAGAAAATAAATTTACACGGCAGGTGGTTAGCTATTCCTGCGCGAACACTCAAGCATGGTTTGGGCTTGACAACTCATTTTAGCGGGTGATAAATGAATGAGTATTCATTCAGTAAATACGCTTGCAGGAGGAAATATTATGATCAGAAAAATCAGGAAAGCGGCGGTCATCGGCAGCGGCGTGATGGGCGGTGGTATTGCCGCGCTTCTGGCCAGTGCCGGCATCCAGACGTTGCTGCTGGACATTGTCCCCTTTGATCTCAAGGAGGAGGAGAAAAGCGACCCGGTGGCGAGAAACCGGATCGCCAAGGCCGGGCTGGACACGGTGATCATGACCCGACCTGCATTACTCATGCAACCCAAGGATGTCGACCGGATCCGCATCGGCAACCTCGAGGACGACTTCGGTAAGCTGGCCGAGTGCGACTGGATCGTCGAAGTGGTCGTCGAAAACCTGAAGATCAAACAGGACCTGTTCAAACGCATCGAAGCGATCCGCAAACCCGGTGCCATCGTCTCGTCCAACACCTCCGGCATTCCCCTGAAGCGCATGAGCGAGGGTCTGGGAAGCGACTTCAAACAGCATTTTCTGGGCACTCATTTCTTCAACCCGGTTCGTTACATGAAGTTGCTGGAAATCATTCCCGGTGAAGCGACCCTGCCCGACGTACTTGCCTTCATGGCCGATTTCGGCGAACGCATCCTCGGCAAGGGGATCGTCCGGGCCAAGGATACGCCCAACTTTGTCGGCAACCGCATCGGAGTCCAGGGCATGGTCAAAGCCATGCAACTGATGATCGACATGGGGCTCACCATCCCCGAAGTGGATGCCCTGTTCGGACCGGCCATGGGGCGCCCGAAAACCGCCATGTTCAAAACTGCCGATCTGGTCGGTCTGGACACCCTGGCCCATGTGGCCAAAAACACCCATGATCTGATTCCTGATGACGAAGCCCGCGCCGATTTCATCGCCCCTGAATTCATCGCCAAGATGCTCGCTGCCAAAATGCTCGGTAAAAAAACCAAGGTCGGCTTTTACAAAACCGACCTGACCCCCGAGTGGAAAAAAATCCGCAAAGTGATCGATCCGGCAACCCTGGCGCATGCCGAATACGCAAAACCGGATTTCCCCTGTCTGGCCGCGGCCAAACAGGCCAAGGGCCTGGCCGAAAAGATGAAGGCGATCGTTTACGGAGAAGACAAAGGCGCCCGGTTCGCCTGGAAGGCCCTGGCCAGCAACCTGATCTACGCGGCCAACCGCATTCCCGAAATTGCCGACACCATCGTTGAAATCGACAATGCCATGCGCTGGGGCTTCAACTTTGAAATGGGGCCCTTCGAAACCTGGGATGCCATTGGTGTAAAGGCGTCCGTGGCCAAAATGGAAGCCGACGGATTCAGCGTTCCCGAAAAAATCAAGGCCATGCTGACCGCCGGCAATGATCGTTTCTACAAACGGGGAAACGGCACCCCCACCTATTACGACTTTTCCACCGGCGATTACCAACCGGTCAAGGTCAACGCCAACATCATCTCCCTGCCCGGTCTCAAGGCGGACAACCGAACTACCGTCAAAACCTGCCCGTCGGCGTCGCTGGTGGACCTTGGCGACAACATTTTCTGCCTGGAATTCCACACCAAAATGAACGCCATCAATGGCGAGATCGTCGATTTCATGGCCGATGCCATGGAATATGTGGATGCCAATGGGTCGGGGCTGGTGATCGGCAACCAGGCCGGCGGCATGCCCGGCGCATTCTGTGCCGGTGGCGACCTGGCCTACATGGCCGGTCTGGCCAAGACGGGCAAATACGCCGAGATCGAGGCCTTCCTCAAAAAAGCGCAGACGGGCATGCAGACGGTGCGCTACGCCTCCTTTCCCGTGGTGGCGGCCCCCTATGGCCTGACCCTGGGTGGCGGCTGCGAAGTCTGCATCGGCGCGGCCGACAAAATTGTGGCCCACAGTGAACTGTACATGGGCCTGGTGGAAATCGGCGTCGGTCTATTGCCCGGCGGCGGCGGCTGCCTGAACCTGTGGAAAAAGATGACCGCCGACATCCCCGAGGCAGTCACCGACGTGGACCTGACCAAATTCTTCGTTCCCACCTTCATGAATATCGCCATGGCCAAAGTCTCCATGTCCGCTGCCGAGGCCCGGGCCAACGGCTTTCTCGGGCCGTGCGACCGCATTGTTTTCAATCGCGACCACCTGATCGGTGAGGCCAAGAAGGAGGTCCTCAGGATGGTTGACGAAGGCTATGCGCCGCCGGTCAACCGTCCTCTCAAGGTAGTCGGCGCAGCGGCCCAGGGAATGATCGATTCCGAACTGTATAACATGCAATCGGCCAAGTTTATCAGCGAATACGATGCATTCCTGGCCAGGCGGATCGCCTGGGTGATCAGCGGCGGCGACGTGCGCGCCAACAGCCTGGTGGATGAATCGGTCATCCTCACCCTGGAGAGAGAAGCGTTCGTTGATTTCTGGAAGCAGGAAAAGACCGTGGCTCGCGTCGAGCACATGCTGACCACCGGCAAGCCGCTGAGGAACTAACGCACTTTCCCCATCCTTATCTCAAAGGAGGATTTCCCATGAGAGACGCCTATATCGTCACATCCGTCAGGACCCCCGGCTGCCGCCGGGCCAAGGGTGCCTTCAAAGATACCCGGCCGGATGACCTGCTGGCCTTTATCCTTATGGCGGCCATGGAAAAGAACGGCAAGATCGAGACGAAAGAGATCGACGACATCATGATCGGCTGCTCCTTTCCCGAAGCCGAGCAGGGGCTCAACATCGGCCGCATGGCTTCCCAGATTGCCGGATTCCCCGTCACGGTTTCCGGCGCCACGGTCAGCCGCTTCTGCTCATCCGGTCTGGAAGCCATTGCTCAGGCATCCTTGCGCGTGATGGCCGGATGGTCCGAGATCACCATTGGCGGCGGGGTCGAATCGATGACCTTTGTGCCCATACCCGGCTACATGCCCCGCCCGCATCCCGAGTATTCCCGGGAGCACGCCGACCTCTACGCCTCCATGGGCATCACGGCGGAAAACGTAGCCAACCGCTACCAGATCTCCCGCGCCGACCAGGACGCCTTTGCCTATGAATCCCAGATGAAATCCGCCAAAGCCCAAAAAGAAGGGCTGTTCAGCGAAATCGTGCCCACCCCGGCCAGCCGTTATGTACGACAGGACAATGGAACCTACAAGAAGGAAACCTTCATCCAGGCGACCGATGACGGCGTACGGGCCGGCACGACCCTGGAAGGGTTGGCCAAACTGCATCCGGTGTTTGCCCTGGGTGGCTCGGTCACGGCCGGCAACTCCTCCCAGACCACCGATGGCGCTGCGGTATCGATCATTGCCAGTGACACCGCCGTAAAAAAATACGGCCTCACGCCCATCGCAAAACTGAAGATGTACACCACCATCGGCTGCGAACCGGACGAAATGGGGGTCGGTCCGCGCTATGCGATTCCCAAGCTGCTCCACCTGGCCGGCCTGAAAACCAGCGATATCGGCCTGTGGGAGATCAACGAAGCCTTTGCCTCCCAGGCGCTTTACTGCATCCGGGAGCTGGGACTGGCCGACCGCATGGATTCGATCAACATCAACGGCGGCGCCATTGCCCTGGGCCACCCTCTGGGATGCACCGGCGCCAAACTGTGCGCCACCCTGCTGACCAATATGCAGCGCAAAGGCGTTCAATACGGTGTGGAATCCATGTGCATCGGCGGTGGCATGGGCGCTGCGGCGCTTTTCGAGTTGTGCGGATGAAAATGTAGCCCTCCATATAGATCGGCGCCAGGAATCATTTTTCTACAGGTTGCCATCGGATAAAAACAATCGCGGCTGTCCAAAAGGAGAGCCGCGATGGCTTTTTTGGGTTTGCATCTTGGGAATGCCTGTGCTACTGGCAGTCTATACAAGAAAAGAAAGGTCGTTCAGCAATGCTTCAGGCAGCAGCCCCTCGCACTTCTTATTACGGTTTTTATTTTTATTACTGCCGAGGTGCGCCTGTGGACTGCTGACCCCCCAAGACATTATCCGGAAAAAGCAACAGCCGCAGGCGAAACCGCCTGCGGCTGTTTTATTTTTTTAAACAACATCCATCCACAGGAAAGGAACAATATCATGGAAAAGACGTACGACATCCACGTAGAAAAATTCGTTCCGCTGATTTCCCCCTCCCAGTTGAAAGACCGCATTCCGCTCAGCCAGGCATCCCACGAAACCGTGGTGGCCGGCCGCCGGGCGATCGCCGATATCCTGGGGGGCAAGGATCCCCGGTTGCTGGTCGTCACCGGGCCCTGCTCGATCCACGATGAAAAAGCGGCCCTGGACTATGCCGCGCGCCTGAAAGCCCTCGGCGACCGGGTCAATGATACGATGCTCCTGGTCATGCGCACCTACTTTGAAAAACCGCGCACCACGGTGGGCTGGAAAGGGTTGATCAACGATCCGTGGCTCAACGGCAGTTACGATATCGGTACCGGTCTGGAGCGTGCACGCCGCCTGCTGGTCCAAATCACTGAAATGGGTGTTCCGACGGCCACCGAGATGCTGGACAGCATCGTCCCCCAGTACATTGCCGGGCTGGTCTGCTGGGCCGCCATTGGTGCACGAACAACCGAATCCCAAACGCACCGGGAGATGGCCAGTGGGCTCTCCATGCCGGTGGGGTTTAAAAACTGCACCGACGGCAGCCTCGCTACGGCCATCAATGCCATGATTGCCGCCCGATCATCCCAGTCTTTTCTGGGGATCGATCCCGATGGCCAAGCCTGTATCGTCAAGACCACCGGAAATCCCCACGCGCATATCGTGTTGCGCGGCGGCACCCGCCCCAACTACGATACGGTCAGCATCAATGAGGCGGTCTCCATGCTATCGGCCAAGGATCTGACCCGCTCGATCCTGGTCGACTGCTCCCATGACAATTCAAGAAAAAATCACGAATTGCAGGCATCGGTCTGGCAGGATGTGATCAACCAGCGTATCGACGGCAATAAAAGCATTATCGGTCTGATGCTGGAAAGCAATCTGAACGCGGGCAATCAGAAAAACACCGGCGATCTGGCGGCCATGGCGTATGGTGTTTCCATCACCGATGCCTGCATTGATTGGGAAACCACCGAGCAGTTGATCATCTCCGCCCATGAACAGCTCAGCCACGCCAACACAGCCGCCACGGATGGCGGATTCCATCGTTACAAGGTGGGATGAGCGAATCCGACATCGTGAGCGACAACGGGTCACTTACCGGCCGGGGGGGCAAGGGTTGCGAATTTCCGCGCAGCGATAATCGCCCGGCAGGCCGCAATGGTCTGGCGGAAGGATTCCGTTTCCGTCGTTCTGTCATCCGGAGCCAGCCGCATCAGCGTCTGTTCCAATTGATCGAGATAGATGCTGAGTTTGTCACTGTCGGCCTGGAGGCGATCGATGATGGCATTGACCTGATCGGCCTCGGGTTTCAGGAAATCGCGTTTACGCAAATGAACCTTGCGCGAATAATCGCCCCGGGCCATGCGTTCGAAGGTGTAGCCGAAATTTACCAGGGGACCGCAAAACCGGTTGGAAAGAACAAGCTGATGCACGGCGGCGGCCACCAGAATCAGAAACATGGCCATGGAGATGCGTTGCAGCAGGATCAGAAACAAACTACCGGAAACATGCTGCACCCAAAGATCCTCGGAGCGCAGCATGTCATAGTAAAGCGGCGATAAAAGACTCGCAACGAGAACGGTGGCAATAACGGCCATGAGGATCAAGTTGGTCGTAATCAGGGGGGCCAGAATATCCTTGCGGATCGGAAGATTCTTCCAGCTTCGGTTGTCGGTTTTCATTTTTGCTCTGGCCATGTGTCCTTCAACCTTCAAGGGGTGGTTATTTGAAATCTGGAGCGTAGCTCGGTTCAGGGTTGGTATGAAACCAATACAGGCCTTTCTGATGCTTCATCCAGATAATGCCGCCACTTTTTCCAGTGTGGTAGAAGTTGAGATGGTATTCGTTGGTTTCCAGATCAAGGAAGCGAATGTGCACCAATAGGCAGTCATCCGCTGGTCTGGTCTCCATGCCATCGATAGCGTATGAGCCGACGCCCTCCGGTCCCCTTCCAAAGGTGAGCGTCTGGTCGTCGAACTGGATGAAACGGTCTGCATATTTTGGATGGGCCGATGTCCAAATGCCTCTGAGATCGGACAGGCTGAGCTGTTGCGCTGGCGTTTCTTTATTTGGTAAAAAAAACAAATAATAGAAAGCAAGAACGCTGATCAGCAGCACAAGTCCGACCACCGGGGTTGACAAGTTCCTCTTGGTGGGACGCATGGGTGGCGGCATATAGCTTCCTTCTGAAAATGAAACCTCAGTCCGTTTCGATTACGCGGCCAAGCCAGATTTTTGCGACATCAACACCATGAACGCATCAACGACGTCAGGGTCGAACTGGCTCCCCGATTCAGACACGACAATCTCCATCACCTTGGAAATCGGCATCCCTTTGCGGTAGGGCCGATCCGAGGCAATGGCGTCGTAAACATCCGCCACGGCCAGAATGCGGGCCTCCAGAGTGACGGCCGTACCTGCCAGACCGTCCGGATAGCCCTTGCCGTCCCAACGCTCGTGGTGCTGGCGGACCATGGGGAGAATCTTTTTGAAAGCAGCAATGGGCGCGAGGATTTTCTCCCCGGTAACCGGGTGCGAACGAATCGTGGTGAACTCGGCATCGGTCAGTCGCCCCGGTTTGTCCAGAATCGCCGAGGAGACACCAATTTTGCCGATATCGTGCAGCAGCGCCGCCTGCTGTATGCAGTCGATCCGCTCCGCATCCAGCCCCATCTGGCGGGCAATACTCAAGGCGATGCGCATCACGCGTGCCGAATGACCTGCCGTCCACGAGGATTTGGCGTCCACCGCCCGTGCCAGGGCCTGCATGGAACCGAGGGTCAGACGGCGCAGGTCTTTGATCATATTGATATTCGACCAGGCCACGGCCAGATGATCGGCCATTTGCCGCATAAGCGGTAAAGCCGATTCGGATTCAGTATCACCGGACTTTTCCACCACATATAGCAACGCGTAAAGTCGATCTTTGATAAAGATCGGAAACAAACTCATCGGCACCTTCTCCCCAAACCGTTCGGTCGGCAGATATCTGCGCAAAACCATCGGGTCGGTGAAGGTCAACCATGGCAAATCACGATAGAAGTTGTCCAGCCGTCCGGCATCAATGGTAAAAGGATACGTGTTGATGGTGCCAAGCGTGCTTGAATTGCCCACATAGATCAGCGCATCCTCCGAGTCATCCACATTGACCCGACAGATGGCCAGCATGCTGAAATTGAACTCCTTAAGCATGCGTGTAATCGCCATGCCTGCAATCTCACCGAAATCTCGTGCCATCAGTGTGGCCTGGTCGATTTTTTCCTGAATGGACAAGAACCGGAACTGCTGCCCCAGCTGACTTGACATGTTGTTAAAACCATGGGCCAGTTCCTCGAACTCATCGTTGCTGTCGATCTCGACCCGATAGTCAAAGTTCCTGTGTGCAATGTGTCGCGCACCCGCCTTGAGCGCATCAATGGGTACGAGGGATCGACGCAGGTTGAACAGGCTCATTCCCACCACCAATAGCAGTGCAAGAGCCACCACCAGCAAAAAAATAAGCTTGAAGCGGGCAACCGGCGCCATGGCATAATCGGCCGGTTGCAGCACCATCAGGTACCAGTCATCCATACCGAACTGGGCTTGAAGAAAAATTAGGCTGCCGGCCAACCACCACTCCTTACCGTCCAGGGTTACCCGGGCATGTTTTTCATCCATGTGCGGCAGGCAAGCGGCTGCCCAGCCTGATGCATCGATTCCCGAATAGAGCGGCAGCTTGCTCCGGGTAACCACGGCAAACGCGGACACGGCTGGCAGGGTATTACCCTTCACCAACCCCCAGAGGTAATCTCCGCGCATCGTGCCCAGCAACAATCCCTTTCGCATTGAAGCGCTGTCGGCATATCGCACCAGGGTAATCTTGGTGGGATCGTTTTCGGCTATCACCAGAAGGGATTTGCCGCTTTGAAGATAGATGATCGCCTGGTCGTTGAGGTCGATGTCAGAAATGGGATCGCCCAGGATGGCTTCATAGCGGCCATCATGGTAACGCCGTCCGATGGCACTGAATTTTTCCGCCTGTCGGACACGCTCCTGAAGGCTGCGATGGTCGACCAGTTTCAGCTCATCTTCGCAAAGCACCAGGTGCTCGAAAATGGCATGCACATGGTTTCGGGTGGCCCGGTACAGCGCCTCATGCCCACTTTGCTCGAGTTGCCGGATGACTTGAAACATGGAAAGGGCCGCCAAGACGACTACCGGCACCAGTGCGCTGACAATGAACGTCGTAAAGATCCGGCGGGCGATTCTGCTCCTGAAAAGGTTGGTGCCAACATGCATGAAATTTACCTCAGAAGCCAATTCCTCAAAGATCGGCAACCTTGCCATAGTAAGATCCGTTGTAGGCCCGGACGACATCATCTTGACTGGCCTTGGCCGTAAACGCCGTCTGGCTGTTCCCATCCGCGCCGTTGCTGTAAAGATCATAATCCGAATTCACCGGCACGTTGCCGTGGTCCTTGCGCAACTGGCCGTTCCCGCTGAGGTCGGCGCCATCAATGCGCAAATACACATACGGATTGCCCCAGGGATCACGCAAGCCGTCCATCCCGATATCCGCCAAACTATCGGGATAGGCGTTGTTGTCGAGGCGATAAATGTCGATCGCCCTTTCAATATTTTGCATGTCCACGATGGCAACGGCAATCCTGGCGCGTTCCCGATAGCTTAAGAAGGACGGCGTGGCAATGGCCACCAGCACCCCCATGATAGCTACGACCACCATCACCTCGATCAAGGTGAAGCCCTGATGATTCATCCGGCAAACCGGAATCATTTGGCAGCTGCCAATCGCCACGGTCGTGGTCTCGTCCCTTTCTTGCGATCGCTCTTACGTATCCGTGGTAATATTGACGGCGATCGGATTCCAAATTAATCCATAATGCTTCAATGAGTTGTGAAAGTATCGGCCGATCGGAAAAAAAGTTTATGCGAAAGCGAGGCGAAGCGGAAGCATTCAAGGCAATTGATGCGGAAAAAATCGACAGGGATGGAACCACAGCATCCTTTTTTGGTCATCAGGCGATGCGTGCCAGACCAGGCAAAAAACGGGTATGGTCCAGTTCTTTTCCCCGGCGTAGACGTCTGGCGTGTTAACGAACGCCCATCATTCCAGCGGCGGAGAAACCTGTCGGGGGGTAAACAGCTGCTTGATTTTGGCGGCCAGCATTTTGATGCCGCGCCACAACTTGGGCAGCAGCCAGATCATCAGCAGGATGAAGAGGCAAAGGAAAACGATAAAGAGCCAGGGATGGTTGACCGCCGTCCAAATCCCGCCGATGACCATGATGTCTTCGAGGACCGAGGCAGTCCAGTTGCTGAACGGCTCCGGAGAGGTGTTGATGAGCAGCCGGGAGCCGGCTTTCAGGCCGTGGGTGCCGGCAGCCAGGGTCCCGCCCAAAAGCGCGGCAGCCAGGCTCACCGCCGGGTCCACCTCACCGACGGCACCGGCAGCCAGCAAAGCGCCGGCGGGTATCCGGATGAAGGTATGAATCGTGTCCCAGCCGGTGTCCACGCCAGGCGTCTTGTCAGCAACAAACTCAACCACGAACATCAGACAGGCCGCACCGATGACCAGCGGATTGGCCAGTACCTGCAAGTCCGGCGGCAGGGTGATGTTTCCGGTCACGCTTAAAATTCCCAGGGTGGCGATGGCCGCGTAAAGATTGATCCCGGCCGCCCAGGCGGCGCCCATAGTCAGGGCGATGATGTTTGTAATTTCGGTGACTTGTTCCATGGTTGCAGGCCTCCCCAAAAGCACCGGCCAGCCATCATCCCCAATCGCCAACAAAAGACGGATGGCGGGTGACCGTATCGGCGGGTCGCATTACCGCCGCTGTGGTTGCACGGATCGTAACACCTCGCTCAGATATCAACAACCAGCCGGTTGGCATCCGATCGATCCATTGTTTCACGCAACGCCGTCAGGCTCTCTGAAAGGGTCTGAACCGCCGGCAAATGATTCAGCGGCAGGTTGTTGTTTTCGCCCACCGCGTCCAGGGCGTCGAGCACACGGTTGAGCGTCAGGCCGCCAGTATCCCGGGCGGGTTGCAGCGCCGTATCCCCGTTTGTGCCCCTTTCGATCCGCGCCAGGATGTTTCCTTTTACCAAAAGTCCGGCCAGATTGTCCACCAGCGCTGCGGAAAGCCCCAGCGCATCGGCAATCTGTGCGGAAGTCTGGGCCGATTGCCCCTGATGAAACCGAATGGCCACATGACGGCAAATGGAAAGGCAGAGCAGACGGGTCTGCTGAATGCTGAGTTCCCGGCCGCCGGCGCTGTTATCCACGTGATCCGAATTTTGATACGCGTGGGAAATCTCCGCCCCCACAAGGACAATCAGCCAACTGATCTGCAGCCACATCAGAAACAGGGGCAGGGCCGCGAAACTGCCGTAGATGGCATTGTACTTGGCCACAAAAATCTGAAAATGGATGTAGGCCGCCTGGACCGCCTGGTATGCGGTTCCGGCAATCACACCGGCCAGCAGGGCACCGTCGAACCGCACCCGGGTATTGGGCATGATCATGTACACCAGGGTAAACAAAATCCAGATCAGGGTAAAGGGCAGCAGTTTGAGTCCCAGATAAATCACCGGCCCTACCATCTGTAACAGTTCGAAGCGGCCGGATATGGCTGACACCTGGGACGTAATATAGACCGTCACACTGCCGGACATGATGATCAACAATGGGCAGATCAGCATGATGGTCAGGTAATCACTCAGCTTGCGGATCAGATGGCGGGAACGAACCCCCCAGATGTGATTGAAGGAGTTTTCGATATTACTGAGCACCTTGACTACCGCCCAGAAAAGCACCACCACACCGATTCCGGCAATCATGCCGCCTTTGGTGTTGTCCAGCATATTCTGGGCAAAAGCGATCACCTGCTGGACCACCTCATGCTGGGCCGAAAAGTTCTCCAGAAGCTCCTGCTGGAGGCGCCGTTCGAATCCAAATCCCTTGGCAATACCGAACGCCATGGCCGCCACCGGAACTAGCGAGAGCAACGTGAAAAAGGTCAGCGCCGAGGCACGCAGGGTGCCGTGGTGGCGGGCAAAGCCCTGAACTGAAAGAATCAGCGTGCGCAGCAGCCGGATCAATAACCACTGAACCGGGCTGTGCTGGCCTCGGCGCAGGTACCAAAGGGTTTGCGTAAAGAAGGTGATCTGTTTTTTTGCCAGGGTCTTGATTTTATCCATATTCATTAGCGGGTCAGTTGCCGGTATTTGATCCGATGGGGCTGATCGGCGGCCGCACCGAGACGCTTTTTGCGGTCCGCCTCATAATCGGAGTAGTTCCCCTCGAACCAGACCGCCTGGCTGTCACCCTCGAAAGCCAGAATGTGGGTGGCGATGCGATCGAGGAACCAGCGGTCATGGCTGATCACCACGGCGCAGCCGCCGAAATTTTCCAGGGCATCCTCAAGGGCACGCATGGTGTTGACGTCCAGGTCATTGGTCGGCTCGTCCAGCAGCAGCACGTTGGCGCCGGATTTGAGCATGCGCGCCAGGTGCACCCGGTTGCGTTCGCCACCGGAGAGCACCCCCACCTTCTTCTGCTGGTCGGAACCGGAGAAGTTGAAACGGGCCACATACGCCCTGGAATTGACCTGTCGATCACCCAAATCGATGCTGTCCTGACCGTCGGAAATCATCTCCCAAATATTTTTTTCCGGGTCCAATACGTCGCGGCTCTGGTCCACATAGGCCAGCTGGACGGTTTCGCCGACCTTGATCGTCCCCTTGTCGGGCTGGTCCTGGCCGGTGATCATGCGGAACAGGGTGGTTTTGCCCGCGCCGTTGGGACCGATCACACCGACGATACCGCCCGGCGGAAGCGCAAAATCCATATCCTCCAATAGCAGTTTTTCGCCGAACCCCTTGGCCACCCCCTGGGCCTGGATGACCACATTGCCAAGCCGCGATCCGGGTGGGATGTAGATTTCCAGATCCTTGGCCAGCCGGTCACTTTCCTGACCAAGCAGCTGTTCGTAGGCGGTGATCCGCGCCTTGGATTTGGCCCGACGCCCCTTGGGCGCCATGCGGATCCACTCCAGTTCGCGCTGCAGGGTTTTCTGGCGCTCGCTGGCCGATTTCTCCTCACCCGCCAGGCGGTTCTGCTTCTGCTCCAGCCAGGAGCTGTAGTTGCCTTTCCAGGGAATGCCGTGGCCACGGTCCAGTTCCAGAATCCAGCCAGCCACGTTGTCGAGAAAATAGCGGTCGTGGGTGACGGCAATAACGGTACCGGCGTATTGCTGCAGGTGCTGCTCCAACCAGCTCACGGTTTCGGCGTCCAAATGGTTGGTGGGTTCGTCCAACAGCAGGATATCGGGCTTTTTAAGCAGCAGGCGGCACAAGGCCACCCGGCGCCGCTCACCGCCGGAAATCACGTTTACCGAGGTGTCCCCGGGCGGGCAGCGCAGGGCGTCCATGGCCATCTCCAGGCGGGCGTCCAGGTCCCAGGCATCCAGGGCGTCGAGTTTCTCCTGTACTTCCCCCTGACGCTGGATCAGCTTGTCCATCTCGTCATCGGACATGGGCTCGGCGAATTTCTCGTTGATCCGGTTGAACTCGTCCATCAGGTCGACCGTCTCCTGGACGCCTTCCTGAACGATTTCACGCACCGTTTTGGTATCGTCCACCAAGGGTTCCTGTTCCAGGTAGCCCACGGTATACCCCTTGGAAAGAATCGTTTCGCCGTTGAACTCCTTATCGACGCCGGCCATGATCTTCAGCAGGGTACTCTTACCCGAGCCGTTGAGGCCCAAAACGCCGATCTTGGCGCCGTAAAAGTAGCTCAGGGAGATATCCTTGATGATCGGCCGCTTGTTGTAGAACTTGCTCACGCGGATCATCGAATAGATGACTTTATTGGGATCAATACTCATCGATCAATGTTTCCTTTGTGGTTTGGGATGGTTTTTTTATGGGAATAAGGGTCGCGGGAAAATAATAAATGTCCCCAAATTGCCCCGATAGTAGCATGTTTTGGTTAAAGTTGAACGCGCATTTTACTGCCGGGCCCGAATCGAGTCCGGGAATCGGTCAGCTTTCCAGGGCCAGCCAATCCAGAAAGATCTGTCGCGATTGGGGCAATTCTACAGCAAAGAGGTTGAATTCACTGATCCGGGAAAGGTCCATCCGGCGGCCCTGGGGTGCCGTGGCGACAGCCTCGAGGGGGATGCGGATGCGGTTCCATCCGGAATGCATCTCGAAAGTCCGGTTGAAACGATCTGCGTAACGGCAGCCGGAGATATCATGCTGGTGATCGTTGATCTTGCAGACCAGTCGGATCGGCTGGGGGTCCGGGTTGTAGACACTGAAGGCGATCCATTGCCACCCGCGCCAGTCGCCGGGAAAATAGTTCAAGCTTGCACCGCTGTACCGGGCCGTGTTGAGATCGATGCAAAGGGAGGCGCGTCCACTGGCGGCAATGCTGTGATCAATGGAAAGGCGGGCGTTGCCTGACCAGCGTTCCAACTCAAAAGGCGCCTCGAAATCGGCCAGTACCGGAAACGCACGGGTCATGTCCCATTCATCCACCAACGCGCGGGCCACCGGTGCCAGGGCCAGCAGGAGCCAACCGAGAATCGCGACTTGGACCATGCGTCGCCAACCTAGATGCAATTGAAGCCGGCTGGGAAACAGGAAAAAAATCGCCAGAAGGCTGCCCAGGATGTCATGCTCCACATCCGCCCACCCCGGGTAGCGACCGACGGCGCCCTGGGCGATCTCCACGGCACCGCCGACACCTGTTGTCAGCAATACGACCACCACCACCTGCGTCACCACCCCCATGGTTGCCAGTCGCCGCCAGCCACGCAACAGGAGCAGGCTCCAAACGGCAAAAGCGGCGATGTGTCCCAGATCCCAGGCGCGCTTGAAGGAACGCATATGCACCAGGTCCGCTCCGCCGAAAAACATCAGAATCGCGCAGACGATGGCAAAAATAACCAGGAGCGGCTGCCGCAAATTGGCCACTGTGCCCATGGTTACCAGGTGACACTCATCATCGAACAGTTGAGACCGCTGCCGATGCCCATCAGGGCCACATGGTTGCCTGGCCTGACGCGGCCCGTTTCGGCGGCCTGGTTAAGGGTGATCGGCACGGCCGCCGGACCGATATTTCCAAGGGTCGGGAAATTGAGATGGTGTTTTTGAGGGGTAAGGCCCAATTTCTCGTTGAGCACGTCCATGTTGCGCTGGCTGACCTGGTGGGGGATGTAGGCGTCGATCTCGTCATCGCTCCAGTTGGCCAGCACCCGGCCGGCCAGGTCCCAGGTCTGTTTGGCCAGGTCCACGCCGAAAAGCATCACCTTGGAGGCGTCGGCGGTCATGTAGTCGCGTTGTCCCAGGCAGAGGCGGCTGTGCCGGGTGGCGGCCCGGGTGACAGCGCCGTTGATCCGGTGACCACTGGTGGAAAGCTCGCGCCGGCAGACAATCATGGCCACGGCTCCGGAACCCAGGGTCAGGGTGGCAAACTGATCCCGAAACGCTTCGGCGGTAGCGTTCGGCCTGCTCAAACGGTCAATGGTGGCCTCGACCACCTCACGGGAGTTTTCCCCATCCACGATCAGCCCGTAATCAACGAACCCCGAATCGATCATCATGCCCACACTGGCCATGGCGTTGACAAACCCCAGGCAGGCATTGCCGATGTCATAGCTGATACAGTGGTCGGCCAGCCCCAGGTTGCCGTGCACCAGACTGGCCACGGAGGGCTCGATATAATCCTTGGAGACGGATGTACTGATCAGACAGCCGATGGCGTCGCGGGGAATACCGGCTTTGGCCAGCACCTTTTCGGCGGCCTGGGTGGCCACGTCACTGGCCTGCTGACCGGCATCCCAGAAACGGCGTTCATGAATCCCGGTCAGGCCCTGAATCATTCCGGGCTTGATACCGATGCGCGCCATGGTGGCGGAAAGCTGCGATTCGATCTGGGCAGAGGTGACCACCGTCGTGGGGAGCACGCATTCCACGCCTTCGATGGCGACGTTGTTGAAAAACAGCGGTTGCATGACCTTCCTTTCCGAGCAGTGCATATCTGCGATCTCATACCACGGTTGCGGCATCCGGAAAACACCCAAAACCGGAACGAACATCTTTAATTTCGAATCAAAATGGAGTATCGAGGACTCTTCAGATGGCAGGCATCCCATATTAAAGCTGAATCGTTGCGGAAAGCAATTGGCCCCATGAACCGACTTGAAACACTCCCTTTCGTTCACCCGGTGACACCCCATATCTACCTGGCCTGCGGGCCGGGCAAAGGCCGCTTCCCCAATTGTCACGGGTACCTGCTGCTTGGCGACCGGACCATACTCATCGACAGCGGCATCGGCACCGACCGGATCCGGCAGATCGATCAAACCATGCGTATCGACGGCCTGATCATCAGCCACTCCCATCCCGATCATATTCTGGCCTGGCATGGGCTACGCGATCGTCAGTTGTGGCTGCCGGCCGAAACCCCGGAAACAGTGGAGGATCTGATTCTGTTGGGCCGACGCTTCGTGGAAGGGGAAGCGAATGCCCGTTACTGGACCGATGTGGTGCGAGATCGTCTGGGCATCCAGCCCCTGCGCCAACCCAACCACCGCTTTGATGATGGCGAGCGGCTGGATTTTGGTGCCATTCAACTCAGGGCCATTCACGCACCAGGCCACCTGGACGACCATTACTGCTTTCTGGAAACCACCTCCAAAACGCTTTTCACCACCGACGTCGATTTTACCGGCTTCGGCCCCTGGTATGGCAACCCGGAAAGCGACATCCGCCGTTTCCGGGAAAGCGTCATGATGCTGCGGAGCCTCGCCTATGACCGGGTCGGCACCTCCCACAAGCGCCCCATGGATCGCAATGCTGCCGATCGGGCATTTGCCCGCTACCTGGAGGCGTTCGAGCGGCAAAAGATGGCTGTCCGGGCCCTGTGTGCCACAGGCATGGACCTGGAAGCGATGATTCAGGCCTCGCCGTTTTATCACAACCGCATGGCCGATATAAAAATGCAGCGCATCTTCGAATCCCAGATGATCCGCAAAAATCTGGAATTGCTGCTCGATGAGGGAGGAATTGTTGAAAAACAGGGCCGCTTTTTTATTCTGGATGAATAGTTGCGATCGTTCTCAGGGCGCTTGTCATCCGTCGGCAGGCACCGGTTCGTCAAACCGGCAGGAGAGGACCAGCATATCCGCTTCCATTTTGCGGTCAACCCGGTACGGCAGCGCTTCGAAAAGATGGATCATGGCCTCGTTGTCGGGGTCGGTATAGGCGTAAAGACCGGCAATCCCCTTGTCCCGGGCGCCCTCGGCAAGCTTCTCCTGGATCCGCCGGCCCAATCCCTTGCCCTGCCATGTGCGGGAAACCGAATAGGCCACCTCGGCCATATTGACGACCGGGTCGACCAGGTACTCGCCGATGCCCACGACACGGCCGAAGCCGAATTCGCCCACGACGGCCACCACCGTCAGGTTGCTGATGTAATCCACCTGGGAGACGCCGCCCACTTCCTGGGCATCGAACCGGTCCTTGCGATGAAAAAAACGCGCCACCACGTCATCGGGATCCAGGCTGTAAAAATGTTCCTGGATGCGGCGCGCATCCACCGGTTTGGCCGGCCGGATGGTCACTGAGGCACCGTCGATTTCAAGGGTCTCTTCCAGGCGCAGGGGATAGACGCCGGTAATGACCCCTTTCTGAACCTGTTCAGGCCCCAGGATTCCCATGCGCTGGGCCTGGCTGAAAAGCTCGTCGCGATAATCGGGGTGCGCAATACTGATCATGGCCAGGGCACGCTCCTGGAAACTCTTGCCGAAAAGGTTCACCACCCCGTATTCCGTACACACGTAATGCACATCACTGCGCGGAGCCACCACGGCGGTGTCGTCGAGAAGCGGCACAATCCGGCTTTTCTTCCCCTGCATGGCAGTGGCCGGCAGCAAAAGAAGTGATTTCCCGCCCTCGCTCATGGCCGCCCCGCGAATAAAATCGAGCATGCCGGTGACCCCTGAAAAATGGTTGTAGGGCAGCGCATCGGCCGCCACCTGACCGGTGAGGTCAATGGCCATGGCCACGTTGATGGCCACCATCTTGTGGTGGCGAGCGATAATGGAGGGATCGTTCACATAATCCGACGGATGCAGTTCGATCACCGGGTTGTCGTTGATGAATTCGTACAGGTTCTCGGACCCCACGGCGCTGCTGGCCACCATCTTTCCCTCGTTATACCCTTTGCGGCGATTGGTGATCACCCCCCGGGAAAAAAGATGCATGATCGGGTCGGTCAGGTACTGGGTGTGCACCCCCAGATCGTTTTTGTCCTTCATGGCCGCCAGGGTGGCCTGGGGGGTGGTGCCGGGACCGATCTGGATCGTGGAGCCGTCATCGATAAGCCGGGCGATCAGTTTGGCAATGGTATCGGCCTCGCTTGAATCAGGGGTGGTTCCCAGGGCAATCAGGGGTTCCTCGTATTCCACAAACAGGTCCACATCGTTGACATGCAGAAAACTGCGTCCCAGGGCACGCGGCATGCGCGGGTTAACCTGGGCGATCACCAGATCGGCGGACAGGGCGGCGGCAAGGGTGATGTCTACGGAAACCCCCAGACTCAGGCATCCGAAATCGTCGGGCGGCGCGGTCTGAATCAGGGCCACATGGATGGGCAGCCGGCGGCTCTTGAACAGCCGGGGCACCGCCGACAGGTTCATGGGAGTAATAAACCGGGCATGGCGGGCGATGGCTTTGGGTTTGGCGGACCCGGAATAAAACTGCCGGATGTTGAGACTGGCCCCCTTGCTCTTGCTGGCAATCAGCGACAGGGGGGTGGTCTCCAGAGACATGAGACGAATGACTTCCAGATCGGCCAGGCTCGCGGAGGCATTGGACAAAACCCGGACCAGATGCTGCGGCTCGCCACAGGACGAACCGATGAAAACCCGCTGGCCGGGACGGATCCGATCAATGGCGTCCGCCGCTTTGCAGGTTTTTTTAACGTAGTCGTCTGCCCAGTAGGAAGGCATGCGCATGGGCCCCTTTTGGCGTGTGGGTGCGGTTGAAAGCGGCTACCCGCCATATTGGCTTTTCACCGCCTCCCGGTCAATGCTTCCATCTTTTTCCGGCAGCGACGCCACAAACTCCACAACCTGCGGCTTCTTATAACGGGCGATGCGCTGGCCGACAAATTCGATCAGTGCTTCGGCGGTAAGCGTCTGCCCCAGTTCGAGGACGCAGACGGCCTTGATGCCCTCCTTCCACTTGGGATCCGGAACGCCGATCACAACGGTCTGCTTCACCGCCGGATGGGCCAGAATCACCGCCTCCACCTCTGCCGGATAGACATTCTCACCGCCAGGCTTGATCAACTCTTTTTCCGGCTTGCGCCCGCTATACCACAAAAAACCATCCTCATCAAAACGTCCCAGGTCGCCGGTGTGGTGGCGTCCGTTGCGGAAGGTCTGCGCGTTATCGTCGTCCAGATTCCAATACCCCTTGAACACCATGGGGCCGGTAAGGGTAATTTCGCCCACCTGGCCGACGGCCACCGGTTGATCCGCATCGTCCACCAGTTCCACCATCCCCATCAGGATCGGCCGGCCGGCCGCCCCGGGCCGGTCGTCGTATCGCCCCAGGGTGGCCAGACAGGATGTCTCGGTCTGCCCGTACATGCTGTAGAAGGTGCCGCCGGTCACCTGCTGGTAGCGCTCGATGGTGTCGGCCGCATCGAGCCCCATGACCGCCCTAAGGGAGGAGATGTCGGCACCGGTGTTGGCCTGTTCATCCAGGATGGCGCCCAGAATCGGTGAGAAATCGAAAAACACCGAGGCGTGATGGGATTGGATCAGTTGGACGGCCTCGGCCGCATTGAAACGATTCATGTTGACATTCAGGGCGCCGGCATGAAAGGCGGCGACGGCCATGAAAAAACCGGCCACATGAAACAGGGGCAGAAGGTTCAGGTGGACATCGCCGGGCGTCAGGCCAAAACAGGTATTGAAGTGCAGGCTGGCGCACAGCAGATTGACATGACTCAAAAGCGCGCCGCGCGGCCGGCCGGCAACGGCGGCCGTGTGAATGATCACCAGGCCGGCATCGGCATCCACGGGTGCCCCGGAAAAGAGGTCATCACCGATCAGCCCGTCAAAGGGGTCCAATGGCCCGCTTCCCGCCAGATTGACAAAATGTCTGACCGAGGGCAGCTGATCCCGCACGGATGTGACGACCGGGGCAAATTCCTCATCGGCAAAAACCATCACCGGCGTGCCGTCGTTCAGGTTGAAGGCCACCTCACCGGCTGAAAGACGCCAGTTGACCGGCAGCACGATCGCCCCCAGGGCAGCGGTGGCGCCGATCAGCTGAAAAAAGGCCAGGCTGTTTTTGCCCACAACGCCAACCCGATCCCCGGCCCGGACACCGGCCCGTTGAAGCCCTGCGGCCAGTCGATCCACCTGCTGCCGGAACTGCCCGAAATTGACGGTGGTGCCGGTTTCCGCTTCGAACCAGGCCGGCTTGCCGGCATGGCAGACCGCATTGCGCTTGATCAGATCATACAGTGTAAAATCGTATCGCCCCATCGTCTTCTCCAGGGATACCTATCTATCAGTGTTTAAGATAATGTTTTTGGCAAGGCCAGAGGGAGGAAGCTGTATAAGTAATACCGCGACGACCGATAACGCCGCCCAAAAACATTATCTTGAATGCTATATCAGGGAAACGTTGCCTCGAACGTGGCAACCTTGACCATATCGCCGGCCTTGAAAACAGCCGCGCCGCTGCTGACCGTCACCGGGATTTCATAGTTCGGGATGCCGGTCCACCATTTCTCCAGCGCCGCCCAGGCATTGGTCCCTTTCTCCTTGAGCTTGAATCCGCCGGTCACCAAAAGGCTGAGCAGCGACTGCCGGACATCGAAATGCGCATGCACGAGCACCTGGTTGGTCGCTCCCGGCGGAATCCACTGGGTGGCATTGGTACTGACCGTATTGAGCTCGAAGTCTTCAAACAAAACGGAGAATTTCAAATTCTCCAACTGCACCGGAAACGGATTGGGGTTCTCGAGGTTGAAAGTAAAAGCCAGGTCCAGGGGCGCACCGACGTTATCCGGCTTCCCCTTGGTGGGCTCGACTTTATTGGAAAAATACCAGTATCCGAAAGCATGGGCCACTTCCATATTGTCCAGAGTGATCACCGGGGCTTTGAAGTTCTGTTCGGTTGGCTTGGCCGCCATTCCGGCGCACCCCGAGAACAGGGCCGCAACCAAAAAGACGCTCAGCAATATCCTCAGTCCATTCTTCTTATTCATGTTCTCCCCCTTTAATGTGTGAAAGTGAGAGGCTTTTAGAGCCTGTTTGAGAAGTCTGGATCAGGCCCGATAACAAGGCGGAAAGTGGCTCGAAAGCGGAGCATATATGTGATATGTGAGCATTTTGAGACACTTTCCAACGCCGTTAGCGGGCCTTAGACGGATTTATCAAACGGGCTCTTAGGCAAGCCATCTTTTTCTGCGCTTATAATGTTTGACATCGCGGAAACTTTTTCTTCTTCCGAAATCGGTCATGCCGAGATAAAAATCCTTGATATCCGGATTTTGACGCAGCTTTTCGGCCGAATCGTCCATGACGATGCGGCCGGTTTCCATAACGTAGGCATGGGGTGCCACGTTCAGGGCCAGCTTGGCGTTCTGTTCCACCAGCAGGATGGAAATCTTCTCATCACGGTTGAGTTGCTGAATAATATTGAAAATCTCATGAATCAGCAGGGGCGCCAGGCCCATGGACGGCTCATCCAGCAGAATCAACTTGGGGCTGGTCATCAACGCCCGGCCCACAACGGTCATCTGCTGTTCTCCGCCACTGATAAACCCCGCCGTTTCGTTACGTTTTTCCTTCAGGCGCGGAAAATAGTGATACACCATCTCCAGCCCCTCTTTGATGGAGCGGCCGTGCTTCTTCATGTGGGCGCCCACCTTGAGGTTCTGCTCGACGGTCAGGTGCTCGAAGACACGACGGCCTTCGATCACCTGCACGATCCCCATCTTGGCGATCTTTTCCGCACCCAACCGGTCGATGCGCTGGCCCATGAACTCAATGGAACCGTCGGTCACCGCGCCGTCCTCGTGTTTCAACAGCCCGGAGACCGCCTTCAGGGTGGTGCTTTTCCCGGCGCCGTTGGCGCCCAGCAGGGCCACGATACCCCCTTCGGGAACTTCGATGGAGACGCCTTTGATCACGAGGATCACCTCGTGATATTTGACCTCAATATTGTTGATCTTCAGGATCATCTTCTCTTCGGACAAAATGGCCCCCTCCTCAGGGAATGTGATTTACCAGCCCAGCCACTCGTTCTTCCACTTTTCCGGCCAGCGCGCCTTCAAGTCGACCGCATCGATCAGAACGAACTCGCCATTTTTGTATTCATAAATTTTGGCTTCGCTCTGGGAGCGATGATCCGTGGGGGTATAGGTCGCCGGGGCGATGCCCAGGCCGATTTCATACCCCCGCATGGTTTCAAAGCCTTTTTTGAGGATACCTTCGCCGCTCAGATCGCCGGCCTTGTCGGCCCGTTTCAGCGCCTCGGCCAGTCCCAGCGCATTGGCCCAGGCCTGGACCGTATGGATGGTCCGCTTCTCCTGGGGAATCCCCGGATTGTATTTCTTGGCGTACTCCATGACCTTGTCCATCAACGGTACATCCAGCCCGTAAAAGGCCCAGGGGGCACAGCCGATCGCCCCCTCGGCGGCCTTGCCGGCCAGTCTGGGCAGGTTCTCGTCAAACCCCCAGCACTTGATCAGGTTGTCGGCCCCCAGTCCCAGGGCGTAAGCATCGCGCAGGGTCGCGGCAACGGACATCACCGTATTGGTATGCAGGACCACATCCGGTTTGAACTCTTTCAGGGACAGAATCTGGCTCTTGGTATCGATGGCGAACAGGGAAACGTCCTGATCGGGACCGATCTCGAAACCGAGCATCTCCGCCTGGTCCTTGGCCGCCTTGATGGAAGAACTGCTGAACGGGGAAGCAAACATGTAGCACATGGCGATGCGCGGTTTGCGCTTGCCGTAGTCGGGTTTGGTGGGCCATTTCTTGTCAAACCAGGATGTGATCAATCCCCGGGACTGGGTCGAATAGTCGGTGGAAAAGAAGAGATTGTACGGCGTTTTCTCCGGCTTGCACAGGTGGCCGGAATAGGACGCCGACACATACGGGATCTTGTCCTTGGCCACTGTCGGTGCCAACGCCTCGGTGTCACCGGTTCCCCAGCCCAGGATCGCCGCGCATTTCAATCGTTTGAACAGATTGTATTTGGTGAGCGCCTCGGGAATCCGGTAGCCGTAATCAAACTGGTACAGCTTGATCTTTCTTCCGTTGATACCGCCCGTATCGTTGATGTAGTGAATCGCCTCGGCAATTCCCAGGGCATAGTCCTTGCCGACATCGGACGTCGCCCCGGTCATGTCGTTGAGCGCGCCGATCTTGATGTCGGCGGCGCCGGCAAAAGGTGAAAATACCAAACCCAGCACCATCAACGCCACCACGATAGAAACGTTGGCCCATCCTTTTTTAGCGTTCATCGTCTCCCCTTTCGTTAAATACGCAGTAGTAAAACGATTAATACGAAAACGGCCACAAATTAAAATAGTTCTTTCCCTGCCACCAGCGGTAGGCCAGCCCATTGGGCTCGAAGATCATGAACACACAGATGGACAGGCCGAAGGCGGCTTCCTTGATGAAAAGAAAATCCATGAGCAGTTTCGGGAAGGTGTCGGCCAGGGGCATCACCGCCAGTTGCAACCCCTCCATGATCACTACCATGAAGATAGAGCCAAAAATTGCCCCATGAACGGACCCGACCCCGCCGATGAGAATGACGCCCACCAGCCAGAGGGACCAGAACCAGGGAAAATGCTCGGGGCTGACGGCTGCCAGGTTGCTGATCCAGAAGGCGCCGGCGATGCCGCCGATCGCACCGGCCACGAAAAAGGCCAACAGCTTGTATTTAACCACATTGATGCCCATCACCGCGGCGGAGATGTCGTTGTCGCGGATTGCCACCCAGGCCCGGCCGGCCTTGGAACGTAGCAGGTTGACCACGGCAATCACACAGACGATCACCAGGGCGAGCATCATAAAATAGACTTTCAGATCGCTGTCGATCACCCAGGGGCCGACCTTAATGGTGCCCGGTGGCAGCGAAAAGGCCTGTCCCCGGCCGCCGATCTGGCTGACATATTGGGTGATGATAAAATCGACGGTGATGAACTGGGCCGCCATGGTGGTCAGAATCAGGTAGAAGCCCTTGACCCGGGCTGACGGCAGACCGAACAGCACACTCCAGATGCCGGCAACCAATGCCGCGATGAAGATGCTGACCGGATAGGCAAGGCCCCATTGCATCATCCATTGGGGCCAGGGGAACTCCAGGATCAGCAGCGTGCTGGTATAGGCGCCCACCGCCAGGAAGGCCGCATGCCCAAGGGTGATCTGGCCGCAGAAACCGATCAGCAGCTGGACACCCAGCGCCCCCAGAATGGTGTACCCGATCTGGTTGCACACGCTGAGCCCGTAGGAGTCCGCAAGGAAAGGAATAACGGCAAACAGAATGAAGGCCAGCAGAACCATTTTGCCGCGAATGAATCTTGTCTGCCACCATGCATGGTCCTGGGCGTAGGTTTCATGGTAAACGCCGCAGGGAAGCCAGGTTGTCGACATAACTACTTCCTTTCTATATCTAAATCGATAGGATACATTTGCTTAACACGTTAAACTTAACACTGACCCATTGGGCATTTCTGGACGGCCACGAAGAGTCTGTTTGGAGGCCTTGGATCAGGCCTGATAGTGGTGGGTTCTACACCCGTTCAATCCGCTCCCATCCCCACAAGCCATAGGGCTTGAAAAGCAGGAAGATCGCCATAAAGGCAAAAGGCGCGATCTCCTTGACGGCCCCCGGGAAATAGCGGTCCAGATAGGCGCCGCACAGATTCTGCAGAATGCCAATGATAATCCCGCCGACAATAGCGCCGGGAACCGAATTGAGCCCGCCCAGCACCACGGCGGGCAGAACAAGCAGACCGAGATAGCCGACGGAAATGTTCAGGCCGTTGATGTTGCCCAGCAAGGTGCCGCCGACACCGGCCGCCATGAAGGCGATGGCCCAGGCCGCCGCGTATACGAAACGGGCGCTGACCCCGACCGACAAGGCGGCCATCTCGTCGTCGGCCGTGGCCTGCATGGCCAGACCCCAGCGGGTGTATTTGAAAAAACAGACAAAAACGATCAGCAGAATGATGGCGGCGATAAAACTCCACAGATAGACCTGGCCGATGATCAGGGGACCGATATGAATGGGCTCGATGGAAAATACCGGTGGGCTGAACACCCGGGTGTCGGTTCCCCAGATGAATTCAACCGTACCCTTGAAGAAGAAAGAGAGTCCCACGGTCACCATGATCACCGTCAGCACCGGCTCGCCGATCAGCTTGTCCAGGAAAATCCGTTCGGTCAGAATACCGAGGACAAATCCGATCACCAGGGAAAAGGCCAGGGCCAGGAGAAAGGGTACGCCCATGGAGTAGAAACTGAGCGACACGTAGGCACCGATCAGCGTCATTTCTCCCATGGCCAGGTTCAACACGCCGGAGCATTTGTAGATCAGGACCCACCCCAGGGCGACCAGCGCGTAGATTCCGCCCACCATGACACCGGTTGTGATCGTCATTAAAAACAGTTCCATTGGAGGCGCTCCTTTTTCAATCTTCCAGGTGAACAATATGCATATCGGTTTTGATGTGGGCCTCACGCCCGTCCTCGTATTTGATGGTGGTGTCGATGTGGACACTGTCGGCAGCCGTGTAGAGCGCATTCACGATCTCCCGGTAGCGCTTTTCCACAAATGCACGGCGCAGCTTGCGGGTTCGGGTCAACTCGTCGTCATCCGCATCGAACTCCTTGTACAGGTTGGTGAATTTGGCCACTTTGGCGGCCTCCGGAAGATCCTTGTTGGCCTGGCGGATCTGCTTCTCCACCAGCTGATACACTTCCGGTTTCTGGGACAGCTCCTGATAGCTGGTGTAGTTGAGCTTCTTCTCATCGGCCCATTTACCGACCACGTTGTAGTCGATGCACAGCACTGCCGTGATGTACTCTTTTTTATCGCCGATCACCCAGCTATCGCGGATGTAGGGGCTGAACTTCAGACGTGTCTCCAGGTATTGCGGCGAGAAGGGTTTTCCGTCCCTTAAGGTAAACACATCCTTGGTGCGGTCGAACACCACCAGATGGCCGTCGTCGTCCAGAAACCCCTTGTCGTCGGAGTGAAGCCAGCCGTCCACCAGGGCCTGTTCGGTGGCTTCGGGGTTCTTGTAGTACCCGAGAAATACGGAGGAACTGCGGGTGATGATTTCACCCTCCCCGGTAATCTTGATCTCGGTACCGGGAATGGGGTGGCCCACGGTATCGAATTTGATGTCGCCGTCGCGGTGAACCACTGAAATCCCGGCCACCTCGGTCTGGCCGTAGATCTGTTTGAGGTTGACCCCCAGGGCATGAAAAAAGCGGAAATGGTCCGGCCCCATGGCGGCACCGCCGGTATAGGCATGCCGCACCCGGGTAAGGCCGAGATGATCCTTGAGTTTCTTCTGAACGGTGACGTAGGCGAGCCACTCGAGGATTTTCCAGTAAAACGGCACCGGCTGTTTTTTGAATTTCATATCGGCCACGGTGTAGCCGATCTTGGAGGCGAGGTTGAAAAACTGGCGCTTGGTCCAGCTGGCATCCAGATGTTTGACCTGAACGGAACGGGTCATCTGCTCGTACATGCGCGGCGGCGCGAACATCACGTGCGGGCCGATCTCGCGGATATTCTCCTGGGCGGTGTCCGGTTCCTCGGGAAAATTGATCGTGTACCCGATCTGAAGCCCGCACGAGATGGACATCATCTGCTCGCCGATCCAGGCAAAAGGCAGGTAGGAGACATAATCGTCGGTGTCGTAACACGGATCCACGGCCATGAGGTGCTGGCCCATGGTAAGCATGTTGTTGTGGGAAAGCAGCGCGCCTTTGGGCAGCGAGGTGGTTCCCGAGGTATAGAAAAGCAGGGCCACGTTGTCGCCATGGCCGCGGTTGATCATCTCCTCGAAAAGGTCCGGCTGTTCCTTTTCCATTTCACGGCCCAGGGCCATAACCGCCTTGAAACTGGTCAGGTAATCCTGGTGGTAGTTGCGCATGCCTTTGGGATCGTCCCAGATGACCGTTTTCAGTTTGGGGCATTCACCGATAATGGAAATGGCCTTGTCGACCTCCTCCTGGCCCTCTCCAAATAGAAATTTGGTATCCGAATGATCGAGGATGTATTTGACCTCATCGATCAGGCAGTCCTGAAAGAGCCACACCGCCACCCCGCCGGCGCACAGGGTGGCCATTTCGGCCCACAGCCCCTCGGGCCGGTTGTCGCCGATCATGGCGACCTTGTCGCCCGGTTCCAGGCCCAGACGAAGCAGTCCCAGGCTGAGGTATTTGACGTTCTCGAAATAGTCCTGCCAGGTGATCGGTCGCCAGAGGCCAAACTGCTTTTCGCGCATAGCCACCCGGCCTTTCCCGTAACGCCGGGCCTGCTCGAAAAACAGCTTCTGGATGGTCAGTTCCCTGGAAATCTCAACCTTGCCGCTCGCCGAATTATGCGCGTGTTGCATACAGATCCTCTTCACCCAGGTAGGCTTTGATCACTTCCGGATTGTTTTGAACGTCTTCAGGGGTGCCGTCCATAATCATGTTGCCGAAATTCAGAACGAACACCCGGCTCGACAGATCCATGACCACGCCCATATCGTGTTCGACCAAAAGGCAGGTCACCCGCCACCGTTTTTCTTCGTTCACATCGAGGATAAACCGGGCCATGTCCTCGACCTCCTCAAGATTGAGGCCGGCCAGGGGTTCATCCAGAATGAGCAGTTCCGGCTCCAGGGCCAGGGCACGCCCCAACTCAACGCGCTTCTGCAACCCGTAGGGCAGCATGCCCACGGGCTTATGGCGGATCTGCTCGATCTCCAACAGATCGATGATCTCCTCTTCAATGAAGGTGCGGTGTTCGATCTCCTCTTTTTTCGTTTTTCCCAGATAAAAAGCACCGCTCAAAATACCGGATTTGTAGTGGACATGGCGGCCCAGCCGGATATTGTCCAGCACCGTCATTCCGCCGAAAACCTCGACCTTCTGGAAAGTCCGGGCGAGACCCAATTTTGCCCGTTCATGGGGCCTGAGGCCATTGATGGGCGCGCCTTTAAAACGAATGGTGCCCTTCTGGGGGCGATAAAGGCCGTTGATGATGTTCATCATCACCGTCTTGCCGGCCCCGTTGGGACCGATGACGGAGTGGATCTCCCCTTTTCGGATTGCCAGGTTGATTCCGGAGAGGGCCGCCACTTTTCCAAAATGCATGTGGATGTCCTCCAACTCAAGGAGTGCATCCCCTGCTTTGATCTCATCTGCAGTTCCCAACCGTTCGCCTCCATGAGAAAATGCCTGAGCGATAGTGAATATCAGCGCTGATCCCCTGATGGGCGGACACATCCCCCCTGCCCTCACCATCAATATCTTATTAATGAGTCCATTATTAACTGAATTTTGTTTATTTTACAATCAAACCTTTTTTTCTGTATCTTCTATTGACTAAACACCCGTTGGCAAGGATGTGTCAAGTTGATAAATTAGTAGGTTAGTAGTGGGCTATAACCACTATTCTTCAAAAGAGAGAAGGTGGGTCCGCAGATTGATTTTCTTGTTGCGCAGGCCCAGTTTGGAGCGAAAACAAAAAAAGCTTGACAAGATGGCGGTGAATTATGTTTATTAGAGCCCACTAATAAAGTTATAAATTTAAAAAATACATAGGCTGCAAATGATATCCCCATTAAAAAATACAATTATCGACAAACCGTTGACCTCGGTGATGGAAGACTATTTGGAGGCGATTTTCGATCTGGACAAGGAAAAAAAAGTTGTCCGCGTCAAGGATATTGCCAAACGGATGGACGTCAAGATGCCCACGGTGTCCAGTATGCTCAAGACATTGAGTGACAGGGGGCTGGTGCATTATGAGAAGTATGAATACATTGAGCTGACCAAAAACGGGGCCTCTATCGGTAAGGAGATGCGGCGCCGGCACGGGGTCCTGCAGCAGTTTCTGACAGAAGTTCTGAAAGTCGAATCCAGTGCAGCCGACGAGGAAGCCTGCCAGATGGAACATGCCCTCAGTGCCGGAACCCTGGACCGCCTGACCGATTTCATGGAATTCATTCAGTCCTGTCCGCGGGCCGGTGAAAGCTGGCTGAGCCACTTTGATGAGTATCGCAAGCACGGATGTGTGGCTGAAAAATGCCGTAACCAGGCCACTGCATTTTCAGATGAATTCAAGGCGCAACTGGACTGCATGGATGATTCGGAAACATAGTCCGGGGGGACAGCAACAACCTATCCACTGACCACCTTTTCAAATAAAACAAGCACAGGGATGTCTTACGGATTTCATAACGCTTGCGGCGGTGTGGAAAAGTGAAGGCGTAACTCGATGGAATAATCGGGATACGCCTTTTTTATTTGGATCCCGGTTTTGATTGGGGACCTTGATCATCCCTGGCGCCTTCACTGGGTACTGAAGCCAGCCCTATGGGGCGGCCGAAAAATGATCAAGGCCGAATTGGAAAACAAACCCAAAAGGAGGTTCAATGATGACCCCGCACCCACCGTACTGCCGACATGATCAAAGCGGAGACAACACGACGATTGCTCTTGAAACCAATCCCCTGACCCGCCTTAAACCCTGGCAGGTCAACCATTTCTTCAAATGTCCGCTGGTCGGCATGTGCCTGACCCAGGACGAACAAAGGCAGTTGCTAAAAAAAACCAGGGTGTTGGACAAAGGCGATTCCGCTTACGACATGCACGAAAAAATGGTCGCCAGTCTGGAGAGCGAAAATCGTCTCTCCCGGCGCATCGACGCATTGCTCGAACGTAAATTTGGCAGATCCATGCAGGATTTCCTCTCGTCCGGTGCCGATGCCGTTATGGCGCATTTCAAAATCGCCTTGGAGTCGGGGGAAATCGCCGGCGGCTTATGGAATGCGGCAACCCACCCGGCACTCTCCGCCCAAAACCACCGGGAGGTTTTTGGCAACGTTCATATGGCCATGCACTGGACCGCTGAAGAGCGCCTGCAACTGACCCGCCGTCTGGGCGGACAGAAGCGGGAACTCGTTCAGCTGCATGAGCAACGCAAGCGTGATGCCGGTGTTCGGCGGTCCTTGAAAAAAACGATCGAAACGTTACAGCAGGAAAAAGCGGCCTTACAGGGAAGGTTGAGAACTGCGGAAACGGAAAACGAGAACTTGCGTCACCAACTTGCCGGATCGGATCATTTTTCGAAAATCGCAGCCCTGGAACAGGAGAACCAATCCAAGCAAGCGGAAAATGAACAATTTCGGCAACAGCTGGCCGAAGCCCGGGAAACCCTGGGGACCCTCATGGCCCGGAACCGTAAATTGTCCGACCAGATGGCCCGGCAGCGTGAACTGAACCGGCATTTCAGGCAAGAAAGCCGGGTAGTCATCGGCGAATTGGCGGCAATGAACCGCTGCGATGCCAGTTGTCCCGCCTTTGATCTGTGCCGCAAGCGGGTGTTGATTGTTGGTGGCATCACCCGCATGGAATCGGCTTATCGCAAGCTGATCGAGGGATACGGCGGCTCCTTTGACTACCATGACGGGTACGTGAAAAGAGGCGCCAAGGGGCTTGAATTATGCTTCAAGCGCGCCGATGTGGTTCTCTGCCCGGTCAACTGCAACAGTCATGCGGCCTGCAAGATTGTCAAGAATCTGGGCAAGAAACACAATAAGCCCGTGCACATGCTAGCCAGTTCCAGCCTCAGTGCGGTCTCCCAGGTCATCCAGGAAGATCGGTGCGTCGGGAGACCACCAAATTAGGGTGCGGGCCTGTCTGCACGATCGAATTTGCTCATTCCGCATTACAGAAAAGGATATCAAGCATGTACTCCAATGGTGAAGGTCTCGGAACACCTGCCCGTCAATCAACGAAGGATAAAACCAGGGGAAATTGGGCCGATGGAGAAAACAAATTCGCCAGCAGCAAACGCTACAGGGTCAGAATGCAGTTGGATTTTTTAACCCACTGAAATGTAAGCAAATATATCGTTGTATTCATTCATAATTGTATCGCTGTTCGATGATTATGGCGGCACTAAAAAATGTAACCATTTGATATTATTAAACCCGAGGATTGACATGGGAGGGCTAAATTGATACGATTGTTTGAATAATTTACATTCAAACAAATAATTGTATCATGAGGCCATATGCTCTCACCTGAAGAATCCAAGACAGTACTTTGGAACTTTTTCAATAAGAAGTATATCGCAGATATTGGCCAGTTATATCATTTACTTCAAACGACGTCGCGAATGAGTGTTTTTCGAAGACTCAAACGCATGGGATATTTAACGAGTTTTACGGATGCCGGTCGTTATTATACGCTTCAGGATGTACCGATTTTTGATGAGTGGGGATTGTGGTTTCATAAGGGGATTGGTTTTTCACAATATGGCACGCTGAAAAACACCATCATCAAAATCGTCCATTCTTCAGATGCCGGCATGATGCCCAAAGAAATGCTGAATTTGTTGAAAATAAGAATTCCCAACACGTTGCATAATGCACTGCATGGGCTGGTTAAAAACAATCAGATCGGTCGCCGTCGGCTGGAACGTTTCTTTCTATATACAGATGCAAATCCTGAAAAAGCACAACTGCAGTTAAATACGCGCCGTTTTCTTTTGCAAAAGACAGCACCGGTTGTTGAACCACCATCAGCAGAATTAACCATCGCCGTGCTGATTGAAGCGTTTAAAACCGTAAAGATCAGGGTGTCTCCAACGTTGGTTGCTGAGCGCCTGGACGTACGAGGGATGTCGGTTACAGTCGAGCAAGTCAAACAGATTTTTACTCGACACGGGATCCCGACAGAAAAAAAAACGGCAAGCCTCCCTTAAACGTCCTGAGCGATTTGAGAGATGAGGCGCGTCGTTTGAATGACCGTTGTTGTAAACAGGCTTTCGGACTGACCGATGTTGTTGTTTCGGCCAAAGAGGAGCGTGGACGCTGTGAAATCTGTCATGGCCCAATGAAAGTTCAGAAAACATACCGCCATGAAGGCAGGACCCTTCGACATGGAGTATTCGAAGTATGTGAAACAGTGTATGTTTGTGCCGGCCGATGCCATCATCCCGTCGGCACCTTGGTGACCCAAAGATCTTTATCCGTGTCGCAAACTATTATGCCAAACTGCAATGCCGGCTATGATTTGATGGTTTTTGTCGGACGCCAGCGGTTGCTTGAACATCGGCAGCGAGAAGAGATCATGGCAGCGCTCAATGACGACTATGGCATTCGTATCTCAGCTGGTGAAGTCAGTGACTTGGCCATGCGGTTTTCACAATATTTTCTACGGCTTCATTATGCAAAAGCCGACCGCATAAGAAAAATATTGGAAAATGACGGTGGATGGCCGATGCACATCGATGCAAGCGGAGAAAACGGCCGAGGCACGCTTTTTGTTGTGATGGCCGGTTGGCGAAAATGGGTGCTTGGCGCATGGAAGATAGCCACTGAGAAAGCTGAACTTATTTTGCCATGTCTGCGCGACACCGTTGAAAGATTCGGCCCGCCTTGTGCGGGGATGCGAGATTTAGGGCGAGCGGTCACACCGGCGCTGAACGATTTGGTTTCCGAATTGGGATTGGAGATCCCTGTTTTGGCCTGCCATCAGCATTTTCTGGCGGATATCGGCAAAGATCTTTTAAATTCTGACCATTGTGCCCTTCGCGACCTTTTTCGCAGAACCAAGGTTCAGGCCGACATTAAGCGCCTGATTCGCGAGTTCGGCGGAAAGATTGGTTTACAGATCGATGATGCTCGGCAAACGGTTATTGCATGGCAAGAGATGGAAGACCATACATATCAATTGCCGCCGGGAAAAAATGGGATAGCGGTTGTCCGTGCGCTAAGCCAATGGGTGATCGACTATCATGCCGACGCCTCCGGGCTGGATTTTCCATTTGACCGACCCTATTTCGATTTTTTTAACCGCTGCATGATCGGATCAAAAGCGATTGATGCGTTTCTTCGTATCCCATCCGATGATCGAAAAGTAACGGGTGCACTCAAACGGCTTGGCCGGATTTTGACCAAAGTTGCATGTGAAGTTCCTTTTCGTCACATCATCAAGCGTCTTCAACGCCGTGCTGAGCTATTCGATGAATTGCGGGATCAACTGCGGACCGCGAAAAAACTGCCCGAAAATGAAACAGTGGCAGACATTGATTTGATGCGGAAACGATTTTACGATTGGACGGCATCGCTCAAAGAACGTCGTCCCAAAAGAGGCCCGGCCCAAGATATGCGTGATGCCATTGATATCATCTTGAAACATATCGATGTTCATGGCGAACACCTTTGGGGCCACGTTATTACGTTACCGGAGAACGCCCCTTCTCGAATGCGACTTGTGAGTCGTACAAACGAAATTATAGAAAATTTTTTCGGCACCATAAAACATGGCGAACGACGCAGGAGTGGGCGGAAAAACCTCACACATGATTTTGAACGATTACCGGCTGAGGCAGCGCTGGTGTACAATCTGAACCAACCCGATTATGTCAGTGCCGTTTGCGGATCCATTGATCGTCTTCCTCTTGCTTTTGCACAACTCGATAAAGAAGAAGCGCGGAGAAAAGAAAAAGGGTTACCGTCCCAAAAGATGTCAAATCTGGATAAAATACTTCAACTTTCCACTTCATCTTTATCTTCCGCTGATCGCCATGTTGTAAGAACGGAAAATATGAATCAACGCATCATCAAGGCAGCCAGAAGCCGCGCTCCGCGCGTCGCGTGTTGAAAATAATGGAAAATCCAACCGCAAAATGACGCTTAAGAGCAAACGGTTTGTGCGCTGCATCTGCCCGAGATGCCGGAAAACCTTCACCATCTATATGGTGTGGACCGGACGCGGCATGCCGCGCAAGTACTGTGTCGATTGCAGGGCCATTATCAATACCTACGACAAATCGGCAGTTCTCGAATCCTGTGATTCCGTTTTGGTTCCGGCCCAAAAAAGGGGCCGCAACAGCTTTGAGGAGTATTGAATAAACCATAAACGTTAAAACAATGTTGTTGCACGGCGATGGAAGCACCCGTCATGACGATGGCATCGGGCGCTGCTGCAATCAAAAAGATCTTGACATCCAAGCGCCGATGTGAAATTGAGATGTCTCGTCAAGATAGAATATACTAATTACATAAGAGCTACCTTGCACCATTCGCGTATTCATATCGCCGTAAAGGATTAGGAAAGGAGGATAGAATAGTGGCTGCGGACAAAAATGCCCTTGCACGTGCCCTGAATTCCAGCATCAAGGATTTGCAGCAGGGGATCGACCGGCACTGTGTTCTCATCAGTTCGATTATGGCCAACCAGGTCGAGATACAGGATCTGAAGCCTTTTCTTGACGGTTGCCCGTCGAAGGCACGTGAATTGGCATTGAAAAAAGCGATCAAAGACGCCGTTGACACATTGGAGGATACAAGAAAGGCATTCAAGTCCAAGCAATTGGAGATGCTTCGCAAGCGACTGACACAGGTCCTCGTCAACGTGGAGTAAGGAGGAAATCCACATGAGCATGAATTTTCAAATCACATGCAAACGGGAAAACGGTAATCTGCACGTGGCGCCGGTGGGCGATTTCGACGGCAGTTCGGCCTGGGAGCTGATTCATCTTCTCGACCAGCAATACGACGGCCAAGGGCAGGTTCATATTGATACGGGGCGCCTGCGAAACCTATGCCCCTTTGGCTGCAATACGTTTCAATGCAAATTTTACCTGAGCCGCGTGCCTGCCCACCGACTCCTGTTCAAGGGTGAGAACGGCCATGCACTTGCGCCCGAGGGCAGTCTGGTGGTCGCGGCCCGCCAGCGCCACCCCTGCCAGTGCAATGGCGATTGTGCCCAATGCCGCTGCAACGCCCGGGTCATCCCGGAGAAACAAAATCCACAGAAAGTCCTTGACAATAATCCCCCGTCGTGTGAATTGCTTGAACGCATTGATTAGTTACTTCTAATGAATTGAGATAGACCTTTCGATCTTCGGACTTCTGATCGCGAAGAGAGTGAAGGCGCAAGGCACCGTATCGCACGGCTGTCGGATGCGCCTTTTTTTGCTGGCAGCGCCGACGACGGTCCATGGCGCGTGCATGCGTTCGTCGAAACCGGTCGCGAAAGTCAGCATCCTCGAAAGCGACAGCCGGTGAAACCGTTATGACTGGAGCGTCGAGATGCAAAGGAACTCCACCGGTATCGGTTTTGATGGTTTTCCGGTGAAGTATTTCCCAATCGCATCGGTGATCAGTGGCCGCCGAGTTGGGCACCCATCCGACAAGTACACGGTTTCTACTTGACGGCCTGGCGGCTTTGAATCTGGTGAACAAGGAAGATGGGTGTTACCGTAACCGGCCGAAAACCCAGGTGGCCCTTGACCGCCAGAGCCCGGCCTATGTGGGCCGGATGTTTAGGGCGAGTAAAAAATGGAAATTCCTATACTATTCAAATATGCTCGTCTCGCCAGGGATATGCATCATTAGGCGATTGGCGGAAAAGAAGATACCAGGATGCGCATGATTTTCATTCGTATTCAAGGCGGGCCTTTTTACGCATAGTGGGGCTATGTGTGGAAAAGCCCAACGTAGAAGACGGATGAAAAGACAAGCAGGCGGGTATATGCTTTGACAGAAATCGCCTTCTGTTCACGCAATCATATGCCGCGGGTCAACGAAAAACTGAAAACGGCCTTTTTGGGGCTCCGTTGAACCATTAAAATCCCGCCGGCAATCAATATCAGGGCCACGACGATATTGGGGGTAATCGGTTCCTGCAGAATCAGGGCACTGAAAACCACACCCGCAATGGGCATGATAAAAACAAAACTATGCAGCGTCGACGCTCCGTATCGCTGGAGCATGGTGCTCCAGGCCACAAAACCGAAGGCGGCGCTGATCAGGCTCTGATACGCATATGCGCCGAGCACGGTGGCGTTCAGATCGAAAACCATCATTTCGCCGGACAATACTCCGGCGCAAAGAAAAACCGGAACGGAAACCATCATGGGATAGAGCACCAGATGAAACGGAGCATACGCACTGATGATCCGTTTGGTGTAGACCACATTGCACGACCAGACGATCACGGCCGCCAGCACAATGGGATCACCACTGTGAAAGGCGCCATAGGCACCGGTATGGCCCAGAAACATGAATGCCACGCCGCAGAACCCCATACCGATTCCCGCCATCTTCTGCCAGGTGATCTTCTCATCGGGAATGAATCGGTGAGACAGAAACAGGACAAAAAAGGGCAGCAGGTTGGAAATCAGAATGCCCCGCGAGGCGAATGTCCGGTCGAGCCCCAGGTAAAACAGGCAAAGCTGGAGGGTAAAACCCGATGAAACGATAATCAGCTGAAAACTCTGTCCCGGCCGGATGCGAAAAGAGCGGCCGGTGGCCAAAGCCCAAAGGGCGATGGCGATGGCCGCCAGTGCAAAACGGAGACCGGCCGTCGTCAGCGGCCCCATGCCCGTCAGGGTCAGCTTGATGGCCACGGCGTTGCCACCGAAAATTACGGTGAGAAGAACAATGAAGCTCCCGGACAAGAATGTCATATCGCACCGCAGAAAAAGGTTAAGGCCGGATTCCGTATAGCGGGCTCGCACCCCTATCCATGTTCGGCGGCCAGCATGAATGTCAGAAAGGCAGCCACATTTTTGGCCGCATAGTGAACGCCGGTCCGTTCGGAAAAATCGGGATCACCGTTGAACACGGGCCCGCCGGCAACAATGCGGGTTTTGGCCGGCAGGTGCCTGGCAATGCGATTCAAATCGTCTTCGGTATCGTACTGGAGGATGGTCATGCCCAGATAATCCGGCTGGTGGCGGCTGCAGGCATCGATGACGGCCTCGGGCGACTGCATCAGTCCCAGGGGAAACAATTGCATCCCGATAAGCGCAGCATATTTTTCGATGATGGCCAGCCCCTGGCCCAGGCCATCGTCCAGGGTGGCGGTAACCATGGTCGGCGGGTGAGGCCAGAGGCCATTAACGGCCAGCTGATGACGCAACCGGTCCAGTTCTTCCGCGGCCTGATCGAGGCCCTGCCTTGACGGCAAACCGTCCGTCAGCCACCCCCGGGCAACCCGGCCAACCGCTTCACGAAATTGTCTCCTTGCGTCCTGCATCGTCGCATCCCTTTGTCTTCTGCGGCCTGACCGCCCATGCCGGAACGGAAACCCTCGCCTGGCGTCCCCCCGCGGTTCACGTCCTGTCCGTCGGAATATCAACCCGGATATCATCGGTTGGGTGTCGAGTCAAACAAGGAGATACGAATGGTCGACATCGTCTTGGTTGTATCGGGCGTCGGGCTGGTGGTTTTTCTGGTCCTTTTTGTCCTTTGCTTCATCACATTGGAATCGATCGCGTTCTTCGTCCATCTGATGGTCCGTCTTTTTCGTCGTCTGATTTCCGGTCTCCGCAAGCCCCATCAGCAGCAGATGGCGCCATTCTTCCGATTTGCCCTTACCCGGTAGCTGTGCTATTTTTTATGACTTGACATTTGGCGGCAGGCACAATAAAGAAAGACCGGTTGGTTTTAAAACGGGAGCACAGCATGTCCACCAAAGGGGAATTGACCCGTCGCAACATCATTGAAAAAGCCCTTCAGCTCTTTTCGGTCAAAGGCTATTACAACACCTCCGTGAGCGATATCCTGCAGGCCACCGGACTGACCAAAGGTGGCCTTTACTGCCACTTCAGAAGCAAGGAGGAGGTCTGGAGGGCGGTTTACAACGATGCCGTTGAGGCCTGGCGATCCGAGGTCTTTACGGATGTTCGCGCCATCGCCGATCCGTTGGAACGTATTGAGAAAACCATCCAGAATGTGTTGCTGGATTATCTGGGCAAGGAAATTTTCGACGGAGGCTGTTTTTTCGTCAACATGCTGGTAGAACTCTCCGGCCAGTCCGACACCATGTGCCGGCATATCCTGAAAGGATTTGTGCGCTTTTCCAAACGCTTGCAGGCTTGGCTGGCCGAGGCCGAGGCTGCGGGCCTGCTCAAACCCGACCTGGATTATCGTGCCATCGCCGATTTCATCATCATCACGTTAAATGGTGCCGCCACCGTGTACATGTCCACCCGTGAAGGCAATATTCTGAACCAGGCCAATCATCAACTGCGTTTTTACATCAGGCAACTGCGCAAATAGCCCGTGAGTTGTGAGTTGTGAGTTGTGAGTTGTGAGTTGTGAGTTGTGAGTTGTGAGTTGTGAGTTGTGAAAAAATACCAACCGGTCCTTATTGATCCAAGGAGAAAAATCAACATGCCCACTGAAACCATTCTGGCCCGGCGTACCCGCAACATGGGCGCCAGCGCCATCCGTGAAATCCTCAAGGTGGTCTCCCGTCCGGGAATGATCTCCCTGGCCGGCGGCATTCCCGCGCCGGAGAGTTTTCCCATGGACATGATGCAGGAAATCACCGAGCGAACCATCGCCCAATATGGTCCGGCGGCCTTCCAGTATGACCTGACCGAGGGATTCCCGCCCCTGCGCGAGGCCCTGACCCACTATCTGGCGGGCAAAGGGCTTTCTGCAACACCGAACGAGGTCTTGGTGGCCAGCGGCTCCCAGGGGGTACTGGACGGACTGGGCAAGATTCTCATCAGCCCCGGTGATCATGTTGCCCTGGAGGCCCCCACCTACCTGGGCGCCCTGCAGGCCTTCGCCCCTTACGAACCCCGCTATCTCGAAATCGCGACCGATGACCAGGGGATGCTGCCCGATGCCCTGGAAACCGCCCTGGCCCGCCAGCCGGTGAAGTTCATCTACATGGTGCCCAATTTCCAGAATCCCACCGGTCGCACCCTGCCTGCCGAGCGGCGCCAGGCCATCGCCGACATCATCCGGCGCTACGACACCCTGCTGGTGGAAGACGATCCTTACGGCGATCTGCGGTATCACGGCGTCCCCGTCGCTCCCATCAAGGCGCTGGCACCGGACCATGTGGTTTACCTCTCGACCCTTTCCAAGGTGTTTGCGCCGGGCCTGCGCATGGGGTTCTGCCTGGCGCCGGAGCCGGTCGGCCGCTGGCTGGTACTGGCCAAGCAAGGCGTGGACCTGCACACCAGCACCTTCAATCAGGCCCTGGCCACCGAGTACCTGACCGGCGGTCACCTGCAACGCCACCTGCCCCGCATCATCGCCTTGTATCGTCCTCGACAACAGGCGCTACTGGGCGCCATGAAACGTTATTTTCCCGGGGATTTTAACTGGACCGTGCCGGAAGGCGGCATGTTCGTGTGGGTGCGGGGACCGGCGGGAATGGATATGCAGGCGGTCAACCGACAGGCCGTGGCCCGCAACACGGCGTTCGTACCCGGCACCTTCTTTTACGCCCGGCCGGGGAGTGGCCGGGAGACATTGCGCCTCAACTACACCATGGCCGATGAACCCGCCCTCGACCGTGCCGCCGCCATCCTGGGGGAGGTTTTCAGTATGGCCCGCTTAGAGATGGAAGCGCCTCGACGGGTCGGATAAAATAAGCCCGCCCTTAGAACGGCACATCTTCCGGCCCCTCGTACTGGTCGACCGTGTCGAAAAGATGCTGGACCACGGCCCCCTTGGCACCGGAGGGAAACATCGTGGTCAGTTCCTGAAGCGCGTCATAGCCATGGTCATAGGTGTTCATGTGAAAATCCTGGGCCAGCAGCGAAAAGCGCTCCATGTCCGTCTCTTGGATACAGGCCTCGGCATAAAACCGGATCAGTTCGCCCAACATGCTGTCGAACTCACTGAAATAGGCCAGGTCGTCCAACAGATCCAGGTCCGTGGGGTTGATGGACAGCCCTTTGAGCAGGATCGCTTTCAGCTGGGGATTGGCCTGCTTGAAATACTTGCGGATCAGCGGCAGGTTGGGCGTTGGCGTATAGCGTTCTTCCAGGTAAGCGTCAAGGATATGTCGGGACACCGGGCCACCGGTATCCAGAAAATGGATCAGCTGAAGCTGATTTTCCGTTTCCGGAACCGCCTTACGCTCCTCCTTGGCCTCCTCTTCGTACTCCAGGTCGTACTCGTCATCCTGCCAGACGAACTCGACCTCCTCCAACCGTTCCCGGTAATCCCGGGGGTGATTGCGGATAATTTCGCTGACCTGGGCGAAGCGGTCTTCCGGGCCATCCAATTCATAAAAGGGGTCGTCACAAACCACATCGATCTCCGGATCCCCATCCGGCTCGGCCGATCCGGTAATGCAGCTGAAGCAACCGTAACCGGCCACGCCCGAACCGGCTACCCAAAGGGGCTTTCCGCAGGCACACCGAACCCCCTGGCGCCAGGCGGCAAGCGCGTCCTCGACACCGGCACGAACGCTTTCGGCATCGGCACCCTTATTGTTACGCAGATATTGTTTCACGAACTGATTGAGTGAAACAGGCACGAAACCGATCATTGATACTCCATTGCAAATGGTCTTGGCGATGATTCATCCACACGGCGGCGGGAATTCCCGCAACCCACCGCGTCCTTCTTACAAATGTTTTTGGCACAACTGCTTTTTCACGTCAAGTCCCAGCCGGCATGTCTGTACCAGGAAAAACCAGCCCAAGCGGTCAAATGGTCAGATTGCCTATCAGATCGATGCGTTTCAGACAATTGACAACATTGGTGCGGTGTTTATATTTCGTCTGCAAAATATAGACCAAATGCCACTATTACCCGTTTGAAACGCAAGGAGGAAATGATTATGCGGTTTGACCGGTTTACCATAAAATCCCAGGAACTGATCCAGAGTGCCCAGAGCCTGGCATCCACCCACGGCAACCAGCAGATCGAACCGGAACACCTGTTAGCCGCCATGCTCGAAGATAAGGAGGGGGTGGCCCGCGCGGTATTCAAGAAGCTGGGCGCCTCGGACCAGCGCATTGCCGGCGACGCGGCCGCGGCCATCGACCGGTTGCCCAAGGTCAGCGGCACCGGCGATGTTTACCTTTCGGCCACCGGCCGGTCGGTTCTGGAAGCGGCCTTTGCCGAAGCCGGTAAAATGAAGGACGAATACACCAGCATCGAGCACATCCTGCTGGCCCTGTGCGACAAAAAGGCCGGCGACGCGTCACGGATCCTGTCCGATTCGGGAGTCAACCGGGACGCGGTCCTGAAAGTGCTCATGGAGATCCGCGGCAACCAGCGCATCACCGATCCCAACCCCGAGGAGAAATACGAGGCCCTGAAGAAATTCAGCCGGGATCTGACCGATATGGCAAGAAGCGGCAAGCTGGACCCGGTGATCGGCAGGGACGACGAAATCCGTCGTATCGTGCAGGTGCTCTCCCGGCGGACCAAGAACAACCCGGTGCTCATCGGTGAGCCGGGCGTGGGCAAGACGGCCATTGTCGAAGGCCTGGCCCAGCGCATTGTGGCCGGTGACGTCTCCGAAAGCCTGAAAAACCGGCGCCTGGTGGCCCTGGACATGGGCGCCCTGATTGCCGGGGCAAAGTATCGCGGCGAGTTCGAAGATCGTCTCAAGGCGGTTCTCAAGGAGGTGGAGAAGGCCGAAGGCGAAGTGATCCTGTTCATCGACGAGCTGCACACCCTGGTCGGTGCCGGGGCCAGCGAGGGCTCCATGGACGCATCCAACATGCTCAAGCCGGCCCTGGCCCGGGGGACCCTGCGCTGCGTGGGCGCCACCACCCTGAACGAATATCGCAAATACATTGAAAAGGACGCGGCCCTGGAACGTCGTTTCCAGCCGGTACTGGTTCGTGAACCGACCGTGGAGGACACGGTCTCTATCCTGCGTGGCCTGAAGGAGAAATACGAGGTGCACCACGGCGTGCGCATCAAGGATTCGGCCATCGTGGCGGCGGCATCGCTGTCCCACCGCTATATCGCCGACCGTTTCCTGCCGGACAAGGCCATCGATCTGATCGACGAGTGCGCCTCCAAGCTGCGCATCGAGATCGATTCCATGCCGGTGGAAATCGACGAAATCCAGCGCAAGATCCTCCAGGCCGAGATCGAGCGCGAAGCCCTGAAGAAAGAGTCCGACCCGGCCTCGCGGGAACGGCTGGCCAAACTGGAAGACAGCCTGGAGGCCATGCGCGCCCAGATTGCCGGGATGAAGACCCACTGGGAGGAGGAAAAGACCCAGATTCAAAAAATCCGCAAAATTAAGGAAGAACAGGAGCAGTTGGGCATCGAGGAGCAGCGCGCCGAGCGGGAGGGCAACCTGGCCCGGGTGGCCGAGCTGCGCTACGGTCGGTCCAATGAATTGAAAACCCAACTGGAGCAGGCCAAAAAGGACCTTGGAGAACTTCAGACCGACAAGAAAATGCTCAAGGAAGAGGTCGACGCCGAGGATATCGCCGAGGTGATCTCCCGCTGGACCGGCATTCCGGTCAGCCGCATGCTCGAGGGCGAACGCCAGAAACTGGTCAAAATGGAACAGCGCCTGGGCGAGCGCGTCATCGGCCAGCAACAGGCCATTGAAGCCGTATCCAATGCCGTACGGCGGGCCCGCTCGGGCCTGCAGGACCCTGATCGACCCATCGGCTCCTTTATCTTCATGGGTCCCACCGGTGTCGGCAAGACCGAGCTGGCCAAAGCCCTGGCCGAGTTCATCTTCGATTCCGAGCAGGCCATCGTGCGCATCGACATGAGCGAATTCATGGAGAAGCACTCGGTCTCCCGTCTCATCGGCGCCCCTCCGGGATATGTGGGTTACGACGAGGGCGGCTACCTCACCGAAGCGGTGCGAAGGCGGCCCTACTCGGTGGTTCTCTTCGACGAGATTGAAAAAGCCCACCCCGAGGTGTTCAACGTGCTATTGCAGATCCTCGACGACGGACGCATGACCGACGGTCACGGCAAGACGGTGGATTTCAAGAACACCATCATTATCATGACCTCCAATATCGGCAGCCAGTTTATCCAGGAGCTGGGCGGACACAACCGTGAGGAGATGGAACGCAGGGTCACCGAGGCCCTGCGCGCCGGTTTCAAGCCGGAATTTCTCAACCGCATCGACGAGACGATCATCTTCCTCAACCTGGAGCCGGAGCAGATCGGTAAGATCGTCGACATCCAGATGCAGCACCTGGCCAAGCGGTTGGCCGATCAGAACATCGATCTGATTCTGTCCGAATCGGCCCGCGACCTCATTGCCCGCCAGGGATACGATCCCATTTACGGCGCCCGGCCGCTGAAACGGGTGATCCAGCGCCAGATCGAAAACCCCCTGGCCATGGAGATCCTGGAAGGCAAGATCGCCGAGGGGGCCCGGATCAGCGCCGAAGCGGAAGGGGAACGGGTGGTATTCCGGCAGGCGTGAACGGACCGGCATCCGTTTAAACGGAAATAACCGGCCCATCTGAAGGGGCACCCCCCATGGGGTTGCCCCTTTTTTCACACCATCTGCATCAACCACGGCGTAATATGGGCCTCAACCAGCCCGGCAACCAGCAACCCGCCGACCACGGAGAGGGCAATTGTTTTGATCGGCAAGGTGCGGCGATGGGTTGCCATCTGCTGGAAAACCATCCGGATCTGGTTGTTGCGTGCCCTGGCGGCCATCTGAAGGTGGGCCGAATACGCCACGGCACCGGCCAGGGAAAAGGCCGGAATTTCAATCAGGCCGTGGGGCAGCAGCGCAAGGAAGGCCGTCCTGAAGGATCCGAAAATATAGGTGGCCGTTGAGACCTGCAGGCCGCTTTCAACCCCGAGCAACAGGATCCCCAAAAGGGGAACCATCACCCAGACGTATAACCGGCGCAGGGACTCGGCCTCGATCTGCGCACATCCCGGCAAATAGCAGAGCAGTTTCATCCGTGTTTTTCCGCAGAACACTTTCCGCAGCCAGCGCGGGGACGCTTGCCGATGGTCCGGATCGAACAGCGCGGCCGTATAGATGAAGGACATCGTGACCATGGCGCCAAGGGAATTCCAGGCAAACAGCAGGACACCCATATCGATGCCGTGTTCGGTTCCCCGATCAAAAGCGGGAAGCGCATAGGAGAGCCGCTTGGTGGAAGCCTCGAAGATTCGTTCGGGCGGGATGTTTCCCACGTTGACCAGCAGGGAGCCCGTTGCCAGGCCGATCAGTGCCGCCAGCAGATAGGCTGCGATCAGTCTTTTCCACGCCGTATACAGATAGGATTGGGCCGTTTTCATGAAACGGTTATTGGCGGTTTGGAGCGGGGCTTTAGCTGCCTTGCCGGACCATCACGACTTTCTGCGGGATTTGCGTACACGGTAGATGCGTTCGGTGAAACCGCCTTGCCTTTCGAAGGCTTTTGATTAGGCGGCAATCTGACGGTCAAGCAGGCTGCAGGCTACGGCAATGAGCGCCAGCGCGGCGTTGGCGGCAATTTCGGGGTAGGTGTAAGTGCGCGGGTGCGGCTGAACCGATCCACATAGCGCTCGCAAAACCGCACCGTCAGGTCATAGGCCAGTTGTGCGATCTGGAAGCTCTTCAGCCTGCGATAACCACCGTGCTTGGGAATCAATGGTTCACGATCAACCATAGCCACCGCTCGCCCGGTCCATTTTGTCCACTGGGTCCATGCCGTCCATAACTTCCCTATCGGGAATTCAGGCTTACACCTGAAAAGGCATTTCCACCTCCCAAGTATTTTCAGGCAGCATCAAGCCAGTTTTCATCCTTTAACCGGGTCCATGCCTTCTTGATATGGCGGGGTTTCATCCTGTATTTTGGGTGTAATTCAAACGGAGTTGTTCACCTGCGGCCTGCATGAAATACATGAGCTTTTGAATTTCCAACAGACTGTGGCGATAGCCGTGGATGCTATATATCTTCAGTAGGTTGACGATTAGGGCATGCCTCTTGGTCATTTTCGGTTTGGATCGAGCCATTGTGCTCTTTTCAACCGTCATATAACCTCTTATACCATCGCCAGTTCAAGCTTTGCCTTGCGTTTTTCCCAATCCGGCATCACCCGTTCCAGCAACCGGTAGAAATCCGAACCGTGGTCATGATGCAGCGTGTGGCAGAGTTCATGGGTAATCACGTAGTCGATACACGCCTTGGGTGCGCGGATCAGATTTGTATTTAAGGTCAGAAGACCTTTTTTTGACAAACTACCCCATCGTTTTTTCATGCGGCGTATGCTCAGCCGCGGTTTGACAACCCCCTGGTGGGCAAATTTTATCCAGCAGCGTTCTATACTTTCCCTGAATTTCACTTCTGCCTGGTTCACATACCAAGCATCCATCAGCTTTTTGATATGTTCTGGCGACCGGTCGGATTTAACGCTGATATTAAAAAATCCGCGATTCAACTTAACGCCATTATGCACTGCATCGTGGATTTTAAGTCGATACCGCTTACCCAGATAAAAATGGGTTTCTCCACCCACATAATTTCTTTTGGGGGTCCGGGGTTCAAACTGCTGAAAGAAATTGAGTTGCCGAACTATCCAGGCCGCCCGTTTCAGCACCTTATTCTCAACTTTTTTGTAAGGCGTTCCCGAAGGTGCCTTGACAACCACGGTCTGGTCAGGATGAACGGCGATCTCCATGGTTTTGCGATTTACGAACAGCAGCTTGAATTGAATTTCCGTCCGGCCAAACAGGACCGTTCCATGCGCTTTCATTCTACCCGCCTGGCTTGAGCTACTTGCATGGTCCGCTCGATCAGCTCGTCAATCTGGGATAGGTCCAAAGCCATGCCATGCCTGCCTTTTATTTCGTCATAGAGAAAATCCTCGATGGCATCGATGACTTTGTTCTGGGCATCCGTATCTTCCCAGAAAAGCACCTTCCAATTACGCTGTAATATGTCATCGACAGCCATGGCCGTCTCCATACCAAGTTGTTCACATGTCTCGGGTGTCAACCCCTGCTGATCGAAAAAAGACTTGATCACCCCGTAATAAGCTGCCGCATTTTCCTTGTCCACAAGCCGCTCGGGAAGATCATCATGTTGCCGATTTACGACTTTGTGGCGAATTTCGATCACTTTTTCCAGATAGGCCATATCGGACAACCGTTTTGCCCGGAAATCATCGATAGCCTGCTGAATCAGCTTGGAAAACTTGCCGTAAAAGGCCGGGTCCTCCTCCATCTTTTCGGTGATGACCCGTTTGGTGGCGTGGGCGATTGCATCGGCCTTGGCAGCCGTTGTTTTCTCACCATATACACTTTGGGATTCTTTGACCTGACCGAACATCTGGTCATCGAAAATGTTGACCGGCTCGTTGAGCTGAACCACTTCATTAGCCTGGATATGTGTATCCAACAGCTTTTTTATCTTGGGTTCATAATCGCGGTAGTCGATGGCTTCAGCATAGCGCAGCTTTACGGCGGCCTTGAGGTTCTGAAACCGGGTCAGGTCGGTTTTATACCGTCGTAGCGTTTTTTCATCGGTCTGCATCCCAAAGGATTCGGTAGACAAGGCAATAGCAAGGGTTTTGCTGTATTCGGCCAAACGTTGATAGAAGCTTTCCCGCAGTTCATCATCGGCCAACAGCACTTCATAGGCCTCTTCGTCGTAGCTGTTTTTGACGGTTTTGAACACATCCCAAAGGTCGGAATAACGCTGGGGCAATTGCCGTACCTGCTCGATCACCGATGCCAAGGTCCCAGCCAGATCCTGTTCATCAAACCCCTCGAAAGCGCTGTACATGGTCAGGGCTTTGTCCAACTCACCCAAAAGCCCCACATGATCGATCACGTAGCCAAACTCCTTTGCCTCATATAACCGGTTCACCCTGGCAATGGCTTGCAACAAGGTATGTTCTCGCAGTTCCTTGCACAGGTAAATAACTGTATTTCTCGGTGCATCGAAGCCGGTCAGCAGTTTGCTCACCACGATCAGCACTTCGGGATCCGGGCCGTGTTTGAAGCGATTGATAATCTGCTTCACGTATTCGGCTTCGCCCCCGTAGCGTTTCATCATTTTCTGCCAGAACTTGACCACTTCGTCCGTTGGTTCGTCATCGGTCTCTTCATAACTTTCGCGGGTATCCGGCGGCGAAATCACCACATCCGATGTAACATGGCCGATCTCTTCCAGATACGCATGGTATTTCAACGCCGAGACCTTGTTGGGGGCTACCAGCTGGGCCTTGAAACCGGTCCCCTGCCAGGTCGCACGGAAATGCTCGCTGATGTCAAAGGCGCGCATGTAAATCACCTGTTCCGCCTTGTTCAGCATTTCGGCCCGGGCATACTTGCGTTTCAAATCGGCCTTTTGCTTGGGACTTAATCCCTGGGTGTGCCGTTCGAACCAAAGGTCGATGGCCGCCTTGTTCTGAGACATCTCCACATGCCGGCCTTCATAGAGCAGGGGCACCACGGCATTATCCGCTACGGCCTGTTTGATGGAGTAGTGGGGTTCAATCAGTCCGCCAAATTTGCGAAAATTGTTTTTCTCTTTTTTCAACAGAGGCGTGCCGGTGAACCCCAGGTAGCAGGCATTGGGGAACATCTGGCGCATGCGGGCCGAAAAGGATCCAAAGTTGGTGCGATGGCTCTCATCGATGAGCATAAAAATATCGGGCGAGTCATCCTGATATTTCTTGACGTTCAAGGCCTTGTCGAATTTATGGATCAGGGTGGTAACGATGGCGGCCTTGTGCTCGGCCACCAGTTCGAGCAGGTTGCGTCCCGAAGTGGCCCGATTGGGATCCAGACCACAGGCAGCAAAGGTGTTGCCCAGCTGCTTGTCCAGATCGTCGCGATCGGTGACCAAGACGATACGCGGGTTGCAGATTTCCGAATCCAGGGCCAGGTTGCGAGCCAGCATCACCATGGTCAGGGATTTGCCCGATCCCTGGGTATGCCAGATGATGCCGCCCCTGCGCCGCTCCTGGCCATTGGGCTGCCGGATCCGTGTCATGGTGGATTGAACAACGAAATATTGCTGATAGCGGGCGATTTTCTTGATGCCGTTTTCGAACACCGTAAAGCGATACGCCAACTCCAGCAGCCGCTCGGGGCGACAGAGGCTGTAAAGCGCCTTGTCCTGTTCGGTTGCCAAGCGATCGCCTTCCGCTGCCTGGGATTCGAAAAACGTGCGGGCTGCCTTGAAATCCCCGGAGAACAACTGGTTATTCTGCTCTTCCTCAAGCGGGGCATGGATGGCCTGAACAACCGCCTTCTCCTTATCCCGCAACTCCTTCCAGACGCCCCAGAATTTTGCCGCCGAGCCGGTCGTGGCAAAACGGGCCTCATTTTTATTGATGCCCATGACCAACTGCACATAGACGAACAGCTTGGGAATGTAATCCTCGCCTTGATTGCGGATGGAGTGACTGACAGCTTGCTCAATGGACACCTTGGGGGACTTGCATTCGATCACCGCCATGGGAATGCCGTTGACAAAAAGTATGATATCCGGCCGGGCTGTTTCGGTGCTGCGCGTACGCTCAACCGGAAATTCGGCAGTCACATGGAAAACATTACGATCAGGATTGCGCCAGTCAATATAACGCAGGTTGAAACTTTTGGAATCGCCTTCAATGGTCTGCTCCAAGGCCGTTCCCAGGGTGAGCAAATCGTAAATCACCTCGTTGGTGCGCAGCAGGCCATCATACTTGACGCTCTTGAGTTTCTGGATGGCGCTCTGGATGTTTTCCTCGCTGAAGAGGAACTCGCGCCCCTTGTACTGGATGCGGTTGATCTGCCGGAGCTGTTCACCAAGGATGCTTTCCAGAAGGACATTGCCGCGTTTTCCCTGGCGCTGGGCAAGGACCTGGGAGGGCGTCAGGTAGCAAAAACCCAAGTTGATGAGAAGTTGCAGGGCAGGAATCTGGGAGAGATACTTTTCATTGAATCGGAACGATCTCATACCATCCATGGTTTCCCCTCCGTATGGGCAACTCCCTGAGGTTGCCCTTTCTGCGGTTTCTTTTTAAAGGCCTGCCGATCCGAAAACATCACATTTAAACGATCCAATTCCCATTGCGCGGGGTTGTTGCGAACGTACTCCCGAATAGCGTTCAATTCCAATTCATCCCGCACGATATGTTCCCAATAATTGCGTTGCCACAATTTACCGGGGAATGGTTTCCAGTCGTTTTGTTTGACACCGTCTGAATACCGTTTGGTTGTCATGGTTTTGAACCGATGCACCACGTCGGGCAATGTCATCGTAGGGGCACCCCCCTGTGGTTGCCCTTTTATAGAGGGTTGCACCGATGATGGGCAGGCACGAGAGCCTGCCTTTACGATGACGATAATCCCATGAATATGGTTGGGCATGATTACAAATTCATCGGTGCCGATTCCCGGGTAATGGTGGGGTATCTCATCCCATACCGATCGGATCATTTTGCCCGCATCGTTCAGCACCATTTGTTTGGCCATCATTTCCCCAAACAGACATTCCCGATTTTGTGCGCAGATGGTGACGAAATAGGCGCCAGCGCGTGAATAATCGTACCCGCGCAAACGAATGGACCGTCGGTGATGAATTTTGGAATCATGGGTCATGATTGGCACCCGTAGGGGCAACCCCCTGTGGTTGCCCTGATCCATGCGGTGGCGACGGCCCCGGTTTTTGTCTTGCCCTCCAGATGGTGACCAATACCAGGGCAGGCACGGGAATAATCACGAACGCAAAAACGAAGGGAACAGCCGTGATGAATTTTCAAATCATCGGTCATGGTTGGCACCCCGTAGGGGCAACCCCCTGCGGTGGCCCTGATCCATGCGGTTGCGCCGGTTCCAGAGCCTGTCTTGCCCTCCAGATGGTGACCAATACCAGGGCAGGCACGGGAATAATCATGAACGCAAATACGAACAGAACAGCCGTGATGAATTTTCAAATCATGGGCCATGGTTGGCACCCCGTAGGGGCAACCCCCTGTGGTTGCCCTCACCATCGTCGGTCATCCATGACAGGGCAGGCACGGGGGCCTGCCCCTACGGTTCCCTGCAAATCCGGAACGAAATGGATTTCATGCCTCCTTGATTTTCACCCACCATTTGCCGGTGAGCAATTTCTGCATCAGGCCGCGTTTTTGTTTTTTATATTTCTCTAAAAGCTGTTCCAAAATCTTGATCTCCTGATCCATGGTGTCTAATGCTTCACCAATTTTTTTCTGTGTTTTGATATCGGGCAACCAAATGGGAATTTTCAAAAAATCTTTTTTGTTCAAAACACGGTTTCTACCGGCTCCACCGGGTGAAATATTGGTCAATTCGTATTTCATCCGATTTGATTGAATCATATGATGAATGAATCTTGGATTGGCTACCTTTTCATTGATGACATATGTTGGGAACCGATGGGAAACGTAACAGTGTTCATCTTCTTCCTTTACCAGTGCAATTGCACCTTCCCATGCGAACGTTATGTTTACGATAAGGTCGTTCTTTTTTACCCTGTAGAGGGTTTCCATACTCACAGTTTCAGGATCTTCGATTTTTCTCTGAAAAGAGCCCTTGAAATGGCTTCTTATCCCTAACGCAAGGTATGATTCGGTTGGTCTTTTTGTTTTGCGGGCTTTTGGTCGGGCGAAAGCACCAACAGTATCGTTCGGCTTTTTTCCATTGATAAGAGCTTTAAGTTGGTAGGATTTAGATTCGAGTTTTTTGTCAATAAGCTGCTCAATCTTTTCGATAGCCTTATCCCAAGTAGAAAGCAGATCTGCAATGGCTGTTTGTTCTGAAAGAGGAGGGTAACAAATAGGTATTTTTAAAGCTTCTTCTACTTTTATATGGTGAACTGTGGCGCCGAATGATACCTCTTTAATGTACTTTTGAGTGTTTGGTGACAACAAAGTATACAGCAAAAATTTAGGGTCCAATAGATTTCTATTTGCTCTATATTGAAAAAGCCTTTGTCCTAAAAATATTTTTTCATGCGAATTTACAATACCGACTTCTCCTACAGGAGCCTCTCTTGTTAAAATCACATCTCCTAGTTTAGGAGCCAATCTTCTTGTCCATTTTATATATACATCTTCATTTACATATTTGATATCAGCCAAATGGATCTTGCCCTCCTTAATGTTTGATGTCCTTATCATAATGTATGGCGTTTCTTCATCAACGATGGGAGCTGTCCGGTTTAAACAATCAATTGCATGTTCACACAATTTCGAAATTTGTTCCCTTTTCCAGTTTTTTGGAGCCATAATTATTTTCCAAATCAAAAGTTATTTTTTAGCTTTAGGCAACTGTTTCGCTGCTATTTCCAACGCATTGATATTATTTATAACACCAACATCTTCTTTGTAACTTCTACGCCTTTTAGCAAACCGATCATACGCTAATTTTGCATGCTCATCCGCTACCTTCTTGCTCACGCACCCAGCATTGGGAAGCACATTACGGTCATTGAACTTAAGAAACTCATCCAACTTCCGCTCCCAATCCTTCATGAAAACCTGCTTGCGGCGAAGGGCTTGGTCTTCGGCAAAATCCAGCCACATGACCACGATGCGGTTGAGTTCGTCGATTTCTTTCTCGTTGAGGTAATTCTTGGCGATGGTCACATCGGTCTTGCGTACCTCGTCCGCTTTCCAACTGGTCAAGCCCATGTTGGGCAGGGTGTTGTCGGCACGGCTACGGATCAGTTCGGCGGCGGTCAGGCCGGTGGCCGCATAGTGCAGCTTGTTCTGGATGACACTGAAAAATTTGGTGGTCTCGGCCCAGGAGGGGTTGTAATCACCGGCCATGGCGAATATCTCTTTAACCCGCAGGTACATGCGACGCTCGCTGGCACGGATGTCGCGGATGCGAGCCAGCATTTCGTCGAAGTAATCCGGCACAACCGATCCGGCCACGGGCGGATTCTTCAGCCGCTCGTCATCCATGGTGAAGCCCTTGACCAAGTACTCCTTGAGCCGCTGGGTGGCCCAGATGCGAAACCGGGTGGCGATGAGGCTCTTGACCCGATAGCCCACCGAGATGATCATGTCCAGATTGTAAAAATCCAGGCTGCGGCGGACCTGTCGTTTGCCCTCCTGTTGAACCGACAAGAATTTCTTGTGAGTTCCTTCCGGTGCCAGTTCGCCCTCTTCGTAAACATTACGAATGTGAAGGCTGATGTTTTGCTGAGTGGTTTGAAACAATTCGGCCATCATGTTCTGGGTCAGCCAGACCGTCTCATCCTCCAATCGGACATCCAGTTTAACCCTGCCGTCTTCGGTCTGATAGACGATCAATTCCCCTTTTCCCGTTATTTCTTCACTCATTCTGGAGATCCTTATCCAAATCTATTTTTTGATACGACGGCCAAATGCTTCCACGCTCATCAACTTAGACAGGATAAAATTGGTTTCCATCTGACCATTTTGCTGACGTTGGCAATATGGTTCAGACCATTTTCGTGAGGTCAGGAAAATGGTTAGCCTGAAATACGTTACTCCTCATCGCTCAATCTCCTTAAGCTTCTCGGCCATTTCCAACCGAATCTCGGCCAGCTCCTTTTCCAAGGCATCGATCTCCCGCTGAACGGCATCGATATCGATTTCCTCCTCCTCTTCGAAGGTATCCACATAGCGGGGGATATTGAGATTGAAGTCGTTTTCCTCGATTTCGTCGAAACCGGCCAGATGGGCATATTTATCCACATCCTTGCGGCCTTTGACCGTGGCCAGAATTTTTTCGATGTGCTCATCGGACAGGGCATTCTGGTTTTTGCCGGACGAGAACTCACGGCTGGCGTCCACAAAAAGCACATCCGTGCGATCCTGGTTGAGGCCGCCTTTTTCCCTGCTGCGATCAAACACCAGGATCGCCACGGGGATGGAGGTGGTGGGAAAGAGGTTGCCTGGCAAACCGATCACGGCGTCAAGCAGGTTCTCCTCAATCATATGGCGACGGATGCGACCCTCGGCGGCGCCTCGAAACAGAACGCCATGGGGCACCACGACCGAGACACGCCCCTCCTTTTCCAATGCCGCTTCCACCATATGGCTGATAAACGCCCAATCACCCTTGGATTTGGGCGGCACACCGCGCCAGAAGCGATTGTAACGATCGTTCTCAGCCGTTTCCGCCCCCCATTTTTTAAGCGAAAATGGCGGATTGGCCACCACGATATCGAATTTCATCAAACGGTCGTTTTCCACGAGGGTCGGCGAGGTGAGGGTGTTACACCACTCAATCCGGGCGCTGTCGGCTTTGTGCAGAAACATGTTCATGCGCGCCAGAGCCCAGGTGCTCCCATTGACCTCCATGCCGAAAAGAGCGTAATTCCCATCTCCCACCTCACGGGCCGCCTCGATGAGCAAGCCACCCGAACCGCAGGCGGGGTCACAAATTCGGTTTCCCGGTCTCGGCCCGGCCAGCTTGGCGACCAGCTCCGATACTTTATGGGGGGTGTAGAATTCACCGGCCTTTTTACCGGCATCCGATGCAAAGCGTTCGATCAAGTAGATATAGGTATTGCCGATGACATCCTCGGAAACCCGGCTGGGCCGCATGTCCAACTGGGGTTTGCGAAAATCCTCTAGCATCAGTTTTAAACGCCGATTGCGGTCCTTGGTTTTGCCCAAATTGGCTTCGCTATTGAAATCGATGTTACGGAAAACCCCTTCGAGCTTGACTTTGTTGGCCTCCTCGATGGCGTCCAGGGCGATGTTGATCAGCTCTCCGATATTGGTGGCATTGCGCCGCTCGTATAGGCTGTAGAAATCGGCCAGAAAGCGGTCTTCGATTTCACCCGTATCCGGGTCCTTCAGTTCAGCCATGGGCAGCACGAACCGCTCGCGCTCCAGTTTGCGCCGGATACGCTCATCATCATCACCGTATTGTTGACGGTACTTTTCATAGTGATCTTTCCAAACATCGGAAATATATTTTACGAAGAGCATCACCAGAATATAATCCTTGTATCCGGCCGCATCCATCACGCCACGAAATGTGTCGCAGACTGACCAGGCTGCGTTGTTGATATCTTTTTGATCGACTTTTTCGTTCATCGCTAACCTTCATACCCTTGGAGAAATCGTTACATTCACGATGCTTTTTCCACAAATTGCATCAGTTTTGTCAAAACGTAATGGTTGCGTCGCACGGCAATTTTTTCTAACAGCACCTGCTCCTTGTCTGCTAACGCAGCGATGTCCACAATCGCCTGCTGACGGTCGAGCGACGGCACACTTATCTCGACATTTTCCAGTGTCTGTTTGCTGATCATTTTCTGGGTGGTACCTTTTGCCCGGCTGGTAAAATACGCCTGGGCGAGGGGTTGGTTGATGTACCAAACCAAATAATCCGGCAAAATTGCTTTTTCATCGACGCGAATTTTAATTAACGGTGCGGCAATGACTGCCTGGCCCGGATCTTCGGATAGCAACACAGCGGTTGTCACCAGACCCCGCGAACGAAAAACGATGTCGCCTAATCTTGCCAAATGGCGATCTTTTAAAGAGTCCATATCGATCTGAATCAAATCACGACAGTCAACAACATTATCATCTGTTAGATCCTTCATTTGAATGACAGCCGTGAGGCCTTTATTCATGAAATCCAACCGGGATCGGAATGAATATCCCATTTGGATTGATGCAATTTCTTTAAGCTTAGCTCTCATAGTACAAAACCAGTTTATTACTCTGAAATGCCGTTACAGCATTCATTTAACGTTTATATTTATTATTGTCAATATATTTTTACTGTAACGTTATTTCTGCAGAATTAACTTTGTATCAAATCGTAGAAATTATCAGCACAGACGGATAAAAATGGTTCGTGGGAAAATGAAAAAGGGCAGGCGTTACCTGCCCCTACAGGGAAAATCATCGAGGAATGGAATCTGAAGGCTGGATTCTTTTGCTTACGCGTCCGCCAGCGGTTCCAGAAACCGGTATGCGGCCTGTCGCTCAAGCATCCAGCCGGGATACTCGGCCGGCAGTTCGCTGACCGATTTGAGACGTGCCAATTCATCATCGGTGAGCGTTACCTCCGGCGCAGCGAGGTTTTCGGCCAGTTGTTCCGGGGTTTTGGCGCCGATGATGACGCTGGTGACCACCGGTTGGTGCAGCAGCCAGCTCAGGGCAATCTGGGCCACGGAGGCAACCTTGTCCCGGGCAATTTCCCGCATCACGCCCACCACGTCGAAGGCGCGGTCCTTATTCACCGGCGGGAAATCGAAATCAACCCGTCGGGCGCCATCCGGACCGCGGCCATCCCGGTCGTATTTGCCGGACAGGAGACCGCCGGCCAAAGGGCTCCAGACCATCAGACCCAGGTTCTGGTCCTCCAAAACAGGCACGATCTCCTGCTCGATTTAATAGGAACGGTTCATGGAGATGAAACACACAAAAGAATTTAATTCTTGCTCATTCCTGCGATCAACTCAGGAAAACGCCAGTTCCACCGCCTTCCCGGCATGAATGACGGTCGTATCGTAAAGGGGCACCGGTGTATCGGCCTGGTTGATCAGCAGCCCGATCTCGGTGCAGCCCAGGATCACCGCCTCGGCACCGTTTTGGGCCAGGCGGTCGACAACACCGACATACGCCTGCCTGGATTCCGGCTTGATGACGCCCAGGCACAGCTCTTGGTAGATCACGTCGTGCACCTGCAGGCGATCATTCTCGTCGGGAATCAAAACGTCCAGCCCGTATTTCTTCATCAGCCGGCCTTTGTAGAAATCCTGCTCCATAGTAAAGGCCGTGCCCAGCAATCCGACGCGTTGGATTCCTGCATTTCGCAGGGCCTCCCCGGTGGCATCGGCAATATGCAACAGGGGGATGTTGACGGCGGCAGCCACCCGGTCGGCCACCTTGTGCATGGTGTTGGTACAGATCAGCATAAAATCGGCACCGCCGGCTTCGATGCACCGGGCCGCGTCCGATAAAATATCGGCCGTCCCATCCCAATCACCCTGGTGTTGCAACCGTTCGATGGGATCGAAATCGACGCTGTAAAGGACGATCTTTGCCGAATGGAGGCCGCCGAGACGGTTTTTCACGCCCTCGTTGACGGCCCGGTAATAGGTCAGGGTGCTCTCCCAGCTCATTCCGCCTAACAATCCAATGGTTTTCATGGCACTCCTCCTGAATCTAATCGATTCCATCCTTCATTTGTCATTTGGATGTTGACAGTTGACATTTTCCCTATGGGACATGCCGCGTTTCAACGGTTGCCCAAAACTGTATCCACTTACGTTTGCCCACTCTACTCCCCTCATCCTTTCTTCTTCCTTTTCCGCGAATTCTATGATCTTTTTATCTAATTGTTCAGACACATTGCGCTGAGCCGAAAAAGATGACGCAACGAATGGAGAAAGTCCGGATCTTTCCAGAAAATCGCTAATATTACGGATGCTGGCAATCCCGGCTTTTGTAAACGATACATGCGCCGATGTCATTAATCGGTATCGACTCGTTTCCATGATTCTTTTCCACTTGCCGCACTCAAAGATTCGTTGTATGTTGTATTCATGGCTCGATCTGGTTTTTTCCCTTTAAAATAAGTAAGTTGCAGCATCCTTATTTTCTTGTATCAGATCGAGCGTAAAATGTTCCGCACTATCTCATCTTATTATGCCACCGTGTAGTAGATGGGCGAATTTAAGATCAAGCCCGAAAATGGGGATGGGGCTGTCCATCTGCCATCGCATTATCGAAAAACACAACGGCAGTATTACGGTGAGAAATTTCAGCCCCAGGGAGCTGAATTCGTTATCCGGCTGCCGGTGAGCCAATCTGAAAACCAGTATTAAGAGAGGTGGCTATGCGCTATGGCGCCATGAATTTTCCGGTTACACCGGTGTTGACGGAAATTGACACGTTTGCCCGGATGGGGTTCGATTATCTGGAACTGGCCATGGATCCCCCCATGGCCCATCACAGCGTCCTGGCAGGGGCGCGCAAGGCGATCTCCCAGGCGCTGGAGGAAAACGGACTCGGGCTGGTCTGCCATCTACCGACCTTCGTGAGCACCGCTGACCTGACTGAAAGCATTCGGCGGGCATCGGTGCAGGAAATGCATCAATCCCTGGCCGTGGCCGCTGACCTGGAGGCTGCCAAAGTTGTTCTGCACCCCAGCATGGCCGGCGGCATGGGCGCGTTTGTCATGGATACGGTCAAAGGGTACCTGTTTGATTTTTTGTCAACCATGGTGACCGCGGCCGAACGCCTGGGGATGTCGATCTGTCTGGAAAACATGTTCCCCCGCTACCGGATCGGAGTCGAGGCGGACGATTTCGATGAGATTTTCAGTACCTTTCCTTCCCTGAGAATGACTCTGGATACCGGTCATGCCAACATTGACGATGCGCGGGGAAAACGCCTGAAAACCCTGGTACAGCGTTTTGGTTCCAGGATCGATCACGTCCATGTCAGCGATAACCGCGGTCGGGTCGACGATCACCTGGCCGTCGGGCTGGGAACCGTCCGGTTTGCCGATCTGGTAACCCATCTCAAGGCCGCAGAATACGACGGCACAATGACTCTGGAGATCTTCGACGAAAACCGCCAAATGCTGGTGGACAGCCGCGAGCGCATGAAAGCCCTCTTTCTAGAGCATTCAAGATAATGTTTTTGGTAAGGCCAGAGGGAGGAAGCTGTATAACCCATACCGCGACGACCGATAACGCCGCCCAAAAACATTATCTTGAATGCTATATCTTAAACGGGCTGGTTCGCTTTCAGAATCGATACAATCCGGGACAGGTAATCGTCGGCCCTGGAACGCGCGAAACGGCAGGCGCCGGCGCCGCGATGTCCTCCGCCTTCAAAGCCGGCCAACATTTTTCCCACATTGACCTGACAGCCGCGGTTCAGGATACTGTGTCCGACTTTGATGCTGGTGATATCGTTGCCGTCATGGACGATTTTGACATTAACGGTACATTCGGGGAAAAGGGAATAGATGAGAAAGCGGTTCCCATTGGGCACTGGATCCAGATCCCGGAAATCGGTAATGGAAACATGGTCGACCAGAGTGGTGTTCGCCTTGAGGGCCTTTTCATAGGTGACATTGGCCGCCACCACCTCCCCGCAACGCCGTCTGACCTGCTGGTCGTTCATCACCTGATCCATTGGATGGCGACGCATCAGGGCGATCAGGTGTTCCCAGTAATCTTTTTCCTTGGGGTCATTGGAGATGGTCATGGACAGCAGAACGAACGGGTACTTTTCCGGGTGCAGAATTTCATCCAGGGTCAGGTCGGCCGAATCGATCCGGTCGGTCTGGTGGACCAGTTCCCGGTAATCGCGTTTCAATCGATCGCGATAGGTATCGTAAACGATACCGGCGGCCGACGGAGCAAGCTTAAAGGCGCCCGGGATCGGTTTGTCCGGCTGATTGGAATAGTGGTGGTCGAACCACAGGCTGCAGTTTTCGTGGTAAGGGAGGTTGGCGATGACATCGCCCGCCCGGATGACCACCTGGCCGCGTTGCATGTCACTGGGCTGCGTCCAGTGCACCGGTGGGGTAATGTTCAATGCGTCCATCAACAGGATGGCACATACCACACCATCAAAATCGGGTCTTGTCACCACTCTCATCAGATCCGTCCTTTAATCGGTCGTCTCTTGCTATTCCATAGGGTCGGGACGAACAGTTTTGCCTGTGCCGCCGCTGACCGAAACCGCAGGGGAGATTTGCATCTTTCCGCTGGGGTGATAAGTAAGGAATGTACCAATAATCAAGGTTAACCGCAATAGCCGGTGGTTCCGACAGGCTTCGGCATCGCGATTCAGCTTGAAGTTTGCCCGGATCCATGCCAGACAAAAAAAGTGCCATAGCCGTTGGTCGGTTCGGGTTCGGCGGAGGTGCTCCGGTTCGCGTTACAGGGGGCACGGCATCGCGCAACACAAAGGAGGGACAAACCGGGTATGACTGAAATCCAGCTGGCGAATCTGGTTCAGATGGACTCCCCAAAGGCGGTTTTGGAGGAAGCCGTGGCCACGATTGCCTGTTTTTCTGCGGCTGCGGATCTGCCTGTCATCCGATCCGCATTTGACCAGACCGTGTCCCTGTACCGGGGCGCGTGGCCGGATATCAAAGGTTGCAATACCGATTACCATGACCTGAAACATGTCACCGACTGTTTTCTGGCGATGGTTCGGCTGATGCACGGCGCGGTGGAGAACGGGCTGTGCATTACCCCGCGGCAGGTTCATCAGGCCGCGGTGGCGGCCCTGCTGCACGATTCGGGGTATCTGCAGAACTGTGATGACACATTGGGAACCGGGGCCAAATTCACCCTCAGCCACGTCAGGCGGAGCATGGATTTTCTCCAGCGGTATCACCGCGTTTTTGGTCTGCAGTCCTCTGAGATCAATGCCTGTATGGCGATGATCCACTGTACGGATCTGAGCTGCACCCCTGCCGGCATCCCCTTTCCGGACCCGGCTTCCGCCCGTCTCGGCAAAATGCTGGCCACGGCCGATGTCCTGGCCCAGATGGCCGACCGCACCTATTTAGAGAAGCTGCTTTTTCTTTTCTATGAGCTGGACGAGGCTTGCCTGAACGATTATTGCGACGAGTTGGACCTTCTGAAGCGATCCAGGGATTTTTTCATTCAGATCTCGGACCGCATGAAAAACCAGCTGGATGCGTCGGACCGTTTCATGATCCATCACTTCCGGTCACGCTGGCACATTGATGCGGACTTATATCGGACGGCGATCGATGACCAGCACGCCTATCTGAAACGGATCTTGAAAAATGGCGGTGGCGACCCGCGCAACCGGCTGCGTCGCGGAAACGTTGTCAACAAGGTACGCGCCCGCTATAACTGATCGGCCCGAGTGTTGCCGGCCGTGTCAGCCGTTGACGGATTCGCAAAAAAAGATTCAGACCACGCCGTCGGGCATGGGCGCAACCGCCTCCCCGCCCAGCGGATAACCGCCGTCCAGACGCAGCACGCTGCCGGTCATGAACGGTGCGTCGTCCAAAAGAAAACGGACGGCACGGACCACATCGTCGATGCGGCCGATTCTGGCAAGCAGGGTGTGATCCACGATGGCCTGCTGCTGTGCCGCCGTTAACAGACCCCACCCGCGGGTTTGCGGCCCGTGGCGCGTCTCCACCACGCCGATCATCAGTTCGTTGACCCGCACTTCGGGGGCACCCAGGCGGGCCCAGGTTTCCGTGAGCAGCGAGATGCCACGGTTGGCGGCAGCGTACCCCTCGTTGAACAGGACGCTGGCCGGACCGCTGCGGCCAACCATACCGGCAATGGAAGAGATATTAACCACCGAACCATCCCCGGATGCTTTCAGGTGGGGCAGGGCAGCCTCGAAAACCCACCTTTTGGCCCGCAGGGTGGTGGCCAGTTCCAGATCCCACTGCTCGGGGATGTAACGACCGTGAACCACCGGCCATCCGCCGCGTTCGATGTTGTTGACAAGAATATCCAGCCGACCGAAACGGTCGATGACCGGTTCCAACAGGCCGTCGATGGCATGGGGGTTGAGAAGGTCGATGCGTTGAATCAGGTGTTCTGTACCGGTGTCGGCGAAATCGGCCTGCATGGCGGCCTGACTCTCCGGCCAGTCAAACCAGGTGGCGGCCACGCGGATGCCGTGTTGCAGCAGATCCAGGGCGATGGCTTTGCCGATTCCCTTGACCGCACCGAGCACCAGGGCGACTTTTGGGGACTTTGTCATCGGGCGTCGTTTTCCTGTGAAAGGGTAAACACATTCTCCCTGACCCAGGCCATGGCCACGGTCAGCAATGCCGAATCGTCGCTGCGGGCCTGGTCCATATTTTTGATGCCGCCAAGGTTTTTTACGGGTTTTCCGGTGGTGAAGAGCGTTTCGCGAAAAACATCCAAGTCGTATAAGGCGGTATAGACCAATTGGCTTTCGGAGGGCTTCAGCGGGCCCGGGCGGAAACGGTTTTTGTCGCTGATCAGAGACAGCATGCGGTCATTCATGCGGTTATGCTCGGCAATCTGCTGACCCTCGACCCACCGGTCAATGGTTTGTTCCGGACCGCTGTCAAAACCGCGGCAATGGGGTTCCCGGATCAGCGCCCAGTGCTCGACCCGTTTGCCCGTCTCCCGGTTATAGGAGACTCCTCGGGCCAGGGGATAGGTCCGGCAAGAGGCGGGCCTGGCCGGATAGACCCAGCAGCCGGCATCACTGACAAACGGGCAGGCCAGATCGGCCGCATCGGCGAAGCGCAGGCTGACCACCGGCAGCCCCGTTCCCGGGCCGGTACTTGCCTCGGTATAGCGTTTGAGAAACTCGGAGGATGACATCTCTGTATATTGCTTCAGGCAAAGAATGTCATAGGGGGTCAATACCTGCTGCAAATCCCGGCAGCAGGCGTTGAAACAGGCCACCTCGGGAGAGCAGCGGAAACGGAACGTCTGGTGCTTGCTCAGTGGAAAAACAGGATCGCGCATGGCGGGTTTCCCAACGGGTCACAAAGGTTGATGATTGAGAGCAGTGGTAACACGCTGATCGACCAAGTCAACCGCAAATTGCATCGTCATCGCTCAGGGATCCGGGAACCACAGGATAACCGCATTTGAATGGGGCCCCGGTTAATGGCCTTATCGGCGACTCTTGTTTTCGAACAGATGAATGCCAAATCTCAATTAAAGGATTTAAAATTTTTTTCTACCACATATTGTGCCGGTTCATATGGGGCCATCGATATGTAGAAAAACCCGTTCCTGAATGTAAGTCACTGCATCTTTTGGCATTTTAGGCTGATGAAAATTCTTGACAATGAATATGCCGGATGGTATTGATCTTACCTTGTGTTACGCTAATACTATCTTCCCGATTTTATACAATTATCTATCGAATCAGCCAATGCCGGAGTGCATTGAATCAAGTCCGTAATACGTGTTTTTGTTAACAGAGTATGGGGGATTTTATAATAAAGCGGGTGTAACTGTCCGAATCGAAACCATTCGGACGCCATTTTATGGAAGGGAGGTGCGACGAACGGGAGGTTTTTACCTTTAGTTTCGGAAGTTGGTTGAGTGAAAATCTTTTAACTAACCTAGGAGGTATTATAAATGCCAAGTTTTGTAATTCAGGAAAAATGTGACGGCTGCAAGGGTGGCGATAAGACCGCTTGCATGTACATTTGTCCCAACGACCTGATGGTCCTGGATCCCAATGCCATGAAAGCCTACAACCAGGAACCGGATCAGTGCTGGGAATGCTTTTCCTGCGTAAAGATCTGCCCCACCCAGGCCATCGAAGTGCGAGGCTATGCCGATTTCGTACCGCTGGGAAGCTCCATTATGCCCATGATGGGCACCGAGGACGTCATGTGGACCTGTAAGTTCAGAAATGGCCTTATCAAACGCTTCAAGTTCCCCATCCGGACCACCCCCGAAGGCCAGGCCAATGCCTATGCCGATCTTAAGGGCAAGGACCTCGAAAGCGGTCTGCTGTCCACCCAAGAAGCTGACGGCGTCACCATTCCGACCCCGCAGATGTAAGATCGGTTCATTGATTGCTGGAAAACAACCTTTAAGAATCTGACTTTCTACAGGAGGATGAAATATGGCATTACCTAATAAACCTGTGGGTGAACTCAAGGCTGTACGGGATCCCGAAGTTGTCGAGAAAGAAGTCGATGTCCTCATCGTTGGCGGTGGTATGGCTGCCTGCGGTACCGCATTTGAAGTCAAAAAATGGATGAAAGACGACCAAACCGTTCTGCTGTGCGACAAGGCTGCCATGGAGCGTTCCGGTGCCGTTGCCCAGGGTCTGTCCGCCATTAATACCTTTGTCGGCGACAATGCCAAGGAAGACTATGTTCGCATGGTGCGTAACGACCTGATGGGTCTGGTCCGCGAAGACCTGATCTTCGATCTGGGTTGCTATGTTGACGACTCTGTCTACCTGTTTGAAGAATGGGGACTCCCCGTTTGGAAAAAAGATGAAGCCGGCAAGAACATGGACGGTAAAAAAGGTCAGAAAATGGGCACCCTGAAATCTGGTGCACAGCCGGTCCGTACCGGTAAATGGCAGATCATGATCAACGGTGAGTCCTACAAGCGTATCGTCGCCGAAGCCGCCAAACTGGCTCTGGGCGAAGACAACATCATTGAGCGCTGCTTCATCGTTGAACTGCTCCTCGACGCCACCGTGCCGAATCAGATCGCCGGCGCAGTTGGTTTCTCCGTCCGTGAGAATCTCGTCTACATCATCAAATGCAAAACCATGATGGTTGCCTGCGGCGGCGCTGTGAACATCTATCAGCCCCGTTCGGTCGGTGAAGGTAAAGGCCGCGCCTGGTATCCGGTATGGAACGCTGGTTCCACCTACACCATGGCCATGAAGGTCGGTGCTGAGCTGACCATGATGGAAAACCGTTTCACCCCGGCCCGTTTTAAAGACGGTTACGGCCCGGTCGGCGCCTGGTTCCTGCTGTTCAAGGCCAAAACCCTTAACGGTCTGGGCGAAGCCTTTGCCGGTAGCGATGCCGCCAAGGCTGAGCTGGAAAAATACGCTCCCTACGGCACCGCCGCCATCACCCCGACCTGTCTGCGTAACCACCTGATGCTGTTCGAGATGAAGGAAGGCCGCGGCCCGATCATGATGGACACCGTCACCGCGCTGGCCGAACTCGGCAAAACCATGGACAAGAAGGAGCTCAAGCACCTCGAGTCCGAAGCTTGGGAAGACTTCCTGGATATGACCTGTGGTCAGGCCAACCTGTGGTGTGCTCAGGATTGTGAGCCGGAGAAGAAAAACTCCGAAGTTATGCCCACCGAGCCTTACCTGCTGGGTTCTCACTCCGGCTGCTGCGGGCTGTGGACCTCCGGCCCCGACTATGACTGGGTCCCGGATGATTACAAAATCAAAGCCCGCAACGGCAAGGTCTACAAACAGATGACCACCGTTGAAGGTCTGTTCACCGCTGGCGACGGCGTGGGCGGCTCCGGTCATAAGTTCTCCTCCGGTTCCCATGCCGAGGGTCGTATCGCCGCCAAGCAGATGGTGCGCTACGCAACCGATTTTGCTGATTTCACCCCGACCCTGAAGCAGTCCAAGGAAGAACTGGTCGACCTGGTTTACAAACCGATCCGTACCTTCCTGGACAACTGCGAATACACCACCGCCATCGACATCAACCCCAACTACGTAAAACCCAACGGGATGATGTACCGCCTGATGAAGGCCACCCATGAGTATGGTGCGGGAACCGCCACCTTCTATCAGACCACCAGCAAGTGCCTGGAAATCGTCATGGATCTGCTTGCCACCATGCGCGAAGACTGCGATAAGCTGGCTGCCGGCGACCTGCATGAGCTGATGAGATGCTGGGAAATTGAACACCGCATCTGGACCGTTGAATCTCACCTGCGCCACATCCAGTACCGTAAAGAAACCCGCTACCCGGGCTTCTACTATCAGAGTGACTATCCGGGACAGGATGACGAGAACTGGTTCTGCTTCGTCAACTCCAAGTTCGATCCCGAAAAGAAGGAATGGGATGTCAAGAAGGTTCCTTACATCAAAATCATCCCGGACTAATCGAATGTCGACGGTTGTTTTAGTCGAATAGCCGCTCACCTCCAGGTGCCTTTTACGGCACCTGGAGGTTTTTATTACCGAAAAGCGAGCGTGTTTTTCGGGTAGTACCCATCTGGGACCATCCTGCGCTCACCTGATTGGAACCCGAAACCGGTACCTGGAGATCCGGATTTGCCCGCTGAGCGGTTTCCAGCTCCCCGTTTCCAGTTTCAATAAAAGGGTATTACCCGAAACCGAGGCAGTTTTGATCTGCAATTATATCGATGACATTTTAGAAACGTTGATGCACGGAGGGATAGCATGACAAACGACAAAGCAGCCCCTGCGAGTGGAAGCATTATGGTGGTTGGCGGCGGTATTGCCGGTCTGACCACGGCCCTTGAGGCCGCTGAAGTGGGGTATGAAGTGTTTCTGGTCGAAAAAAATCCTTATCTGGGCGGAAGAGTTGCACAGCTGAATCAATACTTTCCCAAGCTATGCCCTCCGACCTGCGGTCTCGAAATCAACTTTCGGCGGATCAAGGACAATCCCCGAATCAAGGTCTTCACCCTGGCGGAAGTCGAAAAAGTGGATGGCGCGCCGGGTAACTACACGGTCAGCGTAAAGCTCAATCCCCGCTACGTGAATGAGAACTGCACCGGTTGCGGCGCCTGCGCCGAGGCGTGCCAGACTGAAGTTTCCGATGAGTACAACCTTGGCATGTGCAAGACCAAGGCGGCCTATCTGCCTTTTGCCATGGCCTTCCCTTCCAGATATGTCATTTCCCCGCAAATCATCGGGACCGATGACGCCACCAAAATCAAAGAAGCCTGTAAGTATGATGCGGTGGACCTGGAGATGCAGGCCAAGACCGTTGACCTGGCCGTGGGCGCCGTCGTCTGGGCCACCGGTTGGGAGCCCTACGATGCCCACCGCATCGACAATCTGGGCTTTGGCCAGTACGACAACATTATCACCAACATGATGCTCGAGCGCCTGGCGTCTAATTCCGGTCCCACCAAGGGCAAGATCGTGCGGCCCTCGGACGACAAGGCTCCGGAGAGCGTGGCCTTTGTTCAGTGTGCCGGCTCCCGTGACGAAAATCACCTGCCCTACTGTTCATACATCTGCTGTATGGCATCCTTGAAGCACGCCACCTACATCCGTGAGCAATACCCGGATACCAAGGTATACATTTTCTACATCGATATCCGTTCACCGGGTGACCGATACGAAAAGTTCTACAACAAAATCAAGGAAGACGAGAATGTTATCCTGATCAAAGGCAAGGTTGCCGAGGTCAGTGAAGATCCGAACACCAAGAATATTACCGTGGTTGCCGAAAATGCGGTCACCGGGGAGAAGATCCACCAGACGGTGGAGATGGCCGTTCTGGCCACGGGCATGCAGCCCACCGCCGCCAACACCAAACTGCCCGCCGACTTGAATGTCAACGATGATGGCTTCATCGTCAACGACTATGCCAAGGGCGGCATGTTTGCTGCCGGCTGCGCCAACAAGCCGGCAGACGTGATTTCATCCAACCAGAATGCGACCGGCATGGCCCTGAAAGCCATTCAAACCCTGGTGAAAAGGTAGGAGGTAACCCATGGACAAAAAGTATGGTGTTTATATCTGCGAAGGTTGTGGCATCGGGGAGGCCCTCGATGTAAAGGCCCTGTGCGGGGTTCCCGAAGAAGAGGGTGTGCCTGTCAAAACCCATCCTTTCCTGTGCGGTAAGGATGGCGTCGATCTTTTGAAAAAGGACATTGCCGACGGGACCAATACCCTGGTTCTATGTGCCTGTTCCCGCCGGGTGAATTTTGACATTTTTCGTTTCGACGGCTGCATTGTCGACCGCGTCAACCTGCGTGAGGGCGTGGCCTGGTCACATCCGCGCAGTGAGTTCCCCGCGCTGACCGAAGAAGAGAAGGAAGATGAGGACAATTACGATCGCGTCCAGATGATGGCCGAGGATTATATCCGCATGGGCATGATCCGGGTCGAAAAAATCAAGCTGCCCGAGCCTTACCTGCTGGACAATGTATCCAAGAAAATTCTAGTTTTGGGCGGCGGTATCACCGGCATGAGTGCGGCCATCGATGCGGCCAAGATCGGTTACGATGTGACCATTGTCGAGAAGACCGACAGCCTGGGTGGGTATGCGGCCAAGGTGAGAAAACAGATCCCGGTCTCCGCGCCTTACGACGCCCTGATTCCGCCGGTGGTTCAGGCCAAGATCGCTGAGGTCGAGGCCATGCCCAACATTACCGTGAAAACCGGCACCGTGGTGGCCCGCATCGCCGGACAGCCGGGCGAGTTTACGGTCACGATGAAAAAGCCGGGTGAGAAGATCCCCTTTGACGTTCCCTACCCGCTGCCCGACGAAATGAAGGTCGATGAAGCCGGCAAGGAGCTGGATGTCGAGAAACAGCACGAAGCCTACCTGAAATACAACGAAGGCAGAAATGACATCCTCCAGTTCGACGCCGATGGTGAGATGTTTGGTGCCGTGATCCTGGCCGCCGGGTGGCGTCCGGACGATCTCAAGGATGGCGATTTCAGCCACCTGGGATACGGCGAAATTCCGGATGTAATTACCAACACCCAGTTTGAAGAGATCGCCAAGGCCGGCAAGATCGTGCGTCCGTCCGATGGCAAAGCGGCCAAATCGGTCGTCTTCGTCCAAAGCCCGGGCAAGAACGATTCGGACAGCGACTTCGCCTATGCCGGTGCGGTGACCAGCATGGTCTCCCTGAAGCAGGCCAAGTATGTCCGCGAAGATTACAGCGATGGCAAGGCGTTCATCTTTTATCAGCATATGCGCACCCCCGGATTTTCCGAACTGTTTTATAAGGGACTGCAGCAGGATCCGGGAATCTTCATGACCAAGGGCGCCGTGATGAGCGTGGCCAAGAACGGCGACGGCATGATCGTGGATGCCGAAAACACCCTGCTCGGCGAAAAGCTGCAGGTCAAGGCCGATTTGGTGGTCCTCGGTGCCGGCATGGTTCCCGTGACCAAGGACGATCCGGTGGTCAACCTGGCCTACCGTCAGGGCCCCGGCTTCCGGGACATCGGGCTGTTCAACAGCTACGTGGACTCCAACTTTATCTGTTTCCCCTACGAAACCCAGCGGACCGGCATTTACGCCGCCGGCGCCATTCGCCGCTCCATGACCATGGAAGAAGCCATGGAAGACGCTTCCGGTGCCGCCCTCAAAGCGGTCCAGTGCCTCGAATCGGTCAACCGCGGTGTGTCCGTGCATCCACGTTCGGGCGACATGACTTTTCCGGATTTCTTTTTTCAACGCTGCACCCAGTGCAAGCGGTGTACGGAAGAGTGCCCCTTCGGCGCCCTGGACGATGACGAAAAAGGAACCCCGAAACCCAATCCCACGCGCTGCCGCCGTTGCGGTACCTGCATGGGGGCCTGTCCCGAGCGCATCATCGGCTTTGCCGATTACAACATCGACAGCATCGGCTCCATGGTCAAATCCATCCAGGTGCCGTCCGAAGATGATTACTCAGAGCCACCGTTGCGGATCCTGGGCCTGGTCTGCGAGAACGACGCCTATCCGGCACTGGATATGGCCGGCCTCAACCGCTCAGGCTACTCGGCGGATGTGCGCATCATTCCGATCCGTTGTCTGGGCTCCATGAACGTCATCTGGATCAAGGATGCGCTTTCCCAGGGCATGGACGGTGTCTTCCTGCTCGGTTGCAAACACGGGGACGACTACCAGTGTCACTTTGTCAAGGGTTCCGAACTCGCCGACATCCGGATGAAGAAGATCGGTGACGCCCTGGCCAGCCTGGCCCTGGAAAACGAACGTGTGGCCCAGTTCGAAGTGGCCATCGACGACTACGACAAGGTCCCCCAGATCATCAACGATTTCGTGGAATCCATCGAGGCGCTCGGTCCCAACCCGTTCAAGGGCTTCTAACAATAAACGAACCCATGGAAAGGCGGCCAGCCTGCCGCCTTTCCCACCGATTTTGTCCAAGTGAGGAGGTTACCAATGGCGGATTCATATCTGGTCGAACCTGATGTGAGTTTTATTGAAGAAGTGAGCAGATTGGGCGGCGCCGATGTCAAAAAGTGCTTTCAGTGTGCCACCTGTGCGGTGGCCTGCCCGATCTCTCCGGATACCAAACCGTTTCCCCGTAAAGAGATGATTGCCACATCCTGGGGCCTGAAGGACCGCTTGATCGGCAACGGTGACGTGTGGCTGTGCCACAATTGTGGTGACTGCTCCACCCTGTGCCCCCGCGGCGCCCAGCCCGGTGACGTGCTGGCGGCCGTGCGCGCGGCCACGGTGATTGAGTACGCCACCCCCAAGGCCGTGGCCAAAATGGTCAGCGATCCCAAAAAATTGCCCATCCTGCTGGCCATTCCGGCAGCGATTTTTCTGGTTCTGGGGCTGCTGCTGAAGATGGTCGGCGTTGACTGGCTCAACTTCGCCCCTTCCGGCGATCATCTGTGGCAGGCCGATTACATCGGCAACTACCTGGTAGACATCATCATGATTCCCACCTTCTTCGGGGCAGTAGCGGTTTTTGCTCTGGGCTTGAAGCGCTTCATCGTCGACATGCATAAAAATGCCCTTCTGGAAGGCAAGACCGACAAGGAGAAGATCGATCCGGCCGGCTTCATCCAGGCCCTGATCAAAATCGTGCCCACCATCGCGCGGCACGACAAATTCAACGAGTGCGGTGAGAACAAAGAGCGCTCCACGGCGCACATGATGGTGCTGTTCAGCTTCATCGGATTGTTTATTGTCACCAACTGCTTTTTCGCGGCTGAGTGGGTTTTCCACATTGAAGGCCCCTATCAGCAGATCAACCCGGTCAAATGGCTGGGTAATGTCAGCGGCATCGCCCTGGTCATCGGCGGCATCCTGCTGCTGAAAAATCGCCTGAGCAAAAAAGATCAGATTTCCAGTTACTGGGATTGGTACCTGGTCGGTCTGGTGCTGGCCCTGGGCCTCTCCGGCATGCTGACCCAGATGTTGCGCCTGGGCGGGATGTACGGCCTGTCAGCCATCGTGTACTTTCTGCACCTGATGTTTATCTGGTGCCTGTTTGCATATACGCCCTTCTCCAAGCTGGCCCACATCGTCTACCGGACGGTGGCCATGGCCTACCAGGAGTACAGCGGTCGCAAATAAAAATTAAGGGTAGTATATGGGGTGAAAGGGGGGCATGAGGGTGCCCCCCTTTTTTGTTTTCCCTGCATTTTCAGCTCGTTCAGCCAATTTAAATGGGCTTTGCTCCATTTTGTCTTGCCCGGTTAACTGAGCCCTTGGCGCAGCACAAACGCAATGATCTGTTGTTTGGCCTTGCGCAGGGTCATGGAGATATCTTTGCGGGTCTGAACCAAATCCTGCAGGGCTTCATTGGTTTCATCCGGAACATAGACCGGTGTCAGATCGCCGGAATGGTGGAGCTTCGCCAGGTTGGTCGCATCGCGGCGATCATTTTTCACCTGATCTCCCGCTTTTTTTGGGATCAGCGCCAGTGCCCCAACGACGCAATCGATCCCCTGGCGCTTTAGATGCCGGTAAATTGTGTACCCGCAAGGACCGGCTTCATAAGCACATCGCAATTCGGTGTTTTCTGAAATCAGCTTGCTCATGACGTTATCATGCTGCCCCAGGTCGTTATGAATTTTGCCATGCAACCGGACATTTCCGTCACGGCCTTCATCGGCGATGGCGATAGTAATTGAATCTTTCTGGAAACCCAAACCAACATATTTTACTATCTTGCTCACGGCCTGCCGCTTTAATTTTGGCTCTGTAGTTAGGGTTTCTGTGAATGCTTACTATAACCCACGTTTTCAAGGTTTGGCAGGCCATTCTATTTCCGGCGTGTCCGGCTAACGTTCAACCATATTGTCTTACTTTGCGACCATTTCCGGCAACACCATCGAAAAGGCGAAATTATGCACCCAACATCATCACCCTGCCGAAACCACCGCTATGGCAACCGTTTCAGGCGCTTTTGGGCAGCGCTCATTTTGGTCTCGGCATCTGTTTTAACGATCTGCGGCTGCAGCATCAACGCACCGGTGGCCCCTGAAACCGGCGTTGCGCATGTTTCTCCGGGCACCTTCGTCTGGCACGAACTGCTCGTGAGGGACGCGGCCCAGGCGAGGGCCTTTTACGGTGCCCTTTTCGGGTGGCGGTTCCGTTCCCATGGACGGTATGACGTCGTTCTCCTGGACGGCCGGGAGATCGCCGGAATCGCCGCGGTACCCACGGCGAAAGGCAGCATGGCGGCCGCCCGATGGGTTCTTTCGTTAGCGGTGGCCGACCTGGCGCGCGCCATGGCCCATACCCGGACCCATGGCGGGCAGGTCCACGAAGGCCCCATGAAAATGGGGGACCGGGGCAATGGCGCGCTGGTGCGGGATCTCCATGATGCCCAACTCGTGTTGCTCGAATCCGTCCCAAACGAATCCGTCGATACCGCGATGCCGCTCAACGGTTGGTTATGGGATGAGCAGTGGTCCGACGACCCGCATGATTCGCTGGATTTCTATCGTGGCCTCGCCGGGTTTTCAGACATTGAGCAAAGGGATGGCTACTGGATTCTGAAATCCTATGGCATGTGGCGCGCCGGTATTCGAGAGGTATTCAACAAGGGGCTGGAACGGCGCTGGGTGCCGGTGATTCGTGTTGCCGACCCGACGGATACCGCCCGGCAGGCCGAGACGCTCGGCGGCCGTGTCCTGATCGGCGTGGGCGAAGCCCCGGAAACGAACCATGCGGCGTTGATCGCCGGGGTTGGCGCCCTCGCGGGTTGCGCAAACGACGGCACCGGCCGCGTGAGTGGTCATGTTTCTTACACCTATTACCATGGCTTCCATGATCCTCATCCCTGCTGGGGATGTGGCGGCGACACGGTCATTGTCGTCCCCCCAGCGGACAAGCCGGGCAAACCCAAACCACCAGGCATACGACCGCCAAAACCACCCCTCCCCAAGCCCCCCGGCGGAATCGGACGACCCCGACCGAGAGATGGGCGACGCCTGTGAGCATGCCAGGAGCCATGTCCAATTGTGGGGTTATGGTCAGGCGGGCGGATTGCGAAGCGCTGTTTGATCAAATTCTGGAACCGGTCGGCATAATGGACGGCCATTTCAGAATCATACGCTATAACGCATCAGGGTACGGATTCATCGCCAAGAAGCCCGAAGAGGTGATCGGAAAGAGATGCCATGACGTGTTTGGCTTGGGCACACCGTGCAGTTGTTGTGCGCTACATGAAGCCTATCGAACCCGGCAAATTTCAACGGTTGAAAAATATTTCAGTGAAATCGACAGCTGGTTTTTGGTCACCGCCTATCCCATCGTCGACGGAAACGGCCGGATTACACGGGTCTTCCAGCATTACCGTGACATCACGGAGGATAAGCAAAGAGAGTTGCGGCTGCTGATTCTGGAACGGGCGCTCAATCATTCCATCGATGGGATCGCTGTGGCGAACATGGAAGGAGAAAATCAGTTTGTCAATCCGGCCTGGGCGCAAATTCACGGTTACCGCGTCGAGGAAATGGTCGGAAAGAACCTGTATTCATTTCATCCTGAAAAACAGTTGCGGGAAAATGTCATCCCTTTTTTCAACACGGTTCTCGAAAAAGGCTGCCATCGCGGCGAGAGTGAACATACCAAAAAAGACGGAACGCTGTTTGCCACCTATATGATGGCCAGCATTATAAAAGGCCGTGCCGGTGAATCCATCGGTTTTGTCGGCACGATACGCGATATCAGCGAGCTGAAACAGGCCCAGCGTGAGCTTGAGAAATACCGGGATCATCTGGAGGAGCTCGTTGAAGCACGGACACACGAATTGCAGGCGAAAAATGAAGCGCTGAGCATCGCTTTAAGCCAGATCCGTAAGCTTAAAGAGCAACTCGAAAAGGATAATATTCAACTCAGGGAGCAGATCAATCACGAACAAAATTTTGAGGAAATAATCGGCCGCAGCGATCCTTTGAAGTATGTACTATACAAGATCGGCGACGTTGCCCCGACGGATGCCACGACGCTTATTCTCGGACAATCCGGCACCGGCAAGGAACTGGTGGCGAGAGCCATCCATAAGAACAGCGCCCGCAGTTCCCGGCCCATGGTGAAAGTCGACTGTTCTGCGCTGCCCGCCGAGTTGATTGAAAGCGAGCTTTTCGGACACGAAAAAGGCGCATTCAGCGGTGCCCATCAGTCCAGGAAAGGCCGTTTTGAAATTGCAAACGGTTCCACCATTTTCCTCGATGAAATCGGAGAGCTGGAACCAGGGCTTCAAAGCAAGTTTCTACGGGTGCTGGAGTATGGTGAGTTCGAGCGGCTCGGATCTTCGAAAACACTTCGCACCGATGTCAGAATTATTGCGGCAACGAATCGTAACTTACAGGAAGAGGTCGCAAAAGGACGTTTTCGCGAGGACCTGTGGTTTCGGCTGAATGTTTTTACCCTGACGGTACCGCCGTTGAAGGACCGCCGAGACGACATTCCCCTGCTGGTGGAATCGTTCGTTGCAAAATTCAACAGAAAGCATGGAAAAACGATAACAAAGATCCCGAAGAAAACCATGAACGCGTTAATGGCCTACCACTGGCCCGGCAACATTCGAGAGCTGTCCAATCTGATTGAAGCGGCGATCATTGTCAGCCGTGACGACGTGTTAAGGACTGCCGATCTCCCCGATTTCAGACGCGATAACGCCGACAAACAATTCCCGACAATGGCGGAAATGGAGAATCGACATATTGTTCGGGCACTTGAAGCCTGCGGCTGGCAGATCGAAGGCAATAAAGGTGCGGCAAGGCGTCTCGATCTCAATCCGGGAACCCTCCGGGGGCGAATGCGTAAATTGGGGATCAAGCGCCCCCAGCGTTAAGGCTGCCGGAAATGGGGCCTCCCATCAAATATGATGGGCCGATCCTAAACATCCAAGACCTGAAACGTACATGACTGGCAATGCGGATCGTTCCAGGCTGGTATAAGCTTTGACAGAAATCGCCTCACAGCCTTTTCCTATCCCTATAAGCCCGATTAACGCTCTGCGTTCGGCAGAATCAGAAAACGGAATTTCAGCGACAGCATATTGCAGCATATACCCTTTCCCGAAGAAATATCGTCACCCCGAAAAGAGTAAAAAACAGAGAAAGGCACCGTGATATATGTCGGCCCCCATCATATTTGACGGTGCCCTTCCATAGACGCTTCTTGCCCGCCCCATCCGGCTCATGTCAGATATCCATAAAAATACAAGTAGTTACAAAAAACTGACGTCTACGAAAAAGTCGGCATATTTGTTGATAATACCCTCTACCATGATTCATCTCAATCTTTTAGGGGATACATGATCGTTCTCACCTTCAACACCAGGGTCCGCTCGGAAGGTTTTAGAGAACTGCTCAACACGCTGAATTCAATGGGCAAACAGATTCAAGAACTGGAAGGTTGCATCAGTTTTAAATGCCATCGTGGCATCACGGAAAAAAACAACATCCGCTTTATAGAGAAGTGGTCATCCAGAAAACGGCTCGATACCCATATGCAGTCGGAACTATTCAGCGCGCTGAAAGGGGCATTTCAGGTGCTGTCCGGAACGTATACCATTGAAATTAATGAGAAACAATTTAAATCGCCATAATATCAACCCATACCCCAGGGAGAAATCGTTTATGAAGCATTTTTTTTACACACGGCTGATCCGTTCAATTGCACTGCTCGCATTCTGTTGTGCATTGTTCTGCCAGTCGATTCCCGTTGCAGCATTTTCGGCACCACCACCCAAGAAACAATTGATCAACGATAACACGCTCACCATTCTTCGGGCAAAGGAAGAAACGGCCTTCCACTATGGTGTCTCTGCCTATATCTGGGGGTATTCTCTTGTGGATACGGAAAGGCTGCAAAGGGGACGGGTCTTGAAGGCGTCCCCCGGCGTTCCCCAAACCGCAATTAATCAATTCGGACATGTCCGCGACTTGCGGGATGCGGAATACAAGACGATCCCAACGCCAAACAACGATACTCTCTATTCCCATGCGTTTCTAGACTTGACGGCAGAGCCAATTGTTATCGGTGTCCCAGCCATTAAGGACAGGTATTATGTACTGCCTTTATTGAGCGCTTATCAGGATGTATTTGCTCACATTGGCACAAGAGAAACAGGTACCAATGCGGGAGCGTATGTGATTGTCGGCCCCGATTGGAAAGGCGAGCTTCCCGAAAAATTGACAAGAATTGACTCGCCGACCAATTTGGCGGTTATCTGGGGGCGGACTGTTGTCTACGGAAAAGGCGATCTCAAAAAGGCACGCAATATTCAGGATAGCTATTCGCTGATTCCGTTGAGCAAATATGACAAGCTTGAACGCTCTCCAGATCCAGACTGGGATTCCAGCAAAATACGCGTTGCGCAAACGGCTTTTAATTCGAAAGGAGACGTTCCAGACTCGCTGATGTTTTTTGATGAGCTCGGAAAAGCGATGAGAATGACTCCAATCCGAAACGAGGAACGGGCATTTGTCGATCAATTCAAAAATATCGGGCTCACCCGTGAGCGTGGATTTGATTTTAAGAGCTTGGACGCGCCGACGATCATGGGGCTGTCTCGTGCGGCTTCCGCTGCTGAGTTGATGATTGATGGCGCGGCTGCGTACCGGGGGATATCTGTCAACGGATGGTTTTTTAATACCTCGGCGGGCGTTTTCGGGAACGACTTTCTTTTCCGCGCCGCAGTTGCAAAATGGTATATGGGCGCAAATGTCCCGGAAGAGGCGATGTATTATGTAGCGAGGACAGCCAGTGACGGGAAACCATTCAACGGCGTTGCCAAATATTCCCTTCACTTTCCGGCACCACCGCCAGCCAAGGCCTTCTGGTCACTTTCCATGTACAACGCTTCCGATGGATCCCTTGTCGAAAATTCGATGAATCGATATTCCATCGGCGATCGAACCGAGGGCCTTGCTGTCAAAACAGACAAGTCAATAGAAATCCAGATTCAACACAAAGAGCCGACGCAAGGTGAAACCAACTGGCTTCCGGCACCTGCCGGTCCGTTTTACCTTGTCTTGCGGCTCTACATGCCGGAAAGCGATGTCGTCTCCGGCAAATGGACGCCGCCGGAAGTGAAAGCGATCTCAAAATAAATTCAACACAAGTCCCCAAATTCATGCAGGAGGTAAAAATGAAAATACAAAAGGTATTCAGGGTAGCAATCTGCATCCCGGTTATTCTGTTGGCAGCAGCAACGGTCGGTGCCGCCGTTTCATCCACAAAAAAGCCCAACATCGTCATTATCGTGGCCGATGACCTGGGCTATTCAGATGTTGGCTTTAACAATGCAAAAGATATGAAGACCCCGAATCTTGATACCCTTGCCTCCCAGGGCATGCACTTCAAGTCCCTATACTCCCAACCCTTTTGCACCCCCACGCGTGCCGCGCTCATGACCGGGCGCTACCCCATGAGATATGGGTTACAGACCTTTGTCATTACCCCCGGCCAGAAATACGGGCTCAACACCGAGGAAACCACCCTGGCCGATGCCCTTAAGGCGGCCGGTTACCATACCTATGCTGTCGGCAAATGGCATCTGGGACACGCCGATGAAAAATATTGGCCACAGAACCGGGGGTTTGACTACTTTTATGGCTGCTCACTCGGCGAGGTTGACTTTTATACCAAAGAGCGGGTGGGGGTCATTGATTGGCAGCGAAACGGTGAACACCTTAAAGAAGACGGATATTTTACCACCCTGATCACGGAAGATGCCGTTCGCCTGATCGACGAACAGCCTGCGGATAAGCCGTTCTTTCTTTATATGGCCCACCTGGCTGTCCATGCCCCGTACCAGGCCCCCCAAAAATATATTGACCGCTTTGCCCATATCAAGGACGAGACCCGTCGTATCTATGCAGCCATGGCCGCTGCCATGGATGATTCCGTTGCCGAAGTGCTCAAAGCCCTTGAGAAAAAAGGGGTGCGGGATAATACCATTGTTCTTTTCCTGGCCGACAACGGCGGCATAGCGGAGTACGACCCCGCCATGGCCAAGGGAAAAGGCGAAAAACCGGCACCGGCAACAAATACCCCCTTCCGGGGCTCAAAGGGCGGGCTCTATGAAGGTGGTGTCCGCAGTGCATCCTTCATTAACTGGCCAAAACATATCCATCCCGGCACCACAGAAGGTATTTTCCATGTTGTGGACATCATGCCCACCCTGGTCAAACTGGCCGGCGGGAAAATGCCCGCAGATAAAACAATTGACGGCAAGGACATTTGGCCGGCCATTGCAGAGGGTAAACCAAGTCCGCGCAATGAGGTGCTTCTCAATGCCGAATTCCACCGGGGGGCCGTACGCAAGGGCAATTGGAAGCTGATCAAAAATGCCGCCCTACCCTCAAGCGTGGAATTATACAATCTGGCCGAGGACATCGGTGAATCCCATAACCTTGCCGAACAGTATCCGGACAAGGTCAAAGCGCTGGAAAAATTGCTGAACAATTATGCAAAACAGTCCAAAGGCTCCCTGTTTCTCCAGTCATATATGCCCTTTATTCAAGATGATTTTAAAAGCATAGAACACGTCTTTGAAGGTAATGAGGACGCAGGGGAGCCCGGCGAAAAACCGGCGCTGCCCAGCCGGAATTAATCGTCCATTCATTTAAGAGGATCATATGGAAAAATTTCTTATCTACCCGTTGCTGGGCATTCTGCTCATTTTCATGCCCATCCGGGCCACCTGTGGGGTGGATATCGACCATGCAGAGGAAGACCTTGCCTTTGCCCTGGGAACCCAGGCCTATATTTTCGGCTACCCCCTTGCCATCACCGCAGCGACCACTTTGATTGCAACCAATACCGACAGCCCCCTTCCCAACGCATACGCCCCCTTCAATCAATTTGGCCACGTTGCCAAACTTTTCACGGCAGAGGATAAGGATGTCGTCTCCTCCAATGTCGACACGGTATACTCCAGTGCCTTTATCGATCTCAAGCAAGGCGCGGCATTGATCTCGGTTCCCGGCACGGGAGACCGCTATTACTCAATGATGCTGGAAGATGCGTATACCAACGTCTTTGGATACATCGGCTCACGGGCAACCGGAAACGAACCGGGTAAATACCTCATCAAAGGGCCGAACTGGGAAGGCCGGGTGCCGGTGGATGTCAATAAGGTCATCACCGCTCCCACAGCCCTTGTCTGGGTAATCGGCCGGACCCTGGTGGAAGACGAGGCCGATCTGGTGAATGTAAAAAAAATTCAGGCCGGCTACCAGCTGGAGATGATCGGGCCGGCCGTTGACAAAACCCCTGCCAAAAAGCGCTGGAGCTTGGGCGATCCGGGTAAAATACCTGTAAAGATGGTGGAGCAGCTCACCTGGCAGGATTATTATTATTGGATCGGTCAGTTGATGAAAGACAATCCGCCACCAACCGCTGACAGCGGACTTTATGTTCAGTTTAAAAGTATTGGCCTCACCGCGGAAACCGGTTTTAACCCTGAAAGCCTCTCTGACGCGGCAAGAAAAGGGCTTGAGCGGGGGTATCATGCAGGCAAGCGGGTGGTCAAGCGTGAGGCCCTTAAAACCGGTGCCACCGAGGTCAATGCCTGGGCCTACAATATGTCCCAGGGGAAGTGGGAACAGGATTTCAACCTCAGGGCCGCCATTGCCTTTCGGTCCCTGGGGCAGAATACCCCTGAAGAGGCCCTTTACTTCAACACCCGGACCACCGGAAAAAAAGAGCAACTCAACGGGGCAAACCGCTACACCATCACCTTCAAGAAAGATGAACTCCCGCCGGTGGATGCCTTCTGGTCCATCACCATGTACAACGCCGAGAACTTTTTCGTGGATAACCCCATCAACCGATATGCCATTGGCGACAGGACCAAGGGACTGAAGATCGCCGGGGATGGTTCATTGACCATCTACATTCAAAATCCGGCGCCTGAGGAGGCTCAGAATTCCAACTGGCTGCCGGCACCCACGGGGGACTTCCGGCTCTCCCTGCGCCTGTACAACCCCAAACAATCCGTACTCAACGGAGACTGGAAACCGGCACCCGTCAAAATAAAAGAATAATCGTGAAAAAAATATTCAGGGGCGGCATCTGTTTTACGGTCCTGCTGCTCCCGGCGGCCGCCCTTTGTGGGCCGTCCAAGCCGCCCAAAAGCCCAACATCGTCATCATCGTGGCCGATGCTCTGGGCGACTCAGATGAAGGAGTGAGGTCATGGATAAAGGAAAACGATTCGGGGCGGCGGTGTTTTGTATGATGCTGGTTTGTATGGCGTCATGGGCAGCTGCAGAAGAACAATCTCTCGAGCAGGCGTCGAATGATCCCACGGCTTCATTGTTGAGCGTCGCCCTGACCAACCAGTACTCCGGAGACTATCACCGGTTGAACGGCGCGTCGGGCAACGTGCTTCAGCTTCGCTTCACCTACCCTTTCCAGGCGTTCGGCCTGAATAATATTTTTCGGGCCACGGTACCGATGGTTACCGAGAGCCCATCAGGCAAAAACGGCCTGAGTGATGTAACGGTATTCGATCTGGTAACCTTCAATGAACCCTGGGGAAGATGGGGCGTCGGCCTTGTCGGCCTGCTGCCCGTAGCAACGGACGAGGCCCTGGGCGCCGAGCAGTTTGCCATCGGACCGGCGGCAGGTTTCGTGGCACGTCAGTCAAAACTGCTCTATGGAGTTTTCAGCCAGAATGTTTTTTCGGTAGCCGGGGATGACGACCGCGAAGAGGTCAATGCCTCCATTGTCCAACCGATCCTGAATTACTCCCTGCCCGCCAAGTGGTCAGTCGGACTGTCTGAAATGAATCTCACCTATGACTGGGAGAAAAATGACTGGACCAGCCTGCCTCTCGGCCTGAAAGTCGGGAAACTCGTTAAAATCAGCGGCCATCCAGTCACCTTTACCTTCACTGGAGAATACGATTTTCAGGACGATTATGTCGGCCCGGAGTGGACGGTTAACCTGACTGTCAAATTTTTGTTTCCGTTATGATTTTACTATCCGGAAGGATACACAAAGTGAATATTTATCGTTATTTAGGCCTCGGCATCATTTTCCTCGTTTCATGCTCAACCGCAGGGTTGGCAACTGAAGGCGGCGGCAGCCACTACATGTGCGGATCCAGGGGGGACTTTGCCATGGCCCTGCTGGGTGCCCCAGGATGGTACATGCGAAATGACCTGTCCTTTGCCAGCAGCGACATCAATGCAGTTATCATCGGTGATACGGTGTATGCCGCGGCCGAGCAGGATGTCTGGGTCAATACCATCAAAGGGATCTATCTGGCAGCGGGGGGGCTTTTGGGCGGCCGGTTCGGCGCGGCGCTATCGGTTCCGGTTGTCCTCGATGCCAGCCTGTCTGCCGATCTGGCGTTACGGCAGATGAGTAAGGACGGAAGCAAAACCGGTCTGGCAGACATCAATGTCACGGCTTTCAACAACTGGACCACGGGGAATTTTCATTTCAGCGCCGGGATGACGCTTTTTGCGCCGACCGGCGCTTATGACGAGACCCGTCTGATCAATTTGGGGCGTAATTACTGGACCTTTGATTTCATGCTGGCCTCGACCTTTCTTGATCCGAAGCGGGGACATGAACTATCGTATACACTTGGATACATGGTCAATACTGAAAATCCTGACACCGACTATCGGTCCGGAGACGAGCTGCATCTGGATGTGCATATCGCCCAGCACTTTTCATCCCGGTTTGCCGTTGGTCTTGACGGTTATTGTTACAGACAGACGACCGATGACAGCGGGCCGCTGCTCGATTATGCAAACACCGTGTTGCCCATGATCGGCGCAAAACCGCTTGACGGCAACCGGGGAGAAGCATACGGAATCGGCCCGGTTATCAAATACACGGCCCAAGCATGGAGCCGTGACATCAGCTTGATCGCAAAATGGCTCCATGATTTAGACACCGAGCACCGTTTTGAAGGCGACACGGTGATGTTTTCCGTGGCATTGAAGTTTTAGTGTCATCGGCAGGAGATTTATCCAGCAATGCTTTTCATGAACGTTCGTATCGCAACTGTTTTCTTACTGCTCAGTATCATAGGCAGCATATCTTGTTTGGCTGAGGAAAAACTTTTGAAGTATGCCGGCTCGCGCACCTGTGTACGTTGTCATGAGCACTTCTACGAGTTGTGGAAAACCTCCCATCACGGTCTTGCCATGCAGCCGTACACAGAGGCGTTTTCTGAAACGCTTGCGCCCCAGGCAAATGAGATTGAAATCTCAGGGTCAAAATACATTTTCGACCTGCCAAAAGGTCAGCTTTTTGAGTGTCATGACGGGATGAGGAAAACCTATCCGGCTTCCTATGTTCTGGGCGGAAAATATGTATATTATTTTTTAACGAAATTGGACCGGGGACAGCTTCAGACGTTGCCCGTGGGCTACGATGTCAACAAAAGGCAGTGGTTTGATGTCGCCGGAAGCGGGATTGGGCACTTACCAGAGGGGGATGCAATATCATGGAAAGACCCATTCTACACGTTTAACACCTCCTGTTACGGCTGTCATGTCAGTCAGCTTGAACTGAACTATACGCCGGAAAAAAGCACGTATCAGACCTCCTGGACCGAACCCGGCATCAATTGTGAGACATGCCACGGTCCTGCCAAAAAACACAACCAGGTCTGTGATGTTCCATCAGTAGAACAACTACCCAGGGACCTGAAGATTATCCGGGGGGGGCGTAATGGGAGCAGTGTCTTTTCCGCGGACCAGCAAAACAGCAGCTGCGGATCATGCCATGCCAAAATGATTCCGCTATCCAGTAGTTTTCCGCCAGGAAAACAGTTCTTTGATTTCTACGACCTGGTTACGCTGGAACATCCGGATTTTTATCCTGACGGACGGGATCTTGGAGAAAACTATACCTATACCTCCTGGATGATGAGTCCCTGCGTGGCCAACAGTGATTTGGATTGCCTGCACTGCCACACCTCAAGCGGGCGATACCGATTTTCATCAGAAGACAAGGCCAACCACGATTGTCTGCCTTGTCACCGGAAGAAGGTAAACAATCCCACGCCCCACACCCACCATAAAGCATCGCAGCAAGGGGGGCCTCACTGCACATCCTGTCATATGCCGAAAACCACCTTTGCCCGCATGCACCGCAGCGACCACTCCATGCGGCCTCCGACACCTGCCGCAGGCATCCTCTATGGGTCGCCAATTGCCTGCCTGTCCTGTCATGCGAAAAAGAATGCCCAATGGGCTGATAAACAGGTGAGCGCCTGGTCGGCAAATGATTTCCAGGTTCCGTATCTTGATCAGGCAAAGCTGGTGAAAGCCGCTCGAAATCAGGACTGGTCTCATCTTGACGGAATGCTTGAGTATATCAGCCGGCCTGGTCGGGAGGTCGTTGTGGCCAACTCCCTGATCCGGTTGCTGCATGGCTGCCGGGACGACCGCAAATGGAATGTTCTGCTTGCTGTGATGCAAAACGATCCTTCTCCTCTCCTACGTGCCAGTGCAGCCGCAGCTTTAGGAGAGTATTTAACGCAGGATGTTATATCGGCCTTAGCAGAAGCGACGAATGACGCTTTTCGCCTGGTTCGAATCAGGGCTGCGGCCTCGCTGGCCCCGGTGCCTGAGAGCGCTTTTACTGATGAGAAAAAAAGGTGTGTCCAAAAGGCCACAGGGGAACTGATATCAGCACTCTTGGCAAGGTCGGACGACTACAGCTCGCACTACAGTCTTGGCAATCTATACATGGATCGGGGCGAATACCGGAAAGCCATCGTTTCATTTCAGGAGGCGCAGCGCCTGCGCCCGGATTATCTACCGCCGTTTGTCAATGCGGCTTTGGCGTACAATGCGCTTGGCAAGTACAAGGAAGCAGAAAAAAGCCTTCACCTGGCCTCCGTCATCGCGCCTGAGAGCAGTGCCGTATATTTGAACTTGGGCCTGCTGTATGGCGAGCAACGACGTTTTGAAGCGGCGGAAGCCGCCTTCCGTCAAGCCCTTTCGCTTGACATAAATTTAGCAAGCGCCGCTTATAATCTTGGTGTTTTGCTGGAGGATAAAAATCCGTTGGAAGCTTTATCATGGCTTCGCAAAGCTGTTTCAATAGCACCAGATATCCTCCGATACCGTTACACGCTTGCATATGTTGAAGAACAAATCGGAAACGTGCAACCTTAGGCAGGTGGAAAAAAATAATTCCCCAAGCTCGCGCCGGAGTTGGGTTTGTCTGCAAGGCGCCGCCGCTGGTGGATATTTTTGAATATGTGTCTGTGGCAGCAGTTTGGCAGACGGACCCAAGGAGGTGAGTCGGTGATGAAATTATGCGTTTCTTAGGAGAGAAATGGAAAAACGAATAAAATGATCCTCGTAGGCTCCCCACAAATCAGATAGATTTTGATAAAAGAAGCGGCGGTTAAAAGAAAAAGACTTCAACCGCCGTTTGGCAAAAACGGATTGGATACGACTTATTGAAATATTTAGAGCTATCCTATATTTTTCCCGACCGGTCGGGGTATTGGTAATCGAAGCGCTCCAGGTAGGTCTGTACATCCGAGGGAAGGTAGTTTCCGGCTTCCATCACATTGCCCTGAGCGTCGTAACCGTAACCGATTCGGTTGCCCAGGGCATCGGTGATGCCGGTCAGCCGGCCGTAAACCGACTCATAGGTATAAGATCATCGTTTCAGAATTTGCAGATTATTGTCTCAGCCCATACGTCGGCGACCGATAATGTCGCCTACAGTCCGCGTTTTTCTATCGATGCCACTCGTAGAGGGCGATGGCCGTGGCCACGGTGGCGTTGAGGGATTCCACGCCGGCGGCCATGGGAATGGCAACGCTGTTTTTCTTCCAGCGGGGTGGCAGGCCGGGGCCCTCCATGCCGACCAGCAGGCAGAAGGATTCAGGGAAGGCAAATTCGGCCAGAGGCGTTCCTGAGGCGGCCAGGGCCACCACCGGCAGATCTTCCGGCAGGGCAGCCAGGGATGGCCCCTGGAAAAGCCTGGCGGAGAAAACCGTCCCCGCCGATGCGCGCACCGCCTTGGGGTGGAACGGATTGGCGCTTTCGGCCAGCAAAACCACCCGCTCGACGTCGAAGGCGGCGGCACAGCGAATCACAGCGCCCACGTTTTCGGGGTCCTGAAACGGGATCAGCAGGTTGCATCCGGGCGTTGCCGTATCCGTGGCCGGCCATGCCGGCAGTGGTGGCGTGTCAAAGAGAACCATCGGGCTACGGGTGCCGAAAGCATCAATAACCGGAAACAGATTCGGAGCCAGTTGGAACCATTCCAGATGTCGGGGGGCATCGTCCGGCGGCGGCTGACGGTCGCCGCTGGTGATCCAGGCCAGGCAACGCTCAGGCTGCCGGGCCATGCTCTCGGCCACCAGCCGTGATCCGCATACCAGGGTCCGGCCGAGCTTTTTGATTCCGCGGCCGCCAAGCAGTTTTTTCAGATCCTTGAAAATCGGGTTGGCTTCGCTTTCGATGGACCGCACACGGTGCGATGGACCGGGCTTAGCGGCGGCTACGGATACTCGCCGATAGCACACCAGTCGCCGCTGGTGCGGGGTGTGGGGAATCTGGTAGGGGATGTCGGCGGTCTGCTGGTAATCGGGACAGATTTGTGCGGCCGTTTCCATCTCCGCGTCGCAGCGCGGCCCCTTCATGAAGAGTACCGTGCCGTCCTGAATCAGGCAGCCGGCCACCCGCTTCAGGGTCTCGGCGATGGGCTCCACCGCCCGGGTGATCACACCGGCCACCGGCCGGTCAAAATCCGGGGCGATCCCCCGCTCGGTCACCTCGATGCCGGATAGGGCCAATTCCTTCACCACCATTTTCAGAAAGTCGATGCGCGACCGTCGGCTCTCGGCCAGCAGGATGTCAAGCTCCGGACGGAAAATTTTCAATGGAATGCCGGGCATGCCCGGTCCGCTGCCCAGGTCCATGAGCGGCGATGGCAGGGCGGTCTTGAGGGCCGGCAGGATCGAATCGGCATAGAGCTTGACCACCATGTTTTCGAAATTGTGGATGCGGGTCAGGTTCAGTTCGGCATCATGCTGCCTCAAAAGCTGATGGTAAGCCCATAGCTGGTCCAGTTGCCGGGTGGAAAGATGGATTCCGCACCGTTTCAGGAGGGCGTCCATCTGGCCTGGGCCGGGCGCCTGTTTCGGTTCCCGGAATTTGGTTTTCATCGGCACTTTTGAACCAATCTTTTTCACGGGCTGCGCTCCACGAATATGCTTGAATGGCCGTTGAGATTATTTCCGGCAACCTTATAGACCATCGGAGCTACGGGTGCAAGGGGACGCCCGGAAGGACGTGCGAATCGTTTCAAGCGTGCCGCGAACCCTACGGCCAACCCGATGTTTGCCGAGATGATGACGGCGATCTCGGCCTTCGTCAATCGAGCTTCTTGAAGGCCTCCCGACGGCCGGTATACTTCTCCCGGATCAGGGGTTTCATCACTTTGCCGGTGGCGCTGCGCGGGACCGGATCGAAAATCACCTTGCGCGGCACCTTGTAGGTGGCCATCTTCGATTTGGCAAATTCGATCAGTTCCGATTCGGTCATGGACGCGCCCGCCTTGAGCTGGACCACCGCCATGACGATTTCGACCAACCGGTCATCCGGGTAGCCGATGCAGGCCACATCCTCGATGTCCGGATGATCCATGAGGGCATCCTCGATTTCCACCGGGTAGATATTCTCTCCGCCGCTGGTGATCATGTCTTTCATGCGATCGACGATGTAGTAGTACCCTTCGTCGTCGGTTTTTAAAAGATCGCCCGTGCAGAGCCAGCCGGCCTTGATCGTGTCTGCGGTCATTTCGGGGTTGCCGTGATATTCCTTCATCATGCGGTCGGTGGTGAACAGCAGCTCGCCGACCTCCCCGGCGGGCAGTTTGCCGCCCTCGAAGTCGACGATTTTCGCCTCCACCCCAAAGGTCGGCTTGCCGATGGAGCCCGGCTTTCTGAGCACATCTTCGGGATAGAGGTTGAACAGGCCGCCACCGCCGCCCTCGGTGATGCCGTAAATGTTGGAAACGCCGCAGGGCAGGGTCTCGACCAGTTTTTTCATGATGTCAAAGGGCACCGGCTGGGCGCAGCTCTGACGCATGAATAAAAAGAATCAGGGGTTGGTCACGATTAGGGCCCCACTTTTCATCACCCGGCTAACGTCTTCACACTTTTATGACCAAGATTTGCTCCTCAGACAATTGTCATGACATAATCTCAATTATGTCTGACCGTGGACTCCCATCTCTTCCAGGCTTGAGAGGCTGTTTCGCTTTGTTTTGGTACGGCTACTGCTACACCAACCGAAGCTGAAAAGGGGCGGCCAGACGAATTTCCAGCCATTCATAATCCAACCAGGGGTTGGCTATGGTCTCGCGAATAAAGTGAATAAGGCCTCGCACGCCGGTATCTTTGACGACCTTGGCCAGCCGTTCCGAATAGCGAGCCAAAACGTTGAACATATGGCCCAGACGCATTAAATAGTGATATCCCTTCATGACATTCCAGTTATACGAAAAGCAGTGCTCATAGCGATATCCATGATGTTTTTCAACCAGGATACCGGTTTCGATGCCCCAGCGCGCGCGTGCGCCCAGATTGCACCGTTCGTGAAGATTAAACCGGTTCAACGGTTTGCTGGACAGCCACACGTGTCGGCTGCTTTTGTCCTCCAATTGCCCGGTTTGCGGGTTAACCTGTTGCCAGCGCTCTTGGCATTCGACGACGTGCAGGATTTGGCTTTTTTTATCGTTCGGACCAAACCGATAGTCGATACTGTTTACCCATTTGAACACCTGTTTTCTGTTGCCCCATCCCTGGCGGAAACGATTTTTTATCTCAAGTGCCGCAAGCGCTTCAAATTCACTCATCACGCTGGGAAGGGATTTGTCTTTCAGGACGATCATGAACTGCCATTTATTTTTGCGGCAAACCTCTACCACGGGACCCTTGGCGTAAAGCCCATCGATTAACACCATGATTTTCAGCGCCGGAAAGGCCGACTTCAGGCGTTGGGCCAATCGGTAAAAGGCTTTAAGCTCGCAGTCCTGTTTATCATTGGCGGTGTCGCCTTCGGTGTAGCTTAACATTTCACTCATCAACGGAATAGTCATGCCATCGCGAAACGCCAGATTGGCCTCTAAAATATAGACATGGTATTGAAGGTGCTCCCCATCCGCTTGCGTAACGGTGCGCTGCAAACACTCCTCGGCCCAAATCCAGTCACGCTTAAATTTGCCGGTGCCATCGATCGCGATCGGATAGCACTCGTCAATCAAATAGCGCCGAAATTTCTTTTTCCGGATCAATTGCCGGATCAACTCAAGATGCAACTGTTCGATTTGATTGACGTCGATCACCGCCAGTAACCGTTTGAGCGTGTCATGATGGGGCAAACTTTCAAGCTCTGGGAAGAAAAACTGCAGATTCTGCCAAAACAGCGGCCGGGACATCTCCCGGTTGGCCTCGCGACTAGAGCTCATCTGAAAAACAAACATCAGTATCCCATAGATCATCAGGGTCGACAGATTGTGCTTGATCTTTTTAGGATTTCTCGGGTCCTCGATTTTGGACAGTTGCTTAAGCAGCACAGGCATCTTGGCCCGAAAGATCCCTATTTTCTCGGCAACCGCCTCATTGCGGGCAGTGTACTCCTGCTCAATGCTTTCGTATTTACACTTGCCGTTTGAAATCGTGGCATGTGATGGCGCCTTAAAGCCCTTGGCCTTTTCATCCTGACGCAATTTTTTCTGTGCATGTTTGCGCTGTTTGATTTGGGCTTTGATCTGCTCACGACTGGGTCTGCGGCTGGTTTTTTTCATCCGTCAGCCCTCCCCTGAACATAACACTTGCCGAAAATTATCCGCCAGCGGATAAACAAAGATCTTTTTCGGACTGGTGGCGTAGCTTTGACCCTGTCGAATAAGCCCCATTCCGCGGGTCATGCCAAGATACCTAAAATTGGCCGCCCGGTAGCACGTCCCATCGAAATAGTGCGGATCGACAAAGGTTTCCAGCAAAACCGGCCGATAGCCCCAGCGCTCCTGCCAGTGCCGCCCCAACTCCCTGATCGCCTTGCCCAATGCGCAGCTTGCCAAGTACCTGACCTTTACCCACGGAAAAATCAAATACCGCCCATTGTTGACAACAAATCCCAGGTTCCGCAGTCGCTCGTTGGTGCTCCAGCCGATCCATTGATCTCTCTTGATTAGCGCTTTGGCCGCTCCTGAAAACAGCATACACCCCAATAGCGTGCCTGCGCCTTCGACAAAATAGCGCAAATAACATCCAAATGGCTTCTTGTCCCCCAAGTAGTGGTAACGGCTCAGGTATTCATTAAAAAGCGCCTTATCTGCTTTGCCTTGTACGACCCTGAGCCGGATCGGCCCGATATCCGAAAGCTTGCCCACGACTGGCTCTTGAGGCTGGATCCGATGGGATGCTATCGGCTGCTTGCCGCTTTTGCGGCCGCTATCGCGTTTAGCGGGCAATCGTATGCGCCCTTGCGCTTCCAAACGCTTGAGCAACTTCAGGCAGGCGTCCACTTTATTGCCGCCGGAAGCGGTGTGCCAGCCCAAATGCTCACATACCGTTTGGGCCAACTCCCACTGACTCAACCGCCAAAATGTCTCAACGGTTTCGCGAATTTGCGCAAGCTCCTCACTCTCAATCTGCCGTCCACACTGGACTATCAAAGCGACCTCCTTTTCAAGTGTAGCGTCACGACTATGATGCGTGCTTACAAACATCCTATGCTACCTCTACCAAAAGCCCGATCGCTTGTCTATAGCTATTTTGAGACAAACTTTTTTTGATGTCTGTCTATCTCGCTGGTATCAGTGGGTTTAAATAGTTATGCGTCAGTGCTGGGCTGGGCGCCGATCTCCATGTAGCGCCAGGCCGAAAGGTCGTAATCCGCCAGCTTGACGGTCCCGTGGTCGATGGCATTGAGCACCATGATGGCCACCGGCACCACGAAAAGGGTATCGGTGCATTTTTCTTCGGCAATGGTTTCGATGATATAGCGAGCATCGTTGAACTCCCGCAGGATGGTGCCGGTGGCTCCCGTGGCATAGAACGGCGCCCACAGAAACATGGTCCCGCTGTGGAACAGGGGCAGGAAGAAAAGGTAATTGTCGTTTTTCTCCACAAAATAGGACATGCCGTTGCCGATGGCCGTATTCTTCAATGAGAAATGGGTGTGCATGACCGGTTTGGGCTGGCCGGTGGTGCCGGACGTGAACATCATGGCCAGGTCGTGCTGATCGTCCACATCCACCATGGCATCGGACAGATCGTCATGGGCGGCCACGGTCTGATAGCCGATCATGTCCTCGGGAACGCCGTCGCCCACACAGATGCAGTGCCGGACGGAATCGAGCTTTTCCTGGATCGGCTGCACCACCTTCAGGAATTCAGAACCCAGAATAAACACCTGGGGCTTGCAGACCCCCGCCGCATAGAGCACATCGCTGCTTTCGAACCGGAAGTTCAGGGGCACCACAACGGCGCCCAGGCGAATGATGGCGTAGTAGGTGATCAGCCATTCCAACGAGTTGTTCTGCAGGTGCATGACATAACTGCCGTCCGTGACGCCGCACTTCCCGGCCAGGTAGTTGGCACAGCGGTTGATGGCATCGTTGAACGCTTTCCAGGTGAGCGTGCGACGCTCACCGGTGGAGGGCATGCGCTCGATCAGGCAGGTCTTGGTGGGAAGATGGCGGGCATGAATGGCGGCGTATTTGGAGTAGTTCACGGAAAACCTCCTGTTGGAAGATAGTTGTAGAACAATTTTTTCCATACTGCTCTAAACATCATCGTTGCGGCAGCAGGCGTTCGTTGTCAATTATAGGGATCATGCATCGGCCAGGCGCTCCTTGAGTTTGCGATGCAGGATTTTTCCCGTGGCCGTGCGCGGCATTTCATCGTTTTTGATAAAGACGACTTGCTTGGGCCGTTTATAGCTGGCCAGCTTTTCCCGGCAGCAGTCGTTGATCTCCTTTTCGCCGACGTCCTTCTCATCCATGCCCGCCTTGAGAGTGACTACGGCCACGATCTTCTCGCCCCACTTCTCATCGGGAAGGCCGATACAGGCACAGTCAAATACGCACTCATGACTGCCCACCACCTCTTCGACTTCGCTGGGGTAGACATTTTCTCCGCCGGTGATGATCATGTTGTCCTTGCGATCCACGATATAGTAGTACCCGTCCGCATCCCGCCGGCCCATGTCACCGGCGGAAAACCAGCCGTCATGAAAGGACTCGTCGGTCTTTTCGGGCAGTTTGTAGTATTCGTCGAACAGCATGGGGCCCCGGGAGTAGATCTCACCCACTTCGCCCACGGGCACTTCGTTGCCCGTATGGTCCAGGAGTTTGATCCATTCGGTGCCCAGGGCCTCGCGGCCGATGGAACCGGTCTTGGCCATCTGGTCCTCGGGTTTGAGCACGGTCACGCAGCCGGCCTCCGTGGAGCCATACCCTTCGTAGAGTTCGGCATTGGGGAAAAAGGCCATGATGTCGCGTTTCATTTTGCGCCTGACCGGCGCCGAGGAGCAGAGCAGTTTGCGGATGGAGCCGACATCCCGCCGGCGGTCGGCGTCATCCACGTTCAAAATCAGGTTGTAGTGGGTCGGAATCAGGGAGATGAAGGTGATCTTTTCCGCTTCGACGATTTCAAGCAGTTCCGGCGCCCGGAAGGCGAGCGCCGGATGAACATACACAGCGCCGCCCAGGTAGAGGAAGATAAACGTGTAGAATGTCGAGTTGATGTGGCAAAGGGGCATGATGTTCATGCAGTAATCGTGCTCGTTGAATCCCATCTCGAGGGCATTGATCAGATAAAAGGCGATGTGGGATTCGTGGGAACGGATCACCCCCTTGGGCTTGCCCGTGGTGCCGGACGTATAGATCAGGATCCAGGTGTCTTCGGGACGCACGGTGGCCTGCGGCTCATCGTCCGGACTGCCGGCAATGAACTTCTCATACTCGATATAGCCGCCGGCTTCGCCGCCCACGACCACATAATGGCCAGCGGCGATGTTGTTCAGCTCCTTTTTGATCGGATCGATGACCCCGGTGAACTGAGCCTCCACCACCATGGCCCGGGCATCGGAGTTGTTGACGATATAGACCACCTCGCGTCCCACCAGGCGGAAGTTGATCGGCACGATAATAATGCCGGTTTTGGCCGTGGCCAGGTAGAGTTCGATGATTTCGATGCCGTTGTCCATGAACGCGGCTACTTTGTCTCCCTTGGAAAGGCCCAGCCGCATGAGCCGATGGGCCAGCTGGTTGACGCGCCGGTTGGTTTGCGCATAGGTGAAGCGGCGCCGATGATCCGTCAGGGCCAATTTGTCGGCATATTTGCGTGCGTTGATCTTGAAATGCTGGCCCAGGTTCATCCAGTGTGCCATGGCTGTCCTCCTCTTTTGCTGTGTCCATCTGCGGCTGGACGCTTTCGGTTGCCGGTGCGGATCTGGATTCGCCTACCGGCGCGTTTCCAGGCGGAATTCGATCCCCTTGATCAATGAGCGCATGGTGTTGTTGTAAGGGGTCTGGACACCGGCCCGCGTGCCGTATTCCACAAATTTGCCGTTGATGTAATTGATCTCCGTTCTCCGGCTGGCTTCAATGTCCATCAGCATGGATGGCTTGTGGTTACCCGCGCTTTTCAGGTATTCCACGGCATACTGGTAGTAATCCCAGCCCAGAAAGATTTCGTTGCCCCGCGCCACTGCCAGGCACTCCTTTAACAACGCATCGACGACGCCAAAGGTCATCGGGTCTCCCATGGCCTGGGCCATGGTCAGGCCGGTGGCCGCGCAAACCGGGTTCATGGAGGCATTCATCACCGTTTTGCGCCACACCATGGGAACGATCCGGTCGGTGTGTTCGGTGGTCAGCCCGCTGGCGGTCAGGTCCCTGGCGATGTGAACGGCCGCATCAATGGATGCGGGGTCGAGTTCCTGGATGTAGTGGGGGGGGTGATGGAACGGCATGGTCACATGGGCCGGGCCCAGCAGGCCGCATCCCCAGTTCACCACGGCCCGCATCACCGGCGTTTTGCCGAGAACCTTGGCCAGTTCGTACTCGGTATCGATTCCGTTTTGCCAGCTGACGATATAAATGCCCTCCTTGTACAGATCGCCCAGGGCAGAGGAGATCAGCGGCAGGGCCTGGGCCTTGACACAGACGAAAATGGCGTCCGGGCCCGCGGCGATCAGCTCTTCGATCTGGTTGCAGGTCCGGGGAATCTTCTGCTCCAGGCGTTCCGCGCCCTCGATGATGATGCCCCGCTCCCTGGCCGGATCAACCAGTTCAGGGACGATGTCACACAGGGTGACCGTGTGTCCGCCGCGGGTGAGAAATGCGGCCACGATGCAGCCCACCGGTCCGGCGCCGATGATGCCATAATGCCAGGAATGATTTTTTTGCGATTTTCCCATGCCAACCTCTTCTCTTTGTTCGGGTCGATACTATTCAATAATGTCAAAGGTGTTTGCATCCAAAATGCGAATGCCCTTTTCCTGAAGCACGGCAATGGCCTTGTCGTTGTCGGAGAAGCGAAAAATCATCACCGCCTGCCCGGCCAATGTGCCACCGGTGTAAGCATACATAAATTCAATCCGGATGCCGGACTGCATCATCGGCAGCATGACATTGGCCAGGCTGCCCGGCTTATCGGGAATTTCCGTGGCCACCACCTCATTGACAAAAGCGGGAACGCTCATTTCCATCAGTATCCGCCGGGCTTTGGCAACGTCGGATAAAAGCAGGCGAAGCTGGCCGAAGGCGCCCGTGTCCACCAGGTTCAGGGCGCGCAGGTTGATCCCCGCATCGCTCATCGCCCGGATGACATTGTAGAGGCGGTTTGGAGAGTTCTCGATTGAAATAACGATCTGTTTCAGTTTCATGAAAACTCCTCTCGTGATGTGTTTTGGAAGCGGGACTTCTCAATTTGAGTGCTCGTGAATGACATTTATTTAAAATCTGGCAATAATATTAAATAAAAAAAAGATTTGACAGAATTAAATAAGGATTTTATAAAAATTAGCATAATTAAGATAAAATGAATGGTCAATATTTTTTTTAGTGCTTTCTATCGATGGAGGGCAAAACATGGAAAAACAGATCCTTTCAGGAAATGAGGCCGTCGCTCTGGGCGCCTTTCAGGCCGGCGTCAAGATGGCCAGCGCCTACCCGGGCACGCCGAGCACGGAAATTCTGCAGAATTTCGCAACCTATGACGGGGTTTATGCCGAGTGGGCGCCCAACGAAAAGGTGGCTCTGGAAGTGGCCATCGGATCGGCCATGACCGGGGTCCGGACGCTGTTCACCACCAAGCACGTCGGGTTGAACGTGGCCGCCGATCCGCTGATGACCCTCGCCTATACGGGGATTCCCGGGGGGCTGTTGATGGTCTGCGCGGACGATCCGGGCATGCACAGTTCCCAGAATGAGCAGGACAACCGCTATTATGCGCGTTTCGCCAAGATTCCCATGCTCGAGCCCAGTGACAGCCAGGAAGCCAAAGCCATGGTGGAGGCGGGATTGCTGCTCTCCGAGCAGCACGACACGCCCACCCTGCTGCGCATGACCACACGGGTCTGCCATGCCAAGGGGATCGTTGCCGTGGATGCGCAAAACCAAGCGGCCATTCCGAAAGCCGAGGGGTTCACGCGAGACCTCAAGAAATTCGTCATGATTCCGGCCTTCGCCAAGCAGCGGCATCCGCTGGTCCTCGAACGGGAAGCCCGGCTGGCCGAAGTGACCGAGGCGAGTCCCTTTAACCGCATCGAATGGAATGATTTGTCCATCGGTGTCATCACCAGCGGGATCGCCTACCAGTACGTCAAGGAGATCCTGCCCGATGCCTCGGTGCTCAAACTGGGTATGACCTTTCCCTTGCCCAAAAAAATGATCCAGGCCTTTGCCGCCAAAGTGGATCGGCTTTTTGTGGTCGAGGAACTGGAGCCCTACATCGAAGAGGAAATCCGCATCATGGGGCTCGCCGTTGAAGGCAAGGTTTTTTTTCCGCGACTGGATGAACTGTCGCCGGATGCCGTGGCCGCCGGATTCGCCAAAGCCGGCGTGCTGCCCTTTGATTTGCCGCCAGCGGCGGAAAAGGCACCGGGCAGCGAGATGCCCCGTCCGCCGCTGCTCTGCGCCGGATGTCCTCACCGGGGCCTGTTCTACGCCCTGAACAAGATGAAGGCCATCGTGCACAGCGACATCGGCTGTTACACCCTGAGCGTTTTGCCGCCGCTGCAAAGCATCGACTCCACCCTGTGCATGGGGGCCAGCATCAGCATGGCCCACGGCACGGCCAAGGCCATGGCCCAGGCCGGCCTGGAAGACAAACGCCCGGTGTTCGCCGCCATCGGGGACTCCACTTTCTTTCACTCCGGCATCACCAGCCTGCTGGATGTGATCTACAACCGGGGCAACGTGAACGTGATTATCATGGACAACCGCATCACGGCCATGACCGGTGGCCAGCAGAATCCGGGTACCGGGCGGACCCTTCAGATGGAGGAGACCATTGCCGTCGATATTATCGAACTGGTCAAGGCGCTGGGGGTCCAGCGGGCCCGGGAAATCGACCCCTTTGACCTGCAAGGCACCCTGGCGGCGCTCAAGGAAGAGATCGATCATGACGGGCCGTCCGTGCTGGTGACCAAGCGCCCGTGCATCCAGCTGTTCCGTCAGGATCCCAAGGCCGTGCGCGTCGTGGATACGGATGCCTGCATCGGCTGCAAGATGTGTCTGAAACTGGGCTGCCCGTCCATTTCCCAGGGCGCTATCATTCCGGATGAGGAGGGTAAGAAAGAGCGTCGCTATTCATCCATCGATGCCGCCACCTGCTACGGTTGCGCCCTTTGTGAGCAGGTTTGCAAACAAAACGCCATTTCCGTGGTGGCCGGGTAATCACTGAAAAGGACAGGAGACGATCAATGACGCGTGACAAGACAAAGACAACCAATGTGCTGGTGGTGGGAACCGGTGGCCAGGGCGTGATCACGGCCAGTGAAATTTTGTCCGATGTGGCCATGCTCAGCGGATTCGACACAAAGAAAAGTGAAATCCACGGCATGTCCCAGCGCGGCGGGGTGGTGACCAGCCATGTGCGCTACAGCGAAACCGTGTATTCGCCCATGATCATGGAGGGCGAGGCGGATATTCTGCTCTCCTTCGAACTGGCCGAGACGGTGCGCTGGCTGCATTTCCTACAACCGGACGGGCGTGTGATCAGCAACCGTCAGCGCATCATCCCACCGGCCATTTATGCGGGCATGGGCAGTTATCCCGAAGATGCGGAAAACGTGATCCGCCAGCGCACCACCGATCCCATCTTTGTGGATGCCTTGCCCCTGGCCGAGACCCTTGGCAATCCCAGGCTGGTCAATACCATTTTGCTCGGAATCGCCTCGACCCTTCTGGATCTTCCCCTCGATCAGTGGACGGCGGTCATCGCCAGACGGGTTCCGGCAACGTTCAAGGCGCTAAATCTGGAAGCATTCGAAAAAGGACGGGGCATCCAATGACACGATCCGAATTTGGGGCGGATTATGCGTCTTTCAATTTTACCGGCAGGCTGTAGGAGTTTTTGATTGTCGAGAGGACAATAGAGGATTTGAAATTCTGAATTCCAGGAATGGCGGCCAGCTTCTTCATGGCAAATTCAGAGTAACTTTTAATATCGCCCAGCACGACCTTGAGGATGAAGTCGTCTTCACCGGAGACCTGATGACACTCCAGGACTTCGTCCAGGGCCAGCAGGCGTTCCCGGAACCGGTCGATGGACTCGAGTTCATGCGCCGCCAGGGAGATGGAGACGATGGCCATCACTTCGAGGCCGACCTTTTCCCGATCCAATACTGCCGCATACTGGGAGATCACCCCGGCGGATTCCAGGCGGCGGACCCGTTCCAGCATGGCCGGCGGTGAAATGCCGATCGTCGCGGCGAGCTTGGCATTGGTGATGCGGCCGTTGGTTTGCAGGATTTCAAGAATCTTTTTGTCAATTTCATCTATTTTCATGGGGGACTCGATGCGGTTGGTCCGTTGCGGATGATCCACTGGCAAAAGTGAAGAACCTGGGCCGGGCTGTCTTCCGTTCTGGCTAATGAATTTATTATATTCTGATATTTTGAAAGATACTCTTATTAAATAAGTTTTATCCTGACAAGAAAAAAATATTATAAGGGAGGGCAGCCATGGAAATCGCAATCGTTGGTGCGGGTGTCTTGGGATCGATCTTTGGCAGTCTTTTTTCGCAAAACGGATTCGACGTTACCCTGGTCGAGGTGCTCAAGGAACGGGTGCGCCTGATTGACCGGGAGGGGCTGTGGATGCAATGGCCCGATGGCGATCGGACCCACGCGCGCATGGCGATTACATCGGATGTGAATGCGGTGGGCGTCAAAGACGTGGTGATGGTGGCGGTCAAGGGCTACCATACCCGTTCGGCCATCGAAAGCGCCCGGCCCATGATCGGCGACAAGACCCTTGTGCTGTCGGTGCAAAACGGCCTGGGCAACCTGGAGGCGATTGCCGATGTGGTGGGCCCCGAGCGGGTGATCGGCGGTATCACGGCCCACTCCGGCATGCCGGTGAGCATGAACGAGGTGAAATATGTGGGCGGACTGGGGCCGCTTCTGGTCATCGGCCCTTACGACAGCGTCAGCCGGCCGGGGTTTGAGCGAATGGTCAGCGCGTTCCAGAAGGTCGGCCTGGATGTGCATACCACCCCGGATATCAACCAGGTCATCTGGAAAAAACTGATCGCCAATGTCTCCACCAATGTGGTGGCGGCGCTCACCGGCCTGACCGGCGGCTCGGCCGTCAAGCATGCCCCGACGGTGAAGGTCATCGAGGCCTTGAGCCGGGAACTGGCCCAGGTGGCCCGCGCCAAGGGCATCGACATCCCGGAACTGGACGATCCGCCGGCCTTTGCGCTGAGCGCCTTTGCTTCCACCAAGGACAACCGGGTCAGCATGCTGCAGGACGTGGAGGCCGGGCGACCCACCGAGATCGGCAACCTGAACGAAATCATTGTCTCGGAAGGCAATCGGCTCAACATTTCGACGCCGTTCAACGAAGCGGTTTCCCTGTTGATCCGTGGCGTCGAGGAGCGCAACCGGCAAAAGCTCTCCGTAGTCGAATCGGCCAGCGAACCCAATGCGGTGCGCAACGCGATCAAAGCCGAGGACCTGGACGCCCTGCGCCAGGCCCTGGAAACATCGCCCCTGGCCCGTGCCCTGTCGATCCACTTCACGGAATTCGAGCCCGGCCGGGCCACCGCCAAGCTGCCCGGCACGCCGCAACTGCCCAATTTCCTCGGCTACACCCATACAGGGGCGCTGTTCACCCTGGCGGAGCAGACCATGGCAGCCGTTGCCAACTCCCTGGGGCATGTGGGTCTGCCTTTGAATTGCGATATCGAAATTCTGAACGCCGCGGACCCGGCCAAAGACGTCACGGCGTCGGCCCGGGTGATCGACACCCAGGGCCGCATTGCCCGGGTGCAGGTGGAGTTGACCCAGGACGATCAGCCGGTGGCCAAGGTGGCGGAGATGGTCTTTTTACGCAATTAAGGAAATATAATATGCTGATCACCGAGATCTTATCCCGCAACGCCAGCCAATATGGCGCGGAAGTGGCCCTGATCGAAAGGGATCCCGCCGGGCACTCGCGCCGGGAAATTACTTGGGCGGCTTTTGACCGGCAGGCCAACCAGGTGGCTCGCGCCCTGATCAAGCGGGGCGTCCGCAAAGGGGACAGGGTGGTCCACCTGATGATGAACAGCCTGGAATGGCTGCCGGTTTACTTCGGTATCCTGCGCACCGGTGCCTGGGTGGTGCCCCTCAATTTCAGGTTCAGCGCGGAAGATATCGAATACTGCACCACCCTTGCCGAGGCCACCGTCCTCATCTTCGGGGACGAGTTTGCCGAGCGGGTCGCGCGGGTCAAAAAAGCGCTCGATCGATGTGTCGAAACCTACATCTTCGTCGGACCCGACGCCGGACGGCCCGACAATGCCGAGAGCTATGCCGCAGTTCTTTCCAGCGGTGAGGATACCGACCCCGGCGTGGCCATCGACAGTGGCGACAGCGCGGCCCTCTACTTTACTTCCGGCACGACCGGCCGTCCCAAGGCGGTGCATCTGACCCACCGCAATCTCGAATTTGCCTGCCAGGTAGAAAACCGGCATCACCACCAGACCCACGACGACAATTTTCTCTGCATTCCGCCGCTCTATCACACCGGGGCCAAAATGCACTGGTTCGGCAACTTTCTGGTTGGTGCCAAAGCGGTCATCCTGAAGAGCTTTCAGCCCGTCGACATTCTCCAGGCGGTATCCGAGGAAAACGCCACCATCGTCTGGCTGCTGGTGCCCTGGGCCCATGATATCCTGATCGCCATTGAAACCGGGCAGATCAATTTGGTGGACTACGACCTGTCCCGCTGGCGGTTGATGCATATCGGTGCCCAGCCGGTGCCACCGGCGCTGATCAACCGATGGAAAACGGTGTTTCCCCACCACGACTACGATACCAACTACGGATTGACCGAATGCACCGGACCGGGGTGCGTCCACCTGGGGATCGAAAATACGCACAAAGTCGGAGCCATCGGTGTGCCGGGGTTTGGCTGGTCGTGCATGATCGTTGACTTCGATGCCTGGATCAACCAGGGGCGGCTGGCACCGGCGCCGCCCGGGGCCACCGGCGAACTGGCCGTTCGCGGAGACGGCGTCATGAAGGAGTACTATAAAAACCCCGAGGCCAGCGAAGCGACGATCAAGGACGGATGGCTGCTGACCGGCGACATCGCCCGCCAGGATGAAGACGGCTTCATCTGGCTGGTCGACCGGGCCAAGGATGTCATCATTACCGGGGGTGAGAACATTTTTCCCGCGGAGATCGAGAGCTTCATCATGGACCATCCCAAGGTGCAGGATGTCGCCGTGATCGGTTATCCGGACGACCGCCTGGGAGAGATCGCCTTGGCCATCGTGAAGGTAAAACCGGCGCAAACCCTGACCGAAGCCGAATTCATGCAGTTCTGTGGCGGGTTGCCGCGCTATACCCGGCCACGCAAGGTGATCTTCGCCGATGTTCCACGAAGTCCCACCGGCAAGATCGAGAAACCGAAACTGAGAAAAATGTATACGGGGCATGCGGGCGTTCTCGGCAACAATCGACTTCTCATGCCCTAGGCAGAAGAGTTCGACAATTTGAATTGACATCCGCATAAATCAATGCCTACTTGGCGAAGCCATGTACATTCGAACCATCAAACGCAAAAACAAGGACGGATCGGTTGTCGAATATGTCCAGCTGGCCCATAATGTCCGGCATCCCGAAAAACGGTATCCAAAAGCCGAGGTCATTTACTCTTTCGGCCGGAGAGACCAGTTGGATCTCGCTGCACTGCGGCGATTGGTAAAAAGCGTCAGCCGCTTTTTTGACCCTGAAGAGAAAACCGATCCCCACGCGACGCCCGCCCCTGGGTCGGCCATCACCTTTGTCCGCAGCCGACCTGCCGGCGGAGCGTATCTTTTGCGGGCCCTGTGGAACCGTTTGGAGATCACCGGGTGCCTGTGTGAAGCGGCAAAGTCGCGCGTTCTCTCCCCTTCCGTTTCCATCGCCCTGTTTGCCCTGGTTGCCCGCCGCACCCTTGACCCGTTTTCGCCTGTGCCTATCCGGCAGTGGGCTTCGCAGGATGTCTTTCTTGGTGAAGAAATCGCCTTCCAGCAGCGCCATCTTGATCGGGTCAGGGAACTGCTGACCACGCATACCGGTAACATTCAAGCGGCGGTCCGGCAATCCGCCACCCGCCTGTGGGACCTGAACCTCGACCGGGAGGCTGGCGATTGCACGGATGCCCGAGGTGCAACCGGTGACTCAGACCCGGATACGCCGCTACTGGCCGACTGGCTGTCGCTCTTGCTGCGGCAGGTGGCCGAAGTGAACACCGGCATGCCATGGCCAGGCATCCGGTGTGCCATGCAACGGCTCCAACTGGGCGAGTTCCTTGATGCCGGCGAGCGTGTCTGTCGCTTCACGGAGCTCACCCGGATTCAACGCAACATCCTCGATAAACTCGAAATCGATTTCCCTCAACAGACCCCCGCAGTCAATTTGCCGGCCTGATTCCCCGTCCTTTGGGTTTTCGTTCAGCCATGGTTTCGGGGATTAGTATCATTAAGCTTTTGTAGGCACTACGCCGAATATCGTTAAGTCCAAATCCGTTCCCATGGGGTATCCATTCGGAGTTATCCGGCCCCATGCGTTATCTTATTTGAATCCGTTGATCGTGTCGTGGCCAATTCATAGCGGGCCGCCCCGTAACCCCAGAAAATGTAATAACTATTTTAATTAAAGATATATTGTTGCGTATTTCAGAACGTCGGGAGCGATTTTGGACCATTGTCCCGGGGGGATTCCGGTGCTGGGGGGCCGGTAGGGGCCATCCGGCGCTGAATCGATGCCGGGTTGACCTTTTTGCTCTATTTCGTAGGCACTACGCAAAATTTTATTAAGCGAATAAAGGCTTAATATATAAAATGATTTTCCTGTGGGTGGGCTCCAGGCAAGCCCTAACACGCTAAAATAATTTGCGCTTTTTGAAATAAATATGCTACCAGCCCTCAATTTTATTTTGCACTGTTTTTTTCAGCGTTGCCGCTTTTTCACCGCTGATATCCGGCAGGGTGAATTTGGCCGGATTACAACCTGTTGAAATTAAATGAAAAAGTAAAGAGGATGCTGCCATGAGCATGAATTTCAGCCCCATCACGATCACGCCTAATTTTTTTCAGTTGGGAACCCCGTTTTTTCCGATGTATCTGTCCATTGGCGAGGATGCCATGCTGATCGAAGGGGGCATCAGCGCCACATTCGATATCGTGGTCGAGCAGATCAAACGCATCGGCATCGATCCGCAGCGGATCAAGTATGTGGCCCTGACCCATACGCATACCGATCATATCGGTGCCTTGCCGCGCCTGAAAATGCTCTGGCCCCACCTGAAAACCATTGCAAGCCCCCTGGCGGCCAAAATTCTAAGCAATGGCAAACTGCTCAAGCAGTTCAAGGGGGTGGACAGCAGCATCAGTAAGATCATGCAGTCCAAGGAAGAGATTGCGGCGTTGCCCCAGGATTTGGAAGCTTACGATTTCAGCGCCGATATTGTCGCCCGGGACGGGGATCGTTTCGATCTGGGAAACGGCATTGCCTGGACCACCCACGCCATCCCCGGCCATTCGGCCTGTCAGATTGCCTACCACGAAGAACGGGAAGGGAACCTGGCCATTGGGGATGCCACCGGATTCTACAACCCCGAGGAGAAGGTTTTCTGGCCCAACTATTTCGAGTCGCTGCCCAATTACGTTAATAGTATTAAGAAACTGGCCGCCCTGCAGGCCAACCGGGTGGCGTTGAGCCACAACGGTGTAATCGAAGACCGGACCAACGATTTCTTCAGTCAGGCCCTGGCGGCGGCAGAGGCTTATCATCAGGAGATGGTGACGCGCACGGCCAACGGTGAAGATCCCCAGGCGATTGCCCTGGAAAAGGCCAAATGGGTTCAAACCATTGCCGATCACATGCCTTTCAACGTCATGACCGCGCTTTGCGAAATGCTGATCAATCTTTCGCGAAAGGAAAACGAAGCGGTCAGCTTCACACTGCAATAACGGGGCGATCCATGCACCTCAGTCAAACAGCCATTCATGCGCTCAGGGAAATCGTCGGCGCCGATGCCGTACTGACCGACGCCAACGACCTGGCGGTTTATTCCGTTGACGGCACCACCCATTGCCAGGGCTCGGCGGAAGTGGTGGTATTTCCCACCGATGCCGGGCAGATCGCCCAAATTATGCGACTGGCCGATAAGGACGAGATTCCGGTTACCGTGCGCGGGGCGGGGACCAGTCTGAGCGGGGGGCCGGTGCCGGTGGCCGGTGGCATCGTGCTGTGCACCGCCCGCATGAACCGCATCCTCGACATCGACGGGGAGGATTTTACGGTCAAGGCGGAAGTCGGCGTCGTGCTCAACGATCTCAACCAGGCCCTGGCGGCAAAGAACCTTTTTTTCCCACCGGATCCCCAGAGTTTTCTGGCCGCCACCCTGGGCGGATGCGTTTCCGAAAATGCCGGCGGCCCCTATGCGGTCAAATACGGGGTGTTCCGGCACTACTTGCTGGGCATGACCGCCGTGCTGGCAAACGGAAAGATTGTCAATCTGGGCGGCAACACCATGAAAAACGTTACCGGCTATGATCTGCCCCAGATCATCTGCGGTGCCGAGGGCACCCTGGCCGTGATCACCGACGTTACCCTGCGCCTCCTGCCCAGGCCCCAGGCCACCCAGACGGTACTGGCCATTTTCGACCAGGTGGTGACGGCCGGATCGGCGGTGCACCAGGTGCGTGCCCGCGGGGTGATTCCGGCCAAAATCGAATTGATGGACAACTGGGTGGTACAACGCATCGAAGAACGCCTGCCGTTGGGCATACCGCTGACCGCCGAAGCCATTCTGCTTTTTGAACTGGATGGCGCGCCGGCGAGTGTCCGGCAGGAGACCGAGACGGTGATCGAGCTTTGCCGGCAGGCCGGTGCCGTGGACGTCCGCGCCGCCCGGGATGCCGACGAGGCGGGTAAGTTCTGGACGGCCCGCCGGGCCGGATTTTCGGCGGTCTTCAGTGCCGCGCCCACGGTTTTTGCCGAGGATGTGACCGTGCCCACCCATCGCATCGCCGACCAGATCGCCCATACCCAGCGGCTGGCCCGCAAATACGATCTGGCCATCCCCATTATCGGCCACGCCGGCGACGGCAACCTGCATCCCTGTATTCTTACGGATAAGAACGATGCGGACCACTTTGCCCGGGCTCAGAAGGCGGCCGATGAAATCTTTGCCGCGGCCCTGGAATTTGGCGGCGCCATTTCCGGGGAACACGGCATCGGGCTGGAAAAACAGCGCTTTCTGAAAGATGCCATGGCACCCGACGCCATTTTGCTGCTCAAAGGCATCAAGCGTGCCTTCGACCCGAAGGGGCTGCTCAATCCAGGGAAAATCTGGGAGAACGAATAATGGCGCTTCCGACCACCATCAATGCGTCCCAGTGCATGAAATGCGGTTTCTGCATGTCGGTTTGCCCAGTGTATCAGGCGGATCATGTGGAGAGCCATGTGGCCCGGGGGCGTAATCTGCTGATCCGCATGGCCGAAGCGGGAACGGTTCCGGACCCGGACGCCTACGGGGATTGCCTGGATTTTTGCTTGCTGTGCGGGCGTTGCCAGACCGTGTGCCCCGCCGGGGTACCCTCACCGGCGATCAACGTTCAGGCCCGCAGCCGGCAGATGGCCGACCATGGGGCCAGTCTTGGGCAAAAACTGCTTTTCAAGGGACTTTTGAAACACCGTTCCCGTATGGCCCGGCTCATGGGAATCGCCGCCCGCATCCCCGGCGTCAGCCATACCAATGGCCGGCCCCTGCGCCACATGGCCGACGCCCTGACCCTTTTTTCCGGTGGGATGTCGATCCCTAGAATCTCAAAGCCATTTCTCTCCGGGCGCATCGAGCGTTGCCTCCGGCCGCCAGGCGGCACCCCGGCAACGGACCGGGTCGCTTTTTTTGCCGGTTGCGGTTTTGAATTCTTCTTCGCCCAGGCCGGTGCCGACACGGCGCGGGCCTTGGCCCGGGCAGGCGTGGACGTCATCACCCCCGAAGGCCTGACCTGTTGCGGCATGGCGGTTCATAACGCCGGCGACTGGGAGACCGCCCGCGCCATGGCCCGGCGGAACATCGACATCCTGGCGTCCTATGACCGGATCGTCACCGGGTGCGCCACCTGCGGTTCCACCCTGAAGCATTATGGCCAGTGGTTTGAAAACGACGCTGCCATGGGCGAGCGGGCCCGCGCATTTTCGGCAAAGGTAATGGATTTTTCCGAATTCCTGGTCGCCCGGGAAGCACCGGTCAACCACCGCAATAATACGCCCGTTACCGTTACCTACCACGATCCCTGTCACCTGAAATGGCATCAGGGGATTAGCGATTTTCCCCGAAAAGTGTTAGATTCATTAACTGATGTCGAATTGGTCGAGATGGAGAATGCCGATGCCTGCTGCGGGTTGGGCGGGACTTTCGGGGTCAAGCACCGCCAGACCAGCCTCTCCATCCAGGCCAAAAAAATGGAATCCATTCAAAAAACCGGTGCCAGCAAGGTGGTTACCGCCTGCCCGGGATGCATGATCCAGCTCATGGACGGTGTCCGTCGCTTTGGGCTGGATGTGGAGGTCGTTCACCTGGCGCAGCTGCTGTCGGAACCGCAATAGGACTACCGGTATCGATCGGTAGCATTCGCGCCGGGGCGATACCCGGCGCTTTTCTTTGCGAACGGAAAAAGGAGTGGCATGTCTCAACCTGTCTTTCTGGGCATCGACCTGGGTGCCTCGAGAACCAAAGTGGCCCTACTGGATTCGTCCAAAAATCTGATTGGCCGGGCCGTGCAGAATTCGGGAACCAATTATACCCGGACGGCGGAGGTTTGCCTGGAGGCGGCTCTGGAGATGGCCGGCGCCGGCATGGATGACATCGTCGCCGGTATCGGTACCGGCTATGGCCGCAGCAACGTTCCTTTCGTGGGGGATACCAAAACCGAAATCGCCTGCCACGGCAAGGGCTGCTTTCACTATTTTCCACATGCCGTCTCGATTATCGATATCGGCGGGCAGGATAACAAGATCATCAAGCTGAGCGATGCCGGCCTGCGCACGGAATTCAAGATGAACCGCAAGTGTGCGGCTGGCACGGGCGCGTTTCTGGAAGAGATGTCCCTGCGGTTGAACATCCCGCTAGAAGCAATGAACGACCAGGCCAAACAATCCACGGAAATGGTCAAGCTGGGCAGTTACTGTACGGTATTTTCCGGAACCGAAGTTCTCGAGAATATCAGGAACGGCAAAAAGGTCGAAGACATTGTCAAGGGACTCTTCTTTTCGGTGATCAAACGGGTACTGGAAATGGATTCCTTGAGCGAAAACGTGGTCATGACCGGTGGGGTGGTGGCCCACAACCCATACCTGGTCAGCATGGCAGAGGAGATTATCGGGAGATCGATCAGCGTCCCGCCGTATCCTCAGTTTTCCGGCGCGATCGGGGCGGCGCTGTTTGCCATGAACCTGAATTGACCGAATACGTACCTATTGTAAAGTTGGCTGGCGGAAACGGAATCGAACGATAATTCTGGAGGAGATGATGGCAGAAGAGAAAAAAGTGGTTCGCAAGGTGATTGAGACGTCCAAAGACATGGGCCGGTTCATGAAGGACTATTACTATGAATTGAACGAGGCCGCCACCACCGGCAGCCGGAAGATCGCCTGGTGCACCAGTGTCGGTCCCACCGAGCTTTTGCGGGCCATGGGCTTTCTGGTCTACTTTCCCGAAACCCACGGGGCCATGTTGGGCAGCACCCGCACGGCCACGGACATGATTCCCGCCGCCAACGCGCTGGGCTATTCGCCGGAGATCTGCTCCTACCTGACGGCGGATGTCGGCGCCTACCTGAACAAATTCACCCCGCTGTCCAAGGCCTATCCGGGCATCGAAACGGTGCCCAAGCCGGACGTGCTGGTTTTCAACACCAACCAGTGCCGCGACGTGCAGGACTGGTTTGCCTACTACGCCAGGGAGTACAACGTGCCCATGATCGGCATCCACACCAACCGGAGCGTCACCGATGTCAACGACCCCATTGTGGACGATGTGGCCAAGCAGATCGAAAACCTGGTGAAACCGCTGGAGGAGATTTCCGGCAACCCATTCGATATGGACAAGTTCAAGGAAGTGGTCGGCCTGTCGCGGCAGTGCTCGGACCGTTGGAAAGATGTGCTGGAGACCACCACCGCCAAACCGTCGCCGATGACTTTTTTTGACTCTTCCACGCTGATGGGACCGGCGGTGGTGGGCCGGGGAACCCAGATCGCGGTGGAGCTGTATGAAAAACTGCTGGCCGAACTGAAGGACAAGGTGGCCAAAAAGGATGCCGCTGTCGAGGGGGAGCGTTTCCGCATTTACTGGGACGGCATGCCGGTGTGGGGACGATTGTCGGCCCACTCCAAGCTGTTTGCCGGCCTGAAGGCCAACGTCCTGGCCTCGACCTACTGCAGCAGCTGGATTTTCACGGCCCTGGAGGCCGATGATCCGTTCCGGAGCATGGCCCGGGCCTACACGGAACTGTTCATTGTGCGCTCCGATGACTACAAGGAGCAGTACATCAAGGACAAACTGGAGCGCTTCGGCATCGACGGCATCATCTATCACGATGCCAGGACCTGTCCGAACAACTCCAACTGCCGCTACGGCATGGTCAAGCGTGTGGAAGCGCTCAGCGGCGTTCCCAGCCTGACCATTGACGGCGACCTGTGTGATATGCGCTGTGTTTCCGATGAGCAGACCAAAACCAAAGTCGAAGCGTTTATCGAGCAGCTGGATGAATTGAAAGGATAAGGCTTGTTTTTCGACCCGCGCTGGCCGGTCCTGCATGTGGATAACCACCTGCTGGCGCTGTACAAGCCGGCGGGCCTTCTGGTGCAGGGCGATCATACCGGCGATGCCTCTCTTCTGGAGCTGGGCAAGCAGTGGCTCAAGGACCGGTTCCAGAAGCCGGGCCGGGTGTTCCTGGCCATGGTGCACCGGCTGGACCGGCCGGTGGCCGGTGTGGTGCTGTTTGCCCGAACCTCCAAGGCCGCCGGCCGGCTCTCCGCCCAGTTCCGGGAACGCCGGGTGGAAAAGCGCTATCTGGCAGTGGTCACCGGGTCGTTTCCCGGTCGCTCCGGCCGGCTGATCCACCATATCGAACGCCGGGACCGCCAGAGCCGGGTGGTCCCGAGGCCCACACCCCGGAGCCAGGAGGCGCGCCTGAACTACACCGTCCTGGCCGGCGACGGAACGCAGAGCCTGCTGGAGGTGCAGCTGGAGACCGGCCGGCGGCATCAGATCCGCATCCAGCTGGCCCAGGCGGGCCACCCGATCCTGGGGGACCTGCGCTACGGAGCCGGCGCCCCGCTTCCTGATCGGCAGATTGCCCTTCTGGCCCGCAGCCTGAGCGTGGATCATCCCACCCGGGGCGAGCGCATGGTCTTTACCAGCCCCATTCCCCTCGGGTGGCCATGGCCCGATGGCAGTGATGCGACGGAGCCGCCCCCCTGGAACTGGCGGGCTTTCGATGCGATCATCCGGACCCTCCCAAGCAAAACTTGACCGCCTGCCGCCATATCAATTCACATCAAAGCATTGATTATGCGGTTGGCTTTTTCATCGGCCAATTTGCTGCATCGAAAAAGAACGGCTGCCGCCGCCCCGTCGGATCAAAAGAAATTAAAACCCGAACCTCACCCCGCCGTAATAGACGGCCTCGGGCATCGGATAGTAACTTTCCAATACTGTTCGGCACAGTCATTGATAAGAGTATTGAGCAATAACTTTGGCGATATTCACATCAAATATTTCTAACAAATTATTTTTTACTGCTAATAACCAGTGAAGACCAATTTTATAAAACTGTTTTAATTTTTCTCCAAGAAGAGTTACTAACCCGCAAACATATGGTCTTTTTGCATTTGAATTGGAGCATGAAGATGAAGTTAGCAAGGTTTCGTTCTTATTATTTTCTTCAGATTCATGCTCATCTTTTTCATTTTCTCTGCTTATTATTTCCGTATCTTGTTTGAATGATAATAACAATAGATAAGCAATCATATACAAGTAGAATTGTATCTGTACGCCATGAGGAGATTGGCTCATTAAGTGAATTCCCTTGAAGGTTCTTTTTATGAAGCGAAAAAAAAGTTCCACTTGCCACCTGTAAGCGTAAAGCATTATAATTTCGTAAGTTGTCAAATCATTTCTGTTTGTGATCAAAATGTAGTTTTCGCCCATAGCCGTAAAGCTAACAATACGATAACTTGCTTTGTTTTCATCGCTATTGAATATTATATTTGAATCTGTGATGTCACTGAAAAATTTCAAGAATGTATCCGGTACGGTGGCAGTGAGACACTCTTTTACAGTGTACGTCATATTCGACTTTCCGCGAATAATAAAAAATGCATTGCTGTCGGATATCTGCTTGAACAGATTGAAAGCGATATAGCCTCGATCACAGACATATGTAATGCCTTCGCGAAGAATTTGCTTAACAAATTCTTTTTCGGAAAAGTTACCTTCCGTACTGATAAATTCGGTTGGAATCATTCGGTTGAGTTCAAAAGATAAATGCATTTTGATCGCATTAGCGGTTTTCTTGTAACAAGCCCATGCCATATTGGAAATGGCCGGAAAAAGCGAACCATCTACAATTAGCATTTTTCCAAGATGACTGATTTCCGGAATTTTATGCAAATCCAATTCTTTTACCAACTGATGGAATATATCTTTAAATATTTCTGGGGGATAACGATTAAACGCTTCATTATACATAGACTTCGATGCGACGACCAATCCTAATGCCTTAGCAGTTGGTGATGTTTTGATCTCAGTGACGATTTGTCCAACGCTTTTAATTCTGGTTATTATTCCAAAAAGCAAATTTGTGGTGAACGATGATAATGAAAGCTTGTAAGTGTCCAAATCATTATGGAGACTATTTTGAGTAACCTCAATCAATGGTAGCACCGGTGATAGAATTGTTTGAAAAACATTTTTGTCGATGTGTTCGCTCATGGAGACCTCCTGGTTAATTAATTGTACCCACCATGATTAAAACACAAAGCGATCTTTTTGTCCAGCGCTATTTTTTATTTTAATAACAAGATGTTACGGCAATATGTATGCCGAACGGTATTGGTAACTTTCATACCCCGGACCGTAATTGTATCCGTTATGGTATTCTTCATCGAAGATATTGGTTGCGTTCAAAAAGAGTTCTATCTTCTTAATGGAATAGGAAAGGTACATGTCGACGGTGTCCGCACTGTCGATCTTGTCATAGGCGTTGTCATTGTCTCCCCCGGCATAGCGTTTGCCCAGGTGGTTGTACTGGCATCGATAGGTTAGGCCGAAATCGAAATTTAGGGCAAACCCCAAGTTTGCCTTGAATTCGGGCACCAGCGGGATTTTTTTTCCGTCATAGGTGCCGGCCGTAAATTCCGCATCGGTATAGCCAAATCCGCCAAACAGGCGTAACAGATCGGTAGCCTGGAAAGCGATATCCAGTTCTCCCCCTTGATGGCGGGTTTCATCGAGATTTTCATTCTGGTTGGAAAAGTCGTTCCAGGTGATTTCATCGTCGACATCGAAACTGAACAGCCTGGCGTTTGCAGACAGCCGTTTGTCCAGGCCAACGAACCGGACCCCGGCTTCGTATCCCATCGACGTTTCATGGTTGAGATCTTCGTTGACCGCACCTGTGGAAAGTATCATGAATTCGTCGGCTTTCGGAAACCTGAAGGCCTGATAGGTCCTGAAGTAAACTTTCGACCCTGGCGCGTAAATATAGGCCAGCCCCAGGTTCCAGGCCCATTCGTTTTCACTCAGGTCCTTGTCCGTGCCAAGGCTGGAGCGCAAGGTGGTATCGAAATCCTCGTAACGGGCGCCCATGTTCAATACCAGATTGTCAACCAAGCTGAATTCATCCTGGACATAGAATCCGACGGACGTCTGTTCATGGTCGTAGGTATTGATTTGGGTTTGGGTAGCGGTATCGCCGTTCCAGGCATCGTAGTCGGTGTCATAGAATTCGATACCGGCTGTCAGGCGGTTGTCCCTTCCAAGGATGGAGTGGTTCAGGACGTATTGGGGATTGGCCCCGAGGGTCGTATAGTCATAATCATAATACCCATAATACCCCCAGGCAGGAAAGTCCCAGGAGACCATGGTATCCTGGCGTTCATAATTTTTGCAGCTCAAATCGACGTTCAGCCGGCCCAGGCGTCCCCAGTCCGAACGAACGGAAAGCACGTAATAGTCCTCCTGACTCTCCCCTTCGTCTTCCAGATTGACGGCCTGACGGCGATCGGCGGCCATCTGGGATTGGGTCATTCCTCCCGGATATTCATAATCCGCCCGGGTGGTATTGGCTTCCAGGCTCAGGTCCAACATATCGGAGGCAGAGTAGAAGAGTTTCGCATAGGCGCTTTTTCGGTCCGCTTCCGAGCGTTCTCGGTATCCGTCGGTTTCATAATAAACGGCGCCAACATGGCCGCCGAACCGTCCCTCGCTAAAGCTCAGGCCGGCGGTCCCTTTGAATGTATCATGGGTTCCCCCGCCGGCTTCACCCCAGCCATGGACGCCGGCTGTGGCCTCCCTGGTGATGATATTGATGACCCCGCCCATGGCATCGCTGCCGTAAAGTACGGAATTCCCACCGTGGAGCACCTCAATTTTTTCCACGTTTTCAATGGGAATGGAAAGAAAATTGATACTGGACTGGTCAATGGGGTTGATCTTTCGGCCGTTGACCACAACGGCCACATGACGGCTGGCGGTTTCCCCGAAGCCGCCCATATCCACTTGTTGGTTGAACCCGTTGCCGTTAAGGTCGGTGACGATGACGCCCCCCAGATTCTGCAGCGCCTCGGGAACGGACTGGGCGCCACTGGCCCGGATATCCTCGGCCGTGAGCACCGTGATCTGGGCCGGGACTTTTTCGTTCTGCTGCTCGGACCGGCTTGCCGTGACAATCATCTCATCCACGACCACCGGCGAACTTTGCTCATCCACCGCTGCCGCCGGACCAGCAGCGGGCAGCATCCACAAGGTTAACAGAAAAAGGAAACCCACGCATTTTTTCATCTTTTTATGCCCTCCTCAATCCTTGGGTCCGGGCATAAAAAACCCGGACCGTAAAAGTCACGATCCGGGGATTTCCCATAACTATCCGGCAGGATCTGTCGTACCACACCCGTCCTCGAGGAATACGACGCATTGTCCAAGAAGGTCTTCTGACTTCCGGGTCTTTCTCTTTCCTGCACCTTCCCGGTATGTTACCAGTGGTCTGTTGCAGGTTTCGTCTCCGGTTACAGCGGCGGGCCCGTTCCCGACTCTCACGGGATTCCCTAACGCAGCCGAATCTTTCCGTTCTGCATTCGCGTTTCGTACGCGCCTGGACAACCAAAATTGAAAAAATATTAATTAACCGAGTCTGTCATTGTCAATACAAATACGTGTTGCCGCTTCGATCGAGGTAATTCAGAGACAACAAACAGGGGCGCGAAAAATTCCACCACGATGAACGCATCGCCAACTTTGACGAACAAGGGCTATGGTGTACCTGGCAAGGTGGGGAGGATTCCCTTGGTGGTCAATGCCTGGAAGAGAAGGGCGTCCAGATTGTCATCCTTGGATATCGGCAAGTACTTGTCCCGTTCAAAACAGCGGCCGCGAGCATCGGTCGATGTTTTTTTAATTTTTTTGCGCAGGATTCCGGCGGAACAGCCGTTAAAGATGGCGAACCCCAAGCAACGGGGCCTTAGGCTGGCGGAAAGAAATAATTCCACCATCCTGCTTGTCTTTGTGCCCGTCTACCGCGTTGCCGCCACCGGCACATATTCCCGATATGCACCGGTGGCGGCGCCTTGTAGACGAACCCAAATCCGGCGCGATCTGGGGGAATTATTTCTTTCCGCCAGCCCAAGCGATGGAGTTTAATATGATGAAATGGATCTGCATCACCCTGAGTGCCTTGACCGTTACGGCGTGTGCCATGTTCGCGCCTCAGGATCGGCCAAACACGCCTATCAGCCTACCGTCGGCATACTCGCTTTATACGGATAGCGACCCGGTGCCCGATCGGTGGTGGGAGGCGTTTGGCAGCGATGAGCTTAACCAACTGGTGGGAACCGCGCTGGCCGGTAATTTCGATGTGCGCACGGCCTGGGCCCGCTTGAAACAGGCCGATGCCGTTGCTCGTCAGGCCGGGGCGGACCGCATGCCGACGCTCGACGCCAATGCCGGTGCCGAAAAAAGCTGGCAGCAAACAAAAACCGATGCGGCCGGGACGTCCCATAGCAACAGCCGCAGCTTCAGCGCCGGACTAACTGCTGCCTACGAGCTTGACCTGTGGGGACGGCTGGCGGCACTGCACCGGTCCGAGCGATTGGAGCTGAAGGCGAGCGCCGAAGACCTGGCGGCGGCAGCCGTAACCGTGTCGGCCGAGGTAACCACCGCCTGGATCGAAATTCTTTCCCTGCACCGCCAGATCGCGATTCTCAAGGATCAAATCGACATCAACCAGCGCATGCTCAAGCTGCAGGAGCTGCGTTTCATCAATGGCCAGGCCGACGCCCTGGACGTTGCCCAACAGCGCGAAGCCCTGGCCGATGCCAAAGCCAATCTGCCGCCGTTGCAACTTACCGAGCAGCAGCAGCAAAATGCCCTGGCCGTTCTTCTGGGGCAGGCCGGTATCGGCGAATTCGCTCTCACCCAGGAAACATTACCGTCCTTGATTCCCCTGCCGGCTACGGGCCTGCCTGCCGATCTTTTGGCCGCCCGGCCCGATGTGCGCGCCGCCGGTTTGCGCCTGAAAGAAGCGGACTGGCAGGTCAGCGCGGCCCGGGCCGATCGCCTGCCGTCCATCACCCTGTCGGCAGACGCGGCTTTTTCCAGCGACGCACTTGATCTTTTGCTCAGCAACTGGGTGTCCACCCTGGCGGCCAGCCTCACCGGCCCGGTGTTCGACGCCGGTTACCGCTCGGCCGAGGTGGATCGCACCCGGGCCGTGGCGGATGAATATCTTACCGCCTATGCCCAGACCGTGGCCGAAGCAATCCAGGAAGTCGAGGACAGCCTGGCTACCGAAACACGCCAGGGCGAGTACATCACCCTTTTGGAGGAGCAGTTGAAGGCCTCGCGATTGACCTTGAAGGACGCCCATCTGCAGTATATGAACGGTCAAGACAACTACCTTGATTACTTGACAGCCTGGACCAGCGTTCAGACATTGGAACGTCAACTGGTGGACGAACAGGCCACGCTGATTAAAAACCGGGTCACCCTGTACCGGGCCCTGGGAGGCGACTGGACCGGCGCGTTGATCGGTGGCCGCTTCCTGGAAAAGAATACCGGCGCAACGAAACCGGCCGCCCGAACCGGTGGCACGACCGTTTCCGAACTTGGATAAGGCTGGCGGAAAGAATTAATTCCACCAGCCTGACCGCGACACCATGGAGTCAATCGATATGTCAGAGAATAAAGCCAACTCATCCTTTCCCGCCAAGGTCGGCAAGGCCCTCGTGCCCCTGGTGCTGATCATTGCCGGCGGGGCCGCCTGGTCCTATTTCAAGACTACCGCGCCGGTGATGCAGCGATCCACGCCCCAGCGTAAAGTTGCCGTGGTCGATGTTCAGACCGCCAGCCTGGGCAATGCCCGTGCCGTTGTTTCCGCCATGGGGACGGTCGTCGCCGCCCGCGAGGTGACCCTCAAGGCCCAGGTTTCAGGCGTTGTCCAATCCGTCGCCGACGCATACGTTCCCGGCGGGAGGATCGCCAAGGGCGCCGAACTGCTCTCCCTGGATCCGGCCGATTACCAGGTGGCCGTGAAAAAGGCCCAAAGCACGTTGGCCGATGCCAAGGCCGCCCTGGCCATCGAACAGGGCAGTCAGAATATCGCCCGGGAGGAGTTGCGCCTTTTGTCCGAGTTATCCGCCGAGACGGTTGCCGAAACCGATCTGGCCTTGCGCAAACCCCAGTTGCAGCAGGCCCAGGCGACGGTTGCCAGTGCCGAGGCCGACCTGCGCCAGGCCATGCTGGACCTCAACCGTACGGTGGTGCGGGCGCCCTTCAACGCCATGATCGTCGAACGCGATGTCAACCTGGGCACCTACGTGGGGGAGCAAGAGAGCCTGGCCACCCTGGTGGGCACGGATACGTTCTGGGTCGAGGCGGTGGTCTCCCTGGAACAACTCGCATTGATCGACCTGAATCACCCGGGCGGCTGTCCGGTGACCATCCGTTCCCAGGCTAGCCAGGGTCAGTGGGGGGGGAAGGTGGTCCAGGTGGCCGGCAAGCTCAATGATTCCAGCCGCATGGCCACGGTAATCATTGCCGTCCAAAACCCCCTGGGGACGATGGCGAAGCCAGCCGCATCCCGGCTGATGATCGACGACTACGTCTATGCGGATATCACCGGCCGGGAACTGAACGATGTGATCGAGCTGCCGCGTGCCGCCCTGCAGGACGATGATACCGTGTGGATCAACAGCGACAACACCCTGGATATCCGCAAGGTGACCCTGGCTTGGAAGAGCACCGACAAGGTCTACATCAAAAGCGGCCTGACTGCGGGGGAGCAGGTGGTCATGTCAAACCTGGCCACACCGGTTCAGGGCATGGCTCTGAAGCGGGTCGATGACGCGGCGGAATCCGCCGCGGATGCAACGGCCGGGGAGTGAGGTGACCCATGAAAGTGGAAACTTCTTCGAACCTGGAACGCGGCCCGCTGGCCTGGATGGCGGGCAACTCCGTAATCGCCAATCTGCTGATGTTCGTTTTCGTGGTGGGCGGCCTGATCGTCGGATGGCACATCAAGCAGGAAGTCTTTCCCGATTTTACCCTGGATACCGTTGACATCACGGTCAGTTACCCCGGTGCCAGCCCGGAGGAGGTCGAAAACGGCATCATCCTGGCCGTCGAGGAGGCCATCCAGGATCTGGAAGGTGTCGATGAGATTACCTCCACGGCCACTGAGGGCAGTGCCAGCATCAGCGTCGATGTGCTCGAAGGCGCCGACGTTACCCGCCTGTGGCAGGAGATCAAGAGCGAGGTGGACCGCATCGACACCTTTCCCGACGAGGCCGAGGATCCCCAGGTCTCCATTGCCGACCACAAACGGGGGGTCCTGACGCTGGCCTTGCATGGCAACGTGAGCGAATTGACCTTGCGGTCGGCGGCCGACACGGTGCGTGACAAATTGCTGGATAACGACGACATCACCCAGGTGGAACTGACCGGCGTCAAGGATTATGAGGTCCAGGTTGAGATCCCCCAGGCCACCCTGCGGCGCTTCGGTCAGACCCTGGGCGACGTGGCCGAGACCATTGCCGACGCATCGGTGGAGCTTGGCGGCGGCAGCCTGAAAACCGAGGGCGGCGATATCCTGGTGCGGATCAAGGACCGGCGGGATTACGCCAGCCAGTATGCCCATCTGCCCCTTCTCACCGAAGCCGACGGGTCCCGGATCCTGTTGGGGGATGTGGCCACGGTGCGTGAAGGGTTCGAGGATTCCAACACCTGGGCCGAGTTCGACGGGTATCCGGCGGTGATGATCGAGGTTTACCGGGTCGGTAACCAGACGCCCACCGAAGTCGCTGATGCGGCCAAGACGGTGCTGGAACAGCTGAACCGTTCCCTGCCCGAGGGTATGACCTTGACCCTCTTGGACGACCGTTCGGAGATCTTCACCCAACGGGCCGAGTTGTTGACCAAAAACGCCTTCCAGGGGCTGATTCTGGTTTTCATTTTTCTGGCGTTGTTCCTGGAAACGCGCCTGGCCTTCTGGGTCAGCCTGGGGATTCCGATTTCCTTCATGGGATCCTTCATTTTCCTCTCGGCCACCGATTTTTCCATCAACATGATCAGCATGTTCGCCTTCATCGTGACCCTGGGGATCGTGGTCGACGATGCGGTGGTGGTCGGTGAGAACATTTACTATTGGCGCCGCAAGGGCCTTGGGACCCTCCAGGCGGCCGTGGCCGGCACCCGCGAGGTGGCCATGCCGGTGGTGTTCAGCGTGCTGACCAACCTGGTTGCCTTTATGCCGCTGATGTTCGTTCCCGGCTTCATGGGCAAGATTTTCAATGTGATTCCCCTGGTGGTGGCCGCGGTTTTCGGTGTTTCGTTGATCGAAAGCCTCTTCATCCTACCGGCCCACCTGAGCCATCGGACGCGTCAGACGCCCATCTGGCCCCTGAACTACCTGGAGCGCTGGCAGGACCGCTTCAGCCAGGCCTTCGAACGATTTGTGCGCAACCGCTACGGCGATTTCCTGGACTTCATGATCCGGCAGCGCTATGGCGTGCTGGCCTTCGGCATCTTTTTGATGCTGGCCCTGGGCGGGTATGTGGCCTCGGGGCGCATGGGGCTGGAGATGTTTCCCAGCAGCGAGTCGGACTATGCCTACGGTTCCGCGACCCTGCCCTACGGGACGGCCGAGGCGCGGCTGAAAAGCATTGAGGCGCATTTGGTGGAAACCGCTCAGGCGGTGATCCGTGACAATGGCGGCGGCGAACTGGCCAAGGGGGTTCTCAGCAACGTGTCGGACAATACCGTCACCGTGCGCATTTTTCTCACCGCCGCGGACCGGCGGCCCATCCCCACGTCCAAGGTGGTCGACCTCTGGCGTCAGCGGGCCGGGACCATGGCCGGCCTGGAAACCATCCGCTTCGAATCCAACATGGGCGGTCCGGGCTCGGGCAAGAACCTGACCGTCATGCTCAGCCATTCGGATACGGATACCCTGGACGCCGCCGGCGAAAACCTGGCCGAACAACTGGCCCATTTTTCCATCGTCCACGATATCGACGACGGGTCGGCCCGGGGCAAGCGCCAGTTCGACATCCAGCTGCGTCCCCTGGGGGAACGCATGGGGCTGACCTCCCAGTCCGTGGCCCGGCAGGTGCGTTACTCCTTTCAGGGCGCTGAAGCCGTTCAACAGCAGCGTGGCCGCAACGAAGTGACCGTGCGGGTAAGCCTGCCCGAAAAAGAACGCGCCACCGAGGCGACCCTGGAAAATCTCATCCTCCAGGCCCCCGAGGGGGAGGTCTTTCTGCGGGATGCGGTGACCATGACCGCCGGCCGGGCCTATACATCCATCGAACGTACCAACGGGCGCCGGGATATTTCGGTGACGGCCAATGTGGACCCGCCGGCCCAGGCGGAAAATATTCAGCGCGAACTGAAAGCGACCATTCTTCCCGACCTGATCAAACGCTATCCGGGGCTCGGTTACAGTTTCGAGGGGCATCAGGCCGACATGCGTGAAAGCCTCAGCGCCCTGGTGACCGGCTCGCTCCTGGCCCTGTTCGGCATCTATGCCCTCCTGGCCGTGCCGTTCAGAAGCTATGCCCAGCCGTTGATTATCATGGTCAGCATTCCCTTCGGCATCATCGGCGCCGTTCTGGGCCACCTTTTGATGGGCTATGCCCTCTCCCTGAACAGCCTGTTCGGGGTCGTGGCCCTGTCCGGTGTGGTGGTCAACGATTCCCTGGTGCTCATCGATCTGGCCAACCGGAATCTGAAGTTCGGAATGACCCATTTCCAGGCGATTCACAGTGCCGGCATCCAGCGATTCCGGCCGATCCTGTTGACCACGGTGACCACCTTCGGCGGGCTGATGCCCATGATCATGGAAACCTCGTTCCAGGCGCGCATGATGATTCCCATGGCCATCTCATTGGGCTTCGGCGTGCTCTTCGCCACCCTAATTACCCTGGTGCTGGTGCCGGCGCTTTACATGGTTTTGGAGGATCTCTCACGCTTGATCCATCGGCGGCCTGCCGCCGATGGTCTGCCGCCGGACGGCGACATCAGCCCGCAACTGAGCGGGCCGTCCCATTCCGTTTGATGAATGTATTATAAGGATGAATTGTCCCTATAAAGCGTTTGTGCTATGAGAGCGAGTCTGACGAGATTCTTTAACCGATAAAAAAACGGGAACGGCGCAATGGACCGGATGACATCAAAGCTGACGCAATGGATTGAACAGGAAAACAGAGACCCAAGAAGTGCCCGGTGGCAAGCCGCTCTGGAAGAGATCATGAGCCTTTTCATCCCACGGCTGGAAAAGGGAAAGTTAACACCGGTTAACCCTCTGCAAGAGCAGGACATCCCCATATTCAAGTCCGCCCTGGCCAGTGTAGACTTAAGTCCGGGATTATGGGCCGCCTTTCTGCCCCCTTCTGCGGCCGCTCTGATCCTTCCCCCCGCCGATGCCATGGAAGAATTGGTAAGAATCGACAGCGATAAACCGTCATATAAAATTATCATCCAAAGACCCGGCAAAGAAAGTCGTATCCTTTGCACAGAAATTTCAGAATATGCGCACCGGCCGGGCATCGATATTTTCCAGGAAGGCGCTTTGCTGGGCAGTTTCAACTATGAGACCCATGAAATCTGCCTCGAAGAGATGACAAAGGCTGTCCGCGCCCATGCCTGGGAAAAGGATAAATGGTCCAGGGAAGACATCATTGCCTACACCGTGAACTGGTTTGAAAAGGTATTGTCTCTTGAACAAGCCGACGTCAGCGTGGAGGAAAAACGTTCCTTTTTCCATTCCCCCACCCTGATCCAGACGAACCGCGTGGACGCTTTGTTCCGTCTTCTGACGGCCTTCCTCAACCTTCGTTTTCAAGCTGATCCAGAAAATTTCACAGCTTCCCTACCTGATAAAATCGGAAACGGGGAAGACAGAATGTCAGCCTGCAACGCCCTTGCAGAATCTTATCTTCTGGATCTGCTGAACACCGTCCGCTCCCTGGCGCTGCTCGACTTTAAAAAATTCACCGGCCAGGAAGAGAAAAAATTCAAAACCGAATTCACCCGATCTGTCCGCAAGCTTGCATCAGATCTCGATAAAATGGATTCGTAATCCTTGCTCTGCCATCTTCGATCATCGCCCCCCCGGCATCAAAGGCCTCCATATTGACCGGTACTTTGGACGCAGGCATCCGGCTTCTGACCACGGCTTCAAAAGTATCGCGGTCAAGGGGCAACTCACCTGTCCTGGCCAGGGCACCAACCAACATGACGTTACCGAAGATGGGATTTCCCAGCCGGACCGCGGTTTCCGTGGTGTCGAGAAACCAGGCGCTTTCGGAAAAGTCGCGGATCCAGCCCATGATGGTTTCCGGTGCCGGGTATGTCTGCTCGCCGCTGATGACACTGATGGAGCGGACCGGACGCATGTTCGTAATTACCTTGACTTGCCGGTTGCCATAGGCCCGGAGCACCCTTAAGGTTTCGGCGGGCTCCAGGGACACGATCATGTGGGCGCGGCCCATGGGGATCTGAGGCGAATAGCTTCCTTTTTGCGATATCCTCAGGTGGCTCATTACCGACCCGCCCCGCTGGGAGGCACCAAAGGTTTCGCCGATGGTAATGTCAAATCCCAGACGGGAGAGCATATCGCCGACCATCCGGCTGGCCAGAACATTACCCTGCCCGCCGACACCGGTAATGATCAGATTGTAGGGGTCGTGTTTCAAATTTGCCTGGTTCATGAATTCACCACCTTTTCAACCCTAATCGCGTTTTGGGGGCAGACCTGGGCGCAGACGCCGCAGCCCACGCAAACGAATTCATCGATACGCATCTCTTTTTGTTTCGGGTCCCAGATCAGGCCGGGGCACTTGAAAACCCGGGTGCACAACCGATTGCAGCCGCAGGCCTCGCCCAGGCACTTATCCGGGTCAACCGACACGGTCCATTCCTTCTTACCCTTGCGGGCCGGGCTCAGCGCGCAGGCCTGGCGCAATACCAGCACGCGCACCCCACCCCCATCGTCCATCAATTCCGCGATGGTCTTTCTGGCGGCGTCAAATTGAAACGGATCGGCGATTTCCACCCGTGCGCCCATGGCCTGGCAGATGGTGGGAATGTCCAGGGCCGGCAGCGGCTTGCCATCCGCGCCCACCGGGATCCCGGGATGGGGCTGAAAACCGGTCATGGCCGTGCCCGCGTTGTCCAGGATCACCATGATCATATCCGCCTGGTTGTGGATGGCATTGACCAGCCCCGGCATGGCGGCATGGAAAAATGTCGAATCTCCGCAAACCGCGATCACCGGCTGCTCCAGGCCGAAGCGCCGCAGTTTGCCGAACCCGGAGGCCATGCCCACGCCCGAGCCCATGGCAGCGACCGTTTTCACGGCCCGAAACCCGCAGTCGGCCACGCCCAGGGTGTAACACCCGATGTCACCACTGATAAAGCCGCGGCGGTTGTCGAGCTTGAGCGCTTCATGCAGCAGCCAGAAGGAGGCGCGATGGGGGCATCCGGGGCAGAAGGTCATGGCCCGGTCCGGCACATTGCCCTCAAGCGCAGCCGAGATGCGCTGGCGATAATCGGCCGTGCTGTGATCAATTGGCAGATTCAAAAGGCCAGCCAGGGCTGCCATGACGATGTCGGGATTCAGCTCGTCCACAGAAGGAATCGTTTTGTCCGCACGCCCGTGAAACCGCGTCGGCCCGACGGTTTCGATCCGGTCGGCAAACAGGGCCTTGAGATTGTCTTCCAGAAACGGGGTGCCCTCCTCGACAATCAGTACGCGGTCTGCGGTGGCCAGGTGTTTTTCAATCAGGCGCGGTGGCAGCGGCCAGGTGGTTCCGAGTTTCAGGAGCCCCACCCGCTCCTCGATCCCCAGAATGGCGATGGCTTCCCGGCAGTAGAACGTGGCGGCCGAACTGGTGATGATGAGCAGTCCGGGCCGGTCCGGGCCGGTGTAAGTGTTGAAAGGACTCTCTTCGAAACACGCGATCGCCTTGGCGAGCCCTTCGTGCTGGCGCAGGCGCTGGGCCGGGGCCGTGGACGGAAGTGTCATGACCGGGCCCGTCATCTGATCGAAAAATTCGCCGTTGCATTGGAAATCGGCCTTGACGTCCGTTTCCGGAAGATCGCCGACCGTCACATTGCCCGAGGCATGGGACATCCGCGTGACGCTACGCAGCATGACCACGTTTCGGACGGTTTCGGAAAGCTCGAAGGCCCAGCGGGTCATGTCCTTGGCTTCCTGGATGTCGCCCGGCTCGATCAGCGGGAACTCCATCATCTTGCTGTACGGGCGGGAATCCCCCTCATTGGTGCTCGACAGGGAACCGGGATCCTCACAGGTCACCAGCACCAGGCCGGTGCGGGACCCGTATTCGGCCAGGTGGAGCAGAAAATCGGAGGCCACGTTCACGCCGACCTGCTTCATTGTGCACAGGGCACGAAGTCCCGAATAGGCGGCGGCTGCCGCTACTTCCAGGGACACTTTTTCGTTGGTGGACCACTCCACATACAATCCCATCTCGTCGGCAACATCTCCTAACGTCTTGGGGATTTCCGAAGACGGGGTTCCGGGATAGGCGGCAACGACCTTGACGCCGGCCTCCAGCGCACCCCGGGCAATGGCCTCGTTGCCCATCATCAGAGGACGTTCTGCCTTGTTTTGATTACCGGTAATAATTGACATGCAAACACCTATTAATTGTTTGATCAGGAAGCCAGGGCGTTATCCTCTCCGAGCAATCTGCGCAAATTCGACTGGCCATTGCGCTTCTTGCCCATGGCGGCGGATTTGAGCTTGGCCAGGTTCTCCGGCGGCACATCTTTGAATTCCAAAATCCCCTTTTCCTTGGCAAGGTTCATCAGCTGCTCGCCGGTCCTGCTTCTGACGATGGTCTGGTTCCAGTGCCTGTCCACGTCCCACCCTTCCGGGCTTCTCGCCGAACCGATTGAGATATCGGCGAACTCGGCCGTCATATCCGTGCAGTAGTCGCAGCATCCGCGGACGCAGCCATTCACTTGGTCGATGGGGATATCGATCACACCGCTGTCCGTTTCGACCTGCATGCAGGCGTGGCTGGAGGGCGGGATATCCATGGACAGAATGTTCTCCCCCTTGACCGCCTCGAGCACCAGCTCCCGTAGCTTCCGCCAGTCCAGGGTCCAGCCGCAGAACAGACCGATGGTCAGCTTGAGGCGGGCCACCCGGGCGGCGTCCTCATCCGCCGGATGGCTCCACATTTTGGCCAGCGCCATTGCCTGGCAGGGGGTCGCCACCACCCCCAGAGGACCCTGTCCTTCGGTGGACACGCGATTGAATTCGGCTACCGCCGGGGCGTTGGCGAATTTGCTGCCGGCAGCAGCCAGAACGTCGGCCTTACTGAACGCTGTCGTGCTTCTGGGCTGCATGGGGGTGTCTTCCATGGCCACAACCCACCCGTCGATGAGCCCTTCGTCCAGCGCCAGACAGGTCAGGGCGGTCACGGTGCCGCCGTGCTGGGCCCGGGCCCGAATCTCAGGATCGGTCGCGCGGGTTATGTAGAGCCCCTTAAAGGCGCCCAGCTCCGGGGTGATCTCCGAGGCATCGAAAAGTGCCTGCTGAAGGTTATCCCAATCCGTTTCCATCCGGGGGCAGTACCGCCGGCAGCGCCCGTCGTCACGGTCGCAGTCAAACAGCATGACCGTACTGCCCCGATGGATTCGAAGATAGGGGCAAAGCCCGACGCAGGCGCCGCAGCCGGTGCACAGCCCAGTATCGATAACGGAAGATGAGACATGTGAATGGCCGATGGGTTCTTTTTCCGTCATTGCGATAATCGTCCTTCTTTTATCTGGTTAACGGATAGGCCACGCATCCCGGATCGATTGCCTACCGCGTTTTTCCTAAACCGATGAGGGTGCCAAATTCCAAACGTGGTCGTATACGTTTTTAGCATTGGCCCTTTATGTCACAGCCATTTCAGAATTTAAACGCAAAATTTCATGACCCCATCGCCCCCGCAGGTTCGCTACCGATATACACTACAGCGTCAAAATACCGTTGGATTCATTAACCCACCGAAATATAATTAAATCCTGTTGCGTATGCGTTGGTAAAGTTCCTCCGTCGCCCTTGCCGGCGGGACGTCGAAGTGGGTTTGCAACACTGTCCGGCAGCGTTCATAAACTCTTACCGCTTCGGCATAACATCCCTGATAAAAATAACAGGCCATCAATCGTTGGTAAAAATGCTCTTCAAGCGGATCAATGGCCAATCCTTTTTGATACCAAACAATGGCACGGTCGTATTCCTTGGCCGTTTCCCGATGGCGGCCGGCCTCCTTCAGGATATCCAGAAACATGTTTTTCAGTCGTTCACGGGCGGCGATGATCCAGGGGGTTCCATTTTCATCGCCTAAAAAAGGGCCGCGATAGGCGTCAATCGCGCGTTGGAACCACTCAAGGGCCTCCAGGCCGTTGCCGCTGTCCCTCAACCTTCGCCCCCGGCGAATGGCCGTCTCGAAAACGTGAACGTCGACCCAAATGTAACGGGGATTAAAAGAGACCTTGCCGTTCGTCAGGGTGATGGCTTGTTTGACACCGATCAGTTTGCGCAGCCGATTCAATGCCGAGGAAAAGGCACTGGCGGCCATATCCCCGTCCGCATCCGGCCAGAGCGCGTCCATAATGGTGGCCAGGGGCACCGCCTGCCCCCCTCTTGCGCTCAATAATTTGAGCAATTCGAGGGGGCGTTTCTGGACTTTGCCGCTGAAGGATACCGGCTTCCCGTCACGCAGCAGTTGAAAGGTGTCGAACGTTCGCACATGAAACGCCCGCGGCCAGTCCACGAGGCCTTCAAACTGGGAATCCGGCGCCAGGCGGTGAGTTTGGATGAGCGTTTTGGCATAGTCCGTTTCGATGCCATGGACAAGGGCTTGTCCGCACAGATAGGATATCAGCCCGGGATGCCACCACCAGACCATGGTGAGAAATTGATGCCGGCGTCCCAGCCCGAAAGCCCGTTCCAAAACCACCAAACCCTGCCGCTCATCCTCCCGGTCATAGGCTATCTTGGCCCGCACGATCATTTCCATAAAGTCGAAGACCGCGCTTTGTCCCCGTCGCATGATATCACCGACCGACTGAAGCGTCTCCAGGGCTTGGTCGCTGTTCCCGTGCAGATGGCGGAGATAGGCCAGTTGGATCCGGCAGATCACGCATGCCAGCCGATATCCCGTTTCATCGGCAATACGCAGGGCGGTTTCGGCATGGGCCCGGGCTTGAACCGTATTGCCGGTCAGCAGCGCATACAAGCCGGCAAAGTGATGATAGATCGTATGGGCATGATAGTGGGCCGGATCGAGAATCGCCTCGAAACGTTTCAGGAACGCATCCGCGGTGTTGAAATCGGACAGCAACAGGGCCGCAAAAATGCCCGGCATGAAAAATTTGTGCTCCCATGTGTAAAGACCGGTCTTACGGACCATATCGATCGCCTCGGCGATCTCGTCCAGGATGGATTCCCGACCGCACAGCGTGTAAAGCCGGGTGGCGATATCGATCCATTTCCATTGAATTACCTGGGATGGCTGGGTCAGGCGGCCTTTGGCCAGGGCTTTGGAGGTCTTGCGGATGACCTCGACTTCATCAAACCGGCCCATCCACGCCTGATAGGTCATGGCCCAGCCGATGACCTGCAATTCAAAATCCACGTTGCCGCTCTTGCGGGCCAGTGACAGGGCTCTCTGAAAGCCCGGCTGGATGGTTTCCGATGTGGGTCTGCGGATCAATTCGGCCACGGCCCTGGCGAGCATTATCCGTGCCTCGATCTGCGGTGAGGGATAAACACCGGCGCCCCGGATCCAGCGATCCAGCCAGTCGAGCCATGGATCGATCGCGTGAAAGTCGTTCCATTCGCTGATGATGCATTGCACGATGCCGGCCCAGGCGAGCAAAAGGCCGCGCTCGTCATGGTCCCACTCAAATCGTTCAAAAGCGCCCACAAAATCCCCGCGTGCACCGACCGCCTCATCATACTGCCGGGCAGCGCCACGCCAATAGAGCAGCCAGGGATGTTCGTCGATAACCGGCGCGGGGATTTGGCTCAGCCAATCGGCAAGCGGTCTGTGGCGCCCCTGATCGAGCAGCATCGTGGCGTGGGCGTGGAGTAACCCGACCAAACCGGGCATGTCGCCCACATCGATCAGCCGCAAGGCCGCCTCTTCCACCAGACCGGCGTCCTGCAGCACCCGGGCGGCGCGGCGTTTCAACCCCGCCACGGTTTCCGGTCCCAGCATATCTCCGGCTTTGGCAATCAAAAAACGATGAAAAAGTGCATGGTACTGATAGGTGGGCGGATCGTCGGAAGACTTTTCCGTAAAGAGGTTTTTATGCTGCAGACCCGCTAAAATGCGGTCGGCATCCGTATTACCGGTGAAGGCTCTGGCCATGGCCGCGGTCATCCGGGGCAAAACGGCGGTTTTCAGCATAAAATTCCTGACCGGATCCTCCAACTTGTCAAACAGCTCACCGGAAAAGTAGTCGAAGATGGTGGATGGCATGATGGGGGGCCGGCTGGATGATGACCACTGCCGATCCCGCAGGCCTTTGGCCATCAGAACAATCCCCGCCGCCCAGCCCCTGGATTTTTCATAGAACTGGCGGGTAATTCCGGAATTAACGGGGCGGCCGGTTTCCAGGCGGAGGATCGCACCGGTTTCCTTGAGACTGAGCCGCAGCATGCCAGCATCGATGATGCGCATCCGGTTATTGGCCAGCAGGGAAATCAATCCCGGGGGCGGGTCCGAACGGCTCATGATCAACACGTGAATGTTCGCCGCCAGCTTCAGCAGCCCGTTTTTGAAAACTTCATGAAAGGTGGGAAACGGTTCGACGTTCTGAAAATCATCGAACACCATGAAAAGCGGCTGGTCCAGCCGGGCACTCACATTCTCAAAAAACCGGATGGCAAAAACCGCGGCGCCCGGTAGATAATCAGGCGTGAGAAGCGGCAGGGGCTTTCGTTTCCGAGGGGAAGCCTTTTTAACGGCCTGGCCGAGGTAATAAAAGAAGGTGGGCAGGTCGCCGTCGCCGGCATCGACCCGATACCAGATAAAGGGAAGCTTCTGGCGCGCCAGAAAACTGGCCACCAGGGTTGTCTTGCCGGCCCCGGCTGCCCCGGAAATCCAGGTCGCTGAATAGTGCGCCTTCCGGTCCAGTAGCTTAAACAGCGTTTCCCGTCGAACGACTGATGGCAGTTCAGGAGGAGCGATCTTACTGATGAGCGGTCGCGTCAGTCCCATGATCCCTGTCTTCCTTGACTCGGTTTAACGAGAAGATCCTTGTCCCTGCCGTCTCCTCCACCCCTCCTTGGTAGCGCAAACGCTCAGGTTCGTTCCTTCATTCAAAAAAAACGCTGGCAATGCAATCGGTGACCTATCGGTGACATCGGTCATGATAGGTGTCCAACGCTTACTGGATATGATTCTATGGTCGGCCAAATTTCACTTTTTAGCAAGTCCTCAAATCAATGGACAGTTTTCTCATTCGCATTTATCGGCGCAGCCCGGACGAGCCGGAAGAGGTCGTGGGCATGGTCGAGAATATCAATACCGGTCAACGCCGGCCGTTCAACAGCCTGGCCGGGTTGTGCCAAGCGATATCGGCAACGGATCCGAATGGAAAGAAATCACCGGGAACGGTCAAATCTAAAAAGTCTCGGAAGTCAAGGAAGGGGGGCTGATGATACGAGCAAATCCTGCAGCACGAATCGGTTGGGTTTTTTTTCTCCTTTTTTTAGGGATGTTGCTGGCCGGGCACGCCGCCTGGGGAAATGATTTTACCGCCGACATTTCGGCACGGATGTTCAACAGCGACGTAACGGGCAAAGTTTATGCAAGCGACGGCCGCTACCGGATGGACCTCACCGTTGCGGGCGACGACGTCGAAAAAGGTCCCGTCGTGGTCACGAATCGCGTCAAGGGCGTGACCCTGCTGCTCAACCCCAATACCCGCACCTATGACACATTTAAAAGCTTCTCCTTGCGCGCTTACATGCTCGACCCTTTTCAAGCCATTACCTACCTGCAGGAAAATGTTACCCGACGACGGATCAACGCGGAAACGGTTGCCGGGTATGCCTGCGATCACGATGGGTTTTACGACCAGGACGTCAAGCTGGCCGATGTATGGTTCGCCAGGGATCTGGACGCTTTTCCGGTCAAAGCCCATATCGTCAGCGGCCGCAAGGACGGCGCCGTCAAGGTCAAAACCAATATCCGGGATGTCACCCTGGAACTCAGCAACATTAAAGTCGCACCCATTGATTCAGCAGTATTTGCGATCCCCGCGGGATACGCCAAGGAAGTGCATTCGAGCCAGGTCAGGAAGGACAAGCCGGCCATTACCCAGACCGTTAAAGGGTCCGCTCCCTGGGGTCGCCGTATCGGCCAGGGGGGAGAAATCCAGGTGGCCGTGGATCCCCATCGGCCCGTCGCCATCGTTCTGAAAAACCTTACCGATCGCTCAAGCTGTCGCTACCGCATCATTCCCCAAAACGGGGCTCTGGATGCCACGCCTCCCCAACCGGTGGCGTTGACAAAAAAATGGCAAAAAAAACGATTCGAAATCAAAAAATCCAAAAAGAGCGCCCAGGTGATGGTTCACGTCGAGGAGGGGCTCGTTTATGCCGCCGTTACCAACGAAGCCGATCCGTTTGCGTTCAGCAGGGACAGGAAAATCCAGGAAGGCTATCTCCACCTGAGCATCCTGGGTGCCACCCAGATCGACCTCGATCCCGCCCGGCCGGCGATCATCACGGTGACCGGCGACAGCCAGGATGCGCCCGAATCCCGGGTGGTCCTGAAATGCTTCCAGCGCGGCAAGCAGGACAAGACCATCCAACAAGAATGCCGCCTCGCCAACGGCGATAGTGAAGTCTTTCATTTTGCGCCGGAGCAGCAGGTCCGGGCCTGCGATATCGGTGTTAAGGGGGAAAACGACGGGATCGTCTATCGTGCCGAACAGCCCGCCGCGGCCCCCGCCAAGACACGAACGGAAAATGCGCCGGCAACGGCCAAACCCGAGTCCACACCGAAGATCGTCCGCACCCCGTCAAGTGCTTCCGTCGGCCGCACGTCAACCATCCAGCCGGGTTCCAAAGCGGCCGCCCTCGACAAAGCCACGGCAAAAATCATTATCCGCGCCCTGAACAACGGCGATGTCGCCGCCGTCCGGGAACGGATCGACAATGGGATGGACCCCAATGCCCTGGTTTACGGCGCTCCCCTGCTGCAAAGCGCGGCCAACCTGAGTACGGCCGATATGGTCAAAATGATCATCACCCGGGGCGGCGATCTGGCCTACCGGGACCGCTCCGACAATGATGCCCTTTCCCAGGCCCAAAGCAACCGCAAGCACTGGCAGGCGGTGATTGCCGTGCTGGTGGAAGCGGGCGCCCCGGTCAACGACGAAACCAACGTCTGGAAATTGGCCTTTAAAACCAAGAACGGCGTTTTCCAACCCGGTGTCCGGGAAACCCTCGGCATGCTTTTTTCCAAAGGGGCGGATATCAACAAGCCCATCAGCAAAAGCGGCACAACACTTTTGATGCACGCCGCCAAAAAGGCGTGGCTCGAGCCGCTGGAATTCTACCTGGACCATGGTGCCGACATCGACGCCCGGGATGGCAGCGGCCAAACCGCCCTGGATTGGGCCAGGACCCCGCGGCGGGGCGAAAAAGCCTATGAACAGCAAAACCGCCAAGCCATCATCGAACGGCTGGTATCTTTAGGCGCACCTTGAAGACCGACAACTGGGAACCCATACCACGGAGATCGATATGTTGACGCTTAAGAAAATCCTGATCGGGCTCGCGGCAATGTTCGCGTTGCTGTTTTCTCTCACACCAGCAGTACTATCAGTGGAAAAATCCCTTTCCGAAAACACGGCTGCCGCCGAAACGGCCGGAAACATCCTTTTCATCCTGGACGCTTCGGGCTCCATGTGGGGCCAGGTGGAGGGCCAGGCCAAAATTGCCATCGCCAAGGAAGTCCTCACCGGCCTGGTGCAGGAATTGCCGGATGAGAGCACGGTTGGCCTGGTGGCTTACGGGCACCGCCGCAAGGGCGACTGCGACGATGTCGAGGAATTGATTCCCCTGGAACGGCTGGACAAAGAGAAGATGACCGCCAAAATCCAGGCCTTGAACCCCAAGGGGAAAACCCCCATCAGCCGGTCGGTGCGCCTGACGGCCGAGCGTATCAAACATCTCGAGAACGAAACGACCATTGTTCTGGTTTCCGACGGCAAGGAGACCTGCGATCCGGATCCCTGCGGGCTGGTCCGTGAACTCAAAGATGCGGGCATCAAATTCGTCATGCACGTCATCGGCTTCGATGTCACCGAGGAGGAGCGGGAGCAGTTGGAATGCATGGCCAATGCCGGGGGCGGGAACTACTATACCGCCGGCAATGCCGGGGAATTTCTGGCGGCCGCCAGGGAGGTCGTGGAAAAGTCCACCCCGCCCTATGGGATTTTCAAGGTTTCCGCGGAAAAAAACGGCAAACCATTTTTTACGCTTGTCACCCTGACCCACCAGGAAAGCGGCAAAAGATGGTCGCCAGCCAGTACATCCGGGAAAACCGGAACGGTGGAGATCCGGCTGGCTCCCGGCACGTACCAAGCCGAACTCAACAACACGGGTGTCAGCGGCGGCCAGGCCTCGGCGGTGCGTTTTAAAGATATTGTCATCGTGGCCGGCGAGACGGTGGAACGTAAAGCGGACTTTTCGGACGGCACCATCGCGCTTGCATCTTTTCTCAACGGCAAGCCTTTTGAGTGCAGTGTCTTTTTTTATCGCCAAGGAGAAAAAAAGCACTTTTTCAGCATGATGACCAACCACACCACCGGCGATCTTAAAAGACGAATGCTACCAGGCTTCTATCGCATCGAAGTGAGAGCCCATGAAATTGCCGGCAAACCACGCGTTTTTCTGGACGACGTGGAAGTTATGCCAGGCGGAACAGTCGAAAAAACCGTCGAATTTTCAGCCGGAGAACTGACCGTTGTCGTGACCCTCGATGGGAAACCTTTTGCGACTCCGATTAAAATCGTGGACGCGGCAGGCAAAGAGGTTATCAAGATTTGGAGCACCTGGCCCAAACAAGGCACCCGTGTCGTCACCTTGCCGGAGGGGGCGTATACGGTGCAAGTCATCAACATCGAAGACACGAAACAGGTTCACGAATTCGAGGCGGTTACGATAAGCGCGGGAAAGAGCGAGACCGTTACCGCGGCCTTTCCCATAAACCAATAAACCACAGTGTCGGTAAAGGAACGATAGTTATTTAAATTCAAGCAACAAAGAAAGGGTGGAATGAGAATGAACAGCCCCAAAGCCCTTCAGACAAATAAGTCCAAAAGCAGGTTTGTCCATTTATCCGGCGTCAGTGGCAAGGCAGACCGGGGGATGATTTTTCTGATTCTGGGGATGTTCGTGGCCGGCGTTGTTATGATGGCTTGGGGCGGCTTCGAAATCAAAGGCTCCCGGGAGAGCGGCAGCTGGCCCACCGCCCAGGGAACCATCAGCGCATCCAGTGTTGGCAAACGGACGACCAGAGATTCGAACCATCGGACCAAGACAACCTATTATCCAAAAGTGGGCTACCACTATCAGGTCGAAGGGAGAAAATATTCCAGCACTCGGATCGCATTTGGCGTGGGCGAGTCCGGAGGCAGCATGAAATGGGCCCAAAAGATTGTGAATAAATATCCGGTCGGTAAAACGGTGACAGTCTACTACAATCCCCAGGACCCGCCATACGGCGTCCTCGAATCCGGCACCACCTGGCGTTCGATAGTTCTTTTATTGGCTGGCGCCGTTTTTTTCATCGTAGGCGTTTTATGTGTGAAAGCCAAATTAAGGAGAAATTGAAAATGCGCACATTTGTCTATCTATTGGTTTTCCTTTTTTCGTCCATGCCGGCCCTGGCGGCTTCCTTTTTCGCGGACCTGGTCATGACAAGGGACGGTAAAACCGAAACCGGCAAGTTTTTTTTGTCGGATCGATGTTACCGGATGAATCTCAAAGAAGACGGAAAGCCGCTGATTATCCTGGTGGACCGCGTTGAGAACAAAACCCGCGTGATCGATCCTTCCGGGAAAATTTATCAGGAGTTTCCCAGCACCAGCTTCAGGAGCCTGATGTCGAATCCATTTGAAGCCTACCAAAAAATGGTGGCGGATCATGGCTCCAAGTCGTTGGGGCAGGAAACCGTCAACGGCATCGAATGCGCGAAACAGGCGATCGAAATGGACGGGAAGGTCGTGATGACCGGCTGGATTTCCCTCGAATTCAACTTTCCCGTCAAGTTGTTGAATCGTGCCAACGGCTACGCAACCGAACTGCGAGAAATAAAAAAATCGTCCTTGAACAAGGCCTTGTTTGCGGTTCCGGAAGGTTTTGTCAAACAGGAACAATCGAAGCCCCAGCCGGCGAAAAAGAAAAAGGAGAAGAAAGCGGTCATTACCGGCAAGGAAACCCACAACGCGCCCATTGGCCGGCGCTTGGGAGCCGGCGGCGTGTTGACCATCAAGGTGGATCCACAAAAAGACATCATGCTGTATTTGAAAAATGTCCACCAGGGAGCGTCCCATCTTACGATCGATGCCCTGAACAATAAAACATCGATTGCAAAAAAAGTTCTGAGAAATCCTTCCATTCGTTTTGCCAAACGTTGGGATCGTGAAGAGGTTAATTTCACCCCTTCGTCCAGTCGTGTCGCCACTCGGCCAAGCCCTGACGAGATCGTGGTGGCAGTGACCCAAGGCGCCGTTTCTGTAACCGTCAACCAGGAAACGATTCCCGGGGTAAAAAACCAACGCCGGGAAAAGTATGTACGGGAACCCGGCAAAACCGAATTCCGGGTAAAACGCCGAAGGACCGCTGTCTGCCGACTCGTCGGTGACAGCCAGGATCTTCCCGGAAGCAAACTGACCGTAGCTTTTTTCAAAGACAAGGACAGCGCGCCCGCCCTGAAAGAGGATTTCGATTTAAAAAACGGGCAGTCCCGACAATGGCGGTTCACCCCCGATCAGAACATCGCTTCGGGCGAGGTTCATGTCAAAAAAGGGGCGGTGCGGTTTTACCTGGAACAGGTTAGATGAATATCCCCATGGTTACGGAGTGTTAAACCGATGCATATTTTTCTGAGAACCTTGTTTGTTTTTCTGATGAGCATGATTTGGCTTCCATCCGGCATCCAGGCCCAGCAGCAGATTATTCCGGCCGCGGAGCTTTTAAAGCAGCTCAACCTGCCTTCGGGCATGGGACAGGTCTGGGAAGGAGAGATTACTTTCACCCAGAAGGACAGCAAGAGTAAACATATTGATGACACGCAGTTGGGGCACCAACAGGAAGTTGTTGACAGGCAAACCATACAAGCCAGTGCAACCATCCGGTTTTGCGGGTGCGGCCGCTTCTATGTGTCGAATGTGCAACGGGCCTGGAAGGAGACATGGGACCGTGGCCGTATCGATGCCTATTACAAGACGATGTGTAACAAGGAAACTGCGGACGGAAGGTCGGAGGCGGTGCCGGTCTCTCCAGGCAATGAAGTTTCAGAAGAGGAAAGCGGCAGCGGCGAGCTGTGCCCCCAAAGGGAGAAAGGCAAGAATGGGCAAACAATAAAGTGGTTCGACGAGACAAACTACGACATGAAACCGAAAGGGGCCAGGGTCGGACTGACGCCGGCACCCTACCAAGGCGGGTACTGGCTCGATGCGGCCGTTGAACTGTTCGTGAACTACACATCCGAGGCCGAATCCCTGCAAACAGATGTTTGCAGCGGCAAGCGCAAATCATCAAAACGATTGATGACAACCGTTCCTTTCGCCCAGGAGCCGCGATCCAGTGAATCGGGTGGTGAAGACAATAAAATATGCCGCTTCCAGGTCCATCCCGTTTCCAGGAAGTTTGTTTTGCACAAACACATCAAATTTTCCGACGGGCAGGAGAGAATCAAGGGCAAATTCACCCTGGTCGAGGAGAAGGCGGAAAAGCCGGGTGACTGGGACCGTCTCATGGTGGCAAAATATACATTGCAAATGAAGAATTATTGCAACGATGTCTTCAACTCTCTGTACGAGGATCTGGCCATGGCGGAGGCCTACAACGACCCCACCTTGCGTGGCAGGGCCGCCGGAGATGTGTCCACCTATAAACGGCTGGTTGGTCAACAGGCATGGCAGACCTATCAAAGCAACGGCCCCGATCCGATCGCCGATACCAGCATTCATATGTCCGCCCATAAGTGCGCCGAAAACGACAAAACCGCCGAGTGCAAGGAGGCCGCCAAAAAAGGGGAAAAATGTTGTGTCTTGGGAGCCAAGGAAGCGAAAGAAAGCCTGAAAGAACGCTGCCTTCCCGATGTGATTTATAAAGCCGTGTACGCCCACGAAAGAAGGCACGTTCGTCAATGCAATATGGATCCGGACATGTTTCCGCCAAACAATGTCGATAAACTCGGCGTGTACGAAACCGATGCCTACATTGCCGGCATTCATGTCTACATTTCATGGCTAAAACGAAACTGCCCGAACGATGGTCGCCTGGCCGTGGCCGAGGAGCGCCTGGCCGTGTTGAAGGCCAACCGGACCCGGTGACCGAAACTGTAAGCAGGGAGAGCTGCAATGAACAAACGAGTTTTTGTATCCGGAATGTTGTTTTTTTGGCTTGTGATGACAGGCGCTGCAGCAATCGCCCAGGATGACCAGGATGAAATCTTCAAAGCCTGCAAAGATCTTCCGCGCGGCCCCTGGTGCTACCAGGAAGCCGTGGAGCAGCTCAACCAGCCCGAGCTGTGCGAAAACATCCTCAAATACTGGCCCAAGGCCGACGGGGTGCATGGCTGGTGCTACTACCAACTGGCTATGAAAAACAGGGACTGCAAGCTTTGCGAGCGGATTCACAAAGGCGACATCAAGAAGATGTGCAGGTTGGATGTCTGCAAATAAAGAACCGTTTCCCGCCGCACGCAAAAACGACAACCCCCTGAAACCGCCGGCCGGCGGCAACAGGAACGCGGCTTATGCGGTGAACTGGCAAATTTCCGAAAGCGATCGATGAAGACTTTTGACCCATGCAAAAGAAGTATTATGAGAAATTTTCTGTGAATCGTTACTATTTTCCGTTGAAGGAGGCTTCTATGAAAAACTGCAAACGACTTATTGTACTGATGATTGTCCTTTTGCCGATGGCTGGCCATGCCTGGGCCGGTCCCAACATCAATCCCGGCCTCTGGGAATTCACCACCGAAACCAAAATGGAGGGGGCTGGCAACATGCAGGTTCCTTCCGAAACCCATACCCAGTGCATCACCGCGGACGATCTGGTTCCCATGAGTCAGGGTGCCTCCCAGGAATGCCAGATATCGAATGTTGTCACCAATGGGGACACCACCTCCTGGGAGATTGTCTGTAGCGGCCAGGGCGGCCAGATGGAGGGCACCGGCGAGGTGACCTATCATGGGGACACCATGGAGGGCAGCATGGTCATGGTGATCAGCAGCGCCAATATGAAACTCACCAACCACATCACAGGGCGCCGGATCGGCAACTGCAGCGGATCGTCAACGGCGGCGTCGGCCCCGCAGCCTGTCGCCCAGACGTCTTCCGAGCCCTCGGCCGTCGGGGAAGCCATCAGCGAAGACGCCAAGGACGTGGGGCAGGCTGCCCGGGATGAAGTCAAGGACAGTACTTCCCAAGAGGTCCGCAAAGGCGTGCGCGGCCTCTTCAAGAATCTTTTTAAATAGGGAGGTCATCGTGATCGTCGCCATCGTCATCGCCGGTGTCATCGTTCTTCTTCTGATCCTGCTTTACAACAACCTGGTGGGCAAGAAAAACCAGGTGGCCACTGCCTTTTCCAGCATCGACGTATTGCTGAAAAAGCGTTTCGACCTGATCCCGAACCTGAGCAAGATGGTGAAGCGCTACATGCAGCACGAAGTCGACGTGCTTACCCGGGTGACCGAGATGCGCGCCAAGGTCATGTCCGGCCAGATGAGCGAAGCGGACACCGTGGCCATGGACCGGGAAGTATCCAGCGCCATCGGGAAAATCATGGTTGCAGCGGAAAACTATCCGGATCTGAAGGCCAGCGAGAATTTCATCAACCTGCAGGCCTCCTTAAACGAAGTGGAAGAACAGATTTCGGCGGCGCGCAGAGCCTACAACGCCTCGGTCAAGGATTACAACAACGCCCTGGAAATGTTTCCCAGCAATATTGTCGCCAGCTTGATGCGATATCAGCAGAAGGTATTTTTCGAAATCGATACCCAGGAACGAAAGAATGTGGATGTAGGGCAGCTTCTGGATGTATGAGAGAATCTACCCCTTACGATTTGAACAATCCCAAATCATGGCAAGGTGCAGACATGCAATCACTGGAATCCTTCTACCAATCCGATCTGTTGCCGGACCTGGAAACGCTGGAGGCGCAACGGCTCACCGTAAAAAAGAAATTGGTGCAGGCGATCGTCATCTTCGTGGCGCTCAATCTGGCGTTTTTATTCGTTCATGGTCTGTTCGGCCTCAATCTTTATCTCATGGTCTGGTTGACGTTTATCATTTTATCGGCCCTCTTTACGTTTTTTTTCTGGCACATCAAGTACTACCGGGACTACCACACGGGCTTCAAAGACAGGATCATCCCCAGGATCGTGGCCTTTGTCGATCAGCGCCTGCGGTACGACAAAGCCGGTATGGTGCCCAGGGAAGCCTTTATGGCCAGCCATTTGTTTGCCGACAAACCCGGCGAATACAGCGGGGACGATCTGGTGAGCGGCACCTTGGGGGAGACGGCCATCCAATTCTCGGAGGTGCATGCCAAGCGGGTCGACATCATCCGGAAAAGTTCGAGTTCCAGCAGCACGAATCGAACGAAAAAACAGATCACCCCCATTTTCGACGGACTTCTCTTCGTTGCCGATTTCAACAAATCCTTCAAAGGGACGACCATCGTCCTGCCGGATACGGCTCAGCGGCTGTTCGGCGATATTGGCCAGGCCCTCCAGAGCCTCAATGTGCAGAACGGCCAACTGATCAAACTGGAAGACCCGGATTTCGAAAAGCTGTTCGTGGTTTACGGCCAGGATCAGGTGGCGGCGCGCTACATTCTTTCCACCAGCCTGATGCGCCGGCTGGTCGATTTCCAGAACCGCGCCCAAAAAAAGATGCGGCTCTCCTTTTCGGATTCCAAATTCTATGTGGCCATTGCCTTCAATAGAGAGCTGTTCGAACCCAGAATCAGAGAGAGCCTGCTCGACATCTCCCACATCCAGGAGTATTACGACGATTTGAAACTGGTCGTCGATATCGTGGATCAGTTGAATCTCAACACCCACATATGGACGCAAAAATCAGCGCTTGCGGCAACCTCCGTGGCCGCGGCCAATGCCGCCATGGAATCCGGGACGTCCGGTGTACCGCCGACACCTCCGCCGCCCCAGGGCGGCCGGAAGCGCTATTCGGAAGAAGAGACCAAGGCGCTTTTCAGAGAATTCGCCAACAAGGCCGATACCTCCATGGCGCCCAAAATCAAAACGGCCAAACGCTGGCTGAAGCGAATTGCTGGCATTCTGCTGGCGGTGATCGCCTTGCCGTTCCTGCTTTCCGGCGTCGGTATGGGCGGATTGATCACCCTGGGGATCGGTCTGTTTTTTATCGTGGGGGGCTTTATGTCCCCATCCGTGGAAAAGATGGTCGGCGGCGTCCTTTTTCCCGCCATTGGCATCGTTATCGCCGTGTTCAGCTACAGTGCCTATCAAACCAGCCTGGCCAGCAAATCCTGGCCGACAGTAAGCGGCAGTATTATCCAGTCGGAAATAAAAAAGCGGACCAGCACCAGCGGAGAGGGCACCAACAAAAAGAAGACGGTGAAGGAATACCCAAACGTCACTTATCAATATCTCATTGACGGTAAGACCTATAAATCCGGTAAACTTTCGTTTTCCTCAACGGGCAATGCCAAACAGGTCGTTGCCCGATATCCGGTCGGAAAAAGGGTTCCCGTCTACTACAATCCCGAAAAACCCAAGCAAGCGGTGCTGATCCCGGGCGGTGCGAAATTCAATTATGTGCCGTATTTTTTCTCCGGATTTTTTATCCTGATGGGGGTGCTCCTGCTTAGCCGATGGCGCAAACAGACCCGGGCGCTTGGAAATGCGGGGTGAAAAGAAAAGCGCCGGAAGGCTGGTCGTCACGCCACTTTATCTTTGGGTTTCCATACGTTCTTTTGTCAGGCAGTAAACGCCTTTGCCCATCATGCCCGGCCGGAAACACAGGTTGTCCGAAATACAAAGGGCCGGACTGCGGTCGCCGGTCTGCCAGCGGTTGACCAGGTCGGGCTCCCGGATCAACGGGCGGGACATGGCGAAAAAATCGGCACTGCCGTCAGCCAGCAGGCGCTCGGCCACTTCGGGAGAGCGGATGCCGCCTACCAGAATGAGCGGAACGTCCAGGACCTCCTTGAACGCCCGGGCCGACAGCCGGAAATAAGCCTCCTTCTCCGGGGTGGTGATGCCCGGCCGGCTGGGAGAGAGCGTTCCGCCGGTAAGCAGACCGCCGCTCAACTCAATGGCATCCAGGCCGGCGGGGACCATCCGCCGGACTGCCGAGATGCTCTCTTCCACGGTCAGTCCGCCATCCGCGAAATCCGAACAATTGATTTTGATCAGCAGGGGATAGTCCGCACCCACGACCGCACGGATCGCCCGGATGATCTCCACGTGAATGCGCGCACGGCTCTCGATGGATCCGCCATAGGCGTCGGTGCGCCGGTTGAACCAGGGGGAGAGAAACTGGCTGAGCAGATAACCGTGGGCGCAGTGCAACTCGATGCCGTCGAAGCCGGCCGCCAGGGCCCGCCGGGCCGCCGCCACAAAAGCTCCTTTCAGTGCTTCGATCTCCTCCGCGGACAGCTCGTGGCGCGGCGTTTTTGCCAGGCCGTCGAAATTGGAAACCACTCGGGGGGCGGTAGCGATGGCCTTTTCCAGGGCGAAGTTACCGGCATGGGCCAGTTGGGCAAGGATACTCCCACCAGCGGCATGCACCGCATCGGTCATCTGGCGCAGGCCGTCAACCAGGGCATCGTCATAGATGCCCAGCTGCCAGGGCGTGGCCTGGCCCTCCGCTGAGACATAGGCATGCCCGGAGATGATCAGGCCCACGCCGCCTTGGGCAAGGGCGGCCATGGTGTCGATCAGCCGGGGCGTCACCGCGCCCTTTTCCGTGGCCATGCCTTCCCAGGTGGCCGAGCGCACGAAGCGGTTGGGCAGGGTCAGTGTATGAAGGGTTGCAGACTCGAACAGGGGAGATGTTTGCATATGACAGGATTCACTTTCTCAAGGTGATGGTGAGCGTGTCGTTTTCGAGTGCTACCGGAAAAGTGGTCAGGGGCGATTTGGCCGCGCCGCTCACGGGCTGGCCGTCATAGGTATAGGTCGATTTGGAAACACTGCAGCACTGGATGCGGCCGCTGCCGGCGAGAACATCGATACGCCGGCCCATGTGGGCGCAGCGGTTGGCCACGGCATGATACTGGCCGTCGTCGCTGTGAACCACCAGCAGCCGGGGATCCAGACCCTGGCCTTCCAGGCGCACGCCGCTGCCGGGGGCGTTCAGTTCCGGCATTCGCGACAAATCGACCTGAACTGTTTTACCGTTAAGAGACCAAGCCGAGGGATCGGCCGGCAACGGAGTTTCACAAATGCCAAACAGTCGTTTCAGAAATTTCATGGTCATTTCTCCCTTGGTGATTTTCCATATCGGATCTCGTCGCTGGCATGGCCCGCTCTTACAGGTCCGTGGGCCATCTCCGTTTTCGGCAGCGAAAAAGGACCATGCCAGCGAGACACGACGGTTTTTCCATTCACCGTCCGAAAAAATCAGCGCAGGCCCCGCTCCTGGGCGATCTTCATGTAAGTTGCGAGCATATTTTTGGGCGGGACGTAACGGTCGTCGGCATTTTTCTCCACGATCTGCATGGCCCCGGAAGGGCAATCGGTAACACACAGCCCGCATCCGATGCAACGCTGCAGATCGACCCGGGCGATGTCGTCCATGGTGATGGCATCCATCTGGCACCGCTCCACACAGGCTTCGCAGCCGGTGCATGCCGTATCGTCCACCCGGGCGAAATAGTTCGAGTGCACGGCCATGGCCGGACGGTCCAGGGTTTTGAGGTTCTTGAGAATGCCGCAACAGCAGCCGCAGCACATGCAGATATTGCTGGTTTTCTGCTGGTTGCCCGGCTGAAGCACCAGACCGGCCTCCACGCCGGACTTGAGAATCTCCAGGGCTTCGGCCTTGTCGATGGAACGCCCCAGACCGTTCCGTTCATAGTAAAAGGCCGCGGCACCAAAGGAGAAGCAGGTCTCCATGGGTTTGTCGCACCCCTTGCCGATCAGTTTCTGTTCCTTGCGGCAGATGCAGTCGGAAACCACAATTTTGGATTGGGCATTGAGGATCGCTTCGGCGGCTTCATAGGGCGTGACCGCCATGCCGGCGGCAAGGCTTTTGGAAACCGGCACCACACGCAGTTGTTTGGTTTTGACATCCAGCCAGCCCTGTTTCAAAAGTGCAGGCATGTATTCGTTGACATCCGCGACCAGTCCCTCGTCCAGGCTGTTGAGGTGGTACTCCCAGATCCCGATGACAAACTGGGCCGCACTGTAAAGGATTTTGCCCCGCTTGGAAATCCGGAAGACCAGGCCCTTGTCCGCCATTTCGGCAAACTGCTTTTCCAACTCGGTTGCATCCCGTCCGTTGCGCGCCGCCACTCCCGCCACCGGTTCCGGAATCATGGTCAGGGTCATGGCGGCTTCGGCTTCCTCGGGAGAAAATAGCCGTTTGAGAATTCTCAGTTCGACACCGCTTTCGGTGGCGGGATAGCCGGCCGGCAGGTGGTCCAGAAAGATGGCCAGTTGCTTGTAGATGCCACTCATGGGGCGCTCCTTGGTGGAAAAATCAAATTTGTTGTCCGGTGGCGGTCTCTCCGCGCCGTCCCTTCTGCAGCAGCACCACCAGGACAAACGCGGCCAGACCCAGACCGTCGGCCCAGTAGGTGGGCCAGAGAAAACCGGCGGCAGCCAGCCAGAAAAGCAGGGTTTCCGGCCAGGTAGCCCGGCGGATGAAGAAGCGCTCGAGGGCCGAGGCAAAGGCGATGAGTCCCAGCATGGTGGCCACCATGGACCACACCACCGGCCAGTGCAGCAGTTCATAATGCTCACCCATGCCCAGCAGGGGGCGGTAGGCCATGATGATGGGAATGATATAGAGGCCCTTGGCCAGCTTCCATGAGGTGAAGGCTGTACTCATGGGGTTGGCGCCGGCCACACCGGCCCCGGCGAAACTGGCCAGGCTCACCGGCGGTGTCACATTGGCGTCCTGGGAATACCAGAACACGATCATGTGGCTGACCATCAGCGGCACGCCCATGTCCAGCAAGGCCGGGCCGGCCAGGGTGGCCAGAACGATGTAACTGGCGGTGACGGGCAATCCCATGCCCAGCACCAAGGAGGCGAGGCCGATCAAAAGAATCGCCAGCACCTCGATGCCGTAACTCAGGTCCAGCACCAGGCTGGAAAATTTCAGCCCCATGCCGGTCAGCGTCACCATACCCACAATGATGCCGGCGGCCGCACAGGCCACCGAAACCATGATGGCGCTTGTGGCCCCCTTTTCCAGCGCCTGAACAATACTTTGCAATTCACCGCCGGCGAATGCGGCCAGCGACGGGCACGAAGGATCCGTTGCCGACGCTATCTGCCAGCGCACGGCATTGGCCAGCAGGCTGGCGGCTACCGTGCTGATCACGGCCACGAAACCGGCCATCATGGGGGAGTAGTTGTTGACCAGCACATAGATGAGGATCACCACCGGGATGACGAAATGCAGGCCACTTTTGAACACCTGACCCACCCGGGGCAGTTCCTCCCTGGGCTGTCCTTCCAGGCCGTACTTCTTGGCCTCGTAGTGGACAAAAAAGAGCAGCGTGGCGTAGTACATGATCGCCGGCACCAGGGCCACCTTGATGATGGTCAGGTAGCTGATATTGGTGAATTCGGCCATGAGGAAAGCACCGGCTCCCATGATCGGCGGCATCAACTGGCCACCGGTGGAGGCTGCCGCCTCGATGGCGCCGGCCACATGGGGACGGTAGCCGACCTTCTTCATCATGGGGATGGTAAAGGAGCCGGTGGCCACCACATTGCCCACGGCAGAGCCGGATACCGAGCCCATGAAACCGGAAGCCACCACGGATGTTTTGGCCGGGCCGCCGGAAAAGTGGCCGGTCAGGGCGTAGGCCATCTCGATGAAAAAACTTCCCCCGCCGGTGGTCTCCAGAAAGGCGCCGAAGAGTACGAAAACAAACACGAAGGTAGCGGCCACCCCGATGGGCAGACCGAAAATTCCCTCGGTGGTCAGCCACAGGGTCGTGGCGATGCGCTCGACGGAGTAGCCCTTGTGGATGATCAGATCGGGCATGTACGGTCCGAAGTAGGCATACAGCATGGCCACCACGCAGATGACGGACATAAAAACCCCGATCACCCGGCGGCAGGCTTCCAGCACCAGCAGCGTTCCGAGAATGCTCACCAGCCGGTCCATGGGCAGCCAGTCCCCCTGGCGCTCGAAAATGGCGGTCAGATTGACGCAGATATAGACCGTGCAGAAAATCGCCGCCGCCACCAGCACCCCATCCACCACCACCCACAGGTTCAGGCGGTCCTTGCGGGCGGTCGAGAATGGAGGCCTGAGCAGAAAGGTAAGGGTCAGGATGGCCCCCAGATGAATGGAGCGTTGGACCAGGGCGGTGAGGGCGGCAATCCCGGCGGTGTACAATTGATAAAGGCTCAGGCAGACCGCCACCACCATAACAATTCGGGCGGTGACGGTGGCCAGGGCCGGATGACTGGGCAAATCAGCTGCAGGATCGATGGTGGCCATTCAATCGGTGCTTTCTATCAGGTGGATGGGGTTTGGTGGCCGTCGGCAATGCCGGGCGGTGTGGCCCGGTGGGGAAACACCTGCCGCCACAGGGCATAGAACCGGGAAATCGAGCGACCGCAAAACTGCACCGCCGCATGGGGGGCCAGGGTGCTCAGATTGGTCTGGGTGCCACGCCAGAGCAGCATATGGTCCACCCCGGGACTGCCGATGCGCAGAACGAAATTTCCCGTGCGCATGTGCATGTCCACAATCGATTCATAGGGTCCCTGCCTGACCATACGGCCCACGCCGGGCATCTTGCCCATGCCCGCACCGAACTTCAGGTAGCGCTCCTCTTCGATAAAGATGCTGCCCGACGGATCCAGTGTGTGCACCTCCCAAATGGGCGCGTTTTCCACCGAATGGTAGTATTGCAGGGTAAACGGTTCACCAGCGGCGAGGGGCAGCACCGCCAAGGGCGGCCCCCCGTCAACCGGAACGACACGAAGCTCCAGGCCTCCGGGTCTGAGCAGCACACCGAGGGCGATCAGAGCGGTCAAGACAACGCTGGTAATGGCAACACGATGGTTTTGCATGGTCATCATCCGCAATCAGGGTTTCAATTTGTCCGGCACCGCGACGCCCTTCTCCTGCAGATACTTGATCGTGCCCGGATGCAGGGGAATCGGCGAATATTTAACCGCGTTTTCCGGCGTGGTGTAAACGGCCGACGGATGGATTTTCTTCAGGTAGTCGTTGTGCTCGAACAGGGCTTTGACCAGCCGATAGACCAGGTCAGTATCCAGCGACGCCTGGCAGATCATCACGTTCCACACTCCGATGGTGGGAACGGCCTCGTCGACACCGCGGTATACGCCGCCGGCCAGGTCAACGGCCGAATAGGTCTTGTTGGCCGCCAGCACGGCAGCGGTCTGTTCGGGAGTAAAACCGATGATGCGGATGTCGTGGGTCGTGGAGAGGTCCAGGATGGAACTGGTGCCGGGCCCCACCGACCACGTCCCCACCTCGATGGTCCCGTCCCGCAATGCATTGGCGCTTTCGGTGAAGGAGAGCCGGCTGTCCTTGTAACTGTCGGGGGAAATATTGAGCGCCTTGAGCACCCCTTCGGCCATGAAATTGGTACCGCTGCCGGGACTGCCGGTGCTGATGCTGCGTCCTTTCACCTGGGTGATGTCCGTTACGTCGGAGCTTTTCAACGCCACCACCTGGAGCAGGTTCGGGTACATGATGGCCATGGCGAAAATGTCGTTTTTCTTGCCCTTGAACTTCCCCGTCCCATTGTAGCCGGCGACGGCGACATCACCCATCACCTCGCCGATGACGGTCTCGCCCTTGTGGGCCAGCTTGACATTTTCCACACTGGCCCCGGTCACCTCGGCCACGGCCTTGACATCCTTGACGTGCTTGGACCAAATCTCGGCCACACCACCGCCATAGGGATAATAGATCCCTCCGGTGCCACCGGTGCCGATACCGATAAACGTGGTTCTGGCCATCGCCGGTACGGCCATCAGACCCAAAACGAAAACCAACAGAACTGCCATGCTTGTGCGTTTCATGTCCGTAACCCTCCCCTTGTTGAATAAGCTTACAGGTATTCGGTTGACGCCGAAAAAGAGATACCTTCGTTTTATTGCCGTTTAATCATTCTATGATTTTTATTCATTTAGAATGGTGCATGAATAATTTTTTGTCAACCGGTGCGCGGTTCAATAACCACGGTCCCGTCAAACGTAACCGGGAATCCCGATAAATGAGCCAGTGTCACGGACGATCGTGATCAGCATTTTCAAATAGGACGGTTGCCAATTGATCGGATTTGTGATTTGGAACCGGTTTTTTAAATGGGTAACAGGGCCGCCAATATGTCAGGGAACGATATCAGAAAAATACCTTTTAATTACACCTCCGCCGATGACCATCAGATCATCCGCCTGATCATTGGCGAGGCGGGCTTTGGCCAACTCCGGAAAAGTCGTCTGCTGAAACGAAAGGGCCCAGCGTTGCGCCCCCTGCTGCGCTTTTTCGGCGACCTGTTCATGCTGCGGCGAAATGCCTTCGTCCGCAACGAGCTGATTGAATCCAGCCAGCGCCGGAATCAGTTTTTCGACGCCGTGCGCCAGGATCTGGCCATGGCCGAAAAAGCGGCGGCTTCCGGTGAGCCCGCGTCAACGGCCGTCATGGACGCCTGCCGCCGGTCCCTGGCGGAGAGCGAAGCCGGCATCCGCCAGATCCGCGACAGTCAACGCCGGATTGTCCGGCGGTTGGCGCCCCTGATCGGCCGCCGGAACATCTTCACCGATCCGTTCAGCATCAACGCCCATGTGACCGACGCCACCAACTGGCGGCTGAGCCTGCCGCTGGCCGTGGCCCGTCCCACCTGCGAGGATCAGGTTCCCGGCACGATCCGTGCCCTCTCCGACGCCGGATTCAAAGTGATCCCCCGGGGCGGCGGAACCGGGCTGACCGGCGGCAGCGTTCCCCTTGAAGCGGGCTGTGTGGTCATCAACACCGAACAGCTCAATCGCATTCACGGGATCGAAACCGTGTCGATCAGCACGCCGGACCAAAAGACCCGCCAGGTGCCGGTGATTCACCTGGAAGCCGGCGTGATCACCCGTGCGGCCATGGACGCGGCCAAACAGCAGGGCCTGATCTTCGCCACCGATCCCACCAGCGCCTGGGCCTGCACCATCGGCGGCAATATCGCCGAAAACGCCGGCGGCAAGACCGCCGTCCTTTGGGGCACGGCCATCGACAACCTTCTGGCTTTCAGCATCGCCATGCCCGATGGACGCCTTTACATGGTAAAACGGTCGGCACACAGCCTGCGCCGGATCCGACCCGAAGACCGGATCCGCTTCGATGTGCTGGACGACACCGGCCACCGCGTCCGCGAAGTAAACCTTGACGGCCTGGATGTCCGCAAAGCCGGCCTGGGCAAGGATATCACCAACAAGGCCCTGTCCGGATTGCCCGGGGTTCAGAAGGAGGGCACCGACGGCATCATCACCTCGGCCCGTTTCATCCTGCACCGGGCCTATCCGAGGCAGGCCACCTGCTGCCTGGAATTTTTCGGCGAAGACATGGACGAGGCCAGCCGGGCCATCGCCGCCATCTGCAACGCCTTCGCCAATCGCGGCGAGGAAACGCTCATGGCCCTGGAGCACTTCGACGATGCCTACGTGCGCGCCATCGGCTACAAGGTCAAGGCGCCCCGCCAGGATCCGCCCAAGGCGGTCCTGCTGGTGGATATGGTCGGGCACGACGACCAACAGATCCGACGCGGGCTGGATCGACTTGCGCAGCTCATGGCCGCCTACGCCAACACCCACCTTTTCGTGGCCGAAAACGAACAGGAGGCCGAGCGTTACTGGCGTGACCGCAAGCGGCTGGGAGCCATCGCCAGACGCACCCGATCCTTCAAACTCAACGAGGACATTGTTCTGCCCATCCACGCCCTGGCCGAGTTCGCCCAGTTTGCCGACGATATCAATGCCGAGGAGCAGCGCGAAAATCAGCGTGACCTGGTTTTCCGCCTGGGCGCCCACCTGGAGACCGCCCAGCCCCTGGAAGACCCGGAATGGCTGGCCGCCAAACGACCCGCCGCAAAAACCCTGCTCATGGAGACCCTGGAGCGCATCCGCCTGTCCGGCAAACACCATCTGCAGGAAGAAACCCACATCCGACAGCTGCGCGGAGAACTGACCGAACTGTTCAGCGGCTACGTGAAAATCAACCATGAAATCGACGAAATCGTCGCCGACACCCGCTCCAAATTGATCGTCATCGCCACCCACATGCATGCCGGTGACGGCAACATCCACGTCAATATTCCGGTCTTTGCCAATGACCGCGAAATGATGATCCGGGCCGCCGAAACCGCCGATGCGGTCATGGCCAAGGCCATCGAACTCAATGGGGTGGTCAGCGGGGAGCACGGCATCGGTTTCACCAAATTCAAATACCTGGACGAAAGCCGCATTGACGCCCTTGCGGATTACCGCCGTCAGGTGGATCCCGACGGGATCATGAACCCGGGCAAGCTCAGTGACCCGCGGGCACCGCAACTGGTCTTCGCCCCTTCTTTCAACCTGCTGGAGCTGGAAGCCAGCATCCTGCGGCATGCGGAACTGGAGCAGCTGGCCGAAATGATCTCCGGTTGTGTGCGCTGCGGCCGCTGCAAGACGCCCTGCTGCGTGTTCCATCCCCAGGAGAATCTCTTTTTCCACCCGCGCAACAAGAATCTTGCCGTGGTGGCCCTCATCGAGGCGATCCTGTGGGAAACCCAGCGTTTTCGCAGCACCGGGTTCAACGCGCTGAAATACCTCGGCCAGGTGGCCGATCACTGCACCATCTGCCACAAATGCCAGCCGCCCTGCCCGGTGGACATCGATTCGGGTGCCGTCTCGATCCTGGAGCGCCAAATCCTCACGGCACGCCGGTACCGCCATACCGCTCCGCCCACGGCCCTGGCCCTGGCCTACCTGGACAATCGCTCGAAGACGGCCAATGCCATCCTGCGGCCCACGGCCCTGTGGGCCGGCAGCCGGATGCAGCGCAGCGCTGCCTGGCTGCTCAACCGGCTGCCCGGCGGCGGCGGCGCCATCCGGGCAGCCGGGCTCGATCTGTTGCGCGCGCCCATGCCGCCGGTTCCGGCCGGCACCCTGTTCGGCCGCCTGCCGGCGTGCGGCCGCCATCAGGCCGTGGTGGTCGAACCCGAGGAGCCGGCGCGCGGCACGGTGTTCTACTTTCCGGGTTGCGGCTCCGAGCGGATGATCGCCCGTATCGCTCTGGCAGCGATCCACATTCTGGTCCACACCGGCCTGCGCGTCATCCTGCCGCCCCCCTTCCTGTGCTGCGGCTTTCCGGCCCAGGTCAATGCCAAGGCCGACATGCACCGCCGTCAGGCCATGCGCACGGCGGTCATCCTGAACCAGATCCGCGAGCGTTTCGGCCACCTGACCTTCGACGCCGTGGCGGTCAGCTGCGGGACCTGCCGGGAAGCCCTGGCCGGCATGCAGGCGGAGGCCATCTTCGGCTGCCCGTTGACCGACGTCAGCCGCCTGGCGCTTGAACGCGGCTTGAACGCCGCCATTCCGGGCCCATGCCTCTACCACGCCCCCTGCCACGACTCCCTGGACGGCACGGCGGACACCCTTCTGGGAAGCCTGGGTCATCCGGTCAGCGTCGTGCCGCACTGTTGCGGTGAAGCCGGCACCCTGGCCCTGAGCCGGCCCGATATCGCCGCAGCCATGCGTGCGCGCAAGGCCGATGCCTTCCGCCCCCTGCTCGCAGACACCCCCACGCGCAGCACCATCGTGCTGACCAACTGCCCGTCATGCCTCACCGGCCTGGGGCGCAACCAGAATCTGGGATTCTCCGTCCGCCATTTAACCGAAGAACTGGCCATCGGCACGGACGGCAGTGCCTGGCTGAAAAAGGCCCGCGCCTGGCTTGCCCGGGCAGTGGTGGTAACTATATAAGGCTGGCCTTCACGGATCATCCATGTCGATCCATGGCCTCCCTGACCTTAATGGCCAGATCTTTTTTGGAGAAAGGCTTCTGAATAAACGTCACGCCTTCGTCCAGTACACCGTGATGGGCGATCACATTGGCTGTGTATCCGGACATGAAGAGACACTTTATTCCGGGAGAAAGAACTTTCAAGCGCTCGGCCAGTTCGCGGCCGTTCAGTTCCGGCATGACCACATCCGTGAGCACCAGGGCAATGCGGTCGGTATGCCCCTCGGCGATCCTCAGGGCCTCTTTCGGGTTCTTGGCCAACAGCACCCGGTAGCCCAGACTTTTCAATAATTTCTCGGCCAGTTTCAGTATCAACGGCTCGTCTTCGACCACCAGGATCATTTCATCCTGGCCCTGGGGAAGCGTTTCCAGCGTGGCCTGGGGATGCGGAATATCTGCCCCTGCGTGGCATGGCAGGTAGATCCTGATGGTGGTCCCGTCCCCCGGTTCACTGTATACATTGATGAAGCCATGGTTCTGTTTGACGATGCCATAAACGGTGGACAGCCCCAAGCCCGTTCCTTTGGACTCCCCTTTGGTGGTAAAAAAGGGCTCGAAAATTTTATCCGCCGTCTCCCTGTCCATCCCGCAGCCGTCATCGCTGACCGCCAGGACGACAAACCTACCTGGTACAAACCCCCGATGCTCGCGGCAATAGGCCTCATCGAATGTCGTGGTTCCGGTTTCAATGGTGATTTTGCCGACATCCCGGATGGCGTCCCGGGCGTTAATGCAAAGGTTGGTCAGCAGTTGGTCGATCTGGGAGGCATCGATTCTCACCGGCCACAAATCCAGGGCCGGCCGCCAGATCAAATCGATATCCTCACCCAGCAGCCGTTGCAGCATTTTCAGCATGCCCTGAAGGGTCTCGTTCAGATCCAGCACGGTAGGGGAAACGGTCTGTTTGCGGGCAAAGGCCAGCAGTTGGCGGGTAAGATCCGCCGAGCGCTGCGCCGCCTTGCGAATTTCCTGCAGGGTGGTGAATATCGGTTGGGTGTCGTCCAACTGGCTCAGCTCCAGCTCCGTATAACCCAGAATCACATTCAGCATATTATTGAAATCGTGGGCCACCCCTCCGGCCAGGCGACCGATGGATTCCATTTTCTGTGCCTGGCGGAGCTGCCCTTCGGTTTGCTTGATCTGGGTGACATCCCTTAAAAAGACAACGATTCCCGCCCGCCTGCCGGCATGGTCATCATAGGCCGATGAACTCAGTACAATATCCAGCAAACGGCCGTCCTTGGTCAGGCGCCGGGTCTCCATGCCGGTCACGGGCTTACCGTCGAGCACCTCATGGATCCCGGCCAGGGATTTCTCCTTTTCGCTTTCCGGGACAAAGGGGATCCGTTTGCCCTCGACATCCTGAAGACTGAAGCCGAACGTACGGGTAAATGCGGGATTGATGTAAGTCGCCTCTCCTTCAAGGTTATAAATCACCAGCGCGTCGGGAACCGATTTGAGCAGCGATTCGTAAAGCTGCTCCCGCTGCAGGGATTCCCGGTAGAGTTTTCGGTAACGGACGCGTGACCGCTTCAGGTTTTCCTCTGCCCGTTTGCGCTGGGTCGTATCCCTGCCGATTCCCAACACGCCCAGGAGCTTGCCGTCACTCCGGAACATGGGCGTTTTGATCGTTTCGAGAATTTCGAGATGGCCATCGCTGGCGAAGACGACCTCCTCCTCGTTTTTGCTGGGTCCGCCTTTATCAACGGCCATTTCGTCATGCCGGCGGAAAAAGTCGGCCAGTTCCCGGTCCACGAAATCATAGTCGGTCTTGCCGACAATCTCCTCCTCCCGGGCACCGAAAAAAGCCTCGAAGCGCGAATTGCAGAACAGGTAGACCCCCTGCTGATCTTTCAGCCAGATCAGGTCGGGGAGAATGCGGATCAGGGTCTTTAGCCGGTCTTCCATCTCACGGTCACGCGTGTTCAGCGTTTCGTCGGTGGGCTCGTCGGACAGGGGCATCGGCATTCCTTTTCAAGCATTTCGATTGGCGATTTCCTTCAAGACCGCCAAATTTACCACAACTCCGCAGTTAAGAACAGCGTATCGAATCGGGCCGGCCCGAAAGCGGAACATGCATGCAGGCGGTGGGCATGGTCGTCGGATTCCAATGCCGTTAGCGGCTTCAGACGGGTTCTTCGAACCGGCGCTTAAGCGAATCTATCGGGCACGCGACGCATCAGGGAAAAGCGTTGACAAACATCCGCCAAATAGTTAGCTAGGTAACTATTAACAATTACAATAAAAACAACGTATCCAGGGTTCGGCTGATCGACAGGCTCGAAAATCGTGGTCGGGTCGAAGGGCGGCGGTCTTGATCCCAGTGACCGGAGAAATCATCGTTTCAGCAGAGCGGAATTTGAAATGTCTTCACGCGCCACTCCCAAAATAATGCCTTCGTCTGACTCAAAGCGGCAATCGGCCCTTGAGCGCTCGGCCATTTTCGTGGCCACCCTGACCTCTTTCATGGGACCGTTCATGATTTCGTCGGTCAACGTCGCCCTGCCGGCGATCCAGCAGGACATGGCCATGAACGCCGTCCAGTTGAGCTGGGTGGCCACATCCTACCTGCTGGCCATGGCGGTTGGCCTGGTCCCGGCAGGCAAGATCGCCGATATTTACGGCCGCAAAAAAATCTTCAGTACCGGTCTGCTCATTTACACCGCCGGATCGACAGCCGCGGCCTTTGCAGGAACGACTGCCGGGTTTATCTTTTTGCGGGTGGTCCAGGGGCTGGGAGCCGGCATGTTCGTAACCACCGGCATGGCCATTCTGACATCCATTTTCCCGCCCCAGAAGCGCGGCCGGGCCATCGGGCTGTATGTGTCGGCGGTCTATGTGGGGCTATCGGTCGGGCCTTTTCTGGGTGGCTTCCTGACCCAGCAGCTCGGCTGGCGCAGTATTTTTGCAGTGATGCTGCCGCTGGGGCTCGGCTCCATCACAATGACCCGCGCCTTCCTCAAGGGGGAGTGGGCCGATGCCCGTGACCAGCGTCTGGATATCATCGGATGTCTGATTTATGCAGCCGCCATTCTCGCGCTGGTGTACGGGGCCTCGCTGCTGCCGTCGGCAACCGGGTCCGGTCTGGCATTTGCCGGCCTGTTGGGGCTGATGCTTTTCTTTTTGCAGCAAAAACGGGCCACCGATCCGGTTTTCGAGGTGTCTCTGTTCCTGAACAACCGGACGTTCACCTTCTCCAGCCTTGCCGCCCTGCTCAATTATGCAGCCACCTTCGCCCTCACCTTCATGATGAGCCTCTACCTGCAGTACATCAAGGGTATGCCCCCGCAGACCGCAGGCACGGTGCTCATGGCCCAGCCGGTCATCATGGCAATCTTCTCACCCATTGCCGGGCGGCTCTCGGATCGCATCCAACCGCGTCTTCTGGCCACCTGGGGAATGGTTGTCACCGTTGCCGGGATGCTTGTCTTCACGCAGCTGCACACACGCAGCGCCATTGGCGGCATCATCGGCAACCTGGTGCTGCTCGGTTTCGGATTCGGGCTTTTTTCCTCCCCAAACATGAGCGCCATCATGGGCGCCGTTGAAAAAAAGGATTACGGCATTGCTTCCGGTACCGTGGCGACCATGCGGCTGATGGGCCAGATGACCAGCATGGCGATTGCCACCGTGGTGCTGACCCTGCTGGTCGGCCACCGGACCATCGAACCGCAGAACTACGACCGTTTCCTGGCCTGTGTTCGGACGGTGTTTACGATTTCGGCAGGTTTGTGCACCATCGGCATTTTCTTCTCCATGTTCCGGGGGCGGTTGCGTCATCCACAGGGTGAATAAGACTTCATTTCTCACCATCATCGGGATTCGTTTGCGGGTTTTGTTGAATCGCTTCGGTGAGACCCTCAGAGCCCGTTTGATAAATCCGTCTAAAGCCCGCTAACGGCGTTGGAAAGTATCTCAAAATGCTCACATATTACATATATGCTCCGCTTTTGAGCCACTTTCCGCCTTGTTATCGGGCCTGATCCAGACTTCTCAAACAGGCTCTCAGATGTGGCGGATAAATTCCCGCAGAAGCGTGTCGAAGGTCCTTATTTCCGCCTCCGAGAAATTGGCCGTGCATTCACGGGTCAATTTCAGGTGAAAGTCGGAGTGGCGCTGGTAGTGTTCGGTCCCCTTTTCGGTCAACTGGATCACGTAGGAACGCCGGTCGGCCGGGTTTTGAATTCTTTGGACAAGCCCTTTTTTCTCCAGGTTGTCAATCATCACCGTCAGGGTACCGGTGGTCACTCCCATTTTGGAAGCCAGATCTTTCATTTTGATCATGCTGTTGACGCCGAGGATCTCGATGGTATGCATCTGCGGCAGGGTGATGCCGCTGCCCTCGACGACGGACTGTTCCCAGGATGACAATTTTTCATAAAATTCGATGATCAGGTCCGACAGCGCGTTCATGAACACCTCTCCATCAGGTTTCCCGGGTAAAAACAATCGACGATGACAGTGTGACAACGAATATCGATCCGATATTATGCGTCACCGCGCCCATGATCGGCGAAAGCATTCCCGCGGCACCGAAAGCGATCGCGACCAGATTGATCATAAGACTGACCGCGATGCTGATTTTTATCGTCCGGGTCATCTTTCGGCTCAAACGGATCAGAAACGGCAGCAGTGCGATGGTGTCGTTCATCAGGACGATATCGGCCGTGGACAGCGCCATATCCGATCCGCGCAAGCCCATGGCGATGCCCACGGCGGCTGCCTTCAGCGACGGGGCGTCGTTCATTCCGTCTCCGGTAAAGACGGGATTCAGGGCGGACGAGGCTTCGATCGTGGACAGCTTGTCCTCGGGTTTGAGCCGCGACCGGTAATCGGCGATGTCCACGGCGTCGGCGATGCGCCTGACGGCCGCTGCGGAATCCCCCGAAAGGATAGCGATTCTCTCGGCCCCCAGGGCGATGAGGTGTCTGACGGTTTCGGCAACCTCCGGCCGAGGAGGGTCGAAGAGATCGATCTCGCCGGCCGGCAATCCATCAACGACGACCTGAATGCGTGTTTCTCCGCCGGTGGCACCGGTACTGCCGGCAAAAACCCCCACCGACTTCCCGTCCACGATGCCGTTGACCCCGAAACCGGGGATGACCGATATCTGGCCGGCTGTTCGTTGCAGGATGCCCCGTTTGGCCGCCTGGTCTAAAATTGCTGCGGCAATGGGGTGCGTGCTACCCCGTTCCACCGCTGCGGCAAACGCCAGCAGCGCATCCTCGCAGAATCCGTCGGCTGGCCGGATCGCGGTGACCATCGGCTTTCCGGCGGTGAGGGTACCGGTCTTGTCGAAAAAAAACGTCCCGGCATGAGCAATCTTCTCAAGGTAGACCCCGCCCTTGACCATAATGCCCGACTTGGCCGCCCGGCCGACAGCCGCGACGGTGGCCACCGGCCCGGCCAGCAGGAACGAACAGGGGCACCCCACCACCAAAACGGCAATGGATCGCGTGATATCCCGGGTGATCAGGTAAGTCAGCACGGCGATGCCAACGATCAAGGGGGTAAAATAGGCGGCGTAACGGTCAACGATCCGTGCACTGCCGACCTTGCTGTTCTCAGCTTGGTGAATCAGGTCGAGGATCCGGCCGATGGTCGCATCATCGCCCGTTCGCTTGACCTTCACCTTGAGATATCCGTCGAGGTTCAGGGTCCCGGCAGACAAATCGTCCCCCACACCTTTGGAAACAGGCAGCGACTCACCGGTCAGAAGGGATTCGTCGATGGATGCGGTGCCGATGATGATCTCACCATCGACGGGGATGACCTCGCCGGCCTTGACCACGGCGGTCTCGCCGACACGGACCTCACCGATCTTTTTTATCCGCTGGCGGCTGCCGGTTTCAATCAGAGCCGTGTGCGGGTTGACCTTGACCAGGCTTTCGATTGAACGCCTGGCCCTGCTGCTCAGCGTCTCCTCGATAAACGCACCCAGGACCATAATGAAACTGATCAGGGCCGCCTCGAAAAAGTTGCCGTTCAGCACACAGGCAACGATGGCGATGCTGACCAGTTCGTCGACGTTGACTTTTCGCTGGAAGATGCCCTTGAGGGCACCGGCAATGATCGGCAGTCCGTTGATCGCCACGGAGAGCATCAGGCAAAGGTTGAAGATGGCCAGACCGGCTGGAAAATTCATCGGGCTTCCCCAGGCATCGCCCCGTGATAACAAATAGCCCGCCGGAATCAGAATGCCACCGGCCATGATACGGTAAAAATCCGCTGACTGAAAAACCGCCTTGTATACCGACAGGTCGCCATACCGTCCGATCATGCTCTTGCCTCCACAGCCCGGCCTCATTGTTTGAAACTCGGTTATCTTGAACATCAAACAATCAGAAGATCAAACGAATGTCAACAGACATATCGCCCATCTACCGGGCACGCGGAAAAATCCCCGTGTCGGTAAAAACGCGACGGGCTCACGCCTTCACCGCGGCAGCGGAGAATGGATCTCCCACCAGGGGCGTCTCTGCCACCAGGGGCCGCCAGTCGCCACGCGTCAAGGGGTGCAGCGGGGTCGGCCGCCCGGTCAGCGCCTGGAAGGAAAGGACGATGAGCAGTGGAGAGAGCCATAACAGGGCGAAAAGAGTATCCGGGTAAATCCCGATCAGGCAGAGACCAGCAGCGGCGACCGCAAGGGTCACCGTGGGAATGATTTTGGTTGCCGGAAGATGGATGCCGCGGCACCGGGACAGGCCGGCGCCCAGCGCCGGGATGGTGAGCAGCAGTTCGATCATCCAGATTTAACGGATCACTTGATCCAGGAAATGACCACGGTACCGAAAATCAGGGCAAGGATGCCCATCAGGCGATACCCCTGGTCATTCAGGTTGTCCAGCCAGGCCTGACTGGTTTCGAACAGGCCGCGGGGATTGAAGTAGATCAGAACGCCCTTAACGATGCCGAGAACACCGATCAGGCCAACAAATCCGACATGGGACGTGGATGCTGCGCCGATCAGCAGGAGCAGTCCCACAACCGCCGGCACCAGTGCCAGCCAGATGCGATCCAGCCGGGTCAATACGCTTTTGAGATACGCTTTGTAGTCCTCCGTGTAAAGGATTGCAATTGCGCCGGCGGCAACCCAGGCAAAACCCAACAGATACACCACGAATTTCATCGCATAAACCTCCTCTTTTCTTAGGATTGTCTGTTTTCCGTAAAAAATTTAATAGTTGCAGTCGAAACCGTCTTGCTGCAGTTATTTCTGGCCCGTCAATTATCAGTGTTCAGCATTGATTGGTAGTCAAAAACAGATTGTAAATACGGTCGTCACATCACTTGTGGCAGCGTCTGAAATATGGTAGCAATTTTCCGATTCTGGAAAATGATTGTAACGGTCCCGTCAAAAACAGATCTATAATTGTAGCAACCGGTTAAAAAAAATACCGTACGGAAAGACTGTCGATGGATGAACCCCCCTACATCATTGTAGACAACCAGAAAATTCTACCGATCGAACGGGCACCGCGGTCGAACCCGGTAGCCGACGGGAAACGCGGCCGGGAGGACGATCCCTTTGGGATTGTCGATCGGGTCACCCTGTCGCGGGAAGGCCTTGAAAAATCCAGGCAGGCGCTGGATGTTGTTGAACCTGATCGCCAATCACCGAAGCCCACGCCCCCCCCGCAGTTGACCTATTCACCGAAAATACGGCGCTGATTGCCCCCTTATTTACGGCAGAAAAAGTGCAGGTTAAAAGGGTCGTTGGGGATTTCCGCCACAGTCACCTGACCAAATCCGGCCTCGCCAAGCATTTTTTCGGCTTGCTGACGGCCCCACATCATCCCCAGGCCAGCACCGCCATCCACCAGCCCCACCGGCATGCAGTGCATCAGGCTGACCGTGTAGAGAAACGCCCCCATGGGATGACTGCGGTTGCCTCCGATGCCACTTTCCGCAGCGATGTCGATCATCGAAAAGGCGCCATCCGCTTTCAGTATTTCATAAATCCCCTGAAGGGCTTCCAGGGGGCGGGTCTGATCGTGGATGGCATCGAAGGCGGTGATGTAGTCAAAATTTCCGGACAATTCGTTGGGATGACGCAGCTCGGCCGCATCGCGCACATCGAAGCGGATGTTCTCCAACCCGGCGTCACGGGCTCCGGAACGGGCCGTCTCCAAAGCCTCACGGCTGATGTCGATACCGGTAAAGTGACTGGCCGGAAACGCCTGGGCCATCACCAGGGTCGCCACACCCTGAGCACATCCCAGGTCACAGACCTCGATCCCTCGCCGGAGGGCGTCGACCAGTCGGCCGTTGTCCACCGACGGCAGAAAAACATCCACCAGCACCTGCCGATGCTTGGCATCGCCCAACTGCCCCATGAAATCGTGAAAATCGGGGTATTGTTCGTAGGGGATCCCCTCACCGCTGAGAAATCCCTGGAAGACCCGCTCCATGGCGCTGACCGTGAGCAGTGGAATCTCCTGGGTGTAAACGCCCAGGTTGCCGCTGCCGGCCCGACGGGCAAGCAGATCGCCGTGGGCCTTGGGTAGAAAAAATCGCTCGGTGCCGTCGTCTCCCGGCACCAGTTCGACGATACCGCCACACACCATGATCCCCAGCCACTCGTTCACGTAGCGGCAGTTGAGATTGGCCTGCCGGCTGATTTCTTGCGCGCTGCGGGGCCTCACTTCGGCATCCATGATATCGAAAAGGCCGGCCCGGTACCCCAGGCCCATGGCCAGATTAAGGGAACCGTAGTTGAGAATATCGATCATCTTCTCCGGAAAGCTTTTGGTTGGTTCGGCTGATTGCATCTGTTCTCCTTCGAATCCACACTCAATTTAAACCGTTTTCCATGAGAATGCCCCGCTAATGTTCCTTCCGGTCGGTCGCCAAAAGGTGCTGCATGGCATCGGGCAAGCCGCCGGAAGCAAAGGTTTTCATACCGGTCTCACCGGGAAGCCGGAAGCTCAGCGTGTGGGCATGCAAGGCCATCCGGCTGAAATGGCATTGCCGGGAAACAAATTCCAGGGAACGTACCGACCCGTAACGCCGGTCACCCACCACCGCATGCCCGGCCAGACAGGCATGCCGCCGGATCTGGTGCTTGCGGCCGCTCAACAGTTCGCATTCCACCAGTGAATAGTGGTCACTGGTCTCCAGTGCCCGCCAACGGGTCGTGCAGGGCTTCCGTTTTCCCCTGCCCACAGGATTTTTGCGGCCACCGGCTGCATCGGTGAGCGGCCAGTGCCACGTGCGCCAGCCGGCATCGGTCGGCAGCATGCCGTGAACCATTGCCAGGTAGCGTTTGTGCACGCTTCGGGCAGCAAACTGGGCACCAAAGAATGCACCTGTTTGGCTGTCTCCGGCCAAAAGCACGATGCCGCTGGTATCCCGATCGAGGCGGTGGACAGCATGAACCCCGGGCATATTGCGGTCGACAACCGGCACCTGGCCGGCCTTTACCGCCATATGCACCAGGGAACAGAGATCCTGCCCCGGATCGTTGTGGATACTCATCCCACAGGGTTTCTCCACCACCAGCCAACGCGGGCCGCAGCCCACCACAGGTAGCGGAACATCAACGCCGCCGATGACAACCGGCGTGGATGATTGCGTTTGCATGATATTGGGCCGGGCCGCGTCGAATCGTTTTTTATGGACGGCCATCGGACTCCAGTACCCGGGCGATCTTTTCGTAAATGGTCCGCCGCTCCTTTTTCAAAATTCCGTTATACACCACTTCCTGGACAATGCCATAATTGAAACGGTAAACCGGCTCGTGCGGATCCGCCTGGCGACGAATCAGGCCCTGCCCGGCCAGCTGATCCAGGCAGGCCGTTAGCACTTCCGGAAAATCGGTAATCCGCCGAAGCAGTGTCAGGTGGAAAACCCGCCCGATGACGGCGGCCTCCTGCAGGATGGCCTTGGCGTTGCGGCCCAGCCGATCCAGACGGGAGTGGATGATGCTGTTGATGGTCGAAGAGAGATCCGGAATGGCGACCATGTCCTCGAAATGCCACCGGTTGCCGATCCGTTTCAGACGCCCGGCATCGATCAGTGCGTTGATCACTTCTTCGATAAAAAAGGGGTTTCCCGCCACCCGGCTGGTCAGGTAATGGTCAAGGGCTTCCGGAATCGCACGGGTTCCGATCAGCGACTGAGCCATCGCCCTTGATGCGGCAACATCCAGATCACGCAAATGAATATGCTCCCAGGCATGGGAGACACGTTCGCCGTTCTCCCCATGGGCAAAATTCAACGATGACCGGTAACTGATCACAAACATCAGGGGCAGGCCCGGCTCCCTGAGAATACAACGAATCAGGGAAAGGGAGGACGGATCCGCCCAGTGCAGATCCTCAAGGCAGACAATCGTGGGCGCCTTACGGGAAAGCACCGACAGAAGGCAGGTGACGGCCTGCTGAAGCCGGGACTTGAAAACTTCCTGATCGGAAACTACGGTTTCAAGCGATGAGGGTGTATAAAAGCCGGCCAGATAAGAGGCCACCGTATCCCCATCGGCCACCCACCGACCGAGACCGGCATGGAGTTTTTGCAGGATCACCGTATCACCATCGGCCTCGTCAATATCGAAAAACCGATTGAGCATATCGATAAACGGGTAGTAGGGAACGGCACGGGTATACGTATAGGCATAGCCGTCCAGCCAGCAGATCCTCGACCGACGGGTCGATGCCTTGAACTCGGCAATCAAACGGCTTTTTCCGGTACCGGCATCACCGCAGATGGTCAGCACCGTCCCTGCCTGCCTGTGAAGACGCAAGGCGGCATCCCTCATCTGCTTCAATTCACGCCCTCGCGCAATCAATCTGGTTTTGAGCCCGTGAACCCGCCGGACCTTCTCCGGCCGAACCACGGCATCTGCCACGCGGAAAACCGCAATCGGCGCCTCCCGCCCTTTCACCGCGACCGCAGGCAGCGCCTCAAAACGAAAAAATCCGGCCGCCGAGGAGAAAGTACCGCTTTCCGCAAGAACCTCTCCCGGCGAGGCCAGATCCCTGAGCCGGGCAGCCAGATTGACCGTATCCCCGGTAAGGCCGGGTCGTCCGCTCTCTTTTTGCGTGACCCCGGTGACCACCAGCCCATAGGCAATCCCCGACCGCATGGAAAGCGGTTCACCGATGCACCCCGCCTCGGCCCTTCCCAGCCGTTCGGCCATGCGCCGAATATCCAGCGCCGCCCGAATAGCCCGGACAACATCATCTTCATGGGTGCATGGCATGCCGAAAACGGCCATTAAACCGTCCCAGAGCATCCGGTCGATATATCCACCGTAGCGCTCGATGATGTTGACCGACTCTTGGAAGAGATGGCGGGTGACCTCCCGGATATCTTCCGGATCGACGCGGCGGATGATTTCCCGATAGTGGCAGATGTCCGAAAAAAGGACCACCACATGCTTCCTCTCACTTTTCAGGGACTCGTGTTGCCGATCGGCATCCGATGGAAGGAAATGGCCGCACTGGTCACAAAACCGGCTCTCCGGCCGGTTCATGTTCCGACATTGGCGGCACTGGACCTGCGGTATCAAGGGACCACCGCAATGGCGGCCCGTCGATAACGCCTCATCGATTTCAGCATGAGATGTAGAGCAACACATAATTGGCTGGCCTTTCGCAGGGACACAAAAACATTGGCCATCTGATACCCCACTGATCCTGACAAGTCAAACCCGGGTACCGCGTGGCCGTCTGATTTTATACAGTATCGTTCAATGTCCAGGATATTCCAGCGCGCCGCCCGTTGAGGTGTATAGACAACGCGATAGACGCGGACAGGCCGGCCATTCCAACGGCCCGATACCGCAGCAAACTTTTTTGTGCATTGCAACATTTTGGCGTTGACATCCCTGAACGAAGCTCTATAGTAGATTTAAACCAGAAACATAAATAAATAACTAACGGAGGAACAGATGGATCAGAAACAGGTGTTCAAACAGATGGTGACTTTCAACAAATCCGCTTTCAACAATGCCTACAATGCCATGATCATGGTACAGGATCAGACGGAAGCCATGGCCAATACCATATTGAGCCAGGCGACCTGGTTGCCCGAGGAAGGCAAGAAAGCTGTCCAGGAATGGGTGGGTGCCTTTAAAAAGGGCCGCGAAACATACAAACAGTCTGTGGACGATGGGTTTAAAAAGATCGAGGAGTTTTTTTAAAAACAACCTGAGACAACACCCGCCAACCAAAGGGGCGGTCCCGAAAAGGCCGCCCCCCGAGTTTGAGGAGTCCCAATGATTGGTAAAAGCTTTGACGAACTGCATGTCGGTGATACGGCCCAGTTTTCAAAAACCGTGACCGACACCGATATCTATCTGTTTGCCGGTGTCACCGGTGACCTGAATCCGGCCCACATTGACGAGACCTACGCCAAGGGAACCTTTTTCAAAACACGCATTGCCCACGGCATGCTGTCGGCCGGATTCGTTTCCGCAGTTATCGGCACGCGCCTGCCCGGCCCGGGCACCGTTTACATGCATCAGTCCCTGGACTTTCTGGCACCGGTATATATTGGCGATACGGTGACCGCCAGGGTCGAAGTGATCGAAAAATTGGAAGCCAAGAAGCGGGTCCGGCTGAAGACCGTCTGCACCAATCAGGAAGGCGCCGAGGTGCTGTCCGGTGAGGCACTGGTCAGTCCGCCCCGGCCGCCCAAAGCCACCTGACCGACCCTATTGTGAACGAAGACTATTTGACAGAAATCGCCTTAAGATAATGTTTTTGGCAAGGCCAGAGAGAGAAAGCTGTATCAACCATACCGCTTTCGACCGATAACGCAGCCCAAAAACATTATCTTGAAGGCTATGAGCCGCTTGAATTCTTGATCCTTTTCCTGCATGGAGCCCTTGATCGCATCACCGCCGGAAAGCATGCCAATGATCCGGCCCGCTTTCTGAATCAGCAGATCCCGCTCGCCACCGACGCACCGTCATGCGTCACCAGAATTGCTCCCACCTTGTTCGTATTCATTATTTTCAAGGCATCGATAAATAGTGCTGCTCCGCCCATCTGTCAAACGATCCGCGTCCTGGCGTGTTGACACCGACCAATGCTCCCAATTATAGTCGGGCCAGGTTCCATGCCATCCCGCAACAAAGATCCTATCCCCGCACAGTGACCGCCGGACTGTTTTGAGACAAGCTCGGCTGCCGGTGGCAGGAACCCTGACCCCCCACAACAGTGGTGCTCCCCATGCAGATGACGCCTAAAAATTGGTTTTCGGCCCTCCGGCATCTTTTCCAGCGACGCCTCCCTGAAGATCGCAAGCTCGGCCAGGTATTGATTGAACGCGGTATTCTCACGGAACGCCAGTTGAACGATGTCCTGGCAGCCCAGCGCCAACGGCTGGTGGACACCGGTCAGGCCGTCCGCCTGGGCCACATGATCACCGAACTGGGGCTTGCTGCCGAGGCCGACGTGGTTGCGGTCATCAATGAGAATTTCAGAATCTCGGTCGCCTCCCTGTCGGATAACATCCGCGAACTGATCCTGCGCCGCCGCGGACCGCTTGCCCAGCGGCTGCCCAAACCGGCCATGCCCATCTGGCTCAAGCTCTGCCTGGGCGTTCTGCTCATCGTTACCGTCACTATCGTCTCCTTCAGCTATTTCATGATCAATCGGCAGAAGGCCCGCCTGTTCGATCAGACCGTGACCGTCGGAACGGTGAGCCTCAACTATTTTGTCAATAACGCCCGAATACCTCTCATCCAAGATGACATTCTCAGTCTCAATACCCTGATCAAAGCGGCTACCTCCACCGAAGGGCTGCGCTACGCCATGGTAACCGACACCCAAGGGCTAATCCGCGCCCATACCGATGTGGGCCGCATTGGAACCCGGCGGATCGCGCCCAAGGCCACGGCATCTCCCGTAAAGCATGGCGACACAACCTATTTTTCCTTCCCGTCGGCCTCCGGCGAACAGATTCTCAACCTGACCCGCGATGTGGTGTTTCAGGACAAACGGCTGGGAAGCGTTCATGTGGGGGTATCGCTTAATTTTATCGAACAACTGGTCGATAAGGAAATACAGTCGATCCTGATGATGACCCTGGGAACGGTCAGTTTCGGATTGGCGATTGCCGTTTTTATCGGTATCCGTTTCGCGCAGCCCATCCAAACGCTGGTGGCCGCCACCGAAGCCATCGGTAAGGGCGATTACCACTACCGGGTGGCGCTGAACCGCAATGATGAGCTGGGCAACCTGGCCACCGCTTTCAATCAGATGGGCGAGGAGCTGTTCCGGCATTCATTGACCCGCCAGTCCTTTGGCAAATATGTCGGGGCAGAGGTGCTGGAGATGATTCTGGCCGATCCAGAAAAAATGTGGCTCAAGGGCCACAAGAACGAGGCCACCATTTTTTTTGCCGATATTCGGGGATTTACCGCCTACTCGGAGAACCGTGAACCGGAGCTGGTCGTGGAAATGCTCAACCGTTATTTCGAAATCGCCACCCGCGCCATTCTCGATTATGGCGGCTATGTGGATAAATTTATCGGCGATGCCGTCCTGGGTGTGTTCGGCGTGCCGGTATTCAGGAAAGATCATACGGAGCGGGCCGTGCGGGCCGCACTGGCGCTAAAAACGCAATTGCAGGCAAGCAGCATCAACGGAAACACCATGCTATCATCCGTGGGCATCGGCCTTCACACCGGCCCCATCGTATCGGGAAACATCGGCTCCCAGGACAAAATGGAATACACCGTTATCGGCGACACGGTCAATCTGGCGTCGCGGCTCAGCAGCCTGGCCGCCGCAGGTGAAGTCCTGGTGACCTCGGCGATTTGCGAGCCCCTGGCCGATCGCATCCAGGTGGAACCGGCCGGCGTCCGCAGCATCAAAGGGAAATCCGAACCGGTGAAGACCTTTCGGGTCACCGCCATCGAGCAGAGGGCGCATGTCAGATCAAGCCGGTAATTTTTTTCAACACTGGAAAACGTTGGCGTCTGTGATGGTAATCGCCGGCATGGCCTGGGTGGTCACCATCGTGGGGATTCTTTTTCCGGCCACCGGCCACGCCGGAGAGAGCAATCCCCGCTCGGCCCCCCCGCTGCCCCGTCTGGTGCGTGCCGGCCAGGGCGATACGCCGGAGACGCTGGCCAGTCGCTACCTCAACGATGCCGGCAGGGCATGGACGATCGTCGAATATAACGGCGTGGACGCGTTCACCGAAGGACAGGCGGTTCTGATTCCCATAGCCCCGTTCCGGCGTGGTGGGTTGGCTTCGGACGGTTACCAGACCGTTCCCGTCCTGGCATACACGGACATCGCCGAATCGCCAGGCGAACCCGGCCAGATCGTCCGGACCGACTTTGAAGCGCAACTGGCCTGGCTGAAGGGAAACAACTTCAACAGTATCAGACCGGAAGATCTGATCGCTTTCATGGATTTTACCGGTCAGCTTCCCAGACGCGCAGTGCTGATCAGTGTGGACACCCAATCCCGGCAATTTTTCGATTTCGGCCTGCCCCTGCTGCAAAAATACGGTTTTACCGCAACCCTTTTCGTTGCCACCCGCGGCGTGGGCCGAAAAAGCGCCATGACCTGGGAACAGTTGGAAATGCTCCAGCAGATGGGCTTCACCATCGGCTGCCGGGGACGAAGCGGACGCTCGCTGACCCGGCGGCAGAAGGGACAGCGTAGCGAAAACCATTTCAAATGGATGGCGGCCGAACTGCGCCAGGCCAAACAGACCATCGAAATCCGATTGGGCACGGCCTGTAAATTTCTGGCCTGCCCCGAAGGCGACACCAACGCGCTTTTGGTGGCCGCCGCCGTAAAAATCGGGTATACGGCCATTTTTTCGCGCAAAACCGGCGTGACCCCGTTTTTTGGTGACCGCTACACCATCCCCCGCATCGTCATCGATCCGCACACGACGCTGTCCAGCTTCACCGACCAGATGACCCCCATGAACCAGGCGGAACTGAACTGATGATCCGTCAATTGCCATGGATCGTTCTGATCGCCAGCCTGATTCTCTCCGGTTGCGCCGGTATGGGCGATTCCGTATCCCATTTCCTCCAGTCCGGCCCTTTCTGGCGGGCCGAACAGGCCGATGCGGTCCGGCAACGGGCCCGGCAACTGGAAACCGATGGCGACCTGGCCCTGGCATTGGCGCACTGGCAGGTGGTCCGACACATCGCTTTTGGAAAGACCGACGCCAAACAGGAGATCGCCCGCCTGGAAAAAACCATTGCCGCATCGGTGCAGACCCATTTTCAGGAAGGGCAGCGGGCCCTGCGCCAGAATAAACGCCAGTCTGCCCGCGACCACTTTCTGGCAGCGTTGCGCCTGGACCCTGATTTCCAGCCGGCCCGGGAACAGCTCAATGTCCTGTGGGCCCCGTTTCCGTTCATGATCTACCGGACCGCCAAGGACGAGGATCTGGCCGATGTGGCCAAAGCGGTCTATGGCGACCGCAGCCTCGCCTTTCTGGTTGCCTGGTTCAACGACCTGCCGGAAGACGCCACACCGGCCCCGGAAACCGTCCTGATCCTCCCTAAAAAGGAGAAGGCCGCCACCGACCTGAATGCCGTTCCCGACGAAACCGCGCAAAAAACCACCGTGCTGGCAACCCTTGAGACCGCCCGGCACAACCTGACCATTGACAACCAGCTGAATCTGGCCCGCAAGCATGTGGCCAATGGACGGTTCCGGCAGGGCCTCGATACCGCCGAAAAAGTCGTGGCAGAAGCGCCGGACCATCCTGCCGCCAGAAACCTGGCCATCGAGGCCCGTTTCCGACTGGCCCGCGAGCATGTGGACCAGGGAGACTTTCTCGAAGCCCTCGCGGTATTGGCCCGGGCCGACGAAAGCGATGCACTCAGCATGGCCCTCAAATCCCGTGTTGAGAACCGCCTTGTGGAACTGGCCCAGGAACACTACCGCAACGGCGTCAAACTCTTCATCAATGAAAACCTGAAAGCGGCCATCCGGGAATGGGAACAGGCCCTGGCGTGCAACCCGAATCACCCAAAAGTCCGCGAAAACATCGCCAACGCCCGCCAGCTGATCGAAAAAATCGAAACAATGCCGTAAGACGGTGGATCACGATCCCGCGCCCGCCCCGTCCAACCGATAATCCCACCGGTCACCCCACCAACCACTCCAGCGCAAGGCCCACCCAGATCATCAACATTTTCGATCCATCTGCGAATCGATATCCGTTCTGTCAATTAGACTTTTCCAACCGGCGATGGTAGCACATCGCAATCGCTTTTATTCCAGTGGGTTCCCTATATTTCGAATCTTCATTCAATCTCATCAGAGGAGGTTTAACATGTCACAGCGGAATCGATGGTTTGATTGGGCAATGGCGTTGGTGATTCTGGTGGCAACCGGGTTCTCTCCGGCCATGGCCGACGATCTGGCGCCCTTTGCCGGACAGGCGGGCAGGGTGGCCATTTCCGGCGGTACCGCGCACATTCCGGTGATGAAGGAAGCCGCCAAACAGATCATGCAGCGCTATCCGGACATCCAGGTTACCGTGGCCGGGGGCGGCTCCGGTGTGGGCATCAAGCAGGTGGGCGAAGGCCTGGTGGAGATCGGCAACTCCGGCCGCAAACCCACCGATGAGGAAATTGCCAAATACGGCTTAACCATGTTCAAGTGGGCGGTCGATGGCGTCGGCGTGGTGGTCAACCCGAAAAATCCGGTGACTGAACTGACCAAAGCCCAGACCAAGGCCATCTTTGCCGGCCAGATCGGCAACTGGAAAGCGCTGGGCGGACCGGACAAGACCATCAACCTCTACACCCGTGACGAAGCCAGCGGCACCCGCGCAGTGTTCTGGAAAAAGGCCATCGAAAAAGGCGCGATCAGCAGCAGCGCCAATGTGGTGGTTTCCAACGGAGCCATGAAATCGGCCGTGGCCGGCGACCCTTACGGCATCGGCTATGTCTCCGTGGGCCACATTGATGCCAGCGTTACGCCCGTGGCCCTGGACGGCGTGACCCCGACGTTGGAAACGGTGAAAAGCGGCGCCTATCCCGTGTCCCGGGGACTTTACAGCAACACCAAGGGCGAACCCACCGGCCTGACCCGAATCTTTATCGATTTTCTCTTCAGCCCGACCGGCCAGGCGATCGCCGCTGAAAAGGGGTTTGTGGCTGTCAAATAGCTATGCCTGGAGAATGCTTGAGCAAAATCGCGGAGCCGTGGGTAAGACGTCTTCTGGGGCTGATGGCCGCATTCAGCGTGGCCGTCACCGTGCTGATGTTCGGCTTCATGGTAACGCTGGGCCTGCCCCTGATCACGGAGGGAACCTTTTTCAACATGTTCACCGGGCCGTGGCAGCCGGGCCAGGGGGCGTACGGCATCGCCCCCATGATCGTGGGCACGGCGGTCATCGCCGGCCTCGGCATGGCGGTGAGTTTTCCGGTCAGTCTGGGCTGTGCCGCCCTGATCAGTGTGCTGGGGCGCGGCTGGCTGCCGATCCTGCTCCATCGACTGGTGCGTTTTATGACCGGCATTCCCACCGTGGTGTACGGGTTTGCCGGTATTTTTCTTCTGGTGCCCCTGGTGCGTGAGTGGGCCGGCCGCGGTTCGGGGCTGTGCATCCTCTCCGCCGGCCTGCTGCTGGCCGTGCTCATCGCGCCAACCATGATCCTTTTCTTTACCGACAGTTTTGCCACGGTTCCGCGGTCCTACCTGCAGGCCGCCGACGCCCTGGGCGCCAGTCCGGTACAGAAACTGATCCATGTCTTTATCCCGTGCGCCTGGCCGGGACTGGTCAACGGCGTGGTGCTGGCCATGGGGCGCGCCGTGGGCGATACCCTGATCGCCCTGATGATTGCCGGCAATGCCACGGCCATGCCGGGTGCGCTGACCGAACCGGCCCGCACGCTTACCGCCCATATCGCCCTGGTGGTGGCCGCCGATTTCGACAGCCTGGAGTTCCGTACCCTGTTTGCCTGCGGCATCATCCTTTATCTGTGCACCACGCTAATGGTGGTTCTGACCCGGGGGATCGGTGCGCTTAGGGAAAGGCGACCATGACCCGCCGTCTGGTCGAAACCGGCGTCACCATCATGGCCTGGCTCTGCGGCGCACTCCTGACCACCAGCGTGGCCGGGCTTCTGGGGTATGTGATCGTCAACGGCGCGGGCAGTCTCTCGGCCAGTCTCTTTTTCGGCGACACCGCGCCCATGGATGCCCTGCTGCTGCGTCGGCAGGTGTTTGACGGCATCTTCCCGGCCATGGTGGGTACCCTGGTCCTGGTGGGACTCTCCATCATCATCGCCGTTCCCGTGGGCGTGGGGGCCGGCATCTATATGGCCGAATTCGCCGGGCGCCGGATCAAAGGGATCTTCGGCCTCTTTTTCGACATCCTGGCAGGCATTCCCTCTGTTCTGGTGGGGCTTTTCGGATTCAGCCTGGCGGTATTTCTGCACCATCGCCTGTCGGATCGGATAACCCCCTGCCTGCTGATATCGGCCCTTTCACTGGCGTTTCTGGTTCTGCCCTACCTGATCCGAACAACCCAGACGGCCCTGGAAGCCCTGCCCCGACAAATCCGCATCACCGCCCCGGCGCTGGGCGCATCACGCCTGCAGACCCTTTTTTATGTACTCCTGCCCCAATCCCTTTCCGGCATCGTCAGCGGCATCATTCTCTCCATTGGCCGCTGCGCTGAGGACACGGCCGTCATCATGCTCACCGGTGTGGTAGCAACGGCCGGCATTCCCACCTCCCTTCTGGCCAACTACGAGGCCCTGCCCTTTTTCATCTACACCATCTCCGCCCAGTACGCCGATCAGGCCGAGCTGATGCGCGGCTACGGGGCGGCAATCGTCCTTCTGGCCATCTGTGCCGCTTTGTTCACCCTGGCCGCCGCCATCCGCCACCGGCTGGCCGACCATCTGCTTTACGGCACGCGGTAAATAGGAGGTTTGCATGCAGGTTGCGCAATGCGTCAAAATCAAGGTTCGCCAGCTCTCCTTCGCCTATGGCGACCATACGGTACTGAAAGATTTGACGTTTGACGTTCAGGCAAACACCGTCACCGCGGTGGTGGGCCCCTCCGGCCAGGGAAAATCCACCCTGCTGACCGTTTTCAACCGCCTCTGGGAAGACATTCCCCATGCCCGCCTGGCGGGAACGGTGCGCATCCGTCTAAGCGGAAACGAGCGTGACATCTATCACCGGGCCTGCTCGCTGACCGAATTGCGCCGCCAGGTGGGCATGGTCTTTCAGACACCCAATCCCCTGCCCATGAGCATTTACAAGAATGTGGCCTTTCCGCTCAAACTGGTTGGCGGATCGACGCGTTCGCAGACCCGTGACCGGGTTAAGCGCACCCTTCGGCAGGCATTTTTGTGGGACGAGGTCAAGGATCGCCTGAAGGATGACGCCCGCGCCCTCTCCGGCGGTCAGCAGCAACGCCTGTGCATGGCCCGGGCGCTGGTGCTGAATCCGGAAGTACTGCTCCTGGACGAGCCCACCTCGTCCCTGGACCCGGCTGCCACCGAAACCATCGAGCAACTGATTCTCAGCCTGAAAACCGCCTGCACCATCGTCATGGTATCCCACGACATGGCCCAGGTCGAACGGGTAGCCGACCAGTGGATCGCGCTAAGGGAAGGACGGATCGTGGCGGATTGAACCGAAAAGCGTTCAAACGTTCCACATTTTTATAACCCAGGCAGCGGCCTGAGGCGCGATAAATGGGGTGCTATAGAACCATGGGTACGGCAACCGCGTCCCGATGGGCCTTGCCATAAAGCCGTTCTACCAATGCCAGGGCGAACTCCACGGCGGTCCCCGCGCCTCGGCTGGTCATGCAGTTACCGTCCACCACCACGCGCTGGTCGACATCCGCCGCAGATGCCAATCCGTCGACAAAGCCGGGGTGACAGGTGGCCCGGCGCCCCTGGATCAAGTCGTGATGTTCCAGAACCACGGCCGGGCTGGCGCAGATCGCCCCGAAGAACCGCTCCTGTTCGTTCTGGCGTCTGAGAATTTGGGCCAACTCGGCGCAGTCGCGCAGGTGCTCGGCACCGGGAATGCCGCCGGGAAGGACCACCAGATCATAAGTCTGGTCCACGCAGCTTTCAATCAAGGTGTCGGCCACGATCACCACGCCGCGAGAGGCGGTGATCTGTCGATGGCCACTCACCGAGGCCACGGTGACGGTGGCACCGGCCCGTCGCAAGACGTCGATAATGGCCACGGCCTCCAGTTCCTCGGTGCCGTCAGCCACCGGGACCAGTACGGTTTTCTCCATGTCCGCTTCCTCGCCCATTGGATGTTGCAGTTGATCAAGGAATTCATTTATGGTTTATGTCATTATAGATTGCCAATCAATACCATATGGGAGCGTGTTTGATGAAACAACGGATTGTTGCCATCACCCTGCTGATCTGCCTGCCGCTGGGGTGTGCGTTTTATGCGGAAAAAGCCAAAATGGAGCGGTACAGCCTTATTCTGGATTCCTATGAAACCGCCATGCGCATGTCGGATTTCAACACCATCTGCCAGTACGTGGATCCCGCTGCCATGACGCGTCAGGACTGCCTGAAGCAGTTCGGCGATATCAAGTTGGTCGATTACAAGGTCGCCCATATGAAGGCGTCCGAAGATCGCATGCAGGTGGAACAGGAGATCGACGTCAGCTATTACGCCTTGAGCAATATTCTCCTGAAAAAAAAGAGCTATAGTCAAACCTGGACCTACGACGAGCAGAAGAAAAACTGGCTGCTCAGCGCTCCGCCGTCTTTTGAATGACCCCTGCGTAAATTTTGCTTTTTACCTTTCTGACAATGCTGCGTATCGTGGGGCCGTTGGCGGCCAGAAAGATGGTCAGCTCCTCCAGATCATCTTCGTCGATCTGGAGGCCACTGGATTCGATCAATTCCGACAGCGCACTGGCGGCATCCAGTATGCGATCCCAGGCATCGGCCTCTTGTTTGGTAATGGCGGCCATGGAGGGGGGTTATTTGCCTTTGGCCTTGCCCACCGGGGCCTTCTTTTTGGCCGTTGCCCGCCGGGGTGTCTCCGCTTCCGTTTCGGCTTCCGGCTCCGGCGAACGCGGCGGTTTTGCCATGGGGGTCAGGCCTTTGAGAATCCGGATCACTTCAGGCCCGTTTTGGGCCAGGAAAACCGAAAGGGCATCAATGGTGGCGTCGTCCAGATGGGTCTCCAGACCGGCATCCTTGATGAAAGCGGCCAGGTTGTCGGCGGCGTCCAGCATTTTATCATAGGCGTCAGCTTCTTTTTTAACCAGGAATTCCTTGTCCAGTTCGACACCATTGCGCACCACCACGTATTTGGTAATGACGGCCATGAAACGGGCTCCTTATTTGTTGAAACGTTCCTATTCCCGGAAACGAAGATACCTGCGTTGAAGATCGTAGACCACTTGGGTGAGGCGTTGCTGCTCCTCTTTTTCGATGGTACAAAATTTCAGGGCAAAGCGGTGGATCTCTTCTTGCGCGTCGTTTTCCACGCGGACGACTTCCGCTTTTTTCACCTCAATCGTATCACCGGGGTTGCCTGGAAAGACAATGCGGCTGTCAAAAACCTGCTGCTCCTTTTTTAATACCGGCCCACGCATGAACTTGAAATTGTGTTTGATCAGTGCTCCATAAACCCCGCCCAGGCTAACATTGATGAGATCCAGAACCCCATGGATTTTTTTCAGTTTAAAATGCATCTGGGTACCGGGCAAGGTGTTGATGCGGAAATTGTAGCGTCGCTGAAGCCGCTCGACATGTTCCGGAAAAGGAATCCTGAGACCCTGCCGGGAAAACCGGCCCCCCCGGGTGCTGAACAGATACTCGAGCCGGTCCGGCCCGTTGAAATTGAACCGCAGATGCCAGCGCTGATTTTCACCGGCAATATTTAGAAAATCCTCCGGCGGATCGACGAGCAGAACGTTTCCGTCAGCCGTTTCCTCCATTCCGGTAAGGCAGGTGAGGCTGTCGAAACCGGCACCGACGACATTCATGGACAGGATCACCTTTTTTTGAATCAACTCCGCAAACAACTCAACCAGCTTTTTGCCTTCCAGTTTTTCCGCAGCCCCCATTTTCCAAATCCTTGATCAAACAAAGTCATTTCAACCTGATTTTATAGCCTTTTTCCATTTTTCGGTCAGCATCGTAAAATCTTTAATACAGAAATGACAAGGCGTCATGCAATGCTTTTTATGCTTGTGACAACAGGTCCGAGGCGTCTTTATTCTTTTTTCGCGTCCGTGTCTGTGTCCAGTTGGCGGTATCGTTCGGTCTCTTGCGCCTGAATGTCGCCGATTTGCTCCTTCATCTCCCGGTAGCGTTCAAGGTCTTTCTGACCGGCGGCGGTTTTTACCGTGTCATCCACCTGATCACGGGTGTCCGTGCCTTCACAGCCAGCCGTCATCAGCAGCCCGCAGAAAAGCAAAATCAGCAGTAACGCGCGTGTAAGGCTCTGGTCGGTTTTCATCATGGCTCCTATTCAAATTGTTTGCGAAACGATTCAAACCTGTCCTCAAGATCGGCCATCTGCTCCCGTAAATCGGAAACCTCCTCCTCCAGCTGTGCCAGCCGGTCACATGTTTCCGCTTTGACCGGTGGCGAAACGGATTCGTCGGGCCGGTCAATGCCGTCCGGTTCGTCCGAGAGAAGATGTGCGTAGCGGGCCTCCTTGTGGCCGGGCAAACGGTCCAGGCGGCGGATATGTCCCCACTCGTCCAACCGGTCCAAGGTTTCCTGCACGGCATCCAGCCCGTCGAAAGCATGCAGGCGGTCGCTGCGGCCACGAATGGCCCCGGGCGTCTGGGGCCCGCGCAGCAGCAGCACACAAAGCACGGCCGCTTCGGCGGCCACCATGTTATGCTGGCGGGTGAAGCGCTCCTCGTACTTGGGAACCCGGCCCATGGTGCTTCGGTTGACCCAACCTTTTTTCTCCAGTGCGTCGGCGGCATCCTGAACGGTCTGCTCGTCCCAGGCGACGACCGGGTCGCGGTTGGACTTCTGATTACAGGCGTTGGTCAGGGCGTTGAGGGAAAGGGGATAGTACTCCGGTGTTGCCATGGATTTTTCCATCAGACAGCCCAGGACCCGGATCTCCTGTTCGCTGAGTACGATTTCCATGGATTACGATTCCTTGAGCGATTTTTTGACCGCCGCCAGGGTTTCGTCGGGCATGCTGAAGCTGTGCTCGGGAGCGGGGAAGGCCGATGTGCGAACCTCCTCGCCATAGGATTTGATGGCATCGATGATCGTGGGTCTGATTTTGGTGTACTGTTTGACGAACTTGGGCACGAAACGGTCGAACAGGCCCACCATGTCGTGGGTGACCAAAACCTGGCCGTCCACGTCCACGCCGGCACCGATACCGATTACCGGTACGGAGACCGTTTCCGCGATCAACCGACCAAGGGGAGCGGGAACCGCTTCGGCCACGATGGAAAAAACCCCGGCCGCCTCAAGGGCCTTGGCATCCTCCACGATCCGACGGGCCGCCGACGCATCCTTGCCCTGCATCTTAAACCCGCCCAGGGCGCTGGCCGTCTGGGGGGTGAGGCCGATATGACCCTGTACGGGAATGCCGGCTTTGACGATGGCCTGAACCACCGGTGCGAAATCCACGCCGCCTTCCAGTTTGACCGCATCGCAGCCGCCCTCTTTCATCAGCCGGCCGGCATTGATGATGGCATCACGGATGCCGGTGTTGTAGGTCATGAAAGGCATGTCGCCGACAACCAACGGCCCTTTGCAGCCGCGCACCACGGCCTGGATATGGTGGATCATCATCTCCAGGGTCACCGGTACGGTGCCGTCCAGCCCCAGCACCACCATGCCCAGGGAATCGCCCACCAGGACCATGTCCACCCCGGCTTCATCGGCCATCAGACCAAAAGGATAGTCGTAGGCGGTGATCATAACCAGCTTGCGGCCCTCTTTTTTTGACTGGATAATACTCGGGATGCTTACTTTTGTGTCGGACATGAAATTTCTCCTTTTTCAGGTTCCCTCCCGATCGATGGATTGGGGGCGGGAGCCGATTGATGGTGATCGGTTGTGCGCGCCCGCTCGGGAGTACCACCGTCCGATCGATTGTTCAAAGGGCTCAAGGGGCCGAAGATCTGGCCGCCAATATTTTCAATAATGGCCCTGCAGGGTCTCCACCAGTGCGCTCAAGGTCCGGTTGACAGGGGTCGGAACGCCGGCCGTTTCGGCCATGCGAACGATAAAACCGTTGATGGCGCTGATTTCGGTGAGGCGCCGGTGATCCACATCCTGTCCCATGGAAGATCGGTTGGGGCCGGTGGCGGCGGCGATCTGAAATACCTTCTCCACCGGATCTCCGTCGATGGCGATGCCTTTGGCCCGGGCAACGGCGATGGCTTCCTCGACGGCCTCACGGGACAGTTGGCGGGTTTCCGGCTGGTCCAGCAGCTGGCCGTTTTTAATGCCGGTCAGGGCGGTGATGGCGTTGATGCCGATGTTGATGAACAGTTTGGCCCACAGCACCGCCCGCACATCGTCGACCACCCGGGTGACGATGCCCGCGCGGTTGAACGTGTCGGCAAGCGTTGCAGCACGGGCGGTTTCGGTTGACGTCCAGGCGCCGATCACGGTTTCGCCGCTGCCGGCGTGGCGGATGGTTCCCGGTTCAAGAAAGGTGGCACCGTTGGCGGTGGTCCCGGCAATGATCCGCGATGGATCCACGCTTTCGGCGAGCACCTCGGTATTGCCCATGCCGTTTTGCAGGGTCAGCACCAGCCCGGATGACCCGGCCAGGTCGGCGGCGGTTTGGGCGGCGGCGGCGGTATGGGCGGACTTGACGAAAACCACGGCCAGATCCACGGGGCCGATGTGCTGCGGATCGGTGGTTGCCGGCAACCGCACCGTTCTGCGCTGATTCTGTTTTTCGATGACCAGCCCGTTGGCGTTGACCGCATTCACATGGTCCGTGCAAATGTCCAGCAGGGTGACGGTTTCACCGGCCTCGGCCAGCAGCGCACCAAAGAGGCTGCCCATGGCACCGGCACCGATCATTGCGATTTTCATGCTGCTCCCTTTCCGTGGTTTCGGATACTGCAGTTTATCATATCGGTCCGTTGGCGGACATCTGCCATGTATAGCATTCAAGATAATGTTGTTGGGCTGCGTTATCGGTCGTCGCGGTAATCATTATACAGCTTCCTCCCTTAAGGCCTTGCCAAAAACATTATCTTAAATACTATAGCGTACGGATATCATTGTCAGGCTGCAGGTTGGTGGCGAATTGTTTCGCTTAAACGGTTTCGGGTTGATCGGAAATTCTTTTGTGCCCTTTTCATTCCGGCAGGCATGTATCTGTTTTAACAAGGCTTCGGAAAATAGTCAAAGCCGGCGGGCCAGATCGCGGTAGGCGGTGATGCCGAAGGCGCTTTCGGCGTCAAGGATGCCGTGGATGATAGCGCGTGCCAGGCAGTCGGCGGCGGCATGGCCGATTTCATTGATGCATACCTGCGCGGCCGGCATCGTGAAAACCCCGCCTGATTCAGGCAGGGCCTGTTTGCCGGTGGCCAGGCAGAAAACCACGTCCCCGTCGAACAGGGTGTGTGCCGGGCGGATGGCCCGGGCCATCCCGTCGTGGGCCATCATGGCGACCCGTTTGGCCTGCGCCTTGGTGAGGATCGCATCGGTGGCCACCACAGCCAGGGTGGTGTTGTGGGCCGGTTTTGCCTCCGGTGCCGGGGGGAGCACCACCGGCCCGTGGATGCGACCGCCGAATTCCCCATCGATTTCCAGACGCGCCTCCCAGAAGGTCCCGTCGGCGGGATCGATGGCCGATCCCATGGCGTTAACGGCGGTCAGAACGGCAACGCTCATCCCGGATTCCAGAACAATGCTGGCGCTGCCGATGCCCCCTTTGATGCCGCCGGCCCTGGCACCCGTACCGGCGCCGACGCTGCCGCCGGTGACCGGCCCGGAAACCGCGCACCGGCAAGCGGCCTCTCCCCACCCGGCATCCACCGGCGGCCTGAAGCAAGGGCCGCGTCCCAGGTCGAAGAGCACCGCCGCCGGAACGATGGGTGCGACCTGGCCCTCGTCCAGGGGGAATCCGATCGACCGGGATGCCAGATGGCGCACCACCCCGTCGGCCGCGGCCAGTCCGTAAACCGAGCCGCCGCTCAGGCAGATGGCCTGCACGGTCTCCACCAGGTTCTCCGGGGCCAGAAGCTCGGTCTCCCGAGTACCCGGTGCTGCGCCGCGGACATCGACACCGCCCACGGCCCCGGCGGGGCAGACAACTACGGTGGTGCCCGATGCGGCGGCCGGGTCGCTGTAGTGACCGACCCGGATACCGGGAACATCGGTCAGCGCGTTGTATTTACCGGGATGGGGGGATGGTCGACGCATCGGGTTTCCGTTTGGTATGGGTGTGGTGACGGGCCGTGAATCCACGGCCTGCTCGGCCGGCGTTGTGCCATCACTGTCTGCGATAGCGGTTATTTGGGATCGAGAAATCCGGACTCGAAAAGATCATCGGCCTGGGTATCCACGATGCGGGACAGTTCCAGGTAGCGATTCATCAGGGTATAGGCGTACGGGGTCAGGGTGGAGCCACCACCGGCGCTGCCGCCCTGATTTTTAACCAGCAGGGGTTTTCCCAGGGCTTCCTCGGTCACCTTGATCTTGCCCCAAACGGCGCGATAACTCATTTTGAGTTCTTTGGCGGCCGAATTGAGCGAGCCGCACTTGTCGATGGCCTTCAATATGCGCATACGGCCCAAACCAAAAATGATCCGGCCCTCTTTATCCACCAGCCAGACTTTTGATTTGACGTAGACGTTTCTTTTCTTGGCAGTCATCTCTCCTCCTGTTGGTTCGTCACGCTTTCCGGAAAACGAAAAAAGGATAGCAGGCACGGAGAGTGGCAGCAAGAAAAAAGGTGGGCGGCTGATAACCATCCGGGATGCCCTCGGATGGCTGTCAACCAGGGAGAATTACGGTGTTTACCGTCGCTTTGGCGCACGTTTCAGGACGCGTCGCAAAAAGACTTAAAGGTCAAACACGATGCCCTGGGCCAGTGGCAGGAGGCTGCCGTAGTTGATCGTGTTCGTCTGCCAGCGCATATACCCCTTCCAGGCGTCGGAACCGGATTCCCGGCCGCCGCCGATTTCCTTAATGATCACCCGCCGGGTGGTGGTGCAGCGCTGGCCGGCGGTTCCGGCGGCGCCGAAAACGATGGCCGGGATCGCCATACCCAGGTCGGTGGCCGGAGAAACCACCTCGATTTTTTCTCCCTCACCCGTGCCAAGTCAACCGCAAGGTTCGGGGGATCAGGACTTAGGGTCGCGGCAAAAAAAGCAGGGAAAGCCACCTTGGCGTGCCTTTCCCTGCTCGACTGATTTAAACCTGACAGATGCCTTGACCGGTGGGGTCGTTGCCGGGCATGGCAGATTCAGCCACTGCGGTGATATTCCGCAGATTGGCGTTTAATCCGTGACCTCCTCCATGGAGAGCACATTGATGATCCGCATATTGTCCTTCTCGGCGATCGTCCCGGTGACTTTCACCGTCTTGCCAACCATCTCGGGGGTGGTGTCGCTGCCTTCAAGAACATAAGTGCCGTCGGCAGCGTCGAGAACGATAATTTCTCCTTTCTCTGCAATGGTACCGATGATGCTTTCTTCGGCCATGGCCACACCAGCGGTGGCGATAACCAGGAACATCATCGCAAAAAGAGCTGCAAGAATGTTTTTCTTTGATGTTTTCATATGAACACCTCCATCTGCGTTTGTTGACCCCAACGTTCTGCCCGAGGGAGCGTGATGCTGCTCCCCGAAAACACACCGAGTGCTGAACCGTCAGCACAGGGAACCGACCAGCGGTGTGCTTTCTTCTTCTCTCAGCAATGGACATGCCATACAATATAACCCATTGATATTGAACTGTAACAATATGTTCTTTTTCTTCCGTGACGTATTCATTGGGTTACGTTGGGTGCACCTTCTGACGCAAAATTGCGCATCGGTCATCGCGGCAATGCGAAATGGAGAGGAGTCGATTCAATCCGGTGATGGCGGCATGGCACTCATGATTTGGCGGGAAAATACCGATAGGCGGAACATGAAGCCAAAACGCCATACCATCGCCGACCGCAGGGGCCTCACCCGGCGCCAGCTGCTGGCCGTCGGCACACTGAACCTGCTCGGATGGGCCGCTTTTCCCATGCGCACGGTCGCCGCCCCATTTGAAAACGATTTGAAACTGGTTGCCCATATCCCGGAGATGGTCGAACGGGAAGGCCCCCTGCGGGTATTCAGGGATTATGCGGCCGACCCGGACAATGAGATCGAACAGCACCTCCGGCGGGAACTCGTCCAGCGCAGCGAGTTGCTATCGAAAATAAAAGCGCGGATCGGATTTGAACGCAAAGTCCGCTTTTCCGTGGAAGACCTCGAAGTCCGCCTGATGTTCGTCCCCCAGTCGGACAAACGTCATGCCGCCGCCTATCAACGCTACTGCCAGGATATTACCGACTATCTGTTTGAGATAAATCGGGCCGAAAATTTTTATTCTTCCATCACGAGCCCCCATGAAGACCATCCCGTCATCTCAGAAACGGGGGTCTCCGCGTTTATCGTCCACCGTCTGGCAAAAGCATACCGGGCCGTCTGCCGATTTACCGCTGAGTCCGGAAAGAGCGTAAAATACGCTGCTTCAGGGGCCATTTTTTCCAATCATCTGGGTGCGGTGGATCTGGAGATCGAACGGCTGGCCCCGGGCCGGTTTGGTCTGCGCCGTCCTCCTTTTACCATTTGGCAAAACAGCGGCGCTGAATTTTTCAGCCTCATGGCGATCCCGGTGGAAGAGACGCTGCATTATTATTTGGGAAGGGCAACGGACCGGTTGCTCGACGCGTCTTTGCGGCAGGATCCGTCCAAGAGCCTGGCTGCGGCAAGACAAATGGCTGATGAGTGGATGGCGGTGGAGGAGTCGGTGGTGGGCGGACTGGTGGATCGCGTTCTGGCGCGTTATTGCGACCGTTATCCGGGGGGGCTGCCAGACAACCTGAATTTCGAAAGGTGGGCTGGCAACGTACCCGATTTATCGCAGTACCGCTATCGCCGCCAGGGCATCCAGCTGGTCAGAACACTAGGCATTCACCGGAGTATCGGTTTGTATATGGAGGACCCGGGCCGGTTCAGGGAACAACTCAAGCTTACTTGACTTGATAACCCCGGAATGGATATTTAGGCACTCATGGCAAAAAGACCTCAACCCGATCTCCCCGACCGGCCGGTACTGCTAGACGGCGGTATGGGGCGGGAACTCCAGTTTCGGGGCGTTGCACTTTCCGAATCGATCTGGTCCGCCCAGGGCCTGATCGACGCGCCTGATGTGGTGCGCCAGATCCACAGGGACTATATCACGGTGGGCGCTGACATCATCACCACCAACACGTACGGGCTCATCCGCGACGATCTGGCCAAGGCCGGGATCGCGGATCGTTTTGCCGAACTCAACCAAAAGGCCTGCGCCCTGGCTCGCGAAGCCTGCGATAAGGCAGCGCGGCCGGTGCTCGTGGCCGGCTCCCTGCCGCCGCTTCGGGGAAGCTTCCGACCCGATCTCGTGGGACCGAAAGCGGAAAGTCTCACTTGCTATCGCGAGCAGGCCCGCCTGCTGGCCCCCCACGTGGACCTGCTGTTGTGTGAAACGATGTCCAGCGCCGTTGAAGCCCGGGCCGCCGCTGAAGCGGCTTGTGAGACGGGCAGGCCGGTGTGGGTGTCGTGGACGCTGCACGAGGATGAGTCCGGCCGGCTGCGCAGCGGTGAGACGATTGCCCAGGCGGTATTTATGCTGGCCGATCTGCCGGTAAGCGGATTTCTCACCAACTGTGCCTCACCGGCAAGTATCACCCGGGCCATCCCCAAGCTGTCGGCGGCAACGAACCAGCGTGTCGGTGGCTATGCCAACACCTTTCACCCCATCCCGGCGGATTGGCGGCTGGACGGGCAAAAGACATCAGACGGTCTGCTCCCCCTGCGCAACGATCTGGGGCCGGACGCCTATGCCGTTCATGCGGCCCGTTGGCTTGACGCCGGGGCAAGCGTCATCGGCGGCTGCTGCGGCACCCGACCGGCGCACATCAAAAAACTGCGAGACCTGATCACGGCGCGGTACCCCGATTTTCGCGGAAGTTGAGAGACGCGCTATCGGGCAGATTGCTTTTTCGCCCATAAGCGTTTGCGCTTGATCCTGCTGCGGGCCGATGATATGTGGAATCAGGTTTGCTTCCCAACCGAAAGAACCCCAATGTTGCATTGGGGTGAAGGCTGCCATGCTTGACCGCGACAATCAGGACGATCTCTTTCCGTCGGCCAATCCGATTCCCTGGCGCCACGTCCTTTCACTGCTCTCCGAAGGGGTGGCGGTGCTTGTCCGGGGGCGGGTGATCTACGCCAATAATGCGCTGTGTGAAATGACCAGCCGAAACCGCGGCGAGATTCTCGGATGCACGTTTTTGAGTATGGTGGCCGAAAATGACCGTGCTTTCGTCTCTGACTACCTGCGGCAGGTCGATGTGGCCTCTGCCGCACCGATTACTTTCAGGCTGGAGCGCGGTACCAGTGCCGGACGTCAGGTCCGCTTGACGGTCGCTGGGCTGCAGCTGCGCGGCCAGTATACCGACGATCCGGGCATCTGCTGCAGCCTGACCGATGTCACCGATTTCCAGGATCGCATTGTCGCCCTGGAGCGGGATAACCGCCGTATGCGCAGCCATCTGGACGATACGGAGAGTGTGCTCATCTCCTTCGCGCCTTACGACTGCAACGACATTTTACTGGTCAACCGGCATGTGGAGGCGTTGTTGGGCTGTTCCATCAAAGATATCATGAACGGCCGGCGCCACCTGTTCGATTTTGTCCATCCGGACCATCTGCCGCAAGTCATGGAATTCTACAACAAGTTTCCCGACATCCATGAAACCGAGGAAATCGAATACCCGATCGTCAACAACAGCCATCAGACCCGATGGGTGCGCGACATGGGCAACACCCTTTTCGTCGAGCACGGCCACGGGATGCCGCGTCGGATCGACCACACGCTGGTCGACATTACCGACCAGAAGAACCGTGAACTGGAGCTGAAGGAGGAACGCCGCAAACTGTCCAGCATCCTGAAAAACAGCACCGACATGATCTACCGCGTGGACCGGGCGGGGAATTTTCTTGAGCTGAATCCGGCGGGAATGAAGCTTTTGGGCTTTGGCGAGGATCTGAAAGGCCGCAACATCCTGGATGCCTATATCGATCAGCGCCAGCGGGAGCGCTTACTGAACCAGTTGGAGGAAAAGGGTCATGCGCAACAGCTGACCAAGTGGAAAATGGCCAACGACGCCATTATCGATGTTGTCATCAATGCCGTCAGGGACGGCCAATCTCAAACCGGCGATCTTTCCTACCAGGGGATCGTCCACAATGTCACCCACACCCTTGAACTCCAGAAACTGGAGACCATCAAAAAAATGGCCGGCGGTTTGAGCGACAAAATCAATACGCCGCTGATGACCCTGTTGATGAACATCCAGATGATTCGCGAAAGCGTACAGGACGGCATGCAGGATACCGCAGACATCCTCGAGTGCCTGGATGAGATGGAGAAAGCCTACCACAAGATCGTCGGTCCAATGGCGGCGGTACGGGAAACCTACTGGCACATCGAAGAGGTGCCCGATGGTTGCGGGGGCACCATTTATGAAATCCACGACAAACGCTAATTGTTCAAGACCCCCTTCAACAATCCCTTGACCGTATCTTCATACGGTTTGACTTCCTCTTTTTCGAACAGCTTTTTTACTTTCTCGTTTTCGAATACCTTTTCTTCGAGCTGTTGCTGAGCGACGGATTTAAGGTCGGGTCTGAATTTCGGGTCTGAGAAGGAACCGGAGACCAGCACCGGCACAACCAGTCCGGTGTATTGGGTCGTATCCCCCTGGCCCTTCATCGTGCCGACCAGCTTCGGTTCGATCCTGAAGTCGACGGTCTCTTCTACCAGATCTGCGCTTCCGGCGGCCAGCAGACGCAAAAATGGCGAACTCATGCTGGTCTGCTGGGTCGTTATCACGCCCTTTGCGGCGGAAAAAGGGATTTTCAGTTCGGTAAAATCGGTACGTGGCTTTTCTCCGGAGGTCTCTGCCAGTCCAAAGGCGGCCTTGGTGTTGCGCACCATGTTGGGCAGATCGACGCCCACAATGGCACCATCGGTCAGGCGAATCTCACCTTCGCCACTCAGGGTCCGTTTGATCCGATTCGGATCGTCACCGGCCATTTTCAGTTTGATCTCGGCGTTGGTGGTGCCCTCCAGGATATCCTTTTCCATCTGGTCCTTCAGCAGCGGCGCCACCTGAAGGTTGCGGATCTGCGTGTCAATACTGCTGGACGGGACCGTGCCTTTCACATTGAACAGACCGCTTCCGGCAATGGTTCCCTGGTAGGCGTTGAGACTGAAGGGATCGAGACGAAACACGCCGTTTTGGGCTTTCACGGTCAGTTGCAGGTCGCTGATAGCGGCTTTGTTGACAATGATCTTGCCGGCTTTCATTTTCCCGTCCAGGACAAGCTGACGCAGCGCCGTGTAATCGATCGTTTTCTGTGCCGACGGCGTTGATGATTGCCCAGCTTTAGGTGACGGTTGCTTCTCCCCACCAGGGGTGGGCTGAGACGTTGTTTTCCGGGCAGTCGATTGCGGGGGCAGGTAGCGATCCACGTCGATCTGGTTAAGGTCGAGGGTAAAGGCAATCTTGGGCCGGTCAAACTGGCTCGCATTCAGGGAAAAATCCATATCCGTGGCATCAAGGGTGAGTTTGCCTTCGGAGACGGTGGCTGCCGTCTGATCGGCCTTGAGATTTGCCGTCAGGCTAAGCGTTTTAAGCACATCCGGATCGGCCGTCTGAACCGTGTTGCCCAGTCCAAGCCGATTCATCACGGCTTTCGCCGAAAAAGGCTTGACCGCCAAGGCCAATTCAATTTTTGGGTTTTGGGCCGGGTTGGTTACCTTGCCGGCAAGGCTGACGTTGAGTTCCTCGAATGCCTGTATGGATATATCAATCGGGATGGTTCCCTTGCCGATGTCCCGGCCCACCGGTCCAACGCTGCCTTCCAAGGCAACCGGTTGATTGTCCAGCCGGGCACTGGTTTTGAACTGAACCGGATTGTCAAAGGAGACATTTTTAAGGCTCAGGTTGAAATCGGTCACCTCCCGGCGGGTGCCGGCCGCCTCGTCGATATAAACGATCGCCCCCTGATCGATACCGAAATCGCCGACCACCAGCTTGCCGATCGGCAGTTCCGCAAGTGGTTGATCCACAGTCGGTTGAGCCGATGCAGGGGATTTTTGTTTTACAGCAGGGGCGGCGGGCGCCGCTTTCGGGGTCGAAAATTGCCAGTTCGTCCTGCCGTCACGGTGTTTGATCAGCGTCACCTGCGGCCCACTGGCAATGAATTTCTGGACTTCGATATCTTTTTTCAGGAGAGGAAGCAGTTTGACCCGCACCTCGAAGGATTTGATTTTCAGGAATGCCGGTTTCTCAAATCCCTTTGGATTGCCCAGTTCCAGATCAGAGAAGGACACGCCTGCCCAAGGGAACAGGGAAAGCTTCAGGTCACTGCCGATCTGAAAAGTCCTGCCGGTGGCCGCGGCCACTTTTTCTTCCATCAACGGTTTGTACGTGTTCAGATCCACGAAAAATGGGACGACCAGAAGAATGACGATCAGCAGCCCCACGATACCCAAGCCGCCGATAAGGATCCATTTGATCACTTTATTCATCGTTTACCTCCTTTTTTATGCAACATTGGGGTGGATCTTGATCGCCACCAGTGCGGCCGTCTGATCGAACCTGTCCGAATGGTGGGCGTCTGATTTTTTTTCTTCGTAATAAACGATGCGCAAGCTTTCAAAGGCGTGCAGCAGTTCGTTGGGCTGCAGGCAAAAGGCATCATCTTTTTCCTTGCCGATGAACGATTCGAAAATGAGTACGCCGCCCGGTTTGAGCCCCTTCAGGATCATGGGGAACAGGCGCCGATCGAGAAAACGGAAGTTGACCAACAGCGTATAGCAATCTTCCGGCATCTGCCAGGTGTCGAGATCCAGGCAGTGCACATGGATGTTGGGATGCCGCCCGGTGAGCTTAGCGGTGGCCACGGTCGAAATGTCCACCGCATCGACCGCAAACCCTTTCTCGGCCAGAAAAATGCTGTTGCGCCCGTTGCCGCAGGCGATGTCCACGGCGTTGCCCAGGGGGGCCAGGTGCCAGAATTTCTCCAGAATGGCGGCAGGAGTAGCGGCCCCCGGGTCTTTCCGATATTTTTCATCCCAGCGCCGGCGGTCCTGATCGGTCATGGTCGATGAATCTCCGATTGATGTTTTTGGTTACCGGGATCTTTTACCCGCAGACGGTATGGTGTTTAAGATAATGTTTTTGGCAAGGCCAGAGGGAGAAAGCTGTATCAACCATACCGCGACGACCGATAACGAAGCCTAAAAACATTATCTTGAATGCTATAGTTTCGTCAACGCCGATGGTTATGCTATATATTAATCACTGATCGTCATGACAACATCCTTGTTGTTTCATGGACCCGGCGCAGCCAAGGAGTACTGCAATGGATTATTTCGAATACCGCGAGGGCCAGCTCTGGGCCGAGGAAGTACGGGTGGCGGAATTGGTCGAGCGATTCGGCACACCGCTGTACATTTACTCTGCCAAAACCCTGACCCGCCATTTCCTGGCCTTCGATGCCGCACTGAAAGGCCTTGATCATCTGACCTGCTTTTCCGTCAAGGCCAACAGCAATGTCAATCTGCTGCGTCACCTGGGCACGCTCGGCGCCGGTGTCGACATTGTTTCCGGTGGAGAGTTGTACCGGGCGGTGCGGGCCGGTATCGCCCCCGCCAAAATTGTCTTCTCCGGCGTGGGTAAACAGGCTCACGAAATCCGCGAGGCCCTGTCGGCCGGCATTCTCATGTTCAATGTGGAGTCGTCCCAGGAACTGGAATGTATCGGGCGCATCGCCCAGGAGATGCAGACAGTGGCCCGCATCAGCATCCGTATCAATCCGGACGTGGATCCCAAAACGCATCCCTACATTTCCACCGGCCTCAAGGAAAACAAGTTCGGCCTCGATATGCTCGAGGCCACGGGTGCCTACCTCATGGCCAGAAAGCACCCCTTTCTGGATCCGGTGGGCATGGATTGCCACATCGGCTCCCAACTGACCCAGATCGGTCCTATTGTGGAGGCACTGGAAAAACTGCTCGTCTTTACCGATCGGCTGCATGCCTCGGGAATCGCCATCCGTTATCTTGACCTGGGTGGCGGCCTGGGTATCACTTACGACGACGAACAGCCGCCCCTGCCGGCCGACCTGGGCCGGGCGATTTCCACAGCACTGGCCGGACGTGAGCTGACCGTCATCCTTGAGCCGGGCCGAGCCATTGCCGGCAACGCGGGAATCATGGTTACCCGGGTGCTCTACACCAAAAAGACGCCGATGAAGCATTTCGTGATTGTGGATGCCGCCATGAACGACCTGGTGCGTCCCTCGCTCTACGGTGCCTACCACCGCATCTGCGAAGTCACCCCCACAGACCGGGGCCTCATGACGGTCGATGTGGTCGGCCCCATCTGCGAGAGCGGCGATTTTCTGGCCCAGAATCGCCTGTTGCCGGCCCTTGCGCCCGGGGACACGCTGGCCGTTTTCTCTGCCGGTGCCTACGGGTTCAGCATGGCATCCCAATATAACTCCCGCCCCCGGTCCGCCGAGGTGCTGGTGGACGGTGAAAAAAGTCTTCTGGTGCGCCGGAGGGAGACATACGAGGATCTGATTGCCTTGGAAGTAGAATGAAGGCACGGAAAGATGATCAACGATATGGCCGTTGTCATGGCTGCCATCCAGGCCGCCATCCCCCTGGACGGAAAAGTCCGAACCATTTATGCGGAAGAGACGCGCGACCGGGTAAAGGCCTTTGAGGATCTGAACGAAAACTTCGACTACGATCCAGGAGAATATGCCGGGGCGTTTGGCGCGCCAATCCGCGTTTCTCCCTCAAACCCGAATACAGGAAAAAAAGCCAAAAAAACCCTGAACAATCTGGATTTTCATCTTGTTCCGGCAACCACCTTCGTCGATGGCCTTGAGAGCATGGCGAATCTCGAAATCGGCCGGATGCCGGTTTTCAAAATCGGGGCGCTCGCCCGGCTGGATGACGCGGTGTTCGATCAGGCCAATGGCAGCATACTGGCGAGCCGTGAAATGATCGACCGCTATCGAATGGTTTTAGGGTCCGCGCAATAAACTCTGCGTGGGAGCACAAGTTGTTTTGTACCTGATCAGGTGGGGTTCCCACGTAGGAGCGAGGGAACCAGACAAAGGAAGGAGTGAGATGAAAAAGATGGTTGTCGCGCAATACTGTTCGGCATATATATTGCCATAACATCCTGTTATTAAAATAAAAAATAGCACTGGACAAAAAGATCGCTTTGTGTTTTAATCATGGTGGGTACAATTAATTAATCAGGAGGTCTCCATGAGCGAACACATCGACAAAAATGTTTTTCAAACAATTCTATCACCGGTGCTACCATTGATTGAGGTTAATCAAAATAGTCTCCATAATGATTTGGACACTTACAAGCTTTCATTATCATCGTTCACCACAAATTTGCTTTTTGGAATAATAACCAGAATTAAAAGCGTTGGACAAATCGTCACTGAGATCAAAACATCACCAACTGCTAAGGCATTAGGATTGGTCGTCGCATCGAAGTCTATGTATAATGAAGCGTTTAATCGTTATCCCCCAGAAATATTTAAAGATATATTCCATCAGTTGGTAAAAGAATTGGATTTGCATAAAATTCCGGAAATCAGTCATCTTGGAAAAATGCTAATTGTAGATGGTTCGCTTTTTCCGGCCATTTCCAATATGGCATGGGCTTGTTACAAGAAAACCGCTAATGCGATCAAAATGCATTTATCTTTTGAACTCAACCGAATGATTCCAACCGAATTTATCAGTACGGAAGGTAACTTTTCCGAAAAAGAATTTGTTAAGCAAATTCTTCGCGAAGGCATTACATATGTCTGTGATCGAGGCTATATCGCTTTCAATCTGTTCAAGCAGATATCCGACAGCAATGCATTTTTTATTATTCGCGGAAAGTCGAATATGACGTACACTGTAAAAGAGTGTCTCACTGCCACCGTACCGGATACATTCTTGAAATTTTTCAGTGACATCACAGATTCAAATATAATATTCAATAGCGATGAAAACAAAGCAAGTTATCGTATTGTTAGCTTTACGGCTATGGGCGAAAACTACATTTTGATCACAAACAGAAATGATTTGACAACTTACGAAATTATAATGCTTTACGCTTACAGGTGGCAAGTGGAACTTTTTTTTCGCTTCATAAAAAGAACCTTCAAGGGAATTCACTTAATGAGCCAATCTCCTCATGGCGTACAGATACAATTCTACTTGTATATGATTGCTTATCTATTGTTATTATCATTCAAACAAGATACGGAAATAATAAGCAGAGAAAATGAAAAAGATGAGCATGAATCTGAAGAAAATAATAAGAACGAAGCCTTGCTAACTTCATCTTCATGCTCCAATTCAAATGCAAAAAGACCATATGTTTGCGGGTTAGTAACTCTTCTTGGAGAAAAATTAAAACAGTTTTATAAAATTGGTCTTCACTGGTTATTAGCAGTAAAAAATAATTTGTTAGAAATATTTGATGTGAATATCGCCAAAGTTATTGCTCAATACTCTTATCAATGAATGTGCCGAACAGTATTGGTTGTCGCGACACTCGTGTTCGTCTTTTCCGTCGGAGTGGCAACCGCCCGGAATAATCAAAGGGCCGCCAAACCTTCATAGGCTTGGGCATCTTTGATGAACCGGGCCGGAAAAGCGGTTACTTTGCTGGTTTGATAATCAAAGTACAAAAGGGTCACCGAACCTTCGGCGCAGATCTGATCTTTCAGGGTAATTAAAAAAACTCCATGACAATTGACTTTTGATTGATTTCACGGATTCTGCATTTCACCGTGATCACAGCGCCCAATCCAAGCTCTTTTTTGTAGTAGCAATGCGATTCGGCGACAATCAACCCGGGATTTATGGTTTCACTGTCGAAATCATAACCCAGCGCCGCCAAGTACGCAATTCTTGCTTTATTAAAAAATACCAAATACTTGTTAACGGACGCATGGTTGCGATAATTGACATCTTGTTCTCCAACCGTCAGTTCAACTGAAAAATGAAACATGCAAATCAACCTTCTAAGGCGATTTCTGTCAAAGAATATACCCGCCTGCTTGTCTTTTCATCCGTCTTCTGCATTGGGCGTTTCCACACATAGCCCCACTATGCGTAAAAAAGCCCGCCTTGAATACGAATGAAAATCCTGCGCATCCTGGTATATGCTTATCCGCCAATCGCCTAAAACGGGTTCAAGTAAGAAGGAGAGCACCGTTCTAAAGATAAGTACGTCCTTCGCTTCGATGAAGCGTTTACTATAGACAATATGTTCAACCATATCAATGTTTAAGATAGGGATGGGAAAAGGGCAGCACTAAAAAATCGCTCATGCCTTTTACCTTGGCCCGTCCAACGGAAACCTTGCCATCGTCATCGCCCGGGATCTTTTCGGAAAACCAGGCATCGAACAGGGCGTGCGTGTTGCCGGTAATCACCCCCACCGGGTAGTCGACCGGTCCCAGGCCGGCAACAAAACCGTCTGGATCGGTGCCCAACGGCTGTCCGGCCGGGCCGTTGTACCATTGGTAAAAAGGATTCTCCTTCAGGGCATCGGCAACCTCACTACCCTGGTTCGGGGGGCTGAGCATGACCACGCGCCCAAGATTTTCTTCTGTGTTGATGGCGCCTTAATTCGTCAGATTGACGACGCTGCGTCCCTTGTGCTGTCGGTTCAACATCCGATCGATCCGCTGATCCAGATCTTCCAGGCGGATCTCCTCGACCATGGTTTCCGGCATGGGTATTTTCCACTCATCAGACAGCTTTTCCCAAGTTTCCAAACGGTGGGGCATGGGACAGTTCTGAGAGTCAATGCCCACCAGGGTCACTCCCCGGAGGATGAAGGGGTATACATTGACGGGCAGTTCCGGTGAGGCGGCATTGCCGCAGGTGGTGACCACGCCGTTGGCGTTCATCGACTTGACGGCGGTTGCCAGGATATCTCCGCCCACCGCATCGATGCTGCCGGCCCACTGGCTTTTCAGCAACGGCCGGCCACTTTTGTCCGTGGCCTCATCAATGCTGATGATGCGTTTGGCCCCGATTGCATTGAGGTAGTCCGACCGGTCCACCTTTCCGTTGACGGCGGCAACAGCATAACCCAGCTTCGACAGGATGGCCACGGCAATACTGCCCACGCCGCCGGTCGCACCGGAAACGAGAACTTCCCCGTGCTCGGGAAGCACGTCGTGGCGGATGAGTTGGAATACCGAAAGGCCGGCGGTGAATCCGGCGGTCCCATAGCCCATGGCCTCTCGCAGGGTCAGTCCCTTGGGCAGGGGCACCACCCATCCGGCCGGCACGCGGATGTACTGGCCGAATCCGCCGGCCGTGTTCATGCCCAGATCATAGCTGGTGACGATGACCGGATCGCCGGGAGTAAATCGCGGGTCACTGCTTTCCGCCACGATGCCGGCAGCATCGATGCCCGGTGTGTGGGGATAGTTGCGGGTGACGCCTTTGTTGCCGCTGGCCGATAAGGCATCCTTGTAGTTCAGGGATGAGAAATGAACCCGGACCAGCACGTCACCGGCCGGCAGGTCGTCCACACTTTTATCCTGGATTTGCCGCAGGTATTGTTTGTTTTCGGTTTCGGTGATGACGAGGGCTCTGAATGTTGTTGGTTTCATGAAACCTCCATGGGGTTAGGGGGGCATGGTACAACTGCATGTCAATTGACATTTGGATTTTGGCATTTGTTATTGATTGAATCAAGGTCGTTGATTTCTGATCCCTCCAAAAACAAGAATTATGGGGTTGACCCGACAATTGGTTCACAGTTTATAGAAGGTGTTGCCATGGCCATGGCGCAACCGATAATCTGTCAAACCAAGGAGAGTGACCATGTCAAGCAACGTCAGCAAAAATGAGTGGGTCGATATGTTCCGTGAAATCGGATTGACCGAAGAGACCATGATGAAATGGCATCAACTATTTGAATCCCGTCATCCTGACGGCCACGCGGCCTTTCTGCAATGGCTGGGAATTCCGGCTGATGAGATTGCCGATATCCGGACACGCAGCAAGTAAGGGCCAAATGTGGGTGAGCATGCTGGAAGCCGCCGGGATGGACGAGGCCGCCATGGCCAGGTGGCATGCTGAATTCGAGCACCTGGCCCCGGCGGCCCACTACGATCTGTTACGCCAGCTCGGTATCCCGGAGCGTGAAGCGCGCCAGATCCAGGCCTGGTCCAGAGATATGGCATTTGGCTCTTTTGAAGGGGATCGGTCATGAACTGGTGCGTCCCGACTCCCTGCGATCAGAATCCCAGAAAATAGTCATGGAAGACCGCATCGTCGGTCAACTCCGGGTGGAAGGTGGTGGCCATGACGGTTCCCTGCCGGACGAATACCGGGGCCTGGTCGTGGGTGGCCAGTACCGATACCCCCGGTCCGCAGGCGGTGATCCGTGGTGCGCGGATGAACAGGGCCGGAAACGCCGGCCGGTCGAGGACCGATACATCCACCGCGTGGACATCGCTGGCATCCTGGCGGCCGTAGGCGTTGCGCCGCACGGTGACGCCGAGCGATTTTAAAATCCCGGGACCGTTGTCCACGCTTTCGGCCAGCAGGATCGCCCCGGCGCAGATGCCCCACACAGGCATGCCGGCGGCGATCCGTTCCTTCAGCGGTTCAACCAGGCCGTAGGCCTTCAGATACATGGCCATGACCGTACTCTCCCCACCGGGAATGATCAGCCGGTCGACAGCCGCAAGATCCTCAAGATCCCTGACCACCCGATGGCTGTGGCCCAGCCGCGCCACATGGTGGCGGTGGTCCAGAAAGGCCCCCTGAAGCCCGAGCAGTCCCACCACCATGACCTACCACCCCCGTTCCGCCAGGCGGGTTTCCAGGGCGGCGATCTCCTGACCCGGCATGGGATCGCCCAGGTCCTTGGAAATTTCAAGCAGTTTGTCCGGCCGTTCGTAGTGAATGACCGCCTGGACAATCGCCCGGGCCGTGCGCTCGGGGTGCTGGGATTTGAAAATTCCCGAGCCGACAAATACGCCGTCGGTGCCCAGTTGCATCATCAGGGCCGCATCGGCCGGGGTGGCCAGGCCGCCGGCGGCAAAATTGACCAGCGGCAGGCGTCCCCGCTCACGGGTTTCCTCCACGAGATCAACGGGGACCCGATACGTCTTGGCCTGTGCCTCCATTTCCGTACGATCCATGGATTGAAGCGCTTCAATCTCCCGGGTGATGGCGCGCATGTGCCGTACCGCCTCCACTACGTTGCCCGTTCCGGCTTCGCCCTTGGTGCGGATCATGGACGCCCCCTCGTCGATGCGGCGCAAGGCCTCGCCCAGATTGCGCGCCCCGCACACAAAGGGCACGCGGAACTGGCGCTTGTCCACATGCAACTCTTCATCGGCCGGGGTGAGCACTTCGCTTTCGTCGATGAAGTCCACGCCCAGAACTTCCAATATGCGCGCCTCCATGAAGTGGCCGATACGCACCTTGGCCATCACCGGAATGGAGACCGCCTGCATGATCCTCTCGATCATCTCCGGTGCGCTCATGCGGGCCACCCCCCCCTGCTTGCGCAGATCGGCCGGTACCCGTTCCAGCGCCATGACCGCACAAGCACCGGCGGTCTCGGCGATTTTGGCCTCTTCCGGGGTAGTGACGTCCATGATGACGCCGTTTTTAAACATTTCCGCAAAGCCGCGGTTGACCGGCTCACGGGTTTTTCCGATGGTTTCCATGGGTGTTGGCCCTCCCTGCTTCGTGTGCTATAGCATTCAAGATAATGTTTTTGGGCTGCGTTATCGGTCGTCGCAGTATTACCATACGACTTCCTCCCTCTGGCCTTGCCAAAAACATTATCTTAAGCGCTGTATAAAAGCCGCAATGATGGATTGAAATAAATGTAATAGTACATTTATTAAAATGTACTATTACTGTCAATGGAAAATTACCATCGGGAATAACCATGGCCTTGTATGAAGAGATTGCCCGGCAGATTCGGGAGCGGATCGTCAACGGTGAGTACCCGCCGGGGGAGCGGATTCCCTCCATCCGGCATTTTGCGGGGCGTTTTGGCTGTAACAAGCTGACCGTGCAGAAGGCCTTTGAACGGCTCACCGCCGAAGGATTGCTGGAAAAGATCGTTGGCAGCGGCTCCTACGTGAAGTTTCCGGAAAAAATACAATCCGCCGGCGAGGTGTATGATCTGTCCACCGATTACCTCTCGGAATCGTTTTTTCCCCATGGGCTGGCCGGAGAAATCTTTCAGGAAATTTTCAAGCGCCAGGAGGGGGACGCACTTTCCGCCGCCCCCATCGCCGGTGATCCGGGTCTCATCGAAGTCCTGGGCCGCTTCTACCAGCTGCCCACACGCCGTATGCTGGTGGTCTCCGGTGCTCAGCAGGGCCTCGATCTGGCGGCAAAAGTATTCGCGGCGCGGGTGCCCGACACGATCCTGTTCGAGGATCCCACCTATCCCGGGGCCATCTCCCTGTTCAAGGCCCGCCATTTTATTTCTCTTGATCGCTTCGGACCGCGTATCGAGGAGCTCGAAACCCGCATGGCCGACGGAATCCGTCTGTTTTACACCATGCCGTCGGTGCACAATCCCACCGGCATCTCCTATTCGACGGCGCGCCGGGAGGCCGTGGCCCGGCTGGCCGAAGCCCACGGGGTGTTCATTATCGAGGACGATTATCTCTCCGAGTTTGTTGATGACCGCCGACCACGGTTTGTGGATATCGCCCCGGCACGTACCATTTACGTCAAATCACTGTCCCAGACCACGGTTGCCGGCCTGCGGCTGGGGTTCATGGTGGTTCCCGCAAGCCTCTACGATCGTTTTATCCACGCCAAATACACCTCGGACATCGGTTCCAACGGCCTGATGCAGAAGTTTTTCGATGCTTTCGTGCGGGGCGGTGGATACCGCCGGTTTCTGGACAGTCTCACCGAACGCATGCAGGCTCGCAAGGCGCGCCTGGTAAAACTCCTCAACACGACCGGGAGCCTGACCCTTGCTCCGGGCCAGCACGGCGGCAGCCTGTGGGTGCAATGCCGCAATCGTCCGAATCTGCCCCATGTGCCCTGGGCGCCGGGGCGGCAGTTTTCCTTCAATCCGGCCATGGAAAACTGCTTCCGCATCTCCTTCATGGCGTTGAACGATGCGGATTTTGATCGCGCACTGGAATATCTGGGACGGATTTTAAAGCGCCTGGATGGTTAGGATCGGGAATTTTATTAACCGTATTGTGCAGGAAAGGCCGATCCGTCATGACTGACGACGCCCTCTTGGCGTATGTCCGTAAAGAAAGGAAAACCAATGGGTAGAGCAATAAAAGGCATCATTGCCGCGGGATTGATGGTTCTGCTGATCGTTGGACCGGCCATGGCCCGGAAGGTGCTGCGGATTCCCAACCTCGAAGACCCCAAGACCGCCGATTGCCAGAGAACCCCCGAATTTTATATGCTGCCGCTGAATGTCTTCGACCGGCTGGTGGAGGCCGTCACCGTGGGTCCCGGGAAGTCGGAACTGGTTCCCGGGCTGGCCGAGAAATGGGAGATTTCGGCTGACGGCAAAACCTACACCTTCCATCTGCGCAAGGGCGTGTTGTTCCACAACGGAGAGGAACTCACCGCCGACGATGTGGTCTACACCTTCGACCGGATGCTCGATCCGGCGACCAAGGCGCTCAGCACCGACATCCTCGATTTTGTCGACGGGGCCATCGACCGTCTTGACGGCAAGGCCGATACGGTCAGGGGACTTACGGCCATTGACCGGTACACCGTCCGGATCCGGCTCAAGGCAGCCTATGCGCCCTTTATCGCCGTGATGGCCAGCCCCCAGGCGTCCATTTTCAATCGCACGTTCACGACTGCGGCCGGCGACCAGTTCGGCCTGACCCCGGAAACCACCTGCGGTACCGGCCCGTTCATCCTGAAGACCTATGTGCTCAACGACCGCCAGGAGCTGATCGCCAACGATAAATATTTCCGCGGCCGTCCGAAACTCGACCGCATCGTCGTTCGCGTGGTGCCCGATCCGGAAACCATGCGCCTGTTGTTCGAAACCGACGAACTGGACGTCTTCGACTGCGATTACGCCATCACGCAGATCCCCTACTTTTACCAAAGCGAGAAATGGAAAACGCAGATCAAGAGCGGGCCGCGGGTGGCGATCTACTACTTCAGCATGAACCAGCGCATCAAACCCTTTGACGACGTACGTGTGCGCAAGGCCTTCCAGATGGCCATCGATCGTGAGCAGATCCTGGAGAAGCAGTTCTACGGCCGGGGAAAGATCGAAAATGCCATCATCCCGCGGGGCCTGGTCTGCTATTCCCCCGGCGGCAAGGCCATTGAATACAATCCGGAGAAGGCCAAAGCCCTGCTCGCCGAGGCCGGGTATGCGAACGGTGTCGACATGACCATCTTGCAGGTCAGCAGCTGGAGCACCAAGTGGGAGGACATCAACCTGATCGTCCAGTCCATGGTAAAAAAAGCCGGTTTCAATGTCACCATCAAGCAGGTGGACGAGGCGGCCTACTACGCCACCCGCAAGGTCGGTGACGCCGAGAGCTACACCCAGTCCTGGTCCGCCGACTTTAACGATCCGGACAACTTCCTCTACACCTTCTTCAGCCAGCGCGGCACGCTGGTGCGCTCGCTCAACAACCTTGACCCGACGGTGTTCGAGGGCCTCGACGACGCCCGGACCATGACCGATCCGGCCCAGCGTTGCGCGCTCTATCGCCGGCTCGAGGAACGGATCATATACGAAGATGCCGCCTGGGCACCCTTGTTCAGCCTGGACCACACCTATGTGGTCCAGCCGCGCGTGAAGAACTTTGTGGTGCCCTGGAACGGCTGGAGCGATATGTGCTACTTTGAAATGGAAGTCGAGTAGCCGCCATCCATGCTGAAATACATCCTTCACCGGATCCTCGTTTCCATTCCCGTACTCGTGGGGATCACGCTGCTGCTGTTCGTCATGCTCAACGTGCTCCCCGGCGATCCGGTGGCCCTGATGATGAAAGAGCATGCCAGCCCGGATGTGATCGCCCGGGTGCGCGCCCAGATGCATCTGGACGACCCCGCGATCACCCGCTATTTCCGCTTTCTGGGCGGGGCGCTGCAGGGTGATTTCGGCATCTCCTACAAGATCAACCGGCCGGTTACCGGGCTGATCCTGCAGGCTTTTCCCAACACACTGATCCTGGCCTTGTGCGCCGCCCTGGTGGCCTGGACCATCGGCATTCCCTCCGGCGTGATCTCGGCCGTCAAACGCCACGGTTGCATCGATCATTTTTTCATGGGTTTTTCCCTGCTGGGCGTCTCCATGCCGGTGTTCTGGTCGGCGCTTTTGATGCAGTATGTCTTCGCCTGGAAATTGCATCTGCTGCCCGTGTCGGGTTTTTACGGGGTCAAATACGTCATCCTGCCGGCCATCGTCCTGGGCTGGAGCTCCGCCGGGGTGATCGCCCGGCTGACGCGTTCCAGCCTGCTGGAGGTGATGCGCCACGACTATATCCGTACGGCCCGGGCCAAGGGACTGCGCGAAGCGCCGGTAATCGTCACCCACGCCCTGAAGAACGCCCTTCTGCCCGTGGTCACGATCATGGCCATCCAGGTGGCCGGCCTGCTCTCGGGTGCCGTGATCACCGAGAGCGTGTTCGGTATCCCCGGGGTGGGACGGATTGCCGTCAACGCCATCGAAACCCGGGATATGCCCCTTTTGCAGGGGGCGATATTGTTTTCGACCGTTCTGGTGATTGCCGGCAACCTGGTTGCCGATATTCTCTACTCGTTCCTCGATCCGCGCATCCGCTTTGCGATGCAGGAGAAATAGCCGTTTTGGGACCGCCCGTGGAAGCGCTTGAAACCATGCCGGAAACAGAGCTGCCCGCCGAACCGGCGGACACGCTCCTGGACGATATCGGGCACGCCTTCCGGAACAACCGGCTGGCCATTGTGGGCCTGGGCGTGGTGGGTTGCCTGATGCTGGTGGCCCTGCTGGTTCCATGGATCAGCCCCCACGACCCCTTTCAAGTCGATCTGGATCAGCGCTTGCTGGCGCCGTCATGGTCCCACTGGCTGGGGACCGATAAATTCGGCCGCGATCTGCTGACCCGGATCCTTTACGGCACGCGGATTTCGCTGATGGTGGGGCTGGTGCCCAGCCTTCTCTCTATGCTGATCGGCACGCTGATGGGGATCGTCAGCGGATTTTACGGCGGTAAAACCGATTTTGCGATCATGCGCCTGGCCGATGTGATGATCGCTTTTCCGTCGCTGCTGCTGGCCATGGTGGTCATGTATACGCTGGGGGCGAGCCTGATCAATATTTTCATCGCCCTGAGCGTTGTGGGCTGGGCCGGAATCGCCCGCGTGGTGCGCTCCCAGACCCTGTCCCTGCGAACCAAGGAGTTTGTCGAGGCGGCCCATGCCAACGGCGTGCGCCGCCCGGTAATCATGCTCCGGCATATCTTCCCCAATGTGCTGCCGACCCTCATCGTCCTGTTCTCGCTGGGGATTCCCGAGGCGATCATGTGGGAATCGACCTTGAGTTTTCTGGGCGTTGGGGCCCAGCCGCCCACGCCGAGCTGGGGACTGCTGGTGGCCAACGGCAAGGCGTTTCTTTTTTCCGCACCGTGGGTGGCGATCGCTCCCGGCGTGGCGATTCTGATCACTGTCCTGGCGTTCAATTTCATGGGCGACGGCCTGCGCGACGCCCTGGATCCATACATGAAGGATTGAATCACCACCGTGCACGGCATCGATCCCCCCATTTTGCAGGTCGACCATCTGACGACCCGGTTTCACACCCGCCGGGGCGTGGTGCGGGCCGTGGACGACATCTCTTTCGCGGTCGGCAAGGGACGGGTGGTGGGGCTGGTGGGGGAGTCGGGATGCGGCAAAAGCATGACCGCCCTGTCGGTCATGGGGCTGGTGCCTTCGCCGCCGGGAACGGTCGAGAGCCGGGGGATTCTGCTCAACGGCCGTAACCTTGCGCCCCTGTCCTACGACGAGATGTGCGCGATCCGCGGCCGACAGATCGCCATGATTTTTCAGGAACCGATGACCGCGCTGAATCCGGTGCTCACGGTGGGCCGGCAGGTGGGCGAGGCCATTGCCGTACACCAGCGGCTCAGCCGGTCCGACATCCGTGGTCGCGTGGTCGAGATGTTTGACCTGGTGGGAATTCCCGAAGCGGCCTCGCGTTACGCCGCCTATCCCCATCAGCTTTCCGGCGGCCTGCGGCAGCGGGTCATGATCGCCATGGCCCTGATCGCCGAACCGGCGCTGTTGATTGCCGACGAACCCACCACGGCGCTGGATGTGACCATCCAGGCCCAGATTCTCGATCTGATGCTGGACCTGCGGGCACGGCTGAATACGGCCATCATCATGATCACCCACGATCTGGGAGTCATTGCCGAAGTGTGTGACGACGTCAACGTGATGTATGCCGGCCAGATTGTGGAGACGGCCGACGTTTTCGACCTTTTCGATCATCCGCTGCACCCGTACACCCGGGGATTGCTCCATTCCATGCCGGGCATCGCTGCCGACATCCGGCCCGAACGCCTGGCCAACATCCGCGGCCGGGTGCCCAGCCTGCACCAACTGCCGGACGGCTGCCGGTTTCATCCGCGCTGCGACCGGGCCATGGACCGGTGCCGGCGGCAGCCGCCCGGCTGGTTCGACTGCGGCAACGGGCACCGGGTCAGCTGCTGGCTTTATTCAACGAACGGACAGACGGCATGACGGTACCGATCATCGAGACCCGCCACCTGAAAAAGGTTTTTACGGTCACGTCGGGACTTTTTTCCGGAGACCGCCATATCCATGCCGTGGATGATGTCAGCATCGCCATCCGGGAGCAGGAGGTCTTCGCCCTGGTGGGCGAGTCGGGGTGCGGGAAAACCACCCTGGGCCGCGTGCTGCTGCGCCTGGAAGAGAAGAGCGGTGGCACGGTTCGCTTTCGCGGCAATGATATCCACGACCTCAGCGAAAGCGACCTGCGCGGCCTGCGCAAAACCATGCAGATCATTTTCCAGGACCCCTATGCGTCCCTGAATCCACGCCTGCGCGTGCGCAGCATCCTTGCCGAGCCCCTCGTCGCCCATGGCTACGGCAACCGGGCGCAAATCGATGCGCGGGTAGGGGAACTGCTGCGCCTGGTGGGATTGCGCGACGACGTCCGGCGCTACTACCCGCATCAGTTCAGCGGCGGGCAACGGCAGCGCATCGGCATTGCCCGGGCCCTGGCCATGAACCCCGAATTCGTCGTCTGCGACGAGGCCGTCTCGGCCCTGGATGTCTCCATCCAGGCCCAGATCCTCAACCTGCTCAAGGATCTGCAGGACCGCCTGAAGCTGACCTACCTGTTCATCACCCACGACCTTTCCGTGGTGCGCCATATTGCCGATCGGGTCTGTGTGATGTTTCTGGGAAAAACGGTCGAGCTGGGCGCCACGGACGATATTTTCAAACACCCCCGTCACCCCTATACCCGGTTCCTGATTTCTGCGGTGCCGGTTGCCGATCCCCACCGCCGCAACCGGGAGCGCATGATTCTGCAGGGCGACATTCCCAGCCCCATGAACCTGCCCGCCGGATGCCGCTTCCACACCCGCTGTCCCTATGCCCAGGCCATCTGCAGGCGGGAGGACCCGCCGTTAGCGGCGTCCGCCGGGCGATGGGTGGCCTGCCACTTTCCACTGCCAGCGGAGGCGATCCATGCGACCGGTCAGACGACTTAGACCGGCCCGGATGATCTGAAAAGAGAGTTGCGCAGCGGAATGCCTGTTGTTTCCGCCTTGACGCCGATGACGATCTTGAGCAGGAGCGTCAGCAGAAGACTGCCGATTCCGTAAACCCCAAGGGAGATGATCAGCTCCGGTCCCGTGGGCACATACTCGGTTATTTCATGCAGGGGGGAGGGAATGAATCCGCCGGCGATCAACCCGATGCCTTTGTCGATCCAGGTACCGACGAAAACCATGCCGCAGGCCACGGCGAGGATTCTGAAATGGTTGCGCGTCGCCGGGATCAGAAGCAGCACGGCTGCCGTGACCATCAGCACCAGGGACGCCTGCATCCAGGGCACCAGGCCGCTTTTGCCCTCGAGGCCGATGTAAAGATAAAGAAAATGATCCATATGGGCCGGTATCCGGGAATAAAACACCACGAAGACTTCGCACATCAGGAAAAACAGATTGGCCAGGAGGCCGTAGGTCACAATTTTGGCCAGCGTGGCGATGGCCTGCCGGCCGGCATCGAATCCGGTGGCGGTTTTGAGGAACAGGCACAGCAGAATGAGCAGGGCCGGGCCGGAGGCAAACGCCGATGCGAGAAAACGCGGGGCCAGAATGGCGGTCAGCCAGAGTCCCCGCCCGGGCAGTCCGCAGTACAAAAAGGCCGTGACCGTGTGAATGGCAAATGCCCAGGGAATCGAGACGATGATCAGCGGTTTGAGCCAGGCGGGCGATGCCACGCCGTTGCGTTCGGCCTCCAGAACGTTCCAGCCGATGATGATGTTCAGCAGCAGATAACCGGACAGTACGGTTGCATCCCAGAAGATCACCGAGCCGGGGGTGGGGTAGAGGAAAACATTCAGGGCGCGCATGGGCTGCCCGAGATCCACAAAGAGGAACAGAAGGCACATGCAGATGGTTGCGGCGGCCAGGAATTCGCCGATGATCGTGATCCGGCCGAAGGCCTTGTAGTCGTGCAGGTAATAGGGCAGCACCAGCATCACCGCCGATGCGGCCACCCCGACCAGGAAGGTAAGCTGGGCCACATAAAAGCCCCAGGTGACGTCCCGCGACAGTCCGGTCAGGCCCAGGCCGAAATCGAGCTGCCACAAATAGAACCCGGTGCCCGTCAGAATGACGACACCCAGAAACCCCAGCCATTGCCAGTAACGCCTGCCGCCGGTAAGCGTTTGCTCAAGCATGATTTCCTCCTGTTGCAGTGTTGTTTTTAGAGAGATTTTTTTAACAGGAGTGAATTAATCAGCAATTAATTGCCGGCAGCACCGCTCAACCGATCGTACAGGGCGGTGGTTTGTGGGCTCAGCGGAGAATTCAGGTCAACGGCGATATTCGCTTTGCAGCGATGATACACCTGTTCCAACCGGACCCTGTCTCCCCGGTGAAAATGGCAGCGCATGAGGGTCCGATAGACCGTTTCGGCATATCGGTCGATGATCAGGTGCTTTTCGGCCCAGGGGATACAGGCATTCCAGTCCGACCGGGCTTCATAGGTGCGGATAATGGCCAGCAGCAGTTCCCGATAACGGGATTGGATGGCTTCCCGATCCTGAACGCACCAGTCGGCGTAAGGTTCTTCCTGAAACAGATCGCCGTTATAGATGCTTGCGGCGTGCAGCATGGCATCCAGGCGGTTCGGGGCGGCCGGGTCTGTACTCTGTTGAAGCTGCCGGCAGCGGTTGAGAAAATCGATGAAATCGATCGTTCCTTTCCTGCCCGGTTCCAGCCGGTAGCCATCATTCTGCCTCAGGATATAATTCGATGGCACGCCGCGTTTCAGATCCGGCTCCAGCAGTTTGCGCAGCGCGGTCATGGTCACATGGAAGCGCCGGTTCGTTTTCTGGGGGTCCTCTCCCGGCCAGAGCAGTTCCAGGAGGACGTCCTTGGGGATGAATCCCTGCCCGCTTTTCAATGTCAGGTACTGGAAAAGCCGACGGACATTGGCACTGCGCCAGTCGCGGTCCGGAATCACGCGTTCGCCGCAAGAGACCGTAAACGGTCCCAGGCATTGGATTTCCAGCGGGGCCTGCCAGCGCTGTGGAGAAAACGCCGGCCGTGCATCCGCGACCATTTGGTTGCGGTGGGCGGCGTTTTTCTGCCTGGCCAGTTGCGCCTGAAGGGATTCATCCGCTCCGGCAAAAAGCCGTTCGATATAGGAGCGCATGATTCCCCCGGCATGGCAAGCCAGGAGGGTTGAGATCATCCGGTCCCCGCCTTTAAGGACCCAAGGATCGTAATGGTTTGCCCGGGCGATCTGCAGGGCCGTGGCCATGTGATCGATGGCCGATGCGGGCTGCCTTTGTCCTGCGGCGATCTGTGCCTTCAGCCGGAACAGCCGAAAAAGATGAAAATCCGAAACGGCAAACCGGCTGCGCGGGTGGTCGATCCATCCATGGGCGCGGGCATCGTCTCCCTGGTCCATGCATACCTGGGCAAGCCTGAGGGTGAGCGCGGCCCAGGTGAATGGGAGATCGAGCCCATCGATGACCGTCAGCCCCTGGCGCAAAGCGGCTTGCGCCTGATCGGGCGCGTGGCGTGCCTGGTGGTGCATGGCAATGACTTCATGGATAGATGCCTGCCCCCAGAAGTTGTCGTGACGGGTAAAAATCTGCAGCGCCAGTTCGGCGTCATCGATGGATTGCGCGGAATTTCTTCGTGTCACTTGGTTGAGGGCCCGGCTGTACAGCAGCCAGGCATAGGTGGAATCGCTGAAGCCCACCGTTCTTGCCAGGCGGAGTCCTTTGTCGGCGTAGGCGCCGCCCGACCGGTGCCGGCCGCGGTAAAAGGATATCAGTGCGGCCTGGAAATAGGCCAACGGCAGGGGGCCGATCATCCCGTCGCGGCGGAATCCGTGCATGGCCTTGGCATTGATGCGGTACGCCTTTTCAAACGCGCCGGAACAATAGAAACGGTAACTGTAGCAAAGGTTCAGCCAGTTCTCGACAAGCGATCTGCCGGTTTTCCCGGAGCGGGACGAAAAACGGATCGCCTCCCGGTGGTAGTCATCCGCCGCCGGCATATCGCCGAGAATCGCGCAGAAGAGAATCAGGAGCCCGGCAACTTCCATGGAAAAAAACGGATCATCGTGCGGCCTGCCCCACAGTGGCGCCATCTCTTTTCTGGCCCGCCGGATATTGCCGGTAATGTAGTAATGGTAACTCAGGTCTTTCAGACAGCTGGCGACCCCCGATTCATCCTTCTGCCCGCGGAATTGCACCAGTGCTTTTCTCAAGCCGTCAATGGCCTGGTGAGGGTTCCCCTGAATCGAGGTCAGCTTGGCCCGGAGATAGATCAGACGCGGTTCCTGGCTGAGCAGCGCTTCGGGTATCTTCTCCAGGACCATGCCCAGAAATGCCAACGGGCACTCCATGATGTCGCGCATCATCATGCCCTTGATCAGGCGGCCGATCGCTTCAAAATGGCGGCCTGCAAAATAGTGACGGATCGCGCCAAACAGATCGCCGTTTTTCTCCATGGCGTGGCCGATATCCATGTGCAGCGTTGCGATGGCATTGCGATCACGTGTTGTTTCCAACTGGCGGCGCAGGAATTCCTGCAGCAGGTGGTGATACCGGAAAGGGGCGTTCTCATCCGTGCTTTTAAAAGTGAAAAGATGCTCCCGGCAAAGCATGTCCAGGATCGTGCGGGAATCCCGGCGGTTAAGAAGGGTATCGCACAGGTCCGGTTCGAGCCGGTCGAGCAGGGCGGTTTGGATCATGAAACGCTGAAGTTCAGGGGCGAGGCGGTCGAAGATGTTCTCTTTAAAATACTTGAAAATATAGTCCTTGGTTTTGCCCACGGCCGGCAGGCCGCCATCGGGTGCCCCCCCGCTTCGGCCCCTGGCGGCATGGTAAAAGAGGATCAGTCCGGCCGCCCATCCACCGGTGGCCGCGTAAAGGGCAGCCATTTCGGGATCACCGAGCGGTGTTTTCAACTGGTCATGGTAAAGCCGGGCAATCTCTTCCCTGTGAAAGGTCAGATCGTCTTCACCGATGTCCACGACTTCCAGCATGGCGCGCAGGCGGGAGATTTTCAGCGGCGGCTCGTGACGGCTGATCACCACAAAATGCAGCATCGGACCGGAGCGGTGGAGGAGATCCTCCAGGACGGTGTGGACACTGCTGTGCGCATCCACAAGATAGTAGTCATCCAGCACAATGACCATGGTTTGGGTGACCCACCGTTCCACCTCTGCCAGAAGCTCGGCCAGGACCATTTCACGGCGCGTCGATAACAGCAGGGATTCTGCCCAGCGCTCTTCAATGCCGGCGGCAAATCCGGGATGGCGCTCGCGAATGCCTTCCACCAGATAGGTCAGAAAGGTTGCCAGGTCACTATCGGATTCCTCAAGGCCGTACCAGACCCCATCCACCTTTAGATCGGCGATGCACTGGGCGGCCAGGGTGGTCTTGCCATACCCCGCGCCGGCAACGATCAGGCCCATTTTTTGGGTCGTGATGGCGGACAGCATCCCGGCAAGGCGATCCCTTTTCAGCGAATGCGGCGCGGTGGACGCCCTGAGCTTGGAATGTCTGATGGAAAGGTGCTGCTTCAAAAAAAGCCTCTATCTGCAAGTGGGCTAGTTCAATCCCAAACCGACCACCAGTCCCACGGCAATTCCAAGTCCGATGAAAATGGCGCCGACCACGATTCCCACGGCAACATTTTTTGACGCCAGTTCCCGGGAGGTGTCGAAGGGGGTGATGGTATCGAAGAGTTTGTAGCCGGCGGCCATGAATGCCAGGGTCAGCAGGGCGCCGGCAATGGCGTAGACGAAATTGAGCAAGGCGATGGACAGTTCCATCAGTGCAGTACCTCCGTGATGAGTTGGATTTTGTTGATGTAGCCGATGGTCTCGCGGCTGCTTTTCCCGGTGACGGCGGGCAGCGATCGTTCGATGGACAGCCAGCGGTTGGGGTCGAACCCCTTTTTTCGGGCGACCCGCTGGGCCTTGATGATATTCATCTTCCCGGCGTTGTAGGCCCCGAAAGTGAAATTGAGGCGATCGTTAAAGGGGCGCTTGGCCGTCCATGTATTCCACAATTGGCGGTCATAGTAGATCCCGGCGGCAATATTCCAGCGCGGTTGTTCCCGGGACCCTTTGATGACCGGCTGTTTGCGGCGGATTTCGGCAAAGGTGCGGGGCATGATCTGCATGAGGCCCACGGCGCCCACACGGGATTTGGCAGTCGCCTGAAGTCGCGATTCGGCCACGGCCTGGGCCTTGAAATGCCGCCAGTCAAATGCCGGTCCGAAAAATCGTTTGGTGTATTTCGAGAAATAGCGATCGAAGGCGGTGACCTGGTTGTAACGCTCGAAGGCGCCCGATGAGGCCGGCAGGCAGAGTAAAATGGCCAGGCTGAGAAAAGCAAACAATCGGCGATGACGGTGTGATGGTGGCATGTGCATCCTTATTAAAATTTATAGCGTCCGCCAATATCAGCAAACATCACCCCGTCTGTCAACTGCCGGGGGCCGCAACGCCGGGCAACCGCATTTGGAGCCTGTTTTTGACCTTTGCGCCATGAATGGTTAGGATGATCACATTATCCCCACTTGCAACCCAAGGTGTGATCATCATGTTCTCCAAGATTGTCATTTATCAGAATTCGCTGCCGGAATGGTTGATCGGTATCGGCATTGCCGTGCTGGTCTTCCTGGCGGTGGTTGCCGCCAAACGGATCATCCACAAAAAACTGGCTGCGTTCGCCGCCAGGACCGATACGGTCTGGGACGACCTGCTGGCCGAACTGATCGACCGGGTGAATGTGATTTTTATTTTTATCCTGGCGGTGTACAGCGGGTCATTGAAAATTGCGCTGCCCGATGCCACCGGTATCATCTTCAGCCATGTGGTTGGCCTGGTGACCCTTCTTCAAGTGGGCGTGCTCATCTCCCATGCGGTGAGCTTCTGGGTCGCCCGTTTCCGCAAGCGGAAAATCGAGAGCAATGCCGGCGCGGTGACCACGCTGACATCGGTGGGGTTTGTGCTGCGCATGATGATCTGGATCATCCTTTTGCTGATCGGGCTCGACAACCTGGGCGTCAACATCACTACACTGATCGCCGGCCTGGGAATCAGTGGTATCGCCGTTGCCCTGGCGATTCAGAACATTCTTGGCGACCTGTTCGCGTCTTTTTCCATCGTCCTGGACAAACCCTTCGTGATCGGTGATTTCATTATCATTGAAGAATACATGGGAACGGTCGAGCATGTGGGGCTGAAGACCACCCGCATTCGCAGCCTCTCCGGAGAGCAGCTGATCTTCTCCAATACCGACCTGCTGCAAAGCCGCATCCGCAATTACAAGCGCATGGTTGAACGCCGGGTGGTGTTTGCCATCGGTGTGGTCTATCAGACCGCCTATGAGCAGATCCGGCAAATTCCGGAGATGATCAGACAGGCGGTCGAGGCCAACGCCCAGGTTCGCTTCGACCGGGCCCACTTCAAGGAGTACGGCGACTATGCCCTGAATTTCGAGGTGGTCTATTGGATCCGGAATCCGGACTATACGGTCTACATGGACATTCAGCAGGCGATCAACCTGGACATTTTCAGGCAGTTCGGCGAGGCGGGGATCGAATTTGCCTATCCCACCCGGACGATCTACGTGCAGTCCACGGGCGCTGGTGCTGACGGGGGGAACGATCCCGCTGCCGGTTGATGGCCCGGGGCGGGTGTGTTTTCCAACCTGCGATTTATCCAGAAGCCCTCAAACGCTTTTCTCTTTCCTCAATTCCTCGGCCAGTTCCGGCAGGAAACCAGTGAGCTGGGACGCCTCACCGGGGCCGACGATAATCTCCCACTCCGGCAGCGCGCTTTCGAGTTCGGCACTGAACTGGGCGTTTCTGGCGGAGATGACCAGTTTCCGGTGATCCACCCGCTCCTCCAGTTTGCAATCCTTAATGAACCGGATGGTGCTTGGCGCATCGAATTTGCCTTTTTGGGTGCTGCGCAGACAATGATGGCACCAGCACATGACATCCGGCTCGCTGATCTCCTGGAAGCAGAGAAAAATCGGTGTGCGGGAAACTTCCGCCGCCAGGGTGAGATTGTAATAGGTCAATGCCCACGATGAGGCCAGAAGCACCGGTGCATGGCGATCGGGTGCACCGATTTCATAGACCCCTTCAGGGGTCATCAGAGGATCCTGGGGATCACTGAAAAGTTCCATCCGCTCCAGCAAGAGCGGGAAAATACTCTCTGCCTGAAAATCGGAGAGAACCACGATTCCGGCATATTTGGCGATAAACATGGCCGCAATCAATGTTTCCATGGAAAGGTCGTTGGTCATTTCGCAGGGGAACGTGATTGTCGGATAACTCAGTGATTCGACGGCTTGATGAATGGCGGCTCGCCGGATGTGTACCTGATCCGCCAGCGCTTCCCGCACGGTTCGCGCCCCCGTATCCAAAACGATTTCCTGCACGCCGGCGTCGGCCAAACGGCTGGATAACGCGGTGAGCTCCTCCAAACCCTGGGCTTTGGCCACCAGCGGGCAGTCATGCGCTGCGGCAAGCTCGATCATCGACTCGGCATTGGCCGATGTGGCCGAGCAAATCAGTGGTTTTGAGCCGGCGCAGGCCTTCAACCCGGCGGCCATGATTTCAGGATCGTCACTCATCAGGATGATTCTGGCGTCGCTGCCTTTTCTCACTGTTTCAACCGTGTGGGCGAATTTTCGCGCATCCTGCAATTCGTTCTTGATCGCGACCAATTCGGCCCGTAACTCACATCCCATTCGACAATAGCGCACCCGTTGGAACCGCTTGAGCCTGGCATCCAGGTCCGCCTCCGAAGCGGTGTCCGAAATGCATATGGCCAGACCCGTCGGGTTGTTGAACCGCTTGTCGTGGCGGAACATGACGGATTCCCCGCCGATTTTGAGCGCCTGGTCGCCGCTGCCAATGGTAACCAGTTTGATCGGCGGTGCTTCCGCCTGGGCGAGTTTGGCTTTTGCCTCATCCGATACATACGGGCAGGCCTCAAGCTCGATTTTATCGGCGGCCAAACTCATGGCAAAAGCGATACAGGTTGCCATTCCACACTCCCGGCAGTTCGTCTTGGGTAAAAGCTTGAAAATTTCCATTCCAGATAACGCCATGTTTCGCTCCTTTGCTTTGGTGATGAACTTCTGTTCATCGTTATGATCAGGGACAAGTCTACCTCTTCGGGACATCAGCGGGGTCCCGAAGAAATATCGATTTCCATTGTCCGCCTGCCGTGCCCGTGCAAAAAAATATCCCCGTGCCCATAGGGGCACGGGGATATCGTTTTTTATCCCTGTGATCGCAATGTTTGCGCAAAATGCTCTACGTCCCGAGAGATTTTACAACACCCATCACAGGCAGGTCTTCTGGCTTCACTTGCTTTTTGGCGGCCTTCCCATTCAAACAGCAGTGAACAGTGGCACGAGTTGCCAAAAAGAATGCCTTTCAGGATACCCTGAAAATGCGTGTGTTACAGCGGCGGGTCCGCTCCCGATTTGCACGGGATTCCCGATTAAGTCCGTTGGACACCTGTGATCATTAGCTCAAAAAAAGTCTATTATGGGAGACCTCCTTAGCTGTCAAGCCAATTATTCACCCCAGAACGGGGTGCTGTGTGTTCGTGTCAGCCCTGGTGACTTTTAAATGCCGATGATCCGGTAACCAGCTGTTGACAGAAATCGCCTAAGACGGCCAGATCGTCATGGACAATGGCAAACGTTTGGGAAAGGCTCTAGTGCCGTGTCTCAAAAGTTCTGTACTATAAAATGGCAATATAAAATTCGTTAACAACCGGTTGTATTTAACCCATCACTATGCTATTATTTACCAAAATCTGTTGACATGAAGGTATACACACTAAAAAAGTGGGTCAAATACGATGAACGCCATGCGAATCACAAATTGCCAGGATCTATCCTTCTCCGGTAAGCTCTCAAGAGAACGAATCGATCGGGCGCTGGAGGCATTGGGAGCCAATGTCATCAGGCGTCTGCTGTGCTTTGCGCTGTATCTGCTTGGCCTTAACCGCCAAAACATCGCAAAAACGCTCGATATGCCGGCCGAGACAGTCAAGTCCACTATCAGGACGATTATAAACGATGGTTTGTCCGCCCTCCAAGACCGGCGACGGCGGCAATACCAACCTTTGGCCACAATATGTCACCAGTTGCCACCTATTGCGGTAAGACAGCAAGAGCAGTTCATCATCATCGATCTGGGCGCCCCTGATAGACAACTCAAAATTGACAAGCAGGATACTTTGCAGAGCAAAATTGTGCTTTTGACCATGCTCAACTCCGGCTTGCTCACCAGTAAACAAGTTGCCGAGGCGATTGGGCTAACGCGGCCTCGCACGATGACCCTTGCCCGACAGCTGATGCAAAAAGGAGCGCTTTCCTTGGTGGATCAGCGAAAAGGACAAAAGCAAGACTATCGGGTGAGCCCTCAGATCAAAGCCGAACTCATTCAGCAGTTTGCCGTCGACGCCATCACAGGCGGTGCGACCTCGGGCCTTTCGATCTCGGATCAATTAAAAGAGCGTTGCCAGATAACCATTTCGCCACGCACCGTCCGCCATCATCTTGACAAGCTGGGCCTGTCCAAGATCAAACGATCTTTGCCCGAGTTGGTTACCGCAGTAAAAAAAACTTCCAAAGCTGGTGCTTCCGAATAGACAATACCCTGACATGGCCCAAGCCACTTCCGGCAAGAGTCGAACAACGGGCAGCCATTGTGGCGCTGTATAAGGGCGGATTCACACCTGGTGTTATTTCTGTTTTCACCGACTCCCATCGTTCGACTGTCCGTAGATGGATATGCCGGGTTAAAAACGGTGAACCGCTGGCCGACTATCCTCGTTGCGGGCGGCCTCGCACCTTCTCGAAAGACAAACGTCTGATGACCATTGCCGTTTATTGTCAACAAGCGCCACCTCTTCCCGGACTTCACCGGTGGTCTCTTCGCGATGCACAGCGTTATTTCAAAGTACATACAGACTTAATCGGCATGCCCATCAGCCGCTCGACCATCCATCGTATTCTTTTGGAACATGCGCTAAAGCCTCACCGTCACAAATACTACCTACAAATCAGTGATCCGGATTTTTTCCAAAAAATGGAGAATATCATCAGCTGTTACCGGAACCCGAATGAGCATCTGTACTGTTTTGATGAGTGTACCAGCATCCAGGCACTCAGACGGCTTACCCCGAACCTGCCGGTCGGCAGCAATCAGCCGGTTTTGGAGGACTTCGATTACGAACGTAACGGCGTGTGCGACTTGCTTGCTTTTCTCAATCCGGCGACAGGCGAGGTCTACGGCCGTTGCACCGAAAACCATAATCGTCATACCCTATGCGATGTCTTCAGATCCCATGTTGACAGCCATGCCCCCGATGCGCAAATCCATTACATCATGGATAATTTGACGCCCCATTACCATGCTGATTTTTGTCAAACCGTTGCCGAGCTTAGCGGCATTAAATATTCGCCCCTGACAAGCGGTGCTGAACGACGTGAGTGGCTGCAATCTGAGAATAAGCGCATTGTTGTTCACTTTATTCCCTTTCATGCTTCTTGGCTGAACATGGTCGAGATATGGTTCGGCATTCTAAAAAGCAAGTGCCTCAAATACGACCAGTTTCAGTCTCTTGAGCAATTACGCGCAGCTATCGCCGCTTTCATCGATACCTGGAATGAGTTCTTTGCTCATCCCTTCAAATGGTCCTATACAGGAAAAGGCCTTTATGCCAAGGCTGTCCGACGCTTTTGTAGACTGCTTTACATAAAGACAGATCAAATGGATTCCAAGTTTTTGACGAGCCAGCTATTGCTTATGAGCAACATCGCCGACAATTACCTGAATGCGATACCCGTTTCAGACTGGATTCAGCTACTGGACTTGGCAGCCCAAAGCGATGAGTACATCTGTAATATCATCGAAAGGGAAACCGGTCCGATTCGGCTCAAAAAAGCGCGCAATGCGTATGCCCTCTTTTCAGAAGCCCTTGTCCGCAACGATCCACGTCTGGCGAAGGCCGCATAGATTGGGTATTCTTCAATCAGAAACTAAAATTGCCAAAATTGAGCGCAGAACTTTTGAGACACGGCACTAGGGGATCTTCCGCCGGTGGGGATCCCGACCGGGATTGCCGGTAATTTCACTGAGCCGCTGTTGCGTCTCCGGATCGGTGACATGCTCGAACTTATGGGCATGGCGGTGGACATCCGCGTCACAGCAGCCCATGACATCACAAAGGTAGGTCTCCCACAGGCGATGCGAACGGATCAATCCCTGTCCGGCGGTTATCCCTTCATCGGTCAGCGTCAACCCGTTACCGTCAGTCAGAATCAGGTTTTTGCGTTTGAGTTTCCAGATCATCAGACGAATCGTGGATCCCACCTTGAGGGCTTTCTTGATTTCCGCGATGGGAACCGGCGGCGCTCCTTCAGGAGCCAGTTCGTGATAGCGGTAAAGAAAGCCCAGCGTATCGTCACCGATGATTCCAAGGCCCAGGCGCAATTGGTTGGTCGCCCGGCCAATGACGCCGTAACGCGGCGCAAAGAGAAAAACCAGGAGAAACAGGAGGCCGGTGGCCAGGGCCATCATGCCCGCCGTGCTGGTGTCCTGGAACCCGAACAACCGTGGAACGGTAATGGCGCCCATATGCCCCAGCACGGCCGAGGCCGCCGCGAACAATACGCTGATGGCCAGCACGCGGCCCAGCCGGTCGGTGATCAGGTGTGCCGCGGCACCGGGAACGATCAGCATGGCGATGACCAGAATACTGCCCACGCTTTCGAACGCTGCGATGGTGGTTGCCGCCACCAGCGTCATCAGGCCGTAATGCATGATATTGGCGTTGATGCCCATGGTGGTGGCCAAGGCCGGATCGAAGGCGGTGATCCTCAGCTCCTTGAAAAAGACGATAACGAAGATCAGGTTGAGGACCAGCATGATCCCGCTGGTGACGGCGGCCTGGGGGATGTCCTGGCCGAAGATCAGGACCGTATCCAGGGGAGTCAATTCGATGGCGCCGTATAACACGCAGCTCGGATCCAGATCCACATGATCGGCCGCCTGACGAATGAGAATCAGGCCGATGGCGAATAAGGTGGTGAAGACCACCCCCATGGATGCGCCGCGGTCAAGGCCACTGAGGCGATCGATGCCCTGGATCAGAAGGGTGGTCACCACACCGATGAGAATGGCGCCCATCAGCATGGGCAGGCTTGCCCGGCTGCCGGTAATCAGGAAGGCGATGGCCAGGCCCGGCAAAACGGCGTGGCTGATGGCATCGCCCATCATGCTCATGCGGCGCAGCACCAGATAATTCCCCAACAAGGCACAGGCGGCGGCGCTCAGGGCGCCAACCACGACAATCCATGTGTCGATAAAGGTCCATTCCATGGTCAACGCACTCCTTTGATAAGGGGCAGTTTGTGGGGGCTGGGAGGCGGGGCATGCCCCTTGCCGGCATCCAGAAGGGTTTCCAGGCGACTGATGAGTTCCGGTTCCAGAACATGCTCGATCCGGTCGGCGGAAAGATCGACCATGCCCGGTGCCACGTCGGCATGGGTGATCAGGTAGGTTTCCCACAATCGGTGGCGGCGCACGATTTCCTGGGCCGCTTCCCTGCCGGTGTCGGTCAGGCGAATGGTTCCGTCGCTGGGTTGACGGATCAACCCCTGGCGATTCAGGCGCCGCAGGGTTCGCTTCAATGAGGGTGAGGTCCAGGCCCGCCTGCGCATGAGAATTCCGGCGCGCGGGGCCTGTTTTTCGTTATTGGCCGCGGTCTCGTCCCATTCATGAAGATCCCTGAGCAGATTCTCGTTCATGATTTTGCGTTGCAGGCGCTGCCGGTCTATCCCCAAGCGCAACAATCCCCGGGCGGATCCGAAAAACAGACTGACCAGGAAAAAGAAGGAGGCGGCCAGAACGATGACCGCCCCGGCCGGCAGGTTGGCCATCAAGGCCGAAATGCCCGATCCCAGAAAACCGCTGAGCGCGCCAAAAAGACCGGAAAGCCAAAGCAGCGTGCGCAGCCGGTGGGTCCAGAACCGTGCCGATGCGGCCGGAATGATCAGCAGCGCCACCACCAGGATCAAGCCCACGGCCTGCAGTCCGATCACTGTCACCAGGACCACCAGGGCCATCATGAGAAAATCCAGCCGGGTCACCGGCCAACCCTGGGTTCGGCCGTAATCGGCGTCGAAACAGATCAGGGAGAATTCCTTGAAAAAGAGGAGACAGGCCAGCGCCGCCACGAACGCGGTGACCGCAATCAACAGGGCATCCGAGAAAAGCATGGATGCGGTTTTGCCATAAATGAACGAGGAAAGGCCGGCGGCGTTGCCAGCATCCATGCGGGTGGCCATTCCCATCAGGGCGATACCGAGTCCGAAATAGACGCTCAGCACAATGCCCAGGGCGGCATCGTCCTTGAGCCTCGAAAATCGCTGGATGGCCAACACCGATAGGGTACCGATAACGGCAAAAACCGCTGCACCGGCAATCAGCCCGGGCAGGTGTTTGCCATTGCCGGTGATAAGGGTCATGACCATGAAGGCCAGCGCGATGCCCGGCAGGGTGGCATGGCTGAGGGTGTCGCTGAGCAGGGCACGCCGGAGCAGGACCAGAAATGTGCCGATCAAGCCGGCGGCCAGGCCCAGCAGGGTCGTTCCAACCACGACCACGCGAGTATTGTAATCCTGGAATGTGAACACGCGCAAGAAGTCATCCAGTCGGTTCCCGGCGTCGGCGGTCTGGGCCATTGCCGGCATTGTTACCGCACAGAGAAGAAGAGGTGCCATGACAAAGATCGCAACGGCCATTCTTCGGGTTGGGTTCATGGGGATTATCCTTTGGCCGATGGAAAGTTGGGGCCTTTGGCCACTTCATCCAGTGCCTGACTCAACAAGGTGAGCCGGCCGCCATAGGTTTTTTTCAGATTCTCCTCGTTGAAAACCAGATCCACCGGTCCGGCGGCCACCAGGCGCATGTTCAACAGCACCACGTGATCGAAGTACGTGGGGACCGTCTGCAGGTCATGGTGGACCACGACGCAGGTTTTGCCGGCTGCCTTGAGTTCCTTGAGCAGGGCGATGATGGCCCGCTCCGTGGCCACGTCCACACCGGCGAAGGGTTCATCCATGAAGTACAGCTGGGCGTCCTGAACCAGGGCCCGGGCCAGGAAGACCCGTTGCTGCTGCCCCCCGGAAAGCTGGCTGATCTGGCGTTTGGCGTAGTTGGCCATGCCCACCTTTTCCAGGGCGTCCAGGGCGATCTGGCGGTGCGACCGTTTGACCGGCCGCAGCCAGCCGATTCGGCGGTAGAGTCCCATGGCCACCACATCCAGGGCATTGACCGGAAAGTCCCAGTCCACGCTCTCGCGCTGGGGGACGTAGCCCACCAGGTGGCGCTGGGCCTCGTAGGGCTCGCCGTAAATGGTCACCGCCCCGGAAGCGCGGGGCACCAGGCCCAGAACGGCTTTGATGAACGTGCTCTTGCCGGCGCCGTTGGGTCCCACCACGGCAATCAGGCGGCCCTCGGGCAGGGTCAGATCAACGTCCCACAGCACGGGCTTGCGATGGTAGGCCACGGTGAGATCATTGACCCACAACGGCGCCTCTTCAGCGACGGTGGCATCGGCGGGCATCTGGATGGATTGTTTCTCGGGGGTTGCCATAGCCATTCCTTTATTTGGTTTCAGCCAGTTTCCCCTGCATTCCACCAGCCGGCGCCTGGCCGCCCAGGGCCCGTGAGATGAGGGTCGCGTTATGGTCGATCATTCCCACATAACTGCCTTCGTAAGTGCCGGGACTGCCCATGGCATCGGAGAACAGGTTCCCACCGATGGTCACCCGGTGCCCGCGGGCAGCCGCCCCCTCGATAAGGGCCTTGACGTTCTTGTCCGACACGCTGGTCTCCACGAAGACGGCAGGGATGCGGCGGGTTACCAACAGGTCCACCAGCCGGTTGATATCCTTGAGCCCTGCCTCCGATTCGGTGGAAATGCCTTGAATGCCCTTTACTTCGATACCGTAAGCCCGGCCCATGTAGTTGAAGGCGTCATGGGCGGTAACCAGAACTCGCTGATTTTCGGGGATGGAGGCGATGGCCTGACGGGCATAATCGTCAAGGCGGTGGAGGAGTGCCTGGTAGGTTTTTGCGTTCCGATGGTACAGCTCGGCATTGGGCGGATCGAATCCGGCCATGGCCTCGACCACCACATCGACGGCCTTGATCCAGCCGCCCACATCCATCCACACATGGGGGTCGTGATGTCCGGTCTGCTTATCTTGAAGCAGGTAGTCCGCTTTCAATAATTCCGTAACGGCATAAACCGGTCGTTTGCGGGATATCTTGACCAAAACGTCGGACATCTGCCCTTCAAGCAGCAAACCGGAATAAAAGATGATATCCGATTTGAGCAGTACGGCCACGTCGCTGCGGGTTGGGCTGTACACATGCGGATCCACGCCGGAACCGATGATATTGGTCACTTCCGCCCGGTCACCGGCAACCTCGCGAACGATGTCCGCCACCATGCCCACGGTGGCGCCGACGCGGATCGGGTATTTGCCGTCAAAGGTAGCCGCCGAAGCGCTTGCAATCGTGCACAAGACGGTCAATAGAGCCACAATCATCGATTGCCCTCGAATCACTTTGCTCGTTTGCCATTTTGCCCATTTCATGTTGGCTCCCTTCTGTTTTTGTAGCCAAGAAACTTTTTAAAAAAATTAAACCTGGAATAATTTAGGTCAACCAAAAAACGTTATTTGATCGATAAAAATACTTCTTTGAAAGGACATTGAGGTGCGGAATCAGTGCTCACAGTAACACGCATTAGGAAAAAAACACACCCATGATTATGCGTTTATTCAATTATCGGATTTATATTTACGCAAGGATTCGGTATTAAGAAACCCATGCGAATGAGAGCCAAAATAACCGGCCGGACAGGTTGTCGACTGGCAATGACAGTGATCGTACTGGTCGCTCTATGCGTTTTCAGCGGGCGGCGGGCAGCGGCCCACCCGCACGCCTTTGTGAATTGCACGATCTCTTTTGTCATGGACAAGACCGGATTGGTTGGCTGTCACCAGCACTGGACGCTGGACGCGATGACCACGGTGGCCGTCCTTGATGTCGTCGATACGGATCACAACGCGTTCCTTTCCATGGGTGAACAAACGGCGCTGCGCCAATTAACCGTGGAGAGCCTCAGGGACTATCACTATTTCACGGCCATGCGTGTCAATGGCCGGGGCGTCGCGGTCGAAACGATTGCCGATTTTACAGCCGAGGTGCGGGACAACCGGTTGGTCTATGATTTTCTGGTTCCCTGCCGGGTGGCGGCCAAGCCGGGCAAGCGCCAGCAGGTAAAGGTTGCGGTATACGACGACTCTTTTTATACTTATGTGGCCTATTCCGCCGGGGACCGGACCGCCATCGATCCGTCGAAAGATCCGATGTTCGCCAATCGGGAGGCCCCGGCGCGGCCCGGGGATTATCAGCGCTTTGCCGAGGCCGTGGGCATTTCAAAGTTCAATGGAGACATTCAAGTCACGGGTGATCCGCAAGGTTTCCGGATCGATACCCGGGTGGAGGACGCCGTCGACATGGCCTATTTCCACGACCAAATCATTCCCCAAGCCGTTGTCATGACCTTCGAACCCAAATGAGGATGCGTCGTATCGCCTTTCTGATGCTGATGGTGGCGGTCGTGGCGGTCATGCCATGGGGTTATGGCGCGTCAAGCCAGGCGGCCCGCAATCCTTTTATCTCCTCGAAGCGGACCAACGGCACAACCGAAAGCAAGCCGGCAGTTGGCTATCCGGCGCTTTTTCAGCCGGCCATGCAGAAGATCGTCACGGTCCAGTTCGCCATCCGACAGAACATGGTCCGGTTGGCCGGGGATATCCAGCAAGATCCATTCGGCCATGCGTTTCGGATGTTCATGCTCTTCTCCCTGCTTTATGGCATGGTTCACGCTTTGGGACCGGGCCACGGCAAGGTTTACGCCTGTGCCTATTTTCTCAACCGTCCCGGCACCATCAAACGGGGGCTGGCGCTCGGCTGTCTGACCATGCTCGTCCATGTGCTGTCCGGCACAGTGCTGATTCTTGTGGGCGCAACGGTCCTGAAAACATCCGGTGCCATGACCCTGGAGAATGCCGGCGTGGTATTGGAAAGGGTCAGCTATGGGCTGCTCGTCGGGCTGGGGATATTTCTGGCCGGGCACACGCTTTTGCAGTTGCGGACCAAAACGGTTCCCGTCCCCCAGAGCTGCCCGGGCGCATCGGATACCCGAAGCCTCCTGGTTGCGGCTTTGGCCGTGGGCATCGTTCCCTGCCCGGGGGCGGCGATGATTCTGCTCTTCTCACTCACCCTGGGGATTCTGCCCGCCGGTTTGGGCGCCATGATATGCATCGCCGCCGGAATGTCCCTCACCACCGGCGTCTTTGCCGTATTGACCATCGTTCTCAAGCAACGCTTTCTGGGACTGGTGGAAGGCAACCGGCGCCTGTTCAGTTTGGCATATGCGATTCTCGCCTTGGGCGGCGCGGCCGGTATCACGATCCTTGGCATGGTACTTTTTATCGGCAGTGTTAATTGATTACGAATTGATGGTCACCCGTTTGTCGTAAAATTCATCAATCTGTTTTGAGTGATAACTTTAGCCGCGTGCGGAAGTCGGTAACCTTGCCATTTTCCACCGTCATATCCAATTTGGCAATTTCTGCCACTCTAAGATCCTTCAAAGACGTTGATGCGATTTCCACAGCATTGTCCGCTGCAATTTCCCAAGATGCCGGACTTGTTCCCACCAATCCGATGAGTTTGTAAACGCTTTCGCTCATAGGGCTCTCCTTCCTGTTTCTCAGTGGACAGTTGAATAACCGCTACTCACAACAGAATTAAATTCAAAACATGAATTGAGAATACCCTGCACCACCTTCCCGTGTCAATCTTTGTAAGCGTTCACAGGGCACCGCATCTGCTTTGTTGCCGGGCATTTGAAGTATGACCAATACGTCTTCATGCCCGGCGCCGCACATCTGCGGCCCCCTGTAAAACGCTTACCGAACAGGAGGATGCGACCCATTGCCCATTTTAACCCTGTGAATGCGTACCAATCCTTTGGCCTTTTTGGGGCGGGTCAGTCACATCAACCAAATTTTTACGAGACCACCAAATTTTGCTTTGGCTGATTTCGGCTAAATTCGGTTAATCGAAATTTAATGATTTCCTAATCGTCTCTCAATGCATAGCGCCTATTCTCAATATATTTAGACTCTTTTTTGTCAATTCCATGGCCACCGTACCGGCAGTTATTTTTATCTAAAAGGAAAAACCCGTATGAACGCATCCAACCTTACTTCCACCTATAGCGGGCCGGTCCGGGCCGTCGTGCTGGACTGGGCCGGAACCGCCGTCGATTACGGCTGCATGGGGATGGCCGCCGTATTTGTGCATGTCTTTGACGCCTTCGACATCCATGTTTCGGTCACTGAAGCCCGGCAGTTCATGGGGCTGGCAAAAAAAGAGCACATCCGGCGCATGTGTAGGCTGCCGGGAGTCGTCACCCAATGGCAGGAACAATACGGTCGCATGCCTGATGAAAGTGATGTGGATTTGCTGTACGTGCGCACCGAACCGATGATGGTCGACACCATCGCCGATCATGCTGCGCTCATCGATGGCCTGCTGCCTTTTGTGGCCGCCATGCGTGAGCAGGGCATCCTCATCGGCTCCTGCACCGGTTACACCGCACCGATGATGCAAGTGCTGACCGATCAGGCCGCCAGGCAGGGCTACACGCCCGACTGCATGGTGTGCGCGTCCGATGTGCCTGCGGGACGGCCCTATCCCTGGATGTGCTATCAGAACGCCATCCGGCTGCAGATCTATCCCATGGCCGCCATGATAAAGATCGGCGACACCGTCAGTGATATCGAGGAAGGCCTCAATGCCGGCATGTGGACCATCGGCCTGACCCAGTCGGGCAACGAGCTGGGCCTGCCCGCCGATCTTGTGGCCGCTGTTCCGCCGTCAGAAATGGAGCGGCGCCTGGCTGTCATCGAAGCCCGGTACCGTCAGGCGGGTGCCCATTATGTGGTTCGGGGCATCTGGGAGTGCACGGCGGTGGTTGAGGACATCGGCAGGCGGTTGGCCCGTGGCGAACACCCCATGATGGAGTTATCCCCCGTGCAGGAATGCATGCAGGCGGTTGCCGGATAATAACCGACCCAGCCGTCAACGACCTTGAGTGAAGGGGACAGCAACCGCTTCGCCCACAGCTCCCTCTGGCATTTCCGTTGCGGGTGTCCTGCCGGTCAGCTGACAGCTTCTGAGTCCCATCGGGGCATCAGACTCGCCACCGACAGCTTGTCCGCTGACTGTTTGGCGGTTTTTTTCATTTTGGCGATGACGGTGCCGATCTCTTCGGGAGAATAGATCCGTTGCCCGTCGGCCGGAAGATCGAGGATAACGCTGCTGACCGTCATCAAGGGGAAGCATTTCAGTTGGCCCTCTCGATCCAGGGCCTGGATGCATCCCCGTTCGATGGCCGTATGCCGGTAAAACCCCCGCACATTGTCTCGGAACCGACTTGCGATGGCCGTCACTTCGTCAACGACCTCCCCGAGGGGGATGTCTTTCAATCCCATGAAGAAATCATCCCCCCCGACGTGGCCCACAAATCGGTCGCGGCAGAGGATATGGGATTTAAGCAGGTCGGCGAACAGCAGGATCACCCGGTCTCCCTGGCGGAACCCGTAATGATCGTTGTATGCCTTGAAGTTGTCGAAATCGAAATAGACCAGGGCGTAGCTGGCGGCCGTGTCCTGCAGGGCCTGGGAGACATACTCAACAATGCAGTGATTACCGGGAAGATTGGAGAGCGGGTTCTGATCCCGGGCCAGGGCCAGCTTCTTTTCGTTCAGGATTTTAAGCATGGACTGGGTATTCAGGAAACCGACATAAGCCATATCCCGGGTCACCAGAACCCCTTCGAGGGGTTCGTTCCCGGTGAACAGATCCATGATATGATCGATGGGCATACGGACATCGACCTGTGGAATGCGTGTGATGAACTCATCGATATTTCTGCTGAAGGCCTGATTCTCCAGAACAAAACGGCCATACCGGGAATAGATGAATTCCTTGATGGACGTCTCGCGGATAATTCCCACCGGTTCACTGTAGGGATTGACCACCGGGAAAAATGTTCGGGTGATGTGATTCTTGAATGCATCCAGAATTTCTGTCATCGGTGCATCCGAGCGTACCGGGTGAATCGTTTCGATACCGGCCCGCAGCAGTGAGTGATCCTTCAGGCCGCTGCCGCGCCGGTCATGCTCACACCACTGCCGCACCGCTGAGTAGGTCTTCCGCAGCCGTTGTGGATCCGTCATCGACGGCTGGATGAGATCCCCCTGGACCAGGTCGCAACCGATATTGCGGCATTCGTGGAATACCGATTCGTCGGCCACCCGCTGGGCGATCACCATGCTGCCCAGTTGATGGGCGACCGAGACCAGACAGGCCGCGATCATTCGCTTTTCCCGGTTGCAGTCCATCTGGTCGATGAAAAACGGGTCGAGTTTGACGTAATCCGGGCGCAGGTCGTAAAACAGGCGCATCCCGGAGCCCCCGAAGCCATCAACGGCAATGCGAACCCCTTGTCGCCGGAGCTGGTTCAGGCGCTCGATGAGTTTTCCGGAGGGGCTGGTCATCAACCGGGCCGAGAGTTGCAGGCATCGTTTGCCGGCACTGCCGGGAGGTTCTTTCGCCAGCGCATCGATCAACCCGTCCATGCCGTTTGTTTCATCATACAACCAGCTGTCGATGTTAAAAAAAAGGCAGGCCTGCGCATTCCATGGGATGGCGTTGAATTTCGTAACCGCATGTTGATAAAGGCCACCGTGGGTCCGGGCGCACAGTGAATCCCGACAGTCCTGGCCAGATGGCCCGGCAACGGATTTTGCGTCCGCGTTGATGATAGTGGCCTCATAACCGTAGCAAACGCCGCTGTGAATATTGACAATGGGTTGAAAAGCATGGTCCGGCCGGTCAGGCATCTGCATCGATTCAGATTCAGTCGATTTCTTCATTAAGAGGCTCCGCACGACAATGAGAAAGTAGTAAACCAACGGTAGTTGGACAACCCGCAAGAACGTTTCTTTAGAATCGAAATCACAACCAGATTTTTATTTTGATTGCCACTTTTTTCTTCTGTCTAATCGAATTCTAACAAATTTTTTTTATAATGAAAGATGCTCACTTCAGATGCCATCAGGAAGGAAACAATGGTCCGTCAAACCATTTTGGTGTGTGGTGGAAATGGCTGGCATCCACACCGTTGGAATTGGATGGGAATTAAATACCTATTCTGAAGCGTTCACAAAATAATTGGTGGGTTCCATAGATTGATTGTCAATCAACGGCGGGCCCACGGGGTGACGGCGTTTTCCCGCCGCCGCCCCGTGCACAGGCACATATGGTTTGGAGACCTTTATCCCCGCAGTGCGGGGTCAGACAATCGATCAAATCAAGTTGGTGTAAAAATATCACTTGGTTTGTACGGGTGCGCTCCTTCGATGACCTCAACACCGGCCTTGGCCTTGATTTTATTGATCAGGGTCTCCTTGTATGGACAGTGGTCGGTGATACAGGGGGCGACATGCACTTTGGTCGGAGCTTCATTCATGGGCTTGTTCCACAGATTGACCTGGGCCATGCGGGTAACAATGGTCGCGCCCGGGCAGTCGCCACAGTTGAGCAGGCCGGTCAGTTCCGCGTCCTGACCATAGCGTTCGAATTCACCTTCCCGGCGATTAAAGCCCACCATGCACCGGGAACAGCCGATGCAAACATCATCCATGGCCCGTTTGCAACCGATAATCAGTATTTTCTCCATTTTTTCCTCCAGCAATTATAAGATTGATAAAAATTACCTGCACTCATACCTGGGGTCTGCTGCTTTTTTTTCATATTTGATGACTTCAAATGAGCATTCCGAAAAATCGTACTCAGCGGAAGCACTATTGTTAAAACGAGCCTTGCCGTTAGGAAAATCAATTTGAAGAGGAACGGTTATTGCTACATTTTCAGAACAGAGACTCTCTTTTTCCGAAGGGGAATACACTACCTGTTCCCCGGAAGCGGTTTTAACCGTTATGGAACTATGGGTCGTACTCAGTGATGTAACATTTCCTTCACTGTCAAACGTCAGAGAGTTGACGTCCCCCATAATGCCTTCGGGATCATTGTCATAGGCCAATATTTTCCCAAGCTTTGTGTCAACAGCATAAGGTTCGGCCGGTTCAACTGATTTGACAGAACCGTCTTCATAAAACGAAATTCCAACTCTGACACGCATTATTCCGGCAGGTGTTTTTACTTCAATCGTTTCCTGTGGCCAGAGGGTGATGCTTTTAATATCACCGTTTTTAAAAAAAGTGATATTGATCACCTTAGCACGAATTGTACCGCAGGGCAGCTTCAGTTCAAGGTTCTCAGACAGGGTATATTCGTCTTTTTCTCCCCAGTAACCGCTTAACTTGCCGTTAAGGGGAAAAAGCTTTTTCAATAGTCCATCTTTATAAAACATGACGAGTTCTGCTGATAATTTTCCGTATTTTGTTTCGATGTAGGCCGCATCCTGAAGGGGTGCTTTTCTGAGATTTCCATTATCGTAAAAGTAAACCGGCTTTAATATTTTTCTACCATGATCGTCCACTGAATATTGGGGAACAACAACCCCGACTGGTGTTTCAATTTCAAATCGTTCAGTAAAGATCAGGGATGCGGGATTCCCGGAGGCATGTTTTTCCAAATCCTGATAACCAGATATTTCTCCATATTTTGTTTTCAGCACTTCCATTTTCGGCATCTCTCTTTTTCGGCGATTTCTGTCAAAGAATATACCCGCCTGCTTGTCTTTCCATCCGTCTTCTTCGTTGGGCGTTTCTACACATAGCCCCACTATGCGTAAAAAAGCCCGCCTTGAATACGAATGAAAAGCCTGCGCATCCTGGTATATTCTTTTCCGCCAATCGCCTTATTGCTGTTATGCTTCATCTTCCAGACCAAAAACGTTGGTTATTGTATTAATATAGTTAAAATAGCCTGTTATAGCGACGGCCTCAAAAATTTGTGTATCACTGTATCCCATGTTTTTTACTTCATCGATATCTGATTTTAGAATTTTGTAAGAATCTTTCCGGGAGGCTCGCAGACAAAATTTCAGTAGAAGTTTTTCCCCTTCACCACATTCAATTGTATCTATACCACCCAAAATCTGTTCAACCTGTTTATCACTCATGCCGAGTCTTTTGGCGAGTGTCTTATGCGCGTTCACACAGATTTTGCAGCCGTTTTCCATTGAAACAAGCACTGCAATACGTTCTTTGGTGGAATAGGGTAGTTCTGTTTTGGTGATTAAGAAGTTAATGACCATATTATTTGTAGCCAAAAAAATATCCTCGCGTAGAGAAAGAAGTCTGGTCGTTTCGTCGAGAGTTCCATTTTTCTCTAATCTCGGTTTTACCAACTTTTGAATTTTCGGTGACATGTCGGAAAATTCCGGCAACTTAATATGTGCCATGTCTTTACTCCTGAAATAAGTGATCCCCAACTAAGAGCCTGTTTGATAAATCCGTCTAAGGCCCGCTAACGGCGTTGGAAAGTGTCTCAAAATGCTCACATATTACCTATATGCTCCGCTTTAGAGCCACTTTCCGCCTTGTTATCGAGCCTGATCCAGACTTCTCAAACAGGCTCTTAGCGGTTGGGACACAGTTCGGCTTCAAATTTTTCTACTATCATAAGCCCAATTTAACAATGCCTGCCTTTGTTTTGGTCGGCAATTCAGGTCGCCTTTTTTACAATTTTTCTTGATTTGAGCAATGTGTCTCTTCATGGATTTCCATCTTTTGATCTGACGATCATCGTCTGCACATCTTCTTCCCATGAAATACCTGCAATACCATTGAAACCATCCTCTGGGGTCCTCATGATATATCCACCCTTTTTCTCGCCAGATAGCCAATGGTTGCGAAGCGTTGACTTCAAAGTAGTTCATTTTGGGATCATGGCGTTCAGGACATAGCTTTGCTTGGATGAACCAATCTCTGGGAAACTCTTTCACACCGTCGGTCATGTATTTTCCACCGAAAACACCCATTCTCAGCATTTGCTTTGGTGTTAATTCTGGAACGAAATCTGAATGAAAGTTCTTTCCGGCTGGCTCTGTAAGATAATAAACATAATTTTTTTGCATGAAATCGTTTACGATTATTTTTTGATTCTTCATTTATGGCAAGATTTCCAGCATCCACGAAACTGTCTATTTTAACCACGTTCAACTCGATATGACTTATGGAAAAAGGCCGTCCCGGGTTCCCGGTCGAGTGTGAAACAAATGGTTCGACACCTTCATCAGCCATCCAAGTACATAGATGATGAATCAAATGCCTCTTCTGGGGGTTCCGTGCCATGTCCCGTTGTCAAAATAACAGGGTTCATCGTTCATTTGACCATACGAATAATAGGTCATCGTCCACTTGTTATCGTCACCGAAGTACCTGAGTCGACAGAGGTGAGTGGGAAACTCTCTTAATTCTTCGGTTCTTTCTTCGCGTGATTTTCCGCCAAAAAGTTCGGGATCGTAATCCGGAGATACATACGGCTCAATATATGCGTCAATGTAGCAAAACTTGCTGCGAAACCTAACGTCAATTCGATTGTATTTTCCAGAGTAGTTTTCCTTCGCATGAGAAAGGATACGTTCGCGGATAATTGGTTTGATCTTATCTGGAATTTTTACCCCTCCTGATTGAGGATCATATACCCATTCTTTTTTGGACATTGTTAAACACCTTTTTTGGTTTTTGCCATCTCCTCCAAATTTAAACACAATCCAAGTTGCCGCGATTTGACACCAATCAATCCGAAGAACGTCTATACCACACAAGTCGATTTTCCATAAAAAATCAAGTTATTTTTAGCATCCGCTCATTAGTTGCTGGTCGTCATTCCGGCGAACGCCGGAATCCAGACAAGCACTGGATGCCGGATCAAGCCCGGCATGACATGGGAATCGATCAGCACCTCTACCCCAATGTTGCAAGATGGGGGTTTACAACCTGCCGGATACTTTTACAGCCTGCCGGACCACGCAGCCTCCAACTTCTTGCAACTTTTTCAATTAACATTGAATTCTGTTTTTATGAGCATGGCATGGGGCTTGCTCAAAAATGAGTTGGTAGAACCAAAAGGTGTAGGGGAGGGACTCATGATCACCCGCTTTAAGCGCCGCAACAACGATGGTCCGAACGGCCAGCCGATTCCAACCGACGAAAACGTCAATAGCGGATGGGCCGAGTGGCAATCCATTCGCAATGAACTGGAAAGCGCGGCGCCGGGTTGCGGTCTGAACATGGCCTATGTGGCCGTCACCCGGCACGCCAACGGTCCCCACAAGGATCATCCGGCGCTGTGCTGCCTCTCCGGCGAATCGCCCCGGCAAACTTGGACGTTTAGCGATCTGGAGCGTTTCACCAACCAGGCGGCCAATGTTTTCAGGAACCTGGGTATCGGCCCGGGACAGGTCGTGGCCACCCTTTGCGGCCGGGTGCCGGAACTCTATCTGACGGCTCTGGGCGCCCTGAAGGCCGGCGCCGTTTTTACGGCCCTTTACGCCTCCTATGGCCCAGAACCGATCCTGCACCGGCTGGTCGCCAGTCAGGCAGTCGTGTTGATCACCACTCGGCGCCAGTATTCCAAAATCCAGGCGTTGCGATCACGCCTGCCGGACCTGAGCCACGTTCTGCTCATTGACCCCCCTGATAAACCCGATCCGGGAGTGATGCATCTGCCGGCCCTGATGGACGCGGCTGCGGAGGATTTCCATCTATCGCCCACCGATCCCGAAACCCCGGCTCTGATCCATTTTACCAGCGGTACCACGGGCATGCCCAAGGGCGTGGTCCATGCTCACGCCGCCGCGTTGCACCAGCTGCTGACCGGCCGGACCGTCCTTGATCTGAAGCCGGACGATCGCTACTGGTGCACGGCAGATCCCGGATGGGTCACCGGCGTGGTTTACGGATTCCTGGTGCCGCTCATGGCCGGGATAACGACGATCGTGGACGAAGCCGAATTCGATGTCCGGCGCTGGCTGCGCATTCTGGCCGAGGAACGGATAACGGTCTGGTATACCGCGCCATCGGCCCTGCGTCGCCTGATGACCCTGCCCTCCAAACCCTGCCGGGAATTCGATCTCGGTGCCCTACGGCATGTTTTCAGCGTCGGCGAACCCCTGCATGCCACGGCGGTGCGATGGGGTGAGGACGCCCTGGGTGTACCGATCCGGGACACCTGGTGGCAAAGTGAAACCGGGGGGATTATGATCGCCAACCATCCCGACCAACCGGTTCGACCCGGGGCCATGGGACGGCCGGTGAGGGGCATCCGAGCCGCGGTCGTGCGCCCGGCGGCTGCCGGTGGCCCAACCGTCGAAATCTGCGGCATTGGCGAAACCGGTGAACTGGCCCTGGCCGCCGGCTGGCCGAGCATGTTTCGCCGCCTGCTCGGGGATACGGGGGCGTACGGACGGCGATTCGCAGGGCCATGGTATCTGAGCGGCGATCTTGTCCGGTGTGATGTCGAGGGCCTGTTTTGGTTTTTGGGACGCGCCGACGACATGATCAAAACCGCCGGGCACATGGTCAGCCCCTTCGAGGTGGAAAGCGTTCTGCTTGAATATCCGGGCGTCAGTGACGCCGGCGTGGTCGGTGTCCCTGACATGCACCTTGGTCAACGGGTCAGGGCATACCTCTGTCTCGCTACGGACATTCCCGCCGATGAAAATTTGCGCGGACGCATCATGGCCTTTGCTCGCAAGCGGCTGGGGCCGGCCCTGGCCCCCCGGGAAATCGTCTTTATCGAAACCATGCCCAAAAATCAGGCCGGAAAAATTCTGCGCCGCGAACTCGCCAAGGGGCGCCCATGACACTCCGGTAGAATGGTTTTCTTCTTCCGGTTTTTTCTTTTCGCCGGCACGGACCGCGTCGGCAACTCCGAATGGCCTGCCCAGCCCCGGTTTTCCGTGGAAACCGATCCTGCCCGTACCAGACCCTCTCCATCATCTTTACACCCTGCCGGATTTTTTTACAGGGGCCGCGCTGGCGCCATCTGCACCATTTTATTAACCATCCGTATTCTCTTCTGATTCCGATTCATGCGCGTGGCATGCGGTTTGCTCAACAATTGGGGAAAAAGCTGACACCGTTGGATGCCTGTCGTATCGCGGCATGGCACGGAACAACTCGCCCAAACGGCCGTCATCCCGGAAGACCGATAGCCTTCCAATATAACGAACGACAGGGAGATGCCCATGAGCGTACGCAACCTCAAGTCGCTTTTCAATCCCGCCTCGGTCGCCCTGGTGGGAGCCAGCATCAAACCGCATACCGTCGGCGCGGTGGCCACGCGCAACCTTTTCGCCGCCGGTTTCCAGGGATCGATCTACCTGGTCAATCCCCGGCGAACCGAGATCGACGGCCATGCCTGCCATGCGGACATCGCCAGCCTGCCCAATCCACCCGACCTGGCCGTGATCGCCACGCCGCCGGATTTGGTGCCGGAAATCATCGATCAGCTCGGTGCCCGGGGAACCAAAGCGGCAGTGGTGATTACTGCCGGCTTCGGCGAAGGCGGCAGCGCCCGGGGCCAGGCGCTGTGCAAGGCCATGCTGGAAGCGGCGCGCCCCCATCTGCTGCGCATCGTCGGTCCGAACTGCTTCGGCCTGATGCTGCCGCGGATCGATCTCAACGCCAGTTTTATCCATATGCAGCCCCTTCCCGGCCAACTGGCCTTCGTGGCCCAGTCCGGTGCCCTGCTCTCGACGGTGGTCGATTGGGCCACCCACCGCCGCATCGGTTTTTCCCACCTGGTTTCCCTGGGCGACATGGCGGATGTCGATTTCGGAGACATGCTGGACTACCTCAGCACCGACAGCCATACCCGTGCCATCTTGCTCTATATCGAATCCATTACCCATGCCCGCAAATTCATGTCGGCAGCCCGCGCAGCGGCCCGCGTCAAACCGGTCATCGTTGTCAAAGCGGGCCGGTATGAATCAAGCGCGGCGGCAGCCAGCTCCCATACTGGTGCCATGGCCGGCAGCGACGCTGTTTACGAGGCGGCCTTCAAACGGGCCGGCATTCTGCGGGTGAACGATCTGGAAGCCCTGTTCGATGCGGTTTCCACCCTGGGACAACTGCAACCGGTAACCGGGGATCGGCTGGCCCTGCTGACCAATGGCGGAGGAATCGGTGTCATGGCCACCGACACACTGATGTATAAAAAAGGGACGCTTGCCCAACTGTCCGAGACCACCATGGATCGCCTCAACGCAGTCCTGCCGCCCACCTGGTCCCACGGCAACCCCGTGGATATCATTGGCGATGCCCCGCCCCAGCGCTATGCCGACGCCCTAGGGGCGATCATCGAGGATCCGGGTGTCGACGCCGTGCTGGTAATGAACTGTCCGACAGCCATCGGATCCAGCATGGACGCGGCCCAGGCCGTTCTGGAAACGTTCACCCAGCGATCATCACACGCCCGCCGCTCTGGCCTGCTTAGCTGCTGGCTCGGCGAGGGGCCGGCCGAAGCGGCCCGGCAGATGTTTCACGAGCAAGGCATTCCCAGCTACGAATCCCCCACCAAGGCGGTGCGGGGGTTCATGCAGATGGTGCGCTACCGACACAGCCAGGCCATGCTCATGGAGGTGCCGCCGGATATTCCGGAGAACTTTACTCCCAATCGGCAAGCGGTACGGAAAATCATTGACATGGTCCTGGCCGAAGGGCGGTCCTGGCTGCTGGAAACCGAGGCCAAATCGGTTCTGGCGGCCTACGGCATTCCGGTGGTGGAGACGATAACTGCAGAAAACCCCGAGGCCGCCGCTCAAATTGCATCCACCATCGAGGGGCCGGTGGTGCTCAAAATTCAGCACGGCATGATCCTGCACAAATCGGATGCCGGGGGAGTGGTCCTCAACCTGGAGACGCCCGATGCCGTGCGCGACCGGGCAATCTGCATGCGTGAGCACTTCAAGCAGGCCCTCGATGACGTCAGCGCCCTTCAATTCTGCGTCCAGCCCATGATCCAGAAACCCCATGCCCATGAGCTGATCGTGGGAATGCACGTCGATGACCAGTTCGGGCCGGTGCTGCTCTTCGGGCACGGCGGCACGGCCACGGAAATCATCCTGGACCGCTGTCTGGCCCTGCCGCCGCTGAACATGCGCCTGGCCCATGAGATGATTGCCGGCACCCGTATTTCACGTCTGCTGGCCGGCTACCGGGGCGTTCCCGGGGCCAACCGGGCGGATATCGCCGTCACCCTGGTCAAGGTCTCCCAACTGATCTGCGACTTTGCCGAGATTGTGGAACTGGACATCAACCCGCTTTTGGGCGACCCCCACGAGGTGCTGGCCCTGGATGCGCGCCTGCGGGTGGCACCAGCCGACGGACCGGCCGGTCGCCGCCTGGCGATCTGTCCCTACCCGACGGAACTGGAGCAGATGATCCACCTGCCGGGCGGCCAGACCCTGCGCCTGCGGCCCATCAGGCCGGAGGACGAGCCGGCCTTCCAGCGGCTTTTTAACAACCTGACTCCCGAGGATATCCGCCTGCGCTTTCTGCATCCCATGAAAATGATGCCCAAAACCTTGGTCGTTCGACTGACCCAGATCGACTACGACCGTGAAATGGCCCTGGTGCTGACCGACGGCAACGGCAACCAGGACGCGGATTTCTTTGGCGTGGTGCGCTTCAGTGCCGATCCGGACAGGGAGAAGGCCGAGTTCGCGATTCTGCTGGACAGAAGCAAAACCGGTCTCGGCCTGGGGCCCATGCTCATGCGGCGCATCATCGACTACGCGCGCAGCCGGGGCATCCGCCAGCTTTTCGGCGAAGTGCTCAATGACAACCGCCCCATGCTGGCCCTGTGCAAGGCATTGGGGTTCAAGCGCCGCCATGTGCCGAATGATCCGGGGGTGACGGAGGTGTCACTGCAATTGTAAAACAGCCAGTGGCGTCATGCCGGACTTGATCCGGCATCCACACCATATTGAAAGTAGAGGAACGATCATGCAAGAAGAAGAGATCGACCGCATCGTGTTGGAAATGTTGGGGCAGGTGGCGCCCGAGGCTCCTCTGGGCGGGATCGTGGCCAATCTGCCGTTTAGGGATCAATTCGAGTTCGACTCTGTCGATTTTCTCAGTTTCATTCTCAAACTGGAAAGTCAAACCGGCCTTAAGATATCGGAGATGGATTATCCCCGGCTGGCCAGCCTGGCGGGTTGCCGCAGTTACCTCAACAGGGCTTAGGGTTCGCGGCATGACAGCGGCATTCGGTGGTGGGCATGACCATCTACCCCGCCGTTGCAAGATTGCCGGCGGCCGACCGGACCATCTCGTACAAATCCACCGGCCCCATGCCGTAGCGTTTGGCGATGTCGCGCAGGGATTCCGAGGCATCGGCAGAAATATTTTTGGTTTTCAGTGCCGCCAGAATCGCCTGGGGGTCAAGGCCATAGGTGCTGCAGATGTCGGCCAGGCTCAAGCGGCCGGTACCCGGCGGCGGCGAATCGGGCATCCCTTTACCCTCGGCCGGCACGGGTTCGTCGTCAGGGCGCATCGCCGCGTACAACGCCTTGGGGGTGGTTTGATTGCGTGTGGCCAGCTCCAGCAGGGTTTCGCTGCCATCGGTCACCTGGTACCCGGCGGCCTGCAGACGCTGCAGGGCCGTCTGGGGATCGAGTTCCACTTTCTTCGCAAAGGATTGTATTGTCGACAGCTCGGCATGACCGTAAGGCGGCTCGCCGTATTTTTCTGCTCCCGCGTCCTTGAACGCGCCGTTCAGGTTCAGCACCCAGGAAAAGGGCGGCACCATGAAAAGCGTACCGGCCACGGTCACCGCGCAGATCGCCAGGGCAACATTGAAGGCGGGCGTGAAGATCTTCATCTGCCGGCGCTTGTCCTTCAAGTACGCCATCAGCGGCTTCCAGTTGTAGTAAATGTGCAGAATCAGGGCCAGCAGAAAAAGCAGGCCGACGTTGATGTGAATTTCTCCCCACTGCTCCTTGCTCAGGCCCCACAGGCGCCAGTCCGCCCAGTAGGCCACCCGTCCCTGGGGGACGATGTAGAGAATGATGCTGGTTACCACCACGACAATAAAAGACAGGGTGGCCGTCAGGGAAGTAATTTTTCGCATATTCATAAAATGCTCCATTTTTCAGATTGTCCGCATTTGCAAAAATGACCGGGTTACCGGTCATTAGGAGACCGGTAACCCGGTTTCGTTACAACCTCTGGTGCTCTGGCTTCCTCCGTTGTTTTTGAATGAATGGTTGACTGACCGTTTGGAAATCCAATGGTTCTGCGCATTGAACGATAAATGATGGGGCTGTTTTGCCGATCTGTCAATCGGTAGGGTCCATTGGGGATGAGGAGACCGCCGGCCGCCACCGGTGAAACGCGTAGAAAATGGTCCCGCCGACCAGGGCGGCGCCGGCGCTGAACAGAAAAAGATCCGCGCTGTTGCCGGGCGAGTGGAGCACCCCGCTGACAAAAAAACCCACGGTGAGCCCGAGGCCGTAAGTGACGGCATTGTTCAGGGCCTGCCCCAGGGTTTTCTCGGCCGGCGGGGCCAGTTCGTCCATGTAGAGAATCCCGGCCATGTGAAAGGCGCCGTAAGTGATGGCATGGAGCAGTTGACTGGCCAGAATTACCGGGGTCGAACGGGTGGTGAAGAGGATTCCCCAACGCACGGCGGCCACAAAAAAGGAGAACACCAGCACCCGTTTGAATGAGAAACGGGCAAACAGGCGCCCGGAATGGATCATGACCACCACTTCCGCCCCCGACGCCAGCGCCCAGCAGAGTCCGATAAAACCGCCGCCATGCCCCAGCTCGGCCAGATGGATGGAGAAAAAGCCGTAGTAGGCCCCGTGGCTGACCAGCATGAGAAAGGCACACACCAGAAAGACCAGCGTGGGTGCGGAGAGAAGTCGGGTGTCGGCGGACACCGAGACCGGGGGCCGGGCTGTGGCGCGGGGGATGCTGAAGGCCGCCAGGGCCTGAACCAGCGAGAAGGCCAGGACCAGGAACAGGATGATGCGCATGGCAAAACGATCGATCAGCGCCCCCAGCACCACGACCACCGCGATGAAGGCAATCGACCCCCACGCCCGGGTTCGGCCATAGTGGTTTTTGGTGCGTCCGAGCACATCCATGGCAAACGCTTCGAGAAAAGCGATCAGCGGCGCATAAAACGCACCGTGAACGATGGTAATGGCCAGCATGCAGCGAAAATCGGTGGTCAACAGGAAAAGGGACCAGAGCGCCGTGCTGGCAAGGCTGCAAAACAGGTAGATGGGCCGTCGCAGCCCTCGGCGGTCGGCCAGAATGCTCCAGAAAAGCGAAAACCCGATCAGCACCATGGAGCGAACCGCCGAGAGGGTGCCGATCTGGAATCCGCTGAAACCGATCTTCAGGCAATAGAGGTTGAAATAGGGCAAGAAAACGCCCATGGCACCGAAGTATAGAAAATACTGGACGCCGATGGTGGTCTTATTGGATATCATCCACGAATCCGTTTTACTTCATGACAGTCATCAGCAGAATGGCAATCTGGAAGTAGAGCGAGATGCCCACCGCATCGATGACCGTGGCGATGAAAGGGCCGGCGGTGAGCGCCGGATCCAGCCGCAGTTTTTTGAGCACCAGTGGCATCAGGGCACCGGTGAGGTTGGCGGTGAGCAGCGTCGCCAGAAGCGCCACGCCCACCGTCCAGCCCAGCAACATGTTCTGATCCTGAAGGTAGACCCGAAAATAGGCCATCAGGCCCAATGTGATGCCCAGGGCCAGCCCCATGAACAGTTCCCGCCGGAAAACCCGCAGAAAGTCGCCGGGCCCCACTTCGCCCAGGGCCAGGGCGCGCACCACCATGGTTGCCGACTGGGTACCGGCATTGCCGCAGGTCCCCGTGACCATGGGAATGAAAAAGGCCAGGGCTACCATCTGGTGGATCACCGCACTGTTCATTTCCATGATCGTGGTGGACAGCAGCGAGGTAAACAGCAGCACGGCCAGCCACAGAAACCGGCTCCAAAAAAGTTGCGGCAAGGGCCGCTTGAAGTAGCCCTCGTCAAAGGGCACCACGGCGGAGATTCGCTGAAAGTCTTCGGTGTTTTCCGCCTCCATGATGTCGATCACATCATCGACGGTGATGATGCCCAGCAACCGGTTGTCGCCGTCCACCACCGGAACAGCCAAAAGATCGTATTTGGCAATTACCGCCGCCACGTCCTCTTCGGCCATGTCATGGGGCACGCTGATCACGCGGGTCTGCATGATGGCATCCAGGGTGATCCGGGGTTTGGACATGATCAGGTCGCGCAGGGAGAGAATCCCCAGGAGCCGCCGCTGACTGTCGGTGATATGGATGGTATAAATGGTCTCCTTGTTGGGCGCCTGCAGGCGCATCTGTTCCAGGGCCTCGGCTACGGTAACGTGCTGGGGCAGCACGGCATACTCCGTGGTCATGGCCGCCCCGGCCGTTCCTTCCGCGTAGTTCCACAGCCGGCGGATATCGTTGCGTTCGGCCTGGGCGATGAGGGGCATGATGGCCTCGCGCACGTCCTCATCCACGGCCTTGAGCAGATCCACCCGATCGTCGGGCTCCATGTTCTCGACAAAGCGCAGCATGGTCTGGGCATGGGTCGCCTCCAGACAGGCCTGCTGGGTTTCGATATCCAGCTGGGCAAAGGCATCACAGGATTTGTGGTTGCCAATCTGGAACAGGATCTCCACCAGCTGCGACGGTGAGCAGCCGCTGGTCTCCAGGGCCTCGGCAATATCCGACGGGTGCAGGTTTTTCAGGGCGTCGATGGTCGTTCGCGGCAACTGGGTGCCGGAGCAATCGGCCAGACGTTCAATTTCAAGGGCAAGGATCATGGGGCGCCTCCTTCAGATCATGCAACCGGCATCCGGCCGGCATGACATCAGGCGCCTGGAATCAACGCATGAAAAATGCGGTCAACAGGGGGGCGTTCAATGCATGGGGCCGGGCAACCCCGTTTCGGGAGCCGGCAAATTGGGTGTTCAGCGTAGCGGTGTGACTACTGCCAGGTCCTGCGTCATCCATAAAACGTTCCTTTGGTGTGGGTTTCCTGGGGCCCGGAATCGATCTTTTCTCATTTCCCGGGACCGGAATTTGCCGCCAACCTAATGCAAGCGCCGGCAAATAGCAAGTGGATTTCCTCAAAAATGCCGGACCGCCGCCGGGAACCCACCCGGTAATAGGAATTGACGAAAGGTTTTGTTTACCGATAACCTAGTCTTTGAATACATTGAAAAATGAGAGATGGAGGAGAATCGATGAACGATCACGGATGGATCTTCCGGTGGAGCGCCGGATTGCTGGTTTGCGCGGCCATTACCGGATGCGTTCAGTCACCGATGCCCGGCCCCGCCGCCAACAGCGGAGCGACCATGGCAACAATGCAAAACGCAGGCGAAGCCCTCAATCAACTGGCAGCCGACATGGCGGCCGCCCGCAACGCCCACCTGGACCTGCTTTCACCGGGCTGGTTCGAAAAGGCGGCCCGGGCCTTTGCCGATGCCCGGAAGCGGTCCGAAAAAGGCCAGCCGGCCGCCAATGTTGAAGAGGCCATACGCATTGCCAGGGCCCATTTGCGCAAGGCCGAAGTGGTGGCCACGGTTTCGCGAACCACCCTGGCGGATGTTCTGGGGGCCCGCGAAAAGGCCGGAGACGCCGGCGCGACCCAATATGAGAAAGCCTACCGCCAGGCGGAAGATGATTTTATGGACCTGGCCCGGGCCATCGAACGGGACAATCTGCCGTATGTGGAGAAAAACCGCGATGCGGTCGTCAACGGCTATCGCCAGCTGGAAGTCCGCGCCATCAAAGCAAAAACCCTGGGGACGGTGCACACGCGCATCGCCCAGGCCAAGGCCGCCGGTTCCCGCCGCATGGCCCCCCAGACCTACGAACAGGCCATCCAGTCCCTTAACACCGCCGATGCCTTTATCGCGGCCAACCCGCATGCCAGGACGGAAATTCGGACCAAGGCCGCCAATGCCCTTTTTCAGGCCAATCGCCTCATGGCGGTCACCGACGCGGCCAAGCGGTTTAAAACCATGGCACCCGAAGAGACCGCCCTGCTGCTGGAAACCTATCTGCACAGCATTACCGCCGAACTGGACGCCTCGGACATGCGCGACCAGGATCTGCAAACCCAGCTGGACAACATCGTGGGGCTGGTGGCCGCACTGAAAAATGATCGCGGCTTTCTCTCCGAACAGAACAAAACCCTCCAGACGGAGATGGAGACCCTGAGGGAAGAGAGCCAGGCCAGGATCGATGCCCTGCACATGCAACTGGCCATTTTGGAGGGCAAAAGTCGCGAGGACCAGATGGCCAAAGAGCGCATTTCACGGCAGCGCATGGCGGCCGAACAGCGCCTGGCGGCGGAAAGGAAATTCAACCAGCTCTACGCGGCCGTTCAGGATTACTTTCAAAGCGATGAAGCCGAGGTTTACAAACAAGACAATCAGGTGGTGATTCGCCTCAAAGCCATGCAATTTCCGGTGGGCAAAAGCAAAATCATGCCGGCCAACTATCCGCTCCTGGGAAAGGCCCAGAAGGCGATCCGCACATTCGAAGCGCCCCGGGTCACCGTTGAGGGCCATACCGACGCCACCGGTTCCGACGAGGGCAACATGCGGCTTTCCCAGAAGCGCGCCGATGCGGTTCGCGACTACCTGATCAACAACCAGACCCTGCCGGCGGACCGCATCACCGCCGTGGGATACGGCGCCAAGCGTCCGCTGGCCTCCAACAAGACCGCGGCCGGCCGGGCCATGAACCGGCGGATTGATATTTTGATCATCCACCAGGAAAAACCCATTTGATCGGTTCAGCCATCGCGGAGGCGATCCGCTATGGGTGCGCGACAATCATGCCGGGTGTCATTGGGCCACCGACGCAGCGATGTCTTTTTTCCGGGTGGACGTCTTGCCGCCAAAAATTTTTTGGGTGAGTTTGTAAAGGTTCGGACTGGTACACACTTCATAGTATTTGCGGTGGGTCAGGTTAAGCTGGCTGAGATCTTTGGGATTAACCGACGGCACCTCGGCCTCGCGCAATACCAGGCGCTGGTAACGTCCGGTTTTGGTGGGAAATTTGCCCGTATAAAGGCGCACTTTCTCCAGCCCCAGATCGGGGATGTCGCCGTAATACGGCTTGAGGTCAATCTCCTGGGAGAGTTTGCGGAATCCGGCCTCGTTCAGCTCGATACCGTTGATGTTGTAACGCAGCAGGATATCGTCGGCCGTCTGCTTCATCTCCTCATCCGTGACACTCTGGAAAACGAAAAGATTGAAGGGGCTGATGTTTTTGCGGATAATGCGCCGGACCGACTTGTGGCAGCCGGAGAGCCGGTCGGCCAGGTTGATGGCCGGAGAAATCATGATCCGGTTGTCCCCATCGAAGAGGAAGGTGGGAGAGTCCGCCCGATGGCAGATCCCGATCCCCAGCTCCAGGATCGGCAGCTGATGGGCCTGGCTTTTCTTGTTGTATCGGTTGATGATCATCAGCATGTTGAGAGCCATGCCACAGGCCCGGGCCACGCTGTACCAGCCGCTGGGCGTATCTTCGCGCTCAAAAATGGCCAGAATGATGGCATCCCCCTCGATAAATACCTTATGGGCATCGTACTCGGCAAGGATGTCGGTAATCGGATCGAAGAAATTGAGGCTGAAATAGGAGGCCGGATTGAGGCCACGGGCGTTCATCTGGTGAGTGATATCCGTCGACCCGCGCAGGTCGGCCTTGATGATGGTATGGTTGATGATCGGTTTCTCACCCATCTCCTGTTCATGGGGCAGCAGGAATTCGTAAAGGGTGCGGTTGGCCTTGGAGAGCGTCAGGATCTTTTTATCGGTCACCAGATTGATGCGTTCCGATGCCCGCCGATAAACGTTGAAACAGCAATAATCCCGGTGGTACCGGAAAAAAGCCCTCAGGAAGCGGACCAGGTAGGCCTTTTTGCGGCGGGTTCCCATGCGCTCCATCTGGACCACCTTGCGGTTGAGCGGCCACAGGCGGAAGGTTTTGCCATACAGTTTTTTAAGCCGTTTGAGGCGGCTGCGGATCAGCTTGCGGCTTTTTGGGGCAATCAGATACTGAAGCACCTGCTGGGGAATCAGCGGCGGGCAATAGTCCCGATACATGGGTTGCATTTCGTACGAGGCGGTAATGCGCTCCATGAGACCGGTGCGGGAGAACTGCTGGAAAAAATAGCCCGTCAGCAGGCGTTGATGCTTCAGGCGCAGGCGGTGATTTCCTATGGTCTGTTTGTCCGCCTGCTCCCGCTTGAGGGTTTTGAGCTGTGTTTTGGTCAGATCCTGGTTAAGCAGCAGGTCGATGTTGCCGGGGTGCCGGATCCATTGGTCGATCTTTTGCAGTTGGAATTTCCTGGCCTCTTTATCCTCCGGCAGCTCGGCGGCGCTGATTTCCCGGCGGCGCCGGTCCAGCGACCAATGGACGGCGGCGGATTCCTCCATATCCAGAAAAGCGAAAATGCTGCGCAGCACACTGAGCAGCACTTCGTAACGGTCCGGGTCGTCCACCCGGCGGCCCAGGCAGAGGTCATACTCCTCGATCATAAAATAGTCGTTAAACGGATTGTCCCGGTGGACAATGGGATTGCTGAGCAGATCGAAGAGAAAAGGCAGGTCCTGGCCGAAAACCGCCTCGCGCATTTCACGGATGTCGGTCTCGCGGATCTCTTTGAAATAGTCGCACAGTTCGAGCCCCACTTTCTGCTGTACCGGTTCCCGGATCGCCAGCACATGCGCCAGGTCGTCCTTGAGCTTGAGCCCCAGTTTCGGGTCCTCTTGGTGCGCCAGATCGGTTTTGCGAATGGTGTTTTTGCAATAGCTGATCAACAGGTCGTACTGCCTGCGGATCTCTTCATGGAGCATGCTGAGAATGGCGATCTGGGCGAGAAAATCGACCTGCATTTCTTTTGCGGCCCGGGCTTTGTTGACCGCGTCGGTCATGATCTGGCCATACAAATGGCGAAAATTCTCCTGCTCTTTGGCAAGGGCGCTGAGGCGCACTTTCTCGGGACGCGTCCAGATCCCGGTTTCGCGTTCAATGAGCAGTGCCGCCAGCTTGGCCGTTGTGTTGCAGAAAGTGGGACTCAGGCGAACATCGCAACGAATATTGTCGACGCCCAACACCAGGCGGTCCAGCGAAAAATCCGTGGAATAGGCGGCCAACGGGAAATCGTTGAGTCCGGGCAAACGGGGTTGGTATTTAAAAAAGTCGAATATCACGCGCGCGTTTCCGTCCGCTGGTGAAAAAAGGAGGCCTTGCGAATCAACCCTTTGTTACCTTTACCATTTGGCATGGTCGGTGTCCACAGGTTTAACCGCCGGCCATCGCATATAACCTTGGTATGTGATGTGCTTTACAGGGCGATCACGTACGGATCGTTACTATGATCCAAATCGAAATCGCTATCGAAATCGAAATCGAAAAGAAATGGGACGTAGACAAGCAGACTGGATGTTTGGCGACTTGCGATCAATGATAATCGACGCCATGGGAAACTGGAAAACCGGGAACCAACTATCGCCCTTTTGGCAACCAGTGATTCCAATATACATCGTCGATTTCGATCCCGATCCCGATTTCGATTTCGATAAACATAAACCTGAGTTACATGCGATTGCGCTGAGGTTTAACCGCCGGCCGGCGGGTGTACCGCTGGCCATCACCCGTTTCAGAGAAATCGGGGAACGCCGGCTGGACAAGCCATCCGGCAACCGATAAAGTGCGCCAAGCGGTCCACAACGGACCCAGTCGACCATACGGGGGAGGCCATCCATGACGACGATTCTGATTACCAATGCCATGACGGTCAATGAAGGCCGATCGGTTTTTCAAGATGTACTGATCCGAGGCGGCCGTATCGATACCCTGGCCACGAACCTGTCCGGCAGAAGGGTGGACCGGATCATCGATGCCGACGGGCGGGCGCTGCTGCCGGGAATGATCGACGACCAGGTTCATTTCCGCCAACCCGGACTGACCCACAAGGGGGATATCGCCTCGGAATCTAAGGCCGCGGTGGCCGGCGGGATCACCAGTTACATGGAGATGCCCAACACCTCGCCCTCGACCACCACCATCGAACGCCTGGAGGAGAAGCACCGCATTGCCGCTCAGGGCTCGTTTGCCAACTACAGTTTCTACCTGGGCGGCGCCAACGACAACATCGAAGTGATCAAAGGCCTCGATCCGAAATCGGCCTGTGGGGTCAAGGTGTTCATGGGTGCCTCGACCGGCAACATGCTGGTGGACGACCCCGACGCCCTGGAGCAAATTTTTACCCACAGTCCGGTGATCGTGGCCACCCATTGCGAGCACAGTCCCACCATCGAAGCGGCCACCCGGCACTATCAGGCGATCCATGGCAAGGATATCCCCGTCTCCCTGCATCCGGCCATCCGCAGTGAAGCGGCCTGTTATCGGTCCAGCCGGCAGGCCGTCGAACTGGCCCGGCGTTGCAACACCCGTCTGCACGTGCTGCATTTGAGCACGGCAAAGGAACTGGAACTTTTTTCCGGTCAGCCCCTGGACGAAAAACGCATTACTGCCGAGGTGTGCGTTCACCACCTCTTTTTCTCGGATGCGGACTACGCGGCCAAGGGAACCCTGATCAAATGCAACCCGGCCATCAAGACGGCCCAGGACCAAAGCGGCCTCCTGACGGCCCTGCGGGACGGCGTTATTGACGTGGTGGGTACGGACCACGCTCCGCACACCCTGGCGGAAAAGCAGCAGCCCTATCTCAAGGCGCCGTCGGGCCTTCCCCTGGCGCAGCACGCCCTGGTCTGCCTGCTGGAGCATGTCCACGACGGGGTACTGACGCTGGAAACGGTGGTGGAACGTACGGCCCACGCGCCGGCCCGGCTGTTCGACGTGCAAGAACGCGGATATTTGAGGGAAGGGTACTGGGCCGACCTGGTGCTGGTGGACCTGAACCGGCCCACGCGGGTGGATGACCAGCCGGTTCATTACCGCTGCGGGTGGAGCCCCTTTGCCGGCCGCACCTTTCGATCGACGGTTGTGGCCACCGTTGTTTCCGGCCACCTGACTTACATGGAAGGAACCATCGATCCGCTGCCGGCGGGACAGCGGCTGGAGTTTGATCGATAACTGGGCTCGCTCGCGGCCAAGGCCAAATGTCAATTGAAGGATGGGGGGCAATTCAAAAGATCGCGGCCATGGGCCGCTCCTACAGATTCCGGAGAAGCCTTGACCTTCCTTAAATCGGCAGCATGCCTTCATTTGGCATTTTTAATTGGGCATTTGACACATTCGCCCATAGTTGGGGGCCGGGGCACTCCTAAAAAAAGTTTAATACCCCGTGTTCCCGAAGGATATTGATCCCGATGGCCAGCAGGACGATGCCGCCGGTCATTTCGGCCCACCGGCTCAGCATGGCCACGCTGCCGATCACCTTGCCCAGGTGCATGCCCGCCGTGGTGAAGGCGCCGGCCACCACGCCGATAATCAGGGCCGGCGTCCAGATGGAGACATTGATCATGGAGAGGCTCAGCCCCACGGCCAGGGCGTCGATGCTGGTGGCCACGGAGAGCATCACCATGGTCAGGCCCCGGGTGGGGTCCTTGGCGTCCTCCCCGCCATGATCGCCCTTGAACGCCGAGCGCAGCATGCCCTGAGCCACGAAGGCCAGCAGGGCAAAGGCAATCCAGTGGTCGTACGCCTCGATGCGGCTTCTCACGGTCAGACCGGCGCTCCAGCCGATGACCGGCATCATGGCCTGAAACAGTCCGAAATGCCAGGCCAGGCGGAAGGTCTGACGCGGGCTGACCGACTTGAGGGCCACACCGGTGGCAATGGAAACGGCAAAGGCATCCATGGCCAGGGCCACGGCCAACAGCAGAATGTTGATGGGTTCCAAGGCGATGGGTTCCTGTTCGTTGGGGCCGGATTTGGCTGGGAAAGGATAACCCGGAGCAACGGTCGCCAGATTCGAAAATTCTGGTGAACATAAAGACGATCCGGCACCCAGCCTGTTTCACGGCAGGGCGCCGGATCGGATGGTGGTTAGGCGGCTACCGCTGGGCGGAACGAGGTGCCTTTCCGGCGAGCGGGTTGTACAGCTTCATGATGGCCAGCTTCATCACGTCCAGGGTTTTCGTGTCGGCGATAATACCCAGCAGTGTCGTTTCGGCTGCTTCAGGAAGAACGCAGGCGTTGGCGTCATTGAAGGTGAGATCCGCAAAGCCCTTGACCAGTTTTTTTTGCTCTTTCTTGCTCATTTCCACCTGGATCGCCTCTTTCCCATCAACGGTCGCGATCTTGTCTGCCAGACCGGCATCGGTAATGGTGGCCTTTTTCGTATCATCCAGAAACACATTAATGTAATAGTCTGCCATGGGGTCCCCTTTCTTTCCTTTTTTTAAAGTCGGTTGTTGGCGTTTGGACTGAGGTTTAAGTAGTTTCCTTTATTTGAAAACGAAAATTAGGTCAACTATTGAGAGTTGTTTTACCAGCACTTTTCCGCTTTCGGGTAGCTGCCCAGAAGTTTGACGAAAACGGCGTGCAGGGTCAACTCACCGATGGCCGACTTGACCTCGGACTGGTCGATGCCGGCCTCGAAAGCGGCATAGAAGACGTATTCCCACGGATTTTCCGGTATCGGCCGGGACTCCAGTTTGCTCAGGTTGAGTTTGTACTTCTGGAAAATCTTTAAACAATCCAACAGCGCGCCGGGATAGTGGCGGGTCTTGAAGGCCACCGTGGTTTTGCCGGTGACCAGGTCCTCGGGTACGCTTTCTTTTTTGGCGATGACAAAAAAACGGGTCGTGTTGGAGGTGTTGGACTGGATGTCGCTGGCCAGGATCTGCATATCATAGATTTCGGCGCACAGTTCCGAGGCGATGGCGGCGCAATCCACGCGATCTCCCTCGGCCACTGCCTGGGCCGCCCCGGCCGTGTCATAGGTGGGCATCATCTTAATGTTCTGGGACTTGAGGAACTCCTTGCACTGCTTGAGGGCGTGGGGATGGGAAAAGGCCTGGGTAATATCCTCGAGCCGGGCCCCCTTCTTGGCAAGCAGGGTGTGCCGGATGGGCAGGTAGACCTCGGCAATGACGAACACCTCGTTGGCAAAAAGCAAATCGTAATTTTCCACCACGCTGCCGGCAATGGTGTTTTCCACGGGAATCAGCCCAAAGGTGACCGCACCACTGTTCACCGCATCGAACACGTCGTCAAAGGCATCGCAGCCCACCGATTCAACATCCTTGCCGAAATGGCTGTGTAGGGCCATTTCACTGTATGCCCCGCGTATTCCCTGGAATGCAATTTTCATCCGTCTAACCTTTCGTGAATGCCGGTCATGGCATCGATGAATGCCTGGCGCGTGGGTCGGGCATATGGGTTGTAAGTATGCATGTCTTCAAAAAGCTGCCAGGTGTCGTGGCTGACCACGCCCAGGATGTGCATGAGACGCTTGTATCCTTCCGTGTCGATGTCCAGGTCGCGGGCACCGAAAGCCGACAGGGAGCGGCCGATGAAATGGGTCAGGGAGAGGCTGACGGCAATCTTTTCGTCATGTTCCTCGGCCGTGGTGCGGATCACCACCAGCCCCTTGCTCTCCAGCCAGCGCCGGATGCGGTCGTAGTGATCCTCGGCAATCCGCTCGGGACAGAGGACGATCTTGCGGCCCTGAAGCGAATCGGCGGCACTGTCTGGCCCGAACATGGGGTGGGTGGGCAGGATCGAGACCCCTTCGGGAAGCAGCTCCCGCATCCACTGCACCGGATAAACCTTGACCGAGCAGACATCCATCACCAGAGTACCTGGCCGCAGCAGCGGCGCCACCCGGCGCAGGGTGTCGCGCATGGCCGAAATGGGCATGCACAGGATCACGACCTTCTGGCTACAGGCGGTCTCGAAGGGCACCGACCGGGCGCCGCAGGCGTCGATGGCCGCCCGCTGATCGCTGCGGGTGGCCACGGCCACGGAAAAGTCCTTGGCCAGGTAGTGGGCGGTCAACCTGCCGAAACGCCCGAAACCGATAATACCGATACTGCTCATAACACCTCACGAATTCGTTTGAACGCCTCAATCAGTTGTTCTTCCGGAGCTGCGAAACAGATGCGCACATGCCCGTCCACGCCGAAATCCTCACCGGGAACCATGGCCACGCCGGTTTTCTCCAGAATGCGGGCGGCAAAGTCACCGGAGGTCTCTCCCGGCTGAAGATGGCCGCGGACATCCGCGAAAAGGTAAAAGGCGCCCCCGGGACGGATGCAGGCAAACAGCCCCTCGATCTCTTTCAGGGCCAGATCCCGCTTGCCTTCCAGTTCTTCGCGCCGCCGGCGCAGGAGGCCGTCGTCCATGGAAAGGGCCGCCAGGGCGCCGTGCTGGGCGAACGTGCAGACGTTGCCGGTCAGGTGGCTGTGCAGCCGGATCATGGCCGCGGCCACATCCGCCGGGGCAACGGCGTAGCCGATGCGAAAGCCGGTCATGGCGTAGTGCTTGGAAAAGCTGCGCGTCACGATCAGCCGTTCCCGGACCAAAGGCAGGTCGTAAAGCGAAACCGGCGAGCGGCCATCGTAGACGAAGAAATCGTAGGCTTCGTCGGCCACCAGATAGAGGTCGCGGTCCGCGGCCAACCGGGCGATTGTTTCCAGGGCCTCCCGGGGGTAGACCGCACCGGTGGGGTTGTTGGGGGAATTGATCAGGATCGCCCGGGTGCGGCCGGAAATGGCGGTGGTAATGGCGTTCATGTCCAGTTGATGATCGATGGTGGGAACGAACACCGGCTCGCCGCCGGCCAGGCGGACCTGGGCGGAGAAGCTTACCCAGCAGGGCAGGGGGATGATCACCTGGTCGCCCGGATCCAAAAGGGTCTGGAAAATGCTATACAGGGCCTGTTTGGATCCGTTGAAAACGACAATGTTGTCCGCGCGGCAACCGTCCAGCCGGTCGGCCAGGGCTGTCCGCAGGCCGGTCAGGCCGGGGATTTCGCTGTAGCGGGTTTCCTGCCGGTCCAGGGCGGCTTTGGTGGCCGCGATCACCGGTGCCGGGGTGTCGAACGACGGTTCGCCGATGGCCAGGCTGATGACCGAACGTCCCTGCCGCCGCATCTCGGCCATCAGGGGAATGAAGCGTGCCGTTCGGGAGCCTTCGATTTCCTGTACGCGTTTGGAGAGTCTCACGGTGTCAGTCTCCCCCCAGCCTGGACCGGCGCAGATGATCAAAGCCCATGATGGCCTTCTGGCGCAAGGCGCCGTCCGCCAGGACCAGGGCGGCCATGGTCTCCACGATGGGCACGGCCCGTGGCACCACGCAGGGATCGTGACGTCCCTTGGCCTCCAGGACCACCGGGTTGCCGTCGAAATCGACGGTTTTTTGGGGCAGGCCGATGGTGGCCGGCGGTTTGAAGGCCACCCGGAAGACGATGGGTTCGCCGTTGGCGATCCCCCCCTGGATGCCGCCGCTGTTGTTGGTCACGGTGCCCAGGCGCCCCTCGGCAGCCCGGAAAGGGTCGTTGTGGGCCGACCCGCGCAGGCGGGTGCCGGCAAACCCCGATCCGATTTCGAAGCCCTTGGTGGCCGGAATGGAGAGCATGGCCTGGGCCAGCCGGGCCTCGAGTTTGTCGAAAACCGGTTCGCCCCAGCCGGCCGGCACGTTCCGGCAGACGCAGGTAACGATGCCGCCGACGCTGTCCTTCTCCTCCTTGACCTGGGCCACCAGCGCCTCCATGCGGCGGGCGGCATCGGGGTCCGGGCAGCGGACCGGATTGGTGTCGACCATATCCCGGGTGATGGTATGCACGTCGGCCTCGGCCGCGGCAATGGTGTTCACCGCGCTGACCCAGGCGACGATCTCGATTCCACAGCCCAGGCGCAGGATCTTTTCGGCCACGGCACCGGCCGCCACCCGGCCGATGGTCTCACGGGCGCTGGCGCGACCGCCGCCGGACGAGGCGCGGATCCCGTACTTCATCTGGTAGGTGTAATCCGCATGGGAGGGCCGGGGGATCTTGCTCATCTCGCGGTAATCCCCGGGCCGCTGATCCTTGTTGTATACGATCAGCCCGATGGGCGTTCCCAGGGTGAGTCCGTTTTCCACACCGGAAAAGATGGTCACCTGGTCGGCCTCCTGGCGGTCGGTGGTCAGCCGGCTCTGGCCCGGCCGCCGCCGGTCCAGCTGCGGCTGGATATCGCTTTCGTCCAGGGGCATGCCCGGGGGGCAGCCGTCCAGGATCGACCCCACCCCCTTGCAGTGGGATTCGCCGAAGGTGGACACATTCAATAGCGTTCCGAAGCGACTGGACATGGTTTTCCTCCAATAACCGGCGGATTACCGCCTGAAAAAATCGTTACTCGGCACGGAGCTGTTCCCATACCTGCCAGAAGTCAGGAAAGGATTTTTCCACACAGCCCGGGTCGGCAATTTTCACCCCCGGCACCACCAGCCCGGCCATGGCAAAACTCATGGCCATGCGATGGTCGTCGTAGGTGTCAATCTCGGCCCCCCGGGGACGGCCACCGGTCACCCGCAGGCTGTCGGCGTCGGCCACGGCGTCAATGCCCATCTTCTTCAGCTCGTTGCAGGTGGCGGTGAGCCGGTCGCTCTCCTTGGCCTTGAGGTGCGAAACGTTCTCGATCACCGTGGTCCCTTCGGCGAAGGCCGCCACCACTGCCAGGGTGGGCACCATATCGGGCATGTCGGCCATGTCCACGGTGACGGCCCGCAGGTGCCCACCGGTTACCGTGATCCCGTCGGCCGCGTGCACCACGTGGCAGCCCATGCGCTCGAAAACCTGCGCCAGGCCCACGTCGCCCTGGCTGGATGCCGTCGACACCCCGCCCACCGTGACGCTGCCGCCGGTGATGGCCGCCGCCCCCCAGAAATAACCGGCCTGGGAAGCATCCGGCTCCACCGTATAGTCTCCGGCCCGGTATGTCTGACCACCGGGAACGTCAAAGCGGGTGTAACCGTCGCGCCGGACCTGGATGCCGAAACGCGCCAGGATGTCCACGGTCATGTCCACATAGGGACGCGAGACCGGGCCGTGGGAAACCGTGATGGTCATCCCGTCCCGGGTGCACGGCGCCATGAGCAGCAGGGCGGAGAGGAACTGGCTGCTTACGCTGCAGTTGATGGCGACCGACCCGCCGCTCGCCTGGCCGCCCGGAATTTCCACCGGAGGGCAGCCGGCGGTCTCCAGCGCCCGGGCGGCAATGCCCAGACCGTTGAGGGCATCCAGCAGATGGCCGATGGGCCGGTGGTACATCCGCGGGGTGCCGGTCAGGGTGTAGACACCCTCTCCCAGGGCGGCCACACCGGCCAAAAGACGCATGGAGGTTCCCGAATTGGCCAGATAGATCGGGTCGGCGCAAGGTTTGAAGCGGCCGCCGAGCCCCTGGATCACGATGTGGCTTTCCCGGTCGTCGACCGTCGCGCCCAGCTTTTCCAGGGCGGCGAGGGTCAACAGGGTGTCCTGGCTGCGCAGGGGATCACGCACGGTACTGGTGCCGTCGGCCAAAGCCGCGGCTATGAGGGTGCGGTGGGTGTAGCTCTTGGAGCCCGGTACACGAATCCGGCAGCGGCCGATGGGATGGGGCTTGATTTCAATCATGGTTTTTTCCCTGGTAAGAATTGATGACACGGTCAGGCTCTGCCCGTCAGGGCATTGAGAACAATCTTCTTCATCAGCGCCACGGGCGCCTTTTGTCCGGTCCAGCGTTCGAACTGGATGGCCCCCTGGTGGACAAACATGGCCACCCCGTCCACGACCGTACAGCCGATTTCCCGGGCCGAGCGGAGCAGTCGGGTCTCCAGCGGGTTGTAGACCATGTCCATGACGGTCATCCCCGAACGGAGGCTGTCTCTGGAAACCGGCATGTGGTCCGTATCCGGTGACATCCCCACGGAGGTGGTATTCACCAGGATGTCGGTGCCGTCACCCCTGAAATCGGCCAGGGGACAGAATTCGCCATCCATCGCTTCGGCCAGCTGACGCCCCCTGGCTTCGCTGCGGTTGACGATCGTCAGCCTTCCCCCGTGGCTCCGGATGCCGTGGGCCATGGCCCGGGCCGCGCCACCGGCCCCGATCACCGCCACCCGCTTGCCCTTGATCACCGTCTTTTCCGATAGGGCGGCAGTGGCACCCGGACTGTCCGAATTAAAGCCGATCAGGTGCCCCCCCTGATTGATGATGGAGTTGACCGCCCCGATCTCCCGGGCCATGGGTTCCACCTCATCCAGAAGATCCATGATCGAAACCTTGTGGGGAATGGTCACACTGACGCCGCCCATGTTCAGCGCACGGAAGCCGGCCACGGCACCGGGCAGGTCCTTGACGTGAAACGCCAGGTAAACTGCGTCCACTCCGGTCTGGCGGAAGGCCGTGTTGTGCATGAGCGGGCTGAGGCTGTGGACAATCGGATCACCGATCACCCCAAACAGCCGGGTGTGCGTGCCGATGGTCAATTTAGCGTCGGTAGCGGTCATGGCTACACCCCTTGGCCGATCATGGGATAGGAACCCAGGTTTTTAAGATAAAGGGTATGCGGGCGAATCCGGCCGATGGCCCGTTGAATGCTCTCCTCTTCCAGATGCCCTTCCAGGTCGATAAAGAAAAAATGGCTCCAGCTTTCGTGCCGCGTGGGTCGCGATTCGATCTTGAGCAGGTTGATGGCCTCGTCGGTGATGGGCGTCAGGGCACCGGCCAGGGCGCCGGGAACATGGGCCAGGGCGAACATCAGGGAGGTCTTGTCCTTGCCCGAGGGCCTGACCCGCTCCTTGCCGATTACCAGAAACCGCGTGGGCGGCCGGGAAAAATCCTCGATCTTGGAGGCCGCTGCTTCGAGCCCGAAAAGGGCGGCCGCACCGCCGCCGGCGATGGCCGCCGCCGCTTTCTCCTGCATGGCCTGCTGAACGGCAAAAGCGCTGGAGCTGCACTCTTTCAGTGACGCCGCCGGAAGGTACTGGTTCAGCCAGGCCCGGCACTGATTGAGGGCCTGGGAGTGGGCATAAACGGTCCCGATGGCCGACAGACCGACCTGCTGGGCCAAAAGATCGTAAGAGACCGGCTGGTAACGTTCGGCGCAGATGCAAAGCTCCGACTCGAAGAAGAGATCCAGGGTGTGGCGCACCGACCCTTCCACCGAGTTTTCCACCGGCACCACTCCGTAATCGCAGGCCCCTTTCTCCACCTCGCTGAAGATTTCACGGATGCTGGGCTGGGGCACATAGGTGACCGAATAGCCGAAATGGCTGGTGGCTGCCAGATGGGTGAAGGTGGCTTCGGGACCCAGGTAGGCCACCCGCTGGGAGGCCTGGATGGCCCGCGCCGCGGCAATGATATCGATAAAGATGTGGTGCAGCACGTTGGGGTTGAGCGGCCCTTTGTTGAGGGCCGTCAAGCGCCTCAGGATCTCGCTTTCGCGGGTGCTGTCGACCACCTGGTTGCCGCTGTCTTTTTTCAGCTCACCGATCCGTTTGGCCAGGTTGAGGCGCCGGTTGATCAGTTCGAGAATCGTGTTGTCGATGTCGTCGATCTGCTGGCGGATATCGCAGATATCGGTTGCCATGCTGCAGTCCGGGGGGGTGCCAGGTTCATCCATGATGGTTGTCCGCTCCTGATATAGCTTTCAAGATAATGTTTTTAGGCGGCGTTATCGGTCGTCGCGGTATGGATTATACAGCTTCCTCCCTCTGGCCTTGCCAAAAGCATTATCGTAAAAACTATACAAAGGGCCGGGGAGAAGGTTCTCCACGGCCCCTGAAAAGAAAAAGCCGTGGGAGTTAAGGTCTGCCCACGGCTTGGTTTGTCTTTTTTGGTTTCTCAGGACATTCAGCGCGCGCCAGGCAGACCCTTGCTAAAATAATAAAAGCAAAAATAGCTGCCGGTAAAAAAGTGAAACATCGAATCTGTCCTTTACATTGTCGATGGCGCTGAATTGGCCCAAAGCTACAGGCTCGCCGCTTCACTGTCAAGCTTTTTCATCGGCGCGGGCGTGCTACCGGCCGACGAATCGCGGCTTGCGTTTCTCCTTGAACGCCGCAAAGCCTTCTTCCCGATCTTCAGTCTGACGGACGGTGCCGGCACCTTCGGCCTCGGTCATCAGGCCCTGGTCGAGCCCCTCATAGGTGCCGGCCGAAAACGCGTCCAGCACACAGCGTACGGCCACCGGCGGTCGCTCGGCCAACCGTTTGGCCATGACCATGGCCTCATCAAGGAGTTGTTCCGGTGGGACCAGCCGGTCGACGAGACCGCAGTCAAACGCTTCGCGGGCATCGAGGGTCTGACTGAAAAGGATCATCTCCAGGGCTTTGGCCCGCCCCACAAGCCGGGGCAGCCGTTGGGTGCCTCCCCAGCCGGGAATGATGCCGAGGTTGAGTTCGGTCAGCCCCATCTTCAACCGGGGCGCATCAGCCAGGAGCCGAAAGTGACAGGCCATGGCCAGTTCCAGACCACCGCCCAGGGCATAGCCGTTGATGGCGGCGATGACCGGTTTGGGAAAGCGGTCAAGCCGCCGCCAAACATCCCGGCCGAGATTACTGATCGCTGCGGTGTTTTCCGCGTCGCTGACATCGAAACCGGCGGAGAAGAATTTGTCTCCGGCACCGGTAATGATGAGAACCCGAACAGAAGGGTCGGATTCCACCTGGGCGATGGCCTTGCCGAAATCCGTCATGGTGGTTAAATCCCAGGCATTGGCCGGCGGATGGTCAATGCGGATCACGGCAACATGATCGTTTATTTCCGGTTTCATCATTTTTTTCTCAATATCCACTGATCGTGTTAATTTCTGGTTTATAGGGGCTTTCGCATGCACAATCAACTGTTTTTAAGATAAATTATATACTTCCCGGTTTCGGTTTCTTCTTGACTCGAATATAGGATGCTCTATAAATTGCATTGACTTGGCATCAATATCCCACTTTTTTATCGATCCGTGAAGGGCTTGCAACGGATTTACCCCCAAAGTTGCAGCATTGGGGGTCACCCTGTTTCTATCCCTGTGGTTATCACGGGATTCAAATCCAAAAAAAAGGAGCTCGGAAAATGGCAACAAGCGATGACAGAAAGGACAAACCGCTCTGGCTGTTGATGGAGGAAAACATCCTTGCACTTGATTCCAAAGATGTTGCGGATAGCAACTTGGAAGCGACAATTCAAAAACTTGCCGGTGAACTCGACGCCGCCGGCCGGAATGTATCGCGCCATGGTGGGAACTTGATGCAACTGCGATGGGCCGTCGATAAAATGCGCAGTGTCGGAAAGCCCATGCTGAAGGATCTGAACGGTGCCATCGCGGCACTTACCCTGGAGGACGCCAGCGAACCTTATGCGGCCACCACGAGGCTTCTTGACGACATCGGAACGACATGGCCGGAACTCCGGTACCCCGACCGCAGACCGGAAGTGATCCGGGCTGTTGAAAAGGCCAGGCTCGATCTGTTGACCGCCAAGGCCAAGGGATTGCCCGGAGACGAAGGCATCCGCCTGTTGATTGACGAAAAAATTGATTCCCAGGTGATCATCGGCTCAATGGAGATTACCGAGGAAAAGCTGGCCGAGGTGAAAGAGACAATCAAGAAGGAACTCGCCGAACGGGAAAGAGTGAAAACGCTGCTCAAGGCCGTGGAATCCAAATCCGACGAAGAAAAGGCGAAGCATCTTTTTGACAACGACGTTACCGAAGCCTTGATCATGGAAATGATGCAGGTTGATCAGAGCATGCTCGATGGGGTAAAAAAGGCCATGGAAGAAGAACTCAAGGAGAAGCAGCGCCTGGCCGAAGAGGAAGCCGCAAGAAAGAAGGCGGAAGCGGAAGGGCCTGCCTTGAAGGATATCCCGCCGGAAGACATGCTCGGCTACATCGAATCCATCCGCGAGATCATGGAATTCAGCGATGTGGAAAAGGAGATTCGCACCATGTGCGAGCAGAGCTCCATTCCGAAAAGCCTGGTGGACATTGCCGTTTCCGATGCGGACAAACTGGATGAACTCGAAAAGGAAGCAGAAGGCTGACCAATTCTCTTCGCGTAAAAAACGGCGGCTTCAGGAAAAGCTCAATTTTCCTGAAGCCGCCGTTTCTCACAGTATGTATCTTTTTATCCTCAGGCTTTTGCAACTTTAGGATAGAATCAAATGGGGTGCTTTCATGCGGAGCTTGAACGCACATGCCCAACAATTTTCTCTCCTACCGCTCCAGCACGTCAGCCCAGCGCCGCAGAACAAGCGGGTATTCGATCACGCTGGAATCGATGTAGCCCGGCAGGCTGTAAACGGCATGGGTCTTGACGGCGGGCACGTCGCCCAGGGCCGGGTTTTTGCAGATGGCCTCGGCCAGGGCCTTTTGCACGGCGATGGAATCACCCGTCATGACAATGGCATCGGGCGCTGCGGCGATCAATCGATCGAGCTTGCGCACGGAGACGTGGCCCTTGGACGGTTTTTTGCCATCGGTATAAACCTTACCGCCCACGTTTTCGATTCCCATGGGCTTCAGCAAAAACCGGTCCGCGTATCCGCCGGGGGACTCGATGAGAAGAAAGGTTTTGCCGGTCGTCTCCTGGTAGGTGCCGCGAAGGATGACAACCTTTTTGACGAATTGCTTCTCCGCCATCTTCTTGCGGGTCTTTTCCATCTCCCTGGCATACCCGGTCAATACCTTATCGCATTTGTCCGCAAGCCCCAGAATCTCGGCCGTCTGCCGCACGGCGGGTTCCAGGCCCCGGGTAAAATCGACATACGCGATCTCCAGTTCCTGGCCACCTAAAAAAGAGGCCATGTTTTCCAGTTGCAAGTTGGGGACATAGGTGCAGAACGGATCGCTTTTTTCGATCAGGACGCGTTTGATTCCATTCTGCCGGGCAAATTTCAGTAAGGGGGCGGCCTTTTTCTTGGTCAGGCAATTGGGGCACCCCAGGACCTGAACGGCCGATTTCAGGGAGGCGCACAAGGGCCACAGGGAGCAGCGCACCGACATGGCCGCCGGTACCACGCCCAGGCCATGGGCCACATCCACCAGGCGGTCGCCGATCATAATCACATCGGCCTTTTGAGGTGCCGTGGCCGGCGAGGCAATGGCCGGTGATACGGGTACCGTTATGTTCAGCAGGGCAAGCGTTGCCAGCACGATGGCCATGGCCTGGATCCGTTGACGGATTTTCGGCGTCATGGACCCCTTTGCCGAAGCAAGAGCGGGCACCGAGGCAAAAAGCGTTCGGACCATATTGTAAGTAAAAAGCAACGCCGAGACGGTGATCAGCACACCACCAATGGTAACGACCATTTTAAAAGGGGCGGCGACGTTTCTGAATTCAGGCGAACCCGCCGTATGCCCCGAAGCCAGGCCGAACACGCCAATCAGGTGAAACCCCAGACATAAAAGAATAACCCCGAGCGTTTGGCAGGCCCAATTCATGTAGGCGGCCCATGGGCGATACCGTTCGACGCCGCTGATTTGCGGTGCGAGATAGTACAGCATGCCCATGAGGGTCGACCCCACCCACCCGATGAGGTTGACGTGCGTGTGAATCTTGGCCACGAAATAACCGAAAAAAGCCTTGAGATACTCGGGCGGAATATGGAAAACGGTGGTGTAGAATGACTGCAATTGAAACTTGGTGGGAAACATCAGCCCCTCGAGGCAGCCGATGATAAAGAATGCCAGCGCACTGGCGATGAAGTATTTCGCAATTGTTCTGGACATTGATCAACCCTTTCGAAAATAGAAGGTTTAACTGTATGATGTAAAATAGATTAATACTTCAGCGACACACCCGCATAGTAAAACGTCGGCTCGATGTCATTCTCCGATCCGGCGTTAAAAATATTGTCGACGCCGGCAAACAGCATCACGTTATCGAAAACGGTTTTGGAGAGATAGGCGTTAAGCAGGGTCACGTCCTTCTCCGGCTCGTCGGCGTAGTACCGCTCGCCGATGTAGTTCAGGCGTAGATTGGCCCGCAGCCCCATACCCGCGTGATGATAACCGAGCTTCAAAGACCCGTTGTAATCCGGGCGGCCTTCCAGCTCCTCGCCGGTGTCCTCGTTTTCCGTGTCCAGATAGGCCAGGTTGCCGGACAAATCGAATCCCATGGGCAGTCCCAAACCCCACTGAAGTTCGACTCCGGACATGGTTACTTCGCCGATGTTCTGGTATTGATAATAGTCTTTCTTTTTATTGCCCGAACCGGTGGAGGCGTAGTAAACCGCCTCGATCATGTCATCGATGCTGGTTTTAAAAGCCATCACCTGGCCGCTGAACCGTTTGTATTCACCCTCGATACCGATCTCGTAGCTTTGCGAGGTTTCCGGATCCAATTCGGCGTTGGGCTCGTACACCAGTTTTCCCCGCTTCATATAGGTTGGAACGTAAAGCTCCATGAATCCCGGCGCGCGAAAACCTTCCCCGTAGGACGCTTTGAGCCGCAGATGCTCCACGACATTGTAGGTCAGCGAGGCTCGGGGGGTCCACTGGGACCCAAAATCCGAATGGTCGTCATAACGAACGCCAACCACCAGCAAAAAAGGATCGAAGATGCGGTACTCGTCCTGAAGATACCCGCTGACATTGTCGATATCGTCATCCATGCCGGTGTCGTCCTCGCGGCCTTCCTCGCGGTATTCACCGCCCACGGTGACCAGGTGGCGGTCGAAGAACAATCCGTTAAAGCGGGCTTCGACCTGATCCAACCGGCGCTTGGAGTTGTTTTCATCGCCGATGGAACCGGCGATCATGGAGGTGGCCGGAGTGATTTCGATATCGTTTTCCTGTTCGGAATGGTTCGCTCGCAACATCAAGGAGGTGAGGGACGTGGGATGGCCGTCGTATTCCAGGAAATAGTTGAGACGGCTGTAGTCGGCATCCCGCTCCCGGTCCATGCTCTGGAGGTCCCTTAGCCCGGTATTGTTTTTGTCGACCGCTTCCAGGCCCGCCAACAGCCGGTGACCCCGGTTGATATCGAAGGAGAGCCGTCCGGCGCCCGAGGACAGATTCATGTCGTCGCCGTCATCGGGAGTCACGCCGTCCCGGTCGTAGCCATCCTTGTCCCGGTATCCGCCGGCCAGCAAAACGCCCAGACGATCCCAGGTATTGCCCACCACCGCGCTGCCGATGACCTCTTGGCCTTCATTGTAGGTGCTTTGCCCGTATTGCGCGGTAAGTCCGGCGGAAAGTTCCTTGGGCGGCGTTTTGGTGATGATGTTGATGACCCCGCCAATCGCATCGCTGCCGTACAGGGCCGAGGTCGGACCGCGAACCACCTCGATACGCTGGACCATGTCCATGGGGATCTGTTCAATGCCGAGCAGATCCTTGAAGCCTGAAGCCAGCCGGCGGCCGTCGATCAACAGCAGGGTGTGATTGCTGCCGGTGCCACGGATGCTGGGCCGTTTCTGGCGCCCGGTCTCGGTGGTCACCACCAGACCGGTGGCATCGGCCACGGCATCGGCCACGGTTTGGGCGTTCATTTCGATCATCTCCTGCCGGGTGATCACCTCCACGGCGCCCGGTGCGTCCGTGATTTGCTTTTCGGTCATGGTCGCCGTCACCACCACTCTGCCCGCATCCACGGTCCCGTCGGCCGTGTCACCATCATGGCTACCGGCCATCACTTCGTTGGGAATCAGCATCCATATGAGACCAATCGCCACACACCACTTTTTCATCCGTTCCTCCTCATAATAGAAAGGCGCCGGCAAATCTGTAATCAAACAGATCCACCCGCGCCTTCACTTCACGCCGCGTCGTCCTTCGGCCGGCTGCCGTAAGAGCATTCTCACTTTATTATATATATCGAACTATAAGCATCTTCTCATATACCTCGAACCATTACCTGTCAACCCTTTTTGGATGACGGCGCAGGGCAATTTTCACTAGGTATCTAAGCCGGTCCCAACCCCGTGTCGGCCGCCGCGTGTCTTTGGGTCTGGCCCGATTGTTTGTTGAACCAGGATTGCACGGCCCAGCCGATGGCGATCGTGGCCAGGCCGCAACCCACCACCAAGGGACGGCTGGCGACGGTATGGCATACAATCCATAAATTGCCGACAATAAAAAGAGCGGGCGTCAGCGGATAGCCGAAGGCACGATAAGGACGCGCCATTTCCGGGGCCGTGTGGCGCAGCCAAAACAGACCGGCCACCGTGGCCACGGCCGTCAGGGAGAGGGTGAAGCCGATATAAATCAGCAAGGCGTCGTAGGCCGCGCACAGAATCATCCCGATGGCGATGGCCGCCTGGAGCCAGATAGCGCCCACCGGGGTGCGGCGCGTTTGGTGAACGCCTGCGAAACGCCGGAAGAAAAGGCCGTCGCGGGCCATGGCGTAATACACCCGCGGGCCGGCCATGATCATGGCGCTCAGCACCGATAGCAGGCCCAGGGCGATGACCAGTCCGAAGGCCCTGCCCATGGCGGGGCCGAACAGAGCCGTGGCCGCCGCCGTACCCACCTCCAGCGTTCCTTGCATGGCCGAAGCCGGCAAGGCGTAGACATAGACCAGGTTCAACGCCAGGTACAGGGCGATCACCAGCCCGGTGCCCGCCATCAAGGCCAGGGGCAGGTTGCGCCCCGGCTGGCGGATTTCCCCGCCCAGGTAGGCGGCGGCATTCCAGCCGCTGTAGGAAAAGGAGACAAAGATCAGGGCCACGGCAAAAGGGCCCCATCCACCGGCGCCATTGTCAGGCACGGCCCCCAGATGGCTCCAGTCGCCTTTTCCCCACATCATGCCGGCAACGGAAAAAAGTACGATCACGGCAAGCTTGAACATCGTGAGCAGGTTCTGAACGCGGGTTCCCAGGCGCAGGCTGTGACTGTGAACAATGGAAAATAGCACCACCACGGCGCAGGCCAACAGCGTCACTCCGGAAACGGTCAGCCAGCGGCGCCCGGCGAATTCCACCGCCAGCCACGGCTCGGTGCCGCCACCGAGAAAATAGGTGGCAAAGGCGATGGCCGCGGCACCGATGGGCGCGGAAAAGCCGACCACGAGGGAAACCCACCCCGAGAGAAAGGCCGGCACCGGGCCGAAGGCGTAATGCAGATAGGCGTATTCGCCGCCGGCCTTGGGCAGCATGGCCCCCATCTCGCCGTAGCATAGCGCGCCAGCCAGGGCGAAGAGGCCGCCGACCAGCCAGCAGGTCAGCAGCATCCAGGCGCTGCCCAACTGGCCGACGATGAACCCCGATGTAGTGAAGATACCGCTGCCCACCATGTTGGCCACGACGATCACCATGGCGGACAGCAGCCCGATTTCACGCTTCAATGAACGATGGGCCGATGTGGTTTTCATTTCAGGGCGGACCCCACATAGAGAAGATAGTTCGGCACCCGTTCACCGCCAACCGTTTCCAGGATTGTCCCCAGGGTTCCCCGGATCACCCGTTGCTTTTCCCGGGAACCGGCCCAGGAAACGATGGCCACCGGTGTATCGGCGGAAACAAGGGCATTCAGGCTGGTAACGAACCCGTTCAGATCGCGCACCATGAAAAACACCAGGGTTTCGCCCGCATCGATCATGCCGGCGATCATCTTGTCCCGGCCACCTTCAAGGCGGCCGATGGTCAGGGTCACGGCCATGGCATCGCCGGACACAAGGCTGGTCTGAAGTGCTGCGTTGGCCGCGTTGAAACTGGAGATGCCGGGCACGATCCCTGGGTTCAAATCGTCGAATTCACGCATATAATCGATGTGCGGACCAAAAATTGTCGGGTCGCCGTTATCGAGAATCACCACATGCTTGCCCGCGGCCACGGCGTCGCGGATGATCCGGCGTGTCTTTTCCCGCTGGGCGGCAATCTCCTCGGGTGACTTGTCCATCCGGGGACCATGACCGGCGCCTGTGGGCGTTTTCCCTTTAAGCTTCTTTTGGGGCGGTTTCGGTCCCGGATGGCCGGGGCCGCTCCGGGTTTCGCCTTGGAAAAAGAGCCGGTGTCCGGCATCGTATACGGTTTTTCGCGCCAGCAGTTCGCCATAGTAATCGGTGCGCGCGCCCATGGTGAAAACGATGTCGGCGGCCGCAACCGCCTGCCGGGCCCGCATGGTCATGTTGTCCGTGTCGCCGGTTCCCATGCTGACCAGGAGAAGCGTCCCCGGCCCCGACACCTGCGCCTTGGCCGTGGCACCGGTGACGGCGTCGACACCGGACGTCGCGCATCCGGCCACCACGAAACCGGCCACCATCAGCAACAATGGGAAACAGAATACCTTTGATCTGAACCAATTCATATCGATCTCCTCTTTAATTTTTTTTCACGGTATGGCCCCTGTGCGGACCAGGAATTAAAATCGATAGGCAACACTGACCCGCACGTCCCGTCCCGGCTCGGCCGTGGCGGTGCCGTCTTCGCCGATGGTGGTCTGCTCACTGTAGTAATGGTCGAACAGATTGCGCACCGCCAGGGTGACATCGAGGTTGGGAATGACGGACTGCCACTGGGCCTGCACATGGTGGAGCACATAGCCGCAACGATCGATATCGTCTTCGTCGATCCCGCCCACGGCTTCCAGCGTATAGCCCACGCCGAAACGCTCCCGCATCTGCCAGAAACTGTCCCAGACAAAACGGTCACCGGTGGAGGCGCCCTTTCGGCGCGTGATGGCAATCAGGTCTCCATTTTCGTCCTCGGTGCGGGCATGGGTATAGCTCATGGAGGTTTTGAAATCGCCGGTTCGCCATGTCGCGCGTGCCTCCCAACCCTTGGACGTCATCGGGTCGTCATTGTAAAAGCCGGTCACCGGTGCGCCACGGCGGCCGCCGATCTGGACAATCAGATTCTCGATCTCGGTTTCGAAATACGTCACCTGGATATCGAGGCGGTCGCCGTCCATCAGCAGCCCCTCGTGCTCGAAGCGCAGGCCGCCCTCATACTGGGTGGCGGTTTCGGGCTCGAATGAGCTGCCGTAGCTGTCCTTTTCCGCCTGCTGGTTGAAAGTCGGATTGTCTGTGGTGGTCGACAGCCATTGCACCGGAATGATGCCGGTGCTGCGCACGGATTCGCCGTAGCCGCCAAAGGCCGTGAACCCGTACCCCATGGCGACTTCCAGCCCGGCGCTGGGGCAAATTTCATCGCCGCTGATCGTAACTTCGCCAAAATCGGTTTCGTAGTCGTCGTAGCGCGCTCCCAGGGTCAGCAGGAACGGGCCGAGATTCATCTGTTCCTGAATATACACGCCCAGATTCCCGACCTCGTTGTCGGTTCCCACCTGGGCGCCATCGGACTCATGAATGCCTTCCTCGGCGTAATAATCGCTGCCGATGGTCAGGCGGTGCCGGGTCATGCCCAGCTTGAAGCTGGCCGTGTTACTGAGGTTTGTTCCCCATCCCTCGCTTTCAGTCAGGGTGTCCAGATCAACGTTTTCCAGGAATAATTGGTTCAGGTATGCGTTGAAGCGCCAGTCCACCCACGGGTTGTCCGCCGGACGATACCGATGGCCCAGGGCAAGGGTCTGGCGATCGCTTTCCTGGTAATACAGGTCTGCGGTTTCATCGTAATCGGTATCCCCGGCGCCCCAGCGATACAGCCCGCTGTTTTCGTTTTCCTGGGCGCTGATGCGCAACTGATGGTCCGCCTGGTCCAACATGCTGAACTTGAGAAAATAGTCACGATCCCGGCCGGCCGAGCCATGCACGTCGTTGCCATCGCCGTCGCGGTAGTCCTCGAAGTTGGCGCCGCTGACATATCCCAGCAGGCCGAAACCCTCATAGGCGCCATAAACACTGGTCGACCCGCGGTAGCCATCGTCGGCGCCGGACGCCCCGACTTCCACTTTCGCGCCGACGTGCCTGCCATCCGCGAGCATATCCTGGGCGTCCACGGTTTCCATGCGGATGCTGCCGCCCAATGCTCCGGCGCCGCTCAGGGCGCTGGGACCGGTCGTCACCTCGACACGCTTGAGCAGGTCGGGATCCATACCGCCGATCGACCCCCGGTGCTGAAAAAGGTTCCGGCCCTGGACCGCGCCGTCGATGGTCACATTCAGGTTGCTGGCTTCGATGCCGCGCACATAGATTCGCTGTGAGTTGCGCGTTCCTCCGCCGACGACGACGGACGGCTCGTCCCGGAAAATGTCGGCCATATCCGTGGCCAGATTGCGCTGAATGCGATCGATGGGCAGCGTTTCGGTCCCGGCATCAGAAATGGCCTTTCCCGCCACGTGGACTGCCGGCATGGTGACCTCCTTGTTGCCGGTTACCGGAATGGGTTCCAGGTGGTAGCTGCTCTCCCCATTCTTGTGGGCTTTGAGGCCGCTGTTTTCCAGCAAGATTGCCATGGCGTTGGTGACACTGTAGATGCCATTCAACCCCTGAACGGTTTTACCCTCCAGCAAGGCCGGATCGAAGGTCAGTGTGATCCCCGCCTGCACGGCGAATGTGTTCAGGGAATCCTCCAGACTGCCCGCGGGAATATTGTACATACGCGTTTGATTCGAATCAGGCTGAGCGGAGGCCGATGGCGGGACAAACCAGGCGCCGGCCAGAATTGCCGCCAGCAGTGCCAGGATGCCAAGGCCGAATGAGGGGAAACGTGAGGCAACGGAAAAGCAATAACGAACTCCGGGCATGGTCAAGATCTCCTTTCGGTTGTGTGGGACGGATACTCGATAGCCGAATGAAGACCTTAAAACCCGTAATGTAAGGGTTGTTTTTTTGAGGCAGGCCGAGAAAAACGCTTATCCGGAAAGCGCAAGCCGGTTCGGCGCCTTGAAAAAAAGCGACGGCGGCAGCCGTTTCACCGCACTACAAAAAAAGCTCCTTCCCGGCTGATATCAACCGGCAGGGTGTTTGATAGGGCGTTCAAGGCGCGGGACAGGGCATCGGGACCGTCGAGTTGAAAGACCCCGGAAACGCGAAGGTCGGCGATATCCCCGCGAACTTGCACTTTACCGTTATGATAACGGTTGAGCTGGGCAGCAAATTCGGCAAGGCACATCCGCTTGGCGACGATCGCGCCCCGGGTCCAAGCCATGGGATCGTAATCCAGATGGTCGACTCGCTTCAGGTGACGTCCCGCCGTGTCGATACAAACCGTGTCGCCGGCATGGAAGATAACCCGGTCGGTGGGGAGCTCGATGGCCACGGCACCGTCCGTGACATGCAACCGGGTTTGCCCAGTCTCCTCACAGACGTTGAACTGTGTGCCAATAGCCTCCAGGCGGGCATGCTCGGTTTCCACCCAGAATCCACGACGGCCCCACACCGATTCTCTGTCGGAGCCGGTTTGGATGTATACTTCTCCCTGCTTCAGTAAAACTGTCCGCCGAAACAGAGAATAGGCAACTTCCAAACGCGTGTTGCTGCTCAGCATAATGCGGCTGCCGTCATCCAATTCGATGGACCGGCGGACGCCGAAATCCGTGCCATAGGCCGCCCGCCGCTGCCAGGGCAACCCAGTGACCAGCAATCCGGTACCGACGGCCATCACCGCCAGGGCGGCAAGTTTCAGCGCATGGCGCCTGGAAGCACTGCGATTACGAAAAGCATTCTCCAAGGTCAGGCAGGCCAATGCCCCCGCGCCATCCGGAACCGCCTCGAGTTGTCGATCCACGGTTTGGATGCGTTGCCAGGCGGTCTCATGCATTGGTTCCTGGGCGCGCCATGCGGCACAGGCCTCGACATCCGCTTGCTTTGCCATTCCGGAATGAAGCTTTACCGCCCAGGCAATCGCCTGGTCGATAATGCATGCAGGCACCTGCGATGCATTTCCATTGGCCTGATCCTTTTTGGTGTGGCGCATGTTGCCCTCGCTATCGATAACATCCATCCCGCATGACCATGCAATGACGGTAGGCTTTGGCCATGTACTTCTCCACCGAACTGAGACTGACCTCGAGTTGCACGGCGATTTCCGGGTAGCTCAAGCCCATCAGGCGGGAGAGTAAAAATGCGCTGCGTACCTTGGGGCCCAGTCCATCGAGCATGGCGTCGATGTGGGCCAGGATGTCAAGAAGCATCACCCGACCTTCAATTGAGGGGGCTTCGGGTTCGGGTACATCGGCCAGGGCACTGCAATAGGCACGTTCCAAATCCCGGTGCCGCACATGATCCACCATCAGCCCGTGGGCGATGGTGGCCAGCCAGGCCCTTGGCTTGCGCAGGCCGCCGATTTCCACCGGCCGCCGGAGAACCCGCACAAAAGTGTCCTGGGCCAGGTCGCGTGCGTCATCCAAGCCCCCCAGACGATGGCGCAGCCAGTTCACCAGCCAGCGGTGGTGATCAATGTATAAGGTTTGCACATCCGCTTGTGAATTCATGAATCCCGCTTCCATTTCAATTTCAGGTGTTCCTTTACTGACCCTAACCACTGAACACGATTGTCCTGACGCCAAAAAAAAGGCGTAACCAGGCACAGGGCTGTGCCTCATGTTACGCCTTCACTTTCTCCGCGCCGGCTGGCGGCCGGAGGTCGTAAGGGGTTCAATATTTAATTAGACATTCCTATCAAAAGAAAATGGTTCTTTCTATATAATTTTAATTGGTTTTGTCAAGTGCTTTGACAGGCTAAATTTTCAGTTGCTTTTCTTCTTTTTCCAAACGTGATGCTTAGTTTGCGCATGCGATGCCTGAGCGTACTGGGGTTTACACCCAAACGGCCGGCTGCCCCATTTGGGCCGTCGATTCTGTTGTTACACAACAAGAGAACATTTTCGATATGATTCCGCATCACCTCATCCAGGGTTGGCACGTCTTGTTCGAGACTGGGGCATAGAGGCTGGGATTGACTAAGCGGCATACTGATATGATCAAATATCAGTCCTTCATTCGGAGTACCGGCCAAAGCGCGTATGAGAGCCCTCTCAACTGAATTCTCCAACTCCCTCACATTCCCGGGCCAATCATGTTTTATCAGCTTTTTCATTTGAATCGACGAGATCGTCGGGTGGGTTCGAATTCTCATCTCGCGGCATTTCCTTTGGACGAAATGCTTGACCAGAGCCGGGATATCGGCTTTTCGGTGTCGCAGCGGTGGGATCGTTATGGGAAACACGTTGAGCCGGAACCACAAATCTTCTCTGAAGGATTTTTCAAGGACCAGTTGCTGCAGGTTCCTGTGCGTGGCGGAAATGATGCGAATATCCACCTTGATGGGGTCCCCGCCGCCCACCCGCTCGATGGTCTTGTCCTGAATGACGCGCAAAAGCCGTGTTTGTGCAGAAAGGGGAAGATCGCCAATTTCGTCGAGAAAAATCGTGCCGCCATGAGCCCTCTCAAATCGGCCTCGGCGGGTTGTTCCGGCACCAGTGTACGCCCCCTTTTCATGACCGAAGAGTTCGCTGTCAACCAGGTTTTCGGGTAAGGCCCCACAATTGACCTTTATCAGTGGACCGCTGTGCCGCAGCGAAGAATAGTGAATTGCATTGGCGATGACCTCCTTGCCCACACCGGTCTCGCCCAAGAGCAACACATGGCTATCCAATGGGGCCACTTGGCGAACCATTTCCATGATGGGTTTTAATCCATACTCTTCACCAATGACTTCGGCTCCTGAAATCTGGCGTAACTCGCTGGCCAAGTAGCGGTAGTCATCGGATAGCTTCTTCTGTAGGCGCAGGACTTCCTGGTGCTTTAAGATGTTTGCAATGGCAATGGAAAAAGGATCGTGTAAGAGTTCCAGCAAGCGAGCGTGTTCTTTGCGAAACAAGTCTCGTCCCCGCGCTGAAATCACAAGTTCACCGAAACTTTTTCCGGCTATTTTCAGGTGTAGCAACAAAAAGCAAAGGGGATGCTGTTTGGCTTCCAATTCAACCTGTTTTGCAACTGGTTGCATTTCCGACCGGTTAATCATGCTAACCACCGGGCCATAACTTCCTTTTTCAACAAATCGTGCGGCTTCTTTGGACAACCTGGCCGGATAACGCAATGGCGTTTCAGAATAGCAACTTGCGGAAGCGATATTGCGAAGTATCCGGTTTTCCGGCTCGTATGTATTTAAATCCAGGCTTTCAGCGGGCATGAAGTTTTCAAGATACTTGCGGATGTCTGCCAGCATGGTTTTTGCGTCCAAGTTACCGTAGATTCGTTTGGACGCTTGGTGGAAGAACTCCATATCATTAATGGCCACGGCTCTCCCCCTTGTATCTGTCGCATGCGACATAAAATTAGAAAAATGTCATATATGACAAAAATTTTTGGCGCATATGATAAAATTTGTCAATTATTTTTCTAACTCATTTGTATTAATAGAAAATATTTTTTGGCACACATCTCGCTGAACTGTATTTGAAGCCACTGGCAACAGCACTTCTTCGTTGGGAACCGGTAACCATTCAATCTGGGAGAACTATTCATGAGAAAGCCAAAAAGCATCACACGGTGGCTGGGAATGGCCATGGTCGGTCTGATGGCGGGGATCATGGGCGGATGCATGGATTCCGGGGCCCATGCCGATATCCCCCCGAAGGCCGTGCGGCCGGTAAAAGCAATCCAGTTGACCCGCATCGTCGGTGATCATGCATTGGTCTTTCCGGCCACAGCCAAATCCCTGCGGGAAGTGAGGCTTTCCTTCCGGGTTGGCGGGCCGTTGATTGGACTGGATGCGGAGAACGGACAAAAAGTGGTTAAAGGCCAAATGATCGCCCGCATCGATCCACGCGATTTCGAGATCGCCATAAAGACCCTGGAGGCCAAATTGGCTGCTTCCAAGGCCCATTTGGAAGAAGCCACCCTGCAGTATCACCGCTACGCCCATCTATTCAATCAGAACGCGGCTGCCAAGGCCAAATACGACAACGCCAGGGCAACCTTCCAGATGGCTGAGGCCCAGGTGAAAGCCGACACCGAAAGCTTGGCGGATGCAAAAAACGACCTGATCGATACTCGATTGATCGCGCCTTTTACCGGATACGTGAACGATGAACTCGTCGAAAATCACGAAACCGTGACCCAAGGCCAGCCGATCGTATCCCTTGTCGATCTGAAGACAATCGAGGTGGTCCTCGGACTTCCTGAAGATCTGGTCGGGCGGCTTTCCGATTTTAACTCGTATCGGGTGGCCTTCGAAGCGGTCCCCGGCAGCGAATTTGCGGCAACGTTAAAGGAAGTGGGCAAAACACCGGACCCGACCAGCCGGGCATATCCGCTCACGTTGATTCTGGAACCTGCCGCGACCCCGTTGGTGCGCCCGGGCATGGCTGCCCAGGTGCGAATCAACGTTTCTGCCGATGCCGGGAAAGATCGTTTTGCGATTCCCGTCCAAGCCCTGTTCAATTCCGGGGGCGACACATCCAGCGTGTGGATCTTTGATGCACAGACTCAAACGGTGAGCCGCCAGGAGGTTTTTGTTGAAAGGCTCAATCGGCAAGGGGTTGAGATTTCCGGGGACCTCGCACCCGGTCAATGGGTCGTATCCGCAGGTGTGCATCACCTCCAACCCGGTCAGAGAGTACGGCTGCTCAAAAAGCCCTCCCCAACAAACGTGGGCGCGATGCGGTAAAGGAATCGATTCATGAGTTTGGCAACGTACGCAGTTGACCATAAAGCGGTGATCTATCTCAGCATATTTTTGCTTTTGGCCGGCGGGCTTTCCGCCTACCAAAAGCTGGGCAAACTTGAAGATCCGACGTATATCGTCAAAACGGCGGTTGTGGTCACCCCCTATCCGGGTGCCGGGCCATACGAAGTCGAGCAGCAGGTGACCGATGTCATCGAAAAAGCAGCCCAGTCCGCAGACGAGGTGGAGAACATTTATTCCATTTCCCGGGCCGGGGTATCCATCGTGTATGTGGACCTCATGGATTATAACCGCGCCAGGCAGATTCAGCAGCTATGGGATATGCTGCGCAGGAAAATAGCAGGCGCCCAAGGGGATCTTCCCGAAGGGGCCGGACCGTCCCGGGTGGAAGATGATTTTGGTGATGTCTATGGTATTTTCCTTGCCCTTACCGGAGACGGTTTTTCCAACGCAGAACTCAAAGATTATGCGGAATTCATCCAGCGCGAACTGCTGCTGGTGGAAAATGTATCGCGCGTCCAGGTTTTCGGCACCCGCACCCAGAGTGTGAACGTGGACGTTTCCATGGCCAAGTGCGCCACGCTGGGCATCCATCCCCATCGAATTGTCAGCGCCCTGAGAAGTCAGAACAGGGTGGTGGTGCCGGGTTCCGTCCAGACCGACCACCAGCGCATCCGGGTGGACTACCCGGGGGATTTTGAATCCATGGAAGGGATCGGCGACCTGGTTATCGGCAGCCAGGGCCATTCAAAAATAACCCTGGCAGATATTGCCACCATCAGCCAGGGGTATACCGATCCGCCGGAACCCACCATGCGTTTTAACGGCAAGCCGTCGGTTGGCATCGGTATTTCCGCATCGTCCAAAGCCAACGTGGTCACGATGGGAGATGCCGTACAGGCCCGGCTCGACGTGCTTTTCCAGGATCTGCCCGTGGGGCTTACACTCGAAGGGGTATACTACCAGTCCAAACTGGTCAAAGGGGCCATTCGCAAATTTGTCACCAACCTTCTTGAATCGGTGGGTATCGTTATTGGTGTCCTTTTGGTCACCATGGGGCTGCGCAGCGGTCTGTTAATTGCCAGCGGGCTGGTGCTGTCCATTTGCGGCACGTTGATCGTGATGCTGGTCTGGGGCATTGATCTGCAGCGGATTTCATTGGCCGCCCTCATTCTGGTGATGGGAATGATCGTGGACCAATACTGTTCGGCATATATATTGCCATAACATCCTGTTATTAAAATAAAAAATAGCACTGGACAAAAAGATCGCTTTGTGTTTTAATCATGGTGGGTACAATTAATTAATCAGGAGGTCTCCATGAGCGAACACATCGACAAAAATGTTTTTCAAACAATTCTATCACCGGTGCTACCATTGATTGAGGTTAATCAAAATAGTCTCCATAATGATTTGGACACTTACAAGCTTTCATTATCATCGTTCACCACAAATTTGCTTTTTGGAATAATAACCAGAATTAAAAGCGTTGGACAAATCGTCACTGAGATCAAAACATCACCAACTGCTAAGGCATTAGGATTGGTCGTCGCATCGAAGTCTATGTATAATGAAGCGTTTAATCGTTATCCCCCAGAAATATTTAAAGATATATTCCATCAGTTGGTAAAAGAATTGGATTTGCATAAAATTCCGGAAATCAGTCATCTTGGAAAAATGCTAATTGTAGATGGTTCGCTTTTTCCGGCCATTTCCAATATGGCATGGGCTTGTTACAAGAAAACCGCTAATGCGATCAAAATGCATTTATCTTTTGAACTCAACCGAATGATTCCAACCGAATTTATCAGTACGGAAGGTAACTTTTCCGAAAAAGAATTTGTTAAGCAAATTCTTCGCGAAGGCATTACATATGTCTGTGATCGAGGCTATATCGCTTTCAATCTGTTCAAGCAGATATCCGACAGCAATGCATTTTTTATTATTCGCGGAAAGTCGAATATGACGTACACTGTAAAAGAGTGTCTCACTGCCACCGTACCGGATACATTCTTGAAATTTTTCAGTGACATCACAGATTCAAATATAATATTCAATAGCGATGAAAACAAAGCAAGTTATCGTATTGTTAGCTTTACGGCTATGGGCGAAAACTACATTTTGATCACAAACAGAAATGATTTGACAACTTACGAAATTATAATGCTTTACGCTTACAGGTGGCAAGTGGAACTTTTTTTTCGCTTCATAAAAAGAACCTTCAAGGGAATTCACTTAATGAGCCAATCTCCTCATGGCGTACAGATACAATTCTACTTGTATATGATTGCTTATCTATTGTTATTATCATTCAAACAAGATACGGAAATAATAAGCAGAGAAAATGAAAAAGATGAGCATGAATCTGAAGAAAATAATAAGAACGAAACCTTGCTAACTTCATCTTCATGCTCCAATTCAAATGCAAAAAGACCATATGTTTGCGGGTTAGTAACTCTTCTTGGAGAAAAATTAAAACAGTTTTATAAAATTGGTCTTCACTGGTTATTAGCAGTAAAAAATAATTTGTTAGAAATATTTGATGTGAATATCGCCAAAGTTATTGCTCAATACTCTTATCAATGAATGTGCCGAACAGTATTGATCGTGGACAATGCCATCGTGGTAACCGACGGCGCGCTGGTGAGGCTGAAGCGCGGTCAGGACCGAACGCATGCCGCCATCAGGTCGGCGGAGCGCCCGGCATGGCCCCTTTTCGGGGCCACGGTGATCGCCAGTCTGGCATTCATGCCCATTTTTCTGGCCCCGACCGAGTCGGGCGAGTATTGCCGGAGCCTTTTCCAGGTGGTGTCCGTATCCCTGGTGCTTAGCTGGCTGCTGGCCATGAGCCAGACACCGGTGTTTTGCCAGCGCTTTTTGAAGGGACCGAAGGCGATCGTTTCAAAAGACCCGTTCGCATCCTTACCGTATCGGATCTACAGCGGCACGCTCGTATGGTGCCTGCGCCATCGGTTATTCTGTGTGGTCATCATTATCGGCCTGTGTGTATTGGGAGTGATCGGCATGGGCAAAGTACAGAAACGCTTCTTTGCCGAATCGTCCAAGGCCCAGTTTTTCATCGACTACTGGCAGCATGAAGGCACCCGGATCGAAACCACATCGGCGGGCCTGCGTCGCGTTGAAGATTATCTGGCCACGCTGCCCGAGATAAAAAATTTCACCACGATCATCGGTTCCGGCCCGCCACGTGTGGCCGTCACCATAACCCCGGAAGCGGACAATCCTGCATTCGGCCAGATTATCGTCAATGTTCATGACTATCGGGCCATCCCTGCCTTGCAGGAAAAACTCGATGCATGGTTTGTCGACAACCAGCCCGATGCGGCCCCCAAGATGCGGTCCTATAAAAACGGACCGCCGGCCGATTATATGGTGGAAGCCCGTTTCTCCGGACCGGACCCGGCCGTTCTGCGCCGTCTTGCCGAAAGCGCCAAAACAATCCTCAGGGACGACCCCTTTGCCAAATACGTCAGGGACGACTGGCGTCAACGGGTTCCCCGGTGGGTGGCGGTTTATTCCCAGCAGCGCGGCAGAGACGCGGGGGTGGAGAGAAATGATCTGGCCCAAGCGATTCTGCAGGCAACCGACGGTCTGCCCGTGGCCGTCTACCGAGAGGGCAATGAACTGATCCCCTTGCGGGTGCGTTCCGTGATCGATGAGGGTCTCGGGATCCCCTCGCCGGAATCCACGCCCATCTGGGGAACGGGAACGGCCAGCGTACCGCTGGGCCAGGTGGCGGATGTTTCGGGCCTTTCATGGGAGGATTCGATTGTCCGGCGCTATGACCGCCGGCGGGCCATCACGGTGCAAAGCGATACGGTGGGAATCACTTACGACGCGCTGCTGGCGAGGGTACGCCCGAAGATCGAAGCCATTCCGCTTCCGCGGGGATACACATTGGATTGGGCCGGAGAGTACGAACTTGCGGTCAAAGGCGACGAAGGCGTGCAAAAATACATGCCGCTCACGTTGATGATGATATTTTTTATCCTGGTTGCGTTATTCAACGGCTTTCGCCAGCCTGTCATCATCATGCTGGTGGTGCCTTTGGCCCTGGTGGGGATGGTGACCGGGCTCCTGTTAACCGGACAGGCTTTCGGATTCATGGCCATGCTTGGCGCCTACAGCCTGATTGGCATGCTCATCAAAAACGCCGTGGTGTTGATTGAGCAGATCGAGTTTTCCATCAAGAAAGGGGTGGATCGGCATCAAGCCGTTGTCGACTCCTCGGTAAGCCGATTGCGGCCGGTGACCATGGCCTCAGCCACGACCATCCTGGGTATGCTGCCGCTCTTGACCGATCCCTTGTTTGCCTCCATGGCCGTGACCATTATGTTCGGACTTGCTTTTGCCAGTGTTCTGACCCTGATTGTGGTGCCGATGTTGTACACGTTGTTCTTCAGGGTAAAACCGCTTTAATGCCACCCATATCGGACAAGAGTTAAGAGATGGAAAATAATAATACTTGCCTATTTATATGCGCGTGTTTGCTGGCGATGTCGCCCCTGACCGTAAGTGGCCAGGAAGCCATACCCCGATTTTCAGTCGAAGAGGCCGTCCAGGAAGCCTTGCATCGCAACCCTTCCATGAGGGAGACGTCCGCAACCATGGCGGTAGCCGACGAGTCAGTGAAAAGCGCCCGCGCGGACTTGCTGCCCAAGATATCGGCAGGGTACGGATACACCGCGCTGAAGGAAGATCCGGTTTTGAAAATGGCATCCGGTGACGTTCAGATCGCTTCCCGGAAGCAGTACAATTGGAACGTGACCGCCGTCCAGCCCCTGTTTTCCGGTTTCGCCTTGAGCTCGAGATACAATATCGCTCGGCTGGATACCCTATCGCGGACCCTGGAAAAGGATCAGACCATTCTTGATTTGACCCGCAGCGTGTGCAGCGCCTGTTACACCCTGTTGTTGGCGGGAAAGATCTTGGAGGTACGAAACGACGAGGTCCACGCCTTGATCGCTCACAAACGCGATGCGCAGCTGTTTTTCAGCCAGGGCCTGATTCCACCGAATGACCGGCTCAAGGCTGACGTGGCGCTATCCAATGCGCTTCAGGAGCAGGAGCGCGCCAAGGCCAATGTCCGTAAGGCAGTGATCGGTATCAATCGTCTTCTGAACCGGTCATTGGAATCCGAGCTTGTTATCAAAGATGCGCCCATGCCGGTCCAGGCGTACGACGACCTGGCCGCCCTCAGTGAGCGGGCGCTGAAGGATCGACCGATTTTACGTCTGGTTGATATCGGCATGAAGCAACTGGAGCTTGTTAAAAAAGCAAGCCAAAGCGCCTGGTACCCGCAGATTTCAGTTGTTGGCAGCTATGCAAAGACGGGTGATAACCCCAGTGCCAGCAGCAATGAATACAGTGACAGTGACGGTTCCTATGTGGGAGTGAAGCTCGAATGGAATTTTTGGCAAAGCGGAAAGATACGGGCCGAAGTGAATCGCACCTGCCGTCAAATGGAAGCCCTGGATGCCAAAATCGAAAATCTGAAAGCACAGGTACTGGAGGAGGTGAGCGACGCGCTGATCGATTGCCAATTGGCCCGCACCAACATCGCTACGGCTGAAAAGGCCCTATCCCAGGCCCGGGAGAACTGGCGCATCACCGACCTCCAATACCAGCAGCAGGTGGCCACCTCGTCGGATGTGCTGGATGCGCGCTCTTTTCTCACCCAAGCGGATACCAATTACTACCGTGCGGTGTACGGTTATTTGGATGCCGTGGCCGGCCTCGAGCGGACCATCGGGAAAAAGCCGTCTTCTGCGTTGGTCTTTTCCACACATAGCCCCACTATGCGTAAGAAAGCCCGCCTTGAATACGAATGAAAATCATGCGCATCCGGGTATATTCTTATCCGCCAATCGCCTAAGCGTTCTCGATTTGGATCAGACGATTTCATTGCAATGCCGTCCTTTTTTTTCTATATTTAATTCCGATGGATATATTCCAACGAACCAAAAATGGCGTCGATATAAAGACGCCATACACCGAATCGAGCATCCCCCATGACAAATGCCAGTAGCATCCGCGACCGCGCCAAAACCTTTTATAACGCATTGGATTTGGATCGGCCGATAAACTTCGGAGTCCGGGATCTGGTTGAAAACAGCCTGGACTCAAGCGTCTATGTCGAGCACATTCATGGAACCGGTCAACGCGACCCGGTCCAGGAATTGGCCGCCCATATCGATTTTTCTGCCAGCGCCGGTGCCTATCTGTTCACCGGCAACCGGGGGACAGGCAAAACAACCGAGTTGCTGCGCTTGGCGAAGATCCTGCACGATTTCGGTTGCGAAGTATTTTATGCCGATTTATCCGAATATTTGACGCTAACCCAACGTATAGAAATCACTGATTTTCTGATCGCAATTTTAGGCGCATTTTCCGAGAAGGTCGAAACGCGGATCGGCAAGGCGCCTGGCAGCCAGGGATTCTTTGAACGGGTCTGGTCGTTTTTAAAAACCGATGTTCGGTTCGACGAAATCGCGATCCCCGCCGGAGCCTTAGAGCTGAAAGCATCGCTGCATCACAATCCGAGTTTCAAGTCCGAGCTCCAGAGAAAAACCCGCGGGTTGGTGGAAAAGCTGGTCAAGCAGGCACGCGATTTTGTCGGGGAAGCGGTTCAAACCATACGCCGCGAACGTGCGACACCCGATAAAAAAATCGTACTGATTGTCGATTCGGTGGAACGATTGCACGGCGTCGGCGATTCCAAGGACGTGAATGAGGTCTTCAAAAGCGCGGAGACACTGTTTGCATCCCATGCGGAAAAACTTCGATTTACAGGACTCAACACCGTTTATACCGTCCCCCCCTACCTTTCCGCCCTGGCCGGTGGGCTGGGAGCCTATTATGCGGGCGGGCGCATCTACTCGCTGCCGAGCGTTCACATTTACCGATGCTGTCCTGGCGTCGGTCAACGGCCCGAACCTTACCCGGATGGGCTTAAAAAAATGCCCGCGATCGTGGAAAGACGGTATCCGGACTGGCAGGCCTTTTTCTCCGCGGAGCAGCTCAACCGACTCGCCGAGAGCTCGGGCGGTGATCTGCGGGATTTTTTCCGCATGCTGCGATTGGTCATTGCCCGTTCCCCCGGCCAACAACAGCTGCCGGTCCCCGACGCGTTTCTGGTAGATGCGGAGGACGCGGTGCGCAACGACATGCTGCCGATTGCTGAAGACGATCTCAAATGGCTGGAAAAAATCATGGCCCGCCACAAGCCCGAACTCCCCAATCGGGATGCCCTGCCGAACTTCGCCAGGCTTCAGCAAGGCAAATATGTGCTGCAGTATCAAAATGGTGAAGACTGGTACGATGTGCATCCCCTCCTGCATAAAGAGGTCACACCCATTGATCAAGGACGAGATTGATTCCCTGTGGATCCAACTGCGCCCGCATCTGGAATGGGCGCAGGGTTTCAGCCTGATTCTGATCTTTGCCAATCATCCGGTTCCGGTCGCCCTTCTGCGTCAACATCTGGCGGATCGTCTGCAACTGCGTACCGCGCGCATGCATCGCTTCACCCCTTCGTCGGCAGAGGACATCGAGGCTCTGGCCGATGCCGTGCTGAGCTGTCGTCCCGGCTTGGGGCACGGCCCCATATGGGTTGAGCTGTGGCGGCAAGCCATGGAACCCGTGTGGGAGACCGCCAGGCGCGGCTTTCTGAATCGGTTGAACGAAAGACGGTTCTTACTGGAACGCGATGTGCGCCTACCACTGGTGCTCGTGCTGCCGCAGGCATGCCGTGGCCGCCTTCCCATCGAGGCGCCCGATCTCTGGGCTGTCCGCACATTCACGGCCACCCTTCCGGTACCGATAGCTGGCGATGAACCGATCGCAGCCAAGCCCTCCCCCCCAAGCCAGGATAATGGCACGATGCCACCAAGCGCATCTGAACAGGAGTGGCATCGACTCTGGGCCACGACCCCAGACAGGTCAAAAATCAATCCCTGGGACGGATTCGAGGCCGTCGACGCGGCGTTGGATCGCGGCGACCTCCCTGGGGCGCAGACAATTGCCCGCCAGGCTTATGATCTTGCCCGTTTGTTGCGCCAGAGCCTTGGCGATACCCCGCAGTCCCTGCGTGACCTGTCCGTCTCCCTGGATAACGTGGGCGGTGTGGAACGGGATCTGGGAAACCTGGAGGCGGCAGGCAGCGCCTACCGCGAAAGCCTGGAGATACGCCGCGGCCTGCGCCAGAGCCTTGGCGATACCCCGCAGTCCCTGCGTGACCTGTCCGTTGCCCTGAATAACGTGGGCGGTGTGGAACGGGATCTGGGAAACCTGGAGGCGGCAGGCACCGCCTACCGCGAAAGCCTGGAGATACGCCGCGGCCTGCGCCAGAGCCTGGACGATACCCCGCAGTCCCTGCGTGACCTGTCCGTTGCCCTGGATAACGTGGGCCGGGTGGAACGAGATCTGGGAAACCTGGAGGCGGCAGGCACCGCCTACCGCGAAAGCCTGGAGATTGCCCGCGGCCTGCGCCAGAGCCTGGGCGATACCCCGCAGTCCCTGCGTGACCTGTCCGTTGCCCTGGATAACGTGAGCGGTGTGGAACGGGATCTGGGAAACCTGGAGGCGGCAGGCAGCGCCTACCGCGAAAGCCTGGAGATACGCCGCGGCCTGCGCCAGAGCCTGGACGATACCCCGCAGTCCCTGCGTGACCTGTCCGTCTCCCTGGATAACGTGGGCGGTGTGGAACGGGATCTGGGAAACCTGGAGGCGGCAGGCACCGCCTACCGCGAAAGCCTGGAGCTTGCCCGCGGCCTGCGCCAGAGCCTGGGCGATACCCCGCAGTCCCTGCGTGACCTGTCCGTCTCCCTGGATAACGTGGGCGATGTGGAACGGGATCTGGGAAACCTGGAGGCGGCAGGCACCGCCTACCGCGAAAGCCTGGAGATTTTCCGCGGCCTGCGCCAGAGCCTGGACGATACCCCGCAGTCCCTGCGTGACCTGTCCGTCTGCCTGGATAACGTGGGCGATGTGGAACGGGATCTGGGAAACCTGGAGGCGGCAGGCAGCGCCTACCGCGAAAGCCTGGAGATTGCCCGCGGCCTGCGCCAGAGCCTGGGCGATACCCCGCAGTCCCTGCGTGACCTGTCCGTCTCCCTGAATAACGTGGGCCGGGTGGAACGGGATCTGGGAAACCTGGAGGCGGCAGGCAGCGCCTACCGCGAAAGCCTGGAGATTGCCCGCGGCCTGCGCCAGAGCCTTGGCGATACCCCGCAGTCCCTGCGTGACCTGTCCGTCTCCCTGGATAACGTGGGCGGTGTGGAACGGGATCTGGGAAACCTGGAGGCGGCTCGCGCGGCCCAGCGCGAAAGCCAGGAAATTGCCCGTGCCCTGCCCTCTAAAAAAAGTCAAGTTAACCCATGACGTATTCGTTCATGAGTGACCTTACCCATTTTTATTGCTTTGAGGGCCTGTTCTGACAACTACCCGTCCATCGCCAATGACGGGGCCATCCCGGACTTCAAGCGGCCAAGAAGCTGCCCGGGCAGGTTCCAAACCCGGAAAAGCCCGACCGGATAGAGCGGGTGATGATAGACAGCACCGAGGGCCTCGGCTGCCTGCAGGTCCTGGCCGGCCGCAACCCACACCCAGGCCCGGGCCAGCAAATATAAAAGATTCAAATGGGGCTTATGCACCGATGGCAAAGTTTTATCCGCAGCCTCCAAGTGGAATCGGGCATTTGCAGGATCTTTTGTCAGGCAGGCAAGAAAGGTCATTCCCAGGTGGGCCATGAAAAGGGGTTGCCCGCCCTCCTGTGCCTGGATAAGAAAGGTTTCGGCACGGCGGGGGTGGTCGGCTGCAATGGAGATGAGGCCCTTGAGGGCAAGCGCATTTTTAAACCGTGGCAGGGCCAGACCAAGATCCTTGGCGATATCCAAGACCCGATCCGTCAGGGAATCGGCCCTGGCCAGGTCTCCGTTGAGCAGGGAGATCAGGCCCAGTTCCTCGTATGCGGTCATCATGCCTATGGGCGCCCTGATCCGGTCGAAGGCGTCTGCAGCCGCCTGAAGTGGGGGTTGACCGGATTCAAGGTTGCCCTTGCCCACTTCGCAGATCCCGATATTGCAAAGGGTCCATGCCTTTTTAATCTCATCGCCGGCTTCGGTTCCGGCCTTGTGGCCCTGTCTGAAATATTCGATGGCCTTGTCCATCCGGCCCTGGGCCTGCCGGCATAACCCCATGCGGACCGTTACCCAGAAGGCCCGTTCAATTCCGGGATACGCCTTGAGGCCCAGGCCAAAGAGGCGGATGGCCTTGTCCCAGGCTTTTTCTTTCTGGGCCACGGCCCCCATCAGCAACAGGGCGTAGGCCCTGCCGGATCGGTCTTTGCGCTTTACGGCCAGCCTCAGCCACTGCCCGGCCCGGTCCTTGAGTTCCGATGCCTGCCGGGCAGCGAGACGCTCCGTTGTTGCCATGTCCAGCCAGCAAAGGGGAATCAGGGCCATATCCGGGCAAGGTTCGGCACCGGCCATTTCCATGACCAGGGTTTTGGCCGGTTGAAACAGGGCCTTGCTTTCATGATACCGGGTGTGCATGTCAAAATAGACGTATACCCCTTTTACCGCACGGATCAGGGCAAAAAGATCCTGCTGATCCACGGCTCTGAACCATGCCTGGCGGATATTGGGGAATTCGGCATCCATCTTTTCGCGGCAGGCCAGCATGCGTTCACCGATCAAGCCCGGTTCATTGTCGCGCGCCAGGTCCAGGTAATGGTGTTTATGGGCATCCAATACCTCATCCTCCAGACCGGATGCCGACAGTCGTTTCCCGGCATACTGCCTTAACAAGGGATGCATTTCAAAACGCCCGGTTTCGGGATCCGCCCGGAGCAGGGACTTTCTTGCCAGCCCCGTTGTCCGGCGAACGGCCGTTTCAGGCTCGATTTCCATGACCCGGGAAACCGCCTCAAGCGTAAAACTGTGCCGGAAAGCGGCAAGTTTCATCAAAAGGTCTTTCTCTTCTTTGGACAGACAGGTCCAGGAGGTGTCCAATACAGCCAGGATGCTCTGATGGCGTTCAGGCATATCCCGGATATCGGTTCTTAAAAAATCCAGGCTTTCCCGAATCCTGTCCGCGATTTTTTCCGGGGGGAATACATCCATCCATCCGGCCGCCAGGATCAGGGCCAGCGGCATGCCCCCGGTCAGGTCGCAGATCCGTGATACGGCCTGAAAATTATCCGCATCCAATTTGACAGTCGGCCTGACTCTCCTGGCAGCGGAAAGGAAAAGGGCGACCGCGTCCCAGGTTTCCTCGGCCCGGCATATGGCGACCGCCTTTTCACGGCCGGACAGAGGGGGGCGGGAAAGATCCGGAACAGGGAAGAGATGCTCACCCTCGAGCATCAGCCGGATTCTTGATGTGACCAGAATATTAAGATTGGGTGCCTGTTCCAGCAATGTTAGGACAAGACCTCCCCCTTCGGCCAGGTGTTCGAAATTGTCCATCACCAGCAAGGCTTTCCTGTGCCGCAGAAAATTGACGATCTGCCCTTCCAATCCGGTTTTCCTGTCGGATTCCGGCCCCAGGGCCTTGAGCAGTTCGCCAGCAAGCTCGCCGGGTGTCCGTAAGCCTGCCATCCCGATAAAAAACACCCCATCGGGAAAACAATTCATGAGGATTTCTGCAAGCTCAAGGGCCAGCCGGGTCTTGCCGATGCCTCCCGGCCCGGTCAGGGTAAGAAGCCGCACTTCCGGAGCCGTTATCTTTCCCACCAAAGCGTTTATGTCATCCTTTCGGCCCACGAAGCATGTGGACCGGGCCGGCAGGTTGGTCCGGGGCGGGGCATTGTCTGAATTGATCTGCCCATCCCGGTTGGTGTTGCGGATACGTTCCCCAAGGGCGGTTGTCTTATCTTCGGGCAGGACGCCCAGTTCCTTTTCCAGCAGGGCTTTGCATTTCTCATACTGACGGATGGCAAGGCCGGGGTGTCCTGCCTTCTCGTAAAGGCGGATCAGCAGCCGCTGCGCGCCTTCATCCAGGGGATCCAGGGCCACCAGTTGCCGGGCATGGGAAACCGCTTGTGAATACGTGCCCCGGTTGATCCCAAAACGGGCAAGGAATCCCAGGACTTCAGCGGCCCGGCCTTTCAAGTACTCAGCCTGCTCCAGCTGCCAGTCCTCGAAATCCGGGGCATCGTTGAGGGAAAAACCCGAAAGAAACGAGCGTTTGCAGATCTGCGCAGCTTCTTCCAGCGCGTTGATCCGTTCCGGTTGGAAGGGCTCCGGGCGGTTTTCCCCCACCTCGCCCTCCTTTTGGGGAAGCACGGCGGCACATTCCAGGAACCGGTTCACATCCACCTGCAGGTTTGCATGGGGTACAAAACCGATGGTTTCCCTGTCGATGCTCAGCCAGGACGTTCCCAGCGTCTTTGCCATGAGCCAGAGGGCCTTGCGAAGCGATGCCCTGGACCTTGCCGGGTCGCTTTCCGGCCAGAACATGGTAGCCAGCTTTTCCCTGGAATGGACTTTCCCGGTAACAGCCAGGTAGGCGGCCAGGGCAACGGCCTTTCGCCGGCCGATCTTTACTGCCGTACCGTTCACGCGGAAACATGGGGGACCGAAGAATAAAAATTCAATCTGGGTCATGGGCTGGTTCTCCTGGGCGGAAACTTATCTTATCCCCCGGGGCTTGACAATTTTTAATTGGAAACGCCCGTGTCACGCTTTGGGGAACGGAATCGGAACGTTGGCTTGTTACTTAGGAAGGCAAGTCTTCCAAACTTAACCTGAAAATAGAAAAAAGGAGATTTGCCCAATGCTATCCCAATGGATTTTGCCCGCCTCCCTGACCCTGGTATGCTGGGGCGTATGGAGCTTCATCCCCAAGATCACCACCCGGTACATCCACCCCATGAGCGCCATGGTCTATGAAGTTGTGGGTTCCATTATCGTGGGCAGCGTGGTTCTCTCCCTGCTTGATTTCAGGCCCGATATCAATCCCAAAGGCATTTGCCTGGCCATTTTTACCGGGATCCTGGGCCTTACCGGTGCCCTTGGATTTCTTTTTGCCGTCAAGTCCGGAAAGGTGTCTGTGGTCGCCATGTTCACGTCATTGTCACCAGTGATTACCCTTGCTTTGGGATGGCTGGTGCTAAAAGAACCCATTACCCTGAGGGAGGGGCTGGGCATTATCAGCGCCTTTGCAGCCATCTATTTTTTTACCAGCTGAGTCTGTAGGTAAGAAATAACTTTTCGCGAGCCCTTTGGCCAAAGGAGAAGGAAATGGAACCGTTAAAACATGAACCGTTAATGGAAGCGTTGGGCCTTACCCAAGAGCCACTAGGCATCTTTTACACAGACCGGCAGCCCTCATCGGGATATGCCCCCAGAGCCCAGGTTCCCCTGGGCCGACTGGCAGAGGCCCCGGACGGAGAGATGCACTGGAATTCCTGCGTGTTGGGAAAAGTACGGCGGGCCTGTCGTGAAAATAAGGCGGCCTATTTTGACCATACCCGTTATGGCTGCCTGGGCGGGGCCTTTTTCATGGGATTCAAACCCCATTACGAGGACTTTGAGCCGGATCTCCTCTCAACAGGCATTCCCGGGCGTTTTGAAGGGGAGCGTTATGTGGACGGTCCGGAAACCGGAAAAGCCTTTTATGATGGGTTTGAGCCGCCCCGGGCAACGGGCCGTTTCCTGGTGACCCAGCCCCTGGGGTTGTTTAAAAAAGATGAGCAGCCCGAACTGGTGGCCTTTTTCCCAGGCCCCGGGGCCCTGATCGGTCTGAATGGGTTGACGACCTTTGTGACCCGTGACCCCCAAGCGGTATGCACCCCCTTTGGCATGGCCTGCTGCAACTTGATCGCATGGCCCAGAAAATTGCTTTGCATGGGAGAACAAAAGGCAGTGGTCGGCTGCTTTGATATAAACGGCCTCAAGTACCTTAAAACAGGGGGCCTGACCTATGTTGTTCCCTTTAGCCTGTTTAAAAAGATGGTGGCGGTATGGCCGGAAAGCGTGTTGGGGACCAGGGCCTGGAAACGGTTAAAGATATCAACGGATTGGAGTTGATCAATCCTTTGTGTAAAAAACAACGGCTTCAGGAAAAACGCAACTTTCCTGAGCCGCCGTTTCTCATAGTATGTATTGCAGCCCGATCCCATATCGATGCTTTTCCTTGTCGTCAATTCGTTTCAGCCATTTGATTTCCGCCAGACCAATAAGTCGCGGGTTGGCATCTTCCTTGGATAACGAAACCTTTTTGTGACCGACGGTTCTCACAATAAGAATGGTGCCGGTATTGAACTTTTTTCGTGCTTCAAGATAGCTGCCGTGGGTGGAGAAGTTATACATTACGCCATCGGTAGCGCTGTTCATGCCGCTGCTGGTAAAGGGACTGCAGATGACGGCAACCTCAGTGGGGCTCCGTTTGATGATACGCGGATCGTTTTTTTGTTCAGTTCTTTTTCTGTGCATGGTTTCACCTCGCTATAATCCCCAGAGCAAGATTGTTATAGACGAATTACCGAATTCCGGCTGTCGCCAAACGGCGTGGGCAAAAGCCCGTCGGCTTCGGGATCATTTTCCCAATTATATTTGTCTAAAAGATACCGGAACTGATAAGACCGGCCGATCTTAAGATCGACGGTTGTTTTGAAAGCCCCGTTCTTCAGTTTTTTCATGGGGGTTGCGGAAATCGACCAGCCGTTGAACTCCCCCACGACGTGAGCGCTTTGACTTGCATTGGCAACTGCTTTTGCAATTTTGAAGGTAACCTTACATATCGGTTTGCGCTTTAAAAATTGTTTTTGGATACCCATTGCTCCCCTCCTATATTTTGTTGTTCGAGATGTGATGGTCCCCCATGGATTAGCATTGCTTTGCATCGCATTATAGTTGCTTCTCATGGATAAAATATTGGTCAAGGCACGAAAATCCAAAAGGCGCAAGCAGACTCATCTGTTCTGCTTGCGCCTTCACTTTATTACACGCCAATGGGTCGCCGTAAATCGTAAGACGCCTGCTTGCTATTATAATATTCTAACTAAATCGAAAGCAAATCACGGTCTTGTGGTTTCGGGAGACATTGTTCATCTCCGATTTGAACAGGGTCCAGTGTGGATTGACATGCAAAAGAAAAGGGCAGGCGTCGCCTGCCCTAGGGGAAATGGGGCGGGGGTCAACAAAGGCGGGCCTTACGGTAAAGAGGCCCGGGCCATGATCGTCTTGGCCCAGACGGCAACACCGGCACCGATCAGCAGCCACAGGGTGACCACGATCAGGGCACCAAAAAGGGCGCCGGACTTTTCCGCGGGCGGCGCCATGCCGGCCTGCTCACGACACTCTTGCAGGATTTCGGCGGGGATCATCTTCAGGCAGAGCAGGATGCCCAGGGGCAGGATGATCAGATCGTCCAGATAACCCAGGACGGGAACGAAATCGGGAATCAGATCGATGGGGCTCAGGGCGTAAGCCACCACCAGGATCGCCACGAGCTTGGCCTGCCGGGGAACCCGGGGGTCCCGGCAGGCCAGGGAGAGGGCGTGGATTTCTGTTTTCAACCGTTGGACCCGTAAGGTCCATCGCTTTATCCAACTCGACTCAGGGGGCATACTTTTCTCATCTGTGGAAGCAGCGACCTTCCGGCCGGCAACAAGGACACACCATGTCGGGCGCCGCCGCGAATCCTCTATTTGGAAAACAACCGCATGGCATCCCGGGGGGATTCGACCACCTTCTGAATCTTGTCCTGGATATCCTTTTTCTCAAGATCATCCTTTTTGTCCCAGGCCCCCTCGATTTTGGCGGTCAGTTCATCGATTTCGCAGGGTTTGGTGAGATAATCGTAGGCCCCCAGCTTGACCGCCTCCAGCGCCGAGTCGATGGAACCATGGCCCGTCAGCATCAGGGTCTGGGTAAACAGGCCCAGCTTCTTGATCTCCTTCAGGGTCGTCAGACCGTCCATGCCGGGCATCTTCAGGTCCAGCACAACCACATCGAAATTCCCGTTTTCAAGCTCCCGGATGGCCTCTGCGCCACTATTGACCGCCGTGCTCTGGTACCCTCGGGCGTCCAGCAGACGGCTCATGTTTTTGGCAAAAATGACTTCGTCATCGACCAGCAGTATTTTGGATCCGATCATCATGATCTCCTTTCGTTCGATAGGGGCGCCGCCCGCCCGAAGCGCTGACGCTGCCCGATGGATGATACGTTTATGCGGCCTTTTCCACTTGTTGGTCATATGCATGGACAGAATCGGGCTGGGCATCCGGCGACCGCAATGGCAGCCGGATGGTGAAATCGGTTCCCTGGTTGACAACGCTTTTCACGCTGATCTCACCGCCCAGTCGCTGGATGATGCCGTAACAGATCGAAAGGCCAAGACCCGTTCCCCGCCCCATGGGTTTGGTGGTGAAGAAGGGGTCGAAAATTTTGGCCAGCTTTTCTTCCGGAATGCCGCTGCCGGTATCCGAAACCACGATCTCCACGATGCCATCGGGTTCCAGGTAATTGGTGCGGATGGAGATGGAACCGTATTGTTTGTTCTCATGGGCGTCGATGGCGTTGGTGATGAGGTTGAGGAAAACCTGCTGCAACTGGGACAGGTCCGACAGAATCGGCGGGACCTCGGGTGACAACTCCTCGAGAAAGCTGATGCCGGAAGACTTGGCCTCCCGTGCCATCAGGTCGACCACCTCACCGATAAAGGCGTTGATGTCCACCGTGTCGATAACCGACTGCGTGCGGCGGGAAAAGCGCAGCAGGTTGTGGGTAATGCGCTTGCAGCGCTTGATCTGGACGTCGATCTGATTCAGAGAGTCGTCCAGTTGGACGCCGAATTCCGCATCCATGTCACCGACCCGCCGATAGGCGTCCAGAACAATCTCCCGCTCCGTGGAGATGATCGCCAGGGGGTTGTTGATCTCATGGGCCACCCCTGCGGACAACTCGCCGATGGAGGCCATTTTGCTCGTCTGCATGAGCTGGCTGTTCAGCGCATCGGCCTCGGCATCCTTGCGCTTGACGAGGTTGAGCATGTAGCGGGTGACCAGAATCGTCACCACCAGGATCGTGGCCGCGGTGACGTGCAGGAAGATCAATACCGAGAAGTTGGCCTGGTTTTCAGCCCCGAAGGCTTCGTCCTTGTCCTGGCGGACCACCAGCATCCATTGCGGGGTTTCCAGCCAGGCCGTGCTCACGATCTGCCGCACCGACCGCTCGCCGTTGAAACCGGCATCGGCCGCCTCCTGCCGCACCCGAATCCCCGGATGGACCTCGCCCACGTCAATGGCGGCAGGCTCCATAATCCGGCCGCTGTACCGGGGTGTGGTCTGGTAAATGCCCTCCCGGTTGACGAGAAAGACTTCCCCGGTCCGGCCGATCATGACATTCTCCACCAACGACCGGAAGGCTTCCGTGTCCACGGTGGCCCTCAGGGTCCAGGGCCCGTCGGTATCGTTTCCCCGAACGGCGATGATGAAATGCGGTTCCCGGCGAAACCCCATGAACATGTCGCTGATGTACAGACCTTTTTCCATGACCATCTTGAACCAGTGGGCATCCTTGTAATTCTTGTCCAGCAGGTCATAGGGGCCCACATAGGCCAGATGGTCGCCCTGGTCGTCGATCACCCCGAGGTCGGTCAGGGTCCAGTGCTCCTTATTGAACAGGTCGAAGGTCGATCGCAGGAACCCGGGTCGGGAAAAATTCTGACGGCTGTGGGTGGCGGCCATCAGCGCCAGTTTGTCGCTTTGCTCCTCAAGAAACAGCTCGATGACCTTGCGGTGGTGCTGCACCTCTTTACGAAATTCCGTCATTACCTGCTCTTCGCCCAACCGGTTGTATTTGATATTCATGCCCCATCCCACCAGCAGCAGGGGAACGACGGAACAGACCAATGTCAGTAGCACAAACCGATAAAAAAGCCGTCTGTATCGAGCCTGGCGATCTTCATCGGGGCTGGGGGTATCTCCATTTTGCAAATGATCCGATGGTAAATCTTGCATATCGCCTCCTTCCGCAATGGGGGGTCGCGGCCCTTGCCCGGCCACGCGACGTTGTTGTCGTATTTCCAAATCAAGGAGCATGCCAAAAAAATAATTGCCGCCACTTTTTTTTATCCAGAAATATCAGTTAATTATTAATGGTCAAGGGCTCTTTCAGGGCACTTGGCGACGGGGTGTCCACCGCGTGGTGACAACTGTGTCTCTTGCCACCGTGGGTATCGCTACGGTCAGAAAAGTTGCGGCCAGAACGGCTTCTGGACGCTGATCACCTTGGCGATGACGGCGGGAACGAAGGCTGACCTCGGGTTTCGCCGCTCTTCTTCTGTCCCGGCATCCGGATCGGTGTTGCAGAGTTCTTGGAGAAAACGCAACCCGCACACCTCGATACCCTTGACACTGTAGCCGCCTTCGAGAATAAAGGCGATTCGTCCGCCGCACACCCGTGTGGCCATGCGGAGCAGCATGCGGGTAAGCATCCCATAGCCTTCCGGGGTTACCTTCATCCCCCCCAGCCGATCGTGCAGGTAGAGATCGAAGCCCAGTGACACCACGATGAATTCAGGCCCGAATGCGTGGGTCAGCGGATCGACGATCCGCCGGAAAACAGCTTCAAAGGCCCTGTCGCCGGCCCCTTTGTCCATAGGAATGTTTACGGTAAAGCCTTTTCCAGGCCCCTGGCCGATCTCACCGAGGCTGCCGGTACCCGGATACGCCGGATAACCGTGGGTGGAGAGGTACAGTACCGAAGCGTCGTCATAAAAAGCGGTTTGGGTGCCGTTTCCATGATGGGCGTCCAGATCGATGATCATGACGCGTTTGAGGCCGTGCATCTTCTGCAGGTAGCGGGCGGCCAGGGCCGCGTTGTTGAGCAGGCAGAAGCCCATGGCCTGATCCGGCTCGGCGTGGTGCCCGGGGGGACGCACGGCGGCCACACCCCGGCTGGCCCGGCCGCTGCAGATGCCGTCCATCAACCGAAACACGCCGCCGACTGCCAGGCAGGCCACCTCCCAGGAGTGCTCCGTGGTCTGGGTATCCATGTCCAGGGTGACCAGCTGGCGGCCCGCGGTTTTTTCCAGCCGGGCAATGTAGTCGGCCGCGTGTACCCACAGCAACTGTTCACGGTCGGCCGGCTCGACCATCATGGAATGCCACCGGCCGGCAATGCTCGGGTGGGCCAGGGCGCGGCAAAAGGCGTCGAAGCGCCGGGGACTTTCCAGGTGAAACACATTTTTCAGGTGCAGGCCAAATCGCGGGTCGTCCACCACCAGGATGGTGGTCTGCGAATTCGGCGTTTCGCCGCTGATCCGCACCTTGCCCGTGCGGGTGGCCATATCGATCAGGGCCGTGGCTTCGGCGATGCGCGTCTGGTTTTTGAGCAGCAGGGCCAGGGCGGTGGTTGCCGGATAGGGCTGGTGCCGGCAGACCAGACAGCGTTTGATAAACGCCAGGAGCGGCTCGGGGTTCCGCCGCCCCCGGCGAGCCCGGCCGAGTTCCTTGATGGACGTACGGATGAGCGACTCCAGCCGGTCCTTGACCGTTCCGGCGGGCGCCCGTGGATCATCGGCCATGTCGGCAATCGTCGCCAACAGGTAGCCGGCAGGGGTTTCCAGGACATAGCGGCACAGGCGCTGCTCCGTGAACCCGGCGTCCAGATAGAATTTTCGGGCCCCCACCTCACCGTCCAGGAAGATATGGCGCACGTCGGGGGCAAACGTGTGCCACAGCATCCAGACGCCGGCCAGCATGAATGTGCCGACGCCCCTGGCCGAGGTTTCGGTGTCGTCGTACTGCGGCGCCCGCCGGGCGATATACTTGATTTCAAAACGGTCGTTGATCGCGTGCCGATGGCGTTGGAGCTTGACCAGGCCCAGCAGCTGCCCACCAGCGATACACGCATAAATAAATGGAAAGGAGCCGTCGGCCCAGCTGTCGAGCAGGAAACGGACGCTGAAGAATTCGAAGCGCTGTCCGGCCACTTGCAGAAGCATCTGCCGGGTGAGGGGCAAAGGAACGAATTGGGCCGGCATCCCGGCCACCAGATGGCCGGAAAAATGGGGGCCCGGCGATTGGGCCGCGGGCAAGGCCACGGATGCCTCCAGGTTGGCCGGCCGGTTTTTCAGGCGTTGCAGTTCATAATCCACCTGCAGCTCGGCACCGGCCCGCCGAATATCACCGGCCAGCTGGTGAATATTTCCGGAAATCCAGGTGCCCACCCGAAGCTGCTTTTCGCGAAGTTCACCCCACTTGAAAACCAGGGACTGTTCGAGGGTGGCGATACCGTCGGCCACAAAAGCGGTTTTGGGAACGTCAACGCGTTCCCCCTCGAAATAGTAGAGAAACCCTTTCCCCTCCGAGTCTTCCGTCTGGCCGCCGGAATCGGGGGCGATACGGATGCGCTGGTCGTCGAAAAGGGCCTGGAGCCCGTATCCCGATTCCCGGTCAACGTGATGAATGGCATCGAGGGCCAGTTGGATATGCTCGCGTTTGATCATGTTTCAGCGTTCGCATCCGTTGCGCCGGCCACCACCGGTGACGCGCCCAGATCACAGGGCAGGAAAAGCCTGAAGGCGGTGCCGGCAGATGTGGTTTGCAGCAAAATTAGCGAACCGCCCAGGGCCTGGATGACATCCCGGGCAACAGGCAATCCCAGACCGGTGCCGTCGGACTTGGTGGTATAAAGCGGCTCGAAGATCTTCTCCCGCTCCGCCTCCGGAATTCCGGGACCGTTGTCGGCAATGGTCATGGCCACGCCCTTGTTCTCACGGGTCAAGGTAATTTGAATCACGCCATGTTGATTCACTGCATGGATCGCATTGATCAGCAGGTTCTGAATGGCATGCCGCAATTTTACCTCGTCGGACCGGATTTCGGGAAGATCGTTTTCCACCTCCCATTCCACACGGATACATCGAAGGGTCAGTTCCTGTTGTAACCAGGTGAGCAGTGTTTTGACAACGCTTTCAAGATTCACGGCGGTGATCATGGACGTCTGCTGGTCAAAAATGGAGAGAAACTGGTTGAGACGCTCCCGGCCCACGGTTGCCGATTCGCTGATCTGCCGGATGTCCTCGTTCACCGGCGGTGTCAGGTTGTCCGCCAGATGGGTTTCCAGCCACTGGGCCGCCACCGTGATGCTGGACAGTCGATCGATGATTTCCCGAAGCAGTCCGGTTCCCAGTTCCATGGCCGAGGTCATGAAGCTGCTCCGGCGAAGCTGCCGGTTCAGATGCCCGATCCGCTGTCGGGTGGCCTCCAGTCGGCTGACCAGGGCGTCGGCCGTGAGCAGAACGAAGCAGACAATCAAAAAGCCGCCGATCAAGAGCGCCCAAAGCGACAGAAGCCGCATTTCGACGGCCGGCGCATACACGGCGTCCTTTTCATAGTGCACCGCCAGTATCCACGGTGCCGCCTGAAGCCAGGTGGTCATGAGGATCGTGTCGCCGTCCGTGCGCGTCCGGATCCCGTCAAACCGATCCTGGGCACCGATGTCCGAAGGCCCCATGATCTGTCCACCGGACGGCGGAGGAATCTGGTACCGGCCATTCTGATTGACCAAAAAAACATTCGCTGAGAAAAAGGCCTTTTGCTCCGGATTCATTTGCCGGTGGATCTGCTTTGAATCGACGCTGGCCCGGATGATCAGGTCCTGGAGACGTCCCTGGCCGCGGACGGCAATACTGATGTGCGGAAGCTGCCGATTCCCCAGTTCCATGTCACTGATGCAGCTTCCTGCGTCCCGCGCCTTGCGGAACCACTCGCGCCCGCTGTAGTTGCCGGTCTGCCGGGCATAATGGCCCGTATAGGCCAGCTGGTTGCCATCCAGGTCGAAAATGGCCAGATCGTTCATCCAGGGCCGCTCGCGGATCAGGTCCCGGGCGTAGGCATCGAAACGCTCCTGGTCGGTGAGAATGGCGGAAGGGACGCGGGCCACCCATCCAAGTTCCAGAATGCGGTCTTGCAGGAACCGGTCAAGATGCCACTGTCTCAGGGTGGCATCCCGAACCAGCATTTCAAGGGTTCTGGTTTTGAAGATGGAGACCGCATAAATGGAGAAAATACCGCCAATGGTCACCAGCGGAATGAATGCCGCCCCCAGGAGTGCGGCCAGGACCCGATACCACAAGGTCCGAAAATGCGGATCGTCGTTTTTCATTTAATCGCTTTCCTCAATGGGTTCATCGCCCTGGGCATCGGCATTTTCCAGGTACACCAGAACATCCTTGAACCGGATCACGCCGAGCACCCGCCGATCGTTGTCAATCACCGGCAAGGTCTGATAGGTATTGTCGATCATGATCTGGGCCACTGTTTTCAGCGGCACATGAGGATCGACGGCGACCGTATCCCGTTTCATCACCTCGCCGACCGAGCGGTCCGGCAGCCACTGGGGATTGGCCGACAACTGCTCCCATGTCGTTGCCGGCGGTGCGGCCCCACCGGTGACACAGCCAAGAATTTCCTGTTTGCTCAAATGGCCGACAAGACGATCGCCATGATCGACGATAAACAGGGTTTCACCGGCCATCCGGGGCAAACGGTGATTGAGAATCGAAAAGGCCTCCAGCAGGGGATCGCTATCCATGATGCGCCGGAACGCTTCCAGAATCAGTTCGCCGGCCAGGGAGCGGGGCCAGAGGATGGGCCGGCGCCGAATTTGTTCCACCCGGCAGGCCACATCCAATTTGGCCACCAGGTCCTCGATGCCACAGGGTTTCATCAGGTAATCGAAGGCGCCCCGGCGGAGCGCTTCGATTCCCGTGTCCAACGATGCGTGACCGGTCAGCATGATCACCGCCGGTGACGGTGTTTTTGCCTTGATTTTCTCCAGCGCCGCCATCCCGTCCATCACCGGCATGCGAATATCCAGCACCACCGCGTCAAAGGGGTGGGTCTCGATGAGGGCAAGGGCGTCGCGCCCGTTACCGGCCGTCATCACCTGGAAATTGCGCGCTTCAAGCAGCCGGGCCATCTGGGTGACAAACCGCGCTTCATCGTCCGCCAGCAATATCCGCCGCTGGCGGGGAGGATTCTTCATCGGAGCCTTTTCCATGGCCTTGGCCTCCTTTGCAAACCGCCTCTTTTAAAAACGATTGTCTACTGGCATTGGACACCGGCGGGCAAAAGCGGAACCTGCCGACGACACAACGCCTCGCAAAAGGTCTCCGGGAACCGGTGACGTCCTGCCGGCCGGTCGTTCCCGAGGGTTGTTTTTGGTCGCCCGGGTAACGGATACGGCACCTGAATGCCCCCCGGACAACACCCGGTCACGGCAACCATTTTAAATGGCATCAGGATTGCTAATTATAGCTTCAAAGCCGTCGACCTTGTTACAACACTGCAAGCCGATGCACGAGGTGCCACATCGTCATCCAGTGAGGCAGATGCCATGCATACCCACCCACCCAACAGCATTCGCCAGATTCTGCTTCCTTTCACCAAGGATCTGTCCACCACCCCCTCGGTGATGCTCACCGATCCGATTACCACGGCCATCGAGGTCATGATCAAACACAACCGCAACACCATTGCGGTACTCTGGAACCATCGGCCAATCGGACGGATCCGGCTCAGGGACGCATGTACCAGTATTGGGATTGAAATCCCGTAAGGATCGCGGCAAAAAAGCTCTGCATCTCACTCTTGATCCCCCTGCCTCTATTCCAACTCATTGGGCCCCTTGTAATCATCCGTCACAATACCCGACTCCTTCATGAGGCGGTGCAGGTACTGCCGCTGGATACCCGCCTTCTGCGCGGCCCGGCTCACGTTGCCGTTGTTATCCCGCAACAGGGCGTCGATATACTGCCGGTGAAAGCTGGCGATCATCTGGTCCTTGGCCTCCTTGAAAGGCAGATGACGCCATGACCGGGAATCGTTCCCAGGCACATCGGGGGGTTCATTGTCGAGGAACAGGTCTTGGGTCGCCAGCGTTTCCGTTTGGCAGAAAATCACCCCCCGTTCAATGATGTTTTCCAGCTCACGGACATTGCCCGGATAATCCAGGGCCATGAGCCGTTGCATGGCCAGCGGGCAAATGGAAGTAATCGTTTTGCCGTTCACCGTGGCGTATTTTTTCAGGAAATGATGACTGAGCAGGGGGATATCCCCACGCCGTTCCGACAGGGGCGGAAGCTCGAAATTGATCACATTGAGGCGGTAATACAGATCTTCGCGGAAACGCCCGCGGGCAATTTCCTCCTTGAGCAGGCGGTTGGTGGCCGCGATGAACCGCAGGTCGGCCTTGCGGGTCGTGTTGCCGCCCACAGGCCGGTACTCGCCCTCCTGAAGCAAACGAAGCAGCTTGGTCTGCAGGATGGGGGGCAAATCGCCGATTTCGTCAAGGAAAAGGGTGCCCTCGTGGGCGTCTTCCACCAGCCCGCGCTTGTCCTTCCAGGCACCGGTAAACGCCCCTTTCACATGGCCGAACAGCTCGCTTTCCAGCACATTTTCGGGAATGGCGGTGCAGTTGAGGGTGACGAAGCGGCTTTTCTTCCGGCGGCTGTGGGTGTGCAGCGCCTTGGCGACCAGCTCCTTTCCCGTACCGCTGGGGCCGGTAATCAAAACGGTGCCCTGGGTCGGGGCCACCTGGCGAATGCGGTCGAAAATACCGCGCATCACCGGCGTGGTCCCCAGCAGTTGGGCAAACCCATTGGATTTGCCCAGCGCCTCCCGCAGGGCGTTGTTCTCCCGCGTGATGGACTGGAAGTTCATCACGTTTTCGATGGTCACCAGGATCCGTTCCCGCCGAAACGGTTTGGTGATGAAGTCGCAGGCCCCCTTGCGGGTCGCCTCCACCGCCGTTTCAATGGTGCCGAAGGCGGTGATCACCACCAACGAAACGGACGGGTCCACTGACTGGATTTTTTCCAGAAGGCTGATGCCGTCCATTTTCGGCATCTTCAGATCGGTAATCACCAGGTCGACACCACCCAATTGTACCCGTTCCAACGCCTTCTGAGGATCGTCGAACGTCTCCACCCGGTAGTCGGATTCTTCCGAAATGATGCGATCGAGCAGCAGCAGCATGTCCCGTTCATCGTCCACCACCACTATGCAACCACTCATATCCACCCCCCTATGACCGTTGCGGCAGCTTCACGATGAACGTGGTGCCGCTTCTCTCACCGGACTTTTCGGCAACCCGGCTTTGGCATTGAAGGCTGCCGCCAAAACTACTGATAATCCCATAACTCACAAACAATCCCAATCCCTACAGGGTCAGAATGCAGTTGGGTTTTTTAACCCACTGAAATGTAAGCAAATATATCGTTATATTCATTCATAATTGTATCGCTGTTCGATGATTATGACGGCACTAAAAAATGTAACCATTTGATATTATTAAACCCGAGGATTGACATGGGAGGGCTAAATTGATACGATTGTTTGAATAATTTACATTCAAACAAATAATTGTATCATGAGGCCATATGCTCTCACCTGAAGAATCCAAGACAGTACTTTGGAACTTTTTCAATAAGAAGTATATCGCAGATATTGGCCAGTTATATCATTTACTTCAAACGACGTCGCGAATGAGTGTTTTTCGAAGACTCAAACGCATGGGATATTTAACGAGTTTTACGGATGCCGGTCGTTATTATACGCTTCAGGATGTACCGATTTTTGATGAGTGGGGATTGTGGTTTCATAAGGGGATTGGTTTTTCACAATATGGCACGCTGAAAAACACCATCATCAAAATCGTCCATTCTTCAGATGCCGGCATGATGCCCAAAGAAATGCTGAATTTGTTGAAAATAAGAATTCCCAACACGTTGCATAATGCACTGCATGGGCTGGTTAAAAACAATCAGATCGGTCGCCGTCGGCTGGAACGTTTCTTTCTATATACAGATGCAAATCCTGAAAAAGCACAACTGCAGTTAAATACGCGCCGTTTTCTTTTGCAAAAGACAGCACCGGTTGTTGAACCACCATCAGCAGAATTAACCATCGCCGTGCTGATTGAAGCGTTTAAAACCGTAAAGATCAGGGTGTCTCCAACGTTGGTTGCTGAGCGCCTGGACGTACGAGGGATGTCGGTTACAGTCGAGCAAGTCAAACAGATTTTTACTCGACACGGGATCCCGACAGAAAAAAAAACGGCAAGCCTCCCTTAAACGTCCTGAGCGATTTGAGAGATGAGGCGCGTCGTTTGAATGACCGTTGTTGTAAACAGGCTTTCGGACTGACCGATGTTGTTGTTTCGGCCAAAGAGGAGCGTGGACGCTGTGAAATCTGTCATGGCCCAATGAAAGTTCAGAAAACATACCGCCATGAAGGCAGGACCCTTCGACATGGAGTATTCGAAGTATGTGAAACAGTGTATGTTTGTGCCGGCCGATGCCATCATCCCGTCGGCACCTTGGTGACCCAAAGATCTTTATCCGTGTCGCAAACTATTATGCCAAACTGCAATGCCGGCTATGATTTGATGGTTTTTGTCGGACGCCAGCGGTTGCTTGAACATCGGCAGCGAGAAGAGATCATGGCAGCGCTCAATGACGACTATGGCATTCGTATCTCAGCTGGTGAAGTCAGTGACTTGGCCATGCGGTTTTCACAATATTTTCTACGGCTTCATTATGCAAAAGCCGACCGCATAAGAAAAATATTGGAAAATGACGGTGGATGGCCGATGCACATCGATGCAAGCGGAGAAAACGGCCGAGGCACGCTTTTTGTTGTGATGGCCGGTTGGCGAAAATGGGTGCTTGGCGCATGGAAGATAGCCACTGAGAAAGCTGAACTTATTTTGCCATGTCTGCGCGACACCGTTGAAAGATTCGGCCCGCCTTGTGCGGGGATGCGAGATTTAGGGCGAGCGGTCACACCGGCGCTGAACGATTTGGTTTCCGAATTGGGATTGGAGATCCCTGTTTTGGCCTGCCATCAGCATTTTCTGGCGGATATCGGCAAAGATCTTTTAAATTCTGACCATTGTGCCCTTCGCGACCTTTTTCGCAGAACCAAGGTTCAGGCCGACATTAAGCGCCTGATTCGCGAGTTCGGCGGAAAGATTGGTTTACAGATCGATGATGCTCGGCAAACGGTTATTGCATGGCAAGAGATGGAAGACCATACATATCAATTGCCGCCGGGAAAAAATGGGATAGCGGTTGTCCGTGCGCTAAGCCAATGGGTGATCGACTATCATGCCGACGCCTCCGGGCTGGATTTTCCATTTGACCGACCCTATTTCGATTTTTTTAACCGCTGCATGATCGGATCAAAAGCGATTGATGCGTTTCTTCGTATCCCATCCGATGATCGAAAAGTAACGGGTGCACTCAAACGGCTTGGCCGGATTTTGACCAAAGTTGCATGTGAAGTTCCTTTTCGTCACATCATCAAGCGTCTTCAACGCCGTGCTGAGCTATTCGATGAATTGCGGGATCAACTGCGGACCGCGAAAAAACTGCCCGAAAATGAAACAGTGGCAGACATTGATTTGATGCGGAAACGATTTTACGATTGGACGGCATCGCTCAAAGAACGTCGTCCCAAAAGAGGCCCGGCCCAAGATATGCGTGATGCCATTGATATCATCTTGAAACATATCGATGTTCATGGCGAACACCTTTGGGGCCACGTTATTACGTTACCGGAGAACGCCCCTTCTCGAATGCGACTTGTGAGTCGTACAAACGAAATTATAGAAAATTTTTTCGGCACCATAAAACATGGCGAACGACGCAGGAGTGGGCGGAAAAACCTCACACATGATTTTGAACGATTACCGGCTGAGGCAGCGCTGGTGTATAATCTGAACCAACCCGATTATGTCAGTGCCGTTTGCGGATCCATTGATCGTCTTCCTCTTGCTTTTGCACAACTCGATAAAGAAGAAGCGCGGAGAAAAGAAAAAGGGTTACCGTCCCAAAAGATGTCAAATCTGGATAAAATACTTCAACTTTCCACTTCATCTTTATCTTCCGCTGATCGCCATGTTGTAAGAACGGAAAATATGAATCAACGCATCATCAAGGCAGCCAGAAGCCGCGCTCCGCACGTCGCGTGTTGAAAATAATGGAAAATCCAACCGCAAAATGACGCTTAAGCCCAATCCGGTTCCCTGGCCCTCGGGTTTGGTCGTGAAAAAAGGCTCGTAAATCCGATCCATGTCCGCCTCGGGGATGCCACAGCCGGTGTCCGACACCTTCACCGCGGCATGCCGGGATGGTTTTTCGAAAAATGCATCAATGGCCAGTTCGCCCCCATCGGGCATGGCACCCACGGCGTTATTCATCAAATTGAGAAAAACCTGCTGAAGCTGGCGACAGTCCCCACACACCGGAGGCATGCCCCTGGCAATGCTGACGGTGACGGTAACGCCCTGCCGTTCGATGCTGTGCCGGGCGACCTTGATGATCTCTTCCAGGCATTGGTTGAGGTCCGTTGACTCTTCGGATATCTTGCGGTCCCTGGCAAAACTGAGCAGATTGTCCACGATCTCCTTGCAGTGCAGCCCCTGGCGCTCGATTATTTTCAGGTCCTGATAGGCCTGGCTTTCTGGCGGTTGCTTGCGTACCAGCAGGTCGCAAAATCCCAAAATGACACCCAGGGGGTTGTTGATCTCATGGGCCACGCCGGCGGCCAGCGTTCCCAGCGCGGCCAGCTTTTCGGTGGTCACCAGGCGGTGCTGAAGGGTTTTGCTTTCCGTAATATCCCGGGCGATACAAAGCACCGTGGTAATTTCTCCCGCCTCATTCTTCAACGGCATGTAATTGGCGTTAAGCCACACCGCCGGATCCACCGAACGGATTTCGATCTCTTCCCGGACACTGCGCCGGGTGGCGTAAACCTGTTTGACGGCCTTGATGTTGCGCCGGGCCACATCCTCGGACAGAAGATCGGCCAGCGAACGGCCAATGAGATCATCGGCATCGCTCCCGAAAAAATGGGCCGTATAGCTGTTCACGGCGTTGAGACGCGCTTTGTCGTCAAGGGTGAAAATAAAATCTTCGGCGCTTTCGATGAGCAGGCGATACTTCTCCTCCGATCGTTTCAGTGCCTGGGTGCGGGCCGCGACCAGTTTCTCCAGCCGTCTGGAAAAACGGAGTTGGATTCCGATCAAGGCGGCCGCAGCAACCACCACCACCAGAAGCATCAGGCCCAGCGACACCAGTTCCCAGCGATGAATCTGCCCCACGGCACCGGCGATCTCCTGGGTGGGCGCAACCACGGCGACGCTCCAGAACCGGCGGGGGGTCGTCGATATGTAAATGGGGCAGAAAGCGATCAGTTTGTCCACCGGGCCGGTAATGCCCCGATGCCAGCCCGATTGATAGGATCCCGTACCTTCCCGTCCGGCCAGCATCTCCTCTTTCTGGATGCGATCGATCTGGACGAAATTCAGTTCGGGATAGGTTGCCTTGCGGACGTCGAACGCACTACGACCGATGAAATCGGTGTAGGGATGATATAAAAATCGTCCCTGATCGTCGATGATCCACACATAACCACTGATGCCGGAGCGGATGTCATTGACCAGAGGCGCCAGCAGCCAGGCCAGATTGACACGGAAGAAAATAAACCGCTGCTTCCCCGGGCCCAACGGCGTCATCATCACCATATCGAGCAGAGTGCCGCCCGATGGGGGGCGGGCCATCCGGATCTCTCCGGTCTCGGGCAAGGCGTCGGCATTGGCATGAAGGGGTACCGGTGATGATTCTTCGACGTAGCCGCCACGGGAAAAGACCCATGCCCGGCCGGCCATGCGGTCCCATACCCGGATTTGGGCAATACCGGAAGTGGTCATTCGTTCCAGTTCATGCTGCAAGCGGGCCTGCAGGCGTTCCGGTTCAACGATCGGTGTTGCGTTCTGCTCAGCGATCTGGAGCAATTCCTTCTCCAGGGCGTTAAGTGAATTTTCCACCAGTTTGCGGACACTGCGGGCGATGGCAATCTGCTCTTGGTTGAACTGATCACTCACCAGGGCAATCATACGCCGTGTGAACCGATGGTGGATGACGATGGCCGCCAGCAGAATCAGTATGGCAACACCGGCAATGGTCAATCGATGGGTAAAATGGCGATTGTTTCTTGAAACCGAGTCCATACTTCAGGAAACGTGAGCAAATCATATGCCATGCAAAAGGGATCGAAAAAACGGCGGCCCGCCGCTTCTTCGGATTGCCGGCAGCGGACTGGCCGCACCACCGTCTGTCAGTTTTTTTTACCCGTTGTAAAGGGGCGCACGGGACGGCGGGAAGAGGGGTGGCGGTTTCAAACGCAAAACAGGGCGATGAGAACGAAAGACCCACAGGCCAGACAGACGGTATAACTCACAGCACCTTTTTTGAGTGGATGAAAATGCGCGCTGGACTGGCGGTGGCCATGGGCACAGAGGTATTCGACCACGGTTTTTCCAGACCGTTTGGAAACCCGGCGAATGCGTTTTACCGATCCACCGCAAACATCGGTGGTGCCTTTTCCGCTCGCCGTGCAGGTCAGGCGGCTGCCAATGGCGAGGCTGGTCAGGTTGAATATCCAATTCCAGGACAGGGCGCCGATAAGAACCGAGAGCAACGTGATGATCACGTGGCGCTGGGTCACCCCCCACGTCGACAGGGCCATGCCGATTTTATCCGGGGTCAACGGACCCTCCACCGAACCGAAAAGTCCCAGGTAGTAAAGCATGAAGCTGGCGCCCATGACGATCATGGTCAGTCCGAAGCTGCGCAGCCGGTTTTGCGGCAATCCGGATCGGGATTGTCCGTGGGCATGGGGTATGGCGGGGTCGTTATATGCTTGATTCATTTTTCGGCATCTCCTGTGGGTTGTCGCTGACGTTGCCGAGGCCTTTAAATCCCGGACCCCGCCACGGGGGTCCGGGAAAGCGAATTTACGTCATTATCACCATCATCATCCGCCGGACAGTTTGGCAATGACGCCCGGGGCGATCTTCCAGAAACAGATGGCGGCAACCACCAGGCAGTAGGCGGGAACCACGATCTTCCACAACTTTTCCGGAAACACCCGGGTCATGTAGGGCGCTGCGATGGCCGAGAACATGGTGGCGATCATGAACGACGGCAGCAACAGATAGTCGATCTGCACGCCACTGGTCAAAAGGGCCAGCCAGACAATGATCGAGAAGGTGCTCACCGTGCCTTCGCAGATGGCCGTCACGGCCAGCATGCTTTTCACCGGAACGCCTGCCAGCAGGCCGCCGATGGTCACCACCGGTCCATAGCCGCCACCACCCACGCCTTTGTTGAATCCGGCCAGGGCGGCGAACCCGATCATGCGTTTGGGCCGGTAGGGTCTCTCCTTGCGGCCCTGAAAGAGAGAAGCCCCCCCCATGACCAGCAGCAGGGCGGCCACGTAAAGCTTGATCCAGACCTTGTCGACATGAAGGATCTTATAGATGCCGACAATGGAGACCGTTACAGCAAGGCAGCCCACCACCCCGATAATGAACCATAGCTTGACCGTCTCGGACATGGGTTTGAATTTCCACTCCACATTTTCGAATTCCCGGTGCAAAAAGGCGCCCACCAGGCCCGCGACGCCTTGCTGGATCATGACCACCGGCACGATCTGTTTGGGATCAAATCCCAGCACCAGCAGGATCGGTGTCAGGGCGGTGCCGAACCCCATGCCGGCCGACGCGTCCATGAACTCGAAAAAGGCGGCCAGGAGAACCACACTCCACACGATGTGCCAGGTATTGCCCTGAAGACCGTGGGCAACCGAATAAGGGGACTGAATCCTCACCGTGGGTTCGAATGGATTGCCCGCCAGCCAGCAGCCCAGCAGGAAAACGAGGAAAAAGACACCCACGCCGCCCAGGGCCGCCCTCATCTGACGCCACTCGGGAATCATGCGCTCCCAAACGGTTTTCTTCTTGCCTTCGAGATCTCTTGCGACCTCCCACCCAGCCAACTTTTGGTTGGTTGTATTTTCCATCCAGCCCTCCTTTATGAGTAAAAAGATTAATCCGTCCAGTCGTGCCAACGTCTTTGCAATCTGTTTTTTCTCCTTTCCTTGGGTTGACATGAACCAACCGACAAATCGATTCCGCGCTTTATGATTCAGTGTTTTCAATCACCATGCCAATCGAAGAAAAATGATATAACCATTATATCTCTTTGTTTTTTCAATGTTTTTTATTTATCGTGGAATGGCCGTTGATCGGAATGCATGGTTGCTGAACACTCCCGGTGGACAATGGCCGGAAGAACTGTCTTTTCCCTGTAGACATGAGAATTTTAGGGAGATCATTCAGGCAAGTGGTATGGGTCTAGCGGTGCAACGCCGTGGCGGGGACCATGGAAAAACAAAATGGGGCAAGGGGCCCGGATGAGGATGAATCGAACAACACAGACTGTCACCCCCATGAAGACGTCACTGAAAACAGGCAGGTGACAAACAGCTAAGGACCTGGGCGTGGGAAACCCGGTAACCGGAGGGCAGGCTCCCTGCCTTCCATTAGATCAGGAGCACCGCCACCCCTATTTTGCGGGTTTTGTCTCATGCCTTCATGGCCCGCTGCCGTTGCGCGATTATAATTCTTTTGATTGGCATATGGCTTGCTTTTTTCTACCGTCGAGTCGGGCAAATGCAATTGCGTTTTTTCGGCAAGTTCCAGGGCAGATGACAAAATGCTCCCTCCCCCAACTTCCTGAAAGGAGATTGAACCATGCTAATTCATTATATCCTGTTAGTCGTCGGGTTCGTGTTGCTTTATTATGGTGCGGAATGGCTCGTTAAGGGATCCTCGAATTTTGCCCGGAGTCTGGGGGTTACCCCGCTTGTCATCGGATTGACCGTGGTTGCCTTTGGGACTTCCGCCCCGGAGTTGGTGGTAAGTTTGGTTGCCTCCATCCAGAACAAAAGCATGATCGCCGTGGGGAATGTCGTGGGAAGCAATATCTGCAATATCGCCCTTGTGCTTGGCCTGGCCGCATTCCTGATGCCGATCACAAGCAACCAATCCGTTGTACGGCGCGACATTCCGCTGATGCTCGCCATATCGCTATTCCTGCTATTGATCTCCTGGAATTCGACCATCAGCCGATTCGAGGGGGTTATCCTTTTTTCAGGCGTAATTCTTTATACAATATACAACTATATGATATCAAAGAAAGAGAGTGCCCTCCTTGCCGAAGGATGCTTTTCAGACGCGGAAGCGGAACTGGAAGACATCGGATTTATCGAGTCAAGGACCAAGCAGATTACTCTGATCATTGTCGGAATTGCCGGCGTGGTCATCGGCGCCCAGGTACTCATCGATTCGGCGGTGATTGTCATGCGGCAATTCGGCGTCGGTGAAAAATTCATCGGGCTGACGATCGTGGCATTCGGCACCTCGTTGCCGGAATTGGCCACATCCGTTGTTGCGGCATTGAGAAAAGAGATGGACATCAGTATCGGGAACCTGATCGGAAGTAATGTCTTCAACATCCTGAGCGTCATCGGAGCGGCATCCATGGTGCGTCCGATCCCGATTCCCGGTGGATTTTTCGAAAGCGGCCTGATCATCGACTATTGCATGATGCTCGGCGTATCGATTCTGACGTGGGTGATGATGCGGAAAAGCTTCACGGTTTCCAGAACAGGCGGGTTTATCCTTTTATGCTCCTATATCGGATATCTTGCTTATCTGATTCCCAACGCATAATACGCCACCAAGGGCAGGCGCGGGGCCTGCCCTTGGTCTTTGATTGCGGGTTGATGATGCCCGGGTACCATTTATCATATTGGCCATTAAATGGTCCGCATGGTTAATGAGCACAAACCAGGTCGGCTTTTTCTTTTGGTTTGCCTATATGCTCCCACATTTCATATGGTATTGCTGTCTTTACTTCCTTTCCAAAAGATCCTCAAAGGGCCAACCTTCTTGCCCCTTTTCCAGAATCGACAGCCGTTCTTTCCGGTAACCTAAGGATCGGGGATGAAATTAATTAAAATTAATTTCATCCCCGATCCTAAGCTGTTCTATGAATTTCCCATGCTGAAGAAACGCTATTGGGGTCAACATTGAGCCCCTCGGGTAACCGCATGGGGTTACGTTCGCTTCGATCACACCGACTCGATGACCTCGTTGCAAAGCAAGTGTTGTCTGGCTATCACACAATAATCATGATAACGAGATTGATGGCTTTCTTGCCATATTTTCAGTTTACCGCCGAAATGATTTATCCTTGTTTATTATCATTTCACGTTGATAACCATCGTTGGATATGTCACAAACTCAACGAGGAAATAACAATGGGCGTTAACGATTCATTAAAATGTCCCGGCCTGGATCGACCACCAACAGTAATTCCCGATAAGCGGCATTGTCCTCAATGCGGTGAAATTGTTGAGATCTGGTCGGATCAAGTGAAACTGCGTTGCGCAAAGTGCGGCATGGTCGTCTACAATCCCGATCCTTTGATTGCGATACCGGATCCAAAAACGGATGAGTCGAATCAGGTTGCATTAAAAAGCCGCTTGGATGAACTCATCGATTTGGCCATACACCTGGGGGGTAGTGCGGCAACGGTTGTCGATGCCCGAGACATTCTGGTTGAAGACTATTTGGCGAATCTCTGCCGTGAAGCCAAATGCCCAAACTACGGGCTCTCTCCGACATGTCCGCCGCATGTGGAAGGGCCGCAATGGTTGCGAAGGTATATCAAAAAAACACCCTTTGCGCTTGTTCTTGAAATCGAGGGTTCTGAGGGGAATATGTATTCCGACCGCCGCAGGGAAATCGGCCAGCTTCTCCATTTCATTGTCGGTCAGCTGGAAATTACGGCAAGGGAAAAGGGCTTTCTCAAGGCCAGGGGCTTTGCGGGCGGCTCATGTAAGAATCTTTTCTGTTACGACCACGCCTATTGCCGGGTTTTGAGTGGAAACGGCACCTGTCGAAATCCGGGATTCTCTCGCCCCTCCGTCTCGGGCTATGGCATCAACATGAATCATCTCTTGAAAATTACCGGGTGGGCGCAAAGGAATAGCAATGCCGTCCATCTCACAAGTTCAAAATACGGGATTGTTTTTTTGGGATAATGGAATACCGCTTTGAGCACGGCCTTCATTTCCGGCAACCGAAGGGGCCCGTTTTACTGAACGCCGTACTTTTTTAATTTAGGCGATTTCTGTCAAAGAATATACCCGCCTGCTTGTCTTTTCATCCGTCTTCTGCGTTGGGCGTTTCTACACATAGCCCCACTATGCGTAAAAAAGCCCGCCTTGAATACGAATGAAAATCCTACGCAGCCTGGTATATTCTTTTCCGCCAATCGCCTTACTTTGCAGGGTGGTCGGCTTCATCCCCAGAATTTCAGCGGCACCGCCTTTCCCGTATATTTTTCCGCCGGTCATGGCCAACGCTTTTTTCAAATGGATGGTGACCATTTGATCGAAACTGATCGGGGACAAAGTGATCGTTCCGCCGCCTCAAAGTCATGAAGAAGCAAAAAACGCTCGGATCAATATGAGTGTTACGATTGGTGGTTTTGTTACCGTGATCTAAAATAGCATCATATAGCATTTAAGATAATATTTTTGGCAAGGCCAGAGGGAGGAAGCCGTATTGTCATACTGCGACGACCGATAACGCAGCCCAAAAACATTATCTTGAATGCTATACTGAAAATAATCAGGCAAACCCAAAACCCTACAACGTCACCGATTCAAGAAGGCCACTGCCAACCATAGCGAGCCTTAAAGAATCAAGCGACGTTGTAGGGTTCCAAACATATGCCACAATTATCCGACGGAAGCGGCAGTCGACTCGACCCAGGTTTCGATTTCTCCTTCGGCGTCGGTTGGGTCGCCATCAATCTTAAGACCGTCGTTTACCATCTTGCCGCCAAGATCGTTCATCTTATCTTCGAGCATATCCACCGATCCGCAAAAATGTTCGTAGGTGCTGTCTCCGGGGGCAAAGACGGCAAAAGGCTTTCCGTTGAGTTGGATACCGTTGAGTTTCTCATAAAACCCGGCGAAATCCTCCTGAAGCTCGATTTCATCGTCACCGTAGGCCGGGCACCCGAGCAGAAGCAGATCATGATCGGCGGTCAGGTCCGCAACAGCCGCCTGGGTCACCTCTTTTACTTCCACTTCGAAATCCGCCTGTTCAAACTCCGCCTTGACCATGCCGGCCATGTCTTCTGTGTTACCGGTGGTCGAGCCATAAATAATCAGTGCCTTTTTCATTGTGGTCTCCTTTTGTCGATAATGGGGCAGCACTAAATTTTCTTAGAGCCTGTTTGATAAATCCGTCTAAGGCCCGCTAACGGCGTTAGAAAGTGTCTCAAAATGCTCACATATTACCTATATGCTCCGCTTTCGACCCACTTTCCGCCTTGTTATCGAGCCTGATCCAGACTTCTCAAACAGGCTCTTACTATCTTGATGCTTTTCTTCGACGTCCCGGGTCGTTCAGCGATGGGTGCGCTTCCTTTGCGGCAGATCAGCACCCGGCTGCCGCTGGGAGCGATTGTAAAACCCTTTTTCCCCTTGAAGTAGAGCCAATCCTGTGGAATCTGCCGGTGGGCCATATGGGTGCGAAACAGATCGACACCATCACCGGCCACATGCCGGATCGCCTGGGTATTGACAAACACCCGCCCTGAGCCACCGTTTTGTTTGAGAATCTTAAGCAATTCCCAGGCACACATCCCGTTGAACTCTCCCCAAAGGTTGACATGCAGGTTTCCGGCACTGTGACGCAAAGCGATTTGGAAATTCGAATTCAATGATCTTCTCCTTGTGTTGATAAAAAAAGGCGCATGGGTGAACCGTTTCATCGGTTTCCACGCGCCTTCACTGCCAATCGCGAGCGATATTGCCCGATCGTCGTAAGACTTTAGCACTCCGTACTTTACGGAGCCTATACTTGATAGATACTTATAACTTTATTATATCTTTCTGTCAATCGTTTTTCTTCAGGCGGGAGAAATCACACCTGATATTGAATGCTGTAGTGGTCATTTGTCCCTGCTGTGCATGTGATCCATGTTGCGGCTGAAGTTATGGTTCCATGGGTTCGACCAGAATACGCTCCGCCTGTCCGGGCCGTAAGTGAAGGTGTAGACCATCATCGGTACTGATTACGACAGCTTCCTGGACGGCCATGTTGAAAATTTGCGCCGGCGCAACCGCTTCGAGGTTAATGGTGTGCCCCACTGCAATTCCCTTTTCTTCGAGGGCCTTTGTCGAACGTAATCCACCAAGGATCTTTTCCACGAAAAAAGGTTGCCCCTTGCCGGCGGAAACAAACTGCAGACGTCGCTCGCCGATGCGTCCCCAAATTTTGGCGGCCATGCCTTCCTGGATGCTTACGGCCCTACCACTCTTGCCGACAGCGACGGTATAATCCATGCTTGGCAGTTGGCGAAGATAGACGACTTCCTCATCTTCATTCAGCCCCAGTACATTCAAAGCCTCGGTCAAATTGGCGGAACAGGTGGTCCCCTCGATATGCCCACGCTGACCGGTACGCATATCCGTCAGCGGCATACGGCGGCCATCGTCCAAATGCACGATCACGCGGGTGGCCATGCCGCCGCCCAGAACAACTTCTCCTTTTTCGCCGCGCAAACGCACCGGGTGCAGAAGCACTTCTTCGTCTTCGCGAACAAACTTGTCACCCCGGAAAAGCCCCAGGCGTGACAGCAATGTCTCCACCCCGGCTTCGGTGATGTCGCTTATAATCAGTTGGCGGTCAAACGGCGCGTGGGTCAAAGAAATCTTCATTCAATTTTTATACATCATGAAAATAGAAGTTTCAAATAATTTTTTATCTATAAAACACATCGGACAACAACCATGTCAGGAGAATTTACGAAAAAGGATTTCCCTTCTTTCCGTCCCCTCGCTTCCGGCCGGCATCTGCTGAGGATCAAGGCCGCTGTCGCGCAGCGCATGAAGCTGCCGTAACATGGAAATATGCAGCACACAGGGGACCAGTACCCGATACGCCGGCCCCAAAACATCGAAAAGGGTCCACAACGCGGTGAGTCCCAAGCCCACGGCGCCGGCAAAGGCGGCGGACCAGCGGGCCAGTGAAGTGCCGGCCACAAAAGCAATCCCCCGTTCAAGGGAGGCCCGGGCCACGGCACCGGCCACGATCAGCGAAAGCCGGTAGGAAACGATACCGCCGCCGGCGATGATGGCGGCTTTCAAAAGCGCTGTGGGGAACTCCTTGGGCAAATCGTCGACACCCGTCTCGGGCATGATGCCCTCGATCAATGTCTTTTTTTCCTTGTCACTCATTTTCTCCCAGGATTTTTCCAGCACCTTCATCAGCAGTTTTTCTTCAATCCGGTCAATGGGCTCGTCCTTGGCGGTCTTGACCTTGAGGCGGGAGGCCACCTTCAAGACGATATCCCGGTAGGTCACCCCTACCCCGCCGCGGGCGATATTGAAAATCGTATTGCCCCCATACTTTTGGATTTCGGCGATAATCTCATCCGCATACTTGCTGTGGTCAGGACACCACTGGCGGTATGCCCTGGTGCTTTTCAATTGCGAGGAAACCCCGCCCTTTTGGGTAAGATAGCCAACCAGGTTATCCAGTTCCTCGCTGCTGCATTTCCTTAGAAGGGGAATAAGATCGGGATCCGGTTCCCTGAGTTTGATTTCCGACATGCGTTCCTCATTTCAATAAGGTTGCTATCCTGGTGGCCAAGGATGCACTGAATTTATCGCCCAATGCATTTTTGGCCGCAAACGATCCGGCAATCAGGGTTAAAAGGCCACGAACGCCCGTCACCAGGGCCTGCCCCACTTCCGGTGAGTCCAGTCCGATTTCGGCGGCCAGGTCAATACTATGATCCGCCCCCTTGACCAGGTTGGCGAATACGTCCCATTGCGCCTTGTTCAGAGATATTCCCTGGCGGCCCAAATCGTAGAAGACTTCATCCGGGTCCTTGATGAGCCCCACCACCAAATAGAGCTGAAAAAAAAATTGTTCCCGGGGATCGACACCAGCTTCCCATCGTTTGACCGAGGTGGCCGGCGCCCCGACCAGAGTGCCGAATTGCGCCAGCGATAGTCCATAGCGTGCTCTGATGTCGGCGATTTCCTTGCTCAGTACAAGTTCCATGCATACCTTTCCGCACAGCACAAAAATCTGACTCGTTCCTTGTTCGCTTTTTTAAACGATCGATCATGCCTTCTCGGTTTTCTTTTCGGTTTCCTTTTGTCCGGATTTTTTACCCGCTTTGTACAGCAGGTAACCGGAAGCGCCTAGGACAACCCACCCCAAAGGGCTAAAAAGCAGTGGTAAATGCATATCATCACCTCCTTTTTGTTTTTGGGTTCGCTCCACTGATATCGTTTTGCAGAGCGACCCGTCATTATATTCGCCGAAACGGTTAGGCGCTTTCCTTTACCTCCTCCTTCTTACTGGAAAACTCCTCACGCACGGCGGCAGCGGCTTTTTGGGTCGCCGACTTCACTTTGACGGCATTTTCACAAGCCGCATCCTTTAGCTTCGAGGCCTTGTCTGCGGCAACTGCCTTGAATTTTTTGGCACTTCCACTGTTGACCACTAATCCGCCAACGACAAAACCGGCCGTAAAACTCAAAATTGCTCTAATCATGGTATCACCTCCTAATCTGGCACTTTGTGCAATTAAAACCATACAGTGTTACGATTCCATGACACTTATATAAATACTTGCCACTTTAGCGTCAAGTATTTTTTTAATGGTCACGTAAAAAAAGTCAAAACTGCGGTTATCCTGTGAGAAAGACGATCGGCGCGTTAGAAATGGAGAATCGAACTTGAGATCAGAAACAGGAATGGGAGACGGGATGAAACAGAGAGGGGAAAATCGGTGAATGGTAAACAGTGATTGATGAACAGAAAAGCAGAAAGGCAAAAGCGCGTAAGTCGGGAGCGCACCCTATCCCCTGGCGGTCGAACGATTGCCCAAGGCGGCATATCCCAAAATGCTTACCGTACTCAGGTTGTGCAATAATGCCGAGGCAACCGGCGGGAGGAGACCCAAGGTCGCCAGCAACAAAACGATGGAGTTGAACCCAACGGCGGACTTGAAACAATTGTCGATTACCATCCGCGTGTGGGTCGCTACCTGACGGGCCTTCAGCAAGCCATCCAGATCGTCTTCCAGAAGGAGCACCATGGCCGCTTCCTTGGCCAGGTTCGATCCACCGGGCATGCAGATTCCCACCTGGGCGGTGATCATGGCCGGCGCGTCGTTGACACCATCACCCACGAAAGCCACCCCTCCGCCCTCATCCTTGAGGTCCTTGACGATCCGGGATTTGTCTTCCGGTTTCATCTCCCAGTGCAGTTCGCTGACATCGTTGAGCTGCCCGATGACCGCCTGGGCCGTGTCCCTGTGATCCCCGGTGATCACGATGATGCGACGAATACCGGTAGCCTTTAAACCACGAAGAACCGCGGGAGCTTCGGGCCGCAGATCGTCCCGGAATGCGATCACCCCCTCCAGAATTCCGGACCGGCTGACATATAACAGGTTACTGCCCTCACGACGCAACCGATCAGCCAGCTCACTGACACCGCTGCAATCCACATGTTCGTCATCCTGCAGAAAATGCAGGCTGCCCGCCAGCACCCGTTCATCGTCGACATAGGCGGATACGCCATGGGCCACGATATAGTCAACGTTGGACATGGCCGGCAGTTTCAGCCCGCGCTCCTCGGCGGCCCGCACCACCGCATGGGCCACCGGATGGGCGTAATGCTGCTCCGCGGCAGCCGTCAGGGCCAATAGTGCATCGGGTGTCAGTTTACCAGTGGGAATGACATCGGTTACATTCAGCACTCCATTGGTCAGGGTACCGGTTTTATCGAGTACGAGGGTGTCGACAGCGGCGAGGGCATCCAGCGCCTGGGCCCCCTTGACCAGCACCCCGCCACGGGCGGCATCATACATAGCCGTCTTCACGGCCACGGGATTGGCCAGCTTGATTGCGCATGAGTAATCGACGGTCAATACGGCGGTGGCCCGGGTCATATCCCCGGTGAGAAGAAAGATCGCCATACCCAGGGCCAGGGTGACCGGCACCAGGCGGTCGGCCAGCTCGGCGCTATGGGTCTGGGATGCGGATTTCATGCGCAGGGAATTTTCCATATAGCGCGTGATACGGGCCATGCTCGTCTCCGCCCCCACCCGCTCGGCCCTGATAATCATCCGTCCCTCTTCCACCACGGAACCGGAGAGGACCTCTTTTCCGGGATAAAGGTGCACGGAAACCGATTCGCCGGTTATGGAACTCTGGTTTACCGAGGCTTCGCCATCAGCGACCGTACCGTCCACCGGTATGATGTCACCAGGACCGCAGATGACCCGGTCGCCGACGACCACCTGGGTGATGGGCACGCGCACCTCTTCCCCGCCACGTTCCATCCAGACATGCTCAACCTGCGGTCGCAGCAGGCTTTTGAGTAGTTCTGTCGAACGGTTTTCCGAGCTGGCCTCCAGGTGTTCACCCAGGGTCAGCAAGGTAACGATGGAATTCGCGGTAAAGAAATCGCAGCGGGCCAGGGACAAACCGACGGCGGCGGCATCAAGGGTTTCCACCTTGATGCCTTGACTGAACAACGTGTCCAACCCTTTAAGAAGGATTGGCAACCCTAAAAGCAGGCTTAGTGGTGCCGATACTTCCAACGGCGTTTTCAGGCTCGCCAGGGTCAGGGCTCCCTTGAGGAATACATCGGCCAGCTCGGGTGCCATCGAACCATTGAGATCGGCATGGGCATAGGTTTCAGCGGGCAGATCACGCAGGGTGTCGAGAAGTTTATTGCGGCTTTCCGGAGAGCCATCATACTCGACGACAATGCTGCCACCCCGACGGTTGATCCTCGCCCGCACGATCCCCGGCAGGTTCTCGATCATCGCCTGAAGGTAGGCGGTGTCCAACAACGGGTCGAAAAGACGAGGGTAATGAATGCGTATTCTACGCGGCAACTCGTGGGCAATCCGCAGCGGTCGGTGGTTTTGGATTGATTCCGTCACAGCTCAGGGTCATCTCGACGGCGTTTTGGGTTGATAAAGCCGGTAGTGCCAATAGGAGAAACCGATCAATGCCAGGCCGGCTCCGATATGCAGGCGGCTGGCCTCCCGCCCCATGAACCCGGTAACCAGCAAGGCTCCCATGGACGTCACCATGCCGACCTTGGCCAATTCACGCTGGTCTTTGATCGGCAGGAAAGCTTCCGACTCAGGCGTATTCCGCTTGGGCATAGGTTAGTCCTTTTCGATAGAAAAATGGAGTGTCGGGCTATCAGGATTCGGCCATGCTTTTCTCAGCCTTAGCATCCCTGACCCGTTCCTTGACTTCCTCGATTCCTCCGACGACCGCCGACCAGGCCGCCACAGTGCCTTTGATCACGGCATTTTGGACCGGCGGGCTGGTGACCAGCAGGGTAACGCCGACACCCAGCAAAAGCCCCTTGATATAGCTGGAATTGGTGTAATCGAACCAGGACCCCAGGGCGGATGTCGGCGCCGCCGGTACCAGGCTCCGTTCCCGGATGGCCGCATCCGGCGTCCTGACGTAAGGCGCCTGGCCATCGTAGGCCGTCTGGTAATAGGCGTAATTGACCGGTTGCTGGGCCGTCGGATAAATCGGGGTTGGCTGGGTATAATATGCGCTAGACATCAGTCCTCCTTTTTCTCAGCGGTTTTGGTTTTTTCTGTCGGTTTGGCCTTGGATGCCGGCTTGGCAGCTTTTTTGAATGCCGGCGCTTTCTTCACCGCAGGCTCAGGCACGGCAACCATCGGTGCGGTCTGAGGTTCAAAGGCCGTGTCGTACAAATATTTGGTGGCCGTCGCCACGGTCAGGAGGCCGGCCACATTAAACAGGCCACCCAGCCTCAGTGCGCCGACCACCGCCGTGGCCGCCGCCGTGGCCGCGCCGGCACCGACGGAATCACGCACCACGTTTTTCAAGGCTTGCCCGCGTTCGATGTCACCGTTATTCAACCGCCGGATGTTGGCGGCCGCCGATCCGGCCGCACCGACGATCATGCCCAAACCGCCCATCTTCAGGGCCGATGACGTGGCCGGCACCTGTCGGGGCGGATTTATGGCGGTGGGATAAATGTATCGTGTGTTGTCCATTATTCTCTCCTTGAGATAAATCGTCTGGTATTCGCGAGGCTCAGGTTGCATCACCGGCCGGCTGATCACTCTTTTTGAACGCTCCCATGATGCCGCCCATGGTACCGGCGACCGCGGTTCTGACGGTTTCGCTGGTTAACAGAACCGAGAGCACCGCGCCGATCAGCGCCCCTTTCCAAAACTGGGCATCGAATCCGCTATACACGGCCGCGAGTTTATTTACGTCCGGCGGTTCACCGTTGGCCATGTCCTTGACCACTTCGGCGATGCGGCCGTATTGCTCAATCCCGCCGCCCGCACCGGACTGACCCGGCGGGGGTTGGATGCCGGGCTGCTCCGTGGGGCCGTAGCCGGGTATCGCCGGACCGTAGGCCGCGTCCATACCCCCGTAACCCATGCCCTGGGGCGGCGGCTGGACACCCGGTTGACCCGTGGGGGCGTAGCCGGGCATCGCCGGACCGTAGGCCGCGTCCATACCTCCGTAACCCATCCCCTGGGGCGGCGGCTGGACGCCCGGCTGACCCGTGGGAGCATAGCCGGACATCGCCGGACCGTAGGCCGCGTCCATACCTCCGTAACCCATCCCCTGGGGTGGCGGCTGGACGCCCGGCTGACCCGTGGGGCCGTAGCCGGGCATCGCCGGACCGTAGGCCATATTCATCGTGCCGGCCCCCATGGTCCCCGGCTCCGGTTGCCCATGGGAAAAATAAGCCGGGCCGGCAGAACCATCGCCCATGGACCGGCCGGCATCCCCGGCCGGCGCGCCCTGGATCCCGCCTGCCGAGGTGGGATCGTTGGGCGTTCCGGGACGTCCCTGAACATATCCTTGGGTATTGTAGCGGGGAATATCATAGGCGTTCATGGCTCCCGGCCCCTCGCCTGTCATGCCTGGAAATCCTGCCGGCGCCCCCTGCCGACCCGTTTCTTCCGTTCCCGGCGACACGGCTTCCTGACAGCCGCCTTCCTTATGGTCGCTCATGCTTACCTCCTGGAGTTAAAATAGGTCTCGATAAAAGCGGTTATAGCATTCAAGATAATGTTTTTGGGCGGCGTTATCGGTCGTCGCGGTATGGCTTATACAGCTTCCTCCCTTAAGGCCTTGCCAAAAACATTATCTTAAATACTATCGACAATCAGTTTCTTGGCAAACGGTCGACGAACGTCTCAGCCATGCGTCCCAAAATTGATCGCACGCGCCCGGCATCCCCGGTATGCATCAGCTCATCCAGCCATGCGGGCTGCCAGACGGCAGCATCGTATTCAACAACGACTGTCCGCCCCGGCAAATTCAGCCGCACATGCTTCAGGCCGGGCATCATTGTTGGATTCTCGAGGATGGCGCGGTGATCAATTTGCGGCCATGAATCGATACCGAAAAGCGTTGTCAGCCAATTCTCGGGATTTTTTTTCAGATCCTGTAAAACCGGATCATTGACAATTTTCGTGTCGAAGCGAAGGCGAATCCGTCCCGGGATGTGGTGCGCCACCTGAATGCAGCGCCGTAATTCCAGCATATGTTCCAGCTTCATTTGCAGCTCTCGTTTGGTTTATGGGTTTATGTTTGGTATCTGCCGGTAACCGCCGCGGCGGTTCGTAAAAAAGCAGGCGACCCGAATTGGCCAGAATCCCCAGGGTATGCGTGATATGCACCAGGCCGGCCATCACCGGAGAAAGCAATCCCAGAGCACCCAGCACCACCCCGGCAATGTTGGAGCCCGTGGCGATCCAGAAATTCTGGTGCACCACGCGCATGGTTTCACGGGAAAGATCGCGCACGTAAATCACGCCGTCGAGGTCATCCATGACCAGGGCGATATCGGCGGCTTCAATGGCCACCTCGCTGCCTCCGGCCCCCATGGCCACGCCGATGTCCGCCTCGGCCAGCGCCAGGGCATCGTTGATGCCGTCGCCCACCATCAGCACCCGATGGCCCTCTGCCTTCAGGGCTGCAACGATGACGGCTTTCTCCTCGGGCAACACCGAATAGCGACACTCGTCGAAATTCAGCCGGCAGGCCATCTCCAGGGCGGTATATTTGGAATCGCCGGTAATCATGGCCGTTCGCCGGATGCCTCGCTCTTTCAAACGGGCAATCAGGGGCTGCAGGTCGGGACGCTCCCGGTTGGCAAATCCGATCACGCCCAATACTTCCCCATTCCTGGCCAAGAAGACCTGGGTCAGTCCCTGCTGTTTGTTCTTCTCCAGAAAATCGTCAACCACCGGGTGCGCAATCTCGAAATGCTCCAGCAATTTGTGGCTGCCCACGAGGACTTCGTCGCCGTGAATCACCGACCGGACCCCTTTGCCGAGAATATATTCGCAGACATCGTGTTGAATGGCCGTGATTCCTCTTCGCCGGGCTTCTTCACGGATGGCCAGGGCTACGGGGTGGCTGTTGTGGATCTCCGTAGAATAGGCCAGTTCGATCAGTTGATCCTCGGACAATCCGTTCAGGTTAATCAGTTGCCGGATTTCGGGCTGATTGGTGGTCAGGGTACCGGTTTTATCGAAGCAGATCGTATCGACCTTGTCGACTTCTTCCAGGTAGCGGCCGCCCTTGATGAGAATATGGCGGCGCGCCGCCGCGCTGATGGCGGCGCTGATGGCCGTGGAGGCGGCCAGGATGGTGGCACAGGGACAGGCCATGACCAGCATCACGGCAAAGGCCCGCCACAGGCTGCCGGTGATGGCCAGAGTGGCCAGGGTAACGGCGAAACCGGTTTTAACCAGGTTCCGGGCCAGCCGGTCGGCAACCCCCTCGATCGGCGCACGAGTCTCCAGTGAATCCTCCACCATGCGCAGGATGCGTGAGAGATAGGTCCGGTCGCCCACCGCGTCTGCAGATACATAGATGACCCCCTGCCGGACGAACGTTCCGGCAAATACCGTGTCACCGTCGGTTTTGGCCACCGGCTCGCTCATCCCGGTGATAGAGGCTTCGTCCACCAGGGCCCCGCCCCGTACCACCCGGCCGTCCACGGCGATCTTCTCACCGGTATGCAGGACCACGGTATCGCCGGGCTGCACCCGGTCCACGGCCACGCTGACCTCCACTCCGTCAACGAGAATGTAGGTGTCCTTTTCGGTGACGTCCAGGATATCGCGGATGGCGCGGCGGGATCGTTCGGTAATCCAGGCCTTGAGCAGGTTGCCGGCGCTGGTGATCCACAAAATCTCGAAGGCCGCCAGCGCCTCGCCGGCGGCCACGGCAGCGATAATGCTTCCACCCAGAAAACTCTCCAGGGAAATGCTCCGCTCACGAAGATCGCTCAAACCTGAACGCACCAAGGGCAAAGCTGCCAGGGCGATGATCGCACCGAGCGGACTGAGCAGGGTCTGGGCCACCGGCAGGCCCAACAGCACCGTACGCACGAACACGCCGGCCCCGAGGATCGACAGCCCTATAAAGCGCCGTTTGGTGGTCGTCAGTTCCGACCGGCGGGAATCGTCCGACCGAGCCGGTACCTGTTTCGCCGTGGAGACGACAGACGGCACTCGGGTGCGCCAGAAGTCTTCCAGCATGCGGGTCAGCGCCTGTTGGGTCAGGGTTTGCGGATCGAATCGAACGATCACCGCATCGCATTTCGGATTGACCCGCGCCCGAAGCACGCCTTCGGTAGTGTTCAGCATCTCGGAAAGCGGCGCCGCCATCCCCCGATGCCGGCGAAGCCGCGGCAGGCAATAACGGGCACGCCCGGAAATGGTATGTCTAATGATTATCGGCCGATCGATTTTTCTCATCTAAAAAGCCTTGCTCCAAAAGGGTTTCAGGTTTTGCGCAGCAGCCATTGCAACCGCTGCAGTTACAGGTCCCCTGGTTGGGATCGACGATGCTTTTAAAGCGCCGGAACAGGTACCAGACGGCGATGCCAAAAAAGAGGATAACGGCGATAATTTTTATGCAATGCTCCGGAATTGGTTTGTTGTTTGTGGCTTGTGGTTCGTTGAAATTGCTCAGCCCGTTCCGCCCTTCTGCTCTTCGACGCTTCCGCTTTTCTGCTCACTGATTACCGATTACCGACAACCGGCACTCTGACCAGTCGGGCCGAATTGGCCACGACAAGCACCGAACTCACATGGTGGCACAACGCCGCCAGCCAGGGGCTCAACATCCCTGTTGTCGCCAACGCGATTCCCGCCAGATTGAAACCGATGGCCCAGGAATAATTCTGCCGGATCACGCGAATCAATGTCCTGCCCGTCCGGACTGCGGTCACCAGGCTCATTGCGTCTTCCCGCATCATGACAATATCGGATGATTTGATGGTTAAATCGGCCTTGGCGCCTCCGATAGAAATACCGACATCCGCCACAGCCAACGCCGTGGCGTCATTGACACCATCCCCGACCATCACCGTGGGGCCCTGGCCGCCGAAGGATTTTACAAGGGAGACCTTGCCCTCGGGCTTCAGCCCCCAATGGCATTGATCCATGCCGGTGAGTTTCGCTACCCGTTGTGCCTCGGCCTCCGTATTGTCTCCGGTCGCCAACACAACCCGTTTGGCGCCCAGTCCACGCAGGATCCCGGCCAAACCGTGGGCCGACTCCATCATTACGTCCTGAATAACGACAACACCGGCGATTTTTTCATCGACGCCGATCCAGACCGCCCGGCCGCCGATTTTTATATCTGCAGGGATGTCCATCCCCAGTGCGATCATGGTTTCACTGCTTCCCAATGTGACCTGGCGCCCCTGCACCATGGATTTTACGCCGATACCCGGAAGATATTCTGTATTTTCGGCCGTCGACGGAAAAATACCTTTGCCCGCAGCATATGCCAGGATGGCGTTGCCCACCGGATGATTGAAGCCGGACTCGACCGAAGCGGCAAGGCGAAGCAGTTCTGTTTTCGGCAGACCGAAGGCTTCGACATTCACCACGTCTGGTCGACCCAAGGTAACCGTGCCGGTCTTGTCAAGAATGAAAGTGGCGGCGCGTCCCAGCGTTTCCAGAGGGGTCCCTCCCCGAACCAGAATGCCGCGTGCCCCCAGCCCACCGATGGCAGCGGCAAAGGCGGTAGGGACCGACAAGGCCCATGCACAGGGGCAGGCCACGGCCGTTACGGCGGCCATACGGACCAGTCCTGTAGCCGTATCGCCCGCCAGAGCGCCACAGACGAGAAAGACGCCAATGGCATACAAAACCACGCCGCAGATGAAGAACTGAACGATCATATCGGCCCGCCGGTGAACCACCGGCTTTTCTTTCAGCGATGCGTCGATCTCCTTCGCCATCACATGCAGGAAGCCCTTGTCACCGGCCTTGGTGGCCCGCACTTTTAACTGAGCGGTGAGACTGATGGCACCCGATGTGACCCGATCACCAATCCGTTTGAAAACCGGCAACGGTTCTCCGGTAATCACTGATTCGTCAATTGAAGACGCACCGCCCACGATCTCACCGTCCACCGGTATCATTTCACCCGCAGGAACAATGGCCACATCACCCGACGATATCTGCTCGACGGGCACTTCCAGAAACCGGTCTTCTCTCACGATGCGGACCGGCTTTTCCCCTTGTTTGGTTAGGGCGTCGATCCGGCGTCTTGTCTCTTCGATAATACCAAAGGATATAGCCAGTCCCATACTGATAAACCCCGCCACCAGCGCACCGCTGAGCATTGTTTTGGCGAAAACGGAGACAACCATTACCGTAATAACCAACAGATCCGCCGTCACCCGTCGGGTTGCCCTGAGCGCGTTGAACAGGGACCGCGTGTACATCGCCAGGCAGAGACAATAAAACACGCTGCCCAGCCACATGAAAAAGACGATACCCGACCACCGGTGGAGGAGAAAACCCAAAACGGAGATCATTGCCGTCGCCATTCTCAAGATGAATAGTTTTGCTGACACGCTGCGGCCTTTTTCCTTCTGTGTATCTCCAGACAGTGCCGGGTTGATGGAACGTCCATATCAACTTTGAATCAAAAAAATGGGGGGCACCGGACGGCTCAGGAAGAGGAGGCGGAGGTGCTCCGTCCGGTGCCCCCCCGGTCGCACGGAGGGGCGACGAGGAGGTGTTATTTCATATCCCTGGCCTGGACCCAGATCACCGCATCCTGGGATAATTCCTTGCCCTGGTATTCCTTTGCCGGCCCCGCACCCAGGGCGCAGAAGCCCCACCAACCGGCTTTGGGAATACCAAAGGAGAACTCACCGTTGACATTGGCCTTGATCGTCATGGTGACGAAGGCATCCTGAGGCGCTTCTACCGCAGCGCTTTTCGCAAAAGCGTTTTTTCCCATCTCCGGCCGGTGGTTCAGGTACTCCACCTCGATCTCGGCAAAGGGAACCGGCTTGCCGCCGCCCTTGACGATGCCCCGGAAGACGTTGCCCGTCCACAGGGCGTAAGGTTTGTCCAGGGGAACGATCTCGGCCGGAAGGCCGATCTCGGCATCCCAATCCGTGGGAAACCCGCCGGTATTGACCACCGCCTTGGTGACCTGCTGAATGTAGCAGTCCTCCTCTTTTTCCAGATACGGCGACGGCACCAGGCAGAAAACGTTGTCACCCATACCCCGCAGCTTGTATGACGTCTCGTAGGCCGCACCGCTGTTGGTCAAACTGGTCCAGGTGATTGGCTTCAAGGTCTTCAGAAGATCTTTTTTCTTCTCCTTGCGTACAACGAAAAACTGTTCGGGCTGCCCCATATCCATGGTATGACCCGCTTCGAAAGGATGGGTGAAGACCAGTTTCAGGTCGATGGCCTCCGCTTTGCCAAGGGCCGACTCCTGGGTATAGATCATCTGAAAATGGGCCATGGCCGGCAGGGCCAAAGCCAGCGTCAACACACCGGCCAGTAGAGCAACTGTTTTTTTCATCGGGAATTACTCCTTTCTTATAATTTGATATTGCTTTTACTCGACAATCTCGCCGCCATCGATTTCGATCTGATGGCCTTCGCCGGCATCGAACACAACATTATAGGCGTTGGCGGGCTTGTCGAAGCTGAACTCGCTGTCTTGATCCATCTTGCCCTCGATCAAGACACCGCCATCCTTTTTCTCGACCCGCATCCGCACCCCGGAAGCCGACGAGCCATCGGAAAACCCGCCTTCACAGGTGATCGTCCCATCCCCGTTATCGTAACAGGAGCAAAGGGGCGTGTGGGCCAGGGCCTGGCCGGCGAACAGGAGCAGGACCGATGCCAGTGTAAAAACAAGCCGAACACTTCGATTGAACATGAAACTTCCTCCTTTTTTCAATTCCGTGATTATGGGTTTGCGCCAATCTTGGAAGATTGGCCGTCGTTCTTAAAAAAACCCATGCCAACCGTGATGATCAACGCCAGACAATAAAAAGCGATCATGGCCTGCAGCCCGGAAAGCCCCAAGACGCTGCCCAATGAAAAGACCAGCGTGGCGACAACGAGCCCCAATAACATGGGATAGCCGATCGAAAAGAGCATCCACTTGACCGAACCGGCCTGGATTTTAACGGCAATGGATGTGGCCATACAGGGTGGATAAAGCACCATGAAAAGCATCAGTGCCAGGGCATGCAGGGCGGTAAAACCGACTTCTCCCCGGGCCATGCGGTTTTCCAGGGCTTCGCCCTCTTCTTCCTGTTCGTATAGGGCGCCCAGGGTGGCCACACTGCTCTCCTTGGCCGCCAGGGCGCTGAGCAGGGCCACATTGACCCGCCAGTTGAACCCCGCCCAGCGGGTGACGGGTTCCAGCCAGCGGCCCGCAGTTCCCAGGAAGCTTTGGTCAATCCGTTCTTTGCGCATTTCCCGAAGCAGCCCCTTGCGTGCCTTGACCAGTTTTTTGAATTCCCGCCCCGCTTTTTTGGCGGTCTTATCTTTTCCCGGCTGGACGATTTTAAAGAAAAGCGCATCGCGGGCTTTAAAATCGGCGTTCAATGCCGCCACGGCATCTTCTCCGCGGACTTTCATTTTGGCATTCTTATAGGCCTCCTGGTAAAGCACCAATTCCATCAGCCGTTCTCCTTGAAGTCCGTCGTGAAAGGGCGTCCCGTCTATTTTTTTATAGAAGGCGGCCACGGCCTTCTCCTTCCGGTCGCGGTAGTCATCCATGCGCTCCTTGCCGATACCCGGGAATTGCAGCAATACGAAAATGACCACCGCCACGGCCACCACAATGGTGGAAATTTTGCGCACAAAGAGCCAGACCCGCTCCACGGCACGGCCCAGCACACCGCGCCAGGTAGGCAGGTGATAGGGTGGCATTTCCATGACGAAAGGCGCCGTCTCCCTGTCCTTGAGCACGGTCAGGGTGAGAATTTTAGAGACCGACAGCACCATCAGAAAACTGATGGTGGAAATGAAAAACATGGCCCAGGCCTTGTGGGCGGCAAAGTAGATATTGATCAGGAGGACATACAACGGCACCTTGGCCAGGCAGTTGAGCAGCGGAATGATCAGGATCGTGGCCATGCGCGATCGCTCGTCGGGAATGCCCTTGCAGGACATCACCCCCGGCACCGCGCAACCGCCCACGTAAATGCCGCCCAGCACCATGGGCAATGTGGACTGGCCGTGAAGTCCGTAACGGCTGAAGAGCCGGTCCATGATGAAGGCCATGCGCGGCATGTAGCCGCTGTCCTCCAAAATGGCGATCAGCGCGAAGAGGATGAAGAAAATGGGGATGTAGTTGAGCAGGGCATTGACGCTGTCGACGATCCAAAGCGAAAATTCACGAATCAGCGGAATATCGATGAATCCGGGCGACGGCATGACCGCTTCGGTCAGACTGCGCAGCTTGGCCAAGAGCGGCCAGGTGTAGTTGGTGATGGTGTATCCCTGGACGATCGCCAAATAATAAAGCAGCCAGATCACGCCGACCAAGATGACCGGTCCCAGCAGACGATGGCAGACGACGGCGTCGATCTTGTCCGAAAGTGGGCGGCTGGCACCTTGGGGCCGTGTCAGGCACGCACGGGCAATCTCACCCGCCGCCTTGTAGCGACAGTTGGCGATATGCACTTCAGGGGCTTCTTCAAAACGATCCTCGAAGGCCGTCCGCGATTGATCGACCATGGCAATGAACGGGTCGGCATCGGGATTGCGCTCCTGAATCAATCGCCGAACCTCGCTGTCACCCTCCATCAGCTTGATGGCCAGCCATCTCAGGGCGTAGCTCCCGGCCAGATTGGTCTCCGATGCCACCCGATCGACGATCTCCCGGATGAAAGGTTCCATTTCCCCGTAGTCGATGCGCAGCGGCGGTACTGCCGGCCTCGCCGCGGCCATGGCATCGATAACATGACGCAACTCCTTTTTTCCGCGACCACTTTTCATGGCCGTGGGAACCACGGGAATGCCCAATTGCTGGGACAACTTCTCCATGTCGATGTCTATGCCCTGATTTTCGACCACATCCATCATATTGAGGTTCAAAACAACTGGGATTTCCATTTCCAACAACTGAAAGGTCAGATAGAGGCAACGCTTGAGGTTGGCGGCATCCATGACGTTTACCGTCACCAACGGCTTTTCATGGAGGATGAAATCCCGCGACACCCGCTCCTCAGGAGAAAAGGAAGTCAGGCTGTAGGTGCCGGGAAGGTCCACCACCTCCACCCGATAACCGTTGTGCCGGTACCATCCGGTCATCTTGTCCACGGTCACACCCGGGTAGTTGGCCACGTGCTGACTGGCCCCGGTCAGGGCATTGAACACCGTCGATTTACCGCAATTGGGCTGGCCTGCCAGGGCAACGAGAAAGGTGTCGGCGTTCACGTCACTCCACCTCCACAAAACGGGCTTCGTCGTGCCGCAGACTGACGAAATAGCCGTCCAGCTCCAGTTCCATGGGGTCTTCCAGGGGGGCATTGCGAATCACTTTTAATTTCAACCCCGGGTAAACGCCCATGTCCATCAACCGTTGTCCCAGCTTGTCACGCACGGACAATTTTTTAATGCGGCCTTCGCTTCCCGGTTTCAATTGATCCAGCGTCATCGCCACTCTCCTTCACAATGGGGTAAAAAAACAAAAAGGCGTAACCGGATACACAAACGTGTATCACCTGTTACGCCTTCACTTCCTCCGCACCGATGCGAACCGGTCGGAGGCCGTAAGACATCCCTTGTCGAAATAGATGTTTCTATCTTAACAAGGATGTCTAAATTTCATATTACCGCAGGGATGTCAAGGTCTTTTTTTTCTTCACCATGGGAGTAAAAAGTCATTGCAAGTGCTACGGCAATGGGCACACGAAGTAACCTCATCTTAAACACCATGAGAATTACCGGCACGTTTCGGCATCAACAGACCGATGGCCAGGCAGATCAACGCCGCCACCAGGCCCAGCCAAAAAACATCGATAACACAATTGCCGATGGCCTGGTGCAGGACATTACGGGCGGTCACCGACAGCTGCTGCTGAACGTCCGGACGGAAAAAATTCTCGAAATTCTTCTGGATCTGAGCCATCACCGCCGGAGGAACGGCCCCTTGAAGATCCGATGCATTCAGCGAATCCGCCACGCGGGCGAAGCGGGCGGTGACAATACTGCCGCAAACGCCGATTCCCACCGTTCCGCCAAGGGTACGGGTGAATTGATGCGACGAGGTGGCCACGCCCAGGTCCTGCTTGTCGACACTGTTCTGGACCACCAGCAGGGTGGCGATGGAGGTGAAGCCCATGCCCACACCAGCCAGGCTCAGGGCGAGGCAGCAGGCCCACAGGCTGGTGGCGGCAGAAAACCGCACGGCCATGAGACAACCGACGATCAGGACCAGTCCACCGGCAAGAGAAAAGTTTTTCTGCCCCCAACGGTTGGCCTGCCGACCGCAATAGAGGGCGCCGGCGGACCAGCCAAGGCTGAGAAACATCATCACCATCCCCAGCTGGGCAGGCGTGCGGCCCAGTGCTCCCTGAATGAAGATCGGACTGAAGGCGGAAAGCGAAAAAATGGCCATACTGGCGAAAAAAACCAACCCGTTGCCGGTGGAAAACCCCCGCAGTTTGAAAAAATCAAAGCGCAGAATCGGTTCGGTCGACCGTTTTTCCGCCGTGTAGAAACCGACGGCGGAAAGAAGAAACAGGGAAAACAGGCCCAATATAGGTGGCGACGTCCATGCATACTCGCGTCCGCCCAGCAGAAAGGCGGTGAGAAAAACAAGGATCGCCGTCACCAGGGTGACGATGCCGGCGTAATCGATCTCGATAACGTTGCGTTTTTCGCGAGTCTCGGTGAGAAAAAGCCAGATGCCGACCAGTGAAATCAAACCGATGGGAATGTTGATATAAAAAATCCAGCGCCAGGAGACCCAGCCGACGATGAATCCACCCATGGAGGGCCCCAGCACACTGGCCAGCCCCCATACGAAACTGGCATAGGACATCATGCGTCCGCGGTCCTCCGGCTCGGAGATATCCGACAGGACGATATAGACCAGGGCAAAATTACCGCCGGCGCCGATGCCCTGAATCGCCCGGAAGATTGTCAGCGCCATCATGCTGTGCGCGGCACCGGCCAGCACGGAACCCACCAGGAAAATCAGAATTGAAATCAGGTAAAGGGTGCGGTTGGGAAAAAGATCGGCCAGCTTGCCGAAGACCGGCAGGGCCACGGCCCGGCTGAGCATGTAGGTGGAAAAGACCCAGCTGTAAAGATGCAAACCGCCCAGCTCGGACACGATGGTCGGCATGGCGGCGCTCATGATCAGGGTGTCCAAGGCTGCCAGAAAAAGCGCCAGCAGGGTCGCCAGAATCAAAAGCAGACGGCGATGGGGGGTGAGATCTCGCGGTGGCGCCATTGTTGTCCTTTCATGGATGCAGGGATGTAAATGAGGGCTTGATAATAGGTCTGCATGATGGCGGTTGCAAGCACGCGGCGCTTTTTAAGGCTGTCGCTTTCCATCAAACTTTGGTAGGAGAACACGACCATTCACGGATCGGCCGAACAAACCAAAATCATGTCGAAAGCCATGCAAAAGCCCAATATCATTCTGACCGGTTTCATGGGGACGGGGAAAACCACGATCGGTAAACGCTTGGCCAAAGAGCTGAGCTACAATTTCATCGATACCGACGTCATGATCGAGAAACGGGCGGGAAGAACCATTCAAAAAATTTTCGAGGAACTGGGCGAGTCGGCGTTCCGGAAAATGGAGTCCGCCGTCGTCAGTGAAATCGCCGGCATGCAGGGCCAGGTCATCGCCACCGGCGGGCGGTTGATGCTCGACCCCGGCAATGCCGCCGCCCTCAGCCAAACCGGCATGGTGTTCTGCCTGGTCGCAACGGCGGAAGAGATATTTGAACGGGTTTCCAAGGACAACCAAAACGTACGGCCGCTATTGGCCGGCGAGGACCCCATGGCACGCATCGTCAACTTGTTGGAACAGCGCAAGGACGGTTATGGCCGTTTTTCACAGATCGAAACCTCCCTGAAAACACCCGACGAGATAGTAAATATTTTACTGGCACGGTTCCAGATCAAATTCAGATCGACAATTGCCCATAAGCGCCAATGAATCCATTGAATCCGTCAAGCATACAAAAAGGACATGGCCTGCCTCAGATCGCCGATGGCAATCTGGCCCGGAGCTGACGACGCCTGCCCGATGGCGAAGGTGATGTCCGAGCCGAAAAGCCCGCCGGCCATGCGAGTGATGACCCCCCCGCGGGCCATGGAGATGGTGACCAGGGGAATCGTCAAGGCTTCCGTGCGGGCTCTTAAGGTGGCCTGGAGCAAAGTCAGGACATCCGGGTAACCGGTCGGCATCACGGCCACCTTGGCGATATCGGCCCCCAGGGTCTGGGCCTGTTTGAGTTTATCGACAATGATGTCTTCGGCAGGAGTCTTCTTGAAATCGTGGTAGGAAAGGATCAGTTTCACCCCATAATTCCCGGCAGCGCTGCGTACCGCGTCGATAAACGCGTCATCGTTGATCAACTCGATGTCGACGATGTCGATCTCTCCGGACCGGATCGCCGCCTCAATGAGTGCCAGGCGGGTCTTCTGGGACAAGGCCTGCATACCGCCCTCATCCTCGATGCGGCAGGTGAAAATCAGCGGGATATCACCGATGACCGAGCGCAGCGCATCGATTGCCGCCAGGCAGTCCGCGATCTCCCCGATCCCTTTGTAGCCATCCACCCGCCACTCGATGATATCCGGCGACAGTGGCCGCAGTACTTTCGCCTGATCGATCAATTCCTTTTTATCCACGGCCACCAGCGGAATGCAGATCCGCGGGTCTGGTCCGCCGATGACAACATTGCGGACGCTAACCTGGGTTTTGCTTTGAAGTCTCACGCACGTCTCCCTGTTCTTGAGAATGGACGAAAACGCGCCGCATGCGTCCGGGCAACGGGCGCACCAGGGTGGTTTCGAGATAGTCGACCGCCTCACACAGAGCTGCCAAATCGATCCCGGTTGCAATCCCCATGGATTCAAACAGGTTCACGGCATCCTCGGTGGGCACGTTGCCGGCCGCGCCTTTGACGAAAGGGCACCCACCAAGGCCGGCCGTGCAGGTGTCGAAACTGCGCACACCGGCTTCATAGCCGGCAAACATATTGGCCAGCCCCAAACCACGGGTGTCATGCAAATGCAGGGAGATCCGGATGCCGGGAAAGGCGTCCTGCACATGGGTGACCATCTTCCGAATCGCCAGGGGGGAGGCCATGCCGGTGGTGTCGGCCAAATTGATCTCCTTCACGCCCGTGGCAACCATTTTTTCGGTGGCCCGCAAAACGGCATCTTCCGAGATTCGCCCCTCGTAAATGCATCCAAAAACGCATTGCAGCCCGGCACGCACGTCCAATCCCGATTTCAGGGCGTCGCCGATCAGCCGGGTCATCGACGCCAGGGCTTCGGCGGCGGGTTTACGGGCGTTTTTACGGCTGTGGGTATCGCTCATCGAAACGGACATGCTCAGGTGGGAAACACCGCAATCAAGAGCCCGTTCCAGGCCCTTATCGTTCAGTATCAGTGCAGAAACCACGGTCGCATCCTGTTTGCCGATGGTGCGGACCAATTCGTCCGTGTCCGCCATCTGGGGAATGATCCTTGAATGCACGAAGGCCCCCACCTGGATCCGTTTGACTCCGGCGTTGCGCATCAGCCGGAAGAGGTGCAGTTTCTCCTCCAGGCTGAAAATTCTTGCTTCCACCTGAAGCCCGTCTCTCAGGGCCTCGTCCTCCAGCAGCAGTTCAGGCGGGGTTGCCTTAGGATGCATTGCCAAATTCCTTTTCCTGATGCCGGTTTCAACCCAGTAGCGATCCAGACCAATTTAACAGCCATACACGCTTTTTCAACCATGATTCCAATCTTCGCCGTGCGCAATATGAACCGGGCCTTAGCGGGGAAAGAGATTCAACGGCCGCCTTGCCGGAATGAGCATAAAAAACAGGCGCAGCCTTTGGCTGCGCCTTTGTCCTGACCTGATGCCGAATCGGATCCGTGGGCCGGCCCTATTTTACCGCCACGGCAATCCGGTAACACCGCAAGCAGCGCTCCGATTCTTTAATCGCCTGGCTGAGGCTCAGGCAACCTTCCACCTCACTGAAATCGTTGATCCGCGTACCCGGCGGCAGCACCGCCGGTTCGGCGCGCTGGGTGATCCCGTCAAAAACAAAATCCTCGTCCGGCTCAAACACGCCGCAACTGTTGACCAGGGTCTGCAGGATTTCCGGAATTGTTGGCTGGCATTCCCCCTGTTCGATGTACTGGGCAATGTGCCGGGCCGCCTTTTTACCAGCTGCCAGGGCGGCGATCAGGGTGGCCGGACCGGTGATGCAGTCACCGCCGCCAAAGACCGACGGCGTGCGCGACTGGAAGGTCATCTGGTCGACAATCAGGGTCTTCCAGCGGGTCAGCGAATCCTCCTCGGGAAGCACGCAGTCCACCACGCAGATCTGTCCCACGGCCGGGATGATGGCATCGCAGTCGATGACGAAATTGGAGCCTTCCACCGGCACCGGCCGCCGCCGGCCGGAAGCGTCGGGTTCGCCCAGTTCCATGCGCTGGCATTCCAGCCCGGAAACCTTGCCCTCGGTGTGCACAATGCTGACCGGGGCCACCAGATAGTGAAATTTAACGCCCTCCTCCTTGGCCTCCTCGATTTCCTGGGGATCGGCCGGCATCTCGGCCTCGGTGCGGCGGTAGAGCAGGTTCACATCGGTAAAGCCCGTGCGCAGGGCCGAGCGGACGCAATCCATGGCCACGTTGCCGCCGCCCACGACGACCAGTTTTTTGCCCTCCACCGGCCGCCGGCCACGGGAGACTTCAGCCAGGAAATGGATCCCGGTCATGAAACACTCGTATCCGGCGTCTTCTCCCTCACAGCGCATTTTGGAAGATTCCGGGGCACCCACGGCGAGAAAGATAGCCCGGTAGCCTTCTTTGCCCAGTGCATCCAGGGTGATGTCCTCCCCCACATTGACGCCATAACGGATTTCAGCCCCCATTCGTTCCACATCGGCAACCTCGTAATCCATGATGTTGCGGGGCAACCGGTATGAGGGAATGCCGTAAGTGGCCATGCCCCCGGCGGTCTCCTGGGCTTCGAAGATGGTGGTGTGGTAGCCCATGGTTCCCAGGTAATAGGCGCACGACAGCCCGGCCGGACCGGCGCCCACGATGGCCACCCGTTCCGGTTTGTACACTTCGGGCGGTTGCTGGAGTGATGGGGTGCCGGTCCGCATTTCGTTATCGGCCAGGAAGCGCTTCAGGGCGCGGATGGCAATCGGCTCATCCAGGCGCCCGCGACGGCAACTGGCCTCGCAGGGACGCACGCAAACCCGGCCGATGGTCCCGGGCATGGGGCAGTCCTGCCGGGCACGGGCCAGGGCCTGCGCGAAATTTCCCATGCGGATGCCTTCCACATAGGCCGGGATATCCACATTGGAGGGACAGGCGCTGATGCATGGCGCCGTTACCGTCGTTTCGCAGGGCTGCTGCGGAACCTGGCGTTTTTCCTTGACCGTGGCGACAAATTGATCCGCAAAGCGATCCAAGATTTCCAGGGTGGGCGGGGCGAGGCAGCGTCCCACGTCGCAACGGGCCGCTTCGGAAACAAATATCGCCATGCGGCGGATTTCGTCTATATCAGCAAGCTCTCCCTGCCCGCCGCAAATTCGATTGATGATCGAAACCAGCCGCTGGGTTCCTTCACGGCAGGGGGTGCATTGGCCGCACGACTCATTGGCCACTTTCTCCAGGTAGACACGCAGAAGGTCCACGGCATCGGCGGTTTCATCCCACACCACCATTCCTTTCCAGCCCAGCAGGGCCTTGAACGGCATGGAGCCGTTGGAATCGTCGGCTGCGGTTGCAAACAGACCGGCCGCCTGATCGGACCACCCTTCCCAAGTGCATAGCAACGGCGCTTTCATGAGACACCACCTTTCGTATTTATGTGGGAGAGATAGGATCGAAAAAGATTCTCATACTACAAAGAATGCTACCGGGTCAATCCATGACAACCAATTCCATCAGGGTAAATTTGTTCTATTTGTAACCCATTGATTTTACATGTCTGTGAAATATAAAGCGACTTTATCATTTCAGTGGGTTAGCATTAGAACAGATTCACCCTGACCAATTCCATCGACCGGCATTGCCACCGTTTGGAACGGTATTATAGTCACCCCAGTGGAATGATTGTCCTCCTATACGCAAAGACAAGGAGTTTGCCATGGCACAAAAAACGGATCGGGAAGCAGGCCAGGTTCAGATCTGGGACTTACCGACGCGTATCTTCCACTGGGCCCTGGTTGCATTCGTGGGGGGGTGTTTCGTGACCGCAAAGCTGGGTGGCAACCTGATGGTTTACCATATATACAGTGGCCTGATGGTTCTCGGGTTGCTCCTCTTTCGAATGGTCTGGGGCGTTGTCGGAAGCCGCACGGCACGCTTTTCGCATTTTGTCCGCGGCCCACGAGCCGCCTGGCAATATGCCCGCTCCCTGACGGGATCGCACCCTCAGCACGTTCTGGGTCACAACCCCTTGGGCGGGTGGTCCATCGTTGCCATGCTGCTGGCGCTGGTGATACAGGCCACCACCGGTTTGTTCGCCAATGATGAGATTTTTACCTATGGTCCGCTCTATTCCATGGTCAGTGAGGCAACCAGCATCAGGCTGACAGAAATCCACCGTCTCAATCAGGGCGTCATCGCTGGTCTTGTGGGCCTGCATCTTTTGGCCGTGCTGTTCTATCTCGGGGTGAAGCGTGAAAATCTCATCATGCCCATGATTAACGGCCGCAAGCCAGGCTCACCATCCCCGAAAACCGAATTAAAAACGCCACCCTTGTGGGTGGCGTTGCTGGTGCTGGCCTTTGCCGCCGCCTCGGTTTACTTCATAGGCTGGTAATTGCGCCACAGGCCCCTTAATGTGAAAATGATCGGCTGGCTACCTTGACCGGTACTCGCCATGGCACGCCTTACAGGTTTTCGCCACGGCACCAAACTGGGCTTTGATCGCACCCATGTCTCCTTCAGAAGCCACGGTGCCGAGCTTTGCGGCCGCTGTCTCAAACGCGCCGGCCGCTGTGGTAAATCCATGCCTGTCCTTCAACACCTTGGACGCCATGGTGGTGTCGCCTTTGTCCGTACCGGGCACCATGCATGCCTCCCAGGCCAAGGGCGCCAGGGTTGCCACCAGGCCGGCATTCTTCGCCACGGTGTTGCGATCCGTTGCACTGCCAAGTGACGCTCCGATCTGCCCGAAATGATGCCCCAACAGAACCATTACCGCTTTGCGGTAGGCGATGGCTTTGCCAGGTTTGGCAAACTGAGCGTAGGCCACTCCGGCCACGGCGACAACCAGCACACAGCAAACGGCATAAAAAAACCCTTTTCGCATCATAACTGCTCCTTTCGTTTTTTTTGAAAATGTATCGTTTCAGCGAACCATTCAAGCGATGACCCGATGGGTGGCCAAAGTTACCAGAAGCGATCAGGCAAGGTCTTCATGGACTTGAATCCCCTGAACCAGCGGGGAGGGGGCGGCGACGACCTTTCTAATGCTATAGTCAAAGAAGAGATAGGTGGTTGATCCGGTTGCGCAAATTTCCCCGTCCCGGTTGATCTGAAAGTCCATGACGACGGCTTTGGATTTGATTTTACTGACGCGGCATTCAACCTTGATGGAATCTCCCAGTTGGAGCTCTTTCTTGTAGGCGCACCGGGTTTCGGCGGCGATCAGATCAATGCCGGATGTGTCGCTTCCCACCTTGTGGTCGAGCATGGCGAAATAACCGTCGCAGGCCAGTTGGAAAAAAGAGAAATATTTTTCATAGGCCACATGGAACTCGTTGAGATCCGCCTTCCGGACGGTAAGGTCCAAACAAAATCGAAAGCCTGACATCGGTTCAACTCCTTCAGGGAAAATGAGATTGTAAAAAACGTTGTCCTTGTTATGAAACCACGATTCGATGATTTCCTGCTTCGGAAAACAACTGCTGGCTTTCAAAAACGCGATGCCATGACGGTCCGGCCATTCATCAGCATGGCAACGCCGGATAATCCGTATATCCCTTCGATCCGCCGCCATACATCGTTTCAACATCCAAAGCGTTGAGCGGTGCATTTTGGCGGAAACGGGCCACCAGATCCGGGTTGGCGATGTAGGCCTTGCCAAAGGCCGCGGCATCGGCGATCCCTTTTTCCAGAAGCTGCGTGGCACTCGCCTGGGTGAGCTGTTCATTGGCGATCAGGGCGCCGCCAAAGGCTTTTTTCAAGGCCGGTGCCAGCGTCGGCGCATTAAGGTGTTCCCGGGTAAAGATAAAGGCGATGTTGCGTTTGCCCAATGCTTCGGCCACATAACCGAAAGTTGCCGCCGGATCGGCGTCGCCCATGTCATGGGCATCCCCCCGGGGTGCCAGGTGAACCCCGACGCGACCGGCTCCCCAAACGGAGATGGCCGCGTCGGTCACATCCAGCAACAGCCGCGCCCGATTTTCGATACCGCCGCCATATGGATCGGTTCTGTGGTTGGTCGTGCTCTGCAGAAACTGGTCCAACAGATAGCCATTGGCACCGTGCACCTCAACGCCGTCAAAACCAGCTTTTTTCGCATTCTCGGCTCCTTTGCGAAATGCGTCGACAATACTGGGGATTTCATCGGTTTCCAGGGCTCGAGGCACCACAAAATCCTTCTTTGGACGTAACAGACTGACGTGCCCCTTGGCTGCAATCGCACTGGGAGCGACCGGAAGCTCGCCATCGAGATAATAGGGGTCTGAAATACGACCGACATGCCATAATTGAAGGATCATCCGGCCGCCGGCCTGATGCACGGCGTCAGTCACCGTTCGCCAGCCGTCAACCTGATTGTCTGACCAGATTCCGGGCGTATCGGGATATCCAACCCCCATTGGGGTGACCGAGGTTGCCTCGGAGATGATCAGACCGGCCGAAGCCCGCTGGGTGTAATATTCCGCCATCCGCGCGTTGGGCACCCGGCCTTCACCAGCACGACAGCGAGTCAATGGTGACATAACCATGCGGTTGGGAAGGGCAAGCTCACCCAACCGAACCGGATCGAATAAAGATGCCATAGTTAACCCTTCCTCAGAGTGATGGCGCCCGGCCACGATTGTGCCGGGGCACCATTTGGGGACGTTTGGATGGACACAAGATAGGACTGTTTTAAAGATACGCCAGTCCCAATATGAAGTTCAGTAAAGTTCACAAAAAAATCAGTTTGCCGATGTGGGCGATCAGGCGCTCTTTCGGCAAGGCGTGAAAACGGCGGACATATCGGGAATATGTCCGACGTTTTCACAACGCGGTCAGGTGGGGCAGGGCTATCGCATGTCACTCAGGTTTTCTTTTCGATTTCGATAGCGATCCCGATTTCGATCTGGATCATAGTAACGATCCGTACGCGATTGCCCTGTCAGGTGGGGTGCATCGACTTGCAACATGTAGAAATTATTTTCCGCGGCCCTTGCGGCGCCGTTGACGTTCACGGACGATGATGTCCAGCTCTTTGCTCATCTGACCGGCAATGGCTGTATTTTCCTCGGCCCGGCGGGTCAGATAGGGCAGCGTCGACTCGACCGGGCCGTAGGGCAAATACTTGGTAACGTTGTAGCCGGCTTTGGCCAGGTTGAAGCTGATGTTGTCACTCATGCCGTAAAGCTGGGCAAACCAGATGTGGGGATGGTTGTGGGGCACGCCTTTTTCATTCATGCGGTGCATCAGCAACCGGCAACTGTACTCGTTGTGGGTGCCCAGACACAGTTCGACCACATCGATGTTGTCGACAAACAGGTTGATCGCGCGGTTGTATTCGTCGTCCGTATCCGCCTTGGACGGGTTGACCGGTGAGGGGTAGCCCATGTTGAGGGCGCGCTCGCGCTCTTTTTCCAGATAGGCGCCGCGCACGATTTTGACGCCCAGTCGGTAGCCGGCCGCGCGGGCCTTTTGGATCAGGCCTTCGAAATAATCGATGCGGTCCCAGCGATAAAGCTGCAGGGTGGTATAGACCACGGCCCTCTTTGTGTTGTAACGGGCCATCGCGGTTTCGGCCAGCCGGTCCATGGCGTCCTGGACCCAGCTCTCTTCGGCATCGATATAGATCGGTTTTTGCGATTTTTTCGCAGCGGCGCAGATGGTGTTCAGGCGGGTTTCGATCCTCTGCCAGGCCTGCTGCTCGGCGGTTGTCAGACGCTTTCCGGCGGAGACCGCTTCAAAGAGGTCAAAGGCGCCGATGGCGGAGAGTTTCATGCAGGTGCAGGGGATGTTCGGATTGGTCGCGGCCTCCTGGATCACCGCCAACAGTTCCCGGGTGGTACTTTCAAAACCGGCCTCATCCTGATTGCCCTCCACCGAGTAGTCCAGAATGGCGCCGATGGTCGAGCGGCCCAAAGTGGCGATGACCTGGCGGTATTCCCGGCTGGATTCACCACCGCAGAACTGTTTGAACACCGTGCTTTTGATGAGCCGCTTGACCGGAAGCCCTGCTGCCAGACAGATTTTGGCGGCCTGGGAGAGAACGTTGACCATCAACGGATTTTTGGTGAGCGAGAAGATCAGGTACGACAGAAACAGCTCCCCGTTGGATTTGTTCTGGAAGGCCACCTGCGTATCGTCGAAGGAGACGGGCAGATCGAACTCATTGGTTTGATTGTGGATTGTCATAAAAGCGCCCTTCCCCTATTCGGCCTGCATGAACGGATAGTCGAACGGCCCGGCCGCATCAAAGCTCTCTTTGATCGTGCGCGGCGAAACCCAGCGCATCAGGTTGCTGGCCGCGCCAGCTTTGTCATTGGTGCCGGAGGCGCGGGCACCGCCGAAGGGCTGCTGGCCGACCACCGCACCGGTGGGTTTGTCGTTGATGTAAAAATTGCCGGCGGCGTTTTCCAGGGCGGCCATGGCCTGGCTGATGGCCTGGCGGTCGTTGGCGAAAATCGCACCGGTGAGCCCATAGACAGACGTCTCATCGCAGGTTTTCAGGGTTTCCGGATAATCCTCGTCCGGATAGACGTAGACCGTTAGCACCGGCCCGAAAATCTCTTCCTGCATGGTTTTGAACTTCGGATTGGTGGTCAGGATGATGGTGGGTTCGATAAAGTAGCCCTGGCTGTCGTCGCAACCACCGCCGGTGACAATCTTGGCCTCCTCCGCCGTTTTTGCATACTCGATGGCGCTGCGGATGGTGTCGAAGGCGCCTTTGTCGATGACCGCATTGACGAAATTCCTGAAATCGGTCACCGGGCCCATTTTGATGCGGCCCACCTCCGTTTCCAGAATGCCGCGAACCCGCGGCCACAGCGACTCGGGAATGTAGGCCCGCGAGGCGGCCGAGCACTTCTGTCCCTGGAATTCGAAGGCGCCGCGCACGCAGGCGGTGGCCAGCGAGTCCACGTCGGCGGAGGCATGGGCGAAGATGAAATCCTTGCCTCCGGTTTCGCCGACGATGCGCGGGTAGGCGCGGTAGCTGGTGATGTTCTTGCCGATGGTTTTCCAGATGTGCTGGAAAACGGCGGTCGAACCGGTGAAATGGACCCCTCCCAGATGGGGCGATGCCAGACAGACATCGCCCACAACCGATCCGGGGCCGGGCAGGAAGTTGATCACGCCGTCGGGCAGGCCGGCCTCTTTGAAAATCTGCATCAGCAGCCAGGGGGTATAGACGCTGCTGGAGGCCGGTTTGAGGATGACGGTGTTGCCCATGATGGCTGGTGCAGCGGCCAGGTTGCCGGCGATGGCAGTAAAATTGAACGGGGTCACGGCCAGCACGAAGCCTTCCAGGGGGCGGTACTGGGTGTAGTTCCAGGTCCCCTTGGATGAGCGCAACGGCTGTTCGGCATAGATGGTCTGGGCAAAATAGACATTGAACCGCAGAAAATCGATCAGCTCGCAGGCGGCGTCGATTTCAGCCTGAAAGGCGTTTTTGCTGGTGGAGAGCATGGATGCGGCGTTGATTTGAAAGCGGTATTTGCCGGATATCAGTTCGGCGGCTTTCAAAAAGATCGCCGCCCGTTCCTCCCAGCGCAGGCGCTGCCATCCGGTTTTGGCGTCCATGGCCGCCTGGATGGCCATGCGGGCCTCTTCTTCCCCGGCCTGGTGGTAATCGGCAAGTTTGTGCGCATGCTGGTGGGGCATGACCACCTGACCTCGGTTGCCGGTGTTGACTTCCCGGCCACCGATGATCAACGGGATTTCGATGGTTTTTGCGGCCAGTTCGGACAGGGCGCGCTTCAATTGGCTGCGTGCCGCGGAGTTGACCGCATAGTCGAACTGCGGCTCATTGACCGGCTCGGGGACACGAATGATGCTGTTATTTAATAGATTCATACTGATCTCCTTGAAAAATGGATGGTACGGCCATACGGCTTTCCCAAAAGATAAGCAATGGGAGTGCCATGTTAAGGGGCCGGCACCGATTCGTTCGTACGGATTCCTGGAAAACGCCGGTGGGGTAAGGTTTCGGGAAGAACGGTGCACGGTTCGGCAACCATCAACAGACAACGGCGGTATCCAATGACCCACCGTTGCCCGCAAAATTTATTCAGGACTGAATAATAACGGATTATCGTTCACGAATCGTCAGGGAGGCCATCAGCCCATATTTTTTCATGCGTCGTGCCACGGTCGGCTGGCTGATGCCCAGGGCAGCGGCGATCTGTGACTGGTTGCGATATTTTTGCGTGGCCTCCAGCAAAAGCGCCCGTTCAACGCTTTGCAAAATCTGCTCGAGGGTCATCTGGGGAGGCCATTGAACCGATGGCGTGGCGCCGGCGTCTCCGGCATGAGAGACCACGTCCCGGGGCAGGTCTTCCAGAGCGATCACCTCCAGTTCCGACATGACCACGGCCCGTTCACAGATGTTCATCAACTCGCGGACATTGCCAGGGAACGGGTAGGCCATGAGTGACTCGACGGCGGCATGGCTCAGCCGTTTGGGGCTTCCCAGTTTTCGGGCGAAGTAATCCACATAGTAACGCAAAAGGGGCAGCAGGCACTCCTTGCGCTCGCGGACCGGCGGGACGACGAGGGGAATGACATTCAACCGGTAGTAAAGATCGTGCCGGAAGGTGCCTTCGCCCACCATCTGCTTCAGATCGCGGTGGGTAGCCGCCAGGATGCGGGCATTCACCTGCCGGGCCTGGGTGCCGCCCAGACGGTTCACGCGGCCGTCCTCCAGAAATCGCAGGAGTTTGACCTGGGCGGACAGCGGCAGTTCGGCAATTTCATCCAGAAACAGGGTGCCCCCATCGGCCAGTTCCAGGTGACCGGGCTTGCCGCCGGCCCGCGCGCCGGTAAAGGCGCCTTTTTCATAGCCGAAGAGTTCGGACTCGATCAGGGATTCGGGGATCGCCCCGCAGTTGATGCGGATCAACGGCTTTTCGGCCCGGTGGGAGTTTTTATGGATCAGGTTGGCGACCAGTCCCTTGCCGACGCCGGACTCACCGGTAATCAACACCGATGAATCCGCCTTGCTGACCTTGAGCGCCTGTTTCAACAGTTTCACCACATTGGGACTGCGGGCGATGATTTTCTGCGTTTGGATGAGACGTTGCTGCATTTCCGCCAGTTGGGTCTGCAGCTGGTCCTTGATGGCCTGCTCTTCCTCCAGGCAGCGTTGCAGCGTATCGATTTCGGTGATGTCCCGTTCACTGACCACGACGCGGATCAACTCGCCCGAATCATCGAAAACCGGTGTTCCCGTAGAAATCAGTTTTCGGTGATCCTTTTTCTGGAGCAGGCTGACCGTGGCCCGTTTCTGGATCGCCTCCAGGGCGGCCGAGCGGTCGATAAATCCCTGTTCGATCAGATCAACCATGTTCCTGCCAACAATGGCATCGGCCTTTATCTTGTGAATCCGCTCCGACGCCGGGTTGATACGAATCACGGTGGCATGGTTGTCGCAGACAAACAGGCCGTCCGAGGAAGAGTCGATAATGGCATCCCTTTCCCGTGCCATCGCCTGTAAACAGCGCATCTGTTCGGCCACGGCCGCCGGTTCGCCGGCATCGTCCGGATCGGTGATCTTGGCAGCGGCCCGGTTGTCTCGCTCTATCGGGTCGTTGGAATGGGAATCAAACGGGTCGGAATTGTTGGACATAACCAGTTTACTTTTTGTCATCTGTCGTAAGAAGTCCACATAAGACTATTTTATTCAAAAGTGAATCGTTTATTCAAGAATTGATTGATAATACCCTGCGATCAGACGACTGTAAATGATATCCACCATCCGTTTTCTTCCTGAAACCAGACGCTAAAACGTATCCGACCCCCGGCTCTTCCGGTCAACCGGACGCGTAATCTCGGCACAAGGATTCCTCTGTCGGTGTGGTCCTGGCGCTGGTGAACATGGGGGCGGAGCGGTGGACAATAACGAGAAGATCGATCTGCTGTCCGACCAGACGTTCTGCCACGTGGCCTACGAAGGCGGGTACTGTCCCCAGGGATTGTCGTTTGCCGAGCGCGCCGAAATGCTTAGGAATGGAAAGGAAATCTGCAAAAACGGCAAGGTGATCCAGCCCAACGTGCTGGTCTGCCTGACCCAGACGGAGGGGCTGCCTGGCAGGCTAAACGCGCAACCCATCCGGCTTTTTCTTCAATGTGCATGCGTACAGGGTAACCGTATTTGGATTGATTTTTCCATGGCTTACTGGTAAAGAAAAAAATGACATGGCCAATGTGTCAGGCGACACGACGCGGTCTCCGATGTTCCCTTTGCGCCTGCTGCTACCGGATTTTCTCCTCACTTGTATCGCTAATTTTTCCTGAACGTCGGCCCTGTTCATTATGATCCGAAAACACTTTTTTTCTCGCTTGCACCGTTACGGCAATCCCGTGCCATCCATCCCGCTTATCAACAGGGGTTGCCCGTCAGTAGTTCCGTTTCCGTATCTATTCATCGGGAAAGGGGAGACATTTTTTATCCAACACGCTCGTCTTCAGGGGGGAAACCAACATGCTAAAACGGGTCACCGGTCTGTTTGTCTTTTTTGTCTTCATCGTCTGCCAGGTCGAACCGCTTCAGGCCGCCGAAGAGAGCGGTATTTTTATGGGCATTATCACCGGTGGAGAAAAGGGCACCTACTATCAATTCGGGTTGAACGTCAGCGCATTGGTCAACGCCTATGGAATTGACATGGATGTCTACAACTCCAACGGCTCGGTGGAAAACATCTACGCGGTCTACAAGCGACCGCGTACCCAGTTGGGGATTGTGCAGTCCGATGTGCTGGCATTTGTTTCCAAGGTCCAGACCGACGAGACGCTCAAACGCATTGCCAAAAAAATAAAGATGGTCTTTCCGCTTTATAACGAAGAAATTCATCTGCTCGGGGTGCCGGCCATCGCCGAGTTTGACGATCTTGCCGGAAAACGGGTGGCCATTGGAACGGAAGGCAGCGGCACCTATCTCACCGCTCGCCTGCTCTTTGAAGTTTCCGGAATCACGCCGGGCCAAACGCTCACCATCGGTCTGAATCAGGCCCTGGAAGGGCTGAAATCGGGAAGCGTCGATGCCATGTTCTATGTGGCCGGCTATCCGGTGAAGCTTTTTGCGGAAGGGGTGACGGCCGACGACGGGCTCCACCTGATTCCAATTACCAACAAAAGCATTACCGAATTTTATCCCCAGGCACAGATTCCGGCGGCGACCTACAGTTGGCAGAACGACCCCGTCGATACGGCGGCAGTCAAAGCCGTACTGGTGTCCTTCGATTTTCGTAACTATCACTGCACCACAGTGGGCCGGGTGGGCCGGGTGATTTACGACAATCTGGAATGGTTGCAAGCCAACGGACATCCCAAATGGCGGGCCGTGAACCTGGACTACAAGCTCAAGGGATGGGAGCAGTACGATTGTGTCCGGCAGCAACTGGCCGCCATTCCAACACCTCCGTCACCCCCCAAGCGCGACCAGTCCATGAATCCGGTGCTGAATGCCATCAAAGAGGCACTTCAGCCGTGAGGGACCGCAGGCCATGTACACCGATTTTTATCAATTGCAGCGCAAACCGTTTCAGATCACCACCGATCCGGCGTTTCTCTGGCTTGGCGCAACGCACCGCGAAGCCCTGACCACACTGAAATACGGTGTGCTGGACCAGAAGGGGTTTCTACTTCTCACCGGTGATGTGGGCACCGGTAAAACCACCCTGATCAATGCCCTTTTAAAATCGTTGCACGAAAACGTGCTGGCGGCGATGATTTCGGACCCCAGTCTGAGCCGATTGGATTTTTACCGGTTGATCTGCATCGCCTTCGGCGTTCCCGGCGAGATCCACAACAAGAGCGACTTTCTCAAGCATTTCAGCTGTTTTCTCTACCAGGCGCACGCCGAAAAACGAACGGTGCTGTTGATTATCGACGAAACCCAGCGCTTGAAGCACGATCTGTTGGAAGAGATCCGTATGCTTTCCAATATCGAAAAGGCCGATGCCAAACTGCTCAACATTTTTTTTGTGGGCCAGGGCGAAGTCAATGCCCTGCTGTTGCGGCCGGAAAACCGCGCCCTGAGAAAACGAATCACCATTACCTACCACCTGAACCCGTTGACTCGATTGGAAACCTGCAGTTACATCGCCCATCGCCTGAAAACGGCCGGGGCGGCCGGCAACATTCTTTCGTCGGACGCCATGGCATGCATTTACGATTTTTCAAACGGCTTTCCGCGACAGATCAACATCCTCTGCGATCTGGCCCTGTTGTGCGGCTTTGAGGCATCCCGAAAGACTATTGACAAAGCCATCGTAAAAAAGTGCCGGGAACGGATCTCTTTTCCCCTAAAGAAACAGCCGGCGGCCGTGGCCACCCAACGCAAACCCGCATCACCCAGGTTGTCGGTGGCATCCGGAGCGAGTACGAACCGCTTTCTGCCATGGGCCGTGGGGTTGGCCACGATTCTGGTGGTGGGGACCGCAGGGCTGCTCGTATCCGTCCGTATCGGTGGGCAACAGGCCCCTGACTCCAGAGCTGGCCGGATTGACGCACCCGTCGAAAACGCGTTGCCGGAAAACCAGAACCGCACAAAAGTGACCGCCACCTTGATGGCGCCGTCCCGCTCCGATCCCCGCCCGGTTCCGTCCAGCCGCTTGCCCGAACCCAAAATCCTGCCCGTTGAAACCAAGTCGGCCGGTCCGTCCGGTTTGGACCGGAACCCTGAGGCGTCGACGTCGCAGAAGGCGCTTGTCGCGTCTCCGGTACTGCCGGCGGAACCGAGTGCCACTATCGAAAAACCGCCAGAGAGCATTGACCGTGAACCGGAACCCCCTTTTGCCCCACCTGAAATCGATCAACCGGATGACCCCGATCCCCTGGTAAACCGCCGGACACCGACGGCCGTGCGCTTCCCGGTTCCCGAAACGCCGACGGAACCATCCTCCCCGCCGGAAATGACTGCCCCCCACGAACCCGACCCATCCGATGTCGTCGATTGGTTGCTGCACAAAAAGCAAGACCGCACGCCTTCCGCATCAACCCCCTGATGGCAGTATCGATTTCAGGAGGCCTGCGGTGGCGCACCGACGCCGCGAGTCGTTGTCAGCTGGTGGTCAATTTCGGGTTATTCCGGTGACGTCGATGGTCCCGTGAGGTTTTCTTTTGCAGGTTCGTTGAAAGGGCGGCTTCCAGGTCCACACCGGTTTGGTTGGCAATACAGACCAGCACGAACAGCACATCGGCAATTTCATCGGCCAGGGCGCTGTGTTCCGCATCGTTTTTAAAGCTCTGATCGCCATAGGTCCGGGCCATGAGCCGGGCCAGCTCACCGACCTCTTCCATCAGCACGGCGAGATTGGTCAACTCCGAGAAGTACCGCACCCCATAGGTGCGGATCCATCGATCCACCTTTGCCTGAAGCGCCCTGATGGTCAGGTCGCCGGACTCGGAGGCGTTGGCGCGGGTCGGGATCATTGGCAGCACCGATTCTTCTGCCGACGCGGGCCGCCGACAACGGCAGGATCAGCGGGCATGGGCGACGACATGGCCCAGGTCCGGAAAAATCAGCGCCTTGCAGGCCAACTGGCAGGCTTTTTTGCTGCCCGGCATGCAGAAGACCACGGTTTGGCCGACAATACCGGCGGCGGCCCGGGAAAGAATCGCCGCGGCGTCGATCTCCTCGTAGCTGAGCTGGGCGAAAATGGCGCCAAAGGCGGTCATCTCTTTGACAAAAAGCGGTTTGATGGCATCGATGGTGACATCTTTGGGGGTGATGCCGGTCCCGCCGGTGATCAGCAGGGCCTGCAGTTCGTGCTCCCGGATGGCTTTCAGGGTCGACTCCCGGATGGCGGAGACATCATCGGTGACCACCTGGTGAAACCGGACCACATGCCCCTCTTTTTCTGCCTGCCTGGCGATCCAGAGACCGCTTTCGTCGTCTGCCAGGGATCGGGTAGAAGAGACCGAGAGGATTCCCACACCGACCGATGCCGGTGCCGATTTTCGATGTTCGTGTACACCCATACGGTTTTTCCTCGTTTAACGGGTTAGGATCGGGGATGAAATTAATTGAGCGTAATTGCGCCGGGCTTGTGTTCGTCTTCAAGGCGCATCAAGGGTTGCATACCGGGAGTATGTGGCCGTTGATGCAACGCGGAAGACGGGCGCAAGAACAAGCAATTTCGTTTAATTAATAAAATTCCCGATCCTTAGGGGCCTGCACCGATCCGCGCAAGCAGTGGCGACGGCCTGGAACCATTGCCTACCGATATCCCATGCAACGGATCAAGGCAAGCCCAGAATCTCCAATCTCCTTGCTTTTATAGGGGCTTTTTTTTATGGTGGCCGAAACGGGCTGATCACGATTCATCGCATCATTTTTTCAACCCTTCGTTTCCGGGAGCTGACAATGGCATGGCCATGCACCGGCGTCATTCTTGCCGGCGGAGAGAGCAAGCGTTTCGCCGGCAAGAACAAGGCCTTTATCCGTATCGGCGGACAGCGTAATATTGACCGCCTGATGGCGGTCTATTCCAGCCTGTTCGACCAGATCGTGCTGGTGACCAATGATCCCGCCGCCTACATGGATGTGGATGCCCTGATCGTCACGGACCATTATTCACAGCGCAGTTCACTCAACGGCATTTACGCCGGCCTTTTTGCCGCCAGGCATGAATACGCCTTTTTTGCCGCCTGTGATGCGCCTTTTGTCAAACCCGGAATGATTGCCTGTGTTCTCGATCACATCGATTCCAAGGCGGATCTGATCATCCCGTCAACCGATGCCGGCTATGAACCCATGTTTGCCGTATACCGAAAAACCTGCCTGCCGGCCATGGCCTGGCAACTGGAGCGGGACCTGCTGAAAATCAAGGGTCTTTTCCGTAAAGTGCGCATCAAACCGGTCGCCGAAAGCGAGTTGCGCGCCATCGATCCGGAACTCGTCTCTTTTTTCAACATGAACACCCCGGAGGACCTGGTCCGGGCCGAATCCCTCTACCGGGACAACCATTGAGGAGTTGTGAACCATGAATGCAGATACTCTGATTTCGAAAATTAAGGCCCATCCGGATTACGCCCAGGTGGGAATGATCTTGTGCCACAATGGGGTGGTCCGGGGAACGTCCCGCGATGGACGCCCGGTTTCCGGCCTGCGTGTGGCCGTGGATATCGAACGGTTGGCCCAGGTGCTCGCCGAGCATCGCGGCCTGCCGGGAATCGTGGACATCCAGGTTGAGATTGCCGGCGACCGGGACCTTACGGTCGGCGATGACGTGATGATGCTGGTGGTGGCCGGAGACGTCCGCGAAAATGTCATTGATGTCCTGACCCGCACGCTGAACGCCATTAAAACGACGGTAACCGCCAAAACCGAGTTTTTCGTCTGATTGGCGAACTGCCCAATGGGAGAACGTATGTCCGATTTGACCCATATCGATGATCAAGGTCGCGTGCGCATGGTGGACGTGACCGAGAAAAAACCCACCAGCCGGACGGCCCTGGCCCAGGCCGTGGTCCACATGTCGGCGGAGACCTTTCAGCGGATTGCCGACGGTACCGTCTCCAAGGGCAACGTGATCGAAACGGCGCGCATTGCCGGCGTCATGGCGGCCAAGAAAACCGCCGATCTGATCCCCATGTGCCATCCCCTGAACCTGACCCATGTCCAGGTCGATTTTTTTCCCATTGCGGCAGAAAATGCCTTCCGGATCGAAGGTACCGCCCGGATCGTCGACCAGACCGGCGTCGAAATGGAAGCCTTGACCGCCGTTTCCGTGGCCGCCCTGACCCTTTACGATATGTGCAAGGCCATCGACAAGGCCATGACCATCACCGACATCTGCCTGTTGAAAAAGAGCGGCGGGAAAAGCGGTACCTTTATCCGCCACCCGTCTTCGCCATGAGCCCCGCGCGCGGTTCTTTGCTTCTCAAACGTGCCTTTTTGGGTCTCTGTTGCTTGCTGGCAGCGGGCTGTGCGCTTCTGCAACCGCCGGTCCCGCCGTCCGGTCCGGCGGTGGTGCGCCTGGCGGCAGCGGATTATCCGGTTTTCTCCGACGACCTGTTTCTGGACAACCTCGTCTACGGCATCGGCAAAAGCCTTGAATATCTGCACCGCCTGCCCGCCGAGCGCACCTTCCGTTTCGGTGACGACCGTTACATGCTCCACCACCTGGTCCGATCGCTGGTGGTCCTGCGGGAATTTGCCGCCACCCGTCCCGGTCCGGCGGCCCTGAACCGCTTTATCGCCGAGCATTACCGAGTTTACCGTTCCGTCGGGGGACCCGAAAGCGGAAAGGTCCTTTTCACCGGTTATTATGAACCCCATCTCAAGGGCAGCCTGACGCCGGACCGCCGCTACCTTTATCCGGTGTATGCCCTGCCCGCCGACCTGATGGTCATCGATCTTTCGCCCTTTGGCGAAAGCTTTAAAACAAAACGCATTGTCGGTCGTCTGGCCGGCAAGACCGTGGTGCCCTACCCCGACCGACAGGCCATCGAGGCCGATCGCGAATTTTCCCGCAACGCCCGTCCGATCGCCTGGGTGGATGACCGTATCGACCTTTTTTTTCTGCAGATCCAGGGGTCCGGCAGAATCTACCTGACCAACGGGGATGTCATCCGCGTCCATTACCACGGCACCAACGGCCGCCCCTACCACAGCATCGGCCGCCTGCTCATCGATCAGGGTAAGATTCCGGCGTCGGAAATGTCCATGCAGCGGATCAAGGCGTACCTGACGGCACATCCCGCCGAGGTGGACGCCATTTTGAACCACAACCCCAGCTATGTGTTTTTTAAAACCGAAACGTCGGGTCCCCTCGGTGCCATCGGTGTAAACCTGACGCCGGGACGATCCGTGGCCGTGGATCGCCGGGTGTTTCCCATGGCGGCGCCGGCCTACCTGAAAACCCGGGTTCCGCTGATTGACGGCAACGGCCGTATCGACCGCTGGATGGATTTTTCCGCCTTTGCGCTGAACCAGGACACCGGTGGTGCCATTCGGGGGCCGGGACGGGTGGATATTTTCTGGGGTGATGGGCCGTACGCACAGATTGCCGCCGGTCATATGCAGGAACGCGGAGAATTCTTCCTGCTGGTTCTGGATCCTGACAGGCCCTGACAGCAGACGGTTCCACTGCCGGGGACGTCCCAACCGGTACCCGGGCATTCTCCTTTGGAGATTCAGAGTCTACCTGCCATTTGCATTTTTTCGCAACACAAACTTATCAATAACTTACAACTTATTGAAAAAATTAAACATATTGAGAGTCTGTCAGTTTACCTTCCTTTCACCGAAGAATTGCTGCCAGCAATTGTAATTTTGAAATGGCTCTTTTTGCTACCCACGCGGACATTTTTTCCAATCAGGGTTTGATGTATTTATTTTCTTTATTATTTCAAAATGTTCTGAACATAGAAGCTTGTAATGGATAGGTTTGATCATAACCTGAACTAAATTTTTCGAAGAACTGATCGAATTGCCATGCCGGTACGAACCTGAACCGCATAATTACAATTGCTGAATTGCTGCCAGCACTGACGCATAACTATTTAAACCCACTGATACCAGCGAGATAGACAGACATCAAAAAAAGTTTGTCTCAAAATAGCTATAGACAAGCGATCGGGCTTTTGGTAGAGGTAGCATAGGATGTTTGTAAGCACGCATCCTAGTCGTGACGCTACACTTGAAAAGGAGGTCGCTTTGATAGTCCAGTGTGGACGGCAGATTGAGAGTGAGGAGCTTGCGCAAATTCGCGAAACCGTTGAGACATTTTGGCGGTTGAGTCAGTGGGAGTTGGCCCAAACGGTATGTGAGCATTTGGGCTGGCACACCGCTTCCGGCGGCAATAAAGTGGACGCCTGCCTGAAGTTGCTCAAGCGTTTGGAAGCGCAAGGGCGCATACGATTGCCCGCTAAACGCGATAGCGGCCGCAAAAGCGGCAAGCAGCCGATAGCATCCCATCGGATCCAGCCTCAAGAGCCAGTCGTGGGCAAGCTTTCGGATATCGGGCCGATCCGGCTCAGGGTCGTACAAGGCAAAGCAGATAAGGCGCTTTTTAATGAATACCTGAGCCGTTACCACTACTTGGGGGACAAGAAGCCATTTGGATGTTATTTGCGCTATTTTGTCGAAGGCGCAGGCACGCTATTGGGGTGTATGCTGTTTTCAGGAGCGGCCAAAGCGCTAATCAAGAGAGATCAATGGATCGGCTGGAGCACCAACGAGCGACTGCGGAACCTGGGATTTGTTGTCAACAATGGGCGGTATTTGATTTTTCCGTGGGTAAAGGTCAGGTACTTGGCAAGCTGCGCATTGGGCAAGGCGATCAGGGAGTTGGGGCGGCACTGGCAGGAGCGCTGGGGCTATCGGCCGGTTTTGCTGGAAACCTTTGTCGATCCGCACTATTTCGATGGGACGTGCTACCGGGCGGCCAATTTTAGGTATCTTGGCATGACCCGCGGAATGGGGCTTATTCGACAGGGTCAAAGCTACGCCACCAGTCCGAAAAAGATCTTTGTTTATCCGCTGGCGGATAATTTTCGGCAAGTGTTATGTTCAGGGGAGGGCTGACGGATGAAAAAAACCAGCCGCAGACCCAGTCGTGAGCAGATCAAAGCCCAAATCAAACAGCGCAAACATGCACAGAAAAAATTGCGTCAGGATGAAAAGGCCAAGGGCTTTAAGGCGCCATCACATGCCACGATTTCAAACGGCAAGTGTAAATACGAAAGCATTGAGCAGGAGTACACTGCCCGCAATGAGGCGGTTGCCGAGAAAATAGGGATCTTTCGGGCCAAGATGCCTGTGCTGCTTAAGCAACTGTCCAAAATCGAGGACCCGAGAAATCCTAAAAAGATCAAGCACAATCTGTCGACCCTGATGATCTATGGGATACTGATGTTTGTTTTTCAGATGAGCTCTAGTCGCGAGGCCAACCGGGAGATGTCCCGGCCGCTGTTTTGGCAGAATCTGCAGTTTTTCTTCCCAGAGCTTGAAAGTTTGCCCCATCATGACACGCTCAAACGGTTACTGGCGGTGATCGACGTCAATCAAATCGAACAGTTGCATCTTGAGTTGATCCGGCAATTGATCCGGAAAAAGAAATTTCGGCGCTATTTGATTGACGAGTGCTATCCGATCGCGATCGATGGCACCGGCAAATTTAAGCGTGACTGGATTTGGGCCGAGGAGTGTTTGCAGCGCACCGTTACGCAAGCGGATGGGGAGCACCTTCAATACCATGTCTATATTTTAGAGGCCAATCTGGCGTTTCGCGATGGCATGACTATTCCGTTGATGAGTGAAATGTTAAGCTACACCGAAGGCGACACCGCCAATGATAAACAGGACTGCGAGCTTAAAGCCTTTTACCGATTGGCCCAACGCCTGAAGTCGGCCTTTCCGGCGCTGAAAATCATGGTGTTAATCGATGGGCTTTACGCCAAGGGTCCCGTGGTAGAGGTTTGCCGCAAAAATAAATGGCAGTTCATGATCGTCCTGAAAGACAAATCCCTTCCCAGCGTGATGAGTGAATTTGAAGCGCTTGCGGCACTTGAGATAAAAAATCGTTTCCGCCAGGGATGGGGCAACAGAAAACAGGTGTTCAAATGGGTAAACAGTATCGACTATCGGTTTGGTCCGAACGATAAAAAAAGCCAAATCCTGCACGTCGTCGAATGCCAAGAGCGCTGGCAACAGGTTAACCCGCAAACCGGGCAATTGGAGGACAAAAGCAGCCGACACGTGTGGCTGTCCAGCAAACCGTTGAACCGGTTTAATCTTCACGAACGGTGCAATCTGGGCGCACGCGCGCGCTGGGGCATCGAAACCGGTATCCTGGTTGAAAAACATCATGGATATCGCTATGAGCACTGCTTTTCGTATAACTGGAATGTCATGAAGGGATATCACTATTTAATGCGTCTGGGCCATATGTTCAACGTTTTGGCTCGCTATTCGGAACGGCTGGCCAAGGTCGTCAAAGATACCGGCGTGCGAGGCCTTATTCACTTTATTCGCGAGACCATAGCCAACCCCTGGTTGGATTATGAATGGCTGGAAATTCGTCTGGCCGCCCCTTTTCAGCTTCGGTTGGTGTAGCAGTAGCCGTACCAAAACAAAGCGAAACAGCCTCTCAAGCCTGGAAGAGATGGGAGTCCACGGTCAGACATAATTGAGATTATGTCATGACAATTGTCTGAGGAGCAAATCTTGGTCATAAAAGTGTGAAGACGTTAGCCGGGTGATGAAAAGTGGGGCCCTAATCGTGACCAACCCCTGATTCTTTTTATTCATGCGTCAGAGCTGAATTGCTGCTATTTGGCTTGACAGCTCTATGGCCAAGTGCTATCAGAATAAACTTCATGTAGGCACGTAGCTCAGGGGGAGAGCGCTTCCCTGACACGGAAGAGGTCGTTGGTTCAAATCCAATCGTGCCTACCACTTACAAGCGAAAAGCCTGGATACAAGTTCTAAAAAATGTATCCAGGCTTTTTGCGTTTTTACCGACCTGGTACCTGTATCGTGGTAAGCACCAAAACACCTGCCAATTTGGGCTGAAAAAGCTCGGTAAAGCAATAGCCTTATGTCAACTGGCTGGTTTGGTCTGATATTGATCAGCCACGGCGAACATCACAACTGATCCCAATTGAAAAGCGACCGGCATTGGGCTATACCGTTGCGTGTATGGGAAACCGACCGCAACAAAGGCCCTAAACGCGAATGCCGATTCAACTCGACCTCATCGATTTCGTCAAGCGACAGCAGCAAGCGGACCGTTCCGTCGCAGCCCCGCCGGCCGGGTCTTCTCCGCCGACCGCCACCGCGGATTTCGGTTTGCCGTCGGACGTGAACCGGGCGGTCTATTCCGCCGCCATCATGCGGCCGATTTTCGAGTTGGAGGCCCGGCGGTTCCGCCTGGGCGACACCGATGACACCGGCGCCATCTGGGATGGGCTGGACCTTTTGTGGATCGCCTTTGCCATCCTGGATGTCATCTCGGAGCTGACCGAGTACCAATCCGGCGCCACGCGCGCCGAAATCATGGACAAAATCCTGCCCCTGGCCCGCCAGCAGACCACGGCCTGCGGCATCGAGGCCGTCGGCGAAGGGCTGACCGACGTATTGGGCAAGGTGTTCGATCACCTGGTCAACCGCCAGAACCGCTACCTGCCGTTTCAGTACACCTGGTTCGACGGCACTGCCCGCCAATATCGCACCCGTCGGTTCTGGCTGATCAAGACGGTCTACACCGGCGAAGGCCGCGAGGCCCTGTTCACCCTCACCGACGAAGGGTACACGGCCTATTTCGGCCTCCACGAGACCAGCGCCCTGGACGCCACGGCCATCGGCAACCTGCGCATTAAGCTGCTCATCGAGCGGGGCAATGTGGACGACGCCATTTCCGTGGCCGACGGCAACCGCAAGCAGTGCGCCCGCAAGGCGCTGGAGGTGCGCAACACCCGCCGCCAGATCAAACGCAACATCCACGCCGTGGCCTTCGACCAGGTACGGGCCCTGGCCGAGGAAGGGGTCGGCCAGGCCACGACCATCCAAAAGGAGGGACGGCGGCTGCACAACATGGTCGTGGAGAGCCTGACCGTCTCCAAAAACGACCGGCGGCACGAGGCCAAGCTCCACCGGCTGGCCGAGATGCTCGAGCACCTCAATTCCCAGTTGATAAATCTCACCACCGAGCTGCAGCAACTTCCCGACGATTACGACTACCACAGTTTCAAGCTCTTCCGGCGTCGCAGCCTGGGTGCATTTCCGCCCATGGAGGAGGTGATTCGGCGCCTGTGCCGGCTGGGCGAGGACGACGCGGCCCGGGTGGGCTCGGAATTCATCGCCCGCATCGATCCGCCGGCCCAGCGGCCCCTGTTCGACCCGGCGGCGGTGATCGAGGCCTGCGACCGGGCCCTGGAACGCCAGAATGTGCCCGGCGACCGGAGTCTGCCGATTCACGAGATCGACGGATCACCGATCCAGCGCTTCATCTCCGAGTTGAGCGAGCGGCAGATGCAACGCGCCTTTGCCCTGATGCACGACAGGCTGCAATCGGACAGTGAAATTCTACTCAGCGGCCTGCTGGAAGCGGCCTCCCAGCGTGCTGTAGCCAAGGAGGGCGACGATCTGCTTCCCGTGGCCGTGGCCATGGCCGTGTTCCAGTGCACGGTGGAACGGCGCCTGGCCGCCCGGTATCGGATCCGGTTGGAAGTACTTGATCCCGATCGTCGGGTGATGGTCGATCTTTGTGCTGGCCGCCGCTACCGGGGCCACGAGCTGCGTTTGATCCACCAGGACGCGATCCGCCCGCCAGAGGAATCCTCATGAGCAGTGATACGATTTACGACGCCAGCCGCCTCATCTACCTGAGCCTGGCCTACAGCAGCGGAAAAAAACGCCTGCTCTCCCAGAACAGCGCCGAGATGACCGAACTGGTGCAGCGCTTCCAGGCCGAGGACGCCTTCCGGACGGCCGTGGACGAAGGGCTGCGGGCCATGGAACTGCGCCTGTTGGCCCTGGAGGAAGGCGGCCTGCGCCTGTCGGCCCGCAACGCCGACAGCTTTTTCGCCGCCACCCTGACCGACTATGGCCGCCTGTTGGCCCGCGGCGATCTCAAGGCCGCGGATGTGCTCACGGTGCACTGCGCCATCGCCACCGCCATCTTCCCCACCGAGGCCGACCTGGACATGCCCGTGGAGGACCTGGGGGCCATCACCATGGAGGATGTGATCGCCATCCTGCGCCGCTTCGCCCACGCCGAGGAGGTCCTGCCCGACGACGAAGACCGCCTGCACCCCCAGGTGCGCAGCGTGGCCCAGCGACTGCGCGAGCTGCCCGAGGACAACCCCGACCGCCTGCGCGCCGGTGCCGGCAACTCCTGGGTGGACTTGGCCGGACGGGTGCTGGAACACCTGGTGGAGACCGGCTATCTGCTCCTCTTCGAGGAGACTCCCGGCGACGTGGAATACCGGCCCACACCGGCCTACCAGACCGCCATGCGGGAAGGCATCGTCTACTCCTTCCACGCGTTCCGGGATATTCTGGCTGCGTTTGAAAACACCGACACACCGGACGAACCAGGAGAGAAGGCCGATGTATCGACTCTGTAAACTGTTCATCAGCGATGTCACCGCCGGCGAGAATTTGCTTCGCAACGCCTTCGTGCCCATCGCGCGGGAAAACGGCGACGCCGACCACGGCGTGCTCTTCGCCGCCAATGGCACCTGCAAGACAACCCTGTTGTCGTTCATTCTCAGCGTCTTTTCTCCGGACCAGCGGCGCTTCGTCCAGCATCTGCAGTCCACCGGGGACAAAACGCTGGAGCAGTACCTGATTCCGGGCCGCCCGGCCGTGGTGCTGGTGGATATCGCCAGCATCGGTCAAGCGACGCTTTTCGAATCCGCCCCCGAAAACCACCTGGTCCTCGGCCAGCTCCTCTATCGCCCCCGGGGCGCGGCGGACAAGGTGGACCGCATCTTCTTCATTGCCCATTCACCGGACTTCTTCGACCGGCTGCGCACCGCCTGGGATACCCTCCTGGTCCAGGAGCAACCCTGGCGGACCGTGCGGGATTTCACTACGCCGCATGTCCAGCAGACCACCCTGCAGAACGAGTGGGCCACCGTCTTGGAACGGCTGGGTCTCGATCCCTGGCTGATCGACCGGCAAATCGACTTTGCCCGCAGCGAGGGGGGTATCAAGGATGCGTTCAAGTTCCGCTCCGAAACCGAGTTTTTGAATTTCTTCCTCGGCTGCGTGACCGACATGGAGGCGGCCGTCACCCTGCGGGAAACCATCGGCCGCTCCCTGCGCAAAATGGAGGATCGCCCGCGCAAGATCGCCCAGCTCGCCGCCGCGCGGGAACTTAAGGAGCGTATCCGCGACTTCGACGCCATGGCCTGCCTGTGGCGTGATGCCCAGGTGGCCATCGATGCGGCCCAGGCGGTTCTTGGAGAGGCGGCCCACCTGATGCGGCAGACCAATGAGGCGGCCGGCCGGAAACTCAAAATACTCGTCCCGGCCATGAAGGAGGCGGAGAGCCAGCGCCGCGATGCGAATGCCAAGCGGGAGGTTGCCCGGGCCAATGTCTCGGCCGTCGAGCGTTTCCAGATTCGCCAAGCCATCGCCCATACCGAACAGGCGGTCGAGGCGGCGGAAAAGGAGATCCAGGCCTTCAAGGGTGAAGAAAACGCCCTCAAGGCCGCCGATCTCATGGCCGACATCCGCCGCAATCGGGCCCAGGAGGAGATCAAGCGGGACGCCCTGCGCCAGGCGGACGAGGAGTTGTCGCCGCTGCTTCAACGCATCGACACCCTGGGGCTGCAGTATCACGCCCGCCTTGACGAAGACCGGCGCGGCCAGCTGGATCTGATTGCCGAACGGGAAGGCCGCATTGCCGAGTGGGAAGCCTCCATAACGGCCGGCGAGGCGCATCGAGCGGCCCAGGCTGCCGAGCGAAGTGCCTTGGAGGAGAAAATGTTGGGCAACGCCGCGCGCATCCGGGCGGCCGAAGAGCGCCGCGACGCGCTGCCCATGCAGCCGGGAGAGCGGCCCGAGGATGCCCGCGAACGCTTGAGCGACGCGCTGCGCGACGTGGAGACACGCATCACCGTCGCCCGGGGCCGGCGGGCTGCCCTCGAGGAGGAGATGCGCGCTGGTGACAGCCGGTGGCGGGGCCTCCAGAAAAATCAGTCCGAGGCAGCCGTGCAGCGGGAGCAGGCCAAAGCGCGCCTCGACGACGAAGCCCGGCAGCGGGAACAACTTCTCGCCTCTTCCCATCTTCAGCGGGTGGCTGGCAGCGCGATCTTCGACCCCACGGCCGCCGACCTGGTATCCCGGTTCGACGACGCCATCGCCCGCGGCCGGGAGCGGCTGGACAAAAAGCAGCGGCAGCGCCTGGACCTTGGCATGGAGCTGGAGCGGCTGACCGGCACAGAAACCCTGACCGCCGACGCCCAGACCCGGCGGCTGATCGCCCATTACCATGAGGAGGGCATCTCTCCCGGTGAACTCAAAGCCTTTCCCGAGTACCTGGCCGGTCTGTACGCCGCCCCCGAGGAGATCGCCCGCTTCATCGAAAGCGATCCCGGGCGGTTCACCGGCATCATGGCCGCCACCGAGGCGGTGGTCGAGGCCGTTGTGGCCCTGCCCGTGCCCGACTGGCTTCACCGGCCCGTCGTCGTCTCCACTCCCGTGAAACCCGACGACTTGATGCCCATTTCATCGACGATCGTCTGTCCTAATGATCCGGGCGTCTACTCCAAACGCTACCTGGAGGAAACCCGCACCCGCCTCCAGGATCGATCGGACGCCATGGGCAAGGAGATCGACACCCAGACCGGAGACCTGCGGGAAATGGAAGCCGACAGCCGGGATCTGCACGCCTATCGTGAAAAATTCCCCGACGCCGCCACGGTGACCGCCCTGACCGATCGGCTGCAGGCGCTGGACCGCCGCCTGGCCGAACTGGCGACGGAAATCGCCGATGAGGAGACGCTTGCCGAAACCGTGAGGCAGCGCAAGGCCGACCAGGACGCCACCCTCCAGACGCTCACGGCCGACGAGGTCCGCCTGGGCGAGCGTCGCAGCCAGGTGGAGGACTGGCTGCAACGGTACGCCTCCCTGGAGACCTGGAAGCGCGAATCGGAGGAGATGATCGCGGCCAAGGAGGCGCTGGCCGCCCGCCTGGAGGTAGAAGAAAAATCTCTCCGGCAGATGCGGGAGGAAATTGCCGTCTTTAAGGCTGACATCCGTGAAAGCCATTCCCTGATCAAAGGGCTGGATGAACGGGCCGGCGACGTGCCGAAACCCCAAGAGTCCACGCTCTCCGACGGGGATCGAAAAACTGCCCTGACCATGGACCGCACGACCTTGAAAACGTTGTTCGAGGAGGCCCGGGAGCGCCAGCGCCGCAAGGCCGATGAACTGGGCATCAGCACCCTGCAACGGGAGCTGGATGAACTTCAGACCCTCATCGGCCAGCAGGAGGCACGGCTCGACAGCCTGTGCCGCGAGCATGCCATGGATGCATCCCTGGCCGAAGGCTGGGCCGCCCGGAGCGCGGCGGACCGGGAGGAACGCCGGGCTGTCGTGGCCGAGGCCATCCAGGCGAAAAGCGGTACCATCGGCGGCCTGCGTTCAGACATCACCCATCAGAAACAGAATCTTGATCGGCTGAACACAGCGCTGTCCGAGATTGCCCGCAAGGGCATCCAGCCGGATATTCTGGAAGCGGATCTGGTGGATCAGGACCTGGACGGTATGATCCACCGCTTCCAACGCGAGGCCGATCGCCACGCGGAAACTCTTGAGCGCCTGAACCTGCGCTGCCGTGAGCTGGAAGCGCTCCTCAAGGCCCATGAGGAATGGCAACGAGAAGCCGAGCTCGGTCTGGCCGAGACCCAAACCTTTGCGCCGGTGTGGGACCGGTTCTCGCCCCGGGTGGACTGGCCGGAAACCGTCGGCACGTCAAGCGTGGAGGAATGCATTGCAGCGGTCCGTGCCTTGAAAACCCAGGCCCGCGAGCGCATGACGGCTTTTGAGGAGCAACGCCAAGCCATGGAAACCGCCCGGCGCCGCATGGGCACCGGCTTCGAGCGCCTGCGTGCGGACCTTGCGGGCGAGCGCTTCCGCAGCCACCTGCCCGCGGTGATCGATGAGCTCATGCGCCACGACACCGAATCCTTGGGAGCTCAGGCCGAGGAATTGATCAAGCACTGTGAGGAGATGGCCCAGAATATCGAAAGCGACCTGTCGATTTCTCAGCAGATCATGGATAACCTGGTGGACATGCTGCTCTCACGCGCCAAGGAGTATCACCAGAAGCTGCAGACCGCGGCCCAGCAGATCCTACCCGAGGATGTTTACATTTACGGCGGCCGAAGCATTCTTCTGGCCGGCACCCGGCTGGACTTCACCCGCCATGGCGAGGATTTCAAGCGCTCGGTGGAGAACTGGCTCCACGAATTGATCCAGCAGGATCGCTTGCCCGAAGTCAACCAGCGGGCGGGAAACTGCCTGGGATCGGAACTGCTTTACCAACTCCTGGAGGCCTCCACGGGCAAGAAGGCCTTCGGCATCCGCCTGCTCAAGTGCGACGACACCGGCCGCAATTACGAACCGGTGGGCAAGGACCTGGGCTCGGGCGGCGAGGCCCTGACCACAGCGGTGCTGCTCTATACGCTGCTTATCTTCATGCGCAAAAAGCGCCACAGCCATCCCGATGGCCGCATCCCCGCCTTCCTCGTGCTGGACAATCCCCTGGGGGTCTGCAATCGCTCGGATTTCCTCGACGCCCAGTTGAAGGTGGCCCGGGCCATGGGCATTCAGTGTGTCTACCTGACCGGCATCAACGATCGCGAATCCCTGGGCCTGTTCGAACTGCGGGTGGCCATCCGCAAGGGGGAGAAAAAGGTCGAGATCGGCAAGATGACCTACGACCTGTTGGAGATCGCCGAACTGCACGTGGAGAAGACCAATGGCCCCGTCCTGGCGTGATGCCATTCTGGAGACGCTCCGAGCCAGCCGGCCCAAACGGGTGGCGATGGACGAGATCGTGGCGGCCGTGCGCCGCATGCCTGTCGGGCATCTGTCGGATTTTGAATTCAATGACCGACTGGCGGAAGCATTGTTCGTGCTGGAACGGGAGGGGTACCTGCGACGCCCCAAGGCTCGGCATCTCCGGAATAGCCGCACCGACCTGCCTCAATATGTGACCGCCATTCGTTCCGATGAAGATGAAAAACAAACGGCTCGTCGGCAGACCTTGGACTCGCTTCGCAACGAAACGGCCTGGGAACCCACCCATATGGTGGTCTTTGCCCATACGCTACGAACCTGCGAGGAATTAGAGCGCGCTCTTCAGGTAAACCGTTACCTGATCCACCGCCCGCCTGAGCCGGTGCTGCTACCCCACCGGGAGCGGGCACTTGAGATCTTCGGCAAAGAAAAAGCCTTGGACAATTATGTTCGCAGAGGGTTGTTCGGCGGCCGCATCACCCTGGCGATTCTGGATTGCTTCTACTGCCCTGAACCGCTTCCTTTTCGCCCCCTCGCACTGGATCCGTCAGACACCGCGGACAAGCCGCTGCTGGTTGTGGAGAACTCAAATACCTACTGGAGCTGCTGCCGGGCCAACGCCACCCTTCATCGATACGCCGCCATCGTCTACGGCCAGGGATTCAAGGCCTGCGCCGCCGAACGGGCCGCCGAAACGGCCAGCGAACGAGCCAACGACGGACTGGCGGAAATCGAACACCAGACCGCCGCCAAAGGCATCCGCTACTTCGGCGACCTGGATCCCACGGGCATTGCCATCCCTTGCCAAATCAACCGCTACCGGGAGGAGCGAGGGCTGCCGCCCCTGGAGGCGGAACGGGCGCTCTACCGCGCTCTTTTGGAGAAGAACCTGTCGGTCCCCTACTCCCGCTTCCAGGCAAACGACCCGACCCTGGCCCGCGACTGGCTCGGCCCGGAGCTGGCAAGCCCATACCTGTCGAACGTCGAACGCGTCCGCTGGCCCCAAGAGGGTTTGAATGTCATGGATATTCTGGACGCGTTGAGGTAAACGAATACGCATGCGCCCTTTTCGACTCCGCCCCTATCAGAAAAAAGCCGTTGCCGCCGTGGTCTCGCGTTATCAGGAGCAAAACCAGCGCCGCATGCTGCTTTACCTTCCCACCGGTGCCGGGAAAACCGTGATTGCGACCCACATCATCAAAGCCCTGCGTGCCTCCAAGGCATTCGGCAAAGTGCTTTTCGTGGCCCATCGCCGGGAAATCATCGACCAGACCGCGCGCACCATCCGGCGGCATCTGCCCGGACTCGGGGTGCAGATCGAGCAAGGTAAGCGTACCGTCAAGGCCCAGGGCGCCATCACCCTGGCCTCGGTTCAGTCGCTGGTACGCCGCAAGGAAAAGTATGATCCCAAGGACTACGCGCTGATCATCTGCGATGAGTGCCACCGGGCGCTGGCGTCGAGTTGGGGAGAAGTGATCGACTACTTTCACACCCAAGCCGACCAGGAGACCCTGCTGCTCGGCATGACAGCCACCCCCCAGCGCACGGACGGCAAATCGGCCCTGGACATTTTCGGCCGCACGGCATTCGAAATTTCCCGCGCCGATCTGGAAGATCTCGGCTATCTGGTGCCCATGCGCTATTTCACCATCCGGGGAAACTTGAATCTGGACAAGGTCAGGATGTCGGCCGGAGATTTTCAGGTGGGTGCGCTCTCCCGGGTGATGAATACCGCCGCCAACCGGGCCTTGACCCTGAAAGCCTGGATGGAGCAGGGTGGAGGCAAAAAAACCATCGCCTTTTGCGCCGGTGTCGACCACGCCCTGGATCTGGCCTCGGATTTTTCGGCCCTGGGCATCCGGGCTGAGAAGATCGACGGCAAGAGCAAAAATCGTAGCGACATCCTGAAACGCTTTACCGACGGAAATATCCAGGTGTTGACCAACTATGGCGTGCTCACCGAGGGGTTCGATGATCCAAGCGTTGAATGCATTCTCATGGCCAGGCCCACCACCTCGCCGTTGGTCTACACCCAGTGTGTCGGACGGGGCCTGCGGACGTCACCCGGCAAACATGCCTGCATCGTCATCGACATCGTCGACCGCAGCGCCCACCCCTTGCAGTACGGGGCCACCCAGATGGCCGGCCTTTCCAAAGGGTGGCGCAGCCGCGGAGCGGATCCCTTCCGCCAGGCGCGCTCGTTCGCCGGGATCAAGGTCACCAGTCCCGACGCGTTTCTGAGACTTCGCGATGCCGCAACCATGGAGAAGGTGCAGTCGATTTTAATGAGTCTGCCGCCGGAGGTGGTCACCGCCGGTCTGGATGGCGAACCGGTGCTGCATTACGACGCGCGGGAAGGCGAATGCACCGCCAACCAGGCCCGGACATCGACCCGCGATATCCTCAAGCAGGCGGGAGCGATCGGCGCCAGGCTGCATGTGGATGAAACGACTCTGCGGATCACCTTCCGGTCGCCGGAAACGGAAAACGAGCGTTTCGCCTACCTGAAGTGGCACATCCAGCGGGTCGCCTGCCGCACGGTGATCTTTGAGCCGCCCAAACGCAAGGGCGGGGCCGTGCGTCCACGCTCCCTGTTGCGCTCCATGCTGCCCGATGGCTGTCAGATCCGCAATCTATCTGCCGACGCCCAAAACGACACCATCTCCGCCAGTATCGCCGGCCTCACACCCGATGAAATCCAGAACATCCAGGCGGATTTCGAAGCGGAATACGGCATGCGGCTGGACCTTAAGGGACAGATGTCGCTTTTTTGAGGGCCATTTACTGGTAATCTGCAAACCACTCCTTTTTTTTTATTCTTCTGGATAAACACTCTACCGAAGAAACCGGCGACCATGCAATCTACACCAGCTTAACCGGTCCAAGATCCCTTGGCGTACAGAGAATCCATGCGGATTTAGAAGACGAATGCTAAGGCAAAAATAGTGTAACGCTTCCCGTTCTGTTTATTCAGGCCCCGTTTAAAAAATATCCCAAATATATTAATGCGTTAGTGATCATTGGCTGCCTTTAGGACGTTGCAAAATAATGTAACTTTTTCATCGTATTTCAGGCCTTGAAGCATCTTATGCCGCTGCGCGTTAGCGGTTAATAGAGAAACGATGCAATAACAATCGACTTTACGAGAGTTAAAAAAAGTTACGATGTGGGATTTAGATTAACAGGTCTTGGGAGAAAGCTGATTCGCCGCAGAGTGAGGGAAGAGATTGTTTTTTGGAGCCTACATGGGATGAAGATTGGCGAGAAAGTCGACCGCCAGATTTAAATCGACGAAGCTATGGCCCAGTTCTTTGGCCTTGTCGCGGCAATCCGTGCAAATTTCCTTGAATTTTCTCATATCGCCCCTGGTGGCCACATAAATCTGTTCGATGGCTTCAGATTCAAAATCCTTGTATTCCAGGATGAAATCCTCGACTACGATGGGATACAGAATCAAGGTTTTCAATCGGCTGAGGATATCCGGATGCTGGCTGGTCAAATATGTCCTCACCTTTGGCAGTCCGGCCAAAACGATGGGCACGTGCGCGTCCATGATTCGTTTCAGGTAGGGCCAAACCCTTTTTTCGATGTCATTGGCCTCGTCGATGATGATGTAATAATCGGTCAGATTGCGGATCAGCTTCAAATGATGGGGCGTGCGCCGATAAGTGGCCACCGCCTCGTAGTTCAACCCTTGAAGGATGGAGGCCAACATTTCATGCACATTGAAAAGCGACTCCACCCATACGCCTTGAAGTTTTTTGGGTTTGAGCAGTTCGAGGAAACGAGTTTTTCCGACACCATATTCGCCCTCGATCAATACGCTCTGTCCCCGGTAGATCCGGTTGTATACCGCGGATAGATAGGAGACCCGGCGCTTATCGTTTATAAAACTTTGTTTTCGCTGCATGAGGCATACGGGGCCAAAGGGTTGTTTGACAATTGTCTTTCGCAATCCAAAATGAACGCATTGAAAAGCGCCTTGCCGGTGATGGTTTCAGGCTGGCGTAGTTTGATCGCGTAAGCGATATATCGTTTCCGGTGTTGCCGATAGATTGTTTGGGCGGCATCGAGGGTCAAACCCCGAAGATGGATGTCAATCAGTCGTGGCCTGTCCACCGCCATCTTTTTCTCCTGCAGAAAAGCGCTGATCAATTCAACCGCGTTGGGTTCGGTGCCTGCCTTTTTGACCGGCTTTTCGTAAGGTTCCCGGCGCAGCGCTTCACCCAGCAGGATACCGTTTTCCTTATGCTCGAAGATAAACAGCTTGTCGCCAAGATCGGAGATATACACCTTGGTGCTCTTGTGGCGGCTGAAGTGTTGCGCGCCAACGGCCACATAGTAGGTCTGCTTTTTGAAAGTAATGATGCCTTTCGCCCCCACGGTGGCGTTGATCTTGTCATAGCCGTATTTGACGAAATGGCGTACGTCATCCGCACTGAACGTTATCCACTCGTATTGGGCAAGACCGTCGTCAAACTTCTCCTTGGGCACCCAGGCCGATGTTTTACCGTTCACAGAATAATAGTGCTTTTGCTCATTGTGCTGCCGGCGATAGGCTTCGAGTAAACCACTCTGGCGCAGCGTTGCAAGATCGATGTCGAGATAGGTGATGGTAATTTTTCCTTTTTTGCCCTTTTTGTAGATATAGCCCGGTTCTGTCTTAACGATGCGGTCTTCAAAGTGCTTGATGATCCGCATTTCAAAATGATGGATGCTGCGATGGGATGATTCCAGATGTGCTTTGTCCTTGGGCGCATGGATGCGTGAGAAGTTTGGTTGCAGATAAAATCCGCCTGGCAATGAAAATTTGATGTTCAGTTCGTTGATGGGGCGTTTCAGGTTGACAAAACCCTTTGCATTGTCCGGTCTCAGCCGTATCTTTTTTTGCGGAAAGGGGGTGCTCACCAAAAATTTCTCGAACAGGTCCACCGAATTTAGACTGCTTTCGGAAAAATAGGCGTCAAGCACAAGCATGTTGCGCGATCCGGTGTCAAAAAACTCGATCACCTGGGGCTTGGCCCAAACGCCGTCGTCCGATCGAATCTTGAAATAGCGAAACCTGCATCCGTCCATTTGAATCAAATCGAAGACCGGTTCGTCCTTAAAGCAGACGCTGGGATCGTTCTTTTCCTCGAAGTCTGGTTTTTCCAAATAGACCTTGAGGTTGGCTTGCCTGGCAAAACGCCTTAAAGCGCTAAGTGAGATGCTACGTTCGAACTCTTGTTCGAGCCAGGCGTGGTAATTTTTGATGGTTCGTCCATGGCGGGTGATAAATACAAAACGATCGTCCGATGGATCGCTGGAAGCCTTGACCATCTCGATGAAGCGGTTTTGGATTTTTTCGGTCAAGACCCGGCGCCGGCCGCTGCACTTTCTGCCTTCCATGATGCCTTGGCCGGCAAGCAGCAGCGGTTTGGGAATGACGCCGGTCTTACGGTATTGATCCATGTAATATTTTTTGGCCCTGCGTTTGGCGCTGCCGGTTTTGTCCATGATCTTTTTGTGCAGCAAGATCAGGAAACGGTCGTCCATGGGCAGTTGTTCAAAGTCTTTGTCTTTCATGACGAATGATTTTCTCTTTCATCACTTTCAGCCAGAATAAGGCCGCTTGTCTGGATGTCGTTTGCCAATCATCGTTTTGCGCCGACCGAATCTGTTCCAGCATGGCCATCACGGCCGTTTTATAGTCTGCGCTGATGATATCGACCACAGACGCATTCTTTTTTTTGACATGCTTGGCCTTTAGGGTTTGATGGGCGTACTTTCTAATATTCTTAGCCGTGAGCGCCATGCCGGATGCGATAAATGCACGCCAGATCTTGCGTTGATCCTCTTTTGTAAAACGCGTTAGAATCCTGGCCTGGTATTCATTCTCCGGAAGGATGCCGTCGCCAATTGGAGACAAATTGTCGATGACATTGGCGGCCTTAATCAGACGATATGCCTGGGATCGGGCCATATCCCACCGGTCCTTGACATAGCCTTCAAACGAATCGAACAGCAAATCTCGAAACAATTGATCGTCTCGAATCTGCTTTAATGCCTTACCGGTTTGGTGAAAATGGTGTTGATTGGCAGCGATGATCTCCTCCAATTGGGTGAGTCGGTTGTTGGCCATCTGTTCACCCGATGCTCATCCGTTTCCCGATATCGCCAAGCAGTTGATTCAATTCCAACCGTTGGTCCGTTAAAGGATCCGGTCTGTTTGGTACAAGGGTTTGCAAATATTTGACACTGTCAACGAATCCAAGGCCTTTCACGGTCATGACCAAATCAATCGGGTTGAAGTTTTTCTCGCAAAGAAAGCACCTGGCGAGATTGGTCTTGGGGTTGGTCGCGGTTTGAAATTCATTGCATAGCGGGCATAGAAAACGAAAAATGCCTTCGATCACTTTAGATGGGATATGAAGCTGTTCTTTGATCAGCCAGTCAACCGGGATCCGATTGCGCAGTTGAAACAGTTCTCCCCCTGTAAACCGTCGTCTCATGATATTGGCCTCCTTATCTGCGTAAAAAATCCTGAAAAAGATTTCATCCATAACCACGGCGTGGAAAATGGCTCACAATTTCACCCGGCCGACCGCAAAAATGGCAGCGGCATCGAAAACCGAGGCGAAAAGGTACCGAAATTTCGATCTGTGGTGGCAACATAACCCGTTTAAAAGGGCTTGTTGAAGTATGATCATCCATGTTTTTTCTACGTGGATCGATTTCACGATGCCGACGACGGTTTTCGGCAAGACGGTGGGCTTTTTTACCTTTATCGGTTTTACGGTAGCGTCGCTGCGCTTTTCGACGGGACTGGAGACGACCGGCGATGCGGCATGCATCGCAACAATAAGCATGCCCACGAAAGCAGCACCGGCACACACAAAAAACGGTGTTGCACCAACGACAGGATATTTGGATCAGCTTTACCATCCGGCCTTGAAAGTGGCCGGAGTTTAAAGTAATTTACTTAATGAACATCCGGCCTTGATACGGAGTTCACCCTGAAAGCCCGGAAGTGATGGTTCCGGGCTTTCTCCTCATTTTCTTGGACCATGACAATACCCACTTTACAACCTACAAAAACTTTTTGGTAAAAACGATTGCCGGCGGGAGCTATTGCGGCGGGGTAGCGTGGTAGGTTTATTGATTTTTGGGGCGGGGTCTCGCTGCGGGATAGTAGAACCAACCGTTACACTTTTGCCGCATAGGCGGGGTAGGCCGTTACACTATTTTTGCCTTAGCAGACGAATACGAAATGAATTAGAATTAAAAAAGAAAGATGTTTTTCTAAAATAAAAATCAATAATAACGGATAGATAAAATCGACTTCGTGAGAGCCCCATTTTTTAACGATCACAACACTACAAATACAAATCTATAACCAAACAAAGAACGTTTAAAAATCAATCTCTGACAAGACATATCGCGCACCAGCCATTTTCGACCACTTTATTCCAAGCGATAAACCTGGATTTTTTATAATGATGCAAAATCAACTGGACCTCGTCTGGTTTCAATCCAGATAATATCAGTGTACTCTCTGCTTTAAGTTTTTTATCTATAACCTCACGCAAATCGATCAATGTGGGATATCTCAAGTTTGCCATTACCAAATCATAACAGCCGGATAATTCAGAAACCGTCTGGTTTTCGACAATAATTTTTTCAGACATTCCATTGAGACATACATTATCCTTTGCCTCATAGATCGCACAAGGATTATTATCTAAAGCGGTAATCGATTTAACACCCAGCTTGGCTGCAACTAAAGCCAAAATACCGGAACCAGTCCCGATATCAAGGCCGCGGTAATCGTCTTTTTGTTTAGAAAACCGGTTTGAATGCAGCACCACATCGATCAAATGAATACACAACCTCGTGGTTGGATGCTCTCCCCCACCAAAAGAGGATCCTTTTTTTAAAGCTATAACTGTTTGGCCCGGATGAGAATGAAAAGAAGAATTCTCAGGTTTAATATAAACGTGCTCAGAGATTAAAATGGGACGTTCATATGATATATCAATATATGAACGCCCAAATTCATAAATATATTTAAGCGTCCCATCTTCAATTAACGTTTTAATGATGGATTTTAAGGATTTCTGAGATAACAAACCGGAACGGCAAAATTGCATTTTCAGGTCTTTAAAATTAACCTTTGCCTTAGATTGCGAGATGAATTTTACAATTTTACCATTTGTTGAGAGCATTTATTTACCGTTTTTACCCAACAAGAACAAATTCTTTATTTTTTTTCTTTTTCTAATAAATTTTTATACCAAAGTGAAAATTCATACATTGCGATATATCGGTCATCATCATTGATTATGCCGATAGCCATTTCTAAAACACCTCGACCGTAGTTGTTTGAATAATCTTCCATCGTCTTGGACTGTAAAAATTCCCGAACCAGCATTTGTGACGTACGATTATTTTTATCTTTTCTAATATCGATGGGATCCTTTGGTTTTTCAAAAGGATCCCATCGTTCATAACCTATTTTTTCAGAAATATATTTCTGGCGCCTAGGTGACATCGAATCAAAAACCGCCCTTTTTTTATCTTCATCAGAGAAATTTTTATTCATTTTTCAAATCCTTTTGTTGGTTGGAATCCTTTAATTCCTCCGATTTCAATCCAAGATAGTAATCATCAAATACTGTCAGCAAAGCCATTGATAATGGCATCAAAATTTTACTCATTTCCTTATGGGATGATTGAAGCGTATTAATGATATCAACGGATAAATCATAAAGTTTAGAATATACCTTATCGAGATTAACCGTAGGATAGGATTGACCTTCACTGAACGAAGATAGACCACAGGTATGCCCACGACCGCCAATAGATGTTGGAATTCCATACAGACGGCACGTAAGCGGTCTATAATCATAGAGATCGCAACGGTCATTCAGGTTCAATAAAGGACAACGCGATCGTTCTGCAGCCATTTCAAACAGAACCTGCTCTTCAGTTTTTTCTCCCGCTTCTACGGCTTTAAATGCTTTTCGCTTTAGCTTGTAAATATTCCGATCTGTTTTATTTGCAATTGCTAATATTTCATTTTTCCTGTTTTCAGGAAGTTCTGTAATGAATTTATCATTTATGTATAACGCTTCGACCAAAGTAATATCAAATAGCGCGTGACAGCAATCAGAGCACCCTATTTTACACTGAACAGATTCTGGAAATTGTTTTCTGACAGTTTCCCATACGCCATCCACTTGTTTTGCAAAAGACTCATATTCTTTAAAAATCGCTGCCAGCTCTGGTTTCATCAAAAGATCTCCTCACTTTTGTTTCACGTGAAACATTATTTTCCTATACAAAATTGTTTAAAAATTTCTTCATAAATATCAATAGCTAAGTTATCTCCCGTTATATCATCCATCTCCTTAATGATAATGTCTATTAATTCTGATATCAGTTCATATGATTCATTTTGATTTGGATCTTTCATGTAAGATTGAATATTTTCTACCGCTTTTTCGAAAATTTTTCGTTGTCGAAAATTCGTCGTAATAGCGTCGTTTTTGTGAATTTGATCAATATTTTTTGTTATTTCATCATAAATAGTTGATTTTAATTCTTTAATTCCATTTCCATGCTTTGCGGAAATAAAGGACACCGGCAACCCTATTTTTTTAACTTCGTTAAAATTGCAACGTTCTCGATCAATTTTATCAATTTTATTGACGATAATAATAACATTTTGACATTTATGCTGGATAATAAAGTCTTTTTCAAAAGCCAACATCGATCTTGTGGCATCTAACATAAATAGAATAATATCGGATTTTTCAATTTTTTGATGGGCTTTTTTTATTCCCATTATTTCAATTGGATCATCTGAATGATGAATTCCGGCAGTATCAAAAGCAATCACGGGAATTCCGTAAATATTTATATTTTCTTTTAAAACATCTCTTGTGGTTCCAGGAACCTCGCTTACAATCGCTACGTCACTTTCTACTAGAGTATTTAACAAACTTGATTTTCCGACATTGGGGATTCCAGCGATTGTTATGCTGATACCTTGACTATAAATTGAATGATCTTTGCTTTGTTGAATTGCCGTTTTTAAGTCATTAAAAATGTTATTAAAAATAATATGGTTTATTTCACTTAGGCTAAGTCCGTTTTCTAATTCAGCGCTTTCCTCGAATTCAATTTTGGCTTCACATTGCGCTTTTAAATGAATTAATTTTTTTTTAATTTTTTCAACATATTGTTTTATGTGTCCGCTCATTTGATTCGTTGCAATCTCTGCGGCTTTTTTACATGGTGCGTTGATAAGATCAATAATGCCTTCTGCTTGGCTCAGGTCGATTCTTCCATTTAGAAAGGCACGTTTGGTAAATTCCCCTGCTTCTGCTATTTTAGCTCCTGAATCCAGAACGGAATTGAGAATTCTATTGAGATTGACGATACCTGAGTGGCATTGAATTTCGACGACATCTTCTCTGGTAAAGCTGTTAGGCCTTTTCATATAGAAAACTATCGCTTCGTCGATAATTTTCCCGGTATGGTAATCTAGGATATTTCCGTAGTATACTTGGTGGGATTTAAACTCGAATATTGATGGTCTTGTATCTTTTGAATTCAGTGCGGAATTTTTAGCAATAAAAATATTGGTAACGATCGACTTCGCATCGGAACCTGAAATTCGGATAACTCCTATTCCTGCAGGTCCCAATGGTGTAGCAATGGCTGCAATAGTGTTTGATTCGTATAAATTGTATTTTTTTTTTCCATCCATTGATTGATTATTCGGTGTTCTTTTCTTTTCTTGGTCTTCGATTTCCCTGTTTTTTTGGAAAAATCATTAATTTTCTGTAGTAGCCTTCCCCAACGCTCTGTGTTCTTATTCCTTGTTCGTCCTTAAGATGAATGTGTACAATTCTTCTATCATGGGCATTCATCTGTCCTATTGTAACCGGCTTTTTTATTCTTTTTGCTTTTTCAGCCATTCTCTGAGCCATTTGCTTAAGGTTATTCTTTCTTTTATCGAGATAACCTTCTATATCCACCATTACTCTCAGCCGATTTCTACTTTTTTTATTAATCATTTTTTCAAGCAGGTATTGAATCGCTTCCAATGTTTGTCCCCGCTTTCCAATTAGTACTCCACTGTCTCCAGCGGATATTTCAAATAAATATTTGTCGCCTTTTTTTTTTGCGTCTATTTCGGCATTATCAGAAATTGCGTCAACTATAGTCTTTAATGCATGCTTGCCATAATCCAAATTTACATCTGTATCTATAGAGGATTCTTTTTCTGATTCTGAATATTGTAATTTCTTATAGTCATCCGTTGGTCTTTCTTTTTCTTCAATAAACTTATTTACTCTTTTTTCTTCTATTTCAACAAATACTTTTATTTTTGCTTTTTTTACACCGACCAACCCAAATATACCCGTCGAACCATAAGTCAATACTTCATGCTTAATTTTATTAATTGGCAGATTGAGTTCATCGCTGGCTTTTTCTAATGCCTTTTCAACATTTTTACCCAGAAATTCAATCTCTTTTAACATAACTCCTCCGGAATTTATTTGCTTTTCTTTTGGACATAGTATTGTTGGCTAATGGACAAAACATTGTTTACCAGCCAATATAAAACTAGTCCTGATGAGAAGTTGATAAAAATAAAGGTGAAAACCACTGGCATGAGCATCATCATTTTAGCTTGTGTAGGATCACCCGGAGGTGGGGACATTTTTTGTTGCAACATCATGGTTGCACCCATAACGATAGTTAATACAGGAATTCCATAAGGGGGTTCCATAAAAGGTATTTTAAATCCAAAATCAAATAGTCGATCTGGTGCTGAAAGATCATTAATCCATAGTATAAAGGGGGCATGCCGCAGTTCTATGGCTTGATACAGCATTCTATAAAGAGCGAAAAATACAGGGATTTGTAAAACCATCGGTAGACAACCCCCCATTGGGTTAATCTTATATGTTTTGTAGAGCGCCATGAGCTCTTGATTCATCTTTTGCTTATCATTTTTATACTTTTCTCTAATTTCAGCCATCAGTGGCTGTAATTTTTTCATATCACTCATTGACTTGTAGCTTTTAGATCCAAGCGGCCATAAAATGATTTTTGTAAATACTGTCAATATGATAATTGCCAATCCATAATTTGGAATTACCCCATGGATTTTGTTCATAAACCATAGGCAGGGTTTTGCAATAATATCAAAAAATCCGAAGTTAAGCGCCTTACCTAGGTCATGACCCAAGCTATTGAGCAAATCCATACTTTTTGGACCGATAAAAATTAAGAAATTGGATCGTGCTTTTGATCTTGGCGCAATTTGGACGGCTGGACTGACCAGTTGGTTTATTACCAGATTGTCTTTTATGGATAGATTCATTGTTCCTACCATTTCTCTTTCTGGAACTATAGCGTACATGAAGTATCTATCCTCACAAGCAATCCATTTAATTTTGCCTGAGTAGTTATTTTTATCTTCTATTTTTTTAGTTTTGATCTGTTCAAGTGAATCATTAATTAATGCGCTTGGTCCGGTGAATCCATATCCCTTGGCTTCTTCTTCTGCTTTGCGCATGGATAGAACAAGTTCATCGTTGAACAAGTTAGTTGATTGATTTTCAATAGTAATTTCTAAGCCAATCAGATATGATTTTGGGTCGAACCGATATGTTTTATTAACAATGATACCGTTGTCGGATACCCATCTGTAATTTAGTGACTGGATACCGTTATTTATGGTTATTTTGTCTTTTTCGGTATTCACTGAAAAAATTCCGTTAGCCATATTAAGCATGGAATGGTTTGAAACCGATGCATGAAAGATTCCGTCAGAAAGCTCCTCTGGAATAAGTTCTTTGTTTGGCGATCCTGGCTCTGCGGTTTCTTTATATTTTTTCAGGACGAAACTGGTGAATGTTGCGCCCTTATTTGAAATTTTGACTATATAATTAGGAGTATCTATACTGATTGTTTTCTCATCGAATATTTCCTGTTTTTTTATTTTGCTTTTAACGGGTTCGGAAGCGGCGGGCAATTGGCTTTCGTTTTTTGCTTCTTGCTTTATAGGTTCACTATTCGTAACTTTTTCAGCTTCATTGGGAGTGACTGGCTGTTTATCGACAAAAAAGACGCTCCATACAAATAGTACGATGAAAGATAGACCGATTGCCAACAGCAGTCGAACTTGTTCCATTTTATTTCTCCTTGACGCTGATCAACGCCAAATTTTTAAATTCAATATTAATTATTCTTTTTAAAGTATTTTTCATACTTTGAAAGGTAGCTTAGGCGGGAATTGGGCTAAAAAGGATCTCTATTGAAGTTCAAGGAACCGGATCATATCCCCCTGGATGGAAAGGGTGGCACCTTAAAATTCTTTTAATAGCAAGGAAACCGCCCTTAATCGTCCCGCGGGTCTGGACAGCTTGATACGCGTATTCTGAACAAGTTGGAATGAATCTGCAATTTCTTCCTAAAAATGGCGATACAGCAATTTGATAAGCCCTAATAAAAAATAGAATTAACTTGTTCATTGTTTTCTATTGTTCGAATTACCTATCGACATCAGACATCTTGAAACCTGTTTTCCAATCTCTATTGAATCTATATGTCTTGCCGTTTTTTTGGCAATAATGTTAATGTCGAGTTTTAAATGTAATAATATTTTGTTATTTCGGAAATATTCTCTAATTATGCGTTTGATCCTGTTTCTTTTTACAGCGTTCCCAACTTTTTTTGATACCGTTATTCCTAGCCTATTATTTAATTCATTGTTTTCTTTATAAATAATTATAAAATCAGCTTCGTGATACCTTTTTCCGTGCTTGGATAGGGCATTATATTCTTTACTCTTCTTTAGTCTTTCATGCTTTTTAAAACTGTATTCTTTCAATGAATAAAACCCTTTTTTGCAATTGTATTTATTTAAACATGCCAAATCACAAAAAAGGGTCTTATTATTTTTTTAAAGCGCAAGTCTCTTTCTTCCTCTTGCACGCCTTCGATTGATAATTCTTCTTCCAGCTTTGCTTGACATTCTTTTTCTAAATCCATGGGTGCGCGCTCTTTTGATTCGGCTGGGCTGATAAGTTCTTTTCATTTTTCTCTTTTTTCCTTCTTCAGATTTTTAATCTTTTCTTTTTGGCGTATGTTGAATCGGGTATCTTAACCATATGGGAAAGTTAGTGTCAAGGATCAATTTTAGATTGATAATCCAACCATTTAAAAATTCGGCAAATGCCTGAATTCCCTGAGCCCTGAATATTCAGGTTGAATTTTTAAACGGACGATGATTCTGTAATTTCAAAAGCTTCTACGTGATATCGACTGTCTGGATATATAATGATCTGTTTTTCAATCGCCTTTTCAAGACCGGGGATCAGTCGGTTTTCTTCACCATGCAAAAATTCCGCGACTTCTGGATTAACCCGAAGGGTAAGCTTTTTTCCGGTCATATCCACTGCATACCTTAATATTTCTCTATAAATCGAATAACATATAGACTTAATAGAAATTATATATCCTTCACCTTCACAATAAGGACATGGGTCGCACATCAGTCGGCTAAGCGGTTTTCTTGTTCGCTTTCGCGTCATTTGGATTAGTCCCATCTCGGAAATCGGTAAGATGTGGGTTTTACTTCTGTCCTTTGTGAAAGCCTCGTTCAATGCGGAAAACACTTTTTCCTGATTGGATTTTTTTTCCATATCGATAAAATCGATAATAATAATTCCTCCAATATCTCTGAGCCTGATTTGATAGGCGATTTCTTTAACTGCCTCCAAATTCGTTTTTAGGATCGTCTCCTCCAAATTGTGTTTTCCTACATACCGGCCCGTATTTACATCTATGGCAACCAGTGCCTCCGTGTGTTCTATAACTATATAACCACCTGATTTTAACCAGACTTTCTTTTTAAGCGCTCTTGATATATCACCTTCCAGATTGTACGCGTCAAAAATGGGTTCTTTTCCATCGTAGAGTTCCACTGAAGGTTTAAGCGATGGATTAAAGGTTTCCAAAAACCCCAAAACAGATTCGTAATCGGCTTTAGAATCAATGACTAACTTTTCAGCTTCTTGAATCAACAGGTCGCGTACGGCCCTTAAACTCAGGTTCAGTTCCTGGTGAAGTGTCGAAGGGGTTCCATAGGTTTGATATTTTTTTTGAATATTACACCAAAGATTTTTTAAGAATCCCATTTCATAGGCAATTTTTTCTTTATTGACACCTTCTGCAGCCGTCCTGACAATGTACCCCATCTTGGTATTACTAGAAAGCTCAGTAACAATATCTTTCAATCGTTGGCGTTCGGTTTCATCTTCGATCCGCCTTGATATTCCGATATGACTTGAGGTCGGCATTAAAACTAAAAATCGCCCAGGAAGAGAAATATTTGATGTTATTCTGGCGCCTTTTGTTCCTATTGGCGATTTCGATACCTGAACTAAGATTTCCTGACCCTCGGAAATAATATCCTCAATATTTTCCTTTTCTTCTTTTATTGGTAAAATTTTTTCTTTCAATTCTACCGTTTCTTCACTGTTTTCCTTATAATCATTACAAGTAAAATATTCTTCTATGTCTGAGTAATTATTTCGAACGACATCATCCACATAGATAAAAGCGGCTTGATTTAGACCAATATCGACAAAAGCGGCCTGCATTCCAGGCAACACACGTTGAACACGCCCTTTATATATATTTCCTGTATTATCCCGGCTCCCTTTTCTTTCGATAAACAATTCTACAATGGTTTCCTCTTCTACAAGGGCCACACGGGTTTCATGGTCTTCCACATTGATAATGATTTTTTTATACATAATTATATTTTTGTTATAAGCGCCGTTAATATGTCTTCTTTATTTAAATTAAATATTATTTTAATGGCTTGCGTTGGTCGGATAATGTGTTTTTCAATTGGTTTGAGAATTATTTTTAATTTTTTATTGCTATGCAGTTCAACTTTCTCTACTGCTTTTTTTAAATCAAAATTTAATATTTTTCCTTTTTTGTTCTTTCTTTCAATATTTACAGACTGTTGGAAATTAAACCATTCTAAATCTTTTTCCTTAAAAAAACCATCTTTAAGTTCAACCCAATAGGTCTTATTGTCATCGCCTACAGTTAAATTTATCTTGGAAAATTCGTAACATCCTATAATTTCAATATTTTCTAATAATTCAGAAGATAGCCGACGAGAAATTGTTTCCGGTTCTAAAAATAGATCCAGCGTAATCAACATTTCTTCATTTTCGCTCTGCATTCCCATTGGCAATGTATCTCGAAAAGAAATTTTTGGCATGGGGTGAAAGCCGGCAGAATATTTGACCGGTATTTTTGCACGCCGAAAACTTCGGTTGAAAATTTTTATCATTTCAAGATGCGCCAAAAACCGAGCAAATCCGATTTTTTTAAATTTTATTAGATATTTGAATGATTGTTCAATGGGATGTATATTTTTTTCAACCTTTTCCTTTCCACAATCACTTTCTTTTTGTTGAAATGATATGGGTTTAATCGTTTTAAAGTCACACACGCCGCATCCACTGCAATCTCCGTTGCGGCAATCCGTGGTTCGTTGTTCCTTGAATGCGCGTTTTCTTTCTTTAATCAAATATTTTTTTTCAACACCGATATTGATATGGTCCCAAGGTAATATTCTTTTTTCGTTCATTGGCGTAAACGAGTATGCTGTCGGTATTACCCCACTCTCTTTAAAAACATTTATCCATCTGTCATAATTGAAATAATCACTCCATCCATCAAACCGACAGCCGGCTTTCCACGCGTTTATCAACACCTGTCCAAGTTTTCTGTCCCCTCTTGACCAAACCCCTTCTATTATGCTCACTCGGGGATCCTGCCATTTGACCTGGATTCCTTTCATATTCAATTGATCTTTTAGCCAATTCATTTTTCCAATGGCTGTTTCCAGATCAATTTGGGATTCCCATTGAAATGGCGTATGCGGTTTGGGAACAAAAGTTCCAAAACTGACATTTATTTTTTTAAATTTTTTATCTTTATTATGGGCCTTCAAACGCTTTACCATATCAACGATCGCCCAAAGATCATCCTGTGTCTCTGTTGGCAGCCCAATCATGAAATACAGCTTAATCATTCGCCATCCCATCAAAAACGCATTATCAACCGTTCTGAATATATCCGCTTCGGTAATCATTTTATTGATTACATTACGCAACCGCTGACTGCCGGCTTCGGGGGCGATCGTAAATCCAGTTTTGCGTACTCTTTTAATAAGTTCCATTAATTCCGGGGTAAGCGTACCGGCTCGCAAAGATGGCAATGAGATGGATACATTATCATTTTCCCCAAATGCCATTATTTTTTCCATGACTGATGAAATACACGTATAATCTCCTGTACTTAAAGATAGCAAAGATAGATCTTCGTATCCTGTTTTTCCAAGGGCTGTTTTAACCGATGATATTATTTTATCCGGATCCCTCTCCCGAACCGGACGGTAAATCATTCCGGCCTGACAGAAACGGCATCCGCGGGTGCATCCCCTGGCAATTTCGACCCTAAGACGATCATGGACGGGTTTACCATAAGGAATTATCGGTGAATCCGGAAAGGGTGTGTCATTCAGATCCTTGACAACCACCCGTTCCACCGCCAGATAACCCGATTTTTTGGGGGTAAGGATGGGTTCGCCATCCATATTGTAGTCCACCTGAAAGAAGGATGGTATATATACACCTTTTATTTTTGACCAACTTTCAAGTAATGAAGATCGATCCCGATCAATGGATGCTTTCCAGTTTTGCCAGGCATCCGTCATTTTAACGATCACTTCTTCACCATCACCAATGACGATGGCATCAAAGAAATCTGCAATCGGTTCAGGATTGCATGTGCAGGGACCGCCGCCAATAATTAACGGTTCTTCTTTCCTTCTCTTCTCGGCAAGAAACGTGATGCCACCTAAATCAAGCATATTAAGCATGTTGGTGTAATTGAGTTCGTAGAGCAGACTGAAGCCGATAATATCAAATTCACCAATCGGTATTTGGGATTCCAGGGAACATAATGGTATATTGTTGTCGCGCAGCTGTTTTTCCATGTCCAATGCTGGCGCAAACACCCGTTCAGCCATTATTTCTCTATTTTTATTCAAAATAGCATACAAAATCTGTATTCCGAAATGGGAACTGGCAATTTCGTAAAGGTCTGGAAATGCTAATGCAATGTGTAATTTTGTATCATTCCAAGATTTTTTTATTCGGTTAAATTCATTTCCCAGATATCGGCTAGGCATTTGCACAAGGGGCAGGATATCTTGAATCGTTTTTTCGCTCATGTTATTCTTCTTTACTTTGTTTTTAAAATGCAAAAAGGCCTGCAATGTCAAAAATAACCCTACAAATCAATAGAAAATTATTCCGATTCACCTTGTTATTCGCTCTCTTATCATTATCCTTTTTTTTTTCTCCAAGAGGTTATGCCAATGTTGAGACACGCGAAAATAATGTCGTTAAGGCGGTAAGAAAGGTCAGCCCTGCGGTTGTCAATATAAACTCGCAGCATGAAATTCGCAAGAATTCCAATCCGTTTTCTAAATATGGAATGGATCCCCGCCTTGAAAAATTCTTCAATGATTTTTTTTCTCCGGAATTGTCGCGCAGAGAGAAACGGACCAGTTTGGGCTCCGGTGTCATCATCGACGGTCGCCGCGGTTATGTGTTGACCAACAATCATGTCGTCGAAAAAGCCACCAAGATCAGCATTACATTAAATGACAGCAGGGAATTTGATGCCACTATCGTGGGTATGGATCAGGATTCCGATCTTGCTGTGTTAAAAATTAAATCTGACCAGCATTTGCCGGATGTTCAGATGGGAGATTCGGATGATTTAATGATCGGCGAATCGGTGATTGCCATCGGAAACCCGTTTGGTTTTTCCCATACCGTCACTACTGGCGTTGTCAGTGCGGTCAATCGCAGTATAAAAACAGCGGATCGTGTTTTTCATGAATTTATTCAAACCGATGCTTCAATCAACCCTGGAAACAGTGGTGGCCCCCTGCTCAACATCAATGGCGAATTGATAGGCATCAACACGGCAATCTATGCACAAGCGCAAGGAATTGGATTTGCTATTCCCATCAACCGTGCCCAACGCATCATTTCCGACTTAATCAATTATGGAACGGTTGTCGAAGCGTGGATAGGAATTGCCGTTCAACCCATTGAATCGAGTCTTTCCGCATATTTGAATTTGGAAAACAACTATGGATTATTGATTTCGTCAGTAGACACAGAGAGTCCGGCAGAACAGTCAGGCCTTAAAGAAGGAGATATTTTAATATCGATGGATGGCCATCCATTGGTATCCGTATCTGATTTTCAAATACAAATGAAGTCGGTTTCGGTCGGTCAAACAATTGCGGCAAAGGTGTCAAGAAATCAGAAAATAATAAATTTAGAAATAAAAACAGAATCTTTTCCAAATGAAAAAGCCGAATCTTTCGCTTACCAGCATTTGGGGATCATCATTTTTGAAATGGATAGTGACATTCAGATGAAATATGGAATCCCACCTCAACCAGGGGTTCTGATCACCAAAATGCGCAATGGGTCTCAACTCGACCGCATTGGTGTAAAGCCGGGTGATATTATCCGCCAAATTGGTGAGGAAGAAATTGAAAATATGGAAAATTTTCGTTCTGCAATCGCAAAATACCACAATCATTCATCACTGGTCATTCTCATCCAGAGGGAAGGCCATTTTTATCATATAAATGTATCCTTAAGGGATAATTAAAAATGAAACGAATCAAAATTCTGCAACTGATCAACTCAGAAAAGGTATTGGATGATGTCTTAATTAAAGGCTGGATTCGTACAAAACGCGATTCAAAAAATTTTTCCTTTATTGAGATAAATGATGGATCCTGCCTTAAAAACATGCAAGTCGTGGTCGATGAAAATTTACCATCCTACGCCGACCTCAAAAAGGTGACCACCGGATCTGCTATTGCCGTATCCGGTGATCTGGTACCTTCCAAAGGCAGCGGTCAAAAATGGGAAGTTTTGGCTAAATCCATCGAAATAATAAGTCTGGCACCCGATACCTACCCTTTACAAAAAAAACGGCATAGCGATGAATTCCTTCGTAGCATCGCTCATCTGAGGCCACGAACCAACAAATATGGTTCAATATTCAGAATTCGCAGCGAACTCTCCTGGGCGGTCCACAACTATTTCCGTGAAAGAGGATTTCGCTATATCCATACCCCCATCATTACCGGATCCGACTGCGAAGGCGCTGGGGAACTTTTTCGGGTAACGACATTAACACCTCCATTTCCCACCACCCCGGATGAAAAGATCGACTTTTCAACTGATTTTTTTGGTGCGGAATCAAATCTTACGGTCTCCGGGCAGTTGTCCGCCGAAATGTTTGCGCTTTCCTTGGGCGACGTCTATACTTTTGGGCCTACTTTTCGCGCTGAAAATTCAAATACCAGTCGTCATGTCGCCGAGTTCTGGATGATCGAACCAGAAATGGCCTTTTGCGATCTCATTGAAAACATGGATCTTGGTGAGGACCTGATTAAGTTTCTTATCACTTTCGTTCTCGATAATTGCTCACAAGATATCGATCTTTTTGCCCGTTTTGTTGACAAACAATTAATATCCACTCTGAAAAATATCGTTTCTTCCGAATTTGAAAGAATTCCCTATAAAAAAGCGGTAGACATATTGCTCCGATCCAATAAATCCTTTACCTACCCGATTTCCCATGGACTGGATCTTCAGTCAGAGCATGAACGCTACTTGGCCGAGCAATTTTTCAAAAAGCCGATTGTGATATACGATTACCCAAAAACGATAAAGCCGTTTTACATGCGGATGAATGAAGATGATGAGACCGTGGCCGCCATGGATATCCTCGTTCCCCGGATTGGCGAACTGATCGGCGGTAGCCAGCGCGAAGAAAGATTGGATGTCCTGGAAAACAGGATGGATCTATTGGGTCTGCCCAAAGAGAGTTACTGGTGGTACCTGGATTCAAGACGGTATGGTTCTGCCCCTCACAGTGGATTTGGAATGGGATTTGAGCGCTTACTGATGCTCATCACCGGTGTAACCAATATTAGAGATGTGGTTCCTTTTCCAAGGACACCGGGAAATATCGATTTTTAATTATAGGATCCTACAAACTTGTTAAACGTATTAACAATTTAAAAAAAAAGGATTGACAACCACTGGTGATTATGAGAGTCAGTATTTGCTCTTTTAAGCAGATAATCTGACTTACCGCTGGCCTCATCGCTGAACCGACTATCCTGATCCACCAATTGCATCTGAAGCTGATCCTGTAACCATATTTGTCATTAAAGGAGCGCACCCATTCAAGAATCCCTGATATTCCATTGAATATCAGGGATTCTTTATTTATGGAAATTTAAATATCCAACATACTGACTTCCAGCGCATTATTTTGGATAAAATCTCTTCTGGGTTCGACTTCATCCCCCATTAAAACAGTAAAAATTTCATCCGATTCGACAGCATCCTCCACCGTCACTTTCAATAGGTTACGCTTGTCGGGATGCATGGTGGTTTGCCATAACTGTTCCGGATTCATTTCACCAAGGCCTTTGTACCGCTGGATATTGAGACCTTTTTTACCTTCTTCGATAAGAACCTGCAGCAGTCTGAATTTATCTTCCACGCTGACGGGTGTGTCTTCACGATCGATCGTTGTCACTTCAAAGGGCGGAATATCCTGACTTTCTATTTTTTTATACAACATCAAACATTTTTGATAATCCGATGAATAGATCAGATTCCTTCCAACAATATTGTCCTGCTGATAGTTGTTCTGATCGGGCGTTTTTACAATTAATTCAAAAATATCGTCTTCTTCATTCCATGGCAATGCCTCTGTTGAATAGCCTTCCTCTTCAAATTTCGCCTGCAGCAGACGCATCTTTTCCTGATCTTGAAGAAAGGATTTATCCAGGACATCTGCTTTAATCAACGTTTCGACAACATTCTGATGATACCCGCTTATTTCCAATTTGGCCATCGAGGCAACATATTCGCTCAAATCACCCAAGAAAACAAAAAGATGATGATCCGAGAGGATCCTTTCGGTCTCGACAATTTTAATATGTTTTTTCTCGCATATTTTTTTCAGAATGAAATCATTCAGCTCTTTTTCATTTTTTATGTAGGATTCGCTCTTTCCCTTGCCTATTTTAAAAAGCGGCGGTTGGGCGATGTACAAATACCCTTTATCTACCAATTCAGGCATTTGTCGGTAAAAAAAAGTAAGCAACAAGGTTCGGATATGGGATCCGTCAACATCCGCATCGGTCATTATAATGATCTTGTGATAGCGGATTTTCTCAATATTATATTCTTCTTTTCCTACACCCGTTCCCAAGGCAGTGATAATATTCTTTATCTCTTCGCTGCGCAGAATTTTATCGAAGCGGGCCTTTTCCACATTCAATATTTTGCCTTTCAACGGCAAAATGGCCTGAAATTTTCTGTCCCGACCCTGTTTTGCGGAACCACCGGCGGAATCCCCCTCGACCAGAAACAGTTCCCTTAAAGCCGGGTCGGAAATTTGGCACTCAGCCAGTTTCCCCGGAAGGGTGGAATCGATCAGGGCTCCCTTGTTTCTGGCCAAATCCCGCGCCCGTTTTGCCGCATCCCTCGCTCTGGCGGCATCGACTGCTTTTTCGATAATCTTTCTCGATACAGCGGGATTTTCCTCCATGAAAGCGCTGAGTTTTTCATTGACCAGCGATTCGACCAGACCTTTGACTTCGCTGTTTCCCAGTTTGGTTTTGGTTTGACCCTCAAACTGCGGCGATTTTATCCTTACGCTGATGATGGCGGTCAATCCTTCACGAACATCGTCGCCACTGATTTTGGCCGAAAGATTTTTTGGCAAATTTCCGTTTAAACAATATTGATTAATGCATCGGGTCAGCGCGGCCTTGAATCCGATAAGATGAAATCCACCTTCTATTGTATTGATATTATTAGCAAAAGAAAAAATATTTTCTTTATAGGTCGCATTGTATTGAATTGCGACTTCGATATTGACATCATTTCGATAACCTTCGATAAATACGGGTTCATGCAAAACAGCATGACGTTTATTCAAATATTCGACAAATGAAACGATACCGCCTTCGTAAAAGAATTTTTCATTTTTATCGAAACGCTCGTCTTCAATAAAAATATTGACCCCTTTATTCAGGAAGGCCAGTTCCCGAAGCCGTCTGGAAAGAATATCGTAATTGAACTCACTAACATTGAAGATGGTTTCGTCGGGGATAAAATGGATTTTTGTGCCCCTTTTGTCCGTATCTCCTTTAGCGGTCAGTTCACTTGTTTTTATCCCCTGTGCATATGTCTGATAATAGATCTTTCCTTTGGCGTAGATCTCGACTTCAAGCTTTTTGGATAGGGCATTGACCACACTGACGCCCACACCGTGAAGTCCCCCGGAAACCTTATAACTGTCATTGTCAAATTTTCCCCCAGCATGCAACTTGGTTAAAACAACCTCGACAGCAGGGATATTTTCCGTACGGTGAATATCAACCGGAATGCCGCGCCCATTGTCTTCAACGCTAATACTGTTGTCCGGGTGGATCGTGACCCGGATATCATCGCAAAATCCAGCCATGGCTTCGTCAATGCTGTTATCAACCACTTCATAGACGAGATGGTGCAGACCCGCCACATCGACGTTTCCAATATACATGGAAGGTCTTAACCGAACCGGTTCAAGTCCCTCCAACACATCAATACTATTTGCATCGTAATTGTCGTTCATTAATTTTAAATTCTCATTGGCATGATGACGCTGGTAAAAGTTTTGTCCCCGTCGCCTTCGATAATGCAGGGGTGGTTGCCGTCTACAATATTGAGAATGATATTGTCATCCTCAATAACACTCAATGTATCCAGAAAAAATTTCGGGTTAAACGCGGCTTCAATAACGTCGCCGGAAAACTCAATTTCCATTTCTTCCTTGGACTCACCATAGTCCGGATTGGTGGCAGTGACCACCAGTTTATTTTCATCAAAGTTGAATACGGCGCCTTTATAATTATCCGTGGCCAGGATGGACATTCGTTTCAGCATCTTGGAAAATTTTACTTTATCCAACTCAATCAGGTGGACCGTTCCCTTTTTCAGAATGTCATCGTATTTGGGAAACTCTCCTTCAAGCATACGGATAATAATTGTCTCAGCCTCTTTTTGGACAACGAAATTGCTATCCTTGATGCCCACTTGAACATCGCCTTCGATGTCTAAAAATTTGGCAACCTCATTAAGTCCTTTTTTTGGCACCAGTACCCCTTCACCCGCATCAATGGTCTGCGACATATCAAATTGATGATCGACTGAATTCAACCGGCTGCCGTCCGTCGATACAAAACGGAAGCAACAAATATCTTCGGTTTTGATTCGCTCGACGAAAACACCGTTGATATGGGCCCGCTTTTCATCTCCGGCCGCAGAAATAATCGTGGCGCGTTCAATCATTTTTTCGAGAACAGAGGCATCAATCGGAAAAAAATTGACTTCAGTAATGTGCGGTGTTTCCGGAAAATCGTCGGGATTCATTCCAACGATGTGGTATTGAATTTTGCCACTGCCGATTTCGATCCACCGATTTTCAATTTCGTTGATCACAATGTCATCTGAAGGGAATTCACGTAAAATTTCGTATAGTTTTTTTGCGCTGACGGCAATAGCCCCCTCTGTATCTACCACAGCCCCATAAAACCCCTCAAATCCGGTTTCAAGATCAGTGGCCGTCAGATGAACCCCCTCATTACCGCTACGGATCAATATGTTTTCGGTAATGGCTAGATTGCTACGTCGTCCGGCCAACCCCTGAATCTTTGCCAGCACGCTTACAATTTGAGATTTGTTGATCGTGAATTTCATAATAGAATTCCTTTTGTAAAGGTTCTTATTCTACTTAGAGCTGACAAAAAGTTAATAAATCTATAACAATTTAAAAATATTGGGTTAATTTTATACCTTGCCCGTTAATAACCCCTTCTATACATTTTTAAATTCACGCTTTCATGGGCAACGAAATCGAATTTGTTCATAACTCACAAATTATTAACCCGATATCAGTCCGCTGCGGCTGGTAATCATCAGCCATCAGGGCAGCACCCATTTTCGAATCGCCGGAACCACAGTTTGATCCCATTCCACCGATGCCCTCAGTTTGAGAAACGCGTTAAAGAGGCCATTGATCAGATGGATTGCTTTTTCGAAAAGATAGGCTTTTTCCAGCAATAACCCCTCGACGTCGTCTTTTGTTTCCATTGGACCGGTTTCAGGGACCTTGAGACTTGAAAAACTGAGGCTTTCGCCTTTGATTGAGAATTTCCACTCCTGATTTTCCGTTTTGTAGATCAGATTCATCTCAACGACCACGGCACCCTTGCGAAGGGAGAGGAGCCCCTCTTCCAATCCGGCATCATCCCCTTTGATCGTAATGATTTCACTGGTATCATTGACATTGTTCTCAAGAACGATACGGTTGCCGATATCCAGTGTTGTGATGGTTTCATCGATCGTTTTAAAATAGTCCTGATTGGTATCGGTGCTAAACCAAAGCCAGGTCAAAAATTCATTACCAATAAATTTGTATCGGTTGTATGCAACAGCGACATCCAGCATAGGAATATGGTTACTCCGTGAATCGGGTTTGACTGAGTTGGGCAATGGTATCTTTTTCCATATCCGACAGCGGCGATGTCAATGTCGCCATGCTGTATGGAAAAAGCCGGATCAGTTTTAATTTGAATGACCGGGTAAAAAGGGTTTCCAGTTCTTCATTGGCCCCTTTCAAATTGGAAAAAAACCACAGGCGACCTTCTTCGTAATTCCAGATCAGATCATAAATGTTCGGGGTTGCAGGAATTCTCAGATTCAATAAATGGAGTACATGGTCTTTGATTTCTTTTTTTTCGGTTTTGCTTAAAAACTCGCGACCACTGGATTCAAGCCGCTTTTTCATTTCCAGAGTATAGTGTTTTTGAACAATTTTTGCGGGAATCGATTTTTTATCGATACGCATGGAAAAAACCAAATGAGTGCCGATCAAAAATGGATTTTTATCAAAATCCGTATTGAAAGGATCGTTAAAACAGGTCCATCCAATGGCTTTATCTGACGATTCGTTGTCAATTTCCTCGATTGACTGTTTTTTTAATCCCTTGGATATGGTTTCAATGATCGGTTCGTCGAGTTTGCCCTCGACAAAGTATTGCGTAATCGAAACAGAAGAAGAAAATATTCCCATAGATGATTCCGAATCCAGCTAAGATGTTAGTAATTTTAATTAAAAACGCATACATATACATTTTTTTAGTATCTTTTTCAAGGTCTTTTTTAGAAAACCGACCAGAAGTGGCGGCTGAAAATATCATCTTTCATAGGCATGATGATGATATCGTCCGCGGTTCATCCTGGCCTATTGACAAAAGATATTGAATCATACAGAATTCAATAATTTTAAATTAAAAATATATAATGAACTCAAATACTTTTATAGCTGACCTGCATATCCACTCAAAGTTTTCAAGGGCGACCGCCAAAGATCTTGATCTTGAAAATATTTATATATGGGCTCAGCTCAAGGGAATAACGGTGGTGGGCACCGGTGATTTCACTCACCCGGATTGGTTTGCCCAGATCATCGATAAACTCGAACCCGCTGAACCGGGCCTGTATCGGCTGAGAAGCGACATTGAAAAAAGCTGTGATCCGCAGGTGCCCGTTTCCTGCCGGGCGCCGGTACGGTTTATGCTCAGCTGTGAAATCAGTAATATCTATAAAAAGCAAGATCGAACCCGGAAGAATCATAATCTTGTGTTTTTTCCGGATATTGAGGATGTGAAGCGGTTTAATGGTCGTTTGGATGCGATTGGCAATATCTGTTCGGACGGCAGGCCGATCCTTGGTTTGGATGCGCGGGATTTGCTTGAAATTACATTGGAAACATCCGAAAATGGGTTTCTTGTGCCCGCTCACATTTGGACGCCCTGGTTTTCCATGTTGGGATCGAAATCAGGATTTGATACCTTATCTGACTGTTTTGAAGATTTGAGTCACCATATTTTCGCCGCAGAAACCGGTCTGTCATCGGATCCGCCGATGAACTGGCGCGTATCCGATCTGGATCAGGTTACCTTAATATCCAATTCCGATGCTCACTCACCATCCAAGCTCGGCCGAGAGGCCAATATATTTAAAACGGAATTGAGTTATCATGCTATGCGCTGGGCCATGGAAAAGGGAGATAAAGATCAGTTTCTGGGTACTTTCGAGTTTTATCCCGAAGAGGGGAAATATCATGTGGATGGCCATCGCAAATGCGAGGTCTGTTTTTCGCCGGCTGAAACCCTGTTGCATCAGGGAATCTGTCCGGTCTGCAACAAACCACTTACCCTTGGGGTGTTGCACCGTGTGGAAACTCTGGCCACCCGTACAGAAGGGGTTCGCCCAACGCGGACATTTCCTTTTTATCGGTTGATTCCCTTAGAAAATCTGCTTTCCGAAATATTCAGGGTCGGACCAAAATCAAAAAAGGTGTCGCAAACCTACCGGGTGTTGTTGGAAAAACTGGGAAATGAGTTCAATATCCTGCATTACCTCGACACCGAAAAAATTGAATCGGCCGGCGTGCCCCTGCTCGCCGAGGCGATTTCTCGCATGCGGGATGATCGCGTATCGTTTTCGCCGGGATATGATGGGTTGTTCGGTACGGTCCGGATTTTTTCCGAGGCGGAGCGATCAACGGTTTCCGGACAACGCAGTCTGTTTGCAACTGCGGACAAAATCACAGATGGGGTGAAACCGCCCACCAAGAAAAAAATTTCCCAACCGCCAAATCCATTACCGGATATAACACCGTGCTCAGTCAAGGATCATTCCATTCAATTAAATCCGGCGCAGCAGGCGGCCGTCGATTTTGAAAACCGGGCGCTGATGATCGTGGCCGGACCCGGTACCGGAAAAACCCGCACCCTGACCCATAAAATTGGAGGCATCGTCAACGCCGGGGTCGATGCCCGGCGTGTGCTTGCCGTGACCTTTACCAACAAAGCGGCAACAGAGATGCGCGAACGGCTGCGCACAATGCTTGGGGATTCCCAGTCGATGCCCATCCTGGGGACCTTTCATTCCTTGGGTTACCGGATTTTAAGTCAATGGCAGGCCGATCAGCCGTTTTCGGTCATCGATGAAGGGCATCGCAGAGAACTGGTCCGTGATGTTTTGGCTTTAAATGGGCTGACAGGCAAAGCGAGTCCCGTTAAAGTCGATGATCTGATGGGCTGGATTGTCGCGGCCAAACAGAAATTGCTTTCCAGTCAGGATCCATTGGACGATCTGTGTCCACCCGATCTGGCAGCCATGTTCGAACGCTGCTATCAGACCTATGAACGGTTGATGGATATTGATCATCTATTGGATTTTGAGGATCTTATTTTTCGAACGGTTCAGCTGCTGGAAAACGAATCGTCGATTCAGGATCGATACGTCAATCGGTTCAGTGATATATTTATCGATGAATATCAGGATATCAATGCCGGCCAATACCGGCTTGTTCGCCGACTTGCCGGGGATCAGGCCCGCCTGTGCGTGATTGGGGATCCAGACCAGTCCATTTATGGATTCAGAGGGTCTGACATTACCTGTTTTAACTGGTTTTTAAAAGACTATCCCGGGGCGGAAGTCGTCTTCCTGAGAAAAAACTATCGATCCACCCAAACCATTCTGGAGGTATCGTCGCAGGTAATCCAAAAGAATGCCGAACGGCTCGACACCGGCCATCGTCGGGCCGTCTATTCCGACCACGTCGGCGATCGCACCATTCAGGTCACGGAAGCGCAAACGGAAAATACCGAAGCGGTGGCCATTGGCAAGACCATTGAAACGATGATCGGCGGCATTGGCTTTTTTTCAATGGATTCCGGTGCGGTGGATGGATCCACACAAACAGGCGGCTTGAGCTTTTCCGACTTTGCGGTTTTGTTTCGAACCCGAATTCAGGCCGATCCCATTCGGCGAATGCTGGAAAAGGCCGGTATTCCCTGCCAGGTGATCGATCGTCAATCCGTATTGGACCATCCTGGAATAAAAGGGGTCGTTTCTATTTTCAGGCTGATTCATGGATTGGGGACGTTTGCCGACATCCAGATGGCCAGTGATCACCTGAAACCCGGTATTTCCGGGAAAACAGTGGAAAAACTGAAGTCATGGGCTTATCGGAACCGTCTGCCAATTAAAGAGGCCCTGATTCAATCGCGACGATTGCCCATCCCCGGCATGGGAATATCAAAGCAGCAGCAATTATACGATTTTTTAAACCAAATATCGGACTGGAAGCAACGAGTGGAGACCCTTTCGCTGCGATCCGGTCTCGATATGATCACCGAACAAAGTGGCATACTTGAAACCGTTGGTGATGAACCGGGATTTGAAAAGGGATTTCAGCACATGATGGAAGCGGCCGATGCGCATCGTTCGGATGATGCGGCCGGGTTTTTAGCAGCGCTCGCCCTTTGCAGGGATACGGATACTTATGACCATCGGGTTGAAAAAGTTTCCCTGAGCACCATGCATGCGTCAAAGGGGCTTGAATTTTCGGTGGTTTTTATTGCGGGCTGCGAAGATGGATGGATTCCCTATCAATCCGTTAATCGTCCCGCTGATCTGGAAGAGGAACGCCGGCTGTTCTATGTGGCGCTGACCCGGGCCAAGCGGCATCTCTTTCTGACCCGGGCCAAGACCCGACTGATCAATGGCCAGATGCAACCGCGCCAACTCTCTCCCTTTGTCAACGATATCGAAAACATCTATAAGGAATTCAGCGCAACCGGCCTGAACCGGCCACAACCAGCGATACAGAAACAACTGTCTCTGTTTTAAGGAGTAAGCCATGTCAACCGATCCGATCTTATCCGTCCAACTGGATAATGGATTAACGATGCAGTGTATTGATCAATCCAGAAAAATTGCTGCCGATCGATGGTATATTTGCATTTGGATCGAGATTGTTGTTTGCGTGGACAAAAAATGGTTTACCCATTTTTTTATGGACGAAAAAAAGTATCAGAAGATAAGGGATCTGCTGGGTCCGTCGGTCGTTTTTAAACAGAAGCATGAAAGAAATTTTGTCAGTGAAGGCGAAAAAGCGCAGATTATAGAAACGATCTGCCAGCATGCATCCGAGATGGGCAGAACCTATTTCTGCCATGCGGATTTTCCAGCCAAATACATATTGAAATGCCTTCATGCAAAACAAACCCCATTCAATTGAATATAAATGAAAAAGGCCACACTTATTCCGTTTGATCGTTCCCATCGCCTTTTGGATAAGGTGCGAGGTTATCTTGAGGATATGGAATCCTTTTTGAGTGATCCGGAAAGCGGCATCGCCATCCTTCTCGAGGCCTTGCCGCATGCCGATACGCCCCTGCTGATAAAGATCATTCCACTGCTCGGCTATGCCGGAAAGGACAGGGTGTTGTGGCCATTGTACGATCTGGTGGTGGGAGGAGCAACGGATGAACAGATTCGCGCTGCCGCTGCGGTTCAACTGGGCCTGGCTGCCTCCCTGAGCAGAGATGTCCTATCGCTCAACGCTGCGTTGATCAACATGCTGGACCATTCGGCGCCATCGATTCGAATTGCCTGTGCATTGGCGCTGGGTTGGGAGGGAAACCACCCGGCGGTTTCGGCACTGATTCATCATTTTGACGATCTTGACCGTGATGTTCAGGCCGCAGTGGTGTCGGCAATGGTATCCGTGGGAGATGGATATGTTTTCGAATTTCTGACAACGCGCCTGCAGGTGGGGTTAATGGAAGAGAAACGCAGCATATTGCTCCATCTCTGGCGGTTCGCAGAAAAGTTTCCGGATGTCGAATCCGTCTATATTGAAAATATGGGCGATATTCCCATGGAGTTGCGGGTGGATGGCCTGACCGGGTTGGGAATGCTTCCCCTGACGACAAGGATTGTGGATTTTTACCGCCGGCTTCTGGCTGACCGGGAACCCCGGGTCCGTCTTCAGGTGTTGGACAATCTGTTGGGCTGTAAAGCCGACGATTACCATCTGCTGAAAGAAGAGATCCGTTTGCTTTTAAATGATGGGGATCTTCCGGTCAGACAGGCAGCCATCCGGCTGTATGGCCGGGTCAAGCTTCAATGAGGCGGTTCTGAATGGCAAATCGGGAAAGGTCGGCGTTGTTGCGCAGATTCAGTTTTTTCAAAAGACGGAACCGATAGGTATCAACGGTTTTTATGCTGATGTGATAGGCCGAGGCGATTTCGCGGTTGGTGTAACCCATGGCCAGACGGCGCAACACCTGGAGTTCGCGGGTAGAGAGGGTTTCCAGCGGGCTTTGGGACTGACTTCCTTTGGCAACCCGGAGCGCCAGTGCTTCGGCGGCATCGGCAGTTAGAAAAAGGGACCCGGAATGAACCTTGCGGATCGCTTTGACCAGTTGCTCCGGTGCGCTCTGTTTGGTGATATAGCCCATGGCGCCGGTCTCGATGGCGCGCACCACATACTGATGTTCTTCGTGCATGGTTAAAACGAGAATCGGCAATTGCGGATTTTCGCTTTTCAGTTGGGTGATTACTTCCAGTCCATCCAATACGGGCATGGATATATCAATCACCGCCACATCGGGTTTTTCCTTTCTGACCGCCAGAATCGCTTCGCGGCCATCCGACGCTTCGGCCACGACTTCAATGTCGCCACTTTCTTCGACAATCCGGCGCAAACCGGCCCGAACAATACTGTGATCGTCTGCCAGCAGGACTTTGATCATACGGTTCGACTTTCAGATATAAGGATCGTAAAATGAATCCGTCAAACCATGGCCGGGTCGCCATTACATGTCGGATTTAAAGAACGATTCCGCATCCACAATGCTGTTTGGCCGTTTGGTGTACTCGGTTGGCTCCGTGCCTTCCTTAAAACATTCAAAGATGGTGTCGCGGGATTCGGGAATGGGCAACAAGCCGGTCCGAGCATCGATTTTTGCGAAAACGACGCCTTCGGGAACCGGAAAGACGCGTACCGGTTTGTCTTTCAGCACCGCCTGCATGAAACCGAGCCAGATGGGGCTGGCGGTTCTTGATCCGGTTTCACCTTTGCCCAGGGTTTTGTTTATATCGTGGCCGACCCAAACACCGGTAATATACTGTGGGGTGTAGCCCATAAACCAGGCATCCTGCAGATCATTGGTGGTGCCGGTTTTACCGGCGACAGGACGGTTAAGTGCCCTGACCCGTTTTCCAGTGCCTTCCTTGACCACGCTTTCCATCAGGCTGGTGATGATGTAAGCCGTGCTTTTTTCGATTACCCTTTCCCTGGAAGGGTTCATTTCTTCGAGCACATTTCCCCATCGATCTTCAATTTTTGTGATGAAGGCCGGTTCGATCAGATATCCCTGGTTGGCGAAAACCGCATAGGCATTGACCAGTTCGAGGAGCGTTACCCCAGAGGATCCCAGGGCGATGGAAAGATCTCGCGCCAAGGGCGATGTGATGCCCAGTTTTCTGGCGTAGTCAATGCAGTAATCCACGCCGATATCCTGAAGAATTTTAATGGAGACCACATTACGGGATTTGGTCAGTGCTTCACGCAGCAGCGTGGGTCCGTAGAATTTCTTTCCGTAATTTTTCGGTTTCCAGGTTAAGTCACGCTCCTCATCATCAAAAACAATGGGGGCGTCGATGATTTCGGTTGCCGCGGTATAGCCTTTGTCCAGTGCCGCCGCATAGAGAATCGGTTTGAAGGCCGATCCTGGCTGACGATGGGATTGAACGGCGCGGTTAAACTGGCTTTCCATGAAATCACGGCCACCGACCATCACTTTGACGAGGCCGGTTTCCGCCTCAATGCAGAGCAGGGCGCTCTGGGCATCAGGCACCTGATCCAGAGACAGGTCCCATAACTCTTCATTGTTTGTCTTTTTATTCAATCGAACCAGAATTACATCGCCGGTGGCGAGCACGCGGCTCACTTTCTTGACGCGAGCCTGATAGGCGGCCAGTTTTGGATTGGGTTTGCGTGCCCAGCGGATATCATCGATGGGAATCATCCCCCGCGCATCCCCCATGCGCACCGTGGCTTTTCCCCCGCTGTCGTCCACGTCGATCACCACACCCTTGACCGAGTTTCCTTCGACCAGCGGGGATTTTTCGATCAGGGCCTTTTGTTCCTCACAAAATGGTTCAATCGCCTCGACGGCCAGGTGAGATTCCGGCCCCCGGTATCCCTGCCGGCGGTCCAGATCGCGCAGGCCTTTTTCTATTTCCCGGCGGGCCGCTTTCTGCATCTCGATGTTGACGGCGGTAAAAATTTTCAGTCCCTGCGTATAGAGGGCATCGGCGCCGTATTTTTTTTCCACATAGCGCCGGACGTGTTCGGTATAGATGGGGACCTCTTCGATGTACCAGTTTCGCCTGGGTTTGATGTCCATCTTGACGTCAATGGCTTCGGTGACTTGCGTATTATCGATGAAGCCTTCCTCGAGCATCCGGTTGAGCACGTAAATTTGACGCTGTTTGGCCCGCTCGGGGTGGCGGAAAGGTGAATATCGGCTGGGGGCCTGGGGCAGTCCGGCCAGAATGGCACATTCGGCCAGGTTCAACTCACTGACGGACTTTCCGAAATAGTTTTCGGCGGCCGCTTCGACACCATAGGCCCCATGTCCCAGGTAGATCTGATTCAGGTAAAGGTAAAGAATCTCCTCTTTGGTAAAGGTCTTGTCGATGCGATAGGCCAAAATCGCCTCTTTAATTTTTCTTTCGTAACTGCGTTCGGGGGTCAACAGAAACGATTTGGTGACCTGCTGGGTGATGGTGCTGCCGCCCTGAACAATCGCTCCCGCTTCCAGGTTTTTGATGAATGCCCGGACGATACTGAAAAAATCGATGCCCTGGTGTTTGTAAAAGCGCGAATCTTCAGCTGCGATAAACGCCTGTTGGAGTTGAATCGGGATTTTCGATAGGGGCACGACGATTCGCCGCTCTTTGTAGAATTCGGCTATTTTTCGGTTGTCATCCGAATATACGGTGGTGATAATGGGTGGGCGGTAATCGCTCAGAGACGAAATTTTCGGCAAACCGTCACTCATATAGTAGTAGACGCCGACCATGGCTGCCGTACCCATCAACATCAGGACGAAAGCCAGTGCCAGTGACCATTTGATCAGTCGCCCGATGGTTGCCCCGGGCTTTCGCCGAGCCCTGTTTTTCATGATTTGCGAAGTGCTTTTTTCTCTGGTCATAGCGGATTAGAAAGTCTGTCCGGTTATCTGTTTCCGGTCTGCAGGCCGGGTTTTCCGGTAGTAAACGATCCCTTTATCGCTTCTTTTGCGGATTGAACGATTAATCGGATTACCCTAACAAAGTAAATAATTTTTCGCAAGATTATCCCGCAGTTGCAAAAAAAAGGGATTGACTCCGGCAGTCGATCTGATTAGATAATCCGGTTTTATCTTATTTGTCCGAACACGGCTGATCCGCTTCTTCTGTCGGGCCGATGGCGCCCATTAAAATGGGATCGTTTGTATCCGGTTGGCAGAATGAATGAAACAATGGTTGCTTTGATGGAGGGGCGGGCAAAGAATGGTCGGAGACGGACGGGAATGGAGTAAAAACAAATGATTGAACTCGATTTTGAAAAAATGGGCGGCCTGGTTCCGGCCATTGCCCAGGATGTTGAAACCGGTGATGTCCTGATGTTGGCGTTTATGAACCGGGCGGCTTGGGAAGAGACGCTGAAAACCGGACGGGCCACCTATTACAGCCGGAGCCGTGACACCCTGTGGGTCAAGGGACTGACATCCGGCCATATCCAAAACGTAAAGGAGATCCGGGTGGACTGCGACAACGACACCGTGCTGCTTAAAGTGGAACAGGTGGGCGGGGCGGCCTGTCATACCGGATATGCCAGTTGCTTCTATCAAAAAGTGGACAACGGGTCGCTGGTGACTGTCGGCGAGCCCGTTTTTGATCCCAAGGAGGTTTATAAAGAATGACCATGCCGCTGAAGTTGGGTATTCCCAAAGGAAGTTTGCAGAACGCCACGTTTGCGTTGTTCAAACGGTCCGGTTGGACCATCAATGTTAATGATCGCAGTTATTTTCCGGAAATTAACGACGAGTCCATCGAGTGTGCCATCTGCCGTGCCCAGGAAATGTCCCGCTATGTGGAAAACGGAACCCTGGATGCCGGACTTACCGGAAAAGACTGGATTGCCGAAAATGATTCCGATGTGCATGTGGCCGAAGACCTGATCTATTCCAAGGTCAGCGCCCGTCCGGCCCGCTGGGTGCTGGCGGTCCCTTATGATTCACCGATCAAAACCCTTGAAGATTTGGAGGGCAAAAAGATCGCCACCGAACTGGTGCAATTCACCAAGCGCTATTTCGAGAGCCGCAATATCTCCGTCAAAGTGGCGTTTTCCTGGGGGGCCACGGAAGCCAAGGTGGTCTCCGGCCTGGCCGATGCCATTGTCGAGGTGACCGAAACCGGCAGCACCATCAAGGCCCACGGCCTGCGCATTATCCACGAACTCATGCAGACCAACACCCAGCTGATCGTTAATCGAAGCGCCTGGGAAGATCCGCAGAAGCGCGAAAAGGTCGAACAGATCGCCCTTTTGCTCAAAGGCGCCCTGCTGGGAGAAAAACTGGTCGGGATCAAGATGAACGTGCCGCAAGAAAAGCTGGCCCAGGTGGTCGATCTGCTGCCCAGTCTCAACGCTCCCACCGTCGCCTCCCTGTACCAGTCGGATTGGTTTTCCGTGGAGACGGTCGTGGGCACCAACGTAGTCCGGGACCTGATTCCCGAACTGCTCAAGCAGGGTGCCGAAGGTATTATCGAGTATCCGCTCAACAAGGTAATCTGATTTCCTTTTCAAGGGGGAATGGGCATGGCATCGAAACGCACCGAAGAGATGACATCCTTTATCGTTATGGATGTTCTGGAACGGGCCTGTGAACTGGAATGTGAAGGCAAAGACATTGTGCATCTGGAGGTGGGCGAGCCCGATTTCGATACCCCCGAATGTGTCAAAGCCGCTGCCTGCGATGCCCTGGCGAACGGATTCACCCATTATACCCACAGCCTGGGGCTTCCGGAACTACGGGAAGCGATCTGCGAGTATTATCACACCACTTACGGCGTTTCCGTCCAGCCGGATCAGGTGGTGGTGACCTCGGGCACCTCTCCGGCCATTTTCATGATCTTCGCCGCCCTGCTCGAGGCCGGTGACGAGGTGATTCTTTCCGACCCGCATTACGCCTGCTACCCCAATTTCATCAAGTTCGTCGGCGGGGTGCCGGTAACGGTACCGGTTTTCGAGGAGGATGGGTTTCAGTACCGCCCCGAGGCCATCGAAAATAAGCTCGGTGACCGCACCCGCGCAATTTTCATCAACTCCCCCTCCAATCCCACGGGTAACCTGCTGTCCGAATCGCGTATGCAGGCCATAGCCGGGATGTCCCCCTGGATCGTCTCCGATGAGATTTACCAGGGGCTGGTCTACGAAGGAAAAGAGCACTCCATCCTCGAGTTCACCGACCGGGCGTTTGTGCTCAACGGGTTTTCCAAACTGTTTGCCATGACCGGGTTGCGCCTGGGGTATTTGATCGCGCCCAAGGAATTCATGCGTCCGATTCAGAAGGTGCAGCAGAACTTTTTTATTTCGGCCAACGCCATGATCCAGAAGGCCGGGATCGCCGCCTTGAAATCGGCCGGCGAGGATGTGGCCCGCATGAAACGCATTTACAACGAACGCCGGATATTCATGATCCGGCGCCTGAAAGAGATGGGGTTGGGGATCACCGTCGAACCCACCGGTGCCTTCTACGTCTTTGCCAATGCCAAACACCTCTCCAACGACTCTTACGCCCTGGCCTTCGAGATTCTGGAGAAGGCCTGCGTGGGCGTGACGCCGGGGATCGATTTTGGCGCAAACGGGGAAGGGTACCTGCGGTTTTCCTACGCCAATTCCATGGAAAATATCGCCGAGGGCTTAAACCGCCTGGAGGCCTATCTGAAGACCCGGTCGTAAACGGAACGATAACGCCCATGCTTGTCAAATCGGCAGAATTTGTCACCAGTGCCGTCAAACCCACTCAGTACCCCGAGGCGCTGCTGCCCGAGGTGGCGTTTGCCGGTCGCTCCAACGTGGGCAAATCTTCGCTGATCAACACCCTGGTCAACCGCAAACGACTGGTGAAAACCAGTTCCACGCCCGGCCGCACCCAGCTGATCAATTTTTTCACCGTCAACCAGAACCTGTCCCTGGTGGATCTGCCCGGCTACGGGTATGCCCGGGTTCCCGAGTCGGTGCGCCGTCACTGGGGACCGATGATCGAAACCTATTTGAAGGGGCGCGAAACCCTCAGGGCCGTGGTGTTGATTCTGGATATCCGGCGGATTCCCGGTATCGAGGAACAGAATTTCATCGATTGGCTGTCGCTCTACGGGCGGGCGGCCATCCTGGTGCTGACCAAGGCGGATAAATTGTCGAAATCGGCCCAGAAAAAGCAGCGCCGGGCCATTGCGGGAGCCCTGAACGTGGATGAAACCGCATTAACCCTCTTTTCCGCCAAAACGCGGCAGGGATTGCCACAGGTCTGGTCGGCCATCGAAAGGGTCACTGGCGATGAATAACGAGATCAATCCTGATGCGACCGGCGCTTTCCGATCCGGTTATGTCGCCATCCTCGGTGCCCCCAATGCCGGCAAATCCACCCTGCTTAACCGCATGCTGGGGCAGAAGCTGTCGATTACGTCGAAAAAGCCCCAGACCACCCGAAATCGGATTTTGGGTGTGGTGCACCGCCAGTCGTCCCAGATGGTTTTTCTGGATACCCCGGGGATCCATCGGGCCCGCAACCCGCTCAACACCCGCATCGTCGATGCCGCCCTGTCCACCCTTGCGGAAGTCGACCTGATCTTGCTGGTGGTGGATGCCATCAACCCGGACAAGGCGTCTGAACAGCTGCTCCTGGAAAAACTCGATCAGCATCAGCGTCCGGTGGTGCTGGCGCTCAATAAAATTGACCAGGTTCAACGGCCGGCCCTCCTCTCCCAGATCGAGCACTGGTCGGCGGCCTTTGATTTTTCGGCCGTGGTCCCGATCAGTGCGAAACGGGGCGAGCAGGTCGATCGCCTGCTGGATGCCATGGAGGCGGCCCTGCCTCCGGGCCCACCGTTTTTTCCACCGGAAAGCCTCACCGACCTGCCCATGCGGTTCATTGCCGCAGAGATGATCCGCGAAAAAGCCATCCGTCTCACCGGGCAGGAGATTCCCTACGCGGTGGCGGTAACCGTCGATCTCTTCAAAGAGGAGAAAAACGGGGCCCTGGCCCGCATCCATGCCACCATCCATGTGGAGCGCGATTCCCAGAAAGGCATCGTCATCGGCAAAAACGGCGCCAAGCTCAAACAGATCGGCGAGGCGGCCCGGCAGGAGATTGAAAACCTTTTGGCGACCAAGGTATTTCTCAAACTGTTTGTGCGCGTCCAGAAAAACTGGACCAAGGATACCAAGGCGCTGCGTAAGTTCGGGTACTGATGATTCTTTCCTTTCATCCCTGCTATGAAGCGGATGCCAATATTATTTGTGCCGGCCGAGAGCCGGATGAAAAGGATCTTGCGGTGATCCGCACCGCCGAGGCGGTGATTTTGCCCCAGGGATGCCGCGAATCGCTGTACCGCCTGAGCCGGCAGCATTGCCGGCATGTTTTTCCCGATTATGACATGCGGTTCAACTATCCGGGAAAAACCGGTCAGGCCAGGCTTTTTCGGGCATTGGCCGTTCCCCATCCGGAAACCTGGCCGTTCGATGACCTGTCCGACTATGCACAAAGGGCCGGACGAATGCCCAAGGATGGGCTGCCGCTGGTTTTCAAGCTGGACTGGGGCGGTGAAGGCGAAACGGTTGTTCTGATCCGCAGCGCAGCCGACCTTGAAGCCGCCCTCTCAACGGCGGCCGCCTATGAGCGTTCCGGCCAGCGCGGATTTATTCTGCAACGGTTCGTTCCGGGAACCCATCGGACCTTGCGGGTCGCGGTGACCGGAAAGCGCCTGACGGCCTATTGGCGGATACAGGAGAACCTCCTGGTTTTCGGTACCAGTGTGGCCCATGGTGCGCGGATCGATCACGATTCGGACCCGTTGCTGCGCCAGGCAGGCCTGGATCTGGCCCGGGACTTTTGCCGGCGGTCAAAGATCAACCTGGCCGGGTTCGATCTTATTTTTGAAAACACCCAAAGCCAAACCAGGCCGCTGTTTCTGGAAATCAATTACTTTTTCGGCAGGACCGGGCTCGGCGGATCGGACGCGTTTTACACAATGCTCAAGACCGAGATCGACGGCTGGCTGGAAGATCTGGGACTCAGTCTGAGTCCGGCGGTAAAAAATGAACGTCCCGATACGATCGGAGATTAGCCATGAACCCCTATGCGTATGACCTGGACGAACGGGATCTTAAACGCGAGCGCCAGAAAGCCCGCGAACTCAGACAATCCCAGTGGTGGAAACGGCGTTGCGCCAAAGGCCGTTGCCATTATTGCGGTAGACCGACACCGGCCGGTGAGCTGACCATGGATCACATCGTTCCGATCGCCAGGGGCGGTAAAACCACCAAAGGCAATGTGGTTCCCGCCTGTAAGGCCTGCAACAACAAGAAAAAACAGCTGCTGCCCATGGAATGGGACGCATACCTGCAGTCGTTTCACACGCAGCCTTGACCGTCATGCGATTTCAAGGGCACGCATCCTCTGGCGGCCCCTTAGTTTTTACAACCGGTTTCATTCTCCTTGGTGTATAGCTGTTGACATTACAGCGAATCTATCTTTTAATCACTTGTAATCACGCATAATCACACGACGCCCAAGCATTCACGGAACCTCAACCCCCGGAGGTCTGGCTGATGCGACCGGAAGACGAAAACACAATCCTGCTAAAAGCGCTGGATGCGTTCAATCGCAAAATAGTTGTCATCTCTAAAGATTTTCGTATTCTTGCCTATGCCGGCACGGATGTTCTGGCCGATGGGGATCGGCTGACCGGAAAATGCTGCCATCAGGTTTTTTATCAGCGTTCCGAACCTTGCGACAATTGCCCGGCCAAAAAGGTGATGGATACCCATTCGCCTTCCCTGCGGGAAACCTCGTCAAGTATTTTGAACAAATCCAAAAGGGCCTGCCTGTATGCCTACCCCGTTTCCGACCCTGAGGGGCAGGACACCATAACGATTTTCAATTTCGAGCTTCCGGCCCTGGAAGGGCTCGAGTCCGATCTGCGCCGGGCCAACAATTTTTTACACAACCTGCTCCAGAGCGCCTGTGATGCCGTGGTTGCTGCCGACATGACCGGGAAGATGATCATTTTTAACGACGCGGCCGCCGAGATGACCGGATTAACGGTCGAAGAAGCGCTGGAGAGCCTGAATATCAGGGATGTTTACGAAGGCGGTCCCGCGGAGGCCAAACGGATTATGCGCTATCTGCGGGGAGAGGAGTACGGCGGCAGAGGCAAGGTGAAAAAATACAGCACCAATGCAGTGGATAAAAATGGGGACAAATTCCCCATCAGTCTCTATGCATCCATCATTTACGATGAAAATGGCAAGGAGGTCGGCTCGATCGGTTTTTTCCACGATCTTCGCGAACGGATTCACATTCAGCAGAAACTGGAAAAAACCCAGCTTCAACTGATCCAGTCCGAGAAGATGGCTTCCCTGGGAAAGCTTTCCGCCGGAGTGGCCCACCAGCTGAACAATCCACTGGGCGGCATCACCCTTTACACCAAGCTGATGCTCGAAGATTACGATCTCGAAGACAACGCCCGGGAGGATCTGTATCGCATTTTAAACGATGCCCAACGTTGCCGGGACACCGTCAAGGAACTGCTCGAATTCGCCCGCCAAACCCGCCAGTTCATGAAACCACTGAACATCAACAAGGCCATCGAACAAACCCTTTTTCTTATCGAAAATCAGACCCTGTTCCACAATATCCGGGTGAAGAAGAATATGGCGCCGTTTGTTCCGCTGGTCGTGGCGGACTCACAGCAATTGGGCCATGTGTTCATGAATATCATTATCAATGCCGCCCAGGCCATGGACGGACAGGGGACCATTACGATTACCACCCGGGAGTCTGCCGCCAAAGATCGCGTGATTATCGATGTCGCCGATACGGGACCGGGTATTTCATCGAAAAACCTGGCGCACATCTTTGAGCCTTTTTTTACTACCAAGGAGGAAGGCCAGGGAACGGGACTGGGGTTAAGTGTTGTTTACGGCATTGTCGAAAACCATGGCGGCACCATCTCGGCGCGAAGCGTTTTAGGCCGCGGCAGTACCTTCACCATCGAACTTCCCGTCACCCACGAAACCGAAAAAGGAGTTGAAGATGCAGAGCACGCCTGATCCCGTAACCGTTCTGGTGATCGATGATGAAAAAGGCATCCGGGACGGATCGAAGCGGATCCTCGACCGGATGGGATGCCAGACCCTGACCGCTGAAAATGGTGAAGCGGGCCTGGCCACTCTGGGACGCAGCGATGCGTCGATTGTGCTTCTGGATCTTAAAATGCCCGGAATCGACGGGATAGAGGTGCTCAAACGAATCCATACCATGAACCCTGAGATTCTTGTGATTATCATTACCGGATTTGCCACCATTGAAACGGCCATCGAGGCCATGAAGCAGGGTGCCTACGATTTTATTCCCAAACCCTTTGAGCCGGATCAACTGCGCATCGTGGTGAACCGGGCCTGGGAAAAACTGTCGCTCAAAAAAGAGGCGGCAAAACTGGAAAAGGCGCGGCGGCGCACACTGGCCGACCTGGGTACGGAAAGAACCCGGATTCACACGATTATCGATTCATTGCCCAACGGCATTGTGGTAACCAATGCCGATGGAACCGTGGTTCTGATGAACCCGGCGTTTGTGCGGGTTCTGGAACTGCCCGCGGATACGGCCACCGGCCAACCGATTTCCGCCTACATTGAGGAAGAGGGCCTGTGCCGGTTGATTGTGGAGATATCCAGCGGCCGGCACGTCGATTTCGATGATATCCCGACCTATGAATTTTCCGCTGGTGAAGAACGATTTTTTATGGCCCGCGGCCGACCCGTGCTCGGAGAACGCAAGGAGTGCCTGGGGGCGGTGGTTACCATCGTCGACATTACCAACATGAAGGTCCTGGACCGTCTCAAATCCGAATTTGTGGCCAAGGTTTCCCATGAACTGCGCAGCCCGCTGTCCACCATTCACGAACAGCTGGCCCTGGTGCTCAACGACCTGATGGGGCAGCTCAGCGAATCGGATGAGCATCTGCTCTCCCGGGCCAAGGAGAAGACCCAGGGCCTGATTTCCACCATCGGCGACTTGCTGGATCTTTCGAGAATCGAATCGGGGATCACTTGCCAGGAACTCAAGCCGGTCCAATTGGAAGAGTTGCTCGGCAATATTGTCGATTTCCTTGGCACGCGGGCCAGAACCAAAAGCCAATCCCTGACGCTGGAACATCCGGATCAGCCCCTGCCCACCATCAAGGCCGATCCGTTGGCCCTGGAGAGTGTTTTCGGCAACCTGATCGCCAACGCGATCAACTACACCCAAAACGGTGGTGAGATCGTGGTCCGTCTGGACATGACCGGAATCAACCTGCGCATCCGAGTGATCGATAACGGGTTTGGCATCGAGGAGCGTTACCTGGACAAGATCTTCGATCGTTTTTTCCGGGTGAAAACCGACAAGACCCGTTTTATCACCGGCACGGGACTGGGACTGCCCATCGTCAAGGGGCTGGTGGAGTCATTGAAGGGGCGCATCAGTGTTGAGAGCGCGCCCGAAAAAGGGAGTACATTTACGGTTCTGCTTCCCGTGGATTGAAGAAGACCACCGGTTTTTGCTTGACCGGTGGGTTCCGATTGGCTACTGAATAAACAAAAAATTGATGACGGCATCCGTGGCTTGGTCCGGATGCGTCAAGAATTGAGTTATGCAACAGGCATCAGCCACCCAGACTCGAACTGGGTGGCTGTTCTATTTTTAAGGGAGGAAAACGTGACGACGCTGCTGGCCATCGACAACTACGATTCGTTTACCTACAACCTGGTGCAGATGTTTATGCGCTACGACCTTTCCATCGATGTGGTGCGCAGCGACCAGGTGACCCTGCAGCAGGTGGCGGCCATGCGGCCGGACTACCTGCTGGTCAGCCCGGGACCGAAAGACCCGGCCCATGCCGGCATTTCCAAGCGGTTGATCGAGCGGTTTTATCAAACGATTCCCATTTTTGGGGTCTGCCTGGGCATGCAGTGTATCAACGAGGTGTTCGGCGGGCGGACCGTGCGCGCACCCGCACCGATGCACGGCAAGACCAGCCGGGTGATTCACCATCAGGAAGGACTTTTTTGCGGCATCCCCTCCCCTTTTCGCGTGGCCCGCTATCACTCGCTGGCCGTCGAGCCGTCGGCCGCGGCGTTGAAAGATGCGTTGGTCGTCACCGGCCGAACCGGCGATGGAACGATCATGGGGCTTTCCCACCGGTTTTGTCCCCTGCATGGTGTGCAGTTTCATCCGGAGAGCTTTCTTACCGAGCACGGATTTGGCGTGATCGAAAACTTCCTGCGACGGGGACCGCTGAAAGCCGCCCTGGTCGACGGCCCCCGGCAAGTTAACCCTTTTGCGTATCAGCCCCTTGAGACGGGTCCGGCAATCGGTATGGAGGGGCGCTGCTGATGGCTTCGACCGATCTTTGGCTGCCCGAAATCACAGGCGTCTGCACCCGCCCGCTCGATCTGGAAGAACCCTTCCATGCCCTGGCCGCCCGTTTTGCCCATGAACCGGGCTGTGTGGTGCTGCTTTCCGGGGGACCGCTGGACAGCGCCCGTTATCACCTTCTGGCCATACGGCCCTGGCTCGAACTGAGCGGACGGACGGGTGGATCGACGATCACCATCGATGGAACCGCCCGGGACGATTCCCGGGAGCCCCTGGACCTTCTGGATGTCGTCCTGAAGCGCTGCCACCTTGAGATCGGGGAGACCACCGATCCGATTCGTGCCGGTCTTTTCGGCTATCTGGCCTATGACCTGAAGGACAGCCTGGAACACCTTCCCCGTACGGCCGTCGATGATCTCGGCCTGCCGCACCTGCTCCTTTACGCCCCCGCCCTGATCGTGGTGCATGACAAGGTTGACGGCCGCACCATGCTGTATGCGCCAATCCGTCAGGATCTCGGGATCGATGCGGCGGAAGGGCGGATTGAGGATTTTCTGGATGACATCGGCGGGCCGGCCCCGGTTCCCGGCGGGTTTTCAGGAACCGGAAAAGCCTTTACCTCCAATTTCTCGCGTGAGGCCTACGAGGCGGCCGTCGAACAGATCCGCGACTATATCGCTGCCGGCGACGTGTATCAGGTCAACCTTTCCCAGCGTTTTGAAATGGGCTTTGCCGGCGACACCTACAGCCTGTTCAGCACCCTTTACCAGATGAACCCCGCACCGTTTTTCGCTTATGTCAACGCAGGTGATCACCAGATCGTCTCCACCTCGCCCGAACGCTTCCTGCAGCAGTGCGGCCGGCGGGTGGAAACCCGGCCGATTAAAGGCACCCGCCCCCGGGGTCAGACACCCGAGGCGGACCGGCAGATGCAGGTGGCACTTTCAGAAAGTCCCAAGGATGATGCCGAGCTCTCCATGATCGTGGATCTCATGCGCAACGACATCGGGCGGGTCTGCAGCGGCGGGTCGGTGGTCGTGAGCCAGCACAAACGGATGGAGGCCTACCGGAACGTCTACCATCTGGTTTCGGTGGTGGAGGGAACCCTGGCCGAGGGGAGGGGCGCCGTCGATCTGATCCGGGCCACGTTTCCCGGCGGCTCCATCACCGGTTGCCCCAAGATCCGCTGCATGGAGATCATCGATGAGCTGGAATCGCGACGGCGCCATGTGTACACCGGCAGCATCGGTTACATCAGCTTCCACGACACCATGGATCTCTCCATCGCCATCCGCACGGCCACGGTGGCCGATAAGCGGATTTTATTTTCTGTCGGGGGCGGCATCGTTTTCGACTCGGACCCGGCCGATGAGTTTGTCGAAACCCTGCACAAGGGCGAAACCCTGATGCAGGTGTTTCGGGGGGCGGATAAAGCTGCGGTCGTTGAAAAGGATGGTGGCCCCTGGGCATGGATGGACGGCCGGATTATCAGCCAGGCGGAAGCGATGGTGCCGGCTACCGACCTGGGCCTGCAGTACGGATTCGGCTTTTTTGAAACCATTCGGGTGGAAAAGGGCGCTGCCTGTCGTCTGGCGGCCCATCTGGAGCGATTCAACCGATCGTGGACGGCGCTTTTTGGCAGCCTGCCGCCGGATTTGACCTGGGAGGATATTATCACCCAGGTCGTCACCAAAAATAGTCTGGAAAAGGGCGCTGCCGCCGTGAAACTCCTAGCTACTCGCGGTGACACCGCGGCATCGCGATTCAATGGTACCCTGCTGGTGACGGCCAGGCCTTACGTGCATCGCCTGACGGCCCTGGGCCGCGTCGGTTTGAACCTGATCACCTACCCTGCCCCGCGCCTGACGCACCTGGCAGACCACAAAACGCTGAACTATCTTTTCTATTATCTGGCCGGGGCCTGGGCCCGCGAAAAAGGCGCCGACGAAGCAGTGGTTCTCAACCCTGACGGCAGCCTTTCCGAGACGAACACGGCCAGTATCCTGGTGGTGTCCGGCAAAACGGTTCTGCGTCCCCGTTCGCCGCATGCCCTTCCCGGGGTGATGCAGGCGGCGGTCTGCAGGTGGTTTGCCGAAAATGGGTTTTCCCTTGCCGATCAGGCCATCACACCGCAATCGCTGGCGGATGCCGACACGGTTCTGCTTACCAACGCCCTCATGGGGCCGGTTCCGGCGTTGTCACTGGATGGCCGGCCCCTCCACGTGGAACACCGATTGTGTGAACAACTGGCACAGTGGTTCTCCGGTCTGTAACGGTTAAAAGGCATCAACAAGAATCAACGCGTAATAAGAAACTTAAATATTTCGGAGGCACTGACACCTATCTTATCGTCATATGCTTCAGTTTGGGTTAGCCTGTTCAAGCAATTCCGCAACATCAATTCCCCAAAGCGGTTTGCCTTTTTCGAAAGTCGTTCCCGGAGCAATGCGGTAAACCCCGTAATTACTTTTAATGTCTGAGTTTTTAACACAAAGCCAGGAACCGTCCGGTTGTTTTTCGAATTCCTTAGGCGAGACTTTAACTGCTTCATTCATAGCCGTGCTCCTTTCTTTATTGAAGATGATTAGGGTTGAATCAGTTGTCTTTATGAGCATTGTCGTAAAACCAACAATCGGGAAGAACATTGCCTTAGGATCGGGGATGAAATGAATTGAACGTAATTGCGCCGGGCTTGTGTTCGTCTTCAAGGCGCATCAAGGGTTGCATACCGGGAGTATGTGGCCGTTGATGCAACGCGGAAGACGGGCGCAAGAACAAGCAATTTCGTTTAATTAATAAAATTCCCGATCCTTATGCCGCATGTGCCATAATGCATACCAATAAAAGCATATTTTGAGAAAGTCAAGGGGTTGCTGATCGTGATGATGGGTGGCCATGGGAAGCTTCTTGATGCATCTTCATTCCTAATCCAGACATTTTCAAATGGCACGCCGATGGAAAAAAATGGCAAAGGGAGAGTAAACGATAGCCCTCCCCTATATATTTTTACCAAGCGATGTTCCGGTGGACCGCAGATCCTGGCAGGCCTGCATGATACGATCGGCCATGTTTCTCTCGGCTTTCTTGCCCCAGGAACGCGGGTCGTAAACCTTCTTGTTGCCCACCTCACCTTCAATTTTCAACACACCATCATAATTTTTCAGCATGTGGTCAACGACGGGACGGGTATACGCGTATTGGGTGTCGGTGTCGACATTCATTTTAACGACACCATAGTCAAGCGCTTCGTGGATGTCTTTAAGCTCGGAACCGGAACCACCATGGAAAACCAGATTAAGGTAACTGTCCCGACCTAATTCCCTGACCACCGCGTCCTGACCGTCTTTCAGGATTGACGGCTTGAGCACAACATTCCCTGGCTTGTACACGCCGTGGACATTGCCAAAGGTGGCCGCCAGGAGAAAACGACCCATGGCGCCGAGTTCCCTGGCTGCAAGCACCATATCCTCAGGGGTAGTATAGAGTTTCTCTTTGGGTGCGCCGGAGGTGTCGTGGCCGTCTTCCTCGCCACCGACAACCCCGGTTTCAATTTCCAGAATCAATTCGTTGGCCACGCAGTCTTCCATGATTTTTTTGGAAGCGGCGATGTTTTCCGCCATGGGCAGGGCGGAACCGTCATACATGTGGGAGCAGAACAGGTTGGGTTGTCCGTTGGCACGGCGTTTTTGGGTTTCTTCAATCAGCGGCATCAGAAAGGTATCCACATACTGCGGATGACAATGGTCGGTATGCAGGGCGATGTTCACATCGTAGTAGACCGCCATGCTGCGGGCAAATTCGGCCAGGGCGATGGCCCCCTTGTAGGACTCGTTGACCCCGAGCCCCGAGGCAAAACTGCCGCCTCCCGTGGACACCTGGATGATGCCGTCGGAGTTGGCTTCCTTGAATGCCAAAAGGGCGGCGTTGATGGTTTCGCTTGAGGTGGTGTTGATGGCCGGGTAGGCAAATTTGTTCTTTTTTGCGTGATCCAGCATCTGGCAGTATTGCTGATAATTGACGATTGGCATGATGGGTTTCCTTAATTGGAGGTGGTTTGGGGGCACTATGGTTTTTTCTCCATCATTTTAAAGGAAATGGCAAGGTAAAGAGGAGATGGCAAGGTAAAGCAATTCGTCCGTGCAAAGAGTCTTGACATGTTTGTATAGTAACTATACATATGTGAAATGGATCCACGAGCCCAAACATTGGCCGAGCTCCTCCTTCGGGTTTTCAACAAATTCGCCCGCAACGAAAAACAACCGCGTCGCTTTGGCATTGACAAACTGCTGCACCCGTCCGAGATCCACATGGTTATGCTGATCGGCGATAACCCGGGAGTCCATGGCGCCGAGTTGGCCCGGATGGCCGGCGTCACCCGGGGTGCGATCTCCCAGATCGTTGCCAAGCTGGAAAAAAAAGGACTTGTGCGAAAGGCCGAGGAACCCGGAAACAGTTTGAAAAAGGTGCCGGTCCTGACCAACAAGGGCAAGGTGGCCTATTACGCCCATGAGCAATACCATGAGGAGATGGACAGCGACCTTTATGCCTATGTGAGAAAATTGAGCGGTGAAGAATTCACGGCTGTCGAAAAATTTTTGCGTGAACTTGAAAACATGGCGGATCGGCGGCGTTAATTTTTTTTGTGGATAAAGTATAGGAGCTAAACATAACGGAGGGTGAGTCAATGCCAAAACTGTGCAACCCCCAATCGGAAAGCGGCTATCGCCTCATGGTCTGGACCTTCAGGCTCATGGACCTGTTTGCCAAGCCCGACCGGCACCTGGATGCATTCGATTTGAAAAAGGAAATGGTCGTGGTGGACTATGGTTGCGGACCCGGCCGGTATCTCCGCAAGGCCGCCCAGATGGTGGGGCCAGACGGCAAGGTTTTTGCCGCGGACGTCCACCCCATGGCCATCGACCTGGTGAAGCGAAAAATTGAAAAGCACCGTTTGACCAATGTGGTGCCGGTATTGCTGGACGATCAACCGGCAACCATCGCAAAGCAGTGTGCCGATGTGGTCTATGCCTTGGATATGTTCCACCAGGTGGATGATCCGGTCGGTTTTTTGGCCGATATTCATCGCATCATCAAGCACGAGGGCGTGTTTTACCTGGAAGACGGACACCAGGACCGCAGTCAAAGCCTGGGTAAGGTCCGGCGCTCAAACCATTGGCGGGTCATCCGGGAACACAAGCGGTTTATTGAACTGAGAACCCGCCGTGACTGATTGGGATCCTTGTTCCGTTCATCTTTTCCAGAACCGCACAAGGAAAAATGGAGACGATTCAAAAAAAGCATCTTCTCTGACGTGTTTTGGGATGAACGACACCACTCCCCTTCCCGGGAGGCGTAAAAAGATGTTCAGCTAAAAATTGACAAATCATCGCGATTCTGGCAAGTTGCATCGATCCTTGACTGAAATGTCAAAGCTTGAATTGGTGGGATTATCCCTTTTTGTACCCAAACCCTCTGCCTGAACGCAAAGACGCCCATGATTATCAATGCCATCCTGACCCATCCACGGCTGAAACTCCTGCTGGCCCTTTCCCGTACGCCCCACGGCATCATCGACATCGCCACCCCGGCCCTGGCCGCCCTGTTGTGCCTGGGGCATTTCCCGTCCCTATCTGTCCTCTTGCTCGGGCTGTTGACGGTTTTTTCCGGATATACGGCTGTCTATGCCCTCAACGACATCGTGGACTACCGCACGGACAAAGAGAAAGTCCGTTATGGCGGCTACAGCGATGGGGAGGACTTTCTCGACGGGGTGCTGGTGCGTCATCCTCTGGCCAAGGGTGTGCTCGGGCTCACCGACGGTATCCTGTGGGCAGTCGGATGGGCGCTGGTGACCATGCTGGGGGCATGGTTGCTCAACCCGGTCTGTTTGTTTATTTTTCTGGCCGGCGGCATTTTGGAAGTGATCTATTGCCGATTGTGGCGGGTCACCCCGGCAAGGGCCCTGATCAACGGCATTGTCAAATCCCTGGGGGCCGTGGCGGCGGTTTTCGCCGTGGATCCGCAGCCGTCCGCTGTTTTTTTGATCGTTTTGTTGGGGCTGATTTTTTTCTGGGAAATTGGCGGGCAGAATATTCCCAACGACTGGACGGACATCGAGGAAGACCGACGCTTCAAAGCCAAGACCATTCCGGTAAAGTTGGGATTGGTCCGGGCCGGTCTGCTTTCCATTGCCTGCCTGACGGTGGCCTACCTGTTGACCTTTATGCTGATGTGGGTATCACCGCTGAGGTTCAACCCCCTCTATTTGCTGGCCGTCGCCGGTCTGGGCGCCTGGCTGCTGTTGTTTCCGGCCCTGCGGCTGGTGGAGGAAAACGACCGCAGCCAGGCCATGGCGCTGTTCAACAAGGCCAGCCACTATCCCCTGAGCCTGCTGGCGGTGGTGCTGGTCAGGATAATCATCGGGTAGGATTACCCAAACGCCTATCTTTTACTCCCCACATGGGCCACGCTGATGCCGTTGGTCATGGCTTCCCAGTTCACGTTGCGCAGGCCGAGGTCGGTCAGCATGGCGGCCAGCTCACCTGGCAGGGGAAACATGCGGATGGTTTCGGGAAGGCAGGCATAGGATTCGGCTGATCCGGCCAACAACTGCCCCAGGGCCGGCATGATGTTGAACGAGTAAAAATCGTAAAGGCTGCGAAACACCGGGTTGAGCGGCCGTGAGAACTCCAGGCAGAGCAGTCTGCCGCCCGGTTTGAGGACCCGGATCATTTCGGAGAAACCGGTTTTCAGGTGGGTGACGTTGCGGATGCCGAATCCCACCATGGCACAGTCGAAAGTGTTGTCGGGAAACGTGATCGCCTCGGCATTGCCCTGGACATAGCTGATATGCGACAGGTCGGGATAGGGATCGATTTTGTGGCGGCCGGCCTGGATCATGGCGAGGTTGATGTCGAAGATCACCACCTGGCCCGCCGGACCGGAACGCCGGGCCGCCAGGATGGCAAGATCCCCGGTGCCGCCGCACACGTCCAGCACCCGATCTCCGGGCTTCACCCCGAGCATGCGCACGGCAGCGCGTTTCCAGGCATGCTGGATGCCGAAGCTGAGCAGCGAATTCATAAAATCGTACTTGGGTGCCACCCGGTCAAAGTGGATCCGCACGGCCTCGGCCTTGTTTTCCTCGGCAAATTCGCGGATGCCGAAACGGGCCTTGCCGGTGGCACGGATGTAATCGTCGAGTTGCTCCTGTCGTTTATTACCGTCGAACCAGCGGGGATTCTGCCAGAGGGCCATGGGGTTCCTTTCCACTCTTTTCGTTAGATTTCATCGGCATCACCGCCGGAAGTGCATCATATAGTTCATTGCCGTGCTGCGGCAAAGGGCGGCATACCCGCCAAGGGGGATGTAACGCAGACCGGACAGGTCGATGCATGACAGCCCGGCCTCGGTGCCCCATTTTTTCAGCTCGTCCGGTTTCACCAGCTTATCGAAGGTATGGGTGCCTTTGCGCACGATCCCCAGCAGGTATTCGGAGGCGCCGATGACCAGCAGATGCGCCAGCCAGGTGCGGTTGACGGTTGCGAAAAAAACGTCGCCGCCGGGTTTCACCAGCCGCCCGCAGGCGTTCAGGATCGAGGCCGGACGGGGCACATGTTCCAAAAGTTCCATGCAGACCACCACATCAAAGGTTGCCGGCGCCGCATCGGCCATGGTTTCGGCCGTGGTCTGGCGGTAGTCGATGGCAAATCCGCTTTCGCGCATGTGAGCGCGGGCCACCCCCAAGGAGGCCTCGGCCATGTCGATGCCCGTCACCCGGGCGCCGCGCGATGCCATGGCCTCGCTGAGCAGGCCGCCCCCGCAGCCCACGTCCAGTACGCGTTTGCCGGCAATGACGGCCCGGTCGTCAACGTAGTTGAGCCGCACGGGATTGATGTCGTGCAGGGCCTTGAGTTCCCCCTTTGGATCCCACCAGATGGCGGCCATGGTGGAAAAACGGGAAATTTCGCCGATGTCGATGTTGTCGTCTGGATTCATTGGCCGTTGCTGGTGCGGGTTGATGGGAAGTGCTGGTCGGTTCCGGCCGGAGAAATAGCAGATGGCGGCGGCAGGATCAAGGGTGATGGGAGGCGGGGTGGTTGCATTTGAAATCCGATTGTTTTACCTGTTGGTGATTCTTTTTACCCCATGGGCACACTTTAATGCATATACCGCAAATAAGGGGTGCAATATTTGGAATTTCGCCGAATACGTCACGCACTTGATGTACGCATTTTTGGAGGTTAATAGCCTCTGACCTGCTTGAATAATGGCTGTTGGTATTGACGCCAAGGATTGCGTTAGCTGGGCAATGGTCTTTGCATTGTTGACATTTTCCGCATCTGTTTTTTATAGGTGAATCCGGCAAGAGATCAGCGTCAGTAAGAACTGTTGCAAGCCTAATTCTAGGGCCAAAATCAGGATTTACAACCAACAGACTTTTACCCTGCCAGCCTATACCCGCAGCTATTGCAACTGCTTTGTGTGATATATACGATGTCCATTTTTTTGAATCGAGTATTTGGCTAGCAGGGATAGGAACTGCTTGAGCTCCGTTTGATTGTAAGAGATTTGTTGCTTTTATGGCAAGGTCGTCCAGTAGCGCATTTACTCGACTGTAATGAGATGAATATAGAGGAGTGGGCTGTTTGTCAATCATGTCTATTGCTGGATCAGAAAGACGTACTGCAATACTCACTGCTCTGGAAAACCCATTTAAAAGGTCATTTGGTTCTGTATCGATTCCAGATAGTTTGGCAATATCCGCCACTCGGACAATGCTTGCTCCACAACTCTCTAATTTTTCAATAAACGCTGTTTTATCAATTAATGATTTCATCGAGCTTTTCCCTCATGGATAGCCGTAATAGCCAAATCATAATTGTCACGGACATTGGAAATCAGATATGGCAGTTTTTGTGTAATCAGTTGATTCTTGAATGAACCTCATTTTCCATTATATCCACTTAGGATATACCCACAATGGAAAGCAAGCCCAAGTTCATGCCGGATCCGAACTTGAAGCTGATCGATCAGATTCGCCAAAACACAGACCACGACCTCCCGTTGTCATGTCCCAGGAAGAAACTCAGGACGCTTTGAGCCAAATGAAGCGGTTCTGAAACAAGGAGCCCTAATTTTTATATTCGATTTTCCCCCCAGTCACCACCAGTTCTGGCGAAAGCAGGCCCGACAGATAACAGAGATCGGACGGAGCCTCCATATCCCAGAGGGTGATGTCCGCGTCCTTGCCCGGCTCAAGACTGCCCTTGGTTCCATTGATGCCCAGGGCCCGGGCACCGTGCAGGGTGGCGCCGGCAATAGCCTCTTCGCAGGTCATGCCGAAGAGAATACAGGCGAGGTTGAGAACCAGGGTCATGTTGAACACCGGGCTGGTGCCGGGATTGAGGTCCGTGGCCAGGGCCATGGGCATGTCAAGGGACCGGAACAGCTCCATGGGCGGGATCTTGATCTCTTTGAGATAATGAAAGGCGCCGGGAAGAAGTACGGGGATTACGCCGTTTTCCGCCATGGCCTTGGCACCAGTAGGGGAGAGATATTCCAGGTGATCGCAGGATAGGGCCTTGAAGTCCGCAGCAAGCGCCGCACCGTCACAGTCGGAGAGCTGTTCGGCGTGCAGTTTGAGACCAAATCCCATATCGGTGGCGGTCTTGAATATCCTGCGGGTCTCTTCTCTGGAAAAGGCGATTTTCTCGCAGAAAACGTCTACGGCCGAGGCGACGCCCTGGGCCTTCACCGCCGGTAGCATCTCTTCAACCACCAGATCCGTGTAGGCGCCTTGGCGGCCTTTGTATTCCGGGGGCAGGGCATGGGCGCCCAAAAAAGTAGCATGGATATCCTGAGGACAGGTTCGATCCATTTCTCTAACCACGGAAAGCATTTTCAGCTCTGAATCCATGTCCAGGCCGTAGCCGGATTTTACTTCAAAACAGGTGATGCCCTGGGTCAGAAAATGATGCGCTCGTTTGAGGCCGATGGCCAGGAGCGCTTCGGCCGATGCCGCGCGGGTGGCGCTGACCGTTGAGGCGATCCCACCGCCCTGGGCCGCGATCTCCCCATAGGAGGCGCCCTTGAGGCGCATCTCGAACTCATTGGAACGGGAACCGCCCCAAACCATGTGGGTGTGGCAGTCCACGAATCCGGGCAGTAGCCATTTCCCTTCGCAGTCGATGACCGTCTTGGCCAGGCTGGCCGCCTCTTCGGGTAGGTTCGCCATGGCGCCGATCCAGGCAATGGTTTTTCCCGATACGGCCAGGGCCGCATCTTTCTTAATATGGTACTTGCCCGCGGCCATGGTGGCCAGGTTGGCATGGGTAAAGAGCAGGTCACAAAGGGAGGGGAAGCGGTCGGGCATTTTCTTCTCCTAAAATTCGGCTGCATGGTGTGTTGGTATTATGTTGTTGACAATTCTACCCCTACTTGTATATACAAGTATAGAGGTGAAGTCAAGATCAATCATTGCCTGTATTCTAATTAAGGAAACACGATGGAAAACGGTGGCGCGCCCTATGCCCTCTATCAGAAAATAAAACAGAGCATCATCCGCGACATTGACTCCGGAACCCTGAAGCCCGATGACAGGGTTCCGTCCGAAACCCAACTGGCCAAGTCTTTTAGCTCCTCGCGAATGACGGCCAACCGTGCGCTGAAGGAGCTGACCGAGGAAAAACGAATCGTTCGGATTCAGGGTGTGGGCACCTTCGTGGCCCGGCCCAAGCCTGAAGCGGCCCTGCTTGAGATCAAGAGCATCGCAGAGGAAATCCGGGCCTGGGGCGGGGAGCACATTTCGGATGTCATTTGCATGAAAGCCGAGGTTTCCCCTTCCGATGTCAGTTTGAAGCTGGAATTGCCTTTGGGATCGGAAGTGTTCCACACCGTGATGGTGCATCGGGACAGAAAGGTGCCGGTGCAATATTCCGAACGATGGGTCAACCCGGCCGTGGCGCCCGAATTTCTTGAACAAGATTATTCCGTGACCACCCCCAGCGATTATCTGCTGGAAGTGGCCCCGCTGCAGGAGGCGGAGCACGAGATCGAGGCCATTCTTCCGGACCGGACCGTGGCCTCGTTTTTGGCCATCGATCCCGGCACGCCCTGTCTGCGGTTGACCCGTAGAACCTGGGCACTGGATCAGGTGGCCACCTTCAGCCATATTATTTCTCCGGGAGACCGTTATACGCTCAAGGGACGCTTTCAACGGCAGTAAAGGAAAAAAACCATGGGCAAAACAAAGAGGCTCGCACCCCTGATTCTGGAATCCTGCGAGGGGTTGGCCCCGATCCTTAACGGCACCCAGTTCATGTAGAGTTTTAAGGAAAAGAGATATGAAGAAAATAATCGAATGCGTTCCCAATTTCAGCGAGGGACGGGACGAGAAAGTGATAGGCGCCATTGCCGAGGCCATCCGGAACACCCAAGGGGTGACCCTTGTGGACGTGGATCCCGGCAAATCCACCAATCGGACTGTTTACACCTTTGTCGGGGATGAAACGGCCATTGTGGAAGGGGCGTTAGCCGGGGCCAGGGTGGCCAGGGAGATGATCGATATGCGCCATCACAAGGGAGAACACCCAAGGTTCGGCGCCATGGATGTCTGCCCGTTCGTTCCCGTGGCGGGCGTTACCATGCAGGAGTGCGCCGAGATTGCCAAGGCCTTTGCCAAAAGAGCGGCGGATGAACTTAAGGTGCCATTCTTCCTGTACGAAGAGGCCTCGGACCGCGATTACCGCAAAAAACTGCCCGACGTGAGAAGGGGAGAATACGAGGGGCTAGATGAGAAGCTCAAGGATCCCAAATGGGCACCGGACTTCGGACCTGCGGAATTCGTTCCCGCCTGGGGCGCGACCGCCACCGGCGCCAGGATGTTTCTCATTGCCTACAACGTCAACCTTCTGGCCACTTCCAACCAGGCCCACCGCATCGCCCTGGATCTTCGGGAGGCGGGCAGGGGACCCCGCCAGCCCGGCAAGCTCAAGGATGTCAAAGGCATGGGATGGTACATGGACGAATACAATCTGGCCCAGGTCACGGTGAATCTCAACAACTACAAGGTCACCCCCCTCCATGTGCTTTTCGAGGAGGTTAAAGAAAAAGCCCGGGAACTCAACATTGCCGTGGCCGGTTCCGAAGTTGTGGGCGTGGTGCCCCTGGCGTCCCTGCTCATGGCCGCGGATTACTACATCGAAAAGGAAGGGCTGTTCATCTACCAGGAGGAGCAGAAGATTCGGCTGGCCGTGGAGCGTTTGGGGCTTAACTCGGTTGCCCCGTTCAATCCCAAGGAGAAGATCATCGAATACATCGTGGCCGAGGCGCCTGACGAGCCTCTGGCCAGCCTGAGCGTGCGGGAATTCATCCAGGAGGTGGCGGCACGCACTTCCGCGCCCGGCGGCGGGTCGGCATCGGCCCTCATGGCGGCCATGGGCGCAGGGCTTGGTGCCATGGTGGCCAAGCTCACCCAGGGGGTCAGGAAATTCGAGGATCGCGAAGCCCACATGCAGGCCGCCATTCCGGTTCTTCACGATCTGACCCAGTCCCTGATTCCCATGATCGACAAGGACACCCATGCCTTCAACGAGTACATGGATGGCTTGCGGATGCCCAAGTCCACGGAAAAGGAAAAAACGGCCCGCAAGGCCAAGATGCAGGCCGGCCTGAAAACGGCGGTCCAGGTGCCCCTGAACACCATGCGCCTGGGGGAGAAGGCCTGGAATGCCCTGTGCGAGACAGCGAAATACGGCAATCCCGCCTCCAAGTCCGATGTGCAGGTCGGGGCAAGGGCCCTTGAAACCGGCATCTGGGGCGCCTTTCAAAACGTGTTGATCAATATCGCGGGCATCGAGGACGAGGTATTCAAGGAAAAAACCATGGCCGAAGCAAAGGCCATCGAAACCCGGTCCAGGGAAAAATGCGCCGAGGTGTTGGCGATTTTGGAAAAAAATTAGAGGGATAGATATGAATTCAAATCAACAAGAATCGATGAGCATTTGTCTGCCTGACGAACTGCCCCCAAAAAAAGTGTTTAAACCCGGGATCAGGCGCGCGCCATCGCGGGGGTATTGTCTCACGTCCTCCCAGACCGCGGTGGCCCTGAAAAACGCCTTGCGGTATATCCCCGCCTCTCTACACGAGACCCTGGCCCCCGAATTTCTTGAGGAGTTGAAAACCCGGGGACGCATTTACGGCTACCGGTTTCGCCCGGAGGGGGCCATCAAGGCCAAACCGATTGACGAGTACAAGGGAAAGTGCCTGGCCGGTAAGGCCATCCAGGCCATGATCGACAACAACCTGGACTTTGATGTGGCCCTCTATCCCTATGAACTGGTGACCTACGGGGAGACCGGCGCGGTATGCCAGAACTGGATGCAGTACCTTCTCATCAAAAAATATCTCGAAAACCTCACCGAGAGCCAGACCCTGGTCATGCAGTCGGGGCATCCCCTGGGGCTTTTCAAATCCTTTCCGGACAACCCCCGGGTGATCATTACCAACGGCCTTCTGGTTGGCCTTTACGACAATCCCGAGGATTGGGAAGTGGCCGTTCAGATGGGCGTGAGCTCGTATGGTCAGATGACCGCCGGCGGCTGGATGTATATCGGCCCCCAGGGGATTGTCCACGGCACTTACAACACCTTGCTCAACGCGGGACGGAAGATGTGCGGGGTGCCGGCGGACAGCGACCTCAAAGGTCTTCTTTTTGTTTCCTCGGGTCTGGGCGGCATGAGCGGGGCGCAGCCCAGGGCAGCCAAGATCGCCGGCGCCGTCTCCGTCATTGCCGAGGTGGATTATTCCAGGATCGAGACCCGGCTCTCCCAGGGGTGGGTGGATGTGGCCTCGGATGATCTTGAAAAGGTTTGCCAAAAGGCCGTGGCTGCGGCAAAGGCGGGAGAAAACACCTCCATTGCCTATCACGGCAACGTGGTGGATCTCATTGAATATCTCATCGACAAGGACATCAAGGTGGATCTCATGTCCGATCAGACCTCCTGCCACGTGGTCTATGACGGTGGATACTGTCCGGTGGGCGTCAGCTTCGAGGAGCGGACCCGGCTTTTGTCCGAGGACAGGAAAAAGTTCAAATCCTTAGTTAACCAAAGTCTCAAGAAACATTATCAGCTGATCAAAACCATCACCGCCAAAGGTACCTATTTCTTCGATTACGGCAATGCCTTCCTCAAGGCCGTGTTTGACGCCGGGGTTACGGAAATCGCCAAGAACGGCCACGACGCCAAGGACGGATTTATCTTCCCCTCCTATTTCGAAGACATCATGGGCCCCATTTTCGATTACGGCTACGGTCCCTTCAGATGGGTTTGTCTCAGCCAGAAACCCGATGACCTGGACAAGACCGATGCGGCGGCCATGGCCTGCATCGATCCGGACAGACGGCCCTATGATCGGGACAACTACGTCTGGATCCGGGATGCCAAGAAGAACAAAATGGTGGTGGGCTCCCAGGCGAGAATTCTCTATCAGGATGCCAAGGGCCGGGTGGATATTGCGCTCAGGTTCAATGAAATGGTGCGCAATGGCGAGGTGTCGGCTCCGATCATGCTCGGCCGGGATCACCATGACCCCGGTGGCACGGATTCTCCTTTCCGGGAAACCGCCAACATCTATGACGGTTCCAACGTCTGCGCCGACATGGCCACCCATTGCTTTGCCGGCAACGCCGCAAGGGGCATGAGCATGGTGGCCCTGCACAACGGCGGCGGCACCGGCATCGGAAAGGCCATCAACGGCGGGTTTGGCCTGGTGCTTGACGGCAGCGCGCTGGTGGACGACATCATCCGCTCTGCCATGCTCTGGGATGTCATGGGCGGCGTTGCCCGCCGCAACTGGGCCGGCAACCCCAACGCCCGCGAAGTGGCCATGGCCTACAACCGGGAGAACCCCAACGGCGATCAGATTACGGTTCCCCATCTGGCCGATGACGCCCTGATCGAGAAGGTTCTTAAATCTTGGCTTGAGATCCATACTTGTATAGATAAATAAAGAAAACCAGTTATGGAAAACAAAGGAGGAAGTCATGAAAAGAGCATTGTTGATTTTGGTCACTGTCGCCGTCGCCATGTGCTGGAACACAGGTTGGGCGTCGGATTCCATCAAAATCGGGTTTAACGCACCGTTGACCGGTTTTGCCGCCTCGGACGGCGAATCCGCCAAATTCGGGGCCGAACTGGCCGTCAAGCAGATCAACGACACCGGCGGTGTGCTTGGCAAAAAACTGGAATTGGTGGTCTACGATGACCAGGCCAATGCGGCCCAGGTCATCCCCATCGCCAACAAGCTCATCGGCCAGGACAAGGTTACCGTTTGCGTGTCGGGCAGTTACTCGGCCCCCACGCGGTCTGCCGCCGGTATTTTCCAGGAAGCGAAAATTCCCTTTATCTCTGCCTACGGCATTCATCCCGACATCACCAGGGCTGGGGATTATGTCTTCCGGACCTCTTTTCTCGGAGAAGTTCAGGGCCGGGCCGGCGCCAAACTGGTCGGAGAACTTCTCGGCAGGAAAAAGGTGGTGATGATCACCCTGAAAAACGATTTCGGTAAATCCCTGGCCGCCGGGTTCAAGGAAAAAGCCGCCGATTTCGGTATCACCATTGTCAATGAATACGAATATGCCATCAAGGACCGCCAGTTCGGCGCCATTGTGGCCAAGGTCAAGGCGGACGCCCCGGATGCCATCTATGCTTCCGGTTACTTTTTCACCGCCGGTCCCCTGGTCACCCAGCTTCGTGCGGCGGGCGTGACCGTTCCGGTTATCGGGCAGGAGGGATACGACTCCCAGAAATTCATCGAGATCGCCGGCAAGGCTGCAGAGGGCGTTATTATCACGACTTCTCTGGACCGCGATTCGGACGTTCCCGAAACTCGCGACTTCATCAAGGCCTTTGAAGACCTGGCCGGCTATCCCGCCGACATGGTGGCGGCCTCCGCGCACACCGCCGTCCGGGCTGCTGCCCTGGCCATTCAAAGCGCCGGCAGCGCCGATCCCGCCAAGATCCGGGATGCCCTGGCCGCCATTCATATGAAGGCCTCCACCGGGACCATTCATTTCAACGCCCTGGGCGAGGTGATGAAGGCGGTCCAGAACCAGGTGGTTAAAGAGGGCAACTGGCATCGCCATTCCGTGATTGACGATCCCGTGCTGCTTGCCCCGCCGGAAAAATAGGAACAAGAAAACGATTGGCTGGCGAAAGCTAACAGTTAATTGTTCAACCCAGAAGGAGCTGTGACGTGCTGTTCCTTGAACTTGTCGTCCAGGGACTGATCCAGGGTTCGACCTACGCCATCATTGCCGTGGGTCTGACCCTGGTCTACGGGCTGCTGCGGGTTCTGCATGTGGCGCATGCCGGTTTGTTCACCCTCGGGGCCTATCTCGGGGTGCTGGTGACCAACCACACCGGCAGCCTCGGCATTGGCGTAACCGTGGCGGCCACGGGCGCGGCGCTGGCCGGAATTTTGATCTACCGCCTGGTGTACGAACCTATTTTGGACCGCCCGCCCTACGTGGCGCTGATTGCATCCATCGGGTTGTACATGGGTATGGAGGAGCTTTTTCGCCTGGTTTTCGGTCCTTTCGGTATGAGTTTCGTCACCCCGCCGCTTCAGGATGTGGTCCAGGTGGCCGGCATCTATTTAAGGACCTGCCAGATCGCCACGGTGGTCATCAATCTTGTGCTGCTGGGCATCCTTGCCTGGGTGGCCCAGGGCACGAAGGTGGGCACGGGATGGCGGGCCACGGTGGACGATCCCAAGATGGCCGCCTGTTTCGGTATCGATCCCATCCGGGTGCGCTATCTGGTGTTCGGCATGGGATCGGCGTTGGCTGCCGTGGCCGGGGTTTTGGTGGCGCTCTTAAGCAACCTGGTGGAACCCACCATGGGGGCGGTGCCTTCGTACAAATCCCTTGCCATTATTGTTCTAGGAGGGCTCGGCAATGTGGGCGGTACCCTCATCGCCTCCCTTGTCCTCGGCGTGGTGGAGGCTTTCGGGACCATCTACCTTGGCAGTCTTCTCGACCGGGATGCCATTGCCTTCGCATTCCTGATCATAGTTCTCATGATCCGGCCCACCGGGCTTTTTACATCGAGGTGAAACGATGGGGCTTTATGAAATCAGCCTGGCGATGAACGTTGGCATCTATATTATCCTGGCCGTGGGACTGAACCTGATCACGGGTTACTGCGGCCAGATCTCCTTGGGACATGCCGCCTTTTTCGGCATCGGGGCCTACTGCGCCGCCTTGCTCGCCAAGGCCGGGTTCCCATTGTTTGCCACCCTTGGCGCCGGATGCATCCTGGCCGGTATCGTGGGGGCGGTGATCGGGCTCACCAGTCTGCGGGTCCGTGAGGATTTTCTTGCCATCGTCACCATGGGCGTTGCCTTTTTATTTGTGGGTATTGTCCGCCAGCAGGAGGTGTTGGGCGGCGAGATGGGTATTTCCGGTATTCCTTCCCACGGCCTTGGCCAATGGGGTTTCCTGGGCCTGATCTGGGGCTCGGCCATCTTCTGTGTCCTTTTTGCCTGGCATGTGAAGCGCTCCTGGATGGGCTTTGCCTTCGAGGCCGTGGCCAATGACGAGGAAACCGCCAAAGTTCTCGGCCTGGATGTAAAATCCTACAAGATTGCCGCTTTTGCCATGGGAACGGCCATGGCCGGCATTGCCGGCGGGCTTTACACCTACTACACCCGCTTCATCATTCCGGACACCTTCGGGTTCATTCAGTCGGTGACCATTCTCTCCATAGTAGCGGTGGGGGGCATCGGCTCCATTGCCGGCTGCGTTGTTTCGGCCGTGATCCTGGTGCTCATGCCCGAGTTTTTCCGATTTATCAACGACTATAAACTACTGCTTTACGGAGTGCTGTTGTTCTCGGTGATGCGCTTTGCTCCTGAGGGCCTTGCCGGTGTTTTCAGGATGATTTTCGGTGGGAAGGAGGCGAAAAGCGCATGACAAGCATACTCTCCGTCTCCTCGGTAACCGTTAAATTCGGCGGCCTGCTGGCCTTGGACGACGTAACGCTGGAAGTCGAAAAAGGCGAACTGCTCAGCCTGATCGGCCCCAACGGGGCAGGCAAGACCACACTTCTCAAGGTGATCATCGGCACGGTGACGCCGGTTTCGGCCCGCCTGACCCTGGGGGACGCAGACATCACGGCACTGCCCACCCACAAACGGGCCCGGCTGGGCCTTGCCTTGACCCATCAGATCGTGCGTCCTTTTTCAAACATGAACGTTCTTGAGAACGTCATGTTTGCCGCTGGCCATGAGAAGGTGAGCAGGACCCTGAAGGCTCTGGTCACCCTGGACCGCAAACCGGAAAGGACCCTGGCCATGGCCTGCCTTGAACGGGTGGGTATCGAGTCTTTTGCCGGCCAGGAGGTTTCGAGCCAGCCGCTGGGCGTGATCAAGCGCATGGAAGTGGCAAGGGCGCTTTCCCAGTCTCCCCGGGTATTGCTTTTGGACGAACCCTTGGCGGGTCTCAACAGCCGGGAGGCAGCCATGTTGGCCGATACCATCCGGGAGATCGCCAACCAGGGCATTACCATTGTCATGATCGAACACAATCTGAGCGAGGTGCTGCGCATCAGCGACCGGCTGCACGTACTGGACAACGGTCGCAATCTTGCCCAGGGGGCGCCCATGGAGGTCATGAAACAGCCCGATGTGCGGGCTGCCTACCTTGGAGGCTAAAGGATGTTATTAACGCTGGAACAGGTGTGCTGCGCTTACGGCAACATGCAGGTGGTCAACCAGATGGACCTGTCGGTGGAAAAAGGTTCCGTTACCGCCTTGCTGGGGGCCAACGGCGCGGGAAAATCCTCCTTGATCATGGCCTTGGCCGGGCATGTCACGGTAACCTCGGGCCGGGTTCTCTACGACGATCAAAATATCACTCACCTTTCTCCCATGGAACGCGTCAAGCGGGGTATCGCCCTTTGCCCGGAAGGTCGCAGACTATTCAAGGATTTGAGCGTCAAGGAAAACCTGGTGACGGGCGGCTATACCCGGTCCAAGGAGCAATGCGAAAAAAACATGACCCGGGTGATCGAGATGTTTCCCCGGTTGGGAGAACGACTGCGCCAGAAGGCCGGTTCCCTCTCCGGCGGCGAACAGCAGATGCTGGCCATTGGCCGGGCGCTGATGGCCGATCCCCGACTTCTCATGGTGGACGAACTCTCCCTGGGACTCATGCCCAAGGCCATCGATATTTGCTACGCCGCCATTCGCGAACTGAACCGCGAAGGCATGACCATTCTTCTCGTGGAGCAAAGTACCCAGCGCGCCCTGGAAGCGGCCGACGCCGTGCTGGTTTTGGAGTCCGGCAATACCGTTTGGCAGGGTAGCGCAGAAGAGGCGGCCCAGTCTTCGGAGATGATCGATTCTATTTTGGGCCTTCATGGTGATGAAAAAAAGTGAGGTGGTCCATGGCCGGCTCGGTTTATTACGATGAAAAACTATCCGGCAAGAGGCTGGAACGGTGCTATCGAATCGCATCCCCGCGCGTCGAGCAGTACTTGAAAGCGGAAATCCGCCATGTGCTGGATCGTATTCGGCCCACCGATGCCGTGCTTGAACTCGGCTGTGGGTACGGCCGGGTCACGACCCGGCTGGCCAAGGCCGCCAGACGGACCGTCGGCATAGACAGCGCCGCCGGGAACATCGCCTATGCCCGCAGCCTCGACAGCGAAGAATCGTGCGAATTTCTGATCATGGACGCACTGGCGCTCGGCTTCCCGGACAAGGCCTTCGATGTCGTGGTCTGCATCCAGAACGGCATCTGTGCCTTCAACGTCGACCGACAGGCCCTTGTTCTCGAAGCACTGCGGGTGGCTCGCAGGGGCGGCATCGTGTTGTTCTCATCCTACTCGGACCGTTTCTGGCCGCACCGCCTGGCCTGGTTCGAAGCCCAGTCTGCCGAGGGCCTTGTGGGCCCAATCGATTATGCGGCCAGCAAGAACGGGTCCATCGTCTGTACGGATGGGTTTCGCGCAGGAAGAATGACGCCCGGAGATTTCAGCGAACTGTGCGCGGCGCTCGGAGTCAGGTTCACGACCTGTGAAATAGATGATTCCGCCGTTTTTTGTGAGATTGCCAATTAATTCCGGGTGCATTTTTCGTCTCGCCAATATATCGGATACCGAGTACTCAACCTAACTTATAAGCCTTCCTCACCGCAGCCACCGTTCGATTCGGTCAAAGGCTTCATCGATCACCTTTTCCTCACCACCAAACGACAAGCGCAGGTGCCCCTCGCCGCCTAATCCAAAAGCGCCGCCGGGGATGGTGATCACTTTGGCCTCCTCCAGTAGACGGATGGCCACCTCCTTGGAATTGTCATCGGTAAAGCGGTATTTGGACATGACATAGAAAGCCCCCCTGGGCGGCACGTAGGAGAAATAGTCGCTCAGGCGGTCAAGGCGCTTGCAGCAAAGCGCCCTTCGTTTGGTCAGCTCGATGCACATATCCCGCACGCATTGCTGATCGCCTTCCATGGCCGCCAGGGCCGCGATCTGGGAAGGGGTAGGCGCGCAGATGGTTGCTGCGTCGTGAACCTTCATGATCTGTTCCATCCACCGGGCCGCAGCGATCACCCAGCCCACACGCCATCCGGTAAGGGCGTATTTCTTAGAGAGCGAAGAGATGGAGATGACGTTGTCGCGAAACCGTTCAACCGAGAGGGGGTTGACCGGCATGCCACCGCCATAGACCATGTAGTCGTACGCTTCGTCGATGATGACCACAAAACCGTGGGCGACTGCCAGTTCGCAGATTGCCAGGACCTGCTCGTCGGAAAAAACCGTTCCTGTTGGATTGCCCGGGTTGCAAAGCATCAGGGCCTTTGTTCTCGGGGTAATGGCTTCTGTAATGGCCTTAAGACCCAGTTCCCACTTGTCGGTCAGCGGAACATACACGGGCGTGCCGCCGGCGAGCACAACCTGTTCGGTGTAGGAGGCGTAGGTGGGAGAGGGAAGAATAACTTGGTTGCCCTCATCCACCACGGTCATGACCGTGGCCAACAGCGCCTCCATGCCGCCAACTGTCACGCAGATTTCGCTTTCGGGGTCGACGCTTACTTTTTTCTCCTCAAGAAAACGGCGAGCAATGCACTGGCGCAGAGCCGTCATCCCGGTTTGCAGGGAGTATTGCCCGCTACCCACATCGTTTTTCAAGGCATGGGTAACCGCCTCGATGATGTGCGGTGGGGTGATGAATGAAGGAACACCCTGGCCGAGAGAGACGCAGCCTCCGACGCGTGCGGCGATGATCGCCATCTGTTTGGTGGCCGAAGGCGAGATGGCTCGCACCCGGCGGCTGGAGGAAAGCAGGTTCTGTGGTGTAAGGTGTTCTTGCATGAGGCGTTCTCGTTGTTTCACGGAAAGATTTTCCCTGGGTTGAGCACCTGGTTGGGATCGAACGATGTTTTTAAGTTCTTCGGTGATGGGAGTGTAAGTTGCCATGGCAGTTGGATTACAGGTTGAAGGGTGTTTTTAGTGATGGCCGAAGCCGGGAATATAAAGCCATTCTTCAATTTTTTTCAGGATCAGCATAGCCAGGGAGACCAGCACGAGATAGTAAATCCCGATGATGGTGAATACTTCTGTAAAGCGAAAATACTCGGTGGCGATGGTTTTGCCTTCGCCGGTCAACTCGATGCAGGTGACAATGAACGCCAGGGATGAGTATTTGATCAGATAGATGATCTCGTTGCCGCACCCGTGAATGGCCCGTCGTATGGCCTGGGGGACGATGATCCAGAAGATGGTTTGAAAAGTGGTGAACCCCAGAGCCTGGGCACCGAAATACTGGCCGTTTTTAATGGAGAGCAGTGCTCCGCGGATATATTCCGACTGATAGGCGCCGCTGCATAGGGTAAAGCCGGTGACCGCGGCGGCATAGGGCGTGAAGTAGATGCCCAGGTTGGGCAGACCGAAATAGATGACGAACAGTTGTACGACCAACGGAGTGCCGCGAAAAACGGCGGCATAGCCATCGCCGATGGCCCTGCCGATTCTGCTGCCGAAGGTGCGCACGGTGCCGGCGAGGATGCCGATCAACACACCACCCACCGCCGAGGGCACGATCAGCGCCACCGACATGATCACGCCCCGGTTGAGGCTGGTGAAAAGTTCCTGATAAAAAGGCGACAGTTCCATGGCTACCCCTCCACGGCGGCCAGATCATTCAGTTTGTCGCAAAACCCCTGGGACCTGCTTTCATTGCCCTTGCCAAGGAGTACGGACGGCGCGCCCTGTTCCACGATGCGCCCCTTTTCCATGAACAGAATTTCGTCGGCGATGTTGTTGATCAGGCTGATTTGATGGGTGGCCATGATCATGGTCATCCCCTTGTCCGCCAGCCCCTTGATGACCGAGATCACCTCTCCGATAAGCGTGGGGTCCAGGGCGGAGGTCGGCTCGTCAAGCAGCAGAATCTTGGGATCCATGGCCAGTGCCCGGGCAATGGCCACCCGTTGTTTTTGTCCGCCGGATAACTGGGCCGGGTAGAGGGTCGCCTTGTCGGCCAGCCCCACCTGTTCCAGCTCGATCTGCGCCCGTTTTCTGGCTGCCGGTTTGTCCAGTTTCTTGACCTTGCACAGAGCGATGGTGATGTTTTCCAGCGCCGTGAGATGATCGAATAAATTGAAATCCTGAAAAATCATGCCGACCTGTTGTCGCAGACGGTATAGGTCCGGTTTGCGAGTCAGATGGATGGGGTGGTCTTCGATAACGATTTTTCCGGAATCCGGAATTACCAAACAATTGATGCACTGCAAGAGCGTGCTTTTCCCGCCTCCGGAAGGGCCGATGAGCACTTTGATCTCGCCTTTGGTCAGCTCTACGCTGACATTGCTTAAAATGAGTTGATCGTCATACGATTTGGAGATGTTCGTGCACTTCAAAATAGAATGTTTATCGTTCATCGGCTTCCGTTATATGAATAGCCTGGTATGCGTACATGCTGCTCAAGCTTTCTTAGCGCCATCACGCCGGCCCAGGTGAGAAAAAAGTAAATGACTCCGGCCGTGATGTACATGGCCAGGTGCTGGTAGGTGCGGGAAGCCACGAACTGGGTCCGGGCCATGATTTCCGGCGCGCCGATCACAAAGGCCAGGGCTGAATCCTTGAGGATGATCGAAAACTCGTTGGACCAGGCCGGGATGGAAATGCGCAAAATTTGCGGCAGGATGATGCAGCGTATGGCCTGGCTGTCGGTCATGCCCAGGCCGCTGGCCGCCTTGAATTGGCCCTGGGGCAGCGAGAGGATGGCGCCCCTGAAAATATTGGCCTGATAAGCGCCGGTGGTCATTCCCAGGACGATGGTCACGGCAGTGAAGGCGCTGAACGGTAAGCCGAAAAAATTAAAAATTCCGAAGTAGAACAAAAAGAGCAGTACGACCACCGGCACCCCTCTGAAAATCCACAGATAGAGCGTCAGCAGATAGCGGACGACCTTGTTGCCGTAAACCAGCCCGACGGCCATGAAGGTTCCGATGACCAGACCGAGCAGCATGGCAGCGACCACAATGCTTGCCGTCAGAAGGGAGCCTTGCAGTAGATAAGGTAGGGCGTCGATGACGACTGATAGTGCGGTTGGCATTGGCAATAATTAGGGTCCCGAAACGGTGCGTCGCGGAACCCGTTCAGTCGAGAAATTACTTATTCAACTCATACTTCTCAATCAAGGCAGTCCATTCGGGGGTGCCCATCAGCTTCTCAAGCGCGGCGTTGACTTTTTTCAGAAGCTCCGTGTCTTCCTTGCGGACCGCATAGCCGAACTCTTCGTCGTGCATGCCGAAGGTGCCGACGATCTTGACGGCCTTCTTACCCATGGCATCCTTTGCCGGGGCGTCGTCCATGGCGGCCGCGTCGATCCTGCCATTGAGCACGTCTTCAACGGCCAGCGGGGCGGAGCTGTAGTAATGCAGTTTCAGGTTCCAACCTTTTTTGGCGGCCTCTTGCTTGATCCATTTGGCTTCCGAGGTACCCTGCTGAACACCAACAGCCTTCTTGCCGTTGAGAATGTCATCGATGGTAAGAGATGAATCTTTCTTGGCGACCATGACCTGCTTGATGACCCAGTAGGGAATGGAAAAATTGACTTTCTTGGCCCGTTCTTCGGTTATACTCATGCCGGAGGCGATGATATCGATTTTCTTGGTCAGCAGGCTGGTGATGATGCCGTCCCACTCGATGGGCTGGTGGGAAACCTCCATGCCGATCTCTTTTGCCACCCAGTCCATGGCCTCGACATCGAAGCCGCTTGGCTGGCCGGTCTTGTCGATGAAGGCGAACGGCGGAAAGTTGGCGTCAATACCGTTGACCAGTTTGCCGGCGCCAAAGGCCTGGCCACAAAATACCAGCATCAGGATACCGCAGATAATAAGTAATTTTTTTCTCAGCATATTTTTCCCCTTTCTCCTTGGTTTGAAAACCGATTTCAGCATCCAGGCTTGTATAGTATATTTATCCAAGATTGGGCAAGGTATTTAGCAAGAGGAGGCAGGGCAATCGCATGTAGATTTCCGGGTTGCTTTTCTTCCCAAAATTAGAGCGTCCATGAATGTCAAAGACCAAATGAAAAATTCCAAATGGTGGTATTTTATCTATTTTAAAATCGATTTCATCCTTCACCTGAAGGCGCGCTTTTCCTGGCTGCCACACTTGCTTGACGTTTATTCCAAGCAACTCGGCAACTCGCAGGGCCAAATGGTCTACATCGATTCCTCGGGCCTTGAGTGCGTGTTGAGATTCAAAGCGTTCCTTGGGTACCGCACCAGCTCAAGAAAGCAGGGATCTTCCTGGCACAAGATCGATTTATAGCGGTTCTGAAACAAGTGACCAGAACGACGGTGGCGTTTGTTAAAGCCTACGGCATGGCCGGTCAGAAGACGGCGCATCACAGTAGCGATTGGCGCCTGGCCGGTACGCAGCAAAAGATGAGGATGGTTTGGGATGAGCGCCCATGCGTAACACATGGTTCCCGTATGCTCAACGATGTGCCCCAGCCGTTCGATAAAGCTGTTTCGATCCTGGTCATCAAGGAATATTTTCCGCCGTTCAATTCCCCGCACAATTATATGGTGAAGGGCGCCGGGGGCATCTATTTGGGATTGTCTGGGCATATGAATTTCATATCAATTCGGTTTAGAAAAAGTAATTTTATATGTTAAGGGCGTCCCTATCCCACACTCTTGTTGAACTCACGCCCCTTAAGGTCGGTGTAAAAGAGCCGTATGAGGCCCTTGTGGATGAAATAGATCCGGGACCATTTTTCACCGGCATGGACCAATATCTCTTTCCGGGAGCAGCGCTTTTGGACAAACATACGCGATAGTTCGGCCAGCGCATCGCCTGGGTTGGGGCTGTTTTGGAAGACTTTTTCCCTCAAGATCCTGCTGAGGAATTCTGTTGGTGCAGGTCTCAACGCGTTCGCTCCTGTGTCAGAATTTAGGAACTTGCACGGTCCGGCGGGTGAGCGGATCCCCGTTTTGCAGATGCTGGGTAAAATTAAGTCTCGCTTCCATGTTGTGGATCACGGATACAAATCCCCATGGAATGTTCAGGGGGGCACGGACGGATGGCAGTCTTGTTCTTCTCTAATTCTGAATTCATCGAGCGGCACTTCGCTCTCCCATTGCGGCAAGCGGGCGGCGGGCCCTTCAATCCGCACGCGCGGGGGCAGACGGTCCGCAAGACCGTTGATCTTGGCCCACAGGGTCGTATCTCCCCAAAATTGCGGGGGCGTATCGGCGGCAGCCACCGACGCAAAAATTTTCCCCGGTGTTTCGCAACCGGCACGGATCGCGGCAAGGATGAGGGTTTCGAGCCGGCCCAGACCGGTTTTCGGATCGGGCTGTTCCTGCAGCCATCGGGTTATTGCCGCCGGCACCCATGGCAGCGGCGCCCCGGCTCTTTTCGACAATTCGCTGAAAAGGGCCGTGTCCTGCGTGGCGAAGGCGTTGTCCACGACGGCGGCGAAACTGAATTGTTCGTCGGTGACGGCATGTCGGTCAGGATAGAGGACGGAAAATTGTTCCGGCCGCAGTTGTCCGAGCCCGTGGAAGGGCTCGATTCCGGGAAATGCATCCACACAAAGAAGCTCCACGTTTCGGATCTTTTTGAGGGATAGGCACGAGAGAACATGGACAAGCATGGACTGGTCAAAAAGACAGGCATCGAACCACAGAACGATCCGTTCAACGGTAGCGGCGTCAACCAGTTTGTCATACTGATGATACAGGGTTTTCAGAATACGATTCCGCGTCAAACCGCCTGTGGTGAAAGTCTCCAGAAACAGCGCACGATCGTTGAGCGTCTTCTCCGTGGGCCAACCTGGCTGCCGGGGGCCGTCATAGAGAATATCATGCCAGACAAACACGTCCCCGGGAAGACCTGCCTTTTTCAAACTTCCGCCAGCGATGTCACCGCTGGTGATGTGTAACACCTTGCCCATCTGTTTTCTCCTGCCGACGGATCGGAATCCGTTACCGATCATAAGCGGATGGGGTCAATGGACGGCAAGCCAACCCTTCGAGCCGGCAACAATCCGGGTTCGCCGCCCATCATTCCGTAAAGCCCCGTTTCGCCATGGCATCTTTGTTCAGGAAAGAAGCCATACCTGTTTTCATCCTTCTGAAACCGTATTTTTCGTAAAATCCTTCCTTGCCGGGACTCGCATAAAGAATAACATGACAATTCGATACGCGTGATAAAATCTCTTGAATGATTCGCTTTCCAAAGCCATGCCCCTGATACTTTTCAAGGATAGCAACATCATACACAACGGCTTGATAGGCGCCATCCGATATGGCCCTGCCAAAACCAATCAAATCTTCACCATCGTACAGAAAGATGGTGCAACAACTGGCTTCGAACGCTTGTCGATGCTTCTCAGGGCTGTAGTGCGCCATTCCAACCGATTTTAAAATTTCTGGAACCGTTCCCCAATCGATGTCTGTGCATTCTGTTTTTATTTGGATATTCATTTGAACGCTCTTTTTTTGCTGTTTTAAAGCCAAATCAGAAGCTACCCAACTCTGAAATCAGATTTGCACATTCTTGTTGGGTTTGTTTCGTATGCGTAATACTATGATATCCAAATACCCATACCGTATTTCATCAGCTCATGCCAACCAACAGATTTTTTTAAGGCTGGCGGAAAGAAATCGGCAGTCAACCGGAGCTTGATGCCAGGCCTTTAATTGGTCATCTATTTTTCGATTGGAGATAATAAAAAATATGGAAGATTACCTTAAACACACCTATTCAGATCTGATCGTCGAGATGGACAGCCCGCTGCTGTGGGTGACACTGAACCGGCCCCAGTACTCCAATTCGTTTTCGGATCAGATGATTATGGACCTTTGCCGTTTGCTCCGGGAAGCGGACTGGGATGACGACGTGCGCGTCATCATCCTGACGGGTGCGGGCAAGAATTTCTGTGCCGGCGGCGACGTGAAGGCCATGGAAGAAAAAACAGGCATGTTTGCCGGCGACCCGGAGGAACTCAGGCGCAGGTACACAAAGGGTATCCAGCAGATTCCAATAACGATCGAGTCCCTTCACACCCCGATTATCGCAATGGTCAACGGGGCTGCGATCGGGGCCGGGTGCGACCTCGCCTGCATGTGTGACATTCGGATCGGGTGCCGGCATTCCAGGTTTGGCGAAACCTTTGCCAAGCTGGCCCTGGTGCCCGGGGACGGGGGCGCTTTTTTCCTCCAGAGAGTGGTCGGATTCGCCAAGGCCATGGAGCTTTCCCTTACCGGACGGATTGTAACGGCAGAAGAGGCCCTTGCCCTCGGCCTCCTGAATACCCTTGTCGAAGAAGCATCTCTGAAAGAAGAAACCGAAAAAATCGCCCAAATGATTTCCGGCAACAGCCCTGTCGCTGTTTCGATGATTAAAAAAGCCATCCGTCAGGCCCGGACTGCGGAAATCAGCGGGCATCTGGATCTGGTCGCCGCCTTCCAGGGAATCACCCAGCGAACGGCCGATCACTTCGAAGGGGTCAGGGCGCTTAAGGAAAAAAGGACGCCTCACTTCAAGGGCCAGTAGACCGGTATTTTCCGGGGGCTTGGTTCTAACTTCGCCCACCTGGATTTAGGAACGATTAAAACGGGCTGATCCCATATTACCCCCTCGTTCCCACGCTCTGCGTGGGAACGAGGGGGTAAGTGGACGAAGTTAGAACCAAGCCCTTTTCCGGTAAGGATCATCATATGGTCGAAAAAAAATTTTGACATCTATCGGGTAAAGTCAGTAAAATTCGGTTAAGGGTGCCGGCAAAAAATACTTCCACCAGATGGCGTCGGATTTGTGTTCGTCTACAAGGCCCATCCGCCGGTGCATATTCGTTATATGTGCCGGTGGATGGAACGCCGTAGACGGGCACAAGGACAAGCAAGATGGAGGAATTATTTTTTGCCGGCGCCCTCAGGATTTGCGTTAATCCATGCTCACTTCCGGCGATAAGATGATACACTCTCAGATGCCTTTTCCTCCAAGCGAAAAGCTTTCGACATCCCAGCGAAGCGTATAAGCGGTAGCGATTTGCTCGGCAGTTAACTCATAAATATTTCTTACAATTGGTTTAATGCATGTATAGAGAACTATTGGTCTGTATTAAGAACGTCTTCATTTCTTTTACAACAAGAAAGGAGAAAATCGATGCACATGCACCATAGTTCAACCAAAGAAAAGCCCAAAATGGATCCGAATGCGACCCTGATCAAGCTTGATCTATTCCACAAAAATGCAGATGGCTCATGGTCTAGTATAAAAAATGCCGATATTCGGAATGCCTTTGGGACTTATCGGATCAAGCCAGGAATGACGTTTAGAAAAAATCACTCCTACTGGGGGATCGATGTCGTTTCGTTGCTAGAGAATGCGGAAATTGTCGACTCAAGGTCCTATCCACTTTTTGATCGGCGGGATAGGAATAAATCACGTGATTAGGACATAAACGGCAAGGCCTTTCAGGTAAGGATCCTCTTGGCGCAATACGGATTTATATCGGTTTTGGGGCCGCGGCTAATACTAGTGCTTGTTCTTGGTTCCCTCTGCGGCGTTCCATTGAAGGCCACATATTTCGATATGCAGCCTCCAATGCGCTTTGCTGATAAGCCAGATAATCGCTCCAGGCGCCATTTATTGGAACCTTGGCATCGGCCTGGACAAGGGGGATATCAATTCCGATGAGGAAGCACTGGAGAACTTAGAGCCTGTTTGATAAATCCGTCTAAAGCCCGCTAACGGCGTTGGAAAGTGTCTCAAAATGCTCACATATCACATATATGCTCCGCTTTCGAGCCACTTTCCACCTTGTTGTCGGGCCTGATCCAGACTTCTCAAACAGGCTCTCAGGGAAGATCAATCTGTCAACGGTAACCGTTCGATCATGCAGGGCAATCGCAAGTAAAATCAAAAACCGGCCGTTCCTGAACACGCACCATTCCCGAAAGTGGGAAAATGTCAAATGCCAACGCCCAAATGTCAAATGAAGGATGAAATCGATTTAAAATAGATAGAATACCACCATTTGGCATTTTTCATTTGGTCTTTGACATTCATGGACGCTCTAATTTGGGGAAGAAAAGTAACCCGGAAATCTACATGCGATTGCCCTGTTCGATCATGGCTTGGGCGACCTTTTTCCCGGAAAGAAGCATACCGCCGAACACCGGTCCCATTCGATAGCCACCGCACACCGCATTGGCAGCCATACCGCTGACAAAAAGACCGGGATGGACCTCTTTTGAATTGTTGACCGTATCCATTTCAGCGGTTTCGGCGTCCATGGATTTCTCACCCACCATGCCGCCGGTTGCCGTGTCCAAGGTGACGCCCATTTTCCGAACCAGCACCTCGGTGACATTGGCCGGGTGTCCTGTGGCATCCAGCACGAAGGAGGCGTGCAGGGTCAGGGGATCCACATGCCATTTCAAGGTTTCAATGGCGCCCCAATTGATCACCAGTCCGGCCACACGTTTGTTCTTGATTACGACATCTTCCATGCTCACGAGATTGAATATTTTCAATCCAGAACAAACCGCCTTATGCACCAGGCCCGAGGCCAGGTATACGGAGTCAAGGGTGTAGTACCCCGGCTCAAACGGTTGGCACTGAAACCCCAATTCATCCAATACCGTTTTTCCCTCCTCCTGGACCACGACTTCATTGAACATCATACCGCCCCCCCATACGCCACCACCGATGGATAATCGCCGGTCGAACAAGGCGACGTTTTTCCCGGCCATGGCAAGATAGGTTCCGGCGACGAGGCCGGAGGGACCGCCACCCACGATGGCGACATCCAGTTCGAGCGAGTTGCTCAGTTTCTGCAAATAAGCTTGGATAATCCCCCTGCTGATGGTGACTTCGTTCAACATGCAAACCTCCTTCTTAGTAAATCGGTTGACCCATCTTTGTCACTTTTTTCCGGAAAATTGCTGAAAAACCGCGTTTTTTACTACATATGAAATTATTTTATTTATAATTACAATATGTTGAAATTTTACCGGCCAAAGTAGTGCCATAAAATTCACCGAAGTATTGACAATCGGTGTTTTTTCTGTAATTCAAGATGGCATGTATATCCGACGAACAACAATTAAGAGCAAAAAAGATGGCGAAACATATTTCACTCATCGCCTTGTTGAATCAGTTAGAGTTGGAAATAAGGTGAAGCAGCGCACTATTATAAATCTCGGTAAAAATTTTCCTTTTCCACGAGAACAATGGCCAGATATTGCTTGTCGTGTTGAGGGAATTATTAATGGTCAATCAAGTTTGTTTAAATTGCCGGAAAAAATTGAGCAAGCCGCACAGCATTATGCTGCACAAATCATACAAACCCGGTCGAGTCAAAACAACAATACAGACAAAAACGATAGTATAGATGCCCCCGATTACCGTTTGATTGATATCGATAGTCTTGAACTTATAAGACCGCGTAGCGTTAGTATTGAACATGTATCACATGAAACATTTCTCAAATTACAATTGGATAAAATATTTGAAGGTCTTGGATATAATAATCATCAAATAGCAGCTGCAATCGGAAGTATAGTTGGTCGAATGGCGGTTCCCGGCAGTGAGTTATCAACGCATTACTGGCTGCAAAATCGAAGCGGTTTAGGCGAATTAATCGGCTATGACTATGAAAGTATGTCGCTAAAACGAATCTATGAAATATCTGACCGTATTTACAAAGACAAAGAAGCGATTGAAAGGCATTTATACAACCGAGAACGTTTTTTGTTTGGTTTTGAAGAAATAATTACACTTTATGATTTGACAAACACATTTTTTGAGGGAAGCTGTAAGTATAATGAACTTGGCAAGCATGGAAAATCAAAAGAAAAACGCTCAGACTGTCCCTTGGTAACTTTGGCTTTAGTTTTGGACAGTAGCGGCTTTCCAAGAAGAAGTAAAATATTTTCCGGAAACGTTAGTGAGCCATCAACACTGGAAGAAATGATTTCAAGCTTGAATAAACCATCAGAAAGTTCATTAGAAGACGATAAGCAGATGAGTGTTTTTGATAAAAAGAAACCAGTTGTCGTAATGGATGCCGGGATAGCAACAAACGATAATGTACAATGGTTGCAGGCGAATCATTACCGATACCTTGTTGTCAGCAGGAAAAGATATAGAGAATTTGATCATGATAAAGCTGTTGAAGTAAAAAGAGATAAGGATTACATTGTTAAAGCGTACAAAAAATATGTCAAGGAAACAGAAGAGACTGAAATTTATTGTCATTCAAGTGAGCGAGAAAAAAAGGATCAGAGCATTCAAAATCGATTTTCAGAAAGATTTGAAGCAGACTTAAAATCATTGAACGATGGTTTAAATCAAAAAGGTCGGCTAAAGATTTATGAGAAGGTTGTTGAAAAAGTAGGACGGCTGAAACAAAAATATACCAAAGCTGCTAAAAATTATGAGATTACCATCCATAAAGATAAAGGATCAAAGAAGGCGACAAAGATTACCTGGAAGATAAAAAAAAATTCTGACTCTTCAGATTCAAATCCAGGCGTTTATTGTTTGAGAACAAACTTGAACGATCTGGATGAAACTATTCTTTGGCGTACATATACGATGTTGACTGATCTTGAAGCTGTATTTCGAAGTTTAAAATCGGAGTTGGGTTTACGGCCGGTGTTTCATCAAATAACGAGGAGAGTAAAAGGACATCTCTTTATCACATTATTAGCTTATCACCACGTTCATACAATCAGGTTTAGACTTAAAGAAAATGGGATTCATACAAGTTGGTCCGATTTGAGAAAAGAATTAGACGGCCAAAATCGAACAACAGCAGTAATGAGAAGTAAAAATGGCGAGACAATACATGTTAGAAAAAGCACAAAAGCAGAGTCTCGTCAACTAAAAATTTATGATGCACTGGGTGTGCCTCATAGTCCAGGAAAAGTGGTAAAATATGAGGTATAAAAAATAAGTAGTGCCATAAACGCCTTAGCGTATGACTCAACTATTAGAAATTACAGTAAATATTAAATTCAAGCGGAAAAGATGGGTTGAGAAAAAAGAGTGGGTATCCATCCCGACATCCATCCCCGTCCGAAAACAGGCAAACCGGGCCGACATCATGGCCGTTGGAAAACGGTAGCCGCTCTCAAGGACAAGTACGGGTCGGGAACTGGCGAAAGCGCCAAATGCAGGGGAGGGAAAATGGTGACAAACAAGAAACGTCGATTCCAGCAGGAATCGACGTCGAGACGAACATCATTCGTTTGAGCTCCCTACGCCGGTGTTATCCGGTTCAGGTTCAAAGGGTATTATCTCAGGCCAATCTGACCACCCCTGCTTGGTAGAAGTATTTAGTTGCCAAGGATTGCTTTGTCAAGGACAAAAATTATCCTTAGAGCCTGTTTCCCCAAATCGTTGTTCGGAAAAGTTCTCGCTGGTGGAAATTAGCTTTCCCGCGACGTTTTGAGCCACTTTTGAACCGTGTTAATCAAAGAGTCCAGACTGAACGGCTTGGTGATATAATCATCCATTCCTGCGGCAAAACACTTTTGGGAATCCCCCTTCATCGCGTGCCCCGTCAGCGCAATGATCGGCAGCCTGCGGAAGCGCTTTTCCTCCCTGAGCTTGCGGGCCACGGCATAACCGTCCATGACCGGCATCTGGCAATCCATTAGAACGAGGTCAAAGTTCATCCTTTCAAGCTTCTCCAACGCAACGGCCCCGTTTTCAGCAATATCCACCTGATACCCCTGGGTGAGAAGCATTTCCTGCGCCAGCTCCTGATTTAATTCATTGTCCTCAACCAGCAGTATTCGTTCTGTGTCGTGTTCGACAACGTGCTCCGGCACCTTCTGGTGAATCTGGTCGTCGCTCTCTTTCAACGGCAGGGAGGCCGGTTGCCGCTCCAGAGGGGCCGTCAAGCGGAAGGTGCTGCCAACACCGACTTCACTCTCCACCTCGATTCTGCCACCGATAAGGTGTGCAATTTCCTGTGAAATGATCAACCCCAATCCCGTGCCGCCGTACCTCCGGGTGGTAGAACCGTCGGCCTGGCTGAAGGCGCGGAACAGTCTGTCGAGTTGCTCTCCGGAGATGCCAATCCCGGTATCTCGAATGGCAAATTCGACGACCGCTTCGACATCTGTCTTCTCTATTAGGGAGACCTGAACGGAAACCCGATCACCCTGGTCCGAAAATTTCACCGCATTACTCGTCAAATTGATCAGCATCTGCCCAAGGCGCAACGGATCACCGACCAGGGCCTGTGGGACATCGGGATCGACGTCGATCGAAAATGCGATCCCATTTTCCTCGGCTTTGATCCGGATCAGATCGTCCAGATGAGCAATGACTTCCTCGAGGCTGAAGTTGACATGCTCGATCTCGAGCTTGCCTGCATCGATCTTTGAGAAATCGAGGATATCGTTCAAGAGTCCCAGCAGCCGCTCGGCGGATTTGTGCGCTTTGCTGATATAGTTATGCTGCCGTTCATCCAGGTCGGTCATCAACGCCAGGGAAATCATGCCGAGAACGCCGTTCATCGGGGTACGGATCTCATGGCTCATGTTGGCCAGAAACTCACTTTTCGCGCGGTTGGCCATTTCGGCGGATTCCTTCGCGAGGGTCAACTCCATGGTGCGTTCCTGCACCTGCCGTTCAAGATCCTGCCGATGCCTCTCCAGCTCCATTTGGGCCTGCCGACGTTCCTGGACTTCGACCTGCAAACGATCGTTCAGGGCCTCGGCGGCGGCCTTCTGGTGATCCAGGTCATGGGCCAGGGTTTCATTGACGAAACGCGTCTGCAAGCTGTCGATCATCAGACGATAGAAGTTGCCGACCGCACGAAAGATCAGTAGGATAAACACCCCAAATGCCAGACCGAGCAGCATGTGCTTGATCCCGCCACGCGAAATCTGGACAAGCAACGCCACGATCAGGGCGGGCAGGATATAGCTGAACAAGATCCGCGGATATGGAATCATTACCGGGACCGCGAGCGCTACCATGCTGACCACGAGCAACAATACGACCATCCTCAGCCACACATCGTCAACCCGGGAGATAAGAAATATCAGCGCCCAGCCAACGCCGAGCAGAGCGGTCGCCAAAAAATAACGGCGTGCCCAGCCGGAAGCGTCGGTTGCTCCTGGATCGCGCTGCCGCCAGAAAAACAGCGACAGCCGGATGGCCGCGCCGATGCACATATAGGTCAGCCAGCCAAACAGATGCCACGCCGGGATTGAGCCATAGAGAATCCCGCTGAATATGAAGCTTGCGATCAGAACCGTCAGGTTGGAAGCAAGGGCATTCCGGTAAAGCAAATTCGTCCGTTCGGCGATAACGTTTTCATCGATGTCGAGCAGCAGCATACATATCTCCTGAAGCAACATCCGGCGTCACTGACGTGGTCCAGCAAAAAAAACGCCACTTCCCCATACTGTATACCATCTCTATGTAATCAACAATACGATGGGTAGATCCTTACAGGGTAACCGCATTTGGACGGTTTCCTGTTTTTCGCGGCCAAGGACCGCTCCTACACGTTCTTACGATATGGCTGTTTAATGGGTTGCGTTGTAAGAGCTGGCCATGCCTGCGACAACGGTTTTCCATAGAGGTTGCCAATAGGGGCAATGGGGGACATTCCTCGGTTTATCGGATTTTCAGATTAAAAGGATGTGATGCAACGCTCCAGGAGCGTCTATGCAGGCTTTTCGTGGCATAATAACTTTTTAGTCGACTGATCTAAAATTGATGAACTCGTAAAAAGTCGCCGGACCGTCATGCCGGACTTGATCCGGCATCCAGAAAGAATTGAAATTACGGGATTCCGGCCTACGCCGGAATGACGCCAGACTGTAATTTTTTACTTTTTACGAGAGCATCAAAATTGTAAGCCGGAAATCCGACGAACGTCCCCAATCCCCCCACAAGGAATGTCCCCGACGATCCCAGGAGATCGCAGGCAACATTGAGGAGGCCTACCGGGGCATTCAAGAGATGAACCACAACGTGTCGCAAAGTTCGGCCGTCTCCACCGATATCGCCAAGGGCAGTACGGACGTGCTGAAAAATGCCGACAGTCTCGCAAAAATGGCCGAGCAACTCAATCACCTGGTGGGCCGTTTCAAGATGTAGCATCCGCTAAGGAAGATGGCTTTCCGCTATAGTCGGCTATGCGGGAAGCCATCTGACGCCGCAGATGGGGTGAGATCGGTATTCTCTCGTTTGTTTGCCAATACTTTTAATTCTTCATTCGATGATTCCGGGATTATCCGCGTTACGCACAATCCCGATCTTCCAGCAATCCGGCATAGGCCATACCCGGTCCGACACACGTCCAGCCGTTCTGTTTCAATTGCGTGCCTGTTTCCTTGAAATCGATTCCCGTAATCCGCTCCACCACGTGAACCGTGTTATTTTCATCCAGCCAGAAGGAAACGGCAATGCCGGCCTTGTGCAGCAGGACTCGACGACCCTCGCGATCCTGAAACAGTCGTTGGTTGGCGGGTGAAATGTCAAGGCAATGCTTCATTTTACCAAGTTCCTAACGCTTATCGCGGGTTTTGAACCGGTGCCATCAATCCCGAGAAATATTGACCTAACCTGAGCGATTGATGATCAGAGTAGAGTCTGTATGGTTCTCGGGATGTTTTTATGCATCCCATTGAACATCCAGCGGGTCGATCAAATCCTAATTGCTATTGATACGATCCTTATGCAACCCGAAAATTGTCTGGGCCAGGGTGCGGTAGGGTTTCAGGATGGGAACCGGCTTACCGTTTTTTGTAATGGTGATCTCTTTGCCGGCAAGGTTCGCCTCGTCCATCAAATAAAGGTATTTTTCCTTAAATTCTTATACCTTGAAAGTAAACCCGTATGCAAACAATAAGAAAGATGTATCATTTGTTGAATGTGAACAAATCTTTTTCAATAAACCGATAATCGTGAAACGCGACAAGGAACATTCTTCAACTGAAAATCATTATTATGCCCTCGGCCGTACCAACATGAGCCGATTGCTTTTTGCCGTTTTTACCGTTCGCGTTGATAAAATCAGGATTATTTCAGCAAGAGACATGACGGACGCAGAAACGCAGAGGTACCTTAAATGAAAAAAAAGAAAGTTCCAAAATTTAACGATGAAGCTGAGGAACGCCTTTTTTGGCAAAATAACGACTCTTCTGAATTCATTGACTGGTCCGATGCCGAAGAAGCTGTATTTTCGCGTTTAAAACCTTCGACACGGACAATTTCGATTCGCTTACCGGAATCAATGATCGAAGAATTAAAATTATTGGCAAATAAAAGAGATGTTCCCTATCAGTCGCTATTGAAGATTTTTTTAGCTGAACGTATCGATTCTGAATTGAGGCATTAAAGGCGAAGCATCACCTCAAACTATGAACGCATAATTTGATGCCCGTTCCCGCTGCCCTCCGACAAAGTCGCTGTCTCCAGGGATTCGTCGTCGCCCTTTATCCTGTCCTGGCAGTGCGGTGTCCCATTGTTGCCCATGAACTTGAATTTTGCCTTGATGAAAATAGTAGTCAATAATCGAATGGACGTCCCCAACGCTCTCCGGTCAGAAGACGTCGCATTACGGTAGCGATTGGCGCATGTTAAGGGCGCCTGGACTCATTTTCCATTGTTATAAAAAAGGCAGCCAATAATCGAATGAACGTCCCCGACTCCCCTTTTCTATAAGTAGTATTTATAAAAGACATATATTCTTATTGCAATTCTCATCATTTCATAGTATCGGAAGTAAATATCGGCGTTTCTTTATTCACTTTCCCTTTAGCAGTCTTTCCAATTGCGCCTAACTTAAAACCTTACCGCGCGGTTCGTGGCCATCAGTTGCCGCCAGGGCTTCCACTGAGTGGCCAGGTATTTGATTATGAACAATCAGGAACTGACTTTCCAAACCCCACCGGCCCTTGCGGTCTACTGGATGGCATGGTTGGCGCATTGGCCTTTCCTCTGAAAAGCATTCAAAGTAAACAATGAACCGATCGAGTGGTTAACTCAACCCTAACGAATGCGACGCAATTATCCCCCTCGGCACATGATTTATGGTTCGAGCCGTGTGCCTTTTACCGGATGGAAGGAGTTTCCTGAAAAACCTCAATAGACGGGCGATGGCAGACATTCGAACATATTCTCAGATGTTCCGGACCGGTCAGGCGAGAACAGCAATGAACGATAAGTCGACTCTCCCCGCTCAATGAGTTTTTTCCGGAAACTTGAAGGCTCGGCTAGTGCCCACACAACTCCAGAAAATCCTGCATGGCCTGCTCTTCCAGGATTTTTAACTCTCCTTCTTGCTCCATGCGATTCAAGACCGCTTCCAACTTTACGGCCAGGTCCGCATGACGTACGTGAAGATAATGATACAGGACAAGCTGATCAAGTGGCGGCTCTAAAATCCGAATGCCTGACATGTTGAGGTCTTTGAGCACGCACTGCGTACTTCTGCTATCCACGACGACATCACTTCGACCGGCATTGAGCATGAGAAATGCCTGTTTGGGAGTAAAGACCGCCTCTACGTGCATTCCCTCAGTCTTTGCTTCAACCAGTTGAAATCCTCTTACGAAGCCGATGGAGTACGGCGCAAGACTGTGCCACCCCTCGACCGCGAATTCCATCTCTTTGGTGTAGACCACAATATCCACATGGCCTATTGCAACAGAAATCATGATGAGATTGGGATATGTCTGCTCAAGTCCGGCAAGACGTTGAAATTCTCCATCAGTGCCGCCGTTATTGGCCGTGGCCAGGGCGCGAAGGCTGGGCAGTTCTCGAAATTCAAAATCGGTGTCCAGTCTCGTATAAGCTTCCTTCAGGATACGCTCTCCCATTAACATCGCCACTCCTCCCGACCGGTCTCCCGGCCGGGAAAACAACAGATGGTCCTGCGCCTCACAGGGAAGCGTGGCGAAGACCATTACTATCATCACATACCAGACGGTATACGGCGTTTTCATCGATTGTTTCTCATGCTTTTTCTTACGTTATTTTACGAGATGGTATGTTCATCTCAGCAACACGGCATATTTGACGAGATATCAGCAACGCATCCAGAGCTCTTCCTCGTTGAAAACTTAACCCTGCGATACGTCCACTCTTTCCAGACCTTCGTCCCTTGCTCGCCAACGCTGAAATCAGGGGCGCGGCTCTTTGCGTCCCCTGCATTTTTTTTGTTGTGTGCCGGGCACGGCACACATCTTAAAAGTGAGCCAAGCATATCAGTCTGTTGGATCGCTTGGCAAGTCTTAGACCCAGCCCGATGGAGGCGAAGGGTGTAGCGACATGGCAACTGGGTATCCGGCAACGGTGCCTGGGGAGGAAGCCGCCCTGCTGCGGCAGGGCCGTCGCGAAGGTACGGGGTGACGAACAGAAATCGAGTCAGGCGCGCATCTGTGGGACCAGCCTGCAACACAAGGTTAAGTCCTCTATCCATCTCAGGCAGTGCTCGTATACTCGGCGCTTACGTACCGAAAGATGTGTGTTTACCCCGGGAGGCCCGCTGCATCTCGGGACTTGTCGTGTGAAATTGCCGGTAGGGGGGATTCCGGCCACCAAAACCCCCGGCATCGTCGGAAGACCGGCTCCTGACCGGCGATGAGCCAAACTCCGCTATGGAGAGGGACACGAAACCAAAGGATCCGGCGGCGGCAGATGATCCGAGTGAGCAAACCGCAAGGTGCGCCCACCGTGCAGCGGGAGTCAGCAGAGGGCATAATGTAACCGGAGGAAACGAGATGCGCGAGCTACCCGCGGGTCAAGCGTAACAGGAGGCTCACCCCGGTGAAAGGCCCGAACGGTGCCCGGCCCGAATGGTACGGGTAAATGAAAATGACCATTAGGAGACGTGTACTTATGAACATAAAGCCACAGCAGATGGAAATGTTTGTAGCGTCGCGGCTTGCCGAAAGTCTGGGAGGCAGAGAGCAGTTGTTGGAGTTGATTCTCGAACGACGTAATGTGCTCAGAGCAATGAACCAGGTCGTTGCCAATAAAGGCGCCCCGGGTGTGGACGGCATGAAAACCAACCACTTGAAAGGGTACCTGAAAAGGCACTGGCCGAAGATCAAGCAGGACCTGCTAAATGGGGATTATCGTCCCTTACCGGTCAGAAGGAAGGAGATCGACAAACCGGATGGCGGTGTCCGCCTGCTTGGTATCCCCACGGTATTGGACCGCCTTATCCAACAGACGATAGCTCAGGTATTGGAGCAGATCTGGGACCCGACCTTTTCTGAGTACAGCTACGGATTCAGACCAGGACGATCAGCCCATGACGCTGTCCTACAAGCCAAAGGCTATCTGCTGGACGGGTACACCCACGTGGTTGACATGGATTTGTCCAAGTTTTTTGACCGAGTTAACCACGACCGGCTTTTAAGCCGGCTGGCCACCAGGGTCCGGGACAAACGGGTCTTGAAATTGATCCGCCGGTACCTTACGGCCGGAACGATGATCGGGGGGCTTGTCAGTCCCAGCATAGAAGGAACGCCCCAGGGTGGTCCTCTGTCGCCGTTGCTCTCCAACATCGTACTCGATGAACTGGATAAGGAATTGGAGAAGCGGGGTCACCAATTCGTCAGGTATGCTGACGACTTCAGGATCTACTGCAAAAGCCGGAAAGCCGCCGAGCGTGTGAACAAGAGCATCACGAAGTTCATCACCGCGAAGCTCAAGCTCAAGGTGAACGAGGAGAAAAGCGCAGTGAGCCGACCATGGCTCCGCAAATTCCTGGGATTTACCTTTATCAGTATGTGTGGACAGACCAAGATCCGGATCCACCGGAAAACAATTTCACGTTTCAAGGAGCGAGTCCGGGAACTGACGAACCGTAATCAAGGGAGAAGTCTGAGCCAGATTATCAAAGATCTGAATCAGTACCTGATTGGCTGGTGGAACTATTATCGCCTGACAGAAGCCAGGCACCTGTTCAAGTCACTCAATGGCTGGATCATCCGCCGGCTGCGGTGCGTTGTCTGGAAACAATGGAAAAACCCCAGGACCAAGGTCCGAAACCTCAAAAAGCTTGGCATTGCGCATAAGGACGCCATGCTTTGCGGTAACGCCCGCAAAAAGTACTGGCGCATGAGCAAGGTCAAGTGGGTGATATTTGCTCTACCAAACCGTTACTTCTTCGAACGAGGACTATTCCTGCCTGCTCAATAACCTTCCTGATCAGCCGAACCGCCTTGGTACGCGATCCGTATGCCGGGTGGTGTGGGAGGGGGTGGCCGCGAGGCTACTCCCTATCCCGATGGGCGCTAACTCCACCAAATCAAATCAGATGTTGAGTATTCTGCCCCCATTTCTTTACTTGGTGTATATGCCTGCAGGCACTCAAGTAGAGTCTTTGAAACACCATTGCCATTTGGGTTTGATATAAAAGCGGCTCATCGCGGATTAGTGTGATTTTTCCCTATGATCAAAGTCATAGATATTTTTACCCAATGATTTTACAATAAAAATAAAAACCATATGTTTGGTTTTCACACTAATCCGCGATGAGCCATAAAAGCTTTGGGAGGATATTCTCCATCCCGCCCATAATCTAAGGGGTGGCGGCACGAATCTACAAACGGCTTGTCACCAGCCGCCCTCATTAGTTGATGCAAATGTCTAATTAACACAACCCCATCTACATTTGGAAATGTGTTTTTATCTGGGTCAAAGGAGTTTTGTGTAAAAAGGCCACTCTTCTCGTGGAGTAAAGCAGAAATGGGTTCGTAAATAAAATCATCCCAGACAACGACAAGGACGCCACTGAACTCGGGATTTTCTTCTTTGAAAGGCCTAAACTTACTCTCTGCACTTATAAGAAAATCCTTCAAAGGATTATCGCGTGGGTAAGTAATTCCTTTTTCGGTATCGGGCAACTGCTCAATTTCATCATTTGTGAAATTTCGAGCAGAAAGCTGAGTCGGGTTGCTTTGTCGAATTTTGATATGCGAAAGCAAGGAAGGTGCTTTAACTTCAATACCAAATGTTTTGCTTCCTCCTTTAATGTTCAACTCTGGGTTCTTTTTGCTTTTTTGGGTTGTTGGTTCCCATTGAAAAACTGCTTCAAATGGCCACTCGTATGTTAATAACTTATGGATAACATGAAGCTCTGAAATTCTTTGCAATAACTGTTCATAGTGTGGCTCATATTTTTCTCGTCCAGAAATGGATGCTATTGCATCAATAAATTCCTTTGCAAAATCGGGTAGTTTTTTATCACAGTCTATACATGCATTGACAATTGATTGTGCAAATGGATGATCAGAACCCCTAAGTCGATAATTAAAATGATATGCATAGTAGTGCCAATTCGAAAAAATTTTTGAATCGAATATGTGTTGATACAAATCATCTTCGGTAAGGCTGTATTTCATTGCTTGGTCCATAAATTTATGTTTAAAACGCCCAACGACCGGCCTTAGCGGGAGCGACTGCTTTTTGGCCGCGATCCGTTACAGGCCGAGGTTGGGCTGTGAATGTGGCAAAGAGCATTTAATAATACACAGCGTAGTTAACTGGAAATATTTTATTAATTCCTGCATATATTTCAGGTGGAATTGCCAAACCTTCGCTATCTTTTTCTTCATATGGATCTACAAAATATCCATCACGTATTGCTAATTTCCATTGGTTATCAATATGACGAAAATAAAATGAAACCAATGCTGGCAGCACTAGTTCGGTGCCTTGATATCGATGAGTTCCGGTAATGGATACTGTTCCGGATATAGAATTTACTTTTTTCTTTTTTATAATTGCAATAACTTGCTTGCCTAACCAATCAGGTTCAACAGAGTTTTTTGGAGTGGCCCACTCGGTGTCAAACTTATAACCGTTTGATAAAAATAGCTCTTTCAAATTCTCTCTATGCTGCTCTATAAATGCAACAAAGTCTTGTCCAATATCGGAATTTGTAATGTTTCTAAATTCAGCACGGTTAGATTCATTTTTTTTCTCACAGTAAATGACCCCAGCTATTACCGCAACTATAATTACCAAAGTAGATATGACGTTTTTGTTCATAATCTTAAAAATGTTCCTCTATTAAATGCCCAACCATGATCAGCAGTTGACAGGGCAATGCGACATTTCAGGCTGGCACGCGCCTCCCGCCCTGGCAATCTACTGTATTAATTTGTTGTGTGTTTTTTGATGATTTTCAAAAATCAATTCCAGTACATGATGCTCTCAAAAGTAGTGACACAAGATAATCAATAGCCTTTTGTTCCTTTTTAAAGTTTTTCTCATTAAATTTGATATTTCGTTCTTGATAATAAACAGACCATTTTTTGTCGTCAGAAACAAGATAATAGCCGTCTTTCAATGAGGGAGACTTTTTATAACATTCATTTGGGATACCATTTATTTTGATATATTCATCTATGTCTTTTCTTTTGAAATCGTAGATATCACTATATGAATATGCTGTGGCATTTTGAGCCTGCAATTTATTCAACAGATCACCTGCGTGACCTGTTAATAATGCGAATATTTTATCTTCAGTCGAATACATTTTTTACACACAACGGCCTACTTCACAGGCGAGAAGGGAAGAAGGCCCTTGAAGAAGATAGTTTCCGTAAAACTTAGCATAAGGCTAAGCGCGCCAACCCTGCGAGTCCAGTGAAAGTAGTGGTTAGTGGACGCAATTCATTTTAAAATAACTTGACCGCACTTTCCGCACTTAAAATCTTTAAGCACCGATTCACTGCGATGCCGATCAAGCAAGTGGTTGCAATATGGACAGACGAGGCCAATTTTGTGCATGTGCTGAAACATTGGAACTATCGTAAACCCTGTGATAATGAACAACAAAGCCAAAAATATTGAGCCAAATATGAGTCTATGATCTGAAATAAAGCTGATTCTCTTTTCAGCCAGTATTGAGGCTCCGATGAATAGCAATAGTGATCAATAGTGATATCGATCCGAATCGTCCTCTTTTTGCGGCATACTCCTTCTGTTTGGTCAATAATGATTGAAACTCTGATTTAGTAAAGTGGTTCATTTTTTCCCACTAACCCACCGGCACAGAGGGTGGAGTGGAGCGCAGCGGAACGGAACCCTTTGTGTCCGAGTGCAGCGCCGGGTTAGCATGACATTTGTTTTTTTAGCATGTTTAGAGCTTTTACGGCGGTTAATCCCTTTTTATTACATCGCACATAAATGCCCGGACTGAAGGCGTACTTGCAACTGAATCTCTTTCTGCATCATCAGTCAGGGAGTTTATATTGAAGCGCAGGTCATGCTCACCCCATCCCCAGGGAACACGGACGGTTCCGCACCGCACCGAGTCGCTGAGTCTGACCTTCATGAAAATCTCACCGTTAGGGGATATGATTCTTACTGAATCATTATCTTTGATCCCCCGCAGTTCCGCATCATCCGGATGCAGGTCAATAAAAGGCTCCGGCTCCTTTTCAATTATCCAGGAGATGTTCCGGTAGCGGGAATGAACAAACCAGCCTGATTTCTCACCGCTGATGCCGGCCAGAGGATATTTTTCCTTTGCATAGTCAAAGGTGATCCTTCCTGCCCGGGAAAGTTCAAAAGAGGGGATCGGTTCATACCCGTATTCAGATAAGGTTTCCGAATAAAACTCGACCTTGCCGGAAGGTGTATTGAAACCGTGCTGTCTGTATTTTTCAAATTCCGGTTTTTGCAGGGTAAGGCCATCCGGATGCTCACGCATCTGCCTGACTGTTATACCGGAAGGTTCAAGCTGGAAATCAATGGCTTCTTCCACAGTCTGAAAGGGAAACGCTTCGTCCAGCTTCAGCGCTCCGGCAAGATCAAAAATAATCTGCCAGCCGGGCCTGCTGTCTCCCAGAGGTTCAATCACTTTTTCCTGTAAAAGCATTCTATTTGCGTTCAGACCTGCTATATTCAGTTGCGTGGTTTCAAAAGTTGTTGTTGCCGGCAGAAAAATATCTGCCTGTCCGGCTGTCCGTGTCATAAACAGGTCAATCACCACAAGGAATTCCACCTGTTTCAGGGCTTCCGCAACCCGTAGTGAGTTTGCCGCTGTGACCAGGGGGTTGGATGCCTGAATAATAAGAGCCCTGATTGGATACGGTTTTTTATCCAGAATTGCATCGGGGATAACTGTGCTCACAGGAGATCCCCCGCCTTTGTTGAAACTGCTGAACAAAGGGTATCCGGCTGTGACCGGCTTCACTTTCGGATTCAGTGCGTCTTTCAGACTCATGTCTCTGACCGGTACCTTCTGCGGAAAAACATCACCTCCCTTAATATCGAGGTTTCCGCACAATGCCCGTAACATGCAGACAGCCCGCACATTCCGGGTGACATCGGCATTCATGTCAAGCCCGTTGCCGTCTGCTATACAGGCCGGTTTCGATCCGGCATACAGACGGGCGGCCTGCCGTATCTCCTTAGGGGTCAGCCATATGGAAGAGGCCACATACTCAGGTGCATAATTCCGTACCTCCTCTGTGAGCCGGTCAAAACCGGTCGTCCATTCAGCAACAAAATGTGAGTCATATAAATTTTCGGCAATAATGACCTGCATCATGGACATGGCCAGAATGCCGTCACAGCCCGGTTTTATCTGCAGCCACAGGTCTGAGGAGTCGGCAATGTCTGTTTTTACCGGATCAATGACAATCAGTTTCGCACCATGCCTTATTCCTTCCATCAGCAGGTTATAGTCAGGCGGACTGGAGGTTTTATCATTTTTTCCCCACACTATTATACATTCAGCATTGAGGGTGTCCGGCCTGGTTCCGGTTCCGTATGTGATAAAAGCGGGCAGAGCTCTTGTTGCATGGCACAATGAGCCGTTTCCGATGACATTCGGAGACCCGAATGCATGCATAAATCTCTGAGTATACTGCCAGACCGGCCCCCAGTCCTCACCGGTTCCCTTCAGCCAGGCCACAGATTCCGGACCATATTTGTTTTTATAGAATAAAAGTCTATCTGCCATGTCTGAAAGCACCGTATTCCAAGATACTTTCTGAAAATTCTGATTTCTGTCTGCATTGTTTCTGACGAGCGGTGATGTAATCCGGTCAGGAGCATAGACAATATGGGGAGCCGCGGCATTTTTCGGACAGAAGCGGCGCACGGTAACTCCGGGAACAGGTTTTCTTTTTACCGAAATCAGCCTCCCGTCTTTTACAACCGCATCGACAGGACATGTGTTCAGGCAGAAACGGCACATTGTTGAAACAGTTTTCATACATCCTCTTGAAAAAATAAAATTGAGGAGTTTGGGGGACGTTCCTCGGTTTATCGGATTTTCAGATTAAAATGATGTGATGCAACGCTCCAGGGGCGTCTATGCGGGCTTTCCGTGCCATACTAACCGCTTAGTAGACAGATCTAAAATTGTAACCGGAAATCCGACGAACGTCCCCAATCCCCCCCCAATCCCCCCCGACAGGTTCCGGTCCGCCGACTTGTTGCCCCTGGGCAGCCGTATCGGACCACGGTTATTGCTCGAACCGCTTTCTCCCGAGCAACTCCAGGATTATTTGTATTTCGCTCTCGAGACGGCCGGGAACCGTCAACTGATGACCGACGAATTGATTCTTACATTGTCCGCTCACGCGGCCAACAATCTGCGGGTGCTCAACCAAATGGCCGCGGAATTGCTCGCCACGGCGGCCCAAGAGAATCTGCCTCGTCTCGATGAGGCTTTGTTTTTTAAGTTGTTCTCACCGCCAATGACGAAATCCCAACATAGGAGAAGAAAATGATCATCGGTTTTTCATAACGGTGAAATACCAGTTGCCCGGTGAAACGGAGGCAGGCTCTGCTGGGGAGCAACCTGTCGAGGGATAGCCGGGTGCAGGAGGCATTGAATGATGCCACTGAGGGGAGCAGCAGACCACACTTGCTGTTCCCCTCGCTTTTTGGGCTTTATTCAAGCCTTTCTGCCCATGCCTTAAAAAACCCAATCAAATCAGATGGCGCGTAGCGCATCCATATCGAACCATATCATATCGAATGATGTCACCATTTGGAGTGGCCGCGTTTCCATCAGTTACCGAGTCCACGCTCACTTGATCCGGCATCCAGCATGCGCTGAAATTATAGGATAGCGCTAAAGCTTCACTTCGTGCCCGGCCTACGCCGGAATGACGCAAAACATGGATTTTTGATTTTTTACGAATCCGGCAACTTTTAATGTAAGAACAAAAAATACCATCTTTTCCCATATATTTTCGGAATCATCAAAGTATCATCTTTATTTTCCATATCGGTCTAATGATTCCTTATATCGGTGAGACTCTGCTGGGAGATGTAATGGTTTCAATGATTCTACTTAAACTTTTATCGTATTGATCGTTTCTGATATCAAGTGTGAGCGTCTCCTTTAAACGCAGTAATATTTCCCCCAGATTGTTTCGCAACTGGTGCAGTCTGGATTTCTCATTGTTCAAATCGATGGTATCGAGTTTATTTTCTATGTATTCTGGTATTAATTCGTCTATTTCTTGTATTTTAGCATCAATTTTTTGGGTGGCTTCCAATCTGAATCGCGGCTTGAAAAAATCGTCGTCTAAATAACAGGCAGTCAATTTTTTATCGCGCTTGAATTTTTCAAGGTAAAAGGTATTGATGGTTTCCATGGCCACCCAAGCCGACAGGAGGCTGTTGTTTGAAACAATGCTCAGGGTGATGGTGGTCTCCTCAATCGACCTTTCGATGAAGCTTTTGATATCCTCACCCGCTTTCATGGCCTCGCTGTCGATGCGTACCGCAATGCCGTTTTGTTCAAGTGTTTTTTTTAACTTTTGAGCGACATCGCTATCGCCATGGTTGTAGGAAATAAAAACGGTTGGTTGGTTTTCAGCGGGAAGTGCTGGTACTGGAGGAGACCCTATTTGCTCAAGTTCTGAGAGCAGATCCAACACCGCATATCTGATTCGTGTGCGCGTTTTGTTTTCCTCTTCAGGACCGATGAGACCCTTTCGGCTGTCCTTTTTATTTTTACCCAAAGCCGCCTGATGAGAAATTAACTGGTCGCCATAGTCGGTATTCAAATCAGGAGCAACTTTCCGAAGCTCTTCAATGGCCTTTTCCAATTTGTCGACAGCAATCAAATTTCTAATTTTATCAATTAATTTTTTCATTTTAATGCTCAAAATCTTCATCGGATCTTAACTTCCAGATTCTATCACACTTTTTTGTAGTGCCTCCACACACTTTCCGAGCGCCGCATCAAGAGCGCCATAGCGCGTTAAGCTTGTTGTGTCTTTCGTATGTGGCGCTGTTTTTTCTTTTTCTTCTTTCTTTTTCTTCTTTTAAATTTCATCAATAAACTTTAACCTGAAACGATTTCATGGATAATATAGATGGGCGAAAGAAGAGAGAAAACTAAAATAGGAATTCCGATAACAGCAGCGATCATGTTGTCCCAATCCCTTTTGCGAATCTCTTTAAACCATTTCTGGACTTGTTTCTCATCAAAAAGCGATTGTGCGATGGATTCCAAAAAACCTCCCTTGCTCGAAAGGTCAAAAGAAATAAGCAACAAGAAGATAGGAATAACAACAATGATGAGAAACCTGATGATTTTTTTTCGTCTTTTCCCTTGGCGTTCCTCGAATTGGCGTTGTTCTCTCTGCTTTAGGATGGGGGCAACCAGTGTATCATGACTCAGTTCATACATATAGCCACCGCTGCTGTGCGGCTCGGCCCTGATAAGGTGGGTATCGACAAGCTTTCCAAGTAAATCGTCATTGATATCGAAATCTCGATAAATTTGCCCTTCATACATACTGATGCGCCGTTGTTCCTCATCGAAAATCAGTCCTTCTTCGATAAAGATCTTGGCAAGTTTCTGTTCTTCCTTGGAACCTAATTTGTTAATGCTGAATCCATAATAATTTCTATAGATTTCGGCTAAGTCACCAACTTCACTTAATTTAACCAATGCATTATTGTTTTTAATAACGACATTTTCTTCAATGTATTGGCAGAGGATCTGTAGCTGAAAAGATTCAATGGGTCTTTGATCTTTCTGGGTCAGAAAATTCAAGATGGCTTCCAACGTTCCTGGGTCATAGTCGAATGACGCAGAGTTAAATACTCCCTGTTTTTTGGCTGGTTCAATGATCGCCATTTCGGCTTGTTTTCGCGTTAGGGGTTTTAATTCGTAACAATATCTAAAAATATTGGGTATCTGCGTTGAAAGTCCATCCAACAGGCTCATTTTGTCGGAACGAATTGAAAACACCAATTTTAAATTCAGCGGCTTTTGAATGAATTCCCACTGTTCATCCGTCAACAGGTCAGGGCTTTTTCGTTGCTTCAGGCGTAGCATTCTTTGAAAACTTTTTGGTATGCGGTTATAGAGCAATTCCGCTAACGATTCGGCAACCTCACCCACACCTTGGGGATAAGTAAAAAGTTCCTCGAATTGATCAAATACTAATAAAATATTTTGTTTATAGTCAATTGCATTGTGCATGCACTTAATTTGCTGCCAAAGGGACCTATTTTCAGATTCGATCTTATCTAAAAAACAATTCGTATTAGAAAAATGCGATATTTTGTCTTCCAGAATATCAAGTGGATATTGAAGCGTATCCTTGTTGTAGTTATTGAAACGTACTGGAATAATTATTGTATTCTCATTTTTCTTCAGCTTCGGTATAACACCGGCATTCAGTAAAGAGGATTTCCCTAATCCGGATTTGCCGTGTAGCACACAGAGTTTCTCAACACTGATAAGTGTGGTTAGACAATATGGTTGAACGTTAGCCACCGCGGCAATAAAAAGGCCTGCCAAACCTTGAAAACGTGGGTTATAGTAAGCGTTCGTTAACAACCCTAACTACAGAGCCAAAATCAAGGAGGCAGGCCGTGAAAAAGATTGTAAAGTATGTTGGTTTGGATGTCCACAAAGATTCGATTACCATTGCTATCGCCGATGAAGGACGTGACGGAAACGTTCGAGTGTATGGAAAAATCAGCAACGACCTGGGGCAGATTGATAACGTCATGCGAAAACTGATTTCACAAAACGCCGAATTGCATTGTGTTTATGAAGCAGGTCCATGCGGATATCCAATCTACAGGCATTTAACAAGCAAGGGAATCGATTGCGTTGTCGTTGCTCCGGCGCTGATCCCCAAAAAAACCGGTGATCGGGTTAAAAACGATCGCCGAGATGCAACCCACCTGGCGACGCTCCACCGTTCCGGAGAACTGACGCCGGTGTATGTCCCCGATCAGGCCGATGAAGCACTTCGTGACCTGGTACGTGCACGAAAAGACATCCAAATATCGCTCCGCAAAGTCAAACAACAGATCAATGCCTTTTTATTGCGACAAGGGATCAATTATCCAGGTAAAAGCAAATGGAGTAAAGCGCATTTAAATTGGCTGGCGGATCTGAAGATGCCGCATCCGGCCCAGCACATTGCCCTTACCGAATACCTGGACGCCATGGGAGACCATGAGGCCCGCGTTAAGCGCATCGAAAAAGCGATTGAGCAATGTTGCCAAACCAGTCGATTGCTTCCGGTTATCGAGGCTCTGCAAGCGCTCAGGGGGATTTCTTTGCTCAGCGCGGTGACCGTCGTCGCTGAACTGGGGGATCTGAGCCGTTTCGATACGCCGGCACAGCTGATGGCCTATTTGGGTCTGATCCCATCGGAGCATTCAAGCGGTGGCACCATCAAAAAAGGCCCCATTACCAAAACCGGCAATACCCATGCCCGCAGGACGTTGATCGAATCGGCTCAGGCCTATCGTATGCCGGCCCGGAAAAGTAAGGCGATCCGTAAACGCCAGGAAGGCTTGCCGGACGATGTTTTGGATATTGCCTGGAATGCACAGCTACGACTATGCCACCGCTACCGCAGGTTGATTGCAAAGGGCAAAAACCATAACGTGGTCATCACCGCGATTGCACGCGAGTTGGCCGGTTTCATCTGGGCCATTGCCCGGGCTGTTCCAATCGTGGCCGCTGAAAGATGATTTGTTATAGCGTGGAAACCCAGGCCTATCAAGGCCAAGCCCTAAAGGGTGCTCCCTAAGGTCGCAGCCTTGACAGCCCTGACTTTCCACGCTGGGTGGGAATTAGCGACGGCGAGAGAAGCGCGACTGTTGCTCCGGCTCAAGAAGCTGGATAAGTACTTCTCTATAATCGATGATGCAAATAGAAAAAGAACTTATTGATTTTAAAAATGCTCAAGAAAGGATCGGCTTTATCAAAGAACAAATATAGCCATCGAGCTTTTGGATAGGGGCGCGGTCGCGGTTTGGAGAACCCTCGAAAAAGCTATCGGAATAGGCCTTCAGGCCGAAACTCCCGTCTTTAGACCGAGGCAGCTCCACGACGAAGCCTAGTCAGGCGGTATCCAACCCGCGAATATCAGAGTGCTCTACCGTCGTTATTGCAGACCCCGCCTCTATCCAAACGCTCGATGAAAATTATTGGCCCAAGTTTTTTGGGTATGGATAGGTTTTTCTCTTGACAAGTGTTCAACCATATCAGCTTTTCAATGTCTTTTTCTCTACCGAAAAACATCCCTTCGTGAGCAAGGGTAAAAGGCATCGATCCTGGGTATCGGTTCATTTTTAGCATATCATTGCTCCACCTTTCAAAAAAGAAGGTATCAGTGGAAAGATAAGCTCAGATCGGTGAATAATATGATTAAAAGCTTATTTCATCGACAATATCCTTTAAGGCCTCAACTAGTTTGTTTCTTGTAGTTTCGACATCATCCTTTGAAAGTGTGTTTTTTCTTGAAGACCGTTCCAGACGGTGATAACGGGCGGAGAGACCTATGATTTCATCGAGCATGTCCTTTTGGTCGCTGTCGAGTGCATCCTTTTTTTCTCTGCTTTCCAATTCTTCAAGAATAATATCGATGGACTCCTTTATCTTATCCTGCTTCATTAGATCTTTTGCAACTTCTTTAATAGAGATTTGTGTGATCTCTTTTTTCTCCCGAAGATAGTATAATTCCCTTGATTTTTCATATAGGTCATTGACAAACTTTTCGATATCTGTTTCGATAATTTTGACACCATAATGGATATCGTATGTTCTAATGAGTTTGTCATCATCAATAAGAAGATACTCGGCAGCCATGGAAAATTTATCAGTGGTCAGATTCAACAATTTAAGCAACAGCTTCAAATACCATTTATTGAAATTGAATCCTAAAAATACAAAATAATTAGCGACATCAAAAGATCGCCTAAGATTTATAGGAAGTTCGTATTCTTTTATTATTGAGAAGAGAAATTGCAAGAGATCGTCTAGGTTGCAGACAAGTGAATTTTGATCTTCAATGCTTCCGAACAAATTATATAAAAGGGGTTTTTCTTTAGTAGGTACGTCAACCTCTTTTCCTGGTTTATTTTTAACATAATATCTGAAAGCATGATCAATCCCGCAATCCTCAAAAGCTTGCTTCATTAACGAGTCTGGTGTTATCGAAACAATCAGGTGGCATGGAATCAATGCCAGTTGTTCGTATATTTTGCTGGTTTGGGTATTGGACTGAAAGTATTCTTCAATAAAACTGTACATTCTATTTTTTGTTTTATTGTCGCATATAAAGAGATTGTCACGGCCAAGATCGATATCTTTGTCGAAGTTTTGTTCCCTTAGATATTTCAGTAAATTGTTCAATAATGTATCGCCGTTCTTGTTTATGACAATATCAGGGCCGAGCAAAATAATAACCTTGTCATGCTTGAAACTCTTAACTATCTCTTCAATTGATATCGGTATTTGCATATCGATTCGATCCTTATAAGGTATACAAGAACGACAAACATCAGCACGAATTGGTGAAGGGCCATCTGGTATGGGAAAGTTGCAATTATAAATCAAATATGCCAACCTTACGGATGCGTGTCAAACATTTAAAAAAAATGATAATCAACCTGAAAAAAGAGCCAATACGGCTTTAGTCCAACACGGTTTGCCTAGGGTGTAAACCCAAATTGGGGCAAATTCACTATCAGCCGTAATTGTATAGATTTTCTCGCTCTTTGAAAAAGAAAGCTGAACTCGAAACGCGGTTTTTATAAAGTGTCGCCCATGAGTGAGAGCATGACCATTCAAGGACTTCGAGGGACATTCCTCGGTTTATCGGATTTTCAGATTAAAATGATGTGATGCAACACTCCAGGGGCGTCTATGCAGGCTTTTCGTGGCATAATAACTTTTTAGTCGACTGATCTAAAATTGTAATTCGGAAATCCGAGGAACGTCCTCTATAGCTCCCTATAGCTCCCCGGCCGTTGCCCTCGAAGGCGGTGACGCTGACACCCACCTCCACGGTCAATCCGTGGCGCACCAGCGCGTCCAGAATAATCTGCCCGGCCACCGGATCCACCTGCATGCTGAGCGGATAGCCTGACGTGATCAGCAAGGTCACTGCAAGACCGCGCCGAAGCAAGCCGTAGGCGGCCTTGAAGCCCGCCGGACCCCCTCCAGGGCGGCCACCTGCTGGCGGGCGTGTTCCTGGGTACGCATGTAAAAAATATTTTTCAGCTCCATTCCCTCGGCATCCAACGGGCGAGGATCGGAACCGGCGGCGATGAGCAGCCGATCGAAACCGGCCCGGACACCGTCCGGCAACAGCACGTGCCTGTCATCCACATCAATGCCGGTGGCCAGCCGGCCGAGCAGCGCCTGGATGTTCAAATCGTCGTAAAAGCGCTCCGATCGGATGGGCAGTTTCGCGTGGGGCTGGGATCCTTCCAGTACATGGCTGATCATGGAGCGGCTGTATGTATGGGGGAAACGTTTCGTCACCGATGATGGTGATGTTGGCCGTTTCATCGATCACCCGGATGGCCTCGGCCGCACACACACCGGCAATGCCATTGCCGATAATCGCGTGTTTCATAACACAACTCCCGCAGTTGCCCTGCCAGGTCGAGCAAGGACTTTGGAAAAATAGTTGCCACCGGTGAAAAGGAATAATTGCGCACCATCGGGTCGCGGTGACTGTCCGGCACCCGCCGAAAGGGTGCCGTGGACCGGGAAAAGAAAGGGTTGATACGAGAAGTATAATATCGGCTGGGGCACATTATCGTCAAACGCTATTGTGCCCCGTATTCCCGGTCACTGGCGGCGCGTTACTGGCGCCACGTCGCCAATTACCGTTGCTTCCAGTAAGGCCTGACGATGAGGAAATGGAGTAACGCGAAATAACCGATACCGGTAAAATCGGGCAAATCCCCGCAAGCCGTTCAAATAGAAAAAATGCCCATTATTTTCGGATCTTTACACATTCCGCATTTTGTCTTAATATAAACAAATCGTGCTATATTTGGCATTGTTCACTTAACAAGGAGGCAATCATGGCTGGACAAATTTTTTATCGTGAACGACAAAAGGTTAAAGATGGTTCCAAAACCCCGCGCTTCAGGGTCGCCGCGGTCTCCGGCGTGGATCTGAAGGTGTATGCCGGACATCTGCGGAAAAATGAACTCGATCAGCTGGCCAGCGCTGTGGGGGCCCAGCTTGTGGAACTGAAGGGCGGCGGCCATAAGGGGGCACACAAGTAATTTATTCGCCCGGCGTTCACCCCCCCAGCAAAAGGAGAAACCATGCCATTAGTCAGGGATAAGGACGGCAAGCGTCTGCATGTGAAAAGCCGGCTCATGGGCGAAAGCCTGGTGAGCAAGGAGTTTATCGACAACCTGGATGTGGCTCCCCAGGAGCGGCTGCACCCGGACGTGGCGGTCATGAAAATCGGCGGCCAGTCCATCTGCGACCGGGGAGCCAAAGCTCTGCCGGCCATCCTCAAAGAGATCGTCCAGATCCGCAAGCAGCAAAAGCTGGTGATCACCACCGGAGGGGGAACCCGTAGCCGGCACATCTACACCATCGGCCTCGAGATGGGCATGCCCACGGGCATCATCGCCAAATTCGGCAGCATGATCTCCGAGCAGAACGCCCTCATGGTCGCCACTTTGCTTTCACCCTGGGGGGGCATCCAAATGTCCCACTCCGATATCATCAAACTGCCGACCTACTTCGCCGAGGGCATCATTCCGGTCATGCACGGCATGCCGCCCTACGACTACTTTGCCATCAAACCCAAAAAAGGCCGCATACCGATCCACCGCACCGATGTGGGACTGGTCATCCTCGCCGACCTGCTGGGATCGAGAACCATCCTCTTCATCAAGGACGAGGACGGCCTCTACACCGCCGACCCCAAAAAGGTGCCGGACGCCGAATTCATTCCCGAAATCGGTGCCAGGGATCTGCTGGAAAGGGACCTGGACGACCTTGTCATCGAACGGCCGTGCCTGGAAATCATCCAGAACAGCGAGGTCATCGACCGGGTGCAGGTCATCAACGGCATGATCCCGGGCAACATCACCCGGGCCATGAACGGCGAACATGTGGGCACGGTTATCTACCGCCAGTAGTTATAGCATTCAAGATAATGTTTTTGGGCTGCGTTATCGGTCGTCGCGGTATGGGTTATACAGCTTCCTCCCTTTGGCCTTGCCAAAAACATTATCTTAAAAATATCATCCCTAAAAATGTCCGGTCCGCCCCGGCAGGTTGCCGGGGCGGACCGGACATTTTTTTCTGAGCCCCAATGTTGCATAAAGCAGTATCAAACAATCCATTTTTAGTTCATTCGAAGAGCAATGTTAAATGAAATGTGTCAAAATGACAGCTGTGAACGATAATGAACCACAAACAACATTTATCAAATCTTAATTCTTAATGAACCTTCCGCAGTATTGTCGGCCGCCCCATACAAAAACACAGTGACGATGGAATCTTGTGATCTTCATTTTCATATGATAGTTTTTTGCCAGATTTCAACACCGGTAGCAGGGCTTAGACGGACTTTTCAAACAGCCTCTTAAACTTTTTTGTACGGTTAGGCATAACCAATGACCAACCGCAAACCAACCCATCCCCCGGCCGTGCCCCTTTGCTACTCCAGTGAGCAGGCCCGCACCGTGCTGGATTCCCTCTCCGCCCACATCGCTATTGTGGATGAAAAGGGCATCATCCTGGACACCAACCGGGCCTGGCGTCAGTTCGCCATAAAAAACGGCATGTCCGAAGGTTATGACGCCATTGGCGACAACTATCTGGCAATCTGTGAGTCAACCCGTGGCGATGAAGGGGAAAAGGCCCAGGCGGTGGCTACCGGCATCCGCAACGTCATAGGCGGCCAGGTGGATGAGTTTCTTTTTGACTACCCCTGCCACGGCCCCGACGGTCCCCACTGGTATTACATGCGCGCGATCCGCATGTCCGGCGAAGGATCCGTACGCGTGGTCGTCAGCCACGAGGAAATCACGGCACTAAAGCTCACCGAAGAAGCCTTGAGAAAAAGCGAGGCCCAGTTGACCCGGCAGAAAGTGGAACTGGAAGAAGCCAACATCGCCCTCAAAGTCCTGCTCAAACAACGGGAAGATGACAAATCCGACCTCGAACAGAAGGTGATCACCAATGTCAAGGATTTGGTCCTGCCATACCTGGAAAAACTCAAACGGGTCAATCTGCAAGCCAAGGATAAAAATCTGGTGGAGATCATCGATGCCCACCTGCAGGACATTATCTCACCGATGATGCAGAAGCTGGCCAATGCCAGCATCATTCTCACTCCCCAGGAAATTCAGGTGGCCTCCCTGGTCAAGGACGGAAAGGCAAGCAAAGAAATTGCCGACATCCTCAACATCTCGCAAACCACGGTCCATTTTCATCGCAAAAACCTGCGCAAAAAATTCGGCCTGAGCAACAGTCGGACCAACCTGAGAAGTTATCTGCTTTCCATTGCCTGAGAGGCCGATTTCCGTTGTGGTAGGTTTTCCCTCTTAGTCACCTGCTAACCCGCTCATATGGCGTCCATCCCCATCGATTGTTACCTTCAGCGTGAAAAACGCTTTGGAGGATGACATGAATAAAATCGATATGGACAGCATCGCTGATATTGTCTTTCAGCTGAAATGGGACAGCACCGGCGCCACGCACACGGAGTGCTATGCCGCAAGGAGCGTCAACCTGTGGCGGGACTGGCTGCCGGACAACGTCCGAGATGCCCTGATGGGCCGGCCGGAAAGGGAGAATATTACGGTGGACTTTTCCGTCGGGGAACTTTTCGGTTCGAAATCCGCGCCCCTGTGTATCGATCGCCAGCGCTTCTGCATGCCCCCCATGGTCGGCCGCTTCTACCCCAGGGGTCGCATCCGCGGCTTGCCCGGAGTCTTTCCCCAGAACATGCAGCCATTCCGCTGCGTGGGGATCAACAATGGCCACATGCAGGTGGATCTGGGCCATCCCCTGGCGGACTATCCCCTGACCCTCTCCATGACCGTGGGGCAAATCGAAGCGAAAACCACCGAACGGGGCGGCAGCAGTGTGGACTGGATCGGCATGCTTACCGAGGGGCCGGGCATGCAGGCACGCTGGAAGAACCGGCCCACCGACTTTTTCAGCTCCGGAGCCTTTGAACGAAAGGATCAGGAAAGTGACGACCGCTTTTACGCCCATCCCCGGCTGGTCCACCATCTGGACCAAACCGCCCGGGAGATGGTCGCCAACGTTTACAAACGCTTCGTCAGGGACGGCATGCGGGTACTGGATCTGATGAGCAGTTGGGTTTCCCACCTGCCCCACACGGTGAATCTGGAAGCCGTTCACGGACTGGGGATGAACCGTACCGAACTTGAACAGAACCCCGTATTGGCGGGCATAGACGTTCAAGACCTGAACACCTCGCCGGTCCTTCCCTATCCCGACGCCGCATTCGATATGGTGGTCAACACGGTTTCTGTCGAATACCTTATCCATCCGCTGGAAGTATTCGCCGAAGTAGGAAGGGTGCTCAAGCCGGGCGGCACCTTCGTGGTCACATTTTCCAACCGCTGGTTTCCAACCAAGGCGGTCCGCATCTGGGATCAGCTCCACGAATTCGAACGCATGGGGCTGGTGATGGAGTACTTCCTGACCAGCGGTTGTTTCCACCGCTTCGGCACCTACAGCATGCGGGGACTGCCACGCCCCAGGGACGACCGGTATGCCGGGGAACGGCTCCATTCCGACCCGGTTTACGCGGTGTGGGGAACGAAAAAAGAATCATCAAATAGGAGGCACACATGAAACTGAAAAACTATTTTGAAACGACCAAGGGGATGGGCGTCCTGTCCACCGCCGACGACCGGGGAAAGGTCAACACTGCCATCTATGCCCGCCCCCATGTGATGGACGACGGTTCGCTGGCCTTTATCATGCGCGATCGCCTGACCCACCACAACCTTCAATCCAATCCTCACGCGGCCTACCTCTTCCGCGAGGAGGGCGACGGTTACCTCGGCCTGCGCCTGCACCTGACCAAGATAAACGAAGAGCAGGACACGCCTCTGGTGAAGGAGATTTGCCGTCGCTGCCGCATCGACGACAAACCGGATGCGGTACGCTTCCTGGTGATCTTTGAAACCGATGCAAAGTTTCCGCTTCTCGGTGACGGGGAAACGTCTGAATGAGCCGGGTGACCGCATTTGGATTGATTTTTGTTTTTCGCGGGCATGGCCCGCTCCTACGCGTGCCAATTGTTTGGTTCCACACCGTTTTCTGTAAGAGCTGGCCATGCCTGCGACCAGATTTTTCTAATCCGGGCTCTGAATGCGGTTACCCTGTCTGAATGAGCCGGCAGGGTTTCCTGAGCCCGTTGGACGTGTTATGCTCGAACATCCAATGCCCATGGGGAAAAAATGGCAGATTTGATTAAAATCGGCGTCAGCACCTGCTCCAAAGAAGAGGAAGGGCGTCTTCACGACCCGGTGTTGCGCGAGACATTCATCGAGCAGGTATTTACCCTCAAGCGCTGGCGTGATGCCCTCAAAAACCGGCACACCATCGGCAACCTGGTGATGTTCCATACCCGCGAGAAATTGTTGCTGATGGCCCACAGCCCGAAGCACTACCGCAGCATGGGAAAACTGGTGGCCGAAGGCAAGTCAATGCCGCCGGAAGCCCTCTACACGAAATACGAATCGCAGCTCATGGAGGCACTCCATCTGAAAGCCACGGCAGCAAAACAGACCAACGTGCTGATGCACATCCTGGGCTACTTCAAAAAAGCACTTTCGGCCGATGAAAAACAGGAAGTGCTCGAGATGATCGAAAACTATCGCCAGGGAGCTGTTCCGCTGATCGTTCCGGTAACGCTGCTGAACCATTTCGTACGCAAATACCGCCAGCCCTATCTTGCCCAGCAGACCTACCTGACCCCCCACCCGCTGGACCTGCAACTGCGCAACCACGCCTGACCGCCGTTTGCCGGGGGGGGGGCATGCAGACGACAGTTGGTGTATTCCGGCAGACATCTGAACATCGCATTCAGGCTTTTTATTGATAATTATTTTCTTTTAGTTATATTTCCTTTTAATCATGCCCGGCGCCATCGGAAGCCTTCCTGACACAAAAACGCCATGACAAAGGCGTAGTTGATGGAATGCATTTGAAATAACCGTTGACCATAAATAGATACAAATGTTATTTAATAATAATTATTATTTAACCACGCACTTCCGAACCACATCAACTTGATTCTGTTATTATGGATATAAAAAGGAGGAGATTATGAATGACGATAGCAAGTGCCCGGTAACGGGCAGGACAAGCAAACCCATTGCCGGCGGTGGCACGTCCAACCGGGACTGGTGGCCGAACCAGTTGAACCTTAAGCTTCTTCATCAGCATTCGAATCTTGGCAATCCCATGGGCGAGGCGTTCAACTACGCTGAGGAATTCAAAAAATTAGACCTCGATGCCCTGAAGAAAGATCTCTATGCCCTGATGACCGACTCGAAGGACTGGTGGCCGGCCGATTACGGCCACTACGGGGGGCTCTTCATCCGGATGGCGTGGCACAGCGCCGGCACCTATCGCATGGGCGACGGCCGCGGTGGTGCGGGATCCGGCAACCAGCGCTTTGCACCGCTGAACAGCTGGCCGGACAACGTGAACCTAGACAAGGCGCGCCGTCTGCTCTGGCCGGTCAAGCAGAAATACGGCCGCAAAATCTCCTGGGCCGACCTGATGATCCTGGCCGGCAACTGTGCTCTCGAGTCGATGGGGGTCAAGACCTTCGGCTTCGCCGGCGGCCGCGAGGACATCTGGGAACCCGAAGAAGACATCTACTGGGGTGCCGAAGAGGAATGGCTGGCCACGAGCGACCAGCCAAAAAGCCGCTACTCCGGTGACCGCGATCTGGAAAATCCCCTGGCGGCCGTGCAGATGGGCCTGATCTACGTGAACCCGGAAGGCCCGGACGGTAATCCGGACCCGGTTGCCTCCGGCCGTGACGTTCGCGAGACCTTCGCGCGCATGGCCATGAACGACGAAGAGACCGTTGCGCTCGTCGCCGGCGGACACACCTTTGGCAAGTGCCATGGCGCCGGCGATGCGGCGCTGGTCGGCCCGGAACCCGAAGCCGCACCCATCGAGGAGATGGGACTCGGCTGGAAAAGCAGCCACGGCAGCGGCAAGGGCGGCGATACCATCGGCAGCGGTATCGAGGGCGCCTGGAAGCCGAACCCGACGAAGTGGGACATGGGCTACCTGAAAGTGCTGTTCAAATACGAGTGGGAGCTGGTCAAGAGCCCGGCCGGCGCGAACCAGTGGCTGGCCAAGGACGTGGAAGAAGCGGATATGGTGGTTGACGCCCACGACCCGTCGAAAAAGCACCGGCCGATGATGACCACGGCGGACCTCTCTCTTCGTTACGATCCGATCTACGAACCGATCGCGCGGCGCTACCAGCAGAACCCCGAGGAGTTTGCCGATGCCTTCGCCCGGGCCTGGTTTAAGCTGACCCACCGCGACATGGGCCCCCGCTCGCGCTATCTTGGCCCGGAGGTCCCGGCGGAGGAACTGATCTGGCAGGACCCGGTGCCTGCCGTCGATCACGAACTGATCGACGCCCAGAACATCGCCGACCTCAAGCAAAAAATCCTTGCCTCGGGACTATCGATCTCCCAACTGGTCTCGACCGCCTGGGCGTCGGCCGCCACCTTCCGCGGCTCAGATAAGCGCGGCGGGGCCAACGGGGCACGCATCCGTCTCGCGCCGCAGAAGGACTGGGACGTCAACCAGCCGGAGCAGCTGAAAGCCGTGCTGCAAACCCTTGAGGGCATCCAGAAGGCGTTCAACAGCGCCCAGTCCGGCGGGAAGCGGGTCTCGCTGGCCGATGTGATTGTTTTGGGTGGCTGCGCGGGTGTCGAGCAGGCGGCCAGGAATGCCGGTCATGATGTGACCGTTCCATTCACGCCGGGACGCACGGATGCCTCACCGGAGCAGACCGACGCGGTATCGTTCAATGTACTGGAACCGAAGGCAGACGGATTCCGTAATTATCTGAAAACCAAATTCAGCGTATCGGCAGAGGAACTGCTGGTCGACCGGGCGCAACTGCTGACCCTGACCGCTCCTGAAATGACGGTTCTCGTCGGCGGATTGCGCGTTTTGAATGCCAACTTCGGACTGTCCCCGCACGGCGTCTTCACCAAACGGCCGGAGGCGCTCACCAATGACTTCTTCGTGAATCTGCTCGACATGCGCACGGCGTGGAAGGCAACCGCGGACGACAACGTGTTCGAGGGCCATGATCGCGAAAGCGGCGAACACCGATGGACCGGCACCCGTGTCGACCTGATCTTCGGTTCGAACTCCCAACTGCGGGCCCTGGCGGAAGTTTACGGATGTGCGGACGCCCAGGAAAAGTTCCTGAACGACTTTGTCGCGGCGTGGAACAAGGTGATGAACCTGGATCGCTTTGACCTTGCCTGATCGTTACAAAACGGTCTTCACGGGCGTCTGAAAGCCCGTTTGATAAATCCGTCTAAAGCCCGCTAACGGCGTTGGAAAGTGTTTCAAAATGCTCACATATTACATATATGCTCCGCTTTTGAGCCACTTTCCGCCTTGTTATCGGGCCTGATCCAGACTTCTCAAACGGGCTCTGAGAGGCACGAATCGGATAATTTGGAGAAGAATGCGATGGGTGTGGTGACTGTCGCATCCCTCTCCGGTGTCATCTCAACCAAGCGCCAACCATCGTAAGAGCGGATCCGCCGGTCAGCGCCATTGACCGGCATCGCCGTCCCCCGGATCGATCAGTTCGAATCCCATATCGCGAAGCTTTTCTTTGAGGTGGGAGATGTTCATGGCCAGCAGATAGGGGAACACGGCCCACTTTCCGGGACGCCAATTCCGGTAAACCAGAATGGAACCGAAGGGAACCTTCTCGCTGATCATAACATTGACGATCTTTCCCATGGCTTCGATTTTTTCGTCCATCACGATGCCCAAAAGGGCACCGGGCTCCTTGATCCCCAGCACCTGGACAAAGGCATTGAGCAGATCGCGGTCCGAAATAATGCCGATCACCGTCCGGCCGTCATCAACCACCGGAAAGGCGCCCACCCGCGATTTTTCCATCAGCAGCAGGGCATCCTGGATGGTCGATACGGCTGAAAGGCGGATGGGGTCCCTGGTCATCACGTCCCGCACCCGCACCGCGGTTTTGACAGCCGCGCCGTTGTCGGCAGTGTCGAATTCATGAAAATAGGTCGACCCCAGGGCACTGCGAAGATCGCGGTCGCTGACCATCCCGAGAAGAACATTGTCGGGCCCCGTCACCGGAAGGTGGCGGCACCGGTGATGGATCATCAGGCTCCTGGCCCTGGCAACGTCCGCCTGGGGATCGATGGTGACCACCGGGGTGGTCATGAATTGACTGATAAACATGAGGCACCTCCCTAATTAATGACCGGTTGGTCCGATGGCAGGTGAGAGAATATGGGAACGGTCAGCATATTGAGTGCTTACTGGAAGCATAGCACACGCCGTTTTGGCGTCAAGCGGATTGTCGGTGAAAACCACGCGGCAGCACGATCTCGAACCGGCTGCCTTTGCCCGGCTCGCTGTGGACCGAAAGGGTTCCGTTGTGCTTCTGGATAATCTTGCGGGTCACATAAAGACCGATTCCGGTTCCCCCGCGACCCTTGGTGGAGTAGAAAAGATCGAAGATCGAATCGACTTTTTTGGCACTCATTCCCCCGCCGGTGTCCTCGATCGTAAAACCGACGCTGCTCCGGTCCACCCACAATTCGAAGTCGATTCGACTCTCTTTGTCCGCCGGGTTTTCAATACAGGTTTCGACCGCGTTGTCGATGAGATTGAGCAACGCGGTCCGCATCAGGTCCGCATCGATCTCCATTTCCACTGTTTTTTCCGGGAATTTCGGGTTGAACCGGATGTTGGCCCCGCGAACCTTCAGCTCCACATTGGCGACCACATCACCGGCAAACTGAACGATATTGACCATTGCCGGATTGAGCGGCCGCTCTTTGGCGTAGTAAAGGATGTCCATAATCAGCTTGCGGATGCGCTCGACCATCAGCTTGGTCGCATCCAGCCCCTCCTCGATACGGCCGGGCCGGTTGCGGTAAAACCCCGAATCGATCAGGTACATCCCGGCGTCCAGTCCGGTCAGGCAGCCTTTCATATCGTGTGACAGGGTGCTGACCATCAGCCCCAGGTTGGCCAGATTGGCCTGCAGCTTGCGGACCTGGGTGACGTCGGCAAAAATCACCAGCACCTGGACCAGCTTGCCGGAAACGGTTTTGATGGGGGCGGTCCAGGCCATCATGTTGACCTTGAGGCCGTCGTTGTTGGTCAGCAGCATTTCGCCCTGCTGGGCCTCGCCGGTCCGTATCGTGCGGGTGATGGGGTCACGGTATGCCGGAAAAATGCCGGGACGGAAAACATCGAAAAATAGCCGTCCGCTGCACTCGCCGAAATTCTCCCGGAAGCGCCGGTTAATGGCATTGATCCGAAAACGCCGGTCCAGAACCACGATGCTCGACGGCACGGCGTTGAACAGCTGTTCGTAACGCTGCTGGGTATGCCGGCTCTCTTCGGCCAGCCGGTCGATCTCCTTGGTTCCGGCAAAAATTTCGATGACCAGTTCGATGTTACCGTCATTGTCGTAGATGGGCGCCGTGTGCACGTTGACCGGCACCCGTACCCCGCTGGCATAGCGTACCAGGGCACTGGTATTGAGAACGCTTTCCTTTCTCAGGGTGCGACCCACGGGGCATCCGTTCCGCGTCCCCCGCCGTCCGACGTAAATACCCCAGCTGTCCTGATTGAGGCGGTTGCCCAGATGGCGCAGGTAGATGCTGTTGGCGGCCAGCAGCGTACAGTCCCGGTTGTGAATGGAAACGAAATAGGGCAGCTGATTGAAATAGCGCATGCCGCCCTGGGCGCTGCGCGCCACCTGGCCGATGAAAATCGACATCTTTTCAACAATCTGCCGCACGGCCAGAAATCGTTCGGTATCGATGACCTCGCGCACACTACCCCTGGCCCGGGACTCCAGATTCTCGGAAAAGGAACGGATACGACGGTGCAGGCGCACGGTCTGTTCCATGCGCTGGAGCACCACCTCAAGCACCAGGGGTGCTGCCGGCAGCGACAGGAATTCGTCAGCCCGCCCCCGGTATTCGGCCATGACGGTCTCCACCGGGCCAGTTGTGGTCATCAGGATCTGGACGGTCGCGTCGCGCAGCCGGATGCTGTCCATCATATCCGAAACACCGGCTGTGGCGGCATTGACAATCACCCACGGTGGCCGCATGGTGTCGAACTCACGGAGCCCGTCACCGCTGCTGCGCGCGGAAACCACACGGTACCCCAGGTCCACCAGTGTCGGAGCCAGGGTTTCCACATGGGGGGCATGATCAATGATCAGAATCGGTTGTTTAAGCATGGCGCGTCGTTATATCAAACGGTGTCGTATGGGTGATCCAGCGACAGGTGGCCTCGGAAAACAGGTCGGCCACCTCCCCCAGAAAAAGCACGCCGGCCATCTCAACGTCCCGGATGGTCGTGTCGGCGGCCAGTTGCCGGAACAGCACCTGGGGCGTGGCAGCATTGCCCGATGCGTAAATCCGGCTTCCCGGTGGCGGCAGGGTGGCGTTAACAATATCTTCAACGCGTTGGACGATTTTCATGGATTCCCCCTGATTGGTGATCACGCCGGTCCGGGCAGCGCCCCAAGGCCGTTCTGCAGCCCTCCTATTTCTAATCCGAAGTCACTTGAAGCACAACGATAAGTTGCAAACCAGGGGCATGGGCGAATCCGGGCGTGGATCAATGGCTGGGAGCAGCGTCAGGTCTAAGGCGGAATGGGAAAAGCGGGACTGAAGGCCGGCAGCGGATACCGACCCTCAGTCCCTGGAATGGTTTAGCGGTTGGCCTTGCGATAGCCCAGCTGATCCTGTCCGATAATTGACTTGCAGATATTGGCCGAGCCTTCCACCATGTAGTAGGTGGGGGCATCCCGGTAAATGCGGGCGATCGGATACTCGGTGGAGTAACCGTAGGCACCCAAAATGCGCATGGCATAGTTGGAACACTTGTTGACCGTTTCACCGACGAAGTATTTGGCTTTGGCCACATCCAGGCCGTTGTTGATCTTGCCGTTGTCTTTCTCCACGGCGGCACGGTAAACCAGATACCGGGCGCAGTCGATCTCCGTGGCCATCTGGGCGACCATGTCCTGGTTCATCTGGAACGTTCCAATGGGCTTGCCGAACTGCTTGCGATCGTTGCAGTATTTGGTAACCTCATCCAGGCAGGCCTGGGCCACGCCAACGCCACCGGCGGCGGCCGACAGGCGGGTCTGGTTCAGGGAGCCGAAGACGATCTTGGCGCCGTCGCCGGGTTTGCCCAGAATGTTCTCCTTGGGCACCTTGGTGCCGTCCAGGAACACCTCGCCTGTGGGTGAGCTCCAGGAGCCCAGTTTGTCCAGCGCGGTGGTTTTGACGCCGTTGTGGTTCTTGGGCTCGATGACAAAGGCCGACAGCCCCTTGGAACCGGCATCGGGATCGGTATAGGCGTAGTAGATCAACACGTCGGCCACCTGGGCGTTGGAGATCCAGGTCTTGTTGCCGTTGAGCAGCCAGTGGTCGCCCTTGTCTTCCGCCGTGCTGGACATGGCCATGACGTCCGAACCGGCATCCGGTTCGGTGATGCCGAACCCGCCGATCAACTCACCCGAGCACAGCCCCTCGATGTATTTCTTCTTCACTTCCTCGGTGCCGTACCGGAAGATGGTGAAGGCGCACCCCAATACCTGCATGTTCACCTGCACGCGCAGCGAGCTGCACACCCGGGCGAGTTCTTCGGTGACGATCATGGCGGCCAGAAAGCCCATGTCCTCTCCGCCGTACTCTTCGGGAATCACGGTGCCCCAGAATCCCAACTCGCCCATGGGCTTCATGACTTCTTCGTAAGGGAAGTAATGGTTCTTGTCCCACTCTTCCACATTGGGGGCGATTTGCTTCTTACAGAAATCGCGGACGGCCTTTTGCAGCATCTGATGTTCTTTACTCAGCTTAAAATCCATAAATCCTCCTTTGTTGGGTTGATGACTTTATTCGCTGACACGGTCGACCAAGTCCAGAGCCGTTTCCAGAATCGCTTTCTTGAAGCGGATTTCCAGAGCAGCCTTGAGCATCTCCATCGAAATGACCCGCTTTCGCTTGGCCACCAGCGCCAGGCTGGCCAGGGCCCAGTCCTGGGTCTTGATCTTCTTGGCCTTGAAATCGATCTCCTGTACGGTTGCCGAGGTTTCGGGCAGGTTGACGCCGGCGGCCTTGAGGATCAGGGTCTCTGCCCCCAGGCCGGCCAGCAGTTGCCTGCGCCGGCCGACGCCCTCATCGGCCAGGGCGATCACCACGGCGGGCCGATCGATACCGGTGTAATCCACCGGCTCTGACGCGAGCACCATTTCACTGACGCTGTGGCCGCGCAGCACGGTGATGGGGTAGTCGTTTTTCAGGGTGGCGTGCATGCCGCCGGTCATGCCGGCCAGGCAGACAATCTCACCGGCGGTGACGATGCGCTGGCCGGCGCTGCCGAGGATGAGCACCTCCTGGCGACCGCTGCCCGGCGGTGTGAAGCGGGCCGCGACCCCGGCCGGCCCGGCGCATGGGGCCATCTGTTCGGTGATCTCGCGATAGGCGCGGCTGTACTCCGGACGCTGGTTGGCCGCCACCGGCCCGCAAAACGGCACCAATCCTTTCAGCCCGGCGTCGATCGCCTTGGGGGTCAGCTTGTTGCGTTTGGTATAACGGCCCGGACACATTCCCCACATGTCAATCAGAGAAAAGCCTTCATAGCGAATCGCCGCGGCCATCTCATCCACCAGGTCCGGCGCATAGGAAGACGTACGGGTCACATAGGGAGCGCCGGCGGCAGCAGCCACTTGGCAGATGTCCACCGGCCTTTCCAGGCGGTTGAGGAACCCGGAACCCACCACGGCATTCTGGGGGGTGGTGGACGAGCACTGCCCGCCGGTCATGCCGTAGTTGAAGTTGTTGAGCACCAGCAAGGTCAGATCGATATTGCGGCGGCAGGTGGAGAGCACATGGGCACCGCCGATGCCCAGTCCGCCGTCTCCCATGGTGACGATCACCGTCAGGTCCGGACGGGCCATCTTCAGACCCGTGGCATAGGTCAGGGCCCGGCCGTGCAGACCGTGAAAGGCATGGGTGTTGAAAAAGGTGTCGAAGAGCCCCGAGCACCCGATGTCGCTGACAATGGCCACCTGGTTGCCGTCAAGACCGATCTGCTGCAGGGCCTTGTCCAGGGCGCCGGTAATCCGCTCGTGGCTGCATCCGGGACAGAACACCGGGGGGCGGCCGGTGTTGATCAGGCTGCGCATTCAGATTACCTCCCTGATCTGTTCCGGTTTGATCAGGTTACCGTTCATCTGGCCGAAAAAGTCGATTGTTTTGCCGGGCAAAAGGCGCTGGATTTCGCGTACGTACTGGCCGGTATTCATTTCAACAACCACGATTCGCCGGTAAGGAGCGGCCGTGTCGACAATCAACCGCTCGGGCACCGGCCACAGGGTTTTCGGCGTCAGCAGGGAGACCGGCTTGCCGGCCGCCCGGGATGTGGTCACCGCCACCCGGGAAGCCCGGGCGGTCACCCCGTAGGCCACCAGCAGGGTGTCGGCCCGGGTGTCGAGGTCCTGTTCGAAAAAGGTGAATTCGTCCACATGCGCCGTCAGTTTCTTCTGCAGGCGCACCTGAAAGGCGTTGATTTCATCGGGATCCACGGTGATGTAGCCATTGGCCCCGTGGGTGGAAGAGGTCTGCCGCACCAGAACCTCGTCACCAATGGGCAGAAAATCCGGCGCGCTGTCGTCGCCGGTGGTGGCAAAGGGTAAAAACGGCTTGCTGCGGTCGGCCGTCTTGCGGTCGACAATCTTTGGCAGATCGACGGCGTCCAGGTCCACGCTTTCCCGGGTCATGGCGATCTCCTTGTTGGAGGCCACGAACACCGGGCAACGGTACTGCTCGGCCAAGTTGAAGGCGTGCACGGTCAAGCGGTAGCAGTCCGCCGCGTCCACCGGCGCCAGCACAATGACCGGCAAGCCGGAACTGGAGCCCCAGCGCATGAACTGGACATCGCCGTCGGCCCCTTTGGTGGCCGATCCCGTGGATGGGCCCAGCCGCTGGACATTGACAATCACCAAGGGAATCTCGCTGCCGATGGCAAAGGAAATCTGTTCGCTGTAAAGGCTGATTCCCGGCCCCGACGTGGCGGTCAGGACCTTGTTGCCTGCCATGGATGCGCCCAGGCAATAGCCGATGGACGCGATTTCGTCCTCACCCTGCAGGCAAACGCCGCCCTCCGGTGGCAGGTACTTGAGCATGGCGTTGTATATGGTGGTGGCCGGCGTGATGGGATAACCGGCAAAAAAGCGGCAACCAGCGGCCATGGCACCCAAAGCAACCGCATCGTTGCCTTCGATGAAACTCAACGGCATGGGGACCCCTCCATGATTATATAATCACAAATTTGATCAAATTTACGATCAAACAAAGCACCCATAGCGAACCCCCATGGCAGTGTCAATGCTTTTTCGCAGGTGGTTATCCATCGGCAGGCCGATGAAGCCAGTTCAATGGAGAGAGTAGCGGAAGGGCCGATTCTCGAAATTGCGCAGAATCCAGTGGTCGGCATGTTGAGCGACGACGTATTCCGGCGTCAAGGGCACTTTTCCACCGCCACCGGGCAGATCGATCATGTAGTGGGGCACGCCCATCCCGGAAATCCGGCCGCGCAGGTGCTGTATGATGGCAAGCCCCTTCTCCAACGGTACCCGGAAATGGGCGGTTCCGCACACGCGGTCCAGCTGGTGCAGGTAGTAAGGCCGCACACGCAGGGTCAGGAGTGTCTCCATCAGTTGATGCATAACGGCGGCATCGTCGTTGACCCCCTTGAGCAGCACGGTCTGGCTGCCCAGCGGAATGCCGGCATCGGCCAGGCGGGCGCAGGCATCACGGGAGCGGTCGGTGATCTCGAGCGGATGGTTGAAGTGAATGTTGAAATAGAGCGGCTGAACGTCACGCAGCAGGCGAACCAGGTCATCGGTGACCCGTTGGGGTAAGGTGCAGGGCATGCGCGAATGGATGCGCAGCAGGCGCACATGGCCGATGGCGCGCAGTTGTTCCAGCAACCGGGCCAGATCCGTATCGGCCAGCATCAGCGGGTCACCGCCGGAAAGCACCACTTCATGGACCGCCGGCGTGCGGCGAATGTAATCGATGGCGGCAGCCCGGCGGTCTTTTGCGGCCATCGTCCCCACCCGGCGTTTGCGCATGCAAAAGCGGCAGAACATGGCGCACTGCTCGCTGGCCAGCAGCACCACCCGGTCAGGGTAGCGGTGAATCAGACCCGGCACCGGGGAACACGCCTCTTCGCAGAGGGGATCGGCACTGCCGACCGCATCGGCCAGCTCGGCGGCATCGGGAACGGCCTGGCGCCAGATGGGATCGCCGGGCTCACGAATCAGGGAGAGATAGTAGGGGTTGATCCGCATGGGAAAAGTGCGGATCACCGCTGCCAGCGGCTCGGGCGATAAATCGAAACGCCCGGCCAGTGCTTCGGCGGTGGTGACGCTTTCGGCCAACAAGGCTTTCCAGCGGGGTGTCGACGAGGATTGTGATTCGGTCATGGATCGCTCGGAAATCCCGGGCGATGCGGTCAAAAGGTCGAGATCAAGGCTTGCGCCTCCGTGAGGAGTGAGGCGTACATCAGTACGCCGCAGCGACGATCGGGGGCGCGTAACGCGGATGTCGGCCTTTTGACCGCATCGTCACACGTTAAAGCGGAAGTTGATGATATCACCGTCCACCACTTTGTAAGTCTTGCCCTCCAGGCGCACGGTACCCTTCTTGCGCGCCTCGGCATAGCTGCCCGCATCCATGAGATCGTCGTAGGCCAGCACTTCGGCGCGGATGAACCCCTTTTTGATATCCGAGTGGATCACCTCGGCGGCGTCCACGGCATCGGTGTCGCGGGCGATGGTCCAGGCCCGCACCTCGTCCTCGCCCACGGTGAAAAACGAGATCAACCCCATCAGCTCATAGGATTGCCGAACCACCCGGTCGGTAGCCGAAGCGGTGATGTTGAATTCGGCCAGGAACTCTTTGGCCTCTTCCTCGGACATCTGGGCCAGTTCCTGCTCCAGCTTGGCACGGATCACCATGCACTCCTCCCCTTCGGGCAGCGCGTCGGCACCGGGCAGGGCATCGTCCTCGTCATCGTTGTTAAGCAGGATCAGCATGGGTTTGGCCGAGAGGAAGGCAAACCCGCGCAACAGCTTGGCCGCGACGATATCGGGAAACCGGCGCAGGGGGACTTCCTGGTCCAGGGCCTCCTTGCAACGGCCAAGCAGGGCGATTTCCTCGGGACTGGGCTTCTTTCCGCGGCGCTCGTCCAGGGCCAGGCGCTCGAGACGTTTTTCCACCACCACCAGGTCGGAGATGATCAGTTCCTGATCTATGGCAATCACATCGTCCCTGGGCGCGGGGGCCGACAGGCCGTAACCACTGAAGTTGCGCACCGTATGGATCAGAGCGTCGCAGTCACGCACCTGGGTCCAGATGCTCTGGTCCTTCTTGGCCGCGCCGTGATCCGCCTTGCCGGGCAGAAAATACTCAACCTGGGTAAAAATGGTTTTGCGCGGCTTGTACATGTCGCTCAACAGGTCGACCCGTGGGTCCGGCACGGTGATGGTGCCGATGCGGCTCTCCTGGCGGTTGCCGTCACCGCCCACGCTATGGGTCAGGGCCTCGAAAACGGTGGCTTTGCCCGACTGGGGAAGCCCGATGATGCCGAGTCTCATGTTGGTTCGATCCTTTTATTATCGGTAATGGTAGGGGCGAAAAATTTTGCGAATCCGTTAAATTTTGATCTGGCCTTTGCACATCCGCCCCGATCCGTCAAGGTCTCTGTTTCATCCCAGCCAGGGCAATCGCATTTGGATTGATTTTTGTTTTTTCGCGGGCATGGCCCGCTCCTATGCGTGCCAATAGTTTGGTTCTACATCGTTTTCTGTAGGAGCTGGCCATGCCTGCGACCAGATTTTTCTAATCCGGGCTCTAAATGCGATCACCCTGTTCATCCCACCCAGGCCAGCCACTGCGGATCCACCTTTTCGGCCAGCCAAAACAGCAGCATCCCCACGACGACCGTCCCGCCCAATGACCGCGTCCACCAGGCAAAGGCAAACGTCGGCAGGGCCACCCACAACTCCGGCCGCAGAAGATCAAGCCTCCCCGTATCCCCGCCGATGATCAGAGCCGGCAGCAGCAACGCGCTGAGAATGGCTGCCGGTATCAGTTCCAGCCACTGAACGAACCATTCCGGCAGAGATTGCCGGGAAAGATAGTGCAGCGGGAGCCAGCGGGGCAGATAGGTCACCAGGCCCATGCCAACAAGCAGCAGCAGATAGTCAGCCATTTTTCGGATTGCTCCCCGGTCTGCTGCGCTGGATGATAACCCCGGTGGTGGCGGCGATGATGGAAGCGATGACGATATAGCTGTTTCCCGGAATCACCAGGGCCAGCCCCACGGCACTCAAGCCGGCAATCAAGGCCGTCAACAGGTGAATCCGCTTTCTGAGCTGGAAGACCAGAAGGCAGATGAACATGGCGATCAGGGCGTAATCGATGCCCAGCGCCCCTTCCGGAATGAAGCGGCCGCCGATACCGCCGGTCACGGTGCTGAAAAACCAGACCAGGTTGGCCGCATGGTTGACGACCATGGCCCGGGGCAGGTTCCAGGTATGGGCATGGAACCGCGGCAAGTTGACGGCAAAACTCTCGTCCGTCACCCCATAGGCAAAAAGCGCAAGCACGCCCCGGTGGGCGGCCCGCAAATAGACGGCCAAGGCGGAGCTCATCAACACATGCCGCAAATTGACCACAAAGGTCGTGGTAATGATCGCCGGCGCCGAAGCCCCGGCGGCCAGCATGGCAACGGCGATGAACTGTGCGCTGCCGGCAAAGACGAGAATGGACATCAGACCGATCTGGATGGCGCTGAGCCCCGCCTTCTGGGCCAGGACCCCGAAGGCCATGCCGATGGGCAGGTACCCCAGACAGATGGGCCAGCCGGCGTTCAGGCCGTCTTTAATTACCGTTGACCGCGAGGCGGATGAAATGGACGTCATGCTTCAATTCCCGTATCGTCAAATTGGCCGTTTATGGATGGCCGCGAACCTGCTATTACCTACTCTCATGGACGCCCCTTTTTCCGCCATCCCCTGGAACACCCCGTCCCTGTGGCAGGACGCCAACACCGGCCTGGCGATCACGATCCAGCGCCACCCGACGGCCATGACCGAGCTTTGCCTGCTGGCCAGCCGCATGCACCAGCGGCTGGAATCCCTCTTTCCCATGATGGACGCCTTGTGCTGCCGGACCTGTCCGACATGCACGGACAGCTGCTGCCAGCGCGCCTGGGTATGGGCCGATTTCAGGGACCTGCTCTTTTATCACCTGGCCGATATCACGCCTCCCGAACAGCAACTGCTGGGCCGTCGGGGCGAGCGCTGCCGCTATGGAACCCCCCACGGCTGCCGGTTGGATCGCATCCGGCGGCCCTTTGTGTGTACATGGTACGTCTGTCCGGCCCAGACCGCCATCCTGCGTACGCATCCGGCCGAAGCACGGCGGTTGAAAAAGGCCCTGCAACAGATCCAACAGGCCCGCCGCCAGTTGGAAAACCGGTTTGTCGAAACGGTTTTCGGTTCACCTCACGCCAGAACGGGCGCCGGCCCGCCGGTCAGGGGGTGATCTCTTCCTTGAGCATGCAGCAGGCAATTTTATAGGCCGGCACGCCATTTCCGGACGCAGCCAGGTTACGGGGCTGGACGATGCGGTTCATCACGCACCCTTCGGGGATGGTCAGGGGGAAAAGATCGGTCTCGTTGATCCGCGGGGTGGCCACCAGCCGGTCCTCGCGAATCTCGAAGCTGTGCAGGGGATAATCCTCGCACAGCGGGCAGCGATAAACCCGGCCATTGGGGAAAATAAAATAGTTGTCGGCCACCTGCCCCGCGCACTCGAACGTCTCGCCGGCATCGAGAAATACCTTGGGAAAAGTGGTCGGGATTCCCCGGCGGGCGGCATCCTCGGCCACCCGAGGCACCACCTGCAGCCAGGTCTTCCGGTCCACCTGGGCCAGGGTTTCCCGACGGGCGGCATCTTCGGTCCACTGGCCGCGAACGCCGATCACCTGGATGAAAAAACGATCCACGCCCCATTTTTCCAGCAGCGCCGGCATCCGGTGAAGATGGTCGACGTTGGCCTGGCTGACCGTATAAATCAGGCTGACCGAAAACCCGCGTGCCTTGGCTTCCGGAATACCGGCCGTGCAGGCGACGAAGCAGCCGTCACCGCGCAACGGGTCGTTGACCGCCGGCGTGGGGCCGTCCAAACTGAAACTGAAAAAGTCCACCTCATGCGGCGTCACCCGATCCAGGATATCATGAAACAGGTAGCCGTTGGTGTCGATGGTCACCGAGCCGTATCCTAGGCGTACCGCCCGTTTGACCGCCGTGGCCAGATCGGGATGCAGGGTGGGTTCGCCGCCCAGCAGGATCAGGTTGGCGGCCGGATGTCGCCGGGCAAAGATCTCCAGCCAGCAATCGATGGTATCGATGCCCAGGGTTTCGGTGCCGTGCTGATCGGGATTGATGTAACAGTGGCGGCAGCGCAGATTACAGCGGGTGAGGAGGTGAAAAAAGACATTGGCCGAATCCCGCGAAAAGGAAACCGTTCGTCGCATCAGACCATTTTCATGAGGTTATCGATATCCGCGTCAAGGTTGGCTTCCGATCCGGACGCATCCCCGCCCAAACGACGGATCTCTTTTTTGGCCCGGATCAGTTCCTCATTGGTCAGGCGCAGCCGGTTGGTCATGTATTCGGCAAAAATTCGATAGAGCAGCAAAAGGAAGTCCAGGCGCTCGTCTTTGTGATCCGATGACGTCAGCCGGCTACCCGCCGACGTGTCCACGGCCAGACAGATGGTTTTTCCCACGGCGACCACCGTGGCGCTGCGGCTCTGATCGTCGATGACGCGCATCTCACCGAAAATTTCCCCCTTTTTGCCAATCACGCCGATATCTTCGCCTTCCTTGGTGATGCGGATCTTTCCGGAAAGCAAAAAGTAGAGCCAGGGATCCATGTCGCCCTCCTGGATGATCGTCTCCCCATCCTCGTACTGGCGGATTTTGCTCAGCCGCAGCAACTTGCCCAGATTGCGCGTCTCAAAGTGCTTCAGGGCCGAGATGGACATCAGGCGCTGGATATTCTCAATATTTTCCTTCAGATATTTGGACTCGATCATACAATCCCCCAGGGCAGTATCAATGACCGGACAGCGTGGTGTTGTGGACGTATTTTAGTGCGCCGGGCCGGTAAAGGCAAGTCTGATTGTGGTTAGGCGATTTCTGTCCGCCAATCGCCTTATCGGACCTCCATGCAATGCTTGGAAAGATTTTCGTCAAAGTGAACCGGATAGCAGCCGTCGAAACAGGCCTTACAGAAATGGTCGGCCGGATTGTCGATACCGGTGGATTCGAGCAGGCCGTCCAGGCTCAAGTAGGCCAGGGAGTCCAGTCCCAGGTAACGCCCCAGTTCTTCCACGCTCATTTTTGCCGCAATCAGCTCTCCCTTAGTGGAAAAATCGATGCCGTAATGGCAGGGGAAACGGTGGGGCGGGCCGCTCACCCGCAGATGAACCCGTTTAACGCCCAGCTCACGCAGGGCCTTGACGCGGGTTTTGGCCGTGGTGCCCCGGATGATCGAATCCTCGATAATGATGATGTCCTTGCCCTTGAGCAGTTCCTTTATGGGGTTGAGCTTCACCCGCACCCCGAAATCACGCATGCTCTGGGTTGGCTGGATAAAGGTGCGGCCCACGTAGTGGTTGCGGATCATGCCGGTTTCAAAGGGGATCCCGGACGCCTCGGAGTACCCCAGGCCCGCATAAACACCGGAATCGGGAAAGGGCATCACCAGGTCCGCGCCCACCGGGGCCTCCTCGGCCAGGCGCCGGCCATGGGCCTTGCGGGTCAGGTAGACGTTGTGCCCGAAAAAGGTACTGTCCGGACGGGCAAAATAGATGAACTCGAAAATACAGAACGAACGCTGTTTGGGAGTACTGGTGCGAATGCTCTTCACCCCGTCCTTGCTGATGATGACAATCTCGCCGGGCTCCAGTTCGCGCACGAATTCCGCCTGCACCAGATCCAGGGCGCAGGTCTCCGAGGCCAGAATCCAGGAGCCGTTGAGTTTGCCCAGGCAGAGGGGGCGGAACCCATGGGGATCCTTGATGCCGATCATTTCACCGCGGCTGGTGAGCACGACCATGGAAAAGGCCCCCTTCATACGCGCCACCGTGGCCTTCAGGGCCTCTTCGAACCCCAGGCTGAGGCTACGCACGAAAAGGTGCAGAAACACCTCGCTGTCCATGGTGGTCTGGAAGATCGACCCCGCCTCTTCCAGCTCCGCCTTGATGGTGTGGGCATTGACCAGGTTGCCGTTGTGGGCCACGGCATAGGCCCGGTTGCGGTGGCGCACCACCAGCGGCTGGGCGTTGGCCACAATGGAACTGCCGGTGGTGGAGTAGCGCACATGCCCGATGGCCGTCGGACCGTTCAGGCCGTCCAGGACATCCATGTCGAAGACATCGGGAACCAGGCCCATGCCCTTGTACTCATCAATGGCTCCGTTGTCGGTAACGGCAATCCCGGCGCTCTCCTGGCCACGGTGCTGGAGGGCGTAAATGCCGAAATAGCAGAGCTTGGCCGCATCCGGATGGCCAAAGGCGCCAAAAAGCCCGCAGGCCTCGCGGGGCTTGTCCTCGTCCATGGGTTGCGGGTCGATCACTCCTGTTGGTTTCATGGTCATCTGCCTTGAAAGTAATGGTTGAGCCGGGACATTTCGTCCCTTACGCATGGTAATCCTGAACCGGTTTGACCGAAAAGGGTTTTTCCCGCAGTGCCGCTACGCCGTGGCACATGGCCATGGCGCCGGCCGTGGTGGTGGCATAGGGCACCTTGAATTTGAGTGCCGCCCGGCGGATCGTGTACCCGTCCTTGCGCGAGTCGTTGCCGGTGCCGGTGTTGATGATCAGCTGGATCCGGCCGTTCTTGATGGCATCGGCGACATGGGGCTGCCCCTGGGAGACCTTATTGATCCGTTCGGCCGGGATGCCGCTGGACGAAAGGTGTGACCAGGTGCCGTCGGTGGCCAGGATGGCAAAACCCATGTCGGCGAACTGCCGGGCCACGGGCAGTGCGGCCGCTTTGTCCTCATCGCCCACACTGATGAAGACCGTCCCCTCCAGCGGCAGGCGCTGGCCGGCCCCCAGCTGGGCCTTGGCGTAAGCCAGGCCGAAATCGGTGCCGATACCCATCACCTCGCCGGTGGATTTCATTTCCGGGCCCAAAAGGGTGTCCACATCCGGGAACCGGTCGAAGGGCAACACCGCCTCCTTGACGGACAGATGCCCGGGAACGACCTCCTCGGTCAGCCCGAGTTCGGCCAGGGTCTTGCCCAGCATGATCTTGGTGGCCAGTTTGGCCAGGGGCACGCCGGTGGCCTTGCTCACAAAGGGCACCGTCCGCGAGGCGCGCGGATTGACTTCGATCACGTAAAGCTGGTCGTCCTTAATGGCGTACTGGACGTTCATCAGGCCCACGACCTTGAGTTCCGCTGCCATGGCCTTGGTGGCGGCACTGATCTGCTCGATCATCGGACGCTCGATGCTGTACGGGGGTAAAACGCAGGCCGAGTCACCGCTGTGCACACCGGCCGCCTCGATGTGCTGCATGATGCCGCCGATGATGGTCACGGTCCCGTCGCTGATGGCATCCACATCCACCTCGATGGCCGCTTCCAAAAATTTGTCGATGAGCACCGGGTGTCCCGGGGAGGCCAGGATGGCCAGCCGCGTAAAATTCTCCATGTCCTTGGGGTCGTAAACGATTTTCATGGCCCGGCCCCCGAGCACGAAGGAGGGGCGCACGATCACCGGATAGCCGATGGTGTCGGCAATGGCCAATGCCTCGTCAATGGAGAGCGCCGTGCCGTTGGCCGGCTGCTTGAGATCGAGTTTCTGAAGCATGGCCTGGAACAGTTCCCGGTCCTCGGCCCGGTCGATGCTTTCCGGCTGGGTGCCCAGGATGGGGACGCCTTCCTGGAACAGGGGGGTGGAGAGGTTCAGGGGCGTCTGTCCGCCGAACTGAACGATGACGCCGTGGGGCTTCTCTTTTTCGACGATGTGCAGCACGTCCTCGCGGGTCAGCGGCTCGAAATAGAGCTTGTCCGAGGTATCATAGTCGGTGCTCACCGTTTCCGGGTTGCTGTTGACCATGATGCTCTCTACCCCCTCTTCCCTGAGAGCGAAGGAGGCGTGCACGCAACAATAGTCGAACTCGATGCCCTGGCCGATGCGGTTGGGTCCGCCCCCCAGGATCATCACCTTCTTGCGCTCGGAGACCCGCGCCTCGCACTCGGTCTCGTAGGTGGAATAGTAGTAGGGCGTGGCCGCGCGGAACTCGGCCGCACAGGTATCCACCAGTTTGTAGACCGGCCGGATGCCCATGGCCTTGCGCGCCTGTTCGACCGTCTTTTCTGTGCTGCCGGTCAGATGGGCCAGCTGGACATCGGAAAAGCCATATTCCTTGGCCCGTCGCAACTCGTCGGCGGAGAGCGCTGTGAAGGGGCCGCCCGGTGTGCACGGGTCCGCCGTGGCGCCGGCCCGGGCCAGGGTCTGCTCCATCTGAAAAATCTGGTTCAGCTGAAAAAGGAACCAGGGATCGATGGCGGTAATCTGATAGATCTCTTCGATGGCCATGCCCGCTTCGAGAGCATGGCGCAGGTAGAAGATACGCTGGGAATTGGGGATGGCCAGTTTCTGCTCGATCTCGTCCAGGGTCGGCGAGACCCCGTCCTCCTCCAGGCGGTCCTTGCCGTCGGCACCGAAACCGGAGCGGCCGATCTCCAGCGAGCGCAGCCCCTTCTGCAGAGCCTCCTTGAAAGTGCGGCCGATGGCCATGGTTTCGCCCACCGATTTCATCGACGTGGTGAGCAAATCCTGGGTTTCGGGAAATTTTTCAAAGGTCCAGCGCGGAATCTTGACCACGCAGTAGTCCAGGGTGGGTTCGAAGGAGGCCAGGGTTTCGCCGGTGATATCGTTGGCGATTTCGTCCAGGGTGTAGCCCACGGCCAGTTTGGCGGCGATTTTGGCGATGGGAAAACCGGTGGCCTTGGAGGCCAGGGCGCTGCTGCGGGAAACCCGCGGGTTCATCTCCACGACGATCAGGTCACCGTTTTTCGGATTGACGGCGAACTGCACATTGGATCCGCCGGTGTCCACGCCGATCTCGCGCATGATCGCCAGGGATGCGTCGCGCATCACCTGATATTCCCGGTCGGTCAGGGTCTGGGCCGGCGCCACGGTGATGGAGTCACCGGTATGCACCCCCATGGCATCGAAGTTTTCGATGGAGCAGATGATCACCACGTTGTCGGCGTGGTCGCGCATCACTTCCAGCTCGTACTCTTTCCAGCCCAGCACCGACTGTTCCAGCATGACCTGGTGGGTGAGGCTGGCGTCCAGACCCGATTTGGCGATGTTCTCCAAATCCTCCGGGTTGTAGGCCACGCCACCGCCGGTGCCCCCCAGGGTGTAACTGGGCCGGATGATCAGCGGAAATCCGATGGCCTCGGCAATGCGGCGGGCCTCTTCCATGGAGTTGGCGATGCCGCTTTCGGGAATCTTCAGGCCGATGCGATGCATGGCCTCCCGGAAACGATCCCGGGATTCGGCCTTTTCGATGGCATCCAGGGAGGCCCCGATCAGCTCGACGCCGAACTGTTCCAGCACGCCCTGCCGCGCCACCTCAACGGCCGTATTCAGTCCGGTCTGCCCGCCCAGGGTGGGCAACAGGGCGTCGGGACGCTCTTTTTCGATGATCTTGGCCACCGCCTCGGGGGTCACCGGTTCGATGTAGGTGCGGTCGGCGGTTTCCGGGTCGGTCATGATGGTGGCCGGGTTGGAATTGACCAGGACGACTTCAAAGCCCTCTTCTTTGAGGGCCTTGCACGCCTGGGTCCCGGAATAGTCAAACTCGCAGGCCTGTCCGATGATGATGGGGCCTGCGCCGATGATCAGGATTTTATGGATGTCCGTGCGTTTGGGCATGTCTCGATTATCAGCGTCGTCATGCGCAGCCAGTGGCGCGCGCTATGGGTTACCGGGCATAAATCCGGATCAGGCGATTTTCATCATGGCTCTAAACTGATCGAACAGGTAGGCCGCATCGTGCGGTCCCGGCGATGCTTCCGGATGGTACTGGACGGCAAACGCCGGCAGCCGGCGGTGCCGGATACCTTCCACGGTGTTGTCGTTCAGGTTGATGTGGGTGACCGCCACGATATCGTTCCCCAGGCTCTCCATATCCACGGCAAAACCATGATTCTGGGAAGTGATCTCCACCCGGCCGGTATCCAGGTTTTTCACCGGCTGGTTGGCACCACGATGGCCGAACTTGAGCTTGTACGTACGTCCGCCCAAAGCCAAGCCCAGAATCTGGTTACCCAGGCAGATACCGAAAATCGGCAGCCGGCCGAGCAGCTCCCGCGTGGTCTCGATTCCGTAGGTCACCGGCTCCGGATCGCCGGGACCGTTGGAGAGAAACAGACCGTCGGGCGCCATGGCCATGATGGATGCGGCATCGGTGGTGGCCGGCACCACCAGCACCTCGAACCCGGCCCGTTCCAGGCAACGGCCGATATTGTATTTGAGACCGAAATCGATGGCCACGACCGACGGACGAGCACCCCGGTGCCGCCAGACGCTGGCATCCAGCCGGGCGTCATCGTTCAGGGCCTCGGGCCTGCCGTCGGCCCAGCGGTAAGCCCGGCGGGTGCTGACATCCTTGGCCAGATCCATGCCCTCCATGCTGGGGATTTGATTGGCCCGGCGTTTCAGGGATTCGGGATCGAGATCCTGCGTGGAAATAATGGCCCGCATGGCCCCGCCGTTGCGGATATGACGGGTCAGGGCCCGGGTATCCAACCCTTCGACCCCCAGGATGCCTTGCCCTTTCAGGTAATCGGCCAGGCTTTGGGTGGATCTGAAATTGCTGGGAAACGGCTGATATTCCTTGACCAGAAACGCCGCCACCTGAATCCGGGCGGACTCCACATCGTCGGGATTGACGCCGTAGTTGCCCACCAGCGGATAGGTCATGGTCACCATCTGTCCGCTGTAGGAGGGATCGGTGAGCACCTCCTGGTAGCCGGTCATGCTGGTGTTGAAGACCACCTCTCCGCTGGCCTCTCCCGGTCCGGTAAAAGAGCGGCAGGGAAACGTGCGACCATCCTCGAGTGTTAATCGTGCTTCCATGGCTAACCGTCTTGTTGCGCCCGGCAGGTATGCCAAACGCTGAAAAAGTTCTGAGGTCAATTACCACATCTGCCCGTCAAATCAACCCCTTTAAAATTGCCGGCATGGGCCTGCCGTTTGTCGATCCGCAGGTGGCCGCCACTGCCGAAATACCGCATGGCTGCTCCGCCAAGTCAGAAATTGAGGCGCCGGTCGGTTGATGTCAAATTTAAAAATCCAAATATTCAACCGACGTTGCCGCAAAAAGGGCAGGCCCGTGGGCCTGCCCTTGACTTGAACGTTTGTTGATGCGCTGGTGGCCGATATCATCCCATGGGGGTGTTCTCCACCAGGTCCCAGATGCCGCAGGGGCAGGCACCGGCACAAAACCCGCACCCGATGCAGCGCTCGGGATTGACCACATATTCGAACTCAACCCCTTCGCCGGCCTTGCGGCTGATGGCCGCTTCCGGGCAGGTGGCCACGCAGATGCCGCAATCCCGGCAGGTACCGCAGCTGGAGCACTGGGAGCCACACTGGGCCATGTCTTCATACTCGATGATCCGCGGATCCAGGTATTCCAAGGAAATGCGCTTGATATCGATCACCGTCTTGCGGTCGGCACCGGGTCGTTTGCCGGCCAGGATCTCGGTGATGGTCTCGGCCGCCCGCCGGCCGGCGCCGATGGCATCGGTGAGCAGACCGGGCCGTACCACGTCGCCAATGGCGTATACCTTGGGGTTGGAAGTCTGATAGTCGTCATTGACCATCACATAGCCGCGCTCAGTGGCCACATCGTCAGGCAGAAAATCCAGATCCGGAGCATCACCGATGGAAATGATCACCGTATCGGCGGGAATCAGCTCGCCGCTCTCCAGTTCGACGCCCGCGTCGGTGATCTGGCGGGTAAACACCGGCCAGCGGAAGATGGCGCCGGCAGCCTCGGCATCCTCGCGCTCCTTGCCGAAACTGGCCGGTTCCTGGACGTCCAGCAGGGTGATCTCTTTGGCCCCCAGCCGGGATGCCTCGGTGGCCACGTCGCAGCCCACGTTACCGGCACCGATGATCACCACCCGCACGCCGGGTTTGGCCTGGTCCTGCTTGGCCTGCAGAAGGAAATCCGTGGCCGTGACCATGCGTTCCTTGCCGGGAATGGGCAGGGTCCGGGGTTTCTGGGCACCGGCGGCGACAACCACAAAGTCGTAATCGGCGACCAGCTGGGCGGTATCGGCCTGGGCCAGACGCTGTTGCAGGTGAACGTGGGGGATCACTTCAGCGGCCCGATCCAGTTCCTTCTGCACCACCTCGGCGGGAATCCGGGTATTGGGAATTACCGAGGCGATCTTGCCGCCAAGGGTCCCGGCGGTATCGAAAACCACCGCTTCATGGCCCTTGCGGCGCAGTTGCCAGGCCGTGGAAATACCGGCCGGTCCCCCGCCGATCACGGCGATGCGCTTACCGGAAAGCGGCGGCAGGTCCGGAACCTTGGCCTGGATGCTGGCGCGTCCCAGCTGGGAGACATCCACCGGGGTCATGAAGGCCGATCCCTTGGTACAGGCGGTCATGCAGGGATGGGGGCACAGGTAGCCGCACACGGATGCCGGAAAGGGAGTGAAGGCCAGGGCCAGGTCGACGGCCTCGTCCACACGGCCCTCACGGACCAGGCGCCAGCGCTCCTGAACGGGAATGCCCGACGGGCAGGTCGCCTCGCAGGGGGCCTTGAACTTGCGGTTTTCCCAGACCGGCACGAAACGGCGCAGCTCGCCGTGGGTGATCAGGGGGATCGGGCTGCGGTCGAGATCGGTCAGGTCACCGACCAGCCCACCCTTACCCAGGTGTTTGTCCCAGACGTTCTGGTGGAAATCGGCCATGGAGCGCCGCGGCGCCCCGATCTTCTCCTGGGGGGACCGCGCCCGGATCAGCTGCCACTCCTCACGCATGGTAAGGGTCTCGAGAAGTTCCACGCGGTCAATGGCGGTCAGGTAATCACGCAGGCCGTCGCTCAACCAGCGCCAGGTCTCATCATCAATGGGCACCATCTTGGCGTCGGCCTGGCTGAAGCCTTTGTGGGGGCCGCGGAAAAAGACCCGGCCGCCCACCATGCCCACCATGGGGCGGTAGCCGAGCACGTTTTCCGGATTCTGGGGCGCATGCCCGCAGATGACGGCCACGCCGCCGGCCATGAATTCGGCGAAATAGTCGCCGGCCGAACCCAGTATCCAAAGCTGGGGCGGATCGAAGCGGGGATTGAATTTGGTCATGGTCATGCCGCGGGCACCGATGCTGCCGGCGACATGCACCTTGCCCTGGGCCATGCCGTTGGCCACGCCGTTGGAGGCGTGACCGTGAACGGTAATCACCGCTCCGGCATTGAGCCAGCCCACATCATCCGATACGGGGCCAAGGACATCGATAAACGTTCCCGGATACCCGATGGAGCCGGTACGCTGACCGGCATGGCCGTCAATCCGGATATGGACCGTTTCGCCATTGGTTTTCCAAAGGCGACCGCCGATGCCGTGCTGACCGAAGGCCTGGATGGTCAGCTGGCGATGGCCGGCGTCTATGGCCCGTTGAATCTCTTCTTCGACAACCCGTGAGGACAAACGCTCGCCATCACGCATTCCCGTTATGGTATAAGGCAGTTTCTTTTCCGTCATCGCATCTTCTCCGGTGCTTAAACCACATACTTGATACCGAGCCGCTGAGCGGCTTGGTAGTCTCCGATGCCCAGGGCATCGGACATGCCGATGGGCAACGCCGTGGAGCGGCCCAGGGGAGCCATGATCTTTTTCAGTTCCGTATCAAAGGAGAGGAACAGATCGACGACCCGCTCGGCTACCTTCTCCACGTCCAAACGGCGGTAAAGACGCGGATCCTGGGAGGTAATCCCCCGCGGACAGCGGCCGATGTTACAGATGTTGCAGCGGTCGCTCTCCGATCCCAGGCAGCCGGCGGCCGCTTGCATGATGTATTTGCCCGTCTGCACCCCGCTGGCTCCCAGCATGATCAGGGCCGCGGCATTGGCGGCCAGGTTGCCGCTCTTGCCCACCCCGCCACCGGCGAAAATGGGAATCTCATTTTGCATGCCCACTTCCACCAGGTTAAAGTATCCGTCGCGGATGTTGGTGGCGATGGGATGGCCCATGTGGTCCATGGAGACGTTGTAGGCCGCGCCGGTACCACCATCCTCGCCATCGATGGCCAGGCCGGCGGCATAGGGGTTGCGGGTCAGGTTGTTGAGCACCGCCATGGCCGTGGATGTCGCTGAAATCTTAGGATAAACAGGCACCCTGAATCCCCAGGCCATACACATGGACTGGATCATCTTGGCCACCGACTCCTCAATAGAATACTGGGTCTGATGGGTCGGCGGGCTGGGCAGGCTTACTCCCGGCGGTACACCGCGGATGGCGGCAATGAGCTTGTTGACCTTATGCCACATGAGCAGGCCACCATCGCCGGGCTTGGCGCCCTGGCCGTACTTGATCTCGATGGCGCAGGGGTCCACGACCATCTCGGGAATGGCATGGATAATCTCGTCCCAACCGAAGTAACCGCTGGCGATCTGCAGGATCACGTTTTTAAGGAACGGGCTGCGCAGCAGGCGCGGCGGACAGCCGCCTTCACCGGTGCACATGCGCACCGGCATGCCCATCTCTTCGTTGAGGTAAGCCACCCCCATCTGCAGGCCTTCCCACATGTTGGGCGAAAGGGCGCCGAAACTCATGCCGCCGATGATCAGCGGATAAATTTCGCGGACCGGCGGAATCCATCCGTTTTCTTTTAAAAATTTCAGGTTTTGCTCCGGCGGCAGGACCCGGCCCAGAAGGGTGCGCAGCTCAAACTCGTGCCGGCCGGCGTCCAGGGCCGGGTCGGTGAGCATGGAGATACGGATAAACTTGATCTGGTCCAGGAGTCCGCCGGGCATGTTGCGCCGGCCGCCGCGGCTGCGGGGCTGGCCGCCGCGGTTGATGTGGAAGCGCAGTTTGTCGGCCTCGTCACTGTGCACGGGAATAATGGCATCGTTGGGACAGACCAGGTTACAGGTGGCGCAACCCACGCAGGCATACGCCGGGTCGGTTTTCTGGCGGATGCCATGGTAGACGTCGAAACTGCTGGACGGGTTGCCCTGGGGCTCCAGGGAAACACTGATGCGCCGCTTGCGGAAAACACCCAGTTCGATGGCGTTGACCGGGCAGACGGCCGTGCAGCGACCGCACAAGGTGCACTTGTCCTTTTGCCAGAGAATCTGCCAGGGCAGGTCCTTGACGCTTAGTGTAGAAGGGGTAATGGCTGCATTTGGTTGCATAGGGAAACCTCCTGGCGATCGGGCCCGACAATGACCGTATCCAGATGCATGGGTTGAAAATCTTTGCTCTTGTCCCGATCCGGGACCGCATAATCCAGGCCGCAAATTTCAGAGGAGAAGGCGTACCTTCCCGGCCGGCCGCCGACCACACCAGGACGCAGCTTCTTGCGATCCTGGACCATAAAAAGGCTGTGGTCCGGCAGGCAGCCGATGATACAGTTCGGACCGTCGATGATCAACCGGCGGCAGGAATGCTTGAGTTGCTTGAGAAACGCGGCATTGGGATGGTTGTTGATATCGCTGTCCTGCAAGGGGGTGATAATGTGCTTGTAAGCGGACACATCCAGCCCCAAACGGGTCCGGGTGTAGTGCAGGATATGGGTAAACACCTCGGAATCGCTCTGATACCCGGTGTATCCGGGGAAATTGCGCGACAGCAGAAATTCCCGGATGGGCGTAAAGGCGGTGCACTCCCCGTTGGTCATGGAGGCATATCCCTGGATGAAAAACGGGTGGCAGGCGTACAAATTGATGGCGTAATTGGTGTTCTGGCGTCCCTGGGCCATGATCACCCGGGCATGCAGTTCCTTGCGGTCCAGTTTCAGATACCGGGCGACCGTCAGCGGATCGCCGATCTCCTTAAGCATGATCACATTGGGCCAGAAGGAAAAGACGATCATGTCCTGGTGGGCCTCGCCCATGGCCCGTAACTGGAGCCGGGTTTTCAAGAGCTCACTCTCCAGCTCAGCCTGGGAATAGCTGTCCCACTCCTCGGGATACTCGTAGGCCCGGATCAGGTAGATGTCGCGTTTGGGAACCCCCGGAGGGGGGGTCTTGGGCACCTTGATGGTGATCTTGTACTTGGTCATGAACCCGACTTCCATCATGAAGGTGTCCAGCCGCCGCAATCCCTCTTCACTGAAAATACCGGAGAGGATGGGCGCGTCCTTCATTTCTTCGAACGGACCGGCCAGGTCCCGCAGAAACAGACCCACACCGGACCCATCGTGGCCTTCCCGCATGACGTCCATGGCTTCCAGGGCAATCATGGGGGAGACGGGGGTCTCACTGGTCATGGCAAACAGTCGGCACATGGTTCACACACTCCTTTGGCTGCCGATGGTAAAAAAGGCCGGCATTGACGGGTCAATGCCGGACCTCGAAGAAACACACACGGATTCGATCCGTGGATTCAGAAAAGCAATTTGTATGCCAGCGCCGAAAAAATACTGCAATCCAATTATTATGGGGCACTGTGGCTGCAGGACCCGTTTCTATAAAACAATTCATTACATTATTGCAATAATTTTTTTGTAATAGCTACATTTTTGTCGTATTCATTGATTTCAGCCGATAATCGACATAACTCATCGAAAAAATACTGATCTTGGCAAACTCAGCCCGATCTGATAGATTTTATCCTCTACCCAACGGCATCCATCACGTTAACAAAGGACAATCGCATCCCCATGACAGGCGCCCTCAACCAGCAACTGGAACAGCAGCAACGGGAACGCTGGACCACCTTTTGCAAAGCCGTCGAAAACGCCGACTTGACCCTTTCCCCCGACACCGATGCGGCCCGCGCACTGGCCGGCGCCTTCGGTTTCAGCGAATTCGTCTCCTCCAGTTGCATCCGGTACCCGCAGATGGCCATCGATCTGATCGACAGCCAAGATCTCACTTGCCCCTATGGAAAGGGACAAATGGTCCGCCGGGTGACGCCCCTGCTGCAGGCGGCCGTGGAGGCCGCCCCGGATGGTTCCCCGGAACAGCTACTGGTCCCCATGAAAGCGGCTCTGCGAACCTTTCGCCGGCGGGAAATGGTTCGCATCGCCGTGCGTGACCTGTCGGGGATCAGCCGGCTGGACGAAACCACCGGAGATCTCTCCACCCTGGCCGCCGCAGCCATCGACGGCGCCCTGGAGGTCCTGTATGCACGCATGTGTGAACAGAACGGCATTCCCCAATCCACCGATGGCCGGCGCCAGCACCTGGTGGTTCTGGGCATGGGCAAACTGGGTGCCGGAGAACTTAATTTTTCCTCGGATGTGGACCTCATCTTTGCATTCCCGTCCGGCGGAGAGAGCCGCGGCGGTCCCCGCCCCATGGCCAACGCGGAGTTCTTCACCCGGCTCTGCCGGCTGCTGATCCAGGCCATCGGCGAAACCACCGCCGATGGGTTCGTTTTCCGGGTCGATACGCGCCTGAGGCCTTACGGCGATGGCGGGCCCCTGGTCATGCCCTTTGATCACATGGAGGATTATTACCAGTCCCAGGGCCGTGAATGGGAACGCTACGCCCTGATCAAGGCCGATGTGATCGCCGGTGACCGCCAGGCCGGCCGGGACCTGCTCTTGCGGCTGCGCCCCTTTGTCTTTCGTCGCTATCTCGATTTCGGCGTTTTTGAATCGCTGCGCGAAATGAAGCGCAAAATCACTGCCGAGGTCCGGCGCAAAAAACTTCACGGCAACATCAAACTGGGCAGCGGCGGTATCCGCGAGGTCGAATTTTTTGGCCAGATGTTCCAGCTGATTCGGGGCGGCGTGCTGCCCACGCTTCAGCAACCGGCCATTCAGACCGTACTGGACGTGCTGGCCGGTGAAGGCTTCGTACCGCCAGAGGTCTGCCATGAGCTGATCGCCGCCTACCGTTTCCTGCGCAACACCGAAAACCGCATCCAGGAAGCCAATGACCAGCAGACCCACGCCCTGCCCACCGCCCCTCTGGCCCGCCTGGCACTGGCCCGGGCCATGAACTTTTCGACCTGGGAGGATTTTCGGCAGGCCCTGGACCACCACCGCAGCCGGGTGCGGACCCATTTCGACGGGCTGCTGGCCACCGAGGCCGAACAAGAGACCGGAAAGGCCGCCGATTCGGCAGCCATCGCCGGCCTGACCGATGCCTGGACCGCCTCCCTGTCCACCGCAGAACGCCGCCGGATTCTGAAAGAGGCTGGGTTTTCGGATAGTGACACCGCAGCCACCTTGCTGGAGCATTTCAAGGCCGAACCCGGCACCCGGGCACTGAGCGGTGCCGGCAGACGCCGCATGGACCGCCTGCTTCCACGCGTGTTGGAGGCCGCCGCCCTGTGTGATGATCCCGAGACGGTACTGGAGCGGGTCCTGCACCTGCTCAAACAGATTCAGCAGCGCATCAGCTACCTCTCCCTGCTGCTCGAATACCCGACGGCCCTGACCCACCTGATCCGGCTGGTGGGGGCCAGCCCCTGGATCGCCGCTTTTCTCAGCCGCCATCCGGTTTTGCTGGATGAACTGCTCGATCCGCGTAGCCTCTACGCCCCCCCCAAGGCCGAATCGCTACGCGCCGGACTGGCCCGCCAGCTGGCCGCTGTGCCCGATGATGATCCCGAGTATCAGATGGAGGTCCTACGCATCTTCCGCCAGATCAATACGCTGCGCGTGGCCGCCTCGGACATCACCAACGTGCTGCCGTTGATGAAGGTCAGCGATCACCTCACCTGGATCGCCGAGACGATTCTGGAAGCGGTGGTCGACACCTGCTGGACCCATCTGGTGGCCAAACACGGCCGCCCCACCTGCACATTGGACGGCAAGCCCTGCGAAAAAGGGTTTGCCGTCATCGGTTACGGCAAGCTGGGAGGCCTCGAGCTGGGATACGGCTCGGACCTCGATCTCGTTTTTCTGCACGCCGCCGACAGTGGTGCCACCGTTGGCGGCCGGCAGCCCATCGACAACACCCACTTTTTTGCTCGATTGGGCCAACGGGTGGTTCATATGCTCTCCGCGCACACCGCCGCCGGAAAGCTTTACGAAACCGACATGCGGCTGCGGCCCAACGGTTCGTCAGGTCTTCTGGTCAGCCATGTCAACGGATTCGACAGCTACCAGATGGAAAACGCCTGGACCTGGGAGCATCAGGCGCTGATCCGGGCACGTCCCATCACCGGTGATGCCGCCCTGCTGGACGCCTTTACGGCCATCCGCCGCAAGGTGCTCTGTCTCCGGCGCGAACCGGGACCGCTGATCACAGCGGTGCGCGACATGCGCGAGCGCATGCGCAAAAGCCGGCTGTCGGCCAAACCGGACCGGTTCGATATCAAAGAGGACACCGGGGCCATGATCGACATCGAATTCATCGTTCAGTATTTGGTGCTGCAGCATGCCAGTGACCATCCGCAGCTGGTTCGCTGGACGGATAATGTCCGCCTGCTGCAAAGCCTTTCCGAAACGGGGATCGTGGACAGCGTGACCGCCCATCGTCTTCGCCAGACCTATCTGATCTACCGGGCGGCGGTCCACCGGCTCAACCTCGGCGAGCGTTCCACCCTGGTGGATGGCCGCCGCTTCCAACACATGCGGACCTTCGTACAGCGATTCTGGCAGCAAACCATGAAGACGTCCTAAAAGCGGCCCCCCGACTTTCAGGAAAATATCCATATTCAAAAAGTCGCCCTCATTTTTGGGACGACTTTTAGAAAGCTGCCGGCCGTTTAGAAACCATTCAACTTCAGCGGTGACCGGACGATATCAAAGGGTAAGGCCTCAACCGCAGCCCGCTGCTGTTTTTCTCTCCCTTTGCGCCCGTTGAATGGCGCGACCGACATGGCAGGCAATGCCGTTGTTCCTGAAACGGACACCACGGCGGCGGTAAAGCCAATTACTGCCGATGGATTACGGAAAAAGCGTCCACCCGGCTGGCGGTTGGTTGGTCAACACGGTAAGGTAACGTTTAAATGGAACGTGATTTTCCGGCAACCAGATATCCGTTACGGCTGAAAAAACTCTCCGGCCGGGGGTTGACCTGGGCCGTGATGCTCATCCTGCTCGGTCTGGGGATCCTTCCCGCGGCAGCCATCGGATTCATCGCTTACCATACCGCCCACGCCCACTTGGAACAAGAAATCCCCAATACCGTTCGCGTCATTGCCGAACTGAAACGCCGTGAACTGCAATCTTTTTTCGAGGATCGAATGATCGATGCAGGCCTTCTGGGCCGTGAGCGCAGCACCATCGCCTTCTTCGAGGCCCTGAAACGACGGCAGGCAGAAACCGGCGCACCCCTGGCCGCATTTGTCGACAGTATCCCTTGGACCACGGCGGTTTCCTCCTACGGCCACCCCCTTGCCCTGCATGCCGAACTGCACCGCCACAATGACATTTTGCTGATCGACAAGGCTGGCAATGTGATCTTTTCCACGGCCCGGGGGCGCGAGTTGGCCACCAATCTCAATGAACCGGCCCTGGCCAACACGCCCCTGGCTGTCGCCGTCCGCAAAACCCTGGCCACCGGCACCGAAACGTTTTCCGGCTTCGCTCCCGACCCGTCGGATGGCAATCGGCAAACCGCATTTATCACTGCGGCCATCGGCACCCACGCGGAGCGACCGGCGGGAGCGATCGCCTGTAAAATTCCCGCCGCTCTCATCGATGGAATGCTTGACGGGGCCGGAGATCTGGCCAAGGGGCTGCAAGTTTTCCTGGTGGACGCCGACCTGAAACTGCTGGCCGGCAATGCGGCCTCGCAACAATCCGGCCGCATCCGGGCTATGGACACGGCCGTCACCCGGCAATGGCTGAATCGTCAATTACCCAATGCGCCCATCGCGCCCCTTGGCGATCCACTGACCTACGTCGATGCCAAACGCCGCCCGCATACAGGCGTCTACGCCGAGATGATCGTCTCCGGAAAACCCCACGCCCTGATAGCAGAAATTGACCGCAAAACGGCACTGGCCGGTATTCATCGGCTCCGCTTCATCATTCTGGCGATGACCATCTTCACCGGCCTGGCGGTGCTGCTGGTGGCGGTTCTCATGGAACAGACCATCACCGGCCCGTTCCGGGAGCTCTCCCGAAACGTGTTTTCCCTGGCGCAAGCGGCGATCCGGCTGCCTGCCCGGCAAACCACCGGAAACGTGATCGGCCGTCTGGCAGACGCCTTTGCGGACGTCATGGACCATTTGGGCAAACTCCAGCGGGAAAACAGCACCCAACTTCGGCTCATGTCCGACCAGGCCCGCCTGCACCGCCTGCTCGGCGGTGAGTTCGCGCTCAAGACGCTGTACTGCCGCGCACTGGACTTTCTTGCCGACATCCTGAACCTTCATCGGGCAACATTCTATGTATCCCGCGATGACGGCGGACTGGATTGCACCTGCCGGTTCCCCGAGGGTTCCGGTATCGATGACGAACAGCGGGTTTATCCGGGAGAGGGGCGTATCGGTCAAGTCGCCTTGGAAATGACCATCCTGATGTTTCGGCGAAATGAGTCCCAGGGAACCATCGCACCGGTTACCGCCATTGATCAGGCCAACCTGGTGGCAGTGCCACTGATGCTGCGCCAATCGATCAAGGGGGCTCTGGAGTTGGAAAAAAATACCGTTTTCAGCCATTCCGACGGCCAGTTCATCCAGTCAGCGGCCGAAATGGTCGCCGTGGCCCTCCATGCGGCACTGGTTCGCCAACAGGAGGAGCGCTTGATGGCGGACAACCGCGAACAGGCCAAACAGCTCAAAATCAGAGAAGCCGCCCTGGAGTACAGCAGCCAGGAACTGGTGGCCCAGAACCAGGCGCTCAAGGTGTCGGAAAACCAACTTCAGTTCAAGCAGCTGGAGTTGGAAGCGGCCAACGCCCAGATGACCAAAAACGCGGCCGACCTGGAAGCCCACATGGCTATCCTGGAGCAGCAGAAACACGATATTGAGAAACAGAATGTCGAACTGGAAAGTGCCCACCGGCTCCTGGAAGAAAAGGCCCGCCAGTTGGAACGCTCCAGTCAGTACAAAACCGAATTCATGGCCAATATCTCCCATGAACTGCGCACCCCCCTGAACAGCATTCTGTTGCTCAGCCGGCTGCTTCTGGAAAACAAGGACGAGACCCTCACTGGCCGGCAGATCGAGTTTGCCCGGACCATTGCTTCCGCCGGTGGGGACCTGATCAACCTGATCAATGAGATTCTGGACCTGGCCAAGGTGGAATCGGGAAAAATCAGCGTTGATTTTCAGCCCGTATCGATCCAGGCCATTGCCGATGCCATGCAGGCGAATTTCACCCCCCTGGCGGAAAAAAACCGGATCTCTTTTTCCATCAACATGGCCCCCGACCTGCCGGAACAGATCATCACAGACGGCAAACGGCTCAACCAGGTCATAAAAAATTTCCTGTCCAATGCGTTTAAGTTCACGTCCCGGGGAAGCGTCCGGCTGGAGTTCGGCCTCACTCCGGCAGCGCACGGCAACGAAAATGCCCAGGCCCCTGCCGCAACTAACGACCTGTCCATCAGTGTGGTCGATACCGGCATCGGCATCCCGGCAGACAAGCACGAAACCATTTTCGAGGCGTTCCAGCAGGTAGACGGCTCCACCCGCCGAAACTACGGCGGCACAGGGCTGGGGCTCTCCATCTCCCGGGAATTCACCCGGTTGCTGGGCGGCACGCTCACCCTGCAAAGCCGCGAGGGGCACGGCAGCCGCTTTACCATCCATCTGCCCATCGCCCCGCCAACGGATCGCGGCGGGGAGAATACCTCCGCTCCGGCCGCCGTCAAGGACACCACAGCCCATCCGCCACGCTTGCCAGGGAATGAGGATGCACCAATAGAAAACAGTGCGGCCGATCCGGACGATCTGGTTCCCGGAGAACGGACGGTTCTGGTTCTCGGCGCGGATGGCGACACCCGTAAGATGATCCGGCAACATGCCCGGCAGCATGGGTTCAAGGTACTGATGGCCAACCGCCTGATGACCGGGCTTCATTTTGTCGACTATTATCTTCCCGCAGCCATCTTCAGTGACCCCGCGGTTGCCGGTGGCGATGGTGCCGACATCATGGACCACATGAAACGGCTTTCCGGAATCCGGCATGTTCCGGTCTTCATCCTATCGCCCCCGGAGAACGATGACGCCATGCTTCCCCTCGGTGCTGCGGGCCTTCTGCCCATACCGGCAAGCGACGGCCCTGTTGAAGCGGCCTTCAAGCGAATTGCAAAATGGCGGGATAGCCACGAACGAACCGTTCTGGCCCCGGACGCCCTTGAGGAAAACCTCAAAGGCCGTAAAATCCTGCTGGCCGACGACGACATGCGAACCGTATTTGCCGTTTCGAGCGCCCTGGAAGAAAAAGGTGTTGAGATTGTCACCGGTAAAACAGGTAAGGAAAGCCTTGACAAACTTGAGCGGTTCCCGGACATTGATCTTATCCTCATGGATGTTATGATTGCCGGTATGGACGGTTATCAGGCCATTCGTCAAATTCGTGACCAAACACGCTACAACACCGTTCCCATTTTTGCGTTGACGGCAAAAGCCATGCAGGGGGATCGGACAAAATGTCTCGACGCGGGTGCCGACGGCTACCTGGCCAAACCGGTCAATCTGGACAGACTGGTCTCCATGCTGAAAATCTGGCTCGACCCGCAAATGGGGATTTCGAATCCCACCGGTCGGTACCCTTCCCTTGAACCTTCCACCGGAAGCAATTGATGCCTATGGAAGAAAAAATCAAGATCCTGGTGGTGGATGACCGGCCGGAGAATCTCCTGTCCATCGGTGCGGTGCTTGAACGTCCGGGCCTGACCATTATCACTGCCGCATCGGGCAACGAGGCCCTGGGCCTGGTGCTGGAACACAACTTCGCCCTGATTCTGCTGGATGTCCAAATGCCCGGCATGGACGGTTTCGAAGTCGCGGAACTGCTGCGGAGCAACGAGAAAACCCGTCATCTTCCGATTATTTTTGTCACCGCGATCAATAAGGAACGGCCCCACGTTTTTACCGGTTATGAAAAGGGGGCCGTCGATTATCTCTTCAAGCCTCTGGATCCGCTGATCCTGCGCAGCAAGGTCAATGTATTCGTTGAATTGTTTCAACAGCGCCAGAAGCTTCAGAAGAGCAATGCTGAGTTGAGTCTGATGGTGGACAAGCTGGAAGCCGTCAACCAGCAGATCCGCGAACAGCAAAAATCGGTGATCGAGGAGGAGCGTCTGAAAGTATTGCTCCAGATGGCCGGCGCGACCGCCCATGAACTCAATCAGCCGCTGATGGTGCTGATGGGCAACATCCAGCTGCTGGAGATGGACGGCAATATCCCGGATCATTTGGGCGAGCGGATCAAAAAAATCAACGCCGCCGCGGCCCGCATCGCCGATACGGTCAAGAAGATTCAGACGTTGCGCCACGATCAGCCCAAAACCTATGCTGGCGGCAAAACCATTCTTAACCTGGACCAACGGGTATCGATCCTCTGCCTGGAAGACAATGACGACGACTTTGCACAAATCCAACGGATTCTGCACACTCACAAGCAACTCAGCCTGACCCGGGAAAAAACCATCCAGGCCGCCCTGACCCATCTGGAGAAGGGCGGAGTCGATCTCATTTTCACCGAGTACCGGCTTGCCGACGGCAGCGGCCTGGAATTCCTCGAAGCCATCAACCGGGAAGGGATCGAAACGCCGGTGGTGGTGATTACCGGCCTGGGGGATGAAGTGATCGCCTCCCGTCTCATTCAGGTTGGCGCCAGCGACTATCTTCCCAAAACCAAACTCAGTGAAAAAGTGTTGCTGCGCATCATTTCCAACGCGCTGGAAAAAGCCGGGCTGCGGCGGGAGATGCGCATCGCCCAGGAAAAGCTGGCCGAAATGTCCGTTCGCGACGAATTGACCGGCATGTTCAACCGGCGCTACTTTCAGGAGGCCCTGGACCGTGAAATCTTCGGCGTCCAGCGGTATGGCCATGGAATAGCCCTGTGCATGTTTGATCTGGACCATTTTAAAAGCATCAACGATACTTACGGGCACCTGTGCGGAGACGCCATCCTCCAGGCGTTCAGCCATATTCTGGATAAAGGCATCCGCAAATACGATGTGGCCTGCCGTTATGGTGGAGAGGAGTTTGCCGTCATTCTCCCCGATACTTCTCTGGAGAAAGCGGTCAACCTGTGCGAGCGGTTCAGGGAACAGGTGGACCAGCACGAATTTACCTACGAAAACCAGACCATTCACATAACGACCAGTGTCGGGGTCACCGCCCTGTCCCCTGGAGCGGGAACGGCCATCGGCAAGGATCTGGTGGAACGGGCCGACAAGGCGTTGTATCGGGCCAAGGAGAGTGGGCGGAACAAGGTGATGGTGATGTAGATCGTATCCAACCGGAAATGCATGCATGACAAACGCCGGGCTTCCTGCTGCGGGAGGCCCGGCGTTTTTTGTTTTCAATACCGGTTATTCGGGACGGGTGGGCTAGGCCTTGCGGGCACCGGCATATCCGATGTCCTTGAGGGCATCTTCCATTTCTCCCAAAATGGCCGGATCGTCAATGGTGGCGGGCACCTTGTATTCCCTGTTGTCGGCGATCTTCTGGATGGTGCCGCGCAGGATCTTGCCGGAGCGGGTCTTGGGCAGCCGCTTGACCACCGTGGCCGTTTTGAAGGCGGCCACCGGCCCGATGCGCTCGCGTACCATCCGGACGACTTCCTTAACAACCTCGTCCTTGGGTTTGGTGACACCGGCCTTGAGCACCACAAAGCCCACCGGTACCTGCCCCTTAAGATCGTCATCCACACCGAGGACCGCACACTCGGCAACATCCGGATGATCCGAGAGCACCTCCTCCATGGCCCCGGTGGAGAGCCGGTGACCGGCCACGTTGATGATGTCATCCGTACGGCTCATGACAAAGGCGTACCCGTCGGCATCGATGTATCCCGCATCGGCGGTTTTGTAATAACCGGGAAACTCTTCCAGGTAAGACTCCACGTAGCGGTCGTCGTTCTGCCACAGGGTGGGCAGGGCTCCCGGCGGCAGGGGCAGCTTCACCACCAGGGCGCCGATTTCACCCGGCGCGACCGGCTGGTTGCTGGTGTCGACCACCTGCAGGTTCCAGCCGGGCGCCGGCTTGGTGGGCGACCCCTCCTTGACGGAAAATTCGTGCAACCCCAGGCAGTTGGCACAGATGGCCCAGCCCGTCTCGGTCTGCCACCAGTGGTCCACCACCGGCACCTTCAAGGCGTCCTCGGCCCAGTGCAGGGTGTTGGGATCCGTGCGCTCGCCGGCCAGGAAAAGCGCCTTGAAATTGGACAGGTCGTACTTTTTCATCAACTCGGCGTTGGGATCCTCGCGTTTGATGGCGCGAAACGCCGTGGGGGCGGTAAACATGCTCTTGACCTTGTGTTCGGCAATCACCCGCCAGAAGACCCCGGCATCGGGCGTGCCAACAGGCTTGCCTTCGAAAAGGATCGTGGTGCAACCCTTGAAAAGCGGACCGTAGACAATGTAACTGTGGCCGACCACCCAACCCACGTCCGAGGCGGCCCAGTAAACATCGCCGGCGTCCACGCCGTAGATGTTCTTCATGGTCCATTTAAGGGCCACCACATGCCCGCCGTTGTCCCGAACCACCCCTTTGGGTTGCCCCGTGGTACCGGAGGTGTAGAGGATGTAAAGGGGGGCGGTGGCCGCCACCGGCACGCAGTCGGCCGGCTGTGCCTTGGCCATGGCATCGTTCCAGTCCACATCCCGGCCGGCAATCATGGCGGCCGATTCCATGGGGCGCTGAAAGACGATGCACGAGGCCGGCTTGGATTCGCTAATGTCGATGGCCGCGTCCAGCAGCGGTTTGTAGGCGATGACCTTCTTCACCTCAATGCCGCAGGAGGCCGAGACGATCACCTTGGGTTTGGCGTCGTCGATGCGGGTGGCCAGTTCCTTGGCCGCGAACCCGCCGAAGACCACCGAATGCACGGCACCAATGCGCGCACAAGCCAGCATGGCCATGGCCGCCTCGGGAATCATGGGCATGTAAATCAGCACCCGATCGCCTTTTTCCACGTTTTGGGACTTGAGCACACCGGCAAACCGGGCCACTTCGTCACGCAACTGGGTGTAGGTGTATTTCTTGATGGTATCGGTCACCGGGCTGTCGTAAATCAGGGCCAGCTGATCGCCGCGGCCCTGGTCGACATGGAAATCCAGGGCATTGTAGCAGGTATTGATCTCGCCGCCGGTAAACCATCGGTAAAACGGTTTATTGCTGTCGTCCAACACCTTGTCCCAGCGTTTGTACCAATGGCAGTCTTCTGCCGCCTTGCCCCAGAATCCATCGGGATCGTTGATCGATTGTTCAAAGGCAACTTCGTATGCATTGCTCATGAGGCCTCCTTCTAAATGATGGGAAACGGTGGGTGGTGGTTGTTGCGCTGTCATGCGTGTGGATTCTTGCTAACCTACCAGAAAAACAATAGGTATAAATATATAATTATGTCAACAATAAAAAATGAATCGCATATAGATTGTGAAGATTAAATCGATTACAGGGCCTCGAGCGGAAAGACGAGACCCTATAACTCAAAACTGGAAATAATGCACGGAAATGGGGATCGGATCAAAACCCTCTATCCGGACCTGTTGGATATGGATCCCATAGGCACTCACCAGTGCCTGCGCAACTCGAAAAAGAAAAGTTCATTCGTTCGTTCCGGTCAGCCGCGCCTCTTGCTCGATAAGGGTCTGGATGGTGGTCTGATCATAGATCGTGTCCATGGCCTGCAGGGCCCGGTCCCACAAATCCATAAACACACACCCACCCAAAAAGGGACAGTTCCCCTTTGATGCGCAGGCCATGCATGCGTCGACGTTGTCTTCACGGTCCAAAATGCGGAAGATATCCCCGACGCGGATCTGATCCGGCGACCGGGTAAGGGTGTAGCCCCCGAAAAAGCCCCGTTTGGAATCCACCAGCCCCGCTCGCTTCAACTGTCCCATGATCACTTCCAGAAAACGCAACGGAATCGACTGCGCCTCCGCGATGGTCGAGGTCTTGACCGGCTCCTCCCCCTGCTGCTTGGCCAACTCGAAAATGGCGCGCAGGGCATACTGTTTTTTCTGGGTTACCAACATGATTTCTCTGGTTCCTTGTTCTGTCCTGTCAAATGAAGGCCTGCTGGCTGTTGTGGTGACTTAAAAGCTGAGCACACGTGGCGTATGAGAGCCTTCGGAGTCACGTTTCAACACCGATAGCGGGGCTTGAGCGGACTTTTCAAACTGCCTTTCAGACAAAAATTTGCGTTGGCGGTGTTTCGTTGAGGGTGGTCACCCGCCCGCGGATCATGGCATCAAGCTTGTCCAGGGGCTTCCCGGAAACAATGGCATCCTCGGGGCATTCGCGCACGCAGTTGAAACAGCCGAAACAGGCCTGGCCGAAGACGGGTGTGGGATCCAGGCTGACGGCACCCACGGGGCAGACGGAAACACAGGCCTCGCAGGCGGTGCACTTATCGACGTCAACCGTTTTGGGGATAGTGGCCCAGGGCTGATCCAGCTTCTTCTTCACTTCGGCACTGACCGACTCGGGCTGGTAATCAAGAGCCGACAGGGCCAGGGAAGCGTCGCCGTTGCCCGCCACGCGCCCGATCAAATCCGCCACCAAGCGGTCATCGTCGGCATCTGGATGGCCTTTGCCCACCGGATCGCTGCTTGGCCACATCAGCGAATGCACCCCCAGCACCTTAGCCGCACCGGCCAGGGGGTATCCCTTGTCCGCCAGGGCCTTGCCCATCTGCCACAGGGCGATGCCGCTGCAGGCACCGCCCCAGGTGACAAAGGGAACGGCCTTGCAGCCGGCAGCGGCCGGCAGCGCGTCGATAAATGCCATCACCGGGGGTACGGCCATGTTGCTGTAAACCGGTGAGCCGACGAACAGGCAGTCGGTCTCTTTGGCTGCGGCGAGTTGCCGGAGCAACGGCGCCGAATCCCCATTTCCTCCCAGATCCAGCATTGTCACGGTAACAGACTGGTTTTTCAATTCATTTGCGATCACCTGGGCCACATGGCCGGTGGAACCGGCCGGCGAACAATAGACGACATAAGCGTTTTTCATATCTTCTTTTCCTCCTATAGTGAAGTGTAATGGCCCTTGCCGGACCGCACGCCGCAACGCAAGCGGATATCGGTCACGGATGGGGCATGAGCCGTTGCATGGCGGTCAACCTCCTGCTTATAGCCATTGGCTCCGGCGAGTTTCGCTCATTTGCTCACGACTGTCAATGCGTTCTCCATCGTTACCATACCTTGCACATGCGCTGCACATGTGCTACTTTTTGCAAAACAAGGAACCCAAGGAGGTTTGCCATGAGCGCGCCGGCATTGAACGAAACCATGCGCAGGAAACCGATTCTCATGCCGCCCAAAATGATCGCCAAGATCGACAAGATCGCCCGCGACCGCAAGATCTCCTTTGCCGAAGTGGTCAGGGAGGCGGTCAATGCCTTCAACGACGACGATTCGGCCGAGGACGACGCCCTGCTGGAAGCCCTGGCCGAAACGATGATCGAGACCACGCAAGGGGTGGTCGAGCGCATGGACGCGGTGGAAAAACGACTCGACGAGACCCACGCCCTCTTGGAGGAGTCATAGGCCATGGGCGTCAGCGAAAAAGTCATGGACGCCCTGCGTGCAGGCATTTTGTTGAACGAACGGGTCAGCACCCTCATCGACCGGGTCGAACGCATGGACCGGGATCTGCGCCGGGTCAACGAGCGCCTGGTCCGCCTGGAAACCATGCTCGAAATCGCCACCCTGCGGCAGGGGTTGACGCCGAAGATCGAATAGTCACAGTAATAACGGATTATTTTTTTGTCCTGGCGCAACGAAAACCCACGGCACCGCTTCGGTTGACCGGGCTGTAGTCGTCGCGAGCCGCGCAGCGCGCAAGCTTAGCCGTGTTGAACCACGAGCTGCCTTTGATAACATAGGCATCCTTTGAGTTATCAAGAAAAGTGCTCGTCCATTCCAACACATTGCCCGCCATGTCGTAACACCCGTCCGGGCTCAGCCCGTCGGCATAACGGTCGATTCTTGTTGTCTTGCCGATGCCGGATTCTTCGGTGTTGCAGCGCGCGGAATCGAATTCGTCCCCCCAGGGATAAATGCGTCCATCCGTACCGCGGGCAGCCCGTTCCCACTGTTTTTCATCGGGTAGGTGATAGATGTAGTCATCCTTTGGGGAGGCACCAAGCCAATTGCAGAAGGCATTTGCCTCATACCAGCTGACGCCCACCACCTGATGGTCGTCCGCATTCCACTTCGTGTCCTCCCAGTAAAGGGGTCTAAAAATACGCTCTTTTTCTCGCCAGTTCCAGCCCTCAGGCAGCCACCACGCCTCGATTTCGTACCCACCGGCTTCAATGAACTCCTTGAATCGGGCATTGGTGACCAGATAGAGATCGATCCAGAAGGGATCGTCGATCTGGGCATCCACCGGTTTCTCGCCGAATTTGAACGGCCCGGCGGGAATCTCCACCATCGATTCGGTCTGTCTCTCCAACCGGTTCGGTGCATCAATAATTTTGACGGTTTCATCCGACTCCACACTGGCCGAAAAGGTCAGCATAGCTGAGAAATCCGCTGCTGCGCATCAACCCATAACGGAGATTGAGGTTATTGACGAAACGCTTCAACTGGCGGGGATTGTACCCCATGGCCGGCATGATCAGCCGCAGATGGTTGGCGATCTCCGCCGGGATATCTCCCAAATCATCCAGGAAGGGCTCGAACATCGCATCGGTCACCTTGGGCAGGTTGAAGGTCACCTGGACGATCTTTTCCATGAAGCGATGGGCATCTTCCTGGCCATAATCCTCTGCCAGGGCCTTGACGATGCGCGGTTTGGGACAGCGATCCAGATCGTCGATGAAGATCACCAGTGCGCCATGGCGGTCATCTGTCCTCTCGGCCTGTGAAAGCTTGAACCGCCAGGTGAGGTAGGTATGGCTTCTGACCAGGTTCGAGCCTGTATCGGAGGACATAACGACTCCATTCAATCGGATGGGTCAACGAGCAACATGGAACGGATATTTTCAAGGTGGTACTGGCAAAAGAAGTAAACGGGATGTAAGCCAATGGTCAAGTGATATTCTATCCATTTTAGATCGATTCCATCCTTCATTTGACATTTGGATGTTGGCATTTGGCCTTTTTCCCAATGAGACAACCGTTGCCTTCGTCATATTACCACCTTTCTATACCTACATACGATCCCCCCGCTCACCCCTGGTCTCCTCATACATAAACTGCATAAACGCCTTGACCCGCGCGGTGTGGCGCAGGTCCGGATGGGTGAGAATCCAGATGTCATGATAGCAGTTCTCGGGCAAATCCATTACCGCCACCAGGCGATCATCGGTATCGCCCACATGGTGGGATAGACATGGTCGCACGCGATTCGGGGATGGGCGTTGGCCCGCTCCCTGAAAACAGAGAACCCTCGCCGGGCATGGACCGGAGAGGGTTTATTTTATCACGAAGCGCAGGAAACGGAAATCTGTCCGCGGCTGTTCAGCCGAACAGGTAGCGAAGCTGCTCCATCTGTTGGGGGATTTCGAGAATTGCCTGCTCCCGCATCGACTCGTCGATCTCCAGCGCGTCCATGGGTTCAGCAAGCGACTGTCCATCGACGGGCTCCAGACCGAACCCGGCAAGTTTGGCAAGCCAGTTGGCCTGCTGAAGGATCTTGAGCGAACGGGAATACTTTTTCCCCGCCGCATTCGCGTCATGGTGACGCTGGATCAGTTTGGCATACATGTCTGGAGCCTCCATCTTCTCCAGCAACGTGTTGCCAAAACGCACATGGTGTTCATTCATCAACCCGACCAACTCCTCCACGCTGACGGGTGGCTGGTGCGAAGCGTGGCGGCGCTGCTCCACTTCGGCAGCCGCCTGGAGCAAAAGCAGTTTGCCGATATCATGGATCAGTCCGATGGAAAAAAGGTCTTCATCGGGCTTTTCATCAGGATTCAGAAACGGCATCTGGGTGGTGTGCGCACAGGCCAGCGAATGCCACCAGAGTCGCTCAACAATGCCTTGGTAGGGAGGATGGGTGGTGGCAAAAAAGCCACGGCAGCAGATCGACATGACCACTTCACTGGCCCGGGAAAGCCCCAACCGGCTGATGGCCTGGTCGACGGTCGTGCTTTTTTCAACCCCTCGATAGAACGCGGAATTGGATGTTTTGATCAGCCGGGTGGAAATCGCTGTGTCCTGACGAAGCAAATTGGCCACATCGGCGATCTCGGCGCCACAATCGATCAACTGCCGGATGCGCATGGCAATTTTCATGGCCGGGGGAAGAACCGGATCTCCCTTCGCCATTTTCCTGGACATTTGCTTGAGCAGGTCGTCGGCATCCAGGACGTTAGCCGGCCCGGACGATGCCGAAGCCCCTCCGGCCAAAAGGCCCCGCGCATGCAACTTACCGACGAGCTTGGTTTTATCCAGTGGTTTGGTAAAAAAATCATCCCCCCCACCCAACAGGCAATCGGTAATCATCTGGCGCCCGCACGAAGCGGCCGTTACCAGGATATAAGCCTGCTGGGCCTCCGCCAGATGGGATTGCGTTTCAATGTCCCTGAATGCCACAACAATCGGTTCCCCGTCGGCATCCGTGGCGTTGATGTCCACAAGCACCAGCTGATAAGGGGTCCCCCCGTCAATGGCGTCCTTGAAACGGGCCAGGGCGGTATCCCGGTCACTCGCCTCCTCACAATCCCCGAAAGGTTGCAGGCAGGAGATGGTCGTCGCCATACTGCATGCATCATTGTCAACAATCAAAATTCGCATCATGGCTCCCACAGTTTACTGCACGTCTTTTATATCGCACCGACTTCGATATTGATTAGTAGATTTCAGGGCGCCGATATCGGGCTTCTCACGAATCCGTCAATCTTTATTCAGGTCGTAAACCAGCCTCAGCCCCTTCAAAGTCAGTTGATGGTCGACGACCGTGATTTCATCGGTTTCCGGAGCGATCACGTCGGCCAGGCCGCCCGTGGCCACCACCTGAACCGGTTTCGACGACGAGGTGGCGAGTTCTGCTTTCAGCCGCTGGACCAGACGTTCCACCAGTCCGGTATACCCGAATATCATGCCCGACTGGATGGCATGCATCGAGTTTTTAGCGATGGCCAGGGGCGGTCTGATCAGCTCCACCTTGAAGAGTTGGGCGGCCCGCTCGGTGAGCGACTCCAGCGCACCGATCATCCCCGGGGCGATGGCCCCGCCCAGATAGGTTCCGTCTTCGGAAATGCAATCGAACACGGTGGCTGTGCCAAAGGCGATGGCGATCGCCGGGCCGCCATATAACGCATAGGTGGCCGACGCATTGGTGATGCGATCCCCGCCCACCTCCGATGGGTAATCCAGATCCACACGGATAGCTATTTTTGCATCCGGTCCGACCAGAAATGGCGTAACCTTCAGGTAACGGATGCATAACTGGCGAAACACCGATCGCAGCTGGGGCACAACGCAAGAGATGGACACCCCGGTTATCGCCTTCGGCTTGATATTCGAGGAACGGAACAGGTTCAAGAACAGCATGGCATAATCATCGACGGCCTTGCGGCGTTCGGTGGCAATCTGCCAGAACGCGACCAGCTGGTCGCCATCGAACACACCGGCCTTGATGGTGGAATTGCTCACATCGATCGTTAACAGCATATCTTCTCCTTACCTTTCCGGATTTTTAGCTATTTTGCCGGCGAAGGGTATGCTCAGACAACCCCTTTCAGGATCAGGCGAACAGAAACAAACACCAGGAAAAGACCCAGCGCCCGGCGAAACCAGCTTTCCGATATGCGGTGGAAGGTGTGATTCCCCAGATAGACGCCCAGGATCATCGTGGGAATCACCAGCAGGCCCCAAACCAGCATGCGTTTTTCAAAAAGCCCGTTAACCACAAATGTCGCCGTCTGGGCAATCGCGGCGGGTATAAAAATCAGCACCAGCAGTCTTCGCATGGTGCGTTTGTCCAGGTAACGGCTGAAATGGAGCACCAGCGGCGGCGCATTGATGCCGATGAAACCACCGCAGAACCCGGCCAGGGTACCGATGCCCAGATCCATGGGACGTGCGCTGGCCGGCGGCCCCGAATCGTTACGCGATGGTGGCGCCCGAAACAGGAACCACAACGCCGTCAGCAGAAACGCGGCACCCAGCACCAGCTGGAACTGTTGATTGGGCACATATTTGAGGGTCACGGCGCCCAGGATCGAGCCGACCACCATTAACAGCGATATGGGCATCCAGTACCGGCCGGCCAGGGGGACCGGATCGACCCGCACCATACTCAACCCTCCGAAAATGTTGATGAATGACGCGAGCACAACAGTCAGTTTGGGTTCGATGATCAGCGAACCCAGCGCCACGATCACCGTCGTGGTGCCGGTACCGGTCACTCCTTTGAGGAAAAAAGCGACGAGGCCGACCAGGGGAATCAGCAGGGTTTCTATGGGTCACCTCCAATCATGCATGCGTGGACAAACGAGGGGTTCTATACAATCAGCCAATCGATAATTGCAAGCACCTGCCGCGGGTTGACCCGGGGCGATCGTAAGTAATCTTGGTATGTGATGTGCCTTACAAGGCGATCGCATACGGATCGTTACCATGATCGAAATCGGAATCGCTATCGAAATCGAAAAGAAATGGGAAATAGACATGCAGACTGGATGTTTGGCGACTCGCGGTCAATGGTCATCGGCGCCATGGGAACCTGGAATACCGGAAACCGTCTATCGTCCTTTTGTCAACCCGTGATTCCGATATACATCGTCGATTTCGATCCCGATTTCGATTTCGATAAACCTGAGTTCAATGCGATTGCCCTGTCCGGCCCGTGTAACGCTCGCACCAACGGGTCAGAAACCGACGGCGTTCCCTACCGCCGGTTCGCGTTACCATTTGTTACATTTTTCCATACCACCGATCCTTGATAAAGCGATTTATTGCACATATAACCATCTTACACCCTAACCCGTCTATAAGCAGGAGGAAACCAATGAAAAAGTGGCATATTGTCGTGACCGGACTGTTCATCATGGTTTGCCTGACCGTATCACCGGCATTTGCCGGAAAATACAATCAGCAGACCCATCAGGCGCAGAGCCAACTGAAGGCCCTGGGCTATCAACCCGGGCCTGCGGATGGAATGATGGGACAAAAAACCCGGAATGCGGTCAAACAGTTCCAGGGTGACCACGGATTGCCCAAAACCGGAACCATCGATGATCGCACCATGCAGAAGATGCAGACCGCATCACAGAAAAAAGGCATGTCATCCACAATGGAGCAGCAAGGCCACCAAGCTGCATCGGCGACCGGCGGTGCGGCCAAATCCAGCCCGAACGCCTACAAGGCACAAAAACGGCTGAAGGCGCTGGGCTATCAGCCTGGACCGGCGGATGGAAAAATGGGACAGAAGACCAAAAAGGCGGTCAAGCGTTTCCAGCGCGACCACGGCCTGCCCGAAACCGGAAACCTGGATGACCGCACCATGCAGAAGATGCAGACCGCACCGCAGAAAAAGGGCCAGACCGGCGCAAATTCACCCCAAGGTGATGAGCGCCAGCAGCCCCGGCGTCCAAAGGGTTAATGAAATAAAATTCGTTTCATGAGCACTTAGCGTCATATTTGGATGGACCTGATAGTATCATTTGATACTATCAGGTCCATGAAACACATGATCATTCCTTTTCAGTTGAACACTCAAGTCCCCAAGCGCCTATGCAAATACGGTGCTGGTTGATGGCGCCCAAATCGGCGGGAGAGCCTATGTGGAGCGATCGGAAGCTCAGGACGCGTTTGGATTCGACATCCGCGGCGCCGGCATGCTGCCTGTGCAAGTGGTCATTGACAATCAAGGCTCCTCAGCATTGGAGATCAACCCGGGTCAGACGTTTCTGGAGGACGCTGAAGGTAATTTGTGGCCGATTTTAACAGACACCTTTGCCTATGAACGCGCCACAAAATATGCCCAGACCAATAAGATATTCAAAGAGGGAGCCTACGGCGGCGTTTTAGGCGCAGCCGCCGGTGCGGTCGTCGGTGCCGCCGTGGGCATTGTCACGGGTGATAATGTGGGCGAGGCCATCGGCAAAGGTGCTGCCGTGGGTGCTGCGGCCGGCTCGGTTATTGGGGGCACCAAGGGTGCCGCTTCCTCCAGCGACGCCCGGCGAGCGATTATCAATGATTTACGCGATAAATCGCTGGAAAACAGAAGCATTTTACCCGGCAACCTGGCCCATGGCATCATCTTCTTTCCCGGTGAGGCCACTTCCGCCAAGCAACTGCGCCTTCAGCTCAGAGAGACCGATAATGGCAGGCTTCATACGGTGTTTTTAAGCTTCTAAAAGCTATCAAAAAGGGCATAGGCTACCTGGCCTTGCTCTTCGTGCGCCTTCCGCGCTTTCGCCAGATTTTCATTCAAGAGCGAATTAAGCGCCCTTTCGGGCCTCTTCGCAAACAAAAGGATTCCGCATATCTGCCAACCAGCATTTCGTTAAGGCAATTGGCGGAAAAGAATATACCAGGATGCGTCGGATTTTCATTCGTATTCAAGGCGGGCTTTTTTACGCATAGTGGGGCTATGTGTGGAAACGCCCAACGTAGAAGACGGATGAAAAGACAAGCAGGCGGGTATATTCTTTGACAGAAATCGCCTAACAACGTTACGTCTTCTACGATACGTTGGCAACGTAATAGACAAATCCAGAAAAGACAAAATTGTTGTATAGATCGACAAAAGCGAAAGTTGCCGCCCGCCGATCTGCCATTTCGTCAAGCCCCGAAGGCTGAGGGACCTTCGAAATTGCCTTTAAACTTGGCATCTAACCGTTGACGGATTCGTAAAAAAGTTAAAAATCCATGTTTTGCGTCATTCCGGCGTAGGCCGGAATCCAGTAATTTCAGTGCATTCTGGATGCCGGATCAAGTCCGGCATGACGATCCGGCGACTTTTTACGAGACCATCAACCGTTAAAGCAGTCCGTTCAGAAACCATGGCAATTCATTTGCAAGGGTTTCCGACGGGCTGTGAAAAACAGTCATGAATAAAACGCAACGATCAAGAGGAAAAAGAAAGGAAACGGAATGAAGGGATTTAACGGAGCGGTAAAAGAATTCGCGGCGATGGCGCTGCTTCTTATCGTGGCGATGACAATCGGTATCATGCCGGCGATGGCAGCCGCCGAACCGCTGAAAGTGGCGGCGGTGTTCGAGACCCCCATCGAAGAGCCCTGGGTCAACCAGATCCACGTGGCCCTGGTCAAGGCCAAAAGCGATCTGGGCATCGTCTACGACTATTCGGAAAGCGTCAAATCCGCTGATTTCGCCCGCGTCATGCGGGAATACGCCGAGAAGGGGTATAAACTGATCACCGGCGACGCCTTCGGTGCCGAGCGCATCGCCCGCCGGGTGGCCCGCGATTATCCGGATGTGGCCTTTGTCTTCGGCTCGGGCATCGGGCCGGCCGAGCCCAACTTCGGCGTTTTCGACAACTGGATTCACGAGCCGGCCTACCTGTCGGGCATGATCGCCGGCAAGATGACCAAAAGCAACATCATCGGCGTGGTCGCGGCCATGCCCATCCCCGAGGTCAACCGTCTGGCCAACGCTTTCTATGCCGGCGCCAAGGAGGTCAATAAGGATGTGAAGTGCAAGTTCTCCTTTATCGGTTCCTTTTTCGATCCGCCCAAGGCCAAGGAAGCGGCTCTGGCCCAGATCGAGGCCGGCGTGGACGTGATCTATGCCGAGCGCTTCGGCGTGGTCGAGGCAGCCGTTGAAAAGGGGGCCCTGGCCATTTCCAACATGTCCGATCAATCCAGCCTGGGACCGGACACGGTGGTCACCGGACCGGTCTGGGACATGTGGCCCACAGTGAAGCAGGCCATCAGCCTGGTCAAGGCCGGCGTTTACACGGCCCAGGATTTCGGCGGCTTTTCCTACATGTCCAAGGGCGGTTCCTACCTGGCGCCCTACCACAAGTTCGACGCCAAACTGCCGGCCGAGGTCAAAGAACTGGTCGAAAAACGCAGGCAGGAGATCCTGGACGGCACCTTTCGGGTGGATATTGATGAATCGATTCCAAAATCGGAATAACCCATGTCCGATTCTCCGCCGCTATTGGAAATGCGCGGCATCACCAAGCACTTCGGCAGTGTCACGGCCAACGCCGGCATCGACCTGATCCTGGCCGCCGGCGAAATCGTCGGCCTGCTGGGGGAAAACGGGGCCGGCAAGACCACCCTGATGAACATTCTTTTCGGGGCCTACGATGCCGATGCCGGAACGATCCGTATCGACGGCCGGCCGGCCGCCATCCACAGTTCGGCCGACGCCCTGGCCCTGGGGGTGGGCATGGTGCACCAGCACTACCACCTGGTCCCCTCGCACACCGTGCTGGAAAATCTCATGGTCGGCCAGCACGGCAGCGGATGGCGGCTCAACCAACGCCGAATTCTTCGGCGCATGGAAGAAATTCGTTATGGCTACGGGCTTTATCTCGACCCGTCCGTACTGGCCGGGGAACTCACCGTGGGCCAGCAGCAGCGCCTGGAGATCATCAAGGCCCTGGTGCGCGGGGCACGCATCCTGATCCTCGACGAACCCACGGCGGCCCTCACCCCCCAGGAGGCCGACGGCCTGTTCCAGGCCATGGCGGCCATGGCGGAAAACGGCATGGGGGTAATTTTCATCAGCCACAAACTCAACGAGGTACGCAGGATCACCACCCGGGTGGTGATCCTGCGCCAGGGACAGGTGGCGGCGACCGTGGCCAACGACGCTGGCACCAGCCGACGCCAACTGGCCGAGCTGATGTGCGGCCGCACCGTCACTCCGCCGGAAAAACGGCCGGCTCGATTGGGCAAGGTGCTGCTGACTCTGGAAAACATCCACACGGCCAACGGCACCCGCCAGGGGCTTAAGGGTATCGACCTCAGCGTGCATGCCGGCGAAATTGTCGGTGTGGCCGGTGTCTCGGGAAACGGTCAGAAAGAACTGGCCGACGTGGTGGCCGGGGTGTTGATGCCTTCCGGCGGCCGGATGGTCGTGGCCAGCAAGGTCGTCGCCGAGCCCTCCCCGAAGACCATGCAGGGGCTCGGCATCGGCCGCATTCCCGAGGATCGCATGGGCACCGGACTGATCACCACGTTGCCGCTGGCCAGTAATCTCGTCCTGCCCAGAATCCGCGAACGGCGCTTCAGCCGTTTCGGTTTTCTCAAACTAGGCGCCATCCGGCAATTCGCCCAAAATCGTATCGCCCAGTTCGGCATCAAGACGGCGGGCAGCGCCGTTCGCGCTGGCACCCTCTCCGGCGGCAACCTGCAGAAGGCGCTGCTGGCCCGGGAACTGGCCTGGAACCCACGGGTTCTGCTGGCCGCCCAGCCCACCCGCGGCCTGGACGTCTCGGCCGCCGGTTTCGTCCACGAGCAATTCCTCAACCTGCGACAGCAGGGCAGTGGGGTACTGGTGATCAGCGAAGACCTGGAAGAACTCTTTCTGCTCAGCGACCGCATCGCGGTAATGTTCGAAGGCCGCATCATGGCGACGCTGCCCATCGAGGAGGCCAGCGTCGAACGGATCGGATTGCTGATGGCCGGCGTACGGGAGGCCGCATGATCCGACTGACCCTGGAAAACCGCAGCCACACGCCCATATGGCTAAACCTCTGCCTGCCGCTGATGGCCGTGGCGGCCACGTTGGTGCTGTGCAGCGGACTGATATTACTGGCCGGAGCCAATGTCATCACCGCCTACGAGAAGCTTTTTCTCAGCGCCCTCTCCACCCGCTTCAACCTGGTGGAAACCCTGGTCAAGGCCACCCCCATGATCTTCACCGGACTAGCCGTGACCGTGGCCTTCCGGGCGCGCTTCTGGAATATCGGGGCCGAGGGACAACTGCTCGCCGGCGCCATGGCCGCCGCCTTTGTGGGCGCCTGCGAAGCCCTGCCGGCCTGGAGCCTGTGCCCGACCATGATCCTGGCCGGGGCAGTTGCCGGCGCCCTGTGGGCCATGATTCCGGCGGTGCTCAAATCGCGCTTCAAGGTGGACGACGTGGTCGCCTCCCTGCTGCTCAACTTCATCATCTTTTACGGCATGATGGCCCTCCTGGACGGCCCCTGGAAGGACCCTTTGAGCGGCTACCCCGACTCGCCGGACATCCGCATGGACGCCGAGTTTCCCATCCTGCTGCACGCCACCCGGCTGCACCTGGGCGTGCTGCTGGCCGGGATCGCATCCTTCGGCACCTGGCTGCTCATGCGCCGCACCACGCTGGGGTTCGGCATCCAGGCCGTGGGTGAGAATTCCGTTGCCGCCCGCTACGCCGGCTTCAGCGTAACCGGCATCCTCCTGACGGCGGCAGCCGTCTCCGGGGCCCTGGCCGGACTGGCCGGCGTGGGCGAGGTGGCCGGGCTGCACTTTCAGGTCATGGCCGGAATCTCACCGGGATACGGTTATACCGGCATCGTCATTGCCATGCTGGCCCGGCTCAATCCCCTGGGGGTGATTCCGGCCGCAGTTTTCTTTGCCATCATCATCACCGGGGCCGAAGCCATGTCGCGGGCCACCGGCGTGCCGGTGTTCCTGGCCGACGTGATCCAGGGCACGGCCCTGATCGCCATGCTGGTGGCCCTGCTCTTCACCCGCTACCGCATCCGCATAAGGCGATTTTCGCATGCATGAACTCCTTGACCAACTTCTCCAGGCGGGCTTTTTCGCGGCCCTGATCCGCATCGCCACGCCACTCGTTTTCGCCACCCTGGGCGAGCTGTTCGCCGAGCGGGCCGGCATCCTCAACCTAGGCATCGAAGGCATCATGATGCTGGCCGCCATGACCGGATTCTCCACGGCTTACTTCTCGGGCAGTCTCTGGCTGGGCGTGGCCGCAGCCATGGCCACCGGCGTGCTTGCCGGCCTGCTCATGGGCCTGCTCACCGTCAGCCTGGGACTCAGCCAGCATGTCTCGGGTATCGGGGTGACCCTGCTCTGCTCGGGCCTCTCCTTCTACTTCTACCGGTTGATTTTCGGCCAGCCCTCATCGATTCCCAAGATCACCGCCTTCACGCCGCTGCCCATACCGGGGCTATCGGCCATCCCGATCCTGGGACCGATTCTCTTCGATCACTTTGCCCTGGTCTACCTGGCCTTCTTTCTGGTACCGGCGGTCGCCTGGGTACTCGGCACCACACCATGGGGCCTCAACCTGCGCACCGTGGGTGAAAACCCCCATGCGGCGTTTACTGCCGGGGTGAGCGTCATCCGCATCCGCTACCAGGCCCTGATGCTCTCCGGCGCCCTCATGGGGCTGGCCGGGGCCTTTCTCTCCATGGCCCAGTACAACGCCTACACCTTCGGGGTGATTTCCGGACGTGGCTGGGTCTGTATCGCCCTGGTGGTCTTCGGCCAGTGGAACCCATGGAAGAGCGCCGCCGGAGCGTTGCTCTTCGCCTTCATCGACGCCCTGCAGCTGCGGCTGCAGGCCAGCAGCTTCAACCTGCCCTACGAGGTGTTCCTGATGATGCCCTTCGTGCTGACCATCGTGGGCATGGCCCTGGTGTCGCGCAATGCCAGGGCACCGGCGGCCCTGCTGACCCCCTTTCGAAAGGAGGAGCGCTGATGTTCGACCTGATCGTCAAAAACGCCAATCTGCCGGACGGGCGCACAGGGATGGACATTGCCGTGCGTGACGGACGGATCGAAGCGGTGGATCGCGCCATTGCCGGCGAGGCGGGCAACACCATCGACGCCGCCGGTCGGTTGGTCTGCCCGCCCTTCGTGGACAGCCATTTTCACATGGACGCCACCCTGAGCTACGGCCTGCCGCGGGTCAACCAGAGCGGCACCCTGCTGGAAGGGATCCAGTTGTGGGGGGAGCTGAAACCGAGCCTCACCGTGGACGCCATCCGCGGGCGTGCGGAAAAACTCTGCCACTGGGCCATCGCCCGGGGCACGCTGGTCATCCGCAGCCACGTGGACGTGTGCGACAGCCGCCTGCTGGCCGTGGAGGCGCTCCTGGACATCCGCGAGCAGTTCAAGGATTACATCGACCTGCAACTGGTGGCCTTTCCCCAGGACGGGGCGCTGCGCAGCGACGGCGCCATGGAAAATTTGACACGCGCCCTGGACCTGGGCGTAGACGTTATCGGCGGCATTCCCCATTTCGAGCGCACCATGGACCAGGGGGCCGAATCGATCCGCCAGCTGTGCGAACTGGCCGCCGAGCGGGGCCTGATGGTGGACATGCACTGCGACGAAAGCGACGATCCCTGGTCGCGGCACATCGAGACCCTGGCCTTTCACACCCAGCGCCTGGGTCTTCACGGGCGGGTCACCGGCTCGCATCTCACCAGCATGCATTCCATGGACAACTACTACGTCTCCAAACTGCTGGCCCTGATGGCCGAAGCCCGGGTCCACGCCGTGGCCAACCCGCTGATCAACATCACCCTGCAGGGCCGCCACGACACCTATCCCAAACGCCGTGGCCTGACCCGGGTGCGGGAGATGCTGGCCGCCGGCATCAACGTGGCTTTCGGCCACGACTGCGTCATGGACCCCTGGTACAGCTTCGGCTCCCACGACATGCTCGAGGTGGCCCACATGGGGCTGCATGTGGCCCAGATGACCGGCACGGAAGAGATCCGACAGATGTTCGAGGCCGTGACGGTCAACGGTGCCCGGGCGCTGGGGCTGGAAGGCTATGGACTCGAACCGGGCTGCCGGGCCGACATGGTCGTGCTGCAGGCGGGGGACATCCACGAGGCGATCCGCCTGCGCCCGGCACGGCTGTTTGTCATCCGCCGGGGTAGGGTGGTAGCCAGCACGCCACGGGTGGTAAGTCGGGTGGAGCTGGGTGGCAATGGTGTTGAAGTGGATTTCCGGCACCGAACGTGAAAAAACGATGCCAAATGTCAATTGAAGGATCCTATCGATTATAAAAGGACAAAATACCACCATTTGGCATTTTTCATTGGATATTTGACATTTGTGACTCATCGCTATCGGGTAGAAAGATTGAAAGATAGTTACATGCGATTGCCCTGGGGCGACCGGCCCTGCCCCTTGTTTCCCGTGGCGCCCTTGTGCGATAGTGACTGTAATCTCGCACCCGGATCACAACCCCTTTTCATATAGGATAAGATCATGCAACGCATCGCCAACATATTGAGATCGCTGTTCGGTCGCCTGACCTATACCGCGCCCCCCTGGATCGCCGGCATCAACGGTTTTCGCCGGCAGCGTCCGGCGATGTTCTGGACGCTCTCAGGTCTCGTTCTCCTGTCGGCCATCGGTATCGGCTACCTGATGACCCTGCCCTCGCCACTGCAGGTGACCGCCCAGATCACACCGCCCGGGCCGCCGGCCGATGTTGAAGATCCGCTTCCCGACCCGCTGGTCGTGCGCTTCGACTATGACCGGGAAAATGACAGACCGGACCGCCCCATTCCCGAAACCGCGCCCAGCGTGGCACGCATCGATCTGATCGGCAAAATCGTGGACGGCATCGGGCTGAATCCCGCCCTGGCCGGCCACTGGCAATGGACGGACGACCGGACCCTGGAATTCATTCCCGAAACGGCCTGGCCCGCCGGCACCCGTTTCACCATCGACTTTCCGCCGTCGATTTTCACCCCCGAGACCCGGCTCAAAAAAGCGGCCGCCCAATTCAGCACGCCATCCTTCCAGGCGACTATCGAGAACCTTGAATTTTATCAGGATCCCGTTCAAGCCGACCAACGCAAGGTCGTCGCCACGATTCTTTTTTCCCATCCCGTGGATGGGTCGGGCCTGGCACCGCACATCACCATGGCCATGCGGCCGTCGGGCGAAGGCATGGATACGCCGCCCCGACCGGTGGATGTAACCGTCACCACCGACAAAACCAGCCGCCGGGCCTACCTCGCCTCCGCGCCGCTGGAACTGCCGGCCCAGGCCAACACCATGCGCCTGACCATCACGCCCGGCATCATGCCGGCCACGGGGGGTACCCCCACCACCGAAAGCCTCTCCGATACGGTGTTGGTGCCCGATCGCTACAGTTTCCTGAAGGTCAGTGAGGCCGATACCCGCATCGTGACCAACGACCAGGGCGATCCCCAGCAGGTGATCAGCCTCGCCTTTACCGATGCCATCGCCCAAAAGGAACTGATGGACAAGCTTTCGGTCCATCTGCTGCCCGAGGTCAACCGGCGGCGCAACAGCCGGCACTGGAACAGTCCCCGGGACGTGGGCGATCAGGAACTGGCCGCCGCCCAGCACCTGACCGTAAAGGCCATTCCCAATCCACGGGATGCCTCGACAAGCTACCATTTTGTGATCGATGCACCGGAAAAGCGCAGCCTGTACCTGCGCATCGATCCCGGCCTGGAATCGGCCAACGGTTTCGTCCAGGCCGGTTTTTTCGATACGGTCCTCTCCGTGCCGGCATATCCGCGCCAGGTCCGGCTGGCCGGCGAAGGCTCCCTGGTCACCGCAGCCGGTCAGCAGCGCCTGGGCATCATGGCCCGGGGTCTGACCGCCCTCAGAACCACGGTCGGCCGCCTGCTGCCCGGTCAACTCACCCACCTGATCACCCAGACCGACGGGGACATCCGCGACCCCGATTTCACCCAGGCCGAGTTTTCGGAAGAAAATATCACCGATATTTCGCGCACCATTCTGACGCTCAAACCCCTTCATCCCAGCCGGGCCAATTATACCGCCCTGGATCTGTCCACCTACCTGGCCGATGGAAACCGGGGATACGGCCTCTTTTTCGTCTCCGTGGAAGGCTGGGATCCGGTGAACAAGCGGCCGGTGGGCGGAACCGCGGACCGCCGCCTGATCCTGATCACCGACCTGGGACTGGTGGTCAAGGACAATGCCGATAACAGCCACGATGTTTTCGTCCAGCGCCTGAGCAGCGGGAAGCCGGTCGAAGGTGCCATGGTCCAACTGCTGGGCAAGAACGGACTGCCCCTCTTCCGCCAGGCCACGGACACCAACGGCCACGCCGCCATGCCCACCACCCGGGATTTCAGAAACGAGCGCCAGCCCAGTGTCTATCTGGTGACCACCGAGGCGGATACCGCCTTCATCCCCTTTGAGGGCCACGCCCGGCAGGTGGACTACTCCCGCTATGACGTGGGCGGGGAATGGGATGACGCGGGCCGGGATGGCCGGTTGAACGCCTTTCTCTTTTCCGATCGGGGAATCTACCGTCCCGGTGAGACCGTTCATCTGGGGATGATCGTCAAGACGGTCCCCCTCGACAACGTGACGGACATCCCCCTGGAGGCAGTCATCCAGGGACCGCGCCACAACACGGTCAAAACCGAACGGGTGACCTTGCCGGCAAAGGGGTTCTTCGAGATCGCCTACCCCACCGACACCACCGCCGACACCGGACGATACCAGGTCTCGCTCTATCTGGTGCGCGACAACCGCCAGCGGGGACGCCTGCTGGGATCGACCGCATTCACGGTGGAGGAGTTCGTGCCCGACACCATGAAAATCAAAAGCACCCTGATGGATGTCCCGCCGCGCGGCTGGACCACAGCGCCCTCACTCACCGCCCGGGTGGTGCTGACCAACCTGTTCGGCACCCCGGCCCAGGATCGCCGGGTGCAGGCCCACATGCGCATCCGGCCGGCGCAGTTCCGCTTCGCCGAATTTGCCGACTACCACTTCTCCGATCCACTGGACGATGCCAGCCGCTCCCCGCTGCACCTGAATGAGGCCCTGGCACCGGCCACCACCGATGCCGACGGCAAGGTGGTCTTCCAGATCCCCCTGGACCGCTTTCGCGAAGGCACCTACCAGCTGAGTTTCTCGGCGGAAGGATTCGATCCGGCCGGCGGGCGCAGTGTGTCGGCCCAAAACGGCACCCTGATCTCCCCGCTGCCCCATCTGGTGGGCTTCAAAACCGACGGCGATCTGGGATTCATCCATGCCGGCAGCGACCGCCAGGTGGCGTGGATCGCCATCGCCCCCGACCTGAAACGGCTAACACTGAGCGGACTGACCCTCACCCGCCTGGAGATCCAGCACCTCTCCACCCTGGTCAAACAACCCAACGGGACCTTCGCCTACCAGACCGTGGACCGCGAGCGCGTTGTCGATCAGAGCCCCTTCACCATTGACGCATCCGGTAGTACAACCCGCCTGCCCACGGCGGATTCCGGCGACTGGGCCATGGAGGTGCACGATCTGGACGGCACCCGGCTGGCCCGGCTGACCTACACCGTGGTGGGCCACGGCAACCTTACCGGACGGCTGGAAAAGGAAGCCGCCCTGCAGGTGCGCCTGGACAAAAGCGACTACCAGGCCGGAGAAACCATCGGGCTGAGCATTACCGCCCCTTACGTGGGCGCCGGTCTGATCACCATCGAAAGCGACCGGGTGCACGCGTTCAAATGGTTCCGCACCACGACCCTGAGCACCCTTGAAACCATACGCCTGCCCGACGATCTGGAGGGCAACGCCTACCTCAACGTGGTCTTTGTGCGCGACACTGCCTCCCGGGAGATCTTCACCAGCCCCTTGAGCACGGCCGTGGTGCCCGTCACCATCGACCGCATCCGCCGCCGGCTGGACGTCGGCCTGCGTGTGGACGAACATGTGCGGCCGGGCCAGGCCATGACCATCGGCTACCAATGCTCACAGAGCGCCCGGGTGGCCGTTTTTGCCGTGGACGAGGGCATTTTGCAGGTGGCCGGCTACCGCCTCCCCCAGCCCCTGGACCATTTCATGAAAAAGCGCGCCCTGCGGGTCACCACCCGGCAAATGCTGGACCTGATCCTGCCCGAGTATGAACTGCTGCGCGAGGCCATGGCCAGCGGCGGCGGGCTCATGCGCAAAGCCCTGGCCGCCAACCTCAATCCCTTTGCGCGCCGGACCGACAAGCCGGCGGTCTTCTGGTCCGGCATCGTCGACGGGGGGCCGGAGGAGCGGACCGTCGATTTTACGGTGCCCGATACCTTTTCCGGCAACCTGGTGGTCATGGCCGTGGCCGTGGCGGAAAACGCCGTGGGCAGCGCCAGCACCGGAACCCTGGTGCGCGGCCCCTTCGTGCTTTCGCCCAGCCTGCCCCTGCAGGCCGCACCCGGAGACGAATTCACTGCAACGGTGGGCGTCTCCAATCTGGTGCAAGGCAGCGGCCCGGAGGCCGTTGTCGAGGTCAGCGTCAGCGCGTCGGACGGTCTGACGATCGTCGGTGAACGCACCCTGCGTCTGACTGTCGGTCAAGGCAGCGAAACGCCGGTGCATTTCACGGTCAGGGCCGGTGATGCGCCTGGCGCGGCCAGCCTGGCCGTCACGGCCCGCCTGGGCGATGAATCCGCTCGCCGCACAGCGGGTCTGAGCATCCGGCCGGCCATGCCCTACCGCACCACCTTTGCCAGCGGGTACGCCGAAAACGGCACCGTTCAGATCCCCCTCTCCCGGCGTCTTTTTCCCCAGCTGGCCGAGCAGCACGCCGCCGCATCGGCCAGCCCCCTGGTGCTGGTGGATGCCCTGAGCGCGTACCTGGCCCATTTCCCCCATGGCTGCACCGAGCAGGTGGTGAGCCAGGTCTTTCCCCTGGTGGGGCTATCCACCCTTCCGGCCTATGCCTCCCGGCGGGCCGAGGTCGAGGCCCACTTTGGCGCGCTGATCGACCGGCTGCGCGAACGCCAGCAGGCAAATGGCGGGTTCAGTTTCTGGCCCGGCAACGCCACGGCGGCGGATTTTCCCAGCGTTTATGCCATGCACTTTCTCATCGATGCCCGCGAGGCCGGTTTTGCCGTGCCCGGCGACATGCTCGGCCGGGGAACGGACTACCTGCGCCAGGTGGCTACCCGGGATACGGAAGAATTGAGCGATGCCCGGGTGCGCGCCCAGGCCATCTACCTCTTGACCCGGCTCGGCGAGACCACCACCAACAGCCTGGTTCGCCTTCAGGAACAGTTGGAACAGACCCACAAGGATCGCTGGCGATCGGATCTGACGGCAATGAGCATGGCCGCCACCTACACGCTGCTCAAGATGGACGACGACGCCCAGCGGCTGGTGGACGGGTACCCCATGGGCAAGGGCCATGACGGGCCGGCGGGCGATTTCGACCGGCCGCTGACCCGTGATGCCCAGGCGCTCTACCTGCTCAGCCGGCATTTTGCCGCCCGGGCCAAAGCCCTGGATGGGGAAACCCTCCTGCGACTGGTCGATCCCATCTTCAGGGGAAAAACCAATACCATCGGGGCCAGCTATACCATCCTGGCCCTGGCCGCCTACAGCCGGCTGAACCTGCCGGCCGGTAGCACAGAGACGATTCGTTTTGATCTGGAAACCGCCGGTGGTGCGAAGCAACCCCTGGAACCCCGGATGAACCCCTTCCCCGTCGCCGTCTACACCGGCGATGCCGGCCGCATGGATATCAGCAGTCCGGGATCGATCTTCTACCTGAACGTTCAGTCGGGGTTTGACCGCAACCTGCCGGATCAACCGCTGAGGTCCGGGCTGGAGATTCACCGCGATTTCGTCAATACGGCCGGCGACGTGGTCGACACCTTCACCCAGGGCGAGGAGGTCACCGTACGCCTACGCATCCGTTCACTGGAGGCCGGGCATGTCAGCAACGTGGCCATCATCGACCTGTTGCCCGGCGGGTTCGAGGTGGTGCGCCGCTCGGTACCGCGAACCGTACAGGGCTGGCGGGCGGATTACGTGGACGTGCGCGAGGACCGGGTGGTCTTTTACGGCAGCGTGGAAAAAAGCGTGCGCGAGCTGACCTACCGGGCCAAGGTGACCGCCCCGGGACGCTTCGCCCGGCCGCCGGCCTTTGCCGAAGCCATGTACGATCCAAACCTCCAGGCGGCCACCGCCGCAGGAACGGTAACGGTCGCCCCGGCCCCATGAAACGCGGGATTGCCGTTGCAGCGGCACTGCTGGCCCTGGCTGCCGCCGCATGGTTGCTTTGCTCCCGACCCGCCCTGGAGGAATACTACCCCCATTCGCGGGCCTACGTCGATACCCATGGCCGCCTGCTGCGCCTGACCCTGGCCGCGGACCAGCGTTACCGGCTGTTCTGTCCTTTGGAGCAGATCGCGCCGAACCTGATCGACGCCACCTTATTGTACGAAGACAAGGATTTCTACCACCATCCGGGGGTGGACATCTTGGCCCTGGCGCGGGCCTTCTGGACCACCTACATCACCCGGTCCCGCCGCGTGGGCGCATCCACCATTGCCATGCAGGTGGCCCGGCTGCGCTGGCGGATCCGCACCAATACCATCGCCGGTAAGCTGCGGCAGATTCTGCGTGCCCTGCAGTTGACCCGCCACTACCCCAAAGCGCGTATTCTGGAAGCCTATCTGAACCTGGCCCCGTACGGCGGCAACATCGAAGGCATCCAGGCGGCCAGCCTGGTCTATTTCAACAAATCCGCCGACCGGCTGACCGTCCCCGAAGCCCTCAGCCTGGCCGTGGTGCCCCAGAATCCGGTTCAGCGCAACCCGGCCCGCCCCAAGGGATTCGACCATCTGCAGGCCGCCAGGAAGCACCTGTTCGCCCGCTGGATTGAAACCCATCCCCGGGATCGGCAGCTGACGGCATTTTTCGACCGCCCCCTGGCCGTGCGCCCGCCCGCCGGGTTGCCCTTTGCTGCCCCCCATCTAATCGACTATCTCGAAGCCACCCCCCCCGGGTCAACCAATGGCCGCGTTCCCACCACCCTGGATCTTAACCGCCAGTTGACCATGCAAGCGGTCATCCGCAATCATGTGGCCCGGCGCGCCGCAGAGGGTATCACCAACGCCGCCGCCCTGGCCCTGGACACCCGCAGCATGACGCTGACGGCGCTGGCGGGATCGGCGGATTTCTTCAACCCGCGCATCCAGGGTCAGGTCAACGGCGCCACGGCCCGGCGCTCGCCCGGATCGGCCTTGAAGCCCTTCGTTTACGCCCTGGCCATGGACCAGGGGCTGATTCACCCCATGAGCCTGATGAAGGATTCCCCCCGGCGTTACGGCGGGTTCACTCCGGAAAATTTCGATCAGCGCTTCCTGGGTCCGGTGTCCGCCCACGACGCCCTGATCCTGAGTCGCAACCTGCCGGCCGCCAACCTGCAGGCCCGGCTGGGGGAACCCGGATTTTACGGGCTGCTCCAACGGGCCGGCATCGGTGAATTGCGGCCGGCAGCGCATTACGGCCTGGCCCTCTGCCTGGGCGGGGTGGAGGTGACCATGCTGGAACTTGCCGGACTGTATGCGGCCCTGGCCAACGGCGGCCGGCTGCAGCCGATCCGCATGGTCAAGGGTGAAATGGCGGCACCCTCGGGAATCCGGATTCTGAGCCCGGAGGCCAGTTTCCTGACCCTGGACATACTCAAGGACAACCCGCCGCCCAGCAGTCACCGACAGCCTCTGGCTACCATCCAGGGCAACGAGGTGGCCTGGAAAACCGGTACCTCCCACGGATTTCGGGATGCCTGGGCCATCGGGGTGAGTAGGGATATGGTGATCGCCGTTTGGGTGGGCAACTTCAACGGGAAGGGCAACCGTGCGTTTGTGGGCCGGTCGGCCGCCGGACCGCTGCTGTTCGATCTCCTGGCGGCCCTGGTGCCCGAACGGGGCTGGCGGGTGGCCGACACAATGAATTTCTCACAACTGAATCTGAAACAGATCGAGGTGTGCGCGACCACCGGTGAACTTCCCGGCCACCACTGCCTGCACACCAAAAAGAGCTGGTTCATCCCCGGCATCTCGCCCATCCGGGTCTGCACGGTTCACCGGGCCGTGCCCATCGACCGGGCCACCGGCCTGCGGGCCTGCCGTTACGAACCGGGCCATACGCCCCTGGCGGTCTTCGACTTCTGGCCCTCGGATCTTCTGGCTGTTTTCCGCATGGCCGGGGTCTCGCTGAAAACGCCCCCGCCCTTTGGCAAGGCCTGTGATCTCGACCGGCGCGCCGGCGCCGGCCAGCCGCCGGTGGTCACCTCTCCCCAGGCCGAACTGGTCTATGCCCTGCAAAGCGACCGGGCCACCCACCGGCAGATCCCTTTTACAGCGGTTGCCGATGGGGATGTGAGGCGGCTCTATTGGTTCGTGGATAACAGCTACGTCGGCAACAGTGCGTCCCAGCAGCCGCTCATGTGGACCGCCCGAAGCGGAAAATTTGACGTTCGTGTGGTGGACGATCACGGCCGGGCGGGCCATACTACCGTCAGCGTGCAGATGGTCCGGTAAGCGTGTGCCCGCCGGGCCGATGAAGGGTGGGATATCAGGGCAAGCGGACCATGCGGCATCCGATCACCCGGCCGCGGTAGTTCTCAATCTTGGCCATCAAATGGTCCGTTCCAGGTTGATCGTCTTTGAAGGGCTGAATTCCATTGATCCGAAGAAGCGGACCAGTTTGGCATCATCCCAGTTGACCAGGGTATTGATTTTGTTCACCCCCAGCCGCTTCAGGTGATCGATGAATTCTCTGACCAATTGATCGCCGATCCCCTGGCGCTGGTAATCGGGATCGACGCCGAGGGTATCCAGGGTGGCCTCGGACTGGAAAATGCCATATTCACCCATAAACAGTTCACCCATCACAAAGCCCACCACTTTTCCACCCTCATCTTCGGCAACGAGCGAGGTGGGAATGTAGTCCCTGGATTCGAACAGTTTTTCAAATTTTGTGCGATAGTACTCGGGCCGTGAGACATTGAGCACTTTCGTGTCAATGGCAACTATCGCGTCAAAATCATTGGCCGTCATCATCCGATATTGGATGGCATTGTTCGTCATGGAGCCTCCTCTCTTTGGGTTTATATTTTTCAACCGAAAACGATACGTTGGCCGTACAGAGCATTGTTTATCGGAAGAGCACTTCAAGAGAACAGGAGACACAAATTAAAAGAGAAGGGGGGACGCTTGCCAGCTGCCACTGCAGACGCTGCGGGTCGCGTTGATGATTAATTGTCCATGGGTTTCATTTTTCTGTCAACATTTAAAAGCTGCCCGGGCAATGGCACCACTGCAAATCGGACGGATCATGATGGCATTCGTATGAACGCCGCCTTCATCGGGAAACATTCCAGCGGATCAGCCCCGACCGGTTGCCTGCGGGCCAGACGTATCTGCCGTTCTCCCTGGCCAGGGATTTCTCCAGCAGGGACCGCAAAAACCGGTCATGGGACGGATCGTCCAGAAGGGTTAAGCGCCGTTTGACCTCGCCGAGGGCCTCGTCAATGGAATCGTGCGACCAGGGATCCCAGCCGCCCTCGGCTTCCATGATCACATCGGGGTATATCCCCATCTGCATCAAGGCGTTATAGGCCACTTGAAACGTCGGGCTGTCGTAAGGCTGGCCCCATATCTTTGTTGCGGCCCGGGCCATGATCGTATCGGTGTACAGGACACGCATCAACAGAAAGCAGGTCTGCCGGGTGACCCGGATCATCTTCTCCACAAAGGCGCGGAAGTCGGCAACCCCGTACATGGAATGCGAGGCAAACGAGAAGTCATGGGCATCGACGTCGACGTCCGGCCAGCTGCCCTGAACGATGGTGACATTGGTGACGTTCCCGGCAGCCAGTTTTTCTTCCATCACCGCACACATGGCTTCGGATGGGTCCATGGCCGTGACCCGGGCGGCATGGCGGGCCATGAGCAGGGCCCAGGAACCGGTGCCGGCCCCGATATCCAACACCGTCGAATCGGGATGGCGCGTTAATGTCGCCAGCAGGCAATCCCTGGAGGCGTTTGGCCTGGACCAGCGTTTTTTCGCCATGCCATCGAAGCTGCGGGCGCGGTCCTTCCATGGGTCCTGCTTCTCATTTTTCGGTTTCCCTTCACGCCAGCAACGCTTCTTGACCGCTGAAAGCTGTTCCCACAACAAGAGCCAATCGGTCACCTTCTCCATACCACCTTCCTTTTTCCAATCGAATTATTTTTTCTTTTTGCTCCAAGCGCGTGAAGCTATCGTTTTTCCATCGTCGGCCGATCGCCAACGCCAGGCTTCGCCACCAGCGCCACCACCGGGCAAGTCGCCACACAGGCCGGGCAGGCACGGCAGCCGATCGGCCGCACCGTATCCGTCGCACGCTGGAATGTCAATGTGCCGGGCCGTCAATCCATTGTATGAAATCCGCTGACGGAGAAAAGAATGATCCCGAATTATTGCCTTGACAGGGTGGAGTTTTCGACGATATGAACAAAGCAGGGGTCCGAAAGGCAACACCATGTTTCACAATGTGGAACATCTGAGGTCGTCCATCGCACCAATAGTTTAATCCGTATTAACATAGAGCAACATCAATCTGATCGTTGAGTTTTGTTTCATCGACAGAAATTTTTTTCCATTTAAAATGAATGATATTTAGAATATATTTTAACTGACAACAAATTCAAATTAATCAAATTATGTTTGCATGGACAAACTTTATCCATCATCAGAACAGGAGAGAAGCATCGGTCGTGTCGGTAGGCCCTTTTTTCCATCCGGGAAACCGCTTGATCCAAAAAAGTCGCTCAGGCATCGTCACACACCGATATCATTTCAATCGACTGTGGCGTCAGGATCACCATTGGCAATTCAAGTTGATTTACAAAGGAGGAGTGAATGAGAACAAAATCCGTCATTTTTCTGTCCATCATCCTGATTATCGGCTTTTCTGCAGGCGCCGTATCCGCAAAAATCAAGCTCACTTACAACAATTACTTTCCGCCAACCCATATGACCTCCAAAATGTCAGCAGAGTGGTGCAAGGAAATTGAGAAACGCACCAACGGCGAGGTTAAGATTCAACACCAGCCCTTTCAAGGTAGCACTAAAAGACCATTCATAACTGGATGAACTTATTAAATAAATGCTGGACAAACCCACCCCCAAAATATACAGTAAAAAAGAAAAACTGTATTATTTGGGAGGTGACATCATGTTGAGTCCTGTTTTTACGCCGTTCATCAAGAATTCTCCGATTTCTGTCATGGCTCGTGGTTTGATGGAGAAGGTACTGAATCCTGAGCAATTGGACGAATGGTTCGAGAACACCGCTAAAGAACAATACACAAGGGACCTTTTGTTTTCGACGCTTTTTTACCTGATGAGCCAGGTCGTTCAGGGAAGCCAGCGATCAATTCACGCAGCCTTCCAGGCTTCAAAAGAGGATATTGCCGTTTCAGTTACCTCAATCTACAATAAGTTGAACGGCATGGAACCAAGTACATCGGCAGCTTTGGTCCGATATGCCGCCGAGCAGGTGGAACCTATTATTCAAAGATTGTTGGGTAAACAAAACTCCCCTTTGCCTGGCAAACGAATCAAACTGCTTGATGGCAACTGTATCGAAAAGAGCCATCACCGAATCAAAGAGTTGCGGTCCATAGCCTCAGGTCCTCTTCCGGGGAAATCATTGGTTGTGTACGATTCGATGTTGCACCTGCCCATCGATGTGTTTCCTTGCGAAGACGGCCATGCGCAAGAACGCTCATTATTGAAAACGGTGCTTGAAACTATTGTTGCCGATGATGTTTGGGTTGCCGATCGCAATTTCTGCGTGGTTGAATTCACCTGCGGCATCGATAAGCGGGATGCGTGGTTCATTATCCGTGAGCATGGGAATTATCCTCTCGAGCTAATTGGAAAGGAAAAATATATCGGCAAAATCGAAACAGGAACCGTATACGAGCAACCCATCCGGGTTCGTGATGAAGCTGGCGAAGAGCACGCCTTCAGGCGGATTCGCGTGAAGCTGAAGGGTGAAACCCGTGATGGTGATACCGAGATTTTCATCATCACGAATCTATCAAAGAGCGCAGCAAACGCTAAAACAGTTGCCCGGTTGTATCGGGATCGATGGACCATCGAAACGGCCTTTCAGCGTCTCGCTGAATATTTAAACTCTGAAATTAATGCATTGGGCTATCCTCGTGCCGCTCTTTTCGGTTTTTGCGTTGCTCTGGTCGCCTATATCAGCATGTCCGTTGTAAAAGCAGCACTGGGCAGTGTTCACGGTGTCGATTTCATAGAACGGAACGTATCTGGTTATTACATCGCCAATGAAATCGAAGGCGTCTACCAAGGGATGATGATCGTTATCGAAAGCGACCATTGGGTCGTTTTTAGAGACATGCCAGAAAGTGATCTGGTTCGGTTGCTTGAAGAATTAGCTGGCAACGTAAAATTATCAAAGTACCAGAAGCATCCTCGAGGTCCCAAAAAGCCCAAACCGAAGCGGGTTGCGATGAAAAACAAGCCACATGTTTCAACCGCGAAAATACTCGCTGAGAGAAAGAAGTCATAGTACTACCTTGAAAGGGCTGGATTCAACACTTAGCCGGTGGCCAGTTGTTGAAGGCCAACAAGGTTTTTGAAGGGGTGGTCAAGGGAATCGCCGACATCGGTTTCAGCAATCTGGCCTATACCCGCGGCCGGTTCCAGGAGATGGAAATTTGCGACCTGCCTCTGGGGATGCCTTCGGGATGGGTTTCGACACATGTGGCTGAGGACTTTTACCGCAAATATCAACCCAAGGAGTTCAACAAGGCCAAGATCCTCTATTTTTCAGCCTGCGGCCCGAACCTGATCTCCACCACCGAGAAACCGGTTTACACCCTGGAGGATCTCAAGGGCCAGACGCTGAGAGCCACCGGCCGGATTGCCGATACGGCAGCGGCCCTGGGGGCCACCTCACGCCCCATGGGAATTGGCGAGACCTATGAGTCGGTCAAGCGCAACGTCATTTCCGGCGTGATGCTGCCCCTGGAAACGATGAAAGGGTTCCGCCTGGGTGAATTGCTCAAGTACTGTACGGCCAACTGGCAGGTCGGCAACAATACTGTTCGGCACAGTCATTGATAAGAGTATTGAGCAATAACTTTGGCGATATTCACATCAAATATTTCTAACAAATTATTTTTTACTGCTAATAACCAGTGAAGACCAATTTTATAAAACTGTTTTAATTTTTCTCCAAGAAGAGTTACTAACCCGCAAACATATGGTCTTTTTGCATTTGAATTGGAGCATGAAGATGAAGTTAGCAAGGTTTCGTTCTTATTATTTTCTTCAGATTCATGCTCATCTTTTTCATTTTCTCTGCTTATTATTTCCGTATCTTGTTTGAATGATAATAACAATAGATAAGCAATCATATACAAGTAGAATTGTATCTGTACGCCATGAGGAGATTGGCTCATTAAGTGAATTCCCTTGAAGGTTCTTTTTATGAAGCGAAAAAAAAGTTCCACTTGCCACCTGTAAGCGTAAAGCATTATAATTTCGTAAGTTGTCAAATCATTTCTGTTTGTGATCAAAATGTAGTTTTCGCCCATAGCCGTAAAGCTAACAATACGATAACTTGCTTTGTTTTCATCGCTATTGAATATTATATTTGAATCTGTGATGTCACTGAAAAATTTCAAGAATGTATCCGGTACGGTGGCAGTGAGACACTCTTTTACAGTGTACGTCATATTCGACTTTCCGCGAATAATAAAAAATGCATTGCTGTCGGATATCTGCTTGAACAGATTGAAAGCGATATAGCCTCGATCACAGACATATGTAATGCCTTCGCGAAGAATTTGCTTAACAAATTCTTTTTCGGAAAAGTTACCTTCCGTACTGATAAATTCGGTTGGAATCATTCGGTTGAGTTCAAAAGATAAATGCATTTTGATCGCATTAGCGGTTTTCTTGTAACAAGCCCATGCCATATTGGAAATGGCCGGAAAAAGCGAACCATCTACAATTAGCATTTTTCCAAGATGACTGATTTCCGGAATTTTATGCAAATCCAATTCTTTTACCAACTGATGGAATATATCTTTAAATATTTCTGGGGGATAACGATTAAACGCTTCATTATACATAGACTTCGATGCGACGACCAATCCTAATGCCTTAGCAGTTGGTGATGTTTTGATCTCAGTGACGATTTGTCCAACGCTTTTAATTCTGGTTATTATTCCAAAAAGCAAATTTGTGGTGAACGATGATAATGAAAGCTTGTAAGTGTCCAAATCATTATGGAGACTATTTTGAGTAACCTCAATCAATGGTAGCACCGGTGATAGAATTGTTTGAAAAACATTTTTGTCGATGTGTTCGCTCATGGAGACCTCCTGGTTAATTAATTGTACCCACCATGATTAAAACACAAAGCGATCTTTTTGTCCAGCGCTATTTTTTATTTTAATAACAAGATGTTACGGCAATATGTATGCCGAACGGTATTGGGTCGGCAATGTCTATACCTTTTATGCGGTCATGAACAAAGACAAGTGGGACAAGCTGCCGGAGAATATTAAGAACGTGTTCGAAGAGGTCAACAGCGAATTTATCGAGAAGATGGCCCAGGGATGGAATCAGATCGACCTCGCCGGTACCGAATTTTTTAAAAGCAAGGGCGGCAAGGTCATCCAGCTTTCCGATGCCGAAGCGGAAAAGTGGAACAACGCTGTGGAACCGGTCATCGACGCCTATTGCCAGGAAATGGAAAAGGTCGGCCTGAGCACCGCTGAAATCAAAGACCGTATCGCCTTCATCAAGAAAACCAGGGACGAGTATGCCAAAATCCAGGCGGACAAGGGTATTCCCATGCCGTATGCGGAATAAAAATGGGCGTTATCAAGCCTTTTGATCCGCGTCCGGGGAAAACACCCCGGACGCACCCTCTCTCAAGGGAGCATGTATGCAAATGATTCGTGAATGGGCGAACCGATTAAGTACGTGGGGAGAATGGGTTGGCGTTGTCGGTATCATCGTTATGGTTGCCGTAACGTGTACGGATGTTATTGGTGCCAAACTGTTTCTCATGCCGGTTCCCGGATATATCGAGGTCGTCAGTCTGGTGCAGGTGGCCACGATCGTTTTTGCCATAGCGGCCACCCAGCGTCACGGCGGGCATATCAGCGTGGAGATGTTTGTCGACATTCTTCCCCGACGGATGCGCTCAATCGTAAAGGCCCTGACCTCCTTATTGTGCTTGGTGCTGTTTGTACTGCTGATTTATGAAGGCATCGGCCTGGGTAACGAATATCTTGAAGCCGGCGAAGTCACGGCCACCGTTCAGCTGCCGTTTTATCCCTTTGCCTATGCATTTTCAGTGGCGCTGATCCCGGTTGCGCTGATGGTGCTGGTGGATTTCTGTGTTGCGATAAAGGAGGCCCTGTCCTAATGGATCCGGTACTGACTGGTTTGGTTGGAATTGTTCTTCTGTTATTGCTCTTCACCCTTAATATGCCGGTCTCCTTTGCCATGGCTTTTGTCGGCTTTACCGGTTTTGGCTATCTGGTGAGTTGGGAAGCGGCAGTATCACTGTTAATTCGGGATATTTTTGCTCAGTTGTCAAGCTACCCGCTCAATGTGATCGTACTGTTTGTATTAATGGGGTCCTTTGCGTTTGCCTCGGGCATGAGCAGTCGGTTATATGAATCGGCCTATAAAATTGCCGGTAAAATGCCGGCCGGTCTGGCCGTGGCCACCATCCTGGCCTGCAGCGGATTTGCCGCCATTTGCGGGTCGACCGCCGCCACGGTGGCAACCATCGGACGCGTGGCACTTCCCGAAATGCGCCGCTTCGGCTACAATCATCGGCTGGCCACCGGTTGTATCGCCTCGGCCGGTGTCATCGGGATCCTGATCCCCCCTTCGACCATTTTCATCGTATACGGGATTCTTACGGAACAATCCATCGGCTCCCTGTTCGCCGCCGGCATTGTCCCCGGGGTAGTCCTGACACTCTTTTTCGTCCTCACCGTCTTCTTCATTGCATTTAAAAACAAAGAGATCGCACCCAGCGGCAAAGCAACCACCATCGGTGAGAAATTGAAGGCCCTTTGGCGCATCGCCGATATTTTCTTGCTGTTCGGCCTGTCCATCGGCGGGTTGTTTCTGGGGTGGTACAGTCCCAACCAGGCCGCCGGTGTGGGGGCAGCCGGGGCCTTGCTGATCGGTCTGGCCCACCGCCAACTGACCTGGCAAAAATTCATCAACGCATCCAAAGAGGGACTGCGGACAGCCTGTATGATCATGATGCTGATCGCCGGCGCATCGGTTTTCGGCAAATTCATGGCGGTCACGACCATTCCGGCGCAACTCTCCACGTGGGTGAGCGGTTTGCCGCTGCCCTCCATGGGAATTATGGCCCTGATCTGTGTGATGTTTTTTGTGGGTGGCTGTTTTCTGGATGCCATGGCGTTGATCATGCTCACGATTCCGATCATCTATCCGGTGGTTCTTGATCTGAACTACGATCCGGTATGGTTCGGTGTCGTTATCGTTCTGACCAGTCAAATCGCCGTTGTCACCCCACCTGTGGGCGTCAATGTTTACGTGACCAAAGGAATCGTGCCCAATGTCCCCATCGCAGCGATTTTCAGAGGAACGTTTCCTTTTCTCGTGGCGATGTTCATCCTGCTCGTATTTGTACTGATATTTCCGGGTTTGATTCTTTGGTTGCCCAATCTGTTGGCCGCTTAAACCGGCTCCAGGAGTCCATGCATCTTTTTGGATTGCGCGGAATCTGCAGTAGAAAGCGATGCCCGTGAAGCTGAGAAAATCTAAAATTAAGGGTATCATTTTAATTTCATCTGAAGATCGAAAGGGAGGCAGGAATGGTCGCAAATGAATTGGCGTTACATCCCTGGGAAACGGATTTCACTTTACCGGAAACGTTTAACATGGTCAGTTTGCTGCTGGAACGGCACCTGACCGGCAGCCAGGCCGACCGAACCGCCATTATCTACCGGGACAACGAGGTGACCTACCGGCAACTGGGTCGCATGACCAATCAATTCGGCAACGTCCTGGCCAACCAGGGGATCAAACCGGGGGATCGGGTGGTCATTCTGCTGAACGATTCTCCCGAATATTTCGCCGTTTATCTGGGCGCGATGAAAATGGGCGCCGTACCGGTTCCCATCAACATGCTGGCCACCGTCAAGGACCTCGAATTTTTCATCCGCGACAGCGAGGCGGCGGCCGTGGTCATGGAGCCGGACATCTATGCGCATCTGAAGGATTGCCTGCCAGAGATCCCGGGAATCAAAACCCTTTTGATCAAAGGTGAGGCGGCAACCGGGACCGTCGAACTGGGCCAGCTGATCAACGACGCCTCCGACCAGCTTGACGTCTACCCGACATCCAAAATGGACCACTCCTACTGGCTGTACACATCCGGAACCACCGGACTGCCCAAAGGCGTCATTCACCTGCACAAGGACCTGGTTTATGCGGTGGAGACCTGGGGGCGACATGTGGTCGATTTTACACCGGACGATCGCGTTTTCTGCTCGTCCAAGCTGTACTTCTCCTACGGTTTGAATTTTGCTATGTATCTTCCTTTGTACTATGGCGCTTCGGTCGTTATCAACCCGGATCGTCCGCTGCCGGAAACCATTTTGGGCATGATCGAAAAATATCGTCCCAGCGGTCTCTTCTCTGTCCCCACCGCCTACGGGCAGCAGCTCAACTATCTTGAAGCCGCCGAAAAGAAGCCTGATTTGAGCAGCCTGAGGTTCTGTATTTCAGCCGGCGAGGCCCTTCCCGGCTCGCTCCTGAAACGGTGGCGCGAAAGGTTCGGCATTGACATCCTGGATGGACTGGGATCTTCGGAAGTCAGCTTGATTTTTATCTGCAACCGCCCCGGCAAAGTGCGCGAAAACGCCAGCGGGCTGCCGCTTCCGGGTTATGCCGTCGAGGTACGGGATGAACTGGGGAAAGTACTGCCCGCCAACGAACTGGGAGAATTGTGGGTTAAGAGCAACACCTTGTTTGATGCCTATTGGAAAAACCCGGAAAAGACCGCCGAGACCCTGGTCGATGGCTGGATGAAAACCGGGGACATGGGGCATCTGGACGAGGACGGCTATTTCTTCTATTCCGCGCGGGCCAACGACACAATGAAAGTCAGCGGGATCTGGGTCTCCCCGCTTGAGGTGGAGGATGCCCTGCTCAGCCACCCGGCCGTGGCCGAATGTGCCGTGGTGGGAGTAGAAGATGACATGGGATTGATCAAACCCAAAGCGTTCATCAATTTGAAAGACGGTTATCAACCCGGAGATGAGATCGCCGGTGAGCTGAAAGTCTACGTCAAACAGAAACTGGCCCCCCATAAATACCCGCGCATTATCGAGTTTGTGGATGAACTGCCCAAAACGGCGACGGGGAAAATCCAGCGCTACAAACTCCGGCAATCATAACCCGATCAACAAAAATCATTTCGGGGCGACCGCCGGGCTCGGCGGTCGCCCTTTTTGTTTCGAAACCGTTGCCTCCCTCATAAAAACCCGGGCACCACCACCACCACCACCACCATCAACAATTAAACTTGACGTTTTTAAATTTATTATTGTAAGAGTTCTAATGTCGTTTGCCAACGTCATAGCCATACTGCCCGTAATTAATTTTATAAATTATAAATTAACGTGTATCATATACATACCGACCAAACCCGGCCGATCATCGGCCAGCAGAGGATCTCCACCATGGCGCTATTGGCCATTCACCATCTGGATTTCAAGAATCAACACCTTTTGCTGGATAAGGTCCGGGCCTTGACCGTATCCAAGCGTCTCCTCACCCTCCTCACCCTCCATGATCCCTTTCTTGCCGCCCGATACCGCGATCATCTGGTCATGATGAAAAACGGCCGGGTGCACCGCCATGGAGCCACCCAATCGGTTGTTGACACAAATACCCTTGAATCCATGTATGGCATGAAAATGTCCGTTGAAACCAGCACCGATGGCAACGCTTTCGTTGTCCCGACCACAGACGCCGGTCAATCGGCAATACATTGATCTGTATGTTTAAAATGTCTATGGCGCGCCAACCGTGAAAAACATCCAGCTTATTTTTTCCATGACGGTCATCGCCTTGGAAATCGCCCTGATCGCCGCGATGTCCATGGGACGCTATCCCATCCACCTGTCGACGATAGCGAAGCTGCCCTTTTCCATCTTTGGCGGAGCCGAAAGCAACGCCTTGACCGGGCAGACGATATTGGTGCTCTGGTCGGTTCGATTGCCCCGGATGCTCATGGCCGTGATGACCGGTGCCGCGCTTGCGGTGGCCGGTGTCGTTTTTCAGGGACTTTTTAAAAATCCGCTGGTATCGCCGGCCATCCTGGGGGTCACCGCCGGTGCCAATTTCGGTGCGGCCCTGGCCATGTTGATGGGCGGATCCGCGATGATGCTGCAGACATCGGCCTTCATCTGGGGACTGGTGGCGGTGGGGACGGCCTACCTGATCGGTAGGCAGGGTGACCATTCGGTCACCACCCTGGTCCTGGCCGGAGTGATTGTCTCCGCCCTCTTCATGGCCGGTCTTTCCTATATCAAATGCAACGATCCTGCAATGATACGCATGTTCGTGAATGCAGCGAAGCAACAACCAGAAACAGGGGGAAGAGAACGATGCAGTGGAACAAGAAGAATGTAGCCGTGGGAATGGGTATGTTGGTGGCCGGCATGATATTTGTTTTCGGCGCCGGTGCGCAAGCGTCTGATGACGGGCAGGTTTTCACCCTTGGCGAAGTGGTCGTTACCGGCGAACGGGCGGCGGCCACCACAGCGACGGCGGTCACGGAAGTCTCCGCCGCACAAATTGCCGCCAAAGGCGCCAGTACCGCCGCCGAGGCGCTGAAATTTCTCCCCGGTGTTGTTGTGCAAAACGCCGGCAAGGGTGAATCCCATGTGAGCGTCCGGGGGTTCGAGCAAAACCAGGTCAAGCTGCTGATCGACGGTGTGCCCGCCCGTGAAAGCTATTTCGGTACGGTAGATCTTTCCATGCTGCCGGCCGACGCCATTTCCAAAATCACCATCACCAAAGGGGTCAGTTCGGTGCTATACGGCGCTAACACCATGGGCGGGGTGATCAACATTATCACCAAGAAAGGCGGCAGATCTCCCCAAACCACCTTCACCGCCGGGTTCGGTGACTACCGCACCGCCCACTATGCATTAAGCCACGGGGGCAGTGCCGGTGTGGTGAACTATTGGATTTCCGGTGGGTACCGGACGTCCGACGGGTACCGCCTCTCTGACCATTTCGATGCCGATGATCCCGATGTGGGACTGGGCACCAGCTATAACGAAGATGGCGGCAAGCGTGATCTGAGCGACTACACCAAAAAAAACCTCGATGTGAAGGTCGGCTACGACCCGGGCGGCAATTCGAGCCTCTACCTATCTTTCGACTATGTCGACAATGAACGTGGCATGCCGGTCTTCTACAACCGCTACTGGTCCTATGATCACTGGCGTCAGTGGCAGGTCAACCTGGTGGGCGAGCACTCGTTTGCCGAGGCCCTGAAGATCAAGACGCGCCTTTTCTATGTCAACCATGACGACGGCATCAAGGATGTCAGCTGGGATGAGGACCATTCTACTAGTGGAAAGAAGTGGTTCGAGGAGAGTTATTACGACGACGACTCCATCGGCGGAGAGATCCAGACCACCAGCCGGCTGGCGTCGTGGAACACCCTGCGCCTCGGCTTGCACTACCTGGAGGACACCCACAAGGAAGCCAACTGGCTTACTGACGACTGTTGGGACGTCCTCAAGGGATGGGCATCGGAAGGATGGACCGACGAAGAGGAATACGCCGCCCGTACGGTTGCCCTGGCCGCCGAGGATGAGATTTCCCTTTCCGACCGCCTTTCCGTTGTTCTGGGATTGAGCTACGACACCTTCGAGCCCACTAAAACCGCGGACCAGCCGGAGCCCGGAAAGATGGATACGTTCAACCCCCAGATCGGCGTGGTATTCAATGTCACCGACGCCACCGGTCTCCACGCGTCGGTGGGCAAAAAAACCCGCTTTCCCAGCTTGAAGGAGCTGTACAGCGAGTATGGCGGCGGCAACCCCGACCTGGATCCGGAAGAGACCATTGCCTATGAAATGGGCGCCAGCCAGCGCTTTTCCGAAAAAATAACCGGCGAGTTGGCCGTTTTCTACAATAACATCGAAGATCTCATCGACACGGAAACCATCGACGGCAACAAGGTCTATGTCAATATCAACGAAGCGGTCATCTATGGCGCCGAGGCGGTCGTGCGACTGCAACTGAGCGATCATTTCGATGCCGAACTGAACTACACCTACCTGGAGACCAAAGACCGCGCCAACAATGATCGCGAACTTGAAGGGCGGCCGCGCCATCGGGTCAACCTGTCGATGAGCTACCGTTTTGATTTCGGTCTCACCGCCAACCTGCAGGCCACCTATTGCCAACGCCAGTTCTACGAAGATGACGACTACGAATGGACGGAACTGCCCGACTATCTTCTGGTGAATGCCAAGCTCACCCAGCAGTTGAAAAAAATCGGCGGCGTCGGCCCGGAAATATTCTTCCAGGGGGCCAACGTGCTGGATAAGGATTACTACGAAACCAGCGGACCGGAGCCGGGCTTCAATTTTCTGGCCGGTATTACCCTGCGCATGTAAATCTGCACGCAAACCTTTCAATCCATCCGGTTGCCGGGCTATAATGAAATTATCGCCCCCGCCGGATTCCGGCAGACCGGAACCCGGCCATGTCAACGGCAATCACCGATAGAAGGAGACGCATAACCATGCAAAAAAACTGGACCCAGACCCGAACATCCACTTTCGATGAAGCGGGCGCCCGTAAAATGAATGAAATCGCCAAAACGGTCTTTGCGCCCATCTACCCGGTCATTGCGCGCAATGCCATGGCCGTTACCGGAATCAGCAAAGGCACCTGCCTCGACTTGGGCAGCGGTCCGGGCATGCTGGCCATGGCCATGGCCCGGGAGGCGCCCCAAATGGAGATCATCGCCTTCGATTTTTCGGAAGCCTCGGGCCGGATCGGACTTGAAAACTTCACCGAGGCCGGGCTCGGTGACCGAATCCGCACGGAAGCGGGGGATGTGCACGCGATGCCTTTTAAAGACGCCAGCGTCGACCTGATCGTCAGCCGGGGGTCCATGTTTTTCTGGACGGACCTCAAATCCGCCTTCAGTGAAATCTACCGCATCCTGGCCGTGGGCGGAGCCACCTATATCGGCGGCGGATTCGGCAATTTGGAACTCCGTGACCAGGTCATTGCCGAAATGCTCGAACGTGATCCCACATGGGACTGCTACGCCAAGAAAAAAGCCGGTGCGGACAGCCACCGGCGTTTCACCGAGATGTTCCGTGAAATCGGCTGCACGGAGTTTAAAATCATCGATGACGAAACCGGATTCTGGGTCGTTGTGTCCAAAACTGCCTGATTTTGGGCAAGGATTGCCATCAAACGGCATATACCGGATAGCCCCCCATTCCCTTTTGTCCTTCCCATGCTTATTGTTAGGTTTGTGCATAAACGCCGGACCGGCAGTTTCGTCCCCTTGGCCCATCTTACAGAGCCGGCAAGAAGCGCCCGGCTGCCGGTGATCCGGCCGTCAATGCCGAACGCGCATCGACAAAACCACAATTCCCAGTGGAGGATATCAATATGAACGTTACGACGAATGCATCACCCAATTCGGCCATTCAGCTCTATTTACGGGATATGGGAAAATACCAGCTGCTCGATCGGGAAGAGGAACGGACCCTGGCCCGCAGGGTACAGATGAAAAACGACCAAAGCGCCTTGGACCGGCTGGTGAGGGGCAATCTGCGATTGGTGGTCAAAATCGCCAAGGATTTCTGGACAGGCGGCCAGGTCTCGCTCATGGACCTGATCCAGGAAGGCAATTTGGGGCTGGTTCGGGCGGCCCGCAAATTCGATCCGCGCAAGCAGGTTAAGTTTTCTTACTATGCCAGCTTCTGGATCAAGGCGTATATTCACAAATACCTCATGGACAATCACCGCAGTGTCCGTATCGGTACGACCCAGTCCCAGCGCAAACTCTTTTTCAACCTGAAAAAAACCACCGCCCAATTGAGCCGGGAGGGTATTGAACCGACACCGGCAGCCATCGCCAAACGGCTGGAGGTTCCGAAAAAAGACGTTGTCGAGATGCAACAACGTCTCGATCAGGCCGACCTGTCGCTCAACGCCCCCTTGCGCAGCCGTGAAAACGAGGAGGGCATGGACCGACTGGTCGACATGTCAACATCGGCGGAAGAGGAAGTCGAGGCCGTCCAGATGCAGGCCCTGCTGCAGGAAAACACACAGCAATTCAAAAGGGGGCTCGACGCGAGGGACCGGGCCATTCTCGACCGCCGCATCCTCGCCGACCAGCCCGACACCCTGCAGACCCTCGGTGACCATTTTGGCATTTCCCGGGAGAGAATCCGCCAACTGGAAAAACGGATCATCAACCAGCTGAAAGCGTATCTGTCGGCACGGCTCCCGGATATGGAAAACTACATGCTGAATTAGTATCCATGACGCGGGAAACGGACCCCCGGTGTCATGCCGCGCAAATGCCGTATTTGGGCAACAGATCATGGACCACATGGAGACGATGGGCCTGCACGGCATCGTGAAATCGTTTCCAGTTGCTCTGCATAAATTTTTCTTTAAAGGTGTGGACCGGCAGGTCAAAATTGGTCCCCAGGGCCTGCTCCTTCCACGACCCCTTTCCCTTCCCGGCATAGGCGATGGTTTCCCCGCCAAAACTGAAGGCACCGCTTTTAATGGCTTTAATCCATACGGCGTGCCTTTTTTCACCGTCGTCTTTGGTGGTCGACAAAAAAAGATCTTCTATTTTCTGTCGATCGCCGGCGTCCATCCCCGGCACATCGGCATCGGCATCGCCGGCGATGTAGCGCTGCATGGCCATGCACAGGTGGTTGGCGGCCTCACAAAAAAGGGCAGTGTTGTCGCGGACGATCTCCACCCCCTGATAATTTTTATAGCGCCATTTTAAAAACGGCATGTCGGGAAAGGTCAGGGCCCGGCCATGGCCCAGGGGCGGAATCGCGTCATCCAGAAAATCGTTCAGGATGGTGGAAAGCTTCTTTGAAAACCCGCCGGATTTTCCCGTCTCCTTGGCGTTTTCGACTTCATTGACCGGATGCAGAACCCCGGCAAACCCCTGGTGGGCCCATGTATCGGCATAGACGTGCATGGCAACCCCCAGCCGCTGCAACCCGTAAGGCTTCTCTTTTTCAACAATCGCCTGGCGGACCATCTCCCGGGCAATGGGGCTGTCGGGGGTGCAGATGATCTTCTCAATAAACGCGCCATCCGGGTTCTGATCCGCCGCCATCCCGGCGTTGCCCGGCAGAAAATGGAACGGGATCCAGACCAGATGGTTGGCCAGGGCCTCGGCATTGCGTTTGTCGAGCATCTTGTGGGCGGAACTGATGCGTTGGTACATGGCCTTGTTGTCGAAGTGAATCGCCCCGGCGCTGGTCGCGTCATCAACATACTGGGCGGCGTAGGCGATGATATCCGCATCCGCAGGGTCAAATCCCGCCAGCCGGGCGGCCACATAGGTCGTGGCGTGGTGAAAATCAATCTGCATCGTTCTCCTCCTTTGCGATCTTTTGCGTGGAATCGTTTGGTTCAACACATGCCGACCACCTGGCCAGTTCTTCGGCGCTCATGGGCACCCGGGGCAGGGCGGCATCCGCCTGGCGGCCGACATGGACGGCTTTGGAACGTCCAAAGGGGTGATAGGGGAGCAGCACGGGCCGCGCAAGGCCCATTTCACGGATCCGGCCGGACAGGGCAATAAGGTTCTCCCGGGTGGCCGTATACCCGGGGATCAGCGGAATCCGCGGCACAAGCCGGTCGGGTGCCCACCGGGCCAGATGGGCAAGGGTGGACCAGATCAGGCGGTTGTCCACGCCGGTAATCCGCTGGTGACGACCCGGATCGCTGATTTTCAGATCAAAATAGATCAGATCGATAAAATCCAGACACTCGGCCTGAAATGGCGCGAAGGGGAAGAACCCACCGGTTTCCAACACCGTGTGGAGCCCCTCCGCTTTCAGCCGTCGCAACAGCCGGGCCATGAATGCCATCTGCAGGGTCGGCTCCCCCCCGGAGAGGGTGACACCGCCACCCGACGCATCATAAAACAAACGATCCCGCAGCAGCACCGCCACCAGGTCATCCACCCCGTAACGCGTTCCGGCAACGGCCAGCGCACGGGTGGGACAGGTCGGGGTACATTCGCCACATGCCGTGCAGCGGCGCCGGTCGATCCGCTGCGGAGCGTTCAGGTCAATCGCCGATTCGGGACACCGGTCGACACACTCGCCACATCCGATGCAGCGATCCGCATAAAAAAGGATTTCCGGCTGCGGACGGATGAACTCAGGGTTGTGGCACCACGGGCAGTGCATCGGGCAGCCTTTGAAAAAAACCGTGGTGCGGATGCCCGGACCGTCGTGAATGGCATAGCGGCCGATATCCCCGATGATCGCTTCCATGCTGCCCTTTCCGATTCCGGCCGGCCAATCCAACCGTCATCCCGGCGTCATCATCAACTGCAACTGTTTTGCCAGAAAACCGAAGCGATACAGGTAGTTGAGGTTTCCATCGGTCTGGACGTCCTGGCGCAGCATGGACCCCAGGATGTCCTGCTTGGGAGCCAGCAGGAAGTTGAACAGGGTCCGCCCGTCGCGAAACGACACCGTAATATGGGGATTGTCGATGACCCGCTCTTCGACCTCCAGACGGCCGTCACTAAATATGGCGCCGACGGTCATCTTGCCGTCCTTGCTGTTGAACTGGTAGCGTCCGTCGAATTTGCGGATGTTCTCCCGGTAGTCATGATCGATGGCAAACATCAGCCGCATGATGTTGAGCAGCAGCGACAGGAACTGTTCGGCGGCCTCGGTTTCAAGGGTCTGCTGAAACCGCTGCCACAGGTGCCTCAGGTGGATTGAAGGGATCTCCATGGACATATTCGGCTCCTTTGGGGAATCAGTCATCGTTAAACGGCACGGCCCGTCCGTCGGTCAGGCCGTACTGGGTGCGGGTGATCAGCTCATCCTTCATCAGGTCGTTGAGATCCTTGAAGTAGGCCGAGTAGCCGGACACCCGGACCATCAGTTCGGGATAATTTTCAGGATGTTTTTTGGCGTCCTTGAGCATGGCGTAATCCATGATGTTGAACTGGACCTGCTGACCGCCGGCCCTGAAGTACGCCTCGATGGTCTGGGCAAAGCGCTGGCTCATGGCCGCCACATCGTCTTCCGGGGTATATTTGATGTTCAGGGCCCAACAGCCCGGCACCTGTTCACCGCCCAGTTCGGCAACGGCATTCAGACAGGCGGTCAACTCCGGCGCGGCACCGGAAACCGGCGTGATGCCGCTTGCAAAAAGGCCGCCGGATTTGCGGCCATTGGGCATGGCGCCACTGATGCCGCCCAGGCCGGCGTGGTTGGTCATGGTCCAGTAGGCGGGCCGGTACTTGCCGCCCCGGTAGTTGGTCCGGGACTGGTAGGTGCGGAACAGGTGCCCCACCAGGTTCCGGGCATTTTTACGGGCAATGGGATCTTCGGTGCCGTATTTGGGAGTCTGGTTCTTCAGGTAAAGCCTCAGCTTCTCCCCATCGGCGCCGCTGAAGTCGTTTTCCATGGCCTGGACCAGTTCCGTGAAGCTGACCTTCTGTCTTGCAAACACGGCCGATTCAATGGCGCTGAGGGAATCGACCGTGTCGGCGAAACCGATGTGCGTGGCGCCGGATGAGTTATACAGCGCCCCACCCTGGATCAGGTCCCGTCCGTTTTGCATGGGTCCTTCGAAAAATGCCGAAAGCAGGGGCGAGGGCATCATCTCCTGATGCACGGCGCCCAGGATCTCATTGGTCTGCACGGCCTGATCGATGAGCCAGTCGAGTTGCTGTTTGAAGGCCTCCCAGAACTGCTCGAAACTGGTAATCTGCGCGGCCGGCGCGGTGGCCGGCCCAATTTGTGTCTCCCCGGTGATGGGCCGCCTGCCGCCGTAAAGGGCCATCTCCATGGCGGCCGACAGGTTCAGCATGATCGAGCTCGAGGCCGGATAGTCCCGGCCGCTGCTGGCCAGTTCCACGCAGCCGATCACCGCATAGTCCCGGGCATGGGCAAGGGTTTCCCCCTGGCCGCAAAGTGCCTTGATGTTGGCCACATCGTTGAAAAAGGCCGGAACGGCACGGGTGTTGATAATCACCTCGGCGACCCGCCTTCGGTAATCGTCCGAATTCTTCTCGTAGTGATAGCGGGCGTTGACATTGGGATCGCGGATTTTGAGCAGTTCGGTGACCCTGAGCATGAGATAGGTCAGGTCGTTGACCGCATCCTCGCCCTGGCTGTCCACCCCGCCCAGGGTGATGGCCGGAACGGTGCCGGCGCCGCCGAACATCTCCTCGGAGGCTTCCGGGACCATGATCACGTTGTCGGAAATCTTGAGCCACAGGCAGCCGATCAACTCCATGGCACCGGCGATATCCAGCCGACCGGTGTCCATGTCCCGCCGGAAATAGGGATAGAGCACCTGATCCAGTCGCCCCGGACTCATGGCCATGTTGATGTTTTCGGCATGCATGCCGATCTGGCAGATCCAGATGGCGTTGACCGCTTCGCGGAACGACCGGGCCGGATGGGCCGGCACCTGCCGGCAGACCTCGGCCATGTCGGCAAACTCCTTTTTCAGCTCCGGATCGTCAATGATCCGCGCCTGGTAGGCGGCCTCGTCGGCCAGATGGCCGGCATATTCGATGATTCCCTGCAGGGCAATTTTGATGGCGCGGTAAAACTGAACCTGGCGGGAGTTGACCCCGCCACCGGCCTGTGAGGCCTCGGCCTCGCGCGCGGTGGCTTCGTCGATCAAGCCCACCAAACCTTTCTCCAGCATGGGCGTATAGGTGGGCACACAGTGGGAAATGCAACCGGCCTTGCCGGCGATAAAGAAGACCAGGCTTTCGAACAGCTTGAGGCATTTGGGATTGTCAAACCGGGTGCGGGCCACTTCCAGGACGCTCCGGTCCATCCAGAAGGGAAAAATCAGCTGGTTCAGTTCGCGGGCGTCTTCCGCGGACAGGGCCTGGGGATTCTTTTCGCGGGTGCTGACCGTCTCCAGCTCCGGCCACAGGGAAAGCGCAAAAAATTCCGGAAACAACGGCGCCCCCAGGGCCTTGCTGGTGGTGGTTCCGGCCAGCAGATTGCAGTCATGGAACCGGGCGGCCTTGCGCCGCAGAAAATGGTGGACCTTTTTGGCCTGCCGCAGTTCGGGCGAGTCGGTGGGGTCGTCCCTGTACTTCAGGTATTTGGTAATGCAGCGCGCCCGTTCGATACAGATTTCGGGCTTGCGGACAAAGGAAAGCCGGCGCAGTTCTTCCAACCGGGGAAGATGTTCCAGCGTGTATTCACTCAGCCTGATATCTTCCAGTGTAATCATGGTTGTCGCTCCTTTTTTGCGTGATAAACCGGATCATTACGTACTCTCCTATCGGATGGTGGGGGTGTCATCAACGTCCCAAACCGTCAGGATTGAACGCCCGCTCCAAGAACCGGGCCGGTTTCAGCTTTCAGAACAAAATGGACCTTGCGAAGAAGAGACAGCAATGCGGATGAGAATCGATCTTGACGGATTCGTAAAAAGTCAAAAATCCATGTTTTGCGTCATTCCAGCGTAGGCCGGAATCCAGTAAATTCAGTTCATTCTGGATGCCGGATCAAGTCCGGCATGACGATCCGGTGACTTTTTAAGAGGCCATTGATCTTAGGTTGCCGGAAATAAATAGTGTTCGTTCAGAAATAGGAAAATTTGGTTGAGATCAAGGCGCGAACAAAAATTTTACCACAGGCATATTGTTGATATTCCGAGGATAAAATTTTTTGCGCAACGCCGATATCGGGCAAATTGGCCATTTCTGGATGGACACTAAATAATTCCTCATCCTGCCACGGTGATCTGCACGTCCACGACGGGATCCTGGGTTGGGCACCGGTTCCGTTTTGCGCGGACCCAATCAGAAGCGTTCGATAAAAGCTGCATTTCCGGTGGGTTCACTACTTTATTGCTACCATTGCGGTCCGGATCGGTCAACAATAGAATGGTCATGGAGATTCCTTTTTTATGTTGACAAGCTGAAAGGAAAAGATTCTTTTATTATTCAAGAAGATACCCCGGTATTGGCCCGGTTTCCGCGGGACTGTTGAAAACAGGGCTTGAATGCACGACCGATCCGATAAATAATACACGCCCGGATGGCGGCATCTTCCCGTCGTTATCCGCTTTTTTCCGGGCATACTGATAACCGTGTTTCGTTGGTGCTGCGACCTGAATCTGCCGTTCGCCATCACAGCAGCCTGTCACCATGTATCCAAGAGGCCCCACCGGCCCGCATCGGATAGGGACCGGCCACCCGCTCGGCGGCGCATCATCACCAGGACCAGCCACAGGAGGATGCATGAACAACACCCCCCAGGTTTACCGACCGAAAAACAACGTGCGCGTCGTCACGGCCACATCGCTTTTTGACGGCCACGACGCATCAATCAACATTTTCAGACGCATCTTGCAGAGCACCGGCGTGGAGGTCATCCACCTGGGCCACAACCGCGCCGTCAAAGAAATCGTGGATGCCGCCATCGAAGAGGATGCCCAGGGAATTGCCGTTTCGAGCTATCAGGGCGGCCACCTGGAATTTTTCAAATACATGGTGGACCTTCTGAAGGATGGCGGTGCCCCGCATATTAAGGTGTTCGGCGGCGGCGGCGGCGTCATCGTACCCGAGGAGATCAAAGAACTGGAAACTTACGGGGTGGCCAAAATCTATTCTCCGGAGGATGGCACCCGCATGGGGCTGCAGGGAATCATCAACCACATGGTCCAGTTGATGGATTTTCCCCGGGCGGATGAAACTGCGCTGAACCTCACCGATCTTGCGCCGGACAACAAACTGCAGGTGGCCAACCTGATCACCACTTTGGAGCAGGCCAAAGCCAAACAGAACGGCCACCTGGCCCCATTTCGCGAAGCGGTGACGGCCAGAATCGGTGATCGCAAAGTGCCGGTCATCGGCATCACCGGCACCGGTGGCGCCGGCAAGTCTTCCCTGACCGACGAACTGATCCTGCGCCTGCTTCACGATTTCAAGGAGATCCGCATCGCCATCATCAGCGCCGACCCCTCCCGCCGCAAGACCGGCGGGGCGCTGCTTGGTGACCGTATCCGCATGAACGCCATCAATAACCCGCGGGTCTACATGCGCTCCATCGCCACCAGGCGCTCCCACACCGAGATCCCCGATGCCCTGGCCGAGGTGCTCGACCTGGTCAAGGCCGCCGGCTTTGATCTGGCGATCGCCGAAACCGCCGGCATCGGCCAGGGGGATTCCCACATCATCGACATGGTGGACCTCTCCATGTACGTCATGACCAGCGATTTCGGGGCCGCCTCCCAGCTGGAAAAGATCGACATGCTCGATTTTGCCGATCTGGTGGTGGTCAATAAGTTCGAAAAACGCGGCGGAGAGGATGCCGTGCGCGACGTGTGCAAACAGGTACAGCGCAACCGCATGGCCTTCGGCCAGTCGCCGGGCGAGATGCCCGTGTTCGGCACCATCGCCTCGAAGTTCAACGACGACGGGGTGACCGCCCTGTATCACGCCCTCCTGGACACCCTCCACGCCAAAACCGGTGTTGAATTCACGTCCCGCCTGCCGCGGCCGGATGGCAAGGTATCCAGTTCCAAAACCATCATAATCCCGCCGGAACGCACCCGTTACCTGGCGGAGATCGCCGAAACCGTCAGGGGCTATCACCGTGAAACCGAAAGCCAGGCCGATGCCATCAGGCGGGTCTGGCACCTCGAAGAGACGGCGAAGACCATCGGCGGCGACAGCCTCGACGGGGATACAAAGGATCTGATCGAGCGGCTCAAGCTCGCCATCGACAAGGCCCGTGCCGATATGGACGACGCTACCGAAACCCTGGTCAAGGAGTGGGAAACGACCCGTGCCGCTTACTCCGGCGACGAGTTGGTCTACACGGTGCGCGGCCGCGAAATCCGCGTGCCCCTGTACACCGAGTCCCTCTCCCATCAGAAAATTCCCAAAATTTCGCTGCCGCGCTTCGACGACCCCGGAGAAATCTACCGCTGGCTGCGACGGGAAAACCTGCCCGGCTACTTCCCCTATACCGCCGGTGTGTTCCCCATGAAGCGCGTGGGCGAGGATCCCACGCGGATGTTTGCCGGCGAGGGCGACCCGGCGCGCACCAACCGCCGCTTCAAGCTGCTTTCGGCCGGTAGCGAGGCCAAGCGCCTCTCCACGGCCTTCGACTCGGTGACCCTGTACGGCTACGACCCGGACCGCCGACCCGACATTTACGGCAAAGTGGGCAACTCCGGGGTGAGTGTCTGCACCCTGGATGACGTTAAGGTCCTCTACGGCGGCTTCGAATTGTGCGCTCCCAGCACCTCGGTCTCCATGACGATCAACGGCCCGGCGCCGATCATGCTGGCCATGTTTCTCAACACGGCCATTGACCAGGAGGTGGAGAAATATGTAAAGGAACAGGGCCAGGCGCTGTCAGCAGACGAATACGCCCGGATCAAGGGCGTGGTCCTGGAAAACGTGCGCGGCACGGTCCAGGCCGATATTCTCAAGGAAGACCAGGGCCAGAACACCTGCATCTTCTCCATCGATTTCGCCCTCAAAATGATGGGCGACATCCAGGAATATTTCATCGAAAACAACATCCGCAACTTTTATTCGGTTTCGATCTCCGGCTACCACATTGCCGAAGCCGGGGCCAACCCGATCAGCCAACTGGCCTTTACCCTGGCCAACGGCTTTACCTATCTCGAGTACTATCTGTCCCGGGGCATGCCCCTGGACAGTTTCGCGCCCAATCTCTCCTTTTTCTTTTCAAACGGCATGGACCCCGAATACACGGTGATCGGAAGGGTCGCCCGGCGGATCTGGGCCGTGGCCTTAAGGGAGAAATACGGCGCTTCGCTTCGCAGCCAGATGCTCAAGTACCACATTCAGACCTCGGGACGCAGCCTGCACAGTCAGGACATTCAGTTCAACGACATCCGCACCACCCTCCAGGCCCTGTGCGCCATCTACGACAACTGCCAGAGCCTGCACACCAACGCCTTTGACGAGGCCATCACCACTCCCACGGAAGAGTCGGTTCGCCGTGCGCTGGCCATCCAGCTGATCATCAACCGCGAGTGGGGACTGGCCAAAAATGAGAACCCTTACCAGGGCAGTTTTGTCGTCGACGACCTCACCGACCTGGTGGAAGAGGCAGTGCTGATGGAGTACGACAAGATCACCGCCCGCGGCGGTGTGTTGGGCGCCATGGAGACCGGCTACCAGCGCAGCAAGATCCAGGAGGAGTCCATGTACTACGAGATGCTCAAGCACACCGGCGGGTATCCCATCGTGGGCGTCAACACCTTCCGCGATCCCCACGCCGACGGTGCCGATCTGGTGGAAGGCGCCGGTTGTATCGACCTGGCCCGGGCGACCACCGAGGAAAAGGAATCTCAGCTTGAGCGGCTGGCCGCGTTCCAGGCCCGCCACGCGGACCAGGCCCCCGACGCCCTGGCACGGCTCCAGAACGTGGCCCTTTCCGGCGGCAACATTTTTGCCGAACTGATGGAAACGGTCAAAACCTGCAGTCTGGGGCAGATTACCGGCGCGCTGTACGATGTGGGGGGGCAGTACCGGAGGAATATGTAAAAGAAGGGTCCAAGGGGTCGAGGATTCAAGCGCCAAACGCTATCATCCCAATGCCTTCTCTCTGCCCCTTGACCCCTCGAATCCTTGAACCCTTTTTCCTTTTGGAGAATAAATATGCAAGAAGCAGTAATCGTCAGTGCCGTACGAACGCCACTGGGCAGCTTCAACGGATCACTCACCGGTATCGGCGCCACCGATCTGGGAGCGATCGTGATCGAAGAGGCGATCAGGCGGGCGGGCATTGAAAAAAACGATGTCAACGAAGTTCTCATGGGCCAGGTCCTGCCCTGCGGCTACGGCCAGAACCCGGCCAAACAGGCCGCGGTCAAGGCCGGTATGCCCTGGGAGGCGGAGGCCATCACGGTCAACAAGGTCTGCGGATCGGCCCTCAAAACGGTAATGCTCGGTGCCCAGGCCATCCAGCTCGGCGATGCCGATATCGTCGTCGCCGGTGGTATGGAGAACATGAGCAGGGCACCCTATTACTTAGAAAAGGCCCGGTTCGGCTATCGCATGGGTCCCGGCCAATTGCAGGACTCTATGGTCCACGACGGCCTGTGGGACGTGGTCAACGATTTCCACATGGGCATGTCCAACGAACTGTGCTCCGAGCGCTACCAGGTGAGCCGCGAAGACCAGGACCGCTTTGCCGCCGAATCCTATCGCCGGGCCATGGAATCCATCACCAGCGGCCGTTTCGATGCGGAAATCGTGCCCGTGCCCATTCCCCAGCGCAAGGGCGAGCCAAAACTATTCGCCCGGGACGAATGCCCCCGGGAAACCACGTACGAGGCCCTGACCAAAATGCAGCCGGCCTTTAAAAAGGACGGCTTCGGCACCGCCGGCAATGCCTCGATCATCAGCGACGGCGCCGCGGCGGTGGTGCTCATGTCCCGGGAAAAAGCCGAATCCCTGGGTTGCACGGTGATGGCCACCGTCGGTGCCCAGGCGTCTTACGGCATTGACATGAAATACGTGCTCGTGGCGCCCATCTGGGCCATCCCCAAAGCGCTCAAAAAACAGGGCATTGACATTGACGACGTGGACCTTTACGAAGTCAACGAGGCTTTTTCGGGCTCCACCGTGGCCGTGATGAGGGAGCTGGGGCTTTCCGCCGACAAAACCAATGTCAACGGCGGCAGCGTGGCCCTGGGCCACCCCATCGGTGCCAGCGGCTGCCGGGTACTGGTGACCCTGCTGTACGAAATGATCCGCCGGGATCAAAAAACCGGCCTGGCGTCCCTCTGCCTGGGCGGCGGAGAGGCCGTGGCCATGGTGGTTAACCGGTAGGAACCGTTTTGGGGCGCAAACAAGCGCCCGCGGAGAAGATAAGATCCATCAATTTTTTACCTCAGTTATTCTATTTAAACCCATTCAACAGGAGGAGAACAATGGAAATCAACACCTTTGGCGTCATCGGTTCGGGACAGATGGGCAACGGCATCGCTCAGGTGGCGGCCACCGCCGGCCTCAATGTGATCATGAGTGATATCAAGATCGAATTTGCCGAAAATGGCCTGGCCAATATCGCCAAAATCTTGGGAAAAAACGTTGAGAAGGGGAAAATCCAGGCTGAAGAGAAAGACGCCATCCTGGGACGCATCAAGATCACTGCCGATCTCAAAGATCAGGCCGAGGCGGATTTCGTGGTCGAGGCGGCCACGGAAAACGAGACTCTCAAATTCAATATTTTCAAAGACCTGGACGAAATCTGCAAACCCGGCATCATCCTGGCCAGCAACACCTCTTCCATCCCCATCGGCCGGATCGCCAACCAGACCAGCCGCCCGGAAAAAGTCATCGGCATGCATTTCATGAACCCGGTGCCGGTGATGAAACTGGTGGAGGTGATCCGCGGAATCGCCACCTCCGATGAGACCTTCCAGACCACCTGGGATTTGTCCGTCAAATTCGGCAAAACACCGGCCCTGGCCAACGACTATCCCGGCTTCATCGCCAATCGCATCCTCATCCCCATGATCAACGAAGCGGTATTCGCCCTTTACCATGGCGTCGGCTCCCGGGAAGACATCGACACGGTCATGAAATTGGGCATGAACCACCCCATGGGCCCCCTGACCCTGGCCGACCTGATCGGCCTGGACACCTGCCTGGCCATCATGGAAACCCTTTACGAGGGATTCAAGGATTCCAAATACCGGCCCTGCCCGCTGCTGAGAAAATATGTCGAAGCCGGTTGGTTGGGTAGAAAAACCGGCAGAGGATTCTACGAATATTAATCTAATCGGATTCGAAAAATCCAGGGTTCAAGGGGTCTGTCGTGACCCCTTGAACCCTCGACCCCCTTCTCTCCAAAAGGAGGTATCCCATGCCCGCCAAAAAAACCGGTCGACTCACACCAGTGGGCAAGCGGATCAAAAAGGCCCGAACCGACAAGAAGATGACTTACGCCACCCTGGCCAACGAGACCGGCTTTTCCATCGATTTCATCAAACAGGTGGAAAGCGGCAAGGTCACACCACCGGTGGGCTCGCTGCTGCAGCTCTCCCGGGCGCTGGAGATCGATTCCGGCGACCTGCTCAAGGATGAGGAAGGCCGCATGCAGGACCGCATCAAGGCGTACACCAAACGCACCTCGAACTATGCGTACACCACCCTCACGCCGGGTGCGGAAAACAAACACCTCAAGGCCTTTCGGGTCAAGATCGACGCCAAGCAGGATCACCCGGGGGTCAGCTACAATCACACGGGTGAGGAGTTCGTTTACGTTCTCGAAGGAACCATCGAAGTTATGGTCGGCGAGCACATCAATGCCCTCGGCCCCGGGGATTCCCTGCATTTTAATTCCGGCATCCAGCACCTTCTGCGCAATACCGGCGAGACGGACGCCGAACTGATTGTGGTCATTTACAATCCGTAACCGTCGCAGCCGTCATCGCAGCGCCATCTGTCCTGTCGGCACGTCTGACGTCCCCACCCGTTTCAGGTCGACATACATGGCAACACCGGAATCATGCCGGCAACCACGCTGCGTAACCGTTCTATCGTGATAAGGATTACGCCATGTCATTCAAGCTGACCGACGAACAACTGATGATTCAATCCATGGTTCGCGAGTTCTCCCGCAAGGTTGTGGCCGAGACTGCGGCAGAGCGGGACAAAACCAAGGAATTTCCCGCCAGGAACCTGAAAAAAATGGCCGAACTGGGGCTTTTGGGGATGATGGTGCCCTTCAAGTACGAAGGCTCCGATTCGGACAGTGTGGGCTATGTGCTGGCCCTCTCCGAAATCGCCTACTCGTGTGCCTCCACGGCGGTGGTCATGTCGGTGCATAACTCCATCGTTTGCGAAAGCATCCTCAATTTTGGCAGTGAGGATCAGAAACAGCACTACCTCAAAGATCTGGCCATGGGTAAGTATATTGGTGCGTTTGCCCTGACCGAGCCGGAGGCAGGATCCGATCCGGTCAGCCAGCAAACCACTGCGATCAAGGATGGCAACCACTATGTGATCAACGGCACCAAGCGCTTCATTACCAGCGGCAAGAACTGCGGGCTGGTGATCGTCACGGCCAAAACCGATCCCGATGCCCGCCACAAGGGCATCAGCGCCTTTATCGTCACCAAGGACAATCCGGGCCTGGTGGTGGGCAACATGGAAGACAAGATGGGCCTGCGTGCCTCGGACACCACCGACCTGCATTTTGAAGATTGCCGCGTACCGGCCGCCGACAGACTCGGCCAGGAGGGCGAAGGATTTAAAATCGCCATGAAGGGACTGGACGGTGGCCGAATCGGCATTGCCGCCCAGAGCCTCGGTGTGGCCCAGGCGGCGTTCGACGCTGCCGTGCGATACGCCAAAGCGCGGGACCAGTTCGGGCAGAAAATCTCAAAATTCCAGGGGCTGCGCTGGATGATTGCCGACATGGCCACGGAAATCGAGGCCGCCCGGCAACTGACCCTTTCCGCAGCGGCCATGAAAGACCGCAAGGAGCGCTACACGGCCCAGGCCTCCATGGCCAAACTCTTCGCATCCGAAATGGTCAACCGGGTCACGGCCAAGGCCCTGCAGATGCACGGCGGCTATGGATTCACCGCCGATTATCCGGTGGAACGCTACTACCGGGACGCCCGGGTTTTTACCATCTACGAGGGAACCTCGGAGATCCAACGGGTGGTGATTTCCAACAACATATTGAAAGATAAACGGAATCCATGATCCCATCAATTGAATATTGAATAAGGAGGCGCGTGATGGTCAGAACGGAAATATCCCTCTTTCTGAAAAACGAGCCCGGCGAACTGGGCCGGTTGGCAAACCTCATGGCCGAAGCCGGCATCAATATCGATGCCCTGACCATCCAGGATGCGTCGGCCTACGTTCTTGAGCTGTTCAAGGCCCGGGGCAAATCACTCAAACGCATCGCCTCGGCGGCCAGCTACAACTCCATGCGCAAGGACTCGGCGCAGTTTGCCCTGATTCGCCTTTTGGCCGAAGACGGCAAAACCAACGCCGCCATCGATCTGTTGTCCCAGAACGATTTTACCTTCGATATCATGCCGGTCATCGCCGTTCAATTGGACAACAAGCCCGGTGAACTGGCACGTCTGGCCACCAAATTCGGAGAAGAGGGGATCAACATCAACTATGTTTACGGATCCGTGGCCGGGCCGGATGCCAAGTGCCTGTTCGTCTTCTGTCCCGAGGACATTGAGCTGGCATCCACGATTTTTTCCAAGGCGAAACCCATGTAAAAGGCATTAACAGACAGCGAAACAACCACGCCTGTCTTCAGTACCCTTTCTGCCCCCTATTTTTCGTCTCGCCTAACTTTTTTAGGTTGATATCTTTCCATTCATGACCATTTTATCACCAAGATGGAAAACAATCCCGCCGTCCCAACCGGCTTGTTTGGCTTCACCCCTTAATGAATCATGTTCGCGGCGGGCTTGCCCCAAAGTGATATTAACCGGTGCATTGGAGGATTCATATGAACAGACAAGATTGCGTCAACCAGAAATGGTCCAGTCGTACCATCGGCATTATTATCCTGCCCCTGGCAATTGCCTTGGGGGCCTTGGGTTTTCTGATTCTTCCAGTGGTTGGCCTGTTCTTTGCCATCCCACTGTTTATTCTCTCGTTCGCATTCATTACGGCACCCGAGAGCAACATTTGCCGGCTGATTTTAAACAAGCAGCGGTAAGCAGCGGACATCTGGAAAGCTTCGGCCATCGGCACCGAATCCAACTCCGAAAGAGGTTACGGGTTGTTCGGCATCTGCCGACTGAGGCTTTCCGGTTGCCTTAAACGTTCCTGGCCCGGTTTTTTCACGAGTCCGTCATTCTTTGATCAGTTGCAGCAGTTCCCGGTAAACCGCGGCTTCGTCTGCGGCAATGGTCTGCAGCAGCGCTGCCATGGCCGCATGATGGTCATCCGCTGAGGCCCGGCCCTTGCAGATGCGGCCGCCGATGACGGCGAATTTGCGCCACTGGTCGCCTGCCAGGGTCATGGACCGGGAAAGCTCCAGAAAACGGGGAAGATCCAACAGATCCGCCGCCTCCTGGAGAAAGGCGGCAAACATGAAACGGAAACCGGCGCCGCCGGTACCCAGCTCCTCCTGCATGCGAATCAGCTGGCCGATGTAGAGAACCGTCCGTTCTTCGCCGAGTTTGCGCGGCCATTTTTCCACCTGCCGGGCGAGGTAGCGGATGCCGCGGATGCCGATCAGCGGCACCGGCGTGTTCAGCATGCGCCGGCACACCTCGCGGATGCCCTGGCGGGCGGCAGCGGCCAGATCGATGGTATCGGGTACGGCTTCCAGAAAATACATGGAACCCTTTGGCGCCAGGGCGCCCTTGGCAAAACGGGCCCGGCTGAGATCCCGGCGGCTGCAGCGCTCCTTGTCGGGGAAAACCGGGTCGCTGATGATGTACTGGTATTCCGCTTTGCCGCAGACCACCAGATTGTGCATATTGAAGTGAAAACGAAAGGCCGGTGGAAAGTAGGGCAGCCAGTAGCCGCCGGTGCGGCAGGCCACCGGTATGCCCTGGGCCAGGCGTTCGTCCAGGGCATGCATGGCCTTGTCCGGATCCCTGAATTTCTGCCAGTGGACCCGGCAACCCAGCCGCCGGGTGACGCGTTTGATGATCCCGCCCACCTCGCAGCGATAGGTGGTCAGGGGCAGCCCGTTGATGCGGATGAATGGCAGATAGGCGAAGAACAGGCCCGAGCCGATACCGAAAGCCATGGCTTCGCTGATCTCGATACCATGGTGGCGCAGCAGGTTGGCACAGACGCCGCTTTCGCAGTGCGCCGATTGGCGATGGTCAAAATCGATCTCTATGGGTTCTGGTGCACTGGCGGTCAAATGAGCCGACCTTCCTTCTGGGTTAACGGTCTCGGGATCCGTCCCCCCGGTCCTCCGGGACCGATTTCAGGGTGTCTGCGGAAATGTCGAAAACATCGGCGTAGCGTTTGAGCACCGCCGGCGACAGGCGCCCGAAAGGCCCCGGTTTCAGGTGCAGCCAGACCTTCAGCCGGCCGATTCCCGCATATTTGGCCAAAAGCCCCACGTCCATCTGATTCAGGGCCATGTAGTAGGCCAGCGGGCTGGCCTTGCCGGCACGGATCCGGTCCAGGGTGGCGGCAACGGTTTGATCGATCCGGTCCCAGGCCTGGCGGTTGGCAATATTCTTGGGCTCCCAGCCGGCGCTGCCGGCCAGCACGTAGCGCCCCTGATCGTCGACCGCGTAACACACCTCCCGCCGCCCATCGGTGATCATGCCTTGATCCTGGGGGACCTCTTCAATTTTCATGGAACGACTCCGCTTCCCATCTGTCAGACGACGGTCAGGTGCATGAAACAATGCGAAAACCGGCCGCTCTCCGGAATGAAGCAGAGCAGTCGCTGACCGGCTTCCAGCCGGCCCGAGGAAAACAGCGCCTCCAGGATGATGTAGATGGATGCGCAACCGGTATTGCCGGTCTCGGCCAGATTGGTGAACCAGCGATCCGCTTCGATGTCGCCGTTGGAGACCGGCTCGCCGGGGAGGTATGCCGACAGCCGGTTAATGTAAACACTCACGTTGCCGTCTCCTTTTTGCCATGGGCGCCTGCCGGATGCACATGCGCCAGGCAGCCTTCCAGAAGGGCTGCATAGCGCCGGTAGAACCGCTCCTCCGACATCCGTGTGGCTGTCACCGCATTGGTAAATGTATAGTAGTCCAGGTTGTCGATTCGGATTTGTGCGGCCATGCGCCGATGAAGCGGCGTGCCGGGAATGGGGGTCAGAATGGCCGGAATGGGCAGGTCGATACCGCTATGGTCGATAAAGTCGCTCAAACGGTCGAAATCGGCCTCGGTGTAGTCCGGAGATACGATAAAGTCTCCCACGATACGGATCCCCAGATCCTTCAAAATCCGTGTGGCGGCGATGTTGGTGGCCACCGTGTTGCGCTTGTCCAGCATTTCCAGCCGCCGGTCGCTGATCTCCTCGAATCCGATCACCGCCACCCGCAGCCCGGCCTTGTGCCAGAGGGCGAACAGGTCCGGATGACGCACCACGGTGTCCGAGCGGACGTCGGCCGCCAAAGGCGTCCGAATCCCGGCGGCCATGAACCGCCGGGTCAGGTCGGTGGCTGTCTTCACATTGCCGAAGGTATTGGCATCCACCAGCCGGATGGTGGCAACATCGCTAATGGCCTGCACATCCCTGACCACCGCCGCATTGCTGTGCAACAGGTAATGGCCGTCGGTCATCTTGGGGATGCAGCAGAAGGCGCAGCCATGGGTGCAGCCAAAGGCCGACGCCACAAATCCGGTTTTCCCGCCCACCCCGCTCATCACATAGGTTTCACGATGCTGTTGCACCAGGTCGTAGCGTGGCGGCTGCTCATCCACCAGGTCGGCCGTGGAGTAACTCCGCGCGGTAAAGGGGCCGGGCGTACCCGCTTGAACGTTGAAAATACCGGCAACCTCAGGCGGCCGCCCCGTTTCGATGGCATCGACCAGCTGCCGGAAGCTGAGTTTTCCCAGCCCGACAACCACATGATCGATAAAGGGCCGGCTGAAAAAATCGGGATCGCAGGAGGCATGGTGACCGCCGACCACCACCGGGCAACCGAAGCGGGACTTGAGCGACTCGGCCAGAGAAAGGATCGTATTGGCTTCGCAGGTAACCCCGGTCAGTCCGATCAAATCGGGCGCGAAGGGCAGCTTTTCCGGAGAAAGCGCCAGCGGATCGGCCTTGAGGTCGGCAATCACGACCGCATGGCCCGCAAGGTTGCCCGCCAGTGTCTCCAAGCTGAGGGGCTCGCCGCGAAAGATCATTTTAATGCTGGAAATCCCGTAATTCTCCTCAGGGATGCTGCGTCCGCAATTGGGCGGATTGACCAGTAAAATGTTCATTTCGATTACGATCCTTGCATTTTGCAAATAGAACCGTAACTAATATCGAAACTTGGATTGAAAAATCAACTGTAAAAAATTCCCATGTTTCTCTACCTGGTGGTGCTCGCCATCGGCTCAACCGTCGGGCTTCAGGCGTGGACGACCCTGTTCAACAACGTTACCGTGGTTTTTCTGCCGGCTATCGGCGGTTATCTCTGGATTATCGATTACCGCATTCCTATTTTCGTCGGCGTGGTCATAGCGTTGATTTCCCTTCAATCTGTTCGCTCCTGTTGGCATCAAAATCGAGATCCTTGCATCGGTCGCCGTTTAAGGCGGAGCAGTATCGAATCCGAGATCAAGGCTTGCCAAGCCTCTCAGGATTCGGTTTAGTTAGTGACCATTCAGAACAGAACCCATGCAAAGTGATCCAACATGGCTGACCCAACAAAAATCCGTTTTTCCATTGACCGCGGCGGCACGTTCACCGACATCTACGCCGAAGTGCCCGGTGAGCCCGGCTTCCGGGTGGTCAAGCTCCTCTCCGAAGATCCGCGGAATTACGACGATGCCCCCCGGGAAGGCATCCGGCGGGTGCTGGCCGACGTCACCGGCCTGGACATTCCCAAAAATCGCGTGCCGGAAGAGATGATCGAGTGGATCCGTATGGGTACCACCGTGGCCACCAACGCCCTCCTGGAGCGCAAAGGCGCCCGCTGCGCCCTATTGGTCACCCGGGGCTTCCGGGACATCCTGCAGATCGGCAATCAGGACCGGCCCGATATCTTCGACCTAAAAATCCGCAAGCCGGAACTGCTTTACGAGAGTGTGGTGGAAGCGGACGAGCGCCTGCGCCTGCTACGCGACGATGAAGACGAGCCCGAAGCACCGGTGGTCCGGGGCGTCACCGGCGAGCGCCTGGTGGTGATCGAGGCGCTGGATCCGGAGTCATTGCGCCCGCCGCTGCAGCAGATCCTTGACCAGGGGATCCGCAGCCTGGCGGTGGTTTTTATGCACGCCTATGCCTGGCCGGATCACGAACAGGCCGTTGGGCGTCTGGCCCGGGAGATGGGCTTTGCACAGATCTCCCTTTCTTCTCAGGTGATGCCCATGGTCAAGTTGGTGGCCCGGGGCGACACGACCATGACCGACGCCTACCTCAATCCCCATATCCGCAGCTACCTGGACAGTTTCAGGGAGGGGTTTGAAGGCGGCTTGTCCGATGCGGACCTGCTGTTCATGCAGTCGGACGGCGGCCTGGCCCGGGCCGACGACTTCACCGGCAGCCGGGCGATCCTCTCCGGGCCGGCCGGCGGGGTGGTGGGTTACGCCATGACTACCTTCAGCGACTCAGCCGGCCAGCCGGTGATCGGCTTTGACATGGGCGGCACCTCCACCGACGTTTCCCGTTTCGGCGGGGGGTACGAACTGGCTTTCGAGACCGAAACCGCCGGGGTGCGCATCCAGGCGCCCCAGCTGCAGATCAAGACCGTGGCCGCCGGCGGCGGCAGCCGCCTTTTTTTCGACAACGGCATGTTCCTGGTGGGGCCCGAATCGTCCGGCGCCCACCCCGGACCGGTGTGCTACCGCAAAGGCGGCTTCCTTTCCGTCACCGACGCCAACCTGGTTCTGGGACGCCTGCAGCCCGACTACTTCCCCCACATCTTCGGCCTCACCGAGGACCAACCCCTGGACCTGAAGGCGGCGCGCGACGCCATGGAGACGTTGACCCAGGAAATCAACGCCTACACCAACCGCAGCGGCAACAATGCCATGACCGTAGAGGAGGTGGCCATGGGCTTCCTCCGGGTGGCCAACGAAACCATGGTGCGCCCCATCCGCGAAATCTCGGTCATGCGCGGATTCGACATCAAGGAACACATTCTGGCCACCTTCGGTGGCGCCGGCGCCCAGCACGCCTGTGCCATCGCCCGCAGCCTGGGCATTTCGAAAATTTTCATCCACCGCTTTTCCGGAATTCTCTCGGCCTACGGCATCGGCCTGGCCAACGTGGTCGCCGAACGCCAGCAACCCGCGGCCATGGTTTATGGTAAAAGCGCCTACCGGAAACTGCAGGAGCAGCTGGCCGCCATACAGGCCGATGCCGAACGCGAACTCGCCGCTCAGGGATTTAGCGCAGACCGGATCACGGCCGTCCGCTACCTCAACATGCGCTACCACGGAACGGACACGGCCCTGATGATCCCCGAACCGGACGACGGCGATTTCGAAGCCGCCTTCAAGGCCACCTACCGCCGGGAGTTCGGCTTCGACCTGACCGATCGCGACATCCACGTCGACGATCTCCGGGTCCGCGCCCAGGGACAGGCCGCCGGCCTGCGCAAGGTGCCCATCTTCGCCGCCGAGGGAGCGGCCGTGCCGGTGGACCGCCAACCCTGCTACTTCGAAGACGCCTGGTGCGAGACGGCCATATTCCGCATGGCCGATCTCAAGGCCGGCCACGCCATCGACGGCCCGGCAATCATCATCCAGGACGCGGCCACCATCGTGGTCGAGCCGGACTGCCGGGCGACGGTGAGCCGCTACGGCGACATCCAGATCCAGGTGGGCGAGGGCAGCGCCGAGCGCCTCGATACCCGGGTGGACCCGGTCCGGCTCTCCATCTTCAGCAACCTGTTCATGTCCATTGCCGAGCAGATGGGTCGCATGCTGCAGAAGACCGCCATCTCCACCAACATCAAAGAACGCCTGGATTTCTCCTGCGCCCTCTTCGGCCCCACGGGCAACCTGGTGGCCAATGCGCCCCACCTGCCCGTGCACCTGGGCTCCATGAGCGCCGCGGTCAAGGAACAGATCCGCCGCCAGGCGGGCAACCTGGTTCCGGGAGATGTGCTGGTCTCCAACCATCCGGCGGCCGGCGGCAGCCACCTGCCCGACATCACCGTGATCACCCCGGTGTTCCGGGACGACCGGATCATCTTCTGGGTGGCCAGCCGCGGCCACCACGCCGACATCGGCGGCATCTCGCCCGGTTCCATGCCGCCGGGTTCCCGGCGCATCGAAGAAGAGGGCGCCTGCATCAGCTCGTTCAAACTGGTGGAAAACGGCATCTTCCAGGAAGCAGGGATCAGCGATCTGCTCCTGGCACCGGGCCGGCTCACGCCCCTGCCGGGCCGACCGGCCATCTCGGGCACGCGCCTTCTGGCCGACAACATCTCCGATCTCAAGGCCCAGGTGGCCGCCAACCAGAAGGGCATCGAGCTGGTCCTGGAAATGGTCGATCACTACGGCCTGGATGGGGTGCAAGCGTACATGGGCCATGTGCAGGACGCCGCCGAGACGGCGGTGCGCAGCCGCTTGCAGGACCTATCCCGGGCCAAGGGCATGGGGGAGAAAGATACGGTCACGGCCGTGGACTATCTGGACGACGGCAGCCCCATCGTGCTCTCGCTGACCATCGACCGCAGGGACGGCAGCGCCGTGTTCGATTTTGCCGGCACCGGCCTCGAAATTTGGGGCAACTGCAACGCCCCGGCGGCAGTGACCCGTTCGGCGATCCTCTACAGCCTGCGCTGTTTGATCGAAAAGGACCTGCCGCTCAACGACGGCTGCCTGATCCCGATCACCATCCACATCCCCAAGGGCAGCCTTTTGGATCCCTCCATCGAGGCAGCCGTGGTGGGCGGCAACGTGCTCACCTCCCAGCGGGTGGTGGACGTGGTGCTAAAGGCCTTTGGCGTGGTGGCAGCCTCCCAGGGATGCATGAACAACTTCACCTTCGGCAACGACCGCTTCGGTTATTACGAAACCATCGCCGGCGGCGCCGGTGCGGGTCCCACCTGGGACGGCCAGACCGGCGTGCACACCCACATGACCAACACGCGCATCACCGATCCGGAAATCCTCGAACGGCGCTATCCGATTCTGCTCAGGGAATTCTCCATCCGCCAGGGCTCCGGCGGCGACGGGCAGCACCGCGGCGGCGACGGGCTGGTTCGCGAGGTGGAATTCCTCGAACCGCTCAACATGGCGATCCTCTCCGAGCGCCGGGTCTTCGCGCCCTATGGCCTGGAAGGCGGCAAGCCGGGACGGCGCGGGGAAAACATTTTCATCCACCAGGACGGCCGCCGGTTGAACCTGGGGGCCAAGAACGAAATTATCGCCAGCCCCGGTGACCGCTTCCGCATTCTCACTCCGGGCGGGGGTGGGTTTGGAAAAAAAGCGTGTATTACCAAAAAATAATTTTTTCCATAAGGTAACCGCCTATCTTTAAATATAAATGCGATTAACCGCCAACGTGTTTTGACCACCTTGACAACCCCGGACACCTCGCCTATTTTGGCCTTGGTTTGAACGCCGGCCCCCACCGGCGCACTTTTTTCCCAAAAGCGAAAACTAAAAGGAGAATCCCGTGCCGCTGGAAGAACTCAACGCGCAGATTGAAGCCAAACATCTCGTGGTCAACCGCATCCGCGAGGAGATCGGAAAGGTGCTGGTGGGTCAGCGGGAGCTGATCGACGGGCTGCTCATGGGAATTTTCACCCGCGGCCATATTCTCATCGAGGGCGTTCCCGGCCTGGCCAAAACCAGCGCGGTCAAGGCCCTGGCCGATACGGTGCACGCCGATTTCAAACGCATCCAGTTCACCCCCGACCTCTTGCCCGCCGACCTTGTCGGCACCGAGGTGTACCGGCCCAAGACCGGTGATTTCAGCATTAAAAAGGGTCCTTTGTTCAACAACATCATCCTGGCCGATGAAATCAACCGCGCCCCGTCAAAGGTGCAGTCCGCCCTTCTGGAAGCCATGCAGGAGCGCCAGGTGACCATCGGCGACACCACCTTTCCGCTGCCCGATCCCTTCCTGGTGCTGGCCACGCAGAATCCCATCGAACAGGAGGGCACCTACCCGCTGCCCGAGGCCCAGGTGGACCGCTTCATGCTCAAAATTCTCATCGACTACCCGGACAAGGCCGAGGAGAAGGAGATCATGAAACGGGTGGGGTTCGACGCCCCGGAGGCGGTGCAGCCGGTGCTGGACCCGGCCCAGATCAGCGCCGTGGGGGAATTGATCAACCGCGTCTACATGGACGAAAAACTCAAGGAGTATATCGTCGATCTGGTTTTCGCCACGCGCAACCCGGCCGACTACAACATTGACGTGGCCCACTACATCCAGTTCGGCGCCTCGCCCCGGGCCACGATCTTCCTCAGTCTGGCCGCCCGGGCCTACGCCTTTTTACAGGGCCGCGCCTACGTGACCCCCCAGGATGTCAAGACCATCGCCCCGGCCGTGCTGCGCCACCGCATCCTGTTGACCTACGAAGCCGAGGCCGAGGATATCGACACAGACCAGATCGTCGGGCGGATTTTCGATTCGGTGGAGGTACCGTAAGGTTAGGGGATGTTCCGGTTCGTCATTCCGGCGAATGCCGGAATCCAGGAGGTCACCGGCAACCATGCAACCGGCTGTTACCATTCTAGCGAGCAAACGTAACGGAACACTCTATATTGGAGTAACGTCGAACCTCGTTAAACGGGTATGGGAACACAAAAACAATATCATTGCAGATTTTACCAAGCGCTACAACGTTCACCAACTGGTTTGGTACGAAATACACGCAACAATGGAAGCCGCCATTCAAAGAGAAAAGCAGCTTAAAAACTGGAAACGAAAATGGAAGCTGGATTTGATTGAAAAAGTTAATCCAGCTTGGCAAGATTTGTATGGTCAGATTGTTTGACAATCTTATCGAAAGTTAAAAATTTGCGTCACTCCGGCGAACGCCGGAATCCAGCCATTGCAATATATTCTGGATGCCGGATCAAGTCCGGCATGACGAGGCAGGCGAATCTTACGAAATTATCATATTCTATGCTCTCTCCCGAAATTATCAAAAAAATAAAGAAAGTTCACATCAAAACCGGCCGCATGGTCAACACCATCATGGCCGGCCAGTACCGCTCGATCTTCCGCGGGGCGGGCATCGAATTCGAAGAGGTGCGCGAGTACACCCCCGGCGACGACGTCAAGAGCATCGACTGGAAGGTATCGGCCCGCATGGGCAAACCCTTCATCAAACGCTACCGCGAGGAACGCGAACAGGTGGTCATGCTCCTGGTTGACATGAGTGCCTCGGGCCGTTTCGGCACCACGGACAGCGTCAAACGCGAGACCGCCGCCGAGATCGCTGCCATCCTGGCCTTCAATGCCATCCGCAACAACGACAAGGCCGGCGCAATCCTCTTCACCGACCAGGTGGAGCGCTACATTCCGCCCAAAAAGGGATCGGCCCATGTGTGGCGGCTGATCCGCGAGATCTTTACCTTCCAGCCCCGGCACACCGGCACCGATATCGTCGCCGCCGTGGATTTCCTAGCGCGGGTGTGCCGCAAGCGTACGGTGGCCTTTCTGGTTTCGGATTTTCTCACCGAACGCTTCGACCGGTCGACCACCCTGCGCATCCGCTCGGCGGCCCGCAAGCACGAACTGGTCAGCGTACTGGTGACCGATCCCGGCGAATTCCACCTGCCCGACGGCGGCATCGTGGCCCTCAAGGATCTGGAGACCGGTGCCGTTCGCTATCTGGACGCCGCTGACCGCGCCACCCGGCAGCGCTTTCAGGCCAGCCGCCAGGCGGTTCATGATCGAATTCTCGACACCCACAAGGCCATGGATACGGACTGTATCGAGATGCCCACGGACGGCGATGCGGCCGATGCCCTGGTGCGCTATTTCCATTACCGGGAGCGGCGTCGACGATGAGACACGCGGCAACCATCGTTATTGGCCTGATCCTGTGGCTGGCCATCTGGCCAGTTTCTCCGGCCCTGGCCGCGGAGGATCCGGCACCAGTCGCCCCGCCCACGGCCTCAACCCCGGCAGCGCCGGACACACCGGCGCCCATGACCGATATCCACGATATCCGCCCGCCCGTACCCGTCGGGGTCGACCTGCCGCCCTGGCTGATCCCCGTGCTGCTGGCATTGGCGGCGGTCGCGTTTCTCGCGGCCCTTTGGTGGTGGTGGCGCAGGCACCGGAAAGAACGGGCCATCGAAACCATCGTTCCCGAACTGCCCCCGGAAATGGTCGCCATGCAGGCCCTGGACACGATCAGCGATGTACGTGGGCAAAACGGCAAGGCCTTCTATTTTCAATTGTCGGCGATCCTGCGGCAGTATGTGTTCGGCCGCTATGCCGTAGGCGCCCCCGAGATGACCACTGAAGAGTTCGTGCCCTGCGTCGACCGGCTGCCCATCGACGGCGAACTGGCCCGCCAGCTCAAAAATCTCTGTCGCGCCATGGATCCGGTCAAGTTCGGGGGATTGGGCGCAGAGGAGAAACAGATGGAAACCGACCTCTTTTTCGTCCGCGGCTTCGTCCGCCAGACTACGCCGGAAAGTGGCGCCGAAGCGAACCAGGCCGATCCGGTTGATGCGCCCAAAGCGCTGCCACCGGGGGAGGCCTGATCCATGCTGCGATTCGCCTCTCCCTGGTGCTTCCTGCTGCTGTTGCTCCTGCCGCTGCTAGCCGGGTATCGCCACCGCCGCCACCGCCCCCCGACCATGGCCAGCAGCGCCCTCTTTCCCCTGGCCGGGATTCCCATGTCAACGGCCCTGCGCCTTCGGCCGCTGGTCCCGGCCATCAAGTACGCGGCGCTGGTTCTCATGATCGTGGCCCTGGCCCGTCCCCAGTGGGGCACCGAGCGCACCGAAGTGCTCACCGAGGGGGTCAACATCGTGCTGGCTCTGGATCTTTCCGAAAGCATGGCGGCCCTCGATTTCAAGAAGCAGGGCCGCGTGGTCAACCGGCTGGAGGCGGTCAAGGGGGTGGTGCAGGAATTCGTTGCCGGCCGCAGCGGCGACCGCATCGGCATGGTGGTCTTCGGCACCCACGCCTACACCCAGCTGCCCCTGACCCGGGATTACAATACCCTGGTCAGCATCCTCGACCGACTGAAGATCGGGGCGGCCGGTGAGCGCACGGCCATCGGCGATGCCATCGGCATCAGCTTGAAGCGGCTGAGCGACATCAAGAGCAAGTCCAACATCATCATCCTGCTCACCGACGGCCAGAGCAACGCCGGCGAACTCTCGCCGGAAACCGCCGGTGATATTGCCAGGGAGAAGGGTGTCAAGATCTACACCATCGGCGTGGGCACCCGGGGCAAGGCCCCCTTTCTGGTCAAGGATCCGCTGTTTGGCGAACGCTATGTCTACCAGCGGGTCAGCATCGACGAGGATACGCTCAAGGCCATTGCCGAAAAAACCGGTGGGCTTTACTTTCGCGCCGAAGACCTGGCGGGGCTGCAGGACGGTTATGCCACCATCGACAAACTGGAGAAGACCGAGGTCAAGGTGGACATCTTCGCCGACTACAGCGAGATCTACCCCTGGCTGCTCGTCCCGGCGATTCTTCTTCTGCCCCTTTATATAGTCCTGCGCAATACGCGCTACCTGGTTGTGCCATGAGTTTTTTCAGAACCCAAATGCTGTTCTTCATCTGGGCCGTCCCCCTGCTGCTGCTGACCGTTGTCTACGGCATGCGGCGGCGGCGCCACATCCTGCGCCGTTTCGCCTCGGATCACGGTCTGGCGGCCATCGCGCCATACGATGCGGCCGTCCGGCGCTGGATCAAGGGAGCCCTGCTGGCCGGGGCGGTGCTCTTTACCGCCGTGGCCCTGGCCGGACCCAAATATGGCTACCGCTGGCAGGAGATCCACCAGCGCGGTGTGGACATCGTCATCGCCCTGGACTGCTCCCGGTCCATGACCGCCGCCGACATCCAGCCCTCCCGCCTGGAACGCGCCAAACGGGAGGTATTCGACCTTCTGGGCATGCTCCAGGGGGACCGCGTGGGTTTGGTGGCCTTTGCCGGCACCGCCTTTCTGCAATGTCCGCTGACCCTGGACTACGACGCCTTCAATCTCTTTTTGAATGCTCTCTCCCCCGATTATCTGCCGGTGGGCGGCACCGACATCACCGGCGCCCTGGAAACGGCCATGAACAGCTTCGATCCCAAAAGTGTTGCGGACAAGGCCGTCATCCTGATCACCGATGGAGAGAACACCGGCAGCGGCGACCCGATTGCGGCGGCCGAGACTTTCAAGGAGAAATCGATCAAACTGTTCTGCATCGGCGTGGGCAGCAGCGACGGGGTACCGATTCCCGAGACCGACGGCGGGTTCAAAAAGGATCGCAGCGGGCAGATTGTCCTCTCCCGGCTGGACGAAACCACCCTCAAGAAAATGGCCGTGGTCACCGGCGGCACCTATGTGCGCTCCATGGCCGGCGACATGGACCTGGACGCCATCTACACCGACGAGATCCGCCGCACCATGGACGCCGAAACGGTAACCTCGGGCCGCAAGCAGGTGTGGGAAGACCGCTTCCAGTGGCCCCTGGCCCTGGCCCTGGCCTGCCTGGTGGCCGAACTGATGCTGCCGGTCACCCGCAAAACGGTGGCCACGACATTGCTGGCGGCCCTGATGCTCCTGCCGGCGGCCCCATCCCAGGCCAACGACACCCGCCAGGCAATCGAAGCCTACCAGCAGGGGGAGTACGATAAAGCCCTGAAACACTTCACCGACGCCCAGCTGAATGCGCCGGACAAACCCGAGTCGCTTTACAACGTGGCCAATGCCTACTATAAAACCGGCAATTTCGATGCGGCTGCCGAACACTATCAGAAGGTTATCGAAACCGATGACAAGGCGCTGAAGCAGAAAGCCCTGTACAACCTGGGCAATACCGAATTCCGGCGCGGGAACGCCAAAAAGGCCATCGAAGACTACGAAGCGGCCCTGGCCCTGGCCCCGGAGGACAAGCTGACCAAAGAGAATATCGAATTCGTCAAAAAGGCGCTGGAACAGCAGCAGAAGCAGCAACAGTCAGGTGACCGCCAGCAGAACCAGAAAGACCAGGAACAAAATCAGGAGCAACAGGATCAGCAGCCATCCGCTCCATCCGAAGGAAAACAGGATCAGCAACAACAACAGCAGCAGCAGCAGGAAAACCAAGCCCAGAATCCCCCCTCGGATGGAGAGCAGGAGAAAAAACAACCTGAATCAGGCAATGCGAAGGACCAGGAACAACCGGCGGATCAGTCCGGTGCCCCTCAGTCCAAAGAGCCCGAAGACGATCAGCAGGCGTCCGCTTCATCCCAACCGGCCCAGCCAGGAGAGCCGTCCGGCGATCCCGGCCAGGCCGAACGGATGCTCAACCGCCTGCAGGACCAACCGGGACGGGCCCTGATGCCGGCCACCGGTAGCCAACGGGTGGAGAAGGACTGGTAATTGGGACGGCGCTCTAATATGACGTCAATAATAAATAAGACTACAATCGCTGTATTCATCTTGCTGGCGACGGCCATGGCCGCCCAGGCCGCCAGTGTGCGCGCCGTGGTGGACCGCAACCAGGCCACCGTGGGCGAATCGATCCGCCTGCAGGTATCCATCGAGGGGGGCGACGGTGAGGTCGACCTCTCGGGGCTCAGTGACTTCAAGACCATTTCCCGCGGGTCCACCAGCAGTTTCCAGATGATCAACGGCCGCACCTCACGGCAGCTGATCCATAGCTATGCGCTGGTTCCGCTGGCGGCCGGCAGCCTGACCATCCCGGCCATTCCCGTTACCATTGACGGAAAAGTCCACTATACCGCCCCCATCCGCATCACGGTGTCAAAAGAACCACCGGCGGAGAGCGGCCGGCGCGATGTGTATGTGACCGCCGAAGTCTCCCAGGCCGCGCCCTGGGTCGGCCAGCAGATCGTCTACACCTTCCGGCTTTTCAATGCGGTCCAGATTGCCGACGCCAAGTTCCAGGCGCCGTCATTCGACGGCTTTCACGCCGAGGAGATCGAGGATCGACAATCCCATCGAACGGTAATCAACGGCCGCGAGTTCATCGTCACCGAGGTCACCTTTATCCTGGTACCGGTGAAAACCGGCACCCTGACCATCGCGCCGGCCGTACTGCAGGTGGGCCTGATGCAGCGCAGTCGCCGCCCCAGGCCGTTTGCCGGTATGGACGCCTTTTTCGGGCGCGGTGAGATGACCACCCGCGTGCTGCAGAGCGATCCCGTCACCGTTCAGGTCCGCGATCTTCCCGTCAGACCGCCGGGAATGGATTTTTCCGGCCTGGTGGGACACTTTGACATCAAGGCCAGCCTGGACCAAAGCGAAGTAAAGGTGGGCGATTCCACAACGCTGAGTGTCACCGTCAGCGGCAGCGGCAACATCATGGACTGCGCGCCACCGGCCGTCCCCGCACCGTCGGAATTCAAGACCTATGCGGACAACCCCGAAGAGACGGTGCAGAAAGACGCCAGCGGCTACAGCGGCAGCAAAACCTTCCGTACGGCCCTGGTGCCGGTAAAGGCCGGCCAGTACCGCATCGCGCCCATCCGCCTGACCTATTTCGATGTGGCCGAGGGCGCCTACCGCACCCTCTCCACACCGCCAAGCGACATTCAGGTCCGCCCCTCGGCAACGGCATCCACCGACATCGACGTCTTCCGGGCGGCACCGGATCAGCCCCAGTCGCTCAAGAAGCAGGTCGAATTCACCGGCCGGGACATCCTGCCGCTGAAGACCGGGCTGGAGGCCTTGCAAACCCGGCGATCCATGTCACCGCTGATCTTCGGTATGCTGCTGGGCCTGCCGATGATCGGCTTCTTTGTCACCCGCACCGCACTGCGCATGATGCAAAAAGATGAATCCCCGGGACGGATCATGGCCGACCGGGCCCGGCAGGCCCTGAAAGCCGCTGCGGCCGGCGACATCACCGACACCGATTTTCTCTCGGCCCTTTACCGCGCCCTGGTATCGGCCATCCTCGGCCGGCAGGGGGCCATGGGTACCTCCCTGACCTGGTCGGAGGCGCGCACACGGCTGACCGAAATCGGCTGGGACTCGGCCGACGCCGAATCGGCCGCACGGCTTCTGGAAACCGTGGAATCGTTCAACTACTCCGGCGGCAAGCTGGATCGCGAAACACGCAGCGATCTGCTGGACCGGACCCGCCAGGTGGTACGGAGGCTGGCACGATGAGACGATGGATCTCCTTCACCTTGTGGATTCTGCTTCTCCTGAATCTTCCCGTCGGCGCCTGGGCGATTGAAGACGCCCATACGTTCATGGACGGCACCGCCGCGTATCAGAAAGGCAACTGGCCGGCGGCCATCGACGCATTCCAACGACTGGCCGATGGCGGCATCGACAATGGCCTGTTGTTTTACAACCTGGGCAATGCCTACCTGAAGAACGATGACGTCGGCCACGCCATTTTGTGGTACGAACGGGCCTTGAAGCGGATCCCCGGCAACCCGGATCTGCACTTCAATTACAACTACGCCCTGACCCTGACCCGGGACGAGCCGGGTGAAAAGGAATCGCCGCTCCTGCGCATTCTCTTTTTCTGGAAATATCAGCTCAGCGCGGCCAGCGTCCGCTGGGCGGCCCTGCTGCTCAACGCGGCCCTGTGGACGGCCCTGGCCGTTCTGGCCGTGCGTAAAAAACGCCTCCTGCGGCCCGGCACCCTCCTGACCGCTGCCGCCGCCCTGATCTTCACCGCCACTGCGGTCTTCAACTATATCGAAGCCGCCCACATGCATGATGCGATCATCCTGCCCGAGGAGGTCGCCGTACGTTCCGGTTTCACCGACACCGCCACCCAGCTGTTCGTCCTGCACGCCGGCACCCGGGTGCGCGTGGAGCGGGAGTCCGGTGACTACCGGCTCATCTGCTACACCGCGGACAAGATCGGGTGGGTGAAAAAAGCGGATGCCGGAATTATTTAAAACGATGGATCTTCCGTAGGGGCACGGCGCGCCGTGCCCTTTTATCATATCCCATGGGATTTAAATGAATTACGATCCCACCATCCACAAACGCCGATCCATCCGGCTCAAGGGATACGATTATTCCTCGCCCGGGGCGTATTTCATTACCCTTTGCACCCACGGGCAGGTGTGTTTGTTCGGTGATATCACCGACGGCCACATGAAACTGAATGATGCCGGCCGCATCGTCACCGACGAATGGATCCAAACGGCCGTCATTCGCAATGAAATCGAATTGGATGAATGGGTGGTGATGCCCAATCATTTTCACGGAATCGTGTTCCTTCGGCCTCGTAGGGGCACGGCGCGCCGTGCCCCTACAACAACCCGCGAGCAATTTGGAAAACCGGTTGCGGGTTCACTGCCGACGATCGTCCGGGCATTCAAATCCGCCGTCACCCGGCGTATCAACGAAATGCGCCGCACACCCGGTGCAAAGGTTTGGCAACGCAACTACTGGGAACACATCATTCGCAGCGAACCGGAATTAAGCGGCCTGCGCGAATATATCCGCAACAATCCGGTGCAATGGACGCTTGACCAACTGTATCGGGCACCGTAGGGGCGAAAAATATTTCGCCCCTACCATCCTCTGCAAGCGGATTTAGCCCCCCTATGATTAATTAATTTGCCCCGCCCCTTGCCAATCCCTACCCAATGCAATAGACTTGCATAGACTGATTTTGTTCCCATCAACCAACCCAACAACACAAGGGGATCAATGGTGAAGTATTTTAAAGCCTCGCTATTTGTTGTTTTGACAGCTTGTTGTTGTTTTATCAGCAGGTCCTGGGCCGGAGACCCCATCCCGGTGTTCGTCAGCGTCGCCCCCCAAGCCTACTTTGTGCAACAGATTGGCAAGGACCGGGTGGACGTGCAGGTACTGGTGGAGCCGGGTGCCGATCCGCACACCTACGAGCCCAAACCCCAGCAGATGGTGGCTCTGTCAAAGGCAAGGCTCTACTTCGCCATCGGCATCGAATTCGAAAAGGCCAAGCTGGGCAAAATTACGGCCATGAATCCGAATCTGACGGTCGTGCATACCGACCATGGCATCCTCAAGCTGCCCATGGCCGCCCACCACCATCATCCCGACGCGGCGGATGACGATCATGCAATGCCCCACACCGATAAAAGCGGAAAAGCGGTTTCATCCGAGATGCACGCCGAGCACGACCACGGCAGCCGCGATCCGCACATCTGGCTGTCGCCTCCCCTGGTGATGCTCCAGGCTCGCTCGATACTGACCGCCCTGGAGACGGTTGACCCTGACCACCGTTCGGGTTATGAAGCCAACTACCGGGCGTTCATGCTGGAACTGGTCGATCTTGACGCCCGTTTGCGAGCCGATTTTGACGGACTCCAGGGGTCGTCATTTATGGTGTTCCATCCCTCCTGGGGGACCTTCGCCCACGCCTACGGGCTGCGGCAGGTATCCATCGAAATCGAGGGCAAAAGCCCCAAGCCGGCACAACTCATGGCGCTGATCGAGCACGCCAGGGAAAGCGGCATCAAGGTGGTATTCGTGCAACCCCAGTTTTCTTTAAAAAGCGCCCGTGAAATCTCCAAGGCCATCGATGGCCGTGTGGTGGTGGTCGACCCGCTGGCCGGCGACTGGGCAACCCAATTGCGTAAAACGGCAGAGGAGATCAAACGTGCATTTGAATGATCAGGGGGAGGCGTCCCCCATCATCCAGATCGAAAACCTGGACTTCGCCTATAACGGCCAATCCGTTCTGGAGAATGTCAATATCGACGTCTTCGAGGGTGACTTTGTCGCCATGATCGGCCCCAACGGGGGCGGCAAAACGACACTGCTCAAGCTGATGCTGGGGCTGCTCAAACCGGCCCGCGGCAGCATCCGCATTCTGGGTGAAGCCCCCACCCAGGTTTCGCACCAGATCGGATATGTGCCCCAGGACGTGAACATCAACCGCCGTTTTCCGATCACCGCGCTGGATGTGGTGCTCATGGGCAAACTGGCCCCCGGCCGACGCTGGTCCAAAAACAAGACCCGGGATCGCCGCGATGCCCTGGAAGCGCTGGAGCGTATCGACATGGCCGCACACGCCGAGCGTCGCATCGGCGAACTCTCCGGCGGCCAGCGCCAGCGGGTTTTCATCGCCCGGGCCCTAGTCACCCATCCCCGGCTGTTGCTGCTGGACGAACCCACGGCCAGTATCGATTCCAAGGGGCAAAACGATTTTTACCAGCTGCTGAAAAGGCTCAACCAGGAGGTCTCCATCATTGTGGTCAGCCATGATTTTCTGGTGATCTCCACCTATGTCAAATCCGTGGCCTGCGTCAACCGTCGCCTGCACTACCACCACCAAGCCGAAATCACCGGCGACATGATGGAAGCCATGTACCCGTGCACCGTCGAAGAGGTCTGCCCCGTGGAACTGGTCACCCATGGCCGCCTGCCCCACCGCGTGCTTCGGCAACACGAGGAGTGATCCATGATCGATGCCCTGCAGTTTGAATTCATGCGCAACGCCCTGACCGCCGGCCTGCTGGCCAGCATCATCTGCGGCATCATGGGATCCCTGGTGGTGGTCAACCGCATCGTCTTTCTCTCGGGAGGCATCGCCCATGCCGCATATGGCGGGATCGGGCTGGCATTCTACATGGGCTGGCCCTATCTGGTGGGAACCCTTGGTTTCTCGCTTACCGCGGCCATGATCATGGCCACCGTCACCCTGAAGGCCAAACACCGCAGCGACACCATTATCGGGGTACTCTGGGCCGTGGGCATGGCCATCGGTATCATCCTGATCGACCTAAAGCCCGGCTACAACGTGGATCTGATGAGCTACCTGTTCGGCAGTATTCTCACCGTCCCCGACAACGACCTGTGGATCATGGTGGCCATGGGTATCGGCATCGTGGTCCTGGTGGCCATTTACTACCACGATCTTCTGGCCCTCTCCTATGACGAGGAGTTTGCCCGGATCCGTGGCGTACCGGTCACCCTGCTTTACTTCATGCTTATCGCCATGCTGACCGTCACCGTAGTAATGGTGATTCAGGTGGTGGGCTTGATTCTGGTCATCGCTCTTTTGACCATTCCGCCGTTCATCATGGAGAAATATGCCCGTTCCCTGCTGACAATGATGGTCGGATCGAGCTTGCTGGGGGTGGCCTTCACCATCAGCGGGTTGTGGATTTCCTACGCCTTCGACCTGACTTCCGGGGCATCGATCATTCTGGTGGCCGGTCTTTTCTTTTTTCTCAACATGCTGGTTCAGCGAATCTTTTCCATCCGGAAAAAAAAGGCGGCCAATCCGGACCTGGCTTGCGGGTGCGATTCAATTTTCGACCCCCAGAGGCGACAAAATGTGTAACCAATGCGACTACAAGGCGCTCCTGGATGGCGCGGGGCTGGAAGCCACGGACAACCGACTGGGCGTCCTGGAAGTGATCGGCAACAACAGCTATCCGCTTTCCGCCGGCAATATCTACACTACCCTGGAACGCCGTGGCAGCATCAACCGGGTAACTGTTTACCGCATCCTCGATCTGCTCGTGGCCCATGGCATCATAGACCGGATCAGCACCGGCGGCCGGGCGTTTTACTACGGCATGGCCCCCAGCCCGAACCATCCGCCACATCCTCATTTTTACTGCACGCGTTGCGGACAGATGGACTGTCTGACCCCGGAAAGCCTCAAGGTAGACACCGATACATTCCAGAAGACCTTTCCCGGCCGCATCGACAAAATTGAGGTCCGCATCGACGGCATCTGCAAAAACTGCATGAAGTAGATGAAACCTGTTATCCCTAAATGTCATGGGGATATTTTCTGATTGTCTCGCGATCTCTCCAACATGCTCCACGCAAAAAAGCAGACAAGAAAGAGATTGAATGCACCGGCAAGCAGAAACCCAGCGCCAAAGCCCATGGCCTCGATCAGAGGCCCCAATCCGATGGAACCGGCCATTTGACCGAAATAGATAAAGCTGTTGTAGCCGCCCATGGCCAGGCCCAGAAGACGAGATTCCGTGGTTTCAGCGATAAGCGCACCAAGGGAGGTGAAAGCGATGGCCAGGCTTACCCCCAAGCTGGAAGCGGCCAAGAGAAAATGGACGAAGGTTACCGCCGGTGCGAATATGGCAATGGATAAGGATGCCAGCACCACACCGGCGAGCGCCTGGTAGTTGCGTCGTCCGATGCGGTCGCTGATGGTGCCGAAGGGAATCCTTGACAACGCATTGGTTAACGACTGGACGAGGTAGACGATACCGATCTGGCCCACGTCGAGTCCCCTGTCGTGTGCCAGAAGTGGCAAGAAGCTGAAAAAGGAGCCGGCGATGATGTTGGCCCCGAAGGCCGCCAGCCAACAGCCAATGAGCCGACGGTTGGTGAGTATCGGCCTCCAATTAAGCGGTTGCCTCGGATTTCCGATGGTGTGATCGGAAACTGTTTTCCGCGCGGGCAAAAACCAAAGGACCGCCCAGATCGTTACGGCTACGAATGTTGCAGCGATCAGAAACACTGGTTTGAACCCTAGCCACTCCCCCAAAGCACCGCCGACCGCGGGTCCCATGCCCATTCCGCAAAATAAAGCGGTGGTATACCAGCCGTAAGCCCGGCCGATATGGGTCAACGGCGATATCTTCGACACCCAGGACATCATGGTGGGGCTGAACGCCGCCATGCCGACGCCCAGAAGCAGATAGATACCGGCAAGAGAAAAAAACGATCGACTGAAACAGAGTAGCAGCATACCGATGAAGAGAACCACAGTGCCGCAAACAGCCATGCGCTTGCGGCCCAAACGATCGGAGAGGATTCCAGAGGGCAGTGACAACAGGCCGGCCATGAGGAAAAAGGCGGCATTGATCATCCCGATTTGAGAGGTGCTGACACCGAAGCCACGGGCATACAGCGGAACCACCGGCAGCCGCATGGAAACGGCAAAGTAGCAGCCAAAGGTAATCAGACAGCAGAGGGTCAATAGGGCGGTAAAAGAGTGACGCTTGGCCGGGATGGGATCTTTTGGCATAACGCCTTTCTTTGTCTATAGACAGTGTTTAAAATAATGTTTTTGGCAAGGCCTTAAGGAAGAAAGTCGTATTGTAATACTGCGACGACCGATAACGCATCCCAAAAACACTATATTCATCCGCCAGCGATGGGATGGTACATACAGACGTAATTGCCCTCAAAAAGCGTATCGAAGGCTTTGGCCAAGTTCCCGTCGACCGTGATAATTCCAATTTTTCCCGGTGGGATGGACAGGTGGGCGATAAGATCGCTCACCTTCGATCCATCTGGAAGTGCCACCCGTTTACCGGTTCGCCGGTCATGATCGGGGATATCGTTTCCTAGCGTACCGTACAATCTGACTCGTATTTTCATCGGTGTTTATTGAAATCAAATATTCGACCCTTTAAAAATCAAAGGTCTGGTCCATCTCCTCGTCGCTGATGATCACAACCTTGTTGTGAGGTGGCAGCGGCTCCGCATAGAACATTTTGGGTAGTCTGTCGTCCTTGTTGGTGAAGCCGGCATTACGATTGAATTCTCTCTCCGCTTTCAGGATTCGTAAACCCAAAGCGGTCCAGTCTTCTTCCCTGAAGGGTTTGCCTGATTTGGCAGCTACCATGTTACAAACATTGTCGATTCCTGCTGAAAATCCGGATTGTGCAAAATCGCAGATACCCACCGTATCAACCGCTGCCATGTTGATTTGACTTTTTCTGGAATTTTCGACCTGCCCTTCGGCTGAAAACGGGTCCAGCGTTCCCCCCCAAGCTTCAATGTTATCGGCAACAACCCATCCAGCCGTGTGATCGCCCCCCATGGGCGTCGTTGAATAGGTAACTGCCATACCTTGAAGGGCCCGGGGATCATAGGCGGCAATACTCTGGTTTTTTACCACAGGCACCCGGTCGTTCTTGAAATACCCGCCAACCGCCCCCGGACCGCTGCCGATAAGTTTTCCGATTGCCGATCCCTTGGCGACTTCCTCGATCATCTCAATGGCGGCTTGTGCGTCACCAAAGGATTTGTACCCGGAATCCATTGCAACCGCTATGGCCACACCCGTACTGATGGTGTCCAGACCAATATCGTCACATAGAAAATCCATCTTGGCGATTGCATCGAGATCGCTATTGCCAATCATGGCACCCATGGACCAGATGGTCTCATATTCCAGTGATGAGGTGATATACGTTCCAGCTTCATCCACATACTCATTAGAGCATCGAATGATGCACTGGGCACATCCCTTATGGGCATTTTTTCCACCTCTGCGCTTGATCACCTCTGCCATGGTTTCACCGGTAATTTTTTCAACTTCATCAAATTGGCCTTTTCTGGCATTGCAAGTCGGAAGAGCACCCACCGCATTAATCGGCGCCACTAGCATCGCTGATCCAATCTCCGCCAACACTTCCGTACCGTCATCATCTCTGATGGCCTTGGCATAGTTTTGTGCTGCCGTTTTAAACCCATTTGGATCCGTAAGCGGATCTGCCAACTTGCCTCCTTTGGCAACAACAACGGCCTTTACCCCCTTTGAACCCATGACAGCACCCAAACCGCCTCGTCCTGCCGCTCTACAGGGACGACCGTCTGCGTCTGTGGTCTGAATCGAAGCTGCCGTCAGCATTTGATCTCCAGCCGGCCCGATACAAGTAATACTGCTTGTTTGGGGGAATTTTCCTTTTAACGTTTCTACAAGTTCATAGGTCCTTTTCCCCTTGAATTTTTTGCCATCCATAAGCTCAGCATTTCCAGCGCCATCAATTTTAAGGAGATAGTAATCGGTATTTGCCGGCTTTCCCTCGATCACGATCGCTGTTATTCCCAAATGGGCCAAATCGGATGCCACGGTGCCGCCCACATTGCTCTCTTTTATCCCGCCGGTCAGGGGACTTTTTGCTCCTATCGACAATCGGCTTGAATTGACCAGAACGGTTCCGCTGAGATAACCGGGTGCAATGATCAATTTGTTCTCAGGCCCTAAAGGATCACAAGTAGGAACAATTTCTTTACTGATAATCGTTGACGTAAGGCCACGCCCCCCAAGCATTTGGTACTCGGATGGAACATCTTCATAATGAATGGATTGATCCGTCATGTTGATCCGTATTATTTTCATTGGTCCCCTTTCTTTAAGGTTGCCGGAAATAAATAATTCCTGATTATATCGGATTTTGGGGAGGTCTCCGGTACCCACCCAAAGAAGCCGAAACGTACAAGTTTTGCAACCAGTTGTTGTGATATCTGAATTGGTTTAGCTGTTCCGCCGGACTTTTAAATCCATTGTGCAACTTAACCGTTCGAGGATTGTATGGTGAAAAATTATTGATGAGCGTCCATCCTCGAATACTCAACTGCGCTGCATCCATCGATCCATGAAAATATTGGGTACTGTACAGGTGGCGATCCATTCTTTGCATCAACCGGTCAACCATGTTACTGGTTCGGTGTGCTTTAGGATGATCGTAGGCAACACGATAGGCGGCAATGTTTTTCCGTAACTTCGTTATGGGATCTATGATAACGGATGGCACAGCATTCTTTTCGCACCATTCGTACAACCTTCTTATTCTTTGGGAAAACGATGCCTTACTTTCAGCGCGATAACACTCCCATAGCTTTGATGCGGCGTTTTCAAAAATATCTCGGTATTTCTTTTTGGCACGGTCACGAATTTTGATAAACACATGAAGAAAACAGCAAATGATAACTACTGCCGGGAAGAGGAATTGCCACGCATTTCGGGTGGCTTTCCAGCCGTCCATATTCACGGTTTCCGGTGAATATTCCGGCTTTATACACTGGGCCTCTTGTTTGTACACTTGATACGCATCTGTTAACGCTTGTTCTCCGGCGTCTTTGGCAACGGCTGCACCGAGAATACAGCCATCACCAACTGTCGTGGCCACATACGTTTTTTCACCTAAAATTCGAGTATGCTTTTCATCAGCGGCAAGATGTTCGGGAACATCTTGAGGATTTCGGACAGTTGTTCCGACAATGCTGTTTCGCCCGATAGATTGTTCGATTCGATACCAATACATGGGATCTTTTCCGAAAACACGACTTATGGCCCAAAATGGTATGTCGAACTTTCTAAAAAACATTGCATCTTCGATTTCGTCAACAAATCCAACGAGGTATGGCAGTACAAATGAAGGACGAATGGTGTAAGCAACACCGGATATTTTAATTCGACGGATCCATATGGATTGTTTTTTTGAGTAATAAAGATCCTTCATCCGATATCCATTTTCGATTTCAGCCGGGAATAATTCCGGAAACAGTTCGATCCTTTTGTTTACGGAAGTTCTGAAATCAACCGGGTTGAGTATGTTGCATTCATAATTGCCTTGAGAAAAGGGCAAACATATGATTCTGTTGTTTCGGTTAGCGGATCTTGTATCTGCTATTCCCATATAGTTAGAGACCTCCTTTGGCGGGATGTGTCTCTAACTATATAAAATTATTAGTAAAAAGTCTAGACTCAAATCTTCAATAATATCAACATGTTGTGTTTTTGTCGGGGGATAGGCCACTGTATGTTCGGCTTATTGGAATCAAACTCCCCAAAATCCGTTATAATCAGAATAATTCCCCAAGATCGCGCCGGATTTGGGGTCGTCTACAAGGCGCCGCCACCCGTGCATATCAGGGAATATGTGCGGGTGGCGGCAACACGGTAGACGGGCACAAAGACAAGCAGATGGAGGAATTATTTATTTCCGGCAATCCAACATCGTCCCATATGGAAATTGATTGGGAAATGTTTTCAGTTGTTATTTTATTCTGTTTCAATTGTCCTGTCGTAATCGCGCCACCGCCCGGACGACCTCATCGATCGTCTGGTCGATCTCGGCCTCGGTGGTCATTCTGCCGGTGGAAAACCGCAAGGTGCCCTTGGCCCATTCCACGGGCACCCGCATGGCCTCCAGGACGTGGGAAAGCTGAACCGTGTCCGAATGGCAGGCCGCGCCGGCGGAGGCGGCCACCGCCAGGCCGATCTCTTCGAGAATGCGGTTGGCCTCCAGGCCCTTGAAGGAAACGCTCAGGGTGTTGGGCAGTCGCTGTTCCGGATGACCGTTGACGCGGATGTCGGCCAGTTTCTCGCGCAGGCCCCGGTAGAGGCGATCGCGCATGGCCGCCAGGTGGGCGCTGGCATGCACCAGGTTGCGATCGGCCATTTCACAGGCTTTGCCCAGGCCAACGATTTCGAGCACGTTTTCGGTTCCCGCCCGCCAGCCCATCTCCTGGCCGGCACCGTGGCAGAACGTTTCGGGCTTCACGCCGTCGCGCACGTACAGCGCCCCGATCCCTTTGGGCGCGTAGATTTTATGGCCGGCCACCGAGAGCAGATCGACGTTCAGTGATTGAACATCCGTTTCGATCTTGCCCACGCTCTGGGCCGCGTCCGTATGCATGACGATGCCGTTCTCCCGTGCCAGACGCGCGATCGCGGCAATGGGCTGAATCGTCCCGACTTCGTTGTTGGCGTGCATTATCGAGATGAGGATCGTATCCGGCCGGAGCGCCGCTTTGATGGCGTCCACACTCACCATGCCGGTCTCGTCCACATCCACGTAAGTGGTCGTAAAGCCTTCCGCTTCCAGGTAACGGCAGACCTCCAGGACCGCCGGATGCTCCACGGTGGTGGTGATCAGGTGCCGGCCCCTTTTTTTTAAAACGCGGGCCATCCCCTTGATGGCATGGTTGTTGGACTCGGTGCCGCCGGAAGTGAAGAAGATTTCCTTTGGCGAGCATCCCAACAGGCCGGCCACCTGCCGGCGGGCATTCTCCACCGCGCGCTTGGGCCGAATGCCGTACCAGTGAGAACTGGACGGGTTACCGAATTCGGTTTCCAGAAACGGCCGCATGGCGGCAATGACTTCCGGGTCATGGGGTGTGGTGCCATTATAGTCCAGATAGATCGGGGTAACCATGCGCGGCCTCCAAGGCATTGGATCGTAACAGGTAATAGGGGATATGACATTTTATTTAAAACACGAATTGCAGTAGCACGGGAAAGGCCGTAGGACAAGCCCCGGAGTCAGATTGCCCTGTCAGATTGACGCCCCGGGTTCAATGGGCCAGAAATGTGAAGGCCAGGATCACAGCGCCCCAGCCTCCCAATATGGCCAGCCAGTCGCGCAGGCGCAGGCGGTAGGATTTTCGAAAGGTCCGGCCGGAGCGGCCGAATCCGCGGGCCTCCATGGCCTCGGCCAAATTGTCGGCCATTTGAAAACACTGGACCAGCAACGGAATCAGTAGCGCCGGGTAATTGCGCAATGCCCGCCAGCCCGGTTTCAGGACGATCCCCCGGGCCTGCTGGGTTTCGATTACGGCTCGGGCTTTGCGGGCCACCACCGGCACGAACTGCATGGCGGCGGTCATGACGAAGGCGGCGGCAAACGGCAGGCCTGAATGAACCAGGCTGTTGCCCAGATCTTCCGGATCCGTGGTCGCGAAAAAGACGAAAAAAACCGTGGTCATGGCCAAAAGGCCCATGGCGGCGGCCAACCCCGTGAACCGGTCTGCCGACCATGCGGTCACCGCACCAAAAAAAAGGGCCATGGGAACCAGCATGAGCAGCCAGCGCAGATAGGTTCTCAGTTGCCCCAGGACAACGATGGCGACGACCAGCCCGCCCCAGGCGAGGCCCAGGTGTGCCGGTTGACGCATCCCGGCGACCAGGGTGCCGTATGCCAGGGCCAGCAGCAGTTTGGTCCGCGGATCAAGCATCCGGCCCCATCCGCATCAGTTGAAAACGCTCGCTGGGTACCAGACCGGCCCGGTCCATGAGGTCGGCATCCGCCATGATCCGGTCCGGGGTGTCGTCGGCCAGCAGGCATCCGCCTGCCATCAGCAGCCAGCGCCCGGCCGTGCGCTCGGCAAAGGTCAGGTCGTGGGTGACAATGATGACGGCCTGTCCCTCGGTCTCCATCCGGGCCAGGAGATCCCGCAGATCCCGGCGGAAGATGAAATCCTGTCCGGCGGTGGGTTCGTCCAGGGCCAGAATGGCCGGCTTCGATGCCAGGGCCGCGGCAAAGGCAACGCGTTTCTTCTCCCCGCCGCTGAGGCGAAACGGCGTCTGGGCTTGCAGGGGCTGCAAGTGAAAGGTCGCCGCCAGTGCCTCGATCCAGCGGTTGTCCAGGACGCCAAGGGCTTGAGGTCCGATACGGATCTCCTCCGCGACCGTCGGCTTGAAAAACTGGTTGTCCGGATTCTGAAACGCCAGCCCGATCTCCCGGGCCAACTCGGCCACCGGTGTGCGTCGCGTATCGCGGCCATGGATCCGGACCATCCCCCCGGTCGGTCGCTGCAACCCCAACAGATGCCTCAGCAGCGTGGTCTTGCCGGCTCCGTTGGCGCCGACGATGGCGATGCATTCGCCGGGATGAAGGGCAAACGCGATATCCCGCAATAGGGTGCGGCCACCTGAGTGGTGGGAGAGGCCGTCAACTTCGATCACGGGTGGAGCATCCCGGTCAATGGCCACCCGCGGCGGTCGGGGTTCCAGACGGCCAATCCGTTGGGAATCGGACGGCAGCCCGCCCGGCGCCGCGATGGTTCTACGGGCGGGGGAACCGTTCATGGCGGCAACCCGCATGGCCAGGGGCGGCTCCAGCCCCCAAGCCTCCGGTGGATTGGACAAGACCGCCGACGGGATGCCGTCGGCGACCAGCCGTCCACGGTGGAGCACCACCACCCGGGTAGCGTCGGGGACGGTCCGGGAGAGGCGATGCTCGCACAGCACGATGCCCACACCGCCGGCATGCAGCCCTTTGAGAACGTTTCTCACCCGCCCGACATTGGCCGGGTCCAGGTTGGCGAACGGTTCGTCAAGCACGAGAACCTTCGGCCGCAACGCCACCAGGGCCGTGATCAGCACCAGCGCCTTTTCACCGCCGGAAAGTTTTTGTGGATCACAATGGCGCAGTTTGCCGATCCCGGTCTGGCCCAGGACGGTGTCGATCCTGGCTGCGATGGTCTCACGGGGCAGGCCCAAGCTCTCCAGGCCGAAAGCGATTTCCTGTTCCACCGATCGGCAGAAAAGCTGCCCGTCCGGATTCTGGAAGGCCATGGCCACCTGATCAAAAAGATCGGCGATGGCGGTCTGGCCGACCGGCTTTCCGGTCACTCGGACGTCACCGTCCAGCACCCCGCCGTGAAAATGAGGGATGAGCCCGTTGAAGGTCCGGCAGAGGGTCGACTTCCCGGACCCGCTGCGTCCCGTTATGAGCAGATAGTCGTTCCGAAAAATGTCCAGGTTGACACCGTTCAATACCGGCTGGGAATCTTCCCGGCGGTAACGGTAAACCAGATTCCGGATAGCGATAACGGGCGCTTCAGAGGCGGAACTCATCGGGTTAGAAATCGATGCTGCCGGTCCGCTTGAGCAGGCGCAGGGCCAGCACGCCCAGAAGCGCGCCGATAACGGTGCTGCAGACGAAGGATGGCACCAGGGCCAAGAGCGGGATCGCTTTTCCCATGAGCACCGGAGCGACGAAAAGCGCGCTGACCACCGGCGCGATCAGACCGGTACCGATGACTTCACCGGCGGCCGCCGCCCAGGTCCGGCGCATGAGCCGGTAAGCGATGCCGGCCAGACAGGCGCCGATCATCCCTCCGGGAAAGGCCAGCAGGGTACCGAGCCCCATGGCGTTGCGCAGGATCCCGATCACCATGGCCGTCAGGACGGCCCACCACGGCCCCAACAGCACGGCGGCCATCACATTAATCAGGTGTTGCGTGGGATTGACTTTGGCGATGCCGATGGGAAAAGCGGTGTAGGGGGCCAGGGCCACGCCAATGGCCACCAGTACGACGGCATAAGCGGTTTTGCGGCTTCTTTGGGACGCATTCACGGGAGACAGGCTGTTGGTTGTCATGGGTCCTCCACAATGTTTTCGGGTTTTGCTGGCGAGGGGTCCGACACCGATCGCAGCGCTTGAAACCAATCATCCGATGGGGAGGAGGAGCACCGCTTTGTGTGGATTATCTTTGCGAGCGGTTTGATGAACCGGCGTGGAAAAAAGAACCACCGTGGCAATAAATCCTGAGAGGCGCTTCCGAATTCCCTACGTCAGTGTGAACTGCTTCAGGTTCAATGGGTCTGCTCTCAGTTCTGCCGGCTGTCGGCAGAACACCCCAATCGGAATGGCGCCTACTATTAGCAAGGGCATCCCGGAATGGCAAGCCTTTTGTCCGGTCATCAACAGGGCATTGTTTCCTGAATACGTTGTGATTGAATATGTCATGCTTTAGGATTGCCTATTGGGTACCGATTGTAGACAGTTGTTGGATTTTTAATTTCAGAGGGGCTCATGAAGGTCGATGAAAAGGATCGCCTTTGCGTTATTTTCATGCAGCCGCTGCATGGCAAGACCGGTCTTTTGCATAGGAGACTTTTAAATGGATAGCAACATTCATTATCAGCCGATCTGGGTCCGAGGCGCTTATGGTCCTGATGCCTCCTCAGTTTTATCCCATCTCGGGCCAGTGGAGAATCTCATCCACCAGTCTGTCGAAAAATTCTACGACTTCCTTATGGAGATACCTGACGCAAAAGCGGTATTAGATAACCTGACGCCCAAAGAGTTTGAGCATTTGCGTCTCGCTCAAAGCGAATACATGGGTTCTGTTTTACACCCGGAACTCAGCCCGGAAAGCCATAAAGTTATGGCCGGCAGGGCCGGGAGGCGCCATTTCTGCTCCGGCGTATCTACGGATGTGCTTACGGAAGCCTCTGTTATGTATCTGGATATCGCAGTGGTCATAGCCGACGGCGATCCGAATGCAGAAAAACTCAAGGATATAATAACACGCCGCTTTCAATACGATCTCATCAATCAAATCGAGATGTATACCCAGGTTCAGCAAAATCGCTTGTCTGTTCATCAAAAAATCGTACAACAACGACAGACGGCAAATACGCTGGATTTCATTCAGGACACCCTTGAAATCCTGATAAAATCATTAAATGAGGATATAATGGGCGTTGCTGTGGGCAGTGTAAAAAATGGCAACTACCGCCACTTGTTGGCCAAGGGCCAGGTACCCTATGACGCAACGGATTTAACCCTGCCGGATTATCCAACCGTCACTGTGCCTGACATTCAACAGGCATGGTTCCGCGAACAGCCAATTATCGTCAACAAATTAGATCAATACCCGCATTGGCGAACCGAATGCAAAAGCATGGGGATTCGTTCGCTTGGACAGTTTTTGATGCATGACCTTCAAGGTGCCCCGATAGCACTTCTCATGGTTTGTGAGAGCTTCCCCGGCTATTTTCTGAATGAGAGCACCCGCCATTATTGGCAGCAAATTGCCGATCTGATCGGAGTGAACCTCGATTTCATAGAAAAATCTCGTATCAAACGCCGGCATCGCTTGGCGGACGGATTACGCTTTCGGCGGCTGTTGGCCCAAGAAAAAGTGGAGATGCACTATCAGCCCATAGTTGATCCAAGCAGCGGCCGCACCATAAAAGCCGAAGCGTTAGGCCGATTAAGGGATGGCGATGAGATCATTTCACCAGGCAAGTTCCTTTCCGCTTTCGGTTCGAATCAGTTGCGGGATCTGTTTGATATCGGGCTTACACGGGTGATGGACGATATTTCCTCATTTTCCGACCCATCTCTGGTTTGCAGCATCAACCTTCCTCCCGAGGCTATGAACGATACCGAGTGGCTGAAGGCGCTACCGGAACAATTTGAGAGATTGGGGGCACGTCCGGACCGAATTGGCCTGGAAATTGTCGAATCGGCGCTTTCGGACGAGAAAAAGGTGCAACATGCCCTTTTCACACTAAAAGAAGCCGGCTTTTCGATTTTGTTAGACGATGTCGGGACGGGTGAATCTTCATTGTTGCGGCTTGCAACATTGCCGGTGACCGGGATTAAAATCGATCAACGCTTCGTTCGTTCGATTCGGGAAAATTTTGAATATTTGGATTTGATCCTGTCTTTATGGTCGCTTGCAACTCAACGGGGCCTCGAATGTGTTGCCGAAGGCGTTGAAAACGAGGACATCGTCGATTGCCTCGGAAGCATCGGCGGTTTTTTGCTCCAAGGCTATGCATACGCCAAACCCATGCCGGCCAAGGCCATGGCGGATTGGATCTTAACTCACGCTGATAATCAACCGCTCCATGATTTCCCACGTTCCCTATATGGGTGGTACAGTCTCCACGTTGCGAGGTGCATCAGTATAAGGAACGCCGTGCCTACCGCCTCTGATTTACTCGACATTGAACAACTCAAGGATTCCAAACGCTGTTTTATGCATACCCTTCCTCCGGGAGTCAAATCTGACGGAAATATTGAGAAGGCGCATGAGAAATGGCACAAAGACTACTTCCGTTTTGCCACGATGATACAAGCGGGAAGAAATGCTGCTGACCTTTGGGCGGAAATGGAAACATCCAAGCAAGAACTGCGTTCATTGGTTGAGCGTAAGGTCAGAACGCCTTACCTCCGTGAAAAATAAAACGACACCAGCACAGTTTCAAACATCACTGTTTACTAGTTCATAGGTGAGTTGCATATTACTTCCGGGAAAATTGATCTCAGCCTTGTTGAGTTCTTCTAAAAGTGAGGCGATTGATCGATTGTCCGCCGGCGTCGAAGCATTGTGAATCCGAACGAGCAAACGGTTGTTTTCCATATCGGGCAATAGGTCGGCATCGGTGACGAACAGCCCTTGCAACAGCCGCCTGGCATCGGCCATATCCACCGTTGGGCCGAGCAACATTGTCGCCATGGCCGTCTCCGACCGATAGGCGATCATGCGCACGGTGTCCATTAATCGCTTGCGACCTGGAAGAAGCCGATTGAACTTATCCTTGTCCTCCAGTTCCCCCCAGGTGATTTCTCCACTGGCATACCGGCGTTTCAACACCTCCAGGGCATTGGGAAGCACCGGCGGGCGTTCACTGGGAGAAGACGATCGGCCGGAGATGGCACCAGAAACGACCAGTGCAATGGCTGCGATAACGACCACCCAGAATAGAATCATGAAAATTCCCATATAGCCACCTCCATGGCCGCCACCCATCATCGTTTGGTGCGGCATATACCATCCACCATAGCCGAACGAGCGGTGCTGATCGTAGAGAAACCAGATGGCCCCGGCAATGAGAGCAACGGAGATGCCCAGGCTCATCAGTGTGCTGGTTTTTCTGTTCATCGGAAAACCTCCTCGATAGGCTGGCGTCACATTGCCCGGGGCGGTATGGGACCTGATCTCCGCCCCGGGCAACTTTTTAATCACTACCAGCAGTACCCGTTGCCATATCCCCGGGCGGCGGCGTAGGCGTCCGGCACGATCTTGCGGACCTCGATCTGATGCTCCAGGGCTTTCTGGTCAAAGTCGTTCTGCAGTTTGGAAATCTCGCTTTGCAGCGCCATCGCCTTGTCATTGTCGGGGCTCTCCTTGTTCAATTCACTGTTCAAGGCGAACTGCTTGTCGTCGATTGCCCGGCGCAGGCCACGCGTTTCGTTATAAAACCGTTCCTGGGCGGCTTCGAGTTTGTTGGCCTGTTCCTTGGGCAGATTGCCCCAATCATCGTCGTCATGCATGTACGGTCCATGCCTGTAGCCCATCATGTGGCCGCCATAGCCGGGCCCCATCATATGGCCCCTGTACCCGGAGTCCATCATGTGACCGCCCCAGTCGCCATGGTACATCCCGTACCCGTGAAGGATCGCCTCGCCGCCCACCCGCTGGATCTCTTTCTGCTGAAGCACACGCAGCAGTTTGGCCTGCATGGTGGGTGAGGTTTCGCCAATTTCATCCAGGAAGATCGTACCACGATGCGCCTGCATGAACCGGCCTTCACGCCGCTTGTCAGCTCCGGTGAAGGCGCCTTTTTCGTGGCCGAACAGCTCGCTCTCCAAAAGCGTCTCGGTCAGGGCCGCACAATTAACGATCACCAGCGGGTGATCCTTGCGGGGGCTGTTGCAGTGCAGGGACCGGGCGATCAGTTCCTTTCCCGTGCCACTCTCTCCGCTGATCAACACGGTGGCCTCGGAGGGCGCGACCATGGCGATCATCTCCATCAGCGATCGCATCATCTGCCGTTTCAACGCGGTAGCCCCAGCTGCCGATAATCGTCTTCAGCGTGACCAAGTGACCGGAATCGTCGTCAACGATCAGGATGCGGATGGGTCTGTCCTTGTTCATGGTTTTTCTCAGTCTTCATTATGTTGTTGATGCGGGTGGCGCTGATACTCAGCGGCACACTCCGGCCATTGGGGAAGGTGCATTCGTTTTCCTGTTCGGTAATGGCTTTGCTGCGGTCGAGCGCCTGTTCGAGCGCGTGCCATTGATCGGGCAGAATCGCATCGACGGTGCTGCCTGTGGCGTCGACGGCCGATAGGCCGGTGATGGTTTCGGCGGCTGAATTGAAGAAGGTGACTCGCTCTTCCTGGTCGGTGGCGATGAGACCGACCGGCAGATGCGCGACCAGTTTTTCGGCAAACGCGCTGGTGTCCAGCAGCGACCGCCGGGTCGACCGGTAACTGTACATCCAGAACAGGGAAACGAACCCACCGAACCCCGCCAGCAGCAGGATTGCCGACAGAACCATGGTCATGCGCGCGTCTTCCCGCATGGCGGCTTCAAACGGCGCAATGTCCAGTCCGGCGACGTCGGTGCCATCATCCCATGGAAATGCATCATCCCCTGCATATGGCTTGACTGGCCGCTGTTATCCGGCCACAGCGGGCGAAAATGGCGATGGACTTCAAACACCCGCCGGTTTGCATCCAGATGGACGACTTCCCAGTTCTCCTTCAGGTCCGGTCCCAGGTGGACCAGTTTTCCGCTTTTACGAAATGGCGTACCGATCTTTGCCGGATCGCTGTGGGCGACGACGATTCTCTTCGCATTCACCACTGCCATGTAGAGCACATCGGGCAGCCTGCCGGTCTCTTCGAGCAGCCGTTGGATCTCCCTCCCACCCCACATCATGGCCGTCATGCCGGTACGGGCACCGGCTTCCACGGCGCGGATCAGTGCCGCGCCCTTGGCGCTCATCAGCTCCTTCATGTAACGCCGCTCACGACTTGCATTCTGGACCGCGAAGACGATGACGACAATCATAAGAATGATGGTCGATCCGAGGATGATCCACGGCGATATTCGCCAGCAATTGTAATTTTGAAATGGCTCTTTTTGCTACCCACGCGGACGTTTTTTCCAATCAGAGTTCGATGTATTTATTTTCTTTATTATTTCAAAATGTTCTGGACATAGAAGCTTGTAATGGATATAAGAGGGTGAATACTCATTCACTTTTACCAAAAGCGAGCCAGGGCCATGCGATTGCCAGAACAAGAAGAAAACCACATCCTACTTGAAAGGAAACATGCAGAATTCACATTTGACAAAGTGATCCAATTTTTTCGCCAAACTATTTCTGCATTTCCTGACCGGCGCATCGGCACAAATACCAGCTACAGCATAGAAGATGCAGCCCTGGGAGCTTTTTCTGTTTTTTTACCCAAAGCCCATCCTTTTCAGTTTTGCGCGACATCCGTCAAGAAATGCAGAACTCGGTTCTATTCTGACGTCTCCAAATGGCTTATTTTGACATCCGGTTAGGATATGCTTCAATCTGACATTCAGCTTGACCGATTCATTGTTAATCACTATGATGAAATTTAAATCATCCTGTATCAGAAAGGATTGCGCCTAATGGAGATCTCCCGGCCACCCATAACGAGAGATCGAGAAGTTTCGGCCTGGGAAAGCATATGGAACAAGGAGGTACAACATGACACAAGCAGCAACTAAAGTGCTGACCGCACATGTGCCGCTTCAGCTGGTCGACAAGGTCGATCAGATGGCTGCACGGCTTGAACGCTCAAGAGCCTGGATCATAAAACAGGCGCTTTCCGCCTGGATAGCCCAGGAGGAGGAGCGCGACCGCCTGACCCAAGAGGCGCTGGCAGACGTGGACGCCGGCAGCGTCATCGACCACCAGGCCGTGCAGGCGTGGGCTGACAGTCTTGACTCCGACCAGCCGCTGCCGGTACCACGTTGATGGAGTTGAGGTGGACCAGCAAGGCGCTTTCCGACTTGGTGCGGTTGTATGAATTCCTGGCTCCGGTGAATAAGCCGGCCGCCGCGAGGGCGATTCAGGCACTGACCAAAGCCCCAACCATCTTGCTGACCAATCCGCGCATTGGTGAGCGACTTTTCCAGTTCGAGCCGCGCGAGGTACGGAGGATTCTGGTCAAGAACTACGAAGTCCGCTATGAGATTCAGGATTCGATTATCTACGTGCTGAGACTTTGGCATACCCGAGAGGACCGCTGAAATAGCATTACCGCCCACGACTACGATTTTATGAGCAAACTGAAAATCGCTCCAAATGACGTTTAACCCGTCAGGAGACGATGAATTTCCACCAAACTAATGCTTTGTGTTATGTCCGAAATTTACGTCCAGAGGGTTGATGGACGGATTCAATCAAATCAAACACTTGGAATGGGAGGGCTAAGAATGATGGCGTCTGGACATAAAAACACCCTCAAAACGTGAATTTTGAGGGTGTTTTTATGTCCAACATTTATGTCCAAGGAGCGGTTTCAAATATCAGAATCGCCAACCTATTGGATTTCTTTGGTGATCCCAGCGGGATTCGAACCCGCGTTACCGGCGTGAGAGGCCGGCGTCCTAAACCACTAGACGATGGGACCTTCTAAAAAAACAGAGGCATCAATATAGAAAAGATACCTTTTTGTCAAACACTATTTCCGGCAAATCAATCCGCCGGCCCTTCGGCAACGGGCCGTTTGCCTTTTTTGTAACCGATCAGAAAATAGATGATTACACCGATAAAAGGGACCATGGCCACGAGGAACCCCCACAGGGCCTTCATCTGGATCGAGCCGAAATCCTTACGGGCGATGTCCAGGATGGCGACACAGGTCAGCAGGAAAAAGACCACGCCGGTTAACACCACAACCATGCCGGTACTCATGAGGGTTCAGCCTTTCAGTTTGTCCGCGATTTCCAGGATGGTGTTCACGTAATATTTGCTGTGGTTGTAATGATAGACCACCTTGAAGGCCTCTTTTTGCGATATGCCCGGTTTCCAGCCGTAGTTTTTCAGGTAGGCAGCGATGCTGGAGATGGCGTCGGCGTGAACGAACAGATCCACCCGGCCATCGGCATCACCGTCCTGTCCGTACGGGCCGATGTTGCTGGGCATGAACTGGGAGATTCCCATGGCGCCGGCGTAGGAGCCTTTGATGACGGTCGGATCCATTTTTTCTTTTTCCGTGTAGGCGAGAAAGGCTTTCAGTTCCCGGTAGGCCCAGCCGGCCTTCTGATCGGCCTTCTTCTCGAACTCTTCGCGGGACATCCTCCGTTCGTCATCGGGCAAGTTCTCCCAGATGATCTGGCGCGGGCTCGCCTCGGCCATGGCCGACAGGGTCGACAAGGTATTGATGACGGATTTGTTGCCGGTGTAAGTGCCCAGTTTGGTCTCCACCAGAATGATGGCCGTGATCACTTCCTGGTCCACACCGTATTTTCTCTGGGCCGCGGCCAGGGCATAGTGGTGGGCATTCATGTACTTTTTGGCCGAGGCAATGGACCATGGCCGCGTGAACTGCTTGTAGTTCAGCTTGGATTCGTTGTGCATGAAATAGGCGCTGACGCCTCCTTTTTCGAAGGCGACATCAGGGCTGGCAAAAATGGAATCGATGCGGCCGCTTTCGAAGCCATCGGCAACCAGCCGCTTTTTGAGGGTTTGAAAAATCTCGGTTTCATCAGCGGCCAAGACCCCGGCAAACAGTCCGGCAATCAGAACCACCAGGATCGCGAGCCCGCGGGAAGAGAATCGTCGGTTGGCATGTAGCAGCTGATCGTCACACATCCTGATTAACCTCCTGAGCGCTTAAACGGGTTTAAGGCGATTTCTGTCAAAGAATATCCCATCTGGCTTGTCTTTTTTCCCGTCTTCTGCGTTGGTGCCAAGGCCGAATACGTAAAGTACGCAACCTTGGCGCCGCCTTGAAGACGAAAAAAATCCGGCACAATATGGGACATTCTTTTCCGCCAATCGCCTAAAGCGGCGCCCGCTCCCGTTAGAAAAACATGGAAACCGTCGTTCACATCCGGCGATGGACGGTTGTTGGACTTTTTGGGCGGATCCAAATGACATACCATATCAAAGTAGTCATAATCCAGCATTGATTCCATCACGCCAAGACACCGGGAATAAAATGGGATCCAGGCCGTTGGCAATCGCCGCCGACATATAGGCCTCCATGCCACCCCAGGGCAATCGCATGTAGCTTGATTTCTTTTTTCGCGGTCATGGACCACTCCTACAGCTTCCTGCAAATGCGTCAATTCACAGCTTTTGCTGCAGGAAATGACATAGTCTGCGACAATGGTTCCCGATATTTTGTTTACATGCGATTGCCCTGCATGGCACCCGTGGCGTGGTTGCAAAGGAGGGTTCGGACGTGATAGTCGATCATGGGCGTCGTTGTATTTAATACGGTCGATAATTGATAAAGGTGCACGTTTTCCAAATGGCACGAAAAACCGCCAAATCCCTTTTTGTCTGTCAGTTCTGCGGATATGAATCCGCCAAATGGCTGGGCCGCTGCACCGAATGCGGCGGATGGGACACCTTTGCCGAAGAGGTCCGGCGACCGCCGGCACCCGGCAACAAACGCATGACCGACAGGGGCAATCGCCCGGTTCCCATCGATGCTGTCGAAATCGTCGATGAGGAACGGCTTTTAACCGGCATCGAGGAGTTTGACCGGGTATTGGGCGGCGGCCTGGTGGCCGGCACCCTGGTTCTGATCGGCGGCGACCCGGGCATCGGCAAATCGACGCTGATGCTCCAGGCCCTGCACGGCATGGCCGCCACCGGTCGCAAGGTACTTTACGTCTCCGGTGAAGAGTCGGTTCGCCAGCTGCGCCTGCGCAGCCGCCGATTGGAGGCCCAGTCTCCTACCCTACTGGTGGTTTCGGAGATCGATATCGACGCGGTCATGGCCATGGTGGAAAGCGAACAGCCCGACGTGCTGGTGGTGGATTCGATCCAGACCATGTTCAGCCCGGAAATCACATCCGCACCGGGCAGTGTGAGCCAGGTCCGCGAATCGACCATGCGGCTGATGCTCATGGCCAAGCGCACCGGCATCCCCACGTTTCTGGTAGGCCACGTGACCAAGGAGGGAGCCATTGCCGGTCCGCGCCTCCTGGAACATATGGTGGACACGGTGCTCTACTTCGAAGGCGACCGCAACCACATTTTCCGTATCCTGCGAGCGGTGAAAAACCGATTCGGCTCGACCAACGAGATCGGCGTTTTCGAAATGAAAGAGCGCGGCCTGTGCCAGGTGGCCAACCCGTCGGCGGTGTTTCTCTCCGAACGGCCGGAAAACGCCGCCGGCTCGGTGGTCACGGCCAGTATGGAAGGTACCCGGCCGATCCTGGTGGAACTTCAGGCCTTGGCATCCAGCACCAGCTTCGGAACACCCCGGCGAACCATTCTCGGTCTGGATGCCAACCGGGTGGCCCTGTTGGTGGCGGTCATGGAGAAACAGCTGGGCATGCACCTGATGGGGCACGACATCTTCATGAATGTGGCCGGTGGGGTCAAAATCGTCGAGCCGGCCGTGGACATGGGGATTGTCTCGGCGGTGGCCTCCAGTTTCCTGGACCGCCCCATCCGCAAGGACACGCTGGTGATCGGCGAAGTCGGACTGGCCGGCGAGGTGCGTGCCGTGGGCAACCTGGAAATCCGTGTCCTGGAGGCCAAGAAAATGGGCTTTACCCGTTGCGTGGTGCCGCTGGGCAGCCTGAAACGGTTACGCCAGCCCGAAGGCCTCGATCTCGAGGGCGTGTCGACGGTGGCAGCGGCCGTGGAGCTCTTGTTCTGATGGTGTATCATCGCCTTTCGGATTGACAACACACTTATTATATTGACGATTGAGATTGCCCTGAACGGGTGGTTGGACTTGACTTGAACCGGTCGAAAAGATATGAAGCGATCATCTCAAAAGAAGCAGAACCCGTGGGCGGATCATTACACCCGCCAAGCCAAGCGGGACCACTTCGCGGCCCGTTCGGTGTACAAGCTTCAGGAGATCCAGAAAAAACACCGCATTCTCAATCGCGGGGCGAGGGTTCTGGATCTGGGTTGCGCACCGGGCTCGTGGCTGCAGTTTACCGCCAGGGTGATCGGCCCCGAAGGCCGGCTGGTGGGCATCGACCTGAGCCCCGTCACCATCGCGCTGCCCGATCATGTGACCGTGATCACCGGTGACGTGGCCGACCTGGAAGGCCACCTGGCCGGACTGGCGCTGACCCGGGTCGATGTGGTACTCAGCGACATGGCACCGGCCACCACGGGCAACCGCCATGTGGACGAGGCCCGATCGGTAGGGCTGTGCGAGGCGGCCCTGGCCATTGCCGACAACACCCTGGTCACGGGTGGGCACTTCGTCTGCAAAATCTTTCAGGGCAACGATTTCAAAACGTTTACCGATGCCGTGAAACAGCGCTTCCAGCGGCAGGCGGCATTCCGGCCGAAAAGTACGCGAAAAGCCAGCCGGGAGGTATTTGTCATCGGCCTGGGGAAAAAATAACGACGATGTGAACCGTAGCATTCGGATTCGCCAATCAGGAGGAAACTATGTCCGGACACAATAAGTGGTCTTCCATCAAACACCGTAAAGGTGCTCAGGATGCCAAACGGGGAAAGATTTTTACCAAACTGATCAAAGAGATTACCGTTGCCGCCCGTACCGGCGGCGGCGACATCGAGGCCAATCCACGGCTGCGCACCGCCGTGGCCGCGGCCAAAGCGGAAAACATGCCCAAGGACAACATTGAGCGGGCCATCAAGAAAGGTACCGGCGAACTGGAAGGCGTCAGCTACGAGGAGAGCTCCTACGAGGGGTACGGTCCCGGCGGCACCGCCATTCTCGTGGAATCCCTGACCGACAACAAAAACCGCGCCGTGGCCGAAATCCGCCACATCTTCAACAAGTATGGCGGCAACATGGGGGAAAACGGCTGCGTGGCCTGGATGTTCGACAAAAAGGGCTATTTCAACGTGGACAAGGCAGACGCAGACGAAGAAAAGCTGATGGAAGTCGCCCTTGACGCCGGTGCCGAAGACGTCCGCGAAGACGATGACTGCTTCGAAGTCATCACCGCCCCCGAAGATTTCGAGGCCGTCCAGGCGGCCCTCGACAGTGCCGGGATCACCTACAGTGACGAAGAAGTAACCATGCTTCCCCAGAACATGAGCCCGCTGTCGGGTAACGAAGCCGAACGCATGCTCAAACTGATGGATGCCATGGAAGACTGCGACGACGTCCAGAAGGTCTATACCAACGCGGATATTCCTGACGACATGGTTGACAATATGTAATCGTGCCGCAAAACAGAGGGTTTGAAAAACGCCGGCGTTGCCCCTTTTTGGGGGATGCCGGCGTTTTTGTCGTCAGCTTCAGCGCGACAGGGCAATCATCCGCTCCACCGCGGCCAGTGCCGGTATGCGAATCTCCTCAGGCACGCGGACCTGGCCGGACATGTTCTCCAGACAGGTGAGAATATCCCGGGGCGTGATCTTTTTCATGTCCGGGCAAATCATCGTTTCCGATGCCGGATAAAAGGTCTTGCCCGGGTTTTTCTGTGCCAGCGGATGCAGCAGGCCCACCTCCGTGCCGACGATAAACTCGCTGGCCTCGGATTCGGCGGCAAAACGCATCATGCCCGAGGTGCTCAAGGCGGCGTCGGCCAAGGCGACCACCTCGGGCCGGCACTCGGGGTGGGCAATAAACAATGCTTCAGGATGGGCCTTGCGGGCCGCCTCGACATCGGCCACGCTGAGCCGGTCATGGATGGGGCAGCAGCCATCCCACAAGTGAATGGTCTTGTCCGTGTGCCTGGCGGTGTTCTGCGCCAGGTTGCGGTCGGGCGTCATGAGCAGTTCATCTTCAGTCAGGCTCTGGACCACTTCAATGGCGTTGGCCGAAGTACAGCAGATGGTGGAGAGGGCCTTGACCGCCGCCGACGAGTTCACATAGGTCACCACCGGCATGGCGGGTATGGCGGCCAGTCGCGCCTTCAGGGCCATGGGGGTGATCATGTCGGCCATGGGGCAGCCGGCATCGGCACGGGGCAGCAGCACGGTCTTCTGCGGAGAGAGGATCGAGGCGGTTTCGGCCATGAAATGAACCCCGCAGAAAACGATCACATCCGCATCGGTATCGGCGGCACGGATGCTCAGTTCCAGCGAATCGCCGCACATATCGGCCAGGGCCTGGATTTCCGGCGGCTCGTAGTTGTGGGCCAGAAGGACGGCGTTGTTTTCCTTGAGCAGCTTTCTGATTTTGGTTTGCATGGATAGATCCTTTAGGGGCGTATCGCTTGGCGGCTGCGGCTGCGGCCGCGGGTGTTACGGATTCATCTGCAGGACGTCGGCGCCCGCCGGCGCCTCGAAGCGGAATAACGATTCGGATGGCGTCGCGGTGAAGTCGACATTTTTCAGTTCGATCCGGGTTTCATCCCCGTAGACATTGACGGTGATGATCCGAACCACGTCAAAACTTTCCCGGGCCACATCCAGTTTGACCTCAATGAGATCTGCCGATGCCTTGTCGGGAACCATGCGCAGGCGGTAAAATTCCGGATCGTCTGCGGTTTCCAGGGAAATCCGGAAACTGTTGCGAACGGTCTTGATGTTGGAGAGAAACCCGGCCCCCTTGCCCTCGCCAAAAAAAGCCGGCGCCTTGCCCACCATCACTTGGTTCTCCTCCGGCCTGAACACCCACAGGTCACGGCCGTCGGTGATAATGGTCTGGGGTTCCGGCACGAGGTACTCCCAGCGCATTTTGCCCGGTTGCCGTACCATCAATCGGCCGGAGGCCGTATCGGTCACCGCCATGGCCTTGAGAATCGACTCCTGGTCGAATTCCGCAGTAAATCCGGTGACATTGTAACGCGATTCAACACCGGCAATAATCGTGTCGATGGTCTTTTCAGCCTCCGTCACCGCAGATGCCGGCGCCAGCCCGCCCATCATCACCCCGGCAAACAGGGACAGCATAATAACAATGGCAATGCGTTTCATAACGCCCTTTCCTTTCCGGTCCGTCTACCGGCGCCGACAGCGCCGCATCGGTCGTCTGCGTGGAAATGACTATCCCATTTCATCGGGTTTGTAAATACGCCCGGCACCGGGTCAGCGCCATAAAGAGCGGATGACGGCTCCGGTATCGTCCAGGTCGGCAATCTCACGCTGCGGTTCTTCCATGGGCAGTTGCAGGGTCTCGGTGTGGCCGAAAACCCCCAGACAGATCCGATCGATCAGACGCATCTGTTCCAGCAGTTGGCCACTGTCGGCATGGGGCGCCCGGACGCCCTGAAGCATCAGCATCTCCATGTTGGACTGGCGCATTAGGGTCTCGAAACGCCGGGCCTGCTGCAGAGTGCGAAAAAGCTCCCGTTTATGGTTCACCAACGGGTCGTAAAAGTCGGCATCCCCCCTGGCCCGTTCCAGCAACGGCAGCACCAGGTCAAGGCAGGCCAGGTAGTCGGGTTCGTCGTCAGGCATGCACTCAAAAAAACGGCATAAAAACTGCCGTCCCCTTTTTTGGACACGCAGGCCGTTGTTGCGCAGTCGCACCCGCACCATGGGCACCCGCGCGGGCGAGACGCCGGACGCGATGGCTGCAGCCACGGGGCCATCCAACTGCCAGGAGAGCTTCAACCGTTCGATGTACTGGGATTTGATAAAAACGGGCAGGACGAGATGGGTCAATGGGCGTTTGTCGGGCAGGCGGATCGTGAGCTGGATCTTTCGTTCCAGCAGACGGCGCTTCAGGGCCGCTTCATCCTCAGGGGTAACGGGAGATGCTGCCAACAGCGGTTCCAGATGGATCTGAAAGGCCTCGTCCGGATAGAAAATCAGATCCAGAAGGCTGTCCCGCTCGCTGTCGTCGTCATCGGCCAAAAAGGCCGCCAGCCGGCGGGGGGAAGGGTCGAACAGGGTCGCGCCGATATAGTCAAGAATGGCACGGGTCAGTCGCCCGCCGTGTTCCAGGGCACTGACCAGGCGGGGAAAAAGGTCGTTCAGCGGGTCATGGGGATACTGAATCATCCGGCGACTATAGCATCGGCCCGGCAGGTTTGTCGAGAAAGGCATGAAGCGGCCACAGGGAAACCGCATTTGAGTTGGAGTTCGGTTAATGGCGTTATCGGCGAACCTCGTTTTTGGATAAATGAATGCCAAATGCCAGAACCCGAATGTCAATTGAAGGATAAGATCGATTCAAATTGGACAGGATTCCACCATTTGACATTTGGTAGTTGGCATTCAAAGGCGCTGCGTTGAGGTAGGGGGAAAGGTCACACCGCAACGATCCGGGCAATATCGTCAAAGAATCCTCGAAGGGTCGCCACGTCAGCGGGAAGATCCGCCATCTGGTTTTCGTTGGCGGCCTGTTCAACCCGTTTGGCCACTTCGTGGACCTGCATGAGCCCCAGGTTACCGGAGGCACCGCTGATCGTATGCGCACTGCGGGCCACCTGCCCGGCGTCCCCCTCGTCCAGTGCCGCCTTGAGCTGGTTGTAATCCGCCATACCGGTCTGCATGAACAGTTCCACCAACTCGCGGTAATCCGCCTCGTCCAGACCGATATCGTCTGCCAGCGCCTTTATATCTAAATTCATATTCTCTCCTTATTTAGTACGTTCTTTTCGATAATCGCAAACACGGCTTCCCGTTTGATGGGTTTGGTGATGTAATCGTTCATCCCTGCGTCCAGACACATCTCGCGGTCTCCCTTCATGGCATGGGCGGTCATGGCAATGATCGGAACCTGATCGAACCCTTTCTGGCGGATCACCTGGGTAGCCGCCTTGCCGTCCATTTCCGGCATCTGGACATCCATGAAGATGAGATCGAAGGCGTCCGGCGTAGCCGTATATTTTTCTACGGCTTCGATCCCGTTGCTGGCCACTTCGACCTTGTAGCCGGCCTTGCCCAGCATCAGCATGGCCAGCTTCTGGTTAACGGGATTGTCTTCGGCCATCAGAATCCGAATGGAATGTTTGAGGTCCTCGCGGACCGAATACTGGGTATGGATCTTCTCATGTGGCTCAGGCTGGCAATCGTTATCCGGACTGTAGTCGCAGAGCACACGGCCGATCATCTGAAGCAGTTTTTCACGGCGGGCCGGTTTGCTCAGAAACCCGTTGAAACCGGCCTTCTCGCACCGCTGGGCATCACGCTCCAGCGCACCGGAAAGGGCGATCAGGGCAATTTTGGAAAAAGATGCCGACGATGACCGGATCTGTCTGGCCACGGCAAACCCGTCCATATCCGGCATACGGATATCTGAAATGCACAGCGCAAAGGGCACGCCTCGGGCAAAGCCGTCCTCCAGGGTCGCCAGCACATCCTCGCCCCGGTAAACCAGCGTGGTCTGCATACCGGAGGCATCGAGCACCTGTTTGAGGATCTTCGCATTGGCGACATTGTCATCCGCCACCAGAACACGAACGTCCTTGAGAGATACCGGAACCATCGTCGGCGAAGCCTGTTTTTCCGCGCACTTTCCCAGCCAGGCGGTAAAATGAAAGATGCTGCCCTCGCTGATCCGGCTTTCCACCCAGACGTCGCCCCCCATCAGGTTGGAAATCTGCTTGCAGATGGACAGCCCCAAACCGGTTCCGCCGTACTTGCGGGTGGTGGAACCGTCGGCTTGCTGAAAGGGTTCGAAGATCGCCGTCAGTTTGTCTTCGGGGATGCCGATCCCCGTATCCCGGATAATGGCGTGCAGCTTGACCTGGTCGTCAGTCTCTTCATCCACCAGGAGGGCCAGTTCGATTTCACCGGACTCGGTAAACTTGGGCGCATTGCCCAACAGGTTGGTGACCACCTGGCGAAACCTTAAGGGGTCCCCCTGAACCATGGCCGGCATGTTGTCGTCAATCCGGCAGAGCAATTCCACGGGAAGGGTACCGATCTTGGGACGGACCAGGTCGCAAACGTCGTAAGCCAGCAGTTCGGGATCGAATTCGATCGATTCAAAATCCAGTTCCCCGGACTCGATTTTGGAAAAATCGAGGATGTCGTTGATCAGCGACAAGAGGGCGATACCACTGCGTTTGATGGTTTGGGTATAGTCCAGTTGCACATCGCTGAGTCCGGTGTCGAGGAGCAGGTCGGTAAAACCGATGACCCCGTTCATGGGGGTACGAATCTCGTGGCTCATGTTGGCCAGGAACTGACTCTTGGCCATGTTGGCACTTTCGGCGGTCTCTTTGGCCTTCTTCAGTTCCTCCTCTGCCTGTTTGCGGTCGGTGATATCCTCCACCGTACCGGTATAACGACCGCCCTCATCGGAGAAAACCGGCTCCGAATGCACATGTACCCATCGGTGGGTACCGTCGGGACGGATGATGCGGCAATCCATAGAAAAGGTGGCCATCTTTTCAAGTGCTGCCGCCCAGTTTGCAAAAACCGCCCCACGGTCACCGTCGTGCAGCAGTTCCCGCCAGTCCCGGGTCAGGCTCTCCGCCAGGCTGAGCCCGAAAATTTTCTGGTAACTGGTATTGGCATAAAGGCAACTGCCTTCTTGGTCGAGTTCGAACACGCCAAAGTGGATGGTTTCGGAAATCAGCCGAAACCGCTCTTCACTCCCGCGATTGGATCCCCTGGCTGCTCGGAAACGTTTGTTTTCCTCTTCCAGACGTTTGTTTTTCTTGACCAGTTCAAGAATGGTTGCTGCACTAGGCATCCGAAGCGTTCCGTTTCTTGATGACATCAGCAAAGCCATGCTGCGCAGATCATGGCAGGTCGTTTCCAGTCACCGGCGGCCGGTCCACCAGTGAATCAATCCATCTGACAATCGGAACATGTCACACCGACTGATGGGATCTATATCGGCAAGCGAGGAAGTGACTTTAATTTTTCCAGAAGCAATCAAGCATCATCTAAAGGCAAGTAGAATTCATTGTAGTATCTTGTATTTTTTAATTTTTTCTCTCAATGTCTTCCGGGTGATGCCCAGCCTTCGGGCAGCCTCGCTTTTGTTTCCGCCAGCAGAAGAGAGGGTGTTGGCAATGGCCTCTCGCTCAATCTGTTCCAACGGTAGATCAGTAGGGAATACGGCGCCTGACGACGCGGCATCGGTATCCGGCGCGTCCTTTGCCAGTACATGGAAATCGGCCTCATCCAGGCAGTCGGATCGCGAGAGGACAACTGCCCGTTCGATGGTGTTCATCAGTTCACGCACATTGCCCGGCCAGTCGTGGCGGATCAGCAGATCCATGGCCCGGGGCGAAAACCGGTCCACGGTTTTATGGTTTTTTTCAGCAAAACGGTTCAGGAAATGGGTGGCCAGCAGGGGAATATCTTCCCGGCGCTGCCTGAGCGGCGGGGTTTGCAGTTCCACCACATTGAGCCGGTAATAAAGATCCTCCCGGAACGTGCCATCGCCGACCATCCGGGCCAAGTCCCGATTGGTGGCCACGATCAGGCGCACATCCACGGCGATCACCTGGTCACCGCCAACCCGGGTCAACTCCCGTTCCTGGAGCACCCGCAGCAGCTTGACCTGCATGGCAATGGGCATCTCGCCCACTTCGTCGAGAAACAGGCTGCCGCCGTGGGCCTGAACAAAGCGCCCCTCCTTGCGGCGGTCCGCGCCGGTAAAGGACCCTTTTTCATGGCCGAACAGTTCGGACTCCAGCAAAGTCTCGGTGATCGCGGCGCAGTTGACCTTGACCAGCGGGCCCGCCTTGCGCGGGCTGTTGGTGTGGATCGCTGCGGCCACCAGCTCTTTGCCGGTTCCCGATTCGCCGGTAATCATCACCGTCGCTTCGGAAACCGCCACCTGGGCCACGGTCTCCATCAGCCGAACCATGGCCGGGCTGCTGCCGATCATTTCCGCCGTCAGGGTACCGGTGGCCAGCTGGTCCTTGAGCTGCTGATTTTCACGCTTCAGATGAATATGTTCCAGGGACCGCGTCAGGGTCAACCGGAGCTTATCGAAATCAAGCGGTTTGATCAGATAATCGTACGCCCCCTTTTTCAGCGCTTCAACAGCCATATCCACCGATGCGTAGGCAGTCATGAGCACGATCGGGATGGCCGGGTTGATGCTTTTGATACGCTCCAGGGCTTCGATACCGGAAACGCGGACCATGCGGATATCCATGAGAACGAGATCGACCGGCGCGGCCTGAACGGCTTCGATGGCCGAGTCACCATCATCGGCCTCGGCAATGGTGTAGCCCCACCCGCCCACCAGGGTACGCAGCATGGTCCGGTGGGCCGTGTCATCGTCAACAACCAGCAGGCGATAGGATTCGGGCATCAGGCCTCCTTTGCCGCCGGCAGGGTGATCTCGACCGTCGTTCCGCCGGCTGGCGGGCAGTCCACCAGGATATCTCCCCGGTGGGCCTTGATGATGTTGTGGACAATGGCCAGTCCCAGCCCGGTACCGCTCTTTTTCGTTGAAAAGTAGGGCTCGAAAATGTGGGGCTGATCCTTGGGATCGATACCGCCGCCGCTATCGTGAACCTGAATGCACGTGCCGCCGTCGGCATGGCCGGAAACCGTCACGCTCAGATGCCCGCCGGCGACCATGGCGTCCAGGGCATTGAGGTAAAGGTTGAGCAGGACCTGGCCCATCTTGTCGGCATCCATGACAGCGGTAAGATTGTCATCGGAGAGTGCCAGGGTCATTTCCACACCGGCAGCCTGGTATTGCCGTTCGACCAATCTGAAGCTGTCCCTGAAAAAATCGTCCAGGCGAACGTGCTGGAAGTGCAGCTTGATGGGCCGGGAAAATTCCAGCAGTTGGCCCACCACCCGGTTAAGGCGGTCGACCTCCTGGATCATGATTCCGGCAATCTCCTGATCCCGGTCACTGTCCCGGTACTTTTCCTTGAAATAGGTGGCAAACCCCTTGATTGAACTCAAGGGGTTGCGAATTTCGTGGGCCACGCCCGCAGCCAGGCGTCCCACCATGATCAACCGGCGGTTCTTTTCCAGTTCCTGCTGCAGGGCCCGAATCTCCGTCAGATCCTTGAAGAGGATCACCTGGCCAAAGCGATCGCCGTTTTCATCGTTCAGGGCGGCCGCACTCACATCCATGGGAATGCGCCGGTCACCGTCGACCGGGCAGAGCAGTTCCTCTTCCACCATGTCGGCGGGACTGTCCAAAATCGCGGTCAGTGCCTGGGGCACGGCAGCATTGGCTTGGCGACCGATGGCCTCGTCCGCCTTCATCCCCAGGATCGATTCGGCCACCGGATTGAGGGTGGTGATCCGACCCTCCCGGTCCACGGCCATCAGACCAATGGGAATCCGGGAAACCAGACTGTCGGAAAATACCTGAACCTGAGCCAGGGAGGTACGGGTGGCGCGATAGTTCTGGGCCAGAAAAAGCAGCAGCACGCCGGCACACCCCACCAGCAGCAGCACAACGGCCATCACAATGGTGTGCCGAATATCAGCCGCGCGAGCCGCATCCAAATCATCGGCATGAAAACCCACGAAAATCACCATGGGGGGGGCCTGCATCCCGTCACCGGACCGTCTCGCCATATTCATCATATATTTGTGCATGGGTCGCATCGGCCTTCTGGCCAGGGGGGCAAATTTTTCGTAGATTTCAAAAACGGTTTCGCCCGATTCGTTAACCTGCCGGCGCCAACCCAGCTCAGCGGACGCAAAAATGGAATCCAGGTCCAACTCGGTTCCGTAGCGCGATCCCACCTGATCGCCCTGGCTGTGGGCCACCACCGTTCCGTCAAGCCGGACCACCACAAGATGGTCGATATCCTCCTGGGCCGCCGTTTCCACCAGCAGGCGCTGGAGCTGAAAACCACTGCCGTGCCCGCCGCGCATGCCCATCCGGGTTCCGGCCTCGAAAGAGCGGATCAGCGCCGCCCCCTTTCCGGTCATCAGACGGATACTCTGCTGCTTCTGGCGGTTGATGTTCTCCATGGTCATCATGGCCACGATGGGCAGCAGAACCGCCACGGCCCCCAGAATGATCCACGGTGAAAAACCGGACAAAAGAACCCTATTTTTGTTGTTTTTGCTCATCCTCAATGTGGAATACAAGAAGGTTGCCAGCTTACCGAATTTCATAAAACAGCCAATCAGCATGCCGCATTGCCGGTATCGGAAAATCCAGGCAAAACCATCTGGTACGTTTTTACCCGGTCGGCCCTTTTAACCTGGTCCGTTTCTAACCAAGCGGTTCCAGGCGATCCAATGCCCGATCGGGGTATAGAAAAACCTCGAATACTTTTTTAGTATATAGATTTAGCAGGTTACGCTGTTTTTCAAACAAAGGCAACCGCATTTGGCATCTGCTTTGCTCAAAGGGATTGGCAAAGCGAAACAACATGTGGGCCAATCAATCCAGAACGATGTCATTACACAAAGAAAGGACTGTATCATGAAAACCAGAAAGATTCGTACAATTGCTGTCAGCGTCATGACCGTGGCTTTTATTGCAATGGGAAGCACCGCCTTTGCCGGCAAAGGCATGGGATCCCGTAGCGGCGACTACCGGGGCAGCGGATGGGGATATAACTGCCCCAACGCCAACCTGACCGATGAACAGCGTGAGCAACTGGATAACGAGCGACAGGCTTATTTCAATGCAACCAAAAATCTGCGCCAGGATCTTTATGCCAAACGGCTGGAACTGCGCGCTGAAGTCGCCAAGAAAACCCCGGACCAGAAACGAGCCGCTGCATTGCAGGAGGAAGTATCCAAACTGAACGCCGGCCTGGCCCAGAAACGTCTGGCTCACTTCATGACCATCCGCAAGATCAATCCTGATGCCGGCCGGGGATTTTTCGGAAATGGCCGCGGCAATGGCCACCATGGTCGGTTCGGGGGGTACCACCAACGTGGCATGGGCTACGGCGCGAACATGGGGCCCGGTAGCGGCATGGGCTATGGCCCTGGTTACTGCCAACAATAAAACCCAGAACAGATTGGATCCAAATGCGCCGGGCGAGCATTGCCTGGCGCATTTTTTTATGCTTCGGTTTGGCACCGGGCCGATGAAGCCAATCTGCATTCAATCGCATTCTCCTTTCGTGCGCAACTTCAGTGGACACCGGAAATTTGTCGGATGGCGGCCAGCACTGACGCATAACTATTTAAACCCACTGATACCAGCGAGATAGACAGACATCAAAAAAAGTTTGTCTCAAAATAGCTATAGACAAGCGATCGGGCTTTTGGTAGAGGTAGCATAGGATGTTTGTAAGCACGCATCCTAGTCGTGACGCTACACTTGAAAAGGAGGTCGCTTTGATAGTCCAGTGTGGACGGCAGATTGAGAGTGAGGAGCTTGCGCAAATTCGCGAAACCGTTGAGACATTTTGGCGGTTGAGTCAGTGGGAGTTGGCCCAAACGGTATGTGAGCATTTGGGCTGGCACACCGCTTCCGGCGGCAATAAAGTGGACGCCTGCCTGAAGTTGCTCAAGCGTTTGGAAGCGCAAGGGCGCATACGATTGCCCGCTAAACGCGATAGCGGCCGCAAAAGCGGCAAGCAGCCGATAGCATCCCATCGGATCCAGCCTCAAGAGCCAGTCGTGGGCAAGCTTTCGGATATCGGGCCGATCCGGCTCAGGGTCGTACAAGGCAAAGCAGATAAGGCGCTTTTTAATGAATACCTGAGCCGTTACCACTACTTGGGGGACAAGAAGCCATTTGGATGTTATTTGCGCTATTTTGTCGAAGGCGCAGGCACGCTATTGGGGTGTATGCTGTTTTCAGGAGCGGCCAAAGCGCTAATCAAGAGAGATCAATGGATCGGCTGGAGCACCAACGAGCGACTGCGGAACCTGGGATTTGTTGTCAACAATGGGCGGTATTTGATTTTTCCGTGGGTAAAGGTCAGGTACTTGGCAAGCTGCGCATTGGGCAAGGCGATCAGGGAGTTGGGGCGGCACTGGCAGGAGCGCTGGGGCTATCGGCCGGTTTTGCTGGAAACCTTTGTCGATCCGCACTATTTCGATGGGACGTGCTACCGGGCGGCCAATTTTAGGTATCTTGGCATGACCCGCGGAATGGGGCTTATTCGACAGGGTCAAAGCTACGCCACCAGTCCGAAAAAGATCTTTGTTTATCCGCTGGCGGATAATTTTCGGCAAGTGTTATGTTCAGGGGAGGGCTGACGGATGAAAAAAACCAGCCGCAGACCCAGTCGTGAGCAGATCAAAGCCCAAATCAAACAGCGCAAACATGCACAGAAAAAATTGCGTCAGGATGAAAAGGCCAAGGGCTTTAAGGCGCCATCACATGCCACGATTTCAAACGGCAAGTGTAAATACGAAAGCATTGAGCAGGAGTACACTGCCCGCAATGAGGCGGTTGCCGAGAAAATAGGGATCTTTCGGGCCAAGATGCCTGTGCTGCTTAAGCAACTGTCCAAAATCGAGGACCCGAGAAATCCTAAAAAGATCAAGCACAATCTGTCGACCCTGATGATCTATGGGATACTGATGTTTGTTTTTCAGATGAGCTCTAGTCGCGAGGCCAACCGGGAGATGTCCCGGCCGCTGTTTTGGCAGAATCTGCAGTTTTTCTTCCCAGAGCTTGAAAGTTTGCCCCATCATGACACGCTCAAACGGTTACTGGCGGTGATCGACGTCAATCAAATCGAACAGTTGCATCTTGAGTTGATCCGGCAATTGATCCGGAAAAAGAAATTTCGGCGCTATTTGATTGACGAGTGCTATCCGATCGCGATCGATGGCACCGGCAAATTTAAGCGTGACTGGATTTGGGCCGAGGAGTGTTTGCAGCGCACCGTTACGCAAGCGGATGGGGAGCACCTTCAATACCATGTCTATATTTTAGAGGCCAATCTGGCGTTTCGCGATGGCATGACTATTCCGTTGATGAGTGAAATGTTAAGCTACACCGAAGGCGACACCGCCAATGATAAACAGGACTGCGAGCTTAAAGCCTTTTACCGATTGGCCCAACGCCTGAAGTCGGCCTTTCCGGCGCTGAAAATCATGGTGTTAATCGATGGGCTTTACGCCAAGGGTCCCGTGGTAGAGGTTTGCCGCAAAAATAAATGGCAGTTCATGATCGTCCTGAAAGACAAATCCCTTCCCAGCGTGATGAGTGAATTTGAAGCGCTTGCGGCACTTGAGATAAAAAATCGTTTCCGCCAGGGATGGGGCAACAGAAAACAGGTGTTCAAATGGGTAAACAGTATCGACTATCGGTTTGGTCCGAACGATAAAAAAAGCCAAATCCTGCACGTCGTCGAATGCCAAGAGCGCTGGCAACAGGTTAACCCGCAAACCGGGCAATTGGAGGACAAAAGCAGCCGACACGTGTGGCTGTCCAGCAAACCGTTGAACCGGTTTAATCTTCACGAACGGTGCAATCTGGGCGCACGCGCGCGCTGGGGCATCGAAACCGGTATCCTGGTTGAAAAACATCATGGATATCGCTATGAGCACTGCTTTTCGTATAACTGGAATGTCATGAAGGGATATCACTATTTAATGCGTCTGGGCCATATGTTCAACGTTTTGGCTCGCTATTCGGAACGGCTGGCCAAGGTCGTCAAAGATACCGGCGTGCGAGGCCTTATTCGCTTTATTCGCGAGACCATAGCCAACCCCTGGTTGGATTATGAATGGCTGGAAATTCGTCTGGCCGCCCCTTTTCAGCTTCGGTTGGTGTAGCAGTAGCCGTACCAAAACAAAGCGAAACAGCCTCTCAAGCCTGGAAGAGATGGGAGTCCACGGTCAGACATAATTGAGATTATGTCATGACAATTGTCTGAGGAGCAAATCTTGGTCATAAAAGTGTGAAGACGTTAGCCGGGTGATGAAAAGTGGGGCCCTAATCGTGACCAACCCCTGATTCTTTTTATTCATGCGTCAGAGCTGGATGGCGGCAACCCGGTTTGACTTTGCCGCGCGGCTTCTGGTAAAAGTCGCGGCAGGCAAGCCCCTTCATTTATCGGGCGGATCTTAAAGGAACAGGGAGTGAATGTTGAATCGGCTGGCGCAACGGCCCTATTTTTTCGATACCGGCATTCGCTTCACCTGCCGGCGGTGCGGCACGTGTTGCACCGGGGCACCGGGGATCGTACACGTCAATGCGAGGGAAACCGCAGCGATTGCCGCGTATCTGGGCCTGCCGGTATCTCGGGTGATCGAAACCTATTTGACGCCCTGGGAAGATGGCTACCGGATCAATGAGACAGAGGACGGCCGCTGTCTTTTTTTCGAGGACGGCTGTCGCGTCTACCCCGTGCGCCCGACCCAGTGCCGCACCTTTCCCTTCTGGTTTCGCAACCTGCGATCCGAGACCCATTGGAAGGCCACCCAAAAAGCGTGTCCGGGGATCGGCAGCGGAGATTACTTTTCCAAAGACGATATCCTGAACATTCTTTTCAATGGCATGCCGCAAGAAATCTTCTGAAGCAACGGAAAGGAGTGCTGTGGCAGGCACCGAAGCATCCATTGAGCGCGGCGCCATTGCCTGGCCGCCGTTGATCGAAGGAACACTGATCAAACGCTACAAACGATTTTTGGCCGATGTTCGCCTGAAAGATGGGCGGATCGTTACCGCCCACTGCCCCAACTCGGGAAGCATGAAGGCCTGCTGCGACCCCGGACGCCGGGTCTACCTCTCTTTTCACGACAACCCACGGCGCAAACTCAAGTACACCTGGGAGCTGATCGACATGCCAACCTCCCTGGTCGGCGTCAACACCCAGATTCCCAACCGCCTGACCGCCCATGCCATTGCCGCCGGCCAGATCACCGAACTTGACGGGTATGCATCGGTCCGGCGCGAGGTGAAAGCAGGCAAAAACTCCCGTATCGATATTTTCCTCGAGTCGCCGGATCGCCGGCCCTGTTATGTGGAGGTAAAGAACTGTACGCTGGTGAACGACGGCCTGGCCACGTTTCCCGATGCGGTGACCGTCCGGGGGCAGAAACATCTGATGGAACTGCAGCGGCTGGTTGCCGATGGATATCGTTGCGCCATGTTTTTTCTGGTCCAACGCATGGATGCCGACCGTTTCGCCCCTGAGGACCGAATCGATCCCGACTACGGCCGGAAACTGCGCGAGGCGGCCGAAAACGGCGTCGAGATCCTGGTCTATGATGTCCACATCGATCTGGATGGAATCCGGATAGGCAAGCCGGTGTTCTACGATCTTAATTTTTTCACATAGCCGGCACCTTATGGTTTATAATAGTGAGATCATTATTTTAAATTTGAAATCCTTTAATTTTTAAACTATTATGATATTTGACGATGGTGTCGCTGAAAAGCGCTGGGCCTTTCCAATCCGTTGCGGAGAATCCATCGGTCACCAAATCAATACAAGGACAGTGTGATGAATAACGATGCCCACGGCGATGTTTCCAAGCGCCGTACGGTTTTACTGGTCGATGATGAGAAGATGGTGCTGGAAGTGGGCAAAGCCATTCTCCAGCGATTGGGCCATCATGTAATTACCGCACTCAGCGGCGAAAAGGCCGTGGAAGAATTCGCCAGGCACGGTGAAGCCATTGGCTGTGTCGTGCTGGACCTGACCATGCCCGTAATGGACGGTAAGGCCACGTTCAACCGCCTGAGGGAACTTAGGCCCGAAATACCGGTCATTATTGCCAGCGGGCTGGCAGTGGATCAGGTGATCAGCCAGTTCGGCGACACGCCGCCGTCATCGGTCATCCAGAAACCCTACCAGATCGCCGACCTCTCCGAAAAAATAGAAAGTATTCTCAGCGACCGGCCATAAGGGCTTCACCGCTACGCCTGGCCTTGTCGGCCGATCCCCCCGGAGCAACCGGGCGGCACCGTTATCTAGTGTTCATCCAGAAATGACCAATTTGCCCGATATCGGCGTTGCGCGAAAAATTTTATCCTCGGAATATCAACCATATGCCTGTGGTAAAATTTTTCGGGCGCCTTGATCTCAACCAAATTTGCCTATTTCTGGATGGACACTATCTACAAATCGAATTTGGCCTTGATCTTAAAAACATGCGTGGCCGGCAGGTTGAGAATTCGTGTCACCCCGGTCCGCTTGGCAATTCGCGCCAGGTGGTCAGTGATGATCGTCTTGGAGGGGGCGATAAAAGTAAACCATACATTGAAAGCATTATCCCGCAGATAATTATGGGTCACGCCGGGAAATGTGTTTACCGCACGGGCAAACAACTCCAGTTTCGCTTCGGGTACTTGCGCCGCGCACAGGGTACTCACAAACCCGACCTTGCCGGGGACGAAATTTCCGCCGATGCGCCGGATAATGCCATCCGCCTTAAGCCGGGCGACCCGTTCAAGCACTTCCTTTTCAGTGGTTGCCAGTTCTTCGGCAATGACCGCAAACGGTCTCGGAGAAAGCGGAAAACGGGTCTGAATGCGGTTGAGAATGGCTTTGTCCAGGGGATCCAGCATGATTTTCATTTTTCCGCCTTTCATACTTTTCCGTAGCTGTGCAGTCCGGGTAGCAGGTTAACGCCAAAGTAGGTGAACAGCACGGCGGCAAATCCCAGGATGGAAAGATAGGCGATCTGTTTCCCCTGCCAGCCACGCATCAGTCGGGCGTGCAGCAAGGTGGCGTAAACAAACCAGGTAATCAGCGACCACGTCTCTTTGGGGTCCCAGGACCAGTAGGTGCCCCAGGCTGAATTGGCCCATACCGCGCCGGTGATGATGCCGACGGTCAGAAAAAGGAAGCCGAACAGCACCATCCGGTGGGTGAGTTCATCCAACACATCGATCCGGGGAATGTGCCCGATGACCCCATTTTGCTTTTCCGGACTTCCGGATTTGATCAAATACATGATACTCATGCCGAACGCCACGGCAAAGGCGGCATAGCCCAAAAAACAGGTGGCCACATGGGCGATCAGCCAGTTGCTCTTCAGGGCCGGCACCAGGGGCTGGATGCGATCATTGATATTGGGAGACATGGAGGCGTAGGCCATGGCCAGAAACGTGATGGGCATGACAAAAGCCCCAATCAGCGCGTTTTTGTATTTAAATTCCATGAACAGGTAAAGCGACCCGGCGGTCCATGAAAAAAAGACCAGTGATTCATATAGGTTGGACAACGGTGCGTGTCCGATGCCCATCCGGTAGGACTCCACCCAGCGCAGCAGGATCCCTGCTGTGGTCATCAGGACCGCGGCCACCACGACCCAACGTGCCGGCTGCGTCAACCGCGGTTTTTTGAAAATCAGCGCCGCAATATAGCAAAACGCGGCCAGGGCAAAAACAAATGTCGCGATGGAAAGTAACTGTGAACTGCTCATTGGCGGTGTTGAACTCCTTTGGGTCAAATGGCCGGCGAATCAGGCATTGGTCATGGCCGTAAACATTTTATCAATACCATTTTGCATGGCCAGTTTGTTGCGGTTGGTGGTGCCGGCCAGGATTACCCGGCTGCTCTTATTTTGTTTTTCAATAACGATGCACACCTGCTGGTGAGACAGATAAAAGGTCACGAAACAACCGGCGATCATCAGGATGAAGCCGGAATAGACCAGCCAGACACCCGGATCGCGGGTCACCTGCAGGCCGGTATAGTAGCGCGCTTCGGCAGGCGGCGGGGCAGAGTTGCTACCCCCGGGCTGTCCGGTCACGGCGATCACCACATCGCCGCCGCGCATCTTGTCGAAATTGGCAAACTTCAACGGAAGCAGCACATCCACCGGCTGGCCCTCGGCCGGAGTGATGATGCCCTTCAGTGCGGCCCCCACGTCCATACCGCGAAAATCCGCCTGGGCTTCATAGGAAATCAGCAGAAACCGGCCCAACCCCTCGGGAAGATCCACCGGCGTGCCCACCTGGACGGTCTTGTGGTAACTCATCCCCGATGTTTTCGAAGTGAAGCTGAGGGTATAGTGATCCGACGGTCCCGGCGTCGGCATTACGGACCGATTCATTCGGTCCGGAGGCAGTTTGCCGTAACTGGACTGGAAAATGTTGATGCCCCGGTAGCGTAAGGGGGCGTTGACAATGACATCCTTCTTTTTTACCGGCTTTCCGTTTTCCAGAAGGGTCAGGGCGGACCGATATTCTTTGGGAGCTCCATTTTCATAAAGCGTCAAACTGAAGTCGTCGCAACGGATCTGAAAATCAAGTTTGTGAAGCTGACCGGTATTGCGAAGGCGGACAGTATCGATGGATTCTCCCTCGGGAATATTGACGAACGCTTCGAAACCAAAAAAAGACCCCACCAGGCCACCGAAGAGCAGAAAAATAACGCTCAGATGAACGATGTAAACCCCCAGGCGGGAAAGGCGTCCTTTTTCCCCATAAATGGCGGTCGAGTCGCCGGTCCGGACGACCTGACAGTGAGCGAAACGCTTGGCCACCAGCGGTTCATAGGCTTTCACCAGTGTCTCCACGTCCCGCTTGTCGTTCACGGTGCGGGCATCCGAGCGCCGGGCAAACCGTTCGGGGTTTACCGTTGGGCGACGCTTGAAAATCAGTTTCCAGCCGGCCCGCAGGCGATCGATGGAGCAGACCACAATGTTTACGGTCAGCAGCACCAGCAAGCCCTGGAACCACCATGAATGGTACATGTCCAGAACCCCAAGCACATCCAGCAATTGATAGCGGAAAGCGCCGTACGCATGCAAATAGGCATCGGGATTTTCGTTCTGGGGGATCACCGTACCGATAATCGAAGTGAGCGCCAGGGAAAGCAGCAGGACAATGGTCAATTGGACCGAACAAAAAAATTTCCACAACGGGTTCGCAGTCTTCAAAAACGCCTCCAAAACCAATCAGCGATAACGAAATAAAAAATAGCCGTGCCATTCGATTGTCGTTTATACTGACAGAAATGAAGCGCTTATAAAAGTACAAATTTTTCGGGTGATCATATGTTCTATAGCGTTGACGGCAGTAAAAAAAGGTTTTATTTTCCCGTAAGGTTATGCTAAACAGAACACAATAACCATAGGGAAAACACAACCACAACATGGAGAACAACATGGAAAGTTTTGAAACCTTGCTCGCAGGGTCAGCACGCGCCCACGGGCATCTGTGCCCCGGCCAGGTAGTGGGCGTTCGCATGGCCATGTTAGGATGCGAGCTTATCGGTCTGGATAATCCCAGCCAGATGCCTCAGATCAAAAAGCTCGTTGTCTATGTTGAGATCGACCGCTGTGCCACCGATGCCATCGCCTATGTGACCGGGGTCAAGCTGGGCCGTCGCTCCCTGAAATTTCTGGACAACGGCATCATGGCGGCCACTTTCGTCAACCTGGAAACCGGTGTGGCCTATCGCATCGTTTCCACCGAGTCATCCAGGGATCTTGCCTGTGAGTATGCACCGGGGATTGACGATATCCGCCAGCAGCAGCTCGAGGGCTATAAAAACATGCCCGATCATGTGCTGTTCAACATCATGCCGGTACATGTGGACGTTCCCGTTAACGACATGCCGGGTCCCTCACGCTTTAAAATCCGTTGCGAGTCCTGCGGAATCATGGTTAGGGACAAGAAAGAGGTTTTGCTCAACGGCAGGGTGCTTTGCCGTTCCTGTGCATACGGCGCCCATTACGAGCCACTGCAGCCGAACCTGCAACTGAAAACCGCCTAACCCACCCAGTGTTTAAGATAAGGATATAGACATGTGCCAGAACCATCAGAACCGCCAAGTAAACGGCGGCATGACCAAAATCAAGGTTGAAGAGGCCATCGGCACCCGCTTGGCCCATGACATCACCGAAGTCCGTCCCGGCGAATTCAAGGGGCCCTCTTTCAAGCGGGGGCATAAAGTCGAAGAATCCGATGTTTGCCGGCTCATGCGATTGGGCAAGCGGCACCTTTATATTCTTGATCTCAATGCGGACCAGGTCCATGAAGACGATGCCGTGGCCGAATTGGCCGCCGTCTTGGCCGGACCCGGCGTCACATTCAGCGGTTCCCCCAACGAGGGCAAACTGCAGCTCCGGGCCGCCTATACCGGGCTTCTGAAAATCAATGTCGAGGCTCTGGAAGCCTTTAACCTGATTCCCGACGTCATGTGCGCTTCCATGCACAACAACGTACCCGTCACCAAAGGCCAGATCGTGGCCGGCACCCGGGCCATTCCCCTGGTGATTGATCGGCCGGTGCTTGACCGGGCCGTGGCCCTGGCCCGTGAACACAGTCCCATTTTCAGCGTCAAGGCCTACCATCGAAAAAAAATCCGTCTGATCATCACCGGCAACGAAGTTTACGAGGGACTCATCGAAGACCGCTTCGAGGCCATCGTCAAGGACAAGCTCTCCGCCTTCGGGGCCACCCTCGAGGAGACGGTGATCCTTCCCGACGATGTGGATCAGATTGCCGACACGGTCTGTCGTTTCGCCGCCGGAGATACGGAGATGATCATCACCACCGGCGGCATGTCCGTCGACCCGGATGATGTCACCCGCCACGGTATCCGCAAGGCTGGTGCCGACAGCCTTTATTATGGTGCCGCCGTCCTGCCCGGCGCCATGTTCCAGATCGCTTACAAGCAAGATATGCCCATCGTGGGTATTCCGGCCTGCGGCCTGCACCACAAGACCACGGTGTTCGACCTGGTCCTGCCCCGTCTGTTGGCCGGTGAACGGCTGGATGACCGGGACCTGGCTCGCTTTTCTGTTGGGGGGATGTGTCTGGAGTGTCCGGTGTGCCGCTATCCGGCCTGTCCCATGGGCAAAGCCAGCTGACAGGTCCATCGGCAAATCCGCTGATCATTGTCCGGCGCACGAGTCAACCAGGGAACCGGTGTGCGCGCAATTTGTCCCATCTCAGACGGGTCCGTTATGGAGCTGAATCGGAAGCTGTTTGACTGCGTCGCAAAATCGGCCGCAACCGTTCATGTCACCCAGGTCTGTATCGGCCTGGGTTTTACCGCAGTGACCACTTCCGGTGGCGGCATCGGCATCGCCGCCACCGGTGTTGCCCTCAGCGGTCGCAACTCCGGCAATTTCGATCTGAAAGATTTTGAGGACCGGCCGGCAGCCGATCTGTTGCCGGCTATCCTTTCGTCCGCCCCCATGGAGCGGACCATGGCCATGGCCCTGATCAATGCCTTGAACCAACCCGCGGCCCTCAACCTACCGGAAGACCCCGGCAATACCATTCTCTTTGATCATTTCGGCATCTTCAGCGGTGCCCGGGTTGCCATGGTCGGTTATTTCCCGCCGCTGGTCCGTTTTCTGGAATCCCGGCAGGTTCCGCTGTCGGTGGTCGACGACAACCGCGGCATCGGTGACAAAAAGGTCTTCTACCGTCAGTTGGCCGGTTGGGCCGACGTCCTGATCTTGACCGGCACCAGCATCATCAACAACAGCGTCGAACGGATTCTCTCCCATGCCGGACCCGATCTGAAAACCATCATCATGGGGCCCAGCACACCGATGCTGCCAGGCGCCTTCAGTCACCTGCCGGTCCACATGCTGGCCGGCACGGCCATTACCGACCTGCCCCAAACCCTCAAAAAGGTACGCCACGGCGGTGGTGCGCACTCGCTGAAAGGCATCAGTCGGAAAGTCTACCAACTGATCTGATAAGGATCGGGAATTTTATTAATTAAACGAAATTGCTTGTTCTTGCGCCCGTCTTCCGCGTTGCATCAACGGCCACATACTCCCGGTATGCAACCCTTGATGCGCCTTGAAGACGAACACAAGCCCGGCGCAATTACGTTCAATTAATTTCATCCCCGATCCTAAGGGGAGCAGACCCGTCAGGATTGCAGGGGAATCAGTACTCTCTCGGGGTCCGATTAATCTGGTTCAAGGTGAAAACGGGGCCGTCCTTGCAGACCAGTTCCTTTCCGATACCGCAGCGGCCGCACATGCCGAAGCCGCACTTCATACGGTTTTCCAGGCTCATGATGATATGGTCATGGTCGTAGCCCAACTTTTCCAGCACCGGCTGGGTGAACTTGATCATGATCGGCGGGCCGCACACAATGGCATAGGTGTCCGCGCCGCCGGAAGGGGCTTTTTGCTCGGTGATGGGCGGCACGAACCCGATGTTGTATTTCCAGTCCGGATCGTCGGTGCCATCCACGGTGATGTGCATGTTGATGTCGTCACGTTTTTCCCATTCCACCAGTTCGTCCTTGTAGAGCAGCATGCCAGGGCTGCGGGCCCCGTAAACCACGTCGATATTGCCGAATCGGGAACGGTTGGCCGGATCGAGCATATAGACAATCGACGACCGCAGGGTGGTGAAGGCGAACCCACCGCCCACGATGAGGATGTTTTTGCCCTCCAAAAGATCCCAGGGATAACAATTGCCCAGGGGTCCCCTGAGGCCCATGCGATCGCCCGCGCGCATGTTGTGCAGGTGGGTGGTAACCACGCCGGCGCGGTTGACGGTGAATTTGACGAATCCCTTTTCCACGGGAGAGGAGGCGATGCCGATGGGGATTTCCCCCTTGCCGGGGATGGAGAGTTCGGCGAACTGGCCGGCCCGGTAAGCGAATTGATCCTCGTCGCCCTCGTTCAAAAAGACGAATTTGAACGTCTTCAGGCTTTTGTCCTCGGCCTCGACGGTGATGTCGTCAATGCGGACCGGATAGGGTAAATATGGATTTTGCACGGTTTCTTCCCTCCATGGGATTTAAGATCGTATCTAAAACGATCGGCTTCAAGAAAAGCTTCCCGGCAAGGCTAGATGGAGGACGCTGTATCGGTCATACCGCAACGACCGATAACGCCGCCGGTACCCTTCTCTTGAATCCGATTATCCCTGCGCAACGCAGGCGTCGGCTGGCTTGAAACTGTTCATCAACTCGCACACCCGGCGGATATCGATATTGACCGGGCACTGACGCACGCACCGTCCACAGCCCACGCACATGATGCCGGTCTGGTACTTGTCCACAAAGTACTTGAGTTTGTGCATGAAGCGCTGACGCACCCGCTGGGTCTTGGTGTCCCGGGGATTGTGGCCGGTGGTGTGCACGGTGAAAATGGGAAACATGCAGCTGTCCCAGTTTTTCATGCGCACGCCGGATTTGCCCTGGACCTCGTCCTGGATGTCGAAGCACCAGCAGGTGGGACAGGTGAAGGTGCAGGTGCCGCAGTTGAGGCAGGCAAAGGCGATGTCATCCCAGAACGGAGCCCCGTGCAGGTCAAGCAGGTCGGTGTCGGCCAGGTTGTCCGTACTGATCGTGGAGACCATCTTCGCCTCGGCCGCTTCCTTGGCGGCCACGAACGCCTCGGCCGCCTCGGGGGTGGCTTGGTTCCATCCGGCCGTATCGGCAAAGGCCTTGCCCTTTTCGGTGAAAATCTTGGCCAGGTAGGTCCCGCCCCGGTCCATCATGAGGATGTCCAGGCCCTCCGCGTTGTACGGACCGCATCCGGCAGAGGTGCAGAAACAGGTGGACAGCGGCGTATCGCAGGCCATGCCGATGAAGGTGGTGGCCTCATAGGCTTTCAGCCAGTAGGGATCCTTGACATCCGGCGTGTCGAAGTTGAGCTTGACCAACTGAATTGCCCTGGCATCGCAGGGACGCATGCCGACCACGGCCCGGGGAGCGTGATCCGTATGGGCCTCCTTCATGATATGGTGGTCCTCACGGGATTCGTCCAGCGAGTACGTGAGCATGATTTCGGACTGGGGAAAAACCAGGTCCTTGGGCGACAGGCGGGTGTTCACCAGGTCCAGGTCGGGGAGCTGGCCCTTTTCCAGCGCCTTGAACCGGTGCTGGTCCTTCTCCTTGACCGGCCCGAACAGCCGGTAATGATCCGCCGCAGCCGCCAATCCTTGCGTCCAGTTTTGTTTGTCGATAGTAAGCAGCGTCATAGCATTTACCCTTTGCAAAAAAGTTGTGGGCATGAGAACGCCCGCCCGGCATTATCCTTCATTTGATTACCGGATGAGCGATAGTGCCTGCCCTGAAATGGTAGATTGCGCCCGCGTTCAAGGCGGGCGGCGTATTCGAACCGGAGGAATATATGTAATATTTCGAGGATTCGGATGCGCCCCCCAACGCCGAAGGCGGGTGCAAGATGCCGTTTCAGGACGGGCACTATTTTATAAAAGCCTCCGGATCATTGGTTTGGTACACATCCAGGGCCGGACGCTGATCCAGGGAGAGCCCGGCCTCCCAGCCGAACTGCTCCTGGCAGTCCTTTTCCAGTTTGCGGGTCAACAGCCGCATGTCGATGCCCACCGGGCAGGCCCGCTGGCAGGCCCCGCAATCGGTGCAGCGCCCGGCGCAGTGGTAGGCCCGCAAAAAATGGAAGGTCCGCACATCGATGGGATCCTGGCCCTTGCCCACCCACTGGGGTTTGGATTCGTCCACGAAACAGGTCGGACAGTAGCACAGCGGGCAGGCGTTGCGACAGGCGTAGCAGCGGATGCACGGCGAGAGCAGGTCATCGAAAAACTGCCACTTCTCCTTGGAATCCATCTCCTCGATTTTGCGGACGTCCGCGTAGCGGTCGATGTCGGTCTGCTCGGCCACCGGATCGGCGACCATCTCATCAAAGATCACCGGGTTGCGGTGAATGCACAGGGCGCAGTTCTGCTGCAGCACCTCGCGTTTGTCGAAAAGCGTCTCCGCTTCCGCCGTGCGCACCTTGATGGTGTCTTCGGTCTCGGTGGTCTCCAGGATCTCACCGTTCACCATGCCGGTGATCTTGCGCTTGTCGATCATCCCCGTGCAGGGCACGCCGACGATGTGCAGCTGATCGCGTTTGATCTTGTTCTCGACAATGTGGTTGACGATGTTGCGCGAATCGCACCCCTTGGCGAAAACGGCGATTTTCTCTTTTCGATTGGTCAGGTAGTTGGCCAGGTTGATCCCGCAGTTGCTGTCCCAGACCAGCGACGGGACCTGTTCGGGGTTGGTGACGAAGCACGGCTCGTTCATCATGGGCAGGGTCCCCTTGCGGAATCCGATGACCATCTGGACACTGCAGTCGCCCAGCAGCCGGCCGGCGATCTCCCTCATCTTCTCTGTGTATCCGGACATATCACGCTACCTTCGCCTGGTGTTTGACAAAACGGGTGTTTGGACCCAGGGCCTTTACCGCGTCGATCACCTCGGTGATCACCTGAACATACTTTGACGCCTCGGCCGACGAAATCCAGGAAAAATGCAGCCGCCCGGGTTCCACCCCCATGTATTCCAGCTGATTTTTCAGAAGGGTAAACCGCCGCCTGGCGTACAGGTTCCCCTCAATGTAATGGCAGTCCCCCGGATGACAACCGGACACCCACACCCCGTCGGCCCCGTTCATGAACGCGGCCAGGATAAATTTGGGGCTGACCCGTCCGGAGCAGGGAACACGGATGACGCGCGTGTTGGGGGGATGCTCGAAGCGGCTCACGCCGGCCAGGTCCGCGGCACCATAGGTGCACCAGTTACAAAAAAAACTCACGATTTTGGGTTCCCAAGAATTATTGTTCATCGTCTTTCTCCCAATTGAAATACGAGTTTTAGACTGCTTCGTTGAGTTCAAATATCTGCGCAAAAATCTGTTCGTTGTCGAAACCTTTCAGGTGGATGGCCCCGGACCGGCATGCGGCCACGCAAAGACCGCATCCCTTGCACAAGACGGGGTTGATCTGGGCCTTGCCCGCATGCATGCGCGCCTCGGCGTCGATAAACGAGGGTGCCGAATAGGGGCAGATGGAAACGCAGACCCCGCAAGCGCTGCAAAGCATCGGATCGGTTTTGGCGATCTGACCGTTGGTGTTGATTTTCTGCTGGGCCAACAGGGTGGTGGCCCGTGACGCCGCGGCCTTGCCCTGGGCAATGGCCTCGTCAATGGGTTTCGGATAGTGGGCCAGACCGCACAGAAACACGCCATCGGTGGCGAATTCCGACGGGCCGAGCTTGGCGTGTTTTTCCACGAAGAAGCCGTCGTCGTTGACCGGAATCTTGAAGAACCGGGCCAGGGCGTCGTTGCTGGGCGGCACGATGGCCGTGGCCAGGGTCAGCAGGTCAGTTTCGATTTCAATGGGACGGCCCAGCACATGATCCTTGATCGTCACGCTGACCGTATCCCCATCCACCATGACCACCGGTTTGTCATCGACCTGATAGCGAATGAAGATGATCCCCTTTTCGCGAGCCTCCTTGTATAAATACTCCCGTTCCCCATAGGTCCGGATGTCACGGTAGAGGATAAATACGTCCATATCGGGATTGCGTGCCTTGAGCAAAAGGGCGCTGTCGATGGAATGGGTGCAGCAGACCCGGCTGCAGTAAGGGCGCTCGGTCTCCCGCGAGCCCACGCACTGGATGAAGACCGCCGTATTCATGGCATCCAGGGCCGGGTCCTTTTCGATGAAGCGGCGATCCAGCTCCAGACTGGTGAGGATTTTCGGACTGCTGCCGTAACTGTATTCATTGGGAACCAGAGGCAGGGCACCGGTGGCGATGACCGTGACCCCATGATCGATCGCGGTTTCTGTGTCGCCGGTGGTCAGGGTAGAAACAAAGCTGCCGACAAAGCCGTCAACCGTGCTCAAGGTCGAATGATAATGCACGCGAATGTTATCGTTCTGCTCCACATCGGCCACCATCTGGCGCAGCCGGGCGCCGATGTCTTCCCCATCGGCGGTGCGGAAAAGATTCAGGGCCTGTCCGCCGAGCCCACCAGTCTGTTCCACGATGTGGGTCTCATACCCCTGGTTGGCCAGGCTCAAGGCCGCGGCCATACCGGAGATACCGCCACCGACGACCATGGCCGACTGGCCGATGGTGAGCTCGGCCTCCTCCAACGGTTCCATCAGGACAACCTTGGCGATGGCCATGCCCACCAGGTCCTTGGCCTTGGCCGTGGCCAGATCCGGATTGTTGCGATGGACCCAGGAATCGTGGTTGCGGATATTGACGAATTCGAAGAGGTATTTGTTGAGCCCCGCGTTGATCAGGGTCTCCTGAAACAGGGGCTCGTGGGTCTTGGGCGTACAGGCCGCCACGACGACCCGGTTGAGATTCTTCTCACTAATAATCTGGGTCATGATATCCTGGGTGTCCTGGGAGCAGGTGTACAGGTTATCGGCCACGTAATCCACATAGGGCAGCGTGGCCGCATAATCCCTGACCCCCGGAACATCCACGATGCCACCGATGTTGATCCCGCAATGGCAGACAAACACCCCCACCCGCGGACGTTCCCCGGCCACGTTGATCTGGGGCACCACCTCGCGCGTCTTGGTAAGGGTAAACTTGGCATCGCTGAGCAGTTCGCCGGCCGCCACCGCCGCCGCACTGGCATCGACCACGCTCTGGGGGATGTCGCGCGGCCCCTGAAAGGCGCCGCAAACGAAAACGCCGGGCCTTGAGGTCTCCACCGGCGAAAAGCTGGAGGTGGCACAGAAATTCCCCGGCGTCAGCGAGATGTCGAGCCGTTTGGCCAGATCGACCAGGTCTTTGGAGATTTCCAGGCCCACCGAAAGGATCAGCATGTCGAATTGCTCTTCCATCGTCTGACCGTCGTCCAGCACGTAGCGCACGAAAACGTCGTCCGTACCCGGCACGGTTTCTACGGTGTGAATCCGGCTGCGGATGAAACGGATGCCGTGTTTGCCCTTGGCATCGTTGTAGGCCCGTTCGAAATCCTTTCCATGGGTACGCATGTCCATGTAGAAGATGGCGCAGTCCAGGGGCTGGGCCGAATGCTCCTTGGCGATCACCGCCTCCTTGATGGCATACATGCAGCAGACCGACGAGCAGTAGGGATTGTCACAACGGTTCTGGTCCCGTGACCCCACGCATTGCAGCCAGGCGATCTTCTTGGGTTCCCGGTGGTCGGACATCCGCACCAGGTGCCCGGTGGTGGGGCCGGACGCGGCCAGGATGCGCTCGAACTCAATGGAACTCATTACATTGGGATTTTTGCCATAACCGAGGAAATCCAGCCCGGACGGGTCATAGGGGGTAAAACCGGGAGAAAGGATCACCGACCCGACGCTAAGCTCGATCTGCCGGTCCTGCATTTGGTGGGTGGCAAGGGTCACGGCGCCGGCGCCGCAGGCCTCGACACACTGGTAGCACTCGCAGCAATAGCCGCAGTTCAGGCAGCGCGCGGCCTCGGCCTGGCCGGCTTCGGGGGTGATGCCCAGTTCCACTTCGTTGAAGTTGCCCTTGCGCGCCGCGGGTTCCAGCTCGCGCGGCTTGACCCTTGCTGCAATTGGCTCGCCCTCGGGCACCGGACGGTAGACCGGCTCGGACCGCTCGATGGGCTCGCGGCCGGCGGCCATGTCCGCACCGTCCAGGTAGCGCTCGATGGATTCGGCCGCCTCCTTGCCCGCGGCAATGGCGCCGATGGCCACCCAGGGACCGCTCTGCAGGTCGCCGCCGGCAAACACGCCCGGCCGGCCGGTGGCATAGGTCACCGGGTCCACTTCCGTGGTGCTCCAGCGGGTGAATCCCACGCCGTCCACATCCTCGATGGAGGAGAGGTCCGGCCGCTGGCCGATGGCCGGAATCAGCTGGTCGATCTCAAGGTCGTATTCGCTGCCCGGTACCGGTACCGGACGGCGGCGGTTTGATGCGTCCGGCTCGCCCAGTTCCATGCGGATGCAGCGCAGGCCGGTCACCTTGCCGTTTTCGGAAAGAATCTCCTGGGGAGCGGCAAGATAGGTGATCTCGGTCCCTTCGGTCTCGGCGGCCTGGATCTCTTCTTCCCAGGCCGGCATCTCGGCACGGGTCCGGCGGTAGATGATCTGTACTGTCTCGGCGCCCAGGCGCACGGCCGAGCGGGCCACGTCAATGGCCACGTTGCCGCCGCCGACGATGGCCACATGCTTGCCCACCGGTGCCTTGCCGGTGAGGTTGACCTCGCGCAGGAAATCCACCCCCTGGCGTACGCCCGCGGTCTTTTCGCCGGGAACCCCCAGGGTGATGCCCTTGTGGGCGCCCAGGGCCAGGTAGACCGCCTTGAACCCCTGATCGAAAAGACTGTCCACGGTCAGGTCGCCGTCCAGGGGCGTATTGGTCTTAAGCTCCACACCCATGTTGGTGATGATTTCGATCTCCTGGTCCAGGATCGCCGGCGGCAGGCGGTGATCCGGAATGCCCACCCGCAGCATGCCGCCGGCCTTGGGCAGGGCCTCGTAGATCGTGCTCAAAATGCCCCGGCGGGCCAGGTGATAGGCCGCACTCAGGCCGGCCGGGCCGCTGCCGATGATGGCCACACGTTCCTCGCGCTTTTCTGCCATGGGGATCTCGATGGTGCGCGGATCGACCTGGTCGGCGGCCAGGCGTTTGAGCTCGCGGATGGCCACCGGCTGATCCACCTCGCAACGCCGGCAGGCGTCCTCGCAGCCGTGGGGGCAGATGCGTCCCAGCACACCGGGCAGGGGCAGGTCATCCATGATGATCTTCAGGGCCTCGGCATACTTGCCCTGGCCGACCATCTGCACGTACCCCTGCACGTTGATCCCCGCCGGACAGGCCAGGCGGCAGGGCGCCTTGTCGGTTTTCTGGATGGTGTAGTTGATGGGGATGGCCTGGGCATACTGCTTGTAGGTGGCTTTGCGGCTGACCAGTCCCAGATTGTATGCATCCGGCAACTCCACCGGACAGGCCTGGGAACAGTCGCCGCAACCGGTGCACTGATCGGTATCGATGTATCCAGCGTGCTTATCGATGACCACCCGGAAATTCCCCGGACCGCCGTCAATACGTTCCAGATCCGCATAGGTAATCAATTCGATGTTCACATGCCGGCCGACTTCCACCAGAATGGGGCTCATGATACACATGGCGCAGTCGTTGGTGGGGAAGGTTTTGTCCAACTGGGCCATCACCCCCCCGATGGCAGGCGATTTTTCGAGCAGGTAAACATAGTAACCCGAGTTCGCCAGATCCAGGGCACTTTGCATCCCGGCGATGCCCCCACCAACGACCAACACGGAACCAATGGCGTTTTTTGTCATTGTCTCTCTCCTGACCGTGCGTAAGATGCACGAATAACGATAGATAGGCATCCCTTTCTTATGGGGCGTGAGGCCAAGCCGATCCCGCGTCCATCAAACGCGAATCCGCCATGCCCCCCACAGGCGATGCAACAATCGAGACATGGATCACGCCGGTTGACTGAAAAAAGATTGGAAAACGGCAGGAATGGATGGAGGAAACCTTGACGGACAAGGATTCCCGAGCAATTGCTTTACCGTGAGCCTGCCATCCCGGGCAGCCAGCGATCAGTCTCTCAGGTAAAGCCTATTTGGCGAGTCAATGTGAACATGCACATTTATTGGGTAATGAATCGTGGAAAATACGGATTAAGAAGTTTAGATGTAGCGATCGTATGCAATAATGTCAACACCAAACCATCAATCATATTAATCAATGCAATAGATACTTACGATTTGGTTTTTGTGTCTCGCATGGACGCCGTCCAGCGTTTCCATGTATCGCTTTCCAAAGTTCCGCATGGTTTGCCGATGTCCTCCAATTATATAAAACCCGCAGCCCAGCCGCACCGCCACCTGACGCCCTTCCATTAAGGTTGAACATTTCAAATAATGATGTTATCTTACGTTCGCTCATTAGAGGTTACCCGATCGCAGATCGGGCTCCGTCTCGACACCCCCATTCTTCAAGTGAATTTAGAGCGAAAATGAAGGCTCCGAGTATCGACAACATTTTCTCCAACCGGAAAAACCTCGAACGGATTCTGGACAATTTGAAGGATGGCATCATCGCCCACGATATCGACCGGAAAATCTTCTATTTCAACAAAAGGGCAGAAGAAATCACGGGGTATCACCGTGAGGAAGTCATCGGCAAGGACTGCCACGACGCTTTCGGCGGCCCCTTCTGTGGCAGCCGGTGTTCTTTTTGCGGCGACCAACCCCTTTTTCTGGACACCGCCGAGTATCCGATCAACATCGTCACCCGCAAGGGCGAAACCCGTCGCCTGGAAATGACGGCGACCATGATGCGCGATGAAAACGACCGGAAGTTTGGCGTTCTGGCCGCTTTCAGGGACGTGACCGACCTCTTCGAACTGAGAATCAAAGCTAGAGAAATGACGGGATTTTCAAACATTATCGGCTGCGACAGCAAAATGGTGGAAGTGTTTCGCCAGATTACGGATGTCGCCGGATACGACTACCCCGTGCATATATTTGGCGAAACCGGTACCGGCAAGGAGCTGGTGGCCAACGCCATCCACAACGAGAGCCTGCGCGCCGGCAATCCATTCGTGCCCATCAACTGCGGGGCGCTTCCCGAAGGACTCATCGAGAGCGAATTGTTCGGCCACGTCAAAGGCGCCTTCTCCGGTGCCATCCGTGATAAAAAAGGTCGCTTCGAACTGGCCCACAAGGGCACCATTTTTTTAGATGAGATTGCCGAGTTGCCCAAGCTGCTTCAAGTCAAACTCCTACGCTTCCTTCAGGAGGGCAACTTCATGAAGGTCGGTGGAGAAAAAACCGTATCGGTGGATGTACGGGTGGTCAGCGCGACGAACAGGGATTTGAAGAAAGAGGTCAAAAAGGGCCGGTTTCGCGAAGATCTCTTTTATCGGCTGAATGTTATTCCAATTCAGATCCCGCCCATTCGGGAACGCCGCTCCGACATCCCCCTGCTGGTGGAGCACTTTCTTTCGCAGGCACCGGTGATCGGTGGCCAGCGCCCCGTACGGATCGGCAAAGAGGCCCTGAACATTCTCATGGACTACAACTGGCCCGGAAATGTCCGGGAGCTTCAGAACGCCGTTCAGTTTGCCATCGTGCGCTGTCAGGGAAAGGTGATCCACCCCGAAGACCTGCCCCTTGAATTGAAAGGGTTTATCTCAGAAAAACCCAAACGCGGCCCCGTGCGCAAACTGGACGCCGAATCCGTATCCGCCGCACTGACCAAAACCGGCGGCAACAAAGCCCGCGCCGCCAAGGTGCTGGGAGTCGGCCGGGCGACCTTGTATCGCTTTCTGGCCGACCATGCCGACGAAATGCAGGAAGATTGAGCGTATCGGGATTTGTTCGAAAAACAAAAAGGGGCTCGCAAGCGAGCCCCTTTTCCTTTTTAATTCCGGTGTAATGATACAATCAGGCGGCGTCGATATCCCGCCGGTCGGACATATCCATGAGCACACGGTCCCTGGCCTTGTCAATGCCCAGTTCCTTGCGCTTCTTATCGATATGGGCGATCATCATGCGGGCCATCTCATACGGATCGGCGCTGAACCCCCACTTGCCCAGGCCTTGCTTCTCCAGCCCGTCGAACAGTAGCTTGTGGAACTTGGTCTCCTTGACAATGGGGAAAGTGACCCCGAACACGGTATAAAGACCCGAGGCGACAAAGTAATGTCCAATGGATATGGCTTTTTCGCTCATCCATTCCGGAGCGGCACCGACTACTGGTAAATCGGCGATGCTCGTGCCCAGTCCGCCCACCCGGACCATTTCTGAAGCAGCGATAAGGATCCGGCTGTTGTCCACGCAGGAGCCCATTCCCAGTACCGGCGGCATACCAACCGTCTCGCAGACCTCCTTCAACCCCGGGCCGGCCAGATACGCCGCTTCCGGTGTCAAAAACCCCTCTTTTGCCAGGGAAATCTGGGAACATCCGGTCTGAAGCACAAGGACATCATTTTTGATGAGTTCCTTAACCAGTTCCACATGGGCCCAATCCTGTTTGATCCGCGGGTTGGTGCAACCCACGACCCCGGCCACGCCACGAATGCGACCATTGATGATATTATCGTTCAATGGCGTATAGGACCCCCTGAACGATCCCCCCAGCATATAATTGATATACTCATGGGAGAACCCGTGAATTCCCGTATTTTTGATATCGGGAATCTCAATTGCTGCCGTTCGGTTTTTAAAACGGGTGATCGCTTTGATGACCACCTCATCCGTGCATTTTTGGGGATCATGGTCGTCAAATTCAATATGTGTGGCACCCTCAATGTGGGCCCGTGTGTTGGTGGTAATCAGCGGCGTCTGATAACAGTCGGCCACACTCACCAGCCCTTGCTTGATGCACTGGATATCCACACACATGACATCCACCGCTCCGGTTACCAAAATCGCCTCCGTTGACATGAAATTTCCCGCATGGGGGATTCCGTGGCGGGACATCATTTCAGCACCGGAGCAACACATCCCCACGAGGTTGATGCCCTGGGCACCAGCGTCCTTGGCCGCCTGGACAAGGGTGGGTTCATTCACCGAGACCAGCATGGATTCGAACATATTGGGCTCGTGACCATGAATAATCACATTGACATGATCCTCTTTAAGGACACCCATGTTAACATCCACCGCAATTGGGGTGGGAGTACCGAAAAGGATGTCGGAAATCTCCGTGGCCACCATGGACCCGCCCCAGCCATCCGCCAGGGCCGTTCGGCTGCTCTGTTTGGTGATGTTTTCATAATGTTGATCAACACCAATGTGCGTCCGGTGCATCAGCTCCATAATTTCCCGCATGGACCCCCTGGGAACAATGCCCAGCTTTCGCCAGGTCTCCAGGGTCTTCTCCGGCACACGCTTGGCAAAGGGAATTTCTCCTTCCACCTGGGTGTAGGTCCGTTCCAACTCTTTGTAGAGATCGGTGGCAATTTCCTCGACACTGCGGTCCTCGGTTTCAATACCGATCGATTGGGCGACACTGATCAGTTTCCCGACATCCTTAATCCGGTATTCCTTGATGTGTCCGGTAACCACCTCACGGAAGAGATCGACCATGGCCATACCATGGTCGGTATGGGCAGCGGCACCGGATGCCACCATCCGGGCAAAATTACGGGCCTGGATCGTATCAATGGTGGCCCCGCAGACGCCGACCTTTCCATATGGATCTTTTGCATTCAGCCGGCAAGGCCCCATGGAACAGTGTTTGCAGCACGCTGAATCGGCGCCGATGGGGCATGCTTTCATGTTGGCGGCACGGTCAAACGCTGTTTCGACACCATCACGACGGGCTTTTTCAAGCATTTGCTGCGTCGTTTTGCATATCGTCAAATCCTTTATTTCGATCTCTTTTTTTGCTGTTCCGACTTTCTTCTCGACCATGTTCCCTCCTTCTTGGAAAGATTATACGGGGTGGTTGGTGGTGGTTATTGCGGTATGTTTGATGAGCGACACAAATTGATCTCCATTTGCATGGATACTGCATGGAAAAAATCGAAACCCGGGCGACTAATGGCGATATCTGGATTCTGATTAATTCCTAATAGGAATGATTACTGTTTTTAATAAAAAATTTATTAAAGCCTGTCAAGCACTCTTTTTGCTTAGTGTTAAAAATTTAAATGACCCGTTATGGCCCAAAATGATTTTCCTTGACCGACTATCGGCAGCCCTTTAAGGTATAGGCTTCACGCCCATATCCATGACGGACACAACCGGGGCAATACCCCGACCATTAATGTTGAAAGGAATTCATCATGACAGATAAACCGGTAAAGGTATTCTCACTGAGCACCTGTAGCCATTGTAAATCCACCAAACGACTTTTGGATGAATGTACGGTAAAATACGAATTTGTGGATGTGGATCTTCTGGATGGTGACGAACGCAAGGCCATTCTTGAGGACGTAAAGAAATTTAACCCGCGATGCTCTTTTCCTACTGTGGTTATCGGGGATGACGTCATCGTCGGCTACAAGGAAGACAAAATCAAGGAGGCGCTGGGACTGTGATGGATGCCACCGAACTTTATGGAAAACTAAAAAAGATACACGAGGCCAAGGGATATTATTTCAGTGACGACCACCAGCGGGTCATGGAACTTCTGGAGGCCCTGCTGATCAACAAAGACCGTTACGGTTACATGGCCTGTCCCTGCCGGCTGGCCTCCGGCGACCGGGAAAGCGATCGGGACATCATCTGCCCCTGTGAATACCGCGAGCCTGATGTGGCCGAATTCGGCTCCTGCTATTGCAATCTCTATGTTTCCAAGGCGTGGAACGACGGCACCATTGACCGGGAGTACGTCCCCGAACGGCGCCCGCCGGAAAAGATGGGTCTGTAGAAGGCCATCCCGCGGATTCCCACACAAACCAACGCGGCCGGTATCTGCCATGGGGCTTCCCCTGACAGATACCGGCCGCATTGTTGATACCTCGTCTTGGACAAACGTTTCAAACCGTCGCTTACCGCGATTCTCCGCCTGTCTTCCGCTGAGCGGAAATTTCAAAACTTGTCGTAGGCAATCACTTCCGGCTCCACGCCCAGGTCATCCAGCATGGCTTCCACGGCGGAAACCATCATCGGCGGTCCGCACAGGTAGTACTCGATCTCGGTGGGGTCCTTGTGGTCGGCCAGATAGGTATCGTGAAGCTGCTGATGAATATAGCCGGTCAGCCCCTCCCAGTGGTCCTCGGGCAGGGGATTCGACAGGGCCACATGGTAGGAAAAATTGGGGTATTTCTCCGCCAGCCCCTTGAATTCCTCATCGAAAAAAAGTTCCAATCGGGATCGGGCACCGTACCAGAAGGAGAGGGTCCGTTGGGTTTTGAGCCGTTCGAGTTGATCGAGAATCTGGCTGCGCAGGGGGGCCATGCCGGCACCACCGCCCACAAAGCACATCTCGCGGTTCGAGGCCTCTTTTACGGCAAACTCGCCGAAGGGGCCGCTCAAGGTCACCTTGTCTCCGGGTTTAAGATCAAAAATGTAGGTGGAACCGGTCCCTGGCGGCAGGTCTTTGGTCCCCGGCGGCGGCGTGGCGATGCGGATGGTAAAACGCAGCCGGGACGGTTCAGCCGGTGGATTGGCCAATGAGTATGCCCGGAACACGGGCTCCAGGTTCTTGCCCCGCAGGCCCCACAGGTTGAACCGGTCCCAGTCGGGGCGATAGCGCTCGGCCACCCGGATGCGGAAATGCTCAAAGGGGATTTCATATTCCGGGATATCGATCTGGATATACGCCCCGGCAGTAAAATTCAGGTGTTCGCCACCATCCAGCTCAAGAATCAGATCCTTGATAAAGGTGGCCACGTTTTCATTGGACACCACCGTGGCCGTGTATTTCTTGACCGCAAAAATCTCATCGGGGATCCGGATCCGCAGATCTTCTTTGACTTTCATCTGGCAGGCCAGACGAATGTCGTCCTGGCGCTCTTTTCGGGAAAGGTGGGCCAGTTCGGTGGGTAGCGGTCCTCGGGAACCCGCCACCACTTTGCACTTGCACATTCCGCAGGCACCACCGCCGCCGCAGCCCGAAGGGATGAAAATCCCGTTGGCCGACAGGGCCGAAAGCAGTGTTTTACCGGCCGGCGCATCGATGCTTTTATTTTCGTCATCGTTGATGATGATCCGGTTGTTTCCTTTCTGGACCACCTTGCCCTCCACAAAGAGCAGCAGTCCCACCAGGATCAGGATCACCGCAAGAAATACAGTGGTTCCGGCGATGTATATCAAAACAGACTCCTTATTACAGCGTGATGCCCGAAAAGAGCATAAAGCCCATGGCCATCAGCCCGGTGACGATCATGGTGATGCCAAAGCCTTCCAGCCCCCTGGGCACATTGGCGTAGCGCATTTTGATGCGGATGGCTGCCATGGAAACAATCGCCATGAGCCAGCCGACCCCGGAACCGACCCCGAAGACCATGGTTTCGATGAAGGTGTAGTTGCGCTCCACCATGAAAAGGGATGCCCCCAGGATGGCGCAGTTGACCGCGATCAGGGGCAAAAATACGCCCAGGGCATTGTACAGCACCGGTGAATAGCGGTCGATGACCATTTCTACCATCTGGACAATGGCGGCGATCACGGCAATAAAGGTAATAAATTTGAGAAAGCTCAGGTCAACGCCTTCCAGCCCGGCCCAGCGCAACGCCCCGGGAGAGAGCAGGTACTGGAAAACCAGCCAATTCACCGGTGCGGTGATGGAGAGCACGAAAACCACGGCAAAGCCCAGGCCGATGGCCGTATCCATGTTTTTGGAAACCGCCACAAAAGAGCACATCCCCAGAAAGTAGGAGAGCAGGATGTTGCCCACAAACACGGAATTCAGAAATAATCCGATCAGGTTTTCCATATTCGCCACTTCCCGGCCGTTATTGGCCGTTTGTTCGTATATACCCCTAACCCTTCATCAGCGTCTTCTGCAGCCACACCAGCAGCCCGATGATGATGAAGGCAGCGGGCGCCAGCTGCATGAATCCCATGTTCATATAGCCGAAATCGTAAAAGGCCTGCGGCACAACGGCAAAACCGAAAAGCTTGCCGGCACCCAGCAGTTCACGGATAAAGGCCACGGTAACCAGCACCGACCCGTAGCCGGCACCATTGCCCAGGCCGTCCATAAAGGATCGCAGCGGCGGGTTGCCCAGGGCATACGTCTCTGCGCGGCCCATGACGATGCAGTTGGTAATGATCAGACCGACGAAAACCGAAAGCTGCTTGCTGATATCGTAAAAAAAGGCCCGCAACACCTCGTCGGCCAGAATCACCAGTGAGGCGATCACGGAAAGCTCCACGATCATGCGCACATTGCGCGGAATCACTTTGCGCATGGCGGAAATGGTCAGGCTGGAAAAAGCGGTGACCAGGGTCATGGCCAGCGCCATGACCAGGGCAGTCTTGAGCTGCACGGTAACGGCCAGGGCCGAGCAAATTCCCAGACTTTGAATAAAGACCGGGTTGTTTTTCACGATCGGCTCTGAAAAAGCTTTAAATGTGGGGGATTGGGTCAGTTTCATGGCAAACTGTTCACCTTTAATTGGCTATTGATGCGATTCTCTCCCGTTGCGCTCAACTTCCCGCGGGCAGCGATACCGCGCCCGCCCTGAACTCTTTGGAGAGCGGTTCATACTCCTGCAGTACCTCTTTCAGACCGCCGGTGAGAAATTTACCGGTCAGCGAGGCCCCGGAAATCCCGTCCACATAGTTGTTCTGGCGGTCCTTGGCGATCACCTCGGCCACCTTGCCCTTGGCAATGCCTACGGAAACGAAATTCCCGCGCTCATCGACGATTTTCTTGCCCACAAAGTTTTTCTGGAACCACGGCTTTTCGATTTCTCCCCCTAGTCCCGGCGTTTCGTTGTGGCTGTATACGGAGAAACCGGCCACGGTTTTGCCATCGTTTTCAAGGGCCATGTAGCCGTGGATCTTGCCCCACAGCCCGCGCGAATCAACCGGCAAAATGTAGGCTTCCGGTTTGTCCTGCTTGACGTAGAAGCACACCGGAAGGCCCGCTGTGTCCGCATGCGCCGCCAGGATCTGTCCGGTCCCGGCCATGGCGTAACAGCGAATATTCGCATGGTAAAGGGCTTCGATCGTAGCCGCGGACGGTTTTTGGTCGGCCTTGACCAGCCCCACGCTCTTCAATATGTTTTTCTGCCGGTCCACGGCCACGTTGCGCAGTTTGCGCGCCTTGAGGCCGCTGGCCGCACCGGTCAGCAGCAGGCTGCACACCAGGGCAATGACGGCGGTAAAAACGATGGATTTCAATTGATCAGACATTGGGCACCCTTTTGCTCAGCCGCGCCTTGATAACGAAGTGGTCGATCAGCGGGGCAAAGATATTCATGAACAAGATGGCCAGCATGGTCCCTTCCGGATAGGCCGGGTTGAACACCCGGATCATTACGGTCAGTGCGCCGATGATAAAACCGTAGATCCATCGCGACAGGTTCATGCCCGGTGCCGACACCGGATCCGTGGCCATATAAACGATACCGAAGGCGAAGCTTCCCATGACCAGGTGCCAGGCCGGATGCACGGAGAACAGGCGCGCCGTCTCGCCACCGGAGGAGAGGTTGAGCAGATAGCCGGGGTAGGCCACGGCCAGCACGCCCAGCACGCCGCCAAGCATGATCCGGTAGTTGGCCACACCGGTGACCAGCAGAAAAATGGCTCCGGCCAGAATCATCAGGGTCGAGGTCTCGCCGACGCTGCCCGGCAGATTGCCCACAAAAAGCCGCTGGAAGGTGTAGCCGGCATCGGCCAGAATGCGCGTCACCGTCTCTCCGGAAGCGGCCAGGGGAGACAGGGCCAACGGCGTGGCGGCGGTTACCGCATCCACGGCCTGCTGACCGGTCTGTTGGACCGCGGTCCAGACCCGGTCACCGGACATGTTGACCGGATAGGCAAAAAAGAGAAAGGCGCGGCCGGTCAGGGCCGGGTTAAGGATATTGCGGCCGGTCCCGCCGAAGATCTCCTTGCCGATCACCACGCCGAAGCTGATGCCGACGGCCACCTGCCACAGCGGAATGGTCGGCGGCAGGGTCATGGGAAACAGCAGGCCCGTGACCAGAAACCCTTCGCTGATCTTGTGTCCGCGTACCGACGCGAAGAGGATTTCCCAGAACAGCCCCACGCCGTAAGAGACCATCAGCATGGGCAGCACCACCCAGGCACCGGCCAGGCTGGCCGCGATAATTCCCGGCGTCTGTCCCGACGCCACACCGGCCTGGTAGCCGGTGTTGTAAATGCCGTAGAAAAAAGGGGGCAGCAGGGCAATGATCACGAAGGTCATAAAACGCTTGAGATCCAGGCTGTCGCGCACATGGGTGTCGGCCCGGGTGGGCAGCGCCGGCGCAAAGGCCACGGTCTCGATGGCATCGAAGAGGGGATGCAATTTTGCGAGTTTGCCACCGGTTTCAAAGTGGGACCGGGTGGCATTGAACAGCTGTTTGAGGATTTTCATGGTGTTGTCATTTACCTAAGCAATCTCTTTGTAATATTGCGCTTTGGCCGAACGAAGCACCTCACACAACTCAATCTTGGACGGGCAGGCGTAGGTGCACAGCCCGCATTCGGCACAGTCCAGCAGTCCATGGGCCAGGGCCTCCTCCACCTCGTCAGCCACCAGGCATTTCATGGTGAACTGGGGCAGGATGTCCACCGGGCAAATCCGGGCACAGGTACCGCAGTTGACGCAGGCCCGCTGTTCGCCGTGTTGGCTGCAGTCCATGGGAAACGGCTTTTTGCGCAGGGCGGAAAGAAAGGCGGTGGAGTAGCTGGGCTTGTCGGCACCCGGACGGATGAAGGCAAAGGGCTCTTCCCGGTCGCCGTCATCAATCAGGTTCAGGGCGTTTTGATAAAAACTCAGGTAGCTGTCCTCGCTGCCGCTAAAGCCGGTAAAAAACCCGCCCACGATGTAACGCGCCGCCGTTTTTTTCAGGGGGCCGCCGCCGGCGAGCATCCGCAGGGGAACGCCGGCCCGGGCAAGGAGATGGCCCGCTTCGGGGGCCAAACTCCCGCCCACGGTGACGATACGCTCCAACGGATAGCGCCCGGTGCGCAGGAATTGGCCCAACAGGATCACCGCCTGGCCGTCGATAAACCAGGCCCGGTTCTCATCGGCGCCTTTTTTGGTACGGTAAAGCTGGACAGCCGGATTGCCCGACGGATAGGGTCCCGAAAAACACCGCATCTCCATCTGACCGGAAAGCTGGGACTTCAGCGAATCGTCGCCGGTGAGGTTGAGAATCACCCGCTCACATAATCGGCCGAGCAGATCCATACCGCTTGAAAAGTCATCCTCCCGGCCCTCCAGGTAAACCACTGGGTCCGGGGCGAACGGCTCGTCGTCGCCCAGGCGGACGATGATGGCCGGTGGGATGAAATCGGGATCGGCCAGATCCATGAACGGCAGCGACCGCAGAAACGGCCACATCCCCCCAGCCAGCAACAACTCCACCCATTCTGCCCGGGATGCCGTAGCCAGTTGATCCGTTGCCGGCTTGTCAAAAGACTCGGAGAATTCCTCATCGTCCAAGGTGATCACAACCGCCTCGATCACCCGCCGGGGGCCGAAAGCGATCCGTGTCACCGTTCCGCCACCGGGAGAGAGGAAACGAATGCGGGGGTTGCGTTTGTCTTCAAAAAGGGGCGTTCCAATACGGACCGCATCGCCTTCCTTCACCAGCAACCGGGGTTTGATAAAAGGAATTTGTTTGGGAACCATGCCGACATGGCGGGGTTTTTCCAGTTTTTGCAGCCGGCGACCGGGAGTGCCGGCAATCCTGGGTGAAAACCCTTTCTTCAGGTGAATGGCGTTCATTCGTCAGCCTTACTTGTGACGCACCGGGCGCCGTTAACAAAGGTGCGGATCGTTGACCGTTCGCGGTAGTATAGCATTCAAGATAATGTTTTTGGGCGGCGTTATCGGTCGTCGCGGTATGATTGATACAGCTTCCTCCCTCTGGCCTTGCCAAAAACATTATCTTAAGCACTATAGCACTGGCCGGCCGTGACCCGAACAACATCAAGTTTGTCGTGTGGTGATGGGCACCAGAATTTAAGCAAAACGCATACCGGGCCGGCAGCGCAACGGATTTTATATGGATCGGGTTTCAAATGCTTGGGCGTGGTGCTCGGAATATCAAATAACAATTAAAAGGCATGTTGCCATGTTTTTTTAGGTTCTGCAAGCCGTGAATCATTCGGCCTACGCCATCCGGGTAGGCAGGCAGCGGCAATCGGTAACCCAGGGTAACCGCATATAACTCTTTGTTGCTCTTTTTACCCGGTAGCGACGGGTTAAGAATGTCAAATATCCAATGAAAAATGCCAAATGGTGGTATGCTATCCATTCATAATCGATCCGATCCTTCAATTGACATTTGGATTTTACCATTTGGCATTGATTGAATCAGGGCGACGGGTTTGCGATCACGCCACCAACAAGAATACATCCAAATGCGGTTATCCGTGGTGCCCCAGGGTAACCGCATTTAGAGCCCGGATTAGAAAAATCCGGTCGCAGGCATGGCCAGCTCCTACAAAAAACGGTGTCGAACCAAACGATTGGCACGCGTAGGAGCGGGCCATGCCCGCGAAAAAACAAAAATCAATCCAAATGCGGTCACCCTGCGTGGTGCCCCGCTCCCTCTTGACATGGGCTCGATTTCAGCTTAGGAAAAGGGCAGACCCAACCGATTGGAGAACGTTGGCGTGAAAATCGACAAAAAAACACGCATGACCCGACAGCGACGGGTGATTCTGGAAGAGATTCGCCGTTACAACAATCATCCTGCCGCCGATGAAATTTATGAACGCGTGCGCAAGCGCCTGCCGCGCATCAGCCTGGGTACGGTTTATCGAAACCTCGACGTTCTCTGCGAACTGGGCGAAATTCAGCGTCTGGAACTTTCCGGAGCCATGAAACGCTACGATGGAAATGCCAAAAAACACTACCATATTCGCTGCATTGGCTGCGGCCGGGTCGATGATGCCCCCATTGCTCCGATGAACGAACTCGAAGACGATCTTTACGGCACAACGGTGTTTGAAATCATCGGCCACAACCTGGAATTCACCGGGCTGTGCCCGGAATGCTCACGGAAACACGAGCAACAGCAGGCTGCAAGCTGACCGGAACCCTAATTTCATTCCTGCCTGCCGTTTGTTTTGCGATACATTTATGTCTCACGAAACAGATGAGACGAAAAAGAATACCATTATTCAAAATGGATATCCCCTCCCCGTAGCCTGACTCGGAGGAGCCGCTATCGACAAAACCATTCGTGATGGCATGGTCCGTTTATGCGTTCTTACCACAACGGTTTTTTGTTGATCGATCGGATTCGGCTGACCGCCCGGTTTTTTGAATAAGCGGTTCAACCATGCCCTGAAATAAGCGGCACCCTTGGCCGGCATAATTCGTGGCATGTAATTTGTATTCCAAATACAAAAACATCTGTGCCAACCATCCAAAACGATTTTTTCAATCCAGAACTTAAACGAGGTAGTCTATGGAAGCATGCAAACCCGTTCTCAACACCGGCTTAAGGGGGGTCACCATTGCCAGCACCAAGGTCAGTGATGTCGATGGTGCCAAGGGGAAACTGATCTACCGGGGCTACCTGGTCAAGGATCTGGCCGGAAAAGCGACCTTCGAAGAGGTGGTCCATCTGCTGCTGTTCGAACGTTTGCCCGATCAGGGCGAACTGGCCGCCATCCGCCGGCAGATCGCCGATCAACGGGCCATACCGGCTGCAATTCTCACGGCCATGCAGGGGATGCCCAAAGATGCACTTCCCATGGACGTCCTTCAGGCAACTGTCCCCATGCTGGCCAATTACGACCCTGATATCCGCAACTTCGACATCGACAGTGCCGGCCGGATGGCCATCCGCCTGATTGCCAAATTCCCCACCATCGTCGCGGCCTGGGATCGCATCCGCAACGGCAAGGCGCCCATTGATCCCGATCCCGCGCTCAGCCAGGCGGCCAACCTTCTCCACATGCTCAGCGGTGAAGCCCCCGACGACGAACTGACCGGCTTCATGGATGCCGCCTTGGTATTGCATGCCGAGCACTCCTTCAACGCGTCCACCTTTGCCGCCCGCGAGGTGGCCTCCACCAAAGCCCACATGTATGCAGCGGTGGCCGCCGGCGTCGGATCCCTCTCCGGCCCCCTGCACGGCGGGGCCAACACACGGGTGATGCAGATGCTGCTCGCTATCGGCGATGTGGACAAGGTGGATGATTATATCGCCAACATTCTCGATACCGGCGGCGTGATCATGGGCCTGGGCCATGCCGTCTATCAGGTGGACGATCCCCGGGCCCACATCCTGGCCCCCATGTCCCTGGCCCTGGGCCAGCGTTCCGGCGATACCCGCTGGTACGATCTGTCCAAAGCGCTGGAGGTCAAAGGCAAAGCGGCCTTCAAACAAAGAAAGGGCAAGGATATTTTCGTCAATGTCGATTTTTACAGTGCCTCGCTCTACTACTACATGGGAATCGCCGTGGATCTGTTCACGCCGATCTTCGCCATCTCACGCATTGCCGGTTGGTGCGCCCATGTGATCGAGGAGCAGTTCGGCGGTGCCGAGGCCAAACCCACCCTGTACCGCCCCGAATCCGACTATATCGGCGATTATTGTGGACCCGATGAATGCGCCTTCGTCCCCTTAAACGAACGAAAACCCGAATAACCGTTCTCAACCCGAAAGCGAGGAGCCGTACCGAAAATGAAGAAATGGAAATGCACGGTCTGCGGTTACATCCACACCGGTGATGAACCCCCTGATAAATGCCCGGTCTGCGGGGCGCCCAAAAGCCGTTTCATCGATATCAGCGAGCCAGAGGAAGCATCGGCACCCGAACCGGCGGCCGCAGCGGAAACCGTCCCGGAAGAAGCGCCTGAAATGGAAAGCGAGGCGCCGGCAGTGGAAAGCGAAGCGCCTGCCGAAACGGTGCCGGAACCGGAATCCCCGTTCAAGGATTCCCGTTACCGCCAGTTGTTCGAAATGATGACGCGGTACCACGGTCACCCCATCAGCGTGCATATTCCCAACGGGTTACTGCCGGTTGTGGTTCTGTTCATTTTCCTGGCGGCCATCTTCAACCTCAAGGGCATGGCCACTGCAGCGATCTTCAACCTCGGGGTGGTGGCCCTGGCCATGCCGCTGGTTCTCTTCTCCGGTTGGGTCGATTGGCAGAACCGCTTTGGCGGCGCCATGACCAATGTCTTCTCGGTAAAAATCGCCTGCGGCCTCACCGTCACCGTGACCGCCTGGCTCCTTTTCATCTGGCTCCTGGTCAACCCGGCGGTCATCACCACCCCGCAGTCGGCCCGGGTTGCCTTTTTCGTGATCAATCTTATCATGCTGGGAGCAGCGGCAACCGCCGGATGGTACGGTGGCAAGTTGGTTTTCAGAGAATAAGGAGATTCAGCCATGAATCAGCAAAACGAGATGAACGAGGCCCAGATGCAGCAGGTCCAGATGGAACTTGGCCGCATATTAAGTGGGCTCAAACATGAAATCCCCATCTTCCTGTTCACCCAGGACGGCAAGAATGACGTGTTCAACGATGCCGCTCGTCAGGCGCTGCGCTTTTTTCGGCAATTGACCGATAAAATTGTCCTGCGCGAATTCGATCTTGGCCATGACAAGGCAAAGGAGATGGGGGTCGAGAATTCTCCGACCCTGGTTTTCGATCCCGATCGATACAATATCCGCTGGCTGGGTGCGCCGCTGGGAGAAGAGGGCCGCATCTTTCTTGAAGTTCTCCTGCGCATCGGCACGGGAAAAAGTGACCTCAACGAGGCCGCCATGGAAGTGCTGAAAAAGATCGATCAGCCCCGTCACGTCAAGGTGTTCGTCAGCGCCTCGTGCCCTTACTGCCCTCAGCAGGCCTTAAACGCCCTAAAAACGGCCGTGGCCAAGCCCGATACCGTCTCCCTGGAAATCATCGACACCCAGGCTAACACGGATCTGGCCGATCAGTACGGCGCCCACTCCGTGCCCCAGGCCTTTGCCAACGACATGCTCATCGCCCTGGGGGCCCAGACAGAGGAGTTGTTCGTCTCCTCCCTGGACAAGATGACCCAGCAGACGGTCTTTATCCCCGAAAGCGATGCGGATGAAGTGGAGTGCCAGTTGGTAATCATCGGCGGCGGTCCGGCCGGGCTGACCGCAGGCATCTACGCGGCCCGCAGCGGCCTCAAATCCGTAGTCGTGGAAAAGGGCGTGCTGGGCGGCCAGGTGGCTCTCACCCCGGTGGTGGAAAACTATCCCGGCATGAAACAGGTGGGCGGCAAGACCCTGGTGGACATCATGGTCACCCACGCCCTGGAGTATGTGGATATTTTTCCCGGCGAAGCGGTGGTCGACATCATTCCGGGACAACCGCATATCGTGCAGACCTCCCGCCGCAAGTTCAAGACCCAGGCCGTGCTCCTGGCCACCGGTGCGTCCCACCGCAATCTGGGCGTTCCCGGCGAAGCCAAGTTCTCCGGCCGGGGGGTGAGCTACTGCGCCACCTGCGACGGGCCGCTCTTCCGGGGCAAGCGGGTCTTCATGGTCGGCGGAGGCAACAGCGCCGTGACCGAGGCCCTGCACCTGCACAACATGGGCGTGGACGTCACCCTGGTCCATCGTCGTGACCGTCTCAAGGCCCAGGAGGTGCTCACCCATCAGTTGAACGACAACGGGATCCCCGTCCGCTACAACACCGAAGTCAAGGAAGTACTCGGTGACAACCGTGTCACCGGCGTGAAACTGCTGGACAACACCACCGGCGAAACCGCCACCGAAGCGGCCGACGGCGTTTTTCTGGCCATCGGCTACGACCCGACCGTTGATCTGGCCCGCAAAGTAGGGCTGGAGATGACCGAGGACGGCTATATCAAGCACAACGAGTTCCGCACCAACATTCCCGGAATCTATGTGGCCGGCGATGTGACCGGCGGATCCAAGCAGATCGTTACTGCAGCCGGTTACGGGTCCGAAGCGGCCCTGGCGGTATTCGAGGACATCATCAACCCGTACTGGAAAAAAGCATGAACGCACAAACCTCCACGGAAACGCAGCTGACGCCCAGGAGCGTTCGTTACCGCCAGGTAGCCATGAGTAAGGGATACCAGCCCTGAAAATTGAAAGGCCGTCCAATTTGGACGGCCTTTTGTTGTTAGATTTTACGATTTCCTCTGGATATAGATGGCGGAAGGAATCAACAAGCGTCCGGATCACTAGCGCAAGACTTTTCCTTGGTTTTCTCCGCCAAACGAACGCGGCGGCGGTCTTGAGCCTGGCGGTTGCGCCGCTTGTCCTCTTCTGTTTCCAATAGTAGCGGTGGCACTTGTCTGGGACGGAAGTTTTCGTCAAGCGCTACAAACGTTAAATACGCCGATGCGGTATGACGAACTTCGCCGGTTCTCAGGTCCTCTGTTTCTACTCTAACCCCAACTTCCATGGAGGTGCTGCCCACCATGTTCAAACTGGCCTTGAGGGTCAGCAGGTTGCCGATAAAGGCCGGGTTGTGAAAATCGAGCCGGTCAATAGAGGCGGTAACGCAATTCCCTCGAGTATGGCGGATGGCCACCACACCACCGGCATTATCAATGTGTTTCATGACCACACCGCCATGCGCGATGCCTGCAGAGTTGGCGTCTTGGGGCAATAGCATATGTGCCATGATCACGCGACTATATTCGACACTTTTTGATCCCAAATCCGGGTTGTTGGACGATGTTTCGTGCATTCTTTTTTCCTTCAATGGTTGATGAGTGGAAATTTTGAGCCTCTATGATATAAGGATAAGTATGGGACACGATTCACGCGACCAGTGGCAACGGTCGCTGTTTGGACTATTGGCGTTGATTTTGTGGAGCACCACCGTGGCGGTAACGCGCACACTCTCCGAACAGGTGGGCACGTTTACCTCGGCCAGCTATTCGTATGCCCTTGGCGGCATCATCGGGATCGCCTACATTTCCCTCAGCCGGAACAGAATCGACGCCCTGCGGAGGTTGCCGCGTGGGTATGTCCTCGGTTGCGGCGGGCTTTTTGTTTTCTATAACATCGCCCTGTACTTGGCCATCGGCCTGGCTGCCAACCGTCTGCAGGTTCTCGGCGTGGGCCTGATCAACTATATGTGGTCAGCCATGATTCTGGTGTTCAGCGTCATCATCCTTAAAAGGCGGGCCCGGATTCTCCCCCTGTCACTGGGACTGATCATCTCCATCGCCGGTGCCTATCTGGCCGTCATCCAGAATGCCTCGCTCTCCTGGTCGGCTTTCCTGGCGGAAATGAGCGCCAGCCCTGTCCCCTATCTGCTGTCCCTGGGTGCGGCAATCTCCTGGGGGCTTTACTCGGTCCTGAACAAGCAGTGGACCGAGCGGTCGGATCTGTCAGACGGCCATCTGATCGTCCCACCGGTCTTCCTTATATCGGGGGGCATCCTGCTGGCCGCAAAACCCTTTTTCCACGAGGTGTCGACCTGGTCTTCCCAGGCATTCATGGAACTACTCTACCTGTCGCTGTTCCCGTGGCTGATGGCGTATGCCCTGTGGACCCTGGCGGCCCAAGGCGGAAAGATCGTTTTTCTCGGTGTGTTATCGATGTTTCTGCCGTTGATTTCCACAGTGGTGAGCTGTTTCTACCTGAAAGTCATCCCGGGATCGGTGCTATGGGTATCCTGCGCCCTGACCATTATCGGAGCCGCCATCTGCATGCGGTCGATTCGGGACCAGTCCGTTTAAAACGGCCAACCCCTTTGCGAAAACAAGCAAGTGGCCGGTATAACGCGTCTACTCTCCTTCTGGGAGCCGGATGACCATTACCGGGGTGGTGCTTCGGCGAACCACCCGCCGGGCCGTCCCGCCCATGAGCGCGTCCTTGAACATGCCGTATCCGCGAGTTCCCATGACGATTACGTCGGCATCGTTGAGTTCGGCCTGCTGAAGGATTTCGTCTGCGGCAATGCCCTCTTTGACGAGAATTTTTTCCACCTGAAAGGTGCAGGCATCCATCTCGCTGCTGATCTCGTCACAGAAATTGCTCAACCGCCCCCTGATTTTCTTCACGAAGTCGGCCTGTTTCTCCTCCTCTAGCTCTTTCCAGCGGTCCTCTCCCAGATAACCTTGAATCTGCAGGAAGGTTTCGGTGGAGATTTTTTCGATCACATGCAAAATGGTGATCTGCGCACCGTACTGCTGGGCCAGGCTGGCAGCGTACTTGTATGCATAGCGCGCATTTTCCGACAGATCGGTGGCGTAAAGGATATTTTTGATTTGAGGCAGCATGGTATTTCTCCTGATTGATGTAAGATCACCCCAGGGCCACATCCAGAATCATCATCGCGGTGAACCCCAGGACCGTGCCGATACTGGAGATATCACCATTGTTGCCCCGCTGGGATTCGGGGATCACCTCCTCGATGACCACGAAAATCATGGCGCCGGCGGCAAACGCCAGGGCAAAAGGAAGGATGGGGTAAAAATAAATGACGGCAGCCGCCCCCACCACACCGGCCACCGGTTCCACCATCCCCGACAACTGGCCATACCACAGGGCTTTGCTGCGGGAAATCCCTTCCCGCCGCAACGGCAATGATACCGCCATGCCCTCGGGAAAATTCTGCAGGCCGATACCGATGCCAAGGGCGATCGCCGCACCGATGGTCGCCGTGCCGATACCCGAGGCAACGGCACCGAAAGCCACTCCCACGGCCAGCCCTTCGGGGATATTGTGCAGAGTAATCGCCAAGACCAATAGGGTTGAACGCCGCCAGGATGTTTTCGGTCCCTCAGCCTCACTGGTCGGCAGGCGCAGGTGCAGATGGGGCAGCAGCGCATCGATCAGCCGCATGAATAGGGCCCCGCCCACGAATCCGATGGCGGCCGGCACCCAGGGGATCATGCCTGCCTCTTCGGCCATGGTGATGGCCGGTGCCAGCAGGGACCAGAAGCTGGCGGCAATCATGACCCCACCGGCAAATCCCAGCGAGACATCCATCAATCGGGGATCGACCTGTTTGGTAAAAATCACCACACCGGCACCCAGAGCGGTCAGTCCCCAGGTAAACAATGTCGCCAACAGCGCCTGAACCACGGGGTTGAACTGGCCAATGAAGTCAATCATGAGCATCCCTTCCGCTCAATGGGTCCAGAGAGGATCAGTCCCCCAGCTTGGCCATGTGATCATCATAAAGGGTTTCGAACGTCTGCTTATGTTTGGCCTCTTCCTGGGCCAGCAGCTTGAACAGCTTGATACAGTCGGCGTTGTCCGTCTTGGTGGCCAGGGCGTTGTATAGCCGTAGTGCCTTTTCCTCGCGTTTCATGGCCAGCCTGAGAATTTCGGCAAAGTCCATGCCCGATTCGTATTGCATATCGACGATGTAGTCGCTGCGCTTGATGTCCGGAATCCACTCATATTTATATTCCACCACGGTACGGTTGCCACTCTTGAACTCCTCAAGGAGGCGCTGATGTTTTTTCTCCTCTTCAACAAATTCGGAAAGCGTCTGTTTGGATGCAGGAAACGTTTCACCGTCCACCAGCTTCTGATAAAAGTTGGCCGCCTGTTTTTCCCTTTCGATGGCAAAATCAAGAATCTCCTCAAAAGAATTGAAATTCATTTTCCCCCCTTGATGTAAAAAATGGTAATCGATAAAATAAGAACAAATCAGCGGGCGGAGTACGGCGGACATAACGTTTCCGTACCCCTTGTTCCCTTCATGTGCGGAAAGCAAACCTCAGGCCATCGCCTGTGGGTATTAACATACTAAAAAAGAAACCCATATGCCATTGGTTTTTTCAGGCGTGGCTTTTCTTGAAATAGTGACCGGCGCCCCAAAAAGATGTAACACCTCGACGGCAATCATCTCTATAGAAAAAAGAAATAATCAACCAGAGGAGGTTTGCTATGAATATTGACCGCGTTGTTCTTGCTTTTGCAGGGTGCATGATTCTGATCTCCCTGCTGCTGTCTCAAATTCACAGTATCTATTGGTTATGGTTTACCGCCTTTGTGGGCGCCAACATTCTTCAGGCCAGCTTTACCGGATTCTGTCCGCTGGCAAAAATTCTGAAAAGCGTGGGCGTGAAACCGGGTAAGGCCTTTGACTAACCGCGGCTTCAGAAAAAAGACGTCTCAAATAAAAACCGGGCCATTCCGACAATTGGTCGAAATGGCCCGGCTGTATGGGAGGAGAGAAGCGTACTCCGCAGTGACGAAGGATACGCGCAGGCGCCGATATCGGGCTTTTTACGAATCCGTCAATTTGCATTAAGTTTCTTTTTCAGCCACTGCTTGACCTCACGATCAAGGGCCCACACCCCCTTATGCCGCCCCTGACGGTGAAGATATTGTTTTTTCAGATCGGACGGCAGATCGATTTTGGCGAGTTCCACGGCCTCGTCACTGTTGCGGCGGATAAAATAGATGACCGGTTCGTCTTTCCACGTATTGATCACGAAATAGTGAGACACATCATCCTTTGATCGGATCACGTAATTTCCCCGGGCCCAGTTGTTCCCCCACTCGAGATAGAGTCGAACCGCCTCTTCCGGGGTCATGTCCCAGTCAATGGAATTGACCAGGTCCCTGTTGCCTTTGATTTCATCGATATTCATCATTGTACGGCTCCAGATGGTTTTGGTTCTCCGGCATCGGGCCGGGTAAACGGATGGTTATCCGAAATGTCCGGCTGCCCTTACTCATAGCCAGATGCATGCCATTTTTCGGTCTGCCGGTCACCATCCGTTTGAACTGGAAAAAATCAACTATTTTTCAATTGGTTGCAATTAATCCAGCATGGCGTTCCCATTCCCCATCAACGTCTGCCGGTCAACGTGCGCAACCCACGCCGGGTGTCCGGATTCATTATTTCGATACGTTCATGTATCATTTACATAATAATACATGAAACACCATCATCAAGGCACCCTGTTCGGCCAGGGATAAGCGATGCCCTCCCCGGCAAAAACTTGCAATTTTTTAAAAATGGCCCATCTTTACTGGAAATCAGATCGGGGTTTTCATTTCCACCTTGCGGCAGCGCCAGGGCGGATTCGGCCGTTCCACAGCATTGAGGCGAACCTTTTTTCATGAACACGTGTGATCCCCTGATATCCGGCGGTAGTGCGCCTGCCGACACAAAAAGGCATATTATTGATTGGCTGAAGGTCGTGGTGACCGCCGGTCTGCTGGCCGGGCTGGTTTTTGCCGGGGGGGCGGAGTTGGGCTACAACTGGCAGTGGTACCGGGTGCCGCGGTATCTGTACAGCGTGTCGGAAGGCCATCTTGTGGCCGGCCCCCTGCTCCGGGGGCTGATGGTTACCCTTCAGGTGTCCGGTGTATCGCTGCTCCTCTCCAGCCTGATCGGTCTGGTGACGGCGATCTGCCGCCTCTCCGGATCGTTTACCGCCCGGGTCGTGGCAAGGGCCTACCTGGAACTGATCCGCAACACCCCGCTTCTGGTACAACTGTTCTTCATCTATTTTGTTTTTTCACCCCTGGTCGGGTTGAGCCGGTTTGCCTCGGCCGTATTGGCTCTGAGCCTCTTCGAGGGCGCCTATGCCTCGGAAATCATTCGCGCCGGCATTCTGGCCGTGCCCCGGGGGCAGTGGGAGGCTGCCGAAAGCATCGGACTCGGCCGGTACCGCATCTACCGCCATGTGGTCCTGCCCCAGGCCCTGCGTCACATGACGCCACCACTGGTCAGCCAGGCGGTCTCCCTGATCAAGGATTCGGCCCTGGTAAGTACCATCGCCATCTACGACCTGACCATGAAAGGGCAGGAAATTATCGCCGAAACCTATCTGGTGTTCGAGCTGTGGTTTACCATCGCCGCCATCTACCTGATGCTGACCCTATCCCTCTCCCTGATCACCCGGATGATGGAGAAGCGGCTGGCCATGGCCACCTGAGCCATGAAGAAAGATTGGGATGGCAGGCAATCGACTGTTTCAACCATTATATTTCAGGAAAGGAGCCTGTACATGAAAATCGCAACCCGTTTGTTCCGCATCATATTTTTATCGGCCCTGGTCTTCTCCATTGCCGGTGCGCCCGGGGCCCTGGCCGCCGACACCCAGGATAGCGTCGTCGAGCAGGTGATTCAAAGTGGGGTGCTGCGGGTGGGCATGTCCACCTTCGTCCCCTGGGCCATGAAGGACAAAACCGGCAAGCTGATCGGTTTCGAGATCGACGTGGCCACCCGGCTGGCCAAGGACATGGGCGTCAAGGTGGAGTTCGTCCCCACCAAGTGGTCGGGCATCATCCCGGCGCTGCTTACCGGCAAATTCGATGTGATTATCGGCGGCATGGGCATCCTGCCCAGCCGCAACCTCAAGGTCAATTTTACCGACCCGTACGACTTCACGGGCATGTCCATGGTGGCCAGCAAAAAAATGGCCGACGGCATGATGGGACTCGAGGCATTCAACCAACCCGGCATCATCATCGCCGCGAGGCTGGGCTCCACGGCGGTCACAGCCACCAAGAAGTACCTGCCCAAGGCGGAAATCCGCATGTTTGACGATGAAGCCCAGGCCTACCAGGAGGTGCTTAACGGCCGCGTCCATGCCGTGGTCGGTTCGGCCCCGACACCGGCCTTCCAGGCGATCAAGAACCCGGACAAACTGTTTCTGCCCCTCCAGGGGACTTTCACCCGGGAACCCATCGGTTTCGCCGTACGCAAGGGCGATGTGGACACGCTCAACTATTTCAACAACTGGATCGGCTACGTGACGGCCGAAGGCTGGTTGAAGGAACGCAAGGCCTACTGGTTTGAAACCAGGGATTGGGAATCCCAGCTCCAGTGATCGACAAGCCCATAAAGGCCACCCCCACGGACCTGATCCTGCTGTTGGGAATCGGAGCCGTGGGGGCCTGGCTGCTCTACCAGGCGCTGGTTACCGCCGACTACCACTGGAACTGGCAGGCCATTCCCCAATATCTGCTGCGATTCGATAAAACCAGCGACCAATGGGTGCCCGGGTTGATCTTCCAGGGGCTGCTGGTCACCCTGCGGCTGAGCTTTTGGGCGACCGCACTGGCCCTGATCATGGGGGTGGTCATGGGTCTTTTCCGCACCAGCTGCAGCCTCTACCGGCGCATGATCGGCAGCGGATACGTGGCCCTGATCCGCAACATTCCGGTGCTGGTGTGGATCTTCATCTTCTACTACTTTATCGGCGACCGAATCCTGCCGGCCGTGGGCATCGGTCCGGCGACCATGGGCGAAAACACCGCCGCAAGCGGCCTCCTGCGCTTTGTCGCCGGCGAGCCATCGCGGGCACCGGCCTTTGTTTCCGGGGTACTGGCCCTGGCCATCTACGAGGGCGCGTACATCACCGAAATCATCCGCGCCGGCATCCAGTCCATCGACAGGGGCCAGTGGGAGGCTTCCGCCGGCCTGGGATTCAGCCGCGGCCAGCAGCTCCGTTACATCATCCTTCCCCAGGCCTTTCGACGGATACTGCCTCCCCTGGCCGGGCAGTTCATCTCCACGATCAAGGATTCGGCCATCGTCTCGGTGATCTCCATCCAGGAACTCACCTTTCAGGGGACCGAGCTGATGGCGGCCACATTTCTCACATTCGAGGTCTGGCTTACCATCCTGGTCATCTACTTCATCGTCTGCCTGACCTGCGGGCTTCTCGTGGAGCGCTTCGAGAAGAGACTTCAGCAAAACCCCCAACGGGTGTCATAATCGGAAACAGGTGAATTGATGGGCGGTATTTCGTCAGCAAATATCTTGCAAAGATGTTGGTTGCGCAAGGAGCTATCTAGTAGACGATGGTCAACCCCGTGATCTCGCAGCACAGGGGATATTTGCGCCATGACGGGTTGGTTTCGGCAGCGTGGATCATATTCTGCCAGCCAAAGCAGCCGCGACACTGGGGGCCTTTCTTCAGGCAGGGCGGCGCATCCCCTTTCCTGATCAGGCGGGGGGTAAGTGTTTTGCTGGTTAGGGGCGAATTTCGTTTGTCCATGGCGTTGACCTGTAAATGGGTTGTCGGTTGTCTGTTATAGTGCCGTCTTCTTATTGAAAAGTCAAATGGAACCCAAGTTCGTCGGTGCCGGATGAAAACGACAACCGACGCCGGGTTTCCGTCCGGCGGATGGACAAGGTCCAGGCACTGGAACCGGCGTCGGATGTATTGCTCCGCCTTTGGAAAAGCGGCTATGGGGCCATGACAAACTTTCCGTCCTTGACCGCAACGATCACCATGGAATCCACATCCAGGCCGTTGTGATCTTCCGGCGTAAGGGTGTAGACGCCGGAGACGCCCACATAACCGTTTGTCTGCTCGATGGCACGGCGCAGGGCTTCGGCATCGCTGCCGGCCTTTTTCATGGCCTCGGCCACGATCATGATGGCATCCCAGGCATAGCCGGAATGGGTGTTGATGGGGAACTGTTTGTCGTAATGGTACTGCTCGGTGTAGAGTCGCACGAACTCCTGGATGACCGGTTTCTGCACATCGCTGTCAGGCAGTTCATCGGCCACCATCAGCTTGGTGGCCGGCATGCGGTCGCCTTCCGAGGCACTGCCGGCCAGTTTGATATAGGTCGGATCCGGCTGGCCGTGACACTGGAAGAGCGGGATGTCGATACCTAGCTGGGCGCGGTTTTTGGAAACGATGGCACCGGCCGGACCGATGGTCCAGACCACAATTGCCTGGGGGGCGGCGTTCTTGGCGTTGGTCAGTTGGGTGGTCATGTCGGTGTCCTTGGGATTGAAGCCTTCCTTGGCAGCAATCTCGATACCGAACTCGGGCGCCAGTTTGTCCAGCCACCGGGAACCGTCCTTGCCGAATCCGTCGGATGCGGTCAAAAGGGCGATTTTGGTCAGGCCCTTCTCCTTCAGGTACATAAACAGCCGCTTGGCTGCCACCGAGGACCGCTGGGGAGATTTGAAGACCCAGTCAAATGGGCCCAGTTTTTCGCCGCCCATGATCACCGGGTCGCCGCCCACGGTCATAAACGCCGGTACCTTGCCGGCATGAATGATCTTCTTGACGGCCATGCCGGTGCCGGTGCGGGTGGGTCCGATAATGGCGGCGACCTTGTCCTTGTAGATAAACTTCTTGGCGATGTTGACCGCCTTGGCCGGATCGCCCTCGGTGTCGCCGACGATCAGTTCGATGGGTTTGCCGTTTACCCCCCCGGCAGCGTTGATTTTATCGACCACCATGTCGGCCACCAGCTTGGTGGGCGTGCCGATCACCGCCGCCGGTCCGGACACGTCGAAAAACGCACCGATCTTGATCGTCTCTTTTGCATCAGCACTGCCCCCGGCCATCAGCATCAATGCGACGGCTACCGCCGCCGTCAGTTTCCCGATTCCTCTCATCGTTTCTCCTCCTTCTCCTGTTTCATGCCGTTGTTGACCAAAAAACCTATACGATTTCATCCGTAATCCGCGTATCGAATACCCGTTGGCTCTTGCGCTCGGTGCGTGGCAGCGTGCCGTAATCGGTTAGTTCCGCATCGACACTGACCAGCAGCTGTTTCTTGACCTGGTAGCCGATTTCATGGATCAGTTCGGCACTGCGGCCGGCATCCACCCCCTGCCCCCGCTCGATCACCAGACGCATGAAATCCTTTCCCGAATCACCGTCGCGGGTCAAATGCATCTGGTATTCCGAGCCCAGTCCCGGGATGGCCGAAAGAATCGTATCGATGGTCGAGGGGTAGATGTTCACCCCTCTGAATTTGATCGTATCGTCACTGCGGCCCTTAATGCGCGAGTGGCGGGGCAGGATCGAGCCGCAGGTGCACGGGCCGGGAATGATGCGGGTGATGTCCCGGGTGCGGTAGCGGATCAGCGGAGCCGCCTCCTTACTGAGGGTGGTCACCACCATCTCACCCCACTCGCCGTCGGGGACCGGCTGCATGGTCTCCGGATCGATGATCTCCAGAATATAGTAGTCGCCCCAGTAGTGGATGCAGTCGTGGTCCGGGCATTCGATGCCGGCACCGGGGCCGTAGAGTTCGGTCAGCCCGGTGATGTCGAAAAGTTCGGCCCCGCCGAAAAGTTCGGAAATTTTACGGCGCATGGAGCGGGAACTGCGCTCGGAGCCGTAAATGATCTTGCGGATATGGATCCGGTCGGCGATGCCGCGACGGTGGATCTCCTCGGCCATGAGCAGGGCCATGGAGGCGGTGCAGCAGAAAACCGTCGAGCGCACGTCCTCCATGAACTGCAGGTGCATGTCCACATTACCAGGCCCCACCGGTACGGCCATAGCGCCCAATTTCTCGCAGCCCAGCTGGAAGCCCATGCCGGCCGTCCAGATACCGTAGCCCACGGCGACCTGCACCCGGTCCAGGGGCGTGACGCCGGCCATTTCGTAACAGCGGGCAAAAAAATGAATCCAGTCGTCCAAATCCTTTTGCGTGTAGCCAAGGATCTTGCGTTTGCCGGTGGTGCCGGAACTGGCGTGAATGCGCACGATCTGCTCAAAGGGAACGGCCCGCAAGGGGAACGGATACCCGTCGCGCAGGTCCTGGGCCGTGGTAAAGGGTAGCCGCCGCAGGTCGTCCAGCGAGCGGATGGCATCCGGCGTGACGCCGGCCGCGTCCATGCGCTGACGGTAAAAACTCGAACCTTCATAGGCGTGGCGCACGGTCCACTGCAATCCTTTGAGCTGGTGAGCCGCCAAGGCGGCTTGATCGGCGAAATCGGGCATGAATGTCTGGTTGTGCATATCGGGTTTCTCCAAGCGGATGTTGGTCAGGCCGGCGGCGCCCAGCCGGCTGGCCGCGGGGTTCTCTTCGCTGGCGGCGCCCAGGAAGGCGGCGCGCAGGGCAGGGTCGACCAGAAGCGACTTGCTGCGCCCCTTCTGGACAATCCGCCCGCCGGCCATCAAAAAGGCCCGGTGAGAGGCGGAAAGTGCCCTGGCGGCATTCTGCTCCACCAGCAAAATGGTCACGCCGGAGCGCGACAGGTGATGGATAATGTCAAAAATTTCGTCGGTGATCAGCGGGGCCAGCCCGAGGCTGGGTTCATCGAGCAGCAGAAGCCTGGGTTTGGCCATCAGGGCACGGCCCATGGCCAGCATCTGCTGTTCGCCTCCGGAAAGCGTGCCGGCGACCTGGTCCCTGCGCTCGGCCAGACGGACGAACCGGTCATAGATCGACTGCATGCGCCGGGTTGTTTCGCGGCGGCCGATTCTCAGTGCCGCCGTGCCCAGTTCCAGGTTTTCGGCCACGGAGAGGTGAGGAAAGACCTCCCGGCCCTCGGGGGTCAAGGCCAGCCCCTGGCGTACCATGCGTGCCGGCGACGCCTTGGGGATAACCTGGCCGTCAAGCCGCATCTGGCCCCCGGAGGCGGGCATGAGCCCCATGATGCACTTCAACAGGGTGGTCTTGCCCGCCCCGTTGGCCCCCACCAGGGCGACGGTCTCCCCGGCGACGACATTCAGATCAACACCAAAAAGCGCCTGGGCTGCGCCGTAATGGGCAGTCAACTGTTCGATGGCGAGAAGGGGGGAGGGCGTCATTTCAGGCCGTCGCCTCCATGCGGCCCAGATAGGCCTCCAGAACCAGGGGGTTGCTGCGGATGGCGGCCGGCGGGCCACTGGCGATGCAACGCCCGCTGTCCAGCACGACCACATGGTCGGCCACATCCATGACCAGTTCCATATCGTGTTCCACCAGCAGCATGGTGTGCCCGGCACTGCGCTGCCGCCGGATGTGGCGGGCAATGCGGGCGGTCTCGATGGTGTTCAGCCCGGCCACCGGTTCATCCAGCAGCACCAGCCGGGGATCACTCACAAAGGCCCGTGCCATCTCCACGCGTTTTTTCTCCCCGTAAGCAAGGGCCCCTGCCGGCCAGGCGGATTTTTCGGTCAGACCGAAATCGTCCAGGGCCTGCAGCCCGCGCAGGCGTAACCGGCGCTCTTGGTGGCGCAGGGTCGGCAGGCGCAGCATGGAGCGGATAAAGGAGCGTTCGGCGGTCACAGTCAAGCCGGCCAGCACGTTGTCCAGCACGCTCAGCCGGTCGAACAGCTTCAGGTTCTGGAAGGTGCGGGCAATGCCCAGGGCGGCAATCTGATGGGCCGGCAGGGTCGCGATGGATCGCCCGTCCAGCCGGATGGCGCCCTCCCCGGCCCGGTCCACCCCACTGACGCAGTTGATCAAAGTGGACTTGCCGGCACCGTTGGGACCGATCAGGGCGGTCACGCGGCCCGGGTCGAGGCGGAAAGAAACCGCCTGCAGGGCCGGCAGTCCTCCGAACCATTTGCTCACGCGGGTCAGCTCAAGCATGGTGGCGCCCCACCGCGATGCGCGTGCGTATCGCGTCCACAATTCCCGTTACCAGCCCCTGGGGCAAAAACAGCAGGATCAGCACCAGAATCAGGCCGTGAAGGATATCCTTGAACGACTCCAGGCTCTCGATCCACTCGGGCAACAGGGTGATCAGGGCCGTGCCGAAAAGGGTTCCCCAGATGGATCCCATCCCCCCCACCACGACCATGATGACGAAATCTACGGAAACGAAAATACCGAAGGAATCCGGGCTGACGAAGGCATAGCAATGGGCGAAGAGGCTGCCGGCCAGGGCGGCCAGGACGGCCGAGAGCACAAACACCTTTATCTTGGCGCGCCGGATGTCCACCCCCAGGGCGGCTGCCGCGGTCTCGTCTTCGGCCAGGGCCGCCAGGCCACGGCCCACACCGCTGCGCACCAGGTTGAGGCAAAGCAGCAGGGCCAGCATGGCAAAGGTCCACACCAGGTAGTGAAAACGGACTTCATTGTCAAACACCAGCGGGCCGATGGCAAGATAGGGGATGCCGGCAAAACCGCTGGGGCCGCCGGTAACCACGTCCCACTGCACCAGGATGGTGTAGACGACGATGTTGAATCCCAGGGTGGCCATGGCCAGGTAGTGCCCGCTGAGTTTCAGGGCCGGGAGGCCCACCGCCAGGGCCACCAGGGCGGTCGCCAGGGCCACGGCGACCATCACCGGCCAGACCGGCAGCCCGAAGGTGGTCGTTCCAATGGCCGAGCCGTAGGCGCCGATGGCGAAAAAGGCGGCATGCCCCAGGCTGATCTGTCCGGTATAACCGATAAACAGGTTAAGCCCCAGCACCACCAGGGCATAGATGGCGATCAAGTTGGAAAGACCAAGGTTATAGGGGTTACGTTCCACCAGCGGCCAGACCAGAAGCAATAGGGAAATGCCGAACACGGTCAGCCCCGTCCGGTGCAGGTAAAGAAAATAAAACAGTTTGTCTCGGGTCGTCATCATTTTCCCATCAGCCCCTTTGGCCGGATGAACAGCACCAGGAGAAGAACCACAAACGCCGCCACGTCCTTATAATCGCTGCTCCAGTAGCCGGCCGACAGGGACTCGAGCAATCCCAGCCCCACCCCGCCAAGGATGGCGCCCGGAAAAGAACCGAACCCGCCCAAAATGGCAGCGGCAAACCCCTTCAGCCCAAGGAGTACGCCGACATCGTAACTCAATGTGGTAATGGGGGTGATCAGCACGCCGGCCAGTCCGCCCAAACCGCCGGCCAGGGCGAAACTGGCCGCCTTGACGCGACCCACGGGAATCCCCACGACCATGGCCGCCGTCTGGTTGGAGGCCACGGCGCGCATGGCCAGGCCCAGGCGTGTACGGTGGAAGAAAAAGACGAGAAGTACGATTACCAGGGCGGTAATCATCAGAATCGCAACGGCCTGGGGCAAAATGGCGGCACCGGCAATGCGAAAGGGAATGTCGTCGACCAGGGGCGGTACGGCCATGCGGTTCTTGCCCCACACCAGTTTCATGATCCCGCGCAGTACAATGGAGATGCCGATGGTCAGAAAAATCAGCACCAGATGGTTCTGGGAGCGTGAGGGCCGGATACCCAGCCGCTCCACGGCGATACCGACGGCGACCACGGCCCCCACGGCCAGGGGCAGGGCAACGACCATGGGCAGTCCGCTCCAGAAAAGCCCGCTGAACAGAAACATGCCGCCCAGGGAAACAAAGTCCACCTGGGCGAAATTGACAATCCCGATCGTATTGTGAACCACGCAGAACCCCAGGGCAATCAGGGCATAGATGGCACCGTTGGTGATTCCCGCAAAAATGAATTGTAACAAGTCCTGAAAGCCGCCCACCGTTCCTCCACACAGAAACATCCCAGATCAAACAGTTTAAATTAGGATAGTCGAAGGCGCAGGTCAAGTTGGGTTTTGACAATTTGCCTCAAAGATCTTTTATCACAGCGGCATTGGATATAAAAATTCTGTGGCATTTTACGATTGGCTTGAACTTAATTCAGGAAATCAGTATGAATATCACGGGCCATCGGAATGTTTTCCGTGATGTGCCATTCACCAGCCTGTCTGCGTTGCATCTGCCACTGATGTATTTTGCATAACACGACCGAATAGGGATAATACCTTGCGAAAATTCATAGAGTTCGCCTTTCCCGCCTTTCTCAGCGTCGCTTTGTTTGGCATTACCGTTTTTTTCTTCATTCTTCCGCGGATGGAATCCACCATCATGGTAAACAAACGCGAAACCGTGCGGGAATTGGTTCGCTCCATCGAATATCTTCTGGCAACCTATCAATCGGATGTGGACAGTGGCGTGATCGATTTGGCGGAAGCTCAAAGCAGGGCTTTACGAAGAATCCGGTCATTCCGTTACGGCGTCGAGATGAACAATTATTTTTGGGTCAACGATCTTTCGGGACGCGTGCACATGCATCCAACCCGTCCGGATCTGGTTGGCCGCGATTTCGACACGCTAACCGATCAGCAAGTCAAACGCCTGATTGCTGGAATTGTACGCCAGGTCAATCTCCAAAAAAACGGATTCATCGAATACCAGTGGAAAGAACGGCAGGACGCGGTAAAAAGCCGTCCAAAAATGGCCTATCTTTCCCTTTTCGAACCCTGGGGATGGGTCATCGGCTCCGGTCTTTACTACGATGATGCTAGACAGGATATCGATGCGCTGACCCGCGATCTTACCTTTGTCGGTCTGGGAGTTCTGGCGATCGTGGCACTTCTCAGCGGGTATCTTGCCTGGCGCGGTTTGCTGGTCATGAAAGGACGACAAGATGCCGAAACCGCCTTGCAGCAAAGTGAAATGCGATTCCGCAAACTGTTCATGATGGCGCCGATGCCGATGATGATTGTTAACCAATATGAGAGAATCGTGGAGATAAACGATCAGTTCAAGAATATTATCGGTTACACCCTCGAAGAGCTGTCAATGGAAGGAACATGGTGGGAACTGGCCTATCCGGATCCCGATTATCGGCAATCGGTAATGGCGGCTTGGCAAACAGCGGATGACAATGAACTGAAGAACAACACCCTCGTGGAACCCGTTGAATACAATTTGATGTGCAAAGATGGCAGGGAGCGAACCATGTTGGCCGGCGCCAGCGCCATTGAAAACAGCATCCTGGTCAGTTTCCTGGACATTACCGACCACAAACAGGCCGAGGTCGAGCACCAGAAAATTCAGGAGCAACTGCTCCAGTCCCAGAAACTGGAGGCCGTTGGGGTTCTCGCGGGAGGCGTGGCGCATGATTTCAACAATATGTTGGGCGCCATCATCGGATATGCCGAACTGGCCCTGAGCAAAATTGACGCTGACGATCCGATACGAAAAAATTTCTCCGGAATTCTCGATGCGGCCCAGCGCTCCGCCGTCCTTACCCGCCAGTTGCTGGCCTTTGCCCGCAAACAGGCGGTGGCACCGGTGTCATTCAATCTCAATGCCTCGGTCGACAGTTTGCTAAAAATGCTCCGCCGTCTGATCGGGGAAAACATCAAACTGGTCTGGCTGCCGGCAAACGCCCCCTGCCCGATAAAAATGGACCCTGGCCAGCTTGATCAAATTCTGGCCAACCTCTGTATCAACGCCAAAGATGCGATCGCCGATGTCGGCACGATTACCATCAAAACCGGTTCTGTCACTTTTGATGCAAAAACCAGCGCATCGTATATCGACTGCGCTCCCGGCAACTATGTCCAGCTGACGGTCAGCGACAACGGCTGCGGCATCGATCAGGAGGTAGCAGCGCATATTTTTGAACCGTTCTTTACCACCAAGGGGTTGGGCCGGGGGACCGGCCTGGGCCTTTCCACCATTTACGGCATCGTCAAACAAAACGATGGATTCATTAAACTGTACAGCGAGCCGGGTATCGGAACGACGTTCAATATCTATATCCCATATCATTCCTGCGGCACCATGAAAAAAATCACCCGGCCTGAGGGTGACGACCTTCCCCAAAGCCAAGGGGAAACCATCCTCATCGTGGAAGACGATCCAACGGTCCATGAAATGGTCGTGATGATTCTCCGGCAACTGGGTTACACCATTTTATCCGCAGCCACTCCCAGTGAAGCCATTAAACTGGCCGAGGAAAACTGCACGGCCATTCGCCTGATTATTACCGATGTCGTTATGCCGGAGATGAACGGCAAGGAATTGGCTGAACATCTTCAAAAAACCTGTCCACACGTGAAACATCTTTTCATGTCCGGGTACACGGCCAATATTATCGTCCACCGCGGCATTCTGGCCGAAGGGGTCAACTTTATCCAAAAACCGTTTTCCCTGAAAGACCTGGCCATCAAAATTCGGACCATTCTTGATCCGCCAATCGCCTAAACATCACACCTTGAACTGATCGACCATCCCCTTGAGGCTTTCGCTTAGCTTGGAAAGTTCCTGGGCGCTCAAATGAACCTGGCTGCTGCTGGTGGACATCTCGTTCATGGATACGCTGACCCCGGCAATGTCCTGGGAAATCTCGCCGGCTACGGAAGAACTTTGATTGACGTTTTCGTTAACCTCCTGGATGCCCTGGGATGCCTGGCCAACATTGGTGGCGATATCATTGGTCGCCGCCGATTGTTCCTCGACGGCCGTGGCGATGGTGGCCACGACATCGTTGACGTCCTGAATCACCTTGGTGATTGCGGAAATCTGGTCCACCGTGGTGGTGGTGGTGCCCTGGATGGCCTCGATCTTCTCCTTGATATCCTGGGTGGCGGCGGCGGTCTGCTTGGCCAGTTCCTTGATCTCGTTGGCCACCACGGCAAACCCCTTACCGGCTTCACCGGCCCGGGCCGCCTCGATGGTGGCATTCAGGGCCAGGAGGTTGACCTGCTCGGAAATGTCGGTGATGGTCTCGATCACCTTGCCGATGGAGTTGGCTGCCCCACCCAACTGATCCATGTTGGTGGACGCGCTGGTGGCCTTGTGGGCGGCATCGTCGGAGATGCTGCGGGCCTTTTCGGCGTTTTGGGCGATTTCGCCGATGGTGGCGGACATCTGCTCGGCGGCGGTGGCCACCATGTTGGTGTTGGTGGCCGACTGTTCCATGGCCGCGGCCACGTTGTTCATATTGGCGCTCATCTCTTCGGCGGCGGCGGAGACGGTGTTGGATTTGTCCGTCACGGTGTCGATGCCCTGGGTCATCTGCTCGGAGATGGCGGATAGTTCCGTGGAGGAGGAGGAGAGTGTCTCGACTCCACCGGCAATATCCTTGATGATGCCCTGCAGTTTTTCGATGAATACGTTGAACCATTTGGCCAGTTCGCCCACCTCGTCGCGGCTGCTCACCTGGAGGCGCATGGTCAGGTCGCCTTCGCCCTGGGCGATATCCTTGAGGCCGGCCACGGCGGCATTGATGGGCCTGACGATGGCCCGGGCGGAAAAAAAGACCACCACGGCGACGATGAGGCCAGCCACAAGCATGATGATGATATTGGTGTTGCGGATGCTATGGGCGGAAGCCAGAAACTCATCTTGGTCTTGGGTGGCGCTGATGGACCAGCCATTGATGCTCACGGGGGCAAACCCGGCAATCTTGTGAATCCCATTGAAAACGTATTCCTCCACGCCGGTTTCACCAGCAATCATTTTTTTATTGATAACATTCATTTCTTTAATTGTGGAAAAATCAGTTTTAAGAATGTTCTCGGCCTTGGGATGAGCGATACACAGGCTTTTTGAGTTACTCATAAAACCATAACCGGTTTCTCCGACCTTCCGGTTGGCGACCAGATCGGTGAAATATTCGGCCTTGATGACGGTTGCCAAAACACCCAAAAACGTTCCCTGTTCGGATTTGATGGCCGCACAAGCCGTGATGATCGGTTTGCCGGTGGCTTTGGAAATTGTCATTTCGCTGACAACCACATTGCCGTTTTGCTTCGCTCTCTGGAAATATTCGCTGTTGGAAATATCGATCCCTTTGTAGGTATTCCCATTATCCAGCACACCATCATAGATTTTGCCGTTGGCATCAGCGATAAAAACCCCCTGATAATGACTGCCCATCCTCGAGAACTGATTTTTGATGGCCTCGAACGTGTCTTTCACCTGGTCCGCGGAGGCATCAACTCCATACGCTTTTACCGAGGTGGCCAGATTGATCACCCGCCGCTGGGAAGCCATGGATGCCGCCTTGGTCATTTCCGTTTCAAGAATGTTGCGGGTCATGCGGGCCAGGTCCGATGCGATGCCTTCGGCTTGCACTTTTGATATATCCATCAACGCGGTCTGGGCTTTCGAATACGACAGATACCCCACGATAATCAGCGGAATCAGCACGGCAGCAAGGCCGCCGATAATTAGTTTGGAAGCGATTGAATGCAAGTTGAATTTCATTTTTACTCCTCGGTTAGTGGATGGATGGGGCTTAGAGCAATAACATGGCACCGCTGCCGAAAAGGCCTCGATGTCGCCATGGTTAAGCTATGTAACCTTGATTATCGACGGCGTGATCAAGATGCTTGATGATGAATTAGGGATTGGGAAGGGGGGGGGCGAAACACCCCCTTATTAAAACCACCCCATGGATGTGGTCACTCGCCCAAGGAGTTCAGGTAGGTGTAAAGATTCAACGCCTTGTTGGTCAGCTCCAGTTTTTTACGAATGTTTTTGCGATGCCATTTCACCGAGCTGGGAGAAACTCCGAGCAATTCGGCGATCTCTTTTGTGTTTTTCCCCTCGCGGATAAAATCGGCGACGCGAATTTCAGCAGGGGTGAAATTAATGTATTTGGAAATAACGGTTGTGGAAATCCGGGAAACGATATCGCTGAGATTGGTGTTGATGATATTCACGTAGGCGCGGGCATCCATACCGACTTTACATTTGCCCAACGCATCGAGATAAGGAAACACGAGCCGTTTCAAATTGGCCAATAGATGCACCTCCACCGCCCGTTTTTCAATTTCGCGATTATCGAGAGCCGCTTTCAGCGCCAGATTGACCTTTTCCAGGTAGTTGCTTTTTTCGTTCAGTTCATTCTTATGCTCTTCCAGCGCGCGGATCATCTCTTTTTGTCTGGTGGTGTCCTGAATGGTTTCGATGGCGCCCACAATCTTACCATACCGGTCCTTCACCGGCGCGGCCGTGTAAAAAAGCCATTTCCCGTTGTCCCCTATTTTTGGGAAAAAGGCTTCGCCCTCGTACCCACCCTGAATCAATGCAGACCGCCTGTATTTGCCATCATGGCGAATTGACAGCTCAGCCTCGCTGGCCCCCCTGGCAATGAAATCGGCCAGCACCTCGCGATATTCGTTATAAAAAAGGACCCGATGTTTATCCGTGCCGATAATCTCCGCCTGAAGAACATTGGTGAGCAGTTCACAGGCATGGTTCCAATGCGTGATGCGCCCGGCTGTGTTAACCACAAACGTCGGAATGGGGTTCCCTTCCAAGATAGCATTCAGCTGGGGTTCATTATTTTTCTGGTGAGCTTCTTTATCAAAAGGAATCAAGGTGTTCTCTTCCATCGCAGGTGTATTCTGAACGAATGAACGCGAAAAAAGATCCCAAACCCCGCCGGGCCATTCATATGTTATATTTGCGAGGCCCGGCTATGAACCATTGTATTCGACCACAAACAAAAATCAAGAGCCTCGCATTTTATTGATACGACCCGGCGACCTGTGTTATTCAAACAAAAAGTGACGGATTCGTAAAAAACCCGATATCGGCGTTACGCTTCATCCTTCGTCACTGCGGAGTACGCTCAGTACGCTGCCTACGGCACCCACGATAGCGGTATTCTCAGGATTCGCAAGCCTTGATCTCGGGCTTTTTACGAATCCGTCTGAACGGCGACTTTTTACGAGACCAAATTGTACGGAAGCGATTATGCCAAATCAGGGAACGGTACCCCCAAGGGCCTGCCTGCGCGGAGTCAACCTCGGCGGCTGGCTGCTTCTCGAAAAATGGATGACGCCGAGCTTGTTCCAGGGGCTGGCGGCAGCCGACGAGACCACATGGTGCGCGGAGTTGGGCGGCGATGCGCCAGCGCGGCTGCGTGCCCACTGGACCCATTTCATCACGCGCGAGGATTTTGCGTGGCTCAAAGAGGTCGGCATCAACGCGGTACGCATCCCGCTGGGGCATTGGATCTTCGGCCCGCCATATCCCTACCACGCAGCGTACGGCACCGCTCCCCATCCCTTTGTCGAAGGCGGCATCGACATCCTGGACCGTGCGTTGGACTGGGCTGAGGCCCACGGCCTGCGGGTTATCCTCGACCTTCACGCGGCACCCGGCTGCCAGAACGGCTTCGACAACGGCGGTATCAGGGATGTCTGCGAATGGCACACGCGCGAGGAATACCTAGACCATTCGGTGGCCGTGCTGGGGCGAATCGCCGAACGCTATCGCAGCGCATCCGCGCTTTACGGCATCGAGTTGCTCAATGAACCCCAAACGCTGATTCCCACGGACCTGCTCAAACGGTACTATCTGCGCGCCTACGACGCCATCAGGAAACATTGTCCGCCCCAAAAGGTGGCCATCGTCTTCCACGACGGTTTCCGCTCGCACCGCGAGTATTTGGGATTTATGCAGCCGCCGGATTACGAGAACGTCCTCTTCGACGTGCACCGCTACCAGTGCTTCGAAGAAAGCGAGATCGAGATGGACATCCATGGCCACCTGAACCTGGCCGGGAACCTGCGGCGCAAGGATGCCGGAACGATCCAGCAGGAGCTGGGGCTGCCCACGATCGTGGGGGAATGGAGCCTGGGATTCGACCCGGAGTTTGTCTCCCTCTGGCCCGGGCCGTTCGATCACGCGCTTCGGAACATGGATACCTTTCAGACGGAGATCGCTTATCGTGCCTACGCTTCCGCGCAGCTGCTCGCCTTTGAGCACTACCACGGCTGGTTCTTCTGGAGCTACCGCACCGAACGCACGCCGGAGTGGTGCTTCCGCGAATGCGTTGCCCGGGGGTGGCTGCCGTCACGGTTTCAATAAGGATGCCGGCATTGTTTCGTCGCTGGCTCGATGACCTGCCCCTGGGACTCGCGCCCCTGCTGATTGCGGCCATGGGGCTGGTGGCGGGTCTCTATCTGCTGCTCCACCCGGTACAACGCGGGGAGGCCGACCTGTCCATGTGGGTCTTCGGCCCCCTGCATGCCGACGCCTACAAGATGGCGGCCGAGGATTTCTCGGTCAGGACCGATCATACGATCGACGTGCAACTGATCAACTACAATGCGGTCAATCAGAAGCTGCGCTCGGCGCTCTGGGCGGCGGTGAACATCCCCGATCTGGTGGAGATCGAAAAGAGCGCGGCCGGGGGGTTTTTCCGCGGACCGCTCGCCAAGGTCGGTTTTCTCGACCTGAAACCCTACCTGGTGCGCGATCACATCCTCGACCGGGTTCCGGCCAATAGCCTGGCCACCTATACCGAGCGCGGGGCCATTTTCGGACTACCCCACGATATTCACCCGGTCATGCTGGCCTACCGTGCCGACATTGTCGACCCCTACCTGGCCCGGCGCGGATTGCGCATGGAAGATTTGGCCACCTGGGGCGATTACTTTCGCGAACTGCGCGGATTGTGCACTGCCGGCCAGCGTTACCTGCTGCAGATCGAGCATGGCGATGCCTGGGCGTTCCAGATTTTCCTGATGCAACGCGGCGGCGGGATTTTCGGCCCCGGTGGCCGGCTGCGCATGGATGACGACACCGCGGTGCAGACCATGACCTGGATGATTCCCCTGGTCGCCGAATCCGGTGACAACCAGGTGGCCGAATCCCTGGGCAACTGGGATCCGTCGTTTTATCGCGGCCTCATCGAAGGCTTTTACATTGCCGTGCTCTGCCCTGACTGGCGCACCTCGCAGCTGGAGGCCTTTGCCGGGGACCTGCATGGCAAAATGCGCCTGGTGCCCCTGCCGGCAGCAACGCCCGGCGGCCTGCGCACCAGCCAGATGGGCGGCACCATGCTGGGCATTGCCCGCTCGGCCAGAAATCCCGAACTGGCCTGGCAGTTTGCCCGGCAGATCTATTACGGCTCGCCGCAGCAGCATGGGCAGCTTTTCCGGACCACCAACATCATCACCCCGGACCGCCAGGCCTGGAATGATCCGGCCTATCACGAACCGCGGCCCTACTGGTGCAATCAGGTGCTGGGAGAACAGTTCATCGCCCTGGCCGACGCGGTGCCGCCGTTCTACTCCAGCGGGTTCCTGCCGACCGCCCAGGCAAAGCTCAACGAGGCGATCGTGGCCTGTTACGGTCGTTATCGCTCCCATGGGGTGGAAGGTTTCGAAGCTTACGTCCGCCAGCGGCTGACATCGGCCGCCGATTATGTGCGTCGCCAGATGGCCCGCGAACCCGACTGGGACGCCGAGGAGTAAAAATGCAGAGGAGCGCTTCCCGAACCGCCCCATACCTCTTTTTGTCGCCGTTCGTCCTGAGTTTCCTGATTTTCGGGGCCTATCCGATCATCCGCAGCATGATCCTGTCGCTCTACATCACCTCGGGACCGGAGGCCCAGCATTTCGTGGGCCTTGGCAACTACCGCTATCTTCTGCAGGACCCCGATTTCTGGACCGCCTTCCGCAACACGGCCACCTTCGCCGTCGGCAGTGTCGTGCTTCAGTTGCCGCTCAGCCTGGGTCTGGCGATTCTGCTCAACCGCCACGATATTCGCGGCCGAAATGTCTTCCGCTTTATCTTCTTCTCACCCAACCTGATGGGACTGGTCTTCTCGGCCCTGCTGTTCATGCTCATCCTGGCGCCCAAGTTCGGCCTGCTCAACGCTGGCCTGCACGCCCTGTTCGGCCTGCCGCTGACCACCCGCTGGTTGTCGACCCCCGCGCTGGTCATGCCGGCCCTCATCCTGGTGGCGCTGTGGCTCTACACCGGTTTCAACATGGTCTACTTCCTGGCGGCCCTGCAGGGGGTCGACACGGAGCTTTACGAAGCCGCCACCATCGACGGGGCCGGCCGCTGGGCGCAGTTCTGGCATGTCACCCTGCCCGGCATCAAACCGGTACTGATCTTTGTGGTGGTGCTCTCGACCATCGGTTCGTTTCAGCTCTTCGAACTCGCCTTTTTGCTGCTCGGCAACAGTTCCGGCCCGGACCAGGCGGGGTTGACCATTGTCATGTACCTGTATCAGAACGGCTTTCTGGGGGGCGACCTCGGCTACGCGGCGGCCATCGGCTGGACCCTGGCCGGCATGGTACTGATCCTGGCCATCGTCCAGTTGCGCCTCACCGGTGCAGGCAGGGAGGAACGCTGACATGCGCCGGACCATCGTTTACGGCGTTCTTGTGCTCTTCTCGATTCTCTGCCTGGTCCCCATGGTCTGGCTGGCGGTCTCGGCGTTCAAGGCCAATGCCGATTTCCATGCTTACGCCTTCATGCCACCGCCCGATCGTCTGACGGTGGCGAACTTCTCCAGCCTCTTCAAACAGATGCCGTTTTTGCGCTTTATGATGAACAGCTTCTTTGTTGCCGGGGTCACGGTGATGGTCCAGCTCTTCTTCTCTTCCCTGGGCGGCTTTGCCCTGGCCAAGTATGCGTTCGCCGGCAAAAAGGTGATCATGGGAGTCATGCTGGCCACGATGATGATTCCGGGCCCGGTGCTGCTGGCGCCGATGTACGAGCTGATCTACCACCTGCGCCTGATCGACAGTCATCTGGGCCTCATCGTTCCGGGGATGGTCAACGTGTTCGGTATGTTCCTGTTCCGCCAGTCCATGCAGTCGGTGCCCGACGAAATGCTGCAGGCCGCCCGCATCGACGGTTGCAACGAATTTCAGATTTTCTGGCATGTGGTGATTCCGGTCAGCCGCCCGATCATCGGCGCGTTCTGTCTGATCGCCTTCATGGGAACCTGGAACAGCTTCCTCTGGCCGCAGATCATCCTGCAGAGTAGTGACCGGTTCACCCTGCCCATCGGTCTGAACCAAATGGTCGGTGTGTATGAGGCCGATTATGGCGCAATGATGGCCGGCACCCTGCTGGCGGTACTGCCGGTCGTCGTGCTCTTCTTCCTCCTGCAGAAGGAATTCATCGCCGGGCTGACCAAGGGCGCGGTAAAGGGATAGACAATGGCAGACATCTCATTTCGTGGCGTGAACAAAATCTACCCCAACGGCTTCCAGGCCGTGCACGATCTCGATCTTGCCATCGACGACGGTGAATTTCTGGTCATGGTCGGCCCTTCCGGCTGCGGCAAGTCGACCACCCTGCGCATGCTTGCCGGACTGGAAGCCATCAGCCGCGGCGATCTTCTCATCGCCGGAGAAAGGGTCAACGACCTGCATCCGCGTACGCGCAACATCGCCATGGTCTTTCAGAGCTACGCCCTCTATCCGCACAAGACCGTGCAGGGCAATATCGAATTCCCCCTGCGCATGGCCAAAATCCCGACCGCCGAGGTCAAGCGGCGGGCGCTCAAGGTGGCCCGCATGCTCGAACTGGAACCGCTGCTGGAACGCAAACCGGCGCTTTTGTCCGGGGGACAGCGGCAACGGGTGGCCATGGCGCGGGCCCTGGTGCGTGACCCGGTCGCTTTTCTCATGGATGAACCGCTCTCCAACCTGGACGCCAAACTGCGGGTGCAGATGCGTGCTGAAATCGCCGCCCTGCAGCGGCGCACCGGCACCACCACGGTGTATGTCACCCACGACCAGGTCGAGGCCATGACCATGGGCGACCGCGTGGCGGTATTCAACAACGGCCGCCTGCAGCAGGTCGCCACCCCGCAGGAGCTGTTCGAACGGCCGCTCAACACCTTTGTGGCCGGGTTTATCGGCTCGCCGAGCATGAACCTGATCGATGCACACATCGATTCTTCGAGTGACGGTCTGGTCCTGACTCTGGCCGGCCAGCGCATCGAACTGGGCAGCGGTCTCGATTCACGCTTTGCCCCCTCCGGCCGGTTGGCCGGCGCCGTGGCGCAGGCAGGACTGCGCCCCGAGGACGTGGTCGACCCGCATCAGGCCGGAGAGGGGCAACGTATTGGCGGACGGGTCGCGATGACCGAACTGCTCGGCCGCGAACAAATGGTCTATCTTGATCTCGCCGATGGCACCCGGGTGGTCGCCCGCCTGCCCGCCGAGCAGCGCCTGCATCGTGGTGAAAAAATCGCCATCGGCATTGATCCGAGCCGCCTGTATCTGTTTGGAGAAGATGGGAGAGCGCTGGATGGTCGATGAGTCAGGTGGGTAAGGAGCAGACTCAATCCACGCGTTTGCCGTCTTTGTAATTCAAGGTCTGCCGCACGGACCCGTCTTTTTCCCAGTGGGTCCATTTTCCGTGACGGCCTTTTTTCCACTCGCCTTCGGATTTTTTCTCACCGTTGTCATACCACTCGATCGCTTGTCCCTCTTTTCTTCCCATGGAATAATGATTCAGGGATTTTTCCTTGCCGTTGGGATACCATTCCCTGCAGGTTCCGTTTTTCTGCCCGCCCCTGTATTCGACAACGCTTTGTTTCTGGCCGTTTTTGTGCCAGCGTTTCTCGACACCGGCCAGTTTGCCGTCGATGTATTCGGCCACGGACTGCTCCTGGCCGTTGTCATACCAGGTCGTTCGGATGGCATGCACATCGCCACCCTGGCGGGAGTAGACATTTTTGGCCATGGGTTTTCCGTCCATGAACCACTCCAGACGCTCGTTCACCGGGTTGCCATTTTCGTATTTGCCATCAAAGGCAATTTGGCCATTGGCATACCATTTTTTCAGCACGCCGTGACGTTTGCCGCTGAGGTACCCTTCTTCAAGTACTTTCCGGCCATTCTTGCTGTAAGCTGACCAGATGCCGGTTTTCTGTCCATCGGCGTATTCCCCCTCGGTCTTCCGCTCTCCGCCAGGATAGAACGCCTTGTAAATCCCATGCCGCACTTCTTTGCCATCTTTCATGATCAGGCAGTATTGCTCCGTCTGCGTTGACACTTCGCGGCCACCTGCGCATAACTCGCCGGACAAACATGGATCCGCCATTGCCAAAATGGCCAACACGCAATAAATCGTCACCATCCGGTTGATCATTTTTCGTTCCCCCTTTTTCTGTGTTAAAATGAATTCTATGCGATGAAACCCAATTGGCACAAGGCTTTTTATCCAGGCCGGAACCATCTGAAAAAACAGGAAGAACACATGTCCCCGACGGTTGACCGAAACAGCGGGCGCCTGCCACTGAGATCCGGGATCCACCGCTATACGGTGAGCCGGCTGGCCGCGTTCACTTTCATGGCTCCGCTGTTCGGCGTGATTCTGGGCGGCCTGGTGCTGAACGAACCATTGACCGTCTCGGTATGGACGGGCCTGGCATGCGTGGCCGGTGGACTGTATATGATCAACCGCTGATGGATCGGTCTGGATGCCCCATGAGCAGCCGATTTTTAGGGGTAATGGTATCGGGGATCACCCGGGTCAACACCTGGTATCCGCAGGCACGCAGCCGCGCCGCACGGGTGGCGTCAACGGCCAGGGGCCCGTCCAGCCACCCCTCCAGGCCACCGGTGTCACAACGCGCCAGGTCATGGCAGCAGGGCAGCACGGCCACCCGGGTACCGGCGGCGACGGCCCGGTCCAGCACGGTATCCGTCAGGCTGCCGCAGGCATGTACCGATACCACCAGATCGGAGGGGAACAGCGGGACGGACTGGATTTCTGACGCCTGGTAGCGGATCCGCCCGTTCAAACGGGGCCAGGCCTTGATCAGCTCCGCTGAAAGGCGCCGGGCATTTTTGGGCGGATGAACGTCTATGGCGATGGCCGCGGGAGACGTGTTGTCGAGCAGAAGCAGAATATGCGCCAGCAGGCCGTGGCCGCAGGCAAGATCCACCACTCGCCCGCCGCGGTATTTTCTTCTCACCCGCCGGGCCACCTCCCAGGCCTCGTACAACTCCTTGGCCGGAAGGGTGCCCGCGCGGCAGACCGCGCGGGCGATGCCGTCAAACAAACTGGTGCCGGTGAAGTGGGATAGTTGTTTTTCGGTAAGACGGCTTTTTGATGATGGATTCATGGCAGGGAGGGTCTCCACGGTGGAATTTGACTCGCTGTCGTTTTTAAGATTCGGACCGGACCTTGGTGAATGATTCTGGCAACCAACCGGTACGAATCCGTCATTTGCGGGTAAGTCAGGCGATATCCTGTTTTGTTTCAGGCTATCTGAGGTTGGGTGGAGATAATGAGTTCATGATCGTGGCATTGTTTATGGGTAATCGGGACAAAATTCTTTGGATCAAAGAATAAAAACCAGAAATCCAGGCAGTTGTCAATTACCAATTGATCAAACGGATGGGGCCGGGAATGGCAGGGGCGGCCGGCTTGGTTGAGTAGCCACCAAAATCGCCATATGGTAAAATAGTAACGATTTTTGCCTTCGGCCTTTTTATTGTTAGGACGGAATATGACCACCGACATCAGAAACCGACCAACACTGGACCATACCGACGTGACCGCGCTGAACTTCATCCGGCCCGATCCGCCCTATCTTTTCCGGCGGCACTACCGGCATGGGCTGCGTTCCCACATCATGGAGATTCTTGACCCCGCCGATGTTGCCGTGGAGCAGGCCGGCACGATCGTCGATGGCATCCGGCAGTTTCCCAGGGCCACGCCGTGCCGGATGTTCCGGATCTTCCGTACCCGTTTGAAAACCCTGGATGAGGCATTGAGCGAAACCGGCCGGGTAAAAACCGTTGAGCGCTTCCTGGCCCCGGACTTCATGGCCACCTCCACGGAAGTCATCGTGGATTACCGGGGACCGGATGGATATGAGTTACTGCTTTGCGGTTTCCAGACTTACGTTGACGGCGAAATTCTGGACCCGTGGACCTTGCTGGATACGGAAGAACTGCTATCCACCCTGTTTGACGCCATCGGCAAGGCAGGCGACACGCCGCCGCTCACCAAAGCCGCCTGGATGGCGGTGGTCCGGCAACAGGGGACGCGATTCGTGCGTCAGATCAAACGCATGGTCAATGAGACCCGGCACATCCCGGACCTGGCCGGGGCCGGCAACCTGATCATCAACGGGGAGGGAAACATCCAACTGGTGGATATCAACAACATCTCACCGGTCACATTCGATGCAACGATTCATCTGGATGAAAAGGGCTATCCGGTATGCGACAAATCGGTTGAAGCCCTGGCACTGATCGAAAAAAAAATCCTTGGCCGGTCCGTAGATAGGAATATCCCGATCTATCGGCACTTTTTCGATCCCCAACGGAAAACGGCGGTCAACGCCAAAGAAGCCTCGTTCTGGCAGGCCCACGCACGGAAATCATAATCCAACCATAAAATTTCACAAATACTCATTTCCCGGATAGAGCGGCGTTCCCTTTTGCCCGTTCCGGGCGCCGGAAAGCGGCGGGGTCGTCGGCTGGTTTTGTGACAGACTCCCAAAATCCGGATGACGCCGCTCTATTGTATAAGCCATTGTTACCATAAACCCATTGACGAGAACTTAAGAATTCTTTTCGCTTGACGATATTCAAATTGAATAAGAGTTCGATTTCACCCGTGACCTCACCCCCGTTAGGTTGCCGGAAATAAATAATTCCCCCAGATCGCTCCGGATCTGGGGTCGTCTACAAGGCGCCGCCACCCGTGCATATCAGGGAATATGTGCGAGTGGTGGCAACACGGTAGACGGGCGCAAAGACAAGCAGGATGGGGGAATTATTTATTTCCGGCAACCTTATTCATCAGTGAAAGGAGTCGGACCGTGTTGTTTAATGCTGTCGGCAGACCAAAAATGGTTGTCCGATTGACGCTGATTGTGGCCATTTTCGTTGGTTTCCAGGCGACGGCCGCGCTGGCGGACATGAAGGCGATCAAGGATAAGGGTGTCATTCGTCACCTGGGCGTGCGTTATGCCCGTTTTGTCAGCGGCAGCGGTGACGGGTTGAGTACCGATTTGATCAAGGGTTTCGCCGATGATCTGGGGGTCCGTTACGAATATGTGGAAACCACCTGGCAGTCCGTCATCGAAGATCTGACAGGAAAAATGTATCGTATCACCAACGGCAACGTCGAAATAACAGGAGGATGCCCGATAAAAGGCGATGTCATCGCCAATGGGTTGACAATTCTCCCATGGCGAAAAGAGCTGCTGGACTTCTCGACTCCGACATTTCCAAGCGGTGTATGGCTCATCGCACGGGCGGACTCCCCCTTGCAACCGATCCGGCCAAGTCGCTCAATGCCCGATGATATCGAGATGGTCAAGTCGCTGCTTGGCGGTGTCAGTGTCTTGTGCATGCCCGGCACCTGCCTCGATCCGGCCCTTTATCAGCTTGAGAAAACCGGAGCCGAGTGGATTCCGCTCAATCTGAAGATGAACGAGTTCGCACCGGCGGTAATCAATCGGGAAGCCGAATCATGTCTCCTTGACGTCGCCGATGCCATGATTGCCCTGGAGAAATGGCCGGGCCAGCTGAAAATTATCGGCCCCGTTACCGCTGCCCAGAAGATGGGTTGCGGATTCCGCAAATCGGATGCGGACCTGCGTGAACGCTTTAATATGTACCTGCAAACCATACGTTCGGACGGCCGTTACATGCAGCTCGTTCAGCACTACTATCCGGGCGTCGACGGTTATTTCCCCGAGTTCTTCGATCGTTATGGTCGGCAGGATTGACAAGGATGATCTCTCATGCGCCAGCCCACCGGTTTCCTGCGCGAAAAGGAGCTGATTGCCATCCTTGGCATCGCTTTGATTCTGACTGGATTCGTCGGGTTTTTACTCATATCCAATTACCATTCGCTTCAGAAACTGCGCGACAGCGCGTTGAAGCAATATGCCTACGAATTCGAAACGCGCAGCTGGAGCCTGTCCAACTTTCTTGAAAATCAAAGGCAGAAAATTGCCACCATCGCCAATGCCGGCAAACTCGAACTCTATTTTGAAAACAAAGCGCTGGGCATGTCCATGAAATATGGACTGCGTGCGACCATACTTGCGCTTGAACAGGATTTGACCCGGTTTGTGGACCAACAGCGGTTACAGGACCGATGCATTTATCAGCGGCTGGCAATTTACAATCCCCAAGGGGACCTAATTGTCGACAGCGGACCGCCGCTGTCCATCGCACTGAATGATCGGCGACGGCGCATGTCGCTGCTTCGTCTTCCGGAGGGATTTTACGCCCTTCAGCCGGCTGGGATAAAGGAGCAGTATTTTGTTTACACACGGCCATACTATTTTAAAACCCAATACAAGGGACAGATCATTGCCTGTTTTTACACTGATGTGCTTCAATCGCAGTTTATCAAATCCGGACGAGCGGCGCTGTTCACGGGCCTGTTTGCCCCCGCCAGCCAGCTGATCGATATCCAATCGGGCCCGTCCTTGCCCTTTCCGCCACCGTCGAATAACATTCTTCTTCCGGATAAACACTATCAACAATGGGTAGCCGGTTTTGAAAAAGCCGAACCCGTTCTCACCTTCGAGTCAAATTTGGGAAATACCAACCTGCAACTGAGGGAAATCGCCTCCGCGAAAATGATCATCGGCACAACCTCCCCACGAACGCTGCTACTCGCGATGGTCCTGTTGTTTATCGGGCTGCTCGGTGCTGCGATTCTCATTATGCGCATGATCGCGCACAATCTCGTTCTGCAGACCCGTGTGGAAGAATCCAGAAAAAAAGAGAAGGACATCGCCCTTAAAAACAAACAGCTTCAAGCCGAAATCGAGGAACGGAAGCGATCGGAACTGGAGCGCGTAAAACTGGAAGTGCAACTCCAGCGGGTTCAGAAAATGGAAGCCATCGGAATGCTCGCCGGCGGTGTTGCCCACGACCTGAACAACATCCTGACCGGCATTGTCAGCTATCCGGACCTGTTGCTGATGCAACTGCCAGAAGACAGCTCACTGAAAGATCCGCTACAGACCATCAAGCAGTCGGGCCAAAAGGCCACTGCCATTGTTCAGGATTTGCTCACCCTGGCGAGAAGGGGCGTTGTCGTCAACGAAATCATCAATCTGAATACCATCGTTAACGATTACCTGCAGAGCCCGGAGAACAAAAAAATCCTGTCCTTCCATGAAAACGTTCGCATCGTCACCGATCTGGAAGAAAACCCATACAATATATCAGGATCGTCCGTCCACCTTTCCAAAACCATTATGAACCTCGTTTCCAATGCCGCCGAAGCCATGCCCGAGGGCGGGACGATTACCATCGCCACCAAAACAGTATACATCGACCGTCCCATCGGCACTTACGAAGAAGTCAAAGAGGGGGAATACGTTCGAATTTCTGTGGCGGACACGGGCAGCGGGATGTCGGCGGAAGACAGCGAGAAAATATTCGAACCCTTTTTCACCAAGAAAAAGATGGGTAGGAGCGGCACCGGTTTGGGGATGTCGGTCGTCTGGGGAGCCGTAAAGGACCATCAAGGATATATTGATGTTCAAACGGAACTGGGCAAGGGAACGACATTTTACCTCTACTTTCCCGTCACCCGGGAAAAAATGAAATCGGCGCAGCCCGATTCACCGATCGAGGATTACAAAGGCCATGGAGAAACCATTCTGGTTGTCGATGATGTCAAAGAACAACGCGACATCGCGCAGATGATCTTCTCCAAGCTTGGCTATGCGGTAGTTACCGTCGAAAGTGGTGAAAAAGCGGTGGCCTATGTAAAGGAGAACGCCGTGGATCTGATCCTGCTGGATATGATCATGGGTTCCGGGATCGACGGGCTCGAAACCTATACGCGTATTCTGGAACTGTGCCCAGGACAGCGGGCAATCATTACCAGCGGATTCTCCGAAACGGACCGGATCCGGAAGGCCAAGCGGCTGGGCGCCAGACAATATATCAAGAAGCCCTATACCCTCGAAAAGATCGCCCTGGCAGTAAAAACGGAGCTTTGCGGAAGTGAATCGCACAAGTTGAATAACACGGATAGCACAACAACATCACAGTGAGAAAGAAAGGAAAAACGATGGCTGAAGGAAACGACACGGGCAAGGGCTTGGATCGGACATTGAGCCGAAGAAACTTTTTCAAAGTCAGCGGGATGGCCGCGGCGGGAGCGGCATTCGGATTGGGATTGTCGTCCGTCTCCCATGCCGCAAAACCGCCGACGGTTTCCACCGTCAGCAATGACACCGATTATTGGCAATGGGTTCAGGATCAATTCGTCCTGGACCCCGACATCGTTTACATGAACCTCGGCACCACCGGGTCGATGCCATTGCGGGTATTGGAGAAGTACAACGACTACAATATCCTCAACGCCCGTCATCCCAGGACATTCGAATCGGAACTGGGCGCCACCTTCGGACTGGAAGATCAGCGGGCAACCCTGGCCGCCCAATTCGGCTGCAATACGGATGAGATCTGCCTGACCCGCAACACCACCGATGGTCTGGATGCCGTCGTGAACGGTCTGGAGTTCAATGAAGGCGATGAAATCCTGATTACCCACCACGAGCACATCGGGGCGCTTTCGCCGCTCAATGTACTTCAGGACCGCTATGGCGTCATTCTCACCGAAGTCGAAATCCCGGTATTGAACGTAACGGACAAGGATCAATTTGTAAACGCCTTCGAAGATAAAATCAGTGACAACACCAAGGCCATTCTCTTTTCCCATATCACTTACAAAACCGGCACCCGCCTGCCGGCAAAAGCGTTGTGCAAATTGGCCAGGAAAAAGGGACTGATTTCCATTGTCGACGGCGCCCACGCACCGGGCATGATCGAACTGGACTTCCACGACATTGGCTGCGATTTCTACGCTGCCGCAGGCCACAAATGGCAGTGCGGCCCGGGCGCCACCGGAATCCTCTATCTGCGCAACGGTGGTCGCGACCTGCCGACTTTCTGGACCCAGAACTCCTCTCTTTACACCTATACGGCACAGTCTTATGCAAGGGGAGAGTATGACATCGCCTACTCCCTGCAGTATCGCGGCCAATTGAACATACCGGCGCATCTGGCCATGCTGGAGTCCTGCGCCCTGTGGGAAGAGATCGGCCGGGGTCGGATTGAGGAATATGTCTGCGGCTTGGGTTCCTACCTCAAGCAGCGACTGAGGGACAAGTTCGGTTCGACCGGGACACTGTTCTCTCCGGATCTTCCGGGATTTACCACCGGCTTGACCGCCTTCAATCCCTTCGCTGACATTACCGACGCCGATTTAATCACCACAATGGTGGATAGCCTGCATGAAAAGGGATATCAGGTCCGATATACCAATTTCCGCGTCGAACTCGAAGATGCGGAGGATGCCTATGCACTGAGAATTTCCACCCACCTGTTTCACAACAGACAGCAGATTGACGGGCTGGTGGATGCCATATATGACGTTCTTTAATAGCCTGACAGATCAGAACCATTTTTTATAAAGTCTGTCGATCTCGCCTTTTTCGATCAGTTCTTGCAGCATCGTATCGATTTTGGTCAGCAATTCCCGATTCCCTTTTTTAACAGCAATTGCAACTGGCGAACCCGAATCCGGGTTCGCCAGGATCCTGACCTCGAAGCCCATCTGTCTTGCCAGGTACAGTCCCACCGATTTGGGCATGATCGCTGCCTTGGTTTTGCTTTCATATAGCAGCCGCATTGACTGTTCCTTACTCTTGATCTGTTTGATCCGAATCTTATTTCTAATGCCTTTTTTCTGCCAGTATGTTTCGACAAAAGAGTGTCTGTCTCCAGTTATGATTTTATTGTAAAGGTCTTCGATGGTTTGGGTTGCATCATCGTCTTTTCTTACAAAAACAACGTCATAGCGATGATAATAGGCAGTCGTGAAATCAAAAAAGTTCTTTCGGATCTCATTGATTTCCATGCCGGTTACCAAATCGATTTTTCCGAATCGCAGTTTATTGACAACCTCATCCCACTCGTCCTGTTCAAAAACAAATGGTTCATTCAGTCTGTCGAAAATCAGTCTGACAACCTCCGCATCAAACCCGGTAACCGTTCCGCTGGAGTGAAACTGATAAGGTGGAAATCCTGTGGCGATCCCGCATACCGGATCTTTTGAATAAGCGGTATTCGCAAATAAAAAAATCAACAGGGACAGTATATTAGTCAATTTCGAGGTTGGCATCATTACCTTGGCATTGCGACCCGGTTTCCCGAATTATCCCGATTTTCTTTTGGTTCGGCATGTTAGGGACTTAATGGTACAAAAGCAATCCAGATGGTGCAATGATTTTTTTCCGGGGGCCTGACGTGCGCCATCGCGGCCGGACGCTGTTGCTCGACCAAGTATGAACGACTTGTATGCCATAGCATTCAAGATAATGTTTTTGGGCGGCGTTATCGGTCGAAAGCGGTATGGGTTATACAGCTTCCTCCCTCTGGCCTTGCCAAAAACATTATCTTAAACACTATATATCTCGGAAGAGCATCAGCGCTCTGTAAAAATTGAAACCCGTAAAGTCTTTTGATATGGTGGACCATGGTTCAGGCAAGCTTGCCGGAGAAGATGCACCGTTCAGCAACACGACAACCAACCCGGTCTTCGCCAGGAAAAGGCCATGGCCCACATCGTTACCCAATCCGCCTACGACCGCCTCACCGACCGCCTCAATCGGTTTCCCCAGGGCGCGCCGCCATCGGAATTGCTCACCCGTATTTTAGCGGTGCTTTTCAACCAGCGGGACGCCGAACTGGTCTCCCTGCTGCCGGTCAAACCCTTCACCGTGGCGACCGCCGCCCGGGTCTGGCATCTGCCGGAAAACGAAACACGGCGTATCCTCGATCGATTGGCTGACAAAGCCCTTCTGGTGGATATGGAAGTCAACGGCGCAATGAATTATGTCCTGCCGCCCCCCATGGCCGGTTTTTTCGAGTTTGCCATGATGCGCGTCAGGGAAGATATCGACCAGCCGTTGCTGGCGGAACTGTTCTACGAGTATCTCAATGTGGAAGAGGATTTCGTGCGCACCCTCTTCACCGAGGGAGAGACCCAACTGGGACGGGCCTTCGTGGACGAAACCGTGCTCTCCGAAGCCAATGCCCTGTTCGTGCTGGATTGGGAGCGAGCCAGCGAAGTGATCCGAACGGCCTCCCACCGGGGTGTCAGCACCTGCTACTGTCGCCACAAAATGCTGCACCTGGAGCGCGGTTGCGACGCCCCCTTGGACATCTGCATGACCTTCAACACCGCTGCAGCCTCGCTGATCCGCCACGGCCACGCCCGGGCGGTGACGGTTTCGGAATGTATGGAACGGCTGGCCATGGCCCGTGAGCATCATTTGGTGCAATTCGGGGAAAACGTGCGCCAGGGCGTCAACTTCATCTGTAACTGTTGCGGGTGTTGTTGTGAGGCAATGCTGGCCGCGCGCCGTTTCGCGATCATGCATCCGGTACACACCACCGGTTTCCTGCCCCGGGTCAACACGGACAGCTGCAACGGCTGCGGCAAGTGCGTGGAACGTTGTCCGGTGGCAGCCATGTCCCTGGTGTCGGCCAACGATCCGCACCATCCCAAGCGCAAGGTCGCCCAAGTAGATGCCGGGCACTGCCTGGGTTGCGGGGTCTGCCTGAGCGCCTGCACGAAAACTGCCAGCCTTACCCTGCAGCGCCGTCCCCGGCGTGTCCTGACCCCCCTGAACACCATCCACCGCTCCGTCATCATGGCCGTCGAGCGGGGCAAACTGCAGCATCTGCTCTTCGACAATCGCGTGCTGTGGCACCACCGCGCCCTGGCCGTCGTGGTCGGCGCCATCCTGCGCCTGCCGCCGGTCAAGCGGGCCCTGGCCACCGATCAGGTCAAGTCCCGCTACCTGGAAGCCCTGGCCCTGCACTATTCTTGACGGTCTCGTAAAAAGTCGCAGGATCGTCATGCCGGGCTTGACCCGGCATCCATAAGAAATTGAAAAAAATGGATTCCGGCCTGCACCGGAATGACGCCGTTTTGGGATTTTCGACTTTTTACGAGTTCATCACTCTTGATCAGAGTCGGTGGACGCATCGCCGCCGAGCGCCTGATAGAGGGTCATCATGTTCTGCAGCTGGTTGTAACGGTTCTTGGCCAGGGCCAGGTCGGCCGTGCGGCGGGTTTGCTGCTGATCCAGCCAGTCCTGGACGCCGGTCTCACCGGCCCGGTAGCGGGTCTCGGCCATCTGTTCGGCGGTTTTGGCAAGCGTGCAGGACCGGCGCAGCGCCGTTTCCTGCTGCAGGTAATGCGTCCGTGCCGAAAGGGCATTCTCCACATCCTGCAACGCCTCGTACAGCGTCTGGCGGAATTCCACCACCGCCTGTTCGTATTCTGCCTCGGCGATTTGGGTGTTCAGCCGTGCCTGATTCCACTCTACAAAAGGCAGGGCCAGATCGGCGCCCAGGGTGGCCACCGGGTTTTCGAGGAGCCTTACCAGATGGGTGCTGCTGGTGCCCAGGGACGAGGTCAGGCTCAGGCTGGGATAGTAACTCGCCCGGGTCGAATTCTCATCTTCCAGGGTGCTGCGCAGGCGCATCTCGGCCGCCTTGAGATCCGGCCGCTGGGCCAGTACGGCGGCAGGAATCCCAGCGGCCAGGGCCGGCATGGGCATCTCGGTGAGTCGCTGGGGATCCGCCATGACCTTTCCGGGAGCCTGGTCGAACAGCACCGCCAGTGAACTCCGGGCTTCGGCCATCTGCTGCAACAGGTCCGTCAGATCGGCCTTCTGGCTCTCCACGTCCTGCTCGGCCTGGACGAGCTCCAGCCGGGATACCGATCCGGCCTGGTATTTGATCCGCACCAGGTCCAGGGAGCGCTGCGTGTAGGCGATCCCTTCCCGGCTGGTCTGGATCGCCTGGTTGAGGTAGGCGATCTGCCAATACAGATCCGCCGTCGTCCCCACCAGGGTGAGCGCCGTGTTGGCGCGGTCCTGCTCGGTGGCCCGGGCCTCCCATTCGGTGGCATCGCGGCTGCTGGCCAGCTTGCCCCACAGGTCCAGTTCCCAGCTGAGGCTGGTCGTGGTCGACCCGCTGCGGCTGTGGTCGCCACTGTCCAGATCCCGCTGGGTGCTGCCGCTGGCACCCACGGAAAAATCCGGCGTCCGATTCGTCGCTTCGAGACCGGCCGTCAGGCGCGCCTTGCGCACCTTGATGGTCGCCGCCGCCAGATCGTTGTTGCGCAAAAGAACGTCGGCAATCAACTGGTCCAACTGGGGATCATCGAATACCCGCCACCACTGGTCGGTGGAAAGGACCGTTTCGCCGGTGACCGGCAGTGCCTGCCAGGCGTCCGGCAGGTCAAGGTTGGGCCGCGCATAATCCTTGCGGATCAGGCCGCCGCAGCCGACGGTGGCAACGGCCAGCACGAAAGCCAGCACGAGCCGCACCTTTTTCCAGTATCTTTTTCCGAAGGTATTCATCTTCATATCCCTATTCCCGGGCGAGCGCATCGATGGGGTCCAGCCGCGCGGCACTGCGGGCGGGCAGGAAGCCGAACAACACGCCGATGAATGTCGAACAGGCGAACGCCAGAACGATCGACAAGGAGGAAAAGCGCATCGAAATCGCGCTGACGAAATGGGAAAACACCACCCCGACACCAAAGGAGAGCAGGATGCCGAAAATGCCGCCGATCATGCAGACCAGCACCGCCTCGATCAGGAACTGCTGCATGATATCGGTCTGACGGGCGCCCACGGCCATGCGAATGCCGATCTCACGCGTCCGCTCGGTCACGGAAACCAGCATGATGTTCATCACCCCGATGCCGCCCACGATCAGTGAGATGACCGCAATGGAGGAAATCAACAGGGTCAGGGTCGACGTGGTCTTTTCCACGGTTTTGAGGATGCTGTCGGAGCTGCGCGTAAAGACATCCTTGGTGCCGTGACGGGTCGTCAGGAGGCGCTCGATGCCCGCCTGGGCGATCTCGTTGGACATGCCGTCGGTCACGCGCACGGTAATCGAGCTGAAATACTGCTGGCCGGAGATCCGGTTCATCACCGCGGTGTAGGGCATCCAGACGTTGAGGTTCTCGTTTTTGAAGGCCGAGTCTTTTTCGGCGGCCACGCCGACAATGACGATGGGCACATTGCCGGCCAGCACGGTCTCGCCGATGGGGTTTCCACCGTTGGGGAACAGCTTCTTCCTGGTGTTCTGGTCGATCACCGCCACCTGGGAAAGGCCCGTGATGTCCCGTTCCATCAGGGTCCGCCCCTGTTCCATGGTAATATCCTTGACCCGGAAATAGGCGTCACCAACCCCATTGATGGATGCGCTGACAACAATGTTGCGGTAGCGCAATTCCTGGCTGTCGCTGATGTTGGGGGTCAGGCTGTCCACATAAACCTGGGCCTTGAGGGCCGCCAGATCCGCCGGCACCAGGGTTTCGACGCGGCTTGAGCGCACATCCCCCCACCCGGTGCCGGGGTAGATGTCGATGGTGTTGGTGCCGATGGAATTGATGTCGCTGATCACCTTCTGCTTGGCGCCCTGGCCCACGGCGACCACGCTGACCACCGCCGTGATGCCGATGATGATGCCCAGCATGGTCAGTAGGGTGCGCAGCCGGTGAGTGGTCATGGCCAGCCAGGCCATGCGGAAGGCCTCCAGGAAGAGCCCGAAGCGGGTTGCCCAGCGGCTGTGCGGTTGGGGTTGGGAGGCACGCCGCGTCCCGGCAGCCACCGGCGGCGAAGCCTCGGGATTGGGGGCATCGGAGACGATCTCGCCGTCCTTGATGCGGATGATGCGCTGGGCCTGGCTGGCGATCCCGGAATCGTGGGTCACCAGGATGATGGTGTGGCCCTGGGCGTGCAGTTCCCGCAGGATCGCCATCACCTCCAGCCCGCTTTTGCTGTCCAGGGCACCGGTGGGTTCGTCGGCCAGGATCACCTCGCCGCCGTTCATCAGAGAGCGGGCGATGCTGACCCGCTGCTGCTGTCCGCCGGAGAGCTGGCCGGGGCGGTGATGGCCGCGTTCGTCCAGGCCCAGGCGCTGCAACAGCTGCTGGGCGCGCGTCAGGCGCTCCTTTTTGCCAATCCCGGCATAGATGGCCGGCATCTCGGTATTTCCGGTGGCATCCAGGTGCGAGAGCAGATGATAGCTCTGGAAAATGAAGCCGAAATAGTCCCGCCGCAGGGCGGCGCGTTCATCGCTGTCAAGGCTGCCGGTTTCCTTGCCGTCGACCTTGTAGCTGCCGGCGGTGGGCCGGTCGAGGCAGCCCAGGATATTCATCAGGGTCGACTTGCCCGATCCGGACGCCCCCATGATGGCCACCATCTCACCGGCGTCGATCTTCAGGTTCAGGCCTTTGAGAATTTTTACCGGTGTCTCCCCGGCCTGGAAGGAACGCTCAAGATCGGTGATTTCAAGTAATGCCATGGTCATGCACCTCATTAGGCCCCGGGAGGCGGTCCGCCGAGCCGCTGATTGTTCTCAGCGTTGCTCTCCTGCGCCGTCAGCGAATCGCCGACGACCACCGGTTCCCCTTCGTTGAGCCCTTCCAGTACCTGAATGTAGATATTGTCCTTGAGGCCGGTTTTGATCTCCCGTGTCTCGACATGGCCTGCTTTGAGCACCCGCACCGCGTACCGGCCGTTGCCCTGGCTGTCGCCCAGCACGGAGAGCGGGATGCACAGGGCTTGTTTGGCCTCGCCCAGCACAATGGAGACCTGGGCGGTCATGAAGATACGCAGCCGGTGGTCGGGGTTGGTCACGTCGAACTGGCCATTGTAGTAGGTGGCCGAGGAGCTGATCGTCTTGGCCGAGGTGTCGTCATCGGTGATCGTCTCCGGAGCCGGATCCACCGATCGCAGCGTGCCGTCGTAGCGCGTGTCCGGATCTCCCAGGACGTGGAAATAGACCGGCATGCCCGCCTTGACCCGGATCACATCGGCCTCGGAGATCAGGGTCTTGACGGTCATCGTATCCAGGTTGGCCAGGATCAGGATGGTCGGTGCCGACTGGGTGGAGACCAGGGTCTGGCCTTCATCGGTTTCCACCGCGACCACCACGCCGTCCATGGGCGCGACGATCTGGGTGTAGCCCAGGTTGGTGCGCGCGGTGTCAACGGAAATCTTCGCCTGGGTAATCTGGGCGTCCAGGGCCGCGATCTCGGCGCGCGTGCTGGCAAGGCTGGCAGCGGCGCTTTCCAGGTCCGCCTCAGCCCCCGCATCGCCCCGGCTCAAGGTTTGCTGACGCCGGTAGGCCAACTCATACTGCTCCAGCAGAGCCGCCTTGGCCCGCCTTTGGGCCTCGATATTCTTCAACTCGGCCTCGGCGTCCTTGAGGTCGTTCTGCTTGACCGACGGGTCAATCACCGCCAGGAGCTGTCCCTTTTTTACATGCTCGCCAAGGGCGACCTTCAGGGATTGCAACTGCCCTGATACCTGGGCACCCACGTCCACTTGCTGAAAGGCGTTGAGCACACCGGTGGCGGAAACGGTTTCCTGGATGTCCCTTTTCTCAGCCGGCACGGTCACATAGACCGGCTGCTCCGCCGGCGCCAGCCAGTCCCGAACAAACCAGCCGCCTGCCGCCAGCACGGCCAGCAACAGGAGGATGGTAATCAATGAACGTTTTCGCTTTGTCTGCATGTCGATAGTTTCCCTTTTTTGCTTGGGGTACGCCATCTTTAACGGGTGGTCGGCCGGAATCCTGCGCAAAAAAATTAAAAAAATGGGGGGCGGAGAAAAGGTAGGGTGGGGGGCGGATGGTTTTTTTATAAAGCGCCGGATCGTCATGCCGGACTTGATCCGGCATCCAGAAAGAATTAATAAATGCTGAGTTCTGGGTATTATTATATAAAAAAAGCACGATGCAAAAAAAAATCGCTAACCTCTAAATCAACGGGACGCGGTAAAACGTTGTGCTCGTTATTAAAGCGTTCTGCTTCTGAAACATGATGATAGAAATCAGACCGTATGAATCTAACGATGAGATGCAGGTTGTCCAATTATGGACTGCCTGCGGCTTGGTCGTTGCTTGGAACAATCCCCATCGCGACATTCAGCGAAAACTTGCCGTGCAACCTGAATTGTTTCTTGTTGGCTGTTTGGCGTATAAGATTATAGCTACTGTCATGGCCGGTTATGACGGTCACCGTGGCTGGATCAATTATCTTGCTGTTCATCCGAATTATCAGCACACTGGATTAGGCAAACGCATGATGGCTGAAGCTGAAATACGACTTCGGGCGACCGGTTGTTCGAAGATCAATTTGCAGGTGCGCCGAACCAATGCCAAAGTGATTGAGTTTTATAAAAAGATCGGTTACAAATTGGATGATGTCGTAAGTTTCGGTAAACGCTTGGAACCAGATGAATGAGCAGAACCAGGTGCTTAGGATCGGGAATTTTATTAATTTTATTAATTGAACAAAATTGCTTGTTCTTGCGCCCCTCTTCCACGTTGCATCAACGGCCACATACTCCCAGTATGCAACCGTTGATGCGCCTTGAAAACGAACACAATCCCGGCGCAATTACGTTCAATTAATTTCATTCCCGATCCTTAGCGTTCGGTGAAGAAGGACGCAACTTAACATCATAAGGAGAATTAAATGAGGCAATTACTTTTTTGTATGACGATTATGTTTTTTATCACCTTGTCAAGTTATACAGCGGTTGCGAGGAGTTCTACCCAAGAAAAAGATGATAGTGAGCAACCCCAAGCAGGAGAAGTATGGATTGAACCATGGACAGGGATGGCGTTTGTATGGGTTCCTGGTGGCTGTTTTCAGATGGGAACCCCCAAAGGTGGCTCGTTTAATACCGTAAGGGTTCAAGAAGCCGAGGCCCTCGACGGAAATTTCTTTGTATCCATTTTTAAAATAGCCTCTATTTTTTTCCCGGTAGGATGCTCTTCGATGAGAACGAGTATACCTGCGGATTTCGACAAGTACACCATGGATGAAAGGCCGGTTCATAAAGTATGTTTGAATGGCTTTTGGATAGGAAAACATGAAGTGACCCAGGAGCAATGGATCAAAGTACTGGGCAACAATCCGTCATATTTTAAGCTAGGAAATGACTATCCTGTTGAACAGGTTTCTTGGGATGATGCTTTTCAATTTATTAACAGTCTCAATAACAAAACAGATGTCGCTTTTTCATTACCCACCGAAGCACAGTGGGAGTATGCGGCGAGAAGCGGTGGTAAAAAAGAGATATATTCTGGAAGTGATAACGCGAGTGAGGTCGCCTGGTATTTTGAAAACAGTGAAAACAAAACCCATAAGGTCGGTACAAAGCTTGCCAATGGACTCGGGATTCATGACATGAGTGGTAACCTCCGGGAATGGTGCAAGGATATGTATGCAAAAGATGCTTACAACAATCATAGTCTTAATAACCCTATGTACGTAACTGAGGATAAAAAAAGAAAATTTAGTCGCACCATTCGTGGTGGCAGTTATTATCTTAATTCTTGCGATGTTCGCTGTACTAGTCGAACTTGGAGCTGGAGAGACCACAACGAGGTAGACGTTGGTTTTAGACTTATCAGGAAAAATTAGAGGTATTATCAGTTGTCGATAATCCGTGAGAAGATGTCGGGGAGATGATATCTAATTCATCAAAACTGAGGATGTGTTTCCGTCTGTCTGGCAGGGGGCAGAAAGAGCTTCAGATTCTCAATATCAAACTGAACCGCCACTTCAAAACCGAGAAAAAAGTCAACCAAGTCGATGGTTACACGGTTGAGCGTCAGTGCACCCCCCCCACCCCCCATGGCATCGGTAGCACCAACCTGCTTTACACGCTGAAAAAAAAGGTGACAGTCCAAAGGCCATGCGGCGACCACGCGAAGGGGGGCAATTCGTTGGGAAACCTTCTTTTTCACATCCAATCTAGACATCTTCTCATTTTCCTGACCGCATGGCACCCGCATTGCTCTTTTTCATGTCATTGACGTTGCTGTTAAACGGTCTTTCAGGCGGAGGGTTGTTGATCCAAATCTTCTAAGGGGGGGGGGGGATAGTTATGAAAGGCACCATTGATACCATCTTCAATCCGGCGTCGATCGCCATCGTGGGCGCCACCACACGGGCAAACAGTGTGGGTCAGGCGGTCATTCGCAACCTGATCCATGGCGAATACCAGGGCGTGCTCTACCCGGTGCATCCGAGACTGAAATCGCTATACGGTGTCAAGGCCTATCCGGCCCTCAGCGCCATACCGGATGCGATCGACCTGGTGGTGATCATCGTCAAGCCGGAGATGGTGCCGGATCTATTGGAAGAAGCCGCCCAAAAAGGGGTTTCCGCTGCCGTGGTCATCTCCGCGGGGTTCAAGGAGATCGGCGGTAAAGGCGCCGCACTGGAAAAACGGATCCAGGCGATCGCCGCCAACCACCACATCCGGCTGGTGGGGCCCAACTGTTTGGGGGTCATCAACACCGACGCCGGCGTGCGCATGAATGCCAGCTTTGCCCGCATCATGCCCCGGCCGGGCAACATCGGTTTCATCTCCCAGTCAGGCGCCCTGTGCACATCGGTCCTGGATTACGCCGAGGGGCGCAAGATCGGGTTTTCCAAATTCATCAGTTTCGGCAACAAGGCCGATGTCAACGAGATCGATCTCCTGCACTACCTGGGCGACGATCCCCGGACCAAGGTCATCTGCATGTACCTGGAAGATCTCTCCGCCGGTCAGGAGTTCATCCGCGTGGCCAGCAAGATTTCCTGGGACAAGGGCAAACCAATTCTGGCCGTCAAATCAGGGACCTCGTCTGAGGGCGCCCGGGCCGCGGCCTCCCATACCGGGTCGCTGGTGGGTACTGATTCGGCCTATGACGCCATCTTCCTGCAAAGCGGCATCCAGCGGGTGGAAGGGGTCAACGAACTGTTCCATTACGCCATGGCCTTCTCCCGCCAACCCCTGCCCAAGGGCCGGCGGATCGCCATCGTCACCAATGCCGGCGGGCCGGGCATCATGGCCACCGACGCCGCCATTCGTTCCGGTCTCAAGCTGGCTCCCTTTTCCAGCGACACCGAGGAGCAGCTCAAGACCCACCTGCCCCCCACAGCCAACATCCACAATCCCGTGGACGTCATCGGCGATGCCACCCACGAGCGCTACGAAATCGCCTTGAAAACCGTCATGCAGGATGAGAATGTGGATGGTGCCATCGTTCTGCTCACCCCCCAGGCCATGACCGACATCCTGGAGACCGCCCAGATCGTTCCCAATGTGGCCAAGACGGTGGACAAACCGATCCTCTGCTCGTTCATGGGCATTGTCGATGTTTCCGAAGGCGTGGCCCATCTGGAGGAAAGCGGCATCCCCAACTATGTTTTTCCCGAAGCCGCCTCGCGTACCATGGCGGCCATGGCGCGGTTTGGCGAACGCCTGAGCATGGGTAACCGCATTCTGCCAAAACTGACATTCGATCGTGACCGCGCCAACACCCTGATCCAGACCAAGCTCAACGGCAATTTGAAATGCTACCTACCCGAAAGGGAGGCGGCCGAGTTGTTGGGCTGTTACGACCTGCCTCTGCTTTCCAGCCGCCTGGTAACCGGCCCGGCAGACATCGAGGCAGCCATTGACGGGATTCGCTTTCCCGTTGCCATGAAGATTGTCTCCCGCGACATCGTTCACAAGGTGGATGCCGGTGGGGTGCGCCTGAATATCACCGATGTGGACCAGGCCCGGCATGCGTTTGCCGAAATCGTCGCAAACGGTCGGCGCTTCAATCCGGAAGCCAGGATCGACGGCGTGCTCATGCAGGAGATGGCCGGCAAAGGCGTGGAGGTGATCATCGGCTGTGCCCGGGACCCCAAATTCGGCCCCATCGTCATGTTCGGGCTGGGCGGCACATTGGTGGAAGCCCTGAAAGACGTCACCTTTCGTCTGGCACCCATGTGTATCGCCAGCGCCCACAACATGATCCGTTCAATCAAGACGTTTACCGTACTCCAGGGGGTGCGCGGCAATCCGCCGTCGGACCTTGCAGCGATCAAGGATTGCATCCTGCGCGTCTCGACCCTGGTGGCCAACCACCCGGAGATCAGCGAACTGGACATCAATCCCCTGATCGTCTACCCCGACGGCCAAGGCGCCGTGGTGGCTGATTGCCGCATTCTGCTGAAAAGCGACAATGCCTGACGCGTACACGCCGCCGGTGAGCCACACTCCTGGAACGGCACATGGACCGACCGGATGGGCCTCGACGGTATCATCAGTGATCATTTATCTTTTTGCTGACCGGCGGCGTCCGCTGGTGGCCCCGATATAGATCGCCGAAAGGGCCAGGGACACACCGGCCCAGGCCAAGGTGGAGGTTTCGCGGCCAAAAAAAAGCACGTCCCACAAAAAGGAGAGCGATGGTTGTAATAAAAGCAGCAACCCGGCGATGGCGGCCGGTATAAGCGGCAGGGAGTGGGTAATCAGCAGCCATCCCACGGTCTGGCTGAAAAGTCCTAGGGCAATCAGGGCCACGCCGCTTTGAAGGTCCGGTACGGCAAAGGAATCCCCGGTGCGCAACATCTCCACCGCCAAAAAGAAGGCGGTAAAAAAGGAGACCACCATGAGGCTGAAAAGGGCCGACGGCCTGGACCCATGGGTTTGCAGTCTGCGGAGCACCACCAGAAAGCCGGTGTAAAAGAGGGCCGTGCTCAATCCATAGGCGATTCCGATCCGATAGTTGGGACTCAACTGTTCCCAGCGGATGCCCACGATCATGAACAGGCCGGTCACCGCCAGGGGAACAGAGAGAACGAATCGCCAGCTCAGGCGCTCTCCATAGAGGAGCACACCGGCGACGGGAACCAGAAACACCTCGAAATTTCCCAGGATCGTGGCCAGCCCCGGCCCCACATAGCCGATGCAGCGGTGCCAGGAGTAAAGATCGAGAGCGAAAAAAAGGCCGGCAACCAGTGACCAGGAAAAAGTGCGCCAGCCCCGCCACAACGGTTCCCCGCGAATGACGAGAATTAGCAGCAGAAAGATTCCCCCCAGGAAAACACGGTAATACGCGGAAGCCGTTGGGCTGACGTGGACCAGTTTGACCCACACCGCGGAAAAGCTGATCATCATGGCGCCCAGAGTGGTTTTCCAGGCGGCGGAAATGGTCGGTTGCATGGCATCTTGGGCCATCATCAACCCTTTTCTGTGATTGGAGTGGTACAAAGTAAATTACCCATGCGGTTGTAGCGGCGGCAGCCATTCCCCGTTTTAATGAAACAAGCCGCAGCACCGCCCGACGAAACAGGGAATCGAAGCCACATACAATAAACACGGAATTCCGTATGCAAAGCCCTGTTCCCCCTTTTCTCCCCCGGCATGCCGTGGACATTGACTTACAATGATCCTTTTGACATATTTTTCCTGGAAAAGGCGGGTTGCCATTTGTGCCTGCCATCATGCGGGGAAACGGTTTGCCCGATCAGGCTGCCGGAAATAAACGGAGAGCCCCTTTATGGGCTTACGTCACATTCTGCTGGTTCTTTCTTTGCTGGCTTTTTTGTCCGCCTCCGCCGGCGGGGCACTTTACTACTCCGCATTGCGCCAAGCCGCATTTCAGGAAGCCGAGCGTCAGGCAACCACCAATCTTCAACTGGTTCACAAAAGCCTTAATTTCTTTTTGTCCGAACATCGCAAGTCTGCCGCCACCCTGGCCGCCATGCCGGATATTCAACGCGCCTTGCGCACCCGGTCACCCGATGACATCTATGCCGCCGAGGTGGTATTGAACCGCTTTGTGAGCACCCTGGACGCCGATGTCTGTTACCTGATGGACATGCGGGGGATCACGATTGCTTCCAGCAACCGCGATGCCCCGGACAGTTTTGTGGGTCAGGATTTCTCTTTCCGACCGTATTTCCGGGACGCGGCCATGGGCAGACGAGGGGCCTACCTGGCCCTGGGCACAACCTCGGGCAAACGCGGTGTGTATCACAGCCACGCGGTGTACGACGACCCCGATGCCGCCCCCATCGGGGTTACGGTGATCAAGGCGTCCATCGAGAAAACCGAAAAAGCGCTGGGACTGCCTTCCGAAGATATTGTTCTGGTCACCGATCCCCAGGGCGTCATTTTCATTTCCAACCGGGACCAATGGCTTTTCAAACTGGCCTGGCAGCTTCCCGACGCACGTCGCAAGCAGATCGCCGCCAAACGTCAGTTCGGCGAAGGGCCCTGGACGTGGACCGGCCTTCACCGGTTGGATGAAAAACACGTGGAAGATCGGCAGGGCAAGCGCTATCTGATGCACCAGGTGCCCGTTGATCTCTTTCAGGGGTGGACCATCCTCCATTTGCGCGATACCCGCCTGATCGCTAAATCCATCGCCGCTCCCTTTTTGCGTATCGTCGGTCCGCTGGTGCTCTTGATTTCCGTGTTGGTCGGCCTTTCCGTGCTGGTGCTGTACCGCAAAGCCAGCCGTGAAATCCGGCGCCGGCGAAATGCCGAGAACGCTCTGCGGGAAAGCGAAACCCGCTACCGGTCACTCTACCACCATACCCCGGCCATGCTGCACTCCATCGATCCCCAGGGAAGGCTGCTAAGCGTCAGTGACTACTGGGCCGCAACCATGGGCTACTCCCGCAATGACGTCATCGGCCGGCACCTGACCGACTTTTTTACTCCCCAGGCGCGCAAATATGCCTTGGAAACCGTATTCCCCCAATTCTTCAAAAACGGATTCTGCTCGGACATTTCCTATCAATATGTCAAAAAGAGCGGAGAGAGCATCGATGTTTCCATGTCGGCCATTGCCGAGCGCGACGACGAGGGCCGCATCCAGCGATCCCTGGCGGTCTCCATTGATGTTACCCAACGCAACCGTGCCGAGGAGGATTTGCGTCTGGCCAAAGAGGCGCTTAGCCAATATTCGCGGGAACTCGAACGGCAGGTGAGCATTCGCAGTGGAGAAATCAGCGCCATCCTTAAATACTCCCCCAACGTGGTGTATATCAAAGACACCCAGGGGCGCTATCTCCTGGTCAACAGTCGCTATGAAGAGCTTTTCGAGGTCTGCAAAGAAGACGTGCGCGGAAAGACCGACTGGGACATTCTTCCACCGGCGGTGGCCCGCCAGTTCCGGGACAACGACAAGCAGGTACTGGCGGCCGACCGTTCCCTGAACATGGAAGAACAGATCGACCAGAAAGATGGCCGCCACACCTATCTGTCAGTAAAATTCCCCATCTATGAGGAGTCGGGCCATATTCGCGGGGTATGCGGCATTGCCACCGATATCACCGCTCTGAAAAAGGCTCAGGAGCGATTGCGCCGGCTTTCGGGATCCATTATGGCCAACCAGGAAAAAGAGCGCACCGCCATTGCCCGGGAGTTGCACGATGAATTGGGCCAATTGCTGACCGCCCTGCGCATGGATGCGGTCTGGCTCCAGGAGCGCATCAAGGCCAGTGACGCCAGGATGGCCCAGCGTGCTGAAGCCATGTGTGCGCTGATCGATACCACCATCGAAGAGGTCCGCGGCATGGCCATACGGTTGCGACCGGGCGTTTTGGACGACCTGGGCTTGGTGGATGCCCTGGAGTGGTACACCACGGAGTTCGAACGCCGCGGTCAGATCGCCTGTATTTTCAACCATACGAACATTCCCAAGGTGGATAACGCCGTTGCCACGGCCGCCTATCGAATTGCCCAGGAAGCGCTTACCAATGTGGCCCGGTACGCCCAGGCCACCCGTGCTGAGGTAACCCTGGCCATGGCGCGGGAGAATCTGGTGCTGACCGTTTCCGATGACGGGGTCGGATTCAATGTGGACGCCTTCAACGATGGGGACGCGTTGGGCCTGGCGGGCATGCGCGAACGGGCGGTTTTGGTGGGCGGCACATTTACCGTATCGTCCCAACCCGGAAGTGGCACGCGGGTGCGCCTTATTGTTCCCCTGAATCCGGCGCCCCTGTCCGCGGCAATCCATTCAGAACCGGAAAGACGGACCGAACCCTGAGCGGGAATTCCCCATCCGATCCCTTCCCGATTCCATCGTAAGAAAAATTACTACACGAGAATCAGAAATCGTCTAATTGAAATGCATACCGGGTCTGGCTACAAACACAATAGACCAATTGTTTAATACAGCCAAAAGGAGATCCGTTATGAAAAAACGATGTTTGCCCATTGTGTTATCTGTAAGCCTGGCCCTGATGCTGGCTTTGACGATCGTTCCGCAGGCGTCCGCCAAAAAGCTGATTATCTTCGCCGGCGGGCCGGCGGGCGGCACCTTCCAGATTGTTGGTCAGGCCATTGCCACCTACAAGCCCATCAAAGCCCTGAACTACAATATCAAAGTGCAATCTTCAGGGGGTTCCACCGAGAACCTGAGGAAGGTCGACTCCGGCAAGGCCCAATTCGGAACGGTTTACTCCGGGCACGTCTTTGCCGGCCGCGAAGGCCTCATGGTCAACGACCCCAAAAAATACACGAATGTCATGGCGGTGTCTTACCTCTACGAGGCGCCGGCCCAACTGGTCGTCTTGAAAGGCTCCGGCATCAAGAGCGTCAAGGACCTGGTTGGCAAGCGCGTGGCCGTGGGACCGGCCGGATCGGGCGCCTTTTCCTATTGTGAAATGTTCTTCACCCACCTGGGGGTCTGGGACAAGATCGATCGTAATGCCGTCAGCTACAATGCCGGCGCAGACGCGCTGAGCAACAACCAGGTGGAAGCCCTCTGGCTGTTTACGGCCTATCCGAGTCCGGCGGTCATCCAGGCCGCGACCATGAACCATATCGCCATGGTGGACCTGGACGCTGATGCCAAAAAGTACGGTTTCTACGATAAGTACAAAAATTTCCAGCCGTTCACCATCCCCACATCGGACGGCCGCTACCGCGGGATCACCGAAGATGTGCCCTCCTGGCGCGACACCACCTTGCTGGTGGCCAATACCAAAACACCCGACGATCTGGTTTATGACATGCTCGAAGCGATTTATACCCCGGAGGGACTTGCCTGGATGGTTGCCCAGAAAAAAACCTTCAGGGCCATGGCCCTGGAAAAAGGGCTTAAGGGTGTTGCCACGCCCCTGCATCCGGGTGCCGAGAAGTTCTGGAAAGATAAGGGCATTCTTAACTAAAAAGCGACCCACCGGCAGGGCGACGATGTGTCGCCCTGCGTATCGTCGCGTTCCCAACCCCCGGCAGGTGATCCATGTACAACGATTTGAAATATTTTGAAAAGATCATTTTTGACACCCTGTCCGTCATATTGGTCCTGTTTTACTCCTGGTCGGCAGTCGTCGAGCCTGCCAACCTCCAGTACCACCGCGGAATTTATGTCATCATTACCTACGTGCTCTGCTTTCTGCTCTACCGGTCCAAAAGCAAAATCATGCGGGTGGTGGATTATGTTCTGATTGTCCTTTCCATTGTTTCGGTGGGCTACTGGATTTTCAATTTTGAAGCCATCAACTACCGGACCGGCGCGGAAAATCTGGTGGACCAGTGGATCGCCGTGGTGGGCGTCCTGATTGGCGTCGAACTGGCCCGCCGCGTGGTGGGCAACGTTTTTGTCATCCTGGGGGTGATTTTTCTTCTTTACGGAATGTACGGGGCTCACATGCCGGATCTCATCGCCCACGCCGGCGACACGCTTCCCGGCCTGTGTACCAGTATATTTTACAAAGGCGACGGGGTCTTCGGCATCATGGCCAACGTTCTGGCCACCTACGTGGTGCTGTTCGTTTTGTTCGGTGCCTTTCTGGAAAAATGCGGCGCCCAAAAATTCTTCATCGACTGGCCCCTGGCCGCCGTGGGCCACAAGGTGGGGGGGCCGGCCAAGGTGTCGGTGATCGCCAGTGGCCTGTTCGGCTCCATTTCCGGCAGCGCCATCGCCAACACGGTTTCCACCGGTACGTTTACCATCCCCATGATGAAAAAAGCCGGATTCCGGCCCCACATTGCCGGCGGTATCGAGCCCGCCGCTTCCATCGGCGGCATGTTCATGCCCCCCATCATGGGTGCCGGCGGATTCATCATGGCCGAAATGACCGGTGTGCCCTATTCCAAAATCATGTTGGTGGCCATCTTTCCGGCGCTCATGTATTTTTTCAGCGTATACATGATGGTTCATTGGGAAGCCAAAAAATACAACGTGATCGGTGAACGATCGGCCAAACCGGCCATGGCCATCCTGAAAGAGGAATGGATTTACATTCTGCCCCTGGTCGTCATCACCATCTTTATGCTCACCGGATTTTCGCCGGCCTACTCGGCCATTCTGGGGCTGGCCACCTGTGTGGCGATCAGTTTCAAGGGGGGCGACGACACCAAGATAGACCTTACCGTGGTGTGGGTCATGGCCTTTGTTCTGCTGGGCAGTTGGTTGTTTCGCGGATTGTCCGCAACCCTGGGACCCGAGAGTGTTGCGCCGGTGAAACGGGTTTTCGCCGAACGGTTCCTGGTGGTTTACGGTCTGATTTTCGCGGTCATTCTGGCGGTACGGAGAAGGGCCAAGGGTGCTGATCTGAAAACCGAATTGACCCAATTTGTGGATGCCTGCCGTAGCGGTACCACCAGCAGTCTTAAAATCGGGGCCACCGTAGGCGTTATCGGCGTGATCATCGGCGTACTCACATACAGTGGACTGGTGCTCACTTTTGCAGATATTGTCATTGAACTGGCCGGCGGTTCCCTGGTCCTGACGATTCTGTTGATCGCGTTGGCGTCTCTGGTTCTGGGCATGGGTGTTCCGGTGACGGCCGCCTACCTGATCACCGCCGTTGTGGCGGTTCCGGCGCTGACCCACCTGGGGGTCAACGAAATCGCCGCGCATATGATCGTTTACTGGCTTTCCCAGGACTCCAACATCACACCGCCGGTCTGTATCGCGGCCTTTGCCGGGGCGACCATCGCCGAGGCCAACATGTGGCGGACCGCCTTCGCTTCGTTCAAGTTCGCCAAGTTTCTTTACCTGGGCCCCTTTCTTTTCGGCTATGTGCCGGGGTTCACGCTGAACGGAAGCTCCTGGGACATCGTCAAAGCGTTTGTCCTCATCCTCATCGGCACCTATGCCTATGCCTACATGTTAAGTGGCATCTGGATTAAAACCATTGGCAGCTGGTTCAAAAAAGCACCGGCCACCTGATTGATCCTGGAAAACGATCGAACGGGGCATCAGGTATCGAGGTAAAGGGTTTGCCTGCCGACCCGGATCTGGTTGGGCGCGAAGTTCTCATCCTGGATGATGACGACGTCAGACAACGGGTATCTCTCCTGAAGCTGCCGCAGATTGCGTTTGTTCAACCCCTGAACGCGGGACACCATTTTGGGATGCGTCACAATGGAAAGATGACCGTTTGCCGGACAATCATCGGCCAAAATCGATTGAATGGCATCCAGCACGATCTCCCCGTGTACCAGGTGGCCGAAGGCCGGGTGGTAGGGGCCGGCCAGCAGATTGCGCCCGTCGGCCAGGCCGTCGGATGCCTGCAGTCCCATGCGAACCACAGGGATCTGGTGCCGGTTGAAAAGCAGAAACAGTTTTTTAACCAGCGTGACGCACGCGTCGAGCGCCATGGGCTGGTACCGGCCATGACGCCACAGGTCCGCCAAGGGGCTGCCGGCCAATACGAGCGTCGGATAGATGCGGATAAAATCGGGCTTGAGGGCAACCAGCCGGCGGGCCGTCGCCAAGGCGCCGTCATTGTCGTCCCCGGGCAGGCCGACCATCATCTGCAGTCCGAGCTGGTACCCCCGTTCTTTGACCAGACGGGCCGCCGTCACCGTGTCAGCGGCCTGGTGCCCCCGGGCCACAGCGCGGAGGACGTTATCGTTCATGGATTGAACGCCCAGTTCCACCGTTGAAACCGGGTAGTCGCCGATGCGGTCCAGGGTCTGGTGCGAAACCGTGTCCGGCCGGGTCGAAAAACGCAGGCTGTTCACATCACCGCGCTGCACAAAGGGGACTGCCGCATCCAGCAGCTGCTTCATGATATGCGGCGCCAGCCCCAGGAAGTTGCCCCCGAAAAAAGAGATTTGGACGGACGCATATCGTTTTTTGGCATGACGCAAAAAACGCTTCACTTCAGTGCGGATTTGTTCCGTGGACGGCGTGTGGGCGGTTGCCCCGGTAATCGTGCGTTGATTGCAGAAAACACATTGGTGGGGGCATCCCAGGTGGGGGATAAACAGGGGGATAATCAGGTGCCGGTCGACCGGCGCGGTGTTATCCGGTCGTTTCATGCGCCGGAAGAACGGTCGAGCTCTTCAAGACCGGCCCGGGCAGCTTCCTGCTCGGCCATTTTTTTGTTTTTGCCGTTTCCCTCGGCGGAGATGCCGGCCACTGTCATCCGTACCCGGAAGGTTTTGTCATGATCCGGGCCATGGGTACCCACCACCTGATAGCGCGGCACTTCATGGTAGGTTGACTGCACGCGTTCCTGCAACCGGCTTTTGTAGTCGGTCTCATAGCGGCTGCGATTGGCGCTGCGAAGCCTTTTGCTAAATCGTGATTCAATAAATCGGAAGGCGGCATCGAACCCGCCATCCAGGTAAATCGCGGCAATAACGGCTTCCATGGCATCGGCCAAAATGGAATTTTTCTCACGCCCGTCGGTCAGCGCTTCACCTTTGCCCAGCAGCAAATGGGGACCGATCCTGATTTCCCGGGCAATCGCTGCCAGTCGGGTTTCATTGACCAGAAACGCCCGGTTTCTGGACAATTCCCCTTCAGTCATCTCCGGATAACGGGTCATCAGCAAATGGCTGATCGCCAGGTTCAACACGGCATCGCCCAAAAATTCAAGCCGCTCATTACTGGCGATGTCCGACTGGATTTGTTCGTTGACGTATGAACTGTGGCACAAGGCGTGCGTCAGCCGTTCGGGCGTTTGGAACTGATAGTCCAGGGCCGTTTCCAACGCTTCCCTGAAGACCGTTTCCGTGTGGGCATCGTTCATCCGCATGCTTTCAGGTGGGCGACCAGGGATTCATACCGTTCATAAGGAACGTGAAAGTGACCATCGCCCACCCCCATTTGAATTCCCGGTGTGGCCGTACCATGAAAGTCCGTACCACCGGTAATCAAAAGGTCATGTTTACGGGCCAGCCGGCAGTACTCAGCGGTAACGGCTCGGGAGTGGTCGGGGTAAATGGCTTCGATTCCCCGAAGCCCCATCTCTTTGAGCGTCAACAAGAATTGCTCGAAAGCAACCGGTTCGTTGATTCCGTTCAGATGGGGGTGGGCCAGCACCGCGACTCCCCCGGCCCGCCGGATGGCACCGATGGCCGCCTCCATGGGTGCCCGGTACTTATGGACATAAGCCGGTTTGTTTTTTCCCAGGAAACGATCGAAGGCATCATCGATAGAGGTGGCAAGGTGCTTTTTTATCATCAATTGGGCAATGTGGGGACGACCGGCTATGGCATCGCCGACGATCGCATCCAGCTCCTGCATGCTTAAATCCATGCCCAGATCGTTGAGACGGGTGATGATTTGGGGATTGCGATCTTCTCTGGCCCGCTTCAGCCGATCAAGCAGGTCGATCAGCTCGGGGAAACCGGGGTCAATGCCGTAGCCGAGGATGTGAACACTGCCGTTCACCCGGTAGCCGGACGGGGCTGCCGCACTGATTTCAATACCGGTCAGAAATTGAAGTGCGGAGGGAATACCGCTGGCCATGGCGGCGACCGAACCGGCAAGGGTGTCATGGTCGGTAATCGCAATCGCTTTCAGGCCGAGCGTAACCGCCATTGCCAAAATTTCGGATGGGGTCAGGGAACCATCGGAAGCCGTAGAGTGAACATGCAGATCAATACCGGGTCGTGCGTCAGATACCAAGGGCTTTTTCAAAAGCCTCCTCTTTGGTTTTGCACTCAATGCACTGGGTGGTAACCGGTCTTGCCTTGAGTCGCTCGACGGAGATATCGTCGCCACACTTTTCGCAGATGCCAAATGTGCCGTTTTCGATACGATCAAGGGCCTTTTTAACTTTTTTGATCAGCTTGTGTTCGCGGTCACGAATCCGCAACATGAAATTGCGATCCGATTCCAACGTGGCCCGATCGGTGGGATCCGGGAAAGTTTCTTTCTGTTCCGTCATTCCCGAAACGGTTTCACCCGCATGGCTCAATAGTTCCTGCAACCGCTGATGAAGGAGCTCTTCAAAAAATTTCAAGTCGTCTTTGTTCATCGCTCAATCCCGAAACCATGAAATTGACATTTACCAACAAAAAAACAAAAACTACCATAAGCATATGGGCATGTAAAGGGGATTTGTCAATAGAAATTTCAACCCACAAAAATTCATTTTTTTAATTATTCAGATGGTTATACATGTAAAAAGGAGTACCTGAACATCCTGCTGATCGCCGCGGGGCCCAACCGGATCTTAATTTTTCATCTTTTTCTTGAGTCCGGCCGGGGATTCCCTTAAGTAGAAACGACAACCCTTTAATTTGATACCATTTGCCGTTATTCCAACCAAGGAGAAAGTTATATGGTGGATTCAAAAAGTGGCTATGAAACCGATTATCGAAACATCACCCTAAAAACCATCGAGGGATCGACAATCAACGGGAAGGTAAACATCTCGCCCAACCAGCGGATTTCAGACCTACTGACCCTGAACGAGAGCCCGTTTCTGGTGGTGGTGGATGCCAATTATGGCGATTTCAAAGAAAAAGTTCTGTTTATCAACAAGGCGTACATCGTCTGGATCGAACCGGAAGATTGACCGGATGGTTGCCGAAGACGACCGCCGCATGCCAGAAAACCGGTGGTCGTCTTCTTTGCGTAGGAGAGACGATCAGGAGAGCGCTGAAATCAACGTCTCCACCGTTTTCATGTTGTTTACATTAAAGATGCGATGCTCATAATCCGTCGGAACGATCTTTTTGAGCAGCCCTGCCAGCACTTTTCCTGGCCCGACTTCCACAAAAACAGTCACCTTTTCATCGCACAACCGGCACACCGTATCGTACCAGCGCACCGGGCTGCACAGCTGACGGGCCATGATCTGCCGGATCGTTTCAGCGTCGCCGCAGCTGTCCGCCGTGACGTTGTGGATAACCGGACGGACCGGCGATGCAAATGGAATCGAATCCAGAAATGCGGAAAATTCATCCTCGGCCCCCTTGATCAGATCACTGTGCCAAGCCCCGCTCACCTTCAGGGGAATCGCCCGGGCGCCCCGGGCTTTGGCCTCTGCCGAGACAGCCGCCACGGCCTCGGGCGCGCCGGTAATGACGATCTGTTCCGCGGAATTGTGATTGGCCACGGAAACCACACCGGCATCCCGGCCCGCTTCAACCAGCGCGTTTACCGCATCGATATTCAATCCGATGACTGCGCTCATGGCCCCCTTGTTCTTCAATGCTTCCCGATGCATCAATTCACCCCGCCGGAAAACCAGGCGAAGGCTATCCGCCATGGAAACGACTTGTGCCGCGGTCAGTGCGCTGTACTCACCCAGGCTGTGTCCGGCGGAAAAGTCGCAGGCGATACCGGCCCGCTGGATTGCCGTCAGGCAGGCCAAGTTAACCGCCGTAACCGCCGGCTGCAGGTTGACCGTTTCGGTCAGGGTTTCCATGGGGCCCTTGAAGCAATACCTTGAAATGTGAGCGCTGGCGATATCGTCGGCGGCGTCGAAAATTTCTCTCACAAAGTCATATTCCTGGAACAGATCCTGGCCCATACCGACCCTCTGGGCGCCCTGTCCAGGAAATAAGAATGCGATTTTTTCCAATTTTGTCTCCTCCATACCAAATCTGTCGGCCGCCCCGTGTTTCAAAAGGCCGCCCTGAGATCTGGCGTTTGATCCATTCATGACAACCGTTGGGGTTATTCCAGATTGAACAGTTTGCGGGTCAACTCCAGGGTGGCGGTCTTATCCCCATAGCAACCGTTCTTTTTTAAAAAATGGGTCGGCTCGTGCAGGATCTTATTGACCAGCGCATCGGTCATTCGTTTGATCGCCTGTTTGTCGCCGTCGGGAAGATGGCCCAGCGTGCCCAACGTTTTTTCAAGCTCCTGACGGGCCACGGCTTCCACTTTGCCGCGCAGAGCCACAATCGTCGGCACCACCGCCAGGGTGTCGTACCATTTGCGAAAACCGATCACCGCCTCGTCAATGATCCGCTGGGCCTTGGTGGCCTCCCGCTGCCGGTCTTCCACATTCTCGTCGACAATCCCCTTCAAATCGTCGATGTCGTAAACATAGGCATTGTTGATGCGGTTGATCTCCGGATCGATATCCCTGGGAACGGCAATGTCGATAAAAAAAAGGCTGCGGTTGCGCCGGCTGCGCATGGCCTTCTTGATCTGTGCTTTGCCCAGCACATAGTCCGTGGCACCGGTAGAACTGATGACAATATCCACATCCTTGATCGTATCGACAATTTCTTCAAATTTGATCGCCTGACCGAAAAACCGTTCGGCCAGTTCGACGCCACGCGCAAAGGTCCGGTTGGCCACGGTAATGGTCCCGGCACGGTTGCGGATCAGATGGTCCACAGCCAGTTCGGCCATCTCTCCGGCCCCAATCAGCATCACCTGCTTTCCCGCCAGATCGCCGAAAATCTTTTTGCCCAATTCAATGGCCGCGTAACTGATACTTACCGCATGATCGCCAATACCGGTTTCCGTGCGCACCTTTTTGGCCACAAAAAAGGTCCGGTGGAGCAGTTTGTTGAGAATCACGCCGGATGTGCTCTCCAGGGTCGCCTTGCGATAGGCCGCTTTCATCTGGCCAAGGATCTGCGGTTCCCCCACAACCATGGAATCAAGGCTGGCGGCCACCTGAAACGTGTGCCGGACCGCATCGTCTCCCTGATACTGGTAAAGCGATGATTCAAACTGGGCAATCGGCACATTTTTGAATGCCGCAAGAAACTGCTTGGCCGTGTTGATCGCCTTCTGGCCCTCATCAGCGACCATCAACAGTTCAATCCGGTTGCAGGTGGAAAACAGAACGGATTCGCCGATCGCCGGATCTTCCCGCAGCATTTTCAGTGCCCGGTCCGTCTCATCCGCGGTGAAGGCAATGCATTCCCGGACGTCAACGGAGGCTGTTTTATGATTCAGTCCAATCAGTACAATATCACGCATGGTCACTATTATTAACCGTCTTCAGCATCAGGGCTGAAGAACGGACGTTCGGGTTACATGGCCGTAAAGGTTCCATGATGGCCCTTGAGCAGAAAATTCACCCCGAAAAAGGTAAACAGCAAAACACCGAAACCAACCATGGCCATGATGGCCGCCCGTCGACCACGCCATCCCACCGTCAGGCGTTCGTGAAGCAGGGCGGCGTAAAACACCCATGTAATGGCGGCCCAGACCTCCTTGGGGTCCCAGCTCCAAAACCGCCCCCAGACGGCCTTGGCATAAATAACACCGGTAATCAGGCCAATTGTAATCATCGAAAATCCGGCCACAATGCAGGCGTATCCGGTGGTGTCCAGAAGTTCCAAGGAGGGCAGCCGACTGAAAAAGAAGCCCCGGATTTTTTTCTTAATGGCATTTTCCTGCAGCAGATAGAGCAGGCCCAGTCCACCGCCCAGGGCAAATGCCGCATTGCCAAGAAAGGTGGTGATAATATGGGCCGCCAGCCACCAGCTTTTGAAAAGCCGGGGATCCTGAGCGACGGTGTCGGGCATATGATGGGCGGCGACCATGGTCATGCTGATCAGTGGGGCGGCGTAGATGCCCAGGATTTTCAATTTATATCCCCAGGAGAAGGCCAGAAACACCGCTGCAATGGCCCATGCGGTCACCGACAGGGTTTCATGGAGGTTGTTTACCGGGAAGTTCCCGGCCCGGAGACCGCAGACCACCAGGTAGATCGAATGCAGGACAAAGCCGGTCAGCATCAATCCCATCGCCATTCGTTGAAGGGGCTCCCGCTGAAAAAAAAGATAGCCAAGGTAGCCGGTACAGCTGAGCAGATATAAAATAGTGGCGATGATAAAAACGGACTCCATGTCACTCCCCGGACAGTCGGTTGGCAGACATTAACTCATCGAAAACAAAACCAGGTCCCAATACCCGTTCCAGCAGGCGGTCGATCCGATGGCTGTCGCCATCCCTGACCAAGCCCAGCAAATCCTCATGGATCAGTTGTTCGAAAAGGGGCTTGTGGACCTCTGGGGCATGCTCCTCGGCCAGCAGCCGGGTTCGGATGGCACCCATCAGATCCAGGAGCGTGCCATATTCCGGGCCAAACTGGGTTTCCAGCTGCTGTCGGATATATTTGGCAAAAGCGGGGCTTTTTCCGGCAGTGGAGATGGCCATCACAAAATCACCCTGCCGCACGATCGCCGGCAGGGTAAAGTTACAGATCGCCGGTCGGTCGGCAATATTGCAAAGCAACTGAAACCGCTCCGCATCCGCGTGAATCCGTTGGTTCAGCACTTCGTCATCGGTCGCCCCGATCACGAGAAACCGGCCCTTGACATCCGACGATCGATAGGGGCGTCGTTCGAGGGTAATCTTCTCCGCGGCCGCCAGCCCGGTGATATCGGACGTCATCTCCGGGCTGACCACGGTAACCACGGCGCCGCACTGCAAAAGGGTCTTCACCTTGCGGGCGCCCACACGACCGCCCCCCACCACCAGGCACGAACGCCCCTGAATATCAAGATTTACCGGATAATAGCGCATATTGGTTGCTTTACAAATTTTCGTATACCGTTGTCTTTGCTTTTCTCCAAAACCGGGACACCGGCGGCGCCCACGGCCAATGGCGCCACCGTCACGCCCTGGCATTTAAAGGGTCAGGGTCATCAGGTCCCGTGCAAGCACAATCGGCCCACTATAGGCGCTTCGACAATGATTTTCAATATCAACGGTTTCGCAGGCTGGATAAAAATGGGTCAGCACCAAACGTTTGACGCCTGCCGCGTGGGCAATTTTACCGGCCAGGGAGGGCGTCAGATGACCGGCGACCTTATGGCCGTCGGGAAAGGCCGATTCACAGATCATCAGATCGGCATCGGCGGCAATGGAGACCAGGTTGTGGCAATCGTCCGTGTCCCCTGAGTAGACCAGTGCCTTGCCGCGCGCATCAACGATTCGATAGGCCAGGCTTTCCGGTCGATGGGCAACCGGCATCGACGTCACCTTGAAGGCGGTCGAGGGGTAATGGTCCTCCGCTTGCGTATCGAGTTCAACCACGTCGAGCAGATCGGGGGGCAGGGTAATCCAGTGGCCGTAGACATTTTTCAGACGCTCAAAAAACGCGCGAAAACCCAACCCGGCAACAATGGTCAGCCGCTGCCGTTGAGCAGCAGGAGCCGGGTACTTCAAGGCAAACAAAAAAGCGGCCAGTTCCCCGATGTGATCCGGGTGAAAATGGCTGAGAAAAATGTAATGGATGTCAAAAATGGATGCCCCGGCTTCAAGCAGCCGTTTCATCACCCCGGCACCGCAATCGAAAAGCAAGTTTTTGCCACCGGTTTTCAACAGAAAAGAACACGAATTCCTTGTCAGCGACGGCACGCCCGTTCCCGATCCGAGGATGGTGATTTGACTTTGCATGGTGATTTTAAAGCCCTTGCGTTGCTTGCCCATTGGTACGGGCAATTTAAAATTATTGTCATTTTTATGCTTCGGATCAACAATAAGACGATAACCAATCGAAAACAATCCTGCGGGCAAAACAACCAGGGCAATCGCATTTGGATGTATTCTGGTGCCTGCGATGCCTGGCAGATAATGTTCGTTTTCGAACACTTAAATTTTAATCCTCAGCGGCAAAATAAGATGCCATCAACCGATTATGACGCTTGACAATACAGAAGTCGATTTGTTATTTCTGCCCCTGTCCGAGGAGAGGGTGCTTTTTCTAAAAGTGAGCGGCGCGATATTTGTCTTCTTTTGCGCCAATACGCTCGCTTTCTATTTGTCTCAATTTAACATTCTAATAATTGTTTTTGCGCGGCGGTGTTCGCCTTAGCAATACGTGGCGGATAATGAAAAAAAAAGCCGATGACACGAGACGCAAATATGAACTGTTCAACTACAAGAAAGACAAGGACTGGGCTGAAAACCTGACCATCGTCATGCAGCTGGGGCTGACCATGGCCGGCTGTATCGTTTTCTGTTTTTTTGTTGGGCATTTTATAGATAAATGGCTTGAACTTCGGGGGGTCTTTACCACCATATTCATTCTTCTTGGCGTCGCTGGTGGGGCCAACGTCTGTTATCGACAAATCCTTGATGTGACGGATCCCAAAAAAGAGGAAGATCCCGATGATCCCCGCAGCAACCGTTCGTAATCTGCAAAAAAACTACGGAGCCAAAGCACTGGCCTTGGCCATATTTGTCAGCCTGCTGTTTCTTGCTTTAGGTTACAAATCCATTTGCCGGGGGCTGGTGCTGGGCGCATTTTTCAGCACGATCAATTTCGTGTTGATGGCGCAAACCCTCCATAAAACGATCAAGTCCGATAACGTGAAAGCCTCCATTTCCGCTTTCGGTAACATCTGTTTTCGATACATATTTATCGCCATTCCATTGGTTATCGCCATCAAATTTGCCAGATTCAATCTGGCGGCAACCATTGTTGGCCTGTTCATGGTACAGTCGGTTATTCTGGGCGATCATCTCTATCGCAATTTTTTCTTTGCCGGGGAAGGTGAAAAAGGCACACTCAATGGAAGAATTAGGTAAGATTCACCAACTCATCATTCCACTCTTCGGCCACAATATGATTTTCAATCTTGACGCCATTGCCTATACGTGGATCGTCATGGGAATTCTCATTTTGTTTGGCGTTTTGAGCACCCGTAAGCGGGGTTTGGTGCCGACGTCCATGCAGGTGCTGGGTGAGTTATTCGTAGCCAAGCTCTACGACCTCACCGAAGACGCCCTGGGCCGGGATCTGGCGAAAACCTACGCACCGCTCACCATCGCGCTGTTCATGTTTCTGTTGCTCTGCAACTGGATCGGCATCATTCCCCATTTGGAAGAACCCACCAAGGATCTAAACACCCCACTGAGCCTCGGAGTTATGGGGTTCGTTATCTCCCATTATGTGGGCATCAAGTCAAAAGGCATCAAGGCTTATGCAATGGAATATTTCGAACCGTTTTTTATCATGATGCCACTCAACCTGATCGGAGAATTGGCAAAAATCGTCTCCATCTCTTTCCGTCTCTTTGGTAATATCATGGGGGGGGCCATCATCATCCTCGTCGTCTCTCACTTGTGCTTCAGCATCCTGCTGCCACCATTTCTGAATGCATTTTTCGGTTTCTTTGTCGGCGCAATTCAAGCTTTTGTTTTTACAATGCTAACAATTGTTTACATATCGGTACAGGTAAAATAAATCATGAGTCTACTAGATGTCGAAACATCTGTAAAAATGGCGACTTATGTGGGAGCCGGCCTTTCCATGGGGTTGGGTGCCATTGGTGCGGCCATTGGCGAAGGGTATACGGCGGCGGCAGCCAATTCCGCCTTATCACGTAATCCTGCCAATGCCGGCGATATATTAAAAAATATGTTGGTAGGCCAGGCGGTTGCAGAATCCGCAGCTATTTTTTCATTGGTTGTCGCAATGCTGCTCCTTTTTTCCGTAGGGCCGGTAACCCAGCCCATCACCATCTGGGCTTATTTGGGAGCCGGCCTTTGCATGGGTTTCGGGGCCATCGGTTCAGGGATCGGTTCCGGGTTTCCTGCGGCCTCCGCTTGTGAAGGCATGGCCAGACAGCCTGCCGCAGGTAGAAAATTGACCACCAGCATGCTCGTGGGGTCTGCCGTGTGTCAGACGACTTCGATTTATGCATTGGTCATTGCATTGATCCTGATTTTTTTTGACTTCACCAAGCAACCTTTTGGGCCGACTTGGGCGGCGCTAATGGGTGCGGGCCTGGCCACAGGCATTGCGGCCATTGGTCCGGCCATCGGCGAAGGAAAGGTGGCCGGCGCCTGTTGTGAAGGCGTTGCCAGAAATCCCTCCGCTGCCGGTCCTATTACGAATTTGATGTTGCTCGGCCAGGCGGTCTCTGAAACCACCGGCATCTATGGGCTGTTGATCAGTTTTGTCCTGTTGTTCAAAGGGTTTGCCGCGACAACCGATCTGGCTCCGGCGCTTGCACTGGTTTCTGCCGGGTTATGCATGGGCCTGGGTGCCATCGGGCCCGGCATTGGAGAAGGGCTTGCGGCGAGCAGTGCGGTTTCGTGGCTCGGACGCAATCAAGAAGCTCAGCCCATATTGATTCGCAGCATGTTGGTGGGCCAGGCGGTTTCCGAATCTACGGGTATTTATTCGTTTGTCGTTGCATTGGTTTTAATCTTTGTTATCTAAATTCGTCGGTGCATGGCAGCGACGGTAACTTATTTATTCAACTGGAGGAAAATATGGCTATTGAGGGTGTAGACATCATAAAAGCAGCTGCATTTTTGGGTGCCGGAATTTCAATGGGCTTAGGCGCCATCGGCCCTGGAGTGGGTGAAGGCATGGCCGCCGCCAAGGCGTGTGAAGCCATCGGAAGAAACCCCAGGGAAGCAGGGCTGCTGACCCGGACCATGCTCGTTGGCCAGGCCGTTTCCGAATCGACAGGGATCTATTCTCTCGTGGTTGCCCTGCTCCTGCTGTTTGTTGTCTAAATCAGGGCTTAGTGATCGTCTTCTATTTCGGATCGTGGACGTATTCCGGATAATGCCGTCCTAACCTGCACAGATGGAGTAATGGACCATGGAGATCATCAGCGCTACGGCACTGATCAGCATCAATGAAACTTTTTTTATCCAGCTCATATCTTTCCTGGTTTTTTTGTATATCATGAACCGGGTAATGATTCGTCCGCTGGTCAATACCATGGCGGAGCGAAATGAGTACTTCGACGGCATCAATTCCGATGTGGTGTCGGCCCAATCCGACCTTGAAAATCTTCATAAGGATTTGGATTTTCAGCGTTCGCAAGTACTCAAAGAGGCTCACGGCGAGGTTGGCAAACTGGACGAAGAGGCCGAGCATTATGCTGCCGAGATTATCGCATCTGCCCGTTCGGAAATCACGAAGTTGAGCATTGAGACAGAGGCGAGGGTAGATAAGCAGCTCAAAGACATTCGCTCCCAGCTGGAAGGGGAGGTCGAGGCCCTCACCACCCTGATCATGGAAAAAGTTTTGCATCGGAGGCTGCAATAATTATGAATAGGCAGAAAAAAAGATGCTATCGGCGGTGCTGGCCCGTATTCATATTTATGTCGCTGGTCATGTTGCCGGGTGTGGCGATGGCTGCAAGCCCTGAATGGCGGCCCACGTATGATCTGATTATGAAGTGGGTTAATTTTCTCATCCTTGCCGGCGTTATCTATAAATACGGCCACAAACCCTTCAGCAAATTTATCAAGGGACAAAAAGAAGATTTAAGCATAAAAATTGACGAGCTGGAAAGTGAGAAAGCACGGGTTATCGGCGAAATCAACGCGGCGCAGACTCATACCGAAGAAAACAAACAAAAACTGATCGAAATGAAGGCACGCCTGATTGCCCAGGGAGAAACCCGCAAACAGGAAATTATCGATCAGGCCCGTAACCAGAGCGGCATCATGATCGAAGCGGCACGCAAAAAAATGGAAAATCGTATCATCCAGGCCAAAGAAAAACTGAAAATGGAACTGGCTGACTTGGCTTTTGAGCAGGCCACGCAGAAATTGCCGCAGATGATCACCGATGCCGACAACCAGTTGTTCATCGACAACTACATGCGGGGAATGAACGTGCGGTAGGATCGTGCCTATGCCCCTCCACAAAAACCAAATCCAATTGCCATAAAAAACGCGCCATCAGTGGTACCGCAGTACCGCTGATGGCGTTTTTCATTTGCAATGAATGACCAACCAACCCCGGCGCAATTCGACACAATTATTTTTTATCGCGACCTAACGATTGCCTCGTAAAAAACAGCTCAGGGCAATCGCATGTAGATTTCCGGGTTGCTTTTCTTCCTAAAATTAGAGCGTCCATGAATGTCAAAGACCAAATGAAAAATGCCAAATGATGGTGGTATTCTATCTATTTTAAAATCGATTTCATCCTTCATTTGACATTTGGGCTTTGGCATTTGGCATTTTCCCACTTTCGGGAATGGTGCGTGTTCAGGAACGGCCGGTTTTTGATTTTACTTGCGATCGCCCTGGTGATGCTGGCGGGACCGGTTGACTTATTGAAAAACACCTTTTATGCAATGGATTGGACTCCGCATGCCACGAACTTCTCCAAAAGGATGGTATCTTTGAAAGAATCCGAAATCGTAGAGAAAATGTGCAAGGTAGAGCTTGCCGCCGCCGATATCAAAGCGATCAGCAAAGCCCGTGGTTTCTCCCTTCCGGACACGCGCTCACCGGCGCATTTGGAAAGCCTGCTGCTTTCCGACGTGGGGCTCAAAGCGGTTTTCGGAACCTTGGAACGTAAGGAAATCATCATGCTGCACTTCCTAAAGGGCTGGAAAAAACCGGTGGATGCGGCTGCATTCGAACGGATGACGGGAAAGCGCAACAAATGGCATGGCACCTTCAATCAACAATACGGGGAGGTGTTCAAACAGGTCAAGACGCGGTTGATTCGCAAGGGGATTCTGGTTTTTGCAACCGGTCCAGCCAGGACCGACAGAAAAACGCAGCTGGAACGGCAGAGGTTTGCATTCCCCTCCCCATTTCATGCGGACCTGCCGCCGCTTTTCCCATCTGCGAAGGCCTTTCCCGGGCCCGGGGAATACAAAAATGCGTTCATCCGCAACAAACTCGATCAATTGATCCATCCCCGATCCGCAGGGGCGACCGATCCCTCCCCGTGGGAGATTAAAGATGGCGAACTTTACATGGGCGATGCGCCATTCGATGTCGACACCTTTTTTCAATGGCAACGGCGGCGATGGCTCGTGACCGGTGAATTGGGCCCTTTGCATTCAGGGCAGCAAAATGCGCGAATGTCTCCCATGGATGCGCTGGATTACGCCTTTGCCACCCTTGCTCCGGACGAATGGATCGAACCTGCCGATCTAATACCGGTGCTGAAGATGTTCTGCCCGGAGAAACAGAACCCGAATCCCGTAAAGGCGCTGCGCCACGGTTGGGAAACCGCCTGTCTTGTCAGGCAACAACAGGGCGAAAAAACGTGGTATCGGCCGGCACCGCCATTTGAGGATGTTTCGCAAATATCGGCGTTTGACGAGTATTTTTCCGCGGACAAAGCCGGTGCGGGGCTTCAGGTAGACCTGGCCACCATCCCCTTGGGCTGCCTAGAAGCGGTTGCCAGGATTTCAAAAATGCGGATCACCGGTGGTGTCTTGACCGCTGATCCGGATATGGTCCGGATCGGCCGCGTGATCCATGATATTTGCGACACCCGCTTTGCCCGATGGCTGACCGACACCTCCCACGGCTTTTCACAGGCATTTGCAACCGCTTCACGGCGATGGGGCCGGCAGGTGGTCCACGGGAACCTGCTGGTTGCCCGGGTCAGGGATCTCGGTCTGAAAATCAGTCTGGAAAAAGCGTTCAAGGATGGCAAAATCATCTTTTTGCCCGGTGATTTCATCGCCTTTCCGGAAGGCTTGCGAAGTCGGGTCGAAGCCCATGTTACCGGCAACGGCTTTGCGGTGAAAACCATCGATCACACGGCCAAAAGGAAACCGCGACAATGAGAAAAAACCAGCCTGCCATGGCGTTGAAAACCGTCGACGTTGCCACGATGGATGTCTGCAGCTGTGAATTTGACATTCGCAAGGATCTTCACGTTTATGTCAATTATGTTCGGGAGCGAAGCGTAAAACGCTCCGTGCGTGAGAACAAGATTCCCAAAGCGGATGCCAAGCGCATCGCCAAACAACTCTCCGATCCCGAAGCCCTGACCGATATCGACGAATTTGGCGAATCGCCATGGCTGGATGTGGTCGACAACCTTGCCCGGGGCGTCGGGTTTGTCGACTATGATACCCAGGGTGAGTATTTGGGATACACCAGCAGTTCACCCTCTTTTGTGGACAACTATATCGACTATAATGAACCGGCTTATCAGCGGTTTTTGGCGTCATCAATGCAGCAGCAGGAACAATTGCTTTTCGATCATCTGGTCGGCCGGTATTCGAACAGCGACAACGAATGGTTTGCGCCATCGGCTTATGGCCGGCTGGACACCTTTAGTATCTGGGGATGCGCAACGGGAGTGGTACCCGGCATCAAATTCGACAAGGTTAGATCCTTCCTTTTCAAATGTCTGGCCGACTGTCAGCCGGGCATCTGGTACGAAACCGCGTCCTTGATTGATTATCTTAAGCAAAACCATCCATACTTCCTGATTCCGCAGTTTCTCAAATTTAAATACCGAACCAACGAGAAAGACGGCCGGTACGGCAATTTTAGCGAAGTCGACAAGGCGTCCCAAACGAGTGATAAGATATCGGAAAAGGATCGGGATGCCTTTGAACGGGTGGAAGGCCGCTTCGTGGAGCGGTTTTTGGAAAATATTCCTCTGACCATGGGGTATGTGGACCTGGCTTACGCAACTTCCGATAACTCGGGAACGAAACCGTCGCTGGGAAGAATCAAAGCGTTCAAAATCAATGGCGGTTTCCTGCCGTTTATGCAGGGATCGCTTCCCGAACCAGCGGTGACGGTGCTGCCCAATCACGAAATCCACGTGGAATCCCCATGGTACCCGGCCGGAATGCTTGCCAAGCTCGAACCCTTGGCGGATCTCGTCTCCACGGACAGGATTTGCATACTGAAATTGAGTCGTACGAAGGCTGTCGCATACCTGGCCGAGGAGGAGGCCGCGGATCCCAAAAAGGATCTCGAATCGTTGACCGGGCAGCCGCTGCCGGCCAACGTCGCCGCAGAGTTGGCCGAATGGGCCGGCCAAAGCGAGTCGTTTGTGCTGTATCAGGGGTGCGGACTGGTCGAAGGCAAAAACCTTCCGGCGCTCATCGATCCCTATGAAGTGGAAACCCTATCCGCCGATTTGCGACTGGTCCAATCGCCCGATACCCTGTTCTGCGAACTTGAGCAGGCGGAACAGGTCCCCGTACGGGTGACGCATTATGCCAATGGCTTCAAGCGGCCTCCGGAAGGGGTACAATCGGTATTTATCAAAAATCTTAAACAACAAAAAAAAACCAAGCAAAAAGAACTGATCACCATCCGGCAGCAAACGTCCATCACGCTCTTTTTCCAGGATGGGGTCTCCCTGGGGGTTTTTACCAAGGCACTAACTGAAAATCAGTGTTTTGTGGAGATCGACAAGGAGCGCCGAACCGTCATTTACCCCACCGATCAGAAGGCCCAGGTAGATAGCGTAATAAAACAGTTGAAAAAAAACTACCGGATTAAACTCGTCAAGGAGAAGGGATGACCCAAGCTATTGTCGACACGGGCCCGCTGATTATCCAGAGCGATCACACCTTCATGCTCGAAACGGCGCATCCCCGGTATGCCGATTGCCGTGATTTTCTGGCCTCCTTTGCCGAACTGGTCAAATCGCCGGAATTCATCCACACCTACCGGGTGACGCCCCTGTCCATGTGGAATGCCGCCGCCCTCGAGATGTCGTTCGACGACATCGGCAAGGGGCTCGAGCGTTTTTCGCGCTATACGCTGCCGGCCAATGTGATCACTGATATGCGCGAGTGGCACGACCTGTACGGAAGACTGGTGCTTGAAAAGGTGAGCCCGACCCACCTGCGGCTGCGAGTTCTCGACGAGGTTTTGCTGCCGCGCATCGGACAGATCGCCGAGGTGAACCGATTCTTCGGGGACTCCACGGCCGACGGATGGCTGATCGCGTCCGGTCAGCGGGGCGATCTCAAGCAGGCCCTGATCAAGGCCGGCTATCCGATCAAGGACATCTGCGGGTACGACGCCGGTGCCCCCCTTGAGATCGATCTAAGGGATATCGATCTGGATGGCCAGGCCTTTACGCTGCGCGACTACCAGCAGGATGCCGTCGATGCCTTTTATCAGGGAGGACGTTCCACGGGCGGCAGCGGCATCATTGTGCTACCCTGCGGGTCCGGCAAGACGATCATCGGGATCGGCACGGCCGCCAGGATTTCCGGCCATACCCTGATCATCACCACCAACAATGTCTCGGTGCATCAATGGCGCGATGAATTACTCGCCAAAACGGACTTGGTTGCGGATACGATCGGTGAATACACAGGTCTGGAGAAGACCGTCAAACCGGTTACCATCACCACCTATCAAATGCTCACCCACCGTCGGAGCAAGACGGCGCCCATGCGGAACCTGGCGATTTTCAACCACAACAGTTGGGGATTGATTATTTACGACGAGGTGCATCTCTTGCCGGCCCCCGTGTTTCGCGCCACGACCGCGATACAGGCCAAGCGGCGGTTGGGGCTGACCGCGACCCTGGTGCGCGAGGATGGCAAGGAGGATGACGTCTTCGCCCTAATCGGCCCCAAACGCTACGATGTACCCTGGAAAACCCTTGAGAACCGGGGCTTCATCGCCGAAGCCGTTTGCACCGAGTATCGCATCCCCCTGCCCCGGGAAGAGGAAATCCGTTACGCCCGGGAAACCAAACGGCGGCGCTACCGCGTCGCGGCGGAGAACCCGCTCAAAATTGAGCTTGCCAGGGAGTTGATCGATCTGCACACCGAGGACCATATTTTGGTGATCGGACAGTACATTTCTCAATTGGAAGCGATTGCAGAGGTGTTGGGCCATCCCCTGATCACGGGCAAAACCAAACACGCCGAGAGAGAAAAACTGTACGCGCGTTTCAAGTCCGGCGACCTGCGCATCCTGATCGTCTCCAAGGTGGCCAATTTCGCCGTGGACCTGCCCGATGCCAACGTGATGATCCAGATCTCCGGCACCTACGGATCCCGTCAGGAGGAGGCCCAGCGCTTAGGACGAATTCTGCGTCCCCACGACCGGCGATCCTGTTTTTATACGCTGGTGTCGAAGGGCACCGATGAGCAGAACTTCGCCTTGAACCGTCAGCTTTTCTTGGTGGAGCAAGGTTATAAATATCACATTCGGTATTATTGATCTGCCGTTGATAGACGCAGACGCCAAGCAGGATGGTTTTATTTTTTGAGGTTTCCATCTATTTGACCGTTCGATAGAAGCGCTTTATAGTATGAATTGGTAATAATTGTAACTCCAATCATAAAGAAGGGAATCCCTCCAAATGAAAGAAAAAGTCGAAGCGGCGATCGATAAAATCCGGCCCATGCTGCAGGCGGACGGCGGTGATGTGGAACTGATCAGTGTGGAAAACGGCATCGTCACGGTCCGTCTCCAGGGGGCCTGTGCCGGCTGCCCCATGTCCCAGATGACCCTCAAAAACGGCATCGAGCGGGTGCTCAAACAGCAGATCCCCGAGATCAAGGCGGTCGAATCGGCCTGATCGTATCCGTTGCGATCATCTCCGTGTTTTCGTGTGGCCGAGTACACTCGCCGGGCTCGGCCAGCCCACCTTTTTGGTAACCGCATTCGGATTCCAATATGCCGGCCAACGCTGATCCCAGGGAGGGACGGATGTTGAACCTGTCGCGGCGATTCGCGGACCTGCGTATCCGTTACAAGTTGCTGATCAGCTACTCGGCGGTATTTCTGCTTTCGCTGACCCTCGGCAGCGTGATTATGTTTTTTTTCGTCAAGGCGTCCATCCAGGCCAACATCGAGAGTGAGCTGAAAAACATCACCCAGACGATTCTGAACATGGTACGCACCTCGGCCAGTGTGTCCATCAAGAACCACCTGCGTGCCGTTGCCGAAAAAAACAGCGAGATCGCCCGGCATTTTTACAACCGGGCCCTGTCCGGTGAGATCAGCATGGCCGAGGCCCAGCGCCAGACGCGTGAGGTGATGCTCAGCCAGACCATCGGCAAGACCGGTTATATTTATTGTATCGACAGCCAGGGGGTCATCCGCATCCACCCGGAAAATGCCCTGCTGAACGTGGATCTGTCCGATTATTCCTTTATCACCGAGCAGATGGCCCGCAAGGTTGGTTATCTGGAGTACAACTGGAAGAATCCGGGCGAAACCTCCCCCCGGCCCAAAGCCCTTTACATGACCTATTTCGAGCCTTGGGACTGGATCATTTCGGTGACCTCCTACCGCAACGAATTCAGGGAGCTGGTCAATGTGGACGATTTCCGCGACAGTATTCTTTCCATCGTTTTCGGCCAGACCGGCTACTCGTATGTGTTGGACCCGAACGGCAACCTGATTGTTCACCCCTTTCTGGAGGGCAACTATTTCGATGCCACGGATGTCACCGGGCTGCGCTTCATCCAGGAAATCTGTAAACGCAAAAGCGGAAAAATCATTTACTCCTGGGCGGCTCCCGGGGAGTCGGAGGCCCGTGAAAAACTCGTCATTTTCAACTACATTCCCGAATACGAATGGATCGTCGCCTCGTCCAGTTTTCTGGAGGAGTTTTACGCCCCCTTGAGGACCATCAGCCATCTGCTTCTGGCCATGGTGGTGATCTCCTTCATCCTGGTGCTGCCGATCACCTCGCGAATCAGCTCGTCGATCACCAATCCGCTGCAGGAGCTGATGAACCGTTTCGCCTCGGGTGCCAAGGGCGATATTTCGGTGCGCCTGAAACCCCGCAGTCGGGACGAGGTGGGCACCCTGGCCACTTACTTCAATACCTTCATGGAGCAGTTGGAGGCGTACAGCGAAAGTCTCAAGACCGCTCTCGCCGAATCCCGCGAGGCCGAGCAGGAGATGGCCCGCATGCGTCACTACCTGAAGCATTTTGTGGACGCCATGCCCTCGGTGCTGGTGGGGGTGGATCGCAACGGTCGGGTGACCCAGTGGAACCGCAGTGCCGCGCGCATGACCGGCATCAATGACACCCAGGCCCTTGGTCGACCGGTAACCGGTTTGTTGCCCCTTCTGGCGCCTTATGCGGAAATGATGGATGCGGCCATCAACGAAGGACGCGCCCGCCAGGTGGAAAAGGCCTTGTGCAACTTTCGGGAGCAACCGTTTTTTGCCGATATCATGGTCTATCCCATCAAGGCCGGAACGGAGAAAGGCGCGGTCATCCGGGTCGATGACGTGACCCAGCGGGTGCATATGGAAACCATGATGGTGCAGACCGAAAAGATGATGAGTGTCGGTGGGCTGGCCGCCGGAATGGCCCACGAGATCAACAACCCCCTGGGGGGCATGCTGCAGAGCTTGCAGAACGTCATCCGGCGCTTGTCGCCGGGGCTGGCGGCCAACGAAGCCGATGCCACCGCCTGCGGGACCCGCCTGGAAACCATCCGCTGTTATCTGGAAAAACGGGAGATTTTCCGTTTTCTGGAGAATGTCCGCATCTCCGGGGAACGGGCTTCGCGCATCGTCGAAAACATGCTCAGCTTCAGCCGGCGCAGTGAATCCCATAAAACGCCGGTGGCGCTTGCCGATTTGCTGGACAAGGCGGTTGAATTGGCAGCCCACGATTATGACTTGAAAAAGAAATTTGATTTTCGTCATATTCGCATTGAGCGCCGGTACGAACCGGACCTTCCGCCGGTTCCCTGCGTCGCCACGGAAATCGAGCAGGTGATTTTCAATCTGCTGCGCAACGCGGCCCAGGCCATGGGCGAGGATGGCGGGCACCGAGAGGCGCCGTGCATCACGTTGCAGTTGCAAAGGGAGGAGGCCTTTGCGAAGATCGAGATTGCCGACAACGGCCCCGGTATGGACGAGGCCCGGCGCAAGCGTATTTTCGAACCTTTTTTCACCACCAAGGAGGTCGGCGTGGGAACCGGATTGGGCCTTTCGGTGGCCTATTTCATCGTTACCAACAATCACAACGGCTCCATGACCGCGGAGTCGGCGCCGGGAAAGGGGGCCAGTTTTATCGTCCGCCTGCCGCTGGCCGACCCGATAGAAGAGACAGCCGGAGCCACTGTCGAGGAGCGCCGCCGTGACCGTTGAGCAATCTGGAAAACGTCGTGTCCTGATCATCGACGATGAGGATATTATCCGCGACAGCGTCTCGACCTATCTCGAGGACAGCGGTTTCACTGTCGATCAGGCCGGGGATGGCGAGGAGGGCCTGGCCCGCTTTGACGCCCACCCCCCCGATGTGGTGCTGCTGGACCTGCGCATGCCGCGGATGGACGGCCTGGAGGTGCTGGAGGCGATTGCCGGACAGCTCGACCGGGTCCCCGTGATCGTGGTCACCGGTGCCGGAGTGCTTCAGGATGCCGTGGCTGCGTTGCGCCTGGGGGCGTTCGACTATGTGACCAAACCCATCGTCGATATGGCCGTGCTGGAGCACGCGGTCAACCGCGCCCTTGAGCATACCCGGCTGCTGGAGGAGAACCGACGCCACCAGGCGCATCTGGAAGACGAGATCCGTTCCCGGACCCAGGATCTGCATGCCCGTACCGAAGAACTGCTGGCGGCCAATGCGGAGTTGAAAAAGGAGATGGCTATCCGCGAAAAGACGGCCGCCGCCCTGAAACAGAGCGAAGCCCGCCTGACGGAGATCGTCTCGATTTTTGAAGGCTTCATTTACACGTGTGATGCTGGTTTCCGGCTCGATTTTGTCAATCGCAAGCTGGCTGACCATGTGGGTGCCGATGTGGCCGGCCGGATCTGCCACCTGGCGTTGTATGGCCTGGCGGAACCGTGCCCCTGGTGCCGCCATTCCGATGTGTTTGTCGGTCAGACCGCCCACACGGAGTTTTACAACGAAAAAGACGGCCGCTGGTACGACGCTGTCCAGGCGCCGGTATTCGGGGGGGAAGGGCAGGTGCGCAACCTGCAGGCAGTAGTGCTGGATATCACCGATCGCAAGGCCACCGAAGACTGGCTGCGCCAGCGGGAAGCCCAGTTGGCTGAAAAGGCCCGCCGGTTGAAGTCCAATATGCGCACCGCCAGCCGATTCGGCAATATCATCGGTAAAAGCCGCCCCATGCAAACCGTCTACGAGAACATTCTCAAGGCGGCGGAGTCCAACGCCCATGTGATCATCTATGGCGAGTCCGGCACCGGAAAGGAGATGGTGGCCAAGACGATCCATGATTTGAGCGATCGGGGCAGCCGGGATTTTGTGACCGTGCATTGCGGCGCCATTCCGGACAACCTGATCGAGAGTGAATTTTTCGGTTACCGCAAAGGGGCGTTCACCGGCGCGGACCAGGACAAGTCCGGTTACCTGGAGGCCGCCGACGGCGGTACCTTGTTCATGGACGAAGTCGGGGAGTTGAACCTATCCATGCAGGTTAAGCTGCTGCGCGCCATCGAAGGGGGGGGATATACACCCATCGGCAGCAGCAGCGTCAGGCAGGCCGATATCCGCATTGTGGCCGCCACCCACCGCAACCTGCGCAGCAGCGTGGCGTCGGGGCGGTTCCGGCGTGACTTTTATTACCGCATCCACGTCCTGCCCATCCACCTGCCCCCCTTGAGATCGCGGAAAGCGGACATTCCGTTGTTGGTCAATCACTTTGTCAGCGATTTTCCCCACGGCGACCGGCTGCCGGTGATTCCCCAGCGGATCATTGCCGCCATGCAACGGTACGACTGGCCGGGAAACGTGCGTGAGCTGCAAAATACCGTTCATCGCTACATCACCCTGGGTGAGATCGATTTTCTGGATCTGCCCCAGACGTCCGACGACAATATTGACGAGGCCGCCACCGAATCCGCCCGCCTGCCATCCATTCCCTGCAATCAGCCGCTGAGCGACGCCATCAGCGCGTTTGAAAAGGATTACATTGCCCGCCTGTTAAAGGAAAACCAGTGGCATCGCTCCCGGGTCGCCGAGTTGCTGGGCATTGACCGGCGGACCCTGTTCCGCAAGATCAAAACCCATGGGCTCTGATTGTCCCCAATTGGGACATCTTTTTCCCGATCCATTTATTCAGTGTTAATTCATATAATTGAGTCTTCTTAATGGTCGTTTGGGTCATTTTTGTCCCAAGATTTTGGCGAATTATATTCATTAACAAAACTGCTATCATTTGTTGTAAGCGGTTGCTTTGTAAGTCGATATTTTATTTTTTGATGGGTGGCACATTGCTTGCTGTATAGTTTGCCAATTCTACCCACCCCCCACTCATCAAGGAGGTCTCAATGGCAGCAGAAGGTCAAGGAAATCCAGCAGTTGTCGGTCTGGCAGGGTTCGGTTTAACCACGCTGATTCTTCAATTCCACAACCTGGGATGGTGTGGTATCGGTCCGGTTCTGGCCCTTGCGATCGCCTTTGGCGGTGGAGCACAGCTGATTGCCGGGTTCCAGGAGTTCAAATGCGGAAATAACTTTGGTTACAGCGCCTTTGTTTCCTACGGATCGTTCTGGATTGCGCTGGGCATTATCTGGATGTTGAATCACTATAAAATCTATACTCTCAGTCATACGGATGTGGGCTTCTTCCTGATCGTCTGGACCCTCTACACCGCCATCATGTGGGTCGGTGCCATGCGCATCCATGGCGCCATGGCGTCCACTTTCACCTTGCTGCTGATCGGGTTTATCGGCCTCGACCTGGCTCACTTCGGCTTTCCGGGACTGACCAAACCGACGGCCGTGGTGTTGATTCTGTGTGCTCTGAACGCCTGGTACATGATGGCCGCGGCCATTTACGCCCAGGTTTTCGGCAAGCCGATGCTGCCGCTGGGCAAGCCGTGGATCGACACCGCTCCCGAACCGGTCGGCAGCCTGGCCGAAGAGTCGGCCTGATCATCCATCGATCCATCCGTGTTTAAGATAGTGAAAGGAAACATTTATGACCACACCATATGAAACCGCCTATGCGGAATCGATCAACGATCCGGAATCCTTCTGGGCCAAGGCTGCCGAAGATTGCCATTGGTACAAGAAGTGGGACAAAGTGCTGGACGACAGCAACAAACCGTTTTACCGCTGGTTTGCCGGTGGTGAACTGAATACCTGCTACAACGCCCTGGACCTGCATGTGGAAAACGGCCGTGGTGACCAGCCGGCCATGATTTACGACAGCCCGGTCACCGATACCGTCAAAACCTATACCTACCGGGAACTGCGCGACGAAGTTGCCAAATTTGCCGATGTGCTGGCCAGCCAGGGTGTCGGCAAGGGGGACCGGGTCATCGTCTACATGCCCATGATTCCCGAGGCCGCCATGGCCATGCTGGCCTGCGCCCGCATTGGCGCGATCCATTCGGTGGTCTTCGGGGGGTTTGCCGCCAAGGAGCTGGCCACCCGGATCAACGATGCCAAACCCAAGGTCATTGTCTCGGCCTCCTGCGGTATTGAAGGCAAAAAAGTGATTGCCTACAAACCGCTGCTGGACAAAGCGATCGAAATTGCCGATTTCAAGCCCGAATCGTGTATTGTCTATCAGCGCCCCATGACCACGGCCGAGTTGATTGCCGGGCGGGATGTGGACTGGGCCGACGCCATGGCCTCGGCGACACCGGCGGAATGTGTGCCGGTGGCAGCCACCGATCCGCTGTATATCCTCTACACCTCGGGCACCACCGGCCAGCCCAAGGGCGTGGTTCGCGACAACGGCGGCCACCTGGTGGCCCTGAAATGGACCATGAAGGCCATTTACGACATCGATGCCGGCGATGTCTTCTGGGCCGCCTCCGATGTGGGTTGGGTGGTCGGCCACTCCTACATCGTCTACGCGCCGCTGTTCAAAGGGGCCACGACCATTCTTTTCGAGGGCAAGCCGGTGGGCACCCCCGATGCCGGCGTCTTCTGGCGCATTATCTCCCAGCACAAGGTCAAATCCCAGTTCACGGCACCCACGGCGTTCCGGGCCATCAAGCGCGAGGATCCCAACGCCGAACTGATGAAAAACTATGACCTGTCCAACTTCAAGATCCTTTTCCTGGCCGGGGAGCGCTCCGATCCGGATACGATCCAGTGGTCGGAAAGGAACCTCAAGGTTCCGGTCATCGATCACTGGTGGCAGACGGAAACCGGCTGGGCCATCGCGGCCAACTGCATGGGGTTGCACCACTATCCGGTAAAATACGGCTCTCCGACCAAGGCCGTTCCCGGCTGGGATCTGCAGGTGGTCGATGCCAATTGCAAGCCAGTGGCTCCCGGTGAGATCGGTGCCCTGGTAGTGAAGCTGCCCCTGCCGCCGGGGACCCTGCCTACCCTGTGGCAGAACGACGACCGTTTTATCGAATCGTACCTCGACGAGTTTCCAGGATACTACAAGACCGCCGATGCCGGCTATATCGACGAAGAAGGCTATGCCTACATCATGGCACGGACCGACGACATCATCAACGTGGCCGGGCATCGCCTCTCCACCGGCGCCATGGAAGAGGTCCTGGCGGACCATCCGGATGTGGCCGAATGCGCGGTGCTGGGGGTAGAAGATAAACTCAAGGGCCAGATTCCCATCGGCTTTCTGGTACTCAATGCCGGTGTCCAACGCTCCAATGACGGGATCATCAAGGAGGTGGTTCAGATGGTGCGTGACCGCATCGGGCCGGTGGCCGCCTTCAAGACTGCCACAGTGGTCAAGCGGCTGCCCAAGACCCGTTCCGGCAAGATCCTGCGGGGTACGATCCAGAAGATTGCCGATAACAAGGAATATGGGGTGCCCGCCACCATCGACGATCCGACCACGCTGGGTGAAATGGAAGAGGCCCTCAAAGGGATCGGTTACGCCAGTTCAAGAATCGCATAGCGGTCATTCGTATAAACCATTTAACGCCGGGGCGTGGTTGAACGCCGCCCCGGCGTTGTTGTATGGAAAAAGTTCGACACCGGTTTGAAACGCAAAGTCGACGCGCAGGGGAATAAATCGTGTCTGTCCGGAAATCGGCCAATTGGGTGTTTATGGATGCCCACGAAATAGGGCTTGCGCCAACACCGGTTCTTATTTTATTGGATGATTTCATTACCAGTGAATATGATGCTTTGCTTTGGTCAACTACCCGATGTTTTTTTTTGCAAGACCTTGGCTCCTGACACCGCCCCCATACGGGTCCTGGTTTAAAAGGCTGCATCTGTCGTTTGGCCCTGCGGACCGATGGGGGAATAGCTGTTCTGCCCAGTATCGACGGAGGTTGCCCCATGGACTTGTTTGCCTGTCGCCGTTTTTTCCTGTTGGTTGCCACGTCCCTGTTTGTTTTCCTGTCACCAATATCTTTTGCCACGGCTACGGATCTGTTGCTGTTTGTCACCAAACAGGGCGATACGATCACGGTCAGGGCGGTTTCCCCATTTGACACCCTCGAATATACGATTGATTCCGAGGCGGGGCTTATTGACAAGCTGGAGCAGATCTACGACCGGATTGAACGGCGGCCGGAGAAAACCGGGACCCTGGACAAGGTGGGCGCTTTTTTTGATCAGCAGTACCGCAGTGTTCGGGAGGCCATTCCATTCTGGAAAGAGAATTCCGAAGAAGACCGAGCCATGGATGAATCGACAGACCAAGACGCCCTGACGCCGCTGCTGGCCGCAGCCGGCAACCTTCTTCTGACCCCGGTTGCCCCGCTGTTGGCCATCAGCAGCCGGGTCGGATTCGTGGTCGACGAAGAATGCCTCTACTATCCATTTGACGCCCTGCATGTGGACGGGGTACCGCTTTTTCTCAAGAAGCCGGTTTTTTATGCGTTGACCGAACCGTCACCGACCTCCGTCAAGGCATCCATTGGCTGGCGGGGGCTGGTCGTGGCCAATGCGGAAACGGATCCCCAAAAGGGGATCGACACAGTCTATGGCTGCTTTCCCGAATCGTTGCGCCTGGACGCCGACACGGTTCGTCCGGAAACGATGGTGGCGCTTCAACCCGTAGATTTCATCCTGGTCAGTGCTGATGGGGGCATCGATGGTCTTCAGTTGAAACACCTGGTGCTGAAACCGAATACGCTGTCGGCGCTTGCGCCGAAGCTGGTTTACTTGGACTGCAATTTGTACGGCATTAATCTCAATTTCATTCGGCAGTTCCACAAAAGTGGGGTAGGTGTTTACGTGGCGCCCATCTTCAGCCGTTTGAACGGTTCGGTGTCCGCCCAGACCATGATCCGTTTTTTCCGTGCCCTGAAAAACGGCGACCGGCCCGCTCAGGCATTGCTCCTGGCCCGCAAAACCCTTTACGACAGCCAACGCCTCGATAATGAAAATGAGGTAACGGCGCTGCGTAGCGCATTTCCCTTCCGGGTTTATCAGCTCAACTGAAGCGTGCGCCTCCCTCCTTCCGGCCTTCGGGCATCCCACCATAAAGTTTTGAGATTTCATGTCGATGTATAACCGTGATAACCAGCGATCGGCTTCTGATGAAAACATCGATACACCCCCGTGTGACCAACGCAGCCGCTTTTGGGTTGAACTGGAAGGTAAAGAGGAATGACGGCGCAACAGACATTGTTCAAGAAAATTTCAACCTTTAAACACCTACCGACACTTCCCCATGTCCTGTTGAAACTGATCGAAGCGTGTAATCAGGAAAATCCGGATATGAACAAGATCGGGCAGATCGTCAGCAAGGATCCGGCCCTGAGCGGCAAGATCATGCAGTTGGTCAATTCGGCTGCTTTCGGTCTTTCGCAAAAGGTTGAGACCATCAACCAGGCCGTGGTCATTCTCGGGACCAGCGGCGTGAAAAATATCGTTTTCTGTGCCTGTGTCTATGATGCCTTTCCCAAACCCAAGTTGAGCAGTGTCTTCAGCCTGAAAAAATTCTGGTGGCATTCGCTGCGCTGTGCCTTTTTATCCCGGCATATGGCCGAGGCCTGGGGCCTTTGCAACCCGGATGAGGCGTTTCTCGCCGGCCTCCTGCATGATATCGGCAGGGCGGTGCTGTGGGTGAATTTCAAGTCGCCTTATGAGGTGATGCTGGAGGCTTGCGGTGATGATACCCAGCAATTGCTGGCACAGGAAGACCTGATGGGCGCGACTCACGCCGAGGTGGGCGCATTTTTGCTGAAACGCTGGCGGTTGGCCCCGTTTATCATCGACTGTGTGCGTTATCATCACCAGCCACCGGAGCAGATTGCCCAGGCCCTGACCATGGTTCAGGTCGTTTATGTGGCCAATCTGCTTTGCCAGGATACGGCTGTCGACACGAATGCCGGTGCAGCCATCGTTAATCATTTTTTCAGCCGGGAGGCTCACGAGTGCCAGACCCTGATAGCCGGCGCCGAGCAGGAAGCCCGGGAAACTGCCGTCTCGCTGGATATTGAGGTCGACGCCATGGATGTGGATGACGTAACTATGAACGATCAGATGGCTCAGGATCGCCTGGCCGGCGAAGTCCGGCAGTTTTCCCTGACCATCGGCACCCTTGAGGGATTTCTCACCGCTAAGGACCAGAGCAGTATCATGCGCTGTGTTGCCGATGGCCTTAAGATTCTGTTTGATGTCAAACGGGTCCTTTTTTTTCTCATGGATGAGAAGAAAAACGCACTGATCGGCTATCTGGCTGAAAAATCGGGTCGCTATGTCAAACAGCCCATGCTGGCCATTTCCCTAAAAATGACCGGTAGCCTGCTGGTCAACGCGTTCGTCAAGCGATGCCCGATGAACACGTTCAACCCGGAACCCGGCAAGACACCGGCCATTGTCGACCAGCAACTTATCCAACTGCTCGGCGGAGAAGGCATATATGGTTTCCCCCTGGTCGCTCAGGAGGATGCGGTTGGGATCCTGGCGCTGGGCCTTGACGGGGACGGGATGCGGCATCTTACGGAGAACCACAAGTTGCTGCACCTGCTGGCCCATAAGGGGGCTTTGGCCTTGCGGCTGGATCAGCTCCGAAAACAGACATTGCCGAGGATTCATGCTTCGCGAATGGACGCCACAACCGATCTGGCCAGACGGGTGGTCCACGAAATCAACAACCCGCTGGGTGTTATTAAAAATTATCTGAAAGTGATGGACATGAAAATGGCCGATACCGGTATCGACCACGAGGAGATCCGGATTATCGGCGAGGAAATCTCCCGGGTTGGACGTCTGCTTAACAAATTGACCGCTTTTTCCAAAACCGACGCGCCGGTAACGGCGCGGGTCGATGTCGAGCGTCTGCTGGCGGACATGCTCAAACTGATCGGGGAGACCTTAGGGGACTCGGATATCCGTTTTGCCACCGATATCGAACCGAATCTGCCGGTCATTGAAGCTGACTCGGACGGACTCAAGCAGGTTTTCCTGAATCTCATCAAAAATGCCGCCGAAGCCATGCCGGCAAGCGGCGGCCGGATAGCGATCCGCGCCCGCCATCTGGCGCTTCCACTGGGTGGGAAATCATCACGGTTCGGCGATGTTGCCGGCGGCCATGTGGAAATTGTTGTCAGCGATAACGGCCCGGGGATCCCGGAGGCGATCCGGGAAAAGCCGTTCGACCCCTATGTAACCACCAAAAGCGGTGATCATGCCGGGCTGGGGCTTTCGGTCGCTCATCGTATTATCCAGTCACTGAATGGTACCATCACCTGTGAAAGCGTACCGGGTCAAGGCACAACTTTTACCATCGATTTGCCGGTCCACCCGGGTGGGTAGCCGGTGGTTTGCGGCGCGCGGGTCGCAACGCGACCCAGGGTAACCGCATTTAGAGCCCGGATTAGAAAAATTTGGTCGCAGGCATGGCCAGCTCTTACAGAAAACGGTGTAGAACCAAACGATTGGTACGCGTAGGAGCGGGCCATGCCCGCGAAAAAACAAAAATCAATCCAAATGCGGTCACCCTGCAACCCGACCGACCGATCTTTGCCAGAAATCGCCAGCCTTATTCCGGATAGAGTTCCGGATAGAGTTTCCGTGCGCAATCGGGGCAGATGCCGTGGCTGAACTCGGCATCGGAATGGGTCTCGATGTAGGCTTCAATCTCGGTCCAGTACCCATTGTCGTCACGGATTCTTTTGCACGCGGCGCAGATGGGCAGCATACCGCTGAGATGCTTGACCCTGGCAAGGGCATTTTTCAGTTTTTCCACTTCCCAGATCCAGTCGCTGGTCCGTTCGACCAGGTTGCGAAATTTTTCCTGGTTGGCTTCCAACTCCAGCTGGGGAGTCATATCGTGCAGCAGGGCGACCCCATAGTTCAGGCCGCCAATGGTATACGGCACCGTCTCCACCCGTTTCCAGGCCGTGAAGGGGTGACCGGTGGCATCGGTCATTTCAACTTTGCCCTGCCATGGCAGGCCGGTGTCGAGGACCGTTTTGATTTCCCTATCGAAGAAAGGGGCGGCGTCACCGGATTCCGCTGAGGCCGGCACCGGCTGCCGGGGATTCATCAGCCGGTGGTAGGCCACATTGGTATAAATTACCCGGCCCTGGTGGTCGCCGATCACTATCGCTTCGGGGGAAGCGGCCACGACTCGTTTGAACAGGGACAACTCACGCTGGTGTTTCTGGCGATCAAGGACCCGATTGACTGAATTCAGCAGGTCATCGGCTTCAAACGGTTTTTTCAAATAATCGGTGGCCCCTTTTTTCAGGGCCGTAATGGCATCATCCGCTGCATGGCAACCGGTAACGACGATTACCTGGGTGTCCAGCGCCCTTTCCTGAAGATGGTCCATCACGGCGAAACCGCTTTGATCGCCAAGCTTGAGGTCCAGGAGAACCAGATCGTAGTCGATGGCCAGAAGGGTGTTCAGCGCGTCGACCAGATTTTGACTCGTATTGACTTCGAAACCATAATATCCCAATAAATATCTTATACTTTCACACATCTCGGGGTCATCTTCGACCACCAGTATTTTTGAATCGGTAAGTGTCGGCATATGATGTTGAGTCCTGTTTGCTGGCTAGGAGGAGCAGGCGTGATCGCTGTAAAAAGAAAATCCTTATCCATTGTCGACCATGGGAAAATGAAATTGTAATTTGGTTGATGGGGCTGTGGGAATGGCTACACAACAAAAAATTATAAATTAAAATAGATAGATACTACAAGAACGGATTCGATTCAATGCCAAATATAAAAATCCAAGTGTCAATTGAAGGATCCAATCATCAGATAGATGCCCATCTCGGCTACGGAGTCGGCGTTTCCTGATGTTGCTGTGGGAACATTGGCCACCGGAATTCCCTGCCGTGCCGCCGCGGCGATGTCGACCCCTTCCCCGGGATCATCGTCGGGCAGCGGCGGGGGCGGATGGTAGCTGGCCGGCGTTTCAATCTTTTTTCGGCGGAACTCCATTTTGGGGCGCGGCCGAGGAATCCGTTTGCGGACGTTCGGTTGCCGGCGATTGGGGCGGTTTTGCCGGCGTTTCCGCTGAATCGGCGCCGGTCGCCGGTGTTTTCGTGGCGGGCGTCTCTTCGGGGGCCTGCGGAACCGGTTGCCGTTGATCGATTTGCGGCCGGCGCGATGATTTCCGGATCAATTCCGTTTCCAGTTTTACCGCCGCCTCTTCCAGGCTGGGAGCCATGACCACGGCGTCGTCCAGGGCCATGATGAGCCGTTTCAATTGCGGGATCTTGAGCGGTCCGTCCTCTTGCAGGTAGACCGGCTGGATATAAAGCAGCGATCCTCCCATGGGCTCGATGATCATTTTTCCCAGAATGACCTGGGACCCCTCCTGGTTCCACAACGTGAACTGCGCAGAGATGACGATATCCTGGTTGATGACCGAATTGATTTGTGCCGGGCCGTACACATGCTTGTCCTGGGGGAACCGGTAGACGAATATTTTGCCGTAGTTGTCACCATCGCTGCCGGCGATCATCAGGGCCCGCAGGTTGTCGCGGCCGAAGGGGGAGAGCGGCATGAAGAGCAGAAAATCCTCCTCTCCCGATTTGATCAGATCCAGGGTCAGGTAATAGGGATTGGCCGGCACCAGGCGGCGGCCCTGGGGCATTTTGGAGAATTCCCAGATGTCTTCCTGACGGTAAAAGCGTTCCGGATCCTCTTGATGATATTTGGCGTATACCGCCACCTGGGTGTGAAAGATGTCGTTGGGATAGCGGATGTGCTTGCACAACTCTGCCGGCATCTGATCCAGTGGTTTGAAAACCCCCGGATACATCCGCTGGTAGGCTTTGATGATGGGGTCACGGGTATCGGCAACATAGTAGGTGGCAGTTCCGTTATAGGCGTCGGTGACGATTTTAACGGAATTGCGGATGTAGTTGAATCCGTCTTCCAGCGGCGCGACCATGGGATAGTTGTCTGCCGTGGTGTAGGCGTCCTGGATCCAGAACAGCCCTTCATCGGTCGTGACGATATACGGGTCGGCATCCAGCTTGAGGAACGGGGTCAGATGCCGGATTTGCTCGACGATGTTGCGGCGGAAAAGGATCCGGCTCTGCCGGTTGGTTTTGGTCGTGAAAAAAATGTTGCGGTCCTTGAAATAGTCGGCCAGCACCAGTTTCCGCAGGAGTGAGTGGATGGGCACGCCACCGGTGCCCGTGTAATTGACCATGGCTTCTCCATCGTCCAGCGGGTAGCCGATCTCTCCGGCGTCGTTGGGTGCCAGCACATAGGGTTTGTCCCCCAGACCGTAATAGATGGAGGACCGTTTGATAGTCAATCCATAATCCGACTTGGGCGGAACATCCTTGATAAACCAGGTCATGAATTCGTCCCCGGCCTGGGCGGCCGGAATCATGGCCACGCCCCGGCCGTGGGTGTATTGCAGGTGGGTATTGATCCAGTTCTGCGCCGAGGCGGGCAGTTTGCCCAGCTCGATTTCCCTGGGTCCCAAATAGACCTGGCGGTAACTGCCTTCCACGGTGTAGCGGTCCACGTCGATGGTGGAGAATCCATAATAGGTGCGGATTCCCTGAATTTCCTCAAAGACGTTGCCCAGCATTTCCCGGTCCCACACGGGAATGTTCTGAAGCCGGCGGATCAGGTCGGGATCATCGGCCTTGAATGCGTTTTTGTCCCGGGGTTTGAAATCGAGCGTCGTGACATCGTCAAGGCCGAAGGCCGCCAGGGTCGAGCGGACATTGGCCGCAATATAATCGCGTTCGCGAATGATCTGATTGGGGGCCACGATGTAGGTGCGAATCTGGTCGGCGAAGAAATCGGCGTTTTTCGCGGTCACGCTGAGCAGGAAGAGCAGGCCGAAGATGGCCACGACTTTCCACCCCCGTCGCCGATTGGCGCTGTAGATCAGCGCAATGCCCGTCGTCGCCAGAAAAAGGACTGACAACCAGATAAACGGCAGAATGACACGCATCTCCACATATCCGGGGCCGTAGAACACGGGCTGGTTGGCCGTTTCATAAAGCAGGTCGTAGCGTTCCAGCAGGAATCCCCAGCACAGGATACCCACGATCACGGCGCCGAGAATACTGATATGGATCCGGGCGCCCCGGGGCAGGGCCTGATCCTTGGCGGTGAGCAGACGATGCTCGTACCAGTACAGGAAAACAATTCCCAGGAAGAGTACGACCGATACCAGCAGAATTTCCTTCTGGATCAGATGATAGACCGGCAGGGAAAAGAAATAGAAGCTGATGTCCTTGCCGAACAGCGGATCGGTCATGCCACTGGGGGCGCCGAAAAGAAACAGCAATGCCTTTTCCCAGTTGAGAAACATGGGCACGGCAACCGGCAGCGCCATGATCACCGAGACCGGCAGGTACATCCGCTGCATGCTCTCGTGCAGGCGTTTGACCAGATCGCGTTTGTCCCGGTTGGACTCCCTATCGGCGAAACCGATAAAACGGGATGCGATCCAGAAATTGAAGAAAAAAATGGCGAAGAAAACGATGGTGAAAAAGACAAATACAAGATATCGGTGAACGATCCGCAGGAAGAAGTAGAGGGTCATATGCTGGGATTGGAACCACCACCAGTCCACGAGAAAATTGACGAAGGAAAATTTCAGGAGAACCATCGTCAGGATGATGGCCACGAGAACCGTTAGAGCAATCAGGACCCATTTTTTCCAAGTTTTCATCAACGATCCGCCTTTCTTGTAACCTGTTAAAAGGAACTGTTAAAATGGGACGATGCAAAATCGATATCGTTAAATATGTTCATTTTGTGTACAATGGCAACAGGCACCTTTGACAATGCGGTGTGGTCCGTTGATATTCACCCCCAATCCCGGGAGGCAAGACCATGGAGAAGAAAGTCCTCATTGCCGTCGATGATTCGCGGCACTCGGAAAATGCCCTGCGCTATGCCGCTGAACTCCGTGGCACCGTGCAGGAAATGAAATTTGTCCTGTTCCATGTCGAACCCACCATCTCTCAATATCTGCTGGATGAAGCCAGAACAAAACCCGGTGCCAATGCCGAGCTGCAGTCGCTGATGCGCAAAAGCCACGAGAAGGCCCGCGCCATGCTCGGCCGCTACCAGGAGCTGATGGTCTCCCTGGGCGTGCCGGAAGAGAGTATTGCGCAGATTTCGCTGCCCAGGAAATTTGGCGTCGGCAAAGATGTTTTGGAGTACGGCACGGCCCTGGTATACGATGCCATCATCGTCGGCCGGCGTGGCATCTCGGGCCTGACCGAGGTGTTCATGGGCAGTGTCAGTACCAACATCGTGGATAATTCACAACTGATTCCGGTCTGGCTGGTTGACGGGAAGGCCCCTTCCGGTTCGGTGATGATGGCCGTGGACGGATCGGAAAGCTCCCTGCGCGCGGTCGACCACCTGGCCTTCATCCTGGGGGGTAACCCCGAAATCTCGATCTCTTTTTTTCATGTGGCTCCGCGACTGGCCGATTTTTGCCCCATCGACTTCTCCGAGAAGAATACCTCGAATCTCGAAGCGGTAATTCAGAAGGGTGACAAGGCGTGCATCGATCGATTTTTTGCCCGTGCATTGAAAATGCTCGGCGATGCCGGTATCTCCGAAAGTCAGGTGCGGGTCGACGTCCGCAAGGGGGGCTTCCGAATCGGCAAGGCGATTGTCGAGGCATTCGTCAAAGGGCGTTTCGGTACCCTGGTGGTCGGCCGGCGGGGCATGGGAAAACAGTACTTTACCGGTAGTGTGAGTCGCTTTCTGGTCAATCAGTTTTCCGATGGGGCATTGTGGGTGGTTCCCTAGACTATAAAAAGAGGAATATCAGCCACATGATGATTGTCGGGAGAGCGGCGGCCAGAAGGATGCCCCCCGGCGAGACCTCTTCGTCAAAATGAGACTTGAGAATGCTCAGGCCGGCAGGATTGGGCGCGTTGGCGATGACGGTCAGGCCACCGCCGACGACGGCACCGGCCACCACCGAATATTTCATCCCATCCGAGAAGTCCGGTACCAGGGTGCTTAAAAAGGTGATCGCCGCATTGTCATTAAATGCCGTTAAAACGGTGGCACCGAGCATCAGCGGGATTTTGCTCAGGTTGCTGAGTACCGGTTCGATCCACCAGCCCTGCAGGCCACCGTGAATGACCAGGCCGCCGAGAAAAAAGCCGACCAGCAGGGGCGGTTTCAGGTCGATGCGGTTCTGGTAGGGGGCGCTCACCTGGGCGAACCCCAGGAAGAAGAGAATTCCGGGAATAAAAAAGGCCGGGTAATGGGCGTTGATGATGGTCCAACCCATGAACGCGATGTGTACCAGGGTTACCCATGCAGGAACCGGGTCGTCCCGCCGGTCCCAGTCCGGATCGATGAACGGGGGGCGTTCTTCCCGCGGCAACAGGCCGGGAAGGCTGCGGCGCATGCGGCGCAGTTGTATTTCGCGGTTGCGTTCCTCGAAGGCCCGACGGACCTGTGCTGGGTCGATCTCCTTACCCTTGAGATCCGCCATGACCCTGGCTTCCATGCGTTTGGAGATGCTTTGAGCGGTTTCTTTCCAATACTGTTCGGCACAGTCATTGATAAGAGTATTGAGCAATAACTTTGGCGATATTCACATCAAATATTTCTAACAAATTATTTTTTACTGCTAATAACCAGTGAAGACCAATTTTATAAAACTGTTTTAATTTTTCTCCAAGAAGAGTTACTAACCCGCAAACATATGGTCTTTTTGCATTTGAATTGGAGCATGAAGATGAAGTTAGCAAGGTTTCGTTCTTATTATTTTCTTCAGATTCATGCTCATCTTTTTCATTTTCTCTGCTTATTATTTCCGTATCTTGTTTGAATGATAATAACAATAGATAAGCAATCATATACAAGTAGAATTGTATCTGTACGCCATGAGGAGATTGGCTCATTAAGTGAATTCCCTTGAAGGTTCTTTTTATGAAGCGAAAAAAAAGTTCCACTTGCCACCTGTAAGCGTAAAGCATTATAATTTCGTAAGTTGTCAAATCATTTCTGTTTGTGATCAAAATGTAGTTTTCGCCCATAGCCGTAAAGCTAACAATACGATAACTTGCTTTGTTTTCATCGCTATTGAATATTATATTTGAATCTGTGATGTCACTGAAAAATTTCAAGAATGTATCCGGTACGGTGGCAGTGAGACACTCTTTTACAGTGTACGTCATATTCGACTTTCCGCGAATAATAAAAAATGCATTGCTGTCGGATATCTGCTTGAACAGATTGAAAGCGATATAGCCTCGATCACAGACATATGTAATGCCTTCGCGAAGAATTTGCTTAACAAATTCTTTTTCGGAAAAGTTACCTTCCGTACTGATAAATTCGGTTGGAATCATTCGGTTGAGTTCAAAAGATAAATGCATTTTGATCGCATTAGCGGTTTTCTTGTAACAAGCCCATGCCATATTGGAAATGGCCGGAAAAAGCGAACCATCTACAATTAGCATTTTTCCAAGATGACTGATTTCCGGAATTTTATGCAAATCCAATTCTTTTACCAACTGATGGAATATATCTTTAAATATTTCTGGGGGATAACGATTAAACGCTTCATTATACATAGACTTCGATGCGACGACCAATCCTAATGCCTTAGCAGTTGGTGATGTTTTGATCTCAGTGACGATTTGTCCAACGCTTTTAATTCTGGTTATTATTCCAAAAAGCAAATTTGTGGTGAACGATGATAATGAAAGCTTGTAAGTGTCCAAATCATTATGGAGACTATTTTGAGTAACCTCAATCAATGGTAGCACCGGTGATAGAATTGTTTGAAAAACATTTTTGTCGATGTGTTCGCTCATGGAGACCTCCTGGTTAATTAATTGTACCCACCATGATTAAAACACAAAGCGATCTTTTTGTCCAGCGCTATTTTTTATTTTAATAACAAGATGTTACGGCAATATGTATGCCGAACGGTATTGGTTTCTTTCAGTTGATCGGTAAAGGCATTCACGAAATGGAACTGGTCTTCGAGGCGGGTCATGCAGTCATCCATCATCGTTTCCATGTCCGCCCGTTTAAGATAGCGCTGCTGGATTTCATCCTTGAGGTTTTCCATGGCGAAAGCCTGTTGCAGTTCCTCCAATTCATGGCGAAAAATGAAAAAGTAGGCCAGATTGGCAACCAGTATGCCCGTCGCGGCCTTCCAGCCGAAATGGGTCAGCATGAACATCGTGTCCCACTGCCAGGGACCGGCCACCATCAATACCGGCGGTGCCGCGTAGCTGGTCAGGGTACCACCGACGGAGACGTTGACGAAAAGCAGGCCCAGCGTGGCATATTTGAATTTTTTGGAAGGGGCGTGGGCATAAAATTTTTCCACCAGCAGCATGGCGGCGATGGTCATGGCCGCCGGTTCGGTAATCAGCGATCCCAGCAGCGGGCCAATGGTCAGAATCGCCCACCACCAGGCGGTGAGCGTTCCGCCCAAAAGGCCGGCAATTTTCCACATCAACTGTTCGGAGAGCTTAAGGATCGGGCGGGTCGCCGCCAGGGTCATGATCACCACGACGAACATGGCTTCGGTGAAATTGACCCCGTGGACAATATACGCCTTGGCCGTGGACCAGTCGAAAAACAGAACAATGGCGCCCACCAGGGTGGCGGCCCAGATGCCGAACACGGCTTCCACCTCCCCGAGAAAGTGAAACAGCTCGGCCCCGTGGTGGACCGACTCACGGGGCGCCCGTCCCTGTTTGATCTTTTCCTCGTGGGCGTGGGCCCATCGATGGGCGATGACCATGAACCGGCCGGTTAAAAATGTGTGCACGATGGCGCAAACGAAAATCAGGGTCGCCACCAGGTTGAACGGCTCCTGGCGAATCCGGTTGGCCAGGATGTCGGGAATGCTTTTCATATGGCTGTCGGCATAGCTGTCCAGGCCGGGAGGGAACGCCGGTTTGACCGCTGGCGCACCGCCGGCGGCCATGGCGATGCCGGCGGCAACGATGGCCAACAGCAAAAACAGAATCCATCGGGGAGATATTCTTTGCACGTTCGGTCCTTATAAAAACGATTGAATGTTCTTCAACCGGCTGGCCATGTCCTGCAGCCGGCTGACCATGACCCGGATGAAGCTTTTGGCGTCGGGTGTGTCCTGTCCGTCAAAGGTGATGGCAATACCGGCAAATTTGAAGTCAATGGCGATGCCGTTGATATCCACGGGGGCATCATGGAGAATTTTCATGACCCGATTCAGTGCTTTCTTGGAATCTTCGCGACTGATCAGCGGCAACACCGCCACGATGGTGTTCTTACCCAACTGGCCGACGATATCGACTTCGCGGAACGTTGTGGACAGAAGCGCCAGCACGCTTTCCATGAGCATTTCATTGTTGATCGCACCGGCGGGCACCTTGGCGCGGGGCTTGATGCGGACCATGGAAAATGCCAGGGCTGAGAACGCGTAATCGTAGCGATTGGCGCGCGCGATCTCCTTTTCCAAAATAAACGCCATGGCCCCGGCCTTGATCACACCGGTGGGCATGGCCCGGTTGGCCTCCTTTTCCTTGATCAGCTGCTTCTGGAGTGAGATTTCGTCCTGTATCTTCTTGTAGTCGTTTTCATCGATTTCACCGGCGTCCACCTTGGCGCGGACCGTCTTGAGAATGGCTCCGAGTTCATCATGTTCGCTGACGCTCTGCTCCAGGGTCTGCAGCACGGTGAGCGTTTTGTGCGGTCTTTTGGCCGCATTCCCGCCCCCCTGTCCCCGGGTTTTGAGCCATTCGGCGCGCATCTGATCCATAACCGAATCCATGCGGGCGTTGAGCCGATCTTCCAGTTTGGTGATCACATCGTCAGCCATGTCCATTTTGCTCAACTGGCTGACGATGTTCGACTCGATATTGGAAACCACACTTTTCAGGTGGTCGGGATCGTCCTTCTCCCCGGCTTGGTCCATGGCCATCGGGCCGCCGATCTGCTCCACATAGCCGGCCAGAATCTCTGCCAACAGATCATCGTCACCAGTGCCTTTGCGAATCTCGGAGGCCAGATAGATGAGCTGCGCGGCCTGCTCCGGGTTGTTTTTAAACTCCTCGATCAACTGGTTGCCGTCCACACCGATATCTTCCCCACTCTCCTGGAGGATGTTGGCCAATCCCTCGCTCTGCAGCTCCTTGCTGAGTTCCTGAACCAACTCCAGATAGCCGGTGTGGGACATGCCCTCATCGATCAGGGCCTGTTTGATTTTTGGCAGCAGGCGTTTGAGCTCGGCCGCTTCGGGAACCAGGCGCCTGAGGATCTGGGCCATGCGGGCGGGCGTGATCCTGCCCTCCTGGTATTCGTCCCTGACCAGCTGGATCAATACCTGATCGGTGAGGGCGTCGGCGTTTTCCAGAATGGCCGCTTCGTTTTCATAGGCCACACCCAGGGCCTTCTGGGCTTCGATGCCTTCCAAAAGCTGCTTTTTCATGTCGAAGACCGCATCGGCCAGATCAGTGAGAGCAACGTCCCCTTTGCCGGCCAGGTGCTTTTCCACTTCGACGCGCATCACTTCCAACTGCTGGAACAGCAGACCGCCATGGCCACCACCGGTGCCGCCGCTGCCGCCGTGTCCGGAACCGGTACCGGCGCCACCGGTTCCGGATCCACCACTTCCCTGGCCAGCCTCGCCAATCCCCGAACCGTTTCCGGTTCCCGAACCGGTGCCGCCCACGGGACCCCGGCCACTGCCATCACCGCTGCCGGCCCCTTCACCCCCCGGACCACCGCCCCCCGGACCACCGCCCCCCGGACCACCGCCCCCCGGACCACCGCCCCCCGGACCACCGCCCCCCGGACCGCCACCCCCCGGACCGCCACCTCCCGGACCGCCACCTCCAGGGCCACCGCCCCCCGGGCCATTACCACCGCCCGGTTCGGTTCCGGTTCCTTTTTCGGCTCCGTCGCCGTGCTTGAGGTCCGCCTGGATCATGTTCTGGGAAACGGCACCGGGGTTGGCCATGAGACTTTCGATGTTCAAAGTTTTGGCGAACTCCTCGGTGAGCACGCTCTCGAGCAGCGTGTCCATGAACATTTTGCGTGCCTTGGCTTCGTCTTCGGCGGCCATGATTTGTGGCGTCAGTTCTTTGAGCGCATCCCGGGAAACGATCTCATCGTCCGCGGTCACCTTTTTATAGCGCACATGATTGATTCTGATGCTGGAGACCCCCCGGGCGAAGATGGCTTTTTTAAATCCCTCGGCACCATCATATTTGCTGATATTGCCGAATACTTCCAGAAAGACGCGCACTTCCCGTTTTTCGATACCCGGTTCGAGGGCGATGGATTGGATGCCGTTGTTTTTAAACAGCATCACCAGGCGGGACACATTCAGGCGCGGATCCAGGGGTTCTTCATCCACGAAAAATTCCTCGCGGTTGAGAATGAAGACCAGCGGGTTGATCCGGTTTAAAAGGTCCATAGCGCCCTCGTAGAACAGGTCGATGGATTGCTCCACGAAGGGGTGGTTGGGCTGGTACATCATTGATCGGTTGAATAGCAGGGCAATTGTCCGACCGAATTGGGAGAGCTGGCTTTTTATGGCGCTGTCTAACGGCATGATGTCCTCATCTGGCTGGCGATGATCTGGCGAAGCTGGCCTGAAATCGTTCCAGATTGCGGGCGAAATCGCGGCAGGACGCGTATCGTCGGTCAGGATCGAAGGCCAGTGCTTTGAACAGGATTTTATCCAGGGCCCGGTTGGCCACCGGGTGAACCTGGGAGGGACGCTGTTGAAAGAGCCGGTCTTTCAACGACAGTTTCATTTTGAGCAGGTCCATGGCTGTCCGATAGGGGGGATAGGGCAGCCGCGACATGAGCATCTCGAGCATCATCACGCCGGCGCTGTACTGGTCTGCCCGGCCGTCAACGGTGCCTGACAGTATCTGCTCGGGTGCCATGTACATGGGGGTGCCAAGCAACAGTCGCTCGCTTTTTCCCTTGGTCCGGGAGACCCGCGCCACACCGAAATCGGTGATCAGGGGGCGTTTGGAATGATCTTCGATCATGATGTTGTCCGGCTTGATATCCCGGTGCACGATGTCGTTGTCGTGGGCATAGGCCAGGGCGTCAAGCAGGTTCAGCATCAGCGTGATCACCGTTTTCAGCGGCATGAACCGCTTGGACGGAACGATGTTTTTGCGGGTGCGTTGGATATAGTAGGAGAGCGCATGGCCGTGGACCAGCTGCATGGTAAAAAAGAGAAAGTCGTCGGTCTTTCCCACTTCATAGATGGGGATGATGTGCGGGTGCGCCAGGATCGCCGCCGCTTCGGCTTCCTGCTGGAAAAACTGGGCGCTTTTTTCGGTCAGCATCGACTTGGGCAGAACTTTAACGGCAATCTGCCGCTTGAGGCTTTTCTGGTAAGCCACGAAAACGGCGGACATGGCTCCGTGCCCCAGTTTTTTAAGCAGAACGGCGGTGCCAACCGGCTGTCCGACCAGATGATCCAGATTGAGCGTGGCGATGGTTGGCATCTTCTTGTCTTTCACGCCGGCTGCATGCCGATACCGTCGATGGGTGTTCCACACCCAAGGCAGCGGCCGGCTTCCAGGTGGTTGTCCAGAATCCGGAATCCCTGACGGGCGATGACGGTCTGTTGGCATCCGGGGCAGAGGGTATCTTCGCCCCCCCGGCCGGGAATATTTCCCGTATAGACGTATTTCAGGCCGGCGGCAATACCGATGTCCCGCGTCCTGAGCAGCGTTGCCACCGGGGTTGCCTCCCGATCGGTCAACCGGTAGGTCGGATGGAATCGGCTGACATGCCAGGGGGTTTCCGTTCCCAGATCCCCGGCGATGAAAGCGGCCAAGCGCGAGAGTTCGTCGGGATCGTCGTTGAGTCCGGGAATGATCAGGGTCGTGACCTCGACCCAGACCCCCCGTTCTTTCATCCGTCGTAGGGTCGCCTTGACCGGCTCCAGGCGGGCGCTGCACTGTTTTTTGTAAAAATCGTCGCTGAAGGCCTTGAGGTCCACGTTGGCCGCATCCAGCCAGGGACTGATCCGCGCTAAGGCGTCGGCACTCATGTAGCCGTTGGTCACGAAGATGTTTTTCATCCCCTGGGCGTGGGCCAGTTCGGCCGTGTCGCAGGCAAATTCAAAAAACACCGTCGGTTCGGTATAGGTGTAGCTGATGCTTTTGCAACCGCGTTCCCGGGCCGCCGTTACCACGGCCCGGGGTGTGGCCGGATCGCCGGCGATCTGGCCTCCCCGGTCCGATGGCATCTGGGCAATGTTGGCATTCTGGCAGAAACGGCATTTGAAATTGCATCCCACGGTGGCGATGGAAAAGGAGCGGCTGCCGGGCAGAAGATGAAAAATCGGTTTTTTTTCGATGGGATCGTCGCCGGCCGCGATCAGGCGGCCATACACCAATGTCTGCAGAACGCCCCCGCGGTTCTCGCGAACCCCGCAGATGCCGCGTTTGTCCTTGCCGATCAGGCATTGGTGGCTGCAGAGCCGGCAACGGACCTGTTGATCGTCAAGGGTGTCGTAGAGCCAGGCTTCCATGGAATCAGGCTCCTTTCTTGATCAGTTTTACGGATTCGTCTGACATACGGGTTTGTCGATATATCCGTCGAATATCAAATGTCCAATGAAAAATGTCAATTGGTGGTATTCTGCCCTTTTATAATCGACCCGATCCTTCAATTGACATTTGGATTTTTTCATTTGGCATTGATCGAATCGGGACGGTGGGTTTCTGATCACGCCACCAGAAAAAATACATCCAAATGCGGTTACCCTGAATATCCCGTCAGCGTTTTTCGTCCGACTGTCGGTGGGATGTCTCAAACCCGTTGGATGGTGCCATGCCGGAGCACCCAGCCGTGCCGGCGGCCATGTGGCCGACTTTTTTGGGCTGGTAGCGGATGGCCAGGGGGCGGGTCCGGAAACGGGGCAGAAGGGTGACGACCATGCCGGCAAAGGTTCCGAAGGGAAATCGCTGCACCAGTCCGGAGCCCTCGATCTGTTTCATCCAGGTGCTCCAGGGACCGGGAAGCTGGCAGACCGTACGCCAGCACACCGGTACGGGACCCATCAGTTTCCGGACCATGCCTTTGATTTCCCAGACACTGAAAAAGGTGGCCCGGTTGTAGATGGTCGGCGTGAAGATGCCCCGCACCCGCCGGCCAATGCCAGTGATGGCATAGCGATTCAGAAAGCCGATGAAAACACGGTCTTTTGCCACCCGAAAGGCCTCTTCGAGTGCTTTTTGGGGATTATCCACAAATTCCAGGCTGGTAAACAGGCAGGCATGATTGAACGAATTGTCGTCAAAAGGCAGATCCTCGGCCACCCCCCGGTACAGGGAGACCCGGTTGCCCAGGGTTTCGGACAGGATGTCCAGCATGTAGGGTGACGGATCGATTCCCGTCACATCGAGACCTTTCTCCAGCAGCGGCAGGCACGAGGCGCCGGTCCCGCAGCCGATGTCGAGGATCGATTCTCCGGCAGCCGGGTCCAGCATGCCCAGCATCAGGCGGCTTTCCAGGTCGGCGGCAAAGCGGTTCTTGCGTTTCAGCATCCAGCCATCGTAGTTTCTGGCATCGTGAAAATCGAATACGTAGCCCATACTTAAGCACCCGCTTGCCAGGTGAAGGGCCGGTTGGCCCAGTTTATCATCGACAATAATAACACAATATATTGCTTGAAGATCCGGTTGCAAGTTGATTGTATGGATGTCCACTGCTTCGTTTTCACGAGGGGAGGCCAAGGAGACGACGATGAAAACACCGATAGCGGTTCATTCCATTGGATATGTTCGTAAAAAGAACGATGCGACCCGAATTGATATCGACCCGCAATATCAGGCCGCGCTGCTGGTCATGGACGGGTTTTCGCATATCATTTAATTGGAAAGGCAATTTTGCACGGATGCAATCCCCCATGGCCAAACCGACCGGCGTGATCACCGAACGGCTGCGCGGCATTGTGGACCGGGTCACTTTCCATAATGCCGACAACGGCTGGTCGGTGCTGCGCGTCTCCCCCTTTGACAATCCCCACCAGCAGGAGACGGTGATTGTTCATCAGACCAAGGTGTTTGCCGGGGCAACCATGGAGTTTTTCGGCGCATGGACCATCAACCCCAAATACGGCCGCCAGTTCAACGCCACCCGGGCCGTCGAGCACCGGCCGGCCACCAGCGCGGCCCTGGAAAAGTATCTCGGATCGGGACTGATCAAGGGGGTCGGCCCCAAAACGGCCAGGAAAATCGTCCGGCATTTCGGCAGCCAGACCCTGGACGTTTTCGAAGGCGAGATCGAGCGGTTGACCGAGGTGCCGGGGATTGCCCAGAAAAAACTGACCATGATCAGTGCTGCCTGGACCGAACACCGGGCCATCCGGGATGTGATGATGTTCCTTCAGTCCCACGGCATCAGCACCCTGTTTGCCGTGCGCATCTACAAGGAATACGGTGACGCGGCCATTCCCATGGTTACCGAAGATCCCTACCGGCTGGCGCGGGATTTTTACGGCATCGGTTTTTTTTCGGCCGACAAGGTGGCGCTCTCCATCGGTCTGGCCCTGGACAGCCGGCAGCGCATCATGGCCGGGATCAGCCACGTGCTCGCCGCCAGCCGGGATTTCGGCCACTGCTACCTGACCGAAGGCCAGATTCTCATCCAGGTGAACGACCTGTTGGCCCTGGATGTGAGCGCGCGACTGCCCGATCTGCTGCAGGTCATGGAAAACGACGGTCAGGTGATGGTGCGGTTGCAGCCCGCCGATGAAGGGGTCGACCAGCGCTGCTTCTACTCCCGGACCCTCTACTACGACGAGTTGGCCGTGGCCCGCCGGCTCAACGGCCTGGAGGGAACGGTACCGGTGGCCATGCAGCGCGTCAAACGCTGGATCGACAGCTACTGCCAGTCCAACCGGATCACCCTCAGCGATGAACAGGCGGATGCCGTCCAGCACATCGTGGCGCAGCGCTTTGCCGTCCTGACCGGTGGCCCCGGCGTGGGCAAGACCACCACCACCCTGGTGCTGGTCAAACTGCTCGAAGCCATGGGCCGTCAGGTGCTGCTGGCCGCCCCCACCGGCCGGGCGGCCCAGCGCATGACCGATGTGATCGGCCGGGAATCCAGGACCATCCATCGTCTGCTGGAGTGGCAGCTGGGCGGTTTCAAGAGAAATGAGGAGAATCCCCTTGACGCCGATGTGCTTATCGTTGACGAGTGCTCCATGCTGGACATCAGCCTGACGGCGGCCCTGCTCAAGGCGCTGCCCCCGGATTGCCAGGTGCTTTTTATCGGGGATGCCGACCAGCTGCCCTCGGTGGGGGCCGGCAACGTACTGCGGGATATCATCGCCTCGGGCAGCGTGGCCTGTTTTCGCCTGACGCGCATTTTCCGCCAGGCGGCCCGGTCGCTGATCATCCGCTACGCCCATCAGATCAACCAGGGGGAGTTGCCCCGCATCGATTCCCCCTTCAAAAAACCCGAGGTCTGGACCAACGGGGCCGACTGCTTTTTCATGGATTCGGACGAGGCCACCCAGGCACAGCTCAATTTTGTCTCGCGGGTCAAACGGGTTTACGATCCACGCTTACAAGCTTTGGCGGCGGACACGGATTCCGGCGAGAACCCATACGAATTTCGCGTTCGCGAGGCGGTGGTGCCCTACGAGACCGAGCTGACCATCCCTAAAAAATTCGAGCACGTCGATCTGGCCCAGGTGCTGCAGGCCGAGAGCCGGGTGCAGGAGCTGGTGGCCGTGGTGAAAAAAGTCCATCCCTGGTCATCTCTGCATTACGGGCTTTCGGCCAGCGACATCGTCAACAAACTGGTTTTGGAGTGGATTCCCAAGTACTGCGGCGAGCAATGCGAAATCCAGGTGCTTTCGCCCATGACCCGGGGCAGCCTGGGGACGGTGAGCCTCAATGCCATGCTCCAGGAGACGGCCAATCCGGCCGTCCCGGGAAAGGCGCAGCTCCAGGTGGGCGAGCGCATTTTCCGAACCGGCGACCGGGTCATCCACCGCCGCAACAACTACGACCTGGGCGTGTTCAACGGCGACATCGGCGAGATCGTGGCCATCGACAACGCGGCCCTGACCTGCACGGTGACATTCTTCCCCGACAACCGCCAGGTGGAATACCAGCGCGACGACATCGTCGAACTGGACCTGGCTTACGCCATCACGATCCATAAATCCCAGGGCAGTGAGTTTGAAGCCGTGATCATTCCAGTGCTGACCCAGCATTTCAAGATGCTCTTCCGGAATCTTCTCTACACCGGTCTGACACGGGCCCGCAAACTGGCCGTGCTGGTCGGCACCCGCAAGGCCATGGCCATGGCCGTGCACAACCAGGATACCAGCCAGCGCCAGACCATGCTGCGGGAGTTATTGCAAGGCTGGCCGGCGGCTTAGGATCGGGGATGAAATTAATTGAACGTAATTGCGCCGGGCTTGTGTTCGTCTTCAAGGCGCATCAACGGTTGCATACCGGGAGTATGTGGCCGTTGATGCAACGCGGAAGACGGGCGCAAGAACAAGCAATTTCGTTTAATTAATAAAATTCCCGATCCTTAGCCCTTACCCCCCATTTGACATTGGACCCCCTTTTATCTATAAGCGGCCTAAAAATGAATCGAAGAACCAGTAACGGCTGGCGACAACTGGCCGACAATAAAATAAAGGAGCTTCCATGACCCTTTCTCCCCTGACCGCCGTTTCGCCGGTTGACGGCCGCTACCACCGCGCCACCGCGGCCCTTTCCGACTATTTCAGTGAAGGCGCCCTGATCCGCTACCGGGTGCGGGTGGAGATCGAGTACTTCATCGCCCTGTGCGAGCTGCCGCTGCCCCAGTTGGCCGATGTCGACCCGGCGGTCTTCAATTCTCTGCGGGAGGCTTCCCGAAATTTTTCCATGGATGATGCCGCCGGCGTCAAGGCGATTGAAAAGACCACCAACCACGATGTCAAGGCGGTGGAGTACTTTGTCAAGGAGCAGTTTGACCGTCTGGGGCTTGGCGCTTACAAGGAATTCATTCATTTTGGTCTCACCTCTCAGGACATCAACAACACGGCCATGCCCCTGAGCCTGAAAGAGGGCTGGCAGACCGTCATGTTGCCGGTGCTGGACGCGGTGGTGGCCGACCTGGCCGACAAGGCCGGGCAGTGGAAAGGGGTCTCCATGCTGGCCCGCACCCATGGCCAGCCGGCATCGCCCACGCGGCTGGGCAAGGAGATCTACGTTTTCGTGGACCGGCTGAAGTCCCAGATGAAGCTGCTGGCCGCCGTTCCCTTTGCCGCCAAGTTCGGCAGCGCCACGGGCAATTTCAACGCCCACCATGTGGCCTACCCGGATATCGACTGGTTCGCCTTTGCCGATCATTTTGTCAATGATACCCTGGGGCTGCAGCGCTCCCGGGTGACCACCCAGATCGAGCATTACGACCACCTGGCGGCCTTTTTCGACGGGGTGAAACGGATCAATACGATCCTATTGGACCTGTGCCGGGATTTGTGGACCTACATTTCCATGGACTATTTCAAGCAGCAGATTAAGAAAGGAGAGATCGGATCGTCGACCATGCCCCACAAGGTCAACCCCATCGATTTCGAAAATGCCGAAGGCAACCTGGGCGTCGCCAACGCCATTCTGGCGCATCTCTCCGCCAAACTGCCCATCTCGCGGCTGCAGCGGGATCTGACCGACTCCACGGTAACGCGCAACATCGGCGTGCCCCTGGGCCACACCCTGATCGCCTTGAAATCGATACAGCGGGGCATGGCCAAACTGATCCTCAACGAAACCGCCCTGCAGCGGGACCTGGAGAACAACTGGGCCGTGGTGGCCGAGGGGATTCAGACGATTCTGCGCCGGGAGGGCTATCCCAAACCCTATGAGGCCCTTCTGGCCCTGACCCGCACCCACGCGGCCATCGACCAGGCGGCCATTGCTGCCTTCATCAACGGCCTGGATGTGAGTGAGGGGGTTAAAAAGGAGCTGTTGGCGATCACGCCGCAGACCTATACCGGCATTCAGGATTTCTGAACCGGCGTTCATCCGGCCGGATGCAAGGGAACCCAGGCGGCAAACCATGCCCAAACTCTACCTGAAAGAATATGCGCATGCCCTTGCCGGCCGTGAGCTCTTCATCGCCTGCCGGGAGGGGATCCTGCGCGGCCACTTTCAGGAGATCATCAGCGATATCAAATTCCTGACCCGATTCGGCGCCCGGACCACCCTTTTGCACAACATGCCCAACCGCTTTGCCAACCAGAAGCGGATCCGCCAGCTGGAAACCCGCCTGCCCGAGACCCGACTCGTGCGCATCAATCCCGAGATCGATTTCTACGATGCGGTGCTGGGCCACAGCGAGTCCATGTACAAGGTGATCTTTCTCGAGCGCCGCTACCTGATCGATCGGCAGGGCTATAAAATCAATGCCGTCACCACCGGCCGGGTGCGCGAAGCCCTGGAGGATTTCGGCGATCTGATCGCCAACGTCAACTTCAAGGGGGCCATGGCCTGCATCTGTCAGAAGATCGAGGCCGGCCACTGCGAGCGGGTGCACATCCTGCCGGCCGGTAAGCACACCATCAAGCACGAGCTGTTCACTGTCGAGGGGACGGGCACGCTGATCGCCAACAACTTCGAGGAATCCTTCCACCCGGTGGAGAGCGACGACCAGGTGGACATCGTTTTCCGGATTCTCTCCATGTACCGGCGGGCCGGCTATCTCAAGTCGCGCAGCAAAGCTTACATCATGGAGCATCGGAAGCGCTTTTTCGTCACCGCCATCGACGGCATCGTGGTGGGCTGTGTGGAGCGGAAGATCGTTGACGACCGTACCGTGGAACTGGGCGCGCTGGCCATCTCCACCCGTTTCCGCAACCAGCGGGTGGGGGTCTATACGGTCAAGTCCTTCATGGCCCTGATGGTCGCCCAGGGATTTACCCGTTTCATCTCCCTGACCAACAACCCCCGGCTGGAGGACCTTTACACCCAGATGGGGTTCGTGCAGCAGAGCCTTCCGGAGTACGCCCGGCGCCAGGCCGAAAGCCCGGATGTGCGCATGTTTTTCAAAATCCTGGAATAGGGGCGGGCGTTTACTCCAGGGGCTCGAACAGCTTTTTATTGATCGCCTTTTCGTAGGCCGCCTCGCGGGTGATCTTCTCTTCTTCCACCAGTTGCATCAGATGCTGATCCATGGTCTGCATGCCCGACTTGGTTCCCGTCTGAATCAGTGACTCGATCTGGGTGATCTTGCCTTCCCGGATCATGCTGGCCAGGGCCGACGAACCGATGAGGATTTCATTGGCCGCGCAGCGCCCCTTGCCGTCCGCGGTGCGGAGCAGTTGCTGGGCGATGACGGCCCTCAGGGACTCGGAGAGCATGGTGCGCGCCTGGGCCTGCTGGTTCGAGGGAAAAGCGTTGATGATGCGGTCGATGGTTTTGGCCGCGCTGTTGGTGTGCAGGGTGCCGAAAACCAGAATCCCCAGCTCGGCACAGGTCAGGGCCAGGGAGATGGTTTCCAGGTCGCGCATTTCGCCCACCAGGATCACGTCCGGATCCTCCCGGCCGGCGACCTTGAGCGCGTCGGCGAAGCTCTTGGCGTGGGTGCCGATTTCACGCTGGGTGAAGATGCATTTCTTATTGGGGTGTACAAACTCCAGGGGGTCTTCGATGGTGATGATATGGGCGTCCCGGGTTTCGTTGATATAATTGATCATGGCCGCCAGGGTGGTCGATTTGCCGCTGCCCGTGGGGCCGGTGACCAGTACCAACCCCTTTTTGAAGTCGGCGACGGACCGGACCGCCTCGGGAAGGTTCAGCTGTTCCAGGGTCAGGATCGTGGTCGGAATGATCCGGAACACCGCGCCGAAGCCCCGCTGCTGGTGAAAAATGTTGCAGCGGAAACGCCCCACCCCCGCCAGCTCATAGGCCATGTCGAAGTCCAGATTCTCCTCCACGCTTTCCTGCTGCTCGTCGGTGAGGATTTCGAAAAGAATCTTACGGTTGGCTTCGGCCGTAATGACCGGGTGTTCCAGCGGCCGCAGTTCGCCGCTCTGGCGGATCATGGGAGGAAAGCCGATGGCCAGATGCAGGTCACTGGCGCCTTCTTGCTTCATCTCTTTGAAATAGGTGTCGATCGTTGCCATTGTCTGCCTTTCCGGCGGTACGCTTATTTTGCCGTTCGCTCGGCCCGGTCCACAAACGCCTGAAACCGTTTTGGATCATTGGCCTGGGACTGGGCCTCATGGGCATCGATTTTTTCATCCTGGAGCAGGGCCAGGATCGATTCATCCATGATCTGCATGCCTACGTTTTTAGCGGTCTGCATCATGGAGGGAATCTGAAACGTCTTGCCGTCGCGGATCAGGTTGGCCATGGGCAGGGTGCCGATGAGCACCTCGGTGGCCACTTCCATTTTTTTCTTGTCCCTATCAGGAATCAGACGTTGAGTGATCACCGCCCGCAGCGACTCGCTGAGCATGGTGCGGATCTGGTTCTGTTCCGTGGCCGGGTAGGCATCGATGATGCGGTCCACGGTTTTCGGGGCGCTGGCGGTAGCCAGGGTGCCGAGCACCAGATGGCCGGTTTCGGCGGCCGATATGGCCAGGGAAATGGTTTCCAGGTCTCTCAGTTCGCCAATCATGATTACATCCGGATCTTCCCGCAGGGCGGCTTTCAGGGCATTGCCGTAAGAGTGGGTATCCATGCCCAGCTGCCGCTGATTGACCACCCCCTTTTTGATGGGATGGACAAATTCGATGGGATCTTCAACGGTCAGGATATGATGGGCCCGGTGAGAATTGATGTGATCGATCATCGACGCCAGGGTGGTGGACTTGCCCTGGCCGGTGGCGCCGGTCACCAGGATCAGGCCCTGGTGATTGTCCATTACTTTTTCCACGATCGCCGGCAGGCCGAGGGTCGCCAGTGTCGGGATGGTTTTGGGGATGCTGCGAAACACCGCACTGAGACCGTTATTGTGCAGCATGGCACTTCCCCGGAAGCGGCCGAGCGCGTCGCGATCCACGGCAAAATCCAGCTGTTGCTCGTCCATCAGCCGTTTGCGCTGCTCCTGGGTGAGAATCTCGAAAACGACCTGCCGCGTCTGCGCTTCGGCCAACGGCGCACTTTTCATTTTGACCAGCCGCCCCAATCGGCGAATGATGAACGGTTCGCCGGGAGTGACATGGATGTCGGAGGCATTGAAGTTGACTGCTGCCTGAAAAACCTTATCCAGAATCGCCATGGGTCACCAGATTGTGTTGGTTTGTGGATCGTTCATTTCCAGATTGCCGTCAGACCGGCTTCATCATTGTTTCGGGAACAATGATAACGACTTTGTCTTTCTGAAGATTGAGAAAGTCTGCGTTGAACAGCACCTTGTTTTCAAGGTTGCATACCTGGGCATGCGTAATGGCGATAAAGTCGTGGGCACTGATGATATAGTCGGTCAGCCGGGTGTCGGAAAACATGGCGATTTCGCCGACAATGATGAATTGGTCCGTATAGATGCGGACTTTGGTTCTGTCCTGGGGTTCCTCTTGCATGACAATCTCCGGTTATGGGTAATTTATGCCAACGCCTGTCAAATCGTGTACGGGTGATTTACGCAACTTGATTGATCTATTTCGGCAATTGTCGGGAAAAGTTTACCCCAATGTTACAACCTTATGCGGGGGGAGACGGGTGGAGAACCGCATTCAGGGCGGATTTAAGGGCGGCAAGGATTTCCGCCTGCAGTTCGGGCAGGTCCTTCAGTTGGCCGATGATACTTTCGAGGTGATCCCAGTGATAGTCCGAAGCGGGCGGCATGCCTTCTGCCGGTCTGACGTTGTCGAGCAATTCACCCTCCAGATAGAGCAGGCGGTAATAGCCTTTTTCCGCCTTCAGCCCCGCTTTCCCGGGAGGGCGGTTTTTGGGTGCGCGGTTCTCGATGGCACGCGCGAAGATTGTTGCCATGTTTTCAAAAAGCCGTTCCTGCTGCGCCGGGTTCAGATCCGCCTGGTAGAGTTTTTTCAGTTCGCCGGGGAGATTCACGATTTTCCTCGAATTTCAAATTTGCGCTCCAGATTCATTATGTTGCCGGATGCGTTCAACGTCAATCATATTGCCCTGAATCGGGATAAAGGCTATAGCATTCAAGATAATGTTTTTGGACGGCGTTATCGGTCGTCGCGGTATGCTTATACAGCTTCCTCCCTCTGGCCTTGCCAAAAACATTATCTTGAATGCTATATAAACCGGATCATTCATGAATGCTTTTTTATGTCCCATTGCAAACGAATCCGTTATACGGTTGAAGGAGAACCCGCGTGCCCAAAGCCAGCAATCTTCAGAAAGGCCATATCATCAATATCGACAACCAGCCCTACCAGGTGAAGCAGATCGACGTGCACACACCGTCGGCCCGGGGGGCCAACACCTTGTACAAGGTTCGCTATGCCTCGTTGATCTCGGGCCAGAAGCTGGACCAGACCTACAAAGGTAACGACATGCTGGACGAGATGGTGGTGGACAAGCGGCGGGTCAGTTTCCTGTATCAGGCTCAGGAGCTGTACACCTTCATGGACAGCGAAAATTATGAGCAGTACACCCTCTCCGCCGAGACCCTGGAAGACCAGATCCAGTGGCTGGTCGACGGCCTGGAAGGCATCACGGCCCTGCTTCGGGACGGCCACCCGTTGTGCATCGAACTGCCCCAGACCATCGACCTGGAGATCGCCGAAACCACGCCGGTGATCAAAGGCGCCACGGCCACCAACCGCAACAAACCGGCCACGCTGGTCAACGGGGTAACCGTTCTGGTGCCCGAATACATGACCGCCGGCGAAGTGATCCGGGTCAACACGGAGACCGGTCAGTATATGTCGCGGGTGAAGGGCTGATCCTTATCCCTGCTGGGCAATCGCGGCCGGTCGCTTCCCGACTTTGCGTCCATGCCGATTGTTGGCGGTCTGAACCAGAAAATAGCCGGTCATCAGGCAAAGGATCAGCGCCAGCCCGCAGAGGATCACGGCCAGTCCCGGATCGGATACGACCAGCAACAGCTGGTCGCTTCTTTTGGGTGTTTTCCCGGGGTTGTTGAATACCTCCGCCTGGTTGCAGGTGGGGTCGTCTGCCGGAGGCGCAATCCGGGTTTTGGTGCGCCTCTTTTGCTTTATTTTGTCCAGAAAGAAGAACCGGCCGTCGACCCGCACCGGTCGTCCATACCGAAGGGTGATGACGTCCTGGTCGGCATCCGACAGGGTGACGACGGTCTGGGATATCTGATCCCCCATTGCCGAGGGGGCAGGGAAATAGCGGTCCTCGATGGCCTGCACCCGGTAAGGGGTGGGGCTTCCGTCGACGGTGAAGCGCTGATTCGTTTCCAGGGAAAGGGTCTGCCATGATCCGGTGACGAAGGTCGTTAGATGGCCAAGCATGATAATGATGAACGTAAAATGGACCATCGACGGAATCAGAAGATAGACGAATCTTCCCCTTGTCAGGGATTGGCGTTTGGCCACGATCTGAACGAACCGGTTGGTGGCGCAGATAAATGTGTTGAGGCCCAGGGCGCCCATGATGACAAACAGCACCGGCACCCACCAGACCGTTTCCGGCCGGGCACTCAGATTCATCGCCAGCCAGGCCTGAACCGTCTGGCGGTTCATTTCGGAGAAGAGCACGAAGTTCCGGCCGGCGTAAAAGGTTCCCGTAAACAGCGTTGCCGAGGCCATCATCAAGAGCACGACGGCAACCCGGATATCACCCAGCACTGTCCAGATCCGTTTCATGATTGTCATCCCCCCACCCGTGGAAAGCGCATTTCACGCAGATAGTTTCCGTAGCTGATAAAAAAGACCAGCATGGCGCCGACGATGGTGACCAGTGCGTTCCTCCGGTTCCAGGCAGGAATGAACTTCATGTGCAGGCAGGCGGCAAAAAAGGTCCAGATGGCAGCCGAACCCAGGTGCCTGGCCCCCCAGCTGAAGGTATTCCCCCAGCCCAGGAAACACCAAACGGCCCCGGTTACCTGGGCGATGGTGTAAGCGATGAATCCCCAAACAATCCAGGTCAGATGCCCATCCGCCGGCGTTTTCCCGAAAAGCGACATCGTGGCGACGCCCGCCCCGATGTAAAACAGGGCATGGGCCATGGATTCGGATGTGAAGAAGAACAGGGCCCAGATGTTCAGTTTTTTGGGGGAGGGGGGGATCATTCCCTGGGGATAAAAAATAGAGAACAGGGTGAGCCCTATCACCAGCATCAGTGTCACCGCTATGGGCGCGTCCGGATCGACAAGGCTTCGGATCAGGATGATCAGGGCGATGCTCCAGGGAAGCAGGAACGGCCCTTCGAAGATGGGGTTGGGAACAAATACCCCGCCCAGCCATCCGCGGCCCAAAAGGTAGAGTCCCTGCAAAACAAAGGCGATTGCCAGGGCGGCCCGGCCGGCATACGGCCAGCGCCGCAGGTAAAAAATCAAGGCCATGCCATAGCCGCCGGCGGCGGCGACCAGGCAGGCCAGGGAACCTGTTGTAAACATGATTATTCCTCGATTTGTGTGTGGTGAATCCAGACCACCTGGGAAAAGCCCCACATGCCCCGGTCGGAAAAAAAATCCCGAGTCGGGGCCAGCAGATACCCCTCGGCCGGGCGCTTTCCGTTCAGGCGGTCGGCGATGATCATGGCCGCACCGTCGTCTGTGGAGAAAATCTCGCGACCCGAAAACAGGGCCCGGTAGCCGTCACAGGCGACAAAGAGAAAGAAATCCTCGGCGGTCAGGCCGGGAAAGTTGGTACGCAGAAAATCGCGCAGCCGATACCCCTCGACCGTGGCGATTTCGTCATATCCGTGACCGTGACCGATCCGGATCCAGTGATCGTTGGACGTCCGGGCAACCGGGGTAAGAATGCCCGGTGTGGCCGTATTCCCATCGATGCAGGTAATGCTGTCGCTCTGGCAGGAGAATTTTTTCCTGCGCGGCGGCAGCGCCTTCTCGTCCACCGGAATGGTCGTGTAGCTGATGCGGACCACGTTTTCCAGGTAGCGGGCGGTGTCCGGCTCCCTGGGGCAGATCAGGCGCAGACCCTCCAGGTCGGCGGCATAGACGTTGCCCGTATATTGCTCCCGGACCGCGTCCGTGGTGGGTTCGACCGGCTGGCGGCTGAAGGCCAGGGTCACGGGCTTGCCGTCCCCGGTCATGATCAGTTCGTTGAAACTGAAACAGGCGCGTTTTCCCGATGCGGAATGGAATGTCACCAGGATGTCCAGCGGCTGGTCGAAACCGGCGTGGTCCGGTTTTTTCGGGGCAATTCCCTCAAGGATGTTGAATGCCGGGATGCCCACATGGATGTAAGCCCCCAGGAAATTTCCCGAGGGTGAGATTTCGCGGGTGCGGATGCGGGTGGTGGCCAGGGCATTGAGCGCATCGCCGGAAAAGCGGTAGGTTTTTTTCACCAGGCCGTCAATCTCGAGACGGACGCCGGCGGGCACCCGGCGGGCTACGGCGAGGGGGGTTGCCCCGGACATGGTCAGGTAGTCGTAGTAATCCCGATGGGTCTGGCGGTAGTAAAAAAATACTGCCGCAGCGGCGATAACGGCAAGCACGATCTTTTTTGTCATTGGTTGCCACTTTCCATGGAGACGGCTTCAATGCACTTGACGGATTTGACCTGCCGGTCAGCCATCAGATCGTCGGCCGGAATCAGGATGAATTTGCCGTTTCGGGTGATCGGCTTGCCGTCCTCTTTGCGCGCCAGAATAATCCGATCACCGTGAGGATTGAGAAAAAGTTCTCCCCATGAGACCAGGACCCGGTGCGCGTCGGGTGCGGAGACGATAAACACCGTATTGACATCCGCTTTTACGCGGGCCTGCTCAATGACGGTTTTAAGTGGTATGCCGCTGTAAGTGTGGGTACCGTGGTAGCCTTTTCCGTCGCCGACCACGTGTACGGTGGCCGTGATGAACTCCCCTTCGGAAAAATCCTCAAATGTCACCGGTTGCCGGCCCTCCCCGCCGACGGTGACCTGCGGGCTGTACGGCTCCGGCGACGGATCGGCCCCGACATCGGAGCAGCGGTCAACTACCTCGATGGCCGTGATGGCTTCGATGGATCGATCGGCGTACCTGTCCGAGGGGACCACCAGTTTCGGAAACCGGATTTCCCGTTTAAGGATATCCATCATGTGGTGATAGGCGTCCTTGTCCTTGAATTTATCGATGCTTTTATTGGGGAAGATGGGGTGGGCAGAGATGGCCACGATCACTTCAGCGGTGCTTTTGTAATACAGCTCTCCCCAGGAGAGCACAACGCTTTGGCCGTTGCTGCTGGTGACCCTTACGGCCAGATCCACCGGTGAGTCGAAATCGGTATGCTTTTTTTCTATTCCGGATAGTGACAAGATATCCCTGAGGGGCACTCCGAGAAGCTTAAAGACGCCGCGGAACTCGCCGTCGGTACAGATTTCATTGAGGTGGACTTCCGCGGCGGCCAGCTTTTCGAGCATTGCCTGGGTGACCTCCAACGGATGCCTGACCGAACCGGAAATGCTTATCCGCCTCTCCGCTGCCCTGCACAATCCAAAACCGAGCATGCCGACCTCCTTTGAGATGTGGTTTGCCGTTTCACAACCACAACTATTTTTTGAGCACAAATGCGTCATAGCGTGTTCCCGCAGCATCGAGCGCCTCATATTCCAGATGCCGTTGGGAGACGCGGATGACCTGAAACAGTTGCCGTCCGGTCCCTGACTTCTCCATCAGGGCCGCATGCTGCGGGCCGACCGGATAGGATTTGGGCCCACTGACCGAGATCACATAAACCGTCCCCGGCTCATCCGGGCCGACCCGGGTGCCGTTTTTCAGTTTATATGTGCGGCTGTAAGTGTGGTCGTGGCCCTGGAGCACCAGATCGACCGCATATTTGTCGAATATCGGCACGAAAAGATCCTGAAGCGTGGACCGGTTGCGCCATTTGCCCGTGTTGTACACCGGCTGGTGAATGGCGGCGATGGTCCAGGGCTGCGGGTTGCGGGACAGAATGCGGTCCAGCCACAGGGCCTGTTCGGCCAGTTTCTCGTTGCCGTTGAGCATTACCATCCGGACGCCCTGATAGTCGAGAAAGTAGACGGTCTCCTCCAGGCCGGCCGGTCCGTTTTCGGGCAGGGTAAAGTGGGGTCGCCACAGGTCGAAAATCCGAAACGCGTCGGGTTTGACCCGTCGGCGGTTGGGATAGGCATGGTTGCCCGGCAGGAAGATCATCGGCGTCATGCGGGGAATCCACCCGAAGGCGTCAAACAATTCGGCCCACTCCGCATCCCTGTCCCCGTTGTCCACGAGATCGCCGACAAAATGCCAGAAATCGGCATCGGGTGCGTGTTGATACGCCGCCCGGAAAACCCTTGAGCACTTGGACCGGACCTCCTCCTGGGGATCCCCGAAGGTGACAAATTTAAACGGTGCCGGGTGATCGTCGGCGGTTTTGAACTGGTTCCACTCGCTCCATGCCCCTGTGGCCCCCACCCGGTAGGCATACACCGTATCCGGCGCAAGGGCGTCGAACACCACCGCGTGATGGGCCAGCATACGCCCATCGTCCAGGGTGACCGTTTCGGTGTCGGCGGCCACTGACCGGGCATTTTTGTCAAAGTCGGACAGGCCGCTGGCCGGTGCGATCTGGGCCTGGGGATGAGCCACCGGAACCACCGTGCGCCAGGTGACCGCCTGGCTGGTGGCGGGTGTGGTGGTCAGGTTTAAGATGATTCGTTGGGGAGTGGCCGTTTGTCCCCAAAACGTTAGAGAATGAGGGCTTTCCGGAACCGGCCCGGATGTGCTTTTCGATCGTGTAAATGTTTTCTCGCCGCCGCCGCAGGCAATCGTCAACGTTAGGCAGAGGCAGAGCAGACCGATTTTGGGCCAACATCTGAATGGGTAGAAACGCATGTTTTATTCCTTCGCGAAGAGATGGCCTCAAGGCTACGATACTTGTATGTAGAAGAACAATGAAAAGGCGGTCCCCTTTTGTGGTGGGGGACCGCCGCTGCATGTCAATTCAAAACGCTTTATTACAGATCAAATTTCACGCCTATCCACGTGCGCATGCCCGGTGCGGGGAAACCTTCCTCAGCTTCGTAATCCTCGTCGAAGAGGTTTTCCACCGCCAAAAATACCTTCAGGCGATCTGACATGAATGGTTGGGTGATTTTGGCGTTGCACAATTGGTAAGTCTCGTTTTTTATAACCTCGGTGTCAGGTTCTTCAAGGCTCGGCAACTCCCTGTATGACTCGCCCATGTAGAGCATGGTCAAGTTCAGCTGGGTGCCGATAGTCGGCAGGGTGTACTGCACACTGATCGTTGCTGTGTATTCGGGAACACCGACCACCTCGTCGCTGGCCCGCTCGTGGCTTTTGTTGCTGGCGTCGTTGGTCATGTAGCCGAGTTTAAAAAGGAGATCTTTGTAAGGTGTGATTTCCATATTGACCTCCCACCCCCGCATCTGGACTTCAGCGTAATTTTTCGACTGGCTTTCTGGATTGTCAGGTGCATCGTCGGTGATATAATCCGAAATGTCGTGAAAAAACGGGGCTACCTGCAGCTTCAGCTTATCTTCGAACGTCCAAAAGAGACCGGCCGTATAGTTGATGGCGGTTTCCGCCTCCAGACCCAAGTTGGGTGTGTCGCCATCATAGATTTGGTCAAGAGTAGGAAAACGGGTTTTCTTGGCAACGGAAGCAAACAACTGGATGCTGTCGACAATCTGATAGGTGGCGCCGATCATGGGATTAAATTCATCCATGGTGTCCGGGGTATCCGCTTTGATGATGTTGTTGTCGTCGTTCGGGTTATCCTCGGCTTTGGTAACCTCATACCAGTCATAGCTGATGCCGGCTATAATCGACAATTTGTCGTCGAAGAGTGTCATCTCGTTTTCGAAACCGACGGAGCCTGTTGCGGCCTCGCTTTCGGCATAGGGTATCTCCTCAAGGTCGCGTTGTTCGTGGAAGTCTTCTTTGTAATGCAAAGAAAATCGCAGGGTGTCCCAATCCGTAATTTGGTAGTCTCCTAGCAGTATGCCCCCTAGGATGGAGTCGTTGTATGTGCTCAAAGCCCAGGCTTGGGTATAAGTTTCATCCGTGTAAGATTCGTATTCATCGCTGTGGTCATGGTAGTAAAGCTTTGCCTGCAAACTGAACGCGTCCGTAAAGGCATGCTCGGCACTCAGGTCGACGCCCCAGTCGTCGTAGGCGCTGATTCGGTCAAAGTGCGCATAGTTATAATCGTACCGTACCTGCACAAAGTCTATGTCGGGCGGATCGCCTTTTTCGGTTTTGATGTAATGGAAGTTGACGTATATTTCCGTGTCTTCCGAGGGCTCGACACCAATTTTGGCCCAAAAGTTGTCGGTTTCATAATCCGAATTGACCCGTTCGCCCTCGTCCTGGATAACGGCAGGCGTCCTTGTGCGGGATCCGTCTGCCTGCCGTACCATAATCGTCCCTTCACGAGAGTCGAAATCGTCGGATAGATCCCAGGAGTCCCATTCCTTGCGTGAATAACTCAGCCAGTAGTTGATGTTGCCTTTTTTCATGCCATGGGACAGCCCCACTCTGTAAGCATCGTCGATGCCGTCCACACCGTACTCGGCCGTGGCCGACAAGACCGGTTTCTCACTGGACGCATTTTTAGTGATGATATTGACCACTCCGCCCAGAGCGTTGGGGCCGTAAAGGACGGAAGGGGCCCCTTTAACCACGTCGATGCGGGCGACCCCCTCCAGGCCGACCTGGTTGAGGTCCAGGCTTCCGTACTTGGTTTCGTAGTAGGGAACCCCGTCGATCAGGGTTAATATGCGCTGTTTGTCGAACCCGTGAATGTTGATCTCGGGAAGCATTTTACGGCCATAAGTGACCCGCACACCCGGTACATAGGTGAGGGCGTCGGCCACGCTGTCCGCATTGACAGCCTCGAAATCCTCGACGGTTATCTCGTCGCTAATGGCGATATCGCGGACCGATGACCCTTTCCCACTGACAACGATTTCTCCCAACGAATACTCCTGGTATCCTTTGCTCTCATCCGCCATGGCAGATAAACTAAATAGAGGACAAAGCACCACCAATAATAAACTTAAAAAAATTAACCCCGCTCTGAACTGTTTCTTTCGGTTCATCATCCTCTCCTTCTCCTCCTTGAGTTTTTTAACTTTTTTATCCGTTCCATATGAGCCCTTGATCGATTTTCCATTCTGAGCAGTTCGGTTCCGCAAGTACTTAAAAAGGGATCGCCGCAATAAACGGAGTTATGTTTGAATAGTTCGAAAGTCTCTTGGGGAAAAAGAGTTCTATATAAAAAAGAGTTACAATGTCAAGAAAGACATAATGACATTAAGACAAAATTGACGTATTCAGGTCAGCTCGAAAACGATGGTCAGTTCCAGGGACAGATCGTTCTTGAACAGGTTGGCGGGTGGCCGGGGAAATGGTGCGGCCCGCTGAACGGCGTTAACGGCAGCCATGTTCAAGGCACTGCTTCTGGCCCCTTTGGTGACGGTGATGTCGCGTACACTTCCGTCGGTGGCCAGAATAAAATGAATCGCCACGCGGCCCTCGATGCTTCTCGTTTTGGCGGCTTCGGGGTAGCGCTTGCGGCTTTCGATTTTGAGCCTCACCATGTCCAGGTAGCTGTCGGCGGTCATGTAGTCGCCGGCGGCCAAATCGGTCTGGGGGCCGGGGACCCAGGCGGCGCTCTCCACACCCGGTGTTTGCGGAACATCCGGGGCGCTGATGCCCTCCATCAGGCTGTCGGGCAGGTTGCTCTCCACCGGCGCCATGGCCAGGGGCCTGAAACGGGGTACGGGACGGGCAACGGCTTTGAGCGTCTTCACTTGATCCTGGGGTTCGGGTACCTTGGGCCGGGGACGCGGCCGGGGGATATCCCTTGCGGCCGGCCGGGCGATATTCTGCAGGGACATTTCGATGTAAGTCAGTGCCCGAGTGTGGTAGATGCCCGACAGGTGCATGAACAGCACCCCGTGGATCGCCACCGAGAGGATGATCAGCGTCCTGAGCAGCCAGTTGGGGGAAGATGGGCGATCCATGGCCGATGGGTGCAGACGGGCTTCCATGGCCTACAACTCCTTTTCCGTGGCCAGGCAGAGCCTGCCGGCACCGGCGGCCTTGGCGATGTCCATGACTTTGACCGCCTGGTTTTTGATTTTAATGCCTTCATCGACCATGAAATTAGTGGTCAGCAGAAAATAAATCAGCAGCATGAAGACGATATCGATCAGCGACGTCATGGGCATTTGAGCTGATCTTCGCCATCTTCGAAGGTGTCGCGGGTGTCCATCGACCCGTTGTGGTCCCGGTCGCTTTCGATGGCGGTCAGTTTGCCGTCGCGGTAGTGCTGGATTTTATCGAAACGCCCGTCCGCGTTGCTGTCGATCTCCAGGCGCACGGGATTGCCGCGCGGGTCCAGCAGAGCGACCTGGTCGATTTTACCGTCATTATCGGTGTCCCGCTCGACGCGTTTGTCTTGGGCGGCATCGGCGGACAGGCCATGCACGCAGAGAATGGCGGAAAGGCTGCCGGCCAAAATGATTTTTCCCAGGCAGGACCTTTTTGTGCGAAAGCAGCGATAGCAAGCCGCAAAACGGTTGAGCCGGCGGACGTCCATGGTATTAGCAGATTCCAATACGATTTCGTTAAGTTATGAGCGGCATATTGGAAGGTTCTATTGATTGATGGGCCGGTTTGTCAATGTCGTTATGGGTTGTGATATACAATAACGATGGTTGACGAGAAATAACGAATGGGTGGCTCAGTCGATCAAACCCGGTTGACAAACTCAAGTGGCGTGATTGTATATTGGTTATAACAAACGGTTTGCAATGTGGTGCTTTTCAGCATTTCCATGGGGGGCAGGTTTATGGAACGAAGAATTGGCATTGATCGACGGCAGGTTCACATGTTTTTTGCCAACGAGCGCAGAACCGGTCCGCATGATCGCAGAGGCGCAGACGCAAGGCGGCAGGAAAGGGCTCGACAGATCAAGAAAATTGATACGATCAGATCGTATAAAGAGAAAACGCGCAACGCTTCAGGCGTGTCGCCGGTTTCTTCCTCACGGAGGATGGTCTATGTGGGGGTGGCCCTTTTGATCATTCTTGTTATTGTGCTTTTCGCCACCTGAAAAGGGTGCCGGCCCGTTTTCTGGTCGTTTTTCATGCCGTTGTCCGTTTTTTGGGCGTCTTTCCGTCGCACGGCGGCTGCTGGCATTTCGTGCAGATGTGACTGCTGCGCTGGGCCACCATCCGGCGGACAATCGTGGTTCCGCAGCGTAGGCAGGGCCTGCCGGTGCGACGAAACACTTTCAACTGATCTGCATTTTTTCCCGGGCGATTGTTTGCCGAGTAAAAATTGCCCTGACCATTTCCCAGTGACGTGCCCATATTCATGATGCCCTTTCTTAACACCTGTCGAATGGACCGGTGCAGGGCAAACGCCTCTGCTGCGGTAAGGGTGTTGCTGGTTCGCAAGGGGTGGATGCGGGCGGCCCAGAGCGCCTCGTCCACATAGATGTTGCCCAGACCGGCCAGAAAATGCTGGTCCAGCAAAAGCGGCTTGATTTGCCGGCGGGTGCGTTGCAGCATGGACAGAAAGCGCCTGCCGGTGAACGTTTTGTCCAGCGGTTCGGGCCCCAGGCGGCCAAGAATGGTCTGGGGCGCCTGGGTCAGGAACAGGCGGCCGAACTTGCGCGTGTCCTGAAAGCGCAATTCGTGTGTCTGATCGATTTCCAGAATCACATGTTCATGTTTGTTGCGTGCGTTTCCCTTTGCCGTCCAGTTCAACCGCCCGCTCATGCGCAGGTGAATCAGCAGGGTCTGCCCTTTGGATAGTTGGCAGACAATGAATTTGCCCCGTCGGGTAAGCTTCCGGGCGGTAAGTCCGGTGATGGTTTCGCAGAACTGCTCCGGGTCCGGCGAGGCAATGGTTTTGGGCCAGTAAACGCGGGCGGCGGTGATGGTGCGGCCAACGATGGCCTGCTGGTTGAGTTGGTCGACAATGGTTTGGACTTCGGGCAATTCGGGCATCGCTAAGGTTCCATAACGCCCTAAACGGTGGCTTTGGATGTTGACGACATTCCGGCCAGTACCCGTTTCACGTAATTTCGGGTCTCCCGGTAGGGCACATCGCCATTGTAGCGGTCAACCGTTCCGGGGCCTGCGTTGTAGGCCGCCAGGGCCAGCTTGACATCACCGTCGAAACGATCCAGCATCTGGCGGATGTAGCGGGCGCCGCCGTCGATATTCTGTTGCACGTCAAAGGGATCGGTGACGCCCAGCTCCCGGGCGGTGGCCGGCATCAGCTGCATCAACCCCTGGGCCCCTGCCGGAGAGACCGCGTCCGGCTGGAAGTCGGACTCGGCGCGGATGACGCTTTCGATCAGATCCTCGGGTAGATTATACTTTTTTGCCGCTTTGCGGATGCTACGGCCGATCTGCCCATTGTTTTCCGGCGTGGATGCCGGGGCGGCGGTCATTTGGGCTACCGCCGTTTCGGAAATGCCGGTCCGGGAGGCGGATTGCAGCATGGCCGTGTTTAGCCGGTTGCGGTAACCGCCGCTCAGCAAACCGCTTCCCAGGGTGGACTGGCTGAAAAATCCGGATCTGGCCGATGAAGACCGCTGGCTGAGATATTCGGCGATGGTTGTCCCTTTCGAGTGGCCGCTGACGGTCAAACCATCAGTCGATGTCAGGTCACCCAGCACCTCACCGAAGCCGGTACCATTGACCGGCTTCAGCGGAATGAAATTTTTCGAAGATGTTGCCGTTTGGGGTTTCAACCCCGCCTGCCTGAGATAGGCATCGATGGTCATCTGGGTTCTGTCAATCATGGCCGCCTCGGTGTTATCGGTTTGTTCGATGAAATTATCTAACAAGAATTATGCCGTAATCGGCCGGTTCGGAATACGGTGATATTTTAAATGGTTAACATCTGGAATGGGATTGGCCGCGGACATAGCGTCAATTTTGCCGACAAATCGTTAATCCGTTGACACCGCCAGGCACAGGCGCCAGTGATTATGCGGCCATGGTATCTGAGGACTGATCCAACACCGTTCTCACTTTGCGAGACATTTCCGCGATGGTGACCGGTTTCATCAAAAATGCCTTGATTCCAATGGCTTTTGCCTTTCCCCGGCTGATCTGTTCGCTGAACCCGGTGCAGATAATGATCGGGGTCAGGGGATTGATGCGCATCATCTGCTCGGCCATTTGCTCGCCGGTCATAATCGGCATGGTCATGTCGGTAATGACCAGATCGAAGGCATCCGGATGGTTTCTGAAGTGTTCCAGTGCCTCGACGCTGCTTGACTGTGAGGTTACCTGATAGCCGAGTTCCGTCAGGATGGCCGTCGCCGATTCCACAATCAGGGATTCATCATCCACCAATAAAATCCGTTCATTGCCGGTAGGGTGATTTTGCGTTTTTGGCGACAAGGCCTTTCCAGCTGCATCGGCCGATGCGGGCAGGTAGATATTGATCGTCGTTCCTTGGCCGACTTCGCTGTACACCTTTATCTCCCCATCCAGGTTCTTGACGATGCCGTACACCACCGAAAGGCCGAGGCCGGTTCCCTTGCCTTGGGGTTTGGTGGTGAAATAGGGCTCGAAGATTTTGTCCATCATGGTCGCATCCATACCGTAGCCCGTATCGGCAATCGACAGGACGGCGTACCTCCCCGGTTGAAGCGACGTGGCCAGGCCATCGTTTTTTTCCAGCACGATCTCTTTGAGGCAAACCGTGATCTTTCCACCAGAGTCTTCCACGGCATGGTAGGCGTTGACGATCAGATTCATCGCAATCTGGTGCAGTTGGGTGGGATCGATCACCACCGGAGGGCAGTCTTTCCGGATCTTTTGGTTGATTTCAATATAGGACGGGATCGTGGAACGGCTTAATTTGATGACCTCTTTGAGAATGGTCTGAATTCGAACCGCGACGGTCTTGTTTTCCGATTGGCGGCTGAAGGTCAAAATCTGGTTGACCAGCTCCTTCGCCCGCATGCAGGATTGGTAAAGCCCATCGACGTAACGTTGTTGCGGTCCATCACCGTTCAGAGAATGCTTCAGCAGTTCACTGTACCCCATCATCGGTTGCAGGATATTGTTAAAGTCATGGGCGATGCCGCCGGCCAGGGTGCCGATGGCTTCCATTTTCTGAGCCTGGGTAAGCCGGGCTTCCAGGCGCGTCTTTTCCGCCTCGGCCAGTTTCTGGTCGGTGATGTCCCGGATGATGGCGACAATGTACGCTGTGCCCTGCTTGTCCGTGTAAAGGTTTTTTTTTGTCAGAAGAGTATGGACGATGCCCTCAGCATCAGTAAGCGTCTCTTCGTTGATGTTGGTTTCCCCGCTGGTCAACACCAACTCGTCCTTTGACCAAAATACATCGGCCTCTTCTTTTGACAGAAAATCATAGTCGGATTTTCCGATCAGTTTTTCCCGGGGCTGCCCCATGAAGGCGCACATGGCATTGTTGACCAGGATCCAACGATGGTACCGGTCTTTGACGAACAGCGGGTCAGCAATGGCATTGATTATCTCATCAAGATAGTTTCTCGACTCGGCGAGGTCCTCCTCGGCCATTTTGCGGTCACTGATGTCCGTTACGAACCCCTCGACGAAGGCCCTTTTGCCCGTTTTGTCACGGATCATGCGGGCACTGATGGATGCCCATATCTGGACACCGTCCTTTCGGTAAAGGCGGGTTTCCCATCCGATCGCATCCCGAAACTCGGAGATGATCGTGTCCAGTGCCTGACGGTCCTTCGGGTTGACATAGAGCTGCCGCCTGACGTCCGTGATACTCGAAATGAGTGCTTCCGGTGAATCGTAACCGAGGATTCTGGCCATGGCTGGATTGGCGTTGATCAGCTGACCGTCAGGCGTTTCCCGGAAAAGGCCCTCAATGGCGTTTTCAAAAATGCCGCGATATTTTTCCTCGCTCTTTTTCAGTCCCTCGATGGATTGGTTGAGCCGGTCGGCCATCACGTTGAACGTATGGCCCAGAACACCGATTTCGTCACTGGATTCGACGTTGACCTTCTGGTGCAGGTTGCCACCGGCAATTTTTTCGGCCACCACGGTCATCTGGCGGACCGGGCGCGTGATGGTCCAGGCGATCAACATTCCGATCAGCCCGACCAGAACCGTGATGATGACGCCGGCGATGCCCATGCCGCGGGTCATCCGCAATCGCCCTTCAGCGAGCAGGGTGCGGTAGGTCTGAAGCTCGTCCAGGTAGACGCTGGTGCCGATGATCCAGTCCCAGGGTCCATAATAGGCCAGGCGGGCAATCTTCCAGCGTGGTGCCGGTTCTCCCGGGTTCTGCCAGCGATAGCGTTCGGTGGCCATTTCACCGGGTTTTAACCCTGCTGCCGTGTGGATGATGGTCTGGACCACATACCGGCCGTCGCCATCCCGGCTATTCCAGATATTTTCGCCATCGCGTTCGCCTTTGTGGGAAATGATGTAGCGACCGCGCGCTTCTCCATTTCCGCCGAGGACATAGACATATCCGGTTTTGCCCACGCGGGTCTGGAGAATGGCCTTTCTGACGCGTGACTCGACATCCTTTTGTTTGACGCCCACGTAGAGCATGCCCACCAGGTTGCCGGACCCGTCTCTCAATGGTTCATAGGCGGTCAGGTACCAGGCGTTCACCACATAGGCACGGCCATGGTAGGTCTCCCCCCTGAGAATGGCGGCCACCACCGGATTTTTCGAACCATCGGGATTGACCGCCGGAATGTAGGTTCCGATGGCGCGCTGGTTCTCTTTGGTCCGTACCGTGGTGGCGACACGCAGCATGTCGCCGTCAGCGTTCATGCGTTGGAAGATCGTGGCGGTTTCGCCGACCAGGCGGGTGACCGGGTCGACAATCGGGGCTTCGACGGCAAGGTCGGCGTGCTGGCCCACCCAGGTGTTGCCGATGAGCAGTTTGGGCAGGTTCAGCTGGTCGGATTGCCGGGTAAACTGATTGGTCACCGTCCAGGATACCGTGTCCGTTGCCAGGCTGACCTTACCGGCAGCCTCAAGCAGGTGCCGGGCAACGTTGAGATTGTAGTCCACCTGCGACTGAACCGCCTCGTTGGCCGTCTTGATGATCTGGTAAACCCCCTGGGTGATGTGGTCCAGATCGGCGTTGATCAGTTGTTCCACTTCAGATTGGGCCAGTTGGTTGTACTGGCCGCTATGCCAGACGGCAAGGGCGACCAGGGCGATGGCCGTGATCAGTACGCCGCTGGCTCCCAACAGAGCCACTTTGACGTCCAGACGCGTGTTTTTCAGTGCCTTCAGCATGGGCTCGGGAACAACCCGGTTCTGTTTGTCAGCAAAGGATATACCAATGTTATACCTTGACCATGTTTTTGTTGCGGATGGCAAAGGCGACCAGGGTCACCAACAATACCAGAATCGAGACGTTGATGATGAACATGCGGCCTTTGACCGTCAGTCGGTTAAGCATGCTGGCCCCCCTGAAAATGCGTAAAAAAGTGATGCATTGTGGCGCCTGGTATGGTCGTTATTGGTGTTTTTCGGGAAATCTTGAAGGAAAAATCGGGTTTGGTGGGGAGAGAGATCCGGCGGGTGGGTTCAATGATCAACCAGCAGAACCCTGCGCTTCGGACCGCAGGGCTATCTGCCGGCCTTCTTTTTTTGGATGAAAAGTGGACTGTCCGTCTTTTTCAGGCGCTCAAACCCAACGCACCGGTCGGGCAGCTTTTGATGCATTCGGGATCTCCGCCGCACAGGTTGCAATGAATCAGGTTGTCGCCGGAGGCAAACAGTGCATCGAAGGCACAATCCGCTTTTCTGTGGTTGTCGTTTTTCCAGAAAAATGTCTGCCTTAACGCGTCATCCGATTTTTTGTCCTCGGATTTCAGGCACAGCATCCGCTTGCACTGTCTGCAGACCACCGGTTGATGAGGCGCATGGTCCAGATGACCGAATTTTACCTGGATGGCGGATGCTTGCCGCTGTACCTGGCCGGTATGCACCAGAGAGCAGGTGATTTCACAGATCAGACAGCCCGTGCATTTGGATTGATCGACTTTTATGCGCATTTGGCCACCTCCTGATTGATTAACGCGTCCAGGTTCAAACGATTGACGGTGTCCTCGGTGGGGATGCCGATATCGTTCCAGCCGTGGAGCCGGTAGTAGTCGTCCAGCAGGGTCTCGAACTTGGCTTTGTCGATGGTCTCCCCTTGGGTGGGGCCATCGGGAATCGGCTGCTCGTAATACAGATCCGGCAGGTGGTCATCCTTTCTCGATATGCCTTCGCGGTTGATGAACATCCGTTCCGTGGTGTAAATCCTTTCGCCCAGGGTGTAGAGATCGTCATCGCTCATATCAAGGCCGACGGCTTTTTGCAGCAATTGGCAGATGTCCAGATACCCGATGGCGTTGATGCTGCTGAAGACGCCGGCCAGACGGCAAATCCCCACCGAATCGGTCACCGCATTGAACAGTTCGTGCCACCAGACCATGCGGGCCTTGCCCGTGTAATCCTTGAAATCCTTACCCACGTCACCGCCGTAGAATTGGCTGAGAATTTCCCTGGGGTAATTGACCACATCGGCGGACGGCCGGCTGCGCATGTGGCAGGTTCCCCGGGTGGCCACGGCCAGCCCGAACGCCAGTGCTTTGGCCGCCCGTTCATCGGTCATTTCGATGGATACATTTTTTATGGTCAGCAGGTGCTTTCCGGCTTCGGCGGGGAGCCGATTTACGGCAAAACTGCCTTCGGCCATGATATCGCCAAAGCCTTTCCGGTACACGGTGTCGGTCAGCAGCCGTTCGATGGCATCGTGATCGCCCCAGTTGAGTGCATAGCCCACATCGGCTTTGGTGATGATGCCCTTCTCAAACAAGGTGAATGCGAAGCCCAGGTAGTTGCCGCCTGAAATGGTGTCGACCCCGTATTGATTGCAAAGTTCGGATAAATAGACCACCGAGGACAAATCCAGGTTGCCCAGGGTCGGCCCCATCGACGCAAAGCTGGCATATTCGGGGCCTTCGCCTTTGGTTCCCTTGAAGCGGCCGGCCTTGATCTCGAAGCGGTGCCGGCAGTGGACGGGACACCCGAAACAGGAGTTCGCGCCGTTGCCCATTTTGGCTTTGAAATTTTCGGCAAACAGTTCCTGGCCCCGGTCGCCGACGGTGGTTTTCTGGTGATACCGGTAGCTGGTCCATCCCCGGGTATTGGCGTTCTTAAAAAGAATCGGGGTTCCGTATTCGCCGAGGGCCTTGCCCCAGGCGCTGCTGGTGGCTTTCCGGCTGGTCGCTCTGAGAAGATCGAGATAGCCCTTGGGATCATGGATGGAAAACGGCGTGTTGCCCCTGACCGCGATCGCTTTGAGGTTTTTGGAACCCATCAGCGCTCCCAGGCCGGTTCTGCCGGCGGCGTTTTTGGGGCCGGTGATGATGCAGGCAAACCGGACCCGGTTTTCACCGGCAGGGCCGATGCACATGGTCTGGATTTTGTCATCTTTCAGTTCATCGCGGATCAGGGTTTGGGTTTCCCCGGTTTTTTTGCCCCACAGATGGGTGGCGTTCACAAAGGCGATGTTTCCATTATTGATATACAGATAGACCGGGGTGGGGCTTTTGCCGGTGATCACCAGATGGCTGAATCCGGTGCCGGCCAGCTCGGCGCCAAAATATCCGCCCACATTGGAATCGGCGAGATAACCGCTCTCGGGCGATTTACCGGAAACGTTCATTCGTCCCCCCAGTACACCGGTCATCAGGCCGGCACCGAAGATCAACGGACTTTCAGCATCAAAGGGATCGAGCCCCTTGGGCGCCAGATGGGTCAGATAGTACATATTCAGTCCCCTGCCGCCGAAAAAATTTTTTCTCAGGCTCAGCGGGATATCCTGAACATCGACTTCACGGGTACTCAAATTGATAAACGCGGTTTTTCTTTGCAGCGGCATAAACGTCTCCATGACTTGCTTGTGAACCAAGGGGGCATGGTCTGTGGGTGTTGCCAGATCCTTTTTTTGTGCATCCCCTTCGCTCGGTGGATATGGGCTTGTTGGTTCTGGTAACGGTAAAGCCAAAGTTGTGCCAATCTTAAAAAATAAGTAAAATCAAGTTGTTAAAATATATGCCGACAATTATCACGATATATAATGACTAAAAGCATGAAATATAGTGATAATTGTTAAATGTCATGATACTATGGCCGGCATCTTGGGACGCAGGCGGAACCGCCTGAACCCGACTGTGCTTGGATCAAAACCGGGAGGACTCTACTATGCAGGTGGATGAAAACGAATTTTTCCGTCAGGCAACCATTCATATCTGCAGCAGCCTCAATATTGAAAAAGCCATGCAGCGCTGCCTTCGCTTTATCGAGACCCATATGCCGGTTTCATGGATGTCCCTGTATCTATACGAGCAGGAGACCGGCATGATTTCGAATCTGGCCACTGTCTCCCGCCGGGGAAGCGTTCCCCGGCTGCCGTCGATCGCCCTGCCCAAGGACGCGATTACCCAGATTGAGGAAGAGTTCGCCCAATGGCAGGAGGTCAAAATTGTCAGCAGCCCGGAACACGATGCGGTTTCCAAAACCGTTTATCAGCAGACGGGAAAAGCGAATATTTCCCTTCTGGTGATGCGGCTGGTGATCGAAAATAAGCGATTGGGCGCATTGACGGTGATCGCCGAGCAGAAAAACGTCTATCATGAAACCCATGCCGAACTCATCGGCCTGCTCAGAAAGCCCTTTGACATCGCGGTTTCCAATGCCATCCGGTACATGGAAATGGTTAGATTCAAGGATATGCTGGATGCCGAAAACCGTGAATTGAACCGGGAGCTGTTCCATCGGTCGACGGATGATATCATGGGCGCCGATTCCGGATTGAAAGGGGTCATGGAAATGGTTCGGCAGGTGGCACCGTTAGGCAGTCCGGCGATGCTCCTGGGGGAGACCGGTGTCGGCAAGGAGGTGATCGCCAATGTGATTCACTACTCCTCGCCGCGCCAGGACGGTCCCTTCATCAAGGTCAATTGTGGTGCGATCCCGGAAACCCTTTTTGACAGCGAGCTGTTCGGCCATGAAAAAGGCGCTTTCACCGGTGCCGTCACCCTGAAACGCGGCTATTTTGAACGGGCCCATACGGGCAGCATTTTTCTGGATGAAATCGGGGAGCTTCCCCTGCAGGCACAGGTCCGGCTGCTTCGCGTCCTTCAGAACAAGGAGATCAACCGGGTGGGGGGAACCCGGCCGATACCGGTGGATGTGAGAATTATCACGGCGACCCATCAGAATCTCGAAGAGATGATCAAGACCCGGCAGTTCCGCGAGGATTTGTGGTTTCGGTTGAATATCTTTCCGATCACGATTCCTCCCCTGAGACACAGAAAAGAAGATATCCCGACCCTGTTCCATCATTTCCTGCAGAAAAAAGCCAAGGAGCTGAGAATCCACACTCTGCCGCCGGTCACCGCCAGAGCCATCGAGCGGCTTCAGGCGTATCACTGGCCGGGCAATGTCCGGGAGCTGGAGAATCTGGTTGAGCGCACCCTCATCCGCAGTCGCGGACAGAATGAAAATGCCGGTCTGGAGATCGAGTTTTTGGGCGGGGTGGAGACCCCGCAGGATATTCAGCCGGTGGGCGAAACAAATCCAGCCATCCTGGCCCTGGACCAGGCCATGGCCGAGCACATTAAGCGCGTGCTGCGCATGACCAAAGGGAAAATTTACGGTCCCGACGGTGCGGCCGAACTGCTGGTGATCAACCCCAACACCCTGCGCAGCCGAATGAAAAAACTGAACATTCCCTTTGGCCGGGAATATCCCCTGACCTCATAGGTCCCCATTGGCAGGCAACGCGTGTCATCAATGAAACGGGGAGGGGCATCCTGGCCGAAAGGCCATCACAGGACCTACTTCCGGATGGGGCCTTCCAGCACCACGTGCATTCGGCAGTTTTTGCAGTCGAATTCCAGCCGGTACCGATGGCGGCCGTCGTCAATGTACAGTGGCGCCTCGAGCATTCTCCGGTTTTTGGGCATCTTGAAGCAGGCGTCCAACTGGTGCCGGATGCAGTAGCGGGTGGTCATCACGGTTTTACCGGCCGGATCGGCCAGGGTTTCAAAAGCCCGTTCCAGGCGGCGGACCCCGTGGCGCCGGTAGAATTGTTCGGCATGGTCGTTCAGGATGTTGGCCGTATGGGTCAACTCGCTTTGCGGGTAGGGCACGGAATTGGGAACCGGGTGATAGGAGGTACGCGGACAGGCCTCAAGCCGGATCCGTGTATGGTGGTCAAGGGCGTTGCGCCGGATTTCATTTAAGGTGCTCAGGGGGATGAAGCCGGGCGTGCCGGGCCGGATGCTTACCCGGGCCACCGTGTAGGGCGTGTCCCCGGTGCGGGACAGGTGCGTGTGGATCTGTTCTTTCATCCGCTCCGGGTGATTGGCCGGCTCCCATGCAAGGCGCTGGTCAACATGGCTCTGGTGGCCGTCTTCGTCTGTGACCGCCACGCGAATGCCGTCCGGATTCTGCTCGAAGCGGATTTCAAGGGCGATCTGCCGTTTGGCCGAGCGCTTTTTCAGGGCCCGGCAAAAGGCGTGATCGTGGTTGCGGAACAGCCGGGTACCCACCCGAAGTCCCTGCATGGAATTGGGATAGATCCGTTTCTCCCGAACCTGATCGACGCGGAACCCCACCAGATTTTTTTCCCGGTTGAAAAAACAGAGCCCGTCCCCGTTTTCGAGTTCACTGCCGCTGATTTCAAAAAAATCCTTGCCCGTGGCGGTCACCGTTCCCACGGACTGGCCGATGGCTTTCTGGGTGTCGAAAGAGGCGATTTTCTCTTTCCGGCCATCGATGAAATAGGGGGTATAGCCGCGATTGAAGGTCCTGTCCAGGTCCGGCGAAAAGGTATGGGTCGAACTGCCGGAAGATGCCCGACCGTAGCCCGGATGGGTCTGGATATAGTCATCGATGGCCATCCGGTAGGCGGCAACGACGTTTTTGACATAGTCGATCTCTTTCAGGCGGCCTTCGATTTTAAAGGCGGTGACGCCGGCATCCACTAGGTCGGAAATGTGATTGGAGAGGTTCAAATCTTTCAATGAGAGAAGAAACTTGCGCTCCACCAGGGTGTTGCCGGTACGGTCGCTCAGGGTATAACGGCTGCGGCAGGGCTGGGCGCAGACGCCCCGATTGCCGCTTCTTTGTGCCACGGCCTGGCTCATGTAGCACTGCCCGCTGTAGGAAACGCACAGGGCGCCGTGGACAAAGGATTCTAGTTCGATGGCGGTCTCACGGCGAATGCGGCCGATCTCCTCACAGGAGAGTTCCCTGGCCAGAATAACCCGGGAAAAGCCCACCCCTTCCAGAAACTTCACTTTCTCGGGCGTGTCGTTGTGCATTTGGGTGCTGGCGATGAGCGGGATGGGCGGAAGATCCAGCTCCAGCAGGCCCACATCCTGAATGATCAGTCCATCCGCACCCATCTCATAAACCGTGTGGATGATATCGCGGGCCTGCGGGATTTCGGCATCGGTCAGGATCGTGTTCAGGGCCACATAGACCCTGGCGTAATAAAGATGGGCGTGACGGATCAGCCGCGAGATGTCCGCCACGTCGCTGCCGGCTTCCGCCCTGGCGCTGAACTGGGGCGCGCCGATGTACACGGCATCCGCGCCATGGTCGATGGCGGCCATGCCGAGGGCGGCATTTTTGGCCGGGGCAAGCAGTTCAAGGGGGGTGGTCATCAATGAGACTCTCTATGCACCGGGTGATCAACCAGGAAATTGATTCCAGGGTTACCGTATTTGGATGTCTTTTTACCGATGCCACCCTACCGCAAAGCCCGTTTGAAAGCCAAGGCATTTAATCCCGTCCCGTCACGCTTATTTCACGATTGAACCGAACGTTGGAAGGACCAGCCGGCCGAATACGTGGTTGTTGACGATGGCGGAGACCAGCCCGTTTCGACTGGTAATCGGATCTGAGCCGAAAATACCCTAAGAAAATTCCTGATGGCCGGTAGGTTGTTGACCTATGACGGCAAAAAGAGCAGAATACGGACCATCTTTTAATTTGCGATGAGCACCCATCTATGCTGCGCCATACCTTTCTTCATATCCCGGGTGTCGGACCGAAAACGGAGCAGAGCCTCTGGGCGGCCGGCCTGACCGACTGGGCGTCGTTCGACGACGGCCTGCCGCTGAAGCTGACACCGGCCAAAAAAAATCGGATTGCCACCGAACTGCACGAATCACAGCGTCAGCTGACGGCGATGAATGCCAATTATTTCGCCAGTCGCCTGCCGGCCGGCCAGCACTGGCGACTGTTCAACGAATTTCGCGATCAGGCGGCCTACCTGGACATTGAGACCACGGGACTGGAGGCGGATTGCACGATTTCCACGATTGCCGTGTACGACGGGTCGGCGATGACCACTTACGTGAACGGGCAGAACCTGGACGATTTTGCCGATGACATTCAGCGTTACAAGCTGCTGGTGACTTACAACGGTAAGTGCTTCGACGTGCCGGTGATCGAGCGGGTGCTGGGCTGCCGGCTGGACCATGCCCACATCGATTTGCGCTATGTGCTGGCCGGACTCGGATTCAAGGGCGGGCTGAAACGTTGCGAAACCCAGATGGGCCTGTCGCGCGGGGATTTGGCAGACGTTGACGGGCTTTTTGCGGTGGTGCTTTGGAACGTCTACCTGCGCAACAATGACGAGCGTGCCCTGGAGACGCTGCTGGCGTATAACCTGCAGGATGTTATCAACCTGGAGATGATAATGGTCAGCGCTTACAACCTGGCCCTCGGACGATCCCCCATGGCCGGCGCAACAAAGCTGCCCATACCCCGGATTCCGCGGAATCCCCACCGGGTTGACCGGCCCACCGTCTCCCGCTACCAGGGGGAGGTCACTTTTCTGCGTTCCCTGCAGCCGAAGTGGTGATGATGACCAGCAACGATCCCCACACCATTTGTCTTCAGACGAGCCAAAAATGAAAAAATGTTTTTGCGTAAATTGCCATCCCGCTCGCTCCGTTTTGCGTTACCCCTGCCGGGTTGGATGGATACTGATTGTTTTAACCCTGCTATGGATGTGCATTTCTCCATGCACGGTTAATGCAGAGCCCCTTTCCGAACCGGATAAAAGCGCCGAGGATCGTGCATTGGCTTCCCCTTCAGGGTTTGCGGAACTGATTCCCAAGGCCGCGGATCTGAGCCAGCGCCTGGCGCAGATGAAGCGCCAGATTGCCGATATCACTGTGCCCGGGGCGGATGCGCCCGAATTTGTTCGTCTGGAAAACCGGCTTGACGCCCTGTCCCGGGAACTGGTCGCGCTGAAACAGGCCGTCGGCCTGAATTACGAGCGCCTGGTGCGTTTTCGCCAGTCGGTGGAAGTCGTGAACGAGGCCTTGTCGGCCCATCGGCAGCCGCTTCTGGCAGGACTGCGCAAACTCGATCTCTGGCATGGCCAATGGCAGGAAGATCAGGCATACTGGACGATGTGGAAAACCGCTGCCGGTACCGCCATGACCCTGCCGTTGGTTGCCCAGACATTTAAACGGGCCATGCAAACCATCGACAATGCACTTTCCATTGTCATGGTACAGATGAAGCACTTGATGACGGTTCAAAAACGGGTCTTTGATATCCAAACGGGCATCAACACCATACTGGTCGATGTGGAACCGATGATCCGGGGGGCCCGCGGTGAATTCCTGCAGGATTTTTCCCCACCGATGTATGCTTCCGCCTTCTATCAACGGGTAAACGCCTGGCTGTTTTTTGACATCATTGCCGGCGTCAAACGCCTTCTCGTTTTTCAGAAGGATTATTTCTCCAGAATCGCGTGGGCGATAGGCCTGCAGGTGGTGCTTCTCGTGGTTGTTGCCGTTGGCATCCGCCGATCGGGCGTGATTCTTGAAGGCATCGATGCGCTGCGCTTCATGCGCCGCAACCCCTATGCGGTGGGGAGCCTGATTTCCGCCATCGCTCTCTGGAACGCATACCAGCCCATGCCCGTTGCGTGGGAACTGGTGTTGACGGCGATGATCCTGTTCACCACCGCGCGCCTGGTGGGAAGTATTACCGCCGTCCGCCGCCGGGTGATGATGATGTATCTTTTGGCCGCCGTTTTGCTGGTCACCCGCATCTTCATCGGCATCGGACTGCCCATGCCGCTTTTCCGGCTCTACCTGCTGGCCACCACCATTGGCGTCGGCAGCCTTTGCATCCGGTTTATCCTGCGCCCCGTCACGGCCAGACGGACACGCGGATACACGGCATTGTTAACCCTGGCCTCCCTGGCCTGCCTGGCGATCGCCATATTTGAGATCACCGGTTACAGTGCGCTCTCCCGGCATATTTTTCAGTCATCAATGGCGACCATTTTCATTGTTGTGCTGGCCCGGCTGATCATGCTGCTGATTCGCGGACTCCTGGAATCGGCATTCCGCAGCCCGGCCGTCCAGCAAATTCCCTTTCTTCCGGCGCATACGACAAAGATCATCGATCGTATCACCAAAGGGTTCAGCCTGATTGTTTTGCTTTTCTGTGTGGGGGTGGTGCTTCAGACCTGGCGGGTCTTCACCAGCCCGGTGGAGCCGATTTCCCGGCTTCTGGCGTTTGGCGTGACCGTTGGCCAAAACCGGATTACCATTGGGCTGGTACTGGCCGCAGGCGCCTGCCTGTACGGCGCCCTGCTGTCGTCCCGCCTGATTCAGATGTTTTTGATGCGTGATGTGTTTGCGCGCAAAAAACTGGATCCGGGCATCGGTCTTTCCATCTCCCGCCTGCTTCACTACACCATTGTGCTGGTGGGGGTCATGCTTGCCCTGGCCACTCTCGGGTTCGAACTGACCAATCTGACCATCATCGCCTCGGCGCTCAGTGTCGGCATCGGCTTCGGCCTCCAGACCATCGTGAACAATTTTGTCTGCGGACTGATCCTGCTTTTCGAGCGTCCGGTCAAGGTCGGTGACATCATTCAGCTGGGCAACCAGTGGGCCACGATCCGTGACATCGGTTTGCGGGCAACCATTATCCAGACCTTCGACCGTTCCGACATCGTCGTGCCCAACAGTGATCTGATTACCAACCAGCTGACCAACTGGACCCTGGATGATCGCAACATGCGCATCATTCTTACCGTTGGCGTGGCTTACGGATCGGACGTGCCCCTGGTGCTGAAAACCCTGAAGCACTGCACCGCGGAAAACCCACGGATTCTCAATGATCCGTCGCCGCTGATCTATTTTATGGATTTCGGGGACAGTTCATTGAATTTTCAGATCCGCGTCTGGATCGATGACATCGATTACATGAACGATGTGCGCAGCGAGTTGAATCAGGCCATCGACCGCCGTTTCCGCGAACTGGGCGTCGAGGTCCCCTTTCCCCAGCGGGATCTGCACCTGCGCAGTGTGGCCCCAGCAGCGGCGCCGGTTCTGGACTCCGTCCGGGGGGACCCCTGAATCCGATCACTGCGGATCATTTTCGCTGGAACAGGCGGTTCGCATCGGTCTTGCCGGCAACGGCGGCCTCGGTTTTCGGTGGGGGCGGGGCGGCGCTGCGTCGGCCGGTCTTGCCGGTAAAATCCAAAATGACCTTGAACCCATCGCCGGCCAGCACGCGGGGCAGCTGCCGGCTGAGCTGTTCCGGCGGGACGATGGCCTCGACCAGATGCTCCAAGGCCGGCTGGTGACGGGCGATCAGCCCCAATGCGGCCACCATATTCTGCCGGGTCAGGCCGTAGGCGCCGAATAGGGCTGCTTCGCGGTAGTGCAGCAGGTTGATCAGGTTGCTTTCAATGGTCTGGTTTTTTTTCAGACCGCTGAAAAAGGAGAGGCGGCCGCCCTTGGCCAGCTTGGTGACCGCCTGGCTGAAGGCGATGGGGTCGGGGCAGGCGTTGATCGCCGCATCGAATTCGCTCTCGTGGGTTTCCCGCAGGGCGGTGATCTGCGTGGCACCCAGAAATGCACCGGCCCTGGCGATTTTCCGGGCGTTTTTTTCAATTACCAGGGGGATTGCGCCTTGTGTCTTTGCTACCAGGGCGGCAATCAGGCCGACGGTGCCGCCACCGAAGACCACCACCCGTTCTCCCGGCTGTAGGTTGAGCGCCGTCAGGGCGTTGTGGACACAGCCCACCGGTTCGGCGAAACAGGCCTGGTGCGGGGTGATCGTGTCCGGTACCGGAATCAGGCTCTCGGTGGGGGCCAGCAGGGTCCGGCTGAAGCCGCCATCAAAATGAAAACCCATGATCTGCATGGATTCGCAGAGATTCTCGCGGCCGCTGGTGCAGTACCGGCAGCGGCCGCAGATCCGGCCAGGCCAGACGGTAAACCGTTGGCCATGCTCGTCCTCGGCCAGCACTTCGTGGCCGGGAACCCGGGGAAAGATCAGATCGCGGTGGCCCTCATGCCACATTTTGGCATCGGTCCGGCAGATGCCGCAGTAGCGCACGGCGAGCCGGGTCATGCCGCTCTCGACGGCCGGTTGGTCCGCCGGCTGAGTCTCGATTTGCTCCAGGCCGGTCAGCACGATTTTCATGGTTGAATTTCCCTTTCCCATGGTTTCAAAGCGGTGTTTCCGTCAGGGTCAGTCGAAAGATGACGGCTTCGGGAAATCCGTGCGCCCGGGCCGCTGCCAGATGGACCTTGACGGTTTCCAGCATTGCCATGGGAAAAACGCTGGCTTTGTCCAGCCCCACGGCCGTGCAATCGTCGTCCTTGACGCGCAGATATCGGCTGCCGGTTTTGATGACGAGCAGTTCCATGGCGGTTCTCCTAATTGATGGCGTTTTGCAGCCGACGCAGCCTGGCCAGTCCCTCCTCCGGTTGCCGGTTCTGGGTGGTGACCCAGTTTTCCAGGGTGGCGTATGCGTTGCCGCTGTCGATGGTGGCGCCGGCCAGGGCCATGCCGGTGGGGATGGTGTCCACCTTGCCGGCGACCTTCAGAATCAGGGCCGTGTTGAGTTCCAGGGCCTGTCGGCGGGTGCTGGTGCCGTTTTCCTGCCCCCGGATCAGGGCCACGAAGCGCCTGGATTCCCGCGCCAGATCCTTCTCCGGTGCCAGGTCGGCCGGGTTGTGATCGGCCAGGCCCAGTTCGGACGGCTGCAGGCGAAACGTGTCGACGGTGCCATCCTCGCCCAGCTGCGCACACCAGGTGGTGCCGCAGACCGACGCCTCGTCCATGCCCTTGTTGGTGCCGTCTACCGCCCCGTGGAACACCAGGGCCTGCTGGTAGCCGATGGCTTTCATGACCCGGACCACCGGGTCGATCATTTCCCGGGCGTAGACACCGCGAATACCAAACCGGGGCATGGCCGGGTTGGCCAGGGAGGCGGCGATGTTCAGGGTCGAGCCGAAATGGATCTGGGAGAGAATGCGGCCCAGGGCCATGGGGTGAATGGTCGGGCTCATGCCATTGAACAGGCCGATGCCGGCATCCTTGATGCTGCGGGCCACCAGGTCGGCATCGCAGGCCACATCCACGCCCAGCGCTTCGGCCATATCCACCGTGCCGCAGACGGAGGTGATTGCCCGGGCGCCGTGGCGGGCCATGGGCACGCCGGCTGCCGCGGCCACGATGGCGGCGGCGGTGCTGATATTGAAGGTCTTGTAGCTGTCCATACCGGTGCCGCTGTTCTCGACGACGGGCATGCCCGTATCGGGGGTCACCTTGACCGTGTCCAGGTCGAAAATGGCCTCCCAGGCGCCGGCGACTTCCGCTTCGGTCTCGCCCTTGGCGCGCAGGGCCGCCAGAAATGCCCCCTGCTGCATGGCCGTAGTGTTGTCATTCAGGATAACGGTGAAGGCTTCGCGGGCCTCGTCGCGGGTGAGGTCCGTCTTGTCGATGAGGCGGGTGATCAATGCGCCGAAGGTTTTGTCCGTACTCATGGTCGGTTAACTCCGTGATATGGAAATATCGGATGGGCCGGACAGGAGGCAGGATATTGCGATATACGGCGCTGCACAATAAAAAAACCGCGGCAGCCGATGCCAGTATCCTTTCGCCTGAACGACCAGACGAAAACGATACGGACAGCTTCCAGCGGTATCCGTTTCCGGCAGGCATCGATGATGCCGCCGGGCAGTGCACAGGCAGGCTTTCTGGCTTACGGGCGTCGAGCGTTTCCCTACTGGCCGCGCCTTCCCGTCGACACCCGGTCGGCAGTGGCGTTTTTGCGGCGGTCGTTCCCGATTACAGCAACGGCTGGTATGCGATGGGCTCTCACCATCTTTCCTTTTAACGGGCGTTCGAAGCGCCGGCGCCCGCACCTGTCAGTTACGATTTTCTTACCCCGAAAGCAGGGCGCTTGTCAATTTTTCCGTGTCCGCTTACACCGTGATGCGCCAGCAGCGATGGATGGTCTTGCGCTTGTTCCGGTAGTCTTCCGGGATGGTCTGGGCCGTGATTTCTTCTACTGCAGCGGCCTTGATCCGGTCCATGCAAAGGGTGAAATCCTGGTGGTTGGTGGAGAAGAAGAGCGTGGCCTTGGGCCGCATCAGGTCGATCACCGCCGAAAGGAGGCGGGGATGGTCGCGTGCGATGTCGAAGGATTCGTTGCGCACTTTGGTGGTGGAATAGGAGGGGGGATCCACCACGGCAAGATCGAACTGTTTTCCCTCCCGGTGTGCTTTTTTCAGATAGTCGAAGGTGTGGGCATGGACCAGCCGATTGTTTTTCGGATCGATTTCGTTCAGCTTCAGATTCTCCCCGGCCCACTGGATGACACTCTCCGAGCGGTCCACGGAGACGGTGCTGCGGGCGCCGCCTTTGGCCGCGTAGCAGGAAAACGACGCCGTATAACAGTACAGATTGAGAAAATCCTTGCCTGCGGCCATCTGGCGAACCATCTGCCGGGTGTCGCGATGGTCGGAAAAAAGGCCCGTATCCACATAGTCGTACGGATTGACCAGAAATTTGAAATCCCGTTCGTGCAGAACGATCTTTTTATCCGTATAGTCGATGCGTTCGTAGCGTTTGCCCTCCTGGCGGCCGGCCCAGCGCTGTTTCAGGTGCAGCCGTTCGGCGGGCACGTTCAGGGTGTCGGCCACTGCCCGGCCCATCAGGAGCAGCCATTCGGGTACCGACTGGCGCCGCATGTACTCGCCGATCACCAGGTGGCCGCCGTACCAGTCCACCACGGCACGAATTTCAGGAATGTCCCAGTCGTAGAGGCGGAACACATCGATCTGCTGCCGTGAGAACCGTTTGGAAAGGTGCTTGAAACGCTTCTTGACGCGGTTGGCCAGCATTGCTGCCTGCCGATGGAAATGTTCGGAAATTCTGGGAGTATCATTCATGGTTGGGGTAAAATCGAAAACTCCAATAAAACGCCCCGTGGACGAGTTTTTCCGTCGCCGGGGCGTGGGTTGTTTTTTCAGTGCACCGTTTCAGGTCAGGCAGACCCGCATATGTTGCAGTTGGTCAGGCAGCGTTCATATTTTGCGTCACGATCACGGGTGGGTTCGCTGGAACTGGACCAGTACTGCATGATGCACTGGCTGATGCATTCTTTTTCGTTGGGTACGATATTTCTATTTTTCATGGTGCCGCTCCATTTGTAGGATTTCCAGATGGGGCTTTATGCAAAGCCGGGCCGTCCGAATAACCAAACAATAAGCACGAACCATGAAATTTGAATACCGATCGCCGAATAAATCCATTTACTCGATATCCACAGAAATCTGTCTGGGCGGATCGGCCGCAGGTCGGGGCATTTCGATGATCAGGACGCCGTTTTTGAACGTTGCCTTGATATCTGCGGGCGCGATCATGGCATGCAGGCTGAAGGTCCGGTAAAATTTACCGCAGATGCGTTCACGGCGATAATAGTTGGTCGTCTGGCATTCCGGATCCTCGGACCGCTTACCGCTGATGGTCATGACGTTGTTCTTGACCTCCACGGTGACATCTTCCTTTTTCACACCGGGCAGGTCGACGGCAACGAAAAAGCCGCTGTCGTTTTCATAGATATCGGTATGGGGCGTCCAGGCACAGGAGGGTAGCGTTTCGCCGTCAGCCAGCTGTTGGGGGAACGAATCTTCAAAAAGTTTGTTAATACGATCCTGAAGGGTGGCGATATCGCCAAACGGGTCCCACTTGATGATGGCCATGACGTTCCTCGCGATTTGGGTGGATGGGCGCCAGCCGGATCGTTTGCGACCGGCGCCGGCCGGTTTGGGGCCTCGCGGTCGATGGGCAATGGCTGGTGTTGAGAAAAGCATAGCCATCCGGAGATGCTTGTCAAGCCCCGATGCGCCGGGGGCGGTATGGCCGGCGGCGCAAGAATTCGCCATAAGCGACAATTGGCTTGCAAAAGCGGTTAAATTTTGGTGAAGTTGCCCCACATTTTATGAACTGGGAGAACAATCATGAACGACGATTTTGAAAACGCATCACCGGAACCGGAAGTGGACGCGGAAGAGAGTTTTGCCGAACTGTTTGAATCCTACAGCACCGGCATGAATGAAAACATTCAGGTGGGCGACCGGATCCGGGGGCGCATTATCTCCATTGGTGGCAGCAACGTGTTTGTCGACACGGGCACCAAGGTTGACGGGGTGGTGGAAAAAAACGAGCTGCTTGACGACGACGGGCAGCTGTCCGTTGCCGAGGGCGACGAGTTGGATCTGTATGTGGTCGCCGCCGACGAAAGTGAAATCCGCCTCTCCAAAGCCATTTCCGGGATCGGCGGGCTCAATATGCTCAAGGACGCCTGGACCGAGCGCATTCCGGTGGAGGGCAAGGTGGTCGCCGCGATCAAGGGTGGGTTTCATGTGGAGATGATCAAGCGGCGGGCCTTTTGCCCCATCAGCCAGATGGACGTTGCCTATGTGGAAGACCCCAGTGTTTATGTGGGGCAGACATTGACCTTCCTGATCAAGCGGTTTGAGGAGTCGGGGCGCAATATCGTCGTTTCGCGGCGGGAGATCCTGCAAAAGGAGCTGGACGAAAGTCGCAAGGCGTTCATGGCCGAACTGCAGCCCGATGCTCTGCTGGAAGGCAGCGTGGTGCGGATCGTCCCCTTTGGCGCCTTCGTGAGCCTGGCCCCCGGCGTGGAAGGACTGGTGCACATCAGTGAGCTGAGTTGGTCCCGGCTGGATACCCCCGATCAGGCGGTCACGGTGGGCGATCGACTGCAGGTCAAGGTGCTGGGCATCAAAGCCGGGGAGAAGCCGGGAACCCAGAAGATCGCGCTTTCGGTGAAGCAGGCCATGGGCGATCCCTGGGCCGACGCCCAGCAGCGTGTTCCGGTGGGGGCCAAGATGCTGGGCAAAGTGACCCGATGCGCCAATTTCGGTGCTTTTGTGGAACTTTTCCCCGGCATTGAAGGGTTGGTTCACATCAGCGAGATGAGTTACACCCGCCGGGTGATGCGTCCCGAAGAGATTGTCTCCCCCGGGGACGAAATCATGGTGATGGTCAAGGCGTTCGACCTTGACCGCAAGCGGATTTCACTTAGTATAAAGGATGCGGAAGGCGATCCCTGGGCCGATGTCCAGGAAACGTTCAAACCGGGTAAGACCGTGCAGGGGCGGGTCGAGAAGAAAGAAGGATTCGGTATCTTCGTGAACCTGGCACCGGGTATTACCGGTCTTTTGCCCAAATCGAAAATCGCCGCATCGGACAATGCGGCGCAAATTGAGGCCCTTAAACCGGGTGCGGCGATCACCGTAACCGTTGACAGCATTAACGTGGCGGAACGCAAAATTTCTCTCGGTGCCGGTGGCGGCACCGACGACCAGGGATGGCAGGAATTTTCCGGTGGATCGTCGGATACCTTGGGGTCGCTGGGGGATCAGTTGAAGGAAGCCCTTTCCCGGAAGAAAAACGGAGGTTGATCATGGCAGGTAGTGATGAACTTTACGATCTGGTCATTATCGGCGGGGGGCCCGGCGGCCTCTCCGCAGCCATTTACGCCATGCGGGCGGCGTTGAAAACCGCACTGGTGGAAAAGGGGGTCACCGGCGGGCAGGTGACCATGAGCGACGAGGTGGAGAACTACCCCGGTTTTGTCCATATCAGTGGCGCCGAACTCTCCATGAAGTTCACCCAGCACGCCCAATCCTACGATTTGGATATGATTTCCCAGGAAGTCACGGCATTGGACCCGGGTCTGGACCATCACACGGTTCGGCTGGCCAATGGTGACACCCTCAAGACTCACGCCGTCATCCTGGCCACGGGCGGCAGCCCACGGAAACTCGATGTGATTGGCGAACGGGAACTATACGGCAAGGGGGTTTCTTACTGTGCCACTTGCGACGGGTTCTTTTTCAGGGGCAAAACCGTAGTCGTCATCGGCGGCGGTGACAGTGCCGCCGAAGAGGCCCTGTATCTGGCCAAACTGTGTAAAAAAGTCTACATCGCCCATCGGCGGGATGAACTGCGGGCGAGCAAGATTCTGCAGCAGCGGATTTTCAACGATTGCAACATCGAAATGCTCTGGAATACCGTGGTGACGGAAATCAAGGCCGGTGCCGACGGTGTGGAACAGGTTGGCCTCAAGGATACCGTTACCGCCGACACCCGCGAGTTGGATGTGGATGGCGTGTTTATTTTCATCGGTTTCAATCCCAACAACGAACTGGTCCCGGCCGGCACCCGCATGAACGCCGACGGCATGGTGGTGACCGATGAGAAATGCGAAACCCGGACACCGGGGATTTACGTGATCGGGGATTTGCGTGAAAAATTCGCCCGTCAGATCGTGCTTTCGGCTGCCGACGGCTGTACGGCCGCACTGGCTGCGGCCCACTATGTGGAAGCCAAAACATCCATGCTGGCCGATACCTGCGAACTACCCCCGGACGCCGCTTCGTGAATCGGCGCGGGCGGGGAAAACGGGTTGCAGGCGCCCTTGCCGGATTCCTCTGGGGGGTTTTTCTGATATTCATGCCGATTGACGAGGCCATGGGCATGGACGGGCCAGGGCTGCCAGCGCTCATCAGATCGGTCCGTTTCGGTGTTGCCGCCCACGATATCGACGGCCTGTGGAGCGGGCGGTCCAAAGAAAGTGGCCCGGACATCTGTGTGGAGGCGACCTTCAATTACCGACTGTTCTCACTTTTGGCTGCCGATGCGTTTCCCAATCTGGGGCTGAGCCTGAACACCCGGGGAGATACCAGCAAGGTTTACGCCGGGTTCCTGATGCAGTGGAAACTGAGGTCCCAATGGTTTGTGGCTACCGGATTCGGTTTGGCCCTGCATGATGGCAAACGGCATGCCGGGACACAAGATCGAAAATCCCTCGGAGCCAAGGTGCTTTTCAGAACGCCGATTGAAATCGGATGGATAATCGATTCGCATCATCGGTTGGTTGTTGCCTTCGACCACATATCCAATGCCCACCTGGCGAACCCCAACGAGGGGTTGGACACCTTGGGTCTGTTTTACAGCTACCGGTTTTAACGGGCTTGTGCGAATGATGGTTCAGCGTGATGGATACCGGACCGAATCCGATGCTTGAATTGTTCAGATCCTGGAGAGAGCGCCATTTTTCCGATCCCCAGCGGGTGATTCTGGGGTTTATGCTTCTGGTCGGAGCGGGGCTGGTCTATTTTTTAGGCAGCCTGCTGACGCCGGTATTTATCAGCATCATCATCGCCTACTTGCTTGACGGCATGGTTGCCCTGCTACAGCGCTCTCATCTGCCGCGCCTGGCCTCGGTCCTGATCGTCTTTATTGTCTTCATGGCCGGCATGATCGTGATTATGCTGTGGCTGCTTCCACTGGCGGTCAGGCAGGTCAGCCAACTGGTGCAGCAGCTTCCGGGAATGCTGGCCACGATCCAGTCCCGTCTGCTGCAGTTGCCCTCCAACTACCCGGAACTGATTTCGGAAAGCCAGGTCAGCCAGGTGATCGATTTTCTCAACGCCAGTATCTCCACGCTGGGAAAACGGGTACTGACGCTATCCCTGGCCTCGGTTGTCGGCCTTATGCATTTGGTGGTCTATCTGGTGCTGGTACCCTTTATGGTCTTTTTCATGCTCAAGGACAAAGCCGCCATCCTGGCCTGGGGGAGACGTTTTCTGCCGGATAATATGGACCTGACCGAGTCGGTCTGGCAGGAGGCCAATGTTCAGATCACCAACTACATCCGGGGCAAAGGATGGGAACTGCTGATTATTTGGGTGGTCAGCTACGCGGTGTTCCGGGGGCTGGGTCTGCAGTTTTCACTTCTGGTTTCTCTGTTCGTGGGCCTTTCGGTGATTATTCCCTACATCGGTGTTACGGTGATGGGGTTTGTCATGGCCCTGATCGCCTTTATCCAATGGGGGTGGGGCGGTGAGTTCATTTCCGCCATGATCGCCTATGCGGTGATTCAGGTATTGGATGGCAACCTTTTGGCTCCCCTGCTGCTTTCCGGGGTGGTCAATCTCCATCCCGTCGCCATCGTGGTGGCGGTGCTCCTGTTCGGTGGCCTGTGGGGGCTGTGGGGACTCTTTTTCGCCATTCCCTTGGCCACCCTGGCCAATGCGGTCCTCAAGGCCTGGTTTGCCAGGATCGAGCATCGCACGGAATCAGAATAGGCTGTTTCCGATTGTCTTCCACTCGTTTTTCATCCCACTTCTTATTGTCCGAATCCGTTGAAAAATAGTGTGCGACCTGATTTCCGGGCATGCATCATGCAGTGATTCGTCCTGCGAAGGTGAAAACCATTTTATTGCCCGTCAGGGACAATCATCCGGATGATCCACCATACACCCTCGTATACGTTTTTGCCCTGGATCTGAGAACTTATTACTTCTGTCTTGAATTGACCGAATCAGCGAGGCTACCATGCAGGAAACCGATTTTTTAAGGGAAAACCAGAGAGTCCTTAACGACATCAAAAAACTGACCATCTTTGACCCGTTTCAGGAGGAGGAACTGCGCAACCTATTGACCATGAGCAAGATCCGGCGTTACAACCCTGGAGAGACCATTTTTGAACAGGGCAGCGCCGATACATGGCTCTATTTTCTGATTTACGGCAAGGTCCGGCTGATGAAAGACGGCAAACCGGTAACCCTGCTTCAGGAAAGAGGAGAGGTGTTCGGTGAAATGGGAGCCATTGCCTGTGCTCCGCGATCGGCCTCGGCCGTGGCCGTGGGTGATACCGTCTGCCTGTCCACGGACATCTATTATATTGAACAGCTTAGCGGAAACGACAAAATGGCTTTCGGCTATGTCATTTACCGTGTCTTTACCAATGTTCTGGCCGACCGGCTCAGGCAAACCACCGAAGAGTTGCTGTCCCTGAAGGGGCGCAGTATCAAGATCTGGTAGCCGGCTTCCATCATCCATCGGTCATCTGCCCGTGCGGGTTTCATACGAATCCGTTCAGATCCCGCCGGGCCATCCCATCCACAGGCAATCCGTTGCGTCCAGGAGCATATGTATGACAAGCCCCAGACCCACCAGGCGGGTTTGGGGCAGCACCGTCATCAGCGCATAGAGGCCCATGAATGGCCAGGTGTGCAGGTGTGCAGTGGTGCTGGAAAAAGCAAACCGATTGGGGTATAAGGGGGCCTGAAACCACACTGCTCTCACCCTATAGGAAAACCGATACTATGGAACTGAATACCAAGCTGGCCATTTTGGAACGGATGATCGGCATTTACGACGAATTCCTCAGCCAGTTCGATCTGGCCTGTGAGAAATACTGTGCGCACTGCTGCAGCGCCAATGTTACCCTGACGACCCTGGAAGGCTATCGTATCATTGACCACCTGGAAACGAACAACCTGATCGGTCAACTGGAAACCATTGCCCGGCTGGCCCATCCCGACCGCTTCATCCCCAAGGTTTCCATCAACCGGATGGCCGATATCTGTGCCCGGGACGGCGATCTTCCCGAAGAACCGATGGACCCCGAGGCCGGCCCGTGCCCGGTATTGACCGATGATGCCTGCCCGCTATACGCCGTGCGTCCCTTCGGGTGCCGCTGCATGGTCTCCGCCCGAAACTGCGCGACCACCGGGTTTGCCGATATGGACCCGTTTATTCTGACGGTCAACGACGTTTTTTTACAGCATCTGGAGCATATCGACGCCCAGGGGTACACAGGGAATTTTGCCGATGTGATGGGGTTTCTGGCCGACCCTGAAAACCGGCAGAACTATTCGTCCGGCCGTCTTGGGGGGGCACCGACGGGGTTGGTGGCCAACCAGCCGGTGTTCGTGCTCATGATTCCGCCGGAGCACCGGAAGCGGATTCAACCCCTGCTGGATCAGATTCGTTCGATCCAGCCGGGCTGACCGCGTCAGCAGGTGCGCTCCTTCAGTTTCCCAACGGACAATCCCATTGGAAGGATCTTTAATGAAAACCTATCCCATTCCCATGGTTCCCGGACCGGTGGTGGTGCCTGACGCTATCCGTAAGGTTTACCTGGACGCATACGGATCCGGTGACCTGGAACCTGAATTCGTCGAGTTGTACACCCGCACCCAGCGGCGGTTGAAAACGATTTTCAACACCCGTGACGATATCGTGATCATGACCGGCGAAGGCATGCTGGCGCTGTGGAGCGCGTTGAAGAGCTGCCTGGTGCCTGGGGACCGGGTGCTGACCGTGGCCACGGGAGTGTTCGGTTACGGCATTGGTGAAATGGCCCAGTCGTTGGGCGCCGACGTGAAGACCGTGGGCTTCAGCTACGATGAGACCATCAACGACATGGCGCGTATCGAAGCGGCCATCGCCGAGTTCAAACCGCGCATGATCACGGCGGTTCACTGTGAGACGCCATCCGGAACCCTCAATCCCCTGGAGGAGTTGGGGCGACTGAAAAATGCCTACCAGATTCCCCTGTTCTACGTGGACACGGTGGCCGGGGCCGGCGGGGTACCGGTGCTGGCCGATGACTGGCATATCGACCTGTGCCTGGGTGGGGCGCAGAAGTGCCTCTCCGCCCCACCGGAGATGAGCTTCCTGTCGGTGAGTCCCAAGGCATGGGAGATCATCGATGCCGTGGGCTATGTGGGCTACGATGCCCTCAACCCATTTCGTCAGGCCGTTGAAAACCGCTATTTCCCCTACACGCCTAACTGGCAGGGGGTGGCGGCCCTGTACGTGGCTGCCGGGCTCCTCCTGGACGAAGGGCTGGAAAACAGCTTCAACCGCCACGACCGCGTGGCCAGCCGTTGCCGCCAGCGACTGGTGGAGATGGGAATCGACCTCTTTCCGGCCGCCGGTGCCGTTCCATCACCAACGGTGACGGCAGCAAAAATTCCCCAGGGCTTGACCTGGGAAACCTGGGACCGGCGGCTGCGTGACGCCGGGCTCGTAGTGGCCGGCAGTTACGGGCCATTGGCCGGGAAGGTCTTCCGTCTCGGCCACATGGGAACCCAGGCCGATCCAGACCTGGTCGATCAGGCCCTGGATGTGATTGCCGGCGCGCTGTAATTCGTCGTGCCACCGGACCGTTCCAAACAGTGACGCAAACGTGAAAAGCGAGGGAACCGCCACCATGATCAAAACCGCCGATTTGACGCCCCGGCAGAAGAAACTGGCCATTGGACTGGGGGCTGCATTGCTGATCTACCTGTTGTTCGGGTTTATTGCGGCGCCGTTTATTCTGCGCAGTGTTCTGGAAAAGAAGGTTGCCGGCATCATCCATCGGCAGGTGGCGGTGGAGGCGGTGCGGGTCAATCCCATCACCTTGTCGGTGACCCTCAGGGGGCTGGATGTGCGTGAGACCGATGGCGCGCCGTTTGTCAAACTGGGCGAGGCCTACGTCAACCTGCAGACCTCGTCCCTTTTCAAATGGGCCCTGGTCCTGAAAACGGTCCGGCTGGTGGATCCGGAGATCAACCTGATCCGTTCCGGTGAGGCCACCTTCAATTTTTCGGATATCGGTGCGGGGGGGGGCGATCCGCCCGATACCGAAACCGCTGCCGCCGAAAGCGGTGGATTCAACCTTGCGATTTACGATGCCCGGATCAGCGGAGGCCGCATCACCGTCGATGATCGCGTGGTCGCGGTCAGCCATCGGATTGAAGGGCTCAACCTGCGCGTCACCGATTTTTCCAGCCGTCCGGCCGATGTGGATGTATACACCCTGTTGAACCTTTCCGCCCGCGTCAACGATGCAGATTTTTTTCTGGACGGCAAAAGCCGGCCGTTCAGCCCCGCGCGGGATGCGAGCGCAACGATCGGTCTCGAATCGGTCGATCTGCCCCACTACCTGCCCTATATGCCTATCCCCGAGGGGTTGGCCCTGCATGCCCTGATCGTGGACCTGGAAAACGACGTCGACTTTCAGATGGATGCAGTCGGCCATCCGGATCTGACCGTTGCCGGGGTGATTTCGCTGAGCAATCTTCAACTGGCCCATGGCGACGGCACCCCCCTTTTCAACCAGGGCGAACTGAAACTTGACCTGCTGCCTTCGGCACTGCTCACCGGCCAGGTGCGGCTGGCCCAGGTGGATCTGACCGCCCCCGAGCTTTTCCTGGAACGTCTGCCCTCGGGGGCATTAAAACTGCCGCTGCCCGCCACCCGGGCGGATGACCCGGCGGCGGACGGGGCTGCTGCCGGCGATCCGGCAGCCACTGCGCCACGCATCACCATCGACCGGCTGAATCTGGAAAAGGGTGTTGTTCATTTCACCGACCGCGCCAACCGCACCGTTTTCACCACCACAGTCAACGACCTGGGGGTGACGGTAGATAACTTCGGCCTGAACAGTGACCGCACGGCCGCTTATCAGCTGGCCCTGAAAACCGAGGTCGGGGAAGCCATTACCCTGAAGGGCACTGCCGCTCTGGCGCCGCTCCAGGCCACGGGCGAAATCGCCCTGGCCGATTTGGACCTGTCCCGCTATGGGCCCTATTACCAGGACCGGTTTGATTTCAAGACCGTGGATGGGCGCCTTTCCCTGGGCACCGGCTATCGCTTCCGACAGACAGAGGACGGACCACTGGTTTCGCTGGCCGGGGGGTATGTCAATATCGATGCCCTCAAAATGGTGGCGGAAGACGATGATGCGTCCCTGGTCAGCCTGGCCAAGCTGCGCGTGAGCGATACCACCGCCGATCTGAACCAACGCGAAATCACCATCGGCAGTCTCGATATTGCCGGTGGGCAGCTTGCCTGCCGGCGGGAGAAAGATGGCGTCCTGAATCTGGCCAGTGCCTTTGTTCCCGCGGAGTCAGCCGAACCCGCCGTGAACGCGTCACCGCAACCGGAAGAATCATCGGCATCAACGGGTGACGTTTCACAGCTGGTGCTGACCCTGAATACCCTCAGCCTTTCCGATTTTAGCGTTGACGTGGAAGATCGGGTTCCGGCCAAGCCGGCGAAATTCAGGCTGGACAATATCAACTTCACTGCGGAAGCGCTTTCCACGGCAGCCGGGAAAACCGGCAAGGCCGACCTTGCCTTGCGGTGGCAACAGGGGGGGCAGATAACCGTCGGCGGCACTGTTGCGCTGACGCCGCCTGGTCTCGACCTTGCGGTAACGATGAAGCAGATGGATATTCGTCCGTTCCAGCCCTACCTTTCCGAGCAGGCCGGGCTGATCGTCACCCAGGGTTTTTTCAACACCCAGGGGCGCCTGAAGTTCAGCCAGAAGCAGGGCGCCGAACCGGCGATCGCCTATCGGGGAAAGGCCGGACTGACCCGGTTTGCCTCCATCGACCGCAAAAACGCCGACGATTTTCTCAAGTGGGATGCCCTGCAACTGGCGAAGATGGAAGTGGCGACAAACCCGACCCGCCTTTCCATCGACCAGATTTCCCTGTCTGATTTTTTTGCTCGTGTGATTGTCGACCCCGAGGGCAGTGTCAACCTGGTTTCCATGTTTGCCTCGACCAAAGGGGAAGATGGCCCCGCCAATGCGGCCACTGAAACGGCACCGGCGCCCCATGCCCCTGCAGCCCATTCAACGGCACCGATGATTAAAATTGCCCAAGTGAGTCTGCGCGGTGGGGAGGTGGATTTTTCCGACAACTTCATCAAACCCCATTACAGTGCCCGTTTCAACGATCTCGGGGGACGGATTTCGGGCCTCGAATCCATCGCCGAGAAACGGGCCGATGTGCTTCTGGAGGGCATGTGGGGCAAACAGGCGCCGGTGAAGATCAGCGGACAGATCAATCCGCTGATCGACAATCCCTATGTGGACCTGAAACTCAATATCTCCGATATCGAACTGAGCCCTTTCTCGCCCTATTCGGGAAAGTACATCGGATATATCCTCGATAAAGGCAAGCTGACCTTCAATGTGGACTACCTGATGGAAGACCGGCGCCTGGAGGGCAAGAACAGCATCTATATCGATCAACTCACCCTGGGGAATACGGTAGAGAGTCCCGAGGCGGTAAACCTGCCCATCAAGCTGGCCATCGCCCTGCTCAAGGACCGCGCGGGCAACATTGCCCTGGACCTGCCGGTGAGCGGCGACCTGGATGACCCCCAGTTCAAGATCGGCAAGGTGATCCTGACCGTTCTGAAAAATTTGATTGTCAAAATCGTCACCTCGCCGTTTGCCGCCCTGGGTTCGCTGGTGGGTGGCGGAGAGGAGTTGAGCTACCTGGATTTTACCGCCGGGATCAGCGATATTTCAGCGGAGAATGCCGAAAAGATCGATAAACTGACCAAAATCCTTTACGAACGGCCTGGACTGAAGCTGGACATTCAGGGAACCGCCGGCACGAAATGGGACAGTGATGCACTGCGGAAGATCCTTCTGGACAACCGGCTCAAGGCAATAAAGCTCCAGCAGATGATGAAGTCGGGTGAGAGTGCCGTTCCCCTGGAAGAGATCGTCCTGGGCGATGCGGAGCGTGCCGTGCTCATCGAGACCGCCTTTGCCGAATCCGGTATTGCCGCTCCCCTGGACAGCAGTGGCAAGCCAATCGAGGTCACCCTCGAAGAGATGGAGAAGCTGCTGCGCACCCACACCGTGGTGACGCCCGATGATTATCGTGAACTGGCCAATGCGCGCGCATTCAATACCAAAGACTATCTTCTAGAGAAAGGGCAAGTGGAACGGGAACGGGTGTTTATCGTCGAACCCCAAGTGGTTGCCGATGGCGACCCGGCGAATCTGTCCGGCAGCGGCCAGGTGGTTTTCAGCCTTAAGTAGTGCCCATCCAAAAATGGCCAATTTGCCCGATATCTTTGTTGCGCGAAAAATTTTATCCTCGGAATATCAACTATATGCCTGTGGTAAAATTTTTCGGGCGCCTCGATCTCAACCAAATTATCCTATTTCTGGATGGGCACTAAGTAGCCTTTTTTTGCAAACCACCGCCCCGATTCAATCAATGCCAAATGGTAAAATCCAAATGCCAACTGAAGAATCCGATTGAAGATTCCTTCATCGCAAGGAGCCCTTTACGGAAATTGAAAAAAGCTGCGCAGGAAAACGGCTTGGTGTGCGTTTATGAAAGTGATCGGCAAACAATGAGGATAATTTCCGTTAAGGGGAGGGGGCCATGGTGTGTGGTGAAATCAGAAAACAATTGGCGGCCTGGGCGGATGGTGAGTTGCCGGCCCGGGAGATGGATCGGGTGGAACGGCATTTGGAAGAATGCCCGGCCTGCCGGATGGAAGCCCGGGCGGAACGGCAGGTGGTGGCGGCGCTTGATGCACTGCCGGCCGTGATCGCACCGGCCGGTTTTTTGCGCCGGGCGCGGCGGGCGTTTCGGGCTGGCCTGGTGAGGCCCGGCCTGGTGCAGTGGTGGCAGCAGCTGAACCTGACCATGCGCGGTGCGGTATGCGGCGCCGCCCTGGCCGGCCTTTTGTGCGGCGCGGTGCTGGGCACCAGCCTCACCACCCTTACTGGCGACAGCCCGGCGACCCCCTACCAGACCTTCTATGCCAGCCAGGGGATCTTCCCGTGAAACTGACTTACAAACGCATCCTGATCTTTTTTTCGGTGGCGCTCAATATCGGGTTCGTGGTTGTGGCCCTGACCCTGGTTTGGCAGCACGCCAAACCGGCCCACCAACGCTCCTGGCGCGAAATTGTGGACGTGGTTGACCAACTGGCCCTACCCGCATCCGAATCCGAGGTTGCGCTCGACAACATCCGGGTCTTCCGATCCGAGTTTGACCAACTGGATCAGGATCTGAAAACCGCCCGTGGCGACATCCTCCGGCTGTTGGCCCGGAAGGGACCGCTGGATCGGGAGCAACTGCACGGCCTGATGGCGGTGGCCGACGCGTGCGTGAAACGCAAAAGTGAACGTTTCGAAGTTCATGTGATGGCCTTGCGTCAGCTTCTGGGCGATGAAAAGGGGGCCCAGTTTTTTTCCCTGCTGGAGAAAAAAGTGAAACCAAAGGGCGGACCCTCCCATCAATGATTTTTCGATCCCGCCACATCCGGCGCAGTGATGCCGATTTGGTTGCCCGGGTTGCCGACGGTGATGAAGGGGCTTTCGGGGAGCTTTTGAAGCGTCACCAGGATGCGGTATACGGCTTTGCATGGCGGATGCTGAGAGACCCCCAGGAGGCCGAGGATATCACCCAGGAAGCGTTCCTGCGCCTCTACCAGGCAGCGGGGCGCTACCGTCCGAAGGCGTCCCTGCGGACTTTACTGTTGCGGATCGCCAAAAACCTGTGCATCGATTACTACCGCAAAAAACGGCCCGAACGGATTGATCCGTTTCCGGACATTCCCGGTAGTGAGACCCCCCTCGGTCTGCTCGAAAATGCCATCGACGCCGATCGCCTGGAAAAGGCCATTGACGGTCTCCCCGTCAACCAGCGCACCGCGATTGTGTTGCGCCACACCCAGCAGCTTCCCTACCAACGTATCGCCGACGTCATGGATCTTAGCGTGGGGGCTGTGGAATCCCTGCTGGTGCGTGCCCGCCGACGGTTGCGTGAAGTACTCAGGGAAGATGGCTGACCTCTGCCATCGCTTCGGACACACATCAATTTAATCGCGTCTACTTTGATGCCGGATGGCACAATGCAATCAGTTCATTCATGTCCGGGATGTCTTGAAGGCTCCCTATGGTTTCGACTATTTTTTCGGCATTTTCTGTTGGAATGACCGAGTCAGCCAAGTCCATGAATTTTGCCTTCATATCCGTAAAGGAGAGCGGAAACCCCGGTGACCCTTTTGATTCCTTGATATATTGCCTGAACGTGGCACCCTGCTTGGTTTTCAGCGTCACGATGGTTTCGAACAGGGGAAGCGCTTCATTCAGCACGACATCCACCCGCTCCCGAAAAGCCACGATTTGTGGATCGTTCAGCTCCTTTTCCGTAAACATCTCCTTGCCGACGCGGCCTTTGACGAGGGCGATGGCGGCGCAATGCTGAACACTGAATTTCCCTTCCAATATTTTTTGAGGGTTTTTGCGGTTGACCACGCTGAAGGGCAAGGGACCGAATTCGATCTGAAGCGCTTCCACATCCGCTGCGTCGAAGTTCTCTTCCTCTCGCATGGCCTCAATGGCCTGGATGGTCGAATGGGTGGCCAGCGCGGACGCATAGGGCTTAAAGGCAACATTCTGGATGTGGTAGGTTGTCCCGAGACCGGCCAGGATATTCCTGTTCTCCGACCTGGGGGACAACACATTTTTGAGCCCAAAACGCCCCTCAAAAATTTCATGACTGCTGTCAAAATTCCTTCTTGCCAGGACAACCGACAAAACCCCATCCATGGCCGCCTTCCCGGCGTGAAACGGCTTGCTCATGGTGCCGAACACCTCGCGCAGGCCGCCAACCTGGGTTCCTGTCAGTCCAAACGCGTTCACGATCTGCTCCGAAGAAAGCCCCATCAGTTTGGCCACACTGGCGGTCGCGCTGAACCGTCCAATGGTGGCGGTGGCGTGCCATCCATGATCATAATGGGTCTGGCCGGCCGCAATGCCGATCCGCGCCGCGATTTCAAAACCGATGATGAAGGCCGTGATAAAATCCTTGCCGGACGCCTTCACATACTCCGCGGCGGCCACGGCCGCTGGCGCCAGACATACACTGGGATGGATGCCGGCATCTTTGTGCGTATCGTCGAAATCCAGCGCATGGGACATGGTGCCATTGGCAAGCGCGGCCAAGAGCAGATTGGTCTTCACCCCTTTGCCGATGATGGTCGCATGGGGATTTCCGCCGGCGATATCGATCATATCCAATACAATATCGCCCACCGGCTCATTGGCTCCGCCCAAGGTTACCCCAATCCAGTCCAACAGGCAGAGCTTTGCAAACCGGTGGATATCCCTGGGAATGTCCACATAGGTGGTATCATGAACATAATTGGCAAATCGTTTGGCAATGGTCATATCCGTATCCTGTAATTACCTTTTCTGTTATCTATGAAGCTCTATGGGAGATCGTAACTCGTGCATCAGGGCGGCAAAGGAGCAATCCTATTGCCGCGAGAGTCGCAAACGATGCTCCGGCAATAAATGTTGCCGAGGCGCCGAATACGTTCCATAATGACCCTGCAATGACGCTTGCCAGCAAGAGTGCTCCGCCACTTACCAGATTAAAAATCCCGAAGGCCGTACCGCGAAGCTCAACGAGTGCGGTATCGGCAACCAGTTTCGAGAGCAATCCTTTGCGATCGACAAAGCGTGCTCCGAATACCCACCCCATGGTTGTCGCGAGAGGAAATATGGGCTTGCTGATGGCCCCCATTGCGTACCCGAGCACAGCGAGGAACTTACGTTTCCCGAAGTAGTCGCTGATGGCGCCCGAAAATATCTTTGTGATCGCAGCGGTGCCCTCGGCAACACCTTCGACAATTCCAATCGTGACCATGGATGCACCGAGTATCGTGGCCATGGATATCGGCAAGAGGCTGTGAACAAGCTCGGATGAGATGTCCATGAACATGGAGACAAATCCAAGCACCCAAATGCCTCCCGGCAATTTTCGATCGATGCCCTTGGCTATAGCTGTCGATTTGGGGGGATTGAATTGTAATGAGGCCATGGGTACTTTTTTAACCTTCCAACTATCAACTATCGTTTTTTTCCAATGTAGAAGACATACCCATAGTATTCTTTATATTTTTGTGCATCCATTCCAGAATTTCATTATTTTTTTCATAAAGTACGCTATGGCGTGACGCTACGTCAAGGTGGTTTTATCAGCAACAGCAATTGTGATTTACCGGTGAAAACATCCCTTTCAGGGGACCGTTGACAGCGCTTCGGCCAGTTCGGCGCCCATTTTCCGGGCACCCATTTCAAAACCATTCCCTCCCCATATTTTTCGGTTGGGGCCATGGCCCACCGTCATTCTCCACGAAACATGCTGCCCGCGTGGTAGGAACTTCTTACGAAGGGCCCGGCGGCGACCTTCGCGAACCCTTCGGCCAGAGCGAACTGACGCCAGCGATCGAAATCCTCCGGCGGGATGAATGCAACTACCGGCAGATGCTCGGCCGTGGGCTGAAGATACTGGCCGATGGTAAGCATGCGGCAGCCGGTGCGGCGAACATCCCGGATCACCTGCCGCACCTCGGCTTCGGTTTCACCCAGCCCCAGCATGATTCCGGATTTGGCCGGGATGTGCGGGGCGATGCGCGGCACGCGGGCGAGCAGTTCCAGAGAGCGGTCGTAGTCGGCCTGGGGGCGAACCGTGTCGTAAAGGCGCCGGACGGTTTCCATGTTGTGGTTGAGCACCTCCGGTCGGGCGGCGAGCACCGTCTCCAGGGCATTGCGGCTGCCCTGAAAATCGGGGATCAGGACTTCGATTTGGACACCCTCGATCTGCTCCTGCAGGGCGGCGATGGTGGCGGCAAAATGGGATGCGCCCCCATCGTCCAGGTCGTCCCGGGTGACCGAGGTGACCACCACATAACGCAGCTCCATGCGCGCCGCTGCCCCGGCCACACGCCGGGGCTCGTCGGGATCCAGCGGCCCCGGGCGGCCTCCGTCGATATTGCAGAAACGGCAATTGCGCGTGCAGGTGGCCCCCATGATCAGAAAGGTGGCCGTATGGGCCGAGAAGCACTCGAACTGGTTGGGACAGTTGGCCTCCTGACAGACCGTATGGAGCTGGCCCTTGTCGATCATGCTGCGGATTTTCTCGTAGTCAGGACCGCTGGGCAGCTTGCGCCTCAGCCAGGGGGGCTTTCCGGTGCGGATGGGATGGGAAGTTTTCATAGGATATTTGGCATTGCTCCGATTCGGTGCCCGATTTTCTCACAAAGCGCCACTGCATCCATTGTCGTCAGCGTTAGCCCCAGGCAGTCCGCCAGATGCCCTGCCATGACCCGCCGGGCCTCCTCCATGGGCACGGGCGTTTCCAGATGCTGGGCGATGGAGGTCATGCGTACTTTTTGGAGGCCGCAGGGATTGATCCAGCCGAACGGCGCCATCTCCGTGTTGACGTTCAGGGCCAGGCCGTGAAAACTCACTCCGCGCCGCACGGTGATGCCGATGCTGCCCAGTTTGTCGCCGTTCAGCCAGACGCCGCGGTTGAGCGGGTCGGTACCGGCGGCGATATTCCAGTGGCCGGCGGTACGGATCATGGCCTGTTCCAAGGCGGAGACGAATTCGACCACTTTCAGACGCCGCCGGCTCAAATGAATGATCGGGTAGACCACCAGCTGGCCCGGTCCGTGGTAGGTAATGTTGCCGCCCCGGTCCGTGGGCATCACCCGGATCCCTTTGCGGGCCAGGAAATCGTCGCTGACGCACAGATTCTCCCGTCCGCCGCGCCGCCCCAGGGTGAAGACACGGGGATGCTCGAGGCACAGAATCACGTCGGCATCCAGGCGGCCGCCGGTCTTGGCCGCCACCACGGCCAGCTGCAGGTCCATCGCCTGCTGATAGTCGGTCGGCGGCAGATCGATCCACCAGCCGTCCGGCGAATTCGGAACCTCGATAGGATCGGCCTCAGTTGCCATGAAGACGATTTACCCTTTCAGGCATGGGCTCCTCGCCGCCAGGGTTTCATCCAGCCGCCGCACTTTGGGGAATTGGGGCGACTCGTGCAGGCAGTCGGGGCACGCTTTGGCCTCCCGGGCGATCTGCTGCATGGCATCGATGAACTGGTCCAGGGTCTCCTTGGATTCCGACTCCGTGGGCTCGATCATGATGGCGCCGCTGACCACCAGCGGAAAGTAGATCGTCGGCGGATGAAAGCCGTGGTCCATGAGCCGCTTGGCAATATCCAGGGTGGCCACATGGTGTTCCTGCTGGAACTTGTCGGTGAAAACGCACTCGTGCATGCAGGGCCGGTCAAAGGGCAGATGATAATCGCCTTTTAAGCGCTGCTTGATGTAGTTGGCGTTGAGCACGGCGTACTGGCTGACTTGCTTGAGACATTTTCCCAGGCTGAGGATGTAGCTGTAAGCACGGATCAGGATGCCCACGTTGCCGTAAAAGGCGTGCAATTTGCCCACGGACAGCGGGTAGTTCTCATCCAGCCGAAAGACCTCACCGTCCTTGACCACCCTGGGTACCGGCAGAAAAGGCGCCAGCGCGGGGGTCACACACACCGGGCCGGCACCCGGCCCGCCGCCACCGTGGGGCGTCGAGAAGGTCTTGTGCAGATTGAGATGCAACACGTCCACGCCGAGATCGCCGACGTTGACCACCCCCATGATGGCGTTCATGTTGGCGCCGTCACCGTAAACCAGCCCGCCCTTGCCGTGGACGATGTCGGCCACCTGGCGGATATTGCTCTCGAAGAGTCCCAGCGTATTGGGGTTGGTAATCATGATTCCGGCCGTATCGTCATCCATCAGCGCGGCCACCGCTTCCGGGACCAGGATGCCGTCGGGTCCGGATTTGACCGCCACCGGTTTGAAGCCGCACAGCGCCGCGCTGGCCGGGTTGGTGCCGTGGGCCGTGTCGGGAATCAGCACCTTGCTGCGCGGTTTGCCGGTGTGCTTGTGATAGGCGGAAAAGATCAGCATGCCGGTCAGTTCTCCCTGGGACCCGGCGGAGGGCTGCAGGGTCACCGCCGGCAATCCGGTGATCTCACCGAGGTAGGCCGCAAGGTCGTGCATCAGGGCCAGCAGTCCCTGGGAAAGGCGTTCCGGCAACAGGGGGTGCGCGCCGGCAAAACCGGGAAGGGACGCCTGGCGTTCGTTGGTCTTGGGATTGTACTTCATGGTGCAGGAGCCCAGCGGATACATGCCGCTGTCCACTCCGAAATTCCACTGGGAGAGTTTGGTGAAGTGGCGCACCACGTCCAGTTCGGAGAGATCCGGAAAGTCCGGACCGTCACCGGTCAGCGCCTTGTCCAGGGGCGCTTCATCCACGTCGCGGCGGGGCAGCGAGATTCCGGTGCGTCCCGGGGAGCCTTTCTCCCACAACAGGGGTTCGTTGAAAATCAGGCCGGTGGTTCCCATTTTCTCTTTCATCGGGTCACCTCCTTGACCAGGGTATCCATGTCGTCCCGGTCGATGGTCTCGGTCACGCACATCAGCCAGCAGTCGGAAAGTTCCGGGTAGTACGGTTCCAGGTGCAGGCCGGCAACCATCTTTTTCTCCAGCAGCGCTTTCCAGGTCTCCTCGAATTTATCGGGAAAGCGGACCACGAACTCGTTGAAGGTGGGGGCGCTGAAGGGTGAGGAAAATCCGGCCTTGGCCAGGGAGGCCTTGAGATATTCGGCCCGGTCGCGGTTGAGGCGGGCGAGCTGGCGGATGCCCGTGCCGCCCAATGCGGCCATGTACATGGTCGACGCGGTGGCGCACAGCCCCTGGTTGGAGCAGATGTTGGAAGTGGCTTTCTCCCGGCGGATATGCTGCTCGCGGGTGGCCAGAGTCAGCACGAAGCCGGTCTTGCCGTCACGATCCACGGTTTTACCGATCAGGCGGCCGGGCATGCTGCGAACGTACGACTGCCGGGAGGCGAACATGCCCAGCCCGGGCCCGCCGAAGCTTTGCGGAATGCCGAGGCTCTGGCCCTCGCCGCAGGCGATGTCCGCCCCGCACTCGCCGGGCGATTTAAGCATTCCGAAGGCCAGGGGCTCGCTGAAGGCGGCGACGAAAAGCGTCTTGGGGTCGGCATGGATCATTTTTCCGGCGGCGGCCATGTCCTCGATACAACCGAAGAAGTTGGGGCTTTGCAGGGCCACGCCGGCCAGCTCGCCCAGGTCCTTGAGGCCGGAAAGATCGGTGCGACCGTCCTGGCCCACGGGCAGTTCCACCACCTCGAAACCGGTGGGCGCGAAATAGGTCTCCACTACCCGTCGGTAAAGGGGGTGAACGGCGCGGGAAACGGCCACGGTTTTGCGTCGCGATACCCGGATGGTCATCAGCAGCGCCTCGGCCAGGCCCGAGGCACCGTCGTACATGGAGGCATTGGCCACATCCATGCCCAGCAGGCGGCACACCAGGCTCTGGTACTCGTAAATGGTCTGCAGGGTGCCCTGGCTGATCTCCGGCTGGTAGGGCGTATAAGCAGTAAAATACTCCCCCCGCAGGAGCAGCTGGCGGGTGACCTCGGGGATATGGTGGTGGTAGCTGCCGGCACCCATGAACACCTTGGTTCCGGGGGAAGCCCCCATCCCGGCGGCCAGGTTGTCCATGTGCCCGTTGAGTTCCCACTCGGTGAGCGGTTCGGGCAGGTTCAGCGCTTCTTTTCGGCGGCAATCGTCGGGGATGCTGGCGAAAAGCGCATCCAGATCCGCCGCGCCCACCACCTGAAGCATCGCGCGGATGTCTTCCGGGGTATGGGGCAGGTATCGCATGGGTTTATCCTTTCAGCATTTCAAGATACTCGGCCTTGGATTTCAGGGCATCCAGTTCGGATGGATCGCTGGCCTTGACTTCTATCATCCAGCCGCTCTCGTACGGGTCGGTGTTGACCCGTTCGGGCTGATCGGCCAGGGATTCGTTGACTGCGGTCACTTCACCGCCGATGGGCATGTACAGCTCGGATACGGCCTTGACCGATTCAACCGTGCCGAACTCCTCACCCTTGGCGAAGCTGCTGCCCACGTCGGGCAGTTCGACGAAGACCACGTCACCCAACTGGTCCTGGGCGTAGTCGGATATACCAATGCGCACCCCATCGCCTGTTTTTTTGGCCCACTCGTGGTCGTCGGTATAGCCCCGATCGTCCGGGAATTTGAGTTCGCTGATCTCTTTCATTGTTTTTTTCCTCCTCAATGGAATTTGGGTTCCTGGGCAGCACCCCAAGGTGCTTTAAATCATCTCCGCCATGGGTTTGCGGGCCGACCGGTGGGGCCGCACATCCTCCACGATGGTGACGGTCAGTTTGCGCCGGCTGTCGGCGATTTCCACCGCCTGGCCGGGTTTCCGTTTGCGGTCCACACGAACGAAACCGCAGCAAAGCCCCTTGGCTTTGAACCCGGCCGGTCGGTTCGGGCTGGCCACGCTGAAAATTTCACCGTCGTGCATCCCGATACCCATGTCGGTGACACAGGTCAGCACCCGGCCGATGTGGCGGCCGTCGGCATCGATCACCCGGGAATCCTCACCGGCGGCGACCTTACGAAGGTCGCGACCGACAAAGGCGTGGGTAAAAGAGAAGTCGGAGAGATTTTCCAGCGCCGACCGGCCAATGAAATCCTTGGTGAAGCCGGTCTGCTCGGCATTGAAGGGCAGCGCAAAGGGCCAGGGGTGATTGATGAAGGGCCAGTGCCCGATATCCTGGTGCGACAGGGGCAGGACCGCACCGGCACGCAGGCTGTCGCGTGCGGCCAGTCCGCAGGCACGGATGCCGTATCCCTCGCCCGCCGTCAGCAGACGCTGCCAGAGGGACTGGATTTTTTCCGGGGCCATGAAAATCTCGAATCCGAATTCTCCGGTATAGCCGGTTCGCGACAGCAGGATGGGCGTGCCATCGTCAAGGCGCACGGCATCGGCGAGCGGCGAGTCCCCATCATAATGGCCCTTGAACGAGAAGTAAGGCATCTGACCGAAAACCGTTTCGGGATCGGCCAGCAGCGGCATCAGCACTTTGGCCGCTGCCGGTCCCTGCACGTCCATTTTTCCCAACCGATCGGTGAGATCGGTAATCGCGGCGTCGCGGCCATCGAGATGGCCGGTGAGATGGCCGGCCACACCGGCGCCCATGCCGGCATTGACCACCACCAGGTAGTTGCCCGAGGCCAGCATAAAGACGATGGCGTCGTCGATGGTGTGGCCCTTTTCGTCCAGAAACGCGCCGTAGACGCATCGACCGGGTGAAAGCGGCCTGCGGGAAGGCCCCACGCAGGCATCCAGGTTGTTGGTAAAGCAGTGTTGCAGCAGGTCCGCGGCACCCGTTCCGCAAACGGTAATGGCCGCCATGTGGCTGGTATCAAAGATACCGGCCCCGCTCAGCACGGCCAGGTGTTCATCCTTGACTGACGCATACCACAACGGCATGTCGTAGCCGCCGAAGTCGGCCATGTTGGCACCGTTTTCCCGATGCCAGTGATGTAACGGTGTGGTTTTGATGGTTGGCATCATTGGACTCTCCTTGAAGGACCGCCACCCGGTGACGGGTAACGCGTGAATCTGACAGGCCCCGTCCTTTTCTATCTAATAGATGTACGGAATTTTCAGGTTGTAACTCTTGTAGACCACAAACGTCTCCACAGACTGGACGCCATCGAGGCGGGAGACTTCTTCGGTGTAGAATTCGAGCAGGCCAAACCCTTCTTTGAGCATCACCAGGAGAATCAGATCAAAACGGCCGGTCACCACGCTGACGGACACCACACCGCGGATCCGGCTGAACGCCTCGCCTTTTTTCACCAGGTCCATGGAACTCAGTTTGACGCCCACCATCACCATGCGGTGCCGGGGGATGGCTTCCGGATCCACAAGCCCAACAATCTCCAGCACGCCCTCTTCTTCAAGCTTGCTGACCCGCGAGCGGACCGTGTTCTCGGAAACGCCAAGATCTTCAGCAATCACTTTATAGGACTTTCGGCCTTCCTGCAAATGGCGGATGATGGAAATATTCAGGTCGTCTATTTTCATCGGAGCCCTTTCCGGTTTCATTGGAACTATCCAACTATTTATTTTGTAATGATGGTTATGTCAAATCATTTTTAATTTTTTGATGTTTTCATCATTATTTTTGCAAAATAGCGCTGAATTTTTCATTCTCTTGACGATCCGAATAGGAGACGCCCATGGGCGTCTCCTAGGAAATGGCAATGGCCAACCCACAGGCAATGGACACGGTTTCGTATTCGGACATCATGTCACGGCTGCTTTTATCGACCCGGCGTTTGACAATTCTGGATCACCGGTGGCATTTATTACCCGCCCGGCAATTTTTTCTCATCCCATCCAATCCGCAATAAATATATATCATGTAATCATAAGCGCTTAAGCATGTTTTTGTTCTGGCATAGAATCTGCAAAATTGTGATGCGTTCATCTATTCGCAAACAAGGAGAAGTGAAATGCTGAAAACCTATCTATTGGGTGGCGGAATGGTGGTCTTTGGCCTTTTGTCCAGTGAAGTCATTGCCGAGATTCCGCTGATGGTCAATTTTAAAAGCATCGCGCTGGTGGTTGTCGGCACCCTGATGGGCGGTCTGCTCTGCCTGCCGATGCGTGCCTTCGGCAGTTTGTGGCGTAGTGTTTCCGCCAGCCTGAACGGCCAGGGCCATGACCTGAGCGACCTGATTCAACAGATCACCATTCTGGCGCGTCTTCAACGCGTCTGTGAATTGCGTGAATTCAGCATCCGGATTGCCACCCTTGAGAATCCGTTTCTACGCCGGGGTTTGCAGCAGGCGCTGGACCAACGTGACCGTCAAACGGTCGAGGAGGCCATGGAAAACGAAATGGCTATGTATCTGTCGGGTCTCCAATCCCATCTGGGCGCCATCCATACCTTTTCCCGGCTGGCACCGGTTTTCGGGTTTGTGGGCACCATTATCGGCTTGATCAATGTACTCAACCATCTGGGAAATGCCGCCCAGATCGGCCACGGCATGGCCATCGCCCTGTTGACGACCTTCTACGGGCTGTTGTTCGCTAATTTGGTTTTTGCTCCCCTAGCCGGCAAACTGGCCGCCCATATCCATCGTGAAACCTTGATGCTGAACATCGTCATCGAAGGCGTGTTGGCCATTTGCGATGATCGCACCCCTTTGGAGATATCCCACCGCCTGCAGTCCTTTTTGGAAAATGACACGCCCCAACCGGAACCGGAGTTACCCGCCGACTCCCACCCCTGGAAAAAACTCGGCGCCGTACTGCGGCAGCGGGGCATGGTGAGATAACCGATGGCAACGATTGATGACCAAAAGAAAACCTGGCGCTTGCATCGATCGTCGGGGAGGTCGACGGTCGCCCGTTTCACGGTCACCCACCCGCAGGACGTGGCGGAAAATGACACGTTTTTATGGACCCTGACGGATCTGATGACATTGCTGCTCATCTTTTTCGTGTTGCTTTACTCCAATGCCGTCCAGCAGTCGCCCATCCCTCCGGCGTCCGTGGAGACGGCCGAAGCCGAAACGCAGATCGAAGCCATCGACAAGGATGTCTCAGGAGCCCCCGGCCTGATGCCGGAGCAAACCAAGGTAGTGGCCGTTGTTCAGGAGGAAATCGTCCCGGCAGCAACGGGAAACCCGCCTGATTCCGATGCCCCCCAGTCGCAGACGTCCGGGGGAGATACGGTCTCTGCGACCGCCAATGGAAAATTGCTGGCAGATCTGGAAAACAGTTTCAGTGAGGATTTTTATGTCCGCTGGGAAGATCGGCAACCGGTAATTGTTCTGGGAGAACGGATCACCTTCAACCAAGGGGAGGCAACGCTCTTGGCGGATGCCCAGGATGCCTTGAAGCGGGTGGCCGGCTCGATTGCCCGCATTGACGGCTGCCAGGTGATGGTTACCGGGCACACCGATGACCGGCCCATCCGGACCCATGCGTTTCCTTCCAACTGGGAACTCTCCGCGGCCCGCGCCGCCAGCGTGGCAAAAGCCCTCATGGCCAGCGGCGTTGCCCCCGAAAGGATGATGATTCAGGGAAAGGCGGCATTCAAACCACTGGTTGCCAACACATCTGAGCAGAATCGCCGTACCAACCGCCGGGTGGAAATTGCTTTGCTCACCAAATCATAAAAACGGGATCAGCGGTTAAAGTAGTTATCCGGGTCGCGTTCCAGGTGGTTGATCTTTTCCTGCACCCGCTCAATCAGCGCCGCTTTCTGGCCCGGGCTGAAATTGGGCCCCAGGGCCCTGCCGTTAATGGCAGCGATCTCTTTTTCCAAGCGCTCACGTTCAGCGGCAATGCGGCTGGCCTGGGTTTCCATTTTGCGATCCCGTTCGGCCTGCGCTGCCTTGGCTTTCTCTTCGGCCTGCTGCTCAAAATGCCGATCCGCCGCTTGGCCGGCTTCCTGCACCATGCGGTCGTATTCCTCACGTTTCCGGCCTTCCGCCTCCTGATCGCCCTGAAGCTCGTTGATCGTTTCATATTGTTCGACATCTTCAGGCGGAGGTGAATTGGAGTATCGTTTGACGCCATCGGCATCCGTCCACGTATAGATGGTTCCGGCGAAAGTAATGCTTCCGGCAAGAACGATCATGGCCGTTACGATAAATGCACTGATCCGATGCATATGCACCTCCGAATGGGAATCAATTATCCTAAAGGATATAGATCGTCCCCGACTCAAGTCAATATACAAGTTCTCCCCGCCTGGCGGCATTTCACCAAGTTTCGTTGCAAATACCGAGAATCCTATGTTAAACAAAAAAGTTAAAGTTATCAGTAGGCAGCCGTGTCCGGGCCGGCGGCCTCTTTTTTGAATTCCGTTTCGCCGATCGGCAAATTGAGGTGCATATGGAAAAAAAACACCAGTTTAATCTTTCTTACATCCTGATGGCGATTCTGGGCGTCCTGATCCTGCAGAACCTGCTCATGTCCCAGTTCAGGCCCCGGGTGATCCCTTACAGTGAATTCATCCAGGCGGTTGTGGACGATCGGGTCAAAGAGATCTCTATTGGCGACATCGCCATCCACGGAAAAATGAAAGATGCCAACGGCAATGAATTCCTTTTCAAGACGGTGCGGGTGGACAACGATCTGGCCACCAAGCTTTCCGAGCACCGGGTTAAATATTCCGGAGAGATCGATAACACTTTTTTCAAGACCCTTTTCTCCTGGCTGATACCGATTTCGATTTTCTACGTGATCTGGTTTTTTCTCATGCGCCGCATGCAGACCGGTGCTGCCGGCATGATGACCCTGGGTAAAAACAAGGCCAAGCTGGTGGGTGAAAATGATATCGAAACGCGATTTGCGGATGTGGCCGGTGCCGATGAAGCAAAGGAGGAGCTCGATGAAATCGTCAGTTTCCTCACCGAACCGCAGCGCTACCAGGATCTGGGCGGACACATGCCCAAAGGCATCCTGCTGGTGGGACCTCCGGGAACCGGCAAAACCCTGCTGGCCAGGGCGGTGGCCGGTGAGGCCCGGGTTCCTTTTTTCGCCATCAGCGGCTCCGATTTCGTCGAAATGTTTGTGGGCATGGGCGCGGCGCGGGTGCGGGATCTGTTTACCCAGGCGCGTGACAAAGCCCCCTGCATCATCTTTATCGACGAACTGGATGCCCTGGGCAAGGCCCGGGGGGCCGGTATGGTCGGCGGCCACGACGAGCGCGAGCAGACCCTCAATCAACTGCTGGTGGAGATGGACGGTTTCGATTCCCGCAAAGGGGTGGTGATCATGGGTGCCACCAACCGCCCGGAAGTGCTCGATCCGGCCCTTTTGCGTTCCGGCCGCTTCGACCGGCAGGTACTGGTGGACCGTCCCGATGTCAACGGCCGCAAGGCCATCCTGGATATTCATGCCAAGAGCATCAAACTGGCCGACGATGCGGATTTGAACGTCATTGCCCAGAAGACCCCGGGCTTTTCCGGTGCCGATCTGGCCAACGTGGTCAACGAAGCGGCGCTGCTGGCTGCCCGCAAACACAAATCGGCGGTTGGGCTTGCCGAGCTGGATGAAGCCGTGGACCGGCTCATCGGCGGCTTGGAAAAGAAAAATCGTGTCATCAATCCCAAAGAGAAGAAAATTGTGGCCCATCACGAAGTGGGGCACGCCCTGGTGGCCGCGCTGACCCCGGGATGCGATGCCGTGCATAAAATTTCGATCATCCCACGCGGTCTGGCGGCCCTGGGCTACACCCAACAGCGCCCCACCGAGGACCGCTACCTGATGAGCCAGCAGGAATTGTTCTCCAAAATCGATGTGCTCCTGGGCGGTCGCGTGGCCGAAGCCCTTCTGGAAAAAGAGGTGCTCATGGAGGATGAGTTCAACGCAATGATCGAAACCGGCAATGCGGCAGACAGCAACCATGCATAACCCCAATGTATGCACCATTGGGGATAACCCGCAAAGGAAGGAAGACCGATAAATGCCGGCAGTCCAATTGGTTATCGAATATTGGATGTTGCTGATTCCCCTTTGCCTGCATATCTTTGGCATCCTCTTCATCTTTGACGCCGTCATGAACGGGCGCACGAGCCAGGGCACGATTGCCTGGGTGATGGCCCTGTTCTTCTTTCCCTATCTGGCGGTCTTCCTTTACCTGATCTTCGGCGCCCGCCGCATTCAGGACTATTCCACCGCCCACCAGTCCGGCACGACGGACATTCATCACCTGGGCAAGATGCTGCTTCGGGACCGACGGCTCCGGGAGCTGATGGAGCGGGGGACGCCACAAATCGACGTCCTCAGCGATATTTACCAGTTTCCCGTGATGAAAGGCAATCGCGCCACGTTGCTGATCGATGGAGAGGAAACCTTCAACTCGATCCTGAACGGTATCGCCCTGGCCCAACACTATGTTCTCGTCCAGTTTTTTATCGTCCATGCCGACGATCTGGGCAATCGCTTCAAGGCGGCCCTGATCGAACGGGCGCGGGCAGGGGTCAAGGTTTACTTCCTATACGACCGCATGGGATCGTTCGGACTCAGGCGATCCTACATCAGGGATTTGAGAGCCGCCGGTGTGCATGTGGCCATCTTCCGCGTCGGCAGCGGGTGGCTCAACCGTTTTCATATCAACTTCCGCAACCATCGTAAAATCGTGGTTGTGGACGGCGAAAAAAGCTGGGTCGGCGGCCACAATGTGGGCGATGCCTACCTGGGAAAAGGCCGCCGCTTTGCGCACTGGCGGGACACCCATGTAAAGGTGGAAGGGCCGGTGACCCTGGCCGTGCAACTCTCCTTTGTCGAGGACTGGCATTGGGCCCGCGGTCAGCTGCCGGATATCTCCTGGGCCCCGCCGCCGGAATTCGGCCATGAGCCGGTGCTGTGCATCCCCACCGGCCCCGGCGACCTGGTGGAAAGCTGCTCGCTGATGATGGTTCAGGCCATCAATGCGGCGAACCGGCGCTGCTGGATCCTCAGTCCCTACTTCGTTCCCGACGTGGCGGTGATCAAGGCCCTGCAACTGGCCGCCATGCGCGGCGTGGATGTCCGCATTCTCATCCCCGCCATCCCGGACAAACGGGTGGTCTGGTGGGCCGCCCACAGCTACCTGGCCGAAGTTGCCGTGGCCGGGGTACGCATGTATACCTACCAAGACGGATTCATGCACCAGAAGGTTTTCCTGATTGACGACAGCATGGCCGGCGTCGGCACGGCCAACCTCGATAACCGCTCCCTGAGGATCAATTTCGAAATCACCATGGTCTTTACCGATACCGATTTCATCCACCGGGTGGAACGGATGTGCCGGACCGACTTTTCCGCTTCCACTCCCCTGACCACCGATGATGTCTACCGGCGCTCCCTGGCTTTCCGCCTGGCCATCCGCGCGGCCCGGCTCTTTTCGCCGATCCTGTAATCGCCGAAAAAACTCGCTCCGACCAACCGCCCCATACCATCGGAATCACCGATGGTGATGCGGCGAAGAGATTGAAACTAACAATTGGACCTCTTTGCGAAGAATGGCTAAATTGGCGTGCCAAAGATCGACAGCTCTTTTTTCAGTATCCTCAAATGAAGGTTTCTTTTTGTCCGGTAGACAAGCGCATGGCAGAGTGTAAATTTCATTGGCTTCATAAACAGGGTAGCGGCAGGCTGAACGAGGATGCCTATTTTTTGGGCCCCCGGATTTGTGGCGTATTTGACGGTGCCACGGCCCTCAACGGAGACCGGTACGAAAATGGCAAAACCGGTGGCTACCTGGCCGCCCAGCTGGCCTGTGATGTTTTTCGCACCAACAATGCCCCCCTGCTCAAACTTACCGATCAAGCCAATCGTGAAATTCTCCAGGCGATGCAGGACAAAGGGGTCGATCTGGCACGCAAAGAAGATTTATGGAGCACCAGTTTTGCCGTTGTCCGCGTTGGCACCGATTCGTTCGAGTGGGTGCAGAGCGGCGACAGCCTCATCCTGGCCATTGACCATGATCACAGCTACCGCGTGCTGGTTCCCGATCACGCTCACGACACCGAAACCCTGTGCATGTGGCGGGACATGGCGGCACGCGGCACGCCCAGAATTTTCGAGACGCTCAAAGAGCAGATCATCGCCGTCAGGCGACAGATGAACGTCACCTACGGGGTCCTCAACGGTGAGCCGCAGGCCCTCGATTTCATCAGCCGGGGACGCGCCAACCTTCGCGGCATCAAACATATCCTTCTGTTTACCGACGGCCTGTTCATTCCCAAAGAGGATCCAACGGCCGACCATCGTTTCGATATCCTGGTGCAGCGCTATCTCGACGGTGGTCTCGATGCGGTTTACCGGCATGTCCACAAGCTCCAGGCCGCCGACCCCCTCTGCCACAAATACCCCCGTTTCAAACCCCATGACGATATCGCTGCCGTGGCCATCTCCATGACCGCCTGATTTTCTTTTCCGACAACCACAAACCTGAATCCGATTGTCCGCCGGCCAAAAAACGGTAGCGGAGCGAGTCTGAATGGGTGTATCCTTAAAGAATTGAACAGCAACCCAACCGAATTTTCCAGGGGATGATGGGATGAGGATTGTCGACTGCCAGCAGCCGGATTTGTGGAACCGCTATGTGGCCGCGCATCCCTGTGGCGGACCATTCCATCTTTTCGGCTGGAAAGAGGTTTTCCAGCAGGTATACGGCCTGTCGGCATTTTATTTTATGGCTGTGGATGATCCGCCCGGGCCGGTACACTTATCGGATCAGCCGCATTCGGTCGTGCGGGGCATTTGTGCGCTCTTTTTGCTGTGTTCGCCCGGCAACCGCCGCCGACTGATCGCCTTGCCCTATCTGGATGTGGGGGGAATTCTGGTGGATAATGCCGAAAGTGAAACCCGTCTTCTGCAACACGCCGTGGAAATCGCCCGGGCAAACCGTGCCCGTTGGATCGAACTGCGCCAAGCCGCTCCGCTGAAGGGGCTGCCGGCATCGATCCCAGCGGACACGGACGGGATTTGGCATCTCCAGGTTTCCAGCCATAAGGCCAGCCTGCGGCGCGACCTGCCGGCCGATTCTGGCCAACTGATGCGATCCTTTAAATCCAAGCTGCGCAGTCAAATCCGCAAAGCGATGAAAAACGGACTCAGCCATACCGTGGGCGGCGCTGAACTGCTGCCCGCCTTTTACGCGGTTTTCTCCCGCAACATGCGTGATCTGGGCTCGCCGGTCCATGCCCGCCGGCTGTTCGAAACGGTGCTGCACACCTTTTCCCGGCAGGCGCGCATTGTGCTGGTCCGCCAGGATCGGAAAGCGGTGGCGGCGGCGCTGGTATTGCGATTTCAGGACCGGCTGCACAACCCGTGGGCTTCCTCATTACGCAGTCACCGAAGGCTGGGCGCCAATATGCTGTTGTATTGGGCCATGCTGGCCCACGCCTGCGATACCGGGCTGACCACCTTTGATTTCGGGCGCTCCTCTCCCGGCGCCGGAACGTTTCGTTTCAAACGCCAATGGGGTGCCGAGCCGTCTCCCCTGTACTGGTACTACCTGACCCTTGAGGGCAAACCGGTAGATCCGCTGGCCGAGCGGCTATCCTTTTCCGCCTGGAAACGGCTGCCGGTGGGGATTTCGCGCCTGTTGGGGCCACCAGTTCGCCGGCATATCGGGTTGTAATGCCATACGGGCTGTCAATGGAGAATTGAATGATGTCGCTTCAACTGACCATCCCCATGGCGCTTCAGCTGGTCATCGAAGACGTGGGCTGGTGGGAAAAATCACACCCCGTCGGCCCTGACGACCCATTCCGGTTCGGACTGCACCGCCGGCACCACCCCCTTGATTATGCGGCCCTGGTCCATCTGGCCAAGGGGCTGGGTATGCGCCCGCTGATCGCCTTTGTGGCCTGTGAATGGGACCGGGCCAATATCCTGAAAAAGATCCCTTCGGCCACCTGGATGGGTGCCGATTGGGACAACCGTCACAATGTCGGTCCATGGCTGGATCAGGCGGCCGGCATCCTGAATGCCCATCGCGATCACTTGGAGATCGGCCTGCACGGGGTCGGCCATGAATACTGGGGCACGGGGCATCGTTCGCGCACCGAGTTTCACACCCCGGACGGTGAAATGCGCCCCCGCGAGCACATCCAGCATCATCTGGAAGCCTTCGGGACGATCCTGGAGCAAAACGGCCTGGGGCCCTTTCCGACGGCCTTTGTCCCGCCGGGCCTGAACCACAGTTTCGGCAATGGTGAACGGGGCATCCACCCGATCCTGAACCGGTTCGGTATCCGCTATGTGACCACGGACCTGAACAAGGCCCGCATGCACCGCCCCCGGCAGCATCCCCGGATGGCCTGGGAAGCGGGGGTACTGCTGATCGACCGCGGTCTCGCGCCGGTCCCTTGGCATACTATCGCCGCCCGGCCACAATTTGCCTTTGACCGTCCGATTTTAAGTCTTCATTGGGCCAATTTGCTCGACGAGGATTTTTATCGCAATCTGGAGGTTGTGCGTGACTGGGTCGCGTTTATCAAATCCGGGATCGACCCGGTGGAACAGATGCTCGCCCCGGACACCGCCACCTGCTGGTCGCAGTTTTCCTACCGGACCCTGGCCCGCGTCAGGCAGGTGGACGATCGGTTCGAAATCGATATCAGCGCCTTACGGCAGCTGCCGCCGCAAACCATCCAGCCGGTTTTTTACATTCGGATCCAGCACCCGCAATCGCTCGCCTGGCGGATTGCGGGCGGACAACTTCAGCCGGTGGAAAACCAGGATGGAAAGCGCAATTTGCTCGCCGTGCGGCCGGACGACCACACGGACATCGTTCGGCTAACACCGGCGCCTGGCGAAACGCATGGATAACGCCTTGGGATAGCGTTGTGTTAGAGCCTTTTCCATCCAGGACGGCATCAGCGTGCTCACCCCGGATTTGAAGATTGTCCATACCAACAAGGCAATGGTGGAATGGTATGCTGAACATCTGCCTCTGCAAGGCAAGACCTGTTTCCAGATTTATCGCGGACTGAAACAGCCTTGCGAGAACTGTCCTGCCGTTCGGGCCATTGCCAACCAGGGGCTTGAAATGCAGACACTCCCCTTGTTACAGGAAGGCCGGCAAACCGGTGACCTGGAGGTTTATGCATTTCCGATGTTTGATGATGAAGGGAATGTGACCGGCGTCGTGGAGTACATTCGGGATGTTACCAAACGGAAAATAGCCGAGCGGGCGCTGGCCGATTCAGAAAGACGACTTGCTGACATTATCGAGTTTCTACCCGACCCCACTTGGGTCATCGAAACAAACGGTCGCGTGATTGCCTGGAATTTGGCGATGGAACGGGTATCAGACATTGAGAAGAAGAATATGATCGGGAAAGATGATTACGCATATGCGGCTCCCTTCTATGGTCAACCCCGACCAATGCTGATCGATTTGGTATTGAAGCGCGACAAAAAATGGGAGTCAATGTTTTTGACTTTGAAAGATCATAACGGTGTCGTAACCGAAAGCGAGTCTTACCATCCGTTGATAATGAACATCGAAATAAAAACAGAATGCACAGACATCGATTGGGACAAGGTCTCCGATTTCCTGAACAAAGATGCCATGGCGAAACGGGGCGTTACGGAATGATGGGCGGCGAACCCGGATTGTTGCCGCCTCGAAGGGTTGACTATCCGTGACACAGGAGCGAATGAAGGTTGAGACCTGCGCCAACAGAATTCCTCAACAGGATCTTGAGGGAAAAAGTCTTCCAAAGCAGCTCCAACCCAGGCGATGCGCTGGCCGAACTGTCGCGTATGTTTGTCCAAAAGCACTGCTCCCGGAAAGAGACATTGGTCCACGCCGGTGAAAAATGGTCCCGGATGTTTCTGAACGACTTGATTGCTTCACACGGCAATGTGATTAATATCTCCTCCTATTTTGCCAGAAGGATGCTGCCCGACAGGCCTTTGACGGCCTATTCCCTTACCAACGTGTTTCTGAATGTCCCGACCATGCAGCAGCCCGAAGCGTATCTCGGCAATGCCGCGAGTCTCTTCGATGAGAGCGGAGATCTGGCCAACGATTCCATCAAAGATTTCGTTACCAGCTACATAAACGCATTCGCCGCATGGGTGGAAACCAACACCGCCAACAGACAGTAATCGACTCCTTGCAGTACAGGACCGCCAAAACGGTGGCCGCCGTGCCGCCACCGGTGGCGGCCAGCAAGTGGGGGGACAGGTAAAGGATGATCATCGTTCCGGCCGGACAGACCCGTCACGGCGACGCCAGTGCCTCGCGCACGGTGTTGGCCAGGGCTTCCATGGTCAATGGTTTCATCAGCGTCTGACGGATGCCGAGGGCCTGGGCGCGCTGGGAATCGAAAAATTCGGAAAAGCCGGTACAGACGATGATGGGCAATTCCTTGCGAATGGCCAGCATTTGCCGGGCCATCTGATCCCCGCTCATTCCGGGCATGTTATAGTCGGTAATCACCAGATCGAAACGGAAGGGATCCGTTTTGAACAATTCCAGGGCGGGCAGGCTCCCGACGACGCCGGTCACCCGGTAGCCCAGGCGGCTAAGCATCTCATTACCGATATCCACAATCTCTTTTTCGTCATCCACCAAAAGAACGTGCTCGCTTCCGCGGGGCAGGGATACGGGCTGTTTACCGTTCTCGGTGGATGTGTCGGCGCAGATCGGCAGCAGTACGGTGAAGCAGGAACCCGCGTTGACCTTGCTCTCCACGGTAATCGATCCCCCATGCCGCTTGACGATGCCATGAACCACGGCCAGACCCAGGCCAGTACCTTTGCTTTTGTCCTTGGTGGAGAAATAGGGGTCGAAAATCCGGTCGATGATGGCGGGGTTGATGCCGGTGCCAGTGTCGGCCACGGTCAGGCACAGGTATGGTCCGGGTGGCAGATCCACGGCCGACGGTGTCTCGGCGGCATCGATGGCCACCTCTTCCAGGGAAACCCGCAACTCGCCGCCTTGCATTTGCATGGCATGGTAGGCGTTGGTGCAAAGATTCATGATGATCTGGTGGATCTGGGTCGGATCCCCCAACACCGTCCGGTCGGCCTTAATGGCGGTGGTGATCCGGATACTGGCCGGCAGGGAGGATTGCAGCAGTTTCAGCACCTCTTTCAAGATCGGTGATATTTTGAGCGGCGCCTGAAGCTGCTCCTGCATGCGGCTGAAGGAAAGAATCTGTTTGACAAGTGCCCGGGCCCGCGAACCGGCATGATTGATGGCCTGCAGTTTGGTGTAGAAGGGATGCTGGGGGCCCAGGTCCTGCAGCCCCAACTCCGAATAGCCCAGCACCGCGGTGAGAATGTTGTTGAAGTCATGGGCGATGCCGCCGGCCAGGGTGCCCAGGGCCTCCATTTTCTGGGCCTGACGCAGTTGGGTTTCCAGTTTCTCCTTATCCGCCTCGACGCGAATTTGCTCCGTCAGATCGATGAAACTTTCCATGAAGCATTCGCGGCCTTCCAGTGTGGTCCGCGATACGGTTTTCAGCACCGGCACTTCGCGCCCGTCCATCGTCAACAGGGTGCGTTCGGCCTGAACGGTTTCTTTTCCCATAGCCATGGGACATCTGCCGGCCTGCATGGTGGCGAAGACCTCGTTGCAGGCCTTGCCGGTGATGGATAGCGGGTCAACGCCGATCAAACCGGCAGCCGAGGGGTTGGCGTAGACGATCTCGTGGGTGGCCGCATCGACAATCAAAATCCCGGTGGGAATCGTGTCCAGGATTTTGCGGAAGCGTGCCGCGCTTTCGCGCAGTTCCTCGCTGGCGCGCACGGCCCGTAGAGCCTCGCAGCTATAGGAAGCCAGGATCGTGCCGATCTCCCGGTCCTGATCCACAAAAGGCGGCGGTGTTTTGCTATGCAGGCCCATGATGCCGGCAATGCCGCCACTGTCATCCGGCAAGGGAAACAGCAGAGCGGATCCATCCGTATAACCCGCCCACCCACTGGGGAGCACGGCTTTATTCTCACCGATGTTGTGTACCAAAATGGGTTGCTTTTCCAAAAGCGCCCTTTGAAACAGGGATTTTTCCGGTAGCGGAAACGGGATAAATTCGGCGGCATGGCCCTGGTCGAGGGCGTGAGCCAGACGCAGGCCGGTCTCCTCCTTCAGGTAAATGCTGCCGCCGGCGGCCATCATGTGCTGACCGAACTCTTCCAGCAACAGCGATCCGAAGGCTTGTACCTCACGACAAAAAGAGAGTGAGCGGGTCGTTTCCACGATTTGCCGCAGACGAGTGTTGATTTGGGAAAGGTTGGTGTTGGCTTTCTCGAGGGCTTCGGTCCGCTCTTCGACCAGCTGTTCCAGATGCTCCCGGTAAGCCCGGTTCTCCTTTCTGAGTTGGGCCTTCTCCAGAGCCGCCGTCACCGCATGGGTGAGAATGGATAAATCGGCAATGGGCTTTAAGAGGTAGTCCCAGGCCCCGCGGCGCAGGGCTTGGACGGCATCCTTGATGAGTCCGGTGCCCGAGGCCACGAGCAGGGGCGTCAGGGGCGACTGCCGGCTGATGATTTCCAGCACCTGCATGCCGTCCATTTCGGGCATGCGAAGATCCACCAGAACCAGGTCCGGCGACTTGCTATCAAACAGGTCAAGTCCCAAACGTCCATTCTCGGCGGTGAAAATCTGGTAGCCACAATCTTCCAAATGGGCGCCGAAACTGTCGCGAACAGCTTTATCATCGTCAATAATCAGGATTCGTGAAGGTGTCATGGGCTAGCGCTCCTTGCTGAAAAGTGCTGCCAACGGTTGATCTTTACGAAAGTTTGCCTGCTTTGGGCAGTTGTATGATGAAACAGGATCCTTTATTCGGGGATGTGCGTACATCCATGGTGCCACCGTGATTTTCGGTAATGATGAAGTAAGAGACCGAAAGCCCCAATCCCGTGCCTTCGCCTACCGGTTTGGTGGTGAAGAAGGGTTCGAAAATCCTGCGGCGGATCGTTTCGTCCATGCCCGGGCCGCTGTTTTCGATTTCTATCCGCACCCACGGGCCGTCATCGATCACCCGCAGAGCAAAGGATGGCGGATGTGCTTCATCGTCAACTTCCGCCATGGCTTCGGCGCCATTTTTTAAAATGTTCAGAAAAACCTGTTGCAGTTTGCTGGCTTCGCATGGAACGGGGCCGACCGCCGGGTCGTACTCCTTTTGAATGCGGATCTGTTTGAAGTCGTAGTGTCTTTTCATGTCGTAATCGGTGCGTGCCAGGTCAAGGGCCTGATCCAAAAGGTCGCCCAGATGGTGACTGGAGATCACGTGTTCGGTCTTGCGCGCGAAGCTCAGCATGTTCTTGACGATCTCGGCAGCCCGGTTGCCAGAGCCGTGGATGTTTGCCAGCATTTCAGGCAACCCGCGGAGTTCCAAGTAGGTTCGGATGGCTGCCATGGTTACGCCGGCCGCCTTGGCTGCCTCCAGGTTGGCCGGCAGGTCGCCAAGCAGGCGATTTTCCAGAACGGCCGAATTTTGCAGGATGCCGGCCAGGGGGTTGTTGATCTCATGGGCCATGCCCGCTGCCAGGCCGCCGACGGAAAGCATTTTTTCGCTCTGGATCATCATCTCCTCCATGCGTACGCGTTCGGTAACGTCATCTACGCGGATGACAGCACCCTCCACCCCATTGGCCACCAGGGGAAAGACGGTCACGTCCTCATAGCGGATCTCGCCATTTTGCTTGCGGGGAATCTTTGAACTGCGAAGGGTTTGCCGATTCCGGATGGCCCGCCGGATGCGCCCCAGTTCATTGGCCAGCTGGGGAAAGGCTGATTCCAGCGGCTGGGTGCGAGCCGCTTCAAAGGACAGTCCCGTGACCCGTTCGGCCTGGGCATTCCATTGGGTTACCCGCCCCTCTCGATCGACCCCCACGAGGACCGACGGCATGGAATTGATGATGTTGGAAAGGTAGTTGCGCAAGCGTTGCAACTCCTCCACCGCGATTTTGCGATCGCTGATGTCCTGGTAGGTCCCCAGAAGACCAATGACATTGTCACGACAGTCGCGCATGGGCACCTTGCTGGTCTGCAGCCAGATGGTATTGCCTTCGGGCGTTGTCTGGGGCTCTTCGTAGTCGAGTCGTGCCACGCCCGCTACCATGACCGCCTGATCGTCGCTGCGATAAGCGGCCGCCTGTGCCGTCCAGGCCATGGCATCATCATCGCGTCCGATCAGCTCGCTGGGGTCGGAGAAACCGGCATCCTCGGCAAAGGGCCGGTTGCAGCCCAGGTAGCGGCATTCCCGGTCTTTCCAGAAAACCCGCACCGGAATCGTATCCAGGACCAGGCGCAACATGCGTTCATTACGCCGCAGTTCGTTCTCCGCTTTCTTAAGGGCCGTGATGTCGGTGTACATCGCCACCACGCCGGTCAGGGCACTGTCAACGATAATGGGCGAACCGGCGGCAATGACATCCACGGCCCGCCCATTCTTGTGATAACGTACTGTTTCGATGGGCTCCACCCGTGTACCGGAGATGGCCATTTGAAAGTTTTCGAGCTGTGCGGACGAAGATATCTTAAATGGTCAAGCAGCTAAGCTAAATTTTACTTCCTTATTGCTGAACCAATTGTGATATTCATCGTTGATTTTCAAAGTTGTGATAATAGCCAGATTGAGGGAACCTTTCTTCGCCCAACTCATTCCGTTCTTCTTTTGGCGATTTGAAACGACGAGGTCGTTCATCTTTTCACCCACATTACTTGAGTTCCGAAGATTTAACCGTTTGCGCATATCATAGTTGGGAATCGAGGATTTATTCCGACCCAAATAGTCAATGAGCTTTTGAATATGATTCTCATCCTTGATTTCGGATGCCGGGATGTTTTCAAGATATGATATGGCCTTGTTTGTAAGGCCGTGCCACAACAACGGCATAACCGCGCGAAGCGTTTCATTTCTCAACTTTCTGCCTTTCATCCCCATGCTCAATTCTTCTTTGAACTTCTTGCATAGATGAAACCAATCAAGAACAATCTGCATATTATTGTACCAACCAAATTGCTTGACGATGGCAGCATTTAGCGCCTTATGGCCGTCGGTAAAAATCTGAAGACGTTTGCCGAATAGAAAATTTGACAAAAGAAACGCGATTAGCAACCACAAGCATGATTTGGTGCCATCAGCTGCCAATACGTATTTTGGGCCTCCATGTTCAATGTGGCATACGGTATCATGTACATATTTTCGCGTATGCTCAGTGATTTTTGGGCTTTCTCGTGTACCCTTCTGCCTTTTGGGGGTTACGTCGTCTATGCTTATGTTGACCGTTTGACTGGGTTCTTCGTAAATGACGGGATTATTCAACAGTTCAATCGGATTATAGTCGAAAGATCCTTTAGAAAGGGCCTTGTGAACTTCATCCATGGGAATTGATATCGGTTCTCCGCCCCTGGGAATATCTGGGTTGATACAACATCCGTCAGCGCTGAAGTTGCCATGATTCAAATCATCGGCCTTTTGCTTTAAATGGTCGATCAATTCCCGACCTTCTTTCTGGGTCTGATCATGCAATGTGCGATGTGGCGTACCGCCTTCTATTTGGTGCCGTATGAAGTTGAGCCATTTTGATGTTTTCCGGAAGGATCCTTCCGTATTACCCATAATCATGGCCCGTTCCTTAAAGCCCGTGGTCAAATAAAACTGATTCGTTCCTAATGGGGCAAATATCGATTGACTACTGTCAAACCGAACGCCATTTTCATCAAATGCGAAGTGGGTTTCAAACGCAAAACGCCCCACGGCGCCATCCACCAGATATGGGCTTTCATTTACCTCAATTTGCTACAGGGTCAGAATGCAGTTGGGTTTTTTAACCCACTGAAATGTAAGCAAATATATCGTTATATTCATTCATAATTGTATCGCTGTTCGATGATTATGACGGCACTAAAAAATGTAACCATTTGATATTATTAAACCCGAGGATTGACATGGGAGGGCTAAATTGATACGATTGTTTGAATAATTTACATTCAAACAAATAATTGTATCATGAGGCCATATGCTCTCACCTGAAGAATCCAAGACAGTACTTTGGAACTTTTTCAATAAGAAGTATATCGCAGATATTGGCCAGTTATATCATTTACTTCAAACGACGTCGCGAATGAGTGTTTTTCGAAGACTCAAACGCATGGGATATTTAACGAGTTTTACGGATGCCGGTCGTTATTATACGCTTCAGGATGTACCGATTTTTGATGAGTGGGGATTGTGGTTTCATAAGGGGATTGGTTTTTCACAATATGGCACGCTGAAAAACACCATCATCAAAATCGTCCATTCTTCAGATGCCGGCATGATGCCCAAAGAAATGCTGAATTTGTTGAAAATAAGAATTCCCAACACGTTGCATAATGCACTGCATGGGCTGGTTAAAAACAATCAGATCGGTCGCCGTCGGCTGGAACGTTTCTTTCTATATACAGATGCAAATCCTGAAAAAGCACAACTGCAGTTAAATACGCGCCGTTTTCTTTTGCAAAAGACAGCACCGGTTGTTGAACCACCATCAGCAGAATTAACCATCGCCGTGCTGATTGAAGCGTTTAAAACCGTAAAGATCAGGGTGTCTCCGACGTTGGTTGCTGAGCGCCTGGCCATACGAGGGATGTCGGTTACAGTCGAGCAAGTCAAACAGATTTTTACTCGACACGGGATCCCGACAGAAAAAAAAACGGCAAGCCTCCTTTAAACGTCCTGAGCGATTTGAGAGATGAGGCGCGTGGTTTGAATGACCGTTGTTGTAAACAGGCTTTCGGACTGACCGATGTTGTTGTTTCGGCCAAAGAGGAGCGTGGACGCTGTGAAATCTGTCATGGCCCAATGAAAGTTCAGAAAACATACCGCCATGAAGGCAGGACCCTTCGACATGGAGTATTCGAAGTATGTGAAACAGTGTATGTTTGTGCCGGCCGATGCCATCATCCCGTCGGCACCTTGGTGACCCAAAGATCTTTATCCGTGTCGCAAACTATTATGCCAAACTGCAATGCCGGCTATGATTTGATGGTTTTTGTCGGACGCCAGCGATTGCTTGAACATCGGCAGCGAGAAGAGATCATGGCAGCGCTCAATGACGACTATGGCATTCGTATCTCAGCTGGTGAAGTCAGTGACTTGGCCATGCGGTTTTCACAATATTTTCTACGGCTTCATTATGCAAAAGCCGACCGCATAAGAAAAATATTGGAAAATGACGGTGGATGGCCGATGCACATCGATGCAAGCGGAGAAAACGGCCGAGGCACGCTTTTTGTTGTGATGGCCGGTTGGCGAAAATGGGTGCTTGGCGCATGGAAGATAGCCACTGAGAAAGCTGAACTTATTTTGCCATGTCTGCGCGACACCGTTGAAAGATTCGGCCCGCCTTGTGCGGGGATGCGAGATTTAGGGCGAGCGGTCACACCGGCGCTGAACGATTTGGTTTCCGAATTGGGATTGGAGATCCCTGTTTTGGCCTGCCATCAGCATTTTCTGGCGGATATCGGCAAAGATCTTTTAAATTCTGACCATTGTGCCCTTCGCGACCTTTTTCGCAGAACCAAGGTTCAGGCCGACATTAAGCGCCTGATTCGCGAGTTCGGCGGAAAGATTGGTTTACAGATCGATGATGCTCGGCAAACGGTTATTGCATGGCAAGAGATGGAAGACCATACATATCAATTGCCGCCGGGAAAAAATGGGATAGCGGTTGTCCGTGCGCTAAGCCAATGGGTGATCGACTATCATGCCGACGCCTCCGGGCTGGATTTTCCATTTGACCGACCCTATTTCGATTTTTTTAACCGCTGCATGATCGGATCAAAAGCGATTGATGCGTTTCTTCGTATCCCATCCGATGATCGAAAAGTAACGGGTGCACTCAAACGGCTTGGCCGGATTTTGACCAAAGTTGCATGTGAAGTTCCTTTTCGTCACATCATCAAGCGTCTTCAACGCCGTGCTGAGCTATTCGATGAATTGCGGGATCAACTGCGGACCGCGAAAAAACTGCCCGAAAATGAAACAGTGGCAGACATTGATTTGATGCGGAAACGATTTTACGATTGGACGGCATCGCTCAAAGAACGTCGTCCCAAAAGAGGCCCGGCCCAAGATATGCGTGATGCCATTGATATCATCTTGAAACATATCGATGTTCATGGCGAACACCTTTGGGGCCACGTTATTACGTTACCGGAGAACGCCCCTTCTCGAATGCGACTTGTGAGTCGTACAAACGAAATTATAGAAAATTTTTTCGGCACCATAAAACATGGCGAACGACGCAGGAGTGGGCGGAAAAACCTCACACATGATTTTGAACGATTACCGGCTGAGGCAGCGCTGGTGTATAATCTGAACCAACCCGATTATGTCAGTGCCGTTTGCGGATCCATTGATCGTCTTCCTCTTGCTTTTGCACAACTCGATAAAGAAGAAGCGCGGAGAAAAGAAAAAGGGTTACCGTCCCAAAAGATGTCAAATCTGGATAAAATACTTCAACTTTCCACTTCATCTTTATCTTCCGCTGATCGCCATGTTGTAAGAACGGAAAATATGAATCAACGCATCATCAAGGCAGCCAGAAGCCGCGCTCCGCACGTCGCGTGTTGAAAATAATGGAAAATCCAACCGCAAAATGACGCTTAAGTCAATTTGATTAGCCCCACTGAAAGTCAGGACTTTTTTTTAGACACCTTTTCCATGTGTCGTGCTATGGCGGCTCTTATTGCAGGGTATGCCGTATTTAAAATTGCTATTTCGCAGTCGTCTATATTTTCACCGGCATCAGCGTTTACAGTGTATTGATAACATCCATCTTCCAGTTCAATGGGCTTATCGTCCGTTTCCTCATCACATTCAACCAGGTTCACCATGACTTCGATTTTGTATTTGCTCATTGGTAGCCTCCGTCTCGGGGTTTGAGATAGTGATCTACCAAAACATCGCATTTATCTTTAATGATGTCCAGTCAATTCCGAACCTATTTTCATATCTTAATTTTTGGTGAGCCCTTTGTGCAATATCCATCCTGGGCATGGTCCGCACAGCTCGAAAGTTTTGCGTTATGACGGACTGGAGTTCGTCGTCTCCGTGGGTCACAAGCTCGGCGAGCGACTGGCCGATGGCCTCCGCCGGGGTATAGCCGAAAAGGGTCTGTGCGCCGGGATTCCAGTCCACCACCCGGTTGCGGTCATCCAGGGTGATGATGGCATCGGGGGCATGGTGGAGCACCGATTCCAGAAACATTTGTCGCCGGGCGATCTCCTGCTGGGCCTGCTTGCGCTCGGTAATATCGATAACAACCCCAATAAAATGGGTGATGCGGCCATCCTGGTCCCGCTCGATCATTGTGCGATCGTCCACCCAGCGGGTCTCGCCGGACTGGGTCAAGATGCGATATTCCTGATGAAAATGATGGGTGCCGCCGGTGGCGTATTGGCGCACCTCACGGGTCACACGGGATCGGTCATCCGGATGCACCAGCGTGGCGTAGGTGATTTCGCCGGAGATCAGGGCCTCGGCGGAATAGCCGAACTGGTTGACGTTCTCGGAAACGTAGTCCATTGGCCAGTTTTCGGCCGGCAGCCAACGGAAGAGCACCACCGGGCTGTTTTGCAACACATGCTCCATGAGCCGCAAGTCCGTTTCGGCCTTTTTGAGAGTCGTGATCACCTCCTTGAGAAAAATGATCCCGCCGACCTCGCCGTCACTGGTACGCCAAGGGTGCATGATCCGCTTCAGCCATTCCACACGGCCGTCCGCCCGGGTAAAGGGCTCCGCCTGGCTTTCGATCGCCTCTCCGTTCAGACAGCGGGCATGCTGGGTCTTCCAATGGTCGGGTAGGGTGCTGCCCATTGCGTCGTAATGGGAACGCCCGATGTGATTGGTGTCGGGAAGTCCGAGATCGCTTATCCAGCGTTGGTTGTAATAGAGGTACTTCATCTGGCGGTCGCACATGGCCACGGCCAAGGGCATATGGGCTACCAAAATGCGTAGCAGTTCCTCGCGGCCCTCAAGCACTTTCAGGCTGATGCGGCGATAGGTGATATCCTGGAGACTCTCGATGGCACCGATGATCCTTCCGGATTCATCGCGAAGTGGCCCGGCGACGATTCTGAGGTACCGTTCGTCCAGGTGCGGGGTGTGGGTGATGGTTTCGGCGACCAGCAGATCACCCTGCCGCAGCAGGTCGCTGTATCGGCCGGCAATGGCATCGTCCCAGTGATTGACCAGATCGATCATGATTGGACGCCGCTCACCATGAAACGGAACCGCATATTCGTAGTCGCCCTTGCCCAGTACGGCTGTGGCCGGAACCCCCGTGAGCCGCTCCATGGCGGTGTTCCAAAGGATGACCCGACTTTGGTTGTCGATGGCAAAAGTGGGCTCGGGTAATGACGCAACCATTCGGCTCAACCGCTGATCCTGGTGGCGAAGGTCTGCCAGGCGCTTTTCAAGTCGGCACTGATTGACATGGCTTTTCCAAAGCCAAGCGGCCAGGATCAATGTAAACGCCATAATCCCGATCAATGAAAGCTCATATGTGTCATTCATTTTATTGATACTATCCTTAATGTCGACTCAGGTCAAAAAATTTAAATCTTCCGGTGAGCTTTATGAAGACCATTCATTCTTACGGACAAGCTCGATCTGGGGCAGGCCTAACTCGTTCGCCCATCAGTGGCAAAACAGTTCCCGGGCATCCGCATCTTTTTCACTTCCGGCCATCCGCTTAGGCTGAGTGACCCATTCGGGACGACGTCCCATGGCAAGGCTGGCTTGATTCTAATTTGGCCTATTTATAGGGAGGAACGATAAAAAAAGCTTAACGTGAGATAGTGCGGAACATTTTAAGCTCAATCAGATACGAGAAAATAGGAAAGCGCCAACTTACTTATTTTCAAGAATAAATACCAGATCAAGCCTTGAATACACCATACAACCCTTTATCCGATGCAGCAAGCGGAAAACAGATGTGGAACCGCGTCGATGCGGCGAAACTGATTTCCGATTTTGAACCCAGGGAACCAATGTCAAAGGTGAAGAAGGCGTGCACAACGATTACGTCAAAAGGTGAGGGCACCACGGCTGCCATATTTTTAGGATGCGTTTTCGTTAACAACAATGACCTTGCGGTGAGGGAAGGGGATTTCAATATTGTTTGCATCCAGCGCTTTTTTAACTTGTTCCGGTACGGAATAAAGCACATCGAAGTAGTGAGCGCCTTCGCAGAACGGGCGCACGATAAAATCCACCGAGCTGTCGTTCAAGGTTTCCACCTCAACGAAGGGCGCCGGGTCTTTCAGGATATGCGGGTGATTGGCCAGCACTTCCTCGATCACCTTACGCGCGTCGTCGATACTTTCACCGTATGCGATGCCGAAGTGCATGTCCACACCACGCACTTCGTGGTACGAGTGATTGATGATCTGCTCGCCCCAGATTTGGCTGTTGGGAATAATAATATTCTGGTTATCGAAGGTTTGCAGGATCGTGGTGAACATATCGATTTCCGTTACCTTGCCAAAACGGCCGGCCGCATCGATAAAATCACCCACCTTGTAGGGGCGAAAGATCAAGAGCATCAAGCCCGCAGCCAGATTCGACATCGCCCCCTGCAGAGCAAGACCCACCGCAAGACCTGCCGCACCGAGCAAGGCCACGATTGAGGCCGTCTGCACACCGAAACGATTGAGTATGGCAATAAATACAAAGGCGAGCACGATGTAACGCGCAACACTGCCTAAAAAACGGAACAGCGTATCGTCGAGTTTATCGTATTTTTTGCTGATATTAACGACCAGATTGTAAATTCGGTTGGCTATCCAAATGCCAATTAAGAGAATGAAGATAGCGAGGAGAATATTTGTCGCCCAATCGATGATGATGGGAATGTATTTAGAGATATCGATCTGCTGTATGGATTCTTTCATCGTCAAGTCCTTTTTCATTTGACTTTGGGTTTCGATTCAACAGTGCCAGAATCAGTATGCTGCCGGTGTCATTATTTTTAGACTGGTGGATTAGTCAATATTTTTTCTGTAACACTTCGTTGGTCAAAACGAGCCGATGAATACGGTTCTTTCAGATTTGATTATGGTTCAGATGAATTCGTTTTTTCTTAATTTCCGCGGACTCGTAATAGCGGCTCTTTTTATCGATCCACCAGCTATTGGCCCGGTTTTCACCATCGGTGTACCCCAGTTGGTACCCACGCCGGGCACCGAATAAAAAAGCGGCGGCGATTAAAATCAAGGCCACCGCCACCGCGATGAATCGACCTTTTGAAACAAATGATCGCATAATGGAACCAATCCCTTTTACCGTTGCGCGTCAGGATCTATGTCGACCGTTTTGTTGGAAACTTGATCGGTTTTGCATGCTTGCCCAAAGGGGTGGCGTAGTGTTCACGTATTGATTTATCGTCCGGCATCGCGATAATAGGGAGCATGGATTTGGAATAATCAATTTATCCTTGGCCGGGTAATACCGGCGCCCGAAAGAAAGTGACCCCCACCCATGGCCAACCCCACGGCAACCGACAACGTCCCGGCCACCGGCACATTGGGCACCTTTGCCGGTGTGTTCACCCCCAGCGTACTGACCATTCTGGGAATCATCCTTTTTTTGCGGCTTGGTTATGTGATGGGCAGCGCCGGGCTGGCCCGGGGGTTGGTCATTATCGCCCTGGCCAACGCCATCAGCGTGATCACCAGCATCTCTCTGTCGGCCGTGGCCACCAATCTCAAGGTTTGCGGCGGCGGCGACTACTACCTGATTTCACGAACCCTGGGCCTTGAATTCGGCGGCTCCATCGGTCTGGTGCTGTTTTTGGCCCAGAGCGTTTCCATCGCCTTCTACTGTATCGGTTTTGCCGAAGCCATCGCCGCCTTTCTGCCCCACGCCCACCCCGCCACCGTTCAACTGATCGCCGCCGGCGCCGTGGCGTTTCTCTTCATTTTTGCCTGGCAGGGGGCGGACTGGGCCACCCGTTTTCAGTTTGTGGTCATGGCCCTTCTGGTGGCGGCCCTGCTCTCGTTCGGCATCGGCGGAATTCGCCACTGGGATTCGGCCGTCCTGGCCGCCAACTGGGCCACACCCGGCGATGGCGCGCCATTCTGGGTTCTGTTTGCCATTTTTTTTCCGGCCGTCACCGGCTTCACCCAGGGAGTCAGCATGTCCGGCGACCTAGCCGATCCGGGAAAAAGCATCCCCCTGGGAACGTTTCTGGCCGTGGGACTCTCCATCGCGGTCTATTTCGGCGTTGCCATCCTATTTTCCGCCAGCATGCCCAACGCCATCCTGGCCATGGATTATGGTGCCATGAAACGGGTTTCGGCCGTTGGTTTTTTCATCGATGCCGGCGTGATTGCCGCGACCCTCTCATCGGCCATGGCCTCCTTCATGGGGGCCCCGCGGATTCTGCAAAGCTTGGCGGCGGATCGGATTTTCGTTTTCCTGACACCCTTTGCCACGGTCAGCCAGCCGTCGGGCAACCCCCGGCGGGGCGTGCTGCTCTCCGCCGGCATCGCCTTTGTCACCATTGCCCTGGGCCAGTTGAACCTGGTGGCCGGCATCGTTTCCATGTTTTTTCTTATCTCATACGGATTGCTCAACTACGCCACCTACTTCGAGGCGCGCACCCAGAGCCCATCGTTCCGGCCGCGCTTCAAATGGTTCTCACCGCCCCTGAGCCTTCTGGGATGCGTCATCTGCCTGGGGGCCATGCTGGCCATCGATCCCAAAAGCGGGGCGGCCGCCATTGCGCTGTTGTTTGCCGTATACCAGTATCTCCAACGCACCGCCGGTCCCGCCCGCTGGGCCGACAGCGCCCGGTCCCACCATCTGCAGCAGGTTCGCGAGCATCTTCTCGCCGCTGCCGAGGATCCCGCGCATGCCCGCGACTGGCGCCCCCAGTTGCTGGTATTCACCCACGATTCCCCCAAACAGGCAGCCATCCTCAGCTTTGCCGCCTGGATCGAGGGCGGCAGCGGATTCACCGAGGCCGTCCAGATCGTCGAAGGCGAGGGGCCCGCGGTCAGGAAAGCGCGTGAAGCGGCCCACCGCAACCTGACCGAAGCCATTGTCCGTGGCCGCCACCCCATGTTTCCGCTGACCGTGTCGGCCGCCGATCCGACCCAGGCCATGGGAGTCCTCATCCAGAGTTCGGGCATCGGTCCGCTGCGTCCCAATACGGTGGTGGTCAACTGGATGGACGACTCGGCAAAAGCCATTTCCGGTATCAACGCCTACAACTATGTCCGCAACCTGCGTCTGATTTTCCGGCAGGGCAAAAATTTGGTACTGCTGCACACGGACCAGGAATCCTGGCAACGTCTGGAAACCCGGTCCCGGGAAGATCGCCGCATTGACATCTGGTGGCAGGGCGATGCCACCAGCCGCCTGATGCTGCTGCTGGCGTACCTGATGACCCGCAACGAACCGTGGAACAAAACCGCCTTGCGCGTGCTCACCCAAGGAGACGGAGCCCGTGTCGAAGCCGAAAAGGAAACCTTGAAAAAAACCCTCGAGGAGATCCGCATCGATGCTGCCGTGGAGATCGTAGACGATGTCGAAGCCGCCACCATTGTCAACCGGTCTGCCGATGCCGCCTTTGTTTTTCTGCCCATGAAATTCGTTCACAACCAGATTCTCGACCCGACCGGCAAATCTTTTGAACGCTGCCTGCCCCGACTGCCGGCATCTGCCCTGGCCCTGGCCGCCGAGGATATCGATCTGGATGCAGCCCCCGAAGAAGGCCTGGCAGCGCAGGTGGCCCAGGCCGCCGACGAACTGGAAGCGGCCAATAAAAAAGCGCAGATTGCCGAAAAAACAGCCGCCGATAAAAAAGCGGCTCTCGAATCCCTGAAAAACCAGGTAGAGACACTGGAAACTGAGGGGATTTCTGGCGCCGTTCCACTGGAGGAACACGATGCGCTCAAAGAGAAGCTCAAGGATGCCGCATCAGGTGCCGAAAAGGCATATCGGCGGGCCATGAAAGCCAAGGTCAAGGCCGAGGATGCCGCCAAGGCGGTTGACACGCTCAACCCCGGGGGACTGCCTGCTAAGCCACCGGACCACAAGGAATAACGCGCCCCAAGGCGAATCCATTGCGCAGCCGGTTGCCAACAAGGCAAAAAAGCTTTAGTAATGGATTATTTGAATAGGAGTCATTGGACCTGCACATGCAACAATGGGCTGTCGGTTATGATCGTATATTGTGAGGAGTGCGGTTTTAAAAACATAGTTGATGAAAAACGCATTCAGGGAAAGAAACCTCAGATTCCTTGTGAAAAATGTGGTGATTTCCTGCGGTTTTACGGCCTCAAGGCCAAGGCGTTGAAGAAAGCGGCCGCATCCAAACCGGCAAAGCGGCCCGACACCGGCCTGATTCTGAAATACGGAAAGGTCGTGGTGATGGTGAATGCGTCCCACCCCCGTGTGGAAATCGGTCGTCAGAAAAGCAATGACATCCAGGTGATCAACAACCGGGTCTCGCGGATTCATGCGACCGTTGAATTGAAGGACGGAAAATATTTCCTTACCGATCAAAGTTCCAACGGTACCTATCTTCTCATGGAGGGCAGCCAGGGTGCCACCGTTAAGAATGAAGCGGTCGTGCTGACCGCCAAGGGCGTCATCGGACCGGGGTACAAGGTCGATCTCAAATCTCCCGACGCCATTCACATCCTTTTCGAAAATCAGTTCTGACGGAGTTCATCACCGTCACCTGTTACCCGCTCGTCACCTTCCGATAAAGGAGTACAGGTTATGTGGCAGCTGCTGACCAAGCTGTTTCTGCTCATTCTCGCCGCCTACATGGCCGGCATTCTTGCTCAGCTTTTCCGGCAAAGTGCCATTGTCGGCTATCTGCTGGCCGGCAGTTTTGTTGGCGGCCTGCTTTTCGACTATGCTACGGTCGCGTCCGTCGCCGAATTGGGGGTGGCGTTGCTGCTCTTTTCCATCGGACTGGAATTCTCCTTTCAGCAGCTCAGGGCCTTGGGCCGGTCACTGCTCACCGGTGGGGCGCTGCAGGTGATGCTGACCCTGGTGGCCTTTGCCGCCCTGCTTCACCTGTTCATGCCGCTCGTCCAGGCGGTGGTCATCGGCGCGGCCTTTGCCGTCAGCTCCACGGCAATCGTGCTGCGGGTGTTGCTGGACAGCACCCAGATGGATTCCAACCGGGGGCGTATGGCCCTGGGCATCCTGCTGGTCCAGGACCTTGCCGTGGTGCCCCTGGTCCTGCTGGTCAGCCTGATGGGCGAAGCCGGTTCAATGATGACGGCACTGGCCCGTGTCGCCAGAACCATGGCTGCCGCCGGTGGTCTGGTGCTGGTTTTCTACCTGATGTTCTACCGTGTCATTCCCTGGGTGCTGCGCCGTGAAGGGCTTTTTGCCAACCGTGAACTGACCATTTTGCTGGCGATCCTGTCGGCCATGGGCGCTGTCGGCGGAGCCCACGCCGTTGGCCTTTCCCCGGCGCTGGGAGCCTTTCTGGCCGGCATGCTGCTGGCCGAGTCGCCCTTTGCGACCCAGATCCGTTCCGATATCGACGCCATCCGGACCCTTTTCGTGGTCCTGTTTTTCACCTCCATCGGCATGCTGCTTGACCTGGGCTGGCTGGTACGCCACCTGCATCTGGTCCTGCCGGCGGTTCTGCTGGTGTTTCTGATCAAGGCCGCGCTGATTGTCGGGATTCTTAAACTGTTGCGCATCGATATCCAGGTGGCCCTGGGTACCGGGATCACACTGGGACAGGTTGGCGAGTTCGCCTTCGTGCTGGTCGCCGCCGGCCGGGATGGCGGACTGGTGGGAGCCGATCTGTTCGCCGGGGTGGTGGCGGTCACCATGCTTTCCATGTTTCTGGCCCCGTACATGGTCACCACCGCCGATCCGCTGGCCCGCAAACTGGCCAGCGGGCTGTTCCGGCGACCGGTGGCCCGGCCGGCCACCGGGGATCCCGAGGTGTGCCAGAAGGCGCTGATCGTCGGTTTCGGGCCGGCGGGCAGAACGGTGGCCGATAAACTGAAAACCATGGGTCTGCATCCGGAAGTCATCGAACTCAATCCGGCGGCACTGGACCATGCCACCGAAAAGGGGGTTCGCCTGCACCTCGGCGATGGCACCAAATCCGACGTGCTCGACCACGCCGGCATCCATGCGGCGGCGGTGGTCGTAGTCACGGTGCCCGACAGCCGCACGGCGGCCGACATGATCCGGACCATCCGTTCGACCCTGCCCGAGGTCAACATCATCGCCCGTGGCCGCTACCACCGTCACATCCCGCTGCTGGAAGCGGCCGGTGCCTCCCTGGTGGTGGATGAGGAAGAAATCGTCGGCGAAAAGCTTGCCGATACCACGGCCATGTATCTTTCCGAAACCAACCTTTACGACATGGCCTGCCGAATGATCGGCAAGGCGCCCCCGGTCCCCCCGCCTCCCATGGAAACGGATGAAAGTGAGGCTGAACACGCAGAAAAGATCTCCCCGGCCTGAACAGCGGACCGATCAACAAACCCGGGTTCAAAATAGAGGATTTGTCGGTTTTCCTGTCAATTAATTTCATCCCCGATCCTTACCGCCGGCACTGCCCGGCGATGATTCCGGCCAGGGCGTTAGGGTAACGCCCCGCTGCTGCCGGCCAAGGCCCTGCTGTGGATGGCCGTCAGCGTGGGGGCGGCGATCCTGCTGGGCCAGTTGTAAGGGAGACGGGATAACGACTTCTCCTACAATCGATTCCTATCCTCCCGTTGCCATTTGCACTTGGACATTGGTCAGTCACTTTTTTGTTTGAGATCGATAATCTCCATCCGGTTGTTGCGATGGGGATATTTGGCCGAAGGGCCTTCGGTGAGTATCACGAGATCGCCGGGCTCCTCCTGGGCAGCCAGCCACGTTCGAATCCACGGGCGCCATTCACCGGGGTGCTCGGGCTCGAAGACCGGTATGACCCCATAAGAAAAAAGCAGTTCCTGGCAGGTTTTCTTTTTTGAACTGACCGCGGCGATCCAGACCGGCAAACGGAAGCGCGAGATGCGCCGGGCCGTGGTGCCGCTGCGCGTGGGGGTGATGATGGCCGCCGGCTGGATGCATTTGAGCGTTTCGGCCACACTGGAGGCGATGACCTCGGAAAAAGCCACCGGGCAGGTATCAGCAGCAAGGCCTTTGCTTTCGCTGCGGGCATAAAGCCTGCGGTTGGGTTCGATATCAGTGGCGATCTCGCGCAGCATGGCGACGGCGTCCAGCGGATAGTCGCCCACCGCCGACTCGCCGGAGAGCATCACGCAGTCGGTGCCGTCCAGAATGGCATTGGCCACGTCGGTGGCCTCGGCACGCGTGGGCAGCCGGTTGGCAGTCATGGATTCGAGCATCTGGGTGGCGGTGATGATCGGTTTGTTCAGGCGATTGGCCAGCTCCATGATTTTTTTCTGTACTGAGGGAATTTTGGCGATGGGGATCTCGACGCCCAGATCGCCACGAGCGACCATGATGCCGTCGGCGACGTCGAGGATGCCGGCCAGGTTTTCAACGGCCCGGGAACGCTCGATTTTGGCGATGATGAACGGCTCAACGCCCAGTTGCCGGGCCGCCTCGCGAACGGCACGGATATCCGCGGCGCTTTCCACAAAGGACTGGCTGATGGCATCGACCCCATTTTCAAGAGCAAAGGTCATGCAGCGGCGGTCGTGATCGGTAAAGGCCGAAATCCCCAGATCCACATCGGGAATATTGAGTCCTTTGCGCGACCGGATCATGCCGCCGACCGCCACTTCGCAGCGTATCTCCGGCGACTGGACCGACAGGACCTTGAGCTGAATAAATCCATCGTTGATGTAAATCCGGTCGCCTTTCTTGACCACCGCGGGCAGGCGCTCGAAATTGACGCTGATGCGTTCGGCCGTGCCCGCCACGGTTTCGGTGGTAAGGGTCATCGGCTGTCCCCCCTTCAGGAAAATGGGTTCCTCGGACAACTCCCCGATGCGGATTTTGGGGCCGGGCAGGTCGGCCATGATCGCCACCGGCCGGCCTGCCGTTTCCGCGGCCTGACGGATGGTTTGGATATCGCGGGCATGACCGCTGAACTCGCCGTGGGAAAAATTGAGGCGGGCAATGTTCATTCCCGCCCGGATCAATTGGACCAATACTTCAGGGGACCGTGACGCCGGTCCGATGGTACAGACAATTTTGGTTTTGTTGGACGGGAACATGGTCAATCCTTTCCGGTAAACGGTTGGCGCTGAAAGGACCCACCGATCAGGCGGCAATCAGCACAATCTGCAGGTCCATCACGTTGGTCCGCGTGGGGCCGGTGATGAGAAGATCCCCCAGCGATGCAAAGCAGTGGTACGAATCGTTATCGGCCAGACAGGCGGCCGGCTTGAGCCCCAGGGCCTTGGCGCGGCGGAGGGTGCTGCCGTCGGCAAAGGCGCCGGCTGCATCGGTCGGGCCGTCGGTTCCGTCGGTGCCGGCGGAGAGCAGAAGCGTGCTGCGGGCACCATCCAGTTCCATGGCCGCTGCCAGGGCCAGTTCCGTGTTGCGGCCGCCCAGGCCGGTGCCCTTCAGGGTGACTGTGGTCTCACCGCCGGCCAGCAGGCAGGCGGGGGGTGCCACCGGATGGCCGGAGAGGGTCACTTCCCGGGCGATGGCGCACAATACCCGGGCCACTTCACTAGCCTCGCCCTGAATCGTTGAGGCCAGCACCAGCGGGGTAAATCCCCGACTGCGGGCCACTTTTTCGGCAGCCCCAAGGGCCGCCGAAATGTTGCCGACGATCTGGTTGTGGACCCGGGCGAAGATGGGATCGCCCGGTTTGGGCGTCTCCGGAATTTTTCCATTGCAGCCGGCTTCCAGGCGGGTTTTCACCGGCCCGGGGATCCGATCCCACAGGCCATAGCGATCCAGTATCGCCCGGCAGTCGCCAAATGTGCCCGGGTCCGGGGCTGTGGATCCCGAGGCGATGATGTCCAGGTTATCTCCGATCACGTCCGACAGAATCAGGGCCGCCACTGCGGCACCGTTGGCACGGCGGCACAGCTGGCCGCCCTTGATGCGCGACAGGTGCTTGCGAACGGTGTTGATTTCGTGGATCGTGGCGCCGCAGGCCAAAAGCAGCCGCGTGGTGGCCTGCTTGTCCGCCAGGCGGATCCCTGCCGCCGGTGCCGGCGAGAGGGCCGATCCGCCGCCGGAAATCAGGCACAGCACCAGATCATCGGGACCGGTGCCGGCAACCCGATCCAGCAGCGCACGGGTGGCCGTCACCCCGTTTTCGTCGGGCACCGGGTGAGCGGCTTCCAACACCTGGCAATGTGCCAGAGGCACCCCATGGCCATACTTGGTGATCACCAGCCCTTTGGCAATGCGTTCGCCCAGCACCGCTTCCGCAGCCCTGGCCATGGTTGTGGAAGCTTTGCCAACGCCCACCACAACGATTTTTCCGATCCGATCCAACGCATAGGCGGTTTCTCCCACCACCAGACGGTTACCGTCCAGCCGCAGGTGCCGTCTGACACACACCTCCGGGTCAACCGCTTGAAGACCGGCCCTGAAAATCGCTTCGGCATCCGCTTTCAGATTCCGATTGTTGAGCGCTGCCATCCCATCTCCATGCGGATCGTTCTTTACATCGGGGCTCAATTCCATCAGCCTTGAACCTTGTTGGTTAGAATTTGGGTGGGAAGATAAACCGGCAGTCCTCATCACATGGGTTTTGTAGCTTATGGGGGACAGAGCTGTCAAAGGTATAGCATTCAAGATAATGTTTTTGGGCGGCGTTATCGGTCGTCGCGGTATGATTGATACAGCTTTCTCCCTCTGGCCTTGCCAAAAACATTATCTTAAACACTGATATAAACATCCATTTTAATCCATACATCTCGCCAATTTTGTCTGCGAAGGACAAAAATCCGTTCGCCGGGAATTGCTGGATTTAAATTATCCGGGTTGACTTCTGGGGTGACATTGATATTGTATCTCTCCGCGGCACCCTTTCCAGCCAATTTGCGGCATCACCGATAACCGCACTTCCATTTGGGCATTGGATTTCGGGCACGGCGGAGATCTTAGGCTTTGGCATGTTGACAGCCCATTGCCCGTCAACCGGCCCGGCATCGCAATGCTCACCCTTCTGCCCGTCGACATTACAACGGCAGGAATGCTCCTTTGCTGTTTACCATCGCCGCGCCCGGTTTTTGTGCATGAGAGCAAAAAACAAACTTGCGGTTTCGAATCTGAATCAGTATATAAAACACAATTATTTCAAACTGAAAATCCACGCATCACCGTTTTGAAGAGGAGGCCACATGGTTGATCCCGGGAGCTGGGATTGGGAGACCAGAGAAAAGAAAATTCCCCTGGATGCCTGGAAGGCGGACTATCGCTGGGTTGAAGAACCCTATGCCAGCCCTGATGGCGAGAAGATTGCCGCCGTCGTCAACATCGACGAGGGCGAATTTACGGTCTGTGTCAATGGTGAGACATGGGGCGAGACGGTTTTCGACAAGATCTGGCACCTGCGCTTCTCACCTGATGGACGCCTTACCGCTCTGGTATCGGAAATGGGTGAGTGGACCATGGCCGTAGACGGCGTCCCCTGGGAGAACAAATTCGGCTATATCTGGGAGCCGCGCTTCAGTGCCGACGGGACCGGTATTGCTGCGGCGGTCCAGCAGGATATGCAGTATGCCATGGTGCTTAACGGTGAGCCTTGGGCGCAACTGTTTGCCAACATGACCAATGTGGCCCTCAGCCCCGATGGCCGGCACACCGCAGGAGCCGTTCAGGTCGTTGAAGTGGACTCGGGTGAGATCCATAAATTTCAGGAAGGCACCTTTACCGCCGCACTGGATGGCAATCCGTGGGACGCCCGGTTCGTCAATGTCTGGAACCTGGCCATCAGTCCTGACGGTGCGCACCTGGCCGCCGAAGTGCGGCTCAACCTATACGACTATACCATCGCCGTGGACGGCGTGCCGTGGGACGCGCGATACGCCACCGTCTGGGAGCCACGGTTCAATCCGATTACCGGAACGGTGGTGGCGCCGGTACGGGAAAAAGGGTCCTGGACCCTGGCCGAAAACGGGAAGCCGATCTGGAAAGGCAGCTTCGTGCAACTCTGGCACCAGACGTTCAGCCCCGACGGCAACCGGCTGGCCGCCATCGTTGCCCCCAGCTACGGGCGCTGGACCGTGGCCGTGGATGGAACACCCTGGTCGGCGACTTTTACCAAGCTGGTCACCGATGCCGTTTTCAGTCCCGACGGCCGGCAGGTCGCCGCCCTGGCCAAGGATGGGGAGACCTTCCGGGTGGTGCTCGACGGCACGCCCTGGTCGGACACCTGGGATATGGCCTGGACACCGGTATTCAGTCCCGATGGAAAGGACGTGGCTGCCAAGGTGGAGAAAAACCACCGCTACACCTATGCGGTGAACAACCGGATTTGGTCCGCATCCGTTGACGCCGCCTGGGATCCGATTTTCAGTCCCGACGGCTCGCAGCTGCTGTTGCGCACGGTCGAGTCGGGAAATTATGTCCGCCGGGTGGTGCCGGTTTCCGAGATCGCTGGTTAACAAGGAGAATTGCATGCATAGCTTTTACAACTTCGTTAGTGGACCGCTGGCATGGATCGCCTTTCTTCTCTTTTTCGGCGGCAGCATCTTCCGGATCGTGCGCATGCTGATGCTGGTGGCCCAAAAAGAGAGTTTCATTTTTACCTACATGAGCTGGCGTTACAGTCTGAGATCCATTTTCCACTGGATCGTTCCCTTTGCCACGGTCAACTGGCGGCGCCAGCCCGTTTTGACTGTGGTCACGTTTGCCTTTCACATCTGCCTGCTGGCCGCGCCGCTTTTCCTGCTTTCCCACGTGATTCTCTGGGACGAGGCCTTTGGCATCAGCTGGTGGACCCTGCCCGACACCCTGGCCGATGTCATGACCATCATTGTCATCCTGGGGGCCGTGTTCTTCTTGGTGAGAAGAGTCACCCGGCCGGAAGTCCGCTTCGTCACCTCGGCTTCGGATTTCGTGATTCTGGCCATCGTGAGTGCACCGTTTGTCACCGGCTTTCTGGCCTATCACCAGTGGTTCGCCTATCCGCTGATGATGGGCCTGCATGTGCTGGCCGGCGATATCATGCTGGCGGCAATTCCCTTCACCCGCCTCAGTCACATGCTTTTCTCACCCTTCACCCGGGCATACATGGGATCCGAGTTCGGCAAGGTGCGTCACGCCCGGGACTGGTAGGCACCCATTCCTCTGACCCACCGGCGGCCGGGAACCGTATGCCGGCGCGAGTTGAAAAGGAGTTCGAAATATGGCGGAACCGTCAAAAAAAGAAAATGCCGATGTCGTCGATGACGGCATCGATGTGGGTATTTCCCGTTTGACCGAGGAAAAGATCCAGTCGGTCATCAACAGCGTTATCGACAACGAGACCGGCGCCCGGCTCAAGACCTATGTGGAGACCTGCATCCATTGCGGGTTGTGCTCCGAGGCCTGTCACTACTACCTATCCCACGACAAGGACCCCCACTACTCACCCGTGGGCAAGGTCAAGCAGACCATCTGGGAGATGATCCGCAAGAAGGGTCGGGTCAGCCCCGAGTTTATCCGCCAGGCGGCCATCATTTCTCACACCCAGTGCAATCTCTGCAAGCGCTGCGCCCAGTATTGCCCCTTCGGCATCGACATCGCCTACCTCATGCTCGTGGTGCGCAGAATCATTCACCTGCTGGGCGTCACGCCGCTCTACATCCAGGATACGGCCCACAGCCATTCCGTTACCATGAACCAGATGTGGGTCAAGGGGGATGAATGGCCCGACACCCTCCAATGGCAGGAAGAGGAGGCCCAGGCCGAAATCCCCGATCTGCGCATTCCCCTGGAGAAAGAGGGCGCCGACATCATGTACAGCGTCATTGCTCCGGAACCCAAGTTTCAGGCTCAGCTGATCTACCAGGCGGCGGTGATCATGCACGTGGCCGGGGTCGACTGGACCATGCCGGCTTCCATGGGCTGGGACAACAGTGATATGGCCATGTATACCGCCGACAACGAAATCATGGGCCGCCTCAAGCGGGCCCACTTTGAAACCGCCGAACGGCTCAAAGTAAAGAAGATCGTCATGGGCGAGTGCGGCCACGCCTTCCGCAGTGTCTATGACATGGGCAACCGTTGGCTGGGCTGGTCCATGCCGCCCTTTACCATCGTGCATGCCATCGAATTCTACTACGACCTGCTCCGGGAGGGCCGCATCAAGATCGCCAAAAAGTACAAGCCCCCCATCACCCTGCACGATCCGTGCAATGTGGTCCGCGGCGGCGGGCTGCACGAAAAGGCCCGTTACGTGGCCCATGCCATCTGCGAAACTGTCATCGAGATGCTCCCCAACCGCGAGCACAACTACTGCTGCTGTGCCGGCGGGGGGGTGATCAATACCGGCCCTCCTTTCAAGATGGCCCGTATGGATGGCAACCGGGTCAAGGCCGAGCAGCTTTTCGAGGCCAAAACCAAAGGAGCCGAAGTGCTGGTGGCGCCCTGCCACAACTGCCACAGCGGCCTGGAAGACATCGTGCACCATTACGAAATCGGCTTGGAGATCAAATTCTTCAGTGATATTATTTACGAAGTCATGGAAAAGCCCGCGTGAGGCCAGGAGGAGACATGAAAACGATCGCGCTGATCGCACTATCGCTAATCATCGGGACGCTGTCCGCCTTCACCCTGGCCTGGGCCCAGGATGACATGACCGCCGTGGACAACTCGGATTTTATCAATCCCCAGCGTTCCCCTTCGATATTCGAGCACGACCTGCACAACGAAAATGCCGGCATCGATGACTGTGCCGTCTGTCATCACATATACGAAGACGGCCAACTGGTGGAAGGTGAATCCTCGGAGGACCAGCGCTGTTCCGAGTGCCATGACCTGGAGGGATCGGACGATCAGCCGGCACTGATGCAGGCTTTCCATGCCAACTGCAAGGGGTGCCACCAGGAGCAGGAGGCCGGGCCGATTCTGTGCGGTGAGTGCCATGTGAAATAGCCGTCTGCCGGTCTGTGGCGATCCGGTCAATTTACAACACGCAGGCGCCTGCATTGCAAGCAAAGGAGGGTTCTCCCATGCCGAAAAAAATTCTCATCATCGATGACGACCCGATCGTGGTCAAATATCTGGAAGCCGTTTTCAGTGACAACGGGTACGAAACCTGTAGTGCCTCCAGCACCTCCGAAGGCCTGGATGTGGTCAGACAGGAAAAACCGGACCTGATCACCCTGGACCTGCAGATGCCCGGCGAGTGGGGCCCGCGCTTTTACCGCAAGCTGCGCCAGGACAAGGCCCTCAAAGAGACGCCGGTGATCGTGGTCAGCGGCATCGACGGTGACCATGCCATCAAGGATGCCATTGCATTTGTAAAAAAGCCCTTTGATCCGGAGAAGCTGGTCGGTATTGTGAAAAATACGATTGGCTGATTATTTCTCCTTCACAGCCGCACCTTGCTGGGAACGCCCAAGTATTTGGCCCGAATTCGATCAAAGTGTTTGACAAGGGCCTCCCGCCGCACGCGGGCCGTTTTCGCCGCATCCCGGGCGACGATAGCGGCCATCGTATGCTCCATTTCATCAATTATCTCTTGCACTTCTTCCTTCCATTCGCCTTTGTCCAGGGTGACGTACCACAAACGGAAGGTCAACGTGTACAACTGGTTGGAAACCGACTGGAGCACGGGGTTGCCGGCGGCTTCATGCAGGACCCGGCGAAAGTGGGAATCGATATCCACCAGTGCGCCGGTGTCTTTTTTTTCGTTCAGCGCGGCACACCGCTGTTTGAGGTCGCGGATTTTTTCCAGATGCGTTTCGGTGGCCAGTTCGGCACAAAGCCGGCCCACCTCCCCCTCGATCCCCAGCCGGGTCTGATAGGTGTGCATCATCTTCTGGAATTCGATCTCCGCCACCATGGTGCCGGTTCGGGGAATGATGCGGGCCAACTCCTCCCAGGAGAGCCGGTAGAGCACCTCGCGCATGGGAGTGCGGCTGACACCGAACTCCTTGGCCAGCACATTTTCATTAAGAATCTGTCCCGGTGCATACTCCAGAAAAAGGATCCGCCGTTTGATTTCGCCGTAGATTTCAGGATTCATGTGAACTCGGCCTTCCCATTAAGGCGATTTCTGTCAAAGCATATACCCGCCTGCTTGTCTTTTCATCCGTCTTCTGCGTTGGGCGTTTCCACACATAGCCCCACTATGCGTAAAAAAGCCCGCCTTGAATACGAATGAAAATCCTGCGCATCCTGGTATATTCTTATCCGCCAATCGCCTAAAAAACCTTCGATCCGGCGCACATCGGATCGAGCATGCGCCGCACCATCGGTCGACTTTTAAACGACCCATCTGACACTTGATATACCAATGGTATGGTAAAATTGAACCGGTGTAGTACCAACGAAAACAAAGATAAGCAACCGTCTTGTTTGTTGACAAATCAATCCCGATGTTTACAAATCATTGCCAACTGTTTATATTAATTGATCAAAAAAGGTTCACCAACTTATCCGTAAAGGCAACCTCCCATGTCCCAAACCGCTCTGATCATCGTTGATATGCTCAACGATTTTATTGATGAAGACGGTGCCCTGTTCTGCGGTCCGGGTGCCCGTGACATCATCCCGTTTATTTGCGCCCGGCTTGCGGCACATCGTCAGGCCGGCAGCCTGATTGTCTACCTGCAGGACGCCCATGCACCGGATGATCTGGAGTTCACCAAGTTCCCCAGGCATTGCGTGGCCGGTACCTGGGGCAGCCGGATCATCGACGAGCTGGCCCCGGCCGCCGGTGAACGGGTCATCCCCAAAACGCGCTACAGCGGATTTTATGCCACCGACCTGGATGCGGTGCTGGCCGCATACGGCCCTGACGAAGTGGAGGTGGTCGGGGTGTGCACCTCCATTTGTGTGATGGATACCGTTGGCGGATTGGCCAACCGCGATTACCCCACCCGGGTGCCCCGTGAGGGGGTGGCCGATTTTGACGCCCAGGCCCATCAATTTTCCCTGCAGCGCATGGAACGACTCTATGGAGCGATCGTCCAATGACCCCCGACGCCTTTCCCGGACCCCTGTTCACCGATCTGTATGAACTCACCATGGCCGCCGGTTATTTCCAGCGGCAGCTGCAGGCGTCCGCCACCTTCTCGCTTTTTATCCGACCGCATCCCAAACGAGGCTATTTCGTTTCCGCGGGACTCGAGGCGGTGCTGGATGCCCTGGACCGATTTCGCTTCAGTACGGAGGAGATTGACTGGCTGGCCCGCACCGGCCGTTTCAAAACCGACTTTCTGGACTATCTGGCGGCGCTCACCTTCACCGGAAACGTCATGGCCATGCCCGAAGGGGAGATTTTTTTTCCCAATGAGCCCCTATTGGAGATCTCCGCTCCGCTGATCGAGGCCCAACTGCTGGAGACCTACCTGATCAACACCATGGGGGTGGCCTCGATGCTGGCCACCAAAGCCGCCCGTTGCGTGTATGCGACGGCCGGCCGGCCCATTGTCGACTTCTCCCTGCGTCGCACCCAGGGCAGCCACGCCGGCATGGTCGTGGCCCGGTCCAGCTACATTGCCGGTTTTAACGGCACCAGTAATGTGCTGGCCGGCAAACAGTGGGACATTCCCATTTCCGGCACCATGGCGCACTCCTTTGTCACCGCCTTTGAGTCTGAAATCGACGCCTTTGAGGCCTATGCGGATTTGTTTCCCGAAAGCTCCATTTTTCTCATCGACACCTACGACACCCTGCAGGGCGCCCGAAATGCGGCCCGGGTAGGCCGCCGCATGCAAGCAAAGGGGCTTGCCCTGCAAGGGGTCCGCTTGGACAGTGGCGACATGGTGGACTTGAGCCGCAGGGTGCGCCGGATTTTGGATGAGGCCGGATTGCCGGAGGTGAAAATTTTTGCCAGCAGTGGATTTGACGAATATGTCCTGTCACACCTGATCGAGAACGGTGCGCGGATTGACGCTTTTGGTGTCGGCACCCGCATGGGCGTGTCGGCCGATGCCCCTTACCTGGACATGGTTTACAAAATGGTGCGGCTGGGCAACCGCGATGTGCGCAAACAGAGTGAAGGCAAGGTCACCCTGGCCGGTGAAAAGCAGGTTTTTCGCAGACGATCCCCTGACGGCCGTTTTCGTGGCGATATAATTGGGTTGCGCGATGACGTGCCGCCGGATGGCGCCACGGCGGCATTGCTGGCGCCGGTAATGGAGAAGGGACGCCGGCTTGGGGCGCTGCCGCCCCTGTCTGAAATCCGGGATCGTTTTGCAGACCGGTTTGCCAGGCTGGATGACCAATTCAAGCGGCTCGAGAATCCAGGTGAATACCCCGTCGCAGTGAGCCGGCGGTTGGCGGAAATACAAAAGAAGTGTTAAGGATCCAGATTGCCCTGGGACGCATAGCTATCTGCCGTTCCAATCAGAAGACAACCCCCACATACCCCACGAAGCTGCTTCCCGGACTTTTGTCGTAGCTGGTGGCGTAGACCAATTGCTCACCCCGGCGGGCCCCCATGGTTTTCCCCGCAGTGATCGCCGCCGCCGCGGCACCGCTGCAACAGGCGTTTTCATTTTCAATCCCTTCCCGGAGCACCGCCTCCGGATCCATGCGGATCATGGCATCGATCACGCGGCGATCATTCTCCCGGCGTACCCAGTCAACGGCCGCCTGGCCCGTGCCTTTTGATGTGAACCCATAGTTGGGGCCGTAATGGGTCAGGTCCGTGGAGCCGATGGTCACAATGGAAAGGCCCAGGTCCCTGGCCGTTTCCACCACGGATTTGGCCAAAGCGAGGGTTTCGGCGGCGGGCGGGACCCCCATGGCCACCACACGCGAATCGGGAAAGAAGTAACGGATAAACGGCATCTGCAGCTCGATGGTGTTGTCCTGCTGAAAGCGGCTTGGGGTTTCCAGCTGAAAGGTGTACTGGCGGGTCAGTTCGCCGGCCAGGGCCGCATCCACGGAAACCGGACCCAAAGGGGTCTCCCAGGCGCCCTCGGGCATGATATAACGGGCGGATCCGGGGTGCAGGTGCATGCCGAAAACGACCACCACATCCACTTCGGCTGCCCGGCCTTGGGCCAGCCGGTGGATCACGTTGCAGGCGACGCTCCCGGAAAAAAACCAGCCGGCATGGGGAACGACGCCGCCGACAGGGGCATCAATGGACAGGGGGTAGCTTTTGCCCTCGTCGAGGAATTGCCGGATTTGTGCTTCACACTCCCCTTGGCCCGCCGGATACCAGCTTCCGGAAAAGACCGATTTTCTTAGGTTCATGACCCAACCTCCTTATCATCAGTCTGGAATGCACGCATGGTTCATCTGCGGCAAGATATTAATTTTGTCATAGAAAAACAGTCCGGTCACGGCTTTTCTTTTAAAAGATCATGATTATTGTAGGGAAAGCCATGAAGCCGGCAGGACTGAGGACAACGGGCATCCTGCTGTCATTTTGCCCTGTAAGCACCCTGTTACCCCGGAGGAAACCATGTGGGATTATACGAATAAAGTGAAAGATCATTTTCTTAACCCGCGTAATGTGGGGTTCATCGATGATTTTGACGGCCTCGGAGAAGTGGGCTCCCTGGCATGTGGCGATGCGCTCAAGCTGACCTTCAAGCTGGACGAAGGCGAACGCATTGCCGATGCCAAATTCCAGACCTTCGGCTGTGCCAGTGCGATTGCCTCCTCGTCGGCCCTGACCGAGATGGTCAAGGGCATGACCCTGGATGAGGCCGCAAAGGTAACCAATGAGGATATTGCCGATTTTCTGGGTGGCCTGCCCAAAGAGAAAATGCACTGTTCGGTGATGGGCCGCGACGCCATGGAAAAGGCAATCGCCTACTACCGTGGCGAGGCCGAGAAACAAGTCGAGGGCGAGATCGTCTGTGAATGCTTCGGTGTGACCGACCGGCAGATCGAGCGGGCAGTCAAGGAGAACGGGCTCACATCCATCGAGGAGGTGACCGATTATGTGAAGGCCGGCGGTGGCTGCGAAAACTGCCACGACAAGATCCAGTTTATCATTGATGACATCCTGGGCAACGCTCCCCGGGCGGCCAAAAAGCCCGAAGCCCTGACCAATATCCAGAAAATCAAGATGATTGACGCTACGTTGGAGCGGGAGATCAAACCGGCCCTGAACCAGGACGGCGGCGACATCGAACTGGTGGATGTGGACGGTAACCGGGTGATGGTCAAATTGCGCGGTACCTGTGCCTCGTGCAGCAAGTCCCAGATCACCCTGAAGCACTATGTGGAGACCAAACTCAAGGATCTGGTGTCTCAGGATCTGGTCGTCGAGGAGGTGTAGCCAAGATGAATCCCATCTATGTGGACAACAATGCCACGACCCGTGTGGCACCGGAAGTGCTGGAAGCGATGCTGCCCTATTTCTCCGACCTGTACGGCAACCCCTCCAGCATGCATACCTTTGGCGGCAGTGTGGGCAGCAAGGTCAGGGCGGCGCGTGAGCAGGTGGCGCAGCTTTTGGGGGCCCTGCCCGAAGAGATTCTCTTTACCAGTTGTGGCACGGAGAGCGACAGCACGGCCATTTATGCGGCCATCCGCTCCAACCCGGAGAAAAAGCACATCATCACCACCCGGGTTGAGCACCCGGCGGTGAAAAATCTGTTCGAGCACCTGGGGAAAAAGGGATATCGGGTAACCGTCGTGCCTGTGGACCGGCAGGGACGCCTGGACCTTGACACCCTTTATAAAAATCTTTCCGACGACACCGCTGTGGTCAGTGTGATGTGGGCCAACAACGAAACCGGAACGATTTTTCCGGTGGAGGAGATTGCCCGCAAGGTGCGTGAACGGGGGATTGTGTTCCACACCGATGCGGTCCAGGCGGTGGGCAAAATGCCTATCACCATGGCCGACTCGGCAATTGATATGCTTTCCCTCTCCGGGCACAAACTGCATGCCCCCAAGGGAATCGGTGTGCTCTACGTCCGTAAGGGCACCCAGTTTGCCCCCTTTCTCATGGGCGGGCACCAGGAAGGCGGCCGCCGGGCCGGCACCGAGAACACGGCCTCGATCATCGGCATGGGCCGGGCCGCCCAGTTGGCCATGGAGAGCATGCAGGATGAGAACACCCGGGTAAAGGCCCTGCGGGACAAACTCGAAACCGAATTGCTCAACCGGGTGCCCCACAGCATGATCAATGGAGATCCGGAGAACCGGCTGCCCAATACGACCAGTATTGCCTTCGAATATGTTGAGGGAGAGGCGATCCTGCTGCTCATGGACCAGCACGGCATCTGTGCCTCATCGGGATCGGCCTGCACGTCCGGCTCCCTGGAGCCGTCCCATGTGCTACGTGCCATGGGCGTTCCCTTCACCGCCGCCCACGGATCGATCCGTTACAGCCTGAGCATTTACAATACGGAGGAAGAGATCGATTTCATCATCGATAAGATGCCGACCATCATCGAGCGTTTGCGCCAGATGTCACCGTTCTGGCAGAGGTAAGAATAAGGGGGCTGAAGGTCAAACCTCCAGCCCCCTCTATTGGTTCTCTCGTACTAATTAATACAGGTAATAAATCGTTTCGAATTCAAAGTCATCCGTTTCGCTTTGTGTTTGTATTCCAATGCAGGCGCCCGTCGGCTGGGTAATGGTGGTGGCGCTGGTATCAAAAGCAGTAGATGTCCAATCCGCAAGATCAAGAGAACTATCCAACCATGCAGGATTGTCGCTGTCCATTCGCGTATCACCATTGTAATTCCACCAGCTCAGATCGACCCAATCCACAAAATCAGTGTATTCATTTGACGGATTCTGCCATGAAACCGTCACCGTACCCGGAATGTCCAGCTCCGCGAGAGTTGTCGGAGAAATGAGAACCGGAAACATGTCGCTTTCAAGATCGGTTTCATGCAGGGGCTTTCTAGAGAGAACATCGATCCAGACAAGTTTCGGAGTGCCTGCTTCATCTATACCCACGAATAGAAACTCCATGTCTGTCATGCCGGCAATGTCCAGCCCATCGGTTTCGGAATAAAAATTTGAATGGTAAGCCGTTTCCACGTTCGTGATTTTGTATTCTGGGCTTACATCATCCATGCGTGCTAACACCAATCCACGAATTGAATCATCCGTGTCCGTTGCAATAAGGGGGAAGGAATTGTTAATAATAACGACAGCGACAATTCCCGACGTGTAGGCAACGTTCCCTGTATCTTCTATCCAAACATCCAAACCACTATAGTAGGTGGTGTAATCGCCTTGAATAATTTGAACGGCTTCGGCGTCAACATCGCCGCCGTCTAAAAAAGGATTACGATCGCCATACCACTTCCACTCGGCACCCTCGGTCGATTGAACGAAACTGGTAGGAAAAGTTTCAATATTGTCGCCCCATCTCACTGTTATATAACACCATAATCCATTAGCATAATCTCCCTTTTCATCAATCGTCTGTCCAAGCAAAGTATGGCTCTTCATTTCCCGATAAGGAGCAACGGATACCAGTGACATGCCGACAATCGGACCCTCGTCGTCATCCATCAACCATCGCTCAAGCATATCGTCGGCATTGCTGCCATCATCTAGGAAATCGTCGGTCATCAATGGACGCGCAACGGTCATCAACGTATCAAGGGAGGGTTCACTCGTCTCATACAAAGCCAAAATTGTGTTAAAAGATTCAGTGATTTGGTCAATCCTGTCAATGGTCGGGCCAACAATATCATCTATCTCATCGGGAGAAAGTTCTTCGTCAATTCCATCGGTAGTCGAATCGTCAGAAAAGAGAACCTCGCCGGACGCGTTATCGGTTAATGACACCGTTGTATCGTCTGATGTCATGCTAACCGCATCCAATACCTGATCGAATCCTTCTTCACCAACAGTAAAAGATCCGTTCATCAAATCGAAATCTTGGGGCATATCCAGGCTTGCAAAAACACTCGACAGTAAGTCCGTGATCAAATTTTGGGCGTCTTCCATTGCATCGCTGGATGGTGGGCCGGCATCTGGATTGTCGTCATAATAATCCTCCGGATCTTGTCCCAATGCAGTAGCGACAATGACATCGGTTGCGGGGGTAACGTTAACCGTCCCGGGTTCGTCAATCGTCGAGTAAAGCGTCACACTGCGACCATTGGCACTCCCATCGGCCCAAATAACGAATGGTGGTGTCATCGCGCTCACATCCACGGTATAGCTGCCATCCGCCTCAATGGCGCTGTAGGATGTGACACCGTCGGCGCCGCGAATGTTAACGGTCCCGACAATGGGAGCCCCGGCAGCGGCGATACCGCTGACGGTCGATTCAGTTGTTTCGCTACTGCCGCCGCCGCCGCCACCGCCACATCCCACGCCGATGAACATGAGAGATACCGCTATTAACAAAATGATCAACCTCGAATTTAATGCTCTGCCACCCTGCATCATTAACCATCCTTTCTTCATAATAGTTGTGATAATTGTGGTGATGTTAGGAACGTATTCAAAATGTAACAATCGTCAGCTTATGCTCAAAAGTTTAATTAAATCTCATTTTTTTGATACCATAGTTTCGTTTTTTTACTCAATGAATAATATATTAGGTTGGTTTTAGATATTGTGGAGACAGCTTTGCTGCGCATTACGTACATAGGCTGCGGTGGTGCTATCAAATATTTAGGGAATTAGATGAAATGAGAGGATGGTTGGCAAGAAATATTCGATGGTTTTGGCTAAGAAAATAGCCGGTGATCTTGGCTAAGAATTAAATCGCTATTACCAGTGACCGAACTCCGCTTCGGAATCCTACGAACTAATTGATAACAATCAGTGTCCATCAAAAATCCAGGGATACAGTTTGGCCGCGCATTTCTCGCAGATGCCATGGCTGACATAGGTTCCGAGATGCTTATGGAAATAGCCTGCCGGCGACTCCCATTGGCCGGATTCGTCACGCAGTTTGTTGCAATGGGAGCAGACCACAACCGTCCCATGTGCTACGTGCCATGGGCGTTCCCTTCACCGCCGCCCACGGATCGATCCGTTACAGCCTGAGCATTTACAATACGGAGGAAGAGATCGATTTCATCATCGAGAAGATGCCGCCCATCATCGAGCGCTTGCGGCAAATGTAACCGTTCTGGCAGCAGGCCCGGCAAGCCTGAAAAACGTCGGGGGAACGTGTTCGGCTTTCCCCCGATGCGTTTTGTCTATCCGGTTCCGTCAATCATCCTCTTTCCCATCAAAAATCCAGGGATACAGTTTGGCCGCGCATTTCTCGCAGATGCCATGGCTGACATGGGTCCCGAGATGCTTGTGGAAATAGCCTGCTGGCGACTCCCATTGGCCGGATTCGTCACGCAGTTTGTTGCAATGGGAGCAGACCACAACCATCGCCTCCAATCGGTCGGGGTCGTCATTTTCGGGGCCGCGCCGGGGCCGGCGGGATGGCTGTTGTGTCATCTGATCGGTGATGTCGATGGCAATGCCCATTTTGACCATGCGGCCGTCCTCCGTCATCGTCGCTACGTCGATGATGTCGTACCAGCACTGGGTCAACTCATTTTTCACCTGCCGCCGGCAGCTTCCGGTGGGCAAACCTTCCTCGTCCATCAGCTGATGATTGCTGCAGAACTGGCACGGGCCACTTTGATCCTTCTGAAACACCTGCCAGCACATTTTTTCAGCGATGTCACCGAATATTTTCTTCATGTGCCGACTGGCGTAGAGCACTTCATGGGTTTGCATGTCGATTACCGAGATAATTACCGGTAGATGATCAAGGATGTCATTTGGATAGTTCATGGGGTCGTTTCGCGATGAGGGTGTGTATCCGTTGTTAATCTCATAGAGGACCAGTCCGGTCATGTCAGTGAGTTTCAGTTTTTGCCTGATGGAATCGCGGTGCCGTTTTACGATCGAGGCGGGAATCATGAGTCATTTGTTCATTTGGAAATTAATGGATTTTACCTTGCATTTACGATGCGGTTATAGTTTTTATTTCTTTAAACAGTAGTTTTTATACAAAAGCAGTGCCAATCGATGAATGAATGGCTATCGATTAAACCTATTGATATAAAAAGGTTTTTTTTGCCTGTGGTGGGATAGCAATGCGATTCTGTAACGATCGGTTACGGTTGTTTGCCCATTTTGTCCTGGTTTTCTGTCACCTTCTTACACAGGCTTGGGTGCCGGAGAAACGGTTCTGAAAAAATACTATTCAGCCTGACGTCGTGATTGACCATGAGCAGACCTACAATTTTCCTTGTCGATGACAACGAGGCGTTTCTAGATCTTTTTGCTTCCCTTACCGAGGATCAGGATTTTGACCTCAACACCTTTGATTGCCCGCAAAAGGCGCTTGATGCGTTGGACCGCGATCCCCCTGATCTGATCATTTCCGATGTCCAGATGCCGGCGATGAGCGGTCTCGACCTGTTTCATCGGGTAAGTGATCGGGCACCGGCGACCCCGGTGATTCTGATTACGGCCTTCGGTTCCACCGAGCAGGCGGTCCAGGCGGTCCAGCAGGGGGCTTTTCACTATTTCGAAAAGCCCATTACCGACAAGTTGCCGCTTTTCTGGGCCACGGTACGCGAAGCCCTGGCAAAAGGTCAGATGCAGCGCCACCTGGCCATATTCAAGAAAAAACGGGAACTGGGGATGAAGCCGCCGGCAACACTCATCGGCCGCTCCCCTGCCATCCAAAAGGTGGTCGAATCGATCCAGTTGGTGGCCGGGCTGCCGGCCACGGTGCTGATTTCCGGCGAGACCGGTTCGGGCAAAGAGCTGGTGGCCCAGCTGATCCACGAGCAAAGCGGCCGGCTTTCCGAGACCTTTTTTGCGGTTAACTGCGGCGAGTTTTCTTCCGGCGTGCTGGAGAGCGAATTGTTCGGGCATGAACGGGGCGCCTTTACGGGAGCGGTCGATCGGCACCTGGGGTTTTTTGAAATGGCCGACCAGGGCACCCTGTTTCTGGACGAGATCGGGGACGCGCCCGCCACATTCCAGACCAAACTGTTGCGTGTCCTGGAATCCAAACGGTTTACCCGGGTGGGGGGCACGGCGGCCGTTAAATCGGACTTTCGCCTGATTGCGGCAACCAACCAGGACCTGAAGAAAAAAATGGGGATGGGGACTTTTCGCAGCGACCTATTTTATCGTATCAACGTCTATGGGATCGAAATGCCGCCCCTCAGGCAGCGCAGGGAAGATATTCCCCTGTTGGCCAGCTACTATCTGACCCAATTCGGTCAACGATACGGACGTAGCATCCAAGGCCTGTCCGAGGCAGCCCTGCACGCCCTGCGACGGTACGACTGGCCCGGTAACGTGCGCGAACTGATCAATGTCATTGAACGGGCGGTGATCATCTGCCGGGACGACACGATCACCACCGCTGACCTTCCCTTTGACGCGGCGACCAACGAGGCGGAACTTTCCGATCTCAACCTGGTGGAGATGGAGAAGTTTACCATGGACCTGGCCCTTCGGCGAACCGACGGCAACAAGAGCCAGGCCGCCCAGCTCTTGGGCATCAGCCGAAAAACATTGATCGAGAAGGTCAAAAAGTACCGACTGGAGTATTGAGTTCAACAGTGATATCTTCTGCTTTCTGGACAACTGCCTGCATTGGCGCACTGGTTCTGCTGCTTTTTTGCATTTCGATTGCACCCGCCGCGGAGCTATCCCCGGAAAACGCGTATGTTATAGAACCGGTTGTGGTGACCGCCACCCGGTCTCCGGTTCGTGAGGATCAGACCACCGCCAACGTGACCGTGATCACGGCCGAGGAGATTGAACGTCTGCCGGCCACCAATGTCGCCGAGGTGCTGCAGTACCTCCCCGGGGTATTTGTGGAGATCGACAGCGGGCCCGGAAGTCCGGCTAATGGAATCAGTATTCAAGGGTGCGAGACAAGGCACGTGGCCGTGTACCAGGACAATGTTCCCCTGGAAATGATGGCCAACCCGCAAACCGATCTGGCTTATCTGCCCGTTGATAATATAGAAAAAATAGAGGTGGTCAAGGGGGTGGCATCGGCCGCCTGGGGCTCTTCGCTGGGAGGCGTGATCAACATTATCACCAAGGACCCTGACCGGAAAAAGCCCCTTTCCATCGATGCCACCGGTTCCTGCGGCGAAAACCATACCCGTCGGATCCGGGCCGGCGTCAGCGGTTTCAAGGGACAATTGGGCTGGCTGGTGTCCGGTGTGCATGAAAAGAGCGACGGATTCTTTGACCATTCCGAATATCGTCAGAACGGGGGATACGCCAAACTCGATTATGGTGTGGGCCAAACCGGCCAGGTCCGTTTCGTCGCCTTTTCCAATACCGGGCGAGATGCCGAGTGGCTGCCGGACGAGCCGGATTTCTGGGATGACCGGGAACAGCGGCGGGCCTACCAAACCCTGTCTTTCGAAACCGCTCCGACCGATGCGACGATCCTGACCGTGGAACTGCGGCACCATCGATACGAGACACGAGTCGATGATGTGTATGTCGATCATCGGGAACTCTACAGTGACTATGAAGATGAACTGTGGGGGGGGAGCGCCCGCATGCAATGGGACGCCCCTAGGCAGCATGCGGTGACCGCCGGATGCGATATCGATTGGGGGAAGTATGATTGGACCTATTACCAGGAAGCCTATGACACCCGAAATTGGGCGGTCTGGGTCAACGACACCATCGCCATGGGGCCGGTCCATGTCAACGCCGGCCTGCGTTATGACGACAATTTCAATTTCGGAAACGAACTCAGCCCCTCCCTTGGCGCGGTTTACCCGTTTTCGCGATACGATGCATTGATCCGAGCCCAGGTGTCCCGGGGATTTTCGGCGCCGCCGGCGTCCTTGGTCAACGATCCCACCTATGGGAATCCGGACCTTAAGGCGGAAACGGCCGTCAATTATCAGATCGGCGGGCAGATTCAGCCGAACCGGTATTTCAAGGTCGAGCTTACTTTTTTCCGGGCCGATGTGGACGACCTGATCACTTACAATTACGAAACCGAGCGGCATCAAAACATCGAAACGGTGACCCGCCAGGGAATCGAAGGCGGTGTCAGCGTATTTTCGGATTTCGGTTTGGCGTTCCATTTCGGCGGCACTTACGTGGATGTTTTCAACGAGAAGACCGACGAGAGAATCGAGGATATTCCGAAACTGATCTATACGGCGCGAGTCCTGTACACAGGGGGACGCTTCACCCACACGCTGGTGGGTCGGATGGTCGACCACAATTCCAGTTTTCCGGAAACCCGGGACAAGCGGTTCGTCTGGGATTACAAGCTCACGTTTCGCCTGCCCACGCCAACATCATACGGTCGATACAAGCTGTTCGCCAATATCCATAACCTGACCGATTCCGACTATATCGTCCGCCCCAACTGGCCCAAACCGGGGCGCTGGGTGGAGGGGGGGCTGCAGTTTGTTTTTTGAAGATGATACCGGAACACTTATCGATACGGAGTGCTAAATGACAGCGGGAAGAAAAACGGACAAACGCTCGCAACTGGCCGGCAGGCGATTCGGGCTGGCCGTTACCTTATTTACTTCCAGCTACGAAGAAATCGTTGAAGAAAACAAGCATGGCAGTAACCGTAAGCAGATCTGGGCACCACGGTGGGCGAGATTTGTTGATTACTACGATTTGAAGCAGATCCGTAGATGGCCCAAGGAGGGGCTGCCCCTTAAACGCGTGGATCAGGTGGCGGCTTTCTTCGGCCTGGAAGCCCAGGCCTTTGTCGATGAGCGCATCGCCGAAAGAGACCTCACCAATGCCCTTTATCGTGCAAAACCAAGGGTGATGAAAGCCGGCACGAATCCCATCGAACCGGAATATATCGAGCCGACAGATGGTAAAACAATCATCTCCATTCCTTCGACGCCGCCAATTTTTGTGGGAAGAGGCTCGGACCTGGAGACAATCAGGGATCTTCTCACCGCCGAAACCAATGGTCAGATGATCGCCATCCATGGATGGCCCGGCGTGGGCAAGACCACCTTTGCCGCCGCCCTGGCCAACGATGCCGCCGTGCAGGATGGTTTTCCGGACGGGATCATCTGGATGCCGATGGGGGTGGGATTCAATCCGATTACGGGATTCAGCACCCTGGGGCAGCGTCATTTGCTGGACAGCCGGGAGCTGCGGCAAACCACCAGTCTGGATAAAGCCATTTCCATTTTGCGGGACCGGGTCGCCGGCAAACGGTTGCTGCTCTTGTTGGATGACGCCTGGGAAGTGGATCACGTGGCCGGTTTCAGGCAATCCGTGGGGGACACCAACGCGCTGATTATCACCTCACGATCCCCGGAAATCGCTCAGCACCTGGTCTACGCTCCGGAGTCGGTCTATCGATTGGATGTTTTCAGAGAGGCAGATTCCATGACATTGCTGAAGATCTTGATACCGGCGGTGGTCGAAGAAAATAACGAGCGGTGTATTGAACTGGTAAACGCCCTGGAAAACCTGCCGCTGGCAATTCATGTTGTCGGCCGCATGCTGAGAATGGAATCCGAAATCTGGCCCGGCAACGTAAAGAAGCTGTTGGATGAACTGATAGAAAGCATCAGCTCGGTTTTCCAAGAGCGTGCCCCCCACGATCTTTTCGACCCGGTGGACGGCAGGATTCCCACCGTGGAAATGCTGTTTCGAAAGAGCACGGACCGTTTGGATGAAAAAACGAGAATCTGTTTCGCCGCCCTGGGCGCATTGGCCCCCAAACCGGCCACATTCGATTTGAGAAGAATAACGGCCGCATGGGCCGGCATCGGCGTCCGGGATCCTAAGCCGGCGGTCACGGAATTGGCCAACCGAGGCCTGCTCGATCCCTTGAAAAACGACCGTTTTCAGATGCACGCCCTGCTCGTGGCCCATGCCGGGAACCTGCTTCAGGGTTTATAATCAATGAAACAAGCGACTCGATAATTTCGATGCGGCTCTGAAAACGGGTCAACGTCTCATGGAAACTGCCGAAAAGGCCGGAGACAAGTACTATGTGTTTGTAGCCCGGGGCAGCATGGGGAGTGTCCATGTCCGGCGCGAAACCTACCGGGAAGCGGTGGATGTTCTGGAAAAGGCCGTCCAGGCAGTCCCCGAATTGGACGATCCTTCCAAGCGGAATGAAATCAACATCGCCCATGCTCATGGTGAGAAGGGAGACATCGATATGGCCATCGCCATCGGCGAAAAGGCCCTTGAAAGAATGCAGCAGCTCAATGACCCGCATGTTGAAAAGGTGGCGAAACAGCTTGACCGGTGGCGGGAAAATCGCGCGCATCGTCGATTGGGTTGAGGAACGAAACCCAATCGTTTTCACTATTCATCGATACCGATTACGCCAACCGCTTCGCTGACAACGCCAATGAATGGTGATCGCGGTTTCCACATTTGGATCTGTTTTTTATTCTACACGGGCGTGGTCCGCTCTTAATCCGGTCATGGCTCGGCCAGTAGGAGCTGGCAACGCCTGCGACACAGCCGTTGGATCGCCATTGGTTATCGCGGCCATGGGCCGCTCCTACACGGCATCGCCATGTTTCGCCGAAGGCGGCTCACCGACGATGGGGGGATAAATATTCGGGGCCGGAAGGTTATCGTATCAATTCAAGCCTCCAAACGGCCATGCATCCCACGGCCAGTAAGAGCGAGCCATGCCCGCGATGTGAAAACAAAAGACCAGGTTCCGAAAACAACATATGGAGCCCGGTCACGTCGTAAAGATCGATTTTTGTTTTACCCGATCGCGAACAATTCTCCGCAGGCATCCCGCCTTTCCAACTCGTCCTTCGCCTTTTGGCGCATATACCGTTTCAGCTCCGTTTCCAGGTGGTCGCGGTTGCAGATCACGCCGTTGAAGTCGCCGTTCTCCATGTCGGCCCGCAGGCGGCAGCCGCCCATGCAGGTGGGCAGTAGGGCGCAGGTGCGGCATTCCTCCGGGAACCGACGTTCCAGGAGCTGGGTCTCGGCCACGTAGTCGATGCCCGTGGTCACATGGCCGTAGGCCCGCTCGCCCAGTTGCAGGGAGGGACAGGGGATGATGCTGCCGTCCACGTCATACACATGGTAGGCTTTCTGGTCGGCGATGCAGGCGAACAGGGGCGCGGATCGGTCGGCGGGAAAGCCCGCGTCTTCGATCACGGCGTTAATCCAGTGCAGGATCGTCAAGTCGCCGAATCCGGCGGTGAAGCGGTTGTCCTGGCGCCGGGGCAGGATGGGGGTCACCTCGATGCCGGCGATCTCGATATCCCGTTTCCCAAAATCGGCGATCATCTCGCCGATGCGGCGGTAGTCCTCGGCCGCGGCATCGTACTGGTACTCGATGATCACGGGCACCCGGCCGCTGATCGCCGCCAGGTTGCCCAGCACCTTGTGGTAGTTGGGGCCGCCGCCCAGGGAGGGCCGCAGGCGGTCATGCACCTCGGCCGGGCCGGCCAGGCTGACGTGCAGGGTTTCCAGCCCGCATGCCAGCAAGGCATCGATCCGCGCCACGTTCAGGTGTTTGCCGTTGGTGGTAACCGAAAACCGGTACGGGATGCCCTGCGCCTGGCAGCAGGCAAGCCGCCGGCGGGCTGAATCGCGCATGACCGCGTAGTTGAGGAAGGGCTCGCCGCCCAAAAAGGCGTCCCGGGCGGCCAGGGGGCGCTTTTCTTCGATAAAGGCCGCATGGAAGCGATCCATCAGCCGGGCCGTTTCGGCGCTCATGTGGAAACCACGGCGCAGGTGCGGCATGAGGGAACAATAGGCGCAGTCGTTGTCGCACACGCGGGTGTACAGGACGCGGCTCTTCACTTCGCCATAATTGCGCGCATGGTCGTTGCGCCACTCCAGGAAAAGCTGGAACTCGTCCGTCCCGGCCGGAACCAGAAAGCCCTGTGCCTTGAGGGTAGGCCATAGAACGGTTTGCTTGAGGTCCGGATCGTTGTCGGCCACGCGTTTCCATGCCGACCGGGGCAGGATGCAGTCGGCCTTGGTCAGGGTGTGGTGCAGGGTGGCGTATTCCACCCCGCGGTAGGTGAATGAACCATCTAATATATGACAAGAAATTTTATGGGTTGGCATGCTTACCTCCTGGTCTTGGTATGGCGCCGGGGAGTTTTGGCTCCCCGGCGAGGTTGACAACCGGAAGTAAGGGCCCTTGGCTTCGGTTGGGTTGGGGCTGCCGGGGCCTGGACGGCCCCGGCGGGGGTTAGGGGTTAGGTCCGGATCGAGGGGCCACCACTTTCGCAGCAGATGGAAAGCTGGTTTGGCGCTTGGTAGGTTCCCGGTGTGGCGACGATGACGATCTCTTTTGCCTTGCTGTGTTTGTTCGAGTTCATTTCAATTCTCCTTGTGTTGTATTGTTGTCAGTTTCCCTCCGGAGTTGTTAATGGGTAACGCACCCATCATGCCAATGATATAATTATCAATTATATTATATATTTAAGAAGAATTTTTGGGCTGGAACGACCATATCCCCATAAGAAAAATAATATCATGAATTGGGCGAGTGATCGAAATAGGTAGAAATGACAGCAATAACAGGCAATTACTGTTTTATTGGAAAACTAATGGCGGCAATAAGGTTTTGAATTGGGGAGAAAGGCGTTGTTTAAGTTATCGATGGGATAGGATGTGCGCCTGATACAGGCACCGGATACTGCCGGTGTCGGCGGCAAAGACATGGGGCAGGTGGATGCGTTTGGAAACGACGTCTATTTCGGTGGGCTGGTAGAGGAAGGCCGCCGGTTGGAGGGCCAGCAGTTGATCTTCGACGGCTTGGCAGATCGCCTGCTGCGCTTGCATGGAGTCGGCGTTTTCGAGGGCCATCAATAACTCGGTGATCCGTGGTGAGGTGAAGTCTCCCATGTTGGAACATCCCTTTTCGTTTGGCATCCAGGTTAACAATAGGGGCGTATGGGAATCGTACAATCCCATGGTTTCCGTAAGCACGGCCTGAAAATCGGTATTCCCACGGTATGATTGCTGGAGGGTTGCGTAGTCGACCGGCACCGGGCGAACCCTGACCCCCAGATCGCCCAAACAGAGCTGAATGAAGCGTACGACCTTTTCATCGATGGGATTTTCACGCATATAAAGCAAATCAAATTCCAATCTGAGACCACCTTTTTGAAAAAGTTCCGTGACGGTGTCCATTTCCCAACCGGCATCGTTCAGCAGCTCTCGGGCTGCGACGGGATCGTAAGGTCTCGGAGGGCGGTCCGACCGCCCATAGGGCGACCCCACACCCAAAGGCCCCGTGGCCACGCGTCCGTAACCTATGAATATCTTCTCCACGATGTGGTCGCGATCGATGCCCAGGCTCAGGGCCCGGCGTACCCGGACATCGGCGAGGCGCGGATCGGCGGGGTTGAACAAAAGGGTCTTGCAAAACCAGGATGGTGATTGATTGATATGATAACGTTGCTGGATGAATTTCATTCGGCGAAAATTGTCCGGGGCCAGGCGCGCGGCGATGTCTGTCTTTCCGGCCAGCAGCCGTGTCCAGGTTTTCTCCATGTCGGTCACATGCGTGAAAAGCACGTGCTCGATGGCGGGGCTACCACCATAGTAATCATGGAAGGCGGAGAGCCGTATATGGCGATCATCGAGTTTTTTCTCGAAGCGGTAAGGGCCAGAGCCGATGGGATGATCCCGATGGGATGCCAGTGATAGATGACGGGGTAGGATCATCGTCTTATAAACAAATTTAAAGAACTCGGGTTGATCGTGAGGCAGTATGATTTTGAAATCGTGTTTTGAAATCGGATCGATCTTAAGGATAGCTCGTTTGGAGTCTTGAAAAAGACCATCAATTTGTTGCTGGATGGAAAAGATGACATCCTCGGATGTAACCGGAGTACCATCATGGAACTTGGCGTCTCGTCGCAATTCAATGGATAAGCTCCGGTCCTGGCGGTTGTAATGCCAGTTTCTGGCAAGGTCCGGTTCCATGCGACCGTCTGGATAACTCCTCGCGAGGGTATTGAAAATCAGCGGGAATATCCAACTCGCCCCCGTGCATTCGGATTCTTTTGGATTCAATGAATGGAAAGGGCTAAAAAGATCGAAACGCAGAGTATCGGCTGGCGGTGGCTCCGCCACTGGTAGTACCGGGGAACGCTCGCAGGCAAGCGGTAATAAGGCCAGGGAAAAGATTAACAGCGTACGGACAAGCAGAGCCAAAATACGTACCACGGGGTCACCTTACCGAAAAGAGCATCGCCGATCACCTCGCCGGCGGACTCAAAGTTTGTTTTCATTCCGGCGGAAGCCGAAATCGCGTCATTACGATTGGTTATGGATGCCGGATCAAGTCCGTCATGACGATTCGGACAATTTGTACGAGTTCATCAGGATTGAAAACATCATAATGTATAGATGAATGCGTATTGGGGTGGCAAGTTGAAACTTGTGCGGGAAAAGAACCTATTGTCTGGTCTCCGGGCCGGGTGGTGAACGCTCCGGTGTTAACGGTGGGGACTGTTTGCTCTTATCTTTTTCAGCCGCTGGCTGACCGCCGATTGACTGATGCCCAATATTTCGGCGGCCCGTGCCTGGTTGCCGCCGGTGCGGCGCAGTGTTTCGTGAAAAAGCATTTGGTTGAGTTCATCGAAGGTCGGGAGGGTCGAACACTTTTTCAACGCCTGGGCTATCGAACTGGCTTCATTCTCGGAATCGTCCATCAGCATGCGGTTGCGTGCCATCTTGTCGCAGATTGTATCCGCATGGATCCTGCCGTTGCCGTCGACCATGGCGACTTCGACCATGGTCTGCAACTCCCGGACATTGCCGGGGTAATCATAACCGGTCAAGAGGTCCCAGACCTCCTGGCCGATTTCGGGGCGGGACAGCTTGAATTTCTTTGCTGTTTTTTGGGCAAAGTGCTTCACTAAAGGGATGATGTCATCCCGGCGTTGGCGCAGGGGCGGAAGATCGATATGGTGACTGTCCAATCGGAAATAAAGATCCTTCCTGAACGTTCCCTCGATAACCCTTTCCCGCAGGCACCGGTGCGTGGCCACGACAATCTGCACATCGGCCGTTTTGGGTTTGTCCGATCCCAGGGGCATGAACTCGCCTTCCTGAATCAGGCGCAGTAGCTTGGTCTGGGAGGTCGGGCTCAAATCGCCGATTTCGTCCAGAAACAGGGTTCCGCCATGGGCCTTTTCAACCAGTCCCTGGCGTGCTTTTATTGCACCGGTAAACGCCCCTTTTTCATAACCGAACAAGGTGCTGGCGAAAAATTGATCGTCGACCCCTGCCGCGTTAAAGGCCACGAAGGCTCCCTTTCGGCCGCTGCAGGCATGGAGCAGCCAGGCAATCCGCTCCTTGCCCGTGCCGCTTTCACCGGCGATGCGCACCAGCCTGGCCTTTGGGGCGATGCGGCGGATGCGCGCGATCAAGGCCTGCATCATCGCGTTGACGGTGATGAACGCCTTGTCCTTGATGCTGGTGCCGGTTGTAGATGCGTCCATCTGTGTCATGGCCGATTCGGGGTGCCTGGGTTGACGACATGCCGGCCGGATGTTTTCCGGCCGGCGTCTATCCGTGTTGCCACCCACTATGACACAGGCTGCTTTTGCGAACGAGGGCGCGAAACGGGCAAAAAAGAGGCATTTTTCGGGGGTGAATGGCCCCAAGAGGATCGCCCTCCCTGTGGCACCCCCTACCGCTACCGTAATCGCTCCCGCAAACGCCCCCCAATCTTGGTTAAAAAACGCCGGCACGACCTTTCACCAACCATTTTTACCCGATAAATGCCCGTTTCCCTCCCTGTTACCTGAATCTCCGCTCCAATAAAATGGTCCCCGACAGCACCGTCCATCTCTTTTAACCCGTTTACGCGATGAGGGAGACCATGAAGCGACCCATACCAATGCCCCGGCGTATGATTCTGACCGAACTTTTCTCCGACCTCGGCGATCAATTCGTCCACCTGACCCTGCTGGCCGAACTGTTTTTCGGCCTTGCCGCATCCCACGCCAACCTGCTCTTGCTGTGCCTGATTCAGCAGGCGCCGGCCATCTTTCTGGGGCCCCTGGCCGGCCGGTGGGTGGACCGCATCGGTCCCAGCAACGGAATCGTGGGCGGCATCCTGGCCCGGCTGCTGCTGGTGGTCGGATTGCTGAATGCCCGGGACGGGTGGACCGTGTGGCCCATCTACCTGCTGTTCGCCAGCGCTTCGCTACTGTTCGTGATCTCGCGACTGTGCATCACGCCCCGCATCGTCGCCCCCGGGGCGCTGATCCGGTACAATGCGGTCAATGAGCGCGTGGCCCTGGCGGCCGGCATCGGCGGCCCCTTTCTAATCGGCCTGCTGATTCGCCAGGCCGGCGCCGGCATCTCCCTGGTCATGGGCATCGCTATGTATGGTTGTAGCGCATGGCTGGCCAAAGGGTTGCCGCGATTGGATGCGGCGGCCGGCAAGGTGGGCGAACAACGGCCAAGGGGGGGGGGCGACGGTTGACGAGTGTCTACCTTGATCCCCTGGCCGATCCTCGCATCGGCATCTGGTCGATTTTGATCCTTGCCTCCGGTATTGTCGGCAGCGTTTTGAATTTTGGCGCGCCGGTGTACAACCGCACGTTCTTCCAGGGCGATATCGTTGCCTGGGGGGCTGTCATGTCCGGTTACCAGGCCGGCGCCTGTCTGGCAACCCTGATCCTGCCAGCCCTGGACACGCGCCTGACTGACCGAAGCCTGCTGATTTGCTGCTTCACCCTGGTGGGATTGGGTTTCATTCTGCTGGCGATCTTTACTTGTCTGCCCCTGTTCGCCATCGTCATGGCCTGCCTGGGTTGCCTTTTCACGTTGCTGGCCATTTTTCTGATGAGCCGTATCCAGCGCGATTGCGCCGAAACCCGCCGGGGCGGCGTCCTGTCCGGCCTGTCCGCCCTGGGCGGGGCGTGCCTGCTGGCCGGAATATCGGTCGGCGCGTTGGTGGTGCAGGCCGGCGGAGTGCGGCTGTTGTTTGGCTTTGGCGCCGTGTTGTCGGTTGCCGCAATGCTGACCGCCTGCCGTTTGTCCTACATGCCGCACGCGCGGGAAGGGGATGGCCTAAAAAATAGATCCGTTCATTTGAATCAATAGTAAAACAGCATCATCGGTTGGGTTGATCCCCTTTTAGCGAAAAAGCGGGCAAGCGAAAAACAGCCATGCGTTGCCCGGTGAACGCTTGCCTCTTTTCTCCTTGTTTTCCACTTATCTGAGTGTTACCCTATTTTTATCAATTCCGATCTTCTCACATTTCCCGTGCCTCACGTTTCAATGCGCTGAACGAGCGCATGGCCTTGTCTGCTGGTATTGCCGGCCCCCTGCTCATCGGCCTGTCGATTCGCCAAGCGGGAACCGGCATTTCCCTGGGAACGGGCGTAGTCATGTATGGGGTAAGCGCCATCTTGATCCGGGGGCTGCCCAAGACCAGCGATTCCATGAGCATATCAACTCCCGGTCATATCACCGCCTGGCCCCAATGCCTGGTCCGGGCCTACGTCGCTTCGCTCATGGATCGGCGGGTGGGCGCCTGGGTGACGGTATCGGCGGCGGCCATCGGCATCGGCGGATTGTTGAACGTCGCTGCACCCGTCTACAACCATTTCTTTTTCCAGGGGGATATCGTTGCCTGGGGGGTGGTCATGGCCGGCTATCAGGCGGGGGCCTGCCTGGCGGCCCTGCTGTTGTCCGCCATGGTAAATCGGTGGCGGGATTTCACCCTTTTCCGTATTTGTTTCTTCCTTATAGGCATGGGATTCGCCGTTTTGGCGATTTTGCCCAATCTGCGCCTTTTCGTATTGGCCATGGCTGATTGCGGATGGGGATTTACCATGCTCCAGATGCTGACGGAAAGCCGGATCCAACGGGATTGCCGACCTTCCCGCCGGGGCGCCACCATGGCCGCCCTGGCATCCTTGCGCGGGGCGGGCCTGCTCGGTGGATGCCTGCTGGGAGGCGTGTTTGCCGAATTGGCGGATGTCCGCGAAACGATGATCGTGGGTTGCCTGGCATCGGTCGCGGGCCTGGTCCTGGTAATTCGTTCTCCGGCCGTGTTCGGGAAGGAAAGTTCGATCGGCAGGCATTGAGGGCTTTGTTGATGTACGATTGCAATCTGTGGGAATTTCGCGCTACTTACCATGCATGGATCGGCAACCCCGCAAAACTGGGATATTCAGGCAGCTTCTGCGATTCGTGCTGCCTTTCGTGATCCTGGGCATCGCTGCCACCAGCGCCGTGCTGATGTGGACCAATTACCGCTATTTTCAAAAAACCGTCGATCAGGACTATCGCAACATCATCCGGGCGTCCGCCTCGGAAATCGACTTGTTTATGGACAACGCTACCGAGGATATGGAAACCCTGGCCTGGTTACTCCGTGCAGTCCGGTTTGACAACTGGCGGGCGGAAATGGTTTTGTCTGCCTTTCAGTACAGCAAACCGAAATTCGGCTGTATCTTGCTGGTTTTTACCGATGGCCGGTGCATTCCGGCTTCGGGGGATGATTCCCCGGAAAACCAGGCGTCGGCTGCCGGCGTCATAGAAAAGGCTTTTTCCGGGTTGTCGGCCATTTCGGAGGTTGATGTGGGGGACGACAATCTTCCCCTGGTTCACATGGCCGTGCCTGTGCGACGCATGGGCAGAATCGAGGCGGCACTATACGGCAGGTTGAATCTGAAGCATATCTGGGATGTTCTGGAGGGCATCCGCATCGGCGATACCGGACAGATTTTCATCCTCGATCCGTCGGGCCGGCATCTGGCCCATCGGGAGATCGATCGCGTGGTGAGTGGCCTTCCCGGATACGGATCCCGCACGCTGCATGCCATCAAGGATTCACCGTTTCCTGTCAAATGGATCGAGCACGTAAAAGGGAAAGGGTATTTTTGCCTGGGTGTTCATCTGACGGGGCAGGACTGGGTGGTCGTATTGCGCCAGGCCATGCCGGAAATATACGCCTACCTGCATGCCAACTTTATTTGGGCCGTCACCATTACCGCGGCCGCCTGCCTGTTGGCCGTCATGCTGGGCTGGTTCCAGGTGAAGCAGTTCATCCGTCCCATCGAGACCATGCACAAGCAGGTCCTGCAGATCGGTGATGGCCGCCTGGACCTTCAGGTGGCGGTGAAGACCAACGACGAGATCGGTGATCTGGGCCGTGCCTTCAATACCATGACCGCCTCCCTAAATGAGACCATTGACCGCGAGATCCGTACGGCCAGGAAATTGGCCCATGCCCGCAACCTGGCGCTGCTTGGCATATCGGCCAGCAAGGTGACCCACGAGGTGGGCAACCTGCTCAACAATGTGGGCATGTCGGCCAGTGCCCTCAAGGGCGAGCCCTTGAGCCGGAAGGGGACACTGGCCCTGGAGAAAATGGAGACAGAGGCGGCGCGCATCAAAACCTTTTTGCTGGATTTTCTCAAGTTTGCCAAACCGCCCGAGCTTCATCCGTCACCGGTGGCCCTCGACCTAGTTCTCCGTGAAGTCCTGGCCATGCACAAACCGGTCATTCGGCAGCGCGGGATCGAGGTCTCCATGGACTGGCCGCCGGATGCACCCAGGGTTCAGGCCGACGCGAGCCTGCTCTATCAGGCGTTCAACAATCTGGTGAAAAACAGCATCGAGGCCCTGGATGGTGACGGGCGGGTCGCGGTGCGCGGAACGATCGATGGGACCTGGCTTGAAGTCAGCGTTGAGGACAACGGCTGCGGTATCGCCCCCGAGCATCGGGAGCGGATGTTCGAGCCGTTTTTTACCACCAAGGGCAAGGTCGGCAACGGGCTGGGCATGGCCATCGTGCAATCCATCGTCACCGCCCACCGCGGCACCATCACCTGCCAAAGCCAGCCGGGCCAGGGGACACATATCTCGATTCGGATTCCGATCAAATGACTGATAAAGGGGCAATTAAGCGGTTAGGAAAGGGCCGATGGACCCGTTATGAATTGCCTTGATGTCTATTTGGAATTCTATTTGGAATTATTCCAAATAGAATTATTTAAATATTTCAGACATATGAACGCCATATAAGATTCTATTTGGAATTCTATTCGCAATTTTCCAAATAGAATTACGAATAGATTTTTATCATCATGGGCAACCCAACTCAGAAAATCAAAACAAGCGAATCAACCTGCCCAGCGGCCTTGCTAAAGGGTGAAATCCCCTCCCGTTTTCAAAGCTTTTGGGCCATCGGCAACCTTGATATCCTCAATACCAATTTGTTGGGCGTTTTTTGCTCGATCCGATGCCCCGGCAGCATTATTCTAAACACCTACGATTGCATGCGAATTCTGCACGACTCCGGCGTTGCGGTTGTCAGCGGTTTCCACGCACCGATCGAAAAGGACGGCCTTGATATCCTGCTGAAAGGTACCTAGCCGATTGTGGTCTGCCCGGCACGCGGAATTGTTCAAATGCGAATCCCCCGATTATGGAAAAAATCAATTGATCAGGGCCGGTTGTTGATATTGTCACCATTCGACGAAAAACAGAAACGACCCACCGTGTCGTCCGCCCAAAAGCGCAACCATTTGGTTGCCAAACTGGGCCGAAGTTTTTTGATTCCATATGCCGGTGCCGGCAGTAAAACGGAACAACTGGGCAGGGATATCCTTGAGGGCGGCGGAGCAATTTATTCGTTTAATTTACCCGTCAATGATGGTCTGATTCACTCGGGTGCCAAGCCAATTGGGATGGAACTTAAAGGGATGAAGGCATTTGCGAAGAATTTAAAATCAAATTTTAAGACCCGTTTCGAAAAGGAATAATTCATGGAAAATTGAATGTATCACCTAACCATCCGTCTGGATGAGATCAAACCGGAGATCTGGCGGCGCTTTGTCGTTCCCGGAGACATCACCCTTTCAACTTTTCCTTCACCTGCGCTTCCAGCCACGCGATCCAGTCGTCGAAACCGGCCTCGGTTTTGGCCGAAATCTCGAAAACCGGCATGCCGGGATGGATGTTGGCGATGCTCGTGCGGGCCAGGTCCATGTCAAAATCGAGGTAGGGCAGAAGGTCGATCTTGTTGAGCAGGGTGGCGTCGCATTCGCGGAACATCAGCGGGTATTTGGCCGGTTTGTCCTCGCCCTCGGTGACCGACAGGACTACCACGCGTTTGTCTTCGCCAATGTCGAACTCCGCCGGGCAGACCAGGTTGCCGATGTTCTCGACGATCAAGAGGTCGATGTTGTCAAGGTCCAGGTCGGCAACGGCTTTTTCCACCACATGGGCCGCCAGGTGGCAGTCGCCGCCGAACTCGTCGGTGTTGATCTGGACGACCGGCGCACCGGACAGGGCCAGGCGGTCGGCATCGACGGTCGTGCAAATGTCGCCCACGATCACGGCGCAACGCAGACCAGGCATGATGCGGGCCAGGGTTTTCTGCAGGGTGGTGGTCTTGCCCGAACCCGGAGAGCTCATCATGTTGAGCACGAAGACGCCCTTTTCGGCGAATACCGCCCGCATGCGCCCGGCCATGATGTCGTTGGCGTCCAGCACCCGCCGAACCACTTTGATCTCGCGGGTGCCTGATTTTTTTGTCTCCACGTCATGGCCGCCGCCATGGTGATGGTCGTGGGGCCCGTGATGGCCGCGATGATACCGTTTGATGATGCGATTGGCGAAAAACCACATGATCTATCCTTTTTTACGGAATCGTCAATCCTCGTCTTCGATTTCAATGGAGGTAATGTCCAACTCCAGCCCGGAGAGGATGTCGATATCGCCGCTTTTGCAGACCGGGCAGACGAAAACCGGTTCGGTGACGGTCCACTGGTTTTCGCACGCCTTGCAGCGCACCACCACGGGCAGTTCTTCGATGACCAGCTCGGCCCCCTCCAGGGGCGTCTCCTTGACCACCAGATCGAAGCAGAAACGCAGGCTGTCCGCCACGATGGCCGACAATTTGCCCACCTTAAGGTTGACGCGCTGGACCCTGGCGCACTGCATGTCCGCCGGGATGGAGGCCGTGGCGATTTCTACGATCTGCATGGCGATGCCCATTTCGTGCATGGAATTCCTTTGAGTTACATTTTCGAGCCGAACCGGTTGCTGCTTGTTGAACGATTCAAATACCATCCGATCCACATTTGATCAATCATGCAAAAGAACGGGCGGTTCGCAGGAACCGCCCGTTCTTTTGAGTAGCTGAAATAAGGATTGAGACAGCCAATCGTTTATTTGAACGTTTCGGCACACACATCGCCCAGATAGGCCAGATTTTCACACACGTTGATACCATTGGCTTTCATGGCCGCCACCTTGCTCTGGCCGGTGCCGCTGCTGCCGCTGATGATGGCGCCGGCATGGCCCATGCGTCGTCCCGGAGGGGCGGTGAGGCCGGCGATGAAGCCGACCACCGGTTTGGTGACCTTCTCTTGGATGAATTCGGCCGCTTTCTCTTCCGCGTCGCCGCCGATCTCGCCGATCATGACGATGCCTTGGGTGGCGTCGTCGGCCTGGAAGCGTTCCAGGCAGTCGATGAAGTTGGTGCCGTTGACCGGATCGCCGCCGATGCCGATGCAGGTGGTCTGGCCCAGGCCGGTAAGGGTCAGGGCATGCACGGCTTCATAGGTCAGGGTGCCGGAGCGGGAAACCACGCCGATTTTGCCGGGTTGATGAATCGGCGCCGGCATGATGCCGATCTTGCACTCACCGGGAGTGATGATGCCGGGGCAGTTAGGGCCGATAAGGCGCACCGGTTTGTCCTTGATGTAGTTTTTTACCCGCATCATGTCCATCACCGGAATGCCTTCGGTGATGCAGACGATCAGGGGAACCTCGGCGTCGGTGGCCTCCATGATGGCGTCGGCGGCAAAGGGCGGGGGCACGAAAATCATGCTGGCGTTGGCGCCGGCGGTCTTTACGGCATCGGCGACCGTATCGAAAACGGGAACCTCGTCCATTTTCTGGCCGCCCTTGCCGGGGGTCACGCCGGCCACGACCTGGGTTCCGTACTCAACGCATGCACGGGCATGGAACTGGCCTTCTTTTCCAGTAATTCCCTGCACCAACAGTTTGGTTTCTTTATTGACTAATATGCTCACGGTTTAATCCTCGCTGATTTGTAATAAATTACTGGATCGCAGCCTTCAGTTTCTCGGCGGCATCCTTGAGATCCTTGGCATTGATCAGCTCCAGACCCGACTCCGCCAGGATCTTTCTCCCCTCGGCCAGGTTGGTGCCTTCCATGCGGATGATCACCGGCACGCGCATGCCGACCTTTTTGGCGGCCTGGACGACGCCGTTGGCCAGGCGGTCGCAGCGCAGGATCCCTCCAAAAATATTGATCAGGATCGCCTTTACGTTGTCATCGCTCTGCAGGATGCGAAAACCGTTTTCAATCTGTTCGGCGCTGGCGCCGCCGCCCACGTCGAGGAAGTTGACCGGCTTGCCGCCGGCGTACTTGATACAATCCATGGTTGCCATGGCCAGGCCGGCGCCGTTGACCATATTGCCCACGTTGCCGCCTTCGCCCAGGTGGATGTAGTTCAGGCCAAAGCTGCCGGCCTCCACCTCGGTGGGATCCTCTTCATCCAGGTCGCGGTATTCCTTGACATCGGGATGGCGGTACAGGGCGTTGTCATCGAAATCCATCTTGCCGTCGAGCGCGATCACATCGTCTTCGGCGGTGATGATCAGCGGGTTGATTTCTACCAGTGAGCAGTCGTAGCTGACAGCCAATTGGTACAGGTTTTTGAGCAGTACGGTGAAGGGTTTCATGGACGCCTTGGACATGTTGAGTCCAAAGGCAGCGGCCCGCAGGTGGTAGGCTTGAATCCCGACATTGGGGTCAACAAAGACCTTGATGATCTTCTCGGGTGTCTTCTCGGCAACGTCTTCGATGTCCATGCCGCCGGCTTCGGACGCCATGATGATCATCTTGGCCGTTGCCCGGTCCGGCAGGATGCTGAGGTAGAGTTCCTTGGCGATGTTGAGGCCCTGCTCGATGAGCAGTTTCTTGACCAGTTTGCCGCCTGGCCCGGTCTGCTTGGTGACCAGATTCATGCCCAGGATACTGCTGGCGTAGGTGTCGAATTCTTCCGCTGTCTTGGCCACCTTCACGCCGCCGCCCAGTCCACGGCCGCCGGCGTGAATCTGGGCCTTGACCACCACCGGGTAGGCACCCAGCCTCTCGGCGACGGCCTTGGCTTCTTCGACGGTGAAGGCTACACCGCCGTCGGGAACGGCGACGCCGTTTTTACGGAACAGCTCTTTTGCCTGGTATTCATGGATTTTCATGATACCGATCTCCTTTGTGTTTGCGGGTCCAGACGCGGGAAAGAAAACGGCCTGGGGCCCTATGGTCAACATCGACGTGTAATGCTGAGTGGCGTGGGGGGAGCACAGCCCCTCTGGTTGTCGGGCTGTGCTCCCCATGGGTTGAATACTTGTGAGTCAATCAAGCGATGGGAAAACGGACCGTTATCCGATAACGCAGAGCACATCCCCCTTGGCCACGGAATCACCGGAGCCGTAGCCGATGGATTTGATGGTGCCGCTGGCCGGTGCGGGCAGGGCGTTTTCCATTTTCATGGCTTCCAAAACCACCACGGTTTCACCGGCATTAACGGTGTCGCCGACTTTCTTTTCGTACTTGACGATCATGCCGGGCATGGGGGCGGGCAGCGGGGTGCCACCGGCATCACCTGCCGGCTCGGGCGCCGGTGCAGCTTCTTTTGCAGGTGCCGGTGCTGCGGCCGGTGCGGCAGCCGGTGCGGCGGGAGCGGGTGCCGCCGCTGGAGCAGCAGGCGCCGGTGCCGCGGCAACCGGAGCAGCCGGAGCAACCGGTGCGACCGGGATGCCGCCGGAGAGCTGGATCTGCTCGGCGTAGCGGATGATGGGGCTACCGCCGACTTCGTCGACACCCACTTCGAAGTACTCGTTGTCGATGAAAACGTTGAAGGTGCGCAGGTTGTCGCCCTTGGCCGGCCCTGCCTTCTTCTTGTCCATCAGTTCGCCGGCCAGGGCTTTCTTGACCAGCTCATCCCGTTTTTTCACGTCTTCCAGGGTGGTCGCCTTGACCGATGCCGGCGCATCTTCCTTGCCGTACTTCCACTGCAGGAATTTCTTGCCGGTGACGGGGAACAGGGCATAGGTGACCAGGTCGTCCATATCCACGGCCAGGTCTCCGATTTCGGCCTTGGCCTTCTCCAGTTCGGGCTCGAGCACTTCGGCCGGCCGGCAGGTGATCGGCTCTTCCCCGCGATCATACCCCATGAGGGCCTTTTTCTGCACGTCTGCATCGATGGGTACGGCGGTCTTGCCGTAAAGGCCGTAGCACAGATCCTTGACCTGAGCGGTAATCATCTTATAACGATCGTCCGGTGAGTCGAAGAGCACATTGTTGACCGTCTGGATGCCCACGATCTGGCTGGTGGGTGTGACCAGCGGAATCTGGCCGAGTTCCTTGCGGACCCGCGGCAGTTCCTTGTAGACTTCGCCGATTTTGTCCAGGGCGTCCATTTCGCGCAGCTGGTTGACCAGGTTGGAGAGCATGCCGCCCGGGGTCTGGTGCAAAAGGACGTTGATGTCGATGACCGACATCTTGGAGTCGTCGAGGAGATGCTTGTACTTGGGCATGACCTCTTTTTCGAAAATCTCGTTGATCTGGGCCAGCAGCTTGATGTCGAAACCGGTGTCGCGGTTGGTGCCCAAAAGAGCCATGACCAGCGGCTCCACGGCGGCGTGGGACGTCCGGTAGGCGTAAGGGCTCATGCAGGTGTCGATGATGTCGACGCCGGCCTCGATGGCCTTGAGATGGCTCATGGGCGACATGCCGGAAGTAAAGTGGCTGTGCAGGTGGATGGGGGCCTTGACGGCGGCCTTGAGGGCTTTGACCAGATCATAGGCATCGTAGGGGGCGATCAGGCCGGCCATGTCCTTGACGCAGATGCTGTCTGCGCCCATGGCCTCCAGTTCTTTGGCCTTGCCAACATAGTAGTCCAGATTGTACACCTCGCCGCCCAGGCGCGGTTCGGTCATGGTGTAGCAGATGCAGCCCTGGAAGTGCTTGCCGTACTCCTTGATCTTGGGCACGACGGTCTGGAAATTGCGGTAGTCGTTGAGAGCGTCGAAGGTGCGGAAGACGTCCATGCCGTTTTCGCAGGCGCGATCCATGAAGGCATTGGCCAGGTCATCGGCATAGTTGCGGTAGCCCACCAGGTTCTGGGCACGCAACAGCATGGAAAAAGGAGTCTTTTTGAAGTAGCGTTTCAGGGTGCGAATGCGTTCCCAGGGGTCTTCGTTGAGGAAGCGGTGCATGGTGTCGAAGGTGGCGCCGCCCCAGGTTTCCACAGCCCAGTAGCCCACCTGGTCCATCAGCTCGGCCACCGGGATCATGTCTTCGGTGCGTCCGCGGGTGGCGAAAAGGCTCTGGTGGCCGTCGCGGAGGCTCAAATCCATGATCTTCACCGGATTTTCCGCCGTCGGCCGGTTCACATCGTAATTCATTGGGGTCATTTTGACTTGATCGTGGTCACTCATCGTATGGGTCTCCTCTAAAATTGGATGTTGAATGGCTGATTATTTTTCGACCATCCGTCCCGGCATTGATTAGCGCAGGCGGTTGAAGGTTTTCATCTGCATGAGGTTTCTCATCTGCATCATTCCCTGGCGACCGGCAAGGGCCCACAAGTTGCCCTGAGCAAAACGACGCGGTTCCGGCCGCTTTGGCGGAGGCTTGAGAATCGCTTCCTCTTCAGTCTCGATATAGGTCATCACCGCGGTGAGGGCGGCGGCCAGTTTTTTCTCATTTGCTTCCATAAAATTGCACCTTTTCAGATTCGGTTAACGAGCAGCGGACCATGGTTACATGGGGATGTTGCCATGTTTCTTGGCTGGCCGCAGTTCCCGTTTGCTGCACATGATCTCCAGGGCGTCGATGAGCCGCACCCGGGTTTCGGCGGGTTCGATCACCGCATCGATGTACCCCCGCTGAGCCGCGCAGTAGGGGTTGGAGAAGAGCTCTTCGTACTCGGCGATCTTCTCTTCGCGTTTGGCCTTGGGGTTGTCGGCGTCCTTGATCTCTTTGCGGTGGATGATGTTGGAAGCACCGGAGGCGCCCATGACGGCGATTTCGGCAGTCGGCCAGGCAAAGGCCATGTCGGCGCCCAGGTCTTTGGAGCACATGGCCAGGTAGGATCCACCGTAATCCTTGCGCGTGACCAGCAGCAGCTTGGGCACGGTGGCTTCACTGTAACACCACAAAAGCTTGGCGCCATGGCGGATGATGCCGCCCCACTCCTGCTGGCTGCCGGGCAGGTAGCCGGGAACGTCGGCAATGGTCAGCAGGGGAATGTTGAAGGCGTCACAGAAGCGGATGAAACGCGTGGCCTTGTCCGATGCATTGATGTCCAGGCAGCCGGCCATGACCGTGGGCTGGTTGGCGATGATGCCCACACTGCGTCCGTTGAGGCGGGCAAACGCGGTCAGGATGTTGGTGGCAAAGTACTTGTGGGGTTCGAAGTACTCACCGTTGTCCACGATGGCGGTGATTACATCGCGCACGTCGTAGGACTGGTTGGGGCTGTCCGGAATGATATCGTTGAGGGCATCCTCGATGCGCATGGGATCGTCATCGGTCTCCACCACCGGCGGTTCTTCCATGTTGTTGGCCGGCAGGTAGGAGAGCAGGCATTTGATCTGATCGATGGCATCCGCGTCGTTTTCGCAGGCGAACTGGGCCACGCCGCTCTTCTCGTTGTGGGTCATGGCACCGCCCAGGCTTTCGAAATCGATTTCCTCACCGGTGACCGATTTGATCACCTCCGGACCGGTGATGAACATATAACTGGTATTTTTGACCATGAAGATAAAGTCGGTCATGGCCGGGGAATAGACCGCGCCGCCGGCGGTGGTGCCCATGATGGCCGAAATCTGGGGAATCACCCCTGAGGCGACCGAGTTGCGATAAAAGATCTGGCCGTAGCCGGAGAGCGCGTCCACGCCTTCCTGGATGCGGGCACCGCCCGAATCGTTGATACCGATGAAGGGCACGCCGGCTTTGAGGGCCATGTCCATGACCTTGCAGATTTTTTTGGCCTGCATTTCGCCAAGGCTGCCTGCCCGCGAGGTAAAATCCTGGGCGTAGGCAAAGAGCGGACGGCCGTCCACCAGACCATGCCCGGTGACCACCCCGTCGGAGGGAATATCCACGTCCGCCATTCCGAAATTCACGCAGCGGTGCTGGACAAGCATGTCGATTTCTCTAAAGGTGCCTTCATCAAACAGCTTGTCGAGGCGTTCACGGGCGGTCAGCTTGCCCCCCTCTTTCTGCTTGGCGACCAGCTTGTCTCCGCCCATCTCAAGAATGCGTGCTTCGCGAGCCTTGAGATCCTTGATTTTTTCCTTCACAATACCCATGTCACATTCCTTTCACCTGAAGTGCAGAACCTTTTGACTAGCCCACGGGGAATGGTGCAAGCCATCCACCAGTGGCCCCGGAAATTAATTTCATACAATAAATACAAGATATTAAGCGTTCTTAACGAGTGGATCGAGGCCTAAAGCCGAATTCCTACCCTTATAGACTCAACGGTTGTTGTCAAGCAAAAAAAGAAGCTGCTCCGCGCCTGCTGTGGGGGATTGTTCTCCCCGTTCAACAGCGGCCCGAACTTCCTTCAGTCGCGCATGAACATCAGGATGGTTGAAAAAGCGTTCTTTGAGGCCGTCTTCGATACGTGCCCACATCCAGGCAACTGCCTGCTGGCGGCGTTTCTGCGCCAGTTCGCCGGTTGCTGAAAGGCGCCGGCGGTGATCCTGAACCGTCTCCCAGATCTGGTCGATACCGCTTTGGGTCAATGCGCTGCAGGTCAGTACCGGCGGTGACCAGGTGGGGCTGGCCGGATTGAGCAGGTGCAGGGCCATCGCGTAGGAACGGCGCGCTTTTTCGGCCTTTTCCACGTTGTCGCCGTCGGCCTTGTTGATCGTCACGGCGTCGGCCAGTTCCAGCACGCCTTTCTTGATGCCCTGCAACTCGTCGCCGGCACCGGCCAGCATCAGGACCAGAAAAAAATCGACCATGGAGGCCACGGTGGTCTCCGATTGCCCCACCCCCACGGTTTCGACGACCACCACATCAAAGCCGGCGGCTTCGCAGACCAGCAGGGTCTCGCGGGTCATGCGGGCCACGCCGCCCAGCGTGCCACCGGACGGCGAGGGCCGGATAAAGGCCTTTGGCGCCACCGAAAGCCGTTCCATACGGGTTTTGTCGGCCATGACACTGCCGCCGCTACGGGTGCTGGAGGGGTCCACGGCCAGTACGGCCACCTGCAGGCCCCTTTCCACCAGCATCATGCCGAAGCTCTCGATAAAGGTACTCTTGCCGACACCGGGGACACCGGTGATGCCCAGGCGGACGGCCTTGCCGGTCTCCGGAAGCAGCGCATCCACGATGGTGCGTCCCAGTTGGCGGTGCGCCGGGTGGGCGCTTTCGATCAGGGTAATGGTTTTGGCCAGGATTCGGCGGTTACCGGCGAGAACACCATCAATGTAAAATTGGGGATCTTTTTCAGCCATACAATACGCCGCTTTCGTGATCGCTTTTCAGGTCGTGACAAATCCGCCCGTCGATTGGTTTTCAGGCCTTTGGTTGTCAAGCTCTTTCAATATGGATGATCCTGCCCGCACTGGGCGGGCAGGACTTTGACATGGTGCGTTTGATCCGGTTACGCGGCCTTGCGGTTTTCCAAGGCGTTGAGCACCTTATTGGCCGAATCGGTGATGGCGGTTCCGGGGCCGAACACACCGACTGCACCGGCTTTATAAAGGAAGTCGTAGTCATCCGGCGGAATCACACCGCCGACAATAACCATGATATCGTCGCCGCCCGCCTCCTTGAGCGATTTGACCAGCTGGGGCACCAGGGTCTTGTGACCGGCCGCCAGGCTGGAGGCCCCCACCAGATGGACGTCGTTTTCGACGGCCATTTTGGCCGCTTCCTCAGGCGTCTGGAACATGGGGCTGATATCCACGTCAAAGCCAAGATCGGCAAAGGCGGTAGCCACCACCTTGATGCCGCGGTCGTGGCCGTCCTGGCCCATTTTGGTCAACAGGATCCGCGGCCGGCGGCCTTCCTTTTCCATGAAATCGTCGGTGCGTTTGCGGATCGCGTCGATCACGGCGCTGTCCGCATACTCGGACGCGTAGACCCCGGAGATGCACTGGGTGGTGGCCACAAAGCGGCCGAATACCTTTTCCATGGCGTCGGAAACCTCCCCTACGGTGGCGCGGGCGCGGATCGCCTCGATGCTGGCCGCCAACAGGTTGCCGCCTTTTTCGGCGGCTTCGATCACGCCGCCCAGGGCGTTTCGGACGGCGGTATCGTCACGCTCGGCCTTCAATTTGTTGATCATGGCGACCTGTTCGTCGCGCACCGTCTCGGAGACCTCCAGGACATCCATGGGGGTGTCTCCGTCGATTTTGTATTTGTTGACACCGACGATGACATCCAGACCCTGATCGATGCGGGCCTGCTTGCGGGCCGCCGACTCTTCGATGCGCATTTTAGGCATGCCGGTTTCGATGGCTTTGGCCATGCCGCCCAGTTCCTCGACCTCGTCGATAATCTTGCGGGCCTCCTTGATGATGCCGTCGGTGAGGGCCTCAATATAATAGGAGCCGCCCAAGGGGTCAATGGCATGGGTCACTTGGGACTCTTCCTGGATGAGAATCTGGGTGTTGCGGGCGATGCGGGCCGAGAAGTCGGTGGGCAGTCCCACGGCTTCGTCAAAGGAGTTGGTGTGCAGGCTCTGGGTGCCACCCAGCACCGCCGCCAGGGCCTCCAGGGTGGTGCGGATGACGTTGTTGTACGGATCCTGCTCGGTGAGGCTCCAGCCCGAGGTCTGCACATGGGTGCGCAGCATGGAGGATTTGGGATTTTTGGGGTTGAAGGGCTTCAGCAGGTCGTACCACAGGAAGCGGGCCGCCCGCAGCATGGCGATCTCCATGAAAAAGTTCATGCCCACGCCGAAAAAGAAGCTCAGCCGCGGCGCGAAGGCGTCAATATCCAGGCCGGCCTTGATGGCCGCGCGCACGTACTCCAATCCGTCGGCCAGGGTGAAGGCGGTCTGCAGGACGCTGTTGGCGCCGGCTTCCATCATGTGGTAGCCGCTGATGCTGACGGTGTTGAATTTGGGCATGTTGGCGGAGCAGAAGGCGATGATGTCCGAGACGATGCGCATGGACGGCTCGGGCGGATAAATATAGGTGTTACGGGTCAGGTACTCCTTCAGGATATCGTTCTGGATAGTACCGGTGAGCTGATCCTGCTTGACCCCCTGTTCTTCGGCGGCCACGATGTAGCCCGCCAGAATGGGCAGTACCGCCCCATTCATGGTCATGGAAACGCTCATCTTGTCCAGCGGGATCTGGTCGAAAAGAATTTTCATATCTTCAATGGAGTCGATGGCTACGCCAGCCTTGCCCACGTCGCCCATGACCCGGGGGTGATCCGAATCGTAGCCGCGGTGGGTGGCCAGGTCGAAGGCCACGGAGAGTCCCTTCTGGCCGGCAGCCAGGTTGCGGCGGTAGAAGGCGTTGGACTCCTTGGCGGTGGAGAAGCCGGCATACTGCCGAATCGTCCAGGGGCGGCCGGCATACATGGTCGCCATGGGCCCACGGACATACGGGGCGTAGCCGGGCAGGGTGTTGACATGGGGCAGCCCCGCGATGTCTTCCGCCGTGTAGAGCGGCTTGACCGTGATGCCCTCGGGGGTATCCCAGTCCAGGTCTTCAAGGGCTTTGCCCCTGAGCTGCTTTGCGGCCAAATCTTTCCATTTTTGCAAATCGGGATGTTTTGACATGGTATGCTCCTTTCATTTTGTATCGGGATTGGCGATGGCTCGCCAAATCATTTGAAAAAGCGTGTTCGCTTGATCGGTCAGGCGGCCCTGCTGCCCCCTGGAAATCCACATGGTAAAGGCGCGCTGGACGATTCCGAGCATGAAATCCAATAGCACCCCGGCCCGTACATTGGGATTGAGGACGCCTTCCTTCTGACCGTTGCGCAGCACCTCCAGGTACATGTTGATCATCTTCTTCTGCTTGAAGGTTTCGTCGGCCATCCAGGTTTTCATGGGCAGGGTCATGAAAATGATTCTGGCCAGCCCGGGGTTGCGCTCGTAGTAGTCCAGTTGCAGCCAGAGAACCTTGCGCATCTTCTCCTTGAGGTCCTCGATCCCCTGAAGGTGATCGTAGATCCGGTCGGTCAATTTACCCAGCCAGACATCCACGAAGGCGAAGACCAGATGCTCCTTGGATCCATAGTGTTTGTAGATGGTGGAAAAACTCACCCCTGCCCGGGTAGCCACGTCGCGGATATTGGCCTTGTGGAAGTCGGAGTGGGAGAAGATGTCCAGAACAGCCTGTTCCAGCCGTTTGTAAACTTCAGGTTTAAGGGGTGCGAACATTGTTATTGCAAGTCCTGTGTATTTCTATCATTCCTGCGTTATATTTTGCTAACATGATGAAATAAAAGAAAAATAAAAAACGGATGCTTTGTCGGATTTTATTTTGAGCGATTAAGAATAATGATGTTTTTTTTTAAAAAAAAGTTATTATTCTGTTTTTAAAGGAAAAAATAAATTTGCAAAGAGCTTTTGAAGCCAAAAGAGTAACAATGTTATTGGCTTTTAACTAAAATGTTTAATAATCCTTTGTCAAGCAAAATAAAAAAAATTATCACTATAAAATGATTGGTCATCATTATTCTTTACGGTGCCTCGACCGGTATCTGGTTTCAACCGGTGCGGCAGGGCAATCGCAACTAACTCAGGTTTATCGGAATCGAAATCGGGATCAAAATCGACGATGTATATTGGAATCACGGGTTGACAAAAGGGCGCTATACGGTTCCCGGTTTTCCAGTTCCAATGGCGCCGATGACTGTGACCATTGACCGCAAGTCGATAGACATCCCGTCTGCAACTCTACGTCCCATTTCTTTTCGATTTCGATAGCGATCCCGATTTCGATTTGGATCATAGTAACGATCCATACGCGATCGCCCTGTAAGGCACATCACATACCAAGGTTATATGCGATTGCACTGACCGGTGCGGCGGTGGGACTTGAACCCGGGAAGGAAGGTGGGTATAGTGCCGCAACAAAATCGACTGGTTCGCAAGATCGAAATGATCGCTTTTCATTGAACGCAGATCCAAGAAAGGAGCTGGCCGCCTGCCCGGGCCTTATCCATGTACGCACTTTACGATTATGATTACCACCTGCCGGAGAGATTGATCGCCCAGAACCCGGCAGCGCAGCGCGACGGTTCACGACTGCTGCACCTTTGCCGCAACAACGGAACCCTGGCCCACCGGCAGTTTCACGATCTGGTCGAGCTGCTGGCACCTTCGGATATTCTGGTGGTCAACGACACGCGTGTGGTGCCGGGGCGCCTGCACGGGCGCAAGGAGACCGGCGGCAAGGCCGAACTGCTGATTCTCGATTACGGAGAGCCGGCGTTTGCTGAAGGCGACGACGAACGGCGGGTGTATCACTGCCTGATCAAGGCGTCCAAACAGGCCGCTGCCGGGACCCGCATTTATTTTGCCGAAGGTCTGGTCGCCGAGGTTCAGGATTTTGCCGACGGCATTTATAAGGTGGCTTTTTCCGCGCCCGGATCCTTTGACGACCTGCTTGGCCGGATCGGTCGCATGCCCTTGCCACCTTACATCAAACGGGATGCCGCCGATCCGGATGATGCTGACCGCCGGCGCTACCAGACCGTCTACGCAAAGTCGCAGGGGGCCATTGCCGCACCGACCGCCGGCCTGCATTTTACCGATACGATTTTAAACCGCATCCGCGAAAAGGGGGTGACCATCACGCCGGTAACCCTGCATGTGGGGTACGGCACCTTTGTCCCGGTGCGAGTGGGCGATATCCGCGATCATCGTATGCACGAGGAGTGGTTCTCCATCTCCACCGAAACGGCACGGCAGGTCAACCAGGCCAAGGACGAGGGGCGCCGCGTGGTGGCCGTGGGGACCACCAGCGTGCGCACCCTGGAGTATGCCGCACGGGAGAATGGCCGCTTGTTGCCCGGCTCCGGCCGTTGCGACCTGTTCATCTATCCCGGTTACACCTTTCGGATCATTGACGCCATGATCACCAATTTCCATCTGCCCAAATCGACCCTGCTCATGTTGGTCTCGGCCTTTGCCGGACGGAAAACCATGCTGCAGGCATACGCCGAGGCGGTACGGGAGAAATATCGTTTTTTCAGTTATGGGGATGCGATGATGATTGAATAGGGGATCAGGCTGTAGGCTGTAGCTTTTTAGGGGAGGAAGCCGGGTGAACAGAAGGAAACCCGATAACCGACAAACTCAATGAACTCATCATGCTTGATTTCAATCTAATCGCTCAATCCGGTGCTGCCCGCGCAGGCGAGTTCAGCACCGCACACGGAAACATCAAGACTCCCGTCTTCATGCCCGTCGGCACCCAGGCCACGGTCAAGGCGCTGACACCGGAAGAGCTCGAGGCCGCAGGGGCCCAGATCATTCTGAGCAACACCTACCATCTCTATCTGCGGCCCGGCACGGACATCATCGGCCGCTTCGACGGGCTGCACCGCTTCATGCACTGGGACCGGCCGATTTTGACCGACAGCGGCGGGTTCCAGGTTTTCTCCCTGGCCAAACTGCGCAAGCTCACCGAAAAGGGGTACCGGTTCCAGTCCCACATCGACGGATCCAAGCACATGCTCTCGCCGGAAACCTCCATCAAGGTACAGATCGCGCTCAACTCGGACATCATCATGTGCCTCGACCAGTGTCTCGAACATCCGGCCACCCGCGAACAGGCCGTGGCGGCCCTGGAACTAACCTCCCGCTGGGCCCGGCGCTGCAAGACTTTCTGGGAGGATCGCACCGGGCGGCGCAACCATCTTTTCGGCATCGTCCAGGGGGGCATGTTCGCCGACCTGCGGCAGCGCTCGGCCGAGGAGATCACCGCCATCGACTTTCCCGGTTACGCCATCGGCGGATTGAGCGTGGGCGAACCCAAGGAACTGATGATGGAAATGGCTGCCCACACCTTGCCCCTTCTGCCGGCCGACCGGCCGCGCTACATCATGGGGGTGGGCACGCCCGAGGACCTGGTGGAACTGGTCGGGCTGGGCGCCGACATGTTCGACTGCGTCATGCCCACAAGAAACGCCCGCAACGGCCAGCTGTTCACCGAACAGGGCACGATCAACATCTGCAACGCCCGTTTCCGGGATGACACGGGACCGGTGGATCCGGCGTGCGATTGCTACACCTGCCGCCATTACAGCCTGGCCTACCTGAGGCATTTGTACATGGCCCGCGAGATCCTGGCCTACCGGCTCAACACGATCCACAATGTTCACTACTATGTGAACCTGGTCAAAGCGATGCGCGAGGCAATCATGGCGGGAACGTTCAAAGCATTTAAAGACGCATTTTATGCGAAGCGTGGGAAGATCGAACCCGCTTGGTTTTAGTTCAGGACTTTATGGACAATTTGGAACATGGATTCTAACAAGACATGAGCCGACAGCGGATATGGTGGGGCGGAGAGATCGGCAAGGATATCCTGTTTTTCCGCTGCCCGCTGTTTCAGCCGATTCAGATTGTTTAGAAAAGCGACCATCTGGGGTGCCAGCCCACGATGGGATTCAGGCAAATCGGCATGATTCTGCCAGCGCTCGATCTGCCGTGCGATATCCGGGCTTGCGGCCGTAAGCAAAAAAGTTCTGTTTTTCTCACTTTTAAGAAGCGTTGTTTCAGCAATCTGCTTGCCAATGAAACGAGTGAGGGCGGCCTTTTCCCGTTCCAGCTGCTCACGGATCACGGGAACCATGGCTTCAGGGAGGTCCAAGCTTACCTGAGTTAGCACAGCGGAATGGATGGCCAGCTGAGCTTTGAGATCAGCCGTTGCCGCAGACCAGAATTTATGGCTCATGGCTTTTACGGTGGTTTCATCAGGATCGGATTTTGAACGCCCCGATTTGAGAATTTTCAGCATTTCCGGAAAGGACCGGGCTGCCCGGGGAAAAAGGTTGTTTCCGGTAACTGCCTTGAAAATAATCGCCATGGCTGCATACCAGTCCTGGTAATGAAGCGCTTTGGCCAAGCTGCCAAAATTTGCGGTAATGGTATCGTTTTTCAGGATGTGCAACGGTGTGGCATAAAGAGGGGTCCCGCCGAGAAGTGGCTGCGCGATGGTCCCGTCCTTCGTCGGATCCAGGGAAACCGCGGTTTCCACATCGATCACGCCGATTGAAAAATCTTCAGCATTATTTAAAAATATCGGATAGCTGTCCGGATCCGCCGCAAAAAAAAGATTGTCCGGCTTGAGGTCGCGCAAGGCAACTTTTTTTTCCTCCAGCAGGCAAAGCAACTGCAGCATGTTGGAGGCGATATTTTCAATCTGATGGCGACTTTTTAAAAATGTTTTAATTTCCAGCTGGGCCTTCAACAGCTGTGTCAGTGCATCCATTTGTGGTTGATGCGCTTTGAAAATCCCGGCAAACCCTTCATTCACCTGGTCGATGAGGGACGAATCCTTCTCTTTTTGATTACCGACGGGGGCTTTGCCGGCAATGGCCGCAAGAAACCAGTCTTTAATCTGATAAGAATGAACCTGGTCTGCCTTGCCCGCAGCCTGAATGATCCGCCTGGCCTCATTTTCACAACGATGATACAGCGTCTGAAGGCCTTCGAAAACAGACAGTGAATCCAGGCCATAGCGTGTGGTAAAGGCCTCCTGATCCCAGGCCGCGTCCGGTACATCCATCAATTCATCGCCGATGTTGGCCTTGGCAGCATGCAATTCATCGATGACCCGCCCGACAAAAAAGCTGTTGCTCAATTCCATGAAAAAAGCAAATCGGCCGCCGATTTTAAGATAGTCCTGATACTCGGTATTCCCTTCGACCAGGCGGATATACTGTTTTTCGGACTGCTCGGCCGTCAGGCTCGACGCATAGGGCAGTGCTTTGATCTTATTAAGCACGACCGACACCATCGGGACGATACACGCCACCGGTGCAAGCTGAATAGATATCTGTACTTCCCGGCGGATATCTTTGACATATTTGACGATGTCGGTCACCGGAACCGGTGGTATCTTGATCACCATGTGGGTGTCATAAATGGCATAAAAGCATTTGCTTTTACTTCCGGAGTCTTCGCCCAGGGGGCCGATGGACATACGGCGGGTCAGCCAGTCGCGGCTGCCCTTGACGCCCAGCTCAAACACTTTCATTTTTTGTTTGGCGGAATCCGGGGTCATGGAAAACCGGGCGGGTGCATCCTTGGGGAAGCCATTCTGAATACGGTAAAGCTCAAGAAAAAAAAGGGCGATATCGCGAAAATCGGAGCCTTCCTGACTCTCCTGGGGGAACCACCGCAACGCTTCATTGGGCGCGTCCACGGCAGTGCTACCGGATCGCCGAAAGTCTCTGTTTCGGAGACGGGATAAAAGCACTCCGCCCACTTTCATGGCTGTGAACGAGAGAATCAGCAAGATCAAAAAAATCAGCAGGCGGGTGTCAAGGAGGCGGGTCATTTTCGAATCAATTCCGATTCGGGAAAAAATTTGCTGCTTGTGCCGATCAATAATCGACAGGATCGGGCGTTTTTTTTCCACACGAATCGATCCCACGGAGACAACATCGTTCTTCATGAACATGCCGGACTTTCCATCCGCTTTGTAATAAACGAACTGGTCCGACTGGCTGGTCTCGTCAACCAGAAGCGGCTCTGCCCCCCTGATATAAATCACCTGGCGATCGACAAACGCCTTCAATTCCCAAGCGGAAATCACTGTGGCGCAAAGAACTGAAAATACAATCGGGATCATCCATTTCTTCATGGCGCCAATATCCTGTTTACCTATTTCCTGAGGCCATCATTTCAGACGATCACCCTGGACGCGTATTGAAGGACCACTGAACCGATCTTGATGATATCCATGTCTTTCAGGCGGACCGGTCCCCGAACGGTCTGCCCGTTGACCTTTGGTTTAATCCAGCCGCCAACACTGCTGATGTAGTAATGTTGGGTGGTTTTGCTGATGGCCGCCGCCGGGTCGCCGGCCAGGAAGGAAAAAAAACCGGCCATTACAATATCACATCGATAGGTTCTGCCGATGGTGACCAGGCTTTTGGACAGGTCAAAACGGCCGTTGCCACCGGCCAGAAAAGCGACATAGGCCGGCGCCGCGGGAATCTCGGGAAGGTCACCGCTTTCGACGAGCATCCGGCGATAGCGTTCGGTATCCATGAACATCGTATGGTCCGGGCCGGGATCCCCGGGCAAGGCAGCTGTTTTTAGCCCCCCTTGCAGGGATTGCGGTCTCGGCCGGCCGCGGTCGAGAAAAACCAGCGAATGTTTGCCAATGGTAATTACATCGCCATTTTTCAAGGTTGCCTGCTTGACCGTCAGCCCATTGAGGAAGGTGCCATTTTTACTGTTCGTGTCTTTTAATACATAGCGGTTGTCTGCTTTACGGATGACCGCGTGATTTCCGGAAACGGCATAGTTGTCGATGACCAGATGATGGGTGGGGTTCCGACCAATGGAAAGCGTATCGATTTGATCAAGGGCAAATTCTTTAATCGTCCGATCCTTGAATCTCACAAGCAGTCTGATCATTTGGTCGCCTTTTTATTTCACAATGCCTTTAATCCTGATCACATCGGCAATGGCAAACGTGGGCCCTCGAAGGTGGACTGCAAGGATCACCACCGTCAGGCGCAACGAAAAGTGACAGGCATTCCCCCGCGCTAACCGAGATGACGGTTACGGAACAATGATGCAATCCATGCCGGAATGCCGGCAATCCGCTTCAGCAAACCTTGGTCCGGACTGCTATTGACGGTGGAGACCCGTACAACGATAACGGTAATATTATCCTCCCCACCGCGCCGGAGAGCCAACTCCGTCAACATTTTACAAGCCGCGTCAACGTCATTCTGATAGACCAGATCCCGGACCTCTTCCCGGGATAGTTTTCCGCTGAGACCATCGCTGCAAATAACGATAATATCATCGGCAAAGCATACGGTCTGAGCGACATCCACCTTGACCTCCGCACGAATCCCAACGGCCCGGGTCAGGATATGGGCCAATTTGGCGCCGGAGAACCGCTTTTCCAGGGATTTGGGAATCTTTTTATACTCATGCAGCAGGGTGTGGGGAATATACAGATCCTCGATTTCCCCATTTCTTAAAAGGTAAATGGGGCTGTCTCCCACATTGGCGGTGATCATACAATCGTCAACGAAGTAAAGCGCCGAGACTGTGGTGCCCATCCCCCGGCAGGCCTCATCCGTGGTGGATTGTTCATGGATTTTCCAATTGGCCAGTTGAATACTTTGCAGAAGCCGATCGCTGGGCGTCACCGCAAGGCCATTATTATCGTCAGCGGATTCGTCCAACGACGACGCCATGGATGTGCCAATGGTCTCCACGGCAATCCGGCTGGCCACCCCGCCACCGCGATGGCCTCCCATACCGTCCGCCACAAGATAAAGACCGATGGACTCATCGAGAAGATAGGAATCTTCATTGGCTTTGCGAACTTTTCCAATATCCGTGAAACCTGCGGCTTGAACCGTAACCATTGTGTCCCCTTTTTTCTTCTTAAAGACAATAAATTTGAATGGTTGTCAAGCAAAACGTTGAGATCATGGGGAATCCGCACACTCCGTCGCCAGCCTGTTTAACCGCTATCCAAACCTGACGGGAAAAACCAGACGGGCAGTTGCCGGGCCCGGAAAAATTAAAAATTATTTTTTAAATTTAATTCAAATTATTCTGTTTTCATATTTCATGGAATTAACTATAGTCAAATTATGGGTGCATCACCCGCACCCGGCGGGCATTTGAGGGCCAACCGATTTAACAGGAGGTGAAAAGATGAAAGCCCCTTACGATTCGGTCCCTGCAGGTCTGGAGGCGTCGGTTTTACACTTTTTTTCACCCAGCGGATTGCTCACCGTCATCACCCTGGTCATCTTGAGCGTCATGATTTTTAGCACCAGCACGATCGAACACCGTGCCTATGAGCATAAAGCCGCGGGATACCAAACCCAGCAACAGTGCTCCCCGCTCCTCACGGATCCCCGCTAACCGGTGGTCAGCGTGATGATCGGTTCGTGGCGCCGCTGTTGCCAGACTGGATGACCGGAACGACGGCATCAGGCAGGCCTATCTCCTTTTGCAGCTGAAGATCAGGTTGACCAGGGCCAATTCGCCTATTTTCTGGACGGACACTGACGAATCATCCAGGTGCCACTGGCACATCCATGCACTGCCGCACCAGCAATTGTAATTTTGAAATGGCTCTCTTTGCTACCCAAACAGAAGTTTTTTTCAATCAAAGTTCGATGCATTTATTTTCTTTATTATTTCAAAATGTTCTGGACACAGAAGCTTGTAATGGATATAAGAGGGTGAATACTCATCCACTTTTACCAAAAGCGAGCCAGGGCCATGCGATTGCCAGAACAAGAAGAAAACCGCATCCTACTTGAAAGGAAACATGCAGAATTCACATTTGACAAAGTGATCCAATTTTTTCGCCAAACTATTTCTGCATTTCCTGACCGGCGCATCGGCACTAATACCAGCTACAGCATAGAAGACGCAGCCCTGGGAGCTTTTTCTGTTTTCTTTACCCAAAGCCCATCCTTTTTAGACAATATGGTTGAACGTTAACCAAGACGGCAATAAAAAGGCCTGCCAAACCTTGAAAACGTGGGTTATAGTGAGCGGTCCGTAAAAAACCTAACTACAGAGCCAAAATCAAGGAGGCAGGCCATGAACAAGATAGTAAAGTATGTTGGTTTAGATGTCCACAAAGATTCGATTACCATTGCTATCGCCGATGAAGGACGTGACGGAAACGTTCGAGTGTATGGAAAAATCAGCAACGACCTGGGGCAGATTGATAACGTCATGCGAAAACTGATTTCACAAAACGCCGAATTGCATTGTGTTTACGAAGCAGGTCCGTGCGGATATCCGATCTATAGGCATTTAACAAGCAAGGGGATCGATTGCGTTGTCGTTGCTCCAGCGTTGATCCCCAAAAAAACAGGTGATCGGGTTAAGAATGATCGCCGTGATGCAACCCACCTGGCGACGCTCCACCGTTCCGGAGAACTGACGCCGGTGTATGTCCCCGATCAGGCCGATGAAGCGCTTCGTGACCTGGTACGTGCACGAAAAGACATCCAAATATCGCTCCGCAAAGTCAAACAACAGATCAATGCCTTTTTATTGCGACAAGGAATCAGTTATCCAGGTAAAAGCAAATGGGGTAAAGCTCATTTAAATTGGCTGGCGGAGCTGAAAATGCAGCATCCTGCCCAGCATATTGCCCTTACCGAATACCTGGACGCCATGGAAGACCATGAGGCCCGCGTTAAGCGCATCGAAAAAGCGATTGAGCAATGTTGCCAAACCAGTCGACTGCTTCCGGTTATCGAGGCTCTGCAAGCGCTCAGGGGGATTTCTTTGCTCAGCGCGGTGACCGTCGTCGCTGAACTGGGGGATCTGAGCCGTTTCGATACGCCGGCACAGCTGATGGCCTATTTGGGTCTGATCCCATCGGAGCATTCAAGCGGTGGCACCATCAAAAAAGGCCCCATTACCAAAACCGGCAATACCCATGCCCGCAGGACGTTGATCGAATCGGCTCAGGCCTATCGTATGCCGGCCCGGAAAAGTAAGGCGATCCGTAAACGCCAGGAAGGCTTGCCGGACGATGTTTTGGATATTGCCTGGAATGCACAGCTACGACTATGCCACCGCTACCGCAGGTTGATTGCAAAGGGCAAAAACCATAACGTGGTCATCACCGCGATTGCACGCGAGTTGGCCGGTTTCATCTGGGCCATTGCCCGGGCTGTTCCAATCGTGGCCGCTGAAAGATGATTTGTTATAGCGTGGAAACCCAGGCCTATCAAGGCCAAGCCCTAAAGGGTGCTCCCTAAGGTCGCAGCCTTGACAGCCCTGACTTTCCACGCTGGGTGGGAATTAGCGACGGCGAGAGAAGCGCGACTGTTGCTCCGGCTCAAGAAGCTGGATAAGTACTTCTCTATAATCGATGATGCAAATAGAAAAAGAACTTATTGATTTTAAAAATGCTCAAGAAAGGATCGGCTTTATCAAAGAACAAATATAGCCATCGAGCTTTTGGATAGGGGCGCGGTCGCGGTTTGGAGAACCCTCGAAAAAGCTATCGGAATAGGCCTTCAGGCCGAAACTCCCGTCTTTAGACCGAGGCAGCTCCACGACGAAGCCTAGTCATGCGGTATCCAATCCGCGAATATCAGAGTGCTCTACCGTCGTTATTGCAGACCCCGCCTCTATCCAAACGCTCGATGAAAATTATTGGCCCAAGTTTTTTGGGTATGGATAGGTTTTTCTCTTGACAAGTGTTCAACCATATCAGCTTTTCAATCCGCTATGCAGCAAACAAAAGGCAAAAACAATGCGCAATCACTTTTCGGCCTCACTCAAATTCCCTGTACCAACCACATCAAAAGTTTAATGGACGAGGTCCATCCCTCTTATGTCACGCCCGTGTTCAAATATCTTTTCGACGGATTGGAAAAATCCGGTCATCTGGACGGGTTTCGCTCATACGACAACAATTTATTGGTTGCCTTTGACGGAACGCAGTATTTTGCTTCAAATACAATTCATTGTGATAATTGTAGTCGCAAGCACCATAAAAATGGAACCGTAACCTATTCGCATTCAGTCGTGACCCCGGTGATTGTGGCACCGGAAAACAATAAGGTGATTGCTTTGCAACCGGAATTTATTACCCCCCAGGATGGCCATGATAAACAAGATTGCGAAAACGCGGCAGCAAAACGCTGGATCGATCAATATGCGGCGGAGTATCAACCTTTTGGCATCACTGTATTGGGCGATGATCTATACTGTAAACAACCGATTTGCAAAAAACTATTAGATCAAGAACTTGATTTCATTTTGGTCTGTAAACCCGATTCTCATAAAACCCTTTACCAGTGGCTGGATGAATTGGACGCCATGCAGACCATCGAAACCGTGGTGGAGAAGCGCTGGACCGGCAAAACCCATGAAATCGATACGTATCGCTTTGCCAACAAACTGCCGCTACGTGATAGTGAAAACGCCATTGATGTTAATTGGTGCGAACTGACAACAACCCTGCCCGATGGAAAAATCGTGTACAAAAACGCATTTGCAACCAATTTTGAAGTTTCAAAGAGCAACGTCAAGCAAATTGTCAAAGATGGCCGAGCACGCTGGAAAGTCGAGAACGAAAATAATAATGTTTTGAAAAACAGAGGCTATAATATTGAACACAACTTCGGTCACGGGAACAAGCACCTTTCATCATTATTGCTGACCTTCAACTTGTTAGCCTTTCTGTTCCATACCGTTCTTGAACTGATGGATGAGAAGTACAGCTTGGTTCGTGCTGAGTTACCAACGCGCAAAACCTTTTTTGACGATGTGCGCGCTTTGACGCGATATATGTATTTTCCCAGTTGGGAGGCGATGTTAACTTTTATGATGCGAGGCCTGGAGATCGAATACGCAGACACCAGTTAAAATCCTTGGCAGATTTTCACATCAAACCGTACGAGTTCCTTTATTAACCAATGGATAGGTTTGATCAAAATTTCTGATACAGAGAGCCAAAAATGAAGAAATTCATCGGCTGGCTAATTGCGTACAGTTTTGTTTCACTTTTTGATCATAACCTGAACTAAATTTTTCGAAGAACTGATCGAATTGCCATGCTGGTACAAACCTGAACCGCATAATTACAATTGCTGCTGCCGCACAAAACCGGTTTGCATTCAATGGTACTTTATGGTACTTTGCCGTATGGATATCTTTTCATAAAAAGGACGGCATGGTCTGCTGCATGTCGTCGACGATTCCCGCATTTGCGCATCCATCTGGTCGAAGCCTTTGGACCACGAACAGGCCCAGCAGATTGCCGAGGAAACATTTTTATTCACAAAGGAGGTTCAATATGCTCAAATTGGGTGAAAAAGGAGCGATTCTACAACGTGACAAGGAAACATACGCGATTGCCCCTCATATTCCCTGCGGGGTGGTCACCCCCCAGTTGCTGCGGACCATTGCCGACGTGGCAGAAAAATACAACGCGCAGGCCATCAAACTGACCGGTGCGACCCGGGTGGCCATTGTGGGTCTCAAAGAGGAAGACATCGATGCCGCCTGGAACGAACTGCAGCTTGACAAAGGTGCCGCCGTGGGTCTTTGTGTGCGTAGCGTGCGCGCCTGTCCGGGAGCCACCTTCTGCCGCCTGGGAAAACAGGATGCCTTGGGCATGGGAATGGCCCTGGATAAGAAATACCACAGCATGCAACTGCCCGGAAAATTCAAGATGGCCGTCAGCGGCTGTAAGCTGGCCTGCTCGGAGTCGTGGGTTCGGGACATCGGCCTGATCGGACAAAAAGAGGGGTGGCAGCTGGTTATCGGCGGAAATGTGGGTGCCGAGCCGCGCATTGCCCAGGTGTTGGCCAGCGGTTTGGATGACGCACAGGTGATGACGGCCATCGAAAAAACCGTCCAATGCTATGCAGACATTGCCAAAAAAGGCGAGCGCCTCGGCAAGGTGATTGATCGCCTGGGTCTGGAGCCGTTTCAGGATGCGTTGAACTGACGGTAAACATTGTTTCGGGGTGTTAAAAATAAAGGGGGCAGCCGTTGTGATTAACGGCCGCCCCCCTTGTATTGGAGGATTTTATGGTCACCGGGTCGATGGTATTCCCGATGACTCTCCGATAAAATAAGTTCGGAATGATCAGGGTCAAGAAGAGGTGCCAACTTATTTGATTTTTCGCAGGCTGGAACCAAAGGTCACCAGACCGGCACCGAAAAGGAGCATGATCAAGGGTTCAGACAATACGTGGATCGGCAATGAACCTTTACCGACAAAATCGGCAAAGGCCCCCGAACCAATCAGCGGAAAAATCACCAACAAAAGGATCAAGGTAATGAATGCGGCTGTTTTCTTCACGGCTAACGCTCCCTACTATATAAAATTATAAATTTGAGTTCGGTGTAGAGAATCTTTCAAAGGCATTTGGTATTTCTATAAAGCAATGGGAATGCCAATGTCGGCAGAACGTCCGAAAGCATTTTCAAATAAAAAATATTTCTATTTTTTTAAATAGTTATCCAATGCTTCACATGAATGGAAAACGTTTTCGGAAAAGTAGAAAGAAGGAATTTGGTGAGATAATGATGAAGTAAAATTCCTAAAAGCATAAGAAGTATGAAAAATATTTCACAGACACGTTCCGGAAGCGCAACATTCCCTGCCACCCAGTTGGCCGCATGCCGCCATGATGCGTCCCCCTTTTTCACCACGCCGCCGGACAAAGACCCGTTCGGCCACCAGCCAGCCGAGGAACCGCTCGTAGGTTGACGGCGACGGGGCTTTCAGATCGGACCCGGGTGCCGGGTTGTAAGGAATCAGGTTCAGTTTGGCATTCAACGGTGCCAGGTATCGGGCCAGTGCCTGGGCATGGGCCTGTTGATCGTTGATTCCTTCGATAAGAACGTACTCCACGAAAATTGCGCCTTTTCGGGAAAGCGGATAGCGCCGCAGGGCCGCCTGCAGGTCGGCCATGGGCATGGCCCGGTTGACGGGCATGAGGCGCGAACGGATCGCATCATTCGGGGCGTTGAGTGAAATTGCCAGGTTGACCGGTGCACCGTCGATGCGGGCCAGGCGGTCGATACCGTCGATCAGGCCGGCGGTGGATACGGTCATGTGGCGCCGGGCGATGTCCAGGCCGCGCTGGTCGCCCAATACCCGGATAGCCGGCAAAACACTTTCCAGGTTGTCCAGCGGCTCCCCCATCCCCATGAACACCACATTCCGGACGTCGACACCCAACCGGTGGCGGGCGGCAAAGACCTGGCCGACGATCTCGGCCGTGGTCAGATGACGCATCAACCCCATCTTGCCGGTCCGGCAGAACCGGCAGCCCATGCGGCAGCCCACCTGACTGGACACGCACAGGGTAAAGCGCCTGAACATGGGAATCACCACCGACTCGATCTCCAGGCCATCGGCCAGGCGGGTGACGAATTTGATCACCCCGTGATCTTCGACCTGATTCACCACCGGTCCCGCATCCAGAACCAGATCGCGCTGCAGGCGCCCGGCCAGTTCAGGCATTTGGGAAAAAATTGGCAGGCGATCCAACCCCGTGCCGCCGGTCTGCATCACATGGCGGTAGACCGGCGTGCTGTAGTGAGTGCCCTTGCCGTAGCGCCGCAGAAACGCGTCGGCAAACTGGTCGTGGGTCTGCTCTAAAATTTTCATTGGCAATGGTCCTGTTTGTGCTTGACAGCGTAGCCCAACAACGCAAAAAATCAACGATAAGTTGGTGGCCGATGCATGCATGTCAACAGCGCCGGCCGCTGTTTGACATTTCCTTTGATTATATCGGTTTGACACCCCATTGGGTTTTTGCCATATTCAGGGCCGCTTGGCGACGATGATCGCCAACGCACGCCCTGACGCGATAACCATTTCAGCATTTCAGGTAAGCTAAGGCTTGCCAGAGGACAATACGATGACCGAAAATGACGCTGCACCGGGAACCCATTTCATCAAGGCCATCATCGAGGCGGATCTTGCGGCCAATAAGAACGATGGCAAGGTGGCCACCCGGTTTCCGCCGGAACCCAACGGCTACCTGCACATCGGCCACGCCAAGTCGATCTGCCTCAATTTCGGGATGGCCGAAACCTTCAGGGGCACCTGCAACCTGCGTTTTGACGACACCAACCCCACCAAAGAGGACGTGGAGTATGTGGACGCTATCATGGATGATGTGCGCTGGCTGGGGTTTGACTGGGACGACCGCCTTCACTACGCATCGGACTATTTCGAACAACTTTACGGCTTTGCCGTCCAGCTGATCGAAGCCGGCAAGGCATATGTGGACGATCAGAGTGCCGGTGAGATCCGGTCCAACCGCGGCACCCTGACCCAGCCGGGCACGGATAGCCCCTGGCGGGGTCGCAGCATCGACGAAAACCGGGATCTTTTCCAGCGCATGCGCGCCGGTGAATTCGAAGACGGTTCCCGTGTGCTGCGGGCCAAGATCGACATGGCCCATCCCAACCTGATCATGCGCGATCCGACCCTGTACCGGATCCGCAAAACCGATCACCACCGCACCGGGGACGCGTGGTGCATCTACCCCATGTACGATTTTACTCACTGCCTGTCGGACAGCCTGGAAGGGATCACCCACAGTCTTTGCACCCTGGAGTTCGAAAACAACCGCCCGCTGTATGACTGGGTGCTGGACAACGTGGATGCCCCCTGCCATCCCCAGCAGATCGAGTTTGCCCGCTTGAACCTGAACTATTCGGTGCTGAGCAAGCGCAAACTGATCCAGCTGGTCGAAGAAGGGCACGTTGACGGCTGGGACGATCCGCGCATGCCGACCATCTGCGGCCTGCGGCGCCGGGGGTTTACGCCTGAGTCGATCCGCGGCTTCTGTGACCGCATCGGCCTGGCCAAACGGGACAGCGTGGTGGACGTGGCCCTTTTGGAGTTCAGCATCCGCGAGGACCTCAACCGGCGGGCCCCCCGGGTGATGGGCGTGCTGAACCCGCTGAAAGTGGTCATCGAAAACTACCCTGCCGACCAGACCGACGAGCTGGACGCGGTCAACAACCCCGAAGATCCCGATGCCGGGGTCCGCAAGGTGCCCTTCTCCCGGGAGATCTACATCGAACACGACGATTTCATGGAAAACCCGCCCAAGAAATTCTTCCGTCTGGCACCGGGCCGGGAGGTGCGCCTGCGCTACGCTTTCTTCATCACCTGCACCGATGTGATCAAGGATGCGACCACCGGTGAAGTGATCGAGCTGCGCTGCACTTACGATCCGGCCACCCGTGGTGGCGACGCCCCGGACGGCCGCAAAGTCAAGGCCACCCTGCACTGGGTGTCGGCCGCCCATGCGGTGGATGCGGAGGTCCGCCTGTACGACCGTCTCTTCGACAAGGCCAACCCGGATGAAAAGGTGGACGGCAAAACCTACAAGGATTTCATCAATCCCAAGGCCCTCGAGGTGCTCAAGGGTTGCAAACTGGAGCCCTGCCTGGCCGATGTGGGACCGGGTTACTTCTGCCAGTTCGAACGCATGGGCTATTTCTGCGTGGATGCCAAGGATTCGGCCCCTGGCGCCCTGGTCTTCAACCGTACGGTGACCCTGAGAGACGAATGGGCCAAGCTGAAGAAAAAATAGACCCAAAAGGGGTGGCTGCGCATCCCCGCAGGGAAATCGCCTTTGGTTTTCGCTATCCCTCAGGCGTTGATGGTTCCCACCACCAGCGTCAGTTTCAACCCGCCGTGCAGCAGCGGCAGGCGTTTGGCCGCAAACGGCAGTTGATGGGCCAATTTGCGCTCGGGTGCGATCAGGGCCACCTGCCAGCCTTTGAAATGCCGCCCCAGGTGCCGGCCGATCGCCATGAACAGCTCGCCGGCCTGCGTGGCCGATCCGATACGGATGCCATAGGGTGGGTTGATCGTCACCAGGCCAGGCCCTTCACCATACTGATCCCCTCGGCAATCAAAGATATTTTTGGGGGTGACCCGGACCGCATCGTCCATGGCGTTGCCGGCAATGGTCTTGGATAGCCGTGCGCAGGCTCCGGCATCGATATCCGATGCAAAAATTCGCGGCCGGTCCAGGTGCACTACCTGTTCTTCTGCCTCCCGTTTCAAAAATGCCCACTGGTTTTCGCTATACGCCGGCCAGCCCTGGAAGGCAAACGGCCGGTTCACCCCCGGGGCCATGTGCTTGGCCTGCATGGCCGCCTCCAAGGAGAAGGACCCGGACCCGCACATGGGATCCACCAGTGGGTTCGATGGATCATAGCCGGCCGCCATGAGAATCGCCGCGGCCAGGGTTTCCCGCAGGGGAGCCCGGGCCGCCCCCATCTTGAAACCGCGTTTGTAAAGGGGCTCGCCGCTGCTGTCCAGGGAGAGGGTGAGACGATCTTCCACAAGGCGCGCGAAAAGGGTCTGCGGGATGCCGGTCCCCGGAGACGACGGTGGTGCTGCATTCAGCCGGCGGGCAATGCCCGACCGAATGGTCTGGGCGATGGCCGCGGTGTGGTAGAGCCGGGAACGGTGGCTGCTCACCTTGATTGCCGGCAGGGGCCCCGGTTCCAGAAAAAGCTCCCAGGCGATCTCGGCGCTTTTCTTTTCCAAACGGCGCCGGTTGGTGGCACGGAAGTCACCAATGCGCATGAGCACGCGCGTGGCCGTGCGCAGGTACAGGTTGGCGCGTAGGCAGTCCATCAGACGGCCGGTGAAGCCGATCCCGCCCGCTTCGACCGTAACGCCAGCCGGGTCGAGCCCCAGATCGATCAGCTCCTGGCGGCAGCCCGCCTCAAAGCCGGGTGGCACAGCGGCAAAGTATTCCCGGGTTCTGCCGGCCACATGACGGCGAATCCGTTTCTCAAGGGCACGGCTGCGGATGGTCTCTTTTTCCTCATTCATCGTAAAAGCCCGGGACAGGGAAAGGACTTGATTAAGCACGGCATCAATACTATAGCGCTTTTAAAGCGCCCCCCGATCTATTCGTCTTGCGCTTTGTTGATTTACCCTGAATGGAACCACTGGCGCAATGGCCGTTTCCTCCCAAACGGTTTTACGGGTAAGGATCGGGAATTTTATTAATTGAACAAAATTGCTTGTTCTTGCGCCCGTCTTCCGCGTTGCATCAACGCCCACATACTCCCAGTATGCAACCGTTGATGCGCCTTGAAGACGAACACAAGCCCGGCGCAATTGCGCCCAATTAATTTCATCCCCGATCCTAACCGGAGAGCACCCCTGGCATGTCCACTGTCTTTATTCGGCAAGCAACTTACGAAATGGCAACCATTCGTGGGACGGTTGCCGAAATGCTCTCCTCGGCTGAAGCGCCGGCCATCAGGCCGGGCAGCCGGGTGCTGATCAAGCCCAATTTTCTTCAGCCGGCGCCGCCGGAAAAGGCGGTGACCACCCATCCATCAATCCTGCGCGCCGCTGTCGAGTTTGCCCTGGATCAAGGCGCCCGCGTGCAAATCGCGGACAGCCCGGCCACCGGCAGTTTCACGAAACTGCTCAAAAAAGGCGGTTACACCGAGAGCCTCAAGGGCCTCGAAGTGACCATCGGCCCCTTCGAGCGGACCACTTTGGTGGATGTGGGCGAACCTTTCGGAACGATCGATGTGGCCAGCGACGCCCTGGAAGCCGATGTGGTGATCAACCTGGCCAAGCTTAAAACCCATGCTCAGATGATGCTCACCCTGGGGGTAAAAAACCTGTTCGGCTGTATTGTCGGCCTGGAAAAACCCAAATGGCATATGCGCACCGGTGTGGACCGGCACATGTTCGGCCGCCTGATCGTCAGCGTCTACGAGGCGGTCAAACCGGCCTACACCATCGTGGACGGCATTCTGGCCATGGAGGGACAGGGCCCGGGCAAGAGCGGCACCCCCCGGGAATTGGGTTTGCTGTTCGGCGGCAGGGATGCCCATGCCGTGGATCATGTCATCTGCCTGCAGGTGGGCATGGATCCCGAAACCCTGGAAACCCAGCGCAATGCCAGGGAAATGGGACTTTACGACGGCAGCGTGCACGTCAACGGCGACCTGGCGATTCTGGACGACTTCCAGTTTCCGGAACTGGGCACCCTGACCATGGGGCCCGATTTCTTGGGCCGCTTCGTGCGCCGGTTCGTCATCCAGCAGCCGACGGTGAACAACCAGATCTGCAAACTGTGCGGCGAGTGCTGGAAATACTGCCCGGCCGAGGCGATTTCCTATACCGACCGGGGCATTTCGTTCAACACGGACACCTGCATCCGCTGCTACTGCTGCCTGGAAGTGTGTCCCCATGCCGCCATCCGGGCCAGACAGCCGCTGGCCGGCAGCATCATCGAATGGTTGCGCAGCAAGTTTTGACGCCAAACATCCGAGAACCGGAAATTTGGCCTTTGCCATCAGGCGACAGCCAAAATGGACCGGCGGTCTCCACCCGCCGGCAATGAACTATCCATCTCTCGCCAGTTCATTTTTGATTGCAATCGCTATGGTTTCCAACGTGTAGGGCTTTTTGACAGACTGCCCGACACCCAATTGCTGAGCCTGCTTTACGCGCTCCGTTTCCACATACCCGCTGGCCACGACGGCTTTTTGATGAGGATGGATCTTCAAAATCCGTATTCATTCGGAGCCGCATTGACTCCGCTAAAAACGAAAGGGAGTGAATGATTGACGTAATGTCTGGTCACATAAGCCTGCGCGATGTCGTCATTGGTGTATACCAGGTCCGGTTTCCAGGTATCGATCAATTGCATGGCCTTTTTTTCCCATGCTTTGCATCCATGCTTCACTGTTGTTTCGCTTGGAATCCATTTGAAATATGTTGACTGCGCTGCAGGCAGATTCAGCCCATGTTTGAAGCCGTTCAGCTGGTCTTCGTTCCATTCCCAAACCTGGTGGTAGCTCATGATATGCAGGATTCGCGGTGACGCGGATTCTGAGCCGGCTGCAACTTCCGGTGTGCCGATAACGGCAGAAGCGGCTGTCAGCATTACGGCAATCGATGCGAGGGTACCTGATAGGGTGCATAAGCTTGATCTGTTCATACGGATGCGGATTAGGTACATGCCCGTTCCCCTTCAATTCATGGGTTTCTTCCCGTCAGGCTGTTAAAATTGCCGGAGAAATGATATGGATGCAAAGATTTACCCAGCGACGACGACTTGAGTCGCCGAAAAAAACGTTGTGTGAGAACGCAGTTCTGATAATTCAGAAAACATGCTTTAAATGTAAGTTTAAACGACATTGTTTTGAATGTACATCCCACTTTTGGATCTCAGCAAAAGGAAGGTAAAATATGGCAGGAGGCATCAATAAAGTTATTCTGGTCGGCAACCTCGGTCGGGATCCTGAAATCAGGTACACCCCCGATGGCAGGGCGGTGGCCAATTTTTCGATCGCCACCTCGGAAACGTGGACGGATAAAAACAGTGGCGAACGGCGCGAGAAAACCGAATGGCATCGCATTGTGGTGTTCGGCAAGCTGGCCGAAATCTGCGGCGAGTACCTCTCCAAGGGCCGCCAGGTCTACATCGAAGGCAAACTCCAGACCCGCAAGTGGCAGGGCCAGGACGGCCAGGATCGCTACACCACCGAAGTCGTGGTGGATATGCGAGGCACCATGCAGATGCTCGGTACCCGCGATGGCGGTGGTGGTGGTGCAAGGGGCGGATACAGTGGCGGGTACAGCGGCGGGGCCGGTGCCGGTCCCGGAGGTGGTGCTGGAGCCGGTCGCGGCGCAAACGCCGGCAACAACGGCGGTTACCCGGACCAGGGATATCCCCAACCGCCCTATCCCAACGACCAGGAAGACGATATCCCGTTCTGAAGGACTCCTGACATTCTCTTTGTTACCAACGGTGCATATGTTTGTATATGCACCGTTGTTACCCTTTCCCAGCCAGTCAAGTTCTGGCTGGGAATTGCAAATCACCCCGTCTCCAAAGAAGATTCAGGGCCAATCGTCTGGAGGAGGGTCTCCTTCAATCTGCCTTCCAACAGGGCCGCTTTTTGCGATTTCGCGTCCAGCATGACAAACGTAACATCCGCATCGGCAATCGGTACGGCGCTTTTTTTATTTATGACGGTTTGGCGGATCACCGCTGACCGGCTGCCCACTTTCGAAAGACGGGATTCGATGCAAAGGGTGTCATGCAGAAAAGCGGGGTGTCGATAGTTGATGTTAATGTTGACCACGGTTTCACTACCGTACACATTTTACAACACCTTGATCTAATGAGAAAAATTTTGCAGGTCTCGTTTATCCCTCTGGTGAAATGTCTGCAAGTCATCAGGTATTGGTCCGTTATGAAGTGAGAACGGCAAACCTCGCACCGCGAGATAGGTTATCATCCTGAGGCCAAGCTGAAACAGGCTGAGGTCACATCGATCCGAACGATGGATCTGTTTGTACAAGCCAGTCGAAAAAGCGAGAATCCCAAAAAAAAATGACCCATAAGTATGCTAGGCAACTGGCCATCATCAGTCGGGTTAACCGCTTGGGACAAGAAAGATGGCTCTTGGCGATATTGAACCCTCGGCTTTTTTGATCACTGAAAAACGTTTCAATCGTAAAGCGCTTCGCATAGTAGTCGCATGCTTTTTCAGCCGATTTAAAATTGGTTACCAGGAATATGGGCTCATTGTGATCGCTCCCCCACCAGGCCACCGCAGTTACCGGGCCATATTTTTTGTTGGTGAACTGGCAGTTTTTCATCCCTTTGCAATGGCCCTTGGGCAGTATAGTGGCAAGGATGTCGATCTGAAAAGATTCATTATCGGCGTAGATGGTAATATTATATGCCGTGCGGCAAACATATTTCCACCCAAACTTGGCCAGTGTTTGCTGAAGCGTTGTGCCGTCAAACTCACCATCTCCCAGAAAGATTACCTGACGAGTGGATTCGGGGATCAATGGATGCAGTTTCTTTACCACCTCAACATGCATGTCTTCAGGCAGATGGCCTTTTTTACCCTCAACGATTTTGAAGGCTAGTGGCAACGCGCGGCCATTGTAAATCAAACTGATCATCAAACAAATACACCCGCGTCCAACCAGACTGCCGTCAATGGCCAGGACGATTTCTTCAAGACCAAGGTGGGCCAATACGTTTTGTATGAAGGGTAGAAAGTAGGTTTGCTCGGTAACCTTTTCGTTGATGAGCAGGCGCTTGATGCGTTTTTCGGTGCTGGGCACTTTAATATTTTCGGGTACATTGAGTGCGATCTTTGGTAACTGGGTTTCTTTGCCGATAATGATGCCCGTGATCATTGTTGCCAGCGTGTTCATGTTTCTCAGGAGATTTCCTTTGAGTTCCACCGGGTAGAAAAGTTTGACAAAATCGTTGACTTTTCTATAAATCGATTTGCAGTCATTCATAAGGCCTCCATATTATAAGAGATAATCGTGGAAGCCTAATATATAAAATGACTGGTGGAATGTCCAGAATTATTATATTCTACTATATCATATAGTTATAAGTTTTTTAAAAGTGTACGGTAGTGAAACCACGGTAAACGCAAACCCACCCCTGGCCAGATCTTCAAGGTTCAGTTTGTCGTCAAAAATCGCCCAACGGGCTTCTTCCAGAAACTCCAGATAACGGGCGTTGTTGACATGTCCGAACAAATCCAGATGATACCCTCTTATCCTGATCTCAGTGTTGTGCATTATTTCTCCGCTTTTGAAGTCATCGCGCTTTTCATGTCGTGGCCGGTCAGCGAGTAAGCCCATGCTGCGGATATTCTCCGGCATGTTGGGGCAGGTGGCACACTTCCACGTATTTCCTGCATGAAGGGATGTCAATCCATTAACCCCCCTTTCTTGAATTTTTCCGTCGTATTCAAGGCGGGTTTTTTTACGCATAGTGGGGCTATGTGTGGAAAAGCCCAACGCAGAAGACGGATGAAAAGACAAGCAGGCGGGTATATTCTTTGACAGAAATCGCCTTACTCCGGCTCCGGGGCAACAAACCACTCCTTCTTGCGGTAAACCAGATCCTGGCTGCGGGCGATGAGTGTATCGCTTGTCGCGTCCATCACCGTAATTTCGTAAAGCCCGGTTCGACCGCCCCTGTGGCATTCCCTGGCCTCGGCCACCAAACGGTCACCCACCTTGGACGGGTTGAGAAAGGTAATGCTCACATTGAGGGCCACGGCGGTCTGCCCCCGGGAGTTGCTGGCCGCGGCAAAGGCCAAATCCCCCAACGCAAAAACGACACCGCCATGGGTGATGCCGTGAAAGTTGGTCATCTGTTCGGTGACCGTCAGCGAAACCCGACTGTGCCCCGGTGAAACAATTGCCACTTCAGCGCCAAGAAAACGCATGAACGCATCGTTTTGGATGTGGGCATCGATGGCCGCTGCCCGCGTTGGATCCATCATCATTTCTTCTCCTGGAAAGCGTTGCCTTTCAATTGCCACGCTTTTGGCTGGTCATAGGTAGTCGATCGGCGGAAGTCCTTCCCGCAAGCGTACCGCTTCCAACAGGCCCACCGTACCGGTCATCATGTTGTCACCCCACGGGGCCCCCCATGTCACCGGCACGCGGGCGTCAGCGATCAGCCGCCGCCGGGGCCCGGTGGCCAGAATCATTTCGACCGCATCGTAACCGAAGGCATGGCGGGTGTATGCACCGTGACCGCCTTCATCGAGAATCTGTCGATGGGAAAGCCGGCCCTCGGGAAGCGCCCGGAGAAGCCGGTCCAGCAGCGCGGCAGAGACATCCTTGGTGTGGTATTCAAAAAATCCGCACAGCACACCCGCCTCCATGGCCGCTCCCACCGTATGCGAAGTGGCGATATCGAGCACCAGAATACGCGTTTTGCCATCGGCCTGCCGGTCCTTGGAAGCTCCCAGAATGGCCGCCATGCCCGAATCCATCACATAGACCCGTTCGGCGGGCAGGCCCTCGGCGTCACGGGCAATGGTGGACAGCCGGTTCATGGTTTCCGGCACGTCGCCGGATCGGTAAAGTAAGGCCTGGGGAACCGGATCCGTTTCCAGGGCTGCAGTAAACAGGTTGTGGCGAAAGTCGAGGTGCGACACACCGGCAGGCGCGGCACCGTGATCCTGGGCGCAGATGGCCACGGCATCAAAGGCAAAAGGCACCCCGAAGCCCTCCACGATCTGCTGCAACCGCCCCGGCTGGATATCGGCCGTGCGCACCTGGGCGAAGCGGGTGTCAGTTTTCAACCGGTCGGCCTCGCTGGCCGCAACCACCCGGATACCGTGGGCGCTGACCCGGTCGCGGTCATGATGGATGGTTGCCGCGGCGGGTTCCGACATCACCACCGCTGCGGTTGCCGCACGGTCGATCAGGGCCTGGGAAACCGGCCCGCCCCCCATCTCACCACCGGTCACCAGTAGATCGCCGGTGGTCCTTCGGACGGCATCGGCCAGCACCCGCACCGGTGAGCGAACCACGGCTTTGTAATGCAGATCCTGATCCGTATCGTAGTATAAAATGTCAAGGGTGCCGGCACCGATGTCCAGCATGAGATAGCGTCCCATAAAGTTACTCCTTCATCTGTTTGGGATCGTCAACAATCAGCCCGTCCACCCCCATCGCCAGCATGCCGAGGGTATCGATCGCTCCGTCCACGGCATAGGGAAACACCCGCGCGCCCAGCCGGTGGAATTCTTCCACCTGTGGCCGGGTCAGCACCCGGTAGTCCGGATGCCACGAAAAGGCCTGGAGGCGCCCGTACCAGTCGCGCAAGCGGTCGTCGGCAGACCGTTCCGAAAGCAGTCCCAGGGCGATCCGGTCGTCTCGCTTACGGATATTTTCCAGCATCCGCCACTCGAAACTGGAAATCAGAACCGCATCGCACATCTGCTCGCGATGCGCCAGATCGAGCACCTGGCGCTCCACCGCATTGTCGGGGCCATCCGGTTCAAAGGCCTCCGGTTTGATCTCGATATTCACCAGCAGCCGGCCACGAACCGCCTCCAGTACCTGGGCCAGGGTGGGCAACCGTGCATAACGGAAACGCGGGTCGAACCAGCTGCCCGCATCCAGCTGCGAAAGCTCGGCCAGGGTCAACGTGCTGACCGCCCCGCGGCCATTGGTGGTACGGTCCACTGTATCGTCATGGATCACCACCAACCGGCGGTCCCGGGAGAGGGTGACATCCAACTCGATCATCTGGGCGCCGGCATCACCGGCCCCCATAAAAGCGGGCAGGGTGTTCTCGGGAAAACGGGCGCGAAGCCCCCGGTGGGCGATATACAAAGGCGTTGGCAAGTGATCGATATTCATCTGTTTGGAAAGCCCAGAAGGAGGAAGTCCTTTTCCCGTTAAAAAGGGAGCTATTTCTTCTTTATCACACGGTACAGAACCAAAAGGAGGAGAGCGCCACCGATAGCCAGCAAGAAACTTCCTATATTAAATCCGGTAACTGTTCCAAGCCCAAGAAGTGATCCGATAAAACCACCCACAAAAGCACCTGCTATGCCGATCAAGATAGCATTTGGCATCCAATGTATCAAGATTGAGATTAATTGCAATTGCTTTAAGCTTTTATCCATTGCTCTTCACGGATTACGAAATTACTTGTCATTCACCCATTGAGTTATGAAGGATGATCTTCCCCTTGTATAGCATTCAAGATAATGTTTTTGGGCTACGTTATCGGTCGTCGCGGTATGGTTTATACAGTTTCCTCCCTCTGGCCTTGCCAAAAACATTATCTTAAACACTGATACCAATCGTTACAATCAGGATTTTCATGCGGATGCTTCTCTGGCGAACAGCAAACTCACAGGTGCCGGATGTTCGGCGTACTTTGCAGTGTCAGGTTCGGCAACCTTAGTTTCCAATTCTGTAGCACTCAGTGTTCCACCTTGGTGACTGACACAGCTTGAGGTATGCACTCTTCCGCCTTTCTGTATCCCAGTTCAATCATCTCGGAGGCCCTATCAAATTCTAATGTACGGCATGCATTCCTGGCGATTTCTATGACAATGTCTGGTGGATAAGCAGCAAGCTTCTGGCGTGCTATGGTGTTCTGCATAGCCTCAAACGCCTGAATGGCGATATCGTATACCCCCCAGTCTCGAGAACTCCTGTTTGTCACGGATCCTTCGAGGTGGCTAATGAAATGATTGATCTTTTCACGAAACGAGGAGGACGGGAGTGTTGGAGCACAAGTTATGGCACTCAGCTTTTCTATACTCTCTGCGGGGCCGCCCAGATGGACAGCAATGGTCATGTCCGTCCTATCACCAAACGTCGGCGCAATAGGAACGGGATTTAATATTCCTCCATCAACAAGATCGATTCCTTTGTACTTAAATGGAGTGAAGAGAAGAGGTATTGCGAAAGACGCCCTCATAGCATCAAAAAGACTACCCGACTTTATCCAAATTTCCTTTTGGCCCTTTAAATCAGTAGAAATTGCAGTATATGAAATGGGAAGATCTTCGATTAATTGCCTACCCACAAGATTGATTAGTGTGTTGATGAGTTTGTCACCTTTGACCAGTCCGCTTTTTTCCCACGAGAGATCCAGCAATTTGACGATGTCGACTTTCGTTATCGAACACACCCACTGCTCATATTCACCAAGTTTTCCGGCTGCATATATACCCCCTATTACTGCACCAATTGAGGCTCCGGCGATTGATTGTATTTGGAATTGATTTTCTTCAAGCCAGTGAATTACGCCAATATGGGCCAGACCTCGCGCACCCCCGCTCCCAAGAACCAAAGATACGGTTTTCTCATTTGTTGTTGCCATAATGTCTCGGAGTGCCCTGTATTTAAATACTATAACGTGAAAGGGGACGGAAGATTGATACTTACAAAACTCCATCAGCGGGGTGAGATCATCCCCGATATGCACCGGTGCCGGCGTCTTGTAGACGACCCCAAATCCGGCGCGATCTGGGGGAATTATTTATTTCCGGCAACCTAATCCGAACACTGTATATACTTTTCGACAACGGGGTCTTTGATAAATTCGACTATCGCGAGGTTGGTAGCATAGCCTATGGCATTCATAATTATTCCGCTCCCCTCATAGCCGCTGTAAACGTGTGTGTAGTCGATCTCCGGGATAGCGATTTTCAACTTGACATTGCATCCGAAAGACCAAGTGCCATCTGCATGGACTTCTTCCATCCATACGTAGATTTCCTTGCCGTTTTTTTTATCCACCGGAACGTTGCTCTCGTGAAGCTTGTCTTCTATGTACCGCGCTACGAGGTTAACGTACTCGGTTGGAACGATCGTGTAGCTTGTTCCAGCAACGCTGTAGACCGTGTAAATGTCGGTTCTTGATTCCTTGTTTACTACACGCAGGGTCCGTACGCCCGGGCAACGGCCTGTTGTCTGCAGGTCGATGGGTTTGACGCTTGTTTGGCTGTTCAGATACTCTGTTTCAAAAACGCTATGCAGCCGAGGGGTGATATTGTGGGCGCAGCCGATAAGCAGGAAGGCAAACAACCCCATTAAAATTACGATAAATCTTACTGTTTTCATGCACGTCTCCTTTACACACAATCGTGGAACATTGTGGAACATTGGGGACGCTCCTCGGTTTTACGGATTATCAGATAACCTCATCTGAAAGTTTAAACCCTTGCTCTTCGACAATCCGCAGGCCCCTCGCCGCGGACTCGCTGGCCGTCGAGGCAGCGATGTTCAGTCGTTTTGATATCGCCACCGCGCTCATCCCAAGTTCCCGCGTCGCCCAATAGCACAACACGCTGCGCGCCATTACCGTTTTGCGTTGTTTTCCACCAGTCAACAGCTCCTTTGACGTGAGGCCGAACAAGCCGGTCACCCGCTCTACCAACCATTGAAAATCGTATCCTCGCGACCGGAGCATATATTTACGGTCCAAATTCTCCTGGGCGGCTTGCAATACGCTATCGACGAAATCTCCCTGACCTAGGATGCGCTCATCCCCCTTCATCCGGCTTTCGCCTTTACGTATTGTTCTTAATGCGGCCCATCCTCCGGCGCTTCGCACCAATCCGCCTCCTGTTAAATCGGGTCGGCGGCCTTGCGAGATCCCCTTTTTTACGAATTCAAGATAGTGTCTTCTGGCCTGCGCAATCTTTTCGCCAAAAAGATTCAATACGTAATCGATATTATGAAATCCATGGATGACGTTGCCCATTATTATGCTATGACCACAGTAAGGGTAGATATTCAACGCCTTTATTTCATCGACAATGCCGGCCCGCAAAGGATTGAGGTGAATATAGCGCACCAGTTCCAATAGGTAGGGATCTTCCTCGCACAAAATCGACTTGTAGCGATTCTGAAACAAGTGTCCAGATCGCCGATGTCGCCGGTTAAAACTCACCGCGTAACCGGTCAACAGCCTGCGCATCACCGTGGCGATGGGAACGGTTCCAGTCCTCAATAACAGGTGGGTGTGATTTGTCATCAATGCCCACGCATAACATGGTGTTTTGCTATCGGCCAGGATACCTCCAAGCCGATCCAAAAAATGATCCCGGTCAAAATCGTCGAAAAAGATCTTTCTGCGATTGATTCCCCTTAAAATGATGTGCTGCAGCGCTCCGGGGGCGTCTATGCGGGCTTTCCGTGGCATAGTAACCGTTTAGCAGACAGATCTAAAATTGTAAACCGGAAATCCGACGAACGTCCCTAATGCCCCTAATGCCCGCCCGACGAACGTCCCTAATGCCCGCCCTAATGCCCGCCAACCATTGAAACGACGTACCCCCAACAGATAACGGTGCTGAATCAATGTCGAAGGTCTTTTAGCGCGATGCGGGATGATGGATAAAACTGGTTGGACTAAGGCAATTTGGAACACATTCTTGAAGTGACTACCATTTAATATGGGGATTGTAAACAGAGGACTGGCTCGCTGGTTCTGGTGCAAGGGCAGAATCAGAATCCTGGGGGTGATCGTGATTGTTGAATGGGTGAAAACACCGGGTAACCAAGCCTTTTCGGCATCACTCACAATTTATGGGAATGCCGATTTCGATCGTTTCATGACCTGAGGGCAAACCGATCCCATCACTTTCAGCGCCTTGGAAATGCACGCTCAAGCTATCCCTGGAAAACAAGCTCGTGGATCGATTTGCTAAGGATCCTTATCGCTTACCGACACCGGCCTCAAAATATGGAATGAACTGTTTCCGGACCCTTCCGGGATTTCGTATATCTTTCTCATCGTTCCTTGTTTGCAGCTTGGGCACCTCAATATGTCGATACCGGCCTGTGCCATCATGATTGCCTGGACGGACTGATCCCGCACCTCGGGAATATCGGGGGACAAGTTCATCAACAAACGGCACAGGCCAATGTTCTTTTTCTTGCCACGGTTCGCCAAAAAGCCATAATGCCGGATGCGCACGAACCGCTTGGGCAGTACATGCAACAAGAATCGCCGAATGAATTCGACCGCATCGAGGGTGACCGTTTCAGTCGTCTTGCGTTTTCTGTTTTTGATCGTGAACGTCACACGGCCGTCAGAAAAATCAGTGATGCGATGATTCGATATGGCAATGCGATGCGTATAGCGCCCAAGGTAATCGAGCACCCATTCCGGGCGCTCAATGGGCGGCTTGGTATAGACCACCCAGTTTTTCGACCACAGCTGTTTGATCAAGCGCCGGAACCCTTGGCGGGTCCCTAACGCACGGGTATTGCCGGGAAAGCACAACTGGTTCTTGCTATATGCATCTTCCAGATACGATATGAATTTTCCCCGGAAAACTTTCGAAAGCGCTTTTACCGGAAAGAGGAACTCCCCTTTGCTGCCGATCCATTCCTTTCCATTGTCGGCGATCACGCCGCCAGGCACCAGGCAGTGAAGGTGAAAGTGATCCATCAATGTTTGTGTCCAGGTGTGCAAAATAGCGATGATCCCCAACTGGCCACCGAGTTCGTTCTTCGGATTTTTGCCGAAATCGAGTAACGTCTGGCTCGCGGCCTGAAACAGGAATCCCAGCATGAGTGGTTTGTTGCACAAAATCAAAGGATTCAATTCATGGGGAAGGGTAAAGACATTGTGAAAATAGCTAACCGGCAAAAGTTCAGCCTGCCGGGCGGACAACCAGCGTTGCTTGGTGATGGTCTGGCATTTCGGGCAATGCCGGTTGCGGCACGAGTTGTAAACCCATCTTTTCCGCTTGAATTTAATATTTACTGTAATTTCTAATAGTTGAGTCATACGCTAAGGCGTTTATGGCACTACTTATTTTTTATACCTCATATTTTACCACTTTTCCTGGACTATGAGGCACACCCAGTGCATCATAAATTTTTAGTTGACGAGACTCTGCTTTTGTGCTTTTTCTAACATGTATTGTCTCGCCATTTTTACTTCTCATTACTGCTGTTGTTCGATTTTGGCCGTCTAATTCTTTTCTCAAATCGGACCAACTTGTATGAATCCCATTTTCTTTAAGTCTAAACCTGATTGTATGAACGTGGTGATAAGCTAATAATGTGATAAAGAGATGTCCTTTTACTCTCCTCGTTATTTGATGAAACACCGGCCGTAAACCCAACTCCGATTTTAAACTTCGAAATACAGCTTCAAGATCAGTCAACATCGTATATGTACGCCAAAGAATAGTTTCATCCAGATCGTTCAAGTTTGTTCTCAAACAATAAACGCCTGGATTTGAATCTGAAGAGTCAGAATTTTTTTTTATCTTCCAGGTAATCTTTGTCGCCTTCTTTGATCCTTTATCTTTATGGATGGTAATCTCATAATTTTTAGCAGCTTTGGTATATTTTTGTTTCAGCCGTCCTACTTTTTCAACAACCTTCTCATAAATCTTTAGCCGACCTTTTTGATTTAAACCATCGTTCAATGATTTTAAGTCTGCTTCAAATCTTTCTGAAAATCGATTTTGAATGCTCTGATCCTTTTTTTCTCGCTCACTTGAATGACAATAAATTTCAGTCTCTTCTGTTTCCTTGACATATTTTTTGTACGCTTTAACAATGTAATCCTTATCTCTTTTTACTTCAACAGCTTTATCATGATCAAATTCTCTATATCTTTTCCTGCTGACAACAAGGTATCGGTAATGATTCGCCTGCAACCATTGTACATTATCGTTTGTTGCTATCCCGGCATCCATTACGACAACTGGTTTCTTTTTATCAAAAACACTCATCTGCTTATCGTCTTCTAATGAACTTTCTGATGGTTTATTCAAGCTTGAAATCATTTCTTCCAGTGTTGATGGCTCACTAACGTTTCCGGAAAATATTTTACTTCTTCTTGGAAAGCCGCTACTGTCCAAAACTAAAGCCAAAGTTACCAAGGGACAGTCTGAGCGTTTTTCTTTTGATTTTCCATGCTTGCCAAGTTCATTATACTTACAGCTTCCCTCAAAAAATGTGTTTGTCAAATCATAAAGTGTAATTATTTCTTCAAAACCAAACAAAAAACGTTCTCGGTTGTATAAATGCCTTTCAATCGCTTCTTTGTCTTTGTAAATACGGTCAGATATTTCATAGATTCGTTTTAGCGACATACTTTCATAGTCATAGCCGATTAATTCGCCTAAACCGCTTCGATTTTGCAGCCAGTAATGCGTTGATAACTCACTGCCGGGAACCGCCATTCGACCAACTATACTTCCGATTGCAGCTGCTATTTGATGATTATTATATCCAAGACCTTCAAATATTTTATCCAATTGTAATTTGAGAAATGTTTCATGTGATACATGTTCAATACTAACGCTACGCGGTCTTATAAGTTCAAGACTATCGATATCAATCAAACGGTAATCGGGGGCATCTATACTATCGTTTTTGTCTGTATTGTTGTTTTGACTCGACCGGGTTTGTATGATTTGTGCAGCATAATGCTGTGCGGCTTGCTCAATTTTTTCCGGCAATTTAAACAAACTTGATTGACCATTAATAATTCCCTCAACACGACAAGCAATATCTGGCCATTGTTCTCGTGGAAAAGGAAAATTTTTACCGAGATTTATAATAGTGCGCTGCTTCACCTTATTTCCAACTCTAACTGATTCAACAAGGCGATGAGTGAAATATGTTTCGCCATCTTTTTTGCTCTTAATTGTTGTTCGTCGGATATACATGCCATCTTGAATTACAGAAAAAACACCGATTGTCAATACTTCGGTGAATTTTATGGCACTACTTTGGCCGGCAAAATTTCAACATATTGAAATTATTAATAAAATAATTTCATATGTAGTAAAAAACGCGGTTCTTCAGCAATTTTCCGGAAAAAAGTGACAAAGATGGGTAAAGGATGCGTTCGGCTCCGCATTGATCGCACATTTCAACGTGCCCGCCAAGGTAAGCGGTCCGGCAATTTAAAATGTCGTATACGACCCTGTAATGCTCCGGCGGCATATTGTATCTTTTGAGATAGTCACCGATGTGGCAGCGCAAAATATCCGCCACTTCCACCTGTCGGTTTGCTGGTTGAGGATAATTATTGATTGGATTCATCGTCATCCTCCCACGGCGGCGCCTGTTGTTCCGGCTCTTCGATGAAATCCAGCGGGCTCTGGACCTTGGCCAACCCGTTTCTGGAAACGTGAAGATAGACCATGGTGGTGGACAACGAGCGATGCCCCATGAGAAGCTGTATTTTGCGCACATCATAGCCGGCTTCCAGCAGATGAGTGGCAAAGCAATGGCGAAGGCAATGAATGCCCTTGCCCTTGGTGATGCCGGCGTCGCTCTTGGCACGGCGGTACATTCTCTGAATCGATGTGATGCTCATGGGAGTGTCGCGACGTTTACCGTAAAACAGCCAATCTGTCGGGCGATAGACCTTCCAATAGCCCCGTAGTTCCTCCAGCAGTTTTTTAGAAAGCAGCGTATCGCGGTCTTTCATGCCTTTGCCCTGATAGACCCGGATCACCATCCGTGCACTGTCGATGCTTTTGACTTTCAGTGCTGCCACTTCACTGACTCGAAGCCCTCCAGAATAAGCCGTCATCAATATCAGCCGATGCTTAAGATCCGCCGGAGTATCGATGATCATGCGAACCTGCTCTCTACTGAGAACTTCAGGTAGGATTTTTGGTTTACGACGACTTGGCATATTCAATGCGATTTCGCTGTTTATCAGTGTATGCTGGTAGAAAAACTTCATCCCGGAAATGATAACATTGCGTGTGCTTGCGCTCTTCCCTTCATCTTTAAGGTGAAGCACGTAGTCTTCGATTTCTGTTTGCGTTAGACGATCCGGTGACTTCCGATGAAATTTTGATAGGCCTTCAACAGCAGACAAATAGGATTGCTGAGTCCTCGGTGAGAAATCCTTAAGTTCCATTGCCCGGATCATCTTTTGACGTAGTTCAGACATGAGTTCCCTCCTTTGATTAATGAGATAAATATGAGATTTTCGGAGTTATACCGATGGAGGGAATTATAATAAAATCGGAGAAAAACCGGAAATGAGGAAAGAATTACAGAAATTCTGGTGGGTTAGCTGCCGCGTAGCGGCTTAGTCCAACGCTGAACTAACCGGCCGCCAACAATGCGGGAAAAAGCCTTCCGCAAACGACAACATTTATGCGGAAGAGAGCGTTTCAAAAAAAGCGCCGCTGTTGGCGGTCGGGTTAAGTGGTTGGTTGTGTGCCGGGCACGGCACACATCTTAAAAGTGAGCCAAGCATATCAGTCTGTTGGATCGCTTGGCAAGTCTTAGACCCAGCCCGATGGAGGCGAAGGGTGTAGCGACATGGCAACTGGGTATCCGGCAACGGTGCCTGGGGAGGAAGCCGCCCTGCTGCGGCAGGGCCGTCGCGAAGGTACGGGGTGACGAACAGAAATCGAGTCAGGCGCGCATCTGTGGGACCAGCCTGCAACACAAGGTTAAGTCCTCTATCCATCTCAGGCAGTGCTCGTATACTCGGCGCTTACGTACCGAAAGATGTGTGTTTACCCCGGGAGGCCCGCTGCATCTCGGGACTTGTCGTGTGAAATTGCCGGTAGGGGGGATTCCGGCCACCAAAACCCCCGGCATCGTCGGAAGACCGGCTCCTGACCGGCGATGAGCCAAACTCCGCTATGGAGAGGGACACGAAACCAAAGGATCCGGCGGCGGCAGATGATCCGAGTGAGCAAACCGCAAGGTGCGCCCACCGTGCAGCGGGAGTCAGCAGAGGGCATAATGTAACCGGAGGAAACGAGATGCGCGAGCTACCCGCGGGTCAAGCGTAACAGGAGGCTCACCCCGGTGAAAGGCCCGAACGGTGCCCGGCCCGAATGGTACGGGTAAATGAAAATGACCATTAGGAGACGTGTACTTATGAACATAAAGCCACAGCAGATGGAAATGTTTGTAGCGTCGCGGCTTGCCGAAAGTCTGGGAGGCAGAGAGCAGTTGTTGGAGTTGATTCTCGAACGACGTAATGTGCTCAGAGCAATGAACCAGGTCGTTGCCAATAAAGGCGCCCCGGGTGTGGACGGCATGAAAACCAACCACTTGAAAGGGTACCTGAAAAGGCACTGGCCGAAGATCAAGCAGGACCTGCTAAATGGGGATTATCGTCCCTTACCGGTCAGAAGGAAGGAGATCGACAAACCGGATGGCGGTGTCCGCCTGCTTGGTATCCCCACGGTATTGGACCGCCTTATCCAACAGACGATAGCTCAGGTATTGGAGCAGATCTGGGACCCGACCTTTTCTGAGTACAGCTACGGATTCAGACCAGGACGATCAGCCCATGACGCTGTCCTACAAGCCAAAGGCTATCTGCTGGACGGGTACACCCACGTGGTTGACATGGATTTGTCCAAGTTTTTTGACCGAGTTAACCACGACCGGCTTTTAAGCCGGCTGGCCACCAGGGTCCGGGACAAACGGGTCTTGAAATTGATCCGCCGGTACCTTACGGCCGGAACGATGATCGGGGGGCTTGTCAGTCCCAGCATAGAAGGAACGCCCCAGGGTGGTCCTCTGTCGCCGTTGCTCTCCAACATCGTACTCGATGAACTGGATAAGGAATTGGAGAAGCGGGGTCACCAATTCGTCAGGTATGCTGACGACTTCAGGATCTACTGCAAAAGCCGGAAAGCCGCCGAGCGTGTGAACAAGAGCATCACGAAGTTCATCACCGCGAAGCTCAAGCTCAAGGTGAACGAGGAGAAAAGCGCAGTGAGCCGACCATGGCTCCGCAAATTCCTGGGATTTACCTTTATCAGTATGTGTGGACAGACCAAGATCCGGATCCACCGGAAAACAATTTCACGTTTCAAGGAGCGAGTCCGGGAACTGACGAACCGTAATCAAGGGAGAAGTCTGAGCCAGATTATCAAAGATCTGAATCAGTACCTGATTGGCTGGTGGAACTATTATCGCCTGACAGAAGCCAGGCACCTGTTCAAGTCACTCAATGGCTGGATCATCCGCCGGCTGCGGTGCGTTGTCTGGAAACAATGGAAAAACCCCAGGACCAAGGTCCGAAACCTCAAAAAGCTTGGCATTGCGCATAAGGACGCCATGCTTTGCGGTAACGCCCGCAAAAAGTACTGGCGCATGAGCAAGGTCAAGTGGGTGATATTTGCTCTACCAAACCGTTACTTCTTCGAACGAGGACTATTCCTGCCTGCTCAATAACCTTCCTGATCAGCCGAACCGCCTTGGTACGCGATCCGTATGCCGGGTGGTGTGGGAGGGGGTGGCCGCGAGGCTACTCCCTATCCCGATGTGTGCCGGGCACGGCACACATCTTAAAAGTGAGCCAAGCATATCAGTCTGTTGGATCGCTTGGCAAGTCTTAGACCCAGCCCGATGGAGGCGAAGGGTGTAGCGACATGGCAACTGGGTATCCGGCAACGGTGCCTGGGGAGGAAGCCGCCCTGCTGCGGCAGGGCCGTCGCGAAGGTACGGGGTGACGAACAGAAATCGAGTCAGGCGCGCATCTGTGGGACCAGCCTGCAACACAAGGTTAAGTCCTCTATCCATCTCAGGCAGTGCTCGTATACTCGGCGCTTACGTACCGAAAGATGTGTGTTTACCCCGGGAGGCCCGCTGCATCTCGGGACTTGTCGTGTGAAATTGCCGGTAGGGGGGATTCCGGCCACCAAAACCCCCGGCATCGTCGGAAGACCGGCTCCTGACCGGCGATGAGCCAAACTCCGCTATGGAGAGGGACACGAAACCAAAGGATCCGGCGGCGGCAGATGATCCGAGTGAGCAAACCGCAAGGTGCGCCCACCGTGCAGCGGGAGTCAGCAGAGGGCATAATGTAACCGGAGGAAACGAGATGCGCGAGCTACCCGCGGGTCAAGCGTAACAGGAGGCTCACCCCGGTGAAAGGCCCGAACGGTGCCCGGCCCGAATGGTACGGGTAAATGAAAATGACCATTAGGAGACGTGTACTTATGAACATAAAGCCACAGCAGATGGAAATGTTTGTAGCGTCGCGGCTTGCCGAAAGTCTGGGAGGCAGAGAGCAGTTGTTGGAGTTGATTCTCGAACGACGTAATGTGCTCAGAGCAATGAACCAGGTCGTTGCCAATAAAGGCGCCCCGGGTGTGGACGGCATGAAAACCAACCACTTGAAAGGGTACCTGAAAAGGCACTGGCCGAAGATCAAGCAGGACCTGCTAAATGGGGATTATCGTCCCTTACCGGTCAGAAGGAAGGAGATCGACAAACCGGATGGCGGTGTCCGCCTGCTTGGTATCCCCACGGTATTGGACCGCCTTATCCAACAGACGATAGCTCAGGTATTGGAGCAGATCTGGGACCCGACCTTTTCTGAGTACAGCTACGGATTCAGACCAGGACGATCAGCCCATGACGCTGTCCTACAAGCCAAAGGCTATCTGCTGGACGGGTACACCCACGTGGTTGACATGGATTTGTCCAAGTTTTTTGACCGAGTTAACCACGACCGGCTTTTAAGCCGGCTGGCCACCAGGGTCCGGGACAAACGGGTCTTGAAATTGATCCGCCGGTACCTTACGGCCGGAACGATGATCGGGGGGCTTGTCAGTCCCAGCATAGAAGGAACGCCCCAGGGTGGTCCTCTGTCGCCGTTGCTCTCCAACATCGTACTCGATGAACTGGATAAGGAATTGGAGAAGCGGGGTCACCAATTCGTCAGGTATGCTGACGACTTCAGGATCTACTGCAAAAGCCGGAAAGCCGCCGAGCGTGTGAACAAGAGCATCACGAAGTTCATCACCGCGAAGCTCAAGCTCAAGGTGAACGAGGAGAAAAGCGCAGTGAGCCGACCATGGCTCCGCAAATTCCTGGGATTTACCTTTATCAGTATGTGTGGACAGACCAAGATCCGGATCCACCGGAAAACAATTTCACGTTTCAAGGAGCGAGTCCGGGAACTGACGAACCGTAATCAAGGGAGAAGTCTGAGCCAGATTATCAAAGATCTGAATCAGTACCTGATTGGCTGGTGGAACTATTATCGCCTGACAGAAGCCAGGCACCTGTTCAAGTCACTCAATGGCTGGATCATCCGCCGGCTGCGGTGCGTTGTCTGGAAACAATGGAAAAACCCCAGGACCAAGGTCCGAAACCTCAAAAAGCTTGGCATTGCGCATAAGGACGCCATGCTTTGCGGTAACGCCCGCAAAAAGTACTGGCGCATGAGCAAGGTCAAGTGGGTGATATTTGCTCTACCAAACCGTTACTTCTTCGAACGAGGACTATTCCTGCCTGCTCAATAACCTTCCTGATCAGCCGAACCGCCTTGGTACGCGATCCGTATGCCGGGTGGTGTGGGAGGGGGTGGCCGCGAGGCTACTCCCTATCCCGATATGTTTTGCTCCTATTTTTAAATTCTTTTTTCAAAAGGGATAGAGTTTCACCAGTATTATCTGAATTGTCAACGACTGCACGAGTAAGTTGACCAATCATAGAGAGAAAAATTCCACATATTATTCCACCAAAAGCTGGCAATAAACCAATCCACTGAAAACCATATCTTGATTGTGATGCCGAAACAATCGTAACCAATAAAGCAATACAGCTAATGACAGTTATAACAGAGCCAATATTAGCTACAACTTGCGCTATCAAACGAGTTGTTTTATAGGGAGATTTATAATCTGAAAGTTCAGAATTTCTCACCGGTAGTCTTTCTTTTATTTCCCTTTTCTGTATTTGCTCTTGAGCTTTCATTTTAGAATGCTCCATTTGTTCCTTTTGTTTTAGTTCTTTTTCGGCTGCTTCATTATCTTTTTCCTTCTTCAATCTATTTTTAAGATTTTCAATACCTCCTCGTTCATTTGCGACCTTTAAAGCTATTTCCATGGCGTCTTCTTGATATTGGTCGGATTTTTGGTCTATCATTTCAACCAACTCCTCGTCTGAGAAATTACGAACTCTTTTTTCCAGTTCAACTCTATTGAATTGCATATTGGACCTCCCCGTTTAATAAAACATAACGACGAGCTAACATGCGGCGGCCAAACGACCGGAAACTATCAATGGAAAAAGGAATTTATTGATATCACAACCGGACAAAATGCCACCGTAACCGCCGTCAAAGTTAAGCGCCTGGTTGGAGCACCGAGCTTTCATGGAAAAAGAAAGCGAGGTGTCCTGTTAATAACAAAAAGCCCGGCCCGAAGAAGGCGAAAGGCGCAAACCGGTAATGACGGAACGGGCCTGTAAAAGAGCCAGCAAGCAAAAATAACCTGCGAAATACAAGCAATGATCAACTTACAGATCCTGTGCAGTACTTTCAAGCGAGAACAAACCAAAAACTCGCAAGAGAAAAACGAAAAACAAACCAACGGGTGCGCCAACGCTCGGCATCAGCGGCGGCGATTAGCCGTCCGCTGCATGCCGTTGTTGGACGAAGCCGCTACGCGGCAGGAAAAAACATTTAAAATCAGTGTATAACTCCCTTTGCGTTCAATTCCGTGCGCCATAAACTACGGGAGGAAATACCATGAATCCAACGGAAACGAAACGATTTAATAAACTTTATCAACATCATCTGCGCATGCTCAAGCTCCAGGGCAAGGCTCAAAAGACCATTGATGCCTACGCGCGTGCTGTGCGCCGGATCAGTGCATACTTTGATTGTTGCCCCGATCAATTGACCCTGGAACAACGGGAACACTATTTCTCCGCTCTTGTCGCGTCCCATTCCTGGAGTACCGTCAAAGTTGACCGCAATGGTCTGATATAAATTCCACTCCCGTTCCGGCCTCTTAAACAAGCCAGGTGATCTCGCTCGCCCCGGGGAAACCGCCCGTTCAATCCGGGTTGCAACTGCCCCACATTCAAAAAAGATATTTGCATGTACAAAGACCCTGCCAACTTCCAACGGGCTCGAACGGGCTCGTCCAACCACAGGATAAGATCGTGGTTCGCTTCGCTCTCACGATCTATCCTTATTCGATAGGCTTTTATTTCTGTCTTCTGCTTTAGACACCTTCTCCTTTTGCAGAAATATTCCTTTGTCTACTTTTTGGAAAAAATCTTGGTAGTATTTTTCATCGTCAATTTGTTCGATTTTCAAGATACCGCCTTTGTTGTCGAGCATTTTTAACTGGAAATTAACCCTCACTTTTATGATATTGCCAAATTCAGAGACATTACCAGTGCATTCAATTATTGAAGCCTTTTTCCATCTTGCATTTGCGCCTGCAAAAAAAGCTGCCAGGAAAGCCTCCCCGCTATTCTCTATGTCAACTGTCTTTTCAGCCGACAGAAGCCCCAAATCCAAAACAGCATTTTTTACTATAAATCCATCATCTTGCAAAACGTTGAGCATTGCCTTCATAACCATTTTTGAATCATTAGTCTCATAACTTTTGGTTTGAAACTCTCTTATTTGAAGTTGTGTTTTCTGGGGCTGAACTCCAGTGGTTGCGCAACCGGCAATGGCAAAGGCTATGAACATAACAGGAAAAAATCTTTTCATCATAAATACCCTTCCTCATTAGAATTTGCTTGAGTGATAAGAAAATGAGTCAACCTGATTTTTGTCATCGAATTTTATTATTACAGTAAGAGTCTTTTGCGTTGAACTTGCTGCTCCAGATGCTTGTGAGTATCCTCCGCCAATGATGCCAAGAAGTAGCGTGGTTCCCGCGATACCACCAGCACCGCCGCCACCGCTGATTTGTGAACTGCTTTTGGAGTATGATGCTTCAGTCGCTATTTTGTCATATATCCAAGTTTCCTTGCCTTCGCTATCTTTTGTTACTATGTTGGGGGATCCGAGAGCAGCGGCTACATCTGCCTGTGACATGCCATACCGTATTTCTTTCTGAACAATCCCTACTGTCATTTCACGTTCTTGAGCAGAATGTAGGCTTTGTTGATGTTGTGCCGCCGTCATGCAGCCAGTAAGCATCATCGGTAAAGCTAAGGCCATAACAATAATCGTTTTGATTCGAACCATTTTACATACCTCCTTATTTTAATTTTGCCTACGATTGGGTTCACTTGCATGGAAAACGCGAAGCGTTTTTCAAGTCAAGTGGAGCCTTTGGTTGGCTTTTGTCTTCAGATTTCTGGCACAAGTAGCACGACCTTTACACCTTTCGACGCACAAAGTCTCTCGATCTGCTTTAGCAATTCTTCATCGGGAGGTTCTCGTGCTATGAGTGCAAGCACCGGAATCAAACCTGTTACGTCTCCATAATGCAGTGCTTGACCGAGACCTTCCTTCCACTTCGGCAAGAAATCAACCTCAACTGCATAGTTCTCGGTAAGCACATCAGCTCGTCCAAACTGGACCGAGACCTCTGGCTTGCCTCGAATAGTCTCGGATAGAGCAGTGGTCCATTGATGCTCGTTGCCATCAGTTGGGACTCTTAAAGGAATACTTGGTATGAGGAGTGATGAGCTTGCCGTCAGAATATGGCCGAGCGATTGCCCCGAACCCGGAGATTCCCGGTCTGCGTCCCTCGTGAATCGCACGATCAGCCCAACCACGGCAAAAACTAAGAGGGTTACCGCAGCCACCTTGATGGTGTAGGTTAGGTGGGGCTTCTTTTTGATGACTATGTTCATGCCGTCACTTGCTCAGAAGGAGAAAGAGGATAATTCCAACAACAATAGCTATCACAATAATTACCGTGTTGTTGTTTTTCTTAACAGTGATGTCGGTGTTTCCACTAGCCGTCTCGAACGTCGATCGTACCTCGTAGTCACTCTTGCTTGACTGTTCCAGACTGCGAACAGCCTGGATTGTACTCGCCATGTCTCGCGTACTATTGTGGAAACGTTGGTCAGCCTTAGCTTGCGACACATCCAGACCAATTTGTTCCTCAAGAATCTTCTCACGCAATTCAATCTTCTGATTCTCACTAAGGTCATCCAACGTGAGTTTCAATAGATTTCCTCTGGATTGCTGTAGGACAAGAGCCTTCTGTAATTCTTCCCTTGAAACCAGTTCATGGCTATTCCCGCTCATGGTCGTCCCCCTTGATCCAAATATTGATTGTAGCAGTGTCGTTTTTTCTTTCTGAATTGTTACATGAATATCTCCTTGCGGAATTGAAATAGTGTGGGATGCCGAATCGGTAGTCTTGATATTAGCCACAAATACTTCGATTCGCTTGAACTCGGCATCCAAATATGCGGTTCTCTGACGGGCCTCCTCTTCCTCAATCGAATGCAGGATACGATGTACCGCTTGCGTGTCTCCATCTGTTAACCATGTGGCCTTTTCGTATAACTCTTGAGGCAGTTTAAAATCCCTGCTGGCTCTGATTACTTTTTCCACGGCCGGAATCACACGTTGACGCCAAGTCTCCGGGGGCGTTGCTACGTACTCATTGGTTCGTTTAAGGTAGTGCTTCCGCAGCTTGCGTATAAGCTCATATCTCTGTTCTTTGGAGAGGCGCGGCGGCAGGAGTTCGAGAAGTCGTTCCGCCGTTTGTCCACTCAGCTTTACAGCACCGCTCTTCCACTGAGGGTATGTGCGTCGGGCATAGGCTTCTGCACTCTTGCCGTACTGACGGCCATAGACCATGAAGAGCGCCTCGAGCTCGGACGAAGAAAGGGCAAAGAAAGCGCGCTCGATGTCCTGATCAATGCCGCCGAACAGGTTTGTCAGATGACGGCGCTTGCTGACATGGTACGCCCCCCAATAACGACCTCGCCTGTATCCTCGGTAGTAATAGGACATGCCTTATCTTCTCTCAAGCCAACATAGATTAGACGACCGAACAGTCGCCTTATAATACGACATTATTGTTTACGAAACTTTGCTATACGACTAATTTGCAGCCTATCAACCATATTCAACCTTGCTATACGACTAAATTGTCAAATAAAAAATTGACATTTCATGAATGCATAGTGTAACATGAACAAATGTTAATGCCTGGATCTTTTGGAAAGCAACGTTTTTGAGTATACGAGAAATAAATATTCGTAATCAACCGAAGTGTCAATGTAAATATTTGGTATCATGGATTTAATGAGTTTGATCGGAGGCGCGCCATGGCTGAACGATTTCCCACAACCCCAAACAATTCTTACGATCCGTCTTCAATGGTTAAAGACCTGGATGGCACAAAACCACGTTTGCTGGATCAGGTTCGACATTGCATCCGCCGCATGCATTACAGTATCCGTACCGAGGAATCATACCTCGGATGGATCAAACGGTACATTTTTTTTCATGACAAACGCCACCCCAACGATCTCAATGAAAACCATATAACCGATTTTTTGAACTATCTGGCCGTCCAGAGAAAAGTTGCCAGTTCCACTCAGAACCAGGCATTGTGCGCCCTTGTGTTTCTTTATCGCCATGTCCTGAAAAAGGAACTTTCTCAATTCGAAAATCTGACGTACGCAAAAAGGCCATTAAAATTACCGGTAGTCTTCACCCGGGAGGAAGTCCGAAACATCCTTTTACAGCTTGACGGCGTCACCTGGATCATGGGCCAACTGCTTTATGGGGCGGGCCTGCGTTTGATGGAATGCGTCCGGCTGCGGGTTAAAGATATCGATTTTGGTTACCAGCAAATTGTTGTTCGTAACGGCAAGGGACAGAAAGACCGGGTTACCATGCTACCGGAAATCGTCGTTGAGGCGCTATCGAGGCATCTGGAAAAGATCAAACTTGCACATGCAATCGATCTGAAGGCAGGATTCGGGACGGTGTATCTCCCATATGCCCTGGAAAGAAAATACCCTCATGCGAATCGTAGCTGGTCATGGCAGTATGTATTCCCAGCAACCAAACGGTCCATCGACCCCAGGACCGGCATCGAACAACGCCATCACCTATCTGAGGCGGTACTGCAACGTGCCATTAAAAAGGCCATCAAATCCTGCAAGATAACAAAACCCGGAAGCTGCCACTCCATGCGGCACAGCTTTGCGACACACCTGTTGGAATCGGGGTATGATATTCGAACCGTGCAGGAACTGCTGGGCCACAAGGATGTGTCTACGACCATGATCTATACCCATGTGCTTAACAAGGGCGGCAAGGGTGTGCAAAGCCCAAGTGACATGCTTTTCAAGAATTGACCGTAATGAATTCTAACCGAAAGGTTTGGGTTCCCACGCTGGAGCATGGGAACCAGGAAAAAAACCGCTGGAGCATGGAAACCAGGCAAAAACCGCCGGAGCGTTGGAAATAGGTAAAAGTCGCAGGCATGGCCAGCTCTTACAAAACCATGCTTGACGAAGCCATTGATGCGTGTAAGAGCGGGCCATGCCCGCGAAGAACTGCAAATCGATCCAAATGCGGTTATCCTGCATACAAGGGGCCGGGGTTGGCGAGGCTGTTGATGTGTGTCAGCGGCTGTTTATCAACATTATTATGGAGCGATTCCATGACATCCGATCTCACGCCACGACAAAAAAGCGTACTGGAGTACATCATCGCGTTTCAGCAGGAGCAGCGTATGGCTCCCACGGTGCGCGAAATTTGTGCCCATTTTGGGCTGAGCGGTCCGGCCGGCATCCACCGCATCCTGAACCTTCTCAAGGACAAGGGCTACCTTGTGGCCGAACCGGGAAAAAAACGCGCCTGGCGGTTCAACAGGGATGTGATCGGCCCCGGCATTCCGTTGATCGGAACGATCGCCGCCGGCCAACCCATGGAAGCCATCGAAAACATTGAAGCGGAGCTGTCCATATCACCGGCCCTGTTCGGTTGCAAACGCTGCTTTGGATTGCGCGTCAAGGGAGACTCCATGATCGATGCCCATATCATGGACGGCGACCTGGCGATCATCCGTCCGCAGAAGCGGGTCGAAAACGGACAGATTGCCGCCGTGATGGTGCAGAACCTGCTGGCTGAAGCCACGCTGAAAATCGTGCGTTTCGACCGCAGCAGTCTGACCCTGGAACCGGCCAATGCCGCCTATTCGCCATTGGTGTTCAAAGGCCCTCAGCGCAGTCAGGTAACCGTTTTGGGGAAGTATGTGGGGATTGTTCGGAAGGTGAAATGAAATAGGTGGATAGGCTGACGGGTGAAGGTGTCGGAATGCGACGTTCACCATCTGTCAGAAGGGTTAGGCGATTTCTGTCAAAGAATATACCCGCCTGCTTGTCTTTTCATCCGTCTTCTGCGTTGGGCTTTTCCACACATAGCCCCACTATGCGTAAAAAAAACCGCCTTGAATACGAATGAAAATCCTGCGCATCCTGGTATTTTCTTTTCCGCCAATCGCCTTATCTCTTCAGTAAGGTGAAACGCACAACTTGGAACTCATGCGAGTTGGACAATTCATGCTGATCCGGTAAAACATAGCTGGCGCTCCCACGCGGAGCATGGGAGCGAGACGCAAATCAATGAAACGGAGTCGGCCAAGGGTAATGGGCCGGGCCACACTTGCAGATAAAATCGGTTGAAATCAGGCCGGTGTTGACGCCGACCATGCCGTACTCCAGGGACTCGGCCACCCGTCCTATTTCAAAAACAAGCCTCTCTTCTCCAAAAAGGCCTTCATGTGTGGCCGGATGATCCGGCCCATGAAATCGGCCATCTGGCGAGTCCAGGTTTCATCCCGGAGGTTGCTGTTGCGGTGTAGGTAGTAGTGGTTGATGATCCGGTCGTAGTCGGAGAGCATTTGCCGGTCATGGGTTTCTGGATAACGGTCGGTGAAGAGCACGGCCTCGACCGGCAGGCGCGGTTTGGGCGGCGGGTCGTGGGCCGGCCAGCCCAGGCACATGCCAAACACCGGATAGGCCTGATCGGGGATCGCCAGCAGGTCGCAGACCGTCTGGGGATCGTTGCGGATGCCGCCGATGAAAACACCGCCCATCCCCAGGGATTCGGCCGCCAGGAGAACGTTCTGGGCAAGCAGGGCCACATCCACGGTGGCGGTGACAAACTGCTCGGCCCAGCCCTTTTCCATGGCACCCGCTTGCATGTCGCAGGCGGTTTCCAGGCGGCTCAGGTCGGCACAGAAAACCAGGAAGACCGGCGCCTGTTCCACCCATGCCTGGGGGCCTGACAGTTGGGCGATGGCCGTGCGTTTCTCCTGGTCCTTGACCTGGATCACCGTGTAGGCCTGTACAAAATGGGAGGTCGCCGCACCCTGGGCCGCCGAGACGATCGCCTGCACGGTGTCGTCATCCACGGTCCGGTCTGTGAACTTGCGGATGGAGCGGTGGGCGCGCATCTGGTCCATGGTCGGAGTCATCAGCTATTCGCTTTCCGGCACCGCCGCCGGGGGAGGCGGTGCTTCTTTTGAGTTTAAACGATCCGCAGCCGTATCGTCCACGCTGCGCAGGTGCAGGTCACGCTGGGGAAAGGGAATCTCCACGTTTCCGATACGGAAGCGGCGATCGATTTCACGGATCAGGGCACTCTGGATGATGCGGCGCTCGTTGAAATCGGCAATCCACACCCGGAGCTGAAAATCCAGCGAGCTGTCTCCGAAATTAAGAAACAGCACCATGGGCTGGGGATCCTTGAGCACCTTGTCGCTCTCCGTGGCCACGGCCATGAGCACCCGCATAACCGTTTCCACGTCCGATCCGTAGGCCACACCAACGGGGATGGTCAGCCGCATGCTGCGGTCGCCCAGGGTCCAGTTGGTCACCTGGCTGGAGATGAGATCGCCGTTGGGCACGACGATTTCGGCCCGGTCGAAGGTCTGTACCGTGGTCGCCCGCAATCCCAGGTTGGTGACCCGCCCCTGCTGGCCGTCGCCGAGCTGCACCACGTCGCCCACCTTGATGGGCCGTTCGAAGAGCAGGATCAGGCCGGAGACGAAGTTGTTGACGATGTTCTGCATGCCGAAACCGATCCCGACGCCGAGGGCACCGCCGATGATGGTGATGTTCTGCAACTCGAATCCCATGGCCGACAGGGCGATCAGGAAGCCGATCAGAATCAGAGCATAGTGCACCAGGCGCACAATGGAAAGCCGGGCGCCGGTGTCCATATGCCCGCGGCTGAGCACATTCTCCATGAGCACCCCCTGCAAGCTCCAGGAGAGCACGAAGGCACCGTACAGGATGATGCCGGCCACCAGCACCAGCCCCAGGGTGATGTGGTGCCCCCCCATGGACAATCCGAAGGAGAGCACCGCCTGAACCGCATCCGCGGGAATGGCGTAGAGTTTCCAGGCCACCAGCAGGTTGGCGACCACGAAGAAAACGATTACCGCGTTGCTGATAAAAATCAGCCGGGCGAGAATTTCGTTGGCGTTGTTGCGCAAAAACCGGAAGCTCCCCATGGGCAGCGACTCCATACCGATCTCCAGCCCCGTCCGGGTCAGACGGATCATGGCCCATCCCATGAGCAGCAGCATGGCCGTACGCATGGCACCGTCCATCAGCTGGGTGGCAAAACCGCTAAAACCGATGATGTCGGTGACCAGAATGATGGCAAACATCAGCGTCACCAGCCGTAGCGCCCATACCTCCCGCCAGCCCGGTTTCTCTCCGGCGATCTCCTTTCTGACCCGCCAGCCGAAAAAGACCACGCCAGCCCCGGTCCACACCAGGATGAAAAGCCGCACCAGTGCCAGGGGGATCCCCAGGATCAGCAGTCCCTGGAACAGGATCATCACCGTCACCAGGATATAGATGGATAACCGGATCCATCGTTCGGCGACAAAGTGGGTCATCAGCCGGGCCGTGGCCACACCGGCCAGGGAGAGAATCAGCATGCGCCAGAGCGGTGGCGGGGTGCCGTAGAGGAAGGTGAGCGCAAAAATGGGCACCAGAAGGGCCACCGAAACCGGACGCTTGCCCAGAAACCGCCGGTTGGCCTGATTGATCAGCTCGGGCCCATGGCGGCGCAGCCGGCCGAGCAGCAGCGCAAAGACCACCACCTGCAGCACGATGAGCCAGGCCTTGTCAGCAAAAAAGCCTTTTTCCGTGAAGGCCATGGGCTTTGCGATTTTACCCGGCTCATGGGAGAGGTCGATAAGTTGTCGCAGGTAGTCCCGCGAAAAAATGGTCGGGGTGCCGCCACGCAGGGCATCCCCGCGCTGCTGGGCCATCATGGCATCGATGCGCTCCCGCTGGCTGTCGATCCGGGCGTTGATGTCGCCGATTTTCTGCTGGATGGCCAGCATCGGCTCCAGCTTGCGGGTCACCAGGTTCAGGGCTTCATCGATCTCCGCCGTGGCCCGGGCAAAGGCGCTGGCCACGCTTTCCAGCGCCAGGTCGTCGCCCAGTTGGGCGTGCCATTGGGCCCACTTCTTTTTCCGGTCGAGCCACTGCCGCCGCCAAGTTTCCACCGGGTTGATATTTTCGGCCAGGGTGGCGGCCAGCCGGGCAACGGTCTCACGGGTTCCACGAATATCGCTTTTAACCGACGCCAGCTGCTGGTAGCTCTGCAGGTCATCGGCATTCATGGCGGTCAGCCGGCTGTCGAACTGCTCGACGCGCAGTTTGGCCTGGTCGAGCTGCTGATCCAGCTTCTGCAGGCTGTTGATGTCGGCCGTTCGGGTTTTCAGGGTGGCCAGTTGCTGGCTCAGGGTGCCCGACTGGTAGACCATCTCGGCCAGGGTGGGCAGCGGCTCGGCCGGTGACGCACTTTCGGCCACCGTGGCGTCGCCTTCGGCGCAGACGGCCGGCCGGGGGATCACAAAAAAGCTGCCGGCGATCAACCAGCAGCAGAGGATACGGATGGACCAGGTGCGTGAAATAGGCATCGAAAAGAATTCCCAATCAATTTGTTGACGGATCCGTAAATAGTCGCAGGATCGTCATGCCGGGCTTGCCCCGGCATCCATAAAGAATTGAAAAGACTGGATTCCGGCCTACGCCGGAATGACGAAAATATGAGATTTTCGACTGTTACGGGGTCATCGATTTTGTTTTCAGGCGGGGCGATCCCGCCACTGGATCTGGAATTTAACGCAAGCGCCTCAATGAATCAATCCCGGGGTCAGGCGGCCAGGTTGGGTTGGCGCGACAGTATCTCCCGGACGGCGCTGACACTGCCGGCAGCCAGCAGTTCCCCGGCGTAGGCCTGGCAGGCGTCGATGGTCAGGCCGGTGATGCAGGTGCGTACGGCGGGCATGAACTGGGGGTCGATGCTCAGCCGGCGCATGCCGATGCCCAGCAGGAAGGGAATCATGGTCTCGTCGTGGGCCATCTCGCCGCAGATGCTGATGGGTTTTTTGTGTTCGATGGCCACCCGCACCACCCGGTTCAGGGCCCGCAGCACCGAGGGGTGCTCGGGCCGGTAGTAATCGGCCACGCGTTTGTTGCTGCGGTCGACACCCAGCATGTACTGAACAAAATCATTGGTGCCGATGGCGAAAAAATCAGCCTCGGCGGCAAATTCGGCCATGCTCTCCACGACCGCGGGAAGCTCGACCATCATACCGATGGCCGGATGATCGTGATGTTCCAGCCCCTCGGCGCGCAGCTGATCGAGACAGTCGGTGACCACCTGCCGCGCCTTTCTGAAATCGTCCACGGAAGAGATCAGGGGGAACATGATTGCCGGTGTGCGGCTGCCGGCGGCGGCCCGCAGGATGGCCCGCACCTGCTGCTCGAAAATATCCCGGTAGGCCAGGGTAAATCGGATCGAGCGCAGCCCCAGTTCCGGATTGGGTTCGGTCTCCGCGTCAGCATAGGACAGGGTCTTTTCGCCGCCGATATCCAGGGTGCGGAAGACCACGGGCTTGCCGGTCATGGATTCCACCACCTTGCGGTAGACCAGGTACTGCTCGGTTTCCGAGGGAAACGATGGCCGGATGAGAAACGGGAACTCGGTCCGGTAGAGGCCGATGCCCGCCGCGCCCATCTGCCCGGCCAGGGGCAGCTCGGCCAGCAGGTTGATGTTGGCCAGAAGATGGATCCGGGTGCCGTCAAGGGTGCGGGTGGGACCGGCCGGTTGGGGCTCGGCCGCTACGGGCACCTGCCGGCGCGCCTGGTTGCGGGCATCGTAACGATCGATCACCGTTTTGTCGGGATCCACAAAGACGTTGCCCACGTCGCCGTCAATCAGCACCGGCGTGCCTTCATCCAGGTGCATCAGCTCCGGGCACTGGACCACCACCATGGGGATTTTCAGGGAGCGCGAAATGATGGCCACGTGGGAAGTGACGCCGCCGTTGGCCAGCACGATGCCGGCCACCGATTCGGCGGCCAGTTTGAGCAGCTCCGAAGGGTACAGCTCCCGGGCGATGACCACCTTGCCGCCGCTGTTGCCATTCTGGTCGTCCGCCAGCGGGACCAGGTTGCTCATCAGCCGGCCGGCCAGGTCTTCGATGTCGCTGACCTTTTCACGGATGTAGGGATGCGGACTGTCCGTGAACAGCTGAATGTACTGGCCGGCCACGTCGCGCACGGCCCGGGTGGCCGGGCTGCCGCTTTCGATCTTTTCCACCATGCGATCGATGAATTTGGGGTCCTTGAGCATCATGAAATGAGCGGCGAAGATCAATGAAGCGCTTTCGGGCAGCCGTTCGGCACAACGTCTCTGGAGGGCGTCCAGCTGAGCGGCGGTCTGACCGATCGCGCGCCGGAAATCGGCCATGTCGCCACTCTCGGATGTGTCAGGACCGGCGATCAGCCGGACGTGGCTTTTGCCCCATACCCTGGCCCGGCCGAAGGCGAATCCGCCGGCTGCCCGCTGCCCCTTGATAAAGCTCTGGTTGCAGGCCAGCTTTTCCGGGATGCTGCACATGCGCTGCAGGTCCATTAGCAGCCGGGCGTTTTCCAGAACCGCGGCCAGTTGGGCCGCGGTGGCCTTGAGGGCCGTGATGTCGGTGGTATCGAAATAATCGGGCTCGGTATGCTGCACCACCAGTACGCCGATCTTGACCACGCCCTTGCGGATGGGAACGGCCAGAAAGGATTCGTAGAGCAGTTCATCGGTTTCCGGAAAATAGCGAAAACGCGGGCTCTGACTGGCGTGCCCCTCGCAGACCGGCTGGCTGCTGGCCATCACTGTGCCCACCAGCCCCTGGCCGGAACCCATGCGTACCCGGTCTACCGCTTCGGGGTTGAGTCCCACGGTAGCCTTGAGCACCAGTTCATCGGCCGTTTCGTCGTACAGGTAGATGGAGCACACCGGTGTTTCCAGGTGCCCGGATACCAGCAACACGGTGCGCTGGAGGAAATTTTCGATGTTTTCGCTGCCCGTCACCAGGGCGGAAAGATCGCTCAGGTCACAAAGCATGTTCAACAGGTCTTGTCGTTTGGCCGTCATGCGTGCGATTTGCCTTTCAGGTCCGAAATACGGCGTGGTGTGTGACCATCAATTGTAAAATTATTGATGGGTGGCTGACATTTCTGCATCTATCGTGCCGCCATGTGGTCAATTTCGCATCACGCCTTTATTCTGTAAGCTGTCAATGGCATTCATGACCGTCCTGGTCAATAACAAAAATGCGTGGTACTGGACAAATTTGATACGTTTTTGTAAAGATGGTGGATCCGTCAACGCAGTTGTCCAACCATCTCCCCCGCCGAACGGACAATATCCGCGGTCGTCCTGCCGCCAACCGGGTCGACCCGCATGCTGAAAGGAAAGAGCGGTGCTGACCATGACTCCAATTGCTCAAGATGCATGTACCAAAGGACTCTACTCCCCGACCTTTGAACACGATGCCTGCGGTGTGGGCATGATCTGCGACATCCACAACCGCAAGCGTCACGGCCTGATCCGGGACGCGCTGCAGATCCTGGTCAACCTGACCCACCGGGGCGCCTGCGGCTGCGATGCGACCACCGGCGACGGTGCCGGCATTCTCATGCAGAAACCGCATGCGTTTCTGCACAAGGCAGCCCGCGAGGCCGGAATCCAGCTGCCCGGCGAGAGCGATTATGCGGCCGGCCTGGTCTTTTTGCCCGTGGATGAAAACCGGCGCCGGATGGCCCAGGGCGTCATCGAGGACGCGGCCGGACGGATGGGCCTGGCCTTTCTCGGCTGGCGTGAGGTGCCGGTCCGTCCGGAGGCGGCCGGCGACCTGGCCCGGCAGGCCATGCCCGTCATTCGCATGGCCTTCGTGGGCAAGGGCCCGTCCGGCAGCGATGATCCGGCCTTCGAACGACAGCTTTTTCTCATGCGCAAGGCCTCGGAAAACCGCTTCCGCGAAGCGGGCGACGCCGGAGAAGACCGTTTCCACATGGTCAGCCTCTCCGCCCGCACCCTGATTTACAAAGGCATGCTGCTGGCCGATCAGATGAGCGCCTTTTTTCCCGACTTGCTGGATCCGTCCATGGCCAGCGCCCTGGCCCTGGTTCACCAGCGTTACAGCACCAACACCTTTCCGTCCTGGCGCCTGGCCCAGCCGTTCCGCTACCTGTGCCACAACGGCGAGATCAATACGGTGCGGGGCAACATCAACTGGATGCGCGCCCGCGAATCCCTGTTCCGCGACGGGGAGACCGGAAGGCCGATCGCCGGTCTGAGTCCGGTATGCGACCCCGACGGCAGCGATTCGGCGGTCCTGGACAACGCCCTGGAACTGCTCCTGCACACCGGCCGCCCCCTGGCCCAGTGCGTGATGATGCTGATCCCCGAGGCCTGGCAGCACCATGCGACCATGGGGTCGGCCAAGCGCGACTTTTATCGCTATCACAGCTGTTTCATGGAGCCCTGGGACGGACCCGCGGCGGTCCCCTTCACCGACGGCATCCAGGTGGGGGCCGTGCTGGACCGCAACGGCCTGCGGCCCAGCCGCTACACGGTCACCCGCGACGGCCGCGTGATCATGGCGTCGGAAACCGGTGTTTTGCCCGTGGATCCGGCCAATGTGCTCCATAAAGGCCGCCTGGAACCGGGGCGCATGTTCCTTGTGGATCTGGAACAGCACCGCATCATCCATGACGACGAGATCAAACAGACCATGGCCGCCCGGCGGCCCTACGGTCGCTGGCTGGAGGAAAACCTGCTGCAGATGGCGGACCTGACCGCCGTCGATCCGCCACCCCCACCGACGGGCGACGCCCTGCTGGCCGCTCAGCGACGTTTCGGTTACACCGCCGAGGATCTCAAGCTAATCCTTGCGCCCATGGCGGTCAAGGGCATGGAACCCACCGGGTCCATGGGCGACGACATTCCCCTGGCGATCCTTTCCAGACGGCCGCGCCTGCTCTACGACTACTTCCGCCAGCTTTTCGCCCAGGTGACCAATCCCCCCCTGGACGCCATCCGCGAACAGCTGGTCACTTCCCTGGCCACTCCCATCGGACGGGAGCACAACCTGTTTGCCGAAACGCCCCTGCAGTGCCGCCAGCTCTACCTGGCGCAGCCGATCCTCACCCCGGCCGAGCTGGACACCATCCGCGGCGCCGGGCATGCAGACCTGCAATCGGCGGAGCTTTCCATCTGCTGGCCCCTGGCCGATGGCGGGGCCGGCCTGGCGCGTGCCATCGAGGCCCTGTGCCGCTTTGCCGTGCGCCAGGTGGAGACGGGCGCCCGGCTGCTGATCCTCTCGGACCGGGACATTCCCGATGATCATGTCCCTATTCCGGCGCTGCTGGCCACCGCCGCCGTTCACCATCACCTGATCCGTGCCGGCCTGCGCGCCGGTTGCGGGCTGATCGTGGAGACCGGCGAGGCCCGGGAAATTCACCATTTCTGTTGCCTGCTGGGTTATGGTGCCGGTGCCGTGGTGCCGTGGCTGGCCTTGGCCAGTATCGACGCGTTGCAGGAAGCGGGACAGCTGGATGACATTGATGGTGAGACCGCCCGAAACCGTTACCTTCAGGCGATCAACAAGGGTATCCTCAAGGTGCTTTCCAAAATGGGTATCTCCACGTTGCAGAGCTACCGGGGTGCGCAGATTTTCGAGTGCGTGGGCCTGAACCGGTCAGTGGTGGAGCGCTGGTTCAGCGGCACGGTGTCCCGCATCGGCGGTGCCGATGTGGATACCATCGCCCGTGAGATTGTATTGCGATGCGGCGCTGGGGAGATGGCCGCCACGACGCCGGCCGACGATCTGCTGGCCCCGGGCGGCCGCTACAAGTGGCGCCGGGACGGCGAAGTGCACCAGTACAACCCTGAAACCATCCCGGCGTTGCAGCAGGCCGTGCGCCAGTCGGATGCCTCCGCATGGCGGCGCTTTTCCGATGCCGTGATCCGGATCAACCGGCAGGAGGGGCTGATCCGCGGCCTGTTTGAATTCAAACCGGCCGAGCGCCCCCTTCCCATCGAGGCAGTGGAACCCTGGACCGAAATCGTCAAACGGTTCAAGACCGGGGCCATGTCCTACGGGTCCATCAGCAAGGAGGCCCACGAGACCCAGGCCATCGCCATGAACCGCATCGGCGGCAAAAGCAACAGCGGCGAGGGCGGCGAGGATGCCGACCGGTTTGTGCGCGATGCCAACGGCGATTTTCGCAACAGCGCCATCAAGCAGATCGCCTCGGGCCGTTTCGGGGTCACCATCACCTACCTGGCCAGCGCCGTGGAACTGCAGATCAAGATGGCCCAGGGCGCCAAGCCCGGGGAGGGTGGACAGCTGCCCGGAGAAAAAGTCTACCCCTGGATCGCCAGAACCCGCCACAGCACGCCCTACGTGGGGCTCATCTCGCCGCCGCCGCACCACGACATTTACTCCATCGAGGATCTGGCCCAGCTGATTTTCGATCTGAAGTGCGCCAATCCCAAGGCGCGCATCAACGTCAAGCTGGTTTCGGAGGTGGGCGTGGGCACCGTGGCCGCCGGCGTGGCCAAGGCCGGTGCCGACGTGATCCTGATCAGCGGCGAGGTGGGGGGGACCGGTGCCTCGCCGCTCACCTCGATCCGTTACGGCGGTCTGCCCTGGGAACTGGGGCTTTCCGAGGCCCAGCAGACCCTGATCGTCAACGGCCTGCGCGACCGGGTGGTACTGGAGTGCGACGGTCAGCTCAAGACCGCCCATGACGTGGCCGTGGCCTGCCTGCTGGGTGCCCAGGAGTTCGGTTTCGGGACCCTTTCCCTGGTGGCCCTGGGCTGTGTGATGATGCGGGTGTGCCACCTCAACACCTGCCCGGTGGGTATCGCCACCCAGGATCCGGAGCTGCGCAAGAAGTTTGCCGGCAAGCCCGAGCACCTGGTGCAACTGATGCGTTTCATTGCCGAAGACCTGCGCGTCATCATGGCCCGGCTGGGATTCCGGACCATCGACGACATGGCCGGCCGCGTGGACCGCCTGGCCGCCGGTCCGGCCCTGGACCACTGGAAAGCGCGCAGCCTCGATCTCTCTCCGATCCTCCACCGGCCCGAGGCGCCGGCATACGTCCAGCGGCTGTGCGTCCCCGATCTCGCCCCCGGCGAGGCGTCGGAGGAGCCGGACCGCGATCTGCTGCGTCGGGCCGAAGCGGCCCTGGAACGGGGCGAGCCCGTAAAGATCGACCTGACGATCACCAACGTGCAACGCACCCTGGGCACCCGCCTGAGTTACGCGGTAGCCCGGCGCTACGGCGAAACCGGCCTTCCCGACGGCACCATCGTGATCGATGCCGTCGGCAGTGCCGGGCAGAGCTTTTTCGCTTTCGGGGCGCCGGGGATTGCCGTGCATGTCCAGGGCGACGCCAACGACTATTTCGGTAAGGGCCTGTGTGGCGCCACCCTGGCCATCCAGCCGCCCGACGATGCCGCCTATGTGGCCGAGGAAAACATCATCATCGGCAATGTGGCCCTGTACGGGGCCACTGGGGGGCGGGCGTTCATCCGTGGCATGGCCGGCGAACGCTTCGCCGTGCGCAACAGCGGCGCATGGGCCGTGGTGGAAGGGGTTGGCGACCACGGCTGCGAGTACATGACCGGCGGCCGGGTGGTGGTGCTGGGCCCCACCGGCCGCAACTTTGCCGCCGGCATGAGCGGTGGGGTGGCCTATGTGCTGGAAGACGAGACCGGCCAGTTTAAAGGGGTTCAGTGCAACCGCGAATCCGTGGACCTGGACCCGGTCGACGCAGCCGATGAAAGCGAACTGATCGGTTTGATCGAGGCCCATGCAGAGGCAACCGGCAGCCGCGTCGCCCGTCGTCTTCTGGACGACCGCTGGGCCGTCCGGAGCCGTTTCGTCAAGGTCATGCCCAGGGAGTACAAACGGGCCCTGGCCCGGATAGACAGAGAGTGATGAAAAAGAATTCAGGCGTCGATCTCATGCGTAAGGGCGAAAAATTTTTCGCCCTTACGCAGATGACCGCGCAACGTTTGCAATTCCTGTTGCTAAGGAGAAAATAGCCACCATGGGCAAACCCACAGGATTCATGGAGCACGACCGGCAGTTGCCCGAGCGGCGGCCGGTGGAACAGCGGGTCGGTGATTTCCGGGAGATCTACCGGCCCTTTGCCGAAACGGATCTGCGCGACCAGGCCGCCCGTTGCATGGACTGCGGCGTGCCCACCTGCCATGCCGGATGCCCCCTGGGCAACCGCATTCCCGACTGGAACGACGACGTCTACCACGGCCGCTGGGAAGCGGCATTAAAACAGCTGCTGGCCACCAACAACTTTCCCGAGTTCACCGGCCGGCTTTGCCCCGCGCCCTGCGAAGAGGCTTGCGTGCTCAGCATCAACGCCCCGGCGGTGACCATCGAACAGATCGAGAAGACGATTATCGAAAAGGCCTTTGCCGCCGGCTGGGTAAGGCCGCTGCCGCCGTCCCGGCGGACGGGAAAAAAGGTGGCCGTGGTCGGATCCGGCCCCTCGGGGCTGGCCTGCGCCCAGCAGCTCAACCGCGCCGGCCATCAGGTGACCGTCTTCGAACGCGATGCCCGGCCTGGCGGGCTGCTGCGCTACGGGATTCCCGACTTCAAGCTGGAAAAGGGGGTTCTCGACCGGCGCCTGGAGCTGATGCAGCAGGAGGGCGTCGATTTCCGCTGCGGTGTCCAGGCCGGGGCCGACCGGGACGGTCCCTCCCTGTGTGCCGACTTCGACGCCGTGGTGCTGTGCACGGGCAGTACCCGCCCCCGGGATCTGCCGATCCCCGGCCGCGAGTTGGCCGGTATCCACTTCGCCATGGAATTTCTCAGTGGACAGAACCGGGTGCTCGCCGGCGAGGAAAAGCATCTTGCCGTCCAGGCCCACGGCCGCCAGGTGGTGGTGATCGGTGGTGGGGATACGGGCAGTGACTGCATCGGCACCAGCCATCGCCAGGGGGCTGCCGGAGTGGTCAACTTCGAACTGCTGCCGCAGCCCCCCGTTGATCGCCCGCAGAATCAGCCCTGGCCCTTTTGGCCCATGCGCCTGCGCACCAGCAGCAGCCACGAGGAAGGCGGCAGCCGTCACTGGAATATTCTCACCAAACGGTTTGTCGGTGAAAACGGCCGGGTGACGGGCATCGAGACCGTTGAGGTGGACTGGATCGAGGAAAACGGCCGGCCGGTGAGATTTGAGGAAATTCCCGGCAGCGAAAAAACCTGGCTGGCGGATCTGGTGCTGCTGGCCCTGGGGTTTACCGGTCCCGAGGCGGACACGGTGGTGGCCCAACTGGACCTGGACCTTGATGAACGCGGCAACCTGCATACGGGAGACGATTACATGACCTCGCGGCCCGGCGTCTTTGCCGCCGGCGACGCCCGCCGCGGCCAGTCCCTGATCGTCTGGGCCATCTCCGAGGGCCGGGAGGCGGCCCGGGCCGTGGATCTTTTTCTCATGGGCCGCAGCGACCTGCCCCAAAAAGAGGGCGCTGACCTGCCGCGGGTGTGAAGTGGATATTATAATAAAATTCCCGATTCTTATCTGCCAATCGCCTTACGCCTTTTTTTGCTTTTTCCCCGCTGCAGCCACATAAGTTCCCCGTGCGATGCGGCGGATGCGCCCCTTTTGATGGAGGCGAAAAAGGACATTGCGCAGCCGCTTCTCCTCACAGCCGGATTGCTTGATGAGGGCGGCAGCGCCGATGCCTTTGGGGTGGTTTTTGATCAGCTTGAAAATGGCGGCTGTCGTTGAAGGCACCGTCTTTTGGTGCGTGCGGTCCAGCGGCCCGTAAACGCCGCGGGACAGTCGTTGGATCGCGCCGTCGTTCAGCAGGCGGATCATGATCGGCCGGACGGTGGCCAGGGGAAGCCCGGCCGATTCGGCCACTTGAGGAGCCCGAAGGCCCTTATCGGCGGTTTCAATACATTTCAGGACCGCTGTCCGGCGCTGGGCCGGCGTCGCCGGGGCTTTCGCCCGGGAATGCTTGGCCCGGTAAACGCCCCGGGAGACTTTCTCGACCTCACCGTTGTGGTAGGCCTGGTAGAGAACGTTGCGGATTTTGACGATGCCGATACCGCTCTGGTGGTGCAACTCGGCGGCAGTAATGCCATCGGTTGCCGTGTTGACCAGCTCGATGATCTGCTGGCGTTCACTCACCATGCCTGGTGCGGCTTGTCTGGTGGCCCGGGCCTTTTGACTGGGCTTGCCGGAAAGTTTCGGCTTTGCGCTGACGTCGGTTTCGAGATTTCCCAAATCGGGCACCGCATCCATATCGATACCGAAAAGATTACCCAGATCCGCCTCGGCAATGGTCGGCGTCTCGTTCGCTTCGGCATTCTGAATCCACTGGGCCGTGGTGTCTTCGATGGCCTTGCTGATCAGGTCGTTCATGTTGACCTGACGCAACAGGAAAAAGAGCGCCGGATCCTCGTCCAGGCGCGCGCCGATGCCATACAGCACGGCGGCGACGTGTTTGCACATATAGGCCCAGTCCGGGCAGCTGCAGGCGAACTCGATATCCTTTGGCGAAGGGAAGAGGCCGCTGTCTTTCTGCATGAACAGATGCGCCAGGCTTTCGGGAAATCGGCCGGCCAACAGATCCTGCAAGGAGTCGAGTTGCTGCGCGCAGGCGGCGGTGATGGCGCCCCAATTGGATTTTGGCAGGGCCTTGATCTTGATCTCCACCGTGTAGGGCGCGCGTTGCGATCCCTGCACCAGGGCGGCCACCGCCCCCTTGTCGATTTTAAGGTCGAGCACGGCCAGGTGGCGCACATAGCTGCGGCCACGCTCGATGCGGTTGCTGTAATCGGCGTAGCGCTCGAGGTTGCGGTTCCACGATTTGCCCCACCAGGTCCGGGCCAGGGTGCGCCCCTCGATAATCACCGGCGCGAGATCGGGGTTTTTCTTCTTCAACTGACGAATTTTTTTCTCGGCCCGGGCCCGTTTTTCGGCCACGGAGACATATTTGGGGAACCGGAAGTAGCTCATCGGTTTTCCTTTATCCGTGCCCATCCATCTTCTGGATAGACACGGTCTATGGTTCCAGCGACAGCCGGAACAGATCCATCACCCGGGCGTTGTCCATCTCCGTGATCCAGTTTTCGTTTCCGCTGGCGATGACATCGTCCGAGAGCTGCTTTTTTTCCTCGATCATGCGGTCGATCTTCTCTTCCACCGTTCCGCGGGTGACAAACTTGTGTACGACCACATTTTTCTTCTGTCCGATGCGAAACGCCCGGTCCGTGGCCTGGTTTTCCACCGCCGGGTTCCACCAGCGGTCGAAATGGATCACGTGGTTGGCCCGGGTCAGGTTCAATCCAATACCGCCGGCCTTGAGGGACAGGACCATGAAGGGCACATACGTTTCCCCCTGGAACTGATCGATAATGCGCTTGCGGGTGCCCACCGGCACGCTGCCGTGGATGAACAGCCCCGGGCGATTGAAAACATCTGCCAGAAAGGCGCACAGCGGGTCAATAATTTCCTTGAACTGGGTGAAGATCAGCACGCGCTCGCGCTTCTCGTAAATCGTTTCACAGATGTCGCGCAGACGGGCGAATTTGCCGGATTCGCTTTCCGCATACCCCCCATCGCCCAGGTATTGATCCGGATGGTTGCACAGCTGTTTCAGTTTCATCAGGGAAGCCAGAATCAGACCCCGGCGCTGCATGCCATCCTTTTCTGCCAGGCTTTTTTCCAGCGTGGCGACCATCTGCTGGTAGAGGATGACCTGTCTGCGGGTCAGCTCCGTGTAGGTTTTCATTTCGATCTTGTCTGGCAGGTCGCGGATTACGGTCTTGTCGGTTTTCAGCCGCCGCAGCACGTAAGGCCGGATCAGCTGCCGCAGGTGGCCGTAACGGGCATGGTCCCGGCTCAGCGCCTTGGCGAACCGTTTGAATTCCGTGGCCGTGCCGAGCAGGCCGGGATTGAGGAAATCGAACAGCGACCACAGGTCGGAAAGGCGGTTTTCAATGGGCGTGCCGGTGAGAATCAGGCGGCGGTCGGCCGTGTAGGTTTTGATCGCGCGGGTCTGCTTGGTCCCCGGGTTCTTGATCGCCTGGGCCTCGTCCAGGATCAGGCAGTGCCAGTGCTGTTCCTTCAGGAAGCGGTAGCGTCCGGCCAGGGCATAGGTGGTGATCACCAGGTGGCAGCCGGCGATCAGATCGCTGTTTCCCTTGGCCAGGTCTGTTTGGGGCTGCATGCCCGGGTGGGCGACAAAGACCCTCAGGTCCGGGTAGAAGCGCTGGATTTCTGCGGTCCAGTTGGCCAACAGGGACGCAGGCAGAACGAGCAGACTGGGCGGCAGGGGCGTTTTGCCGGTTTTTCGGACCCCATACAGGACATTCAGGAAGGCCAGCACCTGAACGGTTTTACCCAGTCCCATGTCATCGGCCAGGCAGGCCCCCAGTCCCAGGGTGTGCAGAAAAAAGAGCCAGTTCAGCCCGATGCGCTGATAGCTGCGCAAGCGGGCCTTGAAACTTTTTGCCGGACGAATGGTTTCGAGCCGGCCGGGGTCGCGCAGTTTTCCGATGACATCGGCCAGCCACTGTCCGTGGGAGACGCTGACCAGCCCGGCGTCTTCCTCCCCATCGCCGAGCAGCGCTTCCGGATTCATCTGCAGGCGCATGGCTTCCAGCCAGGAGAGCCCGCCGCCGGCGGTCAGGGCCTCGGCTTTTTCATAGGCCGCCAGCGCCTTCTGCAGTTTGTCCGGATCCACCGCCACCCATCGGTTCTTAATGAAGGCCAGCCCTTCGGACTGGGCCAGCAGGTCACGGACCTCGTCGCGGGAAAGGGGCTGGCCGTCCAGCAGCAGGCCGGCGTCAAAGGCCAGGATCGCTTCCATGCCCACCATGGATGGCTGCCGGCTGCCGAACTGAAGATCGAGGGTGATGCGCGGGGCACCGCTTTTCCACCAGTTGGGAATCCGGCAAAGGATCCCGGCACGTTCGAACACCGGAATGTCCTTTAAAAACCGATAGGCCTGAGGGGCCGGCCAAGCCAGGGGCTGGAAGATCCGGCCGCTGGCCAGCAGATCGCCGAGCAAAGGTGACGATCGGGCAGCCTCGTGGACCGTGGCCATCAGTTCGAGCAGCTTCTCACGGTTGCCGGCAAACTCCTGTAGGGCGAATTTCAGGGGCACATGCCGGGATTCGCCGGCCTGGTTGAGCCGTGTGGAGTAGGTGGCCAGAAAGGCAAACGGCAGGTCGGCGGCCTTGTTTTCCACCAGGTGAAAGAAGATGCGTCCCACCAGATGGGCCTTGGGACTCATGGTGCGGATGAAGTCGGCCACCGTGCCGCGGTGGGCCTCCATGGCCGTCTGCCAGGCGAGGTGCAGGCCTTCCCAGGCCTGTTTCAGGCGATCGGCGTTCAGGTAGTCGACCCCGGTCATCATCGGGGCGCGATCCAGCCAGCCGTCGATCCTTTCCTCTGGCAGATCGAGCCGGATCGATCCGCGCAGGGCTTCCAGATCCGGGGTGCGGATCAGTTGCCGGGTAAAATCGCCGGCCACCTCGCGCCAGAAGGCGAGGGACGGGGAAAGGGGGATGTCGGGATCGGAAAACCCGAGGCTGAGCAGCCACCCGTCACCGGCAGCGGCAAACCGGTCGGCCAGTTCCTGCTGAAGCAGCTGGCGGCTTTTGTTGATGCGCGTTTCCACCGCTGCCCATTCCAGCTGGGGGGTGCCGTCGGGCATGAGTACGGCGATCAGGTCTCTGGCGGGTGGGGTTGCGGCCATCAATCCCCCCGGACGGGAAAGAGCAGGTGGCGCAGCCAGCCGAAAAGGGTGTTGCCGTGCAGCATGGCCTGTTCCCAGGCCATGAAATCCCGGGCCAGGCGGGCCGAATCCGAGAAGAACTGGGCGCGGGTGGTAAAGGGTTCCGCCGGGTCCAGCCGTTTGACCACCCGGGCCGGGTTGCCGGCGGCCACGCAGTTGGCCGGCACCGAATCCACCACGATGGCGCCGGCGCCGATGATGCTGTTTTCACCGATGGTGACCCCCTTGCAGACAATGGCGCTGTCCCCGATCCAGACATTTTTTTCAACCGTCACCGCCCGGGCCCGGCCGAAGGAGAGGCGATTGTAGATGCCGTGCCAGTCCGAATCGGTAATGTAGGCCCCGTTGGCGATCATGCAGTTGTCGGCCATGGTGACCCCCTCGGCGCTGCTGATGCGCACGCCCGGGCAGATCAGGCAGTAGTCGCCGATGGTGATGTGGCCCCTGCCCGCTTCGGCCGGCCAGACCGACAGGCGGATTTTCTTGTCCGGCGTGGCAATGACCGTGGCGTAACTACCGATGCGGATGGGGCCGCCGAACAGCTCCACATGCCAGGGGCGCATGAAACTGAACCCCTTTCCCAGATGGGCCATCTGGGGCCGCAGGAAATGGTTGGCATAGAACTTCTGAAGCTTCAGGTAGGCTTTCTTGACCCCGTATGGACGATGATCCTTGATCATTTTTGATCCCATCCGGCATGGCTGAACAGGTGCGCGGCCGGGGTCAGACCGAACAGGGCGTCGGCAGCCAAAAGCACCACGGCGTTGGTCCAGGCGATTTTCTCCTCCGGCCACAGGGTCATGTCCGGGAAGGTGAAGCCACACCAGAAGGAGCTGTCCTCGAAAACATGCTCGGAGAGCCAGCTGAAGACGATGTTTGCTTTTTCCATGTCGCCCATGGCGGAAAGGGCCAGCACCAGTTCGGCGCTTTCGGCAATGGTCACCCAGGGCTGGTCGGAGACGCAGCGCACCCCCAGGCCCTCGACCACATATTTTTTCCACTGCCGGTCGATGCGCCGGTGGGCGGCCTGTCCGGTGACGGCGCCACACAGCACCGGGTAGAACCAATCCATGGAAAAACGCGATTTGGTCATGTTGAACAGGGTCGGGCGGTGCCGGATGGCCTCGCCCAGGCGGTGGTACGCCGTGGCCCATGCCGGCACGTCGATGGCCAGTTGGGCGGCCGTGGCCAGGGCGCATTTCAGGCTCATATAAATGGAACTGCAGCCGGTGAGCAGCGCCATGGGGTCCAGCCGGCCCTGGGGGCTGATGGCCCAGGCGATTTCGCCGCCGGGCCGCTGGTGACGCAGGGCGAAATCGATGGCCCGCCGGACGGTCTCCCACATGGATTCGAGAAACCGGCCATCACCGGTGACCAGCCAGTAGTGCCATACGCCAACGGCGATGTAGGCGCTCATGTTGGTATCGCGGGTGCGGTCGGCGGGCACGCCCTGACGGTAGGCGGAAAACCATGACCCGTCGGACAGCTGCATGGTGCGCAACCAGGAAAACGCGTGGCGGGCCTGCTCGAAATAGCCGCCCACCACCAGCCCCATGGCGGCTTCCACGTGATCCCAGGGATCGGTCTTGTCTCCCGGCGACCAGGGAATTTCACCGGAGGCAAGCTGGGTGGCGGCGATCACCCGACTGACCGCATCAACATCGACGGCGAGTTGGCGCCGCTGCTTACAGAACCTCATGTTCATCAATGGATTTTACCTTTGTGTCGATCCAGAATCCGGGCGATAGCGTCCGTATATGCAGGAAAATAGTAAAATACGTTGGAATCAAACGGGTTGCAAGGGAAAAGCAGGGTAGCCGCATTTGGCAACCTCTATGGAAAACCGTTGTCGCAGGCATGGCCAGCTCTTACAACGCAACCCATTAAACAGCCATATCGTAAGAACGTGTAGGAGCGGTCCTTGGCCGCGAAAAACAGGAAACAGTCCAAATGCGGTTACCCTGAAGGGAAAAGGAATCCACCTTGACTTGGATGGGAAAACTCTTTATGAACTGGGCGTTATGTGCCCGGCGGGGTGCGCGGGCAGGGACCACCGCACTTTCGCACCCATCAATTCAACCCAACCACCGGATCATCGGATCGGGGCCAACCGTTCCGTTTGGAGCGGTGTCAGGACAGTGTTCATGAAGCAGTCACTCAAGGAAATGATTCTGGCGGCCGCAGCGGCCGCCCATGCCGGCGGCATTCTGCCCTCAGCGGAATTTTGCGAGGTGGTGCTGGAAGAACCCAAGGCCGACAGCCATGGCGATCTCTCCACCAACATGGCCATGCAGATGGCCAAAACCCAGCGTATGGCACCGCGCAAAATTGCCCAGGCGCTGATCGACCACCTGGACGACACCCGCGGCATCATTGCCCGCACGGAGATCGCCGGTCCGGGATTCATCAATTTTTTCATCCGTCCGTCCGCCTGGCATCCGGTGCTGTCCGCCATCCACGACCAGGACGACCAGTACGGCCGCGTGGACCTGGGCAAGGGCATGCCCATTCAGATCGAATTCGTCAGTTCCAACCCCACCGGCCCGTTGCATGTCGGCCACGGACGCGGGGCCGCCGTGGGAGACAGTACGGCCAACATCCTGCGCTTCTGCGGATTCGACGTGCAGAAGGAGTATTACATCAACGATTCCGGCCGGCAGATTCAGACCCTGGGAATGTCGGTCTATCTAAGGGGCCGCGAACTGCTGGGCCACACCGTTGAATTCCCCGATACCTGCTACCAGGGGGCCTACATCCGTGACCTGGCCGCCGAACTGATGGAGCGGGACGGTGCGGCGCTGTTTGAAAAGGATGCGGACGAGGCGATCATGCCCTGCGCGCGCTACGCCGCAGGGAAAATTACCGATGGCATGCGGGCCGATCTGGTGGACTTCGGGGTGACCTTTGACTGCTGGTTTTCCGAGCAGAGCCTCTACGATGCCGGCAAGGTGGCGGCGGATATCCGCCATTTCAAGGACAAGGGACTGATTTACGAGAAGGATGGGGCCCAGTGGTTCAAAACCAGTGAATTCGGTGACGAAAAGGACCGCGTGGTGGTGCGCCAGAACGGGCAGACCACCTATTTCGCCTCGGATATCACCTATCACAAGGACAAGTTCGAACGCGGATTCAAAAAGGTCATCGATGTGTGGGGCGCCGATCACCACGGCTATATCCCGCGCATGAAAGCGGCCGTGGAAGCGACCGGCTACCGGCGGGATCAGTTCGATGTGCTGTTGGTTCAGCTGGTCAACCTGCTGCGTGCCGGGCAGCCGGTGGCCATGTCCACCCGGGCCGGCGAATTCGTCACCCTGGCCGATGTGGTCAAGGAGGTCGGCCGGGATGCGGCGCGGTTCATTTTCCTGACCCGCCATTATGACAGTTCGCTGGATTTTGACCTGGAACTGGCCAAGCAGAAAACCAACGACAACCCGGTCTACTACGTTCAGTATGTACATGCGCGCATCAGCAGCATCCACCGCAAGGCAGAGGCCGACGGCATGGATGTGAGCGGGTTCACCGCCGCTGATCTTGCCGCCCTGGAAACGGCCGAAGACGTGGCCCTGATCAAGGCGCTGGCCCGCTACCCGGAAGCCGTGGCCATGGCCGGTTCACTCATGGAGCCGCACCGCATCACCTACTACCTGATGACCCTGGCGGCCGCGTTTCACACCTATTACAACCGGCATCGGGTGCTGTGCGAAGATGACCTGAAGTTGACCCGGGCCAGGCTTTACCTGATCACGGCGGTGCAGAAGGTGATCCGCAACGGGTTGGCGCTCTTGGGGGTGTCGGCACCGGATTCAATGTAGCACGGCCGCCATCGTGGCTTCATATCGCATTCAAGATGATGGTTTTGGCAAGGCCAGAGGGAGGAAGCTGTATAATCCATACCGCGACGACCGATAACGCCGCCCAAAACCATTATCTTGAGTGCGATAACAGGGAAGATAGTTGTGACCGAGGGCAAAACCACCCATTCAAAACCACCGATCGCATGGGGGCGCCATCTTCTGGTCTTTTTTGTGGCCGCGTGGATGTTCGTCCTTGGCGTGCTGGTGGGCCGGGGAACCGCGCCGGTCTCCTTCGACACCCGGGCCTTGGAGAAAGAGCTGGTGGCCCTGCGCGACGCCATGATGCAGAAAAAGCGTGCGGACCTGGAACGCGCCATTCGCGGCGAGGATGAGAATGCGCCGCTGGAGTTTTACGAAGCCTTGAAATCCGACCGGCCGGAAGCAACGGACCATATCTCCGCACCGGCCGCACCCGCTGACCGACCGACGGCTGAACCCACGGGCGCGCCGCCCCACAAGACGCGTGCCCCGATCATGGCCAAAAAAAAAGCCGCGACGCGGAAAGCGGTTGCCGCGGCACCCGTATCCGCATCCCGCAAAACGCCCACAGCGGCTTCTCCGGCAGGCGGGCTGACCATTCAGGTGGCGGCACTCAAGGATGGCGAAGCTGCTGAACGAATCGTTGCAAATCTGAAAAAGGACGGGTATTCTGCATATTTGTCAAGAAGGGTGATCACCGGCAAGGGGCTCTGGTTCAGGGTCAGGGTAGGCAGTTACCAAAACCGCGAGCAGGCGGCAGCGGACATGACCCGGCTGAAGCGGGCCCGGAAAAATCCGATTCTGGTCGAAAAATAGGTCCCCCATGCGCAAACGCCGGCAGCGGGTCGATGCCCTCCGCTGATGGTCTGGATGTTTCACCGTCTGCGTGTACGGATCCCATGGTTTTGAATTTATCGTTGAGGGAGCTGCAATGAAAATTTCCAAAGAAGAAGTCCTGCATGTCGCCAACCTGGCACGGCTGGAGATCGATGATGCGGATGTTGAACGGTTTGCCGGCCAGATCGGCACAATCCTCGACTATGTGGATACATTGAAACAGGTGGATACCGCGGGTGTGGCCGCCACCTCCCACGCCATCACCCTGACCAACGCGTTTCGTGAAGATGAAGAGACCGGCCACCTGGATCCGCAAACGGCGCTGGCCAATGCCCCGGAAAAAGATGAGGGTGCCTTTGTGGTGCCCAAGGTGATATGAAGTGGCCGTTATCCGCTGCGCCAAGCCCTCCGTTGTTGTTGTTAAGGAAACCAAGCAATGAAACTGCACGAACTGACCATCCAGCAGGCGTCCGGCCTGCTGCAAAATAAAGAGATCTCTTCCAGGGAGCTGACCCGCGCCGTTCTGGACCGCATCGAAGCGGTGGATGCCAGGATCGGTGCCTATCTCACCGTTGATGCCGAAGGGGCCATGGCCCAGGCCGAGGCCGCCGATCAGCGGCTGGCTGCCGGTAACGCGGTGCCCCTGACCGGCATTCCCCTGGGCATCAAAGACCTGTTGTGTACCCGTGGGCTGCGGACCACCTGTGCCTCCAGGATTCTGGAGAATTTCATTCCCCCTTATGATGCCACGGTGATCACACGCCTGAAGGCCGCCGATGCCGTGCTGGTGGGCAAATTGAACATGGACGAATTCGCCATGGGGTCCACCACGGAGCATTCCGGTTTTCAGGTGACCCGCAATCCCTGGAACCTGGACTGTATTCCCGGCGGCTCCAGTGGCGGTTCTGCCGCCGCCGTGGCCGCAGACATGTGCCTGGGAGCCCTGGGCTCGGACACCGGCGGTTCCATCCGCCAGCCCGCCAGCCATTGCGGTGTGGTGGGGATCAAACCCACCTACGGCCGCGTGTCGCGTTACGGACTGGTGGCCTTTGCCTCGTCGCTGGATCAGGTCGGACCGCTGGGGAAGAGTGTCACCGATTGTGCCATCCTGCTGGATGCCATTGCCGGGCATGATCCCAAAGACTCCACCTCCGTGCCGGAACCGGTACCGGACTTTAGCGATATCGCCACCGACGGCCTGGCCGGGGTCGTGGTGGGGATTCCCAGGGAGTACAGTACGGCCCAGGGACTGGATCCCCAGGTGGGCCGTGCCATCGAGGCGGCGGTCAAGACCATTGAATCACTGGGTGCCCGCTGCGTCGAGGTTTCCCTGCCGCACACCGATCGCGCCGTGGCCGCCTACTACGTCATCGCCCCCAGCGAAGCCAGTTCCAACCTGGCCCGCTATGATGGCGTCAAATACGGCTTCCGCGACAAAACCCAATCCGACCTGATGCAGATGTATCGCAGCACCCGCTCCCAGGGGTTTGGCCCGGAAGTGCAGCGCCGCATCATCATAGGGACGTATGCCCTTTCCGCCGGATACTACGATGCCTATTACGGCAAGGCCTCCCAGATTCGGACCCTGATCCGCAACGATTTTACCACGGCCTTTGAATCCTGCGATGCGATTCTCTCTCCGGTCGCCCCCACGCCGGCCTATCCCATTGGCGAGACCCTGGACGACCCCTTGACTATGTACCTGTCGGATATCTTCACCCTGTCGGCCAACCTGGCCGGGATTCCGGGAATATCGGTGCCCTGCGGGTTTTCCGACGCGGGCCTGCCCATCGGCCTGCAGATCATGGGGCGACATTTCAATGAAGCCATGCTTTTCCGGATTGCCCGGCAGTTTGAAGGAGAGGCCGGCATTAACGAAAGAAAGCCGCCGCTCTGATTCCAAAGGCGTGCAGAAAGGTTGTCATGACCACCATCCAGCCCGAAGGCGAAAACCTGCGCAAAGCCGTCAAATGGATCGCCGAAGAGGAGAAGGCCGGTTCGTCCCAAAGCCGCCAGCAGCTCATGGAGGCGGCCTGCCTGAAATTCAACCTGACGCCCATGGAGGCGGAGTACCTGGCACGCAGCTATAAGGACATCGTCCAAGCCTAAAGACAAACGGTTACATGTTAAAAATCCGAATTCTACCGGAAATCCTATCCAATAAGATCGCCGCCGGTGAAGTGGTGGAGCGGCCGGCCTCCGTGGTTAAGGAACTGGTGGAAAATGCTATCGACGCCGGTAGCTCCCGGATCATGGTCGAGGTTGAAAATGGGGGCCGCAAACTGATTCGGGTGTCGGATAACGGCCACGGGATGGGACGCGACGATGCCCTGCTGTGCCTCGAACGGTACGCCACCAGCAAGATTGCCAAAGACCCGGATCTTTTTGCCATCAGCACCTTGGGGTTTCGTGGTGAGGCGCTGCCCAGCATCGCTGCCGTATCCCGCTTTACACTGATTACCCGGACGTCGGATAGCGACGTGGGAACCCGGATCGAGGTGGCCGGTGGCCGGATCAATACCGTCACTGACGAAGGCGCCCCGGCGGGCACCATGATCGGTGTGGCCAACCTGTTTTACAACACCCCGGCCCGGCGCAAGTTTCTGAAAAGCATTGAAACCGAAATGGGCCACATCGCCGACACGATTGCCAGCATGGCCCTTTGCCGGTCATCGGTTCAGTTTCGCCTGTCCCATAACGGTCGTGTGGTTAAAAGCTGGGCCCCGGCAGCCGACCCCACGGACCGGGTTGCCGATGTGCTCGGCGGTGCCGTCAAAAAAGCGCTTCATCCGGTGGCGGGGGGCGATGCGGCTGCCGAAGTCAGCGGATGGGTGGCTGAGCCACGCATGAGCCGATCCACGGCCCGGGGCATCTATCTTTTTGTCAACGGCCGCTGGGTCAAGGACCGGGTCCTGCAGCACGCCCTGTTTGCCGGTTATGCCGGACGGCTGATGAAGGGGCAATATCCGGTGGCGGTGCTTTTTCTGAGGGTGCCTTTCGACCAGGTGGATGTCAATGTGCATCCCACCAAACACGAAATCCGGTTTGCGCGTCAGAAAAGGGTCCACGATGCGGTTCGCGAGGCGGTGGCCGAGGCACTCCGGCAGACCGATCCCACCCGCTGGCACCCCCCCCAAACCGCAGCCGTCAGCAATCCCCGGACCGTGGCGACCGTTGCCGATCGGCCGATCTCCTACGAAAAGCGGCCAATCCCGAGGATGCCGGAGGCATCGACGGAAGATCGGCCCTTCCCTGCACCGGCGGCGCCCGGGCCGGCAACACCGGCGCTGGATTCGACCCGGCCCCATCAACCCGTCCAGACCGCCGATGGGGACAACGCGGAGCAATCGGCAGCGTCCCGGCCGTCTCCTGCCGATCCGCCGGCCCGCCAGGCCCCATTGTGGAAAAGGCGGTTTTTCAGCGACCTGCACCTTATCGGTCAGTACAAGGGCACCTATATCATTTGTGAATCCGGCGATGACGGTCTGATTCTCATCGATCAGCATGCCGCCCACGAGCGGATCGTTTTTGAACAGCTCAAACGGCAGGCCGCCGAACAGCGGCCCACGGCCCAGCGCCTGTTGCTTCCGGAAACCATTGACCTGGGGTTTCGGGAAGCCCAGATCCTGGCAACCCTGGTACCGCAGCTGGACCGCTATGGCCTGGAGATTGAACCGTTTGGAGGCAATACCTTTGTGGTCAAGGCGATGCCGACCCAGCTGGACAGTGGCAAAATTTCGACGTTGGTGACGCAACTCGTAGAGAAAACGGCCGAAATCGGAGTCCGGGCCGATACCGATGCCATCATGGACGGCTGTCTGATGGTCATGGCCTGCCACAATGCGATCCGGGCCCACCAGCGGCTCAGTGAGGTTCAGATCAAAGCCATGCTGGAACAATTGGACGATTGCGACAATCCGTCCCACTGTCCCCATGGCAGACCGATCTGGATCCGCTGGGAGCTAAAGGATCTGGAAAAACAGTTTCAGCGGATCGTTTGATGCCCGTCAAACTGTTGACAAAATATGCACAGCATTCGTCCGGAGAGATACACTGCGTTTTTATCATGAAGGGGTAGCAAAAAACAAAACTTAAGAAAAAACAGAAGGATATACGTAGGTAGAAAGTTCTGGAAGGCTGCTTGGGAAAGAGTTGTGGATGTTGGTCCGGTATTTGCTTGTTTCAAACGTCGAATATGAAAAATGTTCAGCTTAAAGACACCTGGAGAGATACATGGATCGTTGCAGTCGACGTAATTTTTTAAAAATCGGGGGTGGTTTTCTGGCTTCCTGCCTGGTTCCCTCCTTGGGGCTGGCATCGCTGCATCCCGACAGAACCCGCCGCAGCTTGTCTTTTTTCAATACTCATACCGATGAACAACTCAGTGTCTGCTACTTTAATAGTGGCGCTTATTGCCCCGAGGCCCTGAATCGGATCAATCATCTCTTGCGTGATCACCGTACCGGTGAGATCCATCCCATCGATCCCCGGCTCATGGATCTGCTTTTTGGTGTCAACCAGCGTTTGGGCTGCAGTTCATCCTTTCACATCATTTCCGGTTATCGCTCTCCCAAAACCAATACCATGCTGCGGAAAAAGAGTTTCGGGGTCGCCAAGCGAAGCTATCATATGCAGGGCCGGGCAATTGATATCCGCCTGCCCGATTGCGACACCCACCGGTTGCGCCAGGCGTGTATCGATCTTAAGGCCGGCGGCGTCGGTTACTATCCCCGGTCCGATTTTGTTCATGTGGATACCGGTGCTTTTCGCACGTGGAATGGATAACTTACTGATCCGTTTCAATTCCCGTCAAACTTGTTTTTCCAATCACGCGTCCGTCCATCCGGCGTGTCCGGCATGAATGCCAACCCCGGCGACCGCTTGGGATGGTGCCGGTCAAAGGCCTTCTGCAGATCCCGATCCCGTTGGTAAATGTCACTGCGAAACTGAAGGCTGCCGGTTTCATCTGTCCAGGCAGTCATGTAGACCAGGTGTACCGGTACCGGATGGCGAAGCCGAATGGTTCGTGTTTCCCCGCTATCGATGAGTTCCGTCAGCTTGTCATCTGTCCAGGTCGGATTTTCCGCCAAAACAAAATGGGCCAGGGCCATGGGTGCTTCCACCCGGATGCAACCGGAACTGAAATCCCGTTGGGCCCGCCTGAACAGGGATCGGTGGGGAGTGTCGTGCAGGTATATCGCAAAGGGATTGGGAAACATGAATTTAATTCGACCAAGGGCGTTATGCGTCCCGGGATCCTGGCGGAGCCGGAAGGGAAACCGGTTGGCATGATAGGCCCGCCAATCTACCGTGGCCGGATCGACTTCACGCGCACCGGACTGCCAGTTCTCGAAGACGCGGATGTTGTGCCGGGAAAGATAGCTGATATCTTTGCGAAGCTCGGGCAGGATATCTTCCACGGCGATGGTGGTGGGGACATTCCAATAAGGGTTGACCACCAGGTACGAAATTCTGGCACTGAATACCGGTGAGCGTCGGGCCGGCCGCCCGACGACAACCCGCATGGTTACGACCACCTGGCCGTCCTCAACGGCGTCAAGCCGGAAGTCGGCCGTATTGATCATCACATAACGATTTCCCAGGTCTCGGGGACGCCAGCGCCAGCGCTCCAGATTGAGTGCCACCTGCCGGATGCGTTGCTCAACGGAAACGTTAAGCATGCCAACTGTTTTTCGTCCAACGATGCCATCGGGTTCCAGGCCGTGGCGCCGCTGAAAGCGTTTGACAGCGGCGGCCAGTTGGCTGTCGAAAAAAGCGGTGTCGGTAACCGGCCGGGCTGGATTCAGCTCGCCACTCTCGGTCAGCCGATGCCTCAGGGCGGTGACGGCGGCAGCGCGATCGCCCGGTCGCAGGGTTTTGTCTCCGGCGACCGTTGACCATCCGTTGGCAGGGGCCAGGACGCGAAGCCGGGCCAGAGCCCTGCGCAGGGAATGGTATCCGTCATATGGTGGCCGCAACGCATCCATGGCTGTTTCGATGTTGCCGTCCGGCGCGGTGGCGCTGTCGAGAACGGCCATCAGATCGACGGACCCCGGATGGATCTTCCAGTCCGTGCCCAGGGTTTCCGGATTGACCCGGCCGGTGGACAAATGTGAGCCGTACAGAAGAAATGCATCGGTCAGGATCAGATCCAGATCCGCCCACCAGGCCGGAGGCACCGCTATCCCGGTTGTGCGCCGCTCGCAGATCGCCGCCAGCAGGTGTTGGATGGCATGATGGTGGTAATCCGCCGGGTTGAGTCCATCCTCTGTGGCTTTTCCGATGAGATCAAAAAGGTGTGTCGCCCGTTCCACGGAGCACCCGTCGTCAACCCAAAGGGGCAAGTCGTCCCTTTTATCATAGGCCGTCGGCAGCAGTTGCGTGCCACAGAGTATTTCTCCCTGGCAGCCAACCGTATCACCGTCCCCGTGGTTTTCCAGGCGCGATAGAATGGCCGCCTGGATCTCTGGTATCGGCGTTGGTGCATCGTTGGTCTCGGCCGCGCAACGGCCGCTACCAAACATGAGTGGGGCCAGCAGAAGCAGGCTCACGAGACAGCAGGACCAGCGGTTGAGACGTGCATTTCCCATAGCGGATTCAGGATTGGCGCGAGGAACGAAAAATGAATGGTCATTAAAAAATAAGATAGCCCGACTTGAAAAGCCGAGCTATCATAATGAACTGGCGGAGAGAGAGGGATTCGAACCCTCGGTGCAGCTTTCACCACACACTCGCTTAGCAGGCGAGCGCCTTCAGCCGACTCGGCCATCTCTCCCAAAAGTTGTATCAAACAAAAAGGCAGATCGATTTTTGGCGGAGGGAGTAGGATTCGAACCCACGGAGCTTTCGCTCAACGGTTTTCAAGACCGCCGCCTTAAACCACTCGGCCATCCCTCCACGGAAGTAATTGGCCTCATTATCATCTCGAATCTTCAGCGTCAATCCTTTTATCCCAGGCGGGATTGATCAGGTATGCGGTCCAGCGGATTGCGGGCCATTTAGCGGCCCTTGGTTCAATTCCCTGGCGGTTTTTGCGGAACCTTAAATGATGGTTGACATCAAAGGGCTTTTATGATGATCCTCCGTGCACCCAAAATAACGAATCGAGGCCTCTGGAGGATCCCTATATGAAACAGAAATATGTGGTTTTATTGGACAATGAAAACGGTAAACTCTCTATCCAGGAGTATGCGGAACTGGACAAAGAGATGCTTTCCCTGCTTTGTGAAGAAGCTTATGACGCCAAAATGATCAAAGTGGCCATGCAAAAGGACCGCAATTCCCTGATTCAGGCCCTTCGCACCCATAACATGTACCCTCCGGGGGCGTACACGGAGCGGATTGCCGATGCCATCATTGAAATGTTTCAGCCCGGGGCCAATACCTCTGCCGAACTCTTTTTCGAAGAGCGGGATTTGTTTGAAAGTCCTGACGAAGAAATGGATCTTGAAGATAAAGAGGAGGATGACGATGATGGTGAGGGTGACAGCACCATGGATGTGGATGACCTGCTGGACGACGATACCGAGGATGATTATGAAGAAAAAGGGATCATCAAGGACCTGCAGAAAACCATAAAAGTTTCCGATGCGGATACCGGCAGCGACGAAGCTTGATCCGCCGGTAACCGCAATCAACTGAATACAATGAAACCCTCATGGCGGCTGCGGGAAACCAGGTGGTGCCGTCCACCTGGAATTTCGGTCCCCGGGATAAAGAAGGCCAGCTCGGTCCGGTGGAAGAGTCGCTCATCGGCACACCCGTTGCCGACCCCAAGACGATCTCCCCCGCCGCAAGCCGCCCCTGGCCCATATCGTTGAGGTCCGGCGCCTGCCGGCGGGAGTAGTCGGCTTCAGCGCCTTTTCCATCGTCAAGAGCCGGGACAGTGCTACCCGGGCGACCCTTATCTCACCGGATGTTACGACGATCCCGAGAACCGGTGCTTTCACGCCCAGCCCAACGCCTGCCCGGTGTGGGATGCCGGGAGGCGGGGAATTGGCACCATCCCGGCCAGCGGGCTGGGCCTGCGGGACACCTATGTCGCCTTCGATGACGGGGCCACCCTGGATCTGGCGGGTGGCTGGATCGCCTTTTCCACGGATACTTATATGAAAACCCGCATCGGCGGTGAGCGTATTGTCGATATGCTCACCGGGGAGCAGTTGCCGCGAATATGCTGAATTTCTACCCAAGCAAAGCAAAACGGACCGTGGCCCTCATGGCGGTCCTATTGATCCTGTTGGTGTGTGCATCCTGTCAGCCCCGGCGGGAGGTGCGCCTGACCGGCAAAACCATGGGCACCACCTACCACATCACCGTGGTGGCCGGTCTGCTGACGTCGACGGGCACGCTGCAGAAAAAAATCGATGCGCGCCTGGCGGCCATCAACCGGAGCATGTCCACCTATGATCCCAACAGCGAGATCAGCCGCTTCAATGCCATCGCATCCGTTGAGGAAACCTTTTCCCCGTCCGCTGATTTTCTCGATGTTCTCGAGGTGGCCAGCGAACTCTACCGCTTGACCGACGGTGCCTGGGACGGCACCCTGGATCCGCTGATCAACCTGTGGGGCTTCGGACGAAAAGGCGCCGTTCACCAGGTCCCGGCGGATGACCGGATCGTCCAGGCGCTTTGCCATGTGGGCTTCGATCGGATCGAGCGGGATCCCTCCGGCCGGATGCGCAAGACAGATCCGGCCGTCACCCTGGACCTGGCCTCCATCGCCAAGGGATACGGGGTGGATGCCGTTGCCCGGCTTTTGGGTGACGAAGGGCTGACCGATTTCGTTGTCGAGATCGGCGGCGAGGTGTACGCCCGCGGCCATCGCAAGGATGGCAAGCCCTGGCGCATCGGCATCAATCGCCCGGACAGGGATGCCGCTTTCAACGAGGTTTACAAGGCCGTGCCTCTCACGGACCAGGCCATGGCCACCAGTGGCGACTACCGGATCTTCTTCCAGATCGGCGAGCATGCCTATGCGCACATCCTCGATCCGCGCACGGGCCGACCGGTGACCAACGGCGTGGTGAGCGCCTCGGTGGTGGCCGCCAATTGTACGGTGGCTGACGGGCTGGCCACCGCGCTGATGGTGATGGGGCCGGAAAAGGGCGTGGCCCTGGTCGACCGCCTGCCCGGGGTGGCCTGCCTCATCGTTACCCGTCAGCCAGACGGGTCTCTGAAGGATCACCCGTCCAGCGGTTTTGTGCTCCATTGAGCGCCGCTATTTCCCGTTGACAATCCTGCTCTAGTCATATATTTGGCTTGTGCAGTCATAACAATATCCATAATATTGATAGGTTATATTTTTTTTATCAGCGAAGGTAAAGACAAACTGACCGGGAGCGTTTCGTGGATGGGGATGCACCCCCGGTATGCAAGGAAGGTGAAGCGTGGAAATTGCCGTACTGCTCAAACAGGTTCCGGCGACCGAGTCGTCAATCGAGATTGCCGATGGTGACGCTGCAATCAAAACCGATGGCATCAACTGGGTGATGAACCCCTACGACGAGATGGCCGTGGAAGAGGCCCTGCAGATCCGCACCGCCCTGGGGGGCAGCGTGACGGTCATGACCCTGGGGCCGGAAAAATCGGTCGAAGCCCTGCGAACGGCCCTGGCCATGGGGGCCGATACGGCGGTGCGCATCGATCCCGAAGGAAAAACCCTGGATGGACTGGCAACCGCCAACGTGCTGGCCGGAGAATTGAAAAAAGGCGCCTTTGACCTGGTGATCGCTGGTCACCGTGCCGTGGACGACGACAACTTCCAGGTGGGGCCGGCGGTTGCCGAGTTCATGGGCATTCCGCACGTCTCCATGGTAATCGCCGAGCAAATTGACGACGGCAAGATCCGCTGCACGCGGACCATCGAGGGCGGCACCCTGGTTCTCGAAACCGCCCTGCCGGCCTTGATCACCACTCAGCGCGGCCTCAACGAACCCCGCTATGCCAGCCTGCCCGGAATCATGAAGGCCAAGAAGAAGCCCATCGACACCCGGCCGCTTTCAGAAACCGGAACCGAGGTGGGCGACCCCATGGTCAAGACCATCGCCCTGCGCCTGCCCCCCGAGCGCAAGCGTGGCCGCGTGATCGACGGTGACAGTGCCGCCGCCAAGGCGGCCGCCCTGGTCAAGACCCTGCGGGAAGAAGCCAAAGTCATCTGACCCTGGACGCGATACCGCGATAACCAATTCCATACGGCCTGCCGGAGCGACCGATGCTCGGACAGGTGTTAGATAAGGGAGAAAAAACATGTCACAGGCAGTAATGGCCTTTACCGAACCGGTTGACGGGGCCTTTAAGAATATTTCCTTTGAAGCGATTTCGACCGCAAAAATGATTGCCGGGAAAACCGGTGGTCCGCTGGTGGCCGCCGTCATGGGCGCCGGGGTGGCATCCATTGCCCCCCAGGCTGCTGAATACGGGGCCGACCGGATCCTGGTCGCCGACCAGGAAGGGCTGAAAGACGGCCTGGCCGACGCCTGCATCGAGGCGGCGACGCAGCTGGTGGAAAAAGCCGATCCAGCCGTGGTGGTGATCGGCGCCACGGCCCTGGGCAAGGATATTGCCGCCCGGCTTTCCGCGCGTCTCAATGCGCCCCTGGCCATGGACTGTGTGGCCGTCCGCGTGGAGGGCGATCAGGTCGTGGCCACCCGTCCCATGTACGGCGGTAAGGTTCTGGCCGATGTGAGCCTGAACGGCTCACCGGCCATCGTCGCCATCCGCCCCCGGGCCATGGAAGCCGTGGCGGCCCAGGGTGCCGGCGAGGTGGAAACGGTGGCGGTCGATCTGACCGGCACCCGGGTGACCCTGATCGAAAAACAGATGGAAACGGGCAAGATCGAACTGACCGAAGCCGATGTGGTCGTTACCGGCGGCCGCGGAATGGGCGGAGACGACTACAGCGTCGTGGAAGGCCTGGCCAAAGTGCTGGACGGGGCCGTGGGTGCCTCCCGAAGCGCCGTGGACGAGGGCTGGCGGCCGGTATCCGATCAGGTGGGGCAGACCGGCAAGGTGGTGGCGCCCAACCTGTATGTGGCCTGCGGCGTCTCCGGTGCCATCCAGCACCTGGCCGGGATGGCGTCTTCACGGGTGGTCGTGGCCATCAACAAGGATCCCGACGCACCGATTTTTGCCAAGTGCGATTTCGGTATCGTGGGCGATCTGTTCGAGATCGTTCCGGCGATCACCGCCGAGGTGGAAAAACTGAAAGGCTGAATCGGTTCATGGTTCAGGGGTCGCAAAGGGGCATGGGTTGATCACCGGTGTCCTGCCCGCTGCTTGCTGAATCGATAAAACGTGGTGAAAAGGCTGCCCGACCTGTGGCGGCCTTTTGACTTTTATAAGGGTTGCTGGTAGATGAATTCGTTACCCCGCATGCCCGATAATTCGAGGACGGCGGCGGTTTTTCGACCCCGCTGACCGGGGCGCGTGCCGGAGTGAACGCACATGATGGTATATATTGAAAGTCTGGGCTGCGCCCGCAATCAGGTAGACAGCGAAACCATGGCCGGGCAACTGCGCCTGGACGGCTGGACGTTGACCCGGGATCCGGCCGAAGCCGAGGTGATTGTGGTCAACACCTGCAGTTTTGTGGAGGCGGCGATCAACGAATCCATCGATACTGTTCTGGAGCTGGCGCGGTTTAAAACCGACGGCCGCTGCCAGCGACTGATCGTGGCTGGATGCCTGCCGGAACGGTTTCGCGAGGCCATTGCCGATGCCTTGCCCGAGGTGGATCAGTTTCTGGGAACCGGTGCCTATACCCAAATCGGCGATGCCGTGACCGGACGGCTGGACGGCAATGTCTGCCTGCCGGACCCGGACCGCATTCCCATGGGCGCGTCCGCCCTGCGGGAGCGGGAGCAGACGACCAGCGCGTACCTGAAAATCGCCGAAGGGTGCAGCCGCCACTGCACCTACTGCATCATTCCGCGGCTGCGCGGTCGCCAGAAGAGCCGGCCCATGGCGCAGATCCTGGAAGAGGCCCGGCAACTGATCGATGCCGGTGCCCGGGAGATCAATCTGGTGGCCCAGGACACCACCCATTACGGCCACGACCGATCCGAACCGGCACGGTTTGCCGATCTGCTGGCAAAGTTGGCGGCGTTGGCCGGCGATACCTGGATTCGCTTCCTGTACGGCCACCCGGAGAGCATTGACGATGCGGTGCTGCAGGTGGTCGCCGCCCACGACAATCTGTGTCCCTATTTTGATCTGCCGGTTCAGCATGCCTCGAAAACGGTGCTCAAGAAAATGGGGCGCGGGTATGATAAAGATCGCCTTCTGGAACTGTTCCGGCGCATTCGCACCACGGTTCCCGGGGCCGTCCTGCGCACCACCCTGATCGTTGGCTTTCCCGGCGAGAGCGATGCCGATTTCAAAACCCTGATGGATTTTGTGGCGGCGGTCCGCTTCGACCATCTGGGGGTGTTTACCTATTCCGATGCCGAGGACCTGCCGTCCCACCGGCTTTCCGGCCACGTTTCCAAAAAAGTGGCCCAGGCGCGCCATGACGCGATCATGGCGCGGCAGATGGCGATCTCGGCCGACAACCTGACCGCCATGATCGGAAGAACCCTGCCGGTGCTGGTCGAAGCAGTGGCCGAACCCGGCCTTTACGAAGGGCGGTCCATCCTGCAGGCCCCCGAGGTGGACGGACTGACCTATGTCCGAACGCCGCCCGACGGACCGGCATTGCCCATTGGCGAGATCGTGCGGGTTCAAATTAGCGAAACCCTGGAATACGACCTGATCGGAAGGGTACGATGAGCGATCTGAAAACGAAAATTATAGCTGCGGTCAAAGGCGATCTGGCGGCCATTGAAGCGGCCCTGGAAGACAATCTCAATCCGTATTTCGATCTGGTCTCGCAGGTGGCCGGCCACATCCTCTTTGCTGGCGGCAAACGGCTGCGCCCCCTGTTGATGATCCAGTGTGCCCGGCTTTGCGGCCATGCCGGCAACCATGCTGCCCGCTTTGCCACCATCTTCGAGTACCTGCACGCGGCCACCCTGCTGCACGACGATCTGGTGGACGGCGCCGACATGCGCCGGGGCCGCCCGGTGGCCAACCAGGTGTGGGACAACCCCACCGCCGTGCTGACCGGTGATTTTCTGTTGGCCCGGGGGCTTTCCATCGCCGCCGATACCGGCCTGAGTGAGGTGATTCGGGTGATTGCCGGGATTACCGAAAACATGTCCCAGGGTGAAATCCGGCAAATGGAGCGCAAAGGGGACAGCTCGCTCACCGAAGCGGAGTATCTGGAAGTAATTCGCTGCAAGACCGCTGTGCTGTTTGAAGGCGCCTGCCGGACCGGGGCCCTGATTGCCGACGCCGGCGCCGAGCGGGTTGACGCCCTGACCGCCTACGGGTACCATCTGGGGATCGCCTTTCAGATGGCCGACGATCTACTTGACTACACCCAGGACCTGGCGGCTCTGGGCAAACGCGCCGGGGCAGACCTCCGGGAGGGGAAACTGACCCTGCCGCTGATCCATGCGCTTTCCCGTGCATCGGAAACGGATCGTGCACGGATGGTCGCCCTTCTGGAAAAACCGGATTTTTGTGAGCGCGAGTTTGCCGCCCTGGTGGCGATGCTCGATCAGTATGGCGGAATCGCCTATACCCGGGCCCAGGCGGCGGAGCATGTGGCCGCCGCCAAGACGGCCCTTGGTCAATTCGCCCACAGCCGGACACGCGAAACCCTGATGGACATTGCCGATTATGCGCTGGTTCGCAAGGCATAACGATGGCCCATCCAGAAATAACCCCGTTGCCGGAAGGCTTTTCCCGGCGATCGATCCGGCGTCGAAGACGCCGCAATCCGGAGACGTTCATGACCGCTTATCGATCCATCCACCGCTGGATGCTACCCATCGCCCTTTTGCTGATTGTTACCATCGGATTTGCCGGCAGCGGTATCGCCGCCGAGGCCACGACGTCGTTGAATGCATTCGGAGCGGCCGTCATTCACAACAAAAATATGGCTGCCGGTAAGCAAAGTGCAATCGACGATGCCCTGGTTGCCGCTGTTGGCGGGACCGTCATGGAGATGCTTACCAGGGAAACCGTCGTTCGCCGGTTTCAGGTGATCAACGAAAAAATACTGAACGCCCCCGATACTTATGTGCGCAACTATCGCGTGGTCAGTGAAGCCGTGTCGGGGTCAACGGTGCGGGTGCTGGTTCAGGTGGATGTCGCCACGGGGCGGCTCGGCAGCGACCTCTCCCGGCTCGGCTTGGCCATGGCCGATACGGTGTTGCCACGGGTTCTCTTCATGGTGGCCGAAAAAAACGTTGACGACGCGGATCTGATCGACTGGTGGGGTGCCGAGCGGCGAAGCAGCCGAACGGTAAGCGAAGGGGCCCTGGCCGACGCGTTCAAGGCGGACGGTTTCGGGGTTGTCGACGTTCCGGACCCGGCAATGCCCCTGGGGATCGGCGAGCCAGCTGCGGATGCGGATTTGCTGGTCCTGGCCGGGCGACTGGGTGCCGATGTGCTGGTTGTCGGTACGGGGACGGCAACCCAAACTCCGGGCGGCGATCACCCGAATGCCGAAGCGGAGGTGCGGGTGCGCGCGTTGAATGTGCGCAGTGGTGCACCCATGGGAAAGTCCCAGGGGCGTTCGCCGGCCGCTGACCCGGCTGCCCAACGGGCAGGGCGGCAGGCCCTGTCCAATGCCGCTTCAGCGGCGGCCGACGATTTGATCGGACAAGTGCTGGCCGCCTGGCAGCAGGATCAGGATCGCCATGCGCGTATTGAACTGGTCGTCGATGGCACCAGTGGCCAGATTGCTAGTTTTGTGCGCCTGCGTACGGCAATTTCTTCCCTTCCCGGGGTCAAGGACCTGAAAATGGTTAAAATGTCGGGTGACCAGGCCGTGATGGCGGTAAGGTATGCGGGGACACCACGCTCCTTGGCGGATGCGCTGCTGCTGGAAACCTTCAATGGTTTCGGTATCGAGATTGATGAGGTAACGGACGGCGCTGTCCATGTTCGTCTGGTTCAGCCGTGACCCGCCGCCATGCACAGCGGACGAACCCATGGCACCGTTAATGTTCCCAACATTCTGATCGTCATCGGCATTGCCATCTTCAAGATCCTATCAGGGCAACCCCTGGCTTGACACCCCCTAGCAAAACCAGTAGGGTTTCGATGGCTAAGCCGTCGTACCCTTTCAGCAGATTAAAGGAGACATTCATGTTCGGTATTGGAATGCCGGAAATGATACTGATTCTGGCAGTGGCCCTGATCGTCATCGGACCCAAAAAACTGCCGGACCTGGCCCGGTCCCTGGGAAAGGCCATGGGCGAGTTTAAAAAGGCGACCAGCGAACTGAAAGATAGTATTCAGATCGACACGGAGTTCAAAGAGGTCAAAAGCGCTTTCAACGATCACAACCGGGCGGCCGAAAAGAACGCGCCTTCGGCTGACGATGGTGGTGACGCCCATCAACCCGAACCGTCCCGGAAAAGCGAAACCGTTCCAGATGAAACCGATGCCACCATGGATCGAGCGGAACCGTCCACGGTTGCGGAAAACACCTCTCCGGCTGCGCCCGCCAATTCCGATTCAGAAGCGCACAAGGATTCCTGACCGTGGCAGAGATGGATAAGGATACGGACGACAAGCTCCCCTTTACCGCCCACCTGGAAGAGCTGCGCAAACGGCTGATTACCAGCTTTATTGCCGTGGCAGTCGGTTTTGCGATCTGCTATGGCTTCAAGGAAAAGCTGTTCCAGATTCTGACACAACCACTGATCTCGGTGATGAACCAGGGCGAAACCCTGATCTATACAGGGCTGCCCGAAGCCTTTTTCACGTTTCTGAAAGTCTCTTTTCTGGCCGGGTTGATGCTGGCTTCACCGGTGATCATCTACCAGTTCTGGATGTTTGTTGCCCCCGGTCTTTACGACCGTGAAAAGCGCCTGCTGCTGCCCATCGTCTTTCTGTCCACGATTTTTTTTGTCGGTGGCGCCCTGTTCGGCTATTTTATCGTCTTCCCCTTCGGTTTCGATTTTTTCCTGGGGTTTGCCACGGAAACCATCCGGCCCATGCCCTCCATGAAGGAGTACCTCAGCTTTTCGTCCAAACTGCTGCTGGCCTTCGGACTGGTGTTCGAACTGCCCCTGGTGATCACCTTTCTGGCGCGATTGGGAATTGTTTCGGTTCCCTTTTTAAAAAAGAATCGAAAATACGCCATTCTGCTCTTTTTTGTGGGCGCGGCAATCCTCACTCCACCCGATGTGGTCACCCAAATGATGATGGCGCTGCCGTTGATGCTGCTGTATGAAATCAGCATCGTCGGTGCCCGTATTTTTGGCAAGCCAAAAGCGGCGCCCCAGGAAGATGCCGAGCCGGCCAGCGAGTGATGGGGACGTACGCGGCATGATTCACTACCGCCTTGATCTCGCCACGACGGCCGCCAGCACCGGTTATTTTTCAGCGGTTCCCCAGCCGGAGCCGTCTATCGAGGAGGGCATTGCCTGCCTGCACCATCACCCCAATGACAGCTTCATACACGCCTGGCTGCTGGAACGGATCGGCCAGATGGACCCTGATGCGGCAACGGCACTGCTGGACGTCGATTCAAAAGCCGATCCGCTGGTCGACGCCCTGGTGCTCGAAGCGGCCACCCTCCACCCCCACCTGAGCCGGCTGGCGCGGCGGTTCAACCGGCGGCAGATGGCGGCCTTGGCCGAACAGAGCCCGCTGGTTTTCCTGCGTTCGCAGATGCTTGCCGATCAAGATCGCCACCGCCGCTGGGCCGAGTGGTTTCACGCCAACATCATCCGGCATCGCCCGCTTCCCCCTCCGCAAAAGGTGGGCCTTGCACCGCCCGTTAAAGGAATTGACGGCAGTGAGGCGCCGCTTCCGGAGGCGGCCCACCTGAAGTCGATCGTCCAGCGATGCCTGCCCGACGGCGCAAGCACTGCCGGTACCCCCCGGCCGCCCCTGGAAACGACCATCGACCGGGCCACCCGCCGCCTGGAGCGGTTGAAGATTTTCGATGGGCCGGAGATGCGCCACCAGTCGTCCCTGAGCCTGTATGCCCTGCTGCGTCGCTGGACCTTCGATCATCGGGTGACCTGCGGGGCCTTGCACCACACCCTGGCCAGCACCCAGACCGCCTACGGTCGTGGCCTTTCCCTGGAGGCGGCGCGGGCATCCTGTCTGATGGAGGTGGTCGAGCGCTGCTCCGCTTTTGCCAGCGTCGACCGGCATGGGATCATCGGAACCCGCCGGACCCATCCCCTTATCCACGGCCCCCGATCGGGACTTTCGGCCGACGGCCTTGACGTGCTGGATCCGAATCAGCTCAGGCTGGAGGTGCCTTACCGGGACGAACCGCTCTACTGGATCGAGGGCGAACAATGCGCCAAAGGGGGCCTGCGGTCGATCTGGGTCCCGGCGCAATGCGTTTTTCTGTTCTGCAATCTGGATGAACGATCACTTTTTTCAGGGCTGGGGTCCACCGGACTGGCATCGGGAAACACGGTAGCCGAGGCCCGCTTGAGCGCCCTTTACGAGCTGTTGGAACGGGACAGCGAAGCGGTCAATCCCTATCACCCGTCACGCTGCTTCCGGGTCTCGTCCGAAGACGCGCCGTTGCGGGCCCTGTTGGATGATTACCGCGCCCGTGGTATCCACCTGCAGTTTCAGGACATCAGTCCGGCGTTTGGCATCCCCTGCTGCACCTGTTTCGTCACCCACCGGGACGGAACGGTATCCAAGGGAGGCGGGGCCCATCTCGACGGGCGACGGGCGGTGTTGTCAGCCCTGACCGAAACACCGTATCCCTACCCTGCCGGGCCGCCCTCGGCGCCGGCGCTCCCGGACCTGCCCTGGCTTCCGTTCGAAACATTGCCCGATTTCTCCACCGGCAAACCGGATCTGGATCTGATACTGGTGGAAGAGACGCTAAGGGCCAATGGTTTTTCTCCCATTTACGTGGACATTACCCGTGCGGATCTCGATCTTCCGGTCGTCAAGGCCTTGATACCGGGGTTTGAGATGATGGCCGACTTTGACCAATACTCCCGGATCAGTCCTCGACTTTTTAATAACTATCTAAATATTCACAATAAATAGCTTTCCGGGATTCCCATTGACAGCTGGCATCAGGATTGATAGAGCTGGGTCGCGGAGGGATTTTGAGTGTTCAACCAATTATCATCGAAGAGGAGAGAGGTGGATATGACAAAACCAAACATGTTCGTTCTGGTCACAGGGGTGTGTGTGGCACTGCTGTTCGTTGCCGGCAGCGTCGGTGCGGCAACAAAAGTTCAGGATGTCATCCGCATGGAGCATAAGGCTTACAGCGAGCACACCAAGGGCATCGTCGATTTCTCGCACAAGAAGCACAACGAGGAGTACAAAATCGGCTGCGGCGAGTGCCACCACGATGCCGATGGCAAACCCCTGAACGACCTGAAAATGGGCGATGATGTGAAGGGATGTATCGAATGCCACAAGATTCCCAGCCGGATGCCCGGTGCACTGAAAAAAGAGATGCGCGAGAAAAAAGTCCCCAAGAAAGAGATCGCCGCCAAGGAGATGGAGTACCACGCCGAGGCGATCCACGAAAACTGCATCGCCTGTCACAAGGATTACAAAAAAAAGGATAAGGAAACACTTGCGCCGACGTCTTGTTCCAAATGCCACCCGAAAACCAAAAAATAGGCGTCTGAATACAATTCTATCTGTAGAAAGAGGATCGTGCCGCTTGCGGTACGGTCCTTTTTTTTGAGGATTACCGCGGCCGGGAGGTGGTCTCTCGGGATGTTCTGTAGGCCTGCGCCCGGCTGACCAGGGAAGGGGCCCATCCCGGGGTTCCCAAGGCGTGGATGTGGGTGTAGGTGGCCAGTACGTTTTTATGGCACACACCGTCCCTGCCGTCTAAAAAACCGGCACCGCGCTCCATGCGAAAGGCCAGGTTGTCGCCAGAGCCGTTCCATGATTGTACGCTGGAGTAGTGAAATTCATGCCCCAGCAAAGTGCTTCCCGGCGGGTAGAACGGGTTACCCCCCTCCACCCGGACAATGGTGTAGCCATGGCCCTGGGGACGTTTAGAGAATCCGAACACGGCGGGCAGGACGCCGGTCATCTCGAATTCGCCATCGGCCAGCACAAGGCGTTCGCCCAGGTACATCAGGCCGCCACACTCGGCGTAAATCGGCATGCCGTTTTCGGCCGCATTTTTCAGCTCGTTTCGAAACGTGCGGTTGCCCTCCAGTTCCCGGGCATGGGTTTCCGGGAAGCCCCCGCCAATATAGAGCGCGTCGACCGGCGGCAGGCGCCGGTCTGTCAACGGGCTGGCAAAGACCAGGTCAGCGCCGGCCGCTTCCAGGGCTTCCAGGTTTTCCGGATAGTAAAACTGAAATGCGGCATCGCGCAGGATGCCAATAACGGGCCGTTTGCCGATGGATGCGGTTGTCCTCACGGTTTCAGGAGGTTCAGGAGGGGCCGGCCGCGCAATGGGTGTTGCCGTTTCGGCCAGTCGCTGGATGCGGTCAAGATCCAGGTGCGCTTGGGCAACCTCCCGGATGGCGTCGATGGCCGGTTGGGCCCAGCTGTGTTCCGGTGTCGGCACCAGTCCCATGTGTCGTTCGGGAAAGCTTTGTTTGCGCAATTTCGGCACCGAACCCAACACGGGAATGCCGGTGTACGCCTCGATGCTGCGCGTCAGGATGCCTTGGTGGCGCTTGCCGGCTACGCGGTTCAGCACCACCCCCCCGATGCGCACATCTGGATCGAATGCGGCGATCCCGCCCACCACGGCCGCCATGGTGCGCGTGGTTTTGGTGGCATCGATGCAGAGGATCACGGGCAGCCCCAGCATTTTTGCCAGTTCGGCGGTGCTGGTTTTGCCCTCGGTGTTGATACAGTCGTAGAGGCCCCGGTTACCTTCGATAAGCGTGAAATCTGAAGCGTGGGTATGGGTGTGGTAGGAATCCAGTATTGCATCCGGATCCATGAGAAAGGTATCCAGATTGTAGCAGGGCCGGCCGGCTGCCAGTGCGAGCCAGCCGGCATCAATATAATCCGGACCTTTTTTAAAGGGTGCAACAGACCTGCCCAGGCTCATCAGCGCGGCAATGATGCCAACAGAGAAAATGGTCTTTCCCGATCCGCCGCGTAATGCAGCAACCACCACCCCCGGTGTCGGCCGTGAGTGTGAATTGTTTAGAGCCTGTTTCAATAAACATACACATGGTGGCGGACAACCGGTTCATTGGCGGTCCGTCGAATTTTGGCTTTAATCTTCGTGCTCAGCGCCAGACTGTTTGCCGGTGCCAGGCAGGCCGTACATGGAGGTGCTGCCGGAAGACCAGTACTCCAGAACATTTTCTGTAACCAGCTTGTTGACGATCTTCTTGGCCTCACGGGGTTTCATGTCCAGGATTTTGGACAGGTCGTTGAAGTAAAATTTGGATTTGGTTTTCAGCTTCTTGGTCAACTGTTCTACGATCAGCTTTTTTGCCTCTTCGTATTCCATGATTACCTCTTTTCTAAAGAGTGCAGGGGGGGCGCGTGGCCTCCCCCTGCACGGATTAATCTATACGGCGCAAATTAGAACTTGAACTGCGTGCTCTGACGCCAGGTGTAGTAGGCGGGATCACGGAAATCATCGATGAGATGATGGGTGAATTCAAGTTCACATTTGTCGAAGAAACGCTCCCAGCCGATTCTCTCGGCCCAATCGCCCAGACGTTCGTACTTGTTGGCGCCGGCAGCGTAAGCTTCGACGATTCTCTTGATGGTGGCGGTGGTTGTTCCCCAGCGCGGCGGCTCATTGGGGATAAAGGCCACGACGACCTTGGAGAACTTGGGCATGCTGATGCGGTTGGAGACCTTACCACCCACCATCAGGACGATACCATCGCCTTCCTGGTCGGCCAGCGGCATGGAGGGACACATGGTGTAGCAGTTACCGCAGAACATACAGCGATCTTCGTTTACGGCCACGGATTTCACTTCTTTGTCGCCGACGGTAACCTTGGATGGTTTGACGGCTGCGGTGGGGCAGGCGGCAATGGCCAGCGGGATTTCGCACATCTTGTCCAAATATTCATGATCCAGAAGCGGCGGTTTGCGGTGGTAACCGAGGATGGCGATATCGGAGCAGTGTACGGCGCCGCACATGTTCAGGCAGCAGGCCAGGGAGACGCGCAGCTGGGCCGGCAGGCGATGGTTCTGGAAATCGCTAAACAGCTCGTCCAGGGTCGCCTTGACCGGACCGGAAGCGTCGGTGGCCGGGGTGTGGCAGTGAATCCAGCCCTGGGTGTGAATGATGTTGGTCACGCCGGCACCGGTGCCGCCGATAGGAAGCTTGAAGCTGCCGCCGTCGAACTTGCGGCCTTCCAGGTCTGTGATCAGAGCGTCGCACTTGGCTTTGTCGTCGACCATGAATTCGACGTTGTTACGGGTGGTCCAGCGAACATATCCGCCACAGTATTTGTCGGCAATTTCACAGATCTCACGGATATGGGTGACGGTCATCAGGCGGGCGCCGCCGCAGCGTACGGTGTAGACTTCGTCGCCGCTTTCGGCCACGTGGACCAGCACGCCGGGTTTGATGATTTCGTGATACAGCCATTTGCCCTTGTTTTTAGCGATGACGGGCGGATAAAACTTGTCGTATTTCTGCGGACCGATGTCGGTGATCCGGTTTTCCATCGGTTTGTCGGGATTGTATCCTGAAGAAATAAATGCCATTGTTTTTCCTCCCCTCTATCTCTGGTGTCTTTCTCTGAATTTATTGATGTCACGCGTCCATCCGCCGGGTACCTCATCTTCTTTCCAGAAGATGTAGGGGTTGTGGCGCGGTTCCTGAACATGCTGCGGCACCGGTTTGATATTGGTCATTTCGAGCAGTTTCTGGAAACCCTGACGTTTGATCAGCTCACCGAGACGTTCGCGGTTCTTACCCTCTTCCATCCACCAATCCCAGATGGCTTCGATGACTTCTTTGATTTCGTCGTAAGGTTCTTCGACCTTGATAAAGGGAACGAGCAGGGAGCCCATCTGGGCGCCGTCGAGGATCGGGGCCTTGGCGCCGACCAGCATGGAGCAGCCACGGTCATCGCCGATATGCAGAGCCCTGGGCATAACATTGATGCAGTGCATGCAGCGGGTGCACTCTTTGGTGTTGATGGCGAGTTTGCCGCCTTCGTATTTCATGCACTGGCTGGGGCAAAGGTCAATGACCTCTTTCTGGATGTCGAACGCACCCCAGTCGCGGCCGCTGTGGGCGCCGGCATTGGGAGCGAATTCGCCGCCGACGTAACCGGCTACGGCTTCCTGGTCGATCTTGATGTCGTCTCTCCAAGTACCCACGAAGGAGATGTCGGCGCGGGCGATGGAGGCCACGCAGCAGTTGGGGCAGCCGTCGAATTTGAACTTGAACTTGTACGGGAAGGCCGGGCGATGCAGCTCATCCTGGTATTCCTGGGTCAGTTCATAGCAAATGGCCTGGGTGTCGTAGCAGGCGTATTCACAGCGAGCCGCCCCGATGCAGTCAGACGGGGTCCGCAGGTTGGAACCGGAACCACCAAGGTCCTGATCGAATTTGTGGGTCAGTTCGTAGAAAATTTCTTCGAGCTGCGGCGTGGAGGTACCGATGAAGATGATGTCGCCGGTGGAGCCGTGCATATTGGTGACGCCGGAGCCGCGGAACTCCCACAGGTCGCAGAGATTTTTTAGGAATTCGGTGGTGTAGAATTTACCGCCGGGCTGGTTGATACGCATGGTGTGGAAATGGGCTACGCCGGGAAACTCTTGCGGCTGGTCGCAGTAACGGCCGATAACACCGCCGCCGTAACCGAAAACACCCACGATACCGCCGTGCTTCCAATGGGTTACGCCATGTTTGTAGGAGAGTTCCAATACACCCAGCAGGTCTTCAACGCAGTCTTGGGGCACCTGGAATTCCACATTGTTTGCATTCTTGGCCCGGCTTGCCGCTTCCTGCTTCAGATCTGACACGAAGCTCGGCCACGGCCCGGACTCAAGCTGGTCCAACAAAGGGGTTGCATGCTTTGCCATCTTTTACCTCCATTTGAATTGATAGTATACCAACCTGCCAATCGAAATAAAAACATCCCTGACGGGGGTAAGGTCACCTCCTCTCGAATTTTTTCTTTATATTTTTACGGGATTGTCGCAATTACGCGATTTTTCACAATGAATATGCAAGGAGCAGGTATAGAATTAATATCCAACGTTGTCAATAAAAAAGCATGGTTTCACGCAGTTAAGCCGCCGCCGAAGGCATGTTTGGCCTGTTCCCACAAAATATGGGGAGCCTCGTGATAATAATTTCCCTATGTGGTGTTCCGGCACTTTTCCCGGCCGGCTGGCGACGGACGTCATGGTGGAACCTATATCAAAGGAACGAACTCCGCTACCGCCCGCCTGATATCGGTCACATGGCGGTCGATGTGACCTTGGATCACGCGCCACTCTTCACTTGCCTGGCGAAACAGGGGTGCAGCCGCCCGTTTCGCCCGTACCAGCAGATCCACTTTCGCACACTGGTTGAAATAATCCTGGAAAAACGCGGGAAAGGATTCGGGAAAACCGCTGAGTCGTGCGGTCAGGTCCAGCCCCTGGAAAAAACCCTCGATCATGGGAATCAGACAGGCATCGGGCACCCAGGCGACCGCGCCCACACCGTCCAAGCGGTCCAGGCGCATACGCAGGCTCGTGTGGATGAAAAAAACAAACAGGGATTCAAGGATGGCCGCTTCATCCATCGCTTCTGGAGCAAGATCGGTGATGGGGGGCAACCCGCGTACGGTGATCAGCCTGACCGATGGGCGATTTTTGCTTGGATTGACCACAAAATCACCGGCCGCATGGTGCCAGGGGAAAATATGGCGGGTGGTGATCGGGTCGTAGCAGGCCGTAAGGATCATGGTGGCTTCGCGGTATAGATCCGCCGTTTGGTCGGCCGTGAGTTGCCGGGGGACGGTGGCCCCATCCCAGACCCCGATGGCATCGTCGTCGTGCCCCGGCGAGCGGGTCAGATGAAATTCATGATATCCATTAAACCAGCTGCCCAGGAACATGGCAATCGGTTTGCCGGCCGGCAAGGTCATCGTCGCGTGGTCATAGATTTCGGGCAGCCAGCCAAAGGGTCGCTGGGCGTTAAGTCGGGACAGGGCCTGAATTTCCAGGGGCAGAGAGGCGAGGCCGTCTGCGGATGCCGCCACATTGAGGACAAAAGCGAGCGGCCGGCCGGCGACATCAACCTGCAGCCTGGAAGGGTGGTAAAAAGCGCCATGCTTGACCAGGAAAACCGATATGTCCGATAGCTCTGCTAACGAGACCGGTCTTTCCAGGCACCGGGAAGCGGCAGCCAGAAGGCGCCGCGCGTCGTCGGCCAAACAGAAGGACGAGACCGCCGAAAAATAGTCCTGATAGGTTATTGCCGTGGATGACGGCGTCGACGCGGCCGCCTCGCGGTTTTCGGGCAGCGGACACCGCCACAGCGGATGCCCGCTGCCGATGGAGTCGGCGGTCGATGCCAGGAAGAAGTTGATCTCAGGCATACGCGGCACCGTCCTTATAGCATTCAAGATAATGTTTTTGGGCTGCGTTATCGGTCGTCGCGGTATGATTGATACAGCTTCTTCCCTCTGGCCTTGCCAAAAACATTATCTTAAACACTGATACCATCCAATCAGGAAGGGCACGGATGGCCGGCGCTCATCGCGATCCGAACGTCCAAAGCGGGTCATTGGCAATAAGGCTGGCGGAAAGAAATAATTCCTCCATCCTGCTTGTCTTTGTGCCCGTCTACCGCGTTGCCGCCACAGGCACATATTCCCGATATGCACCGATGGCGGCGCCTTGTAGACGACCCCAAATCCGGCGCGATCTGGGGAATTATTTCTTTCCGCCAGCCTAAGACTCCAATTCCTTCATGATCTCAGGTGCCACCGCGTAACCCAGCCGGCTGGCGTTTTCTGCATGTTCGAGGGCTTTTTCGGGTTGGCCGTCTTCCATATAGGCGATGGCCAGGTTGTTGTGGGCGACGGCGAAATCCGGCTCGATTTTCAACGCCTTGAGGTTGGTCTCGATGCTTTTCTTGACCTGACCGTTCATCAGATAGGCGTTGGCCAGGGTGGCAAAGGCCTGAATGAAGCGGAAATTGAAGGTCGTGGCCTTCTCCAACGCATTGATGGCGCCTTCCACATCCCCGCGCTGGAGCAGAACAAAACCGATATTGCCCCATCCCTCGGAAAAACCGGGTTTGGCCCTGACGGCCCGCCGGTTCCAATCCAGGCAGCCGTCCATATCGCCGCGTTTGAGGCAGATGCCGCCCATCTGAACATAAGCTTCGGCAAGCCCCGGACTGCATTCGATGGCCATTGCCAGGGATTTTTCGGCCGCTTCGGTTTTTCCCTGCCCCAGAAGGGCAACGGCAAGATTATAATGAGAGGTTCCGCACTCGGGGTTGGCGGCAATGGCCGCTTTCTGCTGGGCAATATACTCGTCCGCATTTTTTGCTTTTTCCATGGATCGATCCTTTTCCGGTGACGTCACCGCATTGACTTTTTAAAATCAAAATGGGTAACGTGGCTGGTTTCCCGTGTCAAGCAAAATAATCATCCGGGAGGCGCTTTTCCCTTGACATAAGATCCCAACTTCCTTAATTTTTCATACAAATTGACAATCTTCAGGAGGTAACATGAATCCAGTGTGTTATACCGCAATGGTGACGCCTTTCGTTGGCGATGCGGTCGATGAAACAGGGCTTGAACGCCTGGCCGATTTTCAGGTTCAAAGCGGCATTACCGGAATTCTGGCGGTGGGTACCACCGGCGAAAGCCCCACCCTGGGCTGGGAGGAACACCACCAGGTCGTGGAGCAGTATGCCCGGCAAGTCAAAGGAAAATGCCTGTGCATTGCCGGAGCGGGGAGCAACAACACCAACGAGGCCCTGTCGGCCACGGAGCATGCGATGAAGGCGGGCGTCGATGGTGTGCTGATGGTCGATCCCTATTACAATGGACCCAGTTCCATGGAGATCCGCAAGGAATACCTGCAAAAAGTGGCCGTCGCCTTTCCCGACCTGCCCGTCATCCCCTACGTGATTCCCGGACGCACCGGTGCCCAGCTACTTCCCGAGGATTTGGCGATGCTGTACAACGCCTGTCCCAATGTCCACACGGTCAAAGAGGCCACCGGCGATCTGGACAACATGCGGCGCACCCGCACGTGCTGCGGACCCGATTTCACCATTCTTTCCGGTGATGACGGGCTTACCGTGAAGATGATGACCGACCCGCAGATCGCCGCCGCCGGCGTGATTTCGGTGGTCTCCAATATCGCCCCCAAGGCCATGGTCGGTCTGGTTCGCCTGCTGGCCGCCAACGAACTCGACGAAGCCGGTCGGCTGGCCAGGGCTATCGAACCGCTTTTCGGCATCGTCACCGTCAAGACGGTGGAGAAAACACCATACGGCGAAGCGGTCTGCCGGGCGCGCAATCCGCTGGCGCTGAAAACGCTGATGCAGCTGCTGGGTATGCCTTCGGGACCCTGTCGGCCGCCCCTGGGAAAAATGAGCCGTGCCGGCCTGGAGATTGTGGTCAACATCGCCAAAACCGTGCAGTCCGAGAATCCGGAAATTTTCGAACCCATGGCCGCCTTTTTCAATATCGATGTCGAGGCACGGCTGAATGATACCCATCTGCTGGAAGGGCTTTGCTACGACGCTTACTGATGCGTCTGGGGACAAACCGTTTTTATGGATGGGTACCGAACAACAAACCGCCCGCTCCATGGAGTTGCTGGAGCGGGCGGTTTGTTGGTAACGGACGGTCGCAAACCCTTTTCAGGAAAGCACTACCTTCGCCTCACGATTTTGTTTCGGCGCTTTGCGGATCGGCAAACATGGCCGCCTGTTCTTCGGGGTCGACCTGTTTGAACAGGACGCTTTTCAGCCACGTCAGTCCGAATTTGAGCAGTTCAACGTCGTCTTCGCGGATCGTTTCGACTGTTTTCTCATCCACCTTGAAGCGTTCGAGAAAGGCGCTTTCAAAAACAAACGCCCTGAATTTGTCTATATCGTAGCTAACCATGAAAAAAAGCTGTTTGGCCTTGTCGGTCAGTTTGATACTGGCGGGAAAAGAGCGCTTGCGCACCACCAGATCCGTCCACTCGCGGTTGATTTCGTCCCTCAGATCGACCCCCTGATCCGCCCGCCAATCGGCCACCGTCCACTCGGCGTCCTCCTCAAATCCCCTGCAGTGGGGCTCGTTGACGAAAAAGAAGAAGCCGTCGTCATCGGCGCCCTCCTTATGCTGCAGCGTGGCGACCCCCAGGGGGTAATACCGGCATGACGACGGGCGGTCACTGTAAATCATGCAGCCTTCCTTGTCTTTGACGAAGGGACAGGATTTACGGTCGTCATCAAGCAGTTTGAGGGTGACCATGGGCAGGTCGGTTTTCTCCAGCAGGTGGGGCTCGGTATAGATGGCCAGAAAGTCGTGGGACGAAAGGTCTATCCGCTTTTTCATCTGGATGATGTCGTAGGGGGTCAGGATGATATTGATTCCCCGGCAGCACAGGGTAAAGCAGGACACGCCGGGGTGGCATTTGAACTTGAACTGGCTGCCGTAGCCCAGACGCACCGGCGAAATCGTGGCTTTTGGGTCCGCATCGGTCATGGTTTGTCCTTTTCTTGATGGTCGTTCACAGATGGGGCCGTTTTTAACGGAGGCGGCAGGTAAAGTCAAACGCTATTGCGGGCGGGACGGGAGGGACGCGCGGTAACGGTTGGTTGTCCCGCATTTCCCGAAGTGATAGAGATGATAAATCTGTTTTGCTTTTGGATCGGATGCCGCAACGGGCATGTCACCAGCACGGTAACATCAACGGTCACCACGAAAGGAGCGACCCATGGCCCCCTCCTACATCGGCGCCCTGGATCTGGGCACCACCAGCAACCGGTTTATCCTTTTCGACCACCAGGGACAGATTGCCGGCATGGACCAGATGGAGCATCAGCAGATTTTTCCCCGGCCCGGTTGGGTCGAACATGATCCGCTGGAAATCTGGCAGAACACATGCCACGTCATCCGCGGTGCCCTGGGCAAAATCGGTGTTGCGGGAAAGCAGATCGTGGCCATCGGCATCACCAACCAGCGTGAAACCACCGTGGTCTGGGACCCCAAAACCGGCAAGCCCCTTTGCAATGCCATCGTCTGGCAGTGCACGCGCACCGATGCCATTTGCCGGCAGCTGGAACGTGAGGGCGGGCAGGATCGCTTTCGACCGAAGACCGGGTTGCCCATCGCCACCTATTTTTCAGGCCCCAAGGTCAAATGGATTCTGGACAACGTTCCGGGGGCGAGGGCGGCTGCGGAAAATGGGCGGGCGCTTTTCGGTACCATCGAAACCTGGATCATCTGGCAATTGACCGGCGGCGTGTCCGGTGGTGCGCACGTGACCGATGTCTCCAATGCATCGCGAACCCTGATGATGGATCTGGAAACCCTGGACTGGGACGCTGACATTCTGAAAACAATGGAAATCCCATGGCAGATGATGCCGCGCATCGTGCCTTCCATCGACCGGCAGACCTGGGGGCATACGTTGAAAGAGGGCCCCCTGGCGGCCACAGTGCCGGTTTGTGGGGCCCTGGGGGACCAGCAGGCGGCCCTGGTGGGACAAACTTGCTTCGATGTCGGCGAGGCCAAAAACACATACGGCACCGGCTGTTTCATGCTGCTCAACACCGGCCATCAGGCGGTCCCGTCCAACCACGGTTTGTTGACCACCGTGGGGTATCAGCTGCGCGGGGAAAAGCCCGTCTACTGTCTGGAAGGATCCATTGCCATTGCCGGCGCCCTGGTACAGTGGTTGCGGGACAACCTGGGGCTGATCCGGTCGGCACCAGAGGTGGAAGCCCTGGCCCGCACCGTCGACGACAACGGCGGGGTTTACATCGTGCCGGCCTTCTCCGGCCTGTTCGCCCCCTACTGGCGCGCGGATGCCCGGGGCGTGATGGTCGGGCTGACCCGCTATGCCAACAAGGGCCATATCGCCCGGGCGGTCCTGGAAGCCAATGCCTACCAGACCCTGGACATCATGACCGCCATGAATAAAGATTCCGGCGTGGACCTGGGCAGCCTGAAGGTGGACGGCGGCATGGTGGCCAACGATCTGCTCATGCAGTTCCAGGCCGATCTGTTGGTGGTTCCCGTGATCCGACCGGCGATTACCGAGACCACGGCCCTGGGCGCGGCCTATGCCGCCGGCCTGGCGGTGGGATTCTGGAATTCCATGGCCGAGCTGAAATCGTTCTGGTCGGTGGACAAGATCTGGTCTCCGCAAATGGATGACACGGTGCGCCAGGCCGGCATTCGAGCGTGGAAAAAGGCCGTTGAGCGGACTTTCGGATGGGAGGACTAATGGCCGTTCTTACCGAGAACGGCTCACGCCCGGGTGCCGACGAACAGGTTGGCGACGCCCAGGGTCAGGCGCCGGCAGGTGACCTGGGTAAAACCGGCCTTGTTCATGAGGGCCATGAACCGATCGGCGCTGGGAAAACGGGCCACCGATTCGGGCAGGTAGGAATAGGCAAAGTGGTGTTTGGAAAACAGGTGGCCGATGGCCGGCAGCACCTTTTGAAAATAGGTCAGATAGGCCTCGCGCAGTCGGCCCGGCGTGGGGGTGGCCAACTCCAGCACCAGCAGCATGCCGCCGGGCTTGAGGCTGTCGTGAAAGGCCTTCAGCGCTTTTCCCTTATCCTGAATATTGCGGATACCGAAGGCGATGGTCACGGCGTGGAAGGATGCCGGTCCGAAGGGCAGGGCCAGGGCGTCGCCGGCCAGTAGGGTGATGGCCGGCCGGTTGCGCTGGCGGATTTTTTCTCCGGCCAGGCGAAGCATGCCCGGCGAAAAATCGATGCCAACCACCTGTACCTCGGAGCCTTTCTGCCGACAAATTTCCACGGTCACGTCCCCGGTGCCGCAGGCCACATCCAGCACCCGCCCGTTCTCGGGGATCGTTAGGGTCGCCACCATTTTTCTGCGCCAGGCGACATCCTGGCGAAGGCTGAGCAGCCGGTTGAGCAGGTCATACCGGGGGGCGATGCTGTCGAACATGTCACGGACAAACGGAAGCTCCCGGGTTTCCATTGACATCCTTTCATCTTGCATTACGTTTGATCATCATTTAAAGGTGGCAGAATTAACACATCATTCCATTGGTGACAACACGAAGGAAGTAACGTTTCAGGACGATCCATGGCAGCCAAACGAGACTACTACGAAGTGCTCGGCGTTGAACGCAACGCCGGTGAGGCGGAGCTGAAGAAGGCCTACCGTAAGCTGGCCTTGCAGTTCCATCCGGACAGAAATCCCGGAGATCAGGAGGCCGAAGAAAAATTCAAGGAGGCCGCCGAGGCCTACGATGTGCTTCGGGACACCCGCAAACGCCAGATTTATGACCAGTATGGGCATCAGGGCCTGGAAGGATCCGGCTTTTCCGGTTTTGGCGGTTTCGAGGACATCTTTTCCAGTTTCGGTGATATTTTCGAAGATTTTTTCGGCTTTGGCGGCGGTCGCCGGTCAAGGAGCCGGGTGCAACGGGGCGCGGATCTGCGCTACGACATGCAGCTCTCTTTTATGGAAGCGGCGTTTGGCACGGAAAAAGAGATCGATGTGGAAAAGGCGGTCTCCTGCTCGGACTGCGGCGGTACCGGCGCCGCACCGGGGACCGGAGTGGAAACCTGCCCCCAATGCGGTGGCAGTGGACAGGTCGGCCGCAGCCAGGGATTTTTTACCGTTCGCACCACCTGTAGCCATTGCCGGGGCCAGGGCCAGGTCATCGCCACCCCCTGTACCACCTGCCGGGGCCAGGGCAAGGTGCTGGCACATAAAAAAGTTTCCGTCAGAATTCCCGCCGGCGTGGACAACGGCTCACGATTGCGCCTGACCGGAGAAGGTGAAGCCGGCGGTCCGGGTGGTCCCAGTGGCGATCTGTATGTTTTTATCCACACCCAGCCCCACGATTTTTTCAAGCGCGAAGAGACCCATGTGATCTGCCAGATCCCGGTTTCGTTTGTCCAGGCTGCCCTCGGCGATACCATTTCGATTCCCACCCTGAAAGGGGAGACCGAAATGGAAATCCCCAAGGGAACCCAACCCGGCGATGTTTTCCGAATCCGCGGTGAAGGCATTCCTTCGCTGCGCAACGGCCATCGGGGCGATCAGATCGTTCAGGTTAATGTAAAAACGCCCACCAACCTGAACAAGAAACAGGTGGCCCTGCTTAAGGAGTTCGCCGCCATGGAAGAAAACAAGTTTACCAGCAAGCTGAAAAACATCCTCAAAAGCGGTCCGTCAAGGGCGGCCAATTAATCGACGCGACAGACCGCAGGAGCGCAAAATCCATGTTCGAGTTGAAAATCCTCAGCCACTTTTCCGCCGCGCACCAGCTGACCATGGTGGCCCAAAAATGTGAAAATCTTCACGGTCACAACTGGCATGTGGAGGTGTGTGTCAAGGGAGACCGGCTCAACGAAGCGGGTGTGCTGATCGACTTCGGAATTATCAAAAAGTACGTCAAGGAGATCATGCAGCGCCTTGACCACCAGTTTCTCAACGAATTGCCCTATTTCGAAAAGGATGCCCCTTCATCGGAAAACCTGGCTGTCTACATCGCAAGCAGCCTCAAGGAGATGATCGACGACCCCGGCATTACCGTCAGTCGGGTTACGGCCTGGGAATCCGATAACGCCAGTGCCACCTATTTCCCGCCGGCGTAATTCATCCCATCCAAAAACAACAAGCGGAGGATGTGCCTGGAACCCATTTTTGGCTCATCCTCCGCTTTTTTATTTCAGATCGGGTGGCGTTGTCAGGCCACGCCGGGCTCGTTTTTCCAGCAGTCAACCAGTTCGTCGCGGGTAATGATGGCGGTGGCGTCGGTGACGTGCTTGCGGATATTTTCCATTCCACCTTCCTGGCGATCCACCAGGATAATTGCCCGGACCACCGTCAGTCCCTCGGCGCGGGCCCGCTCGATGGCCTTGATGGTAGATCCGCCGGTGGTGGCCACATCGTCGATGACGACCACCTTTTCACCCGGGGCCACATCGCCTTCGACCCACTTGACGATCCCGTGATCCTTCTGTGTTTTGCGTATCGAAAAAGCGTTCACCGGTTGTCCCTTCAACTCCGAGGCAAAGGCCGTGGCCATGGCAATCGGATCGGCACCAAACGTCAGTCCGCCCACGGCCGTGGCGCCGCTGTCGCGCATGGCCTCGAAGATCAGGTGCCCGGTCAGAAACATGCCGCGGGCACAGAGGGTGGTGGGTTTGCAGTTGACGTAAAAACGGCTCATACGGCCCGAAACCAGTTTGAAAGAGGGGGTTTCCGTGTACTTAAAGGATTTCCGGCACAACAAGCGGATCAGTTCTTTTTTCATGGTGGCGCCTCCCGGGCAGCCGGATTTCTAAGAAATACTTGATTTTAAGAGGTTTTTCAGATAAAAAAGCCTCCACCGAACTGGAAGAAGCCCGTCATTGGGATTCAGTGGAGGCTTCGCAAGGAAAACTGGAAACAGCACTCCTTGAGCGTATCGGTCTCTTAACAGTTGACGGGTTGCCGGTCAATGCCAAACCCCGAGGAGATTTCAGCCCGCGTGCCACTTGAATCAAGTCGGAAGACCCCGCCTGGCCCGCATCTTGCCGATCGCTTGGCAGGGTGGGCCGTTTGGTTTTGTCGCCCTGCCGGACCCGGGCATCCGCCACACCGAATCGACTGGCCCCGCCCGCTTTTCCCGGAGCGTGGGAGGGCCGGTGCCATCCGCCCCCACCCCTGACGAGGTCCCATGACCAGCCTGGCCGAAAAAAACGCGGTGATTCGCATGTTTCATGTCCACAAGCGGTACGGCGCCAAGCAGGCGCTGGTGGATGCGACCCTGGATATTGCCAAAAACGAGTTCCTGTTTATTAGTGGTCCCAGCGGTGCGGGAAAATCGACCCTGCTTAAATTGCTTTACCTGGCGGAACCGGTTTCCGAAGGACAGATTCTGGTTGACGGCATGAACCTCTCCCGGATTCCCCAGCGGCGGATTCCCATGCTGCGGCGCAAATTCGGCATCATCTTTCAGGATTATAAACTGATTCCCACGCGCACGGTTTACGAAAACGTGGCCCTGGTGCTGGAGGCGCGGGGGCAAAAGCGCAGCCTTGTGGAAAAGAAGGTCAAGCATGTCCTCCGGGTCGTGGGCATGGAGGATCGCCTGACGACCTACCCGCCAAGCCTGTCCGGCGGTGAGCAGCAGCGGGTGGCGGTCGCCCGCGCCGTGATCGGTGACCCCAAAATCATCCTCGCCGACGAGCCCACCGGCAGCCTGGACGATGATTCGGCGGCCATCATTCTCCAGTTGCTGGGCCAGTTTCATCAGCGCGGCGCCACCGTGGTGGTGGCCACCCACGACCGGTCGCTGATCGAGAGCGCCACCGGTCGGGTGCTGACGCTTCACCAGGGTCGCCTTGAACCACCGGCAGACGTCTGAAGGGGGTGAAACGATGATTGTCTACATCCAGCGGGCCATCAAAGATCTTTTGGAAAACCGGTTTCTCAATGCGGTAACCATCATCACGATCGCCCTTTCCGTGCTGATTGTCAGTGCATTCGGCCTCTTTTTTTTCAATTTGCAGGATATGTTCAATGCCTGGAAAAAAGGGGTCCGCATCATGGTTTACCTGGCACCGGACACCACTGAAGCCCAGCGTCTGGATACCCGTTTCCAGTTGCAGTCCATCGACGGTATCGAGCGCATCCGTTTTGTTTCCAAGAACGAGGCCATGCGCTTGATGAAAGAACGCATGCCCCACCAGGCGTCATTGCTGGACCACCTGAAAGAGAATCCGCTGCCCGACGCTTTCGACGTTGCCCTTATCGGTGAATCCAACTCCCCGGAAAAGATCGCCTTCCTGGCCCAACGCATCGAAGGGCTACCCGCAGTGGCGGAGGTGGAGTATGGCCAGCAGTGGATCGAACGGTTTGGCGGTTTTTTCAACCTGTTCAAGCTGGCTGGATACGGCCTGGGAACGATGTTTTTCATGGCCACCGTCTTTATCGCGGCCAATACCATCCGCCTGGTGCTCTACTCGCGGCGGGAAGAGATTCAGATCATGCGCCTGGTGGGGGCCGCCGACCGGTTCATCCGCGTGCCCTACTACTTGGAGGGGATGATCCAGGGGCTTTCCGGCAGCCTGATCGGCCTCGGCCTGCTCTACGCGGCCTTCACGGCAATTGGTTCCCAGTTTCAGCAGACCCTCTCCACGGAAATGGTCTCCATCCGGTTCCTGTCCATGGAGATTTGTGCCTGGATTGTCGGTGCTGGCCTGACAACCGGGCTTTTGGGTTCATTTTTTTCGCTCAAGCAGTTCATGAAACGGTAATGCACCGGATCCGCTTTCCACAGCACATATGGCGATTGGCGGCAAGGGCGTGCCTGCCTGTTTTCGTGATCGGCTGCATCGCCTTCATCGCCAGCGCCCGATGGGCGGCCGGTGAGGATCAGCTGGCCACGGTCCTGGCATCCGAGCTTAACCTGCGCGCCGGCCCTGGCCTGCACCATCCGATCCTTGCGTCGTTGCCCGAAGGGTCCCGGGTGCGGGTGCTTTCCTATGAAGGCGAGTGGGTGCGGATCCTTTGTGGCGATAAGAGCGGCTTTGTTCTGAACCAAAGCCGCTATCTGCGGATCGACAACGGTTCCGAGGCTGCCGGTGGGGCACCGGCGGGGCACCGTAGCGCGGATCTGGAACGGCAACTGCAAACGTCCAAACAAAAAGTGGCCTCTTATTCCAAGGAGGAGACCGGGATCGTCAACATGCTCGACGATACGGAGAAAGCCCTGGACCAGGCCCGCAAAACCGTGGTCCGGATCTCCGCCGAGTTGAAGGCCGTGGAGCAGCAAATCCGAACCATCGAGGGCCAGTACCGGGAGGTTGAAGCCCGCGCCGAAAAAGCCGAAACCTATGTCGCCGGCCGGCTGGCGGCACTGTATAAACTCAGCTGGCTGGGTAAGTTTCATGTGCTTGCCGCCGCTGACTCCATGTTTGATTTTTTTACCCGCAGACGGGCCCTGCAGCAGATTCTGGAGCGTGATGCGCAAGTTATGGATCAACTGGCGGATGACAAATCCAGGATGCAGGCACTGCTCGATCAGCTCATGGCGCGAAAAAACGAAAAGCAGGAAACCACCGCCGATCTGAGTGCCAAAATCGAAACCATGCACGCCCGCCAGGCCGAGCGGGAACGGTTGTTGACCCAAATCCGCAGCGAGAAGTCGCTCCAACTGGCGGCAATTGCATCGCTGGAAGCCTCCGCACAGGAATTGGATCGCACGGTGGCCGCGTTCAAACCGCCGGCCCCGGCTTCAATGGCCCTGTCAGACACTGCCGAGAAACCGTTTGCCGCGCTTAAAGGCTTGCTTATGATGCCGGTCAACGGTAAAATAGTCTCTTTTTTCGGTCAGTATACGGATCGAAAAATTAACGTGACCAATTTCCAAAGCGGTATTAATATCAAGGCGGACAGAGGCGAACCCATCCGCGCGGTCCATGGCGGCCAGACGCTGTTTTCTTCCTGGTTCAAAGGTTTTGGCAACATGATCATCATCGATCATGGCGACCATTACTACACCGTATACGCCCACCTGGAAGAGCTGTTCAAGTCAAAGGGAGACCCGGTTGAAACCGGAGAGGTGATCGCCACCGTGGGGGACAGCGGGTCTCTGCACGGCGCCGGTCTGCACTTTGAGATCCGCCACCACGGAAAACCCATCAATCCATTGGGCTGGATAAAAAAAGGCTAAAGGAGAAACAATGACAGCCAAAACAACCCGACACCTCAAACTGTGGGTGGCCGTCGTGCTCGTATCAGGCATCCTGATCCTGGGCCATGGCTTCTACCGGGATCTGTCCGCCAATACCGAAGATACCTATAAGGGCTTGAAGCTTTTTTCCGACGTGATCGAACTGGTTCAGAAAAATTACGTGGATGAAGTCGACACCCAGAAAATGATCGAGGCGGCCATCCAGGGGATGGTGCGCAGTCTCGATCCGCACAGCTCGCTGCTGCCGCCGGACGCGCTCAAGGAGCTTCAGATCGATACCCACGGCGAATTTACCGGCATCGGGATTCATGTCACCATGCGCAACAACCTGGTGACGGTAATCTCGCCCATTGAAGGGACACCGGCCTATCGTGCCGGTATCAAGGCCGGTGACAAGATCATCAAGGTCGACGGTACGGTAACCGAGGACCTGCGGGATGCCGTCAAACGGATGCGCGGACCCAAGGGCAGCACGGTGGAGCTTACCGTACTGCGGCAAGGGGAACCGGAACCCCTGGCGTTCAGCCTGGTTCGTGATGTGATTCCCATTTACAGCGTCAAGGCGGAAATGCTGAAAACCGGATACGGGTATATCTGGATCACCAACTTCCGGGAAAACACCACCAGTGATCTGATCGAGGCACTGGATGCCATGGAAAACGGAGGCTCCCCCTTCAAGGGCCTGGTCCTGGACCTGCGGGACAACCCCGGCGGCATCCTCAACCAGGCCATCGAGGTCTCCGATCTCTTTCTGGAGTCGGGCGAAATCCTCAGCATCAAAGGCCGTGACGGTCAGAATACCAAAGTGTTCCGAGCCCATGCAAACACTGTCAAGCGCGATTATCCCATCGTTGTGCTGATCAACGGCGGTAGCGCCAGCGCGTCGGAGATTGTGGCCGGCGCGCTTCAGGATCAAAAACGGGCCCTCATTCTGGGCACCACATCCTTCGGCAAGGGATCCGTCCAGACGGTGGAGACCCTGCGTGACGGCTACGGCCTCAAATTTACCATTGCGCGTTACTACACGCCCTCCGGGCGATCCATTCAGGCCAAAGGGGTGGAGCCCGACGTGGAAGTCAAGCATCGGGTCCTTTCGGCGGGAGGTGCTTCCGGGGAACGCATGATCAAAGAAAAAGACCTGAAAAATCACCTGGATGCAGAGCCGGACGACGCCCTCGAAGAGCCGGTGCCGGAACCGGTACCGGAAGAGAAGGAAACCGTGGAACCCGAAGAGACCCCGGCCCTGAAGCGTTTCAAGGCCAAAAACAGCCCCCTGGAACGGGATACCCTGTTATCCGACAGCCAGGTCGTGCGCGCATTGGACATCCTGATCAGCTACGACATTTTCAAAGACCTCAAAAATGGCTAAGAAAGGCCCGGTAAAACCGAAGCCGAAAACAAAACCCAAGGTCCGGAAAAGCAGAAAGAAGGCCGGCACCACCCAGCGGCAGTTGATGAAAATCGCTGCCGGTCTGGGCCTGCTGGTGTGCATCGTAATTACCGCCGCTTTGCTGGCCAACCGGATTTTGAGTCGGCCCACACCATCACCGGTGACCCGGCCGAAGCCGGAGCCCGTCACCAAACCGGTTCCGGTCAAAAAACCGGTGCCAGCCGCGCCGACGACTCATCCGAAACCGGTGTCGCCGGCCGTTCCGGATTACGAGGCGTTTCACCGCGAGACGGTGCCCCCGCCCTCGCCGATTACCAGGATCAAACCGGTAACCAACGGCATTCCGGTGGCCATCATCATCGATGATATCGGTTACGATCGCAAAATGGCCGAAGGGTTTCTCGCGCTATCGGTACCGCTGACCTTTTCCGTGCTACCCGAGGGCACCTTCAACCGGCGCATCATCGCCGAGGCCCGCGATAAGGATGTGGAAATCATGCTCCATCTGCCCATGGAGCCGGCCAACTATCCGGCGGTCAATCCGGGACCGGGAGCCCTGTTCGCCAGCATGACACCCGACGAATTGATTGCTCAACTCAATGCCGACCTGGACAGCGTACCGGGCGTCAAAGGCGTCAACAACCACATGGGCTCTAAGCTGACCGCCTCTTCGGAGCAGATGCGCCAGGTTTTCACGATCCTGAAAAAACGCGGTCTCTTTTTTGTGGACAGCCGCACCTCAGCCGATACCCGCTGCCGTCCCTCGGCGGAACTGCTGAAACTGCCCTTTGCCGAACGAGACGTGTTTATCGACCATGAACAGACGCCCGAATTTGTCAGAAAACAGCTCAAGCTGCTGATCAAGCGGGCCAAAGCCCAGGGATACGCCATCGGCATCGCCCATCCCCATTCGGTTACACTCAAGGTGCTCAGGGAAATGTTGCCGGAGCTGAAAAATGCCGTTTTCCTCACCCATGCATCCCGGGTGGTGGCTTTTCAGGAGGGCTAAGGCGATTTCAAAAGGATGAAAGCGATCGATGAATCTTTTTTCCGGTATTCTATATAATCTTCGGGGACTCTGGCTGGGGCTGCGAACGCCGCGGCTGCTGATGCTGGGACTGCTGCGGTTCGCGGTGGTCGCCCTGCTGACCGTGGGCTTGTCTGGCGTGATCCTGGCCAAACATGCGGAAATTTTGGCCCTGCTGTGGCAGCGGCCCGAAAGCGCCTGGATTGTCTGGGCCTGGTACCTGGCCTCCTGGCTGCTCTCTTTGCTGCTCATGGGCATCTCGGCCGTGATCGCCTACCTTTTAAGCCAGATCCTGTTTGCCGTTCTGGTCATGGACCTCATGTCCCGCATTACCGAGCGCCTGGTTGGCGGTCCGGTTGCCGCCTCCCCCCGTGTACCGGTCATGACCCAGATGGGGTTTCTGATTCGCCAGGAGGTGCCCCGCAACATCATTCCGGTGCTTCTGACCCTGCTGCTCATGGTCCTGGGATGGTTCACGCCGTTGGGTCCGGTGGTGACCACCATCGGACCGCTGGTGGCCGCCATCTTCTTGGCCTGGGACAACACCGATCTCGTGCCGGCGCGCAACCTCCAGCCCTTTAGGTTGCGATTCAAAAGCCTGGTACGCAGCCTGCCGTTTCACCTGGGCTTCGGCCTGCCATTTCTGATTCCGGTACTGAATCTCATTTTTCTCAGTTTCGCACCGGTGGGCGCCACCCTGTACCACCTTGACCGGGAAAAGCGAGTGACGGGGTCACCGCCGGAAGCCAGCATGTGAGCATGGCGGGCATTACTCGCAACCCGACCCGCTGAGCCGGTCCTGCCTGGCAAAGGCCACCGGCCAGTCCCCTTTTTACGGATAACGTTTCCGATCGTATCCGGCCGGCCGCAGCGTAATCAGGCGGCGGCCGCTTTCCGGGAGGCGATGGCCACCCACCCATCCTTTTCGAGCACCTCGATCACGGTCAGACCGCTGGCCGACAACCCATCCATGACGATCCCTTTTTTGGCCGTGATGATTCCCGAGCAGATGAAGATGGCGCCATCCTTCAGCACCGTTTTTACCTGGGGCAACAGAACCAGGATCACCTCGGCCAGGATATTGGCCGCCACCACGTCGAAGACCTGCCGGACCTTGTCCACCAGGTTGCCGGCAAAGAGCTGAAACCGGTCGATGCGGTTGACGCGCAGATTCTTTTCGGCCACGGACACGGCCACGGCATCGTTGTCCACCCCGCAGACTTCACCGGCACCCAGTTTGGCGGCGGCGATCATCAGAATTCCCGATCCGGCGCCCACGTCCAGGAAGCGGTCGCCGGCCTTGAGATGGGTCTCGATCAGGCCGATGGAAAGCGCCGTGGTGGCGTGGGTGCCGGTGCCGAAGGCCATCCCCGGGTCGATCTCCAGGATGAGCTCCTCCGGTCGGGCGGGATAATCGCGCCAGGTGGGCTTGACCACGAGGCGGTCGGTGATCTTCTCCGGCCAGAAATACTCCTTCCAGGCCTCGGCCCAGTCCTCCTCGTCGATGCGGCTGTAGGTCACCTGGGGATGGCGGACGGTATTTTCGTCCAGGCGCTCCAGGGCCGCTTCGAGGGCCTTGCAGCGTTCGGCCGCTTTATCCGTATCGGCAAAATAGCCGGTGACCCCCGGCCGTTCGGGCGGGCGGATGGCATCGTCGCCCCAGTCCTGATCCGGGTCCATTTCCGGGTCGTCCACAACGACCCCCTTGAGGTCCAGCGAATAGAAAATATCGGCCACGAGATCCGTGGCCAGTTCACGGTCCGGGCTGTCGAAGGTCACTTTGGCGGCGATCCATTTCATGGGTCAACATCCTCTGGTGCCGCCGGCGGGGCGGCGGTAAAGTGCTCTTTGGGCGGATTGAAATAACCATACTTGAGATCGGGAAAGCGTTTGCGGATCATTTTGAGCAGTTGATCCATGCCCACCGGCGGGCCCAGCGGCGCGACGCGGCGCATCATTTTGAGGTAGCGACCGGGATCGAAGTTGAGGTTGCGCCACTGGATCAGATGCACGGGATGCTTTTCCAGGAAAACCGACAGGGCCGCCGTCTCTTCGGGGCTGTCGGTGAATCCCGGGCAATTCAGGTAGTTGATGGCCACATGCCGGCCCTTGGCAAGGGCGGTATCGATGCTCTCCAGAACATGGGCAAAGCGGTATCCTTTTGGCCTGAAATACGCATGGTAACAGGCTTCGCGCACGGAGTTCATGCTCACCCGGATGCTGTCCAGTCCCGCGTCCAGCAGGGGGGCCAGCACCTGGGGCAGGCTGGCGTTGGTGTTCATGTTGATGGTGCCCTGGTCGGTGGCCGTGCGGATGCGGGCGATGGCCGGGCCGATCACCCGGGCAGCCATGAGCGGGTCGCCTTCACAGCCCTGGCCAAAGCTGACCACGCTCTTTTTTACCCGGCGGATGTGCGCCAGGGCCACATCGGCGATCTCTTCGGCCGTCGGGGTGAAGGCGATGCGGTTCTGGCTGCTAGTCAACTGGGGGTCGTGCTGCAGGGAGATGCAGCCCAGGCAACGGGCATTGCAGGCCTTTGATGTGGGCAGCGGGGCTTCGTAGCGGCTCAGAAAGAAGTTCTTGCCCGCCGGGCAGCCGTAGGTCAGGGCACAGTGCTCCAAATGGCGGGCCAGCCGGTTGTCCGGCAGTGTGCGGCGCATCCGTTCGACTCCGGCAACGATCCGGTCCCGGGGCATGCGGCGCAGATCCTGGCGGGGTTCACGGTCGACCACTATGGCCGCCGAGCGAAACCCGCCATCCTGCCAGCCGACCGCCCCGTAGCTGAACAGCGGCAGGGTCTTTGCCCCGGGCCGTTCCTCATAGGCACAGACATGGGTCAGCACCACGCCGGGAGAGTTGAAGGCGGCCACGGGAAAGATCCGCTCCCCGGGCACATACGGGTTGTCGGCCACGGGTCGGGTCTTGCCGGTGGAAAGATCGATGAGCAGGGGGATGCGATCGGGCAGAAACATCAGTTCGCTGCCGTGGGGCAGGGCGATGGTGTTGGCGGTGGTCAGGGGATCCTGCCGCGGCCCGTCGGTGCCGACCGCCACAAAGCCCTCCAGATCGAAGATTTCGCCTCTGGCGTTGGCCACCACGGCGGTAAGGGGCCTGGAGGGCTGGGGGCCCGGTCGTTTTTTATGCGGATATCGGCGCTTTTTTCGAGTCATGGTCATTCGTGTTTCGATGGCCACCGGTAGAGGGGGGCCAGGCGTTGGGGGGCGATGCCGGCCAGGCAACCTGTGGCAATGACGGTGTTGATCAACGTGGTGCGCAGCGGACCCAGGCGCTGCCAGCGTCTGGCTGAGGTAACCGCCGCCACCGGTGCCAGGGCGATGCGGCCATATCGGGCCATGCGGCGAACCAGGTAGAGGTCTTCGGCAATGGATACCGGCGGAAAACCGCCGGCACGCTGAAAATCATGCCGGCGCAGGAACAGTCCCTGGTCGCCGTAAGGCAGTTTCAGCCGGCCGGCCCGCAGGTTGGTCCAGAAGGTGATCCAGCGCATGGCCGGAGTGCGCCGGTCCGTCGCAAACCCGAAGGCGCCAAGCACCACGCGACGATCCATCAGGGTCTCGAAAACATGCGCCACATAACCGTCGGGCAGGCGGGTGTCGGCATGCAGAAAAAGCAGCACCCCGCCGCGGGCCATGGCCGCGCCCCGGTTTTGTTGGATCGCCCGGCCCCTGGGACAGGGGACGATGCGGGCGCCCATCTGCCGGGCGATGACCAGGGTGCCGTCCGTGCTGCCCCCGTCGCAAACCATCGTTTCGGCATCAACAGAGGCCGCCGTTTCAAGGGTGCGGCCGATCTGAGCGGCCTCATTCAGGGTCGGGATGACGATCGACAGATAGGGCCCGATCGGCTTCAAGGGATCCAGATCCGCCGGCGTGTCCAGATCGCTCATGGGATCGAGCAGAAAGGGGGCGACGCCCAGCCTGCGGGCCCGTTCCAGGGTGTTGGCCAGCACATCGGACCGGCTCCAGGCCATGCCGCCGAAGAGGTCGATCGGCCGGTTCATCCCCACCAGCCAGTAGCCGCCGTCCCGGCTGGGCCCCAGCACGAGGTCGTGGCGTTTCAGCGAATCAAAGGCCTGTTCAATCCCTTCGGCGGTCAACCCGGGAATGTCCGTTCCCACCAGTACCACCCGGCCGGCCCCCTGATGGAACGCCTCCCGGATCGCCGTGACCATGCGCCGGCCGAGATCGCCGGCAGCCTGGGCCGCGTAGGTCACATCCCCGCCGCCTAACCAGCGCTGCAGACGATGCTGCTCCCCACCAGCATGGCAGAAAACGATCCGGGTGCCCGTTCGCCCGGCCATTCGGCGTGCCGCCGCCACGGTGTGTTCGCTGAGGCGGCGCTGCAGATCGGCGGCACCGGCCGGTCCCAGCGCCGGAATCAGGCGGGTCTTGGTCTTCCCCGGTATTGGATAGCGGCCGAAAACGATCAGCGTCTGGCGAGCTGCGGGTATGTGCATGGGGATCTGCGGCGTCCTGTGGATTCATCCGGTTTTGTCGATGCCCCCTGTCTACCACACTCACCGGTCAAAGTACATCGGCCCGCGGCGTCGGAGCAACGATCGGACGCCTTTTGTTGGAATGCCCGTCCGCCACGGAAAATACGGCCGTTAAAAATGGTTGACGGAGATCATACCCATGGGCTATTAGCAATTTCTATCCGCAGACCGAAGTCTGCCTCGCACCACCCACAAGTCGATGCTTGATCAGCCACGAAGGTATCTGTCTCCGAAGGAGACGTGCATTCGTGGTTTTTTATTTTGGCAAACTTAAAACCCATTGGAGGAAAAATGATGCGCAACCGATTCTGGATGGTAGGCGTGGCAGTCTTGTTTTCAATCGTTTTTTGCGGCAATGTGGCCTTGGCCCATTTCGGCATGGTGATTCCGTCAGATACCATGGTCATGCAGGATGACAACCGCACGGTACATGTTACCCTCTCCTTTTCCCATCCCATGGAACTGGTGGGTATGGAGCTGGTCAAACCCAAGGTGTTCGGGGTGCTGGCCAACGGCAAAGAGCAGGATCTGCTCGGCCAGCTGAAACCGGCCACGGTAATGGATCACAAAGCCTGGCAGGTCGACTATGCGGTGAAGCGGCCCGGCGTCTACATGTTCCACATGGAGCCCCAACCCTACTGGGAGCCGGCCGAGGACTGCTTTATCATCCACCTGACCAAAACCGTGGTCACCGCCTTTGGTGATGACGAAGGCTGGGATGCGGAACTGGGGCTGAAAACGGAAATCGTACCCATCGCCAAACCGTTCGGCCTTTATGCGGGCAACGTGTTTCAGGGCATCGTCAAAATGGACGGCAAACCGGTGCCCTATGCCGAGGTGGAGGTGGAATTTTACAACCAGGACAAAACCGCCCATGCGCCCACCGACTACATGGTGACCCAGACCATCAAGGCCGATGCCGACGGCGTATTCACCTACGCCACGCCTGCCGCAGGGTGGTGGGGCTTTGCCGCGCTGAACACGGCGGACTATACTATCAAGCATGAGGGCGAGGATAAGGATGTGGAGATGGGCGCGGTGATCTGGGTTTACTTTCACGACTGGAAATAGACGTCCATGCACATTTCAGAAGGGGTGATCACGGTGTTCTGCGTGGCTTTTATGAAAAAAGTAAAACCGGAAATGCTACCCGGGTATGCCGGGTAGCACGTTCCATAACGGCTAAACGACATACGGAATTTCATGAAACGATCGATAACGGTATTGATGTTTGTTTTTCTGGCGGGGTTGATCCTAGCCCCTTTGGCATCGGCGCACAAGGTGACCATCTTTGCCTGGGCCGAAGGGGACACGGTGTACACGGAAAGCAAATTCAGCGGCGGCAAACGGGTGATCGATGGCAAGGTGGAGGTGTTCGATCCGGCCGGCACCCTGCTTCTGGACGGCCAAACCAACGATAAGGGGGAATTCTCCTTCAAAGCGCCCAGGATCAGCGACCTCAAGATCGTTCTGACCGCCGGCATGGGTCACCAGAGTTCGTGGACACTCTCCGCCGCCGAGCTGGGTAGGGAAAGTGCGGCGCCGGTTCCCCCCGCACCGGCGGCAGAAACGCCCGATGTGTCTGCCCCGCCGGCAGTGGCCTCCGGGCTGACCGCCGAGGAGATTGAAGCCATTGTCGCCCGTCAACTGGAGCAAAAAATCCATCCGCTGACCCGCATGGTCGCCGCCGCCCAGGACAAAGGGCCGTCGGTGAGCGATGTGATCGGCGGGATCGGCTACATTATTGGACTGGTTGGGCTTGGGGCCTACATGCGTTACCGTAAAGACGGACGTGCATGAAGCCCGTCAGCTTTGCCGAAAGCCATTCGTGGATGCATTCCATCGATCCCCGGCTGCGGGTGCTCGGTGCCTTCGGTTTTGCCGTGGTGGTGGCGGTCAGCTATGATTTTGCCGCCCTGGCGATCTCCCTGCTGGTCCGCCCTGGTGGCTCGGCTCGACCTGCGTGAAGTGGGCTACCGGCTCATTGGCCCCCTGATTTTTCTGCTGCTGCTGTGGGCCGTGATGCCTTAACCAACTGCACCTGCCGGACAAGCTGGTGCACATGCTCCTGATCACCTACCGCTATCTGTTTGTCCTGGAGCAGGAGTACCAGCGGCTGGTCCGGGCCATGAAAATCCGCAACTTCCGACCGGCCACCACCCTGCACACCTACCGGACCTACGCCTATCTGGTGGGCATGTTCTTTGTGCGAGCCTCGGAGCGGGCCAAGCGAGTGCATAGCGCCATGATCTGCCGGGGCTTCAACGGCCGCTTCATCAGCTTACGGGTGTTCCCGCCCAATCCCCACAACCGGGTATTTGCCATCGCGACGCTCTTCACGCTGGTTCTGCTGGTCGGGCTGGCATGGCGGCGGTGAGCCCTTCGCTTTGATACAAAAAACGCTGTTGAAGCCATCGGCGTGAACTAACGATGACGTTACCCAAAAGCGGTTTCAGCCGGTACCCATCCAAAGAAAGCGTTGATGCATGCACCCCGTGATTCTCAATCTGACCGACATCTCCTACGGCTATCCCGGTGGACCCAGCGTTCTGGATCATCTCAATTTTCAACTGCACATCGGTGACCGTATCGGCCTGGTAGCGCCCAACGGCAGTGGCAAGACCACCCTGTTTCACATTATCATGGGATTGCTCAAACCGATGTCCGGAACGGTCGAGGTTTTTGGAACGGCCAGGAAAACAGAAGCAGATTTCGTTGACGTGCGGCGGCGGATCGGGCTGTTGTTCCAGGATGCCGATGATCAGCTTTTTTCACCCACGGTTTTGGAGGATGTGGCCTTTGGCCCCCTGAATTTGGGCAAGACCCGGGAGGAGGCTGTTGAAGTGGCGAAAAGAACCCTTGATTTTTTGGGCCTCGCCGGGTTTGAGGAACGAATCACCTACAAGCTGTCCGGCGGCGAGAAACGGTTGGTATCCCTGGCCACGGTGCTGGCCATGGAGCCGGAAGTGCTGCTTCTGGACGAACCCTCCACCGGCCTGGACAACGGTACCAAGGACGCCCTGATCCACGTTTTGAACTCGTTGGAGCTCACCTTTGTACTGATCTCCCACGAATTCGGCTTTCTTTCCCAGACAGCCCGTCACATCTACACCATGAAAAGCGGCCGCATTCGTTTCGACCAGGAACTGCCCATCCACACCCACAAACACGCCCACCTCATGGGGCGGCAGCCTCACCGGCACGTCTAAGCTCTTTTTCGTCAAGGGGTATGCCTATACCGAGTCCATGAACTCGTTGACCTCGCGCTGAAAAGTTTTGTAGCATAGCATCATTTCACGCACCGCGGTTTTGTCCGCAAAAAAGTCATTGAAGACATCCTGATACACATGGTAGGCGAGCCGGTCGACGCCAAGGCCCGTATCGACCATCATGGCCACCATATCGGCCAGATAGATGGCAGCGGTGGCCGGATCGTTGCGCGAGGCGACGTTGGCCAGGTGGTGGTTTTCGATCATATAGATCATGTGCGGGCTGAACTGCCACTGCTTGGCGATGATGCCGCCCAGGGCGGCGTGATCCATGCCGAGGACCTCGTTTTCCGCCTCGACGAAACTCATGCCCCGGTCGGACACCATCTGTTGAATGGTTTCCAACTGATCGGCTACATATTCGTGGAGAATGACCTTGCCGATGTCTTTAAGCAGCGCTGCCGTGTAAATGGCTGGCAGACTCATCAGGTCCCGCTGTTTGGCCAGGGTCCTGGCCACCATGGCAACGGCCAGACTCTGACGCCACAGGTCTCCTTTTGCCAATCCGTAGCCCTCCTGGGAGTGGTTCAGGTTGGTGGAAAGATTCTGGGACAGAACCATCTCCACCACCTGCTGCTGCCCCAGCATGGAGACCGCCTGGTGAACCGAATCGACCTTGACCGGCAACCCCATGTGGGCAGAGTTGACCGTTTTGAGCAGGTTGGCGGTGATGGCCGGATCGCGTTCGACCACCGTCATCAGGTCTCGCAAGGAGGCATCCGGATCACCCGCCAGGGCCAGAACCTTGTGAATGACGGTCGGAATAGGTTCCAGATTGTTGACTTTTTTCAGTATGCCGGGCAGATCGGTCATTTTTCAGCAAATCCTTATACCATCTGATTTTTTATCGGTCTCAGTGGGCGCAGAAAAACCGCTACGTGGGATTCAACCCTTTGATTTTTTCCCTTATCAATCCTTGTCATCGGTCTTTTGGCAGGTGGCATTAGCTAAATTTGAGGATGCGTTCAACTATCCGGCAACACCGGAAAACAGAAACGCCCGGCCCTCAATGATGGCGGCCACCAGCAGCAAGGGCAGGACGATCAGGAAAAAGACCCGGTTGGCGGTGAGCCAGCGGTCAAAATAGGTCCCCGGCAGCCCATTAAAGCGATACCCCAGTCCGCGCCAGAGGCTGACCCCCCAGGAAATCAGCATGGCCGGCCATTCGAAGAGGCCATGGGGCACCAGCATCGCTGCGGCGTCAGGAATCGATGCACCGATGGCCGTGGCCACGATCCAGCCCAGCAGCAGCCCATTGGCGGCAGCGGTAATCAAAGGCACCAGGCCCCACAGGGTAAGCAGGCACATGGTGGTATAGGTGGCGACCAGATTGTGCATAAAAAGGGAAAAAACAAAATCCATTCCTCTTTTGGCGGCAAACGTATCGACCAGGCCGCTTACGGTCTGGTGTAAAAAATTCAGGGCGCCGGCATACTTCCATCCGCCGGCGCAAGCCGCCCCATACACCACAACGACGATGGCAATGCCATGGCGTGCCTGGTAAAGGGTTGCCAGCGCCCGGGCGTATTCTCGTTTCAGCATGGTGCGGCCGGGTTCATGGGATGGGGTTGCCAGTTGCAATCGGGTTCTTATTAAATGGACATGAACAGATACTCGTTGAATCGGTCAATGTTTGTCAAATCGTTTCGGCGGTTTCAAGGAGGAGGCAAAACCAGATGATCCGGCTCGGCTTATGCTGCATCTTTCGAAAGGCACCCATCAAATTCCGGCGCACCACGGCCAAACACCTGTTGTTGTTAGATAGAGGGGATCAACGGCGCCGCCTGGCATCCATCTGCATGCACAACGCCGATGCCCTCTACCGCGCCCTTGAATTTTGCCATGCGAGGGGTATCGGGGCGTTTCGGATCAACAGCCAGATCCTGCCGCTCAAAACCCACCCCCAGGCCGGATATACGCTGCAGGAGCTACCGGGAGGCGACGACATCATCGCCCGTTTCAAGCAGTGTGGGCATTTCGTTCGTCACAACGGTCTTCGCACCAGTTTCCATCCGGATCAGTTCATCGTGCTCACTTCGCCGGACTCCGGTGTGGTCGAGCGCTCACTGGCCGATCTGGCCTACCATGCCGAAGTGGCCGAATGGGTGGCGGCAGACGTGATCAACATCCATGGTGGCGGTGGCTATGGTGAGAAACCCGCCGCCCTGGAACGGTTGACCCGTGTAATCGAGGGGCTTCCCCCGGCGATCAGGAGCCGCCTGACCCTGGAAAACGATGACCGGGTCTACACGCCGGCGGATCTGCTGCCGGTTTGCCGGGCCACCGGTATCCCGCTGGTCTACGATTTGCACCATCATCGCTGCCTGCCCGACGGGGAAGGTGTCGAAACGACCACCGCAGCAGCGCTGGCCACCTGGGACAGGGAGCCCCTGATGCATCTTTCCAGCCCGCTGAACGGCTGGCAGCAGCCCCCTTTCCGGCCCCACCACGATTACATCGATCCGGCGGATTTTCCCGATTGCTGGCGGGATCTTGACCTCACCCTGGAGGTGGAAGCCAAAGCCAAAGAGCTGGCCGTCCTGAAGCTGCGACGCTGGATGGCTGACGCCGGGATCGCCTTTGCGGGCCGTTGAGCCTGATCGTTTTGCCGGACCGCCGGTCGTTTGGCACCGAAGCGATCAATCGCCTGGTGACGCGCCCCGCATGCGCGCGTGCAGGCGTCCGGCCTGCAGGCAGAACGCTTCCAGTTTGGCGGTGATGATCTGGGGAAAAGGCGATCCGTCGCTCTCGATGGCCAGAAACGGCAGACTGCCCATGCCGGTGAGGATTTCATGCAAACGGCTGCCGTTGGCAGCGGCGAGTTTGTCCGCGGGGGTCATGATCTCGCTCAGGATCGATTCGGCCAGGCGATTGGGCATGCAGCCGAAGGGGCCGATGGCAATCACCCCGCAGGCCCGGGTGGCCACTTCCTTCAGGGCACTGCCCACGGTCAGGATCGCCTCGCCATGGTGATCGGGATCGAGATGGGGCTGTGCATGGCGGATAACATCGGGGAGATCGACGACCGGGCTGTAAACCAGGCCGCTGCGGGCCAGCCGGTGGTGAATGTCGACCTCGATGGCAGCCATGGCCCGGTTTTTGACGCGAAGGCCCCATTTTTCCAGCCATCCCGGCCGGCCGCGGGAAGATCGCCCCGTGGCCACCAGCCAGTCCGTATAGTACAGCCACTCCGCCACCGGTGCACACACGCAGGCGAATCCCATCTGCGCCAGGCGCTCGGTGATGAACTGCCGGGAGATACCATCGCGACGGACAAAGATCTCCCCCACCAGGGCGATGACCGGTACTGAGGCGACCGGCTGCCTCAGGGCGATGGCCCGCAGCTGCCCTGCGGCCTCGTCCAGCTGCCGGTGGACGGTGCTGGCGTGGCCGGATGCCAGGGCCTGCACCAGACCGGTCCATTGGGTTTCGAAACATTGCCGGGCCCGGTCGGGCTGGGCGGCGTTGGTCAGGAGCATGCTGCGGATATCCTCCATCACATCGCTGATCACCACCGACTGCCATCCCCGGCGATGGACGCGGCGGCTGACCCCGCCGTAGCCGTCCGTCGAGTCGAGGGAGAAGAGGGCCACGTTGCCGATTTGCCGCCGGCGGATCAGATCCTCCATGAAAATGCGGTATTGCCCGAACCGGCAGGGACCGCCGCCGGTGGCCATAAAATAGACCAACACATCGTCCGGCGGACGGTTTGCTTCAAGATGGGTCAGCAGGCTGCCGGTGGTCAGCTGCAGCGGCAGGCACTCCTTGCACGAGGTGTTGGCGCGGCCTTTTTTGAGTACGGCAGCATCGGCCGGTGGCGCCGCCGTGCTGCGGATGCCTTCCCCGGCAAACGCGGCGGCCAGGGCTTCGGAGGCGATCCGGCCCATGGACGGAAAGAGCAGGTGGACCCTGGGATCGGTCAGCGGAAGCCAATTGCCGTCTGATGTGGTGACGCCGGGCTGTCCGTTTTGCGATTGGCAGCGGGCCGGCCGGAACGGAAGATCGGATGGGGTTGTCGATTTCGCCGGTCGGGAACCGCGGGACTGCAGGTGACGCCAGGCAGCCACCACATCCAGAAAGGCCTCGATGCGCGTTTCCAGGCCGGCATCGGCCGTGTGACTGTCCAACTCCAGGGTTAGTGAGGGTTTGGCGCCCATGATGTCACGAAAATAGCCGACGATGAAAGAGTCCGGACCGCAGGAGAAGTTGGTGATGAAAGCGCCGAACAGCTGGGGGTGCGCGGCCACCCGCCGGGCGGCCTGAAGGATGCGCTGGCCCATGCCCCAGTACATATGACGTTTGGCCGGCCAGCCCGCAAGGGGCAGGCTGTCTAGCGGCAGGACCCGGATGCCCCGTGAGGCCAGCTTGCGCGGGATCCCCATGTTGGCGTCATCGGTCCAGGCATTGTATGGCCGCCCGAAAATGACCACGGCGATACGCCGGGGGTCGTCGGCCAGTTCATCCAGAGTCTGTTGGCCGATTCGGCGATTGCGTTCGGTGCAGCGATCCTGGATCGCGACGGCACGGTCGAACGCCTGCCGGGCCCTGCGGACCGAAAAGCCCATTTTTCGCGCGCTCGCCACCATCGGTTCCCGGGCGCCGTCCAGCCCGGCAGCCATGTCCAGCACCGGCGACAATACCCGCTGGCGGTCGATGCCGGTCTGCTTCAACTGGTTCCGGAAAGTGGTTTGCAGAAAATAGGATTCGCCCTGCACAAAGGGGCAGAGGACCGCGCGGGACGCTCCACCCTTGGCCGGCACTGCCTTGAAATGGGGCAGGAACAGGAAGTCCGGCGGCATGTCCGTATCGATCAGGCGATGGAAATAGCCATGGGCCAGCTCGGCAGGATAGCAGAAGGCGGCTCCCCGTTGGGCGATGCCTTGGTCTGAGAGCCGGTCGGGCACCCGGACATCGGCACCCAGGCCATTAAAAAAGGCGGCGTAAAGGGGAAAATAGGTGTGAAACAGAAAGCTGCGGTTGATGCCTACCGTCGGTGCGGGGTGGTCTGGCGATGATTCCGGACGAGGTGGCCGTTCGGGATGCCGGAAGATCATCTGACGTTGTTTGACCCGGTCCAGGGCGTCGACATCCACCCGGATGCGCCGGTGCAGGTTGTAATAGCGGTTGCAGGCTCCGCCAAAGGGAATCCGGCGGCCCTCGACGTGCACCACGCTGATCTCGCAACCCCGGTCACAGCCACTGCGGCCGCCCCGGCAGATGAAACGCCGGCCATGGGTTGCCTGACGATGCTCGAGAGTGTGCAAATCATAGCGGGACGGCGTCAGGCGGCCGTCGGCCAGGCGTGCGTCGACCTCCAGGGCCACGCCAAAGGCACCCATAAGACCTGGCTCAGGGGGCACCACAATGGCTCTTCCCACCAGGGCGGCCATAGCCATGGGTACGGCCCGGTTGTAGCAGACGCCCCCCTGCATGAAAATTCGCCGGCCCATGGGCCGGTTGCCTTTGACCCGGTTGGCATAGTTCATACAGATGGAGTAGACCAGTCCGGCAACGATCGACTCACGACCAATATCCTCATGGATGGCGGTTTTGATGTCCGAAGCGATAAATGCCGCACACTGATCATTGAAATTGGGCGGCGCACTGCCCTTGAGGGCCACCTCGGCGATATCCGCCATGGCGATACCCAGGGTTTCACGGGCCGACTCCTCCAGAAAGCTGCCCGTACCGGCCGAGCAGGCCTCGTTCATGGCATAATCCGAAGCCACGCCGGCGGTGATGTGGGTGTATTTGGCATCCTGGCCGCCGATTTCAAAGATCGTCTCCACGGACGGGTCGAAGTGCACCGCTGCCGTGGCATGGGCGACGATTTCGTTGATCACCGCATCGGTTCCGGCGTGCAGACCGGCAATCTGCCGGCCACTGCCGCACACCCCCAGTCCGACAATGGGCACCTCGCCCGGGTCCGCGGTCAGGCGGAGCTGCTGCAAAAGGGCCGCGTAGCAGGCTCTGGCGGCACCGACCGGGTCGCCGTTGGTGCGCAGGTAGATTGAGGCCAGCAGCGCCTTGTCGGCCTGTCGCAGCAGAACCGCCTTGGTGGTGGTGGAACCCACATCAAGCCCGACGATGCATCGGTCGCCGTCCCTGACCGTGTCGCGATCCATGGTTTTGAAGGTTACCTGCCCGCTGAAAGCGCCCAGCGGCTTCAGCCGTTCGAAACGCGCCGCGGTTTCGACGAACAGGGACGCTGCTCCGGAAAATCGCTGCGTGGGGTGCTCCAGAGCCCAGATCGCTGTGCCCAGGGCCTCGAAGTAGGGGGCCTCGTCGGGGACGATCAGCCCGTCGATGTGGCGCTGCAGGTGGGCAACCATCATCCGGTTGCGGGCCGTGCCGCCAACCAGCATGATATGGCGCCGGGGCACTTTTCTGAGCAGATCGAGAATTTTCTGGGCCATCATGCGGCACAGGCCGGCGGCGACCCGGGAACGGGGGATGCCCTTGTTGGTGGCGTGGGTGCAGTCAGATTTGCAGAAGACCGAGCAGCGGCCGGAAAGCGGGTACGGCGTTTCATCCCCGGACCATTGTCCGGCATCTGCCAGGGAGACGTCCATGCGGCGCAACTGCTGCAGAAAAAATTCTCCGGTACCCGACGCGCATTTGTTACCGGTGACGACGTTGACGATGCTGCCGCTGGCATCGAGGATGTAGGCCATGAATGTCTCGCCACCGGCCGAGACGATCGCCGGGCAGTCAATGCCGTCGGGTTTCAGATGGCGGTAAGCGTAATGAGCGGCTTCGGGTTCGGAAATGGAGGAAAGCCGGACACTCTCGCGAAGCCGGCGCCCGGTGACGGCCAGCCGGTCACAGGCTGCCGGGTCGAAATCGCCAAACACTTTTAACAGGGTGCGTCTGGGATCACCCTCGTGGGGGTAACAGCTGTGCCTGAGGACCTGAATGCCTGCTGCTGATCCAACGCCCGGCCGTGCAATCCAGACCACCGACACGGTGGACGCGCCCAGGCACACGCCCATGGACGTGGTTCGCACCAGTCGGGCCGGTTTGAGGGACGGGGTTTCCGGTGCCGCGTGGAAACCGTCTCTGTTACCGATGGTTGAAGGGTCGTACATACGGCAATTGGCTGGACGCGTTGCTGGTTGATGGACGGTTTGGGATCGGCTGCCGGCCCGTGCGGGATCGGTTGGCCAGCGGGATTTCATTCAACCATAATAAGGCGATTTCTGTCAATGTGTTGGTTACGGTGCGACCGGCAATCAGAATCCGGTCTTTACCTTTTCCCGGGTCAGGCGCTCAAGGCCGTTGAGAACATGTTTTTTTACATTTCTGATGTGCTTGGAGAGGACCGTTTTTGCGCCGGCCAGATTGCCTTCACGAATATGGGCAAACAGTTCCTTGTGGGCCATATCGGCTTTGTCCATGGATGTTGAAAAAAGGATGTTGCCACCGTACTTGAGATACAGCCGGTCAAACAGGAGGCGCAGGATCTGCTGCTGAACCTGGTTGCCGGAGAGCGAGGCCAGGGTCAGATGAAACTCCATGTCCTTGAGCAGACGATCGTGCAGATAAACCTCGCGGGAGGCTTTCAGGTGGGCGTCCAGCGACGATTCGAGCATTTTGATCGCCGTCTTGTCCATGTTCTGCATGGTTCGGGCGAGAAGGGCCAGCTCGATCTGTTCCCGAAATTCGTAAATTTCCTCCACCTCCTGGGTGCTGATCGGTTCGGTATAATACCCGCGGTGGCGTTCATGACGAACAAGCCCCTGAAACTCAAGCCATTTCAGCGCCTGAATGACCGGCGTCTGGCTCATTCCCAAGCGCTCAGCCAGATCCCGGTAGGCGATTTTCTGCCCCGGTGCGATTTCGTTATGGAAAAGCATCTGCCGGATGCCCTGGTATGCCTTACGGGTGTGACCGGTATCGGACTTGGCGGTTGGTTTCGCGGTGGCCATTGTTTTTCTTCCTGTCCAATAGAAACAAGGCGACGGGGTTGTCGGGCAGCCCCGAGATTTCATATACAAAATATTTGATCAAATTTGTGATTAAATAAAAGTGTCAAAAAAGTCAATACCGGTCCCCCGGAACCACAGGGTAAATTTGTTCTATTTGTAACCCATTGATTTTACATGCCTGTGAAATATAAAGCGAATCTATCATTTCAGTGAGTTAGCATTAGAACAGATTCACTCTTCCCGGAGCCAGGTGGACGGCATTTATCGGTCTGCGGATTTCAGGGATGAGCACGATCATGGCTCGCAGGATGTTGCAGGAAGGTTGGCGCGGCCTTTTTCAATCGTCTGTCGATGGGACAGGGGGATTTTCGCGGCGCAGTATCACTCCGGGCCCACCCGGAACCCGACCGCGTTGCCGGTTTCCGGGTGAACATTCTTCGGGAAGGGGTCCTATTTTTTCAACGAAAACCGCCAGGCGCAGTACCACTCATCCGGGTGGGCGTCCGGGGGACAGCCGATGCATTCGGTTTCGATCCGCGGATCAATGGACTGTGCAAAATAGGTGTATTCGACCAGTCCTCCGGACTTGCAGGGGTAATCATCCAGGTTCTTGTTTTTGCGGGCGGCCTGAACCCGGCAGTCGTTCATCCGGAAAATGAAGGCGTCAGGGCCATCATCTTCAAAAGACTGCACGTTGATGCGGGCATAAACACGAAAGTTGAGGGCTTTTTTCAGCCCTTCCAGGCCCGGCCGGTCACCGAGGTCCAGGAACCGACGGACGGACCATGCCTCGAACGGCGAAAAGTGCGCCCAGCTGGAGTCGTTGCAGCGCTTGGCATCGTTCATACCGTTGGTGAATTCAACCGACTGAAACCACACCCCGTCATTGGCCAGCCAGTTGATGGCCGCCCCATCGAGAAGGGCCGACAGATCCTTTTTTTCCATGTTCAAGAGCGGTGTGGGGATACCATCCTGCAGGTCGAAACCCAGGATTTTTCCCAGGCGCTTGAGTTGGATGCCGATGCTTCGTTCCGATGCGGTGGATAGGCATTCCAGGGCTTTTTCAGGCCCCATCTGGTGGCGGATTTCGGTGAACCAGAGGGCGTAATGGACGATGGTACGATGCAGGACATCCATCACCAGGCGGGCAGTCTGGGTCTGGTCAAGGTCATCGATGGTCGCAACAGGTTTGGCCATGGAAATCTCCTTTGGTCGGGTGTTAAGGCAACGATGGCAATCATCGTAGGCAAAGCATAAGGTGAAGTCAAGGGGGGCGAACAAAAGCTCAAAATTCGGTGTGCATGGACCACGGCCGATCCTCATGGGGCCATCATGCCAATAGGGCGGCAACGGATTACCGGAACTCGGCGATTTCCATCTGTGCTTTACTTTGTCCGCGACTTCAGCTATTTCTATTAACCATTGCATACGAACCGAACCGGTTGACAATTTTAGGCTTTTTGTTAATGCCCCTGTCCTGACAGGCATTTTAAGGCACTTTCCTTTTTTCTGCAAAGCGCGGTGACGATGTGATGGCGCAGCTTCCGACAATCGAAACGTTCCTGGCTGGATTGGGCCGCATGGCCATTGCCCCCGTTCAGGAACTGGGGCGGGTGGCAATTTTCTTTTTCCGTGGTGTCCTGCATCTTTTTTCCGTTCCCATCCAGGCCGAAAAAATTATCGATCAGGTCTATTTCATCGGCATGAAATCGGTCTTCGTGGTCTGCCTCACCGGAGCCTTCACCGGAATGGTACTGGGGCTGCAGGGATACTATACCCTGGTCAAGTTCGGCTCCGAAGGCGTGCTGGGGGCCGCCGTGGCCCTGAGCCTGATTCGGGAAATGGGGCCGGTGCTGACCGCGATCATGGTGGTGGCCCGGGCCGGATCGGCCATGGCAGCCGAGATCGGCATCATGCGTATCTCCGAGCAAATCGATGCCCTGGAAACCATGGACATCAATCCGGTGCGTTTCCTGTTCAGCCCCCGCCTGGGAGCCGCCCTGATCAGCTTTCCCTTTCTGACGGCCATTTTCGATGTGGTGGGAATTATCGGAGGCTATCTGACCGGATCGCTGCTGCTGGGCATCAATTCGGGGCTCTATTTCAGCCGAGTCGAATCCAGTGTGCTGATGGAAGATATCAACGGCGGTTTCATCAAGGCCTTCTGTTTTGCCGCCATCGTGGCCACTATCTGTTGCTTTCAGGGTTACACCACCCATTTGCGCAAAGAGGGGTTTGGCGCCAAAGGGGTCAGTCTTTCCACCACATCGGCGGTGGTGATCTCTTGCGTGATGATTCTGGTGGCCGACTATGTACTGACCTCGTTTCTGCTGTGAGAGAATCATGACCGAACCGCTGATCGAATTTGAGGGGGTATTCAAGAGCTTTGGCGACAATGCCGTGTTAAAAGGGGTCGACCTGTCCATTTATCGGGGGGAGGTGACCACCATTATCGGTAAAAGCGGAATCGGCAAAAGCGTCCTGCTCAAGCACATCATCGGCCTGTTGGCACCGGATGCCGGCGAGATTCGGTTCGAGGGCCGCGCCATCCACCAGATGGCGCCTGCCGAGCGCAAGGCCGTGAAAATGAAATTCAGCTACATGTTTCAGGGAAACGCCCTGTTCGATTCCATGACCGTCTATGAAAATGTGGCTCTGCCACTGAAGGAAAAGGGCCGGGTGCCGTTTCACGAAATCGAGGAGCGGGTCCACGAAAAGTTGACCCAACTGGACCTGGCCGGCATCGAGGCACGCTATCCGTCGCAGCTTTCCGGGGGCATGAAAAAGCGGGTGGCCATGGCGCGGGCCCTGGTGACCGACCCGGAAATCGTGCTCTTTGACGAACCGACCACGGGACTGGACCCCATTCGTAAAAATGCGGCCCACGCCATGATTGTCCAATACCAGAAAACATACGGATTTACCGGAGTGATGGTCAGCCATGAAATTCCTGATGTATTCTACATTTCCCAGCGAATCGCCATGCTGGACCAGGGCCGGATTATTTTCCAGGGCGGGCCGGAAGAGATCCAGGAAAGCCGCGAACCGGTGATTCGTCAGTTTATCCGGGGCCAGGTTCCCGAAAACTTGCAAAGCGCGCTAAACGAACTGTAGGCAGAACGATCGTTCCGCATTCAGGATCGGTCGCGGAGGAAAGATGAAAAAGACATCGGTTGAGACATCGGTTGGGATATTTGTGCTCATCGGCCTGCTCTGTGTGGCCTACATGGCCATCAAGCTTGGCAAAATGGAGTGGTTCGGCGATGATTACTATATGCTTGACGCACGTTTCGACTCGGTATCGGGGCTGAAACCCGGTGCCCAGGTAGACATGGCCGGTGTGGAGATCGGTCAGGTGGCGGGTATTGATCTTGACAATGAGCGGCAAGTGGCCATCGTTCGCATGAAAATCAGGAAAGGGATCATCCTTACCGATGACGTCATTGCTTCGGTGAAGACCTCCGGCCTGATCGGCGATAAGTACATCAAAATGACGCCGGGAGGGTCGGACCGGGTGCTCAAATCCGGAGACATGATCATCGAAACCGAGTCGGCATTGGACATTGAGGAGTTGGTGAGCAAATATGTCTTCGGCGATGCGGGGAACTGATGCCCTCGTGAATGGCTAACGATCCTGAATAAGGCGATATTTTTTTTCGTGTCTAAAGATGTGGACAGGGAGTGCCGAAGGTCAAAAAAACCAACCTTGATGGTCTCGTAAAAAATCTCCGTTCAGACGGATTCGAAAAAAGCCCGAGATCAAGGCTTGCGAATCCTGAGGAATGAGGCGTACTAATCGTACTCCGCAGTGACGAAGGATGAAGCGTAACGCCGATATCGGGCTTTTTACGAATCCGTCAACCTTCGTGGAGGAAATATGATTGCCAAAACCATTGCCAGCATTCTGACGCTTGTTTTTCTGACCGTTGTTCCGTGCATGGCTGGATCCACGGATCCCATGGAAACCATCCGGACGCCCATCGATGCTCTGATGGTGATTCTCAACGATCCCCAGTACAAGGAACCGGGAACCAAAGCGGCCCAGCGGGATGAGATCTGGAAAATCGTCAAGCCCATGTTCGATTTCGTCGAGATCTCCAAACGGACCGTGGCCCGCAACTGGAGAGATTTCAGCGATGCGGAAAAAACCGCCTTCACCGATGTCTTCGCCCAGTTTCTGGCCAATACCTATATCGATAAAATCCAGGGCGAGTACCACAATGAAAAAATCGTTTACCTCAATCAGGATTTCTACTCGGACGCCTATGCGGAAGTCAAAACGCAGGTGTTGAGAGAAACCGCTGAAATCCCGGTCAACTACCGTATGTTTAAGGATGGTGCCGACCTGTGGAAAGTGTACGACATCATCGTGGAGGGCGTCAGCCTGGTCAAGAATTATCGCACCCAGTTTGCCAGCATCCTGAAAAAGGACAAGCCGGCGGCCCTTATCCAGATGCTCAACGAGAAGCTGGCCCAACAGAATCAGCGCTTGGCGGAAAACGGGTAATTTGAACGGATGAGGCAAACGATGAAAATGAAAAACCAACTGCCATTGTTGGCTCTGCTGCTCTGCATACTGGGGCATGGTCTTACCTGGGCCGCCTCCCCGGCGACCTTGGCCGCTCCCACGGGTGACGAAAGCGCGGCGGAAGCGGTTCCCTTTGACCCCTTTGACCCCTTTGATCCGTTTGACGATTCGACAAATGACCCTTTTGCCGGGGATGATGACGCCGTCCAGTCGGTGGCCGATCCCATCGTCGGGTTCAATCGGGCGATGTTCGCTTTCAATGACAAATTGTACTTCTGGGTTCTGAAGCCGGTCGCCATCGGTTACCGCACTGTGTTTCCCACGCCGGTACGGCTGGGGGTGAAGAACTTTTTCTACAATCTGCTGACGCCGGTGCGCTTCGTTAACTGCCTGCTTCAGGGAAAAGACGAGGCGGCCAAGGGTGAGTTCATCCGGTTTATGGTCAACACCACCTATGGGGTAGGGGGGCTGTTCAATCCGGCCAAAAACTATCCGGGACTAACTCCCCCTGCGGAGGATTTCGGCCAGACCCTGGGGCTCTACCATGCCGGCAATGGATTTTACATTGTCTGGCCACTGTTCGGGCCTTCCACCCTGCGCGACACCGTGGGAAGCGTGGGCGATTGGGCACTGAACCCCCTCACCTTCATAAAGTTGATCCAGGTGGATGCCGGAGAATTGACCACAACCACGACCGGTGCGGCGGTGTTCGGGCTCCGGACCGTCAACGACACTTCTTTTCATATTGGTGATTACGAAGCATTGAAAAATGCGGCCCTGGATCCTTACGAGGCCTTTCGCAATGCATATATTCAGAATCGTAACAGCAGGATCGCCCAATAGGGCAAAGGGCTGATAAAAACAGCTATCGAACCCCCGACGGGCGGATCCTCCAGCCCGAATAAGCTGGCAATATTCATGTACAATCGCTTTTTCGGTTTCAAAGAACGCCCTTTCAAGCTAGTACCCAACCCGGCGTACCTTTATCTCTCGCGGGTCCATGAAGAGGTGCTGGCGCATCTCAATTACGCCGTTGGGTACGGGGAGGGCTTTGTCGAAATCACCGGTGAGGTGGGGACCGGCAAGACCACCCTGTGCCGCATGTTCCTGGAAAACCTGGACGCGGATACCGAGGCGGCCTACATCTTCAATCCCAAACTGGACGCCCTGCAGCTGCTCAAAGCGGTCAATGACGAATTCGGCATCGATTCGGACGCCGGATCGACAAAACAGCTCATCGACCGGCTCAACGCCTTTCTATTGGATAAAAAAACCCAGGGCAAGCGGGTCATCCTACTGATCGATGAAGCCCAGAACCTGAGCGCTGATGTGCTCGAGCAACTGCGCCTGCTCTCCAACCTCGAGACCACCACCAGCAAGCTGCTGCAAATTATTTTGGTGGGCCAGCCGGAACTGGGTGCGCTTCTGGAAACCGATGCCCTGCGGCAGCTGAATCAGCGCATTACCCTGAGTTGCCACCTGATCCCGCTGAGTACCGCAGAAACCCGGGAGTATATCCGCCACCGCCTGCATATCGCTTCGCCCAAACCGGGGCTGGCTTTCTCGGCCGCGGCGTACCGGTCGATCTTCAAATATACCGGTGGGGTGCCGCGGCTGATCAACATTGCCTGTGACCGGGCCCTGCTGACCGCCTTCACCCAGGGCAAACACCGCATTACCAACGCGATCGTCAAAACGGCCATTCGCGAACTGGACAGCAGCCGCAGCCGTTCCAAGCCACCGCAATTCCGCCGGGAGGGGCTGATTACCTCTCTCCTGGTGGTGCTGCTCCTTCTGATGGCTGGCCTGGTTGCCAGCCAGATCGTTTTCAATGGCGCCAATTTTTTTTCGATGCCGGCTGTGGTTCATCACAAAATCGATACGCCGGCGGCGGTCACCTCGCCTGCCGTGGCCCAGGCCAAACCCCCAGCACGGATCGCGCCGCAACCGGTCCAGGCTCCGCCGGAAATTCCTGTGCCGGTGGAATCACCACCGGCTCTGCCGCCTGAAACACCGCTCGAAACACTCCCGATTGCCGAACCGACCCCATTAGCGGTGCAGCCGTTTGCCGAAGTGGTCACCGGTATGGATCCGGTCGCTTCACGGACCCGCTCGCTGAGGGCGATTCTGGAAAAATGGGGCGCTCCGCAACCCCTTCAGAGCGGAGCCTTGATCGCGGCAGACAACCAGACGTTCTTTCGGATTTCAGCGGCCCACAGCGGCTTACAGGTGCTGCGGGTTACGGGCCATTTTGATCTCATTCGAAAACTGAATCTGCCGGCCATCGTTACACTGGTTCCCGAGGATCACAGACCCCGGTTTATGGCGCTGGTCCACATAGACAGTGAATCCCTCCAGCTTTCCGATGGAGAGGCGATCCATACGGTACCACCGGATGCCCTGGACGGGCTGTGGAGCGGTGTGGCCCATATTTTCTGGAAAAATTTCCACAACTATCAGGGTATCATTCCAGATACCGCGTCTGGCGAAGCGATTCTTGCCCTCAAAGTGCACCTCAAGTCTACGGGGTTTGCCATCGCGGAAATGACCCCGGCTTACGATGTAACCACCCGGGCGGCCGTGGAGACCATTCAGCATCGCAACGGCCTGGTGGTGGATGGCAAGGTCGGGTCCCAGACAAAAATCGTACTCTACAATGAGGATCCGTCCTTGAAGCCCCCGCACCTTACCGACAGTCCGGCGGGTGACGGGAACTGATGATCGTATTGACCGACAACCTTTCGCCCGATGCGGAAAACGAAGAATAAACAGGGAGCTGCCGCCTTTGAGTTCTATTCTCGATGCATTGAAAAAGGCCGAGCAGGAATCCGGCGCCACGGGAAATAGAAACGCCCCTTGGCCGGCCCTCACCGCCGCCACATCCGCTTGCCGACGGTCCTACCGGCGCTGGATGATGGTAACGGTTGTGTTTGTTCTGGTTCTGGCTTCCGGGGTTTTCTGGCAACTTCGCCGACGGTCAACCCCTGGTCCGGCGGTGGCAGTGAAAACACCCACCCAGCCAGCCAGGCGACCGGCCGAAGCGGCACAACCGGCAGCCCGACCGCTCGCGGACCATGCTCCCCCCGCTGAACCGAAGAAAACGGCCCCGGTGAAGTCGCCACTGGACAGACCGATGGACAGCCAGCCTCCCGAAGAGCCCGGGGATGTCTTGAAAAAAGAGCCACCCATCATGCCACCCCGCCAGCTATTGGAGAAACCACCACTGCCGGCCAAGGTCGGCAACCAGCCCCCATCACTGCCGGTTTCATCAGCGGCTCCCCGTGTGGACCCGCAGGAGCCTGTCCCTGAAGCGAAGACCCCATCGCCGGATGACAACGGTGACGTCAGGGTTGATCCGCGAATCGATTTGCAGGCCCTGGTGTGGGCGCCGGAGGCGTCCGAACGGTTTGTGGTCATCAACAACCGCCTGATCAAGGAGGGCGGATCCATTGACGATATTGTGGTACTGCGAATCAATCGCGATGACGTGCTGCTTTCCACCGGCACCGACCGGTGGCGCCAGGTGTTCCAGATCCGGTAATGGAAAAGATCTTGGGTCCATCCACAATGTTGGCGGTTTTGGGCCCGTCAATCCAGATGGGCCCGAAAAAGCGGTTGCTTGCGGGTAATGCTTCTGCTAAATGGCTGACATGCAAGCTAAAGTTGTTGATTCGGAATGCCGAAAGAATGCTGAGATCGCCAACCGTTCGAAAGGAACGTTGAGAATGCAATGGAAATTGAATTTGCTTGCAGGCCTGTTCTGTGCCGTGTTGTTGGGGATGTTTCTGTTTCTGTCACCCATGACCGCGGCAACATCCGGTATTCAGGATGACCCCCTTGTTCCGCAACCGCCCGCTATGGAGACCGCACCGGTGCAACCGCCGGTACAACTGGAGGTACCGGGACTCAATATCGTAAAAGGGGTGATCGAAAACCGTACCCTGTACGAAGCCCTGACGGCCTGTGATATTCCGCCCTCGGATGTCCTTGCCCTTTCACGATCATTCAAACCCGTGTTTGATTTCCGTTGTTCCAGGCCGAAGGACGCCTATCAGGCCTGCATTGACGATCGCAATCAAATCCAGAAGTTCCTTTATAAAACCGGACCGCTGGACGAATATGAGGCCATCAAAAAAGATGACGGCGGCTACCGTGTTCATAAGCGTGAAATCGCCATGGACACCAAGGTGGTCTCAACGGTTTTTACCATTGAAACCTCCCTCTACCAGGCGGTAGCCGACAGCGGTGAAACGCAGCTGATGGCCGGCATGATCGCCGACATTTTTGCGTGGGACATCGACTTTTACCTTTATCCGCGAAAAAATGACCGGATTGCGGTTGTTTATGAACGCTGTGTCAAAGACGGCCAGTTGATCAAGTACGGTCGGATTCTGGCGGCCCGGTACGAAGGAGAACGGAAAAATTTTTCCGCCTTCCTGTTTAACGATGGTCAGTTTGATGGATATTTCGACGAAAACGGCCAGCCGTTAAAAAAGATGTTTTTGCGCACACCCGTGAAATTCGGCAAGATGACCTCTGCCTATTCCATCCGCCGCTTTCATCCCATCTCCAAGCGCTATAAGGCCCACACCGGCATTGATTACGGCGCTCCCACGGGAACCGCCATTTTTGCCACCGCCAATGGCCGGGTAACCTTTTCGGGTTGGAAATCGGGCTATGGCAAACTGTTGATCATCAAGCATCCCAACGGATACCAAACCTACTACGGCCATTGCAGCCGCCTGTTGAAGAAACCGGGGCAGTTGGTGGAACAGGGGCAGGTCGTTGCCCGGGTGGGCCAGACCGGCGTGGCCACCGGCCCCCACGTGCATTACGAAGTTCGCATCAATGGCAAGCCCGTCAATCCCAATACGGTAAAGAAAAGCCGGGTCTCCCCGCTCAAACCCGAGCGGATGGCCGCGTTTAAAAAGACGATCAGGGAACGCATGCGACTGGTGAACCATGTGCTCGAGGAAAAAACCAACCTGGTCATGCAGCCCGGGGAGTCAGATGCTCTTGACTCCGCCAGAAAAAAGACCTAAACAGACACAAACGAAAGATTGATATAGTATTTAAGATAATGTTTTTGGCAAGGCCAGAGGGAGGAAGCTGTATAATCCATACCGCGACGACCGATAACGCAGCCCAAAAACATTATCTTGAATGCTATATCAATGGGGGTGTAGCTCAGCTGGGAGAGCGCAGCGTTCGCAACGCTGAGGTCAGGGGTTCGATCCCCCTCATCTCCACCAATAAAATAAAGGGGTTACAGAGAGAAAAATCTGTAACCCCTTTTGCTACCTAAAAAACGGCCTCAGGATCACCTGGGACGTTCCGTTGGTCATGGGCCCGGGAAAAACTGATGGGTGGGATACGTCACCCCCTTGACGATTATTTGGTGAAACCGGAACACCACCGAACCGTCACCTGGATTATTGGGCCGAGCCGGCCGGTGCCGGGCTGGTTTTGGTGTAGACGATTCCGGAAACGGACGATTTCAGGGTGAAAATGGTTGACTTTTAAAACTCGAATGCCGATAAATTTATCAAAATGGTAACTCAAGCTGTTTGGGTAAGAAACTATTCGTACTTGGCTGTTCATCTTCTTTTCCGACGGGCTCTCCTAAAAGCGTTTTGGCTAACAACGCCAAATCTGAAGAACTAACCCACCCGAAATCACTTCGAGAAATCTGACCCACGAGCTGCTTGATCAGTTGGGAACCAAGGTCGGAATCCCAATTCGTTTTCGGATCAAGTTGAAATGCATCTGTCATTGTTTTGAGCAGTTCTTTTGCCATCGGGCCCATTTGGTGCGGTTGTTGCCAATGATCCGTCGGTTTCAATGCTTCCAGTGCAATCAAAATGGCAAGCGAGGTGACTGAGTGCTGGTCGAAAAGATAATACCCAGCCAAACGGTTGACTCGGATCCAGTTCATATCGCCAAATTCTTGGAGGCCGATGGAGAGCGCCAGAAAATCGCGCAACGGTGGAATTTTGGTCCAGATATGGTGTTTGCATGGGTGGGATAAGTAATAACTGCTGCTCCATTTTTTGGTTTCCAGCCAGGAATTCTTTTCCTTTTCCGGCACCGGCCAGCAGGTGGGGTCGGCCACGGCCATGAGTGATTGGAAGAGCCGATTTTTGGACGGGTTGGTTGCATTTTTCTGCGCCCACACGCTCCACATGTATTCCATTTTGGGTGTCCACAAAGGAAAGGTATGCATGGGTTCCCCTGCATATCGGGACATAATGTACCATCGAAGGTCGCTTTTTGTTAGCAGCAACTTCGCCGCCGCGTTTTGTGAATCCAATCGAGAATGCGTTTCACGAAGTGCATAGCATGTCGGTGAGACTTGGAGCAGATCCAGTGCACCAGCGACAAGAGGAGCGATTTGTGTGCTTTCATTTATTCGGTCTTGGTAGTTTTCCCGAATATAGGTATCTACTTCTACGGGACGCACCATCCCTTGTTTTCTAACAAAATCTTTTATGGTATCGAGCAGGAAAGAGTTAAAATCCGGTCGTTTGTAAAAAAACTGCGATTTATCTTCGTCCGGCAATTGAAGGTGAAAAAACTCCTTTTTTTCTATATGGGAAACTTTGACGGTGTGGGCCATGATAGTATACCAGCCCAAACTGCCCAAGCGAACAAACATGTGCGGATTGTCGGTCATGGATAAAACAATATCTGCGAGAAGAGCATCGTCATCCGAATACGTTTCTACATATTCCGCGTGAATCTGTTCCAAAGGCAAAATTTGATTGGGGTGATGACAGCAAAACATCAAATGAATCCGGATTGCCCGTACAGTCCGTGCCCTAAAACGGAAATTACAGACATATCCACGGTAGGTGGAAATCTTATTTGTAGAGAGTGCTAATACTTGTTTCAACAAACGACTTTCCACGTTCATTTGTTCAACAAACTGTTGAAACGGTAACGGCATGTGAATCCGTTCCTTTTGGTCAATCACTTCTTGAATCGTTGTGATGATAACTTTCTCCGGGTATTCACTGCGATACCAGGCAATGGGGTTTTGATGGGAATGATGATCAAGCCAATTGCTGACATTGTCATATAGGCATTTTATACCGATCAACAATTCGCCCGGAAGCCCGGTTATGAATTGTCGATTTAAATCGTCCTTGTAAACGACATTGTCTTCGTTTGCCAATGTCTGCCAGATTGTGTTGTCTGCTTTTTTCACGGCCTTGACGATCCATTTTGCTACGGAGGGGTGCCGCAACCTTCGAATCGCTTTTTTTTCCATGGCAATCAGGCATTCAATGGGTTGGCCTGTTTGATTCTCCAATTCTTCGTATGGCAAGCCGGGCGTTTGTCCCCTACCGTTACGCAAAATCAATATCTGTTTGATATCCCTTTCAAGGGTATCTATAGCCCGTGATATGAGTTGCTCGGGAGTTTGGTTGTCGTATGAACGGGTCATTGAGCATCCAACATAAGAGTTTGAAAACATGGCATAGGACTTATTTTTTCAAGGCCCTTGGTCTTCCCAGACGGTGGTTACGCTGTCGATGGCGGCTTGGATCACCGCCTTCTTTTCACGCCGTAAACGAGGTGTCAGATGGACATTCGATCCAGTGAGATGAAACCGATGGCATTGACGGCCGGCATCCGCGGACTTTGCGGGCTCGCGTCCGCAGTGCGGTTCGACGATACACCGTACAGATTTCTTCTGTGCCGATGGCGCTTAATCCGTCAGATTGACGATACAACGTCCCTTGTGCTGTCGGTTCAACATCCAATCGATCCGCTGATCCAGATCTTCCAGGCGGATCTCCTCGACCATGGTTTCCGTCCTTGTAGTTCAAGGATGAGAAATGAACCCGGACCGGCACGTCACCGGCTGGCAGGTCGTCCACGCTTTTATCCTGGATTTGCCACAGGTACTGTTTGCCTTCGATTTCGGTGATGACGAGGGCTTTGAATGTTGTTGGTTTCATGAAACCTCCATGGGGGCAGGGAAACTGCGTGTCAATAGGCATTTGGATTCTGGCATGTGTTAGTGATTGAATCAAGGTCGTTGATTTCTGATCCCTCCAAAAACAAGAATTATGGGGTTGACCCGACAATTGGCTCACAGTTTATGAAGGTGTTGCCATGGCCATAGTGCAACCGATAATTTGTCAAATCAAGGAGAGGGGAGATGATCGGAACGTCTCTAAATTTCTAACTCATAGGGCAAATTCTTTATCGAACGGTTCGGACAAAGGGCCAATTCTTCCCTTGGCGTGTTCGGGATGACCAAAGGAAAAATGGTTCATATATAGGCCAGAAGGTTTTTTTATGGTTTATATGCGCTGCAAAACATTCTTGACAAATCGATGGATGTTCATTATCCGTGGTTCATATAAAGGTCATAAAAGTGCTTCATGGCCTATATACGAACCAAGGGGTAAACGATGCCAAAATCCATCCCACGCACTTATTCACGCTATAGCCGCGACGCGGTTACACTGCTTGGTGCCTTGATCCGCGAAGCACGCAAGGAGCGAAAGCTTACTGCCCAGGAATTGGCCGATCGCGCCGGTATTTCCAGGAGCATGCTGCAGCGCATTGAAAAGGGTAACCCCAAGTGCGAAATCGGCGCCGTATTTGAAGCGGCGACCGTCATTGGTGTCAGGCTGTTTGATGCCGATGAAACCACGCTGACCAGACACTTGCGCCAAACCAATGAAAAGCTGGTGCTCCTACCAAAATCCGTACGCAAGGGATCCAATTCGGTGCGTGATGACTTCTAGGGACGGAGAAGAAGCCTTCGTCTGGATCTGGCTGCCTGACGAAACCGAGCCCGTGGTGGCTGGACGTCTTGAAGCGGATAACGGCAATATTCTGTTCAACTACGGCAAAAGCTACCTGAATAGAATTGGCGACAGCAATCCCGCTATCGCGATCTATGAGCCCGAATTGCCGTTAAAGGCCGGACTTTTGCCTTTGCCCGAGGGCATGACCATGCCCGGCTGTATCCGGGATGCCGCTCCCGATGCGTGGGGCAGGCGTGTGATCATCAACAAGAAGCTGGGACTCAGGGGCGCGGATACGGATACGGATACGGACGCGCTCGATGAGCTGACCTACTTGCTCGAATCTGGATCGGACCGGATCGGTGCGCTCGACTTTCAGCGCTCTCCCTCCAACTACTTGCCGCGTACCGCTGAAAACGTCAGCCTGGAAGAGTTGATCGAATCCGCCGAACGGGTTGAAAAAGGCGAACCCCTAACACCGGAACTGGATCAGGCGTTGTTCCATGGCAGCTCCATCGGCGGTGCAAGGCCCAAGGCCTTGATTCAGGACCGGGACAAAAAATACGTGGCCAAGTTTTCATCCGGTTCTGATCTGTATAGCGTCGTCAAGGCTGAATTCATCGCCATGCGGTTGGCCGCAATGGCCCTGATGACACCGGCCTACGACATTTGCCCCCAGGGCCGTGCCGGCAACGAGGCTTCACAGGCCATGCTCATCGCTGGCAACAACAATCTAAGCCAGCTTAAAACTTGTCTGCAAACCTTCTGCCAGTAAGCCAGTTTGAACGACGTTGATCGGAAGCTTCTCTGGAGACGACAGTTCCTGAATCCATACGCGACAGAGGGAATTCGGTGACGTAGTCGATGAATCATTCAAATTTATGGCGGCCGAAGATAAATGTTTAAAAAGTAAGCATAATTAGGGCCAATATCGCAATTTTCGGGGCCAAGAAATGAATTGTAGGGGCTGTGGCGGCACCGGTATGTTGTGGTTCACCCTGGAAAATACCGGCGAAGATAGGCGTCTTCCTGGCAAATAATGGATTTGTACCGGTCTACAGATCATGGTGGGGCTGCGCTCTCTGGCAGCCACTTTCTTTATAGCATATTGATATATTAGCCTTTCTTTTGCTTAATAAAGCCCTGGGTCAACCGATCGATCACGATGGCCACCACCACAATGGCCCAACCAGCTTCAAAACCTTCACCGCCGGCAATTTTGTTCGTGGCCATGAGGACTTCCTTTCCCAGACCTCCCGCTCCGATCATGCTGGCTATCACGACCATGGACAGGGCCATCATGGTTGTCTGGTTCATCCCCGTAAGAATGGAAGGAACCGCTAAGGGGAGTTTCACCTCGCGCAACATTTGCCAGCGCGTCACGCCAAAGGCATTGGCCGCTTCAATCACCTGTACGTCGACCTGGTTGATCCCCAGGCTGGTCAATCGAACCGCGGGCGGTGTGGCATAGATCACCGTGGCAAAAACCGCAGGGACCTTGCCAAGCCCGAACAACATGATCGCCGGGAGAAGGTAGACAAATGGCGGCATCGTCTGCATGGCATCCAGCACGGGGTTCATGACTTTGGAAGCCGGTTTTGACTCCGCCATCACGATGCCAAAGGGAATTCCCAAGGCCAGTGAGATGATGACTGCAACGATCACCACGGACAAGGTCTTGAGGGTTGTTTCCCACAGGCCGAAAAGACCCACGGTCAATAACAGAAAAGCCAGTGTCAGCGCAGTCGATAAAGACTTCGTTTTTCCGTAACACAACACCACTATCAGCGCGATAATGAGCCACCACGGCAAAAATAAAAGCACCGTGTCGATGGTCAGAAGCATTTTTAACACCAGACCGTTGAAAACATCCAACAGGGGACTGACGGTCGTGTTGAGATAATCGATAAAAGCATCGATAAAAGGCCAGACATGAAAACGCCAGTTTTCAGGAAACATTTTCTTTCTCAGTCAGCAGTTATTCTTCACAAAACGGTGCACATAGTCGTTCACTGGATTTTGGACGATCTCTTCAGGTGTCCCGATCTGAACGAACATCCCGTCGCCCATGACGGCCATCCGGTTTCCCAGGCGCATGGCCTCATCAAGATCATGGGTGACAAAGAGAATGGTTTTTTTCATTTCTCTTTGCAGGCGTAATAATTCTTCCTGCATTTCCCTTCTGATCAATGGATCCAGACCGCTGAATGGTTCATCCATCAGAAGAACATCGGCATCCTGAACCAGCGCCCTGGCCAGCCCGACCCGTTGCTGCATGCCTCCCGATAAACTGGCCGGGTATTGAGACCCCCAATGCTCCAGCCCCACGGTTTTCAGCATATCTGCGGCTTTTCCCGATCTCTCTTTTTTATCGACGCCCCGAACCTTCAATCCAAAGGCAACATTGTCCAGAACCGTTCGGTGGGGCAATAAGCCAAAATGCTGAAACACCATGGCCATTTGGGTTCGGCGGAAAGCAATCAGTTGCTTCTTGTCCATGGCAGTGACGTTTTTCCCGTTCACCACAATCTCCCCTGCGTTGGGTTCCACCAGACGCAACACGCAACGGATCAGCGTGGACTTGCCGCTCCCGGACAGCCCCATAATGACGAACACTTCTCCTTCGTCCACGCTGAACGATATGTCCCGGACGGCAATGACCTGCTTTTTCCCGTGAACCAGGGATGGCTCACGGGAATACCGGTCCATTTCCGCGGGTGTTTTCCTGCGCGACAATCCGAAGGCTTTCCACAGATGGGTTATTTCAATGCGGCTGCCGGTTACGGTATCATGTTCCATGGAGGGTAAAACTACAGGGCATCCTCAATCCGTTTGATGGTATTATCCGGAACCCACTTGTGCCATGCATCGGGGTATTCCCGTAAAAACCAGATCGCCGCATCTTCGGGCTTGCCGCCCGAGTCTTTCATGTATGCCAGAATGGAACTGGTCAGGGGCACCGATGTCTCGTACCGCTTTAAAAACGAGACCACATCCGGATTGGTTTCAACCAGCTTGCTGTTCACGCAGATAACGACATTGTCGGCGGCCCAGGCACACCCGTAATCCTTTTTTACCCAACGTTTCGGATCATATGCCGGCTCGCCGATCATGGTCATGTCCAGCGTGCCCATTACCCAGGTCGGTTCCCAGAAATATCCCAGCCATGGCTTTCCGTTTTCGTAGGCTGAAACCATGGATGTCACCAGAGCCATCTCGGAGCCTGAATCGAATACATTGTAGTATTGGTCCAGGCCGTAAGTGTGTATTTTGGTCTCGTTGATCTCATAAGTCAGGGCCCAGGAAGACGGGTTATTGTAAAACCGGCCCTTGTTCGGGGATTCCGGGTCCTTGAACAGCTCCCAGTAGCGGGGCAGGTCTTCCACGGTTTTAAGATCGGGCGCCACCGGCTTTATGCCTCGCTTCGGGTCTCCCTTGACCATATACGTGGGAATATACCAACCGCTGGGAGCATTGGTAAAATTGGGCCCAAGGTCAACCATTTTTCCTGATTCGGTCAGCTTCTTATAACCGGCAATGTTCGTCTGAACCCACATTTCCATCAAAACATCAATGTCTCCCTTACCCAGGCCTGTCAGGGATGCCATGGAATCGGCAAACATGTAATCCACACGGTATCCATAACCATGCTCAAGAATAAATCCGGCAATTCGGTTGTGGACCTGAATGCTGTCCCAAGACCGATCATTGAAGACAATGGTCTTTTTGGCATCAGCAGCCCATGCGTCAATTGAGATCAGATAGCAAACCAGTATTACAACGGTCACCACCAACCATTTTTTCTCGACGAATTTCATGAAACGCTCCTTTGCAGTTGCAGATAAGCTTTATTAATTAACGACCCAAGACCTGATCCCGGTAATATCCGAAGCGTCACGCACAATTATACAGGTCTGGATGTAGTACTAGGAGAGGCCAACTCATTGTTATCCAATGCCCTTAATCGGTAAGCCCTATAATATTTTCTATGAACATGTAACAAATCGAAAATATGCATACAAAAAACGGGTCGCATAGAGATCTTCTTTGTCGGGCAGGAACGATGGGGCATATGAATCTGAAGCGGACTGGTTCAATCAAGTAAAGAATGGATGTTTGATGTTTGGGGTTTCAACGAAGTTCCGTAAGGATCAAGAATAATCAGAATTGAATATCAGTTGAGAAGGGAGGTGGACCCAACGAGAAGGTCAACATCGCTGGTATCGATCGCCTCGTTTCTGGCAACCGATCCGAAAAGATAGATATGTTGAATGGAATACGTTCGCAACAGACCCGGCTGTTTTTTTAAAATGCTTATGATCTGCTGGCGTTTCATTTTGAATGAATAAGAATGGTTTTATACGGCACGAAACGATAAATAAAAAGCAGGTCGCGTCGTCGCTTCCTGCTTATTCGATTCGAACCAAGTAATTGGTGGAGGCGGCGGGAGTCGAACCCTCTCCCCTACCAAAAAAACCCAATGGTATCAAAATGTTAATTTTTCGTGGGGCTACTTGTGGGGTACCACGGAATTTTTTAGAAAGGATTTGAACCATGGGAAAAGGAAGTAGATTAAAGCGCCAAAGGAAAGAGAAACAACTGACCGATTCAGAAATTTACAACCTCTTTTCAGGTGAAGGCCTGGAAGAACTTACCAATGAACTCTATGAGGAGCTTCTTGCAAATGGTTGGAAAGAAAAGGACCTAAAGTTTTTTCAACAAAGGGGATCTCGTTATTGTCGATCCCGCAATTCTTTTCTCGATGAGCCCCAGTTCATGGGGGATGAATAACCCGAAATAATATTTCATCCACCACAATATGAAAAGGAGGCTCTAAATGTCCAATCTACGTGAACTAAAAGCCGCATTACCTGCCGATTTTGTATCAAAATTCAAAGAAAAAGCTGATTCTTTGGGGATGACTCATAGACAGCTTGCCGCAATTTGCATCTCTCTGGGTTATCAATCCGTTACAAAAATTGAAGAGAGGTCCTATTCCCTGCCTCCGGAGCCGCCCCCCGTTTCGGCTGATTCATTAGAGGAAAAGGCGGCGGTGTCAAGGGTCGCCGAAGGCGATGAAGCGAAGCGAAACTTGCCCTTTACATCGCCGGCTTTGTAGCTATCAGCCGAAGGAACGGGGGGCGGCGGTTTAGGAGGTGGGGAATCCCTGCCTCTGGTGAGCCCTTCATAATAAATAGACGCGCGTAGCGCACTTCTCCTCCGCTTAACCCGGGATTGGGTTCGGGCTGGGCGGAAGTTACTGTAAGTTAGCCCATGGGCGGCCGTTTTTTTGGCCGTTCATGGGGTTACTTACAGTCTTCGGGCCGAGCCCGGGTTAAGCGGAGGGCTCTTTTTCCTTCTTTCACTGCGGTTACGATCCCAAAACTAAAAGATGTAGCCGCTAACATAATCGGAGGAGGGCAATCTCTAACGATTGCCCGACCTCCGTTAAACAGAAAAAATGATTTCACAGTCAGAGACGAAACTACTGATTGCCAAAAAATCCAATAGATAAATGGAATAGCAGCCAATCCGCCGGGGAACGGAGGTGACTCCGGCGGACTGGCTGCTATTGAATGAAAACAAAGTCTATTTTGGCCTATCGCTAATTATCTTGACGGACATGGTGAAACAAGTTATGACATTGGCAAAACATGTTTTGGAGGATAGCATGGCAAGGCCAAAAAAAGATGAGAAAAAAATTCAATACACCGTGATGATAGAGCCAAGTGTAATAGAGGAAATAAAGATACTTGCTGAAAAGGCTGAATTGCCAACAGGGACGTTTGCAAGAAATCTTCTGATGCTTGGATTGGAGGATGCCCGTGTGTTCGATAAAGCCGGTATCATAAAATTAGTTGGAACCAGTAGGAAGCAGATGGATAAAATTAAAAAAAAATTCGGTCTGACATTGGATGGGCTTGATGTTCTGAACAAAGATTAAAAAAAACAAAAAGCCAAGCACCTGAACTTTGGCGAGGACCGGTGCTTGGCTGGCAATGAAAGAGGGCCTTACGGCACACTCAATCAGGTGAACAATACCATAGTGCACCTATAGTGTGTCAATAGGCTCTCCAAAACCATTGGAGGGCTTTTTTAATGCGTAAATCAGGTGTTGCTGACCAGAAAAAAAATCAGGAAGATGCTGCAAAACCCAAAGGGGGGCGGACTACTAACAGCCCCCCTCCAAATGTAAGTTCCGTTTATCCAGATGAGGTCAAAGCCCTTGGTTCAAATGTCGATACTCTCGCGCTCTCCATCGATGTCCTATGGGACGACACCTGCTATTTCGAATTTTTAGCTGAAAAAAAAAGCTGAAGCGAAAAAATCCGGGCATGAAATTCCGATTAACATCCCGAATGCCTTCCAAGAGAACAATTTTCTTTTCAATCTGAAAGAACACGGTTCAAATGGCTATGAATGGTTGCTTTATAACCATGAATACGCCTTGATGATTGGCAATTGGATAAAGCCTATTAGCCGGCCAAGTATTATGGCTTCTGTGCGGTCTGAGACGCTATGGCGTTTGGGTGCTATGAAAGCGGTCACCCTGATTTTGGATTATATTGTAAGTGTTGGAGGAAAGGTAACCTCAGTAAAACTAAGCCGCGTGGATCTTTGCGTAGACGTACTCTTGCCTGATTCAATCTGGTCGACCGATCTTTTAAAATTTTCCGTTTCACGCTGCAATAAAATTGGGATTCATCTTGGCAACAGATTGGAAAAACTCCAAACGATTGAGTTTAGTACTCGTAAAAGCCCAATAATGGCAAGACTGTATGACAAGCCACTTGAAATACAGGAAAAATCTAACAAGGAGTGGATGTTTGATGTTTGGGGCATAGCGGATGTCCCTAAAGGATACAGGATAATTAGAATTGAATTCCAGTTGAGAAGAGAAGTTCTAAAACAGCTAGGAATGAACAGTCCATCTGATCTGAACAATTTATGTTCTAATGCATGGGGGTATTGCACTCAGGAATGGCTCAATTTTAAAGATAATCCAGGAAAACACCAAAAAAATCAAAGAAAAACTTTAACGTGGTGGTCTGTTGTGCAGAACGGCTTCATGGAAATTAGCCAGCCTGTTCCATTAATTCGGTTTAGAGCAAGTAATTCTGATGAAAAACAATTGGTTGCCCAGACATTTGGATATTTGTCATCGATACAAGCCCTTATGGTGGAATCAAACGGAAATTATCCAACTTCAAGAAATGATATTGAAAATGTCCTTTTAAATTTTCCTTTAAAAGCCAATGAATTAGGGAAGGGTCAAAGAGAATTTAAGGATGCAATTGAATTAAAGCGCGCCAAGTATGTTCGAACTCAAGAAAAATTAAAAATGGTTATCGAGAGGAGAAAAGAATTTTTCAATATTAATTTAGAATAATATAGCGGCATAAGCTCAAAATGTTGACCACTGCTCATAGGCATGCTAACCAGAATCCATCCTACCATGGAGGTCTGTGCATGCGCGGCCGGATCTACTCCGATCAAAAATGCCCTATTTGCGGTGGTCAATTTATACATGACGATCGGCGGCGTGGTCTATTCTGTGATCAGCACCCCAACCAGCAGGCCACAGGGCGCTTCCGAGTTCAGTTTGGCAGAAACACTCGAAAACGTTTCAATAGTTATCAAGAGGCGGAAAGATTTTTGGATGGCCTTCGGTGGGAGGTCGACCAAGGGACTTTTGATCCCCGTGACTATAGGATAAATAATCCGTTAGGCTTTGAAACGCTTGCTTTGAAGTGGTTGGAGGTTAAAAAGAAAGAGGTTAAGCAGAAATCATATAATAATCTCCGAAATTACATGACTAAAGCCATTGCAGCCTGGGGGCAGATGAACGTCAAAACAATTGGATATGGCGAAATAGAGGATTTCCTGCATTCTCAAGAGGTTTCAGATAAAACAAAATCAAATATGAAGTCTGGATTGCATAATTTTTTTTTATGGGTAAAAAGACGTGAAAAAATTCCAATGCCTGACTTTCCCGAAACGCCGTTTGAGCTTGGATTCAGAAAAATAATTGATAAAGAAACTCAGTCGGTCATTATTAATGAGATTTATCGTCTTACGTATCATATTAATCCTAAGATTTGGTTAGGTATTAAATGGTTAGCTACATATATATCAATTAGGCCGGGCGAATTATTAAATCTAAAAGAAAAAGATATTGATCTCAAACTTAAATACTTCATTATTCCTCATCCAAAAGAAAAACGGCCAAAGTTGGTTCCAATGATTGATGAAGATATGGATATTCTTAAAGCGATGCCTCGTGGATTACCTGAGATTCAATTTTTTAGACATGCTAAAGGTATATCAGGTGTTAGAGCAGGACAAAAATTTGGAGATAAATACCTTTATAAATGGTGGAAAAAAGCTTGTAGAAATCTTGGAATTGAAGGCCTTGATTTATATGGGGGTACTCGACATAGCTCTACAACTTCCCTGAGAGAGAAGTTTACACCAGAAGAAATAAGAAGTGCAGGGACACTTCATACTACAAATAAAGCATTTGATAGGTATCTTCAAATTAATTCATCTGATTCAAAAAGAATTTATGAATCAATATCAAAGCAAAGCAAAGCAAAGTAAAGTTGGAAAATCAGGCTGAAAGGAATATCTATGAGTATTCTAACTGATGTTGATATTAGAGATTACTTTGAAAAAGAAAATCCGCTGATGATCAAACCATTTTCTGAAGAATGCCTAACACCAGTAGGATATGATCTTAGAGCCGGTGGAAAATATGTTACTACTGATGACGGTAGGCAAATTGAATTACACGAATGTATGAAGGTTACAATATTCCCGAAGCAAACAGCGCTAATCTCAACACTCGAAAAAGTTAGTATGCCAAAGGATAGATCGATATCGGCATTAATAGTTTCAAAAGTGTCAAAAGTATCGAAAGGTCTTTCTCACGTTGCAACAACAATTGATGCTGATTGGAGTGGTAATCTAATAATAGCTCTAACCAATCACTCCTCCGAAAAAATAGAAATTTGTCATGGAGAATCTTTTTGTACAGTGGTATTCTTTAAAAATTTAACACCATCAATAAAACCATGTGAAAAAAAAGATGGAAGGCCGGACGTTTTTTTTAAAGATTTATCAAAGAAAGCAACAGAGGCTCTAAAAAAGAAACAATATACTGAAAAAAGTTTTTTTTACAAGTCATTTATAGCTCCTCTAATAGTTGTTTTCGGTTTAATGTTTGCTTATTTGAATTTTGCAGACAACGGATATATGATTACTGGGATTGTGACTGCTAGTGTAGCTATCTCACAATTATATCACAGTTCACTTATAATAAAGTATAAAAAATGAATGAACGTATAATGGTGGTAAAAGCAAGCCTATTGGAAGAACTTGGGTCTTTTCAAGGATTAATGTTTGATATTGAAAAGTATCTCAATAGAATCAATTTAGATTACTTTTATGTAGATAGACAAGAGGCCGAAACAAATTTTAGTTATAAACAAATAATTCCATATGTATTATTAAATTATAGAGACAAATTTCTATGCTATTTAAGGGGAGAATTAACAAATGAAGGTAGGTTAAAAGGAAATTATTCATTGGGAATTGGTGGGCATGTAAACGATAAAGATGAAAATCTTTTTGAATCATCAATTGATGCTGCAAAAAAAAGAGAGCTATCGGAAGAGATAAGCATTAAAACAAAATATACTGACCATACAATAGCATTAATCAATGATGATTCTAATCCAGTTGGAAGAGTTCATTTAGGAATAATATCTGTGTTGAAATTAAATGAAAAAAAGGTATTAAAGAAAGAAAAATCAATTAATAAAATAAATTTCATTTCGATTGAAGAAATGAAAACAAATATTGATAAATATGAATCTTGGTCGAAGATAATTATTAAAGATATCGGTAAAATATCCGATTACTTGTAGTTAATCTATATCAGGCGGTGTCAAATGGAGATGAAAAAGGAAACCTTTAATTTAGTAATTGGCATTGCAGGACCATATGGTGCTGGTGCATCATCGCTTTCACAAGAGCTATTCGAAAATTTGACAAATTGGCCTGGAATCGATGTAGAAAAAATAATTGCCGCAGATTTAATAAAAAAATATCATAAATATTACCTCAGTAAACAGCTTGATGTTGATGAAGAAGATAATTCGAAAAGAAGAGAACTGCTGCAATCTGCTGGTACGAAAATTAGATTAAAGGACAGGTTGGCTACTGCTAAAATTTTTGTAACTGAGATTACAATTAAAGGTAAAGCTTCAGAAAATCAAGGCTCAGAAAAAGAAGAAGTTCCTAAGAATGAATCTGTAGGAGCAAGAGTATATGTTATTGATTGTTTAAAGAACGCTAACGAAGTTAATGAGTTAAGAAGAGTTTATGGAGATGAATTCTATTTGATCTATATTCATGCATCAAGAGAAAATAGATGGCGAAGAGAAGTTGACTATAAAGGTTGGAGCGCTCAGCAAAGAGTCGATTTCGAAGAAAGAGATCAAATTGATTATGACGAAAAATCAATTGACCCAAGTGTTGAGGATGCAGGTCAAGAAGTAAAAAAACTATCGACTATGGCTGATTATTACTTAGTAAATAATTATAACAGAGAAAAACTAAAAGAAGAAGCAAAGAGACTTTTAGATATTTTATTTGGGAGTGGTAAAAATCAGCCTACGATTGATGAAAGATCTATGCATATTGCATTTTCCGCAGCAAATAGGTCTTACTGCTTAAGCCGGCAGGTTGGAGCAGCAATAGTAGATGATATGGGTGTAATTTTAGGTATAGGGCATAATGATGTCCCAAAAGCTGATATGGTTGAACACTTGTCAAGAGAAAAACCTATCCATACCCAAAAAACTTGGGCCAATAATTTTCATCGAGCGTTTGGATAGAGGCGGGGTCTGCAATAACGACGGTAGAGCACTCTGATATTCGCGGGTTGGATACCGCCTGACTAGGCTTCGTCGTGGAGCTGCCTCGGTCTAAAGACGGGAGTTTCGGCCTGAAGGCCTATTCCGATAGCTTTTTCGAGGGTTCTCCAAACCGCGACCGCGCCCCTATCCAAAAGCTCGATGGCTATATTTGTTCTTTGATAAAGCCGATCCTTTCTTGAGCATTTTTAAAATCAATAAGTTCTTTTTCTATTTGCATCATCGATTATAGAGAAGTACTTATCCAGCTTCTTGAGCCGGAGCAACAGTCGCGCTTCTCTCGCCGTCGCTAATTCCCACCCAGCGTGGAAAGTCAGGGCTGTCAAGGCTGCGACCTTAGGGAGCACCCTTTAGGGCTTGGCCTTGATAGGCCTGGGTTTCCACGCTATAACAAATCATCTTTCAGCGGCCACGATTGGAACAGCCCGGGCAATGGCCCAGATGAAACCGGCCAACTCGCGTGCAATCGCGGTGATGACCACGTTATGGTTTTTGCCCTTTGCAATCAACCTGCGGTAGCGGTGGCATAGTCGTAGCTGTGCATTCCAGGCAATATCCAAAACATCGTCCGGCAAGCCTTCCTGGCGTTTACGGATCGCCTTACTTTTCCGGGCCGGCATACGATAGGCCTGAGCCGATTCGATCAACGTCCTGCGGGCATGGGTATTGCCGGTTTTGGTAATGGGGCCTTTTTTGATGGTGCCACCGCTTGAATGCTCCGATGGGATCAGACCCAAATAGGCCATCAGCTGTGCCGGCGTATCGAAACGGCTCAGATCCCCCAGTTCAGCGACGACGGTCACCGCGCTGAGCAAAGAAATCCCCCTGAGCGCTTGCAGAGCCTCGATAACCGGAAGCAATCGACTGGTTTGGCAACATTGCTCAATCGCTTTTTCGATGCGCTTAACGCGGGCCTCATGGTCTCCCATGGCGTCCAGGTATTCGGTAAGGGCAATGTGCTGGGCCGGATGCGGCATCTTCAGATCCGCCAGCCAATTTAAATGCGCTTTACTCCATTTGCTTTTACCTGGATAATTGATCCCTTGTCGCAATAAAAAGGCATTGATCTGTTGTTTGACTTTGCGGAGCGATATTTGGATGTCTTTTCGTGCACGTACCAGGTCACGAAGTGCTTCATCGGCCTGATCGGGGACATACACCGGCGTCAGTTCTCCGGAACGGTGGAGCGTCGCCAGGTGGGTTGCATCTCGGCGATCGTTTTTAACCCGATCACCGGTTTTTTTGGGGATCAGCGCCGGAGCAACGACAACGCAATCGATTCCCTTGCTTGTTAAATGCCTGTAGATTGGATATCCGCATGGACCTGCTTCATAAACACAATGCAATTCGGCGTTTTGTGAAATCAGTTTTCGCATGACGTTATCAATCTGCCCCAGGTCGTTGCTGATTTTTCCATACACTCGAACGTTTCCGTCACGTCCTTCATCGGCGATAGCAATGGTAATCGAATCTTTGTGGACATCCAAACCAACATACTTTACAATCTTTTTCACGGCCTGCCTCCTTGATTTTGGCTCTGTAGTTAGGGTTGTTAACGAACGCTTACTATAACCCACGTTTTCAAGGTTTGGCAGGCCTTTTTATTGCCGCGGTGGCTAACGTTCAACCATATTGTCTAATGGGGGATTATATACCCAGGAAGATGGAAAAGATGATAAACGTTGTTATTTAGTTGGAGATAGGAGATGTATCAATGACACCAACAAGCAAGAAAGGTTAAAAAAGTTAGAAAACCAAATGCTTGCGGAAATAGATCTTAATCCACAACAGAAAGAAAAGCTGATATGGTTGAACACTTGTCAAGAGAAAAACCTATCCATACCCAAAAAACTTGGGCCAATAATTTTCATCGAGCGTTTGGATAGAGGCGGGGTCTGCAATAACGACGGTAGAGCACTCTGATATTCGCGGATTGGATACCGCATGACTAGGCTTCGTCGTGGAGCTGCCTCGGTCTAAAGACGGGAGTTTCGGCCTGAAGGCCTATTCCGATAGCTTTTTCGAGGGTTCTCCAAACCGCGACCGCGCCCCTATCCAAAAGCTCGATGGCTATATTTGTTCTTTGATAAAGCCGATCCTTTCTTGAGCATTTTTAAAATCAATAAGTTCTTTTTCTATTTGCATCATCGATTATCGAGAAGTACTTATCCAGCTTCTTGAGCCGGAGCAACAGTCGCGCTTCTCTCGCCGTCGCTAATTCCCACCCAGCGTGGAAAGTCAGGGCTGTCAAGGCTGCGACCTTAGGGAGCACCCTTTAGGGCTTGGCCTTGATAGGCCTGGGTTTCCACGCTATAACAAATCATCTTTCAGCGGCCACGATTGGAACAGCCCGGGCAATGGCCCAGATGAAACCGGCCAACTCGCGTGCAATCGCGGTGATGACCACGTTATGGTTTTTGCCCTTTGCAATCAACCTGCGGTAGCGGTGGCATAGTCGTAGCTGTGCATTCCAGGCAATATCCAAAACATCGTCCGGCAAGCCTTCCTGGCGTTTACGGATCGCCTTACTTTTCCGGGCCGGCATACGATAGGCCTGAGCCGATTCGATCAACGTCCTGCGGGCATGGGTATTGCCGGTTTTGGTAATGGGGCCTTTTTTGATGGTGCCACCGCTTGAATGCTCCGATGGGATCAGACCCAAATAGGCCATCAGCTGTGCCGGCGTATCGAAACGGCTCAGATCCCCCAGTTCAGCGACGACGGTCACCGCGCTGAGCAAAGAAATCCCCCTGAGCGCTTGCAGAGCCTCGATAACCGGAAGCAGTCGACTGGTTTGGCAACATTGCTCAATCGCTTTTTCGATGCGCTTAACGCGGGCCTCATGGTCTTCCATGGCGTCCAGGTATTCGGTAAGGGCAATATGCTGGGCAGGATGCTGCATTTTCAGCTCCGCCAGCCAATTTAAATGAGCTTTACCCCATTTGCTTTTACCTGGATAACTGATTCCTTGTCGCAATAAAAAGGCATTGATCTGTTGTTTGACTTTGCGGAGCGATATTTGGATGTCTTTTCGTGCACGTACCAGGTCACGAAGCGCTTCATCGGCCTGATCGGGGACATACACCGGCGTCAGTTCTCCGGAACGGTGGAGCGTCGCCAGGTGGGTTGCATCACGGCGATCATTCTTAACCCGATCACCTGTTTTTTTGGGGATCAACGCTGGAGCAACGACAACGCAATCGATCCCCTTGCTTGTTAAATGCCTATAGATCGGATATCCGCACGGACCTGCTTCGTAAACACAATGCAATTCGGCGTTTTGTGAAATCAGTTTTCGCATGACGTTATCAATCTGCCCCAGGTCGTTGCTGATTTTTCCATACACTCGAACGTTTCCGTCACGTCCTTCATCGGCGATAGCAATGGTAATCGAATCTTTGTGGACATCTAAACCAACATACTTTACTATCTTGTTCATGGCCTGCCTCCTTGATTTTGGCTCTGTAGTTAGGTTTTTTACGGACCGCTCACTATAACCCACGTTTTCAAGGTTTGGCAGGCCTTTTTATTGCCGTCTTGGTTAACGTTCAACCATATTGTCTAAAAGATCTTATTAATGAATCGGCCTTTAAGGAATTAACTGAGTTTTGTCGTGCTGTGCATGCCGAAATGGATGCACTTATAAGTGTAGCTAGATCTGGACGAGGTTCGACTTCTGGCAGTATAATGTATGTTACTGCACAACCCTGCCACAATTGTACTAAGCATATTATTTGCTCGGGAATCAAAAAAGTTATTTATTTAGAACCATATCCCAAAAGTTTAGGTTTAGAGCTTCATTCTGATGCAATAGAGTTAGACCCAATTGACGATAGGTGTCTTGGGAAAAAATTAGTGTTAACACCCTATAGTGGTGTTGCGCCACATAGATACCATGATTTTTTTGTTAAGAGAGATGAACGAAAGAACGATAAAGGACATTATTTAGTAAGATCAAAAGAAGAACAGGCATTTAAACCAAGGTTTGCGCATAGACTAACAAAACGAAATCGTTCGCACCTAGATAAGTCGAATCCACATCCTATAACGGCAAATGAACTAAAGCATTTCATTGAGATCATATCTATGGTAGATAGATATGAAAATAAGGTAACTAAAAAGAATGGAGGGAAAAATGCCAGATCAGATCTTAGAAAGAAATTATGATAACATTGAAAAGTTAATTGAATATGCTAACGAAGCCGGTGAGACGTTAAGACATTTTTCAGAACAAGTAACAGATGAATCAAAAAGACTTTTCGATGTCTTTTGCCGTATGTCAGAGGATATCGATATCGGGGAATAACGTTTTCATAATGGCCTTGATCATTTTTTCGAAAGCCAAATGCTTGATGTCAAAACCAGATTTCGCTCGTTCTATTATTGTTGGCTTAATTATATGAAATTACTGAAAAATGAACTACTGTAAGGCGATAGATATTCGAAATTACGATCAAGGCCATGGTTGGGATACCGTTGGGATACAAAAAAAGGATGCTAAAAACACTTAACATCCTGAATATAAAACAATAAATTGGTGGAGGGCTTTCCGCCGTCCAGCAAATCCGTCTCACACGCGCTAATACATCAAAAATCATTTGATTACAACGTGTTACAATACCGCAAGGCAACACTCTCCGCGTCGCTTGCGGGAAATGCTTTTCTCCACATTTTCCCCAAACAGAGAACGGACGCGGGTTCGATTCCCGTTTGCACATCAAACGCGGCGATATCGTAACCCAAGTCTGAACCAGTTGACCTTTTCATTCGATTCCATATTTCTGTTTGAACTCGTCGATCCAGTCGTGATGGCGAACTGATTCATCAATCGCACTGACAAGCTGCTGGATGGTCACCCTCCCGACACTGGAGGCATGCTCTGCTGGCACAGATTCCATGAGAAACGGCCATAAGCCAGACTTCTTTCCGTCCTTGGAAACCTTCAGAAATGCAGGGTTTCTTTCGTCGTGAAGGAGCACGAAACAGCCGTCCTTTTTGAGCGAGAACAACACCTCCCTGAAAAACTGGTAGTAACTGATAAACGGGCATATGGGCCCGGATGCGAAAGCAGTCTCCCCGAAGCCGAACTCGTTTATTCGCTCCCAATATTTTCGTCCAATGTGGTGAAGGTAACAGCCGTCAATCCCATACGAGATAGGGTTCCTTCCATCACAATCACCGCCTGAAAAAACAGAACAGCCGCCGAATTCCCTTTCCACGAGTTTTGCCTCGATGAAGATTCTTGCGGTCTTCCCGGATATGGCCAGATCAATTGATGTGGGCTGCCCGGAATCTTCGTTAAAAACTGCCCGGTCGTCGTGCTCAAATCCAGCGGTGACTTCCCCGGTCGGCCAGGGCATTCCTGCTTTCTCGATAGCTACGCGTAGCGGTTCGAGGTCTTTTCTGACAATCAATGGTCCCACAAGATTGAAAACCATTGCCTGGCTGCTCAGGCCGTGGTGAAGGTACTTGTGAAGCGGGAAAGAATCCTTACCTAAATTCCGTTCATGCTCTTGCCTGATGTACTCGGCCACGTCAGTGCAAATGATATTTTCCGGCCAGCTATCATGGGATTTGAGGCAATACCGCATTCTCGCGGTTGTGGCCAAGCCCTTTCTGGAGAACCATTCTGCAGCAGCATCCCTCAGTTCACGTTCAAATACCTTATAACGTTTAAATGGCCATGTTTGCGCCAGCTGTCTGCTGTTCATTTCAGCCATTCTTGCCCCTCGTTTCCATTACAATTTTTTCAGCCACTCCAGAGCATTCACAGGCCAGAAGCCATCCGGGCGAGGGCGTCGCACATGTGGTTGTGCGGCAGCAGGGCGGCGGTTTAGCACGCATTCGGCCCATTGGTCGGGGATCGCGTTTCGACCCACACAGCGCCAAGAAGCGCGCCAAAGATGGCAGCGTTGGTATCAGTGACTACGCCGCGCATGACGGTTTCAATCTTCCGCTTCAAGAATCGCTTTCATATCAATGAAATGACTTCCAACAAACTTGATGCTTGTTTCTAACTCACCCAGGTTCAGAGGTACTTCACCTTCATCAGAAGCCCTCAATACCTGATTCAATGCCTCCATCACGCGCTCGTCAAGTTTCACGAATTCCTTATATCTCGCAGCGCACACCGGACATAAGGCCAGATATTGAGCCTCATGCTCTCTCGTGAAATAGTCAACAGAAAGCGCCTCGACCGATTCAAAATAGTACTGACCATCGCGCTTTCTGAACGGCATCTCCTCCTTGCAGATTTGACAGACCATTTGACCGGCATCGTTGGTGTACTGCTCTCTGAGCCAAATAGAAGGGTCGACAGCCCCCCTGGTTTTCCTAACGCTTCTTTCGCGTTCCTCGTATTCCTTTTTTGGGGAATCGGCGAGTTGCTCCCAAATCCTTTCCTGCCGGCGCTCAGGATTCGCTACCGTCCTTGACGGAAATGCTGGCCTTTCATTTTGTTCGGCAATCTGTGCTTTCCAATGGCTAAATTCTTCGGGAAATCTCCGTAATAAATCGATGTCTTCTACTGGAATACCTGCTTCTTCAGCAAGCTTAAAAACAACATCCTTCTTCATACCGAGAAGGTCAGCCAATTTTTCGTTACGATCAAATTGATCAGGAAGATCGCCAAGGCTTACCTCGCCTGGCTTGAATGGACTATCACTGCCATATTTAGGTATCCACGAACAGCCACGAAGTTGTCTCTTCCAGGTGGCGGTAAAATACGCTGTCCGCTCCTGATAATAAAACCACCTGTATTGTCCTTCATAAAATTGATAATAGGAGCTCTCCTTAAGATGCTCCAGAAGAAAGCCCCAGATAATTAGTGAATATCCTATTAACTGTTGGCTATCTTGTGGAACGTTTGATAAGAAACTATCCAATCCATCAATATCGTAATCGATAGTTTCAATATCTCTTGTATGCCCCTGATTTCCTCGTAATCTGCTTCTCTCCTCCCAAGGCAGATCAACTTGCATTTTTCTAAAACGCGGTTTTCTCGCAACGCCAAGTTCGCTCCAAACGCTGGGGTCGGTTGCTGAAGCTTTTTCGGATAGAAACCAAACATCTGTTGAGCCCGAAAAATATAGTCGCAAATCCGGGTTTTCCTGATATACAACGCATGGCTTTTTGAACGCCAAGTTCCCAAAAGGGTCGGTTGCTTTGAGAAAAGGTGTCTGCCTTGCTTCCTTAACAACCTTTTTCTTCCCAGCCTCTGAATCAGAGGTCAAAGCACGCATAATTTTTTGAATATCCGCCGCGTGCTCAGCCTCCGAGATCAATGACACATCCTCTTTCGAGTATTTGGGTAGAACCCTCTCAACGATGTCGTCAAAAACATCCGGCTCCGAAAGATCCAAACGTTTCAGGAAGCTTCCCGCTTGCTCATCGCTTGCAATCGACCGCTTCACAATCGGGAAATCAGTATCTTCCGGGGGAGGCAAATAGGCATTTGGCGTTGTTCCATCAGCCCTGAAAGGGGGCACGTGAGCATCATCTTGGAGCCGTACAATAGGCTTGGAACGGAGAAGTCCTCCCGAATCGCCGGACCATCTTGGAGAACGCCAAAGTTTTTCTGTGTCCAACAAGTATCCATAGAACCTTACAAGCCATTCGTCGCTTTGTTCCTCTAAGAAAGAATTATCGATCTTTCTTGAAAAGCTATCGGGGGTCACCTCTTCGACTTGCAGTTCTTGCCGAATATATTTCCAAAGCACACTATAACGTCCCGTTTCGGTTATCTCTCCATTAATCCATTTAAAATCTTTTTGATATAGAAGCCTGAGATGATCATTTCGCAATATATTTCTCAACCATTCAGCACTTGCCAATTTGGCATTCTGGGCCGAAACATAAGTTTTATCATCGGTTGGTAGTAGTTCTTGGTCCATAAGCGTATTACGCACGGCCTTAGCAATCGGAAAAAACATACTACCTGAAGGAAAATCTTCCATCCTTATCGGTAACGCCTCAAGCAGCGAGACATCCAAAAGACCAAAACCCTTAAGCTGCGGTAATACATCAACGATAAGGCACGCGGTCTCTCGTACCAGATTCGCATTCCAATCGTCCTCTTTTGGTATATTGTCCCGAGCAGGAGTCGTCTTGTACGGCCCCTGGATCAAAAACCCGAATCGAGTCTCTTTTTCCGTTGGGAAGTAGACCACAAGCGGTGAATCCTTAACTCTTGCAACCTCATCTCGACGTTCCTCTTCGTTTTTCTCAAGATGAAAACCAATCTCGACCGGGACGTGACGAGGGCAATCATCGCCAGGGTCAGGGACTTCCACGGGTCGTTCAAATATCAACCAGCTCTCACTTTCATCTACGCCGTTGTTCTGCCCAATGACCGTTACTTCCCTTGCAGCACCCCGAATAGCCTCATCCCGCAGATAAACACCTTCCATCCCATCCAGCAGCCTGTATTCGATCTCCTTAATATTTCGAAGGAAAAGAAGTGTTCTAGCGCTCAGCTTACGAAGCCTTCCGCTGATTTCCTTGCATGCGATTTCCGGATTGACATCGGGTCTGTTGAAAGGAAACACAAAATGAGTCGTCCATAAATCTCCTATAATCCGCGGCTGCACGGCATAGGGGCGAACGTAGTTTTCGATTCTGAAGCTTTCATGTCCAGAATGAATTTCAGGCGTGGTCGTATATGCATAGACAGACTTAAAGCCGATACCGAATTTGCCGATCTGTGTGAGATCTTCAGCCTTCGTGCCTTCACCCACCCCGCAAATGCCACGAACATCTTTCTCATCAAATAGGCGGCCGTCGTGGAACACCTCGAGCTTGTCCTCGAAAAGATTAAACAGGACTTTTGAAGCTCTGGCGTCCTCGGCGTTTTGCAGAAGCTCAAAGACAAAATGTGTTCTGTCAGAATACATTTTGCCCAAGAGCTTGAGGGCCTTGTCAAGAATAGCCTCGTTCCGTTTTTCGTCATTGCGTATGTGATCGTAGTTACTCGGCATAAACCACATCTCCAATGATTTGGATCACTCCGTATGCCACTGGCTCGGCGCTTATTTCCGCTCTTTCAATGGCGATGTCCAAGTCTTGGATACGCCTGGCGTAGTCGGCCTCCGCTGCTGCTATCTGTGAACGGCGCATCTTTTGGATTTTTTCATTTGTTGCCAGCTCGAGCTGTTCTTCGAGGAGAGCTATTCGTGCTTTGTGGCTTGTCGTTAGACTCTCCCTCCGGTACTCCGCCAGCTCTTGGGTTCTACGCTGATGTTGGGTGCGCGCCTCAGACCACATTTTGTGATGCTGAGCATCCAGCCCATCCCATATATTCTGCTCTGGTGCATCAGCTCTTTCCGTCGGTATGCTTTCTGCCGTTTCAAGAAGTCTGGAAAGGTGTTTGGTCACAGCATCTGTTGAAGCAACCGGCTGCAAAACCAAGTCCTCCCTGACGCCATGGAACCGCCACTGGTAAATTGCAAATTCATAGTTGCCTTTGGGGACATCATTGTTTTTGGCCCGCAAAACCGTAATGACTCGTTTTTTCGTATCGAAGATCGCAGCCGACTGTTTCACAAGAGGGTGAAGGGGCATTATGAAGACGGCTTCCGGATGTTGCGAAGCGCACTCGGAATCGAATGTAATAAGGAGATGCGGGTTCCCCCCCTTGAGCCAGTTTTCCCATTCGCGATAAACGGTCGTGTTCTGACGTGGAATCTTCCGGAAATCTCGCAACAGGTTGTTTCTGGCTTCTTGGGATAGACGTAGTGTTTTAAGCGCTTTTTCGCCAAGTATGAATTCCTGATTCCTCCCGCAAGTGCGCTGAAGGTAAATCGTGATAAGCCTTCGTATCGATATAGGGGACAGCCAATAGCTCGATGCTTGCTCGATTTCCCGCTTCATTTGGTCTTGTGGCAGACGGATGCCGAACAGCTCGAGTTGTTTCTGTTCGAGTTCGTCCTGTTCCTGAATCAGCCTGATCTTGTTGTCCGCCAGTTGTTGAAGCTGCTCTCCGCGCTCTATTTCGTTCAAGGAGAAATTTTCCGCGATACTCCGAATCTCCCTGGTGATCTCCCCGAGTATCTCCTCGCTGCCACCGAGGGCGTTGTTGAACACACCAATCCGCACCAGGCACCGCTCGTAGATATCCGCATCGACCGTACCCGGCGTGATCAAATTGAAAATCGCGACACTCTCGCTTTTCTGTCCATTCCGATCTATGCGGCCAATCCTCTGTTCCACCCGCATGGGGTTCCATGGCAGGTCGTAATTGACGATGCAATCACAGAACTGGTAGTCTAAGCCTTCGCAGCCAATCTCTGAAAACAGTAAAATGTCGAGACCGTCATCCTGATTCGGCGGCAATTCAAAGCGATTCCGAAGCTCGACCCGGTCCTCATCAGGTGTCCCGCCGTGAATCAGTCCAACCCTAAATCCATCCGTCTTGAGATGTTCATAGAGATAGTGAAGCGTGTGACGGAAGCTGCTGAAAAGCATCACCTTGTTATTGGGAAGCTTTTGCTTGTCCCGGATGACATTGCGGAGAGCGTCCAGTTTCGGATCGTATGGATCGAGGTCACGAGCCTTTCCAAGGATTGCCTGGATACGTGATTCAATGCTATCAACAGCATCGCTTTTGGGGACAAACTCGGTGTTATCCGCTTCTTCCCAGGACAATTCATCAAGGTGGCGGCTCAGTATTTCCTCGAGGAAGGGGGCAAGTCCAAAAAGACAACTGGCCGCCTGCCTACGAATGGTTGTCATCATGAACTTGACGTTGACATCCCCGTGAAGCCTGCTGAATATCTCTGCCTGTATCTGAAGCAGCTCGTCGTGTAGATCTTTCTGATTCGGTGTAAATTCAACGATCACAGTTTCGGGCTTGCGCACCGTGAACTCCCCGATATCGCGACGACGCGTTCGGTTGATAATCCCTGAAAACGTATGCAGAGCCTCGAGTTCGGTTATCAACTGTACGCGCTCTTCCAAGCCGATCTGGCCTTCGGCGAGCCGCACATTTATACGATTGAACTCTGGATTGTGTATGAGAATCGACTGCCCCCACGGCGTTCCCGCCGCGTTGTCTAGTGCTTCCTTAGCCTGAATAGCCCATTCCGGCTCCTGGGCACGGGCCAGGGCTACCGCTTGATTAATGAACGGATTCGGCTCTGACATATGCTCAAAGCTCTCTTGATCGATGATCAGATCGGGACGAAGGGTATGCAGTAGTACGAACAGGTCATGGTTGCCAAGTTGGATGGGAGTCGCGGTCAGAAAGATCACGGCTTCCGTATGGTCGCAGAAAAACCGCACCGCTTTGTGACTGAACGTATCCTGATTCCGTATATGATGAGCCTCGTCTACGATGACCAAGTCGAAGCGAGGGGGCGGGTCCAAGTCCAGCAGTCCTTTTTTGCGCTTTCTTTTACCGTCCGAACCATATAGAAGCGCTTCATCGAATAGGGGATATGGGATGATAATTCGATGGTGCTGCTCCGGCCAGATCCCTTCCAAATCCATTTCGTTGATGCAGTACCTCAGTGTTGGGCCATCGAGATGAACAAAGCGCTCCTCAAACCGCTTCATCTCAATCTGCCATTTACGTTCGGTTACAAGCGGACGGGGACAGATTATTAGGATGGATCGTATGTCGCGCCTGGCCTGCAGCTCTCGGAGAATCAAACCTGCCTCAATGGTCTTGCCGACGCCAACACCATCGGCAACCAGCAATCGAGGGCGGTCTGATCGGATGAATCGCAAGACGGGCCGGAATTGATATGGGATGAAATCCACACGGGCGGCATTTAATGAATAAAGCGTTGAAAGTCCAGGATATCGAATCTGCAACGCGGTGAGGTATGAATGAAACTCAACACAGGGCAAGAAACGAGACTCGTCCTCCGGTCGGTCTTCCGCCTTCAGCTGTGATGCATAGTAGGTATGCGTTTCGCCGTCCATGAACACCAGGAATCGGTTCTCCGGCTTGCCTGGTATTGAGGAAACAACGGCACCCCGCATGGTTGGGTTGGATTTGAGATGAACGATCTGACCAGGTGTGAATTCCGTATCAGACCCCGGTGCCTCGGGAGATGGGCTTTCCAGAACAGCACCATCTTGATCAGGGCCGGGACGTTCCTTGGAAAGCAGGGACGCCTTGGTCTCGCGCACCTCGTCGAGTAGGCTTTCATCTGTCTCAACGACAACGGCGAAGCGCTGCAGCGTATCCAGGTCGCGGTATACGTCGTCAACAGGGAATCCCTCACTACCCGCATGCGCCCATCTGTTTCGAACTGTCTGCATTTCTTTGACAAAGTGGCGTGCCTCCGACGTCAGTTCCAGTTTAGTTGATATCTGATACCAATTCTGATCAAGCACACGAAGCAGCGCGGCGAGGTCCAAGGATGCCAAGGAATTGATACCTCTTTCCTTAACCCGACGACGTTGCTGAAATGAAAGAATGTTGACGACAGCCTCATTCCACCAATCGCCAAAAAGACCCGGCAGGACCTTTTCCAGAAAACGCGCAAGGTTCTTTGACGCCTCACTCAAAAGGTGAGCCATGGATACCTGCATGCTGTTATTTTCCAGTAGGTCCGCCATTTTCTATTTTCGATTCATAAAACTTTTTGGTCCTTGGCTAATATCATGTTGTGTGCCCTCCCGAAATTGGGACGCGAACGCGGAGCCTGTCTCGCACTTCCTGGTAGATCGGAATATCGATTCCTTCGGCGACTTCCAAAGTCACAGCCAAACCATAGCGTATGGGCTCTGGTAAATCACCGGCATCGGCACGACAGGTCACCTTGATTGTGATTGCATCCCCATCCTGGAAATCCACTGCTTTCGAGCTCTCCAGCACTTCATGCTGAACGGTACCTCTTTGTACTGCATGATGATCCGCACAGATCCGGTCCGTTGCGAGGCTGTTTTTTGGACTAAACCATAGATGAGCGATCCTGTAATTCTGGCGTATACTTTTCACCGGAGTCAGCCAAGCGAGAGTGACCGTCAACCTCCGTTTATCTGTTACAGCCGAAAGACTAGGTGGAAGTGGCAAGATAAATTCCTGGCCCTCGCCATCATCGAGTTTGCCGACTCCCAGAACGGTCACGCGTTGATCCGTGCAGACCATCGCCTTCTCCACGTCGGCGAGACCGTAACCAAGGAAACGCCCAACATAGTCCCTGAATGTCCGACTATTCTGAGAATTCTTCAGGATTGACTCATAGAGCGCCCCTGCATCTGTCCAATCCGCTCCGTGGACAAGAAGCGCCTTCAATAGGACCACATCATATTCCGAAGGTAAACTTACCCCAGGCTGTGCGCGAAGTTGACCGATAACATCAAACAGCGAACTTGCCCAACGTGAGGCTAAGGCTGCCGAGTTGCTCGTGCCCCTTGTGTGAAGAGTACGATTTAATTCACCAGACGCTCCAGGTGCTGCGACGCGTTGCCCAGGAGGACTATTGAAAAATGCCGTTTGTAGGATAGCATTGGCATGAGCATTGCCCAATTTTTCCGAAAGAAACTGTCTCCCGCCGGGAAGAAGGATGTCGGGCTTTATAGTTCGACGGAATCCCGGTCCCTGAGCGCTGGTTGTGCTTGGGAGGTCAGAACGAGTAAAAGGATCAATTACACTAGGATTAGCTGTAGCTGTAGAGGCATCTGCATGGATGGACCCGAGAGTAATTCCGTTGAATGTCTCAGAAGGTGACAGCAAGCGTCGATGTCGCGTATCTGCAGCGGTCGCCTGAATCACGGATTTCTCGATCTCTTCTGCTGACAGGTCACGAAGATCCGTTCTTGGAATGTTCAGCTCAATATCATGAGGACGATTACCGGCACTAACCACGAACAACACGTTGTATTTCCACGACAACCAGTCCAACAACCGCGCCAAGGAACTCATCCCACGATCAAAGGGCCGGGAACGGTCACACACCGACAGATTTATGACACGAACGCTCGGCGCTGCTGGCGGCTCGCCACCCTCATTTTCATATAGCCGTCGTACCGCGCGATGCACCAGGTCTATTGGTAAAACTTCCTCGGGTATCGCCTCGAAAAATTGCCCATCAAAACCACGATGAGGTCGCATGATCGGCCGGACATACAATGGTCTTCCCGTCGGTCCACCACCTCCGTCCAAGTCACCATGACAGATGAGCGAGGCCATAGCTGTACCATGAAAACGTTCTTTTGCCTGATAAGTATTTTCGTATCCATCTGGGTCATCAACAATCAGCCGTCCATCAAGTAGCCAGTGTCCCGTCAGAGGCAATCCGTCGAACAACCCGAGGATTGGCTCACCATGGGGCATATCCGGCTGTTCTCCTTCTTCAAGGACTTTCGTCTCGGACAACTCTCCCGGCAATCGAATTGCACACTGCCCGACGGGACGTAGATGCATGATGTCTTCGCATTGGAGCAACCTTACCTCACGTTGTGCTATAATTTCAGAAACCTGATTTATAGGAATTTTTCCCAGAATGCCATGATAAGCAATCTCTGGAACGACACATTGCTGAACAACCTCGCCGCCGAGGCCTTCGATCACACCACGGAGGTAAGATTCAGCCTGATGCCGTCTGTTTGGGTTTCCACGAAACCACAGTTCGGTCTCAAAAGGAACTGATTGCTGACCGTGTTTCATACGAAACTGCCAGTCTTGAATAACACCGGTCTCTCGTATACGGTCCTGCGCATCCCAAGGACTAATCGTATGGAGATGGACGAAGGCGTGTTTCAGAGGAGCTAATCCTCTGGGGAACTTAGCGTTGTGGTCTTGCTGCCAGTTATTGAAAAGGCTCTGCAATTCCTGAAGAGCACGCTGATCCGTCATGACCAGGAAGAGTTGACCCTTCAACTGTTTTTGAGCGTCCTTCTCGTCTTCAAATCCGTGCTCGGGGGAAATATCGTCAAGTTCGAGTTCACCAAGCCACTCAAATCCCTCGACCTTCCTCACAGCGTTGATGAAATTCTTTATAGGACCGACAGTTTCAAGTATCAAGGCTTGTTCCGGCTGGAGACCAAGGGAGTTATTCTGCAAAATTAGACGCTGTCGATCCATGGCCTGCTGAAGACGTTGGAATTGTGGTGTTAAACGCCTGGCCTGACTTCTAACGTCAGGCAGCCGGAATTTTCCCCCGCCACCATACCGTCTTGCTTTTTCAGCACGTGTTGGTTCCGGGAAAATAAGGAGTGGATGTTCAGCCATGATTACTTGTCCTTCCCGGAACTATCTGGATTCTTCAACGTAAACCGAATTCTCCATTGGTTCAGACATTGTCCCGCAATCTTCTTGGCGTCCGTCTCAGAATCGCTAAGAGTGACTCGCCGGAGCACATCGGAGCCGAAATCCTCGATTTCGGCGAAACTCAAGCCTTTTAGGTTCTGAGCAAGATTGCGCGGCGACAGGCCGAGCGTGTGCCCTGTTCGAGCTTCGAAGCGCCTGAACCATTCCTCGATCTGGCTCTGTTTCGGCATCGGCAACTCCAGTCGTATCTGGAATCGACGCCACACTGCGCGGTCGAGCAATTCGGGATGATTGCTAGCTGTTACAACGACGACATAACTCGGTAGCGCGTCGATTTGTAGCAGTAGCGAACTCACGACTCGTTTGATCTCTCCGGTTTCGTGCAGATCTCCCCGCTCTTTGCCGACTGCGTCAAACTCGTCAAAAAACAGCACACATTCCCTTGACCGTGCGTGCTCGAAAACCTGCCCAATGCGTTGAGCTGTCTCTCCGAGATAGCTTCCGATAATCGCTTCGTAGCGAACAACCAGGAATGGTATGTTTAAGGCATCGGCGATTGCCTCAGCGAGGGATGTCTTGCCGTTTCCTGGAGGACCGGCAAGCAGCACGCGGTTACGCGGCTCAAGATTGTGCGACCGCAGCAAATCGGCACGGTGCTGCTCCTCTACTAACTCGCGAACAGATTGTTCTGTCTCGGCTGCTAAGACCAGATCTTCTACTCGTCGTCCGGGAGTTATCTCCGCCACGAGTGGGCCGGACAGTGGTCGCGCAGGAGGCGAAGCGGGTGGTCTGGGGCGACCATTACTGTCCTGCTGAAGCTGGGCAATGAGCCGGTCTGCCAAAATCCCGTGATTCTTAGCCCGCTCATCTGCGGCCAACGCTTCCACAGTCTTCTGCACTTGAGCCCTGTCGCCGCGGGCGGCAGCCCGAACTAAATTAAGTATCAAATCTGCTCGCGCCATATTTTTCCTCAATTGCACATCTTTGTATTTGCCGTAAACTCCCAGAACAGTGAGTCTGCCAGTTCTGCTTTGCACTTCTTAACCAAGCATGTTGCCTTCCTCTATTCCACATTGTCATTCAACCCCAATCCCCTCAAGGCCGCGCGGATGTCGTCCGTTTGCCGTTCGCCGAGTCCTCCTTCCGGTGAGGACTCAACATTCACCGTAATCTTCAGGCCGCCAGCTGATACGAGTTTTGAAAGCACTTTCGTGTAGAAGTTCATCCATTTCTGCGGCGGGATTTCGCCAGACCATTTCATTGTCTGTTCAAAAGGAGGTGGGGGTGTCGTCGGTTTTTTTCCTGCAGGGGTTGGCTCTCTCGCTACAGAGACACTCGCCTCACCCTTTACACCCTTGGCCTTTACAGCCACAAGAAAACGCCCCTCATCCTCGCCTGCCTGAAAGACGCCCTGCTCATCCATGACTCCGCCGGTCGCATTCCATTCGAGATCTGGACATTCGAAGTCACGGCCAAACTGATCCAATCCCTTCGCGCTGAATGCCTGCTTTTTCCCCGGTTTCACCTGCGTGTATTCAGGGGTGACAAGGATACGAGTCAGTTCCGGAGGCTTGATGTGTTTCTCCGCGTCTTCCGCAGTGATGATGAAGACATCATCTGAAATCTCAACATCGTATTCGTTAAGGGACTGCTTGTAGATGAAAGGATCGTATCCGTCCGTTCCCTTGGCGACATAGGCGATCCGGCCTTCTGAAACGCCCCGGGCAATGGCACCCTGGACGGCCTCAACGCTTAGTAAACGAGGGAATAGCGGAGAAGCGAAGAACGTATCCCTGACATCCTTTGTGCTCCATTCCGGCTTGGCAGGCGGCCAGTTTTTGAGCAAAAAACGCGGGCTGACTGCCTTCACAATCTCGTCATTTTGTCGCAATGTGGATAGAATCAGCCTTGTAAGCGACTCGGCAGAACTTGACGTTACCAATCCAAGATCGACCGTTTTTAGCGCACTGTCTTTTCCCAGAAGCATGACCTTATTATAGCTACGCCAGACGCTTTCCTTTAGGTCACGGCGCGCGCGCTTCAGGTGCTCGGTCAATTGACGGCGTTGGCCATCGTCCAGGTTCATCGCGCCTTTTTCGGCGTCAATTGCCTCCCATGCCAGCAATTTACGGGCGTCATCCCGCATGACGTCTGCATTGTCCGGCACCACCCATATCAGAGCACTTTTGAACGTGCGCATGGAACTGCCGGATTCTTTTGTCATAGCGGTCAGCTCAGAAACAAGTTCCGGTGTATCGCTTAAGGACTTCTCAGGTTGACCGATAGCCAGGGTGATAACTGGCCGGTTAGGAATTTGTCCGCTTTTCTCGGGAAAAAACACACGCTCCAGCCCATCTGCGTTGGCAAATACTTTTTCGACTTGCTCACGCACCAACCGCGCAACATCCTCTTCTTTAACCCCGGCGCGTCGATCCGAATAGCGCTTGTTGAGGTTCTCCATCATGCTGAAATAGTAGCTGTTGCGCTCAAGGGTCAGGTAGTAACATCGGTCGGTTAATGACTCCAGAGCCGTTTCGACATTCCCAATATCAATGTTCGGTCCGGCAACGGCCAGCCGTAGTTCCGGCACCGTCGCCGACTGCCTGTTCTCGCCCTGGCCACCGTTCGACTCAAAGAACACAGCCGTGGCGGATTTCTGGTGGACGCATGCCTTGCGAAGCGTCTCTTCCGCTTCCTTGTCCAGGAGCACGGCATGTGATTCCTTGCTACCCGCAATGTCGGTTGCAACGGCTCCCTCCAATCGGGACTCGCCGAGTTGTTCAAATACCGCGGTGCGAAACTGAGAATCACCCAGCGGTGCGGAACCCAGGCCAATCAGCAATTCCCTCTGTGCCCCTTTGAATCCGCTCTGGAAAGAATGGGAAACCCACAGGGCCAGAAGCCGCAGGACACCACGGGTCTGCTGAAAACGCGGTAGTTCGCGCCACTTACGCTCGAAAACCGAGATCACCATCGGGTGGAAGGGATAGGTCGCCTCGAATGCGTCCTGGGCATGATCGGTGAACCAGTTGGGGACCTGGTTGCGGTTGTCCTGAATCCAATCGGCGTGTTCCCTGCATGCGTTCGAGGCATCTTTTGGCAGCAAAAGCCTTCCTTCCGCGCCAACGGCCCGGAGGTCCCACTCGAATAAGCGCCGGCGGATGATTTCAGACATCTCATTCTCGGCGGACATAATGACCGGTTTACCCTTGCGGTCCAGCATCTTCTTGAGACGCGTATAGTCCGCTTCGTCGTCTGCCCCCATTTCCAGTTCCGACGCGGGAATCGACACCACGGTGACCACACGGTCCATCCCCGAAATTTCTTCGGAGAGCTTCATCAGGAAGTTATACATCTCCCCGGCGTGTTTGGTTTTTCGCTCAGGGCTGACGTAATTCATGACTTCGTCAATAAGCAGCAAGGCGGGTTTATCGTCTGGGATCATCTTCCTGATGACATCGCCTGCCGGGGCTATCCCTTGCGCATCGTGTTCGCGCACAACATCAAAAGAAGCTTCCCCACCCAGTTGCCACGCCAGCTCGCCCCATGGCGTACGGCGCTGAGGCGTGCCGTCGTCACCACCGCGCCCAGTCAGCACATCGAAGCGTGTGCCAACAAAAATGCCGACATTCGCCTTTGGGATCTCGTTGACGCCCCCGGCCTGGAGAATGGATTGCACGCCCATGAATGCCTTGGCCGCATCACCGGATGTTGCCAAATGATAGAGTAGCGCCAGGGAATGGGTCTTGCCACCACCGAATTGCGTCGTCATGTTATACAGGGATGACGCTTCGGTGTTAATACCGTTCAGGCGGCGCAACACCTCTCCCGAAACGGCTCGCAGGTTCCGTGTCAGGAAGGTCCGCTCGAAAAATCGCACCGGGTCCTGATAGTCGGGATGGGCGTCACCGTCGCGAATATGATCCAGATGAACCGCGAATTCAGAGGCGTCCAAGGGGCGGCCCTCCCGCAAGTCCTCGCGGGGGTTGACCACTTTGTACCAAGGCTTCAATTTGGGCATGAGTCGCTCCTTTATCCTTTAGAATCCAAGTCCTTTTTTCCGTGCCAGCACGCCGTCCACCCAGCGCTTTTCGTTGGTGTGGGACGGATAGAGAGCCGAGAGCGCCTGGGCGAGCGTCCAAAACTGCGGATTTGTGCCGATGCCGTCGTCCACCAAAAATCGCTTGAGCGCTGCGCCCCGACCCGCCGTGAATAGGAGCATCGCCTGGTGTAATTGGTCCAGTGCCGTTTTGCCCGCGGGAGGGCGTTCGAGTTCAGCCCGTTCCGCCGCGGTTTCTTCTTCGTCGGGCACTCCCAGGAGTGAGAACAGGTCTTGTTGAACCGGAGCATCTTTTTTCTTGCGGCGTTTGGCTGTGGCGCGGACATCTTCTTTGCCGAATAAATAGTGCGCCCGCGATTCTGCTGATAGCAGCATAGCCTTATCCCCCTTGACCTCAACCAAGTGGGTCAGATTCTCCAGATAACAGCCCAGCCCCTGGGCGATCTTGCGAGCAGCATCATATTCGAGTGTGTAACCCGGCAGACTCGTGGGCTTCTCATCGTCCACGCCATTACCATTCGCCTCGGTGCGCAAGGTCCAGAGCCACATGGCTGTCAATCGGGCATCTTCCTCGAAGCCGCTGGCGTCCGCGCCTTCAAAGATCATGTTGAGTGCCTGCCGCGCCACCTCGGCCCAAACTTGTTCCAGGTATTCGCGCAACGGCACAACCTCACCGCTGGCCTTTTCGACCGAGGAGTAGCGAGAGAATATCTCCAGCGCCGGTCCCAGGCATGAAAAAATAGCGTCTGCCCCCACAACACCTTCAGATGCCAGACGCGGAAGCCAGGCCGCGATTCGTCCAGGCAATTCCGCAAGTACATCCCGCCAGTCGCCTATGTTCTCGATGACATTGCCGTCTTCGTCTTCACGGGGACGGCAGACTAGGTGAACGGAGGAGGCAAGAGCGGCAGAGTCCATTGCGCGGAGGCGATTGCCAAGTTCAGTATCGATTGGCCATGAACCGGTGATTGTCCACCCGGCGTTAACCATCGCCTGCATCTGGGATTCCCAACCAGCCGTAGATTTGTGGGCGAAGACAACCGTTCCAACACCACTGGGCTGAAGAATGCGACGCCCTTCTGCCATAGCCTCTTGCATGGTTTCTTCGAAGAAGGCGCGGTCTTTTCCCTTGACTTCATCAACGATACACTCTTCCTTCTTTGGTGCGAGTTCTGAGTCAACCAAAGCCACCCCGCAACGCTTCTGCCATACATGGAAGAAATCGGAAAGGTCTGCGTATGGAATGGCATCGTAATAGGGCGGGTCGGTGAAGAATGCTGTCGCCGAATCGTTTGGAAGAATATGGTTCGCCGCACTGCAAGTGCCCACATTCGCGGGATTTTCAATACAAGTATTGGCTCTCAGAACAGACAATACCCAAGTTGTTGCAGTTTCCAGATTTCCGCTGCCAGATGACAGTGGGCTACCCTCAGAGAAGTCCCAAACCATCGGTATAGCGTGGCGGGAGTAGAGACCTTGGAGATTCTGACGGGTCGAGTCCCAACGGCAAAGCGAGGTGAGAGCATTCGCTTGCCGATCAATGATTATCGCCGCGCAAGCACGGACCGCCATATCAAACTCCATCCGCTTACATGATACATTCCCCAGAGCTCGCACTAACGTCGTCAACGCAAGCAACTGACGACTGGTGAAGAGGTCACAGAATTGGTCCATGCCATAGTTGCGTTGGGAAAAGGCGCGGCCTGCACCGCTTCCACCACCTTGAGGGGTAGGCTCTTCCGGCAACAAACTCAGTTCCCCTGTATGGGCGATCTTTCGACGCTCAAGTTCTTCTGCGGCTTTGCGAACGGATTCCAAATCGCGACTGGTGGGTAGGCGATAGAACCGGCCTTTCCGACCAGGTCGGGTGGTGACCACGGCGAACATGCGGGCATCGTTGGCACCGCCTTTACGTGTTTTTAGTTGAGCGCGGACCGATTTGACGGGTGTGGTAAAACCGCAGCAGGGACAAGTGGCCGAACCACGCGCCACCGTTCCACTAAACTTGGGCTTCTCGCAGGTATAGTCTGGTTGATCCTGATAAACCCATTTCCCGTTCTCTTTCTTGATAATAACAAAGTCGCAACGTTTCTCTTCGGGCTTCGGAACAATCTGCACCGCAATGGATCTGTTGCTCTTTTTTGCCAGCCAGAGGGAACGCATCAGTGGCACCTCCGCCCCACAACCGGGACCCTCGCAGGTAATCGTCCGTGCCCAGAGGTAGGCAATTGGCGTCGCGCCATCTTCGTCCTTCGGATAGTATTCGGCCAGTTCCTTCTCTGCCTGTTCCTTGATCCACTTGCCCCACTTCTCGACTTCGTCAGCAAGACGCTGGCCGTACTTGGGGATGTATTCCAGCACGACCTTAATCAGCAGGACGGCCACGGGATTCAAATCGCTGGCAAAAGCGTCAGCACCGCAGCGCAAACCTTCGAGGGGAATCGCTCCGCCTCCGGCAAACGGGTCTACCAGCAACGGTCGGGGAGCATCCTTGATGGCTTCGTTCAGAGACTCGATACTGATCAATTCTGGAATGGTAAAGGCGTTGGTAGCTTCCAGTGCGCTACGCGCGGCAACGGTCATCGTTTGTGCGACGGCCAGGTAGGCGGGATCAGTCGAGTTATCCCAGTTGGCAAAGTCGGCAATAAAATCGAGCAAGGCCTTGCGCAGTTCCTCTGCATCGTCCAGACAACCCGGTGTCCTGGCTATCTTGTTAAACCGCGGGTAGCTATCTGAACTGCACATTTGCAGGTATCCTTCGCCCCAATACCACATCAACCGCTTGGCCGTTTCGACAAACTGTGGCGGGCAGATCTCATCTGCCGGATCGGGCCACAACGACGCGCACACTACAGCACGGCACGCCGCCAACGGCCGCCGCGCCCACCAGATATGGAGCGTAGAAATATGCCCATGACGAATCGACTTCTCCCGCCGTGCATGCGCCGAAATCCGTTTGATAGGCAAATCCACTTCTATTAGTCGTTTGGGGTAGGTCACAGATGCTTCTCCTTCGGCTTTCTCAATCGGCACAAGTTCTTTTGTCGTCTTTGGATTCGTGCACTATGGGAACAGATGCACTGGCCTCTTTCTGCGGTTCTGTACGTGCGAGAGCGGCGAGTACCTCAGCCACATTCGGCTTGCCTGACTCCCGGCTTCTGCCGAGTGGCTTCGCATGCAATTCCCGCAAGGATGCCTTGATGTCTTCCTGCATATCCCCATAGTTCATGTAAAAAATTCTGGCACGAATTCCAGTTGTCCTGTTACGCGCAAAGCCCGACAACCATTTGGGGTACGGATCAGAAACCAGTGCCACATCAGCGAGTGATAATTTAATCGCCGTTGCTTTCCCTGCGCCGCCCGGATACCATTTTTGCTGCGGTTTGGCCGCTGAAAGTACAGTCACCCGGTCTTCGTCCCACACGTCCTGTAAATCGCGCCGGATGTTGAACAAAAGAATGCCTTCTACAAGACAAATGATGACATGCGCACCCTGTTCCAGCGCAGTGCGAATGACGGGGCGGTCCGTCTTTGCGGAATATCCGGTCAAGATACGGACGCCTGGATTGGCCAGTTCCTTCACGCAGGCTACGACACCCTGTATTTCGCGTTCGGACGGTTTAATCGATGGGATTACCGCTACCATGGGGCCGCTCAGTGCTTCCACATCCCCCTTCAGATAAACGGTTGCGCCTGATCTGCCGCGCAACGTCTCGGGATAGCCGGGATCGCCAGATTGCAGGCGTTTGATACCGAGTTCCTTTAAACGGGCGAGGGTTGACTCGTCCAGGCGCTCGCCGGCCGCGTGGGAAGACGATGGTTCAAACACGATGATCTCGACGGCCAAATCGCCAAGAGCCGCCTCTATCATTTTCTGGACGCGTAACCAGTCCAGTCCGCCGTGCCCACAGCCTAAGGCAGGAAGTGCAACGCGCACTTTACCGCGCTTCTCGATAAACTCACGCAGCCATCGCAAACCCTTCTCGACGTACTCGTACTCGGAAGGTTGCCTCCAGTGATCTTTCGTCGGCAGGTTGACAACCGTGACAACTTCGTCGAACTCACTCTTTTCCCAAACGTGGGGCTTTCCTGGTCGCACTTCGCCGGCTTTGCATGCCTTGGCGTACTTCTTGAACATTTCCGGGTATCGGTTCTTGAATGCCAGGGCCACCCCCGCACCCATTACGCCAACACAGTTCACCGTATTGATGCGGATGTCCGCAGGTGTGTCAAAGATATCACCTTGTGCGTAGCGGATCATCTATTCCTCGTCCTCCAAATTTTCCAAAGTCCATTCCCGCAGATCGGGCAGACCTGCCTTAATTCTTTCGAGCCAACCGGGATGTGAAGAGATCATTCTGGCCAATCCACCCTCCGGAATAAGGCTCTCAACGTCCGCGCAATTCAGGGCTGCGAGCATATCGAAGTCTTCGGCGCACTCGATCACGTCGAGAAGCTGCTGCCGGTCGCGCCCTTTGCCAAGGATGTCGCCGATCAAGTCATGGTAGGCGACGAGTAAAATTATCTGTCGAACCTCTTCCTCATCGATTGTTTCGATATCTTCGGTCAGAATCCTTTGAACCAGTGAAATTGCCCTCGCGGGATGATCCGCGTCGACTCTTTGACGCCCTTGATCGTCTCGCGGGCTTTTTCCCTTGCCTATATCATGAAGATATGCGGCAAATTCGACCAAAACCTTTTCTCGGTCGGATAGCGCTTCAAAGAGGTCAGAGTTTCTCAGCTTATCGACCACGGTCCGGGTATGCGCCCCGACATCCTCACGATGCTCCTGGTTCGCGGTGGGCAGATCGTTGATTTCAGCAAGCTCCGGCAAAGCGCAGAAGTCATCATCGAGCTCATCAACAGCGTCCTCAATACTATCGAACATTGCTTCATCCGGAGATTCTTCACTCCGGGTCTCCATCACTTCCTTTGCAGCCGCTTCATATTGATTTCGGAGACATATCGGTCCCGTGACGATTGATACCCTTCCCCCTTTGTCGTAAAAATTGATATAGTAGAAGTGCCTTCCCCTGTGGCCATCGAATACAATAGCGGGAGGGTCTATGTCGGCTTCGGCGTAAATCTCTTCAACCTTTTCCTTAACCATATCATTCCAGACAATGATGTGGTCGATTTTCGACACTTTTAAACGCCTATGAATCAACGCCTCAGCCATACGCGCGTGGCGAGCATCATCAGACGGGCTACCCCATTTCTTGGAATCGATATTCGCCCAGTCGAGGTTTACTAGATCCGACGGGTCCGAGTAAAATGTCGGTGGTACGGCAGTATTTGCGGAGGCATTAGTGAAAACGGCTTTAGGCAAAGTCAATACGTCAATGGGAACACCAAGATAAAGCAGATAGAGTTGATCAACGTTCTTTGCGTTTACGACCGAAAGAAGCATGGGAGATCTGGAACAGAAATAGAAAGGTACGTAGTTGTGCACTACGCCGCCGGGGCCAACTGAAACGTCCATCACTGCCCGACGGTCCTGAATACTGCTAGATGCAATGGAAATGTGGGAAATTCCGCGCCGCTCCTTTTCGTTGTATGACAGGAGGCCGTGCTGCAAAATGTCCGGCAGATTGTCCAGATGCGTAAACTGGTAGATATGGCGGGTCTTGTGTTCATCAGGTATCGACATATCTCAGCCCTCCTCCGCCCGCAAAATATCCTGCGGTCCAACATGGTAATGTTCTATCTTGACGAGGGGTTTCCACCCAAGGCGAGCAGGATTTCGAATGATGTGCAATTCCGGATTAGTGGCGCAGTTGAAGACGACGTAGAGCCAGAAGTCACCCTGGAGCCGTTCGGCGGTCTGAAATTCATTGGTCGTAAGAGCCACCTCGCCGATATGGGAACGGCCTTTGACTTCGATGAATCGCACTTCAACAGAGGTCTGCGGGTCTTCGGAATGGGGCCGCCGCGAGATGAGGTCGAAGCCACGATTCTCACTTTCAACGCTCTGCACCTTCCATCCACGGGCCTCTTCGTGGGCAATGACAGTTTCCACGGCAATACGCTCGATTTCTGGATCGCTTACCATGGGCTTTATGTCAGGAGCCTCACGGTCCGGATGCGGCAATACCCAAGCGGAGGCGAAACGGTGAATGTTACTGATGGTGCATTCACGCTCCTGGAGCAGCTCGGCCCGACGGGTTTCGAGACGATTATTCAGTTCATCGAGACGGTCTTCAGTCATCTTGAGACGCCCCTCAAGGCCGATTTCATTGGTGCCCGCCTCTTTCTGGTTCATCAATTCGGCGAATTGGCACTGCACTTTGTCGATGACCGCGTTGAGACTGATTTCCATGTGTTCGGAAATCCTACGCGTTTCCTGCTCCCGGCGACCTATTTCCGCTTTAAGTAGGGGCTGCAAGGCTTGCTCATGGAGCGCAATTTCCAGAGCGGTAGCGTCGGGCGGTGTCAACCCCGCCGGGATTTCGGTGCCTTTGGGCGCAAGAGACAGGTCAAGAAAAATGGTCGGTTGCTTGACCATCATACGACCGTTGACGTCAGTCTGAACGACAAACAGGCGCTTGTGAAGCACATTGGCCCGCCCATCCCGCACCTCCGCTGAGAAAACGTCCAGATGCGCGGGGTTTGATGCGTGCAAATCGTAGAATACAGCGCCGCGTGAATGGCAATCTCTCACATCGCGCTCAATAAAAACGCGGATGCACTCAAACAATGGATGGCCGGGTGTCACCCACTCGAGGGTTGGATCTTCCTGAAGCTCCTCTTTGTCAAAGACGATGTGCTTGTATTCTCTGCCCAGGCGGCCGAATTGTGGCTCGAGTTCATTGGCAAGCGGCATCAGATTGCGGGGCAGACGCCCGATGCGGTAAACGTGCCGGTTCTGCTGCTGTGCTTTGGGTGAAACGCCGGCCAGCGGTGCGGCTCCAAGAAAAAAACCCTCAATGACCTCCGGCACAAGACGGCGCTCTTTGGCCTCTTCGGACTTTCCGACAATGGCCGATAGGTTCAGGCTTCGTTTGGCCAGTCCCTCCAGCGTGGATTCCGTGATCTCGCGCAAGCGTTCGGTATCCACCTGTTCAATGATCCGTGATTTGATGAGTTCCTCGGTCATCTGGTTGTGCGCATACATGTCCCGGAGCATCCGCTCGATTTGGTTGGCAGGAAAGACGTCGCCAAGGACATTGAAGACCTTACCTGTGCGGTTCGGGTCCAGATCGGCTTCGATCTTATCAATCCGCTCAAAGAGCTTTTCGAAAACCCGGCCTTCACGGGTGTTCGTCGCCACGAAGTTTTGGATATAGCAGTCCTTTTCCTGACCGTAGCGATGGATACGCCCCATACGCTGCTCGAGTCGATTTGGGTTCCACGGGATGTCGTAGTTGATCATGTACCAGCAGAACTGAAGGTTGATGCCCTCACCGGCAGCCTCTGTGGCTACGAGAATCTGGCAATCCTCCCTGAACTCTCGTTCTGCATAGATACGGGTCCCAGGGGTGTTCCGGTCGCCGATCTTCATACCACCATGGATTTGCGTGGCGTTGAATCCCCATTCTCGTAACTTCCCGAGAGGACGCCCGTCGTGGCCATCGGCCACGAGATAGTCCAGTGTGTCTTTATGTTCGGTAAATATGAGCAGCTTCATCCGAGGGTCATCAAAGAAATTCTCGTCGGTCAGGAAGGATTTTAGCCGAACGAGTTTTGACTCCACTTCCCGTTTTTCCAGCGCACACGCCTTCTCGACCAGGTTTTCGAGTTCAACGATATCATCGCGAAGGGCTTGGGGGTCGATGGAAATGACGGCTGCTTCAGCGGCTTCCAGAACGGATTGCTGCATGTCCTCGGGCAGATCTTCGAAATCGTCTGGTATTTTCTTCTCAATTTGTTTTTGCCGGTATTCTTCAGGATTCTCAAGAATCCAGCGACGCTTCTGTATCATTCTTTCCAGGGTGCGCCGGACGGCATAAATGCTCGATGCGAAACGCCTTTGAAGCATGGCCATTGTAAATCCGACGGCCCTTGCTGCCGCCGTGTTCTGTTCCGACGCACGAATGGACTGGTCTTCAACATATTGGGTTAACGCATCGTAGAAATCCAGTTCCTCATCGTCTATTTCGAATCCGGCAGTGTGGACAATCCGCTTGGTGAACAGGCTCTTCGATTTTCCGGTTTTTTGATCAGGGAAGGTGACCAGCGCTTCCTTGACGCGGCGCAAATAAAACGGAGCCTCATTACGTTCCATAGCGAGGTGTATGCTCTTTACGTCGGCATACACGTCCGGATCGAGCAGCCGCAGGAATAGTGAGAAGTTCTTGGGATCGCCTTTATGCGGTGTCGCAGTCATTAAGAGGTAATGGTCCGTCATACGCGACAACGACTCCCCCAATTGATATGCCAGCGTCTTTTTGTCCTCGCCATAGGCGCTCATTTTGTGTGCTTCATCGACAATCACCAGATCCCAGTGGCTGCGCATCAAACTGTCCTTTGCATCCTCGATGCGGGACACCCAGGAAACGGATGTGATCACCTGGTCTATATCCTGCCAGGGATTAGCGCCGTAATTGGCCCGAAGCAAGTCGCTCCGGATCACTGTGAAGTCCTCGCGGAAACGGTCTTTGAGTTCACGCTGCCACTGAAAGGAAAGATTGGCGGGGGTGACGATCAGCACACGGCGAATCAGACCACGGACTTTCAATTCTTTGACAAGTAATCCTGCCATGATGGTTTTTCCGGCACCGGGATCATCGGCGAGCAGAAACCGGATACGCGGGAGTTTGAGAAAGTAATCATAAACAGCTTCAAGCTGGTGCGGCAGAGGGTCTACGCGAGCAATGGAAAGACTGAAGTAGGGATCATATTCATATGCCAAACCTAAACGAATAGATTCAATCCCAAGCCGGAAACGCTCCGAATCTCCGTCGTATGGCTTTGAATCGGGCGAAACTTCGAGTGTCGCTATCTGTTCCGGGGACAGAACGGGCTGATGAACTTTGCCTGAATCCAGCCCTTCCGCGATAACTTTAACCGAGCTTCCCATTGGAACAACGGCAATGATTTTCACGGGTTCAGGGAACACTGGCCCGTATGCGATGGCATTTGGTTTGAGTTGTTCGAGATTCATGTCTTAACATGTCCCTTTTAGGTGATCATACTCGCTTGTTTCCTTGTTTCTGTTCGAATTGATTTCCCATCAATTTCCCGTGGAGTCCTCCTGTTGGCCAGAAGCAGATCCCGCTATGCTAGCCCCACCAGCTTCGATCCACGCGTCCACTTGCTTTCTCTTGAATTTCCAGAGACGACCCATACGATGAGCAGGCATGTTGTGCTTGTCGATCCAGCGGTACACGGTGTCGCTGCTGACCCCGAGGTACTTGCCAATTTCATCTACTGATAACCAACGGTCTTCCATCTCGGCCATTTCTTTTGCTCCTCATGGGCGATTTGGTTAATAGTCACCTTCGCCGGAGGCGAAAAACAGGGTAGCTGGGCACAGCTACCCCAATTTAAACCTTCGGCTAATATACATGGGCAAATGCCCGCTGTCAATTGGTTTTGTCCGGATAAAGCCGCACAAGGAGGGTTAGATACGCCCCCATTGACCGTTGGCGACTCTTTTTTGGTGAGGCTGGCATCCCATCCGGTAGAATTAGGCAGGTGTGATACGTGGTTTCACGCTATTCCTTGGAAATGGAAACCGGAAAGAATAGAACACCGATCAGGTTCGTTCCCATGCTGTTCCGGTGTGTTTCTCCCACTTTCCGCCGCCGGAGAGATCGGTGTTAAACCACTCATCTCCCAGAGCTGGGTTGGGGATAGCTACGTCCCGTTCGGCCTCGGAGCCTTGGCCGCGACGAACAGATCGGCGTGCCGTGAGCCCTTGTCCTAGATGATCGGACCCGAGCAGGTCCTGCCAACCAAGCGAAGGTGCCCTGAGACGTGAAACAAAGGTCCGGTAATTGGTATCATCGCGCGCGGAGCGGTAAAGAAGCAGGGTACCGTCAGCGTCAATGGCGAGGCTGGGTGTGTAGCAACGTTCGAGGAAGGGCCCGTCACCCGCCTGAAACACGGGATTGAAAGAAGCCTTTGTCCAGTAGATTCGGTCCCAGGACCACGCGTAACCGATGCCGGCGTTTCCTGCCGCGCCGCCGGAGTAGAGCATCCACCAGCGTCCGTCAGCCAGGCGCTCCACGTGGCAGGAGGAGACGTAGCCGTTCACCCCTTCCCAATCCTGAGCATCGATCAGTCCGGAGAGGATCGGCGTGTCCCCATAGAGTTGCCAGTCCATCCCGTCGTCCGAATAGCCCAGACCGAGACTGTCGTTGCCGCCCGTTGAGGCGATAAAGAACATGGCGTAGCGCCAGGTGAAAGGCTTGCCGGGAATGGAAGTCGGCTTCTGGTTGTACCAGAGGAATGACGGTCCGTAGTGGCCGCGGTTCCAGACGGCCTCAGTTCCCTCGGTAACCAGGTTGCCTGTGCAAACCGCATCCTCGGTAAACACAGAGGCGTCCGCCTGTGGATTGCAGATCGCGGTACGCAGACCGGCCATGGCATAGGGCTGGTTCGGCACATCCGGGTCCCAGTAGAGAATCCGCATGCGATTCGGTGTTTCCAGGGCGCAAACGACATGATAGCCGTTGGCCGCAATGCCTGTGACCTCTTTTTCGTTGTCCCAGCTGAGCCCGTCATCGGAAAAGGTGCAGCTCATCCCGTTCCCATCAGCGTAGTAGGCGATGAAATCCCGGAGGGTGGTGCCATCGTGAAAACCACCGGGAGAACGAAGGACGCGGACGTAATAGGCCCTGTCCGCCGAAATGGGCAGCACATGGGGATACTGATGGTCGAACACGACCGGCGGCAGACCGTCGGGCGCTTCCGCGCCGGAAGGAACAAGCAGGAGTCCGAGATCAATGGCTCGGACAAGATCCTCGGTCATGGCGGGTAGGCTTGTTGTTTTTCCCGGTCCGAGTGTTCCCGGCAGACTGGGCAGCTCTAATATGGTGTCGGTGTTGCTTTGAATCGAAATGGTCATGGTCATATCCTCTCAGTGTGGCTGACACCGGAATCAAGCAGCTTCCGGTTAATCCGCCTGGTTTCGGTTTCTTCCTGCTGAATGCGTTTCATGATCTCGGTAAAGGCCGCAGCCTCTTCGCTGGGAAGATCGAGTTCCATCTCGATACGCTGAAGCCGTGCATCCAGGTTCGCCATTAATTCCAGCGCGTTGTCACGAATGACTCCGTCGCGTTTTTCCCGCGGGGAAGGAATGAACTCGGTCAATCCACCTTGTTGTCGAACGATCATGGGCATTCCTCCATCAGCTCAACGTGGCCCCGAGGGTGTGAATCCGCGGGTAGACCAGGTTGTTGCCGTTCATTTCCGCCTTGTAGCGGACCTCGGTTCCGCTTGGATCGGAGAATGTCCGGGTGAGCGTGTACTCGGTCCACTCCTGATCGATCTCCCGTGTTGTCTCGATGGACATGGGCTCCCAGGTCGCACCGCCGTCGTTGGAGGCGAACCAGTTGAGACTGGTACCGCTGGGAATGTTCATCTGCGTGTAGACCTTGGTGGATTCCACTCCCTGGGTCAGTTCGTTCTCGCGGGAGATATAAGCCCCGGTCGTGTTGTTCAGATGCCCGATCAGGTTCACGTCCTTGTAGTTCAACGCCGGTGAGTCGTTAATCTCGGCGCTTTCAAAAAGCGCTCGCAGCAACACATCGCTTGCGATGTTCGGCAGGTTTTCCTCCTCGGCGGGCACGATAGCGTCCCAGGTGGTTCCACCGTCCGTGGAATATTCCCAGACGATGCCTGTGCCTTCCGGGATGGCCGAGTATTCATCAAGATTGAGTTCGCTGAATTGCGCGCCGGTGACAGGCTGGAATCGAACCTCGCCGGACGGCTGGAAATCGTATCCGTAAATCTTCACTGTGAGATCGGAACCGTTGAGCGGGGTCCAGGTCTCGGCATTGGAGCTTTCCAAAAGCACACCCTGTGCATAGGTCTGCCGGGTGATGACGCCGTTTTGCCCCATCTGTCCCAGCGTGGCGATGCGCACGCGATAGTTGGTGCTGTTGGTGAGCAGCACGACGGCGTAGCTGGTGTTCGCCTCGGCGTAGAATGGATCGTCGAAGGTGATCTTGGTTTCGCCACTCAGGCTGATCTCGTCAGAAGAAACCACCTTCTCGGCCAGAACCACTTCGTTGGGCAAGCCGGTGGTCACACCGCGGATCTGAACCGTCACCGGGATGGACGCGTCCTTTTGAGTGAAATGAACGCCCACGGCCGAGACGACACGGTTCTGGGTGAAACTGAAGGTCTGGGCCAGCGGGTCGCGCCTGCGCCATCGCCATCTCCAACGCCACACGGTCCGAACGACCGGCACCCGGACGATACGCGGCGGAACCCGCTGTACGATGGTTTGTCTGCGCACGATGGTGCGGTTGACCACAATGCGCTGGATTCGGGTGATCACGAGCGGATCGTTGACCTGCAGGTTGGTCTGGGCCGAATAGGTGCCGTCGGTTACTTCGACAATCCGGTCGCCATTACGGACATTGGTTGGGATAACAAAGGATGCGCTCACCCGTCCGGCAGCGTCAGCCGTGAGGTTGGAAGCGACCACCTGTCCGTCGCAGCGTACGGTGACATCTGTTGCGCTGGGCGTGAAGTTGGAACCGACCACGGCGATGCCGGTCTGTCCCCGGCGTCCGATGTTCGGTGTGATCTCCACCGCTGCATCGGGCTTTTCAAAGACCGCATAAGGATTGATGTTCTTCTCCTCGGACCAGTCGGCCTGTTCGATCAGGACCTCCTCCGTGCCGGGAAGCAGCACCAGGCTGCCTTTGAACAGCGCGTCACTCGCACCCAGGTCGACTTCGAGCAGGTTGGGTGTGGAAACACGATCCGGCCCCACAAATTGACTCACGCCGTCAATCCTGGCGCTCCATTCGCTGTGATAGATGTCGGACTGGGCGTCATTGGAGAAATCGTCCGAGTAGACGCCTTTCTTGGTTTGCGCGTCTCGGTTCTGCAGCTCGTTGTTCATCTGGAACTGGGCGTCGTTGTACTTGAGGTCCTCCACGTCATCGATGATCTCGTGGATCTGGTCCATGGTGACGCGGGTCAAACCGAAGTTGATGATGTCCATCTCAACCGAATTGGGCGGGCAGTCGACGCTGCAGAGTCCCAGTGTGCCCTCGGGTACAACCGGCAGTTTTGGAAAATCAGCCGGCGCACCTTCCAGTCGTTTAATCTCACCGGTCGTGGCGTAGATGATATCTTTACGGCCCAGGTAGTAGTCGTAATCGACGCTACAGTTTGAGCCGTCCACAGGGTCGTCGCCGAGTCCGGTTCGACCGAAATTGACCAGGCTCAAATTGCCCAGGGCGATCTGCACCGGGGACATGGTCAGGCCACTGGTATTGGATGCGGGTGGGTTACCGCCGACGATCTCGTCCACGCCGTCGTCTACGTAGGTGGTGGCCCCGGAAGCGACCTCCTTGAGAAGCTGAAAGTCGGCCCGGTCGGTGTTCTGCGTGCCGCGGTAAACGCGATAGCCGGTGGCTCCATTGACCGGCAACCAAGACAGCTTGTTAATTTCACTGGCCAGGGTATCGCGGGAAACGACATCAGCCGGGTCATATTCGGTCTCACCTGAAGCGTCCAGGACCGTAACCTGGTAGAAGTGTTCCCCGGCGGAGGGATGACCGGATTCGCCGAACCAACCACCGTCCACGTAATCCGTACCTTTGATCATCTGCTTGGTATAAGTCCAGCGTACGGTATAGGTGGTGCCGATGGCCGGTTCGCTTCCCGATCCGAGCCAGTCCACATAATTGCCGGACTGCTGCCAGTCCACGCTTTCTTGAAAAACAGTTGCACCCTGGCTTACCTCGAGAATATCCACAACCGGATTCGGTGTGAGAAGGTCTTCTCCGCCTCCCACCGAGCCGCGTGTGATATTGGAGACAATCTCGACAATGGCTTCGACCTGAGTACTCTCCTTCAATGGTGTGCTGTTGAGCGCATAGCGCCTGGTACCGACGTTGTACGTCTTCTGCTCGCCGCGCACCGATTTGGTGGCGACGGATTTGGGGACCAACGTGGTTGTCGGCAGATCCTTTTGCAGGCGGAATCCCTGGATGTAAGCCCGCCCGGCGTTAGTGATCACCTCCACGTTGTCGCTGTCGTTATCACCGATGAAACTGTCCAGCCCCTTCACCAGGTAGCTACCGGCCTGGTCGAAGGTTCGTTCGGCCAGGTTCTGGAGCAGCGAGTTCAACCCCTCCGCCGCGGCAAAGGAGAGCTGATCCTCGGTGATGGAAGAGACCGTGATGCGACTGCCGGGAATCGTCCCCAGGAGATCCCGGAGGTACATGTTGGACTTTTCCTGGACCGTGGCGGTGACGTCACCTGTTTCCCGGTCGAACTTGTAAATAGGAATGACTTTGCGCTCGAGAACGTTATTGGGCAGCGTCTCACCGCTCGTGTCATGGTTTTTCTGTGTCAGAACCCATTTTTCACGCTCGGCGGTTGGTTCGCCCGTGGCCGGATTGATGAGCGCCGCGTCCTGGTTGTAACCGTAGTTGTATTTGAGCAACTCGACGTAAACGTAGTCCACACCCGATGTCTTGGCGGGATCGTAGGTCAGAACCGCGCCCGGAACCTGCTCGAGATAACCGTCGACATAGACAATCCCTTCGGCAACGGTCAGCACATTGTCGGTGACCGATACCCCAAGCCCGCTGATGACCGCCCCCTCCTTGAAGAGCATGTCGGCGATCTTTTTGCGTTCGAGGTTGATGATCTCCTGCTGTTCGTTCAATTCCGAGTCGAGCAGGTCGCGATCCTGGTGGTAGCGGATCTGTTTATAGTTTTTTGTCGGGTCGAATGTATCGCGCGAGATGGACATGGTTGTTCCTCCTAAATTTTAATGACCCCGACCAGCTCCACCCGCGTATCAGAGGTCTTGTTGAAGTCGGGGATATTTTTCACTTCGTACAGGTATCCGGACGTGAGCACTTCGCCGCTCGGATTGGTGTCCGGGTGGTAAACACCATTCGCTGCGTAATCCGATTGAAGACCATCAATATAGGCCACATCACCACCGAAGAATCCATACTCCCGAATGGTGATACCGTTGGCCTCGCTTTCCTCGAAACGGAAAAACACACCGATGGTCTGGGTCTCCTCGGCGGTCTCGATGTAGTGGATACCGTTGACGACGAGTGTCCCTTCCGGGTCTTCTTTGAGGAAGGTGCGCTTGTAGTGCTTCTTTCTCGCTCGTTCAGTTTTAAGCGCCGTCTGATCGATGTCCGGCGCGGGCGGGTTGAGCGGGTCGATGAATGTGGCGTCACCGTCGCCGATGGCGCAGTGAGTGATTCCGTCGATGGGTTCCCCCATTAGCAGCCTCGCGGTGAGGATGCGGCCGGTTTTAACAATAAGTCCCAGTGACATATGTATTCCTCCTTCAGGTCTGGATCGCGTGGCTTTCGTTGATCAGCACAGCGAAGATTGTTTGTCCGATGTCAAAATCGCTTTCCAGCTGATGAACCACGCGTTGTTCGGTGTCCGTGTGACGTTCGAGGGCGGCTGAAACCGCCTGCCGTGTATCGCCGTTGATTGAAAATGGGCGTATCACCAGCACGGAGATATCGGTTTCGTATTGAGGGATACGGACAACCCACATGCGGGCATCGAATTCCCGCAGCAGTGAATGCACAATCCTGGCTTGCGAGTCGGCTTCGACGATAAATGGCGTCCATATCCGCATGGCGGTATTCGCATTGTTTCTCACCGTTCTTATCGAACTGGTCGCACCGACGGCCTCGAAAACAGCCGCCGGAAGGACCGGTCCCTGGGCGCGGTTCATCGGAATCACATGTCCGGCTCGCGATTGGAATGTGAAACGATTGCCGTTATGGGTTGCCACGTCTCAGCCTCCCGCGAATTCGATACGCCACGCCGATCATCCGGGACATCCGAAATTGGGGTACGACCCGTGCGGCTTTCTTGGTTATTGCCTTCTTGTTTCCTTGTCTTACAGCCATCCCTCTACTCCTTCACCGCACACCAACCCGGTCCGGAGATATTGAAAATCCGGTAGGTCGTTCCGCTCATGTCGAGCACATCCTCTGAATCAGCGGCTCCGCTTCCGATGGCGTAGACTTCGATCAACTCACCGCGCAGCTCTTTGTAAGCGCTTGATGTATGGGCTACGAGCCACGGAAACATGGTGAGCAGGCCGTAACGTTTATCCGGGTTTGCCGCAGTGTGAAAATTGCCGTGCGCCGCCGCCGATGATCCAGTTTGACCGGATGTACTGGACCATCCGTCGAATTTGTTCAGAGCGTAGAAACTTCCCGGCGATTGGTAGCGGCCGATGATGACCGGCTGGGGGTCCTCGCCGATCTTCGCACCCACAGCATAGGCGTTTGCCAGGCTTGCTACTGTTACCGTGTTGGGCGTAACGCCTGTATCCACGGCGGTGATCTGAACCCTTTCGATTCCAGCGTCGTCTTTGATCAGGTAATATCCGTCCACGGTGAATATCGATGCGTCGTTTACCTGCAGGACGACGTCGCTTCCGGGAGTGGCTGCGGTCTGGGTCACTGCCACCGCACCGGACCAGAATCTGTTGATCAATCCGCTGTAGTGGCCGTAGTAGGTAGCCGTCACCTTCGTAACCACGAATACATGATCGAGGTCGGCGAAGAGCCAGTACAGAAACTGCGAAGCGTCCACGGTGCGGATATAGGTGTAGCTGTTGTGGTAAGCTTCTTTCACGCCCGCGTGTGCTGTGGCGTCCCAGAAAAGGCTCCCGCGCACGACGATCCGGTCGGTATTCGTATCGTCGATGAACTGTAGGTAAATGTCCTCGATGCCGGACTCGCCGACTGATTTCAGAACGTGGTAGGGATCAGGCTGTGCAGATCCGTCATCGTGGAGCGTCCACCCGACAACGGTCGTCAGAAAGTCTTTCAGCTTCACCAGGAAGTCGGCGGTGTTGTCTGCGGTACCGGATGTGCTGTGATAGGCCATTTATTCCTCCTACAGGATCGGGTTCTCTGTGCCGGTGACACGGAGCCTGAGATCCGTCTTGTTCTGTACAGGTGTTCCGGCAGGCACGATGCAGCGCCTCCATAGCGAGACGGTGACGTTGTGCGCCTTGTCGCCCATGTTGAGCGGTGCGCCGTGAGTGGCTGTGTCCAGTTCCGCTTGGGTCAGGGCCAGCGCATACCAGTCCGATTCGTCTCCGCCTACGGTATCGACAGGTTCAATTACCAGTCCTGTGTAGTCGTATCCGGAGTAGACCGCGGCCCCGGCGTCATGCGCGGCCGGGGCTGTTCCCCCGTAACCGCGCTCCACACCAAGCGTGGTGGTTCCAGCGCCGCTCAAAACACGCAGTTGTTCGTTGTCGATGATGATGACTTCACCATCGGCGAAGCGGGACTCATCCAGCTGCAGCGAGGTTTCTCCCGAAGCCAAAGCAACAGCCAGCGTTGTCTGCTCGTTGGCGAGGAAAAGTTCCTTGTCTTTTGATTCGCCGTCGGTCCCGTTGTAGGTGTCGTCATCGGGGTTTGAGAGGTCGCCCTCGGATACCTGCTGGACCAGAGTGATGTCTTCATATAAGTGAATCGCCATAAAATCCTCCTATGCCGCCGGCCATTGCGTGACAGTGTACTGATTGGCCGCCGCGTCGATTCCGGCCTGGACTTCCGCGTGGTCATCCTTTTGCCGGAAGCGCCAGCGCAGGCACGGCTCGGACAAGCGAAAACCGGAGCCGTTCAGCGGCATGCGGCCCAAACGCATCGGCCGGGTACGATCCACCGAAAGGCGGAGCCCAGTGTGGTTGAGCCTGCGGCTATTGAGAAGCAGTGTCTCCATGCGTCGGCGGCGGGGAATGCCTGTATCCACAGTCAGCTCGAACGATGCTCGAGCCTCGGTGATGTATGCGTCGGTGATTTCAGTTGAGTTCAGGGTTCGGCTGTTCAATGAAAATCCGGGACGACGAGCACGCCAGCGGTCCACCACGTCCCAGGCTCCAGAAACCTCCGGCCAGTCCGCATGGGCATAGGCAGTGATGAACAGATGCCTGCCGGCAGCCGCGCCGGACACCTTGTCTATACCGTTCACGCGGGAATGGCCCACTTTGAACCAGTGAGAAAGTCGTGAACGACGACCATAACGATGGGTCCGCCGGTTCCCCTGATTTTCCGATTCACTGTGAAGTGCCTCGGATACCAGATCTTTCTGTCGAAATTTTATCTTGCAGGCCGGAGCGGATTGATTGAGTCGAGACCGGTTCAGATCCTGACCCGCCAGTCGCACGACCGGCGTTGTGGTATCAGATGTTGGTTTGGTATCGATCCCGCAGCAGACGGCGAACTTTCGCTCGCTTATCCAGAGATTGGGCAGCCGGTCGGAATTGAGCGGTACACTATTTAACCGGAACCGCGGTGTGCGTCCGTGCCAGCGCGAGAGGCATACTCCGGCTCGTTCAATATCCTGCAGGAGCGTTGTGCCGTCCGTAATCCGCCACAAGCCCCAGGTCTTGTTCTTGCGGGTCAGGTGGTAGTCGGTGTTCAGCGCATTGTGATTGACCACGAAAGTTTCATGCAGATGGCCGAGACAGACGCGTTCCACCACCTTTTTAATAACCGCCTCAAAATCCGATTCCATAGACAGCAGCGAGTAGAGCCACTGCAGAAAAAAGACCCTGGTACTTGCCGGGTGATGGAAATCCAGTGCCGGACGAACCCCTTGTACGACGTTGTCGCTTTCGATGCGATAAACGCCGAGACTGTAGATCAACCCGGGCAGCTTTGAACGTCCCACCAGGGAGCGCCGATTAAGCCGCAACGCCTTGTGGAAGGTTTCTTCTATACCTCCCCGCCAACCGATGTCAGTGAGAGACCTGCTGATCGCCGGAATAGTCCCTTTACGCCGATAGATCTCCACGGCCTCACGAATGAGCCTGCGCTGGGTCGGGGCATCGGCAAGGGGATCGAAGCGATGTCCCACGATCTCTCCGAGGAACGGGAGAAACCTGTCTTCGCAGCGGTCGACGTCAAAGAGTTCTGGAAATCTATCGATCAGTTCCTTTATCTCATCGAAACTGGCCGCGGGGACATTGAGAAGAGTCTGCAGATCACCAGAACCGTCACGCTCGCGGTAAAGCGGGGGCAGTAAGTCGATGAGTTTTTTCTCGAAATAGGATGCCATCAAACAGCCCTCCTGACATCGAGATTCAGCGTGCCGATGACGGCGATTTCACCGGCTCGGATTTCAACATCCTGCTGCGGAGTGAACATGTTAACGTGGCTCACACCGCGCACGGCGTCGATCGCGGAAACCAGGTCGGAGAAATGCACCGGTACGCCGAAACTCATCCGGTCAAAGGCGAAAAAATCATCCAGCGCCTGCTCGACCCGGCTGTGCACCAGATCCAGGTCTTCTCCCGCATAGACGAATATCTCCGCGTCGATAACCACAGGCCGATATACCGGTTCAAAAAGATTGATCTCTACTGTGATGACCTTGCGCGATTCCAGATATTGGGCAAGGTCCTCTTTAAGAAGTGTTGAGGGTGGTCCGCCGCCGTCCGGGGCGACAGCCAGGTTGACCTGGTAATAACGGATATTTCCGCAGTCGTTGACATCGAGAATCTGTGCCTTGGCGACACCGGGATATCCCTCCGCAAGCGCCTGATAATCTTCCTTGGTGACCGCCTTCCACAGTGACCGCACTTCGGCAGGGGCCTGTTTGCGAGCGTGCTCCAGGGTCTCCCGGTCGGTCCCGCCGGTGGCCGGAACCGGGTTGTCGACTGTGAGAGCGACTTGTTGACTGTCGAGATAAACGGGCGTCAGCAGCTCATTAACCAGATTTACTCCGATGTTGCCAGACGCGCCCAGGGTTTCGAGATACGCCACCTCGATTTCCACTCCGGCGGTTGGAACAAATCCGCGCATGCCGTCACCAAAGACGATACGGGTCTTGTCCAGGGCGTCTGTGTCGGATTGAAAGTGAAGGGATTCGGCATCGCTTTCCTGGAAGTGAAGGACCTCTATCCACTCCCGGTCTTGTATCCGGATGCGGATGCTACCTTGAGCGACCGCCGTCCCGGTGAGATTGATCTTCTGACCAGGCTCGCCCGTGCCGGAAAAGGTTTCAGTTTTGCGAATCCCCTGGCGCGCGCCTACTTCGACCGTCATCTGGCCGGTCGGGATGGTGGCGTCTTTGGCCGTCTCAAACTCGACATCTTCGTCTTCCAGACGGGCCCTGCACGCTGTTCCTTCCGGTATGACCAGATCCGCGTCAAGAGGCGCGGCCAGGGAGAAGCGCAAATTGGTTGTGGCAGCCACCGGTGAGTCCAACCGGTAGCTGATATGTTTGCAAAGATTGATGACGTTTTGCCGCTGGCGGGCGGTGGGCAGAAAGGCTTCGGCGGCCTGAGCGTCCAGATAGTACGCCAGCATATCGCCGACGCCGCAGAAAAGTTCGAGAAGAACGACACCGAGGTCGGACGCGTTGAAATCCGTCCAGCGGTCGGTCAGCTGCGGCACCCGCGCCAGAAGTTCCCGACGCAAGGAGTCGTAGTCCTTGTTTGTATAAGCGATACTGGCTCTGCCCATTTCCGGTCACCTGTCGGTTTTAGCAACATGGGCTCCTCAAACTGCCGCAAATGACAGAGAGGACCCGCTTGTTACTTACCGGCAATGGCGCGGAACTGTCGGGGAGCGGAAACTTGAAGCGGCTCGCGATAGAAGGGGTAAACCAGGTTACCTTCCACCTGGCTCTGAATAACGCGGTAGGAGATGCGGACCGGCAAAATGTGGCGGTCGATATTCTGCGATGAGTCGTCAAAGGATACGTCGGTGATGACCACCCGCTTTTCCCAGCGTTTGACGGCCTCGATGACGTAATGGCGGATCAGGCCTTTCAGAACTTCATCGTTGGGCTCAAAAATGAGGTCCTTAAGCCGGGAGCCGAATTCGGGGCGCATGAATCGTTCGCCCGGGCGGGTGCCGAGGATCTGGATAATGCTTTCGCGGATGTGTTCATGTTCCAGCGAAGTGGCTGAAGAGATCTGCGCCCCACCCGAGCGTTGCCGGAATCTGAAGGGAAATTTCAGTCCCTTTCCGAGAAAATCGAGTCCCATCATTCACGCTCCTCACAAATCACAGGAGCGACATCATCGTTACCGTATTCATCTCCGGTTCCTGCGTTTTCAGGAAAATGAATGACGAGGTCAAGACCGTTCACCATGGAAAGATGGATCGTACCGTCGGCTTCAATGATCCCTTTGTGGCCGCTTTCGGCTGCGGTGAATCCCTTGGCTCCGCCGGGAACCAGACGCACCTGAATATCCTCACCGACACCTTCGATACGAACGATGGCGAGAATATTGACGGTACCGGCAGGGTTGCCGACAACAGCGGTACGTTCGTCGTGAGAGACATCGAGACGGTATCCACCCGGCAATTCAACCCGATAACGGCCTTGGGCCGTCTGGACCGGGTCGATATCGAGAGGCAAACCCTCGATTCCGGCGGCTTCATGCGTAACGCGGATCGCTTCCGGTTTAAGGGTGAGTTCCCGACTGTCAGGAAGCGTCACGATACCGCCGCTGGCAGGTTCAAGTGTGACGGCGGTTCCATCCTGGCTGATAGAGACAAGGCTGCCGTCTGCATTCACCCGCACAAGCACGCCGTCAGCCAGGGTGAAGATACGTCCGCCGTCCGGCAGATCCCGAACGGTGGTTCCCTCAGGCATGGATACAAAAGGGTGAAAATCCGGTGGATTGGGTTGTTCGACCTGTTGAATATACTCTTGGGCGCTTTCCGCGTGGGCTTCCAATACGGTCTGGGCCTCGGCACGGATCGCTTCTGAAGCGTTGTGACTCTGCTCCATGATATCCTTGATCGCAGAGAGGCTGTTCTTGACCTGAAGAAGATAGGGTTCTTCCTCCTCGCCGGTCACGCCAAGGCCGGTGGCCAATAACCGCGCCAGCGTCATAATTTCATAGTGGGACAGCGACGAACTGGTCTGTTCTATGATCGGCCCGCCTTCCTCACCGTAACCGTCTCCATATCCTGATCCTTCTTCATCCCACAGGGCCATATCACCTATCTCCTTTACACTGGCTCACCGTATCCACCGCCAAATTCCTCGATCACTTCTATCTCTACGTAACGAATACTGTCCCGCGACGGAGAATCGTAAACCATGATAATCGTAGCTCCCGTGCGCCAACCGAGCCGGACGCGCCCTTCCCAATCAACCCAGGCGATACTGGAATCGACGGTCTCATATTGCAGTTCGCCTTTTGGCGTTCCGCGAATCGAGAGGGGAACCGACATGGACCACCAACTGCGCGTCACCTTGATTTTTTTTGGAAACACATCCCAGTAATAAAACCCCAAATCTTCGTAATCCATCCGTCAAACCTCAGTTATCAGTGGTGTCCAGGCTGCCGGTGACAATGACCGCGCCGCAGGCGGTGACGTCGCCGATGCGTGCGTTGGGCATACCTTCAGTGGTCGTATCGAGGCTTCCGGTAACAATGGGCGTGACCCCATGACCTGGAATAGGACATGCGTGCAAATCACCCAAGCGTGCAGCGGGCCTACCGTTGACCACCGTTCTCGTTGCGCCGGTGATGATCACGCCGCCGTGGCTGGAAATGTCACCGAGTCTGGCTTGCGGTCTGGCCATGATCATTTCCCCGTCAACACGCGAATCAAAAAGCCGACCACACCGCCCACGGCTCCGCTGATGGCGAGTACCAGCCCCACCACCTTCCACATGGTCTCGACACCCATCTTCTGATTAAGACCTGTTTGCAGGTTTTTGATGTCGTCACTGTGACGACGCAGATCACCCTGGATATTGCGGACCACAAGATCGACGTTCTCCTTGTCCGATTTTTTCTCGATCTCGCGCTCGATTTTTTCCAACCGCGCTTGTATTTCCCGACGGTGATCTTCAAGAATCGCTCTGAACTCGGCTCGCCAGGAGTCGAAGGTGCGCGCCAGGAGACGCTCATTTTGCTCCCAGTTGCACGGCGTTTGGCCTTGATCGCGTTCATCCATCGGGTTCTCTCCTTTTCAGCGAGAAGCGTTCTCGAATTTGAAGATCGACCTCAAAGCGATCCGCCAGCCCCCTGCGCTTCAAAGCATTAGAAATGGCTTCCCGAGACCAGTGGACTTGTTCCAGCCGCATCTCATGGGAAATGGACCGGGGATGGACTCGATATTGGTACAGCGGCTTTTGAATGTGACGAATTTCAGTGACTTCAGATAAACGCAGGCATAGATCGTAGTCTTCGGCGCATCTGAAATCGGCATCGATACCGCCTGTCTGTTCGTAAACCGAACGGCGTATGAGCCGAAAATGGAAAGTCATAAAATCGAGAAGTAACCGGTCCTTGCTGTACGGAATACGACACCGTCGTCCGTTCCCCTTAACCCGCCCGACAGTGTCAATTAGCTGGTAATCTGTATAGACCATCCCCACCGACGGATTCTTTTTCAGGACCGCGACCATTTCTTCCAATGCCGTGGGTGCCAAAAGGTCGTCGCTGTCCACCCAGCACAGGTAGGCCCCGAAGGTATCCGCCACGGCGGCCTTCAAGGACTTAACAGCCCCCCGGTGATCGCATGCGGCGACACGGACGCGTCTGTCCTTCTTTGCATATTCGATGGCGATTTGGGCGGTCTTGTCGGTTGAGCCGTCATCCCAGACCAGCAGATCGAAGTCCGTATAAGTCTGAGCAAGCACGCTTTCGATGGCTTGGCCGATATATCGTTCTCGGTTGTAGCCCCTGATGATTACCGACACTGATGGATACATAAGATTTTCCCTCATGTGTTGATCAACACCTTATTGCTGGAGCGGACGATGATGTTGCCCATGACGCCGTCCATGAGGATGACACTGCCGGATTTGTCGGTGGCCTGTATTCGTTCTTGTCCGGCTGCGGCGTTCATGACCACCACCTGGCTGGCTTTGTCGGTCAGCTGGATCTTTTCTGCGCCGCTGGTGGAATCGATGAGAATCTCCTGAGTGCCGCAAAGCCCCCAGATATGAACTTTTTCCCGTCCCTTGGTGGTGTCGATGAGAATCTTCTGCCAGCGGGCCCGGGTCTTGTCGCAGGATTGGATATGGATTTTCTCCTTATCCTTCCATGCCTCCCAGCGCATGAACTGACGGCAGAGATCGGTGATTTCGATACGGCCATGCTGGTCCTTGATGTCGGCGGCGATGTCCAATTGATCACCTTGCTCGGCATTCTTGGTCCCCCGTCTTCGGGAGTTGCCGGTTTGAACATCCCGCTTTACCCGGCAGTCCATGTGAAGGATCTGCCCGGCGCGGTCGATGATCTTTAAAAATTCCTCTTCATCCCGGTCGTCAAAAACGATGGTGTGGCCGGTCTCGGTTTTGAGCAGTACCTTGCGGCGTGGGCAGTAATACGGCGGATGGCCGTGGTATTTCTTATGTTCGAGGTTGTCGTGGCTGTCCGGTTTATGTTCGACTTTATCCTCACAATCCCGGCAGGTGGGATCGCTGCAAACGCGTTTCGACTCCTCCGGCTGTTCACCGGGATTGCTCTTTGCCAGCCATACGCCCGACCAGATGGGGAACTGGACCTTGCCGCCTTCGAACTCCGCCCATACCGACGCGCCTTCTTCGGGAACAAGAAACACACCGATGTCCTCGTTCCCGCCGTAGGGAAAGCAGGGTGATGCCCAGTCCGACCAGTTCTCCTTGCCGGTACCGAGCACCGCCGGCACTTCCAAACGGCAGCGCCCGAGACGCTCGGGGTCGTTGTTATCGCGCACAAAACCTCGGTATTTGCCGTACCAGCGGTTCTTGTAACGCTCCTCATGTTGTCGGTCCTGGGTTTCGATCACAGACAATCCTCCCGCTTATTTCAGTGGCAGAACGCCGCGCAGTACCTCCCGCACCACACGGGTCGCAAGTCCATCAGCCTTCTTTTTCGGATCGGCCTTGGTCACCGCGTGACGAAGGGCATCCTTGGCCGCCGTCTGGAGATTGATTTCCTTGGTTGCGACTCCACTTTTCACCTCTTTTGCTCCCATTCGCTCAATGACACCGATAACCGCATCCAACGCCGCGGCCTTGGCTCGGCCCCACGAAGTCAGTTTGATAATCGCCAGAAGCGTCGCGAGAAAAGTCCCGATGAGCTCCTTGTGGTCCAAAATAAAGGTCAGAATCTGTTCAAGCTGTTGCATGGTCGTTTCCTCCTGTGTTTTTCAGCGCTTCTGCAAGCGCAACGTATTTCCCGTCGAGCTGTCCCCAGCGGGCCCGTCCGTCTCGCACATCCACATGAATAAATCCCTTGTCCGGGTAGACGCCGATACCGCCGTTGCGAAAGGCCTCAACGTCTTCGGCCAGTCGGTACATTTCGGTCGGGGTCATTCCTCTGACTGAGATGTCCGCCGCGGTTCCGAGCAGATGCTGACTTCGGGTTGCTCCGCCTATCGCCCGATTGTGTTCCGAACAGCGGTAACCGCTGGTGACTCGAACCGGCAGACCTGCGAGATCGCGCAGCTCCTGCAGCGCACCCACCAGCCGCTGGTTGATCTCGGCCCGGTCGCAGCATCGACATGCGAATTCATGCCGTGAAAAGTTCTTGCTTAGATTTCCCATTTATTTCAACTCCTTACCGTCGTTGCCCGCTATCCGCGTCGATGGTCACCATTTGTGGCGGTTCTTCCTGTGGGGTCAGCGGCGCTTCCTGGTCGTTTTGCTTACCCTTGGCCTCAATCGACTTGTCACCGGCTCCTTTGCCCAGAGCGTTTTTCTTGAGTTTGAGTTCGCACTGATATCCATTGTCACCGATGGCGTGACGGATCGAATGGCAGTAATAGATTCCGGAGAACTTCTGACCGACGCCCTTGACTTCCACGTTCTGCTTGGCCCGCAGCGCGGGAATGCCGATGGTGACGGCGACGGCCTCGACCTGGCGGAGCTCGGCTTCCTTGAACTTGCCTTCGGCCAGGTCCTGGGCGGGTTCCTGACGCGGCTCTTCGTGGAAGCCTTCGGACCGTTCGAAGCTGGGAACGATTTGTCCCGACTCCTGCTCTTTAAAGGCTCCCTCACCGGTATTTCCGTCGACCAGGTAGGTCCGCTTGCCGAGAGACGTGCGCTCCGGGGTGGTCTCGTTGTTGGCGGTATGTTCCACGGGTTCTTTCTTGCGTGGATCAACGCCGGTGGTCTTGGTCTCCGTTCCGGCTCCTTTTGCCCCCTGTGATTGGGTGGAGGGGCGAAAGGAGCGGAGCACGCCCTTACGGTCGGTGAAGTATTCAAGGACCGCGGCGGGCTTTTTCTCCAGCTCGCGGGGATGAAAGTGCAGTTCGTCGTCCTGGATGTAAAAGGCGTAACCCGTAACTCCGTCGCCATCCTGTTCACGGGCTTTGATTGCGAGTTCCTTGAGAAACTGGGCGTCGGAGATGTTGCTTTGCGCGACCCGCAGATGTTGTCCCTTGGTGGGCTTCACCACCGACGTCAGTCCGTTGGCGGAGCTAATCTCCTCGGCGATTTCGGAATAGAGGATGCCCGGAGCGGGCTTTTTCCAAACCTTCTGGTTCTCTTTGCCTGCCAGTTTGAAACCCTTGTCATAGGCCTTGATGCGAATGGTTGGGTCACCGCTCTCTGGAAAGTCGTAATCGATATCCTTGATGACTGCCTTTTTGCGCGGGGAGAGGTTGTCGACATATCCGAAGCGGGCGACGATCTCGTTGCCCTCCTGGAACAACGGATCATCCACAAACTGCAGGTTGCGGTTCGTGACCGACAACTCCAGGACATCGAGTTCCTCCTCGTTGTCCTCGAAGATGAACGAGGTTATCTCCTGCGTGATGTCCGCCGATAATGTCTGTCCCTCGATCTGAATCAGGAACGTCGGTTTGAATGTATCGAGATCCATGCGCCTAACTCCGGTTGTACCGCCGGCATGGCGGTCTTCACCGGATACTTACCGGAGCGTGGGGAAAGTTGTCGGCGCGAATGAGATGAAAGGCTTGAGTCAGCTCAGCAAGCGCATCAGAACATGTTCAACGGATGGAATTCGAAGCACGGTGCCGGGCTCGATCTCCAGGGGGAAGAAGATGTCGTTGTAATCGCAGATGATCCACCACAGATCGGCCCGGTCCAGGTAGCGGTGGGCCAGCAGATCCAGCCTATCGTCGTCAACCACCGTGTGGAAACGATCATCGGGACGGGGAGTTGTATCGACGCGTGGCCGGACTCCCAGAAACTCATCCCCATAATCCGTGTAAAGGATGCCCGAGGCATAACGGGAACGACGTCCGATCATCCGCGCACCTCCGAGTAATCCACCGACTCGTCGATGTACTCCTCGAGCACCATGTCGACTTCGGCATGTTGGGGAAGTAGATTGTCCCGGTCGAACAGGTGGAAAAAGCGCGCCTTGACCTGCCTGACCACGCAGAGCACACCGGGATAAAGATCACCAAACATGAACAGCACACGGTGCGGCGCGTTCTTGAGCATCGTTCCTGCGTGCTCCGGGTAGAGGAGAGAGCGCAGCCAGTCCACCGATTCCTTGACCGGTCCCTTGAAGAATAAAATTTTGAAGCTGATCTTACGGGGTTCGCCGGCCACATATTGGTAGCGGGGATGGCTCATCCCTGGAATCTTGATGGCGGCGTACGCGGTGCTTTTGTCGTCCACGATATCGTTGGGGTTATATTGGAAATCCAAGTAGTCACCCGTATCCACATCCACGATGTATGCTGTGATCTCTTTCTGGTCCCAAGCCACGGTCAGAACTCCTCGATCTCGACCACGGTCTTGCCAAGACAAAGGGCGTGGTCCATTTCTCTGCGCATGCCACTGGAAACCCCATCACCGATATAGGCCCAGACCTCGTCACAGGTTTTCATGAAAATCAGTCCACAGGAGATGCCGATCTCCCGCTCCGACGCCTTTTCATCGTCAAGGAAGCGGGTGAACAGAAGATGGGGTGCGAACGGCGCGCAGCCTTGTTCCACAGCCTTGCGACACAAGCGTTCGGCGACAGTTACATTGCGGGTGACGTCTCCCGCATAGCGACTGCAAATGAATATTTTCTTCATGCTATCCTCACAGCGTTTCGTAATTCTTGATTTTGCGCTCACGCAGATCGCGATAGACCGATTGGGCAACCTGACGTCCGTCGAGCAAGGTGGTCACCGAGACGTCGATGGGCCGTTCCGCGAGCGCGTCGAATTTGCTCAGGATGGCCTCCAATACCGGCAGGAGGTTCTCTCCGGTGGACGACTGCGTGAAACCGTTATTTCCTGCTCCAAGGACACCTCTGGTCTCGCCGAGAAGACGCGATTGTTCAGGAGGCGCAGCCTCCGGTCTCGTTTCCATGATCGCCGGCTCGGTTCCGAAGAGAGGCGTTCCCGCCGAAGGGATTTCACCAGCTACAACCGGCGTAAGCGCCAGTGTCCCGACCAGCATCGATGGTACGGCTACACGTCCCAACATATCGTTCATGAAACCGAAGGCTCCAGCGATTGCCTTAGCAGGAACCGCCGCGGCCTTGGCGATCCCTCCGGCCAGCGCTTCCAGTAGTGCTGATCCGCTACGAGTCAGATTGGCCAGCGGGCCCTCCTTGGCGTCGGAAAACGGCAACAGATCGCGAACAAAAGATAGGGCCGACTTGGCCGCCCGGTACGGTGCGGCGACCGCCGATTTGATCCCTTCTCCCACCGTGGTGAGAATGGCTTTACCGCTTTCAAACGCAGTGCCTGCCAGGTTGGATACAGTGGACGTCACGGAATTCCACGCTCCTGAGGCGGCGTTCTTTACCTTTTCCCAGGCGGAGGAGGCGACTGAAGCCAGCCCTTCGAACGGCGCTTTGATCCACTCCCATGCACTTTGCGACATTGATCTGAGACCGTCCCAAGCCATGGATGCGGCGTTGGTAATGTGACTCCACGCACTTGAAGCCGTATCGGCGACCCAGGTAAAGGGTTTGCTCACGAAGGACCACGCCGACTGAGCAAGGTTGCCGATCCCTCTCCACAATTCACTCGCCGTGGAACGAATCCCATCCCAAACGCTTCTCGCGACATCACCGATCCAGCGAAACGGCGCGGCCATGGCATCAAACGCCGACGCGCCGAGACCCTTGATTCCGTTCCAAGCGGAAGCGACCACGCCAGTGACACCACGCCATGCGGACGCAGCCAACTCGACGCCTTTTCGAAACGGCAAGGTCAGCGCCGAGAGGATGCCGGAACCCAAGGACTTGATGCCTTGCCATATCCAGCGAACAGCGGAGAACATCCCCTTGAGCGCCATACCGAGTATCTTGCCCGGCAACGAAAGGACGCCCAGCATGCCTTTGGCGAGAGTCTTGAGAATCGACGCACCTGAATTGCTCAGACTGGACAAAGGTCCTGTCTCGGCGTCTGAGAACGGCAGCAGTTTTCTGAGCCAACCAAGCGCCTTCTTGAGGAGCTCGAACGGATAGGTCACCGCCGACCAGATACCTTTGCCCAAAGCGATCAATAGTCTTTTGCCCGCTTCGAAAAAGGTCGTGTCGCCCGAGAAAAAGCTCCGCACCGCTCCGAAAACATTCCTTAAGGTTCGCACCAGCGGCAGGTCCATGAATGCGGCGACCAGCGACGATGCGATGCCGCTGAAGAACCGTCCGATAGACGAGAACAACCCCTTGATGAAATTCCAGACACCGACGATCACATCCAGGGCCCACCGAAACGGTGTGGCCAGGAAATCAAAAACGGCGCTGCCCATGGACTTTAATCCGTCGACTACTGAAAGGTCTCCGGTGAGCACCTGCCAGACCGTGTAAACCACCCGGCCGACCATGCGGAGCGCCTGGACCAGGAGGCGGATCGGCAGGAAGAACTTATAGATGAACTTCCCGGCTTCGATGAAAGCCGTGACAATGGTCTTACCCAGCCAGACGACCGCGCGCACCACCCAGGTGACGACCTTGACGACCGCCACCAGGTTGTAGATCACGAAGTTGAGCAGATACGCGCCCACCTTGGCGATGACACCCAGAACCGTGCCGAGCGTTTCTCCCAAACTTCGATAGGATGAAGCGTCGGCGGAAGATGCCGCCAAGCCGAAGATTTCCAGGACCGAAAAGACCGCCTTGTAGAGAGCGCCGTATGCCTGCATGAGCGCACTAACCGCCGGTTCAAGAATCGCCCGGATCTTTCCGAACGCGTTGGAAAAGGCTTGCCATAAACCTGTCAGGAATTGGCGCACCCGGTAATAGATGCGAAACACCGTAACTACGAGTCCCATCAATCCGGCCGCCTCTAACTTTTTGGCCAGCTCAGCCGACATCCGTCCGGACCCGCCGCTCAGGGAAGAGATCAGCTCACGGATACCGCCCACGACGAGTTTTACCTTTTCCCACGCTCCAAGAATCGTGTCGCGGATGCCGCCGAAGTTGCTCTCCCACGCCTTTTTGAGCAGATAGACGGCCAGCACCACGCCTCCGATGATGGCCACAACCGGCAGAAAATAGGTGGCGAACACCGACCCGACACCGGCCACAGCCGCTCCCATGGCCGCAAGACCGGCCTTGATGGCGGGAAGCATCAAACCGATAGTCCCCGCGGCGGCGATTACGCCGCCCACAACGACGAGCACCGCACCCAGGGCCATGGACAGGGTGAGAACGACCCTGGTCAACCCCGGCATGGACTTGGCCAGTTTCTGAAAGAAGAGCACGGCTTTGGAAATGCCCTGAATAATCGGCGTGACCACCGGGAGCAGTGTGCGACCGAGGATTTCAGACAGGTTGCCGATTTGCTGCCACAGGAGCTTGAACTGGCTGCCGATGTCCATGTTCATCGCCTGTGCCATCTCTTCGGTGACGGCGGTGCCGGTCTTCATGGCCCGCGCGACGGACTGAATATTGGTCTCCAGCGCCCCTACGCCCTGGGACATCTGTAAAAGGAACTTGACGGCTTCGTCGGAACCGAAGGCTTTCTTGATCTCCACCTGGGCCGCGGCCTGGGACAGGTCGGGGAAACGCCCCTTGATCTCCTGGAGGATGGGGATAATCCCTTTCAATCGTCCCGTGGAATCGATAAACGAAAGCCCGAGCTTCTCGCCGGCCTCGGCGGCTTTCATGATGAACGCCTTGTACAAGGTTCCGGCTTCCGAGCCGGGCATGGTGGTCTGCAACTGTCCAAGAATGGCGAGTTGTTCCTGCAATGGGACATTGGAAGAGGCAGCCACCGCGCCGATGTTCTTGATGGCGTCGGCCATCTGGCGGCCGTTGGTCTTGAAGGAAGCGACCGTCTGGGCCATGGCTCCGGCGAATGTCTTCGCCCACTGCGCGTCCGACATATCCTGCATGATGGGCTTGAAAATCCCGTAGGCCGTGGTGAAAGTGCCGACCATCTCTTCGGTGGTCGCCTTGGTGGCTTTGCCGGTGAGGGCGGCCATGGCGGTGAACGATCCGACCGCTTCGTCGGTCAACCCGGATAAAGCGGAGCGGACGTCATAAGCGGCGGTGATGAATTCGGCCTTGGTCGATCCGGACCAGGTGTTGGTGAAAGATTCCGCGGCGTCTTCAATGGCTCGCAGATCCTTGACCCCGAGGGAGGACAGTTCACCGAGCGCTTTCTGGGTGGCTGCCGTGGAAGCCACGAGACCGACGGGCAAGGCCATGAGCGCCAGACCCGTGCCGATCATCATGGTGCCTTTCTGGATACGGTCGAGGTTGCGCGTCATGCGCTCGCTGGAAGCTGCGACCGTGGCGTCCAAGGACTGCATGGACGTCTGGACCCGGGCCGCGTTCTGCGAAAACCCGTCCTTCATCGAAACAACGACACCGAGTCCAAGATCTTCGTTCATGTGCGATTGCGCTCCAGTTCCTCACGTTCAAAAGCAAGCTGCCGCTCCAGGGCTTCCACGAATTCGCGGCGGACCCGAAGCGGCAGCGCCCGTGTTTCCGAATAACTCCAATGGAGCCCGCCGTAAGCGAGAAAAAAGACGTCCCTTACAAGCGAACTCCGGGGAACAAAAAACCCGGTTCAGCCTCCAGACGCGTGCGGATACGGGTACCGCAGGTTTCGCACTCGGTCTCCACGGTGGTATCGACGCCCGCGTCAACCCGCAGCATTTCCTGCCGCAGGGCGCTGCGGTCGCGCAGGGACATATCGTTCATCAGCTTCTTGCTCGGGGCCGCGCCATCAATGTCGATGAGACGGATCAGCATGGCCGAAGAGATGGACGGTTCTTTAAGCGCGGCCAGTCTTTTTTCCTTTTGGCCGTCCAGATACCCGAACCGCACCTTGCGTTTCGAACCGGGCAGGTCAAAGGTGAACTCCCGTTCTTCACCGTACGGTGTAACCTCCAGATCATCCATGTTGACGGTCACGATGTTCGTGGTACGACAGGCTGTATTGGGACAGAGCAGCTCCAGCTCCGACTCATCCCCGAGAGATATCTGCCGCAGCTTGACCAGGATGAACAGACGGTCTCCGGACAGAAGATCGAGCACGTCTTTCATGGACGGCTCCTCGATCTCTCCCAGCCGGACGGTACAGTTCCTGAGCACTTGGTTTACAGCGTCACCGTTTCGGATGAGCCTTTGATTGGTAAGCAGTTCTTCCTCGGCTCCGGTCATTTCCCTGAGCTCGATTTCAGTTCCGCTTGGCAGTTCAAATATGTGCATGGCTTATCTCCTTGAATCATGTCCAGTACTGGTAACTGATGGTGAGTTTTTCGATGGTGTTGTCCGTGTTCGCGCCCTCGAGTTCGTCGTACTCCAGGACCTTGACCCATGCGCCGTGCAGGGTCCAACGCCGGGTTTCGTTCCCGGCGCGGTCGTAACGTACGATGTCAATGTCACGCATATAGTCGTTGGGCATTCCACCCACCACGGCGTTGACGTCCACCTGTTTCTTGGTCCATTCCCGCGCGGCCTCGTCGGAACCGTCCTGCAGGATGCCTTTTTCAAGAGTGATGTCCTCGAACTTCACCCGCCCGGCGACCTTCTGATCGAACATCGACCCGGCCGGTGCAAAGGCCACTTCCTCGAATTCGGTCTTGGGCTCCTGGCCTTTCTTGAAGAGCGCCACATCGAAACCGTTGACCTCGATGGCGAACTGCCAGTTCTGATACAGGCTCTTGGGCATATTTCCGCTACGCATGGGCTGCCTCCTTACGCTGTCTTGAAGATTTCTTTGAAGTCGGCCCCGGTGGCGGTGAGCACGAAATTGAGTTCGATGAATTCAGCCGTCTTCGTGGGTTTGACGAAGATGCGGGCCACCAGCTCGTTGCGGTCGATGACCGCCGGGGTGTTGGTTTCCTCGTCGCACTGGACCGCAAAGTCGTAGAACCCGCCCTTGTCCTTGATGTCCTGTAGAAAGGGATTGATCAGCCTGATCAGGGCCCGCCAGGTCTGCGGATTATTGGGTTCGAAGACCACGAAACGAGAGGATTCGGCGATGGCCTCCTCGATATACATCATCAGCCGCCGGACGTTTACGCGGTCCAGGGCGGATGGTTGACTCTGCAAGGTTTTCTGTCCCCAGATGTTGATTCCGGTGTCGGGGAAAGAAGCAATCACGTTGACACCCTCGGGGTAGATCACGTCCCTTTCACCCCGGCTGGCCTTGTAGCCAAGCGACAATGCGTTGAAGATTCGTCCACGATCGATACCGGCGGGGGCGTACCAGACATAGGTTTTCTGGTCGCTTCGCGCGTAACATCCGGCCACGGCCCCGGAGGGTGGAATCAGCTTTTTCTTGCCGGTAACCGGGTCGCTGATCTCAAGCCATGGGTAATATAGGGCCGCATAGGACGAGTTGAATGCCGCGTGCGAATACATGCCCTGGCCTTTGCGAAAATTGACTGTTTCCAGTGGTTCAAGATGGATGGGCGCTTCAGCGACGAGCATCAGGTCTTTGCGGTTTTCGGCATAGGTGATTCCGGCATGAATCACGTTGGCAGTGGTCACGCCGGGAGCCGTAAGCATGTTCAGAGCGTCGATCTCGTCAAAGGCGTAGAATCCGGTGTGCTGCGAGGGGTCTCCGATGTAATCGATGTCATTCAAATCGACCAGTCCGTCATCGCCGCCGGATAAACTGAATCCGCCGTTCGCAGGCCGATCGTCCGGTGTGCCGGACAGGGGTCCGAGATCCTCGACGCTGATAAATTCGGAGCGCTCGTTGATCGCCAGCTCCATATGACTCGACGCCGATTCATCCATGGAAAGGTCTTTGAAAACCTCGACGACCTCGTCCTTATATCGGACGACGAGATTGAATCCCGTGGCAGGGTCGAGTGTGCCGTCCTCAATTTGAACGCTGAGACGATCACCCCAGACGCCTTCGTTAACCGCGAGCGCGCGGAGGGTGTCCTGGGCGTCCTGTCCACCTGCAAGGTTCGCGGACGTAACTGGTTGCACGATGCCCGTATCCTCTGTGCTTGCTTGAACCAGGGCGTCCGCCTCCGGCTTCGCGATAATTGCCGCAACGACCTGGTCCGCGGTGGCGGCCGGATCGCCGGCGCTGTCCGTAGCCAGATTGACGGTGATTGCCTGACCTGTAACGTCCACAGAAAGTGGTGTGTCGGTTCCCGAAGCGACGAGTTCTATAGAGATACCGTTTCCATCGACACCAGCCTGCCGCGCAAGCCAGGTGATGCGATCCGTCCCGGCGGTCCCGGTTTCCAGCATCGCGGTCACAGCTCGCCGGTCCTTCAGCGTCACCGAGGATTTCACAGCGGTGAGGCTGCTCTTGTCGGTGGGGTCTGTCAGGTGGGCGATCCGGTTCACATAGAGAACCGACCCGCCGTTATCGAAGAAGGCCCTTGCGGCATAGGCCAGATAACCGGCCTGCAGGTAGGAGCCGAATTTGTTGATGAACTGTTCCCAACTGGTGACCAGCACGGGTTTGTTGATCGGGCCGCGCTCGGCCACGCCCACCATGCCGCAGGATGATGTGGAAATCTGTTTGACGTAATAACTGAAATCGATCTCGCGCGTGTAAACGCCCGGGGAAAGATAGGTGGCCATGATTTACCTCCGTTTCGTGCGCCGGGACGCCTGCGTTCCATCGCCCTTTGGTTTTGTCTTGGATTTTTTCGCGGGAGACTTGCCCGTTTTCGCTGAGGCTTCCGGCGGTTTTGCCGTCTCGGTCAATGAAATCAGCCCCCGCTTTGCCGCAGTTTCGATTTCAGGTGACAGCTGTTCATTGCCTATTGATTTGCGCTCACGCGGGTTCAGATGCAGTCCTTGCCCATCGCCCGCGAGGTGAAACGTGAGCGGCTGGAAAAGTAGATTTTTGATTTCAATCATTTTGGCTTCTCCTCGTTTATGGTGTGTAGAGACGGTCCTCTTCAACACCGTCACGGAATTCGAACTTGCGGTCCTTGATGAGCGGACCGACTTCAACGACCCCGTCATATACGGGGCAATCCTCGATACGGCAGCGACCGGAACTCTGGCGAAGATCTGAAAGGTTCACTCTGCGCAAACCGCCCAGGGCGGTGAGTTCGGTCAGGTTAAGCGATCCGCGGTCTTCCACGGTCAAAACCGGATGACGCTGATAGAAGCGGGCGACTTTCTCCTGGAGATCAAGCAGCTCGCCTTCATGAGCGGCGGTGACGACGACATCGAAGTCGAGGTGATAAAGACGGGGATAGCGGCATTCTTCATAGCTCAAGTTTGGGACATCTTTTTCCACCGTGCGGGCCTGGGTTCTCCGTTCGCCGTTTTCGATCAGCGTTGGTCCCTGGAGGATCAGGCTCGGTACATTGGGTACCTCGAACACATCGTCCGCGGCCACGAGCACCGCATCCGGGTCGATCTCGGCCTTTATCAGGCGAATAAAACTTTCAACAACTGTTCGAACGGTTTCCAACGATGCACCTCCGGTGATCCGGTTTCTTCTGGCTGTTACCTACCGGAACCTGTGTGGAAGTGTCGGAGTCGTCAGAGAACAAAGTGAATGGCCTGCCGGTAATTCTCGATAATCCGCTTGCGGTATTTCTGCATGGTGGGATGGAGAAACGGTCTGGGCGGGATCACAATCACCGCGCCGTTGGGATGTTGGATAGTGGCTCCGTATTCCATTACCGCCCCGATATTGACCATGTCATCACCGTCCTTGTTGACGGTGCCTCGCAGGAGTCCGACAAAGGCATGGTCGGCCATGATTTTTTGGGTGATGGCATTGACCAGGAATCCGGTATCGATCAGAGCCTTGCTGGAGCCCTTGCGTATGATAGTGCTTTCGGCGAGCTTGGCGAATGGTTTTCCGCCGGGGGCCTGGCTGCGGATGCCGCGTTTGATCTCCCGAACAAGCAGGATGGCGTTCTTGATGGTCGCTTGACGAAGCGCCAGAGCCAGCCGGGCACCGGGGGCATTGGCTAATTTCGCCCTGGCCTTGTCCCAGTCTCCGAATCGCTTAACCCCCATGGAGACGAACCAATTTGAGAACCTTGTGTGTTACCACGCCGAACAAACGCTCATCTTCAATGGTCTGAACACGAAACTCATTCGTACCGCTTCGGATGTGGTCTTCCGGCTGGATATCCATGTCCGGCAAAACGCAGGCGACGGCGTCGATTTTACTGCTCAGGTCTTCCGGTGGTGTCTCCACAAACTCCAGAGGGAACGGTCCGACTTCCTCGTATGTCGCGTCATCCGAACCGTAAAGCCGTTCACCAGGTTGGCTTCGAAGCAGTACCGCCTCTTGTCCCGATGCCAGAATCAAGTCCTGTACATCTTCCGCCGCCGAGATCTTTTCGTTATCGGTCAGCAGATTCACAAGTCGCCTCCCTGCTCATAAATGACCGGCTTCATATCTGAAGGGGAAATGATGTAGTCCTCGGGGCTCGCCGCGGCTCCCGGCTTGATTTCGCTCAGGCGCAGCTTGTAAAGAGCCTTGAGATCATCCTCGAGTTTCGCCCAATGCTCGGGTTGCTTGGTCTTGTCGACCCGCTTGTCGCCGCTGGAAAACGAAAAAGTGTTCGCCGTGGTCGCACGCATGACCTGGCAGGCGTGTATCTGCCCGAGCAGTAAAAGCAGTTCGCGCGTTTCGCCTTCAGGGTCCGGTACGACCTCGTCACCTACAACGGACAGCGATATTTCCAGATCACGGGCCAGGCGGTAGACGCCTTTATGGATGCATCGCTGAAGTACATCGTCCGCGAAAAGAGCGCTTTCAGGATCGGCCAGATCGATGCGAAGCGTGAGAACGAGGTCAGCTATCGCCACCTTCCACCTCCACCAAACGCTTCTTCAACGCATCGATAACCGTGCGTCGTTTTTCATTGGCGAGATGGGATTTGAGTCTGGCGGTATCGTTTTCACCACCGACCTTCGAGATGGCCTCGGCCGCCGGGAGTTTTGACCAGTCCAGTTCCTTCTCACCAGCTGTTTCTTCCTCGGGTTTGGTATTCGTGTCCGCGGGCGGATCTTCATTTTTTTCCGGCCTGGCGAGCAGACCGGCCGAGACCGCCCATTCCATGTGAGGGGTCAGCTCCTCGACTTCCAGCACGTGCCCCGGTTCAAGCCGAAGCCCGGCGTCGGCGATGATCAAAATTCCCGGACGGACGTTTTTCACATTGAACATAATAAGGCCCCTCCATCAGCCGAGAATCTTGATTTTTGCCATGATATCCGGACGCGTGATGCCTTGACCCAACTCGGACCATACCAACCAACCGGTCTTGAAACGGGTCTTCTGCTCGATAGCCTCGGTTTTGATATTTTCGCGCACCGGCATTTTGCCGACTTCCTCATCAGGAATCAGGAGAACCTCGTCTAAGGACTGGGCCGCGGTGAGCAGGATACCGCCGGTGCCGTAGTTCTTGATAACACCCTTGGCGCGCAGCTCGGCCTTGGTCTGAGGGTCGAGGTTCCAACTGCGAAGGTCGTTGAACCGCCGGCCGCGCATGACGATGTACTTCACCGACATCTCCATGTCCTCGATAATGGAGATCGCCTCGTTGAGCGCCTCCTCGGTGAGGCTCGTACCGGTGACCTCCACCGTATTGCCTGCCGGGACCGCGGATGAAATCACGGTAATGCTCCGTTTATCGATTTCTTTGCGGATTTCATCGGCAGCGGATGTCTGGATATCCATCAGGGTACCGATATTGCCGTTCTTGAGCACCGAAACATCGACCATCGGTGCGGAGTGGATGCGGTGGGTTGGAAACTCCACTTCATCCTTTCCCAGCTCCTGCTCCTGGGCCTCGCCCTCGTTGCTGATCCAGTACGCCTTGACCTTCGGCTTTTTCTGGTACAATGGCCGTTCGCCCTTCGGCAGGGTATGACGGGTGAGCAGGAGAGATGAAATCTCCTTGCGTTTGATCTCCTGTTCAATGGGTGCGGCGATGGCGGCGGCCAGAGCGCGCATCCCTTCCGGAGACTCCAGCGCCTCGGACATGAGGCGGGCCATGGTCTCCATGTATTCCTGGCTGTGTACGTTCACTTGAGTCTTCTCCATTTTAGGTCTCCTCCTGTAATCAGATGATAAGCCGGAACTTCAGCGTCCCGCCGGAGACGGAGACGGCCCGCGCGATAACCTCTTCACCGGCTTGAACACCCGAGGTTAGGACGCCGGTGGCCGATACCTTCAGGTCGTCGCCCGGATTGACGGTGCCCTCGAAGGCATCGGTCTCGTACACGCCGCCCATGCAGTAAATGCCGGGCATCTCTCCGTTCTTGTAGTCTTTGATCAGAATGCCGAAGGACTTGATGGTCGGATCGGTGTTCACGGCGAACAGATCGTCGCCGACGATCCTCACCACCTGGCCGAGTTGGCCGTCCCCCTGCATGTAGCCGTCGCCGTAAGCGAGGCCGCGATGGTTTGGGTTGATGTAAGGCATGGTCTATCCTCCTTATTAATCGGTTTGAACCGGTTCGCCGGTCGTAAGACCCACGCGTTGGTGATAAGCGGCCATGAAGCCGTTTTTGAGCTTGTCTTCGAGACTTTTCTTCCCGTCGTCCACGTCCCTGGGTCGAACACCCGCGTCGCTGCGCATCGGCTGATCGTCCCTCTCGTCATCCGCTTTCGCCTGCTTTTTCCCGGCGTTGTTTTCGGGTTTGTTCCCGCCGTCTTTGGCCTTCTCGGCGTCAGCCTTGATCATCCGATCAAAGGCGTCCTCGGTTGCGTTGAAGGCATCGTCTGAAAGCCCGGCCAGCCGGGTCAACTCGTTCGTACGATCTTCGTCGCTATCGAAGGTGATGCCGTGCTTTTCCACTTTGCTCAGGAGCTTTTGGGCCCTTGCACGGTTGGCCGCTGCTTTTTGCTCAGCTTCCATTTCTTCAACCTGCTTCTGTAGGGTGAGCACCTGTTGTTTGAGCTCCTTGTTCTCCTTTTCCAGCTCCTTGATTCGAGCCTTATCGTCAGTGGTGCCACCACCGCCGTCTTCGGTCTTCTTGGCGGCTTCGGCCGCCTCGTCTTTCGTTTTTTGTTTCTCGTCCATCGTCGGATCTCCTTCGTTAAGAGTTTCGGAAACCTCGCCCCGTTCAGAGGCGACCTGAGTGATACGTGCATTTTCATCAGCGCCTTTGCGGTCAAGAAGGCCGAGGCCGGTGAATGTCACACCGTGAAGAATCTCAAAGACGGGCTTTCCCTGGAATGCACCGCCTTTGTGCTTGCGCAGGTGAATGCAGTAGTCGTTTTTCGACTGCACCCGCTTGCCGCAGATAGAGCACTCCCCCTCTTCGTAGTCGCATTCCATCGAGACCTGGGTGATGATGCCCTTCCGGATCAGCTTGTACGCCAGTTGGGAATGTGGGCTGTCCGAGATAAAGAGTTCACCGGCGCACTCGATTCGCCCACCGTTATCGTCTTCGATGAAGTCAGCCGACACGATGCCGCCGACGATGTCCGTGAACTCCTGGGAATGTTTGAGATCGATCTTCTTGTTGACAGCTGTGGTGTAACGGGCCGCCAGTTCATCAGAGGTGAAGTGGTCACCGTTTTTGTTGGTCCCGGCGCGACAGAGAACAAAGGTAAACTGCGGATCACCGGTTTCCCTCACGACATCCAGCGCTTCCGCACTGAGGACCGTCGGCACTGACGCATTGATCTCCACCGGAAAGGAGGTATGGCAGGCCGCGGCGGAGGATGAAGCAGACGAACGAGGCGTGCTGCGTGGTTTGGATGAGACAAACAGCAGCTCCCGGGCATGTTTTCCTTCCCGGCCGATGTCCTTGGCGATGTTGTAATCCACCTCCATACAGCGCACGCGAACCAGGCCGTAGTGCTCGGATAGAATCTCTCGGATTTCCGCTTCACGAGGAAAGGCTCTGTCGCGGTATGACAAAAGGACCGTTCCATACTTGCCACGGGCGTCGGCGGCCAGCGTCTCCATCATGGACCGGATGGATTCCTTGGTGTACCTGGTGCGGGACGGGAAATTCTTGCGTGGGTTGGAATAAATCTTCTTGTCCGCCCAGCGAGTCATCAAACCTTCGATGAAATGAAGGGAATCCTCGTAATCGTTGCTGCCGAATTCGGTCACGTACGGCGGATCGAGATACAGGACATCCGAACCATAGCGCCGGACCGCTTCGGTCGCGTCCAGGTTGAACGCCTTACACTCTTTGCTGTTGTCAAAGACCAGATTGTTGAGCTGGCGGACGGTACGCTTGAATGACTCGATGAACTTCGACAGCGGGGGATTGGAAAGCTGGGACTGTTCCAGGCTCGCCTCAGATTCCAGGTCGGCTTTACGATGCATCTTCGAGCGGGAAAACTGCCCGAAGGCGCTCTTGGATTTCACGGTACTCCCGAGCGCGGCAAGAGCCAGGTCTTTCTTATATCCGTGAAGCTTCTGGATATTGGCCCACACCTGGTCGAGCCAACGGAGAACCGGCTTAGTGTAGTAATAGCCGTAGAATTGATCGACGATGAAGGTGCCGGCGTCCGGGTTGGGGGCAAGTAGCCTCTCCACATCCTCGTCAGTCAGCTTGTCGCTGGAGTTTTCGACCACGGCCTTGGCAAGGTGATAAGGGAACCGCAACAGGTCGTTGGCAATAACTTTCATTCCCTTGCGTTTGAAGTGGTAAGCCACGTTCGCTCCGCCGGAAAAAGCGTCGAGAAAACTCTCAGCGCCTTTGGGGAGCTGGCTTTCAATCCAGCCGAGCATCAGGTATTTGCTGCCCATAAATCCGGTGACACGAACGGTGTCCGCCTTGCCCGCCTGGCAAGACAGCAGGTTCAGGGAATCACCCAGTGGCGCATCGGCCAAAGCGCAGATATTATCTTCCACGCGCAGAGCGGCCTCGGTTGCAGCTGAGGCTTCGTGTTCCTTGATCCACTCCTTGGCTTTTTCAATCGTCCAACCGTCCGGGTTGCGCTCGGTTTTACGAACGAACCGGTAAGCCTGGAGCACCATTGAGCGGGGATTGTCGTTTTCAGGGACGAATTCCTTTTTGAATCTGCCGATGATGATGGAGACGCCATCGACTCCATCGAGCGACTTGCGCCGGAAACTGTCGGGATCGAATTGCTTCGGGTCCTTGGCGCGGTAGCGGATCTCGTTTTCGGTCTCATCCCAGACCGCCTCTGATCTCATGCTTTCGGCACTGGCATCCGCTTTGACGGATCGGCCTTTTCTGTGTTTGCAGATGAAAAGCCGTTCTTTGGCGTGGGAAGCGTCCCCGTGGCGCGAGGTGATGGAATAATGGTGATCGCGGGAACGCATCGCCGGCTCGAAACCGTGAGTTGTTATGATTCCCCGCATCTCCCGTTCGTTGGGATACGCGTGGTCCCGGTACGAAATAAGCCAGTTTGCGATGTGTCGGGCGTTGCCGAGGAAAGTCTCGAAAAACTCCTTGGCGTTGGCTCTGGAAACGGTTTGGTGGTCCGTCTTGTAGTGCTTGGTCTTTGAACCCTCGACCAGGGTCAACCCGTCCCAATACGTCATCAGCCCTTCCACGAAGTGGTAGGACTTCTCGTAATTGGTGGTCGAGAACTCAGTGGCATACGGTGGATCGAAGTAGGCCAAGTCTACGCGCACCTCGGACAACAGTCCGTTCACATCCTTCCGGTAGGCCTTGCACTCTTTGCCGTTGTCGAAAACAAGCGCGTTGATGCGGACCACATTCTTGCGGAACCGATCCTTGAACTCTTCCGGGGTGTCTTCGCGTTTTCCGTAGCGGGTTGAGGAGGAAAAATGGCCGAATCCGCCCTTGCCCGACATGCAGGTCTTGCCCAGGGCGAATAAGGCGATGTCCTTCTTGAATCCGGATAATTTGTCTATATTGGCCCGGACTGTGTCGATCAGTCCGTGGACGCCCTTGGCGAAGAATATCCCTTTGAAATTGTTGCGGATAAAGGAACCCGCCTTGGCGTTGCCGGCCAGGAGCGCTTCCAGTTCCTCGTCGGTGAGACGGACATTGCGGTTTTCAACGATGGCCCGAGCCGCGTGATAACAGTAACGAAGCCGGTCGTTAGCCAGGACACGCAATCCCTTGGTCTTGTACATATAAGCCACGACAGCCGAACCTGAAAACGCGTCCAGAACGGAGCCCACACCTTCCGGCGTGTGTTTCCAGATCCAGTCGACCAGCTTCTGCTTCGAGCCGATGTAATTGGTGATGTATTTTGGCCGTTTGGCCGGCGACGCCTCTTCTGTGACAGCCTCCTTGGCCTGGGCTTCAAGGGTTTCGAAGTCCAGATCAAGAGCGGCATCAGTCTCCAGCAGAAACGCCAGTCGGTCACGGTCGGTGGCAAAAAGATCCATTCGTATCTCCGGTCATGTCGCGACAATTTTCAGCTCTCCGCCCCGCGGAGCGGGTGCGAGAAAGCCCTGTCGCTGGATACCTACCGGAGGCCGTCGAAAAGTGTCGGAGGGGGTCTTGTTGGGTTCAGTTGAGAGGATCAGGGGCCGGAAATCGTAGTTGACATTTCCAGTGGAGCCACATAGCATATGCTATATTATTTGCAATGGCTTTTGACATTGGATGGTTTACATGATGAACACCGGAAAAAACACAATGCCTAAAACCGAAGAAAACGAATTGGCAAGAAAGATAAGGGGGTTACGCTCCAAATTAGGCCTGACCCAGGAGCAGTTTGCCGCCAAGGTTGGTGTAACCTTCAGTACGGTCAATCGCTGGGAGAGTGGAAAGAGCAAGCCCTCGCCCCTGGCCATGCAGCAGATTCATAAATTACAGCGTTACATCCAAGAAAAAGGGGGCTTAAAATAATGATATTTTTTCAGCCTTCTTCACAAAATGTTTTTAACTAAAATAGGAGGTAAAACTATGGAAGATTTTAATGCGGAGCGGGTTCTTGAATGCTTTATGGAACTACATACGTTAACGAAGCTCCGCCGGACTGGATGGTTACTCGTGGGTGTACCAGAGGCAGAGTCAGTTTCAGATCATTGTTATGAGGCGGCGCTTTTTGCTTTTATTTTATCCAAACAACTTAATGTTAAGGTGGATATTGGCCGTGTTGTATTGATGCTTCTTTTCCATGAGGTCGCAGAGGCAAGGATCACCGATCTTCCGAGAAGGTCTAAAGATTATATTGGGAAGGCAAAGAAACATGGAGAAACCGAAGCAGCAAAAGACATTCTTTTTGATGTAGCTGATGATGTTATAGAGCTACTTGATGAAATGCATGCGAAGGAGACGCCAGAAGCAAAACTTGCAGAAGCAGCCGAGGAGTTGCAAATAATTTTCAGAGCTTTGGTATATGCAAAAGAATGTCGTGGAGATATGTCGGAGTATCGACGTGATGTACAAAATTACGATGACTTTGGAATTCCTGCTGCTCGACAGATAGCAGATCTAATAGGAAAAAAATTAGATGAGTACTTGGCTGGAAAGCCTTACTGGGAGATCGGGTATTCGAAAAGACCCAAGGATGCTGACCAAAAATATTGAGGCTTACCAATGGACGATCTCGACGATAAAATTAAACGCCTATTAGGAGAAGCGATTGTGCCTCCCCTTTTAGCCAGTGAGGAACAATACCACTCCGCTTTTGACGAATCGGGTGTTGCAAAGGCGGATGATATTATTTCAGCTCTCTCTGCGGAAAAAATAGATCTTAAACGCTTTGCATACTTAAGTATTGGTGGGTCATCTGGGGCTGAAATCCTACATGTTCTTTCCAACACATCAATGGAATATGGCGTGTTGCTGGAGTATGACGATGCGGCAGGAGCTTTGGCTGAAAAAAAAGCTAAAGATTTAATTCCATCAAAAACCCTTCGAGTTCTTCGTGGTGACGCTACCCAAAAAATAGAAACATGTAGAAGGATTTTGCTCGATTTGAGGGATAATGGAAAAATTGACGGGATAGTCTGCTCCGTACAAGCTGTTCTCCATGAATTACCTACGAGAAGTCCAAAACATGAGCTTGAGTATTTGCTTGGTGAAGCGCTATGGGACTGGAATCCTTGCTTCTTTTTTTGCAGGGAGCCTTGCTCACCTCAAACTTGGCCTGAAAAAGTTAAACTTTCAGTTGGAAATCTTAGCAGTGAGCGTCTTGAAGCACTCGCCAATCATATTCGGGGAATGTTATCAATGCCCGGTGAGGTTAGACGGGCAGGGCCACGCTTTATCCTGCTTCATAAAGACCTCGCTGTCGAACTCCTATTTAAAATTTTTTACATAGACGATTATTCCTATGAAATTGATGAACGTGTTACATCACTTAACCCCCTTCTTGTTGCTAAAGTAGTTGAGGGAATTTTGGAAGGGGGCGAAGTTCGTTCTGAGTACCTTAACAGTGGTAGCTTTGAAAAGCTATATCGTAAGTTTCAAGTTATGGCAAAGGATCATAATGAAACACCGCTAAGGCCTCCGCTTACATTTGTCCGTATCTACGCAAAACGTTTAATTGGCCATGAGCAACAGGCAATTGACAATTCACAAGAGAATAGCTCCAAGAATGAACATAACAAGATTGGAACCAAAAGCGTCAAGACGCAGGCAGAGCGCCTTCTAAATTTATCCCTTCTCCCATGGAGCCCAAGGAAAAGTCCAAGCCTACGTGTTCTATGGCCAGAGCTTCTTGTAGATCCAGAATTATTACCCCACAAGAATTCAACCACCGCTGACAGACTAACAAACTGGGTTAAGTTTTTGCATTGGAATTCAAACGTGGCTCTCATTGGGGCCCCTGGGGCAGGTAAAAGCACAAGTCTTCGAAGACTTTTTCTTGATTTGGCTGCTAAAATCGATTTGCCTAATTCCCCTTTTCCTGTTTTTGGTCATGTTAGTGACTATGTGCAATATATTGATAGTCAGCAATCTTCATATCCACTGGAAATCGCGATTTCCGAAGCGCGGCTAAGTCAAAAGCCTATTATATATTTTGTTGATGGTCTTGATGAAATCGATTCTATATTAGTAGATAGGTTCTTTTCTGAATTTATCCAAAATTTCCAAACAACAGAATTCATATGGTGCGCATGTAGAACTGAATATTTTTTTAACCAACTTGGAGCACAAATAAAGTACACACAACATTTTCGTGAAGTACTCGAGTTTTGTCCATGGAGTGAAACCGACACACTTTGGTTTGTAAAAATGTATTCTGATCGGCTTGAAATTCCGGAACTCCCGAGTCGTTTTAATCGCCTTTTGTTATCTACACCAGAGGCCTCAGAATTTTCAAACAATCCATTTCATTTGACACTTATTCTTTACCTTTTAGGTGAAAATATAGAAACTGATAACGCTTTTACTAATGCATATTCGCTTTACAATAATTTTTACAATCATTGGCTACGCAGAGAGGCTCATAGAGGCACATCCTCTGCAGATGAAAGCGAAGTTAGGAGTTTTCATATTCAGATTGCTGAGAATCTTTTTGATTTAAGGGGAGCCGTTAAGGGAAGAACTGTGCTGTTAGATAAACCCACAAAGACGATGATTGAATCTCATACAGCGGCGGCTGACCTTCTACGTGTTGAAAGATTTCCTGATCGTATTTCTGGATTCCGACACGAAACAATTGGTGAGTTTTTGCTTGCGAATAATATAATTGAGGCATTATCAGATAGGAATACAAAACTCGATAATGTTTTACTTAGAACATACACTTATGAAATTAATCGTTTTGTTAGAGAAGCAATCAGCTTGATTGATGAAAATGGAAGAGAGTATCTAATTAAGCTGCTTTCTGAGCGTTATAAAGAATATTTGAATGATATGGAGAGTGAATTATCAAAATGCCAAGAAGACATATCTCCTACTTTGCGTATTCGAGAACAATTATTATACTATATTGGCAGGATTCCATGTTTAGAGTTTCCTGAGATACTACGTATTTCCTACCAATCGGAGCATCACTCGCTTCTCGTTCGAATAGCCGCTTTAGGGTCAATTTTACATGGTAATGAAGATATCGAAATGGACTACATTGAGAAACTTTCTCCTGGATCAAGTTGGGACATTGAAAATCGCTCGGTTCAACTTGTATATTTTGGCGATGTTTATGGCGATATTTATCATTTTACCGATAATGGTCTATATTCATGGGATAGAACCCGTGAGGCAATTTTAGCTCGTTTAAAAGGTAACAGTATTCGTGATCAAAGGCTTAGATGGTGGGACTTGCGCACTATTATGCTTTTTGCTGTCAGTCGGATGAATGGTTTTAAGTTCACTGCTCGCGAAAAAGAAATAATTAGAACGACGTTTATCGATCATTCAATTTCATCTAATGATAGAATTCAGCGCATTCAAGATGAAATACGAATAATTGAAGAAAAATTCAAGGAGGACAAATGAGTCAAATAAGATACGCAAAAATTCGCGTATCTTTGATTGCTCTATATTCATCAAGATACCCTGCTATAGGCGAAACGCATGCTTTATCTGTATTAGGAGGGGTTGCTAAAGCTTGCCTTGGTGAAAATCTAGAGCAATTAGACATATTTGACATGGTCTCTGTTTCACAAGGAAATTGTGATTTATTAATTGATTTTTTGGAAAATAGTCGGCCTGATATTCTTGGTATTTCTGTTGGATATGGCACTTTCTCATTTATCCTGAAAGAATATGAAAGGATTAGAGCTAAAGTTGGTGATAATTGCTGGATCGTCCTTGGAGGTCCTCTTCCTACTAAGATGGCCAGCGATTTGGTCCAAAAGCTCCCTAATATTTATGTAATTACAGGAGAGGGTGAATATGCCTTTAAAGAACTTTTACTGCAGCGTATAAAGGGTTTATCACTTGACCCGTCAAATATTCCTGGAATTGTTTACTTGCGAAAAAACCAAATTTCAAAAACTGATAGGCATCTGATAGATTTAGACCTTTCTCCGAACCCCTATCGGAAGCATATTCAATCTGTTCTTGACGGGGGTGGACAAATTTTCTGCGAGTTGAGCCGCGGGTGTTCCTGGTCAAAATGCAGATTTTGTCTAAGAGGTTTAACCGATTTTAAGGGTACGCGTGAAGAATATCGAAGATTTCCAAGCAACCGATTAAGAGATGACCTTCACAGTCTTTCCTTACTTGGTGTGCACAATATCACATTCGCCGATGAAGACTTTCTTGGAGCAGATATTAAAGACGCAAGGTCTGTCGTTGAAATTATAGAGGAGATTCAAAAAGAACTGCCTCATCCAATGAATTTTGACACCAGTATTATGCCATCATCGATTTTTACGAAAAGTATGAGCATATCAGAGACAGAAGAAAGACAATCAATATTGCGTCGATTAAAGGAATGTGGTTTGCGAAAAGTGTTTTTAGGCATTGAGTCTGGGGCCGATTCTCAACTTCAACGTTATGGTAAAGCACACACAGCAATTGAGGCTGCTCAAGCAATAGCGACCCTTAGAAAAATTAGCATTCATTTTGAAATTGGATGGATCATGTTTGACCCACTTAGCACTGTTGAAGAACTAATATTAAACACACAATTCATAAAGGATAACAATCTTGTACCGAGTATATCCTATATGTTTTCAGAATTAAGATTGCAGCCAGGCACAGGATATATTAAGGCGCTGAATAAAATAGAAAAAGATGTTAATTTTAAAATATATAACAGGAAAATAGATCCTGACACATTAAGTTTCAAATATAAATTTATTAATCAAGGCGTTGACCAAATTGTTTCCGAAACACATATATGGCGAGATAAAATCGGTTCTTTACATTACCCTTTGAAAAATCTAAGTCGGTTCGGAAAAGGTTCAGTACTTGGTGAGAACATAAATATTGCTTGGGAAATCCTATCCGATATTCGCTTTGGACTTTTTCAGGGCTTTGAATCACTGCTTACTACTAATGATTCTGACTACACTGTTAAAAACGATTCACGCACTATGGTACTCGACTCTGCAAGGGCTGCTTCAAATAAAATTATTCAATTAATTTGCCAATTACATGAAAAAAGTCAAAGACAACCCGTCGTTAGATCACTAAAAGAAGCAGCCTCAAAATTCTGCAACAATTGATGTGTAGTAGTTCAGCTTCTAATTAATTTTACCGCTACATTATTAAACTTCTCAAAAGCATCACTCATTATCGTTTTTTCAATCGCCTTGATAAGTTGCTGCTTATTCTTGGTCGTGGCGATGTGATATCTTTGCTTGGCTTCAATCAGGGACTTGCCTTTGAGTCCAGAATGGTCCACTTCTGGTTCCAGCTTATCGAGCAAGTCGATCACGTCCTGTCTTATCATGTAGATTGAAACGCCCTTTGTCCGGGCAACCTCCTGCAGTTCGTCCATAGTCAGCACATGAAGTCCTTCACCTTTCTTCAAGCGCTCGGATACAATCTGCGCCTTCTTCAGTGCCCTTTGCTTCTTGGCCAGGAGTTTAACCAGGTCATCCTTGGTTCGCAGCAGGCCGATTCTATGTTCTTTTAGTTTCACCTTCAGTGCGGCTCCGGTGAGATCCGAATGGTCGAAGCCCGGCTCGACCTGGTCGAGCAGTTTGATGAAGTCGGACTTTGTTCGGGCGATGGAAACGCCGTTCTGCTTCGACAGGGTCTGGAGCTGCTTCACAGTGAGTGTGTTCAGGTCCGCGACCTTCCCGCTCTCGAAGGCGGCTTTGAGCTTGGCGTTCTCCTTGGACTTCGCCTTTGCTTGATTTTCGATGGCCTGGGGAGGGAGGATGCATGCATCAGGTTCAGCCGCAACCTTAGCGCCCAATTCACCACCGCAAATCTCAAGCGGCCAAGCCACCACATTGGTGCAGCGACAGTTGGGATGGGCAGGCTGCTGGGGAAATCGGCCTGTATCGTAGACCTTTCCGTCCAGCGGGCCACAGATCGGGCAGACCCGCTCATCCTCCATGGTCATCCATTCGAGCTTTCGAACACCGACTTGGTCGTGGAATTTGATCCGCCCCTGGTTATGGGCTCGCAGCACCTCAGTGCGTGCGATTACCTCCATGCGGTACTGAGCCTTGGTGAACACTTTGGAACCCGCGTGGCGAAAGGATTCTGGGTCCTTAACAGCACGCCCGAGATCGCGGGCGATATCTTCGATACCTTTGCCAGTGGCGATGCCGTTCATCACGGCCCGCTTGATGCCGTCGGCCAATTCGCGGTGGACATCTCCGGCGAGCACCAGGTTGTAGTTGGTCATGAAGTCGAGAGCGTCGGTGTCGACGATGGTGAAGACGCGGGTGGCGAGCTTGTCGATGCCTTCCGGAGTCAAGTCACGGTAGAACGGCAATTGCGCCGCAGCAAATTCACCGATGCCGCGGTAGATGCCTTGGCGGAAAGAGGCTTTCGCTGTCTTTCGAAAAAGCAGTGTCTGATCCCGGTGCAGTCGGGACGTGGCCTCCCGGATATCCGCCTGGAGTTTCTTGAGCCCTTCCAGGGCTGCCAGCTTGTTGTCGGGAAGCGAGCCGAGGCTCTTGTACCGGAGGATGGCGCGACGCACCTCGTCTTCGGCGTCGACGAGCATGGCGGTCAAATCGGCGACCGTCTGCTCCGTGTACAGGTTCCTTGCCCGGACGCTTTTTTCAGTGGCTCTTCGGATAGCCTCTACCTGAGAGACGGTTTTTTTCGCTGCTAGTGCACCGATCATTTCTCGCACTCCGGGCAAGCTGTCGTCCTCTCTCGCTCCTCACCTTCCTGGTCGGATGGGATTTCCGAAGAAACGATCTTGGCGTCTAAGAAGCGGCACGCCGGGGTGTCGAAAGTGGTTTCATTTTGCTGGACACGACAGTGGTTGTGCTCGTCATTGAAATGAGCGCAGTCGTCACAAACGGCATTCCCTCTGTCGCCCCGGGCGAAAGGTCCGGCCCAAGACGCCTCCGTCCGGCTTCCAACGGGATTCTTCATCGGGTCGAGACCGAGCATCTCCTGTGCGGTTTCGACACCCATGATCCCGGCCAGGACCATGTCGGCGATGGGCTTGACCTGCTTTTCATCCAGCAGGTCCACCGAGCGTCGTTCGTTTTCACGATTGGCAGATTCGATATCCGGATCGAGGTCCATCTTGAGCTGGAGACTGGATCGGCTGATGAGTTTGCGGTCGTAAAGCTCGATAAGCAGACGCTTGAAATCCACCGCGTCCGAGAGATCGAGGTCGTTGAACAGGAACTGGAGTGTCTTGTCTTCGTGACCTTTAAGCTCCGCCCAGTCGTCGAAAATCCAGGAAAGAATGTTCCGTGCGGCCTGTTTGATCTCCCGGATCATCACGAGCATCTTCTGGAGACTGACCGAGGCTGTGGCGAAATTCGGACCGTCACCGGTGACCAGGGAACGCGAGAGTCCCAGGGCCACGACAATATCCTCCTTCACCTCCTTGACCTTGTCTTCGACGTTGAGGACTTGACCCTCGGTGCCGTGAGTTTCGACCGTGACATAGAAAGGCACGACTAATCCGCTTTTAAGGTCCATCTTGTTGACCATGTTGCGGACCTGTTCCAGCATCTTTTGATCGGGCATGACCATTTTTTGGCCGAAGGCGCCGCCGACCTTGAGCAGGCGGAACGGCGTGGCCCAACGCTTGGCGATGGCTTGTTCCGCCCGTCGGTAATCGCGCAGCAATTCAATGGACTGGAAAGCGGGCAGCACCTGCGAGTTGCCACGCGATGAAAAAGACGGTGCGTCCCATTTCAGATGGAGCACCTGGTCGACCGGCAGTTCCAGACCTTCACCGATTCCGGGATTATCGTCAGGATACTGGCGGGCCTCTACCATCTGTCCCTGGGCATACTTGACCTTCACGGAAACCGGATTGACGCATATGGCCTCTTCCAGATCCTTGCCGTCTTTGGTGTAGCGCTTGAATCCGACGGCGTCACCTTTGACAAGCAGTTGAAGAATCATGTCCTTGACAAACGCGGAGATGTTCAGCCGGTCGGCGAGGAAGACGGCGTCACTTTGCACATCCTCATCGTCGCTGGTGATTTTGATTTCATCACCGACAGCAAAGGTACGCCATGAGTTGACGCAGTTTTTGACCAGCGGCTCTTCGATGTAATACTCCCAGGCCTTGCGCGCCCGTTCCTCCCAGGTTGCGGGTATGGCCTCAATTGCGCTTACCTTGCTGAAGACCGAAGGGTCCAGGGCCGCCGCTGTAGCCAGAGGTGCGATTACCAATCCATCGGTTGACGGGTTGGTCGCGGGTCCGCTGCCATCAGCGGTAGTGGCCGTTTCATCTGAAGTTGTGCGCTCGTTTTGTCTCTCCACCAGTAACCTCACGTTTTCTTGGCCTGTGTGCGCGACATCTGCGCCGTGTGGCGAGATGAAGCTTGTCCTGGGGTTATCTACCGGAGGCGGGGAAGAAACGTCGGTTGGGAGGGGATGTGATGTCGGTTCAGATAAAGACCGGATCGGTCAGGATAGGTATCAGGGAAACGGTCTCCTCCCCGACCTGATCGAGGTTGGCCTGTTCCCGGGCCAGCAGGGCACAGCGGACGGCGTCGATAATGTGGTCGTTGCCTTTGGAATAGATAACCCGGCCGTCACGCAGCGTGTAGGTGTGGGTGGTGAATTGATCCTCCAATTCCAGGTCCTCCGCCGGAAAGACGATCTGCCGACGCTGGAGAGCTCCGTTGATGAGGCTAGTCATGAACTCCTTGGTACGCTTTCTTACCTCTTTCCCATCGCGCACTGCCAAGGTCGTCATCCCTCCGAAATCGTAGCCGCGCAATCGGCCGTCCAGCAGGAGGTCTTTGTATTTGTCCAGCGTGTGAAGCTCCTGCACCACGGCCAGTCCGTTGCCGCCGTTATCCACGCCGATACCGGTGGCGGTGTAGTATCGGTCCAGCAATGCGATGGTCTGGGCGATGTGCGGGTAGGCCACGTGTTTCATATGAACACGCAGGACGAGTTTAATGATTCTGCGCTCCCCCAGTTCCAGCTCCTGGAACACGACGAGTTCGGTCGGGTCGTTGGTATAGCCAAGGTCGCCGCCGATCCAGAACACGCCTGTCTGGGGTACAAGGTTGAGCAGCGCCTCAAGTCGGTCGTGCGATTCTTCTTCGGTATCGCAACCACTCAGCTCGTCGCCCGTGATAACCACTTTCTGATATTCCAGAAGTTCCTGACGGCAGAAGTTCAGATATTCAATGTTGAAGGCCCCATACGACGGTTTGCCGTGTTCCCCGGCCACCTCATGCTGCCACCCGGCGCTGTCCCGGCCACCATAAAATTCCAACAGCTCCGCTTCACGTTCCTCAGACCATATCGGGTTGAGCCAGGAGGGCCATCGAAACACCTTGAACTGTGTCGAGGTGGTCAGGCGATAGTATGTGCTGTTCCGCATCCCGTTCGGTGTGGAGTAGATTCGCAGCTTACCTCCGGATTTCAAACACTGGCGTAGCGCCTTCCATGCCCGCTCAGTGAGCCAGGCCCCTTCGTCTACCCAGACGCGTTCGACGTGAAGCGAGCGAAACGCGTCGCCGTATGCTCCGGCCGGGCGGAAATAGAGAATTGTGCCGTTGGTGAATTCGAGCCGGAAGTATGGTTTGCGATGAATCTTGGGCTTGCCGTATTTGGTCAGAGCGATGCTGGCCATAAGATCCGGATTGGCTTCCAGTTGGAACTCGATCTCCTCGGCAATAGTGTCGAGATGCCCCTGGTGCGGTGCGGCGATCAATCCCTGGCCGCCGCGGGTGGTGAAAGCAAAATGGAGCGCGTCGGTACCGATACAGACACTCTTGCCGACGTCGCGTCCATCCAGGTGGATGATGTTCTTGTCCGGACAAAGCAGGTCCTCCACCTGATGCGGCCAGTATGTTCTCTGGCTGCCGTCGCGATTGCCCAGGTATGCCTGACCCCAGAGCACGGGATCGGCCAGAGTCTGAGCCAGCTTGCGGTCCTTGGCGGATATCCGTGCCATCAAGCCAACCTCTCTACAAAAAATGCCCACGGTACCGTCTCAGCTAATATGGCCAGGGAGGCTGCTAAAATCGCAACTACGATGGCCCGCAATATAAGCTCCAATTCCTTTTTCATGAATGCCGTCCTCTCACTGCAAATACTTGTACATTCTTTAAGTAACCTGTGAATACGCTTTGACTTCCTTCGCACACGAAGCCTGTATGTGGATGTGTAATAACGTTGTAAATCAATGTGTTATAGAAATTTACAAACAATAACGGAGACAAGCCATGCACCGCAGAACCAGCAATAAAGACGCCCAGAAGGCATATCGAAAAAAACAGGAAGAGATCACAAAACTGATGGTCAGCATCCAGAGGAAACTGAGACGGCATGCCGGGGAATCCGTTCATTGGGGTCACGTTGGCGACCTTGGCCATGTTGAAGAGCTGCTTAGCCAGATCGATGAATTCCTTGGATAAACCATCACAAACAAAAAAGGAGGTACTATTATGATGGAATCTAAACTGCACGAGGCCGCGAAGGCCTACATTGAACATCTGAGGACCCAGGGCAAGACGGAGCGGACCCTCTACACCTATGGAAAGGATTTCGAACAGATCGAAGCCTTCTTCGGTGCTGAGCGAAAGCTCACCAGCATCCTCGTTCCCCACGTTGGGAAATTCTTCAAATCCGATGCGCTCCTGAAACTGCAAAACGGAAAGGAACGGGCCAAGCCCACGGTGGATAAGACCAAGCGCGTGTTGCGCATGTTCCTTATCTGGGCCAAAGAGACCGGTCGCATTGATAAACTGCCTCTGCCCAAGGGAACCCCCATGGGCCGGAGCGTAAAGAAAGGAGACAAGAAAAATGACGAACACAGCCAACATTCCGCTCCGACTCCTGCCCAGGCCTGAGCCTTTTGGGCAGGCGGTGGAAGCCTTCGGCAGAAGGCTCGCCGCCGATGGTCGCTCGCCGAACACAATCAACGCATACATGCGAGACCTGAAATGCTTCGCGGGGGTGCTCTCGGCCCGGCATCCGGGAATTGCAGTCAATGGGGTGACGACAGGTATGATCGATGAGGCGTTGACGGCACCGGCGGTTTTGCGCACTGTTTCAGACACGCCTCGCTCACCGGCTTCACTCCACCGCTTCAAAGCGGCGGTCAGGTCCTTCTTCACGTGGCTGGAGGAGACAGGCCAAGCTTCGGAGAATCCAGCCAGGTCGGTGACGCTGCACAGGATTCCACGCACACCACCATCCTTTTTGACTGAGGCTGAGAAGCGAAGACTGCTCAAGGAACTTCGCGGGCGGTCTTCGACATTGGCCATCCGGGACCGGGTTGTCATTGAGCTGTTCCTCGGCACCGGTATCCGGCTGCAGGAGCTTGTCGACCTGGACATCGATGACGTTGACCTTGACGCCAAGCATTTGCATGTTCGCGCCAAGGGCGATGTTCCACAGGTGAAATTCTTGAAATCCAAGCTTCGCTCCCTCCTACGCGGTTACCTGAAAGAACGCCGCAAACAGGGCGACGGGGAGTGTCAGGCGCTGTTCGTCTCTAACCGCGGAACACGCCTTTCCGAGCGCCAGGTTGCTCGAAGGCTCGAGCACTGGCTCAAAGCCGCGGGGATCGAGAAGCAGCTTACTCCGCATTCGCTGCGGCACACGTTCGCCACCCACCTCTACAGCCGAACCGGCGACATCCTGGTTGTCCAGCGCGCCCTCGGGCATCGCGACCTGTCTACCACCCAGATCTACACCCACCTTGTGGACGGGGTGCTCGAAGACGCCATTGAAAGACTGTGACCGGTCTTCCGGTCCGGGAATACGGCGGTCCTTCGGGACCGCATTCTCGTTCCAGGCTTCAGGAAGATGATGACAGTGTTGAGTGACAGTAGACTCACAGTGACGCGCCTGAACACAATTCTGGAGCATGATTGGATCATCACTGCGCAGCATCATGGGTGACGGGAAAAAACGATTGACTGATGTTTCCCGTTCTTGGGCTTTTTGGAATGTCAGAGAACACGTCTTATCTGACATTCCGGCAAACTGAAACGCCGTAAACCCGCGTGACTGGTGCTCTCTTTTCTGGATGGCTCTGGTGTTATCCGACATTATTTCTGCGTTTTCTTTTTCTTGGCCGACTTCCTGGCCGGTTTCTTTTGCGACTCGGCCAGCTTTTCCAGCAGAGCGGTGGCCCATTCGGCCGGAGTGGTTTCCGGTCCCTTGGCGGCTTCGCCCTCGCGGGCGATCTTGGTGGCCTTCAGGTCCTTGAGATGACAGCGGATCATGCGGTCGAGCTTCTCCGCAGCGTCCCAGTCCCCGGATTCCTGGGCCCGGCCCAGCTTGAGAAAGTAGACGGCCACCAGTTCGACCTGCATGAAGTCAGAGCTCTTGTTGAACACAAAGTCCTGATAGAGCTGGCCGATGATGGTCTCAAACAGCGGGCGCTCCTCGGGAGAGAGGAACCGGTCGGCATAGATGCCGTGGCGCAAGCTGTTCTGGTTGCCAGGAAGCGCTCCCGAGCCGACGCGTGCCTTGGCCGAACTGCGCACCTCCTCTTCGGATGCCGCGTTACGGTGCCAGCGGTCGAGCTGACCCGCATCCTGTTTTCCAATCTTGTTTTCAGCCTTGTCGTTAGCCATGATCTCCGCCGATTTCTGTTTTGGCACCTCGGGGTTCGGGGCGGAAGGCGAATTTCGCCTCCTGTCGCATCCTCACGGATGTCCCCACGGTTACTTACCGGAAGCCGTTTCAACCTGTCGGATCTCGGACGCTCTTCTGCGGTCGGCAAGGATTTGATTTACCCGTCGGGTGGTGACGCCGGCCAGATGGGCGATCTCCTTGGTATTGACGCCCTGTTCATGAAGGGCGATGACGAGTTGACGGCGCTCCTTGTAGAACCGGCTTGGGCAAGGAATCCAAAGCACGCCGGTGTGATATTTCTGGACCTCCTCGAGCAGTTCTTTGGGCAAAATCTTTCCCGCGTTGGCGTATCTTTTCATTTGTCAGTCTCCACTTTCTTTAACCATGGCTGCGAAACGTCCGGGTTGTGGAACCGTAGCGTGCTGGGACGCGGTGTGTTCGCACCATGGATGATCTCGATGGATTGTTTTGTAACCGCTCCGATTTCCCGGTCCTCGTCGACAAAACAGACCAACCCGTAATCCTGGCCGCAGGGGAACCGAAACCGTCCCTGGTTTTGATACAGCCGGGCTTCGGACCAACCGCAGGCCATGGCTTCATCGCGAATGGCGTCCACTTTGGCCACGGCCCGGGAAGTCACCGGCTGCTTACACTTCCAGGCTTCTTCCGCGGGATAAATCCAGTCCTTTTTTTGATGTATGGCAGGAACCTGGTAGGTCCTCGGGTTCATGCCGCGTATAGACTTCTGCAGGACGTCTTCACCGAATTCCTCAATGGCCAGTTTTTGTATCCGGTTGAATCGTTCCCGCAGGAGGTTCCATCGGTTGTCCGATAGTTTGCCGACCTTATGAGCGTTGCCTGCGGCCACCATCCTGGAACGAAGCCAGGCGAAATATTCAGGATCGAGACGGCGATAGATTTTTCCTTCGTATTCGATATCCCGGTTTCCGTCTTCTTCGCATTCGAGCTTTTGGAACTCCAAGTCGGTAGCCACGAAAAGGACTTCTGGAACAACGGATACTTCCTCGACCTGCGGAACAGGGCTTTGAACGGGGCACTCATCCTCCTTGCCGAGGTGGGCGATCATTGTTTTCATCAGACTCATAGGCGCATCTCCGGAAGTTGGGATTTACTGTTCTTCCCGTTACATACCGGAGCGAACGCGATACCGCCGGATTGCGAAGGTGCGAAGGTCTCCTACCGTCCTAAACACCTTCGCAGGGACCTTCGCAGTGCTGTAAGTGATTGATAAGATAGATAGATAAGATAAATAGAAGGTGAAGGTGCGAAGGGTATAGAGGGTATTACTCTCGTACGGACAGAAAAAACACGGGTAGATCGGAGGATGTCTGACAGGTAAGACGTGTGATATTTTTTTCGACAGAAGAGTGCGGACTCCTGAAACCCTTCGCACCTTCGCACAATCAGTGCAACTGGTTGAAATGACGGATGTTAAAGCTGCGAAGGTATATCGGGGTATGCGAAGGGTACCCTTCGCAATATTGTTCCGGGAAAGAAAAGGTGATCAGGCGATGTAGGTGATGTCGTAGGTGGCGGTGCGACGGACGGAATGATTGGGCCGGTTGACCGTAATGTCGAAACCGACCTGCCGGATGGTGTCCAGGTCGTTGGAGAACCGTTGGGCGAATTGCTGGACGGAATTCATGTGGAAGGAAAGGCCGAAATCCTTGGCCAGCCTTTTGATGGCGATGAAGAGGTCGCGAGCCAGGGCCCCCTTGATGGTTTCCTCGTCCAGAAAATCCAGTTGGTATCGTTCAAGGAAGGCGGCCTTGTTGGTCTTTGCCACATTGAGCGCGGTACTTTCCTGATCGGCTTCCAACGCGTGGCGGTAAGCCTTGAAGAGTGCGGCCAGGACCGTGGCGATAGGATTTGATTCCCGGGCTGTTTCCATGCTGATTCTGTTGAGTGAAGCGATCCGGTCGAGAAACTGCTGGGGCATGGTTTCAAGCGCCTGGTCGATCTCTTCCTGGGGTTCACCGGCCAGCATCATCAAATACATCAGGCTGAGATAATCGTTGCAGCGGCGTTTGCCGTGATTACCCAGAGTCTTGTGAAGAAGACGCATGACCTTCTCCTGCCCCCCTTCGTTGATCATGGCCAGAATCTGTTGTGTTCGTTTCATCAGCGCCGAGATAATTAGAGCCCGGTGTTCGCGAATGGCTGCCAGAACCTTGGCTTCCAGAAAACAGTCGCTGGCCTGTTCGTCCAGGTCGAAGCGGATGATAAAGGAACGGGAGAGGATCTCAGCCAATTCGCCTCCAAGTGGTTCGATGCCGGTGGTGTTCAGCAGACACTTGGTACGCTCGATGACAGTCTCGGTGTCGGTGCCGCTCTTGCGCTTTTCCTTGGCGATGCCCGTGATACTGGTGAGGATGAAGGTGGTCAGGTCCTCGGTCATCTGTTTGACTTCAATGTTGTCGAGGACGATGAGCGGATTCTGCGAACCGTCAGTGTAATTGGCCGCATCGGTGCTTTTCTTCTGCTGGGGCTCACCGTACAGCATAGCCGATATCAGTTTGCTGGCTGTGGTTTTACCCGAACCGGCCGGACCTTCGAAGCGTGTCATCGGTCGTGTCCCGGCGAAGTCGATGAGCAAAAAACAGGACAACCAGGATAGGATCAGGTAACGGTCGCCCGGTGGACAGGTCATATTGCCGAGAATGAGTTCGCTCAGCAATTGGTCGGCCTCGTCCGGGTCAGCGTCAGGCAGAAAACAAATGGGCTCCAGCTTGCGGGAGCCGTCCAGGATCACTCCGTCGGCGTTTCCGCCGTTTTTGAGTATCTCGATGCCACCCGGTGTGATCTTGGCTATCTCATGGTTGGGATTATTGAGGTTGAAATACACCGTGCAGTCGCCCACGTTGGTGTGCAGCCACGAAAAGTGGTCCCGTACCGGGCCTCGCTCGACGGCAAGGTTCGCCAGCACCTCGTAGAATGTCCGGCCGCCGCCGGTGGTCTGAACAAGCCCTGTATGTTTGTAGATGACCGAGGAGTAGAGCCTCTTGCGTCCGCGGTCCGGGGTGTCCATCCAGAATATGGCGTCCTCGAAAAACATGAACGGCTCGCCCTGGGGCGTGCGAAAGAAACGGGCTCCATTGGCGGCGAACCAATCGTAAGCGGCCTCGGCCACGCGGGGATAATCCGGCGAGCCGGATTCCTCCTCCGTTTCAAACATGATCTGCTTTATTCTGGCCCGGCAGGAGCCGGCAGGGGCGCTTGGCGTCCGTTTCTCCCGTTTCTTCTCCTGCTTGGCCTGAGCGCGTTTTTCCTTTTGCAAGACGCGAATCTGGTCGCGCAGAACAGCGAGAGAGAGATTGGATTTTCCGAAATGCTCCTGGATGAGTTTCAAATACCGGTTCTGCTCCAGAGGAACAAGCTGCGCCACTTCGTGTAACACCGACTCGAGTGACCGGTTCCTTTCCTCTTCGGACACGTCAGCGGGTAGGCGTGAAATCCCGAACTCCAGCGGCATTTTCGACTCAGCGATCAGTCCCTCGAAATCCACCTCAGTGTGCCCGGAGGCGAAGAAGTCGTTGACATCGATCTTGGCCGCGGCCAGAAGTTCTTCAGCTTCCTTGATCTCTTTTTCCGGACGTCCGGCAAGACGCTTGGTGAGATCTCGCGGACCCACCGCGGTATCCAGGCCGAAGCGCTCTTTGAGCTCTTTTCGTGCGTTTTCCCGATGCTCATCGAGGGGTAAGACTACCAGCTTGGTTTGGATCTTGTGCCCGGCAAGAACGAACGCGGTTTTAAGCGCACCGTGCAATCCGGCCTGGGATATCTCGTTGTCCTGGCAGATATAGACGGTCTTGACGCTGCGAAGGCGCGGCAGCAGCCGTTCCCAGTCGGCGGCCCGGATACGAACCGTGACCGGCGACACCGCTGCGAACCCATGCTCCATGAGCGAAATGCAATCGGTGACGCCCTCGGTGATAATCAACCGCTCAGGGTTGGCGAGCAGACAATCTTCGTTGAAGAGGTAGCCGTTGTTGATACACGGGGCGATGTGCTTATTCGAACTGTCATTATGGACCGGTAGCTTCTTGTATTTGCCATGCTCCCAGTTCCGGTCCGGAGTCCACGGCGTTTTACGGCCGATCATGAAGACCACGCGACCGCGGCTCCAATACGGGAAAACGATCCGTTTTTCAAAGAATGGGAAAAGGCCGTCCTGACCGGTCGGACGGAACGCGCCGGTCGCGGACAGCTCCCGCAAGCTGAAGCCATGTTTCTTATTGGTCAGTGTGGCGATGACACCTTCACAGCTTTCCGTATCTCCATTATTGTCCGCATAGCCAATAAGCAGGTTCTCAATGGTCTCATCCGTGATCCCGTACTGAGAATGGAGCCATTGAAGGACCTCGGGGTTTTCCTTGAGCCGTTGGTGATAGAACAAAGCGAGGTCGGTCAGTGCGGATTGAACACGCAGCTCCAGACTCCGCGCCGCTTCAGCTTCCGCCAATTGCTCCGGAGACAATCCATAGCTTGATAACGAAGGGAGACCCGCCTTGACGGCCAGGAAATCGCGGGCTCCCTGGTGGCTTTCCGGCATGGGACCGGATTGACCCCGCGTTACCACGCAGTCGTTGATGAACTCCACCAACTGCAGCACATCGCCGCCCAAGCCGCAGCCGAAACAGTACCATCCCTGCTTGTCCAGCATGACATGAAGCGACCGGTGAGACTGGCTCTTATGGTTCGGACAATCGCACTGCAGAAGGTTGGCAGACTCCTGCACGACTCTGCCACCCAGAAGCTCTCTTGCCACGAGGCCGATGTCTATCCCGGTGACGAGTCGATAATACTCCTTGACGTTGTTTGGTTGCTCCGATGCCATTCCGGCTCCGCTTCCACTGGTTTTCATATCTGCAGCTCAACCGAAACAGCCGGATCGTTTAGGGGCCCAGCCTGGTCGGGTGTAAGCAACAGCGAAAGGAATGTCTTTCGTTCATCCTGCCGGCGCTTTCGGGCGCAGTTCTGTATTCCCCACCGGTCTCCAATGACTACGGCTGTTTTTCTGGCTCGGGTGACGCCGGTATATAAAAGGTTGCGGTGGTGCATAAACGAATGCGCTTTATGGACCACAACAATGGCGCACGGAAATTCTGAGCCTTGGGCCTTGTGTATCGTGAGCGCGTAAGCCAACTGCAGGTCCTGCATATTCGGCGAGCCCGATTCGATATCTACCGGCACGCCATCGAATTCGATGGCCATTGAACCGTCTCGGTCTATACGGATCACGTTGCCCATCGCACCGTTCATCACACCGAGGTCGTAATTGTTCCGGGTTTGGATCACCTTGTCGTGGAGCAGGAACTTTGGTCTTCGGCCCGGTTTCGGAACCGGTGCTTCAACGTCCCAGAGTTTCTTTTGGATCAACCGCTGGAGTTCTGAGTTGAGTGATTTGGTCCCGAGCGGACCCTTGTGTGTCGGCGTCAGTACCTGGACGTCTTCCCGAAGGTCGTAACGCAGCCGTTTATCCAGTACATTTTCAAACAGCTCGAGGAGGAAGCGTTGCGCGTCCGTCTGATCCGTGAACTGATCCACCACATACCATGCTCGGCGATTGGAATCTTCCGGCTCGCTGGTCTTGCGCACCTCTCCGCTCAAGACGGCAATACAGTTTTCCTTGAGCACTCCCGCTTGTCGCACAACCGTGTCCAGCAGAACCATCGGAACGGCTCGTGACTGAGTGAGATCCCGAAGCATATTCCCCGGTCCCACCGGGGGCAGCTGGTTATGGTCTCCCACGAGAACCACCGCTGTGCGCTCAAGGTCGATGGTTCTGAACAAATGCCAGGCCAGCGGAATATCAACCATCGAGACTTCGTCGATGATGATGACATCGGCGTCGATAGGGTCTTCAGGGCCTCGCGCGTATGTCTTGCCGTTAAATCCCAACAGCCGGTGGATGGTGCTCGCGGAGTGTCCGACGACTTGCTCAAGTCGCTTGGCCGCCTTTCCGGTCGGTGCTGCCAGGACCACTCGAAGCTCGTGTTCCTCGAATATGTTGGTTACGGATGAAACGGTGAATGTCTTGCCGCTGCCGGCACCGCCGGAGATGACGGAAATGGAGTTTTTTAAAACGGTGTAAACGGCATCCCGCTGACCCTGGTTGAGTTGCGGTGCTACTCGTGAAATCAGTGATCGCAGATCATCCCCATCGTCGAAGTGGGGATTTGCCTGTTTCCCCTTTGCGAGAGTCGCCGCCAGATCCTCTTCCATTCGGCGAATCTCGGGTTTTGCCACGAGGAACCGTCCACCCCAGGAGATACACGAGAGCGAGCTGTCCTCTATGAGTGAGTCCAGCGACTTTTCGATCCGTTCACGGCTGTCAAGCACATCCATGACAAGCAGCGTGTTCGCCCGGTCAACCAATTCCTCGTACTCGACCCAGCAGTCACCGTCATTGAGGGACTCTTCAACACAATGAAGCAACCCTGCCCGGATGCGAGTGTCATGCTCCTTGGGCGTGCCCATCTTGCGGGCGATCTTGTCGACTCGTTTGAATCCGAAGCCGCGCACCTCCCGAACAATGAGGTAAGGATCGGCCTTGAGCATGCCGAGAACGTTGTTACCGAGCTTCTTGACCAGGCTTGCCACCTGGTGGTGGGTCAGACCGAAAGCGGCCAGCCAAGTGATCGCTTTATTGACCTCCCTGGTCTTTCGCCATTCATCACGTAGCCTTTCTACCGCAGCCAGCGAGAGTCTCGCAGCTTCTGCCACAGCCTCCGGTCGTTCAATGAGCGCCTGGTCTAAATCCTTTCCGAAACGCTCGGCGATAAGTCGCGCCTTGACCGGTCCGATGCCTTTGATCTCCGGATGATTAGCCAGGTAGTGGGCAAGTCCGTCCGTATCCAGCTCGAGGTCATACTCCATGGCCTCGACATCGAATTGACGCCCGTACTTGGGATGGGTGATCCAGTGGCCGCGGAGGACAACCGGTTCGTGCTCACGCACAAACAGCAGGCCCGCGAATTGGATATCCTCGCCGGAGGAGGTTGCCAGTCTGCCCGCTGAAAACCGCGGCCCGGCGTAAAACACAGCTTCGACGCGACCGCGTATGGTTATTTGATCACTGGTTGTTTTTCTTCGCATCGTCTCGATACCTTCCGGTAAAATCGCAATAGGAATTCCTCCACAAACCGGCAGGCGACTTGCCGGTCGGAGCAAAAGAAGACCGGGATTTGGAAGTCGACGACGATGGAAATGACGGTTCCAAGGACCGCGTTTGGATGGGCTCCTGATCGGTAACGTCCGGTCAAGACATCACGCAGGTCGGATTCGACCACAACGCACGCGGCTTCGTACTCTTCGAGACGCTGAAGCTCCCTGTAAAACCGCTTTCTTTGGCGGATAACGGTGGAAACGAAATCCTCGAGGGTTTTTCGCTCCACCGCCACAGAGTCTTCGAATCCTTCAATCGAGTAGTCTCCGGCTGGAAGTGCTCGGCGGACCACTTCACAGCTGGCACCGAAGGCGTAGGGCTCCTGTTCCCGTGTATCGACGACGACGGTAATCCGGTCCACGTTAAAACGGGGCCAAGGCGTCTTTAGCGGCGGTGCCGTACTCGTCGCTGCCGTCTTCGAGCACAATGCGTTTGTTGAGATATACGTTTTCGTTTTCACCCCGCGTGCGCTTGGTTACTTCGAGCTTGATGTTGATCAGTTTCTCGAGGTTGGCCGGAAGATCCGAGATCTTCTCAAGGCTCAGGCCGCAGGTATGCAGGTCGGTCTTGAGCCACTTGATATTTTCGCGGGAGACCATGACGTTGTTCCGCCACAGCAGACGCCCCCGGAACCGGGGCGCAATGATGCGCAGGGTCCATTTGAGCATGGGATTTCCCGAGGTCTGAGCGCGGGTAAGCTCCACCCGCTCGACGTTAACTTGGTACTTGCCGTCGGGAATCGGCTCAAACTCGCGATCTTCAACTTCCGCTTCGGCGAAATCATCGTCGAACTGCGCGAGATCGATGTCGTCCTGGTCGTAGCCTTGGTCATAATTTCCGTAGTTGTCGTTTTGCATGGTTCTATCCTCCAATCAGGGGTTTATTTTCCGGCGGAAGCAGGCACCTTGCTCTGCTTGTCCCCGGAGCCGACTTGAGATCGCGAGGCACTCACCTTGGGCGCGGTCGCCGGCATGTTGAACACTTCAATGAACTTGCTGAAATCGAGATCGATGGTCTCGGGCAGACGTCCGGTACGGTCACCGGCCTCATAGTTGGGGCTTGGTTTCGTCCGCATCACACGGCGGTATGTGGGATTCCCATCCTCGTCCTTGGTTATTTCCAGGTCGCAGAAGAGAATGAGATCGACCATACCGAGCACGATCTTCCGGGCCTTGTCGGGCAGGGTCGGAACAATGCGCGTGTGTTTGCCTGTACGGGTCTCGATCTCTTTTTCCACCGAATGCGAAACGAGAAAGAGGCCGTATGACATGAAGGCCATCTTGGTCAAAACGCGGTGGAACTCGTTGTTGATCAAGGCCCAGCCTTTTCCGTAGCCGAGATCGGATTCGTGCTCGATCTTGAATTTCTTGCAGATGTACTCGCTGCACATCCGGTAGGCGTTGTCGACCGTGTCGATAATGATGGTCTTAAACGGGTGTTTGCCCTCGGCGATATCTCCGCAGGCGGCAAGCAAATCATCCCAGCTGCTTATCGGTACCTGAAAAACATCCAGGGCGTTGAGTCCGGGTTCGGTCGCCAGGAACAGCGCACCGTCGGACTGCGAGCACCAGGTTGATTTGCCGATTTTGCTGCGGCCGTAGATGAGTACCGTGAGGTCGGCCAGGTCTTGTTTAGGTTGGGTTTTCTTTGTTGGTAGCATATTTATCTCCTTTTGATTGGTCCTCAGAATGCCGGGGTCTCTTCGATTGATTCCCCGTCCCGCAGTTCTTCATGCGGGGGGACTTGTTGGTACAGGTTTTCAATGATGTTGGGGTTGCCGCCGGAACGGCATAACGGGAAATAGGCGCAAGGCCGGTGGTAGTGGAAACAAAAGCCAGTGTTGCGGTAAAAGACGCCGCGCCTCCGCGCGTCCAAGAAATTCTGGGTCAGTTCCCAGAGATCCTGCTGCAACGACCTGAACTGATCGCGTGAGATGTAAAGGGATTCCCGGTGGAACATTCCGGGGTCCGCGTACTTGGCGCAAAGTCGATCCTGGAAGGTTTCGTCTGATTCAGGATGTTTCCGCTTGGCCGAACTCTTGCCGGTCTTTGACTTGGCGATAAGAATCCGGCGGCGTTCCTCAAACTCCGCCTCTGTTTCACCGCGACCTTGCTGAAGCCGGGCTTTGACCAGGATGTTGTAAAGAATGCCCGCAATGCGGAGCCCTTGTGTCTGCTCGATGTACCATGCGTATAGAATGATCTGGAAATCGGTCCATAACCGCTCCAGATAATCAGCGTCGATCTGCGATGCGGTCTTATGCTCCAACAGAAAGAACTCGTCGCCGATCCGGACAATGCCGTCGACTTTTCCGGCCAGGACAAAGCTTCGGGATGAAGCGCCCGTAGCGGGGTTGACGATCTTCCCTTTGAAGGTCTTCTCCAGCGCGATGACCTCGAACTCCTCGGTCTGGTAGCGTGCGGCGTAGCCCTTCATCATGGCTGTGGCCAGGTGCCAATCTCGTTGTTCCCGGTCCTCCTGAGCCCGGTTTGGGCACGCGCGGTCGATGAAATTCAGTACCTGCTTCAGGTCCCGATCACGGTGCCAAATCTCCAGGCATTCATGGATCAAAGAGCCAAAATTAAGATTGTGATTTCGCTTCAGCGGCACGAGTTCACGTTGGTAACGCCAGTCGCAGGCCTTTCGGCAGTTACGGAAGAGACTCCACATCGAGTAAGTGGTCAGCATTGGAGTGCTCATCACGCGGCCCCCGTTGCCTGGAGGCCGGCGTCCTGCTCACTGCCATGGCCCAGACGCTCGACCTTGAAAGCCTCCTCACCGAACTCGCGGGTAAGAAACCCTGTGAAGATCCGAGCGATGTGACGGCCAACTTGGGTACCGGCGTCGACGACACAGGACCTCTTCTTTTCTTGCAGGCAGAATGACGCGTCCAGACGAACCAGGGAGCGCCCGTGCAGGCTTTCCGTCGCAAGGACAGCTAGGAGTAACGACTCCTCCACGTCTCTTAGCGGAACGTCCGCGGTAAAGTTGTATCTGTAAATTTCTCTGTTCATGAGTTTGCCTCCGTTCCCTTCGGTTAACTGTTCGTGAAGGGGCGCGCCCGGGTCCGATGCTTCGATGTCTGTTTCGCTTCCTCCGAACATCCGACCCGCTTCTTACCTACCGGAACCGGTCCAAGAGCGTCGGGCGATCACAGGTAATCCTTCAGCCCCGCGTCCTCGAACAGCGTCCGCAGTTTCTTGATGGACTCGTAGATGGTCCCTCGCGGAATACCTGTGTCGCGGGAGATCTCCGTCACACTCTCGGTCTGGAGGCGCTTGCACAGCTCGCGCAGTTCAGGCGGCAGTTTTTCGACGGCACTGCGGACGTCGATGGACAGCCCCCGTAAATCGGATATGGGGCGGGAGAGTTTGCCGGTGCGTTGCAGGTAGTCGTCCTGATTGATGGTGTCTATCCGCTCGACGGAACCGCCTTCTTCGTTTTCAAAGCGGTCGTTCAATGAACAGGAGCAAAGTCGGTAATCCCGCATCCCGGCTTTTTGCGCCTCGATGATCGTGGCAACCTTGTGTTCGACCACCCGGGCGATGAACGTGTTGCGCTGGGCACGTTCGGGTTTGAACTTCGGTAAGCGACGGAGCAGGTCGAAGACCATCTCCTGCTCCAAGTCCTGGCGGTCCGATTCGGTGAACCCAACCCGTCCAACCAGTTGTCTTGCCTTGTACTTGATGATCCGGACGGCATAGTCGTCTATGCCCTGATAGCGATTTTCGTAACCCATTTGAGCCTCCTCGGGGCCGAGGAGGAGCTCGTGTGGGTGCCGACATTCGCCGGGAGAGACGCTTTACCTGTGACTTGCGGAGGTGTTGCGAGTTCGCCGGTTCTGGCGACACCCACAACGACCTCCGCTCTGCGGCCAGTCTGTTGTCTGGTGACCTTGTTTTTGGTTTCGAGCCCTATGCCCGAACCGTTTCTTTCACACTCATGCGGAAGGGGAGCCCGTGCTTGACATCCAGGCTCAGCACCGTTCCGTTCCCCAGGTAGTCGAGCTGCGCGAAAAGCTGGGTGGCCTGGGACTTTAAGGCAAAGTCTTCGACCGATACCTCTTGTCTCGGGCCGTTTTCTCCGCCGAACTTGATCTCACGAACCACTTGCGGAGGCGGATCAAAACTCGGTTCACCGTCGCGCACGGTCAGCTCTTCGATCCGCCCGAAATTGATTTCCTGCATCAGCTCCAAAAGGCGTCTCCGCCCTGGAGACAGCGATGCCTTTGTTGCCACTTTGGTCATGCCGAACCTCCTCTGCTGAAGACCTCCCGGAAGACAGGTCCGGCATGCTTTGTCCGGGTGAGGTCATGAACGTTTTTCTGTTCACCAGACCTGTCACCCTTCTTTGGCGAAATTTCGTTGGGACTCTCGATGGAGGCAGATTGAAGAATGGGAAGGCTGGCTAATTACTTAGGAAAACAGGGGGATAAGGGAATTAGAGGAGGGAAATTTTTCTTAACTTTTTTTGCCACCCCCCGGTGAAATTTCGTTGGCTTCGTTGATTTCACCGGGATCGGGCACAAAAAAAGCCGCCCGCGAAGGTCGGCTCATGTGTCAGTTTAATATTTGGTTTCGTTCAGGCTGAAGTGAAGCCGAACATGGCCCGTTGCTCATCCCAGTCCGTGGGGAAGGTTTTGGTCAATTTGGCAAGCGACAGACCGGCCGGCTCCTCACCGTTGAGGATTGCCTCGACGATGTCGGGGGCGAGTGTGGACAGCTTCAGGATGCGGGCCACATAGGAGTTGTCCACATCCAGGTTCATCGCGAGATCACTAATGGATTTTACTTCACCGCTCTCGATCACCTCCGCCCAGGATGACGCCCGGGCCAGGGCCTGCACGATGGCGGTCTGTACGGGTCCCGGACTGTCGGGAATATCGCCGTCAAGGGACTTGGGAGCGATGATGACCTTCCGTCCGCGCATCCGGCGGATCAACATTGGAATATGGATATGCAGATTGCCGTTCTCGGTAACAGTGATGGTCGGTTGTATGTTCATTTAACGTTCCTCCGTTCCTTGACTTCACACGCCAGTCCGGTCAGCTCGGTGATAAGGCTCGTCAAGCCGTTGGTTTTCAGTTCCATATCGATGCCGGTTTCCCTGATTTTTACACTCTCTACCAGCAATCGCACAAGCCGGTTACGCTCCAAGGGAAACAGGTCCTCCCAGAAAATCTCGATGCTCTCGAAAGCTTCCGACACATCCCGTTCCGTTACCTGATCGCTTTCGAACACCCGCAATCCGGCCGACACGTTTGCCAGATGTCGGGTCAGGGTTACCGCGCGCTGGTTGATCGTGGCCAGTTTTTCCTCCCGATCGGGTTCGTTTCCATCCGGCGACATCAATTCAAGTGCCCGTTTGCGAACCAGTGTAAGATCTTCTTCAAGTTGCTCTTTCTGTTTCGTCAGCCTGTCCCGTTCGGCTTCTTCCATCTCCTTGGCCGCGAAGTAGGTTTTGGCCACCAGCGTCGGAGTTCGGAATACAGCGCCCAGTTGTTCGAGCACAGCCTTCTCGATATCCCCTGCGGGGACCCGTTTCAACGGACAGCGGCTGACAGCCCGCTTGACGTCCTTCTCGCAGATGTAGTAGGTATAGCGCCGTTCGCCTTTTTGGGTGTAGGTCGGTCCCATCGAGCAGTCACAATGACCGCAACGAATCACTCCCTGCAGCGGTGAGATCATCTTGCTCCGGGCTTTGGTTTGCTTGGCCCTGGTATTTTCAGAGAGAATCGACTGGACCTTGTCCCACAATTCCTTGTCGACGATGGCATGATGCTCTCCGGGATAGCTATTCCCTTTGTGGACCACTTCGCCGTTGTAGATCCGGTTACCAAGTAAACGGTAGATGTGACCGGTATTCCATTCGGTCCCTTTCCGTTCTTTTCCTTTCTTCGTGGTCCATGACTTGGTTTTGTATCCCTGTTCATTGAGCTCCTGCGCCAGCTTTCTGGCCGATGCCAGCTGTGTGAATCGCCGGAAGATGTGCTGAACCAGGGGTGCTTCGTCCGCGTTGGTCAGCAGCTTCTTGTTTTCCCGATCCACGTCGTATCCGAGTATGGCCGGGCCGCCGCAGTATTTGCCCCGCCGCTTCGCCGCCGCCACCTTATCCCTGATACGCTCGGCGATGACCTCACGCTCGTATTGCGCAAAGGTTATCAGGATGCCGAGAAACATCCGGCCTGTCGGGTCGGTGGTGTTGAAGTGCTCGGTAACCGAGACGAAATTGATACCCTTCTCATTGAACAGATCTACCATTTTCATGAAGTCGAGCAACGAACGTGAAAGGCGGTCGATTTTGTAAACCACGATTACATCCACTTTCCCGTCGTCCACGTCATCGAGGAGCCGCTTTAGCGCCGGACGTTCCATGTTGCCGCCGGAGAATCCACCATCGTCATATCGGTCCGGCAACCCCTGCCAACCCTGCATTCGTTGGCTTTCAATATACGATTCTGAAGCCTCCCGCTGGGCGTCCAGCGAATTGAATTCCTGCTCCAGGCCCTCCTCATGACTTTTGCGGGTATAGATGGCGCAGCGCAGCGGCTTATTCCTGGTGGATGTTGTGTTGGTGTTATCGAGCATTCTTGCCACCTCCGTTCTTTTTGCCATAACTTTTTTTCAGGCCGAAAAAGACCTTCCCGTTCCAGCGGGTGCCGGTGATTTCCCGAGCCACCGCACTGAGTGATCGGAAGACCCGGCCGTCGTATTCAAAGCCCTTTTCCCGGGCGGTGACCTCGTATCGACGGTCATTCCAAACCCGCACGAACCGTGTTCCCGGCAGGATGTTTTCGTTGGATTTGCGCTCCTCGGATACCTTGCCCTCGACCGTAGCCACCGGATCATCCAGGGCGATTTGCCGCAGACGTGTCTTGGCGGTTTCCGACAGGCCACCGTAAAAGAGCTCCTGGATGCGATAGGCCAGGCGCTTGATGAGGAACTGCTTTTTGTAGCGGGGCGGGTCGCTGCCATAGATGTCGATCCATTTCTCGCGAAGTTGCTCCAGCGTCAGAGTCTGGAGCGTTGCCAGTTGCCGCAGGACGGAATTCCGGGTCCTTTCATCATTTTTTCCGTTGCGGGCTGTTTCTTGTAAGTCATTCATATACAACTCCTTATCCAAGGTTTCGGACGCGTTTGTCATGAATGAATGCTCGATTCCCGCAACTAATCAAGTCCTTCTCCGGTTGTTCCGGAATATTCTTCGATGTCCTCCAAGTTATTACTGGAAAATGCTTTGCGGACCTTTGAGCGCAGCACGGCAACCGCCAAAATTGAGGCGATGACATCCAGCCGGTTGCCAGGGGAAAGTCTCTTCGGATCAGGCTGTACACCTGCTTCGAAAGGTATGGGGATGGTAGTTTCAAAGGATAAATCGGCATCCAACATCGGTTCCTCCGGCGAATGTGACCGGGTTGTCGGTGTGGATGCCGGAATACCGTCATGCGGTTGGGATGCGTGGTTGCCGGCACCCACAACCGCCTGAGCTCTGCTCCCGGTCAGCTGTCTGGTTTCTAACTGCTCGTCCGGGCACGATGCCCGGCTCTGTCAGTGGTTACATACCGAGAGCGTTCCCCGACTGTCGGAAATCCGGCTTTATAAGACTTCTTGACCTGATAGGTATCAGGTTGTATATTGGATCTTTATGCGGCCCATTGGGCCTTTTCCTCTTTCTGAAAAATGGAATGAGCCATGGGCAGGAGTAAGACAGAGAAAATTACACCGCTGCAGCGGGAAACCCTTGAAGAGATATGCCGCTATATCAATGCGAAGGGCTATCCGCCGACGGTGAAAGAACTGAGCGTTACCTTTGGTATCAGCCATTCAAGCGTGCATGAACGCATTAACCAGCTGGTTCGAAAGGGGCATTTAAAGCGTGAAGGCCGTAAGGCACGCGGCTTGACCGTGGTCAAGCGGCCAAAGGATATGGCTGCCGATCTGGTGGCGGTTGCCGTGGTAAGGACGGTCGTAGCGGGTGAACCCGTCCTCGCGGAGGGGAACATCATCGGTGAAGTTCTGGTTGACGCCGTCACTGTCAAGTCCGGTGAGTTTTTCGCGCTCCGCGCTTCCGATGACAGCATGACGGGAGCGGGGATAAACGACGGCGACCTGATTATTGTGAGACGTCAGCAGCTTGCGGAAAACGGAGACATCGTCGTGGCTGTGCTGAATGGAGAAACCACCGTGAAACGGTTGAGGCTTGAGGATAGACGAATCGAACTCGTTCCGGAAAATCCAGGCCTGGCACCGGTTAAAGTCAGGCCGAAGGATGATTTGCGGATAATGGGTAAAGTTGTGGGCCGGAAACATAAATGAGAGCGCCCTATGAAGGAAGACTGACAAACTTAAGGTAGGAGACGACAATGGCAACTTTCAATCTGCGCCGCTTTTCGAAGCCGGGAATGCTACGGAGAATTGATCCGGAGCACCTGATCGCATTTCTTGAACCCCATGCGGACTATTTTTCAGATCGCGGTGTGGAGTTGCCATCGACTGATAACGGAGACGAGCTGGACTACAAAGCGCTGAGCCAGGCTCTACTCAATCCGAATGCGTCCACCCCGGATGACCTGGCCGAGGCTTTATATTACGTGAACGAAATGTCCACTCAGGAAGGATTCGACTCCCTCCAGGAGGCCATTGCCGATACTGATTTAGATGTGGTAATCGGCGAGAACGCCGCTCACGCGGACCTGGCAATTCAGGTATGGATGCAGGACCGAGAACTCGTCGAACGGCTTCACGCCGAACAGTTCCTCTTTCGACCTCGATCATTCGAATACTTCAAAACCAACAACGGTTCCGTCCCGGAATTTAAAGTACCTCCAGCTGAGACGATTCGAGCGCTGGAGGCCGAGTTGGACGAATGGTTCGCTAAAAAACGCCGGGGGAAACATTCAAAGGTCTATGTGTTTCCCAAAGAGGATTACACTTGGTTTCTGGTGCGCCACGGCAAACCTTATGCCCGTGAATCCGTGATCGAGGCAGGTGAGTCTGCGGCCCAGTATTTCCGTCCGGAAAAGTTCGATGTCATCGTGTACAACCCGGTTCATGGTGAAATTCGGATGAACGCCGAAACCAAGGGCGAGAAGGATCTCTATCGCACCAAGTTCGGCAAGTATTTCTTTGGTGACAGTGAATTTTTCAACGGCAAGAGCAAATTCACCCTCGAACCGTTAAGGGAGATCGGTGAAGATTCCATCCTTTGTGATGACATTGACGGTATGGAATGGGTGCGTCTCAAGGAGTATCAGATATACCACGGTGGTTCACAGAAAGATGTGGAGATCAGAAAGGCCGAGGATATCTTCGCCTCTTTACGTGAGCGAGAACGGTCGATTCCTCAAAGCGGCCCCCTTATAAGAGCCAGCTTTCTCATCAAGTTCAAAGACTCCAAGAACGCCAGGACATTGACCATCAGCTCCGGAAACCGGGCGCAGTTCAAGCGGGACGATGACGCTGAAATCATCGAGCAGTGGATGACCAACCGGGGTTTTATTGTCATGGATTCGGAGGGTGGCGGTGAGTGAATGTGTGCTCTGGCAATACCTGGAAGATCTGCCTGGGCAAGCCGCCCCCCTGGTCGAGTGGCATCAGCATCTTGATGGGTGGCCTGGGTTCCAGAATTTCCAAAACCGCTACCTCAAATTGACCCGAAATCATGCAACGGCCGTGGATTGCGCGACGCAATGTGGACTGGGATGCCCGCGCAAGGTGGTGACGCACGCGTCTAACGACATCGTGGCTGTCTGTCCAGAGCAGGAGGAAAAGCCATACCCGCTCAAGCGGCAGGACACCCTCATCTATTCGGTGAAGCGAACTTCCCTGCACAAGGATATCTGTTCAGCGTTGGCAATCGATCACCGCGAAAGTAAGGTTGACGGCTGCCGGCACACATGGCGCCTGGGTGATTTCGTGCCCACGGCCGGACTGGCATTTCCCGTATTCTTGACTCAACAGGAAGGTCAAGACGAACTACTTGAAATCGTGAAGAATCTTTGCCTGCTTCATGCCGATCCCTTTGTGCTCCTGACACCGACCCGGCGACGTTTGTCCCCTCCAGCTGAACAGATGCTGGCTCAACGCAAAGCCATCTTCCTGGCGCTGGAAAACGAGATGCCGTTCGACGTGCAGGGCTGCCTTCAGGTACGCCGGACTCCCGACGATTTGTTCGCTCCGTTTCACGAGGAAATCCCCGAGCCTGGCTCCGGTGGCATGGTTCATTTCGATACACCGGCTGGAATCAGTTGGAGTGGGATCACAATCAAGTTCGTGGATGGGCATACGGTCTCAATCCACACCAAGAAATCACACGGCCGATACAATTACACACAGATGGGGATGGCCAATACCCGAAACGGGAATCCCACTGTCCATTGGGCACTGTTGCTGGACTTTGCAGAAAATCGTGGCGTCATAGATAACACCAGCCCCAAGGATACCCCGTTCCATAACATGCCAAAACGCAAGCAGGACCTGTCTAAAAAGCTGAGGCAATTTTTCCGGCTTGAAGATGAACCCATCGAATATCTGAAGAAAGAAGGGTGTTACCGCTGCCATTTCACGATCAAACCAGAGGGAGATGATGAGTTCGCATAACGACTATCTCTGCCACTTTGATTTTGAAAAATCTATGCCTTCCTCAATTAAAAAGGCTGCGAACTGGGCATGGACCTGTCTTGAACGCCTTTCCTCATCTTTCTGTTTTTGTTTTTGCCAGCCAGAAACTAAATGTGTACTGCAGCATCATCTAAAAGCGAGTCATAAAATTGAGTTCGAGGAAGCTCAAAAGGCTTTCCATCAGGCACTGGCATATCTACCTGTAATTGATGTTGCCAATGATGAATGCCCAGCCTGCTTGGTTACGAATGCCCTCAAAACATTTCCCTTAATTGCTTCCAAATCAGAAATCGCTCCGGTTTCTGAACTCAAAATGAACGGAGTGGACTGCTATCCCGAAGTTGTCCCAATGGGATTAAATACAAAGAGGTCTTTCCCTTGCTGTGTAATAAATACATGGATTGGAGACTCAGAGTACGAAATAGAAAATCAATGCCGGGAAATAGCTCTTTTAAACTTGGACCTTGATGAGTTACCATCAATGCCTCCATGGGAATACGAAAACATCGAACATGCGTTTCTGCCCGGGCAGGCCGTTGTAAAACGACTGTGGGCAATCAAGCAGGGTGAACCTGAAGAAGAGGTCGGGAAAAGTGAACTCTTTCGGCACAATCTGTCGAATGCTGTTGCTGCGACAATATGTTTGAGAGATCTAGTACGAATAAAATGCTTTTATCCAGGTGCAATACCCGAAAGTGATTTTGACTCTTTGATGGATTCCCTTACTGAATGGATAAATTGCTCTGTTGAAAAGGAGCCTTTGCTAAAAAAAATATCCGATGAATTATTCAAAGCCGACACATCTGAAGTTTCAGCTTATTTGGATTCTCTTTCAGCACTTTATTCAGTGATGTTGCTTCACCATCCTGACATGCCTTTGATCGATAGCGACCAGGGTAAAACAAAGGATTCTATTTCAAAGATCATGAACAAATGCATTGAGGAATCCTTGCAACCGATCAAAGATGCTGGTGATTATATAATTAATGCAAAGCTGAAAAGTTGCATATATCCAACGCCAGAAGGCCAGCAACAATATCGTTCTACATCCAGATATTTTATGATGCTTAGAGAGTACTGGATGCTTTGCCAAAGAGCTATCACAGATCGAACTGGCCATCATGTGGCTTGGCACCCATACCCTCTGTCAACACTTGTGATCAATATTAAGCACCGAATTGATACCTGCATCAAAGGGATGTCGAAAACCGGATTCGAATTTAATGAAAATATCAAGAGTGACATGGATGAGCTGGTTGAGGCTCTTTTACACTGGGATGTTGATGAAATCACCATAGGTGGCGAGGATTTATTAAACAAGATCCAGACAGTAGCTTTGTGGTTGGAAGAGACTGACATTAAACTTGGGCGATGCCTTGTGGTAATGATTCCTGAAGAGCAGACTTATATTGAATATGCACGGCAGCTTTTTGAGAATTACGATAATGATGCCAAGACAGCGTTTAAGAGGATGTTGGATAACGCGGATAAACAAGCGGCAAAGCAAAAGGAAAACATTGCAGAAGATTCCCAAAAAGAAAAAACTACAGAATGTTTTCCGACGCCAGACGGGACAAGATGGTCCGATATAAAAATCCAGTTGGGTGCAATCCCATTTAGGGGCAAGCTTCAAATGTTCCTCGATTCAGTTGTAGCAAGTGTTCCAGCATATTATCCCAACGCCCGCAAAGTAATGTGCTCCTGAGAAAAAGCATGACCTCAGCGGTCTCACGCTTCCAAAAAATACCCGGCGCTTTCAACCGAAGATTGATCACGCGACGTATCGCGCTTTCAACACAACCGCTGCCGGTCGGCAGATTTAATAACCGAAAGGCCGCATACTGCATGCGGCGGAGATTTTTCACAAAGTAATTGTTGAACTTGTTCAATGCTTTCTTTAGCTTCGACGGATACGTGATGTACTGACGAATCTGATTTCGGATTTCCATCAAATTTCCTTGCCATAACAGGTCCTTCCAATTCTTGAGAATCGCCGTTCGCTCTTTGGCTTCAAGGGTTTTGGGAAGATGATCCGCGACAATATGCAAATTCTGTTTGGCATGGGTATAGTCGATCACTTGGAAACACGTCTTGGCTTCAAGCTTTTCTGCCAGTGAGGAAAATCGTTTCCAATATCTGCGATCGCCATCCGCGCAGAAAATTACTCCGTCGGCCTGGTCAACGCCGATTTGACGAAGATAATCTTCCAATAATTCAAACGCACCGTTGATGTCGGCCATCGTGGCATCGTAAAGCGGGGCAATTTCCTTGATCGGATTTGCCTGGGCGTCGAGCCATTGAATAACGATTTGTGTCGGCTCCCGCCAGTCGGAATAATATCCTCTCCGTTTTTGATGGGAAGCCAACCGCCCCTTTTTGGTCCGGCGTTCACGAAGGCGGCCACCATCAATGCACACGAACAAAACGCGGCCGGTTACATGGTCATTTTCCGATAATGTTATCCGATGCCGATTCTCCATGGAGCGATTGCCCATGTGCATACACAACCGCCGGATCGTTTTAATATCCATGTCGATGCCAACAGAAGACAAGGTCCGATTGGCAATCTCAAATGACGGACACAATAAGCTTGCCTGAACAGACGCCGATGCCAAAACAGCGCTGCAACGATCCATAAAACCCAGATAGGCCAACCCCAGGTGAATACCGCTTTTCGGTTTCCGTTTCTTCCTTTTACGACCACGGCGAGATTTCGGAAGCGCTTTGGCAAAATAAGGGGATTCAATCGGTAGCGATCGGCCGGATAAAAGCCGAATGCTGGTGGGTTTGAATCCCTTGAAGCGAAATCCGAGTTTTGCTGCCAGCTTTTTTACGGCTTTAAAAAAACATGGATCGGAAAACAGATTTTCAATGGAAGATACAATCAAGTCCTCAATTGTGGAGAAGAGGGCTGTGCGCAGATCGATGATCAGCCGGTTGGCATCGGAATGTGTCTGGAAATTGGAAAGGGTTTCATCAATGGTCCGTTGCAGCTTTTGAATATCGACAGTGGTCTCCATGGCTCGCCTCGCAGATAGCAGGTTCTCGAATGCCTGCCGTGCAAGTAGCGAAGCTTCAGCCTGCGGCACATAAGCGCTTTTTGAAATCGGCTGTCAACGGATAAACGTACAGGTCTTTGACCGGCACCTTCAACTTTCGATAGCGATCTTGACGGCTGCGGCCTTTGGTTTGCCCCAATTTTAGCCAGTTGGCAGCCTGATAACAGGTCCCTTCAAAGCGGGAACGATCGACGAAGGTTTCGACCAGGCACAAATCGTGACCATAGCGCGTGGACCAATCGGACCGCAACCGCCTGAGACAAGCGCCCAGAATGAAACTGGCCAAGTTGGGAATGCGAACCCAGGGTAGAATCAAAAACCGGGTGTTGTTGGTCAACAGCTTCAGATTCCCTTGGCGTGTAGCCACGTTCCATCCGATGTAACGGTCTCGTGGTGTTGTTTTCCAGGCTGCCGATCCAAAAAGCAGGCAGGCCAGGGGCCTTTCGTGGCGATCATAGACCATATACTTCATATGCTCGCCAACGTGACCCCGGCACCCCAAATAATGGTAGCGATCCATTAGACAATGAAAAAGGTGATCGTTGTCTGAACGGCCACTGACCATGATGATTTCAACAGGACGAAGATCGTCCAGCACTCCCTCGATGGGGTCGCGACGATGAGGCATGTCAGGTATCTGCCGGGAATGATTTCCCGGTCGCAACGGTGGCGGCAGCACGATGAACTGGCGTTGTTCTAGCTTACGCAACATTGAACGGCAGGCAATATCTTTGGGCTGACCTTTATCGGTGCGCCAATTCCACATTCGGCACAGTTCGATGGATAACCGACTGCGGTGCCAATCCGGATTGTCGGCCATCAGCCGACGAATCAGTTCAATATCTTCGGAAAATAATTTGCGCCCCTGAATGGTCATGCTCTCACTCATGGACGACACCTTATCGAAGATAGCGTTTTGAGTCCAGCTTTATTTTTCAAAGAGCGAGAAAATCGGTACCATTACGCCTGTTAGTAAATTTGCCCCAATTTGGGTTTACACCCATCCAGTTCAGGAACGGACACACGGTTACGATTTGGGCCGGTAGCCAAAGCGGGAGGTACACCTACTATCAAATGGGCATGTACAGCAAGAAGAATGGAGACTGTACCGTACAGTGGAAGCTCCTGGAAGCATTTGCCAATTCCAGAGGCGAAATCGATTGGAGCAGCCCGTTAGCAACTGACAAGTTGAAGAAACAGAAGCAAGAACTGTCCAGGCGCTTGCGGGAATTTTTCCGTCTCAAAGAGGACCCCATAGAGTGGGTCAAGGGCGAAAAGTGTTATCGTTGCCGGTTCCGAATCCTACCTGAAGGAGCCGACGAGTATTGAGCATTCCCTGCAGGGAAAACCACATCAATCCCATTTCTTAAATCCTGCGAGGGACTTTTGGTTCGAAAATTCGGGTGCTTTTCCGCACCACAGGCCGTATTTCCATAACTCTCAAAATAGACCGGTTGGCTTAACCTCTTGATATAACAGGAATAGCCCCACCGGACGAGCTTCAGACTTCGTCCTGAGAAAACAGAGAATCCGGAGGCGAACAGAGAATGAAAGGCTGGAAAATGGTGGAAATGAGGTGGGTGGAGAGGGGTTTAGGGTTGATGTGAAAACCGCCTAAGCCCTTTGAAAACAAGGGGAAATAGAAAACCCGTCGCCCCCGAGAGTGGTCCCGGAGAGACGGGTTGTCTTTTTTCAATTGGTGGAGGCGGCGGGAGTCGAACCCGCGTCCGAAAACATTCCACGCAGATATCTACATGCTTATCCTGATATCTAAGTATTGCCCTCACAAGTCTCCATCAGGCAGGGTACTGCAAAGGCTATCCTGCTAAAAGTTCGCCAATGCTGTAGCAGGCATTCAGTATCGGCTATCCCACTAGTCGACGTTCTATCCAGATTCGCGGGAAAAACCCGGTAGAACGGTAGCATTAAGCTGCTACGGCGTAGTTATAATCGTCTGCGATTATATTTAAGTCCCACCAGTTTTACGAGATGGCAGGAACTCGGCATGGGAATAATAGGGACGTCTCTCATTATCTAATCAACTTGATTTACCTCTCAACGTAACAGTTCGAGGGACGCCAAACCAAACAACTGAAATAAAATAGAAAATGTTTAAAAAGTAGGCCTAGTTAGGGCCAATATCGTAATTTTCGGGGCCAAAAAATGAATTATAGGGGCTGTGGCGGCACAGGCACGGTGTGGTTAACCCTGGAAAATACCGACGACGAGGAGATTGAAATCGTCACCGCGAGAAATTGGAGCAATACCGATTCCAACCAGATCGCCTTCACCCTGCTATATGAGGATGAGAACATGATCACCACGAAGAGTTTCCGCTATGGCAATTGGGATGCATTGAGGGGAGTTGGTGTCTATTGATATGTAGTACCGGTAACTTGGCTGAATCGAATCATCAACGCCGACATGGTTCATTATGTCACCAACTTTCCGCTTTATAATGTCAGGAGGGCTTCTAACAAAAAGACAAGCGGTGGCAAATCAGTTTGAATGGTTTCCCAGATAATTTTTTTGATGATTCCGAATTTTGTCAATAGCCTGGAGAATGTCGTGAATGCGGAAATCCCATCGTCTAGACGGCATGGATCGCCTCTTCCTTGATATCCGCTTTAAGATCCTTGTGCAGTGCATCGGGAGTGACCAGATCCACATCGCAGTTCAGAAGCTGGCCAAGCTCATGGCGAAGCCTTGAAAATTGAAACAGGCTTATGCGGGAATCCGGTATGAATTCAACGAGAAGGTCAAAATCACTGGTATCGATCGCCTCGTTTCTGGCAACCGATCCGAAAAGATAGATATGTTGAATGGAATACTTGCGCAACAGATCCGGCTGTTTTTTTAAAATGCTTATGATCTGCTGGCGTTTCATTTTGAATGAATAAGAAAGGGGTTATACGGCACGAAACGATAAATAAAAAGCAGGTCGCGTCGTCGCTTCCTGCTTATTTGATTCTAACCAAGCAATTGGTGGAGGCGGCGGGAGTCGAACCCGCGTCCGAAAACATTCCACGCAGATATCTACATGCTTATCCTGATATCTAAGTATTGCCCTCGCAAGTCTCCATCAGGCAGGGTACTGCAAAGGCTATCCTGCTAAAAGTTCGCCAATGCTGTAGCAGGCATTCAGTATCGGCTATCCCACTAGTCGACGTTCTATCCAGGTTCGCGGGAAAAACCCGGTAGAACGGTAGCATTAAGCTGCTACGGCGTAGTTATAATCGTCTGCGATTATATTTAAGTCCCACCAGTTTTACGAGATGGCAGGAACTCGGCATGCAATCTGAGCTTCTTTATCCCCGTCGAAGCCGTTTCGCCCCCAATTTTTTAAAGAACCTTTTATGACGCTAAACTAATTCAATAAATGTGAAATGTCAAGATCCGGTGGAATCGAAAAAGCCCCTGAATGCCTTTTATACAAAGGCTCAGGGGCTTTTTCGGTCAACCCGCCTTCAGATTTTATTCGCCCAGATAGGCCTTGCGGATTTCCGGGTTGTCGAGCAGCGTTTTGGCGTCATCCTCCAGGGTGATGGCACCGGTTTCGAGCACGTAGCCGCGAGAGGCGGCCTGCAGGGCCAGGTTGGCGTTCTGCTCCACCAGCAAAATAGTGGTGCCGTTTTTTTCGTTAATGTCGTGGATAATGTCGAAAATCTGCTGGACGATGAGCGGTGCCAGCCCCAATGAGGGCTCGTCCAGCAACAGCACCTTGGGCCGGGTCATCAGGGCCCGGGCAATGGCCAGCATCTGCTGTTCGCCACCGGAAAGGGTCCCGCCATGCTGTTTGCGGCGGTCCTGGAGGATCGGAAACAGATCGAACATGTGCTGGCGGTCTTTTTCCACATCGGCTTTGTCCTTGCGGTAAAAGGCGCCCAGTTCCAGGTTCTCGTCCACGGTGAGGCGCGGGAAGATCCGGCGCCCCTCGGGCACCTGGCACAGCCCGGTGGGCGGGAGGGTCTCGGCGGCCTTGCCGTGGATCGGCTCGCCGTTGTACCAGATTTCGCCCTGATCAATTGGGATCACGCAGCAGGTCGTCATCAGGGTGGTCGATTTGCCGGCGCCGTTGGCGCCGATGATGGCGACGATTTCCCCGGGATAGACCTTCAGGGAGATGCCTTTCAGCGCCTTGATGTTGCCATAGCTGGCATGGACGTCTTTGAGCTCGAGAATCGGTTGTGCGGACATCTATCCCTCCCTTTCTTCGGATCTCGAACCCATCCGTTTGGCCGGGATCAGGCCGGCGGGTCGGAACAGCATCATGACCACCATGGCCATACCAAAAGCGAGCATGCGGTAGAGTTCGAACTCGCGGAACACCTCGGGCAGCACGATCAGGGCGGCGGCACCGAGGATAATGCCGGGAATGGAGCCCATGCCGCCCAGCACCACCATGCTGAGCACCATGGCCGATTCCAGGAAGGTGAAGCTCTCCGGGCTGACAAAGCGCATGCGGGCACAGAAAAAGGCCCCGGCCAGTCCGGCGAAAAGCGCGCCCATGCCGTAGGCCAGAAGCTTGAGCAGGAAGGTGTTGACGCCCATCAGTTCGGCGGCGGTTTCGTCCTCGCGGATCGATTCCCAGGCCCGTCCGATTCTGGAATAGTTCAGGTGGCGCACCGCAATGATGGTGACGACCGCCAGGGCTAGGGCGATGTAATAGAGAAAGTGTAATTTTTTCAGAACGAACAGCTCGAATCCGAAACCGCCGTCAAAGGTCGGAATGATAATGCTGGGCGGCTTGACACCAAGAATGCCGTTGGGGCCGTTGGTCAGGGACATCCAGTTGTTCAGGATCAGGCGTACGATTTCGCCGAACCCCAGGGTGACAATGGCCAGGTAGTCTCCGCGCATACGCAGGGTCGGGTATCCGATGAGGCAGCCGGCGATCATGGCAAGGGCCGCGGCGATGGGCAGGCAGAGCCAGAAGGACATGCCGAAATGGATATTCAGCAGGGCGTAGGTGTAGGCGCCCACCCCGTAAAAGGCGATGTAGCCCAGATCCAGCATGCCGGCCAGCCCCACCACCACGTTTAACCCCAGACCCAGGCAGATGTAAATCAGCACATTGATGGCCACGTCCTGGGCATACCGGGAAGTAAATACGGGAAAGATGCCCGTTAAGACCAGTGCCAGGAGAATCCAGAACCATGTGGGAACGATACCGGCCGTTGCCGCGACGCGGCTCCGGGCGGCCGACAAGGGCGTGGTCACCGGTTTGAGGCTGCCACTTTGATTCATTACGTAGAGCAGCAGGCAGACGAAAGAGGCGGCAGCAATATAGAGCCAGAGGGTGAAGGCGTTGGCGAAGGAGAGGGTGCCATCGGCGTGGATGCCCACCAGCGGCCAGATAATGCCCATCAGCCACAGCAGGCCGATGGCGTAGCTTTTCCAGATTTTTTTAAACTCGTGTATCATCGACGTTCTCACCCATGATTCCAGTCGGTTTAAAGTAAAGCACGGCAATCAGTATGATGAAGGCGAATACGTCCTTGTACTGCCCGGAGATATAGCCGGCACCGAAGATCTCGACCATGCCGATGATCAATCCGCCCAGCATGGCGCCGGTGATGTTGCCGATGCCACCTAACACCGCTGCGGCAAATGCCTTGATACCGGGGACGAACCCCATGTCGTAGCGAACCGAACCGTAGTAGAGCCCGACCATGATGCCGGCGGCAGCGGCCAGCCCGGAACCGATGGCAAATGTGAGCGAGATGATCCGGTTGCTGCTGATGGCCACCAGGGACGTCATGATTTTGTCCTGGGCGGTGGCGCGCATGGCCATGCCGATACGGGTCTTGAAGACCAGCAGGTTGAGTCCCACCAGGAGCAGAATGGTCAGACCGACGATCATCATCTGTAGCACGCTGATGCGGATGTCGCCGAAAACCAGCCCGCCGGAGAATTTCTCACCCGGATAAGGCTTGTCGAAGACCCCCTGGGTCAGCATCAGGGCGTTCTGGAGAAAAATGGACATGCCCAGGGCGGACAGCAGCACGGCCAGCCGCGACTGATGACGCAGGGGTTTGTAGGCCACTTTTTCCACGGCCATGGCCAGAAATGCACAGTAGGCCATGGTGAGTGCCAGCGAAGCGGCGAGGCACAGCCAGGGATTGGAATCCATCAGACCACGACCGGCAAAGTAATTAAGAACAATCACCCCCACATACCCGCCGGCGGCGAAAAACTCGCCATGGGCGAAATTGATCAGCTGGATGACACCATACACCATGGTATACCCGAGGGCGATCAGCGCGTAGAGGCCGCCCAATGTCAGACCGTTTATCAGTTGTTGAATGAAATATTCCATATTGTCTTTATTTTGCGGGTTGGCCTGATCATTCAGGCGGACGTCGGGGCCGGCGGGTCCGGCTCGCTGCCGGACCCGCCGTGGATCGTGTCGCTTTGCTCAGTTTGCTGCGTTACTTCAAAATGCCTTTTTCCGGGGTCCAGTACAGCTTGTAATCGCCGCCGTCGATTTTGAACGCCACGTAGGAAGAACCGCTGTCCCCATTGGGTCTGAACTTCACATGCTTGGATGCGCCGTCATAATCCAGCTTCATCATCTCGGCTTTGATTTTTGCCGGATCGGTGGAACCGGCATTTTTAATGGCGGTCATCAGGGCGATGGCCGCATCGTAGGCATAGGTGCCGTATGCACCGATCTGGCCGTATTTGGCGGAAAAGCGTTTCTCATATGCCTTGTAGGCGTCGGTGGTTTTGTCGGTGTAACCATAGGTGACATAGACCCCTTCGGCCGCATCCTTGGCCACGCTGATGAAGTTGGGATGAAACATGGCGTCCTGGGAAATGATTTTGGACTTGAGGCCCATGCGTTTGGCCTGGATGGCCATCAGGGAGCCGGAGGCATGATTCTGCAGGCTCATGTAGAAAACGTCGGCATTCTTGTCTCTGGCCATGGTGAGAATGGCAGAGAAGTCTTTGTCGCCCTGGTTGACGTGGTCGCGGCCCAATACAGTGAGGCCCATCTCTTTGCAGGCTTTCTCAACGCCGTCGGCCAGCCCCTGGGAGTAGGTGGTTTTGTCATCCAGAATGAAAATGGTTTTGGCGCCCAGGGCCTCTTTCATGAACTTGACGGCGGCCGGGGCCTGGTCATCGTCGCGACCGCACATGCGGAACATGTAGGGCAGACCACGGTCGGTGACTTTCTCGTTGGTCGAAGCCGGGGTGATCATGATGATGTCTTCCTCGGCCAGGGTCTCGGACGCCGGGATGGTGGACGAGGAGCAGTAGGCCCCGATGACGCCGACCACTTCCAGGTTGATCAGTTTGTTGGCGGAGGCCACGGCCTGTTTCGGGTCGCAGGCGGTGTCCTGGGGGAACAGCTCGATCTTGTCGTAACCGGGGACGCCGCCCTGGTCGTTGATGACGTCGATGGCGCACAGGACACCGTTTTTAATGTCATTGCCATCGGCGGCATAGGGGCCGGTAAGGGGTCCCATGGAACCCAGTTTGAGGGTTTTGGCAGTTGCCGTGTCCATGAGAAAGGGAACCACCATGATACCAAGTACCAGTGCGACCAACAGTTTTCTTTTCATTTGATACTCCTCCTGATTTTATTGTTGTTTCTGACTTGCCGGTTGGCCCAGGTAGGCTTCGATCACCTGCGGGTTGGACTGAATCTCCTCGGGGGTCCCCTCAGCGATTTTTAGCCCATGGTCAACACAGACAATCCGGTTGCAAACACCCATGACCACTTTCATGTCGTGCTCCACCAGAAGCACGTCAATGCCCAGTTCCGATATGCGTGAAATATCCTTCATCAATGCCGAGCTTTCCGACGGATTCATGCCGGCGGCCGGTTCGTCCAGCAGCAGCATCTTGGGCTGGGAGGCCAGTGCCCGGGAAATCTCGAGGCGCCGCTGCAGGCCGTAGGGCAGGTTGGAGGCCACGGTGTCGGCATACGCGTCGACCCCCATGAAGGTCAGGGCCTCCAGCGCCTTATTCCGGATCTGGCGCTCTTCCCGGCGCTGGGAACCGGTCCGGAAAATGGCCCCGACCACTCCGATCCCCGAGCGGCAGTGGCGGGCCACCATGGCGTTTTCCACCGCGGTCATGGCCGAAAAGAGACGAATGTTCTGAAAGGTGCGGGCAATACCTCGGGAAAAGATCTCATGGGGACGCTTTCCCAGAATACTGTTGCCATCGAACCGCACATCGCCGCTGGTGGCTCTGTAGACCCCGGTCAGCACGTTAAAGACCGTGGTTTTGCCAGCCCCGTTGGGGCCGATCAGACCGACGATCTCACCGGTGTTGATGGAAAAGCTCAGTTCAGACAGAGCGACCAGTCCGCCGAATTTTACGGTGATGTTGTCCATTTCCAGTTGTGCCATAATCCGTAACCGTCACTCCTTGTCTTGCATGGCCTGATGCCAACATGCCGCCACCTGCCGATGGGACTTACTTCAGGTTTTGCTGTTCACGGGTTTCCATATAGCCGTTGAATCGGCTGACGTGGGCCCGGGCGATACTGCCGGCCCTTTTCGCGTCCCCCGCTTCCATGGCGGCCACCACATCTTCGAGATCCTTGAAGTTCTCGTTCATTTCCCGTTCTTCCATCACCAGATACTCGTCATAATATCGGCGAATGTTTTCATGGATGGTTTTGAGGATGGAGATATAGATGGGGTTGCCGGTCAGTTTGGCGAAGCCCAGATGGATGTTTTTGTCAGCCGTGAGGAATTCCGATACCGCTTCCGTTCCACGGTTGACGCACTGCCTGGCTTCCTCGAGAAGGTTTTTCAGGTATATCCTGTCCGATTCGGTCATTTGCCGGGTGGCTAGCTCGACCACATCGCCTTCGACCCGTTCACGGAATTCGGCGATGTGCCGCAATGAGACTTTCTGAGATCGGATCAAAAGATCCAGACTCTCGGCAACCATGTCCGATGATACGGCCTTGACCACCGCACCGCCACCCATGCCCAGTTTGATTTCAATCAGCCCTTTTTGTTCCAGTACTCGCAATGCCTCGCGCAGGGTACTGCGACTGGTCTGCAACATCTCCTTGAGTTCACGCTCGGCGGGAAGGCGGTCACCGACTTTAAGGCGGCCCTGAATGATGGCTTCCTGAATCTGCTCGACCACATCCTGGAAGATGCGGTTCTGTTTGGCGGCACGGAACAATGGGTTCATAGTTCTATGATTCAATTCCAGCTACACGGGATAAAACGAGTTGATCGTTTTTATGGGAATACTGAAAAACAGCAAATGATCGTTTGAATGGTCAGACCATTTACATGAGCATTCGCTCTTTGTCAAGATGGATTCTTTTTAAAATTACCATTTAGTTTATCTACCGTGTTGCAGTAAGCGTGTGGCAAATTTGAAACTATTTTTTTTCAAGTATCGCGCCAAACACAACAGATATATATTATCATACATAATAACAAATGGTTGTTTGTTATTATGTATGATATATTCGGCTGGTAAAGACACAAATATGTAGTTAGTATACTACTAATATGTCGAAAATGTCTGAAATGGAAAGATGTTGGATTTCGGGGTGGTGAGGCACAAAAATAAAAAGATCTTTCCGCATCTACGAAAAGATCTTTTTATTTTTATGTGGAACGCTTTCCCTCCGCCGGTGCCCGATGCGCGTGGCGGGGTGAAAAGCGGTATTGCCGATGTGGAAGTTAACCCGGCCGGCCTTTCGGATTGTCAACCAATCATTTCATCAACGGGCGTGTAGTCCAGTCCGAAGGCTTCGGCCACAGCCCGGTAGGTGATCTTGCCGTCGACCACGTTGGCGCCCAGGCGGATCTCGCGGCTCGCCTGCATGGCCGCCTTCCAGCCCTGGTCGGCGATCTTCAGGGCGTAGGGCAACGTTGCGTTGGTCAGGGCCAGGGTCGAGGTTTTGGCCACGGCGCCGGGCATGTTGGCCACACAGTAATGCACCACGTTGTCCACCACATAGGTGGGATGGCTGTGGGTGGTCGCCTTGGAGGTCTCGAAGCAGCCTCCCTGGTCGATGGCCACGTCCACCAGCACCGATCCGGGTTTCATGGTCGGCAGCATGTCGCGGGTGACCAGCTTGGGCGCCTTGGCACCGGGAATCAGCACCGCCCCCACGACCACGTCGGCCCGGGTGACCAGATCACGGATCGCCGCCGGGCTGGACATCAGGGTGAAGCAGTTGGCCGGCATCACGTCGCTCAGGTAGCGCAGCCGGTCCAGGTTCATGTCCAACAGGTAGACCTTGGCACCCAGGCCGCAGGCCATCTTGGCCGCGTTAACGCCCACCACGCCGCCGCCGATCACCACCACCATGCCCGGGTCCACGCCGGGGACGCCACCCAGCAGCACGCCCTGGCCCCCCTGGGCCATCTCCAGGTACTTGGCCCCCTGCTGGATGGCCATGCGGCCGGCCACTTCGCTCATGGGGGTGAGCAGGGGCAGCGTGCCGTCGGCCTTCTGGATGGTTTCGTAGGCAATGCACACCGCACGGCTTTTGATCAGGGCCCGGGTCTGGGGCTCGTCAGCGGCCAGGTGCAGGTAGGTGAAGACGATCTGACCCTCGCGAATCAGGTCGTACTCGGCGGCCAGCGGCTCCTTGACGTGCATGACCATGTCGGCCTTGGCGTAGATGTCCCGGGGGCTATCGATCAGGGTCGCCCCGGCCTTGGCATATGCGTCGTCGTCAAAGCCGCTGCCGGCACCGGCGCTGTTTTCAACCAAAACCGTATGGCCATGGTGGATCATCACTTCCACCCCCGCCGGGGTCATGCTTACCCGGTTCTCTTCCGCTTTGATCTCTTTCAGAATTCCGATAATCATGGTCACTCCTTGATGGAATCTACCTCATAAGAAACCGATATTAACGGTTGCCAACGGTGAGTCTGTTTGCTGATGATCAGCATCAAAGCAAAACGTTTGCCAGAAATGAAATCGAGCCTGGTTTGATGGGCGGGTCGGTGCCTGGAGGTCGCCGGTATGATTGTAAAGGTTAAAAAAAATAATAATGATGCAAAACGGTTATAGACATGCCGATATCTGCCGGCCAGATGCATGCGGAGCCAATTCGGCGTCGGGAAGGTTGGCCTGAAGCAGTGTTGCTGTTTGTCAATTGTGGAACAAAATAGTGCCAAAAAGTTTTCGCTTGTATGAAAAATTATATAAAATTTAATCATATAAGAAATATTGGAAACAAAACGTTAAATGGAACGAAAAAATTCCATTGCGCGCAGGCGGCGAGGTTTCACTGGGGCCGGCGACGATAACCACCACTGGCGGCGATTGCAGTTATCCCCTCTTGCCGCCTGGCCGGTCAACATTGGCCAGGCAGCTGTTTGCCGTTTACGATTCGGTTTCGGCATTTTCCCGGGGGGATGGGGTGGGCGCATTCTTTCCGCGCTTGCGGCGCCATTGAAGGGGTTTCCAGAGCTGATCCTTGGCAAAACAACCCCAGCCCCAGCGCAGCCAGGCCATCAGGCTGAACGCCAGCCAGAGGGACCAGAGCAGCATGAGCAGGTGATAGACCCATTGGGGCAGACTGATTACCCAGGCCATGGGCATGAGGCCATCAATGCGGTCCTGGGTCCAGTTGAGCTGGAAGCGGGTGGAGCCGTTGCCGCTGATCTGCATGTCCGGGATACCCAGAAGGCCGCGTTCGATGGCCGAATAGAGGGCGGCCAGGGCAGCCAGGGTAAGCAGGACCAGCAGGACCTGGCCCAGATTGAAGACCGCCGCCCGCGTGGACACCGCCTTTCGGCAACGGGCCCCCAGCGCCAGCAGCCAGCCGACCACGACCGCGGCCAGGGCGGCCGGGACTTGGGTCAGCCCCAGTCCCAGCAGCATCCAGTGATGGGTTCGCAGGGGGGTGAGCGTGGTTTTGCCAAGGCCGACGCCGGCAACGAGCACCACGATCACATAGCTCCAGAAAAGCACCGCCGGTCCAAGCTGCGGCCCTCCGGCAAAAAGGATCCAGCGATGGGCGGGCATATGCATGGTCATGGTGGCATTGACCGCTGTTCCGCCCACATGCACCCGGGGGGCTTCGAGGCGCGTGGCCGAGATGCTCAGCGCCAGCCACTGGACTTCGATAGCCTGCCTGCCCGGTTCGATGGGAACGGTTACCAGCTGGCCATCCTGGCGGATGGGCAGACTTTTGCCATTGATCGTGACTCCTTGGAGATTGGCTGCCGCAGGCAGTTCAATCTGATGGCGGCCGCCTTTGCTGGCGCGAATGGACAGGGCCAGGGTTGCCTTGATGAACCGCTTTCCGGGAGTCATTGAAAGTCGGGCGCTGTCGATGGTGAGCGTCCGCCCGGCAATCGCTTCGGGCCGGGTGACGGCGATGGTCACGGTTTCACCCGGCCAGGGCTGCCACTGGGGTTGCCAGTTGCGGGCCTGATCCTGGTGGTGGACCACGGTCAGACCCGAGGTCGTACATTGCCACATGGTGCCCGCATCCAGGATCCAGGTTTCGGTCCAGGGAGCATGGCCGGGTGCCGTCAGCCGGATGGTGGGGGTGATCGGCAGGCTTGCCGAAAACGTGGTCTGCATCGTTTCCGGTCCCAGGGTGAGCTGGGCAACGCCGCCTTCTACCTGGATACTGGCGGTTGTCACCGCGGCCCCGTCCGGCAGGGGGATGTTGAGCAGGACCGGCGTGCCAGGTCTGGTGAGCCGCTTGACGTGGGTGGTGACCTCCCATTGAATGCTCAGATGAAGGGTACGCGTGATCTGAAAAAAAGCGGGGATTTCGATTTTGGGAGCGGGCGCTGCCGCGGCGGATTCATCGCGATTCGTGCGGGTCAGGGAAACCGCGGCTTCCATGCCGCCGTCGGACCGGAAACCACGGGCCTGCCAGCCCACACCGGCGTAGGTCCCCTGATGGGGGCGAATGGGGAAGGCAATACGGATTTCGTTGGCGCTGCCCGTGGGGCCGACCATTTTGATCCGATGGACGCCCTGGGGCAGAACCATCCACAGGTTGCCGCGATCGTCACGGGCGAGGCTGCGGACCGGTTCGTTGTCCATCGTCAGTTGGGTCGGCCGCCACTGTTCCTGGGTGGTCGGCAGGGGAATGGCCGTATCGGTCAAGGCATGGGCATGCAGGATCAGGCGAATCTGATCGGGGGTGGCGGTCAGCTCCAGGCGGCTGATGTCCGCGCAGTGGGGCAGGCAGGGCGGTGGTTCGAGAAGCCGCTGGCGCAGTTCGTCCAGAAGCGGTTGGGGCGGAAAGCCCTGCACGGTGGTCTCGGCGCGCAGCCCACCCATCGGTGCCAGAAGCAGCAGAACCAGCGTGGCCATTGCGGCTGGCGTCGGAGTCGGCAGGTGACGGCGCCAGTGGCGCAGGTCCAGAAAGATCACGATCAGGAGAATTAAAAGCGCGACCCTGGCCAGTCCCAGAAGCAGATTGACAAGGGGGGAGATCAGCCACAGGCGGATCTGCTGCTGCTGATCCACGGGACCGTTCCAACGCAGGTCGACGGTATGCCAGCGCCAGGTCGGCAGACCGGGGCCGGTCTGAATCAGCGCATTCGGATCGGGGGTGAAGCGGTATGGCGGTTTGGCGACGGCAGACGGGGCGGCCTTAAACGATTGTGCCGTTCTCTGCATGGCTTCGCTCGCAACGGTGCGTTCTTTGTCGATCATTACACTTGTATCGAACCCCCCACCTTTTGAACCAAAAAGGAACGGGCTGATGGACCCGCCACGGGCCAGTTGCGGGTAAATGGCGCTGCGGACCTGCTGGATCATGAACGGCAGGCTGATGATCACTAGGGCCACGACCGCGCCGACGCCCCATACCGTCACCAGTTTTCGGAACCAGCCACAGGGCAGGTATTTGAGCAGCGCGGCCACGGCCAACAGATGCAGCCATACCAGGCGCGGTGCCCCCAGCTCATGAAAAATCATGACCAGGGTCACAAGGGCCAAAAGGCCGGTCATTCGGTTGCGAACCTTGACGGTGCTGATGGCGATGACCAGGATGAGGAAAAAGTCCAGCAGGGTCCATTGCTGCAGCCAGGCACCGGGAGGCACATCCACCCCGGCAGCGGAAAAGAGCGTCCAGCCCGGCGGCAGGTTGAGCGTTCCGCGTACCTGCTGAAAATCGTGATCCCAGCCGACGGCCGGCAGGCCGGCATTTTTTCTGGGCAGGCGGCTGTCGGCCTCCAGGGCAAGGCGGCCACGGCGAAGCTGAACACCGGGCAAGCCCTTTTCGCCCTGGCGGGTGATCAGCTGATCCTCACCGTCCAGGGCCACCCGGCCCAGGGCCATGGGCGGGACCATGGCCAGGTGCCAGGTGCGGCTCAGGGTGCCGTTGATGCGGTCGTGCAGGGTGAAGCCGCCACCGTCGAAATCGAGCCACCAGGTCCGCTGCAGGTTCAGTTGGTCCGGCGCCGGATCCGGGTCGCCCCGGCGGATGGTCTCGATGGCCAGTGTGCCGGCCGGTGCCATGCGGTAGGCCGGATAGCCTTTCCATGCATCGGGCATCCGGGTGCGTGACGGCTCAATGGCGGGTGCGCCGGAGAGTTTGACCATGCGCAGGTCGTGAAAGGCCCTGAAGGACCAGATCTCGTCCCCATAGGCGCCTTTGCCGGTGGTGAGCTGGTTGACGGGACCCTCTCGTCGCACCGTCGCCCGGATGTCCCAGCGACCGGGTTTGCCTTGCAGCACGAGCGTGTTGCCGTCGGTGATCCGGGCGGGCAGGGGGCTGTCGATGGCCAGCAGGGTCGAATCCTCGGGCAGCAGGTGGGGAAGACGGATATCCCGGGCGCGGCCGGATACCTCAAGCAGGATCCGGGTCGTGATGCGCAGGGGAATGTCATCTTCGATCAGCCGGAAGAGGGTGGCGGAAAAGGTGTCTTCCCGGCCGACCGCCTCGTCTTTGCCGTGCAGTCGCAGCCAGCCGCCTTCTTCCAGTTCCGGCAAAGCCACTTCATGGCCGGCCACGTTCAGGTCGACCATGCCCACGGCTGGCGGTATCTGGATACGTTCCGGCAGCCGGTTCCACATGAAGAGCCCGCGGATGCGGTGATCACCCGGTTCCAGCCAGACCCAGGGTTGCGCGTTCCGGCCGGTCACGGGCAGGCGGTCCTCTCCGTTGGTGACCGATTCGGGCCAGTGCTTCGGGTCGCCCGGAAGACGCATCCAGGTGGGCGCGTAAACGGTTACTTCCTGTTCGAATACGCCGCCCGTCACACCGGCATTTACCCTCAGCCGGGAGGGCCACCAGCAGCGCTGCTGCGTCCCGTCGTCAAAATGGGCCGGACACTGGCGTTCGGTCTTCCCGTGAAGCACCCACTCTTTCCAGGGGGCCAGGGGGGCGGGGACCTCAATGGCCTGCGCCGGCGCTGCAACACCGGCCAGGGTTTTTACGATACATCCCACAATCAGGGCAACCACAACCGCTCGCGTACGACTCATGAATCCTCCTCGCTGGGGTGGGCATCGGTCCTTCATCCGTCATGGGGCCTGCCGGTCTCCTGCAGGGCGGCGTGGGCCGCGGCCAGGCGGGCAATGGGCACCCGGAAGGGGGAGCAAGAGACGTAGGTCAGCCCCAGTTGATGGCACAAGGCGATGGACTGCGGATCCCCGCCATGCTCGCCGCAGATGCCGCACTCCAGATCCGGTTTGCTGGCGCGGCCTTTTCTCACCGCCATGTCGATGAGCTGGCCGACCCCGTCCCGGTCCAGGGTGGCAAAGGGGTTGGCCGGCAGAATGCCGCCCTCCATGTATTCGATGAGAAAACCGGCTTCGGCATCGTCCCGGGAGATGCCGAAAGTGGTCTGGGTCAGGTCATTGGTGCCGAAGGAGAAGAACTCGGCATGTTCGGCGATCCGGTCGGCGGTCAGGGCCGCCCGGGGCAGTTCGATCATGGTGCCGAATTTGTAGCCGATCGTCACGCCCTGCTCGGCCATCACCGTCCGGGCCTCGGCCTCCAGCACCGTGCGCTGGCGGATCAGTTCGTTGACATGGCTGGTCAGCGGGATCATCACCTCCGGGTGGACATCGATGCCCTCCTTGACCACCATGCAGGCCGCTTCGAAGATGGCCCGCACCTGCATGCTGGTCAATTCGGGAATATAGATTCCCAGGCGCACGCCGCGCAGCCCCAGCATGGGATTGGCCTCGCGCAGACTCAGGGCCCGTTTGCGCAGCTGCTCCTTCTGGCGGATGTCGCTCAACAGGGCATCAATGGCCGCCATGTCCGGGGCATGTTTGAGCTGGATTTTCAGGTCGGCCAGCTCGGCCACCAGCTCCACCAGGTCGGGCAGGAACTCGTGCAGGGGCGGATCGATCAGGCGGATGATCACCGGTCGCCCATCCATCACCCGGAAGAGTCCGGCGAAGTCTTCCCGCTGGAAGGGCAGCAGGGCCGCCAGGGCCTCGCGACGTTCCACCGGGTAGTCGGCCATGATCATTTTCTGGAAGTAGGGCAGCCGGTCGGTCTCGAAAAACATGTGCTCGGAACGGCACAGGCCGATTCCCTGGGCACCGTACTCCACCGCCCGCCGGGCGTCGCGGGGATAGTCGGCATTGGCCCAGACCCCCAGGGTGCGGAACGAATCGGCCCAGCCAAGCAGTTTGATCAGCCAGGGATCCTTGATATCCGGTACCATGGTGGCCAGCTGGCCTTCATAGACCACGCCGGCGGTGCCGTCAATGCTGATCCACTCGCCTCAGCTCTGACGCATGAATAAAAAGAATCAGGGGTTGGTCACGATTAGGGCCCCACTTTTCATCACCCGGCTAACGTCTTCACACTTTTATGACCAAGATTTGCTCCTCAGACAATTGTCATGACATAATCTCAATTATGTCTGACCGTGGACTCCCATCTCTTCCAGGCTTGAGAGGCTGTTTCGCTTTGTTTTGGTACGGCTACTGCTACACCAACCGAAGCTGAAAAGGGGCGGCCAGACGAATTTCCAGCCATTCATAATCCAACCAGGGGTTGGCTATGGTCTCGCGAATAAAGCGAATAAGGCCTCGCACGCCGGTATCTTTGACGACCTTGGCCAGCCGTTCCGAATAGCGAGCCAAAACGTTGAACATATGGCCCAGACGCATTAAATAGTGATATCCCTTCATGACATTCCAGTTATACGAAAAGCAGTGCTCATAGCGATATCCATGATGTTTTTCAACCAGGATACCGGTTTCGATGCCCCAGCGCGCGCGTGCGCCCAGATTGCACCGTTCGTGAAGATTAAACCGGTTCAACGGTTTGCTGGACAGCCACACGTGTCGGCTGCTTTTGTCCTCCAATTGCCCGGTTTGCGGGTTAACCTGTTGCCAGCGCTCTTGGCATTCGACGACGTGCAGGATTTGGCTTTTTTTATCGTTCGGACCAAACCGATAGTCGATACTGTTTACCCATTTGAACACCTGTTTTCTGTTGCCCCATCCCTGGCGGAAACGATTTTTTATCTCAAGTGCCGCAAGCGCTTCAAATTCACTCATCACGCTGGGAAGGGATTTGTCTTTCAGGACGATCATGAACTGCCATTTATTTTTGCGGCAAACCTCTACCACGGGACCCTTGGCGTAAAGCCCATCGATTAACACCATGATTTTCAGCGCCGGAAAGGCCGACTTCAGGCGTTGGGCCAATCGGTAAAAGGCTTTAAGCTCGCAGTCCTGTTTATCATTGGCGGTGTCGCCTTCGGTGTAGCTTAACATTTCACTCATCAACGGAATAGTCATGCCATCGCGAAACGCCAGATTGGCCTCTAAAATATAGACATGGTATTGAAGGTGCTCCCCATCCGCTTGCGTAACGGTGCGCTGCAAACACTCCTCGGCCCAAATCCAGTCACGCTTAAATTTGCCGGTGCCATCGATCGCGATCGGATAGCACTCGTCAATCAAATAGCGCCGAAATTTCTTTTTCCGGATCAATTGCCGGATCAACTCAAGATGCAACTGTTCGATTTGATTGACGTCGATCACCGCCAGTAACCGTTTGAGCGTGTCATGATGGGGCAAACTTTCAAGCTCTGGGAAGAAAAACTGCAGATTCTGCCAAAACAGCGGCCGGGACATCTCCCGGTTGGCCTCGCGACTAGAGCTCATCTGAAAAACAAACATCAGTATCCCATAGATCATCAGGGTCGACAGATTGTGCTTGATCTTTTTAGGATTTCTCGGGTCCTCGATTTTGGACAGTTGCTTAAGCAGCACAGGCATCTTGGCCCGAAAGATCCCTATTTTCTCGGCAACCGCCTCATTGCGGGCAGTGTACTCCTGCTCAATGCTTTCGTATTTACACTTGCCGTTTGAAATCGTGGCATGTGATGGCGCCTTAAAGCCCTTGGCCTTTTCATCCTGACGCAATTTTTTCTGTGCATGTTTGCGCTGTTTGATTTGGGCTTTGATCTGCTCACGACTGGGTCTGCGGCTGGTTTTTTTCATCCGTCAGCCCTCCCCTGAACATAACACTTGCCGAAAATTATCCGCCAGCGGATAAACAAAGATCTTTTTCGGACTGGTGGCGTAGCTTTGACCCTGTCGAATAAGCCCCATTCCGCGGGTCATGCCAAGATACCTAAAATTGGCCGCCCGGTAGCACGTCCCATCGAAATAGTGCGGATCGACAAAGGTTTCCAGCAAAACCGGCCGATAGCCCCAGCGCTCCTGCCAGTGCCGCCCCAACTCCCTGATCGCCTTGCCCAATGCGCAGCTTGCCAAGTACCTGACCTTTACCCACGGAAAAATCAAATACCGCCCATTGTTGACAACAAATCCCAGGTTCCGCAGTCGCTCGTTGGTGCTCCAGCCGATCCATTGATCTCTCTTGATTAGCGCTTTGGCCGCTCCTGAAAACAGCATACACCCCAATAGCGTGCCTGCGCCTTCGACAAAATAGCGCAAATAACATCCAAATGGCTTCTTGTCCCCCAAGTAGTGGTAACGGCTCAGGTATTCATTAAAAAGCGCCTTATCTGCTTTGCCTTGTACGACCCTGAGCCGGATCGGCCCGATATCCGAAAGCTTGCCCACGACTGGCTCTTGAGGCTGGATCCGATGGGATGCTATCGGCTGCTTGCCGCTTTTGCGGCCGCTATCGCGTTTAGCGGGCAATCGTATGCGCCCTTGCGCTTCCAAACGCTTGAGCAACTTCAGGCAGGCGTCCACTTTATTGCCGCCGGAAGCGGTGTGCCAGCCCAAATGCTCACATACCGTTTGGGCCAACTCCCACTGACTCAACCGCCAAAATGTCTCAACGGTTTCGCGAATTTGCGCAAGCTCCTCACTCTCAATCTGCCGTCCACACTGGACTATCAAAGCGACCTCCTTTTCAAGTGTAGCGTCACGACTAGGATGCGTGCTTACAAACATCCTATGCTACCTCTACCAAAAGCCCGATCGCTTGTCTATAGCTATTTTGAGACAAACTTTTTTTGATGTCTGTCTATCTCGCTGGTATCAGTGGGTTTAAATAGTTATGCGTCAGTGCTGCGGCAAAAAAAACGGTTAACCGGGATGACGCCGGTTAACCGCTAAGGAGGAGAAAAGATGAAAATTATTAGGTTGACAATCTACAAAAGCAATTGGCTTGCCAATAATGGGCGGCTGGATTGAAGAAACGCTGAATTTGTTAAAACATATTGAAATCAAGGTTAATAATAAATTTGTGGCGGCGGCGGGCATTCACTGGACCGTATAGTAGCGCCGTGTTTCCGGTTGAAAAAGTTCAAGATCATGAACCTCAAAAAGTCATCAACTTGATTAACATACTGAAATAAAAATTAAAAAATTAAGTTTGGGAAAAGTTCAAGATTTTGAACCCGTATTGTCCCTTCTTTGTGATTATATTCTATCTGATTGTATTATATATGTATTTATGTGGTTTTGATTTTTGAACGGCAGGCGTTGATCCCCAGCGGCCTGGGTCCGTCAGTGGGTTTTCCAGGCAATCGCATGTAACTCAGGTTTATCGAAATCGAAATCGAAATCGAAATCAAAATCGGGATCGAAATCGACGATATATTTTGGAATCACTGGTTGACAAAAGGGCGCTATACGGTTCCTGGTTTTCCGGTTTCCCATGGCACCGATTACCATTGACCGCAAGTCGATAGACATCCAGTCTGCATGTCTCCGTCCCATTTTTTTTTCGATTTCGATAGCGATCCCGATTTCGATTTGGATCATAGTAACGATCCGTACGCGATCACCCTGTAAAGCACATCACATACCAAGGTTACATGCAATTGCCCTGGTGGGTTGCCGGTGGTCTCTTGACAAATGGCAAATCGCCCCCATAATTGTTCATCGTAAAGGTCGAACTAATTATAACCATTGATAAAAGATCGATGAAGGAGCATTCAGGAGAGCCCATGGACGCAAAGAAGGAAACCCATCAGTTTAAGACCGAAGTGCAGCAAATGCTCAATCTGATCATCAACTCCCTCTATTCCAATAAGGACATCTTCCTAAGGGAGTTGATTTCAAATGCATCGGATGCCATCGACAAGGTCCGCTACAAGGCCGAGACCGAGCCGGGGATTCTGGGCGACGACACCGAGTTCAAGATTCATTTGAAGCCCGATGCCATCAAGCAGACCTTTGAAATTTCCGACAACGGCATCGGCATGACCCTCGACGAGGTTCTGGAAAACATCGGTACGATCGCCAAAAGCGGTACCGCTGCCTTTATGGAGGCCATGGAACAGGCCAAAGGCCAGGAGACGCTGATTCCCGAATTGATCGGCCAGTTCGGCGTCGGGTTTTACAGCGCGTTCATGGTCGCCGACAAGATCACCCTGGTTACCCGGGCCGCCGGTACGGCTGCCGATCAAGCGGTCAAATGGGTCTCCACCGGTGACGGATCCTACACCACCGAGACGGTGGAAAAGGCCACCCGCGGTACCACGATCACCCTGGAATTGAAAAAGAAGGGCAAGGACGACAAGGACTTCACCGACCAGTGGGTGATTCGCAACATCGTCAAACAGCACTCCGATTTCGTCAGTTACCCGATTACCATGGAGGTCGAACGCGACGAACCACTGCCCGACGAGGAGATTATCAAAGACAAGGACGGCAAGCCCATCGGAGCTACCACCCGTAAGGTGATGCGCGAAGAGACGCTCAATTCCATGAAGGCCATCTGGACCCGCAGTTCCAGCGAGGTCAAGGATGAAGAGTACGAAGAGTTCTACAAACATCTGAGCCATGACTGGAATGCGCCCATGGAGCGGCTGCATCTCAAGTTCGAAGGTACCACCGAGTACCATGCCCTGCTCTATATCCCCTCCAAGGCGCCTTTCGACCTGTTTACCCCCGAGCGTCGCCACGGCATCCACTTGTACTCCAAGCGGGTTTTCATCATGGACGACTGCAAGGAGCTGATGCCCGAGTATTTCCGTTTCGTCAAAGGGGTCGTGGACGCGTCGGACCTGAACCTCAATGTCAGCCGTGAAATTCTTCAGCAGGACCGCCTGGTGATCAATATCCGCAAGAACCTGGTGAAAAAGCTGTTTGATCTGCTGGAGAAAATGGAAGATGAGAAATACAACCAGTTCTACGATGAGTTCGGCGCTGTCCTGAAGGAGGGTATTTATACGGATCCGACCCGCAAGGAGAAGATAGCCGGGCTGGCCCGCTACAAGACCACCAAGTCCGAGGACAAATGGGTGTCTCTGGATGACTACGTCAAGAACATGGCTGCCGACCAGAAGGAGATCTACTACATCACCGGTGACAAGTTGTCCGCCCTGCTCAACAGCCCGCATCTGGAAAAACTGAAGGAGAAGGATTTCGAGGTGCTGCTGATGACCGATCCGGTGGACGAGTGGGTGGTGCAGTCACTGACCGAGTATGATGGCAAACCGCTCAAGAGCGCTGAAAAAGGCGATTTGGAACTGGATACGGTGGATGATTCCAAAAAAGAAGCCTACAATGCCCTCTTCGGTTTCATCAAGGGCGCCTTGGAAGAGAAGATCAAGGAGGTCAAACCCTCCAGCCGGCTTAAAGACTCCGTTTCCTGTCTCTCCGGGGATACCTGGGATACGAGTGCCTACATGGAAAAACTGCTCAAGGCCTCCGGCCAGAAGACCCCCGAATCCAAACGCGTCTTGGAGCTGAACATGGATCATCCGGTGGTCGAAAAGATAAAAAATCTGTTTGAAAGCGACCGCGATAATCCCGCGCTGAAGGATTACAGCCATCTGCTTTTCGACATGGCGGTAGTCGGAGAAGGCGGTAAACTGGACAACCCGGCCCGTTTTTCCAAAATGGTGGGCGATTTAATGGCCCGAGCCATGTAACCCCATCATCCGGGCGGCGTACTGATTGCCGCCCGGATGGTCAGATGGCGGGCGTGGTGCCCCTTAGGCGATTGGCGGATAAGAATATACCCGGATGCGCAGGATTTTTCATTCGTATTCAAGGCGGGCTTTTTTACGCATAGTGGGGCTATGTGTGGAAAAGCCCAACGCCGAAGACGGATGAAAAGACAAGAAGGCGGGTATATTCTTTGACAGAAATCGCCTTATTCCACGGAATACTTGAACGACAGATTGACCCGGGCGCGGTAAGCGGTCACTTTGCCGTCTTCGACGCGCATATCCAGTTTGGTGATTTCCGCGATCCGCAGATCTTTCAGCGATTTGCCAGCGGTTTCAACCGCATTTTTAGCGGCTTCCTCCCAGGACGACGGGCTGGTGCCTACCAGTTCGATGACTTTGTAAATGCTTTCACTCATGATATCCTCCTTTTGGTGTCTCAGTTGAAAAAAACGAAAACGACCGTTGAAACGACCGGTTCATTTCAACGGAAAGGACCCCAAGACAGGTGGTGCATCAACGACGTGGCAGCAGTTATAGCCTTCAAGATAGTGTTTTCGGGCGGCGTTATCGGTCGTCGCGGTATGGGTTATACAGCTTCCTCCCTCTGGCCTTGCCAAAAACATTATCTTAAAAAACTATAGGAACACGCACAATTCAGCGAAAAAGATGCTCGCAACGATCGGACATACACTGCGGACGGGAGAAAAACGATACTCGTAGTTTATTATGAGAGTCGTCAGCTGGTCAAGGACAGAATTGACGGCGGATTGAAATGCATATTGAAACCCGCTATTATCCACAGACGGATCCGGTTATTGTTCCCCCACCCGAATTGACGAAAGACGGCACCTCATGAAGCCGGTAAAGTGGTTGTTTCATCCGATCTCGGTGTTCATTTTTTCCGTGACAGCCCTGGTGGTATCGCTTTTTCTGTATATCTACTGGTACGTCGGGGTAAGCTCGGGGTTGCGGGCAGCCATGGTGCGCTTCAACCTGGAACAGGATCAGGTGTTTGCCGCCGATACCTGGGTGGTGATTCTGGTGCTTTCCATGCTGATCGGCACCATCTTGCTGGGGATCTTCATTATCTTCGTATTCAGTCAGAAAACCATGCAGCTCTATCGCCTGCAGAACAATTTCATCAACAATTTCACCCATGAACTCAAAACACCGGTGACATCGCTGCAGCTCTATCTGCAAACCTTTTCCAAACACGAACTGGCCCGGGCCGATCAGCTGAAATACATCCAGTACATGCTCCTTGACGTCAACCGGTTGACCGAGAATATCAACCGGATGCTCAATCTCGCCAAACTGGAGAGCAAAAGCTATATGGGTGAGTTTATCGTCTGCGACGTCGTCAAGACGATCAATCGGTTTGTCGAGGAAAACGTCCATCTCTTCAAAGCGTGCCGCATTGTCGTTCACGCACCGGAAAACGCCACCGTTTACCAGCACGTCAACCGACATCTTTTTGAAATGCTGCTCATGAACTTTTTGACCAACGCCATCAAGTACAATGACGCCAAATTCCCCCAGGTGGATATTTTTATCGAATCGGGCCGTAAGCAAACCCGGATCCGTTTTGTTGACAACGGGATCGGTTTCGATCGAAAGGAGATGAAAAAGATATTCCGCAAATTTTACCAGATCGGCCGGTCCGATGATATGACGGCCAAAGGCAGCGGGCTGGGCCTTCATCTGGTGCAGAACATTGCCCGTCTGCACAAGGGCAGGGTGGTTGCCGAGAGTCCGGGGCGGGGCAAGGGGTCCACGTTTACCCTCGTTCTGCCGGCCCTGGAATAGTATTGATTGGAATGAATCGCAGGAGAACGGTTATGGAGCAATCCAAAAAGCGCATCTTAATCATTGAAGATGACCTGCATATTGCCGAGGGTATTCAACTCAACCTGAGCCTGCAGGGCTATGAGGTCATTCTCGCATCGGATGGGGTTTCCGGTCTGAATCAGTGGAAAGAGACCTGCCCCGATCTGGTGATTCTGGACGTCATGCTGCCGGGTATCGACGGACTCTCCATTCTCCAGAGCATTCGCCTGACGGATGAGCGCCTTCCGGTTTTGATTCTTTCCGCCAAGGGGGACCCGGACGATCGCATCAAAGGGCTCGCCTTTGGCGTGGACGATTACCTGGCCAAGCCGTTCAACCTTGAGGAGTTGCTCTTGCGTGTCGAACGCCTGCTGAAACGGGGGAGCTGGAATCAGGAAAATGGAACGACGGTGGCATCGGTTTCCGAAACCTATCGGTTTGGCGACAACCGGATTGACTTTAAAACGCATACCGCCCATTGCCAAATGGGGGAAATCTCGCTGACCGAGCAGGAATCGAAGGTGCTGAAACTGTTCATTGCCCATCGCGGCAAACCGCTGTCGCGGGATAAGCTGCTCCAGATCGGCTGGGGCTACTCCAGAAAAACCTCCACGCGAACGGTAGACAATTTTATCGTTCGTTTCCGCAAGTACTTCGAGGCGGACCCACGCAATCCGATCTATTTTAAAAGTCTGCGGTCGATCGGCTATCTGTTCGATCATGCCGACTGAACGGTGTCTTTCTGCTATTTCCGTTTTAAACCGCCGTCGTCGCCAGGAGGGCACCGCAAACGGCCGGCAGTGTGGCGATCAGTCGCGGCAGAGTGACTGGTCCTTTCAGAAAAATGGTGGCCAGGATAAAGGTGAAGTCAGGCGCGCAGCAGAAAAAGTTGGATAAACCGCGGGTCGAGATTGCCGGCCCGTACCGGCGCGAGTTCCCGTTCGATTTCAGCGAACAGATCTTCGAACACCATTCCCAGCCGGTCGCCCAGATCGGTGGCTGATTCGCCGGCGGCGTCGGCCAGCCACTCGAGGAACCGGGCCTTGCGCGAATCGTCGATGATGCGTCGGCCCTCTTTTTCCGTCCACAGCCAGTCGTAGAACGTCCGGAATGCGGAGAGCGGGATGGCCAGTGGCGTCGCCGTCTCGTCCATGGCAGGACGATTCAGCCACGCCCGGGCCCAGAGGGTCAGGATCAGACTTTTATGGGTCAGGAACCGGCTGCTGCCCAGCATCGGTCTGGTGATGGACAGGCGTTCGAGCAGTGCGTCCACGGCCTTCATCTGCTTGAGTGCCCGGCCGGTGGCATCGATTTCCGCCATGGCCTGAAAATCACGGTAACTGGAACCGGCCACGGCGGGATCGTAGAATTTTGGCCGATCGAGCAGCAATCCGCCCAGCACGCCCAACCACGCTTCGTCCCAGAAGGTGAGTTCCAGCCGCATGGCCTGGAACCAGCTCGATGGGCGCCACCTTTCGGCCTGCCAGTGCAACTCCAGGGCGGCGGCAAAACCGGTTCTGAAAAGGTCGGCCAAAAAGTGGCGTTGCAGGAGCTTGGCCGCCATGGCTTCCCGATTGCCTGACCGGTTGGAGGTGGCCTGCTCAAGGCCGATACTCAAGTATCCGCTCACCTTGGTCACTGCCGCGGCCAGCTGGTCCCGTCCGCGGACGATCTGCCCATCGGCGGTAATGACCTGGTTGCAGAGGCTGGCCAGTTCCGTTTGCAGCAAGTCGATCACATAGGGGGCGTCGATGCTTTTCAGGCCGCGCACGAAGAGATTGTCACCTTCGAGAAACGTGGCCGCCAGGCTGGGCACCGGCAGCGGCATCTCATCGGCAGAAGGCCGATGAAAGCGTTTTTTGCCCCTTGCCGCCAGCTCTCCGGGGCCAAGGGGCTGATAGACGCCGATGGCTTCATGATAGGGCAGAAATCCTTTTTCGGCCAGGCGTCCGTTGCGCAGCCGAAACAGCTCCTCTTCGGTTTCGGCGGGAAGGATGCTTTCCGCTTCCATGAGAAGACCCTGGTAGCGGGGATGATCCCATAGGGAAAGCCGGCGAAACAGTTCGGCCAGCATGGCGTTGCGCTGGTTTTTCAGGGATTCCTCGGCCGGTGTCGATACCGGGTAGTCCACAAAACGCACATAAAAGGTGTCGTCATCGGTAAAATAGCCCTCTCCCAGGTCGGAGGGGGTCTGATCCGACTCGCGGACACACAGTTCCATGTTCCTGAACAGGTACAGTTCCATCAATTCGAGTTTTTCGTCAAAGCACCATTTGATCAGCCGATTCGGATCGGCCTGCAGCAGCAGATTCAGCCAGGTGGTGGCCATGGGGTAGTCCAGCTGGTCCCGCGTCCAGATTTCCGTGTCCAGGAAATATTCCCATTGCCGGTTGGATGCCAGGCCGATCAGGGGCAGGGCGTCGTGGATACCGATGTCGTGAATCAGAAAATGCAGATCCGTTTCGGTAAACGAGTGAACCAGGGCAGCCGGTTGCGGATGGTCAAGGATGGCGGACATGGCTTTTTCCGGTGGCATGGAAAGGATCTGCTGGCGGCTTTCGGCCAACTTCTGAACTCGCCGGGCATGGGTGTCTTGGGGATTTGGGGGCGTCGTCACGGGACGTCTTCTCCTTCGGATCCGGGATCCTATTGTAAAATCGTTGGCAAACGTGGGCCAACCATAATCAGAAATAATAGAAAAACAAGCGGCAGTCGTACGGGTCAGTCCGGATGGCGCCCGCCGATGCGCAGCAGCAGAAGCAGACCGGGAATGGCGATCAGGGTACACAGGATGAAAAATCCGACCCAGCCCAGCCGGGTGGCCAGATAACCGGTGGGTGCCGAGGCCAGCACCCGGGGAACCCCCATGAGGCTCGTGAGCAGGGCATACTGGGTGGCGGTGAAGCGTTTGTCGGTAATGCTGGCCATATACGCCGCGTAGGCCGAGGTGCCCATTCCGGCGGTCAGGTTTTCGAAGGCGATCACCCCGGACAATGCCGCCAGATTGGGGCCCAGAATCGCCAGCAGGGCGAATCCGGCGGTGGAGAGCGCCTGCAGAATGCCAAAGATCCACAGGCTGCCGATGATGCCCAGGCGGATGATCACGATGCCGCCCAACAGGGTTCCCCCGACCGTGGCCCAGAAACCGAACAGCTTGACCACGGCGCCGATCTGGGTTTTGGTGAAGCCGATATCCAGGTAAAAGGGTGTGGTCATGGCTGCCGCCATGGTGTCGCCGATTTTATACATCAGGATGAAAGCCAGCATCCACCACGCACCGGTGCGGCTGAAATACTCCACCAGAGGGTCCACCACGGCGGCTTTGAGGGTCGTCGGAAATTGGTTGACCGTCGGTTCCGGGGTCAGCAAGGTGGCGATGACCCCCGGCAGCAGGCACAGGGCCATGATCGTGTAGACCATTGAAAAAGGGATGTGGTCGGCCAGGATCAGGCCGCCACCGGAAGCCAGAAGCATGCCTACCCGGTAGCCGTTGATGTACAGCGACGATCCCAACCCCAACTCCCGGTCGGGCAGGTCCTCGCGTCGGTAGGCATCGACCACGATATCCTGGGAGGCGCTGCAGAAAGCCACCGCTAGGGCGGCGACGGCCAACAGTTCGGGGTGATCCAGCGGATCGCTGAAGCCCAGCCAGACCAGGCTGCCCATCAGCGCCAGCTGGGCGATCAGGAGCCATCCGCGTCGTCGGCCGAGAACCGGCAAGGCAAACCGGTCGAAGACGGGGGACCAGAAGAATTTGAGCGTATAGGGCAATCCCACCAGCGAGAAGAGTCCGATGGTGGTCAGATCGACACCGGCCTCCGTCATCCATGCCTGGAGTACCGACAGGGTCAGCAGCAGCGGCAGCCCACAGGAAAACCCCATCACCAGCGCCACGAGCATCCGGCGATTGAGCAGGCTGGTGATGATGGATGGTGGTGGCATGAAGATCCGGCCCTAATTGATCAAAGAAAAAAGCGGCAGAGTGATTTTCTGCCGCCTGGGTTGATAACGCGATACGTTCGACCAGCTCAATGATGGGAAGCGTCGGGCGTGCTTTTTCCCTTATAGAGTCTGTTTGATAAATCCGTCTAAGGCCCGCTAACGGCGTTGGGAAGTGTCTCAAAATGCTCACATATTACATATATGCTCCGCTTTCGAGCCACGTTCCGCCTTGTTATCGAGCCTGATCCAGACTTCTCAAACAGGCTCTTACAGAAAAAAGCCACGCCATTTGAGCATTCATCGATGTCTACATGTTCGACAACTGTTCCGGCGTGACGATGGGGCCGAATTTTTCCTTCAGGGCCACCAGGCCGTCGCGCTGTTCTTTCAGGACGTCGAAGAGCCGCGGGGGAATGTTTTCTTCTTTGGAATAAGCGGCTATCTGGAGATCGATCCGTGCCAGGATGTTGTCCACATAAAGAGAAAACTGACGGTTGTAGAGATCTTCCGGATAGGCCTTGTCGATCCGCGTCTCGAAAAGCCTCTGCATATCGGCGTAGCGGGGAATGAAGCCGATGGGCGTCTCGATGGCATCCACATCGCCGTGGGCCCGTTGCTCCAGCCAGGCCAGCCAGGCCTTGACATCCTTTTTCTCGCCCAGCAGTTTTTTGCCGCTGCCCCCCCGGGCCTCATGGGTGAGAAAGTAGTTCAATCCGGCCATGATCGGCCGCTTGCCGTCGGCAATGGCCGCACTGCCAAAAAAATCGAACTGCGCTTTCATGTAATCCCCCAGGGCGCCGGGGATAAAAGGCGCATTGGCCCACGGCGCCCGCTTGACTCCGCTGGCACCCACCTCGGTGGCCGTGGCCGCCGAGACGATGCAGGCCCCGATGGCAACACCGTGGTCGGAGTTCTTGGCGACCCACACCGGCGGCATGGTATCGCTGTCACGGCCGCTGTAAGTGATTACCCGGGTTTCGACCCCTTCGGCCGCTTCGGCTGCCTCCGAGTAGTTGGCCAGGGCCGAGGAGGAGATGGTGCAGCGCGCATTGGGGTGGGAAATGGGGATCTCCTTGCCATTGGCATCTTGCAGGCCCTTTTTCCAGGGGCCCTGGAAGTTGCGGCCCCGGATGGGCTGGGCTTCGCCGTTGCCGGTCCAGTGGGGGGTGCCGGTTTCATCGATCAGCACATTGGACCAGATCACCTCGGATCCGGGATTTCTCAGCCGGTCCATGAGCATGGGATCGCCCTCCCCATTGACATCCTCAACAATGCCGAAAATGCCGCACTCCGGATTGATCGAGCGTACGCTGCCGCTTTCGTCGATCCACATCTGGGCCAGATCGTCACCCACAAAGTGATTGCCGGCCATGGCGGTGGTGGTCTTGCCGCAGCCCGATGGGGCGGCTCCGGCGACCCAGGTAACGCGCCCGTCCGGACCATCGATGCCGGTGATAAACATGTGCTCGGCCAGTTCCCGCCCTTCTCCTTCGTAGACGGCTTTGTCCACGGAGAAACGGTGGTTGCCCTTTTTCAGCAGCAACGTGTTGCCGGCATAGGTGCAGTTGAAGGAGTAGGTGGTGCGGTGGCTGCGGTCCATGAAGACCCTGGCGTTGGGCAGATCTTCGGCCCGGTTGAGGCCCTCGCTGTGGATATTGGTGTAAAAGTGGCCCAGGCGTTCGACCTCTTTTTCAAAATCGTCGAACGCGTTGCGATAGAGAATCTCCGCGCTGTGTGATACATAGGCCGAACTGGTCAGTTCAAGGGCCGGGTTGGTGGCTGCGGCGCCAACCGGACCGCGCATGTAAAGCCCCACGACCATGGTGCCGCCACTCATGATACCGGCCATCTTGGTGCGTACCTCCACCAGGGCGTCGTCCCTGAGAATCTTGTTGGCCAGGGAACTGATCTTCTCGTCCGGATTGGCAATGTAGAAGGTCCGGTCGATGATGCGCCCCTGTTCCTCCTTGAGGTCGTAGTGGATGGTATGCCCGTCCATGGGCAGGACCGCCTCTTCGCCTTTGTTCAGTGCCAGCTGGCGAATGAACTGGCGATCCGCTGCGGAACCGGTGTTGATGTAAACCCGGGCAGGATCGCACATGGCGATGGCATTGGCGATTTTAATCAGAATTTCCGGTTGGCTCAGTTTGCGGATCCGGATCAAGTGGTCGCTGTCCAGCCGTTTTTCAAACAGGGCCTGGGCCTGTTCAACGTTCTGGATGCCTCCCAACTCCTTGACGATATCAATCCCTTCATTTTTTTTCAGCATGCAAAATACCCCTTTTTGGCTGTAATCCGTCGTTCTTGCACGATACCGTCCATTGCCCCGGGCATGGTGACAGGCCTCCATCCTGTCCGATCGCGCGGCTGTTGCCCACCTGCTGCATTTTAGTCCGTTTCAATGGTTGACAATCCATTGAACGAACCGCTGATTTCAGGTATTGCGCTGCTACTCGCCCTGGCAGCCGACAATTTCCGGTTCCGGCGTCTGGTAATCAATCCACTTGATGATCTTGTCAAATTCATCCCGAACCTCCTGCAAGGCCCTGCCGCGATGACTCACGCGGCCTTTCTCGGCGAGGGTCAACTGCGCAAAGGTTTTGTTGAGCGGTGCATAGAAAAAAACCGGGTCATACCCAAATCCATTGCTGCCCGCCGGGGCGTCCAGAATGGTCCCTTCACAGCGACCTTCGTAGGTCAATGCCGGCCCGGCGGGAACGGCAATGGAGATGACACACGCAAACGCCGCCTTGCGGTTGGGCTGGTTTTCCATCTCAGTCAACAATTTGCTGCAACGCTCGGCATCGGTGGCTTCGGGACCGGCCCAGCGGGCACTGTGCACGCCCGGTGCCCCCTCCAGGGCCTCCACCATCAGTCCCGAATCGTCGGCCAGGGCCGGATAACCCAGTACCCTGGCCGTGAAGCTCGATTTTTTATAGGCGTTTTCGTCGAATGTCTCCCCGTCTTCCACGACTTCCGGGATGGGACCGAAATCATCCAGGTTTTTTATGGTAATCGGGAAGCCGCTGAGCATGTCGCGGATTTCGGCCGTTTTCCCCTTATTGCGGGTGGCGATGACAAGTATCCTCGATTTATTCATAATGCCTCTGATTTGGAGGGTAGAAACCTAATTTTATTAACACAAAACCGATCGGATATCTACTATTAATCGTTTGTTCAAAACGGTTGGGAAAAATTAAATAAATTGTGACATTGTGGTACTTGATGATTAGCTTATTCTTGATCGACAGCGGAAGGTGCAGCGCTTTAGAACCGTTTCCGCGAGGATGCGGATGGTGAAATACCAAGCGCTTTCGATCATTCAATCCACTTATATCCCGCCACCGGCTTTTCAGCGCCGGAGCGTTGTATCTCAAAGGAGGTTTGCCATGTCCGATAAAAAACATGACCGTAAACGTGAGCATAAAGAGCAAAAAAAGCACCGCCACGCCAGCGCCGCCGATCGAAGCGGCTGCTTTTACGTGGTCGATGCATGCGGTTGCCAGGTGGTTGACCCGTGTGGCTGTTATGTCAGCCAGTGTTGCTGCTGACCCCTGTTTTCACTGCAGTTGATTCAACTTCTGACGGGGCTGCCGGATGGCAGCTCCCTTTTTATGGGATCAATACTGTGCTGCCCGTGGTTTTGCGGGATTCCAGGTCCTGATGGGCCTGGGCCGCGGCTTCCAGCGGGTAGGTCTGGCCGATGGCAATCTTTACGGCCCCGGCGGTCACCACGTCAAAAAGATCCCGGGCGTGGGCCAGCAGATCATCGCGCTTGGCCGTGTAGGCCATCAGACTGGGCCGGGTGAGGAACAGGGACCCTTTTGCCGAGAGGAGCCCCACATCCAACGGCGCTATCGCACCCGATGACTGGCCAAAGGAGACCATGGTGCCCATGGGCCGCAGGCAGTCCAGGGATTGCATGAAGGTGGCCTGGCCGACACCGTCGTAAACCACATCCACCCCCTGACCGTCGGTGATCTCCTTGACCGCCGCCACAAAATCGGTCTCCGCGTACAGAATCGGGTGCTGGCAGCCGTTCTGCTTGGCCAGTTCGGCCTTTTCCACGGATCCTACCGTGCCGATCACCTCGGCGCCCAGATGGCGCCCCCATTGGCATAAAAGGGTGCCGACGCCGCCGGCCGCGGCATGGACAAGGATGCGGCTGCCGGCTTTGACCGGATAGCATCCGACAAGCAAATACCGGGCCGTCATGCCCCTGAGCATCATACCCGCGGCCTGCCGGGTATTGATGCCGTCCGGCAGCTTGACCAGGCGATGGGCCGGAATGCAGCGTTCCTGGGCATAGGCGCCGGGTGGTACGCCGGCGTAGGCTACCCGATCGCCTGGTTTGAATTCGGACACCCCGGTGCCTACCGATTCCACGACACCGGCACCTTCCAGCCCCGGTACCGCCGGCAGGGCTGGCAGCGGGTAGAGCCCCGTGCGATGATAAATATCGATAAAGTTGAGACCAACGGCCTCCTGGCGCAAGCGAACCTCCCCCGGGCAGGGCTCGCCGGGGTCGAAATTTTCCCATTGCATGACCGTGGGATCGCCCGTTTGATGGATCACGATGGCTTTGCTCATTTTTCTCTCCTTTGCAAATAGACACCCGGTGGTGCGGATCACTGCCGCCGGAAAATAACAGCGGCTGTATCAAAACGAATATCATCTATTTTAAGCATCCTCACTCCAAAGCCAACCGATCTGGATTCGAAAAAGCAGCATACAAACAGGAGATTCACGCGATTAGGTGATCCACGCAGAAAAGCCAGTCGACCGCCGATTCCCATTGATCGCGGGTTGCAATATGCCCGGAGTGCTTGACAGCTGGTCGTTCTTCAGGTTACCCAGAAAGATACCTCCCATTGTTTTCGATTCCAACTTTTCGGGAAATTGCCGATTTGAAATGCGAAGCCATCGCTGTTGCCGATGAGTTTGTCGAGGTCCTGGCCCGGCCGCTCTGTGGAATATGGATATGGATACCGTTACCCAGATCGCCAATGCCTACCTGAGTTCAGATTTTCTGACCGGCGTGCGGGTCAATAGAGACCCGGAGATTTTGCTGAACAACATGTCAAAAACGCAGCAGGGCAGTCATTGGCTGATTTTGGAAAGGGATATCGTCAACGCTGGTGAAACCATCGGGACGACCACACTGCTGTTTTCCAAAGTGCGCATCGAGGAACACAGTGCGGACAATCAGGTCGGGTTGACGAACTCGGTCAAAATGATTTCATAAAGCTCTTCACCAATAGCGAGCCCCATGTCGATAAACTGCGGCCCGTAACGCCGACCGGTACGGGAGCGGAAGGTCTTGCGGATTTTTTTCAAAATGGCCATCCCCGCCGGGTAGTGATCCAGAAATGTTTTCAGCGACGGATTCGAGAAACTGACCATGTCCCAGAGGGTGTGGGTGAAGTTGTCCGGCCCCCAGCGGAATTTGTCTGCGTCATACAGGCAGTCGGAGAGCAGGCGTGCCTGCCGGACGGGCAGATGCTCCATCCGAACAAAGGCCTCGTGATTGCGGATCGCCGCACAGACCGCGGTGATTTCATCGGGGCCCAGTGGGTAGCCGTTCAGGATTTGGCGTGCGGTTTCGGCGCCCTTTTCTGCATGGTCTTTCTCTTTGCGGCAGATGTCGTGCAGCAGGCCGGCGCACTGGGCCAGCAGCAGGTTTCGGCGCACCTGGGTTTCGGCATGGCCGGCCCGTCGGCTTTCGATGATCACCAGGGTGCCGGCATCGATGGTCACTTTTTTCGCGTGGCCCATCCCGTGACCGAAATCGTTGTCCAGACAGTCGGTCATATTCTGGCGCAGACGTACGATGACGGCATCGGTCCGGTAGAAGCGCCGAGCATCCTTCGCCTCCGACGCATGGTCACCGTAAAAATCCGGCTGGGGATAACGGGCCACAATGTCGCGAGCGATTTTTCGAATTTCCAGGTAAACCGTGTCCATCCACAATCACCATCGCCAGAGTGCAGATGGTTACAAAAACGCCGGTTTCACGGCTGGGTGAAACCGGCGGCAAATAACATTAACTTGATTCAGGGGATTGATCCGCTGTTGCGCGCGCTGCGCATTTCCCGTGAGATATGCTGCTAAACACCCAGGGAAAGGCCATAGGGGGCGCCACAGACTTTCCATCGACCATTTTCTTTGACCAAATTGAGTGTCTCCTCGAAGCAGTAAGTCTCACCCATGCGGAACAGCCCGGCTACGTAGGCGAACACCGGATGGATGCAGGTCCGGCTGGCCCCTTTGAGATGAATGGTCGCCGAATCTTTATCCTGAGCCACGGTCTCGGTCTCCAAATGGGTAATGATCCGCTTTACCATTCCCTTGCCGAAACCCCGCTGCCGGGCCGTTTCGGTCATGGCCTGGATGTAGTTGGCCGAAACCGATTCGTCAGCCTCACCGGTTAGATCACTGCACAGATACCGCTCCATATCCGCATCGAGGCGGAAGTACGCCTTTGAAAAATCGACGGCCGTCCCCGTGGCGGTCTGTTTGCAGTCTGCGAAGACAAAAACCACCTGAAAACACACTGCCAGCACTGCGACCAGTATCCACATCAAATAGTTACTGCGGTTTGCCATGCTCAACGCCTCCTTGCAGAATCATCCCGGCAACACGCAACCTGCGCTGCCCGGCCCGGGTTATTGGTGCTTGGATAATTGGGATTTGAAATAAAAGGACAACTACTTCCGATACCACGCTTTATTCCATTAGACAAGTCCTATATGGCGGCCGCAGCAATTGTAATTTTGGAGCGTATCAATACAATATATAGATTAATACTAATTAATTAAGCACAATATATTGATAAAAGCAGGCCAAAATTACAATTGCTGGTGCTTGCAAACACCCTATGCCACCTCTACCAATGAAGGATCAATTGACAACATCGGCCAGCCGCTGATACGCTTTCATTCGAGATGATGTCAAATCCCCAAATGGTGAATCAAATGGAACTTCAATCGGTTTCCACACGCGGGCGAACCCTGGATCATGCCGCGCGGGTCTATGACCTCCTGGAGCCCTTGCTCCTTTTGGGCAAACAGGCCGAGTACGATCTTCATCTTCTCTCCCTGCTGAATGTGAGCGCATCGGATCGAGTTCTCGATCTGGGATGTGGAACCGGCGTACTCACGCGCATGATTGCAGACCGGTTGAATCCAGCCGAGGGAGGGGAAAGCGTGGGTATCGATGCGGCCGCCAGAATGGTTGCCGTGGCGCGCAAGAAACGGGCGTCGGAAAACTGCCGCTTCGAAGTGATGGCTGCCGAAGCGCTGGGTTTTGCCGACGCCACCTTCGATGCTGTGGTATCGAGTCTCTTTTTTCACCACGTTCCCCTGGATCTTAAGGAAAGCGCCCTGACCGAGGCGTTTCGGGTTCTCAAGCCGGGAGGCCGGCTGGTCATCGCCGACATGCACATTCCCACGACCCGGATGGGCGCTTTGGTCTCCCACGTATCGCGTTGGTTTTTCATGCAGCCCCAGATTGGTGAGAACATCCGCGGGGTCCTGCCCCGGGTTATCGAGGCGGCGGGGTTTGCACCACCTTCGATCGTGGCCGTCTATTTCGGATACATTGCCCTGTTCAACACCCGCAAACCGAATGCCTGAGATGAATCGCGGCCATCATCATGCGACCTTCCTGGCCAAGGCTCCACCCCTGCAGACGCTGCTGGCCGAACTGAAGCAGGGCCTTGCGCAGTACTGGACGGTCGCGGATCAAATTCTGCGACCGGCCGGCGTGGCCCTCGAACCGCCGGGAAGGGAATCCTTTGCCTGGCAGAAGAATTTTTTCTCACTGCTTTTTCTCTACTCCTACCAGCGGGCCGGCATCCCCTCCCGGCGCCGGATTCTCTATGCCGCCACCCTGCAGTGCCTGCGAGGCATGGTGACCGGTTGCGACAACCTGCTGGACGACGAGTACAAGGCAACCCTTGAAACCGATCTTCCGCCAGGCGGGTACCGCTTCCGCTCGGTGGTTGATATCATGGTTTCGGATCGGGTGCTTTTCCAGATTCTCATGGATGCGGCCGGGAAAGGAGACATTCCCATCGACCGGGTCACCGACGCAGCGGCGGCATCCATGCGCACCATGACCCGCAGCGGGAGACAGGAAGCCGGGGAAGAAGCCGGCATCGATACCATTCTGGCACCGGATGTCATCCTCGAATCGATCCATCACTATAAAACCGGCATTTTGTTCCAGTGTCCGTGGGACATCCCGCTGACGTTCGAAACGATAACCGAAAACAGGCTGGCTCCGCTGCTGGAAGGGCTGTACCGGATCGGCATGGGCTGCCAGATCATGGACGACATGGTCGATCTGGCCATCGATGTGGAAAAAAGAAGGCACAATTATCTGGTTTCACTGATTTATCACGATGGTCACGCGGCAGAAAAGGATCGGCTGAATCGGATCATGCGCACCAAACCGGCGTCCCTGCACGCCAGCCACTTTCCCGAGGCGCTGCATCAGGCCGCGACCCGCGCCCGCCTTTTGCTGGAACAGGGACTGGGCACCCTTTTCTGGCCCCAGCACCGCAAACTGATCCCCCCGGCCATCCGGTTTCTGGAAAAACGCATCGGCATGTCGGCACTGATGAATGAGGCCAGCGGGTGAAAACCGACGGCATCTGGCTCTGGATCCGGATTGCATTGTGCTTCCTCGGCCGCTCCGGCCGGGCAACGGCAGCCCTTTCGGTCATGGTGGTCACCGCCGTGGCGGCACTGATTTTTCTCGCGGCGCTTTCCGTGGGGGTCGAGGACGCCATGCTGCGCAATACTGTGGGGCTTTTTTCCGGGCACATTACCGTCACGGCCCCGTCCGTATCCGACCGTCCCGAGGGGTTGCGGATTCCGGACGTGAGCGCGGTGCTGGAACGGATCTGGGTCAACGGCGCGCTTTCCGCAAGCGATCATTTTCGGCCGGTGGTGCTTTGCGGCATCGATTCCGATAAAGAATGTGCCCATACGGCCCTGAAGCACAAAATCATCGCCGGCCGTTATCCGTTGGACAGCCGGGATGAGACCCTGATCAGCCGGGATCTGACTCGGGATCTGGATGTGGGAATGGGGGATACCGTCCAATTCGAGGCCCCATCCGTCCATCCGCCGATCCGCCTCCGGGTCGTGGGGATCTACCAGACCGGACTTGACGCCCTGGATCGAGGAATCGCCTTCTGCCCCCTGGCGTGCATTCCGGCCCGGACAGGCAAACGGACGGACGCCGTCTTCCTCAACACCGGCGTCGATACCGAAGCGGTGATCGAGGCATACCGGCGGCAGCTCCCCGGTACGGTCCATATCGAGGCCTGGTACGATCAGATGCCGGATCTGCGACAACTCATCGACCTGGAAGCGGTTTCCATGGCATTGGTCATTTTTATCGTTTTCGCCGTCGTGGCCATCGGTGTCGCCTGCTCCTTTGTCGTTTTCATCATCCGCAACATGCGCGAATACGGCATCATGAAGGCCATGGGCGTCAGCGCCACCGAAATGGCCGGACTCATCGTGATTAAAGTGGTTCTGATGAATCTTTTCGCCTGTGGTCTGGGAACGTTGATCGGAATTGCCGGCACCCTGGCCGTGGCCCACACCGGCGGGATCGATCTTGGCGCCTTCACCTCTCACAACCGCTATTTCACTGTGTCCGGGGTGATCTATCCGCGGCTGACCGTCTTCTCCCTGTTGGCTCCGCCGGTCACCGCGCTGGTCTTCGGCCTGATGTCGGCCATCTGGCCGGCGGTTATGGTAAGCCGCAAGAGGGTTGCGGAGATCCTGAGAATGATTTGAAACCATGATTGAAGTCAGAAATATCAGCAAAACATTTCGATCCGGGCGCGGTGTGGTCAACGCCATCAACAGGGTCTCCATAACCATTCGCGCCGGCAGCATCGCCGCGGTCATGGGCAAATCCGGATCGGGCAAATCCACGCTGCTCAACTGTGTCGGCGGAATTGACCTGCCGGAGAAAGGCGAGATCCACTGTTTCGGCACGCCGGTGCACCGGCTCTCTGCAAAATCGCTGAGCCGGTTTCAGCGGCGCCATCTGGGATTTGTCTTTCAACGGGGAAATCTGCTTTCATACCTGACGGTGGCCCAGAATATCGGATTGCCGCTGGCCCTGAACGGCATCGGGGGAAAGGTTCGACAGGCAAGGATCGAGGCCCTGCTGGAGGCCATTGACCTTCTATCCGCGGCAGGGGCGCTGCCCCATGAACTGTCCGGTGGCGAAACCCAGCGGGTCAGCGTAGCCCGGGCCATTGCCCATCGGCCGAAATTGCTGCTGGCCGATGAACCCACTTCCAATCTGGATACGGCCACCGGCGACCGGATCGTGCAGCTGATGGTTGGTCTGGCTGCACAGACCGGCTGCACCATCCTGATGGCCACCCACGACCGGGATCTGGCCCGCTTCACGGAAAAAATCATCGAGCTGAAGGACGGCAAGCGGACAGCGGATTCCTGAGCCGTCCGATCGCCGTTTTGTCAATGTCAACCGGGAATCAGGGAGGAAAAATGAAAACCGCATGGTGCTGCATGATTTGCACGATCCTGCTGGCAGTTCTGGGTGGCTGCGCCTACCGACACTATCTGGGACTGCACGGACCGTCCGTGCGTCACTATCCCGAGGTTCATCAAGGGATCGTTGAGGATGCCGAATGTCTGGACTGTCATCATCCGGACCGGGATCCCGTCGGCCCGCCGACCTCGCATCCCCAGTTTACCGGCTGCCTGAAGTGCCATAACGATCAGATCGAGGAAAAATAAACCTCCAATATTGGGGTAAAAACAATCCGCCTGACCGGGAAGTATTCACGGTCAGGCGGGTTGTGGATGATGGTGATGATCGTTTTCCTGCGATACCCGCATAGTGACGTGGTGGCTAAAAACGGACATAGAAAAACTCATAATCGCCGGCGTTGATATCGATTTTCAAATTGTATCCCCGGGCTTCGGCAAAAACGATCCAGGGTGGTCGTCCGTTTCCACCGCATTCGTATTTGGGCCAGAATTCACCGGTTTTGCCGCTGTGGTAGGAAAGCATCATGGCGTTGCTGTCCATTTCCCGGGCCGTGGTTTTGGCCAGGGCGCTGGCCGCGCCCAGATCCAGATCCGGCTCGTCGACCGTCAGGTTGATGGTATCGAGGGGGTATTCGTTGAAGGATGCATCAAGTTCAACCATCATGGGCTCCTTTCGTGTTGGCATCATACTGATTTGAAGATAAGATGGCTTCGTGATTTGTAAATTCGCAACCCATAGGCCCTGGAAAGGAAAATATGACAAAACCTCTGGAAACGGCCAACCTGGCCGTGTTCTGTGATTTCGAGAATGTTGCCCTGGGCGTTCGAGACGCCCGCTGTGCCCAGTTCGACATCAACAAGGTGATCGAACGGCTGCTGCTCAAAGGCAACATCGTGGTCAAAAAAGCTTACTGCGACTGGGAGCGCTACAAGGAGTTCAAGGCCGGCATGCACGAAGCGGCCTTCGAACTGATCGAGATTCCTCATGTGCGTCAGTCAGGCAAGAATTCGGCCGACATCCGTATGGTGGTGGATGCCCTGGATCTGTGTTACACAAAACTTCACGTCGACACCTTCGTGATCGTCAGCGGCGATTCGGACTTTTCACCGTTGGTCAGCAAGCTGCGTGAAAACAACAAGAACGTGATCGGGGTGGGGGTGAAGAACTCCAGCTCCGATCTCTTGATTGCCAACTGCGACGAGTTCATCTACTACGACGACCTGGTGCGAAAAAAGAAAAAAGCCAAGAAGGCGGCACGCAAACCACCGGCCAAGAGTCCCAAGACGCCGGCTCCGGAAACCGCGCCTAAGGAGGATGCCGAGACACTGACCCAGGAAGCCCTGGACCTGGTGATGGAAACCCTGGAGGCCCTGGCCGAAGAGCGCGGCTCGGAAGATAAAATCTGGGGGTCCATGGTCAAACAGACCCTCAAACGCCGCCGCCCGGGATTCAATGAATCCTATTACGGATTTCGCTCGTTCAAGCGCCTGCTCGACGAGGCCGCCAGCCGGGGGCTCATGGAGCTGGAACCGGACGAGAAATCCGGCGGGTATATCATCCGCAGCTTTCAGTCGGAGGAGTGACGGGATTTACCGCATCTTGCCGCAACGCAGGAGATAGACAAACCAGGATTTGGGCGTGATCGGTTCAGCCATGGGAACCGTTTTTTCTGACCGGGTGAAGAAAAATCGCGCGTACGGTTTGGCGGGACGAGCAGGGAGAACCAGCAAAAAGGAACAACAAAGGCCCGATTCTGTTTCGGGCCTTTGTTGTTCCTTATTTTCAACGACTAACCGACGTTAAAGCTCCATAGAATACCGGCACAGATGGCAGACCCGATCACGCCGGAAGAGTTACACGCCATGGCGTGCATCAGCAGATAATTGGTGGGGTCCTCTTTCTGGCCCATCATATGGACTTCTCTGGCAGAACCGGGAACGGCGGAAACGCCGGATGCTCCCAAAAGCGGGTTGATTTTGTTTTTGGAAAACAGGTTCATCAGTTTGGCGAAAAGCAGTCCGGATGCGGTCGCCAGGCTGAACGCGACTGCACCGAGAAAAAATATTCCGATTGCTTTGGTGGTCAAAAAGACGTCCGCCTGAGTACTGGCGCCGACCGTGAAACCCAAAAAGATCGTTGCCGTATCAATGATGGCATTTCTGGCCGTATTGGCCAGACGATCGACAACCCCACTGACTTTCATCAGGTTGCCGAAAAAGAAGGTTCCCAGAAGGGGAATCGATGCCGGTGCCAGAAAGCAGCACAGGAACACACCGATAACCGGGAAGATGAGCAGTTCCTTACGCGATACCGGTCGTGGGTCGGGCATGTGAATCCGGCGCTCCGCCTTGGTGGTCAACAGCTTCATGATCGGAGGCTGGATGATTGGAATCAGGGCCATATATGAGTAGGCCGCGATGGCGATGGGGCCGATGAGATGTGGTGCCAGCTTTGCCGTCAGAAAGATCGAGGTCGGGCCGTCTGCACCACCGATAATGGCGATGGAAGCCGCCTCCTTGGGCAGGAAGCCCAAGGCCAGGGCGCTGAGCAGGGTAAAGAAAATCCCCATCTGGGCCGCCGCGCCCAACAGCATCAGTTTGGGGCGTGCCAACAGCGATGAAAAATCGGTCATCGCGCCAAGGCCGAGGAAAACAATGGAGGGGTACACGCCGGTGGTAACGCCGAAATAGAGATAGTGAAGCACACTGTTGTTTTCGTAAATGCCCAGCCCGAAGCCTTTGAAAAAGGGAACATTGCCCACCAGCACACCAAAGCCGATCGGCAGCAGCAGCAACGGTTCGTAGTTTTTAGCGATCGCCAGGTAAACAAAAAAGATACCGATGCCCCACATTAGGAAATGACGGTAGTCGGCCAGATAATATCCTGTGTTTGTGAGAAATTGAATTAATAAATCCATTGATTGTGTCCTTATCGTTTACTCTGATTGGGATTTCCAGTAAAAAAGGCCCTCGCCGGCAGGGATCAAAATGCCGGCATCTCTGAAGCGATTGACCGAATAGTGGGGATTCGCCAGGTTGGCGTCCCGGCATTTGCGGTGCAGATCCGACAGGCTGAACGTTTCTCCCAGCCCTTCGGTCAAGGCCATGAAAATGGTGCATGCCTCTTCAATATCGTCCGGAATCTGATCCGGGACGACGACTGTGGGCGCCTGCTCTTTTTCAGGCACCGCTGCCGCTGGTTCCGGCTGCGGGGCTGCCTTCGGTTCGAACAGCCCGGTGAGACGCGGGAGTAAGGAAATCAGAAAAGAAAGAATCGCCAAGCCAGTGAGAACGATGCAGGCACCGGCTCCTGCCATGGCCCATCCGTTGGCCTGTTGAATTGCCGCTAACCCGTACATGTTACCCTCCTTATAGAATTGCTGACATGCTGCCCTTACCATTTGGCGCCCATGCATAAATAGCGTATTTCGACCCCAACCCCGTCTATGCTATGTAGCGTTGCAACATCTTGTATTTGCAGAGACATTGCGGTTTTCAGCAACGGGGCCTGAACCCAAATCGACCATTCATGGTCAGGCACTGAATGTCGAATTTTCCAATTTTTTGAGGATCAAAATCCGATATCGTAGAAAACCAAAATTTTTTAACGATCATACCCACAGGGAAATGTCAATGGATAAAGCGGAAAAATGACCGGCGCAGAGTCATTAATTTCCAAGGTTCTCCACATAGTCCAGTGGAATAGACGCCGACCGCTTTGCGTTTTTTCATGAATTGATCATCGTTTCGCCCAGAAGGTACCTGGTTCCCACGCTTTGCGTGGGAACCCCGATTCCAGTAAGAAATAGCAAGGCGCTCCCACGCAGAGCGTGGGAGCGAGGCGATGGCCATTTTGGAGTGGCCACAACGATGATCAAGGCCAAATATTCCGATTTGGTTCCCTCAAGAGGAATGGGCTTGATTGATCTCTTAACCTAAAATTTATCTCTAAGGGTTCAGTCAGAAATAAGTTCACATTTTAAAAGTTCTTCCCATCTCATAGCTTCTGCTTTTGCTGTTGGACATGAGGGCTTGATCGTATAGTTCCAATTGCCCAATTCCTTGTTCTTTGAAATATTGAGGCTTTTGAATTCCTTGTCTGGGACTTTTATCCCTTTGGCATATTCTCGCTCGTCAAAATATGCCTTGATTTGAAGCCCTGTTTCGGTATCGGTATCATTAATAAAATTGAGCATGATATCAAAACTTTCTAAAGGTATCCCGGCCCAATTTTTACTGATTTCGCTAAACATTCGATGCTCCACCGGGTTCCATTTGCTTGCTCCTGTCGGATAGTGCGAAACCGAAATTTCAAGACCATGCCCGTCGGCAAGCCGGTGCTGAAGAAACTTTTTAAATGCACGTGGCCTGGCTCCATTGCTTCCGCCGCTGTCGGCTAAAATTAGAACGCGTTTGGACCTTGGATATTGATGCTTGCCAGAACTCTGCCACCAAGTAGTGATGGCGTTGACCGCAAATTCAGGTGTATCTGCCGACTTTCCGATCACCACCACACCTTTGTTGAGCCCGACGTCATAGATGCCATAGGGGGAAGCTATACCCAATGCCTCGGATCGGAAGTCGTGATCTTTGACCTTGGTGGCTTCGTCGCACCACACGCGACCATTATTTTTGAACAAGCCGATCAATTCCTTCTTTTTCGTGTCCACGCTGATGATCGGATCTCCTGTCGCGCTGAAGTTTTCCCGAAGGCGCTTGATGATGTCGAACTGCTTGTCTCTGTCTGGATGCGATCCGGCCGAAAGGGCTTTGTTGTTGGCCTTCAATGAATAATCGAGCTCGTCTAATAGTCGCCGAACGGTTGCCGCCGACACGCGGATATCGAGACGTCTTTCAAGCAAGCGGGCTATCTTTGCCGGGGTTTGACGGGTCCATTTTCTCCCCGTGATCGGGTCTCCGGCGGTGTCGTATTCCAAAAGATTTCTGATCTCCTCGATCACTTCCGGTGTTTTTTTTCCACAGGTTTTCTACCGGCCCCTTTCTTGCGGGTGCGATCGACAACAATGTCTTGGTCAATGAGTTCCCGGCGGCCCTTGGCAACGGTTTGAGGATGCAGCCCCAGCAGATCCGCAATGCGCAGATCACCTCCATGACCCAGTTTTAACGATTCAAGTCCGGCGAAAAGTCGCCGCTGCTGTTCATCAAGAATGCTGACGAATAAGATAATCGCTGCTTTGACTTCGTCCGAAAAGTCTTCGGTATCCGAAAGCTTGACCCGACGAGCCAGCAATTGTTGCCTGCGCATAGAAGCATCGGCTGCGCAGTACAGGTAAACGCCGGAGACTTTTTTCCTATCGATTTTGCCTTTTTTTATCAGACGTAAAAGCGATTCCTTAACACTAACGGCCAACAGCGCTTCAAGTTCTTTGGCAAAAAAACCTGCTTCCGATCCTGCTATCAAGTGCTCAAGAGTTGAAAGCAGGTTGCCATGCTGTGAAAAGCATACAGACAAGTGACACCATAGGCCGTTGTCGTCGAACTTGGCGACTTTATCCAGGGTGTAGTATCTGCCCCCATGTGAGTAACTTGATCGATACGACAATTGTTTAAGTTTTCTAAAAGCCGTCATATCGACATCGGTGCCGAGCACTGTCTTAATCTCTTTTAACGTGCTGATTTTTTGACGTATTAAAAACTGCTCCAGGTCTTTTGATTGATATTTTTGAATGTTCATAATGTTATAGTGTCAACTTTAAATTGTTATATAGTTGACACTATAACATTTAAACCGCAGAGCGTCAAACAATCAAAGTCCTGTAACGCACCATATTTTAATAGTTTATTGTCGCAAACAATATTTTTAATAGATATTTGGATAAATTTAAAATGTTAGCATATCACCTTAATAGACGAAGTTATTTATAGGCTGTTCCTAAGATCAAAACCTGACCAACTATCTTGGGAAATTAAATTTAGCGAGATTCAAAAGAGCGACGTCGGTATTGACTTGAAGAAAACTAATATCGTAGTAGTCGTTAACATTTTTTTAAAAATGAGCCTGTGTCAGCTCATAAAACTGATATTGCAAAAGGAGTTTATTAAATGTTTAGAAAACTCAGTAAAAACATGCCAATTTTATTGTTCTTTTCTTTTCTTTTTTTATTTATCCTTTCTTGCGGAGACAAAGAAGGCCCCGGTAAAGACCTTGAAGAAAAAGTTCAAAAACTTTCGGATCGTGTTGATGAGTTGGCAAAACAAGTTGAAACTTTGTCAGAACAAATCAAAGCTATTGTTGAGAAACCAGTGCCAGAGGTTTCAGAAAAACCGTTGAAAGCCGGTTTCGTCTATGTCGGTCCGGTGGGAGACTACGGTTGGTCGCATGCCCACGATATCGGCAGAAAATTTGCCGAACAGAAGCTCCCCTGGCTGGAGAGCGTTTATATCGAATCGGTGGCGGAGGCGGATTCCGCGCGCATCATCGACCGATTCATCCAGGAAGAGAAATGCGATGTCGTTTTCACGACCAGTTTCGGCTACATGGATGATACGCTCAAAGCCGGCATGAAATATCCGGATAAAAAGTTCATGCACTGCTCCGGTTTCAAGCAAACCAAAAACGTGGGCACCTATTTTGCCGATCTTTACCAGGCCTATTATCTAAACGGACTGATGGCCGGCGCCCTCACCCAAAGCAACAAGATCGGTTATGTGGCGGCATTTCCCATCCCGGAACTGGTCCGGCACATCAATGCCCTGGCGCTGGGTATCAAGGCGGTGAATCCTAACGCGGAGATCCATGTCCGCTGGACCTACGCCTGGTACGGACCGGACAAGGCCAGGGAAGCCGCCGAATCGTTGATTGCCGAGGGGTGCGATGCGCTGGCCTTTACCGAGGACACACCGGCCGTCATCGAGGTCGGGCAGGAACACACCGAAAAAGGAAAACAAATTTACACCTTCAGTCATTACAGTCCGATGCAGGCCTATGGAAAGGACTCCGTCGTCTCCGGGCAGTTGGTCGACTGGGGCGTGATGTACGAAAAAATATTAAAAGACCTGCATGACGGCACCTGGAAGAGCGACGATCTCTGGTGGTTGGTTGCTGAAAAGGCGGTGATTCTGGGAGGATCGTTTGACGCGCCGATCAATCCCAAATTTATCGATGCATTGAAGGCCGTTCAGGTCGATACCAACGATTTTGGTTCGGTTTCCGTGTACGACTTGGTGATGAAACGCTACGATCAGATGAAAAAAGGGACCGATCTGTTTGACCCCTACACCGGCCCCATTGCCGACAATACCGGCAAGATCCGGATCAAGGCCGGTGAGCGAGCGTCCAAAGGCGATCTGCTGAGCATCATGTATTATGTCGACAATGTGGCGGGCAGTATTCCAAAATAACAATACAGGCTCCAATATCAAGAGGGGGGCGGGCAGCATGGTTCCGACTCCCTCTTTCTTTTCCGCCAATCGCCTAACGGGTTGCGGTGACGATGAATAAAATCGAAACGCTTGAGATGAAGGAGATTTCAAAATCGTTTCAAGGTGTGCGTGCAAATGACGGGATCTCTTTAAAAATCAGGTCAGGCGAAATCCTGGGGCTGTTGGGCGAAAATGGTGCCGGCAAGACGACGCTGATGAATATCCTGTATGGGATTTATCAGCCCGACGGCGGCGAGATAAGAATCAACGGCTGCCGGGTATCCATTGACTCGCCCCGGGATTCTATTGAACAGGGCATCGGGATGGTTCACCAGCATTTTATGTTGGTTCAGAACCATACGGTGATTGAAAACCTTGCCCTGGGGTATATCCGGTCACCGATGTTGTTTCCCCAGAAAAAGCTGCGCCAGCGGATCGCCACGTTTTCGAATAAATTCAATTTCGATGTCGACCCGGATAAAAAAGTGTGGCAGCTGTCTGCCGGCGAACAGCAACGCGTTGAAATTGTAAAAGCGCTGGTCAATGGCGCCGGGCTTCTGATTCTGGATGAACCCACCTCTGTTCTCACGCCCCAGGAAACCCGCGATTTTTTTCAGATACTGGAAAAAATGCGCCGTGACGGACAGATGATCATTCTCATCAGCCACAAACTGGATGAGATCAAAAAACTCTGTGACCGGGTGACTGTTCTGCGCAAGGGCCGCATCGTGGGGCATGCGGATACCAAGGACCTGGACAAGCGATCCATGGCAAAAATGATGATCGGCCGCGATGTCATCTTCTCCTTCAGCCGCGAGGCGCTTCCAAGGAAAGATAAGGTCCTTGACGTTTCCGATGTCACCATCGATGGCGACAAGGGCTTCCCGGTGGTGAATGGCATCTCCTTTGATGTTTACCGAAATGAAATTTTTGGGATCGCCGGTGTTTCCGGTAATGGACAAAGAGAACTGGTCGAGGCGATCACCGGGTTGAGAACCGTTTCCCGGGGAAGGATCCGCATCAACGGTGTGGATATCACCAACCGGTCCCCCCGCAAGATCCATAATACCGGAGTGTCGCACGTGCCGGAGGAGCGGATCCGGTTCGGGATTGCGCCCAATCTGTTTCTGTATGAGAATGCGATTCTCAAACAGCATCATCAGAAGAAATTTTCCAGCCGCCTCTTTCTTGCCTATGGTCGAATAAAGGCGCACACCCGGAAACTGATCGAGGAATTTCAGGTGGCCACGCCGTCGATCAACATCCAGACCAAAAACCTCTCCGGCGGCAACATCCAGAAATTGATTCTCGGCCGTGAAATTGCCGGCAACCCGGATCTTCTGGTGGCCTCGCACCCCACCTACGGATTGGATGTCGGCGCCACGGAGTATTTGCGCAACCAGTTGCTCAAGCGCAGGGCGGAAGGGGGCGCCATCCTGCTCGTGTCCGAAGACCTGGATGAGATCTTCGAGCTGTGCGATCGGATCGCGGTCATTTTTCAGGGGCGCTTCATGGGGGTTCTCGAATCCGACGATCCCCGGCTTTCCGATATCGGATTGATGATGGCCGGAACAACCCATTTGACGACAGGAGAGGGCGCGGATGGTTCATTTTAAAGTCACCGACCGGGAAGACGTCTCCGCCGCCGGTTCGTTTGTCACGCTGCTTTTGTCGCTGATTGCCGGCCTGTTGGTGATCGGGCTCATTTTTTTGCTGTGTGGCGTCAACCCGCTTTTCGCCTTCAAGAAAATTTTCCTCGGGTCCTTCGGCAGTTGGTACGGGATCAAGGAGTCGATCACCAAGGCCATCCCGCTGATTCTCATCGGCGGCGGTCTGGCGCTGGCGTTCAAGGCCAAGTTCTGGAACATCGGTGCGGAGAGCCAACTGCTGATGGGAGCCATTTTCGGTACCTGGGTCGGGCTCAACGTGGATCCGACGCTGCCCTCGATGATTCTGGTGCCATTGATGTTCATTGCCGGGTTTGCCGGGGGCGCGCTTTGGGGGCTGATTCCGGCGGTTCTCAAACTCCGCTTTGCCATCAACGAGGTCATCTCCACGCTGATGCTCAATTACATCTGCGCTGAATTTCTTACTCTTCTGATTGTCGGGCCCTGGAAGAGCAGCAAAAAATTCGGATTCCCCTACACCGACGATCTGCCGGAATCGGCGATCCTGACCCTGCTGCCGGGGTCCAGGATTCACACGGTGACCCTGGTCCTGGCGGTGATCGCCGTCGTCGTGCTGACCGTCGTGATCTACAAAACCCGGTTCGGCTACGAAGTCCGGGTCATCGGCGAAAATCCCGATGCAGCCAAATACGCGGGGATCGATTTCGGGCGGACCACGCTGCTGATCATGGCCATCAGCGGGGGCATGGCCGGCCTGGCCGGAGTGGGCGAGGTGGCCGGTATCCATCACTATCTGAGTTATCCAGACTCCATCTCCTCGGGCTACGGGTTTACGGCCATCATTGTGGCTTGGCTGGCCAAACTGAATCCGGTTTTGGTTATCTTTTCGGGGTTCTTTTTTGCGGCGATTCTCGTGGGTGGGGATGCCATTCAGATTTCCCTGGGACTTCCGGCGGCGACCGTGGATGTTTTCAATGGAACCATGCTGTTTTTTTTGATCATGGGCGATTTTTTCACCAAGAACAAGGTTCGTCTGGCATCGGACAAGGAAAGGGCCTAGTCCATGGAAGATATGAACATTCTCATTTCCGTGGCTCAGCGGACGCTGGTTGCCGGAACGCCCCTGTTGCTCGGTACGACCGGTGAGATTCTTTGTGAGCGATCAGGCATTCTCAACCTGGGTGTGGAGGGGGTGATGGCGGTCGGTGCGGTCAGCGCATTTATCGTCACCCACCACACGGGCAACCCGTGGCTGGGACTGTGCGTGGCCATGGCCGCGGGAATGCTGGTGTCGATCATCCATGCCTTCGCGTCGGTCAGCCTTCAATCCAACCAGGTGGTCTCCGGCCTGGCGCTGACCATGCTCGGGCTGGGAATCGCCGGCCTTTTGGGCAAACCCTATGTGGGTAAGCCCCTGGCCATTAAAATCAACAATCTGGCGATTCCGGGCCTGTGCGACATTCCGCTGGTGGGACCGGTTTTCTTCAACCAGAGCCCCTTTTTCTATCTGGCCATCGTGCTGGCCATCGGCGCCTGGTTTCTGCTCGAACACACCCTTTTGGGCATTCGCATCCGTTCCGCCGGTGAGAATCCCAAAGCCACGGAAACCCAGGGCGTCAACGTCTCTCGGGTGCGTTATCTCTGTGTGATTGCCGGGGGGGCGTTTTCAGGACTGGCCGGTGCGCATCTCTCTATTTCCTACAGCAAATCCTGGATCGAAGGCATGACCGCCGGCCGGGGCTGGATCGTGATTGCCCTGACCATCTTTGCCCTGTGGAATCCCACCCGCGCCATCCTGGGGGCGTTTCTTTTCGGCGGTATTTTCGTGCTGCAGTATCTGCTGCAGCCGCTGGGCATATCGCCGAACTTTCTGGCCATGCTGCCCTACCTGGCCACCCTTCTGGTGCTGCTGGTGGGCGGGATCAGGGACAGCCGCCGCTTGAATGCCCCGGCCATGCTGGGGGAGCCGTACCGGCGGGGCGAACGGTAGCGCCCATTTCCCGCGGCGTTCCGGCAGGGGCTTTTCCGGACAATCTCAGGCTGACGGTCAGCCGTTTGCTCACTTTTTCTTGAAGTGTGACGTCGCTTTGTCAAAGGCGCCGGCCAGTGATTTCCAGGCGTCTTCGACCCCGTCTTTCAGATCGCCCCAGGCATTTTCCCCGGCAGCGTCCAGCTCTTTGAGCCTGTCCTTCATCTGTGTCTGGTATTGGCGCAGAACCTCACGTTTTTCTTCGAATTTTTTAATGACATCGGCGCTCTCGTGCTGGGCTTTGGCCTCCAGTTTGTTGCGTTCGATATTCCACCGGTAGTTCAAATCGTCGAACTTTTTTTTCATCTGTTTCAACAACTCATCTTTGTCGATCATCTGCCACCCCCTTCTGTTGATGGTGTTCTTTTATGATGGCCCGGAAGGACATTCCGGGACGATTGCCCATGAAGAGTGTCTCACCGGGAGATGAGTTCCTCATACGCCTGTTGAATCTCTTTGAAGCGCGCTTCGGCCAACGCTTTGAATTCATTGCCCAGATGCTCTACCTTGTCCGGATGATACTTGCCGGCAAGGCGGCGGTAGGCGGTTTTGATCTCTTCCCTGGACGCGCCTGGAGGAATCCCCAAGACCGTGTAGGGACTTTGGCGGTCCGGGCCGTCTGTTTCGGTGGTGCGGTATTGCCGCTCGTCAACCTTGTCCCGGGCTTGTTCGGTGCCCTTTTCAGTGCGTTTCGGTTGCGGCTGGCGCCGATAATAGCGCCAGAGCAGATACAGCACGATCAGGTCGTCAAGCCAGCCCCAGCCAATCAGAAAATCAGGGACCAGATCGCTTGGGAAAAAAACATAAAGCAGGACTCCGATCAGGAGCAAACGGCTTTTGAGGTCATTCATTGGGCACTATGTCAAAAAAAACGTCGGATGCGGCTTAAAATCGTATCCGGCATTTCGAAAAGTGTGACGAACACATTCCGGCGGCCACCGCCACCGGCATGATCCAGTTTAAACTCGGTATACAGCTTTTTTCCGCACGAGGGGCAGGCCATCAGCATCCCACCGATTTTTTCCGGAATCCGTAACTGTTGACCGCATTTTGGGCACGTTTTTATTGTATGATCATTCATGGGTTGACCTGTCTGGGTTGAATAAAATAGTATGCCACACCATTTTGCAAGCTTCACTAGGAAAGGAAACCTCCATGCTGAAGGATGGCCAAAAAGGCGTCATATTACAGCGAGATAAAAAGACTTACGGTATTGCCCCGCACCTGCCATGCGGTCTTGTCACCCCTGAGATATTGGAAAAAATAGCCAACGTCGCCCGCAAATACAATATCCCGATATTGAAGATCACCAGTGCCGCCCGCATTGCGCTGCTTGGTATCGAGGAAGAAAACGTCGATGCCATCTGGGACGAACTGGAATTCGACAAAGGCTATGCCGTCGGTCTTTGCGTTCGCAGTGTCAAGGTCTGTCCGGGCATCGAGCATTGCCGGCTGGCCAAACAGGACAGCATCAAAATGGGTAAAAAAATTGACGAACTCTACCATGGGATGACACTGCCCAGCAAGATGAAGATGGCGGTGAGCGGCTGCAAGATCCAATGCGGTGAAAACTGCATCAAAGATCTATCCCTCTACGGAACCAAGAACGGCTGGAACCTGTTGGTGGGGGGAATGGGCGGGCTCAAACCGCGATTGGCCGAGGTTCTGTTCGAGGATCTCAGCTGGGAAGATGCCCTCGATAGGGTGGCCAGGACCGTCGCCTATTACAAAACGAACTCACGCCGCTATCGACTGGGGTTCATGATCGATGATATGGGGATCGAGGCGTTCAGGAAAGGTGTCCTGTCCGCTTCGTTAAATCCTATAGAATAGAATCATGGGAGCATGACAGCATGAAGGGGTGACCGTTGCCCGTTTTGTTTCTTGTTTCGGGTGGTTCAGCGGGATCGCTTACGGGCATAAGGCGATTGGCGGATAAGAATATACCAGGATGCGCAGGATTTTCATTCGTATTCAAGGCGGGCTTTTTTACGCATAGTGGGGCTATGTGTGGAAAAGCCCAACGCAGAAGACGGATGAAAAGACAAGCAAGCGGGTATATTCTTTGACAGAAATCGCCTAAGCATCGTGCCACCCCATTGAAACCGGCATCTGGTCATACAATTCAGCCCGCTTTGCCTCCAGCAGTTGTCTTGGAAGCCCCATGTAATCTGCAGCGCAATAGACCTTTCGACCGGCGCTTGCGGAAAGCGCATTCAGCCAAACGGTGCCTTCCTCGCTGCGCATCAAGTGGTGGTCGAGGATCACCACCTCAATGTGCCGCACCAGACGACGCGCGTTTTCCCAAGCGGAGTCGCGTGCGGTGTCGCTTAAGCGATCGAGATACAGAGGCGGCCCGGAAGCCAAAAGAATGTCCGGGTGCCAGTCGATCACCCGATCTACCGTCGGACCGTCCAGCAATTGAATGTCGGATGCATGCACGAATACACGGCGCCCCATGGTGACGCGGGTCATCATTACGGAGCCCATGTTGCCGCCGGCAGCACCATGGGGAACGGATCGGGAAAACGTCAATTCCCCCGCCGAAATTCCTTCGGCAACCCGCATCCGGGGCCCCAGCCGATCCGCCAGGTCATCAAATCGTTTTCGCATACCGGCTGACAGGCCGTCACCGGATTTGCTCCAGCAGCGCAATTGCCCGAAAGCCTCTGGCAGTTCTCCCATCGCCAGCTGGTAAGGATTCGCCTTCACCAGCGGCACATGATCGCCGTGGAAATGGCTGAAGACCACATCGGTGGCGCTGTTCAGCGCCCGCAGAATTTTCTCCCGGATACTGCGCCCGATCGCGATTTGGTACGGGTGGGGCTTTAGGCCGTTGCGCATATAACCCAATGCCACGCCCGGATCGATGATAATGCGCCGATGCGGCAGGGTCACCCGGCAGCAGAGGCTTCGCACCCCCAGGGATTCCGCACCAATGATTTCAATTTTCCGGTCAGCTGTCATCTCTTTATACGATTTTCCCGCAGGAGATATCTTTGCCCCAATATTGCAATATTGGGGTTTGGATGCCTCACAGTACGATTTCCGAACGAACAACATTGGACGTTTGAAATACGCCGATGGAATCGTTAGCCGGCGAACAGGCGATGAGTTTATCCAAAAAGGTCGTCCGCTCACCCACCGGCATCTCTTTGGCCAGATGGATTAAAATCGATACGAGTTCCGCTTTGGAAAATGGCTCGCAGTGTTTTTCGATCGCTTCCAGATAGGGTTTTAACGCCATTTTGTTTGTTGTCATACCGACCACTCTCCATTGGGCATTTATCATTTGCAACGCAGACGGAAACCGTCGGCTTTGCCTCGCTCCCATGCTCCGCGTGGGAGCGCTAATATGTGCCATCTTATCAGTCTGGTTTTCCACGCAGGGGCGTGGGAATCTGGCAACTGGAGTCTCATAGCTCATAATGTTTCCACGCTCAAGAATTCAGCTTCCATTAAAATCTGTTGGGTTTCGTACCTCCACCCAACTCACTATGTTGCTATAGTGATTTTTCCTTGACGAAACCTATCAATCCGACTTATTGGTTGAAAAAAGATAAAAAATCCTATTTTTTTCATCTAAAATGACATTGAATACCTTCTTTCCAACGGATATCGTGCTGCGCGTCACCGGTGCCAGTGCAAACCAGCTAAAATATTGGGTCAAGATCGGCTTGATCAAGCCGCTCAAGGAAGGGAAACGGTATCTTTACTCATTTCGGGACATTATCAAGCTCAGGGTCGTCACTAACCTAAAGAATAACGGGCTAAGCCTTCAAAAGATTCGAAAAGGTATTGATAACTTGGCGAAAGTGTTGCCCGTTGAAGATGATCCGCTTGCTCGGTTGGTGATTTTTACTGATGGCCAGGATATGATCGCCATGGAAAAAGGCATGTATTTCAGCGCCACATCCATGCAACGATATTTTCGTTTTGATCTTGAGCATCTACAAGCCAGCATTCTTGAAATCCAATCAGAGGCAGCTGATATGGACGACGAATCGCTAATAAAGATAAGCTCGGTGGGCACATAGGGCAGGCATCGTGGTGAAGAATACACATGAAATACGTGACCCTGTTCATGTCTTTATCAAACTCGATTCGCAGGAGCGCAACGTTCTTGATTCACCACCGTTTCAGCGGTTGAGGTGTATCCACCAGTTGGCAATGACCTACCTGGTTTATCCCGGAGCCACCCATCGACGGTTTGAACATTCGCTGGGGGTTATGGAATTGGCGGGGCGCGTATATGACATCATCACCGATCCCGAAAATTTAACCGATGAAATCCGAAATCTTTTTTCCCAAGTTCAAGATAAGGATGCACAGCGCTATTGGCGTCGGGTACTTCGATTAGCCGCTTTATGTCATGATATTGGTCACCTTCCCTTTTCCCACGCAGCAGAGGATTTATTGCCGGGCGGGATGGATCATGAGCAAATGACGCGCAACATCATCCTTAGCCCGGAAATGAACGCAATCTGGTCCGGTATGCGCCCGAAACCAGAGCCCGAAGACATCGTCAAACTGGCACTCGGAGCAAAAAAATCACCGGACTTGGAGTTCAGCGATTGGGAGTCCCTGCTGGCGGAAATCATTGTTGGCAATGCTTTTGGGGTAGATCGCATGGATTATTTATTGAGAGACTCCTTGCATACTGGCGTAGCTTATGGCAGGTTCGATCATTTTCGCTTGATTGACACCCTAAGAATTTTACCGCCACCTGCTCATGGCGACGAGGGGGAAAGGTCATCCGAACCGTATATTGGCGTTGAAGCTGGCGGATTGCAATCGGCGGAAGCGTTGTTGCTGGCTCGCTACTTCATGTTCAGTCAAGTTTATTTTCACCCAATCCGGCGGATATACGATATTCATCTGAGGGACTTTCTTGTGGAGTGGCTTGAAGGTGGATGCTATCCAACAGATACAGACCTTTTTTCTAAATTCACGGATGCAGAAATAACCAGCGCCATGCGAAAGGCCGCCAGTGAACCAGGGCACCCCGGACATGACCATGCTAAACGAATAATCAACCGCGGCCACTTTCATGTCCTTTATGAAGGGCTATTGAATGATATCATCGCTTCAGGCGGAATAATGAGGGGAAAACAAATTGCAGAAGCCGCAGCGGATAAATTTGGCTCTGAGAATGTCAGGTATGATGCCTATACGCCAAAGCATAGCAGAATCGAATTCCCGGTGCGCGAGCGTGACGGCTCTGTGGTTTCCTCGCTTGCCAAATCACAAGCATTGTCAAAGATTCCTGATGCGGCGTTTGACTACATCTTTGTAGAGAAGGCTATCTTGTCCGAAGCTGCCGACTGGTACCAAAGCAATAAAGATGAATTGGCGGCCGTTAGTGGAAAGGAGGAGTGATGAAAGAAGAACAAAATAGAGCCGTACTGCTGGCACTAATCGACTCGCTCCGTGAAGAAGGCAGCTGGTGTGGAGAGACCCATATCCAAAAGGCAGCATTTTTCTTGAAGAAATTGACAAAAGTTCCCATCGATTTTGATTTTATCCTTTATAAACATGGCCCCTTCTCTTTTGATCTAAGCGATGAGTTGAGTGTCATGAAAACATATGGATTGTTGGAACTCGTGTCGAAATACCCTTATGGGCCTAAACTCGTAAGAACTGGCAATGGCGAAGCACTTTGCAATCGGTCCACCAAGACGATTGCTCGGTACGGGAAACAGATTGGTTTTCTTTCGGATAAGTTGGGTGGTAAAGGTGTCGTTGATTTAGAACGTTTGGCTACGGCTTATTATGTGACCCTGAAAACTCCTGACGACGGTCCGGAAGAACGCGCAAAGGCAATTGTTAAACTCAAGCCGCACATTTCCTTGGACTCAGCCAAACAGGCTGTTCTTGAAGTTGATGGGTTTATTGCGGAGGTGAATGAGAAGCAACTGGCTGCAGCGTAAAATATGAATCCAGTTTTTGCGGCTCCACCATCCCAGGAAATTGGAAGTGCTTTATTAATGTACCATTCGAGACAGAAATGACTTTATATACAATAGGTTACGAAGGGCTCGATGAAAGGCAGTTCATCGCACATCTCACCAGGCATGGTGTCAATGTGGTCGCAGATGTTCGCAAATTACCACTCAGCCGTAAAAAAGGTTTTTCAAAAACCGCTTTGAAAGAAATGCTGAAACAGGACAACATCGAATACCTGAATTTTCGGGACTTGGGCGCCCCCAAAAAACTGCGCGACGAACTTTACCAAACCTGGAACTACGACCGCTTTTTTGAAAAATATTTGAAATGCATCGAGGACAAACAGGACATTCTGGAAGCCATTCATGGGCTGATCAATTCAGGTAAAAAAATTTCACTGCTATGTTATGAGCGTAACCCGGAACAATGCCACCGTAAAGTGGTGGCGGAACAGATAAAGAAACTTGATGGCAATGGTTTGGAGATCAAACATATCAGATCGGGTAAAACCGAACCAGCCGTTTCGTGTCGGCAATGACGCCGGCTGTGCAAACCGTTTCTGTATATTTGTTGCTGATTTCCGGATATGTCTTGACCACAATCAGAATGTCACTTTTCTTCATGGACGACTCCCGGGAAAAAAATAATGGCCCAGTATGGCTAATGGATTTTAATGGCAATGCGCCTTCGTGGCATACCAAAAGTGGATGTTGGTTCGTTTTCTCTCGTTCCCACGCTCCAGCTTGGGAACGAGAGAAAAGGTAATTCACACAAACCGCTTCGATGATCGCCATTTCACTATTACAAAAAATAGTCAGAATCGATTTTTTTGATTTCGTATGTCGCCACAGGATCGACCCCGACATTGTATTCAACCATCAACTCGGCCAGACGTTCACCGTCGATCAGGATGATTTTGGCATCTAGGCCTTTGACGTAATCTTCGGCTTCATGTGAGAATCTGGATGTGGTTAAGAAAATGCCTTTTTTGGCTGCTTTTCCCAAGAGCGCACCGGCAAATCGCTGTATCTCCGGACGTCCGACGGTGGTTTTATCCCAGCGTTTGGCCTGGATGTAGATAATACCGAGACCGAGTTTGTCCTCCCCTGATACGTAATTCCCTGATTTTCAGCCACTCGACATGCATGTCAATCATTGGCTACAGGCGCGTCATCACCGCGTAGAACCGGTTTCTTCCCATCCCAGATCACGGCATAGTGACCGAACCTGCGTTTTTTGTCCAGGGTCTCGGACACGGCTTTTTTCAATGATTTCAGACATTTTTTCGCGTTTTCGGTTGGTTCGGTGGATGTCATATTTTGGCCTCCTGCGATATCATTTCTCCTCGTTCCCACGCTCTGCGTGGGAACGCCCTGGCACCATATCCAGTTCTTGACCGTTCCCAGGCGGGAGCCTGGGAACGAGGGGGGATCTCGTTTACGCGATCCGTTCTCTTCCCTCGCTCTTGTGGGAGCACCCATTGACCATTATTTGACCGGACGAGGTTCCCACGCAGAGCGTAAGAACCAGACAATATTTTGGCAAATCACCTTATGCCTGCAACAAACGACGTTTGAAGGATTGACCAAAGGTATAATCCTTAAAAAGGTCTACGGTCAAGGCGGACGATGGACCTGCACATCCCGTATGCCCGCATGCCAAGTGGCGAATGGAGAGGGAAAAAACATTCGGTTTCCGGGGCAGTGACAATCGCCCGGATTCGTTTATTTACGAAAGCGGGAATCCATGGCAGAATGCTAATTTTCGAGCGCCGACCATTTTTCGGGAGATACACCATGTGGAGAAGCGTTCTTTTCATCCTGATGGTGGGTTGCCTGCTGCCGTACACGTTGGCGGCCAGGTCCGATGTTGATCTGCGTCGCCTCACATCCGAATGCGTCAGGGCATCAAACGCGTACCATCCGTTCCAGAACGATTTTGCCTACAAGGTACTGCACACCGTGCACTACACAGGCTGGAGCGGGGATATGGATCACTCAGACCTTCGATTAAGCCGAAGACGGAAGGGGGGCGCATGCGTCTCAATCGCAGGATTGTTTTTATGGTGGGTGCGTGCCTGGTGGGGGCCGGGTTCATGTTTTTTCTGGGTGTGATGACCGAGCGTCACTGGGCAGCCGAGCGGTTGCCGACTACTGATGGGCTCGATCTTGACGCGTTGATCAAGGCGTCTGATGAGGCGGCCGCCAATCAGACCATCGACATCCGGACTCTGGAATATCCCGAGGCGTTGAGATCGCGCGATTCCCTTCCCGATGATTTCAACACGCGTTAAGACGCTTATTGGGTTCCGTAACTGGCCAGCTTGCGCCGCAGGGTGTTCAGGCCGATGCCCAGCAGGCGGGCGCTTTTGGATTTGTTCTCGCCGGTCTGCTCATAGGCCTTGAGAATGTATTCCTTCTCCACTTCCGCCAGGGGGCGGATGGGGATGCTGCCCGATGCCGGCCCCTCCTCGACACACTCTTTGTGGGCGGCCATGATATGGGAGGGCAGGTGGGTCTCGTTAATCGGTGCGCCGCGGGCCAGGTTGGTGGCCGACTGGAGGATCGATTTCAGTTCGCGAATGTTGCCGGGGTAGGGATACTGCATTAATCTTTCCAGGGCCTCTTTTTCGATAAATCCGGAATGGTTGACATCGTAGTACTTCTCAAGAAATTTGCGCACCAAAGGAAAGATATCCTCGCGCCGCTCGCGCAGAGGCGGAAGATGCAGCCAGCCGCCACGGATGCGGTAGTAAAGGTCCTTGCGGAAACGCTTCTGAACGATCATCTGCTCCAGGTTCTCGTTGGTGGCGGCAATGAACCGCAGGTCGACTTTCTGCCGGTTGCTCGATCCGAGCCGGGTAAATTCGCCATCCTGAAGGACGCGCAGCAGTTTTCCCTGCAGGGGTAGGGGGAGGTCTCCGATCTCATCGAGAAACAGGGTTCCCTTGTTGGTGTATTCCAGGTAGCCGACCCGTCCGTTTTCGGCACCGGTAAAGGCCCCCTTGGTGTGCCCGAAAAACTCCGCCTCGAATAGCGAGCTGGTTAGCGATGACATGTTGATCGGCGTAAAGGGCTGCTGGGCACGCGGGCTGGCTCCGTGAATGGCGCGCGCCAGCAGTTCCTTGCCGGTTCCGCTCTCGCCGGTGATCAACACCGGGACCAGGCTGGCGGCATGCAGTTCCGCCTCCTTTAAAATCCGCATCATCTTTTTGGACTGGGTGATGATCGGCTTGAAGGGCGCCTCGTTCTCGAGAGTCGGCAGGTCATCGCGCTTTTCCAGGTCCAGCAGGTCGAGCAGGCGTTTGCGCTCCAGGGTGCGTTTGATGGCCAGGGAAAGGTCCTCGGTGGCCACGGGCTTGACCAGATAGTCATAGGCGCCCTTGTTCAGGCATTCGACGGCAATGCGGGCTTCGTTGATGGCGGTGACCATGATGCATTCGGTGGACGGAGAGTTCGCCTTGATGGTCTCCAGCAACTGCATGCCGTCCATTTCCGGCATAGTCATGTCGATCAGGGCCAGGTCGAATGCCGCCCCTTTTTTTACCTCATCCGCCATGCGCAGAGAACTTTCCTCCAGACGCACGCGCTTCAAGCCGATTTCGGCCAGTTTTCTCCCCAGAATCTCCAGATAGTCCCGGTCATCATCGATGACCACCACCGAACTGTTCATCGCTCACCCGCCTTTTGTTGGAAGGTATGCCAAAATGGACTGTGCCAGCTTGGCGTTGTTCTGATAAGCCGCTAAATTTTCAAGGCTTAGTTGATAAGGTAGTCCATTTTGGCATGGTTGTCCAGCTATTTTCAAACGCTGATTAACGAGGTCACAAAGGGTGCGAATATTAAAATTATATAGATAAAACAATAAGTTGATATATCCATGATCGGTTTTCAGATCACTGGCACAGGCCTTGCTGTTCCATAATGGCAGAAAATTACGACAAAATGGCCAATCTTTACAAAATGGCCTGTTGATTTTGGAAGGCGGTGATGGCCTTCCCGATCCAGCGTCAGTTTTTTCTCACCTTTTTTATTAACCGTTATCGCTCGTTTTTCGCAACCACCATGAGGGGATTGGCTTATGCACTTAAAAAACAAATTTGATGTTGGCAAATTCGCCATTCTTGCCGAGATGCAGCCGCCGAAAGGGGTGAATGTGTCCACGATGGTCAACAGCGCCACCCGAGTTCGAAAAGCGGTGGATGCCTTTCTGGTGTCGGAGATGGGCAATGCCGTGATGCGGATGAGTGCGCTGGGAGGGGCTATGATTCTGCAGAGCAGGGGCATGGAAACCATCATGCAGGCAAACTGCCGGGACCGCAACCGCATCGCCCTCCAGGCGGACCTGCTGGCGGCCTATGGCTGTGGCATCATCAACGTGATGGGGGTGGCCGGAGAGGATCCCAGCCTGGGCGATCACCACCAGACCAAGGCGGTCCACGACATCGATCTGATGACCCTTTACAGGGCCATTGCCGTGCTGCAGACCGGCAAGGACCTGGCCGGCAACGAACTGTCCGGGGCGCCGGATTTTTTCGTGGGGGGAAGTGTCAATGCCCGTGCCGCCGGAGACGAACTGGAGAATGTGCTGGCCCGTCTGAACGAAAAGATCGATGCCGGCGTTAATTTTTTCATTGCTCCGCCAGTATATGACGTCGGGGCATTCGCGGCGTTCATGGAAAAGGTCGATCTCAAAACCACCCGAATTATTCCCACCGTCATGCTGCTCAAGTCCGTGGGCATGGCGCGCTACCTGGACCGGCATCTCAACGTGACGGTTTCCCAGGACTTGATCAAACGAATGATGCATGCACCGGACAAAGCGACCGAGAGCCTTGCCATCGCCGCCGAAACCATCAAAGCCATCAAGGAGGCCGGTTTTGCCGGGGTGTTGATCTCAGCCATGGGTTGGGAAGACAAACTGGAAAAACTGGTGGACCTGATCTGATGGATGGCCGGGTTGACGCGAACCCAAAACCCTTAACCCGTTAACGAGGATCGCTACATGTCAGATAAAGCAAACCCCCAAGATAAGGACGTCGTCGGTTCCGTACTGGTGGTCGGTGGCGGTATCGCGGGCATCCAGGCGTCCCTGGACCTGGCCGATTCGGGCTACTTCGTCCATATGACCGAAACCAAATCGGCCATCGGCGGTGTCATGGCGCAGTTGGACAAGACCTTCCCGACCAATGACTGCTCCATGTGTATCATTTCTCCCAAACTGGTCGAGTGCGGACGCCATCTCAACATCGACCTCATGACCCTGACCGAGATCGAGGACGTGAGCGGCGAGGTGGGCAATTTCACGGTCAAACTGCGTCAGAACGCCCGTTATATAGAAATGGACAAATGCACGGCCTGCGGCGAGTGCGCCAAGGCCTGTCCCATCGAAACGCCCAACCTTTTCGATGAAGGTCTGCGCGAGCGTAAGGCGGCCTTCAAGCTCTACCCCCAGGGCATGCCCAGCGCATACGCCATCGACAAACGCGGGACCGCCCCGTGCAAGGCCACCTGTCCGGCCCACGTGAGTATTCAGGGGTATATCGCCCTGATCAACGACGGCCGCTACAAGGAGGCGCTGAAGCTTTTCAAACAGGATCACCCTTTTCCCGGTGTTTGCGGCCGGGTCTGCCATCATCCCTGTGAAGGCGAATGTTCACGCAACGATGTCGATCAGCCACTGGCCATTCGCGAGCTACACCGTTTTCTCGCCGATTTCGAGAAGCAGAGTGGAGAGACCTATGTCCCCGAGGTGACCGTAGAGAGGCGTGAGGAGAAGGTCGCCATCATCGGCTCCGGACCGGCTGGCGTGACGGCGGCCTACTTCCTGCTGCAGCAGGGCTACGGGGTGACCATTTTCGAGAAGATGCCCGAACCGGGGGGCATGATGCGCTACGGCATTCCCGAATACCGGCTGCCCCGCGACATCCTGGCTGGAGAGATCGATGTGGTTCGACAGATGGGGGCGGAAATCAAATGCGGGGTGGCTTTTGGATCGGATGTCACCCTGAAGAGCCTCAAGGCCGACGGGTATGGTGCCTGTTTCATGGCCATCGGCCTGCACGGCGGCCGCCGACTGGGCGTTGACAACGAGGATGTCGAAGGCGTGCTGCAAGGCGTCGATTTTCTGCGTGAAGCCGCCATGGGCAAGGATTTCGACCTGGGTGAGGATGTCATCGTGGTGGGCGGCGGCAACGTGGCCGTCGACGTGGCCCTGACCGCCAAGCGCAAAGGCGCCAAGAACGTCACCCTGATCTGCCTGGAAAAACGCGAGGAGATGCCCGCCTGGGAGCACGAGATCGAGGAGGCCCTCGAAAGCGACATCAAGATCGTCAACAGCTTCGGCCCCAAATCCTTTTTCATCGACAAGAACCAGCGCGTATCGGGAATCGAATTCAAGACCTGTACGGCGGTGTTCGACGGGAGCGGACGTTTCAACCCGAGTTACGATGACAATGAATGTCAGCCTTTCTTCGGCGACACCGTTATCGTCGCCATTGGTCAGAGCACTAACCTGGATGGCATCAAAGAACAAGGCGTTGCGATTTCGCGGCCCGGCGGCCTGGAAGCCGACCCGGTTACCCTGCAGACGCCCATCGACTGGGTATTTGCCGGAGGTGACGCTTTTTACGGCCCCAAATCGGTGGTCGACGCGGTCTCCTGCGGCAAGGAGGCCGCCGAGAGCATCCACCGCTTCATCAACGGTCTGGATCTGACCGAAGGCCGCCCGAAGGAGTGGGATTTTTACAAGCCCGATGTGAGCGAGGAACCCAAGAAACCGCGCACCACGGTGCGCTGCCTCGATCCCGAGGCCCGGGAGTGCAATTTTCTGGAGGTTTCCTACGGGTTCAATGAAGAGGAGGCCAAAAACGAGGCTCAGCGGTGCCTCAAGTGCGGTCTCTGCTCGGAGTGCTACCAGTGCGTGGATGCCTGTCTGGCCAAGGCCGTCAACCACGACATGGTGGCCGAACACAGGACCATCAACGTGGGGGCCATCATCCTGGCACCGGGGTTTACGCCGTTCGATCCCACGGCCCACAAGACTTATGCCTACGCCAGCCATCCCAACGTGGTGACCAGCCTGGAGTTCGAGAGAATTCTCAGCGCCTCGGGCCCGTTCGAGGGGCACCTGATGAGGCCGTCCGACCACAGGGAACCGGACAAGATCGCATGGCTGCAGTGTGTCGGTTCCCGCGATATCAACTGCTCCGACCACAGCTACTGCTCGTCGGTGTGCTGCATGTACACCAACAAACAGACGGTGATCGCCAAGGAGCACAGCGGCAAGCCCCTGGACACGGCCGTCTTTTTTATGGACATGCGTACCCATGGAAAAGAGTTTGAAAAGTACTACATGCGTACGCGTGAGGAAAAGGGTGTGCGCTATATCCGTTCCAAGGTGCATACCATCGATCCGGTCGAGGACGACAACCTGCGCCTGCGCTACGTGACCGAAGAGGGAGAAATAAAGGAAGAGGATTTCGATATGGTCGTCTTGGCCGTCGGCCTGGCGCCCAACAAGGAATCGGTGGACTTGGCCAAGACTATGGGGATCGACCTTAACAAGCACCTGCATGCGGCGACAAAGGCCCTCGATCCGGTCGCCTCCAGTCGTCCGGGTATTTTCGTCTGCGGGGCCTTCCAGGAGCCCAAGGATATCCCCCAGTCGGTCATGGAGGCCTCTGCCGCGGCGTCTACGGCCACCAGCCCGCTGGCCGAGGCCCGCGGAACGCTCATTCGCACCAAGGAACTGCCACCGGAGATCGATGTTTCCGGCCAGGAGCCGCGAATCGGCGTTTTTGTCTGCAACTGCGGAATCAACATCGGCGGGGTGGCCGATGTGCCGGCGGTGCGGGAGTATGCGCGGACCCTGCCCCATGTGGTGCATGTGGAAGATAATCTTTTTACCTGCAGCCAGGACACCCAGGACAAGATGAAAGAGGTGATCAAGGAGAACGACATCAACCGCGTGATCGTGGCCTCCTGTTCACCCCGTACCCACGAACCGCTGTTCCAGGAGACCATCCGCGATGCCGGCCTGAACAGATACCTGTTCGAAATGGCCAATATCCGTGACCAGAACACCTGGGTGCACATGAACAACCCCGAGCGGGCAACCGAGAAGGCCAAGGACCTGGTGCGCATGGCCGTGGCCAAGGCCGCCTATATCGAACCGCTGCATCAGGTCCGCTTGGCCGTCGTTCAGAAGGTGCTGGTGGTCGGGGGAGGCGTCTCCGGCATGGAGGCGGCACTCGGGGTCGCCGACCAGGGACTTCCGGTTTTCCTCGCGGAGCGGGGAAATTACCTGGGTGGCGTGGCCCATAACCTGGTTTCCACCTGGCAGGGTGAACCGGTGGCCCCCTATTTGGACGATCTGATCGAGAAGGTCCGCAGCCATGCGAACATCCGGGTTTTCATGAAAACGGAACCGGTGGAGACCACCGGAGGCATGGGAAACTTCACTACCACCCTGATGACCTCGGGGGAAACCCTGACCGAGACCGTGGTGGAGCACGGGGCCACCATCCTTGCCACCGGCGGCAAGGAGTACCTGCCCACCGAGTACCTCTACGGAGAGAACCCCGATGTACTCACCCATTTCGAACTTGATGCGATGCTCAAGTCCGATGACGAGCGGCTGGCCAAGGCCGGCAGTGTGGCCTTCATCCAGTGTGTCGGCTCACGAACTCCCGAGCGGCCCTACTGCAGCCGGCTTTGCTGCACCCACACGGTAAAAAGTGCATTGAGCCTCAAGGCGCGCAATCCGGAGATCGACATCTATGTCCTTTACCGGGATATGCGGACCTACGGCTTCCGGGAAGAGCTGTACAAGGAAGCGCGCGAAAAGGGCGTGATTTTCATGCGTTACAATTTGGAGGACAACGTTCCCGATGTCGGCACCGCCAACGACGGCCGGCTCAGCGTAAAGGTTCGGGATCATGTCCTGCAGATGCCTGTGGAGATCAACCCGGATCTGTTGGTTCTGGCCACGGCGGTACTACCCAACGAGAACAAGGACCTCTTCGACCTGTTCAAGGTGCCCATCAACGCAGACGGCTTCCTGGTGGAGGCGCATGCCAAACTGAGGCCGGTAGACTTCGGCTCCGAGGGGATCTTCATGGCAGGCCTGGCCCACTACCCCAAGCCCCTGGACGAAAGCATCGCCCAGGCCCGCGCATCGGTTTCCCGGGTCATGACGATCCTTTCGCAAGATGCCATCTGGGTGGGCGGCGTGGTGGCCGAGGTGGATCCGGAAAAGTGCGCGGTGTGCGTCACCTGTGTGCGCACCTGCCCCTATCACATTCCATATATCGGCGAGGAAGGCCACGCGGTGATCGATCCTGCCGAATGTCATGGCTGCGGCTGTTGCGTTTCCGAATGTCCGGGCAAGGCGATTCAGCTCAAGCATTTCACCGATGAGCAGATCGTGGCCAAAACCGTGGCGCTGTTTGAGAAGCAGAAGGGGCAGGCGGCCTGATAAAGAGGGAATATGGGCGCCAACAACCCGGCAGCCTGAGAACTCCGGGCGCCCAAAAATAAAAGCAGATAGGCTGAAGCGGTTTAGGCTGAAGACAAGCGTGAGACAAAATGTGAAACCGAAATGCGTTTGTTCCGCCTGAACGACTAACCACCTAATTTCTGGAGAAAAACCATGAATGAAACCTTCGAGCCCCAGATTCTCGCCTACTGCTGCAAGTATTGTGCATATGCAGCGGCCGATCTGGCCGGCTCCATGCGGCTGAATTATCCGAGCAACATAAAGGTGATTCAGGTTCCTTGCAGTGGTCGTGTGGATATTCTTCACCTGCTGACGGCGATCGAACGCGGGGCGGATGGCGTATACGTGGCCGGATGCATGGAAGGCGAATGTCATTTCGTCGAAGGCAACCTCAAGACCCGGCGTAAGGTGGAGTCGGTTCAACGAACCCTGCAGGAATTGGGTATCGAACCGGAGCGTGTTCAGATGTTCAACCTCTCGTCCGCCATGGGACCCCGGTTCGCCGAGATTGCCAGCGAAATGACGGAGAAAATCAAGGCGCTGGGGCCCAGCCCGATCAATACTTAAAACGGCCAGACGGCGAATCGCGCCGCATCTGGACTACGAAGAGGTGAAGCCATGATAGTTGCGGATCGAAAATCCCTGGAAGAGATAATGGACATGATCAAGCCGTACAACAAAATCCTCATAGTGGGGTGTAAGGGCTGCGTCACTGTTTGTAACGTCGGCGGCGCCAAAGAGGTCGGGGTATTGGCGGCCGCTTTAAAGATCGGCAGGAAAAAGGACGGAAATCCCATTGAGATCGACGAGAAGACCATCGAACGCCAGTGCGATCCCGAGTACATCGAACAGCTCCGTGACATCTATGATCGGTACGATGCAGTACTTTCCATGGCCTGCGGCGTGGGTCCCCAGTTTCTATCCGAAGCTTATCCGAGCCAGAAGTTCTTTCCCGCGGTCAACACCAAATTCTTCGGCGGGGCAGTCCAGCACGGCATCTGGGAAGAACGTTGTGCCGGCTGCGGCACCTGCATTATTCACTATTACGACGGTCTTTGCCCCATTGCACGCTGCTCCAAAAGTCTTCAGCACGGACCGTGCGGCGGCAGTGCCAACGGCAAGTGTGAGATTTCCAAGGATGTGGAATGCATCTGGGACACCATCGTCAAGAAGAAGATGGAGCAGGGACGCCTCGAGGATCTTCGGCAGATCCGGGCGGCCAAGGACTGGCAGACGGCCAGGGACGGCGGACCGCGAAAAAGCATACGGGAGGAGTTGGTGCAATGAGCAATAACGGATATAAATCAGGAAGTAATCTGGAGAAGGTGCTCAAGGCCGGCCACTTTGCCTTTACCGGTGAATGCGGCCCGCCCAAGGGCGCCAACGTGGAACACCTCAAGGAAAAATTCGAGCACTTGCGGGGCAAGGTGGATTCGGTCAACGTCACCGATAACCAGACCGCCGTGGTGCGCATGTCCAGTGCCGCCGCGTCGGCCATCATGGTGGCCAACGGTATTGAGCCCAATTTTCAGATGGTCTGCCGGGATCGCAACCGTTTGGCCATGATGGCCGATATCCTCGGGGTCTATTCCCTGGGGGTGAGAAACATGCTCTGTCTTTCCGGAGACCACCAGAAGTTCGGCAACCATCCCCAGTCCAAGAACGTTTACGACATCGATTCCATGCAGCTGATCGCCATGGTCAAGAAGATGCGTGACGAAGGCAAGTTTCTCAACGAAGAGGAGATCGACGAACCGCCGCGGATGTTCATCGGCGCCGCGGCCAATCCCTTTGCCGATCCGTATGAATTCCGTATCTACCGGCTGGCCAACAAGATCGATGCCGGGGCGGATTTTATCCAGACCCAGTGTATCTACAACATGCCCCGATTCCGTGATTTTATGAAACAGGCCGTGGACATGGGCCTGACCGAGAAGGCCTACATTCTTGCCGGTGTCACTCCCATGAAAAGCGCCCGCATGGCCCAGTACATGGCCAAGATGGTGCCGGGCATGGATGTGCCCGAAGAACTGATCAAGCGCCTCCAGGATGCCGGAAAGGGAAAACAGGCCGAAGAGGGCATCAAATTCGCCATCGAACAGATAGAAGAGTTCAAGGAGATGGAGGGGGTCGCCGGGGTTCATCTGATGGCCATCGAATGGGAACACAAGGTGCCCGAAATCGCCGAACGCGCCGGTGTGCTGCCCAGACCCCAGGTGAATTAAATCGTTGTCCGGATAAAAGCGGGTCGGGGGCCTTTTTGCTGCCGCCGACACCATTCCGGTCCGGTTAGGCAACCTGTTAATATGCTCAGGCTGCTGATGAAACAACAATCAGCGTGGAATAAAGGAGAATGATTATGAGTGAAAAGAAACGAATCTTGGTGGTGGATGATGAGCCCGATTTCTGTTCCATTGTTCAGGGAAACCTGGAGAAAGAGGGTTTTGATGTGGAGGTCGCTTACGATGGCGTGCAGGGGATCGAAAAGGTCAAGGCCAACCGCCCGGATGCGATCGTGCTGGACGTCATGATGCCGGAGAAGGACGGGTATGAGGTCTGCAAAGAGCTGAAAGGCGACGAGGGCCTTGCCGACATCCCCATCCTCATGCTGACCGCCGTGGCGTCCCACGTCTCTTCGACACGTTACTCGCATTTTGATGGCATGAGCATGGAAGCCGACGACTATCTTCCCAAACCGGCTTCCGCGGAGGAGATTACCGACAGCCTGAAGGCACTTTTGAACCTGTAGCCGGATTTTTCGCCGAAAGGGCCGCCGCCAAGGAGCGTATCAATAGCTGGCCCACCCCTCCTTGTCGGCTGGTCCAATCCGGTGCGATTGCCATCCGATTCAACCTGAATTGATGAATGCGTCAAATTTAGGTTCAACACCATAGCCGGGACCCTGCCAGATGAGCCACGATATAGGAACTCTGGATTCCGTATACGAGTACCAGACAAGGGTATTCTGTATCATCAGCGACCAGCGGGTATTCCGGTCGAAATCGCCGGAAATGTTCAGCGCGGTTTTCCGCCGTACGGGGATCAAAGGCGCCTATGTTCCGTTTATGGTTGATGCCGGCGACATCGGCAAGGCGCTGAACAGCCTGCGGGTACTCAATATTGCCGGTGCCAACATCACGGCGCCGTTCAAAGAATCCGTGTTGGCCTACCTGGATGTTCTTTCCGAAGGCGCCAACATCATTGGTGCGGTCAACACCATTGTGTGCAAGGGCGGCCAGCTCAAGGGGTATAACACCAATGCCATCGGGATCATGGATGCCCTCAATGCGGTCGGTTTCGACATTGCCGGGAAAAAGGCGCTGGTCATCGGTACCGGCGGCGCGGCCCGGGCGGTGGTGTTTATTCTCAACTGGCTGCGGGCGGAATCGATCATTGTTGCCGGCAGGGACGCGGCCAACACAGAGCGGATGGCCGATCACTTCCAATGTACGCCGCGCAGCCTGGCCGACCTGGCCGATTTTCCGGTAAGCGCGGATATCGTCGTCAATGCCACTCCCATTTCCAGTCGTGACGAAGAGGAGCCCTTGACCGATATCGCCAAACGCATGAATCCGGTCGGTTGCCAGCTGGTATTCGATCTCAATTACGGGGCCCGGGATAACATCTGGCAGGCCATGGCCGCCGACCATAACGTTCGCTTCCTGGACGGGCTTTCCACATTGGCCTACCAGGCCCGGCGGACATTTTTGCTGTGGACCGGCCAGGAGGTTCCCCAGGATGAGTTTGCAAAAGCGCTTTCCCCCTGATGGGCTCGTCACCATTCGCCCCCCATAGCGGGCGGCTGACGAATCCGTTTTCCACGCGCCTTACAAGGTTTGGGCAAACGCGCGTGCCGCTTCCAGGTGAACCGTGGCGCCGGTCTTGCTAAGGCATTCCATGCTCTCCTCCAGGAGTTTAGCGGCCTGATCGGGCTGCTCCATGATACTCAGGGTTTTTCCCAGGCCCAGCAACGACAATCCCTCCATGGCCAGGGCTCCCATCTCCCGGGCTTCCGAGATACACGTTCGATACCAGTGCAGGCATTGATCGGACGTCCTTTTGATTTGCGATGCATCCATGTTTTCAGTGGTCTGGCGGGCGGCCTGAAGCAGCCGTGCATAGACACCCGCCATCACATACCCGCAGGTCAGGTAGCGCAGGCGGCAACCGGTGGCCTTCCATTGGGCCAGCAGGGATTCCATGGTTTCCAGGCCGTCGCGGACCTGACCATTTAAAATGCGCGTCAGCCCTTTGAAAAAACGGGCCGGGTCGCCGACAAATTCGGCGCCGTTGGCCTCGTCAAACTCGATCAGCTGGTCCAGAAACGGCAGGGCCTCCTCGCTTTTTCCGTTACTGATGGCGCCGTAACACAGGGCCAGCTTGGGAAACTGGGAATACCAGGGGTCCGCAGAAATTTCCAACGCGGCGTTGAAGCTGGCAATGGCGCGATCAATATCACCGACCACCAGATTCTTCCAACCCGTGCAGCAGTGTCCGGAAACCAGGCTGCGGACGTTGGCATGGCGTTTGCCAAATTTGATCAAGCGTTCACCGATCTTCCCGGTCCGCGGAGCGTCGCCCTTATGCCAGTAGGCATAGCCTTTTCCATGGAGTGCATTGAAATAGATATACGCGTCCTGAACCCGGCCGTCGCCGTACAGGGTTTCGGCCCGTTGACTGTTTTCAATGGCTTCGTCAAAGCGGCCCAATTCGGTCAGCGGCCAGCTGATCCATGTGCTGGCATAGCCGGTCAGATAGGCATGCCTGGTCTTTTTGCCCAGTTCCACGGCTTTGGCGAGGCTCCGGTGGGCATCCACAAACTGGTGGCGGTGCCAGCGGGCGCATCCGTGCCAGGCATGGTGGAAGCCTTCGCGGACCGGATCATCCAGATCCCCAAGGAGGGACTGCTGGTGTTCGACCAGTTCGAGCAGTTTGCGATTCAGGCCCCTGTAGTAGAAGACGAAGGCCCATTGATTGACCACATCGAGCAACCGTTTTTTGGTTTCCGGCTTTGCCAGGTGCTGCTGCTCCAGCATGGCTTTGGCGGTTTTAAAATATTGATCCGACTCATCCAGGGCATAGCGGCGCAGCGCCTTTGTGCCCGAGCGGATCAGATAATCGGTGGCTTTGTCGGTGGCGATACTTTTTTGAAAATGGATCGCCAGAGTTTCTTCGAACTCCGACAGGCGATCGCGGTAGAGATGTTCGATGGTGCGGCCGATGCGCTCGTGAACCCGTTGACGCTCACGGCGCAGCAGGCTGCCGTAACCGACCTCCTGGATCAGCGCATGCTTGAACATGAACTCCATTTCCGGGTGCAGGGCACGGGGTTTGATCAGGCCGGCCCGTTCCAGTTTGTAGAGGCCGGCATCCACTGCGTCGCCATGAACGGAGATCCGCTTTAAAATGTCGTACAGAAAGGCCCGGCCGATCACCGCCGCTTCCTGCAGGATACGCTTGTCCTTGGCATCCAGTTGATCCATGCGTGAGGCAATGATGCCATGGATGGTCGACGGAATGTCGCTTTCCTTGAATGCCCGGCTCATCTGCCAGCGCTCGTTCTCAAAAATCAGCGCACTGGATTCCACCAGGGCATTTAAAATCTCTTCCAGATAAAACGGATTGCCTTCGGCCCGGTTGCGGATCAGGCGGCAAAGGTCGTCGGGCAAAAGGTCGGTTGCGAGCATCGATTCCATCATGCCTTCGGTTTCGGACCGGGAGAGTTCCTTGAGGCGAATTTCCGTATACATGGGAGTCAGAGACGCCTGTTCATGGCTGGTAAACAGGCTGGCGTGGGGTCGTGTGGTGCAGATCACCAGCGCCGGATGTTCGAAGTTGAAGATAATATCTTTGAGCAGTTTGAACGATGCTGCATCGCCCCAGTGAATGTCTTCCATGCAGAAGACGGTCGGCCGCTGACGGGCGATGGCCGAGAGCAGATTGAGCATGGCCGATTTCAACCGTTTGCGCCACTCTTCCGGGCTCATCCCGGCGGTCTCCCTGACCTCCTGCCCGATAAGGCCCTGAATGATGGGGATTTCCTCTGCGTTGGGGCCCAAAAGGGATCCGACCCGCTCGGCAATGCCGGCGCTCATCGCCTCGGCAGTGGCTGAGCCGTCGAGTGACAACCAGCGCCGCACAATCCCGGCCAGCGGGAAATAGGGTACCTGCTGGGTGTGGGCAAAGGCGTAGCCGGTGATCCAATTGATCGTTTTGGCGGCCTGTTCACGTTCGAATTCGTAGAGCAGGCGACTTTTACCGGTACCCGCCTCGCCCACAATCGAAATGATGCTGCCCTGTCCGTTTTCCAGCGTCTGCATTGCCTGGCGCAGCCGGGCCAGTTCGGCCTGACGCCCGATAAGCGCGGAGGAGAGGTTGAGTTTGCGCAGTCCGGTCAACGGACGGTTTTTCTCACCCCTGACGGCGTATACGGAGATCGGGTGCGATTTCCCCTGAATCGGTATGGTGGCTTTGGAATCGAACTCGAAAAAGCCGAAGGCCTGGCGGTAGGTTTCCGGTCCCACCAGGATTTCATTGGGTCGCGCCATGTCCGACAGTCGGGAAGCGATGTTCACCGCTTCGCCGGAGAGATTGTAGTTGCCGTTGATCGGGGTGGTGCGGGCGGTGACCACCAGCCCGGTGTTGATCCCGGTGTGCATGGTCAGCGGCTGGTTCAGCGGGATCGTGCTGGGTTTGAGGGCCATGATCGTGGCGTGGATTTCCCGGGCAGCTTTGATGGCCCGGATGGGATCGTCTTCATGGGCCACCGGAAGGCCGAAAAGCACCAGCATTTCATCGCCGATAATTCTTTCGATGTGACCGTTGTAAGCCTCGATGATCTGGATGCTGCTGCGAATGATGGATGTCATAAGGGCTTGTACATCTTCCGGGTCAAATTTTTCCATCATGCGGGTATAGCCGGTCAAGTCGGTGAACAGGATGGTCATGTGACGTCGCTCGCCCTGGGTGACAAAGCCGGTCTTGTCGGTCTCTGCGGATGCCTCCGGCTGCGGCTTTTTCGGTGGCGGCGGGCTGGCCAGGGGGATGCCGCACTCCGCGCAGAATTTACTTTCGGGCGGGTTGACGGATCCGCAGGATGGGCAGTCGAGTCGTACCCGACGGCCGCATTGACCGCAGAATTTGGCCGTTGGCAGGATCGTTGCCTGGCAGTAAGGACAGATCATGTCAGCACCTATTGGGAGAGCGTGGAATTGGAGAGCAACCGGAGCCTATTGGTAACGAAAAACAGTCTAAATTGTCAAACCGTTTAAACGGGATGCCCGAGGCAATCGCAAGTAAAATCAAAAACCGGCCGTTCCTGAACACGCACCATTCCCGAAAGTGGGAAAATGCCAAATGCCAAAGCCCAAATGTCAAATGAAGGATGAAATCGATTTAAAATAGATAGAATACCACTATTTGGCATTTTTCATTTGGTCTTTGACATTCATGGACGCTCTAATTTTGGGAAGAAAAGCAACCCGCAAATCTACATGCGATTGCCCTGACGGGATGCCGTTGGCACGCAAGAGCGGTCAGACGGCCGATATTGGCAAAAGTAAGGAGTTGACGGCGGCCCGCGCAGTCCCTGCATAAATGGCCGGGTGGTTCGACGGTCAGGGACTGGCGGGCGCTGCCGGATCAGTTGGCCGGTACCGCGCTGGAAAAGGCGCTCAGGTCGGTATGGGGCAGAAACAGGGCCGCCGTGAAGGCGTCCATGTATCCCGGGTTGCTGGAAAGAGTTACATCTTTTTCAGCAACTGGTTGGCGGCGGTAAGCAGGGGATCCCACACCGGGCCGAAGGGGGGAGCGTAGGCCAGATCGGTCTGAGCAAAGGTTGCCACCGACATGCCGGCGTGCAGGGCGACCGCTGCGGCGTTGATGCGATGGGCCGCCCCTTCGGGACCCACCATCTGGGCGCCGAGGAGTCTGCCGGTCTGCCGGTCTCCGATCAAGTGAACCCAAATGGTTTTCGATCCGGGATGGGCATGGGCGCGGGAGCGGCTTTTAATGGTCACGACCGCCGGGTCGAAACCGGATTGTTGTGCCTCCGCCGCGGTCAGCCCGGTGCGGGCCACTTCCAGGTTGAAGGCCTTGAATACCGCCGTGCCGGCCACGCCGTCCACACGGACCGCTTTGCCGCAGACATGGTCGGCAACGGCCCAGCCCGCCCGGTTGGCTCTGAGGGCCAGGGGGATCCAGACTTTTTTGCCGGTCACGACATGAATGGCGTCCGCGCAGTCGCCGGCGGCATAGATGGTTTCATCGGATGTCTGCATCTGCCGGTTGACGGTGATGGCATTGCCGGGTCCGGTCGGGATGCCGGCATCGGCGGCCAGTTCGCTGTTGGGTGAAATACCGATGGCCACCAGGACCATATCGGCGTTCAGGGAACAGTCGGCGCCGATGACGCGAAGCTGTTTTCCGTCCTGCTCGATACCGCTAATCGTCTGTCCCGCATGAAGGTCGACCCCGTTGGCGGCCAGTTCGGCCGTCACCACCTGAGCCAGTTCGCGTGGCATCCATGGCAGCAGGTCGGCACCGGGTTTGATCATCTCCACGGCGATGCCCCGTTCCCGCAGGGCCTCGGCCATTTCCAAACCCACATAGCCCATGCCGATGATCACGGCTTTTTGAACCCCGTGGTCACGGATATGGGCTTTAATGGCTTTGCCGTCTTCGAGACTTTTCAGCGCCAGCACACCGGGCAGGTCGAAACCGGGCAGGTCCGGAACTCTGGGACGTCCCCCGGTGGCGATGAGCAGTCGGTCGTAAAAAAAACGGAACGGCTCCTGGCTGTGGCGGATGGTTCCCGAGACCGCGCGGTTCCCGGGGTCAATGGATTCCACCCCATGGCCGGTCAACAGATCGATACCCTGTTTCTGCCGGAAGACGTCGGCCTGGCGAACCACCAGGTCGTCCATTTCCCGCCCGGCATCGGCGATGTTGTAAGGCATGCCGCAGGCGCTGTAGGAGACATCCCCGGTTTTTTCCAGGACAATGACCTCCATGTCGGGCATGGTTCGTTTGGCTCGACTGGCCGCACTCATTCCGGCCGCATCTCCTCCGATAATTACGAATTTCATAGTGCTCTCCAGTGGGTTCTCCGGCAATGCCGTATTTTTTTGCTGGTGATATGCCGGTTTCTGTCTTGTGACGGGTCTGGTGGTAATGGTCAACGGTCTGCCGCATCGGCCGCTGATGCGGGCCTGATCGGCGATTCTTGAAATTGTCTGTGTTATACGCCGCCGTGCCGGCAGTGGTCAAGGCGAGGCGGTAGCCATGCAGGGTGACCGCATTTGAAAACTGGATTAACGGTTGACCCGGCGGGCGGATTGTGAATAGAACATCAGGGTAACGCCTGGTAACGTTATCGTAACGCAACTTTTTCCGGGAATAAAGCCGTGACTGAAAAAATTCATGACATCTGGAATGCCCGTTTTATCAACCGGATCATCGACTCCATGGCCGACGGAGTTTTCACCATGGATGGCCAGGGGCGGATTTCTTCGTGGAATCCCTCCATGGAGCGTATCAGCGGATATTCGGCTCGGGAGGCGCTGGGCCAGACCTGCCAGATCCTCCAATGCAGCCGTTGTTTCGGCCGTAATTGTCCAGCCAATATAGAAAAATGCCAGATTCTGGAGATCGGCCAGTCCGAAGCCAAGGAGTGTTTGCTCCGGCACAAGGACGGGCATGATGTTCCGGTGATTAAGAATGCCAGCGTGGTCAAAGACGACGCGGGCCGGTTGGTCGGCATCGTCGAAACCGTCACCGACATGACCGAGCTAAACCGGGCCCGTGAGCGCGCCGAAGCGGCGGCGTTGCGTCTGGCGGAAGTCCATCAGATGAACAACATCATCGGCCGCAGCCACGCTATGCAGCAGGTGTTCGGAGCCATCCGCGTTGCCGCCGCCAGTGAGGCGACCGTGCTGATCTTGGGCGAGAGCGGCACCGGAAAGGAACTGGTTGCCGGTGCCATTCATTTCAACAGCGACCGGCGTGAAGGCCCCATGATCACCGTCAACTGCAGTGCCCTGTCGGAAAACCTGCTGGAAAGCGAGCTGTTCGGGCACGTCCGGGGGGCGTTCACCGGGGCCAACCGAGATCGTATGGGGCGCTTTGAAGAAGCGTCCGGAGGAACGATATTCCTCGACGAAATCGGTGAATTGAGCCCCTTTATCCAAGTCAAGCTGCTGCGGGTGCTGCAGGAGCGCGAAATCGAGCGAGTGGGGGACTCCCGCAAACGCAAAATCGACATTCGCATTATCACGGCCACGCATAAGGATCTTTATGCCCGGGTTCGCGAAGGGCAATTCCGGGAGGATCTGTATTACCGGCTGAAGGTGTTTCCCGTCCATCTGCCGCCGCTGCATGAACGCCGTGAAGATATCCCGCTGCTGGTCGATCATTTTATTCAGCGCATGAATAAAAAGACCGGAAAAAAGGTGGCCCGTATCTCCCATGAGGCGTTGCGCATTTTCATGGATCATCCCTGGCCGGGCAATGTGCGCGAGTTGGAAAACGCCATCGAGCACGCCTTTGTGCTGTGTGACCGCGAGCAGATCGAAACCTCGGATTTGCCCATCGAAATCCGCCAGCCGGGTGCCGCCGCCGCATCCCAGACACCAGTGTCCGCTCCCCAAAAGCGGCGTCGGAAACTGACCCGGACTGCCCTGATCGAATTATTAAACGAATGCGACTGGAACAAGGCCGAAGTGGGGCGTCGGATGGGGATAAGTCATACCGCCATCTGGAAGTACATGAAAAAATGGGACATTCCCTTGAAACAGCCTGCTTCTTAGCGGGCATGAAGGATTTCGGCCTGATCCAGCAGCAGCCGCTTAAACCGATCCAGGCTCACCGGCCAGGGGATGATCGGAATGCCCATCCAGTCGGAATACTCCAAAAACGTTTCCGGATTTTCCGCCATGAAGTCGTCCATGTACCCCACACCGTCCAGAACGATGGCCCCACCGGTGTGTTTGGGAAAATTCTCGTTGGCCAGGCCTTTGTCCCAGCCCTTGAACACATCCTTGCGGAATTTGATCCATCCCGGGGTCATCCACCAGACCGGCTCTCCCCCGGCTGCCTCGGCAGCTATCTGCTCCCGTTCGGCTTCGCTGGCAATCATATCCATGCAGTGCGTTGCTTCTATTCTGGCCACGGAGGGGCCCTGCTCGGTGATGATGGTCTGCATCAGACGCGTTGGTTGGTCGATGTTGACGTAACAGAACTTGCCGCCATAGACAACGAGTACATAGGGCGTTTTTTGCTTGGCCTGTTCGATCTGCCGGACCAACTGCCGCTCCAGTTCGGGGGTGTCCTGGTGAAGCCCAGGGCGCGTATACAGGATCTGGGGAGTGTCCAGAAACCCCTCTTTTTTTAAAAAATTCAACTCAAGGCTCATCGTTCCGCACGACACGATGGAAATATCATTAAATCGAGCCTCTGCCATAAAGTGCTCCTTTGGGTAACGTTACCATTTCAATGGCACGCAGGCATCATTGGACAACAAACGGCGTTTTGGGTGCCTCACCGGCAATCGCACTGTTGATCGCTGTTTCCAGGGCGCTACGGGATGACATACCGGTAATGCTGTTGACTACCTGCCCCCCCTGGAAAATCATCAGCGTCGGAATTGCCTTGATACCATATTTTGCTGCAATAGATTGATTTTCATCGACATTACATTTGGCAAAGACCATTTTTGCGGCGTATTCGGCGGCCAGTTCTCCAAAAACAGGCCCCATGGCTTTGCAGGGGCCGCACCATGGGGCCCAGAAGTCGATAATAATGGGTTTGCTCTGATTCAGTACCTGCTGGTCGAACTGGCTTTCCTGGATTTCAATTACGGATTCGGACATGGCTCACGTTCTCCTGCTCGGGGTTGTTGTTTTTGCCGGTCATCAAGGCGGTCGGACTGATACTGTCCGATACAAAATATGTGCCAGAAAAGGATGGCCCCGGTCTGGCGGGTATAGAATCCGTCAAACCGGGGCCTTGAGGAAGTGAGAGTAAGGTTGAGTGAATCAAAATGGAGGTAATGATTGGCTTACTCGACAAAGTTAAAAGCAAACCTCATGCCATAAAAAAGATTATTTCATTTGGATCAGGTCATGGATAAAGGGCATCAACTGTTCCCGCATGTCCGGCCGGTCCATGGAAAAAGAGAGATTGGCCATCTGAAAACCGGCTTTGTTGCCACAGTCGAAACGGGTTCCCTGGTAACGGTAGCCATAGATGGACTGGGTTTTAAGCAAGCGGGCCATGGCATCGGTGATTTGGATTTCGCCGCCGGCCCCTACCTCCTTACCCTCCAGGATATCGAAAATTTCCGGGGTCAGGATATAGCGCCCGATGATGGCCAGGTTGGAGGGGGCTTCCGTGGGCTGCGGCTTTTCCACCAACCCGCGGATTTTGGTAACACTGTCGACCAGTGGATCCGCATCCAGAATGCCGTATTTGCTGGTATCCTTCTCGGCCACCTCCACGACGGAGACGATGGACGACTGCAGTTCATCGAATTTTTCGATCATCTGTTTCAGGACCGGTTTCTCGGCCTTGATCAGATCGTCGGCCAGCAGAACGGCAAAGGGCTCGTTGCCCACGATATTGCGGGCGCACCAGATGGCGTGACCCAGACCCAGGGGCTGGTTCTGACGGGTGTAGATGATGGATCCCGAATCCGGGATCAGCGAGTGGATCGCCTTCAGCTCCGAGTCTTTACCCCGTGCCATGAGCATATGTTCCAGCTCGCAGGAGTGGTCGAAATGGTTTTCGATCGCCTGCTTACCGGCTCCGGTAACGAAAATGATTTGCGTAATCCCAGACGCGTAAGCCTCTTCAACGGCGTATTGAATCAGGGGTTTGTCCACAATGGGGAGCATCTCTTTGGCCATGGCCTTGGTTGCCGGCAGAAACCGGGTCCCCAGACCTGCAACGGGAAAGACGGCTTTTCTGACTTTCATTGAACCTCCATGATAGACATTGATAAACGGGAAAGCAGTCGATAATCCGATTAAAGGACTTCGATCCAGCCTTCGGGTCCTTCGGTGACGCCATACTGGATATTCTGAATGGTTTCGAAAAACTTGTGCGCCAGGGGACCGACCTTGCCCTCGCCCACGCTGATGACCGTATCTCCGTATTTCAGCTCTCCCACCGGAGAGATGACCGCAGCCGTACCGGAACCGAAGATCTCCTTGAGATGACCGGTGGTGTGGGCGTTGATCACTTCATCGATGGTGATGCGTTTTTCGGAGACCTTCAGTCCCCATGAGCGGCCCAGGGCAAGTACCGAGTCCCGGGTGATGCCGGGCAGGATGCTGCCGGAAAGGGCGGGGGTGATCAGTTCGTCGTCGATGACGAAGAAGATATTCATGGCACCGACTTCCTCGATGTACTTCTGTTCCACCCCGTCCAGCCACAAGACCTGGGTGTAACCCTCCTCGTGGGCCGCCTCGCCGGCATACAGACTGGCGGCGTAGTTGCCCATGGTTTTGGTGTCTCCCACGCCGCCCCGCACAGCGCGGACATGATCCTTGGTGACCATGATTTTCACCGGGTTGAAGCCTTCCGCGTAATAGGCTCCCACCGGGCAGAGAATTACGAAATAGCGGTAGGTGTGGGAGGCACGCACCCCAAGGAAGGGGTCGGTGGCGATGACGGTCGGTCGGATGTAAAGTGATGTGCCCGGCGCCGAGGGAACCCATTCCTGCTCCACCGAAATCAGCTGCTTGAGCGAATCCATGGCAAATGCTTCATCGATTTCGGGGATGCAGAGTTTGTGGTTGGAGTGGTTCAGCCGTTTGAAATTTTCCCGGGGGCGGAACAGCTGGATGCCGCCCTTCTGGTTGCGATAGGCCTTGAGACCTTCGAAAACGCCCTGGCCATAGTGCAGGACCATGGTGGAGGGATCCATGATCAGCGGGGCATAGGGCTCGATACGCGGGTTATACCAGCCTTTTTCGACGCTGAAATCCATATTGAACATATGGTCGGTAAAGATGGTGCCGAACCCCAACTGGTTTTCATCCGGTTTGGCTTTCATCTGCTCCGCTTTTTTAATTGTGACTTCCATTTCGGGTTCTCCTCGATACGTGATCCGCTCTCGATCCGGTGTCCGGACGGTGGAAAATAAATGTATTAAATGGCTTGGAAAATAACCGGTAGAACAACTGCTCGATCATAGGTACACCCATTTTTCCCGTGAATCAAGCCCATCAATATCTTAAAGTCCGTACCAACGATTTGAAGCACCCTTAACAATTATATAATGTCTTCTGACGGATTGTCAGGAAAATGATTGACAAGCGACCGACCGAAAGGTAAAAGCCTACTTCAAGTAGATTTTTCTAACATGACTATAGTTACCTTACGACCTGCGACCGTTTGGCGGTGCGCAGGGCAGTGAAGGCGCAAGAGAGCATGGCACAGGCAGCTTTCTCGCGCCTTTTGTTTTGTCTGAATCGAACAGGAGAAGCATGAAACCGTCCCGCATCATTGAAACGCTGAAAACACTGATCACGATTCGCCAGCCGGTGTTCGTATGGGGCGCACCCGGAGTGGGCAAGAGCCAGGTGGTTGCCCAGGTGGCCCGGCAGGCGGGGGTCGAACTGGTAGACATCCGCGCCGTTCTGTTGGACCCCGTGGATCTTCGGGGGCTGCCCCGTATCGATGACAGCAACCGGGCCTGTTGGTGCCCGCCCGATTTTCTACCCATCAACGGCAAGGGGGTCCTGTTTCTCGATGAATTGAACGCCGCGCCGCCGCTGGTACAGGCGGCCTGTTACCAGCTGGTCCTGGACCGGCGATTGGGCGAATACCGCCTTCCCGACGGGTGGAGTATCGTTGCCGCCGGCAATCGGGAAACCGACCGGGCCGTCACCCATCGCATGCCTTCGGCCCTGGCCAACCGTTTCGTGCACCTCAACTTCGAGGTAGACGATGCCGAATGGCTGGCCTGGGCGCAAGCCGCCGGGGTCGCCGTCGAAGTGAGCGCCTTCGTGCGGTTTCGCACCAACCTTCTGCACGCCTTCGATCCTCAAAAGGACGACAAAGCCTTTCCCACGCCCCGTTCCTGGGAATTTGTTTCCCGTATCATGAACAGCCGGACAACGGCCATTCCGGACCTGGAGTTGATCGCCGGTGCGGTAGGTGAGGGGGCTGCGGCCGAGTTTTGCGGGTTTTTGCGGGTTTTTCGTGACCTTCCGGATCCGCAGGTGCTCATCGACAGCCCCGAAACCGCCGACGTTCCCGACGATCCGGCGACGCTATATGCGGTTTGCGAATTGCTCTCCCAGAAAACCGATCTGGCCAACCTGCCGCGGATCATGACCTATGCCAAACGACTGCCGCCGGAATTCAGTGTCCTGCTGGTGCGCGATGCGGCCCGGATCAACAGCGCCATCGTCGAAACGCCGGCCTTCAATGACTGGGCCGTTGCCCATGCCGATGTCCTCATCTGAGAGGCGGTTTGAAACGTCTGGACCAAGCCCGATAACCAGTCGAAAGGTAACGCAAAAACGGGATATGAATAAAGAGGCCCATAAAAAAGTAATCCGTGCCCGGGCTGGCTTGGTTTTGGATCACCCCTTTTTTGGGCATCTGGCCTTGCGATTAAAACTGGTGGAGGACGCCAAATGTGACACGGCATGGTCGGACGGGCGCATTCTGGCCTATAATCCGCTGTATGTTCAAATTCTGCCCGGGGAAAAGCTCAAGGGACTCATGGGGCATGTGGTCATGCATCCGGCATGTCGCCATCACCTGCGGCGCAAATCGCGAGAACCGGGCTTGTGGAACATGGCCTGCGATTACGCCATCAACTGGATTCTTCTGGAAGCCGGATTGAGCCTGCCCGACGGCTACCTGGACGATCCCGGATTGCGGGGCAGGACCGCCGACAATATTTATGCTCACCTGGAGGCCGAACGTTTCCGTGAACGTTCCGATAACCAAGACCGCAGGGTCGAAAAGCAGGCCATGGAAGCCGGGGAGGAAGTCGATCTCCCCGACGTCGAAAGCCGAGGCAAACGCCGGCAGCGCATCGGCGAGTCTGAGGACCATGAAGAGGATTCAGGAGAAGCCGAGGCCATTGATCAGGATGGTCCCGATGAGGACCAGGGAGATCCGGGGCAAGGCGACCCGGGGCGGTCCGGAGAAGTCCGCGACGCGCCACCTGCAGAAGACGGCGCCGGGGGCATCGGCGAGGATACCACCGGGGAGAGCCAGTGGCGCATCAATCTGGCCCAGGCCGCCTCCCGTGCCCGGTCCATGGGAGATCTGCCGGCCGGTCTGGCGCGCATGATCGAACGACTGCTCAGCCCGAAACTGGACTGGCGGCAACTTCTCAACCGTTTTATCCAGGCATCGGCGCGTAGCGATTATGCCTGGATGCCGCCCAACCGCCGGTATCTTCACCGAAATCTTTATCTGCCGGCCATGCGCAGCACCGATCTGCCGGAAGTGGTGGTGGCTGTGGATACATCGGGGAGCGTGTCGTCCACAGAACTCAACCAGTTTGCCGCCGAGCTTTCCGCCATTCTGGAAACATGCGCCCAAAGCGTCCATTTGCTTTATTGCGACAGCCGGGTGGCCCGTGTGGAAACGGTCGGCAGGCAGGATTTGCCGCTCTCCCTGGTGCCGGTCGGCGGCGGCGGAACCGATTTCCGGCCGGCTTTCGACTGGGTGGAAGGCCGGGGCCTTGCCCCTCTTTGCATGATCTACCTGACCGATCTGGCCTGTAACCGATTTCCCCAACCGCCCCCCTATCCCGTTTTGTGGGCCTGCGTGGGAGAGGTGAGTGCGCCGCCGCCATTTGGGGAGTGGCTGTCGATAAACGGCTCGGAGTGACAATGAGAAAAGGATAAAGCCGATGAAGATGGAATGGACAATTGGGAAAAAAGCCGGGCACCTGCGGCCCAAACTGCATTACACGCTCACCCTTGAGGATTTTGAGATCGACCTGGCCGTTCCCATGGTGCGGATTACCAGTACCATCCCCAAGCCGCCGGATGCCGGCCAGCACTATGTCTGGCCGGGGACCAAAGAGTGCGGTAAGGAAGAACCCGAAGAAGTATACGACTTATGTACTCCTTCTCATAAAACCGGCCATTGCCGGGAGATGCTGATGCTGCCCATGCGGCCCGGCAACAACTATCCCGAGGTCGAAGTCTCCTTTCGTCAACTTCGCCGTGCATATGAGGAGGCCCTCTTGGCCGCCTATGCCAACAGTGCCTTCGAAATCGGGGGCCGGTTGGAGATGACGCCGGAAACCAAACGGCGCATGGCACCGGCCGTAGCCGCCCGGCGCTTTCTGGCGGTCGTCGGCCAAGTATCCTGAAAAATAAAAAGGAGGTCAATCCAATGCGTCTGAACGGACAATCTCAGTCGAAGTATGCGTGGTGGGGACTATTGACGATGATGCTCGTGGTTACGCTGATTCCATCTGCCGCCCTGTGCCATACCCTGTTCATCCAATCCAGCCGGTATCAGGTTACCGAGGGGAAGCAGTCGCCGCTGTTTTTTTGTTACGGCCATCGTATTCCGGTGGACGACGGGGTACGCGCCAAAAAACTGATATGGTTGAACACTTGTCAAGAGAAAAACCTATCCATACCCAAAAAACTTGGGCCAATAATTTTCATCGAGCGTTTGGATAGAGGCGGGGTCTGCAATAACGACGGTAGAGCACTCTGATATTCGCGGATTGGATACCGCATGACTAGGCTTCGTCGTGGAGCTGCCTCGGTCTAAAGACGGGAGTTTCGGCCTGAAGGCCTATTCCGATAGCTTTTTCGAGGGTTCTCCAAACCGCGACCGCGCCCCTATCCAAAAGCTCGATGGCTATATTTGTTCTTTGATAAAGCCGATCCTTTCTTGAGCATTTTTAAAATCAATAAGTTCTTTTTCTATTTGCATCATCGATTATAGAGAAGTACTTATCCAGCTTCTTGAGCCGGAGCAACAGTCGCGCTTCTCTCGCCGTCGCTAATTCCCACCCAGCGTGGAAAGTCAGGGCTGTCAAGGCTGCGACCTTAGGGAGCACCCTTTAGGGCTTGGCCTTGATAGGCCTGGGTTTCCACGCTATAACAAATCATCTTTCAGCGGCCACGATTGGAACAGCCCGGGCAATGGCCCAGATGAAACCGGCCAACTCGCGTGCAATCGCGGTGATGACCACGTTATGGTTTTTGCCCTTTGCAATCAACCTGCGGTAGCGGTGGCATAGTCGTAGCTGTGCATTCCAGGCAATATCCAAAACATCGTCCGGCAAGCCTTCCTGGCGTTTACGGATCGCCTTACTTTTCCGGGCCGGCATACGATAGGCCTGAGCCGATTCGATCAACGTCCTGCGGGCATGGGTATTGCCGGTTTTGGTAATGGGGCCTTTTTTGATGGTGCCACCGCTTGAATGCTCCGATGGGATCAGACCCAAATAGGCCATCAGCTGTGCCGGCGTATCGAAACGGCTCAGATCCCCCAGTTCAGCGACGACGGTCACCGCGCTGAGCAAAGAAATCCCCCTGAGCGCTTGCAGAGCCTCGATAACCGGAAGCAGTCGACTGGTTTGGCAACATTGCTCAATCGCTTTTTCGATGCGCTTAACGCGGGCCTCATGGTCTTCCATGGCGTCCAGGTATTCGGTAAGGGCAATATGCTGGGCAGGATGCTGCATTTTCAGCTCCGCCAGCCAATTTAAATGAGCTTTACCCCATTTGCTTTTACCTGGATAACTGATTCCTTGTCGCAATAAAAAGGCATTGATCTGTTGTTTGACTTTGCGGAGCGATATTTGGATGTCTTTTCGTGCACGTACCAGGTCACGAAGCGCTTCATCGGCCTGATCGGGGACATACACCGGCGTCAGTTCTCCGGAACGGTGGAGCGTCGCCAGGTGGGTTGCATCACGGCGATCATTCTTAACCCGATCACCTGTTTTTTTGGGGATCAACGCTGGAGCAACGACAACGCAATCGATCCCCTTGCTTGTTAAATGCCTATAGATCGGATATCCGCACGGACCTGCTTCGTAAACACAATGCAATTCGGCGTTTTGTGAAATCAGTTTTCGCATGACGTTATCAATCTGCCCCAGGTCGTTGCTGATTTTTCCATACACTCGAACGTTTCCGTCACGTCCTTCATCGGCGATAGCAATGGTAATCGAATCTTTGTGGACATCTAAACCAACATACTTTACTATCTTGTTCATGGCCTGCCTCCTTGATTTTGGCTCTGTAGTTAGGTTTTTTACGGACCGCTCACTATAACCCACGTTTTCAAGGTTTGGCAGGCCTTTTTATTGCCGTCTTGGTTAACGTTCAACCATATTGTCTAAAATCGGTGCGGGTGCATCCACCTGCCGGAGACGTGCGCCCGGTCCTCATTCGCAACGAAACCTGCCTGCATTCCTACATGGTGGACTACGATATTCCCGGCTCCTATGTCCTCTCAGCCGAAACCAACCCCGGTTATTACACCGTTTACGTGGATAAAAAAGGCCGCGAGCGCCATACCATCAAACCCAAAAGCGCCGTTGCCGACCAGGCCGTGGAAATCAAAATGAGTCTTTACAGCAAACAGTACACCAAGACCTACGTGGTTTGCGAACACCCGTCTCCACAATTTCCGGCTCGCATCGGGCTTCCCCTGGAGCTGGTGCCGACGAAAGATCTTTTTCAATTGAAAACGGGAGACGTTCTGGAGTTGAAGGTATATTTCAACGGTGTCCCGTTTGCCGGGTCGGGTACATGGGATGCCACCTATATGGGATTTTCCACCGAGCCCGAAGACAACGCGTATCCCAAAACAGAGGTTTCCGGAGACACACTGCGAATTCCGATCCCCGTCGCGGGCCGCTGGTTCGTTCGCTATTCTACCAAAACCGACGCCCAAGGCGAAGCCCGGGCGGACTACACCCATCTGAAACACACCGCAACGCTGGTTTTTCAGATTCCCAATTCGCGTAAGATGTCCGCGACGGGATCCCATTGACCCCAATGTTTCCACCTCGGGGTTAACAAGGGCTTGATGGTAAGAGAAGGATATGGAGGGTCGAAAACGACTTAAAAGTTAGAACGGTTTCATTAAAATAGGATGTTCCTTACGGCCTGTGGCCAACTGACGGTGCACAGGAAGTGAAGGCGCGAAAGGGTTGCTTTTATGCGACAACCCTCTCACGCCTTTTTTAATGCAGAAAGGAGGGCGCCAAACCGTAATTTTCACCGGAGTAAGAAGCCGCTGTCGGCCTTGCCGCCACAGCAACGGCAAAACCCAAATGAAACAAAATGCATTCGTTAAAAAAGGAGAAAATCGATGAAAAGAGCAATGACCCTTCTGGCCTGTCTGGCCCTATGCGGGATATTTTTTACTGCCACGGTTTACGCCGAAGCGATGTCCAATCAGGAGTTGTCCGACCGGATCCGGCAACTGGAAGCCAAATTGGGTGCCGAAGGCGGAATATTGCCTGATAAATGGAATGAACGCATCACCCTGAGCGGCACCATCGAAGTGGAGGCCGGTTATGTCAGTACCGACCCGGAGGGCGGCGACAGCACCGACGAAAGCGACATTTCCGTTGCCACCGTGGAACTGGGGGTTGACGCCGAAATCGTCAAGCATGTCTCCGGCCACATCCTGTTTCTATACGAAGACGGCGAAGACATTGTCATTGACGAAGCTACCATTACCCTCAGTGGCGAAGACGTGATCCCGGCCTTCCTGACTGTCGGCGAGATGTACGTGCCCTTCGGCAACTTCGAGTCCCACATGATTTCCGATCCCCTGACCCTGGAGATCGCCGAGACCCGTGAAGCCGCCATCCAGGTGGGCGTGGAGAGCGGTGGCTTCTATGGATCGGCCTTTATCTTCAACGGCGATGTGGATGAGGCGGACGAAGACGACGATCACATCGACAACTTCGGGGCCAATGCCGGCTACACCATGGAAAGCGATACCTTCACCATCGACGCCGGGATCAGCTATATCAACAACCTGATCGACGCCGACGGATGGGAGGACATCATCGATGAAGAGGGCCTGGAGCTGAACGACTATGCCGCCGGCCTGGGGGCATACGCCATCGTCGGCATTGGGCCGGTTACCCTGATCGGCGAGTATATTACCGCCCTGGACGAAATCGAGTGGGTCGGCGAGGCGCCCCAGGACGAAATTTCCGCCTGGAACCTTGAAGTCGGCTACACCTTCGCCATAGGTGAAAAAGAGGCCGTCGTGGCGGCAGCCCTGCAGGGAACGGATGAGGCCGAAAACGCGTTTCCAGAAACCCGCTACATGGGTTCATTCAGCCTCGGTATCTTTAAAGCGACCACACTGGCTTTCGAATATGCCCATGGCGAATTCGAAAACGATGATGAAGAGGATGCCTTTACCGCGCAGTTGGCAATAGAATTCTGACCAGTTTCAATGCATGACGGATTCGTAAAAAGCCCGATATCGGCGTTACGCTTCATCCTTCGTCACTGCGGAGTACGATCAGTACGCCTCATTCCTCAGGATTCGCAAGCCTTGATCTCGGGCTTTTTACGAATCCGTCTGAACGGAGATTTTTTACGAGACCATCAATGCATGCACGCCCACCGTTTGTCGGCAATCGGTGGTTTCCGGAGCCGGGAGATGCCTCCCGGCTTCGGCATTTAAAATCAAGTCTGGTTAAATCTTTTGGGTTGATGGCAGGTTACCGTGGCGGGAATGGAAAGCGGCGACAGTCATGTATCCACGTCGACTTCGATGAGTTTTGCCTCCGAGCGGCTCAAGGCGACGCTGCAATTGGCCACCCGACATTGAATCGGGTCGCCGAACGGGGCTCTTCGAATGACATCGACCTCGGCATGGGGCAGAAAGCCAAGGTCAAGCAGGCGCCGGCGCATGGCACCGGTAGCGTGGTGGCATTGGATTCTGGCCCGTTGACCGCATTTTACATCGTTAAGCATGCAGCATCTGCAGCGTTCTCGTTTTTTGCATCCGCGTCCTCGCATGCGTCCTCCATTCATGATCTTTTCAGAGAGTGATGTTTATACTCAGAAAGTAAGCCATGTCAACAGCTATTTTATATTTCTAACTTTTTCCCCAATGCTGAAAACGCCGGCGACCGCAGTTTATGGCGCGTATAATCCTGCCTTGATCGGCAGGTACAGGGAGAGGATGGGCAGCAGGGACAGAAGGATCAGGACGATCGCGTCCATGAGGACGTATGGGATGGCCTCTTTGGCCACACTGTCCACGTCACTGCCGATCAGGTTGGCGGCGGTAAACAGGTTGACGCCCACCGGCGGTGTGGCCTGCCCCACGGCCAGGGCTGAAATGAAAATCACACCGTACCAGACGGGATCGATGCCGAAAGCCTTGAGCACCGGGATGAGAATGGGCATCAGCAGGTAGGAAATGCTGATGGCGTCCAGCACCATACCCAGGGCCAGCAACAGCAGATCGACCAGAATGATCATCACCACGGCATTGGGCGCGATGCCCACGATCAGTGCGGCGGCCTTGTCGATGACCCCGATGACCGAGGCGGTCCAGGTGAAAATGCCGGCGAAGACCACGATGAACATGATTACCGAACTGGTGACCGCGGCGTCCACAAGCATGTCGATCATGTCACGCCAGTGGATCGAGTGGTAGACGAAGACGGCCACGAACAGGCTGTAAAAAACGGCCACCACCGCGGCTTCCGTGGGGGTGAAGATGCCCGAATAGATCCCGCCCAGAATGACCACCGGCGCCAGCAGCGCCCAGACGGATTTTTTAAAGGCCTGCCAGATTTCCGTGGGGCTGCCCCGTTCTGCCAGCCCCCGGTAGCCGCGTTTTCGGGATACCCAATAGGCCACCAGTACCGTCCCGAAACCGGTGATCAGGCCGGGGACGATTCCGGCAACGAAAAGGGCACTGACCGAGACGCTGGTGATGTTGCCGTAAATGATAAAGGCAATGCTGGGCGGCAGAATGATCGAGAGATCCGAGGCATTGGCAATGGTCGCGCCGGCAAAGCTTTTATCATAACCGTGTTTGATCATGGGGGCCAGGAGGATCATTCCCACAGCAGCCGTCGTCGCCGGTCCGGATCCGGACAGTGAGCCCCAGAAGATGCAGGTCATTACCGCCACCATGGCCAGTCCGCCGGTGCTTTTGCCCACCAGCAGTTCGAAGAAGCGGGCGATGGTCGCCGCGAGCCCGGCGCGATCGAGAATCACACCGGCCAGAACGAAGAAAGGAACCGCCAGCAGGGGGAAGGAGGCGATCCCCGAAGCGAAGTTGACGCCGAGCATTTCGATGCCCAGATCGAACTGGTAGATGGTGACCACCCCAGCCACCCCCAGGGCGGTGCCAATGGGGACGCCGAGCGTCATCAGGACCAGAAACACCGTGCTGATGAGCACAATTTCCATCAGGGCGCCGTCTCTCTGTCGAGCATGGCCAGACGGGCCAGGGTGCCGCGGTAAATGCCCCTGAAGACAAAAACTGAAAACAGCGGCACGCCGGCATAGTAGATCCACACCGGAATTCCCAGGGCCGCGCTGGTGGCGTGAAACAGGGTTAGTTCATCGTAGATGGCCTGAATCATGTACCCGCAGACCAGGACGAAGAGGCCCGCGCCCAGAAGCGCGCTGAACACCACCAGGCCTTTGCGCATTTTCAGCGGAAACCGGTTGAAAACGGTCACCATGCCCAATTGGGCCCCGCGCTCGAAGGCGATGCCCGTTCCGACCACCGTCATCCATACAAAGAGGTTGATGGTAATCTCTTCGGTGGCACCGATGGAGAAGTTGATGAAATAGCGGCTCAGGACGTTGATGAAGGCGATCAGGGCCATGCCCATGAGCAGCAGCGCGGCGATCCAATAGTCTGCGCGAATCGGCTTGTGTGATTTCAAGAAATACTCCCCACCCGTTTGGCATAAGGCTCGGGTTTTACACAGTGAGGGGCGGCCCCGGCCGCCTTGTCGGGGCTATCGGCCCATGTCAGCCCGGGCTTTGTCAACCAAGTCCGTTCCCAGTTTCCGGGCCCACTTCTTCAACACCGGGGCCGTGGCGTCGGCAAAGGCCTTGACCTGATCGGTGGACAGAAAGGAGACGGTCATGCCCTTGGATTCCATGAATTGAACCGGATCGGGCACCTCCATAGTGTGGTTGAATTCGTTTTTGAGAATGTCGAGAGATGTGTTGCCGTCCAGCCCGGCCCGGCACAGGGCGATTTCAAACCGGCCGGAGGTTTGGGCGGCCTCCTGAATCGCTTGCCGGATATCGCTAGGAAAGGCCTTCCACTGCTTTTGGTTCCAATAGATGACCAGCGGATCAACGAGGTAGTTCCACATGGTGGCGTAGCGGTGATACTGGTGGATCTGGACCGGAATCAATACGCCCACCGGGTTCTCCTGACCGTCGACAACCCCCTGCTGAAACGCGGTCTGGGCGTCACCCCAGTTCATGTTGACCGGATCGGCCCCCAACTGGCGAAAGGTGTCCATGAACATTGGATTGCCGACGACCCGGATGCGCAACCCTTTGAGGTCGGCCGGTTTCCCGATGGGGTGCTTGCTGTTGGTCACTTGCCGGAATCCGTTTTCGGCCCAGGCCAGCGGCTGGAGGCCGATTTTCCGCATGGCGGCAAACACCGCCTGACCGGACTGGCCGGCCTTCATTTTGTCCAGGTTCTCGAAGGTGTTGATAAAAAAGGGCAGGTGAAAAATGTTGGCTTCGGGTATGACCGGCGAGATGTTGATGGTCGACTCATAGGCACAGTCAATGACGCCCTTGGCCACCATTTGGGCGGATTTGAGCTGAGCCCCCTTGAGCAGGGCACTGCCGAAATAGGGCTTGATGTTGATCTGACCATCGGTCTTTTCCCTGACCAAATCGGCGAATTTTGTCGCACCGATGCCCCAGTAGAACGACGGCCCCACGTTGACTTGCAGCTTGTATTCCCTTTTGAATCCCGCCGCCAGTGCAAAGGGCGTCATGAACAGGGCCAACACCATGACCGCAACCATGGAGACAAGCCCATGGAAGAAAGCTCTTTTCATTGTCGTCATTTCCATCTCCTTTTTTGGCTTCAATTACCTGCATTTCCACCTCCAGAATAAAATACTCGAGCCAAGCGGACATGTCCATGCCGTTTTTCCTGCGCACTGGATTGATTTGGCGGCTGTTGAAAAAAGAGAAAAATTCCAGTCAGGTCTTTCCAGCTCTAAAACGAGAGCGAAACCGTTGCGTACATCGTAAACGGTGCACCCGTATGATAGGATGAGCCGAGGGTCTGATAATCGGCGGTATTGATGATGCTGATGTATTCCTTGTCAAAGATGTTATTGAGTGACAGAGAAATATCCATTTTTTTGATCGGTGTTTGCGGGAAGGCCTTGCTGTAGGTGACATCGAAATCAAAGACCACGGCATCGTCGATTTTTTCTTCCTGGAGAATATCTCCATATCTGCTGGAGCAGTACCGGACAACCGGGGAAAAGGAGAAATCGCCAAGGCGATAACTTACCATGCCTTTGACGAGGAATTCCGGGGCGTCCGGTACCTGATTCCCATCCACGGAAATCGTTTCGCCTGCCTTGTTGCTGATATCCTGGGAAAAATAGAAGCGGTTGTAGGAAAAGGATGCATAAATCGAGAGATTTTGCAAAGGCATGGCGCCGGCTTCCAGTTCAAACCCGTAGGCATCCGCATCAAAAATGGCGGCCGGGAAGGTTGCGTCGAGGGATGCATCATAATAGATGGCCGTTTTGTTTTTGTGCTTGGCATAATAGATGGTGGGAACGATATACAGTTTGTCTGTGATATATCTGAATCCGAAATCGAAATTGTCCGCGATCTCCAGTTCCTGATTGTCCCAGAGGTCCTGCAGGGTGATGCCCTTTGCATCGAACGCACTTTTCTGGGAAATGAAGTAGGGATAAAGAGCCACACTCATGCCATAGTTTCTGCCGTAGGAAAAATAACAGCTCAGTGAATCGGTCAGGACATAACTCACCCCGGCATTGGGAAGGATCTCATGGAAATCCTTGGATTGGACGCTCGCACTGGCTTCGATGGTGGTGGCCATTCCAAGGGCGGATTCATAACTGACGTCCGGAATGCCCTGGGTGTTATAAGTGGTTATCGAAGGCATGGAATAATTCAGATATTTCATGCCGGCTTCAAACTGGAACCGACCGATGGCATATTTACCGGAAACAAAAGGCGTTTTCTGACGATTGTGGGATGAATTGGAAAGAATCTGCCATTTGTCGAAAACGAGCCTGCCGTCGGACACCGTATATAATTTCCAGGAGGTGGGCGGTCCGGGTCTTTCCTGTTCAAGATAAAAATAGCCGATATCAAAATCCAGGGCGTTCAACAACTTCACGGAGTATTCCGCCTGCACACCGTTGAGGTCGTGATCGATGTCCCACCGGCGGATTCTGTTCTGGCCGTTTTTCATGGTTATCGTTTCCTGATAATAGCCCTTGTCATTCCAATAAAATGGCTTTAGCGTTATTTTCGAATTTTCCGTAACGGCATATTCGATATTGGCCAGAATATTGTGGTCCTCGAACTTGTTTTTGTTGTATCCATAATAAAAATAGTCAGATCGGTTGTCGCTAAAATCAGAATCGTAATTCTCGCCAAGTGATGAGGCCTGCTCAAAATCGAGCGGCCTGTACGGGTTGGCCTCTGTCTTGTTATAGCTGGAGAAGAATTCGAATTTGAGTCTGTCACCGAACATTTGCCTCAACCCCAGCATTGCATTCTGTCGCTTGGAATCTCCCTCCCCTTTCCACTTGTCCGCGGCAGTATTGGAATAGGATAAGAATCCGGCCGTTTGGGAAGGCAGGATCCCTGAATCAAGCCGCAAAAAGGTCCTCCTGGCGTCATGACTGCCCAAGGTCTGTTTCAGGTTGAACCCGAAGTCTTCTTCCGGCCGTTTGACCTCCATATCGATTTTTCCACCGATATTCGTGAGACCGAACCCCTTTTCCGCAGGCACGCCTCCCTTGTAAATGGAAATGCTGCTGAAGTTTTCCATGTCGTAAATATTGGCGCCGCCACCCGGTCTTGCCGACATTGGAACATTTTCCATGTTGACGGGCGTGGATGGGTTGCCGCCCCCCGTCGGTTCAATCCCTCTGAAGCGGAACGATTCGTGATAATTGCTGATATCCGCCAGACCCAGAGGGTCCACGCTTTGCTGATGCACGGATGGGATCAGGTTGATGGCCTTTGGTACGGACATCATGGACGTGGGCCCGAGGGCGCCTATCCCCTTTTCGGTGATTTTCGTCTTGGTGTTGGTTTCCGTGAAAAGAGGCCCCACAAATTCTTCTCTCTCGAATCGGCCTTGCACCACGACTTCGGGTAAGGTGACGACATCTTTTTCCTCATTCTCATCCTGAGCATTTACCGGCGTGAGAAACAGGGTCAACAAAACGAACAGCACAGATCCGATGCAAGTGAAACTTTTCATTAGCCCTTCCTTTTATCACGTTTATCCATGGTGTTAGCGCGTAGACCAATGCCAGACGGCACAAACCGTTATGACGAATGTTAAAATGTCGTTTTAAAACGTAGTAAATTATTGTTCAGAGTTATTGCCAATAACGTAATAACGGTAAAAAAGTCAAATAATATTTTAAAACGTTATTTTAGGTTTTTTGCCATGATGGCTATGATAGAATAATTTAAATTATATATTTTGAATTAAATGGCCTAAGTTTTATCGAAGAGAATTTATTGGCATCTCAGGAGATGGGAGGCATGTAGCGTTAAAAAACGTCATAAGGTGTATATAAATATTTATTGACTCACAAAAAGTCTCCGGGTCGTCATGCCGGATTTGGCCCGGTATCCTGAACCCGTTTAATGGCTGGTGTATTGGTCTTCTTCTCAAGTTGGGCACCCGGCGATGGTCAATATTGGGATCCGGCCGGGAAAGGTCCCACTGTTTTGGCGTGGGGTCGCATGGTGCGCTTGTCGTCAAGGGGTTTGTCTTCGCCTTTCCCCATGGCGATGGCCGTGAATTGTATCGACCAACCTTTCAATAAAATCTTTTGGCGTGAGCGTTTGCAAGCGAAGGTTAAAATGTGAGCTTAACTGAACGACTTGAGGCGGTAGCAAACCGCATTGTTCAAGGAACGAATGCTTTTCAAAGAGGTCGGCAACGCCCCCATCGAAGCATTTGCGGCCATTTTCAAGGCATACCGCCCGCAACATGTTTTCTGCAATGAAATCCATGTCGTGACTGATGACCACCACGCTTTTCCCATTGGATTGAAGCTGTCGCATGGCCGCTTTGAGCAGGTTGATTTCCCGAGGATCAAGGCCAGCGGTAGGCTCGTCGAGAACGACGATTTCCGTGTCCATGGCCAGGACGGAAGCGATGGCCAGCCGTTTGCGTTCACTGTAGCTCAGATCGTGGGGATTGCGCTCCTTCATGGTGAGAAGGTCGAAAGCGGATAGAGACGCATTCACTTGTTCGCGTACCCGCTCGTTTGCATATCCAAGGTTTTTCGGGCCGTAAGCCGTTTCATCCCATACCGTTCTTTTGCATATCTGATCATCGGGATTTTGAAACAAGAGGGCCACCACACCGGCAAGCTGCGCGACCCTTCTCTCGGTGGTGGGGATACCGTTGATTAACACCACCCCTTGCGAGGGGTGAAGAAGGCCGTTGAAGTGTTTTACGAGAGTTGTTTTTCCCGATCCGTTATGACCCAGCAAAGCAACACATTCCCCTGGTTGAATGGTTAGCGAGATATCTTTAAGAGCACAGACGCCAGTGTCATACCAATAAGAAAGGCCCTGTATCTCGATACCCATGATGAACCTCCTCTCAGTCTCTTCGTAATCCGTTTATGGTGTCTGCAAGGGTTGTTGCCAGGGGGCTGCCCTCGTGCCAGATGCCCTTGGCCCTTGCCAGATCGGCAATCGTGGTGAAACGGGTCCAGCCCAGTCCGATTTCTTTCAGGATCGGTGAAACCAGGATTTCGGCAGGAGGGCCGTCCAGAATTTTTTCTCCGTTGTTCAGGGCAATGACACGGTTTGCATAGATGGCGATCATTTCCAGGCGCTGTTCTGCGAGCACGATGGTTTTTCCCTGCCGGCGCAATCGATAAAGAATTTCAAAAACCTGCCTGGCGCTCAGCGGATCCAGGAAGGTCGTCGGCTCATCCAGTACCACGATTGGTGCATCGCTCGCCAGGGCTGCTGCCAGGGCTACCTTTTGCAGCTGACCACCAGAAAGGTGATGAGGGGAGCGATCCGCCACATGGGTCAGACCTGTCATGCGGAGCACGGCTTCAACCCGTTCCTGCATTTCGTGCCTGCTCATGCCCTGGTTTTCAAGACTGAAAGCGACTTCTTCACGAACAGTAAAACGAACACCGGAAAGCTGGTTCTCAGGCTTTTGCATGACCAGCGCGACAGACGATGGGCAGATCTTTGCAACGTTCGCTTCGGCGGTATCCATGCCGCATACACGCATGCGACCTTGCATGCGGCCATGATAGAGGTGGGGGATAACACCTGTAAGTGCAAGGCACAGGCTGGTTTTTCCGGAATTGTTGGCCCCGATGACAGCGACGAATTCGCCTTGTTCAATCTGCAATGAAAGCCTGTCAAGAGCCTTGTTATCCGCAGCCGGGTAGGTGTAGGAGAAATTTTCAGCCTCAATGATTGGCATCATTCAAACCGCCAGCCTGGACAGAAGGAGAAGTATGGATGCAAGTACCATCAGCCATCGAGTCGTCCGCTGCGCCTTTGAGTCGTGCACCATTCTCAGAGATGTTTTGGCACCCGACGCGTTGAAGCCGCGTATCTCCAATGCAATGGCGCGCTGCTCGATTTCGATGAGTGCGCCAAGCACGAAAGGCACGACCAATGGTACGAGCGATCGTATCCGTTTGAGCGGCCCCCCTTCGACGTCCAGCCCCCTGGCCCGCTGAGCGGCCTGGATGACACCGATTCTCGTGCGCATGGCCGGCAGCATCAGCAACGGGCTACCCATGAGGTAGGCCATGAAAGGCGGCCAACCGGCCTGGGTCAAAGCGGTTATGAAGTCCGCAGGGTGTGTGGTGAAGACGAAGAGAAGCGAAGCTGTGAAAACCGTCGCCAGCTGTAGGAGTTTGGTTCCGGAGAAGACTAACCCCTCCAGACCAAACAGGATGTTATGGTACGATACCAATGGCGTGTGATTACCGGGATACAGAAACCCATGGATGGGGATCATGAGCAGCGCAAGCGGAAGAAGCATGCGCCATGTGATCTTCCATACGGCGGAAAGAATACCGTTCGTTCCTGCTAAGACAAGGTTTAGCCCCAAAAGGACCGCATCCGGGATCCAGGCGCCGGGGGCACCATATGCCGCCAACCCTGCCAACAAGACATAGGCAAGCTTGTTGAAGGGGTGGTCGGAGTGAAGCGGGGATTTGCCCTCAATAAAGAGGGTGATGCTGCCTGAATGCAATGATATCTTCCATCACCTATTCATATTTGTCCGCCCATTATTCAGCGTCTACGGGTTGGTGGCGGTCAGCCGGGGAAAACGGGCCGATGTCCTTTCAGGCAGCGCCTTCACGATACCCCAGGCCAGCACAGCGGTGACCACTTTGTCCAACAGGTTTGACGTGAATACGGTGACCACCACCGATCCGAAAAGGTCCCTGCCCAGTGCCAGCATGTACGCCGTGATGAAATCCGCTCCGCTTCCGGTGATGCCGCCGAACATATAAAGCCTGATGGGTACGGCCACGATGGCGTTGAATACCGTGATGATCACGCCGGCAACAATGGCAAGCCACCAGTTTTTGAAAAGACCGTACCTGGCACACAGGCCAGCGACGATACCAATCACCATTGCCACCGGGGCAAACGCCGCAGCCACCGGGGAAGAGATTACGCCCCAGATCAAATTGGTAAACAGACCGGTCAGCCCACCAGCCCACGGTCCGGCAAAAACGCCTACCAGCACCGTGCCGATGGAATCAAGAAAGATGGGAAGCTTGAGAAGGGACACGAGTTGCCCGATAGCGATGTTGAGGACGATGGCGACGGCTATCAAGACCCAGGTGAATGTTGAAAAGTCCTTCTTCAGTTGTTCGTTAAATCCCATTTGATTACTCCTTATCAGGGGGTAACGGTTTGATTTCCAGTTCAGGGTAACCTGTCTGCTTGTCGAAGGTTCTCAAGAACCGGTATTGAGGGATAATTTCAATGATGATTTCGGCCGTTGTGTATATTTTGCACCCTTCAAGCAGATGGCCCCCGATGGTTTTGCCGTGCTTGTCGGAAATGGCGATATGAACGTGTGATCCGTGACGTGAAAGAACACCTGTGAGTGAAACGATTTCGAAGTGGCCATGCAGCAGGGTTGCTTCTTCCTGGTTGGCAAAGCGAAGTGTTGCGGTGGTAAGGCTGCCCACGCAGGTCAGAATGCCGGCGGCTTCAATGGCTTGTTCCCTTGCGATCCGTTCCAGTTCAACGAGGAGATCCTGTCCCGGGTGCAGTCGAAAGGCTATCGGCAACATTGACACTCATCCCTTTGTTCTCATGCACTTGCATGAATCGTACGATCCAACGATTAACGGTCCTATAGCATTCAAGATAATGTTTTTGGGCTACGTTATCAGTCGTCGCAGTATGGTTTATACGGCTTCCTCCCTCTGGCCTTACCAAAAAACATCATCTTCAATACTATATATATTTGTAATAGATTGACCACGATACGCATTTAAGAGAATCCCATTATATCATTTTGATCAACGCGACCAATTGATTGTTTTGATGGAGAGGTCGAATAAGAATAGAAAATAGCGATTCAGTAAGTGATCGTCTGATCGAGTTTTGCGGCGAGATCGGTCGTCGACCGAATCACTTCGTCCAGCAACGCCTCGAGCAGCGTTTCCTCTTCAGCGGTCATATCGTCTTCACCGAAAACATCAACGGCGTTCCGTATGACCTCAGCGAAGGACACGTTTCTATCCTTGGCGATTCGGTCAACCTTTTCGATCAGATTGGCCGGCATGAGAATCGGTTTTCGCAGCATGGCTGGATTATCCGCCGGCTGCGGTGTGTCGTCTGGAAACAATGGAAAAATCCCAGGACCAAGGTCCGAAATCTCAAAAAGCTTGGCATTTCGCATAAGGATGCTATGCGTTGCGGAAACGCCCGCAAAAAGTACTGGCGCATGAGCAAGGTCAAGTGGGTAATATTTGCTCTACCACACCGTTACTTCTTCGAACGAGGACTGTTCCTGCCTGCTCAATAACCTTCCTGATCAGCCGAATCGCCTTGGTACGCGATCCGTATGCCGGGTGGTGTGGGAGGGGGCAGCCGTGAGGTCACTCCCTATCCCGATGGGCTTTTCATCCTAATATACTGTTGCGACACGGTTTTCCACTGGATTGATTGAATTTAATTCGGCTGCTTCTGCCTGTTGAGCAAAATACAGATCCCATCTTAATTGAATATTCATCCAAAAGTCTGGAGAAACGCCAAAAAACTTGGACAATCTTAATGCTGTACTGGGAGTAACCCCTCGGCGACCATTGATGATTTCGTTAACTCTTTGATATGGAACGTGCATAGAATCAGCTAATTGCCCTTTTAGGCAGTGCTCGTATACTCGGCGCTTACGTACCGAAAGATGTGTGTTTACCCCGGGAGGCCCGCTGCATCTCGGGTACTGTCGTGTGAAATAGCCGATAAGGGGGAATCCGGCCAATTTCTGAGTCGTTCGGTAATCCCTCATCACCGCGGCATCAGCGCGAACACACCCCAGCCCAGGTATTCACGCGTGTAAGTGGCGTAGCGCTTGGGTTCTGAGGTTAGTTTGGCTCGAACATCTTTCGCGAACTCGTCGTCGGGATTGGCTTCAAGCCATCGGCGCATGGTGAGCCATTTGGCCGCCTCGTATCTGTCCCAGCCGTCTTGGTCAGCCAGAACCATTTCAACGACGTCGTAGCCAAGATGGTCAAAAGACACGAGAAGTTCTGAAAGCATGAGAAAGTCGGAGATCGAGTTAGCAAGACATCCCTTGGCAACATCTTCCGTCGGCGGTAACTGCCGCCAGTAGGGCTCGCCGATGAGGATGATCCCTTCGGTGCGCAGGCTCCGCGCCAGAAGCTCGATAGTGCCGACAACTCCTCCGGCGATCCAAGTGGCACCGACACAGGCTGCCACACTGACCTTCTCGTCAGAGACATAGCCGGCAGCATCGCCATGGATGAACTTGACTTGATCGGCGACGCCGAGTTCTTCAGCACGGAGTTTAGCTTGCTCGGTGAACAACTGGCTCATGTCGATGCCGATTCCGATGACGCCGTGATCGCGTGCCCAGGTGCAAAGCATCTCCCCCGAACCGCTGCCGAGGTCGAGTACCCGGGCCCCCGATTCAAGACGCAACGCCGCGCCGAGAGTGGCGAGCTTTGCGGGTGTGATCGGGTTGTGGATGCGGTGAGCACTCTCAATGATATTGAAGATCCGTGGAATATCCAATGCAGAAAATCTCCTTCCGGGTGTGAATAGATTCAGTCATTGATCGGGTAGCCGGGGGCTGTCACCAGCCCCGAGCCCCCTCAGAACCGTAGGTGACAGTTTCCCGTCATACGGCTCAAGCATTCATTAAGGCGTGCCTTTGCTGGGCAGCCCGGCCGTTTTCGTATTGAGTGAACTATGCTGGGCATGCTTGTTGTCCGTAGGCTCGCTTGAACCTGCGTCGTTTAAAGTACGTATCGTACTCTGGATCAAAGGTTTTGTCCTTTAATTTTTCAAACTCAATGCTATCAACCTGGCGGCAGACGTCCACAAGCAGAACAACGCCACCGTTCTTATCCATGACAGGGTCATATTTCCGGACATAATTCGCTTTGGGACCACCGTAACACCCCATTGTCATCAAAACCATGATAAAGCATAGAGTACGGACAAACATTTTCATTCCTTCCTTGCCATATGATGGTGCCAACGCGCTTCTCACCTGCAGGTGTGTAGCGGCAGCGGAACACCTGTCGGGTGAAGAAGAATGTTGTGTGCCGGGCACGGCACACATCTTAAAAGTGAGCCAAGCATATCAGTCGGTTGGATTGCTTGGCAAGTCTAAGAGCCCGTTTGATAAATCCGTCTAAAGCGCGCTAACGGCGTTGGAAAGTATCTCAACATGCTCACATATTACATATATGCCCCGCTTTTGAACCACTTTCCGCTTTGTTATCGGGCCTGATCCAGACTTCTCAAACAGGCTCTAAAAAATACGCCCTTACCGGATGGCGTGTGGGCTGGGTGATCGCTGCTGCCCGTTGGATGGAACAGATCATGAAGGTTCACGACGCAGCAACCATTTGCTCGCCCACCCCATCCCAGATTGCGGCCCTAGCGGCCCTGGAAGGCGATCAGGAATGCGTGCAGGATATGCGCAGCGAGCTGACCAAACGAAGGGCGCTTTGCTGCGAGCGACTTGACCGCTTGAGCGACTATTTCTCCTACGTGCCGCCCAAGGGGGCTTTCTACGTCATGTCCAAATACCGCTTTACCGATGACAATTCCCATGAGGTCGCCATCCGTCTACTGGAGGAGGCCAAAGTGATCACCATCCCCGGCGGTGCCTTTGGATTAGGCGGCGAGGGGCACTTGCGCTTGTCGTTTGGTTGTGAGGAAAAGGTGATCGATGAAGCCTTTGATCGAATCGAACGGTGGCTGCGGTGAGGAATGCTTAGGCGATTTCTGTCAAAGAATATACCCGCCTGCTTGTCTTTTCATCCGTCTTCTGCGTTGGGCGTTTCCACACATAGCTCCACTATGTGTAAAAAAGCCCGCCTTGAATACGAATGAAAATCATGCGCATCCTGGTATATTCTTATCCGCCAATCGCCTCAGGTTGAGCACTCGGTATCTGAAGCGATTGAAAAACAGGGTTTATACACGCGGCATACGATTTAAAATCGATCTGAAGTCATTTTTTTTTATGGTACCCATGTAACAATACCCTCATTGGGATTCTGTTCCATCCATCTCCAAAACGCTTCTAAGCTACGAACACCACCCTCAATTACGGATTGATAGATTAGAATAGACATTACTTTTTTATCAATTGGAATTGCGTTTTTTATCCGAAGGATTGCCTCGCGAGTCTCGTTTGTTAAAACTTTTGAAATGCGCTCAGCCACATTCTCAAAATAATCTACATAAAATGATCCGTTTAAAATATGGATCATGTCTATTTGCCATGAATTTCCATCCTGATCATCATAAAAAGCGTGCCACTCTATGCACTTATCTTCATCTTCGAGTAGATTTGTATAGCTAATTGTTTTAATACGTTTGTTTTCTGCAAATCTGGATACAGCTAAAAAGCTATCAGAAAGCTTGAATGGATTTGTGTAGATATGAAAATCGATGTCTCGATTATTTATCATCAACCCTGTTTTAAGTGAACCTACTAAATTAATAGTTGCTCCAATAGAGGTCCAATGTTTGACTACACCAGTTTCTTCAATAACAGACCAAGCTTTCTTTTGTATTTCCTTCGCGGTTTGCAAAATATCTCCCATGGATCTTAATCCCTTTAATTCAATGCCGAACGGTGGGGTGAGGGATGCGCAAAGAACCTATTCAGAAAAAGCCGCCACGTTAATTCGCGTCCAGCACCACTCTAAAGATAAATAAACCAATCACAAATATTGCAAACAATATTGCATTTGAACTACTTTCACTTATATTTTTTAAACCCATACATTATTATAGATATAGTAGAACTTATCACAGTACCAACGCGTTTGACTGAAAATGTTATTTTTTTATATGCTCAATATAGACGATCTTTATCTTTTGGTCCTTAAAAAATGGCGGATGTATCATCCAATCAACTAAACTAAGAAAAAGCAAAATTAGAAATATTCCAATTTTTCCCTGTGTACTATCAGATAACCTCATCTGAAAGTTTAAACCCTTGCTCTTCGACAATCCGCAGGCCCCTCGCCGCGGACTCCCTGGCCGTCGAGGCAGCGATGTTCAGTCGTTTTGATTGCTACCGTGCTCATCCCAAGTTCCCGCGTCGCCCAATAGCACAACACGCTGCGCGCCGTTACCGTTTTGCGTTGTTTTCCACCAGCCAACACGAATTCCAGATAGTGCCCTCTGGCCTGCGCGATCTTTTCGCCAAAAAGATTTAATACGTAATCAATATTATGAAATCCATGGATGACGTTGCCCATTATCACGCTATGACCGCAGTAAGGGTTGATATTCAACGCCTTTATTTCATCGACGATGCCGGCCCGCAAAGGATTGAGGTGAATATAGCGCACCAGTTCCAACAGGTAGGGATCTTCCTCGCACAAAATCGACTTGTAGCGATTCTGAAACAAGTGTCCAGATCGCCGATGCCGCCGGTTAAAACTAATCGCGTAACCGGTCAACAGCCTGCGCATCACCGTGGCGATGGGAACGGTTCCAGTCCTCCACTTAGATGACGGGTTCTGCCTTGCTATTCATAATGTGTCCACATACGGATAACTTTTACAATCTTTTGGTCTTCGATAACCTCATAGACCAGTCGGTGTTGAATATTTATACGACGGGAATATGCGCCAGCTAAATCGCCTACAAGTTTTTCATAGAAAGGAGGGGTCTGATAAGGATTTTCCCGCAATATTTCGATAATATTTTCGGCCTTTGTCTTGAAACCGGAGGCGGATAATTTTTTCGCGTCTTTTTGTGCTTGTTTTGTAAAAACGACCTTGTAATTTACCAATCGAGTTCCTCTTTGCAATCCTCAACAGGTGTTGCCAAACCTTCACGAATTGACTCGCGCATGCCTGGGATGTTTAACAGGTACATTGTTTCTTGGATTGCCCGCCAATCGTCCTCGGATAGAAGAACAGCATTGCCTCTTTTACTTGTAATTACAATTGGTTCATGGGACAAGGCGGTTTGGTCGATAAGACGGTAAAGTTTCGATCTTGCCTCAGTGGCTGATAAAGTCGGCATAAGTCACCTCAACATATTTTTCAAACAGCGTACGCTAATACGTACGACTTGTCAAGGTTTTTACAGGCAGAACGCCAAGTATAAGGCGCGGCGGCTTTTTGCCGTCGCTCTGGCCTTGATCATCGTTTCGGCCAGCAGTTTTGAACCTAAAACAAAGTCTTGTAAATATTCATAATAAATCTAGACATTTATGTTTTTCTAGGGTATATGCTTAAAGTATGACTCAAAAATAATACCCCAGAATCGTCGGCCAAGACAGGAAATCGCTGATATCATGGCAAAACATGAATCGGCATTCAAGGATAACCAGCGGGAAATTGCAAAACAACTTGGTATTCCTCGTTCAACGCTGCAGCATTGGATGGATCGAAAAGATTCTATTGATGCTGAGCCTGAGGTCAAGGCTTTTTTTGAATCACCAACCGGAACAGCCTTTTTACACCGATTGGTTGTCGCCGCTCAGTTTGTAATAACGCTTTTGGGGCCTGGGAGCGTTCGATTGGTCTGCGAATTTCTCGAATTGTCAGGCCTTTCGAAATTTATTGCCGCTTCGTACGGATCTCAGCAAAAAGTCTCGGTTGCTATCGAGCAAGCCACTGTCGATTTCGGCAATAAAGAAACCAATCGTATGGCAAAAGACATGGAACCTAAGGATATCACCGCTTGCCTGGATGAGACATTTCATCCTGAGACGTGTTTGGTTTCCATTGAACCGGAATCTAACTATATCTTGCTGGAAACATACGCCGATGGGCGCAAAGGTTCAGACTGGATGAAGGCGATGGAAGATGCATTGAAGGCTGTCGTTCATAATTATTTTATCAAGCGCAGAGATGAAACGACCCCAGCAGAAAGGTTTTTTGGTGCGAAGCCAAATGATTTGTTTTCTTTCTTGTTGGATAAAGCTGATATTCCGCGCAGGCCGGCAAAGAAACGTTTTAAACCAGAAGTAAAAAAGCCTCTCATTGCTGTGGGTTAGACGAAGTGGCCAAAACGATGATCAAGGCCACGATACGGTCATCGATCAATGAGTCGATGTATTGCAGTTCAATATCCTTAATGGCTGGATGAGGGCTGTGCTTTCCATAGAGTCTAAACAGTGGATCGGATTGGTGTTTGGCAATAAATTGCTGCCTAAAATCAAGGCTGACCCGCTACCTTATAAAGCCCAGGATGGACAAGTAAGGCGCCGCTACACTGTCCAAATTCAAATGGTTAAGAGACATCTGCAAATCTGTCTGCAGAAATATCTGCCGTTGATCAATAGCAATGCTAAAAAAGTTGCAAAGACATACAAACTAAAGTTTCCCCTTTTTGAAAGCAGCCCGGCGGGGTGAGTACTACTGAAGAATATTAATATTTCCTGTAATAACAGATGGTTAGCAAAATGGCGGTCGCCTGTAACCTATTGAAATCATTACAGATATCGGGACCGATTTTTGGCAATATGATCAAATATTTAGTTAATACAGTATGTTAATGTTGATTGCGAGGCTCGGTTGTGGTATGTTTCTTCTTCCACAAACAAACAACCCAACCGGAGGCCTCGCATGCTTATCCTACACGACATCCTTGAAAAACTCAAAAACGAATTTGCTCAGTCCAGTAAAGGTCAGGAACGGGGAATATGGTTCGTATACACGATCGTGGCGATCATTGTTCCTTTCGCCTCATCGAGGACCTCAAACATTCTACGGTGCTTGAAGACGGTGTTCGGCTTTTCCGGGATCAGTCGTAAAAAGTTCTATACCTTCATGGCATCCCCACGGATTCCATGGCAACGGTTATGGCCCACGCTGTGGAAATTGATTCCGCTGCCAACGACCGGTGGGCGGTTAATGCTGGCTCTGGATGACAGTATCAACGCCAAGACAGGCAAGAAGATTTTCGCCTGCGACAAGGTTTTCGATCATGCTGCCAAGCAAAACCAGTCCAGGTATCCGTGGGCCCAGAACATCGTTGCTGTGGGGTTGTTGAAGATGATCAAGGGACGTTGGGCCTGTCTGCCGCTGAGTTATCGTTTCTACCTCCTGAAGAAAACCATCGAACGAATGAACCGTGACAGCAATGGACCGGAAGTGACATTCAAGAGCAAGCTTGCCATGGCGGTCGACATGATCGGTGAGATTGCCGCGGTGTTTCCCAGAAAACGGATTGTCATCATCACCGACTCATGGTTCGGCAATGGCGGCCTGTGGAAGCCATTGAAAAAACAGTTGGGCATATGGGTGGATATGATTTCCAGGCTTCGATCCAACAGCACAATATTTGAACTGCCGCCACCTCCGACCGGACGACAAGGCCGCCCGCGTAAATATGGCCGCAAGCTGGGGAATGCGGCAGCGTTGGCCGTTCGATTCAAATCGCTGGCAAAAGAATACATCGTCAACCTGTATGGCCGCAACCGGAACATCGTAGCCTATGAACGCGTGGTGATGCTCAAGACCATCCGATGTGCGGTCAAGGTGGTCTGGGTCTATCGTAAGACACAGTGGGTGGCACTTTATTCCACCGACCTGTCCCTTTCGGCTGAGCAGATTATCGAATACTATGGGGCCCGCTGGAAGATCGAAGCCTTATTCAAGGAATTGAAAAACGACATCGGCAGCGCTGACACGCAAAGCCGTCATCCGCAGGCCGTCAGCAACCATCTGCACTTTTGCATGCTGGCGACCACCGTCGCCTGGATTTACGCCAGCCGGGTCGAGAAAACGCCATCTCGCCGGCATGCCGTCGGCGGCCGCCGTCATTTTGCCTTTTCGGATGTCCGCCGATCCGTTACAAAGGCCGCGATGGACAAGGATTTTGGTAGGCTCTTCCCGGTGCCACGCAAATCCGTCTTTAATTCTCTCGTGGACGTACTGCTGCGCATGGCGGCTTGATTGAATTTAGGAAACTTTAGATACAAATACTATTTGACCCGTTTTGGTAGCAAGGTGATCACCATGGGATTGAAGTTGAGCGATTGTCCGAGCTTGCCGCAGATACAAGGACTATGATTTTCCTCTGTAGTCGCCTATGCGGGAAGTCATCAGACGCCGTAGATGGGGTAAGATCGGAAATCTCGGAGGTTTTCCCATTTTGGTGTTTTAGGATGGCGTAAGGCACTAATATTGCTCTTGATTAAAAAATATCCAAAATGGGAGACGCTCAAATTAGGTATGATAAAAATTAAATCGTATTGACATGATGAATACGAAATATTAAGTGCTAAAAATTAATACGACCACAAAGACGCCAGCTCCAGGCGTAATTTTTTATTTAACTATCCTGACCGGTCGGCCGGTTGGGTGGATTCATATCATAATCAAATTTAAGTTCTTATTAACGCAAAAGAAAAAAGGAGGGGGTATGCAAGAGAAATGGGCCGGCACAACTGCCACGGGTTATTCTGCTTTTTCAATGGTTTGTCTGATTATCTGGTTGTCACTCAATAACTATATTCCCAAAGAGAATGTTCCGATATTTTTTGCACTCCTGACGGCAGGTGGTCTGGCTCAGATCCTTGCCGGTATGATTCAACTCAAAAGAGGGCTTGCCACTCCCGGAAACCTGCTCTTGACTTTTGGCACCCTGTTTATGCTGGGACCAGCGCTTACATTCCTTTTGGTCGGTTTGAAACTGGCTTCCCCAACTCCGCTGATCGGTTATGTGAATATCTTTTTGGGGGTTTTAATGGGCCTTTATATCATTCCTTTATTACGTGCGCCGTTAATTCCTTTTTTGATTGGCCCGCTCGGTTTTTTTGTATTATCAACCTTGGGTTTGACTGAAATCGGATATGTTGCATTTAAACCGGTCGCTTCTTTCCTTTTTGCCGTTTCCGTTATTTATGGACTTTATATGGTGGCCGTCGGTTTGGGTGAAGAAGTACAAATTCATTTACCGGTTGGCAAGCCTCTGATGCCTTTAAAAATGCCGGAAAATCAAAGCGCCGTTAAAACTGAGGATGGTCTTGTAAATTGATGGAAACGTGGCTATTCCCTTGATACAGAAATGTTAACCAACAAACGAAAATAACTTCTGTTTTATGATCTATCCAGCATGCTGCAACTTCGTCAGTTTCGGATAGTCCGTTTTCTGTGTTGACGATTCCATCTGGGCAAAGTTCAATATGGCTTCGATGTACGCAATGGGCAATATTACCGGGTCCACGGGAACCCCCAACTGGTCGAAAATGATCTGGTAATTCAAAAACAATTGGGTCCGTTCGTTTTTGATTTTCGTTGATGAGGGGGGGGAACCAACGGTTGATCTTTTCCACGGGGGTAAAAAAAAGGAGGGAACGAATCTGATCTTTTCTCCCGTGGTATTGCACGACTGAAATGGGTTATACATGGAAACAAAGTAGATGGCCGGACTGACGGAGTTGGCGGCAAATACTTTTTTATATTGCTCCATTTTGGGATATTGATGGTCCACGATAAAGTTGAGCAGCGCCTCGATCATTGAAAGGGTTAAATACTACACACCAACCGGGAAAACGACCTTGTCGAACAGCGACTGGGCCCGTTTGCGGTATTGGTAATAATCTTGTAGAAAAAGCTTTTTGCTTTTGGGCAGCGGCGGCCGTATTTTTTGCCGGCATTCGTAATGATTTAAAAAATTGTATATTTTTTCTTTCTTCTCCCAGCTCAATCCTGACAAACTGACGGGAAAATATTCCGTTACAAGACCTTCGGCATCATGCTGCGCTTCACGCCCATGGTGGTGGCGCCGGAAACCATCACCGTCCAGGTGGAGCCGGAGATCAGCACTGTGGACTACTCCCTGTCGGTGACCTCCGGCGGGGTCAACGTTCCCGGTCTCATGACCCGGCGGGGTTCCACTACCCTCCAACTCAAGGATGGCTATACTTTTGTCATGGCCGGTCTGCTTCAGGAGGATTCGTCCACCATCACCAACAAGATTCCCTTCCTCGGCGATATCCCCTACCTGGGCAGCCTGTTCACCAGCAAGGAGTTCGAGAAAAACGAGTCCGAACTGATGATCATCGTCACTCCGCGGCTGGTGCGGGCCCTCAATCCGGACGAAGTCCCCCGGCTGCCGGGAGAAGAAGAGATGGGCGTGGTCGGCGATGGTTTTTTTTTCTTAAAAACCGAACCGAGGTGAAGTCGGATGACGACCCTGAAAGCGAGACCGGCCAGGCTGCGGAGGAGCCCGAGATGATCGGAGGAAACGGATTTGCAAACGAACGCCCTCATATCTGCCCTGGTTTTTCTCGAACGTTATTTCCCGCCGGCCATTGCCAGCAATAACCTGGGCGTTATCTACGAGCGTGTCGGCTATCCGTCCAAGGCCCGCGGTATGTTCCCGCGGGCCCTGGAACACTATTCCGGCCTGGCCGTGGCCCGCCGCAACCTGAAGCGCCTGGAAACCAAGGAGGTTCGTCAACCATGAACCCGTAAACGCCGAACCGGTCATGGACGGTTTTTTACCGCATGCTGTTTGCCCTTATTTTTCTCTCTGCCTGTTCTGCTGCTCCCCAGCGGCTCGATTTCCATTTCGGACAATACGTGACAGCCGGGTTTTCGGCCCAGCCCATCAATCCGGACGCGCCAACGGATCCGACACCGGCCGAAACACTGCCCGGTGACCTGGCCGGCCACATCTATAAAAAGCGTTACATCAAAGGCATGACCGAAATACCTACGATTGAAAAATGAGTCGCATGGCAGACCCCGATAGGCCCCATCAATCGGGAAATCCCGGGAAAAAGGGTTGAATTCCGGTCCGGGCATGGTAGAAAGGCGCCAACTCAAGGGACGAATCAGTAAAGAATCATGACCGACAAACAACCCACCATTAAAGACTTTCGGCGCCAACTCGGCCGAACCATGCATGCGGACCGGCTGCTGTTGCGGCGCCAGCTGGACAGGCTGACCCGTCGCCGGAAATCGCTGGGCGAAGCGGCGTTTGCCCGCCAAATGGCCGATCTGACGACGCGCGTGGAAGCCGCCGTTTTGCGCCGTCAGCACCGCCAGCAGCGGTTGCCCCGTTTCGATGACCTCGACCATCTGCCCATCACCGCAGCCAAGGCCGACATCGTCGAGGCCATCCGCAATCATCCGGTCGTCATCATCTCCGGTGAAACCGGATCGGGCAAGACCACCCAGATTCCCAAATTCTGCCTGGCCGCCGGCCGGGGCGTCGATGGCAAGATCGCATGCACCCAGCCCCGGCGCATTGCCGCCACCACCGTGTCCGCGCGCATCGCCGAAGAGCTGGGCGAGGACCTGGGCCGTTCGGTGGGCTACAAGATCCGTTTCCAGGACAAGAGCGATCCGGACGCCTACATCAAGGTGGTCACCGACGGTATCCTTCTGGCCGAGACCCAGGGCGATCCCTGGCTCAACGAATACGACACCATCATCGTGGACGAGGCCCACGAGCGCAGCCTGAACATCGATTTCGTGCTGGGCATTTTGAAACGCCTGGTCCAGCGGCGAAGGAACCTCAAGCTGATCATTACCTCTGCCACCATCGATACCGAGAAGTTCTCAAAGGCCTTTGACGATGCGCCGGTGATCGAGGTTTCCGGACGGCTTTTTCCGGTGGAGACGCGCTATTTCTTTCCCGATGCCGAGCCCGAGGATCGGGAAGAGCGCACCACCGTGGAACTGGCGGCCCAGGCCATCGACGAGCTGATCCGCCGGCAGGGCCGGGGCGATATCCTGGTCTTCATGCCCACCGAGCAGGATATCCGCGAGACCTGTGAGGTCCTGGAAGGCCGCGGCTATCCGCGCACCCTGGTCCTGCCCCTGTTCGCCCGCCTGAGTCCCGGCGAGCAGAAACGGGTGTTCGCGTCCACGGGTTATCGCAAGATCATCGTGGCCACCAACGTGGCCGAGACCTCCATCACCATTCCCGGCATCCGCTATGTGGTGGATACGGGACTGGCGCGCATCTCCCAGTATGTGCCGCGCTCGCGCACCACCAGCCTGCCGGTGGTGCCGATTTCGCGCAGCAGCGCCGACCAGCGCAAGGGGCGTTGTGGCCGGGTGCAGAACGGGGTGTGTGTCCGTCTGTTTGCCGAAGAGGATTATCTGAACCGGCCCCTGTTCACCCAGCCGGAGATCCTGCGCGCCAACCTGGCCGAGGTGATCCTGCGCATGATCGCCCTGAAACTGGGCGATGTGGCCGACTTTCCCTTTGTCGACCGGCCGGCGGAAAAAAGCATTCGCGACGGCTTCAATCTGCTGGAGGAGCTGGGCGCCATCGGCCGGGTCGAGACGCGGCGCAAGGGGGCGGCTCCTTATCGACTGACCGAGACCGGTCAAATCATGGCCCGCATGCCCATCGATCCGCGCCTGTCGCGCATGCTCATCGAGGCCCAAAAAGAAAGCTGCCTTTGGCAGATGACGGTCATTGCCGCGGCCTTGAGCATTCAGGATGTGCGCGAACGCCCCCTGGACAGGGAGGCCCAGGCCGACCAGGCCCACCGACGCTTCGTAGATCCGCTGTCCGATTTTATCACCATTCTCAACATCTGGCAGGCGCTCCACACCGGGGGGGATGCGCCGCGCAGCATGAACGCCCTGAAAAAATTCTGCCGCCAGCATTTTCTCTCCTTCCGGCGTATCCGCGAGTGGCGCGACATCCACCGCCAGATCACTGCGGTGCTGCGCGAGCAGGGACTCGATCCCGGTGGCAATGGCGACGTCCCGGTCGCCGCCAAGGACGCCAAGGGGCGCTTTCACCCGCTGTATGCGGCCATTCAGCGTTCGATCCTGAGCGGTTTTCTCTCCAACATCGCCATGCAGAAGGAGAAGGTTTTTTTCCGGGCCGCCCGGGAGCGCGAGGTGATGATTTTTCCCGGATCGGGCCTGTTCAAGAACCCGGGCAGCTGGATCGTGGCCGCCGAGATGGTCGAAACCTCGCGGCTCTACGCCCGCACGGTGGCCACCATCGATGTGGCCTGGCTGGAGCCCCTGGGGGGCGAGCTGTGCCGCCGGAGCACCAGCGATCCCCACTGGTCGCGCAGCCGTGGGGAGGTGGTGGCCCAGGAGCAGGTGACCCTTTTCGGCCTGCCCATCGTTCAGGACCGGCAGGTGGCCTTCGGTCGCATCGATGCGGAGAAGGCCAGTGACATTTTTATCCGTAGCGCGCTGATCGAGATGGACGTCAAACAGCCCCTGGCGTTCATGCAGCACAACGCCGATCTGGTGGCCGAGGTGCGCGGCATGGAGGATCGCATCCGGCGGCGCGACATCCTGGTGGATGACGAGAGCCTGGTCGCCTTTTACCGCGAGCGCCTTCCCGGTGTGTGCGACATCCGTACCCTTAAATATCGTATCCGCAAACAGGGCGGCGACGGTTTCCTGCGTCTGGACCGCGAGATGCTGACCCGCTACCGGCCCGAGGAGACGGTGCTGGCGCAGTTTCCCCAGAAGCTGGACCTGGGGCACCGGGTGCTCGACTGCGACTATGTCTTCGATCCGGGGACCGACGCCGACGGGGTCACCGTGACCATCCCTGCCGAGACCACCGGCGACGTGCCCCGCGAGCAGCTGGACTGGCTGGTGCCGGGGCTGCTGGCCGAGAAGATCACCGCCCTGATCAAAGGCTTGCCCAAAGCCTACCGGGTCCAGTTGGTGCCGGTGGCCGAGACCGTGGAGACGATCGTGGACAAAATGCCCCGCGGCCGGGAGAGCCTGACGGCGGCCTTGAGTCGTTTTCTCTTCGAGCATCTGCAGGTGGACATCCCGGCTTCGGTCTGGCCGGTCGATCAACTGCCCGAGCATTTGCGGATGCGGCTTTCCATCACCGACGCCAAGGGACGGGTGGTGGCCAGTGGCCGGGATGAAACCCTGCTCGACCAGCAGTCGGCGGACCCGGCGTTGCCCCCGGGTCTCCAGGCGATCAAAAGAAAATGGGAACGCACCGGCATTGCCGACTGGGATTTCGGTGATCTGCCCGAGGTGCTCAGCGTGGACGACCGGCAGGGCACGCCGTGGCGCATCTACCCCCGCCTGGCCGTTGAGAATGAAGCGGTCGGGATCCGTGTCTTTACCGATTCCCGTGCGGCGGATGCGGCCCACCGCGATGGCGTGGCCGCTCTTCTGACCCGTCGTTTTGCCGATGACGTCAAATTTCTGAAAAAGAATCTCAAACTTCCGGGACTGCTCAAACGCCAGGTCGTTTATTTCGGCGGAATGGCCGCGGTTGAGGCGCAGCTGGTCGAACGGGTCACCCGCCAATTGTTTGCCGTCAGTCCGCTCACGGCGGCTGATTTCGATGCCCGGGTGGCCGAGTTGATGGCCCTGCGGGTGCATGGGTGTGGACAGGATTTTCGCGAGGCGGTGATCGCCGTGATCGAAGCCCACCACGAGGTCCAATGCCGCATCCTGGAGGTCGAACAGAAACGTATTTCCGCGCCGGTGGTGGCCGAATTCCTGGAGACCCTCAAGGGCGAGGCCCGCCGGCTGGTGCCCGACAACTTCGTGCAGCTGTACGACCGTCAGCGGCTGCTGCATCTGGTGCGCTACCTGAAAACGATTGCGGTCCGGGTCCAGCGGGGGCTGACCGATCTGGCCAAGGATCGCGCCCGCCAGGACCAGGTTGCCCCCTATACCGCCACACTGAACGAAATGCTCAAATCCATGAACGGCAGGGCCTCGGCCGACAAACGGGCGGCCGTGGAGGAATTTTTCTGGGCCATCGAAGAGTACAAGGTCTCCCTTTTCGCCCAGGAGGTGGGCACCGACGGGCCCATCTCGCCCAAGCGGCTGAAAAAGATGATCGGCGAGATCGAGCGCATGGTGTAGTAGAGCGTCGTTATCGGAACCCGGATGAGGATCATCTGGTCGCAGGCATGGCCAGCTCCTACGGAAAACGGTGTGGAATCAGACGATTGAAACGCGTCGGGGCGGGCCATGCCCGCGAAAAAACAAAAATCAATCCAATTTAAAATCGATTTCATCCTTCATTTGACATTTGACATTTGGCATTTGGCATTTTCCCACTTTCGGGAATGGTGCGTGTTCAGGAACGGCCGGTTTTTGATTTTACTTGCGATTGCCCTGGGGGCGGGAACTGCCGCCTTGCATTTCTTCCGCTTTGGGCGCTATTATACCGTTAGTCCGGGCGATTGACCCGGAGAGACATCGTTCAACGCGTCACCATACCGCCAGCCGCCCCTCGTTTCCTCGATCTCACCGCTTGCTGCACCAGCCGCGCGGTATGCCGGTTCTCATTTTTCACTTCCACAACCCAAGGAGGAGGATATGGCCGACATCTATCAGCAAATCTGGGATGCGGATCAGTCCGGTTCCGGTGTCAGACCCATTCTCGATACCGAGAGCGGCGATCCGTCAACGGGGTTCGTCAAGGTCAACAGCCGTCTGACGGCCACGGACAGGGACCTGCGAGTTCTCACCGAGACTGTCATTCCCGAAAGCAAACGCCGCTCCTATGAGCTGTGCCGGGTGCTGTTCGACAACTATGCGCTGCCCGAACGCGATGAGGAGCAGGAAACGGCCCAGGAGCGCGAGGAGGTGCACGATCTGGTGCACGCCATGGTGGATACGCCGCCCATGCTGGTGGCGCGCGACTATGTGGCCCGCGCCACGGAAACCAGCATCACTCGCGAGCGGTGGTACAATACCCTCATGGAGATGTGGTTCCGGCGGTTTTCCATGGGTGGGGATCCGCACCTGACAGGGTTCGAACACGTGGCCGTGGGCGAACAGGAAGGCGCCAAGGCACAGGGCTACCATTTCTGGTACAAGTACTACCTCGACGATGGCTTCGCGCGACAGGTGGACGGCGCGACCAACCATTTTCCCGGCCTGTCCGACGACCGTATCGTCTATCTGGGGTCCAAACAGTCCGCCGAACAGTCCCAGTTCCCGGAATCGGTGACCATCTCCTATCGCTGGCAGGCGCCGGATTACGACCGTGACGCCCTGCGCCCGCTGACCAAAAAAATCGGCGGGTTTTTCGTGGGTTGCAGCGTCGAAGGGCTGCTGGCCCTGGGGACGGTGCGTGCCCACGTCGGTGCGCGGGCTCCCAAGGACGCCGTGATCAACGGTGCGCGGTACCATCTGAAGGTCTTCCGGGATGACTCGAACCGCCACGTCAGAACCTTTTACCCGGTTTTTTCCGGGGCGGAAGGCCCGACCATCCCATCGACGCCTCCGGTGACCCCGACCGACATCGATATCCCCGTTCCACCGGCAACACCGGTGGTCGACGGCCGCATCCGCATCATCGCCGCCCTGGTCAACCCAGAGGGGCACGATCCGGGAAGTGAAAGCGTGACCCTGATCAATACCGGCAGTGCCGCCGCCGCCCTTGACGGCTGGCACCTTGAAGACCGCAACGCCAGGCGGCAGCCGCTTTCGGGCATGACCGTCGGTGCCGGTGAAACGCTTCGCGTGGTGCTCGATCCGTCCGGTGTCCAACTCTCCAACAAGGGCGGGAGCATCCGCCTTCTCGACGCCAATGATCATGCGGTCCATCTGGTGACCTACTCCAAAGGGCAGGTGAAGACCCAGGGCGAGACGATTTTGCTTTAAGTTCCCGGCAACCCAATACAAGGAGCAGCCATGAGCGCACCCAAGGTTCATGTGAAGCAGGCTGTCAGCGGCGGACGCCAAAAGATCGCCGCCGGCTGGGTGATCGGCTGTTGTCTGGTCGTTTTTGTCGCCGCCACCGTCTACGCCCTGAAGCAAATTCCCCGGCCGGATCCCTTCAAACCGGCTTCATTCAAGGAGACGTTCCTTTTCCCTTACGAGGAAAACGCCTTCATGCGCCTGCCCATGGTATCCGGTAATTTGAATGATGTGGTTATCGTTCCCGGAAGCGGGGTGATCTGGGCGGTGGGGGGCGGCGGCCTGATCCTGGTCAGCCGGGACAAGGGGAAATCATGGATGCGGCGGCCATTTCCTGCCGGTGTTGAGATTGCCGGACCACCGGAGGCGAGAAAAAATGCCGGGCTGAATCTTTTGGGGTGGGGCGTCCGCCCTGCCAGCGCCGCCGACCAGCCGGCATACAGGCAGGAAAGTAAAAAAAGTGTCCGGGACATCCGGCAGCAGGTGCCGGTGAAGACAACCCCTGAGAAATTGCCGGAAAAACCGCAACCGCAGGAACCACCGGAAAACACGCCATTGCGGGTTCCCGACCTGCAAACGGTTTTCTTCGTGGATGACACCTGCGGCTGGATAGCGGGAGAAGGCGGTACGATCCTGGGCACGAGCGACGGCGGCCGCACCTGGCAAGCACAGCCCAGTGGCACCGCCGCCGGGTTGTCAGATCTCCATTTCACCGATCGCGGGCACGGTTGGGCCTGCGGGGACAACGGCACGATCCTGTCGACGACCGATGGGGGGCAGCGCTGGCAAGAGCAGGATCGCGTTACCCGGGACCAGCTGTTCGCCCTCCATTTTGCGGATCAGGAACACGGCTGGGCCTGTGGGGACAACGGCACGATCCTGTCGACGACCAATGGGGGAAAGATTTGGCGGGAACAATCCAGCGGTCGGTACCCGCGCCTGTCGGCCCTCGATTTCACGGACGCTGAGCACGGCTGGATCTGCGGCGAATACGGCCTGATCCTGTTGACGACGGACGGTGGCCGGAATTGGGACGAACCGGCCAGCGGCACCACCACCGACCTGCATGCCCTTCATTTTACGGATCCTAAACACGGCTGGGCCGGTGGTAAAGAGGGCGTGCTGCTGTCCACCGGCGATGGCGGCCGCACCTGGCAGGTTCAGTCCAGCGGCACCGCTGCCGGCCTGTCGGCCCTTGATTTTAAGGACGCTGAGCATGGCTGGGCCTGCGGGTCTGACGGCACGTTTCTGTCGACGGCCGATGGGGGCCGGACCTGGCGTCCCCAGTCCAGCGGCACCGCTGCCGGCCTGTCGGCCCTTCATTTCACGGACAACGAGCATGGCTGGGCCGGTGGTTTTGACGGCACGCTGCTGTCGACGGCCGATGGGGGCCGGTCCTGGCACCCGCAGCCCAGCGGCATCACGGCCGATCTGTCGGCCCTTACCTTCATGGACGCTGAGCATGGCTGGGCCGGCGGGTCTGACGGCACGCTGCTGTCGACGACCGATGGGGGCCGGACCTGGCATCCGCAGTCCAGCGGTACCGATGTGTGGCTGTCGGCCCTTACCTTCACCGACGCTGAGCATGGCTGGGCCGGCGGGTTTAACGGCACGCTCCTGTCGACGACCGATGGGGGGCAGAGCTGGCGTGCGCAGTCCAGCGGTACCGATGCGTGGCTCTCGGCCCTATATTTCACGGACGGCGAGCATGGCTGGGCCTGTGGGTCCGGCGGCACGCTTCTGTCGACGATCGATGGGGGCCAGACCTGGCAGGTGCTGTTCAGCGACGCCCGTTTCTATCTGCGCGATCTTTATTTCACGGACGACGAGCATGGCTGGGCCTGCGGGTCCGGCGGCACGATTCTGTCGACGGTCGACGGGGGCCGGACCTGGCAGGTGCAGACCAGTGGTACCACTGCCTACCTGTTTGCCCTTCATTTCAGCGACCATGAACGCGGCTGGGTCAGTGGTGAAAACGGCACGCTGCTGTCAACGGTCGATGGTGGGCGCACCTGGCGTCCACAGTCCAGCGGCACCGCCGCCGATCTGCGGGCGCTGGATTTCACGGATGGTGGGCATGGCCACGCCTGTGGGTCAGGGGGTACGCTCCTGTCGACCGTCAATGGGAGCCGGACCTGGACCCTGCCCACGTACCGCCGTCTGCCGGCTCCCTGGTACTGGAGCCTGTGTTTGGTTCTGATCATCGTCTCTCTGTTCGTGGTCCAGCGGCGTGGCTGGCCCGAGGCGGCCGGCGAGACCGTGGCCGATCTCCTGGCCTCGGACCGGCCCCTGGCGGCCGGAGACCCCGACCCGCTGGACCTGGGCAGTATCGCTGCCGGCATGGCGCGTTTCATCGCCAACCGCAACACCGACCCGCCCCTGACCATGGCCGTGACCGGCGAGTGGGGAACGGGCAAGTCATCGCTGATGAACCTGCTCTTGCATGACTTGAAAATGCGTCGTTTCCACCCGGTGTGGTTTAACGCCTGGCACCATCAGAAGGGCGAGCAGTTGCTGGCCTCCCTTTACGCCCATATCCGCCGTCAGGCGATCCCGCCCCTGTGGCATCCCGGCGGCATCCTTTTCCGGCTGCGCCTGCTGTTCCGGCGGGGGCGGCGCAACCGGCTGGCCTTTGCATCCCTGGCCTTCCTGCTGTTCGCCGCCTATCCGTTTCTGGAAGGTTTGGTGGTTTCCCTGATCGGCACCCTGGGGGCCCTGGTCCAGGCCCTGCTCGCCGGCAACCCGGACGAGATCCGGCATCTTTTCAGCCTTTCCGATCTGATCCCCGATAACCCCGACAACTGGATCGGCGCCCTGCTGGCCTCGCCGGCGGTGGCGGCAGCATGGCGGGGCATCCGTGCCTTCGGCCTTTCGCCCCAGCGGTTGCTGACCCTGGGGGCGACGGAAGGCGGCAGGAAGGGCGGGCTCGACCCCGGTGCGCGCGCCCATTTCGCCCAGGAGTTCGAGGATGTGGCCGCCAGCCTGGATCTGGGGGCGATGGTGATTTTCATCGACGATCTGGACCGCTGCACCAAGGAGAACGTGGTCGAAATTCTGGAAACGATCAATTTTCTGGCAGCGTCGGGACGCTGCTTCATCATTCTGGGTATGGCCCGGCAGTGGGTGGAGACCTGCGTGGCCCTGCAGTTCAAGGAACTGGCCGAGGAAACGAACAACGGGAACGATGGGAGCAAAGACGGCTTCGCCCACCGGCGGCGTTTCGCTCAACAGTACCTTGAAAAACTGATCAACATCGAGGTGCCCGTGCCGGTGCCGTCGGCCGATGCCACTCGTGCCCTGCTCACACCCAAGGTAACGGAACCGCCTTCGCTGCTGGTGAGAATACTGACCGCTTGCGGTCGAACGGTAAAAAAGCAAATCCCCGTCCTTTGCCTGGCGGTCCTGGCGACCCTGGCATGGTACCTGTGGCGAATCATTCCCGATGGTGAGCCAGAGCAGAAGCCGGCCGAAACAGAGGACCTGCTCGTTCTGCCGGCCGCCACCGGCGGCGGGGAAGTGGTCCTGGATGACGGCCGCATCCGGATTCCATTGGACGCGTTGGGTTCGCCACCGGGCAGCCAGGACGGGCGTGCTCTGGAGATTGTGCTCAAGGGGGCGCGGCAGGCACTCGAAGAGGGGCTCCCCATCGGCACGCTGGGCAGGGACGACCGCAAGGCCGAGCTGGTATTGCGCCATGCACCCCGGAAGGAGGCCGCGACGCCGGCAACCCTAACTGAAGCGGAGCCGGACCGCCCGACGCCGGCACCGGAAGAGAAACCCACCGGCAAGGCCGGTTTTCGTCCGGGGGCCACGGACGAGAGCCCGACCGGTCTTTGGCTGGCCCTGCTGGCCGGGCTGGGGTTCGTCGTCATCGGCGGACGCTACCTGGTCCTGCGGCCACGACGTTTCACCAAAGATTCCCGTACGTTTCGCGACGCCCTGGCCATCTGGCATCCCTGGATCGTCCTGTTGCGCCGTACGCCGCGAACCATCAAACGCTTCCTCAACCGGTTGCGCTACGTGGCCATGCGCCTGCGCAGTGAGCCGGAAAACCTCAGCCTGTGGGAGCGTATCTGGCGGTGGGCCATCCACCGGAGAGACGATTCCGCGGCGGAAAAACGGTCTGAAGGCGTGCCCGAACCGGTTCTGGTGGCCCTGGGCGCGGTCTACCACGTGAACCCGGAGTGGGTGAAGGACGAAGCGGTGCTCAGGGATCTTTTTTCAGAAACCAGCCAAGACCTGATCGACCGCTTAACCCACGCTTTTGACCTTGTTGCGGATACCGATCCTGCGGTTCTGGCCGATACCGCCGCCAAACTGAAAGCGGCCTTCGAGAATTACCGGAAGACCTTCGGCCACGGCGTTGAATCCCTGATCCGGCACCGCGACGCCTTCCTGGCGGTACTGGCGGAAACGGGTCTGTGACGGGGAATTTGGGTTTGTTTCTGATCCGCGGATATTATAAGGGGGAAGCGAACTGCTGATCATTCCAGATGAGAAAGGATTGTGATGAACTACCGATTTCACCACCTTCACCTGTTGTGCGGCGATCTTGAAGCGACCGTCGATTTTTTTACCCGGATTTTGGGTGCCGCCCTGAAAGGATACCAGAAATTCGGTACGGCCGATGGTGCGTCCCTCGATCTGAACGGCACCATCGTCAATCTGCGGGTGGCCGCCGAAGGGGAAACCGTCAACACGGATATCACCGGCCCGGTTTACGGCTACCACCACATGGCCCTGGGGGTCGACGACACTGACGCCGCCTGCCGGGAGCTGACCGACAGGGGAGTCGAATTTGTCGTCCAGCCCCGCAATACGGATGACGGTCTGCGGGTGGCGTTTTTCAAGGGGCCGGACGATGTTCTCATCGAACTGGTCCAAGAACTTTGACGGATTCGTAAAAAACCCGATATCGGCGTTACGCGTATCCTTCGTCACTGCGAAGTACGCTCAGTACTCCTCATTCCTCAGGATTCGCAAGCCTTGATCTCGGGCTTCTTACGAATCCGTCTGAACGGCGAATTTTTACGAGCCCAGCAGCTGTAACGCCCCGACATCTTCCTTTGCCCCGGCCTGTTATCGGGTCTGACCGAGGGTATCCTCCAGGGCATTTAAAAAAATATTGGCCTCGCCGGCCGTCAGACACAGGGGCGGCCGCAGCTTCAGTGTGTTGCCGTACTTGCCCGCGGCACCGATCAGCACGCCGCGTTCCTTGAGACCGTTGATCACATCCGTGGTGATCGACTGATCCGGCCGGCGGGGGTCGCCATCCGCACACAGATCGGTGCCGATAAACAGGCCGCAGCCCCGGACAGCAGTGATCACCGGGTGGGACGCGCGCAACGTATTCAGCCCGGCCACGATCTGCCCGCCGACATTGAGGGCGTTTTCCATGAGCCGTTCCTCCCGGATGATATCCAGCACGGCCTGACCGGCGGCGGCGGCAACCGGATTGCCGCCAAACGTATTGAAATATCCCACATCTTCGCAGAACCGGTTCATATGTGCCGCGCGCGCGGCCACACCCGCCATGGGGAATCCGTTTCCCATGGGCTTGCCCATGGTCACCAGGTCCGGCCTCACGGCGTGGCGCTGGAAGCCCCACATGCATTCTCCCGTGCGGGCGAACCCTGGCTGAACCTCATCGGCAATGTAGAGCCCGCCGGCCTGCCTGACAACGTCGACCGCATCGGCCAGAAATCCGGCCGGGTCGCTGAATACCCCGTCGCTGGAGAAAATCGAATCGCAGATCAATGCCGCCACGCCGTAACCGCGTCGATCCAGCGTGGCGACAGCCTTGGCCATGGCGGCGGCAAACCCCTGGGCGACGCCGTCCTCGAAAACCAGCGGGCTGGGCGGCGGAATCGCCACCACATGATCGGGCAGCGGATTTTTTTTCAGGGCCGCCGGTGAGATGTCGGTCGTGGCCAGGGTGTTGCCGTGGTAGGCGGTTTCGGTGACGATGAACCCCCTGTTGCCGGTCCATGTCGAGGCGATGCGCAGGGCCAGGTCGTTGGCCTCGCTGCCCGTGCACGAGAGCAGAAGGTTGTCCAGGTGGCCGGGCAGGGTGGCTTTGAGCGCGTCGAGGTAATCGTCTACCACGCGGGTGAGGTAACGGGTATGGATGTTCAGGGTGGCCACCTGGTCGCTGATGGCATCCACGACCCGCGGGTGACAGTGGCCCACCGAAGGCACGTTGTTGTAGAAATCCAGATATTGCTTGCCGTTCTCCGCGACCATCCAGGCGCCGCGGGCGCGGACCATTTCGATGGGGGAGCGGTAAAAAAGAACCGATGCCGCGCCGAAATTCTGCAGGCGGCGTTCCAGCAGCGGATTGCCGGGGCCACTCTTCCGGCTGGCATCAAAGGCGTTCATGTCCAGTATTTGTCTGATTGCAGGGGGCATGGGGATCGTCGCTTCCTGTTAGCAATGGTGGTGGGTATCGAGGTATCTTGTTGCCAGCCGGATGGTGCCGCGGGTGTAGGCCGGGCCCAGCGCCTGGGCGGTTTCGGTCTCCGCATGGCTGGCGATCCAGGCGGTCAGCAGCAGGCGCCGGAGCATGATAAAGGTCGGGATCGCGGCTTCGTCCGCTGTGGAAAGCTTTTTGATGGAACGGTAGCCGGCGACCCAGCTGTCCTGCAGTTCGGGAATCTGGGGGTCCTCTTCAATGAAGCTGATGGCCGCAGCAAAATCGTACATGAACCAGCTGAAACCGCAGTCGTCGAAATCGATCACACTGAGGGTCTTGCCGTCGACCAGCAGGTTGGCCAGGCGAAGATCCGCATGCACCAGGCCGAAACGGTGCCCCTCCTTGCCATAGGCCGACAGCTCCTTTTCCAGGTGCCGAGCGGTCTCCTCCAGCAGCCGGCGGCCCTGGTCGTCCAGGCCCAACGCTTCCCGCCAGTCTCCCCACAGGGGCCGGTTTCCCAGCATACTGTCAAAATCCCAGGTTTTTCTGACGAATCCAGCGGGAACCCGCCAGCGCTGACTGTGGTCGTGAAGGCGCGCCGTAATTGCCCCCAGGGCATAGAAATCGCTTTTGAGATCGTTTTGCGGGGCTGGCTCGCTGCCCGGCAGAAATTCGAAGCCGACCACCAGGCGCGATTCACCATTGTAACTGAACTCGGCAATCCTGCCGCCGGAATTCAGGGGCAGGGGGGCGGCCGTCGACACGATTCCTGCTTTGCACAGGCTGTCGATCCAGCTCAGTTCCGATTCGATCTCCTGCCGGGTGTGGTAGCCGGGGCGATGGACCCGCGCGATGATCGACCGCTCACCCGCCGGATCCCGGGCCACAAAAGTGGCGTTTTCCGATATGTTCAGCAGTGATACACCGCTGCTCGCGGGCAGTTCCCATTCGTGCAGCAACGCTTCCACGCCGTGCTGCATCGCTTTGATAAACCTGTCATTGTACGTTTCGGCCATTTCCGCCTTACCTCTTTGTTACATTATTGTGTGGCAAGAACAACAAAATTGTCTGTGACTATAAAGAAAAAAAAGTCCAAAAACAACATTTTTTCTTGATTTAGTCATAAAAATCTGTGACTGTGCAGAAAATAATTTTGTTGTTCAAAAGAATGACGACGAACGCTGCTGATCAACCAACAATGCTTGACGACGATGGAGGTGGTTCCATGAGGATGACCCGACGCGATTTCAACAAAACAGTAGGACTGTCGGTGGCGGCGCTGGCCTGCGGCCTGCCCGGCAAGGTGTTTGCCGCAGACAAGAACGAGCTCAATATCCTGTGTTGGGAGGGGTACAATACGGACGATGTCCTGGGGCCTTTCCGCAAGGCGCATCCCAAGGCCACCGTGCGCGCGGAAAGCGGAACCTCGGATCCGGACATGATCAACAAGCTGCGCGCCGGAGAAGTCAAGGTATGGGACCTGATCAATGTGAACCAGCCCTGGGCGCGCAACCAGCTTATGCCCGAGGGGTTGATCAAGCCCCTCGACAAGGCGCGCTTCCTGCCCTTTTTCGAGAAGATGTCGCCTGAGTTCAAAAAGCCCTATCCACTGGCCTTTGCCGACAACGGCAATCTCATCGGCATGCCCCAGCGTTACGGGCCGTTCAGTTTTGTGGTCAACACCGACAAGATCAGCCGTAAGACGGCCGAAGAGCAGGGCTGGAAACTCTTTCTGGACCCCAAGATGAAGGGCCGTTACGGCATCCTGACCTATGACAACTGGAATATCATCCACATGTGTCTGACCGGCGGGCTGAACCCCTTCAAACCCCTGGATGCCGCTGGAATGGAGACCTTCAAGAAGACCGCCATCCAGATTTTCGGCGGCTCCAAGATGCTTTCCGACGATCTGGTGGCCATGAACACGGCCCTGATCAACGGCGAAATCGATGCCTATTTCACCGGTGGAACCTACACCGCCAGCCCGGCCCGCCTGGACGGCCTGACCAACGTCCTGGCGATCACCCCCCAATCGGGCCCCGTGGACGGCAAGGGCGGGGTGGCCTGGATCGAGCTGACCTCCCTGGTCAACAATCCCACGCCGTCTCCGCTGGCCGAGGATTTTCTCGAGTTCGTGCAGAAACCGGAAATCTGCAAGGCTGTCGGGTTCGCCGAAGGCACCTACAACCCGGTCAGTCAGATGGGCAACCCGGAGGTTTTCAAGCTCTGGAACGCCGAGGAACTCGACGCCATTCAGTGGGGTACGCTGGAAGAAGAGATGTCCCGCTGTCTGGAATACGACGTGGTCGCGTCCTATGACGAGCTGATCAAAATTTACTCTGCCGCCAAACGGGCCTAAGTGCTGCTCCCTCCGGGATCGTCGGCGACGCAACCGTTGCAACCGAGTCTGGCCGGTGAACAGCGATTCACCGGCCCTTTGAACCAATCCGACCAATAGGTGCCCCTCCGGAACGCCGCCTGTGGCTGACCCGGAACGGTCACCGGTGAGTGTTATGACCGAACTACCCATTCTTCAGATCGCCGGTCTGCGCAAGGAGTACGGCGGTTTTGTCGCGCTGAAGGATATCGACCTCAAGGTTCGCGAGGGAGAATTCTTCACCATTGTCGGCCCGTCGGGAAGCGGCAAGACCACCCTGATCAAACTGCTGGTTGGCATGGAGGAGCAGACCGAAGGCTCCATCTGGCTGCGCAACACCCGCCTGGATCGTGTGCCGGCCAACCGGCGTCCCACCTGTATGGTGTTTCAGTCCCTGGCGCTCTTTCCCCACCGCAGTGTCGGCCAGAACGTCGAATTCCCGCTGAAGATCAAAGGGATGCCCGCGGCCGAACGCAAAAAACGGGCCCTGGAACTGTTGTCCATGTTCCGTCTTCCCGAGAATTACTACGGCAAGCACATCAACCAGTGCTCGGGCGGTGAGCGCCAACGTATTGCCCTGGCCCGGGCCCTGGCTTTCGATCCGGAGATCCTCTTTTTCGACGAACCGCTGTCGGCGCTGGATTACCGGCTGCGCAAGACCCTCGAAAAGGAGCTCAAGGCGCTGCACCTGAGAACGGGAAAAACCTTTATCTATATCACCCACTCCCTTGAAGAGGCCATGGTGATGTCCGACCGCATCGCCATCCTGCGCGAGGGCCGTTTCGAGCAGATCGGACCGGCCGATGAAATCTACAACCGGCCCCAAAGCTGTTTCGTGGCGTCGTTCATGGGGGATGTCAACCTGTTCGCGGTGGCGCGTGATGCGGCTGGCAGCGGTGCCGCGATTGCCCATTTCAGCATCTCCGCCGAGGCGGCAGCGGCCATCGACATCGCCCCGGACAAAAAGAACACCCTGATGGTGCGTCCCGAATCGATCCGCATCCTGTCCGAAAACGATCTGGCCGATTTCATCACCCGGGGAAGGGTGGCCGGTCAATATTTGCTCGGATCGCGCACCCAGTACGAGGTCGAGCAGGAAGGCGGCCGGGCCCTTGTCGTCGAGGCCGCCAACCACACCCCCGGCGCGTCGGCCGGAGAAGTCATACGGCTGGGGTTTGACCTCAAACAGGCCCATCTGATCCAGGAGGCGGTTTCATGAACGGTCGTGAAGCGCGCCTGGGCGCTTTTTCCTCACTGCCGCTGACGACCCTGCTGCTGGTCACCTTTATCGCCCCGCTGTTGGCCATCGCCGCCTTTTCGATCATGCCGGCAAAGGTTTTCAGCCTTGCCCATGTCCCCGATTTCTCGGCTTATGCCGAGTTTGTGCGCGAAGGCTACTGGAAATCGCTGGCCTGGTCGCTGGGCATGGCCGCCGTGGCCACGGCCCTTTTGCTGGTGATCTGCTGGCCGCTGGCCTATGCTATGGTCCGCATTTTCAAGCGCTTCACCCTGGTGATCACCATTGCCGTGGTGATGACGCTGTTTGTCTCGGAGAACATCCGCCTCTTCGGCTGGGTGATCACCCTGATGAAAGGCGGCATGCTGGAAGGATACCTGCGCGCATGGACCGGAAACGGGTTCGACGGGCTGCTCTACAATGTGCCGGTGATCGTCTTCGGTCTGGTCTATATCTATCTGCCGTTCATGCTGTTCCCGCTGGCCCAGGGAATCAGCATGATTCCCGATGATGCCCGGCATGCCGCGGCGGACCTGGGGGCCAACCGCTGGCAAATTTTCACCAACATCGAACTGCCCCTGGCGTCTCCCGGGATCGTGGTGGGCGCTTTGCTCACTTTTGTCCTGGCCGCCGGGGCCGTGGCCGAATCCAAGCTGCTCGGCGGCCAAGCCGTCATCGTGATTTCCGATGACGTCGAAAGCGCGTTTACCTATGGTCAGAACTGGCCCCTGGGATCGGCCCTGGCCATGGTCCTGATCCTGGTGATCTCCATTCTGATCGTGATGACCCTGATGAAAATCGACCTGGATAGCGTGATGGGTAAGGGGAGGTAGCCCATGAAATCTCGACCGGCCAACGTCCTGTTCTATCTATACGGCCTCGGCGTTCTGCTGTTTCTCTATCTGCCGATCGTCGCCGTGGGCTTCGCCTCCATATCCAAGGCGCGCTACCTGAGGTTTCCCATCCGCAAGTATGCCACCGGATGGTATGCCAGTGCCCTGGCTAGCGACACGGTGGCCGGACTGGTCTGGACCTCCCTGACCATTGCCGCCATCGTTACCCTGATCTCGATTTTGTTCGGGTTTTTCGGTGCCCTGGCTTTCGCGCGCTATCAGTGGCGGTTCCGCAAGCTCTACCAGAAGCTCATTCTGCTGCCGATTTTCTTCCCCCAGACCGTGCTGGGGCTGGCCCTGCTGATGTGGTTCAACGCCCTGGGCATCATTCCCAGCTGGCACACGGCCATCGTCGCCCACCTGGTATGGATTACGCCGATCGTCACCCTGATCATCGCCATCCGGGCATACGGTTTCGACCCGTCGCTGGAAGATGCAGCCCGCGACATGGGCTGCACCAATTGGCAGATCATGCGCGAGGTGACGATTCCGCTGTTGATGCCGGCGGTCAACTCGGCCGGCCTGTTCGCCTTTTTGCTCAGCTGGGGCAATTTCCCCCTCTCCCTGTTCACCACTGGTGCGGATTCCACCCTGCCCGAGTGGCTGTACGCCAAAATGGTGTCGGGCTACTCCCCCCTGGTGCCTACGTTGGGGGTGCTCTCGGTGGCTGCCTCGGCACTGGTGATCGTGGTCGCTTTGCTGGTTCGTGCCCTGCTGCCGATGATCAAACGCCTGAAAACGGCCCGACCGGCCGTTCAACCCCATTAAATTTCAAAGGAGAACACCGTTATGTTGACTTCCATACAGAATCGTTCCGTCATTGTTACCGGCGCGTCCAAAGGCATTGGCAAGGGCATCGCCACGGTTTTTGCGGCCCAGGGGGCCAAAATTATGGTGGTCGCCCGGGGGGAAGCCGATGCGGTCAAGACCGTCGAGGAGATCAGCGCCGCCGGGGGTACCGCCGAATACACCCTTTGCGACGTTACCGACGAGGACCAGGTGGCGGCCATGGTCGCCAAAACGGCCGATACCTTCGGCGGTGTCGACATCCTGTGCGCCAATGCCGGGATTTTTCCCCAGAAAAAGATTATCGAGCTGACCGGTGACGACTGGGATGCCGTGATGCAGACCAATCTCAAGAGCACCTTTTTATGCGTCAAGGCCTGCATCCCGTATTTCGAGAAGAACGGCCGGGGGCGGGTGGTGGTGACATCCTCCATTACCGGCCCGGTGACGGCCTTTCCGGGGTGGGCCCACTACGGTGCATCCAAAGCCGGCCAACTGGGCTTTTTGAAAACCGCGGCCATGGAGCTGTCCCGGTACAACACCACGATCAATGCGGTCATGCCGGGCAACATCGTTACCGAGGGGTTGGAGGGCCTGGGCCAGGACTATCTGGACACCATGGCGGCCTCCATTCCGCTCAAGCGGCTGGGGGACGTGAAGGATATCGGGTATGCGGCGCTGTTTTTCGCATCGGACGAAGCCGCCTACATCACCGGCCAGTCCATTGTCGTCGACGGCGGGCAGATTCTGCCGGAGTCGCTCGAAGCCCTGGAAGAGATATAACTCCACGCCGAAAGGGATTTCCATGAACCAGAACAGGCACGCCGTCGGCCGCGCCCAGGCGCATTTCGGCTGGAACCATCAGCTCACGCCGGTGCTTCACGTGGCTCCCGGCGATATCGTCACATTCGATACCATCGATGCCGGGGGCGGGCAGCTGAATCGGAACAGCACTGTGGACGATATCGGCCGGTTCGAATTCGACCGGATCAATCCGACCTTCGGCCCGGTTTACGTCGACGGTGCCGAGCCGGGTGACGCCCTCGAGGTGACCGTCCTGAACCTGGAAATCGCCGATTGGGGCTGGACCGCCAACATCCCCGGTTTCGGCCTGCTGGCCGAGCGTTTTACCGACCCGGCCCTGCACATCTGGAAACTGGATCCGGTCGGGCTGGCACCCGCCGAGTTCAAGGCGGGCGCCAGGGTACCGCTACGGCCGTTTCCGGGTATCATGGGCAACGCCCTGCCGGAAGCGGGCACCCACAGCGTGGTCAATCCGCGGCGATTCGGCGGCAACATGGACACCCGCGACATCGGCGAGGGGAGTCGCCTGCTGCTGCCGGTGGGCGTGCCCGGTGCGCTGTTTTCCTGCGGTGACGGCCACGCGGCCCAGGGGGATGGGGAGATCTGCGGCACGGCCATCGAAACGCCCATGCGCATGACCCTCAAGCTGGATCTTGTCAAGCGGGCCAACCTCAACTTTCCGCGCTTTACCACCTCAGGCCCGGTGAGCAACCATTTTGACCCGGGCGGATACGAGGTTTGCATGGCCATGGGCGGCGATCTCATGACGTCGGCCAAAAATGCAGTCAGCGACATGGTGGATTGGGTGGCCGCCACTTATCAAATGGCGGATGTTGAGGCCTACCTGCTGCTCAGTGTGTGTGCCGATTTGCGTATCAATGAAATTGTTGATACACCCGACTGGGTGGTTTCCTGCTATCTCCCGAAAATCGTCTTTCAGCGTTAACCGACGAGTAACCCATGGCCAACAAAAAAACCTTACGCCAGAACGAAATTATCACCCTGCTGCGCGAATCCCCTGCGATGCGGGTCAACGAACTGGCAGGCACCCTGAACGTGACGGCCGAAACGATCCGCCGCGATCTGGATGAGATGACCGAAAAGGGACTGCTCGAGCGCACTTACGGCGGGGCGATTCTGCGCCTGGAGCAGGAACCGGGAATCAACGTGCGCCACAGCCTGCTGGTACGGGAGCGTGAGGCGATCGCCCGCCAGACGGTGAAAGAGATCAAAGGGGCGTCCCACCTGATGATCGGTTCCGGCGCCACCACCGTCCATGTCGCCCGCTACATTGCCGCCGAAATGTCCAACCTCACGGTGATCGTGCACTCTTTCGGCGTAGCCATCGAGCTGGTGCACAACCCCACCATTCGGGTGCTCATGGCACCGGGCGTATACAGCCCCACCGAGGGGGCCAATCACGGTGAGCACACCCTCCGTTTCCTGGAGAAATTCTGGGTCGACTACACCATCGTCAGCGCCAGCGGACTCAGCCTCGAGGGGCCCTGTGATGCGCTGATCGATGCCGGCGAGGTCTACGCAACGATGATGTCGCGGGCCTTCCAGACCGTGCTGACCGCCGATCAATCCAAATTCAACCTGAAGTTCCCGGCACGCTTCGCCTATTGGGGGGAGGTCGACCTGCTGGTCACGGATGCCCGGCCCACCGATCGGTTGGCCACCATGCTGGAGCGGCACGGGGTCAACCTGCGCGTTGCCCCGCCGCGGCCTTTTTAACGACGGGGGCCCTGGCTGCCGCGGAAAAAGGTCACGTTCCACCCGGATGGAACCGACCTTAAAACGTTCGATTTCATAAAAGGATCAAGCATGAAGAAAGTCTGCATTTACGGCATCGGCGCGGTTGGCGGATTTCTGGGGGCCATGCTGGCCCGCAGCGGGTGCGAGGTCAGTGCCGTGGCGCGCGGGGCCACCCTTGAGGCGCTGGAAAAAAACGGTCTGCGTCTGGAGATGGAAAACCAGCGGTTTACCCAGCCCATCCGTGTGAGTGAGGATCCGAAAGCGCTGGGCGTTCAGGACCTGGTGATCGTTGCCGTCAAGGCCCAGTCCCTTTCCTCCATCACCTCGGGGATCCCGGCGCTGATCGGACCCCAGACCACCATCCTGACGGCCATGAACGGCGTTCCCTGGTGGTTTTTCGATGGGTTTGGCGGCAAATGTGCCGGCCTCCGGCTGACCTCGGTCGATCCCACCGGTGCCATTGCCGCTGCCATTCCCACGGGGCAGGTGGTCGGTGGCGTGGTGCATGGCAGTTTTGCCCTCAACGAACCCGGTTTCGTCCGCCATGTGTTCGGGAAAAAAATGATCATCGGCAAACCGGACGGCACGCCAACCCGGCCGCTTCCGGAACTGGCCGGGTTGCTGGGTGAGGCCGGGATGGAGATCGATGTCTCCGAGCACATTCAGCGCGATATCTGGTTCAAGCTCTGGGGCAATATGACCATGAACCCGGTTTCGGCCATTACCGGTGCGACGTGTGACAAAATCCTGGACGATCCGCTGGTGAATCGCTTCTGCCTGAACATCATGGCCGAGGCTGCCGGGATCGGCGCCATTTTCGGATGCCCCATCGAACAAAGCGGTGAGGACCGCAATGCCATGACCCGCAAACTGGGCGCCTTCAAAACCTCCATGCTGCAGGATGTGGAAGCCGGTCGCGCCGTCGAGTTGGATGCATTGGTGGGGGCTGTTCAGGAGATCGGTCGGCATGTGGGGGTTGAGACACCCACCATCGACACACTGCTCGGTCTGGCGCGCCTGCATGCACAGGTACGGGGATTGTATCCGGTGGCCTGATCCAAATCACAGGGTCGTTTTATATCTTTTTGCTGTTTGATCAATCGATTTCAAAAATCGGAATTTGTGAATTGAAGCATGGCCGACTATAGCCACACAGCCCAGTCACCGTAGTCAAATGTTCCGCTGCCATGATGCAGTTTGCCCTCATCCTGCAACTGCCGAAAAGCATCACGCATTCGAACCAGAATCTCAGGCTGAATATCCAAAGTGTGATGTGCCGGAAACACACGCTTCACCGGGATCGCCGATACCCGCTCCAGAGAGTTGAGGTACGCCTCTGGATCGGTGGACGGAAAGTAGGCAAAGAGCGTGTCTTTATAGACCAGGTCACCGGTGAAAAGATAACCGCGCTCTTTTTCCCAAAAACACATATGCCCCGGAGAATGTCCGGGCGTATGCATTATTTGAACACAGCGGTCTCCAAGATTAATAACATCATTATCCTTTAGCACGCTTGTCGGTTTTCCCTGGAAGAATTCATATCCGTTGACGTCATAACCTTCCGGCAGGTCACAGCGGTCAACGACCATGCCTTTAATCTGCTCAATCGTCAAAGGGAATTCTCCGCTGAGCCAATTCAGTTCATCCTCATGCGCGTAAAAGTCTGGAAAGTATTTATGACCGCCAATATGATCCCAGTGAATATGGGTGGCCACTGCGGTAACCGGTTTGTCAGTCAGCTTAACGACTTTATCGTGGATGTTACAGATTCCCAGCCCGGTATCAATAAGCAAACTGGATTCAGAGCCATTCAGGAGATAACAATGGGTTTCCTCCCAGTGACGGTATTCGCTGATGATATAAGTTTCCTTGTCAATTTGATCTATTGTAAACCAATTGTTCATTTGGCTTTCTTTCCAAGCGCTTCCTCTATTTTGTTCACTGCAAGCTCATAGGTGGCCGGAGATTCTGTCTTCAGGGCTCTAATCTCCGATAGCATCGTGTCTATTTCTGACAAAAGATTTTTTGGCGTCTTCCATTTTTTCTTGACTTGCTCAATCTCTGAAATCATCTTCTCAAAGCGCCCAATGGTTTGTTTCTGGTCTTCCTGAAGATCTCCCATGGCGGAATGGTCGATTAGAACTTTTAAAACATCTGTAATCTGACCGATCTGTCGTCCGTAGCTCGCAACATCCTCAATGATCTCCTGTTCAATCCGGTAATCGGAAGACGTGACGTTTCTGATGTTAATGAATCCCAATTGGGAACTTAAGGATTTGATCCAGAAATCCCACGGATTGATCGACTGGGTAACAGCGCCTGATAACGGAAATTGAATAGAATTATCCACTGTTTTATCTCCTTTTAAAAAGTAATGTTGCATCCCTCGCCCCTTAAGCGCCGCCAAACGGCAAGCTCACTTACCGGCAGGGTAGCAGCGAATGGTATTAAACCACAAGAAAAATGGTCTTTTAGGGATGGGCTTTTGGGCACTGATAATAGGTTTTTTTGCTCTCCCCCCCCCCCTGCCATGATTAATGTTAAACCATTTTTAGTTTTTTTACCGTAGAAAGACCATATCGATGGCCAGCAATTGTAATTTTGGCCTGTTTTTGTCAATATATTGTGGCTAATAAATTAGTATTAATCTATATATTGTATTGATACGCTCCAAAATTACAATTGCTGATCGATGGCTTGACGAAGGGACACGTCGGAGCATATACTTAAAAAACTAGAGCTCTCGCCGCCGCGAACATTCGACGCTTTTTTCTTCCTCGCCCCCAGATCCTGCTTAAGCGACCACTTTGTTGTGTGATGTAATCATTAAATTTCTGTTTTCTTTACAAGCATCGAGTAAAAATTATGAAATACTTGGATGGGAAGCCCCCCCTAAAAAATCCAAAAGGAGATAACCCATGAATGTAAAAAAGATTTTATGGCCGACGGATTTTTCAAAAATATCTGAAATCGCCTTGCCTCACGTTAAATCGATGACTCAAAAATATGACGCGGAAATCCATATTCTTTATGTAATTGAGGATGTCGCCCATCATGACGGATGGTATGGTGCTTTTGAAGAAAAACGGGTACACGAACTGATGGAACATGCCAACAAAACGGCATCCAAACGGTTGGGTCAAATATGTGAAAAATATCTCGAGGGCTGTCCACTCTATATTAAACACGTGGCAATTGGTGATCCTGCAAATGAAATCCTGAAGCTTATGGCCAAGGAAAAAATGGATTTGGTGATTATGGCGAGTCACGGCGAGAAAGGTCACTTTCGGTTTGGTAGTGTAGCCGAAAAGGTTCTGAAGAATTCTACGGTTCCAGTGACCATAATTCCGACTGGGCCCAACGAGCAAGAAGGCTAAATAACGAATAGCGTTTTGGCCAACGTCCCGGTTTTGGCCATTGCGTTCGGCTGGTAAGGCCCGAATAATGAGTCTGTTGGTGGCGGGTTTCGAGGGCCAAATCCCCATCTTTTGGGTGTTCGGGCACACTCCACCGCGGCCTGCCGCCACCGGTGCATATCGGGAATATGTGCCTGTGGCGGCAACGCGGTGGACGGGCACAAAGACAAGCAGGATGGTGGAATAATTTCTTTCCCCCAGCCTAAGTAGAAATGGAACTGTATTTGCCTTTTGTAAGTTTGATTAAATCATCAGGTGCGAGTTCTATCTCCAGCCCTCTTTTCCCTGCACTTACAAAAATGCTTGCAAATTTTTTTGCAGTTCCATGAGTATATTCATGAATTGTAAAATCAATTTTTGCTTTCTTTGCGATTTTTATAGCTGGTGTCATTTTCTTTAAAAATAGATGTGTCAGAATTGGGAATATATGTTTCTCGCATGGCGTCAATTTTTTAATCCCAAAATTCCTTATCAATAAAATTTCATAGGAGCGATAGCCGCCCGTTCCCCCATTGTGCCAGATCATTTCCAAGCCGTTCGATCAAAATCCTTTGAATCTCCTCGTCGGATGGGACTGGAGATGCCAATACTGACCGTCCAAGGGCGGTTACTGATATAATCCATGCTCCACATCGTAATAGTACTCCCACATGAAATCCCGATGAGATTTAGAACGTCCAACAGAGCCAGTCCCGATTCGACCGCAGTCGTCTTCCCTTTCATCCGCTTGACATAAAAATCGGACAGCCTTCTCGTGGTTGCATACTCATCTTTTGCGACCGGATTCCAAAGAAACTGATGGAACGATGAAAGGGATGATGGATAAAATGGTGTTGAACAGAGCCGCCTGATGCCGTCGGTCAAGCTATGGATTTTATATAGCCTACCTGATGAAGAATGCAAGGGAACATTGGAAGTTTGGATCACGAAATCGTTTTCTGATCATCTCGTTCGACCTGTAGGTTTATATAAATGAGTCCGTCAAGGGCGGATTCCGATGGAAAATTCAGAGTCTTCGGGCCGCTCTTTAATGGGCGCCCCCTTTTTGACTTGGCCACGCAATCAATCAGTACTATGATATATTGCTACAGCGTCAGAATACAGTTGGATGCTAAGGCAAAAATAGTGTAACGGCCTACCCCGCCTATGCGGCAAAAGTGTAACGGTTGGTTCTACTATCCCGCAGCGAGACCCCGCCCCAAAAATCAATAAACCTACCACGCTACCCCGCCGCAATAGCTCCCGCCGGCAATCGTTTTTACCAAAAAGTTTTTGTAGGTTGTAACTTACATTTCGCATGGCGGGCGAATAATTTTTTAATTTTCTTATGTTTTTGTTTTTTAAAATCAATCAGGTAGCTTTAAATTGCCACCAGCCATCTTGAAAATAATTGTAGATCGCCTCGGGTATCTCCAACAACCGGTTGATAAGTTTGTGCATGTCACCGATTCCCTTCACCACTGATTGTATACATACGCCATTCCGGATTATCTGCGAGAAGTGGACATTACGATAGAAATAACGGATGTTATTCCAAGTCGGCTTTTTTGTATTCATCCCTTGGGGTAATATGGGCAGCTTGTCTATCTCCTCGGCTGTCATATTCATCCGTATCTTTCGTTCGATAAGGGACACAATCATCAAGGCTATAAAATATAAAAAGAGCATGGCTTCAATACGGTGCTCCTTTTTTAAAAAAACAGGCGCTACTTCCAGAATCGATTTTTTGGTATACATCCGTTTTTCAAGGAATGGTTGGTTTTTATATTTTCCTAATACCTCACTGGCTTCAAGCTGCGTATTAGTAATCAAGGGAAAAACGCCATCAGTTCGCGATGCTTCGGTAAGAGATTGTTCGTTTAACTGCCACTCAATGCGGTGGGTATATTTCCATTTATTTTTGTAGATGCTTTGTGGAGACGGTCTGCCGGGAGATACTTTCACCTTGATCTGTTTGCGATCGGTTACTATCCGGACCTCTACAAACTCTTTAACATCCTTGACAATCTTATCGATAGCGGCCTTGATTTCCCTTTTGGTTTTCAAATGATACGCATTGAGTTTAGGTGACAGGCTTTCTAACTGTTCAATGGCCTTATCGATCTTTTTCTGTCTTTTGGCTTCGTCCTCTTTTTGTTTGGAACTGCTGTGAACAAAAATGACCCGAAAGCCTTCTTCGGTCAGTTCGGTCTCATAGGTGCGGTAAACGGTAAACTCACCTTTCTTCCGTGAGTTTTCAACGCTAACGGCGTCTTCCCAAGGCACTTCGTTTTTTTTCAGATATTTGATGAACTGGATGTATTCCTTGTGATTCTTCGGAACGATGGTGATAAACAGCCCTCCTTCACCAGCGATGTGCTTTAGATTCTTTTCGGTTTTCAACTTGCAGTCGGCGATGTAAATGAAATCCTCTTTTCCCAACAATGTGCGCAGGCCGTTCCAGTTGGGAATATGGGTCACATCATCGGTCGTATTCCCGTCAAATAGCTGATAACTGAGTGGAACATGTCCGTCCGCCGTGATATTCAGACCAAATACAACTTGTTTGCAATCGGGTCGAAAATCCTTGTTGTGCCCATGCTTAAGCTTGACCGCTTCCGGATCGGGAGTTTTGTATTTGCCGATGAAAGTCACGGATGTGCTATCATTATGTATTTCCTCCGTAAGTAACTGGTGTACCGATATGGCATTGCAAGAAGCCTCGGTCATCAGCGTATGGCGGTCTGCATGAAATAATGCTGATAGTGCCCTGGCAAGACGATCATCGTTAAAAAAATTTGGCTCGACCGGTTCTGTTACAAGTCCATCTGTATATTGGCACAACCATTCTTGAATCTTGTATAGTGGTTTGTTGTCACATATGATGTTGGCAATTAAGATACACAAGCTTTGCGCATGCTCCGCAAGACTTCCGTCGGATGCCGGAACATACTTGGAAAAAAGGTTGAAAAGGTCAAGCTGATCCATGAAATACTTGACCATTGGCAATACATCAACTTGCTTGAATCGAGTTTCAAATTGCTCCATAACGCCTCCGTAGTCTCGGTTATGAGGCGCTTGGATATAGATGAAGGAATCATTTTACCAGCCTCATACATTGTATGCATAACAGATAAGGCCGGAATTGTCCAGTGCTTATTTAATTCATTTTTTCAATATGTTATAGACTTGCCCCGCCTTGAGCAATAAATTTGATAATTACCGTTTCACTCGTGCGAAATGTAAGTTGTAAAGTGGGTATTGTCATGGTCCAAGAAAATGAGGAGAAAGCCCGGAACCATCACTTCCGGGCTTTCAGGGTGAACTCCGTATCAAGGCCGGATGTTCATTAAGTAAATTACTTTAAACTCCGGCCACTTTCAAGGCCGGATGGTAAAGCTGATCCAAATATCCTGTCGTTGGTGCAACACCGTTTTTTGTGTGTGCCGGTGCTGCTTTCGTGGGCATGCTTATTGTTGCGATGCATGCCGCATCGCCGGTCGTCTCCAGTCCCGTCGAAAAGCGCAGCGACGCTACCGTAAAACCGATAAAGGTAAAAAAGCCCACCGTCTTGCCGAAAACCGTCGTCGGCATCGTGAAATCGATCCACGTAGAAAAAACATGGATGATCATACTTCAACAAGCCCTTTTAAACGGGTTATGTTGCCACCACAGATCGAAATTTCGGTACCTTTTCGCCTCGGTTTTCGATGCCGCTGCCATTTTTGCGGTCGGCCGGGTGAAATTGTGAGCCATTTTCCACGCCGTGGTTATGGATGAAATCTTTTTCAGGATTTTTTACGCAGATAAGGAGGCCAATATCATGAGACGACGGTTTACAGGGGGAGAACTGTTTCAACTGCGCAATCGGATCCCGGTTGACTGGCTGATCAAAGAACAGCTTCATATCCCATCTAAAGTGATCGAAGGCATTTTTCGTTTTCTATGCCCGCTATGCAATGAATTTCAAACCGCGACCAACCCCAAGACCAATCTCGCCAGGTGCTTTCTTTGCGAGAAAAACTTCAACCCGATTGATTTGGTCATGACCGTGAAAGGCCTTGGATTCGTTGACAGTGTCAAATATTTGCAAACCCTTGTACCAAACAGACCGGATCCTTTAACGGACCAACGGTTGGAATTGAATCAACTGCTTGGCGATATCGGGAAACGGATGAGCATCGGGTGAACAGATGGCCAACAACCGACTCACCCAATTGGAGGAGATCATCGCTGCCAATCAACACCATTTTCACCAAACCGGTAAGGCATTAAAGCAGATTCGAGACGATCAATTGTTTCGAGATTTGCTGTTCGATTCGTTTGAAGGCTATGTCAAGGACCGGTGGGATATGGCCCGATCCCAGGCATATCGTCTGATTAAGGCCGCCAATGTCATCGACAATTTGTCTCCAATTGGCGACGGCATCCTTCCGGAGAATGAATACCAGGCCAGGATTCTAACGCGTTTTACAAAAGAGGATCAACGCAAGATCTGGCGTGCATTTATCGCATCCGGCATGGCGCTCACGGCTAAGAATATTAGAAAGTACGCCCATCAAACCCTAAAGGCCAAGCATGTCAAAAAAAAGAATGCGTCTGTGGTCGATATCATCAGCGCAGACTATAAAACGGCCGTGATGGCCATGCTGGAACAGATTCGGTCGGCGCAAAACGATGATTGGCAAACGACATCCAGACAAGCGGCCTTATTCTGGCTGAAAGTGATGAAAGAGAAAATCATTCGTCATGAAAGACAAAGACTTTGAACAACTGCCCATGGACGACCGTTTCCTGATCTTGCTGCACAAAAAGATCATGGACAAAACCGGCAGCGCCAAACGCAGGGCCAAAAAATATTACATGGATCAATACCGTAAGACCGGCGTCATTCCCAAACCGCTGCTGCTTGCCGGCCAAGGCATCATGGAAGGCAGAAAGTGCAGCGGCCGGCGCCGGGTCTTGACCGAAAAAATCCAAAACCGCTTCATCGAGATGGTCAAGGCTTCCAGCGATCCATCGGACGATCGTTTTGTATTTATCACCCGCCATGGACGAACCATCAAAAATTACCACGCCTGGCTCGAACAAGAGTTCGAACGTAGCATCTCACTTAGCGCTTTAAGGCGTTTTGCCAGGCAAGCCAACCTCAAGGTCTATTTGGAAAAACCAGACTTCGAGGAAAAGAACGATCCCAGCGTCTGCTTTAAGGACGAACCGGTCTTCGATTTGATTCAAATGGACGGATGCAGGTTTCGCTATTTCAAGATTCGATCGGACGACGGCGTTTGGGCCAAGCCCCAGGTGATCGAGTTTTTTGACACCGGATCGCGCAACATGCTTGTGCTTGACGCCTATTTTTCCGAAAGCAGTCTAAATTCGGTGGACCTGTTCGAGAAATTTTTGGTGAGCACCCCCTTTCCGCAAAAAAAGATACGGCTGAGACCGGACAATGCAAAGGGTTTTGTCAACCTGAAACGCCCCATCAACGAACTGAACATCAAATTTTCATTGCCAGGCGGATTTTATCTGCAACCAAACTTCTCACGCATCCATGCGCCCAAGGACAAAGCACATCTGGAATCATCCCATCGCAGCATCCATCATTTTGAAATGCGGATCATCAAGCACTTTGAAGACCGCATCGTTAAGACAGAACCGGGCTATATCTACAAAAAGGGCAAAAAAGGAAAAATTACCATCACCTATCTCGACATCGATCTTGCAACGCTGCGCCAGAGTGGTTTACTCGAAGCCTATCGCCGGCAGCACAATGAGCAAAAGCACTATTATTCTGTGAACGGTAAAACATCGGCCTGGGTGCCCAAGGAGAAGTTTGACGACGGTCTTGCCCAATACGAGTGGATAACGTTCAGTGCGGATGACGTACGCCATTTCGTCAAATACGGCTATGACAAGATCAACGCCACCGTGGGGGCGAAAGGCATCATTACTTTCAAAAAGCAGACCTACTATGTGGCCGTTGGCGCGCAACACTTCAGCCGCCACAAGAGCACCAAGGTGTATATCTCCGATCTTGGCGACAAGCTGTTTATCTTCGAGCATAAGGAAAACGGTATCCTGCTGGGTGAAGCGCTGCGCCGGGAACCTTACGAAAAGCCGGTCAAAAAGGCAGGCACCGAACCCAACGCGGTTGAATTGATCAGCGCTTTTCTGCAGGAGAAAAAGATGGCGGTGGACAGGCCACGACTGATTGACATCCATCTTCGGGGTTTGACCCTCGATGCCGCCCAAACAATCTATCGGCAACACCGGAAACGATATATCGCTTACGCGATCAAACTACGCCAGCCTGAAACCATCACCGGCAAGGCGCTTTTCAATGCGTTCATTTTGGATTGCGAAAGACAATTGTCAAACAACCCTTTGGCCCCGTATGCCTCATGCAGCGAAAACAAAGTTTTATAAACGATAAGCGCCGGGTCTCCTATCTATCCGCGGTATACAACCGGATCTACCGGGGACAGAGCGTATTGATCGAGGGCGAATATGGTGTCGGAAAAACTCGTTTCCTCGAACTGCTCAAACCCAAAAAACTTCAAGGCGTATGGGTGGAGTCGCTTTTCAATGTGCATGAAATGTTGGCCTCCATCCTTCAAGGGTTGAACTACGAGGCGGTGGCCACTTATCGGCGCACGCCCCATCATTTGAAGCTGATCCGCAATCTGACCGATTATTACATCATCATCGACGAGGCCAATGACATCGAAAAAAGGGTTTGGCCCTACCTGAAACGAATCATGGACGCGCACGTGCCCATCGTTTTGGCCGGACTGCCAAAGGTGAGGACATATTTGACCAGCCAGCATCCGGATATCCTCAGCCGATTGAAAACCTTGATTCTGTATCCCATCGTAGTCGAGGATTTCATCCTGGAATACAAGGATTTTGAATCTGAAGCCATCGAACAGATTTATGTGGCCACCAGGGGCGATATGAGAAAATTCAAGGAAATTTGCACGGATTGCCGCGACAAGGCCAAAGAACTGGGCCATAGCTTCGTCGATTTAAATCTGGCGGTCGACTTTCTCGCCAATCTTCATCCCATGTAGGCTCCAAAAAACAATCTCTTCCCTCACTCTGCGGCGAATCAGCTTTCTCCCAAGACCTGTTAATCTAAATCCCACATCGTAACTTTTTTTAACTCTCGTAAAGTCGATTGTTATTGCATCGTTTCTCTATTAACCGCTAACGCGCAGCGGCATAAGATGCTTCAAGGCCTGAAATACGATGAAAAAGTTACATTATTTTGCAACGTCCTAAAGGCAGCCAATGATCACTAACGCATTAATATATTTGGGATATTTTTTAAACGGGGCCTGAATAAACAGAACGGGAAGCGTTACACTATTTTTGCCTTAGCAGTCCAAAGGCTATCATGAAAGCCATCAGTTAATAATGCAACAAATGAGTCCATAGTATGGAGGGCATTTTCGATCTCATTTTGCCACTCTCTTGTAGGATCAATATCCTCATGTGCCACAAAGCAAGAAATGCCGTAAAGTTTCAATTTGTCTTTAAGTCCAGCAGTTTCCGTTTTCACTTCCGCTTTATGACTGAGAAAAACACGAAAACATTTTTTATCCCATATCCTGCTTGCAACAGGGTCTGGAATGACTTTACTACGAGAGATTAAAAGGCCCGAATCTTTTCGCCAATCGTGATCTTCTGGAACCTCCATTTCAAAAAAAACTTCTTCAACAAATTCATTTTGTATATCGTGAATTTTATTAAGTCCCTCTCTGATTTCAGATTGTAATTCGGCTTTTTCGTTTACAGCGTTCAAATAGATTGATTCAGGAATCGCCAAATAAAGAGCATGCCCATATGTCCCACCATTCCAATTATCATAGCTCCATCCTTCATGAACCCTTGGTTTTGAATTGACTATTATTTCTTGTAATTGTTTTTGACCTTCTTTGCCGTAATATTTGGAAAGAGTTGCCAAATAACGATCAATCTTAGGGGGCAGTTCAAATTTGTCTTCTTGACCGATCATAATCTTAAGACCTTAGTTTCTTACAAAACCTATTGGTGGCAATATGTGGAAAATTTTCCACGTATCACACTTATTGAATGGAAAAAAATCCACATATTGGCGTATTAAGGGTGAAAAGTGGACACTGAGCCGAAAAATTATCCATTTTTGGTTTTTGGGATATGCTCAATCCGGAACTGCCAACTCAACCAACATATTTTTTTATGAAAATCAAGGGAATTCAAAGGAATCATGCAAGGCACTTGATTACCGTGTTCGCATCAAAACCGCCCATTATGCAAGACCAGATGTTTTTTCTTTCAATTCGCATTTCCCACTATTTTTGCTCAAAATACGCAATAACCAACCAAAATAATAGAGCATAAACACTTTTTTACCGACCATTTTACCCTTTAAGTAATCGCCGATGTACGCCAGGTTCGATGATGCCGGTGTCACTACCCAATGATACCAGAAAACCACCCACCGGATGATAGAAGGCTCCCAGTTTATCTGACCCCGCAAATAAGTAGGACAGCCCGGGCAGCCATAAACAACCGTGCTCCAGTCCTACAAATCAATACACAAGGGGGGTGAATGAAAAATGGGAAAACGAAAAAAGAAGTGGCCGAAGGGATTTAAACCCAAACTACATCAAGGCGGTGTGATCAACGAAAGCAAAAAACTCAGCATTGATGACGTGGTACCGAAAATCGAGCGGGATGGAAGAACGTTTACCACAAGGTTGGTGGACAGAAATGATCCGTATAATCTGCGAAGGAAATATTGAGGCGGGGTGCCGGCGGGGAAATTTTAACCGATCTCGGAATACATCCTGGCGATGATGCCCTGATCGGCGAAACTGTAATACCGAGCATCGTCCATGTTGATGATCAGGTGTTCGTGGACCTGGATGCCGATGACAGCGGCGGCCTGGATGATTTTCCGGGTGATGTTCATGTCATCAGGGGATGGTTCCAGATCGTTGGAGGGGTGATTGTGAGCCAGAATCAATGCCGCAGAATTGGCAATGATGGCGGGCTTAAGTACTTCACGGGGATAAACAGATGCTGATGAAAGGCCACCAACGGATACAATATTCAGTCCGATCATCTCGTTCTTGGCGTTGAGCAGGGCCACCACAAACTGTTCTCGGTCCGGCTGTCCTCGTGTTCGGATGAGTTCCTGGATCACGGCCTGAGCCTTCTGAGCATTGTTGATAATGGCTTCACCGAAAGAGACGGTGGCGTCTTTCACAAGGGATACTCGGTAAATGGAAACAAACCTATTGGCCGGCCGAGCGATGTAATCGGTGAACAGGTTCAGTTGGACGTAAGGTTTGATTGCTTTCACGGATAGGCCTCCAGACGCAAAGAGGGCAGCGGCCGGGTAAAACCAGCAACTGCCCTCTATGCTTGTTTCAGATGGGTTATGAACTTTTCCAGCACTTCAACCGGTAATGCTGGTAAGTCAGGTTTTCGATACACAGTTCTTTGAAGTCCGTAAGCTCGGTTTTCCATCCACGTTTCTCCATTATTCGTTTGGCCCGAAAAATGGCTTCTTCATAACGATCATGACTGAAAAAGCTGAGGGGATTTTCTACCAGGTGGCTGTTTTCGATGTTCCGCCAGCGGCTTCCGTCGCGGATACGGGGGATGTTCCAAATGGTGCGTTTGATGGTACGGGTGACGAACTGACAGATCTCCACTGACTTTGGCATGATGGATCTCCTTTCGTTTGGACATAAAAAAGGCGACCTGTCGTGGTGACGGGGTCGCCTAATGGTTGTGTTATGATTGAAAATTAGGTTGGGATTATATCAATAGGACAAGGGGCGGCAGGGACAGATTCGAGGGGCGCCGAATTCCCGAACAAATGAAAGCGCGGTTCGCCTACGCCGACGGATTCCGACGCGCCGGCCATCAGTGGGAGGACATGCTGGCTTTCTTCAAAAAAAACCACGGCCTGCCTTTCAAGGGTCAACTGATCAAATGGTGACCGGCAAACAAGGAGAAAACCCCATGCTGATCCAGTCAATCAACAGTCCGGTGCCCAAATGGTGCCCGCCCGGGTTCATTCCCAGGATATCGGCCGGAAAAAAAAAGCGCCGCCGGTCATTCCGGTTCGACCGTGCCGAGCGGCGATCAATGCGCAAACGTCCGCCGATACCGGTCAGCGAATGGGCGGAGCAACACCGCGTCCTGACCCAAAGCGTGATCCCGGGGCCAAGGATTTCATGAACAACTACGCCGCGCTGCCATGGAAGCCCTACGAGATCACCGATTATACGGACGCTGACGGGAACCGCTATTTTGTGCGCATGACCGTCCAGGATGCCATGGGCCACCGCACCGACGATGTCTACACCTTTGTCCGGGCACACAGGGGGCATCTTTTGGCGTTCAAGGGTGAGCAGCGCATGGCCCAACCGTTTGCCTTTTCGCAGGTGGATTACTTCCCCGGAACGAAAAAGGCTATTCCCGGTGGCCTGAAGTTGTGCCGAGCCGACGTCAACGATTACAAAAACATCCTGGCCGGCAAGCTGGCGATTGCGCCAGCGGACCCTGGTGCCTGGCATTACAATTCCGAGACCACCGACATCTGGCTGCGCATGCTGACTGTGGAGTACATCGATGAGAAAACCGGACTGTGGGACTGTCCGGACGGCAATGCCAATCATGGTTGGGACTGCTCGGTTTACGCATTGGTGGCGGCGGATGTGATTGGAGTGCGTTACTGGTCGCGGCCGGAGGCCAGGCCGGCAAAACCTGTAAAAAAGGCGGCGCCGGCGATTAATCCCTGATTATAACGGATTTTGGGGAGTTTGATTCCAATAAGCCGAACATACAGTGGCCTATCCCCCGACAAAAACACAACATGTTGATATTATTGAAGATTTGAGTCTAGACTTTTTACTAATAATTTTATATAGTTAGAGACACATCCCGCCAAAGGAGGTCTCTAACTATATGGGAATAGCAGATACAAGATCCGCTAACCGAAACAACAGAATCATATGTTTGCCCTTTTCTCAAGGCAATTATGAATGCAACATACTCAACCCGGTTGATTTCAGAACTTCCGTAAACAAAAGGATCGAACTGTTTCCGGAATTATTCCCGGCTGAAATCGAAAATGGATATCGGATGAAGGATCTTTATTACTCAAAAAAACAATCCATATGGATCCGTCGAATTAAAATATCCGGTGTTGCTTACACCATTCGTCCTTCATTTGTACTGCCATACCTCGTTGGATTTGTTGACGAAATCGAAGATGCAATGTTTTTTAGAAAGTTCGACATACCATTTTGGGCCATAAGTCGTGTTTTCGGAAAAGATCCCATGTATTGGTATCGAATCGAACAATCTATCGGGCGAAACAGCATTGTCGGAACAACTGTCCGAAATCCTCAAGATGTTCCCGAACATCTTGCCGCTGATGAAAAGCATACTCGAATTTTAGGTGAAAAAACGTATGTGGCCACGACAGTTGGTGATGGCTGTATTCTCGGTGCAGCCGTTGCCAAAGACGCCGGAGAACAAGCGTTAACAGATGCGTATCAAGTGTACAAACAAGAGGCCCAGTGTATAAAGCCGGAATATTCACCGGAAACCGTGAATATGGACGGCTGGAAAGCCACCCGAAATGCGTGGCAATTCCTCTTCCCGGCAGTAGTTATCATTTGCTGTTTTCTTCATGTGTTTATCAAAATTCGTGACCGTGCCAAAAAGAAATACCGAGATATTTTTGAAAACGCCGCATCAAAGCTATGGGAGTGTTATCGCGCTGAAAGTAAGGCATCGTTTTCCCAAAGAATAAGAAGGTTGTACGAATGGTGCGAAAAGAATGCTGTGCCATCCGTTATCATAGATCCCATAACGAAGTTACGGAAAAACATTGCCGCCTATCGTGTTGCCTACGATCATCCTAAAGCACACCGAACCAGTAACATGGTTGACCGGTTGATGCAAAGAATGGATCGCCACCTGTACAGTACCCAATATTTTCATGGATCGATGGATGCAGCGCAGTTGAGTATTCGAGGATGGACGCTCATCAATAATTTTTCACCATACAATCCTCGAACGGTTAAGTTGCACAATGGATTTAAAAGTCCGGCGGAACAGCTAAACCAATTCAGATATCACAACAACTGGTTGCAAAACTTGTACGTTTCGGCTTCTTTGGGTGGGTACCGGAGACCTCCCCAAAATCCGATATAATCAGATTAATCCTTATACCGGCCGGTCGGCACTGGTTCAGTTGAATAGGTGTTGTAAGTGCCAGAATATACATAAAATAGCTGGACAATAGAAGATAAAAAATGTACGGTAATCTACCCCAACCATGATGAGAAGGAGTAGATTATGCTGTTATTTACATGCAAATGTCCCAATTGTTCGTCTGAAAATATCCGACATGACTATGTATATCGCACAATTTCTAACGGTGATAGGGAAATGTTTCTTTGTCAAGACTGCAAATATTCATTCTCAGAAACAAAAAACACATTCCTGCAAGATATCAGAAAGCCTGTCAGTAAAATTTGGGAGGTCTTAAACGCCCGAACTGAGGGAACGTCACTCAATGCCACCTGCCGGATCTTTAAAATCGCTAAAAACACCCTTCTTGCCTGGGAAAGAAAATTTTCCTATCTTTATAGTACTTTATTTATCTATTCAATGGCGCATACGTTCATCCAGTCAGTCATCGAAGGTGATGAATTTTATACAAAAGTCAAAAAAAATGTTCCTGCTGAAGAATCTTCCGGATGGACTATTGTCCTCATGGATAGAGCCAGCCGTTTCATTTGGGAAATGAGCTGCGGTAAAAAGGACAGGTCCCTTTTTGAAAAAGCAATCAAAACCCTGGCGGAACTTGTCAACCAAACTGAAGACATAACCCTTCTGACAGATGGTGAACGTCGATATGGAAAAATTCTATTTGAAATATGCCACGAGCTTTTTCAAACTGGTATGCGTGGTCGTCCTCGAAAAGTGTTGAAAAAAGGAGTCACCGTCAGGGTAAAAAACAAAGGATCCCAAGCCCATAAGAAAGGACGCAAAAGACCAAAATACCAGACAACATGTCCTCAACACCCTGAGACCACAAACCATATTACAGATAAGGAAACACACGCCAACCACGTTGAAGCCAACAATGCTGCAATGCGCCGAAAATGTTCCGCCTATAGGAGAAAAACAAACACATATGCAAAATCAGAAACCGGTCTTCAACGCGTGTTGAACGTTTATTGGGTTGTCCATAACTTCCTCAGAGTTCACTTTACGACCAAAAAGGTTCCCGCTGTTAGTTTAGGAGTACTCGAATGCGAGACCACTCCAGAAGTACTTTTCAGTGCACAATATGTTTAACTATTCAAAATTATGACTAATTAATTGCCTATTCAACTGAACCAGTGCCGGCCGGTCAGCCGGGTATTTCAATTGATCTGAGGTGATGCCATGGGATTGAGTGTTGCGGTGATAAAAGAGGTACAGGGTATTTGGATGACATAATTTGCTAATCTGAATCCTATGCCACGTTCATCCCGATTAGATATGCCTGGGATTTTGCATCACACAACATATTGTATTTATATTGCTCTTGACTTACAGTGGGCTTCTCACTATACTTTATCGCGGAAAAAGCAAGTTCTTATCCTCTCTATCCTCCTTCACCCGCGACTCAGGCGTCGGAGGATTCCCGGAATGAACTCTGGACACGCTATAATAGCAATCGAGGACAAATCTCGATAGGGTTCGTCCATACAACAACATGCGGAGGGGCGAGCCGATGGGGTGGGAATCTACGACGTTGGACGGTCACACATATCAAGTCTATCGGCAGCACGACTTGAACAATTGTGGTCCAAGCAGCATCCTGATGCTTCTGAAGTATGCGATGAATCGCGACGTGGCCATCGGGTTCATCCAAATTATGTGCGGAAAGATGGAGATGGGGCGGTGCGGTACGTCGGCGACCCGATCAGACCAACGGTGGCACGAGTGGAGTTCAGACGGGACGATTGGGTGGGTGCTGTTGGACGCATTGCAGAAGAAGTGGCCAGCGCTCAACGCCACGGACTCATGGCCGATCTACGAGAAGCTGAAGACCTGTTCGGCAGGTAAACCCGCGATTTGCCGTGTGGCGTGGAACACCGGTTACGGGCACTTCGTTGTCTGTCTCGGCGCAAGTGGGGCGAACTTCATCTTTTTGGACCCCTATTATGGCATCGTATTCTCACCAGCCACGAAGAATCTGTTTGGTGGGGTGCACTACAAGACCAAGAAGAACTCATTCGCAAAGGGCGAGGCGACGGGACTGATCGACTACGCGATCTTCACCAATCTAACATAACAGAGTCGTCACCCTATGTGCCCCCCCAGTAGTCAGCGCGGAATCCCGCCAATCAGCCCATCGGCAGTCTGCCAATTTTTCTCGCGTCTCGGCTCCGGGCAGGGTTTTGGCGGTTCAGGAAGCCAGTACAGATATATCAAATTCCTTTCCCTTTATTTTTCGTTCCGTCCTGCAGATTATAAAATAGAATCTTCAATTAGCTCGAACGCCAGATACATGGCAAACAATCACACATTCTTTCGAAGTTGTCATTTGTACAGCCACTCTGTAACATACCGTCTATTCAACTAATTGTGATATTTTAACATATCACCGGCACCATCTGGGCCGATAATATTTTTGTGGTCGGTAACTACCGTGTGTTAGCATCAAAACCGTCCATTTTGCGAAAACAGATGTTCTTCCTTCCAATTCGCAGGTTACAGGTCGTTTGGTCAAAATGCGATAGAAACAACCGTAACCATTACGTATATTAGCGTTTTACTGTCTAAATTTCCCCTTTAAGTAAACGCCGATATGTGCTGTGCCTTGGCAGGTGCTTGTACGGGTGGTAACAAGAATGCGGAATAAGGCTGAAGCGGAACACACAAAAAAGACCAAACACCTGGGGGCCGATGAATGAGCGATTCCGTACTGCAATACGAAGAGAAAATGTGGGAACTGTTCGAAGTGACCAAGGAACAAATGCCAGACCTCACTGAAGCTTACTATGGTGCTGTCAAAGATGCCGTTTACAGAGATGGTGCCTTGGATCTGAAAACCAAACGGCTGATGTCGCTGGCTGTGGCGATACAGGCGGGCTGCAAGGACTGCGTTCTTTCCCAGACTTCCAAAGCTCTGGAACTGGGAGCAAAGCCGGCGGAAATTTTCGAAGCCTGTTCTGTCGCAGTCAGCATGGGCGGCACACTTGCATGGAGCAAGGTTCTCCTGGTTGCGGATTATTTGCAGGAGCGAGGCATAACCAGAAGCTAATCCTAATACGACCGTAAATTACTTGCCGAAAATGCCAGCGTTTCATATGGGGGAAACAGCTTTCCTGGCGTCACACTTTCTCACAACGTGGCCTCAGAGGCGGACGTTGTCCAAATCGTTGCGAAAGCGGTCAACCAACTGATTAAGCCGCCACAAAAGGCCTCCTGGGGCGGTTACCAGGGCTATTTCAAGGATCCCGACGGCTACTTGTGGGAGGTTGCCTGCAACCCGTTCTTCTGGGGCGGTCCCGGGGACAAAAAATAGCAAGGCTCAATTCCCACGTTGCTGGCTTGTTTGCAGAAAGTCGGCTTTTCCTGCATTTCGCATTTCCCACTATATTTGGTCTAAATATCACATAACAGACTGAAATATTAACGTATACTCACGATTTTTAGTGTTCATTTACCCTTTAAGTAAACGCCGCTGGGTGAAGGTTTGTCAGTGAGCAGTGCGAAAGCATAAACCACCATGGCAGAGACCAGTTGATCAGTGCTTGGGAAAGTACCGCACAGACAGTCGCTGTGGTCTGACTGAAGTGTTTATGTTGAGATATTCCAGATCCTGAAGCATACGCTTGTAGGTTGTGATGGTTCGTCTGCTCGTCCCTAACCACTCAGCCAACGTAGAGTCAGTCTGCCGGACCCTACGCTTTTTCGTTTGCTGTTCGATGACCAGCCTCAACCAGAGGATCAGTGCCGGCCCCAGATCAGTGTAGGCCTCCGTCCGCAGGAAATTAGCCGGGATGGTGAAAAACGCTTCCCCTGGTGGCTCTGTGGGCCGGTACTCCAGGCGTCCTGTGATTTCGTTGATTGTTTGATCCAGCATGGCTTTATTTCCGTGGGCGTAGGAAAGCAGCGGTAGAAAGTCGGCCACGCGGTAATAAAACTCCGTTGGTGAGGCCTCCTCGGGCCACCAAGCAGGTGCTTCCGCTTCGGCCGGGCTGAAAATCGTTTCCCGTTTATCCGGCGGCCCACAAGAAATAAATGACATGTGGATGGGCTTGTCCGTGGCGGGTTGATGCTTCTTTGCTGAAGCCATCAGGTGCCTGAGTGAAAATCCGTTGATGGAGCCGACCATGGGTTTCAGCTTTTCCGCTGGATCTTGTCCGGGTTGCATGCCACCCAGGTAATAGACCGTGCCACCGACCTCAGCCGCGATCCGTTCGATCCCTTTGCGGCCGGCTTCGTCCCAGTCATAGGCAACGATAAAGTGCTCCACCCCAAGCTGTTTGAAAATGCCCATCGCTTCGGCGGAAAGATAGGAACCCAACGTGGACACCACCACCGGCCGGCCCTGGTCCTGCAACAGGCGATAAAAGGCGAAATAGTCGAAGATCCCCTCCACCAGGATCACCGTTCTGTATTGCTTGATGAAGCGATATGCCTTGTCGATGCCGTAGAGCCAGCTTTTTGTGGTGATGGCACCTTCACCGGCCTGCTGTTTGAGCCAGCGAACGCCGCGATTGTCTGGCCGTCTGCCGATGATGCCGATGACCTCGCCAACGTTATTGCGTATGGGAAACACGATCCGGCCGGCGAAATAGTCGCCATAGTTCCGCGTGAAAGGGCTCCGCGTGGTGAAATCGATCTGCTGGAGATAAAATCCATAGGCACGAGAACTCTCGTCGTTAAGCAGCCGGACCAGGCAAGCATCCTGGAAGCGTTGGAACGTCTGGTAGTCAGCATCGAAACGATCCATGAACCCGCGAATGAGGGCTCTGCCGAGATAATTCTTGTCAATATAGGCTTGGGCTATAGCCAATCTGAAATCGTTCGATTATGGGGCTCTCAAGGCCTCTACGAGCGAGATATGTGAGAACTTTGGAATACTTCTCTGAATCAGAAAGAAGCAGTTCATTATAGAAGCCGGCAGCCTCGGCCAACGTGGCTTTGGTCTGATCGGTGGGTTCGGCGGGCTCCAAGAATTCAACACTATCATCGGGCTCTGGTTCTGCGTCAGGCTCTGGAATATTTTGACTCCGCCCGCTATGAAATTCCACATCCTTCAATCCCAGATAATCCGCCCAAATCCGTTGAGCCTGCCGGAAAGAACATTTTTCCCGCAACATGATCACGTCATAGATGTCCCAGTCTCCGCCACATGCACCGAAACAATGAAACCGGACCACATCGTTTCCGTCCACATACAGGCGGAAGCTGTCTTTGGTGTCCGCATGGAACGGACAGAAGGCACTATACCGGTATTTTTCGGTCGGCCTGAACCGGATGCCCAGATGGGCTTCGGCATAGTTGAGCATCGGATCGAGATACGCCACTGTTTTAATGTCGTTGTGGGATGGCATGGCGGAATAATCGGGAATAACGGGTGAGTGTGTCAAGATGGAATTGGCTGGATCAGGTATGGTGGTGGGCTGGTGAGGCGGGATGCTGGTTCAGAAGGAATTGTTTGCGGGTGCCTACCCTAGCCCCATAAAACGTGACAGGCGGTATTGTCTCTGTCACATATCTTACCACCCTGACACTATCAATATGGGCCGAAAATAGTCATGACCACGATACCCCTCGCTGACCATCAGGTTTGGACAGCGCTGTCCAATTGGGCAATCCTGGAAGCAGGGAAAAGGCCGGAGCCATTATAAATAATTGACAGTAATTGTGAATGAGTTTGGATACACGCCCTTCGACTCAAAAGAATGCAATCTGTTTTTAATGACAAAACTTACTTTCGACACCCCTTTTAGGTGAGTTAGAAAAACATGGCGTTGTTAAAATTGTAAAAGCAATTAACCTGCTGATTGATTTCAGCGGGGATTATTGATTTCTTTTTTTTAGTAGGTAAAGCTCCTTTTCAAGTTTGTTTAGCTCGATCTGTTCTCTTGCGAACCTTGCTTTAGCTGAACGATCTCTTTCCATCCATATTACTCTATAGCTTTCGTATTTTGCTCTCATAGATTCTGAAGAACTTGAATAACTTAAGCTATGATATTTTTGAACTTCAGAATTACAATAATCAGAATGATTCATAGCATTATGCATTTTATTCTTTTGTCTTTCAATTTGTGATTCAAGTTTTTTTATTTGCATATTTTGAACATAACTTGAATTGCTTTTTTTTGATTTATTCGCACTATTATTGAAAGTTTCATCTTTCATACTTCCATAATATGTATCTTCAACATTTGTACTTTTTAATCCATTTTCATTACATTTAAAAGATCTAATTTTATTTGGGCTAAAATAAATAATTTTATTCTTAATCAAAAAAGCGATATTTGATCCTTCAACCCACGATTTGCGAACAGTATATTTCCTGTTATCGTTTAAATATAAAATTCCTCCATCAGATTCATATGAGTATAGATCGCTATTATATTTTGAATCATCATTTGTATTATTAGAATATTCATGCTTTTCAGGATCTATAATTTTTTCAATGGCATATTTTCCCAAAGTAATTTCTTTCCCATCAATCTCTATTATTTTTTTTCCATCTTCCTCCCAATGGTCGTCAGCTAAAATAATTTTTCCATTTTTAAGTATGATGCAATAGTCATAAGAAAATGAACTATCTGCACTTAAAAGGAATATAATTAAGCTAATATAAATTAATTTTTTGGAATATTCAGCGATAGATAATTTAATTGCAAAAATCATCATACCAAACCTCCGGATGAAGAGTAATATTAATTATATTTCATTTTCAAAGTCCAATTGCTGTTGATACGTTTATTGAATTTTCTAAGTTAAATGAATTCGTTAGGTCGGCGTTCGTAAAATTCGTATTTTTTATATTTGCTTTATTAAAGTCAACCCGATTTAATTTTGCATTTTGTAGTATTGCATCGCTTAAATTTGTATTCACTAAAACTGATTCATTGATGTTTGTGTTACTTAAATTAGCGTTTGAAAGATTGCAATTTGTAAAATTTGAGCTGTGTAATTTAACGGACCTTAAGTCTAAGTTGGATAAATTCGAACCGCTAATATTTGTATTGCTCATGTCTATATTCTCTAAAGTAGATTTTCTAAAATCAGTATACTTTAATACGCTTTCAGATAAATACGTATTAATTATATGAGATCCTATAAACTTTGCTTTTTCAAAATTTGCTTTTGAAATTTCAGAACGATCAATAATAGAATATGAAAGATCTGAACCGAACAGGTCAGTATTTATCAATATAGTTTGCTTAAGATTTGCTCCTCTGAGTATTGCTCTTTGTAAATTTGCACCTGACAATATTGTTTTAAAAAGGTTGCATCCAGTCATATTTGCATTTTTCATGTTATAATTTCTTAAGTTTAAGTGCCTCAAATCAACTTTAGATAGATTTACATTTTCAAAACTAATTCCAAGGATATTGGCATTCTTTATTGTAGCGTTCGAAAAATTCGAATTCTCGATAATTGCATTATGAAGATTTGCATTTCTAAAATCAGAATTTGAGAAATTAGAGTGAACCATAAAAGCGCCTTCAAAAGAAACCCCTCTAAAGTTTCTATTTGAAAGATCTAATCCACTCAAATTTTTTCTTTCTAAGTTTTTTGTTGTTTTAAGCAAAAGTTCAATTTTCTTTTCTTCAATAGAATAATTATTTATTCTAGAACTCAAATTTCTATGTTTTTTATAATATTTAGCCCATGTCATTTCTTCGATATTAATACTTATTGAATCTGAAATAATACTTCCATCGTTAGTTATTAAAGTTGCAGTTATTATGTGATCACCGATAGAAAGATTATTATAGGTACATTTAGAATTACTACCAATTATTCCATCAATATTCGAACTCCATTCAACTGAACTAATTATCTCTTCTCCATTTTCATCATATGATTCAAAATCAATATCTTCACCATATAATGAAATAAAATTATTTTTTGGAAGTAAAATAACCAAGCTATCATTGTCTTTCTCAGCACATCCAATTAAGCAAAATAATAATAATAATACATAAAATTTATCTTTTGTTTTCATTATTAATCCTTAAAACTTAAATAAAAAATAAAAAGAAAATTGTGGCTATCAATTTTTGTCTGTCTGGTAAGGGCGAGCCCGGCTTTGTCGTGGAATATTAGGGTTTTCTTGGCATTCGTTTTTTATTGCTGGTTCAACTGCAGGAGCAGACTCTGGATTTTCACCTGTACTGGAAACTGGCGATATATTTTTTTCGGCAGGTGCTTTCGGTTGGGTTTTTTGAATGACCTTTGCCACTGGCGTATTCTTAGCCCTTGACGCAGCATCAAACGCTTGCCAAATCTGATCTTTTGGCACCGTGATGGTCACCGTGATTTGATTTTTCCCTGAGGCTAAGGCTGGTTTGATTTTGAATTCTCCATCGATATCTGATTTGTGGAAGGCTTCTTGGACTCTATCGACGATATCTTTATTCTTGTTTTGAAATTCTTTTCCGGCTTTCTTTCTTTCCAAGTCAGCATCGATTTCACTGGCATCTTTGACCAGAGATCCAGCTTTACCTTTAAGGATATCAGGGTATTCCTTGCCTGTCTTTCCGCGCAAGTGTTCAACGCGCTTTTCAAACTCCTTCTTTTTCAAGGAAAGGAATCCGTCCGCGTTTTTGCATTCCAGTACGGCAGCCAGGGACATTTTTGATTTGTCGCAACAATATTCAAGATTGCCATAGGCCTTTTCAAATTGCCTGGTTGTTTTGGGGTGAGCACCGAGATAATCCAGCAAGGCTGAAATATTTATAGGATCGTCTTTCACTAAATCTTTTTTCCCTATTTCAAGGGCCATAGTAGGTGAAATATTTCCGGAATGGACCGCTGCCTTGATTTTCTCATCTTGAATTGATGCCAGCTTCAGGTAGCGTCGCACAGTCCTTTTATCTTTCTGAATCAAACTGGCAATGTAATCGTCGATGTCACCCTTGACCTTTCCAGCTCCCCCCATTTTTTTCTTTATCTCGGCGCAGGCTTGGGCAATCTCCCACAAGGACAGATCTTTCCTGGCCAGATTTTCCGTGAAGCTGATCCGGTATGCGTCATCGTCCGATACCGTGGCATCCAGAACCCTTGCCCAGATGAGTTCATCCTCGAAACTAGCTGGATCATCTTTCGATGCTTTTAGCGCTGTTATCCTACGGAAGCCAGATATCAGCTGATACGGTTTTCCACTATTGTCGCTATACTTCTTGACGATGATATTATTCAAAATGCCGTTTTTTCGGATCGATTCGACCAACTGATGGAATTCGACTGAGTCGGAACCAATTTCATCAATCCTCACCTTGAACTTATCTTTGTCGAGGTCAATATCACCAGCCCTGATTTGCTGGATGATTCCATTTTGGTCAGCGCTGTCCGAAGACGTCTGTTTCGGTTTTTCTTGGGGTCTATGCAAAATCATCTTTGAAATGGCATCTGCAATGGCTTCAGCAGTGATAGCTGCGTGCTTGCCTGACTCCCGAAATTCTGTTCTCTTGATTTCGATTTGGATAGGGGTGTAAACCCAAATTGGGGCAAATTTACTAACAGGCGTAATGGTACCGATTTTCTCGCTCTTTGAAAAATAAAGCTGGACTCAAAACGCTATCTTCGATAAGGTGTCGTCCATGAGTGAGAGCATGACCATTCAGGGGCGCAAATTATTTTCCGAAGATATTGAACTGATTCGTCGGCTGATGGCCGACAATCCGGATTGGCACCGCAGTCGGTTATCCATCGAACTGTGCCGAATGTGGAATTGGCGCACCGATAAAGGTCAGCCCAAAGATATTGCCTGCCGTTCAATGTTGCGTAAGCTAGAACAACGCCAGTTCATCGTGCTGCCGCCACCGTTGCGACCGGGAAATCATTCCCGGCAGATACCTGACATGCCTCATCGTCGCGACCCCATCGAGGGAGTGCTGGACGATCTTCGTCCTGTTGAAATCATCATGGTCAGTGGCCGTTCAGACAACGATCACCTTTTTCATTGTCTAATGGATCGCTACCATTATTTGGGGTGCCGGGGTCACGTTGGCGAGCATATGAAGTATATGGTCTATGATCGCCACGAAAGGCCCCTGGCCTGCCTGCTTTTTGGATCGGCAGCCTGGAAAACAACACCACGAGACCGTTACATCGGATGGAACGTGGCTACACGCCAAGGGAATCTGAAGCTGTTGACCAACAACACCCGGTTTTTGATTCTACCCTGGGTTCGCATTCCCAACTTGGCCAGTTTCATTCTGGGCGCTTGTCTCAGGCGGTTGCGGTCCGATTGGTCCACGCGCTATGGTCACGATTTGTGCCTGGTCGAAACCTTCGTCGATCGTTCCCGCTTTGAAGGGACCTGTTATCAGGCTGCCAACTGGCTAAAATTGGGGCAAACCAAAGGCCGCAGCCGTCAAGATCGCTATCGAAAGTTGAAGGTGCCGGTCAAAGACCTGTACGTTTATCCGTTGACAGCCGATTTCAAAAAGCGCTTATGTGCCGCAGGCTGAAGCTTCGCTACTTGCACGGCAGGCATTCGAGAACCTGCTATCTGCGAGGCGAGCCATGGAGACCACTGTCGATATTCAAAAGCTGCAACGGACCATTGATGAAACCCTTTCCAATTTCCAGACACATTCCGATGCCAACCGGCTGATCATCGATCTGCGCACAGCCCTCTTCTCCACAATTGAGGACTTGATTGTATCTTCCATTGAAAATCTGTTTTCCGATCCATGTTTTTTTAAAGCCGTAAAAAAGCTGGCAGCAAAACTCGGATTTCGCTTCAAGGGATTCAAACCCACCAGCATTCGGCTTTTATCCGGCCGATCGCTACCGATTGAATCCCCTTATTTTGCCAAAGCGCTTCCGAAATCTCGCCGTGGTCGTAAAAGGAAGAAACGGAAACCGAAAAGCGGTATTCACCTGGGGTTGGCCTATCTGGGTTTTATGGATCGTTGCAGCGCTGTTTTGGCATCGGCGTCTGTTCAGGCAAGCTTATTGTGTCCGTCATTTGAGATTGCCAATCGGACCTTGTCTTCTGTTGGCATCGACATGGATATTAAAACGATCCGGCGGTTGTGTATGCACATGGGCAATCGCTCCATGGAGAATCGGCATCGGATAACATTATCGGAAAATGACCATGTAACCGGCCGCGTTTTGTTCGTGTGCATTGATGGTGGCCGCCTTCGTGAACGCCGGACCAAAAAGGGGCGGTTGGCTTCCCATCAAAAACGGAGAGGATATTATTCCGACTGGCGGGAGCCGACACAAATCGTTATTCAATGGCTCGACGCCCAGGCAAATCCGATCAAGGAAATTGCCCCGCTTTACGATGCCACGATGGCCGACATCAACGGTGCGTTTGAATTATTGGAAGATTATCTTCGTCAAATCGGCGTTGACCAGGCCGACGGAGTAATTTTCTGCGCGGATGGCGATCGCAGATATTGGAAACGATTTTCCTCACTGGCAGAAAAGCTTGAAGCCAAGACGTGTTTCCAAGTGATCGACTATACCCATGCCAAACAGAATTTGCATATTGTCGCGGATCATCTTCCCAAAACCCTTGAAGCCAAAGAGCGAACGGCGATTCTCAAGAATTGGAAGGACCTGTTATGGCAAGGAAATTTGATGGAAATCCGAAATCAGATTCGTCAGTACATCACGTATCCGTCGAAGCTAAAGAAAGCATTGAACAAGTTCAACAATTACTTTGTGAAAAATCTCCGCCGCATGCAGTATGCGGCCTTTCGGTTATTAAATCTGCCGACCGGCAGCGGTTGTGTTGAAAGCGCGATACGTCGCGTGATCAATCTTCGGTTGAAAGCGCCGGGTATTTTTTGGAAGCGTGAGACCGCTGAGGTCATGCTTTTTCTCAGGAGCACATTACTTTGCGGGCGTTGGGATAATATGCTGGAACACTTGCTACAACTGAATCGAGGAACATTTGAAGCTTGCCCCTAAATGGGATTGCACCCTTTGGATAGACTCGACCTTATCCCGCTCGTATTGTTTGACGAAAAACTGATTCATGATGTTTAGGTGCCAGCCGCAATAATCGGAACCTTTCTTTGATAGAGCGGCTTTTATCGGCTTGAGTGAATTGGATGCCAGACATTCAATCATTTTATCAACGGTTTTCTTGTTGGCCGTTCGTCTATCTGGCTCACCTTGACCAATGCCAATCAGCGCGTCCATACCACGCTGGCCACGTTCGGTATTTGAAGGGATCAAATTGTCATCATCAATGCCATGAATCCAAATAACTATTGCATTACCGAATTTTTCAATGATCTCATTAACGATATTGAGTAGCGGGGATTTGAACTCGGCTTCAAGATGTGGCTCGACCTGATTTCTCCGATTCAGATTGATCCACTTTTTTGATTTATCAGGATCATGTCGAACCTTTTTGCCATTCTTGTTAAAATAGTAGGTTCCATCATCGTTCTTTCTGAATGGCGGTTTCTGGTAGGTTTTGTTGACGATGGCGTATGAACCGAACGTGTCTGCGGCTTTCCTTGTTATAGAGTACGTCCTGCCATCATTGTCAGGATGCCCATGCGGCGCGATTAACAGGACGTTACAGCTTCCTTTACGATGTGGAATGTCGCCCTCAGTCCAAGAGGAAGGCCGGTGTGGCTCAACGGCTGCATCCTGGCTCGACGGATTCTGGCTCATGGCTATGCTCTGCTGATATTTTCTATATGGAACGGTTTACAATGTGGATCTACGAGGAACCTACTATCCATATCAGCATTTTTGCTTTCAGCTTGAGCAGATTTTATGGGTAAATGTCGAAAAACAGTAAATTCCCATTGAATTTACAATGAATTCGTGAGTAAAATAAATTGTTCTAACCTATACCCTCAATGGAAAAGGGTGCAATCCCATTTAGGGGCAAGCTTCAAATGTTCCTCGATTCAGTTGTAGCAAGTGTTCCAGCATATTATCCCAACGCCCGCAAAGTAATGTGCTCCTGAGAAAAAGCATGACCTCAGCGGTCTCACGCTTCCAAAAAATACCCGGCGCTTTCAACCGAAGATTGATCACGCGACGTATCGCGCTTTCAACACAACCGCTGCCGGTCGGCAGATTTAATAACCGAAAGGCCGCATACTGCATGCGGCGGAGATTTTTCACAAAGTAATTGTTGAACTTGTTCAATGCTTTCTTTAGCTTCGACGGATACGTGATGTACTGACGAATCTGATTTCGGATTTCCATCAAATTTCCTTGCCATAACAGGTCCTTCCAATTCTTGAGAATCGCCGTTCGCTCTTTGGCTTCAAGGGTTTTGGGAAGATGATCCGCGACAATATGCAAATTCTGTTTGGCATGGGTATAGTCGATCACTTGGAAACACGTCTTGGCTTCAAGCTTTTCTGCCAGTGAGGAAAATCGTTTCCAATATCTGCGATCGCCATCCGCGCAGAAAATTACTCCGTCGGCCTGGTCAACGCCGATTTGACGAAGATAATCTTCCAATAATTCAAACGCACCGTTGATGTCGGCCATCGTGGCATCGTAAAGCGGGGCAATTTCCTTGATCGGATTTGCCTGGGCGTCGAGCCATTGAATAACGATTTGTGTCGGCTCCCGCCAGTCGGAATAATATCCTCTCCGTTTTTGATGGGAAGCCAACCGCCCCTTTTTGGTCCGGCGTTCACGAAGGCGGCCACCATCAATGCACACGAACAAAACGCGGCCGGTTACATGGTCATTTTCCGATAATGTTATCCGATGCCGATTCTCCATGGAGCGATTGCCCATGTGCATACACAACCGCCGGATCGTTTTAATATCCATGTCGATGCCAACAGAAGACAAGGTCCGATTGGCAATCTCAAATGACGGACACAATAAGCTTGCCTGAACAGACGCCGATGCCAAAACAGCGCTGCAACGATCCATAAAACCCAGATAGGCCAACCCCAGGTGAATACCGCTTTTCGGTTTCCGTTTCTTCCTTTTACGACCACGGCGAGATTTCGGAAGCGCTTTGGCAAAATAAGGGGATTCAATCGGTAGCGATCGGCCGGATAAAAGCCGAATGCTGGTGGGTTTGAATCCCTTGAAGCGAAATCCGAGTTTTGCTGCCAGCTTTTTTACGGCTTTAAAAAAACATGGATCGGAAAACAGATTTTCAATGGAAGATACAATCAAGTCCTCAATTGTGGAGAAGAGGGCTGTGCGCAGATCGATGATCAGCCGGTTGGCATCGGAATGTGTCTGGAAATTGGAAAGGGTTTCATCAATGGTCCGTTGCAGCTTTTGAATATCGACAGTGGTCTCCATGGCTCGCCTCGCAGATAGCAGGTTCTCGAATGCCTGCCGTGCAAGTAGCGAAGCTTCAGCCTGCGGCACATAAGCGCTTTTTGAAATCGGCTGTCAACGGATAAACGTACAGGTCTTTGACCGGCACCTTCAACTTTCGATAGCGATCTTGACGGCTGCGGCCTTTGGTTTGCCCCAATTTTAGCCAGTTGGCAGCCTGATAACAGGTCCCTTCAAAGCGGGAACGATCGACGAAGGTTTCGACCAGGCACAAATCGTGACCATAGCGCGTGGACCAATCGGACCGCAACCGCCTGAGACAAGCGCCCAGAATGAAACTGGCCAAGTTGGGAATGCGAACCCAGGGTAGAATCAAAAACCGGGTGTTGTTGGTCAACAGCTTCAGATTCCCTTGGCGTGTAGCCACGTTCCATCCGATGTAACGGTCTCGTGGTGTTGTTTTCCAGGCTGCCGATCCAAAAAGCAGGCAGGCCAGGGGCCTTTCGTGGCGATCATAGACCATATACTTCATATGCTCGCCAACGTGACCCCGGCACCCCAAATAATGGTAGCGATCCATTAGACAATGAAAAAGGTGATCGTTGTCTGAACGGCCACTGACCATGATGATTTCAACAGGACGAAGATCGTCCAGCACTCCCTCGATGGGGTCGCGACGATGAGGCATGTCAGGTATCTGCCGGGAATGATTTCCCGGTCGCAACGGTGGCGGCAGCACGATGAACTGGCGTTGTTCTAGCTTACGCAACATTGAACGGCAGGCAATATCTTTGGGCTGACCTTTATCGGTGCGCCAATTCCACATTCGGCACAGTTCGATGGATAACCGACTGCGGTGCCAATCCGGATTGTCGGCCATCAGCCGACGAATCAGTTCAATATCTTCGGAAAATAATTTGCGCCCCTGAATGGTCATGCTCTCACTCATGGACGACACCTTATCGAAGATAGCGTTTTGAGTCCAGCTTTATTTTTCAAAGAGCGAGAAAATCGGTACCATTACGCCTGTTAGTAAATTTGCCCCAATTTGGGTTTACACCCATGGAAAACCGTAATAACCCCAATAACAATCTGGCACGAAGAGCAGAACGTGCGCGAAGGCAGGGTCATGCCGACTGTGCATCATGAGCAGGATAGGGCAGGGGGCTTGTCATGGCGGGTACATCGTGGCAGGATGGCAGATCGTAAATGTGGTGGTGTGGGTGCCGGTGGGAGACACTTTCGGCTTTATGTTTAAGAGTGGGAATGGGCGGAATAATTTTTCGGGTCAACTGTCGAATAAACCGGAAAACCCTGTGTCGGATTTGTGACATTTTGATTTGTCATGGTTGCCGTCATTGCGATTATTGAACAAGATCAGTGATCGTCTTGTTTTCTCTCAACCAACAGGAATAAAAGGGAAAGCCCGTCAATACAGCGTTTTCTCTAACTTATTGAAATAATTTCAAAAGAGGCTCATAACCCGAAGGTCTTTGGTTCGAATCCAGCCCCCGCTACCAAAAAATAAAAACAGGCACATACAAGAGATTGTGAGTGCCTGTTTTAGTTTGTGAAAAATGCCGCTTCCCACATTATTCCCCACAAGGGGAAGGTAAAATGGGGTAAATGGCTCTAAAAAATATGCTCATGGTTGAGCTGACCCACCAGAATCATCATCGCAATGAAAAAAGGAGACCGGACCATCCAGTGATGATCCGGCCGGGTGCAAGAGGTAGAGCGAAAGGTAGCTCGGGAAGCTGATGATGTTTTTTGCTGGGAATTTGTTTGGTTTTTATTAAGCCGCCAAAAATTGATCTGTTGCCAGGATAATTTCATGACCGGGAACGGAATCCAGGTTGACCCGCCGAACGCCTTAGCCAAACCATATGCTATGGCTTGAATGGTTCTTTTCTATTGGTGTCGGGAACCGGACATATACACACATCATCCTCTCCCGATTTATCGCTGGCAACTTTTCGTCCCCACTCCACGGCGTCGCTGAACTCCATGAGGATACTGACTTCATTACCGCCCGTGACTATTGTTTTTGCATTGGGGTAGCGTTTTTTAAAGACCCGCAGCATAGCTTTGTTTTCACGCAGCACGGTGGCCATAAAACCTGTAAAATTATTTTCCTTGGCAATGGGTTGCATGATGGCCAGGAGGTAGGAGGCGATTCCCATGCCCTGAAAATCCTCACGTACCACGAAGGCCACTTCGGCTCTGGGATTGCCTTCGTCTTCGTCGGCATAGGAACCGATAGCGATGATCTCCTGATGCCCACCGATGCGCACCTGGCCGATGATGGACATGTTTTTGCGGTAGTCCACGCTGGCCCACTGCTTCTGGACCACCTCATGGGAGAAAAGATTCATTTTGTAAAAGAAACGGAAATAGATGGTTTTTTCCTGTAGCGAGTAAAAAAAATTGCGATAGGCGAACTCGTCCGAGGGCAGCAGCGGTCTGAATTCGACGATTTTGCCATTCTTCAAAGGCATCTGGTTTTTGTAGCGTTCGAGAAAAATCAGGTCATCCTGGGTGGGCGGAAGCTGGTCGGAAAAAATGTAGTGGCGGGTTTTTGCCACCGCGATGATCTCTTCGCGGAATTTCGGATGCGAAATCTGAGCCAGTTCCATGACCCGCTGGTAGATGCTTTTGCCGGAGAGCTCGGCGATGCCGTATTCGGTGACCACAAAGTTGACGTCGCCACGCGTGGTGGCCACCCCAGCTCCCTCGCTCAAGTGCGGTACGATCCTGGACACTTGGTCATTCTGGGCGGTGGACGGCAGGGCGATGACGGAAAATCCGCCTTTGGACATGGCGCTGCCGCGTAGGAAATCGACTTGGTCGCCGATGCCGCTGTAGAACAGATGGCCCATGGAGTCCGTACAGACCTGACCGGTCAGGTCAATCTCCAGGGCCGAGCTGATTGAGATGAGATTATCGTTGAGGGCGATGACCGTGGGATCGTTGACGAACTCCGATGAGCAGAAAGAAAACATGGGATTGTTATCAACGTAGCGGTAGAGCTTTTCCGAGCCCATACACATTGATGTCAATACCTTGCCGGGATGCAGGGTCTTTTTCCGGTTGGTGATCACCTTCTGCTCGAGCAGCGGCAGGAATGCATCGGTGATCAGCTGGGTATGGATGCCCAGATCGCGTTTGTCGGTCAGGTTCCCAAGGATGGTGTTGGGCAGATGGCCGAACCCGATCTGGATCGTGGCGCCGTCGTCCACCAGTTGGTTGACGTAAAAACCGATGCGATCGGCCACATTCGGGTTTTTGAAATGGGGCCGGGCCTCGACGAGGGGTTCTTCGAATGGCACCAGGTAATCGATCTCATTGATATGAACCATGCTGTCTCCCCAGGTTCGCGGCATGCGCGGGTTGACCTGAGCAATGACCAATTTGGCATTCTGCATGCCGGCCAGGGTAATATCCACGGATACACCGAGACTGCAATAACCGAATTTATCCGGCGGGCTGACCTGAATCAGAGCCACGTCCAGGACGATACGGCGATTGGCAAAGTAACGTGGGATCTGAGAGAGGTAGGTGGGAATATAATCGATTTTCCCCTCGAAGGCCGCTTTTCTCATGTGGGCGCTGATAAAGAAAAGCTTGAGCGAGAAGCGTTTCATGAACTGGGGATCGTCCACATAATTAGCGAAGGTCCATGATAGCATCTGGTAGAGCATGATGTCCTGCATGTTCAGGTCTTCCACAATGGTTCGAATCAGATGCTGCGGCTCCCCACACCCAGAACCAATAAACACCCTGCTGCCGTTTTTGATTTTGGACATGGCGGTTTCTGCATCAACCAGCTTCTTCGGACAGGCTTTCTTCAAATCCATGGTTATCCTCCATGAAGGCTTGATGGCGCCGAAGGTGGCCGCGTGGAAAAATAGGTTTGCGAATTCATTAAAATTAGACATAGCATGACCCCAAAATAGAGGCGTAGTCAAGTAAGATGAGCTCGTAACAGCAATTCTAAGCAAACGTAACGAAAACCGTTTTGGATTCAGGGGGGGCACCGCTTAATGGACATATTCAGGGATTTTCCGGATCAGCGATATGGTTCTGAAAAAAATATGGGGGAAAACATGATGACTGCCACATTTTAAACGATCCCCTCCTGATGCATCAGGCGGCGCTGGCAGAACGTTACTGCCTCGATGATCCAAGCGCCTCGCTGACCAAGCTTCGGCTGTTCGGCGAACTGCTCGCAAAAAATACTTCTTGAAATGAAAGTCGAAAGCGATCTTCGTGCCCTGGGTAAGACCAAGCTCCTTGGCTCGGCGAACCAAATCGCAACGCAGAAGATGAAGCTGGTCAAATTTGAATTCCAGGGTGTCCTCGTAATAGCGTGAACGTGTCCCGAACATGCCCAAGCCGCTGGCAAAGGCCACAGATCGATCTCGGTTATTGCTTAGATGATTAATGCGCCGGTATCCGGACAGAATGCGAAAAACATTCAGCAGGGCCAAATTACTCAAGTCCTTACCGCGTAACCGCGCCGGGCCGTAGCTTTCCATCGCCTGCACGATCCCCAGGTCATTAACAAACGGCGCAAGCAAAATTGGGCCTGGATCGCATAAATGATAGGCATGTGTTCGCATCTTACCGCACCGTAACTCAAACTGCCGGTTTATCCGGCGCGATTCGAGCAACGACGCCTCACTATGAAGATGATACGCCGTCATGTCAGGAACAAACGGCTTCGCCTCGTTGTCCGACTCGGAACAGAATTGATTCAAAGCCACCGGTGCCCGCGTGCGGTCCGTTAAAGCCCAGCGAGAAAACACCCGGTTGACGGTAAATCTCGAGCAACGCAATTTCATAATGTTGATAATCCCCTGCGCCGATTCTCGAGGATGACGCAACTTGTGCAGGACAATGCTCAACTCGGTCTCATCGCTCATCGTATCCTTGCCGGGCGTATTGGCCGGAATGAGTGCCCAGGGTCCAAAAAGGCGATAGTCTTTCACCAAACGGTAATAACTGGTCAGCGATAAACCGTAACTCAAGCAAACCAGTTTAACTGCATTCGAGGACTGCAAAAATATCTCTCTAAATAATTCTAGACGCTTATGGCATAAATCGGCATCATGAAAAATTGCTTGTTGGGACAGGCTTGGCCGTGCCCTGCTGACCATAATCACCAAACGTTCCAAATCCGGTGCATCGATGTAAGCAGTGCTTAAAATAGAAGAAGACCTATCCAACGGAGGGTGTATCGTCCCTTTAAAGAGCTATTTATGGCGTGCATTAAGAGGGGCATTGATCCATAGCCTCACTTTTCATGCCAAAAACTAATCCTTTTTACCACGACCGATGAAAAGGTTGCTTGTTCTCTAACCTTTAGGCGTTCCAGAAATGATTCTAAAAATAATCGGCGTTGGCCATCGTCTGCAGCCAGCTTAGTTTTTTCATATAGCGCTTCCATATCTTTAGCCGGCCAGGGAGAAAGCACAAGAATTAACTGTTCCTTGATCATTCCTTCGGTTAACTGATCAAGTTTGCTCAGAAAAAGCCAGTCTCCGGAATCCGAAGGCACACTGACTCTGTCGAGTGTTGGGGTGATCGGATTTAATGTCCCCCAGAGTTGACTCGGAAACAAGCGATCCAGGTTTCCTACCGTGTCCAATTGAAAAAGATACAAATGCAAAACAGGTCTGGTTTCAGGGAAAGTTATTTCAAGGCGATAATAATCGCGGTGATTTAATCTTAGATTGTCTGTTGGCTCTGAATTAAGAGTCATTCGATGCAATTGAGGATTGTCATCCTTGCGAAAAATAAAACCGACTTGCACGTTTAATTCGATATTCAAATTATTGGAAATCTGTTTGGTCCACAGTTGATTTCTATCAGCCAATGCCAACTTTCTTTGCGCTTCATCATATTCACCATGAAAAATTAGTGATTGGATTTCATCTTGGCTGATATCTTTTTTATTTTGAAAAAATAGAACTAATGAGAAAGAAGCAATTAGCATTACAATGAATGATGATAAAATCCATTTTTTTGAATGGTTTTTTGGATTAATAGGGGTGAAAATAGCCTTCACTAATTCGGGTAGTTCGTTCGGTAGCACCTTAATTATTGATTTTTCTGATTGACTCGCGAGGCTGTTGAAATTTGGATCAGAAAATTGATCAAGGGTAAACGTTTTTGCTCCTTTAAAAGATGCAAGTTCTAATATCTTGGAATTGAAATTCGCTGCCGGTACGAAGAAGATTTGGTCATTGTTTTCAGGGGACAAAAAGGAGTTTAATTTCAACTCAAACCCGGTTGGGTCGACCTTGCGCAAAATCGGCTTCCCATCGCTTGTTTGTACAACCCCGGTACACCAAATATCGCCGATTGGATTAATCCGTAAGTTCCTGCTCCGGTGGATGTGGGCCAACAAATAGGCCAAATCGAGAGAATCGCCTTGGTATTGATGGTTTGGTTGATCTCTTTTCTCAAAAATGGTTTTTGTGGCAGCATAGCTTTCGGCCCCCATTGTTTGCAGGGCGTGTTCCAGGACCATTCTATTTGGGGTGTTGGGTGTCTCTTCCACCGAATGATATTCAGGCGGGCAGTCATCCTTTGGATCCATGGCGCGATACCGCCCACAACCAATAAAGCGTTTCTCTTTGGGAAGCACATTGGGATAAGCGAAGTGTGTTGTCATCGCGTTATTAGTTCCTATGGCTCTATTTTTTCCACAACAATAGAAACCGCCCATTTTTGGGCCGCCGGATCAAAACCCAACTCGTTTTGATCGAAGCGTTTTTCGCCTTCGAGATGCAGTCCCAAAGGGAATTCGGAATATGTGATTTGGGTCTCAGGGTTGACAAATCGAACCCACAGGTTGCTGGGAGAGATCAGATTTGCACGCCAGGTCAAACGGACATGGGGCTCGGATTCTCGGCTTTGTCCCTGCCAGAAGCAGGAGATGTTGATGTATTCACCATAGTCCATTTCAAACTGACGGGATTGTTCGGTCAGGTCCGCAGCGGTTACAGGTTGGCCGGCCAGCATCGGCTCCCAAAGGGGTGACGCCCATTCAATCAGTGATTCTTTTGTTTTTGTAAGTTTTTCTTGGAACCGGAGTCGTTGCTGATTCTCTGTCATAGCCGCTATTCTTTTCGCGCCACTTGGCCCCAAAACCGAATTCAATCCATGATCAGGGTCGCGGTCCATTATCATTTCAAACTCGGTCTGGTCGGCCGCAACTTTCATTTTTGCCATTTGACACGATTCACAAGTTGCAATGTGGTTTGAAATTTCCTGGCTTAAAGCATCACCCAGATCGCCATTGAGATAATCACTCAACAGCCCTTTTGATATACAGCTTTTTCGTGACAACACCCTATTGTAGATTCGTCCAGTACTGGTAACCAAACTTTGATATCTTTTCTCGACATTCATGATATCCTCTCATGATTGTATTTGATATTGCGAAGTGACGCACACCTTTACAGGATTGTAAACATCAGATTGGTAACGACGTTTGAATGTCGCTATGCTGACATTTTTTGTACTTAGCTTTTTATAAATTTTACCAAAAGAGATGCCTTCGAATTCATGCCGAATGAACAGGAGCCTGGCTTCGGGCAATAGTTTTTCAATGCATTTCATCAAAATTCGGCGTGCTTCTTGGCGAATTACCTGGTTTTCTGGGGAAATGCCCGCCCTTCCTTCTACCTGCGCAGAATTTATCGGTTCATCTTGTTGGCCTGAAAGCAACGATTCTTGGTTCTTGCTGATGTGGCTATCAATATCGACGCCACTGATAACCATTCGCAGGTTAAAACCTTCGACGATCATTCCTTCGATTTCTTTGACGGGTCGCCCCGTATGCTCCGCAATTTCTGATGCCGTCGGTTCTCGTCCCAAGTCCTGTTTCAACTCATGGACGATTTTAAACAACGTCCTGTTGGCTGGAGGGTTTTCTCTGAATATTTTTCTCTGGAGACTTGTCAGACGACGGGAAACCATAAAACGTACGTGATGATCAAATGGGCCACGATGATCATAAGCCTCACAGCATTCAAACATTATAATGAACGCCTCTTGGATCCAGTCATCCAATTCATGGCTTGCCGTGAAAGAATCCGGCATTTGATAAAATTTTCGGATGGCCATGCGGCGGACTTGTTTGATTAATGTCAGCAGGCGATACCGCCGGACCTCGATCGTGGTGCCGTTATCCGGTTCGCCATCCGCCCGGCTCAATGAAAAGCCTTTAGTAAGTGACCAAAAAGTTTCAAAAAAATTCTCTACCATAGCTTTACCCTTACCTCATGAACCATTCCCTTTGAATCCTTGTTTTTATAGGAAAAGCCGTCAATTTAGCCATGGATTTACATATTGGCGTGTCACACATTTTTTAGACACTGACCGCGGGCCAAGTTATCTTAACTATCTACGATTATTATAATAATCAAGAGGGTTCTTATCATTGGCCTATAGTGTGACGGGAACAAATAGGCCATTAGTTCAGAATGCCCATTTTTTACCTGTTTATTTATTATTTACCGGCCAGCGTTTTCCAAACACCGGCGACTTGGTCCAAGAACTCCAGGGCCCATTTGCCACCCTCATCACGCCGAGACCGAACCTGAATACCCATTTCATTGCGGCCTTCTTTCAGGCTGTCCTTGGCCATGTTGTTTAATGTAAATGCCATAATAAGCTTTCCGGACAAATTCCCATATTTTGAACCCATACCGTCTTTATTCAGCGTCCATATTTTATCGACAACGGCATTGGCATTGCCTTGGGAACTGTAAGGGTTTTTGGCCATCTTGGTCAACTCTGCATGCGTAAAATAGAAATTATGATAAATATAGTCTCCGCTGACTGTGCTGGAATAGGTAAACGGCTCATTGGTATCCACAGCGGATAACGAAACGTTGTTTACGAGTTCTCGTTTTCCAGTTGGGTCATAAACAGAATTTGGATTGGGAGCCATCGCGCGCAGATATGCCCGTAGCTTTTCAGTTAGATGCCACGGCATCAAGCCTGCCGTCATGTCAGTCTTTCCTTGAACTTCGGACATCTCAAATGCTCCCACGGAAACCTCACTTCCAGCCCCGATTTCGAGACCACCTGTTTGTGCGGTAAGATCCATCTCAATATCACCACCCACCGAGCTTTTTCGAATCAAAGCCGAGGCAACATCAAGTATTCCGCCTTTATAAACGGTTACCGTTCCTGTGTCGGCGTGGGTATTGATTTGCATGTCACCGTTTAAGGCCGCATTCTGAATTTTTACTGCCCCTGCCCGCAAAGCAGCATTTTTCTCTGCCACAGCCTGGCTGACATGAACTTGCGTGTCAACTGCCGTGTGATTCGGCTGCGCCAGTGCCGGCAGGTAGCTGCAAAGAGTGAAGCCCAATACGAAATGAAGCAGCCCAATCCTCGAAATCCTTTTCTGTTTCATCATGTCCTCTCTTTCCTAAATTGTTGTTGGGAATAAAGTTAGTCTAAACGCTCTATCGCTCTCCTATATCCGTTGGCTCAAAAATCTTTTAAGAGGTCGTCCTCAATCCAATTGTTCCCTCTCCCTATAATGGCAAATAGTTTTCAGCGAACGGGTTAGGAGGGAGTGCGCTCATCAAAATAAAATTATCAATTTTGAGCCAGCGGCGCTGAACGCGCGATAGGAAGGTTAAACGTTCACAAAGCAGAGCAACATGAACGGCAACCCAACAACATTTTTTCAAACCCTAAAGAGATGGAGGATGAACATGAAAGCAAAATCAATGATCTGTGGCGGCCTGGTCGTATGTGCAACTCTTTTTGCATCCAACCTGTACGCTCAAGATGGCGGTACCGTCGGAGGTAACCTACGGGTGACCCTGAATAGCACCACTCAAGACGTTGTCGCCGGTAAGAATACAACGGTCCACCTGGGATCTGCAAAACTCCAGCACTCATCAATTGGCGATGATGTTACGATCTACGGATATTCTCGTGTCAAAAACGTAAACGCTGACAAGAATGCTTCCGTAAGTGCGGCGGCATTAATGGTTTCAAATACAGAGATTGACGGAGACCTGAAGGCGTATATGGTCGGGCAAACACAAAATATTAAGGCAGACAAAAGCGCGCAAATTCGCCTGGGAAGCGCAGATATTGAAAATGCAACTTTTGGCAAAGATCTAAATCTTCACACCTATGGCTATGTAACCAATGGCATTACGGCGGGAAAAAACGCTGTTGTAAGCGTGGCAGGCCTCAACGCTCATGAAGTACGAGTCGATGGTGGCGATGCCAATTTTTACCTGCAAGCACGCACCCAGGAGGTCGAGGCCGAAAAGGGCAGCCGGGTCGCTGTTTCGACAGCTGAATTATCCAACACCACCTTTAAAAAAGGCGTCGACATTCGGACCAACAGCGAAATGGGCAGAATCAGGGCGGAAAAGGGTGCCAAAGTTAGCGTCGCATCTGCAAACCTTTCCAACCAGCGATTTAAGGGGAATTTTTACGCCAACATGACGGCTCGTATTCCCGGCGGAATCAAGGCAGGCAAAGGTGCTGATGTCGAAATCGGAAGCTTCACGATGGAATAAACACATTAGGGGGCACTGCAAGGTGCCCCCTAATGTGTTTATTCCTTGAAACTTGCCTTTCCCTTTCACCTAATTTATGACCCAATAGCACCTCAAAAGTCTGGAACTTCACCATGAAATATTCAATTGCGATAACATTTATTTTGATCATAGCAGGATACGCATTTTATCCTACTGTACCGGTCCATGCAGAACAGATTAATTCGCATACACGCAAGAACACCAAGTACCGAATGATCCGAACGAAGCACAGAGCCATGCGCGGGTTTACCAACAATGGTAGGATCCTGTATCAGTATGTTACCGATGCGGATGTGTCGGATCGCGATTCAAGCTGTATCGGAGAGGTCCGGATCAAAGCGGGGAAAAATATTGAGCGTTTTGCTAATGGAAACGTCAATATCGGTGCAAAAAGCAGGATCCGGCGGATTAACATCGGAGTTGACCTTAAAAAGATTTATCGTTTCGATGATCATGTAAAGATTGGTACGATTAAAGCCGGTAGTTCAGAATCCAGGCTCCAATCAATAGAAAGCAATGTGAATCTCCAGGCGCCTGTGAAGGTCCACTGATCGAAAATAAAATGATCGAAAAATAAGGTTTAGAGTCATGAAACCAAAAATCAAGATGGGAATTTTTTTAATTCTGACGCTGTTGCTGAGTGGTTGTAGCCTGACCCCTCGCTTGACTCAGGAGGAAAAGAATCAATTTCTGCGGCCACCGGCACCGTACACCAAAGCGACGGCATATAGCGATGCCTTGGGACATCTGGGGACCATGCTCGAAGCCTACAATCATCCCAGTGAAATATACGTAATCCAGGGTCGTCATGTAATCAACAAAACCGCCTGTAAAAACTTGCCCCTGGATATCACTGATATGATGAAGACCGCGGTGAACAAAGTTGGCGGCAATGTGAGATATACCAAATTCGATCCCGATTATATGATTGGCGAGGTGCAGACCGGCAATCCCAACCTTCAGCGCAAGCTTCCAATAGTCGTCCTCGAGGGGGCAATCACCGAGTGTGACGAAAATTTGGATAGCCAAGGTTTCGGTGTGGATGCTGACGTAATGTTTGGCGGCGGAAGCACTGAGACGGATGTTGGTGCCGGTGCTGACAAAGAGGTGGGGCGTTCCCGCATAGCTCTCGATCTTCATTTAATGGATTATGCCACCCAGACATTGATTCCACGAAAACAGACAACGATGGCCGTGGATGTCTGGAGTTTGGATAAATCATACAATTTTGGATTTCAGGTCAACGGAAGCGGATTGGGCCTTGATGGTCGACGCAAAATTACTCAGGGAAAACACGACGCCGTAACCCATCTTTGTCACTTTTTTCCGGAAAATTGCTGAAGAACCGCGTTTTTTACTACATATGAAATTATTTTATTAATAATTACAATATGTTGAAATTTTGCCGGCCAAAGTAGTGCCATAAAATTCACCGAAGTATTGACAATCGGTGTTTTTTCTGTAATTCAAGATGGCATGTATATCCGACGAACAACAATTAAGAGCAAAAAAGATGGCGAAACATATTTCACTCATCGCCTTGTTGAATCAGTTAGAGTTGGAAATAAGGTGAAGCAGCGCACTATTATAAATCTCGGTAAAAATTTTCCTTTTCCACGAGAACAATGGCCAGATATTGCTTGTCGTGTTGAGGGAATTATTAATGGTCAATCAAGTTTGTTTAAATTGCCGGAAAAAATTGAGCAAGCCGCACAGCATTATGCTGCACAAATCATACAAACCCGGTCGAGTCAAAACAACAATACAGACAAAAACGATAGTATAGATGCCCCCGATTACCGTTTGATTGATATCGATAGTCTTGAACTTATAAGACCGCGTAGCGTTAGTATTGAACATGTATCACATGAAACATTTCTCAAATTACAATTGGATAAAATATTTGAAGGTCTTGGATATAATAATCATCAAATAGCAGCTGCAATCGGAAGTATAGTTGGTCGAATGGCGGTTCCCGGCAGTGAGTTATCAACGCATTACTGGCTGCAAAATCGAAGCGGTTTAGGCGAATTAATCGGCTATGACTATGAAAGTATGTCGCTAAAACGAATCTATGAAATATCTGACCGTATTTACAAAGACAAAGAAGCGATTGAAAGGCATTTATACAACCGAGAACGTTTTTTGTTTGGTTTTGAAGAAATAATTACACTTTATGATTTGACAAACACATTTTTTGAGGGAAGCTGTAAGTATAATGAACTTGGCAAGCATGGAAAATCAAAAGAAAAACGCTCAGACTGTCCCTTGGTAACTTTGGCTTTAGTTTTGGACAGTAGCGGCTTTCCAAGAAGAAGTAAAATATTTTCCGGAAACGTTAGTGAGCCATCAACACTGGAAGAAATGATTTCAAGCTTGAATAAACCATCAGAAAGTTCATTAGAAGACGATAAGCAGATGAGTGTTTTTGATAAAAAGAAACCAGTTGTCGTAATGGATGCCGGGATAGCAACAAACGATAATGTACAATGGTTGCAGGCGAATCATTACCGATACCTTGTTGTCAGCAGGAAAAGATATAGAGAATTTGATCATGATAAAGCTGTTGAAGTAAAAAGAGATAAGGATTACATTGTTAAAGCGTACAAAAAATATGTCAAGGAAACAGAAGAGACTGAAATTTATTGTCATTCAAGTGAGCGAGAAAAAAAGGATCAGAGCATTCAAAATCGATTTTCAGAAAGATTTGAAGCAGACTTAAAATCATTGAACGATGGTTTAAATCAAAAAGGTCGGCTAAAGATTTATGAGAAGGTTGTTGAAAAAGTAGGACGGCTGAAACAAAAATATACCAAAGCTGCTAAAAATTATGAGATTACCATCCATAAAGATAAAGGATCAAAGAAGGCGACAAAGATTACCTGGAAGATAAAAAAAAATTCTGACTCTTCAGATTCAAATCCAGGCGTTTATTGTTTGAGAACAAACTTGAACGATCTGGATGAAACTATTCTTTGGCGTACATATACGATGTTGACTGATCTTGAAGCTGTATTTCGAAGTTTAAAATCGGAGTTGGGTTTACGGCCGGTGTTTCATCAAATAACGAGGAGAGTAAAAGGACATCTCTTTATCACATTATTAGCTTATCACCACGTTCATACAATCAGGTTTAGACTTAAAGAAAATGGGATTCATACAAGTTGGTCCGATTTGAGAAAAGAATTAGACGGCCAAAATCGAACAACAGCAGTAATGAGAAGTAAAAATGGCGAGACAATACATGTTAGAAAAAGCACAAAAGCAGAGTCTCGTCAACTAAAAATTTATGATGCACTGGGTGTGCCTCATAGTCCAGGAAAAGTGGTAAAATATGAGGTATAAAAAATAAGTAGTGCCATAAACGCCTTAGCGTATGACTCAACTATTAGAAATTACAGTAAATATTAAATTCAAGCGGAAAAGATGGGGTAAGGATTCTGGTTGAATTAAGCACGCTCCAGCTATTGGGACGGCTATTTGAAGTCCCTTACTGGCGCTGCATTCCGGGTGCCGAACCTGACCCCGTCGTGATCAAAATGGTCAGAAAAGATTTTGAGAATGTTTCCAGCGAGACTCAAATTTCAACCATCCAGGCATTGCTCAAACGACATGGATACCAACTGACTGTGACTGGTAAAATCGACCGAGAAACTCTTGATGCGATTCACCGGTATGCAAATGATATAGATGAGTATATTGATCGAAGAATAGGGCCGGATCTATACTGCCATCTGTTTTTGAATATGCCCCTGGCAACAGAATCGGTAAAAAAATCTGTGCCCCCTGATAGTATGTCAAAAAAGGAATCCACAGAATTTCAGTCGGATTCCTTGCCAATCGAATTGCATGCGGCCCTGATCTATAGTCCTCGTTGGTCCCCACAGCCCCTTCGCTTGAAATCAGGCGGCCGAATGATGTCCGGCGACCGCTACAAGTTCCTTATTATGCCCGAACAAGACTGTTTTTTATATATATTCCAATCTGATGCAGCAAACCAACTCTCCATGCTGTTTCCGATGGAAAGTTTTGGGGACGTACAGGTAAATAATCTTAATCCGGTCAAGGGACAATCCGCCTTCGCACTGCCTGGACCGGAAAGTAGTTTTATTCTTGATAAACAAAAGGGTATTGAGCGAATTTACGTCATTGCCGCGCCCAAAGCTGACACCAAATTGGAGGAACTCGGGCGGCAGCTTAACAAAGCTAATCATGAGACAGCCCGCAACGGGATCGGTGCCGAGTTAATGGAATATTTGGGTGCGAAGGAGTTGACCCGGGCAACTTTGCCGGGTGCAACGTTCACCATGGATGGCAACGGTGGGAGCGAGGTTAAAATTGATGCCGACAAATTTCAAACATCCAAGAAGCGGGTCTATCTGCTGGAATTCGAACATCGTTAAACTCCGATTTTAGGCAATATATTTGCCAACCGGTAGCTGATAACACCAAAACTAAAGTAATGATATGGAGGTTACCATGTATATGCTACGATTGTTCATATCTTGCCTTCTGTTAGCTTTCCTTCCCCTTGTTGCCCAGGCTGCGGAGTCTCTATCTGTTGATGAATTTACCGAAGCGTTGTCACCCCCTAAATCTGTAGCGTCTTCTGAAACTAACGAACCGGTCGAAAAGAAGCCAAGATTTAAATTCCGCGGAATAGGTGGTATCCAGGAGATTCCCTCTAAACCAAGTGTTACAATGCATTTGACGTTTGCCTTGGACAGCGCCAAGTTGAGTGAACGATCCAAAGCCGTGTTGACCAACTTGGGGCAGGCACTGGAGAAAAAGGCCCTGCGCGGATATTTATACCAATTGGAAGGCCATACCTGCGATTTGGGAACGGAGGAGCACAACATGGATCTTTCTCAAAGGCGGGCATTGGCTGTGCGAAACTATCTGGCAGACAATTTCGAGCTTGATTCCAAGCAATTTGAAGTAGCCTGGTTTGGTGAAACCCAACCATTGGGCCCCAATACCGACGAAACCGCACGGCACCAAAATCGGCGAGTAGTGATCAAAAACACCTTGAAAGCATTTGACCTGTCTATTGACGGTAATCAACCGGTTGTGATGCAAGTTAAGTGTTTGCGCGGGCAGGTTGAGGAAGTTGTTTCCGATGGCGAAACATTAGCCGCTGATGATCGCTATGCCGTGGAGTTTAAAACCACAGATCAAATGTATGTATATTTGTATCAGGTAGATACCATCGGGAAACAGCAACCACTTTTTCCGAACGCCAAATTCTCCGATAGTAACAATCCCGTTCCGCCGGATTCTTACAGGCGGCTGCCGTCGCCAGGGCAATGGTTTTTTCTGGACGATAAGTCTGGTAAAGAACAAATAATCCTTTTCGCAGCAAAAAAAACAATTGATGACCCGAATGCTTATTGTGCTGAACTAGTTTCCGATGAAGCGATGATGCCTCTAATGGCTGAAAATTCAAAAGGCACCTTTAAAACGAGAGGATTAGGTGGAATTGTCCATGAAACAATAGAAACCAAAAATGAACAAGACATTCGAAGTTCAAAGTTAGCAGAATCTAAGGCTGAATCAAGTGAAAATAATAATGTTTATATGGTGCGCCTTTTTTTCATCCATCGCTAATTAAAGCAGTAACCTTAAAAGAATAGTTTTCTTTAATGTCCAGTGTTAAAGAATGACCTTTAATTTGCATAAAAATTGTTATGAGAAAAATTATTTTTGACTCATTTGTGGTCCGCATAATTTTAATTTTCTTGCTTATACCATTTCTTGGTTGTCATAAAGCCATCAGTGTAAAAGATGCCCAAGTATTAACGCTGAAGTTTCATGGTGAAACATTAGAACCGCCACCGAGAAGACTTGGGACCAAGATCGAACAAATCGTGGAATATTACCAAAAAAATATTATATCACTATATGCGCCACCTGAATACACCTTGTCAGAATTTGATGAATTAGTAGACTTTTATAAAGGCTCAAACAAAGGGTATTTCTATCTGCAGGAAGATGCTCGAAGGTGCTATTTTTTAGGTTATATGGACCAAGCTATTCTTTATTCAAAAGCCAGCATAGGAGTAGCCCCCGGTCACTCTTCTCGAACAATTGCAGAACTACAATTTGATCAAGCTATGATTCTTGCTGAATCAGGAGATTTTATCGGAGCTAAACATGCGCTTGCCCGTGCTCGAAACAACTATTATGGATCGTTTGGCTCAAATAAATTAAAATGGCAATTAAAATCTTCTTATCTTTCCAGTCTATCATCGGCCTCAATTAAATTTGCAGAAGGAGATATGAAAGGTGCTGAAACATACTTCTATAAAGCGTTAGATTGTTTAACACAAATTCGACAACTTAGATCATCCATTCGATATTCAGGACAAAGCTATCTTTTGGCTCATGTCAAGATCGGCATAGCAAGTTCTTTGCTGTGGCAGGGAAAACTTATAGAAGCAGAGTCTTGGGCTCGAACAAGTTTAGAACACTCTGGTCACTATTACATGTTGCCGAGAATACTTATTACTTTAAGCCAAATTTTTTATGAGCAGGGACGTTTTGAAGACAGCAAAAAAATTGCCAATACTGTTATCAACATGTTTACCATGAATGATCTACCCAACCAATACTCTTCAGCCCCTGGATCCCTTGTATTAGCCTCATCACGCGAAGCATTATCCCGGGTCTTTATAGCGCAGGAAGACTATGCACAAGCCTTAGCACAGTATGACCTTATCCAAAAGGAAATGGCTGCCGATCCGAAAACCTATGAGCAGCTGTTTGAAGGTAGGGTTGATCGAGGAATGGCACTATTTTTCAATGGTTACATACAAGAAGCCCAGGATCAATTTTTATTAGCGTATGAAAAGGCCAAATTGCAATTTGGCAAAAACGATTATACCGTTTCAGAAGCCCAAGCTTTGTATGCATTAACTCTTTCAGCCAAAGGAAACGATGTAGAGGCCCTAAAAATTTTAGATCAATTTATGATGGATTTTATATCCCGCTACCGGGAACAATTAGGGGCCACCATAGGATACTATACCCGAAAAATTAGACTAGATCGGATTCTGGAAGGGTACGTAGAGCTATTATTTAGGACCGGTGATACCTTATCTGCAATTAAAGCGTTTGAGGCGGTCGATGCCATCCAGTGTCATTCAGTCGATCAGGCCTTGTCGCGAAGCGCTAATCGTTTTGCAATTGGGGATCCTGAATTGGTAGCCATCATCCGGCAAAAACAAGATTTGGAGATGAACATAACGGCTAACAAAAACCGGATTGCTGCATCAATGGGGATAGATGATATCAAGCACCGTGACAAGGTCATTAAAGAGCTTAAAACCAAGGGAGATGAATTAAGAGACGCTTTACATGTTTTGAACAAAGAAATTGCCTATCGATATCCGCAATATAATAAATTGACCTCACCGGGATCTGTTTCCTTAACGGATATCAAAAAAAAGCTTAAAAAAGACGAGGCGATTCTATCAATTTTCACAGGGCAGAAATCTACTTATGTCTGGGCATTTGGAAAAACTGGGGAAGTCGCCTTTGCCAGCATTCCCATTAGTTCTGAAGTTCTGGGGCGTGAGATTAGCCGGTTACGCAAATCGTTAACGCCTAACGATATTCGTACCGTTGAGGATATACCGACATTTGACACAGAATTGTCTTACAAACTTTACAGAAAACTATTGGCTCCCGTTAAACAGGGCTGGGAAAATTCACGTGTAATTATGGTAGCTGCTAATGCACCGATGGATCGCCTGCCCATTTCTCTTTTAATTTCGAAACCTGTCGGTTCAATTCAGCACAAATCCGATATTTGGTTTTCCGAATACAAAACCATTCCCTGGTTGGCCCGTACCCATGCCGTTTCGCAACTACCGTCAGTAGAGTCCATTCTTTATCTCAGAAATCGGAAATCCTCCAGCCAACCTGCTAACACATTCGCCGGGTTTGGTGATCCTTGGTTTTCACCTGATTCTGTTGAGGTGGATGATGGAGAAGTTGCCATCGCACAAAGGGGCCTGCATTTACGAGCGACGCCAGTTGCCAAGGGAGACAATCTTTCGTCATTCAGGCATTCAATGCTGCCCCGCCTTCCTGAAACTGCGGATGAAGTCAGGCAAATCGCTTTGGCCGTTGGTGCCGATCCCACCACTGACGTTTTCCTCGGGCTTGAAGCCACTGAAGCCCGTATTAAGAATATGGATCTAATGAATAAAAGAATAATCGTATTTGCGACTCATGGGCTAATGCCCGGCGACATTGACGGTTTAGGCCAGCCGGCATTGGCCTTAAGTCATCCATCATTGTTACATAACAAGGACGATGATGGCCTACTGACGATGGGTGAGATCATGTGGCTCAAGTTAAATGCCGACTGGGTTGTACTATCCGCATGCAATACCGCAGCTCCAAAGGGCAAAGGCAAGGAAATGCTCTCCGGGCTAGGGCAAGCTTTTTTCTATGCTGGTGCAAAATCTTTGCTTGCTACGAGCTGGCCAGTCGAAACCAACAGTGCAAAGGCTCTTACTACTGGACTTTTCAAATATATAGACCGAACTCCGAATATTTCCAAAGCAGAGGCACTTCGTCTGTCGCGTATCGCACTTATCGATGGCCCTGGCCAAGGGAAGTGTAGTTATGCCCACCCTATCTTTTGGGCACCGTTTATTCTTGCCGGTGATGGAGGGCTTTGAAAATTATTATCAGACAACTAAAAACCAAGTTTGGTTCCACCTGACCACTACAACCTATTTTTCGTTATGCAGGTTTATAAAGATTGCCATATATAGCCCCTCTGCTATTCCGCTTCTATCCGATAAAGATGTTAGGCCTTGTAGCCTTCGACCAAAGAAAACATGCGCTTATCCTGAAGCTGTTTTATTTTTGTAAATCCGGCTGCCGCGAGTCCGGCTTCGATTTCTCGGAATGTATACTCCTAAACTGACAGCAGGCACTTTTTTGGTTGTAAAGTGAACTCTGAGGAAGTTATGGACAATCCAATAAACGTTCAACACGCGTTGAAGACCGGTTTCTGATTTTGCATATATATTACGTTATTGTAATTTCTGAAGATATATATTACAGATATGTGATGGAATAATGCTGAACAATTGTGATCGAATACCAATAACTATATGAAATATTATCGTTATGTAATTTTGGCACAATGAATGCTTGAATGCGTAGTCAGCGTCGGAGGTTGCTCCTCCTCCAAATCATCCCCCTGGGGTAAGACCTCTTGGGGAGAGGTCTTGCCCACTTTATTTTGCTGAATGTGCCGCCTGCCACCTCCGGTATCCCTCATGGGCGCTGGCGTGCTGCTTTGTTGGAGGAAGTCCTTAAGGATCAGATCAAAAAATACGAAAACCACAAAATTAAAGGCGGTAGCAAATGCCAACTCAAATCTGCCCCCTTTGTGGGAAAAAAGCGAAATACGATAACCCGCCTGGTAATTCCGAAAAGTACAAATGTTTTTTGTGCCCGGTCGGCGGTAGTTTCGTCATCTCACTGATGGCAGAGGACCATCTCGCAAAATTTCCCATAATAGACAGAACGTATTATTCTGATAAAGCTAAGGACGCCAAAAAAGGAAAGGTCTTGATCATCCAATTTTGTGATGATGGACTTGAAGCACCGCTGATCCAGAGGTACGATGAGAAAGCAGAATGGTTTAGGCTCGGGGATGAAATTAATTGAACGTAATTGCGCCGGGCTTGTGTTCGTCTTCAAGACGCATCAAGGGTTGCATACCGGGAGTATGTGGCCGTTGATGCAACGCGGAAGACGGGCGCAAGAACAAGCAATTTCGTTTAATTAGGCGATTGGCGGATAAGAATATACCAGGATGCGCAGGATTTTTCATTCGTATTCAAGGCGGGCTTTTTTACGCATAGTGGGGCTATGTGTGGAAAAGCCCAACGCAGAAGACGGATGAAAAGACAAGCAGGCGGGTATATTCTTTGACAGAAATCGCCTTAATAAAATTCCCGATCCTTAGATAATCCATTTTGCGGGAGCACCTTTCCCTGGCATCACACAATCCCGCATGGGGTCGGAGTTAAACGCGGTCTATACTCCGTTGTGCTCCGACCCATTTTTTACCTGGCCCAGTCGTCAAGCGGATTTCATCGATCCCCACGCAAAACAGCCACCACCCGCCACTGCCAAAACTGCCAAAAGGTTTTGTCACCGGAAGCAAAACCCCCGCGCGCGTGGGGATGTGACGCGGCTTTATAGTTTTCGCCAATTCCGGCAAAAATCGGTGTTTCCACCGGGTTTATGATGATCACAGCAATTGTAATTATGCGGTTCAGGTTTGTACCAGCATGGCAATTCGATCAGTTCTTCGAAAAATTTAGTTCAGGTTATGATCAAAAAGTGCAACAAAACTGTAAGCAATTAGCCAGCCGATGAATAGTCAGCGATTCTTAGAAAAACAGCGGGAAAACAATGCTATTTTAAATGGATTGCTGTGAGGAAAAACGAGAGGCGTATGGGGAAGATGAAACAGTACGGGGCGCGGTGGGCTTGTCTGTCGATGGCGGCTGCAATACTGGCCGCTGCCACGTCGTGGGCCGCTGAAACACCCCCAGAGGCCGATTTTGTCCGGCGGCTGTCCGTCCTGGCGGGTCCCCGGGATGCCATCCTGGTCGCCGCGCCGGATGGCCGGATCATCGCCGCGGTCCATGAAGACCGTCCCCTGGTGCCGGCCTCGATTCTCAAGTTGCTGACGACCTTGACGGCCCTTGAGAAATTGGGTCCCGACTACCGTTTCAGGACCGAATTTTATCTGGATTCGCACAATAACCTGAAAATCAAGGGATACGGCGATCCCCTGTTGGTTTCCGAAACGATTGGAAAGATTGCCCGGCATCTGGCGACCCTCGTTCCAGCCGTCCATGACCTGGTTTTGGACGACGCCTTCTTTGCCAAATCGATCTACATCCCCGGACGCGGTACGTCCACGCAGCCTTACGATGCGCCCAACGGCGCCCTGTGTGTCAATTTCAATACGGTTGCCTTCAGAAAGGAAAACGGCGTCTGGGTCAGCGATGAGCGCCAGACCCCCTTGTTGCCATCGGTGATTCCCAAAATCGCCACCTCGGGTATCATCCGGGGCCGCATTACCCTGGCCGCCGACCGATCCGAAGCCCTGCACTATGCCGGAGGGCTTTTTCGTTATTTCCTCAATCAGGCCGGCGTGCGGGTTACCGGTACCGTCAGACCCGGCCGGGTCGATCCGGAATCGGATGTGTTGATGTGGTTGCACCGGTCCGACGCGACGCTGGATAAAGTGGTGAGCGAGCTCTTGAGGTTTTCCAACAATTTCATCGCCAATCAAATCCTTCTGGTCATGGGCGCGGAGATGGTGGGGCCGCCGGCAACCGTGGACAAGGGCCTGCAGGTGTTGAGAGGTTTTTACCGCGTTGATTTGGGAATTGAAACCGGGCGTGTCGTCGAGGCTTCGGGAATTTCCCGCGAAAACCGCGTTACCGCCCGGGCCATGCTGAAAATACTGCAGAACTATGAACCCTATCACGATTTGATACCCCGGAAAGGACGGCAGTTTTATAAAACCGGGCACTTGAAAGGGGTCCGGACACGGGCGGGCTTCTTGTCGGGCACCGACGGCGAACTGTACCGCTTCGTTGTCATGTGCAACACGCCGGGGAAAAACACGAACGCTGTTATGACGGCCATTGAACGACACTTTGAGCAGTAACCACTCATACCCGTGTTGGAAAGCGTCTCAATATGCTCGCCTAAGTTACATATGCTTACCCTGGTCGCCATCAGCGAAAGGATTGACAAAATAACATAACTCGAATATCTCATGTTTCTGGTTTGCTGCGGTCGGAGGAATGACACTCTGGACGTGGCCGCCGAATTTTTCATACGGTAATGTATTCAGGTGCGATACGCTTAATAGGGAACTCCGTTAAAATCGGAGGCGGATCTGCCGCTGTAATCCTGCCCGCTAACACCGGGAACGTCTTCAAGCATGAGGCCACTGTTTCAGGCTACTGAAATGGGAAGGCGCTTAAAGACGGGGGAAAGCCAGAAGACCTGCCAGAATGCATTGAGGGTGTTTAGGTGCCATAGGAAAGCCATAGCAGGACGAGGAACGTCCTACGAGCAGGCTAAACGCACTCTTCTACCGGCCATTGCTTCAGGAATTAAGTATGCCGGCAAATCAATATGTCCCTTCCATTGTGACATGGTTTCCACATGGGAACCATGATCATGTCAAGGCAGCCTGCCTCCGATACTTTTTCCCGAATCGCATTGGCATCTATTCTACATCAATCAACGTAACAAGGAGGAGATGTAAAATGAGAAAAAGTTTCATGGTTTGTTTGTTGGCAATGTTTCTGATGGCCTCAATGTCCATCCAAGCCCTGGCCTCCGGCGGCGGTCAACTGACCGAATCCAAAACCGCCATTATCCTGGCCAGTTTCGGTACCACCGTACCCGAGGCGGTGAGCGCCATCACCAATATTCAGGCAAAGGTCAAAAAAGCGTTTCCCGGCGTTCCGGTGAAGGTTACCTTTACGTCCAACATCATCCGCTCGGTATGGAAAGAGCGGCAGGCCGACGCAAAGACGTGGCTTGGCAAGGGCATCCCCGAGGAAATTCTCTACGTCAGGAACATTATCGCCACCTTTGGTGACCTGCGGGAAGAGGGGTACACGGACATCATCGTGCAGCCCACGCATATGTTCTTCATGGAACAGTCCCATGATCTGACGTCCTACGTCAATGCCATGCGCTCCATTCGCACAATGAAGCAAAAGTGGATGCCTTTTCACAAAATCGCCATGGGCCGCCCGGCATTGGGTACCGTGGGGCCGCAATACGACTATCATGAAGATGTGGAGAAAGCCATCAAGACCCTGGCCGACGATTTTGCCATGGCCAAGAAGAACAAGGCCACCCTGGTGTACATGGGCCACGGCAACGAGCACTGGTCAACGGGCATTTATAGCGAAACCGCCAAGGCCATGCGCGAGATGTATCCCGCCGTGAAAACGATCATCGGCTCCGTGGAAGGCTATCCGTCGATAGATGATGTGCTTAAATGTCTCTCCCGCACCAAGGGCGACAAGGTCATACTCAAGCCATTCATGATCGTGGCAGGAGATCATGCGACCAACGACATGGCCAGTGAAGAAGACGATTCCTGGAAAACCTTGATCGAGGAACAGGGATTGAAAGTCATGCCGGTTTTGAAAGGCCTGGGTTCCAATGACGCCTTTGCCGGAATTTTTGTCGAACATATCCGGGATGCCGCCAAGGATGCGGGCATTGCGCTGAAGTAAGCGCAAGCGCCTGTTCTGCAGAAATAAAAACGGCTCGATAGTCTGGCGGGAAGGGGTGCCCGCGCGATACTTTCGAGCCGTTTTGTTTGTCTATCACTGGCCACCGTAGCGCATAGCGGCAGTTGCGCGCAACTGCCTGAAACTCAAGTTCCTGCAACGTCAATTAAAATAGTGTCGGCGCCAGCCATTCCATTCCTCCCAGCAAAATCAGGGTTAAAAAGAGACAACCGGACCCGATCCGGTCCGTCCGGGAAAAAGAGAATTGATGAATACAATAGAACTTCCCTTTGAATCCCCGGCACAGCATGGACTGGTAGACCCGATCCGCCCTTGCCAGGGCGCGGACCAGCAGCATGCCGAACAGATAGGCATAGGTTTTATAGGTATTTATATTGGATTTGAGGGTGATGCGGGCCGCCAGGAGCAGACCTTCCCGGGTGCATGCCACCGGTCCCAGAAAAAACGCGATGGTTCCCTCGAAGGTAATGGGCAGCACCAGAAAAAGCACGATGTTGAAAATGTTAACAACGGTCAGCCGCCTGGCGACTTCCATCCGGGGAAGCCGGGATATCCACACCAGAATGACGGACATGGCCAGTCCGCTGACCAGGGTGGGAAACTTCAGGGACAGCGCCAAAAGGAATGAAAACAGCGTAGCAAAAACAATCCGCAACCGTGGATCGAGCCGGTGGAGCAGAGAGACTCCCTGAGCAAAGGATTCACTCAACATCGGCGTCTTTACCCGTGATTCAGGCTTTTTTTCGCCGATAATTGAAATAGGTCCCAATGCCCACCAGAACGAAGATATAACCAATGCCGCCGGCGATATCCTTAACGTTTGACCCGGTATTCTCTTTTACCGACAGTTTGCGGATAATGCGACGCAGCTTATTATCCAGGGACTTTTCCACGATCGCCTGAATTTCCTGTGCGCTAAGACCCGAAACCATTTGCGAATCAGCAGGTGCGGTTTTAGCCGCTTCGGTTGACGGTAACGCCGTCGGGGCGTCGCGTATCCTTTGCCGGGAAGGCGGCTGCCACCTCCTCCAGGGGGATAACGACCTTTTTGAGAAATCCAATACAGAATGCAGTGATAATGCCCTCGATGATCATTACGGGAAGGTGGGCGGTCACCACCAGGGCGGCGACTTCAAAAAAGCTCTCTTCCGTAAAAAGCAGGGAAAGTGCGACCATAAGTGACGTCAGAAGCACCGAAAGTGCCCCGCAGGCAAAGGCCCCGACAATGGCGAGTCCGGTGTCCTTCTGCACCAGCCGACCGAACAGGTATTAGCACAACACGGCCGGGCCGGCCACATTCAGGGTGTTTACTCCGAGAACGGTAATCCCCCCGAACTGAAAAAGCATGGCTTGCAGGGCCAGCCCCACGAGGATGGCTGCAAAGGCCCCCCATCCAAGCATCAGCCCCACAATACCGCTGAGCAACAGATGGACGCTGGACGGGCCGATGGGAACGTGGATCAGGGAGGCCAAGAAAAAGGTTGCCGACAGAATCCCCGCCTGGGCAACGTGCTCATAGTCCATTTTTTTTAATCCGATGGCAGTGCCTGACACTGTGAGGACGCCGCTGCCGATGAGAACCGGTGCTGAAATAACACCCTCTGATATGTGCATGATGCGTGCTCCTTTTAAATTTGCTTTTGAATTGTCAACTAAAAATAGGGACTCTGATTCGACTGTCCTGACACAAATTGGAATGGCCCTTGACAATTAGAAGTATTTGTACATAATGACTTTCTCATATAAGGTGCGCCACGGCGCTTAAAAGGGAATTCCGTGAGAATCGGAAGCGGACCCGCCGCTGTAATCCCGGCCCCTTTGTCGAGGGAACCTTTACAATACCGGCAGCCTCATATTTGTGCCCGCGAAGGAAGAAGATGGCTATCCACACCGTCGCCTTCAACGGCTCTTTGGACACGATATTGGTCACCGGTGAAACGCCACTGCTCTCGATCGGGGGGTGGGAAGGTTATTGTAAAGGCGGGAGAGCCAGAAGACCTGCCAAAAAAACTGTTTTCGCATAGGGTAAGTGCGAAAAGTAATTAAGAAGCCTAAAACGGGGCTTTTCTATCACATGCCAGATAGAAAGGTCCCGTTTCTTTTTTGCATGGCGGTTACAAGTGGATAAGTTACTGAAGGAGATAAGCATGAAAAAAATAACCGTTATTACCGTTATCGTTCTATCGGTGTTCTTTTTTATTTTGGCCACCCAAAAAAAACAAACGGAAGAAACGGATCGCGATGTTCTAACGATCGCAACGGGTCGGGATGCTACCCGCACCGGCGATTATTCCCCCTACGGCATGTGGGAACCGGCGGCGCTTATCTATGAAACACTGGTGAACCTGGATGCCGCGTGCAACCCGGTACCCTGCCTGGCCGAGTCGTGGACGGTCTCGGAAGACGGAAAGAGCTATGTGTTTTACTTGAGAAAAGGGGTCTCCTTTCACGACGGCACCCCCTTCGATGCCGCGGCGGTCAGGGCAAATGTAGAGAAACTCAAAAGCGGGAACTGGTCGAACGTCGTACGCGTTTTACAAAGCGTGAACGTCATTGACGCGCACACGGTCGAACTGGTCCTCAAACGGCCCCACCCCACCTTGTTTACCTTGCTGGCCAGTTCAACCAACGCCATCGTTGCGCCGGCCAGCATAAAGGCCGGCCCATCAACAGGCCCATCCCCCGCGATGAAGATGCCCAGGCCGAAAGCCGGATCTGAGAACAGCCCGGCCATGGCCATGATGAAGAAGTCCGTTGCGACCGACAAGTCGGCATCTCCTGGTTATGTCGTTGCCTGGCCGGTGGGGACCGGGCCGTATATCTGGGATGGGGAGCGGCATCTGAAAAATCGATGCTTCAGTGTGGTGCGCAACGACGTCTACTGGCAGGGGACGCCGCGATTCAGCCGGATTGACTGGCAGGTTGTTCCGGACGCCGCAGCGCGGGCGATCGCGCTGGAGTCGGGAAAAGTGGACCTTACCGGCGAAACACCCAACAGCACCCTCAGTGCCGAGAACATCAAGTTGTTGAAGAATAATGAGAAGATCAAGGTAACGATGGCCGACAACTGGGGCACACGCCTGATGATTGTGAACCACACCCGGCCGCCTTTTGACGATCCCCAGATCAGAAGTGCCTTGAAGTACGCCATTGATGTCAAGGCGATTCAGAAACTGTTGGGCGATACGGTTACGATCTGTCCCGGCCCCTTGGGCCCCACATCCCCCCTGACCGACCCCTCTTTGAAGCTGTACGACTATGACGTGCAAAAGGCGCGAGCCATTCTGGACGCCAAAAACATCATCGATACAAACGGTGACGGGATTCGGGAATATGGCGGCCGGGAGTTGCATCTGTCCATCCTGTCCGGAAAGGTGCCCACGGTTAGCGTGCTGATGCGGGAATTTTTCCGGGACATCGGCATCGATCTGACGATCGATCAGAAAGAAACGGGCAGTACCTTTCAAATTCTGGCCCAGATGCAGTTCGATATCGCCACCCACAGCAACATTCCCTCTTTCTACCTCAATCTCAGCCAGCAGTTCTCGAACAAGGGCGGACGGTGGTCCCTTCATATCGACGATCCGGCGCTGGAGGACGCGATCCAGAAGTATAATCAGAGCACCGATTGGAATACTTACAAAGCCTGTTCATTTGAAATCCAGCGACGCGTGCATGCCAAACAGATCATTCTTTTTGCCGTCAACGAGCAAAAAGTGGCTGCGTATCGTAAGGATCTCGGTGAGTTCGTGTTTCCGCCCGAAGAGTGGGTGGGGGCGGATCAAAATCTCTGGAACATGAAGAAGATCTGATCCATGGCCGGCTTTTTCCTCAAACGATTCGCCAATGCCGTGCTGGTTCTGGTTGGGGTGGTAACGCTCACCTTTTGTCTCATGCGCTTTACCGACGGGGACCCGGCAACCATTATCGCCCTGGACAAATACGGATCAACCCTGATTTCAAACACGGTGATCGACCGGTTGGCCGCCGAACACGGCCTGTGCGATCCGCTTCCCGTTCAGTATTTTAACTGGGTGCGCCGGGTGCTGAGCGGCGATCTGGGACGATCCCTGAGAAGTGACGCACCGGTTTGGGATGAAATCATGCAGCGGTTTCCCTACACTCTGCAACTGGCGGTGCTTTCCATCCTTTTCACATCGGCGTTGGCCATTCCCTTGGGAATATACGCCGGGGTTCACCAGGGCAGTTTCGTCGACCGGATGACCCAGTGGACGGCCTCAATTACGGTCTCGGTCCCGGACTATTATCTGGCCATCGTTCTGATCTACGGCCTGACAGTCAAATGGACCCTGCTTCCGTCATATGGATACGGGTCCGTCGCCCATTTCGTGCTTCCCCTGGCAGTCCTGGTGAGCTCCAGAGTCGGGTATACCACCCGCCTGGTCACCTCGACCACCGTTGACCTGATGTCGGCGGATTATGTGGCCTATGCCGAGCTGAGGGGGGTGCCCCGCCATCGAATTTTCTTTGTCCATATTCTGAAAAACGCCCTGATTCCCATTGTTACCCATCTTTCGCTTCAGTTTTTAATGGCGCTGGAAGGATCGGTGATCGTGGAGAGCATTTTCGCCTGGCCGGGTATCGGTAAGTGTATGACCGATGCGGTATTGGGGCGGGATTTTACCATGATTCAGGGGCTGGTGCTGTTTATGGGCGTGCTGATCGTGGGCATGAACTTCATTGTCGACCTGTTCTACATTCTAATGGATCAACGGGTGCAGGTTACCGGAAGCCGGGTGGGGGTATGAGCCTGCTAAAAAAACCTTATGTTCTGTTTATCCTTTTGCTGATCGTGCTGGCCCTCGGTGGTCAGCACCTGTCGCCCAACGATCCGTATCAGCCCCACATCGATCAGCGATTGTTGCCGCCGTCCAGCACTTTTCTATTTGGCACCGACGAGCTGGGACGCTGCATGTTCAGCCGCCTGATCTGCAGCGTGCGGGTGTCGCTGGGACTGGCGGCATCGATTCTGGCCATCTGTCTTCTCATCGGCGCATGCATCGGGATGGTTGCCGGCTATTTCGGCGGTCTGGTGGATGAAATTCTCATGCGCGTGACGGACACCATCATGGCGCTGCCGTCGTTTATCGTGGCCATGGTGCTGATCGGTACCATGGGGGCCGGTATCGGGAACATGATCTTTGTTTTCGCCCTTACCGGGTGGACCCGCTATGCCCGCCTGACCCGTTCCCTGGTACTAAACGTTAAAAATGCAAACCATGTCGTTACGGCCCGGCTGACCGGGCTAGGCAGCGTATATATCCTGCGCCGGTACATTCTTCCGGCCATTGCACGGCCGTTGCTCGTGCTGGGCACCCTGGGGATGGGAATGATGATTCTGATGACCTCTTCCTTGAGTTTTCTGGGACTGGGCATCACGGAGCCGACGCCGGACTGGGGGGCCATGATGACCAATGGCACGACCTATATCCGAAGCGCCGCCCACCTGGCGATTTTCCCCGGCATTTTGATTTGTCTGACCGTGCTCTCTTTCAATCTTTTGGGAGAGGCACTCAAGAAGGACAGCGCATGAGAAAAGATCCGGTCGTTCTGGATGTCAGGCAACTGCAGGTGAGCTTTACCACCTCCGAAGGGTGCGTACGGGCGCTGGCGGGTGTCTCCTTTCAGGTGGGCAAAGGGGAGGTGTTCGCCATTGCCGGGGAAAGCGGGGCGGGAAAATCGGTCGTCTGCCGCTCCATCGTCAACCGGCTGGAGCCGAGTGCATCGGTAGCCGGGGAGATCTGGTTCGACAACCAGCCGATACTCGATCTCGGGAAATCGGCGCTGCGACGCCTCTATGCCCGGGAGATCGCCGTGCTGCCCCAGCATACGACAGCCTTGAATCCTTTGATGAGCATCGGCGAGCATTTGTCGGAAACGCTAAGGGCCCATTTCCCGAAGATGAAAAAAAAGACGCTCCGGGACCGCTCGATCCATCTATTGGAGACATTCGGCTTAAAGGAGGCCGGCAGAGTCTACCGGGCCTACCCGTATCAGCTGTCGGGGGGAATGCAACAGCGGGTGCTCATTGCCCTGGCCTATTGCTGCGATCCCGTGCTGGTCGTTGCCGATGAACCCACCAAGGCGCTGGATCCGGTACTCAAGGAAACCCTGCTGGAAACCCTGTTGGAAATCAAGGCCTCCCGACGTGTGTCCATGGTGCTGGTGACCCATGACCTGACGGTTGCCCACCGGTTGGCGGATCATGTCGGCATTCTCTACCATGGACGTTTTCTGGAAAAGGGCGGTAGCCGGCAGGTGCTCGAGCAAAGTGCCCATCCTTATACCGCCATGCTGATTCACGCCATGCCCGAAAACGGGCTTGCCCCCGATCTTGACGAAAATATTGAAGCGACTCAAGGTGAACCCCACGACGGGTGCCCCTTTCAACCGCGATGCCAACGAGGAAAAGATGATGCCCCCCATCCCTATGCGGCCAGAAAAATTGACGCTAACCACACGGTATGGTGTACCCATGCTGGCAGTCAATAATCTATTCAAGGCCTTCGACGGCAGCCTGTTTTCAAGGTGTAAAATTACGGCCCTCGATGATGTCTCCTTTAACCTGAGGCGGGGCGAGACCCTCGGGATCGTGGGAGAGAGCGGATCCGGCAAAACAACCCTGGCATCGATCCTGCTGCGGGCGACGGCCCCGGACAGCGGACAGGTGATGCTTTCTGGAAACGATATTTTCGGCAAACGGCGGATGCCTGAAAGAGAATTCAGAAAAAAGGTGCAGATGATCACCCAGAATTTCAGCGACGCCCTTCATCCGGACATGAGTGTCATGGAGAGCATGCGGGAGGTGTTTCGGACGCTTGGCAAAAAGACCTACCAGTCGGTCAGTGAAACGGATATCGTCCGCCGGCTGAACGATGTGGGGCTGGGCAGGGAGCTGCTGCACCGCCGGCCGGCCCAGCTTTCCGGCGGGCAGTTGCAGCGCATCCTGATCGCCCGTGTGATTTCCCTCAGGCCGCAACTGATCATTGCCGACGAACCGACCTCCTGCCTGGACACCTCGGTGCAGGCCAGAATCATCCGCCTGCTGATGACCCTGAAACAGGAATACGGGTTTGCGATGATATTCATTTCCCACGACCTGCCCCTGACCGCGGCCATTGCGGACCGGATCGCGGTCATGTACCAAGGGCGCATCGTGGAGCTGGGCTTGCCACGGGAAATTCTCACAAACCCGCAACACGCCTATACGCATCGCTTTGTATGCAGCGCCGTGGGTAAACATTTTCTCAGTAGGGAGCCGATATGTCTTGCCGTTTGACGTTTGTTTGCATCTCAAGTGCCGGGCTGAAGTATGTGGACGAGGTGGTCGTTTACTTCCGCAAATCTCCTGAAATAAAGAGGGCGCTCAAGGACGAGATTACGATCGCCAGCTTTTACATCGGCGAGGCCAGGGACCATTCGACCAAACACGGGCCAATTCGGGAGAGTATCCTGGCATCGGATTTCGTGTTCCTGGATCTCATGGGAGCGGATTCAGCGACCGTGAACGTCATTGAAGGGGCCGTCCGCGAGTACCACAAGGACCTGGCGGTCATTGGCAGCGGTACGGAATACCTGAGGCGCCGAACCCGGCTGGGTGCCTTCGCCTTTGACAAATTCTCAAAAAAAATGGGTGCGGGCAAAAATAAAGCCGCGTCCGGCATGCGTAACATGGATCCGGACCGGATGATGAAAATGGCCGCGGTCGCGGGCAAGGTCAGCCGATCCGCCAGGGGCATGCACGACTGGTTGCTGCTGCAAAAGGCCTGGACCTTTGCCGGGTTCGAGAACATCCGCAACATGATTCTGCTGGTCTTGAAGCGGTATTGCGGGATGAAGGATTTGCCGGCACCCGGGCCCATTGTTGATTATTCGGACCTGGTGCTGTTCGATCCCCGGACCCAGACCGGTTACAAGCGCTTTGATGCCTTCAGGCAAGACGTCGCCTGGGACGACGGTCGGCCGACCGTGGGCCTGCTCTATTCCCTGAGAAATTATCCCTACCATAGTTTCGGCATCGTTTCACAGATCATGGACCGTTTGGCCGCCAACTGGAATGTGGTGCCCATGGGCGTGTACACGGGCGAGAAGAAATTCGCACTCATCGAAAAGCATCTGGCCGAGGGTCTGAAACTGGACGTGGTGTGGGATTTCCTTCCCTTTCGCTTCGGCGCCGGTCCCATGGGCGGCAACGAGGAGGCCGGGCTTTCCGTGTTCAGGCAGCTGGGGGTGCCGGTACTGCACCCGATTTTCATGAACAAACGCAAAATCGAAGATTGGAAAGAGCGGTTGACCGGCTTCGGACCGGCGGAGCTGATCATCGGTATCATGCTGCCGGAGCTCGACGGCGTGGTCGATACCATTCCCATCGCCGGGCTCCAGCCCGTTCCCAGCCAGACCATCCCGGACCTTTCCGAACTGACCCTGATTCCCGACCGGTTCGACAAAATAGAAGAGAAGTCCGCTTACTACGTCGCACTGCGAAAGAAGAAAGCCAAGGATAAAAAGATTGCCTTCATTCTCTATAATTATCCGCCGGGGGAGGCCAGCGTCGGTGGCGGGGCGTTTCTGGATACCTTTCAATCCGTTGAAAATATCTGCCGGTTTCTCGGACAAAACGGCTACGTCGTGGGCGATGTCACGGCCAAGCGACTCGAAGCGACCTTCATGGACGGGGGGTGCTGCAATACGGCCCAATGGTCTAAGCCATCAGAGGATTTGCTGTGCGTTGACCGGGATGCGCTTTTGCCCAGGTCCCATGAGACATTAAAGCGCCGTTTTCTGGAGCGGAGCACCGCCGAATGGGGCGATCCCACAGGGACCATTATGGCTGACGGAGAGCAGTATTTCATTCCGGGCATCATCGACAAAAACATCTTCATTGGGCTTCAACCCTCCCGGGGACGGTTCGAAGACCCGGCCAAAAATTACCATGACAAGGTGATGCCGCCCCAGCACCAGTACACCGCCTTTTACCAGTGGCTGGAGGAGGACTTCGGGGCGGATGCCATTGTTCACGTCGGCACCCACGGCAGCCTCGAATTTCTGCCCGGCAAGGAAAGCGGCATGTCGGCGGACTGCTACCCGGATTACCTGATCGGGACCTGCCCCCATTTTTACTATTACTATACCGGCAACCCCTCTGAGGCCATCATTGCCAAGCGGCGGACCCATGCTTGCCTGGTCTCTTACTCGGGCCCGGCCTTCAAACGGTCCGGCGCCTATGGAGACATCCTGGCCCTTGAGGAGTTGATCGCCGATTACGAGTCGGCCGCGAGCCTTGCGCCGGTGCAGCAAAAAGAGCTGTATGAGAAAATAATTCAAAAAGCTGAGCAGATGAAGCTCATTGCCGATGACCCGCACGATGTGGATGCCATCGCCGGCGAATTGATTCGTATGAAGACGTCCCTGATGCCCCTGGGGCTGCATCGGATCGGAGCGATGTTTTCAGATGCCGAGAAGGCGTCTTTTCTTTCGGCGATTTTAAGCTGGAAACGCGGCGACCTGTATCCCATACAAGAGATTATCCGGCCTTTGGTGGAAGCGGAAGTCCCGCCCATCCGGCGGGAAGAACGGGCCTGTGAGATCGCCGAGGCCCTGGTGGCGGACCACTATTTTGGCAGTGGCCGCTATGCGAAAGACGTCCGGGCGACGCTTTCCCCCGAGCAGGCCCGGGCGCTTGACAAGGCCCTGGCCTTTGGGCAAGTCTGCCTGCAGCGACTGGAAACGAGCGATGAGCTCGGCGGGCTCCTTCGCTGCCTGGAGGGTCGGTATCTGGACGCGCATCTCGGAGGCGATGTCATTCGGGACCCGGAGGTTTTTCCCACGGGCTTCAATATGTTCCAATTTGATGCCCGCCTGGTACCGTCCGAGGTGGCGGTGGAACGGGGGCGCCAGATCGCCGAGAGCACCCTGGCCTTTTTCCTCAAGGAAAACGGCCGCTATCCGGAAACCGTGTCCCTGGTGCTGTGGGGGCTGGAGACCTCCAAAACCAAGGGCGAGACCATCGGGCAGATCCTGCATTACCTGGGGGTGAAGATCATTCCCACCCAAAACGCCTTTGAAAAAAAGTTTGCCCTGGTTCCCCTGGAAGCGTTGGGCCGTCCCCGGATCGACGTGGTAATGACCATCTGCGGATTTTTTCGCGACATGTTTCCCAATATGATCGATTTTCTGGACGAGGTGGTGGACGCCGTGTGCACGGCCGACGAACCGGATGAAATGAATTTCATGAAAAAGCACGCCGACCGGCGGGAGGCCGAACTGAGCAAGCAGATGGGTGAAAAGGAGGCGGCGCAACTGTCCCGGGGAAGAATTTTCGGCCCCCCTGAGGGACAGTACGGAACGGGCCTGACCACCATGATTGAAAACAGGGCCTGGACGGATGAATCCGAGATCGCCGAGGGATACTTGAGCGCCCAGAAGCATCTGTATACCCGGACCCGACGGGGCGAGGCGCAGCGGTCCCTGTTCGAATCCAATCTCAAACAGGTGGAGGTGGTCTCCCAGGTGAGAAGTTCCGTGGATTACTCCATCACCGATCTGGATCACTACTATGAATACTTCGGCGGCCTGTCCAAAGCCGTCGGCGAGGTGCGGGGAGAAATGCCGGTTATGCTCTATACCGATTCGTCGTCCAGCAAAATATACACGGACGAGGCCGGCAAGGCCGTCCAGATCAGCGTCCGCACGCGGCTTCTAAATCCCGAGTATATCAACGGCCTGCTGGAGCATGGGGTGCACGGGGCCCAGCACCTGGCCGATCGGGTCGAAAATCTGGTGGGTCTGAGTGCCACCACAGGAAGGGTGGAAAGCTGGATCTTCAGTGCCGTGAAGGAAACCCTGCTTGATGACCGGGAGATGTTCAAAAAACTCAGTGAGAACAATATTTATGCGGTCGGCGATATTCTTCAGCGCCTTTTCGAGGCGCAAAAGCGAGGCTATTGGGACGCGTCGGAAGCGGAACTCGATTCTCTCCGGCAGATGTATCTGGACCTCGAAGGCGATATAGAAGAGAGAACGGATCAGGGCTAACGCGTACTCCCGATTTTGAAAAAACCGGAGGCGCCGGCGGTACAAGGGGGGGCATAACATCCATGATCCCCCGGCAGCGCCGGATCGGTTCTCCTCCGGCTTTTATTTAATGTTGATCAGAACGTGAACTCCGCGCCTGCCCAGAAATATCGTTCGGGGCCGAGATTGGAGCCGTGTACCTGGTATTCCTCGTCGAGAATGTTGTACATGGCGAATTTAAGGCTGTGCTTTTCCAGAATGTTGAGGCGCACGATAAAATCCATGACCGTGAAGCCGTCCAGTTTCTCCACGGTCATGTCGGTCATGCTGTCGACATAAGTGGTTTCCCCGCTGTACCTGGCATTGAGTGTGGTGTTCAGGACAAGGTGTTTCCCGATGGGGGTTCTGGTTCCCAAGCTTAAATTGGCCTGGTGCAGGGGAACATCCGCCAGGCGCCCCTCACCCTTTTCCACCGAGTGGGTGTAGGTGTAGTTCAGGTTGAAGGTCAGCCACGGCGTCAGCCAGCCCTCAATGCCGGCTTCGAAACCGTCAGTTTCCACCTCCTCCAAGTTTTCATAAATTCTCACCGTTTGACCGTCGATGATTGTCGGCGAAGTGCTAATGAGATCCTCGGCCTTGGAATAAAAGCCGGTCACGAAGAAATCGATTTTCGGGGTTATTTTTATTGTGGTTCCCAGATCGTAGGACCAGACGGTTTCGGGCTCCAGGTCCGGGTTTGAATAAAACAAGTACATGCCCATCAGCCAGGTCGGCTGGTACATTTCCTGAAGCGTCGGCGCACGAAATGCTTTCCCAGCGGAACCATGAAAACTGATCCTGTCGGACATTTTATAGAAAAGCCCGAGCTTGGGCGAAAAGGCGTCTTCCGACTCGGAATTGGCATCGTAGCGCCCGCCAAGGGTGATCGTCACCGGGGCCAAGTCGATTTCGTCCTGAAGGTAGACCGCGTAGTTCGTCATGGTTTTGTCCAGGGTCGTGTCGATCACCTCGCCGTCCTCATAGGTTTCCTTCCAGTACCCTTGCTTGTAATTAGCATCGATGCCGGACGTAATATAGTGTCTTGCAAAGATTGATTTGTTGGCCTTGATTTGCAGGCCGTTGTTGCGGCCCCAGAAATTCTGATGACCCATTTCATAGGACGACCCCATCATTCCGCTGCTGACCCGCTGTTCCTTGTTGGTGTCTCGCTCGTCGTAGTTGGTATAGAGCTGTAAATCTAGATCCAGATCATCCAGGAGGGTCGTGTGGGCGTTGAGGTTCAGGAAATAGGTGTCCTGCTCCTTGTCCCCGAGATCACGAACCGTAGGCAAATTCTCGCTTTTTCCCAAATTTTCGCTTGACGTGGCATAATTTCCTGAGAGAGTGAAGCCCGTGGTGTCGTCCACATCATAGTCGATGCGGGCGAATACCCTCGAGTTGTCGGAATCGGCATCCTCGATATCGGTATAAACCTTGGTGTACGTATAATTGCCCATCATGCCGCTTCTCTCATATTCCAGTTGTTGATCCCGGCGGTAGCGGTTGTCGAAGTGCTGCTGGCTGGCATTGATGGAATAGGTCAGCCTGCCCTTTCGGCCGATGACGTTCGACCCATACTCATAGAACCCGAAGTCGCCGGCGTCCATCCTGCCGGTAATGTCGAAACCGTCGGTCTCCCTTTTCTTGGTGATGACGTTGATTACCCCACCCATGGCGTTGCTTCCGTAAAGAGAAGAAAAGTTTCCCTTGACCACCTCGATCTGGTCGATGATACTCAGATCGATACCGGAAGTATAGGTAAAGTCGGACAATCCGGAATTCAACGGCACCCCATCGACCATCATCAACATGCCCCGGCTGCTGTCAATGCCCCTGATGTCAGTGGAAAACCATCCGCCCTGGCCTGTCTGCCCCCGGTTGTCCATACCGGGGATTCCCCGCAACAAATCCAGCAGGTCATTGCTGGACGAGTCGGCAATCTCCTCGCTGGAGATAACCTCCACGTCGGCATATATCTCAGCTGCCGATCTTTCCGATCTCGTGGCGGTGACGACGATGTCATCCATACTTACTATCTCTGCCGCAGGTTGACTGGCCTGGGATTCATCTGCCGTGACAGGATGTTGAAAGGCAAGCAAAATCAGACCGATCAGGAAAATAGAAGAGAAAAACCGCCTGTGATTCAACTGGATTACAAATCGTTTCATTCCGAACCTCCTCCGCTTCAACAATGAAAATGAGTCGCCGGATCGAAAAAAAATCCCGAACCGGTTGGTTACCGGTTCGGGATTCCCCGATTTTATCCACTGAACCGTCATGAAAAGGCCTTGCCCACGAAGGCTTTTCAAAAAGAGTCATGACGGCAGGTCTTCTGGCTTTCCCGCCTTTACAGCCGCCTTCCCATTTCCCTGCCGGGAAACAGTGGCATCATACTGCTGTAAAGGTTTTCTTCTTAAGAAATACGGGATTACAGCGGCGGGTCCGCTCCCGACTTTAACGGGATTCCCTATTAAGTCCTCAAAGGACACCCATGACCGTACGCGTGTTTGCCTGAACGTCACGACCGAAGTCCGCTTAGGATCGGGGATGAAATTAATTGGACGTAATTGCGCCGGGCTTGTGTTCGTCTTCAAGGCGCATCAACGGTTGCATACTGGGAGTATGTGGCCGTTGATGCAACGCGGAAGACGGGCGCAAGAACAAGCAATTTTGTTCAATTAATAAAATTCCCGATCCTTAACCAAAAACATTCCAAAACGATCGCATCATAGATGCGATGCTACGCATGGAAGTATTTTTTGCCTTGTCGTCGGGTTTTGGTCGAGAGGGTTACAAACACATCTAAAATGAACACTATCCCATAATGGGATTGGTCTTGATTTGTCAACAGAAATATTTCTTGCTACCGATCAGTAACCTCCTCAATCTTCCCCTCCGCGTCTAAAAAGGCTTCCCGCAACGCGTCCAGCGTTTCCTCATCCGCCTGCCACATGCCCCGGGAGGCGGCTTCGAGCAGCTTGTCGATGATGTTGTGCAGGGCATACGGGTTGACCCTTTTCATCCAGGAGGCCATTTCCGGGTCCAGGGGCACTTTTTTGGCGAACCGCCGGTACATGTGGTCATCCACCACGTCGGCGGTGGCGTCCCAGCCGATGATGATATCCATGGCCTTGGAGATATCACCGGCCCCCTTGTAGCCGTGGCGCTTGAGACCTTCCAGCCATTTGGGATTGAGCAGGCGGGCGCGGAAGATGTGCCGGGCCTCCTCGGTGGTGGTGCGTACGACCACCTGATCGGGGTCCGCGCTGTCGCCGGCCAGGGAGAAGGGACGCCGGCCCTGAACCGCATGCACGGCAGTGATCAGGCCGCAGTGATAGTTGTAGAAATCGGTGCAGGCCATCATGTCCTTTTCACGGGTGTCCTCGTTCTTGACCGTGACCGACATACGCCCCAGGGTCCGCCGGAAAACGGATTCGGCGGGCTGACCATTTTTTTCTCTCCGCCGTACAATTTGCAGGTGATCCGGTTCTCAACTCCGCTGTTTCAGGCCCCGACCTGGATAGGAATAACAGACGTCTCGAGATCAATCAGAAGATTGTTGGCGCCAGCCATTCCATTCCTCCCAGCAAAATCAGGGTTAAAAACAGACAACCCGACCAGATCCGGTCCGTCCGGGAAAAAGAGAATTGATGAATACAATAGAACTTTCCTTTGAATCCCCGGCACAGCATGGACTGGTAGACCCGATCCGCCCTTGCCAGGGCGCGGACCAGCAGCATGCCGAACAGATAGGCATAGGTCTTATAGGTATGTATATTGGATTTAGGGACAAACCCCCTGATCCGGATGGCCGTGCTCAGTCGTTGGTATTCCTGTTCCAGCACGAATACATAGCGATAGGCAATCAGCATCAGATAGACGATTTTCTGCGGCATGTGGAGCCGGTTCAATCCATGCCCCAGGGTGGCAATGGACATCGTGGCGACCAGGGCAATGAAAATCATGAGAATCGAATTGGATTTGAGGGTGATGCGGGCCGCCAGGAGCAGACCTTCCCGGGTGCATGCCACCGGTCCCAGAAAAAACGCGGTGGTTCCCTCGAAGGTAACGGGAAGCACCAAGAAAAGCACAATGTTGAAAATATTGATGACGGTCAGCCGCTTGGCGACTTCCATCCGGGGAAGCCGGGAGATCCACACTAAGATGACGGACAGAGCCAGTCCGCTGACCAGGGTGGGAAACTTCAGGGACAGCGCCAAAAGGAATGAAAACAGCGTGGCAAAAACAATCCGCAACCGTGGATCGAGCCGGTGGAGCAGAGAGACTCCCTGAGCAAAGGATTCACTCAACATAGGCGTCTTTACCCGTGATTCAGGCTTTTTTTCGCCGCCGATAATTGAAATAGGTCCCAATGCCCACCAGACCGAAGATATAACCAATGCCGCCGGCGATATCCTTAACGTTTGGCCCGGTATTCTCTTTTACCGAGAGTTTGCGGATAATGGGACGTAGCTTATTATCCAGGGACTTTTCCACGATGGCCTGAATTCCCTGTGCGCTAAGACCTGAAACCATTTGCGAATCAGCTGGTGCGGTTCTATCCGCTTCGGTTGACGGCAACGCCGCCGAGGCGGCAGGCGTATCCTTTGCTGGGAAGGCGGCTGCCACCTCCTCCAGAGGGATAAGGATCTTAGCCTGATGTCCCATGCCGGCCTTTACTTTAATGTGCAGGGCGCTTTTTTGGGGAATTGTAAATGAACAGATTCCCTCATCATCGGTGGTAGTGGAAAGAAGCAGGGTGCCCGCGTCGTCCAAAACAAGGACTTCGGCATTGTGGGGAATGTCTCCGTTGCCAAAAGCCGCCTCAAGAACAACCGTATCCCCCTCCACCCATCCGCTGGCGAGAAACTTGTGGGCCAGTGCGGGACCCGTTGCGGCCAGAATGAAAATAATGGTTGGCAAAACTGTCCGGATGAGACATCTGTTTGCCTGGTGTAGCACTTTTTTTTTGTTTCGTTTCATAACGTTCTCCTTATTGGACAGTGCTTTCCCCGGGGCTTGTTGAAAAACCAGGCAGTGAATCGGGTTTGACCTTTTTGAGAAATCCAATACAGAATGCAGTGATAATGCCCTCGATGATCATTACGGGAAGGTGGGCCGTCACCACCAGGGCGGCGACTTCAAAAAAGCTCTCCTCCGTAAAAAGCAGGGAAAGTGCGACCATGAGTGACGTCAGAAGCACCGAAAGTGCCCCGCAGGCAAAGGCCCCGACAACGGCGAGTCCGGTGTCCTTCTGCACCAGCCGACCGAACAGGTAGTAGCACAACACGGCCGGACCGGCCACATTCAGGGTGTTTACCCCAAGAACGGTAATCCCCCCGAACTGAAAAAGCATGGCTTGCAGGGCCAGCCCCACGAGGATGGCCGCAAAGGCCCCCCATCCAAGCATCAGCCCCACAATACCGTTGAGCAACAGGTGGACGCTGGACGGGCCGATGGGAACGTGGATCAGGGAGGCCAAGAAAAAGGTTGCCGACAGGATCCCCGCCTGGGCAACGTGCTCATAGTCCATTTTTTTTAATCCGATGGCGGTGCCTGCCACTGTGAGGACGCCGCTGCCGATGAGAACCGGTGCTGAAATAACACCTTCTGATATGTGCATGATACATACTCCTTGTTTGCTCCAAAAAAAATCCCCGCACCTGTTAGGGCACGGGGATACCGTTTTTTATCCCGGACCGATCGACTCTATTGGGGTAAAACACCATCCTCCACGTTGGGTTTTACCGATTCATCAAAGGCGGGTCTTCTGGTTTCATCCGGCTCCTGGCGGCCTTCCCGTCCATGAAAAACGGAACAGTGGCGTATTGGCCAGCAGCGTCGTTTCCGGCATGCGGTGGAAACATGGATGTCACAGCGGCGGGTCCACTCCCGATTTACACGGGATTCCCCATTAAGTCCTGGCGGACACCTTTAATTGAGAGAACAATGATTCCTATTCGAGAATTTAAAGGATTGTCAATAGAATTCTTAATGTAACCCCATCTCACAGATCTGCCAGCGCTGCCAAATACCCTCTAACGTTGACATGCAAACAAATTCCTGGTACGGCGGTATGATTTTAGAAAAGAGAAGAGGATCAGGTGCGAGTCCACTTGCTGTTGAGAACTATGCAAGGGGGATTGCCAAGAGGGAACCCCGTGAAAGTCGGGGACGGACCCGCCGCTGTAACCGGGGACGAAAGCTGCACATTGCCACTGACCGACAGGTCGGGAAGGCGCAGCCGGTAGGAAGATCCGGGAGTCAGAATACCTGCCTGAACCCGAAGAGGGTCGACCACGAGGACGACGTCGAACCTAAGTACTATCTGTGGATGTAAAAGGGAGATCCCGGATCGATTTTTGCGGTCCGGGTTTTTTTTTATCATGACCGCTAATACACGCAGTATTCCGGCTTTCGGCATTCTGGCCCTCAGCGGGGTTTCTGGATGTGAAGCGGTCATATCCGGGGATATTACGGGATAAAGCGTATCAAGTTCGATAGTGATAGCTATAAATCCAGCCGGCGAGTCGCTCCTCTTGCGAGTCGCTCCTCTTGGAAGACAGCAACGAGTTGAACCAATAAAAGAATGAAGGAGGAGTTACTATGGTTGGAAACACGCGATCGATGAAATTCATGTTACGACTTTTTTTGTACGGCACTCTTGTTCTTGTTATGATGCCTGCCTGTTTGGCCCTATCTTTTTCGGAGACGCAAGAGCTCGAAGAAATGGTTGTCGAGGGGAGGAAAATAGAGGAACGCCTGTCGGGCGAACTGGAGGAGTTCGGTCACAAGGTGGAAATCGTCACCGGTGAAGAGATAACCGCCGGAGGATATGCTGATGTCAACCAGATATTGGAAAGCCTGGTGCCGGGTCTCTATGTATCTTCAAAAAGCGGTCGCGGTGACTATATGCGTATGAGTATGAACGGAGGGGACACCAAGCGGGTGATTTTCCTGATCGACGGCGTCCGGATCAACAACCGGCTTTACGGGAGGGGCTATCTGGACACCCTTTCCGTGAAGATGATCGACAGGATTGAGGTGTTAAAGACCGGTGAGGGGCTGTATTACGGCACAGACGGCACATCAGGCGTGATCAACATCATCACCAAACCGGTCACCAAAGAACGACATGGAAGCCTGGGGGCCGGATATGGGAGTTATGATGCCGCCGAAGCCCATGGGTACCTCTCGGAAACCATCAACGAAAACGGGTTTCTGATTTACGGATCCTACGATGCATGGGAGGGGTATCAGACTTTTTGTGACGAAGATTACGATCATATCGAAGGGGCTGCCCGAAAAGATCGCGGTTACATAAGAAATAGCCTGTTGGCCAAGTACGAGAGAAACGTCGATTGGGGAAACGGGGCGGTCTTGCGGGGTTCAATCCTGCGAAACGAAGCGGAAGCCGATTTCATGAGAGTCGACGAAGACAAGGCGGTAAACGATCGGACCGAATATGTGGGTATTCTAAAATGGGATCACGATATTGCAGAAGATTTATCCTACTACGTTAAAGCCTATTATCACGAGTGGTGGACCGAATACACCCGGCAAGAACTCGACGGCACGTTTGTTTACAACGAAGCCTTGTGGGGATATGAAGATTGGGGTGTCAATCTGATGGGAAGCTGGTTCTTTCTCGAAGAAAACGAGCTGTTGCTGGGCTTTGATTACCAGAATTACTGGGGAAAAGACGAGGTTGTTGTCATCAAGGGTGATCACGAGGAAGTATACGCCGGTTTTTTTGCCCTTCGCCCGCACTTCAATTTTATTCCCGACCTGAAAATGTCCCTTGGCGGCCGTTATAATCAGACGGGAGGAAGCGACAGCTTTGTATGGAATGCAAGTGCGCGATCACCGATTTTCGGGCCGTTTTTCGCGAGAGCTGTAGTGGGTACGAATTTCCGGCTGGCCAACGCCTATGAGCTTTATGCCGACGAAGATTATGCCATCGGCAATCCGGACTTGGATCCCGAAGAAAGCTTAAATGTCGAAGCGGGGCTCGGGGCTACCTTCGGCCTTTTTACGGCTGCAGTTGATTACTACTATTCAGAAATCACAGACATGATTGCCGTGGGTGACGACCTGGTTTTCGAGAATACCGATGGTGAAACGGATTTGGAGAGTTGGGCAATCAGCCTTTCATCGCAACCCTATAAAGGTTTCAGTTTCGTTCTAAGCGCGGTTTACACGGATGCGACCAACAAAGATGACGATGTTCAATTGACCCATATCCCCGAATCCTTCTACAAAGGATTGCTGCGCTACTGGCATCCCTCCCGCCGGTTCGGCGGGGATCTTTCCGTTCGCTATATTGGCGACGTTTACGGCACCGACTACCCGGAATTCGGGGCCGTCAATTACGGGAAGTACTGGGTCACGGACATCTCGGGCTTTGTCCGTTTCGGAAACGATCTGGCCCATACGCTGACCCTTCGCGTGGATAACCTTTTCGACAAAGATTATACCACATATGGGTACGGGAGAACCACCGGTTCGGATGGTGAACCCTTTATTTATGAATACCAGGGCACTCCGCTGGCGCTGATGCTCAGCTACACATATGATTTTTAGATCGATTCAGTAATAATTGACTCGACGTTACAACCTTTGAGTTGGCAGACCCGGCGTGCAGGCCGAAAGGACTGCACGCCAGTTTGACGTTTTATTGCCAAAGGGATGTGTATGCTTCGCAAAGCACATAAAATCCTGGGACTTACAACCGGTCCGCTGATGATCCTATGGTTTCTGTCCGGAATTGTGATGATGTATGTCGATCATCCGAGGTTTCACCGAACCTCACGGGATCGACTGCCCCGGACTGCACCTTTGATTGCTGACACGATTGCCATCGATTTTCGGGAAGCATGGGCGAAAACCGGTTTGTCCGAACCTCCGATAGAGGCCCGGCTCAATATGCTTATTGACAGGCCGGCCTATTTTTTTCGTACGAAAGAAAGCCGTCGGAACGTCGTTTATGCTGACGACGGTTCGATATTGGATACTATTTCGCCCGAGTCTGCCATAAAATCCGCATCCCACTATTTAGGCAAAACGATCGATGTCGCCGAGATTCGCTCTTTGAACGGCGTGGATCAGTGGACCGTCGGTACGGCCACTGGTGTCTGGTACCGGCCCTTGTACAAATTGTGCTGCCGGGATGAGGATGCCACCTGGGTGTATGTGTCGAAGACCAGTGGAGAAGTCTGCCAGGTCGTCACAAAACAAGAACGCGGCCTGGTTTGGTTGGGATCGATTCCACACTGGCTGTATTTCACAGTTCTGCGCAAACATCTGGAACTATGGCGGCAGGTAATTATCTGGCTTTCAGCGATAGCTACACTGGCGGTGCTGCTGGGGTTGTGGATCGGGGTTGCTGGCTTCCGCTGGAAAGGATATGGACGTCGCCGTTACAAAAGATCCAGCCTGTTTATCGGGATCAGAAAATGGCACCATTACCTGGGATTGGTCTTTGGCCTGACGACGCTGCTGTGGGTGTTTTCAGGCATGATGTCCCTGTCTCCATTTAACTGGCACAGTAACACGGCACCAAAGAGTGAGGAAACCTTGGCGTTATCAGGCGGGGACATCGATCCAACCCGGTTCGCATTGCATCCAGCCAAAGCCTTGAACACAAGTCAGGCGCACGATATCGTTCGTCAAATGGATCTGTTGTACTTCAGGGGAACAACCTATTATCGGTGCTGGACATCACCATCCGAATCGTTCCTGATTCGGGCCGATGCGTCTGGACATTCCCCCATCGCCTGTTTTTCCCTGGAAGATATCTTGGCTGCATCACAGGGGCTCGTGACGGGGCATCAACCGATCGACCATCGTATCTTGACTACATACGACCGCTATTACGTTGACAAGAAACGACAACTGCGGCTCCCGGTGGTGAGGCTCACATTCGACGACCCGGCGCATACCCTGTTCTATATCGACATGCACGACGGCACCATCGCCAGACGGTATGATGCTTCCGCACGGCTCAATCGATGGCTTTACCGATTCCCACACTGTCTGGATATTCCGTTCTTATTGCGGCACCGTCTTATGCGGGATGGACTGATGTTGTTTTTTCTATCCGGTGGAGCTGGGTTGGTAATAACCGGTCTTTACTCACCGATTAGCGATCAGTAACCTCCTCGATCTCCCCCTCCGCATCCAGATACGCATCGCGCAAGGCTTCCAGGGTATCCTCATCGGCGTTCCACATGCCACGGCCGGCAGCTTCCAGCAGCTTGTCGATGATGTTGTGCAGGGCGTGGGGGTTGACCTTTTTCATCCAGGCGGCCATTTCCGGGTTCAGGGGTACTTTTTCGGCGAACCGCCGGTACATGTGGTCATCCACCACGTCGGCGGTGGCGTCCCAGCCGATGATGATATCCATGGCCTTGGAGATATCACCGGCCCCCTTGTAGCCGTGGCGCTTGAGACCTTCCAGCCATTTGGGATTGAGCAGGCGGGCGCGGAAGATGTGCCGGGTCTCCTCGGTGGTGGTGCGGACGACCACCTGATCGGGATCCGCGCTGTCGCCGGCCAGGGATAGGGGCCGCCGGCCCTGAACCGCATGCACGGCGGTGACCAGGCCGCCGTGGTAGTTGTAAAAATCGGTGCAGGCCAGCATGTCCTTTTCACGGGTGTCCTCGTTCTTGACCGTGACCGACATGCGCCCCAGGGTCCGCCGGAAAACGGATTCGGCCGGCTGACCAAAGGTGTCCCGGCCATAGGCGTAAGACGACCAGCGGATATACATCTCACCCAGATCGTCGGTGGTTTTCCACTGCTTGGACTCCACCAGTTGAGCCACGCCGGCGCCATAGCTGCCCGGCGGCGACCCGAAGATGCGGAAGGTGGCCTGGCGGAAGGCGGCGGTCTCATCCAGGCCGTCGGCGGTGAGATCCGCGACGTCCCGGATGACATGCCGGCGGATGAAATTATGCTCCGGTTTTTCCTCCAGGGCCGCCACCATTTGAACGGCGGTATCGATCAAATCCACCAGCAGGGGAAAGGCGTCGCGGAAGATGCCGGAAATGCGCGGCGTCACGTCGATGCGCGGCCGACCCAATTCCGCCGCGGGAATGATTTCCACACCGCGCACATTGCCCGATCCCTTCTGCCATACCGGACGCACACCCAGCAGGTAGAGAATTTCGGCCACATCGTCGCCTTTTGAACGCATGGTGGGGCTGGCCCACAGGATCAGCCCCACATTGTCGGGATAGCGGTCATGCTCCTCCCGGTACTTGTCGATCAGGGCATCGGCGAGCCGTTTGCCGGTCTCCCAGGCCGCCTTTGTCGGAATCTTCTGGGGGTCGACGGAGTAGAAGTTGCGGCCCGTGGGCAAAATATGGGCCTGGCCCCGGCTGGGCGCGCCCGACGGGCCGGGCGGCACGAAGCGACCTGCCAGGGCATCCAGGCAGGCGGTCTGCTCGCCAGATGTCTGCTCCACGCGGGGCAGGAGGTCATCGCGGATGAAGGCCAACGCGTCCGTAATATCGGGGGTGGCTTTGCCCAGGTGGCGCTGCTGAACGGTTGTCACCACGTCCGGATCATGGCTGCCGGCCAGCAGATCGGCCACCAGGGCTTCACACAGATGGTGCGCCCTGTCCAAAAGCTGGGCGCCCGTGGCGCCGGAGGCGGTATCGATGACCCGGCCACGGTGTTGGGTGAGAAAATCCGCGTCATGGCCCAGGGCGGCGGCAACGGCCCGGCGCAGGGGCGGCACCTCGCCGTTGGCCAGGCGGGTCATCTGCACCAGGGTGCGAACCAGGGGCTGCCCGACCGGTGCCCGGCCAAGGATATGCAGGCCGTCGGCAATGGCCGTGTCGGCAATTTCGCCCAGGTAATGGTGCAATGTTTCCAGAAACGTCTCCATGTCGCCCAAGGCGGTGGTTTGATCAAGATTCAACTCGCCGGTGATTTCCGCTTTTTCGGCCGCTTCCCAGATCATCGGGGCGAGCAGATCGAGTTTGCCCTGATCCTGGATCCTGGCCGCCTGATATTCCGACAGCAGGTTTTCCACTTCTGCCAGATCTTCGTAAAGCCCGGCGTTGGTCAACGGCGGGGGCAGGTGATCAATGATGCAGGCGTAAGACCGGCGTTTGGCCTGGGTGCCTTCGCCGGGATCGTTGATGATGTAAGGGTAGATGTTGGGCAGATCACCGATGGCCAGATCCGGGTAGCAGGTCGCGGACAGGCCCACGGCTTTTCCCGGCAGCCACTCCAGGCTGCCGTGCTTGCCCACGTGAATCACGGCATCGGCGCCGAAGGTCTCCGTGATCCAGCGGTAGTGGGCCAGGTAGTGGTGGGGCGGCGACAGGTGCGGATCGTGATAGAGTTTGTCCAGTTGCTCGAAATATCCCCGGGGCGGCTGGATGGTGAGAAACACATGGCCGTTGATCAGCCCGGGGAAGAAAAGGCGCCCGTCGTGGACGAACAGATCGCCGGGTATGGGCTGCCAATCGTGGGTCATCTTCTCGCGTACCGTTTGGGGCAGCTTTTCATGCCAGCCGGTGTATGTCCCGGGGCCGGCCGAGGCCCGGGCACGCGTGGCCATCTGGTCCATGGGCAGCCAGCGCCGGTCACAGGTCATGCCGGCCAAAAGATGGTGGGCCAGGGCGTCGCCATCGGGGTAGTCGGTGTCGACACGGTATCCCTGTTTTTTCATGGCGCCGAGCAGATCCACCACGCTGGCAAAGGAGTCCAGTCCCGCGGCGCAACCGATGCGGTCATTGCGCGGCGGGTAGTGGTGGAACACAATGGCGACCTTTTTCTCGGCGTTGGGTTTGCGCCTTAAGCGTGCCCAGTTCAGCGATAGACGCACCATCCGGGCCATGCGTTCGGGAATGGCGACGTATTTGTTGACCGCCGCGCCGGTCAGGGGGTCGATGTCCACACACTGTTTGGAGGCCACCGGCACGTTGATGATCACCCCGTCCAACTCGGGCTGGGCCACGCTGATGGTGATATCCACATTGTTGAGGCCCTGGTCGCTGGCCTCCCATTCGGCAATACTGCGACCCGTTGAGATCGCCTGGATGACCGGTACGTTCAGACGCGCCAGTAAGCCTTTGTATTCCGGTGCCGCTGTCTGCAAACTGAACATCACCGGATTGACGAGCACATCGATGACCGGCCGGCCATCGTTCATGAAAAAGTGCTTGACCACGTAATCGGGCCCCTGGTTGCCCAGTACCGTGTCCTTGAAACGCATGTGAAAGACGCAGATCACGTTGGCCCCCTGGGATTCCACCTCCCGGACCATGGCATCGATATGCGCTTTGTTGTTGCTGGTCCAGAAATTCTGGTAAAACCAGATGCCCACGGTGGGTTTGGCAGGGTCCAGGGCCGATCGGTAAGCGTCGGCATCACAGATATGGCCGTGGTCCGGATGATACAACCCCTCGTAGGGCGGCTGACGGGGCGCCGTGACCGCAACACTACCGCCGCATGCCCGCCGGTAGAGAAAGCGCAGCAGGTTGCCCAGGTTGTCGACTCCGCCATAACGGTAGTAACGGCTCAGGGTTTGCCAGGCATCATCGTCATGGCCGTCGGAATGCTTCTGAACCAAAGTCAGGGTGTCCGGATTGCTGCCGGTGGGCTGGATATGCAGGTAGGGAAGGGGGCGTTTTTGATCACGCCGATCGGAAAGAGCTTCGGTCAGTGCCTCCCAGGCCGGGCAGGAGTGACTCCCGGCCATGAGGGTGATGATCACGGCATCGGCCGCCAGGGCCCGGCGCACGAATTCAGCCTGACGTTCCGGGTTGTTCTCGAGCTGGGTGCGCGTGCGGGCGAATATGTCAAGCGCGGCGACATTTTCGACAAACAGCCTGGCGGCTTCGCTCAGGTTGGGGATTTCATTGGAGGTGACACTGAAGTAGACGAGTTTCAATGGGGGGCTATCTTTCTTCCGATTTTGGTTTTTCAATTCCACATAGCACTTTTCTCGATTCATTGGTTTCTCCTTGGACATGGTTGCGACCAAGGCGATAAAAACCATGAGAATGGCATTGGATTTGAGGGTGATCTGGGCCGCCAGGAGCAGACCTTCCCGGGTGCATGCCAAAGGCCCCAGAAAAAACGCGATGGTTCCCTATAAGGTAATGGGCAGCACCAGAAAAAGCACGATGTTAAACCGGTTTGACTTTTTTGAAAAATCCAACACAAAATGCAGTGATAATGCCCTCGATGATCATCACGGGAAGATGGGCGGTCACCACCAGGACGGCGACTTCAAAAAAGCTCTCTCCTAACGATGACAACTGAACGGCCATACTCGCCGAGCTCTCCGCCTTTCGCGATCCCTTGGTAAAGCCGGACCTGGCATCCGCGTCAGTCTTCAGTCATTCCAATCAATGCCGCGCCCAAGGCGCCGTTGAGCTGGGGGTATTCCGGCACATGGATGTCCATCAAAAGGGCCTCGTCGAGAGCACTGGCGATACCGGCGTTGCGTCCACCACCGCCAGTAAGAAGAATCCCTGGTTGTGCGCCTGCCTTGCGGGCCATGGCCGCGATGCGTTTGGCCAGGGAGTGATGGATGCCGGCGACGATATCCTCGCGTTTCTTTTTACGGGCCACCAGGGAAACCACCTCCGACTCGGCAAACACCACGCAGGTGCTGTTGATGCTAAGTGGCATGTTCGATTGAAGGGAGAGGGGGCCCAGTTCACTGATGTCCAGCTCCAGCACCCGGGCCAGGGATTCGAGAAAACGGCCGGTTCCGGCCGCACACTTGTCATTCATGGCGAAATTGAGGATTTCATTGTCGCCGTCCAGGACGATGACCTTGCTGTCCTGCCCGCCGATGTCGATCACCGTGCGGATACCGATGCTATTAGGGGCGGACCAGGCCGCGCCGCGGGCATGGGCCTTGATTTCCGTTACCGTGTCCCTGGCCATGCTGATGATGCGCCGGCTGTAGCCGGTGGCGATGATATTTTGGATGTGATCCGCAGGAATGCCGTTGGCCTCGGCCATGGCCGCGATCATCTTTTGCGATGTTCCGTCGGCGTCAATGCCGGTCGGTCGCTGGTCAAAGGCCACCAGGGCCTGGTTTTCGTCCATTAATGCGGCTTTGACATAGGTGGAACCGGCGTCAATGCCGGCGAAGTAGGTTTGGCTCATTTTATTTTCCTCATCTACGAGACCGCCTGTTTCGTGCGGCTGCGTTTGGATTTGAGCATTTCGATAAATGCCTCGATGCGTGTCCTAAGCTGTTCCACGTCTTCAGGGTTGTAGTCGGTTTCGACACGCAACAACGGGATCTGATTGTTCCGTAGCGCGTTTTCGACTCGGTTGACTTCGAAATCATAGACAACGCACCCCTTGAGTACATGGTACAACACCCCGTCCACGGCAAAGTCGGTTATCATGCGCTGGATCAGGGTCAGCCGATCGTCGTTGGGGGTGAAGGATGGGCAAACGCACGGGGCCAGGTAGCGGGAGGCCACGCCGAGCATCTGGTCGTTGAGATTTTTTTCCGTGCTGCCCACCGGGTCATACAGGTAGCGGTCGCCGGCACAGGACTCGTCGGCCACGACCACACCGCCCATCTCCTCCACCAGGGTGGGGATTTTGAGATTGGGAAAGAGCGAGGGGCTGCCGGCAATATAGATGCGCGGTCGCCCGCTGTCCGCCATTGGCTGATCGTTTTCGGCCATGGCTGCCAACCGGTTGTTCAGCCGTGTAACGGCTTCGGTCCACCGGTTGACATGCGCGTAGGCAAAGGCGTTGACCACGGCGGTGGCCTGTCGGCCCCAGATAAGCGGCTTTTCGGCGGATCTTAACGAGAGCAGACGCCGCATTTCCGCTTGGGCACGGGCCGTGTCCTGGATGGCGGCGGCCATGCGCCGCGCATTGATCCGCTTGCCCCGGGTTCCGTTGCGTTTGACGGTTTCAAGTTTTGCCTTCAGGGCGTACATCTGCTCCATCCAGATGCGCCGCGAGAAGTCGGCATCTTTGATGTGGGGAGTCTCGATCATCCAGACTTCCTTGAATGCCGAGAGTTCTTCGCCCAGTTTGCGCTTGGCATCGCAGGTCGTGGGAATGGCCACTATGTCGCACAGGTCGAAAACCTTGAGCCCCTTTTGCATGGACAGGCCCATGGATGATTTCACCAGGGGGCAACCGTCCCTGGGCACCCGGTCCTCGCCGATCTGGGAGGACTCGAAGCATCCCGCGCACAACCGTACCGGAATCGCGCCGGCGGCATAGATCAGCTCCTCGGGAACCACCATGCAGTAAACGCCCACAAACAGGTCTTTGTCCGGCCGCGCATCCAGCATCGGCGCAGGATCGTTGCGTACATAAGCCGCTTCCAGCACATCGTAGAAAAAGTTCAATTCCTCCGGTGTGCCGGGGATCGAGCGCAACCGTTCCAGTTCGACGGCGGCGCTGCGGGCGACACCTTTCAGCAGACGTCGGGTCCGTTTGGCCACCATATCACTGATTTTCATTTTGCTCACCTTGGGCAAAAGGGTTATTGGAAAGGGACCGTTTATGATTGGTTCGATGGGCCCGCTTTCTTAGCCGAATCAATCGCAACTACAATTTGAAGCTCAAGCCAACACCATAAGTCCGGTCAATGGCCGGATAGCCTGTCGCATTCAGATAGGATTCGTCGAACAGGTTCTTGTCATCGCCCTTGTGCTTGAAATCCTGCCAGGCATAGGTCAGATAAAAAGATAGCGGATCAATAATGTGACCGTTCAGCTCCACATCCACGCCGTTGCGGTGGACCTTGTCCACGTTGGTGGCGCTGACAAAATAGTCTTTGATTTCATAAAAAGAGTAATCGATCTTGATGGCAACATCGTGCCACAATCGGCGGCTGAGGATCAGGTCATAGCCCATGCCATGTTCGGGCTCCAGATCTTTACCGACCCTGCTTCGGCCGCGATAAATGAACTGAGCATCCGGGGCATGCCAGATTTTGCTTACGCCAGCCGACAGGGAGGTGTCGTGCAGCCAGGCGGCCAATACGCCCAAATCCCAGGTTACAAAAGACTTGGGGATCAATTCGGCAAAATGACGTTCATAAATTTGGTCGTTACCGCTCATCCAGACGTTCAAATCTTCATAGCGCACCCCCAGTTTGAGATTCAGCCAGGGCCGGATGCGCCACTGGTGCTGCAAAAAGCTGCCCTGCTTGTCAATGCGCTTGGTCTTCTCATCTTCAATGAGATCATCGTGCATCAGTGCGTAATCAAAGCCCAACGTCGTCGTGTGATTGGCCGTCCAACCCACCGTGTCGGTGATCTTACCGCCCTGCTGCCACCAGTGTGTGTCATAATGAACAAGTTTGGTGCCGCTGGTATAGTACCGATCCCGGTTGGCTTTGCCGTAAAAGGCACCCAGGTTGATACGGCCGATGGGCAGCGCTTGCTGGTAATTGAGACGGTAGTTGTAGGAAAGGCTATCCCAGGTTGGATTCTGGCCCGGGTCAAGGGAGGTACCGCTGGTTACGGGATAGTCGGGATCGTAGTCACTGCCGTCTTTAGCAGGATTGTTGACCGGCCGTTCGCGGTCCGCATCCGAGTAAGAAGCACCAAGGGTGATAAAGCCGTCCTGCGGCAGCACGAGGCCTAAACGGCCGTAGACGGTGTCCATGTCGCTGGCACTGTTGCGCAGGTAGCCGTCCGTGCGGTATTTACGGTAAGCTAGGTCGTAGCTGACCTTTGAGACCGCGCCTTGTGCCGACAGGGTGCTGTTCATCGTGTTGTACGTGCGGTAGCCGCCTTTGACAATGAGATCCGGCTTAAGGCTTTCCGTAGTTTGTGGCGCCTTGCTGACAAAATTGATGGCACCGCCAATGGCCTTGGCGTCAACCATGGCCGAATGCGGCCCAGGGATAATCTCGACCCGGTCAATCAAAAATGGCGGTAGCGTGGCGTAGTCGACGAGATTGCTGCCGCCGTTGCCGCCGGTACGCTGAATGGTCACCCCATCCAACGCCGTCACGAAGCGATAGCTCTCAAAGCCGCGTAAATAAATGCTGTCAACCCCGGGGTCGAGATCGTTTTCGCCTCTAAAATCGACCACCGCCTGGGTTTTCAACACATCCATTACATTGTCGGTGTCTCCGATGACCGAGAATTCGTCAAGTTCGATGGTTGTCTTGCCAGGCTGCATTGAAATGCCGGGGTTGATGTCGCTGCCATGGACCACCATTTCTTCGAGTTGTTGTACCGTGGTTTGCCCATCCTCCGCCAGACAGGTAAAGACACTCACCGCATTGAGCATTACCGCCGATATTACCAGTTTGAGCAGAATACACCATTTCCCATGTCTCATTTGTTTCCCATACCTCCTTCAGATTCAGTGGGTGTCAAATTAACGCCGCGTTTGATAAAAAATTTGCCGGGTGAGGACCGGTAAATAGTCTTGCCCAGGTAGGTGGCTTTCAGCGCGCCTTCCTCGGGGCAGTTTTCGACGCATTTCAGGCACAGCATGCACTCGGCCGTGGTGACATCCGTTTTCCCCTGGGAGCGAAAAACTTCCGTGATTTCCGAGGGACAGACGTTGTAGCAGATTTCGCAGCGGGTGCAGGCGGCGTCATTTTTCTTGAGTTTGATGAAACTGATTTTGCGGTACCACCCCAGAATCAGGCCCAGGGGGCAAAAGCCGCACCAGAAGCGGCGCTTGATCAGTGCCCCGAGCAGGGCGACCATCGAAAAAGTCAACCCCAAGATGGACATTACCACATGGGTGCCATTCTCATAATTGACCGATATCCGGTCGGGGTTGCCCACGCATAAGGGCAGGATGTACTTGCCAGGGCAAAGCTGGCAGAAGGGTATTTGCAGCCCCAGGGCCACGGCCGGGCACATCACCGGAAAGGCGACCCATATGGGCAGGAGAACGGCAACCGCGAGAAAGGCCCACTTGATCCACGCCAGACCGCCGCGCAGCTTCTCCGAAAAGCGGACATACCCCAAGCCCACGGCTTGCCTCAGACGGTCGAGCAGGTCCTGAACAAAACCCAGCGGGCAAAGCCAACCGCACCATGCCCGGCCGAGGAGAATCACCAGAAGCGAGAAGAAAATAAACTGCTTGAGTAGAATGAACATACTTTCCCAGGTGAACATGCCCAGCGTCCGTTGCAGGGTCAGCATGAAGCAGGTGCCGGCCCGGGCGCGCACCCAGCAGCAGGAGAAAGTCGGCAGGAAATAACCAAAGTACAACCCACCATAGGCGCCGAAAAGCAGGATGACAAAGGCGGCGGTCAGGATGGTCCATCGCAGGGTGGATATCTTCATGGCAGATCCCTTTGAATTCTGTGATTTTCGAAGACGATCAGCGCCTGACGGTCCCGGCGCCGGCGTCGGCGGGTCAGGCCGGCCACCATCAGTAGGGTGACACCGGTGCCGATGATGGACCAGAAGGCGAACCCCATGGCCTTGGAGCGCCATTCGGGTTGGTTCCTATAGACAACCGTGGGCAGGGTGGCGACATAGTAAGTGTGCGTTTGGCGATCGAGATGAGTGGCCGTGTAAAGGTAGTTTTGCCATTCACGCCGGGAAAAACGGTCATCGGTGGGCATGATTGCGAATTTGCCGGCCTTGTCGGTGATGAAGGTCTTTTCCCATTGGCTGCCTTCGGTGGTTACCGTGACGGCTGCTCCAGGCAGGGGGCGACCCTGGTATTTGACCATCATTTCATACGTCTCGTGGGGAATCTGCATGCCGCCTCCGAATTTTGATTTGGCCGTGTTGATGGCCGGGCCGATTTCGAGGGGCATCTTCCCGCCATCATCGAAAAAGACCACTGAGGCGTGTCCCATCCGTCCGCCATGTCTACGATGAACGACCAGATGCTTGGCGCACAGAAAGACGGACTCGCTGATGCCGTCGGCGTCCACATCGTGCTCTCCTAAGGGAATTCGGGCGCCGAGCAGATACCGCCCCATGAGCATGTTGTCTTCGGGAAGGCCTATGCTGTCTTTTTCTGCGGTCATGGCGGGGATCTGGGAGATATCCCCGTTGGGATCGCGTACCAGGATACTGGCCTGCACCAGGTACTGCCCATCGAGTTTTCGCATGTCGCCGATATTGCCTGAAGGGGGCAGGGCATTAAGCGTCAGAAACTTGGTCTTCTTGCCGGCATCCATGTTCTGCCGGCGAATGTTCCGAATTGTCCGCCAGCCGAAACGCTCCAGATCGAAGCGATGGATGTAGCGCTCCTCATCCAACAGTTTCCAGTAAGCGACGGGCACGGTGCTGTCGGCAAAGCTGATGTCAGGGGCACCCATAAAAACGGCCACGGCCAATACGATCGCGCTGAGTGTTTTCATATTCTCGTTCTCCCAAAAAAAAATCCCCGCGCCTGTTAAAGCGCGGGGATACCGTTTTTTATCCCGAACCGAACAACTGTAGGGTAAGTAAAACACCATCCTCCACGTTGGGTTTTACCGATCGATCAAAGGCAGGTCTTCTGGTTTCACCCGGCTATTGGCCGCCTTCCCGCTCGAGAAAAATCGAACAGTGGCGTCTTGGCCAACAGCGTTGTTCCCAGCATGGGCTGAAAACATGGATGTTACAGCGGCGGGTCCACTCCCGATTTGCACGGGATTCCCTATTAAGTCCTGATGGACGCCCTTGATTATTTTTTTTGCATTGCGAATGCTATGAGGCAGCCAAGCGTTGATTGCCTGTCAAAAATTTAAAACACTACTTTGTATTCGAGACTTTTGGGAATTGTCAAGGGAATTGTCCGTGAAACGCTTGCCCAACGCGAGGCTATGGCGGATCGTTTCGTTACTGCCATAACCGACCTTGGCTGTGGCTTCCAATTTTTCAGGCACACTGGTGATAATGTTGATTACGCCAACGATAGCACAGCGCGTTTGAAAGTGAATGAGTGCTTATGCCGTTAGAAAAAAACACCGTGAAGAACCATCACGCCGGTGTTGACAACCTGCCTTTCTCCGGCTATGCATACCAGCCAACACCAATCAGTATACTTTCATTGTTTATCATGGCCATCCGTTATCTTATTCTTGCATTGACCCACCGCTGTAACCTGCGTTGTGCCTATTGCTACAACGGTGACGGAAATAGCGAAACGGACATGCCTGAAGCCGTGATGCGGCAGGCCATCGGCCAGGCGTCATCCCAGAAACCATTTCATCTTCAGCTTACCGGTGGCGAGCCTACCCTGGTTCCGTTGTCCATCGAAAAGGCTGCCATTCTGGCACGGAAGACCGGCCGATGCCGCAGCCTGGGAATTCAAACCAATGCCACGTGCCTTACGCCGGATTTGCTGACGCTGTTCAAAACATATAATTTTCAAATCGGGGTCAGCCTGGACGGCCCGCCTGCGATCCACCAGCAGCAGCGTGGGATGGCTGCCGAGACCTTGCGCGGGTTACAGCAGTTGGAAGGTGCCGGCATTCCTTTCCGGGTCACCACCGTGGTCACCCAGGCCAGCGCCGCAACCCTGGACCGTTTGGTGTTGACCCTGGCGGGGTTTGGTTGCGTCCGGGGTGTCGGCCTGGATCTCTTGGTCGGCAAAGGCCGCGCCGGTCAAGGCGGCGTCGCCATGCCCGCCGATCCGCAGGTGTTGGAAACCGGGATCCACAGCATGCTGGCGGCGTTGACTGCCGTCAACCAGCGTCGGCGAATTCCCATTCGGCTGCGGGAACAGGAACTGCTTCGGGCGCGGCGCAAAAGGCCTGTTTTTTGCCACGCGTGCGTCGGCGAAAGTATGGCCGTCGATCCCGGAGGGGACGTTTATCCCTGCGGGCAGACCATGGGGGACGCACGATTCGCCGCAGGTACCGTCTGGCAGCCGCAGTACCCGCGGCTTGCCGCCCTGCACGAAACAAAGCCCCGGCAGACGGCCTGTGCCGGTTGTGCGCTTGAAGCAATCTGTCCGGGGGATTGTCCCAGCCGGATCCACTATAACCGCCAAAACGAGCGGATGCTGGTCTGCCGGCTGTATCGAACCATTTGGCGATGGAATTGCGATAACGCCGCCCAAAAGCAGTATCCTGAAGGCGATAGCGAAACCCATTCGATCCTTTCCATGTCGCCCTGAAGGGGCGACAAAACAAACCGCACGGAGACGAGCATGATCGTATTCGATAAATCCCGACAGAAAGTTGTGCACAACCGCAGCATCGATACCGTTATTTACGAGGGGGCTTCCGGCGACACCATCATTGTTGAAGGTGCGCTGCAGGATCGTCGCTTCCTCGACTCTCACCACCCTTCCGGAGAAATTCGCCCGCCCTACACTGTTCACCACATGATTGTCCGATTGGAGCTCACGGTGCCGGAGATGGTCATCAAGGATGTCGAGGTGGAAATGCCCGAATTTCCCCACCCGGATTGCATCGACACCCTGCATACGCTTACCCCGCTTAAAGGGATGTGCATTGCCGGCGGATTTATGGCCCGGATCAGGAAACTGGTGCCGCGCAAAGGCGGATGTACCCACCTGCATGAGCTGCTGACGGCCATGGCACCGGCCGCCTTTCAAGGCGCCTGGAGTTACAGGATCAGCAACCCCATCGATTATGATACCTTCAAGATGATGTCGCGCGGGTTGAAAAACAATTGTTATGCCTGGCGCGAGGGGGGGGACCGGGCCCGGGAGTGGATCGATGACGAAGTCGAATCATAACTCGGTCCGACGGCTGCCGGCATTGGCCGGGTTATGCAAAAGCAGACCGGGTGCGTAGCAGAGCAATCGCATGTAACCCAACTATCGGGAACCATTGTCGCAGGCAAGGTCAGCTCCTGCAGCAAAAGCTGTAAATTGGCGCATTTACAGGAAACTGTAGGAGCGGTCCATGACCGCGAAAAAAGAAATCAAGATACATGCGATTGCCCTGGGGTGCGTAGTGGCCGGGAGGCAAAACGCGTTCTGATTCCAAGGAGGCGCATGGCGAGAAAAGCGATTCACGGACAACGTTCACCAGGAGTGACCACGGGAGAGAGTCGACTGGCCCGAATCATACTCGATTCCCTGTCCGCCCATGTGGCCATCCTTGATGAGAACGGATTCATCCTTGAGACGAATCGGGCCTGGAAAGCCTTTGCCGAGGAGAATCGCATCGGCATCCGGCCGGATACGCTGAACGTCAATTATCTGGAGATTTGTGACAGTGCCGGCGGAGACTCGGCCGAGGCGTCTTCGTCCGTTGCCCAGGGGATCCGGGATGTGATCGCCGGCCGCATGGAAGAGTTTGTTATGGATTATCCCTGCCATTCACCACGGGAACGGCGCTGGTTCTACATGCGTGTGACCCGGGCCGCCGGCCCCGGTCCCGTGAGGATTGTGGTCAGCCACGAAAACATTACGGCCCTGAAACTGGCTGAGGAACGCCTGCGCCGGAGCGAACAGGCCCTGTGGCAGGAGAAACAAAAACTGGAAGAGTCCAACACGGCCCTCAGGGTTCTCCTGCGCCAGCGGGAGGTGGATCAGCGGGAGATGGAGGACGATGTGCTCGACAATATGCGTCGCATGGTTCTGCCGGTGCTCGAACGGATGGCCCGTCTGCCCCTGCCGGCAAGGGCCCGTCCGCTGGTGGCAAGTCTGGAGGCACGCCTCGGGGATCTGACCCGGCCGTTTCTGCGTCGCCTGTCGGCGGCCCAGGCGGTATTGACACCCCAGGAGATCGAGGTCGCCGCCCTGATCCGGGAGGGCCGCAGCAGCAAGGAGATTGCCGATCAGCTCAACCTCAGTCTGGCCACGATCAATTTTCACCGGCGCAACCTGCGCCAGAAGTTAAACCTGCGCAACACCCGCACCAACCTGCAAAGCTTTCTTATGGGGCTCAGTGACTGATGGGTTTTGCCCGTCAGTGACCCGTCAATCCGCCAATATTGCCCTCTTTCCCCGGTTGGATTAGATTTGATCCATACTCACCGATCCTTAACCCAAACCCGAGGAGGACCCAGCCATGTTATGTTCCCTTGACACCACCATGAACGAAGCCACCTTAAAAAGCATCACCGACCTGGAAAAGGACCTGGGCAAGACCCTGCTTGCCTTCAAGTGCCACGACCTGAAACCGTCGACACTCAGCGAGGATCAGCTGCAGAAAGTCCAGGCGGTCGAGGCCAAGCTTGGCGTGTCCCTTGTGGCAGTGGACGGATGACGGCATTGCCATCCCGTGCAAGGCAATCGCATGTAACTCAGGTTTATCGAAATCGAAATCGGAATCGGAATCGAAATCGGGATCGACGATGCATATTGGAATCACTGGTTGACAAAAGGACAATAGACGGTTTCCGGTTTTCCAGTCTCCTATGGCGCCGACCACCATTGACCGCAAGTCGCTATACATCCAGTCTGCATGTCTACGTCCCATTTTTTTTCGATTTCGATAGCGATCCCGATTTCGATTTGGGTCATAGTAACGATCCGTACGCGATCGCCCTGTAGGGCACATCAGGGCTTGGTTATAGCTTCGTCCACCTGGATTTAGGAACGATTAAAACGGGCTGATCCCATATTACCTCTCGTTCCCACGCTCTGCGTGGGAACGTATAAGGCCAGCCATTCCCACGCAGAGCGTGGGAACGAGGGGGTAAGTGGACGAAGTTGGAACCAAGCCCGCACATCACATACCAAGGCTACATGCGATTGCTCTGCCATCCCGAACGATGCCCCTTGCCTCTTTCTGATCAACCTGCCTCCGGCCGTTTTTTCAACTCAAGTTTGTCCCGTAACCCACCGAAAGTGGTATTCATACCAACCGCATTCATCTTGATTCCTGTGCATGCGGTTGGTATCATAAAATGGCATGTGAGGGTCAATACCATTCCCACTGCGCTGCAATCCTTCTTTTCGCACGTTCTGGCATCCTCCGCTTCCTCCTGACGACCTCCGTGTTTGATCCCTATCCGGCGTTGGCGGTAACTCCCCATGTTGCAACATGGGGTTAACCTGTAACGGTTCACTGGCCCTGGGGCGGCTTTTCCCTTGCATTCCCCACCACGGTGAATCTTCCGCAACGCGGCAGTCCGTCATGTTATGGGAGTATTACAGATGACATCCATACGTCCATCATCACCGGCGAAAGAGCAATCCCAGGCCATTAAAAAGACGCTTCTCATTATTCTACCAATTTTTTTGCTGGTTCTGGGCTGTATCGCAACGGTCTACTGGTTTGAACTCCGCAACCATCAACGAGCCGTTCTGGAAAATGAAAAAGCCAGCGTACTTCTGGCCAAACAGATCACCCTGAGGGCCCTTGCACCGGTGATCGCGGACCTTCGATTTCTGGCAAGCGAGGTGGCGTCAAGCGGAGTGCTGGGCCCGGAAACAACGATGTTGGCAAAAATCCGGTCGGATATGGAAGCCCGGTTTATCAATTTTTCGTCTGCCCATAGCGACTATGATCAGATTCGCATCATCGACCGGGCGGGCATGGAGGTGGTGCGGATCAACCAAAATAACGGTGCCCCTATGGCCGTTGCCGATCGTGAGCGCCAGGCAAAAAAGCATCGCTACTATTTTGCCGAAACCATGAGACTGACCAAAGGCGGGATTTATGTCTCCCCACTGGATTTGAATATTGAGCACAACCAATTGGAAACACCGCGCAAACCGATGATTCGTTTTGCCACGCCGATTTACAGTCGCCAAGAAGTAAAGAGCGGTATGGTTATTATCAATTATACCGCTCAACATTTGCTGAACCAATTCTCTCCGGCGAGCAAGGGGAGCGATTCACAACTGATGCTGCTCAATGCCGACGGATACTGGCTCAAGGGTGCCACCCCGGAAGATGAATGGGGATTTATGTATCCCAATGGTCAGAACCTCACCCTGGGCAGGAGGTATCCTGAGTTGTGGGCGCGGATCAACACCGTGAAACACGGCCAGATGGTCACCGATCAGGGGATTTTCACCTTCGGTACCATTTACCCGTTGGAAGAGTGCCCTGGATGTGCGACGACACCAAAACCGAATCAATTATCCGACACGCGGGATTATTCCTGGATCATCGTTTCCCAGCACGCTTCCATCGGCTTTCGTCAGGGGCAGAATCGTTTTTTCATGAAGGCGGTGCTGGCATCTGTGGTTGCGTTTTTGGTTCTGGTTTTTCTCTCTTTTCGATTGACGGTTTCCGATTTCCATCGTCGCTCCTCGGAGGCCCGGTTGCGCCGGTCCAAAGCGACCCTGGCCCAGGCGGTTGTCGCCAAGACCAGTGAACTCCAGTCCAGCAATCGGGCCCTGCGGACCCAGATCGATGAACGCTTGAAGGTCGAAACGGCGTTGCGCGAAAGCGAAGAGAAATACCGTACGCTGATAGAGACCATGCGTGAGGGCATCTGCCTGATCAATGGCAATGGCCGCTTTGCTTTCGTCAACCGTCAGTTCTGTGCCATGCTGGGATATTCGCAGGAAGAGATCGTCGGTCATGAATACAGGGAGTTTCTTGACCCGGTGAACCTGAAAAAACTGAATCGAGAACGCGAAAAACGGATGGCCGGCGAAGCCGAACCCTATGACCTCAAGTGGATAAAGAAGAACGGGAAACCGGTTCTGACCTACATTTCACCAGCGGCCCTGTATGATACGGGCGGCGAATTTTCAGGCAGTTTTGCCGTGGTGACCGACATCACTGAACAAAAAACGTTGGATAAGGAGAAAGCCGGTCTGGAAATGCAGCTTCGACAGGCACAGAAAATGGAGGCGATCGGCGTGCTGGCCGGAGGCATTGCCCATGATTTCAACAATATTCTCATGCCCATCATAGGGTACGCGGAACTGATCCGGGAATTGTTGCCCGACGATCACGATGCATGGGGGTACATTCATCCGATTCTCGAAGCCAGCCGGCGCGCCAAGGAGCTGGTCGCCCAGATTCTTTCGTTCAGCCGGCAATCCAACGATGAACTGAAACCGACACCCATCGCACCGCTGGTGGCCGAACCGCTGAAACTGCTGAAGGCTTCCATTCCGTCCAATATTGAGATCGAACCGGACATCGACGCCAAGGATGCCATGATCATGGCCAATCCTGTTCAAATTCATCAGGTGGTCATGAACCTGTGTACCAATGCCTATCATGCCATGGAAAACACCGGCGGCAAGCTGTCGGTCTCGCTGAAGAAAGTTGAAAGTTCCCACTCCAGGGAGCGGGCATCCGACCGGCAACCGGATCGATTTGCCTGCCTGACCATATCCGATACCGGGCCCGGCATCAAACCGGAGTACCTGTCCCGAATTTTTGAACCCTATTTTACCACCAAGGAACAGAGCAAGGGGACGGGACTTGGCTTGTCCGTCGTCCATGGCATCGTCAACGCATGCAACGGGGAGATCCGGGTGGAAAGCCATCAGGGGAAGGGAACCACTTTTTATGTTTTTCTGCCGCTGCTCTCTTCCGAGGCGGCCGGTAAGTCCGACGATCAGCACAAGATTCTACCCGGTGGGGCGGAAAACATCCTTCTGGTAGATGACGAAGCGCCCATTGTGCAACTTGAAAAACGCGTGCTCGAGCGGCTGGGATACACGGTGACCACCCGCATGAGCAGTGTGGATGCCCTTGAGATATTCCGGATCGATCCGTATCGTTTCGATCTGGTGATCACCGATCTGACCATGCCCAACCTCACCGGTATAGACCTGGCCAAGGCGATGACCGACATCCGGCCGGATTTGCCGGTATTGATGCTGACCGGATTCAGCGAACAACTCAACCGGCGGATGGTGGAAAACGCCGGCATCCGCCGTGTCCTCATGAAACCGGTGCTTGCCAAGGACCTTGCCGCGGCCATCCGCAGTGTGTTTCCGGGAGAGTAGGGTCAGTGACCTAAGAGCGCAGGCGGGCCACCAGATAGCTGTCCATCATCAGATGAACGATGTGGTGCAGGACGCACACCAGAAGGGCAGTCCCATAGGTCGGAAAGCAGGTGATCTGGAGCATTACCGCCAAGGGCAGGGTCTTTTGGGATCCCATGAAAATGACCGCTTCGCGCCGGCCCGGTCCGATTGCCAGCAGCCGGCAGGCCGTGGCGGCCAAGATGAGCAGGATCCCGTGAAATACCACCACCAATGGCACGATGACCAGCACCGCCCCGGCCCGGGTCATCAGCACCTGCCTGGCACCGGACAGCGACATGAACACAATCGCCAGTACCATCATCTGGTTGATCATGCCCAGGCGTTTTTTCAGCGGGATCGTAATGGTCAGGCCAAAGCGTTTTGCCCCCATACCGGCCAGAAGGGGACAAAGAACCAGCAGCAGCAGCTTGATGAAGATCGCCCGCTGATCGATGGAAAGATCCGCCGCCAGATGGCGGGGCTGCAGGAGCAGGGGCAGCACCAGGGGGATGGAGACGATGGCCACGCAATTGGAGAGGATGGTCACAAAAAGGGCGTGGGCAATGTTGCCGCCTGCCTGGCCGGTCATGACCACCCCGCTGGAGAGGGTTGTCGGCATGGCCGCCACCAGGAAGAGCCCCAACACCACACCGGTTTCCAGGGGCATCCGGGAAAGGCCGATCGCTACCAGGGGGGCCAGCAGCGCGATCAGCACCAGGGCGGCGGATGTGGCCTTGACATCCCGGATGCCCGCGCTGATCTGTTCGACTTCGATGATCAGGCCGGAGAAAAAGAAGATGACCACGATCATCACAGATGCGCCGTGATGGGCCTTGAGCATGATTCCGATTTTTGCCAGGCTGAGCGTGCCGTCGAGGAGCACAGCGGCGAAGATCAGTACCATACCGATGAGAAACCACTGTTTTTTCACCGCATAGGGAAACCATCGTTTCATCATCCGGAATTTTCTACGGGCCGCTCCCGGCTTTGTCAAGGTCCATTTTTGCGGCCCGGGTGGGCCCAGGGCAATCGCAAGCAAAATCAAAAACCGGCCGTTCCTGAACACGCACCATTCCCGAAAGTGGGAAAATGCCAAATGCCAAAGCCCAAATGTCAAATGAAAGATGAAATCGATTTTAAAATAGATAGAATACCACCATTTGGCATTTTTCATTTGGTCTTTGACATTCATGGACGCTCTAATTTTGGGAAGAAAAGCAACCCGGAAATCTACATGCGGTTACCCTGCGGGTGGGCCTGAATCTCCTTGACTTGAGCCGTGCGAATATTATAGTAACCAATGCATTCAAGGCGTACCAAGAAGGTGCGGCAGCACTAAAAAAACAATTTTTTATCAGGCCACGAAGGCATCGACAGGCGCATCGCATTGTCGGACATGTGGCCTTTTTTTTGTTCAGGGCACCCGTCGGATAGCGCGGAACCGGTATCTATTGTCAGTTGAAAAGAAGGTTATGGCGAGAAAACGCGTTTGTGTCATAGATGGACAGGGGGGCGGCATCGGATCGACCGTGATCAAATACATCAAAGCCGCCTATGGTGAACAGATCGAACTGATTGCCCTGGGGACCAATGCCATCGCTGCATCTCAGATGCTGCGGGCCGGCGCCAACAAATGCGCCTCGGGGGAAAACGCGATCTGCCACACGACGGCCAATGCCCATTGTATTGTCGGTCCGGTAACGATCACCTGGGCCAATGCCATGCTTGGCGAGGTGACCCCCAAAATGGCTGCCGCTGTTTCCAGCAGTTCGGCGTTCAAGCTGCTGTTGCCCCTTTTTCAGGAGAACGCCGAGATCATCGGGGTGATATCCGAACCCCTGCCGCATCTGGTACAGACCCTGGTGGAAAAACGATTACAGGAGGTACTCGATCATGTGTGAAGCCAACGCCTATATCCTCAAGAATGGAGAAGAGACGCTGTTGATGAAATCGGTGGACCTGGTAGAGCCCGAACCGGACGGCACCTTCCGTTTGGTGGGCATCTTCGGCGACCAGATTGTCGTCAAGGGCAGGATCAAACGCATGAATCTGGTGGATCACCGGATTTTGTTTGAGGAAGAGGAATACGCCTGATCTCTTCGTGCCCTGTTTGCCGATTGATCAGAAATGAGTTATCCGATCAAATGAACGCATCAGCAGGCCGCCCGTCACCGGCTGTTTAGCCGGTGGTGTTGCCTTTGTCTGCCATATGGCCTTGAACTGCGGAACACACTGAATAAGCTGGAAATCGTATTTCTGGCCGGCATGTGTCTATTTAAAATCTGTGCCGACATGCAATTTTCATTGCTTTTTATCTTCGCAATCCCTACCATCGTTTATCATTCCTTACCGCAATCTTACAATTCACTTAAGGAAATCATGGCGGCAACCAACGACAAATGGCTGACCATCGACGAACTGGCAGCCTATCTCAAGGTGGGGCGAACCAAGCTCTATACCATGGCCCAGAAGGGAAATATTCCAGGCAGTAAGATCGGCAGCCAGTGGCGATTTGACCGTGAAGAGATCGATGCATGGATCAAATCGGGGCGGGCTGCGAAATGATGAGTAGCCAGCGGACTCAGCGGGAATGAAAACCGAACAGCAGACGCGTCAGGAACTCATTGATATCGCATTGAAGGATGCCGGATGGAACGTGGATGATCCATCTCAGGTGATCCAGGAATATGATATCGTGGTGGATCCCGCCAAGGTCGCCGAAGCCGCCACGCCGTATGGAGGCCACCGGTTCAGCGATTACGTTCTTCTGGGAAAGGACCGCAAGCCGCTGGCCGTCGTCGAAGCCAAAAAGACCAGCAAGGACCCGGCCCTCGGCCGTGAACAGGCCAAACAGTATTGCTACAATATCCGAAAGGATAAAGGCGGTCCTCTGCCCTTCTGTTTTTACACCAATGGCCTGGAGATTCATTTCTGGGACCTGGAAAACTATCCGCCACGCAAAGTAGTCGGCTTTCCGACCTTAGACGACCTGGAACGTTTGCACTACATCCGTCAGCGCCGCAAACCGCTGGCCGACGAATTGATCAATACGGATATCGCCGGACGGGATTATCAGATCCGTGCCATTCGTGCCGTTCTCGAATCCATCGAATCAAAAAAACGCGATTTTCTGTTGGTCATGGCCACGGGCACGGGAAAAACACGCACGGCCATTGCCCTGGTGGATGTGCTCATGCGGGCGGCGCACATCGAGCGGGTTCTTTTTCTGGTCGATCGCATCGCCTTGCGTGAACAGGCACTATCGGCATTCAAGGAGCATTTGCCCAACGAACCCCGCTGGCCCAACGTCGGTGAAAAAATCATCGCCAAGGATCGGCGGATCTACGTTTCGACCTATCCGACCATGCTCAACATCATTCGGGATCCGGCAAACCGGATGTCACCCCATTTTTTCGATCTGGTCATCATCGATGAAAGTCACCGCTCCATCTACAACACCTACAGCGAGATTCTCGACTACTTTAAAGCCATCAATCTCGGCCTGACAGCCACGCCCACCGATGTCATCGACCACAACACATTCAAGCTGTTTGCCTGCGAAGACGGCCTGCCGACCTTTGCCTATACCTATGAAGAAGCAGTCGGTAGCACCCCACCCTACCTGTGCGATTTTCAGGTCATGAAGATCCAAACCAAATTTCAAAAGGAGGGGATCAGTAAGCGCACCATCAGCCTGGAGGACCAGAAAAAACTCATCCTCGAAGGCAAGGATATCGAAGAGATCAACTTCGAGGGTAGCCAGCTTGAAAAGCAGGTCGTCAACAAAGGCACCAACACGCTGATCGTCAAGGAATATATGGAAGAGTGCATCAAGGACCCCAACGGTGTCCTGCCGGGCAAAACCATTTTCTTCTGCACCTCCAAGGCCCATGCGCGCCGAATGGAAGAGATTTTCGATGCCCTCTATCCACAGTACCACGGTGAATTGGCCAAAGTGCTCGTATCGGAAGATCCTCGGGTTTACGGGAAAGGCGGTCTGCTCGACCAGTTCATGCATCTTGACATGCCGCGCATTGCCATCAGTGTGGACATGCTGGATACTGGCATCGACGTGCATGAGGTGGTCAATTTGGTGTTCGCAAAACCCGTCTATTCTTACACCAAATTCTGGCAGATGATCGGCCGCGGTACCCGTTTGCTGGAACCGTCCAAAATCAAACCCTGGTGCATCGAAAAAGATGTTTTTTTAATTCTCGACTGCTGGGATAACTTCGAATATTTCAAGCTCCAACCCAAGGGCAAGACGCTAAAGCCCCAGCTCCCGCTGCCCGTCCGGTTGGCTGGCCTGCGCATCGATAAAATCGAAAAAGCCCTGGCCCGGGAACAAGTGACGATCGCTGAAAAGGAAATTGCGATCCTGCGCGGCCAGATTCAGGATCTGCCGGCATCCTCAGTGGTCATCATCGAGGCGGCAGCGGCGCTGGATCGGATTTCCGACGAAAATTTCTGGGCACGGCTCACACCCCAAAAGATCGAGTTCTTGCTTGATCAAATCAAGCCGCTTTTTCGAACCGTCTCTCAGGTTGACTTCAAGGCCATGCGGCTTGAGAAGGATGTGCTCGATATTTCCGTAGCCCTTTTATGCGCTGAAAAAGCGAGATTCGACACTTTGAAAACCGGGCTCATCGAGCAGATCGGTGAGCTTCCGCTCTCGGTTAACATCGTCGCGAGGCAGGCGGCGCTGATTCGAAGCGCGCAGCAGGAGCATTTCTGGACGTCCTGCACGGACGCGGTCCTGGACGACCTCTCCGAACGACTGGCTCCCCTGATGAAATTCCGCGAACAACAGGGACCCGGCCAGGAAACGGTCAACCTGGATCTGACCGATGTGCTGCACAACAAAGAGATGGTTGAATTCGGCCCGCAAAACGAAGCTGTCAGCGTGACCCGATATCGCGAAATGGTCGAAGCTCTGGTGTTGTCGCTTACCCGCAGCAATCCCATCCTGCAAAAAATCATAGCCGGTGATGCGATCTCTGAAAAAGAAGCCGAGCAATTGGCCGATCAGTTGAATAAGACACATCCACATATCACCGAAAAACTATTGCGGGTGGTATACAGGAACCGCAAAGCACGCTTCATTCAGTTCATCCGCCACATTCTGGGGCTCGAAATCCTGGCCAGCTTTCCCGACACGGTAGCCCGTGCCTTCGACCAGTTTCTCACCGAGCATACCGACCTCAACAGTCGCCAGTTGGAATTCCTCAAACTGCTCAAAGACTTCATTATCGAACGGGAAAAGGTCGAAAAGCGCGACCTCATCCAATCGCCTTTTACCATTATTCATCCGGAAGGGATTCGCGGTGTGTTCAGGCCCGCTGAAATTGAAGAGATCCTCCAGCTCACGGAGCAATTGGCAGCATGAAGTACCGCAAAACCACCGACAAAGAGCTGGCCCTCATCCTTGAAGAAGGCGAAGGCTATACGCTGGAATTCAAGCAGAGCGTCAATGCCGACCTGCCCAAGGAACTTGTGGCTCTGGCCAACGCCTCGGGCGGCCGCATCCTCATCGGCGTCAACGATAACAATCAAGTTATTGGCACCGATCTGTCCAACAAAACCCTGGCCCAGATCGAGGATATGGCTGCCGCCTGCGATCCGCCCGTGGCCATTCGCGCTGAAAAACTCACCAAACACAAGTTGCTGGTCATTCACGTGCCCGAAGGCGCCAATCGGCCCCACCGCTGTACCAAGGGGTTCTATTTACGCAACGGCGCCGGCTCCCAGAAGATGAGCACCCAGGACATCACAGCCTTTATCCAGGCCGAGGGCCGGGTTCGCTTCGATCAGCAGCTCCGGCTTGACCTGGACTGGAAAAAGGTGATCGACCAAAAGCGCCTGGAGCACTTCCTGAAACTGGCCGGCATCTCCCCCAAGAAGGATATTGCCAATCTGCTGCTCAATTTAGGGGCCGGTGATGAAAAAGAGGGCCAATTCTACCTCAACCAGACCGGCGTGCTTCTCTTCGCCAAGGAACCCACCCAGCGCCTGTTCCATGTAAGTGTGGTCTGCGCGCTGTTCAAAGGCACCGGCAAGGCGTATATCCTCGACCGCAAGGAGCTTACCGGCAATCTGCTTGAAAATGTGGAAGAAGCCCTGATTTTCCTTAAAAAGCACCTTCAACTGCGCTGGGAGATCACCAGCGCTTCCATCCGCCGCCAGGAGATCCTGGAGCTTCCTGAGGTAGCTCTGCGCGAAGCCATGGTCAACGCCGTGTGCCATCGCGACTACAACGAGGCGGGCGCCCATGTCATGGTAGAAATTTTCGATGACCGGGTTGAAATCTACAACCCCGGCGGCCTGCCCAAGGGACTGCCGCCCAGGGACTTCGGGCGCCGTAGCGTGTGCCGTAACCCCAACATTGCCGCGCTGCTGTTGAGATGCGACTACATCGAAAAGATGGGTACTGGCATCGAGCGCATCCGCGCGGCCCTGGAAAAGGCCGACTGTCCGCCGGTCAAAATCCGCTTTGACAGCATGTTTACCCTGGAGTTCCCCAGGCCGACCTACGCAGGGAAATCTTCCCCGCAAGTCACCCCGCAAGTCACCCCGCAAGTCACCCCGCAAGTCACCCCGCAAGTCACCCCGCAAGTCGAACGCCTGCTGGCGGTCATTCAGGGGGAAATGACACGCGGGGAGCTTATGGAGGCACTGAGTCTAAAGGATCGCACGCACTTCAGCAAGGAATACCTGGCCCGTGCCATGGAGGCAGGGGTCATCGAAATGACCATCCCCGACAAACCCAATAGCCGCTTGCAAAAATATCGATTGACCGCAAAAGGAAAGACTGATGCTGCAAAATAACCCTGCATTGAAATCAAAAATCGACCAGCTCTGGAACAAATTCTGGGCCGGTGGCATTGCCAATCCCCTTACCGCCATCGAGCAGATCACCTATCTGCTATTTATGAAACGGTTGGACGATCTGGACCGGAAGCAATAGGCCGATGCCGACTTCACCGGTGACCCCTTCACCTCCAAGTTTGCCGGCACCTGGGTTCCGCCCGAACATCGCTTTACCTCCAACAAAAAAGATCCGGTCGAGGCGGAGAAAGAAAAAGCGGAACGGGAAAAGCCTTTTGCAATCGACCGCCAGACCCTGCGCTGGAGTGAATTCAAACGCATGGCCGCCGACGAGATGCTGCCGCATGTTCTGAGCAAGGTGTTCCCGTTTCTCAAGGATATCAACGGCAGCGGTCCCACTTTACCGAACACATGAAAAACGCGGTCTTCATGATCAGCAAGCCATCGTTGCTGGTCGAAGCGGTGAAGGCCATCGGCGATATCTATGGGGAGATCGAAAAGGATTCCCAGAACAAGGGCCAGGCATTTCAGGATATCCAGGGCGACGTGTACGAATATCTGCTCTCGGAAATTGCCACGGCCGGCAAAAACGGCCAGTTCCGCACCCCGCGCCATATCATCAAGCTCATGGCCGAACTGGTGCAGCCCCAACTGGGCCACCGGATTTGCGATCCGGCTTGCGGTACCGGCGGATTCCTGCTGGGAGCCTTTCAGTATATCGTTACCCAGTTGGCCCTAAAAAAAGGCGCCAAGAATCTCAAGGCCGACGAGGACGGATTCGTGCGCACCTCGGTCAGTGCCGGCCTCACCGAAAAGGCCAAGCACATTCTCAACGAGAGTCTGTGGGGCTATGATTTCGATAGCACCATGGTTCGCCTGGGCCTGATGAACCTGATGATGCACGGCATCGACGACCCCCATGTCGATTACAGCGATACCCTGAGCAAAGGTTTCAACGCGCCAAACCAGTACGACATTGTCATGGCAAACCCGCCCTTTACCGGCAGCATCGACAAGGGCGACATCAACGAATCCCTCAGCCTGAAAACCACCAAGACCGAACTGCTCTTTGTCGAAACCATCTACCGCCTGCTCAAGAAAGGTGGAACCGCCGCCATCATCGTGCCTCAGGGGGTGCTCTTCGGATCATCTAAAGCATTCGTGGCGGCACGCAAAATCCTGGTGGACCGCTGCGATTTGAAAGCCGTCATAACTATGCCCAACGGTGTTTTCAGACCCTATGCCGGGGTGAGCACGGCTGTCCTGCTCTTCACCAAGATTTATGACAAGGAAGACAAGGTCAGCGAGCCGGGGACTGAACATGTCTGGTTTTATGACATGAAGAGTGATGGGTACTCTCTGGACGATAAACGTAACAAACTGGACGGGTTTGGCGACTTACAAGAGATCAATAAGAAGTTCAAAGACCGCGATTCAGAAAAGGATACCGACCGCACCCGGAAATATTTTGTGGTGCCCCGGCAGGAGATCGTTAATGAGAAATATGACTTGAGCCTGAGTCGGTATAAGGAAGAAATCTTTGAAGAGATTGTATATGAAAAACCGTCGGTTATTCTGCATAAGTTGTTGATGAGTGAGGTGGGAAAGGAGTATGACGAGAAGGTGCTTGCTGATGTTAAAGGTGGAATTGTGAAGGAGTTGTTGGAGTTGAAGGGAATGATAGGATGAAAAACATTGCCCTTGGTAAAATATGCAGGGTGGTTTCCGGTGCGACTCCGAGAAGGGTAAAAAAGGAATATTGGAATGGTGACATCCCTTGGGTTACTCCAAAGGAAATCAGTTCTTTGAAAAGTGCTTTCCTTGAGGACTCGGTCGAAAAAATCACGGCAGCAGGTTATAAATCATGTTCGACTGAAATGTTGCCACCGGGATCTCTTTTGCTAAGTTCTCGAGCTCCAATAGGCTTGTTGGCAATCAATAAGATCCCAGTTTGTACCAACCAGGGATTTAAAAGCCTTGTGCCGTCAAAAGACATAAACGTGGTTTTTCTTTATTACACATTAAAAAATCGAATTGATCAATTACAGGCAAAAGGCAAAGGAGCAACGTTTAAGGAACTCTCGAAGGCTGATGTAAAAAGATTTAAAATTCCTCTTCCACCTTTAAACGACCAGATCCGTATCGCCACACTGCTCAGTCGCGTCGATGCGCTGATTGCCAAACGCAAAGAGAACCTGCGCCTGCTGGATGAATTCCTGAAAAGCACCTTTCTGGCAATGTTTGGTGATCCGGTACAAAATAGCAAAGGATGGAAAAAGAGACCGTTAAGAAAACTGTTATCTGCTATAGAAAGCGGCTGGAGTCCAAAATGCGAGAATCGACAAGCTGAAGAGGATGAGTGGGGTGTTTTAAAGTTAGGCGCTGTCACTGCATGCAATTTTCTTGAAATTGAAAACAAAGCTCTTCCACAAAGTGTCGTCCCGAAACCCGAAAAAGAAGTGAAAAATGGCGATCTTCTTTTTTCACGAAAAAACACTTACCAGTTAGTCGCTGCCTGTGCTTACATTTTTAACACAAGACCACATTTAATGATGTCAGATCTGATTTTTCGCCTTGTTGTACAGGATAAAAATATAATAAATCCTATATCCTTATGGAGGCTATTGATAAATCCAAAACAACGCGGACTTATCCAATCTTTGGCTGGCGGGGCCGCAGGATCTATGCCTAACATCTCAAAACAAAAATTAATGAGTGTATCCTTGCCCGTCCCTCCGATAGAAGCCCAAAACCAATTCGCTGAAATAGTTAAGAAAGTAGAGAATCTAAAATCCATATACTTACGAAACCTCAGAGAGTTGGAAAACCTCTACGTTGCCCTAAGCCAAAAAGCTTTCAAAGGTGAACTGGATTTAAGCCGGATTCCGTTGGAAAAAGTATTTGAACCGCAAATAGATTATGATGAAAACGAATCGGAAGCAGGGACACCTTCTTTTACTTCTTTGGAACATGAGGCGATATCCGATCCGGAGGAACGAAAAAGATTGCTGCGACAAATCTTCGAAGACTATTTCACAAGCGAACCGAAGCGGTTTTCGTCTTTTAGCGATTTCTGGTCAAGAGTCGAGTTCAATATACTGGACTATATGAATGAAGAGAGCCCACCTTTGGGTATTGAGGACTACGACCAGGTCAAAGTATGGCTGTTTGAGCATCTAAAACGTGGTGAAGTCGAACAAACCTTCAATGAACATGAAAACCAAATAAAGTTGCGCCCCAAGTCATGAAACTGCTGCGGCTACACATCGGCGAACCGTTTCGTTGCCTGCAAGCCGGGTTCGAACTCCACTTTCTGCGGGAGTGGGACCGGGATAGTGCCGATCCCTTTGCGCCCTATGTTCTGGCCGGCCCCAACGGCTGCGGCAAATCCAACATTCTGGAGGTGCTGGCCGCCATCTTCTACCAAATGGAGTGCCAATACCTCACCTATCTTCCCGATGCTTTAGCAGCGAACAACGCCGATGAGGATTCCGACGAAGCTCTTGCCGAGCCCGAGGAAGCGGAAATCCGCAGTCCCAATAGCTTTGAGTTGGAATATTTGATTTTGGTGCCGGATCGTTTGAGAACCAGTAGCAGCGAGAGTGTTGCCCATATTAAAATCAGCAAATCTCCCGGTCAAAGCGCTGAAATGTTCTGGTTGAACCACCCCGACCACGGCGAAACGAATCCACTCACCCGGCAGGATGCCCGTGATTTCCTGCCGGACTATGTTCTGGGGTATTCCTCGGGCGAGAATGAAATCCTGAGCCTGCCCTTTTTCAAGCTGCGCTTTATCCAACTGGATGAGTATCTGCACAGTTTGAAAGAAGATCTTTCATATGGTGGAAAGCCCGAAGCGCGCCACGCGTTTCTGGACAACGCCTTTAATCAGGCCATCCTGGTCAGCAACCTGATTTTTGAAACACAGGATATCTTGCAGCAGTTCAAGGACGAGGTGGGGGTCGAGGGTCTGGAGCAATTTCGCATCGTCCTGAAAAAGAGCATCGTAATCACGGCGGCCCAAGTCAATGAGTACCCTGAAGGGTTTGTCCAGGTGGATGAAGGGGCAGATGGTAGTAAAATCTATCGAATCCCGATTCTGAAAAAATTCGAACCTGCAGATGAAAGGGACAAAACCGCGCTATTAGACCGGTTGGAGCGGTGCGCCACCTGCTCCTATCTCGATGCGGAAACCGACACCCTTTACCTGGACTATCTGGTCACCGAAGCTATCCGCGGCGCCTTTGCCAACAATTTCGACTCGGCCATGGATCTCTTTCAATCCCTGCAGATGTTGCTGACCCTGAACCTGTATGAGGTCAATGATGCATTAAAGAACGAACTGTATCTTTCCGACAGCCTCTATGTAAACGAGACCGTTCCCACTCTGCCGGCGGATGAATTGGTGATTCGTTTTGAAGAACTGGTCCTGAAAAAGGCCGGTGTGACCGAACCCATCTATGCCAAATCCTTGTCCGACGGCGAGTATCAGTTCCTGCATAGCCTGGGGTTGTGCCTGTTGTACCGCAACTCCCATAGTCTTTTCCTATTGGACGAACCCGAGACCCATTTCAATCCGGACTGGCGCTCCAAGTTCATCACCCGCTTGCGAGATTGCTTTAAAACGGCAAATCCCAAAGTCCGACGCGAAGTACTCGTCACCACCCATACTCCGTTCCTGATTTCCGACAGCACTCCCGAGCAGGTGCTCGTGGTAAACAAGGAAACGTCCACTGGTATAGTCAGCGTCAATCGCCCCGACTACAACACCCTGGGTGCGTCCATCAACAAAATCACCATGAAAACCTTCGGCAAGCGTGAAACCATCGGCGGTTTTGCTCAACAGAAAATGGGCGCGCTGAAAAAGCGTTTTGAAGCGTTGAACGAGGCAGGTACCGATGCGGAAAAGAACGCCTTGATCGATGAGATCGAGCTGCAGTTGGGCGATTCCGTGGAAAAGATGCTGCTCATCAAGACTATTCTCGATAGCATGCAAGGAAGCGACGATTAATGCTGTTTGCTTATACGTATGTGCCCCATCCCATGGAAAAAATGCAGGAATTCATCGAATTCATCTTTTTTGAAGTGTGGTGCAAAGCGCCGGGTGGTCCCCCATTCTCCCTCGATTTATTCGACGCAGCGCCCGAGTTGAAGGACGTTATGGAGGCGTTTCACTACTCCGATACCAAAGGTGCGGATTTTTTCAATGGCCATATTGAACGGATCTATGGCCTGTTTGCGGACCTTTCGCCTGAGCAGGTCGGCCAACTTCAAGCATGGTTCAGAGGTAACAACGACATTGCCGGTTTGTGCCGCAACGATCCGACTGTGGCCATCGCCAGGTATGACGATCTGAATACGTTCAACCCGCCTTTGGCAAACGAATTGGCATCTTTCTTCAAAGGTCTGTACAAAAAGGATTTGCTGGAATTGGAAGTGTTGAGGAATGTCATCGGCGAGATGAATGATCACCATACGCAATTCACCACGGTCAATCGGCAGGGCAAATGTCCTTTCTGCGGCATCAATGATGTCAAAGGCGTTTATCACAGCCGCCGGGAAGCCTATGACCATTTCCTGCCCAAGGGGAAGTATCCGTTCAATTCAATCAATTTCCACAACTTGGCTCCTGCCTGCCACGAATGCAACAGCTCCTATAAACTGAACAAGGACCCTTTGTATGATGCCAAAGACCCCTTGCTGACCAAGAATGGTCGACGAAAAGCGTTTTATCCCTATCAAACAACACCACCCACCATCGATATTGAGATTGCGCTGAATACCAAAGACTGGACGAACATCACACCGGACGACGTCAACATCTCCACAGGACCTGAAATGGCCAGAGAGGAGATCGATACCTGGCTGGATGTTTATGGAATCGAAGAGCGTTACAAGGCCAAATGCTGCGGTGATAATGAGGGCAAGTACTGGATCGAGCAGGTAAAGGACGAATGGGCAAACGGTGGCAGAACGCCGGAGGAATTCCTGACCACACTGTCGCGCCAAGCCAAATCGCGGCCTTTTGCCGAAGCGAATTTTCTGAAACTTGCCTTTCTGGAAGGCTGCAATCGATCAGGGTTGTTCACCTGACAGTATCTTTGGCACCGGTTAAAGGGCGGCTAACCACGGAACACACGAGCACACAAAAATCCAATTGCCGTGTGTTCGGTGTGTTCCGTGGTTTCCAATGAATGATGGACGACAATCTAACTATAGGTTACCCGGCCACAAACTTCTCGAACGGCCAGCAGACCACCCCGCCATCCATGTAGCTCACGTTGGGATAACCGGTTCCGGTAAGCAGCCGCTCCGCCTCATACCCGCGCAGGGAGATTTTGCAAAAGGCCACGATCTCCTTTTCTTTGGGAAGCTGATCCAAGGATTCGCGCAATTTTCCCAGGGGGATCAGCTTGACCCGCGGGTCTTCGATGCGCATCTCCTCGAATTCCTGGGGCGAGCGTACATCCAGAAAGATGAAATCCTCATTGTTGTCGATTTTGGCCTTGACCTCCATGGGCGTGTAGGACTTGCCAAATCCATTGAGCTTGTTCTCGGCGATATTGGCCGCGGTAATGATGTTGTCCATGGCCGGTGAGAAGGGTGGCGCATAGGCCAGGTCGTATTGGGCAATGTCAATCACGGTGCCGCCGGAGGCGATATTGCTCACGGCTACCTCCATGCGTTTGGCCACGTCACCCGGCCCCACAATCTGGGCGCCCAGAAGTTTTTTGGTGTTGCGGTCGACCACCAACTTGATGATGATCAGCTTGGCTTCCTTGAGAAAGTGGGCCCTATCCGGTGAGGGGTTGAGCACCGTGATCGTGTCGTAGCCCAGATCGGCGGCCATTTTTTCGGTCAGGCCGGTGCGGGCGACGTTGACGTTGAAAAGCTTGCAGATGGCGGTCCCGCAGACGCCCTTGGACCGGGAGTCGATGCCGCAAATGTTATCCGCGATGATGCGGCCGTGCTTGTTGGCGGTGGACCCCATGGGTGCGTACATGGGCTTTCCTGTGATTCGGTTGATGTTTTCCGCGCAGTCGCCGCCGGCATAGATGTCCGGATCCGATGTGCGCAGGTTGGCATCGACCTTGATCGCGCCGGTTTCGCCGATTTCCAGTTCCATATTTTGGGCCAGTTGGATGTTGGGCCGCACTCCCACTGAAATAAGGACCATGTCGGCCGGATACTCGCCTTTGTCGGTGGTTACGCTTTTCACGTTTCCGCGGTCGTCGCCGTTGATCTTGAGCACCCGTTCACTCAGTTTGAGGGGGATTCCGTTGGCGGCGAACTCCTTGTGCACATGGTAGGCGATTTCCGGATCTAGCAGCTGACCCATCACCTTGTCGAGCATCTCGATGACGGTGATTTCCATGCCCTGCTTCTTAAACGCCTCGGTCACCTCGATGCCGATCAGGCCGCCACCGATAATGACGGCTTTTTTACCTTTCAGGGCGCCACTCTCATTGCGGATTTTGCGCGCATCTTCCACGGTTTGCAGGAAATTGACCCCGTTCAGGTCCGTGCCCTCGATGGGCGGCACCTGGGTTTTGCTGCCGACGGCAAGAATCAGTTTGTCATAGGGAATCTCAACGTTGGCACCGGAGAGGATACTGATGGCGTCGATGCATTTGTTTTTCCGGTCGACACGTTTGACCAGGGTATGGTTTTTGATCTCGATGCCTTTGACCTTATGGAAAAAGAAGGTGTCGCGGACCACGCCGGTGGGCGTGGCCATCAGTTCATTGTGACTTTCCACCTCTCCTGAAATGTAAAAGGGGAGTCCGCAGCCGGCGTAGGAGAGCAGTTCCCCTTTTTCGATGATGGTTACCTCGGCATCGGGATTGAGACGTTTGATTCGTGATGCGGCTTTGGGCCCACAGGCCACACCGCCGATGACAACGATTTTCTGTTTGCTTGGCATATCGATCCTTTCATGGAATATGGGCGCATAATAACGATTGTCGATTGCGGTACCGTCGCAATTATAAGACTCACACACGGGTGTTGCAACCATGATCCGGTCCAAAAATGGCCGTACCGGTCTTTTGGGCATCACTGCGGCCGGACATGGGCGCATCGCAAGGACACTTTGCGACCCGGAAGGCTCGCCTTTGCAGTCTGTTATGCATGCGGTATTGGCGTGAAGGCGTTTTAAAACGAAATTATTTGAGTTTATTGCGGCGTTTTTTGGCTTTTTGCCTGCGGTGGCACGAACGATGCTCTATTATGTCGGGTCATCATCCCGAACCATTTGGGGATCAATTTTCACGCTTTTTACGAAAGGATATTTTCCATGCACGTTGGTAATCTTTACGCGACTCAGCAAAAACCGGCCATCTCTTTTGAATTTTTCCCTCCCCGGGATGAAAAAGCCGCCGAAAAATTTGGCGCCGTCGTCGACACGCTTGCCGAATTATCACCGGATTACATGTCCATCACCTTCGGTGCCGGCGGATCGACCCGGGACGGTTCCTATCAGGCCGTCAACCAGCTTCTGGTGGAGAAAAAAATCCCCACCGTCGCCTATATCGCCGGATTCGGCCTCGCACCGGATGAAATGACGCACGAGCTTGACCGATACCGGGATCTGGGCGTTGAGACGATTTTTGTCATCCGTGGCGACAAGCCCCAGGACCCGGATTTCAAGCCCCATCCCGAAAGCTTTTCGTATGCATCGGAAATGATTGCGTTTATCAAGTCGCGTTACGACTTCTGTCTGGGCTGCGCCGGATACCCCGAAGGCCATATCCAGGCGCAGAGCCTGGAGGCGGATATTGGTTTTCTCAAGCAAAAGCAGGACAACGGTGCCGAATATGTCGTCACCCAGTATTGTTATGATAATGACACCTTTTTCCGGTATGTGGAGAAGTGCCGCTCGGCGGGCGTGTCAATCCCGATTATTCCGGGGATCATGCCGGTCTATACCCTCAAGTTGACCCAAATGCTGTCCAAGATTTGCGGAACGACCATCACCGATGAAATGCAGCGCGGGTTGGACCAACTGGACGCGACGGACAAAGATGCAGTACTCGATTTTGGTGTGGATTTCGCGGTTGAACAATGCCGCGGGCTACTGAAAAAGGGGGTTACCGGATTGCATTTCTACACGATGGATCGCAGCCGCTCCACCCGAGCAATCCTCACCCGTCTTCGCGAGGAGAACCTGGTTTAGCTATAAGATCCGTTTGCCGGAACAATGCGGGATGGCCGGTGGCCACAGGGATACCGCCATGGGCCAAAGGTCATCCCTGAACGAATTGTTTATCGTACGTTGTCATTTGTTTTTCGACGGCTCTGTTCCCGGCGGCAGATCCATCCCACCGTGCTGACATAGGTGAATCCGTTGCTGTGCTCATGCCGACGTTCCATACCGCTTCGCTGGTTAACGGACTGATTTTTGGTAAACCCATCAAATACGTTCTCTTTTTTCTTTTCCTGTCCTTTCATGCGGCACCCCCATCGTTTGGTGTCAACGTGACCGGATCCCATTGGATAAATGGTGGGAAAGCAAGGCAGATTTATCGGGTTCGGCGTTTCGGTTCGCATCCAATGTAGAAATTATACTACCAATGATGCATGGTCGTTGGCAAGGATTTAAACTTCGGATGTTCAGAAATAGGTATTAATGCCCATTGCCATTTCCCGCTGGCAATGGGTGCCATGCAGTTCGGACGGGTGTGCGTGTGGGATTGCGTCAAGACGATTGATCGGGGTCTTTTTTGCTGTCCGGCTGTCCGAATGTGTCGAATACGGAACGAAACGGATTCATCTCAACGAGGTTTTTTTTGGTCGCTTCGGACATATTGAGCCCCATGCCCAGCCATTGACGGAACTGGTTGTCCATGGCCTTCCTGTGGTTGACAAAATTTTCCACGACCAGTGCAAGGTACTTTTCAAAAAACTCACCGAGAAGGTTGTCTCCATAGCGAATGATCAGATGTAAAAAGGGTACCGGCAACAGAGCGTTGTTTTTTTTGGCTTCTTCCAGAACAATTTGGGTTAGGATAAAAGCGGTGACATCTTCTTTTGTTTTGGCATCGACAATGGAGACCAGTCGTCCTCGGCGAATATAGCCTGACACATCGCTTAAAGTGACATAGACACTCTTTTCAGTATCATACAAGCGACGGTTGGCGTATTTTTTCAGTACTACCGTTTGATCCATGCTTTCTCCCGACCTGAAATGGTTTGCAGTGATTAAAACATCCATCATAATGCCAAAACGCGGTCAAGTAAAGAATTGTGAACAAATTCATGAGCGTAGCCGGTCAGGGGCGTGCAAAATGAGCAAATAATGATGCAACGCACAAAAATGCTTGACAGTCATATGGATGGGGCATACAAAATAATAGCAGGTTGGATTGCGGCCTGTTGGTGCAATGCCGCATAACAAGAATCCTCAGCAAAAGGAGAGGTCCATGGAATACAGCCAGATGACGAAACGGGTGATTGATTTCCAGAAGATGTCTTTCGACAATTGGTACAATGCCGTTACGTCGCTTCAAAATCAGGCCGTCTCAATGATGGACACGGTGCTCGATCAATCCCGCTGGCTACCCGATGATGGTCGCAAGGCGATTCAGAGATGGATCCATTTATGTGAGCAGGAGGGGGGGCGGTTCAAGACCTATGTGGATGATGGTTTTACCGGGATTGAAAAGTATATCAGTGAATCAAAAACGACAGCCCCGACGAAAACCAAAACAACAGAATAGTTACAGGAGGGATGTATCATGGACCAGAAAGAAATGGTAAAACAGGTGCTTGATTTCAACCATGCCACGTTCAACAATAGCTTCAATGCCTTGGTTCTGCTGCAGGATCAATTTGAACGGGTCGCCCAGACCGTCCTCTCCCAGACCGGATGGCTGCCGGAAGAGGGGCACGAGGCCATCAATGAATGGGTGAATAATTATAAGGCCGGTCGCGACCAATTCAAAACCTACGTCGACGACAACTACACGAATATGGAAACGTTTTTCGCCGGTTAAACTTAAGGCTGGCGGAAAGAAATCATTCCACCATCCTGCTTGTCTTTGTGCCCGTCTACCGTGTTGCCGCCACAGACATATATTCCCGATATGCACCGGTGGCGGCGCCTTGTAGACGACCCCAAATCCAGCGCGATCTGGGGGAATTATTTCTTTCCGCCAGCCTAATGCCCGGGTGAAATGCGGTCTTTCAGCAGGCCTGGCCGAAAGCCCACGGTCAAGACCTTTAACATCCGGGCCGCTTTATGTGCCTGGATCGGCGCAGGGAGACGTGCGGATACGCTTTCGGGCCTTCCCGCAAATGCAGCATGTTTCAATGCCTATCATTTACCCTGATGGGGCATGGTTGGCCTTTTTCTGTGGCCGGTTCAGCCGGATGCCCTGCGATCAATCGTGTAAGGAGAGGAGAGGGGACCCCGTGACAGAACCGATATGGAGCCGGCAATGGCAGGAGACCCTTGCTCCGATCAACCTGCTTAATGCATGCCAGACGGGTACGGCAACGCTGACACGATATGCCAATGCGTTTTACATTCCCTTTCTGCTGGCAGCGAGCTATTTTAACCGCGTGGAGGGCCAACGGTTTTGGCAGCGCAATCCTTTGGATAATCTGGCCGCCTACACCAAATTGGGACAGATGAATCTTGAATTGGTGGACCGGGCCCTTCGGGGCAGCTGTTCGGCGGCGAACCAGTTTGTTCAAAGCGAGGTCAATACGGCTATGGAGGCCTTCCTGTCCGGCAGTCCGGATGCGTGCAGCCGTTTTGCCAAACGGATCAACACATTGGTGGAGGGCGTGGCCTACACCTATCCGAAAGCCATTGATGATATCGAAGCGGAGTTCGGTTTTCATTTCGAACGGCAGCCTGCCGGGACAAAAATTGACGAAACCGACCGTTTCGAGCTTTATCAGGTGTTACCGCGAAACTTAAAAACGCCGACGCGCCGGGATGGAAAACCGCTGTTGATCATGCCGCCTTTTGTTCTGGGGGCCAATATTCTCTCTTTTTTGCCGGGGGAAGGACGCAGTTACGCGCATGCGTATGCCGATCAGGGCATTCCTACCTACGTCCGCATTCTCAAAGATGTGGAGACCTCGCCCGCGGTTCAGCTCATGACGTCGGAGGACGACGCCCGCGATACCCGCCGTTTTTGTGAAAACCTGAAAGGCCGGCATGGTCGCGCGGTGACCCTCAACGGATATTGCCAGGGCGGATTTGCCGCACTGTGTGATCTGCTTAGCGGAGAACTGGACGATCTCGTGGATGCCTTCATCACCTGTGTGGCACCCATGGACGGCACGCGAAGCAAGGGGTTGGCCCAATTTCTCCGTGATCTTCCCGTAGTTTTCAATGATTTGTCTTACGGGACCAAAATTTTGTCCAATGGAAACCGGGTAGCCGATGGCGATCTGATGGGCTGGATCTACAAACTGAAAAGTATTGAGATTGAAATTCCGTTACTGGTCATGTGGCGGGACATGCTGTTGGTGGCCAATAACAACGGCAAGACCAAGGGTGTCGGCAAAACCGCCGCAGCGCTGAATTACTGGCTGATGTATGAGCGCAATGATCTGCCCATGGAAATCACGCGGATGAGCTTTGCTTCCTATAATACGCCCATTTCTGCTGACGGTATCCTGCCGGTAAGGCTGTTCGGCCGCAAGTTGGCGCTCAAGCGCCTGCAGGCAAAGAAAATTCGCTGGTTGATCTGCTATGGGTTAAACGATGACCTGGTGGAGCCGGAAACCGCCCTGGCACCGCTCGATTATGTCGATGCCGAGGTGACCCCGTTTCCCAAGGGGCACGTTGCCATCGCCACTTCCTGGAGTTATCCCGACTCAGCTTATGCCCTGCACCATCGTTATCCCAAGGAGGGGACCCGGGGGCCGGTGCGGTTTCAACTGGACCTGCAGGATGATACGCCTGACCCTTCCCGTTGACCGATCCTGCTTGCCCCCCCTGGGGACATCACGGAGTTAGGTTGCCGGAAATAAATAATTCCTCCATCCTGCTTGTCTTTGCGCCCGTCTACCGCGTTGCCGCCACCCGCACATATTCCCTGATATGCACGGGTGACGGCGCCTTGTAGACGACCCCAAATCCGGCGCGATCTGGGGGAATTATTTATTTCCGCCAACCTTAAACGCCTTTTGCCGCTACGGATGGTTGTGTTCTCGGCACCGGCTTTTTTATCGGTGCGGATTTGGGGCCCTGTGCTTCAAGCGTTTTCAAGTGAGCGGCCTGCCGATTCAGTTTTTCTTCCAGCGTCTGAATCGCTTTGTCTTTTTCGCCGATCTCTTTGAGTTGCTGGGTTGCCGTCGCCGTCTTTTTGCTCAGAGCTTTTTCCTTATTGGTGAGGGCGCGCTTCAGGTTGGTGAGTTCCTGTTTTTGCGCCTTTAGTTTTTCCTGGGCCGCCTCGTATTTTTCTTCCAGCTCGGCGATTTCTTTTTCATTGTGATCGGATTGTTGTGACGACGTCGTTTTTTCCCAACTCTGCAAGGCCATCTTCCATTGATCGTTGAACGCCATGGCCGCATCCATCCAGATCTGAATAGAGGGGGCGACCTGGGCATAGGGCTGTAGTAACGTCCACGAGTCGATCCATTGTGTCGACCACTGCTCAGCCTGCTTCAGGTAATCGTTCCAGTCCCAGGCCGCCATGGTTTCTTCCAACAATGCTACCCATTGATCACTTTCCATCACGATCTCCTCCTTTATTAAATGAAATAATTGCCAATTGCCTGGCATTGATGTGCCGCCGTCAAAACATCGCTTCCGGAAGTTCTTCTGGAAGCATAAAGTTGGTCTTCCGGGGATAAACACTGATTGTAAGCAATTGATGAGGATACCGGACTATTCTGTGATAACTTCCGATAAATATCAAGGAAAACCTTCAGGAGAGGCTATTTTTCTTCATTCACCGGCCTGCTGATTCAGTTTTTTTCCAGGGCCTGAATCTATCTGTCTTTCGGGACGGTCATACTTAGGATCGGGGATGAAATTAATTGGACATAATTGCGCCGGGCTTGTGTTCGTCTTCAAGGCGCATCAAGGGTTGCATACCGGGAGTATGTGGCCGTTGATGCAACGCGGAAGACGGGCGCAAGAACAAGCAATTTTGTTCAATTAATAAAATTCCCGATCCTTACCTTCCAAGCAAGCAGCGCCAGTTCATAATTTCCCTGCAACAAGGCCGCGCAGGCCAGCAGGCGGCGACTCGACCGGGTTCGGTGGAGAGAGAAGGCGCGTCGGGCATGATGCAGCATGGTTTCAAAACGGTTGGCGGTGTAAGCCTCGGCCGCCAGCTTGAGATGCGCCTGCGCCTGTTCGGCGGCTTCCAGCGCCTTGCTCACGTCGGTCCTGCAGCGTTTGCAAATCCGATTTCCCTTCAGAAGGGCTTTGCAGGTGGGGCAGTATTGCACGGATACGCCTTTTAGTCTTCTATGTAAAACAGCAGATCATCCAGGGTATCGCGATGCTGCCGGGCCCGGTCCGAATCGCCGGCCTTGAGGGCGTCACGGATATCTTCGATCAGGTTGACGATTTCTTCGCGATCCTCTTCTTCGATGGTGCCGTCCAAATGCCCTTGGGCGCGACGGACAAGGTCGGTATATTCGGATGGAAGCGTATCTGTTTCCGGTTGCGCATCGCTGCCCGGCGCCTGGGGCCATAGCGCATCGATACGCTGGCGGGTCTGGTCCAGGTCTTCTTCGTCCAGGCGCGGAAGCGCGTTTTCAATCACCGCATCGATATATTTCCCGGTGTGTTTTTCCAGCGCTTTGAGTTTCAGAATGCCGTTGAGATTGAGGTCGAAGTAGAGGGCGATCTGGCTGCCGGCCGGTGCCTTGGTCAGGTTGAACAGATAGTTGCCCAAAAGGACGTTTTCGGTGGCATCGGGTTCTTCCCCCTGGTAAACCGTGACATCCACGGCTTCCTGATTGTCGTACATGGTATAGAAGACTTCACTGCGGCTGGCCGGCAGTTTGGTGTTTCGCCGGATCAACGGCACAAATTGGGACATGCTCGGTTCACCGTTGACTTCCCCGACGGCCGAGGTGCCGAAGGTGTACGGAGTGATGTCAACCAGTACGCTGGCATGGTCCTGCCCCGTCTCCCGGGCCGACTGGATGCCGGCACCCATGGCGACGCACAGATCCGGGTCGATCTCTCCATGGGGAGGGATACCGAATTTTTCTTCCAGGAGCTGGGCGATCCTGGGAATCCGCGTCGATCCACCGACCAGAATGATCTGATCGATGGCCCCCGGCAGCATATCGGCATCTTTCAGGGCGCGGGTAACGGCTTGCATGGTTCGGGAAAGATCCGCTTCGATGAGGGTTTCGAAATGGTCGCGGTTCAACTCCATGGAGAGATGAATTACCTGGCCGTCTTTGCTGGTAAGGTGGTCCTCTTCGATCCGGGTATACGGTTCGGTGGAAAGCGCACATTTGGCGGTCTCGGCGGCCCGCAGAAGCCGGGCCATGACAAAACGATCGCCGGAAACGTCCATCCCGTATTTGTTTTTCAGGTGGGTCACCAACTCGGCGACGATTTTCTTATCAAAGTCGTCACCGCCCAGTTTGTTGTCCCCGGTGCTGGCCAGTACTTCCACCACACCGTTTTCAATTGTTACGATGGAGACATCGAAGGTTCCGCCCCCCAGATCGTAAACCAGCAACCGACGGGTCTGGGTGTTGCCGCGTTCGTAGGTCAGTGCCGCTGCCGTGGGCTCGTTGATGATCCGAACCACCTCCAGGCCGGCGATTTGGCCGGCTTCCCGGGTTGCCTGGCGTTGGACATCGGTAAAGTAGGCCGGAACGGTGATGACCGCCTGGGTCACGGGCCGGCCAAGGTGCTTTTCCGCCCGCTGCTTCAGGGCCTTGAGGATAAAGGCCGAAATCTCCTGAGGGGAAAACCTGTTTTCGCCAAGTTCGATCACCGCATCGCTGCCCATACGGCGCTTGATGGAAAGAACGGTCCGCTCCGGTGCGACCACCGCTTGATTCATGGCCTGCCGGCCGACGATCACGGCTCCGTTTTCGTCCATCCCGACCACCGAAGGGACAATGCCGTTGTCGTCATTGGTGATGATCGATATCTTGCCGTCAGCGTAAACCGCAACTTCCGAATTGGTGGTTCCCAGATCGATTCCAACGATTGTTGTCATGACATTCCTTCCGGATGATTACTATGCGTTGACCACGACTTCGGCTGTGCGCAGCACTTTTTCCGCGCGAATGAACCCACCGGCGATTTCTTCGATGACGATTCCCGGGGCGCTGTCGGCAACATGGCGTTTGTCCACCGCCCGCATGCATGTGGCATCAAAGGGCCGGCCCGTAGTGACGATCGGCGTGATGCCCAACTGGTCCAGGGCATGATCGAAGCGCCGCCGTGCCATGGCATACCCTTCCGCTAGGGTATCGATGCCTTTGGGTGCGCGCCGCCAGAAACCGCGCTTGCCGGCCACGCTGCGGGTGGCCTTTTCGCCTCGTACCAGGGCGTCGCGGATATCGAAGAACGCCGCCGCCGTTTTTTCTTCGATGCCCTGGCAAAGGGCGTCGCGAATCTGGTCCAGCTGGGCGATACGGACATCGAATTGTTCACCGAGCCGGCCGAATTGCTCGGCCAGTTCCGTCTGTGATCGTAAGGTTTTGCGCTGCTGTCGGGTCTGCAGGTTGATTTCCTGGCGCAGGGCCGCAAATTCGGTGAGCAGCGTGTACAGATCGCACGCCTGCGGATCGGGTTCGCCATCGGGACCCGTGTCCGGGAGCGCCGCCAGCCAGGATGAAAAATCGTCCATCGCCTTTTCTTTCCACTTGCCGGATGCGACGGACGAGTCATTGGCACTGGCGGCCCAGTGCAGAAAAAGAGTGGCCGTGTGCCGGAGTGAAGGCGCGATCCATGTTTGAAAGCACCATTGCCAGCCACGGCGGATGTTGTGGGTCAATATCGATGGTTTCATTTCAACCCTACAAGAAGGAAAGGAGCCTCATTTCGATCGGCCCGCGTCGGTTTTTTTCAGTGCGTTCAGCAATGCCTTGAGTCCGGCACGATGGCGGGACGGTTTCGCTGCCCTCGCCAGGTAGCCCAGGGATGCCTCCACATCGCTGGCCGCCTGATAACCGAACAACTGGTGACGGATGCGGCTGTGCCTGTCTTTCAACCGTTCATAGGCCAGGGTGATATCCTGAAACCCCTGCGGGTCATGCTCCGGTGGATGGATTTTGATCATGGCCAGGTAGCGTTCGCGAACCGCCTCGTCGGTGGCTCCCGGTTCCAGGCCGAGCATCAGATAATCTGCCAGCAAAATCCACCCCCTATCCGAAAAGCAGGTAACGCGCCTCGTCCGAAAGCCGCATGGCCACGATGGGCGGTATGGTTTTGGCCATGTCGGCCAACATGGTTCTGCTTTGGTAATCGTTCATCATCTCCTTGCGCCGCCGCTTGAGTTCCCTTGGGCTGGCCCCGCGCAGATCGAGCGTGTCGACAAAGGCTTCCGCCATCGAGGCAAAAACCTGGTCAGGATGGTTTATTTCCGATATCAGGCTATCCAGGTAGTCGTCATCGGTCCAGTCGTCGATTTCCTCATCAAAGTCATTCATGTCTGCCCGGCCTGAGCAGATCGGGCAGTTGCATTGGGAATCCAGCAGCTCGAAATCGAAGTGTTCCAGTGCGGCACGAAGCGGCCACCGGGCCGATCGGGAGAGCCGCCGGGCCGCACTGCGAAACATCTCCTTGTGTTGTGACGGCACACCATCGATGAGGGCGGAAAAATCGGCGGCAGTCGATCGGGACGAACCGATGTTGTGCTGCACCACCATCCGGTAGAACCGGAGGAGGGTCAGATACGGTTCGGACGCATATTTCAGCCGGCGTTGGATCTCTTTGAGGCACACATCCTCGCTGTGCATTTCGATGAGGGCCTCCACCACCGGAAGGGCATCCTTATCGCTGAGGGGCTCGAAGATCTGTTTATAGCGGCTGACGAAAATATCAAGCCATGCCGCCTGCCCAAAACCTGCCGGCAACGTGTCGATGTCGGGTAATAATAAATTGTGCATCGCTTTGGAGGTCAACGTGCCGATGGCCGCCCTCCGGCTTTTGAAACACTGCTCCAGGCATTTGTTCCGGGCCTTGTTCCAGATTTCCGGGCGTTGCTGCCGGTCAATGTCCATGATGCCGAGGGCAGCGAACTGCCCGGCTGCGGACAGGGGGGCGGTATGCCGGTCAATGATTGTCGGCAGCGTCTCCTTTTCTCCGGGTTGGATGCCGTCGCCGAAGAGGGACAGTTGGCCGGTATGCGCCATTTCCAACAGGATGTGCCGGGCCGCCACATGGGCAGCCAGCTTTCTGGCGTTCAGGGCCTCGACCTTTCCCAGGTCCGTTTTGACCAGATGGAATTTGGCGCGCTTCAAATTGGTATCGATCGATCGGAGCAGGGTCAGGACATGCATTTCCTTGACCTGCTCGTCGTGAGGTGCCCGTCGTTCCGCTTCCCGGAGATGCGTTTCGGCTTTGCGCAGGGCGTTTTTTTTCAGATAGAGCCTGGCCAGGGCGATACAGGCCGCCGGATCGTCAGGGTGCTTTTCGACCAGCTTCAGCAGCCCGGTCTCCTTCAAGCGCTTGGCCTCGCGTGAAGTCCCCGGCAGTCGGTTCAGCAGGTTTTGGGCCTGGGCGTTTTGCGGATCCAGTTCGATGGCCCGGAGAACGATTTCCAGTAGCACGAGCGCCGGTTCGTTGGATGTCGCACCGAGACGTTTCAGCGCACCTTTTGCAAACCGGCTGGTGTGGACCGCCTCATATTGAATCCCCTGCTCGACGACCCATTCCACGGACGCTGAAAGCACCATGGACGTGGCCACGGCACGATCCGCCGGGTCGGGAAATTCCACATCGAGACGATCAATGTAGGTGTCCGTGTCCGCAAAATAATCATCGAACGCCAGAAAATCGAACTTAGCGGCAATGGCCCCCCCACGCGGATCGGGGAGCAGAGTCTCGGCCAGATTCACAAAATCATAAGCATCCAGGTACTGTCCCGTTGCCAGGGGAAAAAGCATGCAAAGCAACTGCTCGATGGCGGGCAGCGGATCCTGCGGGCGTATCGCCTGGGCCATTCGCCTGATGATTCGGGCCGCACCGGAAGCTTGGGTATCTTTAAATGTTTGCAGGAGGAAGTGGATTTGATCGGTGGTGATGGACTGGCCCTGCCATAGGGGAGACAGCCGATCAGAGGCGGTTTTCAGGCGTTCCACCAGCGGGTGAAGGGGAAAACGATCGGGAATCATCGCCAGGGCGCGCTGCATGCCGTCATCGTCTTCCTGATAGAAGCAAACCATAGCCCGGCACAGCAGTTTGGCCGGGGCCAGGGGGGATCGGCGGGTGACGGGTTTCAGGCAGTCAAGGGCCGCCTCCCAGTCGGCGCTGTCCATCAGCCGGGCGGCTTCCCGGAGAACCGGTAGATCGGGCTTGAGCAGCGCCGCATCGGCCATTTGGGTGGCGGCTTGCCAGTCATTCGTCTCCAGGAGGGTGCCGGAAATGATGGTTTCCGCCTCGCCCACCGGTGGGTGATGGGCCAGATATGCGTTGTAAAGGGAAATGGCGTTTTGCAGATCGGTCGCTTCAAGAAAAAAAAGCAGGTCCGCTGCTTCCATTACCGCCACGTCGGGCCGATGTTGGCGGACCTGGTGGTGCAGGGCCTCGGCCTCTTTCAGCATCCCTTTTTGGCGCAACTGAGATTCTCTGAGCGCATAGGCCCGGACCAGTAGGCGTTGCGCCTCGGTATCGTCCGGAGCCTTCTGCAGCGCCAGTTTCAGGGAATTGATCGCCTCGCGATAGTTTCCGCCGGCCAGCAATGCTTCGCCTTTTTGCCTCAATTGCCCGGCCGGCATTTTCTGCAGGTTCTGCTTGGCCTGTTTGCGCGCTTTCCGGCTCTTGTTCTTTTTTGCCATCGATCACTCTCGACCACACGGAAATCGATTCATCGGGAAAAATATCGAATCGCGCAACTATGTCCAGATCGCGTTGTGATGTCAACCCTGAAAATAGGGCGATATGGCCTGAAAGGGCTCCCTGCATGAAAACGATTACCCACGATTCCAATGGAATGGGTCGGGGCAAGGGGGAAACCCTATTTGCCGTTTCGCCGTTTGATTTTCCATCCGTAAAGCAGGCCGAACAGGCCGAAGATGATTCCGATTCCTGCAACGATGCCTTCCCGGCGGGAGACCGGGGCGGGTTTGCCCGGCTGGACAGGGGCGGTTTCCTTTTGCTCAGGGTTCAATGATTCGACCTGATGTTCCAGTGCCAGCCGATGCCCCATGCCATCGCTGACCACGATGCACCATTTCCCGGGCTGGTCGGGGACGAACATGAAAACACCGTTGCGATCGGTGCGGCCTTTCTGGAACACGACATCACCCTCCGGGGCGGATATCTCAACCGCCGCATAACTCATTGGCTCGCCGTCATCATATCCGGCGTTGACCCGGACACCGTCAGCCGATTGGGTGTACCCGATTGTTCCATGGCCCCATGCCAGGGAGGATAGCGTCAGTGAAATAGCAAGCCAACAGATCCATAAGAAAACGTTTTTCATGATTGTGTCTCCAACTTTGTGTTTGTTGACGATAAAAGAGCCTGTGTATACGGATGGGCTGGATGGTTCAGGATATCCGTCGTTTTTCCGATTTCAACCAATTTTCCGGTGAACATGACCGCCACTGCATCCGTTGTTTGACGAATGAAACGAAGACTGTGCGATATAATGAGAAAAGTGGTTTGCTGCTCTGCTTTAAGGCGATTGAAGAGCGCCATGACCTGCGCTTGTCCGATGAGATCCAGGGAGGCGATCGCTTCGTCAGCGACGATAAATTCCGGTTTGATACTGATTGCCCGTGAGATCGCGATTCTCTGCCGCTGTCCGCCGGAGAGCGCGTTGGGATAGCGACCAAGCAAGTCGGCGGGCAGGTTTACCTGTGCCATCAACGCAGCGGCGGTTTCCTGCGCCCGTCCATTTAGCTGCCTGTGTACTTTCAAGGGCTCCAGGAGAAGATCCTTTACCGTCATTCTGGGATTTAAAGCGCCATCGGCGTCTTGGAAGATAATCTGCATCCGCTTGCGAAAGGGGCGGAAATCGCCGTTCATGGCCAAGATATTTTTCCCTTTAAAATAGATTTCACCGGCCGTCGGATCGATTAATCGAAGCAGGCATCGGCCCAGAGTGGATTTGCCACTGCCGCTTTCGCCCAAAAGGCCCAGGGCCTCTCCTCTTTTGATCCGAAATGATACCCCATCCACGGCGCTTACCTTTTTGTTGCGGAACAGGCCGCCTTGGAAATCCTTTTTCAGGTTGATGACTTCAATAACAGGTTCAATCATAGATGGCACCTGACTCCATTTTTTACCTGCGGTTCCACTTCATGGCAGATGCGCATCCTGTTTTTACAGCGTGGATGAAACGGACATCCGGTCGGCAATTTTGTCAATTCGGGAGCCATGCCCCCGATGGGGGCGGATGCGTCATTTGAAAAGGCATGCATCAGCGCCTGGGTGTAAGGGTGCTGGGGCATTTTTTGAATATCTTCGATCTGACCGCTTTCCACGATTCTCCCCGCATACATGATTGAGATGTTCTCACACAGTTGGAACGCCAGCCCCAGGTCGTGGGTGATCAGCAGAAGCGCAGTGTTGAACTCAGCGACGAACGTTTTGATCAGCGATACAACATGCGACCGGGTAGTGACATCGAGCGCGGTCGTCGGTTCATCGGCGATGAGCAGTGCCGGTTTCAGGGCCATCGCCATCGCGATCATCGCGCGCTGCACCATACCACCGCTGTATTCATGCGGATATTGGTCATATCGTTTTCGAGGGTCCGGTATATTCACCTGGGTCATCAGCGTGATCGCCTTCTCACGTGCCGCGGATGATGAACACCGCTCATGGATTCTCACCGCTTCAGACAGTTGATCTCCCACCGTATAGACCGGGTTGAAACAGCTCTGGGGTTGTTCGAAAACCATGGCGATGTGATTGCCCCGAATATCACGCATTTCCTTTTCAGATAGATGAAAAAGATTCGTGCCGTTAAAGATAATTTTGCCACGGGTTATTGCATTTTTCGGAAGCAACCGCATGATGGCAAGGGCGACGATGGTTTTTCCACAGCCGGATTCTCCGGCGATACAGTGGGCTTCCCCCTTTCCTATTGTCAGGGATACATCGCGTGATGCCTGTACAACGCCGGAAGCCGTCGGCAGGCTCACATTCAAATTGTTGATATCACAAAAGATGACCATGCTATTAAGTGCCAATCTTCTGTATGCTGAGGTCAAAAAGATCGCGAAGACCGTCGCCAAGAAAATTGAAGGCCATCACGGTAACCATGATCATCAGGCCGGGGAAAATCATCAAGTGAGGATATGTTTCCATGAATGGCTTTGCCTCATTGAGCATGACGCCCCATTCCGGTGTCGGTGCTTGAATCCCCAGGCCGATGAAGCTGAGTCCGGCGGTAGAGATGATAATGGTCCCCATATTCATGGTCGCCAGTACGATAATCGGCGAAACGATATTTGGCAGCATATGGCAGCATGCAATTCGCAACTTACCGCATCCGATGGCCCTGGCGGATTCGATGAACGGCTCTTCTTTCACGGCGAGGATCGTCCCGCGAAAGAGCCTGGCGTACTTTCCCCAGCCGACCGACGATAGTGCGACAATCAAATTCATTGGTGACGCGCCCCGAATTCCAACGATGGCCAAGGACAAGATGATACCCGGAAAGGCCAGCAAGATGTCGACGAGCCGCATTAATAGTTCATCAACCAGCTTTCCGAAATAGCCGGCGGCAGTGCCCACGATCAAGCCAATCAACGTCTCAAAAAAGACAACAACTGCTGCGATCACCAACGATATTCTGGTCCCATATATGATTCGGCTCAGCATGTCCCGGCCCACCGCGTCCGTTCCCATGGGATGGTTGATGCTTGGCGGTAACAATCGCGCGCCCAGATTCAATTCCAATGGATCATAGGGAGAGAAGACTGGCGCCATAATTGCCGTCATTGAGAGAAAGAACAGTATCCCTAAGCCTACCAATGCCAATTTGTCCTGAATGAATCGATGAATCATTTCTATTAAACCGTTAACGATTGCCAAGATGCCGAACACGGGGATCGCAAAGGGCGTAAATCATGTCAACAAACAGGTTTGTGAGAACGAAAAAGAGGGCGATGAGCAGCACAAAGCCTTGAATCACCGGATAATCCTTGGCATGAATCGCTTCTATGAGAAAATGACCGATTCCAGGCCAGGCAAAAATTTCCTCCACGATCACCACACCGGAAAGTAGATGAGCAAACTGTATGCCGATAATCGTGATTACCGGAATCAAGGTATTCTTAAAGGCATGCTTGCCGATTACCATGAACTCATCGAGTCCCTTGGCCCTTGCGGTTCGGATATAGTTTTTGTTCAATACGTCCAGCATACTGGCACGCTGCAGACGCATCAGTATTGCAGCCAACCCCGTTCCAAGGGTAATGGTGGGGAGAATCAGGTGCGGCAAACCGCCATAGCCAAAGGTGGGCAGCCAACCGAGGCCGACGCCGAAAAACAGGATCAGCATCATGCCCAGCCAGAAATTTGGTATGGATACGCCTCCCAAGGCGATCAGACGACTGAGATGATCCAGTCGTGAGTTTTGTTTGACGGCAGAGACAACGCCCAGCGGCAGTCCGAGGAAGATCGCCAGTACCATGGATGCGGTGGCCAACACCAGGGTCGCGGGAAATCGCGACCAGAACTCTTCGGCCACCGGCTCCCCGGTTCTCAGGGAGGTACCCAGATCCCCCCTGGACAGTCGACACGCCCACTGCGTTAGCCGAATCAGCACTGGACTGTCCAAACCGTGCGCCTCAGTGAAAAACGTAAGTTCTTCCATACGCGGGTCATCTACCCGAACCGCTGAAAGGATCGATTCGGCGGCATTGCCCGGCGCAAGGGAGATCAGCGCGAAAGACAAGATGGCCGCACCCAGCATGACAACCATCGAAAGCAACAATCTGCGCAGGATGAATGCAATCATGGGTGGATGAAAACCCCGGTCAGGTCCATGTCGAACATGGTCGGCCCATGCCGAAAGCCCTTCACCTTTTTATTCATGACCACGGCCTTGGTCACATCGTAAAGCGGAATACATGGATTGGCATCATGAAGCAGCCGCCAGATGTCATCGCATTTGCGACGTTGCTTGACGGGGGCGGTGGTGGTAAAGGCCGCTTCGATCAGCTCGTCAAGAGCCTTTGAATGAAAGGCGTACGGCCATCCGCCGGCCGAGTAATATTTCCCTCCGATACCGATGCCTCCCGGAATCGAAGGCAGGCATCCGCTGTGGTGCAGAAACAGGTCGTACGTACCGCTCATCTGTTTGCCCGTGCCATCCATGGATGTCTCAATCCGCATCCGGATTCCCATTTTTTTCAATTGCGACTGGACCACCAGCGCAATCATGTCTCCATTGGCCTCTCCCGTGGTAACAAGAAGATTAATGTCGAAGGGCCGGCCATCCTTATCCAAGATACCGTCACCGTCGTTATCGACCCATCCGGCTTCCTGGAGCAGATGTTCGGCTGTTTCAGGATCGTAGCGGTACCCGACGTTTATATTGGACGGCCCCCAGACAAACTTGGGATCTGTTATCAGACCACATGGATCGGTGATATCACCAAAGAGCGAGCGCACCATGGTCTCCCGGTCAATAGCGCAATTCAAGGCCTTTCGTGCGCGCTGATCGTCAAAAGGCGCTTTACGGCAGTTGAATTCAAGTACCTGGTAGCGGCCATACGACTGGGTAGTGACGACCAGTTCCGGATTGGAAGAGAGTTCTCCAAGCTTCATGAAGGGGACGCTGGAGTGGTGCTCGGGAACGCCGATGATATCGAGTTCACCGGCCTTCAACGCCATGATCTGCGCATACGGTTCCGGGGTATATGTCCAGACGATCCGATCCAGAAGTGCGGGCTTGCCCCAATAGTCCGGGTTTCGGATCAGGGTGGCATCCCGGTCCTTGCGGTAATCCGCGAGCTTAAATGGCCCGGTACCGGCGTATTGGACGATCCTGCCCGCCGGGTCCCCGGACGGATCCACGGCGGTCGGACTGATGAAACTCTCCGGTTGCGCTACCCCGGCCATATCCAGCAGGAAGGTTGGAAAGCAGGTATTCAAGGACACCTTCAAAATGAATTCATCGAGCACCGTGATGTCGTCGACGTATTTGGCCCAATATGCATCGACCATTGCCCGCTGCAGATTGAATTTGGCGGACGCGGCGTTGAATGCCGCGCCGTCGTGATACCGGACACCTTTTCTCATCACAAACGTCCAGGTCTTGGCGTCCGGAGAGATCGTCCATGACTCCGCCAGTTGGGGCTGTATATGACCGACCGCATCGGGTGACGCCAGGGATTCGAATATCAGGTGCTTGCCTTCATAGACGGCCATGAAGTCCTTCTGCGCGCCCATGACCAAGGTCTGTGTGTCGTCACCGTGGCAAACACCCCAGTTGAGGATAACCATAAGGACCGCGTAGGCCATCGGGATGAAAACGGATTGTTTGGTAACACGGATCATCGGCTGCTGCCCATCCTTTCTCATTTGCTTGCCGTCATTCATCAGACCCGGATATGGGTCCATTGGCGGCGACGGATAAACGCCTTCTTAAGCTGTTTTGACACCGTTCACCACGAACTGGTATTGGCTGTGCTTGGAATAGCCGTATTTCATGTATTTCAACAAAGAATACTTCCGTGGCAATTTGACCTGGTTGACGTCGGCCTTGAACCCCGCTTTTTCGAGAATTTCGATATCGGCGGCCGGGCGTTCCCGTTGCCGCATGGGCAGGTGCGTGTCCAGATCCCGTTTCCACCGCGGATCCCTGAACTCAGTCAGAAGGATCAGAGGCATCGCCATGTAGCGCCACGCCTCCTGCAGGAGCGTTCGCTTGGATTTCCCGAAATTACCGTCGATGATGACGATCCGCCCTCCCGGCTTCAGGACATCTCGCCATGCATCCACCGCTCGCTCCGGGTTGGGGAGGGTCCAGAGCAGATGCCGACAGACGATCGCATCGAACGATTCCTTTTCAAAGGGCGGCGATTCGGCATCCCCGATCTTGAAATCCGCATTCAGAGAAGCCGTTCGCGCTTTATTATGCGCCCGCGCCAACATCTTCTCTGAAAGATCGATACCGACCACATTATGGTTCATTTCCGCCAGCAGAAGCGCCAGGGCGCCGGTACCGGTTCCCACGTCCAGCACCGTCAGGTTCGTCTTGTGGTCAAGGGCGGCGGACAATATGTTCACCCACGCTTGTTTTTCGCGTTCGGAATGGATTCCATGCCCCGGCGACAGGTCATAGGTTCGTGCCCGGATACTCCAACGCGTGGCGATGACTCCTTTCAGATCGGTTTCGTAAATCATCTACCCCTCCTCCTGTTTTGATTAAATGACATCGTTCAACAACGATTACACGGCCGACGGTTCTTCTGCCAGGGATTGAACAACGCTGTACCGCTTGGCGACAACCCCGTTCGGCAAGCCCCCACGACGCTCCATGCACAGAATCTCATCGCAAAACGCATTCGCCAGGGCCATGTCGTGGGTGATAAAAAGATAGGCCGTATCGTGCTCCCTGTGCAGGTCCCGCAAGGTATGGATAACGGCGGCCTGTACCGAGACATCCACCATCGAGGTCGCTTCGTCCAGCACCACAAGGGCGGGTTTGGTGAGGATGGCGCGGGCGATGGCCAAGCGCTGGATCTCTCCGCCGGAAAGCTGCATCGGGTGACGTTTGAGAAGTTCGGGCGGTACGCACACATGCTGCAGCGTGGCCTCAAGGTAGTCCGCTTGTTCATGGCGCGGGCAAACGGCATGAAACCGGAACACCTCCCGCAGACTGGCGCCGATGGAAAGGCGCGGGTTGAAGGCGGCATCCGGATGCTGGGGAACCATCTGCACGTTTTTGCGGAATTCCATTTTTGACGAGCGGTTCATGTGCCGGATATCCCGGCCGTGAAACAGGACCCTGCCTCGATCCGGTTGTTCAAGCCCTAGGATGATATGGCCCAGAGTGGACTTGCCGCATCCGGACGGCCCGACCAGTCCGATAATCCGCCCTTGTGTCAAGAGCAGGGAAACATCGGCCAGCACCACGTTTCTACGACGGAAACCGGTGGGGTAGGATTTGGTGATCGACTCAAGCGCGAGCATATAGCCAACACCTCACCAGGCTGTCATCGCAACCGTTGATCGGGGGATCCAATCGGCCACAACGGGCCGTCGAGAGCGGGCAGCGGGGATGGAACACGCAGCCCTGGGGCCTGACGCCGGGCCTGGGGGCTACACCGGGAATCGGAAGCAGACCCCGTTCCGGCATGGCTTGCAGCAAGGCGCGGCTGTAAGGATGCAGCGGCTGGTCGAAAAACCGGCCGGCATGGGTATGCTCCACTACCTGGCCCGCATACATCACCGCCACTTCGTCGCTGATTTTTTCGGCGAGGCGGATGTCGTGGGTAATCACCAGAACGGCCATGTCCGGGCTGCGTTCCCGCATCCGGGTGAACAGGTCGATCACCTCCTGTCGGCGGTAGGCGTCGATGCCCTTGGTGGGCTCGTCGGCGATCAACAGATCGGGGGTGACGGCAAGGCCCATGGCAACCAGGACTCGCTGGCGCATCCCTCCGGAAAGCAGGTGCGGATACGTATCCACCACCGATGGCGATAGACTGAGCCGACCCAGTAAATCACGGGTTAAGCGAGCCGATTCGTGCCGGTTCCGCCCCTGGCGATAGGCGTAGATTTCCGCGACCTGACCGCCGCAGGTCATGGTGGGGTTCAAGGAGAGCCCGGCACTCTGCGGCACGAAGGCGATGCGCCGGCCCCGCAGATCGCGCATCCGATCGGCGTGCAGATCCAGGAGGCTTACGTCGTGAAACACAATCCGGCCCGAGACCATGGCCGCGTTGGGCAGGAGACCGCAGACGGCCAGGCCCATGATGGATTTCCCTGAGCCGCTTTCGCCGATAACGGCAACGGTTCGGCCGGCCGCAATATGCAGACAGGCGCTTTCCACCGCGGTCATCACATCGGCATCTCGGAGCGCGAACCGCACGTTGAGATTCTCAATCGATAGCACGCAAGCCCTCCCCGTCATTCTGCAGCCCCTTTTCCAGGGCCCGACCGACCAGGGTGAACACCAGGATGTAGGCAAAGATGAACAGCCCGGGAAAAACCGCCGTCCAGGGCGCACGCATGATATAGGGTTGGGCTTCCATGATCATGGCGCCCCATTCCGGCGCGGGCGGCTGGAGACCGAGCCCAAGAAAACCAAGGCTCGCGATGGACAGCAGGGTATGCCCCATGTGCAAGGCCGCCAGTCCCACCACCGGCAGGATCACGTTGGGAAGCAGGTGGCGCAGGCAAATCCAGGTGAATCCCGCGCCAAGGACCTTTTCACAAAGGATGAAGTCCACGTTTTTCAGTGCCATGACCTGGGCGCGGATGATGCGGCTGTATTTTACCCAGCCCGGCAGTACTAGGGCGATGATAAGGCCTGTCGGGTTGTAGGAGAGATACAGCATCAGCACCATGGCCAGGACGATGTGCGGAAGGGATAGAACCACATCCATGACCAGGGTCAGGAGATGATCGACCCAGCCGCCGGCATAAGCGCAGACAAGGCCTAACAAGACGCCGATCAGGGCCGATGCGAACGCCACCGACAGGCTCAAACTGATGTCCCAGAAAAAGCCGTGGGCCACACGTGCCAGGATGTCCCGTCCCAGATGATCCGATCCGAAAGGGAGGTCCGGGCTGGGCGGGGACAAGCTCAACGGCAAGGTCATGGTGACGGGATCGCGGCCCAAGCCCCAAAGGATCAAGGCGCTGAAAAAGATTGCGCAAGCGATCAAAGGCCGATTTCTCATGGTGAGCACTTTCATGTCGCCCTCCGTGCTCTCGGGTCCAGCAGCCTGACGCATCCATCGGCCAAGAGGTTGGACAGGGAAAAGGCCAGGGCGATGAAAGCGACGCAGGCCTGGATCGCGGGCAGGTCCCGGGTCTGAATGCTGGTCACCAGGTAGTTGCCGATACCCGGCCAGGAAAAGACCGACTCCACCACCACCACGCCGCCCAGCACGTACCCCAACTGCAGGGCCACATAAGGCGCCACGGGCACCAAGGCATTGCGCAGGATGTGCCGCCGGAAAACCGTCGCCCCCGGCAGCCCCTTGGCCCTCGCGCTGAGGATGAATCCCTGCCGGCGCACATTGGCAATGGCGTCGTTCAGGATGGCGGTGGTGTAGCCGAACAGCGTCAGGCCCAGGGTGAGGACGGGCAGCATGAAATGGGCCGGGCTGCCGTAGCCCGAGACCGGCAGTACATCCAACTTGACGCTGAAGACAATGATCAGCACGATGGCCAAATAGAAATTGGGAACCGCGACACTGGCCGCGACCCCCATATCAATCAGTTTTTTGGCCCATGGGTTCTTCATCAGTCCGGCTACGGTTGCGCAAGCCACGGTGAGGATCAGCGAAAGCCCCATGGCCAGGAGGCTTAAGGAAACCGTCGGCCAAAGGCGCAGGCCGATATCATCGCGGATGCGCTGGCCGGTGCGGAAGGAATGTCCCAAGTCACCGCCAAGCGCGGCCCTAAACCATGCCCCGTATTGCCGGTACAGGGGCGAATCCAGCTCAAAACGTCTGACGATGGTCTGTCTTGCGTCTTCATCCGCAATGTAGTCCTCCGGACCCACAAAGACTTTTTGCAGGATCAGTTCCGCAGGGTCGCCGGGGGAAAGGCGCAGCATTACGAAGCACAAAAACGTAGCTGAAACCACGGTGAGTACTGTCAGGCCCAAACGTTTGACAAGGTATGGAACGGGCATAACGCGATTATTTCTCCAGGGTCATCTGGGTGTTGAGCATGTAGTCGTGGCACACAGGATTGAAGACAAATCCGTTGACCTTGGGGCTGGTGATGATATTGACCCCGTAATAGGAGACATGGATCAGGGGCTGGTCCTCAACGACCAGGGCCTGGATTTTTTTATAAGTCTCAAGCCGCCTGGCCGGATCCTTCTCCCGGATACCCTCGGAGAGCAGGTCCTCGACCGTTTGGTTGACATACCCCCACTGGTTGTCCGGACTGGTCCTGGCGTAAAGCCTTCTCAGGTAATAGTCCGGATCCGGTATCATGGCCGTGGCATTTGCGCCCAGGCGCGCGTCGCCGGGTTTCATTTCCATGCCTATCGCGGACCAGTTCATTACGCGCACGTCGGATTTGACGCCCACGGCCATCCACTGCTGGGCGATGGCCATGGCCATGGGCTTCTGTCCCGGGCGCTGGGGATGCGTGTAGAGCGTCAGGGCCAGAGGCCGGCCGTCTTTCCGGCGAACGCCGCGCCCCTCCGTGTCAACCCAACCGGCTTCCGTCAACAGCACGTTGGCTTTTCCTGGATCAAAAACGGAAGTATTCAGATCCTTATTGGCGAACATCATATTCTCCTCGTACGGCCCTGCAGCCGGCTTGCCCATGCCGAAGAGCACATAGCGGACGATATCCTCTCGGTTGATGGCAAGACTCAAGGCCTTGCGTACCCGGACATCGGCAAAAGGAGTGCCCGTAAGACTGCCGAAAGAGATCTGATAGACCCGCGCGGCGTTCGCGATGGTCACGCTCAGGCCTTTTTTGCGTAACAATTCCAGATCGCCGTAGGGCGCGTCCGGCACCAGGTCGATACTGCCCTTTTGAATGGCCAGGCTCCGGGTGGCCGGATCGGGAATGGCGCGGAATTCAATTCGGGCGATTTTTGGCTTTGGCCCCCAATAGGTCTCGTTACGTGTCAGCCGTACCGTCTGTTCGGCCCGTTTCCACGCCACCAGTTGATAGGGGCCGGTGCCGATAGGATGGACGATGATGCCCTGATCGTTGGTCTCGGACTCGGGATGCACAATGGCCAGATCCGCGTAAACCAGAGCGGCCGGCAGGGCCATGAAGGGTCCGTCGGTTCTGATTTGAAGGGTCTGTTCACCGGTAGCGGCAACGTTCTTGATGCGCGTGATCCCGGCGATAGCGGGATTGATGGCAAGGGCGCGGGTGATGGAATCCGCCGCCGTCCGGGCGGTCAAGGCCGCGCCGTTGTGAAAAAAGACACCCTTTCTCAGCCTGAATTCCCAGACCGTGTCGGAAACCATTGTCCATGATTCGGCCAGGCCCGGGATTAGGGTAAAATCGGGGGCAGGTTCGACAAGGGTTTCGGCGATCAGGGCCTTCTCCTTGACAAAGGTGCCGCCCTGGGCCGGATCGAGACTGTCGATCTCGAACATTTCACCCACCCTGAGGGTTTCGGCGGCAATCGGCGGAGCGTATACGGCGCCCAGCACTGTGATCACAAGCAAGAGTGTAATGAAGCGTTGATGCATGGTTATTTTTTCCATCTTTGGATATGGTTTATGCTGTTTTTCGACCACTGATCAGATAACGCCGGTTTTTCGCATGGGCAATGCGGTATTCCATGGTGCCGAAGCGGCGCTCGTGATCTAGGATGGCGGCCATGTCATTGCGTCGGATGTCCGTGAATCCCGCCGCCTCCAAAAAGGCCTCAATTGTTTCCGGCTCGGCACCACCGAAAAAGGGCAGGTCGCCTTTTTTTCTCATGTACTCCTTTTTCCAGGCTGAATGACGCTTGAAATTTTTTAGGCGTCTGATCAAGTGCGCCACAAAAGAACGCACAAGTCCGGGGAAATCCCTGGGTGTCCATACCCCGTCGATGACCACCACCCGGCCTCCGGGGGCAAGCAGGTCTTTCCAGGCGCGGAGCGCCCGGCCGGGGTACGGCAATGTCCACATCACATGGCGCGAGATAACGGCTTCAAATGTCCCCGGGGGAAAATCGGGTGCCTCCGCGTCCCCTTTCAACAAGTTGACCTTAAGGCCGGCGGCCTCGGCCTTGCGTCGGCCTTCGGAGCGCATGGCCTCGGAAAAATCAATGCCCGTGACGTCCAATCCGATTTCCGCTGCGAGAAGCGACAGAAAACCGGTGCCGCAGCCGACATCCAGAATTTTGGCACCAGCACCAGCGGGCAGGTATCGGGCAAGGAGGTCAAGCCACAATTCTTTTTCACCGGCCGAGTGGATACCGTGGCCGAATTGATTGTCGTATCCATTCGCCGACCGGTCCCAGTAGTTTTGGATCCGCACCTTCATATCAACCGCAGCAAATTGTTCCATTTAGATTTCCTTTCGACCAGGCCATGAAATCGGCCGGTCGTTTTGAACAAGGCGCCCAGCCAAACCCGCTTATCCTCGCTCCACCGTTCATCGATTCCATGGTCAATGAACGTTCATCACCGTCAAGACCGACGTGATCACTTTCTCATCATACTGGTCGTCAACGCCTTTGGCCGGATCGGCGTGCCTGACCTTGAACATCCAGTTTCCCGGCTGATCAAGTGGAACGATCGCCGTCCCATCGGCGCCCAGGACGGTTTCAAGCCCCTGGCCGTTGTCGCCGCTGACCGCCACGGTCAATGCGCCGCCGGCCAGAACCGCACCGTCATAGAGCACTTTCAAGGTGATGGCCTCGTCCACATGGTAATGGCCATCGCCCATGGCGATGATTTCAAGTTCCTGCCCAATTGCCTGGCTGGATGCTTCGACCCCATGCCCGGGAACGATGGTTTTGGCGTATTGGTAGTAATAGCCGCTGCGTTTGACGTTCTCGTAATCCTTTTTCTCCTTATGGATGAGCGTTGCGGCTCGTTGGATAAAACACACCTACCACCGAATGTTCAGCGCCTTTTGAAACGTAGTGGTGCCTGTTCCTGCGATCACTCCAGCTTAATGCCGGAATGATCGAAGGAACGCGATGGGTTTTTATTTTACTTCAAAGGTCAGTGATGCGGCCCATCTCTGTTGGTCACACTTTGCCGCATCCGGATAGCTATCCTCGGCCTTGACGATCAGTAACCAGACGCCGTCATGAATCATTTTAACCTCGGCGACGCCGTCCTTGTCGGTGCGGGTGGCATAAGCGAAGGTGTTGGCGGCCTCGGTGAATCGGGCGTAGGTGCCGAACACGATGGTCCGGGCCGGCTTCCCTTCCAACAGGACCTTGACGGGCAGGACATCACCGGTTTTCAACAGCGACGGGTCCTTCATGGGGATAATTTCCATGGCATGTCCCAACGGTTTCGAATAGGCGTCACCACCGGGTTTGCCCACTGAAAAGACCGCCTTGGCGAATTTCTGCGAGTAGCTGCAGGCGATAGGATCTTTGACTTCCTGGCGGCTCTTTCCCCGCTGATATCCATCGGGGGTCTTGGTGGAAAATCCGTTGACCGGAAGGGCCACGGCAACATAGGTTCCTGTTTTTTTAAAAGGTGTTTGGGAACCGTAGACGCCTTTTCCACTGTCCGCTGCGACCGCTTGCCGGCCTTCGGGAGAGACAAACAGGAAGCGTTCCATGCGTTCGGGGGATATGGCATCTGCTGCCGGGGCCGGGAAGTGATGGCTGCTGAAAACCGTTCCCTTAATGGTTTTATTTTGGTCGATCTGGTAGTTGTCCATGGTGATCCACAGATCGTGTGCCAGGACCGGAGTGGCGAAAAGGATTGAGGACATGAACAGGGCGATCAGAAAAAGGGTTCGTTGGGTTCTGTTCATTGGTGATTCCTTTCTTTAATTTTTTCTGATTATATCGGATTTTGGGGAGGTCTCCGGTACCCACCCAAAGAAGCCGAAACGTACAAGTTTTGCAACCAGTTGTTGTGATATCTGAATTGGTTTAGCTGTTCCGCCGGACTTTTAAATCCATTGTGCAACTTAACCGTTCGAGGATTGTATGGTGAAAAATTATTGATGAGCGTCCATCCTCGAATACTCAACTGCGCTGCATCCATCGATCCATGAAAATATTGGGTACTGTACAGGTGGCGATCCATTCTTTGCATCAACCGGTCAACCATGTTACTGGTTCGGTGTGCTTTAGGATGATCGTAGGCAACACGATAGGCGGCAATGTTTTTCCGTAACTTCGTTATGGGATCTATGATAACGGATGGCACAGCATTCTTTTCGCACCATTCGTACAACCTTCTTATTCTTTGGGAAAACGATGCCTTACTTTCAGCGCGATAACACTCCCATAGCTTTGATGCGGCGTTTTCAAAAATATCTCGGTATTTCTTTTTGGCACGGTCACGAATTTTGATAAACACATGAAGAAAACAGCAAATGATAACTACTGCCGGGAAGAGGAATTGCCACGCATTTCGGGTGGCTTTCCAGCCGTCCATATTCACGGTTTCCGGTGAATATTCCGGCTTTATACACTGGGCCTCTTGTTTGTACACTTGATACGCATCTGTTAACGCTTGTTCTCCGGCGTCTTTGGCAACGGCTGCACCGAGAATACAGCCATCACCAACTGTCGTGGCCACATACGTTTTTTCACCTAAAATTCGAGTATGCTTTTCATCAGCGGCAAGATGTTCGGGAACATCTTGAGGATTTCGGACAGTTGTTCCGACAATGCTGTTTCGCCCGATAGATTGTTCGATTCGATACCAATACATGGGATCTTTTCCGAAAACACGACTTATGGCCCAAAATGGTATGTCGAACTTTCTAAAAAACATTGCATCTTCGATTTCGTCAACAAATCCAACGAGGTATGGCAGTACAAATGAAGGACGAATGGTGTAAGCAACACCGGATATTTTAATTCGACGGATCCATATGGATTGTTTTTTTGAGTAATAAAGATCCTTCATCCGATATCCATTTTCGATTTCAGCCGGGAATAATTCCGGAAACAGTTCGATCCTTTTGTTTACGGAAGTTCTGAAATCAACCGGGTTGAGTATGTTGCATTCATAATTGCCTTGAGAAAAGGGCAAACATATGATTCTGTTGTTTCGGTTAGCGGATCTTGTATCTGCTATTCCCATATAGTTAGAGACCTCCTTTGGCGGGATGTGTCTCTAACTATATAAAATTATTAGTAAAAAGTCTAGACTCAAATCTTCAATAATATCAACATGTTGTGTTTTTGTCGGGGGATAGGCCACTGTATGTTCGGCTTATTGGAATCAAACTCCCCAAAATCCGTTATAATCAGAATTTTTTAAGGTGAGGAAATTAAAAATCGACGGTAAAGGAGAGATAGGCACTCAGTGGCAAGCCTGGAGAATAAGATGTTGATCCGCTCCAATAAGACTCGCACGCCGGATATTTCTCGTCAAAAACGTTCAGGACCTCTAAGGCAATGGTGTATCTGGGATCATTGCCGAAGCGATAGAAGATATTCGCATCGATTTTGTCCCACGATTCGCCCTTGAGGGTGTTGGCGTCGTCGAGCATCCCACCGTCTTGATAATGGTACCTGAGTCTTCCACCAAAGCCTGTTACCGGATTGTAGCCTATTTCGATGTTAACGATATCAGTTGGCACCCCTGAAAGATCGTTGCCGTCATAAGACACGCCCCCTGATGAGTAGTCTTCATAGGTGGCGTCGATATAGCTGTAGTCGCAGTGCAGGTAGCCGAAATCGAAAGCATAGAAATCAAGCGTCAATTCAATTCCGTCGCGTCTGGTTTCACCCTTATTTTCATATTCGCTGGTAACCGGGTCCTGAATAAAGTCATCGGTCGTATCCAGGCGAAAACCGATCAACTGACCGTTAAACCAGTCCACCGGTCTTACCCGCATGCCGATTTCATATTGCGTCCTGATTTGCGGATCCCAGCTGTCCTGGGTGTACTGCGCCTGCTCTGCGAAACCGGACATCATGGCAAACCCGCGGGAATAATTGCCGAACAGTTCCAGGCGATCATCCAGCAGGGTAATCAGCAGGCCTCCCTTGGGGCTGAATATATCGGTGTCATCCATGGAAGACTCCTGGTCGTCCAACAGGTGATCGGTCAAATCCCCGGTGAAGTGATCGTAGCGGCCCCCGATGATAATCTTGAGTGGATCGATGACCTGGTAGTTGATATCGGTATAGATTCCGATCGACTCGAAGTCGATATGGTAGTCGATGTATTTCTCGCCTTTTTCACGGCCGTTGCCCGCCGTTAGCCGCCATCTGTTGCGGTCGATGTCCTCCATCATATAGTCGGCGCCGGCCGTAAAGCTCATCTGCCGGCCCAATAGATCGCCAAGAAAATTGTAACTGACGTTGGAGCCATAGGCCAGCCGGTCAAAATCGCGCACATTGCCGATGTTGGTCCCCACCTCCACGCCTTCGTCCCTGCCGGCGTAGTACCTCACGAAATTCTGGTCATAGCTCCAGAGCTGGAAGAGAAGTTTCGAGTCGCTGGAGAGCATATAGTCGACGTCAATTTTGCCGGATTTGTAGTCCTTGCTTCCGCCATTGGCGTCGTTGACGGATTTTTCGGGGTCGTCTTCATACTCTTCTTCGTTGAGCCACCCGGGGGCGTCCCAGTCTGAATTGAATCCGCGCAAACTCAGGCGGATATTCAGATCGTCGGTCAGATGGTGGGTAATCCGGGCGGCGCCGTTCAGCTTATCCCAATCCGAATTGTCCTGGTAGCCATCGGTGTGGTAGGTCATAAACGAATAGACATGGTCCGTCTTCCCATCTTTGCTGGTAAACCCGCCCACATAATTGCCTTCATACGTGTCGTAGGCGCCATACTGCAACTTGACGTGTTGATGGTCCACCTTGTTTTTTGTGTGAAAATGGACAACACCTGCCGACGCATAATTTCCGTAAAGGGGCGAAATCGGACCCTTGATCACTTCCACCCGTTCCAGTTCTTCCGGGTTGACGATATTGGTGTCTGCATACCCGTCTCCCTCGTTAAGCGGGATACCGTCAATGTAAAATGCGGCATCGGAACCGTGCGAAACGGAGGTAAATCCCCTCATTTGAAGACTGGACGCCGTCCCTCCCTGCTTGTACTGGTTTATCGATACGCCGGGAACCAGGCCAATGATTTCCACGGGATTATCATACACACGGTTGGTAATTTCCTCACTGGTCAATACTTCCGATGAGGACGCATCCAGGTTTTTCTGGCTCAGGTCACCGCGCACCACAACATCTTCAAGTTTGTACGGTTGTTCCGAAGTTTCATCACTGGCTTCTTGAGAAAATGAAGGTTCAACAGCAATAATCGGTACAACCAGAAACAGAACGAACACGCACCATGTAATTATTAATCTTTTCATCTTTCCTCTACGCTCCTTCTCCTTGATATCGCTCAATGGCAGATCATGGGCACACCCCAGGTGCTGGGCTCAGACGGGAATCCAAACCGATTGCTTGGCTGGGATGGGTTAATGGTGGGCCCTATAGACAGACCGGGATAGACCAGCAATTGTAATTTTGAAATGGCTCTCTTTGCTACCCAAACGGAAGTTTTTTTCAATCAAAGTTCGATGCATTTATTTTCTGTATTATTTCAAAATGTTCTGGACACAGAAGCTTGTAATGGATATAAGAGGGTGAATACTCATCCACTTTTACCAAAAGCGAGCCAGGGCCATGCGATTGCCAGAACAAGAAGAAAACCGCATCCTACTTGAAAGGAAACATGCAGAATTCACATTTGACAAAGTGATCCAATTTTTTCGCCAAACTATTTCTGCATTTCCTGACCGGCGCATCGGAACTAATACCAGCTACAGCATAGAAGACGCAGCCCTGGGAGCTTTTTCTGTTTTCTTTACCCAAAGCCCATCCTTTTTAGACAATATGGTTGAACGTTAACCAAGACGGCAATAAAAAGGCCTGCCAAACCTTGAAAACGTGGGTTATAGTGAGCGGTCCGTAAAAAACCTAACTACAGAGCCAAAATCAAGGAGGCAGGCCATGAACAAGATAGTAAAGTATGTTGGTTTAGATGTCCACAAAGATTCGATTACCATTGCTATCGCCGATGAAGGACGTGACGGAAACGTTCGAGTGTATGGAAAAATCAGCAACGACCTGGGGCAGATTGATAACGTCATGCGAAAACTGATTTCACAAAACGCCGAATTGCATTGTGTTTACGAAGCAGGTCCGTGCGGATATCCGATCTATAGGCATTTAACAAGCAAGGGGATCGATTGCGTTGTCGTTGCTCCAGCGTTGATCCCCAAAAAAACAGGTGATCGGGTTAAGAATGATCGCCGTGATGCAACCCACCTGGCGACGCTCCACCGTTCCGGAGAACTGACGCCGGTGTATGTCCCCGATCAGGCCGATGAAGCGCTTCGTGACCTGGTACGTGCACGAAAAGACATCCAAATATCGCTCCGCAAAGTCAAACAACAGATCAATGCCTTTTTATTGCGACAAGGAATCAGTTATCCAGGTAAAAGCAAATGGGGTAAAGCTCATTTAAATTGGCTGGCGGAGCTGAAAATGCAGCATCCTGCCCAGCATATTGCCCTTACCGAATACCTGGACGCCATGGAAGACCATGAGGCCCGCGTTAAGCGCATCGAAAAAGCGATTGAGCAATGTTGCCAAACCAGTCGACTGCTTCCGGTTATCGAGGCTCTGCAAGCGCTCAGGGGGATTTCTTTGCTCAGCGCGGTGACCGTCGTCGCTGAACTGGGGGATCTGAGCCGTTTCGATACGCCGGCACAGCTGATGGCCTATTTGGGTCTGATCCCATCGGAGCATTCAAGCGGTGGCACCATCAAAAAAGGCCCCATTACCAAAACCGGCAATACCCATGCCCGCAGGACGTTGATCGAATCGGCTCAGGCCTATCGTATGCCGGCCCGGAAAAGTAAGGCGATCCGTAAACGCCAGGAAGGCTTGCCGGACGATGTTTTGGATATTGCCTGGAATGCACAGCTACGACTATGCCACCGCTACCGCAGGTTGATTGCAAAGGGCAAAAACCATAACGTGGTCATCACCGCGATTGCACGCGAGTTGGCCGGTTTCATCTGGGCCATTGCCCGGGCTGTTCCAATCGTGGCCGCTGAAAGATGATTTGTTATAGCGTGGAAACCCAGGCCTATCAAGGCCAAGCCCTAAAGGGTGCTCCCTAAGGTCGCAGCCTTGACAGCCCTGACTTTCCACGCTGGGTGGGAATTAGCGACGGCGAGAGAAGCGCGACTGTTGCTCCGGCTCAAGAAGCTGGATAAGTACTTCTCTATAATCGATGATGCAAATAGAAAAAGAACTTATTGATTTTAAAAATGCTCAAGAAAGGATCGGCTTTATCAAAGAACAAATATAGCCATCGAGCTTTTGGATAGGGGCGCGGTCGCGGTTTGGAGAACCCTCGAAAAAGCTATCGGAATAGGCCTTCAGGCCGAAACTCCCGTCTTTAGACCGAGGCAGCTCCACGACGAAGCCTAGTCATGCGGTATCCAATCCGCGAATATCAGAGTGCTCTACCGTCGTTATTGCAGACCCCGCCTCTATCCAAACGCTCGATGAAAATTATTGGCCCAAGTTTTTTGGGTATGGATAGGTTTTTCTCTTGACAAGTGTTCAACCATATCAGCTTTTCAATCCGCTATGCAGCAAACAAAAGGCAAAAACAATGCGCAATCACTTTTCGGCCTCACTCAAATTCCCTGTACCAACCACATCAAAAGTTTAATGGACGAGGTCCATCCCTCTTATGTCACGCCCGTGTTCAAATATCTTTTCGACGGATTGGAAAAATCCGGTCATCTGGACGGGTTTCGCTCATACGACAACAATTTATTGGTTGCCTTTGACGGAACGCAGTATTTTGCTTCAAATACAATTCATTGTGATAATTGTAGTCGCAAGCACCATAAAAATGGAACCGTAACCTATTCGCATTCAGTCGTGACCCCGGTGATTGTGGCACCGGAAAACAATAAGGTGATTGCTTTGCAACCGGAATTTATTACCCCCCAGGATGGCCATGATAAACAAGATTGCGAAAACGCGGCAGCAAAACGCTGGATCGATCAATATGCGGCGGAGTATCAACCTTTTGGCATCACTGTATTGGGCGATGATCTATACTGTAAACAACCGATTTGCAAAAAACTATTAGATCAAGAACTTGATTTCATTTTGGTCTGTAAACCCGATTCTCATAAAACCCTTTACCAGTGGCTGGATGAATTGGACGCCATGCAGACCATCGAAACCGTGGTGGAGAAGCGCTGGACCGGCAAAACCCATGAAATCGATACGTATCGCTTTGCCAACAAACTGCCGCTACGTGATAGTGAAAACGCCATTGATGTTAATTGGTGCGAACTGACAACAACCCTGCCCGATGGAAAAATCGTGTACAAAAACGCATTTGCAACCAATTTTGAAGTTTCAAAGAGCAACGTCAAGCAAATTGTCAAAGATGGCCGAGCACGCTGGAAAGTCGAGAACGAAAATAATAATGTTTTGAAAAACAGAGGCTATAATATTGAACACAACTTCGGTCACGGGAACAAGCACCTTTCATCATTATTGCTGACCTTCAACTTGTTAGACAATATGGTTGAACGTTAACCAAGACGGCAATAAAAAGGCCTGCCAAACCTTGAAAACGTGGGTTATAGTGAGCGGTCCGTAAAAAACCTAACTACAGAGCCAAAATCAAGGAGGCAGGCCATGAACAAGATAGTAAAGTATGTTGGTTTAGATGTCCACAAAGATTCGATTACCATTGCTATCGCCGATGAAGGACGTGACGGAAACGTTCGAGTCTACAGGGTCAGAATGCAGTTGGGTTTTTTAACCCACTGAAATGTAAGCAAATATATCGTTATATTCATTCATAATTGTATCGCTGTTCGATGATTATGACGGCACTAAAAAATGTAACCATTTGATATTATTAAACCCGAGGATTGACATGGGAGGGCTAAATTGATACGATTGTTTGAATAATTTACATTCAAACAAATAATTGTATCATGAGGCCATATGCTCTCACCTGAAGAATCCAAGACAGTACTTTGGAACTTTTTCAATAAGAAGTATATCGCAGATATTGGCCAGTTATATCATTTACTTCAAACGACGTCGCGAATGAGTGTTTTTCGAAGACTCAAACGCATGGGATATTTAACGAGTTTTACGGATGCCGGTCGTTATTATACGCTTCAGGATGTACCGATTTTTGATGAGTGGGGATTGTGGTTTCATAAGGGGATTGGTTTTTCACAATATGGCACGCTGAAAAACACCATCATCAAAATCGTCCATTCTTCAGATGCCGGCATGATGCCCAAAGAAATGCTGAATTTGTTGAAAATAAGAATTCCCAACACGTTGCATAATGCACTGCATGGGCTGGTTAAAAACAATCAGATCGGTCGCCGTCGGCTGGAACGTTTCTTTCTATATACAGATGCAAATCCTGAAAAAGCACAACTGCAGTTAAATACGCGCCGTTTTCTTTTGCAAAAGACAGCACCGGTTGTTGAACCACCATCAGCAGAATTAACCATCGCCGTGCTGATTGAAGCGTTTAAAACCGTAAAGATCAGGGTGTCTCCAACGTTGGTTGCTGAGCGCCTGGACGTACGAGGGATGTCGGTTACAGTCGAGCAAGTCAAACAGATTTTTACTCGACACGGGATCCCGACAGAAAAAAAAACGGCAAGCCTCCCTTAAACGTCCTGAGCGATTTGAGAGATGAGGCGCGTCGTTTGAATGACCGTTGTTGTAAACAGGCTTTCGGACTGACCGATGTTGTTGTTTCGGCCAAAGAGGAGCGTGGACGCTGTGAAATCTGTCATGGCCCAATGAAAGTTCAGAAAACATACCGCCATGAAGGCAGGACCCTTCGACATGGAGTATTCGAAGTATGTGAAACAGTGTATGTTTGTGCCGGCCGATGCCATCATCCCGTCGGCACCTTGGTGACCCAAAGATCTTTATCCGTGTCGCAAACTATTATGCCAAACTGCAATGCCGGCTATGATTTGATGGTTTTTGTCGGACGCCAGCGGTTGCTTGAACATCGGCAGCGAGAAGAGATCATGGCAGCGCTCAATGACGACTATGGCATTCGTATCTCAGCTGGTGAAGTCAGTGACTTGGCCATGCGGTTTTCACAATATTTTCTACGGCTTCATTATGCAAAAGCCGACCGCATAAGAAAAATATTGGAAAATGACGGTGGATGGCCGATGCACATCGATGCAAGCGGAGAAAACGGCCGAGGCACGCTTTTTGTTGTGATGGCCGGTTGGCGAAAATGGGTGCTTGGCGCATGGAAGATAGCCACTGAGAAAGCTGAACTTATTTTGCCATGTCTGCGCGACACCGTTGAAAGATTCGGCCCGCCTTGTGCGGGGATGCGAGATTTAGGGCGAGCGGTCACACCGGCGCTGAACGATTTGGTTTCCGAATTGGGATTGGAGATCCCTGTTTTGGCCTGCCATCAGCATTTTCTGGCGGATATCGGCAAAGATCTTTTAAATTCTGACCATTGTGCCCTTCGCGACCTTTTTCGCAGAACCAAGGTTCAGGCCGACATTAAGCGCCTGATTCGCGAGTTCGGCGGAAAGATTGGTTTACAGATCGATGATGCTCGGCAAACGGTTATTGCATGGCAAGAGATGGAAGACCATACATATCAATTGCCGCCGGGAAAAAATGGGATAGCGGTTGTCCGTGCGCTAAGCCAATGGGTGATCGACTATCATGCCGACGCCTCCGGGCTGGATTTTCCATTTGACCGACCCTATTTCGATTTTTTTAACCGCTGCATGATCGGATCAAAAGCGATTGATGCGTTTCTTCGTATCCCATCCGATGATCGAAAAGTAACGGGTGCACTCAAACGGCTTGGCCGGATTTTGACCAAAGTTGCATGTGAAGTTCCTTTTCGTCACATCATCAAGCGTCTTCAACGCCGTGCTGAGCTATTCGATGAATTGCGGGATCAACTGCGGACCGCGAAAAAACTGCCCGAAAATGAAACAGTGGCAGACATTGATTTGATGCGGAAACGATTTTACGATTGGACGGCATCGCTCAAAGAACGTCGTCCCAAAAGAGGCCCGGCCCAAGATATGCGTGATGCCATTGATATCATCTTGAAACATATCGATGTTCATGGCGAACACCTTTGGGGCCACGTTATTACGTTACCGGAGAACGCCCCTTCTCGAATGCGACTTGTGAGTCGTACAAACGAAATTATAGAAAATTTTTTCGGCACCATAAAACATGGCGAACGACGCAGGAGTGGGCGGAAAAACCTCACACATGATTTTGAACGATTACCGGCTGAGGCAGCGCTGGTGTATAATCTGAACCAACCCGATTATGTCAGTGCCGTTTGCGGATCCATTGATCGTCTTCCTCTTGCTTTTGCACAACTCGATAAAGAAGAAGCGCGGAGAAAAGAAAAAGGGTTACCGTCCCAAAAGATGTCAAATCTGGATAAAATACTTCAACTTTCCACTTCATCTTTATCTTCCGCTGATCGCCATGTTGTAAGAACGGAAAATATGAATCAACGCATCATCAAGGCAGCCAGAAGCCGCGCTCCGCACGTCGCGTGTTGAAAATAATGGAAAATCCAACCGCAAAATGACGCTTAAGGTTCGAGTGTATGGAAAAATCAGCAACGACCTGGGGCAGATTGATAACGTCATGCGAAAACTGATTTCACAAAACGCCGAATTGCATTGTGTTTACGAAGCAGGTCCGTGCGGATATCCGATCTATAGGCATTTAACAAGCAAGGGGATCGATTGCGTTGTCGTTGCTCCAGCGTTGATCCCCAAAAAAACAGGTGATCGGGTTAAGAATGATCGCCGTGATGCAACCCACCTGGCGACGCTCCACCGTTCCGGAGAACTGACGCCGGTGTATGTCCCCGATCAGGCCGATGAAGCGCTTCGTGACCTGGTACGTGCACGAAAAGACATCCAAATATCGCTCCGCAAAGTCAAACAACAGATCAATGCCTTTTTATTGCGACAAGGAATCAGTTATCCAGGTAAAAGCAAATGGGGTAAAGCTCATTTAAATTGGCTGGCGGAGCTGAAAATGCAGCATCCTGCCCAGCATATTGCCCTTACCGAATACCTGGACGCCATGGAAGACCATGAGGCCCGCGTTAAGCGCATCGAAAAAGCGATTGAGCAATGTTGCCAAACCAGTCGACTGCTTCCGGTTATCGAGGCTCTGCAAGCGCTCAGGGGGATTTCTTTGCTCAGCGCGGTGACCGTCGTCGCTGAACTGGGGGATCTGAGCCGTTTCGATACGCCGGCACAGCTGATGGCCTATTTGGGTCTGATCCCATCGGAGCATTCAAGCGGTGGCACCATCAAAAAAGGCCCCATTACCAAAACCGGCAATACCCATGCCCGCAGGACGTTGATCGAATCGGCTCAGGCCTATCGTATGCCGGCCCGGAAAAGTAAGGCGATCCGTAAACGCCAGGAAGGCTTGCCGGACGATGTTTTGGATATTGCCTGGAATGCACAGCTACGACTATGCCACCGCTACCGCAGGTTGATTGCAAAGGGCAAAAACCATAACGTGGTCATCACCGCGATTGCACGCGAGTTGGCCGGTTTCATCTGGGCCATTGCCCGGGCTGTTCCAATCGTGGCCGCTGAAAGATGATTTGTTATAGCGTGGAAACCCAGGCCTATCAAGGCCAAGCCCTAAAGGGTGCTCCCTAAGGTCGCAGCCTTGACAGCCCTGACTTTCCACGCTGGGTGGGAATTAGCGACGGCGAGAGAAGCGCGACTGTTGCTCCGGCTCAAGAAGCTGGATAAGTACTTCTCTATAATCGATGATGCAAATAGAAAAAGAACTTATTGATTTTAAAAATGCTCAAGAAAGGATCGGCTTTATCAAAGAACAAATATAGCCATCGAGCTTTTGGATAGGGGCGCGGTCGCGGTTTGGAGAACCCTCGAAAAAGCTATCGGAATAGGCCTTCAGGCCGAAACTCCCGTCTTTAGACCGAGGCAGCTCCACGACGAAGCCTAGTCATGCGGTATCCAATCCGCGAATATCAGAGTGCTCTACCGTCGTTATTGCAGACCCCGCCTCTATCCAAACGCTCGATGAAAATTATTGGCCCAAGTTTTTTGGGTATGGATAGGTTTTTCTCTTGACAAGTGTTCAACCATATCAGCCTTTCTGTTCCATACCGTTCTTGAACTGATGGATGAGAAGTACAGCTTGGTTCGTGCTGAGTTACCAACGCGCAAAACCTTTTTTGACGATGTGCGCGCTTTGACGCGATATATGTATTTTCCCAGTTGGGAGGCGATGTTAACTTTTATGATGCGAGGCCTGGAGATCGAATACGCAGACACCAGTTAAAATCCTTGGCAGATTTTCACATCAAACCGTACGAGTTCCTTTATTAACCAATGGATAGGTTTGATCAAAATTTCTGATACAGAGAGCCAAAAATGAAGAAATTCATCGGCTGGCTAATTGCGTACAGTTTTGTTTCACTTTTTGATCATAACCTGAACTAAATTTTTCGAAGAACTGATCGAATTGCCATGCTGGTACAAACCTGAACCGCATAATTACAATTGCTGGGGATAGACACGTCTGCTTGTCATCGGAAAGCGCGGATGGTAAGATGTTTAGCATGGCGCTCCTATCCAGGGGCCCTCACCGGGGAAGGCAGCCGAAAAACTCTGGCCGGAGCCGGCTGCCTTCCCCTTCCTCCATTGGTTTATAGGGTTGTATCACCCCCTTTCCACTGAATCCCGGCAATGTTGATCACCCGATCGCAGATCCTTTTTATCAACTGCGCATCATGACTGATCACCATCGCCCCGATATTTTTCTTTTTGGCAACGGCCAACAGGGCCGTCCATATTTGGACCTGGGTGATGGCGTCCAACATGGTGGTAATCTCATCGGCCAGAAGATAGCGGGTTCCGGTTCCTAATACTCTTGCGATGGCGATGCGCTGCAATTCGCCGCCGGACAACTCATGGGGTTTTCTTTCAAGCCATTCTTTTTTCAACTGGAAATGGCGCAGTCGTTCATCCGGTACTGTGCCTGCTTCTAAAAGAGAATCCCGGATACACCAACGGGGGTTAAGAACGGTTTCGGGATGCTGAAAAACCATCTGAACCGGGCAATACCCTTTGCTTGGCAGCGGTGCTTGATCCACCCGGACCGTTCCCTTGTCCGGCATCAGATAGCCGGCCAGGATTTTTGCCAACGTGGTTTTGCCTTCTCCACTATGTCCATGGAGCCCGACGACTTCCCCGGGTGCGATGCGCAAGGTGGCATTTTGTATGATCCAGGGCTGGGTATCGGCAAACCGGTAACTGATATGTTCGGCTTCAAGCATTATGGCACCTTACAAATCCGCCGTTCAGCCGGCGGCCAATTGGCGGCTGGATTGCGCACAGGTCGGTTTTTGCAGCGCAGTATTGATAAAGTGGACAGCCTTGTACAAGCGAACCGGGTCCTTCCCGTGAAAAAAAAGAGGTTTTAAATGCATTGCCCGGCAGCGCTTCCCACAGTGCGCGGGTAAACGGGTGCCTGAGGTTTTTTCCGCCATGATCGAAGTCGTTTGCCGACGCCTCTTCCAAGATTGTTCCGCCGTAGAATACCGCTATTTTATCCGCTACATGGAGGACGGCATCTAACTCGTGGGTAATCAACAGAACCCCTTTACCGCTGTCGGCAAGCTCGCGAAAATGGCTGAGGGATTCGCTGACAATCTGCGGTTGAAGACCGGGCGTCGGTTCATCGGCGATGAGCAGATCGGCGTTGCCGACAGTTGCCGTGGCCAGCAGTGCTCGACGGACCATACCTCCCGAGAGTTGGAATGGGAAAAGACGGGCTGTTGATGGAGGCAGTTGGTAACGCTCGAAAGCGGCTTTCTGACGCAGGATAGCGGTTTTTTTATCTACTCCGCTTAAGATCGCCGCACGGCGTACCTGTTCGCCGATGCGTTGCAGCGGGTCCAGGAAGGTAATGGATTGCGGAATCAGCGCAATTTCCTTCCCACGAACAGCTTGTTGCCGCTTGTGTGTCAGGGGGGCGCCTTTGAATTCCATCGTTCCGGTCAGATTTGCGTTGGCCGGAAGAATTCCAAGCACGGCATGGGCAAGGAGGCTTTTTCCCGAACCACTGGCACCAACGACCCCAACTAGTTCATTTTTTTTAACAACGAGATCCAACCCATTCAAAACAGGCAGCTCTTTGCGGATCAAGCCGGTTTCGTAGCGGGTAAAAGAGAGGGTAATATCGTGGAGCGACAGCATTTGTTTTAATCCTGACTGGTTCTTGGCGTAAGAAGGGTGCGGATGTTTTCTCCCAGAATATCGAAGGATTTGACCATGATCAGCAGCGCCGCCCCGGGTATGACCGCAAGCCACCAGTAGCCGGTCGAAAGGTGGCGGAGCGATTCTCCCAGCAAAATACCGACGGATGGCATATGCGGGGTCAGGCCGATGCCGATGAAACTCAATCCCGCTTCGTGCAGGATTGCATGGGGAAACATGAGAATCAGTCCAACGAGAAATTGCGGTACCAGGTGCGGGAAAAGGTGGCGTCGTGCAATCCAGAATCGGGAATGCCCCAGCTTGGCGGAAATCAAGACATAATTGTTTGTTTTCAGATGCAGGGCTTCGGCGCGAATGATCCGGGTCAGCCCCGGCCAGTGGGTAATGCCCACGGCCAGAATCACTCCGGGCACACCCCCGCCCACCGCGAAGCAGATCAGTATCTGGAACACCAGGTGGGGGAGGCTCATGAATAGATCGACAAGCCAGATGATCACCGTATCCACCACGCCGCCCAGCATGGCGGCCGTAAGACCGAGAAACATTGCTAAAACAGTACTGATCAGCGCGGCGACCAGACCGACTGAAAGACTCAACCGCAGGCCGAGCAGAACCCGGGTGAGCATATCCCGGCCGAGCCAATCGGTCCCGAACAGATGTCCCCATCCCGGCGGTTGGTTGCGCTGCGACAAAGCAGTCGAAAGCCCTGTCTCACCGACGAGGACTCCCCATATCAGGATGGCGGTCAGCAAACCGAGGCAGGAGAAAATGGCCAGCAGGGTACGTCCGCGCCGGGTCGCCAGGATGTACATCCATTTTTGTTGATCCGGCATGGCGGCAGGAATTTGTTGCGAAATGGTGTCGGCGGTGTTCATGTTCTCCCTCCGATGCGGATACGCGGGTCGACGACGCGATACGACAAATCGGCCAGGGTGTTGCCGGTAAAAACAAAGATGGCGCTGAAAAGAACGACGCCCAGCAGCAGGGGCACGTCGCTTCGCAAACCGGCCTGGATGACGGTTTGTCCGAGGCCTGGATACGAGAACACCTGCTCGGCCAGAACCGCGCCTCCGAACAGTTCGGAAAAGGATGCGAACTGAAGGGTCAGGGCCGGCAGCGAAATATTGCGCAAACCGTGATGACAAATGATGCCCCAGGTCGTATCCCCCTGTGCCCTGGCAAAAAGGGCATAATCGCTATGCAGGACGTCGATGAGTTTTTGGCGGGTGTGCAGGGCGACGTTGGCGATGCCGATGATACTCAACGTGGCCGCAGGGAGAATCAGATGATGAATCCACTCCCACAAAGAAACTTCGGCGGCCGGTTTACCTGGCGGTGCGGCACAGCAGACCGGGGTAACCTGGAGTTTCACGGAAAAAACGATTAAAAGGAGCATGCCCAGCCAAAATGCCGGTGTGGAGGCCAGGGTGTAGGCGTAAAAGCGAATTGCGCGATCAAGCGCTGATCCCTTCCATGCACCGGCGATGATCCCGAGGCAATAACCGAAAATTCCCGATAACAGCCAGGCCATTCCCATGAGCCATAAGGACCGCGTGAAACGTTCGCCGATGACGTCGATTACCGGTTTGTTGAAGATCAATGAGTCGCCCAGGTTTCCTTGGGCAATCTGTCCCAACCACTTGAGAAATCTCGTCGGTGCCGGTTGACCGCTCCCCCATCGCTGGGCGATCTGCAGGCGCTGTTCGGCAGACATGCGCGTCATGTCATCACCGATGTAAGCACGAACCGGATCGATGGGAGAAAGGCTTACCAGGGTGAAAGAAATGATGGCGACTCCGATCAGCAGCGATATCAGCTGAATGGTTTTACGTCCGATGTATCCCAGCATCGATTCCTCGACTTTCGTTTTTTGGCTCATCGCGGATTAGTGTGAAAATCACCTAATCCTGCGAGTACCCGTATCCTAAAGTTGTTGAAATTTCTGTAGCCGAATGCCATGCGTATAATAGCCCTGAGGGAATTATTGGTACCTTCAACGAACCCATTTGTAATTCTTTCGATGAAGTAATTTAAGATCTGCTCTCGCCAGTTCTTCAAGGTCTTACAGAACTTTGAAAGATATTTATCACCTGTACGTTCGGCCTTCAAACACCATACATCAAGAAATCGGGCTGCCTTTTCTCTGCATCTGACTTTCTCAAAAATCGTGCGGAACTCCTCCTTTAAAAGGTACAATGCGCGAAGATCAGGACACAATTCCAATATTTGATCCAAGTGATCAGCTTGCTTTGTCGACAATTCGGATCGGTTACGCACGATGAGCCAACGGCTACCCTTGAGTATCTTTTGTGTTTCAGGATCGCACTGCCTTTGAAATCTGGTTCGAAGTTGGGTCAGACGGTGGTTGAGTTGTTTCATCACATGGAACCGGTCGACCACCACCTTGGCATGGGGAAGCTTGTTGCAAGCGGCTTGATAATAGGGCGCCCACATATCGATGGAAACAAATCGGATCGCCTTTTTTTGTTGATCACTCAGCGATTCGATCCAATTTTCCAGTGTCTGTTTCTCCCTGTCAGGCAGCACTGCGAGAATGCACTTTCTGGAAATATCCGAAATCACGAGAACGAATTGCTTGTGGCGTTTTTTAAGCGAAATTTCATCGATTCCCAGCACCCGGGTCAGGCCGTCAACGCCAACACTCTTTTTCAATGCCGCGAGACGATTGAAGATCTCTTTAACCGTGGATTGGCTTAACCCCTCACGTTTAGCAACATCCTTACGTGTACTGGTAAGGCAAGATTGATAGACACGCATCTCAAAAGCAGAAGATTGCCTACGATGGGAATCAACGAATGGTAATTCCTCGGTGAAAACCTTACCACATTGATCACATTCGAAACGGCGGGACAGGAAATGCAAAAAGGTCTTTTTACCCCAAACATCCAAATGTCGTACGCAACGAGGCTCCTCCTGATGAACTTTTGTTGAAAGAGCCCCACAATGGGGACACAAAGCAACCTCTTCACGATGGGCACATCGAAGATGCAGCACGTCTTCATCCCCTTCGCGACGAAGGGCATACATAGTAACGAACAAGGTCGCTATGCCCAGCAATTCTGTCAATGTGTTATCTGCGACACTTGTGAATTCCTGCTGGCTAATTCGTTTCACGGACTTTGCGGCGTCCTTTACAAATGATGTTATGTACGGCAGTAGTTTCATGGGAAATCCTCCAAAGAGTTTTTCCCATTACATATAGTCACAAGCAGTTCCTGATGTCCAGTAAAATGTACCTGTATATCTCGGAATCACACTATTCCGCGATGATCCCGTTTTTTTAAAGGTGACGGATTCGCAACAAGTCGAAGTTCTCATCTTTTCGTCATTCCGGCGTAGGCCGGGCACGAAGTGAAGCTTTAGCGCTATCCATTCATTTCAATAAGTTCTGGATGCCGGATCAAGTCCGGCATGACGAGAGCGGCACTTTTTACGAGTTCATCAAAGGTGAGCGCCGAAAAATGCCGGCCGGCCCGAATCAGGTGCCGGATGCACACGGCCGGGACGGAACCTTCCACCGCCATTGGGGCAGATTGGCGATTATGTAAGATCCGTGCTGTTCCGTGCATGTGTGCCCGATATCGAGGTGTTGGCTGATAAAATAGGTGTGATCCAAGTTGACCAGCCAGGCCCAGGCCGCATCGCCCCGGGTCGAGAAGCCGGTCTTTCCGTCCCACTGTGCCTTTTGCCAAAAAGGAATGGCGGCATTCTCGGTAGGTGCCGCCATGGCCGCGTTCAGGTAACCGTCAACGGTTTGATTGGCATAGAATCCCGGGTTATGCAGCGCTTCTTCTTTTCGTCCGCCGAAATAGAGGTTGTGCATTTCCGTCTGGTCGAAACTGCCGAATCCGAAAAGGACCGCATTGCTATGCATCAACTTGTAGATGTCATCCCAACTCTTGCCGGTGACAACGATCTCGATACCGATTTTTTTTGCTGCGTCCGAGACGGCCAGGGCCAGGGCTTGCCGGATACTGTCGTTGGCGTCGTAAAGCAGGCTGAAAGATGCCGCGATGCCATTTTTCTCGACAATACCGTCCCCGTTGTTATCCTGCCACCCGCCGGCCTTCAGGATCTGACGGGCCGTTTCCGGATTGTTGTCCCGAATGGCGCTATCCGGTTGGTCCCAGGGCAACATGTTTACCGGCCCATGGGCCGGGGAGCCGAATCCTTCCAGTATACCGTCCACCAGTTCCCGCCGATTCACCGCATGGTTGATGGCTTTGCGAATGGCCGAATCCGCCGTTACCGGGTTGCCTACCGGATATCCCTGCGGTGATTGCCAATTCTGTGGAGGAAGGCACGGAAAACAGATCCCCCGATTATCGACACTAGGGACGGCATGGCGGATCATCCCGGGGATTTCCTGTTTGGCCAGCATCTGGGGGGCGCGAAAAACATGAACGGTGCCGGCCTTGGCGGCGGCAAAGGCGGCGTCCTCCTCCATGAAAAGAAAAACGACCTTTTCGATTGCCGGCTTCTGACCGTAGTAATACGGGTTGGACGCCATGACCATCTGCCGTCCCTCGTCCCATTGTACCAGTCGATAGGGGCCGGAGCCGACGGGATTTCGGCCATACGATTTGCCGTAAGCGTGCGCCGGAACAATCCCCAGGGTAATGAGCCGGTTGATGAAGGTGATCTGAGGGGTCTTAAGACGAATCTCGACCGTGTAAGGGTCGATGACGACCGCCTGTTCAAGAACTGTAACATCGGTTTTACCGGCGGTCTTCGCCGCCTGGTTGAACGTAAAGGCGACGTCTGCGGCCGTTAACAGCGTTCCATCCGAAAAAACGGCATCATCCCGGATGGTTATTCTCCAGACCCGGCGGGAATCGTCAAGTTCCCATGCTTTGGCCAGGTCGCCGGAGACCGATTGATCGGCATTGCGCCGAAGCAGTGTACTCTGGAAGAGGGGCGTTCCATAGCTCCCCCATCCCATGAGCGGGTCGAATCCATCGTCCGGTTCGATATCCAGGGCCAGCAAGAGCGGTTCATTGGTATTGATCGCTGGGGGAGAAGATGTCTTCCCCGTGGTCTCGAGCGGTCCTTCGGCAGCCGTTTCATCGCCGGTTTTGTGGCAGGCCGAACAGATCAGTATAACGAGCATGACGAGACAAAACAGATTGATTCTTTTCATTCTTTTCCGGTCCATGTATTCCATTAAAAATTCGTTGGGTTCTTGAAGTACGACTCACAGGGACAGCCAATGGGGTGCCGCAAGTGGGTACGGCACCCCGTTGACGAAAAGCGTGTTATTCTGCGTTTTCGTTTCAGAACTCGTACATAACGCTAAAGTAATAGGCGCGCGCATTGCTGCCTGCATATTGGTTTTCTCCCGACCAATAACCCACAAATTCTGAATAGGTTTCATCGGTGAGGTTTTTAATATCCAGAGAGAGAATCCATGATTTGGCCAATGTCTGAATAATTTTAAGGTCAATGGTTTCATAGCCTTCGTAGGAATGCTCGTTGGTCGCATCCGTTTTCCACTCGCCGACATCATCTTTTTCTCCTTCTCCTCGCTCATTAGTGTACTTCAACTTCAAACAGCATGTAAGGACGGTAATTCGCATAATCGGCATAGGGACTTTCAGGTGTGTTGACCTCATGTTTTGCGTAAATCAGCTATTTGCTCGAACGGTCTATATTTTATATTGGCAGCTCCAGCGGCCAAAGCGCCAGTTTTGACCAAGTGGTCCGAATGATCCTTGCATTGCTTCTTTTTAAGTAGATAAGGGCAGTTCCACACTCGTCCCGGAACACGTCAACCGTAACCGTTCAGGACGTGCAACACGGTGGCGAATCAGACGCAGATTGGCAGTCCAGGGAACTGTTTTTATCCATCGATTTTTGTGATGGATGGAATGTTTCCGCAAAAACGGTTTGAAGGCGGGGTGCTGAGGTGATATAAATAGACCATTGCATCCCTCGCCCGCGAGGGACTTCATGGGGATGGCAGCCAAAAGACTCTGGCCGGAGCCGGCTGCTTTCCCCCTTTCTTTTTTATGTTTCCCTGTTTTATCACTCCCCTTTTTGTTTTTGGGTACAAGCCTGACTTTCCATGCTCGATCCTTGCCATCACTTCAGATCGGATGATTGGCGTCAGGTCAGCTCGAAAACGATGGTCAGTTCCAGGGGCAGGTCGCCTTTGAACAGGTTGGATGGTGGCCGGGGAAACGGGGCCGCCCGTTCGACCGCGTCCAATGCAGCCATGTCCAGGGAACGATGACGGGCGCCCCTGGACACGGAGAGATCGCGTACATTGCCGTCGGCGAGCAGGATGAAACGGATGGTCACGCGACCTTCAATGCTTCTCGCCTTGGCGGTTTCGGGGTAACGCTTGCGGCTTTCGATTTTGAGCCGCACCATATCCAGGTAGCTGGATGTAGTCATATATTCGCCGCCTACGGTCTGAGCATGGGGGCCGGGGACCCAGGCGGCGCTCTCCACACCCGGTGTTTGCGGGACGTCCGGGGCGCTGATGCCCTCCATCAGACTGTCGGGCAGGTTGCTCTCCACCGGCGCCATGGCCAGGGGCCTGAAACGGGGCACGGGACGGGCAACGGCTTTGAGCGCCTTCACTTGATCCTGGGGTTCGGGTACTTTGGGTCGGGGCCGCGGCCGAGGAATATCCCTTGCGGCCGGCCGGGCGATATTCTGCAGGGACATCTCTATATAACTCAGTGCCTGGGTGCGGTAGATGCCTGACAGGTGCATGAACATCACCCCGTGGATCGCCACGGAGAGGATGATCAGCGTCCTGAGCAGCCAGTTGGGGGGGGATGGGCGATCCATGGCCGATAGGTGCAAAGATGCTTCCATGGCTTACAACTCCTTTTCCGTTGCCAGGCAGAGCCTGCCGGCACCGGCGGCCTTGGCGATGTCCATGACCTTGACCGCCTGGTTGAGAATTACCGTACGATCGGCGCGGACGACCACCAGTTCATCCTGCCGGCCGCCGATTTTTTCCTTGAGCCGGTCGAACAAGCAGTCCAGGGCAAGCCGCTCCTCTCCGATAAATGCCTGCCCTTGGGAATCCACATAGACCGTGATGGTTTCCTCGGTCTGGGGGGCTGCTGCCCGGGCCTGGGGCAGCTTGATCTTGATGCCTTCATCGACCATGAAATTGGTGGTCAACAGGAAATAGATCAGCAGCATGAAGACGATATCGATGAGCGACGTCATGGGCATTTGAACGGCGTACCGTTTTTTGGGTTTTGCATGTACAAGCATGAAGCGACTCCGGATGGGAAATGGTTATGGATGGGCATGGGTGTGCGTATGGGTGTGGTCTTTCCCCGTGTGGAGATGGCCGTGGATCCGAAAACCAATGGCTTTGAGAAATGTCACCGTTCCGTCCTGGAGCTGGGCTTCGTAACGGTCGACCCGGGCGCTCAGGTAGCTGTGGGCCACCATGGTCGGCAGGGCCACGGCCAGTCCGAGGGCTGTGGTCAGCATGGCTTCCCAGATACCGCCGGCCAGGACGGCCGCGTTGACCTTGCCGCCCATCTCCTGGATCACCATAAAGGCCTTGATCATGCCCATAACGGTGCCCAGCAGACCCAAAAGGGGCGTGATGTTGCCGATGGTGGCCAGGGTCTGGAGATAGCGGGAGAGGTCGCGGGATTCCGCTTCGGTGGCGTGCACAAGCACCGCTTCCAGGGTTTCGCGATCCTGGTTCTTGACTTCCATGGCCTGGGTGAGAATACGGCCCATGGGGGAGGCATCCTGGCTGACCAGGTCATAGGCCTGCTGATCTTCGCCTTTTTGGATAAACCGGGCCATGCCGGCGACCAGACCGTTGCCGCGGACTTTAACCCGTCCCAGGCGAATGAGACGTTCCAGAAAAAGGGCCAGAGCAATCACGGAACAAAGCAGAATGGGCCCCACCAGAACGCCTCCCTTGGCAAGAAAATCGAACATCGTTGGCACTCCTTTGAAAAGAGATAAATGGGTCGAGGACTGAAAGGTTTCAGATCCAGTTGGAAAAAACTCAGCTACCGCCGGCGCTTTCGGTGAAATCCACCTCACCGTCGTAGTTCAGGTCCTTTGACCGAGCCACCAGGGCCTCTGCCTCGTCGTAGGTTTCCCACAGGTCGGCTTTGCCGTCGCCGTTGGTGTCCTCGGCCAGGCCGGCCAGTCGGCTTTGGCGATAGTCGTACCAGATATCCGGCCGACCATCCCGGTCGCGGTCCTTCTCCGCCCGGATGGCGGTTTCGTTTTCGTCATAGATCCAGGCCAGGGTGAAGCGGCCGTTCTCGTCGGGCGCCTCTTCACTGCGGGTGATGCGACCCTTTTCATCGTAGATCTCCTTGAGATCGAAATGGCCGTTGCCGTTTTCGTCCACCTGCTTTTCCCGTAGCACACCGTCTTTATAGCAGTAGCACCCCTCGGGCGCGCCGTTCAGATCGGCGTCCAGTTCCATGACCATGGACCAGGGGGGCCGGTCGAACCACTGGGTGGTCTCGAAGCGGCCGTCATTGTCGCGGTCCTGGACCAGTTTGCGGCGCTCGGCGTTGCGATAGAAAACCTTCAGATCCACCCGGCCGTTGCCGTTGCTGTCCCGCTCGGCCCGCACCAGGGCCTGGCCGCGGTAATACTCCCAGGCGTCGGGTTTCCCGGAAAAATCCGTATCGCTTTCAACCCGGGCCTTCTCTCCTTTTTTGTTAAAAAAGATTGTCATGTCGGCCCGGCCGTCCTTGTTCGTGTCCTGGGTCTGGGTGGCGATTTTGCCCTTTTTGAAAAACGAGGTGGTTTCCAGAAAACCGTCACCGTCGCTGTCGGTGATTACCCGTTTTACCATACCGTCCTGGTAGTGGCGGATGCGGTCGACGTGCCCGTTGTAGCGGGTGTCCTCCTCCATTTTCAGGGGCTGTCCGGCGCTGTCGAAGACCAGGGTCACATCATTGGTGCCGTCAAAATTGGTATCCTTCTCTTCGCGGACCGGCTGTCCGGCCTTGTAGCGGGTGGTCACATCCACGCGTCCGTCAAAGTTGGTGTCGCGGGTCTGCAAGGCTGGCAGGGCGTTTTCGAACTGCACCACCGTGTCCGGGGTGCCGTCGTCGTTCTCGTCCTTTTCCTGCCGGGCAATTTCCCCATCGCGGTAGTGGCGTACGGTTTCGAAGCGGCCGTCCACGTCCAGGTCGTGCCGGGACAGGCGCGGCTGGCCCTTTTCGTCGAAGTCGACGATGCGTTCGACGCGGCCGTCGCCATCGCCGTCGGTTTTCTGTTCCAGGGGAAGGTCGTTGCGGAAGGTCTGCCAGACATTGATTTTGCCGTCACCATCCGTGTCGCGGGTCGATCGGGCCAGCCGGCCGGCCTCGAATGCGTGGTGGGTGTCGAAGCGGCCGTCAGCAGTGGTGTCCCGGTCCATGGTCAGGGGCCGCTCCTGATCGTCAAAGCGGATGATCTGCTCCACCCGGCCGGTCTTGGGATTCATGCGTTCATGGCGCACACGTTTTTCGTTCTCGAAGGTGTCGCGGGTATCCATCGACCCGTCATGGTTCCGGTCGCTTTCGATGGCGGTCAGTTTGCCGTCGCGGTAATGCTGGATCTTGTCGAAACGCCCGTCCGCGTTGCTGTCGATCTCCAGGCGCAGGGGATTGCCGCGCGGGTCCATGAGGGCGACTTGGTCGATTTTACCGTCATCATCGGTGTCCCGTTCGACGCGTTTGTCTTGGGCGGCATGGGCGGATAGGCCGTAGGCTGAAAACAGGACAACCAGCAGAATTCCTGGAATGATTTTTTTCAAGGACGATTCCTTTTATCTGAAAATAAAAACGCCATGAAACGAACGGACTTCAGCCCGTGCGCCTTCATGGCGTTAAGCGGTTTTGTATTCGATTGTCGTTCAGATTGGATTAGGCATTTTCATAATGCCGGTGATTTGAAGCAATTCTTTATTGCGTCCAATATGATAGGCGAAGCCGGCATTTTTGTCAAGCGCCATTTTTTATTAAAAATCCAAGGCCATAATTATCCATGCAAAAAATAGGCAACATTTCGCAGGTTTCCCAGGGAATTCAACAAGGTGTGACTGTTGTATCCGACCGAACCACGAAAAAAAGCCTCTGGGTTGTTGATCCGGGGGCTTTTTCCATAGCGGCGATGGTTGCTTGGGGCGTTCTCTTGGGTGCTTACGACGAGCAGCAGCTACCGGCAGTGCCGCAGCTTTGGCAGCCGCCGCTCAGTTCAAGATTGGACGAGATGCGAAAACTCGTGTTGGCATAGTCGATCTCCACGGGTTTGGCCTGTTCCAGCAGGGTCTGATTCATAATAAACTGAAAACCACCGGCCTCGTGTACGGCATCGGCATCGCCTATCGTATCCAGGGCCATGGAGAGTTGCTGCCCCCCACAACCCTGGGTGAGAAAGATGCGGATGGGTTTGACATCCATGTCTTTAAAATACTCGCCTACCGCCTGAATAGCGGTTTCGGTGACATTGAACATGGTGATTCCTTTCAATGGGTTGTAAATTATTGGCTAGTTTCCATTCACCAGGCCGCTGAAAATAACTCTCAGATCGCGGTCATCCAGTGGCGGAATCCAATCCTCTTCCGGTTCTGTTTTATCCGTGCAGTGCGTTTCTTTTGCCGGGGATGCCTGGGGGATCGGCCGTTTAACTGTTCGACTGCGTTCGGCAATCATTTCCAATGGCAGATGGTCGCGGTTGTTTTCAATCCAGCGGGAGCACTCGTCGTGGGTGCCGGCAAAAAGCAGGTAGAGGTCACTGTCCTGTTTCAGCGTTACCAGGCGGTATCCGGCACCCAGGTTGAATTTGCGGCACCCCTTGATGCGCGCCTCGCCATTGCGGGTGAAGGCACAGACCTGTTCCGGCAGGGTGCCGCCTGTTTTCAGCGCGTCAATAATGGTCTCCACCCGATCGGCGGCCAGACAGGCCCGCCGGCTGCCCTTTTTAAGAGTTACCAGGCACTTTTTCAGTTTGGGGTCCAGATGTATTGTTTCGATCATCCGCGAACTCCTTCGGCTGTGGGTTGCCTCTCAGAGCCTGTTTGAGAAGTCTGGATCAGGCTCGATAACAAGGCGGAAAGTGGCTCAAAAGCGGAGCATATAGGTAATATGTGAGCATTTTGAGACACTTCCCAATGCCGTTAGCGGGCTTTAGACGAATTTATCAAACAGGCTCTCAGGCCTTTTTGGCATTGATCTGACCGATCACATAAATGGTCAGTTGGGGCCGCAGGGCACTGTCGGTCCTGATCATAACCCGTCCCCGATACTGTCCCGGTGTGGTCATCCGGTTGTTAATGGCAATCCGGTAATCGGCTCCCTGGCGCTCCATTCGGACGTCGATATTATCGGCAATACGGACATCGGGCACAATCTCCAGAATCCGGAACGGATGATCGGGATTCGGGGTGATGGTTGCCTGGGCCTGTATGGCGTCATCCGGTGTGCCGCGCAAAACGATCTTGAGCGGCACAATGTGGGCAAACTCGGCCACCGGCCCTTTTATCCACAAGCGGATCTGTGGTGCGACCGGGTCGTTGGTGTAAACCGTGATGGACTTATTAAAGTGCGTGCCGCCGTACCCACCGGTGTTGCCATTGACAACGAGCTCCCCGCTGGACCCCGGAGCGATGGCATTGGGCCGCTGGGCGGTGGTGCAGCCGCAACTGGTTCGGACCTTGAGCACCTTCAGCGGAGCGGTGCCATGGTTTTCGATAACAAACGCATGGGTGACCGCCATGCCTTCAAGCACCGAGTCAAACGTGAACGTTTTCTCGGGCACAACAGCAACGGGTGCATCGGCCGGACTCTGCTTCGTGAAACGATCGGCCGGTCGCTGCCCGCAACCGGAGGGGGGGCGATTCCCAACAGCAATACAAAGATAAAAAGTGCATACCGCTGCATGCGATGATTCTCCTCCGGGATCAGCTTGACAACGGTCCCGCTTATTTCCGGGTATTTACCGTTTTGTTTTATCTCCCTTCAAAGGGATTGGGCGTGCCTGGCTCGCCGGGCAGCCAGACTTCCTGAAGATCCTCGCCCAGGTACACCCTTTCGGTATCGGCCAGGGCGCCCAGGGATAGGGCCAGTAGGGACCACAGGTGAATCGTGTGATAGCCGCCGTTGAAATGATCGTTCAGGTCATGAATCTGGGCATGGCAGTTGTGGCAGGGGGTGATGACGTACTTGGCACCGGTGGCCATGACCTGATCGAATTTGATTTTGCCATACTGGTGTCTGGCTTCGTTATATCCCGATTGCAGGTATCCACCCCCACCGCCGCAGCAGAAGTTGTTGGACCGGTTGGGGGTCATGTCCACGAAATTTTCTTCGCCGACGCAGGCTTTAATCACGAAACGCAGGTCTTCGGCCAGGGGATCGCCAAAGCTCTTACGCACCTGCTGGCAGGGATCCTGGCAGGTGAATTTAATTTTCATGTCCTTGTTCCAGTCGCTGCTGGGTTTGAGCCTGCCCTCACGAATCCAGCGGGCATAGTAGGGAACGATCGGTGCGATCTCCAGATCGGTCTTTATTTTGTGGCGCTGGACGCCCATCCAAACCGCATAGGTCGCATGTCCGCACTCGGTGTTGAGGTAAATTTTACACCCTAACGATTCCGCCTTGCGGATTGATAGCTCCGTAGTTGCTTTCCAGTTCTTGTCGTCGGCCAGGAACATGCAGTAGTTCTCGCCGCCCCATCCGGTGCTGCCATAGGTCCAGTCGACCCCGGCCAGATGCAGGATTTTCCATAGTGGTGCCATCTCTTCGGGTTCGGTGACCGGCTCACGGGAGTTCTGGGTAAGAAAAAACTCGGCGCCTTCCTTGTCCATTGGCGCTTCAAGATTTTCCCAACCCGGCTGGTCGGATTTGACTTCCTCGCAAACATCCTCAACGACAAAGATGAAATCGTCGGGCGGTGAGCCCATGGCACTGCAGCTGTCGTTGCGCAGAGCCATGTCACAGGAGGCCAGGATCCCCTTGGGGCGCTCCTCCCGCGGCCAGAGCATTCGGGCTTCGTTAACCAAGGCCGGAATATTGATGGACATGGGACAGACATAAACACAGCGTTGGCACAGGGAACACATCCAAACCCAGGGATGGCCGGTGATTTCGTCGTCCAGGCCCAGGGCTGCCATGCGCAGGAATTTACGCGGATCCATGTTCTCCAGGCCCGTCGCCGGGCATCCCGACGCGCAGGCGCCGCAGGTGAGGCACAGGTTCAGGTTGCCGCCTTCCGGGAGAATCTCTTTTACCTTTTCAATAAACGTGCTCTTTCGATTGTTTTTGATTTTTATCGTGGCTTCGGCGTTACTCATGGTCACTCCTCTCTTGGGCATCCTTAGATCTATCTAATGGTATCCAGGCTGATGACGGTCAAATCCGTTTCCCATACCCATCCTTGCCCCGGTCGAATCGCCGGGCAGGGGTTGACATCCATGGGACGAAAGTATCGGGACAACGCCGACCGACAACCCCATACGGGTGACGTGTCGGGCGTGCCAAACGGCTGGTCACAACGGATCAGTGGTGTCGAACAGCATCTTCAATTAACGGGATGTCGCGCAGAAATGCAGCCTTTCAGTCTTATCCAGTGCATACCGACCCGGGCAGCAAACCTGAGCACCGTCATGTAAAACCGAAAAGCCGAAGCATGGGTAAACCTTTATATCGTAGGTTGGTTAATGGTCATCCATTCTCTCAAGTGCCGGGAAATGTCAAATTAATAATGCCGATAAGTACGGCTGGACGAATAGATATAAACTGTTTGACTAATCTTGTGGTGCCCTCTAATTGCAGTTAATCAACCCTTCTCTGCGTGCTCGAGCGAAGCGGGCGAGAGAAAAACAGGCTGCCGAAATTGATTCCGGTCGGAACCCTGACAGGCGGTTTTGCCTGTCCGACAATGGCGTTTGAACAACCAAATTTAAAAGGGTAAAATCATCGAATACGGACAACCCGCAATCCAGTGCGGTGTTGACGAGGAGACAAAATGAGTGAAAATTATAATGCCATGTGGACCGACTTGGGCCTTGATCTCGAAGCCCACGATATGCTCCTGAATGTGTTGGGCCAGGCCTATCAGGATATCTACCTGGCACAGGAGAATCGGCCCGAGGGAATGGGCTATTTCGATTTTGTGATGAGCGAAGTCCACGGCCTGCGCATTAAGGAACTGATGGACGAGAAGGCTATCGGTCGCAAGATTATCGGTTCTTACTGCGTCTTTGTTCCCGAGGAGATCGTGCTGGCGGCCAATGCCACCCTGGTCGGTCTCTGTTCCGGTGCCGATTTCGCCACCGAGGATGTGGAACGGCTGTTGCCGCGCAACACCTGCGCATTGATCAAGTCGTCCTTCGGGTTCAAGGTCGGCAAAGTCTGCCCGTATCTGGAGAGTGCCGACATGATCGTGGGCGAAAACACCTGCGATGGCAAGAAAAAGTCCTATGAGACCCTGGGCGGCATGGTTGACAACCTCTATGTGATGGACCTGCCGCAGGTCAAGTCCGAAAACGGTAAGGCGCTGCTCAAGGCCGAATATCAGCGATTCAAGGCGGCGGTTGAAGATCTCACGGGTGTCGCCGTGACCGCCGGGTCCCTGAAAACAGCCATCCAGACGGTCAATGCCAAGCGCGCGGCCCTGCATCGGCTTTTCACCCTTCGCAGGGCCGACCCGGCCCCGATCTCGGGCCTGGATGCCCTTCTGGCCAACCAGGTGTTCTTTTATGACAATCCGGAACGATTTACCGATTCGGTGAACAAGATCTGCGATGAACTGGAAAAACGGATCGAATCCAAACAGGGCGTATTTGCGGAAAAAACCCCCCGTATCCTGGTTTCCGGCTGCCCCCAGGCGGTGCCCAACTGGAAACTGCCCATGATCGTCGAAACCGCCGGCGCGGTGATCGTCGGCGAGGAGTCCTGTGTGGGCGAACGCGGCACCCGCAACCTGACCGATGAATCCGGCGAGACGGTGGAAGAGATGATCGATGCCATTGTGGACCGCTATTTCATGGTTGACTGTGCCATTTTCACGCCCAATCCGGACCGGCTGGCGCATATCGAGCAAATGGTGGCCGATTACCGCGCCGATGGCGTGATTCATTACGGCCTGCAGTTCTGCCAGCCCTACCTGATGGAATCTATTCCTGTCGAGACGGCCCTGGAAGAGAAGCAGATCCCCTGTCTGCGTATTGAAACCGACTACAGCATGGAAGATGTCGGCCAGCTGAAAACGCGGGTGGAGGCCTTTGTCGAACAACTCCGATAGGATGGACAAGTACTCCACGCCACTCAGGCAAACGATCGATCGTATCGGTTCGACATGCACGGATTGCGGGGCGTGCCAGGCCGGCTGCGCCTTTCTGCAGCATTACGGGACACCAAAGGCGATTATCGAGAAATACGACTTCTCCGATCCGGCGAATCAGCAACTGGCCTTTGAATGCAGTCTCTGCGGCCTTTGTGGCGCCGTCTGTCCGGAAAAGCTGGATCCGGGGGAGCTTTTTCTCGCCATCCGGCGGGAGGCCGTGATTCATGAAAATGGCAACTTCGCCTCCTATCGCACCATACTGGCCTATGAGAAGCGGGGCTCGTCAGCGCTCTTCTCCTACTATGGGCTTCCCGACGGATGTGATACCGTTTTTTTCCCCGGCTGTACCTTACCCGGAACCCGTCCGGAATCCACCTGGCGGCTATTCGCCCACCTGCAGCGCAGCATCCCGGCGCTGGGCATCGTTTTCGACTGCTGCACCAAACCCAGTCATGATCTTGGCCGGCAGGGCCATTTCGATCGGATGTTTGCTGAAATGCGGGACTACCTGCGCTCCAACGGCGTCCGAAGGGTGCTGACTGCCTGCCCCAATTGCCACAAAATTTTTAAGCAGTACGGCAACGGGTTGGCGGTGGAAACCGTCTATGAAATTTTAAGCCGGGGAGAACTTCCCGCCGCTGCCCGAGGGGATGGCGAACTGGCCATCCACGATCCCTGCCCGCTTCGCAGGGAATCCGCCGTTCAGGACAGCGTGCGTACCATCCTGAGGCGAATGGGACTCACCGTGACTGAGATGAAACATCGCCGTGGCCGCACCCTCTGCTGTGGCGAAGGCGGCAGTGTGGGGTTCATGCGTCCGGAACTGGCCCGGAACTGGAGGCGAATCCGCAGCCGGGAAGCGCAAGGCCGCAAGCTGGTCACGTATTGTGCCGGTTGCGCCGGGTTTTTAAATCGCAAGACCCCGACCGTGCATCTCGCCGACGTGCTTTTTTTTCCTGAAAAGGCGCTCAACGGGAGTATGCGGGGGGCCGGCAGTCCGCTGACCTACATCAACCGTCTGATACTCAAGCGGCGCTTTAAAAAGAGTCTTGCCGCCGCCACCCAGCGGGCGGGCAGGAATCCTAGCTGACCATGCGTCCTTTTCAGACCACAGGAGTATGAATCGCAATGGCGAAACGGTTTGCAGGTATCGACATCGGATCGCGCACCATCGAACTGGTGGTGGTCGATGAGGCCGATGAAATTTTAGAGAGCCACCAGGCCGACACCGGTTTCGACCCCATGGCCGAGGCCAAGAAAATGATCGCGGGAGTGGCTTTCGACCGCATCATGGCCACCGGCTATGGCCGCAACCTGTTCGAGATATCCTTTGATGCGTCAACAGTGACGGAAATCAAGGCCCACGCCCGGGGCGCCCGTGCGCTGTTTCCCGACGTTCGAGCGGTTATCGACATCGGTGGGCAGGACAGCAAAGCCATTGCCATGCTGGATAACGGCCGGGTGAAGAAATTCGAGATGAACGACCGCTGTGCCGCCGGCACCGGAAAATTTCTGGAGATCATGGCCCGCACCCTGGGATTTGCCATCGACGATTTCGGCCGCGAAGCGCTGCTGGCGGAAAAGGGCCTCAACATCTCCAGCATGTGCACGGTTTTTGCCGAATCCGAAGTGACCTCCCTGATTGCCAAGGGGGAGAACCGCCGGGAGATTGCCCGGGGATTGCACGCCAGCGTCATCCGCCGGGCAGCCGGCATGATCAACCGTGTTTCCACGGAAGGGGATATCGCCTTTACCGGCGGCGTGGCCAACAACCCTTGTATGCACAAACTGCTGGAAGAAAAGCTGGGGCGCACCATTCGGCTGCCGGACGATCCCCAACGGGTGGGTGCGCTGGGTGCGGCACTGCTGGCCAAGGAGACGGCATAGTAAAAGAAGAGCAAATACGCTTGACTTTTCGCTTCTTGTTATGTAGTCGGAAAATCAAAATTTATCTGGTGCCGTTGGCTTAATAGGGAATTCCGTGCGATTCGGAAACGGGCCCGCCGCTGTGATCGGTGACAAATGCTGCACAATGCCACTGTTGATATAACGGGAAGGCGCAGCATGAGGATGATCTGAGAGTCAGAAGACCTACCTGATAAAACGTTGAGCAACCGTGTATGGCAATGCCGGTTACTCAGGATCTATCTGGATAAAAAAGGGATATCCCTGGATCGTAACCTGTTTGCGATTCAGGGATTTTTTATTTTTTATATGCAGAAATGTGAGGCCGAAAAAAAAACGGAAATATCGCAAGATGATCCCCTTGATTCCCAAACTATGGGAAAAGGCTGCGTTGAGCAATGCCTGAGAATTTCACAATGTCTCGGTGAAGGGACGATGAAGGCGTATCACTTCAAAAGTGGAATTCACGTATTTATTAATAATTATAATATATTTCATAAGGTTAAAATCGAGCACGGCGGTGATTGCCCCACATACGGTTTCAGTTTCTGGCTTTCCGGAACTACAAAATTAGATCTGTATTGCTTAAAAAAAAGTTTGGTCTTTAAGAATAGGGAAAGCGGATTTTTCTATTTTCCAAGCCGCGAAGGCTTTTTTGAAGACATGCCCGGAACCCGGATAAATAACATTGTCGTATTGATAGATCCCTATTCCTTAGGTGCCTTGATGGAAGAGGAGTTGTACAATATCCTCATTAACTTAAAAGTCCCTTTAAGAGACAATGGGAGTATAAGCGAACCGTTTGATTGCACGGATAGTATCACCCCTTCTATGCACATGATCTTGCAACAAATCATTCATTGCCCTTATCAAGGGGCAGGCCATCGAATTTTTATCGAGGCCAAGGCAATGGAGTTGATTGCGTGCAAGCTTGACCAGCTTAACCCGAGCATACGCAAACAAGAAAAGACCGCTCGATTAAAATCCTGTGACATTGACAGAATACATTACGCAGGGGAATTGTTGGTAAAAAACCTTCAATCCCCTCCGAATATAATTGAACTATCTAAGGCAATAGGTGTCTCTCGTACAAAATTGTATCATGATTTCAATCTGTTCTACGGCACAACACCTACGGAATATCTTCGATTCAAGCGTATAGAAAAGGCCAAAAGGATGGTTCAGAATAAAAATTTGAGCTTGACTCAAATTGCCTATTCCCTTGGCTATTCAAACTCCAGCCATTTTGCAAAAGCGTTCAGGGAACATTTTGGCATGCCTCCCAGCCGGTATCGTCAAAATGAACGATGATGACAAAAAAAATGGACCTGTATGGTAGCCCTCCTTTTTTTTTATGCCTATAGATACCTCCACGATTGTCTATAACCAACCGGTTTAAAACAATAAACGCAACTAACTTACCATCATCATGGGCAATGAGGATTGGAGCTGCCCCATCAGTCTTCAAACCGGCACCAAGGAGGAATCTGTGACTTTTCAATCGATTAAGCTCAGTATACTTTGCATTCTTTCTGTAAGCTTGGCATTTTCAATACTCACAAAGGAGGTGAATGCCGATGAGAATGAAAGCTATCGCCTTGATGAAATAACGGTTACGGCAAATAAACATGAGGAGAAAATTCAAGAAATTCCCGCATCCATAAGCGTATTTACGGCAATAGATCTTGAGGATGCCAATATAACGACCCTATCGGATCTCCTGAATTTAGTTCCCAACCTTAAGGCAAACGACAACAACGGCATTAGAGACATTAGTTTCAGAGGATTGGGCAGCAGCAGATATACATTTAAGAACCCTGTAACCATCTATATAGACGGCGTCCCCAGTGACAAGGTGTTGTTTACGGACATTGATTTTAACAACGTGGAAAGAGTGGGTGCAATCCCATTTAGGGGCAAGCTTCAAATGTTCCTCGATTCAGTTGTAGCAAGTGTTCCAGCATATTATCCCAACGCCCGCAAAGTAATGTGCTCCTGAGAAAAAGCATGACCTCAGCGGTCTCACGCTTCCAAAAAATACCCGGCGCTTTCAACCGAAGATTGATCACGCGACGTATCGCGCTTTCAACACAACCGCTGCCGGTCGGCAGATTTAATAACCGAAAGGCCGCATACTGCATGCGGCGGAGATTTTTCACAAAGTAATTGTTGAACTTGTTCAATGCTTTCTTTAGCTTCGACGGATACGTGATGTACTGACGAATCTGATTTCGGATTTCCATCAAATTTCCTTGCCATAACAGGTCCTTCCAATTCTTGAGAATCGCCGTTCGCTCTTTGGCTTCAAGGGTTTTGGGAAGATGATCCGCGACAATATGCAAATTCTGTTTGGCATGGGTATAGTCGATCACTTGGAAACACGTCTTGGCTTCAAGCTTTTCTGCCAGTGAGGAAAATCGTTTCCAATATCTGCGATCGCCATCCGCGCAGAAAATTACTCCGTCGGCCTGGTCAACGCCGATTTGACGAAGATAATCTTCCAATAATTCAAACGCACCGTTGATGTCGGCCATCGTGGCATCGTAAAGCGGGGCAATTTCCTTGATCGGATTTGCCTGGGCGTCGAGCCATTGAATAACGATTTGTGTCGGCTCCCGCCAGTCGGAATAATATCCTCTCCGTTTTTGATGGGAAGCCAACCGCCCCTTTTTGGTCCGGCGTTCACGAAGGCGGCCACCATCAATGCACACGAACAAAACGCGGCCGGTTACATGGTCATTTTCCGATAATGTTATCCGATGCCGATTCTCCATGGAGCGATTGCCCATGTGCATACACAACCGCCGGATCGTTTTAATATCCATGTCGATGCCAACAGAAGACAAGGTCCGATTGGCAATCTCAAATGACGGACACAATAAGCTTGCCTGAACAGACGCCGATGCCAAAACAGCGCTGCAACGATCCATAAAACCCAGATAGGCCAACCCCAGGTGAATACCGCTTTTCGGTTTCCGTTTCTTCCTTTTACGACCACGGCGAGATTTCGGAAGCGCTTTGGCAAAATAAGGGGATTCAATCGGTAGCGATCGGCCGGATAAAAGCCGAATGCTGGTGGGTTTGAATCCCTTGAAGCGAAATCCGAGTTTTGCTGCCAGCTTTTTTACGGCTTTAAAAAAACATGGATCGGAAAACAGATTTTCAATGGAAGATACAATCAAGTCCTCAATTGTGGAGAAGAGGGCTGTGCGCAGATCGATGATCAGCCGGTTGGCATCGGAATGTGTCTGGAAATTGGAAAGGGTTTCATCAATGGTCCGTTGCAGCTTTTGAATATCGACAGTGGTCTCCATGGCTCGCCTCGCAGATAGCAGGTTCTCGAATGCCTGCCGTGCAAGTAGCGAAGCTTCAGCCTGCGGCACATAAGCGCTTTTTGAAATCGGCTGTCAACGGATAAACGTACAGGTCTTTGACCGGCACCTTCAACTTTCGATAGCGATCTTGACGGCTGCGGCCTTTGGTTTGCCCCAATTTTAGCCAGTTGGCAGCCTGATAACAGGTCCCTTCAAAGCGGGAACGATCGACGAAGGTTTCGACCAGGCACAAATCGTGACCATAGCGCGTGGACCAATCGGACCGCAACCGCCTGAGACAAGCGCCCAGAATGAAACTGGCCAAGTTGGGAATGCGAACCCAGGGTAGAATCAAAAACCGGGTGTTGTTGGTCAACAGCTTCAGATTCCCTTGGCGTGTAGCCACGTTCCATCCGATGTAACGGTCTCGTGGTGTTGTTTTCCAGGCTGCCGATCCAAAAAGCAGGCAGGCCAGGGGCCTTTCGTGGCGATCATAGACCATATACTTCATATGCTCGCCAACGTGACCCCGGCACCCCAAATAATGGTAGCGATCCATTAGACAATGAAAAAGGTGATCGTTGTCTGAACGGCCACTGACCATGATGATTTCAACAGGACGAAGATCGTCCAGCACTCCCTCGATGGGGTCGCGACGATGAGGCATGTCAGGTATCTGCCGGGAATGATTTCCCGGTCGCAACGGTGGCGGCAGCACGATGAACTGGCGTTGTTCTAGCTTACGCAACATTGAACGGCAGGCAATATCTTTGGGCTGACCTTTATCGGTGCGCCAATTCCACATTCGGCACAGTTCGATGGATAACCGACTGCGGTGCCAATCCGGATTGTCGGCCATCAGCCGACGAATCAGTTCAATATCTTCGGAAAATAATTTGCGCCCCTGAATGGTCATGCTCTCACTCATGGACGACACCTTATCGAAGATAGCGTTTTGAGTCCAGCTTTATTTTTCAAAGAGCGAGAAAATCGGTACCATTACGCCTGTTAGTAAATTTGCCCCAATTTGGGTTTACACCCGGAAAGAGTTGAGGTGTTGAGAGGTGCACAAGGTGTTTTATACGGTAAGAATTCCATCGGTGGTATTATCAACGTTATCACCAAACAGTCGGGAAATGCCGTGGAAGGAAAAATCAATACCGAGTTTGCAGAGCACCAGACCTATGGTGCGAAGGGGTGTGTCAATGCCCCCCTAATAACAAATAGACTGTATTTGAGTCTTTCGGACAATTATAGAAAAACAGACGGATACATGACAAACGATCACCCTGATGAAGACACATACGGCGGTTATTATGAAAACAGTTTCAGAACCAGGATGAACTGGTTGCCGACGGATATGTTGGAAATGGATTTTAATGCATCTTTTTACAAACACTCAGGCGATCATACCTCAACGATTTATGGCAACACGAATGAGGTCGTCTATCATTCATACAAAGATCCCGATGATGAACTGTCAAAGGACTCATTGAATTTAAGCATGAGCATAAACTACAGCTTTGAAAAGGCAGAATTAAAAATTATCAGCACGTATACGGATGCCATGTATGACAGGTTCAGCAAAAGGCTCTATGAAGGGGCTTCCATGATAGACGGTGGCATGAAGCTGGAACTCGATACCTTTACCCAGGAAGTTCGTATTCAATCGGCTGCTGATAATTCATTCAAGTGGATGGCTGGGCTGTTCTACTCAAATGAAGATATTGATAATAAAAAACAGTTTGCCGTCTATGATACCCATGAAACGTTGGGATATGATAAACATATGAACTGGCCTACCAAAACCTATGAAGACACCATTGCCGCATTTGGAGAGGTCACCCTACCCTTTGGAAGATTCAACCTCACTACGGGTATCAGATATGAACGAACCGATGCGGCAATGGATTACCGATATGAAGAAAGCCGGGAAGACACAGGAGCGTTGGTCAAGGACCCGGTCACCTATCATACTGAGGATGACTGGGATGTCTTGATTCCCAAAGGTGTTCTGTCTTGGCAGTACAGTGACAACTGCATGATCTATGCAAGTATCGCCAAAGGCTATCTGGCCGGGGGATACAATTTGGCTGAGGCCGATGCGGATTATGCAAGGATTGATAATCAAACATCCATTAATTATGAAGCAGGATTCAAAACAATGCATTTTGGCAACCGAATAATGTTGAATGCTGCGATATATTATATGGATATTAAAGATATACATGTTCTTATAGAGGGGATTGATACTGGAACATTTATTGCCTCAAATGCAGGGGCGGCACATAGTCAGGGCATTGAAATCGAGAGTGTCTTCAATGTTATGAAGGGTCTTGATTTGATGGCATCCTTTGGGATTATCGATGGTGAATATGATGAGTATCTTTATGATAAAAATACGGACTATTCCGGAAATAATCTCATACGTACACCGGAGTATAGTTTTAATGTCGGCATATCATACCGGCATGATTCAGGACTCTTTGCACGCGCTGATGTTTGCGGATATGGTGATACGTATTTTAACCCTGGCAACACTAAAAAACAGAGCTCATATGAAATATATAATGTTAAAATAGGCTATGAAGCTTCATCATGGGAAGTCTATGGTTATGGCAAAAATATTTTTGATGAAGAATATTTTACCAACATGGATGTATTGAATACCGTCGGAGCACCCAGCACATTTGGTATAATTGCCACCTTAAAGTATTAAGGTGGCAAAGCTCAACGCAGAATACGGATGAAAAGACAAGCAGGCACAATGGGTCTCTTTCTGAAGGCCAACGGGTTGCTGAAGATGGTCATGGACCGCGGCATCGGGTTGCACTACCATATCGATGGATTATGGGGCAAACTGTCCGTCGGAATCGCCATTGCCACCATCGCGGCCGATTATAAGAATGAGGGCCAATGGATAAAACCCACCAACAAGAATACACCCAAATGCGGCTGCCCTGCCGCAGGCGGATTAGTGCCTTGTCTAAAACCGATACCTGTGGAATAATATTTCAGATTACTATCCCGCCTTGATCGAATCAGGAACCAGGAGCGAGGAGGCAACCATGCGCCAAGCACCGCAGAACCGATTCCACCTCAAGCATTTCAAAGCCATCAGCCTGGCCATTTCCCAATATGAAGACTTGGATATGCTTATGAACCATTTTGTGGAAGGGCTGTGCCTGACCTTTAAAATCAAAGGGGCCAGTGTGCTGCTCCATGACGAACAGGAGTCCCAGCTGTTCCGGGTGGCCAGTTACGGCGTCAGTGAGGACTATCTGGCCAAGGGGCCGCTGTTTGTGGATACCAAGGACGACGCATTCACCCAGGGACGGCCGGTTTTCATCAACGACATGCTCAGTGATCCGCGCGTCCAGTACGGTGACGCGGCGCGCAGCGAGGGTATCGTCGCCATGCTCTCCTTCCCCATCAAATGCCGCAGCACGGTAGTGGGCCTGATCCGCTGTTATCACACGGCACCCATCACGCTGCACGAAGAGGATGTGGATTCCGTTGCCGTTCTCTCCCAGCTTCTGGGGCTGGTGATCGAAAACAACGGTCTGAAGAATTTTGTCAACCATGTGCAGATCGCCGTGTCGGGCCTGCCCCTGCGACTGCGCAAGGGAAATGGATGATGGCTGCGGCCCGTTGCTTCAGCGATACATCGGATTTCCTCTCCATTCGTTCCGGGGATCATATCCTGCTGGACGGCCGGCGGTTTCTGGTAACCGGTGAAGAGCGCGAACGCCGTTTCGGAATCGAAGACCCGAAGTTCTGGGTCAAGCGGGTCGTCGAGGAGGAGACCGGCGACCGCAAGATCGCCAAATTGTCGTTTTTTGAGAGTTTCAATACCCGGCTGGGAGAACTGGTGATCCGGTGTTACCGCAGCCCGGAGAAGGAGGAGCGCATCCTCGACCTGTGCCGGAATCACCCGGGCTTCATGCAGGGGGTCACTTTTCCGGATGCCAAAGGCAACCGGGTACGAGTCCTGGAAATTGTGCGCGGGAAAAACTTCATGCTCTACCTGGACAGCCTGCGGATGCCCCACGTACAGTACTTTGAAACCGAACTGCCCGGCATCCTGCGGCACCTGTGCGAGGCCTTTGCGGCCATCGGTTTGTTACATGCCCATGGTTTTCGCCATGGCGACATTCGCAACGATCATATTATCGTCGAAAGGCGGTCCGGCCGTTACGTCTGGATCGATTTCGATTATGATTTCGAGGCTCCGGAAAATCCGTTCGGCCTGGATCTGTTCGGGATCGGCAACATCCTGATCTATGCCGTCGGCAAGGTGTTTCACAATTCGTATATGATCAAAAACGATACCTACACCTACCACGACCTGATCGAACGCCTGGAACCGGACGATTTCTCCATTTTGCATCCCAACCGGCTGGTCAATCTGCGCAAGCTCTATCCGTATGTTCCGGTGATGCTGAACAATATCCTGATGCACTTTTCCGCCGGCACATCCATCACCTATGCGTCGGTTGACGAAATTATCGAAGATCTTGGTGGTTACCTCGCTTCCCTGTAAAGGAGGAGGCCCATGAAGCAATCCATACTGGTCGTTATGAACGACACCTCCCATTCAACCATGGTGGTCGATTTCTTAGCCCGCCTGCCGCTTGTTTTTTCCGAGGTGCAGGTCACTTTGATGCATGTCTTCAGAAAGCCCAGCGGCAGTGAGGAGATGATGGGGAAAAAGTTCATGCAGGCCCAGCAGGAGAAAACCGAGATGGCCATGTCCAGTGCCCGCCGGCGCCTCATGGAGGCCGGCTACCTGGCAGACCATATCCACACCCATCTGGAAACCGAGCCCTATGCGACGGTGGCCGACGGGATCATCGCTGAAATCGGGAAGGGCCGTTACGATATCGTGGTCATCAGTCGCCGGAAGATGTCCCGGTCGGAGGAGTTTGTGCTGGGCGATGCCAGTATCAAGGTGATTCGGGCGCTGGATCAGGCGGCCGTGGTGGTGGTCAAGTGTTGACGAATCCGACTGAACCAAACTGAACGGCCGATCTGCCCGAAACATCCCCAACGACCGGAGGTGATGATGGTTGCCAGCGAACTGATTCCCAAGATCAAAATGGTGGCCCCCGGCACGCTGTTGCGCCGCGCCCTGGATGACATTGTGATGGCGGAATTCGGTGCCCTGTTCGTCTTTCTTGACGATACCCAGGCCCAGGAGGAAATCCTGCAAGGCGGATTTTACATCGGGTCCAGCTTCTCGCCGGAGAAGCTGTATGAGCTGGCCAAGATGGACGGCGCCATCATCCTGGACGAAAGTGTCACCCGGATTCTGGCAGCCAATGTTCAACTGGCGCCCGATTCCTCGCTGCCGACCGATGAAACCGGCATGCGTCATCGGGCGGCGGAACGCACGGCGCGCCAGACCGGCAAATTCGTGCTGACCATTTCCCGGCGCAGGAAAGTCATTACTCTGTACTACAGGGACCACAAACACCAACTCCACGACATCAATCATCTCATCACCCGGATCTACCAGACCATCGGCACGGTGGAACGTTACAAGGGCAATCTCGACAAAAAGGCGGCGCGGATTCAGCGCGATGAATTTCTGGATCAGGTTCAGCTTGTCCAGGTGACCGAATTGATCCGCGACGGCGTCGCCATCATGAACCTTTTGGCCGAGATCGACCCGTATGTCATCGAAACCGGGACCGAGGGCCGCCTGCCGGCCATGCGCCTGAACAGCGTCAGGGAAGAGGTCGATGCCATGCTGCAGCTTTTTATCAAGGACTACGGCGTCCCGAAATACACGGACGCCGAAGTGGCCGGGGTGATCGACGCACTCGGACGCAGGGAACCAGCCGACAGCATCCGCATTGCAAACCACTTGGGATGGCGCGCGGTAACGGAGACCGACCTTCACGATATCGCAGTGACACCCCGCGGCTACCGGCTGCTCAAGCAGGTGGCCAAGATCCCGCTGGCCACGGCGGAAAATGTAATCGACCGTTTTGAGAATCTGACCAATCTCGGCTTTGCCGATAAGGATGCCCTGATGACGGTTGAGGGCATTGGCGAGAAACGCGCCAAATCCATCGTCGAGGGGATTCAGCTCATGCGCGATCGCGGGGGGTACCGCTAAGGCGATTGGCGGATAAGAATATACCAGGATGCGCAGGATTTTCATTCGTATTCAAGGCGGGCTTTTTTACGCATAGTGGGGCTATGTGTGGAAACGCCCAACGCAGAAGACGGATGAAAAGACAAGCAGGCGGGTATATTTTTTGACAGAAATCGCCTAAAAAAGGTCGGAAGCGGTATCAACCATACCGCTTCCGACCGATAGCGACTCTCAAAAACATTATCTTGAATGCTATATTTTCTTACAGGGACAGGTTGATCGTGCCCAATATCGTCTGGCCGGGGGCCTTGTAATATTCATAGTATTCCTCATCAAACAGATTGTCCACAGACAGGGTCAGGGAGAGTTTTTTACTGGGTTTGACCGTTATTTGGGCATCCACGACAAAAGAATCCGTATAATCATTGAACGCGTCGCTGGCATAGGGATCCCGATCATCATCATTGTCGTAGCTCACGAACTCAGAGACTCGCATCTCACGGACTCAGAGACTCAGAGCTCACTGACTCAGAGGCCCACGGACTCAGAGACTCAAAGCCCACTAACCCACTGACTCATTTTCAATTGTAGAAAAAAATATAGAACAAATAATCACGGCTCAGTCCTCCTCACCTCACTCACTCCGAACCTCCCATCACATACCTTGGCAATCGCATGTCCGCCCCCTTCAATTTTCATTCAGAGAGTTATCAAAAACAAAATCCGGTGCTCAGCATTTTTCACTGAAGCACCAGTTCATTTGTTCACCCGTAGAAAAAGGGTATTATACAGGGAGTTACAAACCGATTAGGAGGCGGGCTACAGAATTCGTCGATAAGGATGAAGGGGGCATTGGCCTGCCCCCTTCGGCAACCAAGATGGAGGCACCCATCCCGATCACCATAGCAATTACCAATGCTACTTACATTTGCCTTTATTCGCAAGGACTTCTTGACGATTATCTGGCCGAGACGATCTGTCCAAAATGTTCTGTCGATTGCGCCTGCCAGCAACCACCGCCATCACTTGAATTGACCAGATCCACCGTTTGTCGGACCTCCTACAAACTTGAAAAGGATCAAGAGGGTATCGATACGGTGGTCAAGGATATGGCCCAGATTGTTCTGGTTAGATGCCCCATATGTAAAAGCCGGTTCCGGTTGCTCCCGGCGGATATTCTTCCCTACAAACTTTACTCACTACCGGTTATCGAGCGTTCGGTAAGCCTATACAATCGAGGAGACATGGCATTGCGCCAAGTGGTTTGGAATCATTTTTACGGTGATCAAACCCCTGGGCACACGACACTTCACGCATGGACAGAAGGTTTGGGTGCTTGGTGGCTGGGCAGGCCGATGGGGGAAACGACCTTTTCCATACCGGCCACTCGGATCCAGGCGGAGTTGGAAATCCGTTACCCACAAATGTGTTCATTGCATGGTCAACCGGTTTGGATCAACCCGCATCGTTACCGCAGCCAGGGGCGCCGGGAACGTCTTGAAGCCTGCAAAAAATTTGAATTTGTCGGTTCGCTGATCGCGTCCGAAAATCCGCCAAACTTCGTTGAACTCGACTGTCTCATCGTCAGTTGGGGCAATTCGTTCGGCCTTGGCTTTAAAACCGGCATTCGCTGCACGGCGGCTGAACACATCGATTTTAAAAATATGCTAGCATGGGGCCAAATTCTTCCAGAGGAGCCCTTGTCATGTCCGATTCATGGGAGATCGCCGCCTGGCGGTTCGAAATGATCAGTCCACTTGTGGACGACAAACTGACCGAAGCGGAAAAACGGCGCATTCTTAGCGATCGTACGCGGAAGTCTGTTCAATGGCCGTGTTCGTCCCCAAAAAGGCCCATCGGCAGAAGCACACTGTTCCGGTGGATGAAAGATTACCGCGAAAAAGGCTTTTTGGGGCTGATGCCCAAGGTCAGAAAAGACAAGGGGCTGGCCCGCACCGACCGCAGTGAACAGGTGAACTACGCCCTGGGGCTTTTGTACGAAGAGCCCGGGCGCTCTTTGACCCAGCTGATGATTTACCTCGAATTGGAGTTCGGTGAGCTGTCCATGAGTCGCTCGACCCTGAGCCGTGATCTTCGCGCACACCCGGCATTTTTGGGCATTTTGCAACGCCGAAAGGCAGCAGGCAAAAAGCTGCGGGACCTGTACGAGACAGATCAGCCACACGAGATCTGGCAGATGGACGCCAAAGGCCCGTTTTCGGTAATGTTGACCGACGGCCAAACGATCCGGGTCCATGTGCTGTCGATCCTCGATGATTTTAGCCGATACATTCTGGCCGCCATCATCGCACAGGCTGAAAATATCCAAGCCGCCGTCAGGGTCTTTCGCCTGGCCGCATCCAAGTGGGGGATTGCCCTTCGCATGCAGTTTGACCGCGCCTCGGCTTATGACTCCGAAGTCTTCCGCACCGGCCTTGCCTTTTTGGGGGTTCATCGAAACTGGGTAAAATCCCGCAACCCAGAGGCACAAGGGAAAATCGAAGCTTATCACAGATCCCTGAAAAGATGGTTCGTCAAAGAGCTGCCAAACCAGGAAGTGGTCGATATCCATCATCTGGAGGCTCTGCTTCAGGCGACGATCGCTTTGGTCTACAACCGGCACCACCATCGTGAAATCAAGATGACCCCGGAACAAGCCCTGGCCCGACGCCTCTCAACACGGCGCGTCGGTGCCGAACAACTTGCCCAGGCATTTAAAATCGCCGTCCAGGCCAAAAGCCACCCGAAAACCGGCCAGGTGAATCTACCCAACGGCCTTTTCCGTGTGCCGACCCGCTTTGCAGGAAAAGAATGTGATTTTCGCTACGATCCGGTCAACACAGACCAAGCCTTGCTGATCATCGATGATGCGCACCAGATCCCGCTTGAACCCTTCACCAAAAAGCACCCCTTCGATTTTCAAAAGACAGAGGAAAAACGGGGCACCGGACAGCTGCAAAAACTTTTGGATGTCTGGCAGGGTCACTGCCGACCCAATGCCCAGCCCGGCTTCGGTTTGCCGGAAGTGTTTCGTGAGTTAAGCCGGCTGCTGCAGCGCCCCGTCCCCATCGACCAACGCGAAGCCGCGGCCATCGAAGCCTTTTATCGACAAAACGGCCCCTTGCCCGCACAGCCGTTTCACCAAGCGATCGACAAAACCGCCGACGCCCTTGGACCCAACCGTGCCCTGAAAACCTATCTGCAATACCTGGAAAGGCTTGTAAAGGCACAGGCAAATAAACCCGATCCCCAGGAGGACTCTCTATGAACCCATCGTCCTACTTTGTCTTTGACGACTTTGCACGGGCGCTTGAAAACCTTGAAAACGCCTTTCGAAACGAAAACGACCGTTATCTCATGTTAACCGGTGAGACCGGTGTCGGCAAAACCTGGCTGTGCCGGCAGCTGAACACCGTCCTGGACCGCTGCAGGCATCGCGTGCTGTATTTTTCTCACGCTCGTCATCTGAGTGCAACCGCCCTGGTCCGCGTGCTGGCCACCTGGATGAGGCTGCCCACCCGACGTTCTCACAGCGAAACGCTCCAGGGCCTGATATCCGCGCTTGGCGAACAACCCCACCAGTTACTGATATGGTTCGACGAAGCACACGAATTGGCCGATGAAACCCTGCTGGAGGCAAAGGCGCTGGCCGAAAGCAATCTTGACGACAGCTGCCCGGTACGCATCCTGCTGATCGGTATGCCTTTGCTGCGGGACAAAGTTCAGGCCATTGCCCCTTTGTGGCGACGTATCGTGGTTAGGGAAGAGTTGACCGGTTTGACATTCGATGAACTGCCTCCTTTTATCGAATATCACTTCGGCCCCGAAAATTTGCAGCGCATCTGTCAGCAGGGGATGCATATCCTGTTTGAACGCGCCAGAGGCATCCCGGGCCTGGTTGTCCCTATGCTCAAAAAAATCTTGGCCGAAAGCAAACCGGACGGCCCCATCGATCCCTTTACCCTCGACGACATCCTCCAACGCTGGGAACTGACATGAAAGGAGATATGCCATGAACCCGCAGCAAGCCGAAATCCTGCGTGACATCGTACAGCGCATGATGGCACGCTACATCACCGTCAAACCTCTGGGCATCGATCTGGGTGACAAAAGAAAACTGATCCCAGCGCTTGACTGCCGGATCCTTGATTACGGCGCCGCCAGAACGCTCTACCGGAACCGACGCCCTGTCTGCCGATCTCTGGATGCCGTCAAACCCATCAATGATCAGGAAAAACTCTGCCAGAAATGTATCGATAGAGAACCATGTACCGGCCAGGTGCGCTTGGATCTGTTGTTCGACAACACCCCTTACAGACTCCTGATCGCCTACACTTCCGCTAAAAACTTCCTGATCTACACCGGTAAACTCGTTGAAAAAAAACTTGAAATTCGATCCATCAATACCAAGATCGTCGTTGTTAACAGAGGCTCATGGGGTGAGTTGCGCTTCTGCCTTGCTAATATGTAGAGGAAAAATATACTGACTTCTTGTTGTAAGTCGGTTTTTTACGGTAGTTGCTTTTTGCATAGTTGGCGAAACGCCATCCACGCGGTAGGCTGTATCATCTGGTCATTTGAATCCGTCTTTATTATGGTCGATATGATATATGCTAACGTGACGATATCGAATGCTACCTGGATGGTCTCATGAAACGTGGGATGACAGTCTCAAAAAACGTGGCACACGACAATCATCATAAACACTGTCAGAGTATCTTAAGTTAACCGAAGCGTCCAGAAAATCGGTGAAATATCCTATCCAGAAGTTGAAGATATCCGTGGGCACCTCTGCCACCTCCCATCCAGCTTCATTGACTTCGGTCTGGGTATACTCGGACCAATGATGGGTGTAGTGGATACCGCCTTTCAGGTTATAAGGCAGGATAGCTTCAATGGCCGCTTCTATGCCGTCGACGTCAGCGGATTCGGCGTTGGTCCGTCTTTTTATGGTAACGGTCTCGCCGTTAATTACGTAATTTCTTGAAGCATTGACAATGAGGTCCTCGAACTCGTTCTGAAAATACGTGGCTTTGACGCGCAGGTGTTTGTCAAAAAACTCCCACTCCGTGCCGACTTCCCAGGATTTGTTTGTCGTAGGATCCAAGTCCGGGTTGCCCGCGGCATAAGTCGTTTCTCCCCCGATTGAATAACTATAGCTGGCGATTCGGTAATACAGGGAAGGGGCGGTAAATGATTCACCGTAAGAGGCACGCAACACGCCGTTCTCCCCCAGCCGGCAAACCACGGAGGCTTTGGGGCTGAACTGGCCGTCATCCGTATCCTCGCCGACCTCATGGTTTCCGTTAATATCATAATACTCCGTATCCGTGGCCCACCAATGGTCATACCGTCCCCCCAGATACAGGGTGGTAAAATCAACGGGCGTATATTCGGCCTGAACAAAGGTACCCCAGGTCAGACTTTCTCCCGAATCCTGCGACTGGGTGGATGCCCAACTGTCCGAATCACTGGGGCTGGACAAATTGTATTTGGTGACCTCAGCCGTCTCTTTTACCCCCTGGGTGCCCACGGTTAAAAGGACCCGGCTGTCCATCATGTAAAAGGTGGCGGACAGGTCGGCCTGGATGAGGTCGTTGTCTTCCACCTTGGTGTAGGCACTGGCAACCGAATGTGACTGGGTTTCTTTGTCGTTGTACCCCACAATGGCGTTGACATCCACCTTGCCCGGTACAGAGTAATCATAATGAAGGGTGTGGACAAAGGACTCTTTTTGATAGGCGGTTGCTGTAAACGTGGTGTCGCTCAGACTGGTCAGATAGTAGTCGGAGCCATCCTGGATGTATACATCGCCAGATGTAATCAGGTCACCGCTGTCATCGGTCAAATAGCTTTTCCCTCCCTCCCATCCATACTCAAATTGGCTGATATTAAAACTGTACCAGACTTTGGAATCATCGGAAAATTCATACCCGGTTTTTAAAAATGCACCGTAATCCTCATACCAGTTGTCCCCCTGGGTTCCGACAATGTAGCGGGTGTCTCCGGTCTGGGGATTAATATCAGAATCCACGTTTGTCGCAACAGGAATGGATGAGTCCAAGCCTCCGGTCACCGGGGCCGACAGCGTTTTATAGGTCGGGTTCGTTTCGTAACCGTCCGTGGTCCGGTATTTAAAACTCATGGAAAAGAAAAAATTGTCTCCAAGGTTTTTCTCCGCCCAGGAAAGACTCTCAGGATCGTCCGGGGCGGCAAAGGGACGGGCGGCAACGCGGGCGCTATAAAACTGTGTATTATCTTCCCCATAGGTAAAAGAGCCCTCGGCCTCCATGTCATAGGGAATCTTGGTGATATAGTTGATCACACCGGTCTGGGCAAGGGTGCCGTACAGGGCCGAAAAAGGACCCCGGACCACCTCGATTCTTTCTATATCCTTCATGGGGATGGCCCCGGTGTTGTAGTAATGGCCGTAATCGTACCAGTTAAGCCCGTCAACCATGACCAGGGCCCTGTTTCCACGAATCATCGGACGGGACCAGTAATCGGCAAGCCCTCTGTACTGGCGGGGATAAATCCCCTCTATTCGGAACAGAGGCTTGAAGGGATGCTCCGAATTAAAAGCCTGAATCTCGTCTTCGGAAATCACGGAAACCGATGCCGGTGAATCCAAGGGTGCTTTGGGCGTTTTCGTGGCAATTACCGTAATGGGCTCCAGTTGAAATACATCGTCCGTTTGTTCGCCGGCATCATCCACGGCATTGGCCGAAGTCCCCAAAGATAGCCCCCCAAACAGAAAAAATAGAACAAAAACGAATAGCTTCATACCTCTCACCTTCACCTTCATCTCCATGCCTCCTTTTTCCCTTATACAGTGCCATAAAAACCAAGTGCGCAAACAAATGACGGATTCGTAAAAAACCCGATATCGGCGTTACGCTTCATCCTTCGTCACTGCGGAGTACGATCAGTACGCCTCATTCCTCAGGATTCGCAAGCCTTGATCTCGGGCTTTTTACGAGTCCGTCTGAACGGCGACTTTTTACAAGACCATCAACAAATGCCTCTTCAACCCACAGGCAAAAGTGTTTAACCCACTGTATCCAAATACAATTAAGCTACGCGGTCCGATCCCGCCGGGGAATACCGAAACCTTCGTGGTTTGGATGTGATCCATGCAACCGGTTTGCCTGAATGCGTAAACGGTTCATGGGCGCAATGGTTGGTTTGGTGCAGAATATAAAGAAGAACGGCTTCGGCCGTCAATTGGTTAAGTAGACATATTGAATTGACCGATGGATGTCAAGCCATTACGACGGAAGGGCCAGGGCAATCGCAAGTAACTCAGGTTTCGCGGAATCGCTATCGAAATCGACGATGTATATTGGAATCACTGGTTGACAAAAGGGCGATAGACATCCCGTCTGCATGTCTACGTCCCATTTCTTTTCGATTTCGATAGCGATTTCGATTTGGATCAGAGTTAATGATCCGTACGCGATCGCCCTGTAAATCACATCACATACCAAGGTTACATGCGATTGCCCTGACGGAAGGGCAAGTTACAAAACAGACCTGCAGTACTCGGTGAATAATTGTGCCCAATTGCGCTGGATTGTGGGGCGTCTACAAAGCGCCGGTACCGGTGCATATCGGGGAATATGTTCCGGTGCCGGCAACGCGGTAGACGGGTACAAAGACAAGCAGGATGATATTTTGTTTGCTATTTTCCAGCGTGCCGAAAATATATGGACAGCCGATGCAATCTTCACGTAGTATAACGGAACGGCCCTCCTGGGAAACCCAGGCCCCGTTGACCGTCCGCCCGGCGGACTTCAAGCTGCCTGCCAGCGGGCAACGACTGGCAGATGGAACGGGAAAAAATTGAGAACGTCTGCCGCGCCTGTCACGGCGATTCATGGATCAACGACTTCTCTACCAGGGCTTCGACAAGGCGGTGGAGGAGTACAAGGAGGTCTACTTCAAGCCGGCCAAGGCCACCCTGGACGATCTGTACGGCAAGGGCCTTCTGAACAATGGCGCCTACTTCGACGAACATTTGGAACGGCAGTTTTACGTATTCTTGGCAGCCCCGACCAATCTGCTGCAGGAGAGATCATGACCACCGCCCCCCGTTTTCGTCTAAAATTTGGACTCAAATTATTTTTAAGCCATTTCCTGGCCGTTCTCCTGGTATCCGGCAGCATCGGCACGTTCTTTTACTTCAACGCCATCGACAGCCTGGTCCAAAGCCTGCGTTCACGCCTGCAGAACAGCGCCGCCTTTCTAAGCCAGGGCATCGATGCCCGGAATCTGGAAGACATCCGCTCGGCCGACGATGTCAAAAACACCGTCTATGTGGACACGCTGGGCAAACTCCGCCGATTGCGCAGGTCCAACTCCGACATCGCATTTCTCTATATTATGCGTAAAATTGATGATCGTATCGTCTTCGTGGTCGATTCCGACGAGACCGACCAGCAGGCGTTGCCGGGTCGCGAATACACCAAGGCCCCCGATCTGTTGCGATCAGGTTTTACCGCACCTTCGGTGACAGACAAACCCTATCGCGATGAATGGGGGGTTTTCCTCTCTGGCTACGCCCCGTTACGCAATGGCGACGGCAAATACCTGATCGGTATTGATATGCGCGCCGACGAGGTGGATCGCAAACTACACGAGATCCGTTTGACCGGTCTGCTATCGCTCTTGGCCTCCCTCCTGCTGGCCCTGATTTTTGCCCTGTATTTCTCCAAAAACTTGACCGGCCGTATCAATCCGATGATCCGGCGCTGTCAGCAAATCGCCATGGGTCGGTTCGATGGAACCATCACCATGCGCACCTTCGACGAATTCGACGAGTTGATCGCAGCCTTCAACACCATGAGCGACGAGTTGGTCCAGGCTCGCACCCGGGCCGATCGGGCCATCACCGACCTGGAACACGCCAGGGACAATCTGGAAATTCATGTTCAGGAACGGACCCGGGATTTGAAAGATGCTCTCGAGAAGGTCCAGGTGCTCACCGGAATGTTACCGATCTGCAGTTCCTGCAAAAAAATTCGCGATGACAAAGGATACTGGCAGCAGGTGGAGCAGTTTGTGTCCATGCACACCGGCGCCCAGTTTTCCCATGGTCTTTGCCCGGAATGCGCCAACCGGCTGTATGGGGACATTTTAAAGCGGGACGATCCGCTATCCGAATAATCGTGGGCCATCGGGTACCAGGAGAATCTGAACGCCGTGAGCAGGATTTCAATCTGCCACGGTCCAATCCATCCACTGCATAGCTGAAATCATTTCTTTCCGATATCGATGTCCAACACTCCCAAATTGCTTTCAATGGAAAAACTTCTCACCGATTTGAATCCGCATTGCACCATCGTTTCGGCAATCATACCCTTGGGAAAAATCATGTCCATGCCGGAAAGCTCATAAAAAAGGAAATCACAGATGTGATCGCCCGGTCGGGTTCTTTCGTGAGAGGCTTCATTATGCAGTGACATAAAAACACCGCCGGGGTTCAGGCCATTATATATTTTTCCAATGATTTCGTTGAGATGAATCTTCGCAAAATACAGGGTTCCGCTGGCAAGAATCAAATCGTAACCATCGCCGATTGCATCGGCCGTGTAATCGCCGGCCATTACCGACACGCGATCGCCGGCGTCATATTCATGGATGAATTCCCGGCTGATATCGGCAACCGGCGGCAGGTCGAAGACCACCCCGGTCATGGTTTCATGGGCGGAAACGATGGCCATGGCGTAAAACCCCGCCCCTCCCCCCAGATCAAGCATCTTGTTCATCCGCGGAAATTCAGGTAATGAACGCACGATTTCGGCAATCTTCTGCGCAGGTCCGCAATACTGGTAGGCGGAAGCCTCCCGGGTAAACGCCACCCAGTTGGTATCATCGACCCGGCCTGCTTGCTCGCCGGGACCGCTCTTCAAAAGCGCCTGCATTTGTGCCGGCGATTGGAACGATTCATACCAATCGTGCACCCGGCAAAAAAACGTTCCCAGGTACGCGGGGCTCGATGTGACCATGAATTCATTGCTCACCCCGGTGTTGGCAAACAACCCGTCGTGCTTCTCTATGAGACCCATGCCGACAAGGGCGTTGAGAAAAAGTTCCGTATTTTTTGGATGAAGGTTAAGCCGTTGGGCAACCGAAACCGCCGCAACCGGTTCAGACAGGCAGTCGAAGACATTGCATTTGATTGCCGTAACCAGGACCGCGCCTTCAACCTTCATTTTCAGGAAGCGGTAGATGGTGCCCCATGAGTGTTTGATTATCGGAAAGGGTTTCATCTGATCGTAGCCTTCGTACTCATCATATTCGGCATCGGTCCAGCCAAACTGCGCGGTGATATCGTGTCCTTTGAGCGGTCTGGCCATCATCTCGACTTCGATCCCTTTACTATGGGCCTCACCTGCGTTGGAGGCCACGAAGACATAAGGCTCGGGCATGCTGTAGACATGCATATCCTCGATATCCATATAAAATACTGCCATATTAAAAGTCAAGCGATCGTCGAGCCATTGAGTCTTTGTCCCGAATTCATAATCGATGGAGATCTGCTCATCAAATTTCGCGCGCTCTTTCACGGTATCATAAGGGTTTAGACCGCCTGCCAGATATCCTCTGCTTATGCTGGCATAAATCATGGCGTTATCCATTATGTGCCAGGAAAGAGTACCCTTGGGGAGAAGTGCGCTCCAGTCATCCTCGATATCATAAGCTATTTTCGTTGTCTGATTAGTATCAAGGCGGGTCTCCGTATACCGAAAGTTCAACTCCTTGTACACCCTTTCGTATCTTAACCCTGCTGTAAAATGAAGTCCTTCGATGGCAACCAGTTGAGAAGAACCTTTGTTCGCCAGCTTTCGTTATCATCGAAAGTATCCTCCCCGGGGTAGTGGTTTTCCATGAAGCCTTCCGTTTGGCTCCATGAACCGGAAAGACCCAGAAAAAGACGATCCTGCACAATTGGACCGTCCGCATAAGCCTTGACCTTGTAGGTCTCATTTTCGGCATATTCGGCAGTAACCTTTGCATCCACCAGATTATTCGGTCGCTTTGAAACAACATTGATAATGCCCCCAATGGCGTTTTTACCATATAATGCGCCTTGGGACCCCCTGAAGACCTCGACGCGCTCGATATTGTTTAGATCGGCATCAAAACTATACACATGGTCATGGGGAATACCGTCAATGTATATGATGACAGGATTTTTATAGGTAAATTGGCTTGGTCGTATTCCTCTGAATATGGTTTCCCCCCCAAGAAATGTTTCACCAAAGGTCATGTTAGGTACCCGATTGATGACTTCACCGATTTCGTCAATACCGGCATCCTCGATCACTGTCTCAGTGAACACCGTTATTGCCGATGGAATTCTCTGGACTTCTTCCTCTTGCTTCTCCCCAGATACAGTGATCGTCTCCAATTGTATTAATTCCGATTGATCATCTTGTGCAAAATCTGGTGTCGCCCATATCATTCCACTCACAATGCACAGTAGCCAGTAAATCCCTGCTGATTTATGCCGCAGCATAATATCCTCCCATAATTTCATTTCCAAGAAAAAGCCCTAAGAGCCTGTGTGAAGATTCTGGATCATGCCTGATAAAAAGGCGGAAAGGGGCTCCAAAGCGGGTAGCGGGCCTTAGACAGAGTTTTTAATCAGGCGAACAACTATATGCATAGGGAAGCAGTAAATACTATCACAGGCGTCCATTTATTTATCAACAGTGTCCGTTTTTTCTACGCATGCTCATTTTGGCGCTAATGAGGAGGGGACACGCCCAAAAAAACCGAAAGATCAATGTAGAAAGCCCCATACATTCCGATCAGTCTTTGTTTTAGGCTGCCGGAAAGATTGTCATAATATAGTATGACAATATGAAGTTAACCCGAAACCAATCGAACCCCTTGGGCGTCAAGGAACAGATCAAGCGGCAAATCAAAGGCTTGATCGAATCCGGCAGCTTGAAGGCCGGTGCGCCGATTCCTCCCTCCCGGGATTTGGCGCTCACCCTCGGCGTTAACCGGAACACCACTTGGGCCGCTTACCGGGAATTGACAAAAGAGGGCTGGTTGAGCACCACGACGGGTTCGGGAACGTATGTGAACCAGATGAAAACCACAGTGACATGTTGAAGACATGTACCGTGGTACTGGCCTCGCACTACGTTTACGAACGCTTCAAGGCCATCGCCGGCCAGGAAATTGAAATCATCAAGGTGGCGCTGGTCCCGGATCCAGCAGGAATAACAATGGTGCGGGAGTACCTTGCCAGCCGCTGACCGGCATTGAACGAAACACCGTATCCACGGATATAAGAACCATAACTTTCTTGACAAGCCAATGGATATTCATTACCCATGGTTTACACAAAGGTCATAAAAGCCATTTATGACCTATATATGAACCAAGGGGAAAGCGATGCCAAAATCCATCCCACGGACGTATTCACGCTATAGCCGCGATGCGGCCACGCTCCTCGGCTCATTGATCCGCGAAGCGCGCACGGAGCGCAAGCTCACCGCCCAGGAATTGGCCGACCGCGCCGGTATTTCCAGGAGCATGCTGCAGCGCATTGAAAAGGGTAACCTCAAATGCGAAATCGGCGCCGTCTTCGAAGCGGCGGCCGTCCTTGGTGTCAGGCTGTTTGATGCCGATGAAGCCACACTGACCAAACATTTGCGTCAAAGCAATGAAAAGCTGGCGCTCCTGCCAAAATCCGTGCGCAAGAAATCCAAGGCGGTGAAAGATGACTTCTAGCGCCGGGAAAGAAGCCTTTGTCTGGATCTGGCTGCCGGACGAAACCGAGCCCGTGGTGGCCGGGCGGCTTGAAGCGGATAACGGCAATATTCTGTTCAATTACGGCAAAAGCTACCTGAACCGGATCGGAGGCGGCAATCCCGCGATCGCGATCTATGAACCTGAGTTGCCCTTAAGGGCCGGGGTCTTGCCGTTGCCCGAGGGCATGACCATGCCCGGCTGTATCCGGGATGCCGCGCCCGATGCCTGGGGCAGGCGTGTGATCATCAATAAGAAGCTGGGGGTTAAAGGCGCGGGTACGGACACGGGCGAACTCGATGAGTTGACCTACTTGCTGGAGTCCGGATCGGACCGGATCGGCGCGCTCGATTTTCAGCGATCTCCCACCGAATATGTGCCGCGTACATCTGAAAACGTCAGCCTGGAGGAATTGATCGAATCCGCCGAACGGGTCGAAAAAGGCGAGCCCCTCACACCGGAACTGGATCAGGCGTTATTCCATGGCAGCTCCATCGGCGGTGCGCGGCCCAAAGCCTTGATTCAGGACCGGGACAAAAAATACGTGGCCAAGTTTTCATCCAGCTCCGACTTGTACAGCGTCGTCAAGGCCGAATTCATCACCATGCGTTTGGCCGCAATGGCCGGGCTGGAAGTAGCGCCGGTAAAACTGACCAGGGCGGCAAATAAGGACGTGCTCCTGATCGAGCGTTTCGACCGCGTGCCCAAGGATGACGGGTGGACACGCAAGGCCATGGTCTCGGCCCTGACGCTGCTTGGCCTGGATGACATGATGGCGCGTTATGCCAGCTATGAAACGTTATCTGAAATCATCCGCCACCGGTTTACCGATCCGAGGCAAACGCTGAAGGAGCTGTTCTCCCGGCTCGCTTTTAACATCCTGTGTGGCAATACCGATGACCATGCGCGAAACCATGCGGCCTTTTGGGACGGCAAGGCGCTGACCCTGACGCCTGCCTACGACATCTGCCCTCAGGGCCGCGCCGGCAACGAGGCCTCACAGGCCATGCGCATTGCCGGCAACAACAATCTGAGCCAGCTTAAAACGTGCCTGCAAACCGCACACAACTTCCTTCTTTCCGAAGAAGAAGCCCTCGAAATATTCGGCAACCTGATGGCTGTCATCCAACAGCATTGGCAAACCGTCTGCCAGAAAGCCGAGTTGAGCGACGTTGATCGGAAGCTTCTCTGGAGACGGCAGTTTCTGAACCCCTATGCAACAGAGGGAACCCTTTAACAACGAGCAGCTTCGCCTCCTTGTATAATCCCTGTATAATCAGTTTCGCACTTTCCTCTATCTGTACGTCCAGTCCATCCACTGCACGGCGCGCAGCTTTTCAGCCGTTTGCTCATTCACACCGTAAACATTGCGGTAGAAGTCGATCAGCCAGTCGGCCAGGTCGATGTCGAAGAACCGGTCCGGATAGGCCGTCTTGGCCATGACCATGATGTCGATGGGATACTTCAGGCGTTTATCGCAATTGCAGGGAGTAAAAGACAGGGCGGCCACACGGTGGTTCTTGACCGCCGTCATCTGACGCAGATCGGCATAGTACGGGGCCTCAACCAATTCCTGGGGTGGATGGTAGCCCCAGGCGGTGGGCAACAGGATGGCATCGGGCGCAAGGGCCAGGATCTGCTCCGTTCCCAAAACCTTGAAGTTACCGCTTTCCTGGAAGGCGTTGACCCCACGAACGATGTGTTCGAGCAAAAAGGTATCGGTGGTTCCCCTTCCGACGGCCATACCGGCCCCACCAGCTTCCCGCGACTTGGGGGAAAGCCCTAACAGCAGCACCCGGGTGCGCCGGGCTTCGGGGATACTGCCGGTTCGCCGGCTAACGGTGTCCACCTGGGCGCGGAGATATCGGACCAGCGTGGAGGCCTTCTCTTCTCTATCGAACAATTGGCCGAGGATCTCTATCTCGTTGTATAGGGTCGCCAGGTCTGGTGCGTCGTAGGTGTTGGGACTCTTCAAAACGACGACGGGGATGCCCAGGGACTCGATCATCCGAATGGATTTGGCGACCTGGTCATCGTCCCGCCAATGCCAACAGGAGCCCACCCGGATAATCGCAAGGTCAGGATTCAGGCTTGCGATCTTTTCATAATTGGGTGCGCTGTTCCATACCGCGATCAAGGGCAAATCGGCGATCCAGGGGTTCAACAAGGTGACGGTATGCATGCCTTGCGCATAGTCCCGGGTTTGCTCGCCCTCCAGCGGGAAAGAAAAACGATAATCTTTTTGGGTGAGGCAGGAAGAGCCGACGCCGACCAAGCGTTTCTGAACGCCGAAAACGGTCATGACGCCCTCGATGAATCCGTCGCTGATGGTGACCACCCGATCGATGCGCGGGGGGAGGGTTACGCGAACTCCCCGGCTGTCGACAATGCTGCACAAATTGGTTTGGGAAGGCTTTGAGTCGGCGGCATGGCTGCAGATAGGCGTTGCAATCAGGATGACGAGTAAAACGATCATTCTTCCGTTAATGCGCATGAACAGCTCTCCTCATAAAATCATTATTCCAGGTCCAAGGCCGACCGTCGGGCCACCTCGCGGAGCAGTACCAGTTCACCTTGCTCCCATGCAGAGCATGGGAACCAGACAACTCGTAAAAAAGTCGTTGTTCCGACGGATTCGTATCAGCCATTATTCCAGATCAAGGGCCGACCGCCGGGCCACCTCGCGGGGCAGTACCAGTTTGAGTTCTCCCGTTTGCCCGACGCTGCAACTGCCCCCATAGATCGTATCCAGGAGCCTGTGATTCAAGATCTCCATGGGATCGCCCTGGGCGGCGATCCGTCCATTCTGGATGACCACCATCCGGTCGCAAAACCAGGCCACGTGGTTGGGGTCGTGGGTGCAGGCCAGGATGGTCGTGCCCCTCTCGGCCATTTCCCGCATCACCTGCCAGATGCGAATCTGGTTGTTGAAATCCAGGGCCGAGGTGGGCTCGTCCAGGACCACCAGGCACGTCTCCTGGGCCATGGCCCGGGCAATCAGAACCAGTTGACGCTGCCCGTTGGACAGCTGATTGTAGGGCCGGTCCGCCAGATGGTCAATTGCCAGACGCCGCAAGGCATCGAAGGCCTTTTGTTTGTCCATTGCGCCGGCACCAAAGATGCCGTTCAAATGCGGCGTGCGCCCCATGAGAACGACCTCCTTGACCAAAAAAGGAAACGGGGGGCGATGCTGCTGGGGAACATAGGCCACCTGCCGGGCGATCTCCTCGACCCGCAGGGACTTGACATCGCGCCGGTTCAATACGACCGATCCTTGATGAAAGGCCAGAAACCGCAGGCAGCATTTAAACAGCGTGGTCTTGCCGCATCCATTGGGGCCGAACAGCGCGCATAGTTCGCCTTCCGGCACATGGAAGGAGACCTCCTCGAGGACATTCCCGTTCCCATAGGAAAAATACAGATTGTTTACCGTCAACATGATTACGCACCAAACGCGGTCTTGCCCTTGGCCCTGATCAGGAAGAAGAGATAAGGCGCACCGGCAATGGAAGTGATGATTCCCACGGGAATTTCGGCACTGGTCAGGGTCCTGGCCAGGGTATCGCAGACGATCAGGTAGCCGCCGCCCAGAAGGCTGGCCAGGGGCAGTACGAAACGATGATCGGGCCCGGCCGTCATGCGGGCGGCGTGGGGTATCATCAGTCCCACCCAGGCGATAATGCCCACCACCGAGACGGCCAGGGCGGTCATAAGGGTCGCCAGGGTCAATAGCAGCAGCTTGATTTTCTCCGGGTTGACGCCCAGGGAGCGGGCCTCCTCGTCCCCCATGGACAATACATTGAGTTTCCACCCCAGGGCCCAGGAAAGGAAGAAACAGCCGGCGATGATGGGCGTGATCAGCCGCACGTCATCCCAGGTCACATAGTAAAAGCCACCCATGAGCCAGAAGACGATTTCCCGCAGGGCGGCATCCTGGGCCACGTATTTCATGATTCCCACCAGGGCCGAAAACACCGACCCCACCACGATTCCCGCAAGGACCAGGGTGATGGTCGGTATGCGGCCCCTGACGCGCGCCATGCCGCAGGTACAGATCACCGCGACGGCTCCGCCGGTGAAGGCCAGCACCTGCACCGAAACCGGCAGCCAGGGAAAGACAATGCCGACGGCGGCCCCGAAGGCCGCGCCGGAGGAAACCCCGAGGATGTACGGTTCGACCAGGGGATTCCTGAAGCACCCCTGAAAAATGGCGCCGGCCGAGGCCAGGGCCGTGCCCACGGTGATGCATAGCAGCACCCGGGGCAACCGGATTTTCCAGACAATGGTGTTGAACAGCGGGTTGATCGCGGATGCGTTCTCTCCGCGGATCAGATGTGCATCGAGCACCGCCAGGATGTCCGGCAGACGGACCGCATAGGCGCCGCAGGAGATGGCCAGGCCGGACAGAACCAGCAGCCCGGCGATCGCCGCAACCAGGAGCCAAATCTTGTTGGTCACGGCAAAACAGGCCGTTGCCGGGACGGCCTGCGCCTCGGCGTCTGTCCCGCCAGTAAAGACAGCCGGAACGCCTTCGCCTTGGGTCGTATCGGCCTTCATGCGGTTAGGCCTTTTCCCACCACAGTTTCATGCTCTGCCATGTATAGGGGAGAATTACCTTTCCATTCTTTTTCTCCACGATTTTTTTATAGTAGGCCTTGAGCGCGGACGCCTGTTCCGCGGACAAATCGGGCATGCGCATCATGATATCCGCGAGTGCATCGTCCAGGCTGTCGTAATAATGATCCATCCGTCCGGGGAAAACATCCACATGGGGATAGATGCCCATCTGATAGAGGAGGTTGAAAATGATATCCGCCTGGGGCATTCCCGGGTACTCCCGGTCAAAAAGAGTCTTGAAAAGATATCGGGATTCCCGATCCCACGAAGACGGACCGGCAAACCACAAGAGAAAGACATAGCCTTGCGACACCCGCTGCATCTTTTCGATGGCGGCCCGAATGTCAGGCATGCCCAGGGAAAAGGAGGCGATGACCAGATCGTAGGGTGGCGAAAGGTCCTTTTTCTCGTCGACCTCCTCCCAGCGCTTATGGACGCAGTCGACGTTCCGCAGTCCGAATTCGTCGATGTTCTCATGCAGCACATCGGCCATGGCGCCGGCCGGCTCCACGGCGGTGATGTGCGCCACCTTCGGCGCAAGGGGCACCACCAGGGTACCGGGGCCGGATCCCACATCCAGAATGCGGCAGTCCTTGTCAACGGGCAGCCCTTTCAGGATATCGTCGATCACCTCCCGGGCATCCAAAACCATCCGCCAGTAGTTGCGGGCCGAGGCTTCGTTATTCCACGCCCGGGCGCAATCGGATCCGCCCATGGCCGCAACCGAGGCCGCCATTCTTTCTTTCCATACCTCGCCCCAATCCATTTGCTCTGCTGCCATATTGTTACTCCTCTTAAAACTTGAATCCCAGGTTGACGCCAAACACCCGATCAGTCGCCGGCACCAGATACTGCTCTTCGTATTCCGCATCGAAAAGGTTGGTCACGTATACCTTGACATGGGCCTGCTGGTTCCAAAAGCGCTGTTCCACGGCCAGGTCCATGGTGGTGAAGGCATCGATCTCTTGGTTGAGGCTGGTCTTCCGCTTGTCCACATACCGGACGTTGGCCAGCAAAATGGTATTTTCCAGCACCGAGTAGTCGACGCCCAGGGTGGCCTTATGGCGAGGAAGCTGGTAGTGGTCGTCGTAAAGCTGATCCTCGGGCACCCGGGTGTCACCCAGTTCAGAATTCTGATAGGTGTAATTGATATAGCCGTTGAGCCGATCGAACAGGCTGAACCGCAATTCCGCCTCCACGCCCTGCAAGATCAGATAGTCGGCATTGAAGACCGCATCTTCGATCCGGCCGGAATACAGCAACGGGTAAGGATCGCGATTGAACATGATGTAGTTGTCGATTTTATAATAGTAATATCCCATGCGCGCGGTGATATCCCTGGCAAGCTTCTGGATAATGCCGCCTTCGTATTCCATGGCGGTTTCCGGGTCGATGAAAAGGCCGGTGGGCGCCCCCATCCAGGTAAACTCCATGCCGGTGGGGATGCGAAAAGCCTTGCTGACATTGACATATCCCGTGGTTCCGGGCCGGAAGGTGTAGTTCAATCGTGATTTGGGAGACCAGGCATCCATGTCCTTGGTATAGTCATCGTACCCGGCGAAGTCGATGTCCACATCCATGTCGACCCGGTCGTAACGCAGTCCAAGGGCCAGGCTGAGCTTGTCCGTGACCTGCCAGATATCTTCTATAAAAGCCGCCTGGTGAGTAATCATCTTGGTCTGGGGGACATGCCACTCCTGCCCCAATGCGTATGCGTTGTATCCAATCTCATACTCCCGTCCTTCCATTCCGATGGTCACGTCATGCCGGTCAAGGAGGGTAAAACGGTCGTGAATGATCCACCCCCAATCCTCGAAATTGACATCCCATGGGTAGTCATAGAAGAGACCATAGCTGGAACTGTAGTTGTAATGGCTGACGTCACGAAATTCCTCGGATTTATAGAAATGAAGCTTCCAGTCTCCGATGGGTGAGGGCTGCTCGAAAAACAGGTCGAAATACTCGGTCTCGCGTTCCTCGAAACTGTCGCTGCCCGGATAATTGATGCTCGATCCGGAAGTCGCCCCTTCGACAATCGGGTAGTCGCTGTCATAGAGGTCACCCACCAGGGCGTTATCGGGATCATTGACCACATAGGGTTCCTTTTCCTGGAAACTACCCTTGTAGCCAAAGGTCAATCGGCCGTCGAAGGGAAAGGTGTACGAAATGCGACCATTGACATCCTTGAGTTCGTATGCGCTGTTTTTCAGGAATCCGTCGGATTCCCGATAGGCTCCGCCAAAAGCATAGCCCAGGGCATTGACATTGCCGGCCACCCCGGCCGAGTACTTCCGGGTGCCGTATTCGGAGATATCCGCCGTTGCCTGAACCTCCGGCCGGTTGTCGGCACGGAAACTGCCTTTTTTGGTCACGATGTTGATCGTTCCGCCGATGGTCTCTCCGTACACCGCCGAATGCCCGCCCCGGACCACTTCCACACGTTCCACGTTTTCGAGGGTCAGGGAGTTCCAATCCACCAGCTTGTCCCAGAAGCCCCCGGCATTGCGGATGGGCCGACCGTCGATACGCACCAGGATCCGCCTGGCCCCCATGCCCCGGATCTTGACCACATCCTTGCCGTCGGACAGGGTCGAGTCACCCCGCTGAATGTCAACGCCGGCCATGCTCTCCAGAATATCCTGAACGGTCTGGGGTGTCTTGGCGCTTTCATAGGTATCGATCACGACGGTGGTGGCCGTGGGATCGATGGCGATCCCGGTGGCCTCCCCCTCACGGTCCGAAGTGACGACGATTTCGCCCAGCTTGTAAGTTTCCGGCAAGGCCCTATCCGAGTTCTCATCCGATTCGGCAACTGAGGCCAGCATGGGCAGCAATATCAACAGACCCGCAGCCAGGATAAAAGGTTTTCCCATAAGCGGTCTGCGCAATAACCTTAAAAAATGTATCCGTTTTTCTCTCATCCGCCACTCTCCCTTTCCCGTTTGTTCGCTACGCCGTGGGTTTAGCCAGAAAGTTTATCTTTCTATCAAACACCCGGACTGTAGTCTTTCATCAGATGCACGATTTTTTGTATTTACCGCACTTCTTGGGGGCGGGATCAAAGTTGGCCGGCAACGATCAAACGGAACAGATTGAACGCGTCCTGATCATTATGCCGTCGTGCAGAATCGAGTGGCGGGCAAACAGAACGGCGCAAGGAATCGAACTTGGCAGGTGTACATTTCCGAAAGGTTTTGGGCGGAATGCCGAACTGTTTGACAAAGGCGCGGGTAAGATGGCTGTGGCTCTTGTAGCCAGCAGCATAGGCCGCCTCACCGATGTTCAGGCTTCCCTGGGCCAGTAGCTGCAAGGCCTGGTCAAGTTTTTCCCGGCGAAAGACACCGAATACGCTGTCACCATATCGTTCCCTGAACCGCTTGTTGAGTTTGTTGCGGTTCATCCCGGCAATCCGTGCAAGGGTGTCGAGGTCCGGAGGATTTTCCAAATCGTTCAACAGATGAAAATGGGCCGCCTCGACACCGTCCCGCTCCTTTTTGCTAAAAGCGTTCCTCGATTCGGTCTTGGCTCCGCCATGGGCAAGGGCTATGGTAATCAATTCCAGAGATTTCCCCTCCAGGTACATCCGACCGAGAACACCTTGATAGGGACAATTCATGATCCCCTGGACAACAACAGCCATCTCCGGGCTGGTTGATGCGAGTTGGCCAATTGGCCTGGCCTTCCCCGATTTCTCCTGAAGTACGGAAAGGACTGGTGCCGGAAGTCCGTTCCATTGCGCCTCGGGATAAAAGGTACGCAGAAAGTCGGCGGTGATATAGATGGTCATCGATAGATGGTCCTGATCGCCAACGCCTCGCATCTCGCCATGGCAAAAGGGAAAATGGTTGACGGCAAATTGACCGGCCCCGGCAATACCTTCCCGTCTGTCCGCATGACTGCATACAATACGGTATTTTCTGGTACCGCGAATGTGGAAGTGCAACTCCAGCGGCACGTCGCCAAAGGCAAACTCGACCTTCGGCATCCTGCGGGCCGCCTCCCGACTGACGACCAGATCGAACCCGGGCCGCAGATTAAGGCAACCGAAGCTATCCTGATCATCTCCCTGCCACTGAAAATCTGTTTGCCGCGGTCCTTTTATGGAGCCCTTCCGGTCGGTTTGCTTTTCAAGATTGATAGTTACCTGCATTGAGCAGCCCTTTCAAGGTAGCACTAAAAGACCATTCATAACTGGATGAACTTATTAAATAAATGCTGGACAAACCCACCCCCAAAATATACAGTAAAAAAGAAAAACTGTATTATTTGGGAGGTGACATCATGTTGAGTCCTGTTTTTACGCCGTTCATCAAGAATTCTCCGATTTCTGTCATGGCTCGTGGTTTGATGGAGAAGGTACTGAATCCTGAGCAATTGGACGAATGGTTCGAGAACACCGCTAAAGAACAATACACAAGGGACCTTTTGTTTTCGACGCTTTTTTACCTGATGAGCCAGGTCGTTCAGGGAAGCCAGCGATCAATTCACGCAGCCTTCCAGGCTTCAAAAGAGGATATTGCCGTTTCAGTTACCTCAATCTACAATAAGTTGAACGGCATGGAACCAAGTACATCGGCAGCTTTGGTCCGATATGCCGCCGAGCAGGTGGAACCTATTATTCAAAGATTGTTGGGTAAACAAAACTCCCCTTTGCCTGGCAAACGAATCAAACTGCTTGATGGCAACTGTATCGAAAAGAGCCATCACCGAATCAAAGAGTTGCGGTCCATAGCCTCAGGTCCTCTTCCGGGGAAATCATTGGTTGTGTACGATTCGATGTTGCACCTGCCCATCGATGTGTTTCCTTGCGAAGACGGCCATGCGCAAGAACGCTCATTATTGAAAACGGTGCTTGAAACTATTGTTGCCGATGATGTTTGGGTTGCCGATCGCAATTTCTGCGTGGTTGAATTCACCTGCGGCATCGATAAGCGGGATGCGTGGTTCATTATCCGTGAGCATGGGAATTATCCTCTCGAGCTAATTGGAAAGGAAAAATATATCGGCAAAATCGAAACAGGAACCGTATACGAGCAACCCATCCGGGTTCGTGATGAAGCTGGCGAAGAGCACGCCTTCAGGCGGATTCGCGTGAAGCTGAAGGGTGAAACCCGTGATGGTGATACCGAGATTTTCATCATCACGAATCTATCAAAGAGCGCAGCAAACGCTAAAACAGTTGCCCGGTTGTATCGGGATCGATGGACCATCGAAACGGCCTTTCAGCGTCTCGCTGAATATTTAAACTCTGAAATTAATGCATTGGGCTATCCTCGTGCCGCTCTTTTCGGTTTTTGCGTTGCTCTGGTCGCCTATATCAGCATGTCCGTTGTAAAAGCAGCACTGGGCAGTGTTCACGGTGTCGATTTCATAGAACGGAACGTATCTGGTTATTACATCGCCAATGAAATCGAAGGCGTCTACCAAGGGATGATGATCGTTATCGAAAGCGACCATTGGGTCGTTTTTAGAGACATGCCAGAAAGTGATCTGGTTCGGTTGCTTGAAGAATTAGCTGGCAACGTAAAATTATCAAAGTACCAGAAGCATCCTCGAGGTCCCAAAAAGCCCAAACCGAAGCGGGTTGCGATGAAAAACAAGCCACATGTTTCAACCGCGAAAATACTCGCTGAGAGAAAGAAGTCATAGTACTACCTTGAAAGGGCTGCTGCATTGAGCTATCCTGTTTTTTTGCGCATTTGTTTTTTCTCTTCTGCATGGGCAATAGCTTCCCGGTTGTCTGCATAACTGCATACGATTTTGTGTTGTATGCTGCCAAAGCAACAATCCTCATCGCCTGCGGCAAATCATGATTTCGGAGCCCAGCCGATCGCCGAATTTGGCCAATGGCGGTGTAGCGAACGCCCCGGCATCGATGATCGCCACGACTTCGAACTTTTGCTTTAGTCGTTCCATGTATGCTTCCTGGCACAAATCCCGATCGAATGCATACAGGAAAACTTGCTAAATCTCCAGTTGGATACCGACCATCACGTTGGCGCCGGGCATGGGATAGCCGGGTTGGTACTCATAATCCACATCAGTCAGGTTCTCACCGGCCACAAACAGTTCTCCTTTATATTTGCCGGCCAACCCGTCGAAGGCGTAGCTGAGTTTGCCGTTGACCAGGGTGTAGCTGCCCACGGTATCATTGTTCTCGGTATCGGCCTTGCGTGTCTGTGAATTGACATGGATCGAGGATACATAGGATCCATCCAGGCTCAATTTGAAGCGGTCGAGGAAACGCCAGTTGGCTCCGCAGCTGACCGTGGTTTCCGGGGCATAGGGCAAATCGGTCGGGTCGGTGTCCAGCAGGGTGATACCGGCGAAAAAGGAGAGACTTTCGAGTGGCTGCCAGTTGACCGTGGCCTCCGCGCCCTGAATGGTGAATTCTTCCACATTGTCGTATGTGGGTGGGAAAGGTGGAGCGGGGACAATCACGTATCGATCCTGGCCGTCGTCGTAGAAAAAGATCAGGTCCGCCGTAAGCCGCCGGGTAAAGGTGTATGCGATTCCGATCTAGTAATGGTCCACCACTTCCGGTTCCAAATCCTCCCAACTCTCCCCCAGGGCCGGCAGGACCGCTTCGGACATGACCTCGACCTCCAGGCCGGGATAGAGCACTCCGCGGGAATACCCCACATGCACCTCGGCCGGTCCATAGGCGGCGACCAGCCCGGCATGGGGCGCCCATTGACTGTCGAAAAGACTGTGATCGTAGTAGCGGATGCCGGCCGATGGGATCACTTGCAGGCCGTTTTCATCACCCCATCGCCAGCTGATGGCCGCGTAGGGAGAGAGGATGTCGAAATTATCACCATCCCAGGCATCACTGCTGCCGTCGCTGTATTCCTGGGTATAGTCGCCTTCGGTATAGTCCCAGTCCAGACCCGCCAGCAACTCGGTGCCATGGCCCAAGTTCACTTTCTCTTTGGCTTTGATGCCGTAGTAGAGAAAATCATTGTACAAGTCCTCGCGGACGCCCTCCGTATCGGTGGGCTGATCCAACCAATCGCCTTCTCCGGCGCTACGGTAGCCCTTTATCTCGCCACTGAATCTCTCGTAATCGTGTGACAGGGTCAGGGTGCTGAGAAAGGCGCGGGTCTCATAGCGGCCCTCGCGCGCGTCGGGGTCGGCACCCTCGGCGCCGGGATCGTCAGCGTAGTTGTCATTCCACATGGCGAAAAGGGACGCGTCCCAATTTTCGTTCAACTGCCTGCCAAGCCGGCCGTAGGCGTTGTCCAGTTCGCCTTCGGAATTGTCGCGATGCCCGTCAGACTCCCTGTGTCCGCCACCGATGTAGTAGTCCCATCCGCTGATTTTGCCACCATGCTCGGCCTTGGCCACCAGTGTGTCGTAGCTGCCAAAAGCCACCTGGGCCTTGGTCGTGTAACCTTCGATGGTTTTGCGTTTGGGAACGATGTTGACCACACCGAAGGCATTTCCGAAATGCTGAGGCTGCGGGCTTTTGTATACTTCGATAGAACGAGCGCTGTCGATGGACATCAGGTCCAGCAACGGGTGGTTCCAGACACTCATGAACATGGGGGCGCCGTCGACCAGGGTTTTGATCTCCGCTCCCGGACGGCTCGACCCCATGCCACGGATGAACACCCCGCCGCCTTCTGCACCGCCGAAAGAGCCGACGGGATTGAAACGGGACATGTTGACGCCGGGGGTTTGTCTCAGGGCCGTCTCGATATCCTGGGCGTTGAGATCGTCCAATTGCTCTTCGGTAATCACCGTCTTCACACTGCCATAGTCATCCCTGCGGTTGCCTTCGATAATCGGTCTTGCCGTCACCCAAATAGGTTCCAGCCGGGTGACCGGTTCGCCCTCATCCTGGGCGTTGGCCAATGGAAGAATCCATCCGCCAATCAACAACATCAATACAGCCAGGTAACTTTCGATCCGATGGGTAAGCATCAATCTCTCCTTTTCTAGATTCAGCAGCATTGCACTTCGGTGAGATGTCCAATACCGCGGCCGGGTGCCAGCAACCACAATCCGGGCGGAGGCATTGAAACATACAGCCTTGACCCGATATGCGTCGGTTTGCCTGTTGCGTACCGTTTGTCTGATTATTTGTCTGTCTGCGTGTTCGCAGGCGACCTTGTGGATCGAGAAAGAGAAATCCACGCCGTCCCTGATTTCAGAAAAAGTCAATCCAGGCCTTCATGGCATGCCGGGCGGTACTTCAGTATGCTGCCCTGGTATTTTGGGATTGGTTGCCGGCCTTCAAGCCGGCTTTCGAAATATTTCCCTTTAGCGGTTGAGCTACACAATGTCAAACCCTTTCCATGAGTCGGTGATGCGGCGATTGTCCATTGACAAACGCGCCCATGAAACGTAAGAAAAGGTGCATCAATCGAGCCACGAAGGCCACCGGGAAAAGTCTCCCGGCGGACGCGTGGCTTTTCTCTTTTGGTCACGGCGAAAAAAAGGAGGACACGATGTCCCGGCGCTTTTTGTTGATAGTCCTTGTCCCGGTGATCTGGCTCACCACGGTCACGGCGGTCGCCCACTCGGCGACCCTCATCGATATGACGCAACGCGAGGTGACGATTCCCGGAGATGCCGACCGCATCCTGTGCCTGGGTCCGGGGACCTTGCGGTTGATCGTCTATCTCCAGGCCGAAAAAAAAGTGGTTGGCGTCGAGGCGCTGGAGAAGAATTACCCCGGTGGCCGTCCCTACTGGCTGGCCCATCCCGAATTGGCGTCACTGCCGACCTGCGGACCTGGAGGGGTGGCGGCCATCAACCAGAAACCGGACCTGGAGACCGTACTCAAATTGGCGCCCGAGGTGATCCTCGTCACCTACATGGATGCAGCGCTCGCCGATGATGTTCAGACCGTTTTGAACATTCCGGTGGTTGTCCTGAGCTATGGGGACTTCTCCACCTTCGATGAAACGGTTTACACCGCCCTGCGGCTGGCCGCGGCCATCGTCGACCGGAACGATCGTGCAGAAGCGGTAATCCGCTCGATCGAGGCCTGGCGCGCGGACCTTTCCCGCCGCAGCGTCAATGATGCCGGAGAAAAACGCCCGAAAGCATATATCGGAGGCATCGGCTTCCGCAAAGTACAGGGCATCGAAAGCACCCAGCACAACTACCCACCATTGGAATGGATCAATGCCGACAATCTGGCCCGCCGGATGGAAACGAAGGCAGGCAGTCATGTTGTCGTGCCCAAGGAGATGTTGCTGAATCTCGATCCACCAACAATCTTCATCGATGGCGGCGGTCTTGGCCTCGTTACCGGTGATGTCGCCCGCAAGCCAGAATACTACCGGATGCTGACGGCCTTCGCCAAACGGCGAGTGTTTGTCCTGCACCCGTTCAACTGGTACACCACCAACATCGATACGGCACTGACCGACGCCTATGCCATGGGCAAGATCCTCTACCCGAAGCGCTTTGCGGACGTCGATCCCGAGCGCAAGGCCGATGAAATCTATACCGAATTGGTGGGCCGCCCGGTATACGAAAAGATGAAAGCCGATTATGGACCCAACGGCCGGGTGGCACCCTTCGTCGATTGAATTTTGGCAGGATCATCCCAACCCAAAGCAGCAGGATGGCGCCGGCGGGGTGCTAGCGCCGGCGCCGTTTGCTGAAGCGACGGAGGGACGCAGGACGCGCCACTGGCGCTTTCAGGGGAGGGCCAATGGTAATGTTAAAAAAACAAATTTGACTTTACAGAAGAAAGTGATCTTCTCCTCTCTGAATCCATTGATGATTCTCCGTACCATTCCTGTGCAAGCAAAAAAGGCCACGAAGAGTCCGTCTCTTTGTGTCGAGACATGGGCCTTCGTGGCCTTTAAAACCTGTTTGTTGTTGTAACTGCGCCACCTACTGGTGGGTGATGGAAATGACCATGTTAGTTCGGTACGAGTTCCAACCGTACCCGATTTCAGCCCGGGTTCATCTGTTCAAAAGGGCACTCAATAAGTATCCATTGTCATCATCCTGCCATTGTTCGATGGTCAGCCGGCACTGCCCGCACCACCTCTGCATGATCTGTTGAGGAGGCATCAGGTCTTCGGCCACGGCGGTACCGGCCTTGCGGTGCACATCATTGATTTCGGCAAAGGAAATAAAATGAGAAATCACCAGCCGCCCCGCTGGTTTGAGCATACGCACGAGCGTTTTGAGAGCAGCCGCCCGATCTGCAAAATGGGGAAACACCTGGTGGCAGACAATTTGATCAAATATGCCCAACTGATCCGCCATCGTCTCCACCGGCCCCATGCGAAGGTCCACATTGGCAAACCGCATCAATCGCCGGCGTGCCGCAGCCACCATGCGCGGGCTGATGTCCATGGCCACCACCCGACCATGGGGGCCGACCTTCTCGGCCAACACCGCAGTCAGCCGACCCGTGCCGCAACCGGGTTCCAGCAACCGCAGCCCGTTCAGGCAACCGGTGACCGCAAAAAGCCGCTCCAGTTTTTCAGCTTCATCACCGCCATAAGCCTGGGCCGCCCAATCAGCCTGCACCTGGGCATCAAAAAAACAAGCTTTGGCCAGATAAGAATCATCTTTCTGGTTGTTCATCATACCCTTTTCTAAATTCTAATAAGTGCAAAAAACGGGGAACCGCCCCCCCGCGTCCAGCGCGCTTGCCGACAGGATGAACGTCGGGGCCTTCTTGGCTTGTGTTGTGGAATTGTCGATTATGGAGAAAGAATTGATGAGCCGATTTTCTAATCGGCCTTTCGTAATTTGGCTTTACTACCTTTTGGTGAACGGATTGTCAAACATTTTTCATTGACTGATTTACTCGATTTTACTTTTTACTCATAGCGCAAGGCGTCAATAGGATCCAACCGGGCCGCCTGCCGGGCCGGAAAATACCCAAACAAAACGCCCACAATGGCTGAAAAAAGAAAAGCGATAACGATGACGCCGGAATTCAAAATAAACGGGACTTTCAGGATATGGGCACCAATGGCGGCAGCCCCCAATCCCAGCGAAATGCCCACCAGGCCACCAAAAGCCGAAAGGACCACTGCCTCGATGAGAAACTGCATCAACACCTGACGGGCCAGCGCGCCGATCGCCAGGCGGATGCCGATTTCGCGGGTCCGTTCGGTAACCGAGACCAGCATGATGTTCATGATGCCGATACCGCCCACCAGCAGGCTGACAGCCGCAACAGCTCCCAAAAGGGTGGTCAGAACCCGGGTGGTGCCGGTCAAGGTACTCATAATCTCCTGCATATCGCGCACGTAAAAGTCGTCTTCCTTATTTCCCGTTATTTGGCGCCGCTGGCGCATCAGACCTTCGATATCGGCTTTGATTTTCTCAGTCGAAACCCCATCCCGGGCGGAAAGGTAGATGGTACTGACATCCCTGTTCCCGGAAATCCGGCGCTGAAAGGTAAGCATCGGAATAAGAATAAAATCGTCCTGGTCGGAACCGAAATTGGACTGGCCCTTGACCCCCAACACCCCAATCACTTTGAATGTCAATGTCTTCAGCCGGATGGATTCGCCGGTAGGATCCTGGGCGCCGAACAGTTCCTTGCGGACGGTTGCGCCAATGATGCAAACGGCGCCACCAGCCTGCAGCTCATGACCGCTAAAAATACGTCCCATGTCCAATTGCCAGTTGCGCACTTTCAGGAACGCGTTGGTGCTGCCGGTAATCGACGTGGTCCAGTTGGTGCTGCCGTAAATCGCCTGGGTGCTCGAATTTGCGGCCGGGGCCACTGCTGCCAGACCGGAAATTTCATTTTCGATGGCAACGGCATCGGCGATCTCGAAATTGTCCGCTCCGCTTCGGGTGCCGCCGGGCCCGCGCAGGCGCTGGCCGGGACGAACCTGGAGAAGATTGCTGCCCAATTTGGAGATATCCGCCGTCACCTTGGCGGTGGCGCCGCCGCCCAGCGTAACCAGGGTGATGACCGACGCCACGCCGATCACGATACCGAGGATGGTCAGCGAAGAACGCAGCGCATTGCGTCGGATTTCACGTTGGGCGAGAAGAATTGTTTCCCATAGCATAATGGCACCCTTCAACGCTCGTTTATTGCCCCATCGGCAAATCGAATCCGCCGTCCGGCATAGGCGGCCATCTCCGGCTCATGGGTCACCATAATAATGGTGATGCCCCGCTCGCGGTTCAGGCCGGTGAGTAAATCCATGATTTCCCGGCTGCGGGCGGAATCGAGATTTCCCGTCGGCTCGTCGGCCAAAATGACCTTGGGCGTCGTTGCCAATGCCCGGGCAATGGCCACGCGTTGCTGCTGACCGCCGGAAAGCTCTGACGGCGTGTGTCCTTCCCAGCCTGCCAAACCGACGGAGGCCAATGCGTGCTTTGCCTGACGATGGCGCTTGCCGGCCGGGATACCGCGGTAAACCAGCGGCAACTGGACATTTTCCAGCGCCGACGTCCGGTTGAGCAGGTTGAAACCCTGAAACACGAAGCCCAGGTAGTGACGGCGCAGCAGGGTCCGCTGGTCGGCAGTCAGCGTTCCGACGTCGACCCCCTGAAAGTAGAAATGCCCGCCGCTCGGCGTATCCAGGCATCCGAGAATATTCATGCAGGTGGATTTGCCCGATCCGCTGGGTCCCATCACCGCCACGAATTCACCTGCCGCGATTTCGAGATCGATGCCTTTCAGGGCCATTATGGTGGCATGGCCCCTGCCGTAACGCTTGGTGACGTTCTGCAGCCGAATCAGCGGTACGGCTGTCATGGGGTCACCGTAATCCAGTCAACCACAAGATGATCACCGGGCGCGAGTTCCCCTCCGGTCACCACGGTTCGGGTGCCGTCCGTCACGCCGATAGTGATGAACACGGGCGAGAGTTGATTGTCGTTCAGCCTCCAGACGCGATGGCGTTTCCGGCGTTCATCCCCCCGTGAGGACGGCCGGCGATTGCTGCCTGTCCGGGGCCTGCGGGACAGAAGCCTCTGGATCAGGTCGCTCTTTTGGCGGGTCCGTTCCCGGCCGTCGGTCGGCGGCGAGAATCGTAAGGCGGCATTGGGAATCAGCAGGGCATCCGCCACCTGCTGAACGGTTATTTCAGCCGTTGCCGTCATGCCGGGCCGCAGGCTCAAATCCGAATTGTCGACATTCAGAACCGTGGCGTAAGTGACCACGCCATCGACGGTTTTCGCCCCATAACGCACCTGCGTGACGTGGGCCGGATAACGACGATCCGAATAGGCATCCACGGTAAATTCAGCAGCCTGGCCGGCGTTGACGGCCCCCACATCGGCCTCATCAACGTCCACAATCAGTTCCATGCGGGTGAGATCCTCGGCCAATGTGAACAACACCGGTGCCTGTAGCGATGCCGCCACGGTCTGTCCCGGCTCGACATCCCGTGAGAGAACGATGCCGTTGACCGGTGAGACGATCACCGCCTTGGAGAGATCGGTTTTGTCCTCCTCCAGCGTCGCCGCGGCCAGTTCGACGGCTGCCTCGGCCATCGCCTCATCGGCCCGGGCGCGGGTCAAGGCAGCCTTGGCTGCATCCAGGTCATTCTGGGATACCGCCTTGCTGCCGCTGATCTCACGGAAACGGTCGAGGCGGCCAACCTGGTTGCGGGCCTCCTCCACCGTGGCCCGGGCCGACAGGACCTTGGCGTGCGCCGACGCCAGAGATGCTTTTGACTGCAACACCTTGGCCTTCAGTTTGGTGGTATCCAATATCGCCAGCGGCTGGCCCACCTCGACACGATCGTTGTAATCCACGTTTACCCGCTCAACGATGCCGGACAACTCGCTGCCCACCTCAACCTGGTTGGTGGGGACCAGATTACCGGTGGCGGTGACGCTGACTGTCAGGTGGTCGCGCTGAGAGGCTTCGGTTTTATACTTTGTCCGGGCTTTCGGTGCTTCCCCATGGCGCCAGATCCAGAACACCGCACCGGCAACCATGAGAAAAAGGAAAACCAGCAGCAGCGGGAAACGGTGCCGGCGGCCGCCGCCGTCTTCCAGACCAAGGGTTTCAGCGATTTCGGGATCGGGAAGAGAATTCGAATCGTTCACGGGGATGGGATTCCTTTATTTGTCATCGCGGGCGTCCAACCGCCGCCCAATGCCTTGTACAGCCGAATCAGGTTGGCGGTTATGGTTCCATCACTCTCGACCAGTTGCTCCTGGAAGGAAAGCAGGCTCCGTTGCGCCTCCAGGACCTCGGAAAAGTCGATCAATCCGGCCATGTATTTGCCGCGCGCAAGTTTTTCGGCGCACTCGGCCGCCTCGGCCGCCTCGGCCAGGCGCAATCGCCGCAACTGCTCCTGGGCGAATGCGGTCATCGCATTTTCTACTTCCTCCAGTGCTTCCAGCACGGCACTTTCATAGGCAATCCGTGCCTGCGCCTGCAATGCTTCCTGGGCGTTGACGGCATTTCGGATGGCGCTGGCATCGAAGATGGGCCAGGAAATTCTCGGGCCATGATTCCAAAAGAGCGTGCCGGATTCGAAAAGATCCGCCAGCTTGCTCGCTTCGATGCCAATGGAGCCGCTGAGACGGATCTGGGGATAGCGTTCCGCCTCGGCTTCACCGATTCGGGCGGTCTGGGCGGCCAGTTCACGCTCCGCCCGGCGAATGTCCGGGCGACGCTGTAACATGTCGGCGGGGACCCCCACGGCAATGGTGACCGGCGCCACGGGAAGGGGCTGCCGCTCGGCCAACAGCCGATCCAACTTCCCCGGCGCCTGGCCGGTCAATACGGCCAGACGATTGCGTGAGGCAACAATGCTGGTGAGCAGGCTGGGGACCCGGCTGCGGGTGCTTTCCAGATTGTAGCGTGCCTGCTGCAGGTCCAGTTCGTTGCTCAAACCAACCGAATAGCGGCCTTGTATCAGGTCATGGGTCTCCTGCTGTGAATCGATATTGGTGCGGGTCACGGCCAGGCGGGCCTGATCCATGCGCAGATCCACGTAGCCGAGACCGACTTCGGCGGTCAACGACACCATGACGTCGTACAGATCTGCCGCATCGGCCTGCAAATCGGCTTCGGCCGCCTCTTTGGCACGCCGGAGGCCGCCGAACAGATCCAGCTCCCAGCCGGCGTCGAGACCGCTGCCATAGGCGTCGCCAGCGGGATCGTTGCCACTGCGGCTCCAGGTGGCGTCGGCGGAAAGGTCAAGGTTCGGAAACAGGGCGGCGTCACTGATGCCGTAACGCGCCCGTGCTTCGCGCAATCTGGCCAGGGAATTTTGGACGTCCAGCCCTTCGGCGATGGCGCGTTCGATCAATCCGGAAAGGATGGGGTCATTGAAATTGGCCCACCAGCATGCCAGATGTGACGGGTCAGGCAGCTCCGGCTGCGCGTTCCCAGCGAATGTGGTCTGCCAGTTGCCGGAAACAGCGATCTCGGGTGCGGCATAGTCCGGTCCCACGGGTGCGCAACCGGTCATGCCAAGCAGCATCGTCAGGGCAATAAACACCACCATCGAATCTGTTTTGATGTCGGGCCTCATATTGCAACCATTTCAGCAGTCACGATGGCTTGAATCCAATGGGGTTTTCAAACCGCCTCTTAGGTGCTCAGATGTCAGGCCACACAGGAAAAACTTCAGGCAATTCTTCTTCCAGTTCTCGTCTTCGAGGGGCGATCGAATCGAATACCAATCGGGAGAGTTTATTGCGATAGGACCATCTACTAGTCTTATTTTTTGGTGTCAAATGATTTGTGCCGAAAACGTTTTTTTAATAGCGACAAAACGGCGAAACGGAACGCAACCGGTTCCCGGAAACAAAACCGGCCCTCGCAGGGCAATCGTATGTAGATTTCCGGGTTGCTTTTCTTCCCAAAATTAGAGCGTCCATGAATGTCAAAGACCAAATGAAAAATGCCAAATGGTGGTATTCTATCTATTTTAAAATCGATTTCATCCTTCATTTGACATTTGGGCTTTGGCATTTGGCATTTTCCCACTTTCAGGAATGGTGCGTGTTCAGGAACGGCCGGTTTTTGATTTTACTTGCGATTGCCCTGCCGGCCCTCGTTTATTTCCTTGACGCTCGAACCGGGGTGATATAAGAATCGTTATTCGTCAGGCGGTATACGATTACTGGTGCAATGAAGGTGCTTCTTCGCTTGACGATCTGTAGTTTTTTATCCCGACATATACAAATCAGCCACCATAACAATATGCACAGCCACGAAGGCTTGGGTGTATCAGCCCTGTTTTTGTGGCTTTTTTTGTTTGAATAGAAGAAAAACAGGCACGGTATTTCATTCGGTTGTATTTTAACGTGTCGCTCCGGAAATCGGAAGCGTTGACGGATAGGCACAACATGAGAAAAGGCAGCCCCATCCCGGCCAGGACGTATGGGCTGCCTTTAGGTTAGCGTCCCCGGTAAAGGGGCTGCTTCTGATTTTCTACACCGAAGCGCCCCTGGCGTCAATCCATGATGCTTTATTGCCGGTTTTCGCCCGTTACCGTGTTATTACAAAATTCAGGGAGGAGAACGGAAAATGAAACGGATTAGTACGTTGGCGGTGTTGATTGGTTTCGTAATCAGCATATGTGGCGTTTGGCCTGTGTATGCGCAACAGGACGATTCAAAATCCGGAACTGCCGGTCAATCGGAACAGGCATCCGAATCCGAAGGGGAAGCGCTTAAAAAACTGGAAGATATCGTGGTTACGGAAAAAGGGGGCATCCAAGGCATTTACGTCGAGCCCGGCGAAACCACCATAAATGTAGACGATTATTCAGCCATCGGCGACAAAAGCAACATCCAGGACCTGCTCAAGACCCAGGCCATTTTCGATTTCCGGGGAGACACCGACCTGGTGCCCGATGACGACACCATGACCATGCGCGGCTTTTCCAGCGATCGATTTGTGATGGCCGTGGACGGGTTGACCGTACAAAAAACCGGTGGTCGCAAAAGCTCGCATATTGTAGATTACAGTTTACTCTCACCCCTGCCCATTGAAAAAATCGAAATCATCGCCGGTCCCCATTCCGCGCTCTACGACAGCAAGAGCATCGGCGGAGCGGTGAATATCGTCACCCAGGCACCCCGCCGCCGTGACAGCCTGGTGCCGAATGTCAGACTCAGCACGAGTTACAGCTCATATAATACCCAGAACCACAAGTTGAACGTAAACGGGGCCATTGACATGGTAACCTATGCCTTTGACGCCCAGAAGAATACCACCGACGGGTATCTGCGCTATAACGAAACCGATATCGAAACGTATTCGGGCAGCCTGGGACTGCTTTTGCCTTACGAGGGATATGTGAATGTGAGCGCCTCCCGTTCCGACATCGATCGGCAGGTTGCCGTGGTCAACACCGGCGACGATTACGATTCCAGCTATCCGGAAGTCACGGATTCCTCATGGGAGCCCTACCAGGACCCCACCTGGGATAAAGAGGCGTGGTCCTACAAGCTGAATTACCTCCAGAACCTGCCCATCGGACACTTGACCCTGGGCGCCTATAAAAGCATGGAAAATCGCAATCGGGACTATGACGATTGGGTGGACGACGACGATCATTCCCTTGGAACGGAACGAACCTATTGGAAAACAAACTGGCGACAGAAGGGCGGCAAGATCCAGGATATCTACAAGTGGTCGGACAGCCATGAAACCACCGTCGGGTTTGATATGGTCAAGATGTACGATGGTGAGGACCTGGATGAGCGGATCAACAAAAAGGCGGGTTATCTCCAGCACCAATGGACCATCACGCCTTATTTGGAAACAAAGTTGGGGGTGCGTTACGAGGATGTCAAAATATGGGTCAGCAACAGTTACATTGACTATCTACCGGAGTGGGTCGAACGAAACTGGGACCAATGGGTGCCCAAAACCTATACCACACTGAAGATGGATTCGTTTGCCGATTGGCTGCGCGATACCTCGTTTTCGCTGGGCATCAGCAAGATCTGGCATGCACCGGATTACCATGGCGTATATAATGGCCAAGGCCGGCCGTCCGGCGTGTGGCTGGATCCGGAACATGGAATCGGGTATGACTTTGTGCTCAATCGGCGCCTGTGGCGGGATATCTCCTTGATGGTCGATTACTCTTTCTATCAGATCAAGGATTACATTGTCGCCAACCGCAGTTACTACGAAGATAAAGAAAATTACAGCGATTACAAAATCAATCTCGAGGAGGTCTATCGTCATGGCATCGAACTCTGTCTGGGCGGGCATTTGTTCGAGGATCTCTCGTTTTATGTGACCTATGCCTGGCAAAAATTCGACAACCAGGGCGATGAGCCGGCCGGCGTGACGGAGCTGGACGATGAGGCCGAACATCGGGTGACTGCCGGACTGCGCTACCAGCTTTTCGAGAAGACCGCCCTGAAGCTGGACTATTACTATCAAAGCGAGGAAACCCAGGAGAATTCCGAGGAAATCGGCGAAGACGAAAACGGGGATCCCATCTATTCCTATTACCAGGTGGACAATCCGTCCTACAACCTATTTAATTTCGCCGTGGAACAGACCTTGTTTCAGGAAAAATGGCACGTAAAGGATGCACGGTTGCAGTTCTTCATTAAAAACCTTTTTGACGAAGAGTACTACGATTCCCGGGGGTATCCGGCCACAGACCGGACTTTCGGCGTCAATTTGAGTTTCCGGATGTAGGTTGATTGCAAGGTGTTTACCGTAAAATATGGAGAAAATCGCATGAATGGCAAAAAAACGAGCAAACGGATCTGGATCGGTGGCCTGCTATTGATCCTGGCATGGATGTTTGTCATCGGGTGCGCGGCCAATCCGCCGTTGACCGGAGACAACCAAGAAAAAACACCCGGAAGCTATACGGTCGTGGGGATCGGGCCGGGGGATGGCGATCTGCTGACCCTGAGAGCGGCGGAGGCCATCTGCCGTGCGGATATGGTTTTCTGCAACCCGAAAACTCAACAGAAACTGGCCGCTTACGTCGATTTTTCCGGCAAACAGGTGGTGGACGGCTATGGTGTTCTGTTCCGCTATTACGGCAGGGACTGCAAGAAAATCAGCCAGGAGGAAAAGAAACCCAGGCCCCCGATGGACCAGGAGAAAAAAAGGCCCAGGGGACCGATGCGCTGCGAGGAGTTCCACCGCAAGCAGGCGGAATTTGCCGCCATGGTAAGGGACGCCGTATCATCGGGCAAGCATGTGGTCTTGCTGAGCGGCGGCGATCCCACCATTTACGGGCCGGATATGTGGACCGTGAAGGAACTGAAAGAACTCAATCCAACGGTCATTCCCGGGCTTAGCGCGTTCAACGCCGCCAATGCGGCCCTTAAGGTCAGCCTGGGAGAAGTGATGCTTACGGCGCCTTTCAAAAAAGAGGGCAGCCGGGATACCATCGAGCAACTGGCCGGTCATGAACGCGCCACCATGGTCATTTTCATGCCCCGGGACATGCAGGCGCTGTTTGCGCGTCTTTCAGCGTCCTACCCGGCCCAAACCCCGGCGGCCATTATCAGCCATGCCGGTGTGGTCGGGCAGGAGAAGGTCACCATGGGCACGGTGGGCGGGTTTGCCGCCGATACTTCCGGGATCGATCGATGGCGATCCATCGTCTACGTGGGCGAAGCGGTGGGTCGGGCGGCATTCAACCCTGGCTTGTCATTGCAATCAGCTGCCCAGGGAAAATTCTATTTGGTGGGCGTAGGGCCCGGCGACGCTGATTTGATCACCCTGCGGGGGAAAAAAGTAATCGAATCGGCCGATCTGATCTTCGCCCACCAGCGGCTCAAGGATAAATTCCAGGACGTTTTGTCCGGCAAGGAAGTTCTCACCGGTTATCACCGTCTTTTTCCCTTTTACGGAAAGCCCTGTGCCAAGGTACGGCCCGGCGATCAAAGACGGGAGCGCATGAGCTGCGAGGAGTATCACCAAAAGCAGGAAGAATTCGCCGCCCTGGTGCGCGCGGCAGTGGCCAAGGGCAAAACCGTGGCCATGCTCGACAGCGGCGACCCCTTGGTTTACGGTCCCTGCTCGTGGTCGCTGACCGAACTGCGCGATATCGAGACCGAAGTAGTACCCGGCCTGAGTTGCTTCAACGCCGCCAATGCGGCCCTCAAGGCCGGCGTCACCGAAGGCAAGACTTCTCATTCTGTAATCCTGGCCTCGGGTTGGTCGGTGGAGGAAATGGCTGTCCATCAGAGTACCATGGTGCTGTTTACCATGCGCACGCAGTTTAAGAAATTCATTGACGGCCTTTCCGCCCATTATGATGCAGACACACCGGTAGCCATCGTTTTCAGTGCCGGTTATGCTGAAAAGGAGCGGGTGATGCAGGGAACCCTGGGGACGATTTCGGATCAGGTGGGAACCGGCCGGCTGCCCTTCGAGTATCTGCTCTATGTGGGCGATTTTTTGTCTGATGGAGGGCGCGTTGCCCATTAATTACTCTTGCCCGAAAAAAAATCGCCTAAAACAGCAAACAGGGAGAATTGAAATGTTGCGAAAAACCTACGTCGTTCTGATGGTCACTCTATTTTGTTCGCTTGTATTCGGCGGTGCCGTCCATGCCCACAACTTGTGGCTCAATCCCGATAATTACTTCCCAGCGGTTGGCACGACCGTCGAAATCGGCATCGGCTGGGGGCACAAGTATCCGGCCAACCGTGTCGATCAGCAGATTCGGGACGGGCAGCTGGAAGCCATCCAGGCGGTCGATCCCAATGGCGGAACGGTTGATCTGACCAAAATATCAACGGGGAAATACCAACTGGCCATCGACAAGCCGGGCGCCTGGCTGATCACCGCCCGGATCAAGCCGGGTTTCTTCACGATGACGCCCGAAGGCCGCAAATGGGGAAATAAGAAGGCGGTGGAAAACGCCGTCAAGTGCACCAACTTTCACATCCAGGCCAAAACCGTCCTGATTGCTGGCGGCAGCGCCAAGAACCTCGGTGGTGCGGCCGGTCAAAGCGTCGAGATCATACCGATTACCGACCCATCGGGGATAAAGGCCGGCGATGAATTGGCGGTTCAGGTCCTTTTCAATGGGAAACCGCTTGCCGATGCGTCTTTAAAGGCAACCTACGCCGGTTTTGGCCCCCAAGGTATGGACCATCACCATCAAAAACCGCCGGCAAAGCCCGAGGGCGCGCCCCCGAAGCCACCAGCTGATGGAAAGAAGCCTCCGCGTCACAAAAGTCATTATCCGGTGGAAACAACTACCGACGCCCAAGGCAAGGCCGTGTTGCAATTAAAAAATTCCGGCTACTGGATGATCATGCTTTCCCATCGTTGCCCCTTTGCCGACTCGGCAACTTGTGATGAGTATATGTACAACATGGCGTTTACTTTTGAAGTTTCCAAATAGAGGCACTTCAACGTATTGCCGAAGGAGAACTGAATGAAAAACAACGGACCCCAAATAGCATTTGTTGTTCTTTTCGGTTTGACGCTCGTCTTTTCGTTCATGACACCAACCGCTTTGGCCTACCAGCAGACCGAAAACCACTTCTATCTGGTCAGTCTCGGTGTCGGTGACCCGGATCTGATTACCCTCAGGGCCATCAATACCATCAGGGCGTCGGATGTCATTGTCTGCCGGGACCGGACCAAGGACGAGTTGGTCGAATACCTGAAAGGCAAGACGATTCTGGATCCATCCATGGCAGGCTGGCGTAGGTATCGCAAGGATTGCGCATCCATCAAGGATCCCAAAGCACGGTCAGAATGCCAAAAAAGAGCCGAATCACGGGCGCAATTGATCAAACAGATCCGTGACGCGGTTGAGGCGGGTCAAACGGTTTCGGTTTTGGGCAGCGGCGACCTGATGATTTATGGCGGTCCGTACCGTTGGTATCTTGAGGAATTCAAGGATCTCAATCCGAAAATCATTCCCGGCGTGAGCTGCTTCAATGCGGCCAACGCGGCCCTGGGCAAGGACATCATGTCCGGCAAGGCGTGCCATTCAGCGGTGTTGACCACCTTTCGCGAGATCGACAAATTGGCCGGCGCCCATCCCACCATGGTTATTTTTACCATGCATACCCAATTCAATGAGTTGGTTGAGAAGCTGAAGACCCATTATCCTGTCGACACCCCCATCGCCATTGTGTTTCACGCCGGGTATAAGCAAAAGGAGCACATCGTCAGGGGGCGCCTGAATACAATCATCGAGCAGACAAAGGATAAAAAGTTTCCTTTCGAGCATCTTGTCTATGTCGGCGATTTCATGAAATAGCGGTTAAAAATGTCTAATGGACTGAAAAGAGAGCTGGGTCTGTTTTCGGCAACGGCTTTGGTCGTTGCCAACATGGTCGGGACCGGTATTTTTACGACCTCCGGATTTATCATGGCCGAACTGGGCGATCCGCGCGCGCTTATCTTGTGCTGGATTTGTGGCGGTCTGTTCGCCCTGTGCGGCGCCCTTTGCTATGGAGAATTGGGAGCGCGGTTTCCCCGGGCCGGTGGTGAGTATGTCTTTCTGAAGGAGTGTCTGGGCCGGCCGGTGGGTTTTCTCTCCGGCTGGATTTCCCTGATCGTCGGGTTTTCCGCTCCCATCGCGGCGGCATCCATGGCTTTTGCCACATACTTTTTCCAGACTTTTGCCATTCCCTCGGGCAATGAGGGGTTTGTTTTCTCGATGTCGGGCATTCCTTTGGTGACCTTGTCGCCCTTGACCCTGACCGCCATTGGCGTAATCGTGCTCTTTTCCTTGATTCACTACCACAGTCTGCATGTCGGCAGCCGGGTACAGAACGGATTGACGCTGTTTAAAATCATTCTGGTGGTCGTGTTTATCGGTGCCGGATTGTTTATGGGCAACGGCTCCGCCGACCATTTTGCGGTCACCGCAACCACTGCCTGGTCGTCGGAGAAGTTTGCCGTGGCCCTGATTTTCGTCTCCTTCGCCTACAGCGGTTGGAATGCTGCCGCGTATCTGGGAGACGAGATCGTCGATCCGCAAAAAAATATTCCGATCTCTTTGTTTGCGGGTACCGTGATCGTGATGATTTTGTACGTCTTGCTGAATGTTGTCTACCTATATGCATTATCTCCCGAAGCCATGCAGGGGATAATGGAGATTGGCGCCAAATCGGCGAAATCGCTGTTCGGCCGGGGAATCAGCCGGCTGTTCAGCGGCGCCGTTGCCCTGGGACTGTTGTCCGTTCTGAGCGCCATGATTCTGACCGGGCCGAGAATTTACTACGCCATGTCCAGGGACCGATTGTTTTTTCAAATTTTCGGGAGACTGGATGCGAATCGAAACACTCCGGCCAAATCCATTTTCCTGCAAGCCGCCATTGCCATCATGATGGTGGTCTCGGCTTCCTTTGACAGCCTTTTGCTGTATATCGGCTTGACGCTTTCGTTGTTTGCCATGCTGGCGGTCATTGGATTGATGCGCGTTCGTCGGCAATCTCCACTTTCCGGAGGATCCTACCGCACATTCGGATACCCATTTACCCCGTTGCTCTTTATCCTGGGCAACCTATGGATCATATTTTTTTCAATCAAGAGTCGGCCGATCACGGCCCTGTTCAGTCTCGGCACTATCGGATTGGGGATTGCGGCCTACCTGTATTTTACTTGCCGTTATCATCCGGAAGACGAATCGGCTGTAGTGGGGGGCACGGCAAATACCGAAAGCCAACCGTTGCTTTGAGTTTTGAAAGGAGAAGCGCATGAGAACCCTTTTCATTGTATTGGGCGCGATGGCGGTTGTCGGCGGCAAGCTGACCGTTTCCGTTGGCTGGTGCCATGGCGTCGAGGGCTATGTGGCGCGGGATTGATTAACAATTGAAACCCGTTCCATCACATCGTTCATCTATTCCCGTTGACGGGAAAGTGCTCTCCGCCTTTGTGGCCGGCTGCTTTTTTCTCTCCGGTGCCGCCGGTCTGGTCTATGAAGTCATCTGGGTGCGGCTGATCGACAAAATCATCGGCAGTGCACCGTTTGCCGTGGCCACGGTGCTTTCCGTATTCATGGCCGGATTGGCTTTGGGCAGCTATCTGTCCGGCCGGATCGTCGATCGGTTTGCCCGACGCGGCACCCTGCTGGCCCTGTACGGCGGTATGGAAATCAGCATCGGTTTATGCGCCATGCTCGTGCCGCTCTTGATCCAAGCGGTTCAACCGATCTACCAGTCCATTTATGATCGACTCCTGAACCACTTCTGGTGCTATCCGCTTGCCGCATTTATCGGCTGTGTTTTCATCTTGATCGTGCCCACCGCACTCATGGGGGCGACCCTGCCGGTGCTGTGCCGATTTTATGTGATGCGTCTGGACCATATCGGCGCCCGCACCGGATGGCTTTATGGCCTTAACACAATCGGGGCGGCACTGGGCGTGATATTGTGCGGGTTCGTGCTGATCAAAAGCCTGGGCGTTTTCATGAGTCTGCTGCTGTTTGCCGGTATCAACGGGGTAATCGGCCTGTCCTGCATTCTATGCTCGCGGTTTCTATCTGTCGATAGCGCATCACCGGAACCTTTGCGCCAAAAAAAAGCAGCGAAAACCGATGCCCCGCAATCCGACCATACCCATGACGGCCCCATCCACTGGGGCGTGCTGATTTTTGCCGCTTCCGGGTTTTGCGCCATGGCTTACGAAGTTTTGTGGACGCGTCTGTTAGGACTCATTGCCGGGCCGACGACGTATTGTTTCAGCCTTGTGGTGGCCACCTTCATCATTGGCCTGGCCGCAGGCAGTATCCTGTTCGGCCGCCTGGCGGACAGGACACGCCATGCATTGGGTTGGCTGGCCGGGACGCAGATGGCGGCCGCCATGACGGCGCTTGCCGTGAGTCAATTGCTGGGCAACGGACAGTTCTTTTTCGCCAAGTTGATTCATACCTACCATGGACAGTTTTCCCATCTTGTTCTCATGCAATCCCTGGTGCTGTTCGCTGTGCTGTTGTCTCCGACCCTATTTTTGGGAGCGGCCTTCCCCCTGGTAAACCGCCTTTACGTACAATCGATCGACGACATGGGGCGTCGTCTGGGAACGGCCTATGCCCTGAATACCGTGGGCGCCCTGGCCGGTTCCTTTGTGGCCGGGTTTGTGCTGGTTCCGTGGGTGGGCAAGATGAATGGATTGCGCCTGGTCATTTTGTTGCAGTTTTGCCTGTCGGGCCTGCTGCTGTTATACTTAACCGCCGTGAAATACAGGCGCGGCCGATACCGGTTGGCCATCGTGGGGCTGATCGGTATCGGATGCATGCTGATCGGCCTTTTCCCGAACTGGCGCACCGACCTGCTGTCACGGGGATGGTATCGTGACTTTGACGCGCTTGGGTCGGAACTGGACCGCGTTGGGTGGGGAGAGGCATTGATGCAAGGTTCCCGGCGGATTGCCGATCACCGTCAGGGACTGGATGTCGTTTTCCAGGGTGAGGGCGCCAACGGATTTACCACGGTCGAAAGGGAGACCACTAGCTTAGGAACCGTGGAATTCGCCCTGTTCAACAGCGGCAAGGCCGATGCCTCCTCCCATGGGGATCGCTCCACGCAAACGCTATCGGCACATATTCCCATGCTGTTCCATGCGGATGCCCAGAAGGTCATGCTATTGGGGCTTGCCAGCGGCATGACCGCCGGAGAAATACTGCTCTATCCGGTAAAGCAATTGGATGTGCTGGAAATCAATGAAGCGGTTGCGAGCGCCTGCCGGAACTATTTTCAACCTTGGAACAATGACTGCCTGGAAAATCCACGTACGCGCCTGATGATTCAGGACGGACGCAATCATCTGGCCCTGACCGGGCAGCGCTACGATGTGATTATCTCCGAGCCTTCTAATCCATGGATGGCCGGGCTGGCCAATTTATACTCCCTGGACTTTTTTCAGTTGGTCAGGCAACGGTTGACCGCCGACGGACTTTTCGCCCAGTGGATCCAGGCCTATGAAATGGATAAAGAGACATTTTCTCTGTTGGGGCGGACGTTTACTGCTGTTTTTCCCAACAGTTCCTTGATCAAGGTGGGGCCCGTGGATTACCTCATGCTGGGGTTCAATAACGATCACGGACGATTGAACTGGGATGTGGCCCAGCGCAACGCGGTTTATGCCAAAAAGTCCAGGTTGGTTACTTTTTCAGGTATCGATTTTCTTGTCCATTTGATCATGACCGAGGATTTAAGCCGGCTTTTCGGCAAAGGTCGGCTGCATACGGACGACCACCCCTATCTTGAATTCTCGGCACCACGGACCCTATATCAGGGCAGTGGGGATGTCGAACGCATGATCGGCGACCAGCGCTGGTTGTCGGCCGACACCCAGCGCCTTTTACACAGCCACAACGATTTCACAACCCTGATGGATCTGGTGGAATTTGCCGCCTCGGCCAATGTGCCCATGTTCAATGTGCTCCCCTGGCCGCAGCTTGAAAATGGGCAACAACTGCGCTACCGGGAAATCGTCGACGGCTATTGTCGGCGTGTCTTGGTGCCTTCCTATGGAATCTTCAACTGCCCGGACCTCAAGGCCGCTTGTGCCGGAATTCAAGCCACGGCGATTCAAAAAAAAATCACGGCCGATGATCATGCCACGGCCATCGATCATTATAACCTGGCCCTGGCTCAGATCGCTGGTGGAGAGAATACGCTGGCGGCGGATAGCCTGCACACGGCGATCAGGCTTGACCCGGATAATGAACCGGCCCTGACTGCCCTGGGCCTGTTGCTTGCCGAAACCGGATCGTTTGATGAATCCGCGCAGCTTTTAAGCAATGCCATCGGCCTGGCGCCGCAAAAGGCCGCCCCTTACAAATATCTAGGAATGGTGGAATTGCGCAGAAGCGCTCCCGAACGCGCAGTGATCAACCTATCTACCGCACTTGCCCTGGCGCCCGATGATGATGTTATTCTCAGCGAATTGGGCACCGCCTATCTAATGCAAGGCAACAACGAGAAAGCAGTTACCTACTTGACAAAAGCCTTGGATAAAAACCCGCATGACGATCAAAGCCGGTACTATTTAAAATTGGCCAAACGAAATCTTGAAGCCGGAAAAGAGATCTCCCACGCTGAGTAGTTCAAGAATAGGCGCCACTCTTTTCTCTTTTTCCCCCGCCCTTATCTTTCATTGAGCCGATCTTTTAATTCTTTGCCGACTTTGAAAAAAGGGAGTTTCTTGGGCTTGACCTTAATATTTCCGCCGGTTTTCGGATTGCGACCAATATAGCCGGGGTAGTCCTTGACGGAGAAACTGCACCAGCCCCGGACCTCTACCCGCTCGCCTTCCGCAAGGGAGTCGGTAATTGATTGGAAAAAGGTGTCGACCACCTTTTGCGCCTGAGGCTTGGTAATGCCCGTGACCGCCCGCAATCTTTCAGTCAGTTCATGTTTATTCATCGCGATAGTCCTCACCCGTGCAAAAATGGCGGCCCAATAGAAAAAGGCCATGAGATCTTTCCCGGATTACAGGGGAATAGACCTTCATGGCCCTGATCATAAATTGATGCATGGATTGCCGTCATCTGAATTGAAGAGATGATCGTTTGGTAATTTTTTAATCATGTTGGGGTAAGGGTTAACCGGTATATTGAAAACAACAGGCAAGCTCAGAAGAGCTTATTCCTCTCTTTCCCCTTCCCCAATCCGGACCATCGCATCGATGGTCCGGATTCCCTACAAACAGACCCGACATCAGCTCTTCGTTTCAAGTTCCCTGAGAAGCGCTGCTGAAGATGCCGGTTCGATATTGGGCCGACATCTTTTCGATGGGTCAAATGATTTCCAAGGATAAAGGATTTCTTCCCGAGGACGTATCGAGAGAGACCGAAATGTATCGAAAGGAAAAGGCATCGCGGAAATGACACCTCGCGTTGTTTTGGATTCCAATGTGATCATCTCGGGGTTTCTATTCGGAGTGCCACCGGCTCATCTTCTTGAATGCATTGTGAATGGTACGATCCTGATCGTATCGGGCGACTCGCATCTATTGGATCTCGGTCGTTGGGAACATATTCGAATATTGTCACCGTCCAACGCGTTAAAAGATAGTTAGGGGCCAGCATTGGAGTAAATCCCCTTATTCCCATGCTCGGCGTGGGAGCGATGTTGGTAATTACGGCAATGTGACCGGCAGGGGGGCAAGCACCTCGCTCACCACCGGCAATACCAGTACCAGGCCGCAGAGACCCCTTTTTCCTCACCGATGGTCATCCGGGTTCGCCTGAAATGACTGGCCAGCAACAGGTCAACCCCTTCCGGTGAAATTCCCCACGGCCTGCCGTTGACAAACCGGGGCAGCCAGGCAAACAGCAGGTACCATGCGCCACTTTTTAACGGCTACGAAATCGATCACTTCAGAAGGCGTGGACCCGTCATCCCATGGGGTTTTCCCGCGCATGTAGCGCCACTGGTACCGCCATCGGCGACGGTTTAACAAAGGCAAGGCTGAAATCAACATCCGGTCATGCTCCGCGTGAAACCTGTTGCTGCCCAGTTCCGTCTGTAACGTCTACGATAATTCCATTAACTATCGCAGATCAAAAGTAATGGTGCAAGTAAAATGGACCCAATACATCGTCTCAATCGAGATAGCGTGCCCCCATCCCGTATAGAGGCGTATTCCCGTCGTCAATGTGCCGCAGCCATCTCACTTCCGCCAGGCAAATCGTTCGGGGCTGTCTGCAAGCGGTCGGGCATATCCGGTTGAAACAGCAAGTAGTCCTGACAAACAGGATGGTCCCGGAGTCAAATTGCTTATTCGTCTCAATGTAAAACCCCTGGCTTGAGAAGTTGCGCATGACACCATTGGTCACCCCCATCCCCCCGGTACTGGCGTATGGCTGACAGGAAATCGATGCTTCCACGGGATCACGCGCACAAGCACGTTGGCAATATGCATTCACCATTTGCGGTTTGCCCATATAGTTGATGTGGTGCGCGGTCAATGCAGGTGATCGCGCAGGCACCCGGCGTTCATTTGCTGCAGGCAGGAAATGCAGTATATTTTATCCTGATAGTTAACCGCATGACTACCGAGCACCTGTTCGTTGCATCGACAACAGGTCAGATATATGCTTGGCACCTCGGGGATCTGCGGCTCTTTTTCAATCGATTCGATCCTGAAAAGGCTTTCCGGCGGCTGTCGGAGCAGGTATTTGACCCGTTCGTCAAGAAGTATTTGAAGATTCACGACTTCATCCATCACAATCGTATTGGCAAGCATTTTTCCGGACAACCGTTGGTACGTTTCTTCATTTTCGTAATCCTGAACGGTCAACCTCATCCGGAAACTGGTGGCCACCGATTTAGGGATGATGGTGTAGTTGTGTTTGCCGATATCCATGATCTTCAGGCGTTGGTTGCCCAGGGTCGTTCCGAGCATGATCTGGATGGCGTCCAGTGCAGAGGTACTGTTCTCCGCAATGATGGCCGTTATGCCATTGGCCGGTTCCGTGGGCGGCAACCGCTGTTGGATATACTCACACAACTTGCCGCCAAGAACGAGATCCGGGCACAAATGACCATGAAAATCGGCAATCCGTTTGAGGGCCATATTTACAATCATTTTGCGTTCCCTCCTGTATAGAGCCCATCACTTTCCGTTTGTACCCAACTTGACTGGCCGACCGCTTTGCAGATCAGGCTTCCATTTGAATGGGCTCCGCCCCGGCAAGTCCCATTGCCGCCTGTTCATGCCCGCCTTTCAACTCCATTGCCAGAAGTTCCCGGCGGACTCGCCTGACCGCCATAGCAATGGCACCACGGACCGGTTTGGAGATTTCATACCCATTTGTGTTTTCCGGCTCAATCCAGATAAAAACCAGTTTGCGCGCAAGTCCTCCGGCCAGATCCGCCCTTGCCAGGGCAGAGAGCAGGCGATCGATGGCCGGATCTTCTCCAGCCACCCATGCGGCATGCTGTCTGAAGACGCGACCATTCCAAACATGCAGGCTTCCGGGTATGCCAGACAAACTCAACGTCCCGACAATAATCGCCAGATCGGTCTTATACAGCAGCCCGCCCGCGAAAGCCGGGTTATCTCCCAGGTAGGAAATGTGAATATTCTCACCGGATATCTCGTTGGCCACAGTTTCCAGGACATAGCAGGCGGCACCGCGGTCACCTTGAAGCACATCGCCCAGTCCGAGGATGGTAATCTTTTTCATCATCGCCTCCCTGATTGAACGGATTGTAACGATACGACCGGCCTACAATTGCAGATCCCTGAAAACCGAATCCATGGTGCGGCAGACCCGATGGGCCTCGGGCTCGGATCCGGCAAAACCGATCCAGCACTGCCAGATCTCGTCCTCGTTTTTCCATCCGCTGCCGTCGGGTTTCAGTAAGTCCTCATGGTTACAGTTTTCCAGGACCCGGTTGAACAGCGCGATCTTCCTGATCAGGTTCTTTTCTGAATCCTCTCCGCCGATATTCTGATATTCATGATAGAGCTTCTCCCTGACGTGATTGTACAGTCCGTATTTGAAATCGTGAACCCGGCGGGGAATGTTGGACAGTACCCAATGCTGGTTTCTTCGGACCAGTTCTTTGCGGGTTTGAGTTCTGGCCTCATCCACAAGGGCGGCCACTTTCTTCTTCAGCTCCGCGATATCGATCTTACCTTTTTCCAGAACGGGCACGAAGTTATCATGCCATTGGTTGAAATCCGCCATGAGCGCCGATCGGATATCGGACTCAGCCAGTTGACCGGCAATGTTTTCCGGATCGGGAACAAGGGCTTCGTCGAGATCGATGCGCAGTGATTTTACCATCCAGTCATACGGTTTACCGGTTTGTGAGTCCTTTCCAGGCTGATTCAAGAGAATTGCAACCTGTAGGTATGGCTGGCCTTTTGCATCGGAGATAATACGGAACCCCCAATCATGGGTAACCGGCGGCCGTGTGGCAAACGTTCCACGGTCGTTAAGGTCAAATATGCAAGGCACTTTGTATTTGGGTTGGAAGATAACGACATCGCCTTCATTGAGTTTCATGGTTGCATCCTTTCCTTAGGGTGGCGGCAATGTGTCCGGACGGCCTAATGCCGACCGACGACACCGGTCCGCTTTTCAAGATCATCGCGTGGAGACTTGCTCAACGCACGCCGGGTGAACATTCAGGTGGCTGACAACCGAAGGGTAATGCCGAAAGAGATAAAAAAAACCATGCCGGCCTTCCGGTGATCAGCGGGTTGGCCTTCATGGCTCGAATAGGTATGAATGGATCGAAGATTGCGACGCGATTATAAGGCGATTTCTGTCAAAGAATATACCCGCCTGCTTGTCTTTTCATCCGTCTTCTTCGTTGGGCTTTTCCACACATAGCCCCACTATGCGTAAAAAAAACCGCCTTGAATACGAATGAAAATCCTGCGCATCCTGGTATATTCTTTTCCGCCAATCGCCTAAACTACCATTTTCCGAATGGCAGTTCTTTCTTTCTAAATGAAATTTATGAATCTGTAAATACTTTTTTCTTCCTGTCGCTTATGTCCGGCTGTCCCACCGGTTTCGGAACCCGTCCCCCAATATATTGAAGGCCAGCACCGTCACCATGATGGCAACGCCCGGAAACACGGAAAGGTGCGGCGAGCTCAGGATATAGTCCTTGCCTTCCATGAGCAGCATCCCCCACTCCGCGTCAGGGGGCTGGACACCAAAACCGAGAAACCCGAGGGCCGAAACCGCCAAAACCGACTTACCCAGCCCGATGGTGGCCAGAACGATAATGGACGGCATGCTCGCCGGCAGCACATGACGCCACAGGATAGTTGCCGGCCGGACACCGGAAAGCCACGCGGCCCTGACGTACTCACGCTCGCGCACGGAAAGCGTAATTCCGCGAACCACCCTGGCGTAACGCATCCAACTGGCCACCGACAGGGACAGCAGAAGATTCACTGTTCCCGGTCCCATCAGTCCGGCAATGGCCATGGCGGCGACGATTTCAGGAAAGGCGAAAAAAATATCGGTCAGACGCATGAGCAGTTCATCCACAAGCCCACCGGCATAACCGGCAACCAGCCCAACCGCCACGCCCATCACCACGGAGAGCAGGACGACCGAGACACCCAGGCCAAGCGATGCGCGGGCACCGACCAATATACGCGAGAACAGGCAGCGGCCCAATGCATCATTGCCAAAAGGATAGTGCCAGGAAGGTGGCGCCAGCCGCATGCCGATGTCGGTGGCAAGCGGATCGTGGGGGCAGCACCAAGGGCCAAAAACAGCCATGCCCACCACCAGTACGACAGTCAGTGCTGCCAGCGTCATCAGGGGGTTCGAAAAAACGGTCCGTCGCCATTGTCCGGCGGACCGATTCTCCTCCGGCAGATCAAAATGATGAGCAAATCCCTTCATCGCAAGCGAATCCGTGGGTCCAGGTAAAGGCAGACCAGGTCGACAATCAGATTGATACCCACAAAAACAGCCGCCGTAAACAGCACGAGGCCCTGGATGAGTGGATAGTCGCGATTGCTGACGGCACTAACCATCAGCCCTCCCAATCCCGGCCAGGCAAAGACGGTTTCGGTGATAACGGCGCCCTCGAGAATCATCCCGAACTCCAGGCCGACCACCGTGACGACCGGGATGAGCGCATTTTTCAGGATGTGTCTGGCCAGCACCAGGCGCTTGCCGACGCCCCTGGCACGCAGGGCCGTCAGATAGTCCGCGTGAATGGCTTCAATGATGGCGGAACGCAGCATTCGTGTCGTGTAGGCGGTCAGTCCCGTTCCCAGGGTGATGGCGGGCAGGATCAGGTGATGCCAGTCCCCACGGCCGAAGCTGGGCAGCCACTGCAGCTTGACGCAGAAAACAATGATCAGCAAAAGGCCCAACCAGTAATTGGGCATGGAGACCCCCAGCACGGCAACGCTGACCCCCATCGTATCCATCCAGGTGCCCTGTTTGACACCGGACAGGATACCGATGGGAATGGACAGGCAAAGGGCCAGGCCAATGGCCCATACGGCCAGTTGCAGGGTTTTGCCAAAACGGGACCGGATCAGCGTCCAGACCGGCACCTCTTCCACAAGGGAATTACCGAAGTCCAGGACCGCGACATGCTTCAGCCAACTGCCGTACTGGGCCAGCATGGGACGATCCAGCCCCTCCTTTTGCCGAATCCATTGGATGGTCGCTGGATCGGCCCGAACCGCATCGCCGTACCGGGCCATGGCGATCTCCAGCGCGGCATCCCCGGGAGCCAGCATCATCAGGGCGTAGGTGATGAAGGTGGCGCCGAAAAAAACGAAGATGGCGGTAAGCGTGCGTCGGAAAAGAAAATGAACCATCATTGGCGCTGCTCCCGGATATCGTTGCCTGCCGGACGGCCATTGAAAAGATGGCAGCAGACCGTATGCCCACCGCCAACCATCCTTGGCCGGGGCGCGGTGTGGGTGCAGACGGCCAGGCGCCGGGCACAGCGGGGATGGAAAACGCAGCCGTCGGGGGGACGCCGGAGTGACGGCAGTTCGCCGTGCAGCACGATCCGTTCCCCCTGCCAGAGACCGGGCCGCAGAACACTGGAAAGCAAGGCCTGGGCATACGGATGATAGGGATGGGCAAAGAATGACGCTGCCGGGGCTTGTTCAACCAGGGTGCCCAGATACATCACGGCCACATGGGTCCCGATCTGGCTGGCAAGGGCCAGGTCGTGGGTGATTAAAAAATAAGTCAACCGAAACGCCTCCTTGAGTCGACAGAGAAGCGCCACGATCTGCTGCCGGGCAACCGCGTCCAGGGCGGTGAGCGGCTCATCCAGGACCAGCAGCTTCGGTCGTGTGGAAAGTGCCCGGGCAATGCACGCCCGTTGATTCTGTCCGCCGGAAACCTCCCCCGGTCGGCGGCCGAGCAGGTCCTCGGAAAGACCGGCCAGGCCGGCCAACTCGCAAACCGTTTCCCTCCGCCGGCTTGACCCCATGCCCTTGGCCCCCAGCGGTTCTTCAATGGACTGCTGCAGGGTCAAGTGCGGGTTGAGCGACGCCGCCGGCGACTGGAAAACCATCTGGCAGTCGGCGCGCAGGCGTTGGTGGGCCGTATCGTTGCTCCTGTTTATGGTCGATCCGTTATGGGCAATCTGGCCGGCATGAAAGGGATGCAGACCGAGGATCGCACTGGCCAGGGTAGTCTTCCCCGATCCGCTTTCGCCCAGCAGGCAGAAGGTTTCACCAGCCTGGATATCGAGGTCGATGTCATGGATCGCCAGGGTCGAACGGCGCCTGAAAATGCCGCCGCGACGGTCGGCAAAGCGGACCGATAGGTTGCGGATACGCAAAAGGGGCGGGGCTGTCACTGCCGCTCCGCCGCATTCGGACCCGCCGGGTCCGCGGTACTGGAAACCAGCAGCCGGGTGTAGGGATGGGCCGGTCGCCGGAAGATGTCGCCAGCCGTTCCCGTTTCCACGATACGGCCGTTGTGCATCACCGCCACCCGGTCACAAATCTCGGCGGCCACAAAAAGATCGTGGGTGATCAGAATCACGCCGGTGTGGCGGGTCTGTTTCAGGCGCATGATCGCATCCAGAATCTGCAGGCAGACCGTCGGGTCCAGCGCGGAGGTTACTTCATCGAGGATCAGCACCGCCGGTGATGCTGAAAACGCCATCACCAGTTGGGCGCGCTGCAGCATCCCGCGGCTCCACTGGTGTGGATACTGGCGGCAGCGCCGGCGGGCATCGGCGATGCCCACGGAGTGGAGCATGCGTTGAATGACCGACAAAAATCGCCGCTGCTGCCGCCGTGCATCGACGCGGTCCGATGTCCAGACTTTACGGAACTGGCTCTCCATTCTGAAGACCGGATCCATGGCCCGTTCCGGGTGCTGCAGCACCAGCGTAATCTTCTTGCCGCGCAGGGGTTCCATCTCCCGTTGGGTCCTGGCACACAACTCTTCACCCTCCAGCAGGATGGTCCCCGCGGTGATCCTGGCCGGTGACTCCAGTCGTACCAGCGACCGCGCCAAAAGGCTTTTGCCCGAACCCGATTCGCCCACCAGGCCGAAGATTTCGCCCGATTTCAGCGTCAGGTCGACCCCTTGCAGGACATTGCACGATTCCGGGGTACCGGGAAAACCGACAGTCAGCCCTTCCACCCGGAGGATGGGTGCGGAAGGCGGTGAAAAGGCATTCATGCTATCGCCGCCCCAGCTCCGGGGTAACGATATACTTCTCTGCCGGATGAATGCGGTAGTTCTCCACATGGTCGTATACCGCGGAAACCATGGATTTGTGGAAGAGCACGATCACCGGACTCTCATCAAAAACGATCTGCTGGATACGGTTGTAGATGGCTTTGCGCTTTTCCGGATCAACCGTGGTCTTGCCCTTTTCGGCCAGATCGTCCAATTCGCGGTTGGCATATCCCATCACATTGGAACCGGCACTGCGGGTAAGAATGCTGGTGATAAAGAAATCGGGATCGCCCTGGGGAGCGGTGTTCCACATCTGAAGGTTCAGATGCACGTCGCCCCGCTGCATGGCCAGGTTGATGGGCGAGGCCCTGCGTGTCACCTTGAGCCGGCTGGCGATTCCGCAGGCGGCCAGTTGCGCCTGCACCAGTTCCAGCGTGGGCTTCAGCGACGGCCGCGAATCGTAGGTCCACATATTCAAAGATAGCGGCCGGCCGTTGATTTCGAGGATGCCGTCCCCATCGCTATCCCGGGCCCCGGCTTCTTCCAGCAGTTGTGCCGCCTTGCCCGGATCATGGGGACAGGGTGCCAGCTCAGGGTTGTTCCAGGGCAGGATTTGCGGAAAGATCGAACCAGCGGGGCTCCCCCCGATGCCGGCCAGCACGGTCTCCACGATCTGCCGGCGATCGATGGCATAGTTGATGGCCCGACGGATGCGTCCATCGGCCAGGGGGCCGTCTTTCACCCTGACGAAAAAGAAACACAGCCGATTGGTGGGGTGGGATACGATATCGACATGCTCGCGATTTACAATCCGCCGGGCGTCGTTTTCCGGAAAACTGGCGGCTACGTCCACCTGCCCCGCTTCAAAGGCCAGCATGCGGGTTGCCGGATTCTGGATCATTTTGAGACAGACCCGCTCAAGTTGAGGCGGCGTCCCCCAATATCCGGAAAACCGGGACATGACCATCTCTTCCTTGGGAATCACCTTGCGCAGAACGAACGGACCGGTGCCATAAACGTAGTCCATCTTCCCGCGGGGACTCAGGCTCGCCGTATCCGGAGAGGCCAGGGCGCTCAAAAACGCGGCGTTGGGCCGGCGGGTACGGAACCGGAGGATTTGGTCGTCGACCACGGTGATGGTGTCGATATCGAGCATCTGCTGGACCCGCTTGTTGAACACGGCACTCTTCTCATCGATCAAACGCATGATCGACCATTTGACGGCCGTGGCGTCAAGCGGTGTCCGGTCATGAAAAAGCACCGCTGACCGCAACTCAATTTCCCATGTCAGGGGATCGATATTGCGATAGGACTTTGCCAGCCAGGGGACCAGGCGCATGTCGAAATCGATCCTCAGGAGGGTCTCGGTTACCCCGGCCTCACTGGTATACCACCCGTTTGACCCCTTGGCCGGATCCGGCACCGGCACGGCGGGTCCGAATGGCGTGGCAATGACAAGACTGGCGCCGTCTTCAGCAAAAGTGAGCATTGGAAAAACGGCCAGAACCGCCCCGAGCCCCATCCATAGCAATAAAGCAAATCCTTTCACAACATCCTCTCAATCCTGGGTAGGCATAGTCTGCCTTAGCACGATGGGAGATATGGGGTCAACGGATTGCCGATGCGATAAAAAACGGTGGGGCGGCCCTCTTTGGAACCGAGGCACCGTAAGGGTGGATCCGTAACTGGCTGGTGTCATAGGGGGTGACGGCTTCAAACCGGGCCGCTTGCATAAGAGCGAGGGCCGATTCCAGGCTGACCCCTTCGTAAAAGGGAAGTCTTTTCTGAAGCGACGCGTAAGTGTAAAAGAAACGCAGCGAAATCCGACTGCCGTTGCGGCCCATGTCCTTTGCCAGCTTGAAAACCAGCCGGGGAACGCGTTTCCAGGTGGTGTTCATCCACAAACCGTCGGATAGCATCAGCCGGCCACCCGGTTTCAGCACCCGCCGCCATTCCATCAGGGCCTGGTACGGCCGGGGAAGGGTCCACAAAAGATTGCGCGAGACAATGACATCAACGCTTTGGTCGGCAAAATCCAGGGATTCGGCATCGCCGGTCTGAAAATCGATTTGAAGTTGCTGATCGGCGGCATAACGCCGGGCTTCGGCAATCATCGCCTCTGAAATATCGATGGCGGTAACCTCGTATCCGGCGCGGGCCAGATAGACGGCCAATTGCCCGGTACCGGTACCGATATCCAAGGCGCGCTTGCCCGGCGCCCCGTTTATCAGCTGGTGGACGATGGATTGCCATTGATTGGCAATGGCTGCCGATTTGTCCGCATCAACACCGTAGCTCGAGCTACGCCAGTTCCAGTAGTTTTTTATGGATGTCTTTATTTTGTTCATCGGTCCTGTTCTGCATTAATATTGGCGATCAGTGATCAGATGGACGTTTGCGGGAAAATTGTTTCAATCGATCGGAAAACAAAAAAACCACGCGTCCGCCTTCCCCATGGGAAATCGAAACCTTCGTGGTTTTGGTTCACCGATCTGTCAGCAACAGAGCGGAGGGTACTTTATTTGTGGATCTTGATTGACCGAACCTAAATCGCCGCAGCTTCAGCTGCGTTTTGGCTGCCGACGATACTCAGAGATGGATGACATGTCAATATTAATCAATATTTTCCGATTCCGTTTTTGCAAAATAGATCGTATTTCTTGTTTTCTCAAGATGATGGCAACAGACGATAGATATCCATCAGCGCCGTATCATCATGCAGCACAGGTTCCAGATCGGAACCCCGTTCGGCCAGGCGCCATGCGGCTTCGGCGAATATGGAATCGCGTTTTACGACACAGTAGTTCACCCCCCGACCGCGGAGAAGGTGGATCGATTCGGGGGCGGGGAATGCGGCCATGGGCATCTTCAGGTCGAGAAAGGTTCTGGGAAAATGCCCGGAGTAGCCATTGACCATCTTACGCCCGTGGAAGGTCTGCCAGTACATCCACTGCGTCTCCTGCTGGTAGCCGGCCACATCGGGCCTGAAAGGAAAGGGAACACAAACGATGACGCTGTCAGCGGGGGTACGGGTGGCCAGCCAGTTGACCCAGTGCCGGTTTGCAGCATCATCCGGCGCCTGGTAAAGGGGTTGTGCACGCGGCAGTACTTCCACCGCCGCCAGCAAGCCGGTGACGATGGTCACGGTGATGGCCAGGCGGCGCAATCCGTCCCGGCAAATATGCCGGCGAGCGAGGGTCAGCATTCCGTGCACGCCCATCATGGCGAGCAGCACCGCCATCAGGTGAACCAGAACGCCGAATCGAAAGACATTGCGCGCCTGGCCGAAGCCGGGCAGATGGTCCACCAGGAGCATATAGGGCTGCCAGCCGGAAATCTGCAACAACGGACCCAGCGAGAGAGCGAAAGCCACGCACAGCATGGAAAGGCAGAAAAGGGTCCACCTTCGCCGCCGCCGTGCCAGCAGGCCGAACACCATGCCGGCAGACGCCAGCCCCAATTTCAGATAGCCCGGGCATAGCCTGAACCCGGCGTAACCGCCCGTCCCGGTTTGGTCGGCGGCACCGGACCAGTGCGGCCAGGGCGGAACGAGATAATCCGGAACCATTGCCGAAAGCTGGGCCAGGTATTGCTCCGTATGGGCCGACCGGTCACCGTCTGTGATTCGCCCCTGGCGCATGGCAAAGGGCAGGCAGATTATCCCGCCCACAAGCAGGGCGGCAAGCAGGGCTCGCCACATACGCCATTGGCGGATACGACAGCCCAGCAGCCAAACCGCGGAAAGCATTAACGGCAGCAACAGGAACAGACCGTAGTAGGCACACATGAGATAGGTGACGGAAAATGCGCCCCCCAGCACCATGCCGCCAACCGGGGTGGGCCGGCGGCTGAGCCGGTAAAGCGCCGCAACGGTCCAGAGAATGCCGAAAACCGGAACCAGTTGCAGCACCCCCAGCCAGGAATGGATCAGGGGCAATAGCGTCACCATGGCACCGCCGATCCAGGGAATCGGCCGGTAAAAATGGAACCGGCGAAGCAGGCGATAGGCGACCCAGCCATTCAACCAGAGACACACAATCAGCAAGGTATTATAGGCCAGGACGCGATTGCCAGTGATCCATAGGATTGGCGCGGCCACAACGCTAAGCGGCATGGGTTCGGAAAAGGAGAAGGCGCCCGTTTGGGGGTGAAATATGGGCGCATCCCAGTATCCGTCGTATCCGGTGGCGGCGCGGTCAGCGTTCCACCACACGGTCCACACGTTGAACAGGGGAACCGTGGCGCTGGATTCCGTGCCCATGGGCAAACGGCTGGCCGGCGACGCGGCCAGCGGCCAGGTGGCGGCCAGGGCCAAAAGGAGGAAAACGGCTGGTGCCGCCAGAGGGCGCGCCAGCCGTTTAAGCATCGTCATGGGCGACCGGTCCGGCCGCCCATAACGATGGTTGTGGTTTGTTTTTCTATTGGATTTCAAAGGTGCAGTCTGCAAGGAAACTTTCCGTATCACACATTTCCGGATCGGAGTAGGGGATCTTATAGCTTACCTTGATGAGCCATGACCCCGGGGCGAGAATGCGGATTTTTCCCATGCCGTCCTTGCCCGTGGAAGCTGCGTAGGCAAAAACATTGTGCTCCGTGGAGAACCCACCGTAAGTCGCCAGAAAATCGGTCTTGAAGGGCTTGCCCTTGAACAGCACCTTGATGGGCAGGTAATCGCCGGGGCGCAGATCCGCCGGGTTGGCCAGGGGCACGATTTCCAAATCATGGCCCACGACGGTGTCAACCTTGCCGCCCGCATCGCCCACGTTGGCGATGGCCTTCATGTATGCGTGGGACAGGGAGGAACTGAGCACGTTTTTCAATCCTTTTTTCGGCTGGCGTTTATAGCCTTCGGTAGTTTTGGTGTAAAAAGTGCTTTTCTTCTTTGCAGCGATAACATAAGCACCTTCTTTTGTTAATGAGCTTGGGGATTTCATTTGAATCCCGGAAAGATCCTTTATTTTTTGGGTGCCGCCGGGCCCCATAATGAGCACTTCTTCCAACTCTTCTCCGTCCATGAAACCGGCAAGCGGAAAACGGTGGCCCCACCCAATCACCCAGCTAAGGGGCCTGCCCGGAGAAATGTTGCCGTCTTCCAGAAGAAGCCAGGGAAAGTGGGCCTGAACCTGCGGGGTGGCGAAAATACAGATTGCCAGGGCGGCCAGGGCGATCATCCAGATGTGATTGTGACGGTTTTTCATGATGTGTTGTCTCCTTGTTTGTTTAGAATTCCATGTCCATGCCGACCGTGAAAGTCCTGCCGGTGCGGGTATACCGATCATCTCCATGGTCGGAGTCGAAGATGTTGTCCATTTCAAATGTGATTTTGGCCATTTTGCTTAACCGTTTGAATATTTTGCCGTCCACAATCACGTGGGCGTCCTGGGTGCGTGTGTTGTCGGTATCTGTGTACTGGTCGGACGCGTATGCCAGCGTTCCGCTGACGCCCAGGCCCCAAGGCATGTATTCATAGGCGGGGGATATGCTGAACGCATGGTCGGGGGTATAGGTCAGGTCGTTGCCCGTGGACTCGTCTTCCGAGTCGGTAAAGGTGTATCCGGCTGTGAGGGAAAAACTGTCGTTGGGGTAGAATTGGGCCGTGACTTCCACCCCCTGAACCGTGGCCTCCTCCACGTTCTCGTAGATGTACAGAGGCGCGTCTTCGTATGTCTGTCCGGTCGTGTCCGTAACCACCATGTCGGTTATTTCATTGCGGAAGTAGGAGATGTTGACCATCCCCTTGTTGTCGAACAGCCACTGCTCGATGCCCGCCGAGTAGCCGATGGACTCTTCCGGCTCCAGGTCCGGATTTGACGCAATCCAAAACGGGGAGTGCCAAAAGGGTACGTCGTAATACAACTGTCGGATGGTTGGGGATTTAAAGGACTTGCCCACCGAGGCGCGAAGGGAGGTGTTTTCCAGCACCCGGTACATCACGTTCAATTTGGGGTTGAAAGAATCGCCGAAGGTGGAGTGATCGTCCCAACGAAGGCCGGGAACCAGTACCAGCTTGTCGAACAGGGTCCATTCATCCTGCAGGTATACACTGAAGGTATCCACGTCCTCCTTCACTGTGGTCGTGGTTTCCACGGTCACATCGTTGACGGTCGCGGTGTTGTTCATATAGTAGTCAATGCCCTGGCGCTGGAATTCACTTCCGAGGGTGAGTACATGGCCGACCCCCGTATTCCAGGTATACTGGAATTCGATCTGGTCAAAACCGATTTCGCCGTCCCGGCTAGAAGTGGAGAACTCATCGAGGTAGTGGTAGCCCTTGAACATGAGCATGTGATTTTCCGAAATATCGAAGTCCAGGCCGGCGGCGATACGATAGCTGTCTTCCGCGGTGACACTGGTAGTCGTTCTTTCAAATTCGCTGATTTCGCCCTTTACCCAGGCACTTACCGTATCACTGAAAACAACGTCGAACTTGCCCATGGCAGAGTCCCGGTTATAGTCATAGGGGCTCGTGCTGGTGCCTTCGGAATCTTCATGGTCATAGTTGAACAAAAAACCCATGCTGTCGTTGATTTTGTTGCCGGCGTAGGCATAGGCGTTTCTAGCGATACGGTGTTTGCCGTAATCCGAGGGGGTGACCTCCGCGTCGGTATAATAGTTGAGACTCTTAGAAACCTTGTACCAGCCGTATTTCACGCCGGCACCCGTCGTGGCTTTTTCAGGCACCTTGCGGGTGATGATGTTGATCACGCCGGCCATGGCGTCACTGCCGTACAGGACTGAGGAAGGTCCCTTTACCACTTCGATCCTTTCGATCATGGAAACGGGAATCTGGTTTAGCCCCACGGCATACTCTCCATGTGCGCCGCTTTGACTGCTGCCATGAATCCGCTGGCCGTCGATGAGGATCAGGCCATAACCGTTGTTAAAGCTCAAGCCCCGCAGCCTGGCTCGGGAAGAGCCGGAACCAAAAATGTCGTCGGTACCCGTTGCAGACAGGCCGGGAATGGTTTTGACAATGTCGGTTACGGTCTGAGCGTTGCTCTTCTCGATGTCCTCACGGGTAATCAGGGTGGTCTCCACCGGCACATCCTTGATTGCATGGGAGGTACGCGTGCCGGTCACCACGATCTCTTGGAGCTTGGTGACCGATTCGGTTTCTTCTTCGGCCCAGACCCCGCTGGGTAGCAACAATAATAATAACATCGTCAGAAGCAATCCAATTCGTTTGCAGTGCATGTTGCAAATTTTCATTTTCTCTTCTTCTCCTCCTCTTTCTTCAAAGTTACGGGTAAACAGACGCAACAGTCGCCCCCGGCACAGGTACCGTCACCATTCAGCAGCTTATGGGCGCAATGAATCAATTGACAGCAAGCTGTGCCAGATAGAAATAAAACTGTTTATCTTTCTTTGCAGGAAGGGACCGCCACGGGAGGACCTGGATAATGTGAGGACATTACCTCAATAAAAAAGCCACAAAGGCCAACCCGTTAAAACGGAGATCACAGCCTTCATGGCATATTCGGTTAGAAAAAGTATGATTTGTTTTTACAACCGTTTTCGCGTTGCTCCATGCAACTTCATAACGCCGCCATATAACGCATCTCTCTCTTTGTGTCAATATAATTTTGGTATTTGTAATATCGATTTTTATAATACATCATTGGCGCTTGGCCATTGCGACCAAGGCAGCCCCAGGGCCCCGTTGAGCTGGAAATATTCCGGCACATGGATATCAGCCATCTGGAAAATAAAAGGGCCACGAAGAATCCGCCCAACGAAAGCCGCCGTGGGCCGCCACCCTGTCCAGTTCCCGTTTGTATCGGGCATAATTTCGCGGAGCCATGGCCACTAACGGCTCCCAATTCAGCTTGCCTTCGTATCTTCCGGATGGGCCGGCCGATCAATAAGAATAAACGTTTAAACATAGCACCCCCGGGCATCGACAGGTTCCGTTTCAAACTCGCCGTGCGTCGTGAGGAGATAAAACGTATCATACTGATTGACGCAATGACTCACCGCAACGGGAACAATACTCAGCCGCTGTCCGATCTGGGGCGGCTTTGGGCAGCGGCTGACGTCGACCCAGCCATGTTCCTCGTGGAGCCGGAAAATCCGCGCCTCGGGATATTCGGGGATAAACCCCATCTCGAGGTTCTCGTTCCGCAAAAGCGGTTTGGCGGACAGGGCCTTGGCGCCGGCATCGATAATCACCTGCCCCGGGACCACGTCCGAAACCACGGTGGCGACAACGCGGACCGCACAGTCTTCGAGGGTGCAATGACCAAATTTCAGGCTGAAAGCATCCTGATAAACCGCCGTACCGACACGGATCTCGTTAACATGCCGGACCCGGTGGGTGTTGAAGAGCGATGGGGTCGATCCGGAGGAGACGATTCGCGGTCTGAGACCGGCGGCGCAAAGGGTGTCATGGGCCGGCTCCCACAAACGGTTGATCGCGTCGTAACTGTCGGCCGACCGGGCGGCATCACCATAAAGGTGTCCCAGGTAAATCTGAATGCCGTCAAAACGTAGCCCCTTACGGGTGGCCGCCAAACGGGCGAGACGGGTGAGTTGACCGGGATCGGCGACGCCGCAGCGATGCAGCCCCGCGTCGAACATGATCAAAATGCCGATGGTGGTAGCCTGCTCGCCGGCGGCATGGGCCAGTTCCTCGATCAGGTACTCGGTATCGGCGGCCACGCTGATTTTGTGATGCTGTGCCAGCCTGGCCAGGGATCCGGCACGCTGGGCACCCACCGCCGGATAGGCAACCAGGATGTCCAGATTCTCAATTGCCGACATGACCTCGGCCTCGCCCACCTTGGCTACGGCAACGCCGACCGCGCCGGCGTCCAGCTGCATGCGGGTGATGCGCAGGGATTTGTGCGTTTTGACATGCGGCCGCACGGCAAACCCGTGATGGTCCGCATAATCCTGGACCTGGCGGATGTTTTTGCGGACAATGGCCTCGTCTACCAGGAGAAAGGGGGTTGGAATGGATGCGGTAAGGACGTCCAGGACGTTATCGTTAGCCATGTCCCTCCTTGATCACGAACACCGACGTATTGTTCACCGGCGGCTCGGGACGAATGCGCCGGTATTCCTTGAGGGGGTGAGGAAGCCCGCCGACATGATCCCGGTCGAACAGACGCCTGAAGCCCTTTTCATAAATGCGGTAGGAGAGTTTCATCCCTTCCGGCAGGGTACGGGCGAGATGTTTGAATATCTCATCCTTGGGGATGGCATCGGCACCGACCATGACGAGGTTGCACGGCCGGGACAGGGGCAGCGTGAAGTGGTCCCCGAGAAGGATGTTGATGCTGTCGCCGAGTTGCAGCCGCTCGATCACCTTTCGTGAAAGATCGGCATTGAAGGGATCCCGTTCGATCCCGACCCCCGTAACGGCATGACCGCGGACCATGCTGATGAGGCTGAGCGGCACCGGACCGCAGCCCAGAAAGACCACCCGGTCACCGGCCTTCAGTTCGGCGCCCCGGCATTCCATTTCCGCCAGTTGCAGATAATTGGGGTAGTAGACGAATCCCCTGAGGGTTTCCCATGGATCGCCGCTGTCGATAATGGCCCCGGCCCGTTGGCGCTCCAGCCGCAGGGCGTGGATCTGCTTGAGCGCGGCGATCTTTTCGATGACTGGCTGCAGGGTGTTGTCGGCAACTAGGGCATCGACCTGGCTGTCATCGACATCCAGGGTGGCCAACCGATTCAAGGTTTCCATCTGCTCATAAAACACGTCTTGCGGATCGCCTATAATCTGCTGATCGGAAATATGGCGGCATTCCGCGAAGATCGCCAACAATTGGGATTTTATATTTTCCAACATGACTTATCCGTCCAGTTTGGCTATCACCACGGTGTTGTTGACCCGCCCCATGGGAAAAAACCGGCCGACGATGGTAAACCCATCGATGTCGTCGGCGGCCACCGGCGCATGCAAAATGGCCCGCATACCGCTGTAGGTCCGGTAAAACACGCTTGCATCGGTTTTGCCCGTTTCCATCAGGATACGCCGCAAATTACCAAAAATCCGTTTTTTGGGCATGGCCATGGCAGCGACCAGGATCGTGTCCCAATCCAGATCCCGCAGCAGGGTTTCGTCGCCATGCACGATGTCAATTTCATGTTCCAATCCGAGGCTGCCGACCACCTTTCTCGATAACGCAGCAGTAGCGTCGTCGATTTCCAGCCCCACGGAACGGATACCGGCCAGGTGATTCAGGAGAATCAAGCTGGAAGGCACCGGACCGCAGCCGATAAATGCCAGGCGGCTGCCGGGCTCGATGTTGTACAGTTCAATCTGGTTTTTCACCAGGGCTTCGTAGCGGGGGTACAGCGGAAAGGACTTCAGGGTTTCCCAGGGAGCGCTGGTGTGGAGCAATCGCTCGGCCAGGTGGACTTCATGGATGCTGAAAAAGGTATCGTAATAGGCACGAATCTCCGGCAGGACGGCGTTTATCTCCGGTTCGGCCAGAATCAGTTCGGCCAGATGCTCTCCGGCGTCCATATGGGCCAGGTCGTCGAGGATCAGAAAAAGCCGATACAGGTCGTCGGCGGGCAGTGCCCTGAGCGCCGCTTCATCATATTGTCTGATTCTGTCGGCAAACGCCATGATATGGGGTTTGATGATTTCCAGGCTGTGCTGGCAATCCTTGCAGCAGCCCAGAAACTCGTGCTGGGTCAATTCGTGGTCGTGATGAAAGTTGACATCATGCATGGGTGTGTCTTCCGGGTTAAACGTTATTTTTCGTCTTCTGGTTTCGAATCATTTCCCATGGTGTCGGTCATGGACGGTGCATCCTGGGCTGAATGGGCATGATCGTGGGCACCATGCTCGCCGTCATGCCGATGATCGTGATATCGCCGGCTGGCACCATGGCGGTGCGGATCATCTTCACCGGGATGGCTGTGCGCAAAACGGTGCCGGTGGGTGTGCTCGTGCTTGTGGAGATGGTCGTGATTCACTCTCTCGTGTTCATGCGGATGGTCATGCAGATGCCGGTGAAGATGGCTGTGCGCGTGCTCATGCTCATGCTGCAAGGCCAGGATCGCCTCGCCGCAACGCTGGCGAAAGGAATAGGCCAGGCCGTTGAGATTACCCAGCCGGTCATCCTTGAAAAAGGCCTCGGTGGCCAGATCCTGACAGATCGCCCCCTGGTGCATGACCACCGTTCGATGGGTCAGTGCGCCCACAAAGAACATGTCGTGACTGACCAGCAGTTGGGTCACATTCAGGTCGCCGAGGATCGACAGAAGCAACTCCTCCCCCTGGGGATCGAGCCCGGCCGTGGGTTCGTCCAGAATCAGCAGCTTGGGGGACATGGCCAACACACAGGCCAGGGCCAGGCGTTTGCGCTCGCCGCCGGACATGTGCAGGGGAACCCGCTTTTCAAACCCCTCCAGGCGCACCCGGGAGAGCGCTTCCTCCGTGCGTTGACGGATCTCGCTTTTGGATGCGCCCATCTGCTTCAGACCGAAGGCGATCTCCTCTCCGGCACTCGGGCAGAACAACTGGTCGGCACAGTCCTGAAAGACCATGCCGATGTTGCGCCACAGATGTTTGCGCAGACGGCGGGTCACCGGCTGTCCTTCGAAGCAATAGGTACCGGTCCCTTGCTGCAACCCCAGCAGGCAGGCGAGCAAGGTGGTCTTGCCGGCCCCGTTTTCACCGACCAGGGCCATGCGCTCGCCGGGTGCGATGGAAAAATCGACCCGGTCCAAGGCATGGGTGCCGTCCGGATAGCGGAAATCATAGTTGCGCATTTCAAGCATGGGCGCCGGGACGTTTGTCTCAACCGGTGCCACCGGCGGGCAGACACGCACCGGGTGGCCGTTTGCCATGCCATCGGAAGGGGCTTCCAGACGGAAGGAAAAATCCAGCCCATGGGACCGCAACCGGCTGCGCTGGGCCACGAGGTCGTTCATGGTGTAGTCGTGGGCAATCTTCCCATTTTTCATCACCACGGCGCGCTGGCACAGCTCGAAGAGGAAAAGCAGGTCATGACTGATGCAGATCAGCGTGCCCTTGAAATCCATGAGCAGATCCAGGAAAACCTGCTCCTGGCTGGGATCCAGGTTGGTGGTGGGCTCGTCGAGAAGCAATACTGCCGGCTGCATGGCCAAGAGGCCGGCCAGGGCGGCCCGTTTTTTCTGTCCGAAACTTAAGTGATGCGGCGCCTTGTATGCCCTGTCGGCCAGATGGACCCGTCCCAGGGCCCGCAGGGCGGCCTGCCGGGCACGATCACGGGATAGCCCCTGATTGGAAGGGCCAAAGGCGACATCGTCGATCAGGGTGTGCCCGAAAAGCTGATCGTCGGGATCCTGAAACAAAAGCCCGATTTCCAGGCGGCTGCGATCCAGGTGGTCGCCGACAAGGGGACCGCCCTTGAAACGGACCGTGCCGTCCTCGGGCAGCAGCAATCCGCAGAGCTGTTTTATCAGGGTGGTTTTGCCGGAACCGTTTTGCCCCACCAGGGCGATACGCTCTCCCCGGGCAATCTCGAGATTGATCCCGCTCAAGGCCAGGGGGCCGTTCACATAGCGATAATTCAAATCGGTCAGTCTGAACAACGGGGTGTCGGGATCGGGAAGCGGCATTCCGGTAGCTGCAGCGTCGATCATCGAACCTCTCCTACCACGCCATGCGATCGTAAACGAGCAACGCCACGCCGATGGTCAACCACAGGCCTGCGCCGACAATATCCACGGGGCGCAGGCGCAACTCAGCCTGTTCCGGGAAACGCCCCTTGTAGCCACGCGCGCGCATGGCGTCGAATACCCGTTCGGTGCGCTCGAAACTGCGCACGAACAGCATTCCCAGGAAATTGGCCATGGCCTGGACCGTGGCCAGGCCGGTGCGTTTGCGAAAACCGCGCACCTGCATGCCGGTGGACATGCGCCGGGCCTCGTGGCGGAACACATTCAGATACCGGTAGCTGAGCAGCACCATCTGACCGACCATTTCCGGCACACCGAGCCGGGATAGCCCCTGGAGGGTTACCGGCAGGGGCGCCGTGGCCAGCAAGGGTTCCATGAGCAGGGTGATGGCCACGGCCTTGGCGGCAATGGTCGCGGCCAGATGGAATCCACGCATGCTGAAATGAAGCCATTGCAGACCACCGAAAACGATGACCGTATCACCGTTTTTCAGGGGCACGGTAAAGGGCATGACCAGCAGGAACATGGCGATGAATCCGACGATGGCCAAAAGCCGCATGAGCACTCTTGCCAGGGACACCCGCGCCACGACCAGCACCAGGCACGACAACCCAATGGCCGCAAGCGCCGTTGGCATCTTATGGATGGCCGTGATCATGAAGCTGTAGACGAGGATGGTGACAATCTTGCAGCGCACATCCCAGCGGTGAAGCGGCGTGTTGCCGGCACGACCCTCCAACTGGGGCACCGACCAGTCCGGCTCGCCTTTTTCCATACTGGCAGCGCGGGCCACGCGCTTCAGCACGGCCACAATGACGGCCAGCACCACCACCGGCAGGCCCACCATGGCGAGAAGTTGCCAAAGCGGCAGTTGGACAACGGTCACCTCATCCATGGGCCTGTCCATGCGCCGGCTCCAAGCCGTGCAGCAACAGGGCCGGTTTGACCCGGGCCAGGAAACCGATCGTCAAGGCGCTCACCGCGCCTTCGATGATGATCACCGGCACATGCGCCGCCAGGGCGAGCTTGGCCACACCGAAAAAATCCTCGCCACCGGTGACCAGCAACACCGCCAGGATCAGGGCCGCCAACACCGTTCCCCCCGCACCGACCAGGCCGCCGACCAATGCCTGGCGTGAGGGACTGCTGCCCTTGAATGCCTGGAAAAACCAGCCGCACGCGAGCGCGGGTACCCCCATCATCAAAGCGTTGGCGCCCAGGGCCGTCAGGCCGCCGAATTGAAAGAGCAGACTCTGCAAGAGCAGGCCCAGGCCGATGGAAAGAAAGGCCGACGGCCCCAGAATCGCACCGGTCAGCCCCGGAATGATGAGATGCACGCTGGTGGGGCCGAAGGGAATATGGATCAGGGAGGCCACAAAGAAGGCGGCGGTCACCACCGCCAGTTTGGGCATTTCCTCACTGCGGGTCTTGCGGGCACTCCAGACGGTCAGGCCAAGGCTGACCGCATAACTGCCGATGGACACGGAAACGGGCAGAACCCCGTCGGATATGTGCATAATTTACTCCTTCGTTTGGGATCATGAGCCGACATGTTTGACGAAAATGGCATCCAGCGGGCATGCCTCGATACAGTCCCAGCATCCCATGCACATGTCCTGAAAAACCACCGGTGATTCAAAAGGACCATCCAGCGTTTTAATCACCTTGTGGTCGCACGCCGGCGCCGCCAGACAAAGCCCCTTGTCGGGGTTGCATTGGTCCGGATGGCATTTTTCGTAGTCAATCGATGCAAATGTTTTTTTAGACTGCATGTTCATGGTTACCTGTCAGGTGTGGTAATATTTTTCAATCTTGTGCGTTTCCAGGTTGCCTCAGATAGGGGAAACCGCCGCATCTTTCAGCCGACGCGTCAAAGCGGCACCGGTCATGGCCAGGCTTTCCGGATCAAGATAGTACTCGGCCTGTTTCTGAAAGAGAGTGGTGCCATAAGCGGGAAAATCCTCGTCGCCGTCAGCAAAGAGCAGCAGCAGGTCAATCCGTGGCAGCGCCGTGAAGCGCAGTACCAAATCGTAGTTAAACAAGCCTTCCTCACGAACACCCCCAAGTTTTTCGCCGGCCTCGAACAGAGCATCGATGCGGCCCGTGAAAGCACCGACAATGGCCTTTTCCGTATCGCTGGCGAAATAGTTAACATTGGTGAAGTGAGATTCTTTTTTAAAGTCCCGGAAGGCACACCAGTCTTCATCGCGATGGATTTGCGCAGGGCAGCGAAGAAGGTATTTGGCCAGGATAACACAGACGCCATAGGACGGCGCCGTACCTGATTCGTCAACAAAACCCTCCTTCGAAATCAGATACGGCTGTCCGAAAAAAGTTACCGAGAATTGATCACCCCTCGATTCCAGCCCAAGAATCGGGGCAGCGGAGGTCAGATCGAGGTTGGCGATCTGAGCAAGGTAAGTTTGATAATTTTTTTTAAAAACATCCGAAGTCATGGCCATGGACTTGGCCTTTGCTCCCCGACCATAAAACTATCGGTCGCCAATGGGTTTTCATATCGGACACAATCAAGCCAGGCATCCCCGGCAAACCATGGTTCCATCGACGGCTTCCAGTTTGGAGGCCATGGTCGGTTCACCGCAGCGGCTGCAGGGCTGGGAGGGTTCGATGCGGGCCTTGTCGGGCATGCCGGCCGTTACCGGCATAACGACAAAAAGATCCTCGGCCGGGATGTTGAGCACCTCGGCGGTCCGTTGGGCCCCCAGTTCATCAAGTTCGGCCCGTTCCGCCTCGGTAATCTTGCCGTCGCGCGTCTTCTTGAACAATTCGATCTGGCGTTCGTTGACCCGAAAAGAATCGGGCTTCATGGCCAGGCGTACGCCCGTTCCGGTGCGGCGGTTGAAAAAAGTGAACCCCATCTTGCCGTAATCCTTGTAGATCAGATTGCCCTTGCCGAAGGTACAGCCGGTCAGCACCTGGATGGCGTCCACGCAGCAGGCATCGGTTTCCACGATGGCCACCAGTTCCTCATCCAGGGCGCGCTGTTCTTCCAGCCAGGCCAAGCCGGTCGTGGCCGCCTTGTATCCGATGGCCAGTCCGCCGCAGATGTGACCATGAAAGGTCGCACACCGCTTGAAATCATCACTTTCCAAAATCTCCTGTGCGTTGTTCATTGCAGTTTTCCTTATGGTAATTTCAATTAATCGGCTTCCATTTCCCGATGGATCTGTTCCATCCAGGCCGGCATGGTCAACTTGTCCACCGTCATGTAACTTCTGGAATAGGGCTTGATATCGATAATCGGGCTGCCATCCACCGCTTCCAGTCCTTTTACCGTAATCACATTTTTCTCTCTCGCAACCAGCGGAACCGCCGACACCAATACGGGGTTGGGACGGGCCGGGCTGCAGGTGGCGAAAATGCCCTGCCGGGGCAGGTCCTTGCGTCCCATGGGATGGACTTTCTTCAGGTTCCGCCGGGCCGGATCGATCAGGTGCGGCCAGTAAAGCACCAGCACGTGGGAAAAGCCCTCGATACCGTCGAGCAGTTCCGCATAGGCGGCATCGATGACCACTTCGACAACGGCATTTTCAACCTGGCGGTGATAAATCTTGATATTCTCCATGCGGTCGGTCAGCGAGAGCCCGGCTTCATCGGCCGACAGCATGGGGGTTTTAATGGGGCTGCGTACCACACCGATGGGGGTGAGTTGCATGGCTGGCATCGTCATCATTTCATTTTCCATCATCGTCTCCATCAGATTTCCAACGACACGGACAGCAAACTGGTGAAGGGCGCACCGGCGTAGTAACTTGTGCTTCCCGACCGGCTGTCGTCCATGGCGTTGATCAGTGAAACGTACTCCTCGTCGAACAGGTTAATGAGTTCCAGGGAGACCTTCAGCGATTTACAAAAGGCGAAGTCTTTCAGGGTGTAACCGACCTTCAGGTTGGCGACCACATAGTTGTCGACTTCCTCCGTGTTTTCGGCGTCCCCGTATCGGTCGTCCAGGTAGCTCAGCATGGGCACCACCTCGAAATTCCTCCAGCGCAGGATCAGGCCGGTCTTGAACATCCACTCGGGCGTATCCACCACCTGATTGTCCTCGGTATCCATGGTGGCCCCGGCATAGGTCAGGTCTTCGTCATAGGTCAGGGAGGTGTAGGTGGGGTTGAAGAAAAAGGTCACGTGGTCGCCCAGGAAAAAATTGGTCTCCAACTCGACGCCGTACCCGGTGGCCTCGCCCACATTCTGATAATAATTCACGCCAGTTGTGCCGATACGGGGGTCATGAACGGTCGTGAGCAGGTTCTTGTGTTTGGTGTAAAAGAACGTGGGCATGATTTCCATCCAGGATAGACGGAAACGGGCACCCAGCTCGATGTTATCGGAAGTCTCCATGTCGTAACCGCTGAACATGTCGTCCAGTGTCACCCCGGCGGCCTGGAAAGCGGCCCGGTTTTTGTTATAAACGTTAACCAGCGGTACATAGGCATAGGGCCGGATCTGGTTGCGGCCATAGCTGGCGAAAAGTTCGATGTCGTCGCCGATGTGGCAGTTGACGCCCACCGTGGGCAGCAGCTCGTCGTAGGTCTTTTCCTGACGGTACAGATCGGACGCCTTGACCAGTTGATAATCCGGCGCCGAGGCCGTATAGCCCTGGCTGGCGGGATCGGTGTAGTGGAAGTACTTGAGGCCGGCCTGCCAGTCAAGGGGACCGGTGCTGCCGGCCAGCTTGAGATAGGGGCTGTGCACAATGCCGTCATCCTCGTTTTCCATCACCATGCCGTAGCCGGCAAAAGCGTGTGTCGCGACATTGTAGTACTTTTGGCTGATGACCATATCCGAATCTTCAAACCAATACCCCAGGGACGCGGTCAGCCAATCGAAACGGTAGTCGAGCTGGGAGATCAGGCCATAACGCTCGATATCACGCATGCGTCGCTGCACGACGTAGTTCCCGCTGACGGTGGTTCCACCGAGGATATCGGTATCTTCCTTGGAGTAGTAGGGTTTGACGGTCAGCTTGAACGCATCGGTAAAAGAGATGGGAATCACGGAGAGGAAATCGCGGTTGCGGTAATTGCCGCGGTTGTAGTCGAAATAATTGATATCCTGCGAGGCGATGCCGGTCAGAGACCCGTTGTAGTCGTTGTCATAGTTATCGCCCAGATCCTTGACCTCATCGTAGGTCAGCGGTTTGTAGAGGTTCTGGTCGAGGTCGTTGAGGTTGAACCAAAGCTGGATCGTGTCGCGGTCGTTGATGGGCTGGCTGAGCATGATGTTCGCATTCTTGCGCGGCCCCAGGTCGCCGGGCCCCTTCCATTTCTCGGCATCCGTATAGGAGCCGGAAACGGACAAGCGCGTACTGACCACCGGCAGAGCTCCCGAATCCAGACGCAGGAAGGTCCGGCTGTAGGCATTCTCGCCGATGCCCTGGCCGAATTTGACACCCCATGTTTCCTCGGGCCACAGGGGACGCAATTCGATGGCACCGCCGCGGGCCCCGACACCGGTTCCCAGATCGGCCGGCACGGCCCCCTTGTAAACGGCAATGCTTTCAAAATTCTCCATGTCGTAAAGGTACTCCCGGGGTCCCATGGGATTTCCGCCATAATTGGGAATCCCGGCCACGGTCATGGCGCCCAGAAAACCGCGCACACCGCGGATGCGGATGTTTTTCTGCTCGGCGGCCAAACCAAACGGGTCGATACTCTCGACGCTCACGCCAGGCAAAATATTGACGGCTTCGTAGACACTCACCGCGGCCTTGGCTCCCTGGGCATCGATACCCTCCCGAATGATCTCGCTGCCGGTGTAAACTGTGTCGTTGGTCTGTTTGGTCGGCTTGACCAGTTTCTTTTCACGGACAACGATCGACTCCAGCGTCACCGGCTCTTCCGCCATCGCCACCGTAGGGAAAAGCAACAGCACACCCATGGTCACAAAACAAATCGTCCTTTTCATCCCTCCTCCTCCATGTCTGTTTTCAGTAATACAGGTTCCCGGCGACACTGGTCCGTTCGGCCTGACTGTTTCTGAAATGACCGTCCGTATCGAGAAAAACTGCCGCCCACCGAGTCCGTGCGCGCCGCTCCCGAGGCATTGATGGAAACGGATGGGTTGTCGATGGATGCCTTCACGGCACCTGTTTTAAGGTATTGTTTACCGAGAAAACGCGGCCGCCTGGCCGATGGGACCATACACCGCAGCCATCTGTGCATACACCGGTTTGCCGACCAGGAACGTATAAATGGCATCGGCCTTGGCGAATAGGTCTACATCGCTGAAGTGCTGTGGATAGATCGTCTTGCCGATGGCATAGGCATCGGCCATGGCCGTGCCGATGTTGGTAGTATAAAAATTGAACGGCAGCAGGGTGAAGACCCGCTTTTCCCGGAATGCCTTGAGTACCTGGTAGAAGTCCGGTTTTTTGCGGTAATCCTCCGCTACCAGGGCTAGCCCGCCACCGTCGATGAAGATCACGTCGGGATTGAGCCCCAAAAGGGCCTCCTTGTCCACCACCACGTGGCTGCCGCCGGCCGTCGATCCGACGTTTCTGGCCAGGTTGACGGCGTGGTTCCAGTCCAGGGGAATGTACTGCCGCTGGGTGCTCTCGATACCGTGAGAGCCGCGATAGCCGATGCCGCCCACGTAGGCGCGTGGTTTTGCATCCTCGGAGATGGCGCCCGTGCGCCGATCCAGATCCTGACGCAGCCCCTCGAGATAGGTCACAATCGCCTCGGCACGCTCCTCGCGTTCCAGCAGGGTGCCGACCAGATGCAACGAGGTGTAGACGGCCGTATCGAAAACAGCCAGTTCGCCATAACTCAAGACCGCCACCGGGATGTTTAGGGTCGTGGCCACCTCGTCGGCCAGTGAGCGATTCATATAGGTTACGAAAATCAGATCGGGTGCCACGCGCAACACGGCCTCCATGTCCGGTTTTTTATTAATCGCTCCCGGCCCACCCGGTCCGATGACGGGCAGGGTTTTGAGTTGCGGTTGGGCCAGCCAGTAAGGACGGCCGTCCGGTTCGCGCAGTTCCATGGATTCCACACCCACCACCACATCCTGGGCCTGGAGATAAACGATCAGGCGCAAGGCCCCCGGACCGATGCAGATGATCCGCTCCGGCTTTTCCGGCACGGTCACGGTCCGGCCGACCAGATCGGTCACCGTGCGTTCCCCGCCCATGGCCGGAACACAAAACAATACAACACTCAGCAACACCAGCATGCACGCAGTTCTACTTCTCATTACACCTCTCCCGCTTCCATCGTATTCCTTCTTTCATCCATCCATCAAACCGGCACCACCACCCGCTGGCCGGCCACCGTCTGCATCGTCACCGGCAGACCGTAGACTTGCTCGATCGTTTCCGCATCCAGTTCGTCCCGTGCGGCCAGCCGATGGATCCGGTGGTCCTTGACCAGCAGAAAATGGTCGGCAAACCGCAGCGCCAGGTTGAGATCATGGATGGCCATCACGGCCGTCAACCCCTCGACATCGACCACGTTTCGCACCAGACGCATCACCTCCATCTGATTCTTCAGATCGAGGTTGCTGGTGGGTTCGTCCAGAAGCAGGATCTGCGGCGATTGGGCCAGGGCGCGGGCGATCATCACCTTCTGCACCTCACCGCCGCTAAGATCATCGACGTGGCGAAGGGCCATGGCCGACAAGCCCATGCGCGCCAACACCGCCTCCACCACCGCGTAGTCGGTCTTGCCGGCGGAAAGGCCCATGTGCGGCCGCCGGCCCAACAGCACGACCTCGTACACGGTCAGGCGCTGCTGTTCGTGCTGTTGCGGAACATAGCCCACGCGCCGGGCGATGGCGTTCTGGGAAAGCCCCAGGAGATCCTCGCCGGCCAGAAAAATCGCACCTGCCTGGGGGCGCAAAATACGGTTGAGGCATTTGAGCAGTGTCGATTTACCGGCCCCGTTGACGCCCAGGATCGCCAGCAGTTGTCCCTTTTCCACACTGAAGGTGACCGCGTCCAGAACCGGATGGCTGTTGTAGGCAAAATTCAGGTTGGCCACTGAGAGGATCATCGCCGCCCCCGGATCAGGAGATAGAGAAACATGGGAGCCCCCATGAAGGAGGTGATGATCCCCACCGGCAGGGCACCGGAGCCGATCATCGCCCGCCCCAGGGTATCGGCGGCCAGCAGCAAAAGAGCGCCGATCACCGATGAAAAGGGGATCACCAGCCCGTGGTCGGCGCCCACCAGGCGCCGGGCGATGTGGGGGGCGATCAGCCCGACAAAACCGATCACGCCGTGAAAGGCCGTCACCACGGCCGCCATCATGGCCGCTGCCAGCATGCCCACCAGGCGCAGGCGGGCCACCCGCACGCCCAAGCCGCTGGCGGTCTCCTCGCCGGCGGCCATGGCGTTGAGGTCCCAGCGCCGCAGCATCAAAAAGAGGGTCACCCCGACCACCACCAGGCTCAGGACACCGATCTCTCTCCAGCTGGCCCGGGTCACATCGCCGAAGGTCCAGAACACCACCATGGCCAGTTGGGTGTCCGAAGAGAGGTACTGGACCAGCACGGTCCCGGCCATGAACAGGGAGGTCAGGGCTACCCCGGCGAGGATAATGGCATCGGCGGAAAGCCGCCGGACGCAGGCCAGCAGCATGATCACCATGGTCGATCCCATGGCGCCGGCAAAGGCGCAAACCGTCACCCAGACCAGTCCCGAACCAAGCAGCACGATGGCGACCGAAGCACCGAAGGCGGCACCGTGGCTGATACCCAGGGTCATGGGCGAGCCCAGGGGGTTTTTCAGCAGGGATTGGATCGTCAGGCCGGCCAGCGAAAGCCCCCAGCCGGCCACCAGGGCCGCAACGATCCGTGGCAGGCGGATCTTCCAGACCACGATATCGGCCGGCCCGGCCGCCGCGCCGGAGAGCACCTGCAAAAGGTGATCGAGGGTGATGTCGTAGGCGCCCTGGGTGATGGCGACAATCGCCAGCCCGATGGCCAGGGCAATACCGCCGAGCAACAGAATCTTTTTCCGGCGCACATGACCGAGAAAAGTGGCCGTCACCCGGCCCGGAGGCTGCGCCATCGGTGACGGTTCGGATTCGTTGTTGTCAAGCGATGCATCGTTGTTTTTCATGGTCGAAGACAGGCCGGTCATAGGCGCCTTTCGGGTTGCATCCGTCCAAAAAATACAAAAAGCCACGCAAAAAAACGGGACGGTCGGGTCCCGCTGACATGGCCTTCGTGGCTGGATTCTTGATTGTGGTTTACAACACGATCTGGTGAATTGTTCAGCTTCTGCCGAACGGCTTTAGACAGAGCATATACCCGGCTATGACTGGCTCTGTCAACCGCTTTCGGGCAACCTCACAGGGCAATCGCATTCAGATCGATTTTCTATTTTTCGCGGTCATGGACCGCTCCTACAACTCCCAGTGGTGTCATTGTTTATTGTGGTTTGCTGTAAGAGCTGGCCATGCCTGCGCCCCCTATTTTGTATAGCATTCAAGATAATGTTTTTGGGCTGCGTTATCGGTCGTCGTAGTATACCAATACGACTTCCTCCCTCTGGCCTTGCCAAAAACATTATCTTAAATACTATAGAATAAGTTCCAAGTGCGGTTCGCCTGGGCATTCTCATGGGGTGGCGGTTTCCGCGTCCGCGTGAGCATCCGGAACGCCGATCCCCGCCACCCGTTCCAGTTCGGCCATGGCCAGTTGGCAGGCAACAGCAGCCTGGAGAACATTGAATTCGGCTTCTTTCTGGGACACGACCAACGCGTCGCGGACCGATGCGGTAATCAAACGGGCCTCCAGCTGGTCGCTGCCGATGCGCAGGCGTTCGTTTTGCAGCGCCAGCGCCTCCCTGGCCACATCCATCATCATTTTTGATTGCGCCAGTTTCCGGTAGGCCTTTCCCACTGCCACGTCCACCTGCTGTCGGACTCGTTTGAGATTTTCCTCGGCCTGGGCCAGCTGCATCTTGCGCTGCCCCAGCACGGCACGTTTCTTCCCCCCGTCGAAGATCTCCCAATCCATCTTCAGGCCGACAACGCCGATGTCCTCCCTGACAAAGGAGACCCCGTCCTGATGGATGTAGCTGCCGAAAACACCGATGTCAGGGATATAATCGTGCCAGGCCGCATCCACGCCATTTGCCGCCTTGCCGACCGTTGCCCGGGCGGCCCGGATGTCCGGGTTTCCGGTCATGGCCGTGTCAAGATACCATTGCCGGGGCAAGGGATCGGCCGCATCGAAACCCGGATCGCTCAACGCGTAAGTCGTATCCAGCGGCAGGCCGGTCAGGTCGCTGAGTTCGGCACTTCGATCAGCCATCTGGATGTCCGCGGCCAGCAGGGACTGCCGCGCCTGGAGCAGCTTCACCCGTGAACCGGTAACGGCCACCGGGAGCACGGTTTCGGATGTCTCGGCATCCCTGCTTTCACGGAGTTTCTCCTCTGCTGCGGCAATCGCCGCTCGCGCGGTCGCCTTCCGCTTTTCTGCCAGAAGCAGTCCGAAATAACATTGCTTGACAAAAAAGATAACATCCACCTCGGCTTTATATCGCTGTGCTTCCGAAACCCCCTGCTCGGCGGCGGCAACACGTTCCGCATCCCGCACCTTGAGAAGTTGCGTCAACGGCTGCTTGAGGGTCAACGTATTGAGAAGTGTGGCGCTCGATCCCTGTGAGATGTCGACATCCGACAGCGGAAACGCACCCAGGCCGGGAACGGTGCCCAGTGCGCCCGCCGGAATGGTGATAATCTGGTTGTCCGAAAGCACCGAATAGGCGGCACTGTCCGAAAGGTTCGGGAAGTAATCCGAACGGGCGGCCGCCTTCTTCCGGGCGCTTTCAAGCACCTTGGCGGTGGCGATCTTAAGGGCCGAATTCCGGGCACGGGCCAGTTGCACCGCCTCGGTCAGCGTGAGCGGCCGGGTATCGGCGGCGGCCCTGGCAGGACCGGCCAGCCCGATCAGGACGACCAGCAGAACGGCCGCCACCGGCACGGTATGTTTTTTCAGGTGGGAGCAGATCAGTACATACAGCACCGGCACCACCAACAGGGTGAAAAACATGGAAACAATCAGACCGACGGCGATCACGCTGGCCAGCGGGCTCCACAGGCTTGACCGGGATAGGATCATGGGCGCCACCCCCACGGCGGTCGACATGGTGGTCAGGAAAATGGGTCTCAGGCGCCGCTGCCCCGCTTCGGTGGCGGCTCGCACCAGGGTGTGCCCCTCGCCGATCTTCTCATTGATGTAATCGACGAGGATGATGGCGTTGCGCACCACGATACCGGTCAGGCTGATCAGGCCGACGAAGGCGGTGAATCCGAAAGAGTTGCCGGTGATCAGCAGGCCGAAAACCGCACCCGGCAGCATGAGCGGAATGGAGCACATGATGACCAGCGGCTCGAGAACATTACGGAACTGCAGCAACAGCACCAGGAAAATCGCCAACAGGCTGATGCAAAGCGCCGTCACCATCCTGGGAAATGTCTCGTCCTGGTTGAATTTTTCTCCACCGTAGGAAATCGCGTACCCGTCGGGAAGCGCGAGGGCCTCGATCTTGGGCCGGATGGTCTTGAGCAGCTCCGAGGCGTAATGCCCCCGGGTGACGAAACTTTGCACCGTAATGGTCCGCACCCCGTTTCGTCGCACGATGCGACCGGTCTCCCACGATGGCGTCAGGGTGGCCACCGAACGCAGCGGCACGCTGGCCCGGGTAAGGGAAGAGGTGACGTAGGCATTGTCCACATCCTCAAAGGTGGCCCGCTGATCGTCCTCGAGCCGCAAAACAATGGTCACGGGCCGGTCGCCCTCCCAGAAAATGCTCACCGGTAGGCCGTCGAAGGCCCCGGACAGGGTCCGGGCCACCATGGCGTTGGTGAGCCCCAGCCGGTTGGCCAGCTCGGTGTCGATGTTGACAGCGGCCATAAACGCGTCGTTGAAATAATCCCGGTGAACATATCGGGAGAACGGCACGTCCCGGAGAATTTCTTCGACGGAGGCGGCGATCGTTTTCAACGCGGCGATTTTTTCGCCGGAGATGCGGACCTCCACGGGCGCCTCGATGATATTTCCCTGCTGCAGCTCCTTGACCACCACCATGGCCTCGGGCACCCTTTCGGCCAGTTCGCGGCCGAGCGCCTCCACGATGGCCGGGGTCGCTTTCTCCGAGCGGGTCCGGACGATGAGTTGGCCGTAGGCGGCATCCGGCTGCTGGGGATTGACGTTGTAATAGAATCGGGGGGCGCTCTGACCGATGAAGCTCGCATACTGGTTGATGTCGTCACGACCGCCAAGATAGGCTTCGATCCGCCGCATCGCCGCGTCGGTGGCCTCGATACGGGTCCCCTGGCGCATCCACACATCGATGACAAACTGGTTCCGTTCAGCCGAAGGGAAAAACTGCTGCGGAACCGTTTTGAAAAAGAACATGCCCAGAGCAACGGTAACCACGCCCAATGCCACGGCGACGGTCCAGTGACGCATGAGAAACTCGATCGCCGTTGCGTACACGCCCTGGAGCCGGTCAAACAGCGAGGTGTGGGTCCTGTTTTTCTCACCGGAGGGGGCGCTGTCGTGGAGGCCCTGGCGCACAAAGAACCGGCACAGGATCGGTGTCAGCATGACGGCCACGGCAAAGGAGACGCCAAGGGCGATGGCGACGGTAAGGGGCAGCGCCCGGATAAACTCGCCCACGGAGCCGGTGAGGATCAGAAGCGGCAGGAAGGAGCAACTGATGGTTACCGTAGCCGTGAAAACCGGCACGACCACCTCCGTTGCCGATCGCCATGCCGCCTGTGCCCACGGCACCTGATGGTCGAGCAGCTCCACGTAATTGTCGGCAATTACAATGGCGTCATCGACGATGATGCCGAGCACCACGATCAGGGCGGCGATGGAAACCTGGTGAAGCTGGATGCCGAAGGTGTTCATGATCCCGAGGGTCGCGGTCAGGGTAACGGGGATGGCCACGGCCGACACCACCGCCACCCGGATCGGCAGAAGCAGGATGGTGACCAGGATCACAGAACCGATGGCCAGCAGGAACTCATGGCTCAGGGTGGTGATGCGGTTTTTGACCACTGCGGGCTGGTCGGCAATGATGTCGAGCGCCAGATCAGGCGGCAGCATCGCTTCGAGCCGGCCGAGAACCGCCGAGATGCGTTCGCCGAGATGCACGATGTTGTGCCCTTTTTGCATTTCGATGGACAGCAGCACACTCGGCTCGCCATTGCAGCGCACGAGAAAGGTCGGGTCCGCATAACGGCGGGTGACATCGGCAATGTCACGGATGTAAACCGGCTGGCCATCCCTGGATACGTTCACCATCACATTGCGGATATCCGCCTCGCTGCCGAACACCCCGGTGGTTCTCAACGGGGCGTCCACCGGTCCTGAATCCAGGCTGCCCGACTCGCTGATCACATTGCGCTGCTGCAACGCCCGGAGCACCTGGACGGGATCGGCCAGGTGCTGGGAAATGCGCGCCATGCTGCTGGTGACCTGGATCTGTTCGGTCTGCCCACCGTAACGGGCCATTTTGCCGATCTGCCGGACCTTGCGGAGCTCGTCTTGAATCCGGTCCACAAAATCCTGAAGTTCCCGGTAACCGTACCGTTTCCCGTGCACGGCGATGAGCATGGCCACCGTATCGCCGAAATCGGAGTTGACGATCGGCCCCCGGACGCCGGCAGGCAGTTCGGTGGCCGCGGCTTCGTTCATTTCATGGCGCAGTTTGGCCCAGAAGAGATCGGTGTCCTTTACATTGTCTTCCAGTTCCACGTTGATCACCACCAGGCCGTGGCGGCTTGTTGAAAAGGTCCTGTCCCGGCGCACCTCGGGAAACTTGAAAATATGCCGTTCCAGGGTTTTGGTGACCTGCTTTTCGACCTGCCGGGCAGTGGCACCGGGATACTGGGCCAGGATCAGCCCGGTGCGGATGGTGATGGACGGGTCCTCGGTTCGCGGCATGTTGAAAAACGCATAAATACCGATGGTGAAAATCAGGGTCGCGAAAACCAGGGTCACGGCCGGAAATCTCAAGGAGCTTTTAATCGGGTTCATCAAGTGGGTTTCCTCACTCGGCACTCGGAAAAAATAAATTAAACAATCCGAGCGTCTTAGTTCACCGTTCCGGCACCCGTCACGACAGACACCGGGACACCGTCCCGCAACCGGTCCTGTCCGGCAACGACAATTGCCTCATCGCCGGACAATCCGTCCATGATCTCCACACCGTCCCCGATCAAGGCGCCGACGGCCACCCGTTTGGCATAGACCCGCTTCTGGTCAGGATAATAGACAAATACCTGGGTGGCCCCCTGGGGGTCCCGGACGATGGCATCGACGGGCAGGGTCATGGCGTCCCGCTGCCCGCCTCCGATAATTTCGGCCTCCGCCACCATGCCAAGCCGCATGAGGTGCTGGGGATTGGGGACTGAAATGCGGGTCATGTAGGTTCGGGTACCCGCATCGGCGCTGATGTTGATAATGCGAACCGTCCCCTCGAAGGTCGTCTCAGGCATCGCCGGCAGGGTGACGACCGTCTTCTGTCCCACGGCCACCCGGTGAATGTCCGTTTCCGGCACGCCCACCAGGATTTCCACGGGGTCGAGACGGACGATCTCGAAGACGGGCATACCCGCCGCCACACTCTGTCCCGGTTCGACGAGGCGTCTTGAAACATAGCCGCCCACCGGGGCATCCAGCCGGGCATCCGCAAGCCGCTTTTTCTCAACCCTTGCGGCGGCGACGGCCTGGTCCAGCTGCAAAACGGCGGCGTCACGGGCCGCTTTGAACTTCTCGAAATCATTGCGGGCAAGACTCTTGCGCTCGAAAAGAAAGGCCATGCGTTCGTATTCGTTCCCGGCGCGGTCGGCGGCGACCCGGGCCTGCCGCACGGCTGCCGTGGCAGCATCCACGGCAAAGCGGTAAGCCGATGGATCCAGGGTGGCCATCAGGGCCCCCTTGCGGACAAACTCTCCTTCCCGGAAAAACGATTCCTGCACCTTCCCGGCTACGAGGAAAGCGACGCGTGTCGGCTCGTATGGGGAGACCACGGTGCCGCTGACCGGAACGATACGGAGGGTTTTGACATGGCCGACATCGCCAATGGCAATCGGCACGGAAGCGACGTTTGGGTTGGCCGGCGCGTCACCGGAACAGCCCGCGGCAATCAGCCCCACAAACAAGCAAAAAAGAAAGCCCCCCACGGGCCGGGCGAACCTCATTCTCGCCGGGCATGATTTGCGGCCTGTATTCATACCAGAAGGTAGCATCCTAACGTTCTCCCATCTGCACCCGGGGAAAGCCTTGCAAAGCTCTTTCCCCCATGCCATTTGGAATGCGATGGCCATCTTGTTCGCACAGCCACCACGTTGTCTCTATGGCAGGGCACGCCCGCCGTTCTTCCTGAGCCCGCCGAGGATAAAAGCGGTCATCTGGCGGATCAATGTCCCGACATCAATGCTGTTGTTCAATTCGATGAAGTAGAACAGGCTGTTGTGAAATGGAATTTGAATTCAGTGCAGATATTCAGGAAAATATCATCTTTGGATTTAAAGTAAAGATAGAAGGTGCCTTGGGCCACATTCGCCGCGGTCACGATGTCCGACACGCGGGTTTTCTGAAATCCCTTTGCGTGGGAAATATCGATGGCAACATTGATCAGGTCGGTTTTCGTGTCTCTCTGCCGAGGTTTGGTTGACATGCATGGTCCTCGCAACGGATTGATATGACTAACGCGTCAGTCATACTAGTGGGGGTGGATGCTCCTGTCAAGAAAATAGAGGGATTCTATAGCATTCAAGATAATGTTTTTGGGCTGCGTTATCGGTCGTCGCAGTATTATAATACAACTTCCTCCCTCTGGCCTTACCAAAAACATTATCTTAAACACTGATATCCACGCGAGACAATGATATTGAATGTTCGAATACCACCCTGCCGGTGTATTCAAATTATAAATTGGACTTCGCCTGCATTCCATGCGACGTGGGCTTTTACTCATAATAAAAGCCAACAATACAAAAGCCTGCAATCGGTGGAAGGAGGAAATTGCTGCGATGAAAAACTTTTTTGCCAGCCGTTGGGGAATCATCAGCGTGGGCGGCATTATCGGCATTCTGGCCGCACTGCTTCAGAAACTGGGCAACCCAGGAAACATGGGGATCTGCGTGGCCTGCTTCGAGCGGGACATTGCCGGCGCCCTAGGGCTGCACCGCGCCGGAGTGGTGCAATACATCCGCCCGGAAATCATCGGCTTTGTCATCGGAGCGATGATCGCCGCCTACCTTTTTAAAGAGTACCGGCCCCGCGTGGGCTCGGCGCCCATCGTGCGCTTCGTCCTCGGCGTCTTTGCCATGATCGGCGCCCTGGTCTTCCTGGGATGCCCGTGGCGGGCCGTCCTGAGGCTGGCCGGTGGTGACGGCAACGCCATTTTCGGTCTGCTTGGCCTGACCGCCGGGATCTGGATCGGCACACTTTTCCTGAAAAACGGGTACAATCTTGGCCGAACCCAGACCACCCACGCCGCCGTCGGATGGATGCTGCCGCTGATCATGCTCGGGTTCCTGATTCTCATGCTGGTTTTCCCACAAGTCGAGGGACAGGGGAAAAACGATATCCTTTTTTACAGCCTAAAAGGGCCCGGCGCCATGCATGCCCCACTCTTTCTGGCCCTGATCGTCGGTTTAGGGATTGGATTTATCGCTCAGCGCAGCCGATTCTGCACCATGGGGGCCATCCGCGACCTGGTGCTGTTCGGTCAGATTCACCTTCTTACCGGATTCATCAGCCTGGTGGTTTTTGCCTTCCTGACCAACCTGGCGCTGAAACAGTTCCATCCGGGCTTTGCCGGACAACCGGTGGCGCATACCATGCAACTCTGGAATTTCGGAGGGATGATGCTTGCCGGGCTGGCCTTCGCCCTTGCCGGCGGTTGCCCGGGCCGCCAGTTGTTCCTGTCCGGTGAAGGGGACGGAGATGCCGCCGTTTTCGTGATGGGCATGATCGTCGGCGCGGGGTTCGCCCACAATTTCGGCCTGGCCAGTTCGCCCAAGGGGGTCGGCCCCCACGGTATCGCCGCGGTGATCATCGGTCTTGCCGTCTGCCTGTTCATCGGCTTCAGCATGCGTAAAAAAACGACCTAAGGCTGGCGGAAAGAAATAATTTCGCCAGATCGCGCCGGATTTGGGGTCGTCTACAAGGCGCCGCCACCGGTGCATATCGGGAATATGTGCCTGTGGCGGCAACGCGGTAGACGGGCACAAAGACAAGCAGGATGGTGGAATTATTTCTTTCCGCCAGCCTAAGAGGAGGCTACCCATGAGTACGACCATTGATGCCCGCGGCCTGTCCTGTCCGCAGCCGGTACTGATGACCCTTGACGAAATCAAAAAAGGCAGCGATACAGAAATCGTTGTTTTGGTGGACACGGACACATCCAAGGAGAACGTCGCCCGCGCCGCCCAGAGCCAGGGGTGCACGGTCACCCGTATCGATCCGGACGGCGACGGCTATCAACTTTTCATTAACAGGGCCTGAGTGTGGCATTTTTCAATTTTTTCAAACGCTCGGCACCGGGCCAGCGGCCGGTGGAAGTGCGCCATGAGGATCGCGGGTTTTTGGTGTTCGAAAACACCAGCGAGGTGATTCAGGCGGAAAATCGGCTGAAGAAGGAAGGCTGGCACGTCCAGGTCATGGGTCCACCTCCGGAAATCCACTCCGGCTGCGACCTGGTGATCACCTTCCCCCTGATCGAGGAGTTGAATATTCTGCGGCTGCTCGAACAGGCCGATCTCACCCCCTTGTCGGTGGTTCCGGTCACCGGACCGCTGCTGGAACCGGTGGGCCTTTTCCAGGTGAAAGACTTTGGGGAACATCTGATGGTGCGCGCGGCCAACATGAAACTGGTGGTCGAAAAGAAAAGCCGCCGGATCGTCAACATCTCCGGCGGCGGTTGCCCGGATGTTCCTTACCTGGCCCAGGAAATGGTGGGCAGAACCCTTGACGATGCGCCCCGGCCAAGGGCTATCGGACACACCCTGTGCGGCTATGCCCTGGAGTTGGCTTTTGCGGAGACCCTGAACCAATGCGCGCCGTAGTCGGCACCGTGCCATCCGCCGATTTTCCCCTGACCGTGGGTGAGGTTTCTCTATCCGGGGATGCGGTGCACATTGAGGGGCAACGGGTGTCCGTTAACCGCGGGACACCAGCGCTGCTGGCGGCGGCGGTCGAAGCAATGGCGATCACCGGCCAAGGGCCGTTGATCGGTTTTCTGGTCGGGGATATCGGCCTGGGAGACGGCAGCCGCCGCCTGTATGAATTCCTGTCGCACCATCTGGATCGCTATGATCTGGAAAGCATCACCTTCCACTACCTGCAACCGGATGTGGACTGGCATAACCGGGTCCTGTTTGCCGTCGAACGGATGTCCCGCCCGCCCCTGCTCATCGCCGACGCCGGCTTCATGTATGCCGCCAAAATGAGCGGCAGTGCACCGGCCTATGACCTGTTCACCCCGGATGTGGGCGAGCTTGCCTTTCTGGCCGATGAAGCCGCACCGCATCCGTTTTATACCCGGGGGTTCATTCTCCACGACGAAAACCAGGTGCCCGATCTGATCCAGCGGGCCTATGCCCACGATAACGCGGCCCGGAACCTGCTGGTCAAGGGGAGTATCGACCGTCTGGCAGATCGTTCAGGCGTGCTTCATGCCGTTGACCGGCCGTCCGTCGACGCCATGGAGGCCATGGGCGGCACCGGTGATACCTTAACCGGCCTGGTAACGGCCCTGATCGGTGTCCATGACCTGTCCATCCCCCAAGCGGCCATGGCGGCGGCCCGGATCAACCGGGAAGCGGGGTTGCTGGCCAACCTCTCTCCAGCCAGCCAGGTGTTGGAACTGATCCGGCAACTTCCCCGGGCCATGGGAAGTGTTCTGGAAAATATTGTGTGATGGCAGAGAGACAAAGTGGTCAAAAAGGCTCGATTAAGGCGTATGTTTTTCAGCCCTTTCAATCAAGCACCGATCTTTTCAATCCATTTACAAAAAACGGGGTCATAAATCCGGTACTCTCCGTTTTTGCTGACCAATTCCCTTTTCTCGAGCACTTTGATTGCGGCGGTCGCCAGCATGCAAAAGTGCAGATGGTTGCTGACGGCCTGCGGATGACGGGTTTGCGTGTCAGCGCTGCCGATGTCGTTTTTCAATTCCTTGAACAAGGCTTCGATCTTCCAGCGGGCCCCATAGTATTCGCCAATCGCCTTAGTCCTCACATGCGGTAATCAGCAATTCGCCTAGTAAATCAATGTATGTCGCATTCTTGCCATCAAGTCGATCAAGAGTAGTGCGAAGCAGGGTTCTAATGGATGGCATCGCCGTTTTTCGCCAGTTGCAGGCCCTTTCGGCGAATCCCTGCTCATAGATCGTTCCAATCGACCAACAGTGGGGAAAACCGTAGATAAAGGGAACGATAAGACCGTCGGCTTCCACGACCAAAGAAGGAACCAGATCGACGAACGGCACTGTCTCGCTTAAATTTTGATCGCATGCTGTTCAGGTGGCCCGTCAACACTGACGGAAACGAGTCCTACGTGGTCACGCAGCTGTTTGACAGACGATTCATCTATCAGGGTCCCATTGGTCGTAATCGCCGTCGAGAACCCCAATTCACGGACATCATGCAAAAACGCATAGAGTCCGTCCCAGAGGAGGGGCTCCCCTCCGGAAACGCCGACAAAGTTGTAACCCAATTCGGCAGCTTCCCGAAAGAAGCCCTCAATATCCTCGGGGATAAGATCTTCAGCGCTGTTTGAATGACCCGCGGAATAACAGTGCAAACATTTCAGGTTGCAACGATGGGTTGGGTGAATCTCAATTACCCGCATACCATCCGGCGATAATAGAAATGGCGTCGTTAGCGTGTTTTCACCTTTACTTCTACCCCTCCATTCATTTTGCTACCATATGTTCATTCGGATTCGCCTTTTTCGTGCCTCTTGACACCGGGAATAGCGCCTGCGGTAGACTGCCCACATGAGAGATGTCTGTCCTTAACGCAGGTCTGTATAGGCAGTTTAGCCGGATGACTCTTCCGACGGCCGAAGCTCCAAGCCGATGTCGACATGAAAACCACCCGAGCCGACACTCGCCTTGGAAATCTGCGACGTTTTCAAGATTGTGCCCTGCTTGGTGATGCTACTGGAACCGCTGCCGGATGGGGACTGATCACCGGACTCCACATCTTTGCCTTCAGGCAACGGTCCGACATGTATCTGGAACCTTTTCGTACGGATGAACATGGGTGCCGGTTCACGGGCCGGCTCGCTTTCCCCGTCCCGCTTGCGTTCGGCCTCTGCTTCGGCTTCCGTTGCTTTACCCTGGTTCACCATTTTGAGGGTCACCGAGTAGGAACCTGGCTCATCAAATTGCAGGACATTTTCATAGACGCCGTTGGCCACACGGGCAAGGGACCTGGAGGCGTTTCCGGATACCGGGGTTTTCACCGTTCGCTCTTTCAGTACAACCGTCTGCGCGCCCTTCAGGAGACCCAGTCGCCCCACCGTAAGCGTTTTGGTTCCGGGGGGCTTGAGATCAATGCTGGCGATGGGGCTGCGTAGCGCAGTCAATGGGGTTTTGAAGACAACTTGGCTTTGCAGCTTTATCGTATCCATAACCCTATAGGCGCGATTGATACCATTGATGCCAAAGGCGATATCCCGATTCTCACTGAATGCGAAGATTTTAAAAGGAATCGCACCGGTAGCCTGACCGCGGGTTACGCGCATCGTCCAGAATCCGGAGGCGGGTTTGCGTACCACATAGAACGCGTAGGGAGCGTAAGTTGGATTCACTAGGGTGACGTCCGTATCCGTTTGCGGGTTGACCAGGGTGCCGTCTGGAGCGGTGAGGAAAAAATTCACAGCGGTTCCTTCCTTGTGGCTTACGACAAAGGTAGCCCGATCGGATCCCGATTCGATGTATGCTCTGTGATCGAAGCCCGTCGAGCGCACCCGAAAAGCCAGGGGGATCTTGCCGACAGCGGCCAGGGTCGTCTTGGAGCTTCCCTTCAGGCGAACCACATCTTTAACCGCTGCAAATTCCGACGCTGCCGGTTCGGGCAGCAAGCCCGGCATCATGGTTACAATTCCACTTCCGTCCCTTACTTCTCCAGAAATTTCGATCAGGTAATTTTGAATTTCGAGCTGCCCCGCATCGCTATCCGGATCGGCATCGATGAACTCAAATCGTCCTCCCGTATCATCGGCGATCTGTTCCAGTCGGGCCTGATCAGCGTATGGTCCGAACCCGATCGTGTAAACCCGCACCCCGTTTTCGACCAAATCGTCAACCACACTCTCCGGCGGCGTTCCCGTATTGTGCAATCCGTCCGAGAAAAGGATGGCGACTTGCGTGGCCGCCCGGTCCCCCGGACTCAAAATTTGCATCAGCCCGCTGTCGAGGGCACCTCCCACATTGGTAGTTCCACCCGGTGTGATACTCCCAATGGCCGTGAGCGTAGATCCCAGATCGGTGGTTGCATCCAGGCTGGTCAAGGGTAGGATGACATCCTGACCGTGGTTGTAGGCGATAATGGAGAGACTGTCACCGGAAGTAGCGAGGTATTGGGTCCAGTAATCGGCACCGAATCGAACGCCACTGATGCCGTTGCCGGCCGACATGCTCCCCGACTTGTCCAGTAGCAGGACGAAGCGCGGGTCTTCCGCCAGCAGAATCCAATCGACGTCTTCATGACCGCCGGGAACCGGTCCGCCGGGCAATCCGTCCGGGATCGCAACATCTGGGAAATTGGTGTGAATGGTGTTCCAGCATGGCTCCCCATGAATACTCTCTTGGTCCGTATCGCTGTCCGGATCGTGGTTGTCTTCGACACAAAACTCATTCACCGGGCCCGGGGTGAGCGTACCGTCGTCGGCGATCTGATCGCCATTCCAGTAACCGTGCTCCATGATGCAGGCACCACCGCTTGTCGTCCCTGTACACTCGGCTGAACCAGACGGACCGATATATTCGTCGTACAGCCCGAATCCGTAGTGACCGAATTCATGAATCACGACAAAGGGTTTGTTTTTTTCGTCCGACTTGAGATTCATGTGCAGCCCAGGTATCCCCAGGGCGTTAACAAAAGACGACGATGTACCTTCATCGGGCAGAAGCCAGGCATCAGCCTCCGTCCCTCCGATACTGTTGTTTGCCACATAAAGCTTTCCGAACTGCATCTGTCCGTCGGTTGCATCGAAAAGAATTTCCGACGCGCGACGGAAGGAACGCTCCCATTGTCCGATCCGTGTGGCATCGGCATTGTGGCGTAACGAAAGGATAAGATCGAATTTTCCGTTTTTGTAGCGTCCTAAACCCATGGCGTCCTCCTTCTGTCTATGGTTGCCTGTTCGTGTCCCCGACCATCTGTCCGGTTCGACTGTCGATAACGGATTCAAGGAATGGGGAGATCTTCCTCAAGACCGTTTTCGTGTGACCAACTTTAGCGAAATTCTTCTTTCTATCATGCCATCTCTGTTTCGCTGTAGGAGATCGAAATTGAATTGCTCTTCTCGTTTGGCATTAGGCCTGGTATGGCCAATTATCACCATGAAAGACAAACTGAGTCTAGGCCCATGCTTGTATGCGGTAGTCGACAAAAAAACACGGATAATACCAACACCACGCAGACTGATCAGAGTTTTATTGCTTCAGTTGGGAAGTTTTTGTATGTTACTGATAGTAACGCTCATCATGGCCCAAGGATATGACGATACTCACACCAATGGTGTGATTACACTCACAATTCAACTCAACAAAATGGAGACAGTAAGAATCCCGTTAAAGAGGATTAACGAGTTGTATAGTATTCAAGATAATGTTTTTGGGCTGCGTTATCGGTCGTCGCGGTAATCATTATACAGCTTCCTCCCTTAAGGCCTTGCCAAAAACATTATCTTGAATGCTATAGTTGATCATTGCAGGCTGTGAAAGACACCTTGTTTCGGTTACTGCTTTGGGATCGACATCATGTTGCCCTTAATCCGGGCAACGGCAATTGTACGCACAGCAGTCCAGGGTCGTTCTCATAGCCTATTTTGTCGGGAAATGAAATCAATCATCTTACGGGAGGGGGCACTGGCCTCCAAATTTTTCCTTTAATGCTGCCCTTACATCCGTTGGACAGTCTTTTCCGGTCCAGTATACTCCTCCCTCACCTTCATGACATAAACAGATGATGGGGTTACTATGGTAATACCCAAACACAGCAATCGATCCTGCTATCATACCGATAAAAAATGTAGCCCCTAATAATATGAACCTTTTCATCGCCAATTTCCTCCTTTGTGAAAATGATGGTATTGTAAAAAATTGCCCAAATGCTATTTTTACAAATTGCCATCCCATCTACATTCATAACAGAGTATTTAAGATAATGTTTTTGGCAAGGCCAGAGGGAGGGAGCCGTATTGTAATACTGCGACGACCGATAACGCAGCCCAAAAACATTATCTTGAATGCTACAGAATAGAATCGTTGTCAGTTTCTCTTTCTCTCGTCTTGCACCATGCAACCTGCAGTCAACAGCTCAATAGTTCAGCACGACTCTGACAAAAAACGTTCTCTCCGGCAAAAACGGCTGAATAACATTAAATTTATCCGATGTTTTAAAACTGGCATCCTGGAAACGAAATTCCTCGTTAAGGAGATTGCAAATTTCAAAGCTTATCATGCCCAGGCGATTGGGCAAGCGATAGCCGATTGCGGCATCGACGACCACGAAGTCATCTTTTACTTTTTCCTGAGGCTCGGTTCCAGTTCCCATCTCTTGCCACACAAACGTTGGGCCGATCTGACCGAAGAAGCCTATCGGGCTGAAATAGCGAATTTCAAGCGGCACTGAAGTCGTCTCCAGTTCAAAAGACAAAAGATCGCGCTCAAATTGATATTCGGCATTAATGGACCAATTGGAAAATAGTGCCCAATTAAGGTATCCACGATATGTTTTCTCATCTCTTTCTGATGCTTCGGAAAGATCACGCTGGATAAATTCAAAGCCGGTGTAAAGCCCATTCGTTAGTTTTGCATCTATTGCGATCCCGGAAAGCTTTGACCAAGTGCCGTTGATATCATCAAAAAATTGGTTAAAGCCTGCCACCTGAGTCGGTTCGATGGTTTGATCCACGGCCAACATCCGCTTGATGTTTCTAATATATGCTGCCCTGAAGCGAAACCTTTCAGTGAGATCCCACTGCAAGCCAAGCTTTGGGTTCACACGTTCCAAATTGAAACGCATATCGGTATCCTCGTAGGTTTCGTAACTGAGACCTAATGTCCAGACAATCGATTCCGGAACCTTTATATTCGCATAAATATAAAGGGTGTCACCATTGATTGCATAATTACCCTTCTCAGAAGTGGAAGTTGCAGGTATCGGTGGAAACGGAAATGGCAGAGGGATCTCCTCAGTAGTCATTGTGTATTCATACTCAGCATCGACTCTGTATGCACCCCCACCTATTAAGACGTTGAACGTATCTTCATGGAACAGATATTGTACTTCGGTATCATAGCCCTCCCTACCATCGTTGTTCTCCACTCGCTGATCTGAAACTTCGCTCAGATACCATTCTCTGCGGTCGCTATAGAAGAAGGACGCGATAACATCATTCCGGGATGAGAGCGATAAATGCAAGCCGGCGCGCCAGATGTCGTGTTCCAGATTCCTGCTGTGTGGCGGAATAGTAGCCGGGTATAGGAAAAGCCGAAGATCCCCTTGGGACGTTTCGCGGCGACGATACTCGAACTGCATGTTCATCTTGTTCGTGATGGCGACCTGCGTGAAAGCATTGTAAATATCATGCTCAACATTGCTGTTTTCCCGAAAGCCATCATTTTGGTAGTGAAACTGGCCCAGGCTGTAAGAGAAGGGACCTTCTATTCCGGAGAGCACCGCTTCATCGCCGTAGGTATCATTGTTTCCGACTATGCCGGCCACCGTCAATTGAGGCTTATTTCGCTCGAACAATGGAGTGTACTCATTGAAGGCAGCTTCTCCCGGACCAACGCCGGAGACCGTGCTTATCCCTTTAATGGACAGCCTCGGTTGCACTGGGTTGATATTGACCGGCTGCAGCAATTGGGCTTGCAGGAGCTCACTGACCTGTGCGATCTGATGCTGTGGCAGCCGCATATAGGTGTCAGATAAAAAGCGATGAGCAGAGTAATTGGTTGGATCGATGCTCAAGGATTTAGTGCTTTCCACAAGGGACCTCTGCTCAAAACCGAGATCATCATATATCCGTGCCAGACTGACTCCACGCGCTGCTCTGTCCTCATCCAGCAACAAACGCGACCGATAGATTGCCCGATTATCGTTCAATTCAATCGATTTCTGCAGGCTCTGCAACGCCTCCACCGGCCGGTTGGCACTCTGCAAACGGATGGCATCGTAGAGCCAGGGGGTAGGGTCGTTAGGATCAAGACTTTTTGCAATCTCAAGCTGCCGTTCGTCCAGCGGTCCACGTTTCTCATCGAAATAAGCCTTTCCCAGATAGCTGCGGATCAAGGCATTGTTGGGATCCAGGCCGGCGGCGATTTCAATTTGGGCCCGGCCTTCTTCCAGATCGCCGTCGCGGATGGTGGCCAGCCCCAAACCCAACCGCGGCAATGGCGCGGCCGAATCCAGGGTGATGGCATGATTGAATGCATCGCGGGCTTTGCCGGTCTTGATTTGGGTCAGGTAGGCAAATCCCAGGATCGTATGGGCGTGCGCCGTATGCGGGCTCAGATCGGCGGCCTTCTGGGCGGCCTCTACCCCTTTGTCCAACTCGCCCACGCAAATCCGCAGTTCGGCAAGGCGGGCCCAGGCCACCCCATCACCGGGCACCTGTGCCGTTGCATTTCGTGCGGCTTCGAGCGCCCCCGGCAAATCGAGATCGGCCTGCAGCGCATAGGACAGGGCAATCTGCGCCGCCGCCGAGCGGGGGGCCAGTCGCACCGCTTCCCGGGCCAGCCGCAGCGCATCGGCGTTGCGGTTCTGAACGATGGCGATGACTGACTGCAAGGCCAATGCATTCCCGCTGGCAGGGTCCACCTCCAGGGCCCGGCGGATGTCGGATCCGGCCTCGACCACACGGCCAACGCAGAGCAGCAGTGCGGCACGCAAAACGAAAAACCGGGCACTTCGCGCTTGAGGTTCCAGATCTTCCAAACGCGTGAGGGCTTCGGGAATTCGCCCCTGATTGGCCAGTGATAGCGCGGCGTTGATGTCGGTTGACCGTTCATCAGGGCTCAATGCCGGTATCGGCGGGTAGTACAACGCCCATTGGACGCTGTCTCGCGGGCGGACGAGAACCTGAAACTGCGGTGCGCGGCCAGCCAGGGCCACGGCACCCTGTCCCGGTACCAGTTGAAGCGAGCCATAAGGGTTCTCGGCCAGGATCCGACCCTCGAACAGATCGATGCGGGTCTGGTCGGGATCGACGCGAACAAAGAATTCGGTACCTTCAATTATGGCATTGACGAAAGGTGTGATAATTTTAAGGCTACGTGGCCGATGGCTGAAAAAATGAACGGCCCCTTTGATCAACCGGATGAAAAAGGTTGACGGCTGCTCGATTTCGGTCATGATCAGCATCGTTTGCTGATCCAGTCGCAGCAGGGCATCGTTGACCAGCCGGATGCCGGCCCGGCTGTTGGCTTCGACATAGATCTGGTCACCGACGAAAAAGGTGTCGTCGAGCAGGACCGGCTGCCAGACTGTTTCTCCCTTTCGTCTGACCCGAACACGACCCTGAAGGGAAACCATTTTGCTTACCCAGCCAGCGTTCGATTCATCGGCCGCCGTTGTCTGGGGCACTCCTGTAGCTCCACCAATTAGAACGCTCATTAGAACAATAGTCCAGATAACCATCCAATGCCGTATCATTCCCTCTCCCTTAAACAACATACAATGGAGAGCTATTTTCATAACAGGCAACTGGAAAATTGTTGGCAATGGAAGTAAAATATCTATTGCATGAAATACAGGAAACTTTATTAGCTTTGCCATTTTTAAACTTTGTATATGTGCCGGTGTCGGCAACGCGGTAGACGGGCACAAAGACAAGCAGGATGGTGGAATTATTTATTTCCGGCAACCTTAGCTCTGTTGGGTTGTAGAAGACTCTCAAATGCAATCCGCGCTACCACGTCCTGTTCTCTATTCTCATCAAAGACTATTTTAAAAGATCTCACTGAGCTGGATCGACAAGGACAGCAGAGAGAGGATGGCGGAGGTTGCGCCCACCCACTTGAACACCGTGCCGGTGACATGCCACCAGCGGTGTCTGGCCTGCGGAGAGCGGCAATGGGGCAAATCCTGGCCCCTGGTTGAATCGGTTCCCGGCAGGCCCGGCACAGTGCCTCCGGATGTTGGTCGCCGACATACTCGGCGGATTGGCCGGCCTTTTGATCATCTGTCTTAGAGCCTGTTTGAGAAGTCTGGATCAGGCCCGATAACAAGGCGGAAAGTGGCTCGAAAGCGGAGCATATACGTAATATGTGAGCATTTTGAGACACTTTTCAACGCCGTTAGCGGGCCTTAGACGGATTTGTCAAACAGGCTCTTAAGGCTCATTTTGGACCGTCTTCTCCCCATACCGCATAACCATTTCCCGAGGTGAGCAGATCATCCACCGGGTCCCACCTGCTTCCCGTCGGAGACCAGCTTCCCGGACCGATTTTGACCGCTATCTCCCCATGATCTCCGAAAATGTAGGCGGCATAGCAATCCCCCTTGCCCGCCCTGTCGATCCAGACCTTGCTTTCCGAATGGATGCCGTAGCTTTTACGAATCGAAATAAGCTGCTTGATTCGCCTTTCACGCTCCGGACCCGTATCGAAGATATCCTTCCAGAACACACAAGGGGTTCCGGGGTGCGTCAAAATAAATGCATATCCCTGAAGCGTCTGATCCCCGTCGGGAAATGGGGGCGCGTAGGCACTGTTTCTGGCCTCTTCCGTGTCGTGGTTTTCGATAAAGGTTACCGCCTTGTCGCTCCAGAGGCCGATAACCCCGGCTCCCCGGTCGTGATATTTCAGCCAGTCATAATTGCCCCAGGCGATCGCCTGGTAAAGAGCGTTTCTCAAGGGGAAGTCAAACGCCGTCGTTCTTTTCTGCCATTCGCGGTGGGTGGAATCGATCCAGTCGATCACTTTTGCCGTATCGTCATCGAAGTATTCGCCGACTGCGAACGCCGGCAGCGTATGATCGTTATAGATTTCGATGGCCCAACCGGCATAGCCCTTGACCATGTCATACCGCCAGCCCGCAAAGCCGACGTCATTTTTCAACCACGCCATCCAGGATTTGATTCCGTTTTGCGTTTCCGGGTTTTTATGATCCAGGTCCCGGGAGAAGGGGGCCGGATTGCCAAGATCGGTGTTGATGGATTTCTCTCCACCCCATTCGTCGTCACGGACGATCGTAAACGTGGACCAGTCGGGATTGGTGAAATCCGCCCAGCCGTTGGTGCCGGACCGATGATTGATGACGATATCGGCAAGCACGTTGACTTCGGGACTCAAGACCCGGATGGCTTCTCTCAGTTGGGCCTCAGTGCCGTATGCACTTTGTAAATTTCGCAGTTGCGTGGGCTCGTACCCCTGGGGTGACGCCGATGCAGACGGGGGAGGGAACCAGACAAGATTAAGCCCGGTCTCTTTGATCCGTTGGGAATTCTCAAGAATAATCGTGTACCATCCCTGGGGTACGGCACTAGACTCCCAGTGAAATCCCTGCAGCATGATATGATAGGTGCCAGGGTAGGCAGAAAGAGGAACAAAGGAAAAGGATGTAAATAGTAAGATAGCGAAAAAGATACGTCGATTTTTCATGACTCCCCCTTTTTCGGCAGGGATTTTCACCGATGAGGTCTTTTTTGCTGTCAAATAACTGCGCCAGGGGAGTGCGTAGCAGCCGCTCCATGGTCTCCCCAATAAAGAGAAACGATGATAGTCGCCTTGCCATTCGTAATCGCGTGTCGTTTCGGTTGGTGAAATCATGATATTTCCTTTTTTTTCTTTTCACTCGGAGAATTTCCTGATTGTCTGACCTTCATGAAGCGGTTAAGCATATCAAACCAGAAAGGCGCGCCAAGGGCGATGGCGAAGATGCTGATCAAGAGGCCGACGATTTTATGGACCCACGCCCATCCTTTTGGCGGGGTTTCCCAGCCAAAGCGAAGACCGGCGTTTTCCATCGTCGATTTGGCCTTGTTATAGGCCGCGATGGCCTCGGAAAGTTCCTGCCTTTGCGCGGCCAAGAGTGGATCCGATGCGGCGGCGGGCAGTGGTATGGCGAGTACCGCCGGTATTACGCCTGAACCGGGGAGCGCTGTATCTTGCATCGCCGTTGGCGCCGATTCGCTTTCGATAATTTTTTCGGCTTGGGATATCAGGCCTGCACGAATCTCGGGATTGGTATAGAGTGCTTTGGCAATGGAGAGGGTGTCTACGTTGGCGCTAAGGACCAGGAGGGCGGAAGCGATCAGGGCGACGGTCTGCTGTCGGCGCTTGACCCAGCCGGCGGCCCGGTCCATGGCGGCATCGAAGTGGGTCTCGACCGCCTTGCGGAAGGAAATCAGGTCCAGCTCTCCCTGGGCCACGAAGGTTTTTAGCATTTCCTTGACCCGGGTTGCTTGACCCGTCTTCGCGATATCGGGGAGTCTCTCGATTGCCTTGACCAGCGATACGTCAGGGCCGTTTTTCAGCAGCAGCGACTGGATCACCCGCCCGACGACGTCGGTGGGAAGATAGGAGGGCCGTCCGTCCGGTCCCTTGCTCAGCGCCTGGACCAGCGGATGGGCGTAGAAAGCGTCGACAAAGGGTTTGTTCGCTTCCAGTTCACCGTCAAGAAGTTCTTTCAACCCTGCTTCAAGGTTTTTGCTGCGCAGGTTCATCCAGGACGACAAGGCCTCGACGATGGCCGTGCACGCCAGGGCAAAGACGAGATAGATGGTGACCAGTCCGATCAGTACGTCGATGGCGGCGATTCCAAACATGTTTGTATCCTCCCTGCACTACTCTGTTAAATGAAATTCCGTCTGCCAAACATCCAACCCGATCGCCCGGCGGTGGTACTCCCAGGCGTCGTCCAGCAGCAGGAAATAGCCGAACAGCTGATATTTATATTCGGCCGGGTCGACGGACGAGTGGTAGGGCACGTCCAGGGCCGTGGCGTAGATGAGTTGGCCCAGGAACAGGCCGTCGGCGATTTCGACCAGCTCGTCCAGACACAGTCCGATGGGCACGGGCCCGCCGACCATGGGGTAGCGGTAGTGGAACTGGAAGACCTTTTTCCGGCGTCCGTCACTGTGGTTCATGGGCAGGATCGATTCCCGGTCGGATGTTCCGAGGAAGATGTATCCCTGCCGGGCGAAGGGCGACGGGCCGGCTTCGGAAATGGCCTGCAGCGACGGGTCGGGGATGCGGTAGTTCATGTCGATGATGCGCATCAGGGGATCGGCGGCGATGATGCGTCGGTCCTGGATGTTGTTGCCGTCGACCCATCGCGTGGCGGCTTCATTTTCCCAGAAGGCCTTGTCCGCATCGCTCATGCCGTGGTCCCAGCTGCCGTTTTCAAGATGCGCCGCATAAACGCCGGGGTTTTTCCAGTGCCCCCCGGCGGCCTTCTTCACCAGGGCGTAGTGGGGCGCACTGGCCAGGTGGGTTTTCAGCTCCCGGACGCGTGCCGGGTAGCGCTTGGCCAGGTCGGGGCTTTCGTCGAGGAACATGCTCAGTTTGCGACCGCTGATGCGTTCGAAGGATTTTCCCGCCCAGGGGAAGATGTATTTCCCGATGCTGTGCCAGACCATGTCCAGCACGTTGGGCGGTGCGTCGGGTTCGCCGGTCAACAGGCCGGCCAGGGTGCCGGGAAACAGCTCGTTCTCTTCGAAGGACGAATCACCGGAGCCGTGCAGGGTTTCCCTGAACCCCAGATGCAGGTTGAGGTTGGCCCCGTGGTAGTAGCCGAATCCGTGGGCAACGTCCGCCTGACCATACCAGTCACGCGGCTCCGTGCCGTCCATACGGCAGTTGTAGCCCGGGCGTCCATGGCCTTGGAAGAGGCCGTCGACCACCTGCGGGGCCACGCCGGCCCGGAATAGCCGGTGAAATTTTTCGAAATGGCGCAAACGGTCGTCGCCGGCGGTGCGTTCGGATATTTCCCGGCCGATGCGTTGAAGCATCTGCAGGATCGATTCCCCATCCCGGCGCATGGCCTGTATGGCTTCCACGGACGACGATGGCAGGTCCGGTTCCAGGAGGAAAGTGGTAAACTTCTCCTTGAGGTCCGTATGGTCCCGCCAGCCGTCGATCCATTCCGTGACTTCGGGCCAGCGGCCGGCGGCACGGCCGGGCGCGGCACCGGCACGATCCGGCGAGGAGACGTCATACCCCAATTCGCGGTAGCCGCTCTCTCCCCGGCGGGGCCGAAGCTGGGGAAAGGCGCTATCCGCATATACCGCCTTTGCATAGGCTGGATCCATCATGAGAAAATAGCCGTTGTTTTGGTAGCCGTAGTCAACGGTCCGGTCTCCGGAGAAGAGATCGAAAAGCGTGCCTTCAGTCTTCTCCTTCTCACCCGCGTAAGCCTTGCCCAGGGGAATGGCCGGTATTCCGGGACGGTCCGGAAAGTGCAAGCTGCCCAGGCTGTAATGCCGGGTGGCGAACACCAGTTGTCCCAGATAGATGCCCTCGGCAATCTGGACCAGTTCATCGATCAGGCGGGTCATGGGATAGGTGGGGCCGAGCTTCGGCCAGCGGTAGTTGAGCTGGTAGACCGCCTTTTCGTTCATTTCCGGCACCACGGACCGTCCGGGCGCGGCAAGAAAAATTCCGCCGGTCATCGAATAGGGAATATTGACTTCCTTTTCCAGGTTCTCGATGGTCAACTGGCCATCGAACCCTTTCTCCGAGGTGGACAGGGGGCGCGGTTTCAGCCCCCACAGGGCGGTGAGCGCGGGCAGGCCCAGACGCTGGAGCGGGTCGGGCTGCCCGGGTTCGCGAAAATAGTTACGGCCGATGCGGCTGGTCGCAGGACAGTATGCCTCCAGGGTGGCCCTGTCGCCATCGGTCTTGTCCGCCACCACGGCCTTTGACACCGGCTCGAAGGTCTTGCCCATCCAGAGGCCGGTATCGGCAAAGGTCATGTTCCAGGCGCTTGCCATCCACTCGATATTGGCGAGGCTGGAACGTGTACGGCCCATCAGCTTTGCCGTTTCACGGAAGTAATCGCTGTCCCGGATGGACACCGACATGCCGATCATGGGGCCGTCGACGGTGGCATCGGTGCCGCATTTGAACAGGGTTTCCAGTTTCCGGTGGATGGTGGGCCAGCGTGAATGCTGCCGGTTGTCGGCCAGGATGCGCTGGTAGCCGCCCAAAAGGGCAAACATATTACCCTTATAATCTTCTTTCAGCAGGGTCTCCAGTTCCGTGGCCAGGATGACCGCCGAGGCGGAATCGACTGCCGGAAAGTTCTTACTGTTGAGATAAGGAGTATTCATCTTGTTTCCAATCCTTGGATGGGTTGATGCCAAGTGGCCGCAACGCCGGCGGGCATATGCGGTCATATCAGGTTAAATGGTACCGGTCGTTTTACGGGTCGGGCACGGCGGGTGAATGAAACAATCACTTTTTTCCCGCCGGATCGTCTGTCGATTTCAATGGACAATGGGTAAGATCGTTTTTTAACGCGTCGCACCGAACATGCGCTCAGAGAAGAATGCCACATCGGGATGATTTCACTATCATCAGAGTTCATCTGCTTGTGCAGTGATGGCGGTCACATGGATGGTGTGACCGCGGTCACAATCCGTGGATACCCAAAATTTGCCCTTTTGGCGAATGAATTACAGTCGAATCTGGTATTTTTTCATTTTTCGCCACAGCGTGGTACGTTCCATACCCAGTTCCCGGGCGGCTTGCTGGCGGCGGCCGCCGGTTTTCTTCAGGGCGGACAGGATGCGATGGTATTCGGCAGCGTCCCGGGCAGGCACTGCGGCGGATTCTTGAAGCGTGCGGCGGCCATTTCGCTGGCGGACATAGTCGGGCAGGTGGTCGGGCTGGATCATGACTTCACGGCAGATGATCAGGGCGTGTTCCAGGATGTTTTCCAGTTCGCGCACGTTGCCCGGGTAGTCATAGTTGAGCAGAATCTGCATGGCCGAACGGGAGATTGCCGGTGGTGTCACGGCACGGGCGGCACAGAGGCTGCGGGCGATGTGGCGGATCAGCAGGGGCAGGTCGCCGCGTCGTGCCGCCAGCGGCGGCAGTTCGATCCGCATGACGTTGAGCCGGTAGTAGAGATCCTGTCGGAACAGGCCCTGATTCACCAGGTCGGTGAGCGTGCGGTTGGTCGCCGAGATGATGCGCACATCCACCTTTTGGGTGCGGCGGCTGCCCAGGGGGTAGAACTCGCGGTCCTCCAGCACACGTAGCAGTTTGGCCTGCAGGGAAAGGGGCAGATCCCCGATCTCGTCCAGAAAGATGGTGCCGCCCTCGGCATCCGAAAAGCGTCCCGGTTTGTCGCGCTCCGCACCGGTGAAGGCGCCTTTGACGTAACCGAAGATTTCCGATTCGATGAGGTTTTCGGGAATGGCTGCGCAGTTGACTTTTACCAGCGGTTTGGCCGCTCGCCTGCTGGCCGAATGGATCACCCGGGCCATAAGATCTTTGCCGGTGCCCGTGGCGCCTTCCACCAGCACGGTGGCGTCGCTGGGCGCCACGACCGAAACCATATCGAAAATCCGGTGCATGGCCGGATCCTTGCCGATCATGTCGTGGAAGGTGTAGCGGTTGCTGATGGTCTGGTTGAACTGATGGGCCAGGGTCATGTCGTGAAAGGTCGCCAGCCCGCCGATGATGACATCCGTTTCGTTTTTCAAGGCCATGTAGTTGGCGCGAATGGGAACGTTGACGCCTTCCCTGTCGATCATGCATCCCCGGCAGCGGGTGCGGGCCTTGCCGCTGGCAATGGATTCCTTCAGCAGGCAGACATCCTCGGTTTCCGTGTCGGGAAAGAGCATGGCAAAGGATTTGCCCAGCACCTGGTGGCGATCATAGCCCGAGATGGTTTCTGCCGCGCGGTTGAAAAAATTAATCAGGCCGCCCCGGTTAACGGTGAAAATGCCCACATCGAGGTTGTCCAGGATAATTTTGAGACGATGCTCTTCGTAGTGCAGGCGATCGATCAGATGGGTGATCGGGGAGTGGTCCTGAAGGATTGTCATGCATCCGGCAATTTCCCCCCGACCGTTGGTGATGGGCGTGGCCATGCGGGTGATCAGATGCCGCCGGTTTTCCTCATCGGTGACTTCCAGGTCCGGATTTTTTTCACCCGAGGCGTCCGGGTGATCGAGGACGCAGGTCACGGTGCAGGGAACACCGGTGAAAACTTCCCGGCAGTCACGGTCAAGGACTTCCGTTTTGTGCAGGCCGAGCAGTGCCTGGGCACTGAGATTGATGGCGGTGATCCGGCGCCGGCCATCGGCCACGAATGCGCCGATGTTCAGCTCGTCCATGACGTCCAGCCAGTGGTCGCATCGGATTCCCAGCCATTTTTGCAACGTCGTTTCGGCCGTTTTCATGACACCGCTCCGGACTGCATGGGGTCTGATGGCGACAAAGGGAGCCGGATTTCGAACCGGGTCCCCTGGCCGGGTTGGCTGGCGGCCGTCAGGGTTCCGCCGTGGCGCTCGATGATGCCGTAAGTCGTGGAGAGGCCCAATCCGATGCCGCTGCCCTCCTGTTTGGTGGTGAAAAACGGTTCGAAAATATGCCCCATGTCCGCCTCGCTGATTCCATGGCCGGTGTCCTGCACTGTGATCGCCACCATGCCGGCGGGCGTATCCGTCCTGGCTGCCAGTGTCAAGGTTCCTCCCCGGAGCATGGCATCAACTGCGTTGAAGATCAGATTGAGCAGGCACTGCTGAAGCTGGTTGGCGTCTCCGCGGATGGCGGGAAGATGGTCGTCAATATGGGTGGCCAGTTCGACATTGGCCAATTCCAGGCGATGGCGGGCCAGTACAATACTGCGCTCCAATACTTCTTCCACCGACACCGGTCCCATGGAAACCGGGGATTTGCGGGAAAACGTGAGCAGACTGGAAACGATTTTCGCACAGCGGTCGGTTTCGGTCTCCACCAGTTCGAGATAATCCCCGAACCGGGCCTGCTTCTCCGCCGGAAGCGGGCCCTTCTGCACGGTGCGCTGCATCAGCCGGATGTAGTTGAGAATGCCGGCCAGCGGATTATTGATTTCGTGGGCCACGCTGGCGGCCAGTCGACCCAGGGACATCATTTTATCCTGGTGCAGCAGGCGCGCCTGGTCGGCCATCTCCTGCTGCAGACGGTGGATGCAGCGCAGGTCGCGTACAAAACAGACCCGGCCGGCGGTCGGATCCGCTTCCGTCAACGGCGTGGCCGACAACTGCACCGGAACCGGCTGGCCGGCCTGGTCCAGAAGGCGGGTTTCGTAAAGCATCAGCCGACCGGCACCGCCATGGCCGGTAGCGGCAAGGTCCTTTTCGAAGCGGTGGTATTCATCAGGACGGAAGAAGTGATCCATCCGTAACCGGCCGATGACCCGGCTGCGATCGATCCCCAGCATCTGTTCCATGCTGCGGTTGAAGATGACCACCCGTCCCTCGGCATCGCAGCCGCAGATGCCGTCCATGGCGCTTTCGATGAGACGTTCGAGGTAGGTGACCGTCTCCTCCAGTTGCCGGGTGGTACGGGAAAGCCCCTGCTCTAGCTGGCGGGTGTGGGCTTTCAATTGCCGGCGGGTGGTGTAGCGGCGACGGGCACGGGAGAGGGCCACCATCATGGCGTCGTTGTGGATTGGTTTGGTGATGAAGTCCGAGGCGTCCAGCTGCAGGGCCCGGATGGCGGTATCCATCTCACCGAAAGCGGTGGCAACGATGACTTCGGTGTCCGGGAAGCGCGCCTTGACGGCTTCCAGTACCTGGATGCCATCCATGCGGGGCATGCGGATATCGGTGATGACGATGCGCGGAGCAACGGTTTCGCAGCGTGCCAGGCCGTCCTTGCCGTCGACGGCGGTCTCCACCCGGTATCCGGCGTCCCTGAGCGTCAGGGCGGTCACCTCGCGGATGTCCTCTTCATCGTCGATGATCAGTACGGACCAGTCGTCGGTCATGGCGGCTGCTTGCTCCCCGGCTGTGGGGCCGTTATCCGGACGATTCAGTCGTTTGCTTTTCGAATTGTCGGGCTCATAACCTATAAAATATATCATAGGGAACCAGGCACGATAGATCAATTGTGATGTGAATCATATTTTATTTGTTACAAAGTGTAATACATATTAATATAACAATGTCTTCTCGACAATACCGATTTCCCCGATCCGGAGCGATTCGGAAACCGCCGAACCCAATGCCAGTTGCCAGAACGGCGGACCCTATTTTTTGACCACCCCCGCGTATCCGGTTTCGGGTCGTATTGAAAAACAACCGATCATCAAATTGCCGGGTGCACCGCAGACCCAATGACAACAGGGGGCCACCTATCATGCATCCATCTGTTCTGATCGTTGCTTGCGACGGTCGTCCTTCGGATTTTATGGCCGACCCGTCGTTATCCCGTAACCTCACCTGGGTGCACACGACACCGGGAGAATCCGTCGTTGCCGCCATGGACCGTCATCAGCCGGGGCTGGTCCTTGTGTATAGCGGAACGGCAGCGAATTCACGGGTGTTGGCATCCGTGAGCCACATCAAGCGTCGTTTCCCGACCACACCGGTGTTCCTGGTTGCCCGGGAGAGTAGCGAGTCACTGGCCATCGGCGCCCTGAAAGCCGGGGTTGATGACTATTTCAAGTATCCGCTCCGAGCCAAGGCCCTGTTGGCGCAGATTGAACAAAAACTGGGATCGGATAACGAGAACTTATCAAAAGGCACATTATCAAAAGACGCATCCAAAGGATATTTTCCCGGAAAGTTGGTTGGCGAAAGCCGGATCATGGAAGAAATAAACGGTCTTTTGGAACGGATTGCGATTGTTGACAGTACCGTGCTGATCACCGGGGAAACCGGCACCGGTAAAGAACTGGCCGCCGGCATCATCCACACGAAGAGCACCCGTACCCGCCAGCCCATGGTCAGCGTCAACTGTGCCGCGCTACCGGACAGTCTGGTGGAGAGTGAATTGTTCGGCTACGAAAAAGGAGCCTTTACCGGTGCGGTAACCCCAACCCGGGGACGTTTCGAGCAGGCCCGGGGCGGCACGGTGTTTCTCGATGAAATCGGGGATATGACCTCCTTGGCCCAGGCGAAAATCTTGCGGGTCATCGAGGAGAAGGCGATCTCCCCGCTCGGCGGCGGCGATCCCCGGCCGCTGGATTTCCGTCTGGTGGCCGCCACCAACCGGGATCCGGAGACACTGATCGCCGAGGGTGTTTTCCGTGAAGATCTGTTCTATCGACTCAACGTGGCGCGGGTGCACATGCCCAGCCTGCGGGACCACCCCGAAGACCTGCCATCTTTGGTGGCACATGCCATTGACTGTCTGAATCTCAAGTTCGGACGCAGGGTCAAGGGGTTGTCCACCGCCGCCATGGATGCCCTCGGTCAACACAGTTGGCCGGGAAACGTCCGTGAGCTGATGAACCTTTTGGAGGCGACCTATATCAACATGCCCGCGGACACCATCCATTTCGCCGATCTGCCGGTACAATTCCAACGCTGCCTGGAAGATAGCCGCCACATGCCGGAGAACGAGCGCGCCGCGATACTTTCCGCTCTCATGGAAACCAACTGGAACAAAAGCACGGCGGCCAGAAAGCTCAACTGGTCGCGAATGACCCTGTACCGTAAAATGGCCAAGCACCGCATTGTGGAAGAACGCCGCCATCCTTGAGAATTGTGTAACTTTGTCACCCGACGGTGTAACAGGCCACGGTGGAAGCCGGGTGGCGCGGGGCAGGGGGTGCCACGAGGGTGAGCAGAAGGGGTTGACTGTAACATCCATCCGCTGTCGATACCGGCAGAAAAATATGGGGATTTGCTCCCTACCAGTATTCAACTGCTTGATACAAAAGCGATTTTTTTTTCCGGCGGATGACTCTTGAAGCGGCATTTCCTTTGCAAAGTAATTTGCGTCCAGCCGACCCATTAATCGCCGAGGAATTTATGCTGTGGACTTCTTCTCACCGAGAGACGGATGGCAAGGGCCATCCGGAAGGACGTTACGCCAACTTTTTCAAAGTGGGTCACAACGCCTATGAATTCGTTATTGATTTCGGGCAATCCTATGCGGATGACCCCCAGCGGGAATCGATCCATTCTCGGGTCGTGACCAGTCCGGCCTATGCCAAGGTCCTGCTGAAGATCCTGCAGGATGCGATTGGGCGGTATGATGCTAAATTCGGAAGTATTATTGACGCTGAGTGATTAACCGCCAATTGAGATGACCCATAATGCAAGCCTACACGCGCGGGTTCGCTTGGGCCCGGCCGAAAACCCTATTCTCTTTTTGACTGAAAGGAGAACGTTATGCCCAGTTATTTACACCCGGGAGTTTATGTTGAGGAAATTCCCAGCGGCGCCAAGCCGATCGAGGGGGTCGGGACATCGACGGCCGCCTTCGTCGGGTACGCCACCAAAGGGCCCATGGCCCAGCCCACCCTGATTTACAAATGGGATACTTACGATGAGCAGTTCGGCGGCCTGCGCGACACCGGAAAGTCCGCTCAGGGCGATCCCATGGGGTTTGCCGTGTACAACTTCTTTCTCAATGGGGGCACCGCGGCCTATATCGTGCGCGTGGCCCAGGAGGACAGCGCCGACACGGCCGAGGGGTTTTTGCTCAATCCCGACGACAACAGCCAGATCATTCGGTTTGTCGCCGCCAACCCGGGAGAGTGGGGCGATGCGCTGGAGCTGCGTTTCGCACCCAAAGCGGACAGCACGACCTATTTTACTTTGAGAATCGGATCCCTGGACGATGAAGGCGAATTCAAGGAACTCGAACGCTTTACCGACCTGACCGTGGCGGATGCGGACGCCGCCGATTTCATCGAGAGCAAGGTCAACGATGCGTCGGAGTGGGTGCAGGTGGAGGTCCAGAATGTCACCACTTACCTGCTCGGGACCAGCAGCAGCCAGGATCTTGGTGCCGTCAGCGATTTCAGCGTGCTGAACGACAAGACCATGACGGTCAGTGTGGACGCTACGGCCCGGCCCGTCGCCTTCGCGGCCGACGCGTTTGATGGCACCAACACCCTGGCCGACGTCGCGGCAATGATTCAGACGCAGGTTGTCGGCAGTGTGGTGGCCAACCCGGCGGTCGAGAATTTTACCTGCCAGGCGGTGGGCAGTCAGCTGGTGTTGACCTCCGGTACCCGGCTGCCGGCCTCGGCGGTGGTGGTGACCGGACCCGGCGACGGTACCGATGCGTCCATCGATCTTTTGCTCGGCGTGGCCAACGACGGCACCGAGCTGACCGGGCAGGCCTCGTTGAACCTACTTTTGTCCGGCGCGGCGGATGAAGTCTCCCTGAGCGGCGGCTCGGACGGCAGCCTGCCCGACAAGGCCGCTTATGATGCGGTGTTCAGCGCATTCGAAAAATATCGCGACATCAGCATCCTCTGCCTGCCGGACCAGACCTGGAACACCGTCGGCGAGCAGGCCATCATCGATGCCGCCGTGGCCCATGCGGAGAAGATGAAAAGCCGCATGGTCATCATCGATCCGCCGGCAGGCACCGAATTCACCACCGAAAAAAGCGTCACCGACCTCGGCTTCAAACCCAAGACGTACGCCGTGGTCTACTACCCCTGGGCCAAGGTGGCCAATCCCTTCTACAACGCCGAAACCAATCCCGGCGTGCCGACCACCCTTTTGGTCGGGCCGAGCGCGTTCGCCGCCGGCATGTGGGCCAAGACCGACGGCCGGCGCGGCGTCTGGAAAGCTCCGGCCGGCGTGGAAACCTCCCTTTTGGGTGTCGCCGGTCTGCAGTATGTGGTCGAGGATAGTGAACAGGACAGCCTCAATCCGCTTGGTATCAACTGCCTGCGGCGCATGCCCGGATACGGACCGGTCATCTGGGGGACGCGCACCCTGGCGACCAAGGCCGAGCCTGAATGGCGCTACGTGCCGGTCCGGCGCACCGCCATCATGATCGAGCAGAGCATTTTCAACGGGATCCAGTGGGCGGTATTCGAACCGAACAACCATAACCTGTGGGCCTCCCTTCGAGGCAACATCGGTTCGTTCATGGACGGCCTCTTCCGGGCGGGTGCTTTCCAGGGAGAAAAAGCGTCCGATGCCTATTTCGTGCGCTGCGGCCTGGGCGACACCATGACCCAGGGCGATATCGACCGCGGCCAGGTGATCGTGATCGTCGGCTTCGCCCCGCTCAAGCCGGCCGAATTCGTCATTGTCAGAATCCAGCAAAAGGTTGCCCAACAATAAAGGAGGCTACGGATGGCTGCTCCCCTTTTTCCCGTCAACACCCATCGTCATGATCCCTATCGGACCTTCAAATTCCAGGTGGTCATCGATGGCCAGGTGGTGGCCGGGCTCAAGAAGATGAGCGCGCTCAAGAAGAAGACCGAACCGGTCAAGTGGCGCGCCTCCAACGATCCCTCCCATGAGCGGATCATGCCCGGCGGCACCAGTTACGAGCCGGTCACCCTCGAGCAGGGCCTGACCCACGATCCGGTTTTCGAAACCTGGGCCAACCTGGTGAACAACATCGAGGGCGACGGCGGCATGTCGCTGAAGAATTTCCGCAAGGATGTCATTATCAATGTGCTGAACCTGCAGGGGCAGGTGGCGATTGCCTACAAGCTTTACCGGGCCTGGGTATCCGATTATCAGGCCGTGCCGGATCTGGATGCGGGCAGCATGAATACCGTGGGGATTCAGACCGTCACCCTGCAGCACGAAGGCTGGCAGAGGGATACCAGCGTTTCGGAACCGACGGAATCCTGATGCGCCTGCCGGGTGGATTGTGGCATGACGGCCGACGGCACCGTGAGGTCGGTTTCCGGCCGCTGACCGGGGCGGTTGAGCTGGCCGTCAGCGAGGCCTTGCAGACCGCCGAAACCCTGCCCGAGGCGACCACCATGATCTTGCAGGCTGCCTTGGCGCATATCGGCGACCTGGCCCCGGAGACACCATGGGTCGATGCGCTTTGCGTCGGCGACCGGCAGTTTCTATCCGTTTGTCTGGCCGGACGGCTGGGCGAGGACGAGGTCTGGTTCACGGTCGAATGCACGGCCTGCGGCCAGCGGTTCGACTTCCCGCTGCGGTTTTCGGCCCTGCCGGTCAAACCCGCCGGGCCGACCTATCCGTTTTGTGAAACGGACCTTGCCTCCGGGGCATACCGCTGGCGCACGCCCAACGGGGCCGACCAGAAAATCCTGGCTCGGTTCGCCCCTGACGACACGGCGGTCGCGACCTTGCTGCAGCGCTGCCTGGTGCGGGAAGACACCGACGCCCAGGCAGCGGATGCGGCCGATCTGGTGGATGGGTTGACGGCTGCGGAAATCGACTGCATCGAGGCGGCCATGGAAGCCCAGGCTCCCGAGGTGACCGGCCAGGTGCAGGCGACTTGCACGGGTTGCGGCCGGGTCAATGTCATCGATATCGATCCGCTTTTCCATCTGAAGCGGCTGCTGCGCGATGTGAACGTGGATATCCATCGGATCGCCTCCACGTATCACTGGAGCGAGGCGGAAATCTTGTCCCTGCCCCGGCAGCGCCGTCTGCGCTATCTCGAGTTGATCGACCGGGCGCGGGGCATGGCCGTTTAATCAATACGCCAGAAGATGAGACGTTTTGCGAGTTCATTAATTTAAACGAGGTGTTCAGGCGGTGGGATTTTTTTTCAACATCATCCGCATGAGCCAGCGACCGCTGGGACATGCGGCTTCGGACAGCGCGCCGCGGATTACGGTTGCCCCGGCCGGGATGCCGGCCGCAGCGGGTGAATCGTCCGGGCCGATGGATTCTGGCGACGGTCTGTCCCACAGCCACGCCCCACCTCGACCGTTTTGGGAGGAGGGCCTCGGACAACGTGGCATTGCGCACAGCGTTGCGCAGCAGCCGCTGGGGTCCGAGGTCCGCCAGGTGGTGGGCCCTTCGCCTTCGGAACACACCGAGGATTCGGAGCTTGCGAAGGCGCCGGGAAGTAAATGCAGTTCTCCCGTTATTGGGAAGCCGAAGCAGACCGGTCTCAACAACCGCCGCGATGCAGCTGTTCGTCCTTGGATGAATCGAGACCCGAATCTTCATGGCCTTGTGTCAACTGACGGTGTTGTTTCACGCTCGGAAGACGCGTTTGGTGTGGAGCCGGTAACGAAACGTTCGGAACGGCATGAACGTGGAAAGTCAGTGGAAGCGACGCATAGGAGCCGGCAAGCGGGTCAGACCCGTGCGGGCGCCACCACCCCTCCCGATCCCATTTTTATGGACGGGCCGGCGGTTACGCCGGTTCGAGCCCCAAGGCCGATGGACGCGCCGCCGTTGTCCGGATCCACTGACCGGCCGTTGCCCGCAGTCCTTCAACCGGGGGGCGAACCCGTGGTGCCGGACAACCCGCAGCCCATGCCCGACATGGTGCCGGAGGCTGCGGGCATAACGGATATCACCGGCGGGAATCTTCCCGGAGTTTTGGAGGCCGATGCATCCTCGGCCCGGGCCACGTCGGTCGCGGCGATGGCGCGTGAGGGGTTTGCGGCGCCCTTGCCTCCTTCCGCCGACCGGCCGCGTCCCCAGGTCCGGGCCATAGAAACGCCGCCGCCGTCCCGTGACGACCCGGCCGTGACCGCAGCGGCCCCGGGCCCCCGGAACGAGGCGGGTGAGCCGGCGGTCCACATCGGCCTGGTGGAAGTGGTCGTCCTGGCACCGCAAAATGGTGGCACCGGGGCCCGTGCCAAATTCAGGCAAGGGAACGATTTCGCCAGTCGGAACTACTTACGGAACCTGTAAACCATGGCTCTACCAACCTCATCCCTATCCCAGGTCTGTCGTGAAATCGCCACCGTGATCAGCGACGGCCTCAACGCCAGCGCCAATTCGATCCGCGTCATGATCGGCAGCCCGGCCGATGCCGTACCCGGCCAGTCGGATACCCAGCACCGCATCAATCTTTTCTTTTACCGCATCGAACCGTCGGGGTATTTTCCGGGGAGTCTGCCGGGTGAGCCCTGGTGGCTCCGGCTGTACTGCCTGGTGACCGGTTTCGGTATTCCCGAGGATCAGATCAGCGCCGGCGAAAACGACCTGCGCCTGTTGGGCGAGGTGATGCGCCTGTTCCACGAAACCCCGGTGCTCGAGGCCTTCACCGTCGACGGCGAAACCTTCCGCCTGGAGGTGATTTTCCAACCGCTGAATCCCGATGACCTCAACCATATCTGGTCGACCCAGGGGGAGGTCAGCTATCGACCGTCGGTGGTTTACGAAATGGCCCTGGCGCCGGTGGTCCCCCGCGAACGGACGCCCGGGAGCCCGCTGGTGGGCGCGGTCGGCTCGCAATTGCGCGGTGATATGGCGAAGCGCAGCGAGCCTTTCGACGGCGTGGCAGCGGGACCGGCTGTTCATCGCACGGTGGTGGATGCGTCCCGCGAGGATTGGGCGCCGGCGATCTGCCTGGTGGTCGACGACCACTGCGCCCATAGTCTCGCCTTTGTGGACGGCAGTCCGGCGCTGGCCGCTTTCACGCCCTCCATCTGGGTGGCCGGCGCGCTGAACGCACCGGTGGAGCTGGTTTGGGAGAAATGGACCAGCGCCCAGGGATGGGAACAGCAGCCCACGACCCTCGACGCCGTGGCCACCACTACGACCATCGACCCCGACGCGGTCGACGGGGCGGTGACGGCCGCTTTCGATCTGCCCTTCGCCGCCCATGAAACCGGCCAGGCGGTCCTGTTTGCCCGGCGGACCTATCAACGTGCCGTCGACGGCCAGGCGATCGTCGTTCGCAGCAATCCGATCCTGGTCACCATTTACGCGGAGGCGCCATGAACCCGTCGTCCGCAGACATCGCCGCCGGCCTGCTGACGCCGGAATGGGAGCGGGTGGAGCTGCTCGGCCACCTGTTGGCCGCATCCCGGCGGGGGCGGCCGGCACCGGCGGATCTGTTGGATCGGTTGCGGACGCTGCAGGGGCGGCTGGAACAGGATCGGCGGCACGGGCGGGGGCTGTGTGGCGCGGTCCCCTCGCCGCTGAGCGATCTTGAACTCGATGTGCTGGCCTGCGTGATGGCACCGGAAGCCGAGCCGCGCCTGGGATGGCTGTTTCAGACCCTGCAGCCCGGAACCCCGCAGCCCTATCCGTCCGTCGCGCTGCTGCAGGAACTTTTGGATATCGACGCCGGGGCCGCGGGCGACCTGTATGCGGCCCTGGCCGAATCGTCTCCCCTGCGCCGGTTCGGTCTGGTGGATGTCGACGGCGCCGATCCGTTTCAGCCCCTTCGTCCGGCCAGCGGTCTCACCGCGCGCCTCTTGGGGCGTCCCCCGGTAAACGGCAATTTGCCGGGGGCGGTGCCGGTGGACATCCGGGCCGGCTGGGACGACCTGGTGCTGCCGCCGGACCGGCTGGCCATGCTGCGCGAATTCCTGCTCTGGATCACCCACAAGGAGCGGGTGGTCGGACAGTGGGGCGGCCAGGATTGCGGCGGTCCGGTGGCGCTGTTTTGCGGACCCTCCGGCACCGGCAAAACCTTTGCCGCAGCCGTGATCACCAACCAGCTTGGCTGGCCCCTGTATCGGGTCGATCTGGGGCGACTGGTCAGCAAGTACATCGGCGAAACCGAAAAAAACCTCAACCGCCTCTTCGACGCGGCCCACGGCCGGCCCATGGTGCTCCAGTTCGACGAAGCGGACAGCCTGTTCAGCAAGCGCGGCGACGTTAAGGAGGCGCGCGACCGCTATGCCAACATGGAGGTCAGCCACTTGCTGGCGCGCATCGAGTCCCACCAGGGACCGGTGATCCTGACCACCAACCTGCGCAATCATCTCGACCCGGCCTTTGCCCGCCGTTTTCAGGTGGTGGTCGATTTTCCCCGGCCCGATGCCGCTGCCCGCGGGCTGCTGTGGGAGAAACTGCTTCCGCCCCGGGCGCCGCGGCAGCCGAACCTTGACTGCGGTTTCCTCGGCCGGGCGGTCAACCTCACCGGCGGCAACATCCGTAACGCCGCCCTGATGGGTGCCTATCTGGCCGCCGACCAGGATGCGGCCATTGGCCTGGACCACGTCGCCCTGGCGGTCTGGCGGGAGCTGGGCAAGGACGGCCGCGAACTGGCCCGGGCGGATCTGGGGACCCTGGCCAGCCATTTGCCCGAGGGGGCTTTATGCTGAAAATCGATCGCCTGCAGCTGCGCCTTCCCGCTGAATACCGGGACCAGGCCCATTTGATCGCCCGCTGGGTGGCCGAGGAACTGGCCGGTATGCCGGTGGAAGCCGCCAGCACCCTCGATCGGCTGGCCGTTCCGCCCATCAACGCTGTGCCGGGAACCGGGGGCCGCCATATCGCCCGGCAGATCGCCGCGGCCGTGGCGGATCAGTTGAACACCAGGCCGGGCCGCGATCCCCAAGCGGGTGGTTGATCCATTTTTTACGAACCCGTTAAAACCGTGTCAGAGGTTTCTATGCTCAACACCATGAAAGGCATGCTCATCGAATACGCCCTCTCCCTGCCGCCGCTGGTGCTTGTGTTCGAATTCAACCCCGAACGCCTGACGCGCACCCGTACCATCACCCTGCGTACGGGAAGCGCGCCCGGCACGCGCGGCGGGTATGACTTCGCCCTGCCGACGGAGACGGCGCGGGTCGCCCAGGGGGTGACCGTCCAGCCGGAGCGCTTCAGCATGGAGATCCTGCTCGACGCCACCGATCGCATGAACGATGGCGATGCGATCGCCTCCCAGTTCGGCGTCGAGCCGGAACTGGACACGTTGCGCAGCATGGTCGAGCCCAAGTCCCAGGGCCCGGGGGGCTTGCAAACCCTGGCCAGCCTTGGTCTCGGGGGGCAGCGGGCCTTCCAGCGCAGCGAGTCGGCCTCGGTTCTGTTGCTGGTGTGGGGCACGCATATCCTGCCGGTTTTTCTCACCAGCGTCGAAATCACCGAACAGGCGCACCTGCCGTCGCTGGTTCCCTACCGGGCCAAGGCCACCTTGAGCATGCAGGTCATCGAAGGCAACAACCCGTTCTATACGGTGGAAAAAGTGCGCCAGGTGGTCGGCGCGGCCTTGAATACCGGTCGAACGGTGGTCGGAGGAATTTTCTGAATGCTGAAAAAAGGCTCACGCTACGAAAAGACTCGGACCTTTGATGCGGCAACCGACGGGTCGACACCGTTTGAGGGGCTCCGGCCGCGTGATATCGCCACTGCCACGGGCGTCATCGAGCACGTGATCACGGCGGGTGACCGTCTCGATCTTTTGGCCAGCCATTATTACAACGACGACCGCCTGTGGTGGCGCATCGTCGACGCCAATCCGGAGTTCCTTTACGGGGGCGACATGGTGCTCGAATCCATGCAGGGGCAGGTCATCCTGATCCCCAAAGCGAGGGAATAAATGGGATTGCTGGATTTCCTGGAAGCCAGATTCCGTGAACCGGCCGAATGCATCATCAAGGTCGGAACCGCCTCTTCGGAGATTGCCGATCTCTACCCGTTTTTAACGGAAGTTGCGGTTTCGGCCAGCCGCAGGCGGCCTGCGGTGGCCACCCTGATCTTCGAAACCCGCCGCGACGCCCAGGGGCAATGGGAGGTGCAGGACAGCGGCGTTTTCGCTCCCTGGGAGCCGATCGTCATCGAAGCGGCCTTCGGTTCCACCACGGAGGAAGTCATGCGCGGTTTTGTGCGCGAGATCCGGGCCGATTATCCCGAGGAGAGCGGCGCGGCCACCGTTACGGTGCAGTGCCAGGACGATTCCCTGCAGCTTGACCGGGGGCACGTGCGCGAGGTCTGGGGCGGCGATGTGCCCACCAGCGATTCCATCATCGTCACCACCATCCTGGCCAACTACGGACTGACGCCCGATCCGGACAATGGTACCGGACAGAGCGATTTGACCCTCAACCAGGACGAAACCGACATCGCCTTTCTCAGGCGGCGGGCCGAGGCCAACGGTTACGATCTCTTGTTCCGTGACGGCGCGGTCTATTTCGGCCCCATGCAGCTCGATGCCGAGCCCCAGGAGACCATCATGGTCTATGCCGGCGAGGCCACCAATTGCCAGCGGTTCGACGTCCGCGACGACGGCCACCAGGCCGACCAGGTGCGCTTCGACCGGGCGGAGACGGCCGGGCAGGGGACCGTGTCGGAGACCGTGGCACCCGCCCTGCCGCTTTTGGGCAACGAACCGGCCACCGGCCAGGGCGCCGGGCTGGCGGAATTTTCCTGGCGCATGCGCCGTCAGGGGGGACTCAGCGAAGCGGAGTGGATGGCCCGCGCCCAGCGCCGGGCCGACGACCTCTCCCTGCGGGTCCGGGCCGACGGCGAAATCGACGGCTCGCTGTACGGCCATGTCCTCAAGGTCGGCCTGCCGGTGGGCGTCGACGGCGTGGGCGACCGTTACGGCGGCATCTATTTCGTGGATGCGGTGCATCACTTGTTCAACGCCGACGGCTACCGCCAGCGCTTCCGGCTGCTGCGCAACGCCTATGGCGACAATCTTGACGGCGGCAGCGGGCTGCTGTCCGGTGTGCTGTAACCGGATCCGGGGCAGTGGCGCGACAATGATCCGTGGAGAGCATCAATGGAAGACCTTTTACTGAACCTGGCCCGACAGTTTCAAAATAAATATTTCGGGAAATACCGGGGCTTCGTGGCCGACAATGACGATCCCGAACAGGTCGGCCGCCTGCGCCTGACCGTTCCCGCGGTTCTTGGCGAGGCGACCAGCGGCTGGGCCCTGCCGGCGCTGCCCTTTGGCGGGCTGGCCGACCAGGGCTGGTTCGTTATCCCCGAGGTCGGCGCCCAGGTATGGGTCGAGTTCGAGGCCGGCAATCTCAACCAGCCGATCTGGACCGGCACCTTCTGGCAGGCCAGCGGCGATCCGCCGACCGAGGCGGCCCTCAGCCCGCCGACCACACGGGTGTTCAAGACTCCCTCGGGACACACCCTGCAGTTCGACGACAAGGACGGGGAGGAGAAGTTTCGCCTGGCCCACCCCGCCGGCACCGAGACCACGGTCGACGAAAACGGCACCGTCATCATCGCCGATCCCCAGGGCAACACCCTGACCCTCAACGCCGACAGCAACGAAGTGGTTCTGGAAGATGCCAACGGCAACACCCTGACCATGAATTCCAGCGGCACCACGGTCGAGGACAGCAACGGCAACAAGATCGAGATGGCCGCCGCCGGCATCACGGTCAAGGGCACCCAGGTGGTCGTCGAAGGCCAGCAGGTCATGCTCGCCGGCAGCGGCGGCGAACCGATCATCAAGGGACAGAGTTTTCTGACCCTGTTCATGACCCACATGCACCCCAGTGCCATGGGACCGACCGGCCCGCCGATTCCGCAAGGGGAGATGAGCACCCTGTCGATGAAGGTGATGACCTCGTGATGGTGATAACCCATAGGAGGACCGACCCGCATGCAGCAACTCAGTGATCCGTCCTATCTCGCGTTTCCGTTCCGCATCGGGACGGACGGCGCGAAAACCAGCACCCGGGCCCGGCATGTCCGTGAACAGATCGAGCAGGTGCTGTTCACCAACCCCAACGAACGGGTGTTTCGACCCGATTTCGGTGCCGGCGTGCGCAAGCTGATCTTCGAACCCAATGCCTCGGCGTTGTGGGAGGTGACCCGCAAGCGGTTGATGGCATCGCTTGCCGAGGCCTTGCAGGGCGAGGTCGATCCGCGCACCCTGGATGTCAGCGTGAGCGGCGACGGGGAAAAACTGCTGATCGAGATTGCCTACCGGCTGGCAACCCTGGGACAGACCGAACAACACAGTTTTGTGGTTGGATGATGAGGATGCCCAATGGCCGAGAATCCCAAGATAACGCTTGAATTCGGAGGACGCTGTCCGGACTGCGCCCAGCGCCGGGTCTCGCTGCCACAGCCTCTGCCGGCGGTGGGGGACGATTTCGACTGGCGGGTGCGGGATTTCGACAGTTTCCGGCGGTTCATGCTCGAAGAACTGGCCGCGCGGTTTCCCGAGCGGCAGCGCTGGACCCCCGGCGATTTCGAGGTGGTGCTGGTGGAGATCCTGGCCGCGGTGCTGGACCAGCTCTCGGACATGGCCGACCGAACGGCGGCCGAAGCCATGCTGGAGACCGCCCGTCGCCCGGAATCGGTGCGCCGCTTGCTCGGTCTGATCGGCTTTGACGCCGCCACCGAGGCCGGGCTGGAAGATGACGCGGACACGGGCCGCTCCAAGGAAGATCTGCTCGAACAGATGTGGCGTGGCAACCTCGCGCTGATGACGGCGGCCAAGCGCGAGGGGCCGCTGGCCATTCACACCCAGCGGCGCATGGTTTCGGTGGCCGATTACGCCAGTCGCCTGATCGACCATCCGCTGGTGCTGCGCGCCTTTGCCTGGGAGGAGTGGAGCGGGGCCTGGAACCGCCTGCGGGTGGCGGTCGTGCTGTGGCAGGACCAGTCCCTGGATGCCGACGGGCCGGATTTCCCCGTGGACATCAAAGACGATGTGGAGCGGCTGAACAGCAAGCATCAGCTGCCGGCGCCCCAGTGGGCGCCCGCGCCACCAACCCTCCGGACGCTTTTAAGGCCCTATTTGGATGCCTTTCGCATGGTCGGTCAGGAGGTGATTCTGCAGGATGCCGAGCCGGTGGGCATCAAGATGTCGCTTTCGATCCGCGTGCGCGACCATTTCTTCCAGTCGGAGATCCGCCACGCCGTCGAACAGGCCCTGGGCACCGATCCGGGCGGTTTTTTCGAGCCGGGCCGGCTGGATTTCGGGGAGCACGTCTACGCCAGCGATATCTTTCAAACCCTGATGGCCCTCGACGGGGTGGACAACGTCTGTCTCAACCGTTTCAAACGCCTCGGCAACGCCTATCCCGACCAGGCCAATACCGGTGAAATCGCCCTGGAGGGGCTTGAGATCGCCGTTTGCGACAATGATCCCGGCCATCCCGAGCGGGGTTTTTTCAACCTTAAACTCAGTGGAGGACGGCGCGGATGAACGGTCGAACCGATTTGACCCGTTGGAACCGGGCCAGCCTGAATCGCTTCCGTTATATCGACGGCAACGCCATGACCTTCCTGGAAACCCTGCGCCAGGCCCTCTTGGCGCGGTTTGCCGATCCGGCGGCCGCGACCCTTACATGGGGGGATCTGGTTCCCCGGCGGGCGGGTGACGTCGCCGATGCCTACCTTCGATACGAACAGGAACAACTGCGGCTGGCGGCGGAGACCGAGCGCGAACGCCTCGATCGCCTGGAGGCCCAGTATGATGGCGACCGGCGCGACTGGGCCTGGGAAATCGCCCGGGTATTGGCCCGCGCGTCCCACGTGTTGACCGAGCACATGGATGCATACGCCAACGAGGGTTACCTGCGCACCGCCACCCAATGGGACAGTGTGCGGCGGCTGGTCGAGATGCTCGATTACCACCCTGCGCCGCCCGCCTCGGCGTCGACCCGACTGGTGATCGAGGCCAAGGCCGGGGCGGTTGGACCGCTGGCCAGCGGATTCCAGGTCAAATATGCGCCGCCCGACGGGGGCGCGCCGGTGATTTTCGAAACCCTCGACGATATCGACCTGGATGCCGGCCTCAACCAGCTGCGACCGGCCGAATACAATCGCAATCCCGATCGGCTAAGTGGCGACCTGCTCTGGCTGGAAACCCTGGTGGAGGACCTGGCCATCGGCGATCCGCTGGTCCTTGAGGACGAGAAGACCGGGGTGCTGCGTGCCCACCTTATTGCAGGGCTTCAGGTGGACGGCGGCCTGACCCGGCTCAAGGTGTCGCCGCGCCTTTCCCGGCGTCTGCAAACGGGATACACCCGGGTGCATCTGAAACCCAAGGATCAGCTCGCCCCCCTCGGTCCGGCCGCCAAGGGGGCCGAGGTCGAACGCGTGCTGCGCCTTACCGAAACGCCCCAGGATCTTCTGCCCGGCATGGTCCTGTACATTACCGACGGCGTCGAGGCCAGCTACCGGCGCCTCGTGTTCCTGCGCGGCAAGCGCCTGGTGCTCGACGCCGACGTCGGCATCCTGCGGCTCGACCAGGGCCTGGTCAGCCAGCCGGTGACCCTTGCGATCAGCCAGCAAGAGGCCGACCCGCGGACCGTCAGCGGCGGTCAGACCGTCATCTACGCCTACAGTGTGGCCGGTGACTGGTCGCGGCTGAGCGGCGCCCTGGTGGCCGACAAGCGCAAGGACGACGAAGGCAAAATCCATTTGCCGGTTTACCGGGTCACCGATGCCCGCTACCACCCGGCGGATGGAACCCATGAACGGCGCGGATACACCATCTTGACCCTGACCTGGGATCAAAACGCCCACGATTTTGCCCTGGACAATCCGCAGACCCTGCTGGCGCCGCCGGCCACGCCCGGCCCCTTTCAGGTGGATACCTATCTGGAAAAAGTCAGCGGCCATCTGCCGGAGACCCTTTTGGCCGAAAAACCCAAAAAGACCAGTGCCGGCGACCTGGCCGTGGTTGCCATGGGCCGGCAACTGGCCTGGACGCGATTGGCGGCGGTATCCGTTGATGAGGAAAACAAAACAGCTTCCCTTGTGGCCGAAGATGGCTGGTTCGATCGCGGGGGCGGTGACTTTTTCCTGACCGAGACTACTCTTTACGCCCACTTCAAGGAGATCGTTCGCCCCAAGGAGTGGACGCTGAACACGCGCTCCCTCACCGGTCGGCGAATCCCCCTGGCCAGCCTTCCTTCCGGGCTGGAAAAGGGCCGCACCCTGATGGTGAAAAACCTGAGCGACGCCTCGGCGGCCTTTTTCGTCACGGTTGCCGACATCGACCGCTCCACGAGTCCGGCGGAACTGGTCTTGAGCGGCGACCTGCCGGCGGGATTCACGCGGGGCAACATGTCCATCGCCGGCAACGTGGTGTTGGCCGGCCACGGCGAGACCAAGGGCGAAAAGGTATTGGGCAGCGGCGATGCGACCCGGCTGAGCCAGGTTTTCCGGTTCGCGGAAAGCGAGGTGGCCTTTGTCGCCGATGCCACCCAGCCGTCGGGAGTGCGGGCCGCCATCGTCGTGCAGGTGGCCGGACGGGCCTGGGAGCAGGTGGCCGGTTTTCAGGACAGCCGGCCGACCGATTTCCACTACACCGTGCACATGACCGAAGACGCTTTCCTGAAGATCACGTTCGGTGACGGCAAGCGCGGCCGGCGGTTGCCCACGGGAAGCAACAACCTGCGCATCACCTTCCGCAAGGGGGCCGGGCTTGCCGGCAATGTGGCGGCGGACAGCCTGACCCAGCCCGCCAAGCCGCACCGATGGGTCGACACGGTACGCCAGCCCATGGCGGCCACCGGTGGAAACGATATGGAGACGGTGGCATCGTTGCGCGAGAACGCCCCGGCCACGCTCCTGACCCTGGAACGGGCCGTGTCGCTGACGGATTTCGCCTTCCTGGCCATGAGCCAGAGCAGTGTCTGGCAGGCCAAGGCCTTTTCACGGCCCACCGGCCTGGGACGCAACCAGAAGGTCGAGGTCGTGGTGGTCCCGGCCGGTGGCGGCGGCCTTGGCACCCTGGGCGACACCCTGACCCGGTTCCTGTTGGCGCATGCGATTCCCGGGATCGAGGTGGCCGTTCTGCCCTACGCGGAGGTGACCTTCTCCTTGGAGGTGCTTCTCACCGTCGATGCCGAACAGTTCATCCCCGAGGCGGTGGTCCAGGCGGTTGAGGATGCGCTGCAGGCGGCCTTTTCGTTGCAGCAACGGGAATTGGGACAGGATCTGTTTCTGAGTGAGATCTATGCCGTCGTCGAGTCGGTCGAGGGCGTCAGCCATTCGGTGGCCGTGGTCAACGGCGACAAGACCCTGCGCCGCCTGGCGGCCACGGACCGTCAGGTTCTTGTTCTGGGGACGCTCAGGATCGATGTCGAGGGCAGTGCGGCGGTACAGGCGACGTCCGCGACCCCGACATCGGAAGCAACTGTCGAAGCATCTGTCGGAGCAACGGGGCCTCTGGTGGGGCGCCGTCCCGTGCAGATGATCCAGGGGGTGGGATCACGCTACAGCCAGATGCTGAGAAGTCGGGGGGTGCGAACCTTGGACAACCTGGCCGGCTTGGCGGATGATGCGCTGCCGGGAATCTCGGCGACCCGTCTGGCCGAGTTCAAAGCCAAGGCCCGGTTCATTCTTGATATCGAGATCGGTGACGCCGCCATCGCCGCTCTCAAGGACCGTTCGGTGCAGGCCCTGCTGGCGGCCGGACCGGCCGCAGTGGCCCGTGACAGCCGGCAGTCCCTTGATGCGGCGCAGCGCTTGGACGATCGGTTGCGGCTGCTTCAGGCGGTGGTTGATGAACACTACCTGACCTTGCTCACCCTGAGAGAATTCTCAACCTGAGCGGCCGTCGGACCCGTATAGGAGGACCCTTTCATGGCCACGGACAACCTCTTTAGCACCCGCATGGGAAAACAGCTCTACGGGCTTTTGCCCGAGGTCTATCGCACCCGGGACAGTGCCGCGGACGATGGTGGCGGCGACCTGGCCTGTTTTCTGGATGCCTGTGGCCATCTGCTTGACCTGATCCGTCAGACCCTGGACCAGCGTCTGGCCGACGCCTTTCCCGACAATCCCTCCTCGGGCGAGGCCTGCCAGCCCTGGCTGCTGCCCTATTTCGCCGATCTTTTGGACGTGCGCATGGTTTCGCCCGATGACGCCGGGCGCCGCGACGAGGTGGCCCATGCGGTGGCCTGGCGCCAGCGCAAGGGAACCCTCAAGGCGCTGGAACAGATCGCCGAAAACGTGGGGCGCCTGGAAGTGGAAATCCAGGAGGGCTGGAAGCGCGTGGCGACCACCCCGCAGGTGGGCCTGCCGCGGCTTTTGGCGCCGGCGCTGGGTGAATCGGCGCTGCACGACGCCTTTGGCGACCATCCGGGCTGGGCCGCGCGGCATCCCGGACTGCCGGCGGTCACGGTGGATTTTCGCTATCCCTCGCGGGCCATGCAGGTGGCGACCGACGGCGGCGCGGCACCGCAGAACCCGGCCGCCAAACAGACCACCTTTGACGGACAGGCGGTCTGGTGGCGCCAGGTCAACCGCCATGGGGCGCCGTGTTTTCCAGGCAGTTATGAAGACGTTTCCCGCCGCACGCCGGATGTGCGTACCCCGACCTGGTCCCGGGGGCATGCCCACCCCAAGCGGGTATTGCTCCACGCCCCGCCGCCGCAGGGCTTTTTCGGGCCCGACCCGTATACCACCGTTTCCGACCTCGATTACAGCGCGGAGGGCGAGCACCTGCTCGAGGATCACCATGTCCAGGGGACCCTCACGGTGGGTGCCGGTCGTCTGACCCTGCGGCGCTGCACGGTGAAACATCTGGTGGTCACCGTGTCATCCCATGATGATGTGATCCTCGCGGCCGAGGAAACGCTTTTCGACACCGTGTCGGTGGGTGCCGGCGCGGCCAGCTTCGAAGGTTGCACGGTCCTGGGGGCGACCACGGTTTTCCGGCTGACCGCCGCCAACTGCATCTTCAATGGCAGCATCTTTGCGGCGGCGGGCGGGTCGATCCGTTACTCCAGGATCCCGGCCGGCCTGGACGAAAGTATTGAACAGGAGGCCGGCACCACGGATGTCGCGAATTTTTTCAGCGCATTTTTCGACGATCCCGGTGCGGGGGTGCTGCGACCGGATGCTCCAGCGACGATTCTGTTCGGTGCCGAGGACGGCGGCGAGATGGGGGCCTATCATGGCGGGCGGGAGGACCGACCGGTACGCGTCCCGATTGTCGGGACCGTGACCATGGATTTGTCGGCATCGTCCGGCTATACGCTCAAGGATCTGATTTTGGAAGGCAGCGGCTCCCTGCGGGTGGCCCAGGGGGTGCTCACCCTGGAGCGGGTGGCGGCCTTTGATCTGCAGGTAGAAAGTATATCGCCCACCGACGAGACCGGCATGTTCCAACCGGTGTTGGCCGCCGAAGACTGCCTGTTCGACCGGTTGGCGGTTTCATCTGGCCTGGCCCGGCTGGTCTACTGCACCGTTTTGAATCAGTGCCAGAGCCGCTGCCTGCAAGCCAGTGACACGATTTTCGCCGCCGGCCTGGACCTTGCTCCGGGAACCGATGCCAATCCCCACTGTATCCGTTTTTCACGTATTCCCGAAGATGTGGACGTGGCCTATTTGCGGACCCTGGAGAACACCACGGAGCCGCCGATTTTCTACGAGTTTGCCTTTGACGAGGGGGACCAGGTGGTGCAGCGCCGGCCGGTGTTTAGCGAGGCGGGATGCGCCACCCTCCACCCGGCCACCAGCGAAGCGATTCGTTTCGGTGCCGAGGACGGCGGCGAGATGGGGTGTTACCACGGCTGGCGGTACAGTTTGCTGATGGCCGCCGTGGCGGACAAGCTCAGCGATTTTCTCCCCGTGGGGATGGAGGCCGTCATCGTTCCGGACCTGCGGCTGCATCGGCTTCCCAGGGAAGCCTGTGTTGAATAAATTTGCAATTGTTTTCATCATGACCTGACGGGGGACCCATGAAAACCCAGATATCCAAAAAATCCGTTGATGCGCAGAAGCGCTACGCCGGGGTCTATCAGCAGCAGGGACGCATGCTCACCGATGCTGACTGGAACAGCCTGGTCGACGTCCTCAAGGCGCAACTGGCCGAGGCCCTCAAGGATGTGGTCGGCAGCGGCACTCCCCGAAGCGGCGCCCTCTCCATCGCCGACAACCGCAACATCCAGCCGGGCGACGTCTACATCGACGGGTTGCGCGCCGTGCTGCCGGGCACGACGGCGTTTGTGGCCAGCCTGCAGCCCGATCTGCCGGGAAGCGGCGATCTTCCCTCCACCGGGCCCTACGTGGTTTACGCCGACGTCTGGGAGCGCGCCCTGACGGCCCTGGAAGATCCCGATTTGCGCGATGTGGCCCTCAACGGGGCCGACACCTGCACCCGCACCCAGACCATGCTGCAAGTCAAGACCTGTGGCGGCGGCGTCAATCCGGAGACCGACATCCCCCAAAAGGGGAATGCCGCCTTGAGCCTCGATCTGCACGATAATCTCGAAGCCAGCGATCCCTGCGACCCCTGCGCCGGTCTGGTGGGCGCCGGCGCCGGCCGGGTGGGCAATTACCTCTTTCGCCTGGAGGTGCATGCCGTGACCGGCGCTGCCGACAATCCCACCGCCCTGACGCTGAAATGGTCCAGCGAAAACGGCGCCGAGCAGTTCAGTGCCCAGACGGAGGGGCTGATGCCTCCGGGATTCGTCAATGCGCGCTTTCTCTACGAATTTTTTGATTTAACCACCGAAAAGCATGCCGGCGTTCACCTGACTTCAGGATTCTCGCCGCTGGCCGGGATCCTTAACACCACCTACGCCATCCCGGATGGCGCTGCGGACCCCAAAGCCTTCGTGCGACGCTGGGACGGGTATTGCGAACTGAGCCGCAGCGGTTCCACCTGGACCCTGGTGGACGGTTGGGACAAGGGCGTGGACCTGTCCACGGGCATCTCCTCCACCCAGCCCGGATATGTGGCCCTGGGGCCGGGGTTGACGGTCAACCTCGAAGCCTTTCGGATGAACCTGGAATTGAGCGGCCGAACCTTTGTCGTGGGGGATTACTGGCTCGCGCCGGTGCGTGAGGCGGTTCACACGGCCGGCAGCGCCGTCTGCAGCGGAACCTTGCCCGACGGGATCGACCACCACTACCTGCGCCTGGCGGGCGTGGCCGCCGACGGAACGGTCACGCGCCATGTGGACGACGCCGACCGGCGGCGCCACAGCTTTCCGCCGCTCACCGATCTGCATGCCCACGATATCGATTACCAGACCGACTGCACCCAAGGGCTGTTTCTGAATTTCCAGGGAACGGTCAAGCAGGCGCTGGACACCATCTGCAGCATCCAAGCCGAGCATGTCGGCTTCACCAAACCATGCAACACCAGTCTTTATCGGGGACAACCCATCGCCACGGTGGCCGATGCCCTCGGCCTGCTGTGCGATATTCGGGCCCGGCACGTCGCCTACGATACCGGTGCGTGTGCTTTCCTGAACCAGCCGGAGATCGAGACGGTACAGGATGCCCTCGACGCCCTGTGCCAGCGACCGGCCGGTGGCGGATGCAAGGTCACCGTCGGCGAGGAGGGGCAGTTCCCTACCATCGCCGCAGCGGTCAAGACGCTGACCGCCGAAGGCATCTTCGATATCTGCCTCTGCCTGTTGCGCGGCGACCATGCGCTGGAACAGGTTGAGAAAGAGAAGAACTTTCCATACCTAAATCTATCGCTGACCGGGTGCGGTCCCGGCACGCGGATTCAGCCGGGCGAAAAGGCGGCATTTGTCGGCATCGATGAATTGCACCTGGACGATCTGTGGATTGTCAGCCTCGAGCAGGAGCGCCCGGTGGCGATTGAAGGCTGTGGCGTGGTCGATCTGGATCGCGTGCATCACGTGGGCATGGCGGCCGAAACGGCTTTGCTGGAGGTCAGCGGCACCGCCGCATTTTCCATGAACCACTGCACGCTGGAAGCCCACGCCAAGGCGGAGCTGAGCATACCGGCGACGATCTTTGCCTTCGACGCCGACCTGGCAGCGTTGTTTGTTCATCCCGAGCGCCGGACGTTCCTGGCTGAGGCAGGCCTCGAAGCCCAAAGACTGGCCAAGTTGAACGCCAATGGCCGCCAGAAAATAGCCGAACAGCTGCAGGCGGCACTCGAGACGGCCGGTAGGCTCTCACGCAACGAACGCCTGAGTTACGAGCGCCTGATCCAGGTGCTGGAGCTATCGGAAACCGGCAATACCCATTTCCTGGACGCGCTGTGCGATATCCGCGATCAGGCCCATCACGCCACGGCCGGCGGTGCATTGCTGCTGGCCGATGCCCTGGCCCGGGTTTCCATTCTGAACAGCCGGATTTATGGTCAGGTCAGCCTTTACGGTGCCTCCGGTGACAGCCTCGATGAGGAGGAGCTCAAGCAACTCCAGGAGATGCTGGCCAGCGCCGGTGTGTTGACCCTGGTTGCCCAGGCCGCCGATTTGAGTATCCAGGGCACGATGCTGACCCGCCTGGCCCTGGCGAGGGAACGGGTGGATGAAATCCGCCAGATCATCGAAGCCGGCAAGGGGATCCTGACCGATCTTTATAAGGCGATCCTGATCTCCGATTCGATGATTGCCTGGAACGGCAACCTGGTGTTGTCCGCGGACGTCACCTTGAATGGCAATACCATGGAATCCCTGCATACGATCGTCGGCAGCGTGATCGCAGAAACCGTGATCTATAGCGGCAACCGGGTGCAGCGGCGCATCCGCAACAACGAATGGGTGGGCGGGGGACGTTTGCTTACCGCAGCGCGGGATGCGGTGAAAGCGGCCAACATGCCGGAGGGTAGCTGGTAGCCTGGGTGGCTTCACCCCAATAAGGAGAGGTGCATGCGGACCTTTGCCTGGAAGCATAAAAAAACCGCCCATGGGTATCGCAAGGCGGTTTTTCCACCCTATCGTCCATGGTCCGGCAACCAACGGACGGCGACCGTGGGGTCGATTTTGCGTTCGACTGGAATCCAGGCCAAGCGGAAGGCCGGGGCCCCAGGTGAACCTTACGAACTGGATGCGGACCGGGCGACCGGAATCGAGGCCATCAAGGCCGGCGGGCGTCCCTTGGATCCCGTATCCCGGACTTTTTTCGAGTCGCGCTTGGGACGCGATCTGGGCCAGGTTCGGCTGCATATGGATCCAGCGGCGTCGGAGATTGCCGAATCCATCCAGGCGCGGGCCTTTACCATTGGCAACCATATCGTTATCGGGCGCGGTGGCTGCCCGCCCCACACACCCACGGGCCAACGATTGCTGGGACACGAATTGACGCACGTGATCCAGCAACGGGAGGATCGAATCTCGATTGGTGGCGTGTCGACCAAGCAACGCGCGGCCGAATCCAGTCACGACGCCGGTCGTCAACAGGTGATCCGCCGGGACCTGATTGACGATATCCGCGAGGGGGCCGAAGCCATCGGTACGGCACGTTTGCGGGCACTGGCCAATAAGCCGACCGGTTCGGGCGGCTGGACCGGTGCGGATGCAAGCTGCCATGCAAACTTCTGCAGACCTTTCGCCGACGTCAACGAGGCGTTGCGTGACCTGGTCTGGGCCGGGCCGTTAATCCTCGCCGGAATCGCCACCAAGGTAAATCCCAGGGTCGTACCGCTGTGGGCTACGTATATGACCGGCGGCGCCGCTGTGGAAGACTTGAGTGGCCGTTTTGGTGCCGACTTCTCCAGCTCACCAACCACTCAGGCGACGACGCGTTTTCTCATCGACGCCTTACGCCGCCTTGTCGAGCGGGACCATGCCACCCTGATGGGCGGTGCATCGAGGGTGACCCTCGATGTGTCCAGCCATCTGATCGACGCCCGGCGTGCGATCAATGCATCGGGCGGACCGGATGAGATGAATTTCAACTATCCCACGGACATCGCGGGCAACATCGCCGGCGGCATCGGCAGCGACCAGAGTGCCCATCCTTTCGGGGCCCGTCCTTCACCGGTCGACGATTCGCGTGCAGCGGTCATCACCGCCACCCTGGTGCGGGATCCTTCCGGCACCATCACCGTGACACCTTCGATTCGTTACCGTGTCACGGACACCATCGATTTGTGCCCCGGTAACTGCGGTACGTCGAGGGAACAAGTCGCTACGGTGCCGCTTTCACGCTTCGAAGCCACAAACCTGGTTGGCGATGTCCCCTTCACCATTGATTTCGACGCACCGGCCGCCGAACTGGCCAGCTTTACCGTGACTCCGGCGCCTGCCGTCGCACCCCCGCCCGCCACGGTGCACGGGGTGGTCACCGCCTCGGCCCTGCGTTACCGTGCCGCACCGGACACGTCGTCGGCCGTTCTCGGCCTGTACCCACGGGGAACCGATCTGACGCTGCTGTGCCAGACCCGCGGGACGTCCGTGCTGGGTGTCGACACGTGGTATCGTACCGCCGATGGTTTTGTATCGGGACGTTACGTATCGTTGACAGGGGCCGGCACGCTGGCGGCGTGCTAGGTCGGATGGCGTTTTGCTCACTTGCGGCATTGACTTTCTGCTCCAGCCGAGAGCAGCCGTCGATGAATGTGATCGGAAAACGTCAGACGGAGGATACGGCCGATGAGAACCTTTGCATCCCCAACCAAGAAAAAACTGCCGGCACGATCGACCCACACCCTTCGGCCGCCGGTTTACGGTCTTGACCGCACCCGGCAAGCCGGGACGATCCGCCACATCCTGGAAACCTCCCGCATTCAACCCCAGTTAACCGTGGGGGCAGCCAACGACGTCTGCGAGCAGGAGGCGGACCGCGTGGCCGATGCGGTGATGCGCATGCCGGACGCGGCCTCGGCCCGTCGACCACTGGAAGACGATGCGCGGGTTCAGTCTACTCCCCTCGGCAACGATGCCAACGGTGCCGATTTGCAGCGCCAGGTCGAGGAAGAAGAGGAGGAGGAGGAAGAACTCCTCCAACCCAAAAGCGAGGGCAGCGATCGTCCACCCGTGACGCCGCATCTCGAAGGGGCAATCGCCGGCCGTCGGGGAACCGGTCGGCTCCTGCCGGCAAAGAGTCGGGCATTTTTCGAGTCTCGCATGCAGTTTGACTTCAGCAAGGTCAACGTCCATACCGACAATGAAGCGGCTCAGATGAATCAAGAGTTGGGTGCCAGGGCATTTACCTATGGCCGGGATATTTTCTTTGGGGCCGGTGAATATGCGCCGGAGACCCAATCCGGCGAACACCTGTTGGCGCATGAGTTGGCTCATGTCATTCAGCAGGGGCGAAGCGGTGCCTATCCCGCCACCGTGGCGCAACAGGCAGGTCTGGAACAGGCGGCAGACATTGCAGCGGATGCATTGACCGCCACTGATCATCGATTCGTCAGCGTTTCAGGGGCGTCCGCTAACTGGCTGGCGTGTAACCGGCGTTCATTGCGTGGTTCGCATGGGTTGCGCCGCGGCACGGCCGATGGCGTGCAATTCCAGGAAAGTCCGCGCGATGTGATCGCCCTTCGCCTTTCGAACATCAGTGGTGATATGTCCAGCATCCTGTCGAGTATCGATGCGGTGATGGCTAATTTCGGCAGTGCTGACCGGAGCTATGTGCGTGCGCTGGATTTCGCAGCATTGCTGGAGGCGCGTTTGGCAGAGCTGGGTCACCCGGCTGCGACAGGCGGTGGCCCGCGTATGAGCCGTGACCGTTGGCTGACCATTCGCGTCCGGATTGTTCGTGGCCAGGGTGGGCGTATCGAAGGATTGCGGCTGATGCCGCAGGCGCGGGTGACCGAAGCACCCGAGGGGCTGGAGATTGAGGGGGAGCAGCCGGAACCCGTGCTCGAGGTCCGCCCCCCGGTTGTGGAGGCTCCCCGCGAGGAACCGACCGAGCCTGTCGGCTGGCGCGGATGGGCCGAGAGCATCGGCGAGGGCCTGGAAGCAGCGGGTGATTTGGTCAGTGGACGTTGGTTCTGGGATCCGATCATGGACCAGATGGCCGAGTGGGAACGCGACCTTGCTGCGATTGGCGAAACCGAAGGTCGTACCATCGAGGTGTCCGGCACGGAAGCCGCGTTGATACCGATCGGCATCCTGTTCACGGTGATCTACGGCATATTGGGCACCGCTAACCTGCTGGCGGAGGTGAACCCATACAATTTGGTATTGCAGGAACTCTCCCGTAGGGCGCGTGCCCTGTCCGGTTCTTATACTCGTGCACAATTCGAAAGGGACATGCGTGTTGTGGGTGAAGAGGCATGGGGGATTCTGACCCTGGGCCTGGGCAGGGCGATCGATCATATGCGGGAGGGGATTCGTGACGCCAACACCTTCCGCACCACCCAAGCGGTCACTGAGATTGTGATGGCAATCGAAGCGGTGATTGGCTTGGTCGCGGGCGTGCGAAGCATGTCGAGCAGCGCACGCATGTCGGCAGCCGTGGAGGCCGAGGCCGCCACCGGTGTTGAGGCAGGTGCCGTGGAGGCCGCCACTCGTCCTACTGAACCCGGTCCAGGTGCGGTGGAACGATCCACTGTGCCAGAGCCTGACCTGCCTTATCGCACCACTGAGCCCGGTGCTGGCGCAGCCGAACGCGCCACCGTGCCGGAGCCTGATCTTCCCCATCGTGCGACTGAGCCCGGAGTTGGCGCGGCTGAGCGTACTACCGTACCTGAACCGGGGCTGGCTGAAAGACCTACAGAGGCGGGGCCGGCGCCTACAGAGAGGACGACGACTCCCGAACAGGGTCCCCCAACAGAGGGACGTCCCACCGGACCCGCTGGCGGCCTTCGCGTAAGGCGCCCCATCCGAGATCTGGCCGAGGCGCGCCAGCTGCGCGATCGTTTAGTCAGCGAAGCGGAGGGGGTGGAGCTGATGCCGGATCACGCCTATTTCGCCGAGGAGTACCGTGCCCTGGGGGGAACAGGAGAGGTTCCCTACGCCTATGAGCAGACGAACGGACGTGTGGTGGTCGATACCACCCGTGTGGGCTGGCCGTCGCAACAAGCGTTGCGAAGAGGTGCTGTGCACCAGTCGGCCAGAGCACGTGCTGCTCGGGAGGCACGCGTTGCTGCTGAGGCGGCCATGCGTGAAGCTTCTGCAGTTAGATGGCAACAGCGTATCGACACGCCAGTGGAAGCACGCGCGGTCATAGACAGGCAACTCGAAGCTGGCATGCGGCGGCAGGTAAGACTCCTATTGAGTGAAGAAACGTATTTGTCCAGGTGGCGTGCTGCAGGAGGAGGAGACCCCGTGCCAGTTGCTTTTTTCGACACGGAGGGTGTGTTGTGGGTCAATCAACCGGGTTTGGGAGGGATGTAAGTTGTGCTTTTTTGTTCTATCTTAAAGAGATAGAGACAGAGACAGGTACGGTATCCTATCGTATTTAAGATAATGTTTTTGGTAAGGCCAGACGGAGGATAAGGCCGATGAGAACCTTTGCGTCCATATCCAAGAAAAAATTGCCGGCGCGATCGACCCATACCCTTCAGCCGCCGGTTTACGGTCTTGACCGCACACGGCAAGCCGGGACGATCCGCCACATCCTGGGGACTTCCCGCATTCAACCCAAATTGACCGTGGGGGCACCCAACGACGTCTACGAGCAGGAAGCGGACCGGGTGGCCGATGCGGTGATGCGCATGCCGGACAAAGCTTTGGTCCGTCAACCGCTGGAAGACGATGCGCGGGTTCAGTTTACTTCCCTCGGTTACGATGCCAACGGTCTGGATCTGCAGCGCCAGGTTGAAGAAGAAGAACTCCTCCAACCCAAAAGCGAGGGCAGCGATCGTCCGCTCGTGACGCCGGATCTCGAAGGGGCGATCGCCGGCCGTCGGGGAACCGGCAGGCCCCTGCCGGCGGAGAGCCGGGCATTTTTCGAGCCGCGCCTGGGCCGGGACCTGAGCCGGATACGGATCCACATCGGCACCCAGGCGGCGCGCTTGGCCCGGCAGATAGGCGCCCGCGCATTCACCCTGGGGAGCGACATCTATTTCGGCAGCGGCCGGTTTTCTCCCCAGACAGCCACGGGCCAGCACCTGTTGGCCCACGAGCTAACCCACACGATCCAGCAACGCGGCGAGACTGCCGGCTGGGGGGCGGTCGTGCGTCGAATTCCCGGGGATGAAACCGATGCCGACGAAGTCGAGACCCCCACGCCGGTGCTGAGCAATCCCCGTTTTACCGGAAACCGCGCGCTGGAGCGGATCCTGGACGGCCGGACGCCCCGGCTCTCGTCACGTCATGACGGCCGCCGCGGCGCCGTGTCCAAGGTGCAGCAGGCGCTCGTCGATCTGGGATTCGAGCTGCCCATGTACCGTGTCGACGGGCAGTATGGGGACGAGACCGTGGAAGCCATCCGCCAATTCCGCGATCGATACGGTCCCTCGCCGGGAGACGAACTGGATGGTGCCACGCTGGCCGTCCTGGATCGTGTGGCCCCTGCGCCCGGCGAGCGGCATGAGCACACCGTCGACTACGACCGATTGCTGGCCGACGGCCGGTTGGACATCACCGTTGGCATTGGCGCCACCGACACCATGGTGCACCGGGAGACCCGTCCCGGCCACTACGAAAGTACCGACCGTCCCACCGAGGATTTGATGGCCGAACGGTTTCGCACCTGGATGGAGGGGCAGGGGTTCAGCCTCGAGCTTCTTGGCCTGTCGGGCAATGAGTACTGGACGGCGACGCGCACCATTACGTGGACCGATGCCAGTGGCGTCGAACAGAGCCGGGAGGTGACCATCTGGATCAACCTTGTCGTTCCGGCCGCCGGCGCCGCCCGTGAATTCGGACGCGGGCTCAGCGAGGACGAGATCACCATTTACAACGGTCACGCCCGTTATGGCTCGGGGCCTGATTTCGACGCCAAGGCCAGCCCGTTGGAGAATTTCCGCATCGGCATCGACAGCGCCCTTGAGGCCGCCGGCCGCCGAACCCGCGTTGAAGAGGCACGCCGCCACGGCGTCGCCATCGACGAGGAACACGACCTGCTCGACATGGTCAGCAGCGGCAGCTTCGATCCGAACCGCTATCGGGTGCTGTTTTTCGAAGCCTGCACCTCGCTGGCGTATCTGGACGAGATCCGCGAGCATGTGGGGAACCCCGAGGATGCCGATGTGATTGCCACCCGCCGGCCGTCACGGTTCACCACCGTCGAGTCCGATGTCGGCATGCGCGAGACCCAACGTTTCCTGGAAGGTATTTTTGCCGCCGAGTCGGTTGAATCGATGATCAGCGCCCTGAACGATATTCAACGCGAGCTCCACGGGACAAGTGCTCGTTTTCCGCGAGGCGGCGTTTTTACCAGTTCGGGGATGGGTGACAACCCTCAGAAAAATTAGACTATTTCAATATGAGAAATGAGAGGGCAATGAGCGTAGTTCAAATAACTTATGAAGAAGCACGGTCAAAAATGCAGGCTGACCTATACCAACCTATTTTGGAAAAGAAGGGTTTAACATGTACACGGTAAAATTCTACAAAGGCGATTACTCCAAACGCCAAAACGATGCCAACCAGGACAAAGCCGTGGCCTATGTGGAGCACCATTTCAACAGCTTTACGGCGACGTCCAACTATGCCGTGGTGATCACCGGATCGAATGCGTCAACCACCAGCAAGAACTGGGGCCGCTGGTATGCCAGGGAGGTCGCCGAGCACTTCGGCATTCCGGTCGGTGGGGATAACGGCATCAAGGTGGGCGGTTTTGGCGGTCGCGGTGACGGCAGCATCAAACATACCGATATGCCGGCGGTTCTGCTTGAGCCGTTATTTGCCAGCAACCCCCAACACGCGGAAATCATCAGGAGCGAAAGCGGGCAGTCTGCATTGGCACAGATCCTGGTTGAGAGCATTCGACGGTTTTTCCCCGATGGTGGGTTGATTGCTTTCAGCGTCGGACACAAATACAAGGATAGCAGTCCGCACGACCGTGGCGCCCCTCTTGCCGGCCGCGGGAACGAGGCCGATTTTGCCGAAAAGGTATTGGAAAAAGCCCAGGCGCTATTGCTTGCTGCCGACCACCCCGCCGAAGGTCGGATCGTTCGGGTCATGCAGGGGGACACGCTGTTGTTTGAAAAGCGAATCGACGAGGATGCGGTGGTCACCTGGTCATCGGGTCGCGATCTGTTGTTCATTCCCGAATGAAAATAGCTCGCGCCATGACCGTTCCAATAAAAAAAACCTTTGCGGCCAGCAAGACGTGGTGCGCCACTCTTGGTGCCATGACCTTGGTGACGTTGTTTGTGTTTGTCACTCTCATCTCGGGATGTACCTCCAGGCGGGGTGTTGTCGGAGACAAGGCGGTTGCAGCGATAAACGTCTATTTTTACAACGAGCGCATGGCGACGGACCCCATAGATTGTGCAGCGACCTTTGCCGTCGAAAGATATGTGCCGGCGACGTCCGATCTGGTTGCGGAAGCACTGCGCCGTCTGTTTCGAGGTCCCACGCCCAAAGAATTGGAAGAGGGGTATTGGTCGTTTTTCTCGGACGAAACGGCGGGTTTGCTCAAGCACGTCCGTGTCGAAAATGGAATCGCCTACCTGGATCTTAAGGACATGCGGCAGATTCTATCCGGTGCCACGTCAAGCTGTGGAAGCGCGGCGTTTTACTCGCAGGTGGAACGTACGCTGCTGCAGTTCCCGAATGTCAAAAAGGTGATATACGCCATCGAGGGTGATCCCAGGGTATTTTATGACTGGATGAACGAAGCGTGCGGTCCGGACAATCAGTATTGCGATCCTTCCCCTTTCAGCAAGCAATAGCTTCGGTTATCGACGGTATCGAAGGCAAATGATCGTGTTCATATGATACAGCTTCAATGTCTGGCATGAGGGGAGATAGACCGTATCGATCCGGCGATCCCATAATAACGCTGTAGGAACACTGCTTGACGGTATGTGAAAACATTATTACCAAACACAGTTGATTCGCAGGCGGGCTGATAACCCGCCCGGTTGAAGTCACGGGGAGCCCGGGATATTCTTAAATATCTAAATAAAAGGTCGCGATATCACCATTATAAACATATGAGTGGAAACAACGGACGGGCAAGGCCCGCCAAACATTGCCCGTGCGGAAAGGAATCGACACAATAAGACTGAATTCCGGTCGAAGTGTTGGACTGATTGACAACAGCCAACAGTGTTGGTATTGTTTCCAACATGAAAGCCGTGAAACTCATTCACACACGTATTATATATTCCGAATCGGCATTTGCGGAATTGATTTTGTGGCGTCTCCCAAAGCAGCTGATTGGGTCTTCACACGGGTTTAAATACAGGCTTGCGTATGTTGTGCGTGGCGAATGTGTTTTGCGCTACGATAATGAGACCGGTAAGGGCGATCATCGCCATTTTGGTGGAAAAGAACGCGCCTATGTGTTCACAACACCGGAACAGTTGGTCGTTGATTTCCAGCATGATATCGAGAGGTGGAACCATGAAAACCGTAACCCTTGATGTACGGACGCCTGCCGATGCGATGGCGGATTTTACAAAGGCCTGGGAGACAGGAAAACCCGAAGGTTCCGCACGCATCAGCTTTGCGACGCCGGAATTGCTTTGGAGCGTATTAACCGCCAAACGCTGGGAGTTGCTCAAGGTTCTTTGCGGCGCGGGGCCTGTCTCGATTCGCGAAGCCGCTCGGCGTGTCGGGCGTGATGTAAAGGCCGTTCACGGAGATATTACCGCCCTCCTGAACGCTGGAATTCTCGTTCGTACCGACGAAGGGCAAATCGTTTTTCCATTCGATGCCGTCAAAGTCGAGTTTCTGTTGCATGCGGCATAGCGGAACCCGGCGAGGATGTTTCGGATCACCTTGCATTTTTTCAATCTTTCTACCCGATAGCGGTGGGCCACAAATGTCAAATGTCCAATGAAAAATGCCAAATGGTGGTATTCTGTCCATCTTATAATCGATAGGATCCTTCAATTGACATTTGGATTTTTGCATTTGGCATTGATTGAATCAGAGCGGTTGGGTTTGCGATCACGCCACCGACCAGAATACACCCAAATGCGATGCCCTGATTATCAGGCAAATATGTCTTGACAACTTTACATATTGATGGCAGATAGTTTGCCATCATGCTGAATCCCCAATCCCCCATACCCCTGTACCACCAACTGGCCGACATCCTCATGGAAGGGATCCGCACTGGTGACTATCCACCCGGTGCGCGGATCCCGTCCGAGACGCAGTTGGCAAAAGATTACGGCATTGGTCGGCCCACGGTGCGCCAGGCCATCGATCTTCTGGTGCGCCGGCATCTGCTGGTCCGGCGTCGCGGATCGGGGACCTATGTGTGTGCACCGGAGCGGGAGATCGATCTTTTCTCCCTGGCCGGCACCAGCTCGGCCTTTCACAAGCAGGGCATCGATGTGGCGGTGGACCTGCTCGATCCGCCATCTAACATTCGGGTTGATGGAGGCGATGGGAATCCCTTTGCCGGCGGTACGGCTTTTTTTCTCTCCCGGCTCAGCCGGGTGGCGGGAGACCCGGTGCTGCTGGAGGAGATCTACCTGCACCCGGTGCTGTTCAAGGGCATCGAAGGGATGGATCTGACCGGCCGCTCCCTTTCCCAGGTGGCCGAAACCCAATTTTACCTGCGTCCGGCGGACGGGCGGCAGACCTTTCGCATCGACTATCTTGATGACCGGCGCAGGGCGCTGATGGATGTCCGCAGCCGGACGCCCATTCTCACGGTCCATCGCTATCTTCACTTCAAACAGGCACAAAATGCCGTTTTTTCGATCCTTTACTGCAACACCGATCGGTTTGTTTTTTCCCAACAGATAGGAGGCCTGAATCATGAATAAGCGGGGCTATTTCGGCAACTTCGGCGGTGCGTTTCTGCCCGAGATCCTGGTTGCCACATTCGACGAACTCGAACGGGTCTACACCGAGGCCAGAAACGACCCCATTTTCTGGCACGATTACGAGCAGCTGATGTCCAGCTACTCCTGCCGGCCCACCCCGATCACCTATGCCGAAAACCTGACGCGCCACTTCGGCGGGGCAAGGATTTTTATCAAGCGCGAGGACCTCAACCATACCGGCGCCCACAAGGCCAACAACGTCATGGGCCAGGGACTTCTGGTCAAACGCATGGGCAAAACCCGCGTGATCGCCGAGACCGGAGCCGGTCAGCACGGGGTGGCCACGGCCACCATGGCGGCGCGCTTCGGTTTTGACTGCACCATTTATATGGGCGAAGTGGACGTCGCGCGCCAGCGACCCAATGTGTTCTGGATGGAGCAGTTGGGTGCCACCGTGGTGCCGGTGACCGATGGCACGCGCATCCTCAAGGATGCCATCAACGAGGCCTTTCGGGACTGGGTGACCAACATGGACGCCACCCATTACGTGCTCGGTACGGCTTGCGGCCCGCACCCCTTTCCGGAAATGGTCGCCTGGTTCCAGTCCATCATCGGCAAGGAGGCCCGTCGGCAGTTCATGGAACGGGAGGGCCGGCTGCCCACCCGGGTATTTGCCTGCGTGGGCGGCGGTTCCAACGCCATGGGCATATTCAGCGGTTTTTTCGACGACGATGTGGAACTGGTGGGCGTGGAGGCGGCCGGCCGGGGCCTGAACTCCGGCGCGCATGCCTCGCGGCTCTGCTCCGATGACGCCAGTGTGGGGGTGGCCCAGGGCTACAAAACCTATTTTCTGCAGGATGACGACGGCCAGATGCGTGAGACCCACTCCATCGCCGCGGGCCTGGACTACGTGGGCGTATCGCCGATCCTTTCCGATTTCAAGGAGAAGGGGCGGGTGCGGTTTGAAGGCGCCACGGACCGTGAAGTGATCGAGGCGGTCCGCCTGACCATGCGCAAAGAGGGGGTCATCCCGGCTCTGGAGTCCGCCCACGCCTTTGCACGCGCCTTTAAGGAGGCTCCGACGATGTCACCCGACGACATCATCCTGATCAACCAGTCCGGCCGCGGCGACAAGGATATCTTCACCATCGCCGATGCCATGGACGATCCCAAATGGAAACAATTCATCATTGAAAAGGCGAAACAATACCATGCTTGAATCCCATATCCGATCACGACTGAAAGAGAAGAAGATCCTGCTGATGACCCACATTGTCATCGGCTATCCCTCCCTTGAGGCCTCCCTGGAAATCGTGCGCACCATGGTGGCGGCCGGGGTGGACCTGATGGAGCTGCAGATTCCCTTTTCCGAACCGATTGCCGATGGGCCGGTGATTCTCAAAGCCAACCAGAACTCACTGGCCGGTGGGGTGAGCGTGGCCCAGTGCCTCGAATTCGGCCGCACGGTGGCCAGGGAATTCCCGATCCCGTTCCTTTACATGACCTACTACAATATTTTGTTCAAATATGGCGTGGACCGGTTCGTGGACGAGATGCGGGATGCCGGCCTGAAAGGGTCCATCGTTCCGGATCTGCCGCCGGAAGAGGCCGATGGCTACCTGAGCGCCATGCAGCGCAACCAGCTGAGCCCGATTTTCATCTACTCGCCGACGACCTCCGAGGCGCGCCTTACGGCCATCGCCAAGGTGGCCGACGGTTTCGTTTACTGCGTGGCCCGCAAGGGGGTGACCGGCGACCAGACCGAGTTCTCCCAATCCCTGGATGCCTACCTGGCCCGCTGCCGCACGGCCACCGGGCTTCCCCTGGCCCTGGGATTCGGGGTGAAAGACAAATCCGACATCAAGTTTTTGGAAGGCAAAGCCGATATCGCCGTCATTGGAACGCAGGCCCTGCGGCTGATCGAAACCGAGGGGATCGCCGCATTGGGTCCTTTTATCCGTGATTTACAGACATAAATATCGGGCCCGCCTATGCTGATTGTCCCCATTTCCGGAAAAATCGGTTGGAAAAATCCCCCGCTTGTCACCCTGGCGATTTTGGTGATCAACTGCCTGGTCTTTTTCCTGTTCCAGATCAATGATGACCAGGCCCGCCTGGAAGCCGAACACTTCTACCTGGAATCGGGGCTCGCGGGGATTGAGGTTCCCCGGTACATGGATTATCTGGAGGCGACTGGAACGGCCACCGATGGGGACCTGGCGGTGGACCCGGACGATGCCGAAGGGCTCATGCGGCTTCATTTCGCGCTGGAAGCGGACGCCATTTTCCTCAGCCGTCTCAAGGGGGAGCAGGTGATCACCCCCCGGGATGCCGTTTATGAAAGGTGGCGCATGCTGCGCCATGACTACGAGGAAAAATGCAATCGCAGTGTTGCCTTTGCCCACGGACTGCGTCCGGCCACCCCGCGGGTTTCGACCTTTTTTACCTACATGTTTCTGCACGGGAGTGTCGGCCATCTGGTCGGCAACATGGTGTTCCTCTGGATCCTGGGTTGCATGATCGAGATCGGTGCCGGGCGGTCACTTTTTACGGGGATCTATCTTGCCAGCGGGCTGATGGCGGCGGGATTGTTCTGGCTGGTGTATCCCACCAGCACCGTCCCCCTGGTGGGGGCCTCCGGTGCCATCGCCGGTCTCATGGGCGCCTACACGGTGCTATACGGTCGCAAAACGGTCAGCGTGTTCTATTCACTGGGATTTTACTTCAATACCGCGCGGATTCCGGCGATCATTCTGCTGCCCGTGTGGATTGCCAACGAATGCTATCAGCTCTTTTTCAGCGGTGCCAGCCATGTGGCCTATGTGGCCCACATTGGGGGGTTGGCCGGTGGCGCACTGCTGGCTTTTTCAGGCGCGCGGCTGGTGGGCGGCGTGAACCGCGACAGTTTCGAGGAGGCCGCCGAAGACAAGGTCGGTCCGCTGATGGACGACGCCCTGGAGCATATGGCCCATCTTGAAATGGACAAGGCCAGCTGTTTGTTCGAACAGATTCTCGACTTGTCGCCGGAGCGTGCGGATGTGCTCACCCACCTGTTCAACATCCACAAGCTGACCCCTGAGTCGGATGCGTTTCACGACACCACCAAACGCCTGTTGCAGGTCCAGCTTAAAGATCCGGCCACCCACGCGGCCGCCATCGGCGTTTATCAGGCCTATGCCGAACGGGTCCGTCGGCCGGCCCTCTCTATTCCGCTTTACCTGCAGGTTGCCGGGGCCATGGCCACTGCCGGAGAAATCGCCGGTGCCGAAAAGATCCTGCTGGCGATCCTGAAGAAACGGCCCCAAACCCCCGGTCTGCCCACCAGTCTGGTCAAGCTGGCCAACGCCTTTCGCGAAGGCGGACAGGTGGACGGCTGGAAGCGCTACCGCACGCTGGTGTGCAAGCATTTCCCCGACTCCGTGGAAGCGGCGATCATTTTGCGCGCCAACTCCCGGGCCTGAAGCCCCAAACCCTTGTTTATCCCATCTGACCCAGGTAACGCTCCACGAAGGGGATGATGTCGTGATCCGGGTACTTTTTGAGTAATCCGTTCAGGATCTTTTTGGCTTTTTCCGGGTTGAGCAGATTGTCGTTGAATATCTGTGCAGCCCGGAAGTAGGCTTTGGGAACCAGTGGATCTTCAGGATAAACCTTGGTCAATCGATTAAACGCGCCGATGGCCTCCTTGCGCTTGCCGCTTTCGTTGAGCCACCCGCCAATTTTGAACAGGGTGCCGGCTTCCGGTGCAAAACCAGGGTCCCTGGCCAGACATTCCAGATACGCTGCCACGGCCGCTTCTTTTTGCCCGCCCTGCGCAATCAGATCCAGGTGCCGGCGCCCATGCTCGATCAGTTTTTCAGTCGGGCCGGTCATCTTCAACAACGTGAAGTAACGGTCCGACAACACCGGGTCGCTGATGCCGTCCTCGGCCGTCTCATTTTCGATGAGGTCGCGGGCACCGTCGTGGTCGCCATCTTTGATCAGCTGATTGACGCGCCGCTGCAATCGGATTTCGGAATCTTCTGCTTCAAGGGCCGCCTGCAGGGTTTCGGTCTCCTCATCCTTGAAATCGTCAAAATTAACCTCATAGCCGATATCTTCATGATACTGCAGGATCACGTAACCCATGAGGTGATAAACGATGAAGGTATAGTAGATTTTAACCAGCGTGAAGAGGAAAACCTGCAGAATCGGTGGCAGGTATTGGATCACGTGACGGCCCAGCAGGGCGGGGGCCCCGCCGAGAATGGAGTAAAAAAGGTACATCAGCAGGTAGCCCCAACCGATCCTAAAGGCCAGGGTCACGAACATCATCGGATTGATGGCCTGAATCAGTGATTCGGTGGTGACCAGCAGGATGATCATGGCCGGCAGAAACAGGGTGGTCAGAACTAGAAAAATTGCTCCACCGGCGATTCCCAGACGGGCAAAGACCACCCCCGCGGCAGCGGCAATGGCCACATAAATCCCCACTTGTTTGACGACCGGTGCGAAATTTTCCGAAAGGGTGTGTGAATTCAGCTTTGGGGCGGTCAGATCCCCGCTGGCCGTGGCTTGTAAAATGGCGTAGGCATACTTGAAGGTAATGCCCCATACTACGATTTGGCACAGGACGCCAAGCAGCCCCGGGCGCAGCAGCAGCGCGGACAGCACCGACAGTCCCAGCATCAGTATTAACGGGCGTTGGGAAAACGGATAAATGAAAAAGTCGGAGATGCGTTTCCAGAAAGGATCGATGATGTTGGCCACTCCCAGCCACTGCACTTGCTGATTGCAGTTGGGGCACATGTGCAGTTTCTCCCCCTGGCGGTACCCGCCCATGTCCCTGGTATCCACACACTGCGGGCAAAGGGCTTTGTTGCACTTTTCGCAATACCAGTGTGCCGGTTTTGTCGGGTGGTACTGGCAGAACTGTTTCATAGCGACTTCCTTTTCCGCTCTCTATTGGTCTGGCGTAGAAGCGTCCCGCCAGTATGATGATCTCTCAACGTATCGTCCCTTTTTGACATTTTCTAAAGAGTTCAGTACACACCCCAAATTGTCCATTAGGGGACCATGAATTCCAACGCTGTCAGAGAGGCTCCGGATGCGTGACGCATTGTCTTTTACCACGATGCCAGCGCCACGTTCCAGTGACCCGATCCGGCAAATGCTTTTTTTTACGATGCTGAGAACAGGATCAACACTTTGGCACTGGCTGATCCGGCTGGTTTGCGGGATTCTCGCCGTGCTTGTGCTGTTGCCGGTGGTCGTCGACGATACCCAGGCGCTGTTCCAGCCCGGTCAGTGTCCCGACGCAGCCTTTTCTCTCCTGGAAAATGGTGCTCATCGGTGATCCGTTCTACCGTCCGTTCTCAATTTTACCATAAACGCCTGCCGGCCGGTGATCCGGCCTGATCCAGGCTTTTCAAACCGCCTCTGAGAAGAAAATGAAAAATTCACTGTGGATGGCAAACCGTCAGGGGGTGAAAATGGATCTCATCGGTCGATGGGAAAAATAAAACCGGTGCAAAACGAAGATCTACCGGTCACATTTAAGGCGATTGGCGGAAAAGAATATACCAGGATGCGCATGATTTTCATTCGTATTCAAGGCGGGCTTTTTTACGCATAGTGGGGCTATGTGTGGAAAAGCCCAACGTAGAAGACGGATGAAAAGACAAGCAGGCGGGTATATTCTTTGACAGAAATCGCCTAAGATGGATCGAAAATCGATTGGCGTTCCGGATATCGATTTTATCGATGACGTAGCGTAAAACGGTGTGTCTGATAAATGATCATCCATGCGCATTTCTGCCGGCACCGTGAGAAATACGCATGGCCTGTGTTATTCGATGATTTCGAGAACGGTGCGTTTTCTGACTTTGGAGGAAACGGCGCTGAGGATGGTACGCATGGCCTGGGCTGTTCGCCCCTGTTTGCCAATCACCTTTCCCAGGTCTTCCTTGGCCACGGTCAGTTCCAGCACGGTGGTCTGGTTGCCTTCTACTTCCGCTACGGTGACTTGCTCAGGCTTGTCCACCAGCGATTGGGCAATGTAGGTTACTAACTCTTTCATTGAAATCATCCCCTTTTCCGTTGATCGTTCCGTCGTGATCGTTTGCATCTTTGGGTTCCAGTAGGGCATAGGTATACGTATACAAGGTGATCTATATTTTTGGTTGGAAGCAAAAGGTGTTCTGGTGTTGTTGAAAGATTATCGAATTATATAGGGTTTAAGGTAAATCACAATACTAAAATATTTCGTAAATACCACGTATATAAATAGCGTGGTATGAGTCTGTTTCAGGGAACTGCATGATCGGATAAAATCTTGGCCGGTAATTTGTACCTGAGTGACGGAAAGAAATCCAGTCCGCGCTTTGCGCTTGTTTCCCGACAGGCTGGATGATAAATCTGCTGATATCATTTTGTGACAGAGTGAATTGCGATTATTTTAAGGGGTCTTGATCATGCGCGCAATAACTGGCTTCAGTGGATTGATTCTGATTCTGGGAATTCTCATGTTGGTTTCATGTGCCCCCTTCCAGCCGGAGCGGATTCCTGATGCGCCGGGACCCCTTCCCGGGACCTTTGCCATTTATAACGCGGCGGTCGATGTGACCCTGCCATGGTGGCCGTCACTGGGCTCCCCGGAACTGAACCGGTTGATCGATGAGGCGCTTTCGGGCAGTTTTACCCTGAAGGAATCCTGGGCCAGACTGCGCCAGACCGAGGCATTGGCCATTCAAGCCGGCGCCGAACGTTTCCCGGCCGTGACCGCTTCGGGCTCTGCCGAGTCCACCCGTGGTCGTACGCGGACCACGAGCAACACCTCCCTGTGGCGTGAAAGTTATCTCCTGGCGCTGGCCGGCAGTTATGAACTGGATTTCTGGGGGCGCATCCGCAGCGCCCAGGAAGCGGCCCTTCTGGACGTATCGGCCTCCCGGGCCGACCTGCAGACGGCTGCGATGACGTTAACCGCAACGGTGGCCGACCGCTGGCTGCAGATTCTTTCCCTGAAACGCCAGGAAAAACTGCTGAGAGAACAGCTGCAGAGCAGCCAGACCTTTCTGGAACTGATTGAACTGCGTTTCAGAAAGGCCATGGTTTCGGCCCTGGATGTTTACCAGCAGAAACAGGTGGTCGAGAACATCCGCGCCAAGATTCCCCTGATAGAGGCGGAAACCCGGCTGCTTGAGCATGAGTTGGCTGTATTGATCGGGCGGCCCCCCCGTGCGGACCTGGAACTGACGCAGGCGCAAATGCCGACGATCGGGCCGCTCCCCGCGGTCGGCTTGCCGGCGGACCTCCTGGCCCACCGCCCCGATGTGAGGGAGGCCGGTTTGCGTCTCAGGGCCGCCGGGTGGCAGGTTGCGGAGGCCCGTGCCAATCGCTTGCCCAAGTTGCAGCTGGGCGCTGATCTCCAATACGGCCCCAATGAACTGGATCTGTTTTTCGATACCTGGCTGATCAGCTTGGCGGCCAATCTGACAGCCCCCATCTTCGATGGCGGTCGGCTGGCAGCAGCGGTGGACCTGACCCGTGCCCAAGAGGACGAAAACCTGTGGGCGTATCGCCAGGCCGTATTGACGGCGGTGAAAGAGGTCGAGGACGCGCTGGAGAGCGAAGCCCGGCAGCGGGAACATATCCATGGGCTGGCGGCGGTCATGGAAGCGGCCCGCCGGGGCTTCGAGGAGGCCGTCCAACGCTATCGGCGCGGATTGAGTGATTACCTGCCGGTGCTGACCCAGTTGATCGCCGTCCAGGACCTTGAGCAGAATCTGATTCAGCAGCAGGAAACGTTGGTTCGCTACCGGATTGCCCTGCATCGGGCGCTGGGCGGAGACTGGCATGGTATGACCGAGCCGATGGTGCCGAAAGATCAAGGATAAGGGCAGATGAACCAATCCACCTTATACCCACCGGAAGAAACCGCAGCATCAGGTGCCACCGCCGTATCCCGCCTGCGAACGCTGATTGCCTGCACCATGATCATCGCCCTTGGCATTGCCGGGGCCGGCTACATTATGCGAACCGCCCCCCAGGCCCAGAAGCGACCGCCGCAACGGGCGGCGATGCGCGTGAGTACCCAGCCCCTTTTCCCGGGCACCTATCAGGTCACCGTATCCGCCATGGGCGCCGTTGTTCCGGCCAGGGAGATCACGCTGAAAACCCGTGTGTCTGGAGCGGTCCAGTCCGTCCATCCTGAATTTGTCGAGGGGGGCCTGATCCGGGCCGGGCAGAAAGTCCTCAAAATCGACGCCAAGGATTACCAGCTGGCCATCGCCCGCCAGGAGAGTGCCGTGGTTGATGCCGAATACGCCCTCAAGGTCGAAATGGGGTACCAGGATGTGGCCCGGCGTGAATGGGACCTGCTTAACCCGGGACAGCCGGCCGATGCCCAGGACGCGGAACTGGTTCTTCGAAAACCGCATCTGGCCAAAGCCCAGTCCGACCTGGCGGCAGCGCGGGCCGAACTTGAGCAGGCCCGGCTGAACCTGTCGCGAACCGACGTGGTCGCACCATTTAACGCCGTGTTGCGGGTGAAAAACGTATCCGTGGGCTCACAGGTGACCACCCAGGATGCCCTGGCCGAGCTGGTCGGTACCGATGAATACTGGATTCAGGTGTCGCTGCCCATGGAACGGCTGGCCTGGATCCGGATTCCACGGACACGGGCGCAAGCCGGTGCCGAGGTGACCGTTTTTTACCGCGGTCACCAGCGCAAAGGGACCGTGGCCCGGCTGCTCAGTGATCTGGAAACCGAGGGGCGCATGGCCCGGATTCTGGTCTCGGTCAAAGATCCGCTGGGACTGGCTGACAAGGCCGGGGGGCCGCCCATGCTCATTGGCGAGTATGTGCGCGTGGAAATTCAGGGGCGTCGCCTGACCGACGTGTACCGGATTCCCAGAACCGCTCTGCGGGACAACAGCACCATCTGGATTCTCTCCGACGACAACCGGCTGGTCGTGCTGCCGGTGAAGACGGTGTGGCGTGATGCCGATTATGTGCTGATGAAAAATGGCATTACGCCGGGGCAGCGGCTGATCGTATCCGATCTGGCCACCCCGGTTGAAGGCATACCGCTGATGGAGGGTGACGGCGGTGAGTTGGAACCGGCTCCCGGAAAATCCTCCCCAGGGGGAAAATCCGATGGATAGAGATCTGCTTGGCCCTGAAACCGAGGGGGATCGCCGTAAATCCGGTCCCATCGCCTGGATGGCCGGGCACACCGTGGCGGCCAACCTGTTGATGGTTGTTTTTCTGGTGGGTGGCCTGATCTTTTCCCGGCAGATCAAAAAAGAGGTGTTTCCCGATTTCGAACTGGACATCGTGACCGTTTACATGGCCTACCCCGGCGCCAGTCCGGAAGAGGTCGAACGCGGGATTGTGCTGGCCGTCGAGGAGGCCATCCAGGGGATTGACGATATCAAGGAAGTGACCGCGGTGGCCAACGAAGGCTCTGCCACGGTGACGGTTGAAGTCGTCGAGGGCAAGAATATCCAGCGGGTCGCCCAGGACATCCAGAATTCGGTGGATCGGATCACTTCGTTTCCCGATGAGGCCGAGGACGCCCGGGTGACGGTAACCCAGCGCCGACGGTATGTGGTTTCCCTGGCACTGTTCGGCAATCCGGGAGAGCGTATTCTGCGAGAGACGGCGGAGATGGTCCGCGACCGCCTGCTTCAGGATCCGGGCATCACCCAGGTGGATCTGTCCGGTATCCGGGATTATGAAATCAGCATCTCCGTTCCCCAGGCCACCTTGCGGGCGTACGGACTTACCCTGGAGGGCGTGGCGGCGGTCATCCGGCGGGCGGCCATCGAACTTCCCGGCGGCTCCATTAAAACCGACAGCGGGGATGTGCTGGTGCGCATGACCGAGCGGCGCGATTTCGGTCCGCAGTTTGCCCGTATCCCCATCATCACCGCCAATGACGGCACCCAGGTGCTTCTGGGGGATATTGCCGACGTGGTCGACGGTTTCGAGGATACGGACAGTTTCGCCACCTATAACGGCCAGCGGGCCATTCTGATCGATGTCTACCGGGTCGGCGAGCAGACCCCGCTGGCGGTGTCCGATGCCGTGCGTCGGAAACTGGTCGAGATCCGGCCGGACCTGCCCCCGGGCATCGATCTGGTTTCCCGTAACGACCGATCCGACATTTACCGTCAGCGCATGGACCTGATGCTGCGCAACGGCTACTTCGGTCTGACCCTGGTGTTCATCCTGCTGGCCATTTTCCTCGAACCGCGGCTGGCCTTCTGGGTTAGCCTGGGGATTCCCATCTCCATCCTTGGCTCGCTCTTTTTCCTGCCCGCCGCCGGGGTGAGTATTAACATCATGTCCATGTTTGCCTTCATCATCACCCTGGGCATCGTGGTGGACGACGCCATTGTGGCCGGTGAGAACATGTACCACCACCGCCAGGCCGGGAAATCCTGGATCCGGGCGGCCGTGGCCGGCACCCGCGAGATTGCCATGCCGGTGACCTTCAGCGTGCTGACCAACATCGTGGCCTTTGCTCCGCTGTTTTTCGTTTCCGGCATCATGGGCAAAATCTTCCGGCAGATTCCGGTGGTCGTGGTGGCCGTTTTCGCCGTTTCGCTGGTCGAGAGTCTGCTGATTTTACCGGCTCATATCGGTCATCGCAAACCCCGTTCGGAAACGGGCCTCTTCGGCTGGATCCTGCGTCAGCAGGAGCGCTTCAGTCACTGGTTTTCCCGTTTGGTGCGCACCCGTTACGGCCCCTTTCTTGACCTGGCGTTACGGCAGCGGTTCATCGTGATCTGCATCGCGATTACCGTTTTGATGCTGACGGTGAGTTACATCAAAAGCGGGCGCATGGGATTTGAGCTGTTTCCCAAGATCGAATCCGATTACGCGCTGGCCACGGCGGTGCTGCCCTACGGCTCGGCCGTGCATAAAACCGAGGCCGTGCAGCAGATGCTGGTGGCATCGGCCCGGCAACTGGCTGCAGAAAATGGCGGCGATCGCCTTGTCGAAGGCGTTTTTGCCGATATTGACGGCAACCAGGCCCGGGTGCGCATCTATCTCACGCCGCCCGACGTCCGTCCCGTTTCCACGGCCCGGCTCACCACCCTCTGGCGGGAGCGGGTGGGACCGGTTACCGGTCTGGAATCCCTAAAATTCGAGTCCGATGCGGGCGGCCCGGGACGGGGGGCGGCCATCTCCGTTGAACTGAGCCACCGCCGGGTGGATGTGCTGGCCCGGGCCAGTGCCGAGGTGGCCGAGACATTGCGTTTTTTCGCCAATGTGAGCGATATTGACGACGGTTACTCACCAGGCAAGCGCCAGCTGGACTTCAAGATCCGTCCGGAAGCCCGCAGCCTGGGGCTGCGGGCCCAGGACGTGGCCCGGCAGTTGCGCTACGCCTATTACGGTGCCGAGGCCTTGCGGCAACAGCGTGGCCGGAACGAGGTCAAGGTGATGGTGCGCCTGCCCAAAAGTGAGCGCATTTCCGAACATCACCTGGAAGAGATGATCCTGCGCACGCCGGCCGGCAAAGAGATCCCCCTGCTGGAGGCTGTGGACATTCAGCAGGGCAGGGCCTACACCTCCATTGACCGGCGCAATGGCCGGCGGGTGATCACCGTGAGTGCCGATGTGCGTCCGCGTAGCCAGGCCGATCGGGTCATGGGCTCTCTGATGGGCGAAACATTGCCGGCACTGCAGGAGAAGTATCCCGGATTGACGTACAGCTTCGAGGGACGACAGGCGGACCGGCGCGAGAGCATGCAGAGCCTGATGACGGGACTGGTGTTTGCCTTAATGGTGATCTATGCCATGCTGGCGGTTCCTTTCAACAGCTTTGTCCAGCCGCTCATCATCATGATTTCGATTCCCTTCGGTATCGTGGGGGCTGTCATCGGCCACATGATCATGGGCTACAGCCTGAGTGTGATGAGCATGTTCGGTGTGGTGGCCCTGTCGGGCGTGGTGATCAACGACTCGCTGGTGCTCATCGATTTCGCCAACCGCCGGCGCCTTGGCGGTATTTCCGTGCACGACGCCATTCAGCAGGCGGGGATTGTCCGTTTTCGTCCGATTCTGCTGACCACCCTGACCACGTTTGGTGGGTTGGCACCGATGATTTTTGAAACATCCCGCCAGGCCCGTTTTTTGATCCCCATGGCCCTATCGCTGGGGTTCGGCATTCTCTTTGCCACGGTGATTACGCTGGTTCTGGTGCCGTGCTTTTTTGTTGTGGTCGAAGATTTGCGCCGGGCGCTTGGATTGGCCCAGGAGCAGCCTGAAGGCACTTCGGAGGTAATCGATCGTGAAAAACAATCAGCTGCTTGATTGGCCACCACTCTTTTAAATAATGATCAGTGTGGAATCAGTAAGGCATAGCTGCTACATTTGAATTGGGAAAACAATATGGAGGCTGGGCATGCTTACACGCCTTAAAGTTCATGGGTTCAAGAATCTAATGGATGTCGATGTCCGTTTTGGCCCATTTACTTGTATTGCTGGAACCAATGGTGTCGGAAAATCAAATTTGTTCGATGCAATTCGATTTTTGTCAGCTTTGTCAGATATGACTCTGCTGGAAGCCGCATCATCAGTCCGGGATGAAGGTGGAAAAGCGCCGGACGTTCGTGGGCTTTTTTTTAGAACGGGCAATAAGCCTTTGAATAAAATGTTTTTTGAAGCGGAAATGATCGTTCCTGAAAAGGTGATAGACGATTTTGGTAAGGAAGGGACTGCCAAAATTACAATTCTTCGATACGTTTTAGAATTAAAGTACCGGGCAGCAGATTCCAGAAAAGCAACAACAATTGGTGGCGATCTTGAAATTGTCCGTGAAGAGCTCGTGTATATTCAAAAAGGGGAGGCGTTGAAGCATCTTCTTTTCAAACCAAGCAAAGAATGGCGTGAAAGTGCTGTCATCGGCGCAAGTCGCACACCATTCATATCAACAGTCGAAGAGGATGGGCGGACAATCATCAAACTCCATCAAGATGGGAGTGGAGGGCGTCCCTCTCACCATGTCGCGGAGTCGTTGCCGAGAACTTTGCTGTCTTCCGGAAGTGCAAGCGAAAGCCCAACCGTATTGTGTGCGCGGCGCGAGATGGCTTCATGGCGATTATTGCAGCTTGAACCCTCCCGCCTTCGTCAACCGAGCGAATTCAACAGCCCCAACCAGATCAGTCCCGCAGGTGATTACCTTTCCGCCACCCTATACCACATGGCACAGAGCGCAAAAGATCAAGGTGTTGCACCAGATGAAGATTCTGTTTATTGCCAAGTTTCAAATCGGCTCAGTGAACTGATTGGGCATGTCGATTTGGTGAGAGTGGATCGGGATGATAAAAGAGAATTGTTTACTTTAATGCTAAGGGAGACGCGCACAACAGAGTTCCCCGCACGGGCGTTGTCTGATGGGACATTGCGGTTCTTAGCCCTTGCGGTTATTGAAATGGATATTCGAAGTGGCGGCCTTATCTGTTTGGAAGAGCCTGAAAATGGCATTCACCCAGTGCGCATCCCGGCGATATTGCGTTTGCTAAAAGATGTGGCAACTGACGTGAAAGAACCCATAGAACCAGGAAATCCATTGAGGCAGGTCATCGTCAACACGCATTCACCGGCGGTGGTCAGCGAAGTCCCTGATGATTCACTGATTGTAGCCGAAGTCGTAGAAACGATAATCAATGGAAATCGTGGAAATAAAGTCCGCTTTTCATGTTTGGACAAAACGTGGCGTTCAAATGCCCCCGAAAAACCACCTATTGTGGCAAAAGGGAAATTGCTGTCCTATTTAAACCCCCGGGTTATCTCGTCAATTGCTGATGAAGAATTAGAACCGATCAGTCAGAGAGTTGAGCCGCGTTTCTGTAAAGTCCGCAACCGTGAGGATCTTCAGCAACTTTCATTGCCGCTTGAGAATCCATCATGTCGCTAAAATATACATTAATTACAGATGGCCCTTCAGACCGGGCGCTTCTTTCGGTCCTGAATTGGGTTTGCCGAGAGCAATACCCAGGCCCAGTTGAGAGCCAATGGTTTGATCCTAGACCGCTATCTGCTTCTTTGATGCCTTTGGGAAAACGATTACGATTGAGCATTGAACTTTATCCTTGCAATATCTTGTTCGTTCACCGGGACTCAGAAGGCCAAGATCCGCAAACTCGGTATGACGAAATATCGGAAGCCGCCGAATCGCTTTCGACGGCTGGAGAGAGCATCCCATTTATATGTGTGGTACCTGTAAGAATGACTGAGGCTTGGTTTCTTTTTGACGAAAAAGCAATTCGTTGGGCATCGGGAAATCCAAATGGGAAAACTGCATTGGATCTACCGATATTAAAGACGGTTGAACGTTTGCCGGATCCCAAATCACGGCTTTTTGAATCCCTTAAAACGGCAAGCGGTCTAAACACGAGAAGGCAGAAAAAACTAAAATTATCTCAATGCAGGCTTCGACTTGCGGAAAGAATCGTTGATTTTTCGCCGTTACGTGTCCTTCCTGCTTTTCAACGTTTGGAGAACGATGTTCAGTCATTTTGCCGAGTATTAAACGAAAATGGATTCCAACGATGACCTGCCGGCGCTGCGGGACCTGTTGTGAAAAGGGCGGGCCGTCCCTGCATCATGCGGATTTTTCCCTGGTGGCCGACGGCCTGATCCCGGCCCGCTGTCTGTTTACCATTCGGCAAGGCGAACGGGTGCGGGACAATGTGCGCGATCGGCTGATTCCGCTGAACCACGAAATTGTCAAGATCAAAGGCCGCGACGGCAAATGGACCTGCTGTTTCTATGACCGTGACCGGCGGGGATGCGGGATTTACGCTCACCGGCCATTGGAGTGCCGGGTACTGGATTGCCGGGACACACGACAGATTGAAGCGATCTATGAGATCGACCGGCTGACCCGCAAGGAACTACTGGAACCGGCGCCGGCGGTGTGGGAGCTCGTCACGGCCCATGAACAGCGCTGCAGTTACGCCCTTTTGGGGCGGCTGATCGGATTGGGTTGCACGGACGGCCGCTACCGGGAGGAATCGGCCATTTTCGAGATGTTGCGCTACGATGCCCACCTGCGCGAACTGGTGGTTGGCAACGGCGGGATGGACGCGTCCATGCTGGATTTTATTTTCGGCCGTCCGCTGTCGACGACGATTCATATGTTCGGCGTCCGGCTGGTACGGGGAGACGGGGATTATCGACTGGTCGAGTCCACCGCCACTGCCGGCACGCGCCCATCATTTTCCACCTGACCCAAAAAATATGTATTTTCTACAATGGCAACCGCTTGAACAGGAGAAGGCGATGCAGAAGCGTTGTTTTTTTATTTTGGCCCTATTTGTTTTTTACGTTCAGTAGGGGCGCGCTGCCATTTTTCCCCCTCGCCACCCTCGCTGGGGGCCGGGGTTATCCGTCCAGATCCTCATTCTGGATTGGCTGGCGGTACAACTCGGGACGCCGGTTGGGCAGGAAATAGCGCATCCGGTGATTGCGGACATGGTCGATCTGCCGGCTGTTCAAATCGGTGATGAGCATTCCCGATTTTCCGGTAAGCAGGGTATCGATGATTTCACCGGATGGAGAGAGGACCACGGCATTGCCGGGAAAGGTCAAGCCGTTGGTGTTGTCGCCGGTCTGGTTGCAGGCAACGATGAAAAGGGCATTGTCAAAGGCCCGGGCCGGGAGGTGGCGCATCCATGACTGATGTTTGTCCGCTGCCTGACCGCGTGGCGAGGCATGCGGAAGGAAAATCACATCGGCGTGGGCTTCGGCCATACGGGTGGACAACTCCGGGAAATGAGCATCATAACACAGCTGGATACCGAAGCGGATGCCTGACCAGTGGAACACCGGCAGGTGCGTACCGGCACAGAAGTATTCCACCTCCGGCGGGGCCAAGTGCAGTTTGCGGTAAATTCCGGTGCGTCCCTGGGGGGTGATGACCATGTGGCTGGCATAGAGGGATCCATCTCCGGTTTTTTCGGCAAATCCGACCAAAAGGGCGATTTCCTGGTTTCGGGCCAGATGGATCAGGGTGCCGATCTCCGGTCCCCGGGCGTCGATGGCATGGGGTGTTATTTCCCGGCGGTTACTGTAACCGGTCAGATTCATTTCAGGGAAGCAGACCAAATGCGCCCCGCGTTTTTTGGCCCGTAGCACCCAGTTGCGGACTCTTTCCAGATTGCGAGCGGTCGAACCCACAGGGCAGCGGCAGACCACGGCGGCAATGCGGATGTCGCGCTTCATCATGCCCCGATCAGGCGAATGTCCAGTTTTCGGGTTCGAGGCCCGTCAAATTCACAGAAAAAAATTCCCTGCCAGGTTCCCAGCACCAGTTGACCATCTTCCACGGCAATGGTTTCCGAAGAACCGACAAGGGTGGTTTTCAAATGGGCCGGCGAGTTGCCTTCCATATGCCGATAAGCCGCTTTCCAGGGAACCATCTGGTTGAGTACCATGAGAATGTCTTCGCGGACAGCCGGGTCGGCACTTTCGTTGATGGTTACGGCGGCGGTGGTGTGGGGCACGAAAACCACACACAGGCCGTTGGCGACGCCACTTTCGGTGACCTGCTGCTGGATCCGGGCGGTGACATCGATCATTTCGGTTTGCGTGTGGGTCTTGATGGGGATACGCATGGACGGCCTCGAAGGTCAAGGGGGAAGGTTCCTATGGGCTTCGGCTGCAGGAAAAAATTCCGGAATTTCCTGCAGCGGTCCTAAACGGCCATAGCCCAAACGGCTACAAAAAAGGCTCCGCTTGTTGAACAAGCGGAGCCTTTTGTCTCTCAGAATCAGGTGATGATTAGACGCAGCCGGTGGGTTTCGGCAGGCCAGCCATCTTACAGGCTCCTTTTCCAGGTCCTGAAGGGAACAGCTCGTAAATGTGTTTCAGTTTGAAGCCGGTCACTTTGGAGAGCACGCGAACCATGGGGGCAATGCCATTTTTCTCATAGTACTCGCGGAGTACGGAGACGACTTTTTTGTGTTCATCATTCAATTCGTCAATACCTTCTTCCTTTTTGACAAACTGAACCCACTCTTCAGACCAGTTGGTGTAATCATCAATGAAACCATCTTCGTCAACGGTAAAACTTTTTCCACCAAATTCGATTGTCGGCATGTTACTCAATCCTCCTTTACAAATTTGTTAGCAATTCCGGCACACTGCCGTTTAAATTTTGAATTATGAGTCTGAGCTTAGTAACGAATTAAGTTTTCAATGTCAATATGAAATCCGATGAATCTACCGTTTAACCGGAGCTAGTATTCTCTCGGGGTCCGATTAATCTGGTTCAGGGTGAAGACCGGGCCGTCCTTGCAGACCAGTTCCTTTCCGATACCGCAGCGGCCGCACATGCCGAAACCGCACTTCATGCGGTTTTCCAGGCTCATGATGATATGGTCATGGTCGTAGCCCAATTTCTCCAGCACCGGCTGGGTGAACTTGATCATGATCGGCGGGCCGCACACAATGGCATAGGTGTCCGCGCCGCCCGGAGGGGCCTTCTGCTCGGTGATGGGCGGCACGAACCCGATGTTGTATTTCCAGTCCGGATCGTCGGTGCCATCCACGGTGATGTGCATGTTGATGTCGTCACGTTTTTCCCATTCCACCAGTTCGTCCTTGTAGAGCAGCATGCCCGGGCTGCGGGCCCCGTAAACCACGTCGATATTGCCGAACCGGGAACGGTTGGCCGGATCGAGCATATAGACAATCGACGACCGCAGGGTGGTGAAGGCGAACCCACCGCCCACGATGAGGATGTTTTTGCCCTCCAAAAGATCCCAGGGATAACAATTGCCCAAGGGCCCCCTGAGGCCCATGCGATCGCCCGCGCGCATGTTGTGCAGGTGGGTGGTGACCACACCGGCACGGTTGACGGTGAATTTGACGAATCCCTTTTCCACGGGCGAGGAGGCGATGCCGATGGGGATTTCCCCCTTGCCGGGGATGGAGAGCTCGGCGAACTGGCCGGCCCGGTAAGCGAATTGATCTTCGTCGCCATCGTTCAAAAAGACGAATTTGAACGTCTTCAGGCTTTTGTCCTCGGCCTCGACGGTGATGTCGTCAATGCGGACCGGATAGGGTAAATATGGATTTTGCATTTTTCTTTATCTCCCTGCATGGGATTTAAAATCTAATTTGTGAGTCCCCCCCCTTATTCCCAACGCAGACGCCCATCGGATTCAAGAGAAGGGTTCCGGTAAGGCCAGAGGGAGGAAGCTGTATTGGTCATACCGCAACGACCGATAACGCCGCCGGTACCCTTCTCTTGAATCCGATCATCCCTGCGCAACGCAGGCGTCGGCTGGCTTGAAACTGTTCATCAACTCGCACACCCGGCGGATATCGATATTGACCGGGCACTGACGCACGCACCGTCCACAGCCCACGCACATGATGCCGGTCTGGTACTTGTCCACAAAGTACTTGAGTTTGTGCATGAAGCGCTGGCGTACCCGCTGGGTCTTGGTGTCCCGGGGATTGTGGCCGGTGGTGTGCACGGTGAAAATGGGAAACATGCAGCTGTCCCAGTTTTTCATGCGCACGCCGGATTTGCCCTGGACCTCGTCCTGGATGTCGAAACACCAGCAGGTGGGGCAGGTGAAGGTGCAGGTGCCGCAGTTGAGGCAGGCAAAGGCGATGTCATCCCAGAACGGCGCCCCGTGCAGGTCGAGTAGGTCGGTATCGGCCAGGTTGTCCGTACTGATCGTGGAGACCATTTTCGCCTCGGCCGCTTCCTTGGCGGCCACGAACGCCTCGGCCGCCTCGGGGGTGGCCTGGTTCCAGCCGGCCGTATCGGCGAAGGCCTTGCCCTTTTCGGTGAAAATCTTGGCCAGGTAGGTCTCGCCCCGGTCCATCATAAGGATGTCCAGGCCCTCCGCGTTGTACGGACCGCATCCGGCAGAGGTGCAGAAGCAGGTGGACAGCGGCGTATCGCAGGCCATGCCGATGAAGGTGGTGGCCTCATAGGCCTTCAGCCAATAGGGGTCCTTGACATCCGGCGTGTCGAAGTTGAGCTTGACCAGTTGAATCGCCCTGGCATCGCAGGGACGCATGCCGACCACGGCCCGGGGGGCGTGATCCGTATGGGCCTCCTTCATGATATGGTGGTCCTCACGGGATTCGTCCAGCGAGTACGTGAGCATGATTTCGGACTGGGGAAAAACCAGGTCCTTGGGCGACAGGCGGGTGTTCACCAGGTCCAGGTCGGGGAGCCGGCCCTTTTCCAGCGCCTTGAACTGGTGCTGGTCCTTCTCCTTGACCGGCCCGAACAGCCGGTAATGATCCGCCGCAGCCGCCAATCCTTGCGTCCAGTGGTCTTTGTCAATCGTTAGCAGCGTCATGTTTTTAACCTTTATATGGAATTGCAGGCGGGAAGCGTCCTGCCCGCTAAAATTCATCATGGCTACAAGTGCTTGGCCTGAAATGCCGTTTCAGGTCAGGCACTACTTAATAAAGTCGCCCGGATCATTGGTCTGGTAGACATCCAGGGCCGGACGCTGATCCAGGGAGAGCCCGGCCTCCCAGCCGAACTGCTCTTGGCAGTCCTTTTCCAGTTTGCGGGTCAACAGCCGCATGTCGATGCCCACCGGGCAGGCCCGCTGGCAGGCCCCGCAATCGGTGCAGCGCCCGGCGCAGTGGTAGGCCCGCAAAAAATGGAAGGTCCGCACATCGATGGGATCCTGGCCCTTGCCCACCCACTGGGGTTTGGATTCGTCCACGAAACAGGTCGGACAGTAGCACAGCGGGCAGGCGTTGCGACAGGCGTAGCAGCGGATGCACGGTGAGAGCAGGTCATCGAAAAACTGCCACTTCTCCTTGGAATCCATCTCCTCGATTTTGCGGACGTCCGCGTAGCGGTCGATGTCGGTCTGCTCGGCCACCGGATCGGCGACCATCTCATCAAAGATCACCGGGTTGCGGTGAATGCACAGGGCGCAGTTCTGCTGCAGCACCTCGCGTTTGTCGAAAAGCGTCTCCGCTTCCGCCGTGCGCACCTTGATGGTGTCTTCGGTCTCGGTGGTCTCCAGGATCTCACCGTTCACCATGCCGGTGATCTTGCGCTTGTCGATCATCCCCGTGCAGGGCACGCCGACGATGTGCAGCTGATCGCGTTTGATCTTGTTCTCGACAATGTGGTTGACGATGTTGCGCGAATCGCACCCCTTGGCGAAAACGGCGATCTTCTCTTTTCGATTGGTCAGGTAGTTGGCCAGGTTGATCCCGCAGTTGCTGTCCCAGACCAGCGACGGGACCTGTTCGGGGTTGGTGACGAAGCACGGCTCGTTCATCATGGGCAGGGTCCCCTTGCGGAATCCGATGACCATCTGGACACTGCAGTCGCCCAGCAGCCGGCCGGCGATCTCCCTCATCTTTTCTGTGTATCCGGACATATCACGCTACCTTCGCCTGGTGTTTGACAAAACGGGTGTTCGGACCCAGGGCACGAACCGCGTCGGTTACCCGGGTCACGACATCGATAAATTTGGTGGCTTCGGCCGAAGACACCCACGACATGTGCAGGCGATCTTTTTCGATCCCCATGTAATCCATCAGGTTGGTAAACAGGGCAAATTTCCGTCGGGCGTAGTAATTACCTTCCAGGTAATGGCAGTCACCCGGATGTCACCCGGACACCCACACCCCGTCAGCACCATTGCGCAGGGCCGCCAATGCAAATTTCGGGCTCATCCGGCCGGTACACGGGATGCGGATGATGCGCACGTTGGACGGATACTGCATCCGACTGACACCAGCCAGATCGGCGGCACCGTAGCTGCACCAGTTGCACAGAAAGGCAACGATCTTCGGTTCCCATTCAGACATGGTTTTCTCCTTGTTTTCAGATCCGTCCGGTGAGGACGTTCCACCGGACGGTAATTAATTAGATGGCATCGAGCATGGCAAAAATCTGATTGTTGTCAAATCCGCTGAGATGGATGGCACCCGAGCGGCATGAGGCCACACACAAACCGCATCCTTTGCACAGAGCCGCGTTGATGGTGGCCCGGCCGGCAAACATACGCGCATCGGCAGCGATGAAGCTGGGTGCCGAGTAGGGGCAGATGGAAACGCAAACCCCACAACTGGAGCACATCTGCGGATCCACCGAGGCGACTTCGCCACTGGTAAAAATATGCTCCTGGGCCAGCAGCGTCACCGCCCGGGATGCTGCCGCCTTGCCCTGGGAGATGGCTTCGTCGATGGACTTGGGATAGTGGGCCAACCCGCAGAGGAACACCCCGTCGGTGGCGAATTCGCAGGGGCCCAGCTTGGCGTGTTTTTCCACGAAAAACCCATCGTCGTTGAGCGGAATTTTGAAATACTGGGCCAGCCGTTCGTCGGCGTAGGGAACAATTGCCGCTGCCAGGGTGATCAGGTCCGTGGTGATTTCCAGGGGGAAGCCGAGCACATGGTCGGTGACGCGAACTGCCAGCCGATCGCCGTCGCGCACCACCTGGGGTTTGTTTTCCAGGTTGTAGCGGATGAAGATCACACCGGCCGCACGGGCTTTTTTATACAATGTTTCCCGTTCGCCGTAAGTCCGGATATCCCGGTAGAGGATATAGACGTTGGTATCCGGATTCCGCGTCTTGATGGCCAGGGCGCTTTCGATGGAATGGGTGCAGCAGACGCGCGAGCAGTAAGGCCGCTGGGGCTCCCGGGAGCCCACGCACTGGATGAACACCGCCGCGTTGAGGGTGCCCAGCATGGCATCGTCGGTCAGCATTTTGCGATCCAGTTCCAGGCTGGTCAAGATTCGCGGATCTTCACCGTAACGGTATTCATCGGGTTCGAGCTCCCTGGCACCGGTGGCCACCACGGCGACGCCATGGTCGATGGCGGTTTCGGCGTCACCATTTCTAATAACGGTTTTGAAGTTGCCCACAAACCCTTCCACATCGGCCAGCTCCGTGTTCAGGTGCACGTGGAGCCGCTCTTCGGCATTCACCTGGACGATCAGTTCGGCCAGTCCGCTTTTTATGTCCTCCCCTTTCCAGGTGCGGAAAAGGCTGTTGGCCTGTCCTCCCAGCTGATCCGTCCGTTCCACCAGATGGGTATCATACCCCTGGCGGGCCAGGCTCAATGCCGCGGTCATACCGGCGATCCCACCACCAATGACCAGTGTGGCCTGGCCGACGGTCAGTTCGGTTTCGGTCAAGGGTTCCTTCAGGGCCACTTTGTTAACGGCCATGCGTACCAGATCCTTGGCCTTCTGGGTGGCAATATCGGGATTGTTCTTATGCACCCAGGAATCCTGGTTGCGGATGTTGACCATTTCGAACAGGTATTTGTTGAGCCCCGCATTGATCAGGGTTTCCTGGAACAGCGGCTCGTGGGTCTTTGGCGTACAAGCCGCCACGACTACCCGGTTGAGATTTTTCTCGCGGATGATGGCCGTCATGCTGTCCTGGGTGTCCTGGGAGCAGGTGTACATATTATCGGTGACATACTCCACGAACGGCAGGCTGGCCGCGTAATCGCGTACCGCCGGAACATCCACCACACCGGCGATATTGATACCGCAGTTACAGACGAAAACACCCACCCGGGGACGCTCGCCGAGCACGTTCACTTCGGGTATCACCTCGGCCGTACGGGTTTGCGTGTTCCTCGCGGAACTGAGCATTTCACCGGCGGCAGACGCCGCAGCACTGGCATCCACGACGGCCTGGGGAATATCCTTGGGCCCCTGAAACGCGCCACAGACGTAAACCCCGTTGCGGGTGCTGGTTACCGGAGCAAAGGTCGTGGTGTTGCAGAAATTGCCCGGAGTGAGTCCCACGTCAAGCGATTCGGCCAGGGCGACCACTTCGGGGGAGGTCTCCAGCCCCACGGAAAGAACGACCAAATCAAATGTTTCCGTCTGCATTTCACCACTTTCGGTGACATAACGGATGGAGAGGTCGTCACTGTTCGGTACGCTGTCGATGGTATGCACCTTGGACCGCAGGAACCGGACCCCCTGGCTTTTCGCACCTTCGTAATAGCGTTCGAAATCCTTCCCGTAGGTGCGCATGTCCATGAAAAAGACGGCGCAGTCCAGATCGTCGCCGGCGTGCTCCTTGGCGATCACCGCTTCCTTAATGGCATACATGCAGCATACCGAGGAGCAGTACTCGTTCTTGCAGCGGTTCTGGTCGCGGGAACCCACGCACTGGAACCAGGCGATCTTCCGGGGATCCTTGTGATCCGAAGGCCGGGCCACATGGCCGCCGGTGGGACCGGAAGCAGAGAGCAGGCGTTCGAACTGCATGCTGGTGATGACGTTGGGATGCCGGCCATACCCGTAGAAGTCAAGCTTGGACGGATCGTAAGGGGAAAACCCGGGTGCCAGAATGACCGATCCCACATTGAGATCGATCCGTTCGCGTTGTTCCTGATGCGTTTCCAGGGTCACGGCGCCGGCGCCGCAGGCCTCAACACACTGGTAGCACTCGCAGCAGTAGCCGCAGTTCAGGCAGCGCGCCGCCTCGGCCTGACCGGCCTCGGGGGTGATGCCCAGTTCCACTTCGTTGAAGTTGCCCTTGCGCGCCGCGGGTTCCAGCTCGCGCGGCTTGACCCTTGCTACAATCGGCTCGCCCTCGGGCACCGGACGGTAGACCGGCTCGGACCGCTCGATGGGCTCGCGGCCCGCGGCCATGTCCGCACCGTCCAGGTAGCGCTCGATGGACTCGGCCGCCTCCTTGCCCGCGGCAATGGCGCCGATGGCCACCCAGGGCCCGCTCTGCAGGTCGCCGCCGGAAAACACGCCCGGCCGGCCGGTGGCATAGGTCACCGGGTCCACTTCCGTGGTGCTCCAGCGGGTGAATCCCACGCCGTCCACATCCTCGATGGAGGAAAGGTCCGGCCGCTGGCCGATGGCCGGGATCAGCTGGTCGATCTCAAGGTCGTATTCACTGCCCGGTACCGGTACCGGACGGCGGCGTCCCGAGGCGTCCGGCTCGCCCAGTTCCATGCGGATGCAGCGCAGGCCGGTCACCTTACCGTTTTCGGAAAGAATTTCCTGGGGAGCGGCAAGATAGGTGATCTCGGTCCCTTCGGTCTCGGCGGCCTGGATCTCTTCTTCCCAGGCCGGCATCTCCGCACGGGTCCGGCGGTAGATGATCTGTACTGTCTCGGCGCCCAGGCGCACGGCCGAGCGGGCCACGTCAATGGCCACGTTGCCGCCACCGACGATGGCCACGTGCTTGCCCACCGGTGCCTTGCCGGTGAGGTTGACCTCACGCAGGAAATCCACACCCTGGCGCACGCCCGCGGCCTTTTCGCCGGGAACCCCGAGGGTGATGCCCTTGTGGGCGCCCAGGGCCAGGTAGACCGCCTTGAACCCCTGATCGAAAAGGCTGTCCACGGTCAGGTCGTTGCCCAGGGGCGTATTGGTCAAAAGTTCCACCCCCATGTTGGTGATGATTTCGATCTCCTGGTCCAGGATCGCTGGCGGCAGGCGGTGATCCGGAATGCCCACCCGCAGCATGCCGCCGGCCTTGGGCAGGGCCTCGTAGATCGTGCTCAAAATGCCCCGGCGGGCCAGATGATAGGCCGCACTCAGACCGGCCGGACCGCTGCCGATGATGGCCACGCGTTCCCCGCGCTTTTCTGCCATGGGGATCTCGATGGTGCGCGGATCGACCTGGTCGGCGGCCAGGCGTTTGAGCTCGCGGATGGCCACCGGCTGATCCACCTCGCAGCGCCGGCAGGCGTCCTCGCAGCCGTGGGGGCAGATGCGCCCCAGCACGCCGGGCAGGGGCAGGTCGTCCATGATGATCTTCAGGGCCTCGGCATACTTGCCCTGGCCGACCATCTGCACGTACCCCTGGACGTTGATGCCCGCCGGACAGGCCAGGCGGCAGGGCGCCTTGTCGGCCTTCTGGATGGCGTATGCACCGGGGATGGCCTGGGCGTAACGCTTGTAGGTGGCTTTGCGGAAATTCAACCCCTGATTGTATTCGTCGGGGAGGGAGACCGGGCAGGCTTCGGCGCAATCTCCACAAGAAGTACATTTGGCGGGATCGATAAAACGGGGGCCTTTGTCTACGGTAACGGTAAAATTGCCCTCGGTTCCTTGAATCTCTTTTATTTCAGCACAGGTAATAAGATTGATGTTGAGATGCCGGCCGAACTCGACCAGTTTGGGGGAGATAATTCACATTGCGCAGTCATTGGTGGGGAAGGTCTTGTCCAGTTCACTCATCACCCCGCCGATGGCAGGAGATTTTTCTACAACGTGAACCAAATACCCGGAATCGGCCAAATCCAATGCGGCCTGCATACCGGAGATGCCTCCACCAACAACCAAAACGGAACCAACTGTGTTCGTTGCCATAATACGTCTCCTGGTTGCGCATGAAACGCGTTCTGGTAAGGTGTTAAGAATATTAATGTATTAAGTGAAAATAATGGATTAGGAGATGTTTTCTCAAGAAAACCATACCTATATGGCCCAAAACGGCTTGTCAACAGATTTTGCCATTATAGTTATGGCTTCATCCATTCCCTTTTGTGTATATGCCCCAAAAAGAAGATAGAATCAAGTTTGATCTGTTTTTCTGACTTCAGGCCGATTATACGAATAAAACCCTTTATCAATATGCAGGCCAATTTGTATTTGATCATTGTCAAACAATTGGGATGCCTCGATAACTATATGATAAAATGTTTTAAGTTTTTTTTCATCTGTTTGTGTCGTATGCATGCAGTGGGTCAGTTTGATACAACGAGAAAAATTGTCTCGGGTCAAAATGACTCAGATCGGTTTAGCGCCCGATCTATTTTCTTTAGAAACAACCCCGACTGGTTTTAAAATCGGCTTGATCGACAAATTGTGGATATGATAACATAGTTCAAAAAATTCAGTAAGTTTATTAGCTGATTGGTTTTCATTATTTAGGGGCGAAAATAATGATGGAGAACGGCACGGTGCTCATCAACATTGCCTTGATCGGTGGTGGTAGTTATTGTGAAGCGGTGTTGAAGATGACTACGCTTGCTTTTCTTCAGGACCAGGTCAATTCCCGGATTGTCGCTGTGGCCGATGCAGATGAAAACGCTCCCGGCGTTCGCCTGGCCCGCCGCTGGGGGTTGAAGATCGTTTCCGATTACCGGCAGTTGTATGATCCTGCGTATGGCATTGACCTGTTTATTCTCCTCGACCCCGATCCCGATCTGCTGCAACGGATTCTGGAGACAAAGCCGGACCGCCTGCGGGTGCTCGCCTATCCGGCCTTCGACCTTTTCTGGCGGGCCTTCAAATCCAGGGAAAAACTGGTCCAGCAGCGTTCCGAGGAGATTCAGACCATTCTCAACGGAATCCAGGATCTGATTCTGGTATTTACCCCGGATCAGGAAATCGTCGATGCCAACGATGCGTTCCTCAAATATATGGGGTATGAGAAGCAGGACGTTATCGGGAAGAAATGCTACGAGGTTTACCACCAGACCCACCAGTCGTGTTATGGAGAAGAGAACGGTTGCCCGTTGAAAAGCGTGATCCAGAACCGGTTGCCCGCCGAGACCATTCGTACGCGCACCGGGCCCGACGGGAAAGTTCATTACATGGAAGTGTCCATTCATCCCATCTGGGAAAAGGGCGGCAAGATTTCACGGCTGATCGAGATCAGCCACGATTTCACCGAACGCCGGCTGCAGGAGGAAGAGAATCGGCGCCGGCTGGAGAAGATGGTTGACGAACGCACCCGGCAACTCCAGGAGACCCACGCCAAATTGCTCCATCAGGACAAGATGGCCTCCCTTGGCAAGCTTTCCGCTTCCGTGGTTCACGAAATCAACAATCCCATTGCCGGTATCCTGAATCTGATTTTGCTGATGAAGCGGATCATGAAGGAAGAGAAGGGGGACCGTGATCCCGAACTGTTTGAACGCTACCTGTCCCTCATGGAGGCGGAAACCCGCCGGATCAGCCGCATTATTTCCAATCTGCTGACATTCTCACGCCAGTCCAAAATGGAGCCCGGCGCCCAGGATATTAACCAGTTGATCGAAAAGACGCTGGTGATCAACGAAAACCTGCTGAAAATCCACAACGTCAAGGTGAAAAAAACGCTCGACCCGGGCCTGCCTGCGGTGATCGGGTCTGCCGATCAACTGCAGCAGGTGTTCATGAATATGGTGTCCAATGCTGCCGAGGCCATGGAATCGGGGAGGGGCGGCCTGCTGACGATCAAGAGCTGGTGTGATGAGCCGGCAAAGACGATTCTCGTCTCCTTCACTGACTCGGGGATCGGCATTTCCCCGGAGTACCATGACAAGCTCTTCGAGCCGTTTTACACGACAAAAACAAAAGGCAAGGGGGTCGGCCTGGGACTGAGTGTTGTCTATGGCATTATTAAAGCCCATAACGGCAGTATTACGGTCGATTCCCGGACGGGGCACGGCGCGACCTTTACGATTCAACTGCCGCTCTCCTTGGAGCCCGTTTCCCCTTCGACAAAAACGGAGCGATGATCCTGTCAACCCCAACATTGGGGTGAACTGACCATGCAATCAGCGCGGAGGCAAGATGAGTAGAACCCGGATCATGGTGGTGGACGACGAATTGATCATTCGGGAGTCGCTGGCCGGTTGGTTGGAACGGGACGGCCACCACGTGGAAACTGCCGCCAGTGGCGAAGATGCCCTAGAAAAATTGACTGCCGCCCGTTTTGACATCATGCTGGTGGACATCAAGATGGAAGGCATGAGCGGGCTCGATCTGCTGAAAATCGTCAATGATCGCGACCTGGATACCGCGGTGGTGATGATTACCGCCTATGGCTCTATCGCTACCGCTATCGAAGCCATGAAACGCGGGGCGGTGGAGTATCTGCTCAAGCCTTTCGACCCGGAAGAGATCGGCCTTTTGATCGAAAAAATTATTTCCCGTCAGGAACAGGAACGGGAGAATGCCTACCTGCGTGACGAAGTAAAACAGCGCACCCGCTTTGAGAGCATGATCGGCCAGTCCCGGGCCATGCAGCGGATTTTCGATCTGATCAACGATGTGGCCCCCACCGATTCCACCGTTTTGATTACCGGTGAAACCGGAACCGGGAAAGGGCTGGCGGCAAAGGCCATTCATACCTGCAGTGGCCGCAACCGGGGGCCTTTTGTGGCGGTCAACTGCGGGGCCATTCCCGAACACCTGATGGAGAGCGAACTGTTCGGCCACCAGAAAGGTGCGTTCACGGATGCGCGGGAAACCAAAAAAGGGCGTCTGGAAATGGCCGACGGGGGTACGCTTTTCCTGGACGAGATCGGCGAGGTCAGCATGCGGATGCAGATCGATCTGCTGCGCGTGCTGGAGGATCGTGTTTTTTACCGCGTGGGGGGCACCCAGCCGTTGGAGGCCGATTTTCGCATCATTGCCGCCACCAACAGCGATTTAAAAAAAGCCATTGCCGAGGGGACCTTTCGCGAGGATCTTTTTTACCGCCTCAACGTGATCTCGCTTCGCATGCCGGCCCTGCGTGAGCGCAAAGAGGACATCCCTCTGCTGTGTGACCAATTTTTGCTGCGCTTCAGCCAGGAGACCAACAAGCCGATCCAGAAAATATCCCGGCCGGCCATGGATGAAATGATGCTTTACGATTGGCCCGGAAATATCCGTGAACTGGAAAACGCCATCGAGCGGGCCGTGGTGGTCGGCAAGACGATCCAGGTGATGCCCGAGGACCTGCCGATTGCCTGTATTCCGGAACCGGGCAAGCCTGCCGACCACTCCCTGAAATCCATTGAAAAACATCATATCCGGCAGGTTCTTGACGACAACGACTGGAACATCTCAAACAGTGCCCGGATACTCGGCATTGACCGCTCAACCCTATACAGCAAGATTAAGCGCTACCATCTGCAGGCCCCCGATTGACTGCCACCTTCAGCCGAACGGTTATCCTTTCACCCATCGGCCATTTCGATGCCGATATCCTGTGCGCCGTCGAGAAAATGGTACGACGCTCAATGGGCCTGCCCTGCCGAATCCAAGGCCTGATCGATACTATCGACTTTGCCTGGGATGCCAAGCGCAGGCAATTCCATTCAACGGCGATCCTTGCGCAGTTGAGCGAACAGGCGCCGGGGGATGCCCTCAAGGTACTCGCATTGACCGATCGGGATCTGTTTATCCCGATTCTGACCCACGTTTATGGAGAGGCGCAGCTGGGGGGACTCAGTTGCATTGTGTCCACCTTTCGCCTGGCGTCCGAGATTTCAGCCACCGGCGAGCGGCGGCGTTATCTGGCACGCATCGTCAAAGAGTGTGCCCACGAACTGGGGCACACCTTTGATCTGCGGCACTGCAAGGACAATCAGTGTTTGATGCACTACTGTCGCAGCATCGCTGATGTCGACCACAAAAAGGACCAGTTCTGCCGCTATTGCCGCGTCATGCTGGCCGATGGGCTGAAGGCGCTTGATGGTCATCCCGATGATACAACATTTTCCCGGCATACAGGGTAACTGCCTTTGCCTTTCTGTCGTTCTTTTTACCTGATAGCGGCTGGTTAAGAATGTCAAATGTCCAATGAAAAATGCCAAATGGTGGCATTCTATCCATTTATAATCGATCCGATTTTTATGACCATGAGAATTGAGACCGGTCAGCTTTTCAGGATCTGCCGGGTTACCGCTTCCCATGCTGTGCGCGGCAACGTTTTAAGGAGGTCGTCACAAAATTGGCCGCCGTCGGCGGCCAGTGGCCCCAGGTGGGGTTCCAGGGCCCGGTGAAGACCGGCGATTTCATCCCTGATAAAGGGGGCTGCCTCTTCATCGCCCATCTTCAGCCGGCGCAGTTCCTCGCGCAGGTTTGCCGGCTGTACCATCAGCAGCCAGCCTTTGCCGTAAGGATCGTCCGCCAGCGATTGGGGATTGTCACCGACCTCGGGATTGAATGCCGTGACCACGCCACTGACCGGGGACAGCAAACCGGCCTTCAGCGAACCGCGGTGCAGGGTGATGCCTTCCTGGTCCTGGGTCAGGGCCTTTCCCATCAGCGGCAGCTCGATGCGGTCCATGGGGCCCAGCAGCCGGACGGCAAAGTCGTTCAGGCCAATGCGCACCTGGCCTCCGGCGGCCATTCCCAGCCACGCATGGCCGCGGTGCAGGTAGATGCCCCGGGGAATCCGATACCCTTGGATCGTATTGATATCGACGGGCTTGAGGGCGGCATGGACCAGGAACTGATCCTGAAAGTACTGGTCGAATTCACAGTTGCTGCACACGTAGTCGTTGGTACAGGGGCGAAACGCGATGCGGCGTTTGAGGTGATGCACGCAGGGCCGCCGGTGAGCCGGCAATTCCTTGAGCTTGTCGGCCCAGTAGACGATCCGTGCCCGTCGCTCCGCCCCGGGGGGATTGCCTGCCGAGGGGTGTCGATTTTCCCGGGCCAGCTGCCGCAGGACCCTGTCGAAGCGGCAGCCGGCACAATGATAGTCTTTGGTGCATGTCTTGGTTCTGACCACGCCGGCCTGCATCCAGATGCAGGGGCCGGCCGGTGATCGCTGTCGTTGATGTGCCATGGGATCAACCTGTTTTCAAGAAGGTGCGGGCCAGTTGATGCCAGTCCAGGCCGGGCAGATTTCCATAAATATCCGGCCCGAAGGTACCCCCGTCGGCGGCCAGGGGGCCGGCCACGTCGGTGACCATCTCTTCCAGAATCGAGACTTCGTTGTTGATCCAGTTCAAACTGGCCTCATCATCCATCAGGCGTTTGGCCGCTTTTTTGACATCCGGCGTGCGCACCAGAAAGAGCCATCCGTCGCCATACGGCTCCCGGTTGGCCAGTCCCGGATTTTCCATCACCCGGATGTTGACCTCCATGATCACACCATCGATGGGGGCGCGCACGTCCGCCAGATGATGCTTTCTTTTCAGGCCCCAGCCGATCTGATTGTGATTCAGTTCCTTGCCCATCAAGGGCAGGTCAAAACCATCGGCCTGACCGAAAACCTTCAAGCTGAAATCATCCAACCCGATCCTGAGGTTGCCCCCGCTTTCGATCCGCGCCCATGTGTGGCCGTTGTGGAAATGGTAATGACGCGGAACATCAAAGCCTTTGACGCGGGCGATGTCGGTGGGTGCACTCTGGGTTTTGGCTGCCAGGACATCTTCGAAGTACTGGTCAAAGTCGCATTTTTCGCAATGAAAATCGTATGCGCAGGCCCGCTGGGCGATCCGCCCGGTCAGGCTGTGCCGGCAGGTGCGCGCCAATGCCGGCTGCCGCCGCATGCTGTCCTGCCAGCTGACTTGTTTGCCCAGGGCCACCTTGTTCTGCATGGCATGGTCATACTTGCAGGTGTTGCAGTCGAAATGATTATTGCAGGTTTTGTACTTGACCGCACCGGCCTGCATCCACAGGCATGCATTCTCGGGAACCGCCTTTCTGTCCGGTTGAATGACCCATACCTGACCTCCCAGGACGGAGCCGATGCCGGGGCCGCTTCCCACCTCGTGACGTTCTCCGCGGTGGTAAGATGATCCGTAGCCGATCCGGCTTCTTTGACGTTTGTTGGTTTTTTCGCTCATTTCTTCTCTCCTTTTGCATGCTGCATGATAAATGCTTTGGCTCGGGGTGGCTTGATTCGCATTGACCGGGTGTGATAGTTACCCATACCAATTGGGTTCGTATTCACGTTTGTCATAATGTTCAGCAAACGCCGTGCCGTTTCTATAAATAATTGAATATAATACTAAAAAAGTATTTTTCGGGTAGATTGTCGCCGATAATTGGCGCAGCGACTGGGGGATTGTCCAACAAGCGATTTCATGATTCCGACCATGGAGGCCGGGAACGTAGCGATATTATGTTATTTTTCAATTGGTTAACTCCGTGTCGGAATTTCCCGCAACGGGTGTCGGTTTTTCCTACAGGGAAAGGCGGATTGGTATCTTTTACTTTAGCAAACAATGCATCTATGGATGACTGATCGTTGATGAGCCCCTTGTCGAAAAGTAAGATTGTGGTTGTCTGTGGTCCGACCGGCGCCGGAAAGACCGGTTTCGCCATTGATCTGGCCCGCCGGTTCAATGGCGAAATCATCGGTGCCGATTCCATGCAGATTTACCGCCACATGGACATCGGCACTGCCAAACCCACGCCGGCAGAGCAGGCGGCGGTGCTCCATCACATGATCGATATTGTGGATCCGGACGAGGATTTCGACGCGGCTGCCTATGCCGCCATGGCTGGAGATATCGTCCGGCGAGTGGTCGCTCGAGGCCGTCGTGCCTTTGTGGTGGGAGGGACCGGGCTTTACATCAAGGCGTTGATTTATGGTCTTTTCGAACAGGGGCCGTCCGATGCGGCCGTCCGTGAGCGCTTGCGGGCGCAGGCGCAGGCCGACGGCGGCGAGGCCATGTACCGGAAACTGGCCCGCATCGACCCCACTGCCGCCGGCCGGATTCACCCCAACGACACCTATCGTACCCTGCGGGCGCTGGAAATATATAAGATAACGGGTAAGCCCCTGTCGGTCGTTCAACAGCGGCATGGCTTTCGCGAACCGCGTTTCACAAGCCTCGAAATCGGCCTTTCATGGCCCCGACCGATATTGTATGATCGGATTAACCGGCGGGTGGATGAAATGATGGCGCAGGGTTTTTTGGATGAGGTCGGGCAACTCCTGGCGGCGGGCTACACAAGGGACCTGAAATCCATGCAGAGTCTTGGATACCGTCACTTGGCGGCGGTTATCGAGGGCGAGGCTATTCTGGATGACACCCTCCGGACCCTTAAGCGGGACCATCGCCGATACGCCAAGCGTCAGTTGACTTGGTTCGGTGCCCGTGAGGGGATCCACTGGCTGACCCCCGACCAGTCGGCTAAGGCGGCTGAACGGATCCAGACATTTTTTGGGTGAGCCCTAAGCACCGGGCGGTGAACCAAAAATGGCCATGGCCGTGCCGGTTGCCTGGCCTGATGGATCAGGATATGATGGGGTAAAGGCCATTTCGGCGGGAACGCCGAGCAGAACGATTCACCGAAACAGTTATCCAGGCACCGGGAGGCGCCATGTCATCAGCTATTCGTGTGTTGGTCGTTGACGACGAACCATCCATCCGTAACAGTCTTGTTGAGTTTCTCGAAGATTTCGAGTTCGATGTTTTTGCCGCGGATAGTGCCGAAAATGCCCTTGATCTGATTGCCCGTTTTCCCATTGACGTTGCCATTGTGGATATCCGGCTGCCCAAACTCGATGGCGATTCGTTAATTCTCCAGGCATACCAGCTTCGTCCGAATATGCGTTTTCTCATTCATACCGGCTCTGTGGAGTACAAATTGGATCAAGATCTGAGAGATCTCGGCGTCACTCCCGAGCATGTTTTTCTGAAACCACAAATGAATTTATCGGTTTTCCGCGACGCCATTGCAAAGTTGATGAAATCGTAAAGCGGATAGGTTTCAGCGGAGATACCGTCGATGTCTACGACCATTCATTCCCCCGACGATGTCGTTACTGTGTGTCCCGAAACGGGATTGCCCATTACTTCCCGGCCCGAGTGGACCCACCGCCGATTCGGCAACGATTTTTGGCTCACCAGCCGGGTGATCGGCGATCGGATCATCCTCAACCAGCCTTCCGGTTATGCTGAGCTGGAGGGGCTCATTGAATCGCTCAAAATGACCGACACCGTCATCCGGTCATCCATCGACTCTTCAACCGGTTACGTTCATATCTCGGATTATTCGGGCATGCGGGGCGTCTCCCGCGAAGCCAGAAAATACTACATCAGATATGTGGAGCAACGCGAGCATTTGCTGGGGATCGCCTATTTCGGCGTCAGTCCGCTGTTTCGGATTATGATCAACATGGCCAAGCGGTTCAGTTGGGTCAAATGCAATGTCCGGATCACCAGGGACTACGCCACGGCCATTTCGGCCGCCGCACAGTTGCTCGGTGGCGAACCGCAGCTGGCGGCAGCCGAGCCCCGGCCCCGGAAACAATGGGCGGCCGGAATTACGGAACACTTTGAAAGCGGCCATCACGTCTTGCGGTGTGACCGCTGGCGTCTGGCGTTGGATGGTTATACCCTGACCGTCGAAGTCATCGATCGACGGATCTACCATGCCATTTCCACCGGAAGGATGGAAGCTCACCATATTGCGTCCGTGGACCGGCTGCGGGAACGTGTCCGCCAGATGCTCGGCTTCGATGCGGGTTTTCCCGTGCTCATGAGTACGACCACCGGTGGTCAGTGCAGCGACCGCCATGTCCGCACCCAATACATGGACGCGCTGAAACGCTGGCATGCCCGTTATCCGGTCAAACTTTACCTCCTTTACGATGCCAACTGGTCGGTGCGCACCGCAGCCATGCTGGCCAGCCCGTTTATGCCATTTCGGGTAAAAACGGTATCCGGCTTTGATGCCGCCCTGGCCATGGCAGACCGGGTCGTCGGGTTCGCCCCTGTTGCTTCCCCCAACGCCTTGCCAACACCAGATATCCCTGCTGACTCTTCGGTACCCGAAGTCCGTCAACTGCTGCAGTTCATCGGTGATATCGATTGGGAGCGTAACGGGGTGACCCTTCCGGACCATGTCGATGCCGCCCACCCCTTTCGTCCTGTGTTTGACGCCATTGCCCTGATCAAGGGGGAGCTGGATGAGGTTCTCCAGGCGCGTCATCAGGCTAAAGCGGCCCTTCGCGAGAGCCAGCAGCGTTTTGAGGAGGTACTTCGCCATTCGCGCGATATTCTATTCAAGCGGAACCTCCGGCAGGGCACCTACGACTATGTCAGTGATTCGGTACAGGAACTTTTGGGGCTTTCTCCGCAAGAAATATACGAGATGGGGTTCAGTGGCGTGCAGGCGCTGGTTCATCCCGACGACCGGAGCCGATTTATAGCCCTCAGCAGCCAACTGATGACCGGTTCCGATGAGGCGCGAGCAGGGATCGGTGGCCTGTATCGGATTCGTGGCAAGCAGGGAAATTACCTCTGGTTTTCCGATAAACGAGCGATTGTCCGCGATTCGGAGGGGCGGCCGGTGGCGGTTTTGGGCAACCTTCGCGAAATTACCGAACAGAAGCTGGCCGAGGAGGAGCGCCGGTCATCCCACGAACGTTTAACGACGGTGCTGGACAGCATCACGGCACACATCTATGTGTCCGACCTGCAGACGTTCGAGATCCTGTTCATGAACCGGGCCATGCACGATGTCTTCGGCGACTACCCGGCGGGTTCGCGCTGCTTTGAATTTTTCCGTCATGCCTCCAAGGCGTGTGACGGCTGCATTGTCGACAAGCTGGTAGACGGCCAGGGTCATCCCACGGGGGTCCACATCTGGGAAGGCCAGCATCCCGTGAAAAAATGCTGGTACCTGAACCATGACCAGGCCATCCGTTGGGTCGACGGTCGAATGGTGCGCGTGCAGATCGCCATGGACATCTCACGACTCAAATCCCTGGAACGCGAGCGCCTTGAGATTGCCGAACAGCTGCGGCAGACACTTAAGCTGGAGGCCGTCAGCACCCTGGCCGGAGGAGTGGCCCACAATTTCAATAACTTGCTGATGGTGGTGCTGGGTAACCTGGAACTGCTGCGTATGGATATGGGAGAGAACAGCGACCAGCTGCGCCGAATCGATGCCGCCGAAAAATCGGCAACCAAAGCGGCGGATCTGAGCAGCCTGATGCTGACCTATGTGGGTCAGACCAAAATCAACCCTCAGCCCCTTGACCTCAACGCCACCCTCAAAAAAATGGTGGACCTGATCAATACCACCGTGGCCGACAGTGCCTCCTTAACACTTGACATAAACGATGGTCCGACATGGATTCATGCCGATTCCGCCAAGGTTTACCAGGTGATCACCAACCTGGTGACCAATGCCGTGGAGGCCTCCGGGGACCAGCCCCTCGAAATCCGTTTGAGCGTCGGGGCCCAGTATTGCGATACTGCGCAATTGTCGCGGCTGGCACCCGGTGATCGCCTGCCCGAGGGCCGATATATCTGGTTGCGGGTGTCAGACAACGGCCGGGGAATGGACCCGGAGACCCTGGAAAAAGTGTTTGATCCCTTTTTTACGACCAAGTTTACCGGGCGGGGACTGGGCATGGCTGCTGTGATGGGCATCATGCGCGCCCACCGGGGCGGTGTGCGCATCGACAGCCGGCCCGATGCCGGCACGGCCGTTACCGTATATTTTCCGGAACGAGAGGCGGTTGCGGCCCTTGCTCCCAAGACTCCGCCCGTCGACGCCGCAACCCGCCGGAAACAGCGGGGGACAGCGCTTCTGGTGGACGACGAGCCGCTGGTCCTGGAGCTGGGTTCCCAGATGCTCGAACTCTTGGGATTCGATGTCATCACGGCCACTGACGGCGTCGAGGCCCTGGCCGAGGCCGAGGCCAATGCGGAGCGCATCGGTATTGTCCTTTTGGATATCAACATGCCGCGCATGGGGGGACGGGAAACCCTGGAACGGCTGCGTGCCATGGGGGCCGCCTTTCCGGTGCTGGTGACCAGTGGTTTTACAGAGTTTCAGGTTCGCGAAAAGCTGGGCGATGTCCAGGTGGACGGTTACATCAACAAGCCTTTCCGCATGGATCAGCTACAGGAGAAGATCAGCGCCGTGCTTGATCCTTCCGGCCGGTGAGGTGTACTGTGGAGAAATGCCGCAATGGCGAGGACGGACGCGTAAATAGGAAGTGTAGCGTTTTGGAAGTAGTGCTTCCGTATCAACTGATGTCGAAGGGGGTCAAAATTCGATGACCACTTTTCCCATATCTTTCGTGTCGTAACCACCTATCTGAGAAAATTCTTCCTGGAATGCTTGCGAACGAATAATGTTTAGTAAAGATTGTATTTCGTATCGATCCGCATCTTCGCGTCTGAACACAATATCGTATCGCTCTTTTTTAATGGGTACAAAATCAATCCCTTCCACCTGTTTTGCTATTTTTTCGGTTCCTATTGCGACATCAGCTTTTCCAGAGGCCACGATGCTTGCAACCGTAAGATGGGATTGGATTTCCTGATCATATCCAGCGATATCTTTCCCGAATACGCCTATCAATCGAAGGTTTTCATCAAGCAATACCCGTGAGCCAGCCCCTTGTTCACGGTTCACCATTGTAATGTCATCTCGCCCAAAATCTTCCCAGCTGGTAATCTCTTTCGGGTTTCCTTTCGCAACATAAAAGCCCTGTATACGGCAGGTCAAATGAACAACCACAGCAGGGATTCCAGGTAATAATCGCCGAACGTAAGGAACATTATAGGTATCTGTATCGCTGTCCCAGAGATGAGCAGAAGCGACATTTACCTGCTTACGGTAAAGCGCAATCAAACTGTCATAGCTTCCAATATATGCCCGCAGTGCAGGGACTCCGCGTTGACGCATATAATTCGAGAGTATGTCTAAAATGATATCCTGGCCGCATAGCACGAATCCCTCATTACGGATTGGGGTTAGAATTTCCCGGTTTTTAACAAGATCCCCTTTTTTCGAGTTTTGAATGTATGACTTTATGTCATCTTCCGAGAAGCGAACCTTGCGGCCTACTTTGTAGGATTGCAGTTCATTGCTTTTTATCATGCTGTAAATTTTGCTTTTACTGACTTTCAGGATGCCGGCAACATCTTGAACGGAAAGTTCGTCTTTCGTCTTCACAAACACTCTCCCATTTACAGTTAAATCTTGACTGAAAGCACCAAATTATATAATCCAATACATAAAATTTATTTTATATTCTATTTCGTATTATTACGTATTAAATAACACACAAAACTAAATATCAAGTGTTAAATAGCATGAAATGAAACAAATAGTTTAATCTCTAATCTATTAAAAAAGGAAGAGAGAATGAAGAAGTGGATTATTGCTGGGCTAATAGGTGCAGTGGTTATATTTTGTGTGGGAGCAAATGGTTTGGCCGATATGCAATCCATAACCGTATTTTGCGGCTCTGCAAATAAGCCGCCAATGGAAGAGATTGCAGCAAAATTCAAACAAGATAGGAATGTTGAAGTAAATATGATTTTTGGTGGATCTGGCACATTACTTTCTCAAATTGAACTATCTAAAAAGGGAGAGATCTATTTGCCAGGATCGCCTGATTATATCATCATTGCCGAAAGAAAAAAGCAGATCATAGAAAACAGCGATCAAATCGTGGCCTACCTTGTACCGGCAATTATTACCCCGGCGGGTAATCCGGCAAATGTGAAAGGGTTGGAAGACCTGGCGCGGCCTGGGGTTCGGGTCGGAATCGGCAATCCAGAGACGGTTTGTTTGGGTTTGTACGGTATAGAAATACTGGAAACAAACAACTTTTTGGAACCGGTTCTGAAAAATGTGGTTACCTTCGGCGGGTCCTGCTCAAAAACAGCAAACTTGGCTGCGTTGAACAAGGTCGATGCTATCCTCGGATGGCGAGTGTTTCACTACTGGAACCCCGAACGCATGGAATTTGTCGCTATCAACCCGAAACAAATCCCAAGGATATCATACATACCGATTTCAATTCCCAAATATACCAAGGATATTAACCTATCAAAGGCTTTTATTGAATATACGCTTTCTCCCATAGGACAATCTATATACAAGAAATACGGATACTTGAGTAAATTAGAAGATGCGAAATCGTTTGCGCCGCAGGCTAGTGTTGGCGGTGAATATACCCTTCCTGACAAGTATTTCGAAATTATCAAGGATCTATGGAAAAATAAATGAACCGCACCTTTGACACTTTTATGTGGGGTGCGGCTGCATTGCTTATATTCGTATTTGTCAGCCTTTTCGGCAGCATGCTTTTTGAATTGGTCGGAACAAAGGCGATCTCCGCCCCCCATTTTGACCGTGTTTGGTTTGCCATTAAGCTCTCACTGCTAACGGCCACGATTTCCTCTGCCATTGCCATCCTGGCCTCAGTACCCGTTGCTTATTTGTTTTCGCGCCACTCTTTTATCGGCAAAGCCTTTATTGACACACTGTTGGACTTGCCCATCGTGCTTTCACCAATAGCTCTTGGTGCAATGTTGCTCATTTTTTTCAACACCGCTATCGGCAAACAAATTGAGCAAATTTTTGGCTCCGTTGTCTTCGAGGTCAAAGGGATCATTGTGGCACAATTTTTTGTGATCGTGGGACTGTCCATACGATTACTAAAAAACACCTTCGACGGAATCGATACAGAATATGAAATTCTGGCTCGGACGTTAGGCTACAGCAAAATGCAAACCTTTCTAAGGGTTGTGATTCCCATGGCAAGCCGGGGGCTTATCGGCTCTTTTTTGTTGGTGTGGGGCAGGGCGATCGGTGAATTTGGCGCAACGGTTACATTGGCAGGGGCCACGACTATGAAAACCGAGACGATTCCGGTGGCGATTTATTTAAGCTTCGAGTCAGCCGATGTCACCGGGGCTTTAATTTATATAACCATTCTCGTGACCATGTCTCTGGCCATTCTGCTCTTCGTCAGGTCTGTCAACGGGGGGAGACTATGACGGCTCCCCAGTTGGATATTCAGTCGCTGAATCTATCGTTGGGTAAATTTTCCCTGCGCAACATTAACCTCTCGTGCGAGAAGGGAGAATACCATATTCTGCTCGGTCCCACCGGTAGCGGCAAAACGTCCTTAATGAAATGCATTTTGGGGTTTTACAGGATTACCAAAGGAAAAATATTTTCAAAGGATAAAAATACTCGAGTTTTCGAAAAATAGTGCGGGACATTATTCTCAATATGTGCGATAATATTTCTGGAGGTGTATAACATGCTGAAATAGAAGGGATAATAAGGATGAAGATTCCGTGCGCTAAGCCGCTCGCATTCCTTGTCACCGGGCTGTCCTTTTTGAAACCAGGGCTAACCAACATTCAATTTGATAACATGATACTGGTCGCAACGGCCTTGGTATTGGGTTCTGGATTCAACCTGAGCCGCATTAGTCGAATGTGGTTGGAAGAAAAGGCGGTTAGCACGCTTTCTTATTTTTTATCCGATGCAAAATTTTACATCCCCGAGTTGCAATTGCTTTATGCCAAACGCATCCAGCAAATGTACACCCTTCAACCAGGTTATTTTCTGATCGACGACACAATGAAACACCATACCAAATTCTGCAAATGGATTCACGGTGTGTTTGTTTTATTCGATCATGCCTTTGGAACGAACATGAAGGCAACCTGCCTTGTTTTTGTGTATTACAGTGATGGAAACCTTATCAAATTTCCAATCAATTTCAGAATGTTTCACAAAGAAACGGGGACGATGCCTTGGCAAAGAGGGAAAGCCCATCCATACAAAACCAAGTATGCGCTTGCCGTCGAGATACTGGAGTGGGCATTGGAAGTCGGTTTCCCCCCTTCCATGGTGTTAGCGGATTCCTGGTTTTGCACAGGGCCGTTTATCAAAGAACTTAAACGCCTTGAGCTCAGTTATATTATCGAACTCAAACCCAATTACACGGTCAGGGTCCCATGCCAGCCCCCTAAGCTCACCCCCAAAGGGCGATTGTCAAAAAATCAATATTACACGCGGTCCCTGCCCGAGGTTTATAAATCCATTTCTTACGTTGAAAAATACGGCTTTACAGCAGACCCGGCAACTGGTAAAGCTCAAAAAGTTCTTTATCACACGAAGACTAAGACGCTTCGTTTAAATTCTATAACTGGCAAGCATTGTGTTGTTGAAAGTGTTGATCCCACCACTCAAACCACGAAATATTTACTTACCGATCAACTCACTTGGGAAGCCGGTAAAATTCTCATCACTTACAGCCATAGATGGGTAATTGAAGAGTTTTTCAGGAATGCGAAGCAGCTAACCGATATGGAGGGAGCCACTATCAGGAGTGAGCAAGGCGTATCAATAACGATATGCCTGGTGTCCTGGATTGACTCCCTCCTCCATTTTGAAAACTACAAGCAAAGCACTGCTGGAAAACTGTCAAAGGGATCATTAACGATCCCCTCAATTATACGTCAATCCCAATACGAAAATTTCAAGGCAGTATTTGAGAGACTGAAGGCGGACGAAGATTTTTATCGCAAGTGGTTAGAAGTGGAAGAGAAAAATATCTTCAGGTTCCGCAAACCGAGAAAAGAAGTGGAGTTGCTCGAACGGAACCAGAATCTCAACCCCCAAGAGGCTGCATAGCAATGAAAGTGCCATAATCACAATTTGTCAAAGAACTATTTTTCGAAAACTCGAGAAAATATTACCAACGAAATCCCCGAGCGCCGCTGTATGGGTTATGTCCCACAGAATTATTCTCTTTTTCCCCATTTGAATGTAGAGGGAAATATCAGGTTCGGTTTTCACGCAAGAGACAACTTTATTCAAGATCCGGACGCTATTGTCGATAGACTGTGTTCAATTTTGGACATTCATAAACTCCGCACCCGAAACGTTCATCATCTATCGGGTGGAGAAAAACAGAGAGTCGCCTTGGCCAGAGCACTGGCCATACAACCGGATATTGTATTGCTGGATGAGCCTTTTTCTTCAATTGACGAAAGCGCCAAACGCAACCTTTGGGTCGAACTGAAAACAATTATTAATGAAATCGGTATAACTGCGTTTCATATCACCCACAATCTTGAAGAAGCTTACAGCATGGGTGACAGGATATCGGTGCTGCTAGATGGTGAGCTGCATCAAAGTGATCGAACACAGATTATATTCGAAAAACCGGCTACGGAAGGCGTTGCCCGGTATCTCACCTACCGCAATCTTTTCTCCGGAATCGCCAAAGCGCACAACGAAACAACAATTGTCGATTTGGGACATTTCAGCATTGTGGCGCCCCAACAAATACCATCAGGGGAACAAGTCAAATTATGTATTATGCCACAGGATATCAAAATAATTAAGGAAGAGCGGCCTGTTAAGGGAGGGCTGAGAAAAAACATCTTTCAGGTTGAAATTGTCTCAATTTTGCCTCTTCCGGATTATTTCCTAATATACACCAAACTACTTGAAAGCCCAAAGGAATTTGATTTTGAAATGAAAGTGCCAAGATATCTCGAAAGAAAATATAATTTGTTTAACGGGAAGAAGATTCGTGTCGCAATACCTGAAAAACAAATTGTCTTGGTGTCATCACAGATACAAACAGGCGAATGAAATAATATGCTATTTCCAGTATCAGGCGTAGAAGTTCACCCGCTTATTCCTTTTTTTGTTGCTTTCATTGTATCCTTTTTCACCTCGATGGGCGGCGTTTCGGGAGCTTTTCTTCTTTTGCCTTTTCAAATGTCGTTCCTCGGATACACCGACCCTTCGGTCAGCGCTACCAACCAGGTATTCAACATTGTAGCCATCCCAAGTGGTGTTTATCGCTACTGGCGCGAGGGTCGGATGGTGTGGCCCCTGACATGGGTGGTGATTGTCGGGACCCTGCCCGGCGTTTTTATTGGCGCCCTCCTGCGAGTAGTCTACCTGCCCAATCCGAGTCATTTTAAGCTTTTCGCCGCCGGTGTCCTCCTATACATCGGCCTAAAAATGGTGCGTGACCTGCTGAAGAAGAACACAAGCGGGGACGCCAAAACTGACAGTGAAAAGCGCTTTCAAGCGTTGATGAAAAACTATCATTCGAAAAGCGTTGCCAAGGAAATGTGTTTGAAGAAAACGTCGGTCGCGCATTTTAACTTCAAGCGGCTGGGATATACGTTTTATGATGAATCGTTCGATGTTTCGTTTTGGGGAATTTTTATCCTCAGTTTTATCGTGGGCATTGTAGGAGGCGTTTACGGCATTGGGGGAGGATCTATCATCGCCCCGTTTTTTGTAACCTTTTTCGGTCTGCCGGTTTATACCGTGGCCGGAGCGGCCCTGATGGGCACTTTCGTCACATCGGTGGCCGGTGTCGTTTTTTATCAAACCATAGCGCCGCTGTACCCGAATATTTCGGTGGCTCCGGATTGGCTCTTGGGTGCATTATTCGGTTCAGGGGGAATGGCCGGCATGTACCTCGGAGCGCGCTGTCAGAAATTTGTTCCCGCCAAGGCCATCAAATGGATGCTTTCTATGATCATCGTTTTTACAGCCCTTAAATACGTTGCTGCGTTTTTAGGGTATTGAAGCGGCCCCCTCTTTGCCAATGTAAGTGAGATACCCGCCTAAAAGCCCAAGTAATTGTCATCCATTTCTGCAACAAAATCCCCTGATCGTGTTTGCAAAAATTAACCACCACAGGTGGTTTATCAAATTGACGCTTGAGAAAACTTTTAAATTCAGGCTGATATGCGAAGTCAAGGCAATCGATTTGATTTGAATTGACTTTTGTGGATGCAATTGTTTATAACGGCCCATCAAGATTAACTTTCACATCTATTCATTATGCCACTAACGATCCGTCGAATAGGGTTTACCTGAGGTGCCTGGCACTAGCGTGTCCGGGTCGACACGCATATGGTAATTCCCTGGTGACGGAATCGCCTTTTTTCTCGATTCCCCGCCACAATTGATCAAACGCCACTGATCATCATTTTTGCCTTCACGACCAACGGCGCGAGGATCGTTTAACTATTGGCGCCTCCGCGCCAACAGGTCGGAAAACTGCGCCCAGAGGAGTTCGATAATGAGCCAAACCCTTTTCATTAACGGCAATGAGTTTCCCTTTTCAGCCGGTGAGACGATTCTGGATGTTGCCAAGCGCAACCAAATCGATATCCCCACGTTGTGCCATTTGAAGGATGCCACACCCACCGGTGCCTGCCGGATCTGTGTGGTGGAAGTGGCAGGATCGCAAACTTTGCTGACCGCGTGCACAACGCCGGCGACAAACGGCATGGCGGTAAAGACCGAATCTCCTGAAGTCGTGGCCGCACGGCGGCAGATCATCGAGCTCATGCTCAGCTCGGGTAACCACAACTGCGCCATTCGAACGGGCAATGATTCCCAGTGGTCGGAACTCCAGCTCAAAGTTGCCAATGAGGACATGAGCGGCGAACTGTGTCCGGTATGGGGAGATTGCCGCTTGCAGGATTTGGCGTATCGGTATCAGGTGAGTACGGAGTATGTCGATCATCGACCGACGCGGTATCCCTTGGAAAGCGTCAATCCGTTTATCGTGCGGGATTTTTCCCGTTGTATCCAGTGCGGCCGCTGTGTTCAGGCCTGTAACGACATCCAGGTAAACAATGCGATCCGCTTTGGCTATCGTGGCAAGGACGCCAAAATCATCACCGCCGGCGATCGACCGCTAAGCGATTCGGATTGTGTGTTTTGCGGGGAATGCGTCCAGGCCTGTCCGGTCGGCGCATTGGTCGAAAAGGATGCCCGCTACACCGTACGCCCCTGGGAAACCCGCAAGGTGCGCACCACCTGCAGTTACTGCGGTGCGGGTTGCCAGCTTTACCTGCATGTCAAGGAAAACCGGGTCGTGAAGGTCAGCGGTGTGGATGCCGCCCCGAACCACGGCCGCCTGTGTGTCAAGGGACGTTTCGGCTACCACTTTATCGGATCACCCGACCGTTTGACCCAACCGCTGATCAAGGAAAACGGCAGTTTTCGGGAAGCGTCCTGGGATGAGGCGCTGGGGTATGTCGCCCAGCGATTATCGGCGATCCGTGATTCCAGCGGCCCGGATAGCATCGGTGTGCTGACGTCGGCCCGGATGTCCAATGAAGATAATTATATAGCTCAGAAATTTGCCCGTAGTGTGCTTAAGACCAATAATGTGGATCATTGCGCAAGGCTTTGCCATGCTTCCACGGTGGCGGGTCTGGCGGCCAGCTTTGGCAGCGGGGCCATGACCAATCCCATCGCCGATTTGAGCAAAGCTGATGTGATTCTGGTCACCGGATCGAACACCACCGAAACGCATCCGGTGACGTCCACATATATCAAACGCGCCGTGCGCTTCGGAAAAGCCCAGTTGATTGTGGTCGACCCGCGCGACATTCCCTTGTCCAGGCATGCCGTCTTGAAGATGACCCAGAAGCCGGGCACCGATGTGGCCTGGATCAATGGTCTCATGCATGTGATCCTAAAAGAGAACTTGCATGATGCGCAATTCATCAAAACCCGAACAGAAGGCTTCGATGCATTCAAAAAAGCCCTTGAACCTTATACTCCGGATGCCGTATCCCAAATCACCGGAATTCCGGCCGATCAAATCGTTGCCGCGGCCAGGCTTTATGGCACGGCAGGCGTCGGCAACATCGTTTACTGCATGGGGATCACCCAGCACAGCACGGGTACGGATAATGTAAAAGCCCTTGCCAACCTGGCCATGCTTTGCGGCAACCTCGGAATTGACGGGGGCGGTGTCAATCCGCTGCGCGGCCAGAACAACGTCCAGGGGGCCTGTGACATGGGCTGCCTGCCCAACGTATATAGTGGATATCAGTCGGTGACGGATACAGCCGCTGCCCAAAAAATGGAGGCCGCCTGGAACACCACCCACCTGTCCGAGAAGATGGGATTGAAGGCCACGGAGATGATTCCAATGGCGTTAACAGGCGACATCAAAGCCCTTTACATCATTGGCGAGAATCCCATGGTTTCGGATCCGGACCTGAACCATGTGCAAAAAAGCCTTCAAAACCTTGACTTTTTTGTGGTTCAGGACATTTTCCTGAGCGAAACGGCCCGGTTGGCCGATGTTGTCTTCCCCGCCACCTGTTTCGCTGAGAAAGCGGGAACCTTCACCAACACGGAACGCAAAGTCCAGCGGATTCGTCCGGCCGTCCCGCCGCCGGGTGAGGCCCGTGATGACTGGTCAATCACCTCGGCCTTGGCAACCCGCATGGGGGTACCCATGGAATACGCCGATGCCGAGGCGGTGTTCGATGAAATCAGCCGAGTGACACCATCCTATGGCGGCATTTCCTACCACCGTATCGATGCCGACGGACTGGTCTGGCCATGTCCCACGGACGACCATCCAGGAACACCGGTGCTGCACATCGGAAAGTTCACCTCCGGACTGGGGAAATTTCATGCGGTCGAATTTATTCCCCCGGCTGAAACGCCGGATGACGATTTTCCGTTTACCCTGACCACGGGCCGCCTGCTTTACCACTATCATACCGGCACCATGACCATGAAGAGTGACGATTTGAACGAGCGGGCGCCGGAATGCCGGATCGAAATCGCCGATTCGGATGCCTTGCGCCTGGGTGTTGTCAATGGAGAGATGCTGAGCATCCGTTCGCGCCGGGGGACGATCCAGGCACGGGCCACATTGACGCCAGCCATTATGCCGGGAACCGTGTTCATCCCCTTTCATTTCGCAGCGGCGGCGGCCAACCGGCTGACCCATGCCGCGCTGGACCCCGTATGCGCGATTCCGGAGCTGAAAGTCTGTGCCGTGGCGCTGTCGCCCGCAAAAATGGATGCGAATCCATTGAACGCCTAAGAATTGTTGAAAACAAACGTATTTTGAGAAAATTCACAATGAAAGGAGTATTTGAGAATGAAAACGGGGTACGAGTTCAGGCCGAAAATTTTGGGGTTTTTGTGTAATTGGTGTTGCTATGCCGGAGCGGATCTGTGCGGGATTTCGAGGTTCCAGTACCCGCCTTATATGAAGGTGGTCCGCTTGATGTGCTCGGGCAGGGTTGATCCACTGTTCATTTTCAGGTCGTTTTTGAACGGCATGGATGGGGTGTTCATCGGCGGCTGCTGGCCGGGCGAGTGCCACTATTCGACCGAAGGCAACTATGACGCATTGACCAAGAAGTATATTTACAAAAAACTGCTGGCCCACATCGGCATCAACCCCGAGCGTTTGCGGCTTGAATGGGTATCCGCCTCCGAAGGTATTCGTTTTGCCGAAGTCATGAACGACTTTTCGCAAAAATTGATCAAAATGGGGCCCATCGGCAAAGCCGAAGGCTTGACCGACGATGAACTGAAATCGAGACTCGACGTGGCCTCCAGCCTGGTCCCCTACCTGAAGCTGGTTGAAAGGGAGAAAATCCGGGTCCGTTTTAAGACGGAAAAAGAGTATGATGAATATTTCAATAGTGATGAATTCTCCAAACTGTTCAATGAAATGATCGCGGAAAAAGTGACAACCGGCCAGTTGATCGCATCTTTAAGAAAACAAGATCATTCAATTGAGGAAATCACCCGTGAGTTAAAGTTGGACCGGTCCGTGGTCATCAAACAACTGCATGCGTCAGTTCGGCAAGGTTTCATCAGTTTTGACGAAGACAACAAACGATATTGCGTTGGCAGCTAATCAGATCGCCAGGTTAGGTAGTGCCCATCCAGAAATAGGCAAATTGGGTTGAGATCAAGGCGCCAGAAAAATTTTACCACAGGCATATGGTTGATATTCCGAGGATAAAATTTTTCGGGGAACAAAGATATCGGGCAAATTGGTCATTTCTGGATGGGCACTATTCAAGCCTTCGCCTGGGTATCAACGGGTATGGTCCTGGGAATCCGCACCGTGAACGTGGCCCCTTTCCCGGGCATGCTTTTGACCGTTATGCTGCCGTTGTGCTGGCCGACAATACGGTTGGCGATGAACAATCCCAGGCCGGTGCCCTTGCGCTCCTTGGTAGAGTAGAACAGGGTGAACAGTTTTTCGCGGGTTTCCGGGTCCATGCCGATGCCGTTGTCGGCAATGGTAAAGACCACAGTTTCCCGGTCGGCGTGCACGCTTAAGTCGATCCTGGCGGCTTCGGCGGGTGTGGTTTTGAGGCAGGCATCCACGGCATTGTCCAGGATGTTGACCAGCGCCGCCTGCAGGTAATCGGCGTCCACGTCCATGGTGTCAACATCCGCCGCCACATGACAGATCAGCTTGATGCCGAAACCGTCGGCCCGCGGGCGGACTATCGCCACCAGCGCCTCGGTGAAGGCCGCCACCTGAACCGGCTTGCACTGCAGCTGCCGTTCCTTGGCGTAATAGAGGATGTCCAGCACCATCTTGCGGATGCGTTCCGCCGTATTGGCGGCAGCCTGGCAGCCCTCGCGGGCGCGCTCGATATTATCCTTCTGCAGACCCGACGAAACCAGGTAGAGTCCCCCCTCCAGACTGGTGAGCAGTCCTTTCATCCCGTGCGATATGGATCCGATCATCAGGCCCAGGGACGCCAGATGGTCCTGCAGCTCGGTCTTTTCGCGAACCAACTGCTCAAGGCTGCGGGTGTAGGCCTGCAGTTTCCGGCGCATGGAGATCTTTTCCAGCGCCCGGTTCAGGGCGATATCGAGCACGTCCACATTGATGGGTTTGGTGATGAAATCGGTGGCTTCATATTTCAGACTGCGGATGGCCAGGTTCATGTCTCCATGGCCGGTGATCATGATGACCTCGGTTTCCGGGTTTTCGCGCTTGATTTTGCGGAGCAGTTCGATGCCGTCCCCTCCCGGCATCTTGATGTCGGTGACCACGATTTCCGGAGAGGATTCGATAAAGACCTCGAAGGCCTGCATGGCGTTTTCCGCCTCCAGGGTGAGGTAACCCATATCCATTAGAGAAATGGTCAGCACGTCGCGGATGTCGGGTTCGTCATCGACAATCAGGATCGTCTTGGGTGCGGTTTCATCCATGGGTTGATTTCTTCTCTTAGGTGTTGCCACCGTTCTTTTCTGCCGTTTCACCGGCGACCGGAAAGCGCAGGATAAAACAGGTGCCGTGGGGAACATTGGCGGTGGCCTCGATGGTACCACCGCACTCCTTAACAATACCATAGCTGATGGAAAGACCCAAGCCGGTTCCCTTGCCGACCTCCTTGGTGGTGAAAAAAGGTTCAAAGATTTTCTCGACGATGGTTTCGGGCATGCCGGTTCCCGTGTCGCAGACCCGGCAGGTAACCCGGCTATCCTCCATGCCGGTCCAAAGTTGGATGGTTTTGGCGTTGTCGGCGTCGGTTGCCGGGGCGTCGCTCCACTGCGATTCGATGGCATCGCGGGCATTGAGCAGCAGGTTGATGAAAACCTGCTCCAGACGGCTGGGATCACCGTGGATGCGGGGCAGCGTTTCACAGACGTCCCACTCCACTCGGATGCCGCGTACCTTGAGCTGCTGACTGAAGATCTCAAAGGCGCTTTTCAAAACCTCGTTGAGCTGGATGTGATCCATCTGCATGTCCGATTTGCGGGCGAACTGGCGCATGTGGTTGATGATCCGCGTGGCCCGGTCCACGTTGTTGTCCACTTTGCCCAGCATGGTCGACAGGATCTCTTCGGCGATGGGCTCGGCGGCGTTGATTTTGCGCATACAGAAACTGCTCACGGTTTTGATGACCGACAGGGGCTGGTTCAACTCGTGGGCCACACCGGTGGCCATTTCACCCAGGGTGGCCATCTTGCTGGCCTGAATGAGCTGCTGTTCGGCTTCCAGGCGTTTGGTGATATCGCTGGTGGTGACCAGGAGGACTTTCTGCCCGGAATACTCCGAGGGAGAGATGCGGATGTTGACAAAGAGCCCCTTGCCCTCCCGATTCAGATGGCGCGCCTGGTTGATCATCGAACAGGTCACCACCTTGAACGCGTAGTGGTCGCGCTCATCGGGATGAAACAGGGTCATGAAGGAACGGCCGACCATCTCTTCCACACTGAAACCGTAAACGGTGGTGACGCTGCGGTTGCAGTCCACGATCCGGAGTGTTTCCAAATCGAGTACGAAAACCGGGTTGGGAATGTTGCTGAAGATGGCATGGTACTTCTTCTCCGACTTCTGCAGGTCCACTTCCAGTTGCCGGCGTTGGGTGATGTCCAGGGAGATTTCCATGGCGGCAACGATCAGGCCGCTGGCGTCCTTGATGGGGGAGGTGCGTACCAGCCAGTGTTTGGTGGAGCCGTCCTTGTCCACCCCGCTCTCCTCGGTATGGTGAGAAAGGCCGTCGGCAAAGGTTTTGTCCACCGGGCAGGCAACGCATTTTTCGCTCCGTCCCTTGTATGCATGGTAGCAGAAGTCACCCGGTTCGGGTGAGAACCGCTGGGAGAATTCATGGTTGTAGCGCAGCAGTCGGTAGTTGTGGTCCTGGACCGTAATCAGGCAGGGGACCCGTTCAAACAGGTTCTGATATTCGTCGCGCTGGTTGTTCAACTCCCGCTGACTGGAGGCAATTTCATCGGACATCTGGTTGACGGCCACGGCCAGTTGACCGAGTTCATCGGCCTGGGGCAGGCGTACTTTGCTGGCGTAATCGCCGCGGGCGATCCGGCGCGTGCCGTCGATGAGACGGCGGATGGGCTGGTTGACGAAACGCAGGACAAAGACGAAGATCATCGCCGAGGTAATCAAAAAGACAAAACCGGCCAGGCCGATGATGCCCCGTTCCTCCATGAGCAGTTCGCGGTCGGTGCTTTCCAGGGAGATGACCACGTCCAGGGCGCCCAGGATCTTTTTGTCCTCGGGGTGTACATGGCAGTCGCCGGTGCTGCATCCCGGCTCGTTGCGGATCGGGCTGATAATGCCCAGCAGGCGGTAGCCGGCCGGAGAGGGGAAGATGCGCGTGCGTCCTTCCAGCGGGACATCTGCCATCGGCGGGTCGGTGCGGTGGCAGATGTGGCAGGCCTCGGCCTTGATGTTGGTGGTCTGCTCGACCTCGTTCGGATTGTTGGTGTACTTGATTTCGCCGGCCTTGTTGTAGATGCGGATATTCTTGATTTCCGGCTGACGGCCGATGTTGTTGATGATCTGGTTGATTTCGTCCCGGGAGTTGAGCATCATGGCATAGTGGGTGCCCAGGCGGATGGTGGTGGTGAGGCGATCCGTGCCGGCCACCATGTTTTTCATCATTTTCTCCTTCTGGTAGCGGATATTGAAAAACGCCCAGGTGGCGATGGTGATCAGCAGGACGACGCCCACCGCGAGGATCAGTTTGGCGGCCAGGCTGTTGCGGATTCTGAGAATCAATTCGATCATAGGACCTTTCAGGAATGTCAAATGGCAACATCCAAATGTCAATTGAAGGATTGTGTCGTTTTTTTTCTCATCGATAGCATACCATCAATTGGCATTTGTGATTGAGATTTTGACATTCATCGTTCTATCTTTTCACGAACCCCTTCCAGGATTACCAGGTTGAGATTCAGCCCCAGCGCTTCCGCAGAAAGTCCCATGGCCAGCCCAAGCAGCTGGGGCAGGTAGAGGACGCTGATGGACAGATCCTCACCGGCAATGCGGGATGCCTTGGCCTGCCAGGCATCCAGGTTGATCTGGCACATGGGACAGACGGTGACGATCAGGTCGGCGCCCTTGGCGGCCCGCAGGATGGCCGCAACGCGCTTCAACCCCGCTTCCGGCTGGGTGTTGACCAGCGCGGCGCCGCAGCAGCGGGCGCCCATCTCCCAGGCAAAGACATCGGCACCGGTGGCTTCGATCAGCGGCGCCATGCTGACGGGCCGTTCCGGATTGTCGAATTCCACGAACGGCCGCAGGCACTGGCAGCCGTAATAGGGGGCCACGCTCAGGCCGGAGAGCGAGCGGGCCATCAGCGGTGCAAGACCGCCGGATCCAAGGTCGGTGGCGAGTACGTCCAGCAGATGGCGCACCCGTCCCCGGCCACGGGCGGTCAGATTCACGGCGGACAGGGCCGCATTGATCCTGGCCCGGCCGTCGGCATCGGTTTTCAGCACGGTATGGGCTTTTTTCAGATTGAGATAACAGGCACTGCAGGGGACCAGGACGTCGCCATCGCTTGCCATCCCTTCGGCCAGGGCCAGGTTGCGGGCGCTCAAGGAAAGAGAGAGAAGATGGCTGATGGGCGCCGCTGCACTGGCCCCGCAGCAGGTCCAGTCGTCGATCTCAGTCAACGTCGCTCCGGCAGCGGCCAGTACGGCACGGGTGGCCAGGTCGTACTCGCGGGCCGAACCGGTGAGGCTGCATCCCGGGTAGTAAAAATAATTCATGCCTGATCCTCCTCGGCGGCGGATTCGGGGGCCGCCTGATCCATGGCCGCCACCTTGTCGAACAAGGGGGCCAGGGGCGTGTCCGTGGCATGGCCGAACCCCAGTTCGACTTTGCCTTTTTGTATCAGCTTGAGTCCCATCGGCGCGAAACGCAGGGGCACCATCGGATTACGGACGGTCGTGAAATAGCGGCTCATGAATTCCAGTTCACGGATACGACCGTGGCGGCGCACGGTGGCCAGGAATTGTTCGTAGAAATGCCGTGGATGGCGATGTTTTTTTTCCTGACGGGCAAAAGCGATGCCCTTGAGCATCTCCATGGCGTCGGTCAGGGGCAGGCCGCGCGGGCAGCGCAGGGTGCAGGTGTAACAGTCCGAACAGAGGATAAACGTGCGACTGGTCATGATCCGATCCAGGTGGCCCATGATGACCCGCCGCCACATGTGCCGCGGGGTCAGATCCATCTCGTCGGCGTTGGGACACGACCCGGTGCAGGTGCCGCACTGGATACAGGCCCGGACCATGGATTGGATGGCGGCCAGGGGATGGGTGTTCGGTTCATTGGATTGGTTCATTTTTCCCTCCGTAGGGGCACGGCGCGCCGTGCCCCTACCTGTTTACATGGCCGCCATGGCCCCGTCGATGGCCCCGAAGAGGCTGCGCTGGGAAAATCCCTCCACGATGGAGGCATTGTTCAGACAGACCGTGGCGCAGTCGCCGCATCCCTGGCACTGGGCCGGATTGACCTGTACCTGCTGCCGGTCTTCATTCAGAAAACGCGCACCGTAGGGACAGGTGTCGATGCAGCGCAGGCACAAGGTACAGAGGCTGTGGCGCACCACGGCCGTGGTGCGTGCGGCCGGCAGGCGGACGCTGTTCAGCATGGCCAGGGTTCGGCCGGCCGCGGCGTCGGCCGTGGCCACGGATTCAGCAATGGACCGGGGGGCGAGGGCGATGCCGCAGGCCAGAACGCCGGCCTGCATGGCCTCCACTGGCCGCCATTTGGAGTCGGCTTCCTGAAAGAAACCGTTTTCATCCGGCGCCAGACCATAGGCCAGGGTCAGTTCCATGGGCAGGCGGGACGCGATGCCGGTGGCCAGCACCAGCAGGTCGGCAGTGATGGCCACCGGTGCGTCGAGGATCGGGTCGTGCAGACCAATGGTGATCGTTTCCCCTTCACCGACCGTCACCACGGGCTTGGCTTCCGGCCGGTACTGGAAGAAGAGAATGCCCTGCCGCCGGGCTTCGGTGAACCAGGCCTCGGTGGTGCCGCAGGTCATCATGTCGCGGTAGATGATGTAGACCGCAAGCTCGGGATTGCGTTTCTTCAGCCAGAGGGCCTGCTTCAGGGCGGTGGGGCAGCACACCCGGCTGCAGTAGTTGCGCGGGTCTTCCCGGGACCCCACGCACAGGATCATGACCACAGCCTTGAGGCTGCCGGCATCCAGTGTGTCATCGCCAATGCGCTGTTCCAGTTCTCGCTGGGTGACCACCCGGTCGCTGGTACCGTGGCCGTAGGCATCGGTGGTCGCCTCGCCGCCGCCGGTGGCCAGGATCACCGCCCCGTGTTCCAGGGTTTCGGTGGGCCCGCCGGCGGTTTCGATGGTCGACAGAAAATGGCCCGCCTGGCCGAATGCCCCGGCCACTCGGCTTTCGGTTATCACCCGGATGCCCGGATGCCGGTCGATGCGACCGACGGTCTCCTCCAGAAAGGGCCGCACCGCGAGGCCATCGATGGTTTCGTGAAGCCAGGTGAGGTTGCCGCCCAACCGGTCGCTCGTTTCCACCAGGGTTACCGGTACCCCGTGGTCGGCAACTGCCAGTGCCGCGTGCATGCCGGCGATGCCGCCACCCACCACAAGGGTGTGATTCACCGCTGCCTGGCTGGGCGGTGCCTCCAGGGCGCAATTTTTCAAGCGGGCGATGCCGGCCAGAAGGGCCGCGCGGTTGGTCGGTGCGTCGGCGGGAAGGTGCTCGTCCATGATCGCCGCATCCACCAGTGCCGGGGCCAGCGAAACGGTGCCGGCAAGCTCGCGCATGCGCCGGCCATAGGCGAAGGGCCGGCAGACGCCGAGCAATACCCGGTTGACGTCGCCGGTGTCCAGGGCGCTTAGCGCCTTCCATCCATCGGCCGTGCAGATGTGGTCCATGGTGTTTACCCGGACCACGGCCGGGTCTTTTTCCAGATCCGCGGACAGGGCGTCTACGGCCGCATCGGTATGTTCTCCGCTCTGGCAGCGGCAGAGCAGGACCAGGATGCGTGGTGGCTGTCCGGAAACATCCCGGCAGGCCGTGGGTTCGCTTTTCTCTTCGGCCAGACCGCCACCGGCGCGATGGATCGCTTGCGACGCCCCAAGGGCCGCGGCCGATGCACGAATGGCCGACTCGGCAATGTCGGTGGGACCGGTGAGGGTGCCGCCGGCAAGGATGCCTGGCCGGGCCGTGCGGGTTTCGGAAAAAGATGCCGTTTTGACGAAGCCAAACGGGTCAGTCTCGATTCCCAGGGCCTCGGCCATTTCGGCCACGCCCGCCGCCGGCCGCTGGCCCACCGAAAGCACCACCAGGTCGAAGGCCTCCTCATGGACCGCTTCCGATGCCGTGCTCCAGCGCAGGGTCACGTCGTCGCTGCCCGGAGTGGGGGCGATGGAGTGGACCCGGCCGCGGATCAGGCGGACGCCGTCGGCGGACATGACCGCCTGACCGTAGCGGTCGAAGGATTTGCCGAAGGTGCGCAGGTCCATGTAAATCATGCTGGCCTCAAAATCGGCGTCTGCCGCCTGGCGGGCCAGGGTCATCTCCTTGAGGGCGAACATACAGCAGATGGTACTGCAGAAGTCGGCACCGCACTGCAGGTCCCGGGACCCCACGCACTGGATCCACACGGCCTTTTTCACCGGACGCTTATCCGAGGGGCGCAGCAGCTGTCCGGCGTCCGGCCCGCAGCCGCTGAGCATACGCTCCAGTTCCAGCCCGGTGACCACATTGGGCACGACGCCGTAGCCCATGGGATTCTTTCCTGTGGAGGGATCGAAACAGACCGTCCCGGTGGCCAGCACCACCGCGCCCACGGTGTGTTTCAAATGGGTGGTGGCTTCGAAGGCGTCGTACACGGCCGTCACCTTGGGGGTCAGATCGTCGGGTTCGAAAGGCTTGATCAGGTAATCCATGGCGCCGATTTTCATGGCCTCCACGGCGGTTTCCACAGTGGCGTAGGCGGTCATCATCAGCACCTGCAGGTCCGGCTGGATCGCCCGGGCCTTCTCCAGCACCTCGACCCCGCTCATTCCCGGCATCTTGATGTCCACCAGCATGAGATGGAAGGGACCCTCGGAGAGCTTTTCCACGGCCTCGGCACCCGAAGCCGCCAGTGTCACATTGTAGCCCTCTTCGTCGCCCAGCCAGGCATCCAGGGAATTTCTGATGATTGCCTCGTCGTCCACCACCAGAATGCGAAATGCCCGGCGCCCCGTGGCCGACAGGCGGATTGCCTCGGTGGGGCAGACCGGCTCGCAGGCTCCGCAGCGGGTGCAGGCATCGGTATCGATGGTGTAGGTGTTGGGAAGGTTGTGGGGCACGGGCAGGTAGATGGCTTTGCGCTGGGTGAGACCGGCGTTGAAGGCGTCGGGGACCGCCACCGGGCAGACCGCCGCACATTGGCCACAACCATTGCAGCGCTCGGGATCGACGGGGGCGGGCGCCTGTTTCAGGATGACGTCGAATTTGCCCGGTTCCCCGTCCACCGCGATCAGGGTCGTGCCCAGCAGGATGTCGATGCGCTCGTGAAAAAGGCCTTTGCGCAGGCAGGTCTGGATGCCGCTGTCCCGGTCGGTCATGGGCAGCATGCGGCACATCCCGCAACGGTCGGAGGGGAACTGGCGGTCCAGCTGGCTCAGGATACCGCCCATGTGCGCGGCCCGGTCGATCAGGGTGACGCCGTATCCCATCTGGGCCAGATCGATGGCCGCACGGATACCGCTGATGCCGGCGCCGACAACCAGGGCCTTGCCGATTTTCTGGTTCATGGTGCGCTCCCTTCCAAGGATTCCAAATCTCAAATCTCAAATTTGAAATTTCATAGCCCCACGATTTCCGGGTATTCCTCTTCCTCAAACCCGTTCATGGGCGGACGGGCGTTAATATCCAGGCCGGCCCGGTAGTCAAAGGCACCCTGGGTATGCCGGGCCACATAGGTGAACAGGTCCGATAAGGGGATGTCGTTGGGACAGGCATTGGTACACTGGCCGCAGCCCACGCAGGCACAACTCATGTGGGCCATGCGGGTCAGATGGAAAAAGAGGGTGTCCGTGGGCATCTTGATCTCCCCTTTGCGACGGGCCCATTGCACGTACTGGAACGGCTCGTGGCGGAAGGTGTCGGTGCTGAACACACAGGTCGTGCAGTAACACACCGGGCAGGCCCCGCGGCAGTTGTAACAGTTGACGCAATCGGCCAGGTAGGTACTCAGGGCCGGAATCGTGTTGGTGGCTTCGGCCACTTCGGCGAACATCCCGTCGCGATATCTCCTGCGGACCGCCAGAATGGACTGGATGGCGGCTTTGCGGCCTTCGGCGGGCGCCTGTGGGGGAGGGAAATCGAGGCCCGTGAGCGCGGCTTGCCCGCTTTCCGTATGGGCCCGCGCCACCGGATCGGTTGCCTGATCGTCACCGAACCGTTCGATGCCGATGTCGCCACCATCGCAAACCGGATGGTCGCATGCCCGGCAGGCACTTGTGACTTCCGGCAGATCGCCTGCCGGAGCGCTGGAAAAGGCCGTGGCGGCAAATGCCCGGGAGGCGGCGTCCAGGGAGTCGTACCCATCGGCAAAAGTTCTGAAATCGCTGTTGGACAGGGCACCCGGGCAGTCGAGGCTGATGATCAGCACATCCTCACGACGGCCCTGGTTCAGCTTGACCAGCTCGTTGAAGGCCCGCACCTCGCAGGGGCGCAGGACCGCGGCCAGGCGCCCCCCGGCCGGTTGGCGGGTAAGCCGGGTGAGCTGCTGGGCGGCGTTGACCGGAAACGCCGGGGAGAGCGGATCCGCCTCGGTCAGGCACGCCGGATCCGATATCAGCATGGGCATGATCCGGTTCTTTACGGACAGGCGGGCTGGGACCAGAATAGCGTCGATCCCGGATTTTTCCATGATGGCGGTCAAAAAGGAACGCATGCCGGTGAGAAGGTCATGATCCTGGATAGGAATGCTAACTGCCTGTGTCATATTGCCTCCGGATGTTCGGTTTCACCACGCCGTGTCAGATGACCATTTTTAGGTCGGGGAGCATGGGGCCCAATTCCCGGGTCTGTTCCACGAGCTCTCCCATGATGTGCGAAAATTCAATCCCGTCGCTGGCACCAATCCAGGTCAGACGCAGCCGCCGGTCGTCGATACCGAAGCGGGGCAGGATCTCCTTGAGCAGCTTGACCCGCCGGCGCGCCTTGTAGTTGCCGTTGATGTAGTGGCAGTCACCGGGATGACAGCCGCTGATCAGCACACCGTCGGCCCCTTCGAGAAAGGCCTTGATAACGTACTGGGGATCGACCATGCCCGTGCACATCACCCGGATCAGGCGGATGTTTTTCGGATAGGCGAGCCGCGAGGTACCGGCCAGGTCGGCGGCCGTGTAGGTGCACCAGTTGCAGACGAAGGCGATGATGGCGGGTTCGAAAGGTTCCATAAAAATCTCCGATTTTTATTCAGTTTTAACCAACAGCCGAAAGCGCATCCATAATTCCATCCAGTTCGGCAAACACCTGTTTCCCCTTGAAATGGCTGACCTGCGCCGCATTGGATGGGCAGGCCGTGCTGCAGCTGCCGCAGCCCTTGCACAGGGCGCCGTTGACCATCGAGACCTGGCGGCGGGCATCGAAACTGATGGCACCGTAGGCGCAAAGGTCGATGCAGGTCTGGCAGCCGGAACAGATGTCCGGATCGATCCAGCTGATCGCCGAGGGCACCTGGACCTCGCCGCGGGTGGCCAGGGAAAGGGCCTTGGCGGCCGCGCCCGACGCTTGGGCCACGGTGTCGGGGATATCCTTGGGACCCTGGCAGGCACCGGCCAGGAAGACGCCGTCGGTGGCGGTGTTCAGCGGCCCCAGTTTGGGGTGCTCTTCAAGGAAGAATCCATCGCCGCCCGGGTTGACGCCGAACAGCCGACCCACATCGGTGGTATCGCTGCGGGCCTCCATGGCGCTGCACAGCACCACCATGTCCACCGGAACCCGGATGCGTTCGCCCAGAAGCGTGTCCTCGGCAATGGCCACCAGTTTGCCGGCTTCTTCCGGGGTTTCTCCCTTATCGGTGATCTCGGCCACTTTGCCGCGGATGAACACCGTGCCCTCCTCCTGGCAGCGGCGGTAGAACTCCTCGTAGCCTTTGCCGAAACAGCGCTGGTCGATGTAAAAGTCGTAAACTTGGGCGTGGTGGCCGACCTTCTCCTTGATCAGGTGGCTGTACTTCAGGGCGTACATGCAGCAGACCCGTGAGCAGTAGGGGTGGTGGTTGACATCGCGGCTGCCCACGCAGTGGACCAGGGCCACGCTCTGCGGCGGCTCACCGAACCGGCCGCTGTCGTCGCGCGTGAGAATCTGGCCGCCGGTGGGACCGGTGGCATTGCTCAGGCGTTCGAACTCCAGGCTGGTGAACACGTTGGCGTAGCGGCCGTAACCCAGCGGCTGGATGGGACCGGGATCCATCAGATCGTAGCCCGTGGCCAGGATGATGCTGCCCACTTTGAGGGTTTCCCGGGTGGGGGCCATGGTGTGGTCGATGGCCCCCGCCTCACACGCCGTCACGCAGGCCATGCATTCGCTGCACACCCCGCAGTTCAAACAGCGGGACGCTTCCTGGCGGGCCTCGGCTTCGCTCAACCCCCGATCCACCTCATCGAAGGTCCTTGCCCGGGCCGGGTCCGTGACATGGGCGGGTGTGGCCCGGGGTTGCGGGGCGATGGTGTCGGCGATATCGGCCCAGTCCTGGCCTGGTGGCGGCCGGTCGGCCAGGTCCCGGGCGAACCGGTCCATATCGGCCCCTTCGATGTAGCGTGCCATGGCCGCCGCCGCCTTGTGGCCGGCCGCCACCGCCTCGATCACCGTGGCCGGGCCGCTGACCGCATCGCCGGCGGCAAAGAGGTGGGGGATGGAGGTCTGCATGGTGCCGGGCGCCACGGCAATGGTGTTTCTGGCGGTCAACTGCAACTCGGGGAGCTGGGCCGACCAGGAGGCGTCGATTTTCTGCCCGATGGCCGGGATCACCGTGTCGCACTCAATCACAAAGGCGGAGCCTTCCACCGGCACCGGGCGTCGCCGGCCCGTGTCGTCCGGCGGCCCCAGCTCCGTGCGCATGCATTCGAAACCGGTGACCCGGTCGCCCTCGGCCAGGATGCGCACCGGTGCCGTAAGGGTGGTGAACCGGATGCCTTCATTCCGGGCTCCCTGGATTTCCTCGGCATAGGCGGGCATCTCCCGTTCGGACCGGCGATAGACCACGGTGACCGTTTGGGCGCCGAGCCGTTTGGCCACCCGGGCCGCATCGATGGCCACATTGCCGCCGCCCACGACGACGATCTGCTGGCCCGGTGCCTGCCGGTCGCCCAGGTTGACCTCCCGCAGAAAGTGCATGGCATCGACCACACCTTTGGCGGTGGCTTCACCGGGAATGCCCAGGGTCATGGCGTGGTGGGCGCCGATTCCCAGGAACACGGCCTGGTAGCCCTGGTCCGCCAGGTCCGTCAGGCTGAAGTCGACGCCGAAACGCATGCCGGTGCGGGCTTCGATGCCGTGGGCGAGCAGGTGGTCGATTTCACCGTCGAGTACCGCCGGCGGCAGGCGGTAGTCGGGGATACCCACCCGCAGCATGCCGCCCAGCACGGGCAGTGCTTCGAAGATCGTCACCGGAAACCCCTGGCGCCGCAGGTCATCGGCCACGGTCAGTCCGGCCGGGCCGGAACCGATGACGGCTACCCGTTCGGGCCGGTCCTCAATGGCCGGAACGGGCAGATCGGCCAGGCTGACCTGGTCGGCGGCAAACCGCTTCAGGTCGCGGATGGCCACCGCGCTGTCCACCTCCTGACGCCGGCAGACCGATTCACAGGGATGCGGGCAGACCCGTCCCAGCACGCCGGGAAGGGGTAGGCGCTGGCGGATCAGTTCAACGGCTTCGCGATACTTGCCCTGGCCGATGAGTTGAACGTAGCCCTGGACATTGATGCCCGCCGGACAGGTGGTGGTGCAGGGGGCCCGGTCCTTCTTGTCGATGGTAAAGGTGATCGGCACGGCCTGGGGAAAGGCCCGGAAGATCGCCTTGCGCTGGGAGAGCCCCTCGTCCCATTCGCTGGGCAGCGAGACCGGACACACCTTGGCGCACTCTCCGCAGCCGGTGCAGACGCCCTCCTTGACGTAGCGCGGCCGGCGGGTGACGGTGACGTCGTAGTTGCCGATGTAACCGGAGACATCGGTCACCTCGCTGTAGGTCAAAAGTCGGATGTTGGGATTCTGGGCCACCTCGACCATTTTGGGCGTCCCGATGCAGGCGGCGCAGTCCAGGGTGGGAAAGGTTTTGTCGAACTGGAGCATGTGGCCGCCAACGGTGGTCTGACGCTCCACCAGGTAAACCGTCAGGCCGGCGTTGCCGATGTCCAGGGCCGCCTGCATGCCGGCGATACCGCCGCCCACCACCATCACATCGGGATGCACGTCAACGGTGCGGGTCTCCAGCATCTGGTGGAAATTGACCCGGTTGATGGCCCCGGCGGCCAGGGTTTTGGCCTTGCGGGTGGCTTCGTCCTCGTCGGTGGTGACCCACGAGACCTGTTCGCGCACCGACGCCATCTGGAACAGGTATGGGTTCAGCCCGGCCCGCTGGCAGGCCCCCTGGAAGGTCTTTTCGTGCAGTCGCGGCGAGCAGGAGGCGACCACCACCCGGTTGAGTCCATGGGTGCGGATATCGGTTTCGATCATCTCCTGGCCGGGATCGGAGCACATGAATTTGTAATCGCGGGAAACGACCACGTTTTTCAGGGTGCGTATAAAATCGGCGACCTCCTGAACCCGGACCTTGTGAGCGATGTTGATGCCACAGTGGCAGATGTAGAATCCAATCTTGATAGACATGCCGCCTCCCTCATCCTTTTGTTGCACAGAGTCGGTTAACCACAGCCAGCAGTTCGTCCGCTTCGGGTGGTTTCTGCAGGTATGCCTCGGGTTCGGGGATATGACGCCCCGATGGCGAGCGCCGGGTTCCCGGCCAATGATAAAACATGCTTTTGTCCACTGTGGACAACATGACAATCGGAATATGGCACAGGCGGTCGCTGCACCGCAGGCTGCGGTAAAGGCGCAGCCCGGCTTCGCCGGGCAGCATGGCGTTGATAATCACCAGATCCGGACAACCGTCCACCGCCTTCTTGAGGCCTTCGACAATTGTGCTGGCGCAGATCGGGCAGAATCCGTTGGCGGCGAGCAGGTTGGACAGAAAGATGCTCGTGTCGGGTTCATCTTCGACCACGAGGATGGTCTTGGCTGGCTGCTTTGCTGACACCATCGCTCCTCGCTGGCTGGGCCGCCGGGGACCCGATTGAAGGGCATCGTCCGTTGATTGCGGATCGAACATGCCCTAGCGATTGTTGACGTTTCAGGTGCCGTTGCCGTTTATCGGCAGTGTGGGTAAATGTGGAATGGCGCGACGTTGCTCATTGGGTACAGCATAAGCCATGCCAGTGGGGATTTCGCAGGAAACCGGTTGTTTTTAAAGGCAAAAGGCTTTTGCCAAAAGGCTATGGGGAGGAGTGTTGCGTTGCGGTTTCTACAACAGAGTCCGGCTGACGAATGAATTAAGGCTCTGTTATCGTAGAATAAATATTTTGCAGCAAATGTCTTCGCGGTGTTGCATTATGTTGCGCAACAATCGCTGTTCTCCGGAATCGGCCAACTGCGGTCACCCATCTGAAAGATGAGTCCGTTGGCTGTCTCTTTCAGGTGTGACGCCAGGGTCAGAAGCGCACGGTCAGAAAATTTGATGCGTTCGACGCCCCGCACCTGGTAGAGCTGGTCGTTTTCAATGCACAGTGCCGGCGGATCGATGATGATCGCTTCGCCGGTATTGAGAACCCCCTTAAGGTCCGTCTTTTCTATGATGCGAACGACAAAAAGGGGGGTGTCCGCATAGTGGAAATAGACCTTTTCGCGAACATTCCCCCGCACCTGGGTAACGTAGTAGCCGTCGCCGTCGCGGCGGATGGCCTGGTTGAAGTGATCGATGATGCGTTTATGCTCGAACCGGCCGTGGCGATTGTGCCAGCGGCCACGGTCGTCCATCCAGAAGACAGCGTTCTCTTTGGGAATGACCACGTCGATGAGGGAATCATTCATGGTTGCGTGCTTTTGGCTTTGGCTTTGTGTTGGTGACTGCCGCCCGGTTTGTTGGCGTCCTTCCGGAAACGGGCAGAACGGGCCATTCATGGCGGACAGCCACTGATTATCCCAAACCCGGCCGATTTTCAAGACCGATACTGTTATGCACAGGTCAATCGCAAGTAAAATCGAAAACCGGCCGTTCCTGAACACCACCATTCCCGAAAGTGGAGAAATGCCAAATGCCAAAGCCCAAATGTCAAATGAAGGATGAAATCGATTTTAAAATAGATAGAATACCACCATTTGGCATTTTTCATTTGGTCTTTGACATTCATGGCCGCTCTAATTTTGGGAAGAAAAGCAACCCGGAAATCTACATGCGATTGCCCTGCTGTTAGCAGCGTTGGAGTTCATTTTGGCTACACCGGCCGGTTGTATCGATGTAATTGGCAACACCTGTCTAACCTGCCGTATTCAAAACCGAAATATTGATGTGGAACCCGTCTGCGGCCACTGGGGTGTAGCCGTTTTAAACGCTTCGTTCGCGCCGTTCGGGCGTGTCCGATCCCGGCGGGATTCAAAAACAACGAATATTCTATAAATTCAGTGGTTAATAGTTAAACTGACAGGGGCTCGGTATCTGGCAGACTGTTTGCTATACAAAATTGGTGAAAACCCGCAACCCAAGGAGGATCACCATGAACGTTTCCCCGAAAAAGAAGCCGGTTTCGCCCAAAAAACGCGTGGTCGGGTTCAATGTCATGGAGGATCGTTGCATTTGGATGAAGGCCGGAGTGGTCAATTATCACATCTGTGACAATGCCTTTGACTGCAATGCCTGCCCGTTCAACCGGGCCATTCGCCAGGCCATGAAAATCGACCCTTCCGTTGACCATCAAACGGCTGCATCAAAATGGGTCACCTACCTTGTCGAACGCTACGACGGCGCCAATCGGCCCTGCCGGCACGCACTGACCGGCCGGATCGCCGCCCCGAAAACATGCCCGTACAATTATAACTGTTCCAACTGCGCTTTTGATCAGATGCTCGACGAGATGGATCTGGGCGCCGATCTGGGGGAACCGACCTGCAACGTGGTGGCCGGATTCAAAATTGCCGATGACTATTACTATCACATGGGGCACAGCTGGGTCCGCTTTGAACACGGCGGACGGGCCAGGATCGGCCTTGACGATTTTGCGGCATGTGTGTTCGGCCATTTGAGCCAAGTCGACCTGCCGCCCCTGGGAGCCAAGGTGCAGCAGGACCGGGTGGGGTGGACGTTCGGCCGGGATGATCATCGGGCAGGGGTACTCTCTCCGGTGACGGGTACTGTACTGGCGGTGAATCACCCGGCACGGGAGCATCCGCAACTGGTCAACGAGGATCCCTATCATACCGGATGGCTTTTCATCGTCGAGCCGGATCTGCCCAAACGCAACCTGAAACGGCTTTTCTTCGGTCAGGAGTGCACCCAGTGGATCGATCAGGAGCATCGCAAGCTGCTGGGCCTGATGGGACCGCCGTACGAGGATATGGCCGCCACCGGCGGATCGGTGGTGCGGGATATTTACGGCGCCATTGACACCCTCCGATGGGATGACCTGGCATCGCAATTTTTGCACACCACCAAGAAATGATCGTGGCCTGAACCCAAGACGGTTGCCCTCCCTTCAGGGGGAGGCCAAAGCCCGGTGCAGCGACCGCCGGCAATAGCGGCAGAAATTGAATGGTGTTTGGTCCAGATTGTCCACTGTGTCGGAAAAGTTCATCAGGCACAGGGGATCGGCGCAGTGCAGCAGGTTCAGCAGGTGCCCCATTTCGTGCAGGGCGATTTTGGCGGCCCGCTCCAGGATCCGGTCAGATGGCGGGCAAGATCCGTCGGCGTGGATGGACAGGCGATAGAGGGAGATCGCGGCAACCCGCCCGTTCTGCCGGGCTTCCCCGAAAACATGGGTAAACAGGGGGATGAACAGATCGACGTCAAAAAGGGCGACAATTTTGAACGCATTCGTCATATCCGCCGCCTCCAGGGTCTCGATGATCCGGGCGGCGTTGTATTGCAGCCGCTCGCCGTCCAGGGCGTCGGGGGGGATGGGCATGCTCGGCAAGGTTTCCGCGTCCATGTTCAGATAGCCGGAAATGTGCGCGGCGATCACCTTGGCGGCAATAACAGGCGTCTGGCCGAAGGGAATCACGGTCACCAGCGGCTTTTTGCGATCCACGCGGTCGTCGTCTGGCATGGGCTATTGATTGTCCCTGCTGCCGGCCTTCAACTGGTAGCGCCGGATTTTTTTGTGCAGGGTGACCCGGTTGATGCCCAGGGCCTTGGCCGCCTGGGTGATGTTCCATCCATACTGATCCAGGATATCGAGGATGTGGTGTTTTTCCATATCGCGCAGGGCGGGGCCATGGGCGGCGGCTTTTCCGGGCGGCTGCAGAAAGGCGAAGTCCGCTTCGTCGAGCATCCTCGATTTGGAAAGCACCATTGCCCGTTCGATGGCGTTTTCCAGTTCCCTGACGTTGCCGGGCCAGTCGTATGCCTCGAGGAGCTGCAGGGCACGGGGAGAGATGCGGTCCACGCGTTTCGTGGTTTCGTGGCACAGTTTCTTTAAAAAATGGTCGGCCAGCAGCTGGATATCGGCTTTGCGTTGCCTGAGCGGGGGGATATCGATTTGAATCACGTTGATGCGGTAGTAGAAATCCTCCCTGAAATGGCCGGCGTCGATCTGGGCATCCAGATCCCGGCTGGTTGCCGTCACCAGCCGGAAATCGACCGATACGGGGCGACGGCTGCCCACCCGGGTGACGGTTTTGTCTTCAAGCACCCGGAGCAGATCGACCTGCATTTTGGGGCTGATTTCGCCGACCTCGTCCAGGAAGAGGGTTCCGCCGCCGACCACCTCCAAAAACCCCTTGCGATCGTGGGTCGCGCCGGTATAGGCACCTTTCTGGTGCCCGAAGAGTTCGCTTTCCAGGAGGGTATCGGGAATGGCGCCGCAGTTGATGGCGATAAATGGGAGGTTGGCGCGCGGGCTCTTGGCATGAATCGCCCTGGCGATCAGTTCCTTGCCGGTGCCGGTCTCCCCGGCAAGAAGCACCGATGCATCGCTGTCGGCCACCTCGGCGATCATTTCGAAAACCGCCGTCATGGCTGCCGACTGCCCGATGATGTTGTCGAACCGGGTGATTTTTTCCAGCCGTCCCTTCAGGTAGTTGTATTCGGATGAACGCTTCTGGTGCTGGGCCACCTTTTCCATGACCAGGGAAAGCTGGTCGGGCTTGAACGGTTTCACCAGATAATCGGTGGCGCCGATTTTCATTGCGTTGACGGCCGATTCGATGGACCCGTAGGCCGTGATGATGACCACCAGGGTTTCCGGATAGCGTTCCTTCACCGCTGCCAACAGTTCGATACCGTCCATGCCGGGCATCTTAATGTCCACGAAGAGCAGGTCAAACGGAGCCTGGGTAAGCTTGTCCAGCGCTTCGGCGCCGGATGCCGCCGTTTCCACCGTGTGCCCGCTTTTCTGGAACCAGTGGAAAAAGGATTCCCGGATGATTCTTTCGTCATCGACAATCATGATCTGCATGCGGCCTCCCTATCCCTTGTTCCGGCCAGGTGCATCGGCCTTTCCCACAAGCGGAAGCTGAATGGTAAACGTGGTGCCCTGATCAACGGTACTATCGACCCGAATTTCCCCCCGATGGTTTTTTACGACCCCGTAAACGATGGACAGGCCCATGCCAGTGCCTTCTCCCATGGCTTTGGTGGTGAAGAAGGGATCGAAGATGTGGTTCAGGTGTTTGTGGGGGATGCCATGGCCGGTGTCGTGAATGGCGACCTCGGCCAGCTGCTTGTCGCTGATCAGGTGTGATGTGATGCCGAGGTTGCCTCCCGGGCGCATGGCCTCGATGGCATTGAAAATCAGGTTGAGAAAACATTGCTGCAGGCGGTTGATGTCCCCATGCACGAAAAGTGGCGCATCGGTGAGGGTCATCTTGAAGTAGAGATCCTGCAGTTCAATGCGATGCCGGACCAGGTCGACCACCGTTGAAACGACCTCATTGAGATTGACGGCCCGGAAGGCCTTGTGGGATTCGCGGGAGAAAGAGAGCAGGCCGCTGATGATCTTGCCGCAGCGTTCGAGTTCATCGGCCATGAGTTCGGTAAATTTGCGCATTTTCCCGATTTCCGTCGGATTCAGGCTGTCGGCGGTCAGCATTTCCTTCATGATGTGGCTGAAGGTGAGGAGCCCTTGAATCGGGTTGTTGATTTCATGGACACAGCTGGCCACCAGCTTGCCCAGTGAGATCATGCGATCCTCCTGGATCAGTTTGTTCAGATCCGATTTCAGTTCCTGCTCGCGTTTTTTCCAGCGGGAGGCGATTTCCCGTTCGATGTCCATCCAGAGTTCAATGACCCGTACGGTTTCGCCTTTGGCATTGCGTACCGGGTAGGTGACGATGTCATAGAGGGTCGACACTGTTTCCCCGGTGGTCATCGGATGGATGCCCTGGGTCGATTGACCGGTGCGCAGGGTTTCCAGCATGGGACAGACCATGCCGTTGCGCAGGGCGTCGCAGGGGGCCGCCAATCCGTGGATCACCTGGTAGCAGGGCGTGCCGATGACCTCGTCGCGGGTTTTGTTGACGGTTTCGAGATAGGCGTCATTGACCGAATCGATGGTGAAATCGGTGTTGATCACCACGATGCATTGTTGATTCTGCTGAATCAGGAAGTCGCGCAGCGCTTTTTCAAACACAATCTGCTGCTCGGCCGAGCGGAGTTTCTGGTCAACCGTGAACAGGTCCCGGAGCAGGCGGCCGATATTGTGCTCGACGATCCCGATACGGGGAGGGCGAAGCTGAATCAGTTCGACCAGCAGGTCCCGATTGCTGGTTAGTTCGATGATGCCGTCCAGGCCCTCGAGGGAAAATAGATCCCTGAAATCGGTGGTGGTGTAGATTCCCATGCGTTGGGCCATGCGGTACCCCTCGGCCCGGGGGTTGATGTCACAGACCCCGATAATATCAATCTGCAGGTAAGGCAGGTTGCCCAGGCGAATCAGCTTGAGGAAGAATTTACACGCCCGCCCGCCACCGACAATGGCCAGTTTCAGGGGCAGTTTTACTGAAAGTCGTTGGTTCATCGTTATTCTCGGACAACCCGAAGCGTTACCGCGTCTGCCGTCTCGAATGGCCGGTGGGACGCGTCAGGGAGAGAATGCCCCGGGTCTCGGAAATGCGTCGTGCCGTTTTGCGGCAGTGGCCAGGGCCCGGAGGGTGTGCGGGGAACAGGTCTGAAATGATGAGAGATCGCTTGCGAGCCCCTATGTTGTTGGCATATGCCAAGCTTATTTTTCTCCGGGTCGGTTGTCAACTGTCGCGCGGTTGCCCCGGGATCTTTATGGCGGTGCTTTATTTTTTTAAGGAAGGTCGATATAGTCGTTTTACTGGTGGCCGTCGGAACCGGCACTTACATGATCGGTTGACACATGGCCAGCCAGGTCGTGCAGAAGATGGATGTCGCCGGTTCGCCCCCAGGGCAATCGCATGTAACTCAGGTTTATCGAAATCGAAATCGGGATCGAAATCGACGATGTATATTGGAATCACGGGTTGACAAAAGGGCGATAGACGGTTCCCGGTTCTCCCGTTTTCCATGGCGTCGATGACCATTGACCGCAAGTCGCCAAACATCCCGTCTGCATGTCTACGTCCCATTTCTTTTCGATTTCGATAACGATCCCGATAGCGATTTGGATCATAGTAACGATGCGTACGCGATCGCCCTGGTTCGCCCCCTACCGGTTGTTGTCACTGCTCTGGAGTGAACATATATGTTGAGATTTACACAGTTTTGTGCTAGGGACAACGATAATGAAGCAATATGTGATTGACGAGATCCGTTATCCGGATTACGAAAAGGTAAAAGCCTATCTGGACGAGACCTTCGGTGTGTCAGGTGTGGATGGGCTTTACTGGATTCCCCTGGACGAGACCCTCTATTCCAATGTCCAGCAGGCCCATACGGGCTGCGCGCCCTTTTTCATGGCCCTTGAACTCGAGGAGAACCGCCTGGTCGGTGAACTGTTGATCCGAACCCGCAACCGGGTGCGTTGTGATTGTATCCACTATGCCGACGGGCGGCAGCGAGATTGGCTGATTCAAACCATGGATACGATTTTCGAGAAACTGGACATTATCACCTGACCGCGCAGGATGCCGCTTCCCATGCTCAAATCCCTGATCGATAAATTGCAGACCGCCGTCATCGTCGTGTGGACGATTGTGGCCACGACCGCCATCGGGATCACCGTCATCCTGTGCTCTTTTTTCAGCCATACAGGCAATTTCCCGCATCTGCTGGCACGGTTGTGGGCCAATTCGATCCTGTGGGTGAGCCGGGTGAAAATTACGGTCGTCGGTGCCGAACGGCTGGATCAAAAGCGATCCTACATTTACATGGCCAACCACCAGAGCAATGCTGATATCCCCCTGCTGCTGGGACGCCTGCCGGTCCAGTTCCGCTGGCTGGCCAAGGCCGAGCTGTTCAGAATTCCCATTTTCGGGCGCGCCATGCGCGGGGTCGGGTACATCAGCATTGACCGCTCCAACCGCAAGTCGGCTTTTGAGAGCCTGACAAGGGCCGCACGCACCATTCGCGACGGAACCAGCGTGCTGATCTTTCCCGAAGGCACCCGCAGCCCCGACGGCAATCTTTTGCCCTTCAAAAAAGGCGGCTTTGTGCTGGCGGTGGATTCGGGGGTGCCCATCGTTCCGATCGTTATCCGGGGCACCCGGGACATCGTTCCCAAAGGCCACTTCATGATCCGGCCCACGCCGGTGCGCATGGAGATTCTCGATCCATTGGAGACGGCCGACTACACCCGCAAAACCAAGGACGCCCTTTTGCAGCGGGTACGCACCATCCTTACGGAGCACCTCGAAAACGGCCCACAGGAGTCCTAACGCCATGCTCAAACTGGTCCCCCTGGGCGGCCTCGGAGAAATCGGCCTCAACATGATGGTCGTGGAGTACGGCGATACCATCTTTGTCATCGATGCCGGCCTGATGTTTCCCGAAGCTTACATGCTGGGCGTCGATTATGTTATCCCGGACATGGACTACCTGCGGCAGAATCGCAGCCGGCTCTCCGGGGTCATCCTTACCCATGCCCACGAGGATCATATCGGCGCACTGCCGTTTTTGCTGCGGGAGATCAGCATCCCCGTGTTCGGAACGCCGTTTACCCTGGGAGTGGTGCGACACAAGCTGGAGGAGCACGATCTGCTGGCCAGTACATCGATGCATGAGGTGCTGCCGCGCGAGCGACTTAAAATTGGCCCCTTTGATGTGGAATTCATCCGTGTCAACCACAGCATCGTGGACGGGGTCGGGCTGGCCATCCGAACGCCGGTGGGCATGGTGATTCACACCGGTGATTTCAAGATGAGCCACACCACCATGGACGGCATGCTCACCGATGTCAACCGGTTTGCCCAGTGCGGCGAGGAGGGGGTGCTGGCCCTGTTGTCGGACTCCACCAACGTGGAGAAGGAAGGTCACACCATCTCCTCCCAGGAGATCGGCAACGAGTTGGCACGCATCACCGAGGCGGCCAAGGGACGGATCATCGTGGCTCTGTTCGCCTCCAACATTGCGCGAATTCAGCAGATCGTCAACATCGCCCGTATGCGCGGCCGCAAGATCGTTTTTAACGGCCGCAGCATCGAGGTCAGTGTTTCCATTGCCCGCAAGCTGGGCTACCTGAACATCCCCGAGGGTATGGAAATCGATATCGACGAACTCAGCGGCTACCTCGACGACGAGATCATCATGGTCACCACGGGCAGTCAGGGCGAGCCCATGTCGGCGCTGTCGCGGATGTCCGCCGGCACCCACAAGCAGATCAAGATCCACTCCGACGATACGGTGGTGCTCTCTTCCAAATTCATTCCGGGCAACGAAAAAGCCATTGGCAACATCATCAACAATCTTTACCGGCAGGGCGCCGATGTGGTTTACGAGAAAATTTCGCGGATCCATGTTTCCGGCCACGCCTTCCGGGAAGAGCTCAAGATGATGCTCAACCTGACCAAACCGAAGTTTTTCATGCCCGTGCATGGCGAATACCGCCATCTGGTGTTGCATACCCGGCTGGCCCGCGAGGTGGGCATTCCCGAAGACCACCTGATCCTGGCGCAGAACGGGCAGGTCATCGAACTGGATGAGAACGGTTTTCAGATTCGGAGCAGCATCGGTGCCGGACGGGTGCTGATCGACGGCAAAGGTATCGGCGACGTGGGCCGTAGCGTGCTCAAGGAGCGGCGGATTCTTTCCGAAGAGGGGCTGGTGGTGGTCAACATGGCCTTTGACGAGGAGACCGGCATTGTCGTGTACGGACCGGACATTGTGTCGCGCGGGTTTGTTTTTGAAACCGAGACCGGCCACCTGCTCCAGGATGCCCAGTGCGTGATCCTGGAAATTGTGGAAGATGTGACCCCGGATGTGCCCAATCGCGTGGATAAGATCCGGTCACGGCTCCAGACGGCCCTGCGTCAGTATTTCTTTTTCGCCATCGGCCGCCGGCCGGTGATTCTCCCCTTTCTGGTGGAGGTGTAGCGGCACATCCGAACCGTGCCCCAACGTCCAACCACGAGCCCGACGAAAAATGCTTTTCCGAGGGCCGATAGACAGCAATGAAAAAAGAGATTACCGGTATTTTTTTCTTCTTCATGGTAGTGTTCAGCCTGATCAGCCTGATTTCCTTTGACCCGGCTGATCCCTGCCTGTTTTTCAAGACCGGTGGGGTCGGCAAGGTCAACAACCTGTTCGGCGTATTCGGCGCCAATTTTTCCGGTATTCTCGTTGGTTTGTTCGGCATCGGAGCATTCTGGGTGCCGTTTCTTTTTCTTCTGGGCAGTCTCCTTTTTTTCGGCAAACATTCCGGCCAGGCGTTGTTGCCCCTGACCGCCGGCGGATTCCTGCTGGTTCTCACCACCGGCAGCCTGCTGGCGCTGAAGCAGGAGCACTACGCCCTGTTCGGCAACCGATTTTCGGCCGGCGGCATCGTCGGTATTCCGCTCAAGTCTTTTGTGGTGCACTATTCCAATCCTGCCGGCGGCTCCATCATTCTGCTGCTGGTCTGGCTGATTGGCTTCATCATGGCCACGGGTTTTTCCGTGGTGGCCTTCTACCGGCGCTGCAAGTCCGCCAACGGGGCCTTTTTCGATCGCGCGGCCACGACGCTGATCAAATTGAAGGAGCGCCGCCAGAAGAAGGCCAAACTGCGCATTGTCCTGAAAGAAGAGAAAAAGAAGAAAAAGCAGAAGACCATCCGGATCAAAACGCCGGACCCCCGGCCCGTGCCCAAACCGGTGCCCAAGCAGGCGGTGTTCGAATTCATGAAAAGCGATGCCGGCTTTTCCCTGCCCTCGGTCAATTTTCTCGACGATCCCAAGCCCCGCCCCCAGTCCACCAATGAGGAAAACCTGCGCATGCAGTCCCGCCTGTTGGAGAAAAAACTGGAGGACTTCGGGGTTCACGGCAAGGTGGTCACCGTTACCCCGGGACCGGTGATTACCACATTCGAATACGAACCGGCGCCCGGCGTCAAGATCAACCGCATCGTGGGACTGAGCGACGACCTGGCCCTGGCCCTGCGGGCCATCAGCATCCGCATCGTGGCCCCGATTCCGGGCAAGGCGGTCATCGGCGTGGAGATTCCCAATGCCGATCGCGAAACAGTACGCTTCAAAGAGATGGTTCTCTCCCCGTCATTCCAGGAGACCAAGAGCGCCCTGACTCTGTGCCTGGGCAAGGACATCGTGGGCAACCCGGTTTCCGCCGGACTTGAGAGAATGCCCCACCTGCTCATCGCCGGGGCCACCGGTACGGGCAAGAGCGTGGCCCTGAACACCATGATCTGCAGCTTGCTCTACCAGCTCACGCCGGACCAGGTGAAACTGATCATGGTGGACCCCAAGCGCATCGAGCTCTCCATGTACGACGGCATCCCGCACCTGATCACCCCCGTGGTCACCGACGTGAAAAAGGCCACCAACGCCCTGTTTTGGGCCGTGCGCGAGATGGAGCACCGCTACGAACTGCTCTCCCAGATGAAAACCCGCAACATCGAGCAGTACAACCGCAAGATCGTTAAATCGCCGCCCCCGGCGCCGCCCGAGGGTGCGGACGAGCCTGCGGAGCCACTCAAACCGCTGCCTTATATCGTCATCATCATCGACGAGCTGGCCGATCTGATGATGGTTGCCTCCCGGGACGTGGAGGTGGCCCTGACGCGCCTGGCCCAGATGGCGCGCGCTGCCGGCCTGCACCTGATCCTGGCGACCCAGCGGCCGTCGGTGGACGTGCTTACCGGCATCATCAAGGCCAACTTTCCCACCCGTTTGACCTTCCAGGTCTCTTCCAAGACCGATTCGCGCACGATTATCGACACCAACGGCGCCGAAAGTCTTCTGGGCAACGGTGACATGCTCTTTCTGCCGCCGGGCACGGCGCGCCTGCAGCGCATCCACGGCGCCTACATCTCCGAAGCGGAGCTGACCCGGGTGGTTGAATTCCTCAAGAAACAGCAGCCCCCCGATTACGACAAGAGCGTTATCCAGGCGCCGGCCAAGGCGGCTGAGGAGAACGGTGAGAAGGAGTACGACGAGCGTTACGACGATGCCGTGGCCCTGGTGACCCAGGCCGGCCAGGCCTCCATCTCCATGGTCCAGCGGCACCTGCGCATCGGGTATAACCGGGCGGCCCGGATTATCGAGATGATGGAGCAGGAGGGCATCATCGGCCCCCAGGACGGGGTCAAGCCCAGGGAGGTGCTCGCGAGGAGTTATGATGATATGTCCTGACGGGTGGGTGTAGAAGCGGCATCTTTTGGCCCAGGCCGGCGTTCTCAACGCTGCCGAAATCCTCACCGTAGCGCTGCTACGCCTCAGGTTTCGGCAGCGTTGCGGCCTTGTCCTGAACCAAAATCTACCCCTTCTACACCCACCCGCGGCGAAATGGAAATGCTTTCCTTTTTAATGAAACGTTTCATTGACCATCTAAGGTTTTGTAGGAGCGATCCTTGACCGCGACCCAAGAAGGAAAAACCCCCTTGCCAATCGACCCGATCAAGGGCTTCATGGACCCGACCGAAGGCCAGGCGCTTTACGATATTGCCTTGGAGGCCTCCCAAAAGGGTCCCTGCCTGGAGATCGGCAGCTATTGCGGAAAGTCGGCGGTCTGCCTGGGCAGTGCCTGCCGCGAAAACGGGGCCGTGCTTTTTTCCATCGACCACCACCGCGGCTCCGAGGAGCAGCAGCCCGGTGAGGCGTACTTCGATCCCGCGCTGTTCGATTTCAATACGTTTACCATGGACACCCTGCCGCATTTTCGCCAAACCCTGGCTCTGGCCGGCCTGGAGGAGACCGTGGTGCCCATTGTCAGCCGCTCGGAGGTGGTGGCCAGAAACTGGGCCACGCCGCTCGCCCTGGTCTTTATCGACGGCGGCCACGCCTTTGAGACGGCCCGCTGCGACTACGAATGCTGGGCCGACCACATCATTTCCGGCGGCTACCTCTTGATCCACGACATTTTCGAAAACCCGGCCGACGGCGGCCAGGCGCCTTGGGAGGTATACAAATTGGCGGTCGCTTCGGGTTCGTTCGAGGAACTGCCGCGCATCGGTACGCTGGGGATTCTGAAGCGGAAAGGCGAGCCTGGCTGACTCTGGCAAGGCATTGCGTCCTGAAAACGATGATCCGTTCCATAAAGGCAACAGGCATACTGAATCAAGTGACGACAGGGACTTTACAATGATTACCCTCATCGAAGCCAATAACTATCGCTGTCTACATTACATCAGGCAACATCTTGAACCTTTTCAAGTTTTGGTTGGGCCGAATGCCAGTGGCAAAACAACCTTTCTGGACGTCGTATCCTTTTTAGGGGATTTTGTCTCGGAAGGACCGATATCAGCGATCAGCAAAAGAACTAAAAATTTTGAGGACCTGCTTTTTTGGCGAAAAGGCGACGGTTTTGAATTGGCCATCGAAGCGACCGTGCCAGAAAAAATACGTGATTTGTTACGTGACCCTGACTTTAAAACGATCCGCTATGAAATCGCTTTGCAATTCGATCAAACCAGCCAGGAAATATCGATCCGTGCTGAAAAAGTGCTTTTAAAAGTTCTGGAGCGCAAACCGGTGGAATGCCAGCGGTCCCTTTTTCCATCGGCATTAAACCCTCCTGAAACGATAATAACAGCGTCAAGGCTAAAAGGCACATCGGTCATTGTCAACAAAGTTCCAGACGGAAATGACAATTACTACTCCGAAGTTTACCGTGAAAAGGGGAAGGGCTGGGCGCCTTCTTTCAAACTAGGCCCCCAAAAATCCGCTTTGGCAAATCTTCCAGCGGACGAGGCCAATTTTCCGGCGACATCCTGGCTGAGAAACCTGTTAACTGAAAATGTCACCCAGCTCATGCTTAATAGCTTGCTGATTCGCCAGGCAAGCCCACCGGGACAGGGGCGTAACTTCAAGGCTGACGGATCAAATTTACCTTGGGTAATTGATCGATTAAAAAGTACCGATGAGAATCGCTTTACGCACTGGATATCCCATTTGCGTACGGCCTTGCCGGATCTTGAAAATGTCCGTACCATAGAACGGGAAGATGACAGGCATCGCTATTTGATGCTTGAATATTCCGGTGGCCTCAAAGTGCCTTCGTGGATGGCCTCAGACGGTACCCTGCGATTGATGGCGCTCTCCATCCCGGCCTATCTCCCCAATTTTTCGGGCATCTATCTTATCGAGGAGCCGGAAAACGGCATCCATCCACGAGCGGTCGATACGATGTTCCAATCCCTTTCATCGGTCTATGACGCCCAAATTCTCGTGGCAACACATTCACCGGTTGTGCTCAGTTTAGTAGAACCCAGAAATGTTTTGTGTTTTGCCAAGACCGATCAAGGAGCCGTCGACATCGTCAACGGTGATGAACATCCGGCCCTGAAGGATTGGAAAGGGGAAGCTAATTTGGGCGTTCTGTTTGCAGGCGGGGTGTTGGGATGAATGCATATGAAGCAGATTTGGCTGTCCTCACGGCGGACAAAAACATGAAATTTGCCTTGGAGGGGTTGCTCAGCCGCCCACAGGCGTTGGCTGTTCGTCCCATATCCGCGGTCTTTTATATCCATCCGGAAAGCGACCCCGGGTGCCTGCTGCATGCCGATGCATTTCTGCGCCCTTTTGCCAGGCGATTTGCCCATGCTATCGTCATGTTTGATCGTGAAGGCTGTGGACAAGAAGAGAAGCCCAGAGACGAATTGGAGAAGCAAGTCACAACCATACTTTCGCAATCCGGCTGGGCGGAGCGGGCAGCCGTCATTGTTATCGATCCGGAACTGGAAAACTGGGTCTTCAGTGACTCTCCAGAGGTAGATGCCGCCTTGGGGTGGAAGGAGAACAATCCACCACTTCGAAAGTGGTTGGAAAATAAGAATTATCTTTTAGCTGATCAAATAAAACCAGCCCGTCCGAAGGAAGCCATGGAAGAAGCGCTTCGATACATCCGTATGCCGCGGTCTTCTTCTATTTATGGACGCATTGCCCGAAAAGTCAGTGTCGGGCGGTGCACCGACGATGCTTTTCAGAAACTGAAGGCAAAGCTTCACGAATGGTTTCCGCCTATTGATTGATCAAAAAAACTCGCTGAAGCGTGATTTCTATGCTGAGATTTGCAGAGTCCCACAATGCAATCGCAGCATATATGACTTTAAACGCGCTCTTCGTCAAACCCCACTATTAAAAAAACAAATCAAAGTTATAGAAGAGTTGACTCGAATATACAAAATGATTATTATAATTAAGGCTCCAAAAAATGGGATAATTGATGACGAATTTATCACGATTTGATTTTTCGGTTGTTCGTACCCTTCGCTTGAAAAGGGGCTTAACCGCCGACCAACTGGCCAGGAAAGCCGGTTTGACCAGAGCGACGATCATAAAGTTAGAAGGCGGATACGGCAATCCGACATTGGATACGATTGAGTCCTTGAGCCTCGTTTTTAAATTGTCTTCGAGCGAATTATTGCGGCTTGCCGAGGTCGCCCAGTGCGAGCAAGGAGCCGTAAAAACATTTAAGGAAGAAGGCAGAAACGTTTCCCACACCTGGTTTCCAGACTTCGAGATCTATCACATTCAAGCAGAAAAAGGTGTTCGGGGTATGTCGGAACCGGAGCGGCATGAAAACACTGCTGAAGTGTGTAAAGTGCTATCCGGAAAAATCAAGGTGTACCTGGCCGGGCAGGTACACGAATTGGCCCCGGGCATGGCAATCCGCTTTAAAGCACTGCAAGAGCACCGCTTCGATATCATTGAGGCCGCCGAGTTTCTTTTGATCCATCACAAATAGTTTTCGGTATGGCAAACCCATTAATATAAAAAGGAGAAAACAATGGCAAAGAATAAAGATGATCGAAGAAAAGAAGTAATCAAGGTGTTGAATCAGGCCAGGGCCATGGAAATGCACGCCATAAGCCAGTACATGAATCAACACTATAATCTGGATGACATGGATTACGGTGAACTGGCTGCCAAGATCAAATTGATCGCCATCGATGAGATGAGACACGCAGAGATGTTCGCCGAACGCATTAAAGAACTCGGAGGAGAACCCACCTCTGATTTGGCCATGGAGGTAACCAAGGGACAGAAAGTCAAAAGCGTTTTTCCATTCGATTCAAAACTGGAGGATGACACCATTGATGCTTATAACGGATTCCTTCAGGTCTGCCGGGATAACGGGGACAGCACTACCATGAAGATCTTTGAGACCGTTATCGATGAAGAGCAGATTCACATGAACTATTTTGACAACGTCGGCAGCCACATTGAACGCTTGGGCGATTCATACCTGGCCCGGATTGCCGGCACCTCGTCTGCAACCGGTCTTGGGAACAGCGGCTTTGTTGTTACCTCAGAAGGTGAGTAGCCCCCAAAGCGGCAACATTAGGGCAAGCAGAAAAACAATTTCCCCGGCTATCCGATCCTTTTTCCATCCCCCAACCCCATAATAAAAAGAGGTCCTGCCATGGAAAACGATGAACGCAAACCCACAACAACCGATGCCGGAATTCCTGTCGCCAGTGATGAATTCTCACTCACTGTCGGGCCCGATGGCCCCATCCTGTTACAGGACCATTACCTGATGGAGCAGATGGCCAACTTCAACCGGGAGATGATCCCGGACCGCCAGCCCCATGCAAAGGGGTCCGGGGCCTTCGGCGACTTCGAGGTAACCCAGGACGTCAGCGCTTACACCAAGGCGGCGGTATTCCAGCCGGGCATGAAGACCGATGTCCTGGCCCGTTTTTCCACTGTCGCTGGTGAAAGCGGCAGCCCCGACACCTGGCGGGATGTGCGCGGCTTTGCGCTCAAGTTCTATACCACCGAGGGCAACTACGACATGGTGGGAAACAACACCCCTGTTTTTTTCATCCGCGACCCCATGAAGTTCCAGCATTTCATTCACTCCCAGAAACGCCGGGCGGACAATGGCCTGCGCGACAACGACATGCAGTGGGATTTCTGGACCCTATCACCCGAGTCGGCCCATCAGGTCACCATTCTGATGAGCGATCGTGGCGTTCCCAAAAGCTATCGGCACATGAACGGCTACACCAGCCATACCTACATGTGGGTCAACGCCAAAGGCGAGCGCTTCTGGGTGAAATACCACTTCAAGACCGACCAGGGCATCGAATGCCTCATGCCGGCGGAGGCCGACCGGATTGCCGGTGAGGATGCCGACTACCACCGTCGCGATCTGTTTGAGGCGATCAGTCGGGGGGACTACCCCAGCTGGACACTACGAGTCCAGATCATGCCCTTTAACGAGGCCGAGACTTACCGGTTCAACCCTTTTGATCTGACCAAGGTTTGGCCTCACGGCGACTACCCCCTGCATGAGGTCGGACGACTCACGCTGAACCGCAATCCAAGCGATTTTCACAGCGAGATCGAGCAGGCGGCCTTTGAACCGAACAACCTGGTTCCAGGTATCGGTCCCAGCCCGGACAAGATGCTTCTTGCCCGCCTGGTGTCCTATTCCGACGCCCACCGGGCGCGTTTGGGCGTCAATTACAAACAGATCCCGGTGAATCGGCCGAAGAGCCCGGTACACAGCTACAGCAAAGGGGGGGCGATGCGGGTTGAGAACGTCACCGATCCGGTCTATGCGCCCAACTCAAAGGGTGGCCCCAAGGCAGACCCCGAACGGTATCCCGAAACGGCCGTCTGGAGTGCCAGCGGCGAGTTCATCCGAACCGCCTATACCAAGCGCAAAGACGATGACGATTTCGGACAAGCCGGCACCCTGGTGCGCAATGTCATGGATGACAAGGAGCGCGACCGACTGGTCTCCAATGTGGTGGGGGGACTGAAAAACGGCGTTTCCGAGCCCGTGCTGAAGCGTGCTTTCGAATACTGGCGCAGCATCGACAAGGAAATCGGTGACCGTATTGTAAAAGGTGTGACCGGCGGGTGATGTATTATTCCATGAACGCGGAACCACTGATCATCTGCTATATAATCAAAACGTATTAAGGATCGAAGTAATATTTCTCAACAATCCTTTCAGATCGAAAAGGAGCCAAGCATGGGATGCGAGACTGGCATAAAGCCACGAAAACCGATTGAAACTGCAAAAAATGTCAATAGTGAACCACAAAAGGAGGCTGAAGCAATGAGTTCAACGATGGTGCGGCGGGAAATGCCGAAATTTACAATGGATGCATATGATGCAAAAACTGGGCACTTCACAACCGTTTCAAGTGATGATTACAAAGGCAAATGGTCGGTAGTATGTTTTTATCCTGCTGATTTTACGTTTGTCTGCCCCACTGAAATCGCTGCCATGAATGCGAAATACGATGACTTTCAGGAACTAGGCGTTGAAATATTGGCCGTGTCGGTTGATTCTAAATTTTCTCACAAAAGATTTGTAGAAACAGAACCGCTCTTAAAAGATCTGAAATTGACTATCGGCGCGGATTCAAATCAGGAAGTCAGCCGCGCATTCGGTGTGCTTGTGGAAGAAGAGGGCGTCGCGCTTAGAGGCAGGTTCCTGTTCAATCCTGATGGGCTTTGCGTCGCCCAGGAGGTTCAGGCGGATTCTGTTGGGCGAAACGTAAATGAATTTTTACGACAAGTGGAAGCCTGGCAATATGCAACGAAAACAGGAGAAGTATGCCCAGCAGGATGGAGACCGGGCAAAAAGACACTTCCAGTGAAAACCGATGGGGAGCAAATGGCCGGTCATGTCGGAGATTATATTACAATAGAAGAAATTATGAGTTGAACAAAACTACTTTTTCCATAGCTTTCAAGATCATGCCTTTGGCAAGGCAAGAGGTGGGAAGCGGTATTAACCATACCGCTTCCCACCGAATAGCGCAGCTCCAAAAGACATGATCCTGAATGCCATAGCGCCCACTTCTTATTCTTCCCTTCTGTTTGGTTCTGTAAATAGCTTCCAACTCATTTTTTATGATTGCGCGTCCATTATTGTATCTCTCACATGGTGCCGGGCCAATGCCCCTGTTGGGAGACGATGGGCATCGGGAGATGGTCGACAACCTGAAAAGGATTGCCGCCAAGATTTCAAAACCTTCTGCCATGACACCTGCTCGAATCCAAACCTCGAAGAGAATCAAAGAAACCGGCGTTTGATAGAATGGGAAAACGCGCCTTCGGCCAGATTTTGCCATCCCAGGGAGGAACATTTGTTACCGCTGCATATCTGTTATGGTGTGGCCAATTGTGCTTGCAGTGAATTCTTCGAATTGGAAATCATCGGCAAAAAGGCCAGTGCTTTTCTATGGTGAAATTCTCGCTAACACAATCCTAACGCCCAGGTTTTATACCCGTCTCAGCTCCTGAAAATATCTCAGGACGGTTATGGACAGCATTCAAGCGGCTGTCCGAAATTATTTTTTGCCTGTACCCATACGCAAAGCGAGAAAGGGAGACGGAAGATGAAAAAACTTGGAATTGCAGCAGTGGGGCTCATCCTGGTCCTGATTCTATCGCCGCTATCGGCCTTTTCCAAAGGCCCGAAACACAACCCCATAAGAACACCGACGGCGTTGTTTCAGCACGTTGGAACCTTTGATGTGATGGCGGGGAACGGCTCCGCCGTGGCCGAGATCGTTGATGTCACGGTCAATGGCAAACAGCTGGTCTACACCGACAGTGAAAATGGGGCCATCGGCTTTGTCGATATCTCCGACCCGGCCCATCCGGTTGCCCAGGGCACCGTGGCGGTCGGCGGGGAACCGACCAGCCTGGTGGTTCTCGATCCCCTGGTTTTGGTGGGCGTCAACACTTCGGAGAGCTATGCCAGTCCTTCCGGAGAACTTGTGGTCGTGCACCGTAACAATCGAAAGATTGTCGCCGTTTATGAACTGGGTGGTCAGCCCGACTCACTGGCCCTGGCGCCGGACCGCAAGCGGGCCGCCATCGTGATCGAAAACGAGCGCGATGAGGACTTTGACGACGGACTGATTCCTCAATTGCCGTCGGGCACCCTGCTCATCGTCGACCTTCGCGGGCCGGCCAAGAAGTGGAAAATCACTGCGGCCGATCTCTCACCGGTGATGGAGAGTGCCTTTGCCGGCAGTGATCTGGAAGCCGAGTTCGTCGACATCAACAATAGAAATCAGGCAGTTGTGTCCTTTCAGGAAAACAACCATTTGGCCATCATCGATCTCGTCACCGGCAGGACCGTCAACCACTTTTCGGCCGGGTCGGTGGAACTGAAAAATGTGGATACGAAAGAAAACGACCTGATCGAATTCGACACCCCGATCACCAAACGGGCGGAGCCCGATGCCGTTGCCTGGATCGACGATGACTCGTTCGCCACCGCCAATGAGGGCGACTATGAAGACGCGGAGGGCGAGGAAGGCGGCAGCCGGGGATTCACCGTTTTTAACGTCGACGGATCGGTCGAGTACGAATCCGCCGAGTCTTTCGAGCATTGGCTGGCGTCCATGGGGCATTACAACGAGGGGCGTTCGGAAAACAAGGGGTGCGAACCCGAATCGGCCGAAATGGGCGTTTACGGCAACGGCCGACACGGCCGGACGTTGCTTTTCGTCGGCTCCGAGCGCTGCAATGCCGTTGGGGTTTACGATGTCAGCCACGGCTTTCCGGAGCCCCTGCAGGTCCTGCCCACCGGCATCGGTCCGGAAGGGCTGAAAGCGATTCCGAAGCGCAATCTGTTCGTTGCTTCCACGGAAACGGATGTGGCCGATGCCGGTATCCCCACGATGATCAACATCTATCGCCTCGGACAGGCGACTGCGGCCTATCCCATGATCGCTTCGGATGACGACGACAACGGAACTCCGATCCCGTGGGTGGCCCTTTCGGGCCTGGCCGGGGATCCGGAGGATGCGGACACCTTGTACGCGGTAAGCGATTCTTTTCTCGCCGAGGGGTTCATCTACACCATCGATGTCTCCTCCCAGCCAGCCAAAATCGTAAGCCGCCTGCAAGTGACCGGTGCCAGCGAATCCCTTGATCTTGAAGGTATCGCCGTCGATCCCGACGGAAACTTTTGGCTGGGCAGCGAAGGCAACGCCGGATCGCGGCCCAACCTGGTTCTCAAGGTCAATGCGTTGACCGGCGCGGTGATCAGTGAAATTCAGCTGCCCGCCGGTCTGGAAGAAAACGCCCGTAAGAACGGTATCGAAGGCATCGCCGTGACCGGTGAAACCGAATCCGAAGTCGTCTATGTGGCCATCCAGCGCGCCTGGCCGGATGCCGGCGACACCGACACGGTCAACACCAAGATCGGTCGTTACGACGTGGCAACCGGGGAATGGGGCTTCCTGCACTACCCGTTGGAAGCGGAAGGCAACGGCGGCTGGATCGGCCTCTCCGAGCTGGCCCTTCTTCCCGACGGAACGTTTGCGGTCATCGAACGCGACAAGGGCTGGGGGCCGACTACGGGCCTGAATGCCGAACTCAAGGCGATCTATGGCGTCGATCTGGCCGCTGCCGAATTCCGGGCGTTCGACGATACAGAGGGACTGGTCACGATCGATAAGACCCTCCTGCGCGACCTGTTGCCCGAGATGGCGGTCGCCAGCATCTGGACCGCCGAGAAGCTCGAGGGCCTCGCCGTTGCCGCTGATGGCCAAGTATATTCCGTAACGGATAACGACGGTCTTGACGACGCTCCCGGCGAGACCCTGTTTCTACGCCACGGTGATTGGTTTTAACGCGCCACTATCATTTTTTAGCTGAATAGAAAAGGGCCGGCGATGAATCGCCGGCCCTTTTTTCTTTCAGTTGATGGTACCGAATCGTTGGTTTGTGCGTTTCAGATGGCTACGCCGGCCTGGCGGTACCTTTTTGCCAGATCCATGGCAAAATAGAATCGGTCGATGAGCACTTTGATGACGTGAAACGCGAAGGTGGGGTGTTCACGAAAAAGGTATTCCGCCCGTTTTTGGTCAATGGGGATCAGCTGGCAGTCGGTAATGGCGACGGTCGTGTCTTCGTAGTCGCGGCCGTCGATGGATCCCATCAGGCCGATCAGGTCGCCGGGACCCAGTTCGACGGTGTGCTTGCCGCCAATCAGATCGATCCGGGCGGTACCGGATTTCAGCAGGTAGGTATGCTCTCCCGGCTGCCCGATATTGACGATGGTCTCACCTGCCTTTTTTTCGATGGTATCCTTTCCTTCGCCAAGCAGGTTCAGGAAAAACGTTCGTTCCTTTTTCATTCTCTCTCCAGCCATGGCGTTGCCTCCTCATGGATTTTTTCTCAGCTTTTTATCAACATCTGCTTTTTCGATTCACGCTCCAGAAATCGGGAGAATTTCTTTTTTATTTTGGGAAGCTTGTAATACACCCCAATGAATGTCTTATGGGTTTCCTTGGCCAGGCTTGATGGGTCGAAATAGGCCTTGGCGTTGTCCACGGTGAGTACGAAAGGCGGCTTTCCATTCCGGACCAGAATACAGCTCATCAACAGCGCCCCGGACCGGTGGTTGCCCTCTTCGAACAGTTGCGGCCGGCTAAGCTGCAGGATATAAACACCGGCCGCCCGTTTCCAGGGGGTGTCCTGTTTGTGTCTTTCCGCCCAGGCGCGGACGTTGGCGATGGAGAAATGATCCTGCGTGTAAAACCGTCTTTTGGTGGCTTCGATATAACCGCTGTAGTGGAACCGGGCTTGTGGGTCGGTGCCGCAAAGGACGATATTGTTGAGTTCCAGAAAGTGATCCAGCTGTTTGGGATGCAGAGGATTGATGTCCTGTTCCAACAGCATGTTGACGTAAGTGTAGCCGGCGAGCATGTTGGTCACGATGTCGTCCTGCATCGCTTCCCGGCGCATTTCCAACGTGTCATTAATGCGATCGAATTGTCGTTGCACGGCCCGCAGCGATTTTTCGACCCGGCCGATGTCTATGCGGCATTGGCACGCCATTCACGACTCCGTCACGTAAGCAGAAGTACATAAAGCAGGGGATCGCTTTTTCGATTCATGATGCCATTGCCTCCGGATCAGGAAAACTCGCCCTGGAGATACTCCTTGGTCAATTTCTGCTTGGGACGTTCGAAGAGTTCGCCGGTAGGTGCCATTTCCACGAGGTACCCGGTTCGTCCGCCCTTGGAGATGTCGACGGCAAAAAAGGCGGTCTGGTCGGCGACCCGTTGGGCCTGCTGCATGTTATGGGTCACGATGGCCACGGTGTACTTCTCTTTCAGCGCCACCATCAGCTCTTCGATCTGCCGGGTGGCAATGGGATCGAGTGCCGAGCAGGGTTCGTCCATGAGCAGCACCTGGGGTTCGGTGGCAATCGCGCGGGCGATGCACAGCCGCTGCTGCTGGCCGCCGGACAGGGAGAGACCGTTGTTTTTGAGCTTGTTCTTGACCTCGTTCCAGAGCGCCGCTCCCCTTAAGGCCTTTTCGACTTTCTCACCGACATTGCCTTTGAAACGGTTGAGCCGCAGGCCGAAGGCGACGTTTTCATAAATCGACATGGAGAAGGGATTGGGCTGCTGGAACACCATGCCGATGTTGCGCCGTACGGAGACCGGATCGACTTTTTTTTCGTAAATGTCCATTCCGTGGAATTGTACCCGTCCGTCAAAGCGAAACCCGCGGATGAGGTCATTCATCCGGTTGATGCTTTTTAGCACCGTGCTCTTGCCGCATCCTGACGGGCCGATGAAACCGGTGATCTGGTTTTTGCAGATGGGCACATGGCTGTCACGGACCGCCAGAAAATTGCCATAGTAGATCTTCTCGGCGAAGCAATCGAGGACCACATCGCCGGGGGTGTTATCCGCAGTGGGTTGTTCGTTAGTAGCGAGGGTGGCGGAATCCATTGGTATTTCCATTCGTTGACGTTGAATTAAATTTTTTTGCGCCGGCCAATAATGCGGCTGACGACGTTCAGGACCAGGACCATCAGGACGAGAACCAGTGATGCGGTCCAGGCCAATTCGATCTGATTGTCGAAGGGCATGCCGGAGTAATTGTAGATCAATACGGCCAGCGACGCGGTGGGTTCGTTGGCCTGCAGCCAGTAGTCGCTGAACAGGGCCGTGAAGAGCAAGGGGGCGGTTTCGCCGGCTGCACGGGCGACGGCCAGAACGACACCGGTGATGATGCCCGGTATGGCCACCGGCAGAACTACCTTGACCATGCTCTGGGAGGGGGTGCAGCCCATACCGAGGGCAGCGTCTTTCATGGATTGCGGAACCATCTTGATGGCCTCTTCGGCGGTGAGCATGACCACCGGGATCATCAACAGTGACAGGGCGATGCCTCCGGCCCAGGCCGAATAACTGCCCATGACCAGTACGACGGCGGCATAGGCGAAAACACCGGCCAGGATGGACGGCAGGCCGGTCATGGTTTTGGCGCAGAAGCGGGCGATCTGCGACACCCGGCTGTACGGTCCCAGTTCGGCCAGGTAGACAGCCGCCAGAACGCCGAAGGGAACGCTGATCACGGAGGCGATGCCGACCATGAAAAGGGTCCCCACGATGGCATTGCCGAACCCGCCGCCCATTTCGAAGGCCGTGGGTGGCAAGGCGTAAAAGATTTCGAGGCTCAGCCGCTTGCCACCGCGGTAGATCAGCATGATCAGGACAGAGAAGAGCGGAATGCAGGCGGTGACGGCGGCGGTGACGGTAATGGCGCTCAGGACGATCGACTTGAGCGCCCGCGGCTCCATGGGTTGCCGCTCGAGGTTCGGCAGACGGATGGTTTCGGTCAGTGTGATTGGTGTGTTCATCGTTTCACTCCGGAACTGGTGCTGGCCATGATCAGTGAACCGGCAATGTTGACCACCAGGGTGATCAGCAGCAGTACGCAGGCGGCGTACATGAGCACCGGCGTTTCAAGTTCTCCGGCTTCGGGAAAGTTGAGCGCCAGCAGGGCGGCCAGTGTGTTGGCCGGAGAAAACAGGGACAGGCTGATCTGATTGCTGTTGCCGACCAGCATGGCCAGGGCCATGGTTTCTCCCAGGGCGCGGCCGAAGCCGAGTACCAGGGCACCGAAGATGCCCGTGGATGCGGTGGGCAGCATGACCCTCAGGATGGCCTCCCAGCGCGTGGTGCCCATTCCAAACGCGGCTTCCTTGGTTTTGTGCGGTATGGACCGCAAGGCATCCTGGGAAACCGCGGCGACGGTGGGCAGAATCATGATTGCCAGCACCAGGGCCGCCGGCAGCAGGCCCGGACCGCTCAGGCTGGTCGAGAAGAACGGAATGAAACCCAGGGTTTCGTTGAGAAAATCAGCCAGGGGACGGATCAGGGGAATCAGACAAAAAATTCCCCAGAGGCCGTAGACCACGCTGGGAATGGCGGCGAGCAGTTCTATGATGGTTTTCAGAACCATTTCCACATTGTAGGGCAAAAAATCCTGGGTCAGAAAGATGGCGATGGTGATACCGAAAAAACCGCCGATAATCAGCGCCAGGATGGAGCTGTACAAGGTGCCCCAGATCTCGGGAAGAATGCCGAATTGGCCGGCATTGACATCCCAGGTGGTCGAGGTGAGAAAGCCGATTCCGTAGTCGGAGAAGGCCGGCAGTGCTTTGCCACCGATCTCGAAAACAATGTATCCCAAAAGCAAAATGGTGGCCAGGGTGAAGGTGTAAGTCAGCCCCCGAAAAGCTTTGTCGAAAAAGATGTCGGTGGATGACGGCGGCTTGGACAGGGGCGCCGTATTTTCGAATTCCGTGAGTGGGAGGGTCGTCATCGATCATGCTCCGTTAGAGTCGGGTGCCTTGCCGATTGATCGCTCGGCACCCGACTCGTGTGGCTATTGAATGTTTTGCGAGGCTTTGCGCACCTTTTCGATCACATTGGCCGGCAGGGGAATATATCCGGCCTTGTCGGCGATTTTCTGGCCTTCGTCCAGGCAGTAGACGACCATATTTCTCAGGGCCTCGGCTTTTTTCGGGTCGTCGTATTTCTTGTAGAAAAGCATCCAGGTGTAGGTGGCGATGGGGTAGGAATCCTTCCCCGAGGGATCCGACAGCCAGACGATCATGTTTTCGGGAATTTCGGCATTGGCCAGGGCCGCCTGACCGCCCTCCAGGCCGGGAGCAACATAGTGGCCGTCCTTGTTCTGCAGGCTGGCCATGGCGAGTTTGGCCATGCGGGCGAAGCCGTATTCAATGTAGCCGATGGCGCCGGGGGTCTGCCGGATCAGTGCGGTGACGCCGTCGTTTTTGGGCCCCTTGACCAGATTGGCGTCACTCGGCCAGTTCACGGTTTTGCCGAAGCCGGGACCGTTTTTGAATTCCGGGGAGATGGCGCTGAGGTGTTTGGTGAACACGAAGGTGGTCCCTGAACTGTCGGCCCGGGTGACCACGGTAATGTCCTCATCGGGCAGGGTCACACCGGGGTTGGCGGCGGCGATTTTCGGGTCGTTCCACTTTTTGACCTTGCCCAGGAAGATGGCCGGGTAGATGTCGCGGGGCAGCTTCAATTCCGGGACGCCTTTCAGGTTGTAGGCCAGAACCACTTCACCGGCCGTCATGGGCAGAAGCTGGACGCCGCGGTCGACTTTCGCGATCTCTTCATCGGTCATGGCCGCATCGCTGGCCGCGAAATCAACGACCGCATTCTGGAAATCGCGGATACCGGCCCCGGACCCCTTGGATTGGTAGTTGATTTGGACATTTTTATCGGCACGGCTGAATTGCTTGAACCAGGTGGTATAGATCGGTGCCGGGAAGCTGGCACCTGAACCGACGATGCGAATCTCGGCCATGGCTGGGGCGGCGAACAAAGCGGCAGCGAAAAGACAGATCAGGCATTGGGCGATGGTTCGTATTCTCATTTTTTATTCTCCTCGGTAGATGGTGGAATCTGCGATAGTTCCTTTCGGACGGATCGGAATGAATAATCGATGATGCCAATCGGCGATTGGAATCGCAGCGCGGTTGCTCCTTTGATGCACGCCGACGGGAAATGAATCGGAATATAAATGTTTACGTCCGAATTGTTAAAAAATGATTAGCGTGCGTCGAAAAAGTGCCGCATTGGCGGGGAGGGTGACATTCTCAGAGTCTGTTTGAGAAGTCTGGATCAGTCCCGATAACAAGGCGGAAAGTGGCTCGAAAGCGGAGCATATACGTAATATGTGAGCATTTTGAGACACTTTCCAACGCCGTTAGCGGGCCTTAGACGGATTTATCAAACAGGCTCTCAGACAAAACTGCCCGAATTATCGCGGAAAGACCGAGGTGCTTACCGTCGCATGGTCTGCTTCGTACGGCTAATTTTGAGACGTACCCGGGTAACGCTGGGACCTGATAATGCGGTCAAATTTGCGGGGATTATCATTGATCAGGGCAATATATTCGTTGACCAGGCACATCCAGTCCGGTCCGCCGTGGTGCTGAAGTTTTTCCAGTGCCACGATCAACAGTTTTGCAGCCGCCCGAATCTCACCGTCCTTTGCATTGTCATAATGGGAGACCAGCTCCGCATACAACTGATCGACTTTTTGAAGTGGATTTGCCTGGCAGCAGTCAGCCTCGTTTTGCATGAATCGACGTCTCTGAAGGGGTTTCGTATGGCCTAAAAAATAAGCAGAATGTCTTGATCGATAGGACTCAGCCCGCTATTACCATAGAATAGCATTGAACGAAAGCCTTGCCGCCAGCCTTAGGCCAGTGGAAAAAAATAGTGCCCCAAGATGGCGACGGGTGTGATGTTGTCCACAAGGCAGACGGGATGGTGCATATTGAAATATTCGCCAGCGGGGCTAACGCCGTGGACGGGACCACAAACAAGCAAGATGGGGAATTATTTTTTTCCACTGGCCTTATATGCCGGTTACCTTGTTTCTGCCCGATTTTTTGGACCTGTATAGCGCCTGATCCGATCTATTGATAAAATCTTCTGCAATTTCGGAATACTTGAAGGCAGTAACCCCGAAACTGAGCGTGATTGTGCCTACCCGTTCACCGGTTCTTTTCTTTTTTAAGTCGAGCTGCTCAATAGCCAGGCGCATGTCATTGGCGAGTTTCATGGCGCCATCGAAGGGTGTATTCGGCAGTAGAATTGCAAATTCTTCTCCGCCGATTCGCGCAGCAAGGTCTTTGCCTTTTATGGATTCCCTGATCGTGGATGCAACCATGCGTATGACATTGTCCCCAACCAAATGCCCATGCGTATCATTGATTTTTTTAAAGTGATCGATATCTGCCATGATCATACACAGCGGATTCCCTGAATCGTTTGCCTCATCCAAAGCCAATTTCAGCCTATTTTCGAAGCTTCGCCGATTATCAAGTTTGGTCAACGGATCTTTTTGTGCTTCATCCCTGTAGCGATCCAATTTCTTTTTCAGTCGATCAATTTCGCAATTTGCTTTTTGAAGATCCTCTTTAAACAAATTGCTTGAAGATTCGAGGCGTTTGATTTCCTGCTTGATTTGAATAACGAGATGATTGATATCGGCTTCAGTGAGATTGTGAAATGGCGCTTGATTCATTACATCCAGATTGTTTCCAGACTCGGTGAACATTCGGTTTGTTGTATCGATTGCCTTAAAAAGGTTGGAAAAAACATTCTTTAATTCATTTTGAATTAATTCGTTACGGGCCTCTTGTCGATTTAAAATATATTGGTTGAAGTGCCTTTTGCTTATGTTTGTTGAAAAGGTTCTGTTGCTCTTCAGGTAATCATCAATAGACTTGTTAAGTGCACTGTTCTTGCCGGACGAATACTCATACCAAATGCAATAATTCAATGGGTCTGTGGGTAGTTCGTATTTACCGATTTTTTCCAGAGCAAGCCGAAGGTACAGTCGTGAGTCTTGGATACTGTCGTTATAGAACATCGCTCAAATTCCTTCCAGTGCATTCAACGGGTTATCTCGGAACGGTGAATCAAATAGTCGCTCAAAAAGATTGCAGATCAAATCGATTGTAAAAAATTAACGGAAGAATTGTTTGAAATCCCTATTGGCATTGAAGGATCAAATATTTAGCTTCAGGCGGTTTCTAACGAAATTCTAACACAAGAAACCGTTTCGTTTTACCGATAATTCTTTGCGACCACCGAAATACACCAATCTCTGAATTGATTTACAACCGAGACATAGCTGAAGAAACCGGAACGCTTCATGGATAGAGGAAACGTCGTGAGACCAACGAATGTCGCCCCCCAAGATTTTTATGACCGGTCCAACCAGATTAACATCGGAGACCTCAAAGGAAACGTTCAACTGGCCAACCGCAATACCAAGGTAAGTGAAATAAAAAAAGTTTTCAGAGAAGACGAACCCATCAAAGCGGTTGTCATCGTTTCGGGGAAAAAGCCGCTTGGGCTGGTGATGAATATTCATCTGGACAGAACGCTCAGCCAAAGATTCGGCGTTGCCCTGTATTACGATAAGCCGATTGACGCAATCATGGATGTCGAGCCCCTGATCGTGGATGCCAACATACCCGTGCCAGAGGTTGCAGATATGGCCATGAACAGGGAAAAATCCAAGATTTTTGACCATATCATCATTACGGAGCAGGGCGAGGTGTCTGGGATTGTGTCCGTTCAGGATATCATGAGTGCCATGTCGAATATTCAGCACAGATATGCAGACGCCATGAATCGGGTCAATGAGCAATTGCAAAAGGAAATTGATGAGCGCAGCAAGGTTGAGGATGAACTCGTTACGCTCAATCAGGAACTGGAAGAAAGGGTAGCAAAAAGGACATCCGAAATACAGGAATCCAATCAGAAATTGAAAAATGCGGTTTCGGTCGCGGAAGCGGCAAATAAGGCCAAGAGTGATTTCTTATCGAATATGAGCCATGAACTTCGGACACCGTTGAACCATATCATTGGATTTACGGAGTTGGTGTTGGGACAGCATTTCGGGGGCCTTAACGAGACACAATCCGAATACCTGACGGATGTTCTCAATAGCAGCAATCACTTGCTTTCTCTGATAAACGACATTCTCGACTTGTCCAAGATTGAAGCCGGCAAGCACGAACTGTTCATTTCTGAAATCGAAATTCGCCCCCTGCTGGAGAAAAGCATCGTCATGATAAAGGAGAAGGCCCAGAAACATCGCATCCAAATAACAACCGAATTTGATGGTGTCCCGGAAATCATCGAAGGGGATGCCCGTAAGATCAAACAAATCATGTATAATCTTCTTTCGAACGCCGTAAAATTCACCGGAGATAATGGTCGCATCTGTCTGCATGCGAAACGGATCGCCGATGTATCTGAATTGCCCATGCATCAATGCCATCCAATGATTTCCGCCTGTGAGGCGGACTTGATTGAGATCTCAGTAAAAGATTCTGGCATTGGCCTCAAATCGGACGACCGGGAAAGGATTTTTAATCCTTTTGAACAAGCTGACAGTGCAAAGAGTCGGAAATACCAGGGAACCGGTTTGGGACTCTCGCTGACAAAAAAATTAGTTGAACTGCACAATGGTTTTATCTGGGTTCGAAGTGACGGACAAGGCATGGGGTCGGATTTCCGATTTATCCTTCCAAGCCGGCAAAAAGCCGGCAATCAGGCTCACCCACCAGTAACTTTTCCCGCTGATGCGTGCCCATCCATAAATTGAAAAATCGGATCTTTTTTTAACATCGCCTCATTCTGAGAGGGATCAGCGGATTTTGAGGAAGGCGAACAAAAAATGATGTCGGATGAATATCGCAAAACCATACTCGTCATTGAAGACAATCCCCTTAACCTGAAGCTGGCCAGGGATCTTATAAGAATACAGGGCTACGATGTATTCGAAGCCCAAAATGCAGAAACGGGAATCGAACTGGCCACGCTTCACGATCCGGATTTGATTCTGATGGATATCGAACTTCCCGGAATCAGTGGCTTGGAAGCGACGCAAAGGATTCGTAACGATCCTGAATTGTGTGAGATCCCCGTGATCGCCTTAAGCGCCAACGCCATGGAAGAAGACAAAGCCAAAGCCCTGGCGGCAGGATGCGATGATTATATCACCAAGCCCATCGACATCAGATCTTTTCCTGAAACCATCCATCGCTATTTGCCAAAACCTGAAGACCGTGAAAATCCCCCCGAAACATCGCGTGGTCATCGGATTCTGGTTGTCGATGACGACCATCTGAATATCAAATTATTGGCTGCCCAACTGGTTTCCAAAGGCTACCTGGTGTCAACCGCCAATGATGGCGAGGCGGCGTTGACGATCGTGGCAACGGATCGACCGGATTTGATTCTACTTGACATTATGATGCCCGGTATCGATGGCTATGAAGTAACCGAACGGTTGAAAGCGGATGCAGAAACCCGGGATATCCCCATCATTCTGGTTACCGCCCTCACCGGAGATGATGAAAAGAGAAGGGGACTTGAAGCCGGTGCCGATGAATTTATCAACAAACCCCTGAACTATCCCGAACTGGAGGCAAGGGTAAGCTCTCTGCTGAGGCTCAAGGAGTATCAGGATCAGATTGTTTCCCGAAAACAATCTGAAAACCTTATGGTTAAAGGTTTGATCAAAAAGGAGGACGCCATTTTAGAGGACCCCAATTTGCCGACGGTCCTCATTGTTGAAGATGATTTGACCAACGCCAAGTTGCTATCCCGGTATTTGACGATGATGCCGTGCCACCTGGAGGTCGTCAACACCGGGGAGCAAGCCATCCAGATTGCCGCCTTAAAAAAGATCGACATCATGCTTCTCGACATCATACTGCCGACCATGGATGGTTTCGAGGTCTGCAAAGCGATAAAAACGAGTGAGCATACCATTCCCATCCAGGTGGTGATGATCACCAGTTTGACGGATACTCAAAGCAAGCTGAAAGGCATTGAGGCGGGCACTGATGACTTTTTGGTCAAACCCATAAACAAGGATGAGCTTCACGCCAGACTCCGGTCGCTGCTGAAAAAGAAGGCTTATATCGATCGGCTTCGCGCAAAGGTCGAAGGTGCGCTTTATGCTGCGATTACCGATAAATTGACTGGTGTTTATAACCATGGATACCTAAAACATTTTCTTGAATTGGAATTCAATCGTTCAAAAAAACACAAACACAATCTTGGCCTTCTTATGGTCGATGTTGATGATTTTAAAAAATTCAATGATCAATATGGGCATCAATGCGGTGATCGTGCACTCAGTATGATTGCAAAAACAATGAAGAGCAAAATAAGGGATATCGATCTGATTGCCCGTTATGGGGGAGAGGAGTTTTCGATTGTATTGCCTTATGCCGATCTGACCGTTGCAAAAAACGTCGCGAGCAGGCTGTTAGAAGCGGTATCCAACCACCTTGAAATTGATACGGCACCGGTTGCAAGACTATCGGTAAGCATTGGAATATCCATTTTTCCTGATCTTTGCGAAACGCCGGAAGACTTGTTAAAAACAGCGGATCTTGCTCTGTATCAGGCAAAAAATAGAGGCAAGAACCAATACTGCGTTTATGAAAAAAATGAAATGCTGCGCAATTAGAAAAGAGCTTTATCATGCCCATAACAACGATTCGCCAAATCGAATCTGTCTATAGGAGCCAAACCGATTCTTCATTCAGAGACAGCCTCACGGGATTATTCACTTATGGATTCTTTTTGGCCTATGTTGAACAGGAATTTCAACGCCTGAAGCGATATGGGCATTCTTTTTCACTGGCTGTCGTGGACCTGGATGCTTTTGGTCAATTTAATCATCAACATGGTGCGATCCATGGAGATAAGGCCCTTAAAAAGGTTGGGCAGATCATCCAGAAAAATATCCGTACCGCAGATATTTCATCGAGGTATGCTGGGGACCAATTCGCCCTCTTTTTCGTAAATACCACCCCTGACAATGCCATAACGGCCGCCGAAAAGCTGATATGGTTGAACACTTGTCAAGAGAAAAACCTATCCATACCCAAAAAACTTGGGCCAATAATTTTCATCGAGCGTTTGGATAGAGGCGGGGTCTGCAATAACGACGGTAGAGCACTCTGATATTCGCGGATTGGATACCGCATGACTAGGCTTCGTCGTGGAGCTGCCTCGGTCTAAAGACGGGAGTTTCGGCCTGAAGGCCTATTCCGATAGCTTTTTCGAGGGTTCTCCAAACCGCGACCGCGCCCCTATCCAAAAGCTCGATGGCTATATTTGTTCTTTGATAAAGCCGATCCTTTCTTGAGCATTTTTAAAATCAATAAGTTCTTTTTCTATTTGCATCATCGATTATAGAGAAGTACTTATCCAGCTTCTTGAGCCGGAGCAACAGTCGCGCTTCTCTCGCCGTCGCTAATTCCCACCCAGCGTGGAAAGTCAGGGCTGTCAAGGCTGCGACCTTAGGGAGCACCCTTTAGGGCTTGGCCTTGATAGGCCTGGGTTTCCACGCTATAACAAATCATCTTTCAGCGGCCACGATTGGAACAGCCCGGGCAATGGCCCAGATGAAACCGGCCAACTCGCGTGCAATCGCGGTGATGACCACGTTATGGTTTTTGCCCTTTGCAATCAACCTGCGGTAGCGGTGGCATAGTCGTAGCTGTGCATTCCAGGCAATATCCAAAACATCGTCCGGCAAGCCTTCCTGGCGTTTACGGATCGCCTTACTTTTCCGGGCCGGCATACGATAGGCCTGAGCCGATTCGATCAACGTCCTGCGGGCATGGGTATTGCCGGTTTTGGTAATGGGGCCTTTTTTGATGGTGCCACCGCTTGAATGCTCCGATGGGATCAGACCCAAATAGGCCATCAGCTGTGCCGGCGTATCGAAACGGCTCAGATCCCCCAGTTCAGCGACGACGGTCACCGCGCTGAGCAAAGAAATCCCCCTGAGCGCTTGCAGAGCCTCGATAACCGGAAGCAATCGACTGGTTTGGCAACATTGCTCAATCGCTTTTTCGATGCGCTTAACGCGGGCCTCATGGTCTCCCATGGCGTCCAGGTATTCGGTAAGGGCAATGTGCTGGGCCGGATGCGGCATCTTCAGATCCGCCAGCCAATTTAAATGCGCTTTACTCCATTTGCTTTTACCTGGATAATTGATCCCTTGTCGCAATAAAAAGGCATTGATCTGTTGTTTGACTTTGCGGAGCGATATTTGGATGTCTTTTCGTGCACGTACCAGGTCACGAAGTGCTTCATCGGCCTGATCGGGGACATACACCGGCGTCAGTTCTCCGGAACGGTGGAGCGTCGCCAGGTGGGTTGCATCTCGGCGATCGTTTTTAACCCGATCACCGGTTTTTTTGGGGATCAGCGCCGGAGCAACGACAACGCAATCGATTCCCTTGCTTGTTAAATGCCTGTAGATTGGATATCCGCATGGACCTGCTTCATAAACACAATGCAATTCGGCGTTTTGTGAAATCAGTTTTCGCATGACGTTATCAATCTGCCCCAGGTCGTTGCTGATTTTTCCATACACTCGAACGTTTCCGTCACGTCCTTCATCGGCGATAGCAATGGTAATCGAATCTTTGTGGACATCCAAACCAACATACTTTACAATCTTTTTCACGGCCTGCCTCCTTGATTTTGGCTCTGTAGTTAGGGTTGTTAACGAACGCTTACTATAACCCACGTTTTCAAGGTTTGGCAGGCCTTTTTATTGCCGCGGTGGCTAACGTTCAACCATATTGTCTAAGAGCCATAACCGAGGCGGAGAGCAATGGCCAGATCACCATCAGCATCGGTATTTCTTCTTCTGCCATCAATGTGCAGGATGGTCCGGAAAAAATATGGATCATCGCGGAATAGTGTGATTCCGAGATATACAGGTACATTTTACTGGACATCAGGAACTGCTTGTGACTATATGTAATGGGAAAAACTCTTTGGAGGATTTCCCATGAAACTACTGCCGTACATAACATCATTTGTAAAGGACGCCGCAAAGTCCGTGAAACGAATTAGCCAGCAGGAATTCACAAGTGTCGCAGATAACACATTGACAGAATTGCTGGGCATAGCGACCTTGTTCGTTACTATGTATGCCCTTCGTCGCGAAGGGGATGAAGACGTGCTGCATCTTCGATGTGCCCATCGTGAAGAGGTTGCTTTGTGTCCCCATTGTGGGGCTCTTTCAACAAAAGTTCATCAGGAGGAGCCTCGTTGCGTACGACATTTGGATGTTTGGGGTAAAAAGACCTTTTTGCATTTCCTGTCCCGCCGTTTCGAATGTGATCAATGTGGTAAGGTTTTCACCGAGGAATTACCATTCGTTGATTCCCATCGTAGGCAATCTTCTGCTTTTGAGATGCGTGTCTATCAATCTTGCCTTACCAGTACACGTAAGGATGTTGCTAAACGTGAGGGGTTAAGCCAATCCACGGTTAAAGAGATCTTCAATCGTCTCGCGGCATTGAAAAAGAGTGTTGGCGTTGACGGCCTGACCCGGGTGCTGGGAATCGATGAAATTTCGCTTAAAAAACGCCACAAGCAATTCGTTCTCGTGATTTCGGATATTTCCAGAAAGTGCATTCTCGCAGTGCTGCCTGACAGGGAGAAACAGACACTGGAAAATTGGATCGAATCGCTGAGTGATCAACAAAAAAAGGCGATCCGATTTGTTTCCATCGATATGTGGGCGCCCTATTATCAAGCCGCTTGCAACAAGCTTCCCCATGCCAAGGTGGTGGTCGACCGGTTCCATGTGATGAAACAACTCAACCACCGTCTGACCCAACTTCGAACCAGATTTCAAAGGCAGTGCGATCCTGAAACACAAAAGATACTCAAGGGTAGCCGTTGGCTCATCGTGCGTAACCGATCCGAATTGTCGACAAAGCAAGCTGATCACTTGGATCAAATATTGGAATTGTGTCCTGATCTTCGCGCATTGTACCTTTTAAAGGAGGAGTTCCGCACGATTTTTGAGAAAGTCAGATGCAGAGAAAAGGCAGCCCGATTTCTTGATGTATGGTGTTTGAAGGCCGAACGTACAGGTGATAAATATCTTTCAAAGTTCTGTAAGACCTTGAAGAACTGGCGAGAGCAGATCTTAAATTACTTCATCGAAAGAATTACAAATGGGTTCGTTGAAGGTACCAATAATTCCCTCAGGGCTATTATACGCATGGCATTCGGCTACAGAAATTTCAACAACTTTAGGATACGGGTACTCGCAGGATTAGGTGATTTTCACACTAATCCGCGATGAGCCAAAAATATTCAAGGAAGCTCAATCCGCTCTCAAACAGGCAAAAATCAAGGGAAAAAACAGGGTTTTTCATTATCGACAACTGAAGAAGAAAGAATCTGAGAAACACCAATCCAGCATTTTGCTTGTTGACGATGAGCCATTGAATCTGAAACTCATGCAGGGTCTTCTTCAACCGCTGGGATATACCCTCTACACGGCAAAAAACGGTTTGGACGCTCTGTATAGGCTTGAAAAAGCGGAGATCGACCTCGTTCTTTTGGACGTCATGATGCCGGATATGGATGGCTTTAGCGTTTGCCGCACAATCAAAGCCAACGAAGAAACCCGGCTCATACCCGTAGTATTGCTTACCTCTCTCGATGACGTTGAGACCAAAGTCCAAGGGATCGAAGCAGGCGCTGACGATTTTATCACCAAGCCTCCGCACAAATCGGAGTTAATCGCTCGGATCAAATCACTACTCCGGGTTAAACAACTGAACAGCAATTTGACAAGCATTGAAAACGTTCTTTTTTCAATGGCGAAAAGCGTTGAAGCCAAAGACAGTTATACACAGGGACACGTCGACCGTGTATCCGAATTGGCCTCTTCCATCGGTAGAAACATGAGCCTTTCAGAAAATGAAATGGAGGCGCTGCGCATAGGAGGCGCCCTTCACGATGTGGGAAAACTGGGTGTTCCCGAAGAGATACTCAACAAACCGGGTCCCCTTGATAATGGTGAGTGGACCGTCATGAAAACCCATCCTGAGATTGGATATAAAATCTGTCTGCCACTAAAGAAAAACTTGGGACAGGCATTGGATATTGTTCGGCACCACCATGAAAAGCTTGATGGGAGCGGTTATCCTGATGGATTAAAGGCAGACGAGATACTGATGGTTACCCGCATTATGACGGTCGCGGATATATTCGACGCGCTTACCTCTGATCGTCCGTACAGGAAAGCAATGTCAACCGTCAAAGCTACCCAAATCTTGCTCAAAGAGGCCCAAAAGGGAAAAATCGACAGTGTCGTAACCAGATGCTTGCTGCAATTGATGTCGAACCAGAATATCACCAACGATGCTGACAAGTTAAATAGTGTCCATCCAGAAATAGGCAAATTGGGTTGAGATCAAGGCGCCCGAAAAATTTTACCACAGGCATATGTTTGATATTCCGAGGATAAAATTTTTCGCGCAACGACGATATCGGGCAAATTGGTCATTTCTGGATGGACACTAAATATCGAGGCGGCTGCCAACGCATTGGCCAATTAAACCGTCTTGTTCAGCTGGCCCTGAAATTGCGGTTCGTGGAGAATTTCAATTGGCTTCAGAAATGGATTTTCAGGGACAGGGACAGGGTGTGCCCGCTCAGGTTTAACTCCTTCGAAGAATATGAGCTTTCGGTATCGTCGTTAACTGCCGAGATTAAATCCTCGTCAACCTCCTCACCTTGCAACAAGGTATACTTGTACTGCAAACCGACGCTGACCGGGAATTTTTTCTTGACGATGAAATACTCCGCACCGAGGCAGGCATGGCCCCCGAAAAGCGTTTGGGAGTAGTCCAGACGATAAGACTCGTCTTCGTTGGTGTAAGCGATTTCGCCATCGATAAAATGGATGTCCAGCCCGATACCGCCAAACAGGAAGAGGGAATTGGTTAAAGGGAAGTACCGCTTGACAGAAAAGAGCAAATAGTAGGTCTGCATATCAATGGAAACGCTGTCATCGTCTTCCAGCCGGTTACCGCCACTTTCATCGATGTCCGTGTAGCCCAGGACAAATTCGAGCCCAATGTTTTCCCAGAATCTGATTTCATACCCCACGCTGCTGGGCAGAAGCGTACTGGAAGGATCAGAGTCGACTCCCCAGAAATCGAAAAAATCAGTATCCGTGTAATGCTGATAATCCCAGTTCAATGCAACGGACATGGTTTTATCCGAATTCCAACGGATGGGGCGCGCCATGTAGGTGTTTTCGTCCTCACCGAACCCGGTTCCGCACATCAGCCATAGCCAAACCACCGTAAATATAACGCACTTTTTTCCTTGTGGCATACCGTTACCCCGATTCGCTACGTCGTGTATATTAAGGGAAGATGGCATCTATAACGAAGCCACGTGTAAAGTCGTTGATCGTGTAGGAATTGCCTGTGATCCGGTCGCTGTTGTTGATCGCGACACCCACACTGAAGATAAAGTCGGCATCATCGCTTTCCACCACGCCAAGATCGTAGATCCCGCCGTCATACCAAGCGCATGCATGATAGATGTTATACGTCTTGCTGCCGGTTTCATACGTCTCGCCCGTTTCGGAATAACCGATGACAACGCCGTTGTCGTTTATCGCAACGGCATAACTGTTGTCTCCGCCCAGAGTATCGAGATCTGTGATGACGGCTTCGCCATCCTCGTACTGCCAGACAAAGGCGTGGTAATCGCCATCGTCATTGGTGGCATATCCCACCACCTGATTGTCATTATTGATGGCCGTGGCCACGCTCACGCCGTCCGCCTGATCGTCACAGAGGTTGCCGCAAAGGGTCATGTTGCCGTTCTTCCAGAAAAAGGCGTCATCGCCGGAGGTCCCGGCAATGTTGCCGGCGTCGTTGATCGCCACGGCATAGATATCGTCGGCGCCGGAAAGCGGTTCCAGGGTCTCGGAATTGGCGTTATCGATGTCATAAACGATGACCCTGTCGCCATCGCCGACGTTCACTATAGTCTGATTGGCGTCGTTAATGGCAACGGCTTCGGAATCGTCGCTGGTTTCGTTTCCAATCATTTGATAGTCGGGCACGCTGATTTCCACGGAATCCGGTTCCGCATCGACGTCGTCGTCATCGTCATCGTTGTCGTCGTCGCTATCTCCATCAACATCATCATAATCCTCGTATTTCTCATCGTACACCTTTATCGTTGTGTATGACTGTTTATCCCAGTAGTAGGCATGGGTGCCATCTTCGTCTTCGAGGTTGACCAGGATATAGGTGCCGTTCATGGCGATGGCTTCGGAATTGTTTTTAACCACATGCCCTTCATAGGTCGTTTCGTTTCCATCGTCGTCCACAATTTCGAAATCGATAGTGTAATACATGGGGGGAAGATCTACGAAGGTGTCATCTTGCCAGTAAAAAGCCCGTTTCTCGCCATCCTCGGTGGCCGAATTGCCGATTACCGCGATGGTGTCATCATCGGAGTAAACCGCAACCGCCGCGCTGGCGGTAAAACTGGTACCACTGTCATCCTCTTCGCTGAGGCCGTAATAATTTTCGTAGGTGTATGCATAATTGCTGTTATCGACATATTCTTCGTTATGGATACCCAAGTAAATCATCTCTTCGGTGTCCGATTCCCAGAGGAACGCGGCCTCGGAAAGATCGCCGTTATCGGCCTGGCCCACGAGATTCCCGTTTTCATCCATGGCGAGGGCCAGGGTTTCTCTCAAGCGGTCGTCGTCGTTATCGAAATCGCCGATATCCACCAAGTCGCCCAGGGTCCCTGAATCATAGATATCTGTACCGTTGCCCGACGTGTCGTCCGACAGGCTGCTGCCACTACCGCCGCAGGCAATCAGGCAAACCACCCCGACCCACAACAAAATCGCCGCCAGGCGTATCCAAATCCGTTTTTGTGTCTTCTGCTTCACCGTATCATCCTTACTCTGTTCGGGGAGTTATCGTTTCGATCCTTCACGGTCGTTCAGGCCGTTCGGCACTCCTGAATTATTCACTGGGTTCGAGAACGATATGAATGGCTCTGTCTTTCTCGGCGAGAGGCGCGTAAATCACCTCCGAATCCTCATAGCCCGCCTTTTTGACTTGGAAGTACCAATTCTCGTAATTTGCCTTGGAATTGGCCCCATCCTCGATCCAGGGTGTCAAGCGGCGGGTGTTCCGAAGATTGTCCGGAGATTCGCCCCAGTATATCTGGGCATCGGAAGGATCCGAGGTTATCTTGGTTTTAATTTTCTCTAACTTGAAGAAGTTGATGGTTCTGTTTTCGTCCCCATCGGGCCGACAGACGATCTTTGACGGCAGATACCCCCTTTTACGAACCTGATAACACCAGGATTCCCAGTATTCGCCTTCCATGGAGCGTGAATTGAGGGTGGTATAGGGGGTCGGCATCAACTCGTCCGCCGTTTTTCCCCAATAGATTCCGGCCCCCTCGGGAAATGAGGTGATCACTTCATAAACGAGGTGCTTGGTGCACCCGCAAAAAAGAAGAAGCATCGACAGAACGGCAATCAAAGAAGATGAACGTTTCATGATGGGACTCACCAATAAAGGTGATCGTGTTTGACCGCGATCATTGAAGGTTTAGCCAATTGTCCAAAACGGTCTCTATTTTTTATCACACGGCTTGTCAAATGATTAAGTGTAACGGTATTTATTGTTATATTGAACATTTGTAAATTTCTCAGCACTCATTCGGTTTACGACCCAATCCGCCCCTTGCGATATTCAAGCATGATTCCACAAACCGTGATACCACCGGCTACAGCCTCGGCCTCATGCTGGTGGTCATCGCCGGCGCGGAGCTGTTTACCGGCAACAACCTCGTGGTCTCCACCATCACCTGGAGCGCCTTTTTGGTCAAAAACCTGGTTCCCGTGACCATCGGCAACGTTATCGGTGGGGCTGTGTTCGTCGGGCTCGGTTACTGGGGGGCGTACCTGCGACCTTCAAAATAGCCTGAATGCATTCGGATGCGAAGTGGATGACCACTTCGCTGCAACCGGAGAGATACTATCCAAAATCTGGATGAGGAGAATACCGGCCATCCGGATTACCTATTTGACTTGGTTCCGCCGACCATGGAAAAAGATGTATTTGTCCTCAACCAGGAGAATTTGCATTGATGAACAAACCCGGTAATGGCCAGGGTGCCCGGACGATCCTGAACCGACTGCAACAGATTACCGAAGAGAACCTTCTGGACATCGAACGGCTGAAATCCGACGGCCGTTCGGCGATCGGTTTCTACTGTCTCTACTCCCCCACGGAGATTGCCGTGGCGGCCGACGCCATCCCCCTGCCGCTGTGCGGCACCCGCAACGATCCCATCCCGGAGGCCGAAGCGGTCCTGCCGCGCAACCTCTGCCCCCTGATCAAAAGCAGTTTCGGTTTTGCCATCACCGATACCTGTCCGTTCTTCCGCTTTTCGGACATTATCGTTGGTGACACCACCTGCGACGGCAAGAAGAAGATGTTCGAGCTGCTTGGCGCGCACAAGACCACCCATGTGCTGCAACTGCCCCAAAGACAGGATTCGGCCATGGCCTTTTCCCTGTGGCGTAGCGAACTGGAACGGTTCAGGGCCATCGTCGAGGCGCAGACCGGGATCCCCATCACCGACGCGCGACTCGGCGGCGCCATTGACCTGATGAACCGGGAACGGCGAGCCCGCAAGGCGGTAATGGACCTCAACCAGAGGATGCCGGCGCCCTTGAGCGGATCCTTGCTGCTGGAGATTCTCTTCAAGGTCGGATTTCTGGCCGACAAGGAGAAGGGCATCGCCCTGATGAACGCCGTGGTTGCCGAATCCGGAAGCGGCGCCTTCCGGCCCAAGGGTAAGTCGAGCCGGCGCCGCAGGCGCATCCTGATCACCGGCGTCCCCATCGGCCTGGGCAGCGAGAAGGTGGTCAAGATTGTCGAACAGGGCGGCGCCGACGTGGTGGCTTTCGAGAACTGTTCCGGATACAAACAGGCCTTTGAGGTGGACGAGAAGAAAGCGCCTATGGATGCCCTGGCCGAACAATACCTGGCCACGCCCTGTTCGGTGATGAGCCCCAATGCCGGCCGATTCACCCTTCTGGCGCAGATGATCACCGATTTTGCGGTGGACGGGGTCATCGACCTGACCTGGCAGGCCTGCCACACCTACAATGTTGAGGCGTATTGCATCAATACGTTCATCCAGGACAAATTCGGTTTTTCCAGCCTGCACCTGGAGACCGACTACGCAGAGAGCGACACCGAACAGCTGCGCGTGCGGATCGAGGCTTACTTGGAAATGCTTTAGGTTGCCGGAAATAAATAATTCTCCCATTCTATTTTTAACTATCAGGAATAGTTTGCGGTTTTTTCCTTTCCCCCTGATTGCGACGATTGTGAAAAGCGATGTTCAACGCTACCCGCCAAGGCGCTTCCAATCCTGATCGGTTTTTCAAAAATCGAGGCATCACCGGATAATCCCGGCGTTTGACAGGGATACGTCTGGAGAGAAACGGAAAAGAGGTGTGAGATGACGCCCCCTGAATTAAGTTTGACTTTTCGGCGGTATCAGTTTATTTTTACACCCACTTGCAAGCCAGCCGAATACAAGCCAGGAGTGCCTGAATGAAGAAAAAGCTGACCTACGCCGATGCCGGCGTCGACATCGACAAGGCGGACAACCTCGTTGAGAGCATCAAGCAGATCGCCAAACAGACCCGCCGGACCGGTGTGATGGGTGAGATTGGCGGATTCGGGGGGTTGTTTTCCCTGAACACCAACACCATGGAAAGCCCGGTGCTGGTCAGCTCTACCGACGGGGTGGGCACCAAATTGAAAATTGCCTTTCTCATGGATTGCCACGATACGGTGGGCATCGACCTGGTGGCCATGTGTGTCAACGATATTGCCGTACAGGGCGCACGGCCCCTTTTTTTCCTCGACTACCTGGCCACGGGAAAACTGAAAAGCGAAACGGTCACCGATATCATCAAAGGAGTCGGTGAGGGGTGCATCCAGGCCGATTGTGCCCTGATCGGCGGAGAAACCGCCGAAATGCCGGGGTTCTATCGCGACAACGAATACGATCTGGCCGGTTTTGCCGTAGGGCTGGTGGACAATCCCAAAATCGTGGACGGCTCCGAAATTCGTCCCGGCCACCAGATCATCGGTATCGCCTCCAGCGGCCTGCACAGCAACGGGTTCTCCCTGGTTCGCAAAATCTGCTTTGATGTACTGGGCCTGACGGTGGACAGCCATGTTCCCGAATTGGGCAAAACCCTTGGCGAAGAGTTGATCATTCCCACCCGCATCTACTCGGAAACCATTCAGCACCTGGTCCGTGACCTGCCCATCCAGGGGTTGGCGCACATTACCGGCGGCGGCATTATGGACAACATTATCCGGGTTATCCCCCAGGCCTGCGGCATCACCATCAACAAGGGGTCCTGGGAAATCCCGCCGATCTTCGGATTCCTGCAGGCCGCCGGCAACGTGGATGAGAAGGAAATGATGCGCACCTTCAACAATGGCATCGGTCTGGTGGCAGTGGTTCCCGAGGAGAACGCCCAGGATGTTCTCAACCGGCTTGGCGGCAGCGGAGAAAAAGCCTGGGTAATCGGCGAGGTGACCAAAACCCGTAAAAATGCCCGATCCCGCGTTCAGTTGGTCTGATCCTTTCGTAGGCTCGGGATGGGCCGTCCTGGAGACAAACCGTCATGTTAAAAAAAATTACCCGCCTGTTCGAATGGATTGCCGAGGGGCAGAAAAAACAGCCCATCTGCAAGTCCTGAGCGCCCGGCATACGGCATCCCGGTGCGGGACCTGCAAAAAAAGCGGCAACAGTGAAACCGGCGCCATCCAAATAGGCGCCTCTCGGATTGGGTGAAAAACCGGTTTAGCCGGAACGGGTCGGTGCAAACGACCGTCGTTCCGGTTTTTGTTTTTTACGCGTTCATTTTTATGCGACATTGGGGTTTATTTTACAGGGAAAAAGTATGATCGTTTTGGGTATTGAATCCTCCTGCGACGAGACGGCAGCGGCCGTGGTTCGCAACGGATGCGAAGTGCTGGCCTCGGTGGTGGCTTCACAGGTCGCCGTTCACCATCCGTACGGCGGTGTGGTGCCGGAATTGGCCTCGCGCAAGCATATCGAAGCCATCGTCCCGGTGGTCGATCAGGCCATCGCCGAATCGGGCATCCCGGCCAAGAAGATCGATGGTGTGGCCGTCACCCAGGGGCCCGGCCTGATCGGCTCCCTTCTGGTGGGATTCTCCTTTGCCAAAGGGTTCGCCTTCGGCCATGGAATTCCCTGGGTTGGTGTGGACCATCTGGAAGGGCATATCAATTCCGTGTTTCTGGAGGCCGACCCGCCGGCCTTTCCCTTTGTGGCCCTTTTGGTCTCCGGTGGCCACACCAGCATCTACCATGTCACCTCCCACCGCGACTTCCACCCCATGGGCCAGACCCGCGACGACGCTGCCGGCGAAGCCTATGACAAGGTAGCCAAGATGCTGGGCCTGGGGTATCCCGGCGGTGTGGTCATCGACCGGTTGGCCGCCCAGGGTGACCCGACGAAGGTCGTGTTTACGCGTCCCTACCTGGACAAGGCCGAGTTCGATTTCTCTTTCAGTGGGATCAAGTCGGCGGTCATGCGCCACCTGCAGCTCCACCCGGATCCCTCACCCGGCGACCAGGCCGATATCGCCGCCGGTTTTCAGGCCGCTGTGGTGGATGTACTGACCTTTAAAATCATTCATGCGGCAAAGGCCAAGGGGTGTGCGCACCTGGCCGTGGTGGGCGGGGTTGCCGCCAACCGGGGGCTACGCGAGGCCGTTACCCGTGATGCGGCCGCAGACGGGATCCGGGTGCACATCCCGTCCATTGAGCTTTGTGGAGACAATGCCGCCATGGTGGCTGCGGTAGGCTACCATCGTCTGGCTACCGGTGAACGCGCCGGCTTGGATGATGATGTGTATTCTCGGGTGAAGTTCCGGCCCCGGGGATAATCCGGGCCGACATGGGGCACGACCGCCGGTCGACGGACGCCAGGTTTCAATGCGATAGTAAGAAGTGAACGTTCAGGCGGCTTCCAGGGCCAACATGCGCCGTTTGAGATCGGTATCGCAGGCCCTGCCGCCAAAACCGCCGATCGATCCATCGCTCTTGATTACCCGGTGGCAGGGAATTAATACAGGATAGCGGTTGTTCGCCATGGTATTGCCTACGAACCGGGCCGCCCGGGGCCGGTTGGCCATTTTGGCCACCTGACCGTAGGATAAGGTCTGACCGTATGGGATGGTGGTCACGGCACGGTAAACGGCCTGTTGGGAAGGGGTAAAACCGGACAGGTCCATTACCGACCAGGGGATCTCGATGCGTCCACCGTCAAAATAGCGCACCAGGCTGGCCCCGATGGCCCGGGCATCGGCATCGGCATTGTCGATCCGCCCATACTGCTCGTCCATTGCCTGACAGAGAGAATTCAGATCGGTCCGCGGCAGGTGGACCGCCAGCAGCCTGAAGGGCCGGGCATCAAAGGCCACCGCTGCATAGCCGAAGGTTGTTTCGACAATCTGATAGCGTTGCATGTTCCCCCTGTCCTCAGAAAAAAGAAACCCCCGGCGGATCGGTCCGACGGGGGTTGGAAAATTTTGGCAGCCGCAAAAGATTAGGTCTCTTCGACGCTGATGGCGCCCTCTTCGCACACTTCCACGCAGCTTTCGCAGCCGAGGCACTCTTCCGCGTTTACCGGAACGGATTTTTCATCCTGCATCTCGAATACTTCCACGGGACAAACATCAACGCACTCTTCGCAGCCTACGCATTTTGACTCGTCAACGCTCGGGGTAAAAGCCATGTTAAAAGCCTCCTTTCAATTAGGTTCAATTCGTGTTGATCCAATTATCAACATCTGTTCTCATTTAATGGAAAAGGGCTTATACTAAATAAAACAGCCCGTCAAGCGTTGAAAATCTTTTTTTCAACGCTCCCCGAAATCGCTATTTATTCCTTGTCAGCTGGGCCTTTCATCGGATTTTTGGTCAGTTTTGCACCAATAGAATCAAGGTGTGACGCGTCGCCTGCCCGCTCCCGTTTTCCTCACCGCGCAAGACAGCCCCCGGGGCCATGGCAGCGATCACGGCAGCCGGACGGTGGCCGACCGCGGCCAGCAGGGTGACCGTGACGGCCGTATGGTCTGGTTCCGATTCGGCCAGATCGGTAAAGGGGGCAAGGTCATCCGCCGAAAAATCGGCCTGGCCGGTCAGGTCGGACAGCACCGCATTTAGCGGCGGCACCTCCGGGGCGTCCGGTAACGACATCCGGATCGTGGCCAGTGTGTCGAGGCGAAGCGTGTCGGCGAAAGTTTCCTGCAGGGTGTCGACGACCGCCGGACTGGTGGTCACCAAAAGGTCGGGCAGCCTGCTGTCCGCCAGGGCCAGGGTGGACCAGGCGCGGATGCGCTGGATGGTCTGCCGGGCGCCCGGATCCTCCCTCCAGAGCTCACCGCCGGCGCCATGCCGGTTGAAGCCGGCTTCGTCCGCGCCGTCCAGGGAGTCGAGGAAATCGGCTTCCATGGCCTTGAACCGGTTGAGATCGTTGTCCAGACCGTCGGTGGTGCGATCATTGTCCTGGGCCACGGCCAGAAACAGGCGGGCGCTGAATTCTGAATCATCCGGCTCGCTTCCGGCGTCCGGTGTGCCGTAATTTTTTATGTCCGAACGGATCTGGTTGATGGTGCTTTCATCAAAAAAGGGCACCTCCCCCTGCCGGGCACTGAAAAAACCGGCCCCGGCGGTCGTTTTTCCGGGATTGAGGCGCGCCCACTGGGTGAATTCGGCCAGGGCGGCCTCCAACCGCTCATCGTCCCGGGTGATGGGCGTGCGGATGTCGATGCCGCCGTCGGCGGCCAGGGCGGTGAGCCCTTCGGAAATCCCGCTTTCAACCGGCTGGTAAACGACGAGCGTCCCCACCAGTCGGTTCAGGCGGCCGGCGGTGGCTGCGGACAGGTAGGTGAAGGGCATATATACGGGTGTCATGATATTCTCCGGAAACATTATCTTATACACTGATAGTAGCGGAACTGTGGTCAGGCTCCAGTTTTTTCATCGCGCAGGACCACGCCCATGGCCAGCAACTGATCCCTCAGGCGGTCGGCCAGGGCCCAGTCTTTTTCCTGCCGGGCCCGATCGCGCTGGTCGATCAGCTGCTGCACCGCCGGATCTCGGATCTCGTCTTCGAAATCGAAAATATGGATCACCGTGTTGATGCGTGCCAATGCCTCCAGTACTTTTTGCGCGCCGGCGGCATCGATATCGCCATCCAGGATCAAGGTGTTGATGCGTTTGACCACGGTGAACAGCACGGCCAGGGCTGCGGAGATGTTCAGGTCGTCATCCATGGCGGTGGTGAAGCCGTTTTTGATGTCGTAGCACAGCTGGTCCAGCTCGGCATACGGAGTGCCGCCGCGAACTCCCTTGAGCGCACGGATGCAGGCGTCCAGGCGGGCCAGGGTCTTGCGTGCCCGATCGAGGCGCGCCACCGAAAAGATCACCGGCTTGCGATAGTTCACCGAAATCAGCCAGTAGCGGATCTCGCGGCCGCTGAAGCCCATGTCCAGCAGGCTCTGGACGGTCAGGCGATCCCCTGTCTCCGCCACTTTTTTTCCGTCCACCAGCACGCGGTCGCAGTGAATCCAGTAGCGGGCCAGGCTTTTGCCGGTCAGGGCCCCGGCAATGGCGATCTCGTTTTCATGGTGCGGAAAGACCAGTTCCCGGCCGGCACAGTGGATGTCGTAGTTATCCCCGAGATAATGCATGGACATGGCCGCACACTGCAGGTGCCAGGAGGGGCGCATGTTGCCCCAGTCGGTTTTGGTGTAGATCCCCCGCTTGAGTTCGGACAGGCGCGTGCGCTTGAGCAGGGTGAAATCGCGCGGGTTGTCTTTTTCGTATTCCTCCAGATCCACGGTGGCACCGATGCGGATCTTGTTGATATCAACCCCCGACAGCCGGCCGTAATCCTTGAAACGGGAGATATCGAAGTAGATCGAGCGCAGCTTCTCGTAGGCATAGCCTTTCTTAACCAGCCGTTCGGCCAGATGGACCATGTCGTCCACATGTTCGCTGGCCTTCGGATAGTGATTGGCCGGCCGGACCCCCAAGGTGGCCAGATCCCGGTGAAAGGCCTCGATGTGCATGCCGGTGAAATCCTCCAGGGACATGCCGGCGGCCTCGGAGCCCTCGATGGTCTTGTCGTCCAGGTCGGTGATATTCATGACCTGTTTGACCGCATAGCCCCGGTAAGCCAGGTAGCGGGCCAGAAGGTCGTTGAATACGAAACGGCGCGCCTCGCCCACATGCATGCGATCATGGGCCGTGGGGCCGCAGGCGTACATGGCCACCTTGCCCGGGTTGATCGGCAGGAAACGTTCTTTCTTGCGGGTCATGGTGTTGAAGAGAACCAGGTCGATCTTCTCCTGCACGTCAAACAGGGGGGTGGAAAGGTACCGCTCGCCACCGTCCGGAAAAATGACCACCACGGTTCCGCTTTCCAGTGTGCCGGCAACTTGGGTGGCCACCAGCATGGCGGCGCCGCTGCTCATGCCCACCATGAGGCCCTCCTCGCGGGCCAGGCGCCGGGTCATCTCAAAGGCCGGCTCATCCTCCACGTTGACCTTTTCGTCCAGCTGGTGTTTGTCGAAAATTTCCGGCTGGTAGGCCTCCTTCATGTTTTTCAGACCCTGCAGGCGGTGCCCCAGGTACGGTTCTACACCGATGATGCGGATGGTGTCGTTGAATTCTTTTAGCCGCCGGGAGAGCCCCATGAGCGTTCCCGACGTGCCCATGGTGGCCACCAGATGGGTCAGTGCCCCGCCGGTCTGCTCCCAGATTTCCACGGCCGTGCCGTGGTAGTGGGCCTGCCAGTTGGCCGGGTTGTTGTACTGATCGGTCATGAAATAGGTGTCGGGATTTTCCCGGGCCAGCCGGTAGACCTCCTCGATGGCACCGTCGGTCCCCAGGTGGCCGGGTGTGAGCAGGATTTCGGCCCCGCGGGCGCGCAGAATCTTCTGACGTTCCACACTGGCCGCCTCACTCATGGCCAGCAGCAGCCGGTATCCCTTGACGGAGCAGACCATGGCCAGGCCGATGCCGGTGTTGCCGCTGGTTGCTTCGATGACCGTCTTGCCCGGTTTGAGCTCGCCGGACCGCTCGCCGGCCTCGATCATCGACAGGGCCGGCCGGTCCTTGATGGAACCGCCGGGGTTGAGGTACTCCAGCTTGGCCAGGATACGCACCTTGGGGTTGGGATTCAGGTGGCGGATCTCCACCATGGGGGTATTGCCGATATGATCAAGAACGCTGTGGGTGGTCATGGGAATGTCTCATCGTGAAAAATGTGCCGCCAGTGCGGCTTCGATCTGCCGGGTTACCGACGGCGGGTCCTGGACGGCATCGATAACGGTGAACCGCTCCGGCTCGCGCCGGGCCAGATCGAGATATCCGGACCGAACCCGCTGGTGGAAGGCCAGGGTCTCTTTTTCAAAGCGCGATTCGCGGGCATGGGCATCGTCGCTGTGGATCCGTTGCCAGGCGCGGGTCAATCCGGCTTCTGGATCCAAGTCCAGCAGAAGGGTCAGCGCAGGCTGGAGGTTACCGCAGGCCAGCCGGTGCAACTGGCGGATCAGCGCCCGATCCAGCCCCCGGGCATAGCCCTGGTAGACCAGGGTGGCATCAAAAAAACGATCGCACACCACCACCTTGCCGGCTGCCAGGGCCGGCCGGACTACGGTTTCCAGGTGCTGGGCCCGGTCGGCCACGTAGAGCAGCAGCTCGGCGACCGGGGCCATACCCGTATTGTCCGGATGGAGCAGCACCGAGCGGATCTGGCCGCCAATGGCGGTGCCGCCGGGCTCCCGGGTGGTCAGCACCTCATGGCCGCACCCGGCGAGCCAGCCGGCAATGGCGTCGATCTGGGTGGTTTTGCCGCTGCCTTCGATGCCTTCGATGGTGATGAACATAAAATCCTTGTGGGCAAGATCAATCATTTCCCGTGTCAGGACCTGGACCTTTGTAAAAGTGACGTTCCAGCAGGCGGTGATAGGGCGTCCACGATCCGTCCGAAGGGTCCTTGGCCACATATTCACGGATGCTGTTGACCCTCGAGTCCATCTCGTCGATATGGTTGAGCAGCACCGCTTCGATGGTCTTGGGTGGCTCGGGGGATCCGAACGCCCGGCTGCCGTGGTGACTGACAATCATGTGCTTGAGCAGTTGGGCCTGGACGGGCGGGAAGTCGGGCACCTGGCCCAGTTTTTCGTCGAGCATGGAAAGCCCGATGATGATATGGCTGAGCAGCCGGCCTTCATCCGTATAATCGATGCGGCGGGCATATTCCAGTTCGCGGACCTTGCCCACATCGTGAAGAATCACGCCGGCCAGCAGAAGATCCCGATCCACGCCGCTGTAATGCCCGGCCACCATCCCGGCCAGTACGGCCATGGAGAGGGTATGTTCCAGAAGGCCGCCGATGTAGGCATGGTGCATCATTTTGGCCGCCGGGGCGCGGGTGTAGGCGGCGACAAATTCATCGTCGGCCCAGAAGACCTCGAAGAGCCGTTTCAGGTGCGGGTTCTGCATGCGGCCGGTCATTTCCCGCAGCCGGTCGAACATTTTTCCCACGTCGCGGCTGGTGGTGGGTAGGAAATCGGCCGGGTCCACCTGATCGGCCGGCACCCGCAGCATATCCTTGACCACCATCTGCAGGCCGCCGCGGTATTCGCCCACCTGGGCGCGGACATGCACGAAATCTCCCTCGGTGACGGCGGCGGCGATCCGCTCCACCTGGTCCCAGACCACGCCCTTGACCTGGCCGGTCCGGTCGGCCAGGGTGACGGTAAGAAAAGGATTGCCGTCTTTTTTGTGGGCCATGTTGCGTTCGGCCAGCAGAAACACCGCATCAACGGCGCTGCCCGCCACCAGTTCGGATACAAAGGGTTTCGGCATCGCTCTCTCCGTGTCAGGGCCGGTTGTCATCGGTCGGCCTCGGGGTCGGGGGACAGGGGAATCTCCCACTCGGACAGGGTCCGCAAGGTGTCGTAGTCGGTCATATCGCATTTGATGGGCGTGACGGAAATAAACCGTCCGGCCAGGGCCCCGCCGTCGACATCCGTCTGCGCATACCCATCCTGCTGGTCGCATGCCTGCCAGTAATAAGTGCGGTCACGCGGGTCGCGGCGCTTTTCGAAGTGCTGAGCAACCCCATCGGTGCCCTGGCGGCTCCAGCGAACCCCACGGATTTCGTCCATGGGCAGGTCGGGAAAATTGAGGTTGAGAAACGTGCCCGTCGGTATCCCCCTGGCTATCACCTGCCGGGAAAAGCCTTCGGCAAAACGGGCCGCCGCCGCCAGGTGGTCGCGGCCCGGGGCCTTGATCGATACGGCGATGGCCGGGATGCCGGCAATGGCCGCCTCCTTGGCCGCGGCCACGGTCCCCGAGTAGTTGACGTTGACGCCCACATTGGCCCCCGGATTGATCCCGGACAGAACCAGATCGGGACGCCGGTCGAACAGCTCGGCCAGCCCCAGTTTGACGCAATCTGCCGGTGTGCCGCTGACGGCATAGCCCTGTGCGCTGCCGTTGACCCGGGCGGATTCCAAACGGATGGGCTGATGCAGGGTGATTCCATGACCCACGGCACTGCGCTCGCGGTCCGGTGCTACCACGGTCACCGCATGGTGCCCGGCCAGGGCGTGGTGGAGGGCCCACAACCCGGGTGCATGAATCCCGTCGTCGTTGGTTAAAAGTATCTGCATCGCACCTTGCCCTTTCGGTTTGCGCGGTCCGGCGGAATCCGCTGCCCGCTGCTGGGCCAAAACTATTCTTGCAATTTCGATCAGGATAGCTCTATATTGAATTTTTCATATATGTGCAAGTGGTTATCCTGTGCCCACCCCCGGCGGGATCCATACTGAAACCATCGCTTTTTCCCTAAACCCCTTGGTGTAGAATTAACTGATGCGGCCGTTCAAATTCAGATCATTGTCGTGTGCCAGCCCTCCGTCTGCAGTTATTTTGCCTTTTTTTTTAATAATATTCAGCTTCCTGGGGATTGGCTGTCCGGCTGCTCGGGCCGCCGATCTGACGGATCACCTGAGCGGTGATGCCAAGGTCCCCTGGCAGATCAGTGCCGATACCGTGGAGTACGACGCCGCCAACACCACCTACCACGCCCGCGGCAATGTGGTCATTGAAAAACAGAAAACCCGCCTGGTGGCCGATCGGGTCGCGTTCAACCGGCAGGCCATGACCGCGTCGGCCACGGGCAATGTGGTCATGACGGTGGACAACGACGTATTGACCGGCAATCAAATCGATCTGGACATGAACCACGAAACCGGTGTCTTGCACGACGGCAGCATCTTTTTCAACAAGACGCACTTTTACATTCGCGGCCAGTGCATCGAGAAAACCGGCAAGGACACCTACCGCGCCGAACGGGCATCGGTCACCAGCTGCGATGGCGACCGGCCGGACTGGGTCATCACCGGCCGTCAGGTCAAGGTTACCGTCGAAGGATACGGCAGTGCCAACCACGCGCTGTTCAAGGTTCGTCAGGTGCCGGTCCTATATACGCCCTATATTCTCTTTCCGGTTAAGACCAAACGCCAGAGCGGCCTGTTGATGCCTGAAATGGGGTATTCCGACCGCAAGGGGGTTTTTTGGGATCAGCCGATCTTCTGGGCCATCAATGACAGCAGCGATGCCACGGTGTACGTCAATCCCATGGAGGAACGCGGTACCAAAGTAGGGCTGGAATACCGTTATGCCCTGAGCGATCTCTCCTTCGGAACCATTATGGCCGACGGCCTGAAGGACCGCCGTACGGACGACGGCACCGAGGAAACCGAGCGTTGGGCCTATGATGATGACACGTATAGTCGGCCCAACACGGATCGCTACTGGCTGAGGGCCAAAATTGACCAGGAGCTGCCCGCCGGATTTTCAGCCTATCTGGACCTGGACATCGTCAGCGACCAGGACTACCTCGACGATTTCAAAGGTGGCCGCAGCGGCTACCACCGCACCTTAGATTACTTTGAGAGCGTTTTCGATCGCGATCTGGATACGTTGGAGGACAACACGCGTACCAACAAGCTCAACATCAACCAGACCTGGTCCCATTACGTTTTCAACGCCGATCTGTTGTGGAACGACAATGTGGTCAAGCGGCGATGGGCTGAGGAGGACGACACCTTGCAGCAGTTGCCGGTGGTGATGTTCAACGGATTGAAGCAGGAGGTGCTCGACAGCGGGCTGTATTGGGACATCGATTCCGAATACACCTACTTTTATCGTGAAGACGGTGAGCGTGGCCATCGCACGGACATCCACCCGCGGGCCTACCTGCCGCTCCGGTGGAACAACTTTCTCTCCATCGAGCCGTCGGTTGGATGGCGACAGACCACCTGGGTCATGGATCGTCGGACCGACGATGATCTGAGCCGGACCAGTACCCGTGAGATCTACGACTTCGAACTGGATCTTTCCACCGAGATCTCGAAAATCATGGCCTCACCGTTCGGTATCGCCGACCGGATCCGCCATAGCATCAAACCCGAGGTGGTTTACGCCTACATTCCGGAGCAGGACCAGTCGGACCTGCCCTACTTCACCAGCTCGGATCGCATCGAGGAAGCCAATCGGATTACCTATTCGCTCACCAACACGTTTACGGCCCGCATGGCCAGACCAGCGCCACCGTCCTCGTCGCCATCCCCCGGAGCCGACGAACCCGCAACTGCACCGCCACCCTCCCCGACACTGCCCCCCCAGGACGCAGAAACGGTCCCGTCGCCAGAAACCGTACCGGCGTTCAACTATCATCGTTTCTGCCGTTTCTATCTGGAACAGAGTTACAACATCGCCGCCGCACGGGAGAATGAGCGCGAAGTGCTTTCGGACATTTACGGCGAGCTCGAAATCGATCTGGGACGCTATCTATCCGTCGATGCGGACGCCGAATATGACACCTACGACACCCGTTTTTCAGCCCATAACGTAGAGATCCGTCTGAAGGATAACCGGGGTGACCAGTTATCGGTGGAGCACCGTTATAAAACCCGGGTCAATAAATCCATCTGCGGAACCCTGTCCGTGGTGTTGACCGACCGGCTGACAGTCAGGGGCGAGTATGAACGTAACCTGATGGAGGAGAAAGACATCGTCCAGGGCGTCGGTTTCCTCTACCAGGCCCAGTGTTGGGGGATGGATGTTTTCTTTGCCGATGAGGATGGCGATTTGAGCGTGTCGGTCCTGATCAACCTGATGGGGGTCGGCAATATTGGCAAATAATTCCTTTTGGCACTTGTCATTGAGCATTTGACATTCAAAGGTGTTGTGTTCGGGTGGGGAAACGGATGCGGAAACCAAATGCGATTGCCCTGCCCGGGCGGTGGATCGCCATTGCCTTTTCTCCCAACTGATGGTACACGAAGTCGCCTTTGATCCCGAAACCAACCACGGGAACCTAACATCAACAGCCCCAGTGACAATAACGGAACGAATCCATGGTCGGAGATATACTGACGCGTGCCTGGTATGCCCTGCACACCAAAAGCCGCTTTGAGAATGTGGTCAACGAAGGCCTGGCCAAAAGAAATCTGGACGTTTTCCTTCCGAAAATCACCGTGAAAAGCCGGCGCAAGGATCGCCACAAGATGATTCGGGTGCCCCTGTTTCCCGGTTATGTTTTCGTCAGGACCGATCTGAATCCATACGAGCATGTCGAAATCCTCAAAATTACCGGTGCGGTTCGGCTGATCGGCAGCACCCGCGGACCGGTCTCCATTGCCGATGCCACCATCGATTCACTCAAAATCATGGTGGGCACGGGTGAAGAGGTGATCACCGGTACCCAATTTAAAAAAGGGGACCGGGTCATCGTGGTCAACGGCCCCTTCGCCGGGGTGACCGGTGTTTTTTCGAGTTACCGGGGAGACGGCCGCGTCATTGTCAACATCGAGGCCCTGGGGCAGTTCGCTGCAGTCAACGTCCACGCCGACGATGTGGAGAAACTACCTGAAATATTATCATAACTACTTGACTTTGTATTAAGTTCTGGTCTATAAAAATCAATTTTAGACCTGCAGACATCTGTGAGCGTTCAAGGAGGATACATGAATAAACTGGAGCTCATCTCCGCTTTGAAGACCCAGGCCGATATCTCCAAGTCCGAAGCGGCAAAAGTGGTCCAGATTTTTTTTGACAGTATGGCGGAAGCCATGGCCAATGGCGAGCGGGTTGAAATTCGCGGGCTGTGCAGCTTTTTCGTCAAAGAGTACAAGAGCTATACCGGGCGAAACCCAAAGACCGGCGAAAAGGTTACCATCAAGCCCAAGAAGCTGCCTTTTTTCAAAGCCGGAAAAGAGCTCAAAGAGCGGGTGGATCAATAAACGGCATGCAACCCCCGATCCGGGTGGCCGTGCCTGCCTGGCTGCAAATTCCCGTTTCAGGCGGTGCCACGCCGGTTCCATTCACCGGGATCCACAGAGAATGACGACGGCCACCGGATTTGACGCCATCGTTGGTCAAGAGCCGCCCATCAGACTGCTCAAGACCTTTATCCGTAAGGGTACGCATCCGCACGCACTGCTCTTTACCGGGGATAACGGGGTAGGGAAAAAAATGACGGCCACGGTGTTTGCCATGGCCTGCAACTGTCTGGCATTGAAAGCGACCCTTGGCCGGCAGCCGTGCACGGCGTCTATCGATCCTGCATCCATAGAGGCCTGTGGTGCGTGTTCCTCCTGCAGAAAGATCATTGCCGGTCAACATCCCGACATTCTCCACATCGCTCCCCAATCATCGGTCATCCGAATCGATCAGATCCGAATCCTGCTCCAGACGCTGACCCTGAAACCCAATGAGGCCGCGCAGCGGGTCGTGATCATCTCCGATGCGCAGGCCATGAATCCGGAGGCAGGCAACGCCCTGCTGAAGATACTCGAAGAGCCGCCGGATGGTACGCTGTTGGTGCTGACCGCCCCCGAGGCGTCAGACCTACTGCCCACGGTGGTCTCCCGTTGCCGCCAGATCCGCTTCAGACCCCTGGCGGCCGAGGATATCGCACGCATGCTGACGGCATCCGAAGAGATCGACCCGCAGACGGCGCAAACCACGGCAGCCCTGTGCGGCGGCAGTTACACCCGGGCCCTGACCCTGATCGACCCGCGTTGGCAGAAACGCCGGGCCTGGGTTATCGAGACCCTGAACCGGTTGGCCACCCAACCATCGGGCAGCGTCCGGGGCTGGCTGGCCTTTTCGGAAAAATTGGCCGCCAAAAAGGATCTTATTGAAGAATGGCTGGAAATCATTACAATGTGGCTGCGGGACCTTCTGGTCGCGGGCGTCGACCCGATCCGGGTTCTCAATCAGGATCGGCTGGGAACGCTCACCACGGCCGCAGGACAGGTCGGACGGGCGCGACTGCTCGAACAGATCGATGCCGTAGATGACGCCCGGGTCGCCCTTCGATCCAATACCAACGCCAGACTGACCCTTGACGCCATGGTCCTGAAAATGGCCGGGGTCGGCAACTCATACGTGTGATAGCATGATAAAAAAAGTGGGCATCCGATTCAAAGACGGCGGCAAGATTTACGATTTCTGTTGCGGGGCCTTTGTTCTCAATGTGGGCGACCACGTGATCGTGGAAACCGAAAAGGGCCTCGGTTTCGGTACGGTGGAAACCGCGCCGGAGGTGGTTGAAGCGCAGAACAAACCGGCCAAACCGCTGAAAAAGGTTTTTCGCAAAGCCAACGAAAAAGATCTGGCCCAGGTGGAGCATAACCAGGCCCTGGAACGCGAGGCGCATGCCTTCTGCCTGAAAAGCATTAAAAATCTCGGGTTGCAGATGAATCTGTTTTCCGTCGAAAGCACCTTCGACGCCAGCCGGTTGACGTTTTTCTTCACCGCCGACGGTCGCGTGGATTTCAGGCAACTGGTCAAGATCCTGGTCAAACAGTTCCGGGCGCGTATTGAAATGCGGCAGGTGGGCATCCGCAACCAAGCCAAAATGTGCGGCGGCCTGGGGCGTTGCGGGCGGGTTTTCTGCTGCTCGTCGTTCATGGACAAATTCGAGCCCGTGTCCATTCGTATGGCCAAGCAGCAGGGGCTCTCCCTGAACCCGACCAAAATATCGGGCCAGTGCGGCAGGCTGATGTGCTGCCTGACCTTTGAAAACGAGACCTATCGCCAGCTGAAATCGAACTTTCCCAAGATTGGGAAAAAGATCAACACCAAGAGCGGTCACGGAAAGGTCACCCGGCACAACGTGATCTGCGGCCGCCTATCGGTTCGGCTGGACGAAGGGGGCGAAGTTGAAATCAGCCTCGACGACATTATCAAAGACAAGACCAAAGAGAAGACCAAAGAGAGAACCAAAGACAGGAGATAACCCATGGCCACGCCATTTTATATAACCACGCCCATCTACTATGTTAACGCCCGCCCCCATCTGGGACATGCCTATACTACCATTGCCGCGGATGTGGTCCGCCGATTCCATGCCATGTCCAGTGACCGGACCTATTTTCTCACCGGCACCGACGAGCATGGGGATAAAATCGTGCGGGCGGCGAAAAAAGAGAACTGCACCCCGCGGGAATATGTCGATAAGATCAGCGGCCTCTTCCAGCATCTGTGGCCGGAGTTGAACATCTCCAACGATGCCTTCATCCGTACCACCAACCCGGCCCACATGGCCGTGGTGGAGACTATTTTGCAGCGGATTTACGATTCGGGCGACATCTATTTCAGCGAATACGAGGGGCTTTACTGTTTTGGCTGTGAACGCTTTTACACCGAACGCGAACTGGTCGACGGCTGCTGCCCGGATCATCAGACCCCGCCCGAGACCATCAAGGAGTCCAACTATTTTTTCAAGATGGGCCGATATCAGCAGTGGCTGATCGATCATATCGAAAAACACCCGGATTTTATCCGGCCCGAACGGTACAAGAACGAAGTGCTGGCCTTTCTGCGGGAACCCCTGGGCGATTTGTGCATCTCCCGGCCCAAGTCCCGCCTCAAGTGGGGCATTACCCTGCCTTTCGATCATGACTACGTCACCTACGTCTGGTTCGACGCCCTGCTCAACTACATTTCCGCCCTGGGGTATCCGGACGGGGAACTGTACCAGACGTTTTGGCCCGTGGCCCAGCACATTGTGGCCAAGGATATTTTAAAGCCTCACGGCATCTACTGGCCGATCATGCTCAAGGCCGCCGGCCTGCCCATCTACCAGCATTTGAATGTCCACGGTTACTGGAATGTGGACCAGAGCAAGATGAGCAAAAGCATCGGCAATGTCATTGAACCGCTGGAGATGAAAAACATATACGGACTGGACGCGTTCCGTTTTTTTCTCATGCGCGACATGGCTTTCGGGCTGGACTCCAGTTTCAGTGAAGAAGCATTGGTCCAGCGCATCAATGCCGACCTGGCCAACGATTTGGGCAATCTTTTCTCACGGGTGCTTTCCATGGCCCACAAGTATTTTGGCGGTGTTATCCCCGAGCCGGACCCGGCCGTGGAGAAGGAGATGGATCTGGGGCTGGAGGAGAATTCCCGAACGGCCATCAAGGCCTTCTCCGCCGCCATGGACGTGTTTGCCTTTCACAAGGGGCTGGCCGCCGTATGGGAATTTATTACCCACATGAACAAATATGTGGATGTCACCGCACCCTGGACTCTGGCCAAAAACAAGGCGGCCCGCAAACAGCTGGAAACGGTCATTTACAACCTCTTGGAGGGGCTGCGCATCATCTCCGGTCTGATCTATCCGGTGATGCCGGATACCGCCGTTACCATGCAGAAGCATCTGGGAATGACCGGCGAGGACAAATTTTATAAGCTTGAGCGACTGAATGCCTGGCGGGGAATCACCCCCGGTGTGAAATTGAGGAAGTCGGTATCCCTGTTTCCACGCGTCGATCCGGAGAAAAAGAAGCAGGTCCCCGAAGCCGTGGCGGCGCCCGCAAAACCGGCCAAACCCATCAAACCGGAGATCGGCATTGACGATTTCGCCAAGGTCGACCTGCGGGTGGCCACGGTGGTTTCGTGCCAACCCGTTCCCCGGGCCAAAAAACTGCTCCAACTTGAGGTCGATTTGGGCGAAACCCGCACCATCGTTTCGGGGATTGCCGGTAATTACGCCCCGGATGAACTGGTCGGCAAGCAGGTCATCGTCGTGGCCAATCTGAAACCGGTCAAACTGATGGGGGTCCTCTCCAAAGGCATGCTGATCGCTGCCAATGACGCGTCCGGGGTGACCGTGGCCACGCTGGACAAACCTGTAACCCCCGGAACGCCCCTCAGTTGACGGGCGGCGGAGCGTTTTTCCCCCATGAGCGGCATCTATCGTCCCGAAGGCGGCCATTCGTTCCGTCCGCCCAGCTGGAAGAGCTATCAGGCGCGGCTGCAAAGAGAGCGCCGAACCTCCGGTTCACGACGGCAGATTCGGCGGCGACCGCTGCTGGCGGGGCTGCTGGTCATTTTGCTGATCGCGGTGGGCTGGGCCTGGCTTTCTACCGGCAGCCGTCCCCCGGTTGAATCACCCCCGGCTGATGGCCCACCGACGCCGGCGGCCGCCGGCCAGATCGAAAAGTCCGATGTGAAAATCCTGCTGGGCAAGAACCACCTGACCAACGTCGCCAAAGAGCCGGTCACGGTGGTGTTCGACGGCCGGCCCTACGAGGTTGACACCAGCCTTGATATCGGGCTTCAGCAGTATCTGCTGAAAAAAATGGATCGCGTCAACTCACGCTATATCGGCATTGTGGCCATCCAGCCGGATACGGGGCGGGTCCTGGCCATGGCCGGATTCAACAAACGCGATCCGCAAAACGATCCCTGCCTGATTGCCGACTACCCGGCGGCCAGCCTGTTCAAGATCATTACGGCGGCGGCGGCCGTTGAGAAAAAAGGCTACACGGCGCGTTCGAATTTCAAGTTTAACGGATACAAGCACACCCTGTACAAACGGCAGCTGACCGACACGACCAACCGTTACACCACTTCGATCACCTTGGAGAAGGCATTTGCCCAGTCGGTCAACCCGGTGTTCGGAAAACTCGGTGCCCTCTATCTGGACCGGCAGACACTGCAGTCCTGTGGAGACGCCTTCGGGTTCAACGGCCAGGTCGGCTTCGAGCTGCCCTGGCCCACCAGTCACCTGGCCATCGATGACGACACCTACCACCGGGCGGAGATTGCCAGCGGATTCAACCGGCAGACTACCATTTCGCCCCTGCACGGCGCCGTGATCGTGTCAACCGTGCTCAATGGTGGCCGCCCGGTTGAACCGACCCTGGTGGACCGGATCGTGGATGATACCGGCGAGGTGATTTACCGCAGCCAGCCCCGCTTTCTGCCGGCGGCCGTCACTGCCAAGACCGCGGCGGTCCTGAAGACACTGATGACGGCCACGATCACATCGGGTACCGCCCGCAAGCAGTTTCGTGGCTACAGCCGCAGCAAAGTGCTCTCGCGGCTGAAACTGGGCGGGAAGACCGGTTCCATCGCCAATCGCGGCCACGATGCCCGTTTCGACTGGTTTGTGGGTTTTGCCAGTGAGAAAAAAGGACCCGAGAAACTGGTGGTCTCGGTGATGGTGGCACATGAGGAGTACATCGGCATTCGTGCCGGCCAGTATGCCCGCATGGCCATGGAGCACTATTTCAAGGATTATTTTGCCAGACAAGATGACGCCGGCAAGGATTCCAGCGGATAGCGGGTTCTGCTCCGGCGCAGTAGAAGGAGAAATATCATGCCCGGATTTGAGATTTTCGGTGACGAAGAGCGCAAAGAGGTAAACGATGTATTGGAGACCGGCGTCCTTTTTCGTTACGGATTCGACGCCGCCCGCAAGGAACACTGGAAGGCGCGCAGCTTCGAGACCGAACTGGCCGCCCGGCTGGGGGTCAAGCATGCCCATCTTTGCGCCAGCGGCACCGCGGCCCTTTCCACGGCTCTGGCCGCCTGTGGGATTGGGGCCGGTGACGAAGTGATCGTGCCCCCCTTCACCTTTGTGGCCACCATCGAATCGGTTCTCATGGCCGGGGCCGTGCCGGTGTTCGCCGAGGTGGACGATACCCTGTGTCTCTCTCCCGAGGCGGTGGCGGCCGCCCTGACCCCGAACACCCGGGCCGTTGTGCCCGTGCACATGTGCGGTGCCATGGCGCGCATCGACGAACTCAAGACCCTTTGCGACCGCAAGGGGCTGGTCCTGCTGGAAGATGCCTGCCAGAGCGTCGGTGCCAGCTACCAGGGCAAAGCCCTGGGCAGCTTCGGCAAGGCCGGCTGCTTCTCCTTCGACCCGGTCAAGACCATTACCTGCGGCGAGGGCGGGGCGGTGGTCACCGATGATGCGGCGGTCTATGCGGCCACCCATGCCTTTGCCGACCACGGCCACGATCACATCGGCAGCGACCGGGGCGCCGAGGACCATCTGATGGTCGGGTCCAACTTCCGCATCAGCGAACTCAACGCCGCCGTGGGGCTGGCCCAACTGCGCAAACTGGACTGGATTCTGGAAACCCAGCGCCGCAACAAGGCGGCCATTAAAACCGCCATGCAGGCGATTGACGGCGTCACCTTCCGGGCCCTGCCCGATCCTGAGGGGGATTCGGCCACCTTCCTGACCTTCTTCATGCCCGATCTGGACAAGGCCCGCCAGGCGGCCGCGGCCCTGGGCACCGCCGGCGTCGACGGCTGCTTTCACTGGTTTGACAACAACTGGCACTACATCCGCAAATGGGAGCATTTCCACACCCTGAAAGCCGCGGCCCGACTGGCCGTCCAGGCCCTGCCCAACTGTCCGGACTTTTCCGATGTGCGGTTGCCCCAATCCGACGGCCTTATCGGCCGGGCCATCTCCATGCAGATCAAACTGGGCTGGAATGCGGACCAACTGGCGCAGCGGATCGAGGCCACGGTCGAGGCTCTGAAGGGGATCTGAGTTCTCTTCTCAAGTAAAGCAAAAAACAACCGAAAAGGAAAAAATATCATGTTCCGCAATTTTAAAATGGTCTCAAAGATGGTTTTCGGCCGGGGGTGCTTCGCCCAGCTGGGAGACATTCTTAAGGAACAGCGGCGGGCGGACCGCTCGGTGATGGTGTTTCTGGTGGACGATGTGCATAAAAACAAACCGCTGAAGGACCGTCTCCCACTGGAAAAGGACGACCTGCTGATCTGGGTCAATGTGGATGACGAACCCAAAACCAAATACGTGGACCAGCTTGTCGGCCAGGTCCGGACGCATATGGAGGAGAAGACCGGCGATCTGCCGGCCGGTGTTATCGGCATCGGCGGCGGCAGCAGCATGGATCTCTCCAAGGCGGTTGCGCTGATGCTCACCAACCCGGGATCGGCCGCCGATTATCAGGGCTGGGACCTGATCCAGAATCCGGCCGTGTACCACGCCGCCGTGCCCACCCTGTCCGGTACCGGCGCCGAAGTGTCCCGCACCACGGTGCTCACCGGCCCGGAGAAGAAACTGGGCATCAATTCCGACCACACGGTCTTTGATCAGATCGTCCTGGATCCGGAGCTGATCGCCGGTGCTCCCAACCCTCAGCGCTTTTACACAGGCATGGATTGCTACATCCACTGTGTGGAATCCCTCGAGGGCACGTATCTCAACAGCTTCTCCCAGGCCTATGGAGAGAAATCCATGGCCCTGTGCCAGGATGTCTTTCTGGCGGACCCGGAAGATGCCGACGACAAACTGATGATGGCCTCCTATTGCGGCGGCATGAGCATTGCCTACTCCCAGGTGGGCATCTGCCATGCCCTCTCTTACGGGCTGGCCTTCGTGCTGGGGCTGCACCACGGCATTGGCAACAGTGTCGTTTTCGACTATCTGGAAGACTACTACCCCCAGGGCGTCCGGGAATTCCGCCAGATGATGGAACGCCACCGCATCGACCTGCCGCGCAACCTGACGGCCAACCTGTCCGATGCCCAGATGGAGAAGATGGTGGATGTGGCTCTGGTCCTCGAACCGCTTTGGGAAAACGCCCTGGGCAACGACTGGAAAACCATCATAACCCGTGAAAAAATCAGGGAACTCTACCGAAAGATGTAAACCATGACAAATCGATCACTCGCCAGCCTGACCCTCATGCTCGGACGCACGACTGACCGGGCCATCCATGGACTACGACAGATGGGCGGTTTTTGCCGCCAACCGCCGGCCATCCACTGGGGCCGTCATCCATCCGCGGTGACCGGGCCGGCAGTGATTCTCTTTCCCTGCCAGCCCAACCGGATGTGCTGCGGCCTAGCCGGAATTATTGCGGTAAAGGGGGGAGCGCAGCCGGCCGCGTTGGAGCTGGATGCTTTGGAGCGGCTCGTTGATGCGGCCGAGAAGGCCGACCTGGCGGCCTGCGCGGATCATCCGGATACCATTGCCGAGTGCTACCTGGGGGGGGCGGACACGCTGAACGAGTTGCTGACCGCCATCCGCCGGCTCAAGCAGGAGAGGCCGTTTCTCACCCTGTTCAAAAATCCGGCAACCCAAACGCGTATGGCGGATCTGGGCTCCCGGCTGTCGGCGCTCCTGAAAAGGGAGCAGGCTGTCCTGGCTGACCAGGCGGGCAGCCTTGAAAGTGCCACGGTGGAAGTCGTCTCCTCCCATATCGAGATTCTCAAGGACATGATCTGGTGCCTGAACGTGGAACTGGCCGCCAACATCGGGCGCGTTGCCGGTTTGATGGACGGCAGCGCGGACCACGGCCCGGACAGCCGCATCACCCTTTTCCGGCAGATCAACGCCGTGCTCAACAGCATCGACCGGCTGGAGGTGCGCGGAAGAGATTCGGCCGGCATCTCGATCCTCTTCATCCTTCCGGCCGAGGCGTACAACGCCCTTGAGGAGACATTCGCCGACCAGAGCCTTGGCGAGTCTTTTGCCCGGCGCATGCAGCGCGATGTGCTGAGCAATACCAGCATCAGCTGCAACCGGACGACGGACGCTGACGGAAATCCCATTGTTGCCCTGACCGTGGTTTACAAGGTAGCCGCCGAAATCGGCAGCCTGGGCGACAACATCCGCTTTTTGCGCCGCCAGATCCGCGAGGATGAGATCTTTCAGCGGATCAGTGCATCCGCACACACGTTTCACTCGGTTTCCTGCCATACCCGCTGGGCTTCCATCGGCGCCATCACCGAACCCAATTGCCATCCGGTGGACAACACCCTGGCCGGCGGAACCATGCAAGACCGCCCCATCATCCATGCATGCCTCAATGGCGACATCGACAACTACCTGGAACTGAAAACCGCCCTGGAAGAAGGCGGTGGCAGCATTCCCGAAGCGATCACCACCGACACCAAGATTATTCCGCTGCAGATCGAACGCTACCTGAGAACCGGTGTCGACGTGTCCGAGGCCTTTCGCCTGGCGGTGAGCGACTTCCAGGGGTCCCATGCTATCGCCATGCATACCGACCTGGCGCCCGGCCGCTTCTTCCTGGCCCAGAAAGGCAGTGGCCAGGCGGTTTTCGTGGGGCTGGCCGAGGATCATTACATGCCGGCATCGGAAGTTTACGGATTTATAGAAGAGACGCCCCGTTTCCTGAAGATGGACGGAGAAAAGGTGGTGGATGGGAAGAACGGCAAGACCCAGGGACAGATTTTCGTCCTGGACCAGCGCACCGGCGGCGGCCTGGCCGGCGTCACGGCCATGTACTACGACGGCACGCCGATTACGCTGACCGACGCGGATGTCAAAGAGACCGAAATTACCACCCGGGATATCGATCGCCAGGATTTTCCGCACTACTTCTTAAAGGAGATCTCCGAAGCGCCGCTGTCCGTGGAACGCACCCTGCTCAACCGCTGGAAGATCACCGAAGCCGATGACGGGCCCCACTACGTCGTCCAACTGGACGAGAAAACCTTTCCGCGCGCCCTTGAGACGGATTTTACCGAAAATCGCATCCGGCGCATCTTCTTCGTCGGCCAGGGAACCGCCGGCGTGGCCGCCCAGGCCTGCGCGGATATTTTCAAGGCCTATCTGGCTGATCCATCCATTCAGTTACGGGCCCTCAAGGCCTCCGAGCTGAGCGGCTTCGAGCTGAATGAAGGCGATGACACCACCAGCATGGCCGACACCCTGGTGGTGGCCATCAGCCAATCGGGAACCACCACCGACACCAACCGCACCGTGGACATGGTCCGTGCCCGCGGCGCCCGGACCCTGGCCATTGTCAACCGGCGGGATTCGGACATCACCTTCAAGGTGGACGGTGTGCTCTACACCTCCAGCGGCCGGGACATCGAAATGAGCGTGGCCTCCACCAAGGCCTTTTACTCCCAGATCGTGGCCGGCACCCTGCTGGCGCTCAAGGTGGCCGGTATCCGGAGCAACCGCTCGAAGGAATTTTTCTCGGACCAGATCGCCGAACTGCTGCGGATCCCCGACCACATGCGCACGGTCCTGGCCATGGGCAATCAAATCCAGATGTCGGCCCGGCGACTGGCGGCCACCAAGACCTATTGGGCAGCCGTGGGCAGCGGACCCAACAAGGCCTCGGCGGACGAAATTCGCATCAAGCTCAGCGAACTGTGCTACAAAACGATCAGTTCGGACTACGTGGAGGACAAGAAGCATATCGACCTCTCCTCCGAACCGCTGATCATCGTCTGTGCCGCCGGAACCCGGGGAACCGTCATCGGCGACATTATCAAGGACACGGCCATCTTCAAGGCCCACAAGGCGGCGCCGGTGATCATTGCCGACGAGGGCGAGGAGCGATTCACGCCCTATGCCGAGGACGTCTTTCACGTGCCCCAGGTGAGTCCTCAGTTTGCCCCCATCCTCAACACCCTGGTGGGCCATATCTGGGGCTATCATGCGGCCCTGGCCATCCATGAAGGCTCGCGCTTCCTGCACGATGTCCGGGCCTCGATCCACGACACCCTCGACCGGCTGGCCGGCCAGGGGCTGGACGTCTACGAAGTGGTCCTGGAGAAGAGCTTCCGCGAAGAAATTCTCGGTTTCTATCAGGCGTTCCGCGAAAAACGGCGTACCCGGACATTCCCCACGGCGATCACCCACGCATCCGATCTGACCCTGCTGTTCAAATATCTGTCGGGCCGGCTGCCGCTGACCGATTTCGAGCTCGATTTCGGGATCCGCGGTACTGCCAAGAACGTCATCGATACCCTGTTCCGCGTGCTGGGAGAGTCCATCAACCTCATGTCCCGGCCGGTGGACGCCATCAAGCACCAGGCCAAGACGGTCACTGTGGGCACCAGCCGCATCAGCGAGCGGGTGGAGGGCATCCTCTTCGATACCCTTGCCGACCACGCCCTGGAGACCGCCCAGATTGTCAACCGCAACGTCATCGTCATGAAAAACATCCAGGGGGTCATCGAGCGGATCAACGGCAGTATTCTTTACCGCATCGACGGGCTGGGCCTGCTGGGCGACCCCACGGACCAGACCACCATTGCCATCCTAAAAAAGACCGGCATCCTAGCCGAGATCCCCTCGCGGGTGGAGCAGGATCCGGTACTCAAAGGCAGCAAACGGATCATTGTCAGCCAGGGCAATGTCTATATCGGCAAGGGCCGCAAGGACGGACGCAGTATCGTGGTCATCCCGGCGACCTCCGAGGATCCTGCCGACGGCAGCCGCATCCGCTACCTGCTGCTGCTCAATATCGGCTTCAAGGCGGAGATTCCCCTGGCGACCAAAATCAGGGCCCTGGGCGGCAAGTACGAGCACATCAAAAATATCGTCCAGGAGAATAGTGTGCCCTGGGCCGACAACTACCTGGACGACGTACCCGTGGATGACCTGTTCGGCCACTCGGCGGAAAAACTGGCCGAAGGGATGGTGGCGCGGCATCGATAGGATTCTGTCATTCAACGCCTATCCACAGCAACCGTTGAATGTTGCCAGTTTGTTCCGCTTTCTGGAGTTCCAACCTTCATGAGAAGAGGAAACAATCATTATGCAACTGGTCATCAACACCCCTGGCACCCTGATTACCCAAAAAGACGGCATTTTTCGCTTAAAAAACCAGGACAAACGGTTCGACGTCTCGCCCCTGAAGGTTGAATCCATCGTCATCACCAACAAGGCCATGCTTTCCACCCAGGCGGTGGCCCTGTCCCTGGAACATAACATCGACATTGTCTTTTTGGATGGATACGGCGATCCGGTGGGCCGGGTATGGTTTGCCAAAACCGGCAGTACGGCGATGATTCGGCGCAGGCAACTCACCGCTGAGGTTAATGGGGAAAAGGGGCTTGCCCTGGTCTCGGATATGATCAGCCAGAAGCTTGATAACCAGTTTCAATATCTTAAGAAATTGATGTATGCGCGCCCCGGAAAGGAGGCTCAATTCGAGAAACCCCTCGCGACGATTAACCAGTCGATCGAGGAGCTAAAAGATCTGGAGGCTAGGGATGAAAATATCCGTAACCGGCTGATGGGCTATGAAGGCACTGCCGGCCGGGCCTATTTCCAGTGCCTCTCCCAACTGTTTCCAGAGAAATACCGGTTTTCCGGACGCTCCCGCCAGCCGGCCAAAGACCCCTTCAACGCGGTCCTCAATTACTGCTACGGCATCCTTTACAGCCGGGTTGAAAAGGCCTGTATCCTGGCCGGTCTCGATCCTTATGTGGGGTTTCTGCATACGGACAATTACAACAAGAAGTCCCTTGTCTTCGACCTGATCGAGCCTTTCCGCATTTTCGCCGAACAGTCCGCCGTCTACCTGTTCACGGGACGCAAAATCAAGGACGATTATTTTGACGTCTCGGAAAACGCCGTATCGCTCAACACCCAGGGAAAACCGATTGTCGTTGAATCCATGAATACCCACCTCGAAGAATCTGTCCGCTACCGGCGTAAAAACGTCAAACGCAAACACATCATCCAGCACGAAGCCCACCGGTTGGCCAACATCCTGCTGGCCGACGAGGATGAAAAACGGCCCGAGTGGCTGGAAATCAAGGAGTTTTGATCATGTCTTCCGTCCTGGTCTGGATCGTTTACGATATTGTCGAAGACGGCGTACGCAACCGGGTGGCCAAGCAATGCAAAAAGTTCGGCCTGCAACGGGTCCAAAAAAGCGTTTTCCTGGGCCGCCTGGAAAATAACCGTTTCGATGAGCTGGGTGAGATATGCCGCGACATGATCGACGAAGACACCGACAGCGTCTACCTGTTCCCCTTCTGCCAGGAGGATTTCCGGCGTATCAATGTGCTGGGCCAGGGGTTTGACCGCAAACTGGTCAATGATGAAATTTTGGCGAAGTTTTTTTAATCGGCGCTGATGGACTCATCGAGCAGGTCCGCTACCCACTGATTCAGGCTTTTCCCCTCTGCGGCGGCGCGGGTAACGATACGAGCGTGCAACTGTGGAGATACACGCAAGTTGAATTTACCGGAAAACGCCTTGCGCGGATCCACCCCGTCTTCCTTGCACATGTCCAGGAATACCTTTAGTGACGTTTCTCCCTCTCTGCGAAGCCCATCAATATCGCCGGCATAAAAATCGGCTCCGCCGTTAAGACCGATGAATTCTCCACGAAACATTTCAATTTCCGGGTCATATTTGATGACCGCCTGATAGCCATTGATTTCCATAATGTTCATCATGGTGTTACTCCGTTGTCCGCCAACCATTTTCGAATGCTGGCGACAGCCCCTTTGTCCGTATTCGGCGAAGGATGCGGTCGGTGAAACACCCTCCTTTCACCAAACAGGCGAACGCGGACGATGCCGACGGTCATCGGGCGGTAATTTCGTCGGTGAAACACCCTCCTTTCACCAAACAGGCGAACACCGATTCGTGAACCTTCACGTTCGCTTAATTCGGCACCCAATTCAACGAACAAGGCTTCAATATCACGCCATTTAATATTACCTCCCACCGGTCTTATAAATATGGCGTCCAAGATCTTTTGATGTTTGCGTTTCACAATAAAGATAGTACCATATATCAGTACCGTTTCAAGAAATAAATGCCTTTCATACACCTTTGTATCTTTTCAAACGCAACTCTGCAGTTGACAAATTCAATATAAAAATGGATTGTTAACGAAAATAATCAATACCGTTCGGCATACATATTGCCGTAACATCTTGTTATTAAAATAAAAAATAGCGCTGGACAAAAAGATCGCTTTGTGTTTTAATCATGGTGGGTACAATTAATTAACCAGGAGGTCTCCATGAGCGAACACATCGACAAAAATGTTTTTCAAACAATTCTATCACCGGTGCTACCATTGATTGAGGTTACTCAAAATAGTCTCCATAATGATTTGGACACTTACAAGCTTTCATTATCATCGTTCACCACAAATTTGCTTTTTGGAATAATAACCAGAATTAAAAGCGTTGGACAAATCGTCACTGAGATCAAAACATCACCAACTGCTAAGGCATTAGGATTGGTCGTCGCATCGAAGTCTATGTATAATGAAGCGTTTAATCGTTATCCCCCAGAAATATTTAAAGATATATTCCATCAGTTGGTAAAAGAATTGGATTTGCATAAAATTCCGGAAATCAGTCATCTTGGAAAAATGCTAATTGTAGATGGTTCGCTTTTTCCGGCCATTTCCAATATGGCATGGGCTTGTTACAAGAAAACCGCTAATGCGATCAAAATGCATTTATCTTTTGAACTCAACCGAATGATTCCAACCGAATTTATCAGTACGGAAGGTAACTTTTCCGAAAAAGAATTTGTTAAGCAAATTCTTCGCGAAGGCATTACATATGTCTGTGATCGAGGCTATATCGCTTTCAATCTGTTCAAGCAGATATCCGACAGCAATGCATTTTTTATTATTCGCGGAAAGTCGAATATGACGTACACTGTAAAAGAGTGTCTCACTGCCACCGTACCGGATACATTCTTGAAATTTTTCAGTGACATCACAGATTCAAATATAATATTCAATAGCGATGAAAACAAAGCAAGTTATCGTATTGTTAGCTTTACGGCTATGGGCGAAAACTACATTTTGATCACAAACAGAAATGATTTGACAACTTACGAAATTATAATGCTTTACGCTTACAGGTGGCAAGTGGAACTTTTTTTTCGCTTCATAAAAAGAACCTTCAAGGGAATTCACTTAATGAGCCAATCTCCTCATGGCGTACAGATACAATTCTACTTGTATATGATTGCTTATCTATTGTTATTATCATTCAAACAAGATACGGAAATAATAAGCAGAGAAAATGAAAAAGATGAGCATGAATCTGAAGAAAATAATAAGAACGAAACCTTGCTAACTTCATCTTCATGCTCCAATTCAAATGCAAAAAGACCATATGTTTGCGGGTTAGTAACTCTTCTTGGAGAAAAATTAAAACAGTTTTATAAAATTGGTCTTCACTGGTTATTAGCAGTAAAAAATAATTTGTTAGAAATATTTGATGTGAATATCGCCAAAGTTATTGCTCAATACTCTTATCAATGACTGTGCCGAACAGTATTGGAAAATAATCGAAACATCTCAATAAATTGTTGCAGATATGGTAGATCGGGTTGAGCGTAGAGATACCCGACAACAGACAGCAACAATTTATTTAACAGTTCCAGCCACGACCAAAATTAGATAGTACCTACCGTTCCATTTTTTTTACGATGACACCAATTGTGTGGCGAGTCTTTCTCTACAGGTGAAAGGGTTCTGTGATCAGCCATGAAAAAGAATCGACACCAAATAAGAGTGGGCATAGAGACGGATGCACCATACTTTTAAAGTAGCTGCCGGTTTAGTTAATGAGCCCGTAAAAAGTGCCTGACTCGTCATGCCGGACTTGATAAGCCTGCCCCGGACCCGATCCGGGGGCATCCATTGAATTGTGAAATTCAGATTGGACGAAAATGAAAATCGCCACGCTCTATTTCAGCAATGTCCGCTTGAGGCCGTCTCAGATCCACAAATTGCGCGGCTATGTCGGCAACGCCTTTAAAAACCATGACCTGATCCACAACCATGACCTCACTACCGACAAGGTCATTTACCGTTATCCGTTGATTCAGTTTAAACTGATCGATAATGTTCCGGCCATCATTTCCATAACTGAACGCGCAATTAAGGTGTTTGGCGAGATCTTCATGCAACTGGACCATATCCGCATCAACGGATGCGATATTCCCGTTTATGAGAAGAACCTGAAGGTGGACGATGTCGAATTCGGATTTTCCAATGAGACGTTTATGTACGAATTCGTATCGCCCTGGATCGGGCTGAATCAGAAAAATTTCGCATCCTACAAATCATATAAAACGGAATCGGAGCGCAACAACCTGCTTAGACGGATACTGGTCGGCAACATGCTCTCCATGTCCAAGTACCTGGATGTTTATCTTGAAAAAGAGCAGAAAATAACCGTGGATCTGAAGCTGAAACCTCAACAGGTAAATCTCAAAGGAAAACAAATGACGGCCTTTAAGGGGATTTTTAAAACCAATTTTATGATCCCCGATTACCTTGGGTTGGGGAAATCAGTTTCGAGGGGATTTGGGACCGTAAGGAGAATGCTATGATCAACGCCATCGCCGAACTTGGTCGGTATGCCAAGGAACAAGATCCTCAGATGACGGATTTCGATATCTGGTTGGAAGATTCCTATGATGGGGGTAAGTATGACATTGTCTTTTTCATTGTCCTGGAAAGAGCCGATGACACTAAGGAGTGGGGCTACAAAAAGATCGATGTCCATGAGAACGGTTCCCATTTAAAAGATAATCTGGTCTACAAACGTGGAACTTCCAGGGGAACTGACAAGACACCCACTGCAAAAGTTGCCAAAAGCATATCCGGTACATTTAAGCAAAAAGTCATGGCGTGGTTTGTCTCCAATAAAGATGCAGAATTCCTTGAACCTCCGGAAAAGGAGTACTTGGATAAAATTCATTCAGCATTGATTCAGAATGAAGAACGCATAATAGGCGATTTGGAAGATCAGCACAAACTGACCGAAGCCAAAGGCGTTGTTCTCTCACTCCAATTGATCGAAAACGAAAACAAAAAATATATCGGCGATATCCCATCCATCGCTGCGTTTATCATTCAGGAGAGTAAAGCATCTTACAAGTTTTCAAAAACATTTAAAAAGTATTCCTATTCCACTGATAAAGTTTGCTCCATATGCAATGATTTTAAAAAAGAGGTCTTCGGATATTTCACATCATTGGGTTTTTATACGGTGGATAAACCGGGAATGGTTGCCGGGGGATTTCTCCAGGATCAGAGTTGGAAAAATTATCCGGTTTGCCTGGAGTGTGCGCTCGACATCGAAACGGGAATAAAAGAGAAGGAAAACTATTTTGATTTTAGATTTTATGGTTGTCGCTATTATCTCATTCCAAGGCTTATCCATAATATCGGCAGATCAGAAATCATAGACACGATTAAGGAATACAACCAGAAGCTGGCGGTGTCTGACGAGGCAAGACACACAGTTCTGAATCCGGAGGAAGATGTTATTTGGCTTCTAAGGGACAATCAAAATCATGCGCAGTTTACTTTGCTGTTTTACGACAAACCCCAAAAAGGCGTATTCCGAATCGTTGAAAACATCGAAGAGGTACTCCCCTCCAGAATCAAACGTCTATATGATGCGAAATCACTTATTGATGAAATATTTATTTTCAAGCTCCCCCAAAAAGATGGAAAGCGAATCTTTCGTTTCAGCTTCGGTGTGCTTAGGTTGTTTTTTCCGAGAGATAAAGCCCGCGGCAACCACGACAAGGATTTCCTGCAAATTGTTCACAAGGTTTTCGCAGGTATGCCGATCCAATGGGACTTTCTAATCAGCCAAATCATGATTGCCGTCCGGAATCGTTTTGCCAACGCTGAAAACGAATGGTTTCAGGTTCTCAGCGGTTTCATGATGATAAGTTACTTTTATGAGCTTGGACTATTAAATGACTTTGAAGGAGCAAGCAAAATGGCAACAGAGTTTTATAATTCTTTTGAAATCAGAAAAGAAGATGATTATGAAGGCAAAGTGGTTGAGTTTTTTATTCAATTTGAGGATTTTTTTGGAACTCACGCAAAGAAAGCCATTTTCCTGACCGGTGTATTGACGAAGTTACTTCTCAACATTCAGCAGGCCACAAGGGAATCAACTCCGTTTAGAAGCCAACTAAAAGGATTAAAGATGGATAGTGCGGATATTCAGGGCTTGCTTCCCAAAATCGAGGACAAATTGGCGCAGTACAAACACTTTGGTTACAAAAATCTACGTATAATGATTTCACAAGAGTTCCTATCCGCCGGTGACGATCAAAAATGGAGCCTGACTATCGATGAAATGAATTATATCTTTGTATTAGGAATGAATCTTTCCGACTATTTTAAAGTCAAAAAAGAAGATGAGGAGGATTAGGCCATGGCTGATGTGACAAAACGAACCGAATTGCTGTTCCTCTACGATCTTGAAAATGCAAATCCCAACGGTGATCCCAACGACGAGAACAGACCAAGGATCGATGAAGAAACGGGTAAAAACATCGTCACCGATGTTCGTTTGAAACGCACTGTCCGCGATTACTTATTGAAAAACGGGCAGGACATTTTCGTGCGCGAAAAAATTTACGACGAGGATGGCCACATCCAGGATGCCAAACTCAGGGCTTCCGATTATCTGCCGGATGATGCAGACGAATTGGCCGGAATGTCTGCGGAACAGCAAAAGAAAGCAATCGCTTCAAAAATCCTGGATTCCTGCATTGACGTGAGGTTGTTCGGAGCGACCATCCCACTGGATTTAACGGTTAAAAAAGGAAAAAAATCGGAAAAAGTTACAAGCTCATTGACTTACACTGGCCCTGTACAGTTTCGTATGGGGAAATCCCTGCATGCTGTCAATCTTCAATTCCTGAAAGGCACCGGAGCGTTTGCTTCTAAACAAGGTGCGACCCGAAAAACATTCCGGGAGGAGTATGTTCTTTCCTATTCGCTGATCGGATTCTACGGCATCGTCAATGAAAATGCCGGAAAACATACCAGCCTCACTGAATCGGACATCCTTGATCTAAAAAAGGCCATGTGGATGGGGACCAAAGGATTGATTTCGCGATCCAAATTCGGGCAGATGCCACGACTGCTACTTTCTATCCGGTACAAGGAACCTGATTTTTTCATTGGTGAATTGGATAACCGAATCCGGCTGCAATCCGATATGGTCCATGCAAAAATACGCACCCCCGAAAACTATTCAATTGACATAACAGAATTGACTGACAGCATAGACAAGGTAAAAGATCATATTGAGTCTGTATCATTTATTCTGATTATAACGGATTTTGGGGAGTTTGATTCCAATAAGCCGAACATACAGTGGCCTATCCCCCGACAAAAACACAACATGTTGATATTATTGAAGATTTGAGTCTAGACTTTTTACTAATAATTTTATATAGTTAGAGACACATCCCGCCAAAGGAGGTCTCTAACTATATGGGAATAGCAGATACAAGATCCGCTAACCGAAACAACAGAATCATATGTTTGCCCTTTTCTCAAGGCAATTATGAATGCAACATACTCAACCCGGTTGATTTCAGAACTTCCGTAAACAAAAGGATCGAACTGTTTCCGGAATTATTCCCGGCTGAAATCGAAAATGGATATCGGATGAAGGATCTTTATTACTCAAAAAAACAATCCATATGGATCCGTCGAATTAAAATATCCGGTGTTGCTTACACCATTCGTCCTTCATTTGTACTGCCATACCTCGTTGGATTTGTTGACGAAATCGAAGATGCAATGTTTTTTAGAAAGTTCGACATACCATTTTGGGCCATAAGTCGTGTTTTCGGAAAAGATCCCATGTATTGGTATCGAATCGAACAATCTATCGGGCGAAACAGCATTGTCGGAACAACTGTCCGAAATCCTCAAGATGTTCCCGAACATCTTGCCGCTGATGAAAAGCATACTCGAATTTTAGGTGAAAAAACGTATGTGGCCACGACAGTTGGTGATGGCTGTATTCTCGGTGCAGCCGTTGCCAAAGACGCCGGAGAACAAGCGTTAACAGATGCGTATCAAGTGTACAAACAAGAGGCCCAGTGTATAAAGCCGGAATATTCACCGGAAACCGTGAATATGGACGGCTGGAAAGCCACCCGAAATGCGTGGCAATTCCTCTTCCCGGCAGTAGTTATCATTTGCTGTTTTCTTCATGTGTTTATCAAAATTCGTGACCGTGCCAAAAAGAAATACCGAGATATTTTTGAAAACGCCGCATCAAAGCTATGGGAGTGTTATCGCGCTGAAAGTAAGGCATCGTTTTCCCAAAGAATAAGAAGGTTGTACGAATGGTGCGAAAAGAATGCTGTGCCATCCGTTATCATAGATCCCATAACGAAGTTACGGAAAAACATTGCCGCCTATCGTGTTGCCTACGATCATCCTAAAGCACACCGAACCAGTAACATGGTTGACCGGTTGATGCAAAGAATGGATCGCCACCTGTACAGTACCCAATATTTTCATGGATCGATGGATGCAGCGCAGTTGAGTATTCGAGGATGGACGCTCATCAATAATTTTTCACCATACAATCCTCGAACGGTTAAGTTGCACAATGGATTTAAAAGTCCGGCGGAACAGCTAAACCAATTCAGATATCACAACAACTGGTTGCAAAACTTGTACGTTTCGGCTTCTTTGGGTGGGTACCGGAGACCTCCCCAAAATCCGATATAATCAGCATTTATTGTAGATGAAAAACTCAGGTTCAACAGAAATGGTAAAGACGTTGAATTGAAAAATCTTGACCTTTTTAAGGATGAATCCGCCGAGGTACTGAAATGACCCGGGTCTTGGCCTTTAAGCTATGGGGGGATTACGGGCATTTCAGAAAATATTATACTACGACATCGCCGCTGACTTTTGAATTCCCGCCGCCAACTTCGGTGGTCGGTATTGTTTCTGCCATCATCGGGCTTGATAAGGAACAGTATCCAGCCCTTTCAAGGTAGCACTAAAAGACCATTCATAACTGGATGAACTTATTAAATAAATGCTGGACAAACCCACCCCCAAAATATACAGTAAAAAAGAAAAACTGTATTATTTGGGAGGTGACATCATGTTGAGTCCTGTTTTTACGCCGTTCATCAAGAATTCTCCGATTTCTGTCATGGCTCGTGGTTTGATGGAGAAGGTACTGAATCCTGAGCAATTGGACGAATGGTTCGAGAACACCGCTAAAGAACAATACACAAGGGACCTTTTGTTTTCGACGCTTTTTTACCTGATGAGCCAGGTCGTTCAGGGAAGCCAGCGATCAATTCACGCAGCCTTCCAGGCTTCAAAAGAGGATATTGCCGTTTCAGTTACCTCAATCTACAATAAGTTGAACGGCATGGAACCAAGTACATCGGCAGCTTTGGTCCGATATGCCGCCGAGCAGGTGGAACCTATTATTCAAAGATTGTTGGGTAAACAAAACTCCCCTTTGCCTGGCAAACGAATCAAACTGCTTGATGGCAACTGTATCGAAAAGAGCCATCACCGAATCAAAGAGTTGCGGTCCATAGCCTCAGGTCCTCTTCCGGGGAAATCATTGGTTGTGTACGATTCGATGTTGCACCTGCCCATCGATGTGTTTCCTTGCGAAGACGGCCATGCGCAAGAACGCTCATTATTGAAAACGGTGCTTGAAACTATTGTTGCCGATGATGTTTGGGTTGCCGATCGCAATTTCTGCGTGGTTGAATTCACCTGCGGCATCGATAAGCGGGATGCGTGGTTCATTATCCGTGAGCATGGGAATTATCCTCTCGAGCTAATTGGAAAGGAAAAATATATCGGCAAAATCGAAACAGGAACCGTATACGAGCAACCCATCCGGGTTCGTGATGAAGCTGGCGAAGAGCACGCCTTCAGGCGGATTCGCGTGAAGCTGAAGGGTGAAACCCGTGATGGTGATACCGAGATTTTCATCATCACGAATCTATCAAAGAGCGCAGCAAACGCTAAAACAGTTGCCCGGTTGTATCGGGATCGATGGACCATCGAAACGGCCTTTCAGCGTCTCGCTGAATATTTAAACTCTGAAATTAATGCATTGGGCTATCCTCGTGCCGCTCTTTTCGGTTTTTGCGTTGCTCTGGTCGCCTATATCAGCATGTCCGTTGTAAAAGCAGCACTGGGCAGTGTTCACGGTGTCGATTTCATAGAACGGAACGTATCTGGTTATTACATCGCCAATGAAATCGAAGGCGTCTACCAAGGGATGATGATCGTTATCGAAAGCGACCATTGGGTCGTTTTTAGAGACATGCCAGAAAGTGATCTGGTTCGGTTGCTTGAAGAATTAGCTGGCAACGTAAAATTATCAAAGTACCAGAAGCATCCTCGAGGTCCCAAAAAGCCCAAACCGAAGCGGGTTGCGATGAAAAACAAGCCACATGTTTCAACCGCGAAAATACTCGCTGAGAGAAAGAAGTCATAGTACTACCTTGAAAGGGCTGGGAACAGTATCTTAAACGGTTTTTGAACCCATCTGACTATCATGTGGCAATCTGCCTCATCAATCCGGTAAACAAAGTAAGGTGGACACAAAACCTGATAGACACTAAAAGGCATTTCTGGAAAATCCACAACCGAACACAGATCCGTACAGAATTTTTAAAAAATCCTCGCTTTAAAATTTATTTCTCCCACAATGATCAAGAAATACATGATCGTCTTAGGGAGAATCTTGCTGCCCACAAGTCATATTATACTGTATCTCTTGGTTTAAGCGAGCTGCTGGCCGATTTCGAATACTGTGGTGAGCATACAATTTCTTCTTTGAGTGATCAAAAACAGCAAATTGTTAATTCCGTCATTCCTTGTTCCGCGCTGCAGGATGATACTTCTGTTGAATTCGAAAATGGAAAGGAAATATTCAAAATCAATTACCCCGTGGAAATGACACCTGAGCGTGTGGTGACGCGGCGCGAGGATGTGCTTTTCGAAAGAAGGGGCTTGCCGATCACTTGCAGCGTTAAAGGACTCTATCAAACAGAAAATGGAGAGAACGTTGTCTTTTTCTGAAATATGCTCTCATCCGGGTATTCCTCTTGAACAGCACTTGCTGAACGTGGCATCCCTATGTGAAAATACATTCCGGTCGACTAAACTCAATTTTGAATTCGGCGTTGATCAACAAGAATGGCAGATGCTTGTCTGGATGATGGGCTTTTTGCATGATATCGGCAAGGCAACCCCGTTTTTCCAAAAATATCTGGCGGAAACGGATGAATCCGAAAAAGCCCGCATGAAGAATGAAAAAGAGACCCGCCATGGTTTTATATCGGCAGTCATCGCTCATTTTATCATCAGCGGGCTTGTTGATAAAGCAAACACGGAAAATGTCTTATGGGAATTGATGCCGTTTTTCACATTTATGGCCATCAAGCGCCATCACGGCAATCCTTGTAACGCGGTCAGAATGCCGAACAACAACGATAATAACGAATTAGACGATGAATACGAATATATTGACAAACAATTTGCATCCATAGACACGGATATATTCGATCATCTGATGGTTTTCCCGAGGCAGATATGGGGCATAGAAATACAAAAAGCTGATTTCCCGGGAAAATTATCAGCCTATTTCAAGCAGAACATTTATCGAAATGAAAAATCACGGACAAAACGACTCCGAAAAAAACTATCTTACTTTTTTATTTTTCAATACCTCTTTTCGCTATTGATTCAGGCGGATAAAAAAGAGGCGATTTTCAGCGACCGCTATACATTCAACAAAGTCGATATCAATAAAGACATTGTAAAAGAGTATATCCAAAGCGAATTCGGACCTCCCAAAACAGAGATGGATATAATCCGCAGCAATATTTTTAACGATGCGGACAATACAATTTCAAACATTGATATTGATGCCGGAAAAATTCTATCCTTGAATGTTCCTACTGGTACAGGGAAAACTTTTACCTGCCTTTCAACGGCACTCCAGCTTAGAGCACGCCTTGAAAGAGAGAAAAATCAGCGTGCGCGGATTATCTATACACTACCGTTTACCAGTATTATTGATCAGAATTACCAAGTGTTCGAAGGTATTTTATCCAATCCTGAAACAAACGTATTACTTAAGCATCATCACCTTGCGGATATTTATTTCAAGGCTGGCGATCATGAGTTCGAAACCGACGAATCCAAGTTTCTGATCGAAAGCTGGGAGTCTGAAATTGTGGTCACGACCATGTTTCAACTTTTTCACTCAATTCTGACAAACCGCAATAGAATGATGGTCAAGTTCGAAAAAATGGTCAACGCCATTGTCTTATGCGATGAAATTCAGTCCTTGCCATATAAATACTGGAAACTGGTCAAGCATATCATGTTCAGTATCTCAAAACTGTTCAATACATGGTTTATCCTGATCACGGCAACGCAACCAAAAATATTCGACTCAACTGAAATTCAGGAACTCGTTCCCTCTAAAGCTAAATATTTTTCTCAATTGGACAGGGTGGATATCTCATTTGAAAAAGATCCGTTGACTCTTCAGGAGTTCAAGCAGGTGTGCAAAGAGGCAATTCAATCTACGGATGAATCCTATTTGTTTGTCATGAACACGGTGAATTCAGCCCTGGAATTATTCGAAAGCCTCCGTGAAACCCGTATCAAGGCTCAATATTATTTTTTGGCCACCAATATCGTTCCCATCGAGCGTCTCAAGCGAATTGACGGAATTCGAAAGAGCAAGCAAAGAAAAATTATAGTTTCAACCCAGATGATTGAGGCCGGCGTCGATATCGACATAGACAATGTCTGGCGTGATATGGGGCCGCTGGAATCAATCAACCAGGTTTGTGGTCGGTGCAATCGCCATCTGGGATCTAAAAAAGGAAAGGTAAGAATTTTTCAGGTGCTTGACGATGCCAATAAGAACAAACCATTCGAAACATATATTTATGGGAAAAATCCTCTGTCAATGCTTCAGACGAGAGAGGTACTAACTGGAAACGATACTATTTGCGAAACCGATTTTCTAAGAAACATGAGTACATATTACGCCAAAATCGAGGAGCGCATGAGCCCTCAAGAATCCGACAAAATTCTTGAATTCATGGAAAATTTACAATTTTTAAGTGTCTACAACAACTTCAAACTAATTGAGGAAGAAGGTTACGAACGAAAAGACATATTCATAGAGCTGGATAGCAATGCGCAAAAAACCTGGGCAACATACCTTTCCATAATGCAAATCGAAGATAAACTAGAGCGTAAAAATAAATTTTTGGCTATCCGTAAAGATTTTTATGATTATGTTATATCCGTACCCGCGAAATACGTTCACGAGAAAGAATTTGAAGAAACCAATTTTGTGTTTGTCAACGAAGAACAAATGCCGACCTGTTATGACAAAGAAACCGGATGGATCAGAACAATTGATGATGTTTATACGTTCTAAATTGAGAAAAAATTTGCAACAAGGTAAATCCTAATGGATCGGAGTGAACTCAATCTAACGGCAACACACTTGCTCGAATATTTATACTGTCCGAGATTCACCTATTTCGAAAATGTCCTCGACATTCCCGAGCACCAGGAAAACCGCTTCAAAGTTCAAAAAGGCCGCGATGTGCATAATAGGATCCGAAAGACTAATCCGGATTACCTGCGTAAAAAGATAGGCGTGGTGGATAAACAAAGCGATGTATATCTGTCGAGCCCTTCCGGCATTCGTGGAATTGTGGATGAAATTCTATTTCTGGATGATGGTACCGCCGCACCACTTGATTACAAGTTCGCCGAGTATAAAGAAAAGCTTTTCAAAACCTATCGAATGCAGTTGGTTTTTTATGGTAGATTGATCCAGGATAATTTTAATGTTCCGGTTAACAGGGGCTTTATCGTGTATACCCGCAGTCGTAACAAGTTGGTAGAGGTCTCTCTTGCGGATACCGATTTCAAGGAACTTGACAAAACCATCGAAGGATTGTGGAATGTAATTGGCCGCTGCAGGTATCCCCAACCTACCCGATATAAGCGGCGTTGTCCGGATTGTTGTTACAGAAATATTTGCGAAAGGAATATTTAGAACAAAAACCTCCTGATATCTGAATGTTAAACATACTTTGCCGAGGTGTGATCCCATGGCTGAATGGGTAAAAAAAGTAAAATTTTGCTTTATAATGGTCGGGAAGAAAACAGACAACATACTGAAAAACAGGAGCAAATTCAAAAATCGGCGTTGAAGAAACCGATCCAACAAAACAAGGATTGAAACCCACATTGTATTACACCGGGTTACAGGATTCAAAGGTTGAAGAAACCGATCCAACAAAACAAGGATTGAAACATTTCATGTCGGTTCGATTCCAGCCCCAAGTATCAAGTTGAAGAAACCGATCCAACAAAACAAGGATTGAAACAACTATACGCTTGAAGTTCTGCAGCCCATTTATCAGGTTGAAGAAACCGATCCAACAAAACAAGGATTGAAACTGGGAACGGCAAGGTTTTAATGCGTTAACGACTGCTAGTTGAAGAAACCGATCCAACAAAACAAGGATTGAAACTGGTAAGGTTTTTTTCAACCCTTTATCCAGCAAAACGTTGAAGAAACCGATCCAACAAAACAAGGATTGAAACCATAGAGAAGTGATAATCTGATAACAAACAGTCGGTGTTGAAGAAACCGATCCAACAAAACAAGGATTGAAACAACTCAGCCGTAGCACGATCAGCCAATTCCATAAGGTTGAAGAAACCGATCCAACAAAACAAGGATTGAAACTAATAGGTTCCCTCCCAGGATGCAGTCTGAAGATTGTTGAAGAAACCGATCCAACAAAACAAGGATTGAAACATAATCCATAATACTCCATACATTCTTTATACTTAGTTGAAGAAACCGATCCAACAAAACAAGGATTGAAACTGTGGAAGATCCGCTGGCAGGACAAGAAAGATGGGTTGAAGAAACCGATCCAACAAAACAAGGATTGAAACCCAAAATGTGGCTCGATGCGGGTGTTGACCGTTCGGGTTGAAGAAACCGATCCAACAAAACAAGGATTGAAACCCGCATTGTATTACACCGGGTTACAGGATTCAAAGGGTTGAAGAAACCGATCCAACAAAACAAGGATTGAAACGTATTTACCGGATAGGATCCCGGCGTAGATTTCTTGTTGAAGAAACCGATCCAACAAAACAAGGATTGAAACGTGTCATGAACACCTTTCTCTATCCATGCCATAAGTTGAAGAAACCGATCCAACAAAACAAGGATTGAAACTTGATCATCTCCATGGTTCACCAATCTCCTTACGTGTTGAAGAAACCGATCCAACAAAACAAGGATTGAAACACGCGAGCTTCAACGACCTCATTGTAGGTTTCCTTGTTGAAGAAACCGATCCAACAAAACAAGGATTGAAACTTGAGGAACGCGTACAGGGCTGAGCCCTTAGGGGGTTGAAGAAACCGATCCAACAAAACAAGGATTGAAACATTCCCTCTGATCTACGCGAGGTGTTAAGTGCTTGAGTTGAAGAAACCGATCCAACAAAACAAGGATTGAAACATCCCTTTGAATTGGCTTTCATCACTGTGCGTCATGTTGAAGAAACCGATCCAACAAAACAAGGATTGAAACGAGCAACCATTCATGGACTCCCATGAGGCCAAGTCGTTGAAGAAACCGATCCAACAAAACAAGGATTGAAACTCGAAGATCTTGGATGCCATCTTTGAGCTGGCCTGGTTGAAGAAACCGATCCAACAAAACAAGGATTGAAACATGATTACATTTATCTTCCCATTTCAAGTGAAGTAGGTTGAAGAAACCGATCCAACAAAACAAGGATTGAAACCCAACTTCAGGGACAAACAACCCATCAGCATCATAGTTGAAGAAACCGATCCAACAAAACAAGGATTGAAACTGATGTTAGATTGCGGGTACTTTGAACGAAAAACCGGTTGAAGAAACCGATCCAACAAAACAAGGATTGAAACCCCATTAATGCTGGGCGTCGTGCTCGATAATAGCAGTTGAAGAAACCGATCCAACAAAACAAGGATTGAAACTTTGTACTCGGGTTCCGATACCACAACTATCCATTGTTGAAGAAACCGATCCAACAAAACAAGGATTGAAACAACATTTCCTTGGAAATGGTTGCGGTGGTGAGGTCGTTGAAGAAACCGATCCAACAAAACGTAAGCGTTCACGGGGTATATTGGGCGCTCAATCCGGCGCACTTTTTTCGCTCCGCTAACCTCTCGTAATTTCAACATTCCCATACAAAATCAATAACTTGTTGAAATAATTAAAAATATCTAGACTTTCCATTTCTGGTATGCTATCGTGCTTTTCATGAAGTCCGATAGACCCATTTCAGATGCCGATTGGCAAGCTACTGCTGAACCGGTACGCCAGTACATCGTTTCTCTGGAAGATGAGCTGCGGGCGATTAAAACTCAAAACGACAAGCTGGAGAAAAACAACGAGAAGCTTGAAAAGCAAAAACGCCAAAACTCGACCAACTCCAGCAAACCGCCCTCATCCGATCCGCCCTATAACAAACCCAAACGCGAAAAGCCCAAAGGCGAGCGCAAACCGGGCGGACAAAAAGGACACCCGGGGCATGGGCAAATGCTGCTAACGCCCAACAATACTCAAAATGTGATGCCCAAGTGCTGCGGTTGCGGTCTCCATTCATCAGATTGGGATAATCTGCGACCCTTTCATACTCACCAACATATCGAATTGCCTGAAATCGAGATGGACATCACCCATTTTGTTCTGCACCAAGGTCAATGCCCTCGGTGCGGCAAGATTGTCAAAGCACAGGTTCCGGAGGCGTTTAGCACCGGCTACGGCCCGCGGTTTTGTGCGTTTATCGCCGAACTGAGTGGCATCAAGGCCATGAGTCGGAGAAATGTGCAGCAACTGGTCCACTCCGTGTTTGATATCAAAATCGCCACCGGCACGATCCAAAAGGTTATCGACCGCGCTTCCGAGGCCATTGCCTCCACCTATGAGCGTATCGGCCAGGTGGCCCGCAGCAGTGAGTGCAACTTCATCGATGAAACCAGCTGGTTTGAAAAACACAATCTGCAATGGCTCTGGGTAATGGTCAATACGATGGTGGCCTTTTTCCGCATCGATCCGAAAAGATCCAAACAGGCCTTTCTCGAACTGATCGCCGACTGGAAAGGCATCTTGATCAGCGACGGTTATGGCCTTTATTGCAAATGGGTCCATGGCCGGCAAACCTGCCTGGCCCATTTGATCCGAAAGGCCAAGGCGTTAATCGAGAGTAGAAAACTCAACGAAAGGCGAGGCGGCAAGTTAATTTTGGCACATTTGAATACCCTGATCGAATTTTCAAAAAACAAACCGCCACCTTTAAAATGGGAGCGTTTTTATAACTCCTTGTTGCTCATCCTCAGCCTTTTTGAAGACGACACCGATGATGCCGGACGCCTGGCCAGGCAAATAATACGAGAAATTGACGCATTGTGGACCTTTCTCGAACATGATGGCGTCGAACCCACCAACAACCGTGCCGAACGCTCTCTGCGCTTTGGCGTGCTATGGCGCAAATGTAGTCTGGGAACGCAAAGCGACAAAGGCAACCGCTGGGTCGAACGAATCTTGTCTGTAAAAGAAACCTGCCGACTGAGAGATAAAGCCACATTCCCGTTTCTGGTCGAATGCCTGGAATGTTACTTTGCAGGCATCTCTGTTGATGTGAGTTGGATCTAAGCCTCTCTTCAGCTAATAGCCCCGTGACCGTTTACAACAAAACAAGGATTGAAACCGGTATGCCTTTAATGCTGGTTATTGGCATGGAGGTGTTGAAGAAACCGATCCAACAAAACAAGGATTGAAACGTACCAATGGCCGACCATCAGCATCCCGCAAATAAGGGTTGAAGAAACCGATCCAACAAAACAAGGATTGAAACCCGCATTGTATTACACCGGGTTACAGGATTCAAAGGTTGAAGAAACCGATCCAACAAAACAAGGATTGAAACTGGTAAGGTTTTTCTCAACCGTTTATCCAGCAAAAGTGTTGAAGAAACCGATCCAACAAAACAAGGATTGAAACGGTATCAGTTTAACCCTATCCCCCTTGATAACAATGGTTGAAGAAACCGATCCAACAAAACAAGGATTGAAACTTAACCGCCCCGGAAACCACCTCGGCACCGGTCATGTTGAAGAAACCGATCCAACAAAACAAGGATTGAAACAGATCCAACGCAGTCTTTACAGCATCTGATGATGGGTTGAAGAAACCGATCCAACAAAACAAGGATTGAAACTTGGTACTTCTCTTCGGGCCACATACCAGCTTGGTGTTGAAGAAACCGATCCAACAAAACAAGGATTGAAACCCGATTGGGGAAACCGGTAACGGTCTCCAAGGTCTGTTGAAGAAACCGATCCAACAAAACAAGGATTGAAACTCCGCATCTCTTGCGCATTCGGCATCACACATGACAGTTGAAGAAACCGATCCAACAAAACAAGGATTGAAACAGGATACATCATGCAACCCTGCCCAAAATGCAAAAAGTTGAAGAAACCGATCCAACAAAACAAGGATTGAAACCCCAAACAACCTGCTTGCCAGTAACGGCGCAAAATGTTGAAGAAACCGATCCAACAAAACAAGGATTGAAACATGGAATGATTAACTGAGGAGTAAAAATGAAAAAAGTTGAAGAAACCGATCCAACAAAACAAGGATTGAAACCCATCCCTATTGAATTGAGTCTCATAGGATTCCAGAGTTGAAGAAACCGATCCAACAAAACAAGGATTGAAACTCCAAGGATTTCCCGCCCCAATCTTCCCGGCATAGTTGAAGAAACCGATCCAACAAAACAAGGATTGAAACTCACCGATGCTGTCAGGGGCGCCTTGAAAGAAAATGTTGAAGAAACCGATCCAACAAAACAAGGATTGAAACCCATCCCTATTGAATTGAGTCTCATAGGATTCCAGAGTTGAAGAAACCGATCCAACAAAACAAGGATTGAAACTTTGTACTCGGGTTCCGATACCGCAACTATCCATTGTTGAAGAAACCGATCCAACAAAACAAGGATTGAAACTTTCCGTTAAATACTTTTTCGGTCATTTCGGTGAAGTTGAAGAAACCGATCCAACAAAACAAGGATTGAAACTTCACATATTGTTTTTACTGCCGATATGGTTGAAAGTTGAAGAAACCGATCCAACAAAACAAGGATTGAAACGTGACAAAGGGTGGCGAGACTGTTTTGAAGGCCAGTTGAAGAAACCGATCCAACAAAACAAGGATTGAAACATTCAGGCGGTATCCCTCCGGTGATGATATTCCTGGGTTGAAGAAACCGATCCAACAAAACAAGGATTGAAACTGGAAATGATTGGAGTGTGGCCCGCAGATAAGACATGGTTGAAGAAACCGATCCAACAAAACAAGGATTGAAACTTAAAGACGTTTCAATAGCAATGAATGCTTCCGGTGTTGAAGAAACCGATCCAACAAAACAAGGATTGAAACCCATTACGGTCGGATTGCAGGAATACATATCCGGCTTGAAGAAACCGATCCAACAAAACAAGGATTGAAACGAATCCTCTTCCCCCCTCTTTGGTGTAGAATGCCTCGTTGAAGAAACCGATCCAACAAAACAAGGATTGAAACAGCATGGGGAATGGTGTAGCACCTCCGATGGTTCATGTTGAAGAAACCGATCCAACAAAACAAGGATTGAAACACAACAACGATAAGCTTGTTGGACTCACGCCTTTGGTTGAAGAAACCGATCCAACAAAACAAGGATTGAAACTCAGTATCCCCACCCTGGAAGGCACTCACCGGGCCGCTTGAAGAAACCGATCCAACAAAACAAGGATTGAAACTGTCTGCCAGCGATAATCTGATTTTGTCTTCTTCCTGACGATCTGAAAATGTCAGGTTATCCCCGCCTTAATTTTCTTCCACAATAGGTTTAAAACCTATCTTCTTCTCTTTTTCTTCACCAATTTTCTTGCCTAAATCCGGGCCCCCAAATAATACCAACTTTTGTTACATTGGCACGTAGGAGGAGCGTGCCCAATGTCCAGGATAAAGCGGAAAAAATGTCGGCATTGCCATCGGTTATTCGTTCCTGACCCGCGAAACAGAAAACGTCAAAGGTACTGTCGCAGACCCGCGTGCCGTAAGGCCAGCAAAGCCGATAGCCAGAAACGGTGGTGCCAAAAACCAGAGAACGTTGATTACTTCCGCGGGGCGGATAATGTCGAACGGGTTCAGCGGTGGCGCGAGACCAATCCAGGATACTCGCGCCGAAAGCCCAAAACCTGCGTCGATGCGTTACAAGATCCCTTAAATCGACAACATGCAGAAAATACAGACAATAATACCGATTTTACAAACCATGCGTTACAAGATCTCTTAACATGCCAATCCTCTGTATTAATTGGAATTATCGCTCAATTAACCGGGTATGCGTTACAAGATGACATCGCAATGGCCGCCCGTCGTATGCAACAATTTGGCGACGATATCCTTAACCCTCAATATAAAGGAGGCCATCATGGTAACCAAGCACCCAATTTGCCCCGATCGTATCCGAAAAGTCCCAAAACAGTTCAGTTGGCTCGATCACCGCCTGGTCAGTGAACACTATATCGATCGCTGCACTCACAAAGCGGCGGCATTGTATCTGTTCCTGGTCACCGTCTCCGATGCAAAAGGTATGAGCTATTACTCCGACCGAACCCTGGCCCAGCGCCTGGGGATGGACGAACCGGAGGTCATACGGGTTCGCAGCGAACTGGTTGATATCGGCCTGATTGCCTATCGAAAGCCGTTATATCAGGTTTTAGCCATCGACCCCGAGCCGGTAAGAACCAGCGGTGGCCTTCAGTCGGTTGAACAGATTTTCAAGCGCATCGCGGAGGGTCGGTCATGATCGATTATGCCCTTTACTGCAAAATCAACCATCTGAGCGCAAACGACGGATTGACGGCCCCACAAATCGCCCGTGAACTGTCCATGGACGTCAGAACCATCCGAAAATGGCTGAATGAAACCCAGTATAAGCCACGCCAGGGCACCCCGCGCCCCAGCAAGCTCGACCCCTTCAAAAGGGATATTGTCCGCCTGCTCGAAACCCATCCCTATACCGCGACACAGATCTTTCAACGCATCCGGGAACAGGGCTTTACCGGCCAATATTCCATCGTCAAGGACTACGTCCGCAAAGTAAGGCCGCCCAAACCAAACGCCTTTCTCACGCTATCATTCGCGCCGGGAGAATGCGCCCAGGTCGATTGGGGATCCTATGGTTCCGTCAATGTCGGCAATACCCGAAGACGGCTCAGCTTTTTTGTCATGGTGCTTTGCTATAGCCGCTTGATGTATGTGCAGTTCACCGTCTCGCAAACCATGGAACATTTTTTGGGCTGCCATCAAAGTGCCTTTGAGTTTTTCGGCAAGGTTCCCCAACGAATCATGGTCGACAATCTCAAGAGCGCCGTGCTCAAGCGCATTGTGGGAAAGGCGCCGGTGTTCAATCCCAAATACCTGGACTTTGCAAACCATTACGGCTTTACGATCACAGCTTGCAACGTGGGCAAGGGAAATGAAAAGGGGCGCGTGGAGAACGGTGTCGGCTATGTAAAAAAGAACCTTCTGGCCGGATTGGATATCTCCGATTTTTCGGCCATCCACCCAGCGACCCGGCACTGGCTCGACACGGTGGCGAACGTACGTACCCACGGCAAAACCAATGAACAGCCCATTGCACGTTTTGAAAAAGAGCGCTCCTGCTTAAACCCGTTGCCGGCAAACCGCTTCGACATCGCTACGGTCTGTCAGGTCCGGGCGTCGAGCCAGTTCCGCGTACCGGTTGATGGCAACCATTACTCGGTGCCGGCCGAGTATGCCGGTCGGCAACTGACCTTGAAAACCTACCCCGACCGGATTTGCCTTTACGATGACAATAAACTGATTGCCCGCCATATCCGCAGCTATGATCGCCGCGAGGATATCGAAGACCCGGATCATCCCAAACAACTTTTGCTGTGGCGCAAAAAAGCCCGTGAACAGAAAATCGTTATGCGGTTTTTATCCCTGTCGCCCAAATCCGCGCAGTACTATCAAAAACTCGAACAACGCCGCATGAACCCCTATCATCACGTGCAAAAAATCGTTGCCTTGAGCGAAATTTACGATCCTAACAGTGTCGCCCGAGCCCTGGAGGACGCCTTTACCTTCCAGGCTTTTTCCTGTGAGTACATCGCCAACCTGCTCGAACAACGAGGCCGTCAACTCCCCCAACCCGGCGCCCTGCACCTGACCCGCCGTGAAGATCTCTTGGACCTGACGGTGGAATCACCCGATTTGAGCATTTATGAAAAGGAGACATCATGACTGACCAGCAACTCCCGGAGCCGCCCCTTGACCGGAATCTTAAATACCTGAAGCTGCCGTTTATGCGCGAGCAGCATGACCCACTGGCCCAACAAGCCGCCAAAGGCAATTGGTCCCACGAGGACTACCTGGAAAAACTGGCCGACGGGGAAGCGGCTTTGAGAAAAGACCGATCCACCCAGCGCCGCATCAAAATGGCACGCTTCCCCGTGATCAAAACCATAGATGCATTCAACTGGACCTGGCCGAAAAAAATCAACCGCCTTCAGGTCCAGCAATTGTTCAGGCTACAATTTATCGAGCAGTCGGCCAATGTCATTTTTCTCGGTGGCGTGGGCCTTGGAAAAACCCATTTGGCTTCCGCTTTGGGGTACGAGGCCTGCCTTAAGGGATATACTGTCCTGTTCGCCACCGCCATCGACGTGATCAATACGCTCTCCGCGGCTCAAGCCGCAGGACGCATGAAACAGGAGTTGAAAAAATACATCCGCCCCTCGTTGCTGATCCTTGACGAGCTTGGATTTTTGCCCATCGATAAAACCGGCGCGGATCTGCTATTCCAGGTCATCAGCCAGCGCTACGAGCAGGGACCGATTGTTATCACATCAAATCGTGCCTTCAAGGACTGGCCGGAAATCTTCAACAACGACAGCACGCTGACCTCAGCCATTCTTGATCGACTGCTTCATCATGCCGACACGATTCTTATCCAAGGAAAAAGCTATCGCATGAAAGAGCAAATAGATTGATTAATGTCGCGTAAAAAGGCTGCCGGATGCTCATTATACAGAGATCCGGCAGCTAAAATTGCCAACTCATGGTTAAGCAAATTCAAACCGCCGAAAATACAGCATCTTCAGACCGCCGCTCACACTGTCCATGTCCTCAGATAGGGCCATGAAGCTAACCGTCTTGAAGAAACCGATCTAACAAAACAAGGATTGAAACTTTGACCAAACGATACACTGGGGTTAAGGACATTCTGTTGAAGAAACTGATCCAACAAAACAAGGATTGAAACCATCCACTCTAAAAGAACAAGGCTTGAACCATGAGTAGGGCTCTTAACCATCAAGAGTACGGAATATGCTCGCTTGTGCTTTTTACAAGTATCTGTAATGGGGCTGAGGCTTCGATAGGGTATCAAGGGTAACCAACAAAAACAGCACTACCCGGCAACCCTATCCCGAAGCCAGCTTAACCTTCGTGGCCATGTCGGTAACCGACCAGCTGGTCTGCGCGGGCACTTGGCTGTTCGGGTAACAAGTCTGGATATGGATCTCCGACATCCCCCGGTCGACGATCATCACCACGCCGGTGGTCACGCCGGTTCCCAGGTTGGAGGTATTTTTCTTCTTGCCGCCCTTGGCCAGGACTACGGAGGGGGCCGTGGTCTCCGGCAGAAATCCGTGCTCCTTGATGTTCGCCACCTTCAAAAAGAGACGCAGTTTTTTTCCGGTATGCGCCGGAGAGTCGAACACCGCGAGACCGTTTTGGCCGGCCGTCGAATTGAGCGCCTGGGTGGCCGCGGAACCCTGCAGGATAAGATTCGGGAAGGCGGAAGTCAGCGTCTTGCCGCCCCGCTTTTTAAAGGCGTTTTTGCTTTCACTTCCCATCCAAGTAACCCGGTCGAGCATATCGGTATCGGTGACACCCTCCCCGCCGTGGATCGATTTGGCATGCAGTATTCGTGAGTGGGCATCCTGGCCGGTTACCGGCGAGACGACACCCTCGGCGCCTTTCAGCAATTCTCTTACTTCATAGGTTTCGTACTTTCTTGCGTAGGCCATGAATCCCCCCCTGCCATCCTTTCCTGCAGAAAAGCTATAGCATTCAAGATAGTGTTTTTGGGCTGCGTTATCGGTCGTCGCGGTATGTTTTCGCTTTTTCTGTAACGAAGTATAGTGAGCCGCCCTGGGCAAGTCAAGAGCAAAATAAATACAATATGTTGCGTGATGCAAAGGCGAACAGGCAACTGCCTTTCATTCCTATCGTCCTGCCGCTGATCCGGCCTGGATTGCTCACAGCGGCGATTTTCGCCTTCATTGCCAGCTTCGATGAATTGATCACGGCCCTTTTTATCAGCGGCGCACGATCGACAACCCTGTCCAGGCAGATGTGCAGGACAACCGCAAGTAAAATCAACAACCAGCCTTTCCTGAACATGCACCATTCCCGAAAGCGGGAAAATGCCAAAGCCCAAATGCCAAATGAAGGATGAAATCGATGATTCATGATTTCTGAAAACAGGTCTGAATATTGACAAGATGGTAAATGACAGCTATGCCACTGACTATAGATTAAGACGATTAAATGTTAAGGCGGTGCCCGAATGGTGGACCTAAAAGAAAATCAAACGCTGTATCAGCAGTTGAGCCAGGCCGTGATAGACTATGATGAAGCCCTTAGTGAACAGCTTTGCAAAAAGGTGATTGATGCGGGGTTGGACCCCGTTTCCGCGATCAAACAGGGGTTGACGGCCGGCATGGCTAAGGTCGGAGAATACTACAAGGCCGGCAGATATTTCATACCGGAACTGCTGCTTTGCTCGGATGCCCTGTATGCTGGTCTGGATATTCTGAAACCCCATCTTAACGCGCAAAACCAATCGCAACAAGCGGGGAAAATTATCATCGGCGTCGTTGAAGGCGATATCCATGACATCGGCAAGAATCTGCTCAAGGCCATGTTTATCGCTTCGGGCTGGGACGTCTATGATCTGGGCAAGGATGTCTCCTGCCAGACATTTGTTGAGCAGACGAAAGCGGTTCAGCCGGATATCGTGGCCCTGTCGGCACTGATGACGACCAGTATGATGGTCATGCCTACGGTTATTGAGAGCATCCGAGACCTGAATCCTGATATAAAAGTCATGGTTGGCGGTGCCCCCATGTCACAGGACGTGGCCAGAAAATTCGGCGCGGACGGGTATGCACCGGATATTGTCGCCGGCGTCAATGAAGCCGAGCGCTTAATGTCCTCTACAGTGCAGGAGTAAGACAATGGACGACTGGTGGGAAAAACTCGCAGCCACGTATCGTTTTGACCCGATGACGACGATGGCCCTGGGCAGCATCGACACCGGCTTTACCAGTGTTGCGGCAGGGTTGTCCGTTGCCGATGCCTGATTATATCGGATTTTGGGGAGGTCTCCGGTACCCACCCAAAGAAGCCGAAACGTACAAGTTTTGCAACCAGTTGTTGTGATATCTGAATTGGTTTAGCTGTTCCGCCGGACTTTTAAATCCATTGTGCAACTTAACCGTTCGAGGATTGTATGGTGAAAAATTATTGATGAGCGTCCATCCTCGAATACTCAACTGCGCTGCATCCATCGATCCATGAAAATATTGGGTACTGTACAGGTGGCGATCCATTCTTTGCATCAACCGGTCAACCATGTTACTGGTTCGGTGTGCTTTAGGATGATCGTAGGCAACACGATAGGCGGCAATGTTTTTCCGTAACTTCGTTATGGGATCTATGATAACGGATGGCACAGCATTCTTTTCGCACCATTCGTACAACCTTCTTATTCTTTGGGAAAACGATGCCTTACTTTCAGCGCGATAACACTCCCATAGCTTTGATGCGGCGTTTTCAAAAATATCTCGGTATTTCTTTTTGGCACGGTCACGAATTTTGATAAACACATGAAGAAAACAGCAAATGATAACTACTGCCGGGAAGAGGAATTGCCACGCATTTCGGGTGGCTTTCCAGCCGTCCATATTCACGGTTTCCGGTGAATATTCCGGCTTTATACACTGGGCCTCTTGTTTGTACACTTGATACGCATCTGTTAACGCTTGTTCTCCGGCGTCTTTGGCAACGGCTGCACCGAGAATACAGCCATCACCAACTGTCGTGGCCACATACGTTTTTTCACCTAAAATTCGAGTATGCTTTTCATCAGCGGCAAGATGTTCGGGAACATCTTGAGGATTTCGGACAGTTGTTCCGACAATGCTGTTTCGCCCGATAGATTGTTCGATTCGATACCAATACATGGGATCTTTTCCGAAAACACGACTTATGGCCCAAAATGGTATGTCGAACTTTCTAAAAAACATTGCATCTTCGATTTCGTCAACAAATCCAACGAGGTATGGCAGTACAAATGAAGGACGAATGGTGTAAGCAACACCGGATATTTTAATTCGACGGATCCATATGGATTGTTTTTTTGAGTAATAAAGATCCTTCATCCGATATCCATTTTCGATTTCAGCCGGGAATAATTCCGGAAACAGTTCGATCCTTTTGTTTACGGAAGTTCTGAAATCAACCGGGTTGAGTATGTTGCATTCATAATTGCCTTGAGAAAAGGGCAAACATATGATTCTGTTGTTTCGGTTAGCGGATCTTGTATCTGCTATTCCCATATAGTTAGAGACCTCCTTTGGCGGGATGTGTCTCTAACTATATAAAATTATTAGTAAAAAGTCTAGACTCAAATCTTCAATAATATCAACATGTTGTGTTTTTGTCGGGGGATAGGCCACTGTATGTTCGGCTTATTGGAATCAAACTCCCCAAAATCCGTTATAATCAGCCGATGCGTTTAAAGATCCGGAAAAGAGCTTTAACGCCAGGCTTGAGGGAGAAAAGCGTTTCGGTTTTGCTCCCCTGCCTCGGATCATCCGCCATACCATTCTGGGTGCCCATGACTTCGGAGGGGATGTCCGGCTGCCATCAAGCCCACTTGACCAGGCCATGAAAGTGGTTGCCCACCCGGTCAGTGACGAATCAGGCGTTCTGGCGCTCGAGGCACCAGACCCGAAAACCGCCGGGGGAATTGAAACCGCTATGCAGTTCTCAAGGCTTCAACATCGAACCGGCGGCATTGTCTGGTTTCACCACCGTTCACCCTTTACCATGGCGGCCAATATCTGCGGTATGGAATGGTTTGGCCGATGGATGATCAGAAAGCCCGATCTGTGTGACCATTTGATTGACATGGCGTTTGACCATATCTTCAACGTGCTGGATTATTGGATCGAGACCTTTGGCAGTGAAAACATCGCCGTGTATAACAGCAGCCCCATGGAAAGCAACCAGCTGATCTCCCCCAAACATTTTGAACGCTTTGCCCTGCCCAGTCATCAAAAATATATCAACCGGTTAAACCGGTCAGGAATCACGCGATATTTCTTCCATATCTGCGGGGAGCAAAAGCGAAACCTGCCCTATCTTTCAAGCATAGCCGACTGGCACCATCCGGCCATCATCAGCATCGGCCATGAGGTGGAGATCAATGAGGCAGCCCGTTTTTTCCCGGAAGATATTATCTACGGCAACGTCGATCCCCAGATCATCCAATCCGCTTCTCTCCAGAAAGTAGATGAAATTTGCCGGAAATCCCTTGAGCAAGGCAAAAATGTTGATGCGGGTTTTATTCTGGCGCTGGGATGCGACCTCCCGGTGTTTGCACCTGTGGAAAATGTTTATGCTATAAAGCATTCCGTAACAAAATTTCGGGAATCCATATTCTGATTATTGCCGAGAGGCGTATTCTGAAAAACCTGCGATATACGACCGAATCACAAGCTAATCACAAATATTATGAAGGAAGACCAGCCATTACATATTGGGGTTGGTCTTCTTTGTTCGGTTACACGATTTAATATGTGGCATTAACGCATATAGCCATAGTTCTGCAGCAAGCCTGAACCTGAAAATCGATCTTGAGATCTCGGATGAGTGTACGGATTATTTAGTACGCCGCTTCACGAAATAAAATACAAAACAAGCATTTAGAATGAGGCTCAATCCGGCCACCGCCTTGATCCCCGTGGCCATGGAGCCTTGTCCTGTGAAGGATGCAGGGACCGACGGGACCGTGGTCGACCCAGAAGCCTTCTCCGGCTTGACCATGACGGTTGCTTGTTCCGCATGCCCCATGCCGTCACTGACCTTGACCACCCACTGCCCCGTTGCGTCGGGACAAAAAACAAACTTGCCGTGTTGATCGGTGCGTGCATATTGGTGCTCCACCTCCGCGTCATTGGGGCTGAACACCAATGCCTCGGCATAGCGCATGGGGGTTTGATCGGAATAGTAAAATTCCAATGCTACCAGGTGTTCACCGTTTAAGACCCTGTGGCCAGTACCGTGGGCATCAACCTGTGCAGGCATTCCCAGGGCAGTAATCAACATAAGGGCAAGACCTCCGAAAAATAAAATAACCTCTTTCATCACTTTGCCTCGAATATGAAAAAAGTCATGAATTTCAGGTAGTCAATCTCGGAATTATCTTTGACCGGCACGATGTGCTTGGCAGCGATCAGCTGCCGGCCCGATTGCTTCACGGCAAACCTGGCAATGCCCTGGGCATCAGTTTCCGTTCGGGTTTGATCGTTTAGGGAGACCACGGCGTGCTTGAGCGGCGCCCCGTCAAAGAGCAACTTTACCTCCAGTGGCTCATCCGGACCTAGCCGGTAGGGGCTTTTGAGCGGCACCACCTCGAAGACCAGCCCCAAAGGGTTGCTGATGGCTGTCGTTTCCGCGAACATCGTCTTCGAAGTCTGTGTGGATGTGAAGGCCTTGAGGACCTTGAAACCCTGCTTTTCGGCTTCTTGCCGGGTCATCAGTTTCTTGCCCCGGGTGGTTTCGACCCGGCCACCCCACTCGCAGCGCACGGCCGCCAGGCACGTCGGACGTTCCGCCCGAAATAACGCCTTTTCTTTTTCCGCAATCCGCGTAATCGGGATCTCACCGCCTTCCCGGTCTACTGCTTTGATCATCTTTACAGCTGTCGGATCATCGGATCATAGGAATCCAAACGATCAGGAAGTGCGCCACGGGCAACCATATATCCATCGCCATTCTGGATAATCCAGAGGTGATGTCCAAAGACTGTACCGGTTGAAATCAGAATACTGAGCAAGGAAATACCTGCAACTACAAGTCGAGTAAATCTATTTGTCTGTAATGCCATGGATCGTTCTCCTTTTCACATCGATGCCTCGTGCATTTTGGAAGGCTCCTGTGGCGAAGCCGGTTAAGTGTTCAACGGACACATTCGCCAATGACCACAAGTCCGAGCCATTTTTCATCTATTTGTTTTATGGGGCTTGGTTCTAACTTCGTCCACTTACCCCCTCGTTCCCACGCTCTGCGTGGGAACGAGAGGTAATATGGGGTCAACCCGTTTTAATCGTTCCTAAATCCAGGTGGGCGAAGTTAGAACCAAGCCCCACCCATGCCGGGAATGACCTCATATAGTATTCAAGATAATGTTTTTGGGCTGCGTTATCGGTCGTCGCGGTAGTCATTATACGGCTTCCTCTCTCTGGCCTTGCCAAAAACATTATCTTAAACACTGATAGTAGCGATCATCCAGCCCAACAAGCAGACAGCCCAATGTGGGACCATACACGCAGGCATCTCCCCCGTCAATCATGGCAACGGTTTTTCCATATTACATCTCGATCTATTGTCGTGAAGGGCGCTTTTCTATAAGCGAAGTTAAAAATCGATCTGAACCGAACCGTAATACAATGTTCCATCCTCGATATACTCGTCCTCATCCGTGACATTTTCCACATTAAGGCGTAGGGTAACCATATCAAAGAACGTTCTCCAGACGGACAGATCAAGGGTCATGTAGTCGGGGACTTTTTCAGTGTTTTCGGAGTCCGCGTATTCATCGACATTGTACCTGAAAGCAATGGATGCATTGATCAAGTCGGGATTTCGATAAGTCAGACCAGCCCTGTATTTGTGTTGGGGCTCTCCCGAAAGGTATTTGCCTTCGAGTTCAGGATTTTCTTCGTCCTTGGCGATTTTGGAAATATTGTAATTGTAATTGAAAAACGTTGTCAGACCATACCCGATATCATATTCCAACTCCGCCTCCACACCGTGGATGTCGACATCGCTGATATTATCGTACGTGCTTTCTTTATAAGTTTTGCTTCCAACAGTATAGGTTCTCAGGGTTCGGCTGCCGATGTAATCGGTAGCCCAGGATTGGTAGTAGGCCAGTCTTGCCCACAACCTATTGAAAAAGAGCCGCTCACCGCCAATATCCCAGGTGACGATCTTTTCGGGATCAAGGTCTGGATTGGGAAACCTTATGCTTGTCCCCCCACCGCGCACATGCAGTTTATATTGGTCGAAGAGACTGGGCGCCCTGAAGCCGGTGCCAATTGATGTGCGTAGACTTGAAATTCCTTCTGGGCGAAAAACGATGCCGGCTTTTGGAGAAAAATTGTCCCATGTTTGCGAATCATATGTATCATTAGAATTGGTGCTTGTATCCCAACTTTGACCATCATAGTTACGAATATAATCATAACGGATACCAGCGTTGATGATGAGCCTTGCGTCAAGGAATTCGCTTGTCAAATCCATGAAGGGAGACAGGGTTTCCTGCCGCCCGGAGGCGCCGACATCGCGGTCGCTGGTCAAATAATCCACATCATAATCCATGGCGATGCGCTTGTAGGCCAAGCCGGTTGTTAGCGTGAGGCTGCTGAACAAACGCGCCGTATTTTGAATTTCGGCGCCCCAGACCTGGTTTTCAGGAAACGTCTCTTCACGGTCAGGGATATAGGAACCGGTTGAATTGACGAATTTGTCCTGATAGGCGGTTTTTTCGGCACGGTTCAAGTACACCAGGCCTGACCAGTCCATTCGGTCTCCCCGATGGGTCAGCCCGATGCGATACTGATCCATTTGCAGATCGTCATAAAAATACTCACGCCCCTTACCCATTTCATGTTGATAGTAAAGCGCGCTTAACGACAGATTGGTGTGATCACCCAAAGTATAGGTCATTTTGCCCAGCCCTTTGCCGACCTCCCGGTAGCGCCTCAGGGTATAGTCTTCAATTCCCTCGGGATCCACCATGTAGAAACCGTCGCTTTCTTCGTAACCACCAGACAACAGATACCCGAAACGGGATATGCTTTGGGAGTGAAAAGCCGTACCGCCATAGGTATCTTCCGATCCCGCGGTAAATTTCAGACTGGTTTCCTGTTTCTCCGCTGGCTTTTTGGTAATGATGTGGACGACGCCACCCAAAGCCTCCGATCCATAGGCGGCGGATGTCGGTCCACGTACGATTTCGATTCGCGCGATACTTTCTTTGGGAATCAGGCCCCAGGCCACCCATGCAATCGAATTGCTGAAATTGTCATTGAGTGGAACGCCATCAAGCAACATAAGCGTGCGGTTACGGCCGACCCCTCTAAATGAGAAATGACTGGACACGCCACCGGTCTGTTGCCCATAATGACTAAAGTTCTGGAATCCAACGGTGTACCTAAGGATATCTTCGAGTCTTTCAAATGGCGATGCCATGATTTCCTCTTCCGAAACCACGGTAACGCTCTGGGGCGCATCAAAAACAGAAGTTTCCGAACGTGTGGCTGAGATTACTACTTCGTCGAGCTTGTAGTAATCGGGCGGCTCATCAGCACAGAGCCCATTGACGGGATTGATAATCTGGGCAATCATCCCAATCCATATATAAAATATCCCACGCTTCATCTGACGCCTCCTTATCTACTTCATTATGAATATGTGATTATGAAATTTCAGCACTCGTTCACTGGTTAGACATTGCTATAGAAAATAAAAAACCACGAAGCTGTTTCTCCAATAGAGGATAACAGACCTTCGTGGTGCTTTATCTTCGGTTATTTTGAATGTCCTGCCCTACAAGGCAGGATATTTGATTCGCTTCGGCTGATTTTTTTTAAAGTTATGGTGTGCAGCTTCGGCTGCGAGTTAGGGAAACTTTTTTATCTAGTTTTTGCTCATAAGTCAAGGTGTTCTTAGTATCGCGAGTAAATAGGCTTAACGTATAAAAATAATAGGTTGTCTCTATAATAAGACGTTTATAATATGACTGCTCCCCAAAAAAGGCCCCAATCTCGAACAATGTTCCCAATATCCAATCCGGCGTGACTGTTATTTCCGTATACACCTTAGGCGATTTCTGTCAAAGAATATACCCGCCTGCTTGTCTTTTCATCCGTCTTCTACGTTGGGCTTTTCCACACATAGCCCCACTATGCGTAAAAAAGCCCGCCTTGAAGACGAATGAAAATCCTGCGCATCCTGGTATATTCTTTTCCGCCAATCGTCTTAATAAGGGCAGGTCGGAATTTGTGATATCGGAGATAGGCCAGGGCAGATAGCCAAGAATTCCATTGACAGCCGCCGATCGTTCATTTACATGCTATGCCAGAATTAGATGATGCTTTGCGGTGCCTTTTGTTGAGGATAATAGGGAACCCGGTGTGATTCCGGGACGAACCCGTCGCTGTGAACGGGGACGAAAGCTGCCATGACCACTGTATCGTGTGGACCTGATCGAAACGATGCGGGAAGGGGCGGCCGGTAGGACGATCCGTGAGTCAGAAGACCTGCCGTGAAACAATGTGTCCTGGTGGTGACGGCAAAACCCCAGACGGAAATTTCCAATTTCGGTCCGGGGTTTTTTTAATTGGGCGAGCCCCGCTTTGCGCCCGGTTCCGAGCACAGGAAGGGAACTCACCATGAAGACACAGATTGAACTGGCCGGGGAAGGCATCCTCAGCAAGCAGATGCAGACGGTGGCTGCCGACGAGAACATCGACGCGGAAACCATTCGCCAGCGTGTGGCCGAGGGCCAGATCGTCATCCCCAACAATCCCTATCGAAAAATGCAGAAGGTGGTCGGCATTGGCCGGGGCCTGCGTACCAAGGTCAATGCCTCGCCCTGCCCACCGAGAAGGAATTCTATCGGTTGATTGCCGAAGGAGGAACCCATGAATCTGATTGAGAAAAGTATTGCCACCATCAAACCGCTGAATGAAACCGTCTATGCCCAGGCCCGGCAGCGGCTGGCCGACCAGGCCCGGCCGGCGGGAAGCCTGGGTATGCTTGAGGATGTCTCGGCACGGCTGGCGGCTATTTTCGGGACGCTGGACGTGCATCTGCCCCATAAGGTGATCATCACCTGCGCCGGAGACCACGGCGTGACCGAGGAGGGGGTGAGCCTGTTTCCCCAGGAGGTAACGCCCCAGATGGTGTTCAATTTCGTCAACGACGGGGCGTCCATTAACGTCCTCGGCAAGCATGCCGGGGCGCGGGTGATCGCCGCCGACCTGGGGGTTAATTACGACTTCGACCCGCAGCTGCCCATTTTCCACAAAAAGGTGTCCAAAGGCACGGCCAACTTCGCCCGCGTGCCGGCCATGACCCGCGAGCAGGCCGAACAGAGTGTGTCCGCCGGTATCGAGATCGTGAACGAACTGATGGCCGAGGGGCCGCTGGACATGCTCGGCACCGGCGATATGGGCATCGGCAACACCACGCCGTCGTCGGCCGTCATCGCGGCTTTTTCGGGAATTCCCGTGGAAAAACTCACCGGGCGGGGTACCGGCATTGACGATACCGCCCTGGCCAACAAGATCCGCGTGATCGAAAAGGCCCTGGACCTGCACCGGCCGGACCCCACTGACCCCTTGGACGTACTGGCCAAGGTGGGCGGGTTCGAAATTGGCGGCCTGGCCGGCTTGGTCATCGGTGCGGCCGCAGCGGGAATTCCCGTGGTCTGCGACGGCTTGATCGCCACGGCCGGTGCGCTGATTGCCTGCGAACTGGCCCCGGCGGCCAAGGCGTATCTTTTTGCCAGCCACCGCAGCGTCGAGGTGGGCCATGCCTTCATGCATGAACGCCTGGGCGTCGAACCCCTGATAGACCTCAGGTTTCGTCTGGGGGAGGGGACCGGTGCGGCCGTGGCCATGGAATTGCTCGATGCGTCGACGCGGGTGCTCTGCGATATCAAGACATTTGAAGAGGTGGCCATCGCGGATGCACAAAAACCATAGTCAACAATCGCTATCGAAATCGATTTCGATAGCGATCCCGATTTCGATTTTGGTTCTGAAACAAGATGGATCGGTAGTCGTAGCCAGCTCTCCCGGCGGTTTCTGGTGCCCGGCGAAGTGGACTACATAGGCGATTTTATTCTCTACCGCGGTTACATGAAGGTCGGCTGGTCCGGCCTGACATCGGCGGTGGCATGGCCGGACCGCCCCCCTGAACCCGGATCGCTGGCTATCCACAGCGACTATGCGACGCGTAATTTTCACTATGTGTGCGCCATAATGAGAATACTGATAATCCAGTGTCCCACTTCCCATCTGTGGGCCGGTGAGAAGGTCTACCCGCTGGGACTGGCGCGGCTCAGCGCCCTGGTCCCTGCGGATGCCGCAAAACAATGCCTGAACATGAATCTTTATCCCAATCCGTGGCCGATCCTAAGCACATAGGACAAGAACTACAGATATACTGAGCCATATTCTAGCCAACTGGAATCTGGCGAGGTACAGGTTGCCCCCACGATCATTGCCACGAAAGTCGAGAGTCCACCTAATTTCTTGACGGTATCACACTGCAGCGGTTATAGGCATTTTGTATATTTTTTTTCGAGATGGGGCATTCATCGCCGCCATTGCCAGCCTGCAGGTGACAAGGAATGACAAAAGATTTGAACAAAGATAAAAAGGATTATACCGAAGTTATTGAAAGGCAGTTTAGAGAGCTGAACAGTCTTGCCGAGATGAATAAGAAGATCCATTCGACCATGAAAATGGAACGGCTTCTCCAGATTATGGTGGAACTGGCGGTCATCGGCGTCAACTTCGAGAGGGGGCTGATCTATCTTCTGGAAGATAATTTTCTCCGTTGCGTTGCATCCCTTGACCGCATTAAAAAGGAGAAAGGCTTTACCGTTAAAAATCTGAAGGGCTTTAAAATGGACGAGACGGCAGTTGAAGTATTGGTCGTCCAGTCCGGAAGATCGATTTATGTGAGCGATGCCTGGACAGATAAACGGGTAAGCCGGAAACGTTTGAAAATCACTGACTCAAAGGAGTATTGCGCTGTTCCACTGAAAGGCCGTTCTGGAGTTCTGGGCGTGTTGACAGCAGATAAGGTTTATAGCCGAAAACCAATTATGCCTGAAGAAATCAAGACCCTTGAACTGTTTGCCGGCCATATCAGCCTTGCCATTGAAAATGCCGCACTTTTTGAGGAAAAGGAGCGTTTTACCTCCTTGCTTGAAAAGAAAATATCTGAAAGAACGCTGGAACTCGCCCAAACCAATGAGCAGTTACAGCTAAAAATGAAAGAGTTGTCCACTCTTTTTGAGATTTCCGGCAGCCTGAACAAGAATATTGGTGTGAATGAGGTCCTTGAGCTTACCCTTTCCCTGGTTAAGGGATTGGGTCATCCGGTCTGTGCTGTCCACTTGTGGGAGGGCGAAAGGTTTGGGAAGGCATTTCAGATCGGGCTGGATGATGCATATATGCAAACAGAATTTCCAATACTGGAAAAGGAAATTAAAAAAACAGGATTACAAAAATCGGGGGCATTCCTGCTAAATGACAAGCCGACTCAGGTAATTGTTCCTTTGCGATCAAAAGACAGATTGCTTGGAATTCTGGTGGTCTTCATCTCAAAAGGACATGTTTTCGGAAAGGAGCAGGAAGAGTTTTTTTCCGCGTTTGGCTTGCAGGCCTCCATGGCCCTTAAAAATGCCCTGGCTTTTCAGGAGATCCTTGATCAAAATAGCCGAATGGAGAATTTGTCCCGAAAGCTTGAACAGGAGAATATCTCCCTTAGGGAAAAAATGAAGGCGGAGCGGGAGAAGAAGTTCGTGATCGGGAAAAGCCCTGCCATGAAAAAAGTAATGGCGCTTGTGCAGAGCGTTTCTTCAACAAATACAAGCGTCATTATTTATGGTGAAACCGGCACCGGAAAAGAATTGATAGCCAATACGATCCATGAGATCAGTACCCGCAAGCTGAAACCCTTGATTAAGGTAAATTGTGCCGCCATTCCTGAGGAATTGCTGGAAAGCGAACTGTTTGGTCATGAAAAAGGTGCTTTTACGAGTGCACATGACCGAAGGACGGGTATGTTCCAGCTCGCACAGGGAGGAACGATTTTTCTGGATGAAATCGGCGATATTTCCCTTAAAACGCAGACCAAGCTTCTCCGGGTGCTTCAGGAGAGTGAAATACAGCCACTCGGATCGACAACATCCATAAAAATGGATGTCAGGGTAATTGCCGCGACCAACAAGGACCTGAAAAAAAAGATAGAACAGGGTACATTCCGCTCCGATCTATTCTATCGGCTCAATGTATTTCCCATTATAATGCCTCCCTTGCGGGACAGGCTGGAAGACATTCCCCGATTGGTTGAGTTCTTCATCAACAAATACGCCCATCTAAAAAAAGGGAAAGCGCATATCGATAAGGATGTCATCGGAATCTTCCTGAAATATTCCTGGCCAGGAAATATCAGAGAGCTCGAGAACATCATTGAGCGACTGATGATTATTTCGGGTTCAGGTAATATCACCATCACGGACCTGCCACGGGAGATGTCTGCGGAGGCCACGGACAAGGTCGTTGTCAGGCCTCTGAACGAAGCGGTTTTTAATTTTAAGAAGAGCCTTGTCCGGCAGGCCCTTTCAGAGAGTTCCGGGAAAAAATCCAATGCGGCCGCAATGCTGGGAATGCCCCGATCCAACTTTTCAAGACTGTTGAAACAGCTTGGCATAACCTGAAAGTGTAGGCTGGCAAAACTGATGGCCAGCCGGCTGCAATCCCATTCATCAGCCTGGTCAAACGGCTCGCGCTCAATGATGCTATCAAATTGATAACAAAGCACGGCAGGCTGTTCTGCTTCCGTTCTTAGCGTTTCGTTTATCTCGCTGATTTTATAATATTTTAAAGTCTCGCGAGGGAAACGTTGATTTCAGGTAAAAACCAACAAATTATCATTATGATAGCGCCATTGTTATCATAATGATAATTTGTTGGCTGGTAGTAGTTGAAGTACATCCGCGTTATATTTTAACCAACTGAAATATAAAATAATATTATGTGTATGTTCATTTGGCATCCCAATTGCCTTAGTGCTCTTTACAAAAGGCATCTATTTGTCGATTAAATTAAAAATTCTGCAAAGGGGACGGTCAAATGAAAGCAAGAAAAGAAATCCTGACGGACTGTACGCTGTGTTACCATAGTTGCGGCATCAAGGTGGCCGTTGAAGACGGAAAAGCAGTTGAGGTAAAAGGGCTGGCTTCTCACCCGATTAATAAAGGGGAATTGTGCCCGAAAGGCGAAAACATTTTAGACACCATTTATCACCCTCAGCGCATCAAATATCCCATGAAAAAAGTAAATGGAAAGTTTGAACGCATTTCATGGGAAACGGCCCTGGATGAGATTTCTCGAAAATTGTCAGATTTGAAAGAAGAATTCGGGCCCCAAATGATGGGGATGTTTTCCGGTTCAATCGGCGTGGAAAACATGGAGATTGCCGGATTGACCCAGCGCTTTAAAACCGCTTTCGGTTCGCCCAACTTTTTTTCCGTAGAAAGCGTATGTTACCGGATGCGCATCAGAACCCGCCAGATCACATTCGGCAAATACCCCACCGAAGAACTGGATTCAAATCTGTATATCCTCTGGGGGCACAATCCGGATGCGTCGGATCTGCCGCTAAAGATGGCCATTGAGAAAAACATGCAAAAAGGTGCCAAAGTGGTGGTCATCGATCCCAAAAAGATCCCCATGTCCAAAAATGCAGACATGGTCCTTACCATTCGTCCCGGATCTGACGGCGCCCTGGCCCTGGCGATGATCCATGTGATCATCAAAGAAAAACGGTATGACCGGGCCTTTATCGACAAACACACCAAAGGTTTTGAAAAGCTGGTTCCCCACATTGAGCCCTTTACACCGGAATGGGCCCAAAAGATCACCTGGGTGCCCGCGGATAAGATTCGAAAGCTGGCGCGAATGTTTGCCGCCACAAAGGGCGCCGCCATCTACCAGGGAACGTGCACCCAGGATCAGACCGCCAATGGAACCCAGAACAGCCGGGCGTTTTCCATTCTTCAGGTGATCACCGGAAATATCAATGTACCCGGCGGCTGGGTGATCAGTCCCCGGCCCTATTTGGGTAATGTGGGACTGGCCGGAGACGGAGATCCCTTGGGCATCGATAAGTACCCCTTGTTCATAGAGTTGTGGGGCAGGAAAAGTCCTTACGGCGTTGTGACCATGGTTCCTGAAAATATCCCGGATCTGTTAAAAAGCTTTATCGTGGTCGGCGGAAATCCCCTGGTGTCCATGCCGGACAGCAATGCGTTCAAGGAGGCATTCAGGAAACTGGATCTGTTGGTGGTCCACGATCTGTACATGACCGATACGGCAAAGGAAGCCCATTATGTTTTGCCCGCCTGCTCCAACCTGGAAAAATACGGCGTGGCGTATAATTACAATGTGTGCCACTGCATTCCCTATCTGATGCTGCGCAAAAAGTGCATTGAACCATACGAAGAAAGCTGGTCCGAATGGAAATTATTCACGGAACTGGCAAAACGTCTGGGGCTGGAAGAATATTTCCCCTGGGCATCGGAAGAGGAACTGGTTGCCTTTGAACTGGGCCAGACCGGGTTTTCCTTTGACTACCTGTTAAATGAGAAACCCGAAGGCGATTACTACCAGCAAAAATCCTACACGATCCCGGACGGCACGTTTAAAACGCCGTCCAAAAAGATTGAAATTTACAGTGATGCCATGCAGCAGGCAGGATTCGATCCCTTGCCCACATACCTGGAGCCGCTCAAGAGCCCCCAGTCAAAAAAATACAGAGATCTAAAAAAATATCCCCTGATCCTGGGAACCGGCAACCGCAGCTATTATTACACCCATTCCCAGCACCGCAATATTGATGCGCTAAATGGGCAAGACCCGCATCCCATGGCGGAACTGAGCCGCAACACCGCCAAAGATTTCGGAATCAAACAAGGCGATGATGTCAGCGTTTCCACGGACCGGGGAACCGTGTTCATGAAAGCCAGTGTGGTGGACTGCGTGGCCGACGGCATCGTGTTTGTCCCCCATGGCTGGTCCGGGCAGGCCAATGCCAACCTGTTAACAGACGCCAAATGCAGGGAGCCCATCCTGGGGTACCCGGACATGAAATCGCTAATGTGTGCGATCAAGAGCGTGGAAATCAGCAGGTAATAAGGGCCTCGGCAAAAAATAATTGCACCATCTTGCTTGTTCTTTGGTCCATCAAATCTGGCACATCATCCAAAGATGCCATAAACGGGAATTCCTGCTGAAATTTAAGCATGACCGATATCGATGGATTCAATGGCTCTTTGAGGCCAAGCGGCTCTCGAAGAAATTGATAACAAAAGGCAAAGTCGCTGGACGGAGAGTGTTGCCGTTGGAAATAAGTCCTTCATTCAACGCATAAAGAACGCCATGGGAGTGATGGCAAAAGGCCGCTTGGTCCAACCCACCGAAGAGGCATTTGAGCTGCGGGAGACGCAATCGGCCTATAATGCGATTTTTGGCCCTGAAAATCGCAAAATAGCCCCCAAATAGACCACCTTTTTCAGTATTTTTGCCTTAATTGCAGATGGTTGGCGTGACCCGCACTTTAATGGGCGTCCCCGGACCTACTCCCGGACCTCTATTTTCTCGTATCAGATCGAGCTTAAAATGTTCCGCACTATTTTTTCCCAATCATCAATTGTTATGCATAATCAACCTGATATAGTTCTTCAGCGGCCCCTTCAATCAACCAACGTAGATTCCATGCATCATGATACCGATACCAATAACCCTATATTGGGCTTGCTATCCGTCCCTTCACGGAAGAATTGTTTGGCCGGTACGGTTCAACTCCTCCTCCACTCAACACATAGATCGGTTTTCATTTGCACATACCAGATAGAGTATGGTGAAGAGTTGTGCTTTACATTGTCAATGAATAAGCTTTACATTAACCTTTACATTGATGAAAGAAGCAACCGCAGTGAACGATCTGGTGTTTTTACCGGTAGGATCATTCAAATCTCATGTCACAGGCCATGCCCGACCTCAATGCCCTCAATGTATATCAACCAAGAAATCCGCGCGCTGGAGGGTACTATCAATGCGTGGAAGACCATTTCGAGGAATTGGAACGGATCTGGGACGATAAATATGCAAACCGCTTTGGTTTCTGGCAGGACTATGTCACGAATGTCATTCACCGGTACCTGGAGTGCGGGGATCTTCACTTTGGTTTCGCGCGGGTTAAATGCGAAGCGTGCGGTCATGAATATCTCCTGGCATTTTCTTGTAAGCGGCGTCACTTCTGCCCATCTTGTCATCAGAAACGGGTGGTGGAATACAGCGAGTGGCTGCTTGGAAATGTTCTGAAAGCGGTCCCCCACCGGCAATGGGTGTTCAGCATTCCCAAAAGGCTCCGGATCTATTTTCTGTATAATCGCAAATTGCTGTCGAAATTAAGCAAATGCGCGTGGAATGTCATACGTGCATGTCTTGAATCCACCGCCTTACAAGATGACGCGACACCTGGAGCCAGCATCGCCATTCATACTTACGGTGATTTCCTGAATTTCAATCCTCATGCGCACGCAATCGTGCCGGACGGCTGTTTTCTGGGAGACAGCGATTTTCAGATGGCGCCCATGATTACGGGTAAAGATCTGTCAGAGGCGTTTCGGCATGAGGTTCTCACCATGCTCAAGAAAGAGGGGAAAATCAACGACGCGGTTATCGAAAACATGATGTCCTGGCATCACAGCGGATTTCACGTTCATATCGGCGAAAGGATCTGGCCGGAGGATGAAAAGGGATTGGAAAATCTGGCCAGATACATCATCCGGGCCTGTTTCTCACAGGAGCGGATGGTTTATATCCCGGTTACGGAAGCCACAGACGGCGTGGCCAAGGTTATCTATACCTCCAAGGACGGAAAAACTCGGAAAACCTTCGATGCATTGGACTGGCTCGCTCATTTAGTTACGCATGTTCCCGGCAGGTATGCTACGTCCCAGTTTAGTTGACCCTGTTTGTCTCGAATTATCTGACTTTCCTTCATTCCCACAATAATTGAGTCCCATTGCCCTCCTGCCTATTGATCGGTTAATCAACTCATCCAATGGGATCTTTTTTTCAATCGTTCCACCGCATCGACGAAGCTGCAATGGGTAACGGCCATGACCAAATCAATCGGATTGAAGTTCTTCGCGCAATCAAAACATCGTGCCAGGTTGGTTTTCGGATTTGTCGCCGTATGAAAGCGATCGCACAATGGGCAGCGAAAGCGTAGCAAGGTTTCATCAGGGCGGATATCCAGCCGTAACATGTCGACAATCACGGCATCGATGGGGATGCGATTTCTTAGGGTCCGCAAGAGACTTGCTGAGTAATGGTTAGGCATGGTTTCTCCTATGGCAGATTAAATTCGCTCATGGTTTCGTTAACCAGGGCGTCATCGATTTTTTTCAGGTTGCGCGAGGCGGCATTAATCAGGCAAGCCGTGGCGACATTGTTGATTTGGCGAGGGACGCCGCCGGTGTAGTCATGAATCAGGTTTTTGGCCTCGCTTTCGAAGGTTTTGGCTGTTCCACCGGCCAAGGTCATACGGTTATCGATATAGGCGCCGGATTGCTCTTTTGAGAGCGCATGCAAGGCAAACCGCAGGGTGATCCGCTGAACCAGATCGGCATGCGAGGCACGTTTGAGGACATCTTTCAGGTTCTCCTGACCACACAAGACAATTTTCAACGATACCTCTTCATCGATGGAGGATATCAACAGGCGCAGATCGGTAAGGGTGTTAGGATCGATCAGATGGGCCTCGTCGACGATTAAAAGGGTGCACTTTTCGTTTTGTTTGATCCGTTCGAGGATCTGCAGCAGCATACGGTCCTTTCCCATCCTGGGTTTTTCGCCGAGTTTGGTGACCATGAGCCGTAGAAAGGCGTTGGCCTGGAGGGGAGTGAGATGAAGGTAAAGGGGATGATACCGGTTGTGTGGCAACTCGTGGATGAAGAGCCTGAGCAGTGAAGATTTGCCGAGTCCAGTCTGGCCGAGGATCAAGGCTAGGGCGCCTTGTTGTTCGAAGAATTTAAGCCTTGCCAGCGCCTGTTCGATCCGGGGATCGCGTTGCAGCCATTCGATGGGCGGTTTTTCGGCAAACGGGTGGGCAGTTAAAGAAAAATGGGCTAAAAACATTATCGGTCTCCTTTGATGAGTTGTTTGAGTTCGGCGACGATGTAGGGCACACTTGGCTGCCTTGCGTTTTCAAAGGCTTGCTTGACCGTCTGCCGGTCGATGGCTGAACGTTGATTATAGACCTTCTTGAGCATTTCCAGATCGCCGGAGCAAAGCCCGGTCAAGCCGGCTTTAAACCCGAGAAGCTGGGCCACGGTGTTGGCGAATTGGTGAAAAGGCCACCGGCGGTGTTCGACGATTTTGCGATAATCGATGCCGGCGGTTTTTTCGGCCAGTTCCTTTTTGTGCTGTTGGATTAACAGGTCAGTATAGCTGTGCTTGGGTTTACCCCGGTCTTGGCCTGGTGCGAGCGGCAGACCGGTTTGGCGTTGATGCAGCACTCCGGTGCCCAGATACTGCCCGTCCAGGGAGTGGATCTGGACCTTGTCCCAGGTTGAAAACGGATCGAAGCGGACCTCTACCCGGTCTCCGCGCAGTTTGGGATCCACCCGGTAGAAGCGTTTATTGATTTGGACATCGGAAAAAGTCCGGTTGACGGTACGGGGGATGGCTTGCATGAATGATTCGATCACACGGCTCATATCGACCTGGCGGATGATGGTCAGACCGTTGTGATATCGATCTTCAGGACGTTCTCCAGTCTGGCTGTGGATGTCTTTGTGGTAAGCGACGGACAGCCAGGCAGACAGCGCGCGATTGAGTTGTTCCAGGGTGAGCAAATCTCCGGCGCGGACCTCGGCCTCGAACTGCTGTTGGGCGGTCTGAAAGAATCTCTCAATCAGGCCACCGGGCGCCGGGTCCCGGGGCGGTCGGTGGAGCAGCCGGGTGTTCAGACGATAACAGGCGGCCTTGAGCCCGTTGGCATGGTACACCTTGGCATTGTCCAGGTACAGTTCGAGCGATGCGCCATGGTTTGACCATGCCCGGATCAGCGAATCGATGAGTACATCCAGGTTTTGCCTGAAGTAATAGCGCGCCTCGACAACAAAGCGGCTGTGGCAGTCGATGAAGGCGGACAGACAGGTAGGTACGACATCGTTTTTCTCGATGACGTAGGGTCCTTCCTCGAAGTCGCCGACCCACAGATCATTGGTGTGCTCCCGGGTCCAGCGTTTGCGGACCTTCAGCTTGGTAACGCCCAGCTTGATCCGGGTGGCGCCGGCGGCTTTCAGGTGACGGTAAAGCGTGGAGCGGGGCACACAGGTCGCATACGTGGTTTGCAAAAAGCGGTTGATGGCCTTGGGGCTGCGGTAGGGCTGCTCTTTTTTCAGTTCAATGGCCGTTGCGAGGACCTCGGGGCTCACGCTGCGGGGCTTTCCCTGATCGCTACGCGTTTGTCGTTCAAGGCCGTCGAATCCGCTTTGTCGATAACGGTTCAGCTTTCGTCTCAGCGTGGATAGCGAGGGTGTTTTGATCTCTCCGTCAGGGAAACGAAGCGGCTCTTGGGCCAACTCCTTGAGAAACCGGTTCGTCGCTTTCTCGTCGATCTCTCCGAAAATCACCGGGCTTAAGAGATCGCACCAAAAGATGGCCCACTTTTCTTGTTCTTTATCCATCGGATCACCTCCTTTGATGTCTTGGAGGCGACCCTACCTCAGGTGAACGCGCAGCGTATTGCCAGGTTGGTGAAAATTGACAGGTTGAAGGTGGCCTTGAAAAAAGCCTCGACGACGATCAATCGCAAGCAATCGAGCAGTTGCTTTTTACGGGATGGACATTTGAATTTGCCGGTCGCAATCGTCAATTGGGCCAAATCGCGGTATGCCCTCGTGGCCGGGTTTTCCTGGCCGATCAGGTTCAATGCTGTCTGCGTGGTATGGGCCAGCCCCGACAGCGCCGTCACCCATCGGTGAACCGTTGATGGTGCAAGGCTTTTTTCTCCACCGGGATATCCCGGCACGCCAAGCTGCTCCATGTCCATGATGGCCTGCTGATAGGTGGTTGTATCGGACGCGAAATAGTTTTCGGTAAATCCCATGATCGATTGACGGGTATAGTGTTTGTGCGGGAGGGCAAAATCGGGATAATAGGACACCGTCTTCTTGCAGACCGGGCAACGGAAACGGACCAACGGCGCATATTCGGGTTGTACGGTCATGTCGACGATAATCAGGAAACGGCGTTCCCGATAGGCGTGAATCTTAAAGTAGCATGCCGCAAGACCGCATTGGGTACAGTCGGGCAAACAATGGGGTTTGATTTGGTCCTTTTCGACGCGCTTCAGATATGTTGTAATGTCCTCATGTGTCGCTGTCGGCGGCATGGGGGTATCCTTTTTTGGTGGTTGGGGGTTGTGGTGACCTTCCCATTTACCAGGGAGGATACCCCATTTCAATTGGCGGGGTAGTCTGGACTGTCGTCCCAAATCATAAAACCGAACTGAACTGGCGGGGTATCAGGACCTTGCGGGATAGCTGTAGGGCGGGGTTGCTGGGTCGCTTATTCTAAGACTCTTCACTCCAATTATTCGAAGATTTAGCAGGTATGAACAAACGGTGAGGTATTATGGCTATTACAGCAATAAATCCAGGGGTATGCGAAAAAAGGCGGAAACCGATGACGCCATTCCCGTTATCCTGAAGAATGACATTTCATCCAAAAAGTGGCGACAAAATTGGGCAAGATTGATCCAGAAGGTCTACGAGGTCGATCCACTGATATGCCCGAAGTGTCAGGGAAAAATGAGGATTATCGCCTTCATCGAGGACGAGCAGCTCATCAAAAAAATATTGAAACATCTGGATCTGTGGGAAATACGCAACCATGGTCCGCCCGATCGAGACCCCACACATATCCCCGAACTGACCTACGATGACGACTATTCCCAGATACCCACCGTCGATTACTGGATTCAATAATTTAAAACAACAATCGAATCCCGGGCGGTGGCGCTCATTCAAATTTCGTGAAAAACCCCATTTTTTCACAACCTCGACGTTGAAAATAAGGTTTTGACACTCCGTTGTCGGAAGTCTCCCAAAAGCCCTCCGTCCCCTTTCATGGCAGGTACAATATATTGTGGCCCTTTTGCATTGACAAACTATTGTGAGATTGCCATATACTTGACTCCAAAAAGCAAGTTCCTATCACTGCCAACTTGGTGTTAGTAGACGGACTCTTGAGTACAGTTTTCGCTACAGCATCGACCAATCGCCTGCTGCATATTTACGTTCAATAAAATTCAACGAAATTCGTCGGGCCTTTTTATCGCCCGATAATGCCCAAAAGTCGATTGGGGATATTGTTGCGAATTGGGGCATCTAGCACCTTAGCCATTTTGCGCAATATTATCAAAAACAGTTTAATGAGCTTCCTTCTGAAACCCGTAAGATATGGCGGTGATTGGTTTGTCCTCAGTAATGGTAATACCTGCGTGAACCCCAGGCGACCTTGATTGACAATTTACGGGGGTTGCGCAGGGCGATGCAAGGATTTGGCTTGCGAAGATGCCGACATGCAACAATTGGAGCGCAACTTGCTCGCTGCAGTCCGTTCTTATTGACCGGTATATGGGGCGGGGCTTAGATGTAAACGTAGGGGGGGGCTTAATGGATGTTCCTATCTTCCCTATCTTCAAGTTAAGGTGAAAGTCATGAAACACATAAGATTATTAATCATTATTATTTTAATTTTGACGTGCTACAATATCGAATCTCCCATCGCAGATGAAGAATTAAATGTGTTTAAGGCTGTTTTATCAGATGACTTACAATCTTTGAAAAAATTGATTGATGATCATGTCAATATAAGTCAAATGAACGAAAATGGTGAAACCCCTTTACATATTGCCGCAGAAAGAGGAAATCTCAACATTGCCATCGCATTGATCACTGCTGGAGCGAACGTAAATTCGACGGACAATACCAACAGAACACCTCTGTTTATAGCTGTTAATAATGAATATATAGACTTGATCAAACTTCTGATTGTGAAAAATGCCAATGTAAATAAATCATTAAACAATGGCAATTCACCACTTCACAATGCCTGCATCCATGGAAATATTCTGATTGTCAAATTACTTTTATCTAATGGAGCCAATCTTAATTCTAAAAATAGCGAAGGCCATACACCTTTATTTTTGGCCGAGAAACATGAAAATTATGATGTAGTTGATTTTTTAGAAAACAAGAAAAATGAAATTACCTATGAAAGGTTTAAAAATTCTTATGATAAGTATAACAAGTTAAAAGAACCTGTTGAATTAGATGAAATTACCAAAAAAAACGAAGATTCATTTTCGCACTCAAATAATAGCAAAAGTACTCAAAGAAACTCACCTTACGAACCTAAAACTAAGGAAGAACGAGAAAAGTATAACAGAATTTTTAATGATATTCTAAACAATCCAGATATAAATAGCTATATAAATAGCGTAAAAAATAAATTAACACCTTTTACAAAAAGCCAATCAGATTATAAAATTAGAATATCTAAATCAACATATGTTAACGGATGGTCTCAATCTTCTAATTTAATAACTATTACAAGAGGAATGCTTCACACAATTTTCAATGAAGACGAGTTAGCATGCTTTATTAGTCATGAAATAGGACATGCCGAGTTAAATCATTTATGGGAAGGAGGAACGTGGCAAGATAAAGAGAAAGAAGCTGATATCTATGCTATAGCGCTATGTCTTCAAGCAGGTTATCAACCATATGCATATGCTGATTTACTTAATAGATTAGCACAATTAGTTGACAAACAGGCGGTTTGGAAAGCCGAAGGAAAAAATCGATCTCACCCCCCTTTAATTGAAAGAGCTGAACTCATAAGAAAATTTTTATTACAAAAACAGTATGTTGACTCTTTTAAAAGAAGAGAAAGACGATACCAGCAGAATTTGGCAGTTCTCCATGACTTAGCAGAATTTATGGACGATGCAGTGCGTTCAGATCGGCCTTTGTGGCCCAAAATATATTCTGATAAAAAAATTACAGGGCCGGATTTTCTCGGGCCTCATTCCCGAGAAGCGTTGGAGAACATTAATGAACGTCTTCGATTTATCGGAGGTTTAGAAAAATCGCTTATATGGGCTCCACTAGTAGAATTCTTCGCTAGCCCAGTATTGGTGACTGGTGCAAAACGCGGTTATCCTCTCGAACAACAAGCAAATTCTATCGGCGTCCTTCCAGATATTGTCAAAAAGGTAATTGCGAATGGAATAAATGATCTCATGTGCATGTATGGTAATGACTTATCGGCTGAAGAACAAGGTTATTGGGAAGGAATATATGATGTTCTTTATTTCCAAAACGACTGAGCTATTCTGATATGATCAATCATGGCCCCATCACTTACCAATGGGCAGGATTGGCCGGAATTCAGATGGTAATGGAATAGAAAGGATCGTTGCTGTAATGCAAAAGCCTATAAAGGACAAAAGGTGGATAAGCGCCTAGTCGAGTAAGCCCCGAAATAGCGGGAAGAGAACGGTTATAAATCGCTGATATTATATAAATCAACCGTTTATTGTTTTAATAATAAACTACATATCAGTATGAAAACAATTCAATTATTCAATGGAGATGAAGCATGATTAACTTATTGCTAAATGTTCTAAGGATTAGTTTTTTTTTGTTTTTAGCTGTAAATGTTTTACCGGCTGAAGAAACTGATAAAACAGATAACAATCGACATAATATAGTAATTATATGTGATACTGAATTGACTGGTAATGGCAAACTTCCACCTAAGGAGAAACACGATGAAGCGGTTAGGCAAACTGCCGCTTTAAACGATAAATTGTGTTCAATTATTAGATTGGCTTGTTTCAAAAGCAGATTGTTTGATTTAGTAGATAGGAAAAATATTGATTATCTTCTGGAAGAGAAAGGAATAGTAGCGTCAGGATTGGCAAACAACCCCAAATATCGAGAGATTGCAAAGCTTGCTGGCGCAGATGCAATTTTGTTGTGCAATTTAAAGTTTGACATTATAAACCCTGGAGGGACTGCATCTTCTCAATTTGGTACGACAACTATTGGTGCCTATGCAAAGACGATGCATGAGATAAAAATGATTGATGTTGATACCGGGAAAATACTCTGTTTGTCCATAATTGAGAAACACATAAAAAAAGAAACAGGTCTTCGTGGATTAGACCCAGATTTCTTTAGGCAAGGAATGCAATCTATCAATGATTTATTGTTGGAATGTTATAATAACATGCCCGATAATTGATACCTGTAGTAGGGGAAGGGGCGGAAACGGAAATTTTACCAATCAAAAAAGCACCCACAATTTCTTGTAAGTGCTTGAACTTATATGGCGCGCCCGGCAGGGATCAAACCTGCGACACCTAGCTCCGGAGGATAGTGCTCTATCCACTGAGCTACGGGCGCTTTCGGATTTGTCGTCGCTAAATAGAGGATTGGCGCATGCAAGTCAACCCTCTTGTGTACAGCTTGGGCAAAAGTAATGTCCTGGCATCACAGCGGATTTCACGTTCATATCGGCGAAAGGATCTGGCCGGAGGATGAAAAGGGATTGGAAAATCTGGCCAGATACATCATCCGGGCCTGTTTCTCACAGGAGCGGATGGTTTATATCCCGGTTACGGAAGCCACAGACGGCGTGGCCAAGGTTATCTATACCTCCAAGGACGGAAAAACTCGGAAAACCTTCGATGCATTGGACTGGCTCGCTCATTTAGTTACGCATGTTCCCGGCAGGTATGAACAAACGGTGAGGTATTATGGCTATTACAGCAATAAATCCAGGGGTATGCGAAAAAAGGCGGAAACCGATGACGCCATTCCCGTTATCCTGAAGAATGACATTTCATCCAAAAAGTGGCGACAAAATTGGGCAAGATTGATCCAGAAGGTCTACGAGGTCGATCCACTGATATGCCCGAAGTGTCAGGGAAAAATGAGGATTATCGCCTTCATCGAGGACGAGCAGCTCATCAAAAAAATATTGAAACATCTGGATCTGTGGGAAATACGCAACCATGGTCCGCCCGATCGAGACCCCACACATATCCCCGAACTGACCTACGATGACGACTATTCCCAGATACCCACCGTCGATTACTGGATTCAATAATTTAAAACAACAATCGAATCCCGGGCGGTGGCGCTCATTCAAATTTCGTGAAAAACCCCATTTTTTCACAACCTCGACGTTGAAAATAAGGTTTTGACACTCCGTTGTCGGAAGTCTCCCAAAAGCCCTCCGTCCCCTTTCATGGCAGGTACAATATATTGTGGCCCTTTTGCATTGACAAACTATTGCGAGCTGTGCGGACCATGCCCAGGATGGATATTGCACAAAGGGCTAACCAAAAATTAAGATATGAAAATAGGTTCGGAATTGACTGGACATCATTAAAGATAAATGCGATGTTTTGGTAGATCACTATCTCAAACCCCGAGACGGAGGCTACCAATGAGCAAATACAAAATCGAAGTCATGGTGAACCTGGTTGAATGTGATGAGGAAACGGACGATAAGCCCATTGAACTGGAAGATGGATGTTATCAATACACTGTAAACGCTGATGCCGGTGAAAATATAGACGACTGCGAAATAGCAATTTTAAATACGGCATACCCTGCAATAAGAGCCGCCATAGCACGACACATGGAAAAGGTGTCTAAAAAAAAGTCCTGACTTTCAGTGGGGCTAATCAAATTGAGGTAAATGAAAGCCCATATCTGGTGGATGGCGCCGTGGGGCGTTTTGCGTTTGAAACCCACTTCGCATTTGATGAAAATGGCGTTCGGTTTGACAGTAGTCAATCGATATTTGCCCCATTAGGAACGAATCAGTTTTATTTGACCACGGGCTTTAAGGAACGGGCCATGATTATGGGTAATACGGAAGGATCCTTCCGGAAAACATCAAAATGGCTCAACTTCATACGGCACCAAATAGAAGGCGGTACGCCACATCGCACATTGCATGATCAGACCCAGAAAGAAGGTCGGGAATTGATCGACCATTTAAAGCAAAAGGCCGATGATTTGAATCATGGCAACTTCAGCGCTGACGGATGTTGTATCAACCCAGATATTCCCAGGGGCGGAGAACCGATATCAATTCCCATGGATGAAGTTCACAAGGCCCTTTCTAAAGGATCTTTCGACTATAATCCGATTGAACTGTTGAATAATCCCGTCATTTACGAAGAACCCAGTCAAACGGTCAACATAAGCATAGACGACGTAACCCCCAAAAGGCAGAAGGGTACACGAGAAAGCCCAAAAATCACTGAGCATACGCGAAAATATGTACATGATACCGTATGCCACATTGAACATGGAGGCCCAAAATACGTATTGGCAGCTGATGGCACCAAATCATGCTTGTGGTTGCTAATCGCGTTTCTTTTGTCAAATTTTCTATTCGGCAAACGTCTTCAGATTTTTACCGACGGCCATAAGGCGCTAAATGCTGCCATCGTCAAGCAATTTGGTTGGTACAATAATATGCAGATTGTTCTTGATTGGTTTCATCTATGCAAGAAGTTCAAAGAAGAATTGAGCATGGGGATGAAAGGCAGAAAGTTGAGAAATGAAACGCTTCGCGCGGTTATGCCGTTGTTGTGGCACGGCCTTACAAACAAGGCCATATCATATCTTGAAAACATCCCGGCATCCGAAATCAAGGATGAGAATCATATTCAAAAGCTCATTGACTATTTGGGTCGGAATAAATCCTCGATTCCCAACTATGATATGCGCAAACGGTTAAATCTTCGGAACTCGAGTAATGTGGGTGAAAAGATGAACGACCTCGTCGTTTCAAATCGCCAAAAGAAGAATGGAATGAGTTGGGCGAAGAAAGGCTCTCTCAATCTGGCTATCATCACAACTTTGAAAATCAACGATGAGTATCACAATTGGTTCAGCAATAAGGAAGTAAAATTTAGCTTAGCTGCTTGACCATTTAAGATATCTTCGTCCGCACAGATCGAACTATTGTGAGATTGCCATATACTTGACTCCAAAAAGCAAGTTCCTATCACTATCACTTGAGGTCGAACGGCCGCAGGTGGTTGCAGATGCGGCAACAGTCCTGGGCTTCGACAGGGTATTTCTCATGTGAACGCAAAATCCCAATACCAACCACACTACCTGAACGGTGGCGTCCAACGGTGGAAGCGGATTTGATCGAAGCGCAGCGTGTTTTCATAAGTGGCCTTATTGACGACGCCGGTGCATATCGCCGTAGTGGAGTGGAGGTAATGGGGGATGGACAGGTCCTTCATATGGCGCCTCCCGCAAATTGTGTCCCGAAGCTGATGCACGACCTTTTCTCCTGGCTGAATGGCTCTGATGATCACCCACTGATTACCAGCTCGGTGTTTCATTACGAATTCGAGTTTATCAATCCGTTCGCCGATGGCAATGGCCGTATGGGGCGATTGTGGCAGACGCTCATCTTGACCCGCTGGAATCCGCTGTTTGCTCACATCCCGGTCGAAAGACTGGTCCACGAGCACCAGGCCAACTACTATCAAGCCCTGCAAGACAGCACCGACGGTACCGATTCGGCGCTTTTTGTCCAATTCATGCTGGAGATGATCTCCGACGCGATGTCGTCGGTACCCCCCCAAGTAGCCCCTCAGGTTACCCCCCAAGTTCAGCAAGTATTGCGTGCATTTGACGGCGAGATGCCCCGTTCACAGTTGCAACGTGCAGTTGGCCTCAAGGACCGAAAATCGTTTCGGGAACGTTACATCAGGCCGGCTCTGAAAGAAGGGTTGATCGAAATGACGCTCCCGGACAAACCCAACAGCCCTTTGCAGAAATACCGTCTGACCGACAAGGGGATGGAGATGCGTCGGCATTTGTTTGGCTAACGTTTTTTCAATGAAATGCCGATCTTCCTAAAAATCCGGAATGACAATCCATTGGATCACAACAATCGTAATCGAGGACGGAACAACTTTAACCGCAGGCGCTTAGCAATAGTCGATACTTGTTCTTGTCGAAAGGGAGTTGTAAACTGTAATGCGTTATTTATCTTCTTTCATTCCAGGCATTTTGGTTTTTATCAGTTTGGGAATCGCCTTCTCAATAATAAAGATACTGAAGGCTTATCATGGGCTTAAGAAACGCCGGTCTCCCTTTACCTCCAAATTTCTGAGGGCACCAGGTCAATCATTGATCGAAAAATTAGACGACATCAATGACGATTTGGTCGCTTTCATGGCAATGCTGATCGCCATGCCCATCCTCTTTTATGCGCTCTATATCTCGGATCTCTATTTTCAACGGCGGCCCTTATCGCTTAACTCGGCCCTGGTCTACATCGTTATTGGGATTCTGTTTGTTGGAGGGCTGACTTTCAAGATGGTCAAGCGGTTCAATCTTCGACGCAAAATGCGTCTCGGCTACGACGGTGAGGTGGCCACCGGCCAGGAGCTGAATAGATTGATGCTCAATGGATACCATGTCTATCATGATTTCGTGGCTGACAAATTCAATATCGATCATATCGTCGTTGGACCGGCTGGCGTGTTTGCCGTTGAAACCAAAGCCAGGGCCAAGCCGACGTCCAACAACCGAAAAGAAGATGCCCAGGTTATCTATGACGGCGGATGCATTCGTTTCCCGACTTGGAAGGAAATCAAACCATTGGAGCAGGCCAAGATCCAGGCGGAGTGGTTGGCGCGATGGTTGTCCTCGGCCACGGGTGAGCAAACGCAAGTCCGAGCGGTCCTGACGCTTCCCGGGTGGTTTGTCACGCGGACCGCGTCAGACGGCATCCCGGTCATCAATCCCAAACAGTTTATGAGTATCGCCAAACCAGTCAACGGAAAGTTGTTGGACGATCGTCGGATCAAAAGCATCGTCCACCAGATCGATCAACACTGCAGAAATATAGAGTCCAAGACGGTAAAAGGCTTGGGAGGGCGGAATTGACAGGCTTCACGCAAAGCCGCGAAGAACGCTAAGATATACAAAAAATAGTTAAAGGGCAGAAACATTATCTATTGAACAGTGTTTTTAGGACGAGCAATCATCAGAAAACACTCGTTTTCTTGACAAAATAGGCAATCGCAGGTAATTTTCAGCCATACATGGAATAGCGATATTTTGGGACCACAAAGAAACCGATCCCTTAAATCTTATTAGGGTAAAATCAGATGACAATGGCCAAGATCGACATCCCAAAAGAACGACTTGCTGAATTTTGCCGCAAGAACGAAATCCAAAATCTGTCCTTGTTCGGTTCTGTTTTACGTGATGATTTTGGGCCAGACAGCGATGTAGACGTTCTGGTTGAATTCAAAGCCGGGACCAGAGTCGGTTTGATCCGGCTAACGAGCCTTGAATTCGAGCTCGGTGAAATTATCGGTAGAAAAGTCGACCTGAATACGCCAGGCTTCATAAGCCGCTATTTTCGGTCCGAAGTCATGGCAGAAAGGGAAGTTCAGTATGCCGAGGCATAATGACGCCATCCCTCTTTTACACATGCTTAGCCATGCGCGGGAAGCCGTTGACATGATAGCTGGGAAAGACCCAGAATCGCTCCCTAAAGAAAGGATGCTTGAACTGGCCTTGATCAGGTTGGTGGAAATCATCGGTGAGGCTGCAGGAAGGGTGAGCCAGGCAGGACAGGAGAAATACACTGAAATCCCCTGGCGAGAAGTGATCGGCATGCGGAACCGGCTTATTCATGGCTATGACAGCGTCGACTTGGCAGTCTTATGGGATACGATCGAACTCGATCTTCCACCCCTGATTTCTCAACTTGAAAAAATCCTGCGAAAATAGATCTGTCACGCTTTGATTGCCCATTTAACATTTGCGATCAGGCGAACGCTGAAAATATGGCTTTCGATAAATACCTGAAAAAGTTTTCCTGCCTCAACGGCCTGGTGGCCCCATATTCAAATTTCAAGGAAGTTCACGTTTATTCAAAAGAAGCGAAAGACGTCGGGTTGTTAGAAAAAAGATTGAATCTCAAACCGGTATCGCAGGGGGCTAATCTGGGCATCATGAGGCCCTATTACAGCAATTCGGTTTTTTACAATTTTTTACCAGGGACATCGATCTGATGGTCAGGCCAAAGGTCCCGGTGAACGGACATAAAACCATCGACAGTGCACTTTCGGAAGCTGGCTTTAAGACCGTGTTCAAGAGCATCAGCAATTCTTCGCTGATCCACTATGAAGGATTAATAGACGGGGTGGATGTTGAAATCGAGTATAATACTCCCCAAAAACTGGACAGTTGTTTAAGGTCAGAGAACTTGATTTCCTACAAAAGCATTTACGAGTAAAAATACAATTTACAATCAGCGTTTCAAATGTTTAGCATTCTGCTTCAAAAAATTGTTCATTTTTCTTCAGGAAAATAATAATGATACCTTACCGATAATTTGAGCCTTAAATTTCACTGCACTGTAGTTAAAGCAATAAGGAAGGTGTCATGCCCCAATTAATTCTTCCGCTGATACCAGAAGGAGCTACACAAATCAGCGATCTGGTGACCGTCTATCGAAGCGAAGATCGATGGACTTATTATATGGGGTTAACCCCGATTTACACGCATGCTGCCGATGACCACCGGCTGTTCAGGCTGATTACATCGATGATGATCCACGCTGGCACGTGCCGTCACAAGGATATTATTGAGACCTTCGGTATTTCCAAAAGCAACGTCAACCGGGCTTTGAAAAAGTTGCGGGAAAGAGGCCCGGAGGCTTTTTTCCAAAGAAAACCAGGTGGTCGTAAAGGCCATATCCTGAAGCCGCAGGTGCTCGAACAAGCCCAGTCCCTTTTGGATCATGGCTTCACGCGTCACGATGCCGCTCAGCAGTTAGGCGTTAAGCTCGACACCTTCCGCAAGGCCATCAACGACGGGCGCTTGCACGAGCGCCCATATGTCGAAGCATCCAAGGCGAGGGCAGGCACGGATAAATCATCGCGCAGCGCGGTGGATGCGGCCGCGGCCAAGGGCATGGGTACGGCCTGCACTCGGGTTATGGATCGGGCTTTAGCCTCAATCGGTCAAGGCGAAGCGCAGGTGCGATTCGAGCCTTGCCTGGATGTTCCCAAGGCAGGGGTTTTGTGTGCCGTGCCGGCACTTTTGGCCAACGGCATTTTGGAAGGCGCCGAAAAGCTTTTGGGCAAGATCCGAGGATATTACACCATCTTCCAAATCTTGCTGGTGCTGGCCTTCATGACGCTTTGCCGGATCAAGACGGTTGAACGCTTGCGCGAGAATCCGCCGGGTGAATTCGGCAAGCTTTTGGGTTTGGATCGCGTTCCGGAAGCACGGTGCCTGCGGAAAAAGATGGATACTTTGAGCGAAGCCAATGCGGCCGAGATATGGGCCGCGCATCTTAGCAATCACTGGATGCAGGCCGAGCCCGATGCGGCCGGTACCCTTTACGTCGATGGCCATGTTCGCGTTTATCACGGCAAGCTGACCAAACTACCGCGGCGCTATGTCACCCGACAGCGGCTGTGTTTGCGAGGCACGACCGACTATTGGGTCAACGATTCCATCGGCCGGCCTTTTTTCCTGATCGAAAAGCCGATCGATCCCGGACTTATCCAAGTAGTCGAGCACGACATCGTGCCACGGCTGCTCGACGAGGTTCCCAATCAGCCCGATGAAAAGGCGTTGGCGGCTAATGCCCATCTTTGTCGTTTCGTTTTGGTTTTCGACCGGGAGGGCTACAGCCCGGCCTTTTTTGCCCGGATGTGGCGCATGCATCGGATTGCCTGCATCACCTATCACAAGCACCCCGCCGAACCGTGGCCGGAGAGTTGGTTTGAGGAAAAAACCGTGATCATGCCCAACGGCGAGACAGTCACTATGCGTTTGGCCGAGATGGGCAGTTTGCTGGGCTCGGGCAAGAACGCGTTTTGGGTGCGTGAGGTTCGCAAGCTGACCGATTCGGGCCATCAAACCAGTCTGATCAGCACCGCCTACGATCTGCCGCATACCCAACTGGCGGTACGCATGTTTAGCCGGTGGTGTCAGGAAAATTTCTTTCGCTATATGAAGCAACACTTTGAAATCGATATGCTTTGTGAATATGGCGTCGTGGAGATTCCTGACACCGAAAAAGTGGTCAACCCCAGCTGGCGGGAATTGAACCGCAGCCGTAATCAGGTGCAAAGCCGGATGCGCTACCGCCGGGCACGCTTTACCGAAATGACCATGCACCCGGAAAGCGAAACCAATCCGGAGAAATACCAAAAATGGCTGAAGCGAAAAAGCGAACTGCTGGAAGAAATCGACCAGCATGAACATCAGTTGGTAACGTTGAAAGCACAATTGAAGCAGACACCAAAACACATCACCTGGGGGGAACTGGAGGACAAGGACAAGTTCAATCGGCTGCTTCCAGGTCGCAAGCGATTGATGGACACCGTGCGCATGATCGCCTATCGAGCCGAAACGGCCATGGCGGCAATGTTGCTCGGCCCAACGGTGGATATGCCCGATGCCAGGCAACTGCTGCAGGGCCTGTTCGTCACCGATGCCGACCTAATACCCGATATGGAAAACAATCGCTTACGCGTACGAATTCACAATGCCTCGACGCCGGCGGACAATCGATCGATCGCCTCACTTTTAGACGAACTCAACAAGGCTGATATAGAGTATCCCGGAAGTAATTTTCGTCTCACTTATGAGCTAGTAAATAGTGATATTTGAGGCTGCGCTGGTGTCGTTTTAATTTTCACGGAGGTAAGGTGTTCTGAAGGTGGAAAGTGAGCGTATCCTGACCGGTCCAAAGGAGGCTCATCAGTGGGAAAAATTCGGAGGAACCAGAGCGCTGCATTTAAAGCGAAGGTCGCCTTGGAAGCGATCAAAAAAGAAAAAACGATTGCCCAGCTGTCCAGTGAATTCGGGGTTCACCCAAACCAAATTACTCAATGGCGAAAACAGCTGGATTTCAATTGCGAGGCAATGCGAGCTTTTGGGGCCCTGATGCGTTCGAAACCTTTCGAAATGAATCGCTCCGATGGAAACCAGTAATCACAGCCATATCTTGCACCGATGATTTGTGGTTTATGTGGGATTGTATCTCTACTTTTCCCTTTCATAAAACTGCTGCAATCTTTTGTTCACTTCCGAAAAATCTCCAACACTGGAGTAAGCGTTAAGCGTTTCAACCCTCAGCGCATCGTCGATCGTTCTGCCGATTATCTCCAGGATCGTTTCCTTGGCAGAGCGTATCGCCTGCTGACTATTTTGTAAAATTTGGTTCGCCAATTCCTCGGCAGCGGCCATCAGTTGTCCATCCGGTACGACCCGGTTGACCAGGCCCAATCGATATGCTTCGTCCGCGTTGATCATGCGACCGGTCAGGGCTAAGTCCAATGCCACGGCTAAACCGGCAATAGCGACGATCCGTACGATACCTCCGTCACCCTGATGCAGACCGCGACGCGTCTCAAACGAAGCAAACCGAGCGCTCTCACCGGCAATCCTGAAATCGCAAGCAAGTGCGATTTCCAGCCCTCCGCCTACAGCAACTCCGTTCACCGCTGCGATGATCGGTTTGTAGATTCTGTGTTGTCCGCGTGTAATTCCACCTCCAAAGCCGCGTCCCATGTTCTTGCGAATGTCGAGCATGTTTGCGCCTTCCCATTTGGGGAGCCAAGTATTAAGGTCAGCTCCAGAACAAAATGCTTTTCCCGCTCCTGTAACGATAGCGACATCCACAGCATCGTCAGCTTTAAATTCAGACCATACGTTCCATAAATTTTGATCCAGTTCATCATCCACTGCGTTAAGGGTTTCAGGACGATTTAAGGTTATATAGGCTATCCTACCAATTTTTTTGTACAAGACTTTATCCATTGTCTTATCCTCCCATTTTTCTGTGAGCGCCAACTAATGCCCATCCAGAAATGTCCAATTTGCCCGATATCGGAATTTTTACGAGTTCGTCAACTACCTGACCACTGCCTTTAATTAATGACAATATATCTTACCGGTTGTGACTGAAAAAAAGCATCCACAAGAATTTAGCGTTCACCCGGTCACAAGGATTGCTTTTTCAAGTCAATATCTAGTATGGCTATTAATCCATGCACGTGTATCAATGGTAATCCGTTTGTCGATTAGGCTTGCATCGAAATTGCAAGTCACAAATATTGTTATGAATTGCATAATAAAAAACCGTTTCCTACCAATTTCGATCAATGGATTTTTAAGAAACAATGGGCAATAAAAAAAACCATCGACCGACCATAGAAGAAGTGATCCATGAGGCTTTAGGAGGATCGAACGATGCTTTTGAGGAAATCGTCCAGCGTTTTCAGGATAGTATCTATGCTTTATCCCTACGCATGCTTTCTCATCCGGAAGATGCAAAGGACGCAACCCAAGAGATTTTGATAAAAGTAATTAGAAATCTGGAATCTTTTCGGTTTGAAGGCGCTTTTAAGGCGTGGGTATTTCGAATTGCTGCAAACCATTTGAACACCGTAAGGAAAAGCAGGATGGAGCGGTTTGAGGTTAGTTGGGAAAAAGCCGTTCAGCTAGTTGACCAAGCAGAGGCCAACGGTTGGTTGGCCGATCCCCCCGCCGTCCCATCTAAAATGCTCGAAATTGAAACACGTCTTAGATGCACCCAGGCGTTATTGACGGCCATGAATCGACCGCATCGGTTGGCCTTCATTTTAGGCGTTATCATGGATGTATCCAGCCAGGAAGGGGCGTATATATTGGAAATCAGCCCTGAGGCATTCAGAAAAAGAATTTCCAGGGCGCGTGGACACTTGAGAACATTCTTAAAACAACACTGTAGCCTCTTCGAGAGCGTCAATCGATGTTCTTGATCGGGTGTACTGGCCAACCATCTGCAAAATGGATGGACAGTACCCGACAAGCCGGTTTTCATGAAAAACGGATACCAGACACAAACCAACGAAATGCTCAAGGACTGTCTGAGGGAATTGGATGAATTGAGCAAAGTGGCAATTCTATTAAAAGCATTCCCTGAGAGTCCTCACCCTCAAGATCAATCCCAAAAGATCAAAACAATCTTAAATAACAACAAGTATCGAGTTTTGGCAAGTGACGGCTTTTAAGGCGACCAGTTCATCCCGCGCTTGTGAAGACTGTTGAGCTGCAGGGACTGCGTTGCTTGATGGGGCAAATCAGAATTACCGATAAAAAATATGTCCAAAGGCCGCTGCCGGGGTGAGGGCAGATGTCGCCGCGTCGATTTCCAAGGGCTCAGCTGGCCTTATCATATTCCTGCGGGCCTAATGCTGAGCCTTTTCGACCCATTTTTTATTGCCCCGTGCCCTGCCAGGTAATCCAATGGGCCCGGGTGAATTCTTCCATGATATAATCCCCGTTGAATCGGCCGATGCCGGAATTTTTCTCGCCACCGAAGGGCGCTAACGGCTGGTCGTCGACGGTAATATCGTTAATGTGGGTCATCCCGGCGTAGATACCCCTCGCGAAATTCAAGCCCCGCGCCATATTTTCGGTAAACACCGCACTGGACAATCCGTGATGGGTATCGTTGGCCAATTGCAGGGCATGGTCCTCATTTTCGGCGACGGTGACCGGAACCAACGGTCCGAAGGTCTCCTCCTGGCACAGTTGATGGCTCCCGTCGACCGGGCTGAAAACGTGCGGAGGGAGCAAAAGGCCGTCTGCCTTGCCGCCATACAGTAATTTGACATTGCCGTCCTGAGAGGATTCTATTTTTTGGATCAGCCCGTCCAACTGGGATTGATTGATGATCGGGCCGATGACGGTGTCCGGTTCTGCCGGATTGCCCACTTTTAATTGTTTGACCCCGTTCACAATATGTCCTGCCAGCGTGCTCCAACCTGGAAAAATACGGCGTGGCTTATAATTACAATGTGTGCCACTGCATCCCCTATCTGATGCTGCGCAAAAAGTGTATTGAACCTTACGAAGAAAGCTGGTCTGAGTTGAAACTTTTCACGGAGCTGGCAAAACGTCTGGGGCTGGAAGAATATTTCCCCTGGGCATCGGAAGAGGAACTGGTTGCCTTTGAACTGGGCCAGACCGGGTTTTCCTTTGACTACCTGTTAAATGAGAAACCCGAAGGCGATTACTACCAGCAAAAATCCTACACGATCCCGGACGGCACGTTTAAAACGCCGTCCAAAAAGATTGAAATTTACAGTGATGCCATGCAGCAGGCAGGATTCGATCCCTTGCCCACATACCTGGAGCCGCTCAAGAGCCCCCAGTCAAAAAAATACAGAGATCTAAAAAAATATCCCCTGATCCTGGGAACCGGCAACCGCAGCTATTATTACACCCATTCCCAGCACCGCAATATTGATGCGCTAAATGGGCAAGACCCGCATCCCATGGCGGAACTGAGCCGCAACACCGCCAAAGATTTCGGAATCAAACAAGGCGATGATGTCAGCGTTTCCACGGACAGGGGAACCGTGTTCATGAAAGCCAGTGTGGTGGACTGCGTGGCCGACGGCATCGTGTTTGTCCCCCATGGCTGGTCCGGGCAGGCCAATGCCAATCTGTTAACAGACGCCAAATGCAGGGAGCCCATCCTGGGATACCCGGACATGAAATCATTAATGTGTGCGATCAAAAGCGTTGAAATCAGCAGGTAATCGCTTTTCAGAAATCCTTTATTTTCATGTGATCTCCAATGGGCAGGCCCATATCCTGGGCGCGAAGCGCGCGTCGGAGAATTTTGCCGGATCTTGTTTTCGGAATTTCTTCCATAAAAACGATCTCTTTTAAAACAACTTCCGACGATAGCTTTGCCTTGACAAAGGCTTTGATCTCCTGATTGAGGCGGGCGGAAGGAGTAACGTTTTTATTGATGGAAATAAAGGCCTTGATTCGAGGTTCACCGGGGTGTGCCGGTTTGGATATGACGGCCGCCTCGCGAACCGCCGGATGTTGACACAGGGCGCGCTCGATTTCATAGGGCCCGATAAGTTTGACGCCAATTTTAATCAAATCGTCGGTGCGTCCCTGGTGGTAGTAGTAGCCATCCGGTTCACGGATGGCCATATCGCCGGTGAGAAACCATTCCGGAAGCCTGAAATAATCCTTATAGCGTCTCTCATCTTCCCAGATGCCGGTCATCATGGCAGGCCATCCGGGTTTCAAGGCCAGTTCTCCCATGGTCAGGTCCGGAAGTCGCCGACCTTTTTCATCGATGATGGCGGCTTCGATGCCGGGCAAGGGTTTTCCCATCGAACCGGGTTTGATTTCCATGGATGGGAAATTGGCGATACAGATCATCCCGGTCTCTGTCATCCACCATGTATCATGCGGGGTGATCTTAAAATTTTTTTTGAACCAGTAGATGATTTCGGGTGCCAGTGCTTCCCCCACCACGGCAATGTGTTTCAGGGATGAAAAATCGTATCGGCCCACCAGGTCTTCACCGGCTTCCATCAGCCGCCTCATCGCTCTGGGCGTTTTATACCAGACGGTGATGTTGTGCCGTTCCAGGGTTCGGTACCAGGTGGAGGTTAAAAACGGGTCGGCCTGGATCACTGATGTGGCACCGCAGAGCCATGGGGCAAAGGCACCGTAAACAGTGCCGGTTACCCAGGCCGGATCGCAATCGGCCCAGAGGACACTGTTGGGTGTCAGGTTCAGAACATATCTTGCGCTAATCAGTTGTCCGATCATGTCCCGATGCGCGTGGACGACCCCCTTGGGCGGACCGGTTGAACCGGAGGTATAGAGCAGGTAAAGGGGGGTTTGGGCGTCCACCCATCGTGTGGAAAATTGATCCGTCATGGAATCGGCAAGCCCCTCCACCACCGTTTCCTTGGCTGAAAGCCCGGGGGCCGGGCCATGGGTCAACAGCACATGCTGGACCGCTTGCATGTCGTCATGGGGCAGCCATTCATCCATATCCGGGTTGGTCAAAATGCCCCGGGGTTTTCCGTTTTCGATGCGTTCTTCGAGCTCATCGTATCCCAGAGAAGCAAAAAGCGGACAAAAAAGCACCCCCAGTTTGGCGGCGGCCAGCATGGCAAAATAGATTTCCGGGCAGGGATCTAAAAAAATAAAGAGTCGGTCACCGATTTTAAAACCGTATTGTTTGAGCAGATTGGCCCATTTATTGGAAATTATTTTAAGATCCCGGTACGTGTAGGTCTTTATCTCACCGCTTTTTTCAAAGATCAGCGCGTTATGGTTTGCCGTATTCGGATTGTCTGCCCATCGGTCGATGGCTTCGTGAGCAATATTGAGCTGATGCGTGTGATACCAGGTGAATTGTTTCTCGACATCGCCCCAGGAGAAACGGCTGCAGATTTCATCGTAGGAGCCAAGGTTGGCTTCCGGATTCTGGGGCGCTATTTTTGCTTTGATCATGAATGGTGACTCCCTTTTGACGACTCCCTGTCCATCAATGGGTCCAGATTCGATAGGGGGCGTGAATCGTCCGGGTCTTTTTTACGATGGTGTCGACTCGCTGACTCGTTTCAGGGATATGAACGGACTGGTTCTGTTTGGTGGTCAACACCGTTAAAACGGCGCGAACGCACTCCGTCAGGGCTTTGGGATGATACCCGCCCTCCAGGGCCATCAGAACGGGCGGATCCCCCGATGCCTTTTTCAAGTCGAGGATCAGGTGCATCAGCCCTGAAAATGCGTATTCCGTCAATGCGGATCTTCCGATGGGATCGAGACGATGGGCGTCAAAACCGGCCGCCACGAAAATTAGTTCCGGGCGGTAATGGGCGATCATGTCCGCTAACAGAATCCGGTATAGGTGAAAAAAATCCGCATCGGTCAGGTTTCGGGGAATCGGCACATTGACGGTGTAGCCCTGGCCGTTGCCTGTGCCGGTTTCGGCCCAGTCACCGCTGTAAGGATAAAGCCGGGTGTCATGGGTTGAAAAGTAAAGCACCGCGCTTGAATCGTAAAACATCTCCTGCAGGCCGTTGCCGTGGTGAATATCCCAATCGATAATTAGAATCCGATTAATATGATGCCGCTGGGCCGCATATCGCGCAGTGATACCAAGATTGTTAAAAACGCAAAAACCGGCGGCGCGATCCGCCAGTGCATGGTGTCCGGGAGGGCGAACCAGTGAAAAACAAACCTTGCATGTTTTATTCACCAGTGCGTCCAGACCGGAAATACAACCGCCTACGGCAAGACTGGCGGCATGCCAGGTATTTTCCGAAGCCGGTGTATCGGGCGCCAGGCTGGTAAACTGGTGATTGGCTGTTTTCAACACTTTTTCGATGTACATCGGCGTGTGGACATACTCCAGGTATTCCAACGGCGCGAGTTGGGGTTCAATCCGAATCAGGCCATGGGCAAACTCCGCATCCAACATCTTATAGACGGATTTGAGGCGCGTGGGGTGCTCAGGATGAATCTGTCCCGTATTATGCGCCAGAAACCGATCGTCCCGAACGATTCCTGTTTTAATGGCCATGGTCATTGCGCCTTCGATAAAAAAAATCGTAATTTGAATCCGGTATCATCACAATGAAAGGATCATGGTTCGCTCGGAGGCCGAGCAGTGTTCTTGTGAAAATTGAAACCCAAATCTTTTGTATAGCTTTATCCCCCTGAAATTATAGGCATCCACCGTTAGCCAGATCTTCGTTAAGGCCAATTGCCCGGCTCTTTGAAGGATTTTGCTGGTGAGTTTTTTGCCCACTCCCATGCCACGGTTGTCCTGGCTGACAAATATCAGGTATTCGGCGTCCAGTTTGGAGAAATCAGGGATTATCGCCACATGGCCGATGACACGGTCTTCCAACCATGCGAGGGCGTTTTCACCACCTGCGACCAGGTTGTCGATCCATTGGATTCGGGTGGCTCTGTTCCGCGGGGGCATACCCTGGAACTCTCCTTTGGGTCTGAACGCGTCGTACATTTTTACCAGGCCTTCATAATGCTCGGGCCGGTAAATTTTCACCTCACACGGCGTTTTAATAGGGTTGCCTGCGTTCATTGCGCCCACTCCGACGGGTTGGGTTTGGTCAAAGGAAGGTATGGCGTTTTATATACCCTGAATTTTTTTACGTTCTTCGATCAGACCTTTGATCACGACCGGATCGGCGATAACGGATGTATCTCCCAGATCATCGACCCGGTTTGCCGCTATCTTATCCAGGACCGTTCTCAAAAGTTTTCCGCTGCGGGTTTTCGGCAGGGCATCGGCCCATTGAATCACATCGATTTCAGCGATCGGACCAATATCCGTTCGTACTTTTCTGATCAGCTCTCCTCTCAAGGCATCGGATTTATCCAAGCGGCGGTGAAGCGTAACAAAGGCATAGATACCGATTCCTTTCACGGGGTGCGGAAATTTCACCACTGCGGCTTCCGAAATTTTGGGATGCCCGTACAGAACGGCTTCCAATTCCTCGGCATTCAGTCCGAACCCGGTAATATTGATCACATCATCGACCCGCCCCATGATCCAGTAATAGCCGTCTTCATCCTGCCTGGCCGCATCACCGGTAAAATACATGTCGAGGGCACGGCTGAAATAGGGATAAACATAGCGTTCGTGGTCGCCGTAAACCGTCCTGGCCATCCCTGGCCAGGGTTTACGGATACAAAGCACCCCCTCCTGGTCGGGAAATTTTGTCTGTTCACCCGTATCATCCAAAATCACCGGATCGATGCCGAAAAAAGGCAGGCCACAGGAGCCGGGTTTCAACGGCGCCACACCCGGAAGCGGTGTCAGCACATGACCGCCGGTTTCAGTCTGCCAGTAAGTATCAACGATAGGGCATTTGCCGCCTCCCACCACGTCGTAATACCATTTCCAGGCCTCGTAACCGATGGCTTCACAACCGCTGCCGAGAAGCTTTAACGATGAAAGATCGTGGGCATGTACAAAATCATCGCCTTGACGGGCCAGAAGACGCACCAGTGTCGGTGTCGTGTAAAATTTGGTAACGCGGTATTTTTCCACCATCTGCCAATACCGGTCATAGTCCGGGTAAGCGGGCCCCCCTTCGTATAATACGCCTGTTGCACCGTTTAACAGGGAACCATAAACGGTGTAACTGTGCCCGGCGATCCGTCCGATATCGGTCGTGCACCAGAAGATATCGTCATCTTTCAAATCGAAAACCAATCGCGTGGTCATGGCGCTATAGAGCAGATATCCGCCGTGGGTATGAACCAGACCTTTGGGATAATCGGAAAAGCCGCTGTAGTAGAAAACAAACAGAGGATCCTCGGCATCCATGGGCTCAGGATCCACCGACTGGTTTGCTGAAAATCTTTCCATCCCCTGATGCCACCAGGTATCCCGTCCGCGGATAAGCGGGGTTTCCTTTCGCCCACGCTGCAATACCAGAACTGACCGAACGTCCGGACACGACAGCAATGCGTCGTCCACATGCTTTTTGATTGGAACGACCTTACCGTTGCGATACCCTTGATCGGCCGTGATAATGATTTTTGCCTGACAATCCTGGATGCAATTGGTCAGCGGTTTTGCAGAAAATCCGGTAAAAACGACACAGTGGATGGCGCCGATCCTTGCACAGGCCAGCATGGCGACCGCCTGTTCCACCACCATGGGCATGTAAATGACAACGCAATCCCCTTTTTGGGCGCCCTCCGCCTTCAGCCACAACGCCAACCGATTCACGTCATTGTACAGTTCGCCATACGTGACCGTTTTTGTTTCAGCGGGGTTTTCGCCTTCCCAGAAATAAGCGATCTTGTCACCCTTGCTACCATGCAGAAGGTGCCGGTCCAGGCAGTTGAAGGACGCATTCAGTTTTCCACCACCGAACCACTGGAATCTGGCTTCATCGACGTCTTGGCGAAACACAAAATCCCATTTTTTATCCCAGTCCAGGTAGTTGTGGGCCTGCTCCGCCCAGAATATCTCGGGGGTATCCAAGGAGCGCCGATAAAGCGCTTCGTATTGCTTGAAACTCTTTATTTGGGCGTCTTGCCTGAATCCCGCAAGATGGGCGTCATACCATTTTTTATGATTTTGCATGGATGAACCTCGGTATTCGAATGAGAGAGCTGGTAAAGGAAGATAATTGCTAATACCGTAGCAAGTTATGAATCGGTATGCCAGAGCCCATTCAGCCAGCGAGAAATTGCAGAACAAAGCTCGACCCTGCAATAAAAAATTCTATCGATGCCGGGCCGTTGGTCAAGGACTTTTTTGTAACCAGTTGCCAGATAACCAGTGAATGCTGTATTGTTGATTAAAATTGAGAGGAAAAAGAATATGAGCTGTTGGAATATGCCTTCCCTGGTGTTTATTGTGGTTATGTCTCTGTTTTTTTCCCTTCCAGGATATTCGAGCGCCGGAAATGAAAAAACAGTTGCCCTTGTCATGAAAGCGCTGTCCAACCCTTTTTTTTCGAAAATGGAAAAAGGGGCAAGAATCTTTGCCCAGGAAAATGCCATTCAGCTTGAAGTGTTTGGTGTTGATCGGGAGACAGATATCGAGCGGCAGATCGGGATCGTGAATAATCTCATCTCCAGAGGCTACGGTGCCATTGTTATTGCACCTGCTGATTCAAAAAAGCTGGTTTCCATATGTAAAAAGGCAATAGACAGGGGAATCATTGTCATCAATATAGATAATCCCCTGCATAAACCGACCCTGGACCAGCAAGGTATCTCCATTCCCTTTGTTGGTTCGGACAACTTTGCCGGCGCATATATGATTGGGGAATATGTAAAAGCAAAACTCGATGGCATGGGGCGGGCTATCGTCATAGAGGGGATCAGGGGGGTGGAAAACGCCGATTTGCGCAAAAAAGGATTCATTGAGGCTGTTACCGCAGGAAGTTCAATTGAAATTGTCGCGTCGGAAAGTGCCAACTGGCACACTGACGAATCCCTGTCCCTCACCGCCGACTTACTCGCCAAACATCCCAATATCGATGCCATATTCTGTGCAAATGATTCCATGGCTCTGGGCGCCATTCAGGCCATTGACCTTATGGGATCACTTAAAAAAATAGTCGTTGCCGGATACGACAATATCGATTCGGTGCGTACGGAAATCAGAAATGGCCGTATCCATGCCACCATTGAACAGCACCCTGAGCTAATGGGTGAGTATGGTGTCCATATGGCGTGGCAACGGCTCAATGGGTTAAGCATTCCCGACAATCGTTCCACCCCGCTGGATTTGGTCACCTACGAGCATTTTGGCAAAAAAGTGGCGTTTTCGATCTCAACGCTCCGGAATCCTTTTTTCTCCATCATGATACAAGGGGCAAAAGAATCTGCGGATCTCTTCGGGATGGAGCTGATCGTTTTGGACGCTGAAAATCAGGATGCCCAGCAACTAACTGATATGGCAGAAACCCTTAATCAAAAAGTTGATCTCCTTATCGTTAATCCCACAAACACATCGTGCATCACTCCTGGTATTGAATATGCGAATAATGAAGATACACCGGTAATTACCGTGGATCGAAAAGCTGCCGGCGGAACCGTACTATGCCATATCGAGTCCGACAATTCCCAGGGCGGTAAAAAAGCAGCTCATTTTCTGGCACAAAAGTTAGGGGGCAAAGGCAGGGTTATAGAGATGGAAGGAATCCCAGGAACTTCGGCAGCCCATGAGCGGGGAGCAGGATTTAATGAAGCTCTCAAGCAATGCGCTGAAATCAAAATTGTCCACCGCGAAAACGCCCATTTCGACCGACAAACGGCAAAAGCCATAACACTTCAGATTTTAAAAAAAGATCAGAAAGTTGATGGGGTCTTTGCCCACAATGACAACATGATCCTTGGTGTAATCGATGCTTATGAGGAATTGGGAATAAAACTGCCGAAAGCCATGATCGGGTTTGACGCAATTCCTGAAGCACTACGATCAATTCGGCAGGGCAAACTGACGGCCACCATCGCCCAAAAACCCCAGACCATGGGAACCTTGGCCATTGAGACGGCTGCTCGCTATTTCCGGAGGGAAAAAATCAAACCCTTAATTTTGGTGGGTATTTCATTGGTCAAAAATTAGGAGCCACCCCTTTGCTTCGATCCATCAACAGTAAATTTTACGCTGTAACGTTGTTGTTGGCTGTTTCATTTGCCATTGGTTATGGCATCCTGATCTATTTTTTACATCAGCAAACACAGAGTGTCACCCTTGCCAGAGACACTATTTCCCTTGAAAGGCGTTTCAGCGAACTGAACACCCTTTTTCACGAGGTGCGCTTCTGGGAGAGGGTCATCTTCTCACAAAAAAATCCTGATGCAGAAATGCAGTTTGGATCAATAATCGAACAAATCAGGAACATCTTGGACACGTTAAGCGAACGTGTTCTGGATGCTAATACCAACCATACCTTGAAACGGATTAAGGTCGGCATTGATCAATACGAAAACAATTTCAACCGCCTGATCCAACTCAAGACGAAACAAAGTCTACTGATTACACGGATGGAAATGAACTATCGTTCAATGGTTTCCATCATTCTGAACAGTAACGACGCTGAACTTTTAAAACCATTATTCAACCTTACCCATTTTCTAATTGCCTACCGATCCAGTCGAGGGGTGTCCAGGTATCAGGCGCTTAAACTGGTAATCAATTCATTTGAGAGAAAGTTTCTTGCAACCGAAGCATCCGATGTTCGTATGAAAGGGTACTTGCAGAGTTTCAAGGAGATACTCGATGAAGATCATGGATTGGAAGGCGAAATTATAACCATCAACGAGGCGGTCGAAAATTTAAGCGTCCAATTAAACGACCATTTCGCCATCATTAAAACTAGTTCGAAGGCATTGTTGAGTGCCAAATTTGAAGAAACAACCGCCATAAAAAAAGAACTGCAGGGCATTTTGCTCATTGCGGCGGTGTTCGGCATCACGACCCTTATGGTCATTATTTGGTTTTTGGATAAAAACATCATTTCTCCCATCCGATCAATGGCTTCCTTGATGCAGAAGGTAGAAGCCGGAAGTATCGGTATGCGATTTCAAAATATGGCAGGGTATAGTGATGAGATTGTTCAATTGGGTTTTTCCTTTAACAATATGCTGAACAGTCTCGAATCCAACAGCAGAAAACTAATCGACTATCAACAAGAACTTGAGAAGAAAATTGATGAAATTTCAGAGCAGGAGTTAGAAAGCCAACGGTTGACCGCCCGACTTCAAAGGGCTCAGAAAATGGAATCCCTGGGGCTTTTGGCAGGAGGCGTAGCGCACGATCTCAATAATGTTCTTTCAGGAATTGTCGGCATTCCGGATCTGCTCCTGTTTGATCTTCCCACAGACAGCCAAATCAGAAAATCCGTTCTCATGATTCAAGAGGCAGGCAATCGGGCCGTAGCCATTGTTCAGGATTTGCTGACCGTTGCAAGGGGAGTGGCCATCGCTAAAGAACCGATCGATCTGAATCATCTCATCGATGACTTTTTGAAATCACCGGAGTTCAGGCAACTTAAAACGTCATACCCGAACGTTTCCATCAAAACCGAACTGGACCCTGAATTATTGGATATCGCCGGCTCTCATATTCACATTAAAAAAGTGCTCATGAATTTGATTTTAAACGCCATGGAGGCAATTGATATCCAGGGAGTCGTAAATCTGTCGACAACCAATCGATATATTGATCGTCCGTTAAAAAAATATGATGATGTCAACATCGGCGAATACGCCGTTATATCTGTTTCAGATGACGGAAAGGGAATTTCACACAAGGACCTTGAACGGATTTTCGAGCCTTTTTACACTAAAAAAATTATGGGGCGAAGCGGGACCGGTCTTGGCCTGGCCATTGTCTGGAATGTGCTTCTGGATCATGACGGGTACATTGATGTGAAAAGCGGCCCCAATGACGGCACTGTATTTGAACTCTATTTTCCCATTACGAGAGAAGCGATTACCGGAAAAAATCTCTCGCTATCCATCGACGACTATTTTGGAAACGGCGAAACCATTCTCATTATTGACGATGTGGAAAGCCAACGGGAGATATCAAGTGACATGCTCAATAAAATCGGATATCACACCGTAAGCGTAAGTAGCGGTGAGGACGCGGTGGAATATATGAAAAATCACTCCGTCGACTTACTGTTGTTGGATATGATTATGGATCCCGGAATCGATGGTCGTGAAACTTACAAAAGGATCATTGAGATCCATCCAAATCAGAAGGCTGTGATTGTAAGTGGATATGCGGAAACCGAGGCGGTAAAAAAGACCCAGAATTTAGGTGCTGGAAATTTTGTTAAAAAACCTTTTACTATAGAAAAAATTGGACTGGCCGTAAAACAGGAGTTGAACAAGTGATTACATAGTTTTTTGTTTAGAGCCTGTTTGAGAAGTCTGGATCAGGCTCGATAACAAGGCGGAAAGTGGCACGAAAGCGGAGCATATAGGTAATATGTGAGCATTTTGAGACAGTTTCCAACGCCGTTAGCGGGCCTTAGACGGATTTATCAAACAGGCTCTTAGAATAAATTCATCACTTCTGAATGGACACCATTTGCTGATCCTGATATAGGGGCATCCATTCAAGACTGACGCGGAATTCAAAATCACGCGATGCCACTCACCGGTGAGGCGATTGACAGAAATCGCCCGAGACCTCGAAACTCAATCCACTTGCACCTGATCCGTTTTTTGGCAGTTCTCCTGGGGGTATAGGGAATCGTAATAAGGGTTTGCCCCAATGTTGCAACAGTGGGGTTTATTCTCAAAGGCTTTACTTTCACCGGCAACGCCATCGGGCAAGGTTATGGGAGATGATGAAAACATATGTTGTTGCGGGCGTCTGTTTGTTCGTGTCGATTTGGCTTTCGGGGTGTGGCACACATGAGGAAAATCCGGGCGCTGAGGCCATTCCTCGTTCCGTAAGCGTCCAAACCATTGCCAGCCGTGATCTGCCGATCATGGTCAATGCCGTCGGAAGACTGATTCCCAACCGGGAGGTGATTCTCTCGGCGGAAGTCTCCGGAATTCTTTTGCGGTATCATGCCGATGTGGGCGCCAAGGTCGCCCGGGGTGCGCTGCTGGCCAAACTCGACCCCACGGACTACGTCCTGGCATTAAAAGAGGCCGAGGCCAATCTGCTCTCCGCCCGGATCCAGCTGCCGGTAAAACAAAAATCCTTTGCGCGGGCCAGGCGCCTGCTGCCGGAAAAGGTGATTACCCCGGAATTGTACGACCAGGCCGAGGCGGGGTTCAAGTCTGCCGGCGCCCTGGTGACCCAACTGGAAACCCTGGTGGCCCAGGCCCGGCGGCGCCTGGAGAAAACCGCCATTACGACCCCGTTCGGCGGACACGTCACCCAGCGGTTCGTTGAAACCGGCCAGCGGGTGGCCATCGGCGATCCGGCCATGCAGGTGGCCGACATGCAGACCATGCGGGTTAAAATCAGCATTAACGAGCTGGACTACGTGCATGTGGATGCCAACGACCCGGTGCGGGTCACCGTGGAGGCCTTCGCCGGGCGCAGCCTGCCCGGCCGGGTGGACAAGATCGGCATCCAGGCCGACGCCCGTACCAATACTTTTGAAATCGAAATCCTGGTGGACAACCCGGATCTGCTGCTGAAGGCCGGACTGACGGCGCGCGTGGCCATCGAGACCGATGTGATCCCCGATGCGATCATGATCGGCCAGGACAGCGTCCTGTTCCGGGAAGACAGAAAAGAGGTCTTCATTGTCGATGCCAACCTCACGGCGGTGGCGCGGGAAGTCAAGCTGGGACGCATGGATGGCTCCGATGTGCGCATTCTGGAGGGGCTGGCTGACGGAGACCGGCTGGTCATCGCCGGTGCCCAGTATCTCAAACCGGGCGACACGGTGAGGGTCGCGCCATGACGTTTATCTCCCTGGTGATCCGACGCTGGCTGATTTTTGCACTGCTGGTGATCGCCCTGCCCATCGTGGCCGGGACGGTCGCCTACCAGACCCTTCCCAAGGAGGGCGAGCCCGAAATCTCGGCGCCCGTGGCCATCGTGGTGACCCTCTTTCCCGGCGCTTCCCCCAGCGAGGTGGAGAGTCTGGTCACGAACCCCATCGAGGAAGAACTCAGCGATCTCAAGGATGTCGAGGAGATGCGCTCCAATTCGGCCGAGGGGGTATCGGTGGTGGTGATCGATTTCGAGGCCGAAGCGGATCTCGAACGCTCCTTGCAGAAAGTCCGCGAAAAGGTCAGCGACGCCAGGAAAGAGCTTCCCGACCAGGCCGAGGACCCGGAAGTCAACGAGGTCAGTTTCTCGGATATTCCCATCATGATCGCTTCGGTGGTGGGCGATATCGATCCGGTGAAGCTCAGGCGGCTCACCGAACGGGTAGCTGACGAAATCGAGCTGATGCCCGAAATCCTGGCCGCCGACGTGGCCGGCGGTCTGGTGCGCGAGATTCAGATCTACCTCGATCCCCAGCGGATCAACCAGTACGGGCTGACCATTCTGGACGTCTTTGATGCCGTCAAGCAGTCGGATATCAACATTCCCGGCGGGCAGGTCAACCTTGAGGGCCGCCGGTTGCTGCTGCGGACCCTGACGGAAATCAAGCATGTGCCCGATTACGCCAAGGTGCCCCTGGTCCGTCAAGGGGACCGGGTGGTGTTCCTGGGCGATGTGGGAACGGTCGTCGACGGCCACTCGGAAGATGTCAGCTACTCACGGGTGGGCGGGGTAAACTCGGCATCCATTGCCGTCAAGAAGCGCAGCGGCGCCAATATTCTCGAAACCACGTACAAGGTCCGTGACAAGCTCAAGGAGCTGGAAGCCTCCTTTCCTGCCGGCGTCACCACCACGATTACCGCCGAGAAGGCTAAGTTTATCAAGCAGGGTTTCGACCAGATGAACAACTCCGCCGTGGTGGGTCTGATCATTGTTGTTGTGGTGCTCTATTTTGCCATGGGGCTGAGAAATTCGGTGATCACCTCGCTCTCCATTCCCCTGTCACTGCTGCTCACTTTTGTCTTCCTGAAGGTCTTCGGGCTGTCCAACAACGACATGGTCCGGTTCGCCCTGGTGCTGTGCATCGGCATGCTGGTGGACAATGCCATTATCGTCGTTGAGAATGTCTACCATCACTTCCAGCTGGGCAAGGACCGCATCACGGCGGTAATCGACGGAACTTCCGAAATCGCCATGCCGGTGATATCCGCCACCCTGACCACCATGGCCGCCTTTCTGCCCATGCTGCTCATGACCGGGGTCACCGGCGAGTACATGGGCTTTCTGCCCAAAACCGTGACCATCGCCCTTTCCGCATCCCTGGTGATTGCCCTGATCGCCAATCCGCTGATCCTGAGCCGCTTCATGAAACAGACGGTCAAGGCCGGGCAGATCGTCAAGCCCGAGGAAGATCTCAAACAGCTCAAAAGGCTCTATGTGCGTGTTGTTTCATGGTCGCTGAACCACCGCTTTCGGGTGGTCTGCCTGATCGTGCTGAGCCTGACCATGGCGGTGGGCCTGGTGGCATTGAAGCTGGTCAAGGTCGAGATGTTTCCGGATGCTGATTTTGACTACATCTACATCACCGTGGAGACTCCCCGCGGCACCGATGTGGATGTAACCGATGCCGTGGCCCGGCAGGTGGAGCAACTGGTCGCGGCGCACGTTCCCGAAGCGGTCCAGACCGTGGCCACCGTCGGCCAGCAGGGCCAGAGTGCCTATGAATTCTCCGTGGGTACGGGCATCGACAGCCATTTTGCCGAGATCACGGTGGAGCTGCAGGACGGCAAGGAGGTGGCCCGTGCATCCCATCGGCAGATCCAGGAGCGCCTGCGGCCCTATCTTCAAAAAATCCCCGGCGCCGATATCCGCTTCCGGGCCATCCAGTGGGGGCCGCCCACCGCCGCACCGGTACTGATCAAGATTATCGGCCCGGAAATTCCGGAGCTGCGTCGTCTTACCGCCCGGACCCGCCGCATCATGGAAGATGTTGCCGGCGTCGTGGACATCAAGGATGACTTCTCGGATGCGGCGCCCGAACTGCGCGTATCCGTGGATCGCGCCAGGGCGGCGGCCATGGGCATTTCTCTCGAAGCCCTGGCCTACACCCTGCGCGGGGCCACGGCCGGGCTAGAGATCCGCGAATTTCGCGACGAGCGCGATGTCTCCAAAAAATACGATCTCAAGGTGCGTTTCTCACAGGAATCCAGGACCCGCCCATCCATGCTCGACGATGTCAAGGTGCGTGCCGATACCGGTGAACTGGTGCCCCTGTCCACGATTGCCGAATTCAGTCAGGGCAGCGGACTGAATGGCATCCGGCACTCCGACCGGCGCCGTATCGTGAGACTTTCGGCCAACAATCGCGGCCGCTCCGCGGTGGAGATCACCCAGGAACTGATCGAAAAACTCGACCGGCTGGATCTTCCCGCCGGCTACCGTTTCGATTACTCGGGAGAATATGAAGAGACGGCCGAATCCTTCGAAAGTCTCGGCCTGGCCTACATCGTGGCGGCGATCCTGATTTTCACCCTGCTGGTCTCGCAGTTCGATTCGCTGGCCCAGCCCTTCGCCATCCTCACCTCGCTGCCCCTGTCCATTGTCGGCGCCATGGTGGGGCTTTACGTCACGGGCAACAACTTCTCGATCATGAGTTTCATCGGCCTGGTGGGCCTTTCCGGTATCGTGGTCAACGACTCCATCGTTTTGGTGGACTGCATCAACCGCATGCGAATGAAAAGCCTCGACCTGTTCGAGGCGATTGTGGCCGGCGGACAGCAGCGCCTGCGCCCGATCATCTCCACCACCGTCTCCACCGTCGGCGGTATTCTCACCCTGACCATCACGGACGAACTCTGGGAAGGACTCGGGGTCGTGATCATTTTCGGCATCTGCTTTGCCACGGTACTGACCCTGGTGGTGGTGCCGGTCATGTATTCGCTTTTTGAAGGCGCGCGCTATTCCATTGTTTCCGCTTTCCGCGGCCCGCGCTGGACCGAGGCGCCCCGGGGAGAAAGCTACTTCTTCTCCCGGCGCCGCTATGCCCGCCTGGTGTTCGTTTTTCTCATGACCGGGCAACTGGCCGTGCTGGTCGCCGGTATCGCCGCTGTTGCGCCGTCCATGATCGCAACGATTGCGAACACCCCCTTCCAGGCCCCCAGCATGTTGAAGCTGGTCATCGAAATTATCGTTTTCGGGCTGGAAATGCTGCTCAAGGCCGCCGGCCTCCTGGCGGTGCTGCTGCTGCCCACCTGGGTGGGGCTGGTCTATGTGATGGCCAAACGCAGCCGCGAAGGCTATTATGTGGACATCACGCCCCAGGGCGTTTTCATCGGCACCCCGGCCGACCGGTTTTTCATCGAGAAAAACGCCATCACGGCGGTCAAGGCCGCACGGTTTTTCCCGGCCATTCCATCGATCAGCATATACAGCGGCCGGCGCCGCATCATCGTGCGCAAACTGGTCAAGGCCGGCGGTACGCCAGAGAAAAAGCCGCTGAAGGCCTGGCTTCTGGCCAGGGCACCCCAGCGCGCCGCGATCCGCGAGGGCATGCACGATCTCAAACGGGCACTGGATGCCCTGGTGGCATCTTAGGGCCAAGAATCATATTGGGCTTGGGGATTGGCTTTCAGTGTGCTACCACAACCGGAGGATGGATCGTGAACGATCATCCGACCCGAAACAATTAATTGTCCAGGATGGTGTTATGGATTTCGTTCCCGCATTTTCCGCCCCGGTCGGTGAGGATCGACCGATCCTATGGTTTATTTTCGAGAAGAACAAACTGCTGGTCATCCGTGATAACGGCACCTGTGCCATTCCCGACGCCGAAGATCTTGCCGCCCGGGGGATCACCCCCATCCGCAGGATCTTTCTTGGTTTTCTGGAAGAGAAGGCCTGCTATGCCGCTGAATTGGACGCGGACGCGACGGTTGCCGAGCCGTATGCCTGGGTGAACCTGCACGCCCTGATGAGTACGATCGGTGACGAGCTGTTCTGGATTGCCGGCCGGGCCAATCATCTCATGGACTGGGACCGGTCCCACCGTTTTTGCGGGCGCTGCAGCCAGCCCACCGAGGACAAACCCGATGAACGGGCCAAGGTGTGCCCGTCATGCGGCCTGGTCAACTACCCCCGCCTGAGCCCGGCGGTGATCGTTGCGATACTCAAGGACGATCAGATTTTGCTGGCGCGCAACAAACGCTTCCGGGGACCGTTTTACAGCGTGCTGGCCGGGTTCGTCGAGCCGGGTGAGACCCTGGAGCAGTGCGTCCATCGGGAGATCCGTGAAGAGGTCAGTATCGAAGTCAAAAACATCCGATATTTCGGCAGCCAGCCATGGCCCTTTCCCAACTCCCTGATGGTGGGGTTTGTGGCCGACTACGCCGCTGGCCAGGTCCAGGTGGACAATGCCGAACTGATGGAGGCGCACTGGTTTTCGGCGCACACCCTTCCCAAAATTCCCCCGCGGATCAGCATTGCCCGCCAGCTTATTGAGTGGTTTGTGGAGAAGCAATCGTAACGGATTCGTAAGAAGCCCGATATCGGCGTTACGCGTATCCTTCGTCACTGCGGAGTACGCTCAGTACACTGCCTACGGCACCCGCGATAGCGGTATTCTCAGGATTCGCAAGCCTTGATCTCAGGCTTCTTACGAATCCGTCGGAAATGTGACTTTGTTGCTGGAAACCCCTGTTTACGGCTTCGCCGGTACCATGCCTCGAGAAATCCCCACAACCGAAAACGGCGCCCAGAACATGGGGTGGCGGTAGGCTGACGGCGACCCGGCCATCATGGACCGCATGGCCCCGGCCAGGGCCTGTGACCGGTCCCCGCGCTGCCGGGTCTGCCACTGCTCGAAAAAACGGGTCATCAGGGTTTGGGTGGCCCGGCTGCTCACCGGCCAGTATGACACCAGCAGGCTGCGGCCGCCGGCATAGATGAATGCCCGGGCCAGCCCGGAAAGGCCTTCCCCATCGGCACTGCCATCGGGTGCGGCGGAATTGCAGGCCGAAAGGATGACCAGGTCCGCATCCAGGTGAAGCCCGGCGATCTCGCTGACCGTCAGCAGGCCGTCGTCGTTCCCGCTGGCCACGCGGGGCGGCGTCAGCACCAGCGCCGGCTCGTGAAGCCCGGGCAGGTCCCCGGCCGACAGAGCATGGGTGGCAAAGGCGAGAATGCGAAAGTGGTTCATGGCCATGGACCGGACCCGCCCTTCGGTGGCCGCGTCGCCCAGAAAAAGGCTTTCCGGACCGGCATTAACCATACGGGCCACGGCACGCAGTTCGCCGGCGGTCTCCGGAAGTCGTAACAGACGCCTGACATCGGCGATCCGCACCGCGTTTTTTCCCCGGGTGGCAGCGCTGCGGTGCCTGCCCCAGACGTCCGTCAGCACGGGATCGCCGAAGCCAACGAAAACCGAGTCTGCCGCCGACGGAGCCACCGTGCGCCGCAACATCCCCAATGCCCCTACGGTGGGCAGGCGGCTGATGCTGAAATGGTTGATCAGCCAGTTCACCTGCGCGTAATCCGGGGAGCCGTCGTCCGTCGACGCCTCAACGCTGCGCACAAGGACGCTCAGCGGCAGGGTGGTCAGGGGGCCGTCCACCACCGTAACAAGACGGGTGAGGTCGAAAAGGGATGCCTCTACGGAGGAAAAAAACTAACAGTATAACTGGTTGGACAGTTTGATGTCAAAGGGGCGCAGGTCATCGGCAAACAGCACATCGGCCTGGTTCAGCCCCTGTTTCAGACGCGCCACCGTCTCGGTCAGCAGTACGCGTCCGGCTGGAATCCGTGCCATGGCAATGCCTTTGCCTCGCAGCAGCCAGACATAACTGTCGCGCTCACCGGTAAGCACCAGCAGCACCCCCTCATGGGGGCCCAGTAACCCCTGCACCGTTTCGGCCGTTTGTACGGTTGGCCTTTCAAGGGCCATATAGTCGGGAAAGGCACGCGTGAGGGTATCGGTGATCCCGGTCAATTCCACAGCGATACGGTCAAGCTGGCGCTGAACCACCCCCGGCTGGCCGGCGGCGGCCGTTTCGTCAGGCGTCATCAGCATCTGCGTCAACATCCGTTCCAGATGGCCCTGCCGGATGAGGAGGTCCTGGCGTTGGCGAACCCCATCGGCCAGTTCTCCGGATCCGGCGGCAAAGCGCGTTGCCAGCTGGCTGAACGCCTCTCCGGCCCGGCTGGCCATGGCCCATTGCGCCACTGCAAACGCCTCGCGGGCAAACGCCTGGGCCTGTTTGGGCTGCTGATCGGCAAGGCGCTGCAACAGGTCGATGCGGTTGACCAGCACATGCCGCAGCAGGCGCCGGGCACGCGGATCCGCGGGCCCGTATTGAAGACGCTCCCGGACCAGGGTCGCCGCCTGCCGGCTGTAACGGTCGGCAGCGGAGAGATCCTTTTGGGTCACGTGAAGGGCCGCCAGCGAATTGAGCAGTTCGATCCGCCGGGGGTGGGGCGGGGGCAACACCCGGGTCGCGATGGCAAGGGCCCTGTCAAGCAGCCTGGCGGATTCAGCAGCATCTCCCTGATCCCGGCGCACGGCCGACAGGTTGGCCAGAATATCGATCAACTGGTAGTGATCGTCGCCCAGCCGGGCGGTCAGACGCAGGGCCCCGCGCAGGTGGGTTTCCGCCTTGCGTCCATTTCCACGGCGCGCGGTCAGTAGCCCCAGGTTGTTGTGTACCGCGGCGATCCACAGTTCCGGGGGATCCTCCTGTGCCTGCCATATTTTCAGGGCCTGGGAAAAATGGGATTCGGCGTCGGCCAGATTGCCCATGGCCAGTTCCAGTTCGCCGAGGTTGTTGGATAAGGCGGCCCTGTTGCGGTGATCCGGCCCGGTGGTCCGGTCCTGTATGGCCAGGGCCTCGCGGTAGAGGGTGCGGGCCTCGGAAAACCGGTTCTGGTCCCGCAGGAGCGATGCGAAGCCGTTCAGCACCCCGGCCATCTCGGCGGGCCGGGCCTGCGGTTGCTGCCGATAGGCGGAAATAGCCTGGCGGAACAGGGTTTCGGCGGCCTCGGCGTTGCCGCTGTCCCGCTCAAGCATGGCCAGGTTGCCCCGGATGCAGGCCACATCCAGGTGGTCATCGCCACCGACGGCAACCATGTGGCCAAGGGCCCGCGTGTAGTGATCCATGGCCGGGACGAACCGTCCCTGCAGCTTTTCCAGCAGGGCGATGTTGTTATGGAGACCGGCCAGGTGGCGGTGATTGTCGCTTTGGGCGGCCTCGTAAATGGTGATGGCCCGATGCAGCAGCGTCCTGGCCTGCACAACGTCTTCCCGCGCCTGCAGGATGGCGGCAAGATTGTTCAGATCGTCGGCTGCCGCAAGGCTGTCCGATCCGAAGCGCTGTTGGTCGATGGCCAGTGCCTTGCGCTGCAGCGCCTCCGCCGCCGGCAGGCGGCCCAGGTCCGTGTAAACCGATGCGAGGTTGTTCATGGCCAGGGCCAGTTGCGGATCGTCAGGGGGATAGTTCTCGGTTTTCAACTGCAGGGCGGTCTCGAAATGGGCTGCGGCTTCGGCATGGCGGCCGAGCCGGTGCAGCAGTACGGCGGTTTCATTGTGCAGCGGGGCCAGACGCGGATCGGCGTCTCCCAGTGCCGCGACACCCATGGCCAGCGCTTTCCGGGCATGTGCCAGGGCCTGGCGGTCGTTACCGGCCGCCGCCAGTTGGCGGGCCATCCGGAAGTGCGCAAAGACCGCCTGGCTGGGGTCATTAACGGTTTCCCCTGCCGGCCTTGAGAGGGTTCGGATCCCCGCCTCTTCGGCCATCCGGGCCATGGGACCCGCGGAATGGCCGGGGATCGCCCCCATGATCCAGCCGGCCAGCAGGAGGACAGCGACGTCGAGCCAGCGGTTCATGCTACGGCCGGTCAGCTTCCGGCTTTGATCGTTACGTTGATGATTTGGGAAGAGATGTTCCCGGTATCGTCGGCAATAGAAAGAATCAAGGTGTGCTCCCCTTCCGGCAGATCGGCCTGGGGGATCCGGATTCCGCCGGGGGTGAGGTAGGGCGCCACCCGCTTGGTGATGTCGACCTTGAAAAGCTTAACGTAAACGACCTTGAGGGAATCCGTATCCACGCGGGTGTTCTCGCGGGGTTCGAATCGGATATCAATGGGTACCGGCGGTGCATACATCCCTCCGGCCTGGGGGCTGTTTACCAGAATACGCGGTCCCTGCTGCTGGCTGCGAAATCCAAGCAGTTTTTCCACCGGCAGACCGGGCAACTCGGCCTCGGTGGGCAGGATCAGGACCATGGGGCGGTCGACGAAATTGCCGTGAACCAGCAGCATGCAACCGGACAGTAGTGCGCAGACGACGGGAAGCATCCGTTTGACCAGTGAAATGAATGCCCTGCGATAATCCATATCTGATATCCTCTTCGGCTGATGAGACAAGGCTACGCGCCGGGCCGTTCTTTATGCAGCGCCTGCCCCTTGAATGGTCTGTCACCGGATGTACACCGGTATCGTATGCCTGTTTTATCGGCGATGGCCGGGCCGACTTGAGCGTTGTCTGTGTCGTCTGCGCCTTCAATTTGTGGAAAAATTGTGCGTTGTTGTGTTTTTTCCGGGGATGCTGATGGTTGCCGGCAAATGACCTTGATTTTCGGAGAAAAATTGTGTTGGCTGGAATCGATGCCGTTGAACCCCCGTGGCGGCGTGTGTTTGGCTGCCGGATGCGACGCTGCGGTCTCTGGCCTGCCCGATGAAATGGGCACCGCCGTACCATGAGTTCGCCCAAGGACCCGCTTATGCCGGAAGAATCCGATAGCGCTGAATACCGGATGATTCATCCTGACGGCCGCGATATTCATCTGCGCTGCCCTCTCAGCCTCCATTCCGACGAAAACCGGTGGTGCCGGCGGAGCAATGGCGATGGTTGAGGACGCCACCGATCTGGAACGGACCGAAGCCATGCTGCGGGACAGCGAAAAGCGCTATCGACAGCTTTTCCAGTCCGCGCCCATCGCCTTGATCGAGTGGGATGTCTCGATGCTGAAGGCGTACATAGAAACCCTGCATGCTTCCGGCATCGACGACCTGGCTGCCTACCTGACGCAACACCCCGGGCAGGTGCGGCACTGCTGGTCGCTGATTCGAACGGTGGATTACAATCAGGCCTTTCTGGAACTGATGGGCATCGCCGGTCGCAACAAGCCGGTGGACGCGTTTTTGCCGACAGACGCAGATGATTTTATGCGCATGGCCCGGGAAGTGATTCTGATGGCCGCCGAGGGGAAGACGGCCGTCGAACGGGAGGAGACGCTCGTGACCACCATCGGCGAACGTAAAACCGTTATCGGAAAGTCGATGGTGGTCTCCGGTCATGAGGAGACATTGTCCCGGGTGGCCATCGCCCTGGTGGACATCTCAAAGCGCAAGAAAGCGGAAGCGGCCCTGCGCGAAAGCGAACGGCGCTTCCGTGAACAGGCGTTCCGGGACGGACTGACCGGCCTGTATAATCAGCGCTACCTTTACCGCTCGCTGGCCACATGGATCGAGCGGGCCAGCGCCGGCGATATGCCGCTTTCCCTGATTTTCATGGACCTGGACCGCTTCAAGACCGTCGTCGATACCCATGGCCATCTCAATGGCAGCCGGGTCATCCAAAAGGTGGCGCAGACCATCAACGGCTGCCTGGCCCCGCCGGCCTTTGCCGTGGCCTACGCCGGAGACGAGTTTGTGGTGGTCATGCCGGAGTCGAACCTCCCGCAGGCACTGGAAAAAGCCGCCCAGATCCGTTCGCGCATGGCCGATACGGTTTATGCGCTGGGCCAGGGGGTCGAGGTGCGGCTGCAGGCCAGTTTCGGGGTTGCCACCTATCCGCAGCACGCCAGCGACCTGAACGGCCTGATTGCCGCCGCCGATCATGCGCTTTTTGCTGTCAAGGCCACCGGCAAGAACGCCATTGGCCGGTTCCGCGGCTGACTATGCGCCGTTTTTGGACCACGCCACGAATTCAACGCCCAGTTTCTTGAACGCCCGGAACGACAAGCCCTTGCGGATGCCCTCGAACACCGGCCCTATGGAGACGATCCGGCAACCGGCCAGAACATCGGCGCCATGGGAAAAAAGCACCGGCGACAGCGGTGTCGTGGGACCGATGACAATCGTGTAGGCCTGGGGCGCTTTTCCCAGGTAGGCGGTCATGGCCCGGGTGAGCAGGGTGGTTCCGGTGAGGCCGAGCACCTGGCAGCGGCCGAGGATCGCGTCCCACTCGGCCGGTGAGGTCGCTCCGGGCACGTCCCGCAATTCGAAAAGATGAAGGGTTTTGACCTGCTGGCGCAACTGGTTGACGAATGGGAATTCCCCCACCAGTACGGTTTCCCCTTCCTGACCCTTTTCGGCCATGATCGTTGACGCTTCCAGGCCCGGCTGGCTTTCGGGAGGCACGATGCCGGCATTCAGGGCCGCTGCCCCGAGACTGATGGAAAAGGCGCTGCTGGTTTTCAGCAGGCCGGCGGCCTCCTTCAGGGATTTGCCGACCAGCTGGTCCACCAGTTGACGCTCGTCTGCCGACGGTCCGGCGCCCAGGGTTGACGCCAGGCCCGCACAGACGCTGCCGTCCGCATCGGCGCGGATGCCGATGAAATGGGCGCCCACGGCAATTTCGGCGATGGTCGCCGCCGGTCGGTCCAGGGCGTCGATCAGCTCATTGGCCAGTTGGCGTTCGCTGCCTTGGGCCGGTCGGTCCAAGGGCAGGGCAGGGCCGTCGTGGTGACTGCATTGGTGTGTCATGGGGTTCCTTTCCGCCATGCATGGATTTGATTGAATTCGTTATCAATGGGCCGTCAACTCCAGCGCGGACCTTGCAGACCTTCGGGTTGAGGGCCAATTTTTTCTTCCCCGGACGGGCAGGGCACGAACAGAGACGCGCCGTCGTCGGTTTCCACCCGGCGGGTGGGGGTCTGGTAGAGCCGGCTGACCCAGGTTTCGGTCATCACCGTACCGCTATCGCCGCTGGTCAGGATCCGGCCGCCCGAGAGCATCACCACCTGATCGGCAAACCGGGCGGCCAGGTTCGGATCGTGCAGCGAGGCTACCACCCGGGTCCCTTTTTCGCGGCACAGACCTTTGATTTTTTCAAGCAGGCGGTACTTGTTGTTGAAATCGAGATGATTGGTCGGCTCGTCCAGGAGCAGGGTGCCGTCTGCCTGGAGGATGGCCCGGGCCAACAGGGCGATGCGCCGCTCCCCCCCGGAGATGCGGTTGAAATTGCGCTCGGCCAGGGATTCGGCGTCCAGATCGACCAGTACCTGCCGGGCCGCCGCGTAATCTTCCGGACCGGGCCGCTGGGCGAACCGGAAGGTGGCCGTGCGTCCCATGACCACCACGTCTATCACGCGGAAGGGGAAGATGTCGGCGTGCTCCTGGGGAACCAGGCTCACCCGCCGGGCGATCCGGGTCCGGGAGGCGCCGGCCAGATCGAGGCCGTCGATGGTTACCGATCCCCGCTGGGGATGCAGCAGCCCGGCCAGGCAGTAGATCAGCGTGGTCTTGCCCGAACCGTTGCGACCCAGCAGCACGCAGAAGGCGCCTTTTTCAACCGTAAGATCCACGGCCGATAAAACGGCGTTGCCGCCATAAGCGAAATGCAGATCTTGGCAGACCAGGCTCATGACCACCCGCTTCCCCGGTTGCGGTAGAGCAGATAGGCGAAAAGGGGAGCCCCGGTAAAGGCGGTGACCACGCTGATGGGAAGTTCGGCCATGGTCAGGCAGCGGGCCGCCGTGTCGGCCAGGAGCAGAAAAATTCCGCCGCTGAGCACGGCCACCGGCAGCATCTGCTCGTGATTGGGACCCACCAGGGTGCGGGCGATATGGGGCATGACCAGCCCGACCCACAGAACCTGGCCGCAGACGGCAACGGACACCGAGACGGTGATGGAGCTGAGGAAGATGAAAATCAGCCGGTCGCGCCTGGGGTTGAGGCCCAGGCTGCTGGCCTGGAGGTCGCCCAGGGAGAGGACATTGAGCTTGTAGCGCATGACATGGATCAGCACGAGGCTGCCGCCGATCACCGGTGCCGCCAGCTTGAGGTCTCCCCATTGCACCCGGCTCATGCTGCCCATGATCCAGAACACGATGGCCGGCAGTTCGTTGTACGGGTCCGAGAGGTATTTGAGCAGGGTGATGGCGGCGTTGAACACCGACATGACCACCAGCCCGGCCAGAACCAGGACCAGCATGGGGCGTACCGCCACGATGCGGGCGATGAGCAGGGCCGATCCCACGGCAACCAATCCGCAGCCAAACGCCAGGGCCTGAATGGTCAGCCAGCTGCTGCCGGCCATGAGCAGGCCCAGGGCCGCGCCGAACGTGGCGCCGGCCGATACGCCGAGGATGTCCGGCGACACCAGGGGGTTGCGGAACAGCCCCTGGTAGACGGCACCGGCCGCCGACAGTCCCATGCCCACCAGCACCGTGGCCAGTGACCGGGGAATCCTCACCAGCCCGAGGACCAGGGCCTTGCTGGCGATGGTCTGGCCGGTATCGTTGCCGATCCAGGCCCGCACAATGGGGCCCAGCTCGTCCGGGGCGATGGGGACCCAGCCGATCCACAGGGAGAGCAGCAGCAGGAGGATCAGGCTCACGGACAGACCGGTCTGCAGGCCGGTGCTGCCGGGCGCTGTTGGGATGGCGGTGACGGACGTATTGGTTTCCGGTTGCATGCCCGTCTCAATCGCCCAGTGTCCCGCCCAGTTCGTGAAAACCCTTGCCGAACAGGGTCCGGTGGAGCCGGTCGATTTCAGCCTCAACGTCAATGTCGCCAAACTGCTCGGGGTAGCATTTCTCCGCCAGCCAGAGGATCCCGGCCACCGAAAGCGGTGACGGAAAATCCCAGGGCGCGATATTCGAGGGGAAGTCGAAAATCCGGCCTGCGGCCACGGCCGACACACCGGCAAACTGCGGTTGCTGCAGGACGCGGCGGGCGCGCTGGGCCGTGGGCCCGGAAATGACCACCAGATCCGGGTTCCAGGCGATGAACTGTTCGGGTGAGATTTCACGGAAGTAGCCGCTCAGCCCATGACCGGCATGGATGCCGCCGGCCAGGGTGATCATCTCATCCTGGAGGAGATCGCCGGTGGCGGTGGAGAAAACCCCCAGGGCCGAGGCGAAATAGACGGTTTTGCGCTGCGCCGGCAAAACGGATGCCACGCGCTGGCCGGCCAGCTCGACCATGCGCCGGCAGGCGGCCACGGCCCGGTCGGCTTTTCCCGGCTGGCCGGCCGCTCCGGCAATCAGGTCCAGGGTGGCGTAAAGGGATTCGATTTTCTCGGGCAGAATCACGATGGCGGCCACCCCGTGGTCCCGCAGCCGGTCGGCGATGGCAATTCCGTCTTTCTGGGCGAAGAGCACCACCAGGTCCGGATTGACCGCCAGAATGGCCTCGAAGTTGATCCCCGTGGATTTCTGTCCCACGGCCGGCAGGTCGGCAATCGCCGGGTTGACGGCCAGCTGGAGCCGGTCGCGTTTGGAATCCGTGTCAATCGCCACCAGGTTGTCCTGAAGGCCCAGTGCGGTGACGCACAGCGATGCGGGCTTGAAGGTGGTCACCAGCCGCCGGGCCTTGGCCGGTACGGTCACGCTGCGGCCGACCATGTCGGTCACCTGGCGTGCGGCCGGGCCGGCGTGGGCATGGGCAGCGAAAAAAAGAAGCAGGCAAAGGCCGGCAATCGGTCCGATCGGTCGTTTCATCAACTCTCCTTTTCAGTTTCGGGCCGCTATGTCCGGAATGAACGATCGAAGCGTTCGTATTGAATCCCGTGGGTGCCGAGAACCTGGTAAATCTCCATGCGATCTTTCCTTCCGGAGGGCTTGTCCTCACATTTTGCCAGGCTCCCTTTCTACTCCCAAAGCCGGCCCCGGTTCAATGGTTTTTCCAAAACCAACCGCGCCGCAGGCGGTAAGGCCGGCGGCGCGGATGGATTTGGGTTCGTGAGGGTTGGTTTGGGTTCGTCGGTTCCTGAGGATTCGCGTTTATGCGCCTTCTTTGCCGGCGAAACGCATGCCGATCATTTTGTAGATCAGTTTGGCCGTGGCAAAGGCCGAGTTGGGATCGTGGTCGCGGTGGGCCAGTTCGACAACGTCAAAGCCGATGACCGTCTTGGTGTGGAACACCGTTTCCAGGATGTCCATGGCCTCGTCCCAGAGCATGCCGCCCGGCTCCGGCGTTCCGGTGCTGGTGATCACGCTCCAGTCGAACACATCCACGTCCACGGTAATGAACAGTTTTTCCGGCAATTGGGCCAGTTCGGCTTCCAGATCGAAATTGCCCTTGCGGTAACGATGCATCGTGCATAGCGCCAGATCCTCATCCTTGATCCGCTGAGCCTCTTCGACCGACATGCTGCGGATACCGATTTGCAGGGTCCGGTCGGTCATCTCGCGGATGCGCGCCATGCTGCAGGCATGACTGAAGGGGCTGCCCTCGTAACTGTCGCGAAGGTCCGCGTGGGCATCCAGCTGGAGGATGCCGAAGTCCGCGTTATGCCTGGCCAGGGCCCGCACATAGCCGGTGGTGATGGAGTGGTCGCCGCCGACGACGACGACGAACTTCTCCCGGTCCAGCAGGGGCGCCACGGTCTGCTCCAGGGTATCCAGCATGGCCTGCGGATCGTCGGGGATTTCCGGCTGGGCCAGGGTGGCGATGCCCACCCGGCAAGGCTCCTCGTCGAGCACCTCGTCGTAGAGTTCCAGGTACTGGGACGCCTCGATCACGGCAGCCGGTGCGCCGGCGGTGCCTTTGCCGTAGGAGACACCGCCTTCGTAGCCGTAGGGCACCACCACCACCCTGGCAGCGGCCAGATCGCTCTGACCCTCGGGCAGCCCCAGAAACGGGGTCGGGTGGGGGGTCATCGGGCCACCTCCAGTTTCCTGACCCAATCGCCCATGCGGCCGCACAGACCGGCCGGTGGCCGGGGCGGGCACAGGTCGGTCACATAGGCGGCCAGAAGGGGAAAGATGATGCTGTACTCGCCCCACACCTGCACCAGGTTGGCCTCGTCGGCCTGCTGGTACTTGCCCCAGGTGACCGCTTCGCCGAAGGTGCAGCTGGAGAGGCTGCCCTCCCGTTCCACGGCCGTGCCGATCTGGATTCCGCGGTCAGCGCCTTCGAAGTCGATGCCCAGGATCTGGCTGATGGTGGGGCCGGTCTGCTGGATGAAGTTTTTGGGGCCGCCGCCACCCAGTTCGACGAAACCGGTCTGCTCGGCACCAAAGGCGATGGCCGCCGAGTGAACGATATCCTTCTGGGCCGAAAGCTGGACCGGCAACCCTTCGCGATCGGTGCGTGCCAGGTTCATGGCGATGGAGTGGTTGGCCAACGAATCCCAGAAGAGCGGTACTCCGCAGCGGGCCGCGGCAGCGGTGAAACTGAGCTCGGGATGGGGCGCGGTTTCGGCCACCCAAAGTCCCAGCTGGTGGTTGAATTCCCATGAGGAGAGGGGGCCTTGGGAGAGCTGCTCGTAGCGTTCCTTGACGAATCGCCGCACAATGGCGTCCTGAGCTTCCAGGGTCTCCTTCTCCCGGATCCCGATATCGTAGATGCGCGTGTCGCCGTGACGACGCAGCTGGTCGTCGTCCCAGTTGGGATGGATCGACTTGACCGGCAGGTCAAAAGCGAAATGCAGGTCGTGATAGACCTGGGCGCCGGTGGAGCAGATGACATTGACGAAACCGGCCTCGATCAGCGAGATGACCATGCCGCCCATGCCACCGGCGATGCCGGCCCCGGCAATTCCCAGCCAGATGGTGTCCCCCTGATCGATCATGCGCCGGAAAAGCGTGGCCGCCCGGCGCACATTGCGGGCCTCGAAACAGGTCCGGCCCATCAGATCCACCAGATCGGGGACGCTCAGGCCTTTGGCCAGTTTTTCGGGCACGATATCCGGGGCGTGTCTGAACAGCGATTCTTTACTCATGGGATGTTCCTTTAATGGATCCGGGCAGACCGCTCGAAAGCGACCTGCTTTGGTGGCAATGCGATTTACATCTACACCAGCAGCATGACGGCCAGCGCCACTACCGTGGTCCACAGCCCGTCCTTGTGGCCGTGGGCCGATTTGGCGACGCTGCGGCTGACGAACTGACGGTCCTTGCCGGCGATGTAGAGCTGTTTGCGCTCGTCCCAGGCCTTGTCCGCATCGAGTTCGAAACCCAGGGTGGAGGCCAGCATGGTGGCGGCCAGATCCTCGGCGAAGTCGCCGGATTGCTGGCTGTTCTGGCCAAAGCCGTGGTGCTCGGAAATATAGCCGTACTGATCCTTGTTCATCGGACGGGCCAGACCCACGGCCGCGTGGACGAGGCGTGAGGGCTCGTTGGTCTCCTGCCTGGCCATGACCACGAAGGTGATCTGTCCGGGGACCAGGTTCTGCACCCCCTCCTGGCGGGAGATGATTTTGCACTGGGGCGGGTAGATGCTGGAGATGGTCACTAGGTTGCAGATCTCCACGCCGGCGTCGCGAAGGGCCAGCTCGAAACTCTGCAGTTTGTTGCGGTGATAACCGACGCCCTTGGTGAAGAACATGCGTTTGGGAATGAGCTTTTCCATCTTCCGATCCTTTCTCCTGATGAGGATGAAAATACCAAGAAATCGCCGCCGCATTATATCAAACATGCGTTAATTACAAATCGAAAATGCAGGGAGATTAAAAATGTCTCCTTCAATTGACACCCATACCGATCCATGTTATGAATTTTGCTCATTTACTCACAAACAATTCAGATAAAAAAGGAGACTGCCATGGGGGAGACACTGGACATCAAGGCCGTGGACCGAGTTGAGATCCTGACCTTGCAGGATAACACCATCGACGTGCTCCAGCAGGACAACAGCCAGGTGATCCAGCGCGCCATGCCGGTGGTGGATGGAGAGATGAAAAACAGCATCCTGGCCGAGCACGGCTTTGCCTCCATGGTTACCGTCAGCCGTGGAGACACGTCCCGCAGCATGCTTTTCGATTTCGGCTACTCGGCCCACGGCGCGGCCTTTAATGTCGATGCCCTGGGGGTGGACCTGGGCCGGGTGGAGGCGGCGGCACTCTCCCACGGGCACCTGGATCATATCGGCGGGATGGAGGCCCTGGTTGAGAAGACCGGCAAACGGGATCTCCCGCTGGTTGTCCATCCAGCGGCGTTCCGGGGGCCACGTTTTATGAAGACGCCCACCGGGGTCCGCATCAACCTGCCCGGATTAAGCCGTGAAAAGGCCGCCGCCGCCGGTTTGGCGGTGATTGACAGCGAAACGCCAACGCCCATGCTGGACCACATGGCGGTATTCCTTGGCCGGATTCCCCGGTCCACGGAGTTTGAACAGGGAGCGCCCAACCTGTTCTGTGAAATCGACGGCAAGGCGCAGCAGGATCCATTTGACGATGATTCGGCCATGATTTTCAACGTGCGCGGCAAGGGCCTGGTGGTGCTTTCCGGCTGTGCCCATTCGGGGATCGTCAATACGGTGATCCATGCCCGCCAGGTGACCGGTATCGATACGGTGATGGCCATCATGGGCGGCTTTCACCTGGCCAATGCGGACGTGGATCGAGTGGTTCAGCCGACCATCGATGCCCTCAATGCGTTCAACCCGACCTACGTCGTTCCCACGCATTGCACGGGCCGGCGGGCCGTGCAGCGGATCGAGGCAGCCATGCCGGAGCGGTTCATCCTCAACATGGCCGGTACCCGGTTGGCTTTCAGCGCCTGACGTTCAGTCTCGGCAGGGCAACCCCCTTGAATGTCAAATGCGAAATGACAAATGTCAATTGGTGGTATTCTGCCCTTTTATAATCGGCCGGATCCTTCAATTGATATTTGGATGTTGGCATTTGGCGTTCGTCGGTTGTCTCGGCAGGGTAACCGCATGTAACTCAGGTTTATCGAAATCGAAATCGGAATCGACGATGTATATTGGAATCGCTGGTTGATAAAAGGGCGATAAAGGGTTCCCGGTTTTCCAGTTTCCCATGGCGCCGATAACCATTGACCGCAAGTCGCCAAACATCCCGCCTGCATGTCTCCGTCCCATTTCTTTTCGATTTCGATAGCGATCCCGATTTCGATTTGGATCATAGTAACGATCCTTACGCGATCGCCCTGTAAGGCCCATCATATACCAAGGTTACATGCGATTGCCCTGGCAGTCCCGGTCACGCCCCTTGCACACGACCGACGTTTTGTTGTATTGTCCTTCTCATTCCTGTCTGACCGATTCCATCCAGAGACCATGGCCGGGCAGCGGTTCCGGTATTTTTCTCACGGGCGGTTTTACCATTTTTTAGTAAAAGGAATTTTATGTATCGACATCTGAAGTGGACCATCATGGTGGCGGTTTTTCTCATGGCGCCCACTGTTTTTGCAGCCGTGGAAGTCGAAACCCTTTTCCGTGCTGACGTTGGTGCTCCCATTCTTGACGTGGCCACCAGCCCGGAAAATGGACTGGCCTTTCTACTCACCCCCAAAGCGGTGCTGATATACGCCATTGACGACCAGAAAACCGTTGACCGCATCGCCATTGACGCCGATTTCGATCGCATCGCCATCCTGGACAACGAGCGGCTGGTGCTGACCCGCTCCAAATCCGCTGCGCTGACGGTGATCCGTTTCAACCGGATTTACGACATCGACCTGACCGACCGCATCGTCAAGGGGCCAGCCGATGCCCGGGTTACCGTGGTGGTTTTCGACGATTACCAGTGCCCCTACTGCGCCCGCCTGGAGAAGTTTGTCGAGGAGCAGATCCTGCTCCAGTTTTCCGAAGATGTCCGTTATGCCATCAAACATTTTCCCCTTGGCAGCCACCGGTTTGCCCGGCAGGGGGCCATGGCCGCCCTGGCGGCCGGCAAGCAGGGGAAGTTCTGGGAGTTTCACAGCAGGCTGCTGGAAAACCACAATCAGGTCAGCGAAGCCAAGATCATGGAGATCGCCGGCGAGCTGGAACTGGACATGGAACAGTTCGGGAAAGACCGCCAGTCGGAGGCGATCCGCAAGGTGATCAACGAGGACGTGGCCAACGGAGAGGCCATCGGGGTGACCGGCACACCGTCGGTTTTTCTCAATGGCAAACGGATTTCCAACCGCGACCTGGGCCGTCTGCCCGAATTGATCATTCGCGAGTTGGACCGCTGATCCGTTTGGCTGCCAAAGGTACCTTACGGGAAAAGAGGCTTTAATGAAAACATCCCCCTTTTTATTGGTCGTGACGGCAGGCGCCATCATGGGTATGGCGGCCTGTACCCACAAGCCCTATCATCCCACCAAACCCGATCGTATGTGGGCGTCCGATCACGCCGACTGCGAGATGTCGGTGCGTGCCGAGATCCGGGACGAGCCACCGACCACCTACGACGCTTACGATGAGATGAAACTGATCAAGGCGTGCATGAAGGCCAAGGGATGGCGCTGGGAGCGGGCCAGTTGGTTCAAACCCAGGAAAGCGTCGGATGAGTAATTCTTACTTGTCTGTGGGGTCAGATGCGCCGGTGGTGTCGCCCCCGGGCCCGCTCTCGGCCGCACTTTGAGCCAACAGCCGCCGCATGGCCTTGAGATATCCCGGTGCGCACTGCAGATAGAATGAAAGTCCTTTGGAAAAATTCATTCCCACCACGCCGTCGATAAACATCTGGCTGATTTCCCGCTCGCGTTTGAGAATTGCCTGACAGCCCGCCAGAATTCGCTTTTCTTCATCGGAAAGAGTTTTGAACAGGTATTTGAATGCCGTCCGCGCCCGGGGTTGGTACATCCAAAAGTAAAGCAGGTCCAGAGCGCCGATGACGATCAGTTTTTCCAGCCCCTTGGTGTCGGTGTTGGCGTCGATGCGGTTCTGCTCGATGGCGTCCAGGGTTTCCCACACATTGAGTTCCGGCAGCTGCGTCTCCAGCTGACCATAGGTGGCAAACAGCTGGGACAGGGTGTCCGCATAATCCTGAAAACGGATTTCGATGTTGCTGAAGCGGTCCACCGTGCCTTCGATGATGCCGGCCACCGTGTCCGATGCAGCCTTCGAGATGACCGCGGCCCACTTTTGTAGGTGGCTTTCGATGCCCACCACACCGAGCACCCCCATGACCGCACCGATGAGCATATTGAAGAGGATGGCGATCGGAATCGAGAGCACACTGCGAAAAAAATTGGCGTAAACCGCTCCCCGGGGAAAGCCGCGGAAGAGGTTGTGGCTGGAGAGATAGATGCCGTTGGCCACGGCCATGACCGTATACAGCAGTATGGGGTTGGTGGCCGTGGTCACCCCCATGAGCCGGTCCAGCAGGACGGTTTTGACCAGAAAGTCCAGAAGCGGCACGGAAAATCCGGTAAACAGCAGCGAGTCGGAGATGCGTACCCAGCTGACGTACTCATTCCAGTGCAATAGGGGGGAACGCCCGATGCCACCACCGCCCAGTACCGACTGGACGATGTTGCGGACGCCGGTAATGCCGAACCAGATAAAGGCCCCCAGATAGGCCAGAACCCACCAGTCGTTGGTCAGGTAAAAAGAGAGAAAGGCCGGAATGAACCCCAGGAGAATTTTAAGGCCGTTGCTGACCTTGCTGTTCAAATAGGCGGGGAAACACCTGCCTTTGGATTTTTCGCTTTGCTCAGGGAGAAGACGCAGGCCGTTGTCCGACCGGTTGGCGATGCCGCCCAGGGTGACCACGTTGCCCTTAGGAACCATGCGGGTCATATGGGGTTGGACCAGCCAGTCCAGCTGACGGGTCTTGCCCAGCAGTTTGAGCATCGGCAGCCGCTGCTGCAGCCGCTGGTAAATACCCTGGGATCCCTTGGGACTTTCGTAGGGGACATAGGTGATGCGTTTGTAAACCGGGATCTGAAACGGAATCAATCGTCGCCTGGAACGTTCATCCGAAGCGCGGGAAAGGGGGGCGATAATCGGGTCCGTTCCCGTCACCGCCTGTCCTTTTTTGCGGCAGAGCCGGCGGGCCGTTGACGGCAGGCTCTCCAGGATCGCCAGCCCCATGCCATACATGCGTGCCGAGTGGCCGGTGGAGTCGCTGCCGAGACGCGGTTCGAGATGCATGGGCGCATACATGGCCGAGAAGGCGGAGATATCGTGAAGGATCATCCCCAGTTTTTCTATCCGGTCCGTTTTTCCCTCGGCCGGTGGCGCGGTGGCCAGTCGCTTGACCATGTGCCGGATCACCCGCTTCAGGTTGATGGCGTTGCCTTGGTTGATGGCCAGCTGAAGTTCGCTGATTTCCTCGATATGGCCGGCTTTGCCGCTGGTGTAGTCCTTGAGATTGAAAATTTCGAGACGGGTGATCAGCCCGTCACAGTCGTAGAGGATCTCGACCACGTCTTCGGGCAACAGATCGGTCAGGTTCAGGGTCACCCGGTATCCGGTGTGCAGATCCGTGACCCGCTCCAGGAGCTGGCGCGGAGAGAGGCACAGCAGCGCCGGTGTATCCGGGTCATTGCGCACTTGGTTGGGGTCGGGGATCTCGGGGTTGGCCGAGGCCCGCAAAAACCGCCGTACAATGATTTCCGAATCGAGGTCGTTCATCCGGTCGACCTGCGTGGCAATGGCTTGACGGCGGCGCTCATCGCCCTGGGTATAGGCTTCGCGCAGATCCGCCACCCGCCGTTGCATCAACGGCATGAGCCGGAGATGAATGTACTTGGCCAGGTGCAGAATGGAGGGCTGGCCGGGCCGCACGAAATTCAGGAATGCGCCGGCATCCAACGGCGGCAGGTCGATCCCGAGGTCGGCATTGATCGAGCGCCGGTGCGTCCGGTTGAAGGCCTCCAGAATGTCAAGCACATACCGCTGGCGGTAGCGGGTGACCTCCCGGCCCTGGTCCATGAGTCTGCGCACCGCTTCTTCGGCCAGGAAGCAGAGGAACGACTGGGCGTCATGGAATCCTCGCGGAACCCAGATCAGCTGGATGTACTTGTCCCGGAAACGGGCCGAGAACTCGATTCCGATCCGCATCTGTACGCCCATGATCTGGGCGGCTTCGAGCAACTCGGCGGCCGACGGCGGGTCGATGAAGTTGTAGTAGATGACCCGCAGCCTGCGGATGCCCTTGATCCAGGCATCCATGATCAGGTGCGAGGCCGACTTGCGACCCTTGGTGTTGATGTCGTGCACGTGATCGTCGAAGCCAAGCTGATTCCAGGTTTCGGGCATTTCCAAAAGGTGGTAGCGGCGCAACATGGCCCGGACAATGCGGGGCATTCCGCTGGCCACGCGCCTGAAATCATGGGCCAGGCGAAGCTGTTCGGTTTCGTCCCCATGGGCGCGGACCAGGTCCTTCATGATCGAGAGCAGCACCCGGGCGGCATTTTTGGGCATGCTGCCGGCCGACGCGTGCAGCACTTCGTCGCGCAGGCTGCGCAGGGCGCTGAGGCGGTCCTCGATGTCGCCGGCATCCAGGGATTTGAGCAGGTGGATGACGGCGTAGGCGATGCGCAGCCCCCGCGTTTCGGCCAGTTCCTTGATGCCGTGGGGGTGAAACCAGGGAAACAGGCCCTTTTTGCCAATGGTGTCCGGTGTGGACTGGCTCAGCACACCATTGACGATGTTCAGCAGGTCGCGGTCGCGTTTGTCGAAGAGAATGCTCAATGGATCTCCGTGGGAAATTGACCGATCCGGAAAAACCGGTCCCAGGCCAGGCACAACATATTGGGTAGGGAAACGGGAGGCCGCGCCGACGAAAAAATGATCCGGGCTGGGGCCGTTTCCTTATAATGCCCGATAAACGGTTGGCTATTTCGTTTCAGGCGGAAACTGGGCCAATATGTTTTCCACCAGGCGGTCGATGTCCGCCGTGGCCGTGGCCGGATCGTCATAGGCCTTGTAGCGGTGGGTGCCGGTACCCCGCCAGAGCATCCTGTCGGATCCATCGGCGATCACGTCGATCACCAAGGACGCCTCATCGTATGTGTCCACCGCGCTGCCCGTGCCCGTGCCGATGGCGATACCGCCACGGCGGCCGAAACTGCCGACACCGACACCGAATCCGACGCCGCCGCTGCTGCCACTGGTGTTGATTCGCTGGCGCAGCACGTATTGATAACGCACCCGAAACGTCGGTTTGCTCAGGGTTACCAAGCGGTAGCCCTTTCCGCTGAGCGTCCGTTCCACGGACCGGCGGATACGGGTATCCTGAAGTGGATTGTCGATGCGCGGATCACCGGTTTTTTCCTGGGTGGGAGTGGCCCAGGCGAACGTTGAAAGCGAAACGAAGTCTGTCGCCGGGTCATAGTCCTGGCTGACCTGGACGCCTGCGCATCCCAGGGTGGTCAGTACGGCTACGGCGATGGCGAACCATCCTCTTTTCATCTTTTCTCCCTCCGATGGCTGAACTCTTTTACAAGCGTGATGGCGTGTCGCCCCCTTTAATTAGCATATTTGCCGGATAAGTGGAAACAAGCGAATAGATAAAAAGTGACAAACCGGGACCGACACCATGGGGCGGATGGAAACGGTCGACCAGGGGGGCTATTGCGAGGACGAGCCGAAACAGGACGAAATGGATCGGGGCTTCCGCCAGATCCGGTCCGTATCGGCGTACATGGCCTGCATCCGGTGTTGCACATCCATCCGCAAGGTTTCGAAGGCGTCGGCATCAAGTCGCCGGGGCACTTCGATCGGCTTCCCGAACCGGATGATCACCTTTGAAAAGGGCTTGGGCACCATAAAGCGGTCCCAGCTGTTAAAGGTCCAGCACCGCTGGGCGGATGTAATCACCGGAACGATGGGCGCACCGGCGAACTGGGCGATGGTGACGAGGCCGGGTTTGACCACGCCGAAGGGACCCTGGGGACCGTCCACAATGTGGCCGATGCGGTAGCCCTGACCGGTCAGCCGGCGGATTTCCTTGAGGGCGCGCGTACCGCCTCGTGATGACGATCCGCGCACGGAGCGCCAGCCGAGGATATCCACGACCCGGGCGATCATCTCCCCGTCTCGGCTCTGGCTGATCATGATGGCGATGGGTTTGCGGGTGGCAAAAAAGGTGATACCGGGAAAGAAACGCTGGTGCCAGGAAGCGTAAACCACACTGCCGTAACGATCGAGCGCGGCCTGTTCGTGATGCTGATCCACCAACCGGCGGCGGTAGGTTTTCGAAATCAGCTTTACCAGCAGCAGTCCGCCCCGCGGAAAGACCTGCCGGTAGGCCACATCTTTGAGGGTGTCTTTGATTTTCATGGAATAAGGAAGCCCCGCACTGGTTGTTGGTACGCCTCAAACCCGGTGCCCCGCTATACCGCATTCCGTGCGGGACCGTCAACCAAACCGGTATTTTACCTCAGGGCAATCGCAAGTAAAATTAAAAACCGGCCGTTCCTGAACACGCACCATTCCCGAAAGTGGGAAAAGGCCAAATGCCAAAGCCCAAATGTCAAATGAAGGATGAAATCGATTTTAAAATAGATAGAATACCACCATTTGGCATTTTTCATTTGGTCTTTGACATTCATGGTCGCTTTAATTTTGGGAAGAAAAGCAACCCGGAAATCTACATGCGATTGCCCTGCATTTTACCTGAACGCCCGCCCGTTTACCAGAACACCTTCGAATCTTCCAGTTTGATCTCCAGCTCGGCGAGGGTGACTTCGCTCAGGCCGAAGTAATCGGCTTCGGGGGTGGCGGCAAGGACGCACGCATCTGGGGGGTGAAGGCCGATGCCCAGGCAATTGGTGGTTTTATCGGCCAGGCGGACCATCATCATCAGGCCGTTTCCCTTCTCCGGTCCGGATTTGTGATGGTCCCGGGCAATCCGGCAATAGGCGTCGGGCAGGTTCCAGTGGCGCAGCAGGGCGTACCCGTAGAGCGCATGGAAATTGTCCATCACCTCGCTGAGCAACCGTTCCGCCGGCATCTGTTTGAGCATGCCGTTGCGTTTTACCGCGTCGGTAACGGTGAGGATGAGCAGTTTGCCCATGTCGTGCAACAGACCGGCCGTAAAGGCTTCCTGGGCCTTGGCTTTGAGACCGCAGCGGTTGGCGATCCATTGGGCGCTGATGGCCGTGCCGACGGAGTGGCGCCAGAGATTCTGCATTAACGCGTTGATGAACGGTTCCTTGGCCTTGAACTGTTTTTTTTGGGATACCAGGATGGCAATATTGGCGATTTCCTGGTTGCCCAGGCGGACGATGGCGGTGCGGACGGTGGCCACTTTCTGCAGGCCCTTGTAAAAGGCCGAATTGCTGATGCGCAGAATCTGGCTGGTCAGAGACGGATCACAGGTGATCATCCGTTCGATGACACCGGTATCCGGTTCCGCTTTGGCGGCCTCACGCTGAATTTTCATGCCGGTGGCGCTGAAAACGGGCAGCACGGCCTTGCTGCTGCCCAGATAGGCCTTGATGATTTCAAGAAAAGAGGGTTCCTGTGGTTGCATGGGCGATTACTTTCCGAGCAGCCGCTCCAATTCACCGAGCGGGCGGGGTTTCTGGAAGCGGGGCAGGCAGCGCATGATTTCCTCGATGGTGGTGATTCCCCGGGCCGCCTTGTAGAGTCCATCTTCAAACAGGGTGACCAGCCCCGTGGTTTCCGTACAGATGTGCCGGATCTGGTGACTGGTTTTGCGCTGAATCAGCCCGTCGCGCACCGCTTCGTTGAGGACCAGCACCTCGAAGGCGGCCACGCGTTTGCGATACCCGGTGTAGCGACAGTGGTTGCAGCCGCGTCCCTTGCGGAAGGTGGCTCCCTTCAGCTGGGACATCTCGCAGCCGATGCGCAAGAGATCCATGGGAGAGAGCTCATACGGCTGAGCGCAATGGGGGCACACGCGCCGCAACAGACGCTGGGCGACCACGCAGACCACCGTGGACGAGATCAGAAAGGCGTCGATGTCCATGTTGAGCAGGCGCAACAGACCACCGATGCTGTCCTCGGTATGGAAGGTGGTGAGCACTTTGTGGCCGGTCAGGGCCGCCTGCACGGCCACCTCGGCCGAGAAGGAATCCCGGATTTCGCCGATGACGATGATGTCCGGGTCCTGGCGGACGATATGGCGCAGGGAGTCTTCGTAGGTGAGGTTGATTTTCGGGTCGATGGAGCATTGGCCGATACCGTCGATGACATACTCCACGGGGTCTTCGGCGGTGATGATGCTGGTTTCCATGGTGTTGAGGTGGTTGATGCAGCTGTATACCGTGGTCGTCTTGCCCGATCCGGTGGGGCCGGTGATCAGGATTACCCCGCTGGGCCGGTCCAGGGCATCTTCGCGAAATCGGTGCATCACCCGTTTGGACATGCCGATCTGGCCGATGTCGAGCAGTTCGGTCTGGCGGTTCAGCAGCCGGAAAACGATTTTTTCACCTTTGACCGTGGCGTAGAAGGAGACCCGGATATCCATCTGGTGGCCCTGGTGGTCGAACAGAATCCGGCCGCCCTGATGGCGTCTTCGTTCGGCGATGTCGGCCTTGCAGAGGACCTTGATGCGGCTGCTAAGGGCTGCGGCGATGCTCATGGGATAGTCCCGGTGATGGACCAGCACCCCGTCCAGGCGAAAGCGGACGCGCAGCCGGTCCGAAAGGGGGTCGATGTGGATGTCACTCACATCGGCCGCCTCAATGGCCTCGACGATGATGGCGTTGACGATGTCCACCACCGATTCGCCGGTTTCCGCCAGGATGTATTCGGTAACCACCTGCTGGGGGTTCAGCTGCTCGATGGCGGCGCGGATGGAGGGTTTGGTGGCGATGGCCGGCGTGACCGGAAGACGCAGGGCCTGTGCGGCGGCGTCCAGATCCCGTTTGTCCAATGGATCGGCAAAGGCCACGAGGATGTGGTCATCCTCGTGGCGTACCGGAATGAAAAAGTGCCTTTCATATAACTTAACGGAGCCGCGCTTGAACAGTTCCGGATCGATCTTGAGAGAATCGGGTTCAATGAAGGGGAACCCCAGTTGCAGGGAAAGCACCCGGATCAGGGCGCGTTCCTCAATGAGATTGTGCGCCACCAGGACTTCGCCCAACTTGCGGATATGTCCCTCCTCCTTTTGCAGTTGGAGGGCCATTTCCAGATCCCGCGGAGCGATAATGCCCAGTTCCACAAGGAAGTCGCCGATCCGTAAGCTGGGGGTGTGCTTCTGGAGCGCCTGGCGAACCTGCTCATCGGTGATGTAATCCAGTTCCCGGATGACCTCGAGCAGGGATTTCTGTGTTTTTATTTTGGATTGGACCCGCAAGCCATACCGAACCTGTTCTTCGGTCAGCATACCGATCTCAATCAACAGATCAACGATTTTGCCGTAACCGGTTTGCGATGGGCTGCCAGTGCTCACATGCCCGCCTTTCTGGTCGTTTTTGCTTTGTTGCCATACCCTTTTAAATGGACCGATGGGGTGTCAAAACCTATTATCGGTCAAGCGCTTGGGTCCTAAAGCGCTTTGGTGGGCGGCCCATATTTTTTTATTCTGGTGCGGGGAGCGAGCGTGAATGTGCCGGAAAATTGTGCAGTTGCTGCGTTCGATGATGGTTTTGCCGTTACGGATCAGATTGCCTGACCGGTCTTTCGGGCCTCCTGTTTTTTCCCGCCCGCATCCTTTACTTGAACCTGCCGGCCGTCGAGGCGGGCGTTTTTCAGGCGTTGTGGGATGTTGTTGGCGGCGCCACGGGCCACTTCAAAAAAAGAGAATTCGCGCTTGAGTTCGATGCGACCGATCTGGTTCGAGCGGATGCCGGCGTGATCGCATACCAGACGCACGATGGCACCGGCATTGATTTTGTCCAGGCGGCCCACATTGATGAAAAAGCGACGGGCTTCCGCCACCCGCGGCCGATGGGCTGCCGGTTTGCCCGCCGATGGTTTTGCGATCGGCGGTCGTTTCCTGGCCGATGGTTTGGATTCGGCGTCGATGCTGTCCGTCTGGCGGTAATCTTCCAGCAGCCGGCCGACGCCGGCAGCCATGACCCGCAGGATCAGCTCGTCGCGGTCAAGTCCCGCCAGGGCTTCGCGAACGGCCGGCAGGTGATCGCCAAGAGCCTCGAGGTTGACCGGTGGATTGACGATCCGCTCCACGAAATGGTCCAGCTGTTTCTTTTCAGATGTCGATCTTCCCTTTATCCATTATTCGGGATACAATACCCGACAGGTTTCAACGGACATATACTACCGATTCACAACAACACCGAACCATCAGACAGGAAGTATTGCCTTGGATCGATTCCGTTATCATTCGAAGAGAGAGTGGCACGCCGCGGCCCAGCGCTCCGTCGTCATGGGATGTGCCGGGATGGTCGCCACCAGCCAGCCGCTGGCCTGCATTTCCGGGTACCGGGCCATGCTCGGCGGTGGAAACGCGGTGGATGCGGCCGTGGCCATGGCCGCCACCTTGAGTGTGGTGGAACCCTATTCGGTAGGCATTGGCGGTGATTGCTTCGGGCTGTTTTACCGGAAGGATCAGGATCGGCTGTTCGGCATGAACGCCAGCGGCCGGGCGCCCATGCGCGCCGACGTGGATGTGCTGCGCGGGTTGGGACATGCCGGCATGCCGGCCCATGGTATCCTGTCGGTGACCACGCCGGGGGCCCTGGCGGGATGGGCCGATGCGGTGGCCCGATTCGGGCGCCTGAACCTGGCCGACGCCCTGCAGGACGCCATCCGGTATGCGGAAAACGGGTTTCCGGTAAGCGAGGTGATTGCCGGTGAATGGGCCCAGGAGGAGAACATGCTTGCCGGCCACCCTGCTTCCGCCGGAACCTACCTGATTGCCGGCCGCGCGCCGGAACCGGGCCAGGTGTTCACCAATCCCGACCTGGCGGCCACCTACCGGCATATCTGTGATGCAGGGCCGGAGACGTTCTATCGCGGACGGCTGGCATCCCGCATCGCCGCATTCTCGGCAGCCGAAGGCGGTCTGTTGAACGAAGACGACCTGGCCCGGCATCGGACGACCTGGGTGGAACCGCTGACCATGGGTTTCAGGGGCATGACGGTCTGCGAACTGCCGCCCAACGGCCAGGGTGTTTCCGCCCTGGAAATTCTCAATATCCTCTCCGGGTATGCGCTCGACCAATTGCGCCCTGACGGAGCCGAGTACCTGCACCTGCTGGCCGAAGCGATCAAGATCGCCTTTGCCAACCGGGATCATTTTCTCACCGATGCGGACCATTGCCGGCTTCCCCTGGACGAAGTGTGCTCAGCGGCATACGGACGGCGGGCCCGCCGGCTGATCCATCCCCGGCGGGCCATGGCTTTCCCGCCGCCCGGTGCCGCCTTGAACGGATCGGACACGGTTTACATTGCCGCCGCCGACGCAGACGGCAATGTGGCCTCGCTGATCAGCAGCATTTTTATGCCCTTCGGCTCGGGGATGGTGGTGCCGGGCGCCGGCTTTGCCCTGCACAACCGGGGCAGCTCCTTTTCCCTGGATTCCGGGCATCCCAATTGTTTGCTTCCGGGAAAGCGTCCCATGCATACGATCATTCCGGGAATGCTGATGAACGGCGGGCAGGTTCAGATGGCCTTCGGCGTGATGGGGGGCGACATGCAGCCCCAGGGCCACGCCCAGTTGCTTTTAAACCTTCTGGTCCATGGCATGAACCTGCAGGAGTCCATTGACGCGCCTCGTCTGCGGTTGATGCCGGACCGGTCGATCTATCTCGAAGCGGGGATCCCGGCGGCTGCCCGTGACCGCCTGACCAAATGGGGCCACCAACTCGACCGTTCCCCCACACCGGTCAACAAGGTCGGCGGCGGGCAGGCCATCTGGCGGGACCACGCCCAGGGTGTCTGGCTGGGTGCCTCCGACCGGCGCAAGGATGGCTGCGCGCTCGGATGGTAAGATAGTGATCGGTTACGCGACGTTAACCGCCAAGGATGCGTTCCTGAAATCAGGCTGCGGATTGCTTCACGGGAATACCATGCCGGACGGCGATTATCGCCAGCACCAGGGATAGACCCATTCCGACCATGGGCAGGCTTTTTGCCCAGAACCCGGGGATGAGTTGGCCCAGACCATCGACGACGGGGGCGATTTTGGGCAGCAGACCGAAGAGGCCGCCGGTGAGGACGGCCGCAAAGGACCATTTGGGGGCCAGTCGTTTTTTCCGGATCACCATGAGCGCCACGAAAAGCGCCGGAACGATTCCTGCCGTATAGAACTCAAAAGCCTCCAGTAGCAGTCCGATGATGTCCCAGTTCCCCCACAGGGCGGTGAGATAGCCCAGGCTGCCGAGGAGCAGCACCAGGGCCCGGGTCCGGTTCATATCGCTTTCGAACGCGGTGGATTGGCGGCTCAGCAGATCGTGCTCGATGATTGATGCCGTCATCACCAGGCAGGTGTCGGTGGTTGAAATGACCGCCGACAGAACGCCCAGAATCAGTATCAGGCCGCCGGCCCTGGGCAGTTCGTTGAGAAAAATATATCCCAGGACACCGCTTTTCCCCGGATCGACGCCCCTGTTTTGGGCCCACAGGCCGATCAAAACGATGAGAAATGCAAAGACCAGTACACCGAATCCGGCAATCAGGCTGGACCTGCGGGCGGTTTGCGGGGTTTTTGCGGTGAGCAGCCGGCTGAACATCATCGGGCAGATAAAGTAGGAGCCCATCACGATGGTCAGATAGTAGAAAAGATCCCGGGCAGTATAAACATCGTTGGTCAGCTGGAAAGAGATCGCCCGTACATCGACGGGTTTGGCCGTGTAAAGAAAAAGGGCGGTGAAAAGTACTGCCGCGGCTAGGGTGGCGAACTGAAGAAAGTCGGTTTTCAGGATCGAGGCCTGCCCGCCGAGAAACGAATAGACCACGATGATCACGGCGGCAAGAGCGAGGATTCCGCGTGAATCGACGCCGGTCAGGGCGGCGAGAATTTTTCCCGTGGCGATGAACTGGGCCGCGATGATGCCGATCCAGGTCACCACAATGATCAGTGCGACCAGAAACCGGGTTTGCGGCCCCATGGTCTGCTGGGCCAGATCCGGCAGGGTGACGGCCCGTGACGCACGAACCTTTTCGGAAAGCAGCCAGGCCTGAAGGATCAGGCCAATACCCCCCACGGCCAGAAACCAGATCGCGGGAAAGCCCTTGGAAAATGCCTTGTCGGCCAGTCCGATGGTGGAACCGCTGCCGATCATGGATGCCATCAGCGAGACCGTGACAATGGCCAGCTTCTGGCGGCGTCCGGCCAGGACATAATCATTGAAATCCTGGACTTTGCGAAAATCGATGATGCCAACGCCCAAAAGAAAAATGAGATAAATCATCAATACCGTCATAACCGGTCGCTCCGAATGCCTATAGATTTTAAGAGCCTGTTTGAGAAGTCTGGATCAGGCCCGATAACAAGGCGGAACGTGGCTCGAAAGCGGAGCATATAGGTAATATGTGAGCATTTTGAGACACTTTCCAACGCCGTTAGCGGGCCTTAGACGGATTTGTCAAACAGGCTCTAAGAGAATGTTTTCATACCGCCATATCACACCGCATTTCAAATTGCCCTTAAAAATTTGAGTTGCGGCTTCACCATGGTCATTTCGAACGTCGCACCTGTACCTTGCTTATTCCTCTTGGAATTTCCATCGCCATCGTATGCATCCGATCCATGGGTATTTTAAAATGGCCCTTTTGGGAGAAAATCAGGTCACCGTTGAAAGCCTAAAAACTGAATCATAATCATAAAAAAATAAAATATTGACAAGATATATCTTACATTTCGCATGGCGGGCGAATAATTTTTTAATTTTCTTATGTTTTTGTTTTTTAAAATCAATCAGGTAGCTTTAAATTGCCACCAGCCATCTTGAAAATAATTGTAGATCGCCTCGGGTATCTCCAACAACCGGTTGATAAGTTTGTGCATGTCACCGATTCCCTTCACCACTGATTGTATACATACGCCATTCCGGATTATCTGCGAGAAGTGGACATTACGATAGAAATAACGGATGTTATTCCAAGTCGGCTTTTTTGTATTCATCCCTTGGGGTAATATGGGCAGCTTGTCTATCTCCTCGGCTGTCATATTCATCCGTATCTTTCGTTCGATAAGGGACACAATCATCAAGGCTATAAAATATAAAAAGAGCATGGCTTCAATACGGTGCTCCTTTTTTAAAAAAACAGGCGCTACTTCCAGAATCGATTTTTTGGTATACATCCGTTTTTCAAGGAATGGTTGGTTTTTATATTTTCCTAATACCTCACTGGCTTCAAGCTGCGTATTAGTAATCAAGGGAAAAACGCCATCAGTTCGCGATGCTTCGGTAAGAGATTGTTCGTTTAACTGCCACTCAATGCGGTGGGTATATTTCCATTTATTTTTGTAGATGCTTTGTGGAGACGGTCTGCCGGGAGATACTTTCACCTTGATCTGTTTGCGATCGGTTACTATCCGGACCTCTACAAACTCTTTAACATCCTTGACAATCTTATCGATAGCGGCCTTGATTTCCCTTTTGGTTTTCAAATGATACGCATTGAGTTTAGGTGACAGGCTTTCTAACTGTTCAATGGCCTTATCGATCTTTTTCTGTCTTTTGGCTTCGTCCTCTTTTTGTTTGGAACTGCTGTGAACAAAAATGACCCGAAAGCCTTCTTCGGTCAGTTCGGTCTCATAGGTGCGGTAAACGGTAAACTCACCTTTCTTCCGTGAGTTTTCAACGCTAACGGCGTCTTCCCAAGGCACTTCGTTTTTTTTCAGATATTTGATGAACTGGATGTATTCCTTGTGATTCTTCGGAACGATGGTGATAAACAGCCCTCCTTCACCAGCGATGTGCTTTAGATTCTTTTCGGTTTTCAACTTGCAGTCGGCGATGTAAATGAAATCCTCTTTTCCCAACAATGTGCGCAGGCCGTTCCAGTTGGGAATATGGGTCACATCATCGGTCGTATTCCCGTCAAATAGCTGATAACTGAGTGGAACATGTCCGTCCGCCGTGATATTCAGACCAAATACAACTTGTTTGCAATCGGGTCGAAAATCCTTGTTGTGCCCATGCTTAAGCTTGACCGCTTCCGGATCGGGAGTTTTGTATTTGCCGATGAAAGTCACGGATGTGCTATCATTATGTATTTCCTCCGTAAGTAACTGGTGTACCGATATGGCATTGCAAGAAGCCTCGGTCATCAGCGTATGGCGGTCTGCATGAAATAATGCTGATAGTGCCCTGGCAAGACGATCATCGTTAAAAAATTTCGAGCTGTGCGGACGATATCTTAAATGGTCAAGCCGCTAAGCTAAATTTTACTTCCTTATTTCTGAACCAATTGTGATATTCATCGTTAATTTTCAAAGTTGTGATGATAGCCAGATTGAGGGATCCTTTCTTCGCCCAACTCATTCCATTCTTCTTTTGGCGATTTGAAACAACGAGGTCGTTCATCTTTTCACCCACATTACTCGAGTTCCGAAGATTTAGCCGTTTGCGCATATCATAGTTGGGAATGGAGGATATATTCCGGCCCAAATAGTCAATGAGCTTTTGAATATGATTATCATCCTTAATTTCGGATGCCGGGATGTTTTCAAGATATGAGATGGCTTTGTTTGTAAGACCGTGCCATAATAACGGCATAACCGCGCGAAGCGTTTCATTTCTGAGCTTTCTGCCTTTCATCCCCATGCTCAATTCTTCTTTGAACTTCTTGCATAGATGAAACCAATCAAGAACAATTTGCATATTCTTGTGCCACCCAAATTGCTTGACGATGGCATCATTTAGCGCCTTATGGCCGTCGGTAAAAATCTGAAGACGTTTGCCGAATAGAGAATTCGACAAAAGAAATGCGATTAGCAACCACAAGCATGATTTGGTGCCATCAGCGGCCAATACGTATTTTAGGCCTCCATGTTCAATGTGGCATACGGTATCATGTACATATTTTCGCTTATGCTCCGTGACTTGTGGGCTTTCTCGTGTATCCTTTTGCCTTTTGGGGGTTACGTCGTCTATGCTTATGTTGACCGTTTGACTGGGTTCTTCGTAAATGACGGGATTATTCAACAATTCAATCGGATTATAGTCGAAAGATCCTTTAGAAAGGGCCTTTTGAACTTCAGCCATGGGAATTGATATCGGTTCTCCACCCCTGGGAATATCTGGGTTGAAACAACATCCGTCAGCGCTGAAGTTGCCATGATTCAAATCATCGGCCTTTTGCTTTAAATGGTCGATCAATTCCCTACCTTCTTTCTGGGTCTGATCATGCAACGTGCGATGTGGCGTACCGCCTTCTATTTGGTGCCGTATGAAGTTGAGCCATTTTGATGTTTTCCGAAAGGATCCTTCCGTATTACCCATTATCATGGCCCGTTCCTTAAAGCCCGTGGTCAAATAAAACTGATTCGGTCCTAATGGGGCAAATATAGACTGACTACTGTCAAACCGAACGCCATTTTTATCAAATGCGAAGTGGGTTTCAAACGCAAAACGCCCCACGGCGCCATCCACCAGATATGGGCGTTCATTTACCCCAATTTGATTAGCCCCACTGAAAGTCAGGACTTTTTTTTAGACACCTTTTCCATGTGTCGTGCTATGGCGGCTCTTATTGCAGGGTATGCCGTATTTAAAATTGCTATTTCGCAGTCGTCTATATTTTCACCGGCATCAGCGTTTACAGTGTATTGATAACATCCATCTTCCAGTTCAATGGGCTTATCGTCCGTTTCCTCATCACATTCAACCAGGTTCACCATGACTTCGATTTTGTATTTGCTCATTGGTAGCCTCCGTCTCGGGGTTTGAGATAGTGATCTACCAAAACATCGCATTTATCTTTAATGATGTCCAGTCAATTCCGAACCTATTTTCATATCTTAATTTTTGGTGAGCCCTTTGTGCAATATCCATCCTGGGCATGGTCCGCACAGCTCGAGATTTTTCAACAATGTCCGTTTCAGCGAAGGATACGGCTCCACGGAAACCGGTGCGCTGACCACATTGCGCCATAAGGACCAAATGCGTAAGGTGCGCAGTATCGGTCAAGCCAACCCGGGGATCGAGATCAAGCTTGTCGACGACGCGGGCAATATCGTCACCGAACCGAACCAACAGGGGGTGTTGTGGGCCAAGGCCCGCTCGGCGTTTATCGGATATTACAATGCGCCCGAGAAAACTGCCGAGTCCATTGACGGCGAATGGGCCACCGCCGGGGACGTGGCCTATTTTGACGAAGAAGGCTATTACTATTTGGCTGACCGCAAGCACGACATGATCATCAGCGGTGGGGAGAACGTCTATCCGGCCGAGATCGAGGAGGTGATCACCCAGCTTCCCCAGGTGTCCGAGGTGGCCGTCATCGGTATCCCGCACGCCGATTTCGGCGAGGAAGTCAAGGCCCTGGTCATCGTGAAGAGCGGCGATTCCATCACGCCCGAAGAAATTCTGGAGCATTGTGCGGCCAACCTGGCCGGGTATAAACGGCCCCGATCGGTCGAGATCGTGGATGAGTTTCCCCGTACTGCCACGGGTAAAGTGCTTAAACGCATTTTGCGCAAGCCCTATTGGGAGGGGCAGGAAAGAAGTATTTAGTGGCTATCTACATTATAATTGAAACCATCAAAAGTATGATAGCTGAAAAGGAATGTAGCCAATGACTGATACAAACTCTGCGAATAAAGTACTCGAAGATATAACGATTCTTGATTTCAGCCGTTTTGCCGCCGGCCCGTATTGCACCATGCTTCTGGCCGATATGGGCGCCCAGGTTATTCGAGTGGAACAACCGGGCGGAGGGGCCGACCGTGAATTCGGTCTTCTGGCTCCGGATGGCGAGGCCTTTTCGATCAAGATAACGGCTCGGAATAAGAAAGGCATCACGCTTGACATCTTGAGCGATGAAGGACGTCAGCTACTGTCCGAACTCCTTAAGAAGACAGATGTCATCGTGCATAATTTCACTTTGGAAAGTGCCGAAGCCAAGGTGCTGAATTATGAGACCCTCAGCAAGGAGAACCCGGCGCTCATCATGGCTTATATAACCGGCTTTGGCAGCGGCGGGCCTTACGCCTCAAAAAGTGCCTTTGATTTCAGCGCCAAGGCAATGACCGGCGCCATGTGGCTAAACGCAATGCCCGGCGGCGGACCGGTCAAGGAACCCGTGCCTTACGCTGACCTGGGGACCGGCTGCCTGGCTGCTTACGGTATCATGGTGGCGCTTCACCACCGGCTGAAAACAGGCAAGGGGCAATTGGTCGATGCATCTCTCCTTGACACGGCCGCTTCATTTGTCGAGGCCATCGGGGCGGTCGCTTTATACTCGGTGCATGGTGAAGTCCGTCACCAGCTGGGCAATCACGGCTTTGCAACCTATATGAATATTCTCGAGGCAAAAGATGGCTATATCGTCATCATGCCATATGGGAACAGGATTTGGCGACGACTTTGCAGACTTCTGGAACGTGAGGATATGATCACCGACCCCCGGTTTGTCAATGATGGCGAACGGCAAAAAAACTCCGAGATTATTGATGCGATCATGGTTCCGTGGTGCAAGGCCCTTACTGTAGACGAGGTTCTTAACAAGCTGGATAGTGTCCGGGTGCCTGCCGAAAAGGTGGATACCATAGCAGATTTTGTGAATAATCCTCAGGTACGGGACAGGAACCTGATCGAATACCTTGAGTATCCGGGGGTCGGTTCCTTTGCTGCGCCGGCAGTATTGCCCAAACTTTCCTCAACCCCCGGAGACATCGTTCGTTTGGCACCCAAAGTCGGGGAACATAATCAAGAGATATACAATGGATTGTTGCAACTAAGCGAAGCGGATTTATCCCGGTTGGCAACCAAAGGGATTATTTAATCCTTTTATGCATCAAAGCAGCGATTATTGAATAAAATTCAAAAAATACGATCAAGAAACCAAATATTATTAACCCACTTTAGAGTGAATAACAAAGGAGATAAGGGATATGGCGTGGACAGAATGGGAAAAGGTAGAGGGCTTCGATCTTAAGGAAGTGATTTACGAGAAGAAATTCCGTGATACGCATGGCGGTGTGGCCAGGGTAACCATCAACCGACCCGAGAGAATGAACGCGTTTACCCAGGATACGCTTGAGGAATTAGGCTTGGCCATTGATGATGCCGATCACGACCCGCTGATTGGAGTGATACTGCTTACCGGAGCCGGCGACAATTTCGGCACTGGCGGGGATGTGGTTTGGGAAAGCTCGGGGTCGGCATTTCGTAAAGGCTTTTACTATGGGGTGGACCCGGACCACTATGTAAAACTCGCCAGAAAGCCGGTAATTGCGGTCGTGAGGGGGTTTTGCATTGCCGGCAGTCATCACCTGGCATACTTTTGCGATCTCACCCTGGCCGCTGACAATGCAATCTTTGGACAGAATGGCCCCAGGGTGGGCAGCCCGGCGGATGCATACTGCGTTGCCTACGCCTCCCGGGTAATGGGCGAAAAGAAGGCCCGCGAGATGTGGATGCTGTGCAGGCGCTATTCGGCTCAGCAAGCTTACGAAATGGGTCTGGTCAACAAGCTGGTGCCTGAGGATAAATTAGATGAAGAAGTCGATCAGTGGTGCGATGAGATTCTGTCCTTGAGTCCGGACTGCATAGAGGTCGTTAAGGCCAGTTTCGATGCGGAGATCGAGACCCTGCCGGCAGGACGTTTGGGGCTGCAATCACGGTTAATGCTGCCTGATTGGTTTGATGGAGAGGAAATACAGGAAGGGCAGCAGGCGTTCCTGGAAAAAAGGCAGCCTAATTTCTGGAAGGTTAGAGAGGCCAAGGCTGAAGCGAGGAAGAACAAAAAAAATAATTCATAAAAAATACAGGAGGTTATGAAAATGGATCTCGGTCTAACACAGAAGACGGTAATTGTTACTGGGGGCGCTTCGAACATCGGTCGTGCCATCAGCCTTGGCTTTGCCAGAGAAGGGGCGAACGTTATCATCGCAGATATAGATGAGAATCAGGCGAATAAAACGGTCGAGGAGGCAAACAGCTCTGCGGGTCGGGCCGTGTTTTATAAAACAGACCTGACCAATGTTGACATGATCACGGCAACGGTCAAAAAAGCGGCGGAGGAGTTTGGTGGAATAGATGTTCTGGTGAATAACGTCGGTTGGGAGCATACAGCGATGTTCACCGAGAAATCCCTGCCAGAACTGCAAAAGGAGGCCGACCTTACCTTATGGAGCATGGTAAACTGCACCAAAGCGGTTCTTCCTTTGATGATGGAGCGAAAACGCGGTGCGATTGTGAGTATCGGGTCTGATGCGGGACGGGTCGGTCAATTTAAGCAGGTTTTTTATTCCGGGTGTAAAGGCGCTGTTATTGCGATGTCCAAGTCCATTGCTCAGGAAGTCGGCCGTTTGGGAATAAGGATCAATGTGGTCAGTCCGGGAGCCACTTTTCCGGCGAGGAGTGAAGATATCGGTGATAATAGCCTGTGGCAGGTCGAACTCCCCCCGGAAGAGGTTATCAAGAAGATCGCCAAAGCCTATCCGTTGGGTCGGATCGGTAGAGCCGAGGATACCGCCAACGCCGTGCTATTCCTGGCTTCGGATGCTGCCGATTGGATTACCGGGCAGACGCTGAGCGTCAATGGCGGCTGGTCAATGATTTAATAGCATTCAAGATTAGGGGAGTGTAAAAAAGGAATGAACTTCCAGACTTTACTTTGCGAAAAAGATAACGGCATTGTTACCATAAGCTTGAATAGACCAGATCGTATGAACGCGCTTAGCAAACAGCTCCTGCAAGAACTGGGGGCTGCCATGGAAGAGATCGCCGAGGACGAAGAAGCAAATGTGGTGATCATTACATCTCAAGGGAAGGCATTCTGCGCTGGAGCTGATATTGCAGAGACAGACCTTTCAGCACCCAACGCTGCCTTAAAGACGACTAAAGTATTTCGTACTGTATTTAATAGTATCGAGGCTCTTCCCAAGCCGGTGATTGCAGCAGTGAATGGGTTCGCTCTGGGTGGTGGCTGTGAATTGGCCTTGGCCTGCGACCTCAGGATTGCTTCCGATAAGGCTTCTTTCGCTTTTCCTGAGGTAAAGCTGGGGCTCATCCCCGGAGCGGGTGGGACCCAAAGACTTCCGCGCATCATCGGGATGAGTAACGCACTGGAAATGCTTTTAACCGGCAAGCGGATTAATGCTGAAGAAGCTTACCGCTTTGGTCTGGTTAACCGGGTCGTCCCCGCCGACAATCTGTTGGAGGAGGCGAGAAATTTAGCCGGCAAGTTGGCAGCGGTACCCCCCCTTGGTATAGGGATGGCTAAAACGGCTGTTAGAACCGGAATGAATATGGATATCGGCTCGGCCCTCGAACTTGAGCAGCAATGTTTCAGGTACCTGACGACCACCAAAGACTACGGGGAAGAAAGAAATGCCTTCCTTGATAAGTGACGGTAGAAATCTGAATATTGCAAGGGGAGGACCCGTTAATAGATAGACCGGACTCCCCGGGTTGAGGACATTCAATAGAAAATTTTAACGGTGTTGCTTGTTATAGGGAGGTAAGAAATGGATACAATTTTCATTTGCAGAGATGCCTTGGCAAATTCTCTGATTAGTAATTTGGTACTAGCGATGGAGGCAAAGAAAGCTGGAGCGGAGGTGGGAGTCATATTCACTGAGGAAGCGCTGTTGGCGCTGAGTGGGCAGACTTGGGCATGGTCCCCGTTAATGGGCGATCGGGACACTCGGATGGCAATTGCTAAGAGTGCCAAAAAGATGGATATTCCGATGGTGAGCGCCAAAGACGCCCGTCAAATAGATACCAAGGTATTATTGGAATCAGCCAGTGAAAGTGGGGTTCGTCTGATCGCTTGTTCACTCTGGACATCATTGCTGCCGGTTGAGGGGAAGTTGCCTCCATTCGTAGAAAAAGTTGACCTTGACGCCGCTGTTAAGACGTTAGCCGAGAGCAAGACCGTGATTGGAAGTCTTTGACGCGATTCACTGTAAAAAACGTTAAGCAGGCTTATCCAAGGAGGAAAGCCTGCTTTTTGTTAAACATATCTATTCCGGCAGCCTTAGCTTCAATCCCATGATGGTCACATTATCTTGAATGCTATAAAAAGGTTGAACGGCCAATCAGCCATGAGCTCAAGGACGAGTAGCGCAAATCTGAAAGCAGCTTCAGAAGTACTTCAATAAAGAATCTTAACTGTTGACTTACGCAATTCCATGGGAGGGTGCAATGGCAAAAAGCTTTGAGAACAGAGTTGCTGTGGTGACGGGTGGCGGTTCAGGGATTGGCAGGGCTTCTGCGCTAGCGTTTGCTATGGAGGGGGCGAAGGTTGTCGTTGCCGATATAGATGTGAAAGGTGGCGAGGAGACAGTCCGGATGATCAAGAATGCCGGCGGCGAGGCTATCTTTGTCAAAACTGATGTGTCGAAGGCACAAGATGTAGAGGCAATGGTCAATAAGGCGATTGAGGTTTATGGGCGACTGGATTACGCCCACAATAATGCCGGGGTCGAGCCCTCCGGTCATTTGATAGCTGACATGCCCGAAGAAATGTGGGACCGTGTCATTTCTATCAATCTCAAAGGCATGTTCCTGTGTATAAAGTACGAGGTGGCACAGATGCTTAAACAAGGTAAAGGTGCCATCGTAAATACATCATCCATAGACGGGTTAATCGCCATGCCCTGTACTTCGGATTACACTTCCAGCAAACATGGCATCCTGGGGCTGACGAAGGCAGCAGCATTGGATTATGCCGCCCAGGGTATACGGGTTAATGCTATATGTCCAGGTACTATCCAAACGCCGCTGATCATGCGTCTGATTCCTGACCCGCAGGTTGAAGCAGCGAAGATGCCCATGGGAAGACTGGGAACTCCGGAAGAAGTAGCTCAAGCCGCAGTATGGCTGTGCTCAGACGCAGCATCGTTTGTAACCGGAACCCATTTGAGCGTGGATGGCGGCTGGGCTGCCTGGTAAACTATCTATTTAAACCGACCACAAATAATTAAGGAGGGTGCAATGGCAAAAAGTTTTGAGAACAGAGTTGCTGTGGTGACTGGTGGCGGTTCAGGGATTGGCAGGGCTTCTGCGCTAGCGTTTGCTATGGAGGGGGCGAACGTTGTCGCTGCCGATATAGATGTGGAAGGTGGCGAGGAGACCGTCCAGATGATCAAAAATGCCGGAGGCGAGGCTATCTTTGTCAGAACTGATGTAACAAAGGCAGTCGAGGTAGAGGCGATGGTCAACAAAACTATTGAAGTTTACGGTCGACTGGATTGTGCCCACAATAATGCCGGGATCGATGGAACCGGCCTTCCGGCAGATGAACTGTCCGAGGCGGATTGGGACCGCGTCGTTTCCATTAATCTCAAAGGAACCTGGCTGTGTATAAAGTACGAGGCTCCCCAGATGCTCAAGCTAGGTAAAGGCGCCATCGTAAATACATCATCCATATTCGGGTTAATCGGAGGCTTTCCCAATAATGCGGAGTATGTCGCCAGCAAACATGGCATCCTGGGGCTGACGAAGGGAGCAGCATTGGATTATGCCGCCAAAGGCATACGGGTTAATGCCATATGTCCAGGCGCTATCCGTACGCCGATATTAGAACGCCAGATGCCCAACCCGGATGCTCTGAAAATGGTTACCTCGCTGCACCCAATAGGCCGCGTGGGAAATCCGGAAGAAGTAGCTGAAACGGCAGTATGGCTGTGCTCAGACGCAGCATCGTTTGTAACCGGTGCCTGTTTGAGCGTGGACGGCGGTTGGGCCATTACATAGTAACGATTCACTCCCCTCCCCAGAAAAAACAGATTTTGTACGGCTGGGGAGATGCAACAATTTAGGCGATTTCTGTAAAAGAATATACCCGCCTGCTTGTCTTTTCATCCGTCTTCTGCGTTGGGCGTTTCCACACATAGCCCCACTATGCGTAAAAAAGCCCGCCTTGAATACGAATGAAAATCCGGCGCATTCTGGTATATTCTTTTCCGCCAATCGCCTTATTTTTACGAAGAGATGGCCAGGTTGACGCCTTCTCCTGAGACCAATCCACATCTAAACCCCCACGAATCGCACGTTAGGCAATTTCAGTGTCGCGCTTGCCACCACATGCATAAGGAATCAGAGAGTATAGGGATTCCCATTTTTTAGGCTACGTTTCCCCGGACACGAAAATATACCTGTTGAAATGGTACTTGAGAATTGTTACTGAACCTTAATTGATTCAATTCGATCAGATCTAAAAAAAGGACTTTTTTTGAATGCCACATATCAATAACCCTATGGAAATCTACAAATTGTTGAATGGTTCCAACTGTAGAGAATGTAATGAAAAAACCTGCCTGGCATTTGCAGTGGCCGTGTTTAAGGAAAAAAAATCGATAGATGCGTGTCCGTATTTGGATAAAGAGGTGATTGACCGGTATGGGGGGGCAGTTGAGAAACCCAACACCATTGATGAATATAAAGCCGAAGCCATTGAACAACTAAAACAAAAGATATCTTCAATTGATCTTTCCGAAGCGGCGAAACGCCTGGGAACCCGGTTTTCCAACAACAAACTGACCATAAAAATTTTGGGTAAGGATTTCAGTGTTGATCCCAAGGGCAACATATCCTCTGAAATTCATATCAACGCGTATATGGTCGTGCCGGTATTGAACCATCTTTTGAACGGATCGGGAAAATCTCCGGACGGGAATTGGATCACATTCCGGGAGTTGAATGGCGGGCCTTCCCGATATGCTCATTTTCAACAATGTTGTGAAAAACCACTAAAACAGGTTGCTGATACCTATCCGGATCTTTTTAAAGATATGCTGGAAATTTTCGATGGAAAACAAATTGTCAGTCATATCGATTCAGATGTTTCAATTGTTTTGCATCCCTTGCCGCTTTTCCCCATAATGGTTTGCTACTGGAAACCGGAAGATGACCTTGAGTCCGATCTTCACATCTATTTTGATTCTACATCCGACGATCATCTTGACATTGAATCCATCTATACACTTAACGAAGGTCTGGTCTTGATGTTTAAGAAGATCGCCTTGCGGCATGGTTCGTAACAAATGACTATCCGATCACATCCAGCGCCCACCGTACACTGTCAGCCAGATATTTCAGCTCTTCGAGATCGACTTCGGTCAGATCGTTTTCTTCTTTGTCAATCAGATCTAGACAGCTTTTTTCAGAACTGGGAAATTCATCCAAATTCAATTGAAAAGCCGTAATGGTCAGCAGGTTCAGCGTATCTTCAAGTGTTGTGATGGTGCCGCCGGTTTCAATGTCAATGGGGTTTTTCCTTCTCAGGTGGATCAGGGTGGCGTTTATTTTCTGAAAAAGTTCGGCTTGCGAGATGATCATTTTGAATGCCTGCTCCCTAACGGTTTCGAGTTTGCTGTCGTGTCGGTTTGCCGTCGTTTGAATATTCCGTTTGCGGTTGGGTTACCCAAGAAAAGCACATAAGAATCGGTAAGATTGGAATGTTCCATATCGGTTCCGTCGTTAATGGATGGTTTCCCGCCGGTTGTCAACCGATTAAAGGACAATTGTCAGGGCGCCCTGGCAGACTTTATGGCTTGCCTTGAGTTGTAGACCCATTTCCGATACACTGTTTCTTGATGCATAAGGACTGTGTCTGCCCCATTAATTCATCCAGATATACCACTTCAGGGAGGCCTATGCAGATATCCCGGCAGAAGAAAATGGAAATGCTCCGGTCGTTGCTGCTTTCTCGACGGTTCGAGGAGGAGCTGACGGAACTGTGTAAAATCGAGCATAAAATTCCAGGCATGATGATTCTGTGTACCGGTCAGGAGGCCGTCGGTGCGGGCGTTTGTGCGGCACTTCAACCGGAGGATGTGATCGTTACCAACCACCGCAGTCACAGTCACCTGCTGGCCAAAGGGGCTGACCCGAACGCGTTGATGGCCGAAATCCTCGGTAAGCGGACCGGTTGCAACAAGGGAAAAAGCGGAACGCTGCACATGGCGGTTCCCGAGGTCAATGCCCTGTGTACCACCACCGTGGTCGGCGGCGGACCGCCCATCGCCGTCGGCATTGGCTTTGCCCAGCAGTACCGGCAGGAAGAGCGGGTAACCGTCTGTTTTATCGGTGATGGCGCAGCCAACGAGGGGTCCGTTCACGAAGCGCTGAATCTTGCGAGTGTCTGGGCCCTTCCGGTGATCTTCGTGTGCGAGAACAATCGTTACGCCGGTGCCCAGCGATATGAAGAACACACCAAGGCCCCGAACATCGCCGACCGGGCAGCCGGTTACGCCATCCCCGGTGTTGTGGTCGATGGCAATGACGCGCTGGCGGTATACCGATCGGCCCTGGACGCACGGGCGCGTGCCGTGAACGGCGACGGACCCACGCTGATTGAATACAAGACCTACCGCTGGCGGGGCCATGGCGAAGCGGATTGCCAACTCTATCAGCCCAAGGATGAGATCGCGGCATGGCAGGCCATGTGCCCCATTCCTAAACTGCGCGGCGATATGCTGGCCCAGGGGGTGATCAGTGAAGACGAATTGCGGGAGATGGAAACCCGCATCGATGCCGTTGTTAAAGATGCCGTGCGCTTTGCAGAAAAGAGCCCTTATCCCGAGCCGAACGAGGCCCTGGAGGATGTATTCGCGGGATCGTGAACGTTCCCAATGAAAGGAACAAACGCATGCAGTCATTTGGAATGGGACAGGCCATCAATCAGGCACTCAGAGAAGAAATGCTGCGGGACGCCGGTGTGTTCCTGGCCGGAGAGGGCGTCGGGGTGGGCATCCACAGCAGCCCGATGCTTCCCACCGCCGGCTTGTTGGACGCGTTTGGCGCCGGACGGGTGAAGGACACTCCCGTTTCGGAGGCGGCCATCGCAGGACTGGCCGTCGGGGCATCCGTGGCCGGGCTGCGACCGGTGGTGGAAATTATGTTCAATCCCTTTTTTACCTTGGCTTCGGACATGATCGTCAATCATGCAGCCAAGCTGCGCTACCTATCCGGAGGCAAATCCGCTTTTCCACTCGTCGTACGCATCAAAAGCGGTGCCGGATTCGGTGCCGGCTGTCAGCATTCACATAACCTGGAAGCGTGGGCGGCGCACTGCCCGGGGCTGAAAGTCGTCATGCCCTCAACGCCGGCCGATGCCAAGGGACTTCTCAAGTCCGCTATCCGGGATCCCGACCCCGTTGTTTTTATCGAGGACATGATGCTTTATTTTGTGCCCGGTCCGGTTCCGGAAACGGACTATCTCATCCCCATCGGACAGGCCGATGTCAAGCGCCAGGGAAACGATGTGACCGTGGTGACGTGGTCCAAAATGGTGGGGGTGGCCCTGAAGGCGGCTGATCAGATCGCACGCGAGGGCATTGACCTGGAAGTCGTGGATCTGCGCACCCTTGTTCCGATGGATAAAAAGACGCTCATTGAGTCTGTTCGCAAGACCGGCCGCCTGGTCGTGCTGCATGAGGCCACGCGAACCGGCGGATTTGCCGGGGAGGTGGCCGCTGTGGTGATGGAAGCGGCATTTGATCATTTAAAAGCGCCGCTCCGGCGGGTGACCGGGCCGGACATCCCTGTTCCGGCCAGTCCGCCACTGGAGCGCTTTTACATCCCCAGTGAGGACGACCTGATTGCGGCGGTCAAGGAAATCGTTCGGTAGCGAACGGAAAAGCCTGGCGGAGGGTTACCGTCAGCCAGGCTTTTTTATTGCTCGGATTGGATTTTGATTGGCAGGCCGGATTCCCTGCACCTTTTCGTCACACCGAAGGATCAACGCGCAATCAGCCCACGATTTGTCGGCGGATCACCGTGTCTTTCTTCCAGCGCTGGTCCTTTTGGGGATAGCCGATATTGTAGTGCAGGCCGCGGCTCTCCTTGCGATGATCGGCGCACTTGATGATCAGTTCGGCAACGGTGGCGATGTTGCGCAGCTCGATCAGATCCGGTGAGACCTTGAAATTCCAGTAGTACTCGCGGATCTCTTTCTGGATGTTGTCAATGCGCCGCTGGGCGCGGGCCAGGCGTTTGTCCGAGCGCACAATCCCCACATAATTCCACATCAGGCGCCGGATCTCATCCCAGTTGTGGGCGACCATGATCTGCTCGTCACTGTCGGTGGTGCCCACATCGTCCCAGTCGGGAACTTCCGGACGGACAGCTTTCTTTGCTTCGGCGAGGTCCTGGATCGACTGGCGGGCAGCGGCTTCGGAATAGACCAGCGCCTCCAGAAGGGAGTTGCTGGCCAGTCGATTGGCACCGTGCAGGCCCGTGCAAGCGGTTTCCCCCACGGCGTACAGGCGGTTGATGTCCGTTCTCCCGAGCATGTCCGTAGCCACGCCGCCGCACATGTAGTGCGCGGCCGGCACCACGGGGACCGGCTCACGGGTCATGTCGATCCCGAAGGAGCGGCATTTCTCGTAAAGGTTGGGGAAGCGGTCGGTGACAAACGACGCCGGTTGGTGGGAGATGTCCAGGAACACGCTGTCCTGCCCGCTGCGCTTGAGTTCGGTGTCGATGGCCCGGGCCACCACGTCCCGGCAGGCCAGATCCCGCTTGGGATCGTAGCGTTGCATGAAGGGCTTGCCGTCCGCATCGATCAGGCGGCCCCCCTCGCCACGCACGGCTTCCGAGATGAGAAAATTTTTGGCCGCCGGATGATAGAGGCAAGTGGGATGGAACTGGACGAATTCCAGGTTGGCCACGGTGGCGCCGGCCCGATAGGCCATGGCGATGCCGTCGCCGGTGGCAATGTCCGGATTGCTGGTGTACAGGTACACCTTGCCGGTGCCGCCGGTGGCCAGAAGGGTGATGCCGGCGCCGAACGTCCTGACCCGCCTGGTTTCCCGATCGAGCACATAGGCGCCACAGCAGTAATCATCGTGGGTGGTGGTGACCAATCCGCGCTTGATGCGCGTAGAGAAAGTGATCAGGTCGATGGCAATGTGGTTTTCATAAAACCGGATGTTCTTGTTCTGCCGGGCCCGCTCGAGGAGTACCCGTTCGACTTCACGGCCGGTCATGTCCTGGGCATGCACGATGCGGTTACGCGAGTGACCGCCTTCGCGTCCCAAGTCAAATGGCTTGCCGCCATTTTTTTCCGGGGCATCCCCGTCGACGTTGAAACCGACGCCGATGGCCTTCAATTCGCGGATCCGCTCGGGACCGCCGGTGACCACCTGGTGGACCACATCCGGATTGCACAGGCCGTCGCCGGAATCGAGGGTGTCCTGGATGTGCAGGTCGAAGGAGTCCTCAAGATCAAAAACCGAGGCAATGCCGCCCTGGGCGAGGTTGGTGTTGCTGTCCACGGCCTGCTTTTTGGTGACGATGGCCACCGTGCCCTTGTCGGCCACTTTGAGGGCGTACATTAACCCGGCAACGCCGCTGCCGATTATCAGAAAATCCGTTTGTGTATCCATAGATGCTCTTTCCATGCCACAGATGATTTTTCAATGCCACTGGTTCGCTTGGCGGCTAACGGCCGTGGACGGTCTTCGACGCGTTCCCGGGAAGTAATCTCGCCGGGACGGCTTCAGTAGAGCGATGAGCGCTGTTTGCGCCGGCTGGAGCTGAACAGCCCGATAAAAAAGCCCACCAGCATGATTCCCCCGCCGGTCAGGACCCATTGAATGATTCGGTTGCGTTTCATCTGCATGTTTTCTTCATCGAGCTTGGCGCTGCGGGTTTTCTCCGCCTCCAGTTCCTGGGTCACCTCCTGATGCCGTTTTTTCAGCTTGAGAAATTCAGACGATTCCTTTTTCAGGGTCGCGTAGGACTGGCTCAATTCGTCGCGCTCCTGGCGATTCTGGGAAAGATCGGCATCAAGGACTTTTTTTTCGGAGGCAAGGGTGTTGTATTTTTGTTTGAGGTCGTCGTGCATGGCCACCAGAACGTCATAATCCTGGCGGACCCGCTCCAGCACCATGGCGCACGGTTGGCTGGCAGTCAGGTAGCGGTTGAGCACCCAGCCTTCCTTGCCGCCCGGTTCCCTCACCATGGACCATTCATCGCCCTTTTCGACCATCTGCAGGGCCTTGCCGCTTTGAATCAGCGAAATGATTTTACGGTCCGTCGCGGGACCGGTCCGCATGGTGATTTCAAACTCTTCGGTGACATAGACGGTTTGCGCGAGGCATACGGCCGGCAGGATCAAAAGGCTCATCAGAACCAGCCAAAATCGTGCTTTGTTTTTTTTTATCACAACAGTACACTCCATTTGATAGGGGTTGCTTCCGCCGCCGGAAAAAAATGCACCCATTTTGAGTTGAAAAAAAAGCATCTGTCAATAATTTCTTTTCAAAAAACAGACCCTGTGATAACCAAAAAAGTCCAACAGAAACAGGCAACTGAAGTTATTATGATCGCATACGACCTGCAATGCAGCAATGGCCACCGATTTGAAGGGTGGTTTGAAGACAGCGAGGCTTTTGAGCGGCAAAAGCGTGAGGGGCTGGTTTCCTGTCCGGTCTGCGAAGATACCGCGGTGGCCAAAGTCCCCTCGACCTTCGCCATTAAGGGCGCCTCCGGGAATTTACCCTCCGACATGCGCGAGAAAATTGCGCTTGCCGCCCTGGGCCGGCAGATTGTCGATTTCGTGGAAAAGAACTTCGACAACGTCGGCGCCGATTTTGCCCGGGAGGCCCTCAAGATGCATTACGGGGCCAGTGAGCCGCGCAACATCCGTGGGGTCAGTACCCCGCAGGAAGAGGAAACCCTGAAGGCGGAAGGGATCAATTTCGTGAAAGTTCCGTTTCCCGAAAAAAAGTCGGATGATGATCCGGAGCCCGCCTGACCGTCCCCCTTTTTTCTCTTCGGTTTCAGTCCATTCACTTACAACTGCGGATTCAGGCGCCGGGCCAGCATGGAGCGTCGCTGGCGGGGCCGGTCGTTGCCCAGGGCCACCCTCAGTGCTTTGGTCGTGCCGACGATGACCACCAGCTGTTTGCCGCGGGTCAGGGCGGTATAAAGCAGATTGCGCTGCAGCATGATATAGTGCTGGGTGAGCAGCGGGATGACCACCGCCGGATATTCCGACCCCTGGGATTTGTGCACGCTGATGGCATAGGCCAGGGTCAACTCGTCCATCTCGACAAAATCGTAGGGGACGATGCGTCCGTCATAGTCCACCTCGACGCGTGTTTTCTCCGGATCGATGCTTCGCAGGATGCCGATGTCGCCGTTGAACACCTCCTTGCGGTAGTTGTTGCGCAGGTGCATCACCTTGTCGCCCACGTGAAAGCGATTGCCCATGACCGCTACCTGGTCACTGTCGGGGTTCAAGGCCAACTGCAGAACCCGGTTAAGATTGAGGGTGCCCACCAGGCCGCGGTGCATGGGGGTGAGGATCTGGATGTCGCGGATGGGGTCCATCCGGAAGTGCTCGGGGATCTCCTGGCGGCAAAGATCCACGACCGTCTGCACCGCTTTTTCCGGGGCGGCCTGCTCGATGAAGTAAAAATCCGAAAGGTGCTCCGCATCATCGGGGGGCGCCACCACAGGCGGCTTTCCCCGCCGGATCCGGTGGGCGTTGACCACGATGGGGCTCTGTTCGGCCTGGCGAAAGATGTCGGTCAGCTCGAAGGTGACGATCTGTTCCGAGCGAATCAGGTCCGCCAGCACGGTTCCCGGCCCCACGGACGGCAGTTGGAACACATCGCCCACCAGGATGAGGGATGCGGTCATGGGTACGGCCCGGATCAGGTGGGCCATGAGCAGGGTGTCGATCATGGAGGCTTCATCGACGATGACCACATCGGCGGTCAAGGGATCGTCTTCGGTACGTTCGAAACAACCGTCCGCCAGATTGTAGCCCAGTGTTTTGTGCAGGGTCGCCGCCGGCCGGCCGGTGACCTCGGACAGGCGGCGGGCGGCCCGGCCCGTGGGGGCCGCCAGCATCACCCGGTGTCCCAGCCGTTCCATGACCGCCGTGATCGAGCGGATCAGTGTGGTTTTCCCGGTACCCGGACCGCCGGTGATCACCGATACCCGGTGGGCCAGGATGCGGGTCAGGATCTCCTCCTGGCGGTCGGACAGGGTGATCGCCAGGGTTTTGAGCACTTCGTCGGTAATCAAACGGCTGTCCGGCGGTGCCTCTGTCCGGGGGATGCTCTGCATGGCCGTGATGCGCCGGGCAATCATCGCTTCGGCCTGGTCGAGCAGCCGCAAAAAGACCGGCGGCGGGCCACCGTGGGCCATCTCCGTGGCCACGACCAGATCGTCCCCGGCCACCAGATCGGAAAGGGCCGCGGCAGCGGTCTCCGGAGCCACATCAAAGGTTTTCAGGCAGGTATCGAACAGCATCTCCCGGTCGATGTAGGCATGCCCCTGGTCCACGGCCCGGTCGAACAGGTGCAGCATGCACGCCTTGGCCCGGTCGGCTTCGTCCACCGGGGTGTCGGCGTTGCGCACGATGGCGTCGGCAATCATGAAACCGATGCGTGGAATATCCTCGGCCACGCGGTACGGGTCGTTGCACAGGATGTCGACGGCGTCGTTGCCATACTCCCGCAGCAGCCGCGCGGTGTGGGCGACGTCTACGCCATTTTCCTCCAAAAAGCGCATCAGCTGGCGGGCGGCGTGGTGGGCTTGCCAGGCATCGGCAATGCGGGCGGCGGTTTTTTTACCGATGCCGGCCACCTCGCAGAGCCGCTCGGGGGCGGATTCGATGACTGTCAGGGTATCGGCCTTGAAGTGACCGATGATCCGTTCCACCAGCTTGGGGCCCACGCCCTTGATCAATCCCGATGCCAGGTAGTTGCGGATGCCGTCCACCGTTGCCGGCAGGATCGGCTTGAACGTGGAGAAACAGAGCTGTTGGCCATAGCGGGCGTGGGCCTCCCAGCGACCGCGCACCTCGATCGATTCGCCCACCTTGGGTTCCGGCATGGTCCCTTTGATGGTGATCAGATGGTGGTTCTCATCGGTACGCAGCCGGGCGATGGTGAAGTGGTTGTCACGGTTGTGGTAGGTGATTCGCTCGATGCGGCCGGACAGGGCGATGGTTTGGGCAGCGGTCATGGGGAATTATGCATCCCCGTGGGCAAGAATCCAGTCGGCGGCCGCCGCAAGGTCGGCGGCAATGTGGTCCGGCCGCTGCCCCGCTTCCTCAAGTGTGCGCATGGCGGTGGGGCCGTTGCCGGTTTGTACCAGCACCGTGCGGCCGCAACCGGCTGCCTTGCCCGCCAGGATGTCCTTGGCGCTGTCCCCCACCATGACGGCCCGGGAGAGGTCGATGGCGTAGCGCTCACGGGCGCGTTCGATCAGGCCCGGTTTGGGTTTGCGGCAGTCGCAATTCTCGTCGGGACGATGGGGGCAGAAGAAGATATCCGTGATCCGGCCGCCGTGCTCGGCGACCAGTCGGTGCAGTTTATCATGGATCGCCTGCAGTTCGCGAAGCGGCACCATACCGCGGTTGATCACCGACTGGTTGGTGATGACGATGATATTAAGGCCGCCGCGGGTCAGGCGGCCAATGGCGGCCAGGCTGCCCGGGATCGGGTGGAATTCGTCGCGGCACTTGATGTAGTCGGGGGAATCGACGTTAATTACACCGTCGCGGTCGAGAAATACGGTTTGGATGGGCACGGGCCGTCGGTATCCTATTCCGCCACGATGAATGCGTCCGGATAACCGCTGTTCGCCAGGCTGCGCTCATACTCTTCGGCGGACGCCAGATCGTCGCAACGTCCCACGCGCACCCGGTAGAAGACGGCATCGCCGCGATCGTAAGGGGTGACGTGGGCATTGGTGAACCGCTGCTGCAGCCGGGTGCGCAGCCGTTCGGCATTGTCCCGGTTGGCAAAGGCGCCCACCTGGAAGGTGAACGCCCCGCTGTAGTAGTCCATGGGGACGTAGGCGTCACCGCTGGCGGTTTCCCGCCGCTTCCCCAGGGCGACGATCTCCACCCGGGCGGTTCCCGGGCCGACGATGGCCAGTTCCTTGGCGGCGGAGTAAGAGAGATCGATGATCCGGCCATGGACAAAGGGACCCCGGTCGTTGACCCGGACGACCACATCGCGATTCGTGTCCAGCCGCCGTACCCGGACCCAGGTGCCCAGCGGCAGGGTCTTGTGGGCGGCGGTCATGGCATACATGTCGTAGACCTCACCGCTGGAGGTCTTGCGGCCGTGAAATTTGCGGCCATACCAGGAGGCGACCCCCTGCTGGGAGAATCCCTGGGCATCGCTCAGCGGTTTGTACCAGGTGCCGTATACCCGGTAGGGTTTGGGCTGGCCCGGTGCGGTTGCCGGCGGGGGCGTCGACACGGTGGGCGGAGACGAGGTGCATGCCGAAACGAGCAACAAGACGATGGCGCAAAGCATCCGCATCAAGCCCCTTGCGCCCCGCCGGGTCGATACCGATGGGATCGTCACTGGTTTTTTCTCCCTATGCAAGGCCCTATCCGTCGATGGCGATTTTGACCACATCGATCATCTTCTCCATGAAGTGGAACTCGATGTCGTCACGAACTTTTTGGGGAATGTCGATCAGGTCCTTTTCATTCCATTTGGGCAGCAGGATGGTCTTGATGCCGGCCCGATGCGCCGCCAGCACCTTCTCCTTGACGCCGCCCACGGGCAGCACCTGTCCCCGCAGGGTGATTTCGCCGGTCATGGCCAGGTCTTTGCGGATGGTTTTCCCTTTCAAAAGAGAGACCAGGGCGGTCAGCATGGTGACGCCGGCCGAGGGGCCATCCTTGGGAATGGCGCCGGCGGGCACATGGATGTGGATATCGTGCGAGTCGAAGAAATCCTCGTCCACGCCCAGCCGTTTGGCATTGGAACGGATGAAGCTCAGCGCCGCCGTGGCCGACTCCTTCATTACATCTCCCAACTGGCCGGTCAGGGTCAGGCCCTTCTTGCCCTTCATGGCCGTGGCTTCGATAAAGAGCAGATCGCCGCCGGTGGGTGTCCAGGCCAGGCCCATGGCCACGCCGGGAGTGGTCATGCGGGCCTTGGCCTCGGGCTGAAGCTTGACCGGCCCGAGATATTCGGCCACGTCTCCCACCTTGATGGTGGCTTTTTTGATTTTGCCTTCGGCGATGCCCGCGGCCACCCCCCGGCAGATAGTGGCAATCTCCCGTTCCAGGTTGCGCAGGCCGGCCTCACGGGTATAACCCGAGATGATCCGCCGGATCGCGCCCACATTAAAACCGATCTGGCTGGACTTGAGGCCATGGGCCTCCCGCTGCCGCGGGATCAGGTAACGGGAAGCGATCTTGACCTTTTCGTCTTCCGTGTATCCGAGCAGTTGGAGGACCTCCATGCGGTCGAGCAGGGCCGAGGGAATCGTCTCCAGCACGTTGGCCGTGGTGATGAACATCACTTTGGACAGGTCAAAGGGTACGTCCAGGTAGTGGTCCGAAAAAGAGAAATTCTGCTCCGGATCCAGTACCTCGAGAAGCGCCGAGGAGGGATCGCCGCGAAAATCGGAGCCCACCTTGTCAATCTCGTCGAGCATGAAGACGGGGTTGTTGGATCCGGCTCGCCTGAGCCCCTGAATGACACGGCCGGGCAGGGCGCCGACGTAGGTGCGGCGATGGCCGCGAATTTCGGCCTCGTCCCGCACGCCGCCCAGGGAAATGCGGTGAAAATTGCGACCCAGGGCCTTGGCGATGGAGTTGCCCAGGGAGGTTTTGCCGGTTCCCGGAGGGCCGGCGAAACAGAGAATCGGCCCCTTGGAGTCGGGCTTGAGTTTTCTCACCGCCAGGTATTCGATGATTCGTTTCTTGGCTTTTTCGAGGCCGAAATGGTCTTCGTCAAGAACCTTGCGCGCCTTGGCGATATCCAGGTTGTCCTCGGTGCTTTCGTTCCAGGGCAGTTCGGTGAGCCAGTCCAGGTAGGTCATGGCAACGGTGTACTCGGCCGACGAGGGATGCATGCGGCCCAGCCGATCCAGTTCGCGTTCGGCCTCCTTGACCGCCACCTCGGGCAGGTTGCGCTCCTTGATCTTGGTCCGGTATTCTTCCAGTTCCACGCCGGCCTCGTCGGTTTCGCCCAGTTCCTCCTTGATGGCCTTGAGCTGCTGCCGCAGGTAGTACTCGCGCTGGCGTTTGTCCATGTCCCCTTTGACCTGGGACTGGATTTTGTTGCCCAACTCGAGAATTTCCAATTGATGGTGAACCAGCTTGGTGACCGCCTTGAGACGTTTGGTGGAATCCTTGGTCTCCAGGATCTGCTGCTTCTCTTCGGCCGAGGAGTTGATCGTGGAGGCCACCATGTCCGCCAGGGTGCCGGGTTCCTTAATGGAGGTGGCCATGGACGCCATCTCCTGGGGCAGGCCCGGGGACAACTGCACGATGCGGCCGAACTGTTTGATCACGTTGGCCATCAATGCCTCGGTTTCATTATCCATGTGGTCGATGTCGTCGAAATGTTCTATATCGGCCACCAGGTAGGGCTTGTCCTTGTGGAACGACTTGACGCGGAAGCGGCTGAGCCCCTGGACCAGAAGCTGAGCGCGGTCGTCCTCGGTTTTGGCCATTTTCAGAATCAGGGCCGCGGTGCCCACGGTGGCCAGGTCGCCGCTTTCGGGATCCGGCTTGACATTCTCTTTCTTCTTGGCCACCAGGAGGCCGATCATGCGGTCCTTGGCCATGGCTTCGTCGATGAGATGAACGGATTCCCCTTTCATGACCACCAGGGGCAACACCATTTTGGGAAACAGGGTCGCGTCGAAAAGGGGCAGGATCGGGAGCTCGGTCGGCAAATTCTCGGTATTATAGTCCAATGATGGTTGCTTGTCTTGCATGGTGCCCTCCTTTAAGAAAGGGTCGGAAGTGGGTGATGCGCCGGGTTGCCCACCAAAGCGGACAATGCGCACGGGCATGCCATAAGCGGTGGATGGAAAGGCTTATTCCTCACTGATGGGAACCTTGTGCACCTTGTCCAACTTGAGTTTGGCGATGCGGATCTTGAGCAGCCCATTGACATAGCTGGAAGAGACCACCTCGGTGTCCACCGGTGACGGTAGGTAGAGAATTCGTTCGAACCGGCCGTACTGGATTTCAGCCAGCCGGTAAGTGCCGTTGGACACCCGGGACATCTCCCGTCGGATGCCGGAGATCTTCACCGCCCGGGAATTGATCTCCAGGTCCAGATCGTCCTTCTCCACGCCGGAGATCTCCGCCCAGATCATGATCTCTTCCGGCGTCTCGAAAATATCCATCTGCGGTGTCCACATGTGCTCACGGGACGAAAACATGGGGTTGATGGGACGCGGCCGGAATATCTCTTGGATGGTTTTTCCCAGATTCTGGCCGGTTGGATCAAAATTGCTGCCGAATTTAATTTTGATATAGTCCATGGCATTTTTCCCCGAAACAATCTTCAGTTATAGAATAGGCGCAATTGCTTCCTTAAGTTTGGCGACTCGGTAAAACTAACACCGAATCGGGGGGTTGTAAAGCCGTGAAGGCCAAACCCTTTGATCCGGTTGCCTTTGCATGAATCGGTGTTATCTTTGAGCACTCCATCGGAAGCACTTTTCGTGCGTCAAACAGGGTATAACCGGTAAACAAGGAGAATTTGACATGGGTAACCAGCTCAAAACCACGCTCTTGCTGGCCGTGATGACGGTATTGATCATGGTTGTGGGCAACCTCCTGGGCGGCCGCCAGGGGATGATGATCGCCCTGGTACTGGCCGCCGGGATGAATTTTTTCAGCTACTGGTATTCGGACAAGATCGTGCTGAAAATGTACCAGGCCCGCGAGGCGACCCCGCAGCAGGCCCCTGAGTTGTACGGCATGGTCGAGACCCTCGCCCGCCAGGCCGGGCTGCCCATGCCCAAGGTCTATATCATCCCCAAGGAGGCGCCCAACGCCTTTGCCACCGGCAGGAACCCCGATCACGCCGTGGTGGCCGTTACGCAAGGGTTGCTCTCCCTGATGGACCGTCAGGAGGTGATGGGGGTGCTGGCCCACGAGATGGCCCACGTGAAAAACCGCGATATTCTCATCGGCACCATTGCCGCCACCATGGCCGGCGCGATCATGATGCTGGCTTCCATGGCGCGCTGGTCGGCCATTTTCGGCGGCATGCATCGGGATGACGACAATGGCGGCGGCATGGGTGCCATCGGCATGATCGCCATGTCCATCATCGCGCCCATGGCCGCCATGATTGTCCAGATGGCGGTTTCGCGTTCCCGGGAGTACCTGGCCGACGCCACCGGCGCCCGCATTGCCGGCAGTCCCGAAGGGCTGGCCCGCGCCCTGGAGAAGCTGGACGGTTACGCGCGGCGGATTCCCATGGATGCCAATCCGTCGACGGCGCATATGTTCATCGTCAACCCGCTCTCCGGACAGAGCTTGCAGCGCCTTTTCTCCACCCATCCGCCCATGGCCGAGCGCATCAGCCGGCTGCGCGGCGTGCGGCCCCCGAGTGGTTCCGGTATGGGACCGGCCGTCCCCCCACCACCGCCGATGTCCGGTAAAGACCGACAGGCCGACGCCGGTCGTGCATTCTGGGACAAGCTGAAAGGGGAGTAGGGTATCGGAACGCCGATCAGACGCCAAGGGGCTGAGACAGGTTCAGTGCCGTTTGGGGAAAACGCAGGCCATGTCCGTCAAAGCGGCGTTCAGGATTTCTCTTCCGCACATCGGCATCGGGCATCGTCCGGAGCGGCGGGGCAGTCCGTTTCCGACCCGCTGCGACAGACCCGACAGCGGGTCTCATCGCACCACTGGCACGAAAAACAGGTCCGGCAGGGATGTTTTTTCGGTGTCGGTCCGGTTTCGTCGGGCACATACACTTTGCCGGTGATGCCGGGAAGGGTGGTCCAGGCCATGATGGTCCTCGCTTTCCATTCAATCAGGAATTAAATTCGCTGTGTCGAACATGGGAAGCCGGCCGGTGGTTGTCAACCGTTCCATCGGCCTTTAATGTATGCTAAAGGTCTTGCAGGAAAAGGAGACGGTTTGCGGGTGGACCCACTTTATGACGATGCGACCAGCGATGCCCTGGCCCGGCTGAAAGATGATGCCGCGGCCCTGACCGAACTGCTTGGCCTGGATTCGCAGCCGGCCATGGACCAATGGATGGCGGCGGTGGAGGGGCGTCTGCTGCCCCGGCTGCAGCCTGGTTTTCCCCTGGTGGCTGCCATCTGCGGGGGCGGCTCGGCGGGCAAAAGCACGCTTTTCAACAGCCTGGCCGGCGACGCCCTCTCCCCCACCGGCGGCCGGGCCGGCATCAATCGCCGCATGCTGGTCGCCCTGAGTGCTGCCCATGAGAATCGATGCGGAGTTGTCGAGGCCCTCTTCGATTCGTTTGACGAACTTCCGCAGTTGCTGGACGATAAGGAACAGTTGCTCTCCCCGGGCGGTCCGTTATTTTACTACGCCAAAGGGCTGCCGGCGACCGTGGTACTGGTGGACACGCCGGATTTCGATACCGGTGCAAAGGGCAGCTATCAGAACCGGGAACGGGTCGAAGGGGCCCTGCGGGCCGCCGATGTATTGATCTACATCTTCACCAACGCCAACTACAACAACCGTGACAATACCGATTTTATCGCCCGCATGTTAACCGCCGTGGGCACCCGCCGCTGCTTTCTCGTCTACCGGGTCGATGCCGCCTTCAGCGACCAGGAGGTCCATGCCCATGCCGATACCGTTGCCCGCAACCTGTATGGTGATCAAGCCGGGCAGCATGTTCTGGGCGTTTACCGCGCCGATGAGGACAACCGCGTGGCCGACGGTGTGCGCAGCATGACCCTGTCGCCGCTGGGCACTGGTCACCCCCAACTGGTGGATGCGCTGGCCGCAATGGATGCCCGGGACGTGCGCGGTGAGCTGAACCGCTCCATTTTCAGGGACGTGGTCGAGCAGGCCGGCCGGTTTCTGCAGGACTCGCGGGAGTCGTGCCTGCTCATGGAACTCTATCTCGACGGGCTGCGGTTCCTGCAGCAGCAACGGGTGCGCGAGGCCCTGGGGCACTTGCCCATGGATGCGGTGGTGAGACGATTCTCGGAAATCTGGCAGGCTGGCGATCCCTCGCATATCCGGATCATGCGCAAGACCGGGCGAGTGGTGGAAGCGCCGGTGCGGCTGATGATCAGCACGGCCCGATGGCTGCGCGGCAAAAGCGGCACGGACCGGATGGCGGATCGCGGAAAAATGAGCGCGGCCGTGCAGACCGATCTGATCCGGGCGGCCAACCGGCTGCGTCAGTCCGTCCTCGATCCGGTGATCGCCCTGAACCTGCCGGAAACGGAGCCGCTGGCCGCCTCCCTGCGGGAACGCGCGCGGCAGTTGACCGGCAAGGCCCGGGTGGCGGTCCAGCGCAGTGACACGGGCACCATCTCCCTTGAAATCCCGCTCCCGCCGGCCTTGGCCGGGCGCCAGGCCGCCCTCGGCCAGGCAGACTGGTCGGCAATTGTGGATAAACTGCTTGCCCGGCAGGAGATCCTGCTCAGCCTGACCGATGGCCTGGAGGATGAACTGCAGCGCCTGGCCGCCGAGCAGCGCCGGCGCCTGACCGCCATCGACCAGATCCGGCAGACCGTTGCGGCCATGCTCAATATCATTCCTGCCACTGCGGCGGTCACCTATGTGCTGCACACCGGCGACCCGGTGGGGGCCGTGGGCATCAAGGTCAAGCTGGCCGGCATTTTCGGCCTCAACGACCTTTACGCCCTGGTGGCCATTCCGGCCACGGCCGGCATGAAGAAAGCCGACCTCAAGCAGCTGGAGGCGCTGTTGGGGCCGGTGGCACAGACCTGGCTGACCCACAAACTGACCGCCCTCGAGGGGTTGTTTGAAACCGAAATTACCGCAACGCTGCTGGAGGCGGGACGAACGGTGATCGACCGGGCCACCGGCCGCATCGCATCCATGGAAAACGCGTTGTCCCGTTGCCGCCATGCACTGGAGACCCCATCATGATCGATGCGCAAATGACCCGACTGCGGGCCGTTGCCGAACTGGAAAGCGTCCGCGCCGATATCCGGGGCATGGCCGATACCCTGGCGCGGGTTTCCCTGTGGCGGCCTGCCGCCGGCCTGCAAACGGCCTGCAATGAGGCCATTGCCATGCTGGACCGGCTGGCCGAGCGTTTTGACCGCAAGCTGGTGGTGACCCTGGTGGGACCCTGCGGATCGGGCAAGTCGACCCTGCTCAACTCCCTGGCCGGCGATGACCACCTCTCCCCGGCAGGTCACCAGCGTCCCACGACCCAGCAGGTGGTGGCCTTCTGCCGCCAGCCTGCCGATGCGGCCCAGCTGGTCGATCAACTGGGCCCGGAGAACATTCGCGTCCGGGCCAGCGAAGCGGCCGAGCACCTGGAGAATGTGATCCTCATCGACACCCCGGATACGGACAGCACCCATCAGGATCGGCACATTCCCATCATCCACCAGGCCATCACCCTCTCGGATGTCCTGATCTGCGTGTTCGACGGAGAAAACCCGAAGCGGCGCGACCATACCGACTTTCTGATTCCCTACGTGCGGCTGTTCGGCGGCAGGAGCCTGGTGGTGGCGGTGAACAAATGCGACCGGCTAAACGAAACCGAACTGACCGACACCATTATGCCCGAATTCAGCGATTACATCCGCAAGGCGTGGTCTACGGATCCGTCGGATATTCTGTGTGTGTCCGCCAGGAGTCACCTGCACCGCCCCGGATGGACCGAGCAGGCCCGGCCGCGGCACACCCGCGACCAGTTTGACCAGTTGCGCGGGCTGATTGTCGACACTTACAACCAGGCGGGTTACTCTGTCGACCGGCGTCTGGAGAACGCCCACAGCCTGAGAAACAGCCTTGAGCAGACGATCCGCAGCGAGGCGGAGAAGGAGAAAGCGCGCTTGTCGGAGGCCATCGACCAGATGGCGGCGGCCGAGGCCGAGGCCATGGGGCAGGCCGTGGCCGCCTTTCAGGGGGCCGGCGGCGCGGCCACGGGCGTCAATGTGCGCCTCTACCAGCAGTTGGCTCAGCGCTGGCTCGGGCCGGTGGGGTGGCTGGTGGCCATCTGGGCGCGGATTCTGGTGTTCGGTTCCGGGATCGCCTCCTTGTTGCGTTTCGGCAATCCGGTGCGCCAGGTTTTTGGGGCCGTTGCCACGGTCAAACACTATGGTGAGTCGAAAAAAGCCCTCGCCGCCGCCGAGCGGGGCGCGGGCGCCGGGACGGCCCTGGTGCGTTACGATGCCGCCATGGCCCGGGCATGGCCGGATGTTGCCGAACGGCTGGTGGCCGCCCGGTTTGCCCCCCGCGTGCGTGATGAGCGACAGGCGCCGGGAGACGGTGAGGCCATTGGCGAACAACTCGCGCGGATTTGGAACGAGGCCCTGGAGGAGGAGTTGGAACAGGCCGGCCGGCGGCTCAGCGGCGGCGTGCTGCAGCTTTTGTTCAACCTGCCGTCGCTGGGGGTGATCGCTTATACCGGGTGGCTGACGGCCGCCAATTTTTTCACCGGCACGATTCTGACCAGCAACTTTTTCGTGCATGCGTTCTGGACCATCACCCTGATCCTGCTGCTCAGCTTTTTTCTGCTTCAGGGGGCGATCCGCCTGGCCGCCGGCCGGGAACGGCTGGTGGCGCGGGTGTTCGTCCGTCTGCGGGAAGCGTTGGACGGCCAGACGCATCTCACGGACCATCCGGTCTGGCGGCAGGCCCGCATCGTTCTGGGGCTGGCGGCGTAGGGGCACGGCGTGCCGTGCCCTTGCGGAAGGGCATCGGCGATCCGTTATCTATTTTCCGTGCGGCTATTGCTTTTCGGTGTGTTGCTTCATCTCCGCCATTAACCGGCGGGTATGCACTCCCGGCCGGCCGTTGCCGATCGTTCCGTCGTCCACCTGAACGACCGGCACCAGCCCTTTGCTGGTTCCGGTGATGAAAACCTCGTCGGCGGCCAGCAGTTCACTTCTCGAAATGTCACGGATGTCGATGGGAAAAAGCCCTTCGGCCAGATCGAGAACGACTTTGCGGGTCACCCCCGAGAGGATCCCCCGGCCGGGGGTGACCAGCCGCTCGCCCACAAAGGCGAAAATGTTGGATGTGGTGCACTCCAGAGCCAGGCCCTTGCGGTCGATGTAAAGCGCTTCAATGCCTCCGGCGGCGGCAGCCTTTTTCAGGGCCAGGCTGGCCGAGATGTAATCGATGCTCTTGGCGCCGGGGATGGGCCGCTCCACCTCCCAGGAGACGATTTTTACGCCGTCGGTGTACCAGCTGTCGGGCAGCTTGGGCACCGGTGAAACCAGTACCAGCAGGCGGGGTGTTCCCGACGGGGTCATGAAATCGGTACTGGAACCGCCGGTGACCACGATACGGATGTTGGCCTCGGGGATATCGTTTTTCGCCAGGGTTTGTTTGACCACCTCGGCGATGTCGTCATGGGACCAGGGCAGGGGGAGCTTAATTTTGCGGGCCGAGTTCTCCAGCCGGTCGATATGGGCATCCAGAAAATAGGGCTTTCCGTCGTAGGTACGCAGCAGATCGAATACGCCGATACCGCGCAAAATGGCCAGGTCATCCACGGGAATGACCGCCTCTTCGGCGGGAACGAATTTGCCGTCAACATAATAAACAGGCACAACAACCTCCCAGAGAATCATTTCAAATTCGGACAAAGGGTCCGAGCGCCCCTGTTACACCATCGGCCAAAGGGGCTCAAGGGCTAAAATGATAAAAGGAGAGGCCGAAACGGACTGCCATGAATTGCGATTTTTTGCCGGTATCTCAATCGGACATGCGACAGCGCGGGTGGGATCGGCTGGATGTGATCCTGATTACCGGCGATGCCTACGTGGACCATCCGGCCTTTGGGGTGGCCCTGATCGGCCGGGTGCTGGCCGCCCATGGCTATCGGGTGGGAATCATCGCCCAGCCCGACTGGCGCAATGCCGATGATTTCAGGCGCCTGGGGCGGCCACGACTGTTTTTTGGTATCACCTCGGGCAATGTCGATTCCATGGTGGCCAACTACACGGCCAACAAACGACCCCGCCGGAAAGATGCGTTTTCACCGGGTGGACGGGTGGGGATGCGGCCCGACCGGGCCCTGGTCGTCTATGCCAACCGCGTGCGCCAGGCTTTCAAGGGCGTGCCCGTGGTGATTGGCGGCCTGGAGGCCAGCATGCGCCGGCTGGCCCATTACGACTTTTGGGACAACCGGGTGCGGCGGTCGATCCTGTTCGATGCCCGGGCCGACATCCTGGTTTACGGCATGGGTGAGGCGCAGGTGGTCGAGATCGCCCGGCAACTGATGGCGGGTGAACCCGTGGATGGCCTGGACGGCATCGCCGGAACGGCGGTGATCCGCAAAGACCCGGAATACTTGGGTGAGATTGTCGCGTTGCCGTCATTTGAGGATGTCGGCGAATCGGCCGATCGCTTCAACGAGGCCTTCCGGCGGTTTTACCGCCAGCAGAACCCGTTCACCGGCCGGCCGGTGGTTCAGGCCCACGGGGACCGCTGGGCCGTGGTCTTCCCGCCCCCGAAACCGTTATCCGAAACCCAGCTGGACGCCATTTACGACCTGGACTATCCGCGCCGTTGGCACCTCGATTATGATGGCGACGGCGGGGTTCCCGCGTTGGAGACGGTTCGTCACTCCCTGGTGACCCACCGCGGTTGCAGCGGCGAGTGCAATTTCTGCAGCCTCTATTTTCACCAGGGGCGCGTGGTTCAGAGCCGCAGCGAAGCCTCCATCCTGCGGGAAGCCCGGCGCCTGGTCCAGGACCCGGCCTTTCACGGTACGATCACCGACATGGGCGGCCCCACGGCCAACCTGTACGGGGCCAATTGCCCGCGCTGGTCCAGGAAGGGGTTTTGTGCCGACCGGCGCTGCATGGTGCCGGCGACCTGCTCGCGCCTGGATCCCGGGTACGCCAGGAGCCTGCCCTTGTACCGGCAGGTTCGCGGTCTGCCCGGGGTCAAGCACGCCTTTATCGGCAGTGGATTCCGTCACGACCTCTTCGGCGATGCGTCCACGGATGCCTGCCTGGAAGAGCTGTGCCGGTTTCACATCAGCGGCCGCATGAAAGTGGCCCCCGAGCATGTTTGCGACATGGTGCTGGATGCCATGGGCAAACCGCCCATTGCGGCCTATGACGCTTTTGTGGCGCAGTTCAAACGGGTGGGTCAGCGTCTGCCCGCACCCTGCTTTCTGGTGAATTATTTTATCAGCGCCCATCCCGGGGCCACCCTTGGCGATGCCCTCAAGATGGCCCGCTATTTGATCGAGCGGGGCATGCACCCCGAGCAGATCCAGGATTTCATCCCCCTGCCGTTGACCCTGTCCGGTGCCATGTACCACACCGAAAAAGACCCCTTCAGCGGCAGACCACTCCATGTGGCCAAAACGTTTCGCGAACGCAAAATGCAGCGGGCCCTGATCCAGTACAACAACCCGGCCAACCGGCCATTGATCCGCCAGGCCCTGAAAGCGCTTGGTGCCGAGCACCTGGCGCCGATGTTTTTCAGAGGAAAAGGGGCCGCACGCAAAACCATCCGACGGTCCGAAGGCCGGAAGCGGCCAACGCCGGGTCCCCCTGGCCCGCGGTCTTCAACGCCCCGCAAACCGGCGGCCCGGCCTGGCGCACGGCCATCGGCCAAACGACCGCGAAAATCACGCCGCTGAAACGGTGTGATTTTTTTCCACTATGAAAAAATAGACATATACAATTGTGGTCAATTTTACCGTTTTTTGAGCAGCGTATGTTTAGATATTGTGTAATATGTTGAATTTGTTTGAATGCTTACGATTCCTATGCTGGGTATAGTAATTGCAGGCTATGACTCAAATAGCTGCCACAACGGCCACCGTCGAAACCGTATAAAATGACCCATTGGCCTATTTCTGGACGGACACCAAATAGAGTTGGGAACCAGATGCAATCCGCTCACGCACACCTTTTTGGGAAACTGACGCTTATTGACAATGGCGGGCGGCGGATCGGGGGAGATCGCCGTTTATACTCCTACAACGGCTATCTGCCCGAACGCCGATCCGGCAGGGACCGTCGCTGTGGTGAAGACCGCAGGAAAAAACCGCGTACTGTGTTTTCCCTTTCAACGCCTTGAGATTTCCAGTCCCTCTTTTCAGTGCCGCCACTAGTGCGGCCCGATGGTCCGGGGCTCGATTTACGCCCCACCGCCGGCCAGCGCCCGTTTCTCCTCAACCAGGGTTGCGGTTCCGATGGGTTGGCTGAGTCGCAGTACCACGGCACCTTCTTCTCTGCGCAGCACAGTGGCTTTGAAGCGAATATTTTTTCCACAAAGCAGCCGGATTTCTCCGGTCGTTTTTCTCTTGAGTGTGGTAGCCGAACTGGCATTGAGGCGCACCCCGCCTTCCGACAGGTCTCGGACCGTAAAGGTAATGCCATCGATGGTCAGCAGGGCGTAGTGTGTGCCGGTATAGTGGATGCGCACCGCTTCACGCTTGACGATGCCGTCGGCTTTGGCGGAAAGCGTCGGCAGGATGGCGCGTTTATCGATGAGCAGGGTCAGGATGTTGATGAAGGGTACGGCGAGCAACAGGAAGAGCAGAAAAATGACGAGGCTGCCCAATTCCGGCCCCCGGATGAAGAAAATAAAAAGGATGATGGCCAGTTGGATGATGTTGGCAACAATGGCGGTAATTTTCATCGACAGACATCCTTTGTCCGAATAATCTCCATCGGCTGATATCGGCAATCCATCCGACGACCAACCGTCAGGTACGTTAACACAAATCATTAACTATCGCAAATGGTTAAGCGCCTTGTTGCAAGCCATGTTGACAAAGCCGTCGGCGGCTTTTATGATCCGCTGGCACAACGAGCGTCACGTACAGGAACAAGGCTTTCAATTTAGAGGAGATCGGAACCCATGGATGCGCCCAATGAGACATCGGATTTCTGGCAGGACCACTCCCTGGCTTTTCTGGAGATGGCATTTCGTAACGACCACCGGGAACGGCTTGAACAGGCCGACGGGCACGGCAAGAAAACCGGTGATTGTGGCGATACGGTGGAGTTCTTCATGAATCTGCGGGGGGATACCATTCGCCATCTGGCCTATGATATCAACGGCTGCATGAACACCAATGCCTGCTGCAATGCGGTGATCTCCCTGGTCGAGGGCAAATCCATGGCCGATGCATGGGAAATCACACCCGAGCAGGTGGCCGATTTCCTTGAAACGCTGCCGGACGATCATTTTCACTGTGCCGAACTGGTGGTGGGGACATTATACCTGACCTTGGCCAACGCACGGGATAATCAGCGCTCCCCGTGGAAGAAGATGTATCGCTGATCGGGGCGGATTCAGCGTCGCGACGCCTTATTTGTCCTTGACAGAAAAGGGCAAGTTGACTATAGATTCGAGCTTGAATTCGGCTGATTTCCAGTCGTTGCACAGTATATCCACCAAAACAATCCGAATTGAAAAGCTGAGGTTGAAATTGCGGCACCCGTGCATTCGCAGCGGGGCCACCGGGGTGAGATCGCAGATGAGTTCAGCAAAGTCACTGGCCACAAAGAGGCAGGAGATCCTGAAAAACTGGTTTCAGGTTACGGTGGATTCTTATCCGCCCGACACGGCGCGTTTTCTGAAAAGTCAGAAAGATCCTTTTGCCAACCCGGTGGGACAGACCACGCACCAGAGTCTCGAGGCCTTGCTGGATGCCCTGATCTCGGGCGCCGGTCGCGACACCATGGCGGCCGCCCTTGACCCGATTCTGAGAATCCGGGCGGTGCAGACGTTTACCCCCTCCAAGGCCACCAGTTTTATTTTTCTCCTGAAACAGATCCTCCGCAAACATCTCGCGGAAGATGGTCGTGAATCGGGTGAGACGATGGACGGCCTGGACCGGCAGATCGATGAGATGGCCATGACGGCTTTCGATATTTACGTGGCCTGCCGGGAAAAGATATACGAACTCAAGGCCACGGAATCTAGAAACCAGTTTTTCGGTTCGTTGAAGCGTGCAGGATTGATCGTTGAGACCGAGGCAGACGGGCCCGGTCTCTGAAATTTTCCATATAAACTTTCGATTCAGGCATCCGGCAACAGTTTTGAATGGGCCGCGATTCCGCTCCGTCCGACCCCGTTTGGTCTCATGGATGAGGCCAACAAAAGGATGAGAGACGATTGCGCCGCATTCAGCTTTGCCAGGGCCAAGGAGTGAGGTGCGGTTCGATGAATAAAAATTACATGGTTAGCCTCATAGCGGTTATCGTGCTGTTCCTGATCGCATATGTGGGCACGCAGCAGGGGGCGGGCCTGCAGATGGTTTTTGGGATTGTTGTGCCCTATCTGGCGGTCATTCTGTTCGTTGTCGGATTTGCCCGGCGCGTGATGGGATGGTCCCGGTCGGCGGTGCCCTTCCGAATCACCACGACATGCGGGCAGCAACCTTCTCTGCCTTGGTTCAAACAGGCAAAAATCGACAACCCGTCCTCCACTTTCGGCGTGATCATCCGGATGTTTCTGGAGATCGTCTGCTTCCGGTCCCTGTTCCGTAACACCCGTATGAAGCTTAAAAACGGGACGCATATGACCCATCAGCTGGAGTTGTTCCTGTGGATCGGCGCCTTGGCCTTTCACTATGCCTTTTTCACCGTGGTGGTGCGGCACCTGCGCTTTTTCACCGAACCGGTGCCCTTCTTCGTCACCCTGCTTGAGAATGTGGACGCCTTCATGCGCATGGAAGTGCTTTACGATGCTGTCCAGTCGGGCCTTCCCGGCGTCTACATGTCCGGGTTGGTGTTGCTGGCCGCGGCATTCTACCTGTTCCTGCGGCGGGTACTGTTGCCCCAGGTCCGTTACATTTCCCTGGCGTCCGATTTTTTTCCTCTGTTTCTGATCATGGGAATCGCCCTTTCCGGTATTTTCATGCGTTACTTTGCCAAAGTGGATATCGTTGCGATTAAAGAGCTGACCATGGGACTGGTGACCTTTCGGCCCTCCATTCCCGAAGGTGTCGGCGGACTGTTCTTCGCCCATCTGTTTTTGGTCAGTGTCCTGCTGGCCTACTTCCCGTTCAGTAAGTTGATGCACCTGGGCGGCGTGTTTCTCAGTCCGACCCGGAACATGACCGGCAATACCCGTCAGGTCCGGCACGTGAACCCCTGGAACTATCCGGTCAAGGTTCACACCTATGAAGAATACGAAGACGATTTCAGAGAGAAAATGGTCGAAGCCGGCCTGCCGGTCGTAAAAATGCCCGAAGAACAGGCTTAAGACAAAAGGAGCAGATAATGGCAGATGAGTTGATCACACCCGATGAACTATTGTCAAAGATAGATCATCGTCCGTCCGGCGCCGGTTGGATGGACACGCCCGTGGAAATCCGCAAGGGGATGTACTGCTACGCGTCCAATCCCAAAAGCGTCGAGACCTTGGGCCTCCCCAACGCGCGAGCCTGGAACCCGTTGGACGACGACTGGAAGCTTCCGGACAACTGGCAGCAGATCATCTTCGAGGGTTTTCGCGAGCGCCTTGAAAAGTTCCGGTCCTTCAAGGTTTACATGGACATCTGTGTCCGCTGTGGCGCCTGTGCCGACAAGTGCCATTTTTTTATCGGTACCGGTGATCCCAAGAACATGCCGGTTTTGCGGGCCGAACTGCTGCGCAGTGTCTACCGCAACGATTTCACCCGAGCCGGGAAGATTTTGGGACGCCTGGGCGGCGCCCGCCCCATGACTCTGGATGTCCTGAAAGAGTGGTGGTACTATCTTTTTCAGTGCACTGAATGCCGGCGCTGTTCGGTCTTCTGTCCCTACGGGATCGACACGGCCGAGATTACCATCATGGGCCGCGAACTCCTCAACCTTTTGGGGCTGAACATCGACTGGATCGCCACCCCGGTCGCCAACTGTTACCGGACCGGTAACCACCTGGGCATCCAACCCCATGCGTTCAAGGACATGCTCGACTTTTTCGTCGACGATATCGAGGAAATCACCGGGGTCCAGGTGAATCCCGCCTATATGGAAAAGGATGCCGACATCCTTTTCATCACCCCGTCCGGGGACGTATTCGCCGATCCGGGAACATACACCTGTATGGGCTACATGATTCTCTTTCACTATCTGAAAGAAAAGTACGGCCTGAAGATTACCTGGAGCACCTATGCGTCGGAGGGCGGCAACTTCGGTTTCTTTACCTCTCACGAGACCATGAAACGGCTTAACTCCAAGATGTACGCCGAGGCCAAACGCCTGGGGGTCAAATGGATTCTGGGCGGCGAGTGCGGGCACATGTGGCGGGTGATTTCCCAGTACATGGACACCATGAACGGCCCGGCCGATTTCCTCGAAGTGCCGGTCAACCCCATCACCGGTACGAAATTCGAGAACGCCAGTTCCACCAAGATGGTGCACATTGCCGAGTTTACCGCCGACCTGATCAAACACGGCAAACTGGAACTGGACCCCAGCCGTAACGATAACAAAATCGTTACTTTCCATGATTCGTGCAACCCCGCCCGGGGCATGGGTTTGCTCGACGAACCCCGCTACGTGATTGAAAATGTGGCCAACAACTTCTACGAGATGCCGGCCAACACGATCCGCGAGCAGACTTTCTGCTGCGGCAGCGGTGCCGGTCTCAATGCCGGTGAGAACATGGAACTCAGAATGGCCGGTGGTTTTCCACGGGCCAACGCCGCCAAATATGTCCACGAGAAGCACGGCGTCAACATGCTGGCCTGTGTCTGCGCCATCGATCGCGCGGCCCTGCCCGCTTCCATGGAGTACTGGGTGCCCGAGGTCGATGTGTGCGGGCTTCACGAACTGGTGGCCAACGCCCTGATTCTGCCCGGCGAAAAGGAAAGAGAAACCGACTTGCGCGGCGAACCGCTGCCGGGAATGGAGGAGTAGCCGATGAAGGATAAGAATAAGATTATAGCGGGACTGGTTGTTTTTATCGCCGCCATTACCTTTCCCTTCTGGTTCAACCTGGGAAAAGCCGCCCCCGCTCCGGAACTTGTGCTGACCGCGAAAGCCAAGGCTGCCAAGACCTGTGTCATGTCTACCGAGTTCATGAAAGCGAACCACATGCAACTCTTGGACGTTTGGCGGCATAATGTGGTGCGGCGCAGTGAGCGCATGTTTGTCAGCCCCGACGGCAAACTTTACGACATGAGCCTCTCTAACACCTGTCTGGACTGTCATTCCAACAAGGCCGAATTCTGTGACCGGTGCCACGACTATGCGTCAGTAAGCCCCTATTGCTGGGATTGCCACATAGATAATCCAAAAGGAGAATAGTATGAAAAACAGCAGAAGACGCTTTCTTCAGATAGCTGGCGTTTCCGCGCTGGGTCTTGGGGCAAAACCCGTACTCAATGCCTTCGCTTCGGGAGGTGCTGAGGGGCCCGGCTACCATGTGGCCAAAGGGGAGGATGCCCGGTCGGCCAAACAATGGGCCATGGTGATCGATACCCGTAAACTGCAGACCGCCGAGGCGCTGGAGCCGATTATCGAGGCCTGCAACAAGATCCACAACATTCCCACGGGAATCGAGAACAAGAATCACGAGATCAAGTGGATCTGGGAAACCCATTACCACAACGCCTTCACCGACAAGGCCAGCAGCTTTCTCGATGAAGCGGTCGAGAACCGGCCATTTCTGTTACTGTGCAACCACTGTGAAAATCCCCCTTGCGTGCGGGCCTGCCCGACCAAGGCAACGTTTAAGAATGAGAACGGCATTGTAATGATGGATTTCCATCGCTGTATCGGCTGCCGTTTCTGCATGGCTGCCTGTCCCTTTGGTGCCCGCAGCTTCAACTTCAGGGACCCGCGTCCCTTCATCAAGGAAACCAACAAGGAATTCCCCACCCGCATGAAGGGTGTGGTTGAAAAATGCAACTTCTGTGCGGAACGGCTGGCCGTGGGTAAACAGCCTGCCTGTGTGGAAGCCTCCAACGGCGCCATCGCTTTCGGCGATCTGTACGACGAGCACTCGGAAGTCAGAGAACTGTTGAAGGAAAACTACACCATCAGACGGAAACAGACCCTGGGAACAGAGCCGGCCGTCTACTACATCGTGTGAGGTGAGCATGCTTGAATTAGCCGTAAAAGGAAACAAATGGTACTGGGGATGGGTGGTCGTCCTTTTGGGTATCATCGGAGCCGGCTTCGGCATCTATATGATGCAGCTCAAGTTCGGCCTCGGTATCACCGGCATGAGCCGGGACGTCTCATGGGGATTCTATATCGCTAACTTCACCTACCTGGTCGGTGTGGCCGCCGGAGGGGTGATGGTGGTACTGCCCTACTATCTGCACAACTACAAGGCCTATGGCAAAATTACCATTTTGGGTGAATTTCTGGCCATCGCCTCCATTGTCATGTGTCTGCTTTTTATCATGGTCGACCTCGGGCAGCCCATGCGCGCCCTCAACGTTCTGATTTACCCGACACCCAACAGTGTGCTGTTTTACGATGCCATTGTGCTCAACGGGTACCTCTTTCTCAACCTGGTGATCGGATGGAACGTGCTGGAGGCCGAGCGTAACGGCGTTCATTACCAGGGTTGGCTGAAGCCACTGATTTACATCTCGATCCCCTGGGCCGTGAGTATTCACACGGTGACCGCCTATCTGTACTGCGGTCTTCCGGGGCGCCATTTCTGGCTGACCGCCATCCTGGCCCCCCGGTTTCTCGCGTCGGCCTTTGCCGCCGGCCCGTCCCTGCTGATCCTGCTCTGCCTGTTTATTCGCCGCTTCACCAACTTCGATCCGGGCAGAGAGCAGATTCAGAGCCTGGCCAAAACCGTGGCCTATGCGATCAGCATCAACGTCTTCTTCTTTCTGTGTGAAGTGTTTGTCGCTTTCTATAGCAACATTCCCGGTCATACCACGCACCTCAAATACCTGTTCGTCGGCCTGCATGGCCACGGTGCCCTGGTGCCCTGGATGTGGGCGTCGATGATTCTGATGGCGGCGGGTATCGTGCTTACCGTCACCCCGGCCACCCGCAAGAACGAAAGCTCGCTGATGATTGCCTGCTTCGTCATCATCCTGGGTACCTGGATCGACAAGGGCCTGGGCATGATCTCGGGTGGATTTGTGCCCAACCCGATGCATGAGGTCAACGAGTACGCGCCCACCATGCCGGAAATCGGCATTACCCTGGGCGTTTATGCCATCGGTGCGCTGGTGCTGACCGTACTTTACAAAATGGCTGTGGGCGTAAAGGAAGAGGCACACAGCTGATCGATCCGCGATAGACCATCTGAAATTAAGAAATGGCGGGGTTTTCCCCGCCATTTTTGTTTTTGCAACGTCCCCATTTTACGGTTACGCTGACCGATCGCGAGGTGCGGCTCGTTTATCGGGGCGAATAATGTTTGACACCTTTCGGGGTCCATTTTAGCATAGGTAATATAGCCGCAAGCCATTGACCGCTTCATGCCGTTGACCCTGCCGTTCCTGTTGAAGCTGGTTGGAAGGACGTTAACCGTCGTTTTGATGCATCGTTCTTTTTCGCCCTTATTGTTAATCTGATTTGCTGATAGTGCCTGTTTCTACCGGATTTGCGGCGCGTTGACTAACCCTTTCAACAGGAAAGGAGGGCGCAATGGCAACGTTTCGGATTCTACTTCCCTACAACTATTCTCCCAACGATCAGAAATCGATCCGCTTTACCATTGACACCTTCGCCGGGCACAAGGATGTCCACATCACCCTTTTCCACGCTTACCCCCCCTTGCCCGACATCGATCTGGCCGCCAGCCCCGAAAACAGGAAGATGAGAAGCGGGATGACCTATCTGTCGGCGGAACTCAAGGAGCGCGAAGCCGCCCTTGGGGCGGTGGCGGAGACGCTGGCCGCCGGCGGGTTTGATGCGGATGCGATCTCCTGCGTGTTCAAGAAGCGGGTCAGGAGCGCGGCGGAAGAGATTGTCGAGCAGGTTGCCGGCTGCAACGTTCTGGTGCTCAGCCGGGGGGGCGGGAAAGTGACCCATTTTTTTACCCGCAGCATTTACGCCCGCGTCGTCGGTGCCCTGCGCGGGGTGACCATCTGTGTCGCCACCTGAAAGGAGGATGAAATGGCATCTGAAAACAGAGTCAATATCGATATTTTCAAGTCAGTCACCCGAGCCATCGCCCATAGTGAAGATTTGGACATCATGACCAACCATTTGTGCCAATTGCTCACCGCCGGGCTGGACATCAAGGGCTGTGCCATTTTCGTGCTCAATGCGGTTACCGAAGAACTGGAGATTCTGGCCAGTTTCGGGCTTTCTGCCAAATACCTGACCAAAGGACCGCTCAGCACCCCCAAGAGCATCAACGCAACCTTTCAGGGAAACCCCGCGGTGATCTCCGATATCGGTCAAAAGAACCATGGGTTGCAATATCCGGACGAGGCCCGCAAGGAAGGGATCGCGGCCATTGCCTCTTTGCCGATCATCCATTTAAACGAGGTGATTGGTGTGCTGCGGCTTTACCACTACGAACCGTGGAAAGTCTCGGATCAGGATCTTGAATCGCTGCAGATTCTGGCGGGGATTATCGGCCTGGCCATGATGTACACCCGTTTCCACAACACGGTACACGCCATTGCCGAAGTGCTGGGGCATACCTTCCAGGTGCAATTGACGTCCAAGGCGGGAAAGCGATAGATATGGTGGGCTGAAGACCGGCCGGTTTCCAGCCCACCGTTTTGATGCTTACATTTTTTTCAGCCCCTTGAGTATTTTCTCCGGGGTGATGGGCAGGTCCGTGCAACGGAACCCGGTGGCATGGTGCACCGCATCGGCAATGGCCGGAGCCGTGGGCGATACCAGGCCTTCACCCGCCTCCTTGGCCCCCATGGGCCCCTCCTCTTCATAGGTGTCGATGCACACCGAGTTGCTCGGCGGCATGTCGGCCGCATGGGGCATCTTGTAATCCAGAAAGTTCGTATTAAGCGTTTTGCCGCCGTCCATGACGAAATTCTCGGAAAGGGCATAGCCCAGACCCATCTGGATCGAGCCTTCCAACTGACCTTCCACGGACATGTGGTTGATCACCGTCCCGCAGTCGTGGGCCGTGTTCATCTGTTTGACCTGGATCTGGCCGGTCTCCTCATCCACGTTGACCTCGGCCACCTGGGCGCCGAAACTGAACGCCGGGCTGACCAGACCCTTGTCTCTGGGGGTGTAGTAGCCCCGGGCGACCACCGGCTCGCCGCGCTGCATCTTCTGCACAAACGCCACGGCTTCTCCGAGGCTCATGCCCCGATCAGGCTTGCCTTTGGCAAACACCCGGCCACCTTCGAATTCAATCGCGAAGATCGAGTTGAGGTTGAACTTGGCGGCTACGGCGCCGGCCAGCTTCTTTTTGATCTTATTGGCGGCATCCAGCACCGCATTGCCGTTGAAGAGGGTCAAGCGGCTTCCCCAGGCGCCCAGGTCGGCCTGGGGGGTGATGGCCGTATCGGCGGCGGTAATGCGGATATCCCCCATTTGCAGGCCCAGTGCTTCGGCCAGAATCTGGGTCATGACGGTCTCCACCCCCTGGCCGATATCCGCGGCCATGGTGAGCAGGTGGGCGGTGCCGTCTTCGAACACCTTCACCTCGGCGGCCGAGAAGTTGTACTGGGTATTGAACCAGTTGAACACACCACCGGAGATGAAGCTGTAGCAGCCGATCCCAATACCCTGTCCGGGTTTGGGATTTTTACGGATCTCGTCCCAGTTGCTCATTTTGCGAACTTCTTCCAGGGATTCGATGAAACCGCAACTGCTGATGGTCGCCACGCCGGGCAGGACATCGCCGGTCACCTGGGCGTTTTTCAGGCGCAGGTCGATGGGATCGATGCCCAGGTCCTCGGCGGCCATGTTCATCTGGGTCTCGGCGGCAAACAGGGTCTGGGGCGCGCCGAAACCGCGCATGGCGCTGGCCGGCGGTTTGTTGGTGTAGACGTGCTCGCCCAGGTAACGGTAGTTGGGATAGCGGTAGAGCATGGCGCCGAAGTTGCCGGCCAGGAAGCAGGCCGTGGGGCCCATGGCATTGTAGCCGCCACCGTCCAGGTAGATGTGCAGGTCCTTGGCCATGATCGTGCCGTCTTTTTTAAATCCGATCTTGGAGCGGATGGTCATGGGATGGCGCCGGCGGCCGGCCATCAGCTCTTCTTCACGGGTCAGGGTGAATTTCACTGGGCGGCCGGTTTTTTGGGCCATGAAGGCCGAGCAGACTTCCCAGGAGCGCAGTTCCATTTTGCCGCCAAACCCGCCACCCACAGTGGGCTTGATGACCCTGACGTCATTCTCCCGCAGATTCAGCGCCGAGGCCAGCAGGCATTGAACGATATACGGCGTCTGGGTGGAGGTCCAGATGGTGACGCGTCCTTCCTGGTCCGCCTGGGACACGCAGGAACAAGGTTCCATGTAGGCGTGGCTCTGGGCCTGGACGGTGAACGTGTCTTCGCGCACGTAATCCGATTCGGCGAATGCTTTGTCCGGATTGCCGTATTCGATTTTGCGATCGATGCTGATATTGGTTTTGTACCCGTCGTGAAGGAGCGGTGCGTCATCTTTCAGCGCACTTTCGATGTCATAAACGCCGGGCAGTTCTTCGTATTCCACCTCGATCAGTTCGATGGCCGCCTCGGCAATGTCCGGATCCGTGGCCGCCACGGCGGCCACTTCATCGCCGATATAGCGAACTTTGTCGATGGCCAGGGCATACTCATCCTGGGTTTTGGGAAACAGCCGCCAGTTGCCGGTGGTGACCTTGGGCAGATCCGCGCCGGTAATGACCAGGCGTACGCCGGGCAGGGCAGCGGCCTTGCTGGTGTCGATGTTGACAATGCGGGCGTGAGCCAGAGGGCTGCGGAGCAGTTTGCCGTGGAGCATGCCGGGAAGTTTGATATCGTCGGCATATACGGCTTGTCCGGTCGCTTTGGCCTTTCCGTCGGTTCGTGGAATGTCTTTTCCGATGATATTGAACGCTTTCATGGGCAATCCTTTTATGGCTGTCGGTATTTGGGGCAACAGCGGTATGCGAACGATAGGGAATTATTTTTTCCGCTTTGCCATTTTGCGAGCATCGATCAATGCCCGGATGGCGATGACGGTGGTGACTTTTTGACGATACTCGGCAGAGGCCCTGACGTCGGTGATGGGAGATGTTTCATCCGAGGCCTTCTGGGCTGCCTTGCGAATCAGGTCGTCGGTCAACTCCTGGCCGACCAGCATTTTTTCAGCCGCTTTGGTCCTCAACGGGATCGGCGCGCAGGCACCCACCACGATGCGGACATCCGTGCAACGGTTGCCATCCATGGTGACCCTGGCACCCAGGCCGATGGCCGAGCAATCCAGTTGGCCGCGTTGGGAAATGCTGATATAGGCGGTTCCCGTATGGGCGGGCGGTGTGGGCACAACAATCGAGGTGACGATCTCCCCGGTCTCCAGGGCGGTGATGCCCGGACCGCGGAAGAATTCGTCCAGCGGCATGCTGCGGGTCCCGTTCGGGCCGGTAATGTTGACCGCAGCGTTCAGTGCAATCAGTGTCGGCGCGTTATCGGCCGAGGGCGAGGCGTTGCACAGGTTGCCCACCACGGTGCCCATGTTGCGGACCTGAACATTGGCGGTGGATTCGGCGGCTTCGGCCACGGTGGGATAGTGCTTGCGAATCATCGGGTGGCTGGCCACATCGGCCAACAGCGCCGTGGCACCGATGGTCAATCCGCTTTTTTCGTCAAAGGTGATCGCGTCCAGACCGTCAATGCGTTTCAGGCTGATGAGCTGTTTGGGAAACAACGCCCGGTGGCGAATCTTGACCATCAGGTCGGTGCCGCCGGCCATGACGCGGGCGTCCTTGCCGCCCTTGACCAGTGCGGCAACCGCCTCGTCTACAGTTGTTGGGGCGAGATAGTCGAAATGGGGTGCTGGCATTACCGTTGTCTCCTGTTTTATTGTTGGGATTTCATTCGTTGGCCGGCATCGGCGATCGCATCCACGATCTTGTTGTATCCGGTACAGCGGCAAAGGTTGCCGGAAATGGCATGCCGGATCTCTTTTTCATTGGGATCAAGGTTGCTGTTGAGCAGGTTGAGGGCGGACAGCTCCATGCCGGGGGTACAGAATCCGCACTGGATGGCACCCTTTTCGATGAAGGCGTCCTGGATGGGATGGAGCTCTTCTCCGGAAGGAGCCAGGCCCTCCACGGTGAGAATCTCTTTGCCATCAGCTTCCACGGCCAGGGTGAGGCAGGAACTGACGCTTTTGCCGTCGATCATGACCGTGCAGGCACCGCAGTCACCCGAACCGCAGCCCAACTTGGTTCCCGTCAGATTCAGGTCTTCGCGAAGCACCTCGTTGAGGGTCCGCCAAGGCTCGACGTAAAGGTCATAGATGTCGCCATTAACCTTTAAACTGATCTCTTGTTTCATCGGTGACTCCTATCAGGTTAAGACTTGAGGGTTAACAAAAGCATTCCATGCAGGAATACGTTGCTCATGCTAAAAGGGAGTGAATCAGGGAAATATTGACGGATCTGCAAAAAGCCCAATATCAGCGTAAAGCTTTTTCACCGAACTGAACCTTAACGTGTTAAACATCATTGTATTAAATGTTGTCAAGGCAATTTTTAAAACCAAAATCGTTTATTATCCATGAATGTTAATCGATATCGAATGCTAATCGAGTGGGAACGCCTGCTTTTGGGTTGAAGATGTAGAAAGGGAAAGGTTCATAATAATGAACATTTTTTGCTTGGAAAACAATTTTGGTTGGATTTTATCATTTGGTATTAAATGAATCCAGATAATTTTTTTTGGTGTTATTCAAAAACAAGAATGAAATCCAAATGCGGTTGTCCTGGCGGGTGTCAGACCATTTCTTGACATAATCGCTGCAGGTCTTTACCCTATCCGGTAATCGGGTGATATCGTTTTGATAATAATCAATAAGGACAATTATGGCTGAATCGAGGACCATCCGCGCCCTGGGACTGTGTTCCGGGGGCCTGGACAGTATTTTAAGCGCGCTGGTGTTGCGCGAACAGGGCATTGAGGTGCACTGGGTCTGTTTTGAAACCCCTTTTTTTTCGGCCTTCAAGGCCAGGAAAGCGTCGGAACAGACCGGTGTGCCGTTGACCGTTCAAAAAATAACACCCGTATACATGCAAATGATGCGATCGCCGTCGGTGCGCTACGGCAAGAACATGAACCCCTGTATGGATTGTCACGCCCTGATGTTTCGCTTGGCCGGAGCGATGATGACCGACAAGAGCTTTGATTTTCTTTTCTCCGGCGAGGTATTGGGACAGCGCCCCATGAGCCAGAACCGCACGTCGCTGCGCTATGTGGAGAAACATTCCGGTTTCGACGGCTACATCCTGCGGCCCTTGTCGGCGCGCTGCCTGCCGGAAACCATCCCCGAGCAAAACGGCTGGGTGGACCGCAACCGACTGCTGGACATCTCCGGCCGCTCGCGCAAACCTCAGCTGCAATTGGCCGAAACCTATGGGGTGAACGAATTCCCGGCGCCTGCCGGCGGCTGCCTGCTTACCGACAAAATATTCAGTCGGCGATTGCGGGACCTGTTCGACCAACAGGCCGACTGCCCGGAACGGGCGTTGCACCTGCTCAAATTCGGCCGCCACCTGCGCCTGGGGCCGCAGACCAAGATCGTGGTCGGCCGCACCCGTCAGGACAATGAAATGATCAATCGCAACGTCGATCCCGAGCGCGACCTATTGCTGAAAGTGGAAAACTACCCGGGACCGCTTGCGGTGATTCCCGATGGCGCCGAGGAGGGTACGGTCATGCTGGCCGCCAGCATCTGCGCCGGCTACAGTAAGGCCCCGAACCATGAGCCGGTCACGGTCAGCGTGCAGGGTGCCGGCACCGACCGCAAGGTCACCGTCCTGGGGGTTCCTCCCGGGGGGAGCAAGCGCTATATGATTTAGGGGGCGGCCTTCCAGCAGCCCTGTTTCCGGACAGACGCTAATGCGTCCGGTGCCGGAACGTCCCTGCGGCCGCCGGCAGGGTCAGGCCGGCGATGATCAGCATGGGCCAGAGCTCGGGCCAGATCGCGGCCGTATCCGCACCGGCCAGAAATACCTGGCGGAGCGCGGCAACCACATAGCGCAGCGGGTTGGCCAGGGTGCCCGTCTGCAGCCAGGGGGGCATGTTTTCGATGGGCGTCGTGAACCCGCTGAGGATGACGGCGGGCATGATGAACATCAGCGCGCCCAACAGGGCCTGCTGCATGGTCGTCGACAACGCGGATACGAACAGGCCGACCCCGACCACGGCGATCATGAACACCGCCAGTGCGGCACACAGCGCGGTCAGACTGCCACGGAAGGGGATATGGAACCAGAAAACGGCGGCCGCGGACAACAGCAGGGCATCGGCCAGTCCGAAGACAAGTCCCGGCATGGCCTTGCCGATCAGGATCTCGACGGGGCGGAAGGGGGCCACGAGAAGCTGGTCGAAGGTGCCGAATTCCCTTTCCCGGGCCACAGATAATGCGGCCAGAATCATCACCACGATCATGCTGATGGTGCCTCCCAAGGCGGACACGATGGTCCAGCGGCTCTCCATGTTTTCGTTGAACCAGACCCGTTCCACCAGTTCCAGCTCGGGTCTCGCGGGGTCGGATCCCGCTTCCTGAACCAGTTCCTGATTGTAACCCTCTACGATGGTATTCACATAGCCCAGGGCGACGGACGCCACATTGGAGTTGCGCCCGTCGGCGATGACCTGTAGCACCGCGGCACGGCCCGTATGCAGGCGTTTGCTGAAGTCGGCCGGCAGATGGAGAACGAGCCGTACCCGCTGGCGGTCGATCACTTCGCGGATCTGCCGGTCCGAATCCAGGATGGCGACGCATTTAAAATTCGCCGAGCCTTGGAACCGGGCGAGCAGCGCCCTGGATTCCACGGTTCGTGATTCATCCAGCACGGCGTAGCCAACATCGGTCAGATCAAAGGTCGCCGCATAGCCGAACACGAAAAACTGGATGATCGGTGGTACGATGACGACCATGCGGCTTTTGGGATCGCGCATGACCATGGCCAATTCCTTGATGATCAGGGTGAGTATTCTGCGAAGGGCGTTCATGGGACGGGCAACCTCCTTACCAATTTTCGCCGGGCCAGGCCGAGCAGTACGCTGGCCATCAGGGCCAGGATGCCGGCGGCGGGCAGCAGCACCGGCCAGACATTGCCGGCCAGGAACAGGGTCTGGCTGATGGTTACGAAGTAGCGTGCCGGGACGATATGGCTGATGATCCGGATGGCCAGGGGGGTGCTGTCCAGGTCAAAGAGCAGCCCGGACAGGAAGAACGCGGGCAGAAAACCGGCGATGACCGACAGCATGGCCGCCACGAACTGGACCCGGACGGCGGCCGAAATCAGGAGCCCGAATCCCAGGCAGGCTAGTAAAAACAGGCTGCTGAAGGTAATCAGGAGCAGGACCGATCCGCGCAGTGGTACGCCGAACAAGGTCACCCCGAGAACCACGCACAGCCCCATGCCGGTCATGCCCAGGACAAAATAGGGCAGCAGTTTGCCGATGAGGATTTCCACGGGTCGGAGGGGGGTGGCCAGAATCGCTTCCATGGTGCCGCGTTCCCATTCACGGGCGATCACCAGAGCGGTCAACAGGGTACCGATCAGGGTCATGATCAGGGTCAGCAGGCCAGGAACGAGAAAATCGGTACTGTTTCTGGCGGCGTTGAACCACATGCGGTCGCTGACCGTAACCATCGCTGCGGCCGCGGCTTCGCCACGGCCGCGGCGGACGCCGATCCATTTGGCTACGATTCCCCGGGTGTAGCCCTGGATGAGGCGGGCCCGGTTGGCATCCACGCCGCTCTGGATCAGTTGAACCGGTGCGCGGCCGTTTTGGGCGAGCGTCGACGAAAAATCGTTGCGGATACGGATGATGCCGTCCACGCGACCCTCCCGGATCCAGGCCTCGGCGTCGGCCATGCCGGGCGCGGCAGTCGCTTCGATATACGGCGACAGATCGAAGCGGGTGGCCAGGTCGCGCGCCTCCGGACCGTGATCTTCCATCACCAGGGCCATGGGAACGTCCTTGGGGTCCAATGACACGCCGTAGCCGAAGATGAAGAGCAGCAGTACCGGAAGCACGATGCCGAGCAGCAGACTGCTGGGGTCCCGACGGATCTGCAATACTTCCTTGCGCAGGAAGCCGTGCAAGCGCATGGGCGAAATTTTCTGATCAGCCATTTCCAAAAGCCTCCGGTTGAGGATGGCCACGTTCGTCGGTCAAGGCGATGAAGGCATCTTCAATGGTGGGATCCGGGTTGGCCTCGGATCGCGCAATGGACCGGATTTCCGTGGGGGTGCCCTTGGCCAGGGTCCGGCCGTGGGCCATGATGATCATGTGATCGCAAAACTCCGCTTCCTCCATGAAATGGGTGGTGACGATCACGGTGACGCCGGAGCGGGCAAAGCCGCTGATGCGCAGCCAGAATTCGCGCCGGGCCAGGGGATCCGCGCCGGAGGTCGGCTCGTCGAGAAACAGGATATCCGGTTCGTGCAGCATGGCTGCGGCCATGGCCAGACGCTGCCGATAGCCGCCGGGCAGACTGCCGGCCGGCAGACGCCGCCGCGTTTTAAGATCAAATTCGTCCAGGGCCCAGTCGATACGCCGGCCAAGCGTTTTTCTGCCGAGTCCGTATGCCTTGCCGTAAAAGCGCAGATTGCTTTCCACGGACAGTTGGCGGTAAAGAGAGAATTTCTGGGCCATGTAGCCGAGACGGGTTCGCGCCTCGGCCGGCGAATGACGCAGGTCACGGCCGGCAACGGTGATTTCGCCGCTACTGGCGGGCAGCAATCCGCAAAGCATGCGGAAGGTGGTGGTCTTGCCGGCGCCGTTGGCCCCCAACAAGCCGAAGATTTCGCCGCGTCGCACTTCGAAACCGATGCCCTGGACCGCCGCAAAGGCACCGAATCGTTTCGTAAGGCCGGCGACGCGGACGACGACCGTCGGATCGCCGGTCAGGGGGGGTGCCTCTGTCAAGCCATCCGCCGGCCAGTCCCGCTTCCGGCCGGCGCCTTCCGATACCAGGCGGTCGACAAAGGCGTCTTCAAACACCGGGCGGACCGGTGAGATCCCGGATGCGACGCCGTCCGGCAGGGTGGGCAGGAGACCGGAGGCCGGCTGACGGAAAACGGTTCGGATGCGCCCGCAACTAATCGTCGCATCGATCACGTCCGTCCGTCCCGCCAGTGACGAGAGGGCATCCCGCGGCTTCATGCCGCTTGCCGGCGTCACCAGATAGACCCGCTGCCTGACCCGCCGGTAAAACCAGTCGGGCGGCCCTTCGTCCAGCAGTTTCCCCTCGTGGAGCAGGGCCACGTGGTGACAGCGTTCCGCTTCGTCCAGATAGGCGGTGGTGAGCACCACCCCGATGCCGTCCCGTTCCACCAGGGTATAGACGATATCCCACAGATCCCGACGCGACAGCGGATCGACCCCCACGGTCGGCTCGTCCAGAATCAACATCCCGGGGGATTTGACCAGACAGCAGGCCAGGCCCAGCTTCTGTTTCATGCCGCCGGAAAGCCGTCCGGCCTGCCGGTCGGTGAACGGTTCGAGCCCGGTCATGTGCATCAGGTGCGCGTATCGTCCGGTCCGCTCGGATGGCGGCACGCCCTGCAGATCGGCATAAAAGTCCAGGTTTTCCTGCACGGTGAGGTCTTCATACAGTCCGAACTGCTGGGGCATGTAGCCGATGCGGTCGCGTACCGAATCGATGCCCGTGGCCACATCGGCGCCCAACACCGTCATGTGCCCTGCCGTGGGCATCAACATCCCTGCGGCGATTCGCATCAGGGTGGTCTTGCCCGCTCCGTCAGGACCGACGATTCCGGTGACGCGTCCCGGCTGGGCCGCAAGGGTCAGCCCGTCGAGGGCGTTCACCGGACGGGCTCCCTTGGGAGAGAAGGTCATGCAAAGCCCCCGCGCGGCCATCACCGAACGTTCCATTCCGGCATTGCCTGTGGCCGTTGCCAACATCATCCCTCCATTCCCGGGCGGAACCCCTTCTTCGGATTTTCACTTTGCGCGATGGATGGGGGAACGCTGATTGTTACGGTCACGGGCATGCCGAGCCGCAGCTCGTCTGCCGGATCGTCTGTCCAGATGCGCACTTCGTAGACCAGCTGGGTCCGCAACTGGGCGGTCTGTACGCTTTTGGGCGTGAATTCCGCCTGGGCGGAGATGAAGCCGACCCGTCCGTCGAAAAAGCGGTCATCGAATGAATCGCTGTGGATCCGCGCCGTCATTCCCTGGCGGATGTGTCCCAGTGCCGGCTCGGGCAGGTAGGCGCGAACCCATTTTGGCTCGCTCAGGGCCAGCACAAACGCCGGCCGGGTGGGCATGGCCATTTCACCGGGTTCCAGGATGCGGCTCAGGATGATCCCCTTTGCCGGTGCGTGAAGCACGGTATCCGCCAGCCGCTGCCGCAGCAGGGAGAGATGGGCGTCCCGGGCTTCAAGTACCTGTTTCGCTTCGGCGATCTCCTCTTTGCGGGTCCCTTCGCGGGCAAGCGCCAGGGACTCCTGGTGCACGTTCAGCGCTGCCCGGGCCATGTCCAGGCTGGCGCGGGCATCGTCCAGGTCCTGCTCGGTGCTCGCCCCGACCGGAGCGGTCTTTTCCAGTCGCCGTACCCGGCGCGCTGCATTGCGCACCTGCACCCGGGCTTCGACCACCCGTGCCTCGGCCTGTTTGATTTCCTGACGCCGGGTGCCGTTGGTGAGTCGCCGCACCACCTCCTGCTGGGCGGCATATTGCGCCTCGGCCTCTTTGAGCTGGGAGGTCAGCCGGTCGCTGTCCAGTCGGGCGAGAATCTGCCCCTGGGTGACCGTGTCGCCTTCCTCGACCAGCACCTCGCGGACGACCTCCTGTTCCTTGAACGCCAGTTGTGCATCCCGGATGTCAACGTTTCCGTAGAGGGTCAGCCCATCATCGGCCGGCTCATGCGACCGCACGGTTTTCCACAGATAGCCTCCGGTCCCGATGGCCAGCAGCAGTATCAGCACCCCCATGATCGTTTTCTTTGGTTTCTTCATCTTCGGTCACCTCCTTGAATGGCGGCAAAGGCGGCCCGACCGGGGGCAGTCGTCTCCCACCCGCCGCCCAGGGCACGGTACAGGCGGATGATACCGCCGAGTTGGTGCTGCCTGGCAATTATCAGCGCATCTTCGACAGTGACCCGATCACACTGCGCATCGATCACCTGAATCAGGCTTTCCAGGCCCGCGTCATAGCGTTGTTCGGCGAGTTCGACCTGCCTGCGGGCATCCTTGTCGGTTTGGCGCAAATGCGCCACCCGCTGTTGATTCTGCACGACCCCGACCGCCGCATCCTCCACTTCCCCGACTGCCTTGAGCAAGGTCCCCTGAAGGTGGAGACGGGCCTGTTCGGCCTGGGATTCACGGACGCGGATCGTCTGTTTGATCTGGCCGCTATCGAAAAGGGGAAACCGCAACCCCGGTCCGAGGGAATAAATCAGGGCGTCCATATCAAAGATGCCATCGGCGCTGTCGGTTTGAAAATACAAGGAACCGGACAGGGATAGTCGGGGATAGCGATCCGCCACCGCCGCCCCGACGCGGGCCACGGCCGCTGCATATTGCATTTCGGCCCGACGGACATCGGCCCGACGGGTAATCAGATCCGCCGGCAGTCCGATGCCGATCATGTGCGGCGGCTTTGGCAGCGTGCCGGGCGGAATGAGTTCCTTCGTGGGCGGCGTTCCGATCAAAACGGCGATTCGGTGCATCGCCACGCCCCTGGCCCGAACCAGTTCGGGCCGCTTTGACCGGATCTGGTCGAGCCGCTGTTGTACCTGCATCAGCGCCAGCTCCGTCCCGGATCCCACCTGCCGGCACAATCGGCTCAGTTGCAGGGATTTTTCGAGCAGTCCGAGTTGCCGATCCAGCAGGCAAAGCCGCGCTTCCAGGGCGCGCGCATCCACGTACCCGAGGGCCAGTTCCGCGGCCAGGGATACCCTGGCATGGCCGTAATCGCCGTATTGGGCCTCAATGTCGCGGTCAGCGGCTTCCGCCAACCGGGCCACACGCCCCCACAGATCCAATTCCCAGCCGGCCAGGGCACCGACCGAATAGACGTCTATTTCTTCGCCGGGTGAGGGGCCCTGAAAATTCAAGGCCTCTTCCCCGGTCCCGGCGGTGCGCATGGCCGCCTCCACATCCACCTGGGGCAGGCGGTCGGCATTCACGATGCCGCGGCGGGCACGCGCCTCGACAATACACTGGCGCGCCTCGGCCAGATCGATATTGCTCGCGAAGAGCCGACCGACCAGCCTTTCAAGCGCGACATCCTCGAATTGCGTCCACCACCGGTTCGCCGGTGTGGACGGCGTCAATGAGGTGGTTTCTGCGTGTTGCGGATGCGCGATCCAGTCTGCGTGATGCTGCCCGGATAGATCGGGTGTCTCGTAATCCGGTCCCACGGTCGTGCAGCCGGCGACGACCAGCAGCCAGGCGGCGAACAATACCAAGCTCCGGTATGGGAAAAACCATTTGCGATGGTCAGATGGTCTCATCCTGAACCTCCAGCTTTCATTCCGCTTGATCCGACGGTGGCGTGTCTTTCGAAAGAAACCGGCCGAAACCGGTGATGGTTTTCTGCAGGATTTCCGGAAACCGTGCCCGGTCATCGTCCGTGAGCAGTGCGGATATGGTCTTCAGGTTCGCCAGATGCTTCGGAATGAAGTCCATCATGAACCTCCGGCCGGCGTCGGTGATTCGGATGTTCACCTTGCGGCGGTCGGTTGGATGGGGTAGCCGCTCGATCATGCCGTCCTTTTCCAGGGTATCCAGGACGCCGGACATGGCCGCGTAGGTAATCGGGTAAAACGGCCGTAATTCGGAGATGCTTTCCCCTTGGGGAGAATCAACGGCGAGCAGACGAATCAGGATGAGAAAGCGCCCTTTGGAGGTTCCGACGCTCTGGAAGTAGCTTTCGGTCAACACCATGAGGGTATGCAGCATCAGCATGGTACTGCCGAAGTTCACCATGAAATTCATGTCCAATTCCGGAAACAGCGCCTTGAACCGGCGGGAATATTGATCCACATCCATTCGCGTGGTCAGCCGCTTGATTTCCGAATCCATTGTTCCCCCTTTTTTATTTTGCGCCCTATTATTTAGTCACATATTATTTATGAGGCTAAATAATATGTGACTAAATAAATGTCAACCTCTTTTCGGCCCCGCGCACCCATGCCGGCGCAACAGGCTTTCGTGAAAAGCGGTCGTTACCGAAAGATCGTTATTTGCCCTCGGATACCAACTTGGCTTTCAGCTGGCCGCAGGCGGCGCCAATGTCCTGACCCTTGCTGTGGCGGACGATGACCGTATAGTGATGGGCGGCCAGAAGTTCCTGAAAGGCGCTTATCTGGGAAGATGAAGGGCGTCGGAAGTCGCTGCCCGGGTGTTCGTTGAAGGGGATCAGGTTGATTTTGGCCTTGACCGGGCGCAACAGCTTGACCAGGCGCCGGGCATCCTCAAGGCTGTCGTTGACGCCTTTCATAAGGATGTATTCAAAGGTGATCTTACGCCGGGGGGGCAGGGGATAATCGCGGCAGGCGGTGATCAGGTCGGCAAGGGGAAACCGGCGATTGATCGGCATCAGCCGGCTGCGGGTCTCGTCATCGACGGCATTCAGGGATACGGCCAGGTTGACCCGGGTGTCGCGTCCCAGATCCGGCAGCTTTGAAACCAGGCCGGCGGTGGAGACGGTCACCCGCCGGGTGGAAAACTTGAGGCCGAAATCCCCGTCGGTGATCACATCCAGGGCCTGGACCAGATTGTCATAGTTGGCCAACGGTTCGCCCATGCCCATGACGACAATGTTGGAAAGGGGCATCTCCCCCTGGCGGTCAACGCGTTTTTGGAGGTCGCGGACCTGGGAGATGATTTCGGCCGCGGAGAGATGGCGCACGAATCCACCCTTGGCCGTCATGCAGAACCGGCATCCCTGGGCGCAGCCCACCTGGCTGGAGACGCACAGGGTATAATGGTCTTTCTCAGGGATCAGCACGGTTTCGATGTGCTGCCCGTCGGCGAGCCTGAAGAGCAGTTTCCGCGAGCCGTCCTGGCTGAGCGCCTCGTTTTCCACTTCCAGCCGCGGATTGATGAATGCTGTCTCAAGATCGGCGCGCAGCGCTTTTCCCAGGTTGGTCATCTCGTCGAAACGATCCGTCTGGCGCGTGTAAACCCACTGCCAGATCTGGTTGGCCCGGAAGGGGCGGATGCCACGGGCCGCGAGCCAGTCGCAAAGCTGCTGCCGGGAAAGTGTTTTGATGTCGATTTTACTTGATATTATGACCATGATATGGGATCCACGGGCCGGACCGACACGAGCGACCCGGAACGGTTAACGATTAATTGCAGAGGCTGGGTTCGGCGGTGGCCCGGCATCGATTTTTCCTTTGATCCGGTGCGCTTTCCCATCCCTTTTTAAATCTTGACATACCATTTAAAAAAATCTACTTTCAAGGTTTTAGTTTACCAGGCTGGTGGAATGTCATGTTTGACACGTTAAGCGACAAACTAAATTCGGTCTTCAAGCAGCTCAAGGGACATGGCAAGCTTTCTGAAAAGAATATTGCCGACGGGCTGCGGGAAGTCCGCATGGCCCTTCTGGAGGCTGACGTCCACTACCAGGTGGTCAAGAAACTGGTGGCTGACATCAAGGCCCGTGCCCTGGGGCAGGAGGTGATGGGCAGTCTGACCCCTGGCCAGCAGGTGGTCAAGATTGTCAACGAGTCGCTGACCCAGCTCATGGGGGAGACCCACGAGGAGTTGAACCTGGCCGGCGAAAAGCCGGTGGCGGTCATGCTGGTGGGCCTGCAGGGGTCCGGTAAGACCACCACGGCCGGAAAATTGTCGGTGATGCTGCGCAAAACCGGCAAGCAGCCGTACCTGGTGCCGGCGGACGTCTACCGGCCGGCGGCCATCGACCAGCTCAAAAAGCTGGGCACCCAGCTGGATGTACCGGTGTTTGATTCCACGCCGGACATGGATCCGGTCAAAATCTGCCAGGAGGCCCGGGTGGCCGCCCAGAAGGCCGGTTGCGACACCCTGCTGCTGGATACCGCCGGACGGTTGCATATCGACGATGCGTTGATGGAAGAGCTGTCGCGAATTCGTACCACGGTGCGCCCCACGGATATCCTGCTGGTGGCCGATGCCATGACCGGTCAGGATGCGGTGAATATTGCCAAGACCTTTGATGAACGGCTGGACATCGGCGGCGTGGTACTCACCAAAATGGACGGTGACGCCCGGGGCGGTGCAGCCCTGTCGATCCGTTCGATTACCGGTAAACCGATCAAATTCATCGGGGTCGGCGAAAAGCTCAGCGAACTGGAGGCGTTTCATCCGGATCGCATGGCGTCCCGCATTCTCGGCATGGGGGATGTGCTTACCATCATTGAAAAAGCCCAGGAGGTGGTGGACGAAAAGAAAGCCATCGAACTGGAAAAAAAGCTGCGCAAAAATCAGTTCACCCTGGAGGATTTCCGTGACCAGATGCGCCAGATCCGTAAAATGGGGTCGCTGACCGATATCCTGGGAATGATTCCCGGCATGGGCAAGATCAAGCAGATGAAAAATCTGCAGGTGGACGAAAAGGAACTGGTCCACATCGAGGCCATCATCAACTCCATGACCCCCCGGGAACGGCGCCAATACTCGATCATCAACGGCAGTCGCCGCAAACGCATTGCCGCCGGCAGCGGCACTCGCGTTCAGGATGTCAACCGCCTGCTGAAAAATTATGCGCAGGTGATGAAAATGATGAAAAAAATCAATAAAAGCGGCATGCGCGGGTTGGGTCGCGGCATGCTGCCATTCTAAAGGAGAACAATCATGGCAGTAAAAATCAGACTGGCCCGCCACGGGGCAAAAAAAAGACCCTTCTACCGCATTGTCGCCGCCGACAACGACAGCCCCAGGGATGGTCGCTTTCTGGAAAAGCTCGGTACTTACAATCCGCTTCAGGATCCGGCCCAGGTCGTGCTGAACGCGGAGCGGGTCAAATACTGGATCAGCCAGGGGGCCACCCCCACCGACACGGTGAAAACGATCCTCAAGCGCGAGGGCGTTTTCAACCCGGCAGAATCATGATGGACAGATAAACCGTCGAATTTTGCCGCACCTGATTCTCAGCCGCAACACAAGGAGATGGGTCCATGAAAGAGCTGATCAAGTTCATTGCGCAAGAGCTGGTGGATTACCCTGATCAGGTTTCCGTTGAGGAGATCGAGGGCAACCAGACCTCCGTCATCGAACTGAAAGTGGCCAAAGAGGATCTGGGTAAGGTGATTGGCAAACAGGGGCGGACGGCACGGGCCATGCGTACCCTGCTCAGTGCGTCGGCCGCCAAGATAAAAAAACGAACCGTTCTTGAAATCATCGAGTAAATCGAAGGGCGTGGACGATTTCATCCTCATTGGCCGGGTAACCGGCGCCCATGGCATTCGTGGGGGGGTGAAGATCCACTCCTACGCCGAATCGATGGCGCTATTTGCGCCTGGTGAAGATCTTCGCCTGACGATGCCCGATGGGGCGGTTCGTACCCTGACGATCCAGTGGGCCCATCCCCATGGCAGGGGAATTCGCCTGGGCCTTGAACGGGTGACGGACCGCGATCAGGCCGAAAGCCTGGCCGGTGCATCGCTTTTTGTGCCGCGGACCCGGCTTCCCGAACTGGACGATGATACCTACTACTGGTTCGAACTGGTGGGGCTCAGCGTGTACGATACCGACGGCCGGCTACTGGGACGCCTCGACGAAGTGATCCCCACGCCGGCCAACGATGTTTACGTAGTGAAGGGGCAGATCGCTGGACAGTCGAATGAGATGCTGATCCCCGCCATCGGCAGTGTGGTTCGCAGCATCGATCTGGAGCGCCAGACCATGCTGGTGGACCTGCCGGAAGGCCTTTAGGGCGGGATTGGGGTTGGAACCATGAAGGTCTGTGTGCTCACGCTTTTTCCCGAACTGTTCGATCCGTTCTGGGCACACGGCATCATTCGACGGGCGGTTCAGGCAGAGCGGCTGATTCCCCGGACCATCAACATCCGTGACCATGCCCAAGGGCGCCACCGGGTGACCGATGACCGGCCTTACGGGGGCGGTTGCGGAATGGTGATGAAACCGGAACCCCTCACCGCTGCGCTGGCCGACGCCCGGGCCGGATTGCCGGCGGCAACCACCCTGCTGCTTTCACCCCAGGGAAAACCCTTTGACCAGGCGGCGGCCCAATCGCTGGCAGGGGCGGAAGAACTGATTCTGGTTTGTGGCCGCTATGAGGGGGTGGATGAGCGTTTCATCGATGCCCATGTGGACGCAGAAGTCTCCATTGGCGATTTTGTGCTGACCGGTGGCGAACTGGGGGCCATGGTGGTGATCGATGCGGTGACCCGGCTGATTCCCGGGGTGCTGGGTAATGCCGAATCGGCCGGCAACGATACGTTCAGTGACGGACTGGTGGAATATGCCCATTATACGCGGCCGGCGACATTCGACGACCGGGCCGTGCCCGAGGTGCTGCAGTCCGGAAACCACCAGTCCATCGCCCGGTGGCGGCATGAGACCGCCCTGATCCGGACGGCATTGAAACGGCCGGATCTGTTGCACGGGCGGGATTTTTCAGCCGAGGAACGGGCGATACTGATGAAATGGCGGCGGAACCTTGACAGACTGCTTGGGTAGCCGCTTATACGTTGCGCTGGTTCATTATCCGGTGATCGACAAAAACGGGGCGACCATTGCCTCGGCGGTAACCAATCTGGACCTGCACGATATCGCTCGGGCATGCCGGACATACGGTGTTGCGGGGTATTTCGTCATTACGCCCCTGGAGGACCAGATGGTGCTGGTCCAGCGGATTCTCGACCACTGGACCATTGGTGCGGGGGGGACGTATAACCCCAAAAGGCGTCAGGCCCTGGAGCTGGTACGCGTCCGGGCCACCTTTGACGCGGCGGTTGACCAGATCTCCGGGGCGCATGGTCAGCGGCCCTGTGTCGTGGCCACTACGGCCAGGCGGGATTCGGGAAACCTGAGTTGCCATGGCCTGCGTGAAATGCTTGCCGGTTCGGCGGTGCCGGTGCTGCTTGCCCTGGGAACGGCCTGGGGGCTTTGTGGCAGCTTTATTGACGCCGCCGATTACGTTCTGGAACCGCTGAAAGGAACATGCGAATATAATCATCTGTCGGTGCGGTCCGCTGCGGCAATTATCCTGGACCGGCTGCTGGGTGAATGAAGCAGACGATTTCATTTATAACAACAACATCGGGAGTTATCATGGAAACCATTAAAAACATTGAAAGAGAACAGATCCGCATGGATCTGCCCCACTTCACAGCGGGGGATACCGTTACCGTGCATGTGAAGATCCGCGAGGGCAACAAGGAGCGGCTCCAGGCTTTCCAGGGGGTGGTCATCAGTAAGAAAAAGGGACTGGCCAACGCGACCTTCACCGTGCGTAAAGTCTCTTACGGCGTTGGCGTGGAAAGGGTCTTCCCCATGAATTCACCCATCATCGACCGTATCGAAGTCGTGACCCGCGGCCGCGTGCGTCGGGCCAAAATTTACTACCTGCGCAAGTTGCGGGGGAAAGCCGCCAGAATCCGGGAAAGGCGGTTCAACTAAGCCGCCATCGGTGGATGGGCGCATCTTTGCACGGAATATCAGTCATGCCGCGTATCGGGCAACGGCGGATCAAATGAAATCAGACCTGTGGGTATTTGAGATCGAGGCACAGAAAATGGGCCACAGGTGCATCGCCGGTATCGATGAGGCCGGCCGGGGTCCCCTGGCCGGCCCTGTCGTTTCAGCGGCCGTGATTCTTCCTGAGAATGCTGATCTTCCGGGAATCGACGACTCCAAAAAATTGACCCCGACCCGGCGCAACCGCCTTTATGATCGCCTTTACGGTGTCGCCCGGGCAATCGGAGTCGGGGTGGTGGATGCTGCTGAAATCGATCGGGCCAACATTTTACAGGCCACGTTGCGATCCATGGCCATGGCCGTTGCCAACTTGTGTCCTCAGCCGGATTGCCTGCTCATTGACGGGATTTTTCCGATCGCCACGGATCTGCCCCAGAAAACCATCAAAAAAGGGGATTCCCGGAGCATCTCCATCGCTGCGGCGTCGATCGTGGCCAAAGTCACCCGGGACCGGATTATGACCCAGGTGGACCTCCTGTTCCCTGAATTCGGTTTCAGCCGGCACAAGGGCTATCCCACCCAAAGCCATCGTGCGGCCATTGCCCAATACGGATGCAGTCCCATCCACCGGCGGACATTCAAAGGGGTGCGGGAGCACATCTTAAAGGGATCCAGCCATCATTAACCGTAAGCCTTCAGCACAATTCCCTCAACGGCGACCCAACCATGCTCAACCGTCAGCAACAATTCGGAAAAAAAAGTGAACGGCTGGCGGCGGAATATCTCAAGCTCAATGGGTATCGCATCCTCGAAACCAACTACCGGACCCGGCAGGGGGAAATCGACATCATTGCCAGGGAGAAGGGCACGATTGTCTTTGTGGAGGTAAAGGCCCGCAGTTCGAGGAGTTTCGGCAATCCCAAAGGGGCGGTGACACCGGCAAAACAACGCAAGATCTCCATGGCTGCCCTGGAGTACCTGAAACAGTCCGGGCAGACCGGCGCAAGTGCGCGCTTCGACGTGGTCGCCATCGACACAGCCGCCGGCACAACCGATATCGAGGTGGTGAAAAATGCCTTCAGCCTTGCCTACGGATGATCGCCCGGTAACCGGTTGCGCCAGCGGCCTTTACATTGTGGCCACCCCCATCGGAAACCTGGAGGACATCACCCTGCGGGCCATTCGCATTCTGGGTGGCGTGGACCTGATCGCCGCCGAGGACACCCGGCACACCACAAAACTGCTCTCCCATTATGACATCCATACCCCCCTGATTTCCTGCCATGAACATAACGAGCAGCAGCGCACGGCCGAGTTGATCGAAAAGATCCGCTCCGGTGCCTCCGTTGCGCTAGTCTCCGATGCGGGGACACCATCGGTCTCCGATCCCGGTTATCGACTGGTGTGTGCCGCCGTCGAGGCCGGGCTGGATATTTTTCCCGTTCCGGGGGTGTCGGCGGCCATTACGGCCCTCTGTGCATCCGGCCTGCCCACCGACCGGTTTGTGTTCGTCGGTTTTGCGCCCAGGAAAAAAGGCCGGCGTCTGGAACTGCTGCAATCCCTGGCCGCCGATGACCGAACCCTGGTATTTTACGAATCCCCCCGACGGATCATGGCTTTCCTGATTGAGCTGCAATCGGTGATGGGGGACCGACCGGCCGTTCTGGCCCGTGAGATGACCAAACTGCACGAAGAATTCATTCGTGGACCGTTTTCCCGGATTATGGAGGTGCTGAGGCCTCGTCCGGAGGTTAAAGGGGAGTGTACGATTCTGGTGGCCGGTGCCCCGCCTTCCCGGCCAATCGATACCGACGCCCTCGGCGATCTTTTGCGTGAACGGTTGGCTCGGCCGGACGCACGCATATCCAGCATTTCCAAAGAACTGGCCGGCCTCCACCAACTGCCGCGCAAGCGGGTTTATGAACTGGCCCTGCGCATTCAGAAGGAAATCCGGAACGAAAGTGAGGAATCGTGATGGCTGCGTTAACGACCCTCTATCCGGTGATCCTGCCGGTTTCTGCGGCCCACCAAGCGCAGGACCGCCGTGAGCGGGTCAAAACCCTGAGTCGTCTCGCCCGCGAGGCGCTGAGCCGGTCCTGTGAGATCAGTACGTTTCACCTGGCCACCTTTCCCAAAAATTCCGATGGGGTGCCGCTACCGGTGGATGGCATCTACTGGTCCCTGAGCCACAAAACAGAGGTGGTTGGCGGCGTTGCTGCACCAACGCCGGTGGGAATCGATCTGGAGACCATCCGGCCGGTGAATGAGGCCCTGCTGGCCCGGGTGGCCGACCCGCAGGAGTGGAGCCAAACCGATGGCGATCCCCAGAAGAATTTCTTCCGTTTCTGGACCGCCAAGGAGGCCGTGCTCAAGGCGGTGGGCAAGGGGTTCGCCGGCCTATCGCGCTGCCGGGTGAATGAGGTGATCGATGACACCCGCATGATATTGACCTTTGACAATATCCCCTGGCCGGTATTGCATCATTGGTTCGGCAACCACGTCGCCGCCATCACGGCAATCGATTTCAAGATCGACTGGCAGATGATGCGGTAATCCGGGCTCTATTTCAGCGGCAGTCCATACGCATCAATGCCCAGAAGGGCGGTGGCATCGCGTCCGAAGATATCCAGGAAGGTGCTGTCGGCCATATTACAGCGGAACCCCCGGCAGGTGCGCGGTCGGTGGTGATAGATTTTGCAGTAGTACTTGTCGTTGCGCTTTTCAAGAAAGATGCATCCCTTGTCGTCGGGGTGGATCATGTAGACTTTCCCTTCTGCCTTTGCCGTTTCGATCAATTCCTGCAAGGAGCGCTGACGGAGTTCGGACAGGGAGGCATCGACGCCCACATGGCCGCCCATCTTGCGAATGAAATCCACTTCGTCAGGCTGAAGGACGATTTTACGGTAATTTTTACAGCAGGAACCGCATTGCCGACAGTCTTGGAACAGGGTCTTCAGCGCGCTCGCATCCACTGACGATGATTTTTCCATTATTTCGCTTTCTCATTTTAGAAGGTCCAGAACTGCCTGGCAGGATGATCGCTGATCAGCCGGGCGGCCCGTTCGGAGGGCAGTATCCCGACCCGCCGCGGATTCGTTTCGCCCAAAGCCTCCAGGACGGCCAGCACCGATGGCTCCAGGGACGCCGGGTTGTAACCGCCTTCCAGGATCATCAGCAGACGGCCGTCACAATAGGTGGCGGCCAACTGACGGACCAGCCGCGTGACCGTGGCGAACCAACCGGTGCTTAAACAGGTTTTGCTGATGGGGTCGTCAACGTGGCCGTCGAATCCGGCCGAGACAAGTATGATCTGTGGCAGGTACTGTTCTGCCAGGGCTTGCAGAATCCGGCCGGCCAGATAGGTGTATTCGACATCGCCGTACTGGGCGAAAACCGGGACATTGACCGTGTAGCCCAGGCCGGTCTCCTCGCCCAGGTCCGATGCTGACCCGCTGAAGGGGAACAGGTCGTTTTGGTGGATCGAAAAAACGAGGACTTCGTTGGAATTGTAGAAGGCCTCCTGATTGCCGTTACCGTGATGGACATCGAAATCAATGACCATGATCCGACTCAGGCCGTAGGTCTGGCGGAGCCATGCGGCGGTGATGGCCACGTTGTTGAGCACACAGAATCCCATTCCCCGGCCCGGTTCGGCATGATGACCCGGTGGGCGGATCAATGCGAAGCCACTGTTTACGTCCGCGTTCATGACCGCTCGGGCCAGTTCAAGGCAACTGCCGGCCGCCAGAAGGGCACAGTCCAGGGTCGCGGGCATCACATAGGTGTCCCGATCATAGGCAAAGGGGTCGGTCGATCGGGCATACTCCTCGATCTGATCCAGGTAAAACCGTGAATGGACCGCCTGCACCGCCGCAAGGTCGGCACTTCTGGCCTCAATGTGTTCGAAGCGGTTGCGCTGGGTTTCAGATTCCAGGATCCGGTAAAGCGACCTCAGCCGTTCCGGGTTTTCCGGTGAGTGCCGGTTGGCCACGTGTCTGAAGAGGCGACGGTCCAGGACAACACCCGGCTTGTTACTCATAGTGGTACCTGTATATGGCAGCCCTTTGGAATGCCTTCCGGGTCAGCCGGTACAGGTGGCCGGTCCGTGTGACACCGTGGTCACCATAGGTCAGCGACCGATCGACGCTAAATCCGAGTTTGGCCAGGCAGCGCTGCTGGGCTTTATTGTCGATGTCCGTGTACATTTCCACCTGTGTGACGCCGACCTGGTCAAAGAGCTGAATGATCAGGAACTTCTGCGCCTCGGTGCCATAACCGCAACCCCTCTGTTCCGCCGTGGCAATTTTTACCGCGACAACCGCACACCCCAGCTGATCCGGTTTTAACCAATAATGAATGGTTCCGATGGGACGGACCGGATTCCGTGTTTCAATCAACAGGGTTTTGTCGTGGCGATTCCAGAAAAGGTTTGTGGCAAACTGCTCCTTCAACCGTTCGGCATTCTGACGTTCAGGGGTCAGGTATGGCCCGAATGCCTCCTGGCAATTGCTCCAGGTGAGAAGCAGTGGGAGATCCGTTTCCCTGATCCGGCGCAGTTGAAGCCGGCATGTGTAGATGGCGTCTCCAAACACGTCATTCAACTCCATGGCGTAATGGCTGGGGGTGATATTTCCGGCATGTGCCGGCGATGGAGTCTGCCGGCACACGAAACCTTGGCCTCGGCGGATGGGAATTTGCTGATGCATATCGGTTTACCGGGTGCTGACGGCTTCTTCAAGGGCTTTACTGGAGTCCATCAGGCGGCTGAGGACTTGCACCGTTTCACTGATCGTGGATTTGACGTCGTGGGATGAATCGGTGTTTGTTTTGGATGAAATGGCCACCTTTTCGATGTCCTTCATCACATCACGGCCCTTTTCACTCAACCCGTCGGCGTTGGTCTTCAGATTTTGTGCACAGTCGGCAACGTTCGAAATTTCACTGGAGATCTGGTCCATGGCCTCCAGGGCGGTGTTGATGACGTCCCCGCCTTCCTTGAGCATTTTCATGCCGTCTTTCATCGCCGATATGGTGTCGCGGGATTCATTTTCAACCTGTTTGACAATATTTGAAATATCCACAGCAGATTTGGAGCTGTTCTCGGCCAGTTTGCGAATTTCATCCGCCACCACGGCAAAACCGCGCCCGGCATCACCGGCCCGGGCTGCTTCGATGGCTGCATTGAAGGCCAGCAGGTTGGTCTGGGAAGCGATTTCCTTGATAATATCCACGAACCCGCTGATCTTCTCCAGTTGCGCCACCAGGTTGGCCACCATTTCGTTGTTGGCCTGCATGGAGTCGTTGATGCTTTGCAGTTTCTTGCCCGCTTCGGTGCCGGCTTTTTTACCGCTGTCTGCATCCTTGGCCACCTGATTGGTCACTTCCGAAGCATTCTGGGCCAGTTTTACCATCTCCTCGGCCGACGCCAGCATGGTGTGGACGGTGGCGGCCGATGTGTCCAGGAGCGACACTTCGTTCTCCAGGGACTTGATCATCTCGTCCATGGCCGATACCCCCTGATCCATTTTGGCACCGGTGTCCAGCACCAGGGAGCCCACCTCTTCACTGGCCGAGCTGATCAGCATCTCCACTTTGGCCTCCTGGGTCACGTCGACTAGGTACTCGAGGCCGCCCTTAATGTTGCCCTTGGCGTCCTTGATGCTGACGCTGGTGGCTTTTACGTGAATTTTCCTGCCCATGATGTTGGCCACCGTCTGGTCGTTAATGGTGCTGTCCATCTGCATGGCTCGCTTGACGCCGCACTGGTCGGTTCGGCAGCGTTTGGTGGCGAACAGGTCATAACACTTGCGGCCGATGGCATCTTCAACGGTGGTGTGGGCGATGGCAGCGCCCGCAGGGTTGATATAGGTGATGTTGTGTTGGGTATCCACCGCGTGGATGGGCGTGGGAATGGCGTTGAGGTTTTCTATTTTTTCGTTGGCATCCTGGCGCTGTTTGGCTTCCTCGGTGATGTCCATGACAAACTCCAGCGCGCCTTTGATGTTTCCCTTGGCATCCTTGATAGGGGCGCCGGTGTATTTGATGGGCATGATGACCCCTTCGGCCGGTCGGGCGATGGTCTCCTCGGAGAAAATCGTGTCTTCCTGCATGGCACGCATACAAGCGCATTTTTCGGTCTTGCAGTGGGGGGTCTTGAAAAGATCATAACATTTTTTTCCGATGGCCTCGTCAGGCGTCAGGCCCACTATCGCGGCCCCTGCCGGATTCATATAGGTGATCGAATGATCCGTGTCGATGGACAGGATGGGCGTGGGAATGGCGTTGAGGTTTTCTATTTTTTCGATGGCATCCTGGCGCTGTTTGGCTTCCTCGGTGATATCGAGGACAAACTCTAGGGCCCCCTTGATGTTTCCCTTGGCATCCTTGATGGGCGCGCCGGTGTACTTGATGGGCATGATCACGCCTTCGGCCGGCCGGGCAATGGTCTCTTCGGATACCACCCGATCGGACTTCATGGCCTGGGCGCAGGCGCATCTTTCAGTCCGGCAATGGGGCGTCTTGAAGAGATCGAAACATTTTTTGCCGGTGACTTCATCCGGTGTGGTCCTCAGCACAGACGCCCCTGTCGGATTCATGTAGGTGACCGTATAGTCGGTGTCGATGGCCATGATCGGGGTGGGAATGGCGTTGAGGTTCTCGATCTTCTCATTGGCGGTCTGACGCTGCTGCATCTCCTCGGTGACGTCGAGCACGTATTCCAGGGCCCCCTTGATATTCCCCTTGGCGTCCTTGATGGGCGCGCCGGTGTACTTGATGGGTACGATGACCCCTTCTGCCGGTCGGGCGATGGTCTGTTCGGTGATCACACTGTCGGTTTTCATGGCTCTGGCGCAGGCACACTTTTCCGTCTGGCAATGGGGGGTCTTGAACAGGTCGTAGCATTTCTTCCCCTCCACCTCGTCGGGTGTCATGCCGACGACACTGGCCCCAGCGGGGTTCATGAAAGTGACCGTGTACTCGGTGTCGATGGCCATGATCGGGGTAGGGATGGTGTTGAGGTTCTCGATTTTCTCATCGGCGGCCTGTTTCTGGCGGACCTCATCGGTCACATCCAGGATATATTCCAGTGCGCCCTTGATATTGCCCTTGGCGTCCTTGACGGGTGCACCGGTGTACTTAATGGGTACGATAACCCCTTCGGCAGGTCGGGCGATGGTCTGATCGGTAACCACGTTGTCGATTTTCATGGCCCGCGTACAGGCGCATTTTTCGGTTTTGCAATGCGGTGTTTTGAACAGGTCATAGCACTTTTTGCCCTCGACCTCGTCGGGCGTCATGCCGACGACACTGGCGCCGGCAGGGTTCATGTAAGTGATCGAAAAGGTGGTGTCGATCTCCATGATCGGCGTCGGGATGACATTCAAATCGGTCTCCAACTGGTGCAGGCGGGCCTCGATGGTTTTCTTCTCGGTAATGTCCGACAGGGTTACCAGAGTCAACGCATCATCTCCCTGTATGGGAACTGCCCGGGAGCGGAAATAATCCACCCGGTCATCGCCATTGGATCGGATCACTTCCGCATCCACCGGTTTGCCGATGCGCTGTGACTTGCTCACTGGACAATTTTTGGTGCCGCACAGATGAGTTCCGCAGACCTCTTCGCAGGTCATCTTCTGATCAACGGGATTCTGAGCAAGGTGGTAGGCGTCCAGAAACTGCGCATTGCTCCATGTGATCAGGCGATTTTCATCGACAATGAAGCTCGGATCGCTGATCAGCTCGAGCATTGATTCGTTTATCATCCCTGCATGATTATCCATATTGAGATCACTCTTTTCTTTTGCTTGATGGTTTTGTCGGTTACGCTGAGTTGTCGCCATTGCTGTTCTCCTTCACCGTTGCTTGATCTGTCGTTGATTCATAATTTGCAGAAAGGCCCAGGTGGTTGTTCATCATGGCCCCGACATTGATGACCAGGACGTGCTCGGTGATGCCCGATTCATCGGAAAATTCGATCAGACGGTCGAGGGTGTCCTGTTTGCCGCTGAATTTCGGATTCAGGGACGGGGTCTTTTGGAACTGAACCTGTTTATAGATGGTTAAAATCTGATCCACCTCCAGGGCGATCAGTTGATCGCCATTTTTGGCAATGATCAGTTTTTGATTTTCAGGTGCCTCATCCGTGTCGAATTGATAGAAACAGCGTAGGTTGACCACCGGAATGACGCTTCCTCTCAAATTGAGTGCCCGCTGATCCACCCCGCCTGCCGCCGGGATATTCATCAATGCCGTGGGCTCAATGATTTCCTGGACATCGTTCAGTTCGACAGCAAACTTTCTGCCAATGGAAAAAACCAGATAGCAGTCCGCTGTGATAAGGTGGCGGGTATCGGCCCTGACGGCCGCCGCTGCATCGTCGCCGACACGGGATTTGAGCCTTGCGACGGAACGCAGTCCCTGTTGCTGGTCGCCAATCAATTCATTTACCCGGATTAGCATGATATTGCTGCCATCGGCCTGCTGATAGACACCGCTCACGGCACTGTTTCCGGAGTGGGGCAGGCACATGACGTCATCATCGGCGATACAGATAATCTCGCAGATGCGATCGACAATCAGGCCATATTGGAATTCCTCGGAATCAAGGACCAGTACGCGTGTTCCCACGCCCGGGGAACCGCTATCCAATTTTTGCTGAAAGAGATGGGCGGCATTGATGACCGGTATGGCGTGGCCGCGAAGATCCAGGGAACCTTCGATGGAATCGCTTTTGAAGGTTTTGTCGATCTCTGAAAGAAAAGTGATCTCCTGTGCCTGTTCCACCGGTATTCCGTAATGCTGATCCCTTACGGTGAAAACGACGAAACGGGAAAAGGTTCGCTGCTTGCCCGGGATTGCAGCGGCGGTATCCGTATCGACGGCCTGGCATTGACGGGCGACCTGGGTATCTCCGAAGAGGCGCTGCAGGTTCAGCAGCTGCAGGGTGCGCTGACCATTTTCGAGTTTGATCAAATTGGTGATCAGGCTCATCTCGGTGAGCAGTGCCGGGTGGATGGGATGGATATTTTCATCGGAGACCATCAGGACATCCCGGATATCATCAACCAAAAGACCGAAGCGAAAACCGGACATCCCAACCACCGCCACTTTTGCTTCGGCGATGTAATCGGTTCGGGTGAGCCCCAAACGTTTTTTCAGATTGATAACCGGTATGGTGTCTTCACGCAGGCGCATCATTCCTTCCAGAAAGTCAGCCCCGGTGGCCAGGGGATGAAGATCCCTGCTGATGCCGGTCGCCTCCAGCACCATTTCTGCGTCGATGGCCACTTCAGTGCCTTTCTCACGATCAAGGATAAACGAAGCGAATCGCTGCTCTCGGTATTGGGTCGAATCCATTCGAACCTCCAACGGGTTAGCAGATACGGTCATGGGTGTGATGGCAGGGGGCCTGGTTCAGGCATACACGCTGCAGAACGGCGGCGACCTCACCAAAATCACCGTCATAGTAGGTGAGGAAGCTGGGGCGAAATTTGTGCCCCTTGGAGAGGAGGGTCTCTTCCCGTTGCGGAAGGATGACGATGGTCCGTGTATTCTCAAACAGTTCACGATGATGGATCAATCGGTCCAGCTCCTCGGCACCGTCGGGCATGATGATGATAATATCCGGTTGATGGGCTATGGTTCTGAAACGTTGGCAGAATTGATTGAGTTGCCCGTAAACCTCAAAGGATTGATCCAGGTCCAGCGACGCAATGGCATGGTTGAGGCGTTGGTATGGAGAACTGTCGGAATGGGCAAATATAATAATGTTCATCAAGGTGCTCCTTCCAATTGGTTCTTTGGTCGGATAGATCAACTACAAATTTGATGCCATGATTTAAATTATTAAATAACAAAATAAAATCATTTAGTTATTTGCTTTGCAGAGGAATGAAGACCATTGGGAAACGGTGGCGTAGAGAGGCTTTTGCCTTGCCTGGCAGGACAATGTCCTACCGGGCAGGAAACGGCAGGGCGGTTTTCGTTAGTGTTACGCTGATGGCCCTACGGCAAGGTTCGAGACCGAGGTGTGCCCATGTTGTGACGGGAGGTGATCGGGTTGGCCATCACGATTCGGGAGGACGACGCATGCGCGCAATCCAACCACATCGAAATTGAAGGCGGACAGTGGACTATGCACTTTGGGCGGTGCGATTCAGCTCATATGTCTTAAGTAGATGGTACAACCGGGAACGGGACAGTCCCGAAATCCGACACGCATCCTGAACATTTCCAGCCACCGATTGCATGAGTGCCTCAAGGTAGCGCTTTTCGACTTCTGCGACGGCGTCATTGCGGACATCCTGAAGGGGACGGTCGAGCCGGATGCCTTTGTCCGGCTTCTCCATGCCATCGCCATTGCCCGTTTTAAGGCCCTGCCGGGCAAGGTGAACACGGATCGTATTGGGAAGGTGTCTGACAAAAAGTGTTTTTTCGAATCGTGCCGCAGAAACCGCATGCTCCATGGCATGGAGGAGCTCGCGGACATTGCCCGGCCAGGGGTAGTACAAGAGACTGTCGAAGAAATCCTCGGCAAATCGCTTTGGCCGGATGCCGGTTTTGTCGCAGATTTTATCATTGAAGTGAATCGCCAGATCGCGAACGTCTCTCGACCGGTCTCTCAAGGGGGGCAATTCGATGGGCAGCGCACGAATCCGGAAGAGCAGGTCCCCGCGGAATTTGCCGGCCTGGACCATTGTTTCCAGGTCACGATTGGTGGCCGCGACCAGACGGAAATCGCTGTTTACCTGCTGGTGGCTGCCGACCGGTCTGAATCGGCGTTCCTCGAGAACCCGGAGAAAACTTTTTTGCAGGTCGAGTGGCAATTCTCCGACCTCATCGAGAAAGAGCGTGCCCCCATCGGCATGCTTAATCAGGCCGTTACGGGTTTTTTCCGCACCGGTGAAAGCGCCTTTTTCATGGCCGAACAGAATGCTTTCGACCAATTCGTGAGGCAGGGCCGCGCAATCCACAACAACGAAATTGTTTTTTGCACGCAGACTGTTGGTGTGAATCGCCTCGGCAAAGACTTCTTTGCCGGTTCCGGTTTCACCGGTAATCAGGACGTTGGCATCACCCATGGCGGCTTGCGCCACCTGGTCCAGGCACTCGGTAATCTGAGGGCTCCCGCCGACAATGCTTTTGCGATCAAGGAATACCGGCGCCTTGGTGCATTTTTCCGCCCGATACTCCAGTGCCTGTAGCAGGGGGGCGGTGATATTTTGAATTGATGTGGATTTTTCAATATAATCCCATGCTCCACTCTTGATCGCCTGTTCCGCACCATCGGGATCACCGGCGCCGGTGAAAATAATTACTTCCGGGTTTGATGGCAGCCGGCGAATCTGCTCCATGGCCTCGAGGCCATTGGCGTCAGGCAGATGAACGTCCAGCAGCACAATATCCGGCCTGACCGCCTGACCTTTTTCCATTCCCTCATCCAGGGTATGGGCGACAACAGCGGTGTGGGCAATTTTTTTGACTACCTTTTCTATCAGATGACACAAGGACAAATTATCGTCTATGACCAGAATCTGAGCCATGGTTATCGTTTATCCTGACTGGTTGAACGCTTTGGTTTTGCCTGATCGAAAAAACAACTCATTACACGTCGTTTTCAGAGAATACGACTATGCTATCGCCAATATTTATTGAAACTATATAAGTAAAATTGACAATTCCCGAAATTTTTTTACGGCCCCTATGAGGGGGGACAGAATGGTGGCGAAAGTGGCAGGGGCAAACGCGCTGTTGTGGGGGATTAAAAATAATCACGCCCGCCCGTGGGTAAACGGGCGGGCGTGATCTGCATACCGTCAGATTCGCGTTGTCATTGTGGGCAACGCGAAGGCGTTAGTGTTATCCCTTGGTGATCCGCGGCAGAATCATCTGGTGCTGCGGACAGATCGATTTCGGGTTCTGATAGGCGGCACCGGCGAAGGCCCTCAGGTAGCTGCGGATTTGGTTGAGCGGTACGATCTCATCAACCAGGCCTTTCTGGGCACAATAGATCGGCCGCGAGTTGTCATAGTAAGACTTGGCCATTTCGTTCATCTTGTCCACGACCGGTTGCAGGTCGCGGCCGGCGTCTTTTTCTTTGACCAGGCGCCGTGAGTAGGATGCCGCGGAGGCGGTTTCGCCGTGCATGACGTAAATTTCCGTGGTGGCCACACCCAAGGTGAAGGCATTGTGGCGGTTGGCCGTGGGGCCACCCATGACGTAGTGGGCCGCTGCCGTGCCTTTGCGCAGGACGATGAGAATCTGGGGCACGTCGGTCTGCTGGATGGAGTAGATCAGGCTTTGGCCGAGGCCGAGCAGTTCGGCTTTTTCGGCGATATCCCCCACATCGATGCCGCTGGTGTCCTGGAACCAGACGATCGGAATGCGGTCACGACCGCACAGGGTGACAAATTCGTTCATTTTGATCAGGCCCTGGCGGTAAAGCTTGCCGCCGATGCCAGGGTAGTCGGCATACTCGGGATAATCCGGTTTGAGAAAGCCCTGGCGGTTGCCGATGGCGGCCACCAGATAGCCGTCCACCTTGACCAGGCCGGTGTAGACTTCCGGGCCGTAGTCCGGCCGGAATTCCATGTGCTCGCTGCCATCCACCATGCGGGAGAGCAACTGCTCGAAGCTGTAGGCGCGTTTCTGGTTGAAGGGCAACAGGTGGTACAGATCGCGCTCATCAAGGATCGGTGCTTTGGGTTTGGCGACCCGGAAAAATTTGGGCGCGTAAGCCGGAATCTCTTTCATATACTCCTTGAGGCCATCCAAAACGCCCTCTTCCGTGTCGAAGACATGGCGGAAAAAACCGGTTTCATCGTAATGGATCGAAACCGATCCCGGGGGCTTGGCCTTGTACTGCTTGGCCGCTGAAATCAGGGCCTCGGCACCCTCCACGTCAAACGCGCCCTTTGGTGACATGCCAGAGAGGATTCCGCCGCCGCCGACGGCAATGTTGCAGTCCTTGTGGGCGAAAAGGATCGTGGGGCTGATACCCTGGTAGCCGCCGCCAGCGGGGTTGGTGCCGTAGATCCCGGCCAGGACGGGAATGCCCATCTGGTTCAATTCGGCATGGCGGTAGAACGGGGTTCCGCTGCCGCGCCGGTTGGCGTAGAATTTCTCCTGTTCGGGCAATTTGACGCCGGAGCAGTTGACCACCCAGACCAGCGGGACGTTGAGCCGCTTGGCCAGATTGGTTACGCGCAGGATGTTGTCCGGCTGGCCGGCAACCCAGGCACCGGCCATGTACTTGTTGTCAAAACCAATGATCACTGCCCAGCGGCCGGATATCTTGCCCAGGCCGTCGAAGACGTTGGTATGACCCTCTTGGTTCTCCGCCGGGTTATACAGGGTGTGCAGGGGGCACCAAGTTCCCGGATCAATCAGGTAGCGTAGCCGCTGCCAGACGGTCAGCTGCCCGCGGGCATTGATCTTCTCTTCGGGAATCCCAGTCAGTTTCACTTTCTGGACTTCGGCATCCACCTCTTTTTCCACCGCCAGAATCTGAGCGGCGTTCTCGCTGGCTTCTTTTTTCGCCTGACTCGTCAGGGGCTGTCCAAACTCGGGCATCTTTTCAAAATAGGGTCTCATTTTTGATCCTTTTTCGGATTTAAAATTTGATCAAATTTGTGATTGGTAACTTCTTTAGCCAACACGATACCATCTGTCAATCATTTTCCCGAGTTGGCTTTTGCACGATACCAGAATTATTTGCGATTCAACCGAAAATAATGCCAAATGTCAATGCCTAAGGACATCGTCCGGGATGGTAAATCGACGAATCAGCCGTCCATTTGCCGGATTGGGGTGATCCTTCAATTAAATGCGGTTGCCCTGTTCGATGGGCAATGATCGCTTGCCATCGTCTGTCCGATGAAGCTATAAATTGAACAGCCTGACCGGCAACACCGGCGGCCACTGTTCAAGCCCGTTTTCCTCATCTTTATTACGAAGCCCATCTTTCACTAACGTTCAAACAACCCCAAGGAGGTGCTCCATGGATAGTGAGAATACCAAAAGGCTGGGCGGCTATCCGCTTACGGCCACGGCAGACCTTCCTGACGATCGTGACTGGGCCTACACGCCGCCGCCGATCCCGTTGCGGACCGCCATGCTCAAGCCGCGGACGCTGACGATCCTGGACCAGCGGCAGGAGGGGGCCTGCACCGGATTCGGCCTGGCGGCGGTGATCAACCTGCTCAACCAGAAGCGGCAGAACAAGGTGCAGGTCAGTGCGCGCATGCTTTACGAGGTGGCACGCAAGCACGATGAATGGCCGGGTGAGGAATACAGCGGGTCGTCGTGTCGCGGGGCGATCAAGGGCTTTGCCAATATGGGGGTCTGCCGCGACAGCTATTGGCCATATGTAGAAGGCCAACCGGGCACCCTCAGCGTCAAGGCAGCCAAGGATGCCCATAGCAATACTATCGGCGCCTATTACCGGCTGAACCAGCGCATCAGCGATTTCCATGCCGCGCTCAACGAAGCCGGAGCGATCTATTGCTCGGCCAACGTGCATGACGGGTGGAACACGTCGGCTATTCAGAACGGAGCGATTCCTCTTCGTGAGGAGACCCGTGGCGGGCATGCCTTTGCCATCATCGGATACAACCGCAAGGGGTTCTGGATCCAGAATTCGTGGGGCAAGGACTGGGGACGGTCCGGCACCGCCCTGTGGACCTACGAAGACTGGTATGCGAACATCACCGATGCCTGGGTGCTCAGCCTGGCGCTGCCCACTCCGCAGATCTGGGCCCTGGGGGACCCTGATGCGGGACGGATGCGGGGCGCTGCGGCGGTCGGGAGCAGTGGTCCTCCACGCGGCAGAATCGCCGGTCATTTCGTGCACATCGATGATGGCCTGTTTCATGACGCCGGGAGTTACTGGAGTAACCGTGCCGACGTCGATCTCACGGCCAAGAACCTCGGCGCCAGCAGCAACTACGATCATCTTTTGATCTATGCCCATGGCGGACTGAACAGCACCAAGGACTCGGCCCGGCGCATCGCGGCCATGCAAGACACCTTCAAGGACAACCGCATCTATCCCTTCCATATCATGTACGACACCGGGATTCTGGAAGAGCTGAAGGACGTGATCGTCTCCCGCGGCGAACGGGCCGGCAAGCGGGTGGGCGGATTGAGCGACTGGTGGGATCAGTTGATCGAACGCCTGGCCCGGCGTCCCGGACGGGCCCTGTGGCGCGAAATGAAGGCCGGTGCCACCAGCGGATTTGAAAAGGACCATGCCGGTGTACAGACCCTCAAGGCCTTTGCAGAGCATCTGAGCGAAGGGGAGGGATTCACACTCAACCTGCATGTGGTGGGCCACAGCACCGGGGCGGTTCTCCTGGCCCATTTGCTGGCGGCATTGAAGACGCTGGCGCCCCGGTTGCGGGTCAAGACCTGCAGCCTGCTGGCCCCCGCCGCCACCATGGCACTTTATCACAGCCACTATCATCCCCTGCTGACCGGCAAGGCCGGCGATTTTGGTATCGATCAGATGACGATCTACAACCTCAGCGAAACCCTCGAGGTGGACGATACGGTCGGTCCCTACCGCAAGTCGCTGCTCTATTTCGTCTCGCGCGCTTTTGAGGAGGATACCCCGGCGCCGATTCTGGGCATGCAGCGCTATTGCAATACCCTGGACGATACCCCGCCGAAACTGGAAATCCTCTACAGTCAGGGAGATGCGGACAAACAACCGCGGACGCTGAGCACGGCGCATGGCGGCTTCGACAACGATCCGGCAACGCTGAACGACATCCTGACGCGAATCCTGGGCGGGCCGCCGGTACAAGCGTTCAAAAAAGCCGATCTGGATATCGGATAATGACGGACCATCGTCAATTTTTGACCAGGGTATCGCGTTTCTCCTCTAACTCGATATAGCCCCGCAGTTCATCGATGCGCGGTTTGATGTATTCGCGTGGAATGTGGGGCAACAGGCCGTTGGCGCGCAAATTCCCACACACGGTCAACTCGCTGTTCAGGTTCACGTGCTGGGGAATTAGGCCAAATTGCCTTTTGTCCGCCAGTGTTTTTTTAATCATCATTAAACGATTTTAATCTGTCTCTCCACCGTTTGAATGCCCGTATTTGTCTGATAAAATATCCCATGGGGCAAATTAATACGCAGTATGAACGTCCGCCCAGCAAGGGAATGCCGATGACGAAATAGAAGAATTCCGCTGTAATAAAATACAGCAGCTTTTGGGCTGTGCGCATGGGTTCAATGATGTCAGGCACACAGATAAAAGCGATAAGCGCAGCCGCCATCAGCGCCAGATAAAACGGTGGAATGATACGACCGAGTTTGAGAAATTTGCCCGGGCGGCGGGAGAAGAGTCTTCCATAGGTTTCGGAAAAGAAAGCACCGTGAGGGCACAAATAACCGCAAAATAGCCGGGCCCCCCACCAATAAGATACAAATGGAACGAACAGAAAACCGATGAAAAGGCTGATTACCATTGCCGACCGCGGTGTAGCAGGGTCGAAGCTTTGGAGGGAGTGAGGCCAGGGATAAAGCAGGCAGGTCCAACTCCAGTTGTTGAAAATCATCGGCAAGGCCAGTATTACCGTGAAATGGCAAAGGGAAAGCACAGCAAGCCGAATTCTGCGCTTTGGGTGGGTGATGAAAAAATAAACGGACAGGCCTGCCATCGCCAGTTCGATGAGCAATAGACACGACCAGAAAAATAGATGCGCCATGCCCAGCGGCTTATGGCCTGCATTAGGGTCGAGATCCAGGACGATCTTCACGAGTTCCGCTGTAAAGGTCAAAAAAAAGAGAAACCATAGTGAAAATAATAATGTTTTCTTTAATCGCATATCAGTATTCGGTTGGCAGAAGCCGATCCGTTTTAACCAGAAATGTCCTTCCGGCGCGGTAATTCCGTTTGTTCCCCCTTGCGTCAAGGGGGTGATGGAAATTGTTAAATATCATTTGCGCCACAATTTTTATGAAACAAATAAAACTAAAATGTCTTCAGGATTTTCATTCGTAATGGCATTTTCAATTTCTCTAGCGTAATAGCTTTCTTTACGTTCATAAAACAGTTTTATGGCCTTTCTTAAATAATTAATGGCATTTTTTTTGTCGCCTTTTTTCCATAGTGTTAATCCCATATTTTTAGTTGCCAAGGAATATGTTCTAGAACAAGCATCGGGGTAAATATGCTCATTGATAGCGATAACTTTCATGAAATCTGATTGCGTTTTTTCATATAAGCCCAAATTGTAATAGCATTTTCCCCTGCCATTAAATCCTTCTGATGAGATATCATCGATCCTTGATTCACACATTTTGGTGTATAATGAAATTGCCTTTTCAAATTCAATTTCAGCTGTTTCTTTTTCATTTGTTTTGGAATATATTTTCCCTAAATACCTATGAACTTTTGCGAGACTATATCCATGACCTTCTGGGCTTCCGGTGGATAGGGAAAGATTTAAATCTTCCTTGGCTTCTTCATATCTTCCTAACAAAAAAAGAATTTTTCCCCGAATAAAATAATTTGAACCTATATATTGATATTCTTTATATTTTTCATCTGTTTTTATTAAATTTATTTTTTTATTTTGATACGATAGAGCAGCATTAGAAGAAAAAATATAGCGTTTAATTTTTATATTCATAAGCATCACTTGTTTTTTAGGTTTAGTACTCCCACTTTATTTCCAGTGAAAACATTCTACCACTAAATGGATGATACCTATGAACAAGTTCATCTGTTATATTATCTACAGATAGTGATGCAGTCCAATGATTTAAAAATCCGTAAGATAATTTTGCATCAAAAATAAGATACCCTTCATCTGTTCCAAAACCATCGTTGCGCAAATCACTGTTATCCATCTGCCTATATGGATAACTGCTGTATTTTGCTGCGACAAGCCCTGAAAGATTCTCTATCGGAGTTGTAAAATTCACGTAAGCATTACCTGTCCATTCCGCAACTCGTGGAATCAGTTTTCCTTCGGAATCCGGATATCCACTATTTTTAACAATTTTTGGATCCATATAGGTTATATTAAATCCAGGATCTAAATATTTTCCAATTTTTTTTCTGACATCTAATTCAACGCCTCTTATTCTTACTTGTTCAATGTTTTGATAATAGCTTGTGTTGGTATATATGTTAGATTGTCGCCAGATGTAATCATCAATATCATTTTCGAATACACTCAATCTAATTTCACCATTACTTATAATTCTTTTAATTGTGAAATCTTTGGCAAATGTTTTTTCGACTTTAAGATCCGGATTTGTTTTTATAGCCATTCCAGTACTTGAATCCATTGATCCATAAAATAACTCATATGTTGTCGGGAATTTATATGCCTGAGCCAATGACAAACGAAAACTCCATTTATCGAACGGTTGGTATGTTACTGCAAATTTGGGTGAAAAATAATCTTCGTTTCTTGAATCTATATTTTCAGTTATTTTATTGCTCTCGCTATCGATTCCTGAAATACTTCCATCATAGGATTTCCACCACTCATAACGTCCACCGAAATATATCGACCATTTATCCGTCAATGTCCAATCGTCTTGTAGGTATATCGCACATGTTTGAGTTTTTCCGGCTGAACCTTTTGAATACGCTTGAATGCTATCTTCATCTTTCCAATCGGAAATAGTCCATGTATCACTATCGATAAAATAGTTATCGTAGTGAATGCCGCCTTTTACATCGTGGGATTTGCTAAAATTATACGATGCATTCCATTCGACATTATACCATCCATTGTCCGTATCTGTTAGTGTTCCTGATCCACCATGTGATGCAATTGGATATGAATTGGAAGAGCTTCTACTTTTGTATTTATAATTATCTACATAACCTAAAACAAATTGTGTCTTTAGTGCCTCTTTAGGATCTCTTTTGTATACGATTTGATAAACATTTCCTTCATATTCCTGTTCCTGACATCCGTAATATGTTGGTGAATACACTAACCCATTAATTTCAACCTTGCCGCTCCAAACTTCATTTCCATTACTATCCCTTAGATATGTATGAGGATCATTGCTGTCTAAATTTCGCCTCCAGTGCCGAAATTCAGCAGAAATCGTTGAAACATCATCTAAATCATATCCTACTTTTATTTTTCCGAGCATTTCAATTTCTTCTCTTGTTCCCTGATCTCCAAATATGTAACGGGGATTGCCCGTCTGAGGATCATCGTCTTGCATCCAGCCAGTAACAGGAACGCCGTCGCCGCTAGTATCACTATCGACTGTTTTCATGCTAAAACTATAAGGCAATGCATCAATATCTATAACGTTCATCATTCCTAAGAAGCTAAATTTTTTAAATCTATCACCAAACTGAAAATTTGCTTTATAGTATGGCAAAGTCTCATCATAACCATAATCTTTATAATTCTGAAACCCGTATCCTGTCCTAATGCTAGCAAATTTTTCTTCAGGTTGTTTAGTTGTTATCGAGACCGCTCCACCGATTGCGTTTCCCGGATAAAGCGCAGAAAATGGACCATATATGACTTCGACATTTTCGATTTCATCAGGTGCTATTTGATTCCACATTACATCGCTATATGAAGAAGTTAAATCCGTTAATGACATCCCATCCGATACGGTTATCGTTCTTCCTCCTCTTCCCAATCCTCTAATAATAACCCTTGATTTTCCTCCAACATTGTATTTTCTGGCATCTATAGACGGTAAATATCTCAAAACATCAGACGTATCTATTATTTGTTTTTTTTCAAGATCTTCTTCATTCAACTTAATTGCAAAACCTGTTTCTTTATTTTCCAGTTCATTTTTTATCTCCGATACAACTATATCTTCTAATTTTCTAACATCCTTTTTGGTTTTATTAACTTCGCTGTTATCTTGAGCCCAACCCGCACAACTGAAAGAAAGAAATAATAGCAACGTGACTGTCAACTTAAGCTGTAGCATGATATTTTCCTTTTCAATAGATTTAAGCTTATAATATGCCACTTATTAATAATAATATTACAAATCCAAATGATATTTACATGAATAATTTTATCATTATATTCTATCTACCCTTTCTATTTTGGTAAGACAAAGAGATAGGTTAAACTTTGAGTAAATAAAAGATGGCCAGAAAGAAGAAAAAGTTTTATGGCCTTTTTTATATGGAAATATCCTTATAAAAACCATAAGGCTACCCATTAAAATTACAAATGGAAAAGACCTTCATAGTCATTTTAAATATGATTTTATCTAACTGAGAATTACTAAAAAATTTTTAGCTGATAAGATGGGGCGGCACTCTATTGATGAGTCTGATGCATAAATTCGTAAGTAAATTCATTTTACTCATAATCTTCGAACTTAAGCAAAGATAAGTTATAATAATAACGAGAATAAAGTCAAGAAAAATATTAAAATACTCAAGAATAAAAATGGGAGTCTGATAGTTTGTTTGGCATTATTTCAATTTCAATAATAAACATATTAATCTGATACAAAAAGATGCTTGAAACGAGAATAGAAACGCAAAAAGAAGGTCAGCGTCACCTATTTTATATGGATGTTACCCATATAACCTTTCCGGCTATGGCGGACAGGTCTGTCGCATACCTTGATGAAAGGTGACTGAAATCACAATATCCCAGTTCAACCTGATCGGCCATCTCCTTTAACAAGGCATCGACATATTGCTCGGCTGTTTCCGGTTTATACCGGTTTTGATAAAATCCACAGAAAAGACAGTGTCCCTTGCAGAAAGGGATATGGATATAAATGGTGCGCAGGGGCTGCCCGGAATGATCCGCGGACATCACCTCATTCCAGCACTGCAGAAGGTTTTCGGGAGGGATTACCTTGTTGCGGGGCATGGCATGCACGGAGATCTTTCGGTCAAAAGCCTCATGCAGCGGGTAGTTGGCTTCATTTTCAAAAAAATGCCGGTTATCGCTCAGATGCATGGTTTGCCGACGGTTCATACCCATATTGAATTCGGAAGGGCCGTCTGGAGCAGCGGTTTCTTCCCGATCGGAGCGGCCCATTACGTTTCGGCGCACCTGCTGAACGGTGCCCATTCCTTTTTTTTCTGGCGTAGGCGTCCACGGATTTGCGGGCCATTTTGCGTACGAAGGTCGGCACTTTTTCCATGGCGATGTTTGCTTCCGGTGTCCAGTCCATTTCGGAATCAATAGCTCCCTTTCATGCGGACCATGGTTTTTTCTACAAACTCCCAGACTTCGGCCTTGTTCATCAGTGTACGATAAGGCACATCATCCACGTCACGCTTGAGGATTTTGGTGTAAAAATGCATGAGCAAAGCGCGGTCTTTTTCCGATAAATTCTTTGGGTTGATTTCTCCATGCAGGATATCGGCGTAAATGGGAGTGATGTTTTCCAGGGCCTCCAGAAGCGGACTCAGGTAAAGCCAGCCACCCCAGAACCGGCCTTTCATATAAACCCCACGGGTATCCATACAAACCGCGAAGAGTGCTATTTTTTTCTTTTCCAGTGCGGTCAGGTGGGTTTCGGCATATTGGACAAGCGCCTTGTCAACCTGTTCGTTGTAAACACCGCCGCCTAGGAAAATAAAATCGTATCCATCCGGTTCAGGCGCCTCCTTAACATGAAAAAGCGCCACATCGTTCCATGGCAGACGTTCGGTGATCCATCGACCGATTTCCATCGTAGATCCATAACGGGATGCGCAGATAATCAATGTTTTCATCTATCACCTATTTTCGCGTAAGGTTTAGCCGTCGGTCCTGTTCATCCGAGATTTTTCCTGTAAAGCTCGGCGGCGCTTTCTTGGTTTCCGGGGATGCCACAGGCGTCCGCGCGGCACTGTTTGCATAAAAGAAATGTCGGCAGCGGCGTCCTGTCGCGGGCGTTTTGAAGCTCCATTTGCGTGGGAAATCTTCCGTAGCCGTTTAACGGTATCAGGGGCATGATGTTATGAATCACGGCACCGTATCGCTTCCCAAGACTTCCAATCTCCTTGATTTCCATTTCGTTCACCCCCGGAACCAGGACCGTATTGATCTTCACCTTGGCGAAGGGGGATAGTATTTTTATTCCCGCAATCTGATTGTTGATATGTCTCTCAAATCCGGCCCTGCCGGTAAGCACCTTTTCCTTATAAACAATATGCTTGTATATCTTCTCCCAGCTTTCTGGGGATACCGCGTTGACGGTAACCGTTACGCTGTCGGCCAGGTGTCGCACCGTTTTGGCGTATATGGGAAGATTGACCCCATTGGTACATAGGCATCTCAGCACATGAGGATATTTTTCGCGTACAAGCGTCAGTGTTTCGATGGTCTCCGGATTGGCCAAGGGTTCCTTGGGACCTGAAATGCCAACAACGCCTTGCGCATCGTTTGCGAGGTGATGAATCGCTGCCAGGGAGTCCACCGCCTCCTCCGGGCACATGACCCTGTTGCTTGCACCGGGAATGAATTCACGATCGGTATTCGTTCCGCAATACCTGCAGGCCGCGTTACACCTGAATGCGACCGGCAGGTGGAATCTGGGGACTTCATAGTGGGCCTTATGATCAAAACAGGGGTGCAGGAAAGACATCGATTCTTTCTCCTGGACAGATGAGATACTATCTATGCAATGTTGGCTTTGCCACGCCGGCGCTTACAAGTTCATTACACTGGTTGCAATTTGTTTTGACATCGTTTCCATTTGTTCATCCGACAGAACCTGCGGCACTTCTCCACCTTCATCGTCAATAATTTTTTGTGCCGCATCTTGAAAAACATGTGCAATATCGGAATCCGGATAGGATTCAATTACTGTCTTCATCTCGGTTTCCGCCTTTAAAATAAAATCGCTGCGTGGAATATCCGCTATGACCTCGGAGCCCACGGCCTTCGCAAACTCGTAGACCACCTCCTTGCTATCGCCCTTTGCTCCCCTGCAATTATAAATAATGCCTCCGAGCTTTGCACCGCCCCGTTTTGCAAATTTGGATATCCCGTTGCAAATATTGTTGGCCGCGTAAAGCGGCATGAATTCGCCGGATGTGACGATATAGATTTTTTCCGCATATCCCTTTCTTACCGGAACGGCAAAACCGCCACAGACAACATCGCCCAGGACATCATAAACCGTGACATCCCATTCGTTATTGAATACGCCCATTTGCTCAAGGGTCTCGACCATTGTGATGATCCCCCTGCCTGCACAGCCCACACCCGGTTCCGGACCGCCCGCTTCCACACAGGCCACGCCATCGAAGCCGTTAAAGACAAAATCGTTCTCTTTATAAAATGTCAGTGAATAGCCCCCGTTGCGCAACGTTCCCAGAACCGTCGGTATGCGCCCGCCCATCAAATTTCGGGTCGAATCCGCCTTTGGATCACAGCCGATATGCAATACCCTGAGGCCGGCCTTTGAAAACGCCGCGGACAAATTTGAAGCAATGGTGGACTTTCCGATACCGCCCTTGCCGTATATGCCGATTTTTATTTTCGTTTTCATCTTACCAGACCTCCTCGGAATACTTATTCAGGAATAGATTGAGAATTTTTTCAATGATCACGATCTCCCCGCGATAACCCATATAAGGCGCCTCATCATAGAGAGATACATCATCAAAAGAAGGATAGGAAACCCGGATTAGGGCGGCGTCCAACTCGGCCGCGATTCGCTTTTGAAAAGTGGTGCCCAATATCAGCCGAAGTCTGTCGCATCCGGTTTCCGCACCCTTGAGCAACTCATCGATCTCAAAAAGCCCGACACTTTTTTCCGGATGGAGGGGAGAACCCGAGATGGCCGCGCTGACAACCACTTCGCAACCCAGTTCAATCTCGAAAAACTTCGACAGCGCGATGGCCCTTGCATCATCGGCGATTACGGCCACCGGCATCTCATACATCTTCTGGATAAACAGATAGGCGCGTTCCAAAGAGGGCATGATATCCTCTTCATAGACGGCATCCGAACCGGTTACTTTCCGTAAAAATTCCCTGGTCAGATATTTCCCGTATGGCATCTCAACGATTTCATAGGGCGTGCCGAACCGTTCCCGCATAACTTCCGCCAATCTCAATCCGTATCCGCCCAAAACGATGTTTCTCTCCACATTGGGCATATTCTCGATCTGCATTGAGTCGGCGTTTACGCACAGGACCGTATTCGTCCACCAGCCCGACTTCGCCACCAGCCTTTTCAGCTCGGCCGCATCGGCCCTTGCCCTTGGCGATACGGTGTCGAATCCAAGGATATTCACGGTCCGCTCTTTTTTTTCTCCCTTCTTCATCATACCGATAAGCTGGAGCAGGGCATCTTCATACCCTTGCCATTCCTCGCCCTTGAAACCTGCTCCGTCTACATGCAGGGCATCCGGCGCAAATTCTTCTTTTACGGCCTCTATATCATCTCCGATAATGGCCGGTACACAACATCCCAGGATGGCCAGCTTCTTGTCTCCATAGAGAAACTGGGCCTTCTCGATGAGTTCTCCGAGTTTTTGCTCTCCACCGAAGACCACTTCCTTGTCATGGGTAATGGAGGAGGTGATAACCCCCAGGGAGCTTTCATCCTGGGCCAATTGGTGGTATGCCGCGCCATAATAGCAACCGATCGGTCCATGCATGAGCGAGATGATGTCCCTTATTCCTGAAAAGGCCTTCATCGCCCCGAATATCTTGCATCCACGCAAAGGTTCTATTGGCATCTTTTGCCTCCTTTTTTAACCGCGCACTGAAGCTCTTCGGATATCTGAATGGGAATGCCGACCTTCCGGATGTATGGAAAATAAACCGGGTGATAATCAATCTCATTGAAGATGAGTGGCTTTTTCCTTGTCAGGTTTTCCTTCTTCATCTCCAGGCATATCTCTTGGGCAATATTTTGCAACCCGCTGAAGCCGGTAAAGAAAGTAAAAAATTGGGGGGAATAGGCAGGTACGCCCAAGGCATGTATTTGGGGCTTTCTTTCCTTGGCGCAGACCACAAGGTCCGGCTTGTATTTCTCCATGATTTCCTTCAGTATCCCGAACGGCTCCACATCTATAATATCCGGATCAACACCCAGTTTTCCGAACAAATCCAAAATGGTCTCACGGTGTTGCCTGCGAAGTTCCTCAGAGATTCCCCGCCTGACGAGGGGGCCCTGGTCCAGCGAAACCGCTTCGATCTTCAGCCCCAAATCCATCATGATGGACAGGGAGCTGTCCAAACCAAAAAATCCGTAAACATTGCCCCCGCCGAGGATGACCACGCGCTTGCCCCTGAGAAAATCCCGATAGGGTTGCAACTGCCTGCTCGTCAGATCCATTTTGTCATCCATTACCCTCTTCATCCGTTCTTCGATTCCCAGCTTTTCCCCGGTTTCCATATAGAAGCTCCTGATCTTTTCCTGGTGGGAAAGATGAGAGAATCTGAACTGATTATATACCGTATCGATGCCGAACCTATCTTTCATGATGTGCATCCATCGCCCAACCCTGAAACCGATGTTCACGCGGGCGCAAGAAGACCGTTTTACCTTTTCGCAGTCCACGTCGCGAAAGAATATCGTATTGATTTCGGCACCTGCTTCCCGCAGGATTTCCATGCGTTCTTTTGTCCGGTCAATCCCCCATCGCCTCGTGCCCATCCCCACGATATTCACCCCGTTCTCAATGATACCGCCATATTTTTCCGCCGGTTCCATTAACTGGGTTGCCAGGGAATTGATTACCTCCACCTGACCACACCCCTCCATGTTACGGGGCGTGTAGTCTTCCGGATTCTTGTAATTGTGAAGCCATTCCTTCAAGGTTCGCTCCGTTCTGAGTTCCCGGAACTTGAAACCCGATGTATCCGCCCAGACAATATCCGCTTTGACCTTGCCCGCTTCCTTTACATCTTCAATCACGCCTTCCACGTCATCGCCGATGATACCGGAAAGGCAGGTCAAGAGGACGATAATAAGGTCCGGATGGTATTTTTCATCGACCTCGTCTATCGTTTTTCTCAATTTGTCCATGCCGCCGAATACGGTGTCATTTTCATCCATGTCCGTGCATGGCAGCGCCTTCATGTCCAAAAACGATTTCATCACCGGAATCCGATGGTTAAAAGCACAACCAATGGGCCCGTGGATGATGGGAATAGCGCCCTCAATCTCGCTGGCGGCATAGACGCCACCGGAAAGTTTACAGTGAATGCAGAATCTGTGCATCATCCAGAGCCTGGTGCTCATGAACTCCACACTCGCATCTTCATAGCTATTCATAGTATTATTTCCTTTTTGACTTAAATATCGACTCCCGGTCTCGTTTTCTCTTACGGTAATAACCGCCGCTAACACCGACAACACCAAGGCTTGCTCCAATGATGCCCCAGAACCCGAATCCTTTTGTTTGGCTCAGCCAGATTCCTTCATGAGACCACATTCGTAATGTGATAGGTAAGGTTGCACAGTGATATTCGCCAGTTGATGGATCTTTGTAGGCCACCATATACAGTAATCTATCTTCTGCCCTGTATCTGCCATGATATGTTTTGCCGTTATCTCCGGCCTTAGGTTCTCTGTTATAAAACTGTTTGGTATTACCTTGTTCCCCACCGGACCGATCGATGGAGATTTTTTTCTTATGGTTGCGAAATTGTGCCGGGTCCATCATGGTGGCATGCGTTTTGGGGATAGTGACCGATATTACTCCCTCGGAATCGGTCATAAAGGTTTTTCGCCAGCCGCTTTTACTCAAAATAAATACTTGAGTATTCGCAAGGGGGCTCCCTTTGTAAAAAACTTTCATTTGCTGCTCCTTGAGCGGGGATTGCGAGACGTTTCTCACATAACCGATGTCGGATCCGCTTCTAATGGAACGGGGGATGGGACACCCTGATCTTTTTTTAAATATTTTTTCAGGTAAATACGGTCCTATTTCAAGGGTAATTTTATCCGGGCTTTTAAAAAACATATCCGGGTTTTCGCCTTTTACTCCATTTTTTTTGGAATAGCTTACCAGACAGTTGGAATAAAGATGAACCTTCTCATCAATACCGTCGAGATCAAGATCCAAAGTGCCTGCATCCAAATGGACGCCCACGAGGTAATTGCCGGTCACTTCGCCCGCATTAAGGTCTGAAGGCAGATTCAGTGCTATAGGCTCACTCCTTTTTTCCCGGGACAGCGTGACCTCTGATATCTCTCCATTAGGGTTCCTGACCCAAATCCTGGCGTTGCCGGTTGCCAATGACCGGCCGTTTTGTTTCTCATCATATCCTGAAGATGCTAAGGTTTCTTGAAGCAGTATCAATTTCCTGGGTTTCTCAAGTGCGGCAATCCTGTCGGATCTGCTTATATCATTGTCATAATAATAATCGAGGTTGGTAGATTCGAGTTCCCATAAAATTGCTTGGCCCGGCACTGAAGCGTAAGCACGGGCCGCAACCACCACAAACAAAATAAGTAAACAAAGGAATAGGTTAAATTGTTTCATGAATGGTCCTCCTTGCATTATAGAATCTCCTTTTCATCATGTTTACAAACCGCCTTAAAAAGTTGCTACGGAACTTCCCCCGAGAAGGATCAATATCACGCCTGAGATCTTCTGAAACATCATTCTATATTGTGGAACCCGGGTCTTGATCTTCCCGGAAAACCAGCCTGCTGCCATGGAAATGATTAACAGTGGAGAAACCGCGGTTCCGATGCCGAACAACAGCATCAGAATACTGCTTGACATGACTGACTGCATCTTCAGGCAATAAAGAAGCATAACCAGCATCGGCGGACACGGAACGATTGCAAGCGCGGCTCCCATAACAAACAGGTGGGTTGAAGGGTTGAATGCAAAACGCCCCGGCAACCAGGCAGGCCACCTGTTTTTGTCTTCTGTCCACCTGCATGCACAAACAGGGCTTAAAAGCATCAATCCCCCTATGAATATAATCACCCAGCCATAAATGATTGAGCTGTATTCAAAAGCTTTTGCCCTGCCGATGAATGCTCCGCCGATAAGGCCTACGGCAACACCGAGCATTGCGCACATAAAAACTCTTCCGGCCGAGAAAACGGTAAATGACTTGAACCCCTCACGGAGCCCTTGTCTTGATCCCATGATATAGGTACTGACAGCCGGTGCGCAAAAGACAGCACATTGTCCGAATCCGGTGGTAATTCCAAGCCATAGTGCAGTAAAACAGGGCGCTGCCGATTGTGTTGCCATGGGTTACGAATCACCTTTCCTGTCCATTGGAATTCCTGCCCAGGAAAGCAGCGCCGATGGCACCGTTGAGCTGAGGATTTTGCGCAACATGGATGTCCATCATCAACTCATCTTCAAAGGCGGCCACAAGACCCGGATTGAGCGCGCCTCCACCCGTTATAAGCACATCGCCTTCCAAACCGGCCCTTCTTGCCATCCCTGAAACCCGTTTGGCCAGCGATCGATGGATTCCGGCAATGATATTCGCGCGGTCCTTTCCCCTGGCAAGCAGCGATATGACCTCTGATTCCGCAAATACCGCACACAGGCTGTTTATTTGACACGGAGTCTGCGCCTGAAGCGAGAGAGGACCGAGATCTTCAACAGATACCTCGAGAACACGGGAAAGGACTTCCAGAAAACGACCTGTGCCGGCAGCGCATTTATCATTCATGACAAAGTTTTTTGTTTCACCTTCCTCGTCAATGATGATGACCTTGCTGTCCTGCCCGCCGATGTCAATGATTGTTCCGACTTTTCTTCCCTGGGGTGCCGTCCGGATGCCTCCTGCGGCATGGGCTTTTATCTCGGTCACGTCTTCACTTGCGATATCGATCAGTCTCCGCCCGTAACCCGTAGAGATAACCGAAGAGACATTCGACGCTAAAATACCCAATTCATCGAGCAGTTGGCCGAACACCTCCCTGGCGGTCGTACGGCAGTTTATCCCTGTGGGAACGACCTTATGCCCTTGTATGCCGCCGTTATTGTCCACTATGGCCGTCTTGATATATGTTGAGCCTGCGTCAATACCACCGTAATATTCCATATGATCACCCTCTTTTCATCTTTCTTTTCTTTGTCCTTAGCATCTCTGTGAAGGCTTCGACGCGGGTCCTGATCTGTTCGACGTCTTCAGGGCTGTAGTCCGTCTCCACCCGCAAAACGGGAATGTTCCTTTCTTTCATTATGTTTTCGACACGAATCAACTCGAAGTCATAATTTACGCATCCTTTGAGGACATGATAGACAATACCGTCAATATGAAACTCTTCAACCATCTGGACCAGTCGAATAAGCCTGTCTTCATTTGGAGCAAATGACGGACAGACACAAGGCATAAGATACCTGGAAGCCAGACCCACCATCATGTCCGTCATGGATCTTTCGGTGATCCCGACAGGATCGTAAAGGTAACGGGTGCTCATGCACGACTCATCAGCCGCGATCACGGCACCCATTTCTTCAAGAAGAAAGACAATCTTCCAGTTAGGAAAGATTGGGGGTGAACCGGCAAGCAGTACGCGCGGCGCATCTGCCCTGCAAACAGACATCCCTTTTTGACGACGTGTTTCCAATTCATCATTTAATTCGGTCATTGCATGGGTCCACTGGGCAACCGCATCATAGCTGTAGGCATTGACGGCAAGCATTGCCTCGCGCCCGAGGACGACGGGCGGAGACGATTTCCTGATTTCATAGAGCCTGCGGGCCTGGTGCTGGGCCCGGCCCACCGTCTTGATGGCTGCATCGAGTGCTTTGTGTCCGATTTTTTTTCTCCCGAATCTTGGACTTGTGAGTTTTTCAATATTTTTCTTTAAGGTAAAAATCTGCTCCAGCCATTGCCTTCTTGCGCCCTCACTCTCTTTGACATGGGGCACTTCAAGCATCCAGACCTCGGTAAACTTTGAAAGTTCCTCCCCCATTTTGCGCTTTGCATCACAGGTGGTCGGAGTGATGACCACATCGCAAGCCTCATACAAAGGTATGAGATTCAAAGCTGTAAACCCCAGGGAGGCTTTTACTACGGGGCATGTATCCCGGGGCACACACTCATCTCCAAGGCAAGACGCCTCAAAGCTTCCGCCGCAAAGCCTTACCGGTATGGCTCCGGCCGCATAGATCAGCTCTTCGGGAACCATGACACAGTAGGTGCCGATGATTTTTTTATGACCGGCGACTTTACCACCCGGCGGGATAACATGCGGACTTAACTGACCTTTTACGAATAGCTGCTTGATGATAGTAATAAAATACGCCATGCCCTGCGGCAGGTCGGAACCGCCTTCCAGTTCGGTGAGGGCTGCTTGCGCCGAATGGGCAAGCCCTCGGACAAAACGGGCTTTGCGTCTCTCCGATTGCTCCGGTTCCTTTTCAATGCTTTCTCTGTACATCCATATGCTCCGAAATTGATTAATTTGAATCAGAATTTTTTGTGAGTGTTCCCTGCCTTGAAAAGAAACCCTTGCGGGAAGACCTGTAGATTGTTTTGCCAAGAAAAGTCGCCCTTAGCGCGTCGTCCTCGGGGCAATATTCCACGCACCTGAGACAGAGATTGCAGTCGGCAAAGGTTACATCCTCTCGTTCACGTTCCTTAAAGACCTGTTCGATATCCACAGGGCAAACATTGTAGCAGATCTCGCACATGGTGCATTTCTGATCATCTTTTTTGAGTTTTATGAAGCTGATCTTCCGGTACCAGCCAAGAAGCAGTCCCAGTGGGCAGTAGGGACACCAGAACATCCGTTTTGAAAACGCCCCCATGATGACGGTAACGGAGAAAATAAGGCCCAGCAACGACATGACGATGGTGGTGGCACTGCGGAAATTAACAGCCGTATAATCGATGTTGGCCGCAAAAAGGGGAAGGATATATTTCCCCGGACATAACTGGCAGAAAGGCTGACCAAGATCACGCGCCACCAGTGGAGCGAAAAAAGGATACGCCACCCAGAGGGGAACCAATAAGGCGATGAAAAAAAATATCCATTTGACGGAATTCAGACCGGAACGGAGCCGTTCAGGGAACCTGATGTAACCGAAATGGAGCTTTCGCCTGATAAGATCGAGCAGATTCTGAAGAAATGCAAGGGGGCATATCCATCCACACCAGGCCCGGCCGATGAGGATGACAAGAAGAGAAAAATAAATAAAAAGTTCACCCAGTACCTTAATCGCCTCCCAGGTTCCGGCCCCAAGCAGATATTGGAGTCTCCATAAAAAACAGATCCCGCCCCTTGCCCCGCCGATATAAGTACAGGCAAAGGTAGGGAGAAAACCACCCAGATTAATCCCCACCAGCCCCCCCAACACAAGGACCAGAAAGGATATAGTCAGTATTGTCCATCTTAATTTTGTGACCGTCATTTACCTAACCCCTTCCAATCCGATACCGCTCAAATTCAAGCATGGTCTTATGATCGCGTCTCGCCTTGCGGTAAATCGTCCAAGTCACATAAACGATAAAAAGGCCCGAACCCAGAGTCGCCCAAAAATCAAACCCGCCTGCTTTGCTTATCCATAGCGGCGGCGGGGCCGTTATCATCACGGAAAGATTGGAACAGTGATGCTCCCCGGTCGATGGGTCCTTGTAACAAACCGTATATAAACATCTTTCTGCTTTTGTATGGTTTTCAATCGGCGTAATTGAAAAGGTTCCCTCGGCATCGGTTTTCACCCGTTTTTCCCAACCGCTTTGGGTCACGATGGATACATCGGCATGAGCAAGCGGCTTCTCATTATACAAGACCTTCATTCTGTATTTTTTGCGCGCTTCCTGAAAGCCCGCCTTAAGGAAGGATTCCTTTTCTCCCGTTCCCGGGGTATCAAGCGGACCAATTTCAAGGGGCATCTTTTCCGCGTCTTTAAAGAATGCGTCCGGCCTTTTGCCTTCGGCGGTCTCTTTATTCCGGCAGCCGATCAAATACTTCGCATAATAATGGACCATTTTGTCTTTTCCCTCCGCGTCCGTATCCACAGGTCCCGCATCCATGCGGGCAAATGCAAGATAGCGGCCGTTTAACCCGGCAGGGTTAAGCTCTGAGGGGAACTCCAGGGCCACGGTTTTTTCTCCCTGAAACAGACCGGCCTTTAAAACCGTGCCGTCCGGAGATCTGATCCACGCCGAGACGCTGTTCAGGTGAACCGACTCACCAACGGCGTCTCCACCCTGTCCATCAAGCGGAAACTGTCCCCGGTAAAGGGCCAGCCTTACGGGATTTCTGGCGGAAACTGCGGCCGGTTTGTTCCTGCCTTTGCTTTCCCACCAGAAAAGGCAGGTCTGCGCCACGGCAAAACTTTCCGAAAAAGCAAGCAAGGCTGAAACAAGCAAAACCAGAAAGCATACTTTCCGATTTGTCGGCTCAATACTTTTTCCCTTGCATTTTTCCGTGCTTGCCATCATGAAAAGAGGTCCTTTACATCTCCTGTCTTCAAGGCCTCCTTGAGTTCCTTGGCCTGATATTTTTTCCCACTATCCTCAAATAATCCTGCCGCCTTGTTAAGGTATTCATTTGCCTTCTCCATTTGGCCCATCTTCCAATAGACCAGTCCTAAATTTTTATGTGCCTCTGCATAGCCTCTGTCCTTTTGGGCATCAAAAGGCGTGTTTAAAGCCAACGTATTTTCAAAATCCGAAATTGCATTCTCATATTCCTCAAGGTCTATCCAGCATGCTCCCCGACCGGTATATCCGCCGGACGCAACCCGCTTAATTTTGGAGTCCGTTTTGTCGCCATACAACTTGATTGCTTTTTCTAATTCATTTTCCGCGGCTTGTCTTTTCCCGGTGCTAAGATAAGTCTTACCCAAATACCTGTGTACTTCGGTGATGCTATACCCATGTCCTTCAGCGCTGCCGGAACTTAGAGCTTTGTGGTAATCTGCTATGGCTTTGTCATATTGGCCGAGCAGATAGTATGTTTTTGCTCTTCCCGCATATGACCGGCCGATTCCGCTGAAATTTTTGAACTCAGAATCATTTTCTATCAAATCAATTATCTTATTGTATGCTTCGATCAGTTTGTCGTAGTTTTTAAGTTGAAACCAGACCGATGCCCCGTGACCGCTGGGAGCCGTGGATCTTGGGTCAAGTTCAAGGACCTTTTCATAATCCGAACCCGATTTCTCAAGCTCGTTCAGGGCGATATAATTTCTGGCTCGACTGGAAAATACTCCGGCCAGGGAATTCTTACCCCACTTCTCCACGATCTTATCCTTTAGCTCGATCGCTTTGTTATATTCTTCCTCGGCCGTATTCCAGTCGCCGTGCCGATAATAAGCATTTCCTTTTCCGGCAAAGGCAAGCGCGTAGCCGGGATCCAATGCCAGCGTTCGGTCAAAATCGGAAAGCGCCTTCTGGTAGGTCCCCTCAACCTCATCGGTAAACGGTTTCCTGTAGTAATGAATGGATTGATTATAGGTGAGTCCTCGATTATAGTAGGCATCTACTATTTGTTTTGGGTCGAGTGCTATTGCTTTGGTGAAATCGATAATCGCTTTATTATAGATTTGGTCTTTTTCCGTGGTGCCCGGAACGCTGGTGCTCTTGAAATGGGCGAGCCCTCGATTGCAATACGCCACGGCGAAATCCGTATTCAATTCCAAAGCCTTATCGTAATCGGACAGGGCCTTTTTATATTCCTTGAGTTTGAAATAGGCCAACCCCCGATTGTTATACAAAGACGCATTGCCAGGGTTGGACGCTATCCCCGAGGTAAAATGCTTGATGGCATTTTTGTAATTACCCTGCCCATATTCGGCAATCCCCAGCTCTTGGTGTTTCCATTTCGATCGGGTGTCGATCATTGACCAGACAACCATCCCGATAAGGATAATCAGGGCGATCCCGATTATGCTCTTTGTCTTTTTGCTTTTATTTTCCATGGTATTATTCTCCTTCATGAGTCTGATGCAAGTCGCTCCTTACCACCGGCATTTGCTGCATATGGGATGTTTTCCCATCGTTTTAACAAAATCAGCATAGCGTTTTGAAACCATAATCTCTTGTACGCCGTCTTTGACAGCATCTCCCAGGTAAGACTCGGGAAGGAAACAGCAAGGCGTGGCTTTTCCTTCGGCCGTAATAAAAATACAATGCTTGACCACTTTGCAGGGCAATGAATGTCTTTGCGGTAGATACAGATTCAAGCTTTTCTTTTTCGCCTGACTTATGGCCTCTGCGACTAAACTTTTTTCCGCTTTCATGGAGATGTATTCAGCAGAGCGAGATACTTTGTAAACGTTAAATAACCTGTGTAATATTACTGCATCCACTCGCAATTCAGCAGCAAGATCCAAAAGCTCGGGGATATGATCAACGCTCCCTTTAAATATGGTGATATCCATATAAATTTTTGGCAGTTTAAGACCTTGCCGATCTCTTTGGTCGACCAGATTTCCGATATGCGGCAAAACAGATAAAAAAAGTTCCTTATCGTAAACCCCAAAAGCAATTTCCCTCAAGCCGCTGCTGAACACGCCGTCGATATTATTTTCGATCATTGTCCCATTGGTGGTAAGATTCGTATAAATCCCTTGCGACTCGGCATACGTTATCATCTCGAACAGGTGGGGATTCAAGAGAGGCTCTCCCCATCCATGCAAACCCACATATTGAAAACTTCCGGACTTCAATATCTCTTTGAAATCATCCAAGGAAAGCGTGCTATCGCTGTCACTCAGATTTCTCCTCATGCAAATTTTGCATTTCAGGTTACACCTGCGCGTCGGCTCGATTTGTAACGTTAGCGGATATTGTCGGAACATATCTCCTATCCAGCACCCTTCAACTCGTCTGTTTTTACATTGATGTTTTGGAGATCGAGGAGGCACACAATATGCCGGGCCTCCTCGAACTCCATGCGTTAACTTTCCATGGGCTGTTCTTTAATTTTCATAGGCGGTTCTTTGCTTTCCCGGGAACCAAATCCCCAGGTAAAGTTCCACACCAGCCCGGCACCTAGAACGACCAAGGCGCTGATCTGAGGCCATAAGCTGCACAGCCCCTGACAGCCGCTTACTTTTCCTGCTGTAGCGACGCTAACCGGAACACACATATTTCTCACCTCCTTTCCCTTGAATATTCTTCATGGAGAAAAACCCGTGCGGTTTTTTCCCATGACTTTGAGCGGCCTTCCGGACTAATAGCTCCACTTCAATTCAAACGAGTACATCCGTTGATTATATGGGTGATACCAGAAAACCTCTTCGTCCGTGATATTATCCACGGCCAGGGAGAGACGCCAGTTTCTGTTGAACTGATAAGCGACTTTCGCGTCCAGGATCAGGGAACCGTTGTAGCCACCGTAGCCGTCTTCCCGTTCGTCGCTGTTGTCAAGTTCGCTGTATGCGGTGCTGCGATACCTGCCCCCCAGTAGAACCGAGAGTTTTTCCATCGGTGTAAACTCCAAGGTCAGGTTGCCGATCCACTGGGCGACACTGGGAACAATCTTTCCCTCCGAATCCGGATAACCGCTGTTTTCCCGTATCTTGGGTTCCAAAAAAGTAACGTTGAAACTGGATTTGAAATAGCGAGTGAACCTTTTGCTGATATCGAATTCCACGCCCCGTATTCTGACCTTTTCGATATTCTGATAATAATTCACTTGGGTGTCGATGTTGGTCTGCCGGTAAATGTAATCGTCTACGTCATTTTCAAAAAGGCTGAGCCGTACGGAGCCGCCGTCTATCGTCCGGGTTATGGAGATATCCTTGGCGAAGGTCTTTTCCGTTTTCAGATCGGGGTTGGTTTTGGTGGTATATCCCGTTGACGAGTCGATGGATCCATAAAACAGTTCGGCTGTGGTCGGAAAGCGATAGGCCTGTGCCAGGGACAAACGGAGACTCCATTTCGGATTGGGACGGTAGGTAAAGGCCAGCTTGGGAGAGAAATAGTCTTCGTTGCGCTCTTCTATATTCTGGGTGATGATATTCCCGTTGCTGTCGACTCCGGATAGGCTTGCATCATACCCCTTCCACCATTCATGGCGACCGCCAACGTATAAGGAATATTTATCTGAAAAAGTCCATTCATCCTGTAAAAACAGGGCGTAACATTTTGTTTTGCCATCCGATCCGCTAGAAAATTCCGTCTTGGAGTCTTCATCCTTCCATTCGGATAGTTTCCATGATTCGCTGTCGGTAAAATATTGATCGTAATGAAAGCCGCCAGCGATTTCATGCTGTTCGAACATGGTGATAGAGCTTTGCCAGTCGATATTGTACCACCCTGTGGAAGCATCGCTCACCTTACCCTCGCCACCGTCTAGCGCTTCCGGCATGGTTCCCGAGGAGCGTAGGGTCTGGTCTTTATAGTTATCCACATAGGCGGCCGTCACCCTGGTTTTCAGCCCCTCTTCGGGTTCGCGTTTAAAGGCGAGTTGGTACACGTCTCCCGCAGCTTCGGATTCCCTTGGGCCTGAGTAACTCGGATTGTAGGTTTGGCCATCGACCTCAACGTTTCCGCTCCAGATGGGATTGCCCTGGCTGTCCCGGAGATAGGTGTCGGAATGGTACATCTCCTCGTCCTCCGTCCAGTGGCGATATTCGGCGCTGATCGTGGTAAATTCATTCAGATCGAAACCGAAGCGGAGCTTGCCCATATACTTCAGTCTTTCCCTTTCTCCCTGGTCTCCGAAGATATAGCGCTTTTCGCCGGTAAGGGGATCGGTATCAACATCCCATCCGGTGGCCGGCTCTCCGGTGCCGCTCGACGTACTGCTCTCGGTTTTGGTGCTGTAAGTGTATGGCTGCACATCCACATCGAAACGGTTCAAAAGGCCAAAAATGTGGAACCGGCCGATTCTGTCTCCGTAGGTGACGTTTATTTTGGAATAGGGTAGTGTTTCCGAATAGTTGTACATCGAATAGTTCTGGAAGCCATACCCCGCCGTCACGGACATTTCTCTTTTCTCGGGGTCCTTGGTGGTAATGGCCACGGCACCGCCCATGGTGTTCCCCGAGTACAAGGCGGAAAACGGTCCGTAGACCACCTCGACGTTGTCGATCTCTTCCGGTGCGATCTGGCTCCAGTTGACATTGTTTCCGCTTGATGTGAAGTCGGTCATGACGATACCGTCGGAAAGGGTAACCGAACGCGCCCCGCGGCCCAGACCTCTGATCGTAACCCTGCCACTGGCTCCGGGCTCACGGCTCGTCACATCAATGGATGGGACGTATTTCAGGATATCCGATGTGGAGGTAACCTGTTTTATTTCAAGGTCCTCTTGGTCGATTATCTTTTCCACCCCCGTGGCCTTGACTTCTCCCTCGGGCCTTTTGTCGGTCACCATGATATCTTCCAATTTTTTTACAGGCTTGTCGGTTTCAGCGATTTCCTCGGCCCGAAGGTCGCCTCCGGCCGTCAACATGAGCCCGATTACCAACAGGACCGATATCCAATACAATTTCGAGCTCTTTTGGATCGTTATCATTTTTTTCTCCTGTTCTGCATCGATTGTGCTATATACTTAACAAATTGGCTCGTGGGGGAGTGGGGCGGAATGAATTCATTCTTATCGACCCCACCGTTTTTTACGGCGGCAACATGCCTTGCCCCGCAGGCCTCACCGGGAAAGCAGCCTCGACGCCTTGGCCGGGGGAGAGGCTGCTTTCCCTTCCACACTAAACTGTTGAGTTTTCACCTCCTTTCAGGCTAACTCATTAGAACCGGGAACTGACGAGTTTGATATACTCAAGACCCGATTCGTTCATTTTTTCCGAGCTGTCATCCATCATGCCGATGGTAATTTCCTTAATACGAAGATCATCCGGAATATCCCCGTAACTCTGCCGGTAATCAGCCGAAAGGGATCTTCTCCGGACCGTCCATTTGTTTTCGGGGCTTTGCACAAGCAGCGTTACCGACGGGAAGAATCTCAGACGACCCTCCGCATCCCGGTATGTTTCTCCCTTGTAGGAGACATAGCGCCCTTTTTCATAGGCCCCCGGTTGACCGGCGTCGGCGGCCTTGTAGTAAACGGTCCGGTTATTGCCGAATCTGATCCGGATCCAGAAGCGGTAGTCACCGGTGTCATGGGCCGCCCATTTCCACTCCAGCACGGTATCCGGATCGATTTGTGTATCAAGCGGCATGGTCCATTCACCACCCCCCACATGTTCGATGGTACCGGTGTGTAAATAAAGCATTCGGTTTTCGGATCTTGTTTTGCTTCCTTGAAAACCGTTCGCCAGAAAAGGTATGCATGCCTCACCGTTGATGTCGGTCCGGGTGCATTTTGTCTCCCATCCCGACACGGCGTCGAATTCCTCATGAAACGTGACTCGTTGTCTTCGAAGATATGGGTACAGCCCTGCCGCGCCCAGCACGATGACGACCAGAATTGCAACGACCGTTTTTTTTTGTCTCTTTTTATCCATTGCCGTTAGATGTAGTTTGCCGCAATTTCATAGACCCACCGGAATTGCGGGTTATAGTAAAAGTTATTGGCATAAAGCCAGTAGAGCAGTTTAAACACAAACACGGGCAGAACCGTCAGGCTGCACACCAGGAGCAGCCGGTCAACAGGCCTGAAACCAAGTCGGGCCCCCTTCAAATAGGTCCGGGACCCATCGGGCTGAAAAGATCTTCCCTCAACGGAAACCGCCAGTTTTGCGGACCGGCGTATACAGTTGGCCAGGATGGGGACCAGGGCCAGGAATAAGGTCCGGATCCAATTGGTCATCCGGAAGGGCGAATATCCCTTGAGCCGTTGGGCCCTCAAGACGGTGATGGCTTCCGATATGAGAAGCGGAATAAACCGAAGGGAGGTGATGGCCATGAATGCCAGCCCATAGGGCACTTTCAACAGAATCAGGCCGGAAAGCATGGCACTGGGGTTTGTCGTCCAGTAAAACAGAAGCGCCAGGGAAGTGGTGGTTGCAAACCGCATGGATTGAATCGCCCCATACTCGATGCCTTCCCGGAATACATGCAGCCCCTCCCAATGCATGCCCAAAGAGTCCTCCGCAAGAATTGTGAACAGGATCGTCCGGGGATGCTCCTGATAAAACAGGGACTGGGAATAGATGGTCCCCCAAACGAGCAAAAGCAGAAGAACCGCCAAGATTTTGATGTTCCGGATCGGAATTCTTGCCAAGGGATAACCGAGAAGGGACAGGCCGAACAGGGCCATCAAAATCTCCGGTTTGTCGATCAGCAGACAGAGAATGGAAACCGACGTCAACGCGATCAGCTTGGCCCGTGGATCCATGCGGTGCACCAGCGTGTCTTTCAGGCTCGGCTCCAGAATTTTTCTTACATTAAGCATGGGCCGTCACCGGTTTTAACTGCCTTGCCAGATCATTCACGCATAAGCATGGGGAAAGTCCCAGGCGGGTGCTGAGGGTGATGCTTTGCGGGGCCTGGAGCGCGGTTCGGTTCAGGATATCGAAATCCAGAAAGATCTCCCTGGGATCGCCGTCCGCGATGATTTTTCCGTCATCCAGGATGATGATCCGATCCGCGAATGAAAGGGCGGTTTCCATGTCATGGGTAATGAAAACGGTCGTGATGTTTTCCGTGGACAGGAATTTCAGATGCTCCATGAAACGGATGATGTTTCTTCTGTCCTGTCCGCTGGTGGGCTCATCCAGCAACAGCATTCTGGGGCGCATGGAGAGAACCGATGCCACCGCGGCCCGTAGCCGTTGCCCCCCGCTCAGGGATTGGGGCGGCCGGGACCTTTCATCCTCCAGGGTCATCACCTTCAAGGCGTTTTGTACACTTTCTTCCAGGTCTGGGCGTTGCATGTTCATGTTGTGCGGACCGAATGCGATTTCCTTCCAGACCGTGTCGCAACAGAGCATCAGGCTCGGGTCCTGGAATACGACCGAGACCTCGCCCACCAGAGACTCCGGTCGCATTCCCCGGATGCTCCTGCCGAAGACGGATACATCTCCCTGGCCGGGCTTGAGGATGCCGCACAGGTGGAGCAGCAGGGTGGATTTTCCGGATCCGTTGTTTCCGAGAAGGGCGACAATCTCTCCTCGTCGGATCCCGAGATCGATGCCTTTCAGGATCCAGTTCCGATCCTCGTAGGCGAACCAGATATTTTCCATGCGCACGGCCGAATCCGGGCATGTGATTTTTTGCGAGGGTTTTTTCGGATCTGAAATGCCGAGAAGGGGCCCATTTTCCGGATGGCCCGGAATCTGTTCTTCTCTTAAGGCGAACAAGGCTTCCTCCGCTGTCAGGGGCAGGCCCTCCAGTTCCAGTTGATAAAATAGTTCGATGGTTTCCGGCAATCTCAAGCCCAGTCGATAAAAAAGGTCGATATGGTTTTTAAAAACCTGGTCCCGATCCGCATCCAGGACAATGCATCCCTTGTCCATGACGATGACCCGATTCACCAGATGCGCCACTTCGTGAATCCGATGTTCCACCAGCACGATGGTACGCCGGGTCTCGGAATGGATGCTCGCAATGACGGACAATATATCCCGCGCTCCTTTGGGGTCCAGCTGACTTGCCGGTTCGTCCAGCAACAGAACATCGGGTTGCATGGCCAGTATGGAGGCGATCACGACTCTTTGTTTCTGGCCGCCGGACAGGGCATTGACGCTTTGCTTCCGGTAGGGGCGCATCCCCACCTGGCCGAGGGCCGTATCGATCCTTTGCTCGATTTCGCCAATGGGCAGGCAGAGGTTCTCCGGTCCGAAACCGACTTCATCCTCCACCGTAAGAGAAAAGATCTGGTCATCGGGATTCTGTTGCACCAGGCCCACCATCTTTGCCAATACAGGAAGGGACGCGTTTTTGGTATTGACGCCGTTGAGCACGACGTCTCCTGTCAGTGTGCCTTCCGACGTATGGGGGATGATGCCATTGATACATTTTAAAAGCGTGCTCTTGCCGCATCCCGTGGGTCCGGTAATCAGGACGCATTCTCCCGGATCGATTCCCAGACGAACGTTTTGAAGCGCGGTCCCGGATTTGCCGGGATAAGTGAAAGACGAGATATCGACCTGAATCATTCCGTGGCGACCCTCCGTAGTCTGTTGCCCAGCATGACACCGGCCGGAGCGAAAAGTGCTGAGTACAAGAAACCGACGACGATAATGTTTGCCAAGACAAACCATTTGGCATAATAGAGCCTGTGGAGGAGCATAAGCAGGTTGTAATCCACAAACGTGGCAAAGGCATTGGCCGCTCCCACTCCCAGCGCAGCCAGGAGCAGGGCCGTTTTGGTTCGCGTAAATTCATCTCCCTTTTCGCGGGTAAACCCCGTGAGGTAAAGCGCGATTTCCATGGTGGACATGGAAACGGCCATGAACAGAATGTAGACCGGACTGAAATTCCCCATCATGCAGATCAATACCATGGACATGAGCATGGAAAGGGTCACCACGCCGGGAAGGGGAACCAGCACAACCAGGGCCATCACAAACACGCTCGTCATGCCTTCCCGGATCAAGCCGGTTGCAAAGCCGGAGAACGGTCCCAGAAGTCCGTTGAACAGTTCATTGAGAAAAACGCGGGGGACCAGGGAGACCATGAACTTGACAGATCCGAAAAGTGCGATCAGGATCAACCATCGGGTCTTGAACCGTCGCAACAGCCTGGGATGGCGAGCCATCAGAAACAGACCCACAGCGATGGCAACACCGATGGCGTAGAGGGTCGTTGCAATGGAAGACCAGCTCATTTTCCTGACCGTCAGCGCGAATTCCCGGGACAAGAGCATTGTTTCGCTTCCGAAGAGTTTCATGTATACTCGACCCACGTACCGACCCGCCAATACCCTTTCCCGATCCGCGAAAATGGGAAGCGTGAAATCGATGGCTTGTCCGGCAGGCGCCAGGATCTGGGAGTAGATCCGGTCATCGCCGCCGCCATGAAGTTCCAGAAACTTCTTGGAAATCCGGAACCCCCGGGCCTCCTGCCCGGTCGTTTGATCCAGTACTTCCCAGCCGATCAGGACGGCCGCGTCCTCGTCCGCGCGATTGATCATGTGCACGGCCACGAATGAGACCGGAAGCACATCGTCATCTTCTCCCGAACCCAATAATTTGCCCAGGAATCCCAGTCCGGAGCGCAATACCAGACAGTTTTTTCCCTTTTTTTCATCCATTTTTCCTTCCATGTCGGCGGGAATGTTGATGGATGGAACCATAAGGAGTCGATCCAGTTCCTCTGGGGCGACGACCCGGATCGTCGCCTGCCGATCGATAACCGCGTTTTGTGTTTTGCGGTTCGGACCGGTGAGGCAGGCCTTTGCCCGGATGAGATATTTGTCGGGTTTGATGGTGGCGGGAATCCGAATATGCAACAGCCGGTACCAATCGTCGAATTCCGTAACCAGCCTGAATCGGGCGGAGAGCACGTATTTGTCCGCCTCTTCCCGTATTTCGAATTCCTCGCCGGTTTTTACCGGAAGGAAGGGCTTGGGGATCTCCACGGTCAAATTCGCATCAAAGGGGGCAGGGCTGTAGCTTTCCACGATCACCATGGACGTTATCACGCTATCCCGGACGACGAGTCCGGTGCTGTTCATGACATCGCTATTCTTTATGCCATAGGGAACCTGAAGAATCACCTGGCCCATCGGGCTGTCGCTCCCGGGCGAGGGCAAACGCATGCCCGTGGCCGGTTCAACCATGCAGAGCAGCAAGAAAACAACAAATAGGCCTATAAGTCCCTTGGTCATGACAGAATGATCAACCTGTGCTTCCCCCTGATATCTTCCTTCAACGGGTCCGGATCGACGTCAAAAGGCCCTTCCAGCACCACGATGGTTTTACCGTCCGGACTGATGTCGCCCTTGTAGGCAAACCCTTCCGTATGGTGGAACCAGTCCAGCTTGGCAGAGGCGCCGCCCGGCCTGGACAGTTCAAATACATACACGCCCATACCCTCCGGGTCGGCAAGGGCATTGCTTGGTACCACCCCAATGGGCAGGACCAGATATCTTCCGTCCGTCGAGATGATCCCCTCGCTGTTCCAGGTTCCGTCCCCTATTTTCCATTTCCATTTCAGGTTGCCGTTAAAATCATATACGAACAAAGTATCCGCATCCGGATGCATGGCCGGGACCGCCGTGGGGCTCGTACTCCTTCCCGTCGCCTGGGCGCGGTAGGTACTGAAAATCAGTTCCGTATCGGTCAACTCTATGTTGATGCTGCTGGTACCGATGGGAATCCCTCCCACGTCCAGAGTTTTGAGAAACTGGTTTTTCCACAACAGCTCCGGTCGGCCGGACTCAATGGACTTTGTGTTGTCAAATAAAAAAGTTGTGCTCGGGTAGGTCTGATTGATCGCCACATAGCGGCCGTCGGGCGATATGGCGCCATTGAAGCCTGTGCCCCAGCGGGATCGAGGCCCTTTCGCCGGGCTGGTGAATGTATATTGCCAAAGCGGTGTTCCGGACCGGGTGTCCAGCACGGACAGTACCGCTTCCTTGGCAAAACCGATTTCGGCAAATACAAACCGCCCGTCCCGGGACAGGATCAGGCCCCAGGCCGAGGTGTTGATGGGAAATCTCCAGACCGGCTCTCCGTTTTGGGTGTTCAGCCGGCATACCAGGGCGGTTGTCATGGATTTCCTACGGCCGTTGACCGTTTTCTCAAGGTTGTGACGAATCATCACATAGACGTTGCTTTTTGCGTCCACGCAGAGGCCCCAGCAGACCAGGGGATAATTGGGAAACCGGTCTCCCATGGTTTTGGGGTGGAAACCTTGCATATCGAAATCATTGGCGCTGCGATACGTCCAGAGCAGGTCCCCGCTGTTCACGTCAAAACAATACACGTTGCCATCCCGGCTTTCTTCGGCGGCGATCAATTTCCCGTCATTCGTAAAGGCGACCTTGGAGACCCTCCCTTCCGGGATTTTGTGCTTCCATACAATTTTTTTGGAAGACACCCGGACCAGATACACATATCCTCCTTTCGATCCCACGCCGATAAACGCACCGTCCGGCGAAAACCTGGCCTGTGCCCCGCGCCAGGCATAGTACAGGTACTCCATTTCTTTTTTTTCCAGGTCTTCCAGGGGGATCTCAGCGATCTTGACGGGACTTGGTTTTTCAGGCGCATAGACCGGCATTGCCAGTGAGGCCTTATCCGTCACCACCTCCAGATCATATTTGGTATTATTGCACCACGCCAAGTCGATCAGCGCTTGACCGGCGGTTCCCGGGGAATGGGTAACAAGTATCCGGCCGTCTTTGGAAAGCACTACCTTTTGGATGGATACGGGCTCGCTCATCTTCAGAAAAAGGCCGGTCCGGGTAAACACCACGGAATCAATCGTCAGATTTTCATCTCCCTGGTTCCCTTTTTGGGCGCATCCTGAAAATATAAGCACGGCGATTATCGCCGTGGCGCATATTTTAAAGCTTTGCATAAACCTCCTCCATTTTTTCTTTCCAGCCGGGAATATCGGCGGAGGTTATGATATCCACGGCACCGCCCTGAAAATCACCTGTCACGTCACCCATCCGGTCTTCCAGCCACCCCTCGATTTCAAGGTAAATCTCTTTTAACTGCTCCATGATTTCCGGGTCAGCCTTCCATAATCCCCGGCTTTCGGCTTCCAGCAACCGGCGGCCGATTTCTTCCAGGGCCCAGGGATTGTTTTCTTCAAAAAACTGACGGTTCTCTTCATCTATGAGAAATTTTTCAGCGATGCCGTCGAAGACCCAGTTGTCCACCTGTTTGGTGGTGGCCTGCCACCCGTACATGTGGTTGGCCCGACTGGAAATATCGCCGGCCCCTTTGTACCCGTGGCGCTTCTTGCCTTCGATCCAGGCCGGGTTCAAGAGCCGGGTGTGGGCAATCCTGGAAAGTTCCTCGTTAAGGGTGCGGATGGCCGGCCGGTTCGGATCACTGGTGTCGCCGTAAAGGGTTTTTACTTTCTTGCCTGAAGCGACTTCAGCCGCATTGGTAAAGCCGCCGTGCCACCCGTTGATGTGGCAGCAATCGAGCAGATCGATTTCGTCGGAATCAAACTTTTCGAAAGTGATCGTCACCCGGCTGCAATTGTGAATCAGTTCATCCACCGCTTTGCGGGCGTAAAGGTCCTGGCCATAGGCATAGGAGGCATTTTGGAAATAGACCCCGGCCAAATCCTTTTCATCCTGCCAGGCGGATGCGGCAATGGCCGTTTCCACGCCTGTGCCGTAAGTTCCCGGTGCCGCGGAAAAAATCCGCAACGTGGCAAGACGCCTGGCATCCTGGGCATCATGTTCGCCGGCCAGCTCTGCCTCGCGTTCGAGGACATGCTTGCGCACATAATTCTGCTCCACCGGCTCATCTAACTCGGCTGTCATCTGGACGGCCTGGTCAATCAATTCAAAGGCCCGGGGCATCCCGTCGCGCAGCATGGAGGACAGGTTGACCGTGCAGTCGATGCGCGGCCGTCCCAATGTTTCCAAGGCAATGGGGGTAAGACGGATGACCCGCCCGGCCGACCAGACCGGTTCAACACCAAGGGTATACAGAATCTGGCCGAGCATTTCGCCGTCCGAACGGTAGGGGTCCATGGCCCGCAGGGTCAGGCCGACGGTTTCAGGATAGGCGCCTTCATCTTCGATATACCGGGCAAAAAGATCGTCTGCCAGCCGTTTCCCGACGGCCCAGGCCGCTGCCGTGGGCATCCGCCAGGGATCGATGGAGTAAAGATTTCGCCCGGTGGGCAACACTTCCACTTTCCCGCGGGCCAGGGCGCCTGAAGCACCGGGTTCGATAAACTCGCCGTTAAAGCCGCAAAGCAGGTTCTTCATCTCATCGGTGGTGCGGCAAACCAGGGGAATGATGCGCAAGGCTTTGGCCAGTACGGTTTGAAGTGAATCGCTGTTGTTGAGGACAGAAAGGTGGCACCTTTGCGTAAAATCCGTCAGGTGCTTTTGGGCCCGCTCCATGGCTTCGTCTGCCGCATCGGGCGGCATGTCGAGGATGTCGAGGATCATATCGCACCCCAGCCGATCCAGGTCATCCATCCGTTTGCCGTTGGTGGCGCCGGCAACGGCGGTTTGCTCGGGCGCCTCCTGCATGGCATCGAAGTTCCACCCGAACTGCTCCGCCAATGCCCGCCGCAAAGCCGGGCAATCGGGCTGATCCAGCTTGAGTACCGTGTTGAGCATTTCGGCCAGGCCCTCGCCTTCGGGTGCCTGCCCGAAAATATGCAGCCCGTCACGGAACTGGCTTTCCCGCAACAGGGTAAGCTTTTCATGCAGCACATCCGGATCGGCTGCCTTGTCTTCGGGCAACAGCTTGGCAGCCCTGGCCTTTTCTTCAATCTGCGTCAAAAGCGCTGCCGTGCGCGCCTTCTCCTTCAGTTGGGCGGCCTTTTGATAATCCTCCAGAAGCTCTTCCAGGTCGGCCAGATCGTCGGAAAGACGCATGGTGGCCAAGACCGGCGGCATGTGGTCGGTGATGACCGCATTGCTGCGGCGCTTGGCGACCACCGCCTCCATGGGGTTGGTCAGGTTGTAGATGTATAGATGGGGCGCCTTGCCGAGGGAAATGCGCGGGAAGCAGGACTCGGTCAGGGCCGTCGTCTTGCCCGGCAGCAGTTCGAGTACGCCGTGGGTGCCCACGTGCACCACCACATCGGCGCCGAAGTCGTTTTCGAGCCACTGGTGCCATGCCAGCCACTGGTGGGGCGGGGGCACCTCGGGATCATGCAGGATCTTGCAGACCTCTCCGTCACAGCGCGATCCGGCGCAGCCCCGCTTGGGCTGCACGCCGATAAAGACATTGCCGTTTTTAATGCCCGAGATGACGATTTTACCCTCATGAAGCCCGAAGGAGAGCTTTTGAACGCCCGAAAGCTGCCGGGTCGCATCCGGGTCGCCCCAGGCGGCCGACACTTTTTCACGGGCATCGGGCGGCAGGGTGGCAAACCACTGCCGGTAGGTCTCAAGCGGCACGAAATCGGCTGCCCCGCCTTTGGACACGATCTCATCGATGGTGGTCCAGCGAAAATCGGGAAGGGCCTTGCGCCCCATGATTTCATCGATCAGCTCCCGGCCGTTTTCCGGGACCCAGTCAAGCCGATAACCCGCCGCCTGCATTTTCTGCATGATGCGGGCCATGCTCTCCAGGCTGTCGAGACCGAAGGCCGTGCCCACCGTGGCCTCGACGCTCTTGCAGGGAGAGTTGAGCAGAACGAACGCCACCTTTCTTTCGGCATTGGTTTTATGTCGCAACGCAATCCACTGCATCAGCCGATCGACCAGATAGGGCACCTGTCCCGCCAAGGGCTTGGCCGGCGCATAGTCGCCGGTGCCGTCGGAGCCGCCCACCAGGATCGGCTCGATCAACCCGTCAAATTCGGGGAGGGTGATGCTGATGATCACCTGGGGCAGGTTCAGCCCTTGGGGTTCGGCCCGCCATTGTTCCTCGGTCTGGCGGGCGGCATGAATCATCTTTAAAATCGGTACATTGAGCTGTTTCAACACATCGGTCGTCGCTTCCCGCTCAATGGCCGCCTGCTTTTGGCGGGATTTGAGAAAGAAGGCGCTGTAGGACACCAGTGCTTCTATCCTGACCCGATGATCATGAATAAAAAACTGCCGGATGACATCATCGTTTTTTACCTGGCCGAACCAGCCATCGCTGAAAACAGGAATCACGCCAGCGCCGCGGCTTTCGATTTCATGAACAATGGCGTTAAAAGCGGCCAGATTCTCCTCGACCCAGAAGGTCCGGGGAAATAACAGGCCGACCAATGGTTCCCGCTTCTTGTACCAGGTTAGATAGTCCTCGAGATCGGTGAAATACCGGTCGGTCCCGGGATGGTAGATGCCCGCCCGGGGAAGATCCTTGGGTCCGTTCGAGGTCCCGGCCGGCACGTTGCCGGCCAACTCTCCCAGCCAGCTCAGGAATTGTTCGATATTCTCCTTGCCGCCGTACACATGATAATTAAGCGCCCGTTCGATGATATCCGGCGGCAGGGTTCCCATTGCGGCCAGCTCGGGCGTTACCGGGATCACGGGTTTGTCCAGTTCTTTGGTCAGATTGCCGAAAAGTTCGCCAAGTGCCTTGAAGTCCGATGGGAAACCGAAAAAGACCGCATCGGCTTCTTCTCTGGCAAAATCCAGCCATTGTGAAGGCGGCAACGGAACACCGGCCGCCGCCGGCTGGCAGTAGCGCAAATCGATGGTCATCCCTCGGGAAGTGGATTTTTCCGCGGACTGCTCGTAGATCCGCCCGATGGTACTCGGGCCGTAAATCACCCTGAACCCGGCAATCTTTATTCTTTTTGTCTCGTGTCCCATTATTCTTCTCCTAGAATACAATCTGGCCCTGACATTCATATCCAATGCATGAGCACCGGTCGGCAGTTGAAACGGACAATCTTTGGACCACCGGCATGCCCGGCAGGAGGCGGGCCAGGGCGCGTACGGCCGTGCCTTTCCCGCCGCGGAGCAGCACGCCGCCGATGCTTGAATAAACACGCCGGCATCAGGATGCGGTTGCCCCGTAAGCTTTTATTGGATGACTAATTGGGTGGGATGTCTGGTTCGCTCTATTGACGGCCGAAGGCCTTCGGTGATAAGAAGCCGTTCATCCCCTCCCCGCGAGGGGGTATGCACCGGCGGCCGGTTATTCTTTGCCGGGATACCGGCCGCCACTCCAAACAGAAAAAGGCCACGACGCCACTTCCTTTTACGGAAGCATGACCTTCGTGGCCTTTGATTTTTCGTCTTTTCGTTTTTCACCGCTTTTGGGGGCGGATTTCTTAGACGCTCAACAATCCAAACGCGACTTCTGCCGCTATTCAAGGCTAAAAAATTATATTCGTTGGACGTCGTGATGTCAAGAAATTTTCTCTTTGAGCAAGGTGACAATACCGTTCCCCGGCGCGCGGTTTTTGAGAAAATGTGGGTAGAATAGTACTTAACACTGTTCCATCACCCACTGCCGGCGGTCAGGGACTTCAACCGGGTTTGCCTCCTCCGGATCAACATCCCTTTCTCCATGTATCAGATACCGGGTATGGGGATGCCGCGGCGTCTCCAGTACCTGTTGTTTGGCTCCGTATTCGATCAGCTCGCCTTCGTGCAGCACTCCGATGGCGTCGCTCATGTGGGCCACCACCTCCAGGTCATGGGAAATGAACAAGTAGGCAATTCCCAAGGATTGCTGGATCTCCTTCAGGAGGCCCAGGATCTGGGCCTGGCAGGATACGTCGAGCATGGATGTGGGTTCGTCCAGGATGATGAGCCGGGGATTCAAACACAACAGGCGCGCCAGCACCGCCCGCTGAATCTGCCCGCCGCTGAGTTGGTGCGGGTAGCGGTCGAGAAGCTCTTCGTCGAGTCCTATCCGCCGGGCCATGTCGATGACGTCTCTGCCGATCGCTTTTCTCCCCGGATTTTCGTGGATGCGCAGGGGTTCGGCCAGGCTCGCTTTCAGTTTCATTTTCGGGTTGAACGCGGTCTCGGGATTCTGAAATACGATCTGCAGCGATTTCCTGACCGAGCGGATCTGTTTGCTCCTTGCGCCGGACAGGGACGTTCCGTCGAAGACAATCCGGCCCGCGGTCGGTCGAAGCAGCCCGGCGATCAGGCGTGCCAGGGTCGTCTTGCCGCTGCCGCTCTCACCGATCAAACCCAGGGTCTCTCCCTTGTCGATGGCAAGGGAGACCTCTCGTACCACCCATCGCTGTTTCCTCTGCAAAAAACCGGAGGTGAGGCATTTGGTCAGCTTTTCCACGGTTAAAAGCGGCATTCAGATACACCTCACGTAACGGTCCTCGCCCAGTGGCCTGAGCTGGGGGTGACGTTGCGAACAGGCACGCTCCCTTACTTTGCAGCGGGGGTGAAACCGGCACCCCGCGGGCAGACGGGTCAGCCCGGGGGGCTGACCGGCAATGGGATGCAGACCCGCGGCAGGCAAGGCGCCGATCAGTCCCTGGGTGTAGGGATGGGCCGGGCCGTGGAAAATTCTCTCGGTGCGGTCGATTTCCACGATTTCGCCGGCGTACATCACCGCGATGCGGTCGCAAAGGGCACGGGCCACCTGAAGGTCATGGGTGATCAGCAACATGCTGCGCCTTGCTGTCACCTCCCGGATCAGGTTGACGATCTTCCACTTCACCGGCCGATCCAATCCCTTTGTGATCTCATCGGCCACCAGCAATCGTGGTTGAAAGGCGATGGCCATGGCGATCATCACCCGTTGCAGCATGCCGCCGCTGAACTGGTGAGGATAGTCGTCCAACCGCTCCGCGTCGATCCCCACCCGCTCCAGAAGGTGAACGGTCATGGCCCTGATGGACTGGCGCGGGACCTTGAGCCGGTAGCGGTAGACTTCCATCAGCTGTTCATAAACGGTCAGCACCGGATTGAGCGATGAATGGGGATCCTGAAAAATCATCGCGATGTGCCGGCCCCGGATATTTTGCAGGGCCGCTTCGGGCTGTGCCAGCAGATTCTCGCCGTCATAAATAATTTTTCCGGTGGCCACGGCGTTTTCGGGCAGTAACCCGACCAGGGCGTGACCGAGGATGGATTTTCCGCATCCGGTTTCGCCGATCAGACCCAGACGTTCATCATGGCGGATGCGTAAATTGACGTCGCTGCTGGCCGCGACCATGCCGGCACGGGTTGCCAGGCGGACATTCAGGTGCTGAATATCTAAAAGCGCCATGGCTAGTAACCGTTCTTTCGATTTGATTGGACGTCCATGATATCTCTCAGCCCATCACCGAGAAAATTGAAGGCCAGTACCAGAAGCATGATGGCCAGGCCCGGAAAAATGACCAGGTGCGGCGCGCTGCGCATGTAAAGGAGGCTCTCCTTCAGCATCGCCCCCCAATCAAAATTGGGGGCCTGGCAGCCCAGGCCCAGAAAACTCAAGGCCGACACGGCCAGAATCGCCCGGGCCACGCCGAATGTCGCCAGTACGATGACCGGCGCCAAGCAGTTGGGAATGATATGCACCCGGATGATGTAAAGATGCGAGGCTCCCAGGGCATTTGCGGATTCCACGAAGGGCAGGGGCTTGATCGTCAGCACACTACCGCGCACGATCCGGGCGTAGGCGGCCCAGGCAGTGACTGTCAGTGCCAGCATCAGGTTGAGGATTCTGGGCCCCAGCAGGCCGGCGATGATCAACGCCGGCAGGATTCCTGGCAGTGCAAACATGACGTCCACCAGGCGCATGATCACCTCGTCGACCATCCCGCCGTAGTAGCCGGAGACGACGCCCAGGATCATCCCGACCAGGGCCGAGACCAGCACAACGCCCACGCCCACCGCCAGGGTCACCCTGGCCCCGTAGATCATCTGGGAGAGAACGCAGCGGCCGAGTTTATTGGTGCCCAAGGGAAAGGTGCGGTTGGGCGCCGTCAGGCTCTGCTCCAGATCGGTTTGCCGGGGATCGTGGGGCGCGACATGGGGTGCCAGCACCGCCATCAGGCTGACGATCAGGATGAGAATACCGCCGACCAGGGCGAGCCTGTTTTCTGCCAAACGGCCGATGGGTGAAAGGAGGTCAGTCACGGTCATTGAGCCTTACCCGTGGGTCGAGCCGGGTGTATAAAAGGTCGATAAAAACGTTGACCAGGCAAAAAACGATGGCGATGTAAAGCACGCAGCCCTGGATCTGCGACACATCACGGTTGTGCACGGCCTCGATCAGCAAACGGCCGATGCCCGGCCAGGCGAATACCATTTCGATGATCACGGTTCCCTCCAACAGATGGCCCAGTTGTATGCCGGCGATAGTGATAATGGGAATCAGAGCATTTTTGATCACATGCCGGCCTAAAATGACGTGGCCGGGCAATCCCTTGGCCCGGGCAGTTTTGATGTAGGCTTGGCCCAGTACGTCGATGACGGCCGAGCGGGTCAGGCGTGCCGTGATGCCAGCCATGGAGATGCCCACGGTGGCAGCGGGCAGGACCAGATGGGGCAGGGTTCCGTATCCGAATGTCGGCAGCCATCCCAAATAAAGGCCGAACACGAGAATCAGGATCAGGCCCAGCCAGAAGTTGGGAATGGCAACGCCGATCAACGATGTACCCGTGGCCAGATGGTCCCAGCACGTGCCCCGCTGCAGTGCGGCGACAATGCCCAGCGGCAGTCCGACGCACAGGGATATCACCAGGCTGGTACCTGCCAGATAGAGCGTGGCCGGTAGCCGAACGTTGATTTCCTGCCACACCGGCTTGCCGGATATGCGCGATATTCCCATGTCGCCACCGAGTACTCCTTTGAGCCAGCGGGCATACTGGAGTACAACCGGCTGATCCAGCCCTTCCTGGCGGATGAGATGATCGATGGCCGCCTGGGTGGCGTCCCGGGGACCGTATTTGGCAATCGCCAGCATTTCGGCGGGATCTCCGGGCAGCACAAACAGCAGCAAAAAGGTCAGCAGGCTGACGCCGGTGATGGCGATGACTGAGGAGACCATCCGTTTTAATAGATACTCGTCCATGAGCAATCCGGTCCAGGCTCCTTATCAATGCACAAACCGGGCATACGAGAACGCGCCGGACATGCCGCAATGGGTTTTAAAGCCTTTCAGGTCGCTGCGAAAGGCCATGGCGCCCTTTTGGATATACAGGAAAATACCCGGTGCGGTCTCCTCCAGCAGTGCTTGAAGTTGGTAGAGCACCAGCCGGCGATCCTCCTCGTCAACGGTTGTCGCCAGCCGGTCGATCCCGGCATCGATGGCCGGGTTCTCGATCACGCAGTAGGCCCGCTGCTTTTTGGAGTGGAAATAGTACTCATACCACGGCGAGGGATCGTTGTGGGGGCATATCCCGGCCAGCTCGATCATATCGTATCGCTTCTCCCGGTAGGCCTGAAACCGGGCGCCGGATTCCAGTACCCGCACCCGCACATCCATGCCCACGGCGGCCAGCTGGCTCTGCACGGCTTCGGCGATCTCGGTCCCCTCGGCGTACAGCAGCGAGGATATCAGCTCCACCTTGAGCGACGCGCCTTCTTTATCCAGGATGCCGTCGCCGTCCGAATCCTGCCAGCCGGCCTCGGCCAGCAACCGTCGGGCGGCCACCGGATCATAACCGTACCATTTGAGATCCGGATGGACGATGTCCGCGAACAGCGGCTGGGAATGGGGGCCGCGGGTGGCGGGAACGGCCAGCCCGGGCAGGATGGCGTTGATCAACCGGTCGACGATGGCCTGAACATCGACGGCATAATTGACCGCTCTTCTCACCCTTACATCATCGAAGGGCGGCCTGTTGGTGTTCAACCCGATCCAGTTGGGACAGGGACTGGGTGTTTTGCGGGCCACCGTGAAGCGAGGATCGGCCTCGAGCGTCTTCAGAATTTCGGCCGGCAGGTAGTCGGCGATGTCGATCTCTCCCGATTCCAGGGCCAGGGAGCGGGTGTTGAAGTCCGGAATGAATTTGAAAACCACCTTTTCCACCCCGGGCTTCGGGCCCCAGTAATCATCGTTGCGCTGGTAGACCAGCTGCCTTCCCTGGGTATACTCGACGAATCTGAACGGCCCGGTTCCCACCGGCTGGATAAAATGGCCGTTTTGATCCACGCAGGACGGGCTCATGATGGGCAGCGAGGAGAGGGTGTGGATGAAGACAGCGTCCGGGGTATTCAACGTCAGGCGCACGGTGTGATCGTCGATGGCCTTCATCTCACCGATATCGGCCAGGTGCGATCCGGGACTCGCCATATAGCGGATGGAGAAGATCAGGGCGTCGGCCGAAAGTGGCGTGCCGTCCGTGAAGCGCACGCCCTTACGCAGATGAACGGTCCATGTCTTCGCATCATCAGCGGGTGTCCAGGCGGTGAACAAGAGCGGCTGCATTTGATAGTTCTCGTCAAAATAGACCGGCGTTTCATAAATCAGCAGCTTGGGCGCCCGGCAGGGGCCGCCGAGGCCCTGCCGGGGGTCGACACTGCCGCCGATGTCGAACTGGGAACCGATGACCAGTTGCGACGGCTGCGGTTGGGTTTCTTCCGCCTTGTCGGAACAGCCGGCGACGAGGGTGCAGACCAGAAATAGAAAGGATCGAAGGACAAACCACCTTATGTTTATTTTGAAAGTCATGCGGGTTCCTCTGCGATTTTTCTGCCGCCGTGCATATTGGAGTATATCTCTTCAACGCTAACCAGGAGGGCGGATCGGACCTTATATTTTTTCTTGTGTCCGGCCTTTTCGCGTCTGGCCCAGGCATTTTCCGAAACTAGCTTGGCTTCTTGAAGATATTCACCATCCATGTAAAATTTGGCCGTTCCTTTTAGTTGGCAGGAGATGGGTTTCTCGCGTTTGAGATCTTCGACGATGATCGCGACAAGCGGATTCTCGAGGATGTTTTGCTTTGTCTTATTCAGCAGCACATCCACGATGAGCAGGGTTTGGTCATCGATGAGCTTTTTGCCGCCGATGGGCACCACGTTGGGGATGCCGTTCTTCGATGCCGTGGCCAGATAGATGATGCTGTTTGCCAGCACGTCCTGGATTTCATTGTTTATTCTCATGATTTTCTACCCACGAAAAGCATGGACGGTTTTGATGGCGACGAGATATCGACACCCTCGACGGCAAAACCGGTTGACTCTATTTCCTGACGCCATTCCGTGCGGGTATAGATGTGGCCGGAGAAATTGCCCATCAAGGAGACCATCAGATCGAAGTATACCGTGGTGTCCGGCGAGGTGCGTTCATCATCCATCATCCAGTGTTTGGAAATGAACAGCCCGCCCGGGTTGAGCGAATCCTTTATTCTGTTCAGAACCGGTACCAGAACTTCCGGGGGCCGGTACAGACAGTCCGAGGCAAAGACGATATCGACGCCTTGTCCCCAATCGTCTGTCGTATAGTCGCCGGCCACGGCCGTCACCCGGTCCTGTATCGCATAGGATTGAATGTAGTCGCTGGTGACGTCCACGACCTGGGGTAGGTCGAACACCACGCTTTGAAGGTTGGGGTTGGCCTGGGCGAAGGCGATGGCGTACAAACCGTGCCCGCCGCCAATGTCGACCAGCTTACTGGCCGTCTGAAATTCGGGCAGCGCCGTCACGGTCGCGACGGTGCGGTGCAAACCGCCGCGCATGGCGCCCTCGGCCATGGCCTTGATGAAGCGGGCATCGAAAACCTGGCGTCGATCGTTTTTGGGTTGCAGCGGGCCCTCTTTCAGGCACTTCCCTAGGTTGGACCAACGTTCCAGCCGGGTTTTCAACATCAAGCCGATCAGGTTGCCCTGATAAAAGGGCTTGCCTTCAATAAAGCAGGCCGAGGAAAGCGGGCTGTTTTGAAATGTCGAATCGGTTTTGGTCAACAGTCCGGCGGCGGCCAACGCGTTGAAAAACTTTTCCGTCAAACCGTCGTGGGTGCCGCGTGTCGAGGAAAAATCCGCGGCGGTTGCCGGTTTTTCGCAAAACTCGAATACCTCGTGATCGATGGCGGCCTTGATCAGAAACAGTTTTTCGCCCCCGTTCAGGGATTGATGAAATGTTTCGATATCAATATCGGGAAGTTCGGGTACGGGTATCATCGATTTCTCCTTTAAAGCTTGGCCTGAATCGCCTCCATTTTCTCCTTCCAGCCGGGAATATCATCGGCGGTCATGATATCCACGGCGCCGCCCTGGAAATCGCCTTCCACATCCCCCATGCGGTCTTCCATCCATGCCTCGATTTCAAGATAGCGCTCCTTCAGTTGCTCCAGGGTGTCAGGGTCGGCCTGCCACAATCCGCGGCTTTCGGCTTCCAGCAGGCGCCGGCCGATCTCCTCCAAGGCCCAGGGATTGTTCTCCTCGAAAAACCGGCGGTTGGCCTCGTCGAAGATGAATTTCTCGGCGATGCCGTCGAACACCCAGTTCTCCACCTGCTTGGTGGTGGCCTGCCATCCGTACATGTGGTTGGTGCGGCTGGAGATATCGCCGGCGCCCTTGTAGCCGTGGCGTTTTTTGCCTTCTATCCAGGCCGGATTCAACAGCCGGGTGTGGGCGATGCGGGAGAGTTCCTCCTTAAGGGTGCGGATGGCCGGGCGGGCCGGGTCGCTGGTGTCGCCGAAATAGGTCTGTACCGATTGCCCCGAGGCCACTTCCACCGCGTTGGTGAACCCCCCGTGCACGCCGTACATATGGCAGCAGTCCAACAGATCGATCTCGTCGGAGTCGAATTTCTCGAAGGTCACGGTCACCCGGCTGCAATTGTGGATCAATTCATCGGTTGCCTGCCGGGCATAGACGCCATCGCCATAGGCATAGCTGGTCCACTGGAAATAGACCCCGGCCAGGTCCTTTTCCTCTTTCCAGGCCGAGGCAGCCACGGCCAGTTCCACGCCGGTGCCGTAGCTGCCCGGCGCCGACGAGAAGATCCGGAAGGTGGCCAGTCGCCGGGCCTCCTCGACGTCATGGTCGGCGGAAAGCTCCGCCTCTCGTTCCTGCACATGCTTGCGCACGTAATTTTTCTCCGGTGGTTCGTCCAGATCGGCGGCCATGCGGACCGCCTGATCGATCAATTCAAAGGCCCGGGGCATGCCGTCGCGCAGCATGGAGGAGAGGTTGATCGTACAGTCGATCCGGGGACGATCGAGTTGATCCAGGGCGATGGGCCTCAGTGTCACCACCCGTCCCGCCGACCATATGGGCTCGATTCCCAAAAGATAGAGAATCTGGGCAATCATTTCGCCGTCCGAGCGATAGGGATCCATGGCCCGCAGGGTGAAACCGATGGTTTCCGGGCAGGCGCCCTCATCCGCGATATAACGGGCGATCAGGTCGTCGGCCAGGCGCATTCCCACGGTCCAGGCCGCAGCCGTGGGAATCCGCCAGGGGTCGATGGAGTAGAGGTTGCGGCCGGTGGGCAGGACTTCCACCTTGCCCCGGGCCAATGCGCCGGAAGCGCCGGGCGGAATGAACGCGCCGTCGAAGCCGCGCAGCAGATGCCGCATTTCATCGGTGGTGCGGCCGACCAGGGGAATGATGCGCAGAGCCTTGGCCAGCAGCGTTTGCAGCAGTTCGGTTTCGTCCTGCAAAACCAGATCGCGGCTTTCGGCGAAGGCGCCCAGCACCCCCCGGGCGGATTCGATGGCCCGGTCCACGGTATCGGGCGGAGTCTGAATCAGGGTCAGCAGGATATCCCGGCCCAAGCGATCCAGCTCATCCAGCAGCTTGCCGTTACTCACGCCGGTGGGGCCGGTTTTCTCCGGGGCATTGAGCAGGGCATCCAAATCCCATCCGAAGCATGTGGCCAGGGAGTCGCGCAGGGCCGGGCAGTCGGGCTGCGCCGTCTTGAGCACGGTGTTGAGCAATTCGGCCAGGGCCTCGCCTTCCGGCGCCTGGCCGAAAATATGCAGCCCGTCGCGGAACTGGCTCTCCCGCAACAGGGTCAATTTCTCATGCAAACCTTCAGGGTCGGCGGCCGCATCCTCTGCCAGCAGACCGGCAACCCGGGCCTTCTCCTCGATCTGGGTGAAGAGTGTCGCGGCCCGCGGTTTCTCCTTCAATTGGACGGCCTTTTGATAGTCTTCCAGCAGTTCTTCCAGATCGGCCAGATCCTCGGAAAGGCGCATGGTGGCCAGCACCGGCGGCATGTGGTCGGTGATCACGGCGTTGCTGCGGCGCTTGGCGACCACGGCTTCCATGGGATTGGTCAGGTTGTAGATGTACAGATGGGGTACCTTGCCCAGGGAGATGCGCGGAAAACAGGACTCGGTCAAGGCCGTGGTCTTGCCCGGCAGCAGTTCCAGAACTCCGTGGGTGCCTACATGCACCACAGCATCGGCGCCGAAGTCGTTTTCCAGCCACTGGTGCCAGGCCAACCACTGGTGGGGCGGTGGGACCTCGGGGTCGTGCAGGATCTTGCAGACCTCGCCGTCGCAGCGTGACCCGGCGCATCCGCGTTTGGGCTGAACGCCGATAAACACGTTGCCTGTTTGAATACCGGAAATGACGATGCGGCCGTCGTGGAGTCCGAAGGAGAGTTTCTGAACGCCGGACAGATGGCGGGTCTCGTCCGGATCCCCCCAGGCGGCCACGACCTTGTCGCGGGCTTCGGCGGGCAGGGTGGCAAACCAATCCCGGTAGCGGTCGAGGGATACGAAATCCGCCGCCCCGCCCTTGGAGACGATCTCATCGATGGTGGTCCACCGGAAGTCGGGCAGGGCCTTGCGCGCCATGATCGTCTCGATCAGTTCTTTTCCGTTTTCCGGCACCCAATCCATCCGGTATCCGAGGGCCTTCATCTGGTGGAGAATGCGGGCCAGGCTTTCCAGGCTGTCCAGGCCGAAGGCTGTGCCCACCGTGGCCTCCACGCTCTTGCAGGGCGAATTGAGCAGCACGAAAGCAATCTTTTTCTCGGCAGCGGGTTTATGGCGCAGGCGGATCCATTGCACCATGCGGTCCACCAGATAGGAGATCTGATCCGGGAAGGGAATGGCTGGTGCATAGTCGCCCGTGCCCTCGGATCCGCCGACCAGGATCGGTTCGATCAGGCCATCGAACTCGGGCAGGGTAATACTGATGATCACCTGGGGCAGGTTCAGGCCCTGGATGTCGCTGCGCCACTGTTCCTCGGTCTGGCGGGCGGCATGGATCATTTTCATGACGGGGACGTTGAGCTGTTCCAGGACGTCCGTGCTCGACTCCTGTTCGATGGCCGCCTGATTTTGGCGAGACTTGAGAAAAAAGGCGCTGTAACTGATCAGGGTCTCGATGATCGCCTGGTCGCCGCGCATGAAATACCTACGAATCACGTCGTCGTTCTTGACCCGGCCGAACCAGCCATCGCTGAACACGGGGATCATCCCCAGGCCCCGTCCCTCGATCTCCTCGATCAGGGCGTTGAAGGAGGCCAGGTTCTCCTCCACCCAGAAGATGCGGGGAAACAGCAACCCCACATACGCCTGCCGCTTGGGATACCAGGCAAGATAGGCGTCGAGATCGTCGAAGCTTTTTTTGCTTTCCGGATGGCAGATGCCCGCCCAGGGCATTTCGCGGGGTTCATTGGATTGACCCGGCGCCGATTTCCCGGCCAGTTCTCCCAGCCAGCCGAAAAAGGCCTCGATGTTCTCCCGGCCGCTATAAAGATGATAGTCGACGGCGCGCGCAAGATCCGCTTCGGCCAGGTTGCCCAGGGCGATGACTTCGGGGGAAACCGGGACCACCGGTTTGTTCAGGGTCCGAGCAAGATCCTCGAAAATTTCTTGGAGAACCTTGAACTCTTGGGGAAAGCCGAAGAACACCGCGTCGGCTTCGTTTTTGGCAAACTCGATCCACTCGGGCGAGGGAACCGGCATGCCTATGGCCGGCGGTTGGCTGTATTGCAGTTCCACCCGTGTGCCCTCGCGCGTAACGTTTTCCGCCGCCCGATGATAGACCCGCCCGATGGTGCTCGGCCCGTAGATCACCCTGAAGCCGGCGATTTTTAATTTTTCGCTGTCGTGTGTCATCCTTTTCTCTTCTGATGCTGTATGCCGTTAAAAGGAATGTGTCGTTAACCAATGGATCGCCGGAACTGCAGGGTTGAAATCAGGACCATCACCAGGGCGAAGGTGAGATTGACCGCCAGTCCCGGAAGGATCTGATCCCAGACCCATCCCTCCACCACCAGGGTGCGCATGGGGGTGATGGCGTGGGTCAGCGGATTCCAGTCACAAATTACCTTCATCCAATCGGGCATGGCCGCCCTTGGGAAAACCGCATTGCTGGTGAACATCAGGGGCATGCTGATGAAATTCAGGATGGGATGGACCCCCTCGAGGGTCTTGAAATGGATGGCGATCGAAAGTGAGATTCCCGCCATGGCAAAACTGAAGATGCCGGCGATGATCACGATCATGAGAAAACCCAATACTCCGGACGAGAAATGCACGTTCATGCAAAGGGCGATAATGCCGATGATGACCACCTGAAGGGCGATCTGGATGGCGGTGGCCGTCATCTTGCCCACGGGAATCGCCATCCGGCTGACCGGCGCGACCAGCATTTTGTACAGGAAGCCGAACCGCCGATCCCAGACCAGGGAAAAGCCGCAGAACGTGCCGCTGAACAGTGCCGTCATGATCATGATGCCCGGCGTCATGAAATCGATGTATCGCGCCCCGGCCAGCATGCCGGTTCCATGGGCGGAGCGGGTCATCCCGGACATGATGTTGCCCATCAGTACCAGCCAGATCAACGGCTGAACCAGGGTTAGGAGAATTCTCGAGCGTTGCGAGAAGAAACGCTGCATGTCCCGCCAGCACACATGGTAGATGTCACTTAAAAAGGCCGGCATGGTCAGGACCTCATTCGTTGCAGGGCTCTGCGGGTCCGATGCGCATCCGCCCCGCCGCCCGATTCGTCTCTGAGCGCCTTGCCGGTGAAGGCCATATACACATCGGCCAGGCTGGTCTTTTCGGCGGCCATGAAACTGATTTTCACGCCTGTCGAAAGGCTGGAACGGCAAATGCACGGGATGGCCGCGTCACTGCTCTTGACCACGGCCGTGAATTGACCACCCCGTTTCTCGATACGTTCGACGACATCCAGTTCGCCGATACGGCGCAATGCATCGCTAAGACCATCGCCATCCGATTCGTCGAAGCGCATGCGCACCATTTCGGTGCCGATCTGGTTCTTCAAGTGCCCGGGTGAACCCATGGCCTTGATCGTGCCATTGTCGATAATCGCAACCCGGTCACAGAGAAAATCGGCTTCCTCCATGTAGTGGGTCGTCAGAAAAAGGGTCATTTTTTTTTCCGTTCGCAGATAGTCGATATATTCCCAGATCTGACTTCTGGTCTGGATGTCCAGCCCCAGGGTGGGCTCATCGAGAAACAACACCCGGGGCTGGTGAATGAGGCCCGATACGATATCCAGTCGCTTGCGCATTCCACCGGAATAGGTCTCGACCGCATCGTCGGCACGGGACGCAAGATCGACGAGGTCAAGCAGCACCTCGATTCTTGCGGCCGCCTTTTTTTTGGGCAGGTGATAGAAACCGGCCTGGAGCATTAAATTCTGTCTGCCCGTCAAGTGGTCATCGACGGCGAGATCCTGGGAGATGTAGCCGATGTTGGGCCGGACCTGATTGGCCTGGGTGCGGACATCGAAACCGGCAATCTTGGCCCTGCCGGAACTGGGTGCCAGAAGGGTGGTGAGCATCATGATGGTGGTGGATTTGCCGGCGCCGTTGGGCCCGAGGAATCCAAAAATCTCGCCTTCCTGAACATGGAAGGAGGCCTCCCTGACCGCACTGACCCCGTTGGCAAAGGTTTTTGACAGATTTTGAACCTCGATGATGTGGCGCAATTTTTCATTTCTTTCATCAGGGTAAAGGCGGGCTGTTAGCCGTTAGCAATTAGCTGATAGCTCACATCACAGACCATTGCAGGAGCGGCCCATGGCCGCGACAAGGATGTTGGCCGGATCGATCGGGTCGCAGGCATGGCCAGATCCTACAGGCGGGCATGGAAGGAATTTGGGCAATCGTCGAGACAGACCGCATACCGCCCGTCCTTCAGCCTACGGCCTAAACGGCTAAGCAGCTGATCGTTGATCGGGCCATGCCCGCGAAAGATTGAAATGTTTAGAGCCTGTTTGAGACTTCTCAAACAGGCTCTTAGGGCAGGCTCTTAGGGCACCTCGAATGTCAGGGTTGAGATAAAATAGAGCTTGGAACACTTATCCTTGAATTCGGCAGTTGCCGGCAACTCCAGTTTGGCTGTTACAATCCAGGGGCCGGAACAATCCATGAGCTTTATTTTTCCGGTTTCCTTGTAGGTCAGGTTATCGACGACGGTCAGCAGCGGTTTGGCGTAAGGGGATGCGGAAATTTCCACTCCCCTGGCCGGTTTCCCATCCAAGAGCACGTTGAACGTGAGCCAGTCGCCGGGTTTCAGGTCTTTGGGGTCCTGCAGGGGGACGATTTCGAAACGTTGACCGATCGGTTTCAGGAAAACATCATGCTTGGAAGATCCCACGGCGATCAGTGCCTTGGCATACATTTCGTATCGCATCTCATAAAAATTCTTTTTCCCCTTAACATCACCATGGAAGCCCGGTTTGACGGATGCGGCGATGACACGGCCGCCTTCGTTTTTCATCAGCAGTTCCGTTGCCATGAACCCCCCCTTGCCGGGTTCGAGTTCGGTTTTGTTCCCGGTGGGATCAACCATAAGGAGCGTATCGAGATAATCGTCACTGAACAGGTCGGAAACTGGCAGCTTATGGCCCCAACCAAAATAGATAACGGTCTTCGCCCGAGGCTGGGGGGCGTATTTGGGGTGAGAGAAAATTTCCGGGTAGTAGTCTGTGGCGTTGAGCCACAGTTTGTGGGCATTCACTGTTGTGCTCAGGCAAATGCAGATGCCCACAAGAACAATAATGGCCATGGTTTGTTTCATGCGCTTCATTGAAAAGCCTCCTTACGGGTTAATAGTTGATGCTGTAACTCACGTAATAATAACGCTCTCCGGGATCCAGGGGCGATCCGCCCTTGGTATAGTTGGCCGGGGTTTCCTTATCGAACAGGTTGTCGATACCCACGCTGATCAGATGGTGGTCAAAGAACCGATAGTCCAGTTTGACGTCGACAACGTCAAAGTTGGAATTCACCGGGTCCGAGCCCCGGGGTAAATTGGGATCCGAGCCGTAATAGTCATGGATCCAGCGGTAGTAGGCATGCAGGGAAAGGTCGCCCATGTCGTCGTTTTTCAAGCTGGTATAGGGCTGATCGTCCTCGAGACGGTAGTCGCCCCGTTTTTTAAATTCCGTCGAAAGCCGGTGGTGGGTGTTGCCGACAGCACCCAAGTCGCCCGTGGCCCGCACAATGGTTGTCTCACGATCACCGTTCTCCGCCATACCACCAATGATTTTGCCGCTAAACGATCTTTTTTCACTGGCTTTGCGCGTCACGATGTTGATGACGCCGGCCATGGCGTCCGAACCATAAAGGGCAGACATCGGACCGCGTACGATAAGATATTCTCTTCACCTTGGTTCTCCGCCAAAGCCGCCATCCTCAAAAATAAAATACTCGATATCACGCTAATGCCATATAAAAACCACTTGCCGACAGTCTTGCCCTTTTTCAATTCTTTCATCTCTTCGCTTTCACCTCTGTCTCCATGTAAAGCCTGTATTAGTATTCTGCATCTGGACGAGATCAATTATGATCTGGGACAGATTGACCGCCCAGAACGCTCCCGCGCGCGTAAGATGAAGCACGCCGTCGTCCATTCGGATCAAGCCCACTTTTTCCCACTGATCGACCACGTGGCCCGTCATGGCGAAAAGGTCCATTCCATGCCGAGCCGATAGGGATTTCATGTCGCAGTATCCCAACTCGATCTGGCAGGCGATGTCCCTGAGCAGCAGGTGGTGCTGATCGCCGCCGTATCCCATGACGAGGGGTTTTTTACCTGTTTGTACCCGCTGGATATAGGCGTTTAAATCTCCTTCCAGGAAGAACATGTGTTTGCCCAGCCAGCCACCAGCGCCGGCGCCCAGGGGAATACATTCGCTGCGGCCCCGGGACAAGGCGTTATACAGACTTCGCTCGCGGGTATTTCGTGCCCAATGGGTGATGGACAGCTGGCGTTGGTGGGCGGCCGATAAACGGTCCACACCGCATTGATAAAAATCGGCCTGTTCCCGTAAGGTGGCCGGCCTGGGCAGGGTCTGGTTACGAACGGCGCTTTCCAGCGGCCCGCCGGCGAATATGTTGAGTTGATACAGGTCGCAACCATCGATCTCCAGATCAAGATAGGTCTTAAGATCCTTTTCCCAGATGTCCATGGTTTGACCGGGAAGGCCGTAAATCAGATCAATGATAATCGCGGCGGCACCTTGATCCCGCAGGTGGGTCAACATTTGAATTAATTTCTCTTCTGGTTCCCGCCTGCCGAGGGACTTGCGGATTGCGGTGTCAAACGTCTGCACGCCTAAAGAAAAGCGGTTCACGCCGGCAGTCAGGGCAGCCTCGATTTTGTCTTCGCCGAAATCGTGGAACCGGCCCTCCAGGGTCAATTCACAATCATTGGCCAGAGGAAAAAAGGTCTTCACGCCACCCACCAGCCGGTAAATATCATTGGCGGGCAGGGCGGTCGGTGTGCCGCCACCGAAATAAACGGCCTGAAACGGTGCGCGTTTTGCGAAGGGTTCCTGCGCGGTCCCGGCCATTTCCTCGAGAAGGGCATCCACGTATTGGTGCGCCTTTTCAGGCTGGTAGGCATTTTGATAAAATCCGCAAAACAGGCAATGACTCCGGCAGAAGGGGATGTGGATATAAATGGTGCGCATCGGCTGGCCCACATGATCTTCGGACATGACCTCGGCCCAGTACCGGTGAAGATGTTCAAGCGGAATTGTTTTGTTGCGGGGCATGGCATGAACGGCCAGTTTGCGGTCAAATGCCTCGTGAAGGGGATCGTCGGTTTCATTGGCCAGAAAAGACCGCTGGTCGGTCAGGTGCATGGTCTGACGGCGGTTCATGCCCACGTTGAATCCGGACAAGCCAGCGGTGGCGCGGTCCTCGTTTTTTGAAAACCGCCCCATCATTTTTTCTTTTGCCTGTTGGACAATTTCCAGGGTTACCGTGCCCATCCCCTTGTCCTTGGCATAGGCCTCCACTGCCTTGCCAGCCATTTTGCGAACAAAAGGCGGTACTTTCTCGATCGCTCGCTTTGCTTCCGGGGTCCAGTCCATCTTAATGTTTTCCTTATGGCCGAGTCTGTGTTTCCCTATAGGAGAGTGTTAAGTGTAAAGTTTTAGGTGTTAAGTGGAGGATGATGACCGTTTTTTATTTTTGTGCGTGTAAAAAACGGTCTTTTTTTCTTGTCCGGCTTTCTGTGTAGGGGCGAAAAATTTTTCGCCCCTACGGACGATATCTGCATTATCCTGCCAGGAAAAACGTAAAGCAATAAGGGTTAAGGAAGGGACGAGACTCTTTTTTAGAATCGACAGAATTCCTCAACTTAACACTGATATTTTGTGCTTCTCCGCCGATCACTGATCACCGGTCACCGAGTAGCAGTCCGTTTCTTAAGCGCCTGAACATTATCCGCAATCTCCATCAGCGGCTGTCGGCGTACCCGGTGGGGCAGGGCCAGTTCGGCGGCGTTGTCGATATCGGCTTTCTCCACCTCCTCACGCCCGTTCCAGGCGGCCAGGGTCTTGGCCGTCTTGAGGATGATGATGTCTCCCCGGTGGCCGTCCACGCCGACGTCCAGGCAGCACTGGGCAATGGTGAAGAGCAGATCGCGGGCGATGGTCACCTTGGGATAGAGGGCAATGGCGCGCTCGATGCGTTCGACCACGACTTTCGATTCGGCCTCCCAGGCGGTGCAAAACGACTCTGGATCCTCGTCAAAAGCGGCCCGACGTTCCATGATGGCCACCCGGTCTTCGGCATCCTGGATGCCTTCAATATGCACGCACAGGCCGAAGCGGTCCAGCAGTTGGGGCCGCAGTTCGCCCTCCTCCGGGTTCATGGTGCCCACCAGGGTAAAGCGGGCCGGATGGGAGAAACTCACCCCTTCGCGTTCGATGGTGTTGACCCCCATGGCAGCCGAGTCGAGAAGTACGTCCACCACGTGATCATCCAGCAGGTTGACCTCGTCCACGTAAAGAATGCCCCGGTGGGCAGCGGCCAGAATGCCCGGTTCGACCTGTTTTTCTCCTTTTTTCAGGGCATGCTCCAAATCCATGGTGCCCACCACGCGATCCTCGGTGGCGCCCACGGGCAGTTCCACCACCCGAATGCCGCGCGTGTGGATGTCCACGGGCTCGCTGTTCAATATGGCCCGGCTGCAGTCGATACGCGAGCACTCCCGGCAGACGCCGTCGGCCTCACCTTCGGGAAGTTGAAACGGGCAGTCCCGGACCACCGGGATCGCCGGCAGGATGCGGGCCAGGGCACGCACGGCCGTGGATTTGGCCGTGCCTTTCTCTCCGCGGATCAGCACGCCGGAGAGCGTCGGGTTGATGATATTGAGGATCAGGGCCAGCTTCATCTTCTCCTGACCGACGATGGCGGTAAACGGGTAAATCGGTTGGGTTTTCATTGAACGCTCTCCTTGGCAATGTTGATCAGGGTGTCGGCTTTGAGGTCTTCGATCTGGAAATAGTCGGCATCCATGGCGCCGGCCAGTTTGCGGGCCATACCGAAGCGGATCAGCCCGCGGCTTTCGGTGTCCACCACGATGAAGCGGATGCGGGCATCGCTGGCCAGGCGCTCGGCCAGCAGCACGGCTTCATCCAGCGGTTTGGCCTCCCCCAGGGCCATGTTGGACTTGCCGTCGGTGATCATGATCACGATCGGCCGGGCCGTGGGTTCCCGCAGGAGGATGTTGCGCAGCACTTCATAGGACTTGGCCAGACCGGCCGAAAGGGGGGTGCGGCCGCCCACGGGCATATCCTTGAGCAGGGTGGCGGCCAGTTCGATGGAGGTGGTGGGCGGCAGGTTGACCACGGCCTGGTCCTTGCGGAAGGAGACCATGGCGATGCGATCGCGTTTCTGGTAGGCATCCAGGAGCAGGGACATGATGGCCCCCTTGGAGGCGGTCATGCGACCCCGCGCGCCCATGGAACCGCTGGCATCCACCAGAAAGAGCAGCACGTTGCCCACCCGTTTCTCACGGATCTTCTCGCGAATATCCTCTGACTTCAGGTGGACGGCCAGACCAACGCCATTGCCGTTTTTGCGGCGCAGCTGATAGGGCGCCGCCGCCCGCAGGGTGGCGTCCAGGGCGATGTCCCCGGATTTATGGTCCATGGTGCTTTTCACGTAACGGCCCTGCTTCTGGGCGATGCGGGTGCGTGAGCGCCGGCCCGAGCCGCGCCGGAAGACCCGGTCCTTGGGTGAGGCGAATTTCTTCACCTTGAAGGTCTCGCCCACATCGAAGATCTGCTCCATAACGCTGTCCGGCCGGTTTTGCTCCTCAGGCTGCGCGTCGGACTCGTTATCCTCGTCCTGCTCGGGCGGCGCGTTTTCCTCACTGGGCGGGGCCTGGGCCTCCTGGGGTTGCTGCTGGTTTTCCTGAGGCGGCTCTTCAGGATTTTCCAGGTCCTCGTTCTGGTCGTTTTCCGGCGGCGGGTCATGTTCGTGGTCATGCTCGGGTGGCGGTGGGGGCGGCGGCGGCGCGACATCGCGCCGGCGATGCACAAGGGCCAGGGCCGATACCCCGCGGATGTCGTCGACGGTGACCGAACGCCGGCCGCCCAGGGCGGCCAGGGCCCGGGACGCCTGTTCCATGACCAGATCGGCCCGGTGGCCGGCCACATGGTTTTCGGTGCAGATTTCGGCGATCAGGCCGCGCAGGTGCGGGGGCAGGACCACCTGGGGCAACAGATCCCGCCCGGCCGCGATCTGGCGGGCCACCACGGCGTTGTCCTTCTCGTAGCGAATTTGGAATTCCGTTGGATCGAGGTCAAAGGCCTCCCGGCGCAGCATCAGTTCGGTGCGCAGGTCCGGCTCCTTTTCCGAGGCGGTCTCTACGCACAGGCCGAAGCGGTCCAGGAGCTGGGGACGCAGTTCGCCCTCCTCGGGGTTCATCGTGCCCACCAGGATGAAGCGCGAGGCATGGGCGATGGAGATGCCCTCACGCTCCACCCGGTTGCGACCCGATGCGGCCGCATCGAGGATCACGTCCACGATATGGTCGTCGAGCAGGTTGACTTCGTCCACGTACAGGATGCCCCGGTGGGCCATGGCCAGCACGCCGGGAGAAAAACAGCGCATGCCGCTTTTGACCGCCTGGTTGAAATCAATCCCACCGGCCACGCGGTCCTCGGTAGCGTTGAGGGGCAGGGTCACCACACGGATGCGGCGCCAGTCGATCCTGCGTGTCTTCTCACTGCCCCGGCAGACGTCGCACCACTCCTCTGACCGGTCCGGGTCACAGCCAAAGGGACAGCCGCGCACCACGCGGATTTCAGGCAGCAGGTCGGCTATGGCGCGCACGGCCGTGGACTTGGCCGTGCCTTTCTCGCCGCGGATCAGCACCCCGCCGATGGCCGGGTTGATGGCATTTAAAATCAGGGCCTGTTTCAATTGCGTTTGGCCCACGATGGCGGTGAAGGGATAGATGGGAGTGTGTTGGGTCATGGTTTTCTTCCTATGGTCGCCTTCCAGATCCCCATGGACAGGTCCCATCCCAGCGGCTGGGGTTCGAAATCTTTCAAATACGCATGGTTCCAGGCCACCACATCGTATCGCTCGAAGAAAAGGGGAAATGCCCGGCTCCCCACGATGAGTTGTTGGGTTCGGGCGAGTGCCTGAAGCCGCAGCGGCGCGTCGCCGTCATGCAGGTAAGCGGTGAACGCCTCGTCCAGGTCCGGGCTGTTGTACACGTTGAGCCACGATGGATGACCGGTGTAGAAAAACATGTGATAGCGCATCATGGGCCACAAGGCCAAATCATAGGTGCCGTCGCGCATGACCGTGATGTGCGCGCCCAGCTCCATCATCTGCAGCTTCAATTCAATACCCACGGCCTTGAGCTGGGCCTGAACGATTTCGGCCACGGTTTTGTACTGGGGGTCGAACGAATTGAAGCACAAGGCAATGGCAAGGCGCTGCCCGTCTTTCTCGAGAATACCGTCCTGGTCGCTGTCCGCCCATCCGGCGGTGGCCAGCAACTGGCGGGCCTTTCCGGGATCGAAAGGGGCAGGGTCGATATCCGGCGCACAGTCGGGATGATCCTTGGGGAACGGGCCGTGGGTGGTTCGCCCGGTTTCGGACATCACCTGGTCCAGGGGATTCCGGTCGATGGCCAGGCAAATGGCCTGGCGGATATCCTTGTCCGTGAAAGGGGGCCTTTTGTAATTGATGGCGATGTAACTGATCGATGGATGATCCATGCTGGTCATGCGATGGGTCGTCACGTTGGGCAACGCCCGCAGGCGAAGGACGGATTCGTTGGGAATTTTGTCGAAATGGTCGTACCCGGTCATATGGATCTCGCCGGCCTCAAGGGCGATGGCGCGCGTTTCGGCATCCGGAATGACCTTGAGCCGGATCCTGTCGATGGCCGGTTTTCCCTGCCAGAAATGCTCATTTCTCACCAGGGTCATATATTGCGTCCGTTTGAAGACCTCGATTCTATACGGCCCGGTACCGATGTATCCCGTGACCGGCTCCGTATCGTCGGCCTTGAGCACCGGATACATGTGGGTGGTGGCCAACTCGCTTAAGAACAGGGTGTATGGCCGGGAGAGGTTGAAGCGCAGGGTGTGATCGTCGATCTCATCCATGGACCTGAAGGCAAACCACTGCGGCAGATGGTAGCGCTGGTTGTCGAACACGCCGTATTCCTTGTTGAGTCCTTCATCGCCCTTGCCGGGGGGCGGCCCGGCGCCTTCCGGTTTGGCCGGCGGCGGTCCACCGGATCCGGCACCGGCAGGACGGCCCGACCCCCGCTTGCGTTTTTTGGTTTGCTTATACAAAAACGATGTTTTTACCTGCCGGGCCGTCACCGGTGTGCCATCCGAAAAGACCGCCTTTTTGTTCAGGTGGAACGTATAGCTCGTGCCGTCCTCGTTGACTTCCCAGGAATCGGCCAGCAGCGGCTCTATGGTCCCCTCCGCGCCGGTCTTGACCAGGGTCTGGAAAACCAGGCAGTTGAATCCCTTGTGGGAGAAGACATCGGTGGTGCGAAAATCCTGGCTGACGCCGATTACCAGTTCGGCGGGCGAATCCTTTGACTCGGTCTTGCTGCAGGCGGTCAGCGCCATAGCAAATAAAATTCCGGCAGTAACCATGATGACGGTTTTGTTCATGATGCAAATCTCCAGGGGCGAAACGCATTATCGACAAGTTCACGGCAGTAGGGGGTACGGGGCGCCGAAAGCACCTGGCCGCAGGCGCCGCTTTCGATGATCTTACCATTTCTCATTACCGCCACCCGATCACACATGAAGCCAATGGCCTGAAGGTCGTGGGAAATAAAGAGCATGGTAAAGGCCAGTTGTTTCTGGATCCGTTTGAGCAGTTCGAGAATCTGCGCCTGAACCAGAACATCCAGGGAGGATGTGGGTTCATCGGCGATCAGCAGCGTGGGACGCAGGGTCAACAGGCGGGTGATTACCGCCCGCTGGTTCTCTCCGCCGCTGACTTCGTGGGGATAGCGGCCGAGCAGGGACTCGGGCAATTCGGCCATCTTGCAGCAGCGCGAGAGGATCGCCGCTTCATCCTTGCGCCTGACCCTGGCGTAATAGCGCAGCGGCTCCATGATGCTGTCCTTCAATGGGAGGCGCGGGCTCAGCGAGGTGTCCGGGTTCTGCCAGATGATCTGATAATCGGGCCGCAGCCGGTTGAGGGCGCGTTTGCCCAGGCGGGTGATATCCTTGCCGTCGATCGTGATGGACCCTGCGGTGGGCTCGACCAGCCGCAGGATCAGCATGGCCAGGGTGGTCTTTCCGCATCCGCTCTCGCCGGTCAGTCCAAAGACGCTGCCCTTGGGAACCGACAGGTTTACCCCGTCCACGGCCCGGGTGAGACGTTTGTTCACGATGCCCGACGTATAATGCTTGCTCAGGTGGCGCACGTTTATCATGGGGCGCACCGCCTTTCCGGGGCGCTTTCGATCGCTGATGAGAACAGATCGTACGCCTCGACCAGGCGTTTTGAATAGGCGTGATCCGGGCAAGCGAAAAACGACTCGGTGGCGGCGGTCTCGACGATGCGGCCGCCGACCATGACCGATACCCGATCGCAAAGGCTGTGGGCGATTTTGAGGTTATGGGTGATCAGGAGCAAGGTAATCGAAAAGGTCTGGCAGATCCGGTAGAGGGTGGCGCCGACCTGTTGTTGAAGCCGGGCGTCGAGCCCCTTGAACGGTTCGTCGGCAATCAACAGGTCGGGGCGGCAGATGATGCCCATGGCGATGGCGACGCGCTGCAACATGCCGCCACTGAGCTGGAACGGGTAGGATTGCATCACCCGCTCGGGATCGGGCAGCTCGCAGAGGGTCAAGGCCTCGAGCGCCCGTTGCCTGGCCTGCGCGTAGGTGACGCCTTCATGGCACATGGGAATCTCGCACAGCTGGGTGCCCAGATCCAACACCGGATTCAAGGTGGCCAAAGGGTTCTGGAAAATCATCATGATGGCCTTGCCCCGGATTTCGCGCATGGCCTCCATCGAGCAGGATAACAGCTCCCGGCCCTTGAAAAATACCTCGCCGCGGATCCGGGCGTTATCCGGCAAAAGGCGCAGGATCGACAAGGCCAGGATGGATTTGCCCGCACCGCTCTGGCCGATCACGGCGTGCCGGCAGCCGCGATCGACGCTCAGGCTGACGCCGTTTACGGCGGCTACCGGACCATTTTCCGTATCGAAGCGGGTTTCAAGATTCTGAATGTCGATTAACCGCATACAGGCTCCTGGAAAAAAAGTTGATCTTGAATCGCGGATCCATGGCATCCCTCAGGGCATCGCCCAACAGGTTGAATCCAAACGTGGCCGCCATGACCGCCAGCCCGGGGAAAACGGTCAGGTGGGGGGCGCTGCGCATATAGGCCCGGCCCTCGCTCAGCATCACCCCCCAATCGGCCAGCGGGGGCTGGGAGCCCAAACCAAGGAAACCGAAGGCCGCCACCAGCAGAATCACGAACCCGGTCGACAGGGTGGCCAGCACGATGACCGGGGCGAGGATATTGGGGATCACGTGACGCCGCAGAATGTAGAGGTCGGAAAAACCGAACGCCCGGGCGCTTTTGATGAACTCTTTTTCCTTGAGCGCCAGAATATCGCCGCGGACGATGCGGGCGTATTCGGACCAGCCCGTGATGCACAGGGCCGCCGTGATCCCGGCCGGGCCCGGTCCCATGATGCCGGCCAGCACCAGGGCCAGGGCCAGGGAGGGCAGGGCCATCATCACGTCCACCAGACGCATGATCAATCCGTCCGCCAGGCCGCCGAAATAGCCGGCCAGCGCCCCCAGGCCCAGTCCCAAGGCCACCTGAATGCCCACGATGAGCGCGGCGATCTGAAGGGAGATGCGGCTGCCGAAGATAATCCGGCTCAATACGCAGCGTCCCAGATAGTCGGTGCCCAGCGGAAAATCGGCTGACGGCCCTTGAAGGCGCCGGTCGATATGCTGCGCATAGGGATCCTGGGGGGCCAGCAGCGGGGCAAATAGCGCCGCTACAGTCAGGACCACCAGGATAACCAGGCCGATCCTGGCCTTCCTGTCGTCGATTACCGCTCTGATCATCAGGCAGGACTCCCTTGTTTTTCCGACAGCAACCGGATTCGGGGATTCAGGTACAGGTACAGCATGTCCACGGCAAAGTTGGTGAGAACAAAAACCGCGCCGACCAGCAGCACGCATCCCTGGATCATGGGAAAATCCCTGGCGAAACAGGAATCCACCATCAACTTGCCGATCCCTTCCCAGGCGAAGACCGTTTCCACGATCACCGCCACCTGAAAGGTGCGCGCCAGCTTGATGCCGCTGTAAGTGGCGATGGGAACCATGGCATTTCTCAGGGCATGCCGCCAGATGACCGACTTCTCGGGCAGTCCCTTGCCCCGGGCGGCCAGTATGTAGTCCTGACGCAGCACTTCGAGCATGCAGGTCCGGGTCAGGCGGGTGGTGGTGGCGGCCATGCCCAGGGCCAGAACGGTGACCGGCAGCACCATGTGGGCCGCCGTGCCCTGGCCGCAGACCGGCAAAAGACCCCAGTTGACCGAAAAGAGCAGGATCAGCAGCAGGGCCAGCCAGAATCCGGGAATGGAGATGAACACAATGCTTCCCACCATCACCGCATGATCCACCATGGAATTCTGCTTGATGGCCGCCACGATGCCCAGGGGCAGGGCGATGAGAAGGGAGATGGCAAATCCGCTCAGGCCCAGCGTCAGCGTGGCCGGCAGGCGGTTCAACAGCTCCGAGACGACGCTCTGGTCGCTGCGGATGGAATTGCCCAGATCACCGGAGAAGAGGTGGCCCAGCCAGATGACATACTGAACATGAACGGGCGCCGACAGTCCCATCTCCTTGCCGATCCATTCGATCTGCTCGGGGGTAATGTCGTTGCCGAAGCGGGACATGGCCATCATGATGCGCGGATCGCCAGGGGCCATGTGGATGAGAAAAAAGGTAAACACCGAAACCACGAAAAGCACCATGCCCATGGCACCCATGCGTTTGAGAATATAGGGTCCCATTACCTGGCCACTTTGTATTGATCGATCTTGACAATATCGATATCGCTGCCCTGAAAATCGCTGGTGACATCTTCCATGCGATCTTCCATCCAGCCTTCCACCTCCAGGAAAACTTCCCTGAGCTGCTCCAACAGCTCTGGATCGGCCTGCCATAACGATCGTTGTTCGGCCTCGATCAAACGGCGGGTGATGCTCTCCAGGGCGTACGGGTTGTTGGCCTCGAACCAGCGTCGCATTTCCTCATCCAGGGCGAACGTCCGGGCGATGTCGTCGAACACCCAGTTGCCCACCAGCCGGGTGGTGGCCTGCCACCCGTAGATGTGGTAGATGCGGTCCGCCATGACCGTGGCACCCTTGTACCCGTGCTGTTTTTTGCTCTCGACCCACGCGGGATTCAACAGACGCGTGCGCGCGACGCGGTCCAGTTCATCGGCCATGTCGCGGATGCGGGGTCGATCCGGATCATGGGTGTCGCCGAAATAGACGTCGACCTCTTTGCCGGACACGGTTTTGACGGCCTGGGTGAAACCGCCGTGGCTGCCGAAGATGTGGCAGCATTCCAGGATATCGTATTCATCCGAATCCCACTTGTCATAGGTGACGCTGACGTGCTTCAGATTGGCGGTGAACGTCTGCTTGGCCGCCACGCCGAAGCTGCCCTTGCCGTAGGCATAGTGGCAGGTGTCGATGAAAATATCGGCCAGGTCGTCTTCGGTCTCCCAGGCCGACGCGGCCACGGCCGTATTGGCGCCATAGTCGTACACGCCGGGGGCCGCCGTGAAGACGCGGAACGTGGCCATGCGCTTTTGGGCCTTGAGATCGTCCTGGGGGGCCATTTCCTGTAGTCGCTGCCGGACGTGCTTTCGGACGAAGTTCTTCTCCGGCGGCTCGTCCAGGTCGGCCACCAGCTGGACCGCCTCGTCCACCAGTTCAAAGGCGCGCGGGCAGCCGTCCCTGAGCATGTTGGAGAGTTGCACGGTGATGTCGACCCGGGGTCGCTGGAGCGTTTCCAGGGGAATCACCTCCAGCCGGGTAATCCGGCTGCCGTCCCAAACCGGCTTGACGCCCAGGGTGTACAGCATCTGGGCCAGCTGTTCGCCGTCGGCACGAAAGATATCGAAGAAGCGGAAGACGAAACCGATGGATTCCGGGTAGTCGCCGTGTTCGTGCAGATATTTGTGGAAGAAGGTCTCCGTCAGCCGGATGCCCACGTTCCAGGCGGCCGGCGTGGGGATCTTGAACGGATCGATGGAAAAGAAGTTCCTGCCCGTGGGCAGGGTTTCCACCTTGCCCCTGGCCAGGGCGCCCGACGCCCCCGGCGGAATGAACTCACCGCTTAATCCACGAATGAGATTGTCGATCTCGTCTGTGGTCTGCGCGATGGCCGGGACCAGCCCCATGCCGAATTCAACGATATCCATCAGCGCCTGTGTTCGATCGGCCGGCATGGTTGACACGTCGATGCCGTAAAGCGCCTGAACGGTTTGAACCGCCGAGGAGACGATCGAATCGCTTTGGTCCGGATAATGTTGCAGCGCGTCCCCAATGATCTGTTGGGCCGCATCGTCGGCCAGTTCCAGGAGGCGGGCGTGGGTGCGGTCCAGACGCGGATCGACCCGTTCGGGCGTTTTCAGCACCTTGTCCCAATCCAGTCCCAGCGACTCGATGATCCAGCGCCGCATCGAGGGCACCTGCCCCTGATCGAAGCGCAGGATCGAGGCCAGCATGCTGATCAACTGGTCATCAACCGGCGGCTGGCCCAGGGTGTGCAGCCCGTCCCGGAACATGGTTTCGCGAAGCATGGTCATCTGGCCGTGCAGGTAGTCCACAAAGGCGTGGAAATCATCGAACTGCCCGGCGGTTTTAACGATGGCTGCCTGTTGGGCCTTTTCGCTGATGATGGTTTCCAGTTCCTTGAGACGTCCCCTTTCATGGGCGGCCCTGGCCCGCGCATACTCTTCCAGGGGATCTTCCAGATCTTCCAGGGGACCGTAGAGCTTGACCGTGGCCATGACCGGGTGGAGATGATCCACGATCACCGCCAGGCCACGCCGCTTGGCAATGGAGCCTTCCATGGGGTTGCTGACCACGTAGATGTACAGGTGGGGCAGCGAGCCTACGGCAAAGTGGGAAAAGCAGGCCGGCGACAGGCCCACGGACTTGCCCGGCAGCAGTTCGATATTGCCGTGGGTGCCCACATGGAGCATGGCATCGGCACCGAAATCCTTTTCGATCCATTTGTAAAAGGCCAGGTATTGGTGCGGCGGCGGCACTTCCGGGTCGTGGAGAATCTTGCACACACTGCCGTCACAGCGTGCGCCGGCGCACCCCCGTTTGGGCTGCAGACCGATGAAAACATTGCCCAGCATCAGCCCCGGGATGGTGATGCAGCCATCATGCAGGGCCAGGCTCGATCGCTGGAGGTCTTCCAGCTCTTCTATGTCGGTCTCAAAGGGGTTGCCCCATCCTTGAAACAGCGTTGATCGTGAGGACTCGGGCAGTTCTTCCAGCCACTGCCCGTAGCGCGACAAGGGCACAAACCCGGCGGCACCGCCTTTCTGAATGATCTCGGAAAGGGGCGTCCAGCGAAACTCGCTGATGGCCTTTTTCTCGAGGATGGTTTCGATCAATTCCCTGCCGCTTTCGGGGACCCAGTCCAGCTCGTAGCCTTCGCGCTGCATGCGCTGCAGCAACAGAGCCACGCTTTCCAGGGTGTCCAGACCGAAACCGGCGCCCACGGTCGCCTCCACGCCGCTGCGGCAGGGCGAGTTGTGCAGGATGATGGCGATCTTCTTCCGGGAGTTGGGTTTTTCCCGCAGGGCGCACCACTTGCGCACCCGCCTGACCAGGTAGCTGATCTGGGCGTCCAAGGGGATCGGCCGCATGACCTTGGCACCGGTGGTCGGGTCGATATGGGCTTCGGACACCCCCACCAGCACCGGCTGGCCGATGCCGTTGAACTCGGGCAGGGCCACGGTGATGATGGACTGGGGGATGGTGAGCCCCTCGGCGCTCTGCTCGTATTCCGCCTGGGTCTGCAAACTATTGATCATTAAAAGGGCCGGCACGTTCAACCGTTCCAGGATTTTTGACGCCTCCTGGTGGATGCCGGCGCCGTCTTTCTCGCGGCTCGATTTCAAGAAGAAGTAGGCCTGATAAATCACGGCGTCCACACAGGCCGTGCCGTCCGCGATGAAGAACTTCTCGATGACCGCGTCATCCCCGCCGCTTTTGAACTTGTCGTTGAACACGGCAATGACATTCACGCCATCTGCTTCCAGTTTTCCGATCAACGCATCGAATACGGCCAGGGCATTATCGATCCAGTAGGAGCGGGGAAAAAAAAGACCCACCGTGGGCGCGCCCGCTTTCGGGGGCCGCCACTGGCGGTAGGCGTCCAGACTGTCAAAGCTTTCAAGGCTCTCCGGATGATAGATCCCGCAAAGGGGCATCTCCTCGGGGGGCGGCGGCGTGTCATCCGGGCCCAACCCGCTGACATGGATCGCAAAGCGCAGCAGATTGCGCACATTGGTCATCCCGCCGTTGCCATGATAGGCCCACAGGGTCTTAACGGTTTGCCGGTCGATCCCCCCGGCAATGGACGCGCACTCCGGGCTCAAGGGGATCACGGGCTTGCCGGTTTTCTGATGAAGCGCCTGCAATTGGGTGAAGACGGCATCGTAGGCCGCCGGAACGTGCGCCAGGACCATGTCGGCATCGTCATCAAGCCACTCGATGAACGCGGGATCCGGGTCCACGGCGGTTTGATCGGCACCGGCCATGTTGTCGATACGCACCTCGAGGGCCAGGCCGGTCTCTTTCAACTGCTCCACGGCCCGGCCATAGGTGAGGGCCATGATTCCCCGTGCCGGCCCGAAGGGCGCCAGCAATATGCCGATTTTTATTTGGTTGCTTCCAGTCTCGGCGATTTTCTCCATCGCTGCACCTATATTTTGAATTCACAGCCAATCAGGAACACCCGGCCGGGCTGATAGCGCGTATAGGTGAACTCGCGGTAATCCGAATCGAACAGATTGGTTCCATTGGCGAACAGACTCACATGCGTTCCGATATCCAAACCCAGGGAGAGATCCCAGACAAAAAAACCGGACACTTCGCGGGGTTCATCCACGCTGTATTCGCCGATATAGATATCATCCTGGCCACGGCCCCTGAGGGTCGTCCAGAAGCGGAAACGATCGAACGACTGATCGTAGGTATAGGCAATGGACCCCAGCCAGTGCGGACTTCTCTCCAAGCGATCGCCCGTTTCATCGTTGGTCGCCTCCATATAGGTCAGCGTGGCTGAGATGCGGTGGTTTTCGGCGAGATCGAGAGAGAATTCCGATTCAATGCCCTTCATCGTGGCTTCGTCGATATTGTCATGATACTCAATAGAAACTCCCACGCCACAGTACGTACTTCCAGCTCATCCACATCCACTGCTGCCGAGACCGCACGCAACACGCAAAGCGACATTTCCCCTCTCCGGAGGATGTCGCCACCCAACTATTTTTCACTTGCCTATTTCACCAAAAAAAGAAGGCCGATAAGCAAACAAAAAGGCCACGAACGCTCTTTCCCCTGTCGGGAATAGAGACCTTCGTGGCCTTTTGTTTCCTATCCGATTAAAACCGTAAGGGCGTTCGAACCGAAACAGCTTCTATAGTAAATTATCGAATCATCAGGTCGACTTCAGCCGCCTTGCGTGATCCGTTCAGTAATGCAGTCCGGTTGAGAAGTCAAGGCGTTTTATTGGGCATATAATCTTGACGTGACCGGCACCACTTTGCTATAGGCAGTCTGATTGGTCATGAAGGCCATTTCTGTTTTTGATCGACCCAAAAATACAAATCAAACCAAACAGCCATGAAGGCGAATGCCCCTTTGGACAAAGGGCCGCTGCATGGCTGTTTCTTTTTTCAGGACCGGTATGAACAGACCCGGATTCACCTTTATTATCAACGCCTCCTTGACCGAGTCCCTGCTGGAAGGCGTGGAACGCTTTTACCAGGTGCATGGCAAACTGTTTTCCGCCCGTCTGTTCTCAACCCATGATATCGAAGAAGAGGCCATTTCTCCAGATGCCGTCCGGTCGGCACTGATATCCGCGTCCATGGTTTTCCTGGATATCCGGGGTGGTGGAAAAGCATTGGGCGTGGCCGCCGGCGCATTGGCGCAAACGAAAACACCCGTGGCGCTTCTGGTGGGTGGCTCGCCGGAATGCATGTCACTGGTACGACTGGGATCGTTTTCCATGCGGCAGGCGATGGCCCGCGCCGGGAAGAAAGGGAAGGGGTCGCGTCCGGGGAAATCGTTCAATCTTCGCTCCGCACGGCGAATGATGGATTGGATCGAGAAAGGCGGAACTCTTTTTCCCTTCGGCAAGCTCCGCCACGCCCGCAACTGGGCCCGCATGATGCGTTACTGGCAACATGGGGGCGGGGAAAACATCAAGAACATGCTGGCCTTCGCCGGGCGGGAATATGCCGGGTTCAAGATTGCCAAACCGCCGGTCCCCCGGGAATACCCGGATTGCGGCATCTACGACCCGCTGTCCGGATTCACTCACGATGATTTGGATGCCTACGTCGCGTCCATTGATTGGAACCCCGACCTTCCCACCGTCGGTCTTTTGTTTTACGGGGGGATGCATTTTTCGCAAAGTGTGGTTCCCGCGCGGGCGCTGGCGCAGTGGTTGAGATCGCACCAGATGGCCAACATCGTGCCGGTGTTCTCCACCGCTACCGACAACATGCAGGCCATACGAAAGTATTTTTTCGATCACCAGACCCCTTTTGTGGATGCCGTGGTCTACTTGCAGTGGTTTTCCCTGAACACATTTACCGACGCCGCCCCGGATCAAGCCGTGGCGCTCCTGAAAGAACTGGGTGTGCCCGTGTTTTCCGGGGTCCCCATGTTTGGCCGGGAAATCGATGCCTGGCGCGAATCCGTTCAGGGCCTGTCGCCCATCGAGGTGTTGACGACGGTGATCCTGCCCGAAACCGACGGAATGATCGAACCGCTGCCCTCCTGCGGCCTCGTGGAACAATCTCATCCGGAAATTGAGGGGGCGGTGAAAAAGGTGGTTCCCATTCAGGGCCGCATCGCCCACATGGCCGGCCGGATCGGGAAATGGACGGCCCTTTCCCGCAAACGCAACAGCGAAAAGCGGGTCGCTTTCATTGTCTACGACAATCCGCCGGGTGAGGACAACCTGGGCAATGCCGCCTATATTGACACGTTCGCCAGCTTGAAAAAGCTATTCGGTATCATGGCCGAGCGTGGCTATAGCGTGTCGGGCGTGCCGGAGAAGCAAGGCTTGCACGAGTATTTCCTTTCCCGCCAACTGGTCAATCTGGCCCGCTGGGGAGACGTGCGGGAGTCGTTCAAGCACGGCCGGATGGTGAGCGTCAACCAGTACCAAGGCCTGCTGGAAACCCTGCCGGCCGGCGACGAGATCGCCCCCCAATGGGGGCCGCCGCCCGGCGAAATCATGTGCGAAGATGACCGCTTGCTGATCCCGGCGGTCGAATTCGGCAATCTGCTGGTGGGTCTGCAGCCGGCGCGCGGGTACCATGCCGACCCGGACAAGATCAGTCACGACAAGACCCTGCCGCCCCACCACCAGTATGTGGCTTTCTACCGCTGGCTGGAAGAACACTGGCGGCCGGATTGCGTCGTCCACGTCGGTACCCACGGCACCCTTGAATTTCTCAAGGGCAAGGAGACGGGCATGAGCGGCCGCTGCTTTCCCTCATCCCTTCTGGGGAACGTGCCGCACCTTTACTTCTACCATGTGGTCAATGCGTCCGAGGCCACCATTGCCAAACGGCGCAGCCTGGGGGTCCTGGTCAATTACAACTCCCCGGCATTCACGGCCGGCGGCCTTTACGACGAGTACGAGTCCCTGGACCAACTCATCGCTGAAACCATTGAGGCGCGCACCCTGGAACCGGCACGCGCCGAAAGACTCTCCGAACGCGTCATGCAGAAGGCGGCCCAACTCAACTTCGCCTGCGAAACGGTGGAGTCGGTTCAGGAAGAGATTTCGATGATGAAGCGCGCCATCATTCCCAAGGGGCTTCATCTCCTGGGCGAAGGAATCGATGCCAACGGGCAGCTGGATTTCGCCACCTTTTTTCTGCGTTATGACAGGGGCCGAACGCCTTCCCTCCACCGCCGGCTCTGCGAAGCACAAGGCCTTTCCTATGAGGATCTGCTCCGCCCGGGAAAGGCCGGCAATGCCGTCGATCCCCGTGCCCTCGAGAAGATCGATGCCAACGTCCGTACCATCGTCGAAGCGGCATGCAAAGACGACTGCCTGCCCGGGACAGAGCCCGAACGCAGCGCCGTTTTACAGGCCATCACCGCCGCCAAAAACCTCGGCGGGGATTTGGAGATTGAGAATTTCCTGGCCGGTCTTTCCGGAAAATATATCGCGCCCGGCCTGGGCGGCGACCCCCTGCGCACGCCGGAAGTACTTCCGACCGGTCGCAATTCGTACCAGTTCGATCCCCGGCTGGTGCCTTCGGAAGAGGCCTGCCGGCGGGGGTGGGAAATCGCCGACAACACCCTGGCCCATTATTACGCCTTGAACGGTGCCTACCCGGACAGTACGGCGGTGATCCTCTGGGGATTCGAAACCACCAAAACCCGGGGAGAGACCGTAGGGCAGATTCTGGCCTATCTTGGGGTCCGAGTACGCCACGATTCCAACCCCTACTACAAAAAGCTCGAAGCGGTGCCCCTCGAGGAACTGGGGCGTCCCCGGGTGGACTGCATGGTGCAGATCTGCGGGTTTTTTCGCGATATGTTCCCCACGGTCCTGTCCATGATCAACCGCGCCGTGGACCTGGTGGCGGAACTGGACGAGTCCGAGGACAAGAATTTCGTCCGCAAAAACACCCGGGCCATGAAGGCGCGGCTGGAGGGTTCGGTCGCTCCGGAACAGCTGGACCGGATTGCCCGCGGCCGGGTGTTCGGGCCCAGGCCGGGAGAGTACGGCACGCGGACCACCGGACTGATCGAAACCGGGGCCTGGACCAGCGAAACGGAGATCAGCGATCTTTTCACGGCCACGATGAGTCATCTCTATGCGGATAACCTGCATGGCCAGCGCTGCCTGGATGCCTACCGGCATCGTCTCGCCAGCGTGGATCTGGTCAGCCAGGTCCGGGATACCCACGAATACGAGATCATGGATCTGGACCACTACTACGAATTCTTCGGCGGCCTCTCCCGGACCGTTGAATCGGTGAAAGGCCGGGCGCCTGCCATGCTGATCACCGATACCACCAAGGAGATCCTGCTTACCGAGACCGTGGGCGAGTCCCTGAACCGGGGGATCCGGTCCCGTCTGCTCAATCCCCGATGGATCGACGGACTGCTGGCCCACGATTATCACGGTGCCCAGAAGATCAGCGACCGTGTGGAATACCTGATCGGTTTCGCCGCCACCACCCACGCCGTGGAAAACTGGATCTGGTCCAAGGTGACCGAGCGTTACATCGCCGATTCTGAGATGTTCGCCCGCATGTGTGCAAACAACCGGTTTGCCGTGGAGTCGATGATCAAACGCCTGCTGGAGGCGGAAAAGCGGGACTATTGGAATCCCACGGAAACGGAAAAACAACTGCTCATGGATCGCTACATGGAACTCGAAGGCATGATCGAAGAAAGGATGGAGCCGTGAGAGATGCAACCGCTTTGACCGAGCCGGCCGGCAGTCCGCCGGCAGCCGCGCCATCCGGGCCGGGCGCTCTATCGGCAGTGAAACCCACGTCCCGGAAGACCTATTGGGAGACCCGCGAATACGTGTTCGCCGCCATGATCGCCGCCGCACTGCTGGTGGTGGCCAGTGTGGTCATCCCCTTCACCTTGCCCCTGCGCATTCCCGGGCTGGCCAATGCGGTCAACGGCCTTTTCGGCTCTTTTTTCGTGGTCATCGGGCTGGCGCGGCTGCGCCGGCCGGGATCGCTGATCCTGATTACCGGCATCTACTCCCTGATCTGCCTGATGGTATCGCCGATCATTTTCGGGTTCGTGCTTTGCGGCGGGCTTTTCGGGGAAGTCGTCTGCAGCCTGCTGTTTCGCGGATACAGGGGAAAAATCGCCCCGGTGGCCGGTGCGGTGCTGTACGAAATGGGGATGTTTCCGGCCGCCATGCTCCTCTCCTTTTTCTTCTTGCCCGACCGCTATTCCGGGATCGCCTGGTGGGTCTTTATCGTCGCCGAGGCAGCAATTTTCTGTACCAGCCTTGCCGGAGCAATGGCCGGTCTCAAGGTGGCCAAAGAGCTTTCCATGGCGGGAAAGCTGCGCCTGGAAAAGTGACCGGTGATCGGCGCATTCCCATCGGCCCGAGAGACCGCCGTCCATCGCCTGCATCCGTTTTCCAAGATGGCGGTGGGGATGGGCGTGACCGTGTATGCGCTTATCCTGGTGGACCCGGTGGCGCTGTTTATCCTCCTGGCGTTTCTCCTTTGCGTTGCCGGTATGGCCGGCGTGCGCATTTCCGCTCGTCGATGGCTGGGCCTGCTGATCTTTTTTACCATTTTTGCCGCCTTGAATTTCTCGGCCAGCGATGATCATGCCCATGCCTTGGCCTATTGCCTGCGCCTTGCGGTTTTCATGGCTGCGGTTCCGGTCATGGCGGCAACCACCGCGCCCCAGGAGATGGTCCGTGCCCTGACCCGGGTTCATTTGCCCCCGGGACTGATTGTTTCCCTGCTCCTGGTCTGGCGGTTTTTTCCGGTCATGGCCGCCGAGGTCAGGGAGATGCGGCAGGCGGCGCTTCTTCGGGGCAGGCGCATGGGTGGCGTCTGGATGCGTTTTTACCGCGGATCGATGGTTCCCCTTGCCTTTGCCGTGGTTGAGTACAGTGACAAGATCGCTTTGGCCCTTGAAATCCGTGGGTTTAATCCCGGTGCCAGGCGCTCCTGCTATGCGCTGCCCCGGTTTAAGCGCGGTGACGCCGTCTATTTGGCCCTTGCGGCCGTCGTCTGCCTGCTGGCGGCGGGCATTCAATGGGGAGGGCGGCCTTGATCCGGGCTTCGCGCATGCGGTTCCGATACCCGGGCCGCGGCGAAGATGCCTTGGCCGGCCTGGATCTGGATGTGGGGCCCGGTGAGATCGCTCTCATATCGGGGCCCACGGGATGCGGCAAATCGACACTGGGGATGGCCTTGTGCGGCGCCATTCCTCATTTGATTGCCGGTTCGCTGGATGGGGATTTGAACGTTTGCGGCCAGCGTCCGGACCGGCGGGCGGTCCGGGAGACGGCCCGGGATCTGGGGCTTCTCCTCCAGAACGTCGAGTTCATGACCTTCACGGAAAAGGTCGATGACGAGATCGCCTTTGGTCTGGAAAACTTCGCCGTCGAGCCGGACCGCATGGACGCCCTGATTCAAGGGGCGCTGGATCGTGTCGAGGCGGCCCATTTGCGGCATCGAAAAATCGTGACGCTTTCGTCCGGTGAACGCCAACGGGTGCTGATGGCCGCCCTTCTGGCCCTGGATCAGCGCGTACTGGTCCTGGACGAACCATTGGCTTTTCTCGACCGGCAGGCCCAACGACGGCTGCTTGCGATTCTGACGGAAATCGCCCAATCCGGCCGTACGGTGCTGGTCTTCGAGCACCGCCGGGACATGCTCCGTTCCGTGGCCTCGACGGAATTGTACATGACCGGTGGCCGCTGGGACGACGCACCGGAATCGGTTTCGCGCTTTGCGGTCATGCCGGAAGGATCGGCCGGCGAAACCCTGCTGGCCTTTGACGATGTCGCTTTTGCCTGGCCGGGGGATTCGCGGCAACTGTTCACCGGCCTATCCTTTGCGGTGCGTGCCGGCGAGAGTGTGGCGCTATTGGGAAACAACGGATGCGGGAAGACGACCCTCTTCCGCCTGGCCATGGGACTGCTGAAACCCTCGCAAGGCACCGTTCGGACCTGTGCGCTGGACCCTTCCAAAGAGCCCCCCGCCCGGATCGCCGAACAGGCGGCCTATATTTTCCAGCAGCCTGACCATCAGCTTTACCTGACCACCGTGACGGATGAGGTGGCTGCCCAGTCAAACGGATGGGCGGCGGCCGATCGTGAAATGCGCGACCTGGACCTGTTGGCTTTGGCCGACCGGCACCCTCGCTCCCTCTCCATGGGACAAAAGCGGCGCGTTACCATCGCTGCCGCCTGCGCCCGCCGGCCGAAACTGATGTTGCTTGACGAACCGTCGGTAGGCCTTGACGATCGGAGCCTGGCGCTGGTGCTGGCAAGACTTTCCCGGCACATCGAAGGCGGTGGCGCGGCACTGGTCGCCACCCACGATCAGCGCGTGGCAGACGCCCTGGCCCACCGGCGGGTGAGGTTGCAGATGCAGACAAAAGGCGCATGAAGCGCCATTTTAGAAAAAGGAAAACAAACTTATCGAAAGGACCGGGCCACGTCGGCAGCGAAGGCCATCGGATGAAAAACGGCCCATGACCAACCAGAAAAGGGGATTGAAGATGAAGCAGAAATGGATTTTTGTACCGGTCTTCGTGTTGTCGCTGTCTTGTTTCGGGGCGCCGCGCGTCCATGCCACCAGCGAGCCGACCAAATTGGAGCCCGTGATCGTGACCGCCACCAAAACCGAAAAAGACCTAGAAAAGGTACCGGCCGTGGTCACGGTTATCAGCCAGGAGGAGATTCAGCAGACCCCGGCCCGGACCGTCGGCGACCTTCTCGCCAACCTTCCCGGCGTCTATGTCAACGAACCGCAGGGGGTCGGACTGGTGACGCCCCAATCCATGACCATCAGCGGACTGGGATCGGCAGGGCACACCCTGGTCCTCATGGATGGCCAGAAGGTCAACACGCCCTTTACCGATTACGCCTATTTGACTACCCTGCCGGTGCGGGCCGTGGATCGGATCGAGGTGCTTCGGGGTCCCTATTCGGCGCTTTACGGCTCCTCGGCAGGGGGCGGCATCATCAACATCATCACCAAGGACGGTGGCGGTCAAAACTACATTCAACCCTGGGGTGATGCGGGCAACTTTGATCGCTACGATTATGGGCTGGACGCCGGCCTGAATTTCGGAAATTTTTCATTGGGAATTTTTTACGATCATAAGGAAGTGGACAACTACATGCTTTACGAAGATAAAGGCGTCGATACGGAAAACCGGGATTATGATCACGACCGTTTTCACGCCAAGCTCACCGGTACCCTTGGTGACAAGACCAACATCGCGATTTCCGGTGGTACCGTGGATGGCGAGACCCAATACGGCGTGGGCGACAATCTGGGTGTCTATTGCCATCAGGATATCAAGCACCCGTACGTGAACGCGCAACTGGAAAGCTTCCTGTCGGATCGGTGGATCCTCAAGGCCCAGGCGGACTGGCTGCGGTCCGAGCACAACTATTCCGGCGAAACCCTGGAAACGATCAACTGGATCAACACGGGATACGCCACCATTCCCAACTTTGTGTACAAGGAATCCTTGAACGACACCGTGGCGGACCGCTACCATGGCGATCTCAATACCAGCTGGACCTTTGCCGACCAGCAGATTCTGACCCTGGGGGCCGAGATCTCCTATTTCTCCGTAGAAAAGAAAATAGTGGATGCGGACACGGGAGCGATACTCGATGTTCAGGGCAGGGAAGGAGATGTGACGGACGAGGATGAGACTCAGTATTCGTTTTACGCCCAGTGGGACGGTACTTTTTTCGATACCCTGGAACTGGTTCTCGGCGGGCGATTTGACGATTACGATTCCTATGGAAACGAATTTTCACCCAAGGCCGCCATCCGCTGGAACTATATCCCCGGCGGTAATATCAAGCTTTCCGCCGGAAAGGGCTTCAAAGCTCCCTCCCTGAGCCAGCTCTATTCCGTGCCGTGGTCAATCTCTTCGTTTATCGTGTACCAGGGAAACCCGGATCTTGATGCTGAAACCGTGTGGGCCTACCAGGCATCGGTCGAACAACGCCTGTTTGATGACGCCTTCTTTGTCCGGGTGACGCCCTATTTTTCCAAGGCCGACGATTTTATCACCAGCGTGCGTTATGATGATCCGCTCAACGATGGCGGCCAGATCATGCAACCGGAAAATGTGGATGAGGTGGAGATCAAGGGGGTGGACGTCGAACTCTCCTACGACATCTCGAGCGGACTGACCCCATTTATCAATTACAACTACAACGAAACCCGGGACAACAACACGAATGCGATCTTAGACGGGTATCCCCGCAACAGTGCTGCCATCGGCCTGCGCTTCAACCTGCCGGTTGCCGACTGTTGTCGAACTTACGGTTCCTATGCGGCCCGCTATCGCGGATCGTGGACCAGCAGCAGTTGGGGGCGGACAACCGTAACCGAGGAAGTGGGCGATTACTGGTATCATACGGCATCCATCGCCTTTCTGTTCAATAAAATGATCGAGGTTAAAGGGGAGTTTTTCAATATTTTCAACGACCGTTCTACAACGGATATCGACGATTACCTTCCTGAATTCAATTATTTGATTGGCGTGTCGTTTAAATATACCTTCTAACCACGCGCGAAAAGGGCCATGGCGGTTCCCTACATCCGCATTTACTAAAAACGGGAACCTTTCATGGCCCTTGTTTTTTGTCCATTGGCGTCAGATGTCCCTAACATCCTTTCCCATCAATGGTTCCGGTTCAATCAGTATTTTGCAAAAAACAACCATGTTCCCCGATCAAGCCTGAGGTGCTGGGTTGCCCAGGTTAATATGACAATTAAAAGCATTTACAGTCATACACAACTATTATATCAGGAGACGGGATGGGACCACAGCTGCTGAAAGATTCTTTGAGGAAAAAACGAACGATCTTTTTGAATTTATCTTGAAAACCGATGATCCGGTGACGGGGGGTGACATCCTGAAACGAGTACCGGGCGAATCGTCCAACCGCGAATTCAGAAAGGCGGATCTGGGCTACTGACGCATTTTCGGAAATGGAGCTGAAATGAGCGATGATCCACAGTCCCGCACCGGTGGTGGACGGATGGCCATACTGGCAGGAAGCCTGATGTGGGCCGTATGTGCCATTGTGCCGGTGATCCTGTTGGTGTCGCCCGCTATGGCCGTACCTGTGGGATCGGATGGGACGGTCGCCCCGCCAACCAACGCTGATACGCTGCTTTTGATCGCCTATGTTTCACTGGCGCTGGGGGTATCGTTTCTCTGCTCTGTGGCCGAAGCGGTCCTGCTCAGTGTTACACCGGCCTATATCGAGAGTTTGAAACTCAGGCGTCCTGACCGGGCCACCCTTTTGAAGCGGTTGAAACAGGACAACGTGGATCAGTCCCTGGCTGCCATTTTGACCCTCAACACCATCGCTCATACGGTCGGGGCCATCGGGGCCGGTGCCAAGGCAACCACCGTTTTCGGCAGCGCTTGGTTCGGACTGTTCTCTGCCGTGATGACCCTCATGATTCTTTTTCTCTCCGAGATCATTCCCAAAACCATCGGTGCCGTGTACTGGACGAAACTGGCCGGGATGGTCGCCCTTTTCGTGCGTGGCATGATTGTTTTGCTTTATCCAATAGTGTGGATATCGGAGCGGCTGACACGACTGGTGGCGGGAGACAATCCGGTTCATGTGTTCAGCCGTGAGGAGTTCCTCGCCATGGTTCGGGTCGGTGAACAAACCGGCCAGCTGCAAAACAAGGAGTCCCGGATCATCCGCAATCTGTTTCGCTTCGACTCCCTTAACATCGCCGATATCATGACCCCGCGTACCGTTATTTCCGCATTTCCCGACACCATGGCCATGGCTGTGGCCACCGATCGGATGGCAAAATCACCGTTTTCCAGATTTCCGATTTACCGCAAGGACATCGATGATGTTAGCGGCTTTGTGCTTAAGGACGATGTCCTGGTGCTCAGTGCCAAAGGACGCGGCGAGGAACCACTGTTGTCGGCGAGACGCGACATTCTGGCCGTTCCGGAAACCTTGCGGCCGTCCATTCTGCTGGAGACGTTTCTCAAGGACCGGCAGCATATCGCCCTCGTTGTAGACGAATACGGCGGCACCGAAGGGATCGTGACCCTTGAAGATCTGGTTGAGACCCTGATGGGCATGGAAATTGTTGACGAGCGGGATACGGTAGAAGATATGCGCGCCCTGGCGCGCAAGCGATGGGTGGCCCGGGCCCGGGCGCTGGGCGTTGAAATAGAGAAATAGTAACCGATTTATTTCCGGCAACCTTACTATTCTGACGGCCGACAAAATGGAAGTCAATCTCCAGCCGCGTTTTGAACGGTCAAAGCCGGCCGGTTGAATTCGGTTGCCTGCACCGTTAGCTGATTCTGGGGATCGTGCCCATCTGATCGTTCCCCCGTGATTTTGAATCTGTCTGGCCGCGACGTTGCCATTGGCGGTGGGCCAGATGGCGCCAGCCTAAACCCTTTTCTCTTCCCTATTCAATTTATCTCAAATGGGATATTGACAAGAAATAAATTCGATGTATACTTGTATTAACAAGTTAACTCTCGTAGAGAGGGATCGAAACAATCATTCGAGTAAAGCCTTCTGTTGCTGAGGCAATTCAAAAAAGAGCTGTTGAGGCAAGTCAATGCGGGAGGGGCGATTGTCTGGATATCTGCTCCGTTACGAAATCTACCGCGGAATATGATGTATTTGGTTGGCTGATTGATCTTTCTCAGGGTGCAACCGAGACCCCGATTCGTATCGATAGCCCTGATCCTAATTCAATTCATCTTGAGTGGGATGTTGACAAAAGAAATAATTTCGGTGTATACTTGTATTAACAAGTAAACTCTTATAGAGGGAAAGGGCGAAGAAATGTTTATTATTGGCGAAAAAATCAATGGGGCAATACCTTCTGTTGCTGAGGCAATTCAAAAAAGAGATGCTGATTTTGTTCGCGATCTCGCGTTGAAGCAAGTCGATGCGGGTATCAATTATTTGGATATTTGTGCCGGCACCAAACCTACCGAAGAATATGATGCGCTTTGTTGGCTGATCGATATTGTTCAGGGCACAACCGATACCCCGATTTGTATCGATAGTCCCGATCCCAATATGATTAAAAGAGTATTTCCGCGGATCAGCCAGGCGGGCATTATAAATTCAGTTTCCGATGAAGGCAATAAATGCGACATATTATTTCCGTTGCTGCAAAATACAGATTGGCAAGTTATCGCGCTAACTTGCAATAATGATGGCATTCCCGCCGATGCGGATACCAGAGTACATATTGCTTCCGAATTGATCGATAAGGCTGCCGGTTATGATATCAGCCCAGAGCGCCTCCATATCGATCCATTGGTAATGTCTCTTGCCACGGTAAGTAAGGCAATGATGATTTTTATGGAAGCTGTCACACGTATTAAAACCGTATATCCTACCGTGAAAATCGCTGCTGGCCTTTCCAATATTTCTTATGGCTTGCCGGTTCGGAAACTCATTAACCAGAATTTCCTCACGCTAGCTCTTTCGGTAGGACTTGATACGGGTATTCTCGATCCGTTGAATCGCGATCTGTATGGGACTCTTTTGGCAGCAGAAGCTTTGCTTGATAAAGACAAACATTGCAGAAAATACAATAATGCATGTCGCACCGGCCGTATTGGTTCCATCAAAAAAATAAAAAAGGAGGGGAAATGATGCTTGACCAAAAAAGACTCAAAGAGGTAATGGGCGATTTGAAAGAAGAAGAGCTGTATGCAATTCTCAAGGATGTCATGAAAGACGGTGGAAAGGATGCCCCTAAAGCAATGGATGCTTTGCGCGAGGGCATGGATGTCATTGGTAAACTCTATGAGAGCGGGGAATATTTTGTTAGCGATTTAATCTATGCGGGTGAATTGATGACCGAATCCGTCGAAATCCTAAGAGATGCGCTTGTTGGTCCGAACAGCACTACGAAGAAAGGCAAACTGTTAATTTGTACCGTTGAAGGAGATCTGCATGACATTGGCAAGAATATTGTCAAGGCAATGATGGTTGCCGCCGGGTTTGAAGTGGTCGATCTTGGAATTGATGTTAAACCCGAAGAAATTGTCAAGACGGCAAAAGAACAGGGTATCAAGATCATTGCTCTGAGCAGTTGCCTTACGCTTGCGGTGGAATCCATGGAAAAGACCGTTGCCGCCTTTAAGGAAAACGGCATGCGCGATCAGGTCAAGATTTTGATCGGCGGCAATCCTGTGAACGAAGCAATCTGCAGCTATATCGGTGCCGATGCTTGGGCCCATAGTCCACAGCAAGGCATCAATACCTGCCAGAGCTGGGTCTAATTTTAAGAAAGGAGTGGAAAAACAATGGATAAAAAACAAGCAGAAGCGTTATATCTGGAAAGATGTAAGCTGTTCAGGGATACCATTGCTTTTAAAAAACCGGCGCGTATTCCATATTATGCGAACATTTGGACGTGGAGATGGACCGATGCCGGGTATACGGTATCTGAAGTGTGCCATGATTATGAAAAAGTCAAGATTGCCATGGATCTTTTTTTCTCAAAGTATAAAGTGGACGCCGTTGTTGACTCCGGTGTAAGAAATCCTTTCCCGCTGGTCAATACATTGGGCGACTCCTGGTATGATGATCTTGGCAAAGAAAAATTCAATTGCGATGACAAATATTGTTTTGAGGCGGAACATCTCGATGCCATGAAGGAAAATTTCCTTAAAGCCTTATGGGAAATCGGTCAGTTCAAAAAATTTCCGAATGCTAAAAAATATACCCCCGAACAGTATGCCCAAGCGGCTAAATCCCTGCAGGAATTGTTCGATGTTCGCGACTGGCTCGTACATGATCTTGCCAGAGGCAAATACGGCTGCTATTGTGGCTGGACGCCTAACGTAGTCGGTTTCGAGGTTATGTATCTTTTCTTCCGAGGGATTAAGGGCGTGTCTCTTGATTTGCGCAGAAATCCCCAAAAACTGATATGGTTGAACACTTGTCAAGAGAAAAACCTATCCATACCCAAAAAACTTGGGCCAATAATTTTCATCGAGCGTTTGGATAGAGGCGGGGTCTGCAATAACGACGGTAGAGCACTCTGATATTCGCGGATTGGATACCGCCTGACTAGGCTTCGTCGTGGAGCTGCCTCGGTCTAAAGACGGGAGTTTCGGCCTGAAGGCCTATTCCGATAGCTTTTTCGAGGGTTCTCCAAACCGCGACCGCGCCCCTATCCAAAAGCTCGATGGCTATATTTGTTCTTTGATAAAGCCGATCCTTTCTTGAGCATTTTTAAAATCAATAAGTTCTTTTTCTATTTGCATCATCGATTATAGAGAAGTACTTATCCAGCTTCTTGAGCCGGAGCAACAGTCGCGCTTCTCTCGCCGTCGCTAATTCCCACCCAGCGTGGAAAGTCAGGGCTGTCAAGGCTGCGACCTTAGGGAGCACCCTTTAGGGCTTGGCCTTGATAGGCCTGGGTTTCCACGCTATAACAAATCATCTTTCAGCGGCCACGATTGGAACAGCCCGGGCAATGGCCCAGATGAAACCGGCCAACTCGCGTGCAATCGCGGTGATGACCACGTTATGGTTTTTGCCCTTTGCAATCAACCTGCGGTAGCGGTGGCATAGTCGTAGCTGTGCATTCCAGGCAATATCCAAAACATCGTCCGGCAAGCCTTCCTGGCGTTTACGGATCGCCTTACTTTTCCGGGCCGGCATACGATAGGCCTGAGCCGATTCGATCAACGTCCTGCGGGCATGGGTATTGCCGGTTTTGGTAATGGGGCCTTTTTTGATGGTGCCACCGCTTGAATGCTCCGATGGGATCAGACCCAAATAGGCCATCAGCTGTGCCGGCGTATCGAAACGGCTCAGATCCCCCAGTTCAGCGACGACGGTCACCGCGCTGAGCAAAGAAATCCCCCTGAGCGCTTGCAGAGCCTCGATAACCGGAAGCAATCGACTGGTTTGGCAACATTGCTCAATCGCTTTTTCGATGCGCTTAACGCGGGCCTCATGGTCTCCCATGGCGTCCAGGTATTCGGTAAGGGCAATGTGCTGGGCCGGATGCGGCATCTTCAGATCCGCCAGCCAATTTAAATGCGCTTTACTCCATTTGCTTTTACCTGGATAATTGATCCCTTGTCGCAATAAAAAGGCATTGATCTGTTGTTTGACTTTGCGGAGCGATATTTGGATGTCTTTTCGTGCACGTACCAGGTCACGAAGTGCTTCATCGGCCTGATCGGGGACATACACCGGCGTCAGTTCTCCGGAACGGTGGAGCGTCGCCAGGTGGGTTGCATCTCGGCGATCGTTTTTAACCCGATCACCGGTTTTTTTGGGGATCAGCGCCGGAGCAACGACAACGCAATCGATTCCCTTGCTTGTTAAATGCCTGTAGATTGGATATCCGCATGGACCTGCTTCATAAACACAATGCAATTCGGCGTTTTGTGAAATCAGTTTTCGCATGACGTTATCAATCTGCCCCAGGTCGTTGCTGATTTTTCCATACACTCGAACGTTTCCGTCACGTCCTTCATCGGCGATAGCAATGGTAATCGAATCTTTGTGGACATCTAAACCAACATACTTTACTATCTTGTTCATGGCCTGCCTCCTTGATTTTGGCTCTGTAGTTAGGTTTTTTACGGACCGCTCACTATAACCCACGTTTTCAAGGTTTGGCAGGCCTTTTTATTGCCGTCTTGGTTAACGTTCAACCATATTGTCTAAAAGAAGTTTGCTTGGCCATTGATGAAGTGATCCTCGAGCCTGTCAATGAAAAACTCCGCTCTTTGCCGCGTGGCTATGATATGGAAAAGCCTTTTGATGAATTCAGTTTGATGCTGGCCCATACGGTTCTCAGTGAAAAACAATTTGCTGATATTTATTGGCCGGCTTTCAAAAAATACATCGATACCTTTGTAGAAACCGGTAAACAACTGTTTGTTTTCTCAGAAGGCAATTGGCTCCGCTTTGCTGACTTTTTCGACGAAGTGCCGCGCGGTGTTGTTGCCCTTCAGGTTGAACTGGATGACATTTATGAAGTGCGGAAGAGAAATAAGACGATTACGCTTTGCGGTGGCCTCCAAAATGCGGTCATGAGCCGTGGGACTCCGCAGGAATGCGTGGAAATGGCGAAGAGAGCGATCGATACCCTTGGCCAGGAAGGTGGCTTTATCCTTTCCGAAAATAAAATGTGCTCGTATCCCAACGATGCCAAATCTGAGAACGTGAAGGCCGTCGCCGAATTTGCGTCTCAATATTGGCTGTAAGCGAGGAGGTGTTATCAATGGAAGATAAATATCAGACGGTTGAGAGTTTTGATTCCGTTAAGGAAATCATGAAATACATGGATTACTGCCCACCGGGAACTACCGATGAGGAAAAGCTGAATTACCTGATCAAGTTTGTCCTCGTGGCAATTATTGAATTCAGCGTTTGATCTTGTCTGGAAATGATGAAAACCAGCGCTTTATTCGGTATCGCCGAATAAAGCGCTGCTTGCTTGCGTAGGAAAATAATTTGGCTATGAGGATGGCAATTGGAATAGATACCGGTGGAACCTACACGGATGGCGTACTGATCGATATTGATAAAAAGGAGATGCTTAAGACCGCCAAAACGCCAACCACACATGAAGATTTACGGATATGTATCGATCGCTTATTGACTGACCTGCATCCGAACAAGGGCGGAAATATTGCATTGCTTTCTCTTTCCACGACCTTGGCGACGAATGCTTGTGTCGAGAAAAAGTTTCGCCGCTGCGGACTCATCTTGTTTGGTTCGACGGACAAGGATTTGCAGGCATATGGCCGGTCCGTCGGTTTGGATACCGCTCCGGATACATTTTTTGCCAAGGGTGGTCTTGATATGAGCGGAAACCTCTGCGAAGAGCCCGATTGGCCTGAATTTGAACGGCATATGATGCAATGGCAAAAAGGATTTGATTGCTTTGCCATTGTTTCCAAATGGGGAATGAAGAATACTATTTTGGAAATGACCGCCAAAAAAATACTCTTCGATCTTTGCGATAAACCCATTGTTTGCGGTTGCGAGCTCTCTTCGGAACTGAATTATCTTTGTCGCGCCGTCAATGCTTATTTAAATGCGCAACTCTCTCCTGTTTTTGCAGAATTCATGGATAGTGTAAAGCAGAGCCTGGCGCGCAGGGGGATGTATCCCCAGATCTGTATCGTGCGGGGGGACGGCACGGTCATGAGCGAGGAATATGCCAGGCAAAAGCCGGTGCAAACCTTGCTTTCAGGGCCGGCGGCCAGTGTTTTGGGAGCAGTTGCGCTCTTACCTGCGATGCAAAACGCCGTGGTCATTGATATCGGCGGAACCACCAGTGATGTGTCGATCGTGGAAAATGGTGCCGTGCGCATTTGTGAAACGGGCGCCCGGATTGATGCGTTTCAGACTTCCACGAAAGCCATCGATATTAGTACCGCCTTGCTCGGTGGTGATACGGAAATCGTGGCAGACCTTAAAAATGGCATTCATTGGGGCGAAGGCCGGGTTTGGCCGCTTTCCATGATGGTCGGGCGGTATCCTGCCGTCAAAGAATATTTTGCGGCATTGGATGTCGATCATGGGGCCCATCCTATGGAAGATCTGGTTTTTTATTGTTTGCATAAGGAACCGGGGGCAGCGGCTGGTTCGGCCTTAAACGAAACAGAGCAAGGCACGATTCAACTGTTGAAGGATTGCCCCCAGAGCCTGGGCGCATTAAGAAAACGATTTGGGCATGCGTCTGTGGATCTTGGCCTTGGCTATCTGGAAACCAACGGTTATGTCCGAAAGAGCGCTTTAACACCTACGGACATCATGCATGTGCGTGGAGATTTTATCTCCGGAGATAGGGCAACAGCGGAGAAAGCCGTGCGGTTTTATGCGGACAGATGTGGCTGCGATGGGGAATCGTTTTGCGCGATGATCTATGAAATGATCGCTCAGAAACTGTATAAGCTGGCTGTCAAAAAACTGATAACCGCCGAACCCTCGCTTTTTGCTATTGCTGATTCCGCGGAGATTGACCGCTTATTGGATTTTTCCGCAGGTAAAAGCAACCGATATCTTCATCTAAAATTCAATTCCGATTTTTCCCTTGTCGGTATTGGCGCACCCGCCGGGATCTTTATTCCGAGAGTGGCGGATTACTTCGATGTTTCCTGCCTTGTACCGCCGAATGCGCAAGTTGGCAATGCCGTCGGTGCAATACTTGGGGAAATTTTGGCCAAATGTGAGGTGGAAATCCGAGGTTCTTCTCAACCTTATGAGGTTTCCTGTGTCTCAGGTGAAAAAATTGAGGTCTGCACAACGCTAACGGATGCCGAAGCAGTTGCGTCAAAAGCAGCCAGGAAGGGCGTGCTGAAAGAGTTTTATAAGCGGGGCGGTGTTCATCCGGTGGTAACCGTGGAAAAGAAAAATTTAGAAGCGATTCCGTTTGTTTCCAGCCTGCAAAGTGTTTTCTGCGCGACGGCAAGGTGCAGTATTTTAGATATGATTTCCTGAAATATATAACGTGTCACCGGGAACCTATTCGGTATTATGGATGAGGCGAGACATGCAAGAAACGGTCAATGTAAATTTTGTTTTCGATAATCATGTTTTTAAGGCGGAAAAGGGGATGCTGCTTTCGGAGATATGTTCTCTTGCAGGATATCCGCAGGATATGGTTTGCGGCGGGAAGGGGACTTGCGGAAAATGTGTGGTAGAAATCATTGACGCCGACCAGCCGAAAACCGTATTGTCCTGTCAGTATCCGGTTGTTGATGACATAATCGTGCAGCGCATCGTCAATCCCGCAAACAGAAAAGTGAAGATATTGACAGTGAATACCAGGCTCGATTGCCGTATCAATCCTGACCTGTCTTATCTGCGTTTGACGAAATCGGATTTTGAGCCTGGCTATTGTTCTTCTTTTGCCGCGAAACTCTTGGAAAAATATCAATTGACAATTACCTATCCGGCCCTTAAGCAGCTTTCCCATTTGACCCGGCTGGAAAATCCTGATCTTACTTATACGCTTGTAACCTATAGGAATAAAATTATCGACGCCGTGATCGATGAGGCGAATATACATATTTACGGCGTCGCCATTGATATCGGCACCACGACGGTAGTATGCTACCTATACGATATGACCAATTTTACATTGGTCGGCACGTACTCGGCGCTCAATCAACAAACGGCGTTGGGCGCGGACGTCATTACAAGGATTCATTACTGCGTGAATCACCGGCAGGAGCAAGGGGTCAACGTGCTTCGCCGGCAAATTGTCGATACGATCAACGATTTGCTCAATCAATCTGTCAAGGATGGTGTTGCTCTTAACCATATATACCAGGCAGTATTGTGCGGTAATTCCACTATGCAGCACCTTTTCCTCGGTTTATATCCGGAAAGCCTGGGCATGGTACCGTTCGTTTCAATGAGTCATGATTTTATAGAGGTCAGCGGAAGAGAGGCCGGCCTGCATATCCACCCGGAAGCGGTGGTAACGTTTCTACCGCTGATGGGTGCTTTTGTGGGGGCGGATACAATGAGCGTTCTGGTCAGTCTCCCTGACGATGATAAGGTACGACTGATGTTCGACCTTGGAACCAACGGGGAGATTGCCTGTGGTTCCGCCAAACGATACATGGTCACTTCGACCGCATGCGGACCTGCGTTGGAAGGTGCCGGGCTTGCCTGCGGCATGAGGGCTTCGGCGGGCGCCATTCAGCATTTTCATATAGATGAGAATAAAAATATTCTGCTTGATATCATTGACGATGCACCGGCGATCGGGATATGTGGCAGCGGTATTATAGATATTTATGCGGAACTGCTCAAAAATGGCGTCATCAATGCCCGGGGTCGGATGCTGACTGAGGAAGCCTACGAAAACGAATACGGCAAAGATAATCTCTCATGCCGCCTGGCCAGGGTACATGTGGCCGATCATGAAGTGAACGCGTTTATATTGGCATTTCCGGAAGAAAACGGAAATCATGCGGCTGTTTATTTTACACAATTGGACGCCAGGGAAATACAGAAGGCGAAGGGTGCCATTGCCGCCGGATGTCGTATTCTCACCAGCACTTACGGGATATCGATAGAAGAAGTCGGTGAAATATGCTTGGCCGGCGCGTTTGGAAATTACTTGGATATCAAAAACGCGCAATTTATCGGGCTATTGCCCCAATGCAAAACGGTTGCCGTACATTCGATCGGCAATGGGGCCGGCACCGGGGTACAGTTGTTTTTACTGGACAAGGCGATTTCCCAAAAATGCCGGAAAATACAGAAAAATGCCGTACATCAGGAATTGAACTTGCATCCGGATTTCAATAGAATCTATTTAGAGGAAATGCAATTCATCCATACGGAACGCGCCGATGCAAAAGTCATATAATTTCATGGGGATAAATCCGTACGTAGCCCCCTTGGAACAAAATCATCGTGGTAAGGAGACCAAAACGATGGACAAACGGGAGACGTTAATCAAAGCCATGAAAGAATTGGAGGAGGATGAGCTTTTTTCATGCATGGAAGATCTCCTCGCATCCGACTCTGATCGCTGGATGATTATGGAATGGCTGCAAAAAGGAATGGGTGAGGTTGGTAAACTATTTGAACAAGGGGAATATTTTATCGCAGATCTGATTGTGGCCGGGACCCTGTTTCGCAAAGCCATTTCCCTTTTTCCGCCGTCCGTGACCTTAAAAAAACGAAACTTACCGCTTGGCCGGATTCTTATCGGTGTTATGGAGGGGGATATTCACGATATTGGCAAAGATATTGTCTGCCAGACGTTGGAAACCGGGGGATTTGAAGTGATTGACCTTGGCGTTGATGTCAGTACAGAAATTTTTATTGAGGCAATAGAAAAATACCACCCCGATATTGTCATGCTATGTGGTCTGATGAGCTTCGTCGTTGAAAGAATGGAGCAAACGATCGATAAACTTACGAGGCTTTCTTTGCGCAACTCATTTGTTGTCATTGTTGGCGGCGGCTGTATAGATCGTACCACAAGCCAGGACATTGGCGCTGACTATTATGGCGGGCAGCCGATTGAGAACATGCAGCTTTGTAAGAAAATAATGGATGAAAGAAAACATAATGAATAGCAGTGGCCAACCCGTTTACCAAAGTGTTGCTAACGACATAAAGAAGATGATTGTTAAGGGTGAGATCAACCCATCGGATATATTACCCAGTGAAAACACTTTGGCCCAATCCTATAATACAAGCCGCGTAACCATAAGAAAAAGTTTGCGGATATTGGAACAGGGCGGTTTTATTTATTCGTGGCCGGGTAAGGGTTACTTTGTTTCTGAGCCTGAACACGACGTGTTTACCCTTGTTTTCAATGAGGAAGGCCGCGCCCATGATATTGCCTACAAGAATGTCACAGTGATCATCCCTGACCCGGAAGTTCAAAAGGCGTTGAATTTTACGGCGCCAAATAAAGCGATTAAAATCTGCCGTGTTATTAAACAAGATAAACAGCCCCTAGCTTTTGACGTCAAATATCTTCCGTACGATAAAGGTACCCCCATCATTGAAACTGAGCTGAATTATGCCGTTTTCCCGGAGATTGCAGCGGCGAAATCTGCGCCGTTCGCTTTTTATACAAAAATGGAAATAACGGCAGAACTCCCGGATGATGAGACCGCCAACATCTTAAGATGTGAAAAGAAGGTGCCGTTGCTCGTTGTAACCAGGCGCTTTATTGATCAAAGTGGGAAATGTATTGGTTACGGCAAGGTGAGTATGCTTCCGTCATACGGCCCTCTGAAAGCGCACTCCGGTTATCATCATGATAAATCAGCCTTATGAGGATTGCCCAATAGGGGCAGCCCCAACCAAACGACGATTACCTGCCTGAATTTTATTACCTGATCGGGGTGTCATTCAAATATACCTTCTGAACGTATGCCAAAAGGGCCATGGCGGCACCCTCCACCCACCTTTGCGGAAACGGGAACCTTTCATGGTACTTGCTTTTTGTCCATATCGCTTCGATATCGGCCATCCGGACCGCCGGACGCCTTTTGGCGCTTGTTTTTTCCCTTCCAATGGCCGATAGTTGTCTTCGTTGACGCAGATGATATCCACGCAGAAATCGAGAAAGGACAGGCGGCCATGCACATCACGTTTTACGGGGCGGTAAGGGAAGTGACCGGGTCGATGCATCTTTTGTGTACGGACCATGACCGGATTTTGCTGGATTGCGGCATGTTTCAGGGGCGGCGCAAGGCTGCTGCCGAGAAAAACCGGGTGCTGCCCTTTGATCCGGGAATTCTCACCAATATGGTCCTGTCCCACGCCCATATCGACCATTCCGGCCGTATTCCACTGATCACCCGCAATGGATTTACCGGCAGGGTCTACTGCACCCGCGCCACTGCCGATGCCAGCGCTTATCTGCTGCCCGATTCAGCCCACATCCAGGAAAGTGATGCCGGGTATCTGAACTATAAAACCGTCCGTTCGGCGCTTTCCCAGATGCGTCCCGGCGAAGACGGCAAGACGAGCAAACGGGATCTCAAGGAGATCAAAAATCTGCTTAAAAAGAACAAGCACGGGCTCAATGCCGATGTGATCGGAAGCTACATCAAACGATTTCACCTTCAAGGCGTCGAACCCCTCTATACGATCACCGATGCCGAGGAGGCCTTGACATTTTTTGAAGGGATCCCCTATCGCAGTCCGGTGACCATCGGGAAAAAAACCACCTGCACATTGTATGAAGCCGGCCATATCCTTGGATCGGCGATTGCCATGATCCGCAGCGAGGTCAACGGCAATCCCCGTACGGTCTGTTTTTCGGGTGATATCGGCCGTTACGGAAAACCGATCCTGCGCGATCCGGCCAGCCGGTTCGATTCTGCGGGCAGCGACGTGGATCTTCTGGTTTTGGAGAGCACTTACGGCAATCGGGATCATGAACCGGTCGTCGATTTGCGGCCGCGGCTCAAACAGGCCCTCAACGAGACCTTTGATCGGGGGGGCAGCGTGCTGATTCCTTCATTTGCCTATGGCCGCACCCAGGAACTGCTCTACGTGATCCACGAGTTGTATGACAGCGGTGAGGTGCCGCGCAAGCCGGTCTATGTGGATTCGCCCCTGGCCACCAACATCACCAAGGTGTTCGGTGAACATCCGGAAGTATACGACCGCGAGGCCCACGAGCAGTTCCTGCAGCAGGGCAAAAATCCCTTCTCTTTCCGGCAGGTGCAATTTGTGGAAAGTGTCGAGGCCTCCATGGCTCTGATGCGCGAGGAATCCCCCCACATTGTCATTTCCGCTTCAGGCATGTGTGAAGCCGGACGTATCCTGCACCACCTGCGTTACAAAATCCACAATCCCAAAAACACCGTTCTCATCGTGGGGTACATGGCCAACCATACTCTGGGCCGCCGGATCCTTGAGTTGGGCACCGCTTACGAAAAAGCGGGGCGCAGCGGCGAGCCGCCCATCGTCAAAATTCTCAACAAGGAGTACCCGCTGAAGGCCCACGTGGTCAAAATCGGTGGATTTTCCGCCCATGGCGATCGCAACGAGATGCTTCGTTTTCTCAAACAATCCGGCCTGAAGATCAAACGGATCGCCGTGGTGCATGGCGAAGAGGATCAGAGCCTAGCCTTTGCCGAACAGCTCAGAAGTGAAGGCTACGCGGCTATGGTGCCGCGGATTGGCGAGACACTGACGATATGATCCGTTTTTATTCAAATCCTTTGATCAGATAGTAATTGCACAGTGTCACCAGGCTCCAGATCGCCGGTGAGGAGAGCGCCCGTTCGATGGAGCGGTCGAAAAGAATCGAAATTCGCGGGGGGAATTCCCGGCTTCCCAGCCAGAGCAGGTAGTAAAGCGGTATTCGCGGAAACGGGGTGAGCTGAAAGGCCACATCGGCCATTTTTTCGGGCTTGCCGCCCAGGTGGCGTCCCACGGCGGCAAAACCGTTGGGATCGTCACCGTAACGGGCCAGCAGCGCGGCGGTGTTGAGCCGGCCGCGCTCCCTGAAATAATGGGCGCCGGCCAGGTCGTCGGGGCCCACCATTTCCCGACCCATTGGAAAAAGACGGTCCACAAGGGCAAAATATTCCAGCACGGTCAACTCCAGCAGCACGACCGAAATTTTTTCCCAACCTTGTTGGGCCTTTCCCCGCAGACATTTTTTGTGGGTGTCCACGAGAATATCCCGGTTCAGAAAACGAAAGCAGATTTGCCCGGACGCAGGATCGATGTCGGTCAGGGTGAAGTTGGCAACCGTGGGCATATCCCGCCGGCGCAGTTGCTCCCATAGATCGGCGGAAATCTGGATCGGCCGGCGCGAGGGATCAACGGCCGGTGGTCCCTGGTTGCGGCGTCGCTGCTGCATCTCCAGAAACCCCTTGCCATAGGGATACTGCGATGCGGTAAAATTGTCGCAGGGAAAGCCCGGGCAATCCCTGGGGCAATAATCGATATGGTTGAGCCGGGCACATTCGAGGATTGCACAGGGATGGCCGAAACGCCGCGTTTGGGCGGCACTTTTTTCCGTTGCCAGGTCGCTTCTTCCAGGTCCGCAGGTACTGCAATGACCCAGCAGGTTGAGTTGGCAAACGTCACAATCGATGCCGCAGGCGCCAGTGGCCATATCGGTCTCCTCAATCGTTATTTCGCTTCATACGGTCAGGGTGGTGATGCCTGGGGGCCGACCGCTCTCAGGTCATACCGACCGCCGTTTTCAAGCCGGCCGTCCATCAGCAGCCGGATCAGGCTGGCCGCGACACGCTCCGGCAAAGCCAACTCACCGCTGGCTTTCAACTTGAGAAATTTGTCCACCCGGGCAAACTGATCGCTGCGGCATCGGCGGATGCTGGCCTGCATGTCGGTATCCACGGTTCCCGGTGCCACCGCACAGGCTGCGAATGCCGGGTCGATGCGGTCAAATTCAAGGGCTATGGCCCGGGTCGCCATGTCCATCCCGGCTTTGGCAGCACCGTAGGCGGACCATCCTTCGTAAGGGACCTGGCTGGCCCCCGAGGTGATGTTGATGATCCACTTGCGGCCGGGCAGGGTCTTGCTGAACTGGAAAAAATGGCGGGAAAGAATCAACGGCGCCGTCAGGTTAACCCGGATGTTCTCGGCCAACTGGCGATCGTCGCAGTCGCCAATGGGACCGATGGGATCAAGCACGCCGGCATTGTTGATCAGCACGGTATGCGTCAGACCATCGCGTTGGCTCGGGTCGATGGCAATCCGCTTGAATGCCGGGCCGATGGCATCGATGTCGTTGAGATCGACACGGATATTCTGCTGGTTGCCGGCGATAAACGGGAGACTCCGGGAAAGCCCAACCACTATGCTGCCCGGGCGATTTCGTGCGTCAACAGCCAGTGCCCGGCCGAGTCCGCGGGTGGTCCCGGTGATGATAAACAGGTGGGTGATCGACGGTTGATGCATCCGTACAGCTCCTGTCTGGTTTGCACCGATTTTCTCTGCAGGATCGCCGAATGTCGTACCGCGACTCTTATTCCACAATCCTGAACAGCAGATGGTCGATACGGCTCTGCCGGCAGCGTGGGCAGCGCCCGGGCCGGGTCAGCCGGCGGCGCTGGGAAAAGGTAAACCCGCATGCCAGGCAGCGACAGGGCGTTACCGAGAGTTTGCGGCCCTGGCCGGCGACGCTCTTTTCGATATGGGTGAGATGCCGGTAGACATCTTTTTCGGCCACGCGCACGGTTTGTGAGAGTTCCTGCGCCGTCATGGTTTCCAGGGTTAAAAGGTCGATGATCTGCTGGCGGATGGTTCCCTTGAGCGTGCTCACGATTCCTTCAGTTCCACCTGCCGCTCGACGTAGGCAATCAGATCGGGGAGGCACGCCAGGATCCGTCGGGCAGTGGCTTCGTAGGCGGCATAGGAGAGGCCATAGGGGTCGTCGATTTCCGGGTCCGTCCAGTCCGGTGCAAAGGTGCCGAGCAGACGGGCGTGCTTGCAGCGAAAAATAAAGAGGCTGTTGATTCTGTCCAGGTGATATTTTTCCATGGCCAACACCAGATCGGCGGATTTGATCATGGCCGTGTCCAGCATGCTGGCCCGGTGTGCGCTGATATCGGCCCCATGGGCGGCGGCCGCCATAACCGCTTCCGGTTGTGCCCGGTTGCCGTGCAGGCCTTGGGTGCCGGCCGACCGGATACCAACCTTTTCTTTCAACCATTCCGGCAACCGATGCCTGAGCAGCCCCTCTGCCATGGGGCTGCGGCAGATATTGCCGGTGCAGACCATCAGTATTGAAAAAACCAATTCACCTCCTTACCCCCCCTTGGATCGATTCATCAGCCGTGACCCGGACCTTCTCCTCAACTATAGAGATGGCCGGCGGCAAAGTCAATCCGGCCGTGAACCCAGGGCAGGGCAATCGCATGTAACCTTGGTATGTGACGTGCCCTACAGGGTGATCGCGTACGGATCGTTACTATGATCCAAATCGAAATCGAAATCGGGATCGCTATCGAAATCGAAAAAGAAATGGGACGGAGACATGCAGACTGGATGTCTATCGACATGGGAAACTGGAAAACCGGGAACCGTCTATTGCCCTTTTGTCAACCAGTGATTCCAATATACATCGTCGATTCCGATTTCGATCCCGATTTCGATAAACCTGAGTTACATGCGATCACCCTGGGACCCAGGGTGACCGCATTTGGTTTCTCCGCATTTCTTTCCCCGTCCAAGCGCAACGCCTTTGAATGTCAAATTCTCAATGACAAATGCCGAATGGTGGATTTCTGTTCAATTTAATCGATTTCATCCTTCAATTGACATTTAGATTTTTGCGTTTGGCATTCATCCGTCCGAAAACAAGCGTCGCCGATAAATTTGTTAAGCGGAATCCTTTCCAATGGGGTTCCCCTGGCCATGGCCCCGCTGGCAATGGGAGAGATGACGAATTTGTTATTTGATCTTTTTAGCCGGGTTTACTATATAGATACCCATCTATCGTACCGAGTCCATTCTTCCTGAACACCTGCGGAGATAAGCATGTCTGATATCCGAATCCTTTTTGTTGATGATGACCGGGACATATTGGCCATGGTCGAGCAGTATCTGACGATCAAAGGCTACGATGTGACCACTGTGGACAATGGTGTTGATGCCGTCGGGATTGTCAAGGACAAACAGATCGACATCGTCTTTACCGACTACAAAATGCCCGAATTCAACGGCCTGGAACTCCTCGTGGCCATCAAGAAATACCGGCCCCAGACGGAAGTGATCATCGTGACCGGGTACGGATCCATGGAATCGGCCATTCAGGCAATGAAGTTCGGAAGCTACGACTACCTGCAGAAACCGTTCAAACTGGATCACCTGCGCATGATCATCGACCGGATCAGCGAAGAGCGCAAGATCAAGGACAAGGCCCAACTGATTCGTAAAATTGCCCGTGAGCGACACCAGTATGGCAAGATGATCGGCCTGTGTCCCAAAATGCGTGAGATCTACGAGGTGATCGACACCATCAGTATCGACAACCCCATGGTTCTGGTTCATGGGGAAAGCGGCACGGGGAAGGAACTCGCCGCCCTGACCATTCATGAGAACAGCAACCGCAAGGAAGGTTCCTTCGTACCGATCAATTGCAGTAGCCTGGGTAAGGGGACTTCCACCCAGGAGGAGATCGACCGCTACCTTGCCGATATGCTCTCCTCCGTCAATGGCGGGACCCTGTATCTGGACGAAATCGCCACCCTGTCAGCCGGTGTGCGTGAACGCATGCTGGTGCTGTTGGGGGACTGGACCGGTGATATAGCCCAGCGGCCGCGGCTGATTGCCGGGACCAGCCGGGAACTGGATGAAGTGATCGCCAGTGGCGCCATGAAAAAGGACCTGCTCGATCTGTTCAATGCCGTTTTCATCAAACTGCCCCCCCTTCGGGAACGCAGGGAAGATATCCCGCTGCTGATCAACCATTTTCTTTTCAACGACCCGCCGGCGGCCAAAACACGGATTTACGCGGTGACGCCTCCCGCCATGGATATCCTGCTCGAGTACCACTGGCCGGGCAACCTGATTCAGCTGCAAAATGTCATCGAGCGCGCCTTTGCCATGGGGGTCGAAAACATCATCGGCCCTGACGATTTGCCGGAGGAGATCCGTACTTTCGGTAAGATTTCGCAGATGGGCTGATGCCCGGGCCCGGGTATTATTTTTCATAGGATTTTCCGTTTGCCGCCATGGTCGATATTCTCCTGATCCAACCGCCCATGGCGGACTATTACCGCACCGCCAAACGCACGATTCCATACGGTCTGGCCTGTATCGCCGCCGCTGCAACGCAAAAAGGCTTTTCGGTGGCCATCCTGGACGCCATGGCCACCGCCAAGTCCCGGGTTGTGTCCCCACCGGATAGCCTGGCGCATCTCGGTCCCTTCTACGGACGCGCGGACCGTAGCCCCATGGCCCTGTTTCACCACTACCGCCACTTCGGGTACAGTCTCGAGCATATCGGGCGCCAGGTCAAATCCTCGGGCGCGTTTCTGGTCGGCATCGCATCCCTGTTTACCGCATACAGCGACATGGCCCTGGCCGTGGCCCGAACGGTCAAGGCCAATCTGCCCGGCTGCACGGTGGTGATGGGCGGCCACCATCCCACGGCCCTGCCCGAAACGGTGCTGGCCGAGCCGTCCGTGGATCTGGTGATCCGCGGGGAAGGGGAGACGGCCCTGCCGGCCCTGGCCGAGGCCCTGCGCGCCGGTGCATCCCTGGATGGCGTGCCGGGAATCTGCTATCGCCATCCAGACGGTTCGCTTACCGTGAACGCACCAACCCTGGTCGCTGAGCCGGACCGGATGCCCGTACCGGCGTTCGATCTGATCCGGCGCAAGTTCTACCAGCGTCACGGTCTGGACAGCCTGGTGGTCACAGCCGGCCGCGGATGCCCGCTGGCGTGCAGCTACTGCGCCACCAGTGTGCACTCGTGGATGGGGTTTCGCAAACGCTTGGTACCTGCCGTGCTGGCGGAGATCCGGGCCGCCAGCACCGGTCGCCGGGTGGGGTTCATCGATTTCGAGGATGAGAACCTGACCATGGACCGCGCCTGGTTTCTCGAGCTGATGGCGGGGATCGGCAACATTTTCGGTGATCATCGGCCGGAGCTGCGCGCCATGAACGGCCTGTTTCCTCCCAGCCTCGATGAGACCGTGGTCCAGGCCATGAAAACGGTGGGTTTTACGGCCCTGAATCTCTCCCTGGGCAGTGCCGACCGTGAGCAGCTGCGGCGTTTCCATCGGCCCGACGTTCGCGCTGCCTTTGACCGGGCCCTGCAGTACGGCCGCCGAGAGGGGCTTTCGGCCGTCGGATACATCATCGTCGGCGCGCCGGACCAGGATCCCCTGACCTCCGTGGATGATTTGCTCTTCCTGGCGCGTCGGCCGGTACTGGCCGGGGTGTCGGTGTTTTATCCGGCGCCGGGCAGTGTCGATTACCGGCTCTGTAATGACCTCGGACTTCTGCCGGATACTTTTGCCGCCATGCGCGCCACGGCCCTGCCCATCGAACAGCGCACCTCGCGTACCGATTCGGTGACTCTGCTGCGGCTGGGCCGGATACTCAATTTCATTAAAGCGCTGCTCGCCGCTGATATTCCGGTCCCGCCAGCGTCGCCAATCGATGCGCGGGTGGATCCCAGATTGGATCGGCAGGCCCTGGGGCGGAAACTGCTGGCCGCCTTTCTGCACGACGGGGCGATCCGGGGCATCGATGCCGATGGGACGGTATATCGTCACCGGGTGTCGACCCGGCTTTGCCAACACTTTTTGGAAGGATTGCAGGACGGGCCGGTTTCAGCCGCTTAGGATCGGGGATGAAATTAATTGAACGTAATTGCGCCGGGCTTGTGTTCGTCTTCAAGGCGCATCAACGGTTGCATACCGGGAGTATGTGGCCGTTGATGCAACGCGGAAGACGGGCGCAAGAACAAGCAATTTCGTTTAATTAATAAAATTCCCGATCCTTAATCGGCCGGCGATCGCCACCAGGCCGAAAGCGGTCAGGACCAGGCCGGAAATCCGGTTGATCCAGCCCATGACCGCGGAGCTGATGCCGTCACGCAAACGGCCGCTGATCGATGCCAGGATGACCCACCAGGCCATGGAGCCGGAGAAGACACCGGCCACCAGCCATGCTGCGGTCGTGGGGCCGGCACTGTTAAGGCCCAGGCCCATGCCGGCGAAGACAGCGGCAAAGGAGAGGATCGTCATGGGGTTGGTCAGGGTGAGCAAAAGGGCCGAGAGATAGCCGGCGGTGCTGCCGGGTGCCTTGGCCGCCGCTGGAGTCGTGCCGTGGCTGAGGAGGATGCGCAGGCCCAGCCAGCAGAGAAACAGGCCGCCGATCAGTTGAATCCAGAGTTGCTGCCCCACGAGAACGCCGGTGACGCCGGCCAGTCCGAAAGCGGCCATGCAACCGTAAACGGCGTCGGCCGTGGCCGCCCCCATGCCGGTGAGCAGACCGGCCTGCCAGCCGCCGGCCAGGCTTCGGCGGATGCACAGGATGCCGATGGGCCCCACCGGTGCGGCGATGGAAAGACCGAAAATCAGTCCCTTGATGAAAAATGAGAGGTTCATGGCGGCCACTGTATCCCGGATCGGGTGACCGGTGCCATGGGCAAACAACGGTTTTCAGGGGGCGGAACCTTAAAAAACAAGGAAATGGAGGCCATGGACCGTCTGATTGAAAAAATGCTGGACGGGATCGGCCGCAAGATCCTTGCCGCACTGCAGGAAAACGCGCGCATTTCCTTCAGCCGGCTGGGTAAACGGGTGGGGCTTTCATCGCCCGCCGTGACCGAACGGGTGAAAAAGATGGAGGAGGCGGGCGTCATCCGGGGATATCATGCGCACATCGATCCGGCTGTTCTGGGCCGTGCGGTGACGGCGTTCATCCAGCTGACCACCGACGCCCGGCACTATCCGGCGGTCCAGAAAGTCGCTGCCGGCCTGTCCGAGGTCCTGGCCTGCCATCACATCAGCGGCAACGCATCCTTTCTCATCCAGGTTCGGGTCGGCGATGTGGCCGACCTGGAAACCGTGGTGGCCCGTTTCAGCCCCTATGGTCAGACCCGTACGGCCATCGTACTGTCGACATCGGTGGATAAGGGAGGACGGCTGCCGCTGGAATGATCCGGTTATGTTCCATTTTTATTCCGACTCCGTATTCACCACCTCGCGAACCCGGATAGGGCGCTTTTTGGGTTTGGGGGAGAGGTTGTTGTTGATCAGAAAACCCTTGAGCCAGCCCTTGGCCTCCTTGGCGGTGTCAAGCTCGTTGTAGTAGGCTTTGATGTTCTTGATTTCCGAGTAAACCGTGTCCACCCGCTGCCATTCATTGGGGGCCATCTTGGCCTCCAGAGCATAGAGTACGCTTTTGCTTTCTACGGCCACCAGGCGGATATTGGGTCCCAGTTTTTTTTCCAGGGTTCGGATGGTTGCGAGGTCTTCTTCACTCAAGACGGCAATTTTGAGGTCGTCCAATCCAGTCATGGAAGTATTGTCCTTATGGGGTTACGGTACCGCTTGATTGATGTTTTGCGCATATCAAACCAGAATCGTTCCGGCTTGTCAATTTTTCGACCGGATTGGAGATCAGGGATTTTTACGCGCCTGCGGGTTTTGACAACCTTTTCTTGATGGTTACACTAGGGAAACCATTTATGAAGACCCATGATGAAAGCGAGAGTCAACCCATGCATGATATCTGCCGGTCCGAAAACGAGTGCCGAATCCAGGCGCGTGACCGACTGTCCACGGTCGCCGAACGCATCATCGATCACGCCGAAAGCAGCCCCTGTTACACGCATATTGACAGCGAGCCCATTCCGGCCGAGGGGTTCGCCACCGACATCATCGATATGTTTCGCGAACTGCTTTTCCCGGGATATTTCAGCCGTGAGAAGCTCGATACGGTGAACCTGCGCTACAGTTTGGGCCAGACCGTTTCTAAGCTGTACGACCTTCTGGCCGACCTGATCACCCACAACATCCGCCACGACTGTCTGCGTTTCAACCAGTCGTGCAGTGGGTGCGAGGATCAGGGGCATGACATTGCCCTGGCGTTGATGGATGCCATCCCCAACATCCGGCAGGTGCTGGCCCAGGACGTGCGGGCGGCCTTCGAGGGCGATCCGGCGGCCAAAAGCCATGATGAGATTATTTTCAGCTACCCGGGTGTCTATGCCATCAGTGTGCATCGGGTGGCCCACCGGCTGTTTGAACTGGGCGTGCCCATGCTGCCCCGGATCATGAGCGAGCACGCCCACAGCATTACCGGTATCGATATCCACCCCGGCGCCACCATTGGGGGGCGGTTCGTCATCGACCACGGCACCGGCGTGGTGATTGGCGAGACCACCCGGATCGGAAATAACGTGCGCATCTACCAGGGGGTGACCCTGGGTGCCCTGTCCCTGCCCAAGGATGCCGGTGAACGGCTGCGCGGCAAGAAACGCCACCCGACCATCGAAGATGACGTGATCGTCTACTCCGGGGCCACGATCCTGGGTGGGGACACGGTGATCGGCGCCCGTTCGGTGGTGGGCGGCAATGTCTGGCTGACCGAGTCGATTCCTCCCGACACAACCGTAATGCTGGAGACCCCCCGGTTGATCATCAAGGAAGCCCGTCGCAAGGCCGGTTGATTGGCCGCTACGGCCATCCCCGTTGCAGCCGTAAAACGTACGCCAAAGGAGTATCCCATGACCATCCATCAGGCCATTGCCACCACCATCGGCAGCACCCCACTGGTCCGTTTAAACCGGATCGGTGCCAACCTGTCCGCTGAAATCATCACCAAACTGGAATTTTTCAACCCCCTGGGCAGTGTCAAGGACCGCATTGCCGCGGCCATGATCGACGATGCCGAATCCCAGGGGCGGATCACGGCGGATACCCTGATCGTCGAGCCGACATCCGGTAATACCGGTATCGGCCTGGCCTTTATCTGTGCTGCCCGGGGATATCGGCTGTGTCTGACCATGCCGGAAACCATGAGTGTGGAGCGTCAGAAGCTGCTGCGCCATCTGGGTGCCGAGCTGGTGCTGACGCCAGGGCCGTCAGGCATGGCCGGGGCCATCGAAAAAGCCGCTGCCATCGTGGCCGAAAATCCCGGTGCGTTCATGCCCAACCAGTTCGAGAACCCGGCCAATCCGCACATCCACCGGGAGACCACTGCCGTGGAGATCTGGAACGACACGGCCGGCGACGTGGATATCCTGGTGGCCGGTGTGGGGACCGGGGGCACGATTACCGGCGTGGGCGGCTATCTCAAGGAAAAGAAGCCGGGCTTTCGTTGTGTGGCGGTCGAGCCGGCCGCGTCGCCGGTGCTTTCCGGTGGTGAGAAGGGGCCCCACAAGATTCAGGGCATCGGCGCGGGGTTCGTCCCTCAGGTGCTGGATCGCAGCATTATCGACGAAGTCGTCACGGTGCCTGACAAAAAGGCGTTTGAAACAGCCAGGGAACTGGCGGCCCGCGAAGGCATCCTGTGCGGTATCTCCTCGGGGGCAGCCGTGTGGGCGGCCCTTCAGGTGGCGGCCCGTGCGGAGAATGAAGGCAAACGCATCGTTACGATACTGCCGAGCACCGGCGAGCGCTACCTGAGCACGGATCTTTTTGTATGATGCAAATCGAGCCGGCAACCAACATGTCCAAGGAAGCGGTCGCGGCATCCCCGATCATATTCTATGATTTTAAATATTTCCCAAGGCAGTCAAATTATATTATGAAGCATTGAAACATAATCTTTTTAGATTTAAAATAATCGCAGGCCCGGCAATCGTTGTACCATAAAAATATATGGGTTTATTATATTTCTCAGCATATATAGTTAGTCTTTCCAGGCAATTATTAACAATTGTGGAACCTGTTGCGAGAAGAACATCACTGGTTTTAAAAATTTCTTCCTCCATTGTTTTTCCATCCCAAATAGAAATCCCGTACTTTTTTTTGCCAATGTTATCTTTATCCAGGTCTGTAACCTTTACTTTTCCAGGTGAAACAATTTTTGAAAAGTTATCAATAATTGCGGGCTGAAATCCTATGATACCAATATTACTTTTAATTCCGTATTTATTAATAACACTTTTAGCAATTTCCTTTGCACACATTTCAGGTTCTTTATTTTTACAGTGAATAGTTTTATCTGCCTTTTCAAGGTGCCGCATAACAGCATTTAGGGCTGAAATGAAAAGAGCACGTTCTCCGTTATTACTCAGCTTAATCTCAACTATATCTTTAATCTTTCCTTTAAAATTCATTGGGATATCTGTGAAAGCCTGACCAATTGCACCTTTAAATTCAGCCTGCATCAAACTTTCCTTCCCTTGCAAAAGAGGGAAATCTTTTCTTTCCGTTTCACCAATGGCCTCTCTGGGGGTCAATTGTCTGGCTGTAATATTAACTTCGGTTTCCATCAGTCCGCTTTCATGGGCGATCTCGATAAATGATGATTTAAGCTGATTAAACATATTTATTCCTTTTGCGGGTTCATCAGTCGTTCAGTTGAATATCCTTCCCCGACAGCACCCGGTTCATGTTCCGTACGGCGCACATTTTGCCACACATGGTGCAACTGTCTTCATGTTCGGGGGTTGAGCTTTCGCGATAGCGACGGGGCTTTTCCGGGTCCATGGCAAGGTCCAGCATCGTTTCCCAGTCCAGGGCCGCCCGGGCCCGGGACATGGCATTGTCCCAGTCACGGGCGCCGGGAATGCCCTTGGCGATGTCGGCGGCATGAGCGGCGATGCGCGTGGCGATGATGCCTTCCTTCATGTCATCCCGGTCGGGCAGTCGCAGGTGCTCGGCCGGGGTGACGTAGCAGAGAAAATCGGCGCCATTGGCAGCGGCAATGGCTCCGCCGATGGCGCTGGTGATATGATCGTAGCCCGGCGCCACATCGGTGACGACGGGGCCCAGCACGTAGAAGGGGGCGCCGTGGCAAAGGCGTTTTTCCATCATCATGTTGCCTTTGATTTCGCCCATGGCCATATGCCCCGGTCCCTCGATCATTACCTGGACGTTTTTCTCCCAAGCCCGCAAAGTCAGCTCGCCCAGGGTGATCAGCTCCTCCACCTGGCAGGCGTCGGTGGCGTCGTTGAGACAGCCGGGGCGGCAGCCGTCGCCCAGGCTCAGACTGACGCCAAAGTGCTGGCAGATTTCCAGCAGGCGGTCGAAATACTCGTAAAAGGGGTTCTCCCGGTCATTCATCTGCATCCAAGTGAACATAAGGCTGCCCCCCCGGGAGACGATGTTGGTGATACGATTGCGGCTGTTGATCTTCTCGGCGGTCTGGCGGTTGAGGCCGGCGTGGATGGTGAGAAAATCGACGCCGTCCTCGCAGTGGCGCTCGACCACTTCGAAAATCTCGTCCACGGTCAGGTCCTTGATGTTTTTCTCGTAAAACCCCACCGCATCGTAGATGGGCACGGTACCGATCATGGCCGGCGACAGGGCCACCAGCTTGCGCCGGAACTCGCGTGTCTTGCCGTAACACGAAAGATCCATGATCGCCTCGGCCTTGAGATCCAGGGCCAGGCGGACCTTGTCCATCTCCAGGTCCACGTTGCAGCAGTCCTTGGAGATACCCAGATTGACGTTGATTTTGGTGCGCAGCCCCTGGCCGACGCCCTCCGGATCGAGATTCGTGTGGTTTTTGTTGGCCGGGATGATTACCTTGCCGGCGGCGATCGATTCGCGCAGGGCCTCGGCATCCATTTTCTCTTTCCGGGCAACGATTCGCATCGGGTCGGTCACGATGCCTTTGCGGGCGGCATCCATTTGGGTGGTGTAGTGCATGGGGATCCCCTTGTTCAGCGGGTTCAATAAAAAAGGGGGGCACGGCGGCGGACCAATAAAAAAGGCCCGCCCGAAAGACAAGCCTGACAAAGAAAGGTGCGAAAACGATTTTCTTGTCGCGCTTCCCTACGGCAGTATGATCTGCATCAGGTTCAAAGGGTCGGCGCTGCTGCGCCATCTCAGCCCCGTCTGCGGGACCCCCCCAGCAAAAAAAGTATTAACAAACTGTCTATAATGCCTGCGGGCTGACAAAGTCAATAAAAGATTGTGGCGAAGCCAGGGCAATCGCAAGCAAAATCAAAAACCGGCCGTTCCTGAACACGCACCATTCCCGAAAGTGGGAAAATGCCAAATGCCAACGCCCAAATGTCAAATGAAGGATGAAATCGATTTTAAAATAGATAGAATACCACCATTTGGCATTTTTTATTGGACATTTGACATTTGTGACCCATCGCTATCGGGTTTTGCGTGTCACCCGCGCACCGATCTGTTGAAATCGGTTTTCAATGTCGAAATGACCGCGGCCGATCTGGTAGACATTGCCGATGGTGGTGGTTTCCGGGCAGGCCAGCCCGGCCAGCAGGATGCACGATGCCGCCCGAATGTTGTCCGGACGGGTGTCCGCCCCCCGGAAGGTGGTGGGGCCGTTGACGATGGCCAGGCCGTCGTCTTCGACCAACTCGATATCGGCACCCAGTTTGCGCAACTCGGCCACCTGGCTGAAGCGCTTGTCGAAAATGCGTTCGCGGATGTAGCTTTGGCCGTCGGCAATGCACGAGAGGGCCATGATGGCCGGCTGGAAATCGGTGGCAAATCCGGGGTAGGGGCAGGTGAGCACGTTAACCGGTTTCAGGTTCCGGCCCGGTGATTCGACATCCAGCACATGCCCGTTGACGCGGATTTCGACGCCCATCTGCACCATTTTTTCGATCAGCAGCCGAAGATCCTCGGGGACCACGCCGATGATGGAGACCTTTCCTCCGGCAATACCGGCGGCCATCATGAACAGGCCGGCGTCCAGGCGGTCGTTCATGGCGTAGTAGTCGATGGGGTTCAGAGCCGTGACGCCCTCCACCGTTAACGTGCGCGTACCCAGACCGTGGATCGTTGCGCCCATTTTGATCAGGAATTTGGCGAAATCGTAGATTTCCGGATCAGCGCCGGCATTTTCGATAACCGAGACCCCCTTGGAGAAACCGGCGGCCATCATCAGGTTTTCCGTGCCGGTGTGGCTGGGAAAATCAAGATAGAGAGAGGTGCCGTTGAAATCCTCACCGCTGATGACAAACGCATCCCCGCTGGTGATGGTGGCTCCCAGGCGGGCAAACCCCCGGTAGTGGTAGTTGAGGTTGCGGCTTCCCAGCGGGCAGCCGCCCACGCTGGGCAGGCGGACCTCGCCCAGTCGTTTAAGCAGGGGCGGGATGAACAGTACCGATGCCCGCAGGCGGCAGGTGAGCGATTCCGGCAGGTCTGAGCGGGTCAGGTGGGTGGCATCCACACAAACCACCTTTTCACCGGGGAAGTAGTCCACCTGGGCGCCCACGTGGCGCATGAGTTCAAAGGCCACCAGAATGTCGTTAAGCGGAGGCACATTGCGGATTACGCTGCATCCGCTTTCGGGAAGCAGGGAGGCGGCCAGCATGGGCAAAATGGCATTTTTGGATCCCTGGACGCAGACACTGCCGCTCAAGGGGCGGCCGCCCTGAATTTGAATAAACTCTTGGTCGGTCATTGGATTGGCCTTTTCTGATTCGCCGTCGCGCCCGCTTCAAAGGGTACCGGCGATATTGATTATTGGCTGCACTTGACGGCATCGCCAAGCTATAGACACCATGGGACGCAAAATAGACACAAAACCCTATTCACGGCAACCGTTTTTGCGGGCCCGATCAGAGCAACCGAATTTGGATGTATTATCATTTTCCAAGGCCCGGCACTTTGCCGGCCAGTGCCGCCACGGTGCGGTCGTTCTCAGAAATTTACAGGGAATGGGTTGCCGGCCGTTACTGACAGGTTTGCATAAAAGCAGGCTGCGGGCAACTGCTTTCAGGAAAGAACGGGCAACAGGCAGGACAAGGAGATGTCATCGGCTGCTTTACCTCAATGTTGCAACAACGGTGAGGCAGATTTACGAGGAATTCTGGATGATTTCCAGAATCGCTTCACCCAAATGGTCGACAGACAGGATGTGAATTTCCACGCCGGCGCTGGAGAGCACATATCCCGGCCCCTTGAGGGAGATATCCTCTTTTATGCCAATCTGTTCGATGCCCTGCGCAACCAGCCATTCCGCAACGCGAATGCCTTTTGCGGTGCCGACCTGCCGATAGGGATTTTCAATCAGCGTCTGTTCCTGGATGGTATTGTCGCTTCTACGGACAGATACAATGCTGAAGTAGGGGGCCTCGCCGAAGTGGCCGCTGATCAGGCCCTTGCGGTTTTCGAGAGGCAGCGCAATCCGGTCATGGGTGCGTTCGCGAGGCTCATAGTGAATGATCACTTTTTCGATGTGCGTCACCTGTTGCCGGATTTTCTTTTCGATATCCTCACTGATTTGGTGGGCTTTATTCAGATCTTTCGTGTCTACGGTAATGGTGGCCTGGATAAACCGGAACCGGCCGGCATTTCTGCCGATCAGTGAGTTGATGCCGACCACCAGCGGTTCATTGCGGATAATCTTACGAATTTTGTCCATTGTCGGAAAGTCGATGGTTGCATCGAGCAGTACGCGCATGCCATCGAAAAGCAGTTCCCAGCCTGCGCGGACAATAAAGAGCAGAATCAGTGCTGCGCCCAACTGATCGATGGTTAACCCGGATACGTTGATATGTATGTTCAGATAGCTGGAAACCACCGAAATCAGAACCACCATGGAGGAGAGAAAATCCACCTGGCGGTGACGCCCCTCGGCAACCAATGTCGGCGACTCGGTTTTGCGTCCCACCGCAATGGCGTACTGCCCGAAAGCGAGAGTGGCCAGGCTGCCGGCGGCAAGCAGGACAATGTCGGGAATCCGGATGTGCGGGATACCACCGCCGGCGGTGAAAATTTCACGGATGATTTCGTATCCGGCAATGAAGATGAAAATCGCAATGAGCACCGAGGCCAGGTTTTCGAGTTTGTACAGGCCCAATGGAAACTTGCGCGTTTTTTTCGTGGAGAGCTTGACCCCGGCATAAATCAGCAGCGAGGCCACGGAATCGGTTGCCGAATCAATGGCGCTGGCGATAATGGCGAGGCTTCCCGATAAATAGGCCAGCACGATTTTCATGACGGCAAGGGCGAGGTTCAGCAGGAATGCGTATGCTGCAATCCGGTTAATCTGCCGGGTCTCGTCGTGTCCGGAAGAAGAGGGCGCCATTTGAATGACTCCTTTCACATCAATGCGGAGCTGCGGTTGCAGTGCATGGTGCTTCATTTGCCTGGAGAATCCAGGGATACGTTGGCATACTTATGTGATTCCGGCAATGAATTTTGCACAATGCTGCCGGCGACATCGTGCATTGACGAAATACGGCTGACCGTGGAAACAAATTGCTTCCGGTGCCTGTAGGAGCGGCCCATGGCCGCGAAGATGAAATGCGGTTGATTTGATGGTCGCAGGCGCTGCCAGCTCCTACCGGGGGGCATGGATGGGAAATCGGGATGTTTTGACCGGCCGCATTCGACCTGCCCTTCAGCCTGCCACCTAAACGGCTAAGGATCGGGGATGAAATTAATTGAACGTAATTGCGCCGGGCTTGTGTTCGTCTTCAAGGCGCATCAAGGGTTGCATACCGGGAGTATGTGGCCGTTGATGCAACGCGGAAGACGGGCGCAAGAACAAGCAATTTCGTTTAATTAATAAAATTCCCGATCCGGCACTGGTTCAGTTCAATAGGTGATCCAATAATATCAATATGTTATAGCAGGCTTGAAAAACCAGTCATATTGAATATAACTATCTGTTATTAAAATGAAAAATTGTACCCCCTTAGCTAAATTACCTATTGAACTGAACCAGTGCCCCCGATCCTAATCACCTATAAAACAAAACGCTTCTACGGACCGCAATCCGCGAAAGCGTTTTGTTGTTTATACGATGGGTGCAGGTTTTTAGTGGTGGCCGTGGCTGCCTTTGCCTTTGACCGTATCGACAACGGCCTTGATCACGCAGTAGGTTATGCCGATGCCGATGATATTCAGGGCGTACCAGAGACCGCCGTGAAAGACCATGTGGCCGGCGTCCCAGATCCATTCAAAACTGAAAGGAAACATGTCATCTTCTCCTTTTGAGGGCTAGGCTTTCGCCGGTTCAAGGTCAGCGGGGGCGTCGGCTACGGCCTCGACCTCCGGTTCATCGTCAATGGGGTTCAATTCCGCTTCCTGGGGGAAAATCGGCAGGTAGCGGTAGGAGATCATGATCAGGATGATGCCGTAGGCCACGGGCAGGATCGTGGTGGCGACTTCCTGCCAGCTGGGGTAGTACAGGATCCACTGGTCGAAGGTCATGACCGGCGCGGCCATGACCTGGAGGACCATCACCCAGCGGTTCAGGGAGACGCCCAAAACAGCCAAAATGATCGCCGTTACCCGCCAGACGGGGTTCTTGCGTAGCGGCGCGCTGATCAGGATGATGGCCGGCACCAAGCCGCCGAGCACGACTTCGGCGAACAGGATCCAGTAGCCGTAAAAGGCGGTCCCGGTGTAGAAGTCGGCCAGGGTCTGGCCCAGACCCGGGGCGGTGATGTTGGCCCAGCGGGTGGTGTCGCAGATTTTGGCGATGGTGTAGGTGAAGATCATCCAGCCGGAAATCTTGGCCAGCAGCTCGACCACGTTGTCCTTGACCAGTTTCTTGCGGGTCACCTTCTCGGTGATCCAGGTGATCAACAGGGTGAAACAGGGGCCGTAAGCGGCGGCGGACCAGGTAAAGAGGAAGAAGGTCCACGGCCAGATGAGCAGTCCTTCGCGGAAGGAGAAGGGACGGCCGAAGAGTACACCGGCGACGCCACCCAGGGAGCCCTGGTGGAAGAAGGAGAGGAATGCGCCGGTGGCTGCGAAGACCGCCATGGTTTCGTGCATGTTGTGGCCAAGGTTGTGGAAAAACGGCACCTTGTCGATCTGGCGGTTTTCCAGGATCAGCGGAATGTACTCGATGGTCAGCACCGAGAAGTAACAGGAGAGACAGAAAGCCACCTCGGTGAGCATGGAGTGGACGTTGGCGTGCCAGAAAATAAACCAGCTCCGGAGGGGCTGGCCGACGTCGATGGCCAGGATCAACAGGGCCGAACTGTAGCAGATGAAACCGATCAGCACGGCATAGTTGATGATGTTCTTGAGCTCGTCCTTGCCGATGATGTACTTGAGCAGACCGCTGAAAAAAGCGCCGCCGCCCACGGCGATGACGGCCAGGTCAGCCCAGATCCACAGGGCGAATCCGTAGTAGTCGTTCATGTTGGTCTGATTCAATCCCTTGAACCAGCAGAGCAACATGGCATAAACGCCCCATGCGAGCACAGCGCCCACAATGCCCAGTCCCAGAAGGAACTGCCACATCGGGCAACGTTTGACTCCTTTGGGTATTAAAGCAGAATCCATAGGGTAAGTACTCCTTGATCTGTACGGTTTGCCGTTTTTATACAAAAGCCTTTACCGTAAAGGCGCTTTTTATTAATGGTGCGGCTTGGAGACCTGTCCGGTTTTCTCATGTTCCAGATAGTTGTCCCCGGCCCGCCGGACCCATTCCCGACTGGAAAGATAGTACACCTTGGTGTTGGTGCCCAGCCGCTCCAGAAGCCGGAAGGCACGCGGATTTTTCGATTTGTTGCCGTTGTGCGGATCGGGCTTGACGATCTGATGCACCTTATGCGTCGGGTTGTTGAGATCGCCGAATACGATGGCCCCGGCCGGGCAGGCCTGGGTGCAGGCCGTCTGGTAGGCTTCTTCGGGAACCCGGCGTTCACCGTCGAGGTAGGCCTTGTTCTTGGCCTGCTGGTAGCGGTGGAAGCAGAAACTGCATTTTTCAACGACCCCGCGCATACGGGGTGAAACGTTGGGGCTGAGGGATTTCTCCATCCCGTCAGGCCAGACCGGATCCCACCAGTTGAAGTAACGGGCATGGTAAGGGCAGGCGGCCATGCAGTACCGACAACCAAAGCAACGGGTGTAGATTTGGCTGACGATACCGGTTTCTTGGCTGTAGTCGGTGGCCGTGGCCGGGCAGACCGACACGCAGGGGCTGTGTCCGCCGTGGCCTTCGCAATGCTGGCAGGGCCGCGGCAGATAGCAGATCTCCGTATCCGGGAAGGATTTGCCGTTGGTCAATTTATAAACGCGGATCCAGGTGATGCTGTCCAGCTTGTTGGACTCATCTTTTTTGAACGGCACATTGTTTTCCGACATGCAGGCCACCATGCAGGCGCCGCAGCCGGTGCACTTGTCCAGATCAATGGCCATTCCGTACTTCATGGGCGGATTGTGTTTCTGCTCGTGTTTCATCAGAACCTCACGTCAGGTTGGTTAGGCTTTGGCCAGCTTGGCCCGGATTCCCCAGGCGGCATCGAGGCCGGATGACGGATCCTCAACAGGGCCGATGAGTTCGTTGACGTTGATCCCCTTGTCTGCCAGGAAGCCGTCGTAGGCGGTGTGCCCCAGCCCCTTGGCCATGGCGATCACGCCGGGTTTGATTCCCTCGAAGAGGTGGACGCGCACCGGCGCCTCCCCGCGGGGGGTGGTCAGCGTGGCCAGGTCGCCTTCACTCAAACCCATTTCACCGGCGGTCTGGGGGTTGATCTCAACGAAACCGTCTTTGCCTTTAATCACGGTGTCAGCCACCGTTTTAATCATGAAGGGGGTATCCCCGATGTATCCGCTGGAAATTCGTATGGAGTCGTAAGGCATCAGCAACAGTGGAAAGGTTCCCGCATCGCCTTCGATCTCGACGGCCGGCGTATCCAGGGCGGCCATTTGTAACGAACTGCCCGCAGTGGCGAAGTCATCGTCGACCCAGACGCCTTTTTGCATGAGGACATCCCATTTGTCGGCCAGGGTTTCCTGCAGGCAGGTTTCGTAGTTTTTCCACGGGAAGGATTCGGCCACGCTGCCGCCGACGGCCTGAGCCAGATTGATCAGGGTTTCGCCCAGGTGCCGGGTGTTGAACTGGGGCGAAACCACCGGTTTGCTCAACCCGATGGTCTGGCTGGGCAGGCCGGCGGCCACGGGAACGTCGGCGTAGCGTTCCAGGTAGACATGATCGGGCAGCAGCAGGTCGGCCATGGCCGCGGTTTCGTCGTTGAACGACGAAAAGCTGACGATAAAGGGAATTTTATCCAGGGCCGCCTTGAATGCGGCGGCATCGTGCAGGCTGTGGCAGGGGTTGGCATCGGCGACCATCAACACCTGGATCGGATAGGGCCCGTTGCCGTTGAGCCCGTCGGGCAGACGCTGGAGCAGATGGCGCGCATTGGCGTATTGACCACTGCCGGCACCGTCGAAACGGGGTTGGCGCAATCCGGCGGAGGCCGCTTTGTCGCGGGCCACCTCGGGCCACTGGATATAGTCGGCCGGGGCAATGGCCCACATCCCGCCTTCCTGGTTGACGTTACCGGTCAGACCGTTGAGCAGGTAAACGGCTGCGGTTTCCCGCAGGCTTTCCGGACTCTGGGCCTTGCCCCGTCCGCAAAGGGCCAGGGGCCGGTTGGCGCGGGCGAAGTCTTTGGCGATCTCGACGATGGCTTCGACGCTGACACCGGTGGACAGGGAGACCTTCTCCGGTGCGTAGTCGGTCAAGAGCGTGTTTTTTATGCCGCCCAGTCCGGAAACCGCGCCGCTGCCGACCAGGTTCTTGGCGATCATCACGGCGGCGATGCCCAGGGCCAGATCGGCCTCGGTGCCCGGGGTGATCGGCACCCAGCGGGTGGCTTTGGCGGCACTGTTGGAGAGGCGCGGATCCACCTGAACCACGGGGACGCGTTTTTCTTTCCAGAGGCTGCAGGCCTTGATCATGCGCACGGGGGAGCCCCAGCCGTCGGCGATGCCGCTGCCGAAGCTAAGAATGTAATCGGCGTTTTCCAGGTCGAAACCGGTCCGTCCGGCCTCACCGAAAAGGGTGCCCACGGCCAGCTCGTCCGTATCCTGATAAGAGGGGGTGCGGATGAAATTGGGCGATCCAAAGGCGGCCATGAAACGTGCCAGGAGCGCGGGAACCGTGCCCTGATCCGATCCGGCGATGGCGGCCACGGTATGGGCCTCCTCGCGTTCGCGAATGGCGGTGAGCTTTTCGGTCAGCATTCCCAGGGCCTCGTCCCATGAGATCTTCTGCCACTTTCCCGCGCCCCGTTCGCCCATCCGTTTCATGGGGGCTTTGATGCGGGTCGGTCCGTAAAGCATTTGGAGCCCGGAGAGTCCCAGGATACAAATCCCGCCGTCATTGACGGGATGGCCTGGCTTGCCTTCGATTTTCACGGCGCGGTTGTCGATCTTTCGCACGGTAATGCCGCATCCGCCCGGGCACAGGGAGCAGGTGGAATCCTCGTAAACCACCTCACCGTCTGGTGGCACCGGTGTCCAGGGCCACATCTGCGACCAGATGGAAGAGTCATCCATCAGTTTCCACGGCAATGGCGACAGGGCCGTACCCGCTGCGCCGCCGATGACGAACGATAAGAAACTTCTTCTGTCAACTTTCATGAATTTTTCCCTCACCTTATATCCAAAGCAGACGCTGCAATCGTTAACCGGATCGTGCCTGTGCGTGTCCGAGCGCGCTTACTTATGGCAGACAAAACAGGCATCGCGCTTAGTCTGAACGCTGGAGGTGTGAACAATACCGGCCTCCTTGTGGCATTGAGCACAATCGTCCATCTTCATGCGATCCCAGCTGTTTTTCTTGAGACCGGCGATGTTTTTGCCCCAGATGTCACGGCTGTAGCCGGTGATGCGGTTGTATTCGTAGGGGCGGGAGCTTTCCGATTCGCCGATGTGGCCGTGGCAGGTGACACAATCCATTTTGGCGCCGACCACATGGGCGGCATGGGAAAAGAAAACACAGTCAGGCTGGCGGGAATAGGAATACCAGGGCACTTCGCGTTCCTCCCAAACATATTGCTCAACGAAGGTTGCTTCCGCTTCACTCTCGCCCATGGTCTCATCATGGCAACCAGTACACTGGGCCAGTTTGGGAATCCCTGAAAAGCTGCCGTCGTCCCTGAAGAAATGACAACTCTCACAGCCATTATTCACTTCGGCAACGTGCATGGCGTGGTTGAAGCTGAACGGCTGCTGTTTTTGGGAGTAGAGGAGTTTGGGGAAAGCGACCCACCCCAACACCATGCTGGCTGCGAAACCGATGATGAAGAACAGGATGATATATCCGCTGGCCCCGGACTCGTTTGCGCCCTTGGCATGCGCCGAATCATCATCCATCACCTCTGTGGCCTTCTCGTCTAAGGTACTCATGGAATCTCCGTCAACCGCTGTGTGATGGCCTCGTAGCGAAACCATCACCGATTAAACTTAATACCCCTGCACCAGTTTCCGCATCAATCGATGGCCCAGGCGGTTCTTTCGCGAACACGCCGGATTCGTTACCGATGCTTTCATGCTTATCAATTTCAAACGGGATGCGATCCCGTCCATGGGTGAAAAAACACGGGAGGTGAAGCTTGCGACTTAGTATCGGCAGTCGGTCCTTTTGTCAAGAAAAAATCCTTGAAAACAGGCCGTTGAACGAGCTTGCAGCAACTTGTGCAAACATCGACGCGCCGCCGTTTTATAGCATTCAAGATAATGTTTTTGGGCTGCGTTATCGGTCGTTGCGGTATGCTGGATACAGTTTCCTCCCTTAAGGCCTTGCCAAAAACATTATCTTGAATACTGATAGCCGCTGCTCTGCCTCCTCTCCGACAACGGTCGGCCACCTCAACAGCGTCATCAGCGAGGGATTGCCGGGTATGGTCGACCGGAGAGACCAACAGACTTGACATATCGGGGTGAAATATTATTTTTCACCAGTTTTTGCAAGCCGTCATCTGTCGGACGGGTGGAGATTGCCCGTCGTGGGGGGCTGCAAACATGTATCCGATTTTTCAAAACAAACGGTTGGACACCATGTTGCTCGGTGCCGGCAGCCTGTGGGGCAGTCGCCATCAGCGAGGCGATGGTGTGTTGCCATTTGTTTCTGCAGGCATCTGTTCACGATCATCAATAGGCCAAGGAGTTCGCATATCCATGATTGAAGTGAAAAATCTGACCAAACAGTTCGGCCATCACCTGGCGGTGGACGATATCTCCTTTAGCGCCGATAAGGGAGAAATTCTCGGATTTCTCGGCCCCAACGGGGCTGGAAAGTCCACTACGATGCGCATGATCACCGGATTTTTTCCTCCCACCGCCGGAACGGTGATCATCGGTGGCAGCGACATTCAGACCGACTCCATCGCTGCCCGCCGTAAGATCGGCTACCTGCCTGAAAATGCACCGGTCTACCCGGACATGACGGTCAGCCGGTACCTGGATTTTTGTGCCGCGATCCGGGGGTTTTCCGGTGCCGACAAGCGCCAGCGGGTGGGCGAGACCATCGAACGCTGTTTTTTGGGCGGGGTCCGTCAGCAGTCGGTGAGCACCCTGTCCAAAGGGTACAAGCAGCGCGTCTGCTTTGCCCAGAGCATCCTGCATGATCCCGAATACCTCATCCTTGATGAGCCCACCGACGGACTCGATCCCAACCAGAAACATGAAGTCCGCCTGATGATCCGTGAAATGAGTGCCTCCAAGGTGATCATTTTCTCCACCCATATTCTCGACGAAGTGGATACGGTATGCAACCGGGCCATCATCATCGCCGGTGGCAAGGTGGTGGCCGACGACACGCCCGACGGATTGCGGCGCCGGTCGGCCTTTCATGGGTCGGTGGCACTGACGCTGACCGGCGATGCGATCGATGCCGCCAAGGCGCGTCTTGAGGAAATGGCCGGTGTGGCGTCGGTGTCGGCGGTGGCGCACGACGGTGATCGTTGCACCCTGCGCATTTTTCCCGACGATCCGGACGTGCCGATTGCCGACCGGATCATTACCGCCGTCGGCGATGATGATGGCCTGCGAATTGCGTCGATATTCGTCGAACAGGGGCGTCTGGATGACGTGTTTCGCGATATCACCACCGGATAAAGGCGCAGGGTTCGCCTTCGTTCCGTATTTCTACCCGGTCATCGGAGGTTCATTGGCGCGACCCTGCTTCAGGGCAACCGTGAACATCTCACCGGCCGGTAACCGCTGTTAACCGATGGAGTGGCCCATGCAACCAAACGGCAATTTGATTAACCACATCTGCACGATCGTAAAACGCGAACTGGGCGGATATTTCGGATCACCGGTGGCCTATGTTTTTATCGTTATCTTTCTGATGCTGACCGGTTTTTTCACGTTTTACATCAGTAACTTTTTTGAAGCCGGGCAGGCGGATCTCAAGGGATTTTTTCAGTGGCATCCCTGGCTGTTCATGTTTTTGGTCCCGGCCGTGGCCATGCGCCTGTGGGCTGAGGAGCGGCGCCTGGGCACCATCGAACTGCTCCTCACCCTGCCGGTGACCGTTACGGAAGTGATCCTGGGAAAATTTCTGGCGGCCTGGATTTTTATCGGCATTGCCCTGGCGCTGACTTTTCCCCTGGTGCTGACTGTCTGTTATCTGGGCAATCCGGATCTGGGGGTGATTTTTTGTGGCTATGTGGGATCTTTTCTCATGGCCGGCACGTTTTTAAGTGTCGGCAGCATGACGTCGGCGCTGACCCGCAGTCAGGTGGTCAGTTTCATCCTGGCCGTGGTGGCCTGTCTGTTTCTCATCCTGGCCGGGTTTGCCCCGGTGACCGCGATGCTTTCCGGGTGGGCCCCGCTGTGGCTGGTCGATCTGGTTTCCGCCACCAGTGTGCTCTCCCATTTCTCTTCCATTGCCCGGGGGGTCCTGGATGTGAGAGATCTGGTCTACTACCTGTCGGTGATGGTCTTCATGATCTTTGTCAACGGCGTTATCCTGCAAAACCGGGAATCGGCATAAAGGAGGCCTCGATCCATGAGTGATGGAAAAAAACGAATTCGCAAAACCGCATTCTCGGCTGGCAGTGCCGTGCTGGTACTGCTCATCGTGGTGCTGGTGAACACTCTCCTGGCCCGGACCACCTTGCGCTGGGATGCCACGGAAGACAACCTCTACTCCCTTTCCGACGGCACCCGGACCATCCTTGCCGACATGGACCAGGATGTGGTGATCAAGGTCTTCTACAGCAAACACGTGCCCACCGTTCCTTCCCACATCAAAACGTTTGCCCAGCGGGTGATTGATTTTCTCTCGGAATACGAGCACTACGGCAAGGGACGCATCAAGGTTGAAATCTATGACCCCAAACCCGATTCCGAAGAGGAGGAGTGGGCGATAAAATACGGGATGAAAGGCGTCAGCCTGCCCTCCGGTGACCCGGTTTACCTGGGACTGGTGGCCCTTTCGGCAGACCAGGAAGCGGCCATGCCCTTCATCGATCCCACCCAGGAGACGCGGCTGGAGTACGACCTGACCCGCCTGATCGCCCGCGTGCAGACCGCCGAGCGCATGAAGATCGCCGTATTCAGCGGCCTGCCGGTTTTCGGCAGTGCACCGAACATGATGATGGGCGGTCCCCGGCAGGGGCAGGCGCCCTGGTTTTTCATCCAGGAACTGAAGAAGACCTATGACCTGATCCAGGTGCAGGCCGCTGCCGACACCATTGATCCGGCGGCCAAACTGCTGATCCTCTTTCATCCCAAGACCATGTCAGATAAACTGGCCTTTGCCGTGGATCAGTACATTTTGGGCGGCGGCAATGCCATCGTCTTCGCCGATCCGCTTTCCCTGATGGATGACCCGCGCATGGGGCCGGAGGGCTCCATCCCCGATAAATTGTTCAAGGCCTGGGGCATCAGCATGCCCACCGGCAAGGCGGTTGCCGACTACACCTTTGCCACACGCCTGCGCAACCGCGAAAACCAGGTGGAAAACAACCCCATGTGGCTGTCCGTGCAGGCTGATGGATTCAATGGCGACGATCTGATTACCGCCAATCTGGAGTCGATGCTCCTGCCGGTGGGCGGCGCCATCGACATCTTGCCGGACGGGCCCTGCACCATCGAACCGCTGATCCACTCCAGCCCCAACAATGAGCTGGTCGACGCGTTTTCCCACAACCAGGATGTGTCCGCCCTGCGGCGGCAATTCAAACCCTCGGGAACGGCGCGCAACCTGGCGGTGCGGATCAGCGGTACCTTCAAGACGGCCTTTCCGGACGGACGGCCGGGCCCGCCGGAAGGAACCGCTGAGGAAACGCCCCAAACCGACCCCGGGGCACCGGTGCTGAAGACCGGCAAATCCCCATCGGTGGTCGTGGTGGTGGCCGACAGCGACCTGCTTTATGACGGCTATTACCTGAGCCAGCAGAATTTTCTGGGGTTCAACATTTCCAACGTCTTCAACGACAACCTGAACTTTATGCTCAACAGCTGCGAGATGCTTACCGGGAATCCCGCCCTGATCGGTATCCGTTCGCGGGGGACGTTCGAGCGGCCCTTTACGAGGGTTCAGGCTTTGGAACGCAAGGCCCAGGACCGCTGGCTGGATCAGGAGCAGGCCCTGGAACGCCAGGTGGAGGCGACCAACGAGAAACTGCACATGCTGGAGCAGCAGAAAGATGCCTCCCAGCGGGCCATTCTGAGCGAGGAACAGGAGCAGGAAATCGCCCGGTTTCAGGAAGAGAAGCTCAAGATCAACAAAGAACTCAAGGTCGTGCGCCGCAACCTGCGTGCCGAGATCGAGCAATTGGGTACGATGGTCAAATTCATCAATATCTTCCTGGTGCCGATTCTGATCGCCATGGGTGGAATCATTTTCGCTATTACGCGCAAGAGAAAGGCATAATCGATGAAAGGCAAAACGTTTCTGATACTGTTGGTGGCCGCAGGGGTGCTGGTGGCCCTGGCGGCGATTCGACTGGGGGACAAACCCGCCGGTGAGACCAAAATGGGTGCCAAGCTTTTTGCCGATCTGCCGGTCAATGAGGTGGCGACGGTCATCATTGCCGATACGGACAACCAAGTCACCTTGAAAATGGGCGATACGGTCTGGCAGGTGGAAGAACGCAGCGGCTACCCGGCAGATTTTGGCGAACTTCGTGACACGGTGGTCAAACTGTCGCGACTGAAGATCGGCCGCAGTTTCACCGCCACACCGGAGAGCCTGGTGCGTCTCTCCCTGCTGGCGCCATCGGAGAAAGCAGAGAAGGGGCACGGCACGGCCATCACCCTGAAAGATGGCAACGGAAAAATTCTCGCCGATGTCATTTTGGGACAGACCCGCACAGCCGAGGGTGGCGGTACGGGCGGACAGTACCTGAAGCTCGCCGACGGGGAAACGGTGTTCCTGGTTGACGGCGATTTCCGTTTCCTGAAAACCGCTCCGGAAGAGTGGCTGGCCGATGAGATCCTGAACATCAAGGCCGACAGCGTGGCCGCCGTGACCGCTTATGCGGCGGGTGCCGATGCGCCGGTGTACACCCTTACCCGACCGGAGAAGGACAAGGCCGCCGAGATGGATCCCGTTTCCGCGGGAAGAACCGTCGATCAGACGAAGATCGACCAGGTGCTCGATGCCCTGGCCCCGTTGAACCTGTCCGATGTCCGGCGGGCTGAAGGGGAGGCCCCTTTGCAAGGGGACCGCCTGGTCTATCGTCTTTTCGATGGCCGTGAGATTACCATTTTCCCCCGCTCCGACGGCAAGGAGACGTACACCCTGCGCGTGGTGGCGGATGCCTTACCCGTAACCCCCGAAACTCCGGAAACTGCGGATACGGTCGCCGCCGACGCCGATGACAGCGAAACGGCGCCGGTGGACGACAAGGCCGACGGGGAGAAGACGCCGGCAGCGCAAAAGCCCCCGGCGGTGATGACCGCCCAGCAGATCAACGACCAGCTGGGGCCCTGGATCTTTTCCGTGAAGAAATGGCAGTACGACAGCTTTATTTTCGATCCGGCAGCCCTGCTGAAAAGCGTTGAGTCAAAGGATGGGAAAACGTCCTGACCCGATCCGACAAGTCCGCCTGAAATCAAAAAACGCGTCCCGGTCAGGGGCGCGTTTTTTTGTATTACGTTTATGGTGCCTTCGGTGCGATGACAACCGCAGCGGCACGCTCCGGGATCAGATAGGTGGTGGCCAGCCGGGACAGTTCGTCGACGGTGATCGCCCGGAAGTCGTCCACGAAACTGCGGGCCCATGCAAACTGCTGGGGCGATCGGCCGGATGCGGTCATGACACTGTTGAGCCAGTAGCCGTTGGTCTGCCGGTACTGCTTGATGGAGGTGAGCATCGGATCGATCGCGCGCAGCCGTTCATCCTCGGTGACGCCCTTTCGAACCAGATCGGCGGCAATGGCCTTGACTTCCTGGAGCACGGCGCTCGTCTGGTCCGGTGCCACATTGACATACGCCTGGAAAAGGCCGTAGCCGTCATAGGCCCGACTGGCCCGGTTGAACGCATAGGGGGAATAGGACGCACCCAGCTTTTCACGAATCCGTTCCCGCAGGCGTTCGGAAAAAACGTCGGCCAGGACCGAAAGCCGTCGGGTGCGGTGGATGTCCCAGAAATCCTCCGTCTGCCAGGCTGAAACCACCAGGGCTTTGGGGATCTGGGTATCGACCGCGATCCTGCGGATGCTTCCTGCGGGCAGATGGGGCAGGGTGGTTCTCATGGTGACGTTGGATTCGCTTTTGGCCGGCAACGCCCCCAGATAGCGGCGAGCCAATTCGATGACGGTCGCTTCATCGATGTCACCGACGATGGACAACTCCAGCGGAGCGCTGCTCAACTGAGGTATGATCCAGTTGCGGATGTCGGCCAGATCAATGGCCCTGATGGCTGAAAAGGAGGAGGGCATGCCGAAACGGCTGTCGCCGCCGGCGAGAAAACGGGTGCCTTCGATTTTCAGCATGCCTTCGATGGACCGGCTGGCCGACTGGTAATCCTGGTGCAATCGCTCGCGGGCCAGGGCCAGGGCATCATCACGGAAACCGGGATCGATGATATGGGCGTAGAGCAGTTGGAAGAGCAGCTCCATTTCATCGCTGACACTTTCAGCAAAAAAATTGAAATAGGTCTCGCCAATCCGGAAGTCCACATAGGTACTTTTTCCTGCCATGGCACGTTCCAGTTTGTCGGTGTCCATGCCGCCCAGACCACTTTCATTCACCGTCGGTTCGGCCAGCAGGCCGAGTCCCGGACGCGACTCGGGTTCACTGGACCGGCCATGGCCGAAAATCAGGTTGGCCAGGACTTCGTTGGTTTTGTAATCGGTCCGTTTCAGGTTGATCCGCACGCCATTGGCCAGCTGAATTCGTGTAATCCCCAGATCCGCCAGGACGTCACGGGAGGCCACCTGGCCGATGTCCGCCGGTGTCGGCAGGTAGGGGAACGGAGTTGCCGTTTCCGCTTCAGGGGGGGAGACCGCAACTTTCGCAGCGGCCAGGAATGCGTCCCTGATTTGCGCCTGGGGGGAGGGGCGTGACGTTTGGGTGAGATCGGCATTGCCCGTTACCAGCACCAGCCGATGCGTGGCGGACCAATTGTCCCGGAACGCCTTTTGGACCTGTTCCAGGGTGGCCGACGCCACCAGGGGGGCCAAAAGGGACTCCTCCTGTTCGGGCGACCGGATGACCCGGTTTTCGGCGATATTGTGGATAATGGAACGGGCCAGTGTTGTACTGTTGCGGGTCGGTGTTTCGCGTACGGCATTGTCCAATTGCTTCAAAACATCTTTTCTGACCCGTTCCAGTTCTTCCTGGCGGAATCCGTAAAGCAACGCCCGGCGCAGCTCCTGCTCGATGGCAGCCAGGGTCTGCGACCATTTTTCGGCGCTGCTGTCGGCCGAGATGTCACTGTAGCGGATGTGGTTCAGGTAGGTTCCACTGCCCACGGCGGCCGAGGTAAACGGCGTCTCCGGTGCTTTCAGGCGGCTGTCCAGGCGGCTTTGCACGATGCGATCGGCCATCGCTTCAATCATCCGCTGATGCCTTGCCTGCGCCGTATCTGCGGCCGGAGGTTCGGACCGGATGGTTTCGATGCTGACGGATGTGCCGCCCGCTTCGGGCTCATGGTGGTAGAAGACCTGAACTCCCTGATGGGCGATATGACCCAAAACCGGCGGCTGTGCCGCTGCCGCCCGGGCGGTGAATGGGCCGAACCGGGATTCGATCAGCGGCTTGGCGGTGGGAATGGAAAAATCACCGACCATAACCAGCATCATGTTATCCGGCCGGTACCAGGCGTCGTAAAACGATTTGAGCAGTTTGCGGTTCGCATGCCGGACCACCGTCGCCTTGCCGATGGGCAGCCGTTCGGAGACCAGAAAATCGGGAAGCTCAAACGTTAAGGTGGCCTTGAACGTCCGATATCCCGCTGAATCGCGCGACCGCATTTCCGATAGAATGACGCCGCTTTCCCGCTTGACTTCCTCTTCCAGAAGCAGCGCGCCCATGGCATAATCCTGCATGACAAGAAGGCCTTTTTCGAGATTTTGTGCATCTCCCTGCGGAAGGATAACATCGTAAACGGTTTCGTTGAATCCGGTATGGGCATTGGCATCGTTGCCGAATTGCATGCCAATGCTCTGGAAGTAACGGATCAGTTCTCCCGGTGGAAAGTGAGTGGACCCGTTGAACAGCATATGTTCCAGAAAGTGGGCCACACCCCGCTGATCTTCGGTTTCGTTCAGGCTGCCGGCATGGACAAAAAGATGAAGGCTGACCCGGTTTTCCGGTCGTTGGTTTTGCATCAGTACGTAGCGGAAGCCGTTGGATAGCCGGCCGAATACGATGTTCGGGTCGGGTTTAAGGTCGCTGGTTTCATGGGCCCAGCCCGGTCCGGGTGCCGTTGCCGGTCCCGCTACAGCCGGCTGTGGAGAAAAGATGCCCGAATGAAAGACGCCGGAGTGATTTGCGGTGGGACCGAACCCGCCGAAAATAATCAACAGTACCGTGAGAAGCGCCGTATGTCGATACCACCGGTGCGATCGGGTCAGGCCGGCAGCGATATGGTGGGACATGGAAATTCCTTCAGTTGTTTTGGCAAGGCAGTGGACGAAGAAAGCCCCCCACTGCCTATTCAGGAATGATTGCAGTGGAAGGCCTTACTGGACTGGATGAATCAAGTCGGGGAATAGTCCGGATCTCCGGGGATGCTGGTATAGCATTCAAGATAATGCTTTTGGGCTGCGTTATCGGTCGTCGCGGTATGACTAATACAACTTCCTCCCTCTGGCCTTGCCAAAAACATTATCTTAAATACTATAGGAAGTCGTCAGCTTTTCTTTTTCACATAAAGCCCCCGGGAAATGGTTTCGACCTTTCCTTTTTTCGTCAGCTTGTACAAGGCATTACTGACTTGACGGGCTTCAAGTCCGGTTCGTTTTTTCAGCCGTTCTACCGTAATACCGTTACGACTCCTGCTGATCATTCCGAAAATACTTTCCAGCATGGTCGCCGAATTGTCAGCCGCAGCTGGTGTTACCGGTGCTGTATCGGCGGGTGCCTTCTTTTTCGCGGCTCTTTTTTTGGCGGGTGCTTTTGCTTTTTTTGCCGCAAGCTTTGCTTTTTTTGCCGGGGCTTTTGCTTTTTTTGCAGGAACCGCCTCCCCGCTTGCTTCTGCATCAAGCACTTCAGATATCTTCTCTACTTGTTTTACAAGAGAAGATAATGCGTTGGAAACGGCTAAAAGTTCTTTTTGAACATCTTTCATTCGGTCAAGCCTCCTTATTAACACGGTTTTTGCTAAGAATTGAGTTATTTAAATTGAGGCCTAATATATTTCTTCTCGGTTGTCAACCTTTGTTTGGAGAAATTCGCCGGCATTATGCTGCTACGCAAATTACTGTTCGATCCTTGCGGTAAGCGAGTTTTTTGCATACGCCTGCCAAATTATCCGCTTGCTCGGTGACCGCAAGCCCGGTTTTGCCAGCCACATTGAATGTCGTATTTGTTCGGCCTGCTTTGTTTTGGGGGGCTGTCCGGATGGGCTCCGGTGGTTAATGCTCCCTTAAAAAGGCCCACCAGATGTAAAAGAAGAAAAACGCCCAAGCGGCGATAGCGGTGAGATATCCTTTCCAGTCGGTTTTGCGTGACGCTTTGCCATGCCGATCAACCCTGCCGACAGGAAGCTTGCAGGATGGGCACCTCGTTGCGTTCAGGGGCATGTACTCCATACACTCCGGACATTTTTTTGCAATGTACCCGCTGGACTTTCCGGATTCCGTGGAACCGTGTGGTGATTTCATTGTGACCTCACCATGTCCTTTCTGATACCGGTGAAAACCGGTAGTGAATGCACTTCTATTCGGTGTACCCTTTTTCGACGGTCACCTGACTTTCGGCCCGGCGTGCTGTCATCCAGTCCTGAAGCACGGTTTGCTGTTTCTGTCTCAGAAGCAGGTCGCTGATTTTCTCTTTTTCATTGTCAAACCCATCACTCGGGGGTGCTTTTCGCTCCGCCAGATGAAGCAGATAAACGCCTGCGTGTCCTTCTACCGGTTCTGTACCGGTGGCATTGTCGGGGGTCAGCGCGAAAGCGGCCTGGGTAAATGCGGGGTCCGATCCGATACCGGGGATCGAGGCGTCGCGTTTGAACAGACCGGTCTGGTTGACAGTCAGGTTCCGGCCTGCCACGATGTCGGCAAATGCTTTGCCGCCTTCGATTTCCACGGCCATGGCCGTGGCGGATTCAAGGGCCTTGTCAGACTGCATTTTCTTTTTCAAGTCTGCCATTACCCGGGCGTTGACCATTTCCAGTTCCGGAATGCGCGCCGCGATGGTTTCGGTTGTCTGAATCAGGTAGTAACGGCCGCCGATCTCCTGGATATCGCTGATTTCATCCACGCCAAGGCCAAATGCGATTTTGGCAAAGGCTTCCTTGCCGCGACCCAGTGCTTCCGGACCGCGACGCGAGAACGCCCCGGTTTCCAGCACGCCAAGATCAAAGGTTTTTGCATTTTTGATCAGGTCTTCTTTTTCGAAGGTGTTTTCGTAAAACTGCTCGGCGTTGTCGTAGGCTAGGGTTTTTGCTTTTGTGTCGGTCAGGGTTTTGACCATCTGTGCCCGGGCCTGCTCGAGGGTCTGGGTTGCGGCCGGTTCCACGGATTCCACTTTGATGACATGCCAGCCGAATTGGGTTTTCACCGGATCGCTGATTTCACCGGCTGCCATGGAGAATGCCTTGTCGGCAAAGGGTTTGACCATCTGAGCCTGGGTGAATTTGCCCAGATATCCACCCTGGGATTTGGTCGGGCCTTCAGAAAAGGTCTCGGCCAGTTTGGCAAAATCCTCGCCGCTTCTGGCCTTTTGGGCAACGGCTTCAGCACGGGCTTTGGCCTCTTGCTCCGTTGCTTGATCGGCGTTCGGATCGACCTTGATCAGGATGTGGCGGGCTTCGACTTTCTTTTCGTTTTTGAACTCGTCAATGTGTGTGTCATAGTAGTCGGCGATTTCGTTTTCGGTAACCGATACCTGCTTTTTATAGGCATCAGGGTCAAAAACCACATATCTGGCCTTGACCAGGGGATCGGTTTTATAATTCTCTTTCTGTGCCTCGAAGTAGTCGGCAACCGCTTCGGCCGAAGGCTCAATGTCGGTGTAATCGTTCGGACGGAACAGGACATAGTCGACGTTCACCGTTGTGTTCCGCCAGTCGTACCACTCACGGGCTTCCACAGCGGACACTTTTGCAGCGCCGGTAATGATGCGGGAGAGTTTTTCGCTCAGCAGCGCATTTTTCTGATCGGCTTCGAACTCCTCCGGCGTCAGATGTATCTGGCTAAGGAGGGCGCGATAACGGCGGTTGTCAAACGTGCCATTGCTTTGGAAGACGGGTAAGCGGACGATGGAATCGGCAACCTCTTCATCGGAAACCCTGAGGCCCAGCTTTTTTGCCTCCTGCAGAAGAATAGTACGGTTGATCAACTGCTCGAGCGTCTGCTGCTTGATCCTCAGCATTTCCAGCATGCCGTCATTGAGACTGGACCCGAACTGCCGGCGATACTGTTCGATCAGGTTGTTATAGGCCCGCTGATATTCAGTTACACCGATAATTTCATCATTGACGGTTGCGACTTTGGATGCCTGGCGGGAACGGAAACTGCCGACCCCCCAGAAAGAAAACACGATTACGATGGCGAAAAGAATTATTTTGATCATCCAACTGCCAGCATGTTTCCGCATTACATTGAGCATTAACGACCTCTTCTTTTAATTTCACCACCGGATGCAGGCCAGCATCCGGTGGTGTTGATTGTTTTGGTTTCAGAAATAGGCATCGCCAAACGTGTCAGCCTCCCGCCGTTCATCTTGAAGGCGGGTTTGAGCATCGTCCGGAATTGCCAGAATATCTCGTCAATTCAAACAATTGACAATAATTGCTGACGCGCCTTTTGTCAACCTGTTTCAGCGATACAGGCAGGGTCCCGTAAAAAACGGTTCGGACAGCTAAACTGAAAAATTGCGTTGACAGGCAAGAACGATTTTGTTAGGTTGCGTTTTCGATTTCGGGGCTGTAGCTCAGCTGGGAGAGCGCATGACTGGCAGTCATGAGGCCAGGGGTTCGAGCCCCCTCAGCTCCACCAAAAATTTGTAAAAATGAAAAAGGGTTGGCCGCTTCAGTGGTCGACCCTTTTTCTATTGCGGAATTGCTGGGTTTGGATTTAGGATCTCGTATCTCTCACTAAAAACAATAGCCACCCATCGACGCACATGAAAAACGAATGCGAACACCTTCTCAAACAAGCGGCATTGGCCCACCAGGAAGGCCGGCTGACCGATGCGGAAAAAGCCTATCTGGAAATATTGAACGAAAGGCCGGATTCGGGGTTGGTGCTGAACGCACTGGGAACGGTTTTTTTGGATCGGTCCCAACCGGATAAGGCAAAAAAGGTTTTTGAAAAAGCAGCCAACTTAAAGCCGCCTTCTCTATCGGCATGCTATAATCTCGGTCGGATCAAGCAGATGGAGGGAGACGATAAGGGGGCCATCAACATTTACAGGGCCATCGTTGAGCAGCAGCCCAAATTTGGTTTGGCATGGAACAATATGGGGGTGGCTTACCGGGAAACCGGAGATGTGGAGGAAGCCATTTCCTGTTTTCGAAGGGCGGTGGCATTTGCTTCTGACATGGCGGAGGCTTGGAACAACCTGGGGGTGGCACAAGATGAGTTGCATATGATTGAAAACGCCTCCCGGTCATACCAAAAGGCGATTGAGATACAGCCCGATTATGCGTCCGCCCACTTCAATCTCGGGGTTTCTTTACAAAAACTTGGGCAACTCAAAGCAGCCGAGAACCACTACAACACCGTGCTGGAGATCAGGCCGGACGATGAGGCGGCCAAATTTATGCTCCAGAGTCTGGGGACATCGACTCCCCCCGATGCTGCCCCGGCGCAGCATGTACGCCGGATTTTTGATCAGTGTGCCGGAACGTTTGAAACGATTCTGGTAAACGATCTGGAATACAAGACCCCTGAACTTCTGTTTCATCTGGTGAGCCCACATCTGAAGCAGGATCTGACGGTTCTGGATCTTGGCTGCGGTACCGGTTTGGGATCACAATTCTACCGGCCATATGCAAGATTCCTTGTCGGTGTCGATGTGTCGTCCAAAATGCTCCAAAAGGCTTCGGAGAAAAATATCTACGACGGGCTCATCGTCTTTGACATCCTTCAGGATTGGACGTTTTCTCAACCATTCGATCTCATTTACAGCTCTGACGTATTTGTCTATTTCGGAAATCTGGATCCGGTCATCCGATCGGTATCATCCCACCTCGTTCACGGAGGGATGATTGCCTTTTCGGTGGAAGAATTGGCAGACAACAGCACAGGGTATCAGCTGTTTCCCAGCGGACGCTACGCCCATTCCCACCGGTATGTCAGGGACTGCCTGAAACATCACGGATTGATCCCCGTTGAGGAGACCGACGCCGTTATCCGGAAGCAGTCCGGGGATGAGGTCAAAGGGTTATTGCTTGTGGCAGAAAAGGGGCCGAAATCGCCTAAAAAGGCATTTCGTGTGTAAAAAGCGATGCGCCCACGCAGATCGGGCTTGAACATTGCCCATGGATAATTTAGCCTGAATATTGTAGAATTAATTGTTACATCTTTCCCTGCAATGTAATATAGTGGTGTTTATACCCATACTACAAATACTACAAAAAGGATCGGCACAGGAGGCTTCCATGAAAAAAACATGTACCCGTCTTGTCGTCTGTTCGCTGTTAACACTTTTGGTTTTACCGAGCATTGGTTTTGCCGGGGATGATTTTTTCGATGTGCTCTCCTGGGCCATAGAAGGTTCGGGAGCCGATAAAAGCATCGACGCGGGATTATACGGCGCCCTGGCAACCCTGGCGTGGAATGACGAAAACCAGAACGGTGATATGGATGGAGACGAGACGTTGACCGATATAATCCGCATTTACGACCGGGACGGCAACCTCGTGATTGAATCAAACATGGAACTCGTCCAGAACAGGGACGACATCGAAGAGTGGGCCCTGGAAAATTTCGATCTCATCCTCAGCGCCATTTTTCCGGGCGGGCTCAATATGAGTACCGGGGACACTGCGGACAGCATCATGCTCGGGATATCCTTTGGAGACAAGCTCTCCAAAGCCAGTCCGGCCAGAAAAGAATCCGCCGAGGCTGCCAGCATCAACAATGAATTCAAAGGGGTCCTGGAATATGTAAGCCTGTCCGTAAATGATGAAGATGGCGATGCCACCTCGATTTTACTCGGCTACAGCCACGAATATGACGGTGGGGCAGAACTGGGCATCCTTTTGCCGTACCGATATACCACCATGGACGATGCCATCGACTCCGAATCCCACTTTGCCGGGCTGAGTATTTCGGGCAAGTACCCGATTAAAAAATGGGACAGCATGGTCTGGGATGCCGGTGTTGAGGTCTTTGGTTCAGCCTACTACCTCACCTCGGATGCCATCGAGCACGCCGGAAACCTTCAATACGGTGCCGGTGCCTTTTCGACATTTACGAAAACATTCAGTTTCGCCACCGTCAGTGTGGGGGTGGATTACCGGATCTCGGAAATAGAGGTTCGCGAAAGCTGGATCGATACGGACAATCAATTTGTCGAAAAGTTCATCGATTACCTAAACGATTTGGATTCGATCAAAACCCTGACCTACGGTTGCAACATCGGCGTGCCGCTGTTCGCTGATGCCGCCGCGGTCAATCTTGAGATCATCCGTTCGGATTTCAGCAGCGACGATATTCCCGACGACCGGGATTCGCAAACCACGGCAGGGCTTTCCTTTTCCTATTATCCGTCGGATACATTCGAACTCAACGTGGGGGTAAGAGAGACTTACGAAATTGAAGATATTGACCTGGTCAGTGTTTATATCGGATCCGTGTACCGATTCTAGATAGGGCATTGGAACGGATGCAAAGCGCACCACACACAAAAAAGAACACGGATCCCATTTTATCCGGTTTCAGGCTCGCCTGGACGATCGCAATCATGATCGCGCTTTTTCTCAACCCGACCGATCTTGAGGCGGCGCCGTCTTCAACGGCCATGCAAAGCGATGCGGGAAACGATGTCGATCAACGAATCGCCATCTATCCGTTTGTCACCGACAGCGCTGAAAAACTGCCCCATTCCGATTTTCTCCCCGAATGGATCAGCCAGAGCCTGGCCGAGTACCTTTCCGAAGCAAAGACCATCCAGATCCTGGAACGCCGGAAACTCGATGCCCTGCTGAGCGAGTTGCGTCTCGGCACCAGCGATCTGGTGCATGAGGACACCCGGCTCCGCTTAGGACGCCTTTTGGGGGTTGACTACTTTGTTTTCGGCAGTTACGTGCCGGTCGGCGACCAACTCCTCATTTCCGCCCACCTGGTCAGCACGGCCAGCGGCGTGGTGGTGAAGGCCGCCGACGGCCAGGGGGCATTTCTGAAGGTCAAAGCGATCGTCCAGCGCCTGTCCGCCAAGCTTCTCGACGGCCTGGGGCATCGCGTGCAGGCGGAAACGCTGCGCCAGGCCGGATCGATGCCGGGGCCTGAAATCAGAACGCTTTACGATAAGGGGCTTGAGCAGGAACATCGCGGCCAGACAGAGGCCGCGCTGGACTATTATCGGCAAATTCTCGCTATAGAGCCGGACCAGCCGTGGGCCCGAGAAGCCGTCCAGCGTCTGGCCGCAACGGGTGAAAGGGCCGGAACCGGATACAGCCACTGCCCAGGCGGAAAAAGGCGGAGCTTCATCGTTTTGGCTATTGAGAACGAGGTCGACGATGCCGCGTGGAAGAACCGGCTCATTGCCGTGGGATTGATCAACCTGATCCATGAAGAGCTGTTCGCCACCGGCTGTTATCTGCCGGTCGACACGGACGACGAGACCCGGCAGCTGATTCAGGACCTGGTCATTGACAGATGGTCCGATGAGAAACGGTCGACGTCGCCTGCCATGCAGCCGCCATCCGTCGCCCCCCGGACCGATACACAAGTTCGCTTGGTCGTCAAATCTTTCGGCAAGAGCCGTTCCAAGCTCATGCTTGGCCTGTTTTCCAAAGGCAAGGTGACCGTGACGGTCGGCGTCGAGCTGTCGGTGAGACAAAATGACGGCACCACGATCAGCGCCGAAGGTTCGGGAAAAGGCGTGACCCGCTCGAAAAGCGTCGGCTTTACCATCCGCGATGACAAGGTGCACTTTGACGAATCGTCGGTCGGCATCGCTGTCCATGAAGCGATTAAGGCGGCGGTAGGCAATCTGATGGAGCAATCGTGAAAAGAGAGTCAACGGCCCGCGTTGGTGACCAATCCCCGATCCAGTGGCTATTCATCCTTGCAACGATCGCCGTCACACTGGGATGCGCATCCACCACCGTCGACCAGCGCCCCGTGTTAACTGATGACAGCGGAAATGCCCGTGCCGTTTACTCAGCGGATACAAAACCGGTGACGGCCGTTCTTCCCCTGGTGCTGGGCCTGGGGCCCGAAGCGGTGAAGCAATATCCCCAACTGGTCGAAAAATCCGTGGGCATGGGGGTCTATCAGCTGGTCCTGAGTGCCGTCACCGAATCCAATCGGTTCAGCGTGGTCGAAGTCCGTCCGGAGAATATCGATGCCATTCTCCAGGAACGCTGGCTTCAGCAATCCGGGCTCATGTCCGACGGGCAAGCTGCCGTGGAGGCCCGGCAACGGGGGGCCGCTCAGGTGATCTATGGCCGGATTTATGACTATGCGGAAACGGTATCGGAAAAAATTGTCGGTCTCCAGGCCCGGCACACCAAAAAAATGGTGGTTGGGATCCAGCTCATCTGCACCGATGCCTCCTCTTTTCGTCAGATCGGCATCGGCACCGCCGTCGGCTATGGCGACAGCATCCTTGGGGCAACCCGCTCGGCCGTGCTTCTGGCTAGGGAGAAGATGCTCAGACGACTGTTTGTCGCCGACCCTGCCGATCGCCAGCCCTCCGGATCCGACTGAGTCCGCTTGCCTGTTTGTCTCGGATTCTTCCTCCCAGAATTGATTTTGAATCGATTCTGAATCGATTCTGAAACTCCCCAACTATTTTTAATTACACATTCGCATGTCTACGTTCCATTTCTTTTCGATAGCGATCCCGATAGCGATTTCGATCATAGTAACGATCCGTGCGTGATCGCAAACCCATCGCCCCGATTCAATCAATGCCAAATGTAAGGCGATTTCTGTCAAAGAATATACCCGCCTGCTTGTCTTTTCATCCGTCTTCTGCGTTGGGCGTTTCCACACATAGCCCCACTATGCGTAAAAAAGCCCGCCTTGAATACGAATGAAAAATCCTTCGCATCCAAGTATATTCTTATCCGCCAATCGCCTAAAAATCCAAATGTCAATTGAAGGATCGGATCGGTTATAAATGGATAGCATGCCACCATTTGGCATTTTTCATTGGACATTTGATATCCTTAACCAGTCGCTACCGGATAAAAAACGCAACAAAAAATTAAATGCGGTTACCCAGTTTCCCACCTCTGATCGCCTTGACAACCGATCAATGGCATGGCAATAATGGTCGTACCATTAAGGCTTAACTTTACCTATTTTAGGTAAAACTTCTTATAAGTTTGGTTGATATTTATTAAAAGGTACTACCAATGGCTAAGGAAATATTTCCCCGAAGCCCTTTCATGCCCGTGCAGAGCGGTCGGGCCAGCGAGGACATCGCCCTGAACCTGGAGGCCGCCATCTTGGACGGCCGCCTCAAACCCGGCGGGCGCCTGCCCAGCGAGCGGGACATGCAGGTCCAGTTTGGGACCGGTCGGGGGGTGGTGCGCGAGGCGATCAAAATATTGAAGCAGAAGGGCCTGCTCGAGGTGCGTAAGGGCGTTAAGGGAGGGGCCTATGTGCGCCAGCTGGAGATGGCCAATGTTTCCGAGTCTCTGGCCCTTTTTCTCAAACAGCACCCGGTGGAACCGGAAAAATTGATCGAATTTCGCGAGAGCATGGACCGGACCATCACCGTCCTGGCCATTTCCCGCGGCACCCGGGACGAAAAAGAAGCCCTGCTGGCGGCGGTGCTGCGGTTCGAGGCGCTGATGCGTAAGCCGGACCCCGATCTGACCGCGGCCAGCGAACTGGACCGCGAACTGAACCTCATGCTGGCGCGCATGGCCCGAAGCCCTCTGTTCGAATGGGTCATGCACGCCCTGCAGATGGGATTCAGTTCCCACGACTATGCCCTGTACGAAAATCCGGCGTACCGGGAACAGGCGGCCGCCAACTGGCGTGATACGGCTCGCGCCATTGCCGAGCAGGAACCCATGCGCGCCCTTTCCTGCATCGGTCAACACTATGGAATGCTGAGAACGTGCGTGGCAGAACAAAACAAGCCCGTGCCGGCAGTGCCGTTCCCTTCAGGCACAGATGCCGGCAACAGCCCTTAAAGGAGATTACCATGAAACCCTACGATTTTATTATCGTTGGCGGCGGTTCGGCCGGATCCGTTCTGGCCAACCGCCTGAGCACCAACCCCAAACACCGTGTCCTGGTCCTGGAAGCCGGCCGGCCGGATCATCGCCTGGATTTCCGAATCCACATGCCGGCGGCCCTGACCTACCCGCTGGCCGGCAAAACATACAACTGGTGGTACGAATCGGATCCCGAACCGTTCATGCAGGGCCGCAGGATCTATCAGCCGCGGGGCAAGGTTCTGGGCGGATCCAGCTGTATCAACGGCATGATTTACATTCGCGGTAACGCCCAGGACTATGAGAAGTGGGCCCGGGAGGAGGGTCTCGAAAACTGGTCTTACGCCCATTGCCTGCCCTACTTCAAGCGCTTCGAGTGCCGCATGGTCGGTGCCGATGCCTACCAGGGGGCGGCAGGACCGCTCTACCTGACCACGCCCGAGTGCGAAAATCCCCTTTTCGACGCGTTTTTCATGGCTGTCCGGCAGGCCGGCTATCCGCTCACCAGGGACGTCAACGGATTCCAGCAGGAGGGATTCGGCCGGTTCGACCGCACCACCTACCGTGGCCGCCGCTGGAACGCGGCCAGGGCCTATGTGCATCCGGTGAAACGCCGCGGCAACCTGACCGTCAAATGCCATACCCTGGTCAGCCGCATTCTGTTCGAGGGTAAGCGTGCCGTGGGGGTTGAATACAGGAAGGGCAAAAAGGTGCACCGCGTCTACGGGGCCGAGATCGTCTGCTGTGGCGGAGCCATCAACTCGCCGCAGTTGTTGCAGCTTTCCGGGGTGGGCAAGGCCGAGGATCTGTCGGCACTGGGGATCAACGTGATCCAGGATCTGCCCGGGGTGGGCCGGAACCTGCAGGATCATCTCGAACTGTACGTGCAGTATGCCTGCAAGAAACCGGTGAGCATGTATCCCGCGCTGAAGTGGTACAATCAGCCGTGGATAGGAGCAAAGTGGCTGTTCGGCCGCACCGGTGAGGCGGCCACCAACCATTTCGAGGCCGGCGGATTCATCCGCGGCAACGACCAGGTGGCCTATCCCAACATCCAGTTTCACTTTCTGCCTATTGCCATCCGTTACGACGGATCGTCACCCCGCCAGGGTCACGGCTACCAGGTGCATATCGGCCCCATGAACACCGATGTGCGCGGGCGGGTGAAGATCACCTCTGCCGATCCGACGGCCTATCCCAGCATCCGTTTCAACTACCTCTCCACGGAGCAGGAGCGCCGCGAGTGGGTGGAAGCCATCCGCCGTGCCCGGGAGATCATGACCCAGCCGGCCTTTGACGAATTCCGCGGGGCGGAACTGGCGCCGGGCGAGGGGGTCGAGAGCGATGACGAGATCCTCGATTTCGTGGCCCGCGAGGGCGAGTCGGCCTACCATCCCAGCTGCACCTGCGCCATGGGCACCCACGCCGAGGCCGTGACCGATCCCCAGCTGCGCGTCCAGGGTGTGGAAAACCTCAGGGTGGTAGACGCCTCGATCATGCCTTATGTAACCAACGGCAATATCTACTCTCCGGTGATGATGATCGCCGAAAAGGCGGCCGACCTGATTTTGGGCAACACGCCCCTGGCACCGGAGCCCCTGCCTTACTACCGCCATGAGCAGGTCGGGGAGGAGGCTGCCGCATGATCCGCAAACCGATGTACATCGACGGCAGTTGGCAACCGGCCCGGTCGGGGGCGCAACGGGAAATCATCAACCCCTTTGACGGCTCGATCATTGCCCAGGTGGCCGAGGGGGCACGCGAGGACGCCATCGACGCCATTGCGGCTGCCCGGCGCGCCTTTGACAGCGGCCCGTGGCCCGGCACACCGGCAGTGGAACGGGCCCGGCTGCTTTTTCGGCTGGCCGACCTGGTGGACCGCGAAAAAGAGGACCTGGCCCGCCTGGAGAGCCTGGATACGGGCAAGACCGTGATCGAAAGCCGCTGGGACATGGACGACATCGCCGGGATTTTCCGCTATTTCGCCGGCCTGGCTGACAAGGACGGCGGCGAGGTGATCGCCTCGCCCCACCCGGATACCAGCAGCCGGCTGGTCCGCGAGCCCGTGGGGGTGTGCGGCCAGATTTCGCCCTGGAACTACCCGTTGTTGCAGGCCTCCTGGAAGATGGCGCCGGCCCTGGCCGCCGGCTGCACGATCGTGATCAAGCCCAGCGAGATTACGCCCCTGACCACGATCCGGATCACTGAGTTGGCCGAGGAAGCGGGTTTTCCTCCCGGGGTGGTCAACACGGTGCTGGGACCGGGCGCCGAGGTGGGTGCCGAACTGTCCGAGAACCATGCTGTGGACCTGATCTCCTTTACCGGCGGTATCGCCACGGGCAAGACCATCATGCGCGCCGCTGCCGGCAACGTCAAAAAGGTGGCCCTGGAGCTGGGCGGCAAGAATCCCAACATCGTCTTTGACGATGCCGACCTGGATCTGGCCGTGGACCATGCCCTCAACGGGGTGTTTTTCCATGCCGGCCAGATCTGCTCGGCCGGCGCACGGGTGATGGTCCAGGCGGGCATTCACGACCGCTTCGTAAAGGCCCTTACCGCGCGCATGCAGCGCATTGTGCTGGGCAGCGGATTTGCCGACGGCGTTCAGATGGGTCCGCTCATTTCGGCGGAGCATCTGGCCAAAGTGGCCGGCTATGTGACCATCGCCCGGGAGGAGGGGGCCCGCCTGGTTCTCGGCGGTGACCGACCCGATGACCCGGCGCTGCAAAACGGTTTCTTTTACCTGCCGACCCTGTTTACCGGTTGCACCAACGACATGCGTATCGTTCAGGAGGAGGTCTTCGGACCGGTGATCAGCGTGGAGCGCTTCGACAGCGAGGAAGAAGCCGTGGCCCGTGCTAACAGCACCGTTTACGGGCTCTCGGCGGGGTTCTGGACCCGCGATCCGGATCGTATGGCCCGTGTTTCCCGGGCGCTGCGCTTCGGAACGGTCTGGATCAACGACTTCAATGTCTACTTCGTCCAGGCCCCCTGGGGGGGCTACCGCCAGTCCGGCCTGGGCCGGGAGCTGGGACGCATGGGCCTTGACGAATACACCGAGGTCAAGCACATTTACCAGAACCATGCCCCGCAGCCGCTGGGCTGGTTTGGAAAATAACGACGATCAACCCCAACCAAAAGGAGATATAATGTTAAACGACCATTTCAAGCGAATCCTTTTCACCCTTACCCTGGCCATCGTATTGCCGATGTTCGCCACCGCTGCCCCTGCCGCCGGGAAAATCCGCATCGCCAGTGTCGCCTGGACCGGCGTGACGGTCAAAAGCGAGCTGGCGGCATCCGTCCTGGAGAGTCTCGGTTACACGGCCGAAAACACGGTTTACTCCGTTCCCTTTGTCTACGCGGCCCTTTCCAGCGATGCGGCGGATCTCTTTTTCGGCAACTGGATGCCCTCCATGGCCACGGTGGCCGACAAATTCTTCAAAAAAGGGTCGGTGGTCAAATATGTGGCCAACATGCCCGGCGCCAAGTACACCCTGGCCGTGCCCACCTATTGTGCCGAGGAAGGACTGAAGGATTTTGCGGACATCGTCAAATTCGGCGACAAGCTCGACTGGAAGATTCACGGCATCGAAGCGGGCAACGACGGTAACCTGATCATCCGTGACATGATCGAGAAGAATATGTTCGGACTGGGCAGATTCAAAATCCTGCCTTCCAGCGAGGTGGCCATGCTGGCCGAGGTGCAGTCGCGGGTCAAACAGAAACGCTGTATTGTCTTTCTGGGCTGGTCGCCCCACAGCATGAACGAGCGCATCGACATGACTTACCTGACCGGCAGCACCGATGCGACCTTCGGCCCCAACGACGGCACGGCCACGGTCTGGACCAACATCCGCAAAGGCTTCGATCAGGAACAGCCCAATGTGGCCGTGCTGGTCAGGAACATGACCTTTCCCATCGCTATGATGAACCAGATCATGACCAACATGTATGCGAACAAAGGCCTCAAACCGCGTGAAGCCGGGCTTACATGGCTCAAGGCCCATCCGGATACCTATAAAAGCTGGCTGACGGGCGTTACCACGGCTGATGGAAAGGATTCGGTAACGGCGTTTGAGGCCTATCTGGAAAACATTAAATAAGCTTTTCCTCGGCGGTTACCGGTTTTTCCACTCCGGCGTCCGTTTTTCCAGAAACGCCTTGATGCCGGTTTGGGCGTCTTCGGCCATGTTGTTCATCACGATGGTGTGTTTGGCATAGTGCAGGGCCTGGGCATCGGTCATGTCGGCCTGGGCATAGAGCCCCTGCTTGCCGATAGAAAGGGCGAAGCCGCTGGCCCCGGCGATCTGGCGGGCCAGGTCGCGGGTGGTCGCTTCCAGCTCTGCCAGCGGTACGACGCGATTGACCAGGCCGAGAGCCTTGGCCTCGGCCGCCGGAAACTCACGGCCAGTGACGAGCATTTCCATGGCGGCCTTGCGGCCGATGGCGCGCGTGATGGCCACCATGGGTGTGGTGCAGAAAAGGCCGATCCGGACGCCGGGGGTGGAGAACCGCGCGCCTTCCTCGGCAACGATCAGGTCGCACCAGGCGGCCAGCTGACAGCCGGCGGCCGTGGCGATGCCCTGCACCTGGGCGATGACCACCTGGGGAATGTCGTGAATGCGTATCATCATGCGGGTGCATTGGTCAAAGATGGATTTGTATGCCTTGACACCGGCATCGACCATTTCTGCCAGGTAGTGACCGGCGCAAAAGTGGTTTCCCGCCGCCCTGATGATCAGGACCTTCAGGGTGTCATCCTCTGCTACCTGGTCAAGCAGTTGCAGGATTTCCTTGATCATCTGTTTGGAAAGCGCGTTGATTTTGCCGGCGTTGTTCAGGGTCAGGGTTCCGACGGCTGCTTCGCGGTCGAAGGTGATTTCGGAGTAATCCATGGCAGATTCCTTATCAGAATGACGGTTGCCAGAAAGCAGGCGGGCAACAGGATGCTGAGAATTTTTTCGGTCATCGAACGATTCCCTGATCGTTGATGGTTCTGTGGACGGCCTTCAGCAGGGTGGCCACCTCATAGGGCTTGTCCACAAATCCGCAGGCCCCGGCCGCCATCGCCTTCTCTCTGGCGTCATCGGTGGCATAGCCGCTGGCGATCAGCACCGTCACGCCCGTATTCATTCCGACGAGCTTTTCGAGGCACCGCTGGCCCCCCATCCCCGGCATAAACATGTCGAGAACCACAAGCGATATCTGCGGCATCATTCTTTCGTAAAGGGCCAACGCGGTTTCACCGTCCGCCGCCGTGACGACCTTGTATCCGTATCGGCTCAGCATCTGTTCACCAAGGTCGCGGATAGCCGGCTCGTCATCGACGAGCAGAATCGTCTCGTGACCGCAAAAGGAAATCGTTGCCGGCCCGTCTCCCGGTTCTTCTCCGACGATACCTTCGATGGCCGGGAGATAGATGTTGAATGTCGTCCCGGAATCCACCTTGCTGTCGCAGGTGATGTGTCCGCAATGGTTCTTGACGATGCCGTAGACCATTGCCAGCCCCAAGCCGGTGCCCTTTCCGCTTCCTTTGGTGGTGTAAAACGGCTCGAACATGTGATCGGCGATTTCCCTGTCCATTCCGTGGCCGGTGTCGGAGACGGAAAACATCACGTAAGCGCCCGGATGGGCATCGAGATGGGTTCGGCAAAATGCCTCCGACAAGACGACATTGTCGGTCCGGATCGTGATCTTGCCACCATCGTTCATGGAATCCCTGGCGTTGATGGCAAGGTTCACCAGAACTTGCTCCATCTGTGTCGGGTCCGCGTTGACGATGTTCAGGGCATCGCATAACGCCAGTTCGATATCGATCATCTTGGGTATGGTCCGATCGAGCAGTTTTCTCACTTGAACGATTTCATGGTTGAGATCCACGGGTCGCAGCCGGCTCTCCACCTTACGGCTGTACGTCAGCAGCTGCCGGGTCAACTCCGCTGCCCGCATGCCCGCTTTTTCGATCCCTTTCAGGCTGGCAAATGCGGGGTCCTCCTTTTTGATGTTGAACAGCAGTACCTGGGTATAGCCGAGGATGGCTTGGAGCAGATTATTGAAATCATGGGCAATACCTCCGGCAAGGGTGCCGATCGCCTCCATTTTTTGGGCCTGCTGCAGTTGTGACTGAAGCTGTATCCGCTTTGTGATGTCGACAAAGCTCTCAACAATGTGCTTCCTGCCACCGAGCATGACACGGTTTGCGGTTCTCAGGATCGGGACTTCCCCGCCACCCGTCTTTCGTACGATCCGCTCGGTGGAAACGCTGTCCAAACCAGGTTCGGGGATGGCGGATGCGGCCTTTGGGTCAGGCCGGACATATGCCTCGTGCGCGGCCCCCACAAGCTCCTCTTTGGAAACGCCGATCATGTTCAGGGCGGCCGAGTTGGCATCGGTGATCCGGTGGGTTGCCTCATCGATGACCAGGATCCCGGTATTTACCGAATCCATGATCGCATTCAACCGCTCCTTGCTCTCGTGGAGCGCTTCGAGCGCCTTGGCGGCGCGCAAGGTTTCACTGCTGTACGAGGCCAGAATCGAACCCAGTTCTTTATCCTGCAGGGTAAACGGCGGGGGCACTTTATTATGCAGGGAGATGATGCCGACGATTTCACCCTTTTCCTCCGTAAGTGGAAAAACCAGCAGGGATCCGTCCCGGTATCCCTGCCAGCTGCTCCCGGTCACGTCTTGCTCTTCGCGGATATCACTGACCACCACCGGCTTTCCGCTTCGTATGGCCTTCTCGAAAACGGAACCCGCTCGAAGGGGAAAAGCAATGCTGGATGGTGTATGATCCGGGTCCAGGGAGTGTACGAGCACCAGTCCATCCTCATCGCGAAGAAACAGGCTCCCGCCGTCGGCGGCCATGTTTTGGGCAAACTCCTTCAGCAGCAGCGGACCGATTTCCTCCATGCAGCTGCAGGCCGCAAACCCCTGGGTGGCCGCCACAATCTGCCGGAGCCGGTTGTTGATCTTCTCCAGTTCCCGGTTCTGGTTCCGAAGGGCTTGCTCGACGGCGGTTTTCTCGTTTTCCAATTGTATTTTCTCGAAAGCGCGGTTCAGGGTGGCAAACAGTTCGTCGGGTGCCAGGGGTTTTTTCAGATAATCGTAGGCCCCCTCCTGCAGGGCCCGAATGGCCGTGTCCGTGTCCGCATAAGCCGTCATCATCACACAAACGACGGTCGGTCGGATGCGTTTGAGCTTGGCAATCAGGTTGATGCCGTTGGCGCGCCCCAAACGAATGTCCAAAAGGACCACCTGGGCATCGAAATACCTGATGGTGTCGCAGGCCTCCTCTTGGGAGTGCGCCTTGGCCACGATGTAATCCCGGGTTTCGAGGATGTCCTCGAGACTGAGTACAAAGTCCTTTTCATCGTCCACGATCAGGAGCTTGCGTGTTTGCTCCTGCCCGCTGCGGGCGCTGTTGTCGGCATTCATGATATCATCCCTTTTTCCGCATCGCCAGGTGTTCGACCGCTTTCAGCAGTTCCGCAGGATCGAATGGTTTTCTCAACACGCCGCTGACGGATAGGCTCCTGAGCTTCTCTATCGTTCCCGTCTCCTCATCCATGAATGCCGTGCTGATGATCGTCGGAACGACACGACCGGCTCTTTTCAACTCCAGGTAAGTCTCCAGGCCGTTGAGCACGGGCATCCGAAGATCCAGGATCAGCACGTCGATCCCGTTGGATAAGATACGCTCCACCGCTTCCCGGCCGTTGGTTGCCACAAAGACACGGTATCCATTGCCTGTCAGCAGCTCGTGGATGCTGGCGACAAAATCCGGGTCGTCGTCGGCGATCACGATGCCGTGAGGCTGGTTTTTTTCGATCATCGACAGCAACGCCTTCATGTCCAGCGGTTTGTGGAGTACGCCCCAGGCCCCGTTTTCCACCGCCCTGTCAAGGAGTTGCTCCACACTGTAGCCGGTCATCATCACCACCCTGGCATCGGGCTTGATTTTCCGGATCTCCATGAAGCTTTCGACACCGTTTTTTCCGGGCAGCTTCACGTCCATGAAGGCAGCCCTTTCAAGGTAGCACTAAAAGACCATTCATAACTGGATGAACTTATTAAATAAATGCTGGACAAACCCACCCCCAAAATATACAGTAAAAAAGAAAAACTGTATTATTTGGGAGGTGACATCATGTTGAGTCCTGTTTTTACGCCGTTCATCAAGAATTCTCCGATTTCTGTCATGGCTCGTGGTTTGATGGAGAAGGTACTGAATCCTGAGCAATTGGACGAATGGTTCGAGAACACCGCTAAAGAACAATACACAAGGGACCTTTTGTTTTCGACGCTTTTTTACCTGATGAGCCAGGTCGTTCAGGGAAGCCAGCGATCAATTCACGCAGCCTTCCAGGCTTCAAAAGAGGATATTGCCGTTTCAGTTACCTCAATCTACAATAAGTTGAACGGCATGGAACCAAGTACATCGGCAGCTTTGGTCCGATATGCCGCCGAGCAGGTGGAACCTATTATTCAAAGATTGTTGGGTAAACAAAACTCCCCTTTGCCTGGCAAACGAATCAAACTGCTTGATGGCAACTGTATCGAAAAGAGCCATCACCGAATCAAAGAGTTGCGGTCCATAGCCTCAGGTCCTCTTCCGGGGAAATCATTGGTTGTGTACGATTCGATGTTGCACCTGCCCATCGATGTGTTTCCTTGCGAAGACGGCCATGCGCAAGAACGCTCATTATTGAAAACGGTGCTTGAAACTATTGTTGCCGATGATGTTTGGGTTGCCGATCGCAATTTCTGCGTGGTTGAATTCACCTGCGGCATCGATAAGCGGGATGCGTGGTTCATTATCCGTGAGCATGGGAATTATCCTCTCGAGCTAATTGGAAAGGAAAAATATATCGGCAAAATCGAAACAGGAACCGTATACGAGCAACCCATCCGGGTTCGTGATGAAGCTGGCGAAGAGCACGCCTTCAGGCGGATTCGCGTGAAGCTGAAGGGTGAAACCCGTGATGGTGATACCGAGATTTTCATCATCACGAATCTATCAAAGAGCGCAGCAAACGCTAAAACAGTTGCCCGGTTGTATCGGGATCGATGGACCATCGAAACGGCCTTTCAGCGTCTCGCTGAATATTTAAACTCTGAAATTAATGCATTGGGCTATCCTCGTGCCGCTCTTTTCGGTTTTTGCGTTGCTCTGGTCGCCTATATCAGCATGTCCGTTGTAAAAGCAGCACTGGGCAGTGTTCACGGTGTCGATTTCATAGAACGGAACGTATCTGGTTATTACATCGCCAATGAAATCGAAGGCGTCTACCAAGGGATGATGATCGTTATCGAAAGCGACCATTGGGTCGTTTTTAGAGACATGCCAGAAAGTGATCTGGTTCGGTTGCTTGAAGAATTAGCTGGCAACGTAAAATTATCAAAGTACCAGAAGCATCCTCGAGGTCCCAAAAAGCCCAAACCGAAGCGGGTTGCGATGAAAAACAAGCCACATGTTTCAACCGCGAAAATACTCGCTGAGAGAAAGAAGTCATAGTACTACCTTGAAAGGGCTGGTCCATGAAGGCAATGTCGAAATCTTGTTCGCGGAACCTGCGGATCGCCCCTTCCCCGCTGTGCACCGTATCGACCTGGTATCCCCTGTCGTCCAGCACCATGGCGAGGCTTTCGGCGAAGTCCCGGTCATCGTCTACGATCAATACGGTAACATTATTCATTTTACTATAGTATCATCAATTGGGTTGGTCGCCGGCCTTTGCTTCGCTACCGGCAGCCACAAGACCACTTCCGTTCCTTTGCCCGACTCGCTCTCGATCTCGACGCCTCCGTCGTGCTCCGCCATGATATCCTCGACGATGGAGAGCCCCAGGCCGACACCGATGCTTTTTGTACTGAAAAGCGGTTCGAAGATCTTCTCCCGTATGTCATCGGAAATGCCTGGTCCGGTGTCGGCCACCCCAATCTCGATCCGCTCTCCGGCAATTGTCGTCCGTACCGTCAGCCCCATCTCCGTCCCCCCCTTCTCCTCAAGGGCCTGGAGCGCATTGGCGATCACATTGACGACGGCGCGACGAAGATATTCGGTATCCACGGGAACGGAGACGCCGGTATCCAACGCAAGCTTGTATTCGATCTCCTCCGGTATGGTTTGCTCTGCCAACAGATGTTCCAACCAGGAATCGATCTTGACGGGCCGCTTTTTCAAATTCTTCTGACGCGTGAAATCCAGCAGCTCCGTAATGATCCTGTCGCAACGCAGGATATTGCGTTCCGCCAGCAGCAGCGCCCGATCGACCCGCTTTTTCTCGTTTCGCTCGATGTTTTCACTCAGGGAGAAAATAGACGTTCGAACCGTCCCCAAAGGATTCCGGATCTCATGGGCAACGGTGGCCGTCAGCTGACCCAGGGCCGCCAACCGTTCCTTGCGCACGAGTTCTTTCTGGGCATCCCTAAGTTCCTTGGTTCTTGATGCCACCATCTCCTCCAACCGCTCCGAGTATTCCTTAAGCGCTTTGCGGCTCCTTCTCTTTTCCGTTACATCCCGGAAGATCAAAACCACGCCCAGAACATTGCCCTTGTCGTCCCTGATCGGCGCACCGCTGTCATCGATGGGGATTTTTACCCCGTTCTTGGAAATCAGGATCGTGTGATTGGCCAGCCCGACAACGATTCCCCGGCGGAGTACCTTTTCAACCGGACTCTCGACCCGTATCCCCGTCTCTTCGTTGACAATATTGAATATCTCCTGCGAATCCCTTCCGTAAGCCTCTGATCGCGTCCAGCCCGTCAACTGTTCGGCAACCGGGTTCATGAGCGTCACTTCTCCTGCGACCCCCGTGGCAATCACGGCATCGCCGATGCTGCTGAGGGTGACCGAAAGCCTTTCCTCACTCTCCCTCAACGAGGCCTCCGTCCGCTTTCGCAAAACGAGCTCGCGCCTCAATTGTTCGGCCGTTTGCACCAGCTCTGCGGTGCGTTCTGCCACGCGCCGTTCCAATTCATTATTGGCCTGCTGGATTTCTTCTTTCTGAATGCGCAAGCGCTCTTCGCGTTCGGCCACCGCGCCGGCCATGAAATTGAAAGAAAAGGCCAGGTCTCCGATCTCGTCCTGCCGCTTGTGCGCCACCCTTGCCTCCCAGTTGCCGTCGGTCAACTGCTTCGTGGCCACCGAAAGGGCGCCGACGGGCCGGATGATCAGCTGGTTGACAACAACGCCCAAGCACAGGCCCAGCAGGGCAACGAAGGCAATCGTGGCCAGGGAAATGACGAGGGCCCGTTGACGCATGCGGGCGTTGAAGGGGGCGAGGTCCATGACGATGACGATCGACCCGATCACATCGCTTCGGTACCGGGCCAGATAGGCCTCGCCATGCAACGGCTGAATCACGACCAGCTTGTCGGCCTCGACCGACACATGCCTTCTTTCCTCTTCAATCACCCGGGCGAGCAGCGGATGGGCCATCGATTCTCCGACGCGTCCTTGCCGGTTGTGGACAAGGTAACGCCCCTTGCGGTCGGTGATACCGACCTCCTCGACCAGCTCGATGGTGGCAGTCTGCTCGACGACCCGTCGCAATGAATAGTCGTCCTCGTGTATGGTCAGCACTTCAAAGGCATATCCGATTTCGTCGGCCAGCGCGTTGGCTTTGGCCGTCACGTTTTCGTACTGGATACGAAAATCGGCTTTCAGGTTCGCGTAGATCCCCGCCGCCAGAAAAACAATCGCGACGGAGCTGATGTACAGGATGATCTTGTTGCGCAACGAGGTCGTCTTCAGCATGAAAAGTCCCTACCTGAGGTTGTTGACGAATCCACCGTCCATCAAACCGGCGATATCGGGAACCGTTTTGATCATGCTTTTTTCAAAAAGAAAATCGGTGAGGTTGCGGCCCACGTCGAATAATTCGCCGTCCTGCATCGTCCCGAATGCGGCCTTGTTGGTCTCTATATCGATATAGCGGATGCCCTCGACATGAGCGGTAAATTCTTCGACGCTCTCGCCTTCGGCCTGCGCCATGATCGCATATGCCTCGCCAGGATGCGCCTTCATGAACTTAACGGCGTCGAAGTAGGCGGCCACAACTTTCTGTACATCGTCCGGTCGACGAGAAATCATGTCGTCGCTCATCACCATGGTAGTGACGATGGTTTTCGGGTAGTCCCGGCTCGTAATGATCACCCGGCCGCCGCCATCCTTTGCCGCGCTGGTCAGATATGGCTCCCAGGTGACACCGGCATCGATTTTTCCTTTGATGAAGGCGCCTTTTATCTCCCATGCGGGAATACTGGCAATGACGATGTCCTCCTCCTTCAGTCCCGCCGTATCCAGCGCCTTCACCAAGGAGAAGTGGCTTACCGTACCGATTTCCACTCCGACTTTTTTCCCCTTGAGATCACTGACCGTGTCGATCCCCTTGCGGGCCACGATTCCATCCCCACCGAAAGAGTAATCCGTGAACAACACGACCTTCATCTTTCGTCCCGCCGCATACAATCGGATAGCATCGTCGAAAGTCTGCATGTCGGCGTCTACCTTGGCTTCGCGAAAGGCCTCGATGGAATCCTTGTATGCCGAAAAGCGGACCATTTCCACATCCACGCCTCTTTTTTCATAGAACCCTTTCCGTGCGGCCAGTTCGGCCGGTTCCACGCCGGCCCAGGTCGAAATGCCGATCCGGATCGGCTCTTCAGGCTGGCTGCACGCCATCAAGCAACAAAAAAAAAGCAGGCCCAGAATCATACCCGGCACTGCAGTTTCTTTACATTTCATTTCGATCTCCCTGCGGTTGGTCCCCTTCAGCGTCATCCATTGGTTTGCCGGACTGGCGACGCACCACGGATAATTATAAAAGAAACGGTTCAAAGATTAAAAAAAAGGAAATCAACGATCGGAACTTATTTTATAAACTGAATATATGCCAAAATTACGATAGGTTGTCAAGAAACAATGGCGCAGCATGGTGTGCCTGCCGGGAAAGGGGGGGGCGGGTTTATGGGGCTGCCGTTAAGCGAAAATCGGTGTTTAAGGAAACAACCCAATTGTCCAATGTCACCGTGGGTAGCTTTATCCGGTTCAACGAGGCGTTGGGCTTGAGGCGCTCAATGATCTGCTCGGCATAACGGATTTCATAGTCGGTCAAACACTCGATCAGTTCATGCATACATTCCGGTTCTTCATACAGGCCCATCATAGCACCTTCCATGCCCATGAGATAATGGGTCATCTCAAAAGTTCCGGAGGAGAAGAAGACGGCCACATACTGGTCATCACGGTCCACGGCCTTGGCCATGATGTCCGCGAAAACCTTGAGGCGCTGCTCTTCGCTCTTGGGGGTGCCCGTGTCGTCGCACAACAGCGCCGCGCATTCCCATTTGGTGTCGGCGTGAGCCGGTACAAAAAGATGATGATCAGCAACCCCGTGCCGATGAATAACGCCGGAACCAGGGCAATCCCGGTTTTGATTCCATGAATGAGTTCAGGGGGGGGCGGACGATCTGCATGAGCATTTCGCCAATGGGCATCTTGTCGTTGGCTTCAGCGGCGGCATGCGCCTTGGATGGTATAGCATTCAAGATATGGCTAATACAATTCTAGCAATCATGTATTAGTTGTATCGAACGTTTTGCATTTTTTCGGGTTGCCATTCCTGAGCAGGGAATCGACCCTTTTTACAGCAATCCGCGAACCCTAACGAAAGCGTGCCATGTCGCCCAGGATTGTACCCAGTCGATTTGAAGAGGAACCGCCGCTCTTCGAACCGAGAGCAGAATGTTTTCAGATCGGATTGGTGAGCCATAACTTATTTCAGAACAAACTGCTTCAGGCCATGTTGGCGGCCGAACTGGGCGGGGCGCATCAGGTTGCTGAGGTTGCCATTCGGGACAGGGCGGTTATTGTCGAGCGGCCGTCGTGGGACTTGGTTTTATGGGACGGGTATGGCCTGAACCTCGAAGAGATGAACGTCAAACTGCGCCTGGGCGATGCTCCCGATCCCATCGAGCAGGCCATGGCTCTGTTCAATGTTGATCCCGATGTCGGTACCGCTTTCGAACGACGCGTGATCGAGCGGTGCATTCGAGGTATTTTCTACCTCGACGAACCGCTGGACCGATTCATAAAAGGCGTAAAGGCGATTTTGCAGGGCGAGCTCTGGTTTTCCCGCAAAATAACCTCCAAAATTCTCATGGACATCCATTATCGACGCGCCGGCATTGCGGCGGCCGAAGCCATGCTCACCGCCCGCGAAAAGGAAATACTGATTGCCATCGCCTCCGGTGCCAGCAACAGCAGCATCGCCGAAGAGTGCTTTATCAGCCCCAACACCGTTAAAACCCACCTGTACAACATCTACAAAAAAATCGGAGTAAAGAACCGTCTGGAAGCCACCTTGTGGGTGGCCCGCTACCTGTAACTGACAGCCGGTTTGGTTCCCACCAGAGAATACACGACCATCTCTTAGCTTTCCTAACCCTTTCCTAATACTTTCGCTTCGGAAAACTCATAATTTCCTTATACGAATGCCCCGATCCAATTCATGCGACATTCATACTGCAAGCGGATACCCCCTCCGGGAAAAGTGTGATTGATTGGTGCTATCGTCGGAACCGTTTCCGACACCATCTGGAGGCCCTTTGCTGACTTGCCCGGAGCAAGCATCAGAAAGCCCGCTGAGGCTGCATGCGCAGTTTTTCGCGGGTTTTTTTATTGACGATCGGTCAAATGCTGACAGGAAGCATACCATGGAAGAACGCCGGCAAATGCGACGATTCACACTGCGACTCCCTTGCCTGATTTATGACGGGAACGACACCTGTGTCGACCTGTTGTTCGAAGCCCGGACTGCCAATGTCTGCACCGGCGGCGCACTGCTGGAGACCGATCAGCGGTTGCCGGTGGGTATGCCGGTTCATGTTAACCTGCTGATTCGCCGCAATCGGCCGGCTGAAGCGATCGACGCGGGTGGCTGCGTCAGTTTGAACGGCCGGGTGGTTCGTGAGGACGACGCCGGACTGGGCGTGGCCTTCAGCGAAAAATACCGGATCATGCGCACATCCGACCTGTTTGGACGATGCAAAGCGGTTGCCCACTGGTTAAGGCAAATGGAAAACGGGGGAAAGGCATTTCTCTCGCTTGTTCAATGACGGATATGAAGGATTCACCGCAAACAATCAATTGGATGGTCACAAAAAAAGAAAAAGGAGAATGGTCATGAAAGCAATTACCGCAACATTATTAACCCTCTTTTTATTGATGCCGGTCGGATCTGTCCAGGCGTACATGGTCAGTTCACCGCAAAAGGATGGCATTTTCCAGTCCTCCATGGATCGATTCGGCAAAGGCATTAATTCAGGCGACTGGAAGGGCGGAAAAGAATCCTCGCATACTCCAGCGTGGTTTTCGGACGATGCCGGGGCGTTTGCCGAAATGGGCTACGGCCCTTGGGCGCGAGGTGGGTCTTGGAATGGGGCGACCTTGGGCGCGGGAAACGCAGGCTTCCATGACGGCTGGTGGAACAGCCCGTCCAGCTTCTTTGCCGTTGCCTTTTGGCAGTCTGGTATCGCTGACGCGCTAGACGATTTCGATTGGGATGGTCTGGAAAACATGGACGCCCTCTTGATAATCGTTTGGGGGGTATCGACGCTCGCTGACTTCGACTTGGAGTCTCTGCAGGCGGTTTTCTGGTGGCCGTTGGAGACCACGCCCGGTTCCCATGTTCCCCTGCCGGGAGCCGTGTGGCTACTTGGCTCGGGACTTTTTGGACTTGTGGGCCTTAGGAAAAAAAGAAGGCTGTGATTGAAATCACCGGTGGGTGGAAGCGATTCAAGGCTCTGCGTCGTCGGACCGCTTCTTTTCCCGCTCCCAAGCTTGTTGTACTGGCGACATCCGAGGACGACGGTTGTTTATGATAACGCCCGCGAAGAAAGAAACAGAAATCCGGACCATCGATGATGATGGTCCGGATTGGGTGTCCTGAAGCGGCCGCAGAAGAAGACAGTCTGACCCTATGTGCGATATAATTCTCTTTTGATTGCTTTGCCAATTAAAGATATGGTAAACGGCTTTTTAATGAATTGTCCAGCACCAATCCGTAATACTTTTTTTACATCTTCAGTTTCAGCAAATCCACTGGATACGATTGCTTTTTGATTAGGCTTGAGTTCTATAATTTTTTCGTAAGTCTGCCGTCCATTTATACCAGGGTCCATTATCATATCGGAACTGAGACAACCTATTAAAAAATAGTAAGCAGCTACAAAGGCTCCACATAATCCAACAAGTTCAAAGAAACTCTCAAAGTTCATTAGCTAATTTTATTTTTATTCGTTGAATGCAAAGCCTTGCACCAGATGGCCAAAAGAACGCCACTTACCCCACTGCACAAGTGCTGCAGGAAATTGAATCCAGGCTCCCAAAAAAGTTCTTCTAAAGAGAATCCCCAGCTCGCAAAAAGAATTGCAAAACTCGACAAAAGGATTCTTGAATAGGGAATTTTTTTTAGGATAGGCCATTGAAAAATTATAAATGCCATTACACAACAGCTTATAATAAAAGAAATTAATTCTCTCTCTTCCATAATCAATATATACTACCCTATCGGCCTTGATCATCGTTTCGGCCAATGGCTATGGTGTTGCTCCTCGCTCCCATGCTCTGCGTGGGAGCGCAATGTAGGTTCCCACGCAGAGCATGGGAACCAGGTGGCCTTTCCGGCCGAAACGATGATCAAGGCCTACCCTATCAATAAACTGAACGCAAATATTTACAAGCAGCAGTTGAACGAATCACAAAGAGTTGTTAATACAAAGTTATCAAAGGTTTTATCAACAGCTTATTGGTGCATCTGTTGCCGAGCTATAGAGTAAAAAGCATTTTTAACAAAAATCTAACACAAGTTGCGTTTAGATACTGCGATAATGAGTAAGACCAATGATTAACCAAAACAAAAACGCATCAATCGGGCTGCAACATCAATCGGAGCTTATAGGTAAAACCGACCTTCAGTTACCCTGGAAAAACGATGAAACCAGATATTCCCATGAAAATGACCGCCGGGTCATGGAAACGGGTGTTGCGGATTTCCATGTAATCGAACCGAAGGTGACACCAGATGGCGGGCACAGGTACATTGATGTCAGTCGTATCCCTTTGTATGACGATGCGGATCGTGTCGTGGACCTATTGGTAACTTATGAGGATGTCACCGAAAAAGTACTGGGTAAACAGGAAAAGGCTGAACTGGAGGCGCAACTGCGGAAGGCCGAGAAGATGGAAGCCATTGGCACCCTTGCCGGCGGGGTCGCTCATGATCTGAACAACATCCTTTCCGGTGTCGTCAGCTATCCCCAGATGCTGCTTCTCGACCTATCCGAAGAAGACCCATTCTATAAGCCGCTGCAGAATATTAGAAAGACAGGAGAACGCGCTGCCGCCGTCGTCCATGACCTGTTGAGCTTGGCTAGAAGGGCGGTGGAAAACATGGAGTCGGTTGAATTAAAGCAGGTCATCGATGACTACTTTCACAGTCCGGAATTTGCCAAATTGCAGTCCAACCATTCGCACGTACGGGTATCGCATCGTATCGCCTCGCCAGAGGTGAAGATTATAGGCGCCAAGCATCAGCTGTCCAAAGTCATAATGAATCTGATCAGCAACGCCATGGAAGCAACGGCTACACCTAATAAGGTCACCCTGCATTTACGCTTTGACAGCCTTTCGACAACTCACTCGGGTTATGAAGAAATTCCACCAAGCGACTACGCTGTAATCGACGTTGCTGACAGCGGGACAGGGATCAACGCAACGGACCTGGGGCACATTTTCGAACCATTTTACACCAAGAAAAAAATTGGGATACACTGTGACCGTGGCAAGAAGTGGTGAAGAAGCGTTACAGTTGGCTGGCAAAGATTCGTTTGATGTCGTCCTGCTGGACATGATCATGGACCCTGGAATCGATGGCTTGGAGACGTATCAGCAAATACTGGGCATCAACCCTCAACAAAAGGCAATCATTGTCAGCGGATATTCGGAAACCCGGCGGGTCCAGGAGGCATTGCGTTTGGGCGCTGAGGAGTACATTAAAAAGCCTTACTCGATGAAGAACATCGGTGTGGCCATTAGTAAGGTTTTACGCCAGAGTCACTAAAGCAGCAATCTTTTCACCCGCCCAGCGTAACAGGCATGATCAATCGCTTTCATCAACCTATCCCAAACCATACAGACCACCATTGCTGATCTGGATGAAGGGTGACATGCTTATTCCGATTTAACGAAAGCTTGGTTCAATGCGATGCCGTATTCGATTTCTGAAAATCCAGGGCAACAAGTGCGGAGATCCTTGAGCAAATAGTTCCAAGTCATTTGCCATCCAACTTTTTGCAACTCAACCAATGTTCCGTTTTGATACCCTTCAGCTATGAGGACAGCATGATTCTCAAGATCTTGTTTGGCTTTTTCCCTGTCAGTGGCGTGTATTTTTGATGGTATGCTCATTTTTCGGAACCCTCACCATTTGTTTCTCTTATCAGGCAGATAACCAGCTTGCAGCAACAGAAGGGTCATGCTGTTTTTTGGATATCCTCCAATTTTGTTACCGGTTTTGGTAATAGCAGAACCGTTGGTGCTGGTTCGGTCTGCCCCCAATATTTCATGTAAAGGTTGTAGATTATTTTTGTTTTTCGACGAGGCTTGACGGCGTAACGGTGATAGTTGATCAGGTCTTTCAGCTGACGCGAATAATTTTGATATTGTTCGACTTTAGCTTTCTTTCGCTTTTTTAGAACAATTCGGTCGGATTTGGTGGCTTCTTGGTTGGCCAGGTAAATAATTTCTTGTGGTTCTTTTTCTTTTACGGCTTTTACGAACTCTTCAATGCTGCAGTTCTTGGATATCATCGGAGCCCCCTTTTCATCTGAATCGTTTAACCATATCAACGTGGTGGGATTGTCAGAAGATTTCCTGGGCATCCTACTATAAAAATACTAAGTTAGAATTGTTAGCGTAGTGTTAGAATTATGTTAGGATAATCATTTTCTATTAGTATGCTGTTACTTCATCGAACTTGGAATAAAAAAGGCAGGGCCTGTGCCGGCCCTGCCTTTTTTGCCCAAAACCAGTTGTGCTTGCAGCGATTGTTTATTTCAACCCCATGCAGTTGGAGTAAAAGGTAACGGTCGCTGGCCAATCGGAAAAAATGCCCAAAATGCCGACATCCTTGGCCAGCACATCGAGCACCTCATACATATCGCCGTCATTGTCGATATTTTCGGTGACGGACTGGTAATACCAGCCACCCCCGTCTTTCAACAGACCGGAACGTTCGAGCGTCCAGGTGATGATATCAAGGCCGGCGGCTTTGGCTGCTTCGGCATAGGTCGAAGGCACGATATTTCCAGAACCGTCAATCTTGAGCAGCATATAGATGGGAGGGGCGATGATGTTCACGCCCTGTGCTACCAATTCCTCCATACTCGGGTTCCAAGTCGCCGGGTCGGTATAATCGAAATCAGAAAGGTCATAACGACCATCCAGATAAACGGCCTGATTGCCGAATCGGGGTTCATGATTGATCCAATAAAGCACATCCTCAAGGTCGAACGACTGGGCGTAGACATTTTTAGGATTGACACCAGCCGCTTTGTACTCGTCGATCATCTGCTGGGCATAGGCCTCCTGGGTGTAGTCGCCATCATAAGGCATTTCCACACTTGGGCTTTTAAGCTCTGGCGTCATCTTCACACCGAGTTTTTTGAACAATTCGATGCTCTCGGCATGGGTCATGACGGTGCCGCAGGTGGCGTAGAGATCCGTACGATAATTTGCGGTACCGCCCAGATATTCCTCAACGGTGGTCGCATCGGGATTGGATGCGTCCATTTTGCCGCAAAGGGATTTAAACTCCTCCAGGGTGATATCGCTGGTACAGCATTTGATGTCTGCAGCGTTGGTGAGGTTGCCATCAGCGTCAAACTCTGGAGGAACACTACACTTTTGGGCTAAATCGGTATCCACAATGTTGGTGGTGGTGTGCAGGTCGCACTGGGAATGCCGGCAGACAAGCTCACGATCACTGGTGAATGTCACATCGCACTCCAGGATACCTGCCCCCATGCGGGCCGCCGCCTCATACGATTCCTTGGTGTGTTCGGGAAATTGAAGCGCGGCACCACGGTGACCGATGGAAAAATCGGTCCTTTGAAAGGGGCCGTCGGTGCACTGTTGAAGCGCCTCTTTTAAAACACTGTCGTCCATGTCCTCAACCAGATAAGAGGGTCTGGGACCAAGTTGAGCTTTATTTTTCTTCTTCCCCCATTCGTTACTGTGCTGTCCAGCGGTGGCCATGGAAACACTTAAAACCATACTGACAAGCAATGCGCCAACGATTTTACCTCTCCTCCATGCCTTTTTCATTAATCTCCTCCTTTTTTTCATTTTTTTCAGGTTGACGAAAACTGATTAATTTCCTTCCTGTATTGATTGAGCTCAATACAATGAGAAAAGCGTTTATCCAAAATATGCCTTGTTTGGAGTGCGATTGTTCTTCCCACAAGATAAGAAGTCGGTCAAGTTAGGTTTTTGTTAAGCTTGGGCTTTTATAGCTCCGCTGACTTCCATTTTACCAATGTTTCCGTAAATTTAAATTTCATGGCCAGGGATTCAGGAGCCGTGATCAGGCTGGTTCCTATTAAAACGAGAACCAGGGATAGTAAGGATCGCATTACTCTTTTTATTTTTCTCACTTATTTTTCCATTTAAATGCACAACGGTTAAACGTTTGCTGAACAATTTGATTTAATGGAACGAGTATTTTCAGAAGACTCGGTCCCGAAAGAACTTCAAAGGGTCCTTTTTTTTGAATACTATAGACCCTACATACTTCCGGTCCTTTATGGTTTGTTCGTCGGGTTGGCATAGATAGCTTGTGTATAGTCAGTACTGTTGTTTGGATAAGATTCTTGACATTTAAAAACACAGCGTATAAGAGTAAATGCTCTTAAACTTGTAGCTGAAGCTGCGAATTTTTAACGGTACAACGATTGAGACAGGCGCGATCACAATTGGGCCCACGGCAGGGCCGGAAATAACTAAGGATCGGGGATGAAATTAATTGGACGTAATTGCGCCGGGCTTGTGTTCGTCTTCAAGGCGCATCAACGGTTGCATACTGGGAGTATGTGGCCGTTGATGCAACGCGGAAGACGGGCGCAAGAACAAGCAATTTTGTTCAATTAATAAAATTCCCGATCCTAAGCATCAAAATCCAAGCCAGGAAGGCCTTCGCTCGCATTGCAATGCAGCACCTTCGTGGCTTTTTTTCGGTTCATCCAATAATTTAAAATATCAATAATATCGAAGCCGGGAAGACTTCAATGGGAGGCGGTAGATTCTCCTGATGAAATTTTTCCGGCTTTTTTATGCGCCGCAACCGCCCGTCAAGAGGAAGACCAAATCAAAATGAGAAGGGAAAGGGAGGAGACTCTGATGAAGAAATTGATGATCGTTTTGGTATTTTTTATACTTGCGACGTTTTGGCTGCAACTGTTTGGCGCCGTGCAGGTCTTTTCACAGGAAACGCAGACCGAGTCTTCCCAGGAAACGCGGGCCGAATCGCTCGGAGAGATTACGGTCAAGGCTCAGCGGGTGGACATCAACCCCAACAAGACAGAGGTATTCGTCGAGGATTACACCATCGCAAGTGAGCCCACCAATGTATTCGACCTATTGAAAGACAGGGCGATGATCGATTTTAGGGGGCAAAGCGATCTGGTGCCGGAACCGGACACGTTTCAGATGCGGGGGTTCGAATCCCGCCAGTTTTTGATGGCCGTCGACGGGCTGGTTATCCAGAAAACAGGCGGATGGTGGGGGGACCACTATCTGGACTATACCACGGTCCCGCTTTCCACCGTGGATAGCATCGAATTTATTTACGGCCCCCATTCCGCGCTATACGACGGCAAGGCATTCGGCGGCGTTATCAATCTAAAGACGAAGAAACCGGAAATTTACGAGAAACCGACAGTCAACGGCAACGTTTCGGTCAACTTCAGGAGTTACAATACCCAGAGCCAGACGGTCAACGTTCAAGGCGGCGTGGACAGGTTCAGTATGAATGTCGGCTATGAAAGATACCGAACGGACGGCTATTTGAGAAATAACGCCGCCGAAATCGAATCCGTGAATGGAGGTTTGAGCTACAGGCTTCCGTCGGAGGGGTTCATAAAGGTGTCCGCGACATACAGCGACCTGATGCGCGAGATCCCCTCGGCCAACGACCCGGACAGGGACGATTATGACAGTTCCTATCCCGACGTACTGGCAGACGACGTTTCCACTCGCTGGCAAGACCCTGACGACGACTGTAGAAGAGACTACGATGGCCATTCCATCCGCTTAGATTTCGACCAGCCCAGCCAATGGGGAACCTGGATCATTGGTGCGTACTACACGGACGAGGGCCAGCACTACCATCGCAATGGCTACGATTACAACAGCTATGACACCAACTATGTGTCATATGGCGGATTGGCCAAAAACGAATTCGAGATTTTCGACACCCACAAAATCGTGATCGGCATGGATACGGCGCACCTGTACCAGAAGTACACGGAGCAGATCGTTGAAACCTGGGCGGGATATGTCCAGGACCGGTGGGCCATCTTGCCAAGCCTGACCTGGACTGTCGGGCTGCGCTACGAAGACATCGACATATGGTGGGATAACTGGAATGATCCGTCCTCCTCAGACCCGGACGGCTCGTACAAGGACCCATCGCATCCGTCGAAGCAGGTTAAACGCAACTATACCGAGCTGGTGCCCAAGTCTTTTCTGACCTATCAATTGGACAGCTGGGCACGGTGGCTCAGGGATACGTCCTTGTCCTTGGGGGTCAGCAAAATATGGACGCCCCGGGACTACTGCGAGGTGTGCAGCTGGGGCTCGGGCGTGGAAGTCGACCCGACCCATGGCGTCGGCTACGATTTAGTGATCAACAGAAGGATTTGGAAGAACATCTTTTTCAATATTGACTTTTCCCACTACGATTTCAGGGATTACGGGATATGGGCCGACGCGTCCACGGATTACTTCAAGGAGTCCATCTGGGGCCGCCGGATGATCGAGTTGGAAAAAGTTTACAAGGAAGGCATCGACTTGGAAATCAACGGCAACCTGTACGAGGATTTGTATTTTTACGTAAGCTACTCCTACAACAAATGGAGCTACGAAGGCCCCCACAACGGTGGTCCCGAGGAGTGGGCGGACGAGAGCTTGAGCGATCGGGCCAAACATCGTTTCAACGCAGGACTCCGATTCAACCTGTTCGAAAGAACCATGCTGCTTTTGGACTACAAATACCAGGATGATCAGGTTCAGCAGGTCATTGATATCGTGGACGACGATCCCAGCAACCTGGAAGTTCGTGATGTCGCGCTCGATAGCTATCACGTGTTCGATTTCGCCATTGAGCAAAGGCTGTTCGACAACTGGCATGGCGTCAAGGTTGCCAAGCTGAAACTGTATGTCAACAACCTGTTCGACGAGGAATACTCCAACGACAGGGGGTATCCCATGACCGACAGGACGTTTGGGGCGGCGATGAGCGTCAGGTTTTAGGCGTATGACGATGCAACCCCAATGTTGCATAAACCGGTGTACCAGATATTGGGACGAACCGGACGACTGAGCCCTGCTGCCGGCTGAAACCGGTGGCGAGAACAAAGTCGGGGATGATTTTATCCCCGGCTTTTGATGGTTCCATGTTCCGTATGGGAGCGTCAATGGCTTTCATCTGCCCGGGTCTTGGTTCCCGCACTGGAGTGTGGGAACCAAAGCATCTCACTTTCGAGGTTGGACGTTTGATGTAAGTGGCTTGAGAGGTATGATATGCGGCTTGTTGCGGATGCTGCCGACTTCAACCGCCACACGATAAACCGATGCGATGGTTTTGGGCGTCAGGGCGGTCACCGGGTCCCCCGCGGCGACGATCTTACCGTTTTCCAACATGATGACTTTATCCGCATATCTTGCGGCCAGATTGAGGTCATGCATGGTGATGATGGCCGACAGGGAGTTGGTTTTAACCAAATACCTCAGCAAATCCATGACTTCGAGCTGATGGCGGATATCGAGATTGCTGGTGGGTTCGTCAAGCAGGAGAACTTCGGCTTCCTGGGCAATGGCCCTGGCGATGGTCGCTTTCTGTTGCTGCCCGCCGCTAATGGCGCCGAAATCCTTCATCGCGAGATCTTCGATGCCCATCCACGCGAGGGCCTTGAAGGCCTTCTCAAGATCCTTGTTGCCGGTATGCCCGTTGCCATGGGGATAGCGGCCCAAAAAGACCATGTCGATGACTTTGAAGGGGAAGATCTCGCCAGTGGTTTGCGGCACATAGGCCATTAGCCGGGCAATCGTCTTGCGGCGCAGGCCATGGATCGGCTTGCCGTTCAGTTCGATGCAGCCCTTTTGCGGTCGTAGCAGTCCGTCGATGCACTTGAGCAAAGTGGATTTGCCGGCACCGTTGGGCCCTAGCAAGGCCAGAATCTGTCCGGGCAAGACATCGAAGGTAATCCGGTCAAGCACCGGCCGGTCTCCATAGAAAAAGACCAAATCGTTGACTTTCAGTTCTACCGCCAGAGCTCGCTCCTGTTTTTCATGATCAAATAAAGGAAAAGGGGAACCCCCATGAATGCGGTCATGATCCCGATGGGGATGACCGTGGGGGGGATGATATTCATTGCCACCAGGTCCGATGCACTGAGCAGCAAAGCACCGACAAGGCCCGCCGCCGGTACGACGAACCGGTTGTCGCCGCCTAAAATCATCCTCGCCATATGCGGTGCGACCAGCCCGATAAAACCGATCGCCCCGGTAAAGCAGATGGTGATGGCCGTTAAAATCGATGCCGCCATCAGAATCAGGAGCCTGGCCCGCCTGACATTGGCACCCAGGCTTACGGCCACATCGTCGCCCGTATTCATCACGTTGAGATCCCGTGTTTTCAGCAGCAAATAGGGAATACAAAGCAACATCACCGGCAACATGAAGCGCAAACTGCTCCAGGTCGATTTGCCAAGACTGCCCACCATCCAGAAAACCACCTCGGTCACGGCCCATGAATCGGCGAAATACTGCATCACCGTGGTGCCGGCACCGAAAAGATAGGATAGGGCAATGCCTGCCAGTACCATGTTTCCCGGGGTGGCCCCCTTGTAGCGGGACATGCCCAGAATAAGCATGGCGGTGAGCAGAGAAAAGACAAAGGCGTTGATGACCACGAAAAATACGCCGCCACCCAGCCCCTTGCCGAAAATAATGGCCAGGGCCGCCCCGAATCCGGCACCGGCCGATATGCCCAGGGTGAACGGGCTGGCCAATGGGTTGCGCAAGACCGGCTGCATCACCGCGCCGGCAATGGCGAGGTTGAACCCAGCGGCAAGCCCCATGAGCAGCCGGGGCAGTCGCATATACCAGATCGCCCTTATGGCGAGTTCACCCGGCGTCGAAAAATAGTCCGGAAAAAAACGGTTGAGCAGCGTGGCGTACACCTCGGGAATCGAAAGGGTCAGCGGCCCTCGGGTGATGGAAAAGGTCCCCAGCAGACCGATGGCGGCCATGAGCGAGAAAACGAACAGTCGCTTTCTGCCGACATGGCGTCGATATTGGGTCAGGATGTGGGGATCGGTTTCCATCGGTGCAGTTCGCTGCCATCGAGAAAATCCGAATAGAGTCCGTCCATCCCGTAAAAACGCTTCAATATTTCATTGCCCTCTTTTTCGACGTCGAGATCACGGTACAGATCCGGATAGAAGAGTTTGGCCAGGTAGTAGATTTCACATAGGCCCATGGCAGGGTCCCAGCCTTTCATGAAACTCCGCGAGTAGTATATCTGCTTGTTCTTCACGGCGGAAACCGTTTGCAGGGCCGGGTCGGAAAGGATCGTTTCGATTCTCACGCCGACCTTTTTTCGGGTCCACCACTGCAGCAAGATGATATCGGGGTTCCACACCGCCAGCTGCTCTTTGGTGATATCATAGATTTCGTAAGGCCTGGCCCCGGCTTGCAGGGCCACGTTCAGTCCTCCGGCCAGATCGATGGGATCATAGGGGGCAATCGTTTTCGGAGCATCCTGAACCGGCCACCCCCAAAAAAATACCTTCGCGCGCTTTTTTTCATCAAGGCAGGAGCGCATACGGACAATTGTCTCGACCTTGCCTTTTGCATACGTGACCAACGCCTCCGCCCGCCGTTGTTTACCCATGATTTCTGCAACCAATCTGAGCATTTTGAAATCAAGGCACCCCGAAGCGTCGATGCAGGCAACCGGCAGGCCGGTTTGTTCCTCGATAATATCGGCAAGTTCCGTATAGGACGCATAGGCCAGGATCAGATCCGGTTCAAGGGACCGTATGAATTCGACATTCGGTTCACGACAGGTTCCCACGCTCAATACACTTTTTAATTGCGGTGCCACCTTGGGCGGCAGGAACCAACACCCGAGGGCGCTGCCCTCTTCTCCGTACATGAAATTTTTAACACTGTCGTTGACGCCCACAAGCCTGTCCGCGACCTGCAGCTCGACCATGGTGCGGGTACCGTCCAAAAGGGCCAGATCCACCACCTTTGCGACCCTCTCCGGTATCCGTACCTCCCTTCCCGCACAATCCGTAATCGTTCTTCGATTGACGTCTTGCTTTGCAGGGGCGGGTTGATCCGAACATCCGGCCGCCAGAATGAGAACAAGCAAAAGCACCCCCGCGGTAATCATTCTCGTTTCGCCCCGTATCAACCTCATTTAACTATAAAGGTCAAACTGGCGCTATTAAACACATGCTCGGCTTTGCCGTACAACTCCCTAAGGGGGCCGTCCTCGGTGACGTTTTCCTTGTGATTGACGCTGATCAACCACTGCCCGCTGCTCTGTACACGAAACTGTGCGCGGCCGCCCATGATGTAAGACATTGTTGTTTCCTTTTAATGGATTTTTTAACAACTTCAAACAGCTTCTTAGAGCCTGTTTGAGAAGTCTGGATCAGGCCCGATAACAAGGCGGAAAGTGGGTCGAAAGCGGAGCATATATGTAATATGTGACCATTTTGGGCCACTTTCCAACACCGGTAGCGGGCCTTAGACGGACTTCTCAATCTGGTTCTAAAAATAAACATCCAGCGCCGCTCCATAGGTGCGATCCGTGGCCGGATACCCGCTGAGATTTTCATAGTTTTCATCGAGCAGATTGTTGATATAGACCTTCAACGTGGCATTTTCCAAGAAACCCCATTTTTTAAACAGGGTTTGCCTGACCGCCAGATCAAACACATGATAGGCGTCCATGGGTATTTCCGAGAACTCCCATTCATCCGGGGCGACCTCTTCCGCCTTTTGAACCACCTGTTCGTCCTGGTATTTATAATCGAGGAGCAGCGTGGTATTTTCGAACAAACGATAGCGCAGGCCGGCGTTGACCCTGTTCTTGGCAATATCGTCGACGGCGTCTTCCCCTGCCAGTTCTCCCCCTTTGTTTTCGAATTTCTGATAGGCATATCCCAGATAAAAACTGAGATCGTCCATGAGATGACCGCTGAGCTGGACTTCGACGCCGTGGCGGACGATCTTTTCGAGATTGATAACGTAATCCTTGTATTCCATACCAGGCGTGACCGAATTCCCGCCGCCGGGCGTGTATTTAGAGAAGTTTCCGTTCCAGGCGAGATAATCCTCGATTTCATAATAGGCGTAATTGACCTTGAGCTGAATATCGTTGACCAGCCGCCGGGAGAGCACCACATCGTAGCCGATGCCATGCTCGGGTTCGGTCCATGGTCCAACCGGTCTTCCCCCGTAATTGAAATCCCCGAAGTTGGTCGGCGCACGCCAAATCCGGCTGACGCCGACCGAAACGGAGGTATCCCGCAGCCCGGCGGCCAAATCGTCCAAGTCATAGGTGATAAAAGATTTGGGCAGCCAGTCGTCGAAATTTCTCTCGATCCATCGCGGTTGTCCGGTGATCAGGAAAGCACCGGTGCTTGAGGAAAGGTTGTTCGTCCAGGTGTCGGCGTGCTCGTAGCGCAAGCCGGCGGTAAGGGTCAAACGTGGAATGATCCGCCAGCGGTGCTGGGCGAAGCCCGACCGGGTTTCCACACGTTTTTTTTCGTCGAAGGCAGCAGGTGAGCCCTGCTTGGTGTCGAAGCTGTCGAGAAACTGCTGAACCTCGGCGCCGATGACGGTTTCATGGGCATCCGAAAACCGGATCGTATCCTGCAACTTTACGCCCCGCGTATACCAGGTGGACTCCCAACCGCCATCGTAAATAATTCCCGAGGCGTCCTTACGTAGAGTCGTTCGCTTCCACTCTTCCTCGCTGTAATAGGCATTCAGATCCCACTCTCCCAGTGGTGAGGGTTGAAGATAATTCAAGCGGAAGGCGGTGGCCGTTCCATCGTATTCGGGCGACTGCCATTCGAAATAGGAAGATTCGCTCACCGTTGGATAACCCCCGTCATCATCCCCCAAGGCGGCGTCATTGTTCACCGGGATTTCCCGGTCCCCTTGGCTATGGTTGACGGTCAACGTGATATAACCGGTTGAAGGCAGCAGGTAACCGATATGCCCGAAAGTCGAATCGATGTCCGCCTCGGAATGTCTCAGGTAACCGTCGGTGCTGTATCTCTGATACCCCGCATCGTAAACGAAATCATCGATGCCGCCCCTTGCGGTGATGCTGTGATTCTGGGTGTTGTAGGATTTATAGCCGGTGGAGACATGGACCTGTGGTTTGATGGTGTCATACCTTTCAGGCGTTCGGGTGACCAAATTGATCACCCCGCCGATGCTTTGTGCCGGATACAATGCCGAGTGCGGTCCGGGAAGGATCTCGACTTCCTCGATCAAAAAGGTCGGCAGCAACGAATAATCCACCACATGATAGCTCTGGCGTCCGCCGGCTTTGTGAATGTTAGACCCGTCGATAGCGGTAACGAAGCGGTTACTGCCAAAGCCCCGCATCCAGAAGGCATCCTCACCATCGATGATATCGCCGGGAACCAGATCGGACGCCCCCCTGAAATCCATGATCGGCTGATCCTTGAGGATATCCCCGATGTTCTGCATGGTTCCGACGGTTTCGTAGGTATCCACGTCTATAGTTGTCTTTTGCGGTGTCTGGCTGATTTCAGGAAGGATTCTTTGCTCGCTGACCACCACATCGTCGAGTTTGTGGGTCGACGATTCTTCCGCCAATGCCGTACCCACAAAAATTAACCCGAACAACCACAATAGCAATATTCTCATTCCGTTCCGCTGCTTCCAACGCCATTGCATGTTAATGCTCCTCCGTTTCCAAAGAAAAAGCCATGACGGCAATTCACCTATCCGGAGAGAAGCCTTCATGGCTTTGCTTGGTCGCCTTCATGATTATGGGAATGGTACCGGCTTTTCATTCGATGGCTTCAGCCATCTGTTCGTCACATGTCTTCATATAACGAAACAGATTGCCTGTCTTTTGCGGCATGCATTTTCTTTATTGCGCGCTGCACAATGTTGCGGTGTTGAATTTACCGGCGGAAGGTATTCGGGGGCGTACCGTAATGTTTGCGAAAAGCGGTGGTGAAATTGGCCTGGCTGTTGTAACCCACGGTAAACGCGATTTCCGACAGGCTCAGGTCTGAATCGTTGAGCAATGACAGGGCCTTGGAGAGCCTCGCGTTGCGCAGCAGGTTGAATGCGGTATCTCCATACAGAACTTTGAAACCGTGGTTGAGTTTGTTGCGGTTGAGTCCCACGATGCGGCTCAAATCGACCAGACTGGGTGGATGATCGAGCCGGGTCAACAGGATATAATATGCCTCATGGATTCGGTCGATATCCCGGCTCCTCAAGGCCGATGGCGCAGCGCTTTCCCGTTGTCGCCATTCCGCCATTTTAAGCGCCACCAGTTCGAGGGCTTTGGCCTCGAAAAAAAGCCTGCGAATCTCTCCCGTATAGGGGCATTGGAGAATCTGCTTGATAACCTGAAAGGTATCGGTACCGAAACGGGACTGCTGGAAAACCGGCTTGGCTGTTGATGAACCACCAGGGCTTTTATCCAAGTGTTGGAGGCACCACGGCAGGGAAGGAAACAACGTTTTAAAGGCTGATACGCTGAAATGCAGTGAAATACCCACAACCCGCCGATCGGGGAAGATATCAATGGTTCCGTTCGTCTGCGGTAGATAGGCCAGGACTCCGTCTCCGGGGACGCGTTCTGCCACTGTCGGAGGCCCTAAGCCATTGTGCATGGTGCAACGAATTCGCTCGCAAAGGGTATAACTGAAACTGATCGGAGCCTTGTCTATCTCATAATCCATATGGATTTGCCGCCCCTGAGAATAATTGGCAAGCATCAACCGGACACCTGACCTGACGCGGATATTCTCGCAACACAGGGTTGGATGGCAATCACTGTCGTCGATATCCAGCTCTTCCGGTGAAAAGTTGCTTGCTCCCGAAGCCAGCAGTGCTGAATCTCCTCCATTGGGCTTGACATTGATGCGTCGCATTATTTTTCCAGTTTTACCACGTAAAAATATGGATGTGATGTCAGCTTTTTTCATTGGAGCCTCCACTTCACTTTGTATGCATGATATCCATTAGCCGGCCGATGGTGGTTTGGTTGGTCCGGGCCAGGTCGGCCAGGGACTGAACGACGATATCGTTCCGGTTGAGTTGGTCGATCGATTTCTGCGGTTTTAAATCGAAATTGCATTCTTTTACCGTTTCGTGCCTTTTCTTCCCCTTCCACTAAGCTCGCATTTGGTGAAATCCACTTTTTTCCCGCATCCGGGGCAATGATGTTCTTTGTTGAATTCGTCCGAGAAGATTTCTATCTGATTGCCGCAGTTCGGGCACTGGCAGATGAACGCGTCCAACTCCCTGAAAAGTTCAAATCCGGGGCAATGCTGTGGTGTCGTCATGTCTTTCTCCTTTCGTATTTTTTTTAGCAGAAGCAAACTGAATCATGTAATTGTATCCCAAATCAATGTAGCCGATCTTTCTGAAGCCACAAGAGACCACCACCGCTTCAACCTCATCGGGAGCATTTCTCATGTGCTTGGGCGGTCCGAAAGACTGCTCCTCTTTTTTACACTCGACAATAGCCAGACAACCTCCGGGTTTGAGCATTCTGAATACTTCGGAAAAAATGGATGGCCCCATTTTTCTTAAATTGAAAATATGAAGCACCGTGGCAATAAATACGACATCCACACTGCTGTCCAGAATCGGTAATGGGGCGCAAATATCAGCTTTCAGGGCCACAATATTGCTCAGCTCCAGGGATTTTGCGACTTTCGCCAGGCTGTCGATCAGATGTTGCCATTTGTCGAAGGCATACACTTTACCGCCGGGACCGACAATCTTCGCCGCCTCGACAGTGTAATCGCCGGCACCACAGCCCAAATCGACGAAAACGTGTCCAGCTTTTAGCGGCAAGTGCCCCAATACCATTTTGGGCTCGTGCAACCATGCGCTACTGGGGCCGCGCCCATTGTGCCCTTTTCCGCCGTTATACTTACGATGGCAATCGTTTCTATGTTCAGGACTCATTGTCTTCTTTTGTCAGCTAACCGTTTTTGGGAACAATCCCCCCGCCTTCGACCTGAAAATATGGTTTTTCCGCGCAGGTCAGGCATGTTCCGTTTGGTGCGGCTTTTGTCGCCATGAGCTGTTCGCCGCATTTTCGGCAGATAATGCTGTCAACAATCGGCGCGTACCCGGGCAAATCAACGCGAACCCTCTCGGCTGAAAAAACATTCTCAAAATCCTGTTTGATGAGGGTAAAGGCGGCTTCCCGGGCTGTATCCTTGAATCGTTTCTCATCTTCTTTGGTATGAACCCTGTTCTTGATCACCTTCTCCATGAGCGGATAGAACGCCGGAACCAGGCGCCCGATGACTTCACGAAAATCGGGGCGGGCACAAACACGCACGCCCATATCGTCTCCTCTGATGGCCAAGGTCACGGCATGCTTGCCCAGATCGCGATAGATCAATGCATTGTTGCCCAGGGTACACCCCGATACCGCCTGCACGCCATCGGCAAAGCAGGCATTGATTTCAACGATGGCCATGAGATTTTCCAATCCATCGGAACACGTCACGGCATCGCCGAGCAGGCTGAACCCATACATGGACGCCATGATGCCAAGCGCGCTGCCCGGACAATAATGGCCGTGGATCTCTGCCGTTTTTACCAGGCAGCGCCTCAGATCCCGTTCTTCCATGGCCTCAATGAAACTCGCCCTGGGATTTTGTTCCAGGCGATCATGCTGGTTGACTTCTTCCATGAGTCGCCGCATCCATTCGGGCATCGACACCGCTTCCCGTGGATACCAACTGTTTACATAGGGCTTGATATCGATCACCGGGCTTCCGTCGATTGCGTCGAGACCGGAAACCTTGAGGATATTGCCCTTTCTTTCGCGTAGCCGAACGACGCAGGCAAGCACCGGATTGGGCCGGGCCGGGCTGCAAGTGCAAAAAAGACCGACCTCGGGGATTTCTTTTCTGCCCATGGGGTGCACCCGTTTCAGGGCGCGTCCTTGCTCGTTCACTTTATGCGCCCAGTACAAGACGAGAAGATGGGAGTACGCTTCGATGCCCTTGAGTGCATCGCCCCAGTCTGCAGCGACAATAATGGTTGATATGCGTTGGTCCAATTTGCGTACTTCTTCGCGCACCTTCTCCAAGCTTTTATGCATGTCGAGGCCTTCGTCTCCGGCAACCAGAAACGGCTTTTCGATCTCGTTCCTGATGATTCCCACGGGGCGAATTTCCGGAGAAAACATGGTTTCGTCCGGAGAACCGGTGTTTTTTCCGGTAGTTTCTTTAAATGTGCTCATCTTCCAATTCCTTTCTTCTATTACTTAGCGCCTGTCATACATGGTCCACGCTTCTGCCCGGGAATCCACACCCGGTCAGATGAAAGCCATTGACGCTCCCACGCGGAGCGTGGGAGCGAGACGTTGACGCCTACAAGCTGTACCGGACCGCCACATAGACATTCGTATTGTTTTCAAACTGACCAAAAAAGGTATGATCCGCTTCTCCAATGAAAATGTTGGCGCCGGTTTCCAGAACAATACTGTCGGTGACATCGTAGCTGATCCTGGGGCGCAGATAGGTGTCTTCATCGCTGGGGGAGTAATAGCCGGACAGCGACAGCTCAAGGGTCTGGTTCATCAGTAGCTGGGTGATTTGCAAAGTAATGACATGCCTGAACTCGTCCCGGGCCGGGATGCCGGACAGGCTCTCCTCATAAGCTCCATAATCCAGCAGTTGTTCCACGTAATATTGAAGGCTGGCGTTCAGATCCATGGCCAGGTCACGCGTATAGCCTACGACATAGCGCATTTCCGAGTTATCGATCAGCGGATCACCGCCGCCGGAAGCCTCGGCCGAATCGTAATAGGCCAGTTCCAGATTTCCGATCCCTCCGGCCACCTGCCCACGGATACTCGCGCCATAAACGTTAAGTTCGGGGAAGATGGCCGTACCGGACACGGTTTGGCCGCCGGGCTGTTTCCAGAAGCCCCAATATCCATATACCGCTAGTTCGTAATTGCTGATATTGCGGTAGAGACGTGCGGCCAATTCATCATCCTCGAACCAGCGATCGGGCCGGTCGGCATGGATGATGTCGTCCCGTCCGGCATGGCCGGCCGCGGCTGAATTCCAATAGGAGATATACTCACCGGTGATATAGCGGTCGGCATCGAACTGTGGGGTGTACACCAGGTCGAGGTTGGCCAGCTCGGTGAAAAGGCTGATCTTCGCGGCATCCGAGGGCGCCTTCAGGTACTCGCTGTCCCGCCCGATGAAATAGGACTGCCAATCCTTGGGAAAGAGGTCGTTGAGGAAAACCAGATCACCCGTACCCCAGGTCAGAACCTGACGGCCGATCTTGAGATCCAAGAAACCGGACGGGCGCGAGAAAACCCAAGCCTCGCGGACATCGCCCTCGCCTTTCTCGGTGACGCCGTCGGCCCACACGTCTCCCTTGAATTTGAACTCCGCCCAATCCGTGTAAGTGAACAGATCCGCCTGCAGCCTGACCTCCATCACCGAAATGTCCTTGGCCTCGGGATCGTCACTTGTCCGGGTTCCGCCGCGCATCTCTATAAATCCATGCACGTCCACCGGTCCGAAAAAATCCGGCCAGACCTTCCCCTTCCCCTCGGCCCCATGGGCGGGAGCCACGGTCTGCATCAGCGAAAAAAGCAGTATCAGGCAGCCTGTCTTGAAGATTCGTATCATCGCATGACATCCCTTGGCGGTCTTCTCAGGTAACGTTCGGAAAAAATATCGTCGCGGATGCCGACATTGTAGCGAACATCGGAAACGGTCATTTTCGTCGTACTTCCACTTTCCAGATTTTTGGCCACGGAAATGGTGACGGTCGGATAGATGACCGGCCGGCCGTTTTGCTTGGCTTTAATGGCATCCACCTGCAACGATTCGATCACCCGGTAAGCCCGGCCGTCATTCTTAAAAAATTCGATTTTCATCGGCAAAAAATTCTTTTTGTCGATATGGGCGATGTAGTGGGCAAACTCCACAGTGTCGGGTTTTTTCGGCGTATTTTTAATCACATAATATTCCTCGGTGGTCCCTACCAGTTCATGGAAATCGTCTTTTGGGCTGCGACCGGAAATATCTTCGTATAGAAAGTCCGAGCCCACAAAACTTGTCCGTTTATCGCTTGCGGCAATCCGTTTGACCAGATCCAGACTCGGCATATAGAGCCACCGATCGTCGTCCTCTTCGAGATCGGCATGCTTATGCACCATGAACGTCATTTTGCGTACGTCGGCAGGTGCCTGAAAAAACGTGTAGTACTTCTGATTCCGATCCAGGTTGTCATCGTTTTTACGAAGACTGCGGAATGCTCTTTTGCGCATTCGCCCCTGTTTGTCAGTGATCGTCAAAGACACCTTCGATTTGGTGTCCGCACCCTGGTAAAGGGCCATGTGGTTGGCTTTATGGATGATTTCATCGGATGTCGGCGTTGCCGTTTGCGCCATGGCCGAACTGGTGGCCAACAACAACCCTGCCAATGGAATTAAAAAACATCGTTTCATGCGAGGTCTCCCTTTTTTTATTATTTATGAGAAGTATCGAGGACGGCAGTACTAGCCGCTTTCGTTTCCGGTTTTTTAAAAAACCAATTTTCAAAGGCCGTCAAGGTTGACGGGAGAACCAGCAGGGTAACGATCCCGGAAAGGGTCATGATGGCGAACAGCATGATGCCCATGGTTTTATAAGGGACAATCGGCCCGATCAAAAGCGGCAGAAAACCGATGGCGATGACCAGCACGTTACGGCTGATTGCCCGGGCCGGTTCGCCGAACAGGTGCCCATTGGTTTGTTCCCACGAACCGGTGGTGTTGTGGTAAACGCGCCCGCGCTGCAAGAAATGGATGGCAAAATCCACCGCCATGCCCAGTGCCAGGACTCCCAGGACGGCAACCGGCAAATCGTAATCCTTACCGGAGATGCCGATAATGCCGTAAATTGTCAAGATCGTGATGGTCAGCGGCACCATGCAAAGCAGGCCCCAGCGTAATGAACGGAACAAAAAAACCATCATGACGAAAACCACGGCAAAGCTTCCGATAAATGAGCGCAGCATGGCGGGAGTCAGCTTCTCCTGCAGCACCAGGTTGATATAATGCAGCCCGGCCCAACGATGGGTTACGTTGAACGGCGCGGGATTTTCTTCTATATAGGCATCGACTGCCTCGACAGCAGATTTCATGGCGCTGCTGTCCCCGCTTTTCAATTGCATCCAAAGATTGGCCTGCATGAAGTCCGGCGTAACCATGTGCCACAGGTCACCAGGCCGATGCCCCTGCTGGAATTGCAAGTAACATTCGGCGATGCCCTGCAGCGTATCCGGGATACGGTAGTTCTCCGGCTTGCCGTCAATCATCTCTTGATTGATTTTGCGCACCACATCCACCACGGAAGTGGTTTTCCCCACCAGCCCGGTTGCCTCCATATGTTTTTGCAGTCCGGCCATGTAGGCCAGCATCTCTGGACGCTTGAAGGCCTTCAATTTTTCTTTTTCCACACCGATGGTTGTGTGAAGCTCGTCGTAGGCATAAAAATCCTCATCGGAAGCCGTTTGAGCGCGTCGGTCCACCTCCTTTGCCATGGTGTCCAGGAAATCCTTTTTGGATTGGATATGACCGGCCTGTTCCGATGCATACCGAACGATCCCTCTGGCCAGGGCGGGTGCATTGTTGAATTCCGTTTGAATGCTTTCGGCATATTTCATCAGGCCCGAGGAGAACCTTTCGATCATATCGGGAGTAAAACTGTCCGCTTTGGGTGACTGCAATATCAGATAGGCCGTATAGGTGCCTTCCAAATGACGGTTCAGGGCAATATCGGCCTTGCGAATGGGATGGGTGTCGACGAACCGCTTGGCATAGTTGTCATTGACATGGATTTGCGTGGTTCCCCAAATGGCCACGCCCAGCAGGATGACGAACACACCCAAAAGTCCCTTGGGATGATTAAACGTCATCCGGCCGGTGGCCCGCAGTACTTTGGTCAACAGGCCTTCCTTTTCTTTTTGCATGGCGGACATACCGAAATTGATCAACTTGCGTTTGGGAATCATCATGATATAGGCCGGCACAAAAATAACCGTATACAGCCAGGCGATCATGACCCCGGTGCTGAGAAAAGCACCGAAGATTTGGGCCGGTGGAATGGGCGCAAAAACCAGGGAAGCGAAGCCGGCCGCGGTGGTCAACGAGGTATAGAGAATCGGCACGTACAGCTCGTCCATCACGGCACGTATCGTCTCTTTACGCCCCTTTTCATCGGTGTAGACATCGAAGAATTCCGACAAAATATGAATGGCGCAGACCGTGCCGATACACATTAAGAAAATCGGAATCATCGAACTTAAGATGTGAACCTGAAAGCCGAGGGCGATCATCAGCCCCATGGTGGACAGAACCGAAAACATAGCGATGATCATGGGGAGGATGACCAACCGCCATTTCCGGAAAAACAGTCCCAGCAAGGCGAAAATAACCGCCATAGCCATCGGCGTGCCAATGCCCATCTGGGAAAACATCTCCACGCCGATGGCGACTTCCGCCACCGGCACCCCGGCGATATGATAGGTTTCCTTCCCGCCCAACGAATCGATCTTCTTGCTTAGTTCTTCATTGATGCGGTAACTCAAGTGCTTGTCGGTCAGGGGCAGGTAAATACAGATCACCTTGCCGTCTTCGGAAAACATCCGCCCTTTAAGCATGGGATTGGAATAGGCCTTGTCCCGAATGGTCCGGGCGGCCTCCCTGGTTTCCGGTGGCTTGGACATGAGCCATTCGAATCTGATTTCTCCGGGCCCGCCCTGGTGCATGTGATCAACCAATGACGGTCCGACCATATCCACCTCGATAACACCGGAGACGTTACCGGGATTGCTTTCATCCGGCCAGCGGAGGGTTTTGGCAAATTGGGTTAGTTCGTGGACATGCCGCAAGGTTTCCGGGTTGAAAACTCCGTCGGGGTCGTGCTCGTTGACAACACCGACCACAACGGTTTCACTGAGCATAAATTCTTTTTTGGACAAATTGTGAAACACACGCTGCGGATCGTTTTTGGGAATCATGTTTTCGGGATCCGTGTCCACCTGAATCCATGGGAAAAAAAGACTCATCGAAACGGTGAACAAAACCATGACCAGCGTCGCCAGTCGATAATGATTGATTGAGAAATCAATTAATGTGGTTTTTAGCGTTTTCATCTCCACTCCTTGCGATATTATAGTTAAGTAACTTAACTATAAGGCAAAAAAAAATTAGCTTTGGGAATGCCGGGAAAGACGTTGTTGCATTACCCCGCCCAGCGTCTCCAATAAAACCGACAACGTGGCGATCTGTGAGATGGGAAAAGCGCTCAAGCTGTCCACCAATTTGGCGAAATCCTTGCCGTGGAAGTGTTCATGGGCATGGAAGGCACACCACCCCAACTCCGTCAACGAGAGTTCAAACTCCTTGTTGCTGTGGGCTGCGGGCTTTTTGATTAAAAAGCCTCTTTTTTCCAGTTTTGCGATCATCTGAGACGCCGCGCTTTTGGTGATCCCGAAATGGTCGGCCACCTGGGTGACGCTGATGTTTTCACCTTCGCCAATGGCTTGAATGGTATGCGCCTCACGGGTGGAGACCATAACCTCCTCACTAACGGGAATCGGCATGGCTTCGATACGCGCGTACAGGTGGGTAATGCGCAGCAGTTCACGAATGGTGGACGCAATCAGGTCTTTTTTGGTTTCCATGGTTTAATGGTAAAGGTGCTTAACAATTGTGTCAAGCAAAAAAGTAGAAGCCGCTTTATTTAGTGTCCATCCAGAAATAGGGAAATTGGGTCGAGATCGAGGCGCGCGAAAAATTTTACCGCAGGCATATGGTTGATATTCCGAGGATAAAATTTTTCGCGGAACATGGATGTCGGGAAAATTGGCCATTTCTGGATGGGCACTATTTATCCAACCGGGAAATAAAACTCAAACACAAGGCTAACACGGAGCAAACATTCGGTGGGCTATAGCATTCAAGATAATGTTTTCGGGCTATGTTATCGGTCGTCGGGGTAGGGTTTATACAGCTTTCTCCCTCTGGCCTTGCCAAAAACATTATCTTAAATACTATGATTGGGCAAAACGGCAATCTTTATAAATAAAGGGGAAACGCCAGCATGAACGCCATCCTCCGATCCATCCTGAACAATCGCATTCCCGGCCAGTTGGTGATCCAGATTACCGACCGCTGCAATGCACGCTGTCCCCAGTGCGGTATGCGGACCACGAATGCGTTCAGCCGCTCGACCCTTGACACCGATACCATAAAACGGCTGATCGATGCCGCCGCCGTCCGGGGGGTGCAGGCCATCTCCTTTACCGGCGGTGAACCGCTTCTGGATATGGATCGACTGGTGGCGTTGATCCGCCATGCCGGTGATGCCGGCATTCCCTATATCCGTACCGGCACCAACGGGTTTATCTTCCGGCACCCCGATCGGGCCGATTTCGCGGACCGGGTGAACCGGATCGTCGAGCAGTTGGCCGATACACCATTGCGAAATTTCTGGATCAGCCTCGATTCGGCCGTGGATGCGGTGCATGAATCCATGCGCGGGTTTCCCGGGGCGGTGGCCGGTATCGAAAAGGCCCTGCCCATTTTCCACCGGGCTGGCATTTACCCGGCGGTCAACCTGGGCATCAACCGCAATGTGGGCGGCCGCGCCACCCGCGAATTGAAGCCCGCCGCCAGCCCTTTGGACGAAGCCTATCTGGAGATTTTTTACCATCGCTATTCCCGCGCCTTTGAGCGCTTTTACCAGCGGGCTGTGGATCTCGGGTTTACCATGGCCAACGCCTGCTATCCCATGAGTATTGACGTGCCGGAATGTGAGCAAGGCCTTAGTGCGGTGTATGCGGCCACCACCGTCGCCGATATCGTCCGCTTCACGCCGGGTGAGAAACGGATGTTGTTCAAGGCCCTGGCCGGAGCCATCCGGCGCTTTCGCGGGAAAATCAGAATTTTCTCGCCCTTGTGCGCCTTGGAATCCCTGGTTCGCCAATACAGCGCTGACCGTGGACCGAGACCTTACGGCTGCCGCGGGGGGATCGACTTCTTCTTCGTCAATGCCGCCGATGGCCACGCCTATCCCTGCGGCTACCGGGGTAACGAAGACCATGGCTGGTTGTGGGAGCTGGACTGGTCAAGACTGCACCCGCCGCGCGAGAAGGATGCCTGCCGGCAGTGCGACTGGGAGTGCTTCCGTGACCCATCCGAACTGATGGGGCCGCTTCTGGAAGTTTTCGCCAACCCGGCAGGGTTGATCCGTCGCCTGGTGAAATCGCCCCGTGCCTTTGGTGCATGGGCAGATGACCTGCGCTACTACCGTGCCTGCGGTTTTTTCAACGGCCGCCAGGCACCGATCGATGCCAGATTGAAGCATTTCACACCAAGGGTGGAAGGTCGTACCCGGTTTGTTCCCGTTCAAACCGCTTCTTAGAGCCTGTTTGAGAAGTCTGGATCAGGCCCGATAACAAGGCGGAACGTGGCTCGAAAGCGGAGCATATAGGTAATATGTGAGCATTTTGAGACACTTTCCAACGCCGTTAGCGGGCCTTAGACGGATTTATCAAACAGGCTCTTAACCAAAAACTATCCATTTCTTAACCTTTCCTTAATACAGGCGTGAGAATAAGACCACAAACGATAGCATTCAAGATAATGTTTTTGGGTTGCGTTATCGGTCGAAAGCGGTATGGATTATACAGCTTCCTCCCTCTGGCCTTGCCAAAAACGTTATCTTGAATACTAGAGAAGTCGGGCGGTCCCCGGGCTGCGCCGGGGAACGGCATGCTGCAGGAAAAAAGGATGCATAGAAAGGAAACGCCATGCAGATCGATTTACACGTCCACTCCAAGCACTCCAAAAGACCGTCCCAGTGGATTCTGAAAAAAATCGGCTGTCCGGAAAGTTTTACCGAGCCCCTCGAAATTTACGAGCTCGCCCGGCGGCGGGGCATGACCCACGTGACCATCAGCGATCACAACAGCATTGACGGCGCCCTTGAAATCGCCCATCTGCCGAACACTTTCGTCAGTGAAGAGGTGACCACTTACTTCCCCGACGACGGGTGCAAGCTGCATGTGCTGGCCCTGGACATCACCGAGGCCCAGCATCGCGAAATTCAACGGCTGCGCCAGAATATTTTCGATCTGACCACTTATTTCTACCAGGAACAGATCTTCAACATCATCGCCCACCCGCTGTATGCGGTCAACGATCGCCTGACCATCGACCATTTTGAACAACTGCTGCTGCTTTTCAGAAATTTCGAACTCAACGGGGCGCGCAACAACCGCGAAAACCTGAGCCTGAAAAGCATCCTCAACCAGCTTACGCCAGCCGACATCGAGCGGCTGGCCGACCGGTACACGCTCACCCCGCTTTTTGCCAGACCGCACCAGAAAAGGCTTTTCGGCGGGTCGGACGACCACAGCGCGCTCAATGTCGCCCGAACCTTTACCGAATTTATCGACGCTCCCCATGAGGTTACTTCGCTGGCGGCGATCCGGGACTGCCGCGTGGCCGTGCATGGTTTGGCGCCCACCCCCCAGACCATGGCCCACAATCTTTACGGCATCGCCTGGCAGTTTTTCCGGCGCAAGTTCGACCTGGGACGTTACACCGGCAAGGATCCCCTGGTCCGCTTTCTGGACAGCTCGCTTTCCCCCGAACCGGCTCCCGAGCCGGGTATGCTCTCAAAGGTCTATTTTTTCCTCAGCGCGCGTAAGAACAAACGTCTCAAGCATCCCCTGTCGGATTCACTGGCCACCCTCCTGCGGCACGAAACCCAGCGGTTGATCCTGGAGAACCCGGATCTGATGGCCGATGCCGGCGAAGACGAGACCATTGAATCCCGTGAGCAACGCTGGTTCGCCTTCGTCAATCGTCTTTCCAACCGGGTGATGGTCCATTTCGGTAACCATCTTCTGGATCATCTCTCCGGTGCCAATGTATTCAATATTTTTCACACCATCGGCTCGGCAGGCGGGCTCTACACCCTGATGGCGCCCTATTTCGTTGCTTTTTCCCAGTTTACCATGGGCCGCGACCTGGGTACCCAGATCGCCGACCGCTTTGCCGGAAACGCCGGGCAGAGAAATCCGGCGCCCGGTGATGACGTGCACGTGGCCCATTTTACGGACACCTTTTACGAAGTCAACGGGGTGGCCCTGACCCTGCAGCAGCAGGTTCATCTGGCCGCTGCCACCAACCGGCAGTATACCCTGATCACCTGCGACGATCAGGACCGCTTCCCGGAAAAGGGCGTGGTCCGTTTCAAACCCGTCGGTACTTACGACTTGCCCGAGTACGAGCAACAGAAGATTTTTTATCCACCCCTTCTGGAGATTTTGGAATACTGCCACCGGCAGGGTTTCAATCATATCCATACGGCCACGCCGGGACCGATTGGCCTTGCTGCCCTGGCCATTTCGCGTTTCCTGCGGCTGCCCATCTCCGGCATATATCACACGGCCATCCCCCAGTATGTGCAGATCCTCACCGGAAGCGGGTTCATGGAAGAGCTGGCCTGGAAGTTCGTGCTTTGGTACTACGATCAGATGGATTTGATCTACGCTCCCTCCCGGAGCACCTGCGATGAGCTGGTGGCCAAGGGAATCAATGCCGAAAAGATCCGGGTTTATCCGCGGGGCATTGATACGGTGCGTTTCCATCCGGCCAAACGCAACGGTTTTTACAGCCGCTGGGACGGCGTTTCGGATACGGCCAAACTCCTCTACGTGGGACGGGTGTCCAAAGAGAAAAACCTCCATCTTCTGGCCGAGGCCTTCCGGCCGCTGGTGCAACGGTTTTCTCAGATCACGCTGACGATTGTCGGCGATGGTCCCTACCTGGAGGAGATGAAACGCGAGACCGCCGGACTGCCCTGTATCTATACCGGGCGGCTGGAAGGAGAAGATTTGTGCGAGGCATACGCCTCAAGCGATATTTTCGTTTTTCCCAGCACGACCGATACTTTCGGCAATGTGGTGCTGGAAGCTCAGGCCTCAGGGCTGCCCGTGATCGTTACGGATCAGGGCGGGCCGGCCGAGAATATCCTGCCCGAAGAAACGGGGCTGGTGGTCCAGTCCGATTGCGCCGATTCCCTCTTTGATGCCATGGCATTGCTGCTTACCGATTCCAATCGGTGCCACCGCATGGGCCGGGCCGCCCGGAAGTATATGGAGAGCCGCTCCTTCGAGACGGCCTTCGACAAAACCTGGGAACTGTTCGGCATGGTTAACGCACAGAAACAGGCCCTGGCCTGATGATCGATCAATCCCGGTCGCGATCAATCCTGAAACTCGCTACGAAGGGCAGGTGGTCGGACACGGTTTCGCGGAACCGCTCCCGGCCGATATCCATACACCAGTGCATGGGAAAGATCCGCAGGCTCCCGCGAATATATTCGGTGCTGTAGGTTCGGCTGATGGCGAACCCGTCCAGCAGGTTGGCCCGACCGGCTTCCAGAATGTGGGAGAAGCGATCGGGAAGATCCCAGGACGAGACGAAATCCATCAGGTCGTCGCCGCCGAGGTGGTGAAAATTGCTCACGTCCTGGCCGGGGATCATGTTGAAATCCCCGGCCAGCAGGATGTCATCCCGGCTGGCTTGGCGACGTTCGCGGATAAACGCACCGATGGTCTTGGCCTGGTCGTCGCGGATCTTCTGACTGGCGGCCGATCGCCCGGATTTTAAATGGACGACGACCAACATGAAGTCGAAGCGGCCGACGCGTAGGTCCACGATGAAGGCCTTGCGTCGGCGGCTGTCGCCCAGGTCCGAACCCTCCAAAAGACGCGGGTTTTCAGCGGTGATGCCCTCCTTGTACAGCACCCCGATATGCAGGTCGTCGGCCTGCGGAACAATGGCCGCCCCATAGCTGACACCCTTGTCGGCCAGTCCCTGTCTGAGGGTCTCCAAGGCTGAGAGCGGATTTACTTCCACCAGGGCGATGACTTCCGCATCCAACAGGGCCAACCCTTCCACCTGACGATTGAGACGCGCTTCGGGAATCCCGCCATAACCGGCCAGGTTCCATGCAGCGATTTTTGCTGTGGTGTGACCAAAATCAGGCATCTGTTCCTCCTTCGTCGTTTATGTTGATTTGGATTATCCTGCCGCTAGTGCAATCCAATGCACCAGCATCAGCCACAGGCTGAAGGTGGCCGCAGAGAAAAGCGTACTCGCAGAAATGGTCGCCACGGCGAACTCGGGATCGCCTTGCATCTCCCTGGCCATGACGAACGTCACCGTGGCGCTGGGGGAGGCCAGCAGAATCAGGCCGGGGAGGAACTCGTCGGCGGTGAGACCGAGTTTCAGATAGAGCAGCAAGCCGATGGCGGGAAGAACGACCAGTTTGATCAGCACGGCGCCAATGGCCGGTCGGAAATGCCGCCGCATGCCCCGGATCGAAAGGGATGCCCCGATCAGCAGTAGGGCCATGGGCGGGGCCATGCCGCCCAGCATCTCCAGGCTACGCTGCAGCACGATGGGGACGGGGATCTGAAAAAAGGCGAAGAGGATTCCGGTCATGGCCGAGAGAATGATCGGGTTGCCGGAAAGCTTGAGCAGAATGTCTATCGTGCCGGATCGCGAGCCCCTGGGAGCCGCCTGCGTCTGGAGAAACCAGACCGAGAGCACGTTTTGCAGAATCATTACGAACCCGGCAATGATGCTGGCCTTGACCAGCCCGGACTGTCCCAGGAGATAAAAGGCCAGCGGCAGGCCGATGTGCCCCTGGTTGCCATGGGCGGCACTCTGGATGAAGGTTCCGGCCCGGGCCCCGGCCATCCTGTCTAGGTGGGAGACACCCCAGGCCATGAGGTAGGCGCTGGTCACTGCTGCCAGGGTGAGCAGCAGACCGGCGGTGTTGAAATGCTGACGAATGGTGCCCTTGGAGATCGCGCAGAAGATCATGGCCGGAATGGCCAGGTAATAGACCAGACGGTTGGCCGGAGGCAGAAATTCCATAGGAATGAAGCCTCTTCTGCGCGCCAGCCAACCGATGGCAACCACAATGAAGATGGGAACGATGGTGGTAATGATGCCCATATTTACAAATACCTCCCTGTTTTCTATACTTTCTCAATGGTAGCCCCTTATTCTATGGAAAGGCCTCCTGTCATGCAACCCGATTTAAAACAGCCCGTTTTTGTCACCGGCGGCACCGGCTATGTGGGCGGGCGCCTGATTCCCCGCCTTCTGGGCGCCGGGTATCGGGTGCGTGCCATGGTTCGTTCGCCGCAACGACTGTCCTGCCGACCCTGGGGGCAGCACCCGCATCTGGAGATTGCCGCCGGCAATGCGCTGGACCGGAACGCTTTTGTGCACGCGAGCGAAGGCTGCGGAGAGGCTTTTTATCTGATTCACTCCATGAACGCCCACAAGGGGCGCTATGCCGACGCAGACCGGCAGGCGGCGGAGAATATGGTTGCCGCCGCCGAACAGAATGGGTTGACGCGGATTATCTATTTGGGCGGACTGGGCGATCAGGATCACGAAGCCCTGAGCCCGCACCTAAGGTCGCGCCACTCGGTGGCGCGAATTTTTCAGGCCGGCCAGATTCCCGTCACCAACCTGCGGGCGGCCATGATCCTGGGGTCGGGCAGCGCCTCCTTCGAGATGCTGCGTTACCTGGTGGATCGCCTGCCGGTGATGATTACGCCCCGCTGGGTGCATACGCCCTGCCAGCCCATTGCCATTGGCAATGTGCTCGATTATCTGGAAGGGTGCCTGCGGGTACCGGAGAGCGCCGGCCAGACCTTCGACATCGGTGGGCCGGATGTTCTCACTTACCGGGATCTGATCCGGATTTATGCCCGGGAGGCCGGTTTGCGCCCACGCATCATTATCCCCGTGCCGGTACTGACCCCATGGCTGAGTGCCAAATGGATCCATCTGGTGACACCGGTACCGGCTTCCATTGCCCAGCCCTTGACCGAAGGACTCTGTGTTCCAGTGGTTTGCCGCGACTCGCGCATCAGGCAGATCGTGCCCGTCGAACTGGTGGACGCCGGCAAGGCGATCCGCACGGCGTTGGAACGGGTTCGCCAGGAGCAGGTAAAGACCTGTTGGTTCGACGGCGGTGGCCGCCTGCCGCCCGAGTGGACCACCTGCGGGGATGCCGACTATGCCGGCGGGACGGTCCTGGGAGGGGCGCATCGCATTGTCCTTGCGGGGGATGCCGAAGCGGTATGGCGGACGGTGTCGGCCATCGGCGGCGGGAACGGCTGGTACTTTGCCCATGGCCTCTGGCGGCTGCGGGGAATGCTGGACCGGCTGGCGGGCGGCCCGGGCCTGCGCCGGGGAAGACGGCATCCCACTGACCTGCGGGTTGGGGACGGCCTCGATTTCTGGCGGGTGATTGCCTTGGAAGCGCCCCGGCGGCTGTTGCTCCTGGCGGAGATGAAGGCGCCGGGCGATGCCCTGCTGGAATTTCTCATTACTCCCCGCGGGAACGGCCGGGTGGAACTGAAAATGGTTTCACGCTTTCTTCCTCGCGGACTTCTTGGGATTCTCTACTGGTACGCCCTCCTGCCTACCCATCAGTGGCTGTTCGAAGGCCTTCTTCGGTCGGTGGCCGCCAGAACCGGGCTCGCCGTTGACAGCGGGCCCGAGAAAGCGGCGATGTCGGCGATGTTGGAATGCCGATGGTGAGGTTGCGGGAGTTGCGTGCAGCCTCCTCTATCCGTTTTTTGTATCTCCATCCCGTTGGGCAAATTATTGTGAGATGAGACTTGCCAAAAAAATTTGCGTCTTTATTTTTTTATCAATATGCCAATAACAACATGACAACCTGAATGCGTTTCTTTTTTTTGCCGGCGCCCTAAGCTCTGAAAAAATCAGGGATTGTTGGCCTTTTGTACATCAGCAGCAACCTTTTCATACGGGGATCATATGCGCCAAATCAAACAATCCAGCCCGTCACGGATAACGTGGATGTTTTTGTGTATTGTGGCGTTATGCCTCGCTACGGTTTCTTGTCAATCCCGAGACGCTGGGTTAACCGTCTTGCGCATCGGACACGCTCCCCACGATCATCACTCCCCACTTTTCATCGCAGCGCTCAACCCTTCGTATTTCAAGGAAAATGGAGGAATCTATCTTCAGGAAGTTGTCTTCCGCAAGGAATACCGGCTGATATCCCATGGCAAACTCATTGCCGATGTAATTATTGATTCGGTTACCGGTGGAAAAGAATTGATCCGAAAACTTCACGAGGAATATTTTGATATTTCATTTGGCGGTGTTCCGGCCATTCTTCATTTTATCGATCAGGGTGCGGATTTAAAGATACTCTCTCCTGTAATGGCCGAAGGTGCAGGGTTTGCTGTCCGAGCCGATCTTCCCTTTGATGACTGGGATGGGTTTTTACAATACGTCCGTTGCCAGGACCGCCCTTTCCGGGTGGGGTATAAAATGGCTGTTTCGGTCCAAAATATAATTTTTGAGAAAGCCTTGCAAACATCCAAAATATCCTTTGGACGCAGTCTGGATGAACGGGATGTCCAGGTGCAGCTTTTAAACTTATATGGCGCGAAGAACTTGCCTTCCGCTCTAAGCAACGGCTTAATCGACGGATTTGTTGTCATGCAGCCCTATCTGGCCCAGGCAAAAAGAGATACGAAGCTTAAAATCGTTGCCATGTTGAGTGAATTGCCGCCAAACGGAAACTGGAAAGGTCACCCCTGTTGTGCCTTGGCGGCAAATAGCGTCTATTTGAATACCCATCCGGAGGAAAGCACCGCATTGCTGGCGCTGCTCATGAGAGCCAACCGGTACATCCGGGAATACCCGTCCCAGAGCGCCCTTCAGATTTCAAAATGGCTGGGGACCTCGCCGGACGTCGAGGCCGATGCGCTCGGGACGATCCGGTTTGGCGTTGATTTCGACGATGACTGGAACCGGGGCGTTCATCACTGGATCCAGACCATGATCGACTCGGGCGATCTGAAGGACCGGGTGAAACGAATGTTTGAAACCGATCAGACTATGAGTCAGATCTATGCAAAAGACATTTACGACAGAGCCAAAAGGACCATGTAACCATGACCCTGTCTTTATCCAAAAAGGTCCTGTTGCTGTTTTCGTCCCTGACGGCCATAACGCTGCTGCTGGGGGTTACCGCTTTTTCGGGGTTAAAAAAATATTCAAATTACCTTGTCCTCGTCACAGTCATCAAAGATTTCCAGTTGAGCACCGAGAGACTGAAGGCAGAACAGATACAATGGTTCCATTCAGACACGGGCGCGAAGGTTGAGCCGTTTCGGGAGAAGATAGAAAAGAGCAAGACGCTGGGGGTAAAAATTCTCTCCATGACGGGCGGGATCGACCAAAAACAATATGCACGGCTTTTGAAATTGCCGTTGTACCTGGATTACTATCAAACGGCGGGCGTCGAACTGCTGAAAAGGCTCTCGGCGGACCATGAGATGCTGAACGATAACATCGCCCTGATGAAGAATATGCAGGACGGGTGCCGGCAGTTGCCGAACGGGGTTGGGAAATGTATTGATCTGTCCAACCTGGTCCTGGCATTCCAGAACCGGATCTATCACAACCGGAATTTATCTGCATTGCCCGAATTAAAGGAAATCCGGCAGGCTGTTCAGGACTTGGGTGACAGCCACGCCGTCCTGGAAACGTTGGATCAGTACATCGGCAACCTGGAAAAGAACTATCAGAATTATCTGGCCATCCAGGATCGAAGAACGTTTCTCAGAAAAACGGCGGATCATTTTTTTGAAGTGACCGACGATGTCCTATCCACGATTTCTGAAAAGAACCGTAATAGCTCCGACCTGCTTCTCTATCTCATTGTTTTCATGGGGGGCGCCGCATTCGGGATGAACCTGCTCTTTTGGGGGTTGGCCCAGAAATACTTCGACCGGTTTATCCAAACCCAGAAAAAAGCAATTCAGGCCGTTAAGGAGGGAAAATACCCATTCGATCTGCCCAGACCATCGGATGATGAAATTGGTGAACTGACCAGCGCCATGAATGCACTGTCCTACAGCTTGGCGGAAAGCGAAAATAGATATCTGACCATAATGGCCTCCATGAAGTCCCCGTCCTATATCTGTTCCCCGGAGATGACCATCGAATATATGAATCCGGCCATGATTGACATGGTGGGCAGAGATGCCACTGGCGAAAGATGCTATGAGGCGATTCACGGATTGAAAACAAAATGTTCCTGGTGCATGCACGATAAAATCCAGAGCCGAATTTCGGCGGAAAAAGAGATCTTCAGCCCTCAACAGGGGAAGACCTATAAAATAATCAGTTCTCCTTTGATTCATAAAGACGGTACGATATCCAAAATGATCGTCTATGATGACATTACCCACTTAAAGGAGATGGATGCCCGCCTCGCCCAAGCCCAAAAAATGGAATCCATCGGTAATCTGGCCGGCGGCATCGCCCATGACTTCAACAACCTATTATTTCCCATCGTCGGCATGGCTGAATTGCTTCTGGAAGACCTTCCTCCTGGAAGCGCCGAACATGAAAAAATCGAAGAAATCTATAAAGCCGGCAAAAGAGGGAGCGAACTGGTTAATCAGATATTCACTTTCAGCCGACAATCCGAGCAGAAGAAGATACCGATTCATCTGCAGCAGATCCTGAGGGAGGTGATGAAGCTGACCCGCTCTACGATTCCATCGAATATCCAGATCACCCAGGATATCCAACAAGACTGTCCGATGGTTCTGGCCCACCCCACCCAAATTCATCAGGTGGCCATGAACCTGATTACAAATGCCTACCATGCCGTTGAACGGAAAAGCGGGAAAATTGATGTGCGTTTGACAGAGACTCGCATAGAAGCCGGCGAACTGCCCGACAGTATCCTTGCGCCGGGCAGATATGCACTGCTGTCCGTTTCCGACACCGGGGATGGAATCAACCCTGCCATCATCGATAAAATATTCGATCCCTATTTTACCACCAAGGAGCAGGGTAAGGGAACCGGGCTCGGGCTTGCGGTGGTTTTCGGGATCCTGAAAGAGCATTTGGGGGATATCAAGGTTTACAGTAAATGGGGTAACGGAACGACCTTCAATGTCTACCTGCCAATCATCGCAAAATCCGAGAAAGCAGAGATAATTGAACAAAAAGACGTTTGTTCAAACGGGAATGAGAGAATTCTATTGGTTGACGACGAAACGTCAATTGTCAGGCTTGAAAAGCAGATGCTTGAACGCCTTGGCTATACGGTGACAACTTTCACAAGCAGTGCCGAGGCCCTGGAGGCGTTCCGTACCAATCCCCGCCTTTTCGATCTGGTCGTTTCGGATATGACCATGCCCAAAATGACCGGAGACCAGCTGGCCCGTAAGCTTACCGCGCTCAGACCGGATATCCCCATCATCATCTGCACCGGATTCAGTGAGCGAATCAATCAGGAAAACGTTACCGCTTTCGGAGTCAAAGGACTTTTAATGAAACCCATTGTCAAATCCGAGATGGCAAAAATGGTCCGGACGGTTCTGGATAAAGCCAGCCAAGGTGGCTGTCCATAGAAAAGGGATTGCATACCAGTCAGGCCACATAACCGTTCTTGTTGTCATCAACCAGCGCCAGAGGCCCGATCGCCCCTGGCGCTTGAATCAACGATCAATGTGGTAAGTCAACATACGAAATTTAAAAAGGTTGCAAACACACGGGAACGCTCCCTTTGATGGCTTGATCGCATCATCCATGACGCATGCTGCTATCCACCGATGCTTAATTCCAGCCGACGTTGTCGCGCCTTCCATCTCCTGAGGCCATGTGGTCTTCCATTCTTTACCTGTAAAAACCTCAAATTTATCAGCTTTTATCGTTGCCCGGTGGCGTGTGGGTTGCCGGTGGTGGACAATACCCCCCTTTATGTGTGATTATTGCTGACATTGAACCGTTGCCGATGTCCGGGTGTTCCCCCGAAAAACGATCTTCCGGCCCAAGTGTGCCTGCAAGGGTGGCCGGATCAAGGAGAAAGATGCGAAGATGACAAAATCCGTTGCTGATAGATACGACTTCGAGACCGGTATTTACCGACCGCCCAGCGAGGGCGGCAGCAACTCCCTGCTGGTCCGCCTGACCCGTAACTGTCCATGGAACCGCTGTACGTTCTGCGGCATGTACAAAACCGAGAAATTTCAGGTGCGGTCGGTTGCTGAAATAAAAAAGGATATCGATGCCATGGCGGCCCTGCGCGACGATATGGCGGCCCTTTCCGGGCGGTCGGGGCAACCCGGGGAGGTATCCCACCAGGGCGCCGTGGCCCTCATCGGGAAATACCCGGAGTTGAATTACCACCAGGGGTTTGCCATGCTTTACCACTGGCTGCTCTCCGGCGCAAAGACCGTTTTTTTGCAGGACGCCAATAGCCTGATCATGAAAACCGACCAGCTGGTGGACGTGTTGACCTATCTGCGCCGGACCTTTCCCTCCATTGTAAGGATCACCTCCTACGCACGTTCCAAGACCCTGATGCAGAAGCCCATCGGGGAACTCCAGGCCATCCGTCAGGCCGGTCTGGACCGAGTACATGTGGGCCTGGAGAGCGGCGACGACACGGTGTTGGAAAAAATTCGTAAGGGCGCCACGGCCGAAGTCCATATCAAGGGTGGGCGCAAGGCCCTGGACGCCGGGTTCCAGCTCTCCGAATACTGGATGCCCGGCCTCGGCGGCAAGGCCCTGTGGCAGACCCATGCCACCAACACGGCCCGCGTGCTCAGCGAGATCGATCCGCATTATATCCGCTCGCGTCCGTTTCGCCCCTGGGACGGCACCCCCATGGCCCGGGAGATGGCCGAACAATCCTTCGAGATGTTGACTGCCGAGGAGCAACTCCGGGAACTGCGGCTCACCATGGAAACGCTGTCGGTTACCGGTCGGGTCTGCTTTGATCATGCCGGCAACTACTGGCGGGACCGAAAGGGGCGGCTTCTGTTTTCGCACAGCTATGAAGGCTACAAATTCCCCGAAGAGAAAAAAGCGGTTTTGGATCGGATCGAGGAGGGGCTGAAAAGGCCCTCTGAGTTCCGATGAGAAGAAAAACCGACAGGCAGTGCCTTTTTGTTCGTCCATATCTTAAACACGGTTAACGCTTGACAGGGTGAGTTGTTTTTATCAATCTGAAACCAGATGACCGCTACCCCTCCAAAAACCGGCCTTTCAACGATCTGCACCGACGGTCTGGACGAATCCCGGGCCGAAGATCGCTATCGTGACATTCTCGAGTTCCTGCCCGACCCGGTTTTCGTCGGCAATCCGGACAGTACGGTCACCTACCTCAATCCGGCGTTCGAAAAAACCTTTGGCTGGTCCTTGAGCGACCTTGAAGGTCGGCGCATCCCTTTTGTCCCGGACAGTGAACTGGCTGCCACCCGGGCCGGCGTGAAAAAGCTGTTTACGGAAAACGTGCTTCACGACTACGAGACGCGCCGGCTGACCCGCGACGGGCGGATCCTGGACGTCCTGGTGGACGGGGCTGTTTTTTTTGACAGTCGTGGTGGGTTGGTGGGCCAGGTGGTTACCTTGCGCGACATCACCGCCCGCAAACGGGCCGAAGAGACGAACCAGATGCTGGTGCGTATCGCCAGCGCCCTGTACCGGTTTCCACAGCTGGAGAGCATGATCGAGTATATTACCGGTCAGGTCCAGGAACTGGTTCGGGTGGCCGGCGCCATGGTGATCCTGGTGGACGAACGCACCCAGGAGTTCTACATCCCGGTGGCTTCGTATGCCGACAACCGTATCGGCAGCCGCATGAAGGGGATCCGCTTTCCCGTGGACAAAGGCGTGGCCGGCCACGTCTACCGTACCGGTGAACCCATGATCGTTCATGATACGACCAAAAGCGCCCACTTCTACGATCAGGTGGACAGGGATGCGGTCTACCGCCACCGGAATATGCTGGATGTCCCCATGCACCTTCAGGATCGTGTCATCGGGGTCCTTTGTGCGGTGAACAAACAGGAGGGACGCTTTGATCAGGGCGATGTGGATCTTCTGGGTGCCGTGGCCAACCTGGTTGCCCTGCCCATCGAAAACGCCCGTATCAATGAGGAGCTGAAGCGGTCCTATGAGAATGTACGCAGCCTTAATCGTGCCAAGGAACAGGTGATCCACCACCTTGCCCACGAGCTGAAAACCCCGTTATCGGTGCTCTCCGCCTCCCTTGAAATTTTGGTCAAACGCCTCCCCGATGGGTACGACCGACTGGTGGACCGGGGCATGGAGCGAATGCAGCGCAACCTTCGGCGGCTTCTGGACATGCAGTATGAGATCGCGGACATGCTCCGCGATAAGAATTACAGCGCCCACGGCATGCTCTCCTTCCTACTGGCCGCCAGCAGCGACATGTTGACCGCCCTGATCGAATCGGCCCCTTTGGGCAGCAAGTCGCCGGAAGTGATTCAGATGACCATTGACCGGGAGTTCGGCCGGGCGGACGACCCCTGCGCAGAGGTCGTTCTGAACCGGATGGTGGCCGTCTGCCTGGAAAACCTGAAGCCCAGCTTTCTCCATCGTCGGGTTCGCCTGAAGACCCGTCTGGAACCGGTGGATCCGGTGCTGATTCCCATTGAGGTGATGGAAAAAATCGTGGAGGGGCTGGTGAAAAACGCCATTGAAAACACACCCGACCAGGGGCGGGTAACCGTGATGGTGAAAAGTGGCGACGCCGGCCCGGTGTTTACCGTGAAAGACAGTGGGGTGGGCATCACGGCAGAAAAGCAGCGCCTGATCTTCAATCACTACTTTGCCACCGGTGACAGCATGACCTATGCGTCCCGTCGGCCGTACGATTTCAATGCCGGCGGCAGGGGCTTTGACCTGCTCAGAATCACCATTTTCGCCGAGCGCTACGGGTTTGAGACTCGGATGCGGTCCCGGCGCTGCCGGTTTATTCCGTCGGACAGCGATGTGTGCCCGGGAGCCATCGACCGTTGTGCCCACTGCCGCAGTCCGGCGGACTGTGATGCCTCGGGCGGGACCACCATGACAATTTTATTCCGGCGCTCAGCAGGCAGAGGCGAGGGCCAGACGATGGATTGTGTTCAGATATAGTGTTTAAGCCAATGTTTTTGGCAAGGCCAGAGGGAGGAAGCTGTATAAGCCATACCGCGACGACCGATAACGCAGCCCAAAAACATTATCTTGAATGCTATATGAGCCGGATGCTGCTGCCGTGCGCCAAAAAGAGCCAGATCCAGATGAAGAACCCACCCTCAGAAAAAAAAATCAATGCCCCCGAGATGGCCGGCGACCGTTTTTTTGACGGCATCGACGTGGAGTTTATCATCCATGAGTTGAAGGATCCCATCTCCGTCATTGAAACCGCACTGCGGATGCTGCTGGAACGTAGGGAGAAATATGGCCCGCTGACCGCCAAACAGGAAAAGACACTCGTGCGGGCCCTGCGCAGTTCTAAAAAGGCCCGCGGTCTGATGGCCGATCTTCTTGAAGTCGGACGCGCCGATGCGGGCTGCCTTCAGTGCTGCCGTTTCAATGCCCTGGCGGCAATCGATCAGGCCCTGGCCGAGGCACTGGAGACAACCGAACCGCATCTCTGGGAAACGCTGGGAACGACTGGTGAGAAACGGTTGGGTGCCGCTACGCTCGATGACCATGGTATCGCCGTTGTCTGTTCCGCCAGCGCCAGTGACCTCGAATTGCTCCAGGATGAAAACAAGTTCCGGCAGATCGTGGGCAACCTGATTAAAAATGCCCTGCAGTACCGCCGCCGCCGTCTCGATATCACCCTGGGCTGCTACGATGGCCGCATCGTTCTCGAGGTGGCCGACGACGGTCCAGGGGTAGAGAAGGAGAATCATGAGTTGATTTTCAAATGCTACACCCGGGTCAACGCCTGCAGCTTGTCATCCCGCAGCAGCCATGGGCTGGGATTGGCCGGTGCGCGGGTGATGGCCCGCCGTCTGGGTGGGGACATCACGCTGAAGGCCGGCCGGAGCACGGGGGCCACCTTCTGTCTGTCGCTGCCCATGGTTCTTGAACTGCCCTTGGCCCCCTGATCCCCACGCCGGCGGGGATGATGGTGCCGGCCATCGCGACCATCATGTCGCTTTGCGAGATGTGAACCTGAATCGAAGCCGTAACCCATTTACCGGATCAACCGACTGTAAAGGAAAAAACATGACCGCCAACCCATCGTACCTTTCCGGAAAACGCATCTTGGCCGTGGATGACGAAGCCGACATCCTCGAAACCATCGTCGATATTCTCGATATGGCTGACGTGGACAGCGCCCGCGACTACCAGACCGCTTCGGAGAAGATCAACACCGGCCGGTATGATTTGGCCATCCTGGACATCATGGGGGTGAACGGCCTGGTTCTGTTGGAAGAGGCCGTGGCCAAAGGCATTCCCACGGTGATGCTGACCGCCCATGCGATCAGCCCGGAAACCCTCATGGCCTCCATCCGCAAAGGGGCCATCTCCTACCTGCCCAAAGAGACCCTCATCGAACTGGACGACCTGCTGGAATCCCTGCTAGCGGCCCAGGCCGAGGGCAAGCCGCCCTGGAAACTGCTTTTCGATCGGCTGGGTGATTATTTTGACGAGCGCTTTGGTCCCGACTGGAAAGCCAGGGAGGAAACCTTCTGGTCCGACTTTTCACGCAACTGGCAGGTCGGCCGGGGAATTCAGGCCCGCCTGAAAAGCGATCCGCGGCTTCTGGACAAAGGCGTGTAAGCCTGCCGGAATGCCTGTGTCCAGCGGCGACGGACACCATCCGGTGACGGATGAAATCGATTCAAATGGGACAGGATTTCACCATTTGTCATTTGTCATTGGGCCTTTGACATTCAAAGGCGTTGCGTTCGGGTGGGGGCAACGGTATGCAAATCCCCTATCTTACCAGGGCAATCGCATTTAACTCAGGTTTATCGAAATCGAAGTCGAAATCGACGATGTATATTGGAATCACTGGTTGACAAAAGGGCAATAGACGGTTCCCAGTTTTTTTTCGATTTCGATTTCGATAGCGATCCCGATTTCGATTTGGATCATAGTAACGATCCGTAGCGATCACCCTGTAAAACACATCACATACCAAGGTTACATGCGATTGCCCTGCCTGGCTGACCGGTACCCCTTGACATTCTCCAAGGCTATAGTAAACTGAAAACATAAACGCGTTCAAACGATCCAATTTGCTTCCTGCCGTGCATCTTGCCTGTCTGCGCGCACATGCGCCTCGTACAACCGACATCCGTGGTATTTAGGATCGGGAATTTTATTAATTAAACGAAATTGCTTGTTCTTGCGCCCGTCTTCCGCGTTGCATCAACGGCCACATACTCCCGGTATGCAACCGTTGATGCGCCTTGAAGACGAACACAAGCCCGGCGCAATTACGTTCAATTAATTTCATCCCCGATCCTTACTCCCCATTTCGTGATCGATCGATAGTGCTGCCCGGCGGTTTCCATTCTTGCGCAACGTGATTCAACGCACTGTTATCGTGGTCAATGGCCTTTTATGTCGGCAGTACTCGCAGACCCGGCGAGCCGGGGATTCTGCCTGCCCGATGCGATGGCGCGTCAGCTGCCCGTCATCCATTGCTGTTTCGTCCCCGTGCCTGCGGGTACCTGTCCGATATTGCGAAGCGGCTTCAACCGGTTCGAACCCTAAACCGGCATCTCCGGTAACGCCCGGTTGAGGTGGCTTCCATATAAACAGGAACCCTGAACCAAGGAGGTGTACCATGAAAGCAGGCGTCTTTTTTACCGGGACCGGTCCGATTCTGATTCTGACCACCTATGGCGAACTGAACGATCCGATGCTGGTGAACAAACTGGAACAGAAAGGGATCAGGAAATTCATTGCCTATGAAATCCCCGAAGCGCTGGTCAAAGATAAGTACGGCCTTCAATTCAACATCATCATGGGCGATCTGAAACAGACCGACGATCTGCGCGTACTGGACTATGACGGCCACCATGTATTTTACAATTTTTCCCTGGCCGAACTGGGCGCGCCCGTCTATCACGAAAAGGAGGACACCGTACTGAAGGTGATCTAACCATGCGCTTCATTCAACGGTTCCATGCGGACCAGCGACCCGCTCGATACCGGTCACAATTTCTGCCATTGCCTGATCCTTCCCCATCCCAGCACCATCACGGCTGACGGATGAGCATCCCTGTTCATCCGTCAGGTAACTCCCATACCGCTCAATTCGAATGCCATATATTTAATCGTTTCTCCCCTTGCGCGAGCGGCATACTCGAAAGCGGAAACCACCTCACGGGCACCGATACCACCATCATCCGTTTTGTGGAGATTGTCCGCGGCCACCACCACGTGTCCTCCCCACCGGGCGACCGATTCATGCGTATAATCGAAAAGCAGATGGCTGTCTGTTTTCAGGTTTACCTTGCCGCCGGGGACGAGCAGGGCTGCATACGTGTCCAGAAATCGGGGGGCGGATAGCCTCAGGTGGCTGGTACGGGGCTTCGGATGGGGATCCGGAAAGGTCAGCCAGATTTCATGGATCGACTGGTTGGCAAAAAACGCTGCAAGGCACTCAATCGGGGCCCGCAGAAACTGGACATTGTCAAGCCCCTTTGCCATGGCCGTCTCGGCGCCGACACAGATCCGATGGCTTTTGCGGTCCACGCCCACACAAAGGGCGTCCGGATTGGCGGCGGCGAAGGCAAGGCTGTGCTCGCCTTTTCCGCAACCCAGTTCCAATACCCTTTTCATGCCATCATAACGGTTTTCATTCCATGGATAGGGGCCAGATGATATGGTGGCGCCCGATTCCGTAATGGTTACGTTGGGCAGGGTTTTGACGCGCCGATGTTTTTGACGTTTATTTTTGGGCATGCAATGATGGCCTTTTTTTGTCAGCAGCGATACTGAGCAGTTGATGATTCGATGAGGATGCCGAAGATACTAAAAATATATCGACAATGAAACCATCAACATTCAGGCGGTCTGTTCAGGGAGCAAAATGAAAATTATCGATTCGACGGTTGTCAACAAAAGCAAATTTGTAAACGTGGTTGCGGTGAGGTATGAGGACCAGCGGGGCAACCTGAAGAACTGGTACATGGTCAGCCGGGGCGAGCAGCCCAAATGCATTAGCGGCAACGTCGGACACCCGGATGCGGTGATTATCGTGCCGTACCATCGGCAGGAAAACAAACTGGTGGTGATCAAGGAGTTCCGTATTCCCGTGGGGGGCTATCAGTACGGCTTTCCCGCCGGGCTGCTTGACCCGGGTGAAGATCTGGCGGCTGCCGCAGGCCGGGAACTGTATGAGGAAACCGGGCTGGACCTGGTGCGCGTCTACCGCCACAGCCCGGCCATTTTTTCTTCGGCGGGCATTACGGACGAAGCCATTTCCGTCGCCTTTGCCGAGGTTGGGGGAACGCCCGATACATGCCGCAACGAGGATTCGGAGGATATCGAAGTCTTTATGATGGATCGAGATGCGGTACGGAATCTGCTGCAGCGTAGCGGTATTGTTTTCGGCGCACGGGCCTGGCTGGTCATGGACGCTTTTGTCAGCATGGGAAAAGGATATTTAACCGGGGAAGGAGGCCTTTAAAGGGCCGAGCGCAGTGGCCTGGTTGACGAAAAACCGACGCTGCCAACCGTTCTTTCATGCTCAGGCTGAGTTCGGGGTGGTCACCGATGGAGGAATCCGCACCAAAAGCGGTTGACATGGCCGCAATGGGTGATCAGATTATTTGGCAGGTGGAAATCAACCAACATTCCATCTTTTATCCTCCTTGAAGCCGGGATCTGCCCCAATGGGTCCCGGCTTCACTCCAATGCCGGGCCCGTTGTCCCCCATGGCACGCCATCTTCTTAAATCGTATGGTGCTCTTTTTATGCAACTATAGGGATAAATCTGTCATGACTACCAAACAGCAGTTAATCGGTTGGCTTCTTTTTGTCATCTGCGCTTTTTTCTTCATCGCGGCAAGCATTAAAAACCGGGATCTTTTGACTTTGATCGGCAGTATCATTTTTTTGGTTTCCTGCCTGTTTTTTCTTATTCCCTTGATTAAAAAAGAGTAGATAAGGCTGGCGGAAAGAAATAATTCCACCATCCTGAAGGAGTATAAAATATGGCTTTGTGGAAGCGTTCGGTGTGTACCAAGGATTGTCCCGATACCTGCGGTCTTCTGGTGCGGGTCGAAGACGGGCGGATCACGGTCGTCAAGGGCGATCCCGATCATCCGATCACCCGGGGATTCATCTGCAGGAAGGCCAAATACTTCCCCGAGCATGTCCACCATGCCGAACGGATTATCACCCCGCTCAAACGGACCGGACCCAAAGGCTCCGGGCAGTTCTCACCGATTTCCTGGGATGCGGCTCTGGACGAGATTGCCGGCCGGATGACGGCAGTGGTGGATCGGTATGGGCCGCAGGCGATCCTGCCATACTACTACGCCGGCCACATGGGAATGATCCATCGCCATGCGGGCCATGCCCTTTTTCACTGCCTGGGCGCCAGCCGGATGATCCCGACCATATGCGGCCCGGCAGCCAGCGCCGGATTCGAGGCCAGCCTGGGCCGCGGCCCGTCCACGGCCATCAGCGCATCGGTGAATTCCGATTTCATCGTTGTCTGGGGGTCCAACACACTGACCACGAACCTGCATGCCTGGCCGTTTTTTCAGCAGGCCCGCAAGAAAGGTGCCCGGCTGACCGTCATCGATCCCTATCGCACCGAAACGGCCCGGCGCGCCGACGTCCACTTGATGATCCGGCCGGGAACCGATGCGGCGCTTGCCTTGGCCGTGATGAACGTGCTCATCGCCGAAGGTCTGATCGATCACGACTTCATCGAGAAGCGCACCGTCGGCTTCGACCCTTTTTCCCGGCGGGCAGCCGAGTATCCACCGGAGCGGGCGGCCGATATCTGCGGGATCGATGCCGAAGCGATCCGGTCACTGGCCCTTGGCTACGGGCGGGCAAACGCCCCTTACATCCGAACCGGCTGGGGGCCGGCAAGGCAGTTGGGCGGTGCCATGGCCATGCGCACCATCGCCCTTTTACCGGCCCTGGTGGGCGCCTTCACCCGGCCCGGCGCCGGCATTACCCGCTCCCTGGGGGGCGCCCCCGCCAACCTCACCTTCCTCACCCGGCCCGACCTTTGCCCGGCAGCTACCCGGAAGGTCAACATGGTCCATCTGGGCAGGGCCTTGACCGAACTGGATGGGCCGCCGATCAAATACCTTCACGTCTATCTTTCGAATCCGGCGGCCGTTGCGCCCCAGTCGCAAATGGTGATGACCGGACTGGCTCGGGAGGACCTCTTCGTTTCGGTTCAGGAGATGTTCATGACCGACACGGCGCGCATGGCAGATATTATCCTCCCCGGGGCGAGTTTTTTTGAAGTCAAGGACCTCTACCGAGCCTATGGCCATAACTGTATCCAGCTGGCCGAGCCGGTCATTCCGCCGGTGGGAGAGAGCCGGTCGACCCTGGCGATCTTCCAGGCCCTGGCCCGGCGCATGGGATTTGCGGACGATGTTTTTTCGATGACCGAGGATCAATGCGTGGAGCGGCTGTTTCAGGATCCGTCGCCATACATGGCCGGTGTGGACCTGGATCGACTGCGCCACGGCCGGGCCGCCTGTCTCAACATTCCCGACAGCCCCTTTGCCGACCGGTTCAATACCCCTTCGGGCAAGGTCGAATTTTTCTCCCGGCAGTGGGCTGAGATGGGGCTCGACCCCCTGCCCGACGGCCGCCCGATGACCGATCCCGACGCCGGAGAACGCTTTCCGTTGGCCTTCATCACGCCGCCGCACCGCCTTTTTCTCAACTCGGCCTTCAACGAGATCGACGCGTTGAGGCAGGCCGCCGGACCGCCGACTGTCCTGATCCATCCCGATACCGCCGCCGCCAGAACGATCACCGATGAGCAGACGGTACGCGTGTTTAACGATCGGGGGGACTGTCATCTGACTGCCCGGGTGACCGATGATACCCGGCCCGGGCTGCTGGTCGCTGAGGGGATCCACTGGCCCATGCATCATGAGGGCGGCCGGGGGGCCAACCAGCTCACCGGTCAGCGGCTCACCGATGCGGGCCAGACCTGCGCCTTTCACGCCAGCCGGGTCGAGGTGGCGCCGGTTTGTAATGATTGCCTGAATATAATGAAAAATCATCAACCGGAATATTGAAAGTGAAGCCGGGATGATTAAGGTTGTAGCGGGGAAAAGATTCTTCCCGCGAAGTATTCTCATAAAAGCTTTTACCAATCGATTTTGAAGAGGAATTACTATGGCACGAAAAAAACTGGTGGAGCACAATGCCCTGGTTCAGGCGATCGAAATGGGCACACCACAATCCGAGATAATGGAAAGGTTCGGTTTTAAAACCGTGCCCGCCTTAAAAACGGCGTATTACAATGGGCTGGTAGCCTTGGGAAAGATTGAAGATGTGAGTACCAAGCGCAAAAAAAAGAACGTTGATACGAAAATACGTGTCAACGGCAGAGGAAGCCTGGTCATTCCCAAAAATCTGGTCGATCATTTGGGGATCGATCCAGAGGATATTTTTGAGGTTGTGAAAAACAGTACTGGGTTGGAACTGAGGAAAGCTGAAAAACCGCCGAAGACCATCCTCAGAAAACATGTCCCGCCTCCTATGCACCGAAAAGCATCAAATTATTCCCGCCTGTCGAATTAGGCGATTTCTGTCAAAGAATATCCCATCTTGCTTGTCTTTGTGCCCGTCTACCACGTTGCCGCCACAGGCACATATTCTCGATATGCACCGGTGGCGGCGCCTTGTAGACGACCACTAATCCGGCGCGATCTGGGGGAATTATTTCTTTCCGCCAGCCCTAAATGTGGCCGTAGCGGGAACCTGATTTGAAATGTCCCCGCTACTTCAGCCTGTTATTACACCTTGAACTGATCCACCATCTGTTTGAGGCTCTCGGAAAGTTTGGAAAGTTCCTGGGCACTCAGGTTGACTTGGCTGCTGCTGGTGGACATTTCATTCATGGAGACACTGACACCGGTGATGTCTTCTGAAATTTCACCGGACACCGAAGTACTTTGGTTGACGTTTTCGTTAACCTCCTGGATTCCCTGGGACGCCTGGGCTACATTGGAGGCAATTTCTTTAGTGGCTGCCGATTGCTGCTCGACGGCGGTGGCAATATTGGCGACCACCCGATTAACATCGGTGATTACCTGGGTGATTTCGGCGATCTGCCCCACGGTCATGGAAGTGGTCCCTTGAATCCCTTCGATTTCTTCCTTGATGTTCTGGGTGGCTGCGGCGGTCTGTTTGGCCAGTTCCTTGATTTCGTTGGCCACCACGGCGAAGCCTTTACCCGCTTCACCGGCACGGGCCGCCTCGATGGTGGCATTCAGGGCCAGCAGATTGACCTGCTCGGAAATGTCGGTAATCGACTCGATAACCTTGCCGATGGATTTGGCCGCCGTGCCCAATTGGTCCATGTTGGCCGACGCGCTCGTCGCCTTGGACGCGGCCTCGTCGGAAATGGCTCGGGCTTTTTCGGCGTTCTGGGCGATTTCTCCGATGGTGGATGACATCTCTTCAGATGCCGTGGCCACCATGTTGGTGTTTGTCGCGGACTGCTCCATAGCGGCGGCCATGTTGTTCATGTTGGCGTTCATCTCTTCTGCCGCAGCAGAAACAGTGTTGGATTTGTCCGATACATTGGTGATGCCCTGAGTCATCTGTTCGGATATAGCGGAAAGCTCGGTGGAAGAGGAAGAAAGCGTCTCGACCCCCCCGGCGATATCTTTGATGATGCCCTGCAGTTTGTCGATGAACAGATTGAACAATCTGGCCAGTTCTCCGACTTCATCCTTGCCGCTAACCTCAAGGCGCATGGTCAGATCCCCTTCACCCTCGGCGATGTCTTTAAGGCCGGCAACGGCTGCATTGATGGGTTTGGTAATGCCGCGGGAAATGAAAAAAGCCATTAACGTTCCCACGACTAACGCCACGATAAGTCCCGTAATCATGATGGTGGAAGCTCTGGAGAGGTCGCTATTTGCCATGGTAGCGATTTCCAATGTTTCGCTGATGCCAGAATTAGATGTATTCTGGGCACTTGCCAGGACCTTATCTGCGACTACCGTGAGGCGTTTGTCAAGATCTTCTCGGGCAAGCCAATCTCTCAGGAAGAGATTCATGGTTTCCTTATATTGGGCCGCTGCCTGACGTGTATCTTCAATTTGCCGGAGGTTAACCTCCTGGCGAGTAATCGCCGCCAGTTGTTCAAGTTTACTCTCAATCACCCCAAAATTGGTAATTGTCGTTTTTAGAAGCTCTGGATCGCGCGTGGCTTGTGACTTGAGATTCCCGATTCGCGCCGCGTTTCCGATATTGATAATATCGTTGACCAGGGCGATTTTAAGAAGCCGTTCTGAAAGTTTTCCCGGAAGCGCTCCGCTCGAGAATTCATTCTTCATGGCCTTGTTCTGCGAGGCTAAAAAATCGGTGCACTGCTTCATGTAGGTGGATGCTACGACACCCATTTTATCATGCAAATCGGACAGTCTTGTATTGGTCTCTACCGTCTCCTGGGCCAAGCGCTCGTACTCGGCGACTCTTTTTTGGGCTTCGGGAATTGCGGCTTTGAGTTTGACCAAGTTAGGCGAACGATCCGCCAGCGTCTTGATAGCTTCGAGGCGTTTCTTTACTTCTGCCAGTCTTTTTTTCCCTTCCTGAAGAAAGTCTGACTCTGCGGTATAGGTGTACCCGCGCATGGCAAACATGGTCAGAAGGGAATTGCGTTCAAGTTCGTTTGCTATTTCAACCTCTGGGGCGAATTCTTTGGCCAGCTGGTTGGACTCCGTGCCAACCCGGTTCATGTTCCATACCGCCGTGGCGCCTAGTGCCATGGCGATGAGAATCAGCAATCCGAACCCCAATCCTATTTTGGTACCTAATTTCATGTTGTTGAACATTGCACGCTCCTTGTACTTAGTTTAAGCAATCAGTCTGAAAGAAAAACGACTATGCAAATAACGTTAATCGGTTTGATTGCATTTGAATTCGCATTTTTGGATCACCGTTTTCAGTACGGAAACGACATCATCAAACGCATTGTCTTTATAACTGATGATGGTAGTCAGCTTATGCGAATTGTTTTCGCTTCCATAAACTAAAGTTTACGGAAATCATATTCCATGCCAACACAATCGCTCTTTTAAAAATAATATTAGCTGTTTTTACAAATAGATAAATGCTGATTTCTTGCAGTACAAAAAGGTCCCCTCATTGTAGTCCGATAAAATTGGAAAAGTGGCTGGTAGACGCCACTAATCGTCCTTTTTTTTCGGACTGACGACTCAAAGGGTCGCTCTGGCAATCAGTGATACTGAAATACGACGTATTTGATTTTTGGCAAACAAGACTCTGATGAAGGAACTTTTGATGTATAGCATTCAAGATAATGTTTTGGGGCTGCGTTATCGGTCGTCGTAGTATACCAATACGACTTCCTCCCTCTGGCCTTGCCAAAAACATTATCTTAAATACTATAGGTGTGGATTGAGAAGCCTGGGAATCAGAGAGATAGTTCGTGATGTTTTAAAAGCTCATAGAATCTGGAGCGCGATAAACCGGAAATTTCAAGAGCCTTTTCGAGGTTGTGCTGCGTATCATCGAGAAGCATCTGAAGGTATTTTTTTTCAGCTTTTAAAGACGCCTTTTTACGAAACACCTTGAAAGTGCTTAGCTGAGAGTCGGAAATTTCATTTTTGGAGGATTCGGTTTCTTTCCAGGTCTCTGCATTTATTGTCCTTTTCAAGACCTCCCGAATGGAACTGAGCCGAATATTGGGCGGGAGATGGCGAGAATACAGTGTGGGTTCCGGCCCTGCATTGGATATAGCGGTTTCTAATACGTTGATTAGCTCTCTTATATTGCCCGGCCAAGAGTATTGTTTCAGATTGTCCGTAAAGCAGGGGGAAAAACCTTTGTTATCAATGCCCAGCCGCTCACAAATCTTGGGCAGGTAGTGGGTGGTCAGTAAAATGGCATCATTGTCGCGTTTCCGCAGAGGTGGCAAGGTTATGTTGATCGTCCGGAGGCGGTATAGCATGTCATTTCGAAATTCACCCCTTGCCACCATCTGATCTAAGTCGCAGTTAGTCGCTGCAATTAAACGGAAATTGCTGGAGCATTCAGTTCGACCGCCAACAGGCCGGTATTTCCGTTCTTGTAATACACGTAAAAACACTTTCTGGATCGTCAGCGGCATTTCACCCACTTCGTCTAAAAAGAGTGTGCCGCCATCAGCTTGGGAGATCAATCCATCCCGTGCCTTGTCAGCACCTGTGTAAACCCCTTTCTCATGACCGAAAAGCAGACTTTCCACTAGCGTTTCTGGTAGGGCAGCACAATCGACGATGACCAGACTCTTATGCGACCTACGGCTGTTCTCATGGATCGCACGGGCAAAGATTTCTTTACCAGTTCCGGTCTCTCCGGATATCAGCACATTGGCATCCCCGGTAGCGGCATTGGCAAGCTGGTCATAACATGCCTTCAGTGATCTACTTTCCCCGATGAGGCCCTCCAGGTTTAAAGCCACCGGGGTTTGACGGGATTGGGTTTTCTCTTTTCTGTATTCGAGAACCCGTTTTAACGAAAGCATAATCCTCTGCGGCGATCCTGTTTTTTGGATATAATCCCAGGCACCATTATTAAATGCCATCTCAGCGCCATCCAGTTCGCCAAATCCGGTCATGATAATCACTTCCGGTGAGGATGGGGCCTGCTGAATTTTGGAGACGATGTCAAGCCCACAGCCATCAGGCAGCTGCACATCCAACAGGACCACGTCATAATTACCCTGCGAAACAGCCTGAAGTCCATCGAACAGGGTTGATTTCCATTCGGCATGACACCCCATGCGATAAATCAGCACACACAGCGTGTCGTAAACGGATTTGTCATCATCGATCAATAGAATTTTATTCATGATGGCACTCAAATTATATCTTTCCATCTTTTTCATCTAGTACCCTACGAATCGTTTTGGCCATCTCGGATTTCATTACTGGTTTCATCAAGATTCCCCGAATTGTCCGTTTTGATACGGTTTCTTTTTTTATCCGGTCACTAAAACCGGTGCATATAATGATGGGTATGTTTGCATCGATTGAATTTATTTCTTCTGCCAGCTCTTCCCCAGTGAGATTGGGCATCGCCATATCGGTAAGTACTAAATCAAATCTTTCGGGATTCATTCTGAACGCCTCCAATGCCTCCAGACCACATGATCGTGTTTCGACATGATAGCCAAGACGTTCCAGCAACTGCTTTTCAATTTGCATTACCGCTGGTTCATCGTCCACTAACAAAATGCGTTCATTTCCTCTGGATATAGTATCTGCAACGTTTTCGGGAAGCTCATTTTGGCCATCCTCCAGTATGGGGATGAATAAATTGAATGTCGTACCGCTGTCGATTTCGCTTTGGACGTCGATGACGCCACCGGCGTCTTTTACAATGCCGTAAACCACCGAAAGACCCAATCCAGTACCTTTTCCCTGCTTTTTGGTTGTATAAAAGGGTTCAAATATTTTTTCTATCAAAGATGGGGGAATACCATATCCTGTATCTTTTACCGTGATCATTGCATACTTACCGTCGGGAAGTGATGGATGTTTCAAATCGTTGTTCTTTGATTCATACTCGATTAAACCGAGGAAAATAGAGCCACCTTTTTCTTCAACGGCATGGTAAGCATTGGTGATCAGATTCATGGCAACCTGATGCAATTGACTGGCATCCATCAAGACCATTGGGCAGTCGGCCTGGATATTCTGGGTAATCTTTATATTGGCCGGAATCGTCGACCTTGATAATTTTATGATTTCCTTCAGAACACTTTGTACTCGTATCGGAATTTTTTTCTGAGCCACTTGGCGGCTGAAAGATAAAATTTGCTTGACCAGGTCACTGGCACGTATCCCCGCTTTGTAAATCTGCTCTATATGTTCTCGATCCATACTTCCCGGTGGAAGATCCTCCAACATAATTTCCGATAGACCTAAAATTGGAAATAAAAGATTATTAAAGTCATGGGCGATACCACTGGAAAGAGTTCCAATTGCCTCCATTTTTTGTGCCTGTACCAATCTTTTTTGCAGCTCTATCTCTTCAGTGATATCGCGTTTAACCGCAACGAAATTAATAATTCGGCCGCTCTCGTCCATTACTGGTGATATGGACGTTTTTTCAGAATAAAAAGTACCGTTCTTGCGCTTGTTGATGAGCTGGCCCTTCCATGTTTTCCCTTTTGTTATCGTTTCCCAGAGTTTTGTGTAACAGGCAGGACTCTGTTCACCGCTTTTCAGTATTCGAGGGTTTTCCCCTAAGGCTTCCTCTCTGGAATAACCGGTAACACGTTCGAAGGCCGCATTGACGTAAACCATGTGACCGACAATATCGGTGATCACAATCATCTCGTCGGATTGTTCGATTGCAGCATATAGGTGCTGCAGTTCTGTCCTTTTCTGTTTTCTCTGAGTGATGTCACGCAATATGACATGGATATATATTGTTTTGTCCATGGTAAAAGGCGCCGCCATGACATCAACGTCTACGACGCGGCCATCCAATCGCACAATCTGTTCTTCCATAAGGGGAACCGATTTTTGTTTTTTTCTAAGGTGGCGAATGCGTTCTCGAATCAGTTCATGATAATCTGCGTGAAACAGTTCGTACACCGTCTTACCGATTAATTCGTTGGCTGATTCCGCACCAAACAATTGCTCGCAGGTATGGTTGACTAAAGTGACACGGTCATTGTGATTAACAAGAATAGCATTCGGTGAGTGCATGATGATATTTCGATACCGGTTTTCGCTCTGTAACAGTGCCATCTCTGCCTGCTTTCGCTCGGTAATGTCATGAATGATGGCGTGAAGCAGTTCCTTTCCTTTTACTCGGATCTTGCTGCTGAAAATTTCCACATCACGGATTGAACCATCGGCCAGACGATGGCAAAATTCAAATTGTATCTGGGACAGCCTCCTTGCTCTTTTGAACTCTGCCGCCAGCGTTTTGGATGGAGCCGTGTCGATTTGGTCAATGGTCATATGCATCAACTGCTCGCGCGACCATCCATAAAACTTTTCGGCGGCACAATTAGCAGCTATAATTTTTTTTGTATCAGGATCGGTAATCAATTTGACCGCTGCATGGTCCTTGAACAATTTTCGAAAAAGCGCTTCATTCTGGCGGAGTTCTTCGACTTGTCGGTAATTTTCGGTCACATCCCGAAATACCATCACGACGCCTTTTGTATTGCCCTTTGCATCGCAAACCGGTGCGGCACTGTCGGCAATCTGGTATTCAGTACCGTTGCGGGAGATAAGCACCGTGTGGTTGGCCAAACCGACCAATATTTTTTTGGCAAGAACTTGGTTCACGGGGTTTTCGGCCGGTAAATGCGTTTTCGCATTCACAATATTGAAAATTTCGGTCAACTGCCTGTTTTTGGCATCGTTAAAGGACCAGCCGGTAAGCTTCTCGGCCATGGGATTCATGATCTGAATTTTTCCCTCGATATCCGTTGATATGACTGCATCACCAATTGACTGCAGGGTGATGTTCAGATTTTGTGTGGCCTCCTGCAACTGTTTTATAAGGCGAACGGTTAACACTTGATCAGCGAGGATTTTTCCGGTCAGTATCGTTGCCAGTGGAGAAAGTAGCATAACGGGCAAAGCGATACTCCTGAAGACGCTACCTACCTGGTCCGGTGGCAAGGTGATCGTCATGGCCAGCATGGCAGTATGGACAGCCAGTCCAAAAAGGTAGAGCTGTATAGCAGACGGCGTTTGATGATCGAGACTGAACCGCGATCGGGCGATCAACCCGATCACCGAAGATGACAGAATCATCAAGATGCCCATGATGATTCCAGCCCCCCCGATGATGAATCGACAGATGACCGTCATAACAACAGAAATCAGCACCGCCCAAGGTCCATAAAAAAGTGAACATAAACTCAAGACCACGGATCTTCCATCCAAAATAATACCCGGTTCTAAAACCACAGGGTGAAGCATTCCGATAATGGCAACGGCGCCAAACAGAAAGCCTTGCAGTGGAGGGCCGTACCGGGTGTGTTGCGGATACCGTTTTTCAATAAATCCCGAGATGACACTCAACGCTACCAACAAGGTTAGATTGAGGACCCATTCAAGATAACTCATGACTTGCCACCGCCGACATTTTTTTTCCCTCTTGCCAATTCACTATATTTTGAAATTAATCACGATGTTATTGAGTGCCGATGCTCGTTGCTTGAGATCGTCGGCACTGACTTTAACCTGGTCGCTGCTATTGGCTATTTTGCTGGAGCTTTGATTGACCACTGCAATGTCCTGTGTAATTCCGGCGGCTACCGTGGAACTCTGGTTGACGTTCTCGTTAACCTCCTGGATGCCCTGGGATGCCTGGGCGATATTGTTGGCGATTTCCTGAGTGGCGGTGGACTGTTCTTCCACGGCCGTAGCTATGGTGCCTACGATGTCGTTGACATTGTTTATCACCTCGGTAATCTCGGTGATGCCTTGTACAGTGCTGTCAGTACTGCCCTGGATGTTTTCGATTTTTTCCTTGATTTCCAATGTGGCTTCACTGGTCTGCTTGGCCAGTTCCTTGATCTCATTAGCCACCACTGCGAAGCCTTTGCCAGCCTCGCCAGCCCGGGCAGCCTCAATAGTGGCGTTGAGGGCCAGCAGGTCGACCTGCTCGGAAATCTCGGTGATGGTTTCTACCACTTTGCCGATGTCCAAGGCAGCCTGGCCCAGGTCATCCATCTTATTGGACGTCTCGCCGGCCTTATACACGGCTCGGTCGGAAATTGTCCGGGCCTTTTCGGCGTTCTGGGCGATTTCATTGATGGTGGCGGTCATCTCCTCGGCAGCGGTGGCCACTATGGAAGTGTTGGTGGAGGACTGCTCCATAGCCGCGGCTACGTTGTTGAGATTGGCGCTCATCTCTTCGGCCGAGGTCGCGACGTTGTCGGCCCGGGCGGAAGTTTCTCCTGCGCCCTTGGTCATTATGCTGGCGATTTCGGCCAACTCTTTGGAGGAACGATTCACATGCACCGTATTGTCAGCAATCTTTTGAATAATGCCCTGAAGTTTTTCCATGAAAGCATTGAACCATGAGGCCAGTTCACCTAATTCATCTTTTGCCCGTTCATCCAACCGTTTGGTCAGATCTCCTTCCCCCTGTGCGATATCTTTTAGACCGGTAACTGCAGCTTTTATTGGCTTGATGATACTCGAATTAGTAAAAAAGAATGACGATATAAGAATGATCACAATAGTTGGTGCCAGAAATGCGACCGAACGGAAAAGCATGTTTTTAAGAGGTTCGGCAAGAGTATCACTTTCAAAGTTTGATGCTACAATGATCCAGTCCATAGGAGCATAGTACTCAAAGTATGCAACTTTGTATGTTTTTGTTTTGGGTGACAGATATCGGTGATATCCGGTTTTCATCTTGGCAATATGGGCAATAAACGGCTTGTTACCCCAATTTTTACCTTGCGCTTTCTTGTGAATTACCAAGTTCCCCTTTGTATCGATAATAAACAAAAAACCGGTTCGTCCAATTGAAGCTTCTTCATTCAATAATTTTGATAGGTTATCAACAGTTATAGAATTATGTGTTTCTATAAACGCTTTTGTTGATTTGGCTAAATCATGCAGATTCATCTTGGTGATGTTCTGTATTTCTTTAGTTGCAACTACCCTGTCAATCAAGATGATGGAGGTCGAGCAGATGAGCAGTGACCCGATAATTAATAATGCAAGTTTCGTTTTGATCTTCATGGTTCTCTCCCGTATTTCTATAATAGCAGTTGCCTCTTTATCGACAGCGCATTGTTACCTTGTTGACGCATCAATTGCTTTTAGACGTTTTTCAATCATGGCGGCAATTATGGATAGATCTTCTTTGTAATAAGTTAATAAACCCGGATATAATTGTCGACAACGCATCAATAGTCGGTCATCGATATTTTCGGTGGCAATGATAAGAAAGAGGCCGTCTAGAATATCGCTAAAACTTTCGATTTTAATCGCATCTGCAATACTGTTGAGATAGATCACCACAATGGGATAATTGATCCGGTAATTAAGCAGTGCTTTCAGAAACGAACCCGTATCCTGTGTGACGCACACCGGTTGATTCACTATGATTGAGGTAAGTGTCTCTTGCAATTTTTCGGCAAAATCAGTTGCTGCTGTTTTATGAAACAGGATTTTCATTTCTTCCTCTTAGGCAAACCTTAAACCAATGACGGTAAAAAATTTTTAGCTAAAGAAAAGCAAGTTTTGTGCCAGTTATTGAGGAAGGGGGTGAGGAATTTTTATTGTAGTGTTATTCAGATATGTTGTGGCTATGGAAGAAAATAACGAACCGTTTTTATAGACCCCACAGTCCAGGTTTCTGGATCGGTTTTGTCCGAATCCTTGGACGCGTCCAAAAATCTGGATAGCGATTTCGTTATCCCCGATCCTAAGCCTCAGGTGGATCGGTTTATGTTGTATTTTTTAAGGCGGGCATACAAGCCAGAGCGTGACAGGCCGGAAATCCGGCAGGCGGATGGAATGTTCGCTTCCGTGCGGGCCATGAGGGAGTGAAGATAGCGCCTCTCGGTTTCTTCGAGGGCATCTTTAAGAGGAGGCAGGTCTACCCTTTGTACAGCCCTTTCCCCCCCTGCACCTATCGGAGTTACAGCGTTACCGATTGTCCGACGCTTGAGGCTGACACGAATGTTTACTGGCAGGTGCATGGGGATCAGCACGTTATGACCCTGAGCATTGGCGAGAGCTACGTCGATGGCATTGACAAGTTCGCGGACGTTACCGGGCCATGAATAGGCCTGCAGGCTATGCATGAATTCCGGGGAAACCCCTTTGGTGATCATTCCGCTGCGTTTGCAGAAGATTGATATGTAGTGAAGGGCCAGTTTTTCGATGTCCGTTTTTCTCTCATGGAGGGGCGGAAGCTGAATGACCGCCGCCTTGAGCCTAAAGAATAGGTCCTTGCGAAAAGAACCCTCCTGCACCATGGATTCCAGGTCCCGGTTGGTGGCCGCCACCAACCGGAAATCGCTTTTTAATTCTTGGCTGCTGCCGATCGGCCGGAAGCGGCGTTCCTGTAATACCCTCAAAAACGCTCTCTGGATCGCAATAGGCAGTTCTCCAACCTCGTCCATGAAAAGCGTCCCCTTGTTCGCCTGCAGAATCATACCGTCGCGAGCGTGGTCCGCACCGGTAAATGAGCCTTTGCGATGTCCGAAAAGCAGACTTTCCACCAGTTTGTCAGGAAGGGCGGCGCAGTCAAGCACCACAAAGGGGCCTGACGAGCGGTTGCTGTTGGCATGAATGGCTCTGGCAAAAAGTTCCTTGCCCGTACCTGTTTCTCCGGTAATCAGAACTGGAGTGTCCGTACAGGCGCTTTGGGCGACATTTTCCAGGCATGCTTCCATCAAGGGTGCATTTCCCACAATGGCATCCCTTTTTAGCATGGTTTTTGGTTGGCAAGTTGTTTTTGCCTGGTGAAACTCCAACGATCGGGTAACCTGAAGAGTGATTTCGCGCATGGAAATCGGCTTTTCTATATAATCCCAGGCACCTGTTTTTATCGATAGCTCCGCGCTGTCCGGATCTCCCTCTCCGGTAATGATAATGATTTCGGGTTGCGGTTTAATGGCCCTGAACTGAGGCAGGGCTTCGATGCCGCTGCCGTCGGGCAGGCGTACATCCAGGATTACTAGATCGAATGCGATTTCATTTGCCGCCGCAATACCATCGGACAAAGTATGGGCGCTGGAAACTTCATGCCCCAAAGTGAGTAGTTTACGACACACCATTTCACACAACATCTGGTCGTCGTCTATAATAAGTATGTTCGTCACGGTTTCTATCCAGGTTTCAGCGTTGGTCCAACACCCGGCGCACGGCTTCAGAAAGGTCCCTACTGGTTACCGGTTTCATGATATATTCCCGGACTCCAATTTTTTTTGCATGGGCTTCGTCCATCACGTGGCTAAAGCCTGTGCAGAGTATAATAGGAATATTCGGTCGCAGCTCCAAAATCTTCATCGCCAACTGATCTCCGGTCATCAAAGGCATGGTCTGGTCAGTGATGACTAGGTCGAAGCGGTCGGGATCCTTTGAGAACAGATGCAGTGCCTCTCGGCCGCTCGAAACCGTCATAACCGTATAGCCGAGTCGTTTCAGTATCTGTTGCAAGGTACTGGCAATTGCTTTCTCATCGTCAACCGCAAGAATCCGTTCGTTGCCTGTCGGCAAAGGCCCTGCGGCTTCGGCCCCGCCCTCCTTGGCCTCGACGAGCAGAGGCAAATATACGCTAAAGGTAGTGCCTTCGTCCAGTTGGCTGGCGGCATGGATGGCTCCCTCATGCTCTTTGACAATTCCGTGAACCACAGACAATCCCAAACCAGTGCCTTCTTCCTTGGGCTTGGTGGTAAAGAACGGATCGAAAATCTGTTTCAACACGCTTGCCGGCATTCCCGGACCGATATCTGTAACAGTGAGTGCCACATAGGGTCTTGGTGTCAGATCCGCCTGTATCAGGGGGGCGATCTGATCGTAGTCGACCGCTGAAAGAGCCACCTCCAACGATCCCCCGCTGTTACGCATGGCATAGCCTGCGTTGACGCACAAATTCATCAAGACCTGATGGATCTGGATGGGATTCCCCGATATCGTGCAATTATCTGCAGAGATATGGTGACGGATTTCGATGTTGGCAGGCAGTGAGGCGCGCATCAGTTTCAACACCTCTTTCACGATGGGCGAAAGGATGATGGGCTTTTTTTCGAATTGTGTCTGCCGACTGAAAGCCAGAATTTGTTTCACTAGATCTTTGGCCCGCAGACCCGCCTTCAAGACATTTTCCAGGCTGTCCCTGGCGGGGGTATCCGCCGACAGATCGTCATCCAAAGCGATCTCTGTATACCCGATGACAGCTGATAAAATATTGTTGAAGTCATGGGCGATGCCACCTGCCAATGTGCCGATAGCTTCCAGTTTTTGAGATTGAATTAGTTGTTCCTTAAGAGCGTGCTTTTCTATTTCAACGTACTTGCGTTCAGTGATATCTCTTGCAACAGTAAGGATAAAAGGTTCTTCGTGCTGAAAAACTATGTTGGCATTGATTTCAACTGGAAAAGTTTCTCCTGATTTCTTAATATGAACAGCTTCAAAAATAAGATGTTTTGTTTCACTTAATTCCAAGCGATTGATATTATGTTCAAATTCTTCGTAGCACGACTCATCGGTTATATCATGCATAGAAAGAAATAATAGCTCCTCACGGGTATATCCATATCTTTCACAAGATATTTTATTGATTTCAACAAATGGCGCCAAACTTTTTTCTTTAAATGGTTGGATAAAAATTGCATCGTTGATTGAATCAAAGAATACCCTAAACCTTTCGGATTGTGCAAGGACCTCCTCTTCTGCATTTTCGCGCTGTTGAATTTCGTTAATGAGTTCTATATTTTTATTTGATAATTCCTGTGTGCGTTGTTTTACTTTGTCGTCTAATTCATTATTGACAGCTGCTAATTTTTCCTCTGCTTTTAATCTTCTATCAATTTCCTTTTCCAATGGTTTAATTGTTAGAAACCTGAAAATAATCCATAATCCGCCGCTTAAAGCACTTAAAATAAGGATCGAGCTAACGATCAATATTTTTTTGATTTCGGCGATTATTTTCTCGATTCCAGAGCAGTCTTTAGTGATATATAATGTTAGGATGTGTCTGTTCAAATGGAAGACTTTTTTAGAAACGGAAATATGTAATGAACTAGTAGCGTCGCGATTATAACTCGAAAAGATATGTCCTTTAGGATTTTTTGCATAAAATTTTAGTACAAGATTGTTGCTTATCGCCCAATTTATAATAAACTGGTCTACAATTTGAAAGTCCTCTTTTAATAAAGGTTCCACCATAAGTGATGCAGCAACGTCCAGTTCCAACATTGTATTCCTTCTAAAATTTTGCATGTATTCAACACGCTGAAATTTCAATATGAAATAGTTCGTAATTAGAAGAAAAGAGAGAATAAGGAATGTCATACCAATCATAGCATTCCTATATGCTCCAATCATTTTTAAGTGTTTATTTTTTTTCATTTCTTAATATCAGTTTTTAACAGTTCTCTCAAGGGATCATAATCTCGATCGGAAACGGGGACTAAATCTGTTGCACATAATTTAATTGATTTTAATATAAATGCACCATTTTGGCTATTCTTAATGCCAATGAAGTGTTGACGTATATTTTCAATTAATGTTTTTGGAAAGTCTGAACGTGCAACAAATAGATGCTCTGATATAGGAGGACTCTTTGCCAGTATTTTTATTCCTTTTTCTTTAAATTCATTAAAAACTTCTTCCTTTACCCCCCCTGCGTCATAATACCCACCTAAAACTGCCAAGGCCACATTATGGTGAGAATTTAAAAAATCATACTTATTAAAAGAATCTATCGTGATACCAGCTTTTAGAAGCATGTTCTTTGGAACTATATAACTCATTGTTGAATTTCGATCTCCAAAGGCAAAACTTTTACCTTTAAGGTCGTTTAAAGAATTTATGTTAGAATCACTACGGGTGATAATTACACCGTAAAAGCAGGAAGTGTTGTCTATCTCAAGTTTTGCTATAAGTGGTTTTGTGCCGTATTTATCTTTTAAACAAATATAGCTCATCGGACCTAAGAATGCGATATCTGCTTTGTTTTGTCCAACATAATCAATATGATCTTGGTAGCTTTTCTGTATATGTATCGATACTGGGATGTTAAGTTTTTCACTGAGATACTTTGTCAATGGGGTGAACCGATTTAAAATTTCAGTAGCAGGAATATAAGGGTGGATCCATATAGAAAGATGCTCATAAGATAAAACTCTATGGGGACATAAAAAAAATGTTAAAAATCAATACCGTTCGGCATACATATTGCCGTAACATCTTGTTATTAAAATAAAAAATAGCGCTGGACAAAAAGATCGCTTTGTGTTTTAATCATGGTGGGTACAATTAATTAACCAGGAGGTCTCCATGAGCGAACACATCGACAAAAATGTTTTTCAAACAATTCTATCACCGGTGCTACCATTGATTGAGGTTACTCAAAATAGTCTCCATAATGATTTGGACACTTACAAGCTTTCATTATCATCGTTCACCACAAATTTGCTTTTTGGAATAATAACCAGAATTAAAAGCGTTGGACAAATCGTCACTGAGATCAAAACATCACCAACTGCTAAGGCATTAGGATTGGTCGTCGCATCGAAGTCTATGTATAATGAAGCGTTTAATCGTTATCCCCCAGAAATATTTAAAGATATATTCCATCAGTTGGTAAAAGAATTGGATTTGCATAAAATTCCGGAAATCAGTCATCTTGGAAAAATGCTAATTGTAGATGGTTCGCTTTTTCCGGCCATTTCCAATATGGCATGGGCTTGTTACAAGAAAACCGCTAATGCGATCAAAATGCATTTATCTTTTGAACTCAACCGAATGATTCCAACCGAATTTATCAGTACGGAAGGTAACTTTTCCGAAAAAGAATTTGTTAAGCAAATTCTTCGCGAAGGCATTACATATGTCTGTGATCGAGGCTATATCGCTTTCAATCTGTTCAAGCAGATATCCGACAGCAATGCATTTTTTATTATTCGCGGAAAGTCGAATATGACGTACACTGTAAAAGAGTGTCTCACTGCCACCGTACCGGATACATTCTTGAAATTTTTCAGTGACATCACAGATTCAAATATAATATTCAATAGCGATGAAAACAAAGCAAGTTATCGTATTGTTAGCTTTACGGCTATGGGCGAAAACTACATTTTGATCACAAACAGAAATGATTTGACAACTTACGAAATTATAATGCTTTACGCTTACAGGTGGCAAGTGGAACTTTTTTTTCGCTTCATAAAAAGAACCTTCAAGGGAATTCACTTAATGAGCCAATCTCCTCATGGCGTACAGATACAATTCTACTTGTATATGATTGCTTATCTATTGTTATTATCATTCAAACAAGATACGGAAATAATAAGCAGAGAAAATGAAAAAGATGAGCATGAATCTGAAGAAAATAATAAGAACGAAACCTTGCTAACTTCATCTTCATGCTCCAATTCAAATGCAAAAAGACCATATGTTTGCGGGTTAGTAACTCTTCTTGGAGAAAAATTAAAACAGTTTTATAAAATTGGTCTTCACTGGTTATTAGCAGTAAAAAATAATTTGTTAGAAATATTTGATGTGAATATCGCCAAAGTTATTGCTCAATACTCTTATCAATGACTGTGCCGAACAGTATTGGTTAAAAATATAAATGAGAAGATAATCTTTCGCATCAACATGCCTTTCTGAATGTATATTTTGAACGTAAGCTTTCAGTGAACCCATAAAATGAGCACAGCGAGCTTTTTTAAGAATTCTGACCTCAAGAGTTCCCATATTATCGACCTGCTGAATTATAGGTATATCGCCAATCAATAATTAACATGTAACGATACATTGTAGCAAGATTGGTAATTACTTGGACTTCGAATGACCGGAAACCTAATCAGGACAAAGACTGGATGGTTAAGGGGAGGGGACATGATGTGGTGTGCCGGTGCGATGGAGGGCCACTGAAGGGCCCACCGCTATTGGCTTTCGTGAAAAAGCAGCCCTGCAGGCAGGGATTCTCCGAACACGGCCTGTTCCTCCTGTTGCTCCATGGGAATGACATCCTCGAGAAATCGCCGCGCATCGTTGCCATCGCCGCCGTCCGGCAACCAGTCGATGATGCGCCGGATCACATCCGGGCCAAGGTCACGGGTGCGGTCGCCGGTCTTGCGCGCCATGCGCACCAGGGCACCGACGAGCATCTTCGATGCATCCCAGTTTTTTCCCAAGAGGGCGTCGATCCACATGCTTACCGTTTGGGCCGGGATCACTCGGTCCACCGGTCCGTAAAGCAACTCACGGGCGCCCAGGCGCGACAGGGCCCACACCAGCTGATGCCTAGCTGCTCCGGTCTGCATCTGGCTCAGCAGTATCCGGCCCCATTTGACCTTGTCTTTGACGTAAAGCCGTTCCAGGTTGCCCACGGCCATCCACAGTTCCAGCTGCTGTTGCAGGGGAAGTTTGATTTTGCCGTTTTTCCCCGGCTGCCGCAGGGTACCCAGTGCCTGGCTCAACTGGCGCTGCTGGCCGGGGTTGAGGCCGCCGGCGATCCGGCGCCACATAATCCACCATTCCGATTTGACCTGGGCCTGTTTGGGGTGCACGGCCCCCGGGTTGAAAAGCCGCCAGACCTGTTTGACGCGCTGTTCGTCCATGGCGTCGCCGAATCCGGGCCGCAGGCAGAAGCCGAGCAGGTTCATCCAGCGGGCTTCGTGGACAGCCGAACGGGATCGGGCGGCCGTCTGGGAGAGGATCGTGTCGCTCAGTTCCCGAATGAAGGATAGCGGCCAATCGTCCCTGGGCAGGTCGGCAATGCCGCAGATCCGTTTGACCAGCCCGTTCAGCGGCTCCTGGGCGGAATTCTGGAAGGCGTGAATGATCGCTTCCCGGGCCTCTTGCACCAGGGCCTGGTCCAGAACCGTCTGTTCCCGGACATCTGCCACACCAGCGGTATCGCGCAGCTGGAACTGCAGTTGCCAGCGGTGCTGGCTGGTTTCCGACCGGCACCAGAGGGAGAGGGTGCCCAGTTCCGTATAGTGGCCTTCTATGCGTACCGGAATCTTTGTCTTAAGCCCTTTTTTTCCATACTGGATGACGGTCTGCAGGGGGGGCAGGGCCGTCAGCGAATCGTCCACGCCGATCACATTGCCGGTGGCATCGCCGCTGCGATAGCTGGAGCTGAACAGCTCGAACTGAACCGGCTGGTTGGCCAGCACCATGAACGTACGTTTGCTTAGATCGATGGGGGATCCCTCTTCAAGGCCCCGTTCGATCAGGCAGATGGCCTCTTTACTGGACGGTGCGGCCGTTTGCTCCGTTCGGCCGACACCCAGGTAGTAGGCGCGCGGGCTGCCGCTGCCCACGCGGACGCCGCGCCCGATCTTGACCAGGCCGTAATAGGTGGCACCCAGGGCCACGGCCGTGTCGTGGTTGGGGTTCTCCAAAATGTATGGCCGTTTGGCACCGTTGCCGCCGAACGCGTGCACGAGATTGTCGACAATGCGATTCTGGATGATCTCGGGCTTGAGAGCGCCGCCGTTGAACAGAACCCGATCGGGCAGGGGAACCGGCTTGCCCACGGCCTCGGCCACGTCCGTTGCATGCTGCATGAGAAACCGGTGCAGGTGACGGGTGATGGCCGGCTCTGATTCGTAGGGCAGCCCGAACTCGGTGATGGCCGCACGATGGGCTTTGGGTGGCACCTCGGCAGGATCGGTCAAAGGGAAGAATCCTTCCAGAACGATCGCTTCCACCGCTTCCCGGTCCAGGTCGGCGGCCAGGGTGCCGCCGATCAGGCGGCTGCCGGTGCCGGTCAGGGTCACCCGATGCCCCTCGGCCTGGCCGGAGAGAATGCGCTCCTTGGCCTGGCGGCACTGGTGGCACAGGGCCTTCCAGCGGTCCGTATCCAAACCGCCGGCCGATCCGTGCCAGTGCGCTTCCACCTTTCGGGCCAGAGCCAGGTCCACGTTGTCGCCGCCCAGGATCAGGTGGTCGCCGACGGCGATGCGTTCGAAGCGTGGGCTGCCGCCATCCACGGCGTTCAGGGTGATCAGGGTCAGGTCGGTGGTGCCGCCGCCCACGTCACAGATCAGGATCAGTTCGCCGGGCTGAACCACCGTCTGCCAGTCGTCTTCATGGCGCATGAGCCAGCTGTAAAAGGCGGCCAGGGGCTCTTCCAGCAGGATGACGTCCTTTAACCCCGCCATGCCCGCCGCTTCCAGGGTCAGCTCGCGGGCCACCTCGTCAAAGGATGCCGGCACCGTCAGGATGACCTGCTGATTTTCCAGGAAGTGTTCTTCCTCATCGCCCCAGGCGTGGTTCCAGGCATTGCGCAGATGGGTCAGGTAGGCGGCGCTGGCCTCCACCGGCGACACCTTGGCCACCTCCTGGGGTGCGCCCCAGGGGAGAATCCGCCCATGGCGGTCCACCTTGCCGTGGCAGAGCCAGCTTTTGGCCGAGGAGACCAACCGGGCAGGCACCTGGGCGCCGTGGTCGCGGGCCAGTGCACCCGCAAAACGGTCCTCGGCGGTCGGCCACGGGTGCCGGATGGATGCAGGGTCAATGTCATAGGGACCGGGCAGGTAGAGAAACGACGGCAGCACCGGAATCCGGCTGAATTCCCCCAGCCCGGTCAATTGGGGCACGTCGAAAATCCCGATGCGGGTGTGCGCATCGGTTGCGGCGTCCGGGTTGACGTAGGCGATGGCCGAGTTGGTGGTTCCCAGGTCGATGCCGATGACCGAGGTCGTCGGCCCGTCGACCCAGGCGTCTTCAGCTGGTGAACTTGGCATGGATGGCATGGGAAACAATCAACATTACGATGGTTTTTAATGCTCGCGGACGTTGAACTCCAGCCGCCAGCGGCGCTCGTCAACGGTGGAGACGCACCACAACTCCAGGGTGCCCACTTCGGTGACGGTAAGCTCCAGGGTGACGGGAATGGCCTGGCCGTTCTCGCCCTCGAGAGTGGTTTCCAGGGTGGTGATGGGGTCGATCTCGCCTGTCCAGTCTTCAACCACAGTGCCGATGGGATCATCGGTGCGCGTGGTCGATCCGAGGAAATCAAATGTTGCCGACTCGCCCACCAGCAGCACGAATTCACGGTCCGAAATGGCTGTCGTGGTGCCTTCCTCAGTGCCGAAAGGGGCCACGCACAGGGCCTTGGTCGGTGCCGGCATGCCGGGGACCGCCGGCATGGACGCGGCAATGCCGATATAGTAGGAACGACCCAGACCGCCGCGGATGCGGATGCCCTTGCCCTCCCGGGCCAGGCCGTAGCAGGCGGCGCCCCGGGCCACGGCCAGGTCGAAATCGCGGGTCGGCAGCGCGTTGATCGATCCTTCCGCTGACCAGCCGCCGAGCACCGAGAGAATATGCTCGCGAAGCAGGCCGGCCTTCATCACCCCGCCGTTGAACAACACGGCCGTGGGGACGGCCAGTTGGCCGTCGATGGGGTGCCGGGCCAGAAACGCAGCCAGATGGCGGGTGATGCCCGGATCGGCCTCGAAGGCCAGCCCGAACTCGCGGATGCCGGCGCGCTGGGCCGCTGCCGGCCGGTCCTCACGACCGCAGGCCGGGAAAAAACCGTCCCTGAGGATCGATTCGATGGTCTCGCGGGTCAGTTCGGTTTTTATTGTGCCCCCGATCAGGCTGCTGCCGCGACCCAGGATTGTGACCGGTTGCGACTGAATGGCTGCATCGGAAAGGATTTGCTCCTTGGCCCGGCGGCAGCTGTGCCACAGGCCGTTCATCTGCCATGAATCCAGACGGGTGCCGGACTCGGCCAGCTGACGCGCCAGGGCATAGGCCAGGGCCAAGTCCATGTTGTCACCGCCCACCAGCAGGTGGTTGCCCACGGCCACCCGCTCCAGCACCAGGTCGCCATCTTCATCGCCGACCTGGATCAGGCTGAAGTCGCTGGTGCCGCCGCCCACGTCGCATACCAGAATCAGGTCGCCGGCGGTGACCGCGTCACGCCAGCCGCCTTCGGTGGCCGCCAGCCAGGCGTAAAAGGCAGCCTGGGGTTCCTCCAGCAGGGTAATGTTGGCCAGGCCGGCCAGATCGGCGGCGGCCACGGTAAGCTCCCGGGCCACGGCGTCGAAGGAAGCCGGCACGGTGAGGTAGATTTTCTGGTTTTCAAAGCGCAACCGTTCGTCCGGATCGGTGGCAGAACCGGCCATCAGGTGGTTCCAGGCATCGCGGATGTGCCGCAGAATCGCTGCCGAGGCCGCCACCGGAGAGAGCTTGCTCTCCGCCGGGATGCCGCTTTTGTCGGCGGTGTTGTCCCACGGCAGGATGGGGGCGTTGCGGTCGACAAAGGTATTGCACAGCCACGACTTGGACGACGCGATCAGCCGCTGGGGAATTTCTTCCCCGCGCCGGCGGGCGTATTCGCCGGTGGCCTGGGGCGGTGACGGATTCCACGGCAGGGCCAGGGCATCCGGAGCGGTGTCCATGCCATCGGTCACCAGTACAAAAGAGGGCAGTGCCGGCCTCGATTCGACCACTCCGGAGTCGACCAGTTGGGGAATTTCCAGGACGCGGATGGGGGCTTTTTCAATATCGTCGGCATCCGCTTCGGTATAGGCCACGATGCTGTTGGTGGTCCCCAGATCGAGGCCGATGATGTAAACCGGATCGTTCATATTCGTTTTCCTCAATCGATGAGATGACAATGTTGCCGTTCGTTCGGTTTGAACGCGCCAAGAGATTCTCCACGGGCGGCTATTTACCACAGTGGACGGGGGTGTTCAGGCGCCGGTGGGCGTTGTTGCCAACCGCCACTATTGTATTCAAGAAAACGTTTTTGGCAAGGCCGGAGGGAGGAAGCCGTATGGTAATCCTGCGACGACCGATAACGCAGCCCAAAAACATTATCTTGAATAGCTATATCGGCTCACAGATCTAACACAGACTCTATCGTTGTGGCAAGCGTGGACGGACGACAGGCAGGAAAGCCGCATTTGAATTGGAATTCGGTTGATGGCGTTATCGGCGCTCCTCGTTTTCGGATTGTTTCGTTGACACCCGCCGGCTGTAACCGTTATTGTCAACCATTCAATTCCTTTGAAGAAACATGAACTGCAGCGGGAGAGTGAAGCCATGAAAGCGGAAATTCTGGCAACCGGCGACGAGATCCGTTCCGGTGCTCTGGTGGACAGCAACTCGGCGTTTATCGCCGAACGCCTGGAGGCGTATGGCGTTGAGGTGGTGCGTCATACCAGTGTGGGTGACGATCTGGAAAATTTGACCGCGGCCCTGGTGGAGATCGGTGGCCGGGCGGATGTGGCCGTGGTGACCGGCGGGCTCGGCCCGACCGTTGACGACCGTTCGGCCGAGGCGGCGGCCCGGGCCGCCGGTGTGGAACTGGAATTTAACGAAACCGCCTGGAAAACGGTGGAAAGTTTTTTCAAGACGTTCCACCGGCGCATGACCCCATCCAACCGCAAACAGGCACAATTGCCGGATGGCTGCAGTGTGCTGGACAATCCCGTGGGCACGGCGCCGGGTTTTGCAATGACCATCGGTCGCTGCCGGTTTTTTTTCATGCCTGGCGTGCCCTACGAGATGAAGCGCATGCTGGACGGGCAGGTGATTCCCGAGTTGATCCGCCTGCAGGGCGACGCGGCCATGCACAGCAGGGTGGAGACGATCACCACCTTCGGTCTGCCCGAGTCCCAGGTCGGTGAGATAATGGCCGGGGTGGAGGAGGCGTTTCCGGGATTGACCCTCGGACTGCGCTCCAATTTTCCCCAGATTCAGGTCAAACTATACGGTCGGGGTCCCGATTCAACCCAATTGGCAAAGCGGCTCGACGAGGCCGTCCGGTGGGCTGCCGTGCGCCTGGGGACGGCGGTGATTTCAGAGCATGGGGAATCCATGCAGGCCGCCGTCGGTCGCCTGCTGATCGAGAAAGAGGCCACCCTGGCCGTGGCGGAAAGCTGCACGGGCGGTCTGATCGCCGACTGGCTGACCAACGTGGCCGGCAGCTCAAACTATTTTCTCTTTTCCGGGGTGACTTACAGCAATCGGGCCAAGATTGACGTTCTGGGCGTAAGTCCTGAGACCATCGACCGTTATGGCGCGGTGAGCGAGCAGACTGCCCGGGAGATGGCCGAGGGCGCCCGGCGGGTGGCCGGTGCCACATACGGCCTGGCCACTTCCGGTATTGCCGGGCCCGACGGCGGAACGGATGAGAAACCGGTGGGCACGGTCTGCGTCGGCTTTGCCGGACCGGACGGTGCCCGGAGCCGACGGCTGAACTTCTCCTTTGGCAAGCGGTTGATGAACAAGAAGATCTTCGCCATGGCGGCGCTGGATCTGTTGCGCAAGGAGATCAAATGAATCCGATTCTTCCCGTTATTCTCGCCGGTGGCAGCGGCACCCGGCTCTGGCCCCTTTCCCGGGCCCTTTATCCCAAGCAGCTGATCAATCTGGTGGACCGGCAGACCATGCTGCAGAATACCCTCCAGCGGCTGAACGGGCTGGATGCGGCCATCGATCCCATGGTGATCTGCAACGACGAGTACCGTTTCATGGTGGCGGAACAGTTGCGCCAGATCCATGTTCATCCCAGCGCCATTATCCTCGAACCGGTGGGGCGCAACACGGCGCCGGCCCTGGCCGTGGCCGCATTGTGGGCCATGCGAAACGGGGATGACCCGGTATTGCTGGTGCTGCCGGCAGATCACCACATCCAGTCGGCCGATCATTTTCAAAGGGCCCTGACCACCGGTTACGACCATGCCCGGTCCGGCCGGTTGATCACTTTCGGCATCGTCCCCAGAAGTCCCGAGACCGGTTACGGCTACATTAAAATGGGACCACCCCTTTCCAGGGATGATAATCCCGGAACGGCGGTGGCCATCGATGCCTTCGTGGAGAAACCGGACCTGGAAACCGCCCGTGGCTATGTGGATTCAAAGGCGTACTGCTGGAACAGCGGCATGTTCATGTTCTCCGCCTCAAAGGCCCTGGCAGCCCTGGAAACCTTTGTTCCGGAGATTGTCGCGGCCTGTCGCGCGGCCATTGACAAGGGCACTGCCGACCTGGATTTCTTTCGCCTGGACCGGGATGCCTTTTCCAAAAGCCCCAGCGACTCCATCGACTATGCGGTGATGGAGCGGACCGAAAACGGAGCCATGGTACCCATGTCCGCCGGATGGAACGACCTGGGCTCCTGGGAAGCGCTGTGGCAGGTGGGAGAAAAGGATGCGGCCGACAATGTGGTCAAGGGCGATGTGGTGCTCCACGATGTTAGCGACTCCTATCTGCATGCCGAAAGCCGGCTGCTCGCCGCCGTGGGGCTAAAGGATCACATCGTCGTGGAGACCAGCGATGCGGTGATGATCTCACCCCGCGACCGGGTCCAGGACGTCAAGGGGCTGGTGGACCGCTTGAAAATGCGCAACCGTGAAGAGACCCGCACCCACAAACGCATCTACCGTCCCTGGGGAACGGTGGACCAGCTGGTCTCCGGCAACCGCTTCCAGGTCAACCGGCTGACGGTCAAGTCCGGTGGCGCGCTTTCCCTGCAGCGGCATTACAACCGCTCCGAGCATTGGATCGTCGTGCGCGGAACCGCCCTGGTGACCCGGGATGGTGAGCAGTTTGTCCTCAAGGAGGACAGTTCGACCTACATCGAAGCGGGTATCGCCCATCGCCTGGAAAATCCGGGCAAAATCCCCCTGGAAGTGGTTGAGGTGCAGACGGGCGCCTATATCGGCGAGGACGACATCATTCGTCTGGAAGACCTTTATGGCCGGCATCGCCAAAAGAACTAAAGCATCGCCGTGCCCACCGGATCGTCACCGTGGAGATGGCCCACGCCTTCAACCTCCGGGTTTCAACCCAGGCCTGCCCGCTGTACAGCGCCCAAGGCCATGACGCCGACGCCCGCCACTGCAAGTACTGCGGGGCAGCGCTGTAAGAATCTCATTCCTGACGGATTCGTAAGACGCCCGAGATCAAGGCTTGCGAATCCTGAGAATACCGCTATCGCGGGTGCCGTAGGCAGTGTACTGAGCGTACTCCGCAGTGACGAAGGATACGCGTAACGCCGATATCGGGCTTCTTACGAATCCGTTAACCTCAGGCCATTTCCATCTTCAGCACAATCCGCCGCAAAGCCTTGGCAAAACTGCCCTCGGGATTTTTGGCCACACTGGGAATCAGTTCCTTGGCGCTTCGCTGGATCTCTTTTTCAAAGGGGACACAACCGAAATAATTCAGGTCGACGGAGAGCATCTTGCGAGAAATTTTCTGCAGGCGGGCGACCAGTTCGTCGGCCTGCTCCTGCTCGTCGAACATGGTTACCACCACCCCCGGCCGGAAGCCGTCGAGCAGCCCCTTGACGATGCCGTGATAGATCGGTTTCTCCTCTTCCAGGCGGTCCATCAGGGCTTGGATGTGGCTGCCGTTGCCGGTCGTATGGGGGAAGATGTGGTCCTTGATCAGCTGATCCACTGTTGCGTCGCGGTAGTCGTAATAGTTGGATTCGGCACCGAACAGACGGGTAAGCTTGCGGTGCAGGGAGGTTTTGATGAACCCGTAGGCGTCCATGTACGAGGCCGGATCGCAGGTGGTCAGCACGAATCCTTGGTCGGCGGTAAGGTAAAAATCGAGGATGTTGTAGGTGGTGTCGCCCCCCAGGTCCAGAATCACATAGTCGGCATCGATGGTTTTCAGGGCGCGCAGCAATTTCAGCTTGCGGGAAAAATGGATGTTGGCCGCCCCCAGTTTTCCGCCCCCGCCGCCCATGAGCAGCGGGCCGTACTTGGTGGGCGTTCCGATCTCATTGATGTCGGAGACGGTGCCGTCCAGGAAATCATCGATACGGCAGGTCAGACTCCACACCCCCATGTAAAGGTTCAGGTTGGCACCCCCGAGATCCAGATCAACCACCACGGTCCGCTTGCCCAAACGGGAGAGGAATACCCCCAGATTGGCCACGAACAGGCTTTTGCCGATGCCTCCCTTGGCACCGCCGACGGCGATGATTTTACCCGGGCGGGCGGTTTTTGTCGGTGATGTGGTTTTGCTTTCCTGGGGCATGGTTCCCGTCAGTCCGATCGATATGCAATGGTCGGCGCACGGGTGCTGCGCCGCTACACCTGTCTCTTGAAAGCAATATCGGACGAGGTGCCGGGAACTTTACATGCTCGGCTCGTAATTGTGATCGAGAAATCGTCAGTTATCGGTTATGCACCAACAGTTCCATGGCCTTGCCTCTTTTTAATGATCTCTCCCGCCATGGCTCATGACTGGTGGTTGACCAAAACCGGACAGGGTTACGATATTTCAATGGCGCACCTTACAACGGACAGGGCAATCGCATGTCAACCAAATATCGGGAACCGTTGCCGCAGGCAAGGTCAGCTCCTACAGCAAATGCAGTGAATTGATTAAGTTACAGGACGCTGTAGGAGCGGTCCATGACCGCGAGAAAAGAAATCAAGCTACATGCGATTGCCCTGTTACAACGGACGGCATTTGAAAAGGCGCTTGCCAATGGCCGCGCCAGAGGAACTCCGGTCATCAGGCCAATGGCCGAACCGGAGCTCCTGGTCCCCGCGAAAGCGCCTTTCCGGACTTGCATTTATTCGGTCCGGAAAACCTGGTCCTTTGGGCCAGGCCAGAGATTGATAGCTCTGCCGTAAAGCTGTCGCGAGAATCCAGGAGCCAGCCATTCAGAGTCCGGATTCTTACTGTTGGGACGGCCGGTTGTCACTCATCTTGACCGACGCATTTTCGGCGGCCAGCATTACGTGATACCCTAGAGGGGACGCCGTCAGGAGAGGATGCGTGGCATACTGCATGGTGGCCAGTTCTTCGGCCGTGAGCCCGCCCTGGATTGCAGCGGCGACGATGTTGACCATATCCGCGGTGGATTCTCCCCCCCGCACGTGCCCGCCAATGATTTTGCCGGTGTCCCTGCTAAACAGGAGTTTGGCCTTCATGTTGGCGACGCAGCCCGGCAGGCTGCCGGGATGGCGGTTGGGGAAGACCGCCTCACCGACCACATAGGGGATGTCGGCGGCATCGGCGGCTTTGGTGGTCAGGCCCGCGGCTCCGATGGAGCTATTGCCCACCGTTGTTCCGAAAGCCCCTACGGCCCCCATGCACTTGCGAAGGGGGTGATAGAGGTTGCTGGCCGCGATCATGCCCTCGCTTGCGGCCACCGAGGCCAGACGAATGCCCGTGGGCTGACCGTCGAAGAAGGAAAACTTGGCGGCGCAGTCGCCGGCGGCGAAAATATCCGGGTCATCGGTGCGCATGTAAGCGTCCACTTTAATGCCCATGCGAGGATCGGCTTCCAGACCGATCTGCCGGGCCAGATCGATATTGGGCGTAACACCGATACCGACGACAACGGCGTCTGCCGGAATCGTCTCCCCTGATGCCAGTTGAACACCGGTGACCTTGCCATTGCCCTGGATCGCCTGAACCTGGGCGTTGGTCATGACATTGATGCCCATCTCGGATAGTTCCCTTTCGGCATCAATACAGAATTCCTGTTCGCAGGCCATCATCAGGCAGTTGGGCAACATCTCGATCAGGCTGATGTTGACCGGTTCGTCATGGCTGCCGGCCTGCGCCATTTTGGCGATCTGTTCGGCCATTTCCACCCCGATGAAGCCGCCGCCGATAACGACCACATGGCGGGAGGATTCCAGGGCTTTCTGGATATTTTGGAGGTATTCGGGTTCTTTTTTGATGCCGAAGACATTGCCGGTTTGCATTCCGGGGATGGGGGGCATCGCCGGGTAGGATCCGGTGGCCAGGATCAATTTGTCGTAGGCAATGCGGGTGCCGTCGGCCAGGTCGGCGGTCTTGTTTCCCCGATCAATCGATTCCACAGCCAGCGTGTTCAGCTGGAGGCCCTGTTTGATAAAGCCTTCGTCCGGCATATTGTTTTTTTCAACCGCCTTCAATGTGCCGTAGATGTATGGAATCCCGCAAGGCACCGGCGTTTTGCTGGCCTTGCGCATAATCGTTACCTTTTTTTCCGGATAGCGCCGTTTAACGGTCAATCCGGCCATAAGACCGGCAGCAGAGCCACCTACAATCAATACATCCGTTTTTTCCATGTGAATTTTCCTTCCTGTTTTAGACTTGTTTCCATTATTCATTACGGTTTGTGCGCCTGTATCATGTCTGTTATATCTATCAATAATGGTGCCAGGAAACCCGACGGGCCACAAAGGGGCCCAATACCTGTCAATATTTCAGGAATAACGGGCTAGGGGAATATGGGAAGCGTTTCTTGACGGGTTGCCAAGTCGTTCAAACAGGTGTAAAAGACGTTAAAAAAATTTTAACGGATGTTAAGTTTTAACGGGGGCCCGCATGCGAGAAGAGGATCTGAATTTTCATTGGAAGACCGTTGTTAATACGATCCGGGACGGTATCATGATCGTCGACCGAATGGGGCAAATTATTTCGGTCAACCGTGCGTTCGAGACGATCACCGGCTACCGCCGCTCGGAAGCCATCGGCCAGAGTTGTCAGTTGCTGCATTGCGATATCTGTCAAGCGGCGCATGACCCCGAGGACCGAAGTTGGTGTAACTTGTTTCGCACCGGCCGCATCGACGCCAACCGCTGCACGTTGATACGCAAGGACCGCCGCCCGGTCCACGTCATTAAAAATGCTTCGCTTCTCCATGGGGCCACGGGCAAGGTTATCGGTGCCGTGGAAACCTTGACCGATGTAACCGAACTGGTACGACGTGAAGATCAGATACAGGCCTTCCGCCAGGAGCTGCATCAAGAAGACGGTTTCAGCGGCATCCTGGGGGCGTCGCCCGCGATCAGCCGGGTTTTCGAACTGGTGCGTAACGCCGCACGGTCGGACGCACCGGTCATCATCCTGGGGGAGAGCGGTACCGGCAAGGAACTGGTGGCCCGCGCCATCCACGACGTGGGCATCCGGAAAGCCAAACCTTTCGTCAAGGTCAACTGTGCCGCCCTGAATGAGTCCCTTTTGGAAAGCGAACTGTTCGGCCATGTCAAGGGCGCCTTCACCGGCGCGTTCCGGGATCGCGAAGGGCGATTCGAAGCGGCCCACCACGGGGAAATTTTTATCGACGAAATCGGCGACCTGCCACCCCACATTCAGGTCAAGCTGCTACGCGTGCTCGAGGAAAAAGTGGTCGAACGGGTAGGGTCCAATCAACCGATGCCCATCGACGTGCGGATTATTTCCGCGACCCATCGGAATCTCGACGCCATGGTCGCCGAAGGTGCCTTTCGTAAGGACCTGTTCTACCGTATCAACGTTATCCCGATCTGGGTCCCCCCATTGAGGGAGCGGCTCGAAGATATCCCCCTGCTGGCCGAGAGCTTTCTCAAAGGGATCGGTTTGAAAACCGGCAAAACCATCCCTGCCGTCAGCCCCGAGGCCATGGCACTCTTGGCGAACTACCCCTGGCCCGGAAATGTACGCGAACTGAAAAGTGCTTTCGAATACGCCTGCGTGACCTGCCATGAAAACCGCTTGGAATACTACCATTTCCCACCCAATATCGTGGGGCAGGGATCGATATCCGCCCCGAGACACGAGCCGGGGCAGAGCCGGGAAGAGACCCAACGCCGGCAGTTAATCACCGCGCTGCAGCAAACCGGCGGCAATCGGACGGCTGCGGCCAAGATTTTGGGGGTTACCCGCGTGACGGTCTGGAACCGGATGAAACGCTTTGGTATTCAGCTACCTTTATGAAAAAAAGTGGCTCGAAAGCGGAGCATATAGGTAATATGTGAGCATTTTGAGACACTTTCCAACGCCGTTAGCGGGCCTTAGACGGATTTATCAAACAGGCTCTGAGATACTCTCAATCTATCTGCAGTCAATCCAAATTTGGGACAAGGTAAAGCTAATTTTCTGTTGATTTTCTTCTTTTTCCGAACGCGATGCCATGTTTGCGCATGCGATGCCTGAGTGTACTGGGGTTTACGCCTAAACGGCCGGCAGCTCCATTTGGGCCATTGATTCTGTTGTTACACAACAAGAGAACCTTTTCGATATGATTCCGCATCACTTCATCCAGGGTTAGCACGTCTTGTTCGAGATTGGGGCATAGAGGCTGGCCTTGCCGATGCGGCCTGCTGATATCATCAAAAATGAGTCTCCCATTGGGAGCACCAGCTAAAGCGTGCATGAGCGCCCTCTCAATTGAATTCTCCAACTCCCTCACATTCCCAGGCCAATCATGTTTTATTAGTTTTTCCATTTGAATCGGCGAGATCGTCGGATGAGTTCGAATTCTCATCTCGCGGCACTTTTTTTGGACGAAGTGCTTGACCAGAGCCGGGATATCGGCTTTTCGATGTCGCAGCGGCGGGATCGTTATGGGAAACACGTTGAGGCGGAACCACAAATCTTCTCTGAAGGATTTTTCAAGGACCATCTGCTGCAGGTCCCTGTGTGTGGCGGAAATGATACGAATATCCACCTTGATTGGGTCCCTGCCTCCAACCCGCTCAATGGTTCTGTCCTGAATGACGCGTAAAAGCCGTGTTTGTGCAGAAAGGGGAAGATCGCCAATTTCGTCGAGAAAGACCGTGCCACCATGAGCCCTTTCAAACCGTCCTCGGCGTGTTGTTCCGGCGCCAGTGTAAGACCCCTTTTCATGACCGAAGAGTTCGCTGTCAATCAGGTTTTCGGGTAACGCGCCACAATTGACTTTTATTAGTGGACCGCTGTGCCGCAGCGAAGAATAGTGAATTGCATTGGCGATGACCTCCTTGCCCACACCGGTCTCGCCCAAGAGCAACACATGGCTATCCAATGGGGCCACTTGGCGAACCATTTCCATGATGGGTTTTAATCCATACTCTTCACCAATGACTTCGGCTCCTGAAATCTGGCGTAACTCGCTGGCCAAGTAGCGGTAGTCATCGGATAGCTTCTTCTGTAGGCGCAGGACTTCCTGGTGCTTTAAGATGTTTGCAATGGCAATGGAAAAAGGATCGTGTAAGAGTTCCAGCAAGCGAGCGTGTTCTTTGCGAAACAAGTCTCGTCCCCGCGCTGAAATCACAAGTTCACCGAAACTTTTTCCGGCTATTTTCAGGTGTAGCAACAAAAAGCAAAGGGGATGCTGTTTGGCTTCCAATTCAACCTGTTTTGCAACTGGTTGCATTTCCGACCGGTTAATCATGCTAACCACCGGGCCATAACGACCTGTTTCAACAAATAGTGCGGCTTCTTTGGATAACTTGGCCGGATAACGCAATGGCGTTTCGGGATAGATACTTGCAGAAGCAATATTGCGAAGCATCCGGTTTTCCGGCTCGTATGTATTTAAATCCAGGCTTTCAGCGGGCATGAAGTTCTCAATATACTTGCGGATATCTGCCAGCATGGTTTTTGCGTTAAGGGTACCGCAGATTCGTTTGGACGCTTGGTGGAAGAACTCCATATCATTAATGGTCACAGCTCCCCTCCCCATATCTGTCGCATGTGACATAAAATCGGAAAAATATCATATATGACAAAAATTTTTGGCGTAAATGATAAAACTTGTCAATTATTTTTCTAACCCATTTGTATTAATAGTAAATATTTTTTGGCACGCATCTCGCTGGATGTATGCCCAACAATAGAGACGTAGTGGAAAATGTATCGCACGTCCAGGTTTGCGACACACACACACACACACACACCCAGTGTGTGAGCGTGGACGTTCCCATCGCAACGTGCGCCACGCTGGGCATACATCCATATCGAATCGGTAGGCACAAAAGGGGAATCACGGAGGCAATCTACATGGGCAAATATTTTGTATGGTTTCTGGCCATTACCGTTTTAGCGCTTTTTGTTTTTAAAGAGATTGGGAGCGCTGAGGATCAAGCGAGACAGTTTTGGTGGTCTAACATTTCTTATCAATATGACATAGAAAGAGAATTTGTCACATTGACGCCTGAATTTGAAACCAACAATTTGCCATTTGACTTGGAGCTTTATGGGTTCATTGATTTTACGGGTGACCATGGTCACGATGAAACCCATCTGAAAAACCATTGCGGAAGTTTCGACCTATTCAAGCCTTTGAACACATTTGGTATTGCCGAGGATAACGTTGTCCTGCATATGTTTGATGTGGCCATGGAATATAATATAGATTCCTTTACGGATGATCGCTGTTATTTCGGCTTCCGTTGGCGAGGTGCCAGAACTTTTGGAGGTATGAGCAAGTTTCTTAATAGAATCCATGCAACTTTTGACATTACCGTCTATCTGGCTCGCACGGATGGTCGGCAAGGACATAACTGGTGGATGATTTCTCCTTACCTAAAAATTCCATTTAGTATCGGGCGGGTAAACTGCTTTTCCAGTACATGGTGTGACATAGACGTCGATAACCCATTGAATGAATACCGCCATGATAGCGTTTCAGGACAAAGCATGCTCGGAGTCAATATTTGGGAACAACTATATGCCTTTTGCGAGGTTAAATATGAGGATTTTCAGGTACCTTTTGATGATGCCTTCGGGATAGGTTTTGGCCTCATGTGGCAGTGGTACTTTGAGAAGCCAGAATCTTTAACAAGATAGCGCTGCTATTGACGCTTCTCGCGCCTTGTGCGCCGGGCGCCTCGGCAAACTCGGTGCGTCACCGTATTTACGAACAGGACCACTTAGCGGCTCTGCACCAGCAGGGTGACCGGACCGTCGTTTTCGATGGTTACCTGCATCATGGCGCCGAAGCGGCCGGTGGCGACATCGACCCCCAGCGCGCGTACCCGGTCGACAAAGGCGCGGTAGAGGGGTCTGGCCCGTTTCGGCTCGGCGGCATGGACAAAGGAGGGGCGCCGGCCTTTGCGGCAGTCTCCCAAAAGGGTGAACTGGGAGACCACCAGCATCCCACCGCCCGTGTCGATCAGCGAGCGGTTCATTTTGCCGGCATCGTCTTCGAAGATGCGCAGATTGGCGATTTTGGGTGCCAGGTAGTTGACGTCCGTCTCGTCGTCGCCGTTGGCCACACCGAGAAGCACGTTGAGGCCCGGTCCAATGGATCCCACCAGCGATCCGTCCACCGTGACGTTGCTTCGGGTAACCCGTTGTACCACCGCGATCATGATCGGCTCCGTTTATCGCCGGTTCGCATTTTTAAAGGCCTCGGCAAAGGGGTTGTTAAACGGCTTGGGGCCGGCTGGCTTGCCGCTGCCCTTTCCCCGGGGGGCGCGATCGGCCGGTCGCTTTTTGCCGGCCGGCGCCGCTTTTTTCTTGGGCGCCGGCTTTTCACCCGGTCGGCTGCGCATGGAAAGCGAGATACGCTTGCGCGGCAGGTCCACCTCCAGCACGCTGACGGTGACTTTCTGCTGCACGCTGACCACGTCGGCCGGGTTTTTGACGAACCGGTCGCAAAGCTCGCTGATGTGCACCAGGCCGTCCTGATGCACGCCCACATCCACAAAGGCGCCGAAATTGGTCACATTGGTGACGATGCCGGGCAGCTTCATGCCCGGCTGGAGATCCTGGATGGTGGCAACGTTTTCGTCAAAGGCGAAATGTTCGAAGGGCTCGCGCGGGTCCCGGCCCGGTTTGGCCAGCTCCTCCAGGATGTCGGTAAGGGTCGGCAGGCCCACGCTGTCGGTCACGTAGCGTTTCAGGTCGATTTTTTTACGCAGGCCGGCGTCGTTGATCAGATCGGCCACCGTACAGCCCAGATCGTCGGCCATGCGCTGGACCACGGCGTAGCTTTCCGGATGGACCGCACTGGCATCCAGCGGGTTGTCGCCGTTTTTAACGCGCAGGAAGCCGGCGCACTGTTCGAAGGCCTTGGGTCCCAGCCGCTTGACTTTTTTCAGGGTGTCGCGGCTGGCGAAGGCGCCGTTTTCGTCTCTATAGGCGACGATGTTTTTGGCCAACTTCGGTCCCAGGCCGGAAACGTAGGTGAGCAGCTGGACACTGGCCTGGTTGACCGCCACCCCCACGCCGTTGACGCAACTGACCACCACGTCGTCCAGGGCGCTCTTGAGGGCGAACTGATCCACATCGTGCTGGTACTGGCCCACGCCGATGGATTTGGCGTCGATCTTGACCAGTTCCGAAAGCGGATCCATCAGGCGGCGGCCGATGGAGACCGCCCCGCGCACGGTCAGATCATAGTCGGGGAACTCCTGGCGAGCGATTTCCGAGGCCGAGTAGATCGAGGCGCCGCTCTCGTTGACCATGATCACCGGCAGGGTTTTGGCATCGATGGTTTTTTCCACAAAGGCCTGGGTTTCCCGGCCGGCCGTGCCGTTGCCCACGGCCACGGCCTCGATCGCGAATTTTTGGCACAGATTCCGGACGGTCTGGGCGGCGGCCTCGGCCTGACGCTCCGATCCGTGGGGATAGATGGTGTCGTTGTGCAGCAGTTTGCCCTGGCGGTCCAGGCAGACGATCTTGCAACCGGTGCGATAGCCCGGGTCGATGCCCATCACCCGTTTGGCCCCCAGGGGCGAGGCGAGCAGCAATTGGCGCAGGTTGTCGGCAAAAACGCGGATCGCTTCGGCATCGGCGTGCTCCTTGAGGCTTACGCGCACCTCGGTCTCCATGGATCGGGAGAGCAGGCGTTTGTAGGCATCCTGGGCCGCCAGGCGTACCTGCCCGGAATCAGGGCCGTCGCCCTTGATGAAAAGCGTTTCCAGGATGGCGATGGCCGGCTCGGCCTCGGGGGCGATGGAGAGGCTCAGGATATCTTCCTTCTCACCGCGGCGCATGGCCAGGATGCGGTGGGAGGGGGCCGTGGACACCGGTTCCGACCATTCGAAATAGTCCTTGTACTTGGCGCCCTCGGTTTCCTTTCCGGCAACCACCTGACTGCGAATCACTGCCTTTTCAAAGAAAAGATCGCGCACCCGGGAGCGGGCCTGCTGATCCTCGTTGATGGTTTCGGCAATGATATCACGGGCACCGGCCAGGGCATCCTCGATTGTCGCGACATCTTTTTCCGCATCCACATAGTCCGCGGCCAGGGCTTCCGGATCGCTGCCGGCCTGTTCGAAAATGGCAGTGGCCAGCGGTTCCAGCCCCTTTTCGCGGGCGATGGTGGCGCGGGTGCGGCGTTTGGGCCGGTAGGGCAGGTAGATGTCCTCCAGTTCGGTCATGGTCCCGGCGGCCAGGACCTGATCCTTGAGTTCGTCGGTCAGATGGCCGTGCTGCTCCAGGGAGCCGAGGATCGTCTCCCGGCGGCTGTCCAGATCCTGCAACTGGGTCAATCGGTCACGGATGGTGGCCACGGCCACCTCGTCCAGGCTGCCGGTGGCCTCCTTGCGGTAGCGGGAAATGAAGGGCACAGTGGCCCCGTCTGCGAGCAATTGCGCCACGGCGTCGATCCGTGCCGCCTCCAGGTTCATCTCGGCGCTGATCGTGCCGATGTGGGAACGATTTGTCACTGGTCACCTACGTGGGTTGGTTTAAAATCTATCAACGCCAACGGCCTTGCGGCGGATTATTTGCCATCGCCTTCACCCGCTGGCTCCTTGTGCTTGCATTCCCGGTTGGGGCAGACGATCATGGTGCCGTCCCGCTTGGTGGTCTTTTCGACCATGTAGGCGTTGCCGCAGGCGGGACAGGCCTTGGCCACCGGCTTGTCCCAGCTGGCGAAACTGCACTCCGGGTATCGGTTGCAGCCGTAAAAAATCTTGCCCCGCTTGGACGATTTTTCCACGATTTCGCCGTCGCAACCCGGCTGTGGGCAGGGCACGCCGGTGGCTTTGGCGCTGCCGCCGCCGTTGAGCGACTGGGTGTGTTTGCATTCCGGATACCCGCTGCAGGCCAGAAAGTCGCCGTAGCGCCCGCGTTTGATCACCATGGGCTTGCCGCATTTGTCGCACACCTTGTCCGTAGCTTCGCTCTGAACCGGTGCCACCGGGGCGATAACGCCTTTTTCATCCCGCTCGTAATCACTGGAGTAGGTACACTCCGGATAACCGGAGCAGGCCAGAAAATGGCCGTTCTTGCCCATTTTGATGCGCAAGGGGTTTTTCTTGCACAGGGGACAGGTCAGGCCCGTGGGCATGCCCACACCCTTGACGCTGAGCATGCCTTCAACAGCTTCGGCCAGTTTTTTGCTGAAGGGGCCGTAAAACTGGTTGAGGATGGCCAGGGATTCCACCTCGGCCTGTTCCACGCGGTCCAGGTCGTTTTCCATGCGGGCGGTGAACTCCACATCGAGAATCTCCGGGAAGCTGGCGATCAGCAGATCGTTGACGATGAAGCCTAGCTCGGTGGGCCGGAAATAGCCCTTAAGCAGTTCCACATAGCCCTTGTCACGAATGGTGGAGAGAATGGCGGCATAGGTGCTCGGCCGGCCGATGCCGTTCTCCTCCAGTTCCTTGACCAGCGAGGCTTCCGAAAAACGGGGCGGCGGCTGGGTGAAGTGCTGTTTGGGCACGATGCCCAGTGGCGTCAGGACCGATTTTTCCTCGAGTTCGGGTAGGGTCTGGCTGCCCTTGCTGCGTTCGGCGTCATCATCGGCGCTCTGGTAGACGGCCAGGAACCCGGCAAACTTCACCGAAGAACCGCTGGCGGTAAAGGTGTAGTCGCCGGCGACGATGGAGAGGGTCTTCTGGTCGATCAGGGCCTGGGCCATCTGCGAGGCCATGAAACGTTGCCAGATCATGGTGTACAGGGCCATCTGGTCCTTGGACAGGTAAGGTTTCAGCTTTTCCGGCGTATGGTAGACCGAGGTGGGCCGGATGGCCTCGTGGGCATCCTGGGCCTTGTTCTTGTTCTTGAAAAAACGCGGTTTTCCGTTGGAATAATTCGGTCCGAACCGCTCGGTGATGAGCTGAAGGGCTTCCTGGGCGGCCTCGTCGGCGATGCGCGTGGAGTCGGTTCGCATATAGGTGATCAGGCCGACCGGCTCACCAGGTCCCAGATCGATCCCTTCGTAGAGCTGCTGGGCGATCATCATGGCCTTTTTGGCCGAAAATCGCAGTTTGCGGATCGCCTCCTGCTGCAGTTTGCTGGTGATGAACGGGGGCAGGGGGTTGCGCCGGGTGGTGCGTTTGACGATTTTGTCCAGTACAAACGGGGCATTTTCCAGATCCCGCAAGATCGCCGTGGCGGCGGCTTCGTCGGGAATTTCGATTTTTTTGCCGTTCTTGCGGGCCAGTTTGGCGTCAAAGGCGGGCGGCTGGCTGCCCTTCAGGCTGGCCGTGATCGACCAGTATTCGACCGGCTCGAAGGCCTGGATGGCCCGTTCGCGATCACAGATGATGCGCACGGACACCGACTGCACCCGGCCGGCGCTGAGGCCGCCCTTGACCTTGCGCCACAACAGCGGCGAGATCTGGTAGCCCACCAGGCGGTCCAGGATGCGGCGAGCCTGCTGGGCCTCGTATTTGTGGCGGTCCAGATCCTGGGCCGCCTGCATCGATTCGAGAATGGCCTTTTTGGTCAGTTCGTGAAACAGCACCCGGTGAAACCGGCGGCCTTTCTTTTTGAGCACCTCGGCCGTATGCCAGGCAATGGCTTCCCCTTCCCGGTCCGGGTCAGGGGCCAGATAGATATCCGTGGTGTCCCCGGCAGCGGACTTCAACTGGCTGAGGACCTTGGATTTTCCGGGAATGGTGCGATATTGGGGGGTGAAATCCTTCTCGATATCAATCCCCAGGTTTTTGCTGGGAAGATCCTTGATATGCCCGACGGTGGCGGCGACGTTGTAGTCGTTGCCCAGATACTTTTTAATGGTTCGGACTTTCGTGGGTGACTCTACGATCACCAGGGGTTTACTCACTGCTTACCTCTTGGTTGTTGTTGCGTGTTTTTCCGGGCCGCCAGCGGATGCCGGGCACCCGGCAGAAACGGTTGCCGGGTGTCTGATGGGCCGCCCCCTTGATTTCCAGTTGAAGCAGCAGGCCGGAGAGGCGCCCTACCGGCAGGGCCAGCTTGCGGGCCAGGTCATCGATATGCACCGGCTCGGCGTCGAGCTTATCCATAACCATGGCCTCCTCGTTCGTCAACTCCACACACGGTGCTGCCGCCGTCGACGGGGTGGCCGGTGCGGAATGCCCGAGATGGCTAAACTCGTCCATAATATCCCCGGCGTGAACCACCAGTTTGGCGCCCTGTTTGATCAGGCTGTGGGTGCCCACACTCTTAAACGAATGCACGTTACCGGGAACGGCGAAGACGTCCCGGTTCTGTTCGGCGGCCAGGCGCGCGGTGATCAGGGAGCCGCTGCGTCCGGTGGCCTCCACCACCACCGTACCATGGCTCATCCCGCTGATGATCCGGTTGCGGGCGGGAAAATGGTGGGCATCGGGACCGCTGTGCAGAGCGAATTCGCTGATCACGGCACCGTTTTCGGCGATGCGGTGGAACAGCCGTTCGTTTTCTTGCGGATAGATCCGCGCCAGACCGGTTCCCAGCACGGCAATGGTGTTCCCACCGGCGGCAATGGCACCGTTGTGGGCGGCGGTGTCCACCCCCCGGGCCATTCCGCTGACGATGCAGACCTGTTGCCGGGCCAGATCCATGGCCAGACGGCGGGTGGTGGCGATTCCGTAATCCGTGGCGTTGCGCGATCCGACCATGGCGATGTTCAGCCCGCCTTCCCGCAGGGTGCCGTAAACGTAAAGAAAAGGTGGCGGATCGGGGATCTGGCGTAACAGCGGGGGGTATCCGGCGTCCGTCAGGGTCACGATCCGGTAGCTCTTTTGGCGGACGGACGCCAACTCGCGTTCAATCGCATCCGAGACCGCATCGGGTGTTCGGTGGCGGACAATGCTGGCGGCCAGGCGGGGGGACACCCCTTGAACCGCCGTAAGGGCTGCCGGTTCGGCGTTCAAAACATCCTGAGGAGAACCGAAGTGCTCCACCAGCCGCCGATACAGCAGATTGCCAACCCCGGGGACGCTTTTGAGGGCGAACCAGGGCCGCAGCTCCGACATCTATTTTCTCCGGTTCTGCCAGGCCAGCAGAATCGGACTGGCCACATAAACAGATGAATAGGTTCCGACCATCACGCCGACCAGCAGTGCGAAGGAGAAATCGTGGATAATACCGCCTCCCAGGACAAACAGGGCGATCACCACGATCAAGGTGGTACCCGAAGTGAGAATGGTGCGGCTCAGGGTCTCGTTCACGCTCTTGTTCAAGATCGTCATCATCGGCTCTTTGTGATATTTACGCAGGTTTTCACGAATCCGGTCGAAGACGATGATCGTGTCGTTCAGGGAGTAGCCGATGATGGTCAGCAGTGCGGCCACGATGGGCAGGGTGAACTCCTTGTCGAAAATCGAAAACACCCCCACGGTGATCGTCACGTCATGAATCAGTGCCACGATGGCGCCCATGGCATATTTGAATTCGAAAAACCAGAAAACGACCAGTGAGACGATCAGGGCGGCCAGCATGAGAAAGGGAATCGACACGTTGAACAGCGAGAGCAGGTAGACCGCGGCCATGATGGCGGCAGCCACGATGGCGCTTTTGCCCCATTTCATTTCAAAGCGTCCCGAAATATAGACGGTGATGAAGAGCAGTGAGTAGAACATGGCAAAGAGCGCTTTTTCGCGCAGATCCTTGCCCACCTGGGGACCGACCATCTCCACGCGTCGAGTCTCGGCGTCCACGCCGGTGGATGCCTTGAGGCCCGTCTCGATTCTCTCGGCCAACCCCTCCACGGCGGTGGTGGCGGTGTCGGTGCGAATGAGATATTCGTGGTCGGCCGCATGACCGAACTGCTGCACGGCCGAAGCGGTCATGTCAATAGTTTCCAGGCCGCTCTTGATGCGGTCGATGGTGACCGCTTTCGCAAACTTCACCTGGACCAGGGTGCCGCCGGCAAAGTCGATACCGTAGCGGGGCCCCTGGTTCACGATCAGGGTGACGATGCTGACGGCGATCAACAGCAGGGAGATGGTGAAGGCGATTTTGCGTTTGCCGACAAAGTCGATATTGATACCGGGTTTGATAAACTGCATGAATCGGTTCCTCGATGGTGGTTTTGCGCATCCGGACGGTTCGGGACACCTGGCGTTAAATGCTGATGGTGCGAATTTTCCGATGGATCAGAACATAATCGAATACGGCGCGGGTGAGCACCAGGGCGGTGAACAGGCTGGCCACCACACCCAGGCTCAGGGTGACGGCAAAGCCCTTGACCGGCCCGGTCCCGAACTGAAACAGCACCAATGCTGCGATCAATGTGGTGACATTGGCATCCAGAATGGTCAGTGTGGCCCGGTCGTAGCCGGCATCGACAGCGGCCCGGGGCGTTTTGCCCAGGCCCATTTCCTCTCGGATGCGCTCAAAAATCAGTACGTTGGCATCCACCGCCATGCCGATCGTCAGAATGATGCCGGCGATGCCGGGCAGGGTCAGGGTGGCACCGAAGATGGCCAGGCCGCCGGCAATGAGCAAAATGTTGAGGATCAGGGCGAAATCGGCGATCAGCCCGGACGCTTTGTAGTAGACGGCCATGAACAGCACCACCAGAATGCCGCCCACACACATGGAGAGCAGCCCCATGCGAATGGAGTCGGTTCCCAGAGAGGGCCCCACGGTACGCTCTTCCAGGATCTGGACCGGCGCGGGCAGGGCGCCGGCACGCAGCACGATGGCCAGGTCGCGGGCTTCGTTGGTGGTGAAACTGCCGGTGATGCGGGCTTCACCGCCGGCGATTTTTTCCTGGATCACCGGTGCGGAGTAGACATTGCCGTCCAGTACGATGGCCAGCCGCTTTTTGACATTCTCCGCCGTGATGCGCTCGAAGAGGCGGGCCCCTTTTTTGTCGAAGGTGATCGAGACGTAGGGTTCGTTGTACTGGCTGTCGATCTGTACCCTGGCATCGGTCAGGTAGGCGCCGGTCAGGGCCGTGCGTTTTTTCACCAGGAACGGGATTTTCTGAGTCCGGCGGGTGGCCGGATCTTCCTTGGTTTCGTAAAGGATCTCGCTGGAGGCGGGAACGTTCCCGTCCAGGGCAGACTGGACATCGTGGGTCTCGTCAACCAGTTTGAACTCCAGCAGGGCCGTTTTCCCGATCAAATCCTTGGCCCGCTGGGTATCCTTGATGCCCGGCAGCTGGACCAGGATGCGTTGTTCGCCCTGGATGCGGATGTCCGGCTCACTGACCCCGAACTGGTCGATCCGGTTGCGGATGGTCTCCAGGGCCTGGGCGACCGCCAGTTGGCGGATGCGTTCGATCTCCTTGTCGGGCAGGTCGAGCACGATATCCAGAACTCCGTCCTTGACCGTCCGATCGGCCACCCGGACGTCGCGGAACTCCTTGTCCAGCAGGTCGTCGAAACTGGCGATATTGGTCTCATCGGGCACTTTGACGGCAATTTTGATGCCTTCCACCCGTTCGAAAGCGAGGGTGCGGATGTGCTCTTTGCGGAGCATGTCGCGCATCTCCTGGGCCAGCCGTTCGACGGTGTTCTCTACCGCCTTGTCGGCTTCCACTTCCAGTACCAGGTGCATGCCGCCTTGCAGATCTAACCCCAGGTTTATTTTCTTATGGGGCCAAATACCGGGCCGGAAGGTCGGTATCACATAAATCACGGCGGCCAGGATTACCGCGGCAATCACGATGAGTCTCCACGAAAGATTCTTCAACGTTGTTTCCTTTCAATATCCACACGCCAAAGCCCCAGCTGCCGATTCAATCCGCTGCGGACAGCAGGACGGCCTGCGAATCGACGCGGGGAAAGATTCCGGTGACAATGGGGCTTTTTAAATTGAAAAAGGGAGAGCGGTTGGAGTTCAAGCGTTGCCGTTGTCGGCTTTCTTGTCCTTTTTGGTGGCTGCCTGGGGCGAGCCGGTCTGGACCAGTGCGGAGACGCTGCCCCGGTTCACCTTGACGCGCACCTTCTCGGCGATTTCCACGGTCAGGGCGTTTTCGGCAACACCGGTAATCCGGCCGTGCAGGCCGCCGGATGTGACGATGCGGTCACCGGTTTTGAGATTGTCGATCATCTGCCGGTGCTCCTTGGTTTTTTTCTGTTGGGGGCGAATCAGCAGAAAGTAAAAAATGACAAACATGAGGATCAGGGGAACGAACGATGCGAACCCTCCTGATGCTCCTCCACCAGCAGCTCCCTGTCCCATTGCAAAAGCGATATTCATCGGTATCAAAACCTCCTCATAGGATATTTCAGACCCGTACCGGAAAATCGGTTTCGGGTTTGATTGGCGATCGTCGAAAGTGGCGCAGATATACTGTAAATCACCCGTCCCGTCAAATGGTTCTTGGGAAGGGCGGCGTTGGTCACATCTTATGCCTGTGCGGGCGGATTCTCGACGGCCTTGGTCTTTTTATCGTAGGTGACCTCCACCTGCCCGGGGATCAGATCGTCCCGGGCGACAATGGTGATGATCACGTCCCGTTTGGATTCCAGATCATTCAGTTCCTTGCGTTTGCGGTTGAGCAGGTAGTTGGCCACCGCTGCGGGAAGCCGGGCGGAGACCTGGCGGACATCCTCTTTCAGGGTGTCGAGCTTGAGTTTGCGCAGAAAGCTCAGTCCCAGGGATTCCGCCGACGGTACCTGCCCCTTGCCGCCGCAGTGGGTGCAGGTCTGCATGCTACCGAAATCGATGGAGGGGCGCAACCGCTGGCGGGAGAGCTCCAGCAGGCCGAATTTGGAAATTTTCCCGATTTTAACCCTGGCGCGGTCCTGTTTCATGGCGGTGCGCAGGGCCTTTTCCACCTGGTTGCGGTGCTTCTGCTCGCGCATGTCAATGAAGTCGATCACGATCAATCCCCCCAAATCGCGGATGCGCAGCTGACGGGCGATTTCCGCCGCCGCTTCGAGGTCGGTCATCAGGGCGGTCTCTTCGATGTTTTTTTTCTGGGTTCCTTTACCGGAATTGACGTCAATGGCAACCAGAGCCTCGGTACGTTCAAGGACCACCGAACCGCCCGATTTGAGCGTGACCCGGTTGTTGAAAATGGTGGCGATCTGATCTTCCAGCTGGAAACGGGTGAAGATCGGTTTGTCGGATTTGTGCAGCTTGACGATGCCGGTCTGTTTGGGGGAGATGATTTTGACGAAGTTCTTGACTTCCTGGTGAACCGCTTCATCGTCGATCAGGATCTCTTTGATGTCCGGGGTGAAGTGGTCCCGAATGGAGCGTACGGCCAGGTTGCGGTCCTTGTAGAGCGCGGACGGCGCAGGGGCGTTGACCGCCATGCTGGTGATGTTGTTCCACAGGCGCAGCAGGTACTGGACATCCTTGGACAGCATGGTCTTGGTACACCCCATGCCGGCGGTGCGGATAATGATGCCGAACCCTTCGGGCAGATTGAGTTTGTCCACGATCTCTTTGAGCCGTTTGCGTTCGGTTTCGTCCTCGATTTTGCGGGAAATGCCGCGGCTGCTGCTTCCCGGCATCAGCACGGCGTAACGGCCCGGCAGGGAGATGAAGGTGGTCAGCATGGCCCCTTTTTTCATGATCGGGTCCTTGGTCACCTGGACCACCAGCTCCTGGCCGCGGCGGACCAGGTTCTGGATGCTGTTGCCGGTTGCCGGTGGATCCTGGAAATAGTCGCTGTGGATTTCCTGCTTCTGCAGAAATCCGTGTCGCTCGGCCCCAAAGTCCACGAAGACCGCCTGAAGGCTGGGTTCGATGCGGGTGATCACGCCTTTGTAGACGCTGCTGTGCAGGATTTCCCGGGCCGCGCTTTCGATGTGAAATTCTTCCAGGCGGCTCTCCTTGACGATGGCGAGGCGAACTTCTTCGGGGTCGACTGCATTGATGAGAATTTTGCTGGTCATTCGCTACTGGTTGGTATCCTGTTAAAGGTTGCGGGTTATTAAATTTGCTTGAATAATCAATTGTTATGGGCAAGTCAACGGAATTTTGGACAATTCCGAAAAAAGCACCGCGATTCCGCCCGGTTTAGGCAGGCGGAGGCCGCAGGGCGATTGCATTTGGACGTATTCTGATCGGAAACCCACCGCCCCGATTCAATCAATGCCAAATGGTAAATATAAATAGTTAAATGCGATTGCCCTGGCGGGGCCCGGAACGGCTCTTGATCTTTACCCGGCTTTATGGCATGACGAGGACTCTTGAAACCAGCAAAATCGACAATGTTCGCAAGAAGATAGGAAGATTCATGGATTCACGCTATCAACCCCAGGCAATTGAAACCAAATGGCAGGACCGCTGGCAGGCCGACCAGTTGTTCAAGGTGAATGAGGCCTTGGGCCGCGAAAAATACTACCTGCTGGAAATGTTTCCCTACCCGTCCGGCAAGATCCACATGGGGCATGTGAGAAATTACACCATCGGCGACGTGGTGGCCCGCTACAAACGCATGCGCGGATTCAATGTGCTGCACCCCATGGGCTGGGACGCCTTCGGCATGCCGGCGGAGAACGCCGCCATTGCCAATCGCACCCATCCGGCCCAATGGACCTATGAAAACATCGCCACCATGCGGGCCCAGCTCAAACGCATGGGCTTTTCCTACGACTGGGATCGCGAACTGGCCACCTGCCGGCCGGAATACTACCGCTGGGAACAGTGGCTCTTTCTTCAAATGGTCGAGCGGGGCATGGCCTACCGCAAGGAGTCCTATGTCAACTGGTGTGAGCCGTGCCAGACCGTGCTGGCCAACGAACAGGTCGAGGCCGGCATGTGCTGGCGCTGCGGCAAACCGGTGCGCCAGAAAAAATTGTGGCAGTGGTTTTTCAAGATCACCGATTTTGCCGAAGATCTCCTGGTGCACTGCGACCTTCTGCCCGGCTGGCCTGACAAGGTCACCACCATGCAGCGCAACTGGATCGGGAAAAGCGTCGGTGCCGAAATCCGCTTTGGCGTGGAAAACAGCGACGCGATCATCAGTGTTTTCACCACCCGTCCGGACACGGTGTTCGGGGCCACCTTCATGTGCCTGGCGCCGGAGCACCCCCTGGTGCCGGAACTGGCCGCGGGAACCGCCCAGGAAGCGGCGGTGGCGGCGTTTGTCGAGCGCATTTCCCTGCAGGACCGTTCCTCCAAGGCCATCGAGAGCTACGAAAAGGAAGGGGTCTTTACCGGCGCATACTGCATCAACCCCATGAACGGACGGCGCATGCCGGTCTACACGGCCAACTTCGCCCTCATGGAATACGGTACCGGTGCGGTCATGTCGGTGCCGGCCCACGATCAGCGTGACTTCGATTTCGCCCGCAAATACGACCTGCCCGTCATCGTCGTGGTCAGCCCGCCGGGCGAAACCCTGGACGGGGCCACCATGGAGGCGGCCTACACCGCCGATGGCACCATGGTCAACTCAGGCGACTTCAATGGTCAGGGCAACCGCGAGGCCATTGAGGCCATCACCGGGTACATGGATAAAAACGGAATCGGTAAGAAGACGGTCAGTTTTCGCCTGCGCGACTGGGGAATCTCCCGCCAGCGCTACTGGGGCGCGCCGATTCCCATGATTCACTGCCCCGACTGCGGCATCGTTCCGGTGCCCGAGGCGGACCTGCCCATCGTGCTGCCCGAGGAGGCCGACCTGCTGGAGGGCGGCCGGTCGCCCCTGGCCGGTCTGGAGTCGTTCGCCAGGACCCGCTGCCCGAAATGCGGGCGCGAGGACGCCCGCCGGGAGACCGACACCATGGATACCTTTGTGGAGTCTTCCTGGTATTTCGAACGCTACTGCAGCCCGCGCTGTGAAACGGGCATGTTCGATCCGGCGGCCGTGGACTACTGGATGCCGGTGGATCAGTATATCGGCGGGGTGGAGCACGCCATCTTGCACCTGCTCTACTCGCGCTATTTCACCCGCGTGCTGGAAACCCTGGGACTGGTCCACTTCAAGGAGCCGTTTACGCGCCTGTTGACCCAGGGCATGGTGTGCAAGGAGACCACGGCCTGCCCCGAGCACGGTTTTCTTTTTCCCGAACAGGTGATCGATGGCGACGGTTCGGACCGCACCTGCAGCCAGTGCGGCAAAGCGGTGACCGTCGGCCGGGTCGAGAAGATGTCCAAATCGAAAAAGAACGTCATCGATCCCAATGTGTTGCTCGACCAGTACGGCGCCGACACCACCCGGCTGTTTTGCCTGTTCGCCGCACCGCCCGAACGGGATCTGGAGTGGAGCGAACAGGGCGTCGAGGGTAGTTTCCGCTTTCTGCAGCGCGTCTGGCGTCTGGCCGACCGCTGGCTGCCGCTGGTTGACGGCGCTGCCGGAAGATCCGCCGATCCCAAATCCCTGGACGGCCCGTTCAAGGAGCTCTACCGCAAGACCCACGAAACCGTCAAACGGGTGACCCAGGATATCGAAGAGCGCTTCCACTTCAACACGGTGATCAGCGCCGTCATGGAGCTGGTCAATGCCATGCAGGCTGTGGATGATGCGGCCCACCTGGACGAGGCGTCCAAGGCAACCATGGGCTTCGCCCTGGAAACCACCGTCCTGCTGCTCGCCCCCATCGTTCCCCATTTCTGCGACGAACTGTGGGAGGCCATGGGGCATGAGGGCAGCGTGCTGCTGTGCGCGTGGCCGACCTTTGATGAGGCGGCAACGGTCAAGGATGAAATCGAGATCGTGATCCAGGTCAACGGCAAACTGCGCAGCCGCTTTTCGGCCGCCCTGGATGCCGACCCGGAAACACTCAAGCAGACGGCCCTGGCCGATGAGCGGATCGCAGCGTTTATCGGCGGAAAACCGGTTAAGAAGGTCATTGCGGTGAAAAACAAACTGGTGAATGTTGTTGTTTAACTTATTGGAACTATTTATGAAAAACAGGTGGAAGCAAATCCTGGCAGCCGCATGCGTGGTGGTGTTGACCGCATGCGGCTATCATTTCTCCGGTGGCGGCAGCTTTCCGGGCGGGGTGTCGCGGATATTCATCACCATGCTGGAAAACCGATCGTCCGAAAGCGGTGTGGAGAGCATCTTTACCAATGATTTGATTTACGAGTTCACCCGTAAGCGAGAGGCGGCGATCGCTAAGAACAAGGCCTCGGCCGATGCGATTCTGTCCGGCACGATCAGTCTGTCCACCACCACGATTTCCCGTTCCAGCGTCTCCACCGCTGTAGAAAAACGGGTGGTCGGCACGCTGAACCTTCGCCTGGTCACGCCCGACGGGCGGACCTTTTGGTCTTCGGGCAGTCTGTCTGAGCAACAGGCCTATACGGTGGAGAAAGAAAATGAAACGGCAACGGATCAGAACGAGTCTGAGGCCATTGCCGAAGTTTCGGAAAAACTGGCTGAAGCCGCCTTCAGCCTGATGACGGATAATTTCTGATGGTGCTGCGGCCGGACCACCGAAATACAAACGGCAACGCGTCGGCGCTGCCGTTGGATCAAGACGGTCGTCGCCGGCCCGGATCAGGCCTGCTGGGCGTTGATCATTTTGGTCAGGCGGGAAATCTTGCGGGCGGCGGTCTTTTTGTGCAGGACGCCTTTTTTGGCTGCTTTGTCGATATCGGATTTGGCCGCGTTGAGGCGCTCAATGCTGTTTTCCGCGTTTTCGGCCACAGCGAGGCGCACATCTTTGACAGCGTTTTTTACCCGGGTCTGAACGGCCTTGTTCCGCAGGCGCCGCCGGTTGTTCTGAACGGCGCGTTTCAATGCTGATTTATGGTTTGCCACCTTCTGTTACTCCTTTCGGAAATTAATTGGAAAATACAAAACTTCCTGATAGCCAAAAAACTTGGGTAAGTCAAGGTTTTTTGTGTGATTCATTGATGGGCGGGAACTCATGAATTCGGATCCGTCTAACCCGGCCGGCAGGGAAAACCGCAGGGTCACCCGTGCTGCCGGGGTCGTTGGTGCCGCCACCCTGCTCAGTCGCGTTTTCGGTTATGTGCGCGACATGGTGGTGGCTTCCTTTTTTGGGGCCGGAATGGCAGCGGATGCCTTCATCGCGGCTTTCCGGATCCCCAATCTGCTGCGCCGGCTTTTCGGCGAGGGCTCGCTGAGTATCGCCTTTGTTCCGGTATTTACCGATGTGATGGTCAACGGTGACCGTGAGGAGGGGATCCGCCTGGCGATCAGCGCCATGAAACTCCTCTTCCTCGTGCTGCTGGGAGTGACCCTGGTCGGCGTCGTTGCCGCCCCCTGGATCATCCGCGTGGTGGCCCCCGGTTTTTCCCATCTTCCGGAGAAGATGGCCCTGACCGTGACCCTGACGCGCTTGATGTTTCCGTATGTGATCTTTATCGGGCTGGTAGCCCTGTGCATGGGGATCCTGAACGTCCTGGGCCATTTTGCCGCCCCCGCGGTGGCGCCCGTGCTGCTCAACCTGGCCATGATCGGTGCCATCGCCGCCGTCTCGCGCTTTTCCGATTCGGAAACCGTGCGCGTGCTGGGACTGGCCGGCGGGGTTCTTTTGGGCGGGGCTCTGCAGTTGGCCCTGCAACTGCCTTTCCTGGTGCGACACGGGGTGCGCTTCTGGCGTCGATCAGGATTGTGGCACCCGGCCATGAGGCGTGTCGGCCTGCTCATGCTGCCCACCATTTTCGGCGCGGCGGTCTATCAGATCAACATCCTGGTGGGAACGCTCTTGGCCTCCCTGCTGCCCGAAGGCAGTGTCTCCTACCTTTATTATGCCGATCGCCTGGTTCAGTTTCCGCTGGGAATTTTTGCTCAGGCCGCGGCCACGGCCGTTCTGCCCAGTTTGTCGCGACAGGCGGCCGGCGGCGACCATGCCGGCATGGGCGATACCTTCGGGCACGCCATCAGCCTGGTGTTGTTCATTACCATCCCGGCCATGGTGGGGCTGATTGTCCTGCGGTACCCCATTGTGGTACTTTTGTTCAAGCGCGGGGCCTTCGACGCCTGGACCGCGCGATTGACCTCCGATGCCCTTTTGTACTATTGTCTGGGGTTGTGGGCCTTTTCTGCCGTACGGATCGTGGTATCCACCTTCTACGCAATGCAGGATACCCGTACGCCGGTCAAAACGGCCACGATCTCCATTGCCGCCAATATCCTTCTGGGCATGGCCCTCATGGGGCCCATGAAGCACTGCGGACTGGCGTTGGCCACATCGCTCGCTTCCATGATCAATCTGGTTCTGCTGGTCTATGTGCTGCGGCAACGGATGGGGGCCATCCGCTGGCGGCGGATCGGGGTCAGTACCCTCAAAACCCTGGCCGCTTCGGCCATGATGGCAGGCGTTGCCGTGTGGGTGTGCCGGGCCGTCGCCCCGGATGCGGGCAGCGCCGGTGTAATCCGCCTGTTGGTGGCCATCGGCGCGGCCATTGGTGGCGGCGTTGCCGTTTTTGCCGCTGCCGCCTGGCTGTTTAAAATTGCCGAATGGCAAAAGGTGGCCGGATTGGTGAAAAGGAGCCTGACGCGATCATGAGCCTGGGGTTCAAATGTGTGGTTGGCGCTGCGGCCCTGGTACTGGTCAATCTGCTGTTGTGGATCGTTTTCGGCGACAAGGGGCGGGTCGAACTGTCGCGACTCAGGGCGCGTGAAGCGGCAATGGCGGCGGAAAACGAGACTCTTGCCGCAGAGAATGTCGATCTGTACCATACCATCGGCCGCCTGAAAAACGATCCGGTTTACATTGAACGGGTGGCGCGGGATGAGTTGGGCATGATCGGCAAAAATGACCTGATTATCATCCGTTCCGATATGGCTGGGCGGGAGAAGTAAAATGACAGCGGAAGAAAACAACCCCTTTTATACGAGCACCATGGCCCGTATTCATGCCGGCCAGGGGCGATATGCCGAAGCGGTCCGCATTTATCGCCATCTGCTGGCCGGGAATCCCGACCGAAGCGACCTCCGGGAGGCCCTGGCAGCGGTGCTGGAGAAAATCCCGCCGGTTCCGGCCGACTGGCCGGCGGCGGCGTCCACCATCCGACAGTGGGTTCACCTGCTGTTCCAACAGCAGACGCTCCGGCGGCTGCAACGCATCCGGATCCCAATCGTGACCAAAGAGGAAGAGACAGCGGTGGCTGTTCAACCCGATGAAAAATAGCCTTCTGAAAAACAAAAATATTGTTCTGGGGGTCTGCGGCGGAATCGCGGCCTACAAAAGTGTGGAACTGCTCCGGCGGCTGGTGAAACTGGGGGCCCGCGTGCGGGTGATCATGACCGGCAGTGCCGCCCGCTTCGTGGGACCCACGACCTTTGCCGTGCTTTCGGAAAACCCGGTCTGCCTGGATCTTTTCGCCGAAACGGACGATGCCGCCATCCAGCATATCGCCTGGGCGGATGCGGCCCAGGCCGTGGTTGTGGCGCCGGCCACGGCCAACATGGTCGCCAAGATGGCCGGCGGTATCGCCGATGACGCCCTGAGCACCTTCATGCTTGCCGTCACCTGCCCGGTGATGATCTGCCCCTCGATGAATTCCAACATGTTCGAGCACCCGGCCACTCAGCGCAACCTGGAACAGCTGGCGGCCGACGGCTGCCGGATCCTGGCGCCCGGTGTCGGCGAACTGGCCTGCAAGACCAGCGGTCCGGGACGGCTGCCCGAGCCCGAGGAGATCGTCGATCGGCTGATCAGCTATCTGACGCCCGACGACCTGGCCGGCAAACGGGTGCTGGTGACCGCCGGCCCCACCCGTGAGGCCATCGACCCGGTACGCTTTATCAGCAATCCCTCATCCGGGAAGATGGGCTACGCCATTGCCCGCGCCGCCGAAAACCGCGGTGCCGACGTCACCCTGGTGAGCGGACCGGTGGCCCTGGCCCCGCCGCTCAATGTGGAGATGGTGCCGGTGGTCAGTGTCGACCAGATGGCCGAGGCGGTGTTCGCGCGCATGGACCAGGCCGATGTGATCATCAAGGTGGCCGCGGTTTCCGATTACCGGCCGGTGGTCAGTGAAGCCCACAAGGTTAAAAAGGGCGACGGGGATATTCAACTGGCCCTGACGCGCACCACGGACATCCTCAAGACCCTCGGGCAGCGCAAACGGGCCGGCCAGATCCTGGTGGGCTTTGCCGCCGAGACCCGCGACATGGAGACCTATGCGATGCAAAAGGTGGCCGCCAAAAACCTGGATATGATCGCCGCCAATTTGATCGGGCCGCCCGACTCGGGCTTTGCCGCCGACACCAATCGCATGACGCTTTTTTTCGCCGACGGCCGCAAGGCTTCTTTGGATGTGATGGACAAGGCCGCCGTGGCGCACCGCATCCTCGATGAGGTGGCCTTGATGATTCGCGTCGGCGGGAACGTCTCTGATCCTGCAGCCGCGCCACAGGAAAATTGATCCCATGGATGCCAACCCCCGCCCGTTGCGTCGACCGGCCTCTGTGGTGCAACTCCTCAGGCAGGTGCGCAGCAGCCTGGTGTACCTGAAAGCGAGCGGCTGCACCGGGTTCGATTGCTCAGCCGAGGGGCTGGCGACCCTGGCCCGGCTGGGGATACCGCAAAGGGACGCGCAAACAGGAACGCTTCCCCCAGCGGACCAAGAGACGCCGACAGAGGCGGACGTCGTGGCAACAGTGCCCGAAACCCTGGACGCCATTCGCGCCGATCTGGGCACGTGCACCCGCTGCCCCCTGAGCCGGGGCCGTTCCCACATCGTTTTCGGCGAAGGGGACCCCAGGGCCCGCCTGGTTTTCGTGGGCGAGGGACCCGGCTTTGAAGAGGATCGGTGCGGGCACCCCTTTGTCGGCCCGGCCGGGCAGCTGCTGACCAAAATTATCGCCGCCATGAAGCTCTCCCGCGAGACGGTCTATATCGCCAACATCGTCAAGTGCCGGCCGCCCGGAAACCGCAACCCGGAACCGGATGAGATCCGCTGCTGCCTGCCCTTTCTCAAGCGCCAACTGGCGGCCATCGGGCCGCAGGCGATCTGTACCCTGGGCGGTGTGGCCGCCCAGACCCTTCTGGAATCCAAAACGCCCATCTCCCGCCTGCGGGGACGGTTCCATGAATTCATGGGCATCCCGTTGATGCCGACTTTTCATCCGGCATTTTTGCTGCGTAATCCGAACAAAAAACGCGAGGTATGGGAAGACGTGCAGAAGATCATGAAAAAGCTGACCACCTGACGTCCGACCGGCCTTGCGCCCCTTTTCCTGCCACCAGGGGGTGTTATGCGCCAACGATTGATTGCCGTTTTTCTGGTTTGCACCGTGCTTGGCCTGATCCCGTTCGCTTCGGCCCGGTCCGACGGTCCGCCGGTCTATCTGGTGACCTTGAGCGGTGCCGTCACCCCGGCCACGGCCGATTTCATGGCCGATGCCATCGATCAGGCCGGCGAGGCGGGCGCCGGCTGCCTTGTGATCCTGCTGGATACGCCCGGTGGGCTGGTGGAATCCACGCGCCAGATGGTCATGGCCATTTACGACAGCCGCGTGCCGGTAGTGGTCTACGTGGCCCCTTCGGGGGCCCGGGCGGCCTCGGCCGGGGTGATGATCACCATGGCGGCCGACGTGGCGGCCATGGCGCCGGGTACCCACATCGGTGCGGCCCACCCGGTGAACGCCGGCGGCAAGGACATCGGCGAGACCATGGCCGAGAAGGTGACCAACGATACCGTGGCGTTTATCAAAAGCATTGCCGAACGGCGCGGCCGCAATGTCAAGTGGGCCGAGGAGGCGGTGCGCGAGAGCGTATCGGTCACCGAAAGCGAGGCTTTGGATAAAAAGATCATCGATCTGGTGGCCCGCGATCTCGATGACCTGCTTGCCCAAATCAACGGCCGCGAGCTTTCCGGCAGAACGCCGATTGCCGTCGATCCCGACCAGCGGGTCTGGATCGCCGAATCCCTGAGGGTCCGCATCCTCAAGGCCCTCAGCGATCCCAATATCGCCTATATTCTGATGATGATCGGCCTGGCCGGCCTCTACTTCGAGCTTTCCCATCCGGGGGTGGTTCTGCCGGGGGTCATCGGCAGTATTGCCCTGGTGCTGGCTTTTTACGCCTTCCAGACCCTGCCGGTCAACGTGGCCGGGGTGCTGTTGATTGTGCTGGCGTTGATCTTTTTCATTCTGGAGATGAAAATTGCCAGTTACGGCCTGCTCAGCGTGGCCGGCATCGTCAGCCTGCTGATCGGTTCGGTGATGCTGTTCGATCGCACGGACGGGCAGATGGGGGTTTCCTGGCAGGTGATCATTCCCACCCTGGCGCTGGTGGGCGGTTTTTTCGTGGCCGTGGCCGCCCTGGTGTTCCGCGCCCATACCCGCCAGCCCATGACCGGTGGCCTGGGGCTGATCGGTAAGATCGCCGTCGTAAAGACGCCGCTTTCGCCCACCGGCCGGGTCCAGATCCACGGAGAATTGTGGTTTGCCCGCTGCCCGGACCCTGTCGCGGCCGGTGCCAGGGTCCGGGTGATCGCCATGGACGGGCTCACCCTGGAGGTGGAACCCATCAACGAAGAATCGCATTAAAGGAGGATCCATGATTCCCTACATCGGTGTCGTCGTACTGGTCGTCTTTTTCCTGGCCACTGCCCTGCGGATCCTCAACGAGTACGAGCGGGGCGTGATTTTCCGCCTGGGACGGGTCATCCAGGCCAAGGGGCCGGGACTGATCATCCTGATTCCCATTGTGGATAAGATGGTCAAGGTGAGCATGCGCCTGGTGGCCATGGATGTGGATCCCCAGGACGTGATTACCCTGGATAATGTGTCGGTCAAGGTCAATGCCGTGATCTACTTCCGGGTGATCGAGCCCATCAAGGCCATCGTGGAGGTGGAAAATTACGGCTATGCCATTTCCCAGCTGGCCCAGACGACCCTGCGCAGCGTGTGCGGCCAGGCGGAACTGGACGAGCTCCTATCGGCCCGTGAAAAGATCAATGCCCAGCTTCAGGAGATCCTGGATACGCACACCGATCCCTGGGGCATCAAAGTGGCCACGGTGGAACTCAAGCACATCGACCTGCCCCAGGAGATGCAGCGCGCCATGGCCAAACAGGCCGAGGCCGAACGGGAACGGCGGGCCAAGGTGATCAACGCCGAGGGCGAATTCCAGGCCGCCGACCGGCTGGCCGCCGCCGCCGAGATCATCGACGCCCATCCCACCGCCATCCAGCTGCGCTACCTGCAGACCATGCGTGAAATGTCCGCTGAGAACAACACCACGACGGTGTTCCCGCTGCCCATCGATCTGTTCCGTCCGTTTTTGAAGGGGTTGCGCAAGGACGAATAAGCCTTGCATTTTCAAATATCGATATTGACATGCCCGTCCGGTTGGGATTACTTAAACAACTTTTTGTTAGGCGATTGGCGGGTATATTCTTTGACAGAAACCGCCTTAATGCCCGCTCACGGGCGGAAGGACAGTGATACTCTGATGATCGATCCCGCAGCCCTGGCGTTTGATATTGACGGGGTGATTGCCGATACCATGCACCTTTTTCTGGATATCCTCAGGGACCACTACGATGTTCACACGGTGCGTTACGAGGAGATCACCTGCTACCACTTGGACGAGTGCCTGGATCTGGACGAAGCATTGCTGACGGAAGCCACGGACCGGATTCTCGACGGCCGCTACCGGGCGACGCTGGCGCCCATTCCCGGTGCCGGGCAGGTGTTGCGGCGGATTGCCGCGGCCACCGGCCGCGTACTGATGGTAACCGCCCGCCCGGATGGGGAACTGATCGAGGGGTGGATGCGCGGGCTGCTCGACGGGCAACACCACCGGGCGCGGATCGTGGCCACCGGTTCTTTTGAAGCCAAGATCGACGTGCTGCATGAAAACCGGATCCAATGGTTCGTGGAGGATCGCCTGGAGACCTGCCATCTGCTCAAGTCCTCCGGCATCGAACCGGTGGTGTTCCGTCAGCCGTGGAACCAGGATCGCCACGATTACCTTGAAGTCGACTCCTGGCCGGCCCTGGAAAGGCAGATCGCGTTTCCATGAGCGCAACGCTGCTGAAACCGCAGATCGACCTTTTTCTGGAATCCCTGGCCTCGGAAAAGGGCTACTCCGCACACACGATCCGGGCCTACCGCCAGGACCTGGTCGAGTTTGCCGCCTATGCGGCCCGGGCACTGCCGTCGGTGGCGGAAAAGGGGCTGGAGACCCTGACCGTGGGGCATATCGATGCGCTGACGATCCGCGGTTACCTGGGGTTTTTGCACCGGCGTAACGAAAAATCGACCATTGCCCGCAAGCTCTCGGCCCTGCGCTCTTTTTTCCGCCATCTGGTCCGGCACCGGGTGGCCGACGAAGATCCCACGGCCACCCTATTGACGCCCAAGCAGAGCCGGCCGGTGCCGTCCTATCTCTCCGTGGATGACATGTTCCGGCTGCTGGATCAGACCGCCGACGATACGGTCCTGGGGTTGCGCAACCGGGCCCTTTTCGAAACCCTCTACGGTTCGGGGATCCGGGTGTCGGAGCTGACCGGCCTGAACGTGTTCGATGTGGATGCCGCATCCGGGTGTGTGCGGGTGTCGGGCAAGGGCGGGCGCGAACGGATCGTTCCCGTGGGCCAAAAGGCCCTGGACCGGATCCAGGCCTATCGCGACCGGCTCTACCGGCGGACCGGTATCGACACGGCCAGCGACGGTCCGCTCTTTCTCAATAAAAACAAGGGGCGGCTGAGTTCGCGTTCCGTGGGCCGCATCCTGGAAACCCTGATCCGGCGCTGCAGCCTGGCGGTGCCCATTTCGCCCCACGGCATCCGTCACAGCTTCGCCACCCATATGCTCGATGCCGGCGCCGACTTGCGCACGGTTCAGGAACTGCTCGGTCACAAAAGCCTGTCGACCACCCAGAAATACACCCACGTAAGCATCGACCGGCTGATGGCGGCCTACGACCAGGCCCATCCCCGGCGATAGGATGGGGCCAGAAAGGAATTCCCGATTCATCCATGGACAGGTATCCGCAAGACCATCCGCTCCGATTTCACGGCACCACCATCCTGGCCATCCGCGGCAAGGATCGTGTGGTGATGGCCGGCGACGGCCAGGTGACCCTCAACAACACGGTGGTCAAACACCATGCCCGCAAGGTGCGGCGGATTTACAAGGAGCGCATCCTGGTGGGTTTTGCCGGTGCCACGGCCGACGCCCTGACCCTCACCGAGAAACTGGAGCAGAAGCTGGAGCGGTACAACGGCAACCTGACCCGCTCGGCCGTGGAATTGGCCCGGGACTGGCGGGCGGATAAGTACCTGCGCCGCCTGGAGGCGCTGATGATCGCCGTGGACGGCACGGCCATGCTGCTCATTTCGGGCAACGGGGATGTCATCGAACCGGACCAGGGGGTCGTGGCCATCGGCTCGGGCGGAGTGGCCGCCCAGGCGGCGGCAACGGCGCTGCTGGCCGAAACCGAGCTGGATGAACGCCGGATTGTCGAGACCTCCATGAAGATCGCCGCATCCCTGTGTGTCTACACCAACGACCAGATTACCATTGACGAGCTGTTGATTCATGAATGACCTGAAACCGGGCGACATCGTCGCCGAACTGGACAAATACATCATCGGGCAGCACGCGGCCAAACGGTCGGTGGCCATCGCCCTGCGCAACCGCTGGCGCCGCCGACAGGTGCCCGACGACCTCAGGGACGAGATCGCCCCCAAAAACATCATTCTCATCGGTCCCACGGGCGTGGGCAAAACCGAGATCGCCCGGCGCCTCTCCCGGCTCAGCGACTCGCCGTTTTTCAAGGTCGAAGCCTCCAAGTTCACCGAGGTGGGCTACGTGGGCCGGGACGTGGAATCCATGGTGCGCGACTTGACCGAACTGACGGTTAATGCCGTCCGCGCCAGGGCCCAGGAAGCGGTCCGCGAGAAGGCCGGCCGCATTGCCGAAGAGCGCATGCTGGACCTGCTGCTGCCCAAGGCGGATCCGCCGCGTGCTGAAAACAGCGGCGAGGGTGGCCTGGAGGTGGTCGGTGCGCCGCCCGAAAATGGTCATTCCACCCGCGAAAAACTGCGCAAGATGCTTAAGGCCGGCAAGCTGGACAACCGTTATGTGGACCTGGACGTGGCCGATCGCAGCATGCCCATGGTCGAGATTTTCTCCAATGTCGGCATGGAGGAGATGGGCATCAACTTCAAGGACATGCTCGGTCCGCTGATGCCCAAGAACACCCGGCGCCGCAAGGTCAAGGTGCCCGAGGCGCTCAAGATCATGAGTGCCGAGGAGGCTCAGAACCTGGTGGACATGGAGGCGGTTGTCCAGGATGCCGTGGAACGTGTGGAGCAGGCCGGCATTATTTTCCTGGACGAGATCGACAAGATCGCCGGGGGCGGCGGCAAGGGGCACGGCCCGGATGTTTCCCGGGAGGGGGTACAGCGGGATCTGTTGCCCATCGTGGAAGGCTCCACGGTGACCACCAAGTACGGCCCGGTCAAAACCGACCACATTCTGTTCATCGCCTCGGGCGCTTTCCACACGATCAAGCCATCCGACCTGATTCCGGAACTGCAGGGCCGCTTTCCCATCCGGGTGACCCTGGACTCCCTGGGCCGCGAGGAATTCGTGCGCATCCTTACCGAACCCCAGAATGCGCTGTTGCTGCAGTACATGGCCCTGCTCAAAACCGAAGGCGTGGAACTGGTCTTTTCCGACGAGGCCGTGGAGAAGATCGCCGAGATCGCCGAGGAGGTCAACACGCGCACGGAAAATATCGGTGCCCGGCGCCTGCATACCCTCATGGAACGGCTGCTGGAGGATATTCTTTTCGACGCGCCGGATCTTGAGACCACGCAGATGACCATCGACGGGGCCTATGTGGTTGAAAAACTCAAGGCCATCAAGGACGATGAAGATCTGAGCCGGTACATTCTCTAATTTTGAATGGTGAATTTTGAATTTTAAATTACTGCTGGGTTTTTGAATCGGGAAACATCCGTCATTCAGCATTAAAAATTCATAATTATCAATTATCACAGGAATTCTTATGCCATCAACCATCCCTGCTCCCAATTCGACCGTGGCCGACATCCTCATCGAGGCCCTGCCCTACATCCGGAAATTTTCCGGCATGACCGTGGTGGTCAAGTACGGTGGGCACGCCATGGTGGACGAGCAGCTGAAAACCGATTTCGCCCGTGACATCACCCTGCTCAAGTTCATCGGCCTCAATCCGGTGGTGGTCCACGGCGGCGGCCCCCAGATCAACCGCGTGCTCGACCAGATGGGCATCCGTCCCCAGTTCGTGCGCGGTATGCGGCTCACCGACGGCCCGACCATGGATGTGGTCGAGATGGTGCTGGGCGGCAAGGTCAACAAGGGCATCGTGGCCCAGATCAACCAGGAGGGCGGCAGGGCCGTCGGGCTCAGCGGCAAGGACGGCGGACTCATCCAGGCCCGCAAGATGCACATCGTTCATCAGAGCGATGCGGGCAGCCCGCCGGAGATCATCGATCCGGGGATGGTGGGGGAGGTGACCCGCATCAACCCGGCGATCATCCATACGCTGTCGGAAAAAGGATTCATTCCCATCATCGCCCCGGTGGGTGCCGGCAGCGAGGGCGAGACCTACAACATCAACGCGGACCTGGTGGCCAGCCATATGGCCATGGCCCTTTCCGCCGGGCGCCTGATCCTGCTCACCGATGTGGACGGGGTGATGGACGCCGCCGGCCAGCTGATTTCTTCCATTGATGCGGATACGATTCGAAGCATGATCGCCGACGGCAGTATTTCCGGGGGGATGATTCCCAAGATCGAATACGCCCTGGCGGCCATCAAGAGCGGGGTACCGAAGGTGCCCATCATCAACGGCAAACGCCGTCATGCCATTTTGCTGGAACTGTTTACCGACCGGGGAATCGGAACGGAAGTCACAGAATAAAACAGGTGTTTAGGCGGAAGGTATTTAGACTGAAGGGCTAAAGGAATCCTATCCTTCACCACCGACTTTTTTTCGGAGAAGAAGAATGACAGAATCAATCATGCACACCGCCGATCGGGTGATTGCGGCGACCTACAAACGCTTTCCCATCGTTTTGCAGCGCGGCAAGGGCTGCAGCGTCTGGGATACCCAGGGGCGTCAGTACACGGATTTCGTTGCCGGCATCGCCGTGTGCAACCTGGGCCATGCCCACCCGCGCATTGCCGATACCATCGCCCGCCAGGCCAGGGAACTGGTGCATGTTTCCAACCTTTACTACACCATCCCGCAGACCGAACTGGCCCGCCTGCTGGTGGAAAACAGCTTTGCCGACCGCGTGTTTTTCGGCAACTCCGGGGCCGAGGCCAACGAGGCGGCCATCAAGCTGGCCCGCAAGTATGCCAAGGATCAGGGCCGGCCGGAACGCTACCGCATCGTTTGCATGGAAAAATCCTTTCATGGCCGAACCATGGCGACCCTGGCGGCCACCGGCCAGGATAAGATCAGAAAAGGGTTCGATCCGGTGCTGCAGGGGTTTTCGTTTGTGCCCTTCAACGACATCGACGCACTGGCGGCGGCCATCGACGACCACACCTGTGCCGTCCTGCTCGAGCCGATCCAGGGGGAGGGCGGCATCCACCCGCCGGCGCCCAATTACCTGCAGCAGGTCCGGCAGCTCTGCGACGAGCGGGGCGTGCTGATGATTCTGGATGAGATCCAGACCGGCATGGGGCGCACCGGCAAACTGTTTGCCCACGAGCACTTCGGGGCCGTTCCCGATATCATGACCCTGGCCAAGGCCCTGGCCAACGGGCTGCCCATCGGAGCCATGCTGGCCACGGAGACGGTGGCCGCCAGCTTCGGTGCCGGCGCCCACGCCTCCACCTTCGGCGGCACCCCGCTGGTGACCGCGGCAGCCCTGGAAACCCTGACGATTCTGCTTGAAGACAAGGTGATTGAGCGCGCCGCCGATACCGGCGATTATTTCAAAAACGCCCTCAAACAGCTCAAGCAGCGGCACGGTTGTGTGATTGATGTGCGCGGGCAGGGGCTGCTGCTGGGCCTGCAGCTGGACAGGCCGGCCGACGAACTGCTTCCCATGCTCATGGAAAAAGGGTTTCTGGTCAATTGCGTGCAAGGTGACACCTTGCGTTTCGCGCCGCCCCTGATTATAGAGAAGAATGAAATCGATGCGCTGATCCGCTGCCTGGATGAGCTGCTGACACGCTAAAAAGGTAATTTTCAAGGAGAACGACTGTGGCAGAAAAAATAAACAAAGTGGTGCTGGCCTATTCCGGCGGCCTGGATACATCGGTGATCTTGAGATGGCTGATCGAGACCTACGACTGCGAGGTAGTGACCTTCTCGGCCGACATCGGGCAGACCGACTCCCTGGCCAACGTGGAAGCCAACGCCATGAAAACCGGCGCTGTCAAGGCTTACGTGGATGACCTGAAAGAGGAGTTCGTGCGGGACTACGTCTTTCCGGCCTTCCGGGCCAACGTGATCTACGAGGGGCAGTATCTGCTGGGCACCTCCATCGCCCGCCCCCTGATCGCCAAACGGCAGATGGAGATCGCCGCTATCGAGGGGGCCGACGCGGTCAGCCATGGCGCCACCGGCAAGGGCAACGACCAGGTGCGCTTCGAGCTGGGCTACTATGCCATCAAACCGGATATCAAGATCGTGGCCCCCTGGCGGGAATGGGACCTCAACTCGCGCACGGCCCTGATGGCGTTTGCCGAAAAGCACGGCATCAAGGTGCCCACCACCCATGCCAAACCGTACAGCACCGATGGCAACCTGCTGCACATCAGTTACGAAGGCGGTATCCTGGAAGATCCCTGGGCCGGCCCGCCGGACGACATCTTTGAACTGACCGTGTCGCCCAAGGACGCGCCGGACACTCCCGAGACCGTTGAAATCACCTTTGAAGCCGGCGACCCGGTGGCCATCAACGGCACCGTGCTCTCCCCGGCCAAGCTGCTGGCCGAACTCAACCGGCTGGGCGGCAAGCACGGCATCGGCCGCGTGGATATCGTGGAAAACCGCTTTGTGGGCATGAAGTCCCGCGGCGTATACGAAACGCCCGGGGGCACCATTTTGCGTCTGGCGCACATGGGTATGGAATCGATCACCATGGACCGGGAGGTGATGCACCTGCGCGATTCCATGATTCCGCGCTACGCCGAACTGATCTACAACGGTTTCTGGTTCTCGCCGGAGATGGAGATCCTGCAGGGGATGATCGACAGCACCCAGAAAAATGTCTCCGGTGTGGTACGCCTGGAACTGTACAAGGGCAACTGCATCCTTCGGGGCCGCAAGTCCGACCACTCCCTTTACAGCGAAGCCCACGCCACCTTCGAGGACGATGACGTATACAGCCAGGCCGACGCCGAGGGCTTTATCCGTCTCAACGCCCTGAGGCTGCGCATCCGCAAACTCATGCAGCAGAAAGGGTAGGGCGGGCCATGGCGGAGAAACCCTGGGACGGACGGTTTTCGGAAAAGACCGACAAAAGCGTGGAGGCGTTTACCGCCTCCATCGCCTATGACCGGCGGCTCTACCCCTATGACATTGCCGGCAGCATCGCCCACTGCCGCATGCTGGCCAAGGTCGGCGTGATCACCGACGAGGAGGCGTCCCAGCTGGTCGAAGGACTGGGCACGATCAAGCGCGAGCTGGACCATGGCAAGTTCGTTTTCGACGACAGCCTGGAAGACATCCACATGCACATCGAGGCGCGCCTGCTGCAGGTGGCCGGCAAGGTGGCCCAGAAGCTGCACACGGCCCGCAGCCGCAACGATCAGGTGGCCCTGGACGTGCGCATGTATCTGCGCGAGGAGACCCGTCAGACGATCGATTTGCTCAAGGGCCTGAGAACGGTGCTGGTCGATCTGGCCGAGGCCCATGCGGACGTGGTCATGCCCGGGTACACCCATACCCAGCGGGCCCAGCCCGTGCTTTTCGCCCATCACATGCTGGCCTACTACGAGATGTTTTTCCGGGACCAGCAGCGTTTTAACGAATGCCTGACGCGCATCAACGTCATGCCCCTGGGGGCCGCCGCCCTGGCGGGAACGACCTATCCCATCGATCGGACCTACACCGCCGAGCTGCTCGATTTTCCAGCGGTCAGCGCCAACAGCATGGATGCGGTTTCGGACCGTGATTTCGTCCTGGAATTTCTCTCGGCAGCCAGCATCTGCATGGTTCATCTCAGCCGGCTGTCCGAAGAGCTGGTGCTCTGGTCCACCTCCGAGTTCGGCTTCATCACCCTGTCCGATGCCTTTGCCACGGGCAGCAGCATCATGCCCCAGAAGAAGAACCCGGATATCCCCGAGATCGTGCGCGGCAAGACCGGCCGCGTGGTCGGCGCCCTGATGGCCCTGATCACCCTCATGAAGAGCCTGCCGATGGCGTACAACCGGGACATGCAGGAAGACAAGGAACCGCTCTTCGACGCCGTGGACACGCTCAAGGCGTGCCTTTCGATCAACGCCCAGATGCTTCCCCGGATCACCGTCAACCGGGATACCATGCGCCGGGCCGCCTCAATGGGTTTTCTCAACGCCACGGACATGGCCGACTATCTGGTAGGGCAGGGCATGCCCTTCAGAAAGGCCCATGACTGCGTGGGCAAGGCCGTGGCCTTTGCCCTGGAAAAGGGCAAGGAGCTGGACCAGCTGACCCTGGACGAGCTCAAGCCGTTCTCCCAGCTGATCAAACCCGATCTCTTCGATCACCTGACCCTGGAGCACATGATCGATCGCCGGCAGAGCCTCGGCGGTACGGCCACCGACAATGTGCGCCAGGCCCTGGCCGAGGCCCGCAAAGTCCTGGCTGCCGGGGAGGCGGCGTAACCGGTGGCCAGGCAATCGGACACCCGGCGGTTGACCCCGGTGACGGTGCGCCGTTTTATCGGTGGACCGGTGCGGCCATGGCTGTGGCTTCTGCTGGTGCTCGTTCTTGCCGGGTGCGGCGTCAAGGGACCGCCGGTCCCGCCGGAGCGGCCCCTTCCGCCAACGGTGCTCGATCTGACTTACCGGCTGACGGATCAACGCGTGGTTCTGGCCTGGCAGTTGGCGGCGCCGCTTTCAAAGACGGCTGCCGGCGGGTCGGCTTTTGTGGTTTTGCGGTCGCGCAACCGGCTGGACCAGCCGTTTTGCGAGACCTGTCCGCTGGTGTTTGAACGGGTGGCCGTGATCCCCTACGTGGACGCCCCGGAGAACCGTTTTTCCACCGAACTGGCTCTGGACCCGGGTTATGACTACCGGTTCAAGGTTCATCTGGAAACCGGACCGGCGGCCGGCAACGACTCGAATCTGGTGCGGTTCGACGTTCCCGTTTCGGCCATGCCGGCGGCAGAGGAGTGACCATGGACCCGATCCCTTTTTTCAAGATGAGCGGCAGCGGCAACGATTTCATCATCATTGACAACCGGGAATTCCGGGTCCCCGAGGCGCGCCTGGACGAGCTGGTCGTCGGGGCCTGCCGCCGGAAGATGGCCGTGGGCGCGGACGGGGTGATCCTGATCGAATCCTCGGATCGGGTCGATTTCAAGTGGCGCTTTTTCAATGCCGACGGTTCCGTGGCCGAAATGTGCGGCAACGGTGCCCGCTGTGCTGCCCGTTTCGCCTTCCTGCACGGCATCGCCGGTCGGCAGATGGCCTTCGACACCCTGGCGGGGACCATCGAGGCCGATGTGGGCCCCCGCCTGGTGAAGCTGCGCATGACCGATCCCTTTGACCTGAAAACCGGCATCGAGCTGGATCTGGACGAAACCCGGGTTGGGGTCGGCAGCGTCAACACCGGGGTGCCCCATGCGGTGATGATGGTGGATGATATTGAAACCGTGGATGTGATCGCCACCGGCCGGCAGATCCGCCGGCATGTCTATTTTGCACCGGCGGGCACCAACGCCAACTTCGTGGCCGTGGATCCGGCCGGGCGGATTCTCATCCGTACCTACGAACGCGGTGTGGAAGACGAGACCCTGGCCTGCGGCACGGGCAACGTGGCGGCCGCCCTGGTGCTGGCCCGCGAACGGGGGTTGGCATCGCCGGTGACCCTGACCACCCGCAGCGGCAGCGATCTGATCGTGCATTTCCGTTCCCGGGGAGACGGTTTCGGGGATGTTTTCCTGGAAGGCGATGCGCGGGTGATCTATCGCGGGGAGTTGTGGGAGGAAGCATGGCAGCGCTGATCCCGGCGCACACGGTGCTTATCTCCGTGGGATCGAACCTGGGAGACAAGCTGGACAACTGCCTGCAGGGGATTACGGCCCTCACCAAAGGGGGCCTGGCGCGCCTGGAAGGGGTGTCACGGTTCTACCGCACCTCGCCGGTGGACTATACCGACCAGGACTGGTTCGTCAACGCAGCGGTGAAAATTACCACGAATCTGGCGCCGCCGGACCTGCTGCGGCATCTGTTGGCCATCCAGCAGCAGATGGGCCGCAAAAGCGGCGGCATCCGTTTCGGTCCGCGGGTCCTGGACCTGGATATCCTCCTGATCGGCGATCGGGTGATGCGGTCTCCGGACCTGGAAATCCCCCATCCGCGCATGCACAAAAGGGCCTTTGTCTTGCAGCCCATCTGTGATATAGACCCAGCGGTCATTCATCCGGTATTGGGGCGCTCCGTTGCCGATCTTTTAAATGCGCTGGACGATGCCGACCAGCAGATCGTCCCGCTGGCGCATCAACCCATGCTGACAAAAGGCGGGTTGTCGTGAAACTGCTTTTTCTGATCCTTATTGTCTACCTGGCCTACCGGGCCGGCAAATCGTGGCTCAAGCGGAACCTCCAGGTGCCCGGCCAGGGAAATGCCGCCGGGGGTGCGATCGATGACGTGATGGTTCAGGATCCGGTTTGCGGCATCCATTTTCCGCGGCGCGAAGGCGTGGAATTGCGGTACGACGGGCAGGTTTACCTGTTCTGTTCGGCCGAATGCCGGGACAAGTTCCTGGCGGACCGGGGAAAAAAGACCTGACGTTGATTGACTTCCCGAAATGCTCAACGGGAAGTACTGTTTTGTACTGCCATGCTCCACGGTTCGGGCTGAAACGCCGCTGCGTGGAATTGCCAATTCTCGGAAGGAAAATTACCATGAAATTCTTTATCGATACTGCCAATGTTGAAGAAATCCGTGAGGCCAACGCCATGGGCATGGTCGACGGGGTGACCACCAATCCGTCCCTGATCGCCAAAGAGGGCCGCGTGTTCGAAGAGGTGATCAAGGAGATCTGCGAGATCGTGGATGGCCCCATCAGCGCCGAGGTGATCAGCCTGGATGCCGAGGGCATGGTCAGCGAGGCCCGCGAACTGGCCAAAATCCATAAGAACATCGTCATCAAGATCCCCATGACCGTTGACGGGCTCAAGGCGACCCGGCAGCTCAGCCAGGAAAACATCAGAACCAACGTGACCCTGGTTTTCTCCCCCCTGCAGGCCCTGATGGCGGCCAAGGCCGGCGCATCCTATGTGAGCCCCTTTGTGGGACGCCTGGACGACCTTTCCCAGGACGGCATGCAGCTAGTGGAGCAGATCGCCGAGATTTTCAGCAATTACGCCTATGAAACAGAGATCATCGTGGCTAGCATCCGCAATCCGCTGCATGTGCTCGATTCCGCCCTGGCCGGGGCGGACATCGCCACGATTCCCTTCAACGTGCTCAGCAAGCTGGCCGCCCATCCGCTGACCGACAAAGGCATCCAGTCTTTTCTGGCGGATTGGGAAAAAGCAAAAAAATAAAACGGTTTTCTTTTCCGAATAACCCAACGGGCCAACGGGCGAATCCATCTCCGGGGTGACACCAAATGGAAAAAGCGCGCATCAGATCACTTCTCACCCATCCGAATACTTTGACGCTGTTCCGGATCGCCTCGGTGCCAGTTATTGTGATACTGCTGCTAATGCCCAATCGGTTTACCGCCCTGGTGGCCGGCCTGATCTTCAGCGCTGCCGCGATTACCGATTACTTCGACGGTTATCTGGCCAGACGCTACGGACTGGTGTCCAATCTGGGCAAGGTGATGGATCCGGTGGCCGACAAACTGCTGGTCTCCAGCTCGCTGATCATGCTCAGTTCCCTGGGCTGGATGCCGGCCTGGATCGCCTGTATCATCATCGGCCGTGAACTGGCCGTTACCGGGCTGCGCAACATCATTGCCCAGAACAAACAGGATGTCTCCGCTTCCAGCCTGGGAAAGTACAAAACCGGGTTTCAGATCGCGGCCATCATCCCGTTGACCTTTCACTACCCGGCCCTGGGATTCGATTTCCAGGCCATCGGTATGGTCTTTCTTTGGGGGGCCCTGGTGTTCACCCTCTGGTCCGGAGCGGATTACTTCCTGCGGTTCAGGAAATTACTCAGGGGATGAAAAAAATAGGTTGACATGGAAGCGCATATTTTGTAGGTATGCGTTTCTAACTGAGCGGGAATAACTCAGTGGTAGAGTGCGACCTTGCCAAGGTCGAAGTCGCGGGTTCAAATCCCGTTTCCCGCTCCATTTTTTTTTAGGCGGCATAGCCAAGTGGTAAGGCAGAGGTCTGCAAAACCTCCATTCTCCGGTTCAAATCCGGATGCCGCCTCCATCATCTGCTTAAAATAATTGGACCCCATTTTCGAAGCACCGCAGGGCAACTGCGGTGCTTCAGTTTTTCCGCCAATCGCCATAGTGCCTGCGCAAATTACCCCAACCCCAAATTCCCCTGCCAAGGTTCCTCTCCAAAGGATTGACTGGTTCAGAATCCACAGGGGTGTCACCTATCGTGACAGCCATACGATCCCCCAATCGGCATAATCGACACGAAACGTAACACCAGCGATCCTCCCAAAAACCTGATATGGTTGAACACTTGTCAAGAGAAAAACCTATCCATACCCAAAAAACTTGGGCCAATAATTTTCATCGAGCGTTTGGATAGAGGCGGGGTCTGCAATAACGACGGTAGAGCACTCTGATATTCGCGGGTTGGATACCGCCTGACTAGGCTTCGTCGTGGAGCTGCCTCGGTCTAAAGACGGGAGTTTCGGCCTGAAGGCCTATTCCGATAGCTTTTTCGAGGGTTCTCCAAACCGCGACCGCGCCCCTATCCAAAAGCTCGATGGCTATATTTGTTCTTTGATAAAGCCGATCCTTTCTTGAGCATTTTTAAAATCAATAAGTTCTTTTTCTATTTGCATCATCGATTATAGAGAAGTACTTATCCAGCTTCTTGAGCCGGAGCAACAGTCGCGCTTCTCTCGCCGTCGCTAATTCCCACCCAGCGTGGAAAGTCAGGGCTGTCAAGGCTGCGACCTTAGGGAGCACCCTTTAGGGCTTGGCCTTGATAGGCCTGGGTTTCCACGCTATAACAAATCATCTTTCAGCGGCCACGATTGGAACAGCCCGGGCAATGGCCCAGATGAAACCGGCCAACTCGCGTGCAATCGCGGTGATGACCACGTTATGGTTTTTGCCCTTTGCAATCAACCTGCGGTAGCGGTGGCATAGTCGTAGCTGTGCATTCCAGGCAATATCCAAAACATCGTCCGGCAAGCCTTCCTGGCGTTTACGGATCGCCTTACTTTTCCGGGCCGGCATACGATAGGCCTGAGCCGATTCGATCAACGTCCTGCGGGCATGGGTATTGCCGGTTTTGGTAATGGGGCCTTTTTTGATGGTGCCACCGCTTGAATGCTCCGATGGGATCAGACCCAAATAGGCCATCAGCTGTGCCGGCGTATCGAAACGGCTCAGATCCCCCAGTTCAGCGACGACGGTCACCGCGCTGAGCAAAGAAATCCCCCTGAGCGCTTGCAGAGCCTCGATAACCGGAAGCAGTCGACTGGTTTGGCAACATTGCTCAATCGCTTTTTCGATGCGCTTAACGCGGGCCTCATGGTCTTCCATGGCGTCCAGGTATTCGGTAAGGGCAATATGCTGGGCAGGATGCTGCATTTTCAGCTCCGCCAGCCAATTTAAATGAGCTTTACCCCATTTGCTTTTACCTGGATAACTGATTCCTTGTCGCAATAAAAAGGCATTGATCTGTTGTTTGACTTTGCGGAGCGATATTTGGATGTCTTTTCGTGCACGTACCAGGTCACGAAGCGCTTCATCGGCCTGATCGGGGACATACACCGGCGTCAGTTCTCCGGAACGGTGGAGCGTCGCCAGGTGGGTTGCATCACGGCGATCATTCTTAACCCGATCACCTGTTTTTTTGGGGATCAACGCTGGAGCAACGACAACGCAATCGATCCCCTTGCTTGTTAAATGCCTATAGATCGGATATCCGCACGGACCTGCTTCGTAAACACAATGCAATTCGGCGTTTTGTGAAATCAGTTTTCGCATGACGTTATCAATCTGCCCCAGGTCGTTGCTGATTTTTCCATACACTCGAACGTTTCCGTCACGTCCTTCATCGGCGATAGCAATGGTAATCGAATCTTTGTGGACATCTAAACCAACATACTTTACTATCTTGTTCATGGCCTGCCTCCTTGATTTTGGCTCTGTAGTTAGGTTTTTTACGGACCGCTCACTATAACCCACGTTTTCAAGGTTTGGCAGGCCTTTTTATTGCCGTCTTGGTTAACGTTCAACCATATTGTCTAACCGGTTTAATTTAAATAAGAAATATTATTGGCATCGATTGTATGACATTTGCATGGCCTATTTTTCCGCCGCCTAAAAAATAAACATTATTTGGAAACAGGTGAAGATTCAGAGGATTGACACACGTAGGAGCGGGCCAAGCCCGCGAAACAATGCGGTCACTCTGGCGCTAAAGATAAGGAGGGGGACTTCTGTACCCCTTGCTCCCATGCTCTGCATGGGAGGGAGCGCAAGTTGCTTATTACCTGATCATGTTTGGTTCCCACGCTGGAGCGAGGGAACCAGGCAAAAAATAAGCATTTATTGGAAACCGGTGAAAAGCCAGACGATTGGCACACGTAGGAGCGGGCCATGCCCGCGAAAAAAAGTGGTCATCCTGGCGCCAAAGATAAGGAGGGGACTTCTGTTCCCCTCGCTCCCATGCTCTGCATGGGAGCGCAAGTTGCTTAGTACTTGATCAGGCGGGGTTCCCACGCTGGAGCGAAGGAACCAGGTAACAGGAGCTTTATTGAGTACCGTATAAACATTACGATTGACACACGTAAGAGCGGGCCATGCCCGCGAAAAAAAGTGGTCATCCTGGCGTCAAAGACAAGGAAGGGGACTTCTGCTTAATTTATAGCAAGCTAAAAAAGCGTTTCTTCTCAATCGCATCGGATAAACAGCCTGTTTTATCGATAATACAATTGGACTGGTCTGAGCTGTGAAAGATAGATCTATAGCGGAACACAATACACGAATCGTTACGCCGGATGCAGGCGTATTGGATACAGCATGAAGCTGTCTTCCAATGCGGTTGTGATCCGGCGTTTTGATTGCAGTTAATTAAACCCCTGGCTTTGCCCGGGCGACCCGAAAAGGTTCGGACCGTTCCGGCGGGACGTCAAACAAACAAAGGCACTTTTTTAAGCATCGAACCTCAAACGCTGGATGGCAAGATTCACTTCGCCCATCATCCGAAGAAATAATCTCTCGCAGAGTCGCAGAGCTCACAGAGAGGAACAACAGATTGTATGGGCTTCGCCCAAAAGGCCAAAACGGATCCATGGCTTTCATTTGATTTCCTTCCCGGAAATCAAGCATCCTCTGCGTCTCTGTGCCCTCAAGCGAAGCGGGCGAGAGAAAAAATAGTTTTCAGCCCTTTGATGGGGCTTTATCAAACCATCCCCTCTGCGGGTGGTAGGTGATTGTAGTTAACTAAAAACGCTGGATGGCAAGATTCACTTCGCCCGTTATTCGAAGAAATAATCTCTCGCAGAGTCGCAGAGCTCACAGAGAGGAACAGTAGATTGTATGGGCTTCGCCCAAAAGGCCAAAACGGCCCCATGAACATGGCTTTCGTTTGATTTCCTTTTCGGAAATCAAGCATCCTCTGCGTCTCTGTGCCCTCAAGCGAAGCGGGCGAGAGAAAAAATGATTTTCAGCAGCCCCCCTTTGAGGGAGGCTTTATCAAACCACCCGCTCTGCAGGTGGTAGGTGATTGCAGTTAACTAAAAACGCTGGATGGCAAGATTCACTTCGCCCTGTCATCCGAAAAAAGAATCTCTCGCAGAGTCGCAGAGCTCACAGAGAGGAACAACAAATTGGGCATTGGTCATCGTTTCGGCTATACAGCAATTTAGAAAGCAACAGGAGACACCTGGTTCCCACGCTCTGCGTGGGAACCCATATTCCAGTAGGGATTATCACGGTGCTCCAACGCAGAGCGTGGGAGCGAGACGACATATGTGGCCGAAACGATGATCAAGGCCACAAATTGCATGGGCTTCGCCCAAAAGGCCAAAACGGCCCCATGCCATGGCTTTGATTTGATTTCCCTCTCGGAAATCAAGCATCCTCTGCGTCTCTGTGCCCTCAAGCGAAGCGGGCGAGAGAAAAAATAGTTTTCAGTTCCTTTGATGAGGCTTCATCAATGCAGGTGGTAGGTGATTACAGTATATGAGAAAACCGCTTGCACGGAGAACGCTGGGTGACCGGCGTTCCTGCCGTTAAAGCGATAATGATAAGGAAAATGGAATGATCTGGGCATTTGTCGATTATGAAAATGTTGGTTCCCTTGAAGCCATCAATCTCTCCGACTATGAGAAGGTGTTCGTTTTTTGTGGTCCCAGGAACACCAAGGTTAAATTTGGAACGTTGCCATCTCCCGATATTTGTAGAATCGAATTAATCGGTGTTTCCACAATGGGAAATAATAATCTTGATTTCCATTTGGCGTTTTATTTAGGGCGATTGCATGAGATTGCCGATAAAACAATTACCTTCCATATCATAAGCAACGATTCCGGATTCAATGGTCTGGTCAATCATTTGAAGAGAATCGGACGTAAGTGCAAAAAAGTAGGGACCCAACCATCTGGACCGGTTAAGAACTGCGAGTCTTCATCATTGAGCGACCCTGCATCAATCGTATTGTCCAAGCTCAAACAAATTGATGGCAGGAAACGGCCGCGAAAACGCACAAAGTTTATCAATTGGATCAAGTCACAGTGCCCGGGTTTTTCAAGTTCTGCAACCCCTGAAGATGTCTGTAAAGAACTGGTCATGGCTCAGCTGGTGCAGGAATCAGGCACTAACATTACTTATAGGCTTGGGCGATGAATATGCAGTGCGGTGAACAACAGCCGGGCGTTGTTACTGCGGTGGTCCAAAAAAAGGGATGGGAAAAGTTCTGAGTTAGCCAGAATTGAAAAGGGCTGATCATGAATAAAAAGGATACCAATGAACCAATGGACGTCCCCGAATTTCTCGCAGTGGATGTTATTTCGGATAGTAGCTTTTTGCTGTTCCCTGATTTTTATAGGCAAATTGTGTAGAAATTTAATGCATTGTAATAATAGGCGAATATAATGGAAAATAGACTTCTTCAGACTTTGGCTCTATTAAAAATGAATTGGGAATCCCCACAGCGAAAAGACTATATTGACATATTTATTCCATTTATAATCGAGTGCATTAAAGATTGTAATCCAATCGAACCGATTAACTCTCAAAATGTTCAAGGTCTTTTAAATAAAAAGTTTTCCATTAGTTTTCCGGAAAAAATAATCATAACTCTTTTGAATAGAGCAAAAAAAAAGAAATTACTTAAATCGGAACACAATGCATTATTTAAAGATAACGAAAAATTAGTAAAGTATAAAGCGAATAAATATTTTCAACAAAATCAAGAAAAGCTTATTTCTAGATATGAGATTTTGTTAGAGAAACTAATTGAGTTTGCAAAGGAAAAATATGGTAAGATATGGAATGAAAATTATGCTGAGAGAACTTTATTTTCCTATTTAGATATAAATGGTGTAACAATTCTTAGCACATTAACATCAGGTGTCCCTTTAAAACAAGTAATTGGAAAAAAGAGAAGATCAGATAAAGATTTATATATAGTTGCAAAGTTTATACTAAATGCTGAGCATGAAAATACAGCCGAGTTCAGTTATTTTGAATCTATTGTGCAAGGACACATCTTAGCAAGCTCTATGTACCTACCTGATATTAGCACCGCCAACAAAAAGCTCAAGGATACAGCTTTCTTTTTTGACACACCATTTATTATTTTTTCTTTAGGATATGCTGGACCAGAAAGAGAAGTTGCCTGTAAAGAACTTTTAAAATTGCTATATGATAGCAACGGTGGATTGTACTGTTTTGAACACACATTGGTAGAAATTGAAGGAATATTGCATGCATGTTCTATTGCATTGGATCCTACAAGACCGGAAGCAATTTTTGGATTTGCTGCTGAATATTTTTTATCAAATAATTTTACAGAAACCGATGTGATGGAATTAAAGAATACACTGAGGAAAGATATTCAAAATAGATTAGCTATACAAATCGTTGAAAAGCCTGAATATTGTGATTACTCAATAAATGAAGAGTATTTAAGTGATGAACTTCTAAGGCAAGTAAAATACTCCAATCCAAGAGCACTACAAATGGATGTAGATTCAGTATCCGCCATAATAAGATTAAGAAAGGGAAAACTGACAGATAAAATTGAAGACTGTAAGGCAATATTTATCACAACAAATTATGGTTTGGCCAGATCAGTAAGATCTTTTTTTGAATATAATGGATTTGAAAACTGTAGTGTTCCGCCTTGTATTACTGATCATAGATTGACTGCCCATTTATGGCTAAAGATGCCAAATAAGGCACCATCATTACCAAAAAAAAGGATAATTGCTGATTGCTATGCTGCTATACAACCAAGTGATAATTTTTGGAAAAAATATTTTGAACAGATTGAAAAGTTAAGAAGCAGAAAAAGCATCACTGAAGAACAATATCTGTTGCTAAGATACGATATCGGTGTGAGGAGAAATTTGGCTGAATTAAGCCAAGGGAATGAGGATCTTATAGATGATGAATCTTGGCAAGCCGGTACAGTTACACAGTTAATCAAGAATGCAGAAAAAATTATAGAGAATAATATTAAAAATGAATACGAGACGAAAACTAAAAAGTTACAAGAATATTCTTTGAAATTAAAGACTAAAAATATTCAATTTGATGAACAAATTAGAAAAAATGAAATTGATAGGTTGAAAAGACAACAAAAAATCGATCGTACTTCGCACTTAATAGCCTCACGCATTACTTTTTCTGTTAAAGTAATATTTTTTGTAATAATTGCAATTGGAGCTATTTATAGTTTTTATAAATCAAATGTAATAATTGCTAGTTTAGTGCCTGCATATTTTGTCGGTATCTCACTCTGTTTTCTATTATTGTTAACACTGTTGAACTTATATTTTGGTATTACGGTAAGTCAAATATGCCAGACTATTGAATCGAAAATATTTAGGAAGGTTGAAGCAAAACTTTATCAGCTTTTTTGATTTACAATGGGGGAGCTATGGACATATATTGGCTTAAGGATGAAATTATAGAAGTGCAAAATTCTCAATTATAAATCAGTTCAATTGTCATTTTAGGATAAAAAATCGAAAAAAGATATATTTTTAAAACTTTAAATGTTCCCGATTAAAGTATAGCTGTTCCAGTGATCGAGTTCTTGTTGTGTAAACCTATTTATATATTGTTGGTTCTGTTGCGAAGCACCGTTCATATTGAGGATTTTAATTATGGGGGAAGTTAATGAGCGTTATCAGTGCATCAATAATCTCAAATGAAATAAATTTTTTTAGCAAAAGCAAAAAATATTGCGATGAATCTGTCTCAAGAAACTTGCGCGACTTTATTTGCCACCATCAAGGCGAATTTATTCAATACACTTTTCTTGCTGGTGAGTATCATAAAGAAATGAAGTACGCGTTCGGTAATGAACAAAAAGATCGCAGTGAAATAGAAGAGAAACATGATCAACTAGTAGAATACCTAAACGAACAAATTGGAAGTATTGTCTCCTCTTCATTCAATTTAATGCAAAAATTTTTTGCTGGTCGCCATATTAAGTCTCCTCGTATTTGTATTAAAGCAAATTTTGATCCAAGAGAAAAACTTGTAATTGGATTATTTCGAGAAAAAAAAGTTGGATATAATTCTGATTGTTCAGTCTCCGAGAATAAAGGTTTCAACTCTGTGAAAGAGAATGGTCGTTATTACTTGTGCCAAAATATCCCTGTAGAAACCCAAAAAGGGGAATACTACAACCCGAGATTGATCAAAGAAGCTGTAGATAATTATCGGCCCACAGGCAAAATCAAACGTTTTTTTCAAACGAAAAATAATGTTTTTATTGATGAAAAATGGATAAATTGTTGGCAAAGGTCATCGTCAGAAGATGGGAAGACAATTAAGCCACATTATAGAAGTTGTTACAAATCAACACTTGTTATTCCATTAACACTTTGGAATAATATCCTTAATAAAAAATTTCTTAAGAAATTTAACCTAGACGATGTGAATAGGACAATTTTTGGGTATTTGTGCTTTGATCATATCAAAGCCAATTATTTTAATCCCATATTGGATGTTGATATGGGGTATGTTTTTGCCGATATATTATCCTTGTATTTGCTAATTAGATTTATATTTGTAAATCAATCGGCAACATATGAATTGGTCAAACAATTTCTTAACAATGATCCGTATCGTTCTAAAATAAATTTATAAATACTGTTGCAAAATAAGTAGAAAATGTTTAAAGTTCTTATAACAAGAGCCGATAATGTATTAAAGCTCTCTTTTGGAGGATAAAAGGAATGCCGACAAGTAAAATGCAAAGACAAGACATACCAACATCAAATAACAACACTTTGTATTACGTTGATCGATCATTTGTCAGATTTGCACAGAAATTTGATCCTAGTGAGAATTATTGTAGACAATCTACGCAAGATAATTGCTCAACAACAGTAAACATTATAAATAACAGTAGCGAGAATACTCAGAGCTCTTCTTAATAACAATTACATCCTTTTTTAGCTTCGGTAAAAGCTTCTTGGAAATTTCCTCAATAAGTACGGGAGGTATACCCGGGACGTCTTTAAATATCTAAATAATAGGGCGGGGCTTAAGGACGCTAATTCGATTATTGTGTTGTCCTGGATAGATTAACGGCCGCACCTACCAGGGCAACCAGCCGGAAGTTGCGGCCAATGAACAAATATCGCCAAAAGAAAATGACGGCGAACGGGGAAGAATAATTCCATTTCCTATCTGTGTTCCGAAAATGTGATCCACCACAGCTCAATTCTGTTCCACGAACAACGACAAATAATTTTAAGCGACCTGGAGGCAATATGCTCGCAAGGGTTAGGAATTCTTGTCAGACCAAGTGAACCAATTGTAAATACAGAATAAAGATGATAAAAACAACCCTGATAGCGGCTTAGAGACACTTTTTGCCCGGCAAAAAAATGCTTTTAAGCAATTTGAGCCGTATTGAATGGGGAGTATTGGGGACGTTCGTCGGATTTCCGGTTTACAATTTTGGGGGAGTATTGGGGACGTTCGTCGGATTTCCGGTTTACAATTTTGGATCTGCGGGATTACGTCCATTGGTTTATTGGTTTGAATAAGGAAAAATTAATCATCTTTTCAATATATCAATAGAATGACCCTCGTCCTTCCTATGATCAACCGTTCACGCCAAAAATATCAATCGGGAAGCTGGTCATCGCCTTGTCAACACTAGCCAAAGCCATTTTTTCTATCTTTGATTGAGCTGCCAGCATGCGATCAAAAGGATCTCTGTGAACGTTTTTCCAGCTGCCAGCCAGCTGGGCATGCTCGGGTGTGATCGCCAACGGCTGAAATCCTGCCTTGAATATCCATTCAGGAACATTTTCGGCAACTTTAGAAGCGTCAGGCAGCTTACCCAATCGGTATTTCGTGGCAATTTCCCAAACAGACGCGGCACTGATATAAATAGGGTTTTTGACGTCTGCAATGTGTGATTCGATTTGCCTTGGCAGCTTTGGGTCATCGAAAAGCCACCAGAGAAAGATATGTGTGTCTAATATCATTCCCAATGTTGAAGCTCTTCTTCCGGCAATGGTTCAAAAAAAGCGTCTGATACAGATCCATCGACAATACCTGGTGTTCGCCGGGAAACGGGCTCTAGGGGCACCAGCTTGGCGAAAGGCTTTCCTGATTTGGCAATAATAATCTCTTCACCGGCATTTACCCGGAGCAACAATTTTGAAAAGTGGGTTTTCGCATAGTGAATATTGACTGTTTCCATACGGCACCTCACAAACTTAGTCTATTTTTGTTAGTCTAATTTGCGTTTGCTGGAATGTCAATGCGCTTATCTAAAATGATGGTCAAATCCGTGATGGGCACTGGGGTCGCACCAAATTGGGCACTGGGGTCGCACCAAATTAACCATTTGACATAAATAGATAAATGGTGAAAAAATAACCTCTGAAAACGTCTTAGGCGATCACTTTTGGGGGTAAAAAACCTATTTTAAGCGAATCTGAGCGATGGCACGCGCTTATCGACATTTTATACCGGAACATATTTGGCGTATCACCCAACGATGCCATAAGAGAGATTTCCTTTTAAAATTTGCCAAAGATCGCAACCGCTGGATCGAACTCCTTTACGAGAAACCATAGAAAACTACGGAAATGAAGATGATAATCCGCAAAAGATGGACGAGGTTAAAATATCTTGGGGCAATACTTTCCCTTGGATTTTCCAGTCAGGATCTTAAAATGGCGTTTTTGAGGTCAAAACAGGCCATCTAAGCAATAATAATTGATATGAAAATCATATTATTGCAAATAATTACAAGGCCATAATTTAGCGCGACCCCAGGGTGCACCACTCCGACCGGGCGGGCCATGGCATTTCTTTTGAACGATTTTAATCTATGGAATTGGTCAATCTTTTTTAATTTCCGTTTGCCTCCCGCCCGGTCAGTGAGGCAAGCATTAGAGCCTATACCAAATGGAGAAAAAGCATGTCTGCGTACTACAATAATTTATTCCGAGCTGACCCTTTTAGGTTCATAAATACGTACTCAGTAGATATTAAGGGGTGGTTTGAAGGGTTAATGCGGCACGGCGACGGTATGAGCCGGGCTCTAGTGCAGGCAGCAAACGCAGCGGGTGTTTGCCGTTTAGACTTTGATCCCGTTGGAGGATTTTTTGGATTTGGAGTAAATACTGTTCAAGTTCAAATGATTCCGCAAGGGGGCATTGACGCATATTGGGTACCTTATCACGCTGGGCACGGTTTGCCCGGCTTTACAGATGTGCTAAGACTAAACCCTCCCTCTAAGTTCGTCTTTACTGCTGGAATGAATGGTTGTGCGTTTGTGGTGACAGACTCGCCTAAAGGAGCTGCATACATGCGCGTTTACCATAATCAACATCCAAATGTCGATAGTATTTGGAATGATATTCACAATGTTGGAATGCCAGTAATTTCTTACTCTGGATTTGAAGACTACGGTGGAGGCGCATTGCCTAATGGAATGAACCCGGTAGCGTTTAATTTCCTTTATTATCGCAATGGAACCTGGAATTACGTTTTTCAACCGCAAGCGTTCAATGCATTGAGCAAAAATCCGGCTCGACGGCTGATAGGGCAGTCATCAATGCGATCAGTTTTTTAACACCTAAGATATACTGGATAATGAGGCAGACTATTTCTCATTTCAAAACCATCGGGCTTCGGGCATGGGGTCCACTCTTTTTCGCAGTCATGCACATGTCGTGAATCGAGAGAATCAGATCCGCCCGTGTGATCTCTGGATTGAGGGATGGGCCACGCCAACCAGCTGTAATAATGAAAAAAAGTTGAAAAAGCATGCCTATTTGGGGCCTATATCGCGATTTTTACCACAAAAAATCGCGATATAGGGAGCCTGCGTTTCCCGGAGTTCAACTGCGCCACCATCTGAGTAAGGCCGGCGACCTTTCGCCATAGCGCCCATGGCGGATCTTATGCGATCGATAAAGGAGCTACTGCCCACGGCAACGCTTTCCGTCCAACGGCTTTCCCTTTTGGTGTCAATCTTTTCCAAAGCGGCGTTAACCCATTTTCAGTACTCCTTTACTCCTGGATTAAAGCCAGGAGTTCTTCGGCAGAAATTTTCCCACTTAAATCGCTCCCCGTGAGTAGACTATCCGCAAGTTTGCGTTTCCGGCGATGCATTTGTACAATTTTCTCTTCCACCGTCCCTTTGGTAATCAGGCGATAAATGGTCACCGGACGTTGCTGACCAATCCGATGGGCACGATCCGATGCCTGATCCTCCACCGCCGGGTTCCACCATGGGTCCATGTGAATCACATAATCCGCTGCAGTGAGGGTCAGCCCCACGCCCCCGGCTTTAAGACTGATCAGGAACACGTCCCCCTCCCCGGATTGAAAGCCGTGGATGGCCTTTTGTCGCTGGGTAGCCGGCGTACTGCCGTCCAGGTACTGGTATTTTATGTTGGATTCATCCAGATGGTTTCGGACAAGGGCTAAATGCCCCACAAACTGGCTGAAGACAAGCGCTTTGTGTCCACTGGTGATGAGTTCTCCCAGAATTTCAGAAAAGACCGCTAGTTTACTGCTGGCAATGGAGATCTCTTTGTTGACGAGTTCACTATGACAACACGCCTGACGCAATTTTGTGATCTCCGCCAGTATCTTGAGGTGCCTTTGGCCGCCATGGCTCTCATCATCATTGGAGAGGCGCTCCAGCGCTTGTTGACGCAAGGCCTCGTAAAACGCCGTTTCCTCTTTGCTCAAATCGATATCCAGCACAATCTCTGTGCGGGAGGGCAGCTCTTCCAAGACCTGGGCTTTGGTCCGACGCAGGATGAACGGCTGGATCAGTCGCTTGAGATCCTTTCTTGCCCGGGCATCCCCCTTTTTTTCAATGGGGACGGCAAAGGTCTCGTAGAACTGCCCCAGGGATCCTAAGAGTCCGGGATTGATAAACTGAAACAGATTCCACAGCTCACCCAAGTGATTTTCAATGGGTGTTCCGGTGAGAACCACCTTGAATGCAGCCGTTAGCTTCATGACGGATCGGGATCTCTGGGTGGCGAAATTTTTTATTGCCTGGGCTTCATCCAACACCACCATCTGCCAAGAGATCGCCGACATCATGGCAGCCACCTTTTTTTGCTGCATCAGGCCGTAACTGCAGATCAGCACATCAAAATTTCCGGCATCTTCCAGAATTTTTTTCCGTTTGCTTCCGCCAAATAAAATAAGGTTCAGACTCGGAGCAAAGCGATTGGCTTCGGCAACCCAGTTTGCACAAACCGAAGTGGGGGCGATCACCAGTGACGGGCCTTTCGGGGCATACTTGATGAGCATGGCCAGGGTCTGCATGGTTTTACCAATTCCCATGTCATCGGCCAGGCAAGCCCCCACGCCCCAGTCCGACAGACAGTTCATCCAATTGATCCCCTCCAACTGGTAATCGCGCAGCTCGGCATTCAGGGTGGATGGGGCCGCCAGCAGTGGATCGGTCTGAGTTTGAAGTTTGGCTATGTGAGCTTTCCATTCCTTGTTGGAGCTTACCGAGCCGACTTCCTGGAAAAATCCCTCCAGGGCCAAAGCAGCCAGGGGGTGAAACTTTACTCCGTTTCCATCTCTGAAGGAGTATCTGTCGAGGGCCTGGAGTCGGTTACGAAAGACTTCGGTTAATTCAACGAATTGACCCGGCTTGATCTCCAGGAATCGGGAGTTGCTTTTTTCAAGATATTCCAAAAGCATACCCATCTCCAGGGTGAGGCGCTCATCCACCACCACCTGTCCGGTCATGGCAAACCAATCTTCTCCCCCTTTGATGTTGAGTCGGCAGTTGTCGAAGGAAATGTTTCCTACCAACTCAAAGGGTTTGCCCTCGGGCCATTCAAGCATAACCCCCTCTTTTTCTACTTGAACCCCTAATTCCTGTATCAACTCCAGGGAATCCGCCACGTCTGGAAAGTGCCATTCTCCTTGATTCTCTTCAGCAGCAGCAAGGGTTGGAGTGCCGCTCAGCAACCGGGCTGCCAACGCGTTTTCGGCATCAAGATCTCTTGTCGTTTTCATCTGGACGCCATTCACGCGGGCGAGAACATTTTTTCCCTTGCTGCCGGGGGGATAAGAGGGCCCCTCTTCACCCAGGGGACGAACAACCATGGAGAGTTTCAGCCCCTCTCCCAGGGGAGAGAGCTGAATATGGAGGGTTGAATCGGCTTCTACCTCTGAAACACGTTCACTCCCACTTCCCCCTTCGATATCCGAATGAATGGTGATATCCCCTGCCAGCGCATCCATCACCTGCACAATTTTATCCTTCGCGGATGCCGGAAATGTGGCCTCCTGTCCCAGGATATCGGCAATGGCCTGATATTTTGCGTCCAGAGACACCAACTTGATTCGCGTCGAAGTCTCTTGTACCACCACATGGTCTGCCTTAAAATGACGTCGGGGCCTGGGAGACAAAACAAGGGCAAATTGCCCTTTGCCCTGGGTTGAAATCGTGAGTTCAGGCTTTCCATGAACCAACTCCAACCGGGTGGTTCCATCGCTTGAAAAGAGTAAGGGATGGCCAACGACATCGGGCAGATAGGCATCATCGAAAACATATTCCACCTTGGTGTACCACCCATCTCTGTAACTATTGGCATAGATATGCCCACAAATTTTTTTGTCCTGCTCCGTCAGGTAGGGAAATTTTCTTATCTCATCGCACAACCGTTTCAAGGCAATCGGACGCCCTTTTGTCCAAACGCCTTTGGCATTTCGCTTTTGCTCCCTGGGGCTGATGCCGCACTCTCCGTTATCCACGTAATCAAGGAACCAGGCCATGCGTTGATCGTAATCGCTTTCCTGCTTTTTCGCACGTTGTTTTCCAGGGGATGTTTTTTTGTTCAAGGCGAGCAGCGCATTCAGGGTGTGCTCCCAGACATTACTCTCACTGGTGAGCTCGACCAGACAGGACGGATGCTTGCTTTTGCCGGTTTTGGATCCGGACTTTGACAAACGTTGGATCAGGGTCTCCAGTTCTCCGGCAAACCAGACGTATTGATTATCTTTTGCAAGTTTATGAAGTTGTTTTATGTCTTCAAGCTTTCTTTTTGCTTCTTCCCTGTCCACCCAGTAGTAAGCAAACAAGGTGAAAAAATCGGGGGTCAAATCTGAGGAATGATGCCATGAACTAATCCAAACGCTGTGACGAAGAATACTATCCGCCCCCCTGGAGTTACCTTGCAGATAATCCAAAAGCTCCCCCAATAAGTCACCTATTTTTTCAAAGCCGTATTCTCGATCCATTCTCATTGCCAGACAAGCTCTTGCCCGGGAAAAGGTCTCATCACTGCCCTCTTTAATCAGGGCCAGGATATAAAAAAAACCCATGAACTGGCTGAAAAAGACTTTCTTTTTCCCTTTTGTTCTTTTTTTCAGAAGATCCAGTGCTTTTTCATACAATGTGATGGATTTTGCATTCGCCCCATTACAAAATGCCATCCATCCCTGTAGACACATACTGTTCTCAAGGTGCTCGCTTTTCTCACCATATTTTTTAAGCCAGGCATCCAGACGCTTTTGTTGACCGGTGAGCATCCATTTTTCCAATACCGCCGCCTCAAGGTCTGATTCACATTTTTCAGACCCCTCCATGACAAGGGATTCCAGGTAATCGGCATAGGAATCGTTCCGCTTCCAACGTGCTATTTTATTAAGATAAGGCTCTTCCAGAAAGCTTGTATGGATATCCGGCGGCAACAATCGAAACCAGTCCGGGTCAAAGGGGCGACAGCAGATCCGTTCCCACACGATGGGAAGTGGCTCTTTGTCTAAAACAACCCGGTTTTTGAATTTTTCATAAAGCGCAGTGGCTTGGTCCACCTTTTCCCGATAAAAGAGAATCCGCATTCCAGCCGTCACTTGATCCATTGACAGAGATGGTACCTGTGCCAACCCCTCTTCAGTCAGATTCAGTGTGTGTTGAAGGGTCTCGGCCAGGGCTGTGAATGTCTTTTCTGCAACGAGGTGCCTTGTCAAGACTTCAATGTAATCTCGGTTGATCACAAGGACACTGCGGCTTTTTCCATGTAATATATCTGTTTCCAGAAGGACATCCAGCGAACCGCGAAGCAGCTTTGACATGGAGTTTCTCGTCCCAGAATCAAAGCGTTTACCGTCTTTTGTCTTGATGTCTAGGGCGACAAGACAGGCACGTAACTGGGTCTGATTCAACCTGCCATAGGCGATGGAAAGAATCTGTAGAATCTTTTTTTCGAGAAAAGGCAATGCATGATATTTTTCCATAAAAATTTGATTTTCTGTCGACATGGGCTATTTTTCTGTTCTGTTATTTTAACGACAACCAAGACAACTTCGTACGTGTTCACGGGGTTAAAATTCCCAATGCGCTGAAACTGCTGGACCCGTATACCTTTATTCGTGGTAGTTTGCCAGGCGTTATTCATTTGGGGGATTTCAGGGACATCCTTGGTTTATCGGATTAACAGATAACCTCATCTGAAAGTTTAAACCCTTGCTCTTCGACAATCCGCAGGCCCCTCGGGTAGTCGGGGACATTCCATTGGTTTATTGGTTTGAAATAGGGTGCGTTGGTCGGTCGGTGGTAAAATCGATATACTGCCGGCGTGAAAAGCCCAGGATGTACGAGAAACACAGCACCTTCTGCCGAGCAATGATTTTGTCGATCGATTGTCCCGTATCATGACGGGCAGCGAGACGCTTTGTTATGCATGGGCGCTGATCCCCAATCCATATCTGCTTTTGCGAACCGGGGGAGTATTGGGGACGTTCGTCGGATTTCCGGTTTATGCGGGATGCCCGGGACGTCTTTAAATATCTAAATAATAGGGCGCGGCTTAAGGACGCTAATTCGATTATTGTGTTGTCCTGGATGGTTAGGGAATTTTGTCGCCCATTAAAGTGCGGGTCACCCATTAAAGTGCGCCCATTAAAGTGCGGGTCAAGTAAAAAAACACCCTCCCGTACGAAAAAAACAGGCTTTTTTCGCTTGGCCAATATAATGCTGTTTAAACGACGTTTTCGCTGTTTTTCCTTCTTCCGCGCCCGTAGCTTCAATTTGGTCGGTTAGATCGATTGTGGTCGATCCGCACCAGTCACCCATCGGGATCAAGATAGTCTATGCCATCCCTGGCTCAAAGAGCCCCAGAAGACCTTCGGTACCATGCCGATTCCAAATGATGTTTCACAGACCAGTGGCTTGGAGCCAACCCTATAGTGGTTCACGGCATGGGCGGACGAATCGAAAACAAGCAGGATACGGCAGCACCAATCAGACCATATGGATTGTACCAGACCCCAGTCGTGGGTTACTGCCGTACCCAAATCTTACCCAAACAACAACGATGGATCGTAAGTTGTTTGATCTCTCATGATAAAATACGATGCTTTACTCAGTTTATTGGCAAGGGCCTTGATCGCCACCGTGTAGTTTTTCTCAGCCGTTTTGCGCTCGACAAACTTCCGTGCCCGAGGGCAACTTCTCTTGTTGTGATTAGCGGCTTCCACATAAGCCCAGGACAGATAGCGATTGCCGTTCTTACGATTGTTATTGCCTTTCTTTTTGCCGTTTGACGTGCTTTGTGCCTTTACGCAGCGGCAATACGATGAGTAGTTCCCAACAGTCTCAAATCGCCCGATATCTCCAACCTCAAGCATTATTGTCATTGCCAAAATTCTTCCAATTCCTGGGATGGATAATAACTTCTGATAAGCTTTGTCTAATTCTACTATGCCTTCTACTTCCGCTTCAATATCCTTGATTTGTTTTTCGAGAAAACGGATCGTTTCTATTTGGTGACGGGCGGTGGATACCAAATGTGGGCAATCGAACATTTGATTGATGAAATCATCGCGAAATCGAGCTATGGCACTTGCGCTTTGCTCCACCCCTTTATTACGGGCAATCATGCTTTGCAAACTGAGAATCTGAGTTGTTCGTTGTTTTACGAACATTATTCTCCTTCGAAATAGATCCCTTATTGGGCGTAACACTACAGCGAAACATTGATGTTATGAGAGTTGGCCAACATGATCCGTTTTTTCCTGTGTGACGTATACGAAATCAAATTACGGCGCAGGTGATATTGAACAATTTCATACATCCCCTCGGAACTCAGCGACCTGAGAGGAAGTACTACAGATAGTATTTTGCGAACCAAGGGAACCGTCAACAACGGAGTTTTTTTTAAAGCGCAATCTCATCCGCAGCATAAAGTGCAAGGCCAAGAATACGAAGGTCATGTGCCGATGCCAGGCGGTCCAGGAACGGTGTTCGTAGCAATCCATGCCAACCTGACTTTTGCCTTCCTGAAAGCACTGTTCAATTGGCCAGCGCATAGTAGAAGCTTTCACCATTTCGGAACGAGAAATTTTTTTGGGAGCATTGGAAATGGCGTATCTGATTTTACCATCGTCGTTTTGTCGAAAGAAAAGCCATTGTTGATCACCTGCCGGCAATCCGTCGCGAGACATATAAACGCGAATGCGAGCCACCTTGGCGATGATGGGTCCCTTGGCACCCTCGGCAACAACGACCGTCTTCCAGGACAGGCGACCGGACTTAGCGATTTCGGATACGGTTCTCGGCTTGGGTTGACCTGGTAATACTTTCTCTTTGGTGGGATGACGGCCATGCCCTTTATATGGCGGGATGCCCACTTTTGGCTTTTTTGTGAAAACCTGGGTATTGGACTTGATTGCGGCAAAGTAAAGCAGATCCTTGGGCAAGGCGTTTAAAAATTCTATGTCACTGCCAAAGGCGGCATCGGCGCCGACCCACTTTGCAGGGTAGTATTTCGCTGCGACAATCTCATTGATTAGTCTTAAGGCAATCTGCTGCTTGGTTTCAAAAACGAGATCTTCGGGGACCATGTTGAACCGGCGTCGCTTTTCCTGCTCGGGAGAAAACCAGCTTTCCGGCATATACAACTGGCAATTGAGCAGGCCATATCCCTTATCGCTTGAGTAGCCAATAAAGACACCGGATTGGCAGTTCTCTGTTTTTCCCAACGGACCACAATACTGCCGAGCCACACCGACCGATTCTTTGCCTTTTTTGGGAAAATCGCTGGGATCGACGGTAATCATTCCATCGGGGGCGGCGATCAACGGCGCCAACATTTCCTGATGAACTCGCAGCATGGTGTCATGGTCCCAACGACCGTTCTTCATGAACATCTGCAGGGAGCGGACAGATTTTTGATCGAGAAATTCAAGCGCGATCGGTTCCACGGATTTGGCTTCGGCATTGCTCATGAGTCCGGAAAAATAGGCTAATCCCAGACGGTGATGTTCGGAGCGTCCGTAAGCATCATGAAAGCATTGATGAAAATCGACGAGCTCTTTTGCAATCGTTTCGAGATCAAAGGGATCGAGATTCAAATCGGCAGTAAGTTGCGGATGCCATCGACAATGTTCTAAAAGCATGACCAACGCCTCCACTTTGGTTTGGGTGGAAGGGCGATCACACGAAAGGGCGGGCTGTTGTCGGCAATCGATAATTTGTCTGAAGTTCGGGTCTAAAACATAAAGGTAAACCTCCTTTGGGTTGCCATGATAGCGATATCCTTTGCCTTGTTTGGTACTGCCCTGCGTAGGCCCAATGTGCTGCCAGTTGGCGGCTTTATAGCAGGTGCCTGCAAAGTAGCGGTTGTCGACAAACGTTTCCAGAAGCAGGAGTCGATGACTGAAATGGCGTAGCCAATCCGCAGGCAACCGCGCGATATTGAGGGCCAAAACATGCGATGCCAGATTATGTAACTGAACCCAGGGCAGGATCAAAAAACGGCTGTTGGCTGCCAGTTGGTGCAGATGCTGTTTTCGTTGCTCCGGAGACCAACCGATAAAACGATCTCTTGCGGACAGTTTCAATGCCGGCGCGCTCCACGACAAACCAGCGACAGGACGGTCTTTTAAAAAAGCCAAGTACTTGAGCCGATGTCCCAGAAGCCGCCGATATCCTAAATAGTGGTGCTGACGGACCCATCGATCCCACAATGGTTCCCAGTCCGAACCACTGACGGGTACAACTTTGGCCGGGCCAAAATCCTTTATGGTTCCGGCTATTGCATCGGTGTTGAACGTAGGCGGAACCGGCGGCAAAATATCATTTTGTTTTTGAGCTATTTGCATAGCGGCAATGGTGTTGTTAACGGTAAAACGCGACTCCACGGCAGCGGAAAGAACCGCTTTCAAGCCGACGAACGAACAATGTGCAACGCCGTAGCTTCGATTGATCGCCCTGTTAATTGGAAGCATACATGCTTTTGATTTAATTGTCTACAGCTATCTTGCGCTGTAGTGGTAATGACTTGGGGTAAATGTAGCCTTGTGGCAGGATGCCAAGCCTGAGCAAATGCGCAAGCCAAAACGCATCATATTTGTCATCCCTGTTTTTCAAACCCTTGTATTGCTGGATGGCCGCCGGGTTGGCCAAATGGACCTTGTACCCTTGCTCCAGCAACCCATCTACCAGCCAATACCAGTTATAGGTGGATTCAACGACAACCCCTTGAAGGCTTTTTTTGTACCTTTTAAGCACCTTAACAATTTCTTTGAGATTGTTGTCATGACGACGACTGTGGAGCTTTTCGTCATTTTGGTCGATTACCCCGACAAAACTGTTACTTGAATGAAGATCGATTCCAGCGTATGTTTTCATATGGCACCTCCTAATTTGGTTGATATGATACCCAATTATTCCACAGCGATGGTCGCTATGGAAGGGAGGTGCCTTTCTTACTAGCGGCCAGCAGAGAACCATCATGTATTGAGGCAAAAAATCTGTAACAGTTATACGGTGTTCATGATGGTTCTCTGCTGGCCGCAATCGCACTTTAATGATTATCAGACCAAGTGAACCAATTGTAAATACAGAATAAAGATGATAAAAACAACCTTGATAGCGGCTTAGAGTCACTTTTTGCCCGGCAAAAAAATGCTTTTAAGCAATTTGAGCCGTATTGAATGGATAGCAAGCCTCAAGGATGCCCGAGGATGCCCGGGACGTCTTTAAATATCTAAATAATAGGGTGGGGCTTAAGGACGCTAATTCGATTATTGTGTTGTCCTGGATAGATTAACGGCCGAACCCACCAGGGCAACCAGCCAGAAGTTGCGGCCAATGAACAAATATCGCCAAAAGAAAATGACGGCGAACGGGGAAGAATAATTCCATTTCCTATCTGTGTTCCGAAAATGTGATCCACCACAGCTCAATTCTGTTCCACGAACCACGAAAAATAATTTTAAGCGACCTGGAGGCAATATGCTCGCAAGGGTTACAGATGTAAGGAAATCAAAGGAGCGCCTGAAGGGGATCCTGCTCGGGATCGCAATTGATGGGGAGTATTGGGGACGTTCGTCGGATTTGCGGTTTACAATTTTGGATCTGCGGGATTACGTCCATTGGTTTATTGGTTTGAATAAGGAAAAATTAATCATCTTTTCAATATATCAATAGAATGTCCCTGTTCCTTCCCATGCTCAACCGTTCACGCCAAAAATATCAATCGGGAAGCTGGTCATCGCCTTGTCAACACTAACCAAAGATATCTTTTCTATCTTTGATTGAGCTGCCAGCATGCGATCAAAAGGATCTCTGTGAGCGCTTTTCCATCTGCCAGCCAGCTGGGCATGCTCGGGTGTGATCGCCAACGGCTGAAATCCCGCCTTAAATATCCATTCAGGTACATTTTCGGCAACTTTAGAAGCGTCAGGCAACTTACCCAATCGGTATTTCGTGGCAATTTCCCAAACAGAAGCGGCACTGATGTAAATAGGATTTTTGACGTCTGCAATGTGTGATTCGATTTGTCTTGGCAGCTTTGGGTCATCGAAAAGCCACCAGAGAAAGATATGTGTGTCTAATATCATTCCCAATGTTGAAGCTCTTCTTCCGGCAATGGTTCAAAAAAAGCGTCTGATACAGATCCATCGACAATACCTGGTGTTCGCCGGGAAACGGGCGCTAGAGGCACCAGTTTGGCGAAAGGCTTTCCTGATTTGGCAATAATAATCTCTTCACCGGCATTTACCCGGAGCAACAATTTTGAAAAGTGGGTTTTCGCATAGTGAATATTAACTGTTTCCATACGGCATCTCACAAACTTAGTCTATTTTCGTTAGTCTACTTTGTGCTTGCTGGAATGTCAATGCGCTTATCTAAAATGCAGCACTGACGCATAACTATTTAAACCCACTGATACCAGCGAGATAGACAGACATCAAAAAAAGTTTGTCTCAAAATAGCTATAGACAAGCGATCGGGCTTTTGGTAGAGGTAGCATAGGATGTTTGTAAGCACGCATCCTAGTCGTGACGCTACACTTGAAAAGGAGGTCGCTTTGATAGTCCAGTGTGGACGGCAGATTGAGAGTGAGGAGCTTGCGCAAATTCGCGAAACCGTTGAGACATTTTGGCGGTTGAGTCAGTGGGAGTTGGCCCAAACGGTATGTGAGCATTTGGGCTGGCACACCGCTTCCGGCGGCAATAAAGTGGACGCCTGCCTGAAGTTGCTCAAGCGTTTGGAAGCGCAAGGGCGCATACGATTGCCCGCTAAACGCGATAGCGGCCGCAAAAGCGGCAAGCAGCCGATAGCATCCCATCGGATCCAGCCTCAAGAGCCAGTCGTGGGCAAGCTTTCGGATATCGGGCCGATCCGGCTCAGGGTCGTACAAGGCAAAGCAGATAAGGCGCTTTTTAATGAATACCTGAGCCGTTACCACTACTTGGGGGACAAGAAGCCATTTGGATGTTATTTGCGCTATTTTGTCGAAGGCGCAGGCACGCTATTGGGGTGTATGCTGTTTTCAGGAGCGGCCAAAGCGCTAATCAAGAGAGATCAATGGATCGGCTGGAGCACCAACGAGCGACTGCGGAACCTGGGATTTGTTGTCAACAATGGGCGGTATTTGATTTTTCCGTGGGTAAAGGTCAGGTACTTGGCAAGCTGCGCATTGGGCAAGGCGATCAGGGAGTTGGGGCGGCACTGGCAGGAGCGCTGGGGCTATCGGCCGGTTTTGCTGGAAACCTTTGTCGATCCGCACTATTTCGATGGGACGTGCTACCGGGCGGCCAATTTTAGGTATCTTGGCATGACCCGCGGAATGGGGCTTATTCGACAGGGTCAAAGCTACGCCACCAGTCCGAAAAAGATCTTTGTTTATCCGCTGGCGGATAATTTTCGGCAAGTGTTATGTTCAGGGGAGGGCTGACGGATGAAAAAAACCAGCCGCAGACCCAGTCGTGAGCAGATCAAAGCCCAAATCAAACAGCGCAAACATGCACAGAAAAAATTGCGTCAGGATGAAAAGGCCAAGGGCTTTAAGGCGCCATCACATGCCACGATTTCAAACGGCAAGTGTAAATACGAAAGCATTGAGCAGGAGTACACTGCCCGCAATGAGGCGGTTGCCGAGAAAATAGGGATCTTTCGGGCCAAGATGCCTGTGCTGCTTAAGCAACTGTCCAAAATCGAGGACCCGAGAAATCCTAAAAAGATCAAGCACAATCTGTCGACCCTGATGATCTATGGGATACTGATGTTTGTTTTTCAGATGAGCTCTAGTCGCGAGGCCAACCGGGAGATGTCCCGGCCGCTGTTTTGGCAGAATCTGCAGTTTTTCTTCCCAGAGCTTGAAAGTTTGCCCCATCATGACACGCTCAAACGGTTACTGGCGGTGATCGACGTCAATCAAATCGAACAGTTGCATCTTGAGTTGATCCGGCAATTGATCCGGAAAAAGAAATTTCGGCGCTATTTGATTGACGAGTGCTATCCGATCGCGATCGATGGCACCGGCAAATTTAAGCGTGACTGGATTTGGGCCGAGGAGTGTTTGCAGCGCACCGTTACGCAAGCGGATGGGGAGCACCTTCAATACCATGTCTATATTTTAGAGGCCAATCTGGCGTTTCGCGATGGCATGACTATTCCGTTGATGAGTGAAATGTTAAGCTACACCGAAGGCGACACCGCCAATGATAAACAGGACTGCGAGCTTAAAGCCTTTTACCGATTGGCCCAACGCCTGAAGTCGGCCTTTCCGGCGCTGAAAATCATGGTGTTAATCGATGGGCTTTACGCCAAGGGTCCCGTGGTAGAGGTTTGCCGCAAAAATAAATGGCAGTTCATGATCGTCCTGAAAGACAAATCCCTTCCCAGCGTGATGAGTGAATTTGAAGCGCTTGCGGCACTTGAGATAAAAAATCGTTTCCGCCAGGGATGGGGCAACAGAAAACAGGTGTTCAAATGGGTAAACAGTATCGACTATCGGTTTGGTCCGAACGATAAAAAAAGCCAAATCCTGCACGTCGTCGAATGCCAAGAGCGCTGGCAACAGGTTAACCCGCAAACCGGGCAATTGGAGGACAAAAGCAGCCGACACGTGTGGCTGTCCAGCAAACCGTTGAACCGGTTTAATCTTCACGAACGGTGCAATCTGGGCGCACGCGCGCGCTGGGGCATCGAAACCGGTATCCTGGTTGAAAAACATCATGGATATCGCTATGAGCACTGCTTTTCGTATAACTGGAATGTCATGAAGGGATATCACTATTTAATGCGTCTGGGCCATATGTTCAACGTTTTGGCTCGCTATTCGGAACGGCTGGCCAAGGTCGTCAAAGATACCGGCGTGCGAGGCCTTATTCGCTTTATTCGCGAGACCATAGCCAACCCCTGGTTGGATTATGAATGGCTGGAAATTCGTCTGGCCGCCCCTTTTCAGCTTCGGTTGGTGTAGCAGTAGCCGTACCAAAACAAAGCGAAACAGCCTCTCAAGCCTGGAAGAGATGGGAGTCCACGGTCAGACATAATTGAGATTATGTCATGACAATTGTCTGAGGAGCAAATCTTGGTCATAAAAGTGTGAAGACGTTAGCCGGGTGATGAAAAGTGGGGCCCTAATCGTGACCAACCCCTGATTCTTTTTATTCATGCGTCAGAGCTGTCTAAAATGATGGTCAAATCCGCTATGGATAAAGAAACCAGTATGCAAAGACAAGCCCGAATCGATGCGCCAGGAGCGCTGCACCACATTATTTGCCGCGGGGTCGAGCGGTGGAAAATCTTTCTGAATGATTCCGACCGCAATGATTTTGTTGATCGATTGTCCCGCATCATGACGGGCAGCGAAACGCTTTGTTACGCATGGGCGCTGATCCCCATTTCTGCCCGTCCCCACAGCTCCTGAGCCGGATCATACTTCAATCGTCATCCCTTCTTTGAATTCCGGGTTATCCGCGCTTGGCACATATCCTCTTGGATTGCAGATGATCCTGGTTTTTCCGATTTTGTAGTCGAAGCTGTCGTGGGTGTGGCCGTGGATCCAGAGTTTTGGTTGGTGTTTCTGGATGAGGCCTTCCATGTTGGATGCGAACGCCGAGGAGAGGGCGTGGCCGCGGAACCGTTCAGGAATAGACTTGATGGACGGGCAAGCGTGCGTCACGACGACTGAGCGCTCCGAGTCACCTGATTCCAGGAATTCACGGAGTTTCTCCACTGACCGTTTGTGCTAGGCAACGGTGTCGATCGGCCGGAGCCTCCCATACGTCTTGCTGTTGCGGATCAGCCGATAATCGTTCATTCGGTCGCCGGCAACAGCCATCGCGACGCCAGGGTCTCCGAGCAACGCCATGTCGGTCCACAGCGTACAGCCAAAAAAACGGAAACCTCCAATCTCAAACATGTCGTTCTCGAGGACCCACACGTTGGTGCCTTCCACCTCTTTCTTCATTTCGTCGATCAGTCCCGGAAACTTGTCGCGATAAAACTCGTGGTTACCGAGAACATAGATCACCGGGATTTTGATTCCCTGGTCGAGCACCCACCGCAGCCCCCGGATCCCGACGTGAGTGTCGCCAGCCAAAACAACGACATCAGCGTCAACGTCGGGAACACTGAAGTCGCCGAATTCGACGTGCAGATCAGACAAAACGTGCAGATTCATTTAGTCGCCTTTCCCCCATTTACCTACGGCGATGATCTCAAACTGGCCAAACCAGTGGATCTTATAGCAAACGCATATCGCTTTTCTAACCCCCTCTTTTAAAGCGTTTGTAAACCTCGCTGTCATTGCGCTTTCCAATCACGCAAATTTTCACCGTATCGCCATTAACGCGGTAGATAATCCGGTATTCACCGATGTCTACCCGCAGGTATTCCGGATAGCCGACCAGTTGGTTGGCGTCATGGGGTTCGGGCAGCTTCCGCAAACGGAAAATGGTCGTGACGATTTGCCGGAATTGCTTGGCCGGCAGCTTCTGCAAAAATTTACCCGCCGTTTTGGTAAAATCGAGTTTATACATCAGGCGGTCCGTTTCAACAGGTTATCGGTTTCCGCCTCGCCCAGGTAGCCGCCGGCTTCAGCCTGCTTAGCCTGTTGCGCCCAATACGCATCTTCCAGCGCCATCAATCGGTTGTACTCGTCGATCGACAGCAGGACGGACTTTTCCCGGCCTGATTTCTTGATGATCACCGGGTTGCGCTCGGCTTCATCCAGATATTGGCCCAATTTTCTTTTAAACTCCGTTGCGGTGACGTCCATGATCATGTTCCTTTCGACAAATATTCAAAATGATCGATTTGACTATTTTGTGTCTTTTGGACGTTTTCTGTCAAGCTTTCTTTATGTCCGATAAGCGGAGTCGGGGGATATTTGGGGACGCCAATTCGATTATTGGTTTGTATGATAGGGGCACCCGTCCATAAGCAAATAAGGTCTTTTATGGTTTATATACGCTGCAAAACATTCTTGACAAATCGACGGATGTTCATTATCCGTGGTTCATATAAAGGTCATAAAAGTGCTTCATGGCCTATATACGAACCAAGGGTCAAACGATGCCAAAATCCATCCCACGCACTTATTCACGCTATAGCCGCGACGCGGTTACACTGCTTGGTGCCTTAATCCGAGAAGCACGCAAGGAGCGAAAGCTTACTGCCCAGGAATTGGCCGATCGCGCCGGTATTTCCAGGAGCATGCTGGAGGGGATTGAGGGAGGGGATTGAGGGACGGGCCACGCCAACCAGCTGTAATAATGAAAAAAAAGTTGAAAAAGCATGCCTATTTGGGGCCTATATCGCGATTTTTACCACCAAAAATCGCGATATAGGGAGCCTGCGTTTCCCGGAGTTCAACTGCGCCACCATCTGAGTAAGGCCGGCGACCTTTCGCCATAGCGCCCATGGCGGATCTTATGCGATCGATAAAGGAGCTACTGCCCACGGCAACGCTTTCCATCCAACGGCTTTCCCTTTTGGTGTCAATCTTTTCCAAAGCGGCGTTAACCCATTTTCAGTACTCCTTTACTCCTGGATTAAAGCCAGGAGTTCTTCGGCAGAAATTTTCCCACTTAAATCGCTCCCCGTGAGTAGACTATCCGCAAGTTTGCGTTTCCGGCGATGCATTTGTACAATTTTCTCTTCCACCGTCCCTTTGGTAATCAGGCGATAAATGGTCACCGGACGTTGCTGACCAATCCGATGGGCACGATCCGATGCCTGATCCTCCACCGCCGGGTTCCACCATGGGTCCATGTGAATCACATAATCCGCTGCAGTGAGGGTCAGCCCCACGCCCCCGGCTTTAAGACTGATCAGGAACACGTCCCCCTCCCCGGATTGAAAGCCGTGGATGGCCTTTTGTCGCTGGGTAGCCGGCGTACTGCCGTCCAGGTACTGGTATTTTATGTTGGATTCATCCAGATGGTTTCGGACAAGGGCTAAATGCCCCACAAACTGGCTGAAGACAAGCGCTTTGTGTCCACTGGTGATGAGTTCTCCCAGAATTTCAGAAAAGACCGCTAGTTTACTGCTGGCAATGGAGATCTCTTTGTTGACGAGTTCACTATGACAACACGCCTGACGCAATTTTGTGATCTCCGCCAGTATCTTGAGGTGCCTTTGGCCGCCATGGCTCTCATCATCATTGGAGAGGCGCTCCAGCGCTTGTTGACGCAAGGCCTCGTAAAACGCCGTTTCCTCTTTGCTCAAATCGATATCCAGCACAATCTCTGTGCGGGAGGGCAGCTCTTCCAAGACCTGGGCTTTGGTCCGACGCAGGATGAACGGCTGGATCAGTCGCTTGAGATCCTTTCTTGCCCGGGCATCCCCCTTTTTTTCAATGGGGACGGCAAAGGTCTCGTAGAACTGCCCCAGGGATCCTAAGAGTCCGGGATTGATAAACTGAAACAGATTCCACAGCTCACCCAAGTGATTTTCAATGGGTGTTCCGGTGAGAACCACCTTGAATGCAGCCGTTAGCTTCATGACGGATCGGGATCTCTGGGTGGCGAAATTTTTTATTGCCTGGGCTTCATCCAACACCACCATCTGCCAAGAGATCGCCGACATCATGGCAGCCACCTTTTTTTGCTGCATCAGGCCGTAACTGCAGATCAGCACATCAAAATTTCCGGCATCTTCCAGAATTTTTTTCCGTTTGCTTCCGCCAAATAAAATAAGGTTCAGACTCGGAGCAAAGCGATTGGCTTCGGCAACCCAGTTTGCACAAACCGAAGTGGGGGCGATCACCAGTGACGGGCCTTTCGGGGCATACTTGATGAGCATGGCCAGGGTCTGCATGGTTTTACCAATTCCCATGTCATCGGCCAGGCAAGCCCCCACGCCCCAGTCCGACAGACAGTTCATCCAATTGATCCCCTCCAACTGGTAATCGCGCAGCTCGGCATTCAGGGTGGATGGGGCCGCCAGCAGTGGATCGGTCTGAGTTTGAAGTTTGGCTATGTGAGCTTTCCATTCCTTGTTGGAGCTTACCGAGCCGACTTCCTGGAAAAATCCCTCCAGGGCCAAAGCAGCCAGGGGGTGAAACTTTACTCCGTTTCCATCTCTGAAGGAGTATCTGTCGAGGGCCTGGAGTCGGTTACGAAAGACTTCGGTTAATTCAACGAATTGACCCGGCTTGATCTCCAGGAATCGGGAGTTGCTTTTTTCAAGATATTCCAAAAGCATACCCATCTCCAGGGTGAGGCGCTCATCCACCACCACCTGTCCGGTCATGGCAAACCAATCTTCTCCCCCTTTGATGTTGAGTCGGCAGTTGTCGAAGGAAATGTTTCCTACCAACTCAAAGGGTTTGCCCTCGGGCCATTCAAGCATAACCCCCTCTTTTTCTACTTGAACCCCTAATTCCTGTATCAACTCCAGGGAATCCGCCACGTCTGGAAAGTGCCATTCTCCTTGATTCTCTTCAGCAGCAGCAAGGGTTGGAGTGCCGCTCAGCAACCGGGCTGCCAACGCGTTTTCGGCTTCAAGATCTCTTGTCGTTTTCATCTGGACGCCATTCACGCGGGCGAGGACATTTTTTCCCTTGCTGCCGGGGGGATAAGAGGGCCCCTCTTCACCCAGGGGACGAACGACCATGGAGAGTTTCAGCCCCTCTCCCAGGGGAGAGAGCTGAATATGGAGGGTTGAATCGGCTTCTACCTCTGAAACACGTTCACTCCCACTTCCCCCTTCGATATCCGAATGAATGGTGATATCCCCTGCCAGCGCATCCATCACCTGCACAATTTTATCCTTCGCGGATGCCGGAAATGTGGCCTCCTGTCCCAGGATATCGGCAATGGCCTGATATTTTGCGTCCAGAGACACCAACTTGATTCGCGTCGAAGTCTTGTGTACCACCACATGGTCTGCCTTAAAATGACGTCGGGGCCTGGGAGACAAAACAAGGGCAAATTGCCCTTTGCCCTGGGTTGAAATCGTGAGTTCAGGCTTTCCATGAACCAACTCCAACCGGGTGGTTCCATCGCTTGAAAAGAGTAAGGGATGGCCAACGACATCGGGCAGATAGGCATCATCGAAAACATATTCCACCTTGGTGTACCACCCATCTTTGTAACTATTGGCATGGATATGCCCACAAATTTTTTTGTCCTGCTCCGTCAGGTAGGGAAATTTTCTTATCTCATCGCACAACCGTTTCAAGGCAATCGGACGCCCTTTTGTCCAAACGCCTTTGGCATTTCGCTTTTGCTCCCTGGGGCTGATGCCGCACTCTCCGTTATCCACGTAATCAAGGAACCAGGCCATGCGTTGATCGTAATCGTTTTCCTGCTTTTTCGCACGTCGTTTTCCAGGGGATGTTTTTTTGTTCAAGGCGAGCAGCGCATTCAGGGTGTGCTCCCAGACATTGCTCTCACTGGTGAGCTCGACCAGACAGGACGGATGCTTGCTTTTGCCGGTTTTGGATCCGGACTTTGACAAACGTTGGATCAGGGTCTCCAGTTCTCCGGCAAACCAGACGTATTGATTATCTTTTGCAAGTTTATGAAGTTGTTTTATGTCTTCAAGCTTTCTTTTTGCTTCTTCCCTGTCCACCCAGTAGTAAGCAAACAAGGTGAAAAAATCGGGGATCAAATCTGAGGAATGATGCCATGAACTAATCCAAACGCTGTGACGAAGAATACTATCCGCCCCCCTGGAGTTACCTTGCAGATAATCCAAAAGCCCCCCCAATAAGTCACCTATTTTTTCAAAGCCGTATTCTCGATCCATTCTCATTGCCAGACAAGCTCTTGCCCGGGAAAAGGTCTCATCACTGCCCTCTTTAATCAGGGCCAGGATATAAAAAAAACCAATACCGTTCGGCATACATATTGCCGTAACATCTTGTTATTAAAATAAAAAATAGCGCTGGACAAAAAGATCGCTTTGTGTTTTAATCATGGTGGGTACAATTAATTAACCAGGAGGTCTCCATGAGCGAACACATCGACAAAAATGTTTTTCAAACAATTCTATCACCGGTGCTACCATTGATTGAGGTTACTCAAAATAGTCTCCATAATGATTTGGACACTTACAAGCTTTCATTATCATCGTTCACCACAAATTTGCTTTTTGGAATAATAACCAGAATTAAAAGCGTTGGACAAATCGTCACTGAGATCAAAACATCACCAACTGCTAAGGCATTAGGATTGGTCGTCGCATCGAAGTCTATGTATAATGAAGCGTTTAATCGTTATCCCCCAGAAATATTTAAAGATATATTCCATCAGTTGGTAAAAGAATTGGATTTGCATAAAATTCCGGAAATCAGTCATCTTGGAAAAATGCTAATTGTAGATGGTTCGCTTTTTCCGGCCATTTCCAATATGGCATGGGCTTGTTACAAGAAAACCGCTAATGCGATCAAAATGCATTTATCTTTTGAACTCAACCGAATGATTCCAACCGAATTTATCAGTACGGAAGGTAACTTTTCCGAAAAAGAATTTGTTAAGCAAATTCTTCGCGAAGGCATTACATATGTCTGTGATCGAGGCTATATCGCTTTCAATCTGTTCAAGCAGATATCCGACAGCAATGCATTTTTTATTATTCGCGGAAAGTCGAATATGACGTACACTGTAAAAGAGTGTCTCACTGCCACCGTACCGGATACATTCTTGAAATTTTTCAGTGACATCACAGATTCAAATATAATATTCAATAGCGATGAAAACAAAGCAAGTTATCGTATTGTTAGCTTTACGGCTATGGGCGAAAACTACATTTTGATCACAAACAGAAATGATTTGACAACTTACGAAATTATAATGCTTTACGCTTACAGGTGGCAAGTGGAACTTTTTTTTCGCTTCATAAAAAGAACCTTCAAGGGAATTCACTTAATGAGCCAATCTCCTCATGGCGTACAGATACAATTCTACTTGTATATGATTGCTTATCTATTGTTATTATCATTCAAACAAGATACGGAAATAATAAGCAGAGAAAATGAAAAAGATGAGCATGAATCTGAAGAAAATAATAAGAACGAAACCTTGCTAACTTCATCTTCATGCTCCAATTCAAATGCAAAAAGACCATATGTTTGCGGGTTAGTAACTCTTCTTGGAGAAAAATTAAAACAGTTTTATAAAATTGGTCTTCACTGGTTATTAGCAGTAAAAAATAATTTGTTAGAAATATTTGATGTGAATATCGCCAAAGTTATTGCTCAATACTCTTATCAATGACTGTGCCGAACAGTATTGAAAAAAAACCCATGAACTGGCTGTCGTAGCTCACGAACTCAGAGACTCGCATCTCACGGACTCAGAGACTCAGAGCTCACTGACTCAGAGGCCCACGGACTCAGAGACTCAAAGCCCACTAACCCACTGACTCATTTTCAATTGTAGAAAAAAATATAGAACAAATAATCACGGCTCAGTCCTCCTCACCTCACTCACTCCGAACCTCCCATCACATACCTTGGCAATCGCATGTCCGCCCCCTTCAATTTTCATTCAGAGAGTTATCAAAAACAAAATCCGGTGCTCAGCATTTTTCACTGAAGCACCAGTTCATTTGTTCACCCGTAGAAAAAGGGTATTATACAGGGAGTTACAAACCGATTAGGAGGCGGGCTACAGAATTCGTCGATAAGGATGAAGGGGGCATTGGCCTGCCCCCTTCGGCAACCAAGATGGAGGCACCCATCCCGATCACCATAGCAATTACCAATGCTACTTACATTTGCCTTTATTCGCAAGGACTTCTTGACGATTATCTGGCCGAGACGATCTGTCCAAAATGTTCTGTCGATTGCGCCTGCCAGCAACCACCGCCATCACTTGAATTGACCAGATCCACCGTTTGTCGGACCTCCTACAAACTTGAAAAGGATCAAGAGGGTATCGATACGGTGGTCAAGGATATGGCCCAGATTGTTCTGGTTAGATGCCCCATATGTAAAAGCCGGTTCCGGTTGCTCCCGGCGGATATTCTTCCCTACAAACTTTACTCACTACCGGTTATCGAGCGTTCGGTAAGCCTATACAATCGAGGAGACATGGCATTGCGCCAAGTGGTTTGGAATCATTTTTACGGTGATCAAACCCCTGGGCACACGACACTTCACGCATGGACAGAAGGTTTGGGTGCTTGGTGGCTGGGCAGGCCGATGGGGGAAACGACCTTTTCCATACCGGCCACTCGGATCCAGGCGGAGTTGGAAATCCGTTACCCACAAATGTGTTCATTGCATGGTCAACCGGTTTGGATCAACCCGCATCGTTACCGCAGCCAGGGGCGCCGGGAACGTCTTGAAGCCTGCAAAAAATTTGAATTTGTCGGTTCGCTGATCGCGTCCGAAAATCCGCCAAACTTCGTTGAACTCGACTGTCTCATCGTCAGTTGGGGCAATTCGTTCGGCCTTGGCTTTAAAACCGGCATTCGCTGCACGGCGGCTGAACACATCGATTTTAAAAATATGCTAGCATGGGGCCAAATTCTTCCAGAGGAGCCCTTGTCATGTCCGATTCATGGGAGATCGCCGCCTGGCGGTTCGAAATGATCAGTCCACTTGTGGACGACAAACTGACCGAAGCGGAAAAACGGCGCATTCTTAGCGATCGTACGCGGAAGTCTGTTCAATGGCCGTGTTCGTCCCCAAAAAGGCCCATCGGCAGAAGCACACTGTTCCGGTGGATGAAAGATTACCGCGAAAAAGGCTTTTTGGGGCTGATGCCCAAGGTCAGAAAAGACAAGGGGCTGGCCCGCACCGACCGCAGTGAACAGGTGAACTACGCCCTGGGGCTTTTGTACGAAGAGCCCGGGCGCTCTTTGACCCAGCTGATGATTTACCTCGAATTGGAGTTCGGTGAGCTGTCCATGAGTCGCTCGACCCTGAGCCGTGATCTTCGCGCACACCCGGCATTTTTGGGCATTTTGCAACGCCGAAAGGCAGCAGGCAAAAAGCTGCGGGACCTGTACGAGACAGATCAGCCACACGAGATCTGGCAGATGGACGCCAAAGGCCCGTTTTCGGTAATGTTGACCGACGGCCAAACGATCCGGGTCCATGTGCTGTCGATCCTCGATGATTTTAGCCGATACATTCTGGCCGCCATCATCGCACAGGCTGAAAATATCCAAGCCGCCGTCAGGGTCTTTCGCCTGGCCGCATCCAAGTGGGGGATTGCCCTTCGCATGCAGTTTGACCGCGCCTCGGCTTATGACTCCGAAGTCTTCCGCACCGGCCTTGCCTTTTTGGGGGTTCATCGAAACTGGGTAAAATCCCGCAACCCAGAGGCACAAGGGAAAATCGAAGCTTATCACAGATCCCTGAAAAGATGGTTCGTCAAAGAGCTGCCAAACCAGGAAGTGGTCGATATCCATCATCTGGAGGCTCTGCTTCAGGCGACGATCGCTTTGGTCTACAACCGGCACCACCATCGTGAAATCAAGATGACCCCGGAACAAGCCCTGGCCCGACGCCTCTCAACACGGCGCGTCGGTGCCGAACAACTTGCCCAGGCATTTAAAATCGCCGTCCAGGCCAAAAGCCACCCGAAAACCGGCCAGGTGAATCTACCCAACGGCCTTTTCCGTGTGCCGACCCGCTTTGCAGGAAAAGAATGTGATTTTCGCTACGATCCGGTCAACACAGACCAAGCCTTGCTGATCATCGATGATGCGCACCAGATCCCGCTTGAACCCTTCACCAAAAAGCACCCCTTCGATTTTCAAAAGACAGAGGAAAAACGGGGCACCGGACAGCTGCAAAAACTTTCGAGCTGTGCGGACGATATCTTAAATGGTCAAGCCGCTAAGCTAAATTTTACTTCCTTATTTCTGAACCAATTGTGATATTCATCGTTAATTTTCAAAGTTGTGATGATAGCCAGATTGAGGGATCCTTTCTTCGCCCAACTCATTCCATTCTTCTTTTGGCGATTTGAAACAACGAGGTCGTTCATCTTTTCACCCACATTACTCGAGTTCCGAAGATTTAGCCGTTTGCGCATATCATAGTTGGGAATGGAGGATATATTCCGGCCCAAATAGTCAATGAGCTTTTGAATATGATTATCATCCTTAATTTCGGATGCCGGGATGTTTTCAAGATATGAGATGGCTTTGTTTGTAAGACCGTGCCATAATAACGGCATAACCGCGCGAAGCGTTTCATTTCTGAGCTTTCTGCCTTTCATCCCCATGCTCAATTCTTCTTTGAACTTCTTGCATAGATGAAACCAATCAAGAACAATTTGCATATTCTTGTGCCACCCAAATTGCTTGACGATGGCATCATTTAGCGCCTTATGGCCGTCGGTAAAAATCTGAAGACGTTTGCCGAATAGAGAATTCGACAAAAGAAATGCGATTAGCAACCACAAGCATGATTTGGTGCCATCAGCGGCCAATACGTATTTTAGGCCTCCATGTTCAATGTGGCATACGGTATCATGTACATATTTTCGCTTATGCTCCGTGACTTGTGGGCTTTCTCGTGTATCCTTTTGCCTTTTGGGGGTTACGTCGTCTATGCTTATGTTGACCGTTTGACTGGGTTCTTCGTAAATGACGGGATTATTCAACAATTCAATCGGATTATAGTCGAAAGATCCTTTAGAAAGGGCCTTTTGAACTTCAGCCATGGGAATTGATATCGGTTCTCCACCCCTGGGAATATCTGGGTTGAAACAACATCCGTCAGCGCTGAAGTTGCCATGATTCAAATCATCGGCCTTTTGCTTTAAATGGTCGATCAATTCCCTACCTTCTTTCTGGGTCTGATCATGCAACGTGCGATGTGGCGTACCGCCTTCTATTTGGTGCCGTATGAAGTTGAGCCATTTTGATGTTTTCCGAAAGGATCCTTCCGTATTACCCATTATCATGGCCCGTTCCTTAAAGCCCGTGGTCAAATAAAACTGATTCGGTCCTAATGGGGCAAATATAGACTGACTACTGTCAAACCGAACGCCATTTTTATCAAATGCGAAGTGGGTTTCAAACGCAAAACGCCCCACGGCGCCATCCACCAGATATGGGCGTTCATTTACCCCAATTTGATTAGCCCCACTGAAAATCAGGACTTTTTTTTAGACACCTTTTCCATGTGTCGTGCTATGGCGTCTCTTATTGCAGGGTATGCCGTATTTAAAACTGCTATTTCGCAGTCGTCTATATTTTCACCGGCATCAGCGTTTATGGTGTATTGATAACATCCATCTTCCAGTTCAATGGGCTTATCGTCCGCTTCCTCATCACATTCAACCAAGTTAACCATAACTTCGATTTTGTATTTGCTCATTGGTAGCCTCCGTCTCGAAATTTGAGATAGTAATCTACCAAAACATCGCATATATCTTTATATCTGTCCAGTTAATTCTGACATATTTTCAACGAGTTATTTTTGTTTAGAGCCCTTTGCACCATATATAGGCTTGGCATTGTAACCTTTGGGGTCCACCGCCGTCCGCACAGCTCGAAAACTTTTGGATGTCTGGCAGGGTCACTGCCGACCCAATGCCCAGCCCGGCTTCGGTTTGCCGGAAGTGTTTCGTGAGTTAAGCCGGCTGCTGCAGCGCCCCGTCCCCATCGACCAACGCGAAGCCGCGGCCATCGAAGCCTTTTATCGACAAAACGGCCCCTTGCCCGCACAGCCGTTTCACCAAGCGATCGACAAAACCGCCGACGCCCTTGGACCCAACCGTGCCCTGAAAACCTATCTGCAATACCTGGAAAGGCTTGTAAAGGCACAGGCAAATAAACCCGATCCCCAGGAGGACTCTCTATGAACCCATCGTCCTACTTTGTCTTTGACGACTTTGCACGGGCGCTTGAAAACCTTGAAAACGCCTTTCGAAACGAAAACGACCGTTATCTCATGTTAACCGGTGAGACCGGTGTCGGCAAAACCTGGCTGTGCCGGCAGCTGAACACCGTCCTGGACCGCTGCAGGCATCGCGTGCTGTATTTTTCTCACGCTCGTCATCTGAGTGCAACCGCCCTGGTCCGCGTGCTGGCCACCTGGATGAGGCTGCCCACCCGACGTTCTCACAGCGAAACGCTCCAGGGCCTGATATCCGCGCTTGGCGAACAACCCCACCAGTTACTGATATGGTTCGACGAAGCACACGAATTGGCCGATGAAACCCTGCTGGAGGCAAAGGCGCTGGCCGAAAGCAATCTTGACGACAGCTGCCCGGTACGCATCCTGCTGATCGGTATGCCTTTGCTGCGGGACAAAGTTCAGGCCATTGCCCCTTTGTGGCGACGTATCGTGGTTAGGGAAGAGTTGACCGGTTTGACATTCGATGAACTGCCTCCTTTTATCGAATATCACTTCGGCCCCGAAAATTTGCAGCGCATCTGTCAGCAGGGGATGCATATCCTGTTTGAACGCGCCAGAGGCATCCCGGGCCTGGTTGTCCCTATGCTCAAAAAAATCTTGGCCGAAAGCAAACCGGACGGCCCCATCGATCCCTTTACCCTCGACGACATCCTCCAACGCTGGGAACTGACATGAAAGGAGATATGCCATGAACCCGCAGCAAGCCGAAATCCTGCGTGACATCGTACAGCGCATGATGGCACGCTACATCACCGTCAAACCTCTGGGCATCGATCTGGGTGACAAAAGAAAACTGATCCCAGCGCTTGACTGCCGGATCCTTGATTACGGCGCCGCCAGAACGCTCTACCGGAACCGACGCCCTGTCTGCCGATCTCTGGATGCCGTCAAACCCATCAATGATCAGGAAAAACTCTGCCAGAAATGTATCGATAGAGAACCATGTACCGGCCAGGTGCGCTTGGATCTGTTGTTCGACAACACCCCTTACAGACTCCTGATCGCCTACACTTCCGCTAAAAACTTCCTGATCTACACCGGTAAACTCGTTGAAAAAAAACTTGAAATTCGATCCATCAATACCAAGATCGTCGTTGTTAACAGAGGCTCATGGGGTGAGTTGCGCTTCTGCCTTGCTAATATGTAGAGGAAAAATATACTGACTTCTTGTTGTAAGTCGGTTTTTTACGGTAGTTGCTTTTTGCATAGTTGGCGAAACGCCATCCACGCGGTAGGCTGTATCATCTGGTCATTTGAATCCGTCTTTATTATGGTCGATATGATATATGCTAACGTGACGATATCGAATGCTACCTGGATGGTCTCATGAAACGTGGGATGACAGTCTCAAAAAACGTGGCACACGACAAACTGGCTGAAAAAGACTTTCTTTTTCCCTTTTGTTCTTTTTTTCAGAAGATCCAGTGCTTTTTCATACAATGTGATGGATTTTGCATTCGCCCCATTACAAAATGCCATCCATCCCTGTAGACACATACTGTTCTCAAGGTGCTCGCTTTTCTCACCATATTTTTTAAGCCAGGCATCCAGACGCTTTTGTTGACCGGTGAGCATCCATTTTTCCAATACCGCCGCCTCAAGGTTTGATTCACATTTTTCAGACCCCTCCATGACAAGGGATTCCAGGTAATCGGTATAGGAATCGTTCCGCTTCCAACGTGCTATTTTATTAAGATAAGGCTCTTCCAGAAAGCTTGTATGGATATCCGGCGGCAACAATCGAAACCAGTCCGGGTCAAAGGGGCGACAGCAGATCCGTTCCCACACGATGGGAAGTGGCTCTTTGTCTAAAACAACCCGGTTTTTGAATTTTTCATAAAGCGCAGTGGCTTGGTCCACCTTTTCCCGATAAAAGAGAATCCGCATTCCAGCCGTCACTTGATCCATTGACAGAGATGGTACCTGTGCCAATCCCTCTTCAGTCAGATTCAGTGTGTGTTGAAGGGTCTCGGCCAGGGCTGTGAATGTCTTTTCTGCAACGAGGTGCCTTGTCAAGACTTCAATGTAATCTCGGTTGATCACAAGGACACTGCGGCTTTTTCCATGTAATATATCTGTTTCCAGAAGGACATCCAGCGAACCGCGAAGCAGCTTTGACATGGCGTTTCTCGTCCCAGAATCAAAGCGTTTACCGTCTTTTGTCTTGATGTCTAGGGCGACAAAACAGGCACGTAACTGGGTCTGATTCAACCTGCCATAGGCGATGGAAAGAATCTGTAGAATCTTTTTTTCGAGAAAAGGCAATGCATGATATTTTTCCATAAAAATTTGATTTTCTGTCGACATGGGCTATTTTTCCCTTCTGTTATTTTAACGACAACCAAGACAACTTCGTACGTGTTCACGGGGTTAAAATTCCCAATGCGCTAAAACTGCTGGACCCGTATACCTTTATTCGTGGTAGTTTGCCAGGCGTTATTCATTTGGGGGATTTCAGGGACATCCTTGGTTTATCGGATTAACAGATAACCTCATCTGAAAGTTTAAACCCTTGCTCTTCGACAATCCGCAGGCCCCTCGGGTAGTCGGGGACATTCCATTGGTTTATTGGTTTGAAATAGGGTACGTTGGTCGGTCGGTGGTAAAATCGATATACTGCCGGCGTGAAAAGCTCAGGATGTACGAGAAACACAGCACCTTCATTTTGTCGATCGAGTGTCCCGTATCATGACGGGCAGCGAGACGCTTTGTTATGCATGGGCGCTGATCCCCAATCCATATCTGCTTTTGCGAACCGGGAATCTCTCGATTGCCACGGTCATGCGCCGGTTGCTGACCGGATACGCGGTGAGTTTCAACCACCGCCACCGTCGGCATGGTCGATTGTTTCAAAACCGGTATAAATCCATATTGTGCCAGGAAGATCCCTATCTGCTGGAAGAAGAATGGGAATGGATGGGACCACCGTTGGAAAGCGAATGGGAGTCGGGCAATCGACCATCAGCCGCGCTGTTACCCGTGGAGAGAAGCTGATGGCCGAATTGGAGATTTCTTTCCCTTAAACCATGCAATGCATAATTTTCTCCCGTTCCCACAGCCCCTGAGCAGGATCATACTTCAATCGTCATCCCTTCCTTGAATTCCGGGTTGTCCGCGCTTGGCACATATCCTCTTGACATGACTTTGATCTTAGTCCATTCTTTATTCGCGAATAGCGAATGAAGAATGGAGGCGTGGTGATACTAAAACCCCAGGATGTATTGATTTTGGCAAAACTGGTCGTAATAGGTGGGAATGAGTGGTCCTATGGACGTATGGCAACTACGTTGTGGATGAGTCCGTCCGAAGTTCATGCAGGTGTTAAGCGGCTAATTAAGGCGCACTTGGCATCTGCCCAGCGAGATTGCATCACACCGAATGCACGAAGCATGGAATCGTTCCTATTTTATGGACTGCCTTATGTATTTGTTCCTGACCTGGGAGAAATCACCCGAGGTATGCCCACAGGCTATGCAGGACCGGTGTTATCAACCTTTTTCGAGGTCGGCGATGATTTGCCCCCGGTGTGGCCGGACCCGGATGGCGAGGTTCGGGGCCAATCGTTCTCACCGTTATACAAATCCGTTCCAAAGGCGGCACGTGAAGACTACAAGCTGTATGAATTGCTGAGCCTGATCGATGCTATCCGCGGTGGGCGGGCGCGGGAGCGCCAGATAGCATGTGATGAAATAAAAAAGTGGATGAATTCGAATGCCGGATCCTAACAACCCCAATCTGCTGATGCTTGAGATGGCGGCCGAAAAACTAGGACCGCTGGTTGATGTTGTGGTTTTTCTCGGCGGTTGTGCGACAGGTTTGTTGATCACCGATCCGGCTGCGCCTCCCCTGAGAGTCACCAGAGATGTCGACGTGATTGTGGAGGTCGCCTCACTGTCCAGTTATCATCGCTTCAGCAGTAAGCTTCGGAAGCGGGGCTTTGTTGAAGATTCAAGTCCAGGTGCGCCAATATGCCGCTGGCTTTCCAGAAGCCTTGTCCTCGATGTCATGCCAACCGATCCCGATCTTCTCGGGTTTGGTAATCAATGGTTTGAGAGGGCGTTTAAAACCGCCCAGCGGACTGCTTTACCCTCGGGAATGATTATCAAAGTGTTGCCGGCACCCTACTTTATAGCGACAAAAATCGAAGCGTTCGCTAACCGCGGCGCCGGTGATTTCCTTTTAAGCAAAGACGTTGAAGACGTGGTCGCTGTCATAGATGGCAGGTTGGAACTTGCTATGGAAGTAAATAGTGCTGAACCTGATTTAATGCATCATATTGCAAAAAATCTAACAAAATGGATGGAACATACCGATTTTATAGACGCATTACCGGGCCTAATGCCACCTGATTCAGCAAGCCAAGCTCGAGTGTCAACAATTGTCAATCGTATCGAGAAAATCGCAAAGAGAGAAAAATAGGTTGTATAGATGAGAGGAGACCAGCTTTCCAGACAGTGGCGTATATTAAGGCGGCTTGAGGTCAGCAAAAGGGGAGGCGACCGGAGCTGACTGGCGGCGGCCTTTTGCGCAGCGCCGGCGGCTGGGGCGTGCTCAAACACGCGCGTCGGATGAAGGCGCATCTCAAGGGCGATGAGCGGATATTGGGTGACAGTGATTTTGTCATGCAGGTTCTTGAATCGGCCCAGGAGCACCCACCGGGCAAGCATCCCCATCGGGTGAAGGCGCGGAGCGTTGCGGCCTACCTGGCCGTCAGAAGAATGGGAATGGACGGGACCACCGTTGGAAAGCGAATGGGAGTGGGGCAATCGACCATCAGCCGCGCTGTTACCCGTGGTGAGAAGCTGATGGCCGAACTGGAGATTTCTTTCCCTTAAACCATGCAACGCATAATTTCATGCACGGCCCCACAGCCCCATCTTTTAGCCCCTGAGCCGGATCATACTTCAATCGTCATCCCTTCCTTGAATTCCGGGTTGTCCGCGCTTGGCACATATCCTCTTGGATTGCAGATGATCCTGGTTTTTCCGATTTTGTAGTCGAAGCTGTCGTGGGTGTGGCCGTGGATCCAGAGTTTTGGTTGGTGTTTCTGGATGAGGCCTTCCATGTTGGATGCGAACGCCGAGGAGAGGGCGTGGCCGCGGAACCGTTCAGGAATAGACTTGATGGACGGGCAATCGTGCGTCACGACGACTGAGCGCTCAGGGTCACCTGATTCCAGGAATTCACGGAGTTTCTCCACTGACCGTTTGTGCCAGGCAACGGTGTCGATCGGCCGGAGCCTCCCATACGTCTTGCTGTTGCGGATCAGCCGATAATCGTTCATTCGGTCGCCGGCAACAGCCATCGCGACGCCAGGGTCTCCGAGCAACGCCATGTCGGTCCACAGCGTACAGCCAAAAAAACGGAAACCTCCAATTTCAAACATGTCGTTCTCAAGGACCCACACGTTGGTGCCTTCCACCTCTTTCTTCATTTCGTCGATCAGTCCCGGAAACTTGTCGCGATAAAACTCGTGGTTACCGAGAACATAGATCACCGGGATCTTGATTCCCTGGTCGAGCACCCACCGCAGCCCCCGGATCCCGACGTGAGTGTCGCCAGCCAAAACAACAACGTCAGCGCCAACGTCGGGAACACTAAAGTCGCCGAACTCGACGTGCAGATCAGACAAAACGTGCAGATTCATTGAGTCGCCTTTCCCGTATTTACCTACGGCGATGATTTCAAACAGGCTCTTAGGCGATTTCTGTCAAAGAATATACCCGCCTGCTTGTCTTTTCATCCGTCTTCTGCGTTGGGCGTTTCCACACATAGCCCCACTATGCATAAAAAAGCCCGCCTTGAATACGAATGAAAATCCTGCGCATCCTGGTATATTCTTTTCCGGCAACCTTACAGCAAACGCATATCGCTTTTCTATCCCCCTCTTTTAAAGCGAACATTATATAGTATTCAAGATAATGTTTTTGGGCTGCGTTATCGGTCGTCGCGGTATGACTTATACAGCTTCCTCCCTCTGGCCTTGCCAAAAACATTATCTTAAACACTATAGCATTCAGGATCGCCCAAGATACCGTGGAGCGCCATGAGGTTTCAAGCCATTGAAATTAAGTTGTCAACTGTAGTATGGGATTGATCTAAGCGCTTTATGAATAGGACCAAACCGATGACGCAAAAACCCGATGTTGATGCACTCCTGAAACGGATAAAAGAGCTCGAAGACAAGAAATTTACCAGGTTTTGTTGAACTTGTATGGTAATGCCTGGCAAGCCATGCTCAATGGTGGTGAAATCTATCTTCGGACGCAAGCGGTCGATCTCGATGCCGCGTTTTGCAAACCTTTACAGGATGGGGGTTCGCAATGAATTTTTCCAATCCCATACGCAAACACTTTGTCTACAAAAGTGCGTTGAAAAAACGACGAGGGCGGATAGCGAATGAAAGTTTAACTGTAATCGATCGCATGATCGAAACATTTGGAAACAAAATTCCCTATTTGGCAAGCTATCGCAGTGAATTGGTCCCGTTGGTTCACCGTACCGATCGTTATTTGGGCAAGCTGATCGATTTGATTCCCGGTCCCGTGGTATTCGATCCGGATCGCTGGGATCGTGATCCCGTGATCCATTCGATTTTTGAATCCGGAAAACGGACGCGCGAATTACTCTCCGGAAGCAAGGCATTAACGCAATTTTTTAAAAATTCGGCGGCCAATGTCGGCTTTGCATTGTTCACCACAGAAAAACAAGAAAAATCGGTATTCGTGTCAGAAAAAGAGGGAGAAATTTTTCGGCGGGATGTTTTAAGAAAGGCCATTTTTTTTGAAAAGCATCAAATTGCCGCGCCCAGCGACAATTTGGCGGAAACTCAAAAGCAATTCCGATATCAATTGTTTTCCGATCTGTTCGCCATGGCTGCTGAAACAATATCCGCGCTTAAGCAATCCAGGGCGCAACTTGAGGTGCAACGTGATGAAGCAGTGGCAAAAATGGCCTTGTATGCCGATGGAAGCGATACGAGAAAAACGTTTGATGCATTGCATCAGGAGGTCGAAGGCAAAATCAAATCGATTGACAAATCGCTTAAGTCTCCAAAGGATTATGTGACGTACGTACAAAATTTACTCCAGAAACCGGAACGTCAGCTGTCCGCCAGACCGGTTTCGTTTAAGCTGAGCAAAATGGGCATTCTGTTGGACAACGCTTCTGCTGAAGCGGCCAACGAATTCTCGCTGGCTGAATTTGAAATCGGCAACGGGAAAAAGCGGATGGCAACGTGGATTCGCGTGGACCGGTCATTCTTAATTTCAAAATGAAATTCATCCACACCGCCGACATCCATCTGGACAGCCCCCTGCACCGCCTGGAAGCCTATGACGGTGCGCCCGTGGAAGAGATCCGCCAGGCCTCCCGGCGGGCTCTGGAAAATCTCATCAACCTGGCCCTGGATGAAGCCGTCGATTTTGTTTTGATCGCCGGCGACCTTTTTGACGGGGACTGGCGGGACTACAACACCGGGCTCTATTTCACAAGCCGGATGCGGCGGCTGAACGAGGCCGGCATTTTCGTGTTCATTGTCCAGGGCAACCACGACGCTGCCGGTCAGATGACCCGCAGCCTGCCGGTGCCGCCCAACGTCCACATTTTTTCGAGCGCCAGGCCCGAAACCCGGATGATCGATGCGCTGAAGGTCGCCGTTCACGGCCAGAGTTTTGCCCGGGCCGCAGTTATGGAAAACCTGGCCGCCGGTTATCCGGCGCCGGTTGCCGGGCATGTCAACATCGGCTTGCTGCACACCAGCCTGACCGGCAGGCCGGGACATGAGAATTACGCCCCCTGCGCACTGGAAGACCTTGTTAACAAGGGCTACGATTACTGGGCATTGGGGCATGTGCATCAGGCGGAGATCGTTACCCATGATCCGCCGGTGGTCTTCCCCGGGTGCGTCCAGGGCCGGCATGCCCGCGAGGGCGGAGAAAAAGGGTGTATGCTGGTGGTCATGGAAGAGGGGGCGGCGCCGTTGATCCATCACCAGACCATCGATGTGATTCGCTGGACGCGTACGGTCGTCGACCTGACGGGCGCCAACACGATCGATGAGGTCCTTGACCGCTTCCGGGAGGAATTTGAAAAGACGGTCGCGCGCAACGATCCGCTGCCGGTGATTGCCCGCATCGAGCTGGCGGGCCGAACCGAACTGCACACGCGCATCCTGGCGGATATGGAGTACATCAAACAGGCGCTGCGCTCGACGGCGGCAGTGGCGTTCGGCGATCGCGCCTGGATCGAGAAAATCCAGGTCAATACGCGGCCGGTCAGGGGCAGGGTTCCGGATAGCGGGCCGATCAACGAGTTGAACCTATTGGTCGAACGGCTGTCTTCCAGTCCGGACGATCTTCAGGCCCTGGGCGATGAACTGGCACCGCTGTTTCAAAAACTGCCTGCCGATTACCGTCAGAATGCGGCCTCTTTTCGGCCAGATGACCCGGAGGCCATGGCCCGTCTGCTGGCCCAGGCCCATGCCCTCCTGGTGCAGCGGCTGAGAAAGGCATCCGGGGCCACATGAGAATCGACACCATCCGTTTGGACGCCTACGGTCCCTTTACCGGCGCAACCATCGATCTTTCCGCGAAGGCGATAGACTTTCACCTGATTTTCGGACCCAACGAAGCCGGGAAAAGTTCCACCCTGCGCGCCCTGCGTCACATGCTTTTTGGTATCCCCGTACGCACCGGGGATAACTTTCTGCATGCCTATCCCCATCTTCGCATCGGTGCCCGGCTGGTACGCAGTGACGGTGAGGCGCTTGAATTTGTGCGGCGCAAGGGGCAGTCAAAAACCCTGCGTGGTGCGGATGACGAAACCGTGCTGGACGACGATTCATTGGCTGTGTTTCTCGGCGGAGTCACCCAGGAGTTGTTCGAGCAGATGTTTGCCATCGGTCACGACGATCTGATCCGGGGCGGGGAGGAGATCATTGCCGGCAGGGGTCGCATCGGTGAGGCCCTGTTTGCCGCCGGTGCCGGTTTGATCCGGCTGCAGCATGTTCAGCAGGAGCTGGAACAGGCCTGCGGGGCCCTGTTCAAGCCCAGCGGGTCGACGCCGGCGATCAACCAGACCATCGCCGCCCTCAAGGCGGTGAGAAAAACGCAGAAGGAGAGCCTGCTGCCGGCCAAGACGTGGCAGGACCACGATCAATACCTGAGCCAGGCCCGGCAACGCATGGCGCAGGTCCAGACCGCCCTGGCCGACGACAAGCAGCAATTGTCCCGCCTGAAGCGAATCCAGGAGGCCCTACCGCTGATTGCCCGCAAAAAGGAGCTGGATGGTGAATGGGGGCAGCTTGCCGGGGTGCCCGACCTGGCGGACGGCTTTGGTGAGCAGCGCCGCGATGCGGAAAGAGAACTTGGCGTGGCTACCCGCGATCGGGCACAGTCACGGGCGCGCATGGAAGAGTTCGGCCGGCAGATGGCGGCGCTGAATGTGCCCGAGGCCATGTTGGCCCGGTCCGCGTCCATCGAAGCCCTGCAGCACGAACTGGGCAGTTATCGAAAGGCCCGGAAGGACCGGCCCGGGCTGCAGGGACGCATGCGGACCCTCGAAACGCAGGCTGCCGAGATCCTCTCCTCAGTCAGGACGGCGCTTTCCGGCGAGTCGGCAGCGTTGGCTGACCTGCCGCCTTCCATCGTCGGCGAAATTCAGAACCTGGGGGCCCGTTTCGAGCGCCTCAGCGCCAAACTGGAGTCGGCAACCGGCGTACACCGCAAACTCAAGGCGCGGCTGGCGCGCTCGCTCGACCAGCGCCAATGCATGCCCATGCCGGACGATGTCAGCGGGATCGAAACCGTACTCCAGGATGCCCTGAATGCCGGCCCCGCAGAGACGCTGAGGGTTGACCTTCGGCAATCGATCGACGCGCTCGCCGGCGACCTAAAGCGCCGACTGGCGCGGCAGACGCTGTGGCAAGGGGATCTGGAGGATGTTGATGCCCTGCCGTTGCCCTCGGGGGCGACCATTGACCGCTTCGACCAGCAGCTGACCGCCGCTTCCCGGCGGATCGAAAAGGCGCGGGAGACCCGGCAGAACATCCGGGATGAGATTGAAGCCGCCCAGATGGAACTACGTTCCATCGACATCGTCGATACGGTGCCCACCGATCAGGATTTGACGGCCGCCCGCGCCACCCGCGACCAGGGGTGGGGACTGGTCCGGCGCTGCCTTGACGGCCACCCGGCGTCTGCAGACGAAACAGCGGCTTTCTGTCGCCGGTGCGATGATGCCAATGGTTTGCCCGATGCATTCGAGACGACCATGGCCCGGGCGGATCACATCGCCGACCGGTTGCGGCGTGAGGCGGACCAGGTGAGCCGCAAAGGACTTCTCGAGGCGCGCCGCGGGCAGTTGGACGGCGCCCTCGGCGATGCTGAATCGGAATTGGTTGCCGCTGAGACGGCAGCGGCCGCTGCCGGCGCCGCTTGGCAAAAACTGTGGGCCTCAATGGGGATAATCCCCTTGTCCGTGGCTGAAATGCGCGCCTGGATGCAGGGTATGGCCTCCCTTTTCGAAAAACTGGCCACCTACCGTGCCGACCACATCCGGTGCAGTAAAATGACAGCCGAACTGGCGGCCCTGAAAACCCGGTTGCACAAGTGCCTTGCCGCTGCCGGTGTGCCTGTTGACGCGGCCGCCGACCTGCCGGCCTTGATCCGGGCGGCGCAGGTTCACGTCCAGGTTCAGCAGGTGCGGGCGCAGCGCAACGCGGCGGCTGACCAGGAGATTTCTCACCTGCAGGGGGAAACGGCTGATGCGGCTGCCGAAGTGGAGGCGCTGAATGCGTCCCTTTCCCACTGGCGGGATGGGTGGCAGAAGAATGTCCGCAAAATCGGTCTGGATGCCGACGCCAGTCCCACGGCGGCACTGGCGGTGATTGACAGCCTTCGCGAGGCGCGGACAAAGTCCGCTGACGCCGAGGTGCTGCAAAAGCGCATCGACGGTATCGACCGGGACTCGGCGACCTTTGCGCAGAGCGTGGCGCGGATGGTCGCCGATCTTGCACCGGACCTGACAGGCGCCCCTTGCGACGGGGCCGCGGAACAGCTCTATTCCCGCCTGACCGCAGCCCGCACGAATGCGTCCCGGCGGCAAAGCTTTGCCGAACAACTGGAAAACGCCAGAAAAGGGGAGGCGGATGCCAAACAGCGCATCGGACAATGCCAGGCCCTGCTCGATACGTTGTGCCGGGAAGCCGGGTGCGAGAAAGCGGAGGCACTGGCCGAGACGGAACAGCGCGCCCGGCGGCGCAGGGACCTGTTTCACGCACGGGCGGACCTGGACGATCAGCTGCGTCGCTTGAGCGCCGGAGCCACGGTGGACCAGTTTACTGCCGAAGCCATGGCCGTGGATGCCGACAGCATCGGTACCGAATTGGAAAAATGGACCGACCGGATCGAGACGCTGGAACAGGAGCGTTCCCAGCTGGACCAGACCATCGGCATTGAGACGGCCGAACTGGAACGTATGGACGGCAGTGCCGCGGCTGCTGATCATGCCGAATCGGCCCAGCGGCTGCTGGCCCGCCTGGAGGCGGATGTGGAGCAGTTTTCCCGATTGAAAATCGCCGGTCTGATCCTGGCCCGCACGGTCGAACAATATCGCGACAAACACCAGGGGCCATTGATCGCCCGGGCCAGTGAGCTCTTCACCCAAATGACCCTGGGCGCGTTCGACCGCCTGCGCGCCGACTACGACGAAAAGGGCAACCCGATTCTGGTGGGTATCCGTGCCGCGACCGCTGCCCCGGTCAATGTGGACGGGATGAGCGACGGTACCGCAGACCAGCTCTACCTGGCCCTGCGGCTGGCCAGCCTCGAGCAATACCTGGAAAACAACGAGCCGCTGCCGTTTATCGTCGACGACATCCTGCTGCGCTTCGACGACGACCGAGCCCTGGCCACGCTGAAGATACTGGCCGATCTGTCGACCAAAACCCAGGTGCTCTTTTTTACCCATCACCGGCACCTGGTCAACCTGGCCAAACGGTCAACCATCCTTGGGGGCGCATTCAATTGCCTTGCGCTGGCGGAGTAAAGGAAAATCGGAGCGTGTAAACCATACACCCAACGGCGGCTCCGTTCGTCCAGGCACTGGAGCAGGACAATCGCATGTAGATTGATTTCTTTTTTCGCGGTCATGGACCGCTCCTACAGCTTCCTGTAAATGCGCCAATTCACAGCTTTTGCTGCAGGAGCTGACCTTGCCTGCGACAACGGTTCCCGATATTTGGTTTGCATGCAATTGCCCTGGACACTGGAGGCAGTGCCCTTGAACGGTTTTCCCAGAAACGGTATAGAAGCTCTCCAGACGATATGAACCTCTCATTGGAAAGGAGTCCAGCATGGAAGCGGTACGCGTTCGGTTTCCCCCCAGCCCCACCGGCTATCTGCATATCGGCGGCGCCCGCACGGCGCTTTTGAACTGGCTGTTTGCCCGTAAACATGGCGGCAAGCTGGTTCTCCGGATCGAGGACACCGATGCCGAACGCTCCACCCAGGCCTCCATCGATGGCATTCTCGACGGCCTGACCTGGCTCGGCCTGGACTGGGACGAGGGCCCCTATTTCCAGACCCAATTCAAGGCGGATCACGCCCGGGCCGCCGAGCGGCTGCTCGAAAGCGGAAAGGCCTACAAATGCTTCTGTACCCGGGAGACCCTCGAGGCCAAGCGGGAGCAGGCACTGGCCAACAAACAGGCTGTGGGCTACGACGGCACCTGCCGTCATCTTTCCGCAAGCGAAGTGGCGGCGCGCGAGGCCGATGGCCTGCCTTCGGTGATCCGTTTCAAGGTGCCCGAGCGTACGGGAAAGATCGGATACGACGACCGGGTGCTCGGCCGCATCGAGCGGGCCTATGCCGATATCGAGGACTTTGTCATCGTCCGGTCCAACGGCGAGCCCCTCTACCTGCTCTGTAACGTGGTCGACGACATCCGTGACCGGATTTCTCACGTTATCCGTGGCCAGGACCACATGACCAACACCGTTCGCCAACTGCTTCTTTATGAGGCCCTGGGCGCCCGGCCGCCGGTGTTCGCCCACATGCCGCTGACCCTGGACCTGAAAAAACGCAAGATTTCCAAACGCCACCACGGCGAAGTCGTTTCCGTTCAGTTCTACCGGGAAAGGGGTTTCCTGCCCTGGGCGCTGTGCAACTTCCTGGTGCTTCTGGGGTGGAATCCGGGCACCGACCAGGAGATCTTCTCACGGGAGGAGCTGATCCAAGCCTTCACCCTGGAGCGCATCGGCCGGGTGAACTCGGTGTTCAATTACCGGGCCGGGGATCCCAAGTTTTTTACCGATCCCAAGCTGATCGCGATCAACGAGACGTACTTGCGCAGCACCGCGATCGAGACCATCGGGAACCTGGTGAAACCGGAACTGGAATCCGCCGGACTCTGGCATGAGGATTACGCCGGCGCCCGTCGGGAGTGGTATCTGGAGACCCTGGACCTGATCCGTGACCGCTTCCACACCCTCAAGGATTTCGCGACCCTCGGCAGGGCCTATTTTGCCGACGATTATGCCATCGATGAAAAACCGTTGAAAAAGAATCTTCTCAAACATCCGGAACTGAAGATCTGGCTGCCGCAATTGGCCGATCGTTTCGCGGCCCTGGATGCGTTCACCCTGGCGACCACGGAGCAGGCGACCCGGGCGTTTGCCGAGGAGCTCGGCGTCAAGCCGGGAGTGTTGATCAACGGCATGCGCACCGTGCTGACCGGCCAGCTGGCCGGCCCCGGCATGTTCGATATCCTGATGGCCCTGGGACGGGAGACCGTGGTACGACGGCTGAGCAGCGTCGATCGGCGGTATTCCTAGGCCTGCTGCCATGGCCTATTTGCTGTTCAGAACAAAAACGGGATCCCAGTTTTCACCGGGCGGCCGGGCGGCAAACTCCCTGCAGCGCTGTGTGTAGATCCGGTAAAGCTGAAGATCCCGATGGTCCTGGCGAAGTCCTGCCAGGGCGGCCAGCGCTGCCGCAAACTGTCCTTTTTTGTACAGGTCCAGTGCCGAATCCCATTTTGCCAGTTCTTTTGCCGACGGCCCCTCGGCATGGTCCCGGCAAACCGTGTAGACGGTCACCGGCGCCTGTTTGCCCTTGACCCGTACCGTATCGACTTCCTGGAAGACAAACCCCGTGCCACAGGCCCGGCGGACCGATTCGCTGACCAGCAGTGAGAGTCCGTAGGTTTTGGTCAGCGCTTCCAGCCGGGAGGCCAGGTTTACGTTGTCGCCAATGACCGTGTAGTCGAAAAGATCCTCGGAGCCCATGTTGCCCACGCGGACCAGGCCGCTGTGGATGCCGATCCCCACCCCCAAAGTGATGCCGAAGTCCTGCTTGAAACTTACGTTCAGGCGTTTCATCTCGTCGAGCATGTCAAGGGCGGTGCCGACGGCTGCGGCCTGGTGTACCGGAACGTCCAGCGGGGCGTTCCAGAAGGCCATGATGGCGTCGCCGATAAACTTGTCCATGGTGCCGCCGCTATTGATGATCGATCGTGTCATGGGGGTGAAACAGGTCCTCAGGAGTTCACTCACCTGCTTGGGCGCCAGCCGCTCACTCAGGTCGGTGAACCCGCGCAGGTCGCAGAAAAGAACGGAAACGTCCTTTTCCTGACCGTCGAGGGAGAGCTCTCGCCGCGATTTGACCAGTTCGTCGACGACGGTACCGGATACATACCGGGAGAAGGCAGTATAAAAGAAACGTTTTTCGGACTCTTCACGCCAGAATTTTAACACGGTCAGAAGAACGAAACAGACACCCAGGGTAATCAGTGGCCATAGGGGAGAGACAAATATACCGGTGTTTCGAAAGCAGAGGATCGATCCCCCCCATACCATCCCCCCGCCCAGGATGACGCCCACGACGCTCCACCGGGCCCGTGACCAAAGCAGCCAAACGATGGTAATGACGCCGGATAGCCAAACGATGATGAATTCCATGCCGGTTACCCAGCCCGGGCGGCTGATAAAATCACCCAGCAGCAGATTGTCCAGAACCGTGGCGTGAACCTCCACCCCGGGTGAAGCGGCGTTGAACGGTGTGGCGCGGTAGTCCTTGAGGCCGGCGGCCGTGGCGCCGATGAAAACGACTTTTCCGTTGAAAATGCCTTCCGGAAGGTTGTCTTCCAATACATCCGATGCTGAATAATAGGGAAATACCCGTGATGCACTCCGGTAGTGGATGAGAAGATTGCCCCGGGAATCCACGGGCACTGTGGTCGGCCCGATACGCAGGGCCTCGAGGCCGTGGGGATCGACTTTCAAAGCCAGATTGTCGATCCCGGTGGTCCGCATGAAAACTGCCAGGGCCAGGTTGGGGTATATGGCGTCCTTCCATTTCATTACCAGGGGAACTTTACGGTAGATGCCGTCCGAATCAACGGCAATGTTGATGAACCCCGAGGCGCCGGCCGCTTCGGCCAGCACCGGAATGTTGCACACCACGCTGGTTGGATTGAACATCAGCGGGATGCCTTGGGGCGTACCGGCCCGGGCAACGATGGCTGTGCTCACGGGATGGATCCGGCAGTCGCTGCCCAGGTCATCGGCGCCTTCGGCAAAAAACTTGTAACTCAAAACGAACGGACCGGCGGCCAGACGATTGGCCAGAACCTGGTCATAGTCCATCAGCGCATCCGGCAGGCCGGTAAAGTCGACCGCGATGGAGAGATCATTGCGCAGATTTTTCTGGATTTCCCGGGGAGAGGTGCGGTCTGGTTCGGCAAAAATGATATCCACACCCACCACGTCGGCTCCCAGTCGGCGAATTTTCTCCAACAGAATGGCCACCCGATAGCGCGGCCAGGGCCACTGGCCGAACCGGGCCAGACTCTGCTCATCCAGATCCACGATCACCGGCACCCCGGAGGTATTGGGCCGCGTGGTGAGTGCCAGAATACTGTCGTAAACCTTCTGGTTCAACGCAGTGAGAAAATGGGGCTGAACCATATAAACACCGGCCATCACCACAGTGACTGCCACGCCTATGAGAACTTCCCGCCAGCGTCCGTTATTCAGGCGCACAAGCGGACCTCGCGTTTCCTGATTCTGCTGCCGGATCTTCTACTTGGGATGCCTTGAATGAGGCGGTCATCAGCGGACCGTGACTTCAACCCGCCGATTTTTCGGTTCGGGTACTTCTTCCAATGGGTTCCTTTCGTCATTTGGCGTGATCGTTTTCAACTGCCTTGGGTACGTCCGACGATTCAATCAACATGGTTTTGAGCAGATTGAATTCGTCGTCATCAATGTCGCCGGAGCGTTTGAGTTCGGCCAGGCGGTCCAACTGGTCAAGGATACCGGCAGCGCCGGTCCGGCCGGTTTCCTGGGGCAGCAGGGCCTGCTCTGAATGCGGCAGGGCCAGGGGGGCGTCGGACGGAGGCTGCCCGCAAGAGAAACGCAGCATGCCGCTGAAAATGGAAATTTCGAACGGTTTGCCCATCAGAAGATTGCGGCGCGCCGTTTCACCGGCCAAGGTCCCGTCTCTTTGAATCCGCCACCACAGTTTTTTCAGTCCCCGATACGTGAACCAGGCCAGGGCAACGGCGCCCACGCATCCGCCGGCAATGATCAGGTAGCGCAGATCCAGGGCACCTTTGATGAGAATTACCACAAAAGTGCCCAGCAGGGGGATGCCGAACAGGGCGATGATAAGGATGTAAAAAATGCCGATGCTGGAGGCGAAATAAAACTGCCTGCGCCAGTAACTGTCTTTTGGATCCACGACGTGATGCTCCCCTGGATGGCGTTCGATCAACCCGACGGGGACGGATTGTTTTTCCCGCCGGGTCATCAATATATCAGCAGCTCTGGCGGTTTGCAACAACGCCCATCCTGAAGTCGAGGGCCACCGTCTACATTTTGTAGCCGATGGTCCGCAGGAATGACTTGCGCGTGGTGATGTCGGCGTCTGCTTCAATCCCCTTGGATGCAAACCCATCGACAACCCCCAATATTCCACGGCCCTGGGCTGTCTCGGCGATAATCACTTCCACCGGATTGGCCGTTGCGCAGAAGATGCGACACACTTCGGGTACATTTTTAACCGTGTTGAGGATGTTGATCGGAAACATGTCCCGCATGAAGATGATAAAGCTGTGCCCGGCGCTCAAATTGAGTGCATTTTTCTGCGCCAGGGCGACCAGTTCATCATCCGTCCCGGCATGGCGCACCAGACAGACATCGGACGCTTCACAGAAGGCGATGCCGAACTTGGCGCCCGGGACGGTCGTGACAATGGCTTCGTAAAGATCCTCGACGGTTTTGATAAAATGGGAATGCCCCAGGATGAAATTGAGAAGTTCGGGATTGTCAATCTGAACGGTTTTCAGTTCCATGGGATCGTCTCCTTGTTGGTATAAGGGGATATAAAAGGGCGATGCGGCCAGACCCGGATCGCCCGTGCCCGCACAGGCGATAATTTATTTCAAACCGGGCGGTTTATCAAGGGTTCAGAACCGGGTGCCCACCGCCCCCGATTCAATCAATGTCAAATGCAAAAATCCAAATGTCAATTGAAGGATCGGATCGATTTTTAAATAGACAGAATACCACCAGTTGTCATTTGTAATTGGACATTTGACATTCTTAAGCCGTCGCTACCGGAGAAAAAGAGCAACAAGAAGTGAAATGCGGTTAACCCTGACCGGGCGCCGCATGGGTCCGTGAATCCGATGGTCGGGGGCCGGATCTGCCGATCATGCCGATTTCTTCACGTTGCCGTGTGCAAAAAATGCAACCGGGGATTTCCCATTGAATCCGAAAAATAAAAATATCCTTTAAATACGCTAAGATAACATTTGGTATCGAACTTGCTCAACTACTTGATGAAATATCTGTGCCGGTCCTGTGATCGGAGGGCGCGATCCCCGCAGACTGTCTTGCGGCAGGCCAATCGCTTTACCCCGAAAGGCGTTGGGGATCGACGCCATGCATCCGCGACAAGCAGGCGTTGCGGGATCATTTTATTTTCATGAAAAGAGGAGGATGTTATGAAGCTATCAAAACCGTTGATCGTTGCTGGCTTGGCCGCTATGTTGGCGGTGGCTTGTTCCGAAAAGAGCCCCACCACCACGGGGCAGGCCGATCAACCACAAGGCGAATCGCCGGCGCAAGTGGCGTCCCAGCAAGAAACCATCCCGGAAACCACGCCGGATGTCGCTCAGCAGACGGGCGGCGAGACCGTTCAGGCTACTGCGGAGGCGATTCAGGAAACAGCCCTGTCGGTGGCGGAAACGGCCAAGGAAACCTTGGCATCCGCGACTGCGGAACCGACCGAGATTGACGGGACCCTGATGCAGACCGAAAAAGGGGTGGCCATTGTTTCGGATCAATTCGCCTACCTGCTCTCAAATGATAATGACCTTGCCGACCTGGTCGGTCAGAAGGTGAAAATCACCGGTACGATTGCCGAGACCGAGGTGGGAGAGGTTCTCCAGGTCATGTCGGTCACGCCGGTAGACTAAACCCCGGTGTTTCACCATTGGGGTAAACTTTTGATGATTTGACCCCGTGATTGATCCGGCTCCCCGGTACGCGTTCCGGGGAGCCGTTTGTTTTAGGGGGGCATACGTTCCGGATGCCGGATCAAGTCCGGCATGACGAGCCAGCCGCTTTTTGCGAATTCATCAAGAGATAGTATTCAAGATAATGTTTTTGGGCTGCGTTATCGGTCTTCGCGGTAATCATTATACAGCTTCCTCCCTCTGGCCTTGCCAAAAACATTATCTTAAACACTATAGAATCCCCCCTGCCGACGATCAGATATCCACTTGATCCGGACGGTCGGATGGCCCGTACCGTTTTGCCAGCTCGGCATAGCGCAGTCCGTGGCCACCGAAGATGTCCAGGGCGCTGCCCACCGTAAAATCGATGTTGCCGCTACCCAGCGATTCGATCCGGTCGATATCGGCCTGGCTGGCGATGCCGCCGGCATAGGTGACCGGCAATCCTTGCCATCCCCCCAGGTAGGCCACCAGATCGGTTTCGATGCCGGCGCAACGACCCTCCACATCGACGGCATGGATAAGAAATTCGTCGCAGCAGGCGGCCAGGCGGTCCATCAGGGCGTAGGTCACAGCCTCGCTGGTAAAGGTCTGCCATCGGTCGGTGGCCACCAGATAGGCATTGTCCCGCCGACGGCAGCTCAAATCGAGTACCAGCCGGGTTTTACCGATTTTGTGGGTCAGCTGCCTGAGTCGCTCCATATGAATGCGGCCGTCATGAAACACCCAGGAGGTGACGATCACATGGCTGGCACCGGCATCCAGCCAGTCAGCGGCGTTGTCGATATTGACGCCCCCGCCGATTTGCAGGCCTCCAGGCCAGCCGGCCAGAGCGGCTCGGGCCGCCTCGGCGTTGCCCGGGCCCAGCTGAATCACATGGCCGCCGGTAAGATGGTCCCGGCGATAGCGGTCGGCAAACCAGGCAGCCGGTTTTTCGGCCTGAAAGTTGGTTTGCGGATGGCCGGCCGCGTCGTCGGAGAGGGTGGCACCGACGATCTGCTTGACCATGCCGGCGTGAAGATCGATACAGGGACGAAAGCGCATACCAGTTACTCCAGGTTGAAACAGGTCAGGGCGCCGGGACATCGGACCCCTGGCCGGTGTTTTTTGCCTGACCGGAAGATTCCCGGTGCTTCTGCCGTTCCAGCAGATCCGCGAACTGCTCGGCCGGCAGGGGGCGGGCAAAAAGATACCCCTGCATGGTGTCGCAGCCGCAGCGGATCAGAAATTCCATCTGCGCCTGGGTTTCGACCCCTTCGGCCACGGCATCGATATTCAGGTTGCGGGCCATGGAAATGATGGTTTTGACGATTTCCTGGTCGCCTTTGCTTTTCATCAGATCGGAAACAAACGAACGGTCGATTTTCAGGGCATCGATGGGAAAACGCTTCAGGTAACTCAGCGATGAATAGCCCGTGCCGAAATCATCGATGGAGAAACGGACGCCTCTGGAACGCAGATGCTGCATCTTGGCAATACACGCTTCCGGGTTTTGGATCATGCTGCTTTCGGTAACCTCCAGGTTGAGGCATGCCGGTGGCAGGCCGCTTTCATCGATGGCTTGGAGTACCGTCTGCTCAAAATCAGATTCCTGCAGCTGGCGGGCCGAGATATTGACGGAGACGAATGGCGTATCGAAACCCATGTCGTGCCAGGCCCTGACCTGGTTGCAGGCGGTGGCCAGGACCCACCGGCCCACCGGCACGATGATACCGGTATCTTCGGTGATGCGAATAAAATCCGCCGGCAGAATCAGCCCCAGTTCGGGGTGATGCCAGCGGATCAGCGCCTCCATACCCACGATGCGGCTGGCCCGGTCCACAAACGGCTGGTAGTAAAGCAGCAGTTCGTTGTTGCCGATGGCTTTTCTCAGGTGGCTCTCCATCTGCATGCGATGCAGCGCCTGGCGGTTCATCTCTTCGGTAAAAAAACGGTAGTTCCCACCGCCGTTTTCTTTGGCGGCATACATGGCCATATCCGCATTTTTCACCAAGCCCTCCACATCCCAGCCGTCATTGGGGAAAACGCTGATCCCGATGCTGGCAGTGGTGAAGATCTCATGGCCGTCGAAGCGGAACACCTGATTGATCGACGCCAATATTTTACGCGCCACCCGGGCGACATCGATATCCCGATTCAGGTTGGTGAGAATGACGGTGAATTCATCTCCGCCCAGCCTGAAAAGATGGTCCGTTTCCCTCAGGCACTGACCGAGTCTTTTGGCGACCGCCTTGAGCAGCAGATCTCCGGTATCGTGGCCCAGCGTGTCGTTGACCTGTTTGAATTTGTCCAGGTCCAGGAACATCAGCGCCCAGGCCCGGTCCGACCCGCGGCGGGAGGCATGCTGGAGCAGGTCGTCCAGAACCATGTAAAAGGATTTGCGGTTGGGCAGGCCGGTGAGCGTGTCGTGGTAGGCCACATAGCGCAGTTCGGCGTCTTTCCGGCGACGCTGGGTGATATCGTGGTAGATGACATAAATCGCGGGTTCGTCATTTTCCGTGACAATCGGTTTGGCCAGGATGGAGACATCGATCAGCCTGCCATCCCGGTCCATGCGCTGGGTTTCCATTTCAAACCGCTGACCGGCCAGGGCCCGTGCGGAGTAGGAAAAACTTTCGGCTTTCAACGCTTGGGGAACGATCAGCGATTCCATGCGCCGGCCGATGCACGCTTCCGGTGAATATCGGAAAAGCCGGCAGAACTCATCGTTGACCCGTATGACCCGGTCGTCCATGTCCAGGATCGCAATGGCTTCCGGACCGGCGTCAAACAACTGTTCGGCAAAGTTTTTCTGGTTGTGCAGCCTTTTTTCGGCCAGTCGGCGCTGGGTCACATCGCGGATAACGCCCAGGTATCCGTAAGCCCCTCCCCCGGGATGGTCCAACCGCATGATGGTGACCAGGGCGTGTTTGACATTTTCGCGGTGGTCGACGAAAATAATCGGGGCGTTGGGCACCAAACCGGTGTTGTCGGCCTGTTGCAGCAGATGGTCGCGGTCCGTCTGGTTGGCATAGAACGTGGTGATGTTCGATCGGCGCAGTTCGGCTTCGGCGATATTGAAAAAGACAAGGCTGGCTGGGTTGAAATCCAGTATCCGGCCGTTGGCTGCGGTGACGATGACCGCATCGGGGGATCGTTCGAACAAAATGCGATGGCGGGCCTGCACAAGCCGGTCGTCGTTGAAATCAATGTTAAAAACAGTGTGCTTGTTTTCGCTCATCTGGTTTTTCCATGGCAGCCGAACCGCGCTGCCGCCGCTTCCGGCAATACCGCATTCAAGATAATGTTTTTTGGGCTGCTTTATTACAAAAAAGGATCTGCCTTTGCAAGCGGGTTCGCTTAATGCCAACAATGGCACGATTCATGAGCATTGACAAGGTGAGAACAATTGCCTAGGGTCATTTATCGAACTTTCTGCGAACCGCCAAACCCGGAAAGGACGCCACATGGACAGCGAAACGTGGACCCCGGAACGTATCCTGCCCACCATGGAGATCGATTCCGCCGCCTGGCGACAAACCGTCATCGACGGTGCGGCTGAATTGGGCGTGACCGTGTCTGGCGGCCAGGCCCGGTCCATGGGCCGGCATGCCCGGGAGATGGTCCAGTGGAACCGGGTTTCCAATCTGACGGCCATTACCGATCCGCTGGCGGTGGCGGTCAAGCATTACGTGGATGCGCTGGCCGTGACGGCCAGCCTCGATTCGGGGCAGCGGGTGCTGGACGCCGGAACCGGCGGCGGATTTCCCGGCCTGCCGCTCAAGATCGTCAGAAGCGATCTGTCGCTGACCCTGGTGGACAGCGTGCGCAAGAAGGTCTCTTTTCTCAAGTACGCCATCGGCGCCTTGGGCCTGGGTGGCATCCGTGCCGTGCACGGCCGCCTGGAGGAACTGGGACGAATGCCGGCCTACCGCGGGCAGTTCGACCAGGTGGTGTGCCGGGCATTCGCTTCGCTGGAGGATTTCGCCCGGCTCTGCCTGCCGTTCCTGGCACCTGGCGGCTGCCTGCTGGCCATGAAAGGGCCCCAGGCCGAACACGACCACGAAATCGATGCGATCACCGATGACGGTATCCTCCTTCTTGCCGATACCCGCTTCACGATTCGGATCCACCGCTACTCCCTGCCTGTTCTGGGCGACCAGCGCCGGCTGGTGCGGCTGACGCCGATGGGCTAACGGGCGATTGGCGGCCGGCTGGCAACGATTCTGTCATGGACACCGTCGAGGCAAATGTTATGGACACCCTTTTGGACAATCCGCAACCCTCCCTGACACGGTCTTCCCGTGCCCTCGCCTGCATGCTGGGCGGCGCCATTGGCGACGCGTTGGGCGCACCCGTCGAATTTTTCAGCCTGGATGAAATCCGGCGACGTTATGGGGATTCCGGCATTTCCCGATTCGAGAAAGCCTACGGTCGTCTGGGCGCGATTACCGATGATACCCAGATGACGCTGTTCACGGCCGAAGGGCTGATCCTCTCCAATGTGCGGCGCGAATATGCCGGTGAAGACCTGGCGGTGACGGCGATCTACCATGCCTACCTGCGTTGGCTTTACACCCAGGATACCCGCAGTCAGGCGCAATTGATCCATCAACACGGCACCTGCTCGGTGATCGACGGTATTCTTACCGGCCATCGGGACCTGTTTGTTCAGCGGGCCCCGGGGCATGCCTGTCTTTCCGCGTTGCGCTCGGGAAAAATGGGAACCGTCGAACTGGCCATTAACGACAGCAAAGGGTGTGGTGGCGTGATGCGGGTGGCACCGGTCGGCCTGGCCTATGCGGATGCCGAAAAAGCGTTCCGTCTGGGATGTGCCTCTGCAGCCATTACCCATGGTCATCCCACCGGCCATTTGTGTGCCGGCCTGATGGCGGCGCTCATTTCACGGCTCGCCGGGGGGGCGACGCTGCCCGACGCGATTGCCGATGCCACCGGCATCCTCATGGACTACGACAGCCGTGAAGAATGCCTGAAAGCCGTTGCCGCGGCCGTTGAACTGAGCCACCAACAGGACCCTTCACCGGAACGGATCGAAACCCTCGGGGCGGGCTGGGTCGCCGAGGAGGCACTGGCCATGGGGATCTACGCGGCCCTGGTGGCCGGTGCCGATTTCAGGCGCGGGGTGCTCCTGGCGGTCAATCATTCCGGAGACAGCGATTCCACGGGGGCGATCGCCGGTAACATCATCGGTGCCCGATACGGGATGGACAGGATCCCGGCCGAATGGATCGCCGCGTTGGAAATGAGCGCTTTGATCCAGGAGATCGCCACCGATCTGATGGATCAGTTCGGCTTGAACGAATAACGCAGCCCAAAAACATTATCTTAAACACTGATTTATAGGATTCCGGACCTCGGAAAACGTTTAAATAGAAATGGAGTCAACGTGATGCCCAACACCAAAAAAATCCCCCTTCGTGAGGACATTCCTGCCGAAAGCCAGTGGGACCTGACGCCCTTGTTTGCTGACGATGCAGCCTGGGAGGCGCAGTTTGCGGACGTGTCCGCCCAACTCGACGGCTACGCCATTTTCCGTGGGCGCCTGTTGGAATCGCCCGAGGGGCTGGCCAAGGCCCTGGAATTTCATATGCAGATCTCCCGTGCCCTGGATAATTTGTACACCTATGCCCACCTGAAGAGTGACGAAGACAAATCCAACAGCCATTATGTGGGTATGCAGGACCGGGCCATGGGCCTTTTTACCCGCGTGTCGGAGGCCTCAAGCTTCATCGATCCGGAGATCCAGGCCCTGGACGAGGTGCGCAAGGCCGAATTTCTTTCCAGTCCGGCGCTGCAGACTTTTGGCTTTTTCCTGGAGAAGATTCTGCGCGCCAAGCCCCACACCCATGGCGAGGATATCGAGAAAATTCTGGCCATGTCCACGGAAGTGGCCAGAGCCCCCTCCCAGATTTTCAGTCAGTTGGACAATGCCGATCTGACCTTTGGGGTGATCGAGGACGAAAAGGGAGAGCGCCTGGAGTTGAGCCACGGCAATTTCATCTCTTTTTTAATGAAACCCCAGCGGGAGATCCGGCGCCAGGCCTTTGAACAGTATTACCAGACTTATCAGGCGCACCGGCACAGTATCGCTGCGGCCCTGGCCCACTCGGTAAAAAAAGATGTTTTCTATGCCCGGGTGCGCAATCACGCCTCATGCCGCAGTGCCGCCCTTTTCTTCGATAATGTACCCGAGTCGGTCTATGACAACCTGGTGGAGACGGTCAAGACCCACACGGCACCGCTGTTCGGCTACCTCGGGCTGCGGCGCCAGGCCCTGGGCGTCGAACACCTTCATTTTTACGACACCTATGTGCCCCTGGTATCGGCGGTTGACTTCCGTTTGAATTACGATCAGGCCGTCGAGATCGCCATGGCGGCACTGACCCCCCTTGGAGATGAATACACGGCTGTTTTGAAGAAAGGACTTGCCGGCGGATGGGTGGATCGGTACGAGAACAAAGGGAAGCGCAGCGGAGCCTACTCCTCGGGCAGTTACGACTCGCCGCCCTATATCCTGCTCAATTTTGAAAATGACAACATCAACAGCCTCTATACCCTGGTCCATGAAGCCGGGCACAGCATGCATTCCTATCTTTCCAAAAAACACCAGCCTTATGTGGACCACCAGTACACCATTTTTGCCGCCGAGGTGGCCTCCACATTCAACGAGGTGTTGCTCAGCCGTTACCTGCTGGATAAATACAAAACCGACGAGAAGATGGTGGCCTACATCCTCAACCGCGAAATCGACAATATCCGCGGTACCTTTTTTCGTCAGACCATGTTCGCCGAGTTCGAAGCCTCGATCCACAATGACGCGGAAGCCCAGAAGCCGCTGACCATCGATTCGCTTCGTGCCACTTACCACCGCTTGCTGGAAACCTATTTCGGCAATGCCCTGGTCATCGACCCGCAGCTTGATCTGGAATGCCTGCGCATCCCCCATTTCTACAGCGCTTTTTATGTGTACAAGTATGCCACCGGCCTGGCAGCGGCCATCGCCCTTGCCCGTCGGGTGCTGGACGGCGGCACTGCCGAGCGGGACGCCTATCTGAACTTCCTTAAGTCCGGCGGCAGCATGTTTCCCCTGGATGCCCTGAAAAAGGCGGGGGCAGACATGGCCTCGCCGGAACCCATTTTGGAGACGGTGGCCCATTTTAAAGCGCTGGTCGATCGTTTTGGCGTACAGTTATCCCCAATGTTGCATAAAAAAGATTGAGAAAAATCGCCAATTGCCATGGCCATCGTGCGGTGGGGTGATCCCTGTAATGTGTGTCTCTTACTGCATTTGGCAATAATTGTTATGTTAGGTCTTGCATAACGATGCGGCCGGTCTTATATTGAAAACGGTAAGCGACTGAACACTCCCGTTCAGTATGGCGCCAAAGGGTTGTGACCGTGTCATCAACCCTCCTCTCTTCTCCTCTCTTGGGCGGGCCCTTTTTGGGCCTGCCCTTCTTTTTTTCTGGTTTTCGGACCGCCGATTTCAATTAATTTCATCCCCGATCCTTAACGGATTGTTTTTCACCTGGCTGACGATGCGATGATTATGGTGATGTGGTTGCCGGTATGGGCTCACCGTACAAATAGACCCGGTGGGTTTTCCAGATTCCCAGGATGCTGAAGATCTCCTGGTCGGCAAAATAGAGCGGATCCACTCCGTTCCGGCGGGCCACCTCGCCGATGGCGTTGGTGCTGACGCGGGCGTAAAGGCCGAGTCCGCTGATCGGTTCCTTGATTTCGATAACCCGATCGGACGAGGGACTCTTTTTCGGTGCCGGTGTGGTGCGAAGGTCAGTGGTCAGTGGCAGACGCACGTCGGTGTACAGCAATCCGACCAACGGCCCCGTGCTGCAGGCCGACAAACAGAGTGTTAACAAAAGACCGGTGAACAGCCGCGATGCACGGTGATAAACGATGGTCGACATCGGTTCAGTCTCCATAGACCACCACCCGCCAGCGTGTGTAGAGGCCGAAAAGGATCGTGAACACCTCCTGGTCGGCGTGACGCATGGTGGTGATGCCGCCTTCGGCCGCGGCCGCAGCGTAGCTGGCATCTCCCCAGGCAAACAGCCACAGGATGCTGCGTGCCTCGGCCACACCGGTTTTCTCTCCCAGTTGGGTCTGGTCCAGATCCACGTCCAGCGGGGATTTGACATTCACGTAGGCGCATCCGGAAAGGGATAGCAGACCGGCGATTACCACCAATACCATGATTGTGCGGATCGATTTCATCAGGGTTTCTCCTTACACGCCTGCCGCCGTGAACACCGCACCGACCATGGCTTGGGCCTCCTGTTGGATGGCCTCGAGATGGGCCTGGCCTTTGAAGCTTTCGGCGTAGATCTTGTAAATTTCTTCGGTGCCTGACGGCCGGGCGGCGAACCAGCCGTTCTCGGTGACCACCTTGAGGCCGCCGATCTCGGCCTGGTTGCCCGGTGCGCGGGTGTGCTTGGCCACGATCGGCTCTCCGGCCATTTCTGTCCGGGTGATCGTTTCCGCTGACAACTTTTCCAGCACCGCCTTCTGGGCGGCTGTTGCCGGTGCGTCGATACGCGCGTAAACCGATGCGCCGAACTGCGTTTCCAGGGAACGGTAGATCTCTCCCGGATCCCTTTCTGTTTTGGCCATGATCTCGGCGGCCAGAAGATCCATGATGATGCCGTCCTTGTCCGTGGTCCACACCGAGCCGTCCATGCGCAAAAAGGATGCTCCGGCGCTCTCTTCGCCGCCAAAGCCGTATTTCCCGTCCATCAGCCCGTCCACGAACCATTTAAAGCCCACGGGAACCTCGCTGAGTTTTTTGCCCAGATGGGCCGCCACCCGGTCGATCATCGAGGTGGAGACCAGGGTCTTGCCGATGGCCGCTGTGCCTGGCCAGTCGGGCCGGTTCTGGAACAGATACCAGATGGCTACGGCCAGAAAGTGGTTGGGGTTGAGCAGGCCGGTGCTGCGGGTGACGATGCCGTGACGATCCACGTCGGTGTCGTTGCCAAAGGCCACGTCGAACCGCTCCTTGAGCCCGATCAGCCGCTGCATGGCATAGGGGGAAGAGCAGTCCATGCGGATCTTGCCGTCTTTGTCCAGGGGCATGAACCCGAAGGTGGGATCCACGACGGGATTGACGACCTCGATGGCCAGGCCGTAGCGTTCGGCAATCGGCGTCCAGTAGTCCACGGCGGCACCGCCCATGGGGTCCACGCCCAGCTTGAGCCCCGAGGCGGCGATGGCCGGCATGTCGACCACCCGTGATAAATCGATCACGTAAGGCGTGATGTAATCGTAAGTGTGGGTTGTTTCCGCCTTGAGGGCTTTTTCAACGGGCATGCGTTTGATGCCGCCGCACCCGGCCTCAAGGATGGCATTGGCCCTGTCGGCAATCTGCCGGGTGATTTCTGTCCCCGCCGGGCCTCCATGGGGTGGATTGTATTTGAATCCGCCGTCCTCGGGGGGGTTGTGGGACGGGGTGATCACCACCCCATCGGCCAGTCCGCTCTGCCTTTCCCGGTTGAAGGTCAGGATCGCGTGGGATATTACCGGTGTCGGGGTATAGCCGAGCCCCTTTTGGATCATCACCGTCACCCCGGCGGCGGCAAAGACTTCCAGGGCGGTGGCCAGGGCCGGTTCGGAAAGGGCGTGGGTGTCCATGCCCGTGAAAAGCGGCCCCGTGATCCCGCTGGATGCCCGGTACTCGCAAATGGCCTGGCTGATGGCAATGATGTGGTCCTGGTTGAAACTGTTTTTCAGGGACGATCCCCGGTGGCCGGAAGTGCCGAACACCACCCGTTGACCGGCAACTGTCGGGTCGGGGGGGTGGGTGTAAAAAGCGGAGACGAGCCGGGGAATGTTGGCGAGAACCTCCTTGGGTGCCGGTTTCCCGGCAAGGGGATGAATGGCCATGTGGGAATGCTCCTTGTTGTTTTTTGCCGGCCCGGCCCGGCATGGGGATGGTCGACGGCCAAGTGGTCGGGCCTCGGTTGATTATAAAAAACGGGGCTAACACAATTCTAACAATTTTACCCCTCCCCGACGATTAGATTCTGAAGCTCATCGGTGTCATCGGGTTTGATGGGGAAATGGGCCTGCAGCAGATCACCGATCTCCCGGATCGCATTGCAGACCGCTTCTGCCCGCTGCCCCTGGCCGATACCCTGGGTAACGCGTGCGACCAGATGCTCCCATTCCGTCTGGGGAATCTTCTCGTGAATGCCCTTGTCGGCCAGCAGCCACACCTTGTGCTCGAAAACGGAAATGAACAACAGCACCCCGTTGGCATCGCGGGTGCGGTAGAGGCCCTGACGGAAAAAGGTGGTAATGGCCGCCTCTTCGACCTCTTCATTGATTTCCTGCTGTGAGATAAACCGTCGTTTGAGGGATGGGCAGTGTTCCACGGTCCAATGCCCAATGGCAAAAAGGATGGCGAAAAGCCCGAGGAAAAACCACATGTTGTCGGTGCCGATCCACAGCCAGGAACCCAGGAAATGGGTGACCAAAAGCGCCAGCGGCAGGGCCAGGACCGTTGCGCCGAGCACACTGGCCACGGGATAGTGATAGCTCCGGGAAACGATCATGCAGACGATCTCGCCGGCGGTTTGTGTTTCCGCCCCGGCAACCGCTGCTTCAATCTGTTTCCGGTCTGCGGCCGATAAAAAACGTTCTGCCAGGTTTTTCATGGTTGCTGATGGGATCCTCTGTTGGTTCAAGATGTTGATAGGTAATGGGGCAACCCTTGGGAGGGTTTGGCCAGGGATCGGTTACCAGCCGCCGGAGGCCCCGCCGCCGCCAAAGCCACCCCCACCGCCGGAAAAGCCGCCGAATCCGCCACCGGAAGAGAATCCTCCTCCGCTGCCAAACCCGCCTCCCCAGTAACCGCCGCCACGATGGGAACGGCTGCCGAGGCCACCGGAAAGCGGCCCGCCAATCCCGGACAGGATCAGGCCGGCCAGCAGACCGACGGGAATCAGCGCCAGCAGCAAGATGGCCCCTGCGCCGAAGAAGAGCGCGCCGGCGATTGGGAAGAGAACCGCCCCGCTGGCCGCTCCCATGACCCGGTTGGCCCGCCCCAGGGCGTTGACCAGGAAGAGCAGCCCGAAAATGGCAAAAATGGGTGTCCCTTTCCGGGCCGGCGCGGTGCGGGGCTGCCGGGCCTTGTCGGCTGCTGAGAATTCTCCTTTCACCGCCTCGATCATGGCACCGACCCCCTGGGTAATACCCTGATCGAACTGTCCCGATCTGAAATAGGGGGTGATCACATTGCGGATAATGCGTCCCGACGTAAGATCGGTCAAACGTCCTTCAAGGCCGTAGCCCACTTCGATGCGAATTTTGCGTTCCTTTTTGGCGATCATCAGGATGGCCCCGTTGTCCGATCCCGCCTGGCCGATTTTCCAGGTCTCGGCCACGCGCATGGAAAAATCTTCCAGGACGTCGCCGTCAAGGGCCGGGATGGTCAGCACCACGATCTGGGTGGACTCCTGCTGCTCGAAATCGGTCAGCACCGCCTCCAGCTGCCGCTGGCTGGCGCTGGTGAGCATGCCCGCATAATCATTGACGTGGCCCTTGAGTGGGGGCACGTCCAGAGCCCACAGCGGCCCTGCGCATACCAGCAGGAGAATCAGAAGGACAAGGGCAGCACCAGTTTTCCAACGTTTGTTGTGAGTGATCATGGTTTTCATTTTACTCAAAGCTGATTTGGGGTGCCTGAGCGGATCCGGCTTCGGCCTTGAAGTATTCCTTGCGCTCCAGATGCAGCATCAGGGAGTTGGTCAGGCTGTAGGGCAGGCTCCGGATTTTCGAATTGAACGCCTCGACGGCCTGGTTGTAACGCTGACGGGCCACATTGATACGGTTTTCCGTGCCTTCGAGCTGGTTCTGCAGATCGAGAAAATTCTGGTTGGCTTTCAGGTCCGGATAACGTTCCACCACCACCATCAGCCTTGAGAGGGCCGATGATAGCCCGCCCTGGGCGTCCATCATCTGCTGCATGGCCTGGGCATTGCCCAAGTCACTGGCCGAGAGCTTGACGCTGGTTGCCTTGGCCCTGGCCTCGACCACCGCCTGCAGGGTGCCCTTTTCGTGGGCGGCGAAGCCTTTTACGGTGGCTACCAGATTGGGAATCAGGTCGGCCCGGCGCTGCAGGTTGCTTTCCACATCGGACCAGGCCCTGAATACGCCTTCCTCCATCTGCTGCAGTGCGTTATAACCACATCCGTTGGCCACCAATGTCAGTGCCAGTGCGGCCATCAACCATTTCATATACTTGAGCATGGGCGCTCCTTTTGGGTGGGGAATTTTAAAGTGAGACCATTGATCCGCATATACACGGTTGTATTGCCTTATATAGTGCGACACCAAAGCGGTTTTGACAACCCCTGGGTGGCTTTTGTGGACAGGACATCGTCAGGCTTGCCACCGGCGACGCCCTCTGATAAGGGCTTGGCAGAATTTGCCGGGGAAACGGACGTGGCCGCGTACCATGCGTGGCCCCTTTTACGGAGGACGGGTCGTTCAATCGAGAGATGGCTTCCGAGCGGAAAGGACGAGAATTGAGCAAACTGGTAAAGGACAAAGTCATGCCGCTGAAGAAGGCGGTGGGCGCCTATGTTCACGATGGCTGCCACATGGCCATCGGCGGATTTACGATCAACCGCAACCCCATGGCGGCGGTTTACACGATCATTCGTGCCGGCATCAAGGACCTGCATCTCTACGTGCACTCCAACGGCCAGGGCGTTGACGAGCTGATCGGCGCCGGCTCAGTTTCCAAGGTGGAAATCGCCTACGGCGGGTCGGGCAAGTTCGCCGCCACCTGCATCCGTTTCAGAAAGGCCATTGAGAAGGGCACCCTTCAGGTGGAGGACTACTCCAACTACCAGATGACCCTGAGGTTTCTGGCCGGAGCCATGGGGGTACCCTTTCTGCCCACGCGCTCGTCCCTGGGATCGGACATTGTCGATAAGTGGGGCTTTTCCGAAAACCTTCGCCGTTCCGATCCCAAACTGCCCAACCGCAAGCTGACCGTTCTGGACAACCCCTTCGAAGACTGGGGCAACACCGAAAAGGTCGTGCTGGTGCCGGCCATCACGCCCGATGTCACCCTTCTCCATGTGCAGCAGGCCGACCGTGCGGGAAACTGCCGTATGGACGGTCTCAGCTTTGCCGATGTGGAGCAGGCCAAGGCCTCCAGGCACCTGGTGGTCACCTGCGAAGAGCTGATGGAAGGCGATGCCCTGCACGAAAACGCCCATCACAACCAGATTCCCTTCATCCATGTGGATGCGGTGGTGCATGTGCCCTTTGGGGCCTACCCGACCGCCTGCTACCAGCATTACGACTACGATCCGGTCTATCTGAAGGCGTATGCCGTGGCGGCCAGGGACGATGAGAAGTATAAAGACTATCTGGATACCTACGTATACGGCGTGGCCGATCACCAGGCCCTGATCGAGCGCATCGGGACCGAACGGATGGAGAGCATCAAGGCCGACCCGCGCACGGGATATGCGGCCAATCTGGACAGGCGATAGATAGAAGGTAGACAATGGAATATACCCTAAGAGAAATGATGACGGTGGTTGCCGCCCGGGAGATCAAGAACGACGATATCGTCTTCTGCGGCACCGGTATTTCCATGCTGGCGGCCATGGCGGCCAAAAGCATCAATGCGCCGGACTGTGTGATTTTTTTTGAAACCGGCGCCATCGACGCCGCGCTCGAGGAGATTCCCATGGCCGTTGCCGATTCGCGCGTGATGTATCACACGGCCTCCAGCGGCGGCCTTCTGGATGCCTTTGCCACCATGCAGAATCCCACCACCGGTCAAAAGGTGATCGGCATTCTGGGTGCGGCCCAGATCGATATCTTCGGCAATCTGAACTCCACGGTGATCGGTGACTATTTCTCACCCAAGACCCGCTTTTCCGGCAGCGGAGGTGGTTGCGATGTTGCTTCCTTCGTGCCGCGCAGCATGATTTTCATGCAGCACGAAAAACGGAAATTCGTCAAAACGCTGGACTATCTGACCAGCCCGGGGCACCTGGACGGACCGGACGGCCGCCGCAAGGCCGGTCTCCCCGCGGGTGGACCGGAGCTGGTGATCACCAACATGGCCGTGATGCGCTTCGACGACACCACCAAAGAGATGTACCTGGACGGGGTGTATCCCGGCATCGAGCCTGAAGCGGTGCTGGAGCAAATGCAGTTTTCCGTGGATATCTCACGGGCGCGGGAGGTGATGCCTCCCTCGGCCGATGAACTCAACATCCTGCGGGATAAGTGCGACCCCCAACGGCTGATTTTGTAAAACCCATTGCAAGCGTTTACAGGGCACCACATCTGCTTTGTTCCCGGGCACTTGAAGTATGAATAACACGTCGGCGTGCCCGGCGCCGCGCATCTGCGGCACCCTGTAAACGCTTGCAGGGCAGTCTTTTAAAATCAATTGGTCATTTTAGCCCCGTGAACAGGTAAAACCCATTTAACCCGATTGGAGAACCCGCTTAAGGGCCAGAGCGAAAGGTTTCGATTCAACCTGGCTTATTCTCTAATCTGGGCCCGGCGTTATGTCTATTTTCCCATAAATAAGGAGACCCACTGCATGCAAAAGAAAAAAGTGCGTATTCGCATCAACGGGCAATGGCGCGAGTGGATCATCGATCCCAAAACCGCCTTGCTTGATCTGCTGCGCAACGATCTGCGTCTGACCGGTGCCAAACAGTCCTGCGACCGCAAGGGCCAGTGCGGGGCCTGCACCGTGATTGTCAACAAGAAAGCCGTCCCTTCCTGTCTGACCCGTGTGGGCGACGTCGACGGCGCCGATGTGATCACCGTGGAAGGATTGGGCACCCCGGACAATCCCCATCTGATCCAGGAGGCCTTCGTGCTCGCAGGCGCCATCCAGTGCGGATTTTGTACGCCGGGCATGATCATGAGCACCAAGGCCCTGTTGGACGCAAACAACGATCCGGACGACGCGGCCATCATGAAAGCCCTGCGCCGTAACCTGTGCCGCTGCACCGGTTACACGAAGATCATCGAGGCGGTACGCCTGGCCGGTCGCTTCCTGCGCGGCGAGACCTCGCCCGAGGCGATGCGCCCCCTTCCCACGGACAAGGCCATGGGCACCTCCCATCCCCGTCCGTCGGCCCTGGACAAGGCCTGCGGTACGGCCTATTTCTCGGCCGACTACCCGGTGCAGGACGCCCTGGAACTGGCCGTCTGGCGCAGCCAGGTGCCCCATGCACGCATCGTTTCCATCGATGCCGGCACGGCCCTTGACATGCCCGGCGTGGCCGGCGTGATGACCGCCGACGACATCAAGGGGACCAATCGCCTGAAAATCCTGGTGGCGGACCGGCCGGTGCTGTGCAAGGATACGGTGCGCTACATCGGCGATCCGGTTCTGGCTGTGGCCGCCGACACTAGGGAACATGCCGAAGCGGCCCTGGCAGCCGTCACGGTCGATCTGGAGCCGCTGCCCGTTCTGGACAGCCCGACCACGGCCATGACCGAAGGCGCCGTTCAGCTGCACCCGGATATGTCCAACCTGTGCTGGCAGCAACCCCAGATCAAGGGCAACGCCGAGGACGCGTTAGAAACGTCGGCGACGGTCATCGAGGCCCGATTCAAGACCCAGGTCAACCACCAGGCACCCCTGGAACCCGAGGTCACCGTGGCCTATTGGGAGGCTGACGAGGATGCCGAGGAACCGGACAGGCTGGTGATCATCGGCCGCAGCATCAACATCCACCTGCACCTGTCCATGCTCCAGTCGGCCCTGGGCTACGAGAACATGAAGTACATCGAGGCCTATGCCGGCGGCCAGTTCGGCATCAAGATCGATGTCATCTCCGAAGGCATCGCCGGTGCCGCGGCCATTCATTTCAAACAGGCCATCCGCTATGTCCCGAGCATCGCCGAAAGCATGCAGATGGCCTCCAAGCGGCATCCTTTCGAAATGGACGTCAAGCTCGGCGCGGACCAGGAAGGCATGCTCACCGGCTACTGCAATGACTTTGTCATGGATAACGGCGCGTACTACTCCATCGGGCATGTGGTTTGCCATCGTTCCCTGCTGATGCTCTCCGGCTCTTACAACATTCCCCATGTGCATGCCCACGCCAAAGTGGTCTACACCAACAATCCCTGGGGCAGCGCCGCCCGTGGCGCCGGGCCACCCCAGGTCACCTTCGCCCTGGAATGCGCCATGCAGATGCTGGCCGACAAGCTGGGAATGGACGCCTTCGAGTTCCGGCTGAAGAACTCGCTTCAGCCGGGCCAGAGCAAGTCCACCGGACGGGTGGTGGACATGTGGCCCTTTCCCGAGGTGATGGAAGCGGTTCGTCCCGCCTATGAGAAAGCGATCAAGGCGGCCGAACCCTACAAAGCGGGCAAGGTCCGCCGCGGAGTCGGTATCGCCACCGCGGCCTTCGGCATCGGCGGTCCGGGAGATGTTTCGGTGGCCTCCGTCGAACTGGGCGACGACGGCATCATCCATATTTACGCTGCCGCCGCCGATCCCGGGGAAGGCAACGATTCCATGCTGAGCCAGCTGACGGCCGAGTACATGAACGTTGCGCTGGACAAAATCTGCCTGCATACCCGCGATACCGACGACACCGCCGCCAGCGGGCCGGCGGCCGGCAGCCGCATCACCTACATGATCGGTGGCGCCCTGATGGCCGCCCTGACCCAGCTCAAGGCGGCCATGGAAAAATCCGGGGCCAAAAACGGTCTTGAACTGGAAGCCGCCGGTCAGCCGAGGCGGTTTCTGGGGCAAAAGAAAAATGAAGATGCCGGAACGCTGGACGAGAAAACCGGCCAGGGTCCCTCCTTCGAGTCGCAGGTGCACTGTGTGCAGATCGCCGAGGTCGAGGTAGATACCGAAACCGGCAAGGCCAGGGTCCTGAAAATGACCACGTCCGTGGACGCCGGCAAGGTGATCAACCCCCAGAACCTCACCGGGCAGCTCGAAGGCGGCATGGACATGGGTGTCGGCTATGCCCTGCGGGAAGAGTATATCGCCGGCAAGACCAAGGACTGGCTGAACTTCAAGTTCCCCACGATCAAGGAGTACTTCGAAAAGGAGATCATCGTCCTCGAAACGCCCCGGCCCAAGGGCCCGCTGGGGGCCACCGGCATCGGCGAAATGTGCATGCTGCCCACGGCACCGGCGGTGATCAACGCCATCAAGGATGCCACCGGCGTGTGGGTGACCCACCTGCCGGCCACCCCCGATAAGGTCAAGGCGGCCCTGGCCGCCAGAAACGGCTGATTGTCAAGCATGACCGACGCCGTACCCTCTGCCAAAAAGAAATTGCATCCCGTTGTCCGGACATTCGGAGGACGGGATGTCCTCTTTGACAACGAGGGATTTTTCAATGACTATGAAGATTGGGATGAGGACATCGCGGGTGTTCTGGCTTGCGAGAGCGGTATCGCGACCCTGACCGATGCCCACTGGCGGGTGATCCGTTTTTTAAGGGAATTCTATCTCGGCCACGGGCGGGCGCCGCTGAACAAACAGCTCAAGAAAGGCACGGGCATGACCCTGGTCGAGCTGGAACGTCTGTTTCCCGATGGGATTAAAAACGGTGCCCGCCGGATAGCGGGGCTGCCCAATCCCAAAAGCTGCACCTGAAAAAGACGTTATCGGGTTTCCATGCTCCGCGTGGGAACCCATATCATCCGGATAAAGAACAATCGGTGCTCCCACGCAAAGCATGGGAGCAAGAAAAAACGATTAAAAGGTGTTCTCACAACCCATGATCTACCTGGACAACGCCGCCACATCCTTCCCCAAACCGGCCGAATGCCTGCGGCGGGCTCTGGATCTCTATCTTACCTGCGGTGCGTCTCCGGGCCGCGGTGGATATGACCGGGCCGTTGAAGCCGAAGCCATGGTGCAGGCGGTGCGCGACAAAATTGCCGGCCTGTTCGGTGCCGCCAGGGGGGCCCGGGTCTGTTTTGCGGCCAATGCCACCGACGCCCTGAACACACTGATCCTCGGCCTTCTTGAGACGGGCGACCATGTGGTCACGACCCGCCTTGAGCACAATTCCGTTTTGCGGCCCCTTAACCATTTGCAACAGTCTCTGGGAATAGGGGTCGAGCATGTCCCTTTCAATAAAAGCGGGTTTGTCGAACCCGACCGGATCGACGCCTGCCTTAGGCCCGAAACCCGTGTGGTGATCGTCAACCACGCCTCCAATGTACTGGGAACGGTGCAGCCGGTGGCGGCCATCGGAGCCATCTGCAAGGCCCGCGGTATTCCCCTGGTTGTCGATGCCTCCCAAAGCGCCGGTTGTATCCCCATCCTCATGGAACAATGGGGCATCACCGGGCTGGCCTTTACCGGCCACAAATCCTTACTGGGCCCCACGGGAACCGGCGGGCTTGTCCTGGCACCGGATCTGGATTTGGCACCGTCCCGTTTCGGTGGCAGCGGCGTGGATTCCATGAACCCCTTCCAGCCCGACGAATACCCTTTCCGTCTGGAGGCCGGTACCAGCAACCTGCTCGGCATCCTCGGCCTGGGGGAGAGCATTGATTTTGTGGCCGCGCACATGGAACGCTTTCGGGAAGAGGAACGGCGGCTGACCGCCCGACTGGTGGAGGGGCTCAGGGCCGTTCCCTCCGGCCGCATCCACCTGTTTGCCGCCGATGCCATAGGCCGGCACCTGCCCGTGGTCACCTGCCGGGTCGACGGCATCGCCAGCAGCGACGTGGGCGCCATCCTGGATGGTGATTTCGAGATCGCCGTGCGTACCGGGCTGCACTGCGCACCCCTTGTGCATGCCGACCTTGGAACGGCCCCTTCCGGTGCGGTGCGTTTCAGTCTGGGACCGTTTACCACTGAGGCGGATATCGATGCGGCCATCCGGGCCATGGCCGCCATTGCCGGTTAACTTCCTTCGGCTCAGGGGTACCGGCAGCCGGTCCTGTTTTTTTCATAGTACGGTTCGATGCCATCCTTTCTGATTTTCTCATTGATGATGACCCAGGTTCGGTAGAGGGGTTTGTCAAAGTTCGTGCGCTCACAGGGAAATTCGTCGCACTGGTAGCAAAAATCAACCTGTTTTTCCTGATGGCAGGGCCGCACCCCGCAGTTTTTGAACAGCCGGCACTGCTCGTTGCGGCATCCCCGGCAGTTCTCGGACGCCAGGTGGTCGAGCATGGTCTTGAAGTCGGGATAGGCTCTAAATACGGGATCGCCCATCAGGGTCTCAAAGAATTTCGCATACGGAGCGAAATTTCCCAATTTCTCCTTGAGCCGTTGGCTGGCCCGGCGGATATCGCCATCCACATAGGCAAAACAGGATTCACAGCTCAGTCCGCAAGGTGCCAGTGCGCGCTTGATTTTTTTATGATCCATTTGGAATCCTCCTTGGGTTGAATCGTTTGGTCTGCCAGGCAGCATTCTAAAATTTGCCTGGGGAGCCGGATGGTTTGCATCATATCGGTTGCCCATGGTATGTGAAAGTGGCATAACCGACATTCTGATGGGTGATAGCGACAATGGTTTCTTTTTTTCTGCAAAGAGGAACGGGTGATGGGAGCGACGATCCGCAGGATTACCATCCTTGGCTGTTACAACGCCATGGCGACGACCCTTTTCGGTCCCATGGATATCTTCAACCAGGCGGGGCGGCTGTGGAACCGGTTGGGAAAACTCCCGCAGACCCCTTTTTTTGATGTCGTGATCGCATCGGTGGATGGAAAACCGATCCGTTGCCTGAACAACGTGCTGGTTCAGCCCCATTGCAGCATTGACGCGGTCGATTCCACGGATTTGATCATCATCGCCTCGACCACCTATATTGACAAAATTCTTGAAACCGGCCCCGGGCTGGTTCCCTGGATCCGCCGCCAGTATGCCCGGGGTGCCCATGTGGCCAGTGTCTGCACCGGCGTCTTTCTTCTGGCCGAAACCGGCCTGCTCGACGGACGATCGGCCACCCTGCATTGGGGCTTTGCCGATATGTTCCGCAAACGCTATCCCCGGGTGAATGTAAATGTTGACCGGATGTTCATCGATCAGGGGCGGTTATACTGTGCGGCCGGCGCGAACGCGGGCATGGATCTCTCCCTTTACCTGGTGGAAAAATTCTGTGGCCGGCAAACCGCCATCCAGTGTGCCAAAACCATGATTCTGGACATGGGGCGGGAGCGGCAAACCCCGTATGGGGCCTTTCTTTTAACCCGATCCCATGGCGACCCGGTCGTCACCAGCGTCCAGGAGTGGATGGAGGCCCATCACACCGAGACCATTGATTACGACCGGCTGGCGAAAAAGCACCGGATCAGCCGGCGGTCGCTGGAGCGACGCTTCAAACAGGCCACCGGACTCACCCCACTGGGCTACCTGCAGCAGTTGCGCGTCGACAGCGCCAAGCGCCTGCTGGAGGACGGCCGTTACACGGTCGCTGAAATCGTCGATCTGGTGGGCTACGCGGACATATCGTTTTTCAGAAAAATATTTGTCAAATTAACCGGGCTGCAGCCAAGGGCGTATCAGCAGCGCTTTGGCGGATACGCAGACGCGGGAAGCGGCAACGCGTAGAGATTCCTCTGGATTAGACTCAGGCGACCGGTTTGGGCCGTGCTGCCATGTGAAGCGGTCAACCCGCCTCCCCGTGTCCCTCCCGATAAAGATATTCGCTTGCACCAGACATCATGGGGGTTTTGTTTTGCAAGCCATTGCCGATAACGATATATCTATTTTAATTCGACCAGGACGGTTTGCCGATGGAGAAAGCAGTAAGGGACGAGCAGTTGTTGCTCACTGATACCCATATCGCCGATCATATCCGTGCGAATCAGGCAAAGGCTGCTGCGCTGGCGCTGGCCCAAGATACGCTGGTGCATGATCCGGCGTTGCATGATATCGCAGCCATGGCGATTTCGTGTGATTACGGGGTAATGGATGCTGACGCGCTGTTAAAACAGCTGCGGGCGATTGTCATCCTCATAGAAACCTTTAAGAACAAACCCCGCTTTCTGGAAATGCAAAGGCTGTTGATGGTATTGCTGCGCGCAGGCATTCATCGGGTCAACGGTGCGGCCATGGATGTCCTGACCCTTTGGCGGGACGCCATCCAGGTGGATATCGGCGGCAAGGTGACCATTCTCGGCAACCTTGATGACGATTTCCTGAATATTCTTTCCATGGGAAAGGAGACCCGGGAAGCCGAACGACAGCTTACGGCTATCGATCAACTGGTAAACGACGGCCACGGTGAAAAGCTTCAATCGGTTTCCGTCGCGTTCAATATTCCCTATGATGATACCGAGAAGATTCTATTCCGGATTACGACAATGTTCGATGCCAGGGGAAATTTCTCACGCCAGGCTTTCGATTCGATGGTAGATGAGCTGGCCGGTTACGGGGATCACGTTTTTGAGTTAATGTGGTGCTATTTCAAGGTGATGAAAGCGTGCACCAATCGGGTCGCTTTTCTCAATGCCTTGCAGCATCTGATCCACCGGATGAAGCGTCCGAAACATGCCCTGCGTTATTTACTGACCGATTTTTGCCGCCGGTCAGACCAGGTGATGCCTTCGGATCGCAGTGCCTTTATGCTGGCCAACATTCTCTTGCGGTCCTATAATCAGGAATTGGATGTGAACATTGAAATGACACCCGAGGACGTGCTCAATGTCCGCAAGGGGCTCGACCCGGACGTGGTTCATTACGCACAGTTTCGCGTCGATTCCATGGATGACCGCTTCTCCGCCAAAGTTCATACCATTCATGAAAATATCATTGCTCAATTAACGGCGTCCGTTCCTTTTGATCAGGCGGTAACGATACGGCAACTGCTTTTACTGGAGCGTGAGGTATTCATTTTTTTGTCGTTGATCGCTGGTCATACGGCCCGCTTCATCCTTGTTTCGGCATTGCGTGAATACGGTCATCCCCAACAAGGAGTCTATCGCTATTCGCAGGCACGCGCCTACCTGCCCATTTTTCTGCAGCACCTCAAAGTCATCATCCGGGGCGTTGGACGAGTCGGTGCGCGGGACGATGTGATTCTCCTGCGGCAGATCCACGCGTCGGAGGCGGAGTTGACGCAGTTCGATAAGTCACCTGAATATCAGCGCGCCGTGGTTCGAACCCTGGCATGGGTTGAAAAAGCCATTCACGGCATACCCGATGCCACCCATCGGCCGGTGGCATGATTTGTTTTGCACCGCTTTGCGATCCGTAACCGGCGGGCGATTCTGGGAATACATGTACGTTACAGAAGAAAAAGGGAGCCTTGGTCGTGAGCGAGCAGTTGTCATCCAAACGAATCCTTTCCGTATTGGAAAAAAGCGAATTGATTTCCTTCGCCCAGGCCCGCGATTTTTATGCCAACCGGTTTGATATGGTTCAGCAGTTCAAGCGGCGGCGCAGCAAATCCGGGGAGCCCGTGGCCGATGAGTTGCGTGACAAGCCCTTTCTGTTAATCGATGCCATCGTTTCCCTGAATCTGAAACGGCGGGGCGATCCTTCGAAGATTGTCGACGAGGATGCCATCTTTCAGGCCCTGGCAGAGAACTGGAAAATCCCTTTTGTAAAGATTGACCCACTCAAACTGGATCTCAATGTCGTTACCACCACCATTCCGATTTCCTTTGCCAAGAACCATCTGGTGCTGCCCATTGGTATCAGTCAGGGGAACTTGACCGTTGCCACGCCGAATCCGTTCAATCATGAGGTGTTCGACGACGTCAGCCGTGCCTGTCAGATGCGGGTCAGTGCGGTGGTCAGCCCCCGCACCGATATTATCAAGCTGATTGAGGAATTTTTCGGTTTCAAGCGATCCATTGCGGCGGCGGAACATCAGTTTGCCGGTCCCACCGTTGACCTGGGCAACCTCGAACGCTTCATTCACCTGAAATCCGCTGATGAATTGCCCTCCAATGACCAGCATGTGGTCAATGCCGTCAACCACCTGTTCGTTTATGCCTTCGACCAGAAGGCCAGTGATATTCACATTGAGCCCAAACGGGATGTGAGCCTGGTCAGGATGCGTATCGACGGCGTGCTGCACACGGTTTACCGGCTGCCCAAAAACGTCCATTCGGCCATTATCAGTCGCATTAAGAACCTGTCCGGACTCGATATGGCCGAAAAACGGCGACCCCAGGACGGCCGCATCAAAACCGGCAAGCAGAATGTCGAAGTGGAGATTCGCGTATCCACCGTGCCGGTGGCTTTTGGTGAGAAAGTGGTCATGCGGATCATGGATCCGGACATCCTGTTTCAGGATCTGGCAAGCCTGGGGTTCTCTTCGGTGGATATGAAGAAGTACAACCAGATTATCGCCCACCCCCATGGCTTGGTGCTGGTCTGTGGGCCCACGGGAAGCGGAAAATCCACCACCTTGTATTCTACCCTGCGGAAAATCAGCACCACCCGGGTCAATGTGACCACCATCGAAGATCCCATCGAGATGGTTCATGAAGATTTCAATCAGATTGCCGTAAAGCCCCAGTTGGGCATCACCTTTGGATCGATTATGCGCAACATCCTGCGGCAGGATCCCGACATTATCATGGTTGGTGAACTCAGGGACCTGGAGACGGCAGAAAACGCCATCCAGGCAGCGCTGACCGGTCATCTGGTGCTTTCCACCCTCCACACCAACGATGCCCCTTCCTCGATCATCCGGCTCATGGATCTGGGGGTCCCTTCTTTTCTGATCCAGGCCACGTTGCGGGGAATTCTTTCCCAGCGGCTGGTTCGCAAAATCTGCAACAACTGCAAGGAAACGATTGAAATCGACGCCTCCGCACTGCAGGCCATGGGGTTGGAAACCGGCCGGTCCGGATGCTTGTCCCTTTACCGGGGCAGGGGCTGCCAGAAGTGCCGGGAGACCGGCTATCTGGGCAGAACCACCATCCATGAGGTTCTGCCGTATTCGGAAGCGATCAAAGCCATGACGGTTCCGGACGCCGATCTGGCCGGCCTGACCGAGGCGGCCCGCAAAGAAGGTATGATTTCGTTGCGCGAGAGTGCCATAGAGAGGCTCCTGGAGGGCACGACCACCTATCAGGAAGTTCTGCGCGTGACCTCTGCAGACAATCCGAACTGACGAAGGAAAAAAGCTGGTGGAGGGGGGGCTGGCGGCCGGCTCCGTTCCATCGGTGACGCGGAACCGGCCGTCAGTGACAGTGATTTAGTGGATGGGGGTGCGGAAATGTTCTCCCCGCCGGATGTTGTTGCTGGCATTGGTGATCACCACGGTCGAGGTGGTCGCTTCCGTGTGCAGAACCATAAAGGCGCCAAGATCGACCGGCGGCAGGGCCGCTCCACTGTCCAGCTTCTGTTGCCTGTAGATGCTGTACTGCTGGCCGACCTCGATATGGTCAGACCGGCCTTTGTCGATAAAGGCCAGGACATAATCACCGGTCAATGTGGAGTGTTCCTCGGAGATGACAATCTGACCCTCGATTCCCGGCGTACTCGGCTTGAGTTCGATTTTGGCGCTTTTCTGTACATAGGGCATCAGCAGATCATCAACGCGCATGGTCCGGAAGGATTTGATTACTGTTGCCGTTACCAGATCCGGTTTTTTCTGAGTCACTTCAACGATGCCCAGAAGGTAATGCTGGGTTCCGATCGTATCCGTCGAATTCCGCGCATCCGTAGGGGCCATATACCGGAACACGGTATGCCGGCTCCCCGGGATGAGCTGATTCTGTGATGCATCTGCTGAGGGGCGGATGTAGACGATGTCCCCTTCGCTGATCAGGGTTTTTTTGCCTTCGACATCCAGCAGGGTTCCCGATGGTTCTACCGGAGGCTTGCGGATGAAGCCGACACGATTGATGGCGGAAAAGAGGAAATAGGGCGCCTCCGCTTTTGGGGCAGGGGACGGCATGCTCGGTACACTTTCAATGGCGGTGGCCTGCGTGCCTGATTTTTTGTAAAGCCGGATCCGTTCTCCTGGAAAGATCCAGTGAGGATTACTGATCTGGTCGTTTTCTTCCCATAATTCCGGCCACAGCCAAGGTGAGTCATTGAATTGCCTGGAAAGATCCCAGAGCGTATCCCCTTTTTGAATGGTGTAGTAGAATCCTGTTTCACTTTCGACGACATTGATATTGTCCGCCGCTGTTGCCGCTGAGGAAAAAAACAGCGCAAGCAGGACAAAAAAGCAAAAATCCATCATTGAATTCGTTCTGCAACTCATCAGATACCTCATGTTTAGGGTGTCGTAGATGGTTCTATAGCAATCCAGATAATGATAATGTCTTTAGGTGTTATCGGTCGAAAGCGGTATGACTTTACAGTGTCCTTCTTCTGGCCTTGCAAAAAACATGATCTTAAACCCGATATGTGAACTTTTTCATTGATTTCAGTAACCTGATTCTCAGCGTGTTGTCAAGCGTTTAGATGTCGAAGTGGCCGAACAAGAAAAGCCCCCGCACAAAAAAATCGTGTGGGGGCTTTTGTCTGTTAGCGTGTGCAGACTTGGAGCAAACGGCCTACATCATGCCGCCCATGCCGCCCATGCCACCCATGCCGCCCATACCGCCGGCACCGGCGCCAGCCATCGGGTCGGCTGCCTTGTCGTCGGGTTTCTCAGCGATCATGGCCTCGGTGGTGAGCATCAGGGATGCCACGCTGCCTGCATTTTGCAGGGCGAAACGAACCACTTTGGTGGGGTCGATGACACCGGCTTCGATCAGGTCTTCATACTCATTGGTCGCCGCATTGTAGCCCATGGCGCCTTCGGCGTTTTTAACCTTATCGATGACCACACTGCCCTCGTAACCGGCGTTGGAAGCGATCCGGCGGAGCGGTTCTTCAATGGCGCGCATAACCACTTTGACGCCCAATTTCTGGTCAGCCTTGATTTTGACCTTGTCCAGTGCGGAAAGGGTGCGCACCAGGGCGACACCGCCACCGGGCACGATACCCTCTTCAACGGCGGCACGGGTCGCGTTGAGTGCGTCTTCAACACGGGCTTTTTTCTCTTTCATCTCGGTTTCGGTGGCTGCCCCGACATTGATTACGGCAACGCCACCGATCAGTTTGGCCAGACGTTCCTGCAGTTTTTCACGATCATAATCGGAGGAAGTTTCTTCGATCTGTGCGCGGATCTGTTTGACCCGGCCTTCCAGAGCGGAGCGTGCACCGGCGCCGTCGACGATGGTGGTGTTGTCTTTGTCGATGGAGATGCGTTTGGCTTTACCCAGATCGGTAATGGTCATGCTCTCGAGTTTGATGCCCAGATCTTCGGATACCACCTGACCGCCGGTGAGAATGGCGATATCTTCGAGCATCGCTTTTCTGCGATCGCCGAAACCGGGGGCTTTGACAGCGGCAACCTGCAGGGTGCCGCGCAGTTTGTTCACGACCAGGGTGGCCAGTGCTTCACCATCCACGTCCTCGGCAATGATTACCAGGGGTTTGCCCATTTTGGCTACCTGTTCAAGAACCGGCAGCAGGTCTTTCATGTTGCTGACTTTTTTTTCATTGATGAGGATATAGGGGTCTTCCAGGGAGGCAACCATTTTCTCCGGGTCGGTGACAAAGTAGGGGGAGAGGTAACCGCGGTCGAACTGCATACCCTCGACCACATCCAGAGTGGTCTCCATCCCTTTGGCCTCTTCGACCGTGATGACGCCTTCTTTGCCGACCTTGTTCATGGCCTCGGCAATGATGTTGCCGATGGTTTCGTCGTTGTTGGCGGAGATGGTTCCGACCTGGGCAATTTCCCGCTGATCCTTGGTCGGTTTGCTCATTTTGTGAAGCTCTTTAACGGCAGTCTCGACGGCTTTGTCGATGCCCCGTTTAATGGACATGGGGTTGTTGCCGGCGGCAACGAGTTTCTGCCCCTCTTCGTAGATGGCGCGGGCAAGCACGGTTGCAGTGGTGGTTCCGTCACCGGCCATGTCGCTGGTTTTGCTGGCGACTTCCTTGACCATTTGGGCACCCATGTTCTCAAACTTATCTTCCAGTTCGATCTCTTTTGCAACGGTGACACCGTCTTTGGTAACCGTGGGAGAACCCCACGATTTATCGATGACGACGTTTCTGCCCTTGGGACCCAGGGTGACAACCACTGCATCGGCAAGCGCCTTTACGCCGTTGAGCATTGCCTCGCGGGCTTTCATATCGTACTTAATCACTTTACCAGCCATATTAAATAACCTCCCTATCTAAAACGTTTAAAGAATCAACCATTACTCAATGACGCCGAGCACGTCGTCTTCGCGCATGATCAAGTACTCTTCACCTTCAATCTTCACTTCGGTGCCTGAATATTTTCCAAACAGAATCTTATCGCCAACCTTGATTTCCAAGGCAACGCGACTCCCATCATCGCCAACTTTGCCATTGCCGACGGCGACCACTTGGCCTTCAGCCGGTTTCTCTTTGGCCGTATCCGGAATGATGATTCCACCTTTGGTCTTGGTCTCTTCCTCGACGCGCTGCACCAGAATTCGATCCTGCAATGGTCTGAGTTTCATGTTTTCATCTCTCCTTTTTCGTTTGGTACTTGTGTTGATAGCTGAAAAAAGCCAATCCATGTTATTTGAACGGAATCCGACCCAAGGGTTCCGTTGGTAGCAAAATGGTAACCAGCAAATTGAATTTGGGTCACTCGAACGCGCAAAAGATTCAATATACTAATCACATGTCATGCATTGTAAAGGATAGGTGTCGGGTTCCCGTTGAAAAAAGCGGTCTGGCACCCGCTTTTGACGCCAATTCCACAAACGCATGGTCATGGATTTATGGTTGGCATCCGTAATCGGTTCCTATTTATCGCTTTGCGCTGGCGTTGCTTTTGTATCGCCGGAGGTGCTTTTCTCATTCTTGGTTTCAGATGGCGCTGCACTTTTCCCGTTTTCAGGGGAGGATTTTTTGGAATAGTCCGTTACATACCAGCCGGTACCCTTTAAATGGAAGCTGCTCTGTGAAATCAGTTTGTTCAGTTTTCCAGAGCAATGTTTGCAAGTGGTCAGCGGGGCATCCGAAAATTTCTGAATGGCCTCTTCAATTTTCCCGCAGGCAGTGCATTGATATTCGTAGAGCGGCATGGAAAAACTCCTCCAAATGATGCAAACATTAATTATAATAGGGTGTTCAGTCGAATTGACTGCACTAATATATGTCGTCTTTCAGGGTTGTCAAGAAAAGGCAGATGAAAATCAAAGGATTGATTTCAACCCGTCGATGGGGGCGTGCCAAGTGCTGTAGAATGTCAGCACGGTATGCATGGGCGGCGCCTTCACCGCATCCAAAATATCGCGCGTAATCCCGTGAACACGGTGTTCTTCGGTGAGTTTTTCAACGTCCGTGGCGTTAAAATTCTGAATGAAGCGACTGAAGCGGACGATATGAATCAATTCGTGGGTGATCACATAAAGGGCAAAAGGGAAAAGGGTGATTTCAGGGTGTTCGTTCAGGACCTTCAATATGGCATGGTCCTGGACGCAGATTTTGTAAAGATCATAGGTGCTGGATCCTAATACACCACCATCCGGTTTGCCCTCATAGCGGATGATCTGGGCGAATGGTCCGTCGACGATTTCAGTATCATTCAGGTCGACCAGGGTTTTGACGTCGTATTTGGGATGCAGCCATTGACTGGCTGACATCTTATAATGGTTGCTGACCAACTCTTCGGCCATGGAGACCGCATTGTTAACAGCGGTCAACGCGTCAGTAGTAAATGTGGGGAGGCTGACCTTTTTTTGCATGCAATTCCTGTAGCATACCCACTTTCAGGGATCAACAGCATAATCGATGCCACGTGCAGCGTTTCGCGTAAGTAAAAATGGTTTTCGCCCGCCGGGACGGCCGATCGATACACGGTCGGGGCTCCTGGACAAGATGAAATCAAAAAAAGATGGACAAGCCCCAGGCGATGGTATAATAGACCGAATTTATCCAAATAACTTAACACGAATGGGGGTGATCTGTTGGGTAGCGTGATCAAGAAACGAAGAAAAAAGATGCGTAAGCATAAGCACAGAAAGCTGTTGGCCCGTACGCGGCATCAGCGCAGAAAGGGCAAATAATGCTACCTTCGACATTCTGTGGAGCCCAATAAAAAAGCACCGACATGGGTCTGTCGGTGCTTTTTATTGGTCGTTCGACATATTTGCCCTTACGGCGATACCGATGATTTTCCCTCGTAGCCCTTCATGTATTTGAAGATCTCGGAATCTGTCGACAGCACGAGCGAACTGTTGCGCGACAGCGCGTCATTATACACTTCGAGCGTTTTTACAAATGAATAGAACTCCGGATCGAGTCCATAGGATTCGGCGTAAAGCCGGGTTGACTCCGCATCGGCCTTGCCTTTGACCTCTTGAGCGGTACGGTAGGCTTCCGATTCGATGCGCTTCAATTCGCGTTCTTTTTCACCTAGGATCTTCTGGGCTTCGCCTTTTCCTTCGGACCTGAATTTTTGTGCGATCTGCTTCCGTTCGGCAATCATTCGATCGTATACCGATTTGCGGACTTCCTCAACATAGTTGACCCGCTTGATTTTGACTTCCACCAATTCAATTCCGAATGGGGCCAGTTTGGGCTTGGCCTGGTTCAAAATGCCGCTGTCAATTTTGTCACGACCGATGAAAACCTGAGAAAAACGGGCCGGTTTGTCATTTTGGGGCTCTTCCTGGATGCCGTCACCGAGATCCTCGAAGGTATCCAGCTCGCGATTGCTGTTGCGCACGGCTTCGATGAGACGGTTGGAAGTGATGAAGTTGCGCACCGTGGGGTCGATGATTTCATCGAGACGCTGCTGCGCCCGGTTGACGTAGCCGACGCTTTTGAAAAATGTGACCGGATCGACGATTTTCCACCGCGCAAAGGTGTTGACCCAGATATAGGTCTTGTCCCGGGTGGGAATCTGGCCTGGATCGCCGTCCCACTCCTGCAGGTTTTTAGGGAAGACCAGGGCTTTTTCGATGACCGGGATTTTGAACTTGAGCCCGGGCGTGGTTTCGGTCCGTTGAACTTTATCGAAACGGGTGACCACGACCTGTTCGGTTTCGTCCACCGTATAGGCACACACGAAGAGGAGCAGCACCAATGCACCGGCAATGGCCAGTATCGCTTTTAATTTCATTTTGATTCACCACCATTGTTTCCAAGGTTCAAAAGGGGGAGAAGATTTTTCTGATCCGCATCAACGATAAATTTGCGGCTGATTTTGGGGAGCAGTTCTTGGAGGGATTCCAGATAAAGCCGCCGTTTGGTCACATTTTGGGCCTTGGCATATTCAGTATAAAGGTCTTTGAACCGGGCCGCATCACCTTTGGCGCGGTTGATGCGATCCAGCGAATAGCCCTCGGCGGCCTTGATGGTTCTTTCCGCCTCCCCCTTGGCGGCCGGGATGGCTTTGTTGTAGTCCTCCCGGGCCTGGTAGATCATTTTCTCCTTTTCCTGGGTGGCCTGGTTGACTTCGTTGAAGGAGGGCTGGACCGGCTCGGGGACATTGGTTTTTTTCATTTCTACCGTGACGACGTTGATACCGGTTTCCGCCTTGTCCAATTCCTTCTGCAGTACCTGCAACGCCTCCACGGCGATTTCATCCCGCTTGGAGATCACTTCGTTAATGCTTCGATCGCCAACCACCAGACGCATGCTCGATTCCGACAGGTCCCGCAGCAGCCCATTGGGGTCCTTGACTTTGAACAGGTAATTGTAAGGATCCTTGATCCGGTACTGAACGATCCATGGCACGACCGCCACGTTCAGGTCGCCGGTGAGCATCAGGGAGATGCTGGCCGTATCCGATGCCGAAGTATAGCCGCCGTAGTCGTTACGATCCGACTGGAATCCGAACTCTTCTTTGTAGACCCGATCCTGGCGAACCTTGGTCACTTTTTCGATACCGAAGGGCATTTTGAAGTTGGGCCCCGGTTCGGCGATGCGGACAAACTTGCCGAAACGTTGAACCACGCCGACCGAACCGGATTCGATGGTAAAAAAGATCGAGTATCCGATCAACAAGACCAGGACGACGATGACAATCAGCACCGAACCGCCGGGTGGTTTGAATTTTTTCAACTGGTTGATCACATCGTCCATCTGCGGCGGCGGACCGCCATGTTGCTGATGCTGACGGTTCAATTTTTCCCAATCCCAGGCCATTTTTTTTCCTTGTTTAGAAGTGATCTGAAGCGCGTTGTGATTGACGCGAGTGTGATTAAGGCCCACCCTGTCGCTTGCCGGTTCGATCATCTGCCTGCTGCGGTTACTCCGCCGCTGGCTGTGGGTAGCTCCTATGACGCCGGATGGCTGGATCATATCTGCACCGGATGATGGGCAAATGTATGATAATCTAAGGTTGGCCCCTGCCTAAGTCAAGGAAAATCAATGGACAAGGCCTTGTTAATGAGTATCGACGATCCTGAATCGCCTGCCCGTGTGAGCCGCCGATGAAAGCTTGGTGTTGACTTCGCACATGACTATCCCTATAGGCCATTGACAGGCGGAATCTTGGAACCTCGCCCCGTTCAGGGCCATCACCACAGCGGGCGGTGCGTCTGTTGCCAATCAAGGAGCCAGTTTGATCATGGAGAAAAAACGCTCGTCGGCCAATGCGTTGACACCTATCGGACGGGTGCTGGAGACCATTATTGAAAGGTGCCGGTCCGACAGCAGCGGTGGGATTTTGCATCTGGTCCAGGTGTGGGATAAAACCGTGGGCCCGCCGATTTCAGACAATGCGCGGCCGTTTGCCGTCAATGGCTCGCTGCTGTTGGTGCATGTCTCCAGCTCTGTGTGGCTGCACCAGCTCCGGTTTCTTAAAACCGAGCTGATTGAAAAGCTCAACAGCGCACTTCCCGGAGGCGCGATCACGGATATCAAATTTAAAGTCGGACGACTCTAAGCCCGGTTATTCTATGGAACCCGTTACGCGCGACTCTTTTTTTGATGGCAGAATCGTTCTCCATCAACCCAAACACGGATACCGATTTTCCATTGATGCGGTGATCCTTGCGCATTTGTCGCTCCCCAAGGCCGGAGAAAAGGTACTTGACCTGGGGGCCGGTTGTGGCGTCATTCCCATTATGCTGGCCCATCGGCATGCGGCGATTCATCTTACCGCCGTTGAAATCCAGTCTGCGCTGGCCGGCTTTGCCCGCCAGAACGTGACCCTTAACCAAATGGCGGACCGGATCCGCATCGTGGAAAAGGATATGGCCAAGCTCTCACAGGGGGACGTTGACGGACCGGTCGATCTGGTGGTGAGCAACCCACCGTATCGCAAACGGGACAGCGGCAGGATCAACAGCAACGGCCAACGGGCCATGGCGCGCCATGAGCTGACGATCGATCTGCCGACGCTGCTGCATACCGCACGGCGCCTGCTGCGCAAAATGGGCCGTCTGGCGGTCATCTATCCGGCGGTGCGGTCGGTCGATCTGTTGTCGGCCATGCGCACCGAAGGGATCGAACCCAAGCGGCTGACCATGGTTCATGCGCGCGCCGCATCAGCGGCCCAGCTGGTTGTGGTGGCGGGCGTTAACGGCGGCCGGCCGGGACTAGAAGTGACCCGGCCGCTTCAGGTTTACAATGACAATGGCACCTATACCCCTGTTGTCGACGCCATGTTCAAGTGCTGATCGCATGGTGGACTCGCCTACTCGGCCAGCGTGTTCATCACCAGGCCGGATCTCACTTTCGGATAGAAATAGGTCGACTTTCGAGGCATGATCAGCCCTTTTTGAGCGACTTCCTGAACCTGCTCGATGCGGGTGGGATTGAGGATGAAGGCCGCATCAAAGTCGCCGCTGTCGATGGCCGCAAGGGCTTTGTCCGCCGTGCTGGCATAGCCGAAGCGCGTTGCGTCGTCTAACCGCTGCTGGTCGAATTCGAGGATGGTCATAAACAGCAGACGGGTCAGTACGGTGACGTCCAGCTGTTGCAATGCCGGATCGAGTTCGCCGCCGAACAGCTCTTCCATGACTCCGGATCGAAGGGTCAGGAGGTGGAACACGGAAGCGTGCCGGGTGTAGATACCGATCGGCTGGCTGGCGACCCCTTGTTCCAGATCGGCCAGAAACTGTTTCTCGACCGTTTTGCGATTGTCCGCCGCAAACGGATAGTCGGCGATGTTGAACCAGGCCCGTGAGCGGTTCAGGGCCTTTTGCATCTCCTCTGCGCCAAGCCCCTTGACCAGACGATGGGCGGGCAGGATTATCAGCCCCGGATCGCTCATGCTGCACAGGTACATCAGCACATAATTGGCCGGATGCTGGTCGTTGAAGGTGGGATCGGTCGCCTGCAGGTGTTTCTTGAAATTCAGGGACGTTTCATAACGATGGTGCCCGTCGGCGATGAAGAGGCGCTTGTCCTGCATGGCCGCCGTGACCCGGGCGTGAACCGCCGGATCTATAATTCGCCACAGCCGGTGCCGGTGGCCTTGCTCGTCGGTAAAGTCGACTGCCGGCTGGGATTTGTCGACCGCCGCTTCCAGAGTGCCCAGAATAAATCCTTCATCCGGATAAAGTGAGAAGATGGGGCAGTAGTTACAATGCGTGGCCTTGAGCAATTCGAGTCTTTCGGATTTTACTTTGGAGAAGGTCTTTTCATGGGGCAGGATGATTCTTTTTTCAAACGCTTCGATACCGACCCGGGCGATCAGGCCATAGCGCGTAACGGACGATTCGCCATGGGCGTAGGTAATTGCCTTGAGGTACAGCGCCGGCTGGTCATCCTGTTTGAGAACCCCCTGGGTCATCCATTCCCGGAAGTAGGCGGCCGACCGGGTATGGGGATTGTCCCGGGGAGTATCGGCCGGCGTACTTTGGCCCAGGATCAGGCGGATAACATTGTTGGGATGACGCTCATGAAAGGCCTGTTGTTCCCCGGGGGGAATCACGTCATAGGGCGGGGTGGTGACATCTGCGCTGTCGGTAATGATTTCCGGGTTATACAATATTCCTTTAAACGGCAATACGGTAGCCATGAATTGTCCTTTCCTTTGTTGGGTCGGCGCCGAATTGGGCTTGATACTATAAACGGACCGGTCAGTTCAAGAATAAATCAGTGGCCGGCGTTGGGGGGGCGGCATCCGATATGAATTTGAGGCTTGACAAATTGCGTTCAAAAAGGATATCGAATTTGCTTCCACACGGGTGCCTGTGAGCCCCAAGCAGCGGTGGGTGGGCGTACCAAAGTCCACTTTGTAAAACGGAAGGATGGCCGAGTGGTTGAAGGCGCTGGTCTCGAAAACCAGTGAAGTGGCAACGCTTCCGAGAGTTCGAATCTCTCTCCTTCCGCCATTACCCCTGTAAGTTCCGCTGGTCCGCCGCAATTCCCGTTGAATCCCGCTGAAACACCACTTCCCTGATAGAAACCAAACCCGCTTTTTCGGTTTTTTCGGTCATTCGGATCATGAAAAAACACCTTGATTTTTGTCGGTGGGAATGAGATACAAACCTCCGTCCGTTGGTGACGGGCAACCAGAAAATAGCGATGTTGCCGGTCACCCTTTTCCTGCTGCAGCACGTGTTTGTCAGATGGCGACGTCACTGTTAGGAAATACCAGCGGCAATTCAGTTTGGTCTGCCTTATGCGGAGAGATGTCCGAGTTGGCTGAAGGAGCACGACTGGAAATCGTGTGTGTCGTTTATAGCGGCACCGAGGGTTCGAATCCCTCTCTCTCCGCCACCATCTTGTTCCCCCGCCCCCTTTTTCCCCAACATCCGTTTTTTCAGTTTGCACTCCCATGACGCCTGACGGACGGACCCGGGAAATTGCGGCTTGCCCGCCCGTGGCGGTTGGGATACATTAGGGCAACAAACCGGTGTTCAAGGATTTTGCCAGATGGGCTATCTTGTTTTAGCGCGAAAATACAGACCCCAGACCTTCGATGCGGTGGTCGGCCAGCAGCATGTCACCCAGACCCTGAAGAACGCCATCAAGGCCGGTCGGGTGGCCCATGCGATCCTGTTTTCCGGTCCCCGGGGAACCGGAAAGACCACCATCGCACGGATTCTGGCCAAGGCCATGAATTGCGCTTCGGGTCCCACCGATACACCGTGCAACCAGTGCCGCTCCTGTACGGACATTACCGCCGGGCGCGGTGTGGACGTGTTCGAAATCGACGGTGCTTCCAACAACAGTGTCGAACAGGTCCGTGAGCTTCGCGACAACAGCCGGTACATGCCGGCCCACAGCCGTTTCAAAATCTATATCATCGATGAAGTTCACATGCTCAGCATTGCCGCCTTCAATGCGCTGCTTAAAACACTGGAGGAGCCGCCGGCGCATGTGATGTTCTTCTTTGCCACCACCGAAGCGCACAAAATCCCCATCACGATTCTTTCGCGCTGCCAGCGCCACGATCTCAAACGGATTGAATTGAATGCCGTGGTGGCCCACATGGAAGCGCTTTGCCAGCAGGAAGAGGTCGTTATCTCTTCCGGCAACCTGTGGAGTATTGCCCGCGAATCCGGCGGCAGTATGCGCGACGCACTCAGCCTTCTGGACCAGATCCTGGCCTGCAGCGACGGCGAATTGGACGATGCCTACGTGACGAACCTTCTGGGGGGCATGGACCGCAGCGTGTTTTTCGATTTTTCCGCGGCCGTCTTCGCCGGTGATCTTTCTCGCATATTGGCCGTCATCGACACGGTTTACAAAAATGGTCAGGATCTGAAGCGGTTTTATGCCGACCTGCTGATGCATTTCCGCCACCTGATGCTGGTGAAAATGAAGGTTCGATCGGAAATCCTGGTTGATTTGTCACCTGGAGAGATCGAATCCATGGCCGCTCAGGTCAAAGATGTTTCCGCCGCGCTGATCGATCAGGTATTTACTTTGTTGTTCAACGCCGAGGCCAGCATGCGGCATGCGTTTCAGCCCCGACTGGCCATGGAGATGGTCTTTTTCAAGATCCACCAGATCGTTCCGGCACTGCCCATCGATCAGCTGATTCAGCGCATGGACAGCCTTCTGAGTGATCCGCAGCTTCAGGCGGTGCCCGAGGCCGGTATCGTTGAAGCCCAATCCGCTTATGGGAGTGCGGCCGTGGCGCCACCGTCATCCGCTTCCCCGGCCCCGGCGGTGGAAAATCCCGGGTCGGTGCTGCCGGCAACCCCTGTCGGTCAGGAGGCGGCAGCCGATGAATCGCGTCCAGTTGCAACGGATGGCGGTGATGATCCGTGGGCGCAGGTCATGGCGGCCATTCGAGACGCCAAACCGTCCATCGCCGGCGCGCTTTCCCGTGCGACGCGGGTTGATGTTTCCGACAAAGCGTTCACGGTCGTTTTGCCGGATAACGGTTTTACCCTGAACCTGATCAACAAGAATCTGGAGATGATCAACGCCGTCTGCCGGGAACAGGCCGCCGGACGGGAGATCAAAATCGAGGCTGCCGGGGATTCGGCCGGCGGAAAAGAGAAAGCGGCGGCCAAACAGAAAAACAATGACATCAGACAGCAGTTGCTTAATCACCCGCTGGTGGCCGATGCTGTCGATATTTTCAGCGGGAAAATTGAAGAGATCAAAATCAGATAGGAGGAAATGCCGATGAAGGGCATGGGAAACATGATGAAGCAGGCCCAGAAACTTCAATCCAAGATGATGCGCATGCAGGAGGAACTGGCCGGCAAAACCGTTGAAACCACAGCCGGCGGTGGAATGATTACGGTGGTGGCCAATGGTTCACAGCAGATCGTCTCGATCAAGATCGAAAAGGAAGTGGTTGATCCGGATGACGTGGAAATGCTCGAGGACCTGGTCCTGGCCGCCGTCAACGATGCACTGGCCAAAGCCCAGGAGATGGTCTCCTCGGAGATGGGTAAACTTACCGGCGGGATGAAGATTCCCGGGCTCATGTAATCGGTCACCTTCGATCCCCATGGATTACTACCCTGTTTCCATCAAGAATCTGATCCGCAGCCTGGCCCGGCTGCCGGGAATCGGCCAGAAGACCGCCGAACGGCTGGCCATGCACATTCTGCAGCAGCCGGCCGATGAAGCCCATCAGCTGGCCAGAAATATCGTGGATCTGAAAAAGAAGCTGCGGCTGTGCCAGCGCTGCTTTGCGCTCAGTGACGATACCCTGTGCCGCATCTGCAACGATCCCGCCCGTGAGAACGGACTGATCTGTGTGGTGGAACAGCCGGCGGACATGGCCTCCATTGAAAAGTCCGGCGCGTTCAACGGGCGCTATCACATTCTTGGCGGGGTGCTGTCCCCCATGGACGGCATCGGTCCTGACGATATCAAAATTGCCCAGCTGGTCGATCGGGTTGAAAAAGAGGCGATCCGGGAGATCATTATAGCAACCGGAACCAACGTGGAAGGGGAATCCACCGCCGCCTACATTGCCGGCATCCTCGAACCGCTGCCGGTGACCGTTTCGCGTATCGCATCGGGCGTGCCCATGGGCGGGGATTTGAAGTATGTGGATCAGGTAACCTTGAAACGCGCCATGGAGAGCCGACATGGAATCTGACGAAACCTGCGAAGAACTGTTTTGCTGCACTTTGTGCGGTGATTGCTGCAAAGGATTTGGCGGAACCTACCTGACCGAAAGGGACATTGACGCCATCGCCCGTTTTCTTAAGATCGGCAAGGATGAACTGGTGCGCGGGTATACCCAGCGGTCGGGATCGAAACGCGTCATTGCCCAGGGCGACAATGGCTACTGCATCTTCTGGGACAAAGTCTGCACCATCCATCCGGTCAAGCCCTGGATGTGCCGGCAGTGGCCATTTATCCCCGGTGTTCTTGCGGATGTGAACAACTGGCGGGCCATGGCCGCATCCTGCCCCGGGATGAACACCGCGCTGGACGACCGGCAGATTCTTGCCTGTGTAAAGAAGAAAATGACCCCCAAACCGAAATAGCCGCCGGATAGTCGGTTTGGCGATGCATGGCGGCCGCAGAATCTTGTGGCGCCTGCCGCAATCAGCGCCAGTTTTTCTCTGCAACAATTTTGTACCTTCGGGATGTCGATCCGCCGGCATCGTCTTTTTGAATAATATTCCTTTCTTCCAGCCGGTTGAGTTCCTGCTCCAGGGAACCGATGCTGTCGTTCCACTTGTCGGTCAGTGCGTCCACGGTAACCGGGGCGCCGGCGTCTGCCACGGCGCAGCACAACAAATACAAGGATACGGTTTCGACGGCAAGATTCATGGAAAATATTTTCTGGCTCATGGTCGGTTCTATATGGTCTGCCTGCATACGGTTCTCCTTGGTTCTTTTCAGCCGGCAACCGTGTATTTGGGGCCGGCGATCAACAGGTTGTTGGAGATGGTGGATTGAATTTTCTCCATCATGCTGCCGAACATGATATCCCGGATAATTCCGTGGCCGTAGGCGCCGAGCACGACCAGCGCATCGTGGGGCACACTGAATAAATTGTCTTCGAAACGGCCTTTTTCAAAAAAGGTCCAGTCACCGAGGACATTGTTCAGCGGTACTGACAGATCCTCCTTCCGGACGATGCGCCGATAGGCATCGGCCGGCTGTTTTCCAACCTGGGTGTAAAGGTTCAGGCCGAGGCCGGTTCTATTTGCTATGCGGATGCCCAGACGCAGGGCGTTGACAGCGTTGGTCGAACCGCCGAAGAAAACGGCGACACTCTGCCAGGGCTTGTACACCGGGCTGGTAATGAGGACCGGGAAACGGGCCGATTGGATGATCCGCCGGACCCTTGGTCCGATATAGCCCAAACCGATTTTTGAAGAGAGATCGCTGATGCTCCGCGGGCAACACATGAACTCGAAACTGGTGGGAATGTCGGGGAGCGTCGACGCCGTATAGTTCTTCGGGGTGAAAAATTCAGGCCTGATCTTGACCGCTTCCAGCAGATCGGAGGCGTGGGCGATGGCCGTCTTGGGGTCCGTGAGGTAGGACGGATCCAGATCCACCTGAACCACGTCATTTTCGAAATACATCAAAAACTTGGTTGATTCAGGGATGTAAACCGTGGGGAGTACGCCCATCTTTTGGCAGAAATAGATGGACTGAAGCAGGGTTTCGCGACCCAGTGGCGTATTCCGGAATATGTGAAAGAGTTTTTGTGCCATAATTGGTCTCCTTTGTTTTTACTTCTCCACTCATCCTCCCCGCCTCAGGAGTTGTCCCGTGTGATTACGTTCGGCCGGTCTGGACCATCAGTTCTTTGCGGTAGCGATCCAGCAGTGTGGCTTTGGAAATCATCCCCTGGAAGCGCCCGTCCGACACCACCGGCATGCTGAAAAACCGGCCGTCGTCCATTTTCTGAAGGACGTCGGCCAAATCGTCGTACAAGGACGCGGTTTTTATCCGGGTATTCATCAACTGGCCGGTCAGCACGGCGTGGTGCATGGCCGAATCGAACAGGTAGGGGCGGATATCATCTAGTTGGATCATTCCAAGAAATCTGCCGTTGCGCCGGTCTTCCACGGGAAAGTAATTGCGGTGGGAGGCTTTGACAATGTCGATGAATTCGGCTAGGCGCATATCGGGATGGACACTGATGCAATCGGTCTCGAGAAGTTCCTCGATGCTCAGGTCGGTCAATACCCGGGCATCGGTTCCCGGGCGCAGCAACTGACCCTGCTCCACGAGATCTTTCAGATAGAAGGATGCCGGTTCAATATAATGGCAGAGGGTGGTGGCGATGGCCGAGACGACGATCAGCGGCAGAATGACTTCATAACCGCCGGTGATTTCGATAATCAGAAAAATACCGGTCAGCGGTGCCTGCAGAATGCCGCTGATCAGGCCGGCCATGCCGAGAAGGGCAAAGCAGCCTTCGTTGACCCAGAGAACCGACGGCCAGATCGTTGCGATCAGGCGATGAAAACTGAGGCCCACGAATGCACCGATTACCAGGCAGGGGGCGAAAATGCCGCCGGATCCGCCCCATCCCAGGGTTAGGGAGGTGACAACGATTTTCACCAGGGTAATGCCCGTGACCAGCAACAACCCGGCCGGAAAGCCGCCCTCAATGGCCGAGCGGATGGAGTGGTAACCTTCGCCGAGGACGTAGGGCAGAAAATAGCCGATGCAGCCGACCATGCTGCCGCCCATGAATGCACGTACCCATACCGGTACGGAAACGTGTGTTGACGCATGATGCAGGGTGCGCAGGACGCGGGTCAGGAGGATGGAGGCCACGGCACAGAAAATGGCCAGGCCCACGCAGGCCAGGATATCATTGAACTGGATATTGAAATCCCGGTGGGCGAAAACAATCTGGTTGCCCTTGAGCATCCGGCTGATTTCCGTGCCGGCCACGGCGGCGATGGCGATGGGGATAATGTTCATGGTGCTCCACTCGCCGAGAACCACTTCGACGGCGAAGACCATCCCTGAAATCGGGGCATTGAAGATGGCTGCAATAGCGCCGGCCGCACCACAACCCACCAGGGCAACCCGTTGGCGATCGTTAAGGGAGAAGGCCTGGGCGATGTTCGACCCGATGGCGGCACCGCTCATCACAACGGGCGCTTCGGGGCCGGCCGATCCACCGCTACCGATGGTCAGGCAGCTTGAGATCAGCCTTGAGAAACTGGATCGCAGGCGCAAAAGCCCCCCATAACGGGAGACCGCGTAAATGACTTCAGGTACGCCGTGGCCGGCGCCTTCGTTGACGATTTTATCGAGAAACAGGGACGAGAGGGCGGCACCGACACCAGGAAGGAAAACCGCCCACCAGTAAATCCGATAATGGTGCAGCCACTCGAGCATCGATTCCAGGCCGCGATTCAACAAAAGGGCCGCGATACCGCTGCAAATACCGACAATCACGGCGAAGACAATCAGCAGCAAACGGTCGTCCGATCTGAACAGGGACCAATTGCCGGGGTATTTCAGCATTTTAAAAAAACGTATCATGGGAAGCAGCTATAGCGTTTAAGATAATGTTTTTGGCAAGGCCAGAGGGAGGAAGCTGTATAACCCATACCGCGACGACCGATAACGCAGCCCAAAAACATTATCTTAAACGCTATGAAATTCATGGTGGTCAGATGTCGTCCAACTGCATTTCAGCGGATGAAACCCGGGAGAAAAGCGCTGCCGCTTCGGGCTGGGCCTTTAAAAACCGCACGAATTCCCTGTCCCGGATACAATAGGACAGCCTGGAGAGCAGATGCAGGTGGAGCTTGACTGTCGGGCTGATCAGCAGGAAGAGGACAAATACCGGCCGATCATCGATGGCGTTGAAATCAACCGGACGTTCCAGAAAACAGGTGCTGATGATTGCCTGCCCAGGCGGCTGGGAAAGCGGGTCCCGGGGATGGGGGATGGCAATCCCGTTGCCGATGCCGGTGGAGGCCAACTGCTCCCGTTCGATCAGCTTGTTGAATAGTTCTTCTCCTATGCCGGACGGGAGAACGTCCATACAAGCGACAGCCGATTTAAGGGCGCTGGTGGCATCTTGTCCGTCCACGTGATGATAGACCTTGCCCCGTTGCATGGCCGACGCCAGGGATTCAAGGGGTGCCGGGAGCAGATGGACCGGCGGCGTTTCATCCAGGGAAAAAGGCAGGTTGTGGGTGGCCGCCCATTTCTCCAGCGCGGGCTGGGCGAAAATCACATCCCTGCCGCTACGCTGAATGGGAATTCTTCCCTGGCGAATCCACCGTTCCAGCGTTGATACCGGAAGATCCAGTGCTCCGGCCACCGTTTTCATGGATAATTTCATGACTGCGTTCCGATCAGACCATTCCTGAAAATTTCAAAAACATAAAGACTATGCTGATTTGTTTAAATAATCAAGGGGCCGGCGTATCTTTTTTCGGTCGCGATGGGACTGGCGGGTGTCGGACAATGGTGATGTCCCGTTTGGGGTAGGGAATTTCAATGCCGTTTTGATCAAACACGGTCTTTACCGTGTCCGTCACATGGGAGATGGTGTCCATGCGCTTGCGGGCATCCTGAATCCATACCCGCAGCTGAAGGCCGACGGAGGAGTCGCCAAAATTTCGGACGACCACCTTGGGGGCCGGATGGGCAAGGATCCAGTCGGCCGTTTGCGCCGCCCGGATGATCAGTTGTTTGGCTTTGGCAATGTCCGCGTCATAGGCAATACCGATATTGACACGCACACGGATGGACGAAGAGAGAATGGTGTAGTTGACAATGTCCCGGGTCATGATTTCGTTGTTGGGAATAATGACCACGATATTGTCCGTGGTCTTGATCCGTGTCGCCCGCAACCCGATATCGATCACGTCCCCCCATGTGGCACTTCCGGCCGGTGCACTCCATACCTCGATGCGATCCCCGATTTCAAAGGGACGGTCGATGATCAGGAGAATCCCGGCAATGAGATTGGAGAGGGTGTCTTTGGCGGCAAAACCGACGGCGACGCCCATGACCCCGGCACCGGCAATAAACGGCATGACGTTGACACCCATGACGTCAAGGGCGATGACCACGGCCGTTGCATAGACGATGGCCCCGGAAAATTTGTTGAGCAAATCGATGACGATGTTGTCCAGGTTGGTTTCCGTGCGTGCGGCCAGGTTCTGTTCCAGATAACCCAGGACAATCAGCAGCAGGGACTTGATCGGCGTGGCGGCAATGACGATCAAGACCGCGTGGAACATTTTTTCAACGGCCGTGATGTGGAACAGCCGGATCCAGATCACCCCCACCATCCAGATCAGAACAATGCCGGTGATTTTGCGTAAAACGGCAAACAGTTCCCGTTTTACCTGAATGCGTTTCAGCAGATCGGCGTTGTTTTCCAAAAGGGTCAGGATGCGCTTGGCGATAAACCAGAAGATCGTACCGGCCAGAATCGTTAACGCGGCGCTGGCGGCACTTTTAGACAGGGACGCTTCGGTTCCGAAAAACGAAATCAGCCAGTCCAGATAGCGGGTAACGGATTCCATGGAGAAGTCGTTGGTATGGTTGATGAAAGCCGGTTGCACCGAGAAAAACAGGGGCCAACCGGCGCGCCAGGGAAATCAAACCGGCGGGCGCGCCTATTTGGACAGGGCCTCGATCGCCAGACGGATACGGGTCGCCGCATCCACGTCGGCTTTCATCAGTGCTGCTTTGATCGCATCCATGCGCTGCTTTAATTCGGCCACTGTGATTTCAAGATCCTGAATGGTTTCCGCAGAGGTCTTTTCGGTCACGTCCATGGCCTCTCGAAGATCGCTGGCATTCTTGACGAGCATTTTCAGGTTGTGGATTTTGTCCAGACGCAGGAAAAGCTCATCAAAGTTGATGGGTTTCTGCAGGTAATCCACAGCACCTTTTTTCATGGCCTCAATGGCATTGTTGACCGAGGCGTGGGCGGTGATCAGGATAACCTCGGTTTTTATGTTGTTCTGTTTGGATGCTTCCAAAACGCCGATGCCGTCCACACCGCCGGGCATCATCAGATCGGTGAGCACCACATCGTAAAATTGCTGCCCGATCTTTTCGACGGCCACGAGGCCGTTTTCGGCCGTATGGACAGTGTATTCCGCCGCCTCCAGACGTTTGGTAAAAAGGCTGCGGGTAACCGGATCGTCATCGACCACAAGAATTTTTAGGTTTGACATGGTTGTTTCCCCTTGATCGGATGGTCATCATGCCGCCACCGCCACCCGATGTTCGATGATCAACTGAGTTGATAGTAGACCGATCGCAAATGACGTTTGGGAACAAATCGCGGGCAGACACCGGTCAGTGACTCGGTGGATCCGATAAGCAGGTACCCGTCGGGCTCCAGTGCGTCGGCAATTTTATTGAACAGTTTTTTTCGATCCGGCAGTGTGAAGTAGATCGCCACGTTGCGGCAGAAAATAATATCAAATTTGCCCACGCCCACAAATGGTTGCATCAGGTTCATGCGACGGAACGTGGCCATGGCACGAATCTCGTCCTTGATTTTCCAGTTGCTGCCCGCCATGGTGAAATAGCGCTGCAGTTTTTCCCTGGGAAGCCCCCGTTCAATTTCAAATTTGTTGTAGCTGCCGGCACTGGCCTGGGAGACGGCGGCATCGGAAAGGTCCGTGCCGACGAGGGAGACTTTGGGACCGGTTCCGTTACCGAAAAGCTCTTTGATGACGATGGCGATGCTGTAAACTTCCTGTCCGGTGGAGCAGGCACTGCTCCAGATCTTAAGATTGGCAGCGCCAGGCCGGGTGCCTTTCGCGGATCTGGCGTCCACCAGTTCCGGCAGGATTTTGAATTTCAGCAGATCAAACGGGCTGGTGTCCCGAAAAAACAGAGTCTCGTTCGTGGTAATGGCATTGATAATTTTTTTTTCCAGTGTTTTGCGGGCATCTGATTTGGCCTTGTGGTAGAGCTCCGTATAGGATTTGCATCCTTCCTCTTCCAAAAGCTTTCCAAACCGGGTCTCCAGAAGATAGGCTTTGGAGGCATCGATGCTGATGCCCGATACATTGTAGATATAGCTGGAGAGAACTTTAATTTCTTCCGGTTTGATTTTTAGCATGTTCTCTTCCCCGTCACCCGGTGGGACTGTGATCCCCCGGATGCACTTTTTCAGAGACTATCCGATACGGACCGTTTTGACAATAGCGTCGGCAATCTGGTGTAAGGGCAGTACGGCATCGGCAAGACCGGTTTCCGCCGCTTCCTTGGGCATGCCGAAAACCACACAGGTGGCTTCATCTTGGGCGATAATCGAGGCGCCGTTCTGCTTCATCAATTTCAGACCCTGCGTGCCGTCGGACCCCATACCGGTCATGATGACACCGGTCGCCCGTCCTACATAATGGTCCGCCACAGAGCGAAAGAGATAGTCGACGCTGGGTTTACAGCTGTTTTCGGGCGGATCGTCGGTAATCTTGACCACCCGCGATTTCCCGTCGGCACCGGCCACGATTTTCATCTGTTTTCCGCCGGGTGCGATCAGCGCCGTGTTGGGCAGGATCGGCTCCCCCTGCTTGGCCTCCCGCACGGTGATTTTGCACTTTCCCGAAAGGCTGTTGGCCAGCGACTGGGTAAACATGGGGGGCATGTGCTGGACGATGACGATGGGCACGCCAATATCTTTGGGAATCATGGGCAGCATTTTGGCCAGGGCGTTGGGACCGCCGGTGGAAATCCCGATGGCGATGATTTCCGACCGGGATCGATTCGCGGATGACAGCAAGCGCCGGCGCGTCGTTGGTGCGGCTTTGCGTGGCAAAGCGGTCGCCGCCGGTTTGCCCGGACGGGCAATCGATCGGGTCACTCCCATAACTTTCGAACGTCGCCGGAAGGCGTGAAGCATGGGCACAATGGCATCAGCCACTTTTTTCCGGTTTTCCGCCATGGTACCGGACTGGGGTTTGGGAATGAAATCAAAGGCACCCAGCTCCAGCGCCTTCATGGTCATGGCCCCGCCTTCCTGGGTAAGGGTGCTGAGCATGATGGCACCGATGTGCGGAGCATGCTGCTGGATATGTCCCAGCACCTCGAGTCCGTTCATCTCCGGCATTTCAATATCCAGCGTGAGCAGGTCCGGCTTCAGGCTGGCCAGCTTGCTGATGGCGGCTTTTCCGTTGTGGGCCGTGCCCACCAGCTCCACGCCGGGAATGGCGGCCAGAACGTCACTGACGATTTTGCGGTACAGGACCGTGTCGTCGACAACCAACACGCGTAGCGGTTTGTTGCTATTCATCAAGATGCTACCCTCATCGCAGGTCGGAAGTTGTTGTTTCCCGGTAACCGGCAAGCCGGTTTACTTCTCGTTTTCCAGCACTTTGTCCACGTCAAGAATGCCGATCAGACGGTCTTTGGTCTTGAAAACACCCTTGAAAAACTTGCCTTGAACACCGCCGATGTTTGCCGGTGGTGATTCCACCTTATCCCAGTCCGCCTCGACCACATCGCTGATCCGGGTAACCAGCAGACCGATATATTCGCCCTTGGCGTTGACGATGATATTGCGGCTCATCTCACTCACGTCGGTGGCGCCAAGATTGAGCTTTTTCCCCAGATCGATGATGGTTACAATCTGACCGCGCAGATTGAGAATTCCCATAACATAGTCCGGAGCCTGGGGAACCGTGGTCATGTCCATCAGTTTGTTGATCTCCTGGACATTCAGAATGTCCATTCCACAAAGGGCCTTACCCACATAAAAAGTGGCCATTTCGACGGTTCGACGGGTCATTTTTTTTTCTTCCGATTTTGCCATTATCGATCTCCTCGGGGATGTCTGACGACGGTTGGCCCCAAATTGCCTACATGTTGCTCAGAAATCCGTAAATGCTGCGAATCAGTTTTTCCCGGTCCAGTTTGATCTGGTAGTCACTAATCCCCACCTTGCGGCCTTTTTCGATGTCCTCCTCGCCGGCAAGGGTCGTCAGCGCGATGACCGGAAGATGGGAAAAGGCGTTGCTCTCTTTGATGCGTTGGGTCAGCTCGAAACCGTTCATGTTGGGCATCTCGATATCGGTCACCACCAGCGAGATTTCGTCGGCATGCTCCTGCAACAGATCCCAGGCAATGGCCCCGTCTTCGGCTTCGATGACGGTGTAGCCTTCATCCTCCATATAGCTTTTTACCTGACTGCGGAAGAAGTTCGAATCCTCGGCAAAAAGGATCTTGGCGGCCTCGCCCTGGTCGTTGGTGGCCACCTCCATGACTTCAAACCATTCCGGACTCAGCGTCTGGACGATTTCATAGACGTCGATCATCAGGGTCGTGTGGTCGTTGATAATGGCGGACCCCATGATGCCGGCCTGCTTCAATGTCTGTCCATCCACATCCAGCGAGAGTTCGACGGCGTCTACCGGTCCAATGGCCAACAGGCCGATCTCCTTGCCGTTCAAAATAAAGACGATGACCAGAAGATCATCGACGTCGGCAAGGGGTTGGACCATGGCGACCTCATCCACAGAGAAGAGAGGCAGGCTGCCGCCCCGGTAGCGGATAATCCGTTTTCCACCGACGGTTTCGATGTCGGTGGATTTGATCTTCTCGATACGTTCCACCATGTTGAGCGGGGCGGCAAACTGTTCGTCTTCGGCACTGCGGAAGACCAGCAGACTCTGGCGATCCTTCTGTTCGAGAATTGCCCGCCGGTTTTCTTCGGCCACTTCGGCGGCCCGCGCAGAGCCTTCGATGGAGGTGAGCCCGGCCATTTGGGCCAGGTTGGCCACATCCAGAATCAAGGCGACCCGGCCATCGCCCATAATCGTTGCGCCGGCGTAGCCCTTGCATTTTTTAAGATCCCGGCCCAGCGGCTTGACCACGATCTCTTCGGAATCGTGAAGTTCGTCCACCACCAGGCCGTATTTCATGGCGCCGGTGGAGACCACCACAATATTCAACGCACTGGCGGCGTGAAAACGACGGTCTTCCAAACGCCGGTCGTCGTCGTGTTCGGATGCTGGCTCGGCGTCGCCGGATTTTTCTCCGGCGGCTTCCATGGGACTTTCTTTCGACCGTCGGTCGGCCAGTGACTGGCGACGATCCAACCGTTTTTTCCCGGTTTCCGGATCAATGAACACGGATTTCGTTTCGATCACCTCGGATAATTTGATCAGCGGCAGGAGATTGCCCCGCAGACGGACCACTTCCGCGTCGCCCACCCGCTCGATACGGTCCTTCACCTGATTGGCGGAGATGCGCAGCAACTCCTCCAGGTTGACCTGGGGGATGGCGTAGCGTTCAAGACCGGTCATGACGATTTGGCAGGGAATGATCGCCAGGGTCAGGGGCAGCTTGATCCGGATGGTCGACCCCTTACCTTGTTCGGAATCGATATCGATGATCCCACCGAGTTTGTCCAGGTTGGTTTTAACCACATCCATGCCCACGCCGCGGCCGGAGACGTCAGTGATCTTTTCCGCTGTGGAAAAGCCGGGCAAAAAGATCAGGTTGATGCGCTCTTTATCGGACATCACCTTGGCCTGGTCCTCGGAGATCAGTCCCTTTTCCAGGGCTTTCTGGGTCAGCACATGGCCGTCCAGGCCTTTACCGTCGTCAGCAATTTCGATGTTGACCTGACCGGCTTCGTGGTAGGCCTTGAGATAGATCTTTCCCTCTGGGGCCTTGCCGGCGCGTTGTCGCACATCGGGGGTTTCGATACCATGGTCGACGGCATTGCGTACCAGATGGGTCAAGGGGTCGCCGATGGCCTCGATGATGGTTTTATCCAGTTCAACGTCTTTGCCTTCCAGATGCAGATCGACCCTCTTTCCCAGCGTCTGGGAAAGATCACGCACCACGCGCGGGAACTTGTTGAAGACATTTCCGATGGACTGCATGCGGGTGAGCATGATGGCTTCCTGCAACTCCGAGGTAATCAGGTCGATGCGCTGACCGGCGATTTCGGCCCCCCGGTGATCTTCCGAACTCATGGACTGCAAGAGCTGGTTGCGGCTGAGGACCAGTTCCCCGGCCAGGGTCATCAACTGGTCCAGCAGGCTCACATGGACACGCAGGCTGGTGTCGGTCTCCACTTTTTTTGCCGGTGCCTTTTTCGGGCTACCCGCAGGTGGCGTTGGGGCGGCTGCGGGTGGCGGTGTTTGCGCACTGGCAACGGCCGCGGGTTTTTCCGGAATGGCGACCGGTTCGGGTTCCGGTTCTGGTTCGGCCACCGGTGTGCCCAGGGATTGGGTGGTCAGGTCTGACAGAACCTGATGGATCTGATGATCGGGGATTTCGAACAGGACGTTGATATCTTCCGGCTTCAGGATGGTGGCAAACAAAACGATCAGCGGCTCTGCCGCCTCGCCATTTTCGGGCGGCATGCCTTTCAGCGCATCGAGATCGGTGCTGCTGGCGATCAGGGTGCCGGTTTGCTCCATGTCCTCGATCACCGCTTCAACGGATTTTCCCTTGGCCACCACATCGCCTGCCAGATCGATCATTACCAGATAGACGAATTTGCCCTCGTCCATCAACGCATTGACCAGTTCCGGGTCCGCCTCGACCGAAGCGCTGTTATCCGCCGTGGCGATGGAAACGGTCTGGCTGTCGGCAGCTGGCGTGTCCGCGGTTTCCGCAGTGGCCGGCGGATCAACGGCGGTTTCGGCTATCGGCGGTGCTGCCGGTGCCGCAGGCGCTGCTGCAACCGGACGGCCTTCGGCAATGGCCTGAAGCGCCTCCGTGTGATGGGAAATATCCACGTCATTGCTGGTGAAGACATCGTTCATGAGGTCTTTGAGGGTGTCCGATGCGCCCAGCAGGATATTGATGATTTCCAACGTCGGCACCATCTCCCGACTTCTGATTTTGCCCAGAATGTTTTCCATTTCATGGGTCAAATCCTTGATCGTGGTCAGGCCCATGAATCCCGCACCGCCCTTAATCGAGTGTGCGGCCCGGTATACCTTGTTGACGAGATCTTCATCGATGTCGGCCCCGGCCTCTTCGATGGCCAGCAGATCGCTCTCGATATCCGCCAGGTGCTCAATCGATTCCTCCAGATACATCTGTAAAGTTTCGTCGTCTTGAATGGACATAATTGACTCCTTTTAAAGAGAATGGTGCGCTGTTGCCGGGCTTTGCCATATCAGCTGAGCATAATTGAATACTGTGACCTATATCTGCATACACCTGGGAAACTTTAGCTGTTTTTAAGGGCATGTGGCGATGGGAGAGCCAATGTCCGGCGATTTTTTGCGGCGAAAAAGGGACGGGGGGGAAGAAAGGGCGCTTAAAAAGGAGCCCGGGCCGCCAATCATCAGGAAAGTCAATTCCCGGCGAGGATGGAGCCCTCCCCGCCGGGAAAATCGAATGGACTACATGGATCCGGAAAGGAAACTGCTTTTCAGATACTCCCGGTTCAAGCGGGCGATGTTGGTGATGGAGATTTCCTTGGGGCATTCGGCTTCACATTCGGTTTCATTGGTACAATTGCCGAAACCCAGCGCATCCATGGTGCGGACCATATTCAAAGCGCGTTTGGCGGCCTCGGGACGTCCCTGGGGCAAAAGGGCCAGCTGGGAAACCTTGGCACTGGTGAACAGCATGGCCGACGCATTGGGGCAGGAGGCCACACAGGCCCCGCATCCGATGCACTGGGCCGCATCCATGGCCAGGTCGGCCATCTCCTGGGAAACCGGAATGGCATTGGCATCCTGGGCACCGCCGGTACTTACCGAAATGTAGCCACCAGCCTGGATAATTTTGTCCAGGGCACTGCGATCCACGGCCAAATCCTTGATTACCTTGAAGGCCATGGCCCGGAAAGGTTCGATGGCAATGGTGTCGCCGCTTTCAAAGTGGCGCATGTGCAGTTGGCAGAGGGTGGTTCCTTTTTCTGAACCATGCGCACGGCCGTTGACCACGCAGCCGCACATGCCGCAGATGCCCTCCCGGCAGTCATGGTCAAAGGCGATGGGCTCTTTTCCGTCGACGGCCAGCTGTTCGTTGACCACATCCAGCATTTCAAGGAATGACATGTCCGTCGATATGTTATTGGCGTGGTAGGTTTCAAACCGCCCCTTATCCTTCGCCCCTTTCTGGCGCCACACTTTGAGTGTCAGATCGATGGTCTTTGTCACTTGTAACTCCTTTGCGTAAGTTTGACGTTTTCAAATGCCAAAGGCTCTTTGTGAAATGCCGGCGGCTTTCCATCACCTGTATATTCCCAGGCGGCCGCATGGCAGAAATTGTCGTCATCGCGAAGGGCCTCATTCTCTTCGGTCTGGTAACGTTCGTTGAAATGACCACCGCAGGATTCCTGACGGTCCAGGGCGTCGATGAGCATCAGTTCGGCAAATTCCAGGAAGTCGGCTACGCGGCCGGCCCGTTCCAGGCTTTGGTTGAAGTCAGCCGAGTTGCCCGGGATCTTCACATTTTTCCAGAATTCATCCCGCAGTTCCTGGACCATCTTCTGCGCCATGGCCAGTCCCTCATTGGTGCGTGCCATGCCGCAGTATTCCCACATGATGCGTCCCAGGTGTTTGTGGAAATCATCCACGGTGCGTTTGCCGTTGATCCCCAGCAGGCGATCAATGCGGCCGGTGACGATTTTTTCCGACTCGTCAAAGGCTTTGTGGCCGGTGGTAATGTCCGCCTTGGGCGTTCCGGCCAGATAACCGCCGATGGTGTAGGGCAGGACGAAGTACCCGTCGGCCAACCCCTGCATCAACGCGCTGGCACCCAGGCGGTTGGCGCCATGGTCGGAGAAGTTGGCTTCGCCGAGGACGAAAAGGCCGGGCAGGCTGCTCATCAGGTTGTAATCCACCCACAGGCCGCCCATGGTGTAGTGGATCGCCGGGTAGATCATCATGGGGGTTTCGTAAGGGTTGTCGGCGGTGATTTTTTCGTACATCTGAAACAGGTTACCGTATTTTTTCTCGATCACGTCCTTGCCGTCGCGCTGGATCGCATCGGCAAAATCGAGGTAGACGGCCAGACCGGTTTCGCCCACGCCCTTGCCCTGGTCACACTGCTCCTTGGCGTTGCGTGAGGCCACGTCCCGGGGAACCAGGTTTCCGAAGCTGGGGTACTTGCGCTCCAGATAGTAGTCGCGTTCCGCCTCGGGAATCTGGTCGGGCGTCCGTTTATCCCCCGGATTCTTGGGCACCCAGACCCGGCCGTCGTTGCGCAGGCTCTCGCTCATCAGGGTCAGTTTGCTCTGGTAGCTGCCGTGAACCGGGATACAGGTGGGGTGAATCTGGGTAAAGCAGGGATTGGCGAAAAAGGCGCCTTTTTTATAGGCCCGGTATGCAGCGGTCACATTGGACGCCATGGCATTGGTGGAGAGAAAAAAGACGTTGCCATAGCCGCCGGTGCACAGCACCACGGCATCGGCCGCATGGCGCTCGACTTCGCCGCTGATCAGGTTACGCACGATGATGCCCTTGGCATGGCCGTCGACAACGACCACATCGAGCATTTCCCGGCGGGGAAACATCTTTACTTTTCCTGCCGCCACCTGCCGCATCATGGCGCTGTAGGCGCCCAAGAGCAGTTGCTGTCCGGTCTGGCCGCGGGCATAGAACGTTCTGGACACCTGGGCGCCGCCAAAGGAGCGGTTGGCCAGAAGGCCGCCGTAATCCCGGGCAAAGGGGATTCCCTGGGCCACACACTGGTCGATGATGTCGTTGCTCACCTGCGCCAGGCGATAGACATTGGCCTCACGGGCCCGGAAATCGCCGCCCTTGACCGTATCGTAGAAGAGCCGCCAGATGCTGTCGCCGTCGTTGGGATAGTTCTTCGCCGCGTTGATGCCGCCCTGGGCCGCAATGCTGTGGGCCCGGCGCGGGCTGTCCTGAATACAGAAGGTCTTGACGTTGTAACCCAGCTCGGCCAGGGTGGCCGATGCCGATCCGCCGGCCAAGCCGGTGCCGACGACAATAATATCGAATTTGCGCTTGTTGGCCGGATTGACCAGCTTCAGTTCAAAACGGTGCCGATCCCATTTCTCGGCGATCGGTCCTCCGGGAATTTTTGCATCAAGTGCCATGGTATTTCCTTTCTGGACTTAGTTAGGGGTGCGATGGCCCCGTTGCGTGGTTATCCAATGGCCGCAGCCGAATCAGGCCAGCAGGAAAATATAGACGGGCAGAAAACCGAACCCGATGCCGACGATCACGGCAAATGCGATGCTCAGGATTTTAAGAAGCGGCATGTATTTGGGGTGGTTGGCCCCAACGGTCTGAAAGGCGCTCCAGAATCCGTGACTGACATGAATGGCTGCGGCGACCATGGCCACGATGTAGATGGCCACATACGCCGGACTGGTGAAGGCATTTGAAACGATGGCAAAAATGGTGGTATTGGTTTTATCCACAAAATGAAAATTCATCAGGTGAAAAACGATGAAGGCCAGCAGGATACCACCGGTGTATGGCATGGTGGCCGAACCGAGGGTCCGACCGCCGGCCGATTTGTTGACGGCGTAGCGCACCGGTCGGGCTTTGAGGTTCCCCAGAAAGAGGGTCACGCCGGTGATCACATGAACCAGCGCGAAGGTCAGCAACCCCAGTTCCGCCACCGTGATCAACGGCCCCAAGGCGTGAAGATGGGCGGCATAGGCATTAAATGCATCCTTACCCCCGTAGATGGTCAGATTGCCGGCCAGGTGAGCAGCCAGGAATCCGCAGAAACTAAACCCCGTGATGGCCATCATCAGTTTTTTACCGATGGATGACCCCAGCGTACCGGTAATCCAGTTCATTGTCGCCTCCCGTTTGTAAGTGATTGCCGAAAATTTTGAACAAGGATAAATACTTATTGCTGCTCTGGGGCGCTGTCAAGAGAAAATTTTCAGCCACCATGAATCCCATTCAGTTTTGCTAATGCTTTCAGAAAGTTCCACGCCTGCAGAAGTTTTAAGGCGCTCCTGAACATGGCTGGCCCACTTTTCCGGTGCGGCATACCCCATGTCCGAAAGAGACTTCAGGTCAAGCAGGAACGCCAGTTGGTCGGCGTCGTTGGCCAGACGGGCCTCGAGGGTTTCGCGGGCATTGAATTCATCGATCAGTTCCTTTATATCGGCGCCAAAGGGAAGCCCCCGGGTCAAATGCGCCACGGCCGATGTTTCATCGGCGGTGACATAGTGTTTTTGAACATAGTTGAGATCGCCCATGCGCGCCTCGGGCAGATCGTGGACCAGGCACATGGCCAGGAGCCGTTTCTGGTCCGCTTGCGGGGTCAATTGGGCTAGCGTCCAGGCGATGCACATCACCGCAAAGGTGTGTTCGGCAACGGATTCTTGGCCTGGGCCCAGAAACTGGTAGCCGGTGCGATGCACCCGTTTGAGCAGCATGGCTTCGAAGAGGAACTCGGTAACTCGATTCATGACAGACCTCGTTGGTTGATTGTCGTTGGAAGTGGCGCCGGCGTGCAAGACGGCAGAGGTGATACCGGAATCGGTGAGCGGCAGGGTGCCTCACCTTCCGCAAAGCCTTATGTAACGGTGCTTCAAACGTCAAACCGCTTGACACCGCTGGATGGCTTGTATAGTTATACAGGCACTTTTTCAAGGGGTTGGAAGCTGTCTTGCCGGGTTTCACATGACTTCGCATCAATGCCTGCAAAAAATCGACGAATGCCCGCCATCCACTGATTGGAGAAAAATGAATGGGTGCTAACCAGATGGATTATATTCATATTATCAGCAACGCGAGCCTGATGGTGAAATTTGTGTTGTTGCTGCTGTTGTTCTTTTCCGTAATGTCATGGTCGATCATCATCATCAAAATGCGTTACATCCGTAAGGCGTTTAAGGAATCGGACATCTTCATCGACTATTTCTGGAAGAGCCGGGACCTGGCGGGTGCGTATACCAAGGCCAAACAGCTCGGTGGCAGCCCGGTCGCCCGGATTTTCAGAATCGGATATGCCGAACTGCGCAAGCTCAATACCAGCGGGAAACCGGGAGAGGAGAGTGGCGTACCCGATGAAACCTCCTCCCTGCGACATGAGTTTTCGGGAAGCGGCAATGTCAAGCGTGCCCTTCGCCGGGCCATCAACACAGAGATGACACGGCTTGGCCAGATGGTACCGTTTCTGGCCACCACCGGCAACACCACTCCGTTTATCGGGCTGTTCGGCACCGTATGGGGGATCATGAACTCCTTCCATGGTATCGGCCAGCGCGGTTCGGCCAGTCTCGCCGTTGTGGCCCCGGGTATCTCGGAGGCCCTGGTGGCCACGGCAGCCGGGTTGGCCGTGGCGATTCCCGCCGTGATTGCGTTCAACCATTTCATGCAGAAGATTCGCGTCATCGAAACCGAACTGCACAGTTTTTCCGCGGATTTTCTGAATATCCTCGATCGGGACATTCTAAGGTAATCCTTGAGCCAAAGGAGGAAACATGGCCATTGGCAGCGGCAGCGACCGGCTCATGTCGGATATCAACGTCACCCCCTTCGTGGATGTTATGCTGGTCCTTTTGATCATTTTCATGGTTACCGCCCCCATGATGGTTCAGGGGGTCGATGTCGCCCTTCCTGAAGTGAGTGCCAAACCCATGGTTACGGAAAAGGAGAATATCACCGTGACCATCGACCGGGAGAGCAACGTATACATCAATGACTTCCAGGTCCGCATGGACTTTCTCAGGGACAAGCTGGAGAAGATTCTGCAGGGGCAGACCGATCGGGAGGTTTTCTTCCGGGCCGACAAGGACGTTTCCTACGGCATGGTGGTTTCCGTGATGGCCGAAATCAAGGCGGCCGGCGTTGAAAAACTGGGGATGGTGACCGACCCCTTTGACGAGCCCGCCACTGACCCGATGTCCGGTAAGAAAGGCTGATGAGAACGAACGTTCGTGTGCCGGTGTCTTTCAGCGATGGGCGAAAGGCCGACGGCCAGATGTCGTTGGCTTATCCCGTTGCCATTTCCCTGGTTTGCCATATGGTGTTTCTGGCCCTGTTTGTGGTAACACCCAGCCTGCGTTTTGATCGGCCCCAGCCCCGCTCCGTGATCAGTGTCAGCATGGTTTCCATGAAAAAAGATGCCAGCGGAACCGCTTCATCGGCCAGCGCGGACCGGAAACCGCCGGCCGCCAAAAAAACTGCCGATGTCAAACCGGCGCCGCCACCAAAACCGGTTAAAAAGGCGGTTAAGAAGACGGCCAAACCCGCCGTTACCCCTTTCCCGACGCCACCGAAACCCAAGACATCGCTGAAACACAAAACCTTTAAGTCCACCCAGGTGGTCAAGAAGGCCATCGAACAGCTGGAGACGAAGGTGGTTAAAACGCCCGCCGCCCCTGAGGCGCAGGCCGCATCCCCGGAAGATCTAAAATCGGCCCTGAACCGGCTGCGCCAGGAGGTGGGCAAGGTCGAGGCCGCCAAATCGGCAGCGTCGGCAAAAGGGGGGGGTGAGGGCCGCGGTACGTCCACCGGCAAGGCAGGGGCCACCCCGGGGCCGTTCAATGAAGACGGTAAGCGAAGCGCTGAACTGATCGATCTGTATCGCATCGAAGTGGCTTTCCAGATCCAGAAAAATTGGGCCTTTAACGAACAGTTGTCCGGCGGTGACCGCTCCCTGGCCTCGGCGATTGTTTTCAAGGTGATGCCAAACGGTGAGATCCGGGACATCTTCTTTACGGACCGATCGGGAAGTACGTATCTTGACGAATCGGGCTACAAGGCCATCGTCAAGTCCAACCCGGTGGATCCGCATCCGTCCGGTCTCAACCTGCCATATGTGGAGATGGGGATCCGCTTCACACCCCAGGGTATCCGCTGATCCCTATTTCCTGACGATGCATGCGAACAACACCCAACAACCGAAGGATTGTATGCCGATGATGATTCAACACCGACTGTGCGCCATGCTGGTCGTGATGGTTTTGATGCTGTTGCCGCAACCGGCCGCTGCCGCTTCGTATAATTATATCGACATTTCCAATCCCTTTTTGCGCAAAACGCCGATTGCCGTGCCGACATTTCAAACTGACGGCCAGGATTCAACGGCTGCCCCAGTGGCCCGGCAAGCATCTCAACTTATATCGTATTATTTAGATTTTACAGGATATTTCACCATCAGCGACCCAGGCGCGTTTCTGGAGAACCCCCAAACCATGAACATCACCGGATCGGGCATCCGCTATCGCAATTGGACGGCGATCGGTGCCGAACTGCTGGTGACCGGCAAGGTGGCAGTCAGTGATGGCGATGCTGAGTTCGAGCTGCGTCTCTTCGATACGGTCAAGGAGAAGATGCTGCTCGGCAAACGCTATCGGGGAGCCATCGACGACCACCAACGGGTGGCACGGAGGTTTTGCAGTGAGGTGGTGTACACCATTTTCGGAAGCCATGGCTTCTTTGATTCAAAGCTGGCTTTCGTTTCCAACGGCTCCGGCAACAAGGAGATCTACCTATGCGATTTCGACGGTCGCAACATCACCCCGTTCACCCATCATCGGAGCATTTCCCTGTTTCCCGACTGGTCATCCGACGGGAGCTGGATCGCCTATACCACCTATGCGGAGAAAAAACCGCGCATCTACATCCGGCATGTCCGTGAAAAACGGATTGCCAAGATACGGAAACCCAAACTGCAGATGACGCCGGCGTGGGTTCCCGGTTCGTTCGAACTGGCTGCCAGCCTATCTTTTTCCGGTGATCAGGAAATTTATTTGTTGACCGGAAATGGGAAAGTGATTAAAAGATTGACAAATATGGAGGGGATCGACGTCGAGCCAACATGGTCCCCCGATGGCAAGCGCATGGCGTTTGTATCCAGGCGATCCGGCAATCCACAGATTTACATTTATGATACCGTTTCCGGAAGGGTGCAGCGATTGACCTTCGAGGGTCGCTACAATACCCAGCCGAGCTGGTCTCCTTCAGGAGACAAGATCGCATATTCTGCCATGAGAAGTGGTGTCCTCGATATTTTTGCCATAAACCCCGAAGGTGGCGAACCGACCCAGCTTACAGAGAATCAGGGAAGCAACGAGGCACCGACATGGTCCCCCGACGGCAGCCTGATTGCTTTCGGTTCAACGCGTGAGGGGAAAAGCAGGATTTACGTGATGACCGCTTATGGAACCGACCAGCGACGTTTGCTCACTTTGCCCGGTGAGCAGACCAATCCCAAGTGGTCTCCGAATATCCTAAACCCATGAAACCGTACCGGTATTGAACAAAGGAGGAGAAAAAGATGAAAAGAAAATGGATCATCCTGGCGATGTTGCTCATTATTCCTGCCATGCTATTCAGCGTATCCTGTGCCAAGAAAGCGGTTGTTGCCGAACCGGCCGTTGACACGAGCGCCGAAGACGAGGCGGCCCGCCAGGCCGAGCTGGAAAAACAGCGGGCATTGGAAGAGGAACGTCTGGCTGCCGAACGGGCCGCGAAACTGAAGGCTGAGGCCATGGAGCGTGACTTGATGATGGCCAAAAACCGTTTCCTCGACGAGAATGTCTACTTTGACTTCGACTCGGCGGTACTCAGCATGACCGCACAGGATGTGTTGAAGGAAAAAGCGATGTGGCTGCGTACCAATTCGGATGCCAGTGTGGTGATTGAAGGCCATTGCGATGAGCGGGGTACCAACGCCTACAACCTGGCGCTGGGAGAACGCCGTGCCGATAGTGCCAGATCGTTTCTCATTAATCTGGGTATTCCTGCAGCCCGCCTGACCACCATCAGCTATGGTGAGGAAAAACCCGTTGACCCGGCCCATAACGAAGAGGCGTGGACCAAAAACCGGCGCGCCGCCTTTGTCCTGGAGTAACCCAGCGGTTCGGATCGTAAGCTGGCAAGAGGATGGGTTGGTCCTGCCTGCGCGGATTTTTCTACCGGAAGGTCGATTCCGCGGTAACGGGTGAGGATTTCGCCCACCGGAACCGGCGCCCAACGTTAATGCTGACCATCGAATATGCAGCAATCGGCCTTTATGTCCGCCGTTGCTGCATATTCTGCTTAGGGTTCGCGCAAAAATAATTTCGCAAATTGTCAGTGTTCAGGCGCCCACTCCGCAAGGCGCGAAGACAAAGGAATATCAGGCATATTCCGTGTTTTCGCAACGCCGCTGAGCGGGACGGATGGGCGCTGAAAATGTGAAGTTATTTTTGCGCGAGCCCTTAGGGCGGACGAACATCGCGGCCGCTATGCGTCGTTACTGAGCCGGCGGCATCATGGGAAGGTGAATATGCAAACCAAAAAATGGTGGATCGGATTGGTGGCGGCTGGGTTTCTCTGCAGTTGCGCCCTTCAGGAAGACGTCTACACCCTGGATCATCGTGTCGCTGCGCTGGAGCGCCACAGCCTGGAGCTGGAAAACCGGAACCGTGCCTTGCAGAAACAGGCTGAGGCCCTTTTGGCGGCCAAGGCGGAAACCTCCAGCCTGGATCAGAATCAAGCGGATGACGCCATGGCGCTGCGGAGCCAGTACGCCGAACTGGCAGCCCAGTTGCAGGCCTATCAGGATCAGCGGCAGCTGCTGTCCGGCCGGCTGGACGAGATGGAATATCTGCTCAAACAGAAGCTGCAGGGGGTGGAGAGCCACCAGTCCAGCGGTCAGTCCAGATTGGATCGCATGGCCACCGATCTGGCAGCGATGCAGAAACGGTTGACCATATTGGAGCAGTCTTCCAAAAAGAAGGCGGGCCAAACGCCAGCACCGGCGCCTGCCGCAACTCCTGTGAATAAACCGGTCGAACCCGCCGCCGGCGGCGAATCGCAAACCGACACCGCACTGTATGCGACGGCAAAAAAAGCGTTTGACGAGGGAAATATGGACGCTGCCCGCAGTGGATTCGAAAAACTGATTGCCGATTTCCCCAACTCCACGAACGCCGATAACGCCCAGTTCTGGATCGCGGAGAGCTACTATCACGAAAAGTGGTACGAGAAAGCGATTCTTGAATACCAGAAAGTGATCGAGAATTATCCTTCCGGGAATAAGCTTCCCGCAGCGCTGCTCAAGCAGGCCCTCGCCTTTGCGAACATCGGCGAAACCAATAATGCGCGCCTGATCCTCAAGGAACTGATTGCCAAGCATCCGGGGACCAGTGAAGCCGCCGCGGCCAAACAAAAACTGGAATCGATGTGAACGACCCCCAACCCACCGAGGCCATTGGTAATTTTTTGAACAACCCGGATGCTGTAGGCCGGGACCGATAATTGTCCATGATCAAGGTGATCGGCATTGATCCGGGACTGGCCGATACGGGCATCGGTATTGTGCAGGGTCGCGGTCTGACGGTCAACAGTTATGCCTACGGGAGTATTTCGACTGCCAAAACAGAGATCATGGCCTGCCGTCTGGAGTCGATCTACAACCGGATTCGTCAGGTGTTGGATGAGGAAACACCTGATCTCATGGTGGTCGAGGATGTCTTTTCCCTTGAAAAATTTCCCAAGTCGGGCATAGTTCTGGGCAAAGTGTGCGGGGTCATTTTGCTGGCCGGAACTCAGTCCGGGGTTGAACTCGCCGAAGTGCCGGTGCGTCAGGCCAAGCAGATCCTCACGGGAAACGGAAATGCTTCCAAAGCGCAGTTGGAACGGGCCGTTCGGCATACCTTGGGCATGGCTGCCCCCATTCGACCGTTTCATGCATCGGACGCGCTGGGACTGGCGTTGATCGGGCTGTTCCGGCACCATGCACGATAACCTTTTTGTTGTTGGCGGACTGCTGGATAAAAAAACATGATTGGATATCTTGAGGGCCGGTTGATGAAAAAGGAGCCGGACCGGATTCTGCTTCTGGTAAACCATGTGGGGTACGAGATCCTGGTCCCGGTGGTGGTGATGGAGACCCTTGCCCAGAAAACCATTGGCGATGAAGTCTCCCTGTACATCTATTATTACCAGACCGAAAGACAGCCCAAACCGGTATTGATCGGCTTCAACCTTGAGGCGGAGAAGGAATTTTTCCAATCGTTCATTACGGTGGAAGCCATCGGACCGCTTAAAGCGGTCAAGGCGCTGAATATTTCCGTTGGCGATATCGCCCATGCCATTGAAAGTGGTGATGTCAAAACGCTGAAACAGTTGAGCGGGATCGGTGACCGCACCGCCCATAAGATCGTGGCTTCGCTCAAGGGAAAAATGAACAAGTTCGCCCTGATCCGGCACGAAAGCGGTGATGCGCAAATGCCGGTGGACGAGGATTTTATTGAGATGGTCATGGATGTGCTCATCTCACAGCTGGGTTACAAGACAACCGATGCCCGGGAAATGATCGGTGCGGCCATCAAGCGCAACACGGCCATCTCCACGGCCGAACAGTTGTTTGACGAAATCTACCGCGGGCAACGACAAGAGTAAGCCCGTTTTCTTTTGTGCCGGATGCCCCATGCCGGCTGGCCGCAAGGATGGATCGTATACTGATGGCGGATTCAATTCTCACCCACCGATCAACGGACATGGCCATTGTCGATGGCGCCATGCAACCTGCCGACCGCGATGCGGAGATCCTCTCCCTGCGCCCGGAGCGACTGCACGAATACGTGGGCCAGGCCGAGGTGGTGGAAACCCTCAAAATTGCCATTGAAGCGGCCAAAATAAGGGAGGAACCCCTTGAACATGTCCTTTTCCACGGTCCGCCGGGACTGGGCAAAACCACCCTGGCGCATATTATCGCCAACGAAATGGGCGGTGCCCTGACGGTCACATCGGGTCCGGCCCTGGAAAAAGGCGGTGACCTGATCGGGATCCTGACCCACCTGGGCGAAGCGGATGTGCTTTTCGTGGATGAAATCCACCGCACGCCCAAAACGGTGGAGGAGTTTCTCTATCCGGCCATGGAAGACTTTGCCGTGGATTTTGTTTTCGACAAGGGCATCCATGCCCGTAGCCACCGTTACCGGCTTAAACGATTTACCCTGGTGGGGGCCACCACCCGGGTGGGCCTGTTGTCGGCACCGCTACGGGACCGCTTCGGTATTTTTCGCAGCCTTGATTTTTACGGGCTCGAGGATCTGGTGAGCATTACCATCCGCTCGGCGGCGCTTCTGGAGGTGACCATTGACACGCCCGGCGCCGGGGAACTGGCCAGACGCTCCCGGGGAACCCCACGCATCGTCAACCGGTTGCTCAAACGGGTTCGGGACTATGCCCAGGTTCGCGCCGACGGCACCATTAACCGGGATACGGTAGAGGCGGCCCTGGCACTGGAAGGGGTCGATGCCAAGGGGCTCACCCATCTGGATCGGCGTTACCTGAAGACGATCATCGATTTTTATGGCGGCGGTCCGGTGGGTATCGAAGCCATTTCCGCCACCCTTCAGGAAGAGAGCGACACCCTGGTGGATGTGGTCGAGCCATACCTGCTCAAGATCGGTATGGTGACCCGGACGTCATCCGGGCGGCGGGCATCCGATCTGGCCTACCGTCATCTGGGACTACCCGTTCAGCAGAAACTGTTTTGACCGGCGTGCGGCCGCTACTGCCGGCTATACGCGGTGTCGCTGGGCGATCCAGGAAAAAGAGGTGCCCATGAGCCTCATTACCCTGCTTACGGACTTTGGCCTGCGGGACGAATATGTGGGCGTGATGAAAGGCGTCGTCGCTTCGATTCACCCCCGGGCAACGGTCGTGGATATCACTCACGGCATCGATCCCCAGGATGTGACCCACGGGGCCTATGTCCTTGCCGCGGCATACACCTATTTCCCGGCGGGCAGCGTTCACGTGGCAGTAATCGATCCGGGGGTCGGCGGGAAACGCCGGATCCTGGCCGTCGAGTGTGGCGGCCACCGGTTTGTGGCGCCCGACAACGGGCTGCTCGACAGGGTATTGGCCGACCGGCCGGCAGCCTCCGCGGTGTATGTCGAAAACCAGCGCCATTTTCTGAAACCGGTGAGCCGGACGTTCCATGGCCGCGATATTTTCGCGCCGGTTGCCGCCCACCTGGCGGCAGGCCGGGGCCTTGACGAACTGGGGCCGCCGGTCGACCGGCCTCAGCTGGTGCGCGGTATCGTTCCCGGCAGCCGGTTCAAAGGCGCGGCTTGCCTGGAGGGGAGCGTGGTGGCTGCGGATCATTTTGGCAACCTCTTGACCACGATTCATGCCAGCGACATTGCCCGATTGGTCGGCAGGAGCGACCGCAAGCAGGTGATGGTGCACGTCGGCGGCCAGGCAATCCACGGGATCGCCTCATCTTACGACAGTGTTCCGCCGCTCACCCCCCTGGCCATCATCGGCAGCCGGGGGTTGCTTGAAATTTCAATCAACGGCGGCAATGCCCAACAGTGGTTGGGGGCCGCAAAGCGGGATCCGGTTCGGGTGGACGTGCACCGGTGCCGGACCGGACCGGAAACATAATCCATGAGTCGACCCGAAAAACGATGGCAACTGTTGCTGGTGGCAGATGACGGGCGGATCATTCCGTTCCGGCGCATCAAGGGGGTTGCCATTGCGCTGGTGGTTCTGGTGGTTCTGCTCGGTGTGCTCTGCATTGGCCTTGGGTGGCGGTTGACCGTACAGAACGTCAACCATGCCCATACCCTTGACCAGCTTTCCGAAGCCAGGGAACGGGCTGCCCATTTCAAGCATGAGCATGAACTGATTTCCGCCGAACTGGTATTGGCCGAGGCACGTATGGAGAAGGCGGGCCTTCCAATACCCCGGCGTGAAGAATCGCCCGCTGCAGCCATTCCAGGCCAAACCGATAACGAACGCGTCGTGACTGAGAAAGCCGCTGAGGGGACGCGTCCGTCGGTCACGCCCCCGGCACTGTCCCCGGCGCCCCCCGAATCCCAGGCTTCGCACGACGCCACTGCGCCGCCGGTCGCCGCGGGCGTTCATCCACCCGACCAAAAACCGGCTGTGCTTGCTGATTTACCAGCGCCACAAACGCCGCAACCAACGCCTGCCAAGCCATCGTCGGCGCCATCGGCAACAGCTCCGCAGACATTATCTCCATCCGTCGCGGTCGGGGCCATCACGGTGCGATACAATGCTGCCACGAAACGGATCCAGGCACGATTTCGGATTCGCAATACCGGGTCCCGCCGTGTCCCAGTCGCCGGACGCGCAGTGATGGTCCTCGGCGGCGGGCAGGTGCCAACGGATCACTGGTTGGCACTGCCGGATGTGACCCTGGTCGATGGCAAGCCCGACGGCAGGGGCGGTCGCACATTCCGGATTTCCAGATTTGTCGATATGGATCTGTCTGTTCAGTCACCGAAGGATCCATCGGTTTATCAAACGGCCACGGTCTATATTTTCGATAAAAACGGCGCGCTGATGGTTGAGCAAACCGCCGCTGCCGATCTGCCCGCGCCGGCGCCAAAAACGGCTCCCCCACCATCGCCGGCTGAAGCTGAAACACCACCACCGGCCGAAACGACGGGATCGGAACCTCAGGCCGATACCGTTGAGGAGGCCATTTCATCGGAAGCGGGCGGGGTGCCGGCGCCCTAAGGCGTACGCAAAAGCCAAATTTTCATTTTTCGGGTTTGCCCCAGCGACAGGAGCGTTTCAGTGAAAGAGAGTGGCAAAACGTTTTCCATCATCGACAAAGGCATGACCGTTGACGGATCCCTGGTGGGCAAGGGCAACCTGGTGGTCAAGGGCACGGTAACCGGCACGCTTAAGGGCGAAAGCGTCGTTATCAGTGAAAACGGGCATGTCGCGGCCGACACACGGGTTCAGACCCTGACCATCGGCGGCATGTTCGAGGGCCGACTGGAGACGTCGGGACAGCTGATCATTTTATCCACGGGAAAATGCAGCGGTGAGGTCGTCTGCGGGGACCTGGTGGTGGAAGCCGGTGGCCGGCTGGATGCCCAGGTGACCTGCAAAGGACCGGTTTCCAAGAAATAGCGGACACGGGGTTGCCGCGGTTAACGGTCAAACGGGGTCCGCTTGCGGAAAAGATGGGCGCGTTGCTGAAAGGGGGCTTCACGGTTGGCGTTCAGGGGGCCCCGGCTTCGAAACGATGCTGGTGGCGGCTGAAATTCACCTTGATGCCTTTAAAATTATCGAACGTCACATCCGTGAACGGCCAATCCTCCGCCTCACGCAGTTCGGCAAAGATCTTCAGGTAGCTGGAACGGATCCGATGCTCCCAGCACAGCCCGAAGGTTTCGACAAGGGCCGTAATGCTTTCCGGGTCGCCTTCGATTTCAAGGAATGTGCCAAAGGGCATGGTGTCGATGCAGAGGGTCGCACCGCTGAGTTGCCAGGTTTCGCGCCACTTCTGGTAGACCTGCCGGCGCGTAAAGCCGAGGGCTTCCAAAATGGTGTCCATGGTGGCAAAATCGCTGACCTGCACTTCCAGTTCACGGTAGATTTTAAAACGCGGGTCCTCCCTTTGGGGCGGCGCCTTGAAGGTCAGGGTGGTGATGCGGTCTTTTCTCAGGCGCAGGAGACATCGGCTTTGCAGCAGACGCTCATCTTCGGTTTCGTAGCGCACGTTGTGCTCGAAGGTGCGTGGAATCGTGCGGACGGCACCGGCCGCCGCCAGGCGTGCCGGCAATGCCGACGGGTCGGTGATAAAAAATTTCAACTCGATTTCAAGATGTGCCATGGTGGCGGACGATTACAGACTTTTTCGTTGATGTCAAAACAATAACCCCCATCTGGCAACATTGGGGAAATAGACCTTGACACCCAATGGATTATCTATTAATACTCCCGGATTCTAAGAAACGGACAGGAGTCAAACGGTGAAAAAATATACATACAGTGCAACAAACGCAGACAATCAGAACAAATGGTGGGTGGTTGACGCAGATGGCGCCGTCCTTGGTCGACTGGCCACTCGGATCGCCGCCGCCCTGCGCGGAAAAAACAATCCGCTTTTCACCCCCCATGCCGACCTGGGTGATTCGGTTGTGGTGATCAACGCCGAAAAAGTGGTCCTGACCGGACGGAAGATGGATCAGAAAACCTACTACCGTCACAGTGGCTATATCGGCGGGTTGAAGAGCATTACCGCCAAAAAGCTGATCGAAAAACGGCCGGAGGATGTGATTCGCTTTGCCGTCAAGGGAATGCTGCCCAAAAACAGCCTGGGGCGCAAACTGTTCAAAAAGCTCAAGGTCTATGCCGGGGATCAGCATCCCCATGAAGCGCAGCAGCCGGAAACCATGCAGGTCAATTAAATCTTTTAGGGAAACCAATTAGCGTCGATTACTGGGGAGTTTCATGGCAACAGAAAAAACATATTACGCAACCGGAAAACGAAAGAACGCCATCGCAAGAACCTGGATCAAGCCGGGAAGCGGTGTGATCACCGTTAACGACCGTCCCGTGGATGAGTATTTTACCGTCGGAACGGCAAGAACGATCCTGCGGCAGCCGTTGGCCCTGACCGACAACCTGGACGCGTTTGACATCACCATCAACGTGCACGGTGGAGGCATCTCCGGTCAGGCGGGAGCGGTACGCCACGGCATTACCAAGGCCCTGATTCTTTTTGACCCGGAACTGCGCCCCTCCCTCAAGCGGGCCGGCTTCGTCAAACGCGATCCGCGTGAAAAAGAGCGTAAGAAATACGGCCAGAAGGGTGCCCGCGGCCGGTTCCAGTTCTCCAAACGCTAAAATTTACTTCTCCGACCAAGGTCAACCAAAGGGAGCAGATACCCATCTGCTCCCTTTTTGCGCTGGTTCGTTCGCCAACCGTCGATCCGTTGGCCGGCATCGTCACCATGGTTTCCATACCCACTACTGCCCCGGGTTGATCAAAGCCGAGTTCTCCGGCGTTGCAGGAAAGGGCTTATTCTTGACTTCAACCGCGCTTTTACTTAATCTCTATCATGAATTTTAGAGCACCGTAAGCGACACGGGTTTTCTCTTTCTCCCTGTTCTCAAAAGGGGCCATCTTTACCCAACCCAACTCATCCGATCGTAATCATCAAACCGTTTACGCAACGAGGACGGTATGGAGCGTCTGGATTATTTTATTCACCGATTGATTCTAGTGGTGCCAACGTTCATCGGGATCACGCTGCTCTGTTTTACCTTGATTCAGTTTGTTCCCGGCGGGCCAGTGGAACAGGCGATCATCAAGATGAAAGGATTCGGCAGTGGTGAAGCCGGACACGGTGCCGATACCCGGGCATCAATTACCGAGATGCAACGCAAGGCCCTTGAAGAACACTTTGGTTTTGATCAGCCTTTTTATATGCGCTACTGGAAGTGGCTGGTGGACGACCGGCTGGGGATGCAGATGGCGTCATATAAATTTCCCAATAAAACCACTTGGCAGGTCATTAAAGAGCGATTTAAGGTTTCACTTATCTTTGGCATCACCGGTTTTGTTTTATCCTATCTCATCTGTATACCGCTCGGGATATTAAAGGCGTTGCGACACAATCAGGTTTTCGATCTCTTTTCCAGCCTGGTGGTCTTCATCGGATATGCCATTCCGGCCTTTGCGTTTGGTATGGTCTTGAAAATGCTGTTTTGCGGGACAGTGGAATGGGCCTGGGACATTTTTCCGGTTTCGGGATTTTATTCAGCCAATTTCGCGGATCTTTCTTCCTGGGCCAAAGCCAAGGATATCTTCATGCACATGTTCTTGCCGGTCCTGTGCTACATGATCGGTAATTTCGCCATCTTAACTCTTTTGATGAAAAATTCCCTGCTTGAACAGATCAGCAAAGATTATATCCGCACCATACTGGCCAAGGGCGGCAGCTTTACCCGGGCCATCTGGGTACATGCCCTGCGCAACGCCCTGATTCCCATTGCCACGGGGTTTGGCTCCATTTTAACGGTGATGTTCGCAGGCTCGGTGGTGATTGAGAAGGTCTTTGAAATTCCAGGGATGGGCTGGCTGAGCCTTGAGGCCATAGTGGGCCGGGACTACCCGGTATTTATGGGGATTTTGTCCCTCACCGCTCTTTTGGGGCTGCTGGGCAATATTTTATCTGACTTTTTGTATGTGATTATTGATCCACGGATCACTTTTCGCGAAAACTGACGCCTATGTTTTCCAGGTTCATTAAAAATCCACTGGCGCTCAAGCGTCTGAAGCGCTTTAAAGAGCTCAAGCGGGCCTATTACTCCCTTTGGATATTAATTGGGCTCTACGGCCTGAGCCTGGGTGCCGAGCTGATCTGCAACAGCGCGCCGTTGGTTGTGCATTTCAACGGCAAGTCTTATTTCCCGGTTATTCATTTCTATCCTGATGATACCTTTACCGGCAGCGGCAAACAGACCCGGCCGGACTATTGGCATATCCATCAGAGCGACGAATTCAAGCATCATCCGGAAAACTATATGGTGTTTACCCTGTTGCCCCACGGCCCCTTGGCCAGCCTGGATCAGCAGGATGTCCAGGTGGCTGATCGGGTGACCCTCAAGCTTACCCGCCAACCCATGGTTGGAACCGCTGATATCCGCCATGATTTCACCATCAAACGCGCCTTCCGGTTAGGCGCTTTTGTTGATCGGGACGATAACGCATTGCGCGGCCAGTCGGTTGAAACCTATTTCGAGCTGCCCGGCGATGTTAAAAATGCCATTGCCCGGCGCTTTGAAAATCAGGACGCCTCGTCGCTGTCGAGGACCATCAAAGGCCCCGGCAAAAAGCCGCTATCGCTTTCACTTTCAACATTTGGAAAACGGCGTGAGGCTCCGAAAACAGTGCGCCTGACGATTCGTGAACGCGCGTCGGCCGAATCGGGTGAAAAACTGAGTACCCGGCTGGCGTTTAATCGTAACCTTGAGATTGAAAGCGACGACGATGCAACTTCTCTTTCTGAAGTGTGGGACCGGATTACCGATGAAGAAAAAGAGGCGTTGCGCCGGATGATCGCCCTGCGCTTTGAAGACCCGGTGGAACCATATAAGCTGACCATTGGCGGCAACGTCTACGTGGCCGAATTTTTAAAAGAAGATGTGCGTTTCCCGTTCAGACCGGTCAAGGACCACTGGATGGGCCTGGACGGGGCCGGCCGGGATGTGCTGGCACGCATTCTTTACGGCTTGCGAACCTCCATGACGTTTGGCTTGCTGCTCGTTCTGATCTCCTATGCGTTGGGTATTATCGCTGGTGCGCTTCAGGGCTACTACGGTGGACTGATCGATATTACCGGTCAGCGTTTGATCGAGATATGGAGTGCGTTGCCCTTTTTGTATGTCATGATTTTGCTCGGTTCGGTATACGGACGCAGTTTTCTGCTGCTGCTCATCTGTTATGGGATCTTTAACTGGATCGGAATATCCTACTACATGCGAGCGGAATTTTTACGCCTGCGCAAACAGCCTTTTGTCGAGGCGGCCAAGTGCATGGGAATCTCCTCTTCCAAGATCATCTTCCGACACATTCTGCCCAACGGTTTGATACCGGTGATTACGTTTTTTCCCTTCTCACTGGTGGGCGCCATCGGTGCATTGGCGGCCCTGGACTATTTGGGTTTTGGTTTGCCGCCGCCAACCCCCAGCTGGGGGGAACTGCTTTTTCAGGCTCAGGAATATCGGTGGGCGTGGTGGCTGATCCTCTATCCTTCCCTGGCGCTCTTTGTGGTCATGCTGTTGGGCGTATTTGTCGGAGAAGGGGTCCGCAACGCCTATGATCCCAAACGTTATACCAGGCTGGAATAATGAGTGCTGAACTGCTTAAGATCGACGATTTGACGGTGGATTTTACCACCGATGAGGGCCGCTTCGTCGCGGTTGACGGTGTCTCGTTTCAAATCAATCGCGGTGAAATTGTGGGGTTGGTCGGCGAATCGGGTTGCGGGAAATCGGTCACCGCATTGAGCATTTTGCGCCTGATCCCATCGCCACCCGGACAAATTGCATCCGGTAAGATTGTATTTAACGGCCGGGACCTGCTGGCTCTAAATATTGCCGAACTGCGCCGGATCAGGGGCCGGGCGATCAGCATGATATTTCAGGAGCCGTTGTCGGCATTGTCGCCCTTGCAGCGTATCGGGCAGCAGTTGGCCGAAGTATTGACATTGCACCGCCATATGGACAAGCGGCGGGCCATGCAGATCGGTCTGGAGTGGCTCGCCAAGGTGCGCATTCCCAATCCGGAGCAGCGCATGCAGGCATATCCGCACGAACTTTCCGGGGGGATGCAGCAACGCGTGATGATTGCCATGGCCCTGATGCAGGATCCGGAGTTGATTATCGCCGATGAACCGACAACGGCATTGGATGTTACCATTCAGGCCCAGGTCTTTAAATTGATCAAGGAGATGCGCAAGGAGCAGACCGCCATCTTGTTGATCACCCACGACATGGGGGTGGTTTGGCAAATGTGCGACCGGGTCCTGGTGATGTATGCTTCGAATATTGTTGAAACCGGAACCAAGCAACAAATTTTCGAGCATCCCGCCCATCCCTACACGCGCGGTCTTTTGCAATCGATTCCGGCCCTGTTTGGGAAAACTGATCGTCTTCCCGCCATTGCGGGTTATGTTCCATCGCCCTTCAATTATCCCATCGGCTGCCATTTCCGGGATCGTTGCCCGTATGCCTTCGATCGATGTGCAACCGAAGCCCCCGAACTCGAAAACATTGAAAATGGCGACCATCAGGCAGCTTGTTTCGTCGCCCACAAGCTGTTTGCGGGCCGCCTGGAATAAAAATGCCGATATCCGATCATCCACAAGCGTTACTCAGCGTAACTGATCTGAAGACCTGGTTTCCAATCAAGCGGGGGATTATGTCCCGCATTGTGGGATATGTCCGTGCAGTCGACGGCGTCTCCTTTCAGGTCGGCCGGGGGGAGACCCTTGGTTTGGTGGGCGAGTCGGGCTGCGGCAAAACCACCCTCGGTCGGACCCTGATGGGGCTTGAAAAACCGCATGGCGGCAAGATTGTTTTTGACGGACAAGATATCGCCGGTCTGACGCCCAAGGCGCAAAGAGAACTTCACCGGCGCATGCAGATCATCTTTCAGGATCCGTTATCTTCGCTCAACCCACGCATGAACATTCTTGATATCGTCACCGAAGGGTTAAGGGAGTTCAACCTGCTCGACGGATCGCGAAAGGCGCATGCCACGCGACTGCTCAAGGAGGTCGGGCTCGATGAAGATGCGGTCTACCGCTATCCCCATGAATTTTCAGGCGGCCAGCGTCAGCGGATCAACATCGCCCGCGCCATTTCATTACGACCCGCTTTTGTGGTTTGCGATGAACCGGTCAGTGCGCTGGATGTATCCGTGCAGGCGCAGATCATCAACCTGCTGTTGGATCTGCGTGATAGCCACCGGCTCTCCTATCTTTTTATTTCCCACGATTTAAGTGTGGTCAGCCATATCGCCGATCGTGTGGCGGTCATGCACTGCGGCCGTTTGGTCGAAATGGGAATTACCGACAAGGTGATCGCAAATCCACTGCACCCGTATACGCAAAAGCTGATTGCCGCCGTACCGGTGGTGGGCGAGCCGTCCAATGGGAAGGGCTTCGATGAGGAAAATTTTACGCCCCCTGCAGCGGCCACCGGATGTCTTTTTTACGACACATGCGCCAAATCCGACGAGATTTGCCGTGACCATCCGCCCCAACCGCGGGGGACGCCGGATCATCAGGTGTGGTGTCATCGATAGGGCGCTTACTACGGCTTAAAACCGCTCGTCAAAAAAGATTGAGGGATCTTTGGGCGGCAAGGGTAGGGCCGACTGCATGGCATCGGCCAGATCGGCCTGGGAATCTTCGTCCTGCCACCAGTAGAAATAGGCGCTGCGTTCATCGCCGTATTTGGACAGGACGGTGTCGGGGGTGCCGAATTTGTTCCAATACAAGAGCCGCACGCAACTGATATTCCATAGCAGCACATAGGGATAGTCTTGATAGATGATCTGATCGATCTGCCGCGCCATGGCATGGCGTTGTTGCACATCGAAGATGGTCTTCTGTTTTTCGATCAGTTCGTCGACCTTGGCATTCTTGAAACCGGTGATGTTGTTGCCGCCTTTGCGATCCGCCTCTTTGGACGCCCACATCCCTTCCGGGTCTTTGAACACACTGGCGCCCCACGCCGCCCAGGTCATCTGGTAGTTGAATTCGTCCATGTCCCGCGCCCAGGCGGCCCAGTCCTTGCGATCGATGTTCACCTCGATGCCCACATCCTTGAGATCTTCGGCATAAATGGCCAGGAATTTATCGGCGGTTTGGTCCCTGGTTAAAAATTGAAAGGAAAATTGTCGACCCTTTTTTTCCAGCAAACCGGTTTTGGGATTGGCGATCCAGCCGGCCTGGCGAAGCAGTTCCCGTGCCTTGGCTTTGTCGAAGGGGATCAGCGGATTGGGGCACGGATTGTCCTTGGTGTAAAGATCCTCAAAATATGATCTGTGCAGATAGTACTGGTTGTACATCAACGTGCGATTCATCTTCTCACGGTCCAGCAGATGGGCCATGGCTTGGCGCACGCGAACGTCATCGAAGGGAAACTTACGCATGTTCATGGCAAAGCCCTGGAATCCCTGGGGCTGATGATTGTAGATCTTCTGCTTGACAATCCAGTTCATTCCGAATTTTTGGCCGCGCGCCTCCTTCATCCAGAGGCGGGATGTATACACGGGATAAATATCGATTTTGCCTTTTTTAAAGGCTTCAAAGGCATTGGAACGCTCGGCAAAGAAATTGTATTTAAGCGTACTAAAATTGCCGACGCCCTGAAGGCGTTTGGCATGACGGTTCCAATAATCGTCGCGTCGTTCTATCGCGACAAAGACCCCCTCGTTGATTTTACCGATCCGATAGGGCCCGGATACGACGGGAAATTCAAAATTGATTTTATTGAAGTCCTCGCCGCTGTATATGTGCTTGGGCAAGACCTGTATGCCGCCGGCCGAAAGCAGATTGCGCCAATGCACCTGTCTGGCCTTGAAACGAATAGTGTGGGTGTCCAAGACTTCCGGAGGATAAAATGTTTCCAGGCTGACCTTGTGGACGCCGGTCAGATTCTTGGGGTCCATGATGGTGTCGAAGGTCCAGCGGACATCATGGGCGGTCACCGGTTTGCCGTCGCTCCAGCGTGCCCGGGGGTCGAGATGGAACGTAAAGGTCTTTTTGTCGTCGGAGATCGTCCATTTGTCTGCCAAACCCGGTTCTTCCTCAAGCGTGATGGGGTTTCGCCCCAGCAAGGTTTCGTACATGGTGCCGAATAGTTCGGAAGAGAAAACATTGTTATCCAGATAGTAGTTAAAGCTTTTGGGGTATTGTCCGGCAAAAAGCGACAGCTCGCCGCCGACAACCGCGTCCGTACCGGCAATTGGATCCGGCGTGTCCCGCCAGCTGCCAGGAGGGAACGTCTCCGCGGCCAATCCGGATGTTGTGATGAACAACAAGCAGGCGGTCAATATCGTTTTCATCCCTGACTCCTAAAATGTGAATAATTTTAGTTGGTTGTACAAGTATCCGGCTCATTAACGAATGGCAATGCTTCTGGTACGCTGATCAATAGTTTTGTTCCAGCATGGCGAGATATCAATAGTGGCGTGAAATTAAAAGGACATCGGGTGGCCTGCCACTTCGCCGGTCGGCTGCAGGACCGATAAAACCAGAGCACCGCATCGGCCACTGGCCGGTTGCGCCGTTTGCCCTGGATCGCTGGCGGCAAGCAGGCGGCCGGCGGCGAGGATATCGGCCATGCAATGCAGCAGATCGGCATTGGATGCCGTGAGTGCCAGCTGCAGCCGCTTGTCGCGGCCATAGATATCCTCCCTGAAATGGACCGCCTGACCGTTATCCACCCAGGCCGTAAGATAGACCAGGTGAACCGGAATCGGTTGTTTCAGGGGCACGATTTTTCGCTCCTGGTTGGAAACCGCGGTCTCCACCTGCTCACGGTCCCACCCCTGATGCTTCAAAAGATCGCCGGCCAGTGTGATCGGCGCTTCCACGCGAACACAGCCCGATGAGAAGTTGCGACGGTCCCGCTTGAACAACCTTTTCCCCGGGGTGTCGTGGATATAGACACTCTCATGATTCGGAAACATGAATTTGATCTGGCCCAGTGCATTTATTGCGGAGGGGTCCTGCCGCAAACGATAGGGGAAGTGGCGGCCGGACAGGGCCTGCCAGGGGATTTGCTCCGGATCCAGTTCCGGTGCCGATCGATCCCACCCGGCAAACACCCGGATTCCCTGGCGGCTGAGATAGGTCGGATCCTTGAGGACTTTGGGCAGGATATCCTTGCGGGCAATTTTGCCGGGGACATTCCAATAGGGGTTGAATTCAAGATAGGTCATGCGACTGGACATGATCGGCGTCGGCCGGCGATTCTTACCCACGATGACACGCATACGCTGGACAGGCAGGCCCGCTTCGAAGAGGTTGAGTTCAAAGGCGGGGATGTTGACCATCAGATAGCGCTGACCAAAACTGTCCGGAAACCAGCGCCAGCGTTCCATGTTCAGTTGCAGTTGGGTAATTCGTTTCCCGACGGGAACGTTCAGCGCGGCCAGTGTGGTTTTGCCGACCAGACCATCCGGATTCAAGCCATGGCGACGCTGAAAGCGGATGACCGCGGCTTCCAGGGCCTCGTCATAAACGGCACCGGGCTGGCGGATGGTCATCTCGCGGGAGAGATCGCCACTGGCCCTGAGACGATCGATCAATGCCGAGACCCGCGGCCCGGTGTCATCCCGACGCAGGGTTTCGCCGGTAGGGACCATCGGCCAGCCACCGGCGGCCTGGATTTGTTCGTACCGCTGCACGGCCTGCCTCAAGTGGTGATAGGCCGCTGCCTGTGGATGCAGTGAATCCATGAACGCCGACAAGCGCTTTTCCTTCAGGGCCTGGGCCAGTTCGGCGGGAAAATCCCGCTTGTCTGCTCGACGCGAGGCAAGCCATTTCCCAGGCAGCGTTTCCGGATCGACCGTTCCCCGCCAAAGGCGCCGGGCATAACGCAACGCCATGTCGGTGAGTATGACATCCATCTGAAGCCGGGGGGGCATTTTTTCCAGTGTCAGTGGGTTGGAAAATCCGTTGAGATTGACCTCGCGGGGGGTGAAACGAAACACCGTGGATGGCTCAGGAGAAAGGTTTGGCGCTGTTGTGCCTGCGATTGCCGCAATCAGCTGCTTCGCCCGGGGCAGCGGTCCGGTAGGACCGGTCCAGGCCGGTTGAAATCCGAATTTTTGATAAAACCGGGCCACCGGCTGCAGTGAAAGGGGGGATGGTGTTTCATCACCCGTACACATGGGCGCCAGCAGGGCTTCGAGATGGTTTTGTACCGGTGCCGCAGCCACCGGCGGTAAATGAAAGAGAGAGAGGATGATCAATATGGTCGATATGATCGTGACAGGCTTCATCTTATCTACCTATGCGACTGGCTGTTGATAATGGACGCGTATCTGTCTTTCCATGGGGCCGCTTTTCCATCGATACGTTTGTCGTTAATAACCGGTGCTCATTCATCGATGATCCTTTTGCCGATGAATGAACGGATATCAACTACGGTTATCAAAAAGCAGACCAAATTTCAGATATGGTTGGAATTAAAAAATTTTAGATTTATTCAAGCATGTTATCATCTTAAGGATGAATTGTGGATTCGTGTGAATGCTTGAGTTGGGAACTAAATTACCTACTTTTTAAGAAGTTCATGTCAGAATGGCCAAACGGAAGGAAGCGGTGGAGGAGACCAGATCACCAAACGACGGCAACGGGAAAAAAGGAAATGCATTGTCAGAATTATTCAGCTGATTCGTCGGCGGAATCGCCGTTGATCACTTTTCTCAGATTGATGAATTTGCTGCGACCGAAACCCAATGATTTGAAGAAGGAGAGCATGTCGGTGGAGTCCCAGATCACGGAGGTATGTACGTGATCGATACCCATTTCCTGGTAACGTTTGAACGCGGCCTGGGCCAGACGCTTACCAATGCCCTGTCCCATGTATTCGATATCCACCCCCAGGTTGGCAATCCAGGCGCTTTTTCCAATACCGAAGCCAAAAGTCAGCACATAACTGATGACAAAACCGACAACCCGTCCATCGTTTACCGCTACGAAGCAGACATCCTTTTCCCAACGTTTGGCGTGTTTTTCTATCAGGGTCCTGAGTTCGTTATCCGAGAGTTTACGAACGATAGATGAGTAGATGGCGGCGATGTCCTCAGCGTCGGCGGCTTTCAGTCCTCTGATCTGAATGTCTTTCACGGAAACGATCCTTTTACGTCACAGGGATGGTGGATTAATCAATTCGGATAATCTTGACGTGGCGGCCGACCCAATCCGGCGGAAGGTATACGCGACCACTGTTGCCACTGGATTTAACCAGCTTTTCGAGCATCTCTTCACCATATACTTCAAATTTTACTTTGGCGGAAGCGGTATCCTGGGACGATGTATCATCCACCTGTCTTTTTTTTCTCTCCGGCACGATCTTACTGCCCATTTCTCCAAAGGTAATTGATCTTTGAGTCAATCCTCCGACCTGCATTGCGCCTTCATTACCATCGCCGGAGGGGGGGGTCAAGTTACTTTGGATGAATTGTCGCTATATCTTAGCTATAGCCGGCGAAGTTATGCCGAATCAAGAGCCCTTTCAAGATCATCCGAGTTGAAGTGCTTCTATGGTGTAGTCGTTCAGATCGACGACCAGCAGGCGGTTTCTCAGGGGATTTTCTCTGCCCAGCAGAACCTTAAGCACTTCGGTGCACTCGATGGAGGCGATCAGGTTGACGCCCGGTGCCAGGCAGCCAAGCTCCATCTCGGCTCCGTGGGAGCGGTCGATCCGCTCCCGTGGCCCATAGATATTTTCAAGGCCCTTGTCTTCGGGGAAAATGGTGGTGACATGTCCGGTGAGTCCGGCAATGGCGGCCGAGACCATTGGAATGCCCACCCGCCTGGCCGCGGTTTCCAAAACAAAGCGGGACTCGATATTGTCAAGACAATCCACGACGACATGGCACCCATCCACCAGACGGTCGGCGTTGTCAGCCATCAGCCGTGACGGGGTGATGGTCACTTCTGTTCCCGGGTTGATCGCGTTGACCCGCAGCGCGGCGGCTTTGCTTTTGGGCTGTCCCAGGCCGACTGTGTCACTGAGCAGCTGGCGGTTGAGGTTGTGGGCTTCGAAGGTGTCCCCATCGATCAGGTGCAGCCGGCCGATTCCCATGCGCGTCAGGGTCTCCGTGACCAGGCCCCCCAACCCGCCCAGGCCCACCACACACACACTGGCCCTGAGCAGTTGGATCTGATCGTCCAGGGTCAGGGTTTTCAAATTGCGCAGGTAACGCACCGGGAGAATGGCTTGTTGCAGGGCGGCCAACTCGACCATCCTGGGGCTGGTCCCGGTCTGCTCGCTGAGTATCATCACGGCTTGGTGTTGGATGACCCGACAGGGGGTGCCGTCGGCAAGGGTGCCATTTTCTGCAATGGATTGAAGGCGGGTTGGCAGTGGGTCGGCCATATTCTCCTATCCCCCTGCCACTGGCGGGAATATGCCGATGCGCTCACCGCCTTCCAGACGGGTTTGAAGGGACCGTTTGACCCCATTGACAAAAATCAGATGGGCCTTGGCGATGGGAATCGCCAACTGCTCCAACAGGGCCTGAACGGACGTGCCCGGTTCGATGGGCAGCTGATCCGCATTTTCAGGAGTCAGGGCGCCGAGGGATGCGAACAGTTTGAGTTGGACGGATGATGGATTCATGGTGCCTATTTTTCCTGTTGGCGGCTTTCCCATCCGCCGTCCGGCTCCACGCGCGAGGCCGGTTCTTGAAGCAAAATTGACGTTACTGGTAACCGAATTCCAATTCAAATGCGGTTACCCTGGGCTATGACGATGGCGGCGTTGCTTTTGCCCGGTGCCTGTGGCATGATCCGCAGGATTCGGAAACCTGGCGGCATGATTGTCCTTTTCGGCATTTTCCTTTCCGGTCGCCCGACCACCGGCAGCGCGTGGCCGACGGCGCCGGGTTTTCATGAATCGCTGTTCTCATCGGCTGCTTTCGGTGTGTAGCGAAGGCAGTCGTTTCCCGAATTTTGCCGAACCACCAGGCTGGGTGGACGTCGGCTTCTAAAATTCATCGCCCGGCAACCATGGGGCTTAGCCGGATCCCAGGTGATGAAGTAGTAGCGGCATTTGCGGCAAATGATCGGTGTTTCTGGTTTCATGGCCATGTCCGGGCTGGACTTTTTTTGCGAATCGCCTAAGACCATAGGTAGCCCATGGTTGCCGCTGGCGCAAGCCTCTTTTGGCGATGACGTCGCTTCGTCATTTAAATGAAAGGATCCTATCCAATGACCACCATCCAACGTGCCCTGGTAACCGGTGGCGCCGGTTTTATCGGTTCTCACCTGGCGGAAGCGCTCATGAAACAGGGCAGCCGGGTAACCGTGCTGGACAATCTTTCCACCGGTCACCGTCACAATATTGCCCATCTTGGAGATGGCGTCGAATTCGTTGAAGGTGATATCCGCGATGCCGGTTTGCTGAATCGGCTGGCCGAGGGCTGCGACGTCGTGTTTCACCAGGCCGCCGTGGTATCGGTGACCCTCTCCGTTCAGGATCCTTCCCACAGTTGCGAAGTGAACGACCTGGGAACGGTTCGCGTGCTCGATGCCTGCCGGCGAAACGGGGTCGGGCGGGTGGTGATGGCCAGCTCCAGCGCCGTTTATGGTGACGATCCACAGTTGCCCAAGGCGGAGTCGATGCCCCCTCGGCCGATGAGTCCCTATGCGGTACAAAAACTCACCGGCGAGTTTTATGCCGCCGCTTTTGGTGGATTGTACGGGCTGGAGACCGTCTGCCTGCGGTATTTCAATGTTTACGGCCCCCGCCAGGATCCGTCCTCACCCTATTCAGGCGTCATTTCCATTTTCATGACCAAGGCGGTTGCCGGGCAGGCCCCGACGATTTATGGCGATGGCAGCCAGTCTCGCGATTTTGTTTCCGTGCGGGATGTGGTTCAGGCCAATCTTTTGGCGGCAACCCAAACAGCGGCGGCCGGCCGTGTCTTCAACGTGGGGACCGGACATTTCATCCGCATCCACGATCTCTGGACAATCATCGGCGAGCTGGCCCATACCAATCTGGAACCGGTATTTGCTCCGCCCCGTGCGGGGGATATTCGGGAGTCTGTCTCCGATATCGGTGAAATCAGCAGCGCACTGGGCTTCCGTCCCAGGGTTGAATTGCGCCAGGGGCTGGCCGATACGCTGGATTGGTACCGCTCGAACCTGTCTCTGGAGTAAACCTTCGACCGTCCATCGTCTTCCTTTTGTCAGCGTCCGATCCATGCCGCGCCGATGACACCGGCCGAATCGCCCAGCCGGTGTTTTAAAATCGGTGTTTCGATGTGGTCGTGGAACGCGTAGTGGCGTACCCGTTCGATGCCCAGGGTGTAGAGCTCATCGATGTTGGAAACTCCGCCGCCCAGAACCACCGCGTCGGGGTCCAGCACGGAGATCAGTCCGCCCAGGCAGCGTCCGAAGTCGTCCAGAAACTGCTCGAAGGCGAGGGTGCATTGAGCGTCGCCCCGGCGGTAGCCGTCGGTGATCTGTTCCAGGGAGAGGCGCCGTCCGGTCTGGGCAAAAAAGGACCGGGCCACGCCGCCGCCGCTGATTTTTGTTTCCACGCAACCCCGGTTGCCGCAGTAGCAGGGCAGCCCCGCCGGATCTACGGAAAAGTGCCCCCACTCCCCGGCGATGCGGTGCTGTCCGGTGTGAATCCGTCCGCCGATGCTGATTCCACCGCCGCAGCCGGTTCCCAGGATGATGCCGAAAACGAATTCATACCCCTGACCGGCACCCTGCCGGGCCTCGGCCAGGGTGAAGCAGTTGGCATCGTTCTCCATGGCGATGGGATGTCCCAAGCGATCTTCCAAGTCCTGCTGGAAGGGATGACCGATGAGTCCGGTGGTGTTGGCGTTCTGGACGCATCCACTGCGGGCATTGATGGTGCCGGGGATGCCGATGCCGATGGTGCAGGGTTGGCCGTCGGGCACCTTCTGCCGTGTTTCCCGGATCAGGGTGAGCACGGCGTCGCGGATCTTGGTGTATTCGGCTGGATTGTCCGGGGCTCGTGGCGTGGGTTGGCGTTCCCGCAACAGGCTGAGGCCCTGCGGATCCAACAGGATGGCCTCGGTTTTGGTGCCGCCCAGGTCGATGCCCAGACGATACGGGGATTTTGTGGTCATGGGTTTGTCCTTTTCTGGCCCTTTTCCGATATCAGCAGCACATCGCCATGCCAGTGCAAGCGATGCAATTCGTTTTCGGCCTGGATCTCATGGTTCGTTCGGTGAACCCGTCTCACGTCGAAGCCGTCGCCTAGTGTCTGGGCGACCTCATCCAGCGAACGATCATACTCGCCACTGTCTCTTACGATGGTGATTAAATCCGCCACTTGTTGGTGGCGCTGCTCCGCTATGGTCCCGACGAAAACGGGGAGATCATCTCCCGTGAGGGCAACATCTGACGGCCACAAGCGAAGCACCAGGCGCCTGTCCTGGGTTGTGTAAATCAGGTGCAGGCGCTCCGCCCGGCCGTCGTGGAGTCGTGGCAGGGATAACAGATTTTCAATGGGCGTGTCCGGAGAGAACAGCCCCAGGAAACTGACCACGCTCAGCGGCGGTGAATGGCGCCATCCTTTTTTCGACAGATCGGCAGCCAGCCTGTCGGCCGGTCCGTGCCACTGGAGGGTGAGGGGTTGCTCCCGCTCACCTGCCATGTCAATCCGCCAGGCCGGAAGGTTTCGCCAGCCATCGGACCGCCAGCCTGCCATAGAGATGAATTGGACCTTGTGCCGGGGGGCGTAAAAAACCAGGTCTTTGGCGTGGCGCTGAGCCACGTGCCAGCTGCCGGCCAGTCCAATGGTAAGGACGACCACAAGGCCCAGCCATCGCCGGGGAAGGATGTCAGCGGAGCCGTGGAGATAGGCGATGCCCAGCAAGGCCGCCCAACTGGTGCCGATGAAAAGCCCGCCCAATATATCAGAGAGCCAGTGGGCGCCAAGGTAAAGACGGGATAGCCCGATGACAAAGGAGATGACAATCACACTGGCGAATAGCCCCCAGCGCCACACACCGGGCAATTTCCTGGCAAGCAGGATGGCGAGGAATCCGTATAAGATGACACTCATGGTGGCATGCCCGCTGGGAAACCCATAGGCCGAGGCCCCTTGGTAAATGGCTACCGGTCGCGGCAAATGAATCATCCATTTGAGCAGTTGAACACCAAGAAGACCACCCATCAGGGTGGCTGCCCAGAAACCAGCGGTGCGGTAGCAACGTTTGCCAAGGAGGACGAGCAGAACAGCACCGGCCAGGCAAAGATTAACAAAAGAATCCCCGAGTTCAGTTACGGTTACGAAAACACGATCCGCCCACGGCGTTCTCAGGGCTTGAAAATAGTTGTAGACGGCCTGATCCGCCATGACGAGTGGATCCCTGGCGAGAACATCCTGCAGGACACCCAAGAATCCCCAGCCTGCCACAAACAGCGTGAGAACTAAAAAAAGAAAGAATAGCGCCTCGCTCTGTTGACGGAGAAAGATGATCGAAAGGGCGTCTTTTAATGGACGCGCCAGCCGATGGGCGGAACTGCTTTTCTTTGTCCAGGCATGCAGTTCGGCGATCCAGATCGGCCCTCGATGTTCGATAAGGGCTGCCAGTTTGCGGATGAACCAAACAAATCCCCAGATGCTTGCCAGAAGAATAAAAACAAGGACGGCCAGACGTGTGCTGACCGCACCGGCCACCGCCAGTGAGGTCCCGAAAAAAACACCCGGCAAAACATAGGCCAGCGCCCAGCCGACGGCCGAGAGCACGTTGACGATGACGAATTGCAGCGGTCGCATGCCCAGCATGCCGGCCACCACAGGAATCACCGGGCGGACCGGCCCCACGAAGCGCCCGAAAAGAACGCTCTTGCCCCCATGCCGTTTAAAAAAAGCCGCGCCCATTCGCAGCATGCCGGGATAGCGGGAGAAGGGCCACATCCGTCGCAAATCGTCGTGATAATGACGGCCCAGCCAGTAACTGATGCCGTCGCCGGCAATGGCGCCCGCCGCGGCCAGCAGCAATACCGGTTTGAGGGCCAGATGGCCCGTGGCCACGACCGCACCGACGCCGAACATGATCACGGTTCCGGGAACGATCAATCCCACGATGGCAAGGGATTCGGAAAGGGAGACCAGGAAAACGACGCCATAGGCCAGCGCCGGATGATGGCCGATAAATGCCAGTACTGTATTCAGGTAGTGCATTCGTTTTCCATCTTAGAAATGCCATTATTTTAGAGACTGGCTGACTCGGTTGGCGTCTCTTCCTACTTGAACAATTCGAAAACGGGCGGTCAAGCATGCAAGATTTGGTCGCTACATCGGCAAATAGGCCACCGCCCAGGTCCCCGGCCCCATGTGTGCCCCGGAAGTCAGCGAAATCGGCCGCAGGAGGATTTCGGCCGCCGGATAGCGGGATGCGATTTGCGGCAGCACGGTGGTTTCAACCCACGGCCGATTGTCCGTATACTGCATCAGGATCATGGCGCTGGCGGCTTTGCCCAGGTCGCGGGAGAGACGCTGCAAGGCGAAATCCAGCTGTTCCCGCCGGTTTCTCACCACGCCCACCTTGGCGGCCCCCTCGGGCTCGGGCGAGATGATCGGCTTGAGATGGAGAAGATTGCCGAAAAATCCCTTGGTTCTAGAGATGCGGCCGCCGGCGGCCAGATATTTGAGCGTGTCCAGAAAGACCAGTTCGCGGCTGTCGGCCAGCGCCTTTTCGGCAAAGGCCTGTACCGAATCGGCGGTTGACGCCGTGCGGGCAAACCGCGCCGTGGCCATGGCGGCGATGCCCAGGCGGCCGGATGCCGACCCCGTGTCCACGACCGTCAGTCGGTCCGGATCGTCGCTTGCGGCCTGCCAGCGGATGGCCGTTTGGTAGTTGCCCGTGTACACCGATCCCACGCACAGGTAGAGCACCCGGTCGAACCGCCGGGTGGTGTGCAGGTAGCACTGATGGCGCTCGAAGACCGACGCCTGGGCCGTGGTGACGCGGGTCCCGCTGGCCATGGCGGCATACAGGTCCGCCGGGTCGAGCAGGGTTTCAGGAAAGATCCGATCGCCGACGATCAGGTAACTGCCCAAAAGGGTCATCCCCAACTGCCGGGCGTCCTCAATGGTCAGCGATCCGGCGGCATCGGTCATGATGTGGATGTCTCCGGCCCTCACTGGTGCGACGGTGGAGGCATCCATGGTGTCCTCGGCCCAATGGGTCACCGCACCCAGGCGGCTGAGGCGTTTTCTCAGACCATCCCGGTCGCTGGTGTGGGCGTGAACTTTGATCTGATTCTCCATACCGCTCACAACGATGCTGCTGCCATATCCATCCAGCGCCTGCTGCACGGTTTCAAAGCCGGCGTCGGATTGAATCATGGTATTGACGCAGTACTCGCCGGCATGATTCCGGGCCGCCCAACCGGCACGGATGGAGAGGCCGGAAGGGAAAATGTCCGTCACCGGGCGTAAGGGAGGAGGCGATGCGAACAGAAACGCGAAACAGGCTTCGAGGAAGATGAACATGCCCAGGGCGCCGGCATCGACCACCCCGGCCTGCTTGAGATCCGGCAGCATGGAGGTGGTGGCGGCCACGGCGGCTTCCAACTGCGCAATCGTTTCCGTGCAGTCCGGGTGGCCGGTTGTCCAGCCATCCCTGCCGACCGATTCGGCCAGGGCATCGAAAATCGTCAGCATGGTTCCCGGTTGCGGATCGATCACCGCCTGGCGGGCTTTGTCCCGGGCGGCCGGAATCCGCTGCGGCAGGTCACCCAAGCCCCGCGCGCCGATCAGTTCCCCAAAAAAGGCGCAGGCAATGTTGCCGGAATTGCCCGTGGCCGCTCGTAGCAGGTTGTCCCGCAGCCTGCGGGGGGATGGCCCTGGCTGCCGCAGGGGCGCCAGGCTGATTTTCAGGTTGATGCCGGTATCGGCATCGGCCACGGGAAAGACGTTGATGCGGTCCAGCAGGTCGGCCCAGGCGGCCAGGCGTTCGTAGCCGTGGCAAAGTGCATTGTCGAAGCGCGGTGCCGGTGCCACGGCTTAAAACCCCAGCGCCCGGGTGATCTCCGGGGGAATTTCGAACTCCATCTCCATCTTCGGCAAGTGCACGGCCAGTTGTTCGCTGTTGCCCCGGGCGCAGAGGGTGTCATCGGTGACCAGGCGGATGGAGAAGTTCATGGCGATCTTGTAACGCGCTTCGGTGACTTCGGCCCGGCAGATGAAATCGTCGAAGTGGCGCAACGGGGCGATATGCTTGATTGACGAGCGGGTGACCGGAAAGACCACCTGTTTGCTGACCATATAATCGTACAGATCGACCCCGGCGTCGGCGAAGAGGCCGAAGCGGGCTACGTCAAAATATCTCAGGTAGTTGCCGTGCCAGACCACCTGGAGCGGGTCCAGGTCGTGGAAGGCGACTTTCATCCGGGTTTCGTAGGTGTAACTCATGATTCCTTAAAAAACATCTCGATCTGGCGGCGATCGTATTTGCCCGCTGCGGTGATCGGTATCTTGTTCACGATTTTGATCCGGCGGGGCCGGGCATAGGGCTCCAGCGCGGTCTCCAACCGGGCATTCAGTTCGTCCCCATCGACTGCTCCTTCGACCACGGCCACGATCAGGTTCTCCCTGGCGCGGCCCACGGGCAATGCCGTGACCAGCGCTTCGCTGACCCCATCGTGCTGCAGGATCCGGTCACGCACCTCGGCCAGGTCGACCCGTTTGCCGCCGACTTTGACCACACTGTCGGACCGGCCGGTGAGCATGAAGCGATCCGGGGCGGTGAAGACCGCGCGGTCGCCAATGGCATAGTACCCCGCCGCGTCCAGGGGCAGGTTCGGCGAAAGGAAGTCGGAACGCACCCAGAGGTTTTCATCGACCCGTTTGACGGTTACCGGCCGGAAGGTCGTAAAATCGGTTTCGCCGAGGAAGCGGTTGCGCGATGCCACGCCGCCCGTTTCGGTGGAGCCGTAAACCTCGTTGACGCCCACCTGGTTCCGGGCGCCGAAGGCTTCGGCATCGGCCTGTTCCAGCATACCGGCCGACGAGAAGGCCAGCCGTACGGGCAATGCTTTGCCGGCGTGTACCGTGAGGGCCCGGTAGTGGGCCGGCAGGCTGATCAGCATGGTTGCCCGGTGCTGCAGGACCGCGTTTTCGATCTCCGCGGGAAATGAGGGCGTGCCGGGGGCGATGGTGGCCGATGCGGCCAGGGCGGCCAGGATGCCGTAGAGCAGCCCGTAGATGTGCAGCGGCGAGGCGGTGGAGACGATACTGTCGGTATCCGTCACACCGTAGGTCTCGACGATGTTGAGGGTTTCGGCCAAGAGGTTGCGTACCGTCTTGGGCCAACTGCGCGGCGTTCCCGTGGATCCACCGGTAAACAGATCGATCCAGGGATCATCCATATCCACAGGGGAGGGCGACGGATCGCAGGGCCACTCGGCCACTTCGCTTTGGGGAACGAAGCGGCGGACACCCGAATCGGGCAGATCCTCGCCGGCGGTGATGGCGCACGCGTAACCGGTCAGGCCGCGGATCTCCTCCAAAACGGATGGCGTCAGGGCATAGGGCAGGATCAGGCGCGGCCCGCCGGCCAGTGCGGCCAGGATGGCGGCACTGGCCGTTGCCCGGTCGTCGGTGCCCAGGCAAACCACTTTTTCTCCTGCCAGGTCACGCAGGATGTGGGCCGCCATGCGGTAGAGGTCGGCGTAGGCCATCCCGGTGTGTACGAATTTTTTTTCAGGGTGTGTCGGACCGGCCGTCAGGCGACGGGTCAGGTCGGCGAGCGTGGACGCCACGGTTGACGAAGACATGCGTTACCTTTCCGCTATTGTTTGGCGGTTGTCAACGGCCTTGCCGATCAACTCGGCCAGCGGCCGGATGGGCAGTTTTTTTGCCTTCAGGCCTTTTACCAATGCCTCGATCTCTACCAGCCAGGCTGCCATCTGGTCAACATGGTAGGGCGGCAGGTCGTGGAGCATGATAACATCCCCCGGCACCGCGCAGGCCAGGATACGCCGGGAGAGGTGGCGGATGGCCCGGTTGCCGAAGTCCCGGGCGCGGCAGCTGAAACCGACCGCCGACAGTCCCAGTGCCGCCAGGACCGGCGCGAGGTGCGGGTAGGTGATGCCCACCGGCGGCCGGAAGACCCGCGGCACGATTCCCAGGCGGGACAATTCGCTCTGTGTGGCGGCGATATCGTCAAACACCCGTTTTCTGCCTCTGAAGGCGATCAATGTGCTGTGTGAAAACGAATGGTTACCCAGCGTGTGGCCGGCATCGGCGATGGCCCGGATCAGTTCCGGATAGGCGCGCGCCCGCTCGCCGGTTACGAAAAAGGTGGCCGGCACCCCGTTGTCCTCCAAAATATCGAGCAGCTGCGGTGTGGTCGCCGGGTCGGGGCCGTCGTCAAAGGTCAGGGCCACGGCAGCACAATTTGTGGCCCCTCGGCTGATCACGGGCACATAGAAACTGCAGCGGTGGCAGAAGGAGGCGCCCGTACAAAGCATCAGGAACAGCACCAGAGGAATCCAGGCCAGCGGTCCGTGGACGATGCCCAGCGCCGTTGCCGCCATCGCCGTGACCACGGCGGTTTTGTGGAACGGGGTGATAGGGTATGGGCGTTTGGGCATCACTGGTCGCCATCGCCCTCCGGTGCCTTGCGGCACCCGAACCAGACCAGTTCCCCGTGGGCATCGGACTGGCGTACGGTCTGCACATCGAATCCGCATTGGTTGATCATGGCCTGGATCGCTTCGTTTGAACGAAAAAAGGTGCGTGGTCCGACCAGGCGGCTTTTCAGTCGATCGATCCACCAGTGCCAGGGAAACCGCCGGGTCGGTGTCATCACGTTGCGGATGATCAGGCGGCCATGGGCACCCAATGCGCCGTGCAACCGCTGGAGCAGCAGCTGAAGATCTTCCGGGGAGAGGAAATGCATCATATCGAGCATGAACGCCCCGTCGGCATGGGATGGCGCATCGGGCAGGGAAGGAGCCAGTCCCGGGATGACGGTACCATCCCCGCCCAGGGCGCGATTGGCCACGCGTACCCGGTTCGGGTCCGGTTCGATACCGTAGACCCGTGCCGTCGGAAAGGTCTCGGCCAACCAGCAGGCCGGCACGCCGAACCCGCTGCCGATATCCAGCAGGGTTTGCGGCGTTGAGGGGAAGTCGATGACCCCATCCAGTTGCCCGAACATGGGATCGAGGCGCATTTTAAAACGCGCGAAAAAACGCACATAGGGTTCCATGGACCGATAGCGGCGGCATACCCGGGCCTGGATGCCTGCGCTGGACGGAAGCGGGGAGGGCTGCCTTTCGACATGGCGGCGCAACAGGGGCGGCAGGATCAGAAAGGCACCCAGGGCCGAATAGCCGATGCCCAGCAAGGAGGTGATCCCGGCGCTTTGCAGCAGGGTATGGTGGGCCAGGGCCAGGACGCCGAAACCCACCAGGGTGGATGCCGAGGTCATGACCACCGCCGAACGGATCAGGGTGAACCCGGGGTGGTCGGCCTTCCCGTAGCGCTGGTAGGCCCGCACCAGGAAGAGCGAATAGTCGATGCCCATGCCCAGGATGATGATGGCCAGCATCAGGCTGGGGATGTCCAGGCGGCGGCCCATCAGGGTCAGGGTGCCCAGGGTGGCCAGCATGGCAAATGCCACCGGCGCCAGGGCGATGAGGGTCAGTTTCAGGTCGGCGAAGAAGATCAGCAGCAGGATCACCACCACCGGTGCGATAATGGCGATCAGCCGGGTAAAGGTGGAGACCATCAACTCACCCAGCTGCCGGGAAAAAAGGGCCGGGTCAAAAATCGTGGCCGTGTTGGCGTAGCGCGCGAAGAAACGCTCTCCGGAGTAGCCGGTCGGCAGGGCCAGGGAGGTGAACTGGCGGTAGACGTTGCTGCCGGCGTCGGCGGAGATGCCCACCAGGGCGAAGAGACTCCGCGGAATGGTTCCGTCATGGCTTGCCGGCAGGGCGGTTTCGGGATGCTCGAGGGTGGCGATAAACGGGGCAAAGGCCCCGTCGGCGAAACCGTAGCGCGTGCCGGCCTGGTTCAGGGTCCGGACCAGGTTGTCCCGGCGGTCGGGGGTCCAGAACGCTTTCCATGCCGCCAGGTTGGCGGCCCGCCGCTCCGGGCCGGGGAAGAGCATGGACGGCAGGAAGGCCTGATCCAGCAGATCGGCATCGGGGTCGCTTTCCAGGCCGGCCAGCAGGCGGTCGTTTTTACGCTGCAGGTCGGCCAGGGTGTCGGCCTCGGTGAGCAGGAACACCTTGCTGAAGATGTTGCCCCACACGCTCATGAGGTGCTTTTCCGCGGCCAGGCTCTCCTGGCTTACCGTGTTCATGGCCCCCACGTCGGCGTTGAAGCCGGGCCGGGCGAAAACGGCCATCCCTGCGGCGAAAAGAACGGCTGCCACAAGCCCCTTGGTGCCCATGGAAAAGAGCCGGTCGGCCAGTTTCGGCAGGGGCAGCCGGCGCGGCCGGGAGGCCGGCAGGGACGGAAAGATGCGCGGGAAGATCAGGTGTACGAAGAGGAATGAAAAGGCGATGCCCATGGCGGCGAACTGGCCCAGCTGGCGAAAAATGTCGAAGCGGCTGACGGTGAGCGCGGCAAAGGCGCCCACGGTGGTCAGGGTGGCCAACAGGCCGATGGCCCAGATCTCCCGGGATGCCTGCTTGCCGTAGGCCTTCTCCGGCCGGTCCAGGAAGAGCAGGTAGGCGATGCCGTGATCCACGGTAATGGAGATGATGGCCCCACCGAATCCCAGCACCATGATCGAAATGGCGTCATGGAACAGGGACCAGACGAAAAAGGCTGTCATGGTGCCGACCAGGGCCGGCAGCAGGGAGAAGAGGCCGATCAGGGGCCGGGGAAAGGCGATCAGCAGCAGGACGGCGATGCCCAGAGTGGCGAAGAGGATTGCGTTTTGCACGTCCCGGCGGATGATCACCTCGTTGTCCAGGGCCGCGCGAAAGGCGCCCACGGGCGTCAGGGTGACCTGGATGCCGCGTCCGGAAAACGCCTGGCCGAGGGATGCGTCGATCTTCTCCAGAGCGGCGGACAGCCGGCGGGCAAAGGCGGTGTCCGTGGCCGAGCCGGTGGGCACGGCCGTGACCAGCAGGTGCCGCCCGTCCGCGGAAATCAACTGGCCCTTGTATACGCGGGCCTTTTGCGACGGCGCCAGAAAGAGCAGGCGCGCCAGCAGGGAGTCTTTCAATGAGAGGGGATCGCGGGCGATATAGGCTGCCTGGCCGATGGCGTCCATCTGCAGAAGGCGCTCCTGCCACCCACCGATGGCGGCATCCACGCTTTCCGGTGTCAGCAGCGGGGCCACATCCTTTTCCAGCATGGCGGCGGTGAACAGCTCCGGCAGGCGGTTGACAACCTGATCCACCAGCCGGGGCAGCTGCTCCTGGATGTCGGTCATGCCCACGCTTTTAAACAGGCCGCTATTTTCCAGACGCGCGCTCAGATCCAGGCCGCAGGCCACCAGAAGGTCCGTATCGTCCCGGTCGATGCCCACGTCGATAGTGATCTGATCCTGCATGGGGTGGTTGCGGAAAATGTGCATGGCGCTGTCCAGCACCGGATCGTCGTGGGGCAGGGAAGAGACGATGTCCGTGTCAATGGCCGTGCGCTTCCAGCCCACATAGAAAAGGACGAGTGCGCCGAGAATAACGGCGATCAGCACGGAGATGTTGATTCGGGAAGCAGATGGCATCATAGTTACCGGTTATCGAAAATAGAGCGCAAGTCCTGCTATCACAGCCATGCCGAGCACATGCACGGCGATCAGCAGCCGGCGGTACCGGCAGATCCACTGGTTGGCCTTCTGGATGCGCATCAGGCCGCCGCAGCGTCTCCTGAACCGGTCCAACCGCAGCTGGCGGGTATTGTCCGAGGCCGAGTCGCTTTGAAAGGCAAAGGCCGGGTAGGCGGCGAAGAAACCACGGTTAAAGCTTGCCAACATAGCATCATAGGGGGCCCCTTGCCATGGTTTTGTGACAATCCGGGTGGCCATCGGGCGGCTCAGCGCATAGGCGTGGGTCAGGGCGCGGTAGGTCACGGCCAGGACCGCCGGATTTTGGGTCCGGTGGCTGCGGCGCACCAGGCAGCCGAAGAAAAACGCCTGCCAGTCGGCGGTGGATGCCAGAAAGGCGATGCATTGGTCGAGCCGCTGGCGGGTAAACCCATCGAAGCGGACATCATCCTCGAAAATGAGGATCGTCCCGGCGCCCTGGGCAAGCCCCCTGGCGATGCAGCGCTGGTGGGATTCGTAAATTCCCTGCTCGCTGTTGCGGGGGTGCTTTTCGACCTCGACGAACGTTACCCGGCCATTCAGTCCCACGGCATCGAACTGCCGCCGGGCCTGGCGCCGCCGGTCGGCGCGATCCTTGAGCGAGATGCAGTAGACGCGGTCGAAATAGTTCCAGCCGGGACGCTGGTTGATCGGTTCAGCCAGTGGCATGGTTGTCTGCAAAGCCCTTTCGCCTGGACCCGAAGGTTTGATGGTCAGGGTAACCGCATTTGGTTATATTTTTGTTGGTGGCGTGATCAGAAACCAACCGCACCGATTAGATCAATGCCAAATGTAAAAATCCAAATGTCAATTGAAGGATCCGGTCGATTATAAAAGGACAGAATACCACCAATTGACATTTTTCATTGGACATTTTTAACCCGTCGCTATCCGGTAAAAAGAGCAACAAAAAGTTAAATGCGGTCAGCCCGGTTTGATGGTCGCCGCCACTTGTGTTAATTTAAACCCATTTTTACGAGTGACTTATCCCTGAAGGCAACCCGAGCATCAGATGCGAATCAACGTACAAAACATGGTCACCCGGCTGAGCCGCATTCCTTTTGTGCGCCAGGCCATTGCCGACAAGGCCGACCTGAGCCCCTTCAAAGAACCGCCCACCCTGCGGGTAATCGTTGGGGTGGGGGCCATCGGATTCAGCTATGTGATCGGCTGGCCCCTGATTGCCGGCCTGGGGGCCCTGTCCATTCATCTGGCACGACCCGCCATCGTCCTGATCGGCGGGCCGGTGGCCTACGGGCTTTCCCACCTGGTTTTTATCTTGGGCATGTACCTGGCCGGGGCCGAATACTCCATGGTTTTTCTGCGCTGGCTGACCCGCGTGGGCATGCTCAAACTGATGGCCCTGACCCGCACATCGCTTCCCAATGAGTTGCCGCCGCCGTCAAATCCGGTTTGACACCGGCTCGGTTACCAGGGTCAGCAGGTGACCGGCCACGCTCAGATGGCGGGCGGTCATCGCCGGTCCGCCGTCCTTTTTAAAACAGCTGGCTGCCTCCCCGATGGAGACCACCGCGATGCGTTCCCAGGCCTCGTTCAGGACCATGCCGAAGGCCTTGGATGCGGCCTCCTTGATGGACCAGACCCTGAGAGCCGCAGGCCCTGCATCCATATCCGTCTGCTGCACGCAGCCCTGTTCGCATGCCTGCATGAACAGGTGGCCGGAGCGCCGGGCGCGGTCGCTGATCGGTTCCACATCGATTCCCACGGCTTTGCTGTGGGCCACGGCCACGCAGAAGCGTTCGTCGTGGGCCAATGAGCAGTGGGCCGGTGCCTTTCCGTCGATGCCCGAAAGATATGGCCGGGGATCATCCGCCACTCCGGTTTCGATGGCTGCCGATGGCCGCTGGTGGTCGTCTCCGGCCAGTTTGCGCCACAGGCGTTTCAGCGCCAGGCGGCCGCCGACATAGCCCTGTCGGCGACGGAGGCCCATATTCGCCATCCGCGCGGCCTCAAGCGCAGAGAGGGCACTGGCGGCAAAGGCGGCCATATGGGCACGCTCGATCAGGACGAGCCCCTGGCAATCCGCCGCCCACAGGCCAAGGGCGGATTCGGGGGCTTTCTCAACGATCCAGCCGGGCGGCCGCCAGGTGCCGCGGCTGACATCGCGCATCTCCACACCCAGGGCGGCCTCGCAGACGTTTCCCGTATGGTCCAGAATCCAGATGTCCACGGTCAGATGGCCGGGGGTGATTGCCTTGGGCACGACCCGGGCCGTGTAGCTTTCATCACCCCGCGTGGGAGAAAAAATGATCCGCCGGCCGATGGCCACGGGAAAGGCCACCCGCCGGGCATGGCGCTGGCCCCAGACGCAGGCGGCGTGAAAGGCGCCGTCCAGGGGAAACCCGGATCCCAGCGGGCCGGGCAGGGCCGAGGCAGGGGAGGGTGCCTGTACCCGGGCCAGGGCGCCGTCCGGGGAGACCACCAGGGGCCGGCAGATGGAACGGAAACCAGGTCCGAAGGGAACCAGTTCGCGGTAGATCACTTCCGGTGCGATGGTGTCGCAAATCCCCTCAATGGCCGCGGCCAGATCCAGGGGCAGGGGCGACGGCGGTTTCCCGGCGCTGCCAACGGTCATCTCGGCGTGGGTGATGCTGCGGCGGATGCCGGCCGATCCGGTTGTAACGGAACGGGTCAGGGCTGCCTGCAGGCCGCCGTCTGATCGCTCGACGATCCGACAGTCGACATCCAGGCTCTCGCGATCGGGGTCGACGGCCAGAAATTTGGGAAATCGGGCGGCGCTCATGTCACCCACGTCCAGTGCCGGCCGGGCGGCCTGGATTCGTCCGGCCAGGATCTGCATGGCCTCCACGGCGGGCAGCACCGGCTGCCCCTGAACGTGGTGGTCTTCCCACCCAGGCTGGGTCCGGATGCGGATGGCCGCTTTGCCGGGCCGGTCTATTCGGGGAAGATCTCCCATAGGTGCACGGTCTTTTCATCGATTCCCACCGGTATGCCCGCGGCATTGACGGCGCAGTGGCGGGTGAATCCGGTGCAGACCAGATCGCCGCTCTCCGCGTGGGTAATCACGTAGTCGAATTGAAGTTTGACCCGCTGGCGCTCGCCGGGCCGGGTGAAGATGTACATGGCGTCGTCATAGTAAAGGGGGCGGTAATAGTCCAGGCCGGTGGCGATGATCGGATAGGTGAACCCGCTCTCCTCGATCTCACGGTAGGGGTAGGCGGCCTCGCGCATGAGCGATGCCCGGCCGAATTCGAAATAGCGCAGGTAGTTGGCATGGTAGACCACCTGGCTGCGGTCCGTGTCGGCATACAGGGTCCTGAGCGAACAGCGGTGCCAGACCCTGCCGCCGGTGGCGTCGCGATAATAGGCCGCCGGCCCTTCCAATGGTTGGGGGATAAATGGTTTGGGCCGCACGTCACACCCCCTTGAAAACGATACAGCAGTTGGTGCCGCCAAAACCAAAGGCGTTGGAGAGAAACACCGTGTGGGGATGGCGGCGGGCCTGGTTGGGAACCAGATCCATGTCGGCGAATTCGGGGTCCGGGATGTGATTCACCGTGGGCAGGACCAGTTCCCGGCGCATGGCCTCGATTCCCAGGGCCGCCTCAATGGCTCCGGCCGCGCCCAAAGTGTGGCCGATCTGGGATTTGTTGGACGATACGGGGATGCGTACCAGGTGTGAACCGAACACGTCGCGCAGGGACTCGATCTCGACCTTGTCGCCCTTGGCGGTGGAGGTCCCGTGGGCGTTGACATATTCGATATCGCCGGGTGTCAGCTCGGCATCGTCGATGGCCTGGGCGATGGCCCGCACAATGGTGGCGCGGTTGGGAAGGGTGAAATGGTGGGCGTCGGAGGTCCAGCCCACCCCCAGTACCTCGGCCCTGGGGGTCAGGCCCAGGTCGGCCATGCGCTCCTCGGCGGCCATGACCAGGATCCCGCCGCCTTCGGCAAGTACGATGCCGCGGCGGTCGATGCTGAAGGGCCGCGACGCCTGGGTGGGATCGTTGAAGGCGCGATCATTGGGATCGACTTTGATGGTGGCCCACATGTTGGCAAACCCCTGGATGATTTCGGGGATCAGGCAGGTCTCCACACCGCCGGCAAGCACGAAGTCACAGTCCCCGTCACGGATCATGCGGGCGCCCAGGGCAATGGCATAGTTGCCCGAGGCGCAGGCCCCCTGGGGGGAGAAGATCGGTCCGGTGAACCCCAGTTGCATGCCGGCCTTGCCCGCTGGCAGGTTGGCGCACAGGTTGGGCAGCAGGTAGGGGCTGACTTTCAGTGGCCCCTTGCTGGTGTAATTCTCGAAGGCGATGCGCAGGGCGTCGCTGCCGTTCAGGGCCGAGCCCACCAGGCAGGCGGTGCGCGGACCGGTTTCGGCGTTGATTTCGAGCCCGGCGTGGGCCAGGGCTCGGATGCACAGGGCCATGGTCAGGAAAACGTAGTCGGCATTCCAGTTGTATAGGTCCTTGCGGTCGAAATAGCCCAGGGCGGCCGGATCCCAGTCGGGCAGTTCGCCGACCACGTTGCTGCGCGACGATGTGTCGCAGCGGCTTACCCGGCGGAACCCGGCCTCGCCGCGCACGGCACGCTGCCAGGTGGCATCCAGGCTGCTGCCCAGGGCGGTGGCGATGTCGTAGCCGACAATGTAGACTCTGCGGTTAAGAGGCGCTCTCATATCAGCTCACAATCGAATGACCGTAACATTCTTCTCAAATCCGGCGAAAGACAATGCAAGCGTTGCAGCCGCCGAAGCCGAAGGCGTTTTTCAGCACGTGTTCCTGGGCCACCGGCCGGCTGCCCTCGGTCACGCAGTCGATGGGGATCTGCGGATCGGGCTGGTGGTTGATCGTGGGCGGCAGCACGCCGCCCTGCATGCCCAGGAAGGTAAAGATCGACTCGATGGCGCTGGAGGCGCCCATGGCATGGCCGATCAGGGATTTGTTGGCCGTGACCGGCGGCATATGCGTCCCGAAGATGTCGCGCAGGGCGTCAAACTCCACCTGATCGCCGACCCGGGTGGAGGCGGCATGGGCGTTGACCGCCTGAATCCGGTCCGCCGCGATGCCGGCATCCTTGATGCTCTCGGTAATGCAGCGGCGCACCGTGGGATAATGGGGGGCCACGAAATGGTGCGCATCCGAGGTCATGCTCCAGCCGGCGATCTCGACGTCGGCGTTTAACCTCCGCTCGCGGGCAAACCGCTTGCCGGCCAGAACGATGCAGCCGGCCCCCTCGGAAACCACGAACCCGCGCCGGTTCACGGAAAAGGGGCGGCTGACCGTCTGCGGCGCCTCTGGCGGTGCGTTTTCCTTGGGCACGTAGGCGCCGTTCATGGTGGCGAATCCGGCCAGGATCGGCTCCACCAGGGCAAAGTCCACGGCCCCGCAGATCACGATGTCGGCGCGATCCTGTGCGATGAGCATGGCGCCGGTAATCATGGAGGTCAGACCGGTGGCGCAGGCGGTGATGGTGGTGGTGATCGGACCGGTGGCGCCGGTGAGCATGGAGACCTTGCCGGCCACCATGTTGATGCAGGCGTTGGGATTGACGCAGGGCAGGGGCAGGCTGCGCGAGGCGATCCACCTGCGATCCGCCCCCAGCACCGCGTCCAGGCCACCGATGGCCGAGCTGTAGGTAACGGCCGTGCGCGGGGCCAGATCGGCATCGATGGCCAGTCCCGCCCGCTCCAGGGCGCGCTGCACGGTCAGCAGGGCGTATTTGAAGAGGGGCGAGATCCAGCGCGCCTGTTCGCGGGGTTTTAGAAACGGATAATCCAGGTGGTCGATGGACGCCACCTGGCCGGCCACCTGTACCGGAAAATCGGGACCCGGCCGGATACGGGTCAGGGCGTCGATGCCGCTTTGACCGGCCAGGGCCCGGCGCCACTGCGCCTCCAGGTCGATGCCCAGGGGCGAAACGGCGTCATAGCCGATGATGACGGCAGGAGTGCGAGACATAGTTCGACGCATCACCAGGGGATAAACTGATAGAGCTTGGCGAACATCTCGTAAATTTCGATCCAGTTCTGAAGGTCCTTGGTGGATCGCATATGGGCACGTTTGTTGACCATCACCCAGCTCATGTGGGCGGCGCCGTCCTTGCAGGTACTGCAGTCGCGTGTCTCTGAGGTGCAGCAGCGGTGCATCGTTTTCAGATCGGACGCCCAGCGGATGAAATTGGTCAGCCGCCGGGGCCGCGGGTCACGGTTGTCCATGGTAATGGTCACCGACGGGCATTCCATCCAGCCGAAAGGCCGCCCCAGCATTTTGCCGGTGGTGATGATTTCGTGATAGTACTTCGAGGAGATCACCGTCTCCGGATAGGCATCCAGCATGGCGTCCATCTCGGCCCGGATGGCGTCCAGCTCTTCGGGCGACCAGGAAAATCCGTCCACCCCCTCGTCGTTGGAGAGCAGCTGCATGTGCACCTTCAACCCCACGTCGCGAATCTTGCGGATAATCCGTTCGGTCTTGCCGATTTGCTTGGGGGTGATGGTGTACAGGTAATAGGTGTAGGGGTCGCCGGCGTAGTGTTTGCTGGAGATGGAGAAGGTGTCCTTACCGCGCAGCACGGTTTCGTCGGTCTCGCTGCCCCACAGGGAGATACCGATCATCATGTCCGGAAAGCGGTCCCGGGGCACCCTGATCAGTCCGTTGGTGGCGCAGAAGGTGGGCAGGCGCTGGTAAAAGGCCTCCACGCGGTCGAGACACAGGGTCGGCTCGCCGCCGATCAGAATGGCCAGATTGACGCCGCGCTGCATTTCGCTGTCGATGAAGGTTTCCCAACGGCCCAGGTCCATCTCCTCATCGGCGGCCTTGTGCTCGCCCGATGAAAAGAAAAAGCAGCCTTTGCAGCGCAGGTTGCAGCGGTTGGTCACATCGTAGATGGAACTGCGGATGTTGAGCTTGGAGATTCTGCGGTAACGTTCATACCAGTGGTCATCCAGCAGCGAGCTGACGGTTTTCATGCAACGGCTCCTCAAAAAAATCAGATCAGATCAAACCCGGGCGGCGACACCAGGTTCTGGCTTAGATTGGCCCCCCGGGGATAGTCGCGTACCCATACGGCAAGGTAGGTGTCGACATAGTCCAGCCAGGAACGGAAGGTGTCCGGATCCGTGGCATGGCGAAAAAGGCGCGCGGTCACCACGGCGCTGCCGGCGGCGTAGTGGCGGCAATCGCTGCAGTCCGTATCGGGCACGCAGCAGGCCGCCTCGCGGTCCCAGCCCAGATCCGTGCGGTACTGGCGGAAGGAGCGGCCCAGGCCCACATCGGTGGACGGATTGCGGCGCGGATAGGAGCAGCCGTAAAGATCGTGCAGCCCCAGGCGGTGGGTGTGGGCCACGGCATTATAACGGGAGTAAACCACGGTTTGCGGATAACGCACCATCAGGTCCAGCATGGCCTGGCGGGTCCGGGAAAGCGAATTGGGTGTGTGCCGCAGGTCGCCGGTATAGCCCACCGGGGCCGAGAACATGTTGAAGGTCACCTGGCATCCCTCCCGGGCCAGCAGCCGGGTCACCGTTTCCGCCTGGTCGATGTTGTCCGGCGTAAAGGTGTAAACGAAGATGGCCCGGGGATCACTGCGGTAGTTGTCGGTCTGCCGGACCAGCATCTCTTTTGCGCCGCGGGTCCGGTAACTGGTTTCGTCGTCACCCCACACGGAGATGTGAAGCCGGTAGCCGATCTCTCCGGGAATCCGTTTCAACCCGTTGGTGGCAATGGCGCCCAGGGGAATCTCGTCAAAGCAGACCTGGCATCGCTCGGGAACCAGGGACGGCTCGGCGCCGGCCAGTACCACAAAGGTGATGCCGCGCGCCTTTTCCGCCTGCATGAGCCTGCGCCACTGCTCCAGATCCGAATTTTCAACGGCATGCTGCTTTTCGCCTTCATAGTAGTAGCAGCCATTGCAGCGGATATTGCACCGCCGGGTCATGTCGTAGGTGGATTCGCGCAGAAAGAAGTAGCGCCGCACCTGTTCCCAGCGGTCGCGGACCACCGGATCGGCGATCAGGTCGGCAAATTTGTATTGAAGGGGCTCCGATGCGGAACCGGAGGCCGGTTGTTCTACACGCTGATGACTCACGGTCGTGCTCCCGGGATGTGTCTGGACGGCGGAACGGCGGTTGTTTCCGGCGGCGTTGCCCCGTGGCAGGCCGCCATACCCATCTCCATCCGATGCCGGTCAGGCGGCAGCGGAATCGAGTTTGTCCTGGATGTACGTCGCGATCAGGCGAATGGTGGTCAATTTGGGGTAGTCGTCTTCATCGATGCGAACGGCGTATTCGTCGCGCAGAACCAGCGCCACCGTGGCCAGATCCATGCTGTCGATGCCCACCTCGTCCACCAGATCCATGTCCGGGTCGAAGGTTTCGGGGGTGACGTCCTCCAGCTTGAGCTCATCAATCATGATTTCGGCAATCCGAAGGGTAATGTTATCCGTGTTGCTGCCAGCTTGCATGTCTTCCGATCTCCTCAATTATCCGTTTCTTCAGTGGTTGTTTCCACTGTCATGGTTCCCGTGGTGACCAGACCGTCCGCCTTTTCCAGGCGAAAGGTGTATACGTTGGCGTTGGCCGGCCGGGGCGTGGCCACAATCGTCACCCGGTCTTCCGGGACAATCATCCGTTTGAAGCGCACGCGGCTCACTTCGGCAATCCGAAGGGGCCGGGACGCGTACCGCCGGATCAGGTCGAAGACCATCTCCAGCTGGGCAATGCCCGGCAGCACCGGCTGGTTGGGGAAATGCCCGTCGAACCAGGGCGAGTCCGGGGCGATGGTCGCCTCGGCGACCCGGTCGGTGGAGTCAGGCATAGTGCGAATTTTCATCTCGTACCACATAAAATTTATCTTTGTAAATCATTGCAAGGCTTTATTCAAGGAAAGAACGGTTTCCCGTAAGAGCTGGCCATGCCTGCGACCATACTTTCTCATAATTGGGTCCCGATTGCGGTTTCCCTGCTGTTTCCGTGGCCGCCTTCAGCGACACAGATATTCCCACAAGGGGCCGCTGTACCCCTTGCGGTACATTCGGGCCGTGATCGTGGTCGTTTCCGGGCTGCCGGCGCCGACCACCCAGTTGATCCGTCCCCGGCTGCGGGCATGGATCGTTTCCATGATTCTGGTGGCGTCGATGTCGGGCGACCGGTAAAATACCGGCGATACCAGATTCTGGCCGGCCCGGATCTGGCCCTGGGCCACGGCCAGGTCGTACAGGCGGGTGTGCGGGTAGATGCGCATGCCGCAGAACATGAACACCACGCAACGCTCCAGCCTTTCGACGTGATCCAGGGTCTCCGTTAGGGTCCGGCCGGTTTCTCCTGGCCCACCGAACAGAAGATAGTGGGCCGTGTGCAGACCGGCCTCCCGGGCCATGCGGTGGGCGTCGAGCACGGCCTGCCGGTTGAACGGTTTGCCGTAAGCCGCCAGCACCGGGTTGCTGAGGGATTCGGTGCCGAATTCCACATGGCTGAGCCCGCAATCGGCCATGATCCGGAAATAGTCCGGTGTCGGTGCCGTGGGCGCGAAGAACGCTCCCCAGGGAATTGCCAGGCCGGCCTTGCGCAAGGCCCGGGCAACCTCGATGCTGTGTGCCGGATCGGCGTTGAAGGCCGAATCGGTGACAAACAGGTAGCGGGCACCGGCATCCTGGAGCTTTACTGCGGTGCGGGCAATCGATGGCGGATCGAGAAGGCGCATGCGGTGGCCTTCGATGTGCGGGTAGGTGCAGTAGACACAGCGAAACGGGCAGCCGCGCTTGGTCTGCAGGTTCAGGATGCCGCCTGTTTTCAGATAGTAATCGAGATGATCCCCATGGGGATCGAAGCGGCGCAGGGTCGCAGACGGCCAAGGCGATGGCGTCTTCGCCGGCCGGCCGCGGACCACGACCCCCTCGACGGCGGCCGGGTCGTCGTCGCGGGACAGGGCATCCAGCAGCAGCGGCAGGCGTTCGCCCTCGCCCATGATACCGTAGTCGGCCTGAAGGGCCTCCATGGTTTCGGTGGGGAAAATCGTGAAGCCGCTGCCTCCCAGGACGATGGGCGCTGCGGTAGCGCGCCGAATGGTCTGAACGAGCTCGGAATACCCGGCCATGAAGCCCACGGGCTGGGAGACATCCGTGTTGTCGGCGTTGCGCAGGGAGATGCCGACGACGTCCGGCACACTGTCACGGATGGCGGTTTCCAGGTCGGTCATGGAGGCCGTTTGGTTCAGGTCGAGGATGCCCACCCGGTGCCGGTCGGCAAGGGCGCCGGCCACGTAATCCAGTCCCAGCGGGTACACCGGATAGGGCTCGTTCAGCTGGTTGGCGGAAATCAGCAGTACGTTCATGGCGCACAGATCAAGGTTGCGGTAATGAAGCGGCCCAGGCCGAGCAGCAGCACGCCTTTGCCGTCCAGATTCATCGGGTGCCCGCCGGTCTCCCCGGCGGCGCAGGTGCCGGTGTTGACCCAGTGGATACCGGCCACCGCGGCGATGGCGGTGGCCGTGGCGAATTCGCCGGTCAGCGGTCGGAAGTCGATGATCGGACCGGAAAAGCCGCTTTGCATCACAAAGCGGTCCAGTTGTTCCATGGCCAGGGCACGGTGGGCGACCGGCATGCCGGCCAGGATGGCCCCGAAACGATCATTCAGCGCGTTGGCGCCGCCCAGGCCGGCAATGGTTGCCTCAATGGCGTCCGGCTGACGGTGGGAGCGGTAGCCGGCCAGGGCGATGCGAACGCCATCGGTGGTATCGCCGCGCCGCAGCAGGATGGCGCCGCCACCGTCGGACAGGCTTGTCTGGCCGGCCGCCGACGGATCGAAAAGCGGCGACAGGGTCGCGTGGGCCTCGTCAGCCCCCATCACCAGCGCCGGGGCGATGGATCCCCGGGTGACCAGATCGGCAGACATAAGTGCCTGTTCGAAGGAATAATCTCCGCCGCTGGTCGTCAGATTGGCCCCTTTGGCCGCCATCAGCATGGCTATCTGGCCGGCCGGCGCGTTGTGCACGGAACCGATGAAATCCATGGGCGAGGGAAACTGGTACCCACTTGCCTGCAGCCGGCTGATGAAATCACTGGTTTCGGACAGTGCGCCCCAGCCGGTGCCCATGCTGATGACCTGCGGCCGGTCCGATTCGGCGACATCCTGGCGCAGTTCCTCGGCCAGGGCCAGGGCGATTTTGGACAGACGCTTGAGGCGGCGCACGCTGCGCGGGTTGAGATCCCGGCAAATCACCGGTTCGCTCAGACAGCCCCGGCAGGTGTCCCGGGCGCTCAGCGCGGCCAGGGTTTCGGCGGTGCGGCCACTGCCGCTCAGGCAGGCGTAACCGGTGACGATCAAGGGCCTTGCCGGTGAGCCGCCGGGTCCGGACCGATCCACCCTGGGTTTTCCGACAACCAGGGCGGCGTTGTTGCCGCCGAACCCGAAGGAGTTGGAGAGTACCGTGCCTACGGAAAGGGACGTGGCCGAGGCGACAGGGGCGAGGCTAAGGGCCGGATCCACGGTTCGGGTGCCCGCGTTGGCCGGCACCACCCCGTTTTGGATGCTCAGGCAGGCGATGCCCGCTTCCAGGGCGCCGGCGGCGCCCAGGGTGTGGCCGGTGAATCCCTTGGTGGAAGATAGCGGCGGCGGTGAGCCATCGAACAGCGCGTTGACGGCCAGGGCCTCGGCGCGGTCGTTGTCCGGTGTGCCGGTGCCGTGCAGGTTGATGGCATCGATCTGTTCGGGGCGCAGACCGGCATCGGCCAGGGCGGCCTGCATGGCGGCCAGTGCACCGGCGCCCTCGGGATGGGGCGTGCTGGGGTGGTGGGCATCGCAGGAGAGGCCGGCGCCGAGCAGCTGCAGATCATCTTTCGAGCGCGGCCGGTCACTGAGCAGCAGCATGGCCGCCCCTTCGCCCAGGGACATGCCACGGCGATCCCGGTCCAGCGGGCGGGCGCCGGCCGGATCGATGACCTGCAGGGACTTGAAACCGAAGTAGGTGAGCCGGCACAGGGCGTCGGCGCCGCCGGCAAGCACGCGTCGCACCATTTTGTGGCGAATCATTGCGGCGGCAACGGCGATGGCCGTGGCACCCGATGCACAGGCCGTGGAAAGGGTGATCAGCGGTCCGCTGCATCCGTAGCGGCGGGCCAAGTCCTCGGCCACGGTGCCTACCCCGTGGTGCCGAAAGGCCCCTGGATCGTCAATCCCTTTTTCCAGGGCAATCTCCGTTGCCGGCATGCCGCCGGTGGTGGTGCCCAGAATGATTGCCTCGGGCGGCTTAATGCATGCGGCCATGGCTTGGTCAGCGGCCAGCCGGGCCAACTGGTGGGTGCGCGGAGGGTCGGAAACGACCGGCAGGTCGGTCAATTCGGCAACGGGCAGGGGGCCGTCAGGGCCGGCGTCGAACAGGGTTAACGGGGTGAATCGTCCATGGTTGTGCCGCAGGGCCAGCGCACTTTCAGCGCTGTCCGATCCCAGTTTGCTGATCATGCCCATGGAAACGATGAAAACCGGGGAATCCGTCAACTGGCCGGCTCCGCGGCGTGGGTCTGGACATAGTCGGCAAGCGACCGCAGGGTGGCAAACACCTTGGCCCCCAGCTCGCGGTTGTTGATCACGACGCCGTAATCCTTTTCAATCATGATCACCATCTCGAGCACATCAATGGAATCGATCCCCAGCGGCCCGCCCACCAGCGGTTCATTCTCGCGGATATCCGTGGGGGCGACATCCGGCAGGTTCAGGATTTCAACGATTTTTTCTTTCAATTCAGCCAACAGTTTTTCCATATGTTTTCCGCAGTCTGTTTCCCGTATCATTATTTACAGGGTTAAAAAAGTATAGTACACCGGCACTCGTCAAGGCGCCCATTGTCTACCTGCTTTCGGTGGCCTTTTCAACGACTTTATGAACCCCTGGTACGGTGACCCGCACGGATGGACATGCTGCCGGAAGGCCTGACAATCGAAGATTTTCTGCCCCATCGGGACGGCATGCTGCTGGTTGACGAGGTGGTCGGGATCAGCACGGAGAAAACCGCGACCCGCTCCATTGTCTCGTCCCGCTGGCCCATGACCGATGCCGACGGCAGCCGGCCACTGATCCTGGTGGAGCTGGCCGCCCAGACGGCGGGGATCAACAACGGCTGGCAGAACCACCTGAACAACGGGCCGGATGCCAATCAGGGGGGCTGGATGGTCGGTGTCAAAGCCGCCCGGTTTTCCGTTGATCGGTTGCCGATCGGAGCCGAAATTATCATCACATCGGAAAACCGGTTCGAATTCGAAGGCTTTTGCGAGGTCCATGCGGTGGCCACGGTCGATGGCGTGCCGGCGGCGGAGATAACCCTGCAACTGATGCAGGCCGAGGCGGCCTGACGGCTGCCTGACAGGGAATAAAAGCGAAAACAGCGCATGTCAGAAAAAACAACCAGCAACCCGACAGACACCCCGGTGGCACTGGTTACCGGTGCCAGCAAAGGGATCGGCCAGGCCATCTGCATCGAGATGGCCCGCAGCGGCTACCATGTGATCGTCAACTACCTGTCGGACCGGGAGGGGGCCGAGACGACCCTTGCCGCGGTGCGGGCGCAGGGTGGGGACGGCGCCTGCATGGGGTTCAATGTGGCCGATGAAACCGAGACCCAGGCGGCTGTGGAAAAGATCCTCTCCACCCACCAGCGTGTGGACGCCCTGATCAACAACGCCGGCCGCGTGGCCGATGAACTGTTCGTCATGATGACGCCGGATAAATGGCGCTCGGTGATCGATATCACCCTGCAGGGGTTCTACAACGTGACCCGGCCGGTGCTGGAAAAGATGATCGTCCGCAAAAGCGGGTCCATCGTCTCCATCGCCTCGGTTGCCGGCATCATGGGCAACCGCGGCCAAGCCAACTATGCGGCCGCCAAGGCCGGCCTGATCGGTGCCAGCCGCTCGGTGGCCGCCGAAGTGGCCCGCCTGGGCATTCGCGTCAACGTGGTCGCCCCGGGCCTGATCCGCACCGGCATGATCAAGGACGCGCCGATCCAGAAAATCAAATCGATCATTCCCATGGCCCGCCTTGGCGAACCCGAGGAGGTGGGCCGGGTGGTGCGCTTTCTCTGCTCGGGCGACGCCTCCTACATTACCGGACAGGTGATCAGCGTCAACGGAGGGATGTTCTAATTGCCTTGCCGCCGATGCCGAAACGTGCTGATGCGCCTGGGTCTTCTGGCCTGCATCGCCCTCTGCCTGGGCTGGGCAGACAACTGGGACGGCATCCGTGCGGCTGCCGGCAGTGTGGCCTCGCTGCAGACCGAATTCACTCAGACCAAACATCTGCCCATCCTGGCCCGCCCGCTGGTTTCCCGGGGAAAGTTGGTCTACCAGACCCCCGGATCCCTGCGTTGGGAATATCTGTCACCCATCCGCAGCATCCTGTTCATGCACGACGGCCGGGTACGCCGCTTCACCCAGGACACCCGGACCCATGCGTTCCGCGAGGAATCGGGGGCCGGTCTGGACGCCATGCAGGTCGTTTTCGAAGAGATTTCCCAGTGGCTGGCCGGCCGGTTCGAAGACAATCCCATGTTCGACGCCCGGCTGGAACCGCCCCACAGAATCGTGCTGACCCCCAAGCAGAAAGCCTTTGCCGAGGTTTTGCAACGCATTGAGCTGGTTCTGGACGACCGGCCGGGGGTGATCCGGCAGGTGGTGATCGTTGAGGGTGAGGATGCCTACACGGAGCTGACCTTCTCGCAGACGGTGCTCAATCAGACCATCGATGCGGATATGTTTCAGAAGGTTCCATGAAATCCGCCATTTCCCTTCTGCTGCTGGGCCTTTGCCTGATCGCGGGATGCGCCCGGTTGCCGCGACTTTCATCCCTGGACGGGGTGCCGGCGGATTGTCCCGGCATCTGGGCCCGGGGAAAGTGGCAGTTCGTGCATATCATCGAGGCCACACCGCCCGGCCGTTCGGTCACCACCATGATGGGGGTCGTGCAGGTCTCGTCCGCAACCCGGCACCTGCACTGCGTGCTGTTGACCCTGGAAGGGCTGGTCCTTTTCGAAGCCGAGTGCGGACCGTCGGTCACTGTCCTGCGAGCCTTGCCGCCCTTTGACAACAAGGGTTTTGCCCAGGGGCTGATCGACGATATCCGGCTGATTTTTCTGGCGCCGGAAAATATTTCGCCGATCGCCGGCGCTCTCGATGACGGCACCGTTGTCTGCCGTTATCGACTGGGCGGTGGCGAGACCCGCGATCTGTCCGCCACATCGGATGGCGGATGGTCACTGCGCTGTTACCGCAGCGCTGCCAGGCCGGAAAAGACGCTGATCGCCCAGGAAAATCCGGCCGCGGACGGCCCAGCCCCGATCCCGGCACACCTGACTTTGACCACCCACGGCATGCTCGGCTACACCCTGACCCTGACCCTGGTAGAGGCCCGGCCCCTGACCGTACCGACCGCTTCCCATGAGGCACGACCATGAAGATAAAACTGATCTATCCGCGCTGGCCCAAACTGGCCCGCCAAACCGAGTTCCATCTGCCCCCCCACGGCCCCGTGGTGTTTGCCGCGGCCCTGCCCGATTATGTGTCCGTCGATTTCGTGGACGAAAACCTGGATGCCATCGATTTTGACGATCCGGTGGATGCGGTGTGCATCTCCATGATGCTGACCGTGCAGGTCAAGCGGGGCTGGCAGATTGCGGACTGGTACCGCGCCAAAGGCGTTCCGGTGATTTTCGGCGGCATCGCGACCATGCTGCACGCCGAGGAGACCCAGATGCATGCCGACGCGGTCTTTCTCGGCGAGGCCGAAGGCCGCATGGAAACGGTGTTCGGCGATCTGGCAGGCGGCCGGCTGAAAAAAGTCTACGATTATCTGGGCGAACAACCCTCCCTCGAACATGTGGGGCCGGCCCGGCGCGATATCCTCAAGCGTGATCTCTACAATTACAAGGGCGTGCAGATGGTGGATCTGGTGCACGCCTCGCGGGGCTGTCGCTACCATTGCTACCCGTGCGCCGTGGCCTATCTGGGCGGCCGCAAATTCCGGCCGCGGCCCGTGGCCAGGTCGGTGGAAGAGATGGCTGCCATCGACAACAACCGGCTGTTTATCGTGGACAACTCCCTGGCCCAGGATACCCGCTGGGAGATGGAACTGTTCCGCGAGATGATCCCGTTGAAGAAAAAGTGGTGCTGTCACCCCATCGAGGACGATCCCAAGGTGCTGGACCTGGCGGCCCAGGCCGGTGCCTGGTACGTCTACCAGGCGGTCTTCGATACTTCGGACTACATCAAGGAGCGCATCCGGCGCTATCACGACCACGGCATCGGCGTGGAGGGGACCATCCTTTTGGGGCTGGACCGCCATACCGAAGACGAGATCAAACGGTTGGTGGAATTTTTGCTGGAGATCGATCTGGACCTGGCCGAATTCACCGTGCTGACGCCGTTTCCCCACACCAAGGCCTATGACGACCTCAAGCGCCAGGGCCGCATCTTCTCCTATGACTGGGACACCTATTCGGCCGATCAGGTGGTCTATCAGCCGCGCCACATGGCACCGGAAAGACTTCAGGAACTGCTACACTGGGCCTGGGACACCTTCTATCAGGACGAGTCCCAGGAGATCAAGATGTCCAAGCTTTTCCAGAAGGTCGTGCGCAAGGAGATGGCCGACAACACTTACCGCCCCCGACGCCGGGAGATGCGCGGGCGGGCCTTCGGCCGGACCGGCACCGCCGCTGCGGCCGAACCGCTGAAATCCGCATAAGCTGTTTTTTATGCGTTCAATATCCATTTGAAGGAGAAAACGATCAAACGGATGGAGCCGCCTGTCCCCCTCACCCGAAAAAGGGATATCTCATCAGAGTGGTTCAGCGCCCTTGTGGAATCCGCGCTCGACGGCGTGGTCACCATGGACGACAAAGGACGGATCATCGCCTTTAATCCTGCCGCGGAAACGATCTTCGGCTATCACAGCGAACAGGTCGTCGGTCACCTGGTTTCTGAAAAGCTGATCCCCCAGAACCTGCGCAGCAGCCATGAGAAGGGGCTTGCCGATTTTCTTGCCACCGGGGAGAAGAAAATCATCGGTCGCCGGATGAAGATAACGGCCCGGCGGGCCGACCAATCTGTTTTCCCCGCGGAGATGGAAGTGATCTCCATCAACCCGGAAGCCGCCCCGGTGTTCATTGCCTATATCCGGGACATTTCCAAGCGTGAACAGCTTGAAGCGGAGCTTCGGCAACATGCGCGAGATGTTAAAAAAACACTGCTCCAGACCATTCTGGCCATATCCCGAACCGTGGAAATACGAGATCCGTATACTGCCGGCCACCAGCGCCGGGTAGCCCATCTGGCCGCGACCATGGCGCAGGCGTTGGCCCTGCCCCAGGCGCGTATCGAAGGCATCTTTCTCGGCGCGTTGATCCACGATATCGGAAAAATCGCCGTGCCGTCGGAGATTCTGTCGCGTCCCGGAAAACTGCTCGATGAGGATGTCCGGTACCTCAAAATCCATTGTCGCAAGGGTTACGAGATATTGAAACCCGTCGATTTTCCCTGGCCGCTGGCCGACATTGCGTTTCAACATCACGAGCACTTGGACGGATCCGGGTACCCGCAGGGGTTGCAGAGCGGGAAAATTTTATTTGAGGCGCGTATCGTCTGCGTTGCCGACGTTGTCGAGTCATTGACCGCCCATCGTCCCTATCGTCCCGCCCGTACGATTGAAGAAGCGCTGCGGTTGATTACCCAGCATGCCGGGAGATGGTATGACCCGCGTGTCGTGGACACCTGCCGGCGACTCTTTTCGGAAGGATACCGTATCGATACAATCGATCTGGATGCATTGGCATGGCTCTCTTCGACGCCCTGACGGGTTGCAGGGCGTATGACGGTATCCGTCACGCTGACTTCATCATGGCACTCTTCAATTTAGGACCCGTATGGCTGCTTTAGAACCGGGGACAGCATCGGCAGGCTGCGGGAGGGGCATCTGCATGCATCCGGCGGCGGTGGGCTTGCATGACCGGGCCATTCCAGATTGCCGCCAATGACCGGTTGAAAAGATTGCCGGTTTTTGCTTCCGGTTGACAGTCGCAAACCGTTACCCCCCCATCCACATCCACCGGCAGGGTTTGCCACGGTGACAGACACCAGCGATGGACTTCAGACCGCTCCGCCAGACCGGCGGGCGTCCGCATGAGAAAATCGGCGTATCGGTGGGCCAACCCCAGAGACTCTATCGCCCGAACCGAGAGGACCGGCAGGCCGTTGGAAAATGCCAGCCGGATGGCCCGGCCGATGAATTCCCGGCATTCCCCGTTCCAGCGATGCCATATGGTTTTCGAACGATTCCACTGGAAATTCAAATCCGAAAGCATCCACGCGTTGACCCCCATGGCGGCGATGACTTGCGCCAGGTCCGGCAGTGAGCGAACGGTCCTTGAGGATACGGCCGAAAAAACGGCTGTCGGGATCGTGCCTCCGGAAAGCGAAAGGAAATCGCTGAGATTGGCGATGATGCGTGGCACATCCGATCCCGGCCGAACCCGGGTGGTAATATCCGGATCAGCGCTGTCGAGACTGGCCGTCAGGCTGCCAAGCCCTGCTGCCATCAGGCGCCGGGACAACTTTTTATCCAGGGCCATGGCGTTGGTCACCAGCCCGACCCGGTGCCCCCGACCGGTTGCGATTCTCACCAGTTCGGGAAGCGCGGGATGGAGGGTGGGTTCTCCAAGCCCGACCAGGATGACTTTAAACGTGTTGGGCATCAGATCGAGGATGAATTCGAAGGCTTCCGCCGCCATATCCTTGGGTGGCCGTTTGACGACGGAACGGGCGCAATGCCCGCAAGACAGGTTGCAGCGCGAGGTGATTTCGATGTTGAGTTGGATCGGATCGATATGGGCGACGGGATGAAGGTGCAGCGGTTGGTCCAGCGCACGGCGGGCCCCCGGTGATCGCAGGAGGTGATGAACGCTTTGCGGACGGGCACCGATGAATCCGGCGACCTCCCTATCCATGGCTGCCAGAGAGCTGGCATTCGACCATTCGGGCCGTCCCGCACTTATATTGGCCTTGGCATCGGACACGGCCCGACGGATACAGTCGAGTGCCACTTCGCTGCCCGGCCCGTGGAACAGATGGTGTCCGCCATGGGGGATGACAAGGCTTCTCACCGGTCCGGCAAACCGCCCGTCTTTCCATGATTTGGCATGGATCGGGGGGACCAGGAGATCGGCTTCGCCCTGCAGGACCAGTACCGGGAAATTGACCGGGATGGTCGCTTTCGCCAAACGGTTGATAAACGAGACCAGGCGCGCCATATGCGTCAGCGGAATGTCGACGTCGCTTCGGCCATGCGCTTCCCAGCGGTTCAGATCCTCTCCACGGATGCGGGTTGGGGTGCCGGCGAGGATCAGCAGAAACGGAGCGGTTTGCCTGCGAATGAGATGATCCATGATAAGGTTCCCCCCCGTGGAATGCCCCATCAGGATAATATTTCGATTCTCTTTGGTTAAGGTCCGCACCCCATCATCAATGCAACGGCCGAACCGCTGGGGGTCAAACGGTGGTACGGCGTGGTTCTCGTGCCCGGGAAGGCGCAGGCGGCAAATGGCCCCTTCAGCCAATGTGTTTTTCAGCATGCGGTGAACCGGTCCCAGATCCGAGGCGTGACCGCTGTAGCCGTGAACCAGGATGATGCCAGGGGATTTCAACTCAGCCATTCTCCATCAGGTCAGCGATGATTCGGGTGGCGTCATAGTGCTGGAGACAGTGCTGGGCTTTCGCCAATCCGATTGTCAGGTCGCCATTTAATGCGGGGTGGACGATTTTCTCCATGACCTCGATGTCGGATTGACGGTTAAACGCCTGGACAAATGCACGGGGATCTCCCTTAAAGGCGACCGGATCGGACAGCCGGCGTCCACAGCCGATTCGTTCCACACAGAAGCCGTTGTGGGCCTGTTCCGGTTGTGAGGGAATCACCAGCACCGGCACCCGGTGCTTGAGGGCTTCGAAAACGGTCATCTGGCCGCCATGGCAAACTATCAAACTCGCATCGGGCAGCAATTGGTCGAGGGGGGCGAACAAACAGGTCTGCACACGGTGCGTTGGAGAGAGTCGGTCCATTAACTGCCGGTGTCCGCCGCAGGCGATGGTAACATCGAAACCGCATGCCAGAAGACAGCGGGTCGCTTTTTCGACAACTGCCTGGTCGGGCCGTCGTGTGCCCAGGCAAATCAGGGCCCGAGGATGACCGTCGCTTGCCGGTGGCACCGACACGGGCGCCCCGTCGGACCATTGATGCCAGCTCAGTGGGCCGATATAGAATCGGTTCAATCGCTTCGGAAGGGGCATGAATTCGGGAAAGTCCCATAAAAGCGTCCGGTCTCCGACCAGCAGTTCACGAAGATCGTTTACCGCTTCAAGACCGAAACTCGCCATTACCATGCTGATTTTTCTGGCCGCGAACCTGAAGAAATTGTCCAGATAGAGGGACTGCTCCGCTGATTTTTCACCACCCGATCCGAAACCGAGGACTTCGGTCATTTCCGGCATCATGCACCCGCAGGCCAGTGTGTCATAGGCGGTGCGGAGCACGGCGGTTGAGACTTTGGTGGTGAAACGAAAGACACCGATCACACGGTCCGGACGATAACTTTTCAACAGGTCGATTTCCGTTTTGATGCAGTGTTGCAGGAGGTCGGGTGAACGAAACCAGTTCAGCGAAGGCAAGGCGGCACCGTCCGCCTCCTGGATGTCGGGCAGGATCGAGTGCGGCAGGGCCAGGCGGCGAAGGAAACCCGCATGCTCACGGGCGACCGCGATAAGGACCGAATGCCCGGCACTGGTAAGGATTTTTTCCAGAGCGGCGCATTTCGCGACATGGGAAAGAGAATTGCTACCGGGAACCAGGAGTAGCTTCATGGACGGCCGTAGGAAAAATGTTTCGAAATGAAGAAAAAATTAGCATATTCTCAAAAGCAGGTCAATTTAATTAAAAAATGGCTTGTGGGCTTGAAAACAAAACAAAACCGGGTTGGGTCGGGCCTGGGTGGGAGATCCTGAGAAACCCGTGGGCTGCCCCTGATCAACCAGGCCGGCGCCGGGGCAGGGCGGCCAGGAAGACATCCTTGTAGCGGAGCCAGAAGAGCAGGACCAGCCCACCGCTGAGGGCTGCCATGCTTCCCAGAACGGTGATTTTGTCGGTCCACTGCAGGGAGACGATCCCCATGGAAGAGGCCCCCAGAATCATGAAGGTGAAAACCAGCAGGGAGGATGCCGCACCCACGTCCTGATGGACCTGTTCGAGAATCAGATTGTTCGTTGGCGGACGGTTCAATCCGAAAAAGAAGGTCATCGTTGCCATTGGCAGGGCCAGGCTCCAGGGGGACACGTGCGGCCCCAGCAGCATCCAGACGCCGGCCAGCAGGATGCCGGCAAAGGAGAGCGTGATCAGTTTTTCCATGCGCACATAGAGCGACAAACGGCCGAAAACCAGGGAGCCGAACATGCTTGCCATGGCGTTGGCGCCGAAGACGATGCCGAACTCACGTTCGCTGAGCCCGAAATGGGAGATGTAGATTTCCGACGATGCGGCAATGAAGGCGAACATGGGAAAGACCAGCAGCGACATGGAGAAGACGAGGCTCGTGTAGCGGCCGTTCGCGAGCAGCCGGAAGTAGACGCCGATCACCTTTTTGGGGCTGACGGTGGTGAAAGTCTTCAGCGGTTCGGCCATTCGATAGACGCCCAGAAAGGCAATCGCGCCCATCACGGCCTGGGCCACGAAGACCCACTGCCAGCTGGTCCAGTAGATTACCCAACTGCCGATGATCGGAGCCAGCATGGGCGCCAGGGCCATGATCACGGCAATGTGCGCCATGATGCGTTCCCTCGATTCGGCGTCGAAAAGATCCTTGCAGATGGCCAGGCTCAGGGCCGATGCCGATGCGGCTCCGGCCGCCTGGAATACCCGGGCGGCAATCATCATATGGATGCCGCCGGAGACGGCACAGGCCAGGCTGGCCATGATATAGATGCCGATGCCGACCATCAGCGGCCTTCTGCGGCCATAACGGTCGGAGATGGGACCGTAGACCAGCAGGAAGAGACAGTAAGCGACGAAAAAGCCGATCAGGGTCAGGTTGATGACCATCAATGGCTCCCCCCACTGCTCGCGCAGCAGGGGGATGGCCGGCAGGTACATGTCGGTGGAAAGGGGCGGAAAGGCCGCCAGCAGGGCGATTAAAAAGAGAATTCGATTCTTCAACGATCCGGTTGCTCCCATCCTCCCCCGAGGGCTTTGTAAAGAGAGATCAGATTGGCCGTAACCGTGCCCTCGCTCTGAGCCAGGGCGTCCTGAAAGGAGAGCAGGCTGCGCTGGGCATCGAGCACGCTGGTAAAATCCACCAGCCCGGCGGCATAACGATCCTGGGCCAGGTCGGCCGCCCGCTGGGCCGCATCCACCGCCTCCTCCAGGTGTGTCCGGCGCACCTGTTCCTCGGCATAGGCTGTGAGGGCGTTCTCGACGTCTTCCAGGGCGCTCAGCACGGTGCCTTCGTAGGCGGCCAGGTACTGCTCGGCAATGGCATCCTGAACCTCGATGTTGCGGCGGATGGCGCCGGCATCGAAAATCCGCCATGAGACTGACGGGCCGAGCGTCCAGAACCGGCTAGGTTTGTCAAAGAATTCTCCCGAATTGATCGCCTCCAGACCGATGGAGCCGATCAGCTGGAACTTCGGGTAGAGGTCTGCCGTGGCGACACCGATACGAGCGCTCTGGGCGGCCAATTGACGTTCGGCACTGCGGATATCCGGCCTCCGGCGCATGGCTTCCGCCGGCACGCCCACGGCAACCGAAATCGGTGGCACCGGGATGGGTCGCCCTTCCTTGAGCGCTTCGTGCAGAGTTCCCGGTTGCTTCCCGCTGAGCACGGCCAGGCGATTCTTGGCTGCCTCCAGGCCGCTGCGCAGGGTCGGCAACTGGCTGCGGGTGTTTTCCACGTTGTATTTCGCCTGCTGGACTTCCAGGTCACTGCTCAGACCGGCATGGTAGCGGGACCGGATCAGCCGGCAGGTCTCCTCCTGGGCCTTAATATTGGCCATGGCCACGTCCAGGCGGTACTGAAAGGTGCGTGCCTCGATATAGTTGCGGGCCACTTCGGCGGCCAGGGAGACCCGCACGTTTTCCAGATCGGCCCGGGTTGCCTGAAGATTGGCCTCGGCCACCTCCACGCTGCGGCGCACACCGCCGAAAACGTCGATTTCCCAGCCGGCATCAAAGCCGGCCTCGTACCAGTCCCGTTCGATTCCCGAGGAGGTACTACTGGTGCTTTTGCTGATCCGGTTGGTGGTTACCGACCCGCTGGTGTCCAGGGTGGGAAAGCGATCCGCGTTGGCGATCGCCCGGCTGGCACGGGACTGGCGTACCCGGGCAATGGCCTGCTTGATATCCGGGTTATCCGCCAGCGCGTCGGTGATCAGATCGATGAGCAGGGGATCGTCCAGGTTTTTCCACCAGTTGGCCAGGTCTTCGCCGTCAGCCGGTTGCGCCTTCAACCCATCCTGAAGGGCGGTGTGCCAGTTGTCGGGCAGGCCGGGATCCGGTGCCACGTAGTCGGGACCCACGGCCGCACAGCCGGCAAGCAGCAGGATCGCCAGGATTGCCAGCGCCGCAGCCGGCCTCTTTGCCGGGGAAAGATTCAGTGGATTACTCATGGGATACCTCGCTGGTGGGGGCATTGGCTGAATGCCGGTTTCTGAATTTCCGGGTGGTGGCCTCGCGCATGGTCTGGAAACCGGCGTAGAGCGCGGGGATCAGGAAAATTCCGATCAGCGTGGCGGCCAGCATGCCGAAAAACACCGTGGTGCCGATGGCGCGCCGACTGGCCGCACCGGCGCCGGTGGCGATGATCATGGGGAAAACACCCAGGATGAACGAGAAGGCCGTCATCAGCACGGCGCGGTAACGCATGCGGGCGCCGGTAATCGCCGCCTGGTAGATCGACTCGCCGGCCTCGCGCTGTTCGCGGGCGAATTCCACGATGAGAATGGCGTTTTTGGCTGCCAGCCCCACCAGCAGCACCAGCCCGACCTGGGCATAGATGGAAAGGGCCAGTCCGCTGACCAGCAGACCGGCCAACGCTCCCAGCACGGCCACCACAATGGAGATAATTACCGGCAGCGGCTGGGTCCAGCTCTCATACTGGGCCACGAGAAAAAGATAGCCGAATAGCAGCGCCAGAACCATGACAACGGTCGACTCGTTGCCGATTTTTTTCTCCTGATAACTCATGCCTGACCAGTCGTAACCGTAGCCTCTGGGCAGGGTGCTGTCGGCGATCTGTTCGACGGTGGAAAGGGCTTGTCCCGAACTGACCGTCGGCAGGGCCGCACCGATGAAACTGGCCGAGGAAAACTGATTGAAGCGGGTGACCGACTGCGGTCCGAGCACGGTCGAGACCGTAATCAGACTGGACAGGGGCACCATGTTGTTGTCGTCACTGCGCACATACAAACGGCTGATGTCATCGGCCGTGTCCCGGAACCCGGCATCGGCCTGTACGGTCACCTGGAAGACCCGGTCGTTCAGGTTGATGTCGTTGACGTAACGCGAGCCCAGGTTGGCCTGGAGGACCCCGAAGACCCGGCTGACCGGAACCTTGAGCATGCGTGCCTTGGTGCGGTCAAGATTGACGGCCAGCTGAGGCACGTTGGCCGAATAGGAAGAAAAGGCGTAGGCGATGGCCGGATCCTGATTGAGGGCCACCATCAGGCCCTTGGCCACCGCGTCGATTTCATGGGGCGTCTGTCCTTCCAGGGCCTGCAGTTCGAGGTTGAAACCGCCGGACATGCCCAGCCCCTGGATGGCCGGGGGAACGAGTACGTTGATGTTGGCACCGGAGACCGTCGCCGCGATGCCGCGGATCTTGTTTTGCACGCTTTTGATTTGCAGGTCGGCCGTGGTGCGTTCGTCCCACGGGGTGAGGCCCACTAGGGCGATGCCGGCGTTTTCGCCCGCACCGCTGATCAGGCTGTAGCCGCGTATGCCGATTACGAAATCGACCCCATCGAGGGATTTGATGCGTTTGGAAAGGTCGTCCACCAGTTTGGCGGTGCGGGCGAAAGCGGCACCGTCGGGCAGCTGGACATCAACGATCATGAACCCCTTGTCTTCCTCAGGCAGAAAGCTTGTGGGCACGATGCCGAAAAGCCGCCATACGCCGATGCCGATGATTGCCAAAATCAGAATGGCGATCACGATCTTGCGCACCAGCCAGCCCGAGACCGCCACATAGAGATTGCGGGAGCCGTTCAACGTCCGGTTGAACCAAGCCAGGGGACCACGGCGGGCCATTTTGGGTTTGCCCAGCAGGAGACTGCACAGGGCCGGGCTCAGGCTGAGGGCGTTGACCGCCGACAAGAGTACGGCCACACAGATGGTAACGGCAAACTGGCGATAAATCTGTCCGGTGATGCCGGGCAGGAAACCGACGGGCACGAACACGGCCAGCAGCACCAGGGTGGTGGCGATGATCGGGCCGGTGACCTGGTCCATTGAACGGAAAGCCGCCGACCGGGCGTCGAGCCCTTCGTCATCCATTACCCGCTGGACGTTTTCAACCACCACGATGGCGTCGTCGACCACCAGGCCGATGGCCAGGATCAGGGCGAAGAGGGTGATGGTATTGGCCGAGTAGCCCATGGCGAGGAGCAGGGCGAAGGTGCCGATAAGCGATACCGGAATGGTCAGGGTGGGAATCAGGGTGGCCCGCCAATCCTGGAGAAAGACGTAGGTCACCCCCACCACCAGGCAGAAGGTGATCAGCAGGGTGAGGATGATCTCTTCGATGGCGGCCGAGACGAACTTCGTGGAGTCGTAGATCACATCAAAGCGGACGCCCTCGGGAAGCCGCGATTCCAGGTCTTTCAATGCCGCACGAACATTTTCCATGGTCTGCAGGACATTGCTGCCCGGCGTCTGATAAACCGCCAGGGGGATACCCGGCTGGCCGTTGAGAGTATCTTCGGAGGCATAGGACTCGCTGCCCAACTCGACCCGGGCGACATCCCCCAGGCGCACGATGCCTCCCTGGGTGTTGGTCTGCACCACGATATCGCCGAATTCCGCGGCACTGGAAAGCCGCCCCTTGACCTTGAGGGTGTACTGGACCTGCTGGCCGTCGGGCATGGGGGCGGTACCGATGGAGCCGGCGGCGGCCAAAAGGTTCTGCTCCTGTATGGCGCTGATCACGTCATCGGCGGTGAGTCCCAGGGCGGTGAGCCGGACGGGGTCGAGCCAGATACGCATGCTGTAGTCGTGGGACCCGAAGGGGCTGGCCTCGCTGACGCCCTCCACTCGTTTGAGGGTGTCGCTGACGTTGATAGAAACCCAGTTGGCCAGCGGAAGGACATCCCGGCTGGCGTCCTTGTAGTAGAAGAACACCACGCCCAGCATGTCCGACGAGCGCTGGCGCACGGAAATTCCCTGCTCGGTGACTTCGCTGGGCAGGCTGGACTGGGCTTCCTGAACGCGGTTGAGCACGTTGACCTGGGCGATGTCCGGGTCCGTTCCCACGGCAAAATAGATCGACAGGGAATAACTGCCGTTGTTGGTGGCCGTGGAGGACATGTAGAGCATGTCGTCCACCCCGTTGATCCGGGATTCCAACGGGGATGCCACCGACGCGGCCACCTCTTCGGCATTGGCACCGGGGTAGGTGGCGGATACATATATTTCCGGGGGTACGATTTTGTTCGGATATTCGGACACCGGGATATTGAAGATGGCCAGCAGTCCGGCAAAGGTGATGATCAGGGAGACCACCATGGCCAGGCGCGGACGCTGGATGAAGATTCTGGATAGCATGATCGATCCTTTTGGCTTTATGGATTGCCCACGGGCTGGGGGTTGACGGTCTGTCCGCTGCGAACTTTCTGCACGCCCGAAACGATCACGGTTTCACCGGTCATCAGGCCGCTCTTGACGGCCCACTCCGTTTCCACGGTCAACCCGGTGGTAATATTGCGCCGCTGGACCCGGTTGTCGGCACCAACCACGAACACATACTGGCCTTTTTGGTCTTCCAGGACCGCGCGCTGGGGGACCACGGGCATTTTCTGCGGATTGGCCAGACTGAGGACCACAGTCACGAACTGGCCCGGCAAAAGAATCTCGTCGGGGTTGTCGAAGACCGCGCGGACAGCCACCGTTCCGGTGGTGCGGTCCACCTCGTTGTCGGTGAACTCAATTCGTCCCGGGCGGTCATACATGGCGCCGTTGGGCAGGCGCAGGTGGAGCACGAGATCCTGTTTGGCATCGTCAATGGTATGCCCCTGGGATTGGAAGTCCAGTAAAACATCCACACGGTCGGATTCGCTGACCGAGTAAACCACCCGGATCGGATCGAGCTGGACGATGCGTGCCAGCGGACCCGAATCCGGTCCCACCAAATTTCCGCGGGTGACATTGGAGGCGCCGATGCGGCCTCTGATGGGAGCTTTGATGGTGGTGTAATCCAGGTTCAGCCGTGAGACATCCAGGGTGGCGTCGGCCTGATCGACTTTGGCCCGGGCCTCCTGCTCGTCGGCCAGGGCGGTCTCCAGATCGGTTTTGGAGACCCCGCCGGAGCGCACCGACTGCAGACGCTCCCGGTACTGGCGGGTTTTGCTCAGGGCCGCCCGGGCTTCGGCGGCCTTGGCGGCGTCGGCCTTGACCTGGGCGGTGTACGGGGCCTGTTCAATCACGTAGAGCAGATTGCCGGCCTTGACCCGGCTGCCTTCGGTGAATTTGACCTGTTCCAGATAACCCTGCACGCGGGCCTGCACATCCACGGCCTGGATGGCCTCAACCCGGCCCACATGTTCCATGGGCGGGTTGACCGCTTTTTCCTCGATTACCGCCACCTCCACCATGGGCGGCGGCGCCTGGCCGGGTGATTGCGCACGGGCATGGGGGATTACGGCCACTGTGATCAGCATGGCGGTGAGCAGCCCGATATCGGTCAGTTTTGGCCAGCGACGCAGGGTTGTCCGGCAGGTTGCGCGGAATCCATGGATGGGGGTCGTTTTCATCTTGTCCTTTGTCTGGCGGTTTTGTCCGAGCCAGTTTTCTCAGGGTAAAAAAATCAGCATGGTTGCCCAAAATAGACAGCCTGGATCAAATAGCAAAGTCTATTGACATTTTCAAATTGATTTTTTAAAAGTTCATTTAAAATAACTGTTGAATTAAATTTGTCAATTCGGATCAATCCGCTGTTTTGAGGAGTCCCTTTCCCCATGGCGAAGCGTAAGGACGGCAAGAAAACCAAACAAAAACTGCTGGACGTCGCCTGCGACGTATTTGCTGAAAAAGGCTTCCGGGAGGCCAAGATCACCGATATCTGCAGGCGTGCCGGTGCCAATGTGGCGGCGGTCAACTACTATTTCGGTGACAAGGAATCCCTGTACGTGGCGGCCTGGAGGCAGGCCATGGAACAGTTTCTCTCCAACGACACGCTGCCGCCCGAGGAACTGCCGCCGGAAACGAGGCTTCAGATGGCCATCCGTCACATCATCCACAAAATTTTGATCGATGGGCAGGATCGCGGCTATTTCCGGCGCATCGAGTTGATGGAACTGGCCAATCCCACCGGACTGGTCGACGACGTCTGGAAGGCCATCATCGCTCCCCGTCAGAAGGAGATGCTGGACATCATCCGCGACATTATGGGGCCGACCGCCTCCGAAGACGCGGTTATTCTGTGTAAAATGAGTATCATCAACCAGTGCCGGGGATACATCCTGATACAGAAGAGCCGGCTCGAGTCCATCGACAGCCAGCCCCTTACCCCCGAGCGGGCCGAACAGATCGCCGAACACATCACACGGTTTTCCATTGCAGGCATCAAAGCGGTCTGTGAGGAGACGAAAATTCCCTAAAGGGAAATTGTTTTCCATAAAATAGTGGTATGGATTACCCAGCCGTCCCGGTAGCCGCCTCACCGGCTTGAAATCGATTTCCCTTCAAGCACCCATGAATTCCGGCTTTATATCCACAGTCGCATAAATATAGGAAAGTGGCATCATTAGTGCTGCTTTCTTCTTTTTGGACACTGACACTGAACTGACGCTGAGTGCAATTGCTGAGTGAAATGGATACGGATTCGGGATGATGAAGAGATTTATGAAATGGCTTATTCTGCCGACGCTGATTCTATTGACGGCGGCGGTGGTCCAATGGATGGACAATCTCTCAACGCCTGTCCAGGCGGACAGCGTTCAATTTTTCAGCCTTCCGGAAACGAGCACGGCCGGCAGCACCACTTATCCACCGGCCATGCCGATAACCGCAGATAACGAACCGTAATGCCCGGATGGCCGGTACTGCTGCACGAATTTTCCTGCGGCCTGCCGGCAAGCGATAGATACCGTGGTAGCTGGCGCCGGGATTTCACACGGCCAGGGGTCAACGGGATGGTGTCGCATCATCGACGGTGGCCAGTTGTCCCGCCCAGGCCACGGCGTCCTTGAATGCCGCGATGACTTTTTCCCGGTCCAGGTTGAGCTTGCCGATCATGGCCTCGGCATCCTCCCAGCGGGCCTCCTCCACGAATCGCGCCAGCTGGAGCAGAGGCTGGTATTCGTTGTTGGTATCTCCGCACAGGGCACGCTTGAGTTTGTTCTCGATGGGCAGAAAGCGGACGATTTCCTCCATGGGAGTGGCCAGCATGGTATCGAGCAGCGAAAACAGTCCCAGAAGGTGAAGGCTTTCCGGATCGAAGCCCCAGAAATCATGGCTTCGGGCCACCAGTTCGAGAAATCGGGCCCGCTGGGCGGAAAGCTGCAGGAGCTGCGTTGCCGCCGGGCTCTGGCCCATGTCGCCCAGCAGCACCACCCTCAGCCAGTGCTTCAGTTTCGGCCAGCCCAACAGGCGGATGGCGTGCTGGACGGATTTGACTTTATGGGGGAAACCAAAGGCGGCCGAGTTCAGGTAGGCCAGCAGACGAAAACTGATTGCGGCATCGGATTGCAGGGTTTCCGCCAGATCATCGATGTCCGGGTCCTGCTGTTCCAGGCGGTGGATCAGTTTGAGGCGTGAGATTTCGTTGGAGGTCATTTTCCGCATGGTGAAGGTGTCCGGCTGCTTGAAAAAGGCGCCTTCGAACAGGGTCACCCCCACCTCGCGGCACATGTCGAACCGGGCGGAGTCATCCACCCGCCGGGCCAGCAGCCGGGCCTCCACCGTTCCGATGGCCGCCAACAGGGTCGCCACTTCCTCTTTCCGGCGACCGATTACCGGTACGGCGATGATGTCGGCCAGCTGATACAGCGCTTCGAACGTGGCGTCCCCACTGAATCCGTGTACGGCAATCAAATAGCCGTCGGTCTTGAGTTGCTCCAATGCCGCGGGAATACCCGGTCGCAGGAATACCGCTTCCTCCACCTGAACCGCGGCAAGCCGTGGAGGAAGCGCGTAAGGGATCTCTTCCAGGATGCCCATCTCATCAAAATTGAGCATGATTTTCAGGTCCTGGTTGAGGATCTGCTGTACGCCCATGGTTGCGCTGGTCGCCACGCGGATGGCCGTTGTCTGCGGTTCGCACACCTGGCCGGCAGGCAACCGTTCCCCCACGCAGAAGAGTTCATAACCCCACAAACGCCGGTGCTCGTCAAAAATGGGCTGCCGGGCAACGGATACCTCGGGTGCCGCATCGGATGATTTTTTTTCCTGGGACATGGGGCCTCCTGTTAGCCGATTTCCGGCAGCGGTTTCAGGTTCCATATCCGATCGGCATACTCTTTCACCGACCGGTCACTGGAAAATTTGCCCATACGGGCCGTGTTGAGGATCGATTTCTTGGCCCATTCATTCCGGTCCAGAAAAAGTTTTCCCACGGCTTCCTGGGTGTTCACGTAAGCCCGGTAATCGGCGAGCAGCATGTAGTAGTCTCCCTGCTGAAGCAGGGTCTCGACGATGGGGGCAAACAGGAGCGGCTCATCCGGAGAGAAATCCCCTCGGATAATGCTGTCCAGCACCTGGCGCAGTTCGGCGTCGCTGTCGTAGTAGTCCCGTGGCCGGTACCCGCTGCCGCGCAACGCGACCACCTCGTCGGCGGTCAGGCCGAAGATGAAGATGTTTTCCTTGCCCACCTCCTCCATGATCTCGACATTGGCGCCGTCAAGGGTGCCGATGGTCAGGGCGCCGTTCAGGCTCATCTTCATGTTGCCGGTGCCCGAGGCCTCCATGCCCGCCGTCGAGATCTGTTCGGACAGATCCGCGGCAGGGATGATTTTCTCGGCCTGGGAGACGCAGTAGTTGGGCAGAAAGAGGACCCGCAGTTTCCCCTGGATATCCGGGTCGCTGTTGGTTTTGGCGGCCACGGCATTGATCAACTTGATGATACGCTTGGCCTGGTGATAGGCTGGGGCGGCCTTGCCGGCAAAAATGACTGTGCGCGGCACCACGGGTGCGTCGGGATTGGCCCGGATGCGGTGATACAGGGTGATGACATGCAGCACATTGAGCAGTTGGCGTTTGTATTCGTGGATGCGCTTGACCTGGACGGAAAAGAGGGTGTCCGGGTCGACCCCCAGGCCGATTTTGCGCAGGATGTAGCGGGCCAGGCGTTTTTTGTTGTCGCGTTTGGTCTTGATCCAGCGCCGGCGGAAATCGGCGTCCTCGGCCAGCGGTTCGAGTTTGCGTAACTGTTCCAGGTTGGTGATCCACTCCGATCCGATGGCATCGTTGATCAGCCGGCTCAGGGCGGGATTGGCCTGGGCCAGCCAGCGCCGCGGAGTGATTCCGTTGGTGACGTTGGTCAGCCGTCCCGGAAAAATGGTGTTGAAATCGCGGAACAGATCCTTCTTGAGAATCCGGCTGTGCAACGCGGCCACCCCGTTGACCGTATGGCTGCCCACGATGGCCAGATGGGCCATGCGGACGCGCTGGCCGACACCTTCCGCAATCAGGGAAACCCGGCCGGCCAGGCCGTCGTCCTTGCTCCGGGGGGATTTCAGCCCTTCCAGGAAGCGCCGGTTGATTTCAAAGATGATATCCGTGTGCCGGGGCAACAGGCGGCGTAAGAGGTCCACCGGCCAGGTCTCCAGGGCTTCGGGCAACACCGTGTGGTTGGTGTAGGCAAAGGTTTTTTCGCAGACCGACCAGGCTTTTTTCCAGGAAAGGCCCTCCTCGTCCATGAGCAGGCGCATGAGTTCGGGAATGGCAATGGCCGGGTGGGTATCGTTGAGCTGGATGGCCACGAAGTCGGAAAACTCGGAAAAATCACGGTTCAGTTTTTGGTAGCGGCGCACAATGTCGGCCAGGGTGGCGGCCACGAAAAAGTACTGTTGTTTCAGGCGCAGTTCCCGGCCCTGTTCCATCTCGTCGCTGGGGTAGAGCACACTGGAGATGGTTTCGCTTTGTACCTTGGCCTCGACCGCGCCGATGTAATCGCCCTGGTTGAACTCGTCCAGATTGAATTCCCGGCTGGACTTGGCCCGCCACAGGCGCATGTTGGTGACAAATTGGTCGCCAAACCCGGGGACCAGGATGTCACAGGCCATGGCCATGACCACTTCGCCATCCACCCAGCGAAAGCACTCACGGCCGGCGGCATCGGTGTAAATCTCCGTGCGCCCGTAAAAACGCACCGGAGTGAGGTATTCGCCCCGGCGGATTTCCCATGGCGTCCCCTTGCGGGCCCAGTTGTCGCACTGTTCGCGCTGCCAACCGTTTTCGATGGTCTGGTGGAAAATGCCGTAGTCGTACCGGATTCCGTAACCGTAGGCGGGGTAGTCCAGGCAGGCCAGTGAGTCCATATAGCAAGAGGCCAGACGGCCCAGTCCGCCGTTGCCCAGTCCGGCGTCCCACTCCTCCTCTTCCAGTTCGTCCAGGTCGAATCCCATTTCCTCCACGGCCTGGCGGGCCTCCTCGACCATCTGCAGGCTGATCAGGTAATTCATCAAAAAGCGGCCCGGGAGAAATTCCAGGGAAAGAAAATAGACCCGTTTGGACAGGGTGTCGTATTGGGACCGCTGGGTACGGATCCAGCGGTCGATCAGCCGGTCGCGGACACTGTAGGCCAGCCCCATGAAACAGGCATGCCGATTGGGTTTTGCCGGATCACGGCCCATGGAGAGCCAGATATGGCGCCTGATTTCATCCTTCAATGCAACGGCCGGAGCAAAGTCGTGCGGGCCGCTGATACCATCCTGGCGGAGCGTTTCAACCATGAGAAATCTCCTTTTTAATAAAAAATTATTTAAGCCGGGCGCACATTTGTCAAGCACGATCAAGTATTGAGAGATCCGATCAATTATAAATAAATAGAATACCCCCGTTTGGCGTTTTTCATTGGATATTTTACATTGTTAACCCGTCGATATGGCTGCCGGCGGCCTGTCAGGATAGCCGGGTCAACGGTCATAATGGACTTCCAGCCGGCCGAAATCCTCCGGGTCGAAGTCTTCGATTCCCTGTGTGCGCTCCAGAAAGGTCTCAACGGCCTTGGCCGCACCGGTGTAAGTATCCATCACCGAGGCCATTTTTGCAACCACCGGGTCCTCTTTTCCGAGTTGTGCGATCATCTCATCGAGCAGTTGCCTGCCCTTGCTCAGATGTTTGCGCATACTGGCGTAGGCGGCTTTGCGCATTTCGTATTTCTTCTGTTCCCTGTCGATTACCGGCAACAGTCGGCGCACGGAAAATTCCACCAGGGCATCCCGGGGAGCGTTGAAGGCCCGTGAGATGTCATCCAGAAGCGATAGGGACTGCCGGCTGATGACATAGGTTTTTTGAACCCGGTTTCCCGCCTTTACATGGGCATTTTGCACCTCCCGGGCGATGGCATTGAGGGACTCGCTGTCTTGGGCCAGGTGATCGAAGAGCGATTTCTGTTTGATCCCCAACTGGGCGGCGACAATACTGATGGCCTCGATGCAGGCGGCGGAGAGCTTGAACGTGGCGCGCACCGACTGCCTGCCGCGAAGTCCGGAACTGGTGATAAACGCGATGGATGCGCTGTTGGATGTGTCATTTTTTCGAGGCATAGGCATTCTCCATGGCTAAGGCGATTTCTGTCAAAGAATATACCCGCCTGCTTGTCTTTTCATCCGTCTTCTACGTTGGGCTTTTCCACACATAGCCCCACTATGCGTAAAAAAGCCCGCCTTGAAGACGAATGAAAATCCTGCGCATTCTGGTATATTCTTTTCCGCCAATCGCCTAATTCGTCTGATATATTACTTAGTACTATATTATTACAAAAATAATGCAAGAAAAAAATATTTCCATAATATTGACATTGCCCAATCCATCAATACTTTTTGGTCAAAGAGAACGGGGCGCTTCAACGCGAAGGTACAGACAACCCCTTTGAGCAACAAAGACAACCTTTAACCAAGGAGGTTTGGCGATGATCTACAGAACCCTTTTCGGTGCACCCGGTCGGCGTTTTGGTTCTCATTTTGGCGAATTCGATGAGATGCGACGCCAAATGGACCGCCTTTTCAGTACGTATCGTGACCGGCCTGCCGGCAGCGTCGGGGCCGGCGTGTTTCCGGCGATCAATATTACCGAAGATACCGATGCATACTATGTCAGTGCGGAATTGCCCGGCGTAAAGTCGGCGGATCTGGATCTCAACGTGACGGCCAATCAACTCACCCTGGCCGGTGAGCGTAAGATTTCAAAGGAGGCGGATGCCCGTTATCACCGCCGGGAACGTGAAGCCGGTCGCTTTTCACGGGCCGTTGCCCTGCCCGGCGACATTGATGCCGAAGGCGTCAAGGCCAGGCTGACGGATGGTGTCCTCTCTGTGACCGTTCCCAAGGCGGAGAAGGCCAAACCCAGGCAGATTGCAGTTCAATAACGGCACTGAATGAAAGGAGGAGCAGATCATGTCAGACACCCAAGAACTCAAAGTCAGAGAAAAACAGGAAGTCGCTTCGCCTGCCGAGCAGACCAAGCCGGGGTTGGTTTTTACGCCCAGTGTGGACATCTTTGAAACCGATAAAAGCCTTACCCTGCTGGTGGATATGCCCGGTGTAAAAACCGACGATCTGGATGTGGATTTAAGAGACGACACCCTGACGTTGACCGGTGATGTCTCTCCACTGCTGGCCACCCCCGGAGAGAAGGTCTTCGTGGAATACGAGACGGGACGTTACTATCGCCAGTTCTCGCTTTCCGAGGTGATCGCCCAGGACAAAATTGACGCCAAGCTCAGTGACGGCGTGTTGCGACTGACCCTTCCCAAGGTTGAAAAAGCGACCCCACGGAGGATTGCGGTGCAATCCGAATGATTCCTTTCCTCTCCTTTCCTGCCGGAAATTATTTTTTTCCGGCAGGGGGGCTTTCTTTTCCACCCGATCAGTCAGGTCGTTTGCTTTTTCAATTCGTTGTGGATCGAAATGCGTGTGAACATCTCCCTCAGTTCTGCGGGTAGAATGTCAAACGCCTGTATGGGCGGCAGGGGAGCTTTGCGCCGGTCGATATCAAAAAAAGAATCCTCTTTTTTCTTCTCATCGATATCAATGGGATCGGCATACCGAGACAGTGGATCCCCTTTGATATTGGTAAGCGGAAGGACGATCGGACCCTGCTTGTCGAGAACAAAGGCCAGTTGCCCGTTTCGCAGATGAATAACGCTGCCCGTGGGGCAGACCCCCATTTCACTGATGAAGGCATGCAGAATGAACTGCAGCAAGGGATCCTTCCCCGCGAATTTGCGATAGATCCGGGCCACCACACCGGCGGAGTCGGCAGCCTCCCCGTAAACCCGTTTTGAGCTCATGGCATCAAAGATATCAACCAGTTTGCATATCTTGACATAGGGCGGGATTTCAATGGGACGGGGGACTTCGGGATACCCTCCGGTTTCGCCCTCGTAGATTGCCGCATGATGCCAGCGTACGATGTTTCGGATGTAAAGGCTCCTGATGTGGTTCCGTTCCAGAATCTCGATGCCTTTTTCATGGGCGTGTCCATGGACGATCCGTTGTTCGTCTTCGGTCAATGACGTCGATTTGTTGATGATGGTATCGGGGATCAGCGCCTTGCCGATATCGTGGATAAAATAACCGATCGCAATTTCTTTGATGGCGCCGGGAATATAGTAGGTGAATGCGTCCTTGCGGGCACTCGGATCGATGTCGTCATGCTCACTGAATCTCAAAGATAGTTGCCGATTGATGATGGATGAAAAGTTGGTGTTGAACCGATTCAGCACAGCAACCCCGATGTTGCATACATTGATGGCGTGATGGTATGGATAGTTCTCCGTGGTCAATGGGCTGCGGTTCAGAAATGAAAGCGAAGGATCATAATTCATCAGAAAGCGGACCATCTTTTCAGCCGGGCCAATGACCTTGTCCATATCCATTTGGCCGTTGTTTTCTTTGATGGAACGACTCGTTTCATCAAAAACCGAACGGAAATCCGAATATTTATCTTTAAACTCGAGGCAGGCCGATTCCATTCGGGCAGTGACCGCTTTTAAATTAAGATCGTGGTCGCCTGGTCGTGGTGGTGATTTCTGCGGGCGGCCAGCCAGACGCTGAAAAATGGAATTTCCATTTTTATCCCAGACGCCGGCATCGGAAGATTCGTCGAACGGGATCAGATTGATTCCCCCAAGCTTCAGGCTGAGCAGGGTCTCGACGTTATCGGTCTCGGCATTTCCGGCAAGCAGGGGACGGCCACTGTCATCAAGGATGTCCGCCCCGGAGCGCAGCCGTCCCCCCTCCGCCAGGATGCGAATGAGCAAATCGATATTAATGGTTTTCATGTTTATTCTCCGTGCCAGTCAATGTCGCGAAAGTCGATTCAGATCAAGGGAGAAAGGGTTATTCTTTCTCCCTTGATGGTAGAGGTCAAGATAATAATCCGCGTATGCTGCCCTTCCAGGCGATCTGGGTGCTTGAATGGTGGTGGACCCTCTTTCCTGCGGCAGTCCAACTCAATATCCATGTCAGGATTGAATAACATTTAACTATTAGAATTGATAGTAAATTATGTATTTTTGAAAGAATAAATGGGTTGACGGCGTTCCTGATGAAAGGGCATATGGGGAGAGTCTGTTGTTTTTGATTGAAGGTTTTGAACAAACCGAAAGAAGGATTTCAGGATGGTTGACATCTATTTTATCCGGCATGGCCAGGCGTCTTTTGGCCTGCCCGATTACGATCAGCTGACCTCGTTGGGCGAGCGCCAGGCCGAACTGCTGGGATGCTACCTGTCAGGCAGCGGCCTGCGTTTTGATGCCGTCTATGCCGGCAGTCTGCAACGGCAGATGAAGACCGCGGCAATCGTTCTGGCGCCGGTCAACGGCAACACCGCCGATGACATCATTGTCGACTCGGATTTCAACGAATTTGACGACTCGGATCGGATTATGAGTCACCTGCATGGGGTCTTCCGTGAAGATTCCGCGCTCTCCGAGGAGATGCAGCAGATTCGTACCCACCCTCACGCGATCCGGCGGATTTTCGATGTTGCCGACAAAACGCGGACGGAGCCGCCCGATGACGGGCAGCGCATCATGCAGGCGGATCAGTTCAGGGCGCGTATCGCCAGGGGCATCGACAACCTGATCGCCAATACCGCCGGCGACGATCAGCGGGTGGCCGTATTCACCTCCGGCGGACCCATTGCCGTGACCCTGCGCCAAACCCTGGAAGCGAACCGGGATCAGGCCATCCGCCTGGGCTGGGAGTTGTGCAACACATCGATTACCCGATTTCGTCACGAACAGGATCGCCTGTCCCTGGTTCAGTTCAACTGCCTGGCCCACCTGGAAAGCCAGAACGATCCGGCGCTGATTACCTATATCTGACGGTTGGCGCTATTCTTCGAACAGGTGGCGGTACTGGCCGTAACCGGCCTGTTCCAGTTCGCTGGCGGGAATGAACTTCAGGGCGGCCGAGTTGATGCAGTAGCGCAGTCCCGTAGGCTGAGGCCCGTCGCCAAAAACGTGGCCCAGGTGGGAGTCGGCATGTTTGCTGCGCACCTCGGTGCGTACCATGAAAAGGCTCCGGTCTTGCTTTTCCACAACGTTTTCCGGCTTCAGCGGCCGGGTGAAACTGGGCCAGCCGGTTCCCGAGTCGAACTTGTCCGTGGAGCTGAACAGCGGTTCGCCGGAGACAATGTCCACATAGATGCCCGGGGCGTGGTTATCCCAGTAGGTGTTGTTGAAGGGGGGCTCGGTACCCGCTTCACGGGCCACCTGGTACTGCAGCGGGGTGAGTTTTTCTTTCAACTGCGCGTCCGGGGGGATGGTGTAGGTCATTTCCTGCTTTTCAGCCGCCATATTGTCCATTTTGCTCATCACTTCCGTTTTCTTCGTTTTTTTCATCATCTTCTCGGCGCCGGCCCAGGCCTCTTCCAGGAAGCGATCGCGCCCTGAGCCCGAGCGGTACCACTTGTAGCGGATGGGATTCTTTTTGTAGTAGTCCTGGTGGTACTCCTCGGCATCGTAGAACGGCCCCAGGGGCAGGATGTCGGTCACGATGGTCCGGTCAAATTGCCCGCTGGCGGCCAGGGCTTTTCTCGACGCTTCGGCCAGCTTGCGTTCGGTCTCATTGGCGTAGAAAATAGCGCTGCGGTACTGATCCCCGCGATCGACGAACTGACCGCCGGGATCGGTGGGATCCACATGCCGCCAGAAGACATTCAGCAGATCGGCGTAGGTGATCCTGTCCGGATCATAGAAGACCTTGACGGCCTCCACATGCCCGGTGCCGCCGGCCGAAACCTGCTTGTAGGTGGGATGATCCACGCGGCCGCCGGTGTATCCCGAGACCACCTCGATGACGCCCTCAACTTTTTCAAAATCCGACTCCGTGCACCAGAAACAGCCGCCGGCAAACACGGCCGTCCGGGTGTTTTCACTGATTTTATCCATGGGGGACTCCATTTTTTCGTCCATGCTCCTGACCTGCTGGTAGCCGATAAAGACCGCGGCCAGTGCCAGGACGGCGATGATTGTTCTTTTCATTACACACCTCCATTACGTCTGTCCGTTAATTGGCTTTCATGAACAGACAATAAGACTCCCATTTAAGGGATGGGTAAAGGTAAGGTAAAGATTCGGTAAAGATTTTCAAGGCGAACGGGCACGGATTGGAAAAGGAATTCACCGTGACTGGAAAAGAAATCATACCACGCAGAATTTGGAAGTATCGACGGGCTCGGCACCAATAACAGGCGGTTGAGGCGGACAATTTTGTTGGCAAGCTTTGCAGAATTCTATAGAATCCCGTACATGTTGCAAGCAACCGACTCGCGTTTGCATCCGTAACCAATCGAAATAAATATGCATCTGGGTGATGCCGGCAGACTCATCGTCTTTACGTTTTTGTCGATACCCTTATCAGGGAGAATTCAATGGCTTTGAAAAAGTATTGCCTAACGGTTTTCATGGTTTTGTTCATTGCTTCCCTATCCAACGCCCAAAGCATTCCTCTGGCCACAGGCGAATGGATTCCGTATTCATCCAAAACGCTTTCCAATTATGGTGATTTCACCGCGAGGGTGACGGTCGTTTTCAATGCAATGGGACTGCGTCCCGAATATCGTTTCTACCCATGGGGACGATGTTTCGATTCCGTCGAAAAGGGTCGGGTTTGGGCGGCGTTTCCCTATTCGTATACCAACGAGAGAGCAGAAAAAGTATGGTTTTCAGACGCCCTTTCCTGCTCAAAAACCGTCTTTTTCCATTATGCCGCCGGTAACGATTCAAAACAGTATCATTATAACACCCTGGAAGATTTGAAGCCGTATAGAATAGGAGGCGTTACCGGGTATTATTACGTGCCTTTATTCAAAAAGGCGGGACTGTCCATCGATTATGTCAACAAGGAAATTTATGCGATGGAAAAGCTCAAACTGGGCCGGATCGATTTGATGCCGGTGAATGAATTGGTCGGCCGGCATTTGATAAAGACCCATTTTCCGGATTGCATCGATAAGTTCAAGATCCTCGACAAGCCATTGACCGTAAATCCATTGCGGCTGATCGTGTCAAAAGACTATCCGGGATCGAAGGAATTATTGGTCAAATTTAATGCGGCCTTGAAAACGTGCATTGAGAAAGGTCTCATCACTGTCGAAACGTGTGATGGAAATTATAGGGATATCGATGATTGACAATCAGAAACGATCGATATCAAAAAATTTAACCATCGGCCTGGTTGCCGTTATCGTCATCATGTCCGTTGCATTCATAGCGACATACTATTGGCGCGTATCCAATAGCCTGATGCTGAGGCTTGAGGAAGAAGCCGATGATTATATCGATGTCGTCGCCTCCACATTGAAGGTTCCGCTGTGGGATATGGATCGGGAGAACATCAATACGATCTGTCTCTATTATACCCAAAATGAATCCATCGCGATGATAAAACTGTTTGGCGCCTCAGGAGAAATCATATTTCAAAACGAAGCAGAATTAAAAGACAATGAAGGCACGTTGGCCAAACGTTCAAAGGAGATCCTTTACGACGGTGAGCGGATTGGAAAGGTTGTGATTGCCCTGAGTCCTGTTCGGTCAATTGAAGCCAAACGGGATATATTGAAGACATCGATCATCGCTTTTTTGATTTCGGTCGTCGGGATTGTTTTCTCGACAGGGTATCTGTTGAAGCGGATTTTGCAAAAACCTATCGATGCGCTTGGCAAAATCGCCGAATCGTATTCGGCCGGGGAGTATCACCCCCGTTTAAATGAAGTATCATACAAAGAGTTTGAACCCTTTATGTCGGTTCTGGCCGGCATGGGAACGACCATCGAATCCCAGATGAATGAACTGCAAAAGGCCGAGGAATCAATAAGAAAACATCGGGATCATCTTGAATATATGGTAGATCGGCGAACCCGGGAACTTGAGCGGTCCAACCTCGAACTGCAAAAGGAGATCCAGGAGCGCAAAGATGCACAAAAAGAAGTAAAGGCCAACCAACAAAAGCTGGAAGCGATTTTTCAGGCCTCTCCCGTTGGCATCGGGTTGGTGGTCAACCGGCGTTTGGACTGGGCCAATGAAACGATGTATCTGCTGGTGGGATATGAAAACGGATCCCTGTTCGGCGAAAAAGCACGGGTTCTCTATGAAAATGAGAAAGAATATAAGCGGGTCGGAAGAGAACTCAGCAAGACCATCTCCCGATGCCAGACCGGGTCTGCCGAAACGAAATGGGTTCGCAAGGACGGGACGGTTTTCGATTGTCAGCTAAGGGCATATCCTCTCGATACCGACCGACCATCAAAAGGTCAAATCATTTCCGTATCCGATGTTTCCGAAACGAAAATGCTGGAAGCGAAACTTCAGCAGGCGAAAAAAATGGAAGCCATCGGCACACTGGCCGGCGGTGTTGCCCACGATTTGAATAATATTTTGTCCGGTATCGTCAGCTATCCCGAACTGATTCTGATGGATATACCCGAAAAGAGCCCTCTGCGAAAACCGCTCTTAACCATGCAAAAGTCAGGCGAGAAAGCCGTTGAAATTGTGCAGGACCTCCTGACGATGGCAAGAAGAGGGGTTTCGATTACAGAAGTGGTCAATCTGAATCACATTATCGTGGAGCAACTGAATAGCCCGGAAATGAAAAAGTTAAAGTCATTTCATCCAGATGTGATGATTCATGCCGATCTTGACGAGAGCCTGCTCAATATCAATGTGTCTCCCATACACATCGCCAAATGCATAACCAATTTGATTTCCAATGCTGCGGAGGCGATGCCGGAGGGGGGGCAGATCGAAATATCGACGGAAAATATCTATCTCAGTACGCCGATGAAGGGATACGAAACCATCGAAGAGGGGGATTACGTAAAATTGGCAGTCGCCGACAATGGCGTGGGGATGTCCGAAGACGTTGCCGAAAGAATATTCGAACCTTTTTTCACCAAAAAGAAAATGGGCAGAAGCGGAACGGGGCTGGGCATGGCCGTTGTATGGGGGACGGTAAAGGACCATAACGGATACATTGATATTGAAAGCTCTGAGGGGAAAGGGGCTACTTTTTATCTTTATTTTCCGGTAACCCGGGAACCGCTGAAAAGGGAAGAGGATGGATTACGGTTCGAAGCGTTAACCGGTAACGGAGAGTCCGTTCTCGTCGTCGATGATGTCGAAGAACAAAGAGAAATCGCAACCGGTATTTTACAAAAACTGGGCTACTCCGTTTTTAGCGTTTCCAGCGGAGAAGAAGCATTGGATTTTATGACAAACAACTCTGTAGCCATACTGATCCTGGATATGATTATGGATCCGGGAATGGATGGTTTGGAAACGTATCAACGAATTGCCGAGTATCATCCCGGGCAAAAGGCGATCATCGCCAGTGGCTTTTCCAAAACCGAGCGGGTTAAAGCGCTTCAGAAAATCGGTGCGGGATGTTATCTTAAAAAACCCTATACATTGAAAAATATCGGTCTTGCAATCAAGGCGGAACTGGCGAAAGCGTAGTCCCGTTTATATATGGAATCAATAGCCCATCACGGCCGAGGCTTAAATGGTACTGACACTGAAATTACTTCCAGACCCTCTTGCGGTTTGCCGGTTGCCGGCCGGAGGGGATATCCCGCCATGGGCGATGGCCGGTTCCCTGCGATCCATAACATGGACAAAAGATGAGACGTCCATCGTGTGCCGGGCGACAGACGTTCCCGAAGATGTCCGGGCCGAGCGGGGGTGGCGCGCCCTGGTGATCGATGGCCCGCTCGATTTCGCGCTGACGGGAATCCTCGCGCAGATCGCGCACCCGCTGGCCGACGCGGGCATCCCCATATTCGCCCTGTCGACCTTTGATACGGATTACGTGCTCGTCAAGGATTCCGATTTAAAACGCGCCATCAACGCGCTTGGTGAAGCGGGACACCCCGTTCAATCGATTCCATAGACGTTAAGATCATGTTTTTGGGCTGCGTAATTCCCTATGCAGAAAAGAGGAAGCAAATGTCCCTGACCGAACTCGTTGCCTGCTACCTGCTCAATCTGCTCTTCTGGCTGTGGGTGGTTCGATGGGGCGGCGCCGAATGGCTGGAAGGAACGCTTGCCTCCGGGTTCCTGGTGAGCCTTTTCGCCCCACGCTGGTCGGCGGAAGGCATCAAACTTTTCGGCGTGCTGACGATTCTCATCAGCACGATCTTGTTTCTCGTGGCGATTTTTTGTCCGGACTTCCGCTATTTTTTCAGCTGACGGCATCGAGCGGTTCCGGGCAAGCGCATTTTATCTATTGCGGTCAGGTTTTCTCCAGGGTCTGCACCACCGCTTCGGCAATGTGTTTGACCGACAGTTTCATTCCCTTTTTCTCGGCGCCGCCGCGCAGTTGCATGACGCACCCCGGACATTCGGTCACGAGGAGGTCCGCCCCCGTTGCCGCCACATCCGCCAATTTGCTTTCCAGAATCTGAGCCGAGATCTGGGGGAACTTGCCGGAGTACGACCCGCCGAAGCCGCAGCAGGTTTCCTCCTCCCGGGCGGGAACGAATGCGAGCCCGGCTTTGCGGATCAGCTCATGGGGTGCATGCCGAACGCCCATGCCCCGGCACAGATGGCAGGGGGCGTGGTAGGTGGTCTGGGTACCGGACGATCGGAACGCATCCGCCGGGATCTCGAGGATGTCGTTCATGAAGCTGCTGAAGGCCACGACCCTTTCGGAGAACTGCTCTGCCGCTTCCCGCATGGCGGGATCGTCGGCGAGCAGCTGGGGATAGTTGTGCTTCAGGTGAGACGCACACGAGGCGCACAGGGTCACGATTTGGTCGACGCCGCTGCCTCGCATGGCCAGGATGTTGCGCCGGGCCACATCCCGGGCGGCCGTTTTCTCACCCATCATCAGGGCCGGCAGCCCGCAGCAGGACTGCTGCATGGGAAAATCCACTGCCGCGCCAAAGCGGGTCATCAGGGCAACGCCGGCCTCCAGTTGCTCGGGATAGACAAAGTCCTGGACGCAGCCGGCGAAAAGGGCCACCCGCTGGATTGGGTTGGCCACCGAGGGTTTGATTTTGGGCCAGCGTTCGCGAAAGGGTGTCCTGGCGATGGGGGGCAGGGCCCTGAAGTTGTGCTCCTTGGAGAGGATCAGGGGCAGGTGGCGCAGATAGCCGTTCTCGCCCACCACCGGCGCCTGGGCCTTCTGGGCGGTGCGCAGCAGCTGGTGAAACAGTTTGCGGTGGCTCAATAGTTTGCCCAGCAGGATGCTGGAGAGCGGGTGATCGGTTTCATCCTGGATGCGCGCGTGGATCTCCTTGATCAGTCGCGGCAGGTCGATGCCGGCGGCGCACACCGCCTTGCAGGCCCCGCAGTTGATACAATTCTGGACGAGGTTTTTGGCCTTGTCGCGGCCGTGAAAGAAGTAGGTGATGATCAGGCCGATGGCGCCGATGTAGATGTGCCCGTACTGGTGACCGCCGACCATGCGGTAGACCGGGCACACATTGGCGCAGGCGCCGCAGCGCACGCAGCGCAGCACCTGTGAGAAAACCGGATCTTTGGCCAGCGCCCGGCGGCCGTTGTCCAGGAAGACAATGTGCATCTCCTTGCGGCCGGAATCGGCGACCGCGCATGGGGTCGGCCCGGTAATCCAGGTGACATAGGAAGTGATCTGCTGGCCCGTGGCGTTGCGCGGCAGGACGCGGTTGATGTGCAGGGCGTCTTCGAGGGACGGCAGCAGTTTGTCCAATCCGACCAGCGCCACATGGATGCGCGGCAGGGTCGTCACCAGCCGGGCATTGCCCTCGTTGGTGGTCAGCCCGATGGTGGCCGTGTCGGCCAGGGCGAAATTGGCGCCGCTGATGCCCATGTCCGCCTCCACATACTTCTGGCGCAGCTCGCGGCGGGCCACCTTGACCAGGCGCTCGATCTCCGTCTCCTGCCGCTTCCCGGTGACCTCGCTGAACAGGTCCGCCACCTGATGACGCGACAGGTGAATGGCCGGCATCACCATGTGGGTGGGCCCCTCGTGGCGCAGCTGGATAATCCACTCGCCCAGGTCGGTTTCGGTCACCTCGAGCCCTTCGCTCTCCAGGTAATGATTGAGCAGCGTCTCCTCTGCGGTCATGGATTTGGATTTGACGATTCGGGTGGCCCGGCCGGTTTTGGCGATGTCGGCGATAATGGCGTTGGCATCAAGGGCGGTTGCCGCCAGGTGCACATGGATGCCTTTTTTTTCGGCATTGGCCTTGAACTGGGCATACAGCTCGTCCATCCGGCCCAGGGCGCGGTCCTTGATATCGGCCACCTTGTCGACCAGTTCAGCGATGTTCATGCCGGCAAAGGCATTGGCCCGGCCGGTGGGATAGGTGACGGCAAAGTTGTCCAGGGCCTGGCGCTGAAACCGGTTTCTCAAGGCCTCGTCAACGTTGGCTTTGTAGGCTTTCAGGCTGGTTACGGTTTGCATCAGCACTCCTCCCAGAGCAGGATGTGAAGTTCGAGGGGGCCGTGAACCCCCAGGGCCAGTACGCGTTCGATGTCTGCCGTGCGGCTGGCACCGGTGATCATCGCCGTGTAGTCGGCCGGATCGCTCATCCACTGCTTAAGTTCTTCCGTCAGGTCGAATGCGGTTGCCCGCAGGCGGGATACGGGAAGCAATGCGATGTGGATCTCGCTGACCATGGTGGCCAGGCGCAGGGCCTCACTTTTGGAGTTGATCACCAGGGTGCCGGTCTCGGCAATGGCGTAATCGGCCCGGGTAAAGCCGATGTCGATGCCGGCCAGATGGCTGCGCAGATCATCTTTGATCAGACCAATCGACTTCTCCCGGCACAATTTTTCCAGGGCTCCGAATTCCACCTCGGGAAGATTGGGTGCGGCCATGATTTTCTCCTGCTTGGTCTCGCAAAGCGCCTCGGCCGTTGCCGACAACGGTGCCTCGCAGCCGGAAACCAGCAGCTGGCAGGCCTCCTTGGTCGCGCACACATCCACTGCATAGGCGAATGCGGCCTCCGGTGAGGCCACGCGCACGACCTTGGCGGATACCGCTTCCGCCTTCTGGATAAAGGTTTCGACCACCGCCGGGTCTGGTTTCATCGGCCACCTCCATTCATTTGGCAGGGTCGCAGGCGTGGCCAGCTCCTACACGCCAAATCCGATGGCGGCTGTAAGAGCGGGCCATGCCCGCGAAAGATAATTACTTCAACGCCTGAGCATAAATCTCCACCGGATGGCAAACCTGAACACGGTCCCCATGCTGCGAGAGCATGTCGGTCATCTGCATCATGCAGGCAGGACACCCGGTGGCGACCACCTCGGCCTTGCTGGCAAGGATGTTGCCCCGCTTGCGGTCACCGATTTTTTTTGAGACCGCGTAGTGCTGAAGATTGAAGGTCCCGCCGTTGCCGCAGCATTGATCGGCCTCGTTCATCTCCACGAAGTTGAACGCCGGATTGGCCTGGAGCAGCGTTCGGGGCTGGGCCGATACCCCCAGGGATTTTTTCAGGTGGCAGGGGTCGTGATAGGTCACGCGCCTTCCGCCCGTGGGTGCCGGCTGGCTCCGGACGCCGACCCGATCCACCAGGAACTGGTTGATATCCATTGTTTTGTCGGCCAGTTTGCGCACCATGGTCTGTACGCCCGGCGGATACGCATCCATGAACTTGGGCCAGATCTCCTTGATGGTGGCCGTGCAGGTGGCGCAGGCGGTGACCAGGTAGTCGAACTCGCCCCGGGCAAAGGCCCTGGCATTCAGCCGCACCAGTTTTTCAAAGGATTCACTGTCGCCGGACGAGACCGCGGGGATGCCGCAACAGGCCTGGGCCGGCGGCAGGTAGACGCCGACCCCGTGATAATCGAGCACCTTGAGCACGGCTTCACCGATGCGCGGCAGCATTTTGTCGATGACGCAGCCCGGGAAAAACGCCACCTTTAACCCGGACCGGCCGGCGGGCGTGTTCAATTCGGGCACCCGCATGCGCAACGGCTTCTCGGCCAGAGGCAGAAAATGGCGGTCCCCGATCAGGGGCGACATGACCTTGGAGCAGGACGATCCCAGCAGTTCGTCCGCCGGGCGGGAGAAAAGTCCCTGGAATTTCTCACCCATGGCCACCAGGGCGTTGAACAGCCGGGGCCGGGTGAGCATTCCCTTGAAAATGACCTTCTTGGCCGCCGGCAATCCCAGGTAGGAGTTGACGATGATCCTGGCCTTGATGAAAATATCGATGACCGTTACCCCGGAGGGGCAGTTGGCCTGGCAGGAGCCGCACAGCAGGCACTTGTTGAGCTTCTCCTGCACGCCGTGTGCGTCGGCGACCATCTCATGGGCCAGGTTTTCGAGCAGCGCAATCTTGCCGCGGGTCACGTCCGCTTCGCGCAAGGTTTCCCGGAACACCGGACAGACCGCCTGACACATGCCGCACTTCATGCAGGTGACCATCTGGTCGTCGAGCTCCTGCAGCATTGCCGCGAGTTTGTGGAGGTCAATCATATCGTCACCCTCCAATGATCTTGCCGGGGTTCAGGATTCCTTTGGGGTCCACGGCCGTTTTGAGTGCCCTGGCATAGGCGATGGTCGCCGCCGAGGTCTCTTTTTCCAGCCACTTGGCCTTGGCCAGCCCGATGCCGTGCTCCCCCGAAAGGGTGCCCTTGAGAGACAGGGCCACATCGAAAATCTCGTCCACCGCCTGTTCGACGCGCTCGAACTCCCTGGTGTCGCGCTTGTCGCAGAGGATCGTGGGGTGCAGGTTGCCGTCGCCGGCATGACCGAAGGTGCCCACCTCGAGCCGGTGTTTCTTGGCGATTTCGTTGATGGCGCGGATCATGGCCGGAATCTGGGATCGCGGCACGGTGGCGTCCTCGAGCACGGTGGTGGGTCGGGCCCGGGCCAGGGCGGGCAGGGCCGCGCGGCGCGCCTCCCACAGTTTGTTGCGCTCGGCCTCGTCCCGGGCGGCCTGAACGTCCACGGCGCCGGCTGTTTTGCAGATGCTGACGACTTTCTCGGCTTCCTCGGCCACCTGGGCCGGGTGGCCGTCCACCTCGATCAGCAGGATCGCCTGGGCAGTCACGGGCATGCCGGCCCGGGTGTAATCTTCCACATATTTGATGGTGCTGTTGTCCAGGATCTCCAGGGTACAGGGCACGATGTGCGCCGCGATGATGGCGGCCACGGTTTCCGAGGCCTTGTCGATGTCGTCGAAGACCGCCATCATGGCCTTGTTGGCCGCCGGCGGGGGAACCAGTTTGAGCACAATCTCGTTGAACACCCCCAGGATACCTTCGCTGGCCACCTGCAGGGCGGACAGGTTCAGGCCGGTGACGCATTTGACCGTGCGCGAACCGGACTTGACCAGCTCGCCGGTCACGTCGAAGAAGTCGACGCCCATCACGTAATCCTTGGTCACCCCGTATTTCAGGCCGCGCAATCCACCGGCGTTTTCGGCCACGTTGCCGCCCAGCGTGGATACTGCCATCGATCCGGGGTCCGGTGGGTAAAAGAGCCCGTGCCGGGCCACCTCGGCGGCAAACTGGGCCGTCACCACTCCGGGCTGGATGACGGCGTAAAGATCCTGCGCATTGATTTCGATGATCTTGTTCAGGGCGTTGGTGAGCAGCACAATTCCCTTTTTCTCGGGGATCGTTCCGCCGGACAGGTTCGTCCCGGAGCCGCGTGGGGTCAGGGGGATGCCGTTTTCGTTGCACAGGCGGACCACCTTGCCCAGCTCCTCGCTGGTCGTCGGGCATACGGCCATGGCGGGCACCACGGGGTCGAGGACGGCGGCATCATAGGCATAGGCCTGGCGGTCGGCTTCTTTTTGCAGCACGTTTTGCTTACCGACGATGGCCTTAAATTCCTTGATCAGCGCATTACTGAACATGCAGGTCTCTCCTATGGTTGGCCGGCCGGGGGCGGCCTGTGGGCGTCACCCCGCCGCCGGTCGATTGGTTCTTAAATGTTAGTACAAGCCGGGAAAAAAGACAAAACTCATCAGCATGGCCACGATACCGACAACGGCACCGTAAAGCATGAACGGCCACACGGTCTTTTTCAGAATCTGGCCCTCCATGCCGGACAGTCCGACCACGGCGCCGTGGCCGAGCAGAAACCCCCAGTTGGTGTAAATCGGCGCGGACGTGCTGCGATGGACGATTTCAAGTAGCTCCGTGGCCGAGTAAAAGCGTCCTTCCAGTTGGGTATAAAAGGGAATGAAATAGAACAGGGTGTTGTCCGACGCCTTGGCCATCAGGGCGTCAAGCTCCTTCAGACTAGACAGCGTGCAGGGAACAAATGTCAACCGGTCCGCAAAACGGTCCCTGACCGACAGCACCTGGTTCATGATGGACCGACCCGTGATTGAGGCATTGCCGATGATCACCAGACGATTTTTTTTGGGGTTTAGTTTCAGCGCCACGTTCAAGGTGGCTTCGACATCAAAGTTTTCGATGATTCCCGTCATGTGGCGGCCTTCGAGGGACACGCGGGTGACATCGTTTACGCCGCAGAAGACCATGGGCACCCCGGGAAAGAGGCGATCGCCATACTTGCCCCAGAATTCGAACGCGAAATTGTCCGACACGACCACCACGTCGAATTTTCGGTCCTCGAATTTGCGCGTGTACAGATCCACCAGCAGCGGGGCGATATGGGCCCTGGGGTAGCGTTTGAGGTCCATATACTCCACCTGCAGCTCGACGGCGGAGTAGGTGCTGAGTCCCGCGCGCAGCCCCTCCAGGATTTCATCGGACCAGGCATACCCGTCGTGATAGGAATTGAGGTAGAGAATGTTGGCGCGAAGAGATCTTCCTTCGGGTGGCTGGGGATCTTGTGCCAGCGCCGGCCTTGCAAGGGGGATGGCTAACCCAAACATCAACGCGGCCATAACAATGAAAACGGCAAGGTGGGCTGGCTTGCTAGCGCCGGTCAATCTGGATGGGGTCCTGAGGATGATTGCCATTAATATCGCCTTTATTATGGTGATCTATTGTCGGTCCAGAAATAGGCCAATTGGTCATTTATAGATGGGCACGATCTGTTTTTTTCATATGCGTAAAGCGGGTGATAGGCAAGTGCCAAGCTTGACGGATTCGTAAAAAATACCTGGCTCGTCATGCCGGACTTGATCCGGCATCCCGTACAATCTTGTCTGTTCTTGGACGAACAATCGATACATTCGAATTCACCACCAGTTTCAGGGCAATCGCATTTGGATCGATTTCTATTTTTCGCGGCCATGGACCCATCCTGCAATATTTCGTATCATTACTATTTTACTGCTTTCGCCGTAAGAGCTGGCCATGCCTGCGACAACGATTTTCCATATTCGGTTCCAATTGCGATTGCCCTATCAGAGGAGATTGAACTTTATGAAAGCTAAAGAATTAGACAAGAAATTTGATGAGGGGAAAAGTATCATAGAACATCTGGATCTCTCAAAGGCAAGACGGCCGAACCAGGAGCTAAAACGGGTTAATGTCGATTTTCCGCTTTGGATGATTCAGTCATTAGATAAAGAAGCCAAGCGTCTTGGTGTTCCACGGCAAACGATTATTAAAATTTGGCTCGCTGAAAGATTAAATAAATCCGCTACCGTATAGTATTCGAACCCGCCGTTTCACATTGAATTCGTAAAAAGCAATCTACCCCCAGTCTGCGGTGGGATCTGTAATCTCAGAAAACGGTCCCGCATCGGAAACGTTTCCCAAAAAGTACCTGACTCGTCATGCCGGACTTGATCCGGCATCCAGATATAACGGTTCTGTGAGCCATATCCCACCTAACGGTCTCGCTAAAAATCTTTAATTCTGAAAGACCTTATTCTCGAGTTTTCGAAAAATAGTTCTTTGACAAATTGTGATTATGGCACTTTCATTGCTATGCAGCCTCTTGGGGATTGAGATTCTGGTTCCGTTCGAGCAACTCCACTTCTTTTCTCGGTTTGCGGAACCTGAAGATATTTTTCTCTTCCACTTCTAACCACTTGCGATAAAAATCTTCGTCCGCCTTCAGTCTCTCAAATACTGCCTTGAAATTTTCGTATTGGGATTGACGTATAATTGAGGGGATCGTTAATGATCCCTTTGACAGTTTTCCAGCAGTGCTTTGCTTGTAGTTTTCAAAATGGAGGAGGGAGTCAATCCAGGACACCAGGCATATCGTTATTGATACGCCTTGCTCACTCCTGATAGTGGCTCCCTCCATATCGGTTAGCTGCTTCGCATTCCTGAAAAACTCTTCAATTACCCATCTATGGCTGTAAGTGATGAGAATTTTACCGGCTTCCCAAGTGAGTTGATCGGTAAGTAAATATTTCGTGGTTTGAGTGGTGGGATCAACACTTTCAACAACACAATGCTTGCCAGTTATAGAATTTAAACGAAGCGTCTTAGTCTTCGTGTGATAAAGAACTTTTTGAGCTTTACCAGTTGCCGGGTCTGCTGTAAAGCCGTATTTTTCAACGTAAGAAATGGATTTATAAACCTCGGGCAGGGACCGCGTGTAATATTGATTTTTTGACAATCGCCCTTTGGGGGTGAGCTTAGGGGGCTGGCATGGGACCCTGACCGTGTAATTGGGTTTGAGTTCGATAATATAACTGAGCTCAAGGCGTTTAAGTTCTTTGATAAACGGCCCTGTGCAAAACCAGGAATCCGCTAACACCATGGAAGGGGGGAAACCGACTTCCAATGCCCACTCCAGTATCTCGACGGCAAGCGCATACTTGGTTTTGTATGGATGGGCTTTCCCTCTTTGCCAAGGCATCGTCCCCGTTTCTTTGTGAAACATTCTGAAATTGATTGGAAATTTGATAAGGTTTCCATCACTGTAATACACAAAAACAAGGCAGGTTGCCTTCATGTTCGTTCCAAAGGCATGATCGAATAAAACAAACACACCGTGAATCCATTTGCAGAATTTGGTATGGTGTTTCATTGTGTCGTCGATCAGAAAATAACCTGGTTGAAGGGTGTACATTTGCTGGATGCGTTTGGCATAAAGCAATTGCAACTCGGGGATGTAAAATTTTGCATCGGATAAAAAATAAGAAAGCGTGCTAACCGCCTTTTCTTCCAACCACATTCGACTAATGCGGCTCAGGTTGAATCCAGAACCCAATACCAAGGCCGTTGCGACCAGTATCATGTTATCAAATTGAATGTTGGTTAGCCCTGGTTTCAAAAAGGACAGCCCGGTGACAAGGAATGCGAGCGGCTTAGCGCACGGAATCTTCATCCTTATTATCCCTTCTATTTCAGCATGTTATACACCTCCAGAAATATTATCGCACATATTGAGAATAATGTCCCGCACTATTTTTCGAAAACTCGAGCTTATTGACACAGTAAAGAATTGAAGATATTCAAAACCACCATCGTTCCATCAGCACCACCGTAAAAGTTCCATATTTAAAAACGATCCATAGTGAACGTTTGTTCACCTTGTTTCATTGTCTTACGAAATGCTAAATTTTTATTTGACAAATTAGTCGTCTAATCAGGTTAAATTGGGTTATTAGACTGCAAATCAGTCGTCTATTACGATTTCTGATATAGCTCTAATTTGATTCTAACCTGAAATTTAATTTCTACTATTTGGCTTTATTTTGTTGGTATACGTGGGTAACACTAACGAGCAGATTTCAAAACGTTTCCTCGGACTCAATTTCTGTGTTGGGGTAATGTGGCCAATCCTTGAAATACCTTATGTATGTCTGCGGTTGGCCGCATTCCCTCCGTCTTGATCTTTCCCCCGATTGAACATTTTGAAATTGGCTCATATTAAATAAATTTCTCATTAAAATTTAATTATAGGGGGGAATAATGAAAAAAGATAGACGGCGATTTCGCAATCCAGTTTTAATGGTTGGAATATTGTTTTCCTTTTTTGTGCCTCTGGTATCTTTTGCTTCCCAGGACTGCATGACAAACTATTTTGAACAACCATCGTACTCAGGAGATTGCACAGAAAGGCCTCCAGGTAGCGTTTGTATAGGATATAGCGATAATTATACTTGGTTAATATACGATAGCATCACGGGATGGAGAGAAGCTACTTGCGACGGAAATATAGTCCAGGTAGCTGTCGGTATAAACAGAGAGTATCACCATATTTTAGATTCAAACTCTATTGCTGCCTACTATGTTGATGAAGCAGCTTGCATGACAAACTATTTTGAACAACCATCGTACTCAGGAGATTGCTCAGAAAGGCCTCCAGGCAGCGTTTGTATAGGATATAGCGATAATTATACTTGGTTAATATACGATAGCATCACGGGATGGAGAGAAGCTACTTGCGACGGAAATAAAGTCCAAGTAGCTGTCGGTATAAACAGAGAGTATCACCACATTTTAGATTCAAACTTTGTTAGAGCCATCGAACCTTTATCGGTAATTTCTGCTATTATAGATGTACACCCAGATACTATTAATTTAAAAAGCAAAGGTCGATATATTACTTGTTATATTGAGTTACCGGCCAGTTATGATGTGAATGATATCGATACTAATACCATATTTTTAAATATTGAAGATATCTCAATCCCGGTTGAACTAAGGCCCTCAGAGGTAGGAGACTATAACAATAATGGCGTTTTGGATCTCATGGTTAAGTTTGATAGGCAAATAGTACAGGATTCAGTAACAACAGATTCAGTAGAAATGGTGGTGAGTGGCTTTTTAATAAATCAAGAAGATAGTTTCGAAGGTACTGATATAGTTTTAATCGTAGATCACTGCTGTCCAAAATAATCTGAAATTCAGAATCGCTCTTTGATAATGTTGGTTGCAGTGGCTTTTTGAGGCGAAAAAACGATACGGTCTGGTCATTCTGAATTATGTAGTGACATCCAATCCATTTGCTGGTTTATGACGATAAATCCCAGGGGATTATACCCAAGTCGATGCAGCTCATTGCCGGTCGAGTTGGGCAAGAATTCAACCAGCGGAAAAAGCGTAGGGGGTTTTTGGGGAAGATCGTTGACATGACAGTAAGTGGACGCAGTCCATTGCAGTTGGTGAAAAAGTCTTTTTGGCTGATGTAAAAAGGAAAATGCAAGCTCTTTCAGTTGGCCGACGTGTTCGTCCTACCAAGGATGGCTTCGAGTTGAAAGAAATAGTCGATCCCTATAATGCTCATTTTGATGCCGAAAAGTGCGATATTGATGCAAATAACACTTGGTTTTGGAACCTAAATCTATGAATTACAGTATGATAGATTGGTGCGACCCCATTTCGCCATTACCCCATTTCGCCATTTCGCCATTTCGCGCGATAAACACGGCAGCCAGTGCCAGGACGGCGATGATTGTTCTTTTCATTACACACCTCCATTACGTCTGTCCGTTGATTGGCTCTCATGGACAAACAATAAGACTCCCGTTTAAGGGATGGGTAAAGGTAAGATAAAGATTAGGTAAAGATTTTCAAGGCAGGCATCCCCAGCTTGTCTGATGGTGACCGGTCCGTCGGCGATCTTGACACGCCCGTACCATACTGGCATATGTTGGCAGCGACGATCCATTTACCTGATCAAGTGTCCATTTTTCGGTCGCTGGATGGGACAAACCCCGTGATCATTGAGGCGCCGATGACTTTGAACCTCAAGTTGCTTCCCGACCACCTGGCGGTTTGCCGACTGCCGGCAAAACGCGCTGTCCCTGCCTGGGCATTGTCCGGAACCCTGCACGCCATCGTGTGGACGACGGAAGAAACCTCGATCGTTTGTCAGGCGGCAGACGTTCCCGAAGATGTCCGGGCCGAGCGTGGATGGCGTGCTCTGGCGATCGATGGCCCGCTCGATTTTGCACTGACGGGAATTCTCGTGAAAATTGCGCAACCGTTATCCGATGCCGGGATTCCCATATTTGCCCTGTCGACCTTTGACACGGACTATGTGCTTGTCAAGGATTCCAATTTAAAGCGCGCCATCAACGCGCTTGCTGAAGCGGGACACCACGTTCAATCGATTCCATAGACGTTGAGATAATGTTTTTTGGACTGCCTCATTCCATAGGCAGAAAAGAGGAAGTAAATGTCCCTGACCGAACTCGTTGCCTGCTACCTGCTCAATCTGCTCTTCTGGCTGTGGGTGGTCCGCTGGGGAGGCGCCGAATGGCTGGAAGGGACCTTCGCGTCGGGCTTCCTGATCAATATCTTTGCATCCCGCTGGTCGGCGGAAGGCATCAAACTTTTCGGCGTGCTGACGATTCTCATCAGCACGATTTTGTTTCTCGTGGCGATTTTTTATCCGGACTTCCGCTACTTTTTCAGCTGACGGCATCGAGTGGTTGCAGGCAATCGCATTTTATCGGCTCAGGTTTTCTCCAAAGCCTGTACCATCGCTTCGGCAATGTGTTTGACCGAAAGTTTCATCCCCTTTTTCTCAGCACCGCCGCGCAATTGCATGACGCACCCCGGGCACTCGGTGACCAAAAGGTCCGCGTTCGTCGCCGCCACATCCGCCAATTTGCTTTCCAGAAATGGGGCCGGCCCGGTAATCCAGGTCACATACGGATGGCGAACATTGATGCGAGCCCCATGCTGCGAGAGCATGTCGGTCAATTGCATCATGCAGGCGGGGCACCCTCTTACGAAACGGCTTCTCGGCCAGGGGCAGAAAATGGCGGTCCCCGATCAGGGGCGACATGATCTTGAAGCAGGACGATCCCAGCAGTTCGTCCGCCGGGCGGGAGAAAATCCCCTGGAGCTTCTCACCCATAGCCACTAGGGCGTTGAACAGCCGGGGCCGGGTGAGCATTCCCTATCTGAGAGCCTGTTTGATAAATCCGTCTAAGGCCCGCTAACGGCGTTGGAAAGTGTCTCAAAATGCTCACATATTACGTATATGCTCCGCTTTCGAGCCACGTTCCGCCTTGTTATCGGGCCTGATCCAGACTTCTCAAACAGGCTCTGAGTGATCGGCTATTAAATTGTAGACTGTTAAAAATCAGCCAAGAACAATATGGTATCATCAATGATTTTCAGAAGCTGTTGATTTGTTTCTTGTTTCATTAGGCGGATAATGCGCCTGTCTTTGTTTTGAGCCTTGGCAAAGGAAAGCACTTCGTTCATGAGGTCATCCATATGGCAAGCCTTATAAACAATATGGTGTTCCGCACATTCCTCGGCTGTTAATCTTTTGCCGGTATACAGCATCTCTTCGAATTTATAATCCGGAACAGCACGTCGTGCAATAGAGGTGAGAACGCGCCCGATATTTATGCCAAGATCGACTTCCGGCAGGCAGAGCCACCCCTTGTCTTTTCGCATAAAACGAAAATCATGGGAAAAGGCAAGATACGCTCCCGCGGCAAAGGCATGTCCGGTGATAGCTGCAACGGTGATCATGGGATATGTTAAAATGCGTCTGTATAATGAATACATTTGGACGCGGAATTTCTTGGTCAATTTTGTTTTTTCTTCATTTTCTAAGTCCGGATCGATACCAGCGGACCATATTTTATCATGGGAAGATTTCGTTACCAGTACATTGGCATCGGTGTCTCTTTCGATTTTATCAAGCACCTCAAGGAAGGCATCAATAAAGGGGAAACCAAACTGATTTTCCCCGCTGTTCATGCTTAATACCGCCACATTGTCTTCAATGGTATAGTCCATTAATGCCATATTTCGCCCCCTTACATTTAGAGTTGATTCGGATAACCAACACACTTGGGTTTAATTGCTGAACATTTGCTGAACTTTTAATTTGGAATAATAGGATATTTTTAAACAGGTCTTGTTATTCCGATACAACATCACGGTATTACAATACAATTTATGGATATAATACATCAACTGATCGAAATAATACACAGTTTTCTTTGTTTCGGACTCATTCAACCCAAATTATGGGCCACTTTTTGTAAAAAGCTGTTCAGCAGGCCTACTGTTGTCTGCCGCGGCACCCTTCGCCTTCATCTGGCTGGGTCCAAGACTTGCCAAGCAATCCCACCGATTCTATTCAAAATGCTTTTTAATAAAAGCGGCAAACTCAGCCACGGCTGCCCTTGCCTCAGGCATGGCTTTCAAGTTCAAATGAAAGACGTGCCATAATTTATCATAAATCTTTAAGGTTACATTAACTCCTGCGTCTTCGGCCTTTTTTGCAACGCGTTTTGAATCATCCAATAGCAGTTCGTCCGTGCCAACATGAATCAGTAATGGCGGGAGACCTTTTAAATCGGCATACAGGGGTGATATCCCCGGATTATGGGGATCATTGTCCCCGATATAGTTTTCCGCCATAACTTTTCCTGCTGGAGCATCTACCAAAGGATCTATTTCCGAGTTTGTTTTGATTGAATTGCCGGTAAAAACCAAATCGGTCCACGGGGAGATACACGCGATTGATGAAGGCAGAGGATCGCCTGCATCGCGTATTGAGATGGCGGTGGATAATGCTAATCCTCCTCCTGCGGAATCTCCCGCAATGGCAATGCTTTTCCCTGGCAGTCCCTGATTGATCAGCCAACGGTATGCAGAAAGCGCGTCTTCCAGAGCCGCTGGGAAGGGATATTCCGGGGCCAGTCGATAATCGATCAGCAGCAATTTTGCACCACTTGCTTTGGAAATGTGGGCGCCTATTTCGCGATGGGTGTTGGGAGAACACAGATTATAGCCACCCCCATGCAGAAATAGGATAGCCCTGTCTTCACGAGCCGTGTTTGCATAAACCCATTCAGCGGGAATCCCGTTTAACTGAACTTTTTCAACCTGGGTATGGGGCGGGAGTTTTGAAAACCGCGCCATTTTTTCCATGTCTTTTCTGGCGTCATCGATGGAACTTATATTGTTCAGCTTGGGGGCAACTATATATTTTGTTGTTAAGCGGCACAGTCTACTTCGTAAGCTCAGCATTTATACGTTTCCTCTCTTTTTGATGGCTACCCCATCGGCGGTGGACGTGGGATATTGTTCGAAAATACGACGACACATCGTACAGCAAAGGTGACCGGTGCACAAGTTTATGAACCGGAGCACTTTGACTTTACCTGGGCGGCCGATCCGTGTATGCATGCAGAGCGGTTCCCTTACCGGAAATCCTGCCGACATCTGATGCAGACAGAGAAAGAAGCGGTTATGCCCAGAAAGCGCACGTTTAATATCGATGATTTTGTCGCTGCCATCGAAACCCACTACCGCCAGTGGGATGCCCCCATTATTACCTTTATTGCCAACCGCGGCGCGAGCCCCTTCGAGGTGCTGGTCTCCACCCTGCTATCCCTGCGGACCAAGGACGAGGTGACCGGCCCGGCCGCGGAGCGCCTTTTCAAGGTGGCCCGGACACCCGAGGCGATGATCCGGCTGACACCCGAGGCCATCGAAAAACGGATCTATCCCGTGGGGTTCTACCCCACCAAGGCCAAACGGCTTCTGGAGATCAGCCGCATCCTGCTGGACCGGTATGACGGCCAGGTGCCCGATACGCTGGAAGCGCTCACCGCCCTTCCCGGCGTGGGCCGCAAGACCGCCAACCTGGTGCTGGTGGAAGGGTTCAAGATCCCGGCCATCTGCGTGGATACCCACGTCCACCGCATCAGCAACCGCATCGGCTACGTGAACACCAAAACGCCGGATCAGACCGAAATGGCCCTGCGCAAAAAGCTGCCCAAGCGCCACTGGGTCCGCTACAATGAATTGCTGGTGGCCTTCGGGCAGATGCTCTGCCGGCCGGTATCGCCTTTTTGCAGCCGCTGCCCGGTGACTGACATGTGTCCCCAAACCGGTGTGGACCGCCACCGTTGAAGCATCCAAAGACAAGGAGGACTGAACACCATGCCCAAGCAGACCCTCAAACTCGTTTCCTGGAACGTCAACGGCTATCGGGCCGTCATGAAGAAGGACTTCCTCGAATCGATCCGCAGCCTGGATGCGGACATCATCGGGCTCCAGGAGACCAAACTTCAGGAAGACCAACTGACCCCGGCCATGAAAGCGATCGACGGCTACGATGCGGCCTTCTCCTTCTCCACGGTGAAAAAGGGCTACAGCGGTGTGGCGGCTTATACGCGGCTGACCCCGAAGTCAGTGAACCACGGACTGGGAATGCCCCGTTTTGACGATGAAGGGCGCATCGTCGAAATGGAATTCGATGCCTTTACCTTCTTCAACGTCTATTTTCCCAATGGCCAGATGAATGACGACCGATTGCAGTACAAACTCGATTTTTACGAAGCATTCTTCGACTACACCGAAGGATTGCGCCGGCAGGGCCGGAGCTTGATCATCACCGGGGATTTCAACACGGCCCACAACGAGATCGACCTGAAGAATCCCGGCCCCAATTCGACCCGTTCCGGGTTTCTGCCCATAGAGCGCCAGTGGCTGGATCGCATCGTCGGGATGGGCTATGTAGACACCTTCCGGTATCTCTACCCCGATACGGTCAAATATTCGTGGTGGACCTATCGCTTCAACGCACGCAAGAACAACGCGGGGTGGCGGATTGACTACTTTTTTGTTTCCGAGGACATGATCAAAAGCGGTTGGGTAAAGGACGCATTCATCGACAACGCCATTTTCGGATCGGACCACTGCCCCGTGGGACTGGTCCTGGAATTCTGAAAGAATCCGGGAAGTATTTGGCGCGCCCTTACCGGATCACGGCCGCTGATGGTTTTTCCCTTATGAATATGGCTTGACGGATGCCGAACGACATGTCAAGTAGATAATAGTCTACAGATGTCGGATTGCATCGGAAACAGTCGGACCGGAACCGGGGGGGAAGGATGAAAAGCGACTTTATCGATGGGCTTATCCACTGCGTGGATCGGGTGGTAAAGCCCAATACCGCGTTATTGAAAGACATCCTCGTCATCGGCGGCATGCCCGCCAAAACCCAGAATCTGCAATACCTCAGTTACAATCGCCACACCACCATCGACAACGGGTACGCTTTTGATTTTTCCGCTGTGGCGGTGATCAACAACCGGCGCGCCATCCAATGGCAGCTTCACGGCTATTCAAAGAAGGTCAGCCGATGGGTGTTCAGCACCCGCTGGACGCGGAATCCGCTGGATCTGTTTTTAAATAACCTCAGGTGCGACCGGGCGGTTATGGAGGTGCTGGCGGGATCCGGGAGCCAGTTCAGCCTGATCGGCATTCTAACCCGTACCGATCTGCATGGTTCCGGGCTGATCCAGCGTCACGCCCAGTACATCAGCCCGGTTCTGGCCGTTCCCGGGATTGACGGGGAAGATTTGAAAACCATCCAGGCCTTTGAATCCACCAACCGGATCAAAAAGGCAGGGCTGGTCGGCCTGCACTACTATCGCAAACGGGGGCGCCAGATGGTCGGTGCCTGACTGCGGCGGTCCTGGGTCACAGCATTGGTTTTGTCGTAACGGCGTTATTGATAAACATTTCGAAAGGTGTGATCTGAATCACAGCTATTTTGTTCCCACCAATTAAGAATAAGATTAATTCAAAGTCATTTAACCGACTACGCGCAAACAAATTTTATCCCTCTCCTTGTTACGGCGAATACCTCCCGTTTTGTTGTCACAGAAGCGAATGCGGCAGGGAATTACAACGTTTTTAGTTACCGATCCGTCAGGTCGCAACCAAAACCATTTGAACGACCAAGCAAAAGGATCAATGATGCGTATTCTATCAATACTCGGATTACTATCATCCTTCCTTCTCATCAAATTGGCTGAATACCCAGATTTCCTGGATGACATAGTCGTGGTGGGCAATCAGTTGCCGGGTGAAAGCGCTACTACCGGAGTGTTCAATTTTACTTCGATATTGGGTTTGGTCATTGTTTTCTTATTTTACTGGTTCAAGTTTAACGAGTGGGCCGGCCCAGGCATGGCCCCCAAGGGTTTTCGCCCCAGGCCTGCCCGCCATTTTACTACCTGGCTGAGGTTTCTTGGCTGGAATACCTCTTACGGTTTGCTGATGGTTGGTGTTTACGCGGGGATTATTTTTTTCCCTGATCTGATATCCAGTGTGCTTGGTTCGTTTGTCACTGCTTCAAACGCACTTCAAACGCCTATTCCCGGATTGTCGGATGCACATAAGCTGTTTGGCCTTTTGCCGTTTTCCGGAGAAATGAGAGTCTACGATCCTGTCGGTACGGCCAAACTCGCTCCTTATGCCGTAATGATGACCACCGTGCTTTGGGCCGGTATGCGTCCATTTTCCGAGTTTGAACGGCGATTCAGGCTGCGGCTGCAGGAACGTGCCGCAATCCCCACTGAAGCGAGAACATTGATCGAGACTTTCGAGAAGGAAATGGACAGTTTCGTTCCCCAAGAAAGGATCATTGATGAGCTACTGAAAGAGCAGCATTGGCGTCTAAACCAAAAAAATGACTTTTACGATACCGGGGATGACCTTTGGTTTCTGATGGCCCGGGCTCGATACCTTTATTATTTGCTGCTGAAATACAACCGTGAACCGGTTTTCTCCAAATTGGCAGAGAGATATAATGGCGAGTTCAAAGAACTTAAAGCAAAGATGATGAAGATGCACATGCTCGCCACACAACGCATCACCGATATCCATAAAATGGCAAACGACGAACGACTTGACCAGGCCGAGATCCTCTCAGCTTCAGCCATAAGGGCTTCCCGGAAACCGATGCAACCCGAAACGCTGAAAGATGCGGAAAAATTGCTGGCCCAAAAACTCGAGTCAGCGACAAAGTTTGAAAGAATATATTTCCAGAAACAGGAAAAAAATCTCATATCCGTTGTTAAGAAAACATCAGAGGAGATCATTCAGCTCATCGTCTGCAGCGTTCTTGCTGTTGGTCGTTCAAGACAGCAGTGTCGAAATCTTCTCGATGCTTTTGGTTTGAAACAATCCAATCGGATCCGGACGCAGCTGGATTCGGTAGTTATTACCTGGTTGGCGGTAGGGGCTTTGTTTGTTGTCTTTGTTTGTTCGCTTGCATACCATTATGTACAAACGTGGCTTGGAAATGGAAACCCGAATCATCTCATTCCAAATGACATTAACGGGGTGTTATTCTGGGCAGTTGCGTCTTGTCTGTTGCATTTGTTGGCCACGGTAGGAGGATATTTCTGCCAGCGGTCGCTTGAACGCGGAAGGGAGCGACTTCAACTGGGGGAAATAAAAGAAAGGTCTCTATCGTCGGCAGCCCAGGTGGCCGAGGCACTATGTTCCGCTGGCGTTGGATTTTCGTTCAGCGTATTCCTGTTGGGAGCATTAAAGGCTTTGGGGGGTGAGTTCCCTGACCTCTTCAGGTGTTGGTGGTGGGCTTTCGTCCCAACAGTCACAGCCTTTTTCGCCGCCCTCTACACCCAGAGAGCCAACCGTTCGAAAGGCCAATTAAAATGGCTATTATGGGGGCAAGGGGGGATGACCGGGCTTGTTTCCCTCGTTGTATTTTTCCTTCTGTATTCGCAGGATTTACGTAACACATGGGGCTTCGGCTGCTTTGTAACCATAACCGCAGCCATTTTGGGGATCGCTTTGGGCAAAATCCTGCAAAAATGGGTGGAGGGTATGGAAAAAGCGGCGGGTAAAGCAGGTGGTCTGGACCAGCGTACAGAGGAACGGCAACGGCCAATTTTCAGGCGTGCCAAATGGTGCTCGGATGAAGGGGATGAAATATTTGCCCGAGTTTTGAATATTTCATCGTTTGGCGCTGAGCTTAAAACGAAAACGCCTTTGATGCCTGAAACCGAGGGAACGGTCAAGATCGGTAAAGAAGAGCGTTGCGCCAGGGTGGTCAGAAACGCCAATAATGACGCCAACCATATCTACGTCCAATTCCTTGGAAATGCCGCTTAAACATGGGGATGATAACAATGAAAAACTGCATTTGCCGATCTGTCGACCGCAAACACGGTCACAAAACGGAAACCATTCGATGGCCAACGTTCGGAATTGCAGATAAAAAGAACCATCACACTTTCTTCGCCGTGTTGGAGCTGAAAGGTGGTTTCATGCTCCTGTTCAGTCTTGTTTTCCTGTTTGCTTCAATCATGGATGGTGATTGCCAGGATACAAACACGGTGCTCATCCTTGGTGTCAGGGCCGACGCACCTCCTTTTTCTTCCTTTGATGATGAAAATGGGGATGGGGATCCCACTCAAGCCAGTGGCTATACGGTTGATTTGTGCAATCGTATCGCCAAGCGTGCTGTTCAAGCCGGATTGTACAGCAGTTTTGATTACAAAAAAGTCGAGGCGGCAGATCGTTTCGATGCCTTGAAAAATGGTGAAATCAATATGCTCTGCGGAGCATCGACAGTAACGCTCGAGCGTATGCGGGTTGCCGATTTCAGTTTGTTTACTTTTTTAAGTGGTGCATCGGTCATGTATCGTGAAAAAAAGGACCCGGAAAATGATGAAAAAGCCAACCCCCTGAAGGTTGGTGTGCTGGGAGAAACGACGACCGAAGCAGAGGCGAATCACATCCTGCAGGATCTTCGAAAGAAAAATAATAATTTCGGTTTGCCCGTGCATGAAAAACTGAAGCTGCAGTCCTTCAAAAACCATTATCAGGGATTGGAAGCGCTTAAAAAAGACGAAATCATAGCGTATGTGGCAGACAGGGAAATTCTACTGGCTTTGCGGCAAAAGGACATGCAGGACAGCCACACAACCGATATTGTTGTATCGGAGGACTATTACACTTCCGAACACTATGCCATCGGGTTAGGAATTGGCAACCCAGACCTGCGCTTTATCGCCAATAGCGTATTGAGCGAATTGTACGACTGGGACCAGGCCGGAAATCGGAACGAGAATATCTTCACCATCCTGAGCAACAATTTTCCAAAGAAGAGGTTCAGCAAGTCTCTTGAAACATTATTCCGATTGCAACGAATTACCCGGGGCAGAAAGATAGGGGAATTGGTGCCAGAAGCTGCTATTTACCGCCCTTTGGCGTTGGGAACCGGAACCCAATGGCAAGGCTGAACTGCCACATTGTCGTCCGATGGAGTGTTAACCTGTAAACAACTGCCCCCTTAACAGGTTAACACCTTAAAACAATGCTTCGACAAACTGCTGCGCATCAAATTCCTGAAGGTCGTCGACGCTTTCGCCCACCCCGATGTACTTCAGGGGGATGTTCAGGCTGCTGCAGATGCTGACCACGATGCCGCCCCTGGCCGTGCCATCCAGTTTGGTCAGGGCCAGTCCGGTGACGCCCAGGGCCTCGTTGAACATCTTGGCCTGCGACAGAGCGTTCTGGCCCGTGGTGGCGTCGAGCACCAGCAGAACTTCGTGGGGGCCCCCGGGAAGCCGTTTGGCCACGGTGCGCTGGATCTTTTTGATCTCCTCCATGAGGTTGACCTTGGTGTGCAGGCGGCCGGCCGTGTCCACGAAAACGATATCCGTACCCCGCGAGATGGCCGCGTCGATGCCGTCATAGGCAACGGCGGCCGGATCCGCGTTGTCCTTGTGGCGGACGATGTCCGCGCCGGCCCGCTCGGCCCAGATGGCGATCTGCTCGATGGCGGCCGCGCGGAAGGTGTCGGCAGCGGCGATCAGCACCTTTTTGCCCTTGCGGGCCTCGTGGGCGGCCAGCTTGCCGATGGTGGTGGTTTTGCCCACGCCGTTGACGCCGACCACCATGACCACATGCGGTCGGGCGGCCGCTTCGGGAACCGGTTCGGGCAGGGCCTCGAAATAGGCCAGGATCTCTTCTTTGAGGGCCGTTTTCAATGCGGCGGCACCGGCAATGCGGGAACGCCTGGCAGAGATCTTCTCCATGATCGCCAGGGTGGTCTGGACCCCCATGTCCGAGGTGATCAATCGCTCCTCCAGATCTTCGAGCATCTCGTCATCGACCAGTTTCTTGCCCAGAAACAGCTCGTCGATGTCGGTGGTAAGAATCTGGCGGGTTTTGGAAAGGCCCGACTTCAGGCGGGCGAACAGGCCCGTGCCTGATTTCCCACTGTCCGGGGCCGCCTGATCGGGGATGGATGCGGCATCATCGACCGGTACCGCTTGATCGACGGTGTCGTTGTCGGCCTCGCCGGCCGGAGGGGCGGGCTGGGGCGATTCGGAATCGGCCGCTGGCGAATTACCGGCTTCCGATCCGGTGGAGGCGGTGGCCGACGGTGTTTCGGGGGCGGCCGGAGCTTCACTATCGTCGGTTTTGTCTTTTTTCTTTTTGAACCAATTGAGTGCCATGGATATCCTTACCATCGTGATGGATTTTTTATGAATCCGGATTCTGTTTTGTGTTGAGCCAGGTTTTACGACCCTAAATATGCCTTGACCGACCGCTTTTGCAAGCTTTGGCCATGATTTTTTTTCACCCTCGTTATGTTGGGGTTATGCGGCGGTCAGTTCCTTGGCCGTGTCATGATCCAGGTTGACCGAGACCACCTTAGAGAGGCCTTTCTGTTCCATGGTGATGCCGAACAGGGTGTCGGCGAATTCCATGCTGCTTTTGTTGTGGGTGATCATGATGATCTGGGACTTCTCACCGATCACCTTCATCAGGTTGTTGAAGCGCATGACATTGGCGTCATCCAGGGGGGCGTCGATCTCGTCCATGAGACAGAACGATGCCGGCTTGAGCAGAAAAATGGAGAAGATGAAGCTGATCGCCGACAGGGCCTTCTCGCCACCGGACAAAAGGCTCATGCGGGTCAGCTTTTTTCCGGGCGGGGAGACCATGAACTCCACCCCGGTCTCCAGGGGATTGTCGGGCTCGGTAAGCACCAGGCGGGCGCTGCCGCCCTGGAATAGCCGCGGGAACACCTCCTGCAATTTCTCGTTGATTTTGTTGAAGGTGTCCATGAAGCGCTCCTGGGTGATGCGGTTGATCTTGCGGATCACCCGGTGCAGGCCGTCAATGGCCTTGACCAGATCGTCGCGCTGCTCGCTCAGAAAATCGAAACGCTCCTTCTGCTCCTCGTACTCGCGGATCGCCTCCAGGTTGACATCTCCGATGGTGCTGAGTTTCTGACGGATGGCGGAAAGTTGTTTTTCCATTTCGCCGGCATCGGGTTCGGTCGCTTCCGCGGATTCCTCAGCTTGGGGCGGTGCCAGGTCGGCGATGGCGCAATGGTAGTACTCCTGGCAGCGGTTCTCCAGGTTCTCGCGCTTGATGCGCTTTTCAGCCAGGTCCATCTCCAGGGTCCGGATTTTCTGGTGCAGTTTCTCGCGCTGGGTCTGGATTTCGGAGATCCGGGCGTCGCTTTCCTTCAGGCGGGCGTCGATGTCGCTAAAGGTCTTTTCATCCTCGCTGAGTCGGCTTTCCAGTTCCTTCAGGGCATTGTAGTGGGCGTCCAGATCGCGCTTGAGAATTTCATCGCGTTTGCCGGACCCATCCAGCTTGGCCCTTTTGGCGGCGATGTCGCCCGTCAGCTGTTCCAGCCGGCGGATGCCGTCAGCCTGGAAATCCTTCAGTCGCCGCAGGGTGCTGGCACAATTGTCCAGGTTGGCGCCAGCCGAGGTGCGCTTTAGCTTCAGGTCGACGATCCGCTGGTTGAAGTCTTCCATCTTTCGGGCGGTTTCATCGATGCGTGCCGAACTGCGGGCCACATTTTCCTGAGCCTCACTGACGTCGCGGGCGAGGGTCGCCAGCAGGGTGTTGGTGCGCTCGATCTCTTCATCCAGATCCATCTCCTCACCCATGAGCTGCTCCTGCTCCAGGCGGACGATATCCAGATGACGGCTGGCATTTTTCAAGTCCTCGTCGGTGCGGTAGAGGGCTTTTTCGGCCTCCATGGCATCCTGGGCGGCGTGGCTTTTTTCGCTGATGGTCTCCTGAAGGGTTTTTTCAAGGTCGCGGACGTGCGCTTCCATTTCCGTCTGGGACCGGTGGGCCGCCTCGGCCTGGCTGTCCAATTGGGCGCAGGTTTGTGCCAGGCTGCGGAGCTCCTGTTTCTTGGCCAGGATGCCAGACAGTTTTTCCGGGCTGCCGCCGATCATCACCCCCTGATGGGAGAGCAGGTCGCCGTCGCGGGTGACCACGGTCTGCACGCGACCGTTGCGGTTGTATATTTCACGGGCGTTGGCCAGGGTGTCGGAGACGGCCACATGACCGAGCAGGGCGCCGGCAACCGGCGCATAGCCCTCCTTGACCTGAACGTGGTTCAAAAGGCGCTGCTCAGGATCCGGCAGTTTTTCCGGACGATCGTCAATGGCTCGGATGGCCCCCACAGGAATAAATCCGCAACGACCGGCCCGGGCCTGCTGCAGGTGGTCGATGGCGGCCGCACCGACGGTCTGATCCTGAACCAGGATGTACTGCAGGGATTCGCCCAGGGCCGCCTCCACGGCGGTCTCCCATCCGGTCGCCGGCTCGATCACATCGGCCAGCAGGCCGACGATGCCGTTTAAGGGGGCGCCGCCGGTCTGGGGATCGGGTTCCCGGGCGGCCTTGAGCACCGTTTTAACCCCGTCCTTGTACCAGTCCAGGTTGGCTTCCATTTTTTTGAGGGCCGCCAGACTGCTGTGGGCCTTGTTACGTTCCATCTCCAGGGTCTGGGTGGCCTTGACCTGGGCGGAGAGACCGCTGATGGCGCGGTCCAGTTCCTGTTTCCGCTCGGCGATCCGTTCGTCCAGATCGCGGATATCGTTTTTGATCTGGGCCAGTTCGGCATCGGCGGTCTCGCGGCGGGTGGTGGCCTCGCGGACGGTTTTTTCCGCCAGGGCGGTCTCCTCGTCAATCCGCCGCAGGCGCCGTTTGAGGGATTCGCGGTTGTTGGACGCGTTCTGGTGGCTGTTTTTCACCCGGGCCTCTTCGGCGACCATTTTCATCAAATCGCTCTTGGCCGTTTCCATGGCCTGGTTCAGGCTGCTGATCTGATCGCGCAGGGCTGCCGAGTCGGTATTTTCACGGGCAATAGCGGCCTTCAGATCATCGATCTGGGTTTGCAGGCGGCCGTGCTGCTGCTGAACCTGGTCGATTTCGCTGACGATGTCGTCGTTTTTGGCCGCAAGGTCGGCGCGGGCCGCCTCCAGTTCGGCCACTTCACCCACCAGCCGTTCCCGGTCGGTCTTGAGATGGATCAGGTCGGCCTCCATGCGGTCGATTTTGCGCTGGATTTCGAACTTGCGCGATTTTTGCGCGGCGATGTCACGGTCCTTTTCGAAACGGCGCAGCTTGATTGCCTCGACGGCCGCATCGATCTGTTTCAACTGGGTGTTCTGGCCGATGTCCTCGTCTTTGAGTGATTTGAGCATGCCGGCCAGGGCTTCCATCTGGCGGCGCAGATCGGTGTCGTGGTGGCAGAGCAGGAGGATGTCGATCTGTCGGGCCTCGGCCTTGAGGGCTTTGAACCGTTCGGCTTTCTGGGCCTGGCGTTTGAGCCCGGCCATCTGACGATCGATTTCGGTGATGATATCCTTGACCCGCAGCAGGTTCTGATTGGTGGCATCCACCTTGCGCAGGGCTTCGGTTTTGCGCATCTTGTAGCGGGTTACCCCCGCCGCCTCCTCGATGAAGACCCGGCGTTCGTTCGGACCGGCGTCGGTGATGGCGCCGATGTTGCCCTGCTGAATCACCGAGTAGGTGCGCGAGCCCGCCCCGCTGCCCATGAAGATATTGTGAATGTCCTTGAGCCGGCAGGGCTGTTTGTTGATCAGGTAGGCGGTTTCGCCGCTGCGGTAGAGCCGGCGGGTCACCATCACTTCGCTGAAATCCCGGAACTCTTCGGGCATGCTGCCGTTGTCGTTGACCAGGGTCAGGGAGACCTCGGCCAGGTTCAGCGGCGGCCGGCCGTTGGCGCCGGAAAAGATGATGTCTTCCTTGTCCTTGCCGCGCAGCTGCTTGATGCTCTGTTCGCCCATCACCCAGCGCAGGGCGTCGACCACATTGCTTTTGCCGCAACCATTGGGGCCGACCACCGCACAAATGCCCGGCGGAAAGTTGATACTGGCTTTTTCGCAAAAGGACTTGAAACCGACGATATCCAGTTTTTTTAGTTTCATTGCTGCCTGCTTTTGGACGGAGACCGAATAGAGAATAAAATGCCGGGAAAGTGGCGACCATACCCCCATATATGGGGTGCAGATTGGCCAATAAATACCATTCGAATATGGGGTTGTAAAGTGAAAAGCACAATTGAGGGGGGAATGGATTGATAATTGCCACCATATGTGGTGGGATACTTTCCATATCACCATTGCCCGGCCAACGGTGACGGTGACCCCACCCCCGTGACATCGGTCCGGTTTGAACATTGGGATGCCACCGGGGCGCTTTGACGGCTGTTTTTTATCCGTCCGGGATCGGCAAACGGGTTATTTGATGGATGATCCTATTTCGACAGCAGAAGGTAGAGCAAGGCCATGCGGATATAGAGGCCGTTCTGGGCCTGCTCGAAATAGCGTGCCCGGGGATCGTCGTCTACATCCTTGGGAATCTCGTCTACCCGGGGCAGCGGATGCATGATGATGGCACTGGGCTTCATGGCCCGGACCCGCTCGGGGGTGAGGATGTACTGGCCGGCAGCCGCCTGGTAGTCCTCGGGGTCGTGGAAGCGTTCCTTCTGGATGCGGGTCATGTAGACGCAGTCCACCTTTGCGACCACCTGATCCAGGTTGGTCTCTTCGTGCCAGGGAACCTGGTTCCTGTCCAGGTAGGCCTTGATATCCCCCTCCATCTTGCAGACCGGCGGCGAGACGAAAGCGATTTCGACCCCCTCGTATTTGGTCAGCAGGTATGCCAGGGAGCGGACCGTGCGGCCGTAGCGCAGGTCGCCCACCATGGCGATCTTCAGCCCCCGGATGCCGTCAAAGGCGTCGACGATGGTGTACATGTCCAGAAGGGCCTGGGTCGGGTGCTGGCCCGCCCCGTCTCCGGCATTGATCACCGGGATGCGGGAGATCTCGGATGCCCGTGCCGCGCTGCCGGCCTCGTTGTGACGCATGACGATTACGTCGGCGTATCCGTTCATGATGCGCGTGGAATCGGCCAGGCTCTCCCCCTTGGCAGCGCTGGAGAACTCGCGGGCATTCTCGGTGGTGATCACCGCCCCGCCCAGGCGCAGCATGGCGCTCTCGAAGGAGAAGCGCGTCCGGGTGGAGGGTTCGTAGAAGAGGGAGGCCATGATGCGGCCTTCCAGGGCTTTGGCAAAACGGCGTTCACCGGACAGATCAGCCTTCATCTGGTCGGCGGTGCGAAAAACGGTTTCCAGCAGGTCGCGGTCGAACTGCTGGGATTCGATGACGTGGTTTAACGGGAAGGCGGCCATCGGGTATCCTCCTGGGCGGTTAATGGGTTGGATGGGTTCGGTTGGTTTGATCCGTTGGGGGTTGAACGGGCGGATCCGGCCAGGGCGTTCAACATGTTTTTCTAAATTCGGTGCCGGCCTTGCCGGCCACCGCCTCGGTAATACGTTCCAGACTGGTGATCAGTGCCCGTTTGCCGCCGCCATGGATGAACTGCATGGCCGCTTCCACCTTGGGCAGCATGGCACCGGCGGAAAAGTGTCCCTCGTTAATGTACCGGGCGGCGGTTTCACGGTCCACCCGTTTCAGGTAGCGCTGGCCGGGTTTGCCGTAGTCCAGGGCCACGCCCGCCACATCCGTGGCGATGACCATCAGATCCACGCCCACCTCGACGGCCAGGCGGGCGCTGGCCAGGTCCTTGTCGATAACGGCGTCCACGCCATCGAAGGTCCGGCCGGCCCGCACCACGGGAATGCCGCCACCACCGCAGCAGATGACGATAAACCCGCTATCGATCAGGGTGCGGATTTCCCGTTTCTCGACGATGGTCACCGGCTTGGGCGACACCACCACCCGGCGGTGGCCCTTGGGGGTCCGGACCGTGGGGTAGGGCAGGCTGGCGGCCTTTTCACGGGAAAAGGCCGGCCCCACGGGTTTGTCCGGATGCAGGAACGCCTTGTCGTTTTTGTCGACCACCACATAACTGATCAGACTGACCAGCGGCTGGTCGTTGATGCCCAAGGCCATCAGGGCCTCGTCCAGGGTCGATTCGATCATGTAGCCGATCTGCCCCTGGGTTTGGGCCACGAGAATTTCCAGGGGCAGCCGGGGCACCGCATCACAGCACTCCTGCTGGAGCAACAGGTTGCCCACCTGGGGACCGTTGCCGTGGGTGATGATGATGCGGTAATCCCGCGATAGACGGGCAATCTGCGCCATGGGGATTTTGAGGTTGGCGAACTGCTCGTCCACGGTGCCGGTTTCTCCCTTGCGGATAAGGGCGTTGCCGCCCAGAGCCACCAGCAGGACGGGCTTTTGCTCGGTTTTTCCCTTGGTCATTCCCTTAAGGTACCATAAAGTTGTCGGGTTTTACCGACCCATATTGCAGAGGAATTCAGAATTCAGAAGTCAGAATTCAGAAGTCAGAAGTCAGAAGTCAGAAGGTGTATTCTGAATTCTGCCCATCACGCTTTCCCGCAGATTTTGAGCAGGATCGCATTCTGGGCGTGCATGCGGTTCTCCGCCTCGTCAAAGACGATCGACGCCTCGGACTCGAGTACCGCGTCGGTGGTCTCCACGCCCCGCTCGGCCGGCAGGCAGTGCATGAAAAGACTCTTTTTGCCGGTGGCGGCCATCAGCTCGCTGTTGACCTGAAATCCCTTGAAGCGGGCCTTGCGCTCCTCGGCCTGATCCTTTTGGCCCATGGAGGCCCACACGTCGGTGTAGACCACGTCGGCATCCTTGACGGCGGCCTTGGGATCGTGACGGATTTCGATTTCGGAGAGACCGGCGGCCCGGGTGTCGGCAACGGTGGTGTCGTCGGGAGTGTAGCCCTCCGGGCAGGCGCAGACAAAGTGAAGCGGCAGGCGCTGGGCCAGGCGCAGCCAGGAGTGCACGATGTTGTTGCCGTCGCCCACGTAGACCACCTTGAGGTCGTCCAGATGGCCGCGGTGCTCCAGGATGGTGAACATGTCGGCCATGATCTGGCAGGGGTGGTTGTAGTCGGTCAGTCCGTTGATTACCGGTACGGAAGCGTATTCGGCCAGCTCGAGGACATGGGCATGGTCGAAAAGCCGGGCCATGATCACGTCGTTGTAACGGGCCACCACACGGGCAATGTCCTTGACGGCTTCGCGCTTGCCGATGGAGATGTCCGACGGTCCCAGGTAGAGTGCGTGGCCGCCCAGGCGGAAAAAACCGGTTTCGAAGGAGATGCGCGTGCGTGCCGAGGGCTTGGCGAAGATCATGGCCATGCTGTGGTCCTTGAACGGCTTGTAATCGTCGCGGTTTTTGAAGCGTGCCTTGACCTCCCGGGCCAGGGCGAAGGTGGCATGGATCTCATCGGCGGTAAAATCGGTAATGTGTAGAAAATCACGTTTCACGGGCCTTCCTCCTTGTTTCGCGGGCGTGTTGCTGTCAGTTTGGCGTCAGTCACGCATCACCGCGTCGATCTGTTCCAGCGCCCACGCCACATCGGCTTTGGTGATCACCAGCGGCGGAGCAAAACGGATGGTGTTTTCATGGGTCTCTTTACACAGCATGCCCTTGCCGGCCAGGCGGTGGCAGAATTGCCGGGCCCCGCCGGCCTCGGGAACCAGTTCCATGGCGATCATCAGCCCGCGGCCGCGGACTTCCCGGATGTGCGGGCTCTGGATCTGCCTGAGGCCGGCAAGGAAATAATCTCCCATTTCGCTGGCGTTTTCAATCATCTTTTCCTCTTTCAGCACCCGCATGGCCGTGCGCGCGATGGCACAGGCCAGCGGATTGCCGCCAAAGGTGGAGCCGTGCTCGCCCGGTTGGAGCACATCCATGACCTCATTGTTGGAGAGCACCGCCGAGACCGGGTAGAAACCGCCGGAAAGCGCCTTGCCCACCAGGGTCAGGTCGGCTTCGATGGCCTCGTGCTCCTCGGCCAGAAGGCGTCCGGTTCGGCCCAGACCGGTCTGGATTTCATCCAGGATCAGCACCACGTTATGCCGGTCGCAGATCGCTCTGACGGCCTTGAGGTATCCGTCCGGCGGGATGATCACCCCGGCTTCACCCTGGATCGGTTCCACCAGGAAACCGGCCGTGTTGGGGGTGATGGCCGCTTCCAGGGCATCGGCATCGCCAAAGGGGACAACCTTGAATCCCGGGGTGAAGGGACCGAAACCGATGTGCGCCGTGGGATCGGTGGAAAACCCCACAATGGTGATCGTGCGGCCGTGGAAATTGTTGGCGCAGACGATGATCTCGGCCTGATCCGCCGGTATCCCCTTGACCTGGTAACCCCATTTGCGCACCGTTTTGATGACGGTCTCCACCGCCTCGGCACCGCTGTTCATGGGCAGTACTTTGTGCGAGCGGGTCAACTCGCAGATCTCCTTGTAGAACGGTCCCAGCTGGTCGTTGCGGAAGGCCCGCGAGGTGAGGGTCAGATGACGGGCCTGTGCCTGCATGGCCGCCATGATTTTGGGGTGGCAGTGTCCCTGGTTGACGGCGCTGTAGGCGGCCAGGCAATCCAGGTATTTCCTGCCGTCCACATCCCAGACCCAGACGCCTTCGCCGCGGGTCAGGACCACATCAAGGGGTTTGTAGTTGTGGGCCCCATACTGGTTTTCAAGATCGAGATAGGCCTGGGTTTGCATGGTTTTTCTCCTTTTTTGGCGTTGGATCGACAAACGGTTGGCTGATGATGGATCGGCAGGTGCCGCCTGCCCGGCATTGGACGTGTGAACGAGCATCCGTGGCCTGTTGTTTCTCAAGGGCCGGTGACGCTTTCACACCGGTTGCGGTAGCGCTTCTTATATGAAGGCCATTTCCCGGTTACCCGTCGCAGGCGGGTCAGTCGCGCGGGGAAAGGTGCTCCAGCAGTTCCTGTGAGGTGTCGCGCAGATGCAAACTGAGCAATCGGGCCATGGCTCTGAGCATTCTGACGCCGATGACCGGGTGGTCCTGGCAGATCTGTTCGAAATGGTCGCGGGAGAGGGTCAACAAGGTCGCATCGGTGCGTGCCCGGACCGTGGCCGTGCGGGAAAAATTGCCGATCACGGCCATTTCGCCGATGGAGCCGCCCGGCGCCTTGACGGCGATCTTCTGCTCCAGGCGGCCGTTGTCGAGCTTCAAGACATCCAGGATCCCCTCGACCACGAAACAGACCTCGTTGCCCGGATCGCCTTCGTTAAAAACGATGTCACCGGCCTCAAGGCGCTGCACATGCATGCGCCCGCTGATCAGATTCAGCTGGTCGGCATCCAGTTCGGCAAAAATGGGGATACCGGAAAGGCAGGCCATAATTGCCTTTTTAAGCACATTTTCAGATTGGGGAATCGCCACCGGTCACACTCCGCTACAGTTGGGGATGAATTGTCAAATCCGACGACTATTTTGTATCCATGGTTATCCCAAGGCGTCCGTGAATGTCAAATACAACCCGGGAACGGTCCAGGGCAATCGCAATTAAAATCAAAAACCGGCCGTTCCTGAACACGCACCATTCCCGAAAGTGGAAAAATGCCAAATGCCAACGCCCAAATGTCAAATGAAGGAAATCTACATGCAATTGCCCTGGGGAACGGTCCCGTCTTGTAATGGGCAAATGATGTCTGATATACCGGTTGGCGCCTTGGATGGCGCATGCTTTTCCCAGAAAACATCAGTGGGCAAAAAGGAGTCGGCAATGGACGTATCAATGTTGCATGGGGCGGATTACACCGTGGAAGAAATGGTTGGCGGCGACCGGGATTATCTTTGGCATCACATCAAGCCCCACCAATGTTTCCAGACCCAGGAGCAGATGATCATTGTGGCGGGCAAGGGCCTGACGGTGACGGATATTCACGGTCGCGATTACCTGGATGCCACCTCCGGCGGTGTCTGGTGTGTCAATGTGGGTTATGGGCGCGAAAGCATTGCCGAGGCGGTGGCGGCCCAGCTCAAACAGATGAGCTATTTTGCCGGCAGTGTGGGAACCATTCCCACCATCAAACTCTCCGCCAAACTGCTGGAGCTGTTACCGGCCATGGGCAAGGTCTACTACTCGAACAGCGGTTCCGAGGCCAACGAAAAAAGCTACAAGCTGATCCGCCAGGCATCGGCCATCGACCCGGCACGGAAAGGCAAGTACAAAATCCTTTACCGGGATCGGGACTATCATGGAACCACGATTGCCGTGCTGGCCTCTTCGGGGCAGGCCGAGCGCAAAACCGATTTCGGCCCGTTTCCGGAAGGATTTGCCCGGATTCCCCACTGCCTGTGTTATCGCTGTCCGTTTGCGTTGCGCTACCCGGCCTGCGACGTGCGCTGCGCCCGCTGCGTCGAGGAGATCATTCTCAAGGAGGGGCCCGACACCGTGGGCGGCCTGATCGTGGAACCCATCACCGCCGGCGGGGGCATCATCGTGCCGGTGGATGAGTATTTTCCCATTCTTCAGCAGATCTGCCGTAAATACGGCCTTTTCCTGGTCATTGATGAGGTGGTGGCCGGATTCGGGCGTACCGGCGCATTTTTCGGCCACCAGCACTTCGATGTGGATCCGGACATGCTCACCCTGGCCAAGGGAATGGCCAGCGCCTACGAACCCATTTCGGCCACGGTGGTCAAACAGGCGGTTTATGACATTTTTCTCAACGATCCGGCGGATCCTGAAAAGCGGCTGAATTTCTTCCGTGATATCTCCACCTATGGCGGTTGTACTGGTGCCATGGCGGCTTCATTGGAGAACATCCGCATCATGGAAGCCGAAAACCTGGTTGAGAACAGCCGCGTGATGGGGGACTACCTGCTCGATCGGTTGAAGACCCTGGCCGATCATCAGGCCGTGGGGGATGTTCGCGGCAAGGGCCTTTTCTGCGGTGTGGAACTGGTTGCCGACAAGAAAGACAAACAGCCACCCAGCGAGGCCCAGATGGGGGCCGTGGTGGATGCGGCCAAGGCCGCCGGCGTTCTGCTGGGGCGCACCAACAACAGCCTGCCCGGTTTCAACACCACCTTGTACTACGCCCCGGCCCTGGTGATCACCCGCGAGGAGGCCGATCGCATGGTGGCGGCCACCCAGGCGGCCATCGAAACGGTCTTTGGCGCCTGATTGCCGGAACGGAAAACCTTAGGATTGAAGGAATACGCAAACTGACCGGTGGTATCGTCTTTACTTCCTTGAATTCATTTTGACAGCCCGAGGCAGCCGCGGTAATATATTTGCCAAGGCTGCCGAATCCGAATCCTCTTTCAGTGCCTTGCCGCAACGCAGCGTTCGCCGCTTCCCGTGACTCATTTCAGGGCCGCCGTAATTCCCATTTTGTCAGATCGAATTCAAGGGAGATGATGCATGCAACCCTATCTGACTGGAATCCAGGCCATCGACAATGGCGGCAGGCGGCGGCTTGGTGATCGGCGCATTCTGGTATCCGTGCCGCCGGGAGCGGAACGGCGGGCAAAATGGGAACGGCGCAGCGGGTTTGACCGCCGGATCCGGCGTGTTCCGGAGTTTTCCGAAGAGCGGCGCCAGAGCGGCGTCCGTCACTCCCCGCAGGGCGATCGTATGTAGCTTGATTTCTTTTTTCGCGGTCATGGACCGCTCATACAGCTTCCTGTAAATGCGCCAATTCACTGATTTTGCTGCAGGTGCTGACCTTGCCTGCGACAATGGTACCCGATATTTGGTTTACATGCGACTGCCCTGTCACTCCCCGTGAACGGGGTTGACGATACCCATTCAACGGACAGAAATCGCCTTAGCGTCCGTCACGCCAGCCCCGCTTCGAGTTTTGCCTTGACACTGGCCACTTTGTCGGCCATGTGCTGATCCCGGTCCGTGCGGGTGCCGAATTTCAGGGTCGTGGTGATCCGTGGCGCCCCCATTTTGTGGACCGCTTCGTGGCAGCGGCGGATGGCCGCAAACACCGTTTCCCAATCGCCCTCGATATTGGTTCCATAGGCATGCAGCTGAACCGTGAGGCCGGCGTCTAAAAGAATTCGTTCGCAGGCCGCCACATAGGTGGAAACCGACACCCCTACCCCCAGGGGAACGATACACAAGTCCGCAATGACGTTCATGGTTGGTCCTTTCGTTCCTTGGTGTTGCCCAACAACAGATGACAGGTGGTCTGGCGGCAGCACCCCGATATTTCGCCACCGTTGCTTTGGTGGTCCCGTCGTAAGTGAAAATTGAGCCAGGAAGAGGTGTGGTTCAGTTCCCACATGCGTGGCGGCACGCATCCGTGACACATTTCGCTGACTTTGTTGTTGCTGGCCAGCCGGGTGTGGGCGCGGAACCAGACACAGCGCCGGTCCGGGTATACTTCGCACATGCCGCCGCGGCTGCCGCCGCAGGCACCGTTGCGGGTGTGTTTGGGGCATCCGGATTCGGGGCACAGAAACCCGACGTGCTGGATGGCACAGTCGCCACATCGCTGGCACCCCAGGAGGCTGAGTTTGATCGGATGCTCGCCCAGATGCATGAACAGCCGGCCGGCAATGCTGTTGTCCAGGGCATGGCTGGCCAGCCGGTATGCCGGTGCGAGTTTTGAATCAAAATTGAAAAACAGATGGTGCGAAAACCGCATCAGCGGGTAGAGCACCCGGTCGACAATTGGTACCGGTTGCCGCTGCTGGCCGAAAACAAGAGCCGTCACCGGCTCGGGCGGGGCTTCGCGAAAGGCGTAAAACCCGCCGGGTTGCGGATCGTTGAATTCAGGCAGAAACTGGATCCAGTCATCCTGGATCGTCTGCATGCGATCCAGAATTTTTCCCACCGTGGAGAAATCCCGGTGAATACCGCCCAGGTGAACACCACGGTATCCCAGCCCCTTGAGTATGGCGCCCAGCCGTGCAGCCCGTTCGATGGCCGCCGCCTGCCCGGCCGTTTTGTCCTGCCACTCCTGCCGGACCGTCGCCAGCAGCGGGTCGGTCACCACCGCGCCGGGTACCCGACCCTGATTCATCAGCTCGGCCGCTTTGGGCGTGAGCACATACACCGATCCAAGGGCTGGTACGCCAAGATCCATGTGCCGTCCGATTTCGATCAGTTCCTGAAATTTGCGGGCATCATAGCCCAGCTGGGTGATGACGAATTGGGCGCCGGCAGCCACCTTACGGCTCAGTTTGGCATACTGGGCCACGCATTCGCCTTCGGTTTTCTTGAACGGCGATACGGCGCAGCCGGTGAAGAAGGCATCCGGATCACCGGCTGCATTGATGCGCTTGCCGATCATCCCGAGCATGATCTGCAGGTTGACCGAGTCCAGATCGAATACCGGCGCGCCCTGGCCGCCGAATCCCTTGCCGGCATAGTCGCCGGTCAGGGCCAGGATGTTTTTCATGCCCATCATGGCCAGCTGCAGGGCCCGGCTTTCCATGCCCACGCGGTTCATGTCCCGGCAGGTGAAATGGACGATGACGTCCATGCCGATGGAAAAGATCCGATAACCGATGGCATCGGGGCTCAAGGACGGGTTGCCGCCGGGATTGTCGGTGATCGAGACGGCCGATATGCGGCCGTCACTGAATGCATCCCTGGCGATGCCCATTACCGTATCCACGGCGCGCCCGGTGGACGCCCGGCCGGGTACCAGTTCCAGGGTAACCACAAACTGCTGTGGGTCTGAAATATCGTTCTGAAAAACGCGTAACATCGAAGATCATCCTCCCAATCATAAATTCTTCTTGAAAAAGATCAGCATGGTCCCTAATCTAACATTTTTGTTTCCGCTGCAAGGGAACCCGACAGACATGAAAGGTGACAGTTGAAGTGAATCGCAGGGATGAAAACAAGTGGCCGGCAATCCTTTTTTTCCTGGCCAGTGGACTCTTTTTTTTCGGATGCGTCTGGTATTTGTGGGCCGGTACCGTAACCCCCGAAAAATACCGGCCGGACGCCGGATCGAAAACCGCATCATTCCAGGACCGGATTGCCCGACCCGATGGTCCCATCATGCTGGTCAGGGATCGCGAAGTCAGGGTGGATGGGGCCCGTATCGTTTATCGCGGCAGCCACGCCGGCCGTCTGCATCTGGATCTTTATATTCTCGCGCTTGATCCGCACTATGGCTACCCCCACCGCATTGAGGAGAAATCCGCTCGGCAAGGCTTTGTTATCGGATCCCATCATTTTCAGTTGATTGCCGCCGGTGACGACAGTATCTGTCTTCGGCGCATGTGAAAGGAAGCATGGCTGCGGGAACGGGGGCGGCGGCCTCCGGGGGGACAGTGGTCATGGGAAGCGCGGGTCCTTTCAGATGGCGGGTTGATGGTGACCGTGATCGATCACTTCGCGGATGGCATGGGAGAGTCGTTCCATATTGAAGGGCTTCTGGATGAACCCGTTGCATCCCCGTTCGATGATGGTCGCCGCATCGCCCATGCTATAGCCGCTGGCCAGGAGCACCTTGATGTCTGCACGCAGGCTGCGCAGGCGGTCGAATACCTCACCGCCACCGATATCGGGCATGATCATGTCCAGAATTACCAGGTCGATCTGCTGCCGGGCACCCCTGAACCGGCGCACCGCATCTTCGCCGCAGTTGGCCCGGATGACGGTGTAGCCCATTTTTTTGAGCATCTTGGTGCCGACATCGAGAATATAGGGCTCGTCATCCACGAGCAGGATGGTTTCCGGTCCTTTTAAAATGCCTACCGGTGCCGGTGCCGGTTCCCTGTCCGCCTCCCGGGAGACCGGCAGGTAGACGCTGAAGGTGGTGCCGCGGCCGGTATGGCTTTCAAAATCGACGATGCCGCCGTGATTTTTGACAATGCCAAAGACCGATGCCAGCCCGAGGCCCGATCCGCTGCCGAACTCCTTGGTGGTGAAAAAGGGATCGAAGATCCGGTGGGAAATGGCCGGATCGATTCCCTTGCCCGTATCGGTGACTGATATGCGTACGTAGTCGCCGTAAGTGACCTCAAAGGGTTTGACGAAGTTTTCGTCGATAGTGATATTCTGGGTCGACAGATAGATATCTCCCTTTTCCGACATGGCCTGCCAGGCATTCAGGTAAAGATTGATCAGTACCTGTTCGATCTGTCCACGATCGGCGGAAACCATGTGCACGTCCGGTGTATAACATTCGTGGATACGGATCGCTTTGCGGGTTCTGCCGAACAGGGCGGCGGTTTCGGCCACCACGTCGTTCAGGTTGACCGGTTTGACCACATACTTTCCGCCGCGGGCAAAACCCAGCAACTGGCGGGTCAGGTTTGCCCCGCTGTCCACCAGTTGTTCGATACTGCGAAGGTTCTCATAATGCGGATGCCCGGATCGAACGTCCAGATACATCAGTGAGACATTTCCCTGAATGCCCATGAGCAGGTTGTTGAAGTCATGGGCGATACCCCCGGCAAGGGTGCCGATGGCCTCCATCTTCTGCGCCTGGTGGAGCTTGCGCTCCACATTTTTCTTTTCGGTAATGTCGATGCTGACGCTCTGGTACTCCATGGGAAGACCGCGTTCGTCAAACAGGGCCCGGTCGGTCCACTGGCGCCACAGGGTCTCTCCGGCGTTATTGTAGGTCTGCTGCTCATAGGTGACCATGGGACTATCGGGGTTCAGGTTTTGCAGCCGTTTTTTCATCTGCTGCCGGTCGGCTTGGGAAAAAAAGCTGTAAATATTGGACCCTGCCAGGGTGTCTTCCCTGAGCCGGAAGTGACTGCGGAAACGCAGGTTGGCGAAGGTGAGCGTACCGCTTGGCAGGAAGCGGCAAACCATGGCCGGCATGTCTCGCGAGACGGATCGATAGCGTTCCTCACTGTCACGCAGCGCTTTTTCGGCGCGTTTGCGTTCTTCGACTTCGTTGCGCAGTTGATCGTTGGCCTGTTCCAGTTCTTCGGTGCGCTGTTGAACCCGTCGCTCCAGCCGGTCGTTGGCCTTCATCATCCCGGCTTCGGCATGCTTGCGGGCGGTGATGTCGTGGGTCACGACCACGGCGTGGGTCACCTGCCCGCTGTCGTCACGATAGGGGTTGTAGGTTACCTGGTAGCAGCGCAATTCCCGGCCGTCAAATTTGAACCAGTCCTCAGAACTGGTGACATTGCCGGCAAAACAGGTATCAATCTTGGGTTTGATAATCCCTTCGAACTGTGTTTTGCCCCAGACATCGGCAACCGATTGACCGACCAAGTCATCGCGACGCTGTCCCCTGGCCCGGCAATAGGCCTGGTTGACGCTTTCATAGATGTAATTCCGGTCAATCATGGTGAGTAGTTGATCAGCCGCATTGGCGATGAACTGAGTTTTTCGCCAGGCCTTTTTCTCATTTTCCAGTGCCTGCAGCTTCTGGCGAAGGAGCCGGTTTTCGGATGTCAACTCGTCTATGCTGGAGGTATGCGTCATTTTCGGCCGGTCCTGACCATTGTCGCGGATCAGGTTGATATTTTTGTTTATGGGGCTAGTCTGATACTACCATTGCCTATCCATAGAACGGATGCCCCTGTTTCGTCAACATATGCTTGCAATGGCGTCAGGATGGCCGCATTCGAATTGGAATTCGCCTTATCGTTGCTCTCGCTTTCGGATGGATGAATGCCAAATGCCGGCATCCAAATTTCGGGTTTGTGTTAGAAACCGATTAAAAGCAAGAATTTTTATTGACATCCCATGGAACAACACTATATTAGCGCACCAGCAAGTTGATCGGTAGTCGAAGGTCCCCCATCTGGTGCGGTCATTGCCAAATGCGGGATCTTTTTTTTATTATTATACCCATTGAATTGAACCGAGCGCCCAAACCGTCAATATCGCGCTCATCACCAGAGGACATCATGGCAACACGTATCGACAAAATCAGGAATATCGGTATCAGTGCCCATATCGATTCGGGCAAAACCACCCTCACCGAACGAATTCTCTTTTACACCAAAAGAATTCACGCCATCCACGATGTGAAGGGCAAGGACGGTGTCGGCGCCACCATGGATTCCATGGAATTGGAGAAGGAGCGCGGCATCACCATCGCCTCGGCAGCGACCTATTGTGAATGGAAACAGCACGAAGTCAACATCATCGATACGCCCGGCCACGTGGATTTTACCATTGAGGTGGAGCGCAGCCTGCGCGTGCTGGACGGCGCCATCCTGGTCCTCTGCTCGGTGGGCGGGGTGCAAAGCCAGTCCATTACCGTTGACCAGCAGATGAAACGTTACAAGGTTCCCTGCATTGCTTTTGTCAACAAGTGCGATCGCAGCGGCGCCAATCCCTTCCGCGTGATCACACAGCTCAAGGAGAAGTTAGGCCACAACGCGGTGGCCATGCAGATTCCCGTGGGCCTAGAAGCCGACCATGAAGGCGTGGTCGACCTGGTTACCATGAAAGCCCTCTATTTTGACGGGGATAATGGTGAGAACATTCGGATTGAGGAGATCCCGGACGCGCTCAAGGACCTGGCTGATGAAAAACGGGAAGAACTGCTCGATGCCGCCTCCATGTTTTCCGATGAGCTGACCGAAGCGGTGCTCGAGGAAGCCCCGATTTCAGAAGAACTGCTGATCGACGCGGTACGCAAGGGAACCCTTTTGCGGCAGATCACCCCGGTGTTTATGGGGTCGGCTTACAAAAACAAGGGGGTTCAACCCCTTCTGGATGCGGTGACGACGCTTTTGCCCTGCCCGGCGGATATACAGAACCATGCCTTGGACCTGGACAAGGACGAATCCCAGGTCCCGCTTGTTTCCGATCCAAAGGCGCCTACCGTTGCCCTGGCGTTCAAGCTCGAAGATGGCCAGTACGGCCAGTTGACCTATATCCGCGTCTACCAGGGCAGACTGGCCAAGGGCGATACGGTGATCAACGTGCGTACCGGCAGAAAGGTCAAGATCGGCCGCCTGGTGCGCATGCACGCCAATCAGATGGAAGACATCGACGCCATCTCGGCGGGATACATCGGCGCCCTGTTCGGCGTTGACTGCGCTTCGGGCGATACGTTCAGCGATCCCGGGCTGAGCCTGACCATGACTTCCATGTACGTTCCGGAACCGGTGATTTCCCTTTCCATCGTTCCCAAGGACAACAAGGCCGAGATCAACATGTCCAAGGCCCTGAACCGCTTTTCCAAAGAGGACCCGACCTTTCAGACTTATGTGAGCGAAGAGACCGGCGAGACGATTATTTCCGGCATGGGTGAGCTGCACCTGGATGTTTACATCGAGCGCATGCGCCGGGAGTACAAGGCCGAAGTGACCACCGGTGCGCCTCGCGTGGCCTACCGCGAAACCATCACCCGTCGGGCCGAATTCAACTACACGCACAAGAAACAGACCGGTGGCTCCGGCCAATACGGGCGTGTGGCAGGCTACATCGAACCGGTGGAGGGTGAGGATTTTGTTTTTGTCAACGAGATTACCGGCGGGTCCATTCCGACCCCGTATATCCCGGCCTGCGAGAAGGGCTTTCGCAACTGTTTGGCCAAGGGCCCCAAAATGGAATTCCCGGTCACCGGCGTTAAGGTGGTGATCAATGACGGTGCGTCGCACAGTGTGGATTCATCGGACATGGCCTTCCAGGCCGCCGCCCGGGGTGCGTTTCTCGAAGGCTACATGAAGGCCGCACCGGTCATTCACGAGCCGATCATGAAAGTGGCCGTGGAGACGCCCACCGAATACCAGGGCCCGGTAATGGGCTCCCTGAACCAGCGTCGTGGAATGATCGTGGGATCCCAGGAAGAGGGGCCCATGTGCGTCATCGAGTCCCAGGTTCCTCTTTCCGAGATGTTCGGCTACTCGACCGTCCTGCGCTCCCTGACCCAGGGAAAGGCCCAGTTTACCATGGAGTTTGCCACCTACCGGCAGGTCCCCCAGAGCATTTCCGAGGAGATTGCCAAGAAACGTCAGGAAGAGAAAAAGAACGTTGCCTGATCAGACCATGTGTCTTGCTGCACATCATCAAACCAATCGATCCATGGGTGCCTCCGTTGTTGAACTGCCGGTCGAAAGAGCGATCATCGATTTTTCCCGGCATTCCAACAGGGCCAGGATTATCCAGTTAAGAGAGAGGAATCTGAAGATGCTGAAAAACGACCTGATCCTCAGAAACCCGTTGCGGTTGATGGGGCGCGAAAATGAATCAATCGTGCCGGAAGGGGGCTTCGGTGCCGTGTTCGCCCGCGCCGGTGTGGGCAAAACTGCGCTGATTGTTCAGGTGGCCCTCAATACCATGCTGCAACAGAAAAATGTCCTGCATGTCAGCCTGAACGACCCGGTTGAAAAGGTGAACCTGTGGTATCAGGAGGTTCTCAACAGCCTGGCCCATCAGTACCATGTACGCCAGATCAAGGAGTTGTGGGAATCCATTCAGATGAATCGCTTTATCATGACTTTCAAGGTGGAAGGCTTCAGCGTGCCCAAACTGGAAGAGCGGGTCAAGGACCTCACCGAACAGCAGATTTTCAATCCGCACATGGTCATTATCGATGGCCTGCCCTTTGATGATCGTTTGCGAACCCCGCTGGAAGGGATGAAGGAATTTTCCGAAAAGCATCGCCTGCACCTGTGGTTTACCGTCACCACCCACCGCCACGAAGCGCCGGGTGCCGACGGCCTGCCGGTCCAGCTGGAATCGGTGGCCGATCTTTTCGACACGGTGATTCAGCTTCAGCCGGAGGGGAAAAAGATCCATATCTGCTGCCTCAAGGGCGGGCCGGGGGATGAACAGACCGGGCACCAGCTGCTCGATCCATCGACCATGCTGATCCGGGACCTGAAATAGACCTTTCACATTCCAATTAATAAAAACGCGATGCCGGTTTGGTATCGTGTTTTTTGTTTTTGCGGTTCTGTATAAATCGCCGGTAATCTGTCAAGCGTTACCGATTTCCTCCAGGGCCGCGATGCGTGCCAGTACCGGCGGGTGGGAATAATTCAGGAAGACATACCATGGATGCGGGGAGAGGTTCGACAGGTTGTGAACGCTGAGTTTCTTCAATGCATCGATCAGGGACCGGGGGTGTCCGGTGGTGGTGGCGGCAAAGCGGTCGGCGGCATACTCGTGCCGGCGGGAAATGGACTGGCTCGCCAGACCCAGCAGAAAATCCACCGGTGCGTATAGCAGACCAAAGAAGATCAGCCCGCTATGAGTGGCCGGTTCAGGCACATAAAAAGCGGCAGACAGCTGCGGCGATCCAATGACCAGGGACATCAGATAGAGCAGCACGCCGGTCTGCAGGATCCCCGCCGTCATCATTTTCAAAATGTGGCGCAGTTTGCAGTGGCCCATTTCATGGGCCAGCACCGCCACCAGTTCATCGGTGGTATGGCTGTCAATCAGGGTGTCGAAGAGCACGATGCGGCGGTGGCGGCCAAAGCCGGTGAAAAATGCGTTGGATTTGGCGGAGCGTCTGGAACCGTCCATGACCTGGACATTGTCCAGGGAGAATCCGATGGAACGGGCATAGTCCATGATCGATGATTTCAGCGGCCCCTCCTCCAGCGGTTCAAAGCGGTTGAACAGCGGCATGATCCAGGCCGGCGCGACAAACTGGACCGCCAGGCCAAACAGGGTCACCAGCAGCCAACACCACAGCCAGGCGGTGTCTCCGGCGTATTGAAAAAAGGCCAGGATACCGAGCAGAAGGGGGCCACCAAGCGCGATGGCGAGTCCGAGCCCCTTGAGGCGGTCTTTTATCCAGGTGGCGGGGGTGGACCGATTGAACCCGAATCGCTCTTCGATGACGAAGGTGGCATAAATGCTGAAGGGTTGGTCAAATAGGGTTTTCATTCCTACCACGGCGCCGATATAGACCAGACCGGTTGCCAGCGGACCCCATCCGAGTCCCTGCGTCCAGCCGTCCAGCATGGCAAATCCGCCGCCAAGCCAGAATACCAGTAACACCATGAGATCGGCGGTGGCAACTGTGCGGCCGAAGCGGGTCTGGGTGCGCAGGTAATCCTGGGATTGGCGATAGTTGCCGGGATCGTAAATGGTTTCAAAAGCGGGGGGGATGGTGTCGGTCATGGCCTTCAGGTTAAGCCCGTCAGCCAGAAGATGAACCCAATAATCCGCCACGATGAAAAAGAGAATCACCCAACCCACGGTATTCAATACGTTTCCTCCATTGGCATGCCTGTCGGTATGCATAAATGGCCGGCTTGCTGGTACACGAAAAATCCATTGGGCCGCGTGCTTGTCCGGCACGCTCGTGGCGCCGCTCCGGCTATTTTGCGGGTGAGCATTTTGGAAATGCTCAGTCTGCGATTCCTAAAGGGTTTGCCGCCGTGTGGCAAGATCTTTTCTGTACGAAATCCACCTTGACAACCGCCTTGTTTTTGAATAATTTATAATATCTTAAATATAAAGACAAAATTCGCAATCAGAATTTGAATGGCCAACCTTCAAACCACTTTCCCGAGCGGGAACCGTTTTGTGTCCTGACCTCCCCGGCCGATCCACGGCCAGGGGCTTCCATTAACTGACAGGCATTTCTCCGGTGCCGGTGTCTGTATCGTCACGACAAGGGGAGATAAACATATGATCGGGAACGGAGTGTGACGAATTGCGGTCCACGTGCTCATTAATTAACTACCTTACCGCGGACAACAGCGGGTTTGTTTTTTCGCTGGATGTCGAAACGGGCGATACGGGGCGAACCATTCCGGCGGCTTCGCGGTCGGGTCCGTATTCCAAAACTCTCCGGGCCGATATCCGAACCGATGCGGGGGATCTTTTTCAGCCCCTGCAGCTTCTGGTTCAGCGGGACGTCTATGATGCGCCGGACTCACTTTTGGCGCCGCAGACCAACCTGACGGTCGAGGCCGCCTGGCAGCGCACGATTGCCCATTATGCCCGCATGCCGGAAGGGACCGGGGCACCGATCCGTTTGAAGGCACCGATCGGTGAAAATGGCCAGCACCTGCCATTTCAATCCCTGTTTTATTGTCAGCATCAACGCGCATGGTTTCACCCGGTCTGCCCCCAATGCGGTCGGGAACTCGTTCTTTGCCGGGATGATGCGCTACTGGCCCGGCAGGGACTGGGAACCTATGCGGGATCCCTTGAGCGATTTCTTTATTGTCCGTTGTGTTTCCAGAAGGCTGTGGCACCGGCCTTATTCTGTTACCGCAAAAAGCCGGGGATGCCGGAGTATGTCCATGATTGTCGTGGCCTGATCGCCCGGTGGCAGCAGTTGCTGGCGGCCGGGCCTGAGAGAAGTGGCCTGCCCTGTGGGGCGTGTTCCCATGCCGAGGTGTGTGGCGGGGATCCGGAAGGAGCCGCCAGGTATATTCGGCCGTTCGCCTTTTACCCGTTCCATCTGCTGATTTTCCCGGCGCCGAGTTGCCGGGCCGACGAATTTGTGCGCATGATTGCCGGCGATCCATCCGCCGTTCCACTCTCCGGCCAGGCCACTGATCCGACAGGTCAGCGGGGCCGGCTGTTCTTCCATGGCCAGGATCGTCAGTTTCTGGAAATTCTCTATCTGAAACTCGCCTTTCTCTTTCAGGTATGCCGGTCGTTCCTGACCGATTCCCATGGCGCGGCCCTTTCGCAAATAGCGCCCAGGCTTGACGGGATCGGGGTGGATATCGTGCCCAGCGGTACCGGCCTGCCTGATTTATGGAATTTCAGCGTTCGTATTCTGGATGCCGTCGGTATCGCCCAGACGGCGCCGTTTGCCCCGTTGGTGCCCGAGTCGCCGCAATTCCATTTCCTGGGTGCGCTCTGGTTTCACACCCTGCTGGTCAATTCCTGCCAAACCGCCAATGCGGTTTTTGCACGGGTGGGTGAACGGGTTGGACCATTGACCCGGGATCAGGATATGGACACATTGGCCATCGATCATATGGACCCCGGCGATACCTGGTCGGCCGGCCAGATTTTCTGGACGCCGGACCACAGCCCCATGCCTGAAACCTGGCACGCTCATTGGCGGCAGGCGTTGCGCCTTGGCTGCCAACTGGTGCATGCCGGCCTGAAAAGCGGTGTGCCCCTTGATCCGGCCGAATTCATGACCCGGCTCGACACCCTTCGGGAGGCGGTAAAGGGTGAGATGTTCTCCGCTTCCTCAGTCCCGTCCGAGGTGCCGGTGCCACCCCCGTCTGCCAACCGACTGCGCAGCGTGCTGAAAGGGATTCTTGAAAAGTGGCAGCAGACGGCAGCCGTTGACCAGGCGCCGGCCGTACCCGTGCAGGTCTCGGCTGCCCCGCCCATGGACGAGGAGACCGTTGTCGTTTCATCTGCCGCCGCTGAACCGCCAGAGTGGGGAAAAACCGCTGAAGGGCCGGATAGGGAAGACATCCGGAGTGATGAGGACGCGACCCGCGTCCCGACGGCGGCCGAGGATTGGGACAGTGAACTGGAGGAGACCGTGGTCTTCTCGCCGAGGGACACAGTACCGCCAGTGGCGTCAGGGCCGGCCGATGTTGCCGATGCCGACCGACCGGCGCCCCCTTTCGATCCGGACAGCGAAGCAACGGTGATTCTCCAGGTACCAACGGGTGGTGACACGCCGACGCCACCGCCCGCGGCGGATATGGAACAGACGGTTGTGCTCTCCGTCCCAGCGCCATCCCCACCAGCGGAAGAGGACGATCTTGAGGCCACCTTGCTGCAGGAATCGAGCCGTCCCAAACCGCCACCCCCGCCAGGCGGTGACGATGGCCTGGAGGCCACCCTTGTTCTCAACCCGGCAAATTTCCAATCGCCCGACCCGGAGGCGCCGGCAGCCGATGATGATCTGGCGGCGACCCTCGTTCAGGGGGCCGGTCACCCTCAGGCTGAGTCGTCGACACAATCTGTCCCCGCCGCCCCGGAGAACCCGGCCAACTCGGGCCCGCAGACGGATGAACTGCAGGCCACCGTTGTGATCCGCCCAGACCGTGGGATGTCATCGGCTGCTCCGCAGGGGCCTGCCGCACCCGGCAGCGGGCCGGTCGGCCCGGCGACGGATGAGGATGATCTCCTGGAGACACTGATCGAAACGCCGCGTTCACCGGGTTTTAACGGCGTCGGCGCGGCGCCTGATAAAAACAGTCCTCTCCCGTCGTCACCGGTCTATACCGATCCGAATACTCAACCGGTTCCGGACAACAATCTTCATTTTCCTGAGAAAAACGCTTCAGAAGATTCAGAGGATGACGATACCATCATGGAGCAGACGATCATCATCCGTTCTGATGTGAGAAAGGAGTGAGAAAATCGATGACCGACGCCGCCTTGATCGAAAACATCGCAGCCGGTCTTGATATGAACTTTGGCCATGCCGGCGATATTTCAGTGGAGGCTGTCGAGTCATACCTGAGCGGGCAGATGGCAGCGCTGGATGAGAAGTCGCGTATCCATGCGCTGAAAGCGATAGTGGCGCGGATGGATGCGTCTTTGCGGTCACCTGCCAGCGGGCCGGCGGAGGATGCGGTATTGACCCAGGTCTGCTCGTTGCTTCTTGGCCGCAAGGTTTCAATGGATGATCTCTCCTCCAGCGAATTGCTGGAAAAGCTGGCCGAGTCACTCAACACCATCTTCAATACCCTCAATCAGCTGATCAGTGTGATCAACATGAGTTTTACCGGTGAGGGGTCGCCGGAGGAGACCATCCGACAGGTCATCGGTTACCGGCTGGAGGGCGAAGGGCAGGGCAACTCACTGGAAACCTACCTGGGGCAGATCAGCAGTGCCTTTCTGACTTCTCAGCAGTCATTCAAAGAAGCCGCTTACGCCAAGGTCAAACAGATTCTCAGCGTCCTTGATCCGGAGCAGGTGGCCACAGAGGTGGGCAGGGGATTGAAATTCGGGCCGATGAAAAAAGCGGAAATGTACGAGATATACGAACATCGCTACCAAAAAATCCAGAAGTGGTTCAGCTCGGGTCGCTTCATGGAGGATTTTTTACGTGAGTTTGAAAAAAACTGCCAAACCAAATTCGCCAAATAAGGAGGCCGATTTGAAACGATTACTGACCATACTGAGCATCGGGATGCTTTTTTTGCTTATCGGTTGTGCGGCCAAGCAGCTGCCGCCGCCCCAGTGGACCTACGAAAGAGACGCCATTCAGATGCATATCAAGGCTGACCCCAATCTCAATCTGGACGATGGTGAGGCCCACACCTTGCTTTTATGCGCCTATCAGCTTTCCGATCCCAATACGTTCAACCAGTTGGCCAATGATCAGGACGGTCTTTATAAGCTGCTTGAGTGCAAGCTGTTTGGGGACGGTGCCGCGGCATCGAAGCGGATGATTGTCCAACCGGGCCAGGAGATCACCGTGCCCCTGGACCGGGCCGAGGGTGCACGTTATGTGGCTCTGGTGGCCGGTTATTATATACTGGAAACCGAGCGTATGGTGAAAATGGTTGAAGTGCCCGAATACATAGAAAAAAAAGGATTCCTAAGTAAAACGGAGACCCGCAAGCCGGCAAAACTGGCGATTGATCTGCTCCTGGGGCCCCAGCAGATCACCACGATCTCCACGTCAACACCAAAAGAGGAGTAGAACCCATGGAAAGAGCCCTTTACTGGCACCAGGGCCTCTTCCTGCAGCCCCAGCATTTTCAGCTTCAGGATCGATTTACCCGCTCTCTGCTCGAACCGCTGCATCGCAAACTCGTTCCCCATTTCTGGGGGGTTGGCAGGATGGCGGTCAAATCCGCATCCCTGGGGAACCGCTCCATTGGCCTGAACAGTGGCGAATTCCTTTTTCAGGATATGACCTATGCCGTACTGCCGGACAATGCCGTCATCCAGTCGCGTTCTTTTGAAAATGCCTGGCAGGATGGCGGCAAACCTTTCATGATCTATCTCGGTCTGAAGAAATTCAACCCGGCCGGAGCGAATGTCACTGTGGTTGACGATCTCAACAAGCTCGAAAACGTAACCACCCGCTTTGTCGCCACCGAGAGTGTTGACGAGATCAGAGACCTTCACGGAAGCGGTCCCAATGCCCAGATCCAGCATTTGATGCTGGTGCTTAAATTCTTCTGGGAAACGGAAAAAGATCAGCTGAGCGACTATGAGCTGATTCCCCTTACACGCCTGGAACGGCAGGGTGACGCGATTCAAATGAGTGAAACCCATATTCCGCCCTGTCTGAGCCTTTCGGCGGCACCGGGGTTGGATCGCCTGGTCAAAGAGGTCCGCGATCAGATCGCTGCCCGTGGGCGTCAACTGGAGGCGTTCAAGAAGGACCGGGGAATCCATTCGGCGGAATTCGGCAGCCGGGACATGGTTTTTTTGCTGGCGTTGAGAACCCTGAATCGCTACATCACCCAACTGATTCACTTTACTGAAGTCGGAGAGGTCCACCCCTGGTATGCATTCAGTGTTCTGCGCCAGTTGATCGGTGAGATGAGTACTTTTTCCGAACGCGTGTCCGCAAGCGGGGTGATGGATGACGGTAGTGTGCTTGTGCCCGCGTATCGGCATGATGCGCTATGGATCTGTTTTTCTTCTGCCCAGACCCTGGTCACCCAGCTGTTGGATGAAATTACTGCCGGTCCCGAATACATGCTCCCGCTGCTGTTTGACAAAACTTACTTTACTACCGATTTGCCGCCGGCGATATTTGAAGGCCGTAACCGGTTTTACCTGGCCCTGGCAACGGAAGCCGATCCCAAAATGGTGCTGCCATCCGTTGAGCAGATTGCCAAATTCAGTTCCCGGGAATATATGCCCATTTTGATCGCCCGCTCACTGCCTGGCATCAATCTTACCTACCTGCAGGTACCGCCCCAGGAACTGCCCAGACGGGCAAATACCCTCTATTTTCAGATTGACCACCACGGGGATCCATGGGCCCAGGTTCAGCATGGCAAGAACCTGGCGCTATACTGGGACAATCCTCCGGAGGATCTGAAAGTGGAACTGATGGTTGTTGGGAGAAACTAACCATGCGTCTGAGTGACTGTTTCGTTGAACTGATTGCCTACACGGCCCTGGTTATTCGCCCGGATGGGGCGAACGTTTCTTTTGATCAGGTTGATGCCGATATCCGGCGGCTGATCACGGAAAGCGAGGGCTGCTGTCAAAACAGCGGTTTCCCGTCGGCCGATTACGATCTGGCGCGTTTCGCCGTTTTCGCCTGGATTGACGAGACCGTTCTCTCATCCCAGTGGGAGGGGAAAGGGCGCTGGCTGGGGGAACAACTGCAACGGCGGTACTACAATACGTCAGATGCCGGCAAGCTGTTTTTCGAACGGCTCAATACTATCGGCCCCCATCAGCAGGATGTTCGCGAAGTCTATTACCTTTGCCTTGCCATGGGATTTATCGGCCAGTACTGCAATGAAGGGGATGATTACCTCCTCGAGCAGTTAAAGATTTCAAACCTCAAGGTCCTTACCGGCAGCTCGATGGGGCTGCCCGATTTGAAGCAGACCACACTTTTCCCGGACGCATATGCCCCCGCCAATGCGCAATTGCCGGCGAAGGGACCCAGGAAGAGACGCTTTTCCGCCTTCACTTTGCTTTGTGCCGGCACACCGGTCCTCTTTTTCGGGCTGCTGTTTCTGATTTATCGATTCATTCTCGGCAATATCGGACAATCCCTCATCAATGCGGGGCCCAAATGAAAACGTTGATCATTAAAATACTCAAGGTTTCTCTTGTTCTGTTGCTCATCGCTCTGGCCCTGCTGCTGATTTTTGGGCTGGTTCTGATGATCGGCTGGCCCCTGTGGGTGGGAATCTTTTTTGTCATCGGTGTCATCGGCATTGTTCTGGGTATTGTTTTCGTTAAAAAATTGTTTTCCCGAAAAAATGAACAACGCTTTGTTCAACAAATCATCGCCCAGGACGAATCACGCATCCAAGGGCTCTCATCCGGCGAGCAGGCCGGATCAAGGGAATTGCAACAGCGCTGGGCGGAATCTATTGACACCTTGAGAAAATCCCATTTGAGGAAGTATGGCAATCCCCTGTATGTCCTTCCCTGGTATATGATCATCGGTGAAAGCGGATGCGGTAAAACAACGGCCATAAAGGGCGCCGAGCTCTCATCGCCCTTTGCCGAAGTCAGCCGTGCTTCTGGTATTTCGGGTACGCGGAACTGCGACTGGTGGTTCTTCGAGCAGGCCATTCTGCTTGACACGGCCGGCCGGTATGCCGTTCCCGTGGATCAGGGCCGTGACCGCGATGAATGGCAAAAGTTCCTCTCACTGTTGGCCAAGTTCAGAAAGCGCGAACCGCTCAATGGACTGGTCGTCGCGGTGGCTGCGGATCAGCTTCTGGAAAATAATACCGCCAAGCTGGAAAGTGCCGGAACCAGTATCCGCCAGCGGGTTGATGAATTGATGCGGGTATTGGGTGCCAAGTTTCCGGTCTATATCATGGTGACCAAGTGTGATCTGATTCAGGGGGCGGTGAAGTTCTGTGACCACCTGGACGAGCCGGTCCTCAAGCAGGCCATGGGACGGTTGAACCAGCCCCTGACAGGCGATATAAAGTCGTTTTGCTCCCAGGGCATCCACGCCATGGGGGAACGGCTCAAGGACCTGCGTTTGCTGATGCTGAACCTGAGCGGAGCAAAAAATAAAAAGGCCGACCCATCCCTTTTGATGTTTCCCGAGGAATTTGAAAAGATGGGACCGGGACTGAATGCGTTCATGCGCGGGGCGTTCCAGGAGAATCCCTACCAGGAAACGCCGATTCTGCGGGGAATTTACTTTTCCAGTGGCCGGCAGGAGGGGACGCCCTACTCTCATTTTCTCAGCGCCATGGGATTGATCGGTGAAAAGGATGTTCTGCCCGGAACCAACCGGGGCCTTTTCCTGCATGATTTTTTTTCACGAATTCTGCCGACGGACCGGGGGTTGTTTGCTCCGACCATGCGGACATTGGAATGGAGCCGGCTGACCAAAAGTATCGGTTTGACCGCATGGGTGGCCATTGTTATTGCGATCTGCGGTCTGTTGAGCTTCTCTTTTGTAAAAAACCTGAAAACCCTGCGGGATGTTTCCGGCCAGTTTTCCAAGCCACCGGTTTTACAAGGGGAGTTGACGACCGATGTCCTGACCCTGGATCGTTTCCGGCAGGCGGTCAGCCGGGTCGAAGAACAGAACGCCAACTGGTGGATTCCCCGACTCGGGCTCACCGAGAGCATTCGGGTGGAAGCCGGCCTGAAAGCCCGCTATTGTGAGATTTTCAAATCCGGCTTTTTGGTGGGCTTCGACAAGCGCCTGACCGAACGCATGACCCGGTTTACCCCAACGACCGCACCGGATGTGATCGGACAGCATGCCATGCATCTGGCACGGCGGATCAACCTGTTGCATACGCGTATGGAAGGGGCTGACGTCAAGACGTTGCTGGCCGAACCCAAAACCCCTTATCCATCGGTATTGCTGGACATCCAGACGATCGACGAAATTTCCAACAAACTATCGGAGCTTTACCTCTATTACCTGATCTGGAGATCCTCGGACACCTCGCTAAACGAAGAATTGAAAGATCTGCAAACCTGGCTCAAACACATCCTCACCATGGACGGGGCCCGGCTCAACTGGCTGGTCGACTGGGTGAACATCAGCGGTGACGTTCCCGGCGTCACGATGGCCGATTTTTGGAGCAACCTGGATCCGGATCCCGATGAAATGACCATTGAACCGGCGTTTACGGTCAAAGGCCAGGCGGCCATTGACGGATACCTTGGCGAAATTGAAAAGGCGTTGTTCGATCCGCTCTCCATTGGGACCCAGAAGCTCGATTTTAAAAATTGGTATGCACAGGCCTACACGACGGTGTGGGCCCGATTCGCCGACTATTTTCCCTCGGGTGTCCGACGCATGAATGACCGGGATCGGTGGCAGCATACCGGTGCCCTGCTGCCATCCGACAACGGTCCCTATCTGTCGTTTCTGGAAACCCTGGCCGGAGAACTCGGCGTTACCGAGAAGCAGGCAGAGCGACCCGGGTGGGTCGATCTGGTGTACCGTTTCCATGATATTCGTCTGCAGGCCAAAGCCGATGGTAAGGGGGGAAAAGCGGCGGCGACGATTCTTGAAAGAGCCACCCAACGGGTGACATCACGACTTGGCCCCAGCTTCAGTGGCGAGAGCGCGGCGAATGTGCTCAGCCTTGAAGACCGTCTGGCTGCCGGCAAGGCCTTCAATCAATATCAGGCGTCCCTGGTAGCGCTTGCATCCATGACCGATTCTCAACGGATTGCCTTTAATATGGCCAAAGACCTTTACAGCGAGGACCCCGCCGACGGACAGTCGCCGTTTTTCAAGGCCCAGGCGGCAACAAAACAGCTCCAGACGTTTCTTGGCAGGGAGAACAAGGATACGGCTGTTTTTTGGAATCTCATTGCTGCACCCATCCGGTTTTACCACGCATACGCCATTCGAGAGGCAGAGTGCCAACTGCAGAGCCTGTGGGAGAAGACCGTTTTTCTGGAAGTTCAGGACCTGCCCCAAGATACAAATTTGAATCAATTGCTTATGGGAAGTGATGGGTATGCCACCAAGTTTCTCAAGGGACCGGCCGCACCGTTTCTCGAGAGAAGCCGCCGCAAAGGCTATTTTGCGAAAAAAGTTGACGGGCTGGCCCTGGATCTGGATACGCGGTTTCTGACGTTTCTGACCCGTGGTGCCAGTGCGGCCAAGCCGGTCGCATCCGAGTACAACGTGACCATCAAGGCCGTTCCCACCGACGCCAACAACGATGCCACTATCAAACCCCATGCCACATCTTTGGAGCTGCAATGTGGTGACGAGAAATACAAACTTCTCAATCTCCACTATCCGGTGAAAAAGACTTTTCGCTGGTCTCCGGAAACCTGTGGGAATGTGGTTTTTAAAATCGAAATCGGAAATCTCGTCCTGACCAAAGTGTATAAGGGGTATCAGGGATTTGCCAAATTTTTAAAAGATTTCCAGACCGGTCAACGAATCTTCCGCCCGGAGGATTTTCCCGATTCGGCGGCGGCATTGAAACGGATGAAGATCAGAACCATTACTCCCCGTTACCAGTTCAGTGGGAACCGGCAGGTGATTGCACTGCTTAAGGAATCCCCGGGGCGCGTTCCGCAGGAAATTACGGCATGCTGGGGAGAATAATCGGCTGGAGGCAGTGGTCGTGGTCCGCTTTCGGAAAACATCCGTCGGCGCGAGACTACTTCCAGATTCAGATGACGTCCCCGCTCGCCAAGGCTTTTGGCGAATGGGTGGGGACGGGATTCGGGCGGTTATCCGAGGAAATTCGTCGCAATGGTGTTTATTCGTGGCGCTTCTGGTCCCGTGGTGTAAAAAAAGGAATGTTGATATGTGGGCTCGCCAAAAGCAGCGCAGATGCCATCGGGCGACCCTATCCTTTGATATTGCTGGGGGAGGGGCCGCTCAACCGGTGGGAGCAGAACTGGCAATTGTTGCCCTTTGTGTTATCTCCCATGTGGGAGAAAATGGAGTACATGGCTTCACGGCGGATTGCCGGCATCGGTGAACTGGAAGCCGATCTTGAGCGTATGGACACACCGATTGCCGCCTGGCAGAAAATACTGACGGAAAAAGCTGAGGATGGCCATGGCCAGGATAAAGAGCCGGTCAATAAAATCATTATGGACAACCTCCAGGAAAAGGCAGGTATGCTTGAAGCGCAGTTGAAACTGGCAGTATCCCTGGACCAGGGGGGGCAGACCGATCCTTTGGTGATGTCCGGCGCATGGCATCAGGCCTTGAAATCGCACTTAAAGGGAACTCCGAATACCGTGTTCATGGGGGGAAGTCTGGAGCGTGCGTTTGCTGTTTTTTTCAGCCGGCCATTGATGGTGGATGATTTCACCGACCTGTGGTCACGCTGATCGGACTTAATCTGTAGAAAAAACTATACGCTACCTGCAGAAAGTGGTAGATATAAAGTAGCGGATTTCGCCCAAATGCGCCTTCAAATCTGTCGTACCATCAAACCCATGCAGTTTCACGTTTTTTCGAATCCGTATTATATTAAGCGATATCGACTGCAACATCACCGAGGAACCGATACCGATGAATCCTAAAGCGCTCATTCTGGATGGAAAGATTGACGAGGCGCGTGCCATGCTGATCGACCAGGTGAAAACCGCACCAACCGACACGGCGGCTCGTTCTCTGCTTTTTCAGGTCATGCTTTTATGCGGTGAGTGGGAAAAAGCCGGGCGGCAACTGGAGATTGCCGCCACCCAAAAAAGCTCACCGGACATGAACCAGGCGGTTTACCGAAATCTGATCCAGGCGGAAAAGGAGCGTCTGGCTGTGGCCAAGATGGAGCATCGGCCTACCTTTTTTCCTGATATCCCCGAATACTGTGAGGATTTCTTCGAAGCCCGAGAACTGCTTATCAGCGGTAAAATCGATGACGCGGCAAGCCGTTTTGCCCAAATTGATGCCGCCTTTACGGACGTTCAAGGAACCATCAATGGTCAGCCTTTCAAGGGGTTTCTGGAAACGGATACGACCTTGCGCTATTTTATTGAGGCCATTGAATATGAACGCTACCTATGGGTGCCCATCGCCAATATCCGGGAGCTGGTGATCACCCCCCCCGCGACCCTTATTGATCTCATCTGGGCCAAGGCGCGCATCACGACGTGGGAAGGGTTGACCATGGGGTGCTTTTTGCCGGTCCTTTACCCCAAATCATTTGAGAGCGATGACGACCGGATCCGACTTGGCCGTCTGACGGATTGGAAACCGTTGGGTGGCTCATTTTCCCGGGCCGTGGGACAGCACGTTTTTGATATTGGCGGAACCGATTACGCCCTTTTCGAGATCAAAGAGGCGGTTTTTCGATTGGCTACCGAAGAGGGGAAAGGAAGCGAGCATTGATCGATATTGAAGCCATCCTGACGCCCATTGAAGGAGAGAATCCCGCCGGGGAGAACCTGCGCTATACAGAGGCTTACGATGCCATTCAGGAATCGCGCCGCGAAGACGACCAAATGGATCGCGGCGACTGGGATCGTGAAATCAAAACGGCGGACTGGGAAGCGGTCAGGCGGCTCGCCGTGGAAGCGCTCAGCGAAAAGACCAAGGATTTGCAGATCGGCGTCTGGCTGGTAGAATCGCTCATTAAAACCGAAGGCTTCAACGGACTGGACGTGGGGTTACAGGTTCTTGCTGGTCTGTTGGAAAACTTCTGGGAACACCTTTATCCCGAAATCGAGGATGATGATCTGGATTACCGAATCGGTCCGCTTGAGTTTTTCAACGACAAACTGTGGGTCGTCATCAGACAGATAGCGGTGACCGACCCGAAGGTTGCCGGCGGTGGCTACTCATGGCTCCAATGGAAGGAATCCACGGAAGTCGGCACGAACCAAGAGGCCATTGCCGAGGGCAAAGTCGGTACGGAAGCATTCGAGAAAGCCCAGACCCAGTCATCGAAAAAATTCTACGAGACGCTGAATTCGCAAATTGAAGCGTCACTGGCATCATTTTTACGGTTTGACGATTTGCTCGACGAGAAATTTGGCCATGAAGCGCCGCGAACCGCTGATTTGAAACAAGCCGTCGAAGATTGCCAGCGGTTCGTCGCCAAAGTACTGAAGCAGAAGAAGGAACTTGACCCGGATCCGGATCCCGTCGAAGAGACGGAGGAATCACAGCCCGGGGAGCCCGGTCCCGGAAATGAGGACGAGACAACCGCCGAAGCGTCTGCCGCTTCCTCCTCCGCCCCCCGGCCGGTCGCTGCCACCGGTTCGGTTCAAGGGCAGATCGTTGTCGGTATGATCTCCGATACCGAGCCCCATGAGGCGGCGGTCTGGAACAGCGCGCTGACCGCCCTGAAAAACGAAGGCATCAAAAAAGCGCTGGATATTCTTTTTTCCGCTTCGTGCAGCGTTTCCAGCATACGGTCGAAAAATCGTTATCGTCTGCTTATGGCCAGGCTGTGTCTTCAGGCCAGTCGGCCCGATCTGGCCCGGCCGATAGCCGAGGAACTGAATACACTGGTCGAGGAACTGGGACTCGAACGTTGGGAGTCGCCGGTGTGGGTGGCCGATGTTCTGGGCGCCCTTTACCGCTGTCTCATCCAGGAAGAGGAAGGCAGTGAGGACCATTACCGCGCCGAGGAAATTTTTAAAAAGATGTGTACCATTGACCTGACAAAGGCGTTACAGCACAAACAGTAAAAGGATTGCTCCGCTATCCCGACGAATTGCCGTGATTGTGGAGCGATTCGATAAAATGACGTATCATCCCTGTATCTGAAAGGAGGAACACCATGGCCGAGAGTTTACAACACACATTGGACCGGGTTCGATCGCCGAGGGTCCAGATTACCTACGACGTCGAGATCGGGGATGCCATCGAGATGAAGGAAATTCCCTTTGTGGTTGGTGTGCTGGCAGATCTTTCCGGAAAACCGGATGAACCCCTGCCGAAAGTAAAGGATCGCAAATTCGTCGAGATCGACCGGGACAATTTCAATCAGGTTCTGGAAGGCATGAAACCGCGGTTGGCCTACCGCGTGGACAACAAACTGACCGATGACGACTCAAAAATGGCCGTGGAACTCCGCTTCAAATCATTGGACGACTTTCATCCCGAGCGGGTGGCCGAACAGGTGACGCCGGTACGCAAACTGGTGGAGGCGAGAAAGCGGCTTTCCGATCTTCTGGCCAAACTCGACGGTAACGACAAACTGGATGAAATGCTTCAGGATGTGCTGGCCAACACCGACTCCATCGAAAAACTCAGCCAAGAGGCGGGGGTCGAGGGGAAAGCGGAAGAAGGAAAAGAGGAATAGGCACCCGATTGGCGATAGGATTGTCGCTTGAATCAATCATGCCTTTTAAGACCGGCATTCGTCCGGTAAGTTTGAATGGGACCGCAAGGAGGATGATATGGCAGATCAGGAACAACAGGCTCAGCAAGAAGCGCCCCAGGAGGTACAGGAAGAAAAAGGCCTGCTGGATCAGATCATTTCGGAGGGGCGTTTGGCGCGGGAGGACAGCCAGAAAGCCTATGCCAAGGATTTGATCAGCGAGTTCGTTGGTCAGGTCATGGAAGGCACCATGACCATTTCGAAGGACACCGAGGCGATGATCAATGCCCGCATCGCCCAGATTGATAAATTGATTTCCGACCAGATGAATGAGATTTTGCACCATGAGGATTTTCAGAAACTGGAAGGCTCCTGGAGGGGGCTAAACTATCTGGTCAGCAAGAGCGAGACCGGCGAACGCATGAAAATCCGGGTGATGAATATCAATAAGAAGGACCTTCTCAAGGATATGGAGAAGGCCTCCGAGTTCGACCAGTCCGCCATGTTCAAGAAGGTTTATGAAGAAGAGTTCGGCATGTTTGGCGGTGCCTCTTACGGCGCGATGATCGGCGATTATGAATTTGACAATCATCCCCAGGACCTGGCCCTGCTCGAAAAAATGTCTCAGGTTGCCGCTGCCGCCCACGCACCGTTTATCTCCGCGGCGGGATCGAGTCTCTTTAACCTGGACAGCTTTACCGAACTGGGTAACCCACGCGACCTGTCAAAGATTTTCCAGAGTGCGGAATACGCCAAGTGGCGCTCGTTCAGGGATACGGAGGACTCCCGCTATGTGTCCCTGTGCGTACCGCACATTCTCATGCGGCAGCCTTACGGCAAGGCGAACATTCCGGTCGAAGCCTTTGATTTCGAGGAGAACGTCGACGGGACCGATCACAGCAAGTACCTGTGGGGCAACGCCGCCTATGCCCTCGGCGCGCGGCTGACCGATGCGTTTGCCAAATATGGCTGGTGTGCAGCCATCCGCGGCGTAGAGGGCGGCGGTCTGGTAGAGGGATTGCCCGTGCATACTTTTAAAACCGACGAAGGTGACGTGGCACTCAAGTGCCCCACGGAAATCGCCATCACCGATCGCCGTGAAAAGGAATTGGCCGACTTGGGATTTGTCCCCCTGGTCCATTGCAAGGGCACCGATTTTGCTGCTTTCTTCAGTACGCAGTCGGTCAACAAACCCAAAGTATACGATTCCGATGAAGCCAATGCCAATGCGCGCCTTTCCTCGCAGATGCAATACATCATGGCCACCTCGCGTTTCGCCCACTACTTGAAGTCCATGATGCGGGACAAAATCGGCAGTTTCATGACCCGTAGCGAGGCCGAGGATTTTCTGAACCGCTGGATCAGCAACTATATTCTCGGGGATCCCAATGCCGGACAGGAGATGAAGGCCAAATACCCCCTGAGCGAAGCGCGGGTGGATGTCTCTGAAATACCTGGAAAAACAGGTGCCTATCGCGCGGTCGCGTTTTTGAAGCCCCACTATCAGTTGGATGAGCTCAGCGTTTCCCTGCGTCTGGTTGCCGATCTGCCCCAGCCCGCTGGTGGATAATACCACTCATGGGGCTTGACCCATGTTTCAGGAAAGTAGGAATTTCAATGGTACGAGATCCAATGCAGCCACATTGGTTTTCGTGTGAGATGAACGACAAATATTTATCAGAGGGTGCCGGCGCACCCGGAAAAGGAGGCTGCCATGGCAGTTGACATGTTTCTGAAGCTCGATGACGTCCAAGGAGAGTCCCAGGATAAAACGCACAAAGGCGAGATCGATATCCTCGCCTGGAGTTGGGGCATGAGCCAGTCCGGAACCACCCATGCGGGCGGCGGCAGCGGCAGCGGCAAAGCCAGTTTCCAGGATATTTCCGTCACCAAGTATGTGGACAAGGCATCCAGCAGTCTGATGCGTATGTGTGCCAAGGGCACCCATATTCCAAAAGGACAGCTCACCGTTCGCAAGGCGGGTGATACTCCTCTGGAGTATATCGTGATGAAATTGGAAAACATTCTGGTGACCTCCGTGAGTACCGGAGGATCGGGTGGTGAAGACCGCTTGACGGAAAACATCAGTCTCAATTTTGCCAAACTCGACTATGTTTATAAAGAACAGAGTGGAAAGGGTTCCTCAGCAACCGATATGCCGTTCAAGGCAGACATCCCTGGTAATGATTTCAGTTAGGGATTGATTGAAGATGGACTATGGTCAGGCACCACTGCTGGACAGGCTTATCGACGAGGATCCTGCGAACTCCCGTGAGTCTGCCCAGCAGCGCCTGATGGATGCGCGCGAAATCAAGGCTCTGGTCGTCAGGGATCTGGAAAACCTGCTCAACTGCCGTCGAAGCATCGCGTCAATACCGGACGAATTGCGCGAACTGCAGAACTCCGTCGCCGTATATGGGTTGAAAGATTTTACTGCGCTGGGGGCAGACAGCCACCAGGTGCGGCAGACGATCCTGAAGGACGTGGAGAAGGCCATCGCCCGTTTCGAACCCCGCCTGAAAAATGTCAACGTGGTGATCGAGACCGGCGACCACAAAGAGCGCAGTCTGAGTTTTCAAATTTCAGCCATGCTGGTTGTCGATCCGATTCGCGAGCCAGTGGCCTTTGACACCTATTTTGATACGACCCGCAAAGCGTTCGTTATATCCGGCTGACCCTTATGGACGATAAACTGCTCGACTACTATGAACGTGAACTGACATTCATCCGGGAAATGGGGGCGATATTTGCTGAGAGATATCCCAAGATTGCCGGCAGATTGCTTCTCGAGAACGATAAATGCGAAGATCCCCACACCGAGCGGCTCATCGAAGCCTTCGCATTGATTAGCGGTCGGATTCACAAGAAGATCGACGATGACTTTCCGGAAATTACCGAATCGCTGCTCAACATCACCTATCCTCACTACATTAATCCCATTCCATCGATCTCGCTTTTGCGCTTCGATCCGGTAAAACAGAATATTTCTGAGAGTGGATACCAAATAGAGAGGGGAACCGAAGTCCTTTCAAAGCCGATTAAAGGTTCCCCGTGCCGGTTTTCCACGACGCAGGATTTGCATCTGTGGCCGGTGCAGGTCGCCCGAGCCGAAGTCAAGGAACCTCAGAAAATGGTTGCCGGTGCCGTTCAGGTCATCGAAGTTGAATTGGAAAGCATTAATAAAATCAATTTATCCAAGATTCAATGGCAGTCCCTGCGGTTTTTCCTCAACGGCCCAAGCCAGCATGTCTATCACCTGTATGAACTGCTGCTGAACCATGTGACCCATATTGAGTGCGAGGTTGCTGCAAAGAACGGAAACCGCGAAACCCATCGGTTCGATAAATCAGATATCAAACCCGTGGGATTCCAACGCGCGGAGGAAATTCTGCCATACTCCAAACGCTCATTTCCTGGATTTCTTCTGTTGTTTGAGTATTTCAGCTTCCCTGAAAAATTTCTTTTTCTCGATCTTTGCGGGATGGACCGTATCCAGAGGAAATTGCCTGCAAACCGTTTGGTTTTGCGATTTTTTCTCAACCAACCGGCGAAATCCGGGCTGGTGGTGAATGCCGATACGTTCTGCCTCAACGCCGTGCCGGTGGTGAACCTGTTCAAACGAATTGCAGAACCGATCCGGGTCGAACATCGCAAAACAGAATACCAGGTTATCCCCGATATAAGACGGCAGGGGGCAACCGAAGTATACGCGGTTGACGAGGTCACGGCGATTCTCTCCAAATCGTCAGGTGAAGCCGTAACGTATCGACCGTTTTACTCCATGAGACATTATCTGGGTGAGGAGGGCCTCAAGGAAGCGCAGACATTCTGGCACCTTTACCGCAGAGCCTCCGGGAAAAAAGATGATCGCGGAACGGACGTGTTTCTCTCTTTTTCCGATCTGGGACTGAAACCGGCGAGCCCGGTGGAGGATATCCTTACTGTCAGAGTGACCTGTACGAACCGGGATATGCCTTCGCGGTTGCCTTTTGGCGATCCTAAAGGCGATTTTAACCTCGAATCGGCTGCGCCCATCGCACGCATCGTCTGCCTGGTCAAACCGACCCCCACACGACGGCCTTTTCTTGGCGGGGACCTTCAATGGCGACTGATATCCCACTTGTCGCTCAACTACATGTCACTGGTCGGGGGCGGTGAAGAACCCCTTAAAGAGATCCTGAAACTTTACGATTTCGACAACTCCCTGGCCAACGCACAGCAGATCAACGGCATCGTCTCCATCGAGACCCGGCACGTGACGAAACGTATCAAACGCTCCTTCTGCCGGGGAATTCGGGTGACCATGACCTTTGATGAAGACAGATATGTTGGCACGGGTTTGTTTATGTTTGCCACGGTGCTGGAGCGGTTTCTGGGACAATATGTGTCTGTCAATTCATTTTCCCAATTCGAAATGAAGACGCTCCAACGAGAAGGAACGGTTAAGCTATGGCCGCCAAGAAGCGGAAATCAGGTGCTGATCTAAAAACGCAGCTGTTCGACCGGTTTTACGAATTCTCCTTCTACCGGGCCGTTCACCTGCTGGAGCGCCTCAGTGCCGGTAGAAGCGGCCTCGGTCAGACCCTGGCACCGGCCGACGAACCGGTTCATTTTACCGTAAAACCGGATTTTTCCTTTCCGCCAAGTGACATCTCAATGCTTGGGGACAACGGACCGGACGCACCGGCGACCATGCAGGTCGCTTTTATGGGGCTGACCGGACCTTCCGGTGTGCTGCCCCAATGGTATACCCAACTGATCATGGATCGGCGCAAAGAGAAGGACCATACGTTGGCCGCTTTTCTGGATATTTTCAACCATCGCCTGATCACCCTGTTTTACCTGGCCTGGAAAAAACATCGTTTTCCCGAAAACTACGCGTTTGGTGCCGCCGATCGGCTGTCGCGCTATTTGCTTAGTTTTTGCGGGCTTGGGACACCGGGACTGACCCGCATGATCGGGCTGCCCGAAGAATCGCTGACTTTTTACAGCGGCTTGTTTTCACGGCCGGTTGCCTCGGCGGTGGCCATTGAGGCGGCCGTGGCTTATTTCTCGGACTGCCGTGTGCGTGTTGAACAGCACGTTGAGCGCATTGTCGAATTGGATTCCCAGGATCAGACGCAATTGGGAAGCGCCAATGCCAGCCTGGGGGACGATGCCATTTGCGGCAGCCAGGTGTGGGAAAGTCAGACCAAGTTCCGTGTACACGTGGGGCCGGTGGATCGTGAAAAATTTGTGCGTCTGATGCCCATCGGAGACCTGCTGGTTCCGATTTTCTCACTGGTGCGCTATATGGTCGGCATTGAATTCGAATTTGAAATTCGCATCTATCTTAAAAAAGAAGAGGTCCCGCTATGCCAGTTGGGCGCGTCAGGCGGCGATGCCCCCATGCTGGGATGGACAACCTGGATTTCATCCCCGGGTTACGCCTACACCGAAGACATCTTTTTTACGTTTCAGGAGTATGACCTGCAGTTGATCAAGTTCTGATTTTTTTTATCAATCCCAGAGGCCGTGCAGCGGTGGACGGCCTGAATGCTCACCATCCGCAAAGGAGAGAAATATGGCCGTATCCAACCTCAAGTCACTGATCGGTAAACTCAATGAAACCTGTCGCCGTGCGCTGGAGTCCGCTGCCGGCCTCTGCATGTCCCAAACCCACTACGAAGTGGACATCGAGCATTTCCTGATCAAGTTGCTTGATCTGTCGGATACCGATCTGTTTAAAATTCTGCATCATTTTGAAATCAACGAAGCCCATCTGGTGGCCGACCTGACGCGTGCCATTGAATCATTTAAAACCGGCAATGCCCGTACCCCGGCCCTGAGCCCCCGGATCCCGCGCATGATCAAGGAGGCCTGGCTGCTGGCTTCGGTGGAATACCAGTCCCCGGCCATCCGTTCGGGCCACATTCTTTTGGCCCTGCTCGATAGCGAGGAATTCTCGCGCATGCTGCTCTCAAGTTCGGAAACCTTGAAGAAAATCTCCATCGAAACCCTGAAGGACAACCTGCAGGACCTGACCGCCGGAAGCGCGGAGGACGAAGGTGCTGCCGGTTTGCCCGAGGGCGGTGCTGCTGCCGGCCGTCGGCCCGCCGGACCTGCCGGCACCAAGGCCCTGGATCAGTACACCATCAACCTCACCGAGCGGGCCAAAAAAGGCGAGATCGACCCGGTGCTGGGACGTGATTTCGAAATCCGCCAGATGGTGGATATTCTCATTCGCCGACGCCAGAATAACCCCATCCTGACCGGCGAGGCCGGTGTGGGGAAAACGGCGGTGGTCGAGGGGTTTGCCCTGCGGATTGCCGAGGGGGACGTTCCGCCGATTCTTCAGAATGTGGCCCTGCACACCCTGGACCTGGGACTGCTCCAGGCCGGTGCAGGCGTCAAGGGGGAATTCGAAAACCGGCTCAAGGGGGTCATCAACGAAGTCAAGGCGTCGCCGGTGCCGATCATTCTTTTTATCGATGAGGCGCATACCTTGATCGGCGCCGGCGGGCAGGCCGGATCGGGTGACGCGGCCAATCTTCTCAAACCGGCCCTTGCGCGGGGTGAACTGCGGACCATCGCCGCCACTACCTGGGCTGAGTACAAGAAGTATTTTGAAAAGGACGCGGCCATGGCCAGGCGCTTCCAGGTGGTCAAGATTGAAGAGCCCGACGAGGAAAAAGCCATGGTGATGATGCGGGCCATCGGACCGTTTTTGGAAAAGCATCACAACGTGATGATCACCGACGAGGCCCTGGCGGACACGGTCAAACTGTCCAGCCGTTACATCTCCGGCCGTCAGTTGCCGGACAAGGCGGTCAGTGTGCTTGACACCGCCTGTGCCCGGGTGGCCATCGGGCTGACCACCAGTCCGCCGGCCGTGGAGCAGGCCCAGCGGCGCATCGGCGATATCGATCGCGAGATTAAAATTCTCAACCGCGAAATGGCCATCGGCCGGGATCATTCCGATCGCTTGGCTGAACTGACCGGCGAGCGCGAAGCCACCCAGGCCGAGATGGCCAAGCTGACCGAAAAGTGGCAGAGTGAAATGGAAGTGGCCGGACAGGTCCGTGACCTGTACCAGGAGATCCACGCCCTCTTGGACAGCGGTGACGAGGCCAAAGCGGAAATTGCCGCCAAGCAGGAGAAGCTCAAGGATCTGGAAGCCGAACTGGAGAAGCGGCAAGGTGATGATCCGCTGGTGCAGATTGCCGTGGATTCGGAAACCGTATCGGCGGTGGTTTCCGGTTGGACCGGCATCCCCACGGGGAGAATGCTCACCGATGAAATCGCCATGGTGCTCAAACTGGCCGATCGGCTCAAAGAGCGTATCATCGGCCAGGATCACGGGCTGGATGCGATCGAACAGGTGATCCAGACCGCCCATGCCGGAATCGAGGATCCCTCCAAACCCACGGGTGTTTTCATGCTGGTGGGACCCAGCGGCGTCGGAAAAACCGAAACGGCCCTGGCCCTTTCCGAGTTGCTTTACGGCGGTGAGCAGAACATGATCAGCATCAACATGAGCGAGTATCAGGAGGCGCACACCGTTTCCAGCCTCAAGGGATCCCCTCCCGGCTACGTGGGTTACGGTGAGGGCGGCGTGCTCACCGAGGCGGTACGCCGCAAACCGTATTCGGTGGTGCTGCTGGACGAGGTGGAAAAGGCCCATCCGGATGTCATGGAGCTTTTCTTTCAGGTTTTCGACAAAGGCATCATGGAAGACGGGGAAGGCCGCCGCATCGACTTCAAGAACTGCCTGATTATTCTGACCTCCAACCTGGGCACCGACCTGATCATGAACTTGTGCGCTGACGAGGAGACCATGCCTGACCCGTCCGGTCTTGGTGAGATGGTCAAACCCGAACTGCTCAAACATTTCAAGCCGGCTTTTCTCGGCCGCATGAAGATTGTGCCGTACTTTCCGATTACCGATGAGAACATGAAACTGATCGTGCGCCTCAAGCTAAACCGCATTGTCAAACGCATGCAGGAGAACCGGGATGTGGAATTCCTTTATGACGATGCCGTCGTGGATGCCATTGCCGGCCGTTGCACGGATGTTGACTCCGGGGCGCGCAATGCCGATCACATCATGACCAACACCCTGCTGCCTGAAATGTCTCGCGAACTGCTCAGCCGGCAGGCCGGTGGCGAGCAGATCAGCCGGGTGACGGTAACCATGGACGGTGAGGGGTTTGCCTACGACATCGCTTAGAATAAGGATTTGTTTTCGCGTCAGATTTCAAATGCTGGAAACAGGAACACCGGCAAGCTTATGAAGGATCCGAAATGCAAAACAAGCACGAAGCTGACGGTGACACACGACTGTCCATCGACCAAGCGGTGAGGTTCGCCATCGAACTGCAGCAAAAAGGACAGTTGAACAAAGCCGAAGGGATTTATCAGGATATTCTGGCCAAAATTCCCGATCATCAGGATGTGCTCCATTTTTACGGTATTCTGGAATTTCAACGCAGCCGCACCGATCAGGCCATCGAAAAAATCTCGGCTGCCATCGCGGCGGCGCCCGACTACATGGACGCCCACAACAACCTGGGCAACATCTACATGGAAAACCGGCGGCTGGAAGAAGCCGAGGCCGAGTACCGGCGCACCGTTGAACTGGCCCCCCGGCATGTGGGGGCGCTCAATAACCTCGGCACCGTCCTTCGAGCGTTGGGCCGCTTCGATGAGGCCGAATCCATATTCCGCGACACCCTGAAAGATCACGCCGATTTTTTCCCCCTGCATTACAACCTGGGGAACCTGCTTTACCAAAAAGGCGCGGAAGAAGAGGCTGTAGAGCATTATTTCAGAGCCGTGGTGCTTGACCCGGACCAGTCACGATCCAAAATTCGGCTGGGTCTGGCGCTGATCAAGCTGGGACGCAGGGAAGAGGCGGAACAATTGTATCGCGATTGGCTGGAGAAAGAACCCGACAATCCCGAAGCGCAACACATGCTGGCGGCCTGTTCCGGCGAAGCAGTGCCCGGGCGTGCATCGGATGCCTACGTCAAAACGCTTTTCAACCGGTTCGCGGACAGTTTTGAAGAGCAGCTCAATATCCTGGCGTACAAGGCGCCGGAATTTGTAACAGGCGCTGTCGCAACGCACTACGGCGAGCCTGAAAACAGTCTGGCAATACTCGACGCCGGCTGTGGTACCGGATTGTGCGGCCCCTTGCTGAAACCATTTGCCTTTCGTCTCGACGGCGTTGACCTCTCTCCCGGCATGCTCAAGAAGGCCGATGCGTCAGGAATTTACGACCGCCTGACCGAATCGGACTTGACCGGATATATCCAAGGGCACAGTGGCGTTTACGATGTGATCGTCGCTGCGGATGTGCTCTGTTATTTCGGCGATCTGGAAGATGTTTTTGCTGCTGTGGCAGATGCGCTCAAGCCCTCCGGACGCTTTGTTTTTACCGTGGAACGGGCCGAACCGGATACGAACAAGAACAACGGCGATTACCACATTATTCCCCAGGGACGCTATACCCATTCGGAGGCATATATACGCCGGATCGCCAATCAAAAGGGATTGACGTCCGAATCGATCACCCGCGACGTACTGCGCAAGGAGATGGGCCGTCCGGTTGACGGATTGGTGGTGACCCTTGCCAGGGCCTGAGGCGTTTCTGTCATACAGTAGCGAAGGAAGGGTCGGCACGAACATCTGAAGGTATAAATAAAAGCCCCCGTTGCAATCATTTGAGAGGCTCATTCATGATGAGGAGCAGCTATGCATGCAAGTCAACTCTATGAATTGATGATCATCAATCCGACATGGAATGTCCGTAAATTGAGGCAGGCCAAGACAGCCGGAACCCTCAATCTCCACACGACCCCACAGCAGTTGGGGTTGAGGCCTGAGAGGAGATTGCGCGGGACTGACGCTCGACAGTTCGATCAGCAATTCGAATTGGATTCCGCCATGTGGTACGGCGCCATAATCACCGGACCACACAGCATTACCCTGATAAAATTATTTCACATTTTTTATCACGCAGGCGTTATCTACAAGACCAGCGAAGGCTGGAACGACTGGATCGACAACCCATTTGGCAACGTCGCCTCCCTTTTGTCCCACGGCCAGCGCGTGATGGTTCAGATTCCGAGTATCCCAGCGGGAGGCGACCGGTTGTGGACCTGGCTGCAGGAGGAAGGCAGCATCCAATCCAGGGGATATGCCACCCACGGCCTGAGCCACAAACGCCGGCCGGAGGCGCTGATCAAGGGGCACCGCCGCTACCTGGATGAAAAACATGGCGTCTGGCAGTCCCTCAAAGGGCATGTTCAGGGACGCCACTATGCCTTCAATGTCGCCCTGGGTGGCGAAGGCAATCGCAACCCTTTCAGCCGCTCCAGCGATGACAAGGAATTCACCTATGTTCCTATCAAGGCGGATGGATTAAATGGCCACGTATATATCAATTACATGCCCCCTACCAACAATCGGCCCGGCGGGATGCTGGTGGGCTGCGAAAACGCCCAACACGGTGCCGGCACGAATCCGCATACCAAGCAGGGCCACGGACTGGGCGGATCCCAGAAACTTTCTGCCTGCGGGGGCCATAAATGGAGCAAGCTGAAGTGCGGCCCCATGGACACTTACAACGGATTGATTTGCGACCTCATCGACCGATCGGGAAATCTTGACTGGCTGCTGTCGGATGGGTTGATGAACCCCGATCAGCTTAGCTATAAAACACGACCTGTTCCGCGGATCAACCAGGCGCCGCCTTCGGACCTGCACAGGGCGTTGGCCGAGCGCCGGAGAGCCATGGGGTATCACGACTGATTTGGCGAAACCGCCGGAGAACAACAACGCACAGGAGAGAAGAAACCATGCCGGGAGCAATCAACGGAGCGGAAGCCTACTCGGAATTGAAAGCGCTGCAGCGTTACGCCTTCAACAACAAAGTCTGGGAGAACACCCCACAAAGCCTGCAAGAACGCACACGGTGGTTTCTATCGGGGCATGGCCCTGACATCCAGTTTAAAAGAGACGTGGCTCTTTGGTACGGCGCCATAACAGATTGCGGGGAACCCTGGAAAGGAGAGTTTTTGCTGCGTGTCTTTGGGGTCCTCTATTGGGGTGGGTTGATGGTCAATAGAGGAACGGAATGGGAGTCCTTCTGCACCCAACGGATTCCTATTTGTTCGACCATTTCCCATACTGCCCGCGTACTGATTCAGCTGCCCGAGAGTGACGACGGTGAATTCTGGGACTGGTTGTGGGGCGATGAAGAACCACGGCGCAGAATGGCGGCAACCCACGGCATCGGACGGCTGCCTCAGCCCGTAACGATCGGCAATGTGGCCACAAAAAAGGTTGAAGAGCTGAAACATAACCGCAATGTAAAACACTTTGGCGTCAATATCGCATTGGGGGGGTGTGGCAATCGCAACATTATTTCAGGTCGGGAGATCGATCACCAAAGTGGAGGCCATGGGCATCTTTACATTGCATACACGGGGGACACGCCTCAATTCTCACCCAAAGCGCTGTTGATCGGTGCCGAACAATCCGCGCCGTTTGACCGATCGGGAAGAAAACAGGGTGGGATCGGCGGTGCACTGCTGAATCTATTGCATCGAAAGCGGGGATTGCGTCAACTGATTTTCGGCGTATCGGACAATTACGGTGGAAAGCATAGCATCCTGGGCGGTCACAGCCGTTATTCTTCAACCGGCGGGGATGATTTCGCATACACGTCAAAAGTCGACCGGGAAGGGGAGGTCGTCCGGCGCATCGATGGCGCCAACCTTTACGGATACGGTCCCAGCACTGGCAACTACTATGATGGCATGTTCATCGAACTTACGACGGAACGGTTTGAACGCATTAAAAAAATGCAGGCGGCCGGAAGATTGAGCCCAGATCTTGTGGGTAAACCAGGTGGGCCGATCATCCCATCGATCGAAGGACGTACTCCGCGAAGGGAGATTCCAGTGGTCGTCGATTTGAGAAACAGAAGAGTGATCCGCTAGTTAAGAGCAGACTTGCCCCCTTTTGGTTACCACTTGAAAGCCTTGCCGGCAAAATGCATGAAAAATTCACTTGATATCATTTAAAAGCCCAAAATGTGACTTAAAAAAGAAGACCCTTTTAATTCCTCTTCCTTTAAAAAATAGTCATCGAGAGGAGTATAAGAATGTTTGATTGCAACAGATTAGAAGCGCAAAAACTTATCACACAGAAGCAGGGTTTAGAAATAAGCTTGGTGTGGGATGTGTACGAGGTATTTTCTACGGATTTCTTGCCGACGTTGAGGCAGGTTTGCCGCAAGTCCATTCTTGAAGTGGATAATCGTCTAGGCGCGAACAGATCTTTTCTGGCGGACTTTCCTAAAAAGTGGTCTTTTTATGCTTGCATGCGGGGTTTAAAAAACTGGAGACCCTATAACTATGGACTCCTCTCTTTTGCAAGAACGTGGAGTGCATTCGAATGCGGCGATTGGATACGCGTTTATGGTGAAATTGTTGAGGAGGGTTACTTGGGCAAAGACGTCAATGCACAAAGAATAGCGCCGCAGAAGGATACTACGAACATTGGAACCTGGAAAAAACATCAGATTAAAGGAAGAGGCCAGGATCTAAAAACGAATCAAGGCAGCCAAAATTCGCAAAAAGGACGTAGAAGGGCCGCCCCCTTTGCGTTGGATCATGATGAACTCATCGGTTATTCCGAAATCTTTGGAGGCAATTGGGTCCTCAAAACATTTTCATCCCGGGAAGGTAACGACGTTAAGAAAAAGACCGGGGTAATGAAAATTACGCCTGCCCGAGATGTGGCGACATCAGGTGAAACTTCCGGGATAATGAACTGGGTAATCTTGGATAACGACCTAACCGGTAAGATGGATCAGGTATTTGGTTTAATGCGCGGCGCAACGATCTCCGGCACCACAACAGACAATATTTTTATTCTCCAGCGTTTTTCCCATGTCATCGATGACAAGATTTTCTTTCTACTACCTTTGGGTACTATCGGAGCTGGCGGGCATCATTCGTTGATTGAAATCGCCACGCCACTTACGCTCAATAACTATATCGATTACAGCGTAGGCTGCTACGGTACCCTGTTCCCTAAAAACTACCAGTCGAATCCTGCAACACGCGGAGGTGCGGAAGCCATTAAACGTATCCTGCAGGCTTATGATCGAAGGGGAATGGCAAATTTAATTTTATGCTACTATAATGCCAAAAAATTGGAGGGGTGTTATGTGGCTGAACAAAGTGAATGGCATAAATGGCTGTACGCATTCAAGGCTGATCAAAGTTTGTTGCAACGATTCACTAATGTTCCGCCTTATCCTTCGAAAGAATATATTAAACAGTTTGCAATAGATTCTGGGCTTACAATCCGCTAAGATTTTTAGTAAATGCCACACTGAACAGTGGAGCAACCCAATACAAACCCTATTGCCCGACATTTAAAATGTGAACAGTAAAGATCAGTTTTTTTCATCGGGGACTGGGCTTGGTTCCAGTACGGCATCATCGTCCGTTAGTTTTACCACCTTCACCCGTTTAGGTGGCGTTTTCCAGTCGTTTTATACTATCAATGAGCCAACCTGACGGTGTTGTGGTGGGATTTCATTTGGCGAGACATGAATTTGCCTTGATGGACTTACATAGTTGCGGAACCGCCCCCGCTCTGATTTCCCAATGTGCCCAGCCCTTAAGTTTTGACACAGACAACCGATCATCCGTCTGGCGATTTTTCTCGCAGACAGAGGAGAAACTATGGCCGACCCCATCACCTTCGACAGTATCGGCGTTTCCATGTCCGCCAATCCAAAAAATTCGGTCCAGGCGAAGCCATCATCGAGTCTGCCGTTTAAAATTCTCATCATGGGCGATTTCAGCGGACGAGCCAACCGGGGACTGGAAACCGATGGCTCGGACATCGAAAATCGCCGGTTGTATGCGGTCGACCGGGATTGTGACGACGCGGTCATGGAGAAGATAGGGGTTTCCGTGCGCATCCCCTCGGCTGGTCCGTCATCGCCGTTGGTGGAACTCGATTTCAGCGAACTGGAGGATTTCCATCCCGAGCAGATCTATTACCGTTCCCCGCTTTTCAAAACCCTCAAGGAGACCCGCCGGAAACTTTTGGATCCGGATGCCTTTGCCGAAACCGCGGCAAGGTTTTCCGGAAAACCACCGGCTGCGCCCCATGGGGAACCGGCCGCTTCCACCGGCAACGCCCCGGGGCAGCAAACGGTCCCGGGCGTCACTTCCTCATCCGACCTGCTTGATCAAATTTTGGAGGCGGGTTCCGGCACGCCAGGTGATTCAGGGACCGCCCATCCTGCAACCGACTGGGACCGCTTCCTGGACGATCTGGTGGGCCCTTACCTGGTGCCGGACATCGAAAAGGAGCAGGATGCGTTGGTTGGCAGCGTCGACCGCTCCATTGCCGGCGTCATGAATTCAATCCTGCATCATCATGACTTTCAGGCCATCGAAGCGAACTGGCGGGCGCTTCGGTTTATTATTCGGCGGCTGGATACCGGAGAGAATCTCCAGGTTTATCTGCTCGATCTGACCCGGGCGGAACTTTCGGCCAGCCTGACCGCCTGCGAGGATCTGGCGGACTGCACGATCGTCAGAAAGCTGTCCGCTGCCGGCCAGGAGAGTAGCGGGCAGGTGCCTTGGTCACTGATTGCCGGCCTGTACACTTTCGAGAAGACGAAATCCGACGCTGTGGTCCTTGCCCGCGCAGGGGCCATGGGGCAGATGTTGAATGCGCCGTTTGTCGCAGCGGCTGGCGGGTCGGTCATCGGTTGTTCGAATATCGCCGAATCCCCGGACCCCGATGACTGGACAACGCGACCGCCATCCGAAGACGAAAACGCGTGGCAGGTGGTGCGCAGCCTGCCCGAGACCGCCTGGGCCGGCCTGGCCATGCCACGATTCCTGGTGAGGCTTCCCTACGGTGAGGATACCGATCCGGTGGATGTTTTCGATTTTGAAGAGATGCCCGGCGACCCGCCTCACAACCACTACCTGTGGGCCAACCCGGCATTTGCCGTCGTCCTTATCCTGGGGCGCGCCTTCAGCCGGTCGGGCTGGGAACTTATGCGACGGCTGGAAACCTTGGTCGACGGACTCCCGCTGCATCTGTTTCAGCGCGGTGATGAACGCCTCACCAAACCCTGTTGTGAGGTGCTTTTAACGGACAAAGCGCTTTCAGAAATGATTGCTGCCGGGGTGATGCCATTGGTTTCGTTCAAAGATCAGGACCGGGCGGCATTGGCTCGGATGCAATCCATTGAACGTTCCGGGAAAGCTCTTTCCGGCCGATGGAGCTAGGTTAAAGCCCATGTAAACAGGATCTGGAGAGTTTCTGCCGATCACAACAGGAGACAATCTAACTACCCGATGTTTTTTAGTAAATGAATCTTGTCTTGGGTTGACATGCAAAACTTCGATTGATAAAATTCGCAATGTGATCTGAAGATAAAAGCGATTGTTGATGAAACGATCCGATAATCTTAAGGCCAACTTACCGTTGCATGACTCACCCGCCGTTACCACCTCCGGAATTCGTGGAACGGAATTAGAAGGACACAACATCCATCGGCTGCCAACGGGTTGATACCCAAGGCGGCTGCAAACCGATGAATAAGAGGCGTTCATGACCTCACCTATCGATCAGAGCAATCGCTTTTTGACCATCAAGACGCCCTTGGCGCCTGATTCATTAGCCCTCATCAGAATACGTGGGACCGAGACGCTTTCCGACGGTTTTCGTTATGATTTGGATTTTTTCAGCCAGGAGGCGAATCTATCTTTTTCGGATATGGTCGGCGGTCACATCACGGTATCCATGCACATGCACAATGAGGAAATCAGATATATCAACGGCATTGTCGCCGAGTTCGAACAGGGACACCGTGAAGATGAGACGGAAAAGGGGATAGGTCAACACACGGTCTATCATGCGACGATCGTACCCTGGTCGTGGTTGCTCAGCAAGATGACGAACAACCGAATCTTTCAGGATAAAAACGTTAAGGAAATTATCGACCTGGTATTTGAGGAGCGGGTCGAAAGTCAATATGAATGGGCCCTCGACAAAGAATATGAAAAACGGACCTATTGTGTTCAGTACAATGAAACCGATCTCAATTTTGTTTCCAGGCTGATGGAAGAAGAGGGGATCTCCTACTATTTTCGTCACGAAGATGGCCAGCATACCATGGTGTTGACCGATTCATCCAACAAACTGAAACCGTGTCCAGGGCAGGAGAGCGCCCGATTTGAATCCAAAGCCGTTGAAGCTGAAGAAGATTACTTCATCCGCCAATTGACCTGCGCGTGTAAAATCATTCCCACCCGATACACTCATACCGACTACAATTTTGAAACCCCCACCACGCCGCTGATCATGGAAACCGATACGACACAATCGGGTAACGATACCCGAATGCAGCGGGAAGTTTATGATTATCCCGGTAAATACGGGAACAATAAAGACGGAGAACGCTACGGGCGGATCCGCATGGAAGCGGAGGAGGTGGAGATAACCACCCTAAAGGGCAAGAGTGAGTGCATCGGGTTTCGAAGCGGATACCACTTTAAACTGGAAAATTATGGCCGCGATGAGCTAAATGATAAAGAATATCTGCTGGTTTCGGTTACGCATGAGGCCAGCCAAGGATGGGAAGTATTCGGTACCCCCCAGGTAGACCATTACACGAACACCTTTTCCTGCATCCCCTTTGAGACGTCTTTCAGGCCACGCTGCCGCAGCTTTCGACCGAAGATTCACGGGGTCCAGACGGCCATGGTGGTGGGGCCTGAATCCGAAGAAATTTACACGGACAAGTACGGCCGGGTGAAGGTCCAGTTCCATTGGGATCGTGAAGGTGAAAATAACGAAAATAGTTCCTGTTGGATGCGTGTTGCCCAGATGATTTCGGGAGCTGGATGGGGGGGGATGTTTATCCCAAGGGTTGGCCAGGAGGTGATCGTCGAGTTCCTCGAAGGCGACCCCGATCGGCCGATCATCACCGGGTGCGTTTATCACGAACACAACATGCCGCCTTACTCGCTACCCGATGAGAAGACCAAATCGACGTTCAAGTCAAATTCCTCTCCGGATGGCGGGGGGTTCAACGAAATACGGTTTGAGGACAAAAAGGGCGAAGAACAGCTTTTTGTGCATGCCGAAAAGAATCAGGATATAAGGGTAAAAAACGATTGCTTCGAGTGGATCGGCAGGGATCGGCACCTGATTGTTAAACGATACCAGAAGGAAGAGGTGGAAAACAACCGCCATGAGAAAGTCGGTGCCGACCACTTCGAAGAGATCGGCAAAGATCGCCACCTCAAGGTAAAAGGCAAGGAGGCCAAAGGGGTCGATGGCAGCTGTTCCCTGACGGTCAAGGGCGATATGATCGAGGTCTTCAAGGCCAATCACTCGGAACAGGTAACCAATGACTACTATGTCAAGGGCGATAATCTTGTCATCGAAGGCATGACCAATGTTACCATCAAGGTCGGCGGATCTTATATCGCCATGGACAACACGGGAATCAAAATCAGCGGTACGCAGGTGGTGATCGATGGGAAGATGGCGGAAGTCAGCGGCAGCGCAATGGTCACCATCAAGGGGGGGATGGTCAAGATCAACTAAGGATCGGGGATGAAATTAATTGGACGTAATTGTGTTCGTCTTCAAGGCGCATCAAGGGTTGCATACCGGGAGTATGTGGCCGTTGATGCAACGCGGAAGAGGGGCGCAAGAACAAGCAATTTTGTTCAATTAATAAAATTCCCGATCCTAACACAAGGATGGTAGACCGATGAATCCAAAAAGCGGCAAGGCCGGTAGCGCGGTGGAACCGGCTGCCCCAGAAGTGCCCGAGGCGGCCGATGTGGCCGATCCCGGTGAAGTCTCCGAGCTGAAGGCCCAGCAGATTGAAGACCAGGAAGGCAAATACGGGGCCCCGGAGGAAACGCCCCACAATCCCAATGCCAGCGACGATGAGGAAGAGGAAAAAAATAGCTGGATCGAAATCGAACTGGTGGACGAGGAGGATCAGCCGGTACCCGGTGAAAAATACAAGATCACCTTGCCGGACGGTTCGGTGGCAACCGGGACCTTGGACGAAAAGGGGTTTGCCCGCGTCGATGGGATCGATCCGGGTACCTGTCAGATCACGTTTCCAGATTTGGACAAGGAAGCCTGGGAGCCTGCTTAACAGGGCCGGCAGGAACAATATGTGAACCCGTTGTCGCAGGCATGGCCAGCTCGTACAGATAAAGATCAAGAAATGATGACATCGTGAGCATTTGTAGGAGCGGTCCTTGACCGCGAAAATGGCAATCGGCCAGGAGCGAAAACTATGGGAAAACCAGCTGCACGACTCGGAGACATGCACACCTGCCCGATGGTTACACCGGGGGTGCCTCCCGTTCCGCATGTCGGTGGCCCGATCTCCATTGGCTGTCCAACCGTATTGATTGGCGGCATGGCCGCCGCCCGCGTCGGTGATATGGCAACCTGCGTTGGTCCGCCCGATACCATCGCCATGGGATCGGCCACTGTGATGATCGGCGGGATGCCGGCCGCGCGCATGGGCGATGCGACGGCGCATGGAGGGAGTATCGCCCTCGGATGCCTGACCGTGTTGATCGGCGGGTAGACATCAGCCGGACAGGTGGACATCGATGATCGCTACTCGGCCCGGAGAAGGTCCTGGGCACGATGAAAACCGCCCAATTGCGGGCACCGTGAGGCAAAATGGCCACTGATATCGATCTGGTCGCATTGTGTGAACAGTTTCCCTGTTCACCGGAAGCCAAAGCCCTTGCGGCCCAGCATGCCAAGGCTTCCGAATTTATCACCGCCCTGCGACAGGAGAAGCTGAGCGTCGATGCGGTTCAGGCCATGGCGCGCAGCCTGCCCAAGGAGAAGGCAGTGGAATGGGCGGCCCAGAGTGCTCGGACGGCCGGTGAACAGGCCGGCCTGACACCGGCGGAGCAGGAAACGCTCGAAGCCGTGGACCAATGGGTTGCCCGGCCCGATCGGGCCAGAAAAACGGTAGTCAGCACTGTCGCCGCTGAACTGCCCACCGATTCCCCGGTTAGCTGTGTGGCCAATGCCACCGCCTTCAGCGACGGCATTGCACTTCCCGAAGGAGCTGAGGTCCCCACATCCGGCGATGATCTGACCGGTCATTTCGTGGCCAGCGCCGTGCTCTTGGCGGCGACCAAGATAAGCTCCCAGAATGCCCCTGAACTGCCCGCAACACCCGAATCCCCTGAAATCCCTGATGTTCCGGAAGCGCCCGATATTGCGGAGCTTCCCGAGGCTATTGGCCTGATGCCGGAGGAAGCCTCCATGCCCGTTGACGAGTTGGTCGCTACGGCCGAATCGTCACTGGACGAAGGCCAAGATTTGATGGAATCGCAGGCGCCGCCTGAAATCCCGGCCAAGGAGCAGGCCCAGTCTGACAAACTGTTGAAACCGTTTCTCGATGCGGGTATGAAGCTGGCCGAAACGGTGCCGGGGTTTGTGTAAATTAACCTCGTCTAAGACATGAACCGAGTAATCGTGATAGCTCCGGGTTGCCCTTTGCGCAAACCGGACGGGAACTCTGTCATTGCGTATCCATTTTTAGGGGTAGACGCGGAAAGGTTCTATTTTCGATCCGGTTAGAAATAGGTTTTTCGGCCTTGATCATCGTTTCGGCCAGGCAACAATTTGGAAAGCACCAAAAGGAACCCTGGTTCCTACGCTGAAGCGTGGGAAACCCTATTCCAGCAGGAATTAGCACGGCGCTCCCACGCTTCAGCGTGGGAGCGCGACGACATATGTGGCCGAAACGATGATCAAGGCCGGTTTTTCCCTCGGGAAAGCCCTGAAGGCATGAAGAACCAATGCATGGTAAGCTCAAAGGAATGCTTGAAAAGAAACTATTATGCCTAAACATATCGTTAAACAAGGTGAACATCTTGTGGGTATTGCGACAAGTTATCATTTTCTAAACTATAAAAAAATTTGGGAAGATTCTAATAATACAGAGTTAAAAAAATCAAGAAAAAATCCAAATATTCTTTTTCCAGGCGACCAAATTTATTTACCCGAATATATAACAAACACTATTGACATTACAACCGAGCAACGGCATCGATTCATAGTTAAAAAGGTGCCTCTGTCAATTAATATTGTTATTAAAAATGAAGACAATGCTCCCATTTCTAATACTGAATGTTCGATAACGATAGAGGAAAAAAAATTTTCACACATTACTGATATTGAAGGAAAAATAATTCAACCTATTTCGCACAAGATAACAAAGGGAACTCTGGCGATTTTCGATACCCAGTATGATTTGTTAATTGGCAGCCTCGACCCAATTACAGAAGTCAGTGGTCAAAAAGAGCGACTCATTAATTTGGGTTATTATCCTGATAATAACGATAAAGAATCTGATCAAAGCTTTTTATCTGCAGTTGAAGAATTTCAATGCGATAATAATTTGTTTGTAGATGGTATATGCGGACCAAAAACACAAGCTAAAATAGTTAAAATCTATGGATGTTAAAGAATGTAATAATGTTTAAAAGAGCCATTTTATTTTTAAATGCAATAATCATAGCGAAAAACTTTACCTTACTTTAAGGTCCTATTGAAAGAACTGTTCCCAAAATGGTCGATAAATCACCTGAATATTACACTACTTCCGGCGGGGGCATTAGTGCTACTCATCCAACCCTCAGGCTTTGTGAAGTTAAAATTGCACCGTCTTTAAGTGGAGAATTTAACACAATAAAAGCTTCTCTTGTGCCTAGAGCTTGCTGGAGGCTGGACAATTTACGTTTTGCGTTTGATTCGTCGTTCCTTTTACCGGACGCAAAAGATGAGCTGTCTAACCTAGCAGTTCTCGTAAATGCCCACCCGGATGCGCCGCTTACTGTTTTTGGCCATGCCGATCCAGTTGGGAATGATAGCTATAACAAAAAGCTTAGTGGCCGCCGAGCACAAACGGTTTATGCGGTATTGATCCGTGATATCAATATGTGGGAACAATTGTATTCTAATCCTGAGGGATCTGATAACTGGCAAGATCGCTCGATTATTACCATATTAAACACCCTTATGTATGGTCCCATCCCCGAAGGTAATAAACTAGATGATCATGGACGTGAAATACTAAAAAAATTCCAGAAAGACCATGGTCTTATGGAAAGTGGAAATCCCTGTTCATCAACCCGCCAAAAACTATTTAAGCTTTATATGGATCATATCTGCAGGGATGAATATAACAAAAAACCATTTATGTTAGATAAAAAAGACTTTCTTGGCCAAGGTAGCGATCCCCACGGCAAAGCGGACTACCAGGGTTGTAGTGAATTTAATCCCCGTTTGTTGTTTTCAATATCAGAAAATCAGCGTTACCAACAAGATAGTGACAAGTCTGAACGAAACCGGGAAAACGCGTCGAATCGTAGAGTATTAATATATTTGTTTCAACCGGGCGTAAAAATCGCTGTTGAACATTGGCCTTGCCCTCGTGCAAAAGATGGCATAGGAGATTGCCAAAAAAGATTTTGGTCAGACCACCAAAAACGTAGAAGTCTCCAAAAAGACCGCAGGGAATATGAGACCAGTCATGACACATTCGCGTGTAGATTCTATGACCGATTGGCAAGCCAGTCACCATGCGAACGAGGCGAAATTGTGGCCATGGAGTGTCTTCCAACATTATTCACAATTGAACAGCCTGGGGCGTCTAATTATGTAAGAATGCACTCATTATGGGCTTATGTTGCCCACTTTGTACCCGGCTCGGATCAATTGGATCGGGTACAGCGTTACACCATCGAAGAAGGAAAACTCCATGATCCCGGAAACAATGAAATTTTGGTCATGGAATGTGATCGTGAGGCCTATTTTTATTTTAGCCATAGAGGAGATCTGCTTAGCTTGGATCAAGGGAAATGGTTTAAAAAGGATAAATCCGGCCTCCCTCTCCTTGGCCCATTATCTGCTCCAAGAGGTCCAGATGGAAAATTGGAGCTAAATATATGGGATCAAAACGACTGGGCCATTGTTCGAGGTCCACGCGTTGATGGTGTACGGCCGGATGCTGTAACCATGTCGGAATGGAAAGATAATTATAAAATAGGTAAACTACTTCCGTTGAAAAAAGGAGGGTTCGGCTTTTTTCCATATGGCAGCTATCGCGAGAAAGAGCGGCAGGAGCAATGGTTAGGAAACATTCCTGATTCAAGTGAACTAGTGCATTTGGGAAATCCTGGAGGTAATGCGATGTGGGCTGGAACATTATCGGCTTTACCATCTGATAAAGCTAAATTGCACCTTATTCACTATGGCCCTTATGGTGACTTACATGTGGGATCCTACAACGAAATCGCACCGTCTGGTAAGAACCACGATTTTCCCGGGCACCATCTCTACAACCAAGCACTCGTCGACTTACTTTTAGCACTGCCGTCTTCTGATCAACCTGATTCGGCAATTGATACGCTTCCGGCACCACCCGTTAGATGTTTGCTGCCAGGTGACATTTGCTATCAAAGCCAGGGGCTAACCAATAATTGCGGAGCATACAGCTTTTCATTCGTTATGAACTATTGGATGCCGTATACAAACAATCCTTCCCGTAAGGACGGAGCATTATACGCAAAACCCGGCAACGTCGATGATACTATCAATGGAGCACGAACGCCCGCTGATATCGTTAACGCGGCCCATAAATTCAAAATGAATGCACGCGATAATGATGCAGAGGAGCTTAGTCGCCCTCGCGCCATAAAACTTCTAAAACTTTGGATACAAGCAGGTGTACCCGTTATGGTACTAGTCGAGGAAGAATATAATGTGTGGAGCCTGCATTGGAAAACCATTGTTGGTTACGATGGTAATCGTTTCTTTTTCAATAACTCTGGTGGAGATGCAGAAGTCATTCGTGCACAGCGCACTCCTGGTGTAAACTACGAATTCGCGCCAGTTGGCAACGATGTCGATTCTCAAACCGCGCACTGGAACAAATGGAAATCAGCCGGAGGGGATATCGTTGACCTGATCACCTCCGTTGATGAATGCACTTTCATTCCTATTTATCCAAAAGACTCAATGTTTTCAGGAGATTCAGCATTGTGAAAATATCGATATTTACTATTGCTCTGGTATCATTGCTAGCGATAGCACTTGGAAATTGTAACGGCTTTGAAACCATCAACTACCAAAATAGCAAAACTTTAAATGCGGTAATCAAAAATTCTAACGGTAGCCCTATACAAGGTGCGGTTTTTTATGCTGAAGCTTATACCCATAAATCAGGCGTCTTTGATTTTGCCTATGGATATACAGGACCTGATGGAAATATCAAACAATCGTATGGGGAAACATTGACAATAAAATGGCGCAACAATGCCCGTTTGGCCATTGCAGCCTTTGCAGAAAATTACAAGCCTGTGGTTATTTACGATCCTATGGTTACGATAGAAGCTGATGGTATAGAGATCACACTACAGGATCTGCCTAATGTGGGGTTTAGATGGGAACCTCGTGTAGCGAAGCTTGGTTTTCCGTTTGAAAACCATCCCGATTTAGCGCATCGAATTTCCACACCTGACCACAAAATTCTCCTTGCTGCATTCTTTAATGCGTACAAACCCCTTTGGAATAAAGAAGAGACTGCGCTGCCAAATGAATGGAACAAGATGAAGTTTCTGGAAAAGCTAATAAATAATGCTAAATAGGCATAATGGTTGACAGTTGAATAATTGGCGGATGCCGGCCACATGCATGGGCGATACAACGGTGCATTGTAGCGGTTAAGTAAAAACGGAAACTGGATAAAGCGGCATCTCGATATAGCTCTTTTTCATAGACCACTAGAGGTTGATACCCCTGAGTCGAATGCAGGCGGATGCCATTGGCCGAAACGGTGCCGGGGTTTGTGTAGATCAGATCGGGCTGTCGTTTGTGGAAACGGGATGGTAATTTGGGCTAACGACGACCGGTATTGTCCATATTTTAAGTCGAGAACGAAAGTGAGAAGAATAAACGACTTCTCTTTCCTTCCCTTTGTTCAGCGTGTTTAAGCGGGAAAAAATAGCAATGCAAAGCCAGTCCGATAACCATGTCCATCGCGTGCAGGCGGGCGAGTGTATCTCGTCCATCGCAGCCGAGGCCGGCCTGCCTTGGAAGACCATCTGGTACGATGACAACAACGCTGATCTGCGCCAGCGTCGACAGAATCCCAATGCGCTGTTGCCTGGCGACAGTGTGGTGGTGCGACCAGTCGATTTAAAAAGTGAAACTGGTGGCACCGAGCAGCGGCACCGTTTTCGAAAACACGATATACCGGTGCGATTGCGCTTGCGGCTGCTCGATTTAGGAGAACCTTGCGCCAATACGGCCTACACGCTTACTATCGAGGGGCAGACGATCAATGGACAAACCGATAGTGATGGGCGTTTAGAGGTGACCTTACCACCTTCGGCGCGCTCCGGCGAATTCGTACTGCGAACCGATGATCTGGAGAGAAAAGTTTCCTTGGCAATCGGCGATCTCGATCCAGCCGATACCATCAGCGGTGCTCAGGGCCGCTTATGGAATCTGGGCTACAATGTCGGTCCCATCGACGGTAACCTGGGTCCGCGAACTTGCAATACGTTAAAAATGTTCCAAAAAAATAACAACCTGGAAATCACCGGCGAATTGGACGATGCCACGCATGATGCTTTGATCTCCCAATTTGGCGGATAGATTTCCCATCTGGAAGCGACATGGCACAACTGCAAACTCACGCCACCTACCAAATTGCAGCACCGATTGGCGAAGACGTCATGCGGGCACCCGTGATGCGGCATCACCGTGACAGTGAAACTTTCAATACGCTCGATACGCTTGCACCGGCAGTCATTTTAGAGTTTGAGGACTTCAGCTACCACTTAAACTCAGCGCTGACGCTGCCCTGCTTGCCCTCCGAGCCAGGTGATGACAGCTCCCAAGCCTATCGTTGGGAAGACCCTACGACCATGGCACATATCGATCGGCATCAACCGAAGGCCTATCAGCGCTTTCGCAGCGGTGAAATGGAGGAACCTGAAGATCCGGCGGATCCGTGGCAACGCAGCGCCATGGTTCTGATTGCGGTGGCCTACCGATTCCTGGAGCAAAACCCGGATTACGCGCTATTGATTGCCGGCCATACCGACACGAGTGGCGACGACGCGATCAACTTTCCCCTTTCCGATGCCCGTGCAGCCAACGTGCTGGCCCTGCTCGAAGGCGATCGGGAGCGGTGGGTCACCATTTGTCGGCAACATTCCAAGGTCGCGGATTACCAGCGCATCCTCAGCCATTACGCCCAGGTACGTGGGTGGGATTGTGACCCCGGACCCGTGGACAACATCCTCGGAGAACAAACCCGTCAGGCGATAAGCGCCTTTCAGAACCGCTACAATGAAGCCTTTGACCGTTCTATCGCGGTCGACGGTGCCGTTGGCCGGGAAACCCTGGGTGCCTTTTTCGATCTGTATATGGATGAGCTCGCACGCCTGCTCGACAGCAGCGTGGATTCACTTGATGCGTTTCGGCAGTCCCTGCGCTTCATCGATCCCGATCACAAAACCATCGGTTGCGGAGAACGGATGCCGATTGAGGATGCGCATCGGGACAATTTTCGAAGTGCTGAGAATCGCCGGGTCGAGCTGTTGTTCTTTTCGACAAGCCAGCCTCCGGATATCACAGACCATCTTTCCGGCGGTACGATCCGTTCGGGGCATGATGGCCCCGAGGCAAGCGGGATTTATGGTTCTGGTGCGCAAACTTTCCGGATTTTACGACCAGAGTGGTGGGATGGCCAACCGCCGGACGATAGCTACACGCCGACGTTCGAAATCCGTATCATTGAGGAAGACCTGAGCGATCAACACAATGCACCCGACGACGAGGAGTATGATACCTGGCACCCGGAAACCGCAGATCCAGGCCCAGACGACGATCCGTGGCGCTTTCTCGAATACTTTGATGAACATTATCCCGGCTACGGCGGTGGGCGGCAGGCACAGCGGAGCCGGACAACATGACCCATATTGCCTATAGCGGAAACATCAGCCCGGCTGTTTGGCTCTCTTTCAAAGGCAATAAGGTGCCAGGGGCTCACGCCAGTGCTGATGATGATTACGTCTACGAAATCGAAAATGAGTGTTTGTTCGAGTGGGATATCGTCTTCAACACCGGTTCGCATGTCCATCACCTGACACGTCGGGCATCACGCAGGAATCGGTATTTCAGTGCTTCACTCAATACCTACCGCAACCCACCTGTAAATGCCAGCGTCCTGAATGAGATCCTGGACGCCCAGGACAGTGGCACCCTCAGCGTGACGGTAACGATGAAGATCTGGTATCACTCTTTTTTCCGTCACATTCTGCACGAGATGCGCCAGACGGTGACCAATGAAAATAATCTTGCCAATCCCAGCGATCAGGCTGCCGTTTTGGGGGCTTTTCGTCGACGCAGTGGCGGTCGCTACCGATATGCGAGAGAAGAACAGCAACTCAGAGACATCCCGGCCATGCTCAGTGGGTTCGACATCGTTCCTTCAGGAGGATCGGGACCACCTGGTGTCAAGCTTTACATCTACCTCAAGGTTAAAGAGAATCTTGCGACCGCGGATGCCAACAACGTGACGGAGTATCTGGTTGCAAGTGACTATTCGAAGGTTAATAAATACGGGCGCTATCGGGCGAATGCCTGGGATGCCTCGCCCCCGCCGGCAAGGGTCCCGACCATTGAGGTGTGCCTGGAAACATGGGAACGAAATCTCTGGCAATACTTTTTGAACTATGCAGACCTCACCCGAGGACGCCACCTGATGAATCATATCGTAGGGCAGGGAAGGACCCGGCATACCCGTGGTGGCGGGCAGCTAGAGGTGGTTCGCGAGGTCCGCAATGGAATCGACCAGTTGCTCATTACCGCCAATCACTGGGGCCAGCGCCGCGAGGACCGTACGACGGAGGCCTACCAGTATCAAATGTCGAACATTTTCGGCTCGATCCACCAGTCCCGCTGGCGGGCTTCTCCCGTTCGGGTGATCCGCAAGCTGGATGACATGCATACTTATAATCTGAATGATCATGCCGCCTTCATTCTGCAGGTTGGTTGCGGTCATTGCGGAGAGCATGCAGCCGTCAGTTTTGCGATTCTCTGCGCGCTGCATGGGGGCGGGATGTCTGCGCTGCTCGGTTCCATCGTCAAGAGCGGCAATGCGAACATTGACCACGCCTTTGTGGTCGGTGGCTTAAGACCACGCGAGATCATCGAGACCACAATTCGCAGCTCGAGGAACAGTAGCGGGTCAGTGGGAGATGCCATCGATGTCTGGAATCTTCGCGATGCCCTTACCGATGCCGGCGCTGGCACCGATGGCTATGTCTGCGACCCGTATCTCGACCCCAGCCAAATCGCCCAGACGGCACGTGCGCTTCTGGCCTCACTGAATAGTGCCCGGCGGCGATCAAGGCACAAGGATACTGATTTCCTTTGGTACGGCGATGTTTTTCCGGCAACACCAGCACTGTCACGCACAGCTGTGGCGAGCGTCAGGAATGTTTAATGAAACGCAACGCGCTTTTTAAGGATGCCATCGATGCTTCGTCAGCATCCCAACGGTGGCGATTGAGCCTCTTTGCCGCTGTCTTCGTTTTTTTTATGGTCCCCAGCTGCACGACAATTGCGGATGACCTTTCAGGTGAGGATACCCACATGGCAATAGAAATCAACGCCGTCCGGATCGAACGTTTGGCCCGCGATCAGGCCGCTACCCTTGTGCCGCATGCGGACATGTTGCGCTACACCCCACCTTTGCCCGACATGTGGCCACCCGGCACTACGGCCAAACTGACTATCTACGGCTATGGAAGCCAGCCGGCGCCCACCGGTCGCGTCACCTACACGGTGAGTACCCCATCCGTGGAAGTGGTGTTTGAGATGGCTGAGGACGGACCGAACGTGTACGACACAAAGCGCGCCAGGGCGCAGTCACTGGATCGACTTCAGCCACGCGTGCGTTCCCATGTGGATGCGGATATCCGGCGCAAAGGAATTGAGGCCCTGCTCGATGCGATAAGCACCGGAAAACTCACCGAAGCGGCAAAACGGTCGATTCGCGATAGCTATCAGAGCTGGCAGCACGAAAACCAAATTATATCTGAAAATATTGATAGCCGCCATTGTGCGTTTTTCCGTTGGTTGAACGAGGCGTTTTAAGCTATTCAATCCTATTCGTTGTGCTGTTTCCACTCGGTTTTATAGGTATACTAATGGTGTTATATATTGAATCAGCATGAAAAGAAAAATGGAGGCACCAAATCAATACTATTATAGAAGGTCTCTTCTTTTCGAGTTCGTGCCACTGCGTGTGGGTTTAGAGTGTCGCTACTAATACTATCAGCAGGGAAGATATTATCACCATTTTCTTCCAAGCTTTGGTGTGATGATGTATTCTGGCTCTCGTTTTCGTGCATGGTGAAGATTTTCTTAAGCAAAGTTAGATTGGGTATTGAATAAAGAAACTACGAACATTAGTGACAATCGTTATAAAATCAATTTACTTATATTATATATAATGCATTTCGATGTCAAATCCAAGCTTATGGAATTGAGAGGGTCTACAAGGTAATTTCAACCTGAGTGCCCTCTTGAATACTCGTAGCCTGGAGCATAGCCTAAAGCAGAACGGCTATTGTCATACCCGATTGGATAAGAAGTCGATGTAAGAGAGGTTCCCTTCAAACTTTAAGGGTCTGTGGAGTCGCTATGCCTTTCTGTGTAATCAGGCAGGGAGAATGTATTAGTTCGATTGCAGCGTTTAATCGAATACCTTGGCGGAAAATCTGGGAGCACCCACATAATAGTCAGCTTCGCCAGCTTAGAAAAAACCCCAATATCCTTCTTCCCGGAGACAAGCTCTATGTTCCCCAGCGTAATACCAAATCAATTATAGGAAATACCGATCAGAGACATCGATTCCAGTTAAATGATAATATTACTTTTTTACGATTAAGGATTGCTATAAAGGGACGCCCTCTTTCTGATGAACCATACCATTTAACGCTGGGAGGTACCCTAATTTCCGGCAGGACTAGCGTAGAGGGAGAGTTAAAAGAAAGAATACCTGCCGGATTTCGAAATGCGACATTAAATTTCGTGGAACGTAACTGGACTATCCAGCTGGCGCTGGGAGAATTGGATCCAACCGATACAGCATCAGGAGCAGCCGAGCGCCTCCGTAACCTCAATTATTATGTCGAAGGACGTGTAGATGCCATCACGCCTGTCTTGCGAGAAGTAATAGGACAATTCCAGCGTGCACAGGGGTTGAATGAGAGCCGTGAACTGGATAGTGATACTGTTAAACGGCTATCGTCGATTCACGGGTGCTAGTCCTTTGTTTCAGAAGCAATGTGACCGATTTGGATATTTTGGGGATTGGAAATCAAGATATTTCTTGTGGATAAGACATTTTAAAATCAAATCCAAACCGATAGACATAAAATCTGGAGCGCATGGGAATAGCAATGCATCTATTTTACTCAGTGCTTGAAATTGTATCAACGAAAATTCGACCCACCCAAAGCGGCTGTACAAAAAATAAAGTATATTTTCATAGCTGGTTGGTTATGGTGACAGTGCTGTGTTTGGTGGGTACCTCAGAAATGGGCTGCACTGCGAATTTAGGAGTACTAAAAAGTACATCGGCACCACCTGCCGGATGGATTTTAGTATTGCCCAGTACTTTTATGATGGGTGCAAGGATGAAGTCTCAGAGTATGGATGAGGACGGCGAAAGACAGGATAATCCAAAACATCAAGTGAGGCTGACAAATGCATTCTGGATGCAGCCGACAGAGGTGACTCAGGAGCAGTTTGCAGAATTGATGGGTTTCAATCCTGCACGCTTTGTTAAATGTGGTCCGAGGTGTCCGGTAGATCAAGTAAGCTGGGACGAGGCTGCCGAGTATTGCAATGCCCTGTCGCAGGAAGAAGGGCTGGAATTTTGTTATGACTGCTGGGAGTCGAAAGGAAAGGTCCATTGTCAACCCAGTAAGGGATATCCAATGCCTTATGATTGCAAAGGTTACAGGCTCCCAACAGAGGCTGAATGGGAATATGCTTGCCGGGGAGGGGATTACAACACTGTAACAGTAGATAATAACATTCAGGGGCCGCGCAATGCACCCTCACTTGATCCTGGCTCGTGGTATGGGGGCAACTGCGGTGTTTCCTATGAGGGTGCCCACGACTGCAGCAGTTGGTTTGGTCGGCAATATGAAGCGTTCAAGTGTGGCACACATCCCGTGGCCGCAAAAATGCCTAATTCTTTGGGATTATACGATATGCTTGGCAATGTCTGGGAATGGTGCAGCGATTGGTACGGGGAATATATGGTGGAGCCGATTACCGATCCTGCAGGGCCGAAATTCGGGAGGTACCGGGTCTACCGTGGCGGTTCTTGGTTAAGCTATGCTTGGCATGTCCATCCAGCATTTCGGGGATGGCAGCCGGCCGATCTGCGTTTTGGCGAAAACGGTTTTCGTTGTGTGCGCACTGTTCCGATAGATCATCCCGCTACCCCGTTTCAATAATGAGCAAGGGTTTGAAGCAATGACCATTTATCGCAACCCGGTCCAAGGTCCTGGAGCAGGACAGCCTCCTACGCCCTTAGGATGCCAAGGGCAGGCTTGCCGTCAACATAGAGAAGAATTCCAAAGAGAATGGGAGGCCCGTTTCAGAAATCAGAGCCGCGACTATCGCTGCCAAAACCAAGGCTATGGAACCGGACAATGTCGTCGGGCATCATTTCTATATCCCCGTAAAATCAGAAGCACAGGCACTTGGCATTATCACCAGGGCATAGATATCGGAGGTAGAAGGGGGGTTTCTGAAATTGTCAATGTTTACGGGGGAACCGTTCGTAATGTCGTGCGGAATATTGAGGAGAACCGTGGCTTTGCAGGTTATGGAAAGTGTCTTGTTATTGAGGGGGATAACGGATTTTATTATCTGTATGCACATTGTGACTCTATTGAAGACCTTGTCCAAGTCGGTCATCATCTTGATGAGCGGGTGGTGATCGCCCGGGTGGGCGGCACCATGTTCCTTTCGAGTGATCCAACATATGAATGTGGTCCCCATTTGCATTTTGAGGTTTCTACCTCAACGTACCCTAAGGGAAGAGGGCGGGAACGCACTCTTGATGATACAGGGCCGGACTATTATCGCGAAGACCCCTTGCTTCACCTTGAAAGCCTTGCTGATTGGGGACCCAAAAAGTTTTATTTTCCGGTGGTTTCGGGTGCCAGTGACGAAACCGGCCACGAGGTAAATGCCTCAACAGTGGCTGATCTCTACAACGCCACGGAATCGAGTAATCCCAGCGGTTTTTTCCCCCTTGGAGCAAATAACTTATGGCATGGAGGGGTCCATTTGGAAGGTAATGAAAATACCCCTATCCGCTCACCATTCCAGGGAACCATTGTTGCTGTGCGTTTAGATCCAAGCCCGGCACAGGCGGTGCAATTTTATGGAAGTACTAATTTTATTTTGATACGCCACGATATTCCCCAAGGCATCTATACGCGTATGCGCGGGCAAACATCAACTGGGGAGCGCCGTCGAACGGAATCCGTTGGGCGTTATGTGGGAACTCGACGCCGGCTGCCTACAGCAACAAATCCTCCCGAGCAGGTAGCTGAGGTTAAACGGTTGCTTCACCAGTGTACAAATACCGCAGGACAACCTTACTATCAAGCTGATGGAGCTTTATTATCCGATGGCAACACTGTGGATGACGGTTTAGTTACGGCTATCGTCAATTTTCAGACGGACATTCAGGAGGAGCTTTCCCCGAATGAGCGTTTTGAGCCTGATGGCATTATAACGATTGGCGGCCGAACTTGGCGCCGCTTGGAGGCTCATGCGAGAGAGGTTTCTGAGCGTACAGGCGATGGGGACACCTCGGCTCAGCGTGAGTCCCTCCCGCCTAATGTGGTATTTACCCTTTTTATGCATCTTGCCCCCCTGGCTCTTGAAGATCATCTGGTAAATGATATTCCATGGTTGGGGCGCGTTCGCGTAGAAACGGAGGACGATGATCAATTGCAAGCGGATGAGGAGGATGATCCGCCTGCCCAGCGAAATCGTCATCTGAGCGGTAACGTCGGGCCTGGAGAAGCGAATCTGAGAGAAGATCTGCTTTGGGTGCAGCAGCGCCTTATTAGACTTACCAGAAATGAAACAGAACCTTATACAGGTCCAGCGGACGGTCAGTGGAGTTCAACTTTGGAGAACGCCATCCGTGCTTTTCAGGAAGCACATGTCCCATACTATGATACCCATCCTGTTGATGGTATAATTAATCCTAGCCGGCGTGCTACCAGCACGAACCAACGCCTTTGCATGACCCGGTCACAGCTGACCAGAGTTTCGGAGGCTGAAGGCATATGCCAGGAGTTTGTAGAGCAACTTCAGCAACGCGATAATCCTGACGTTCCAGCTAATGTGTTCACAGACATCGACTGTCGGGTAACAGCCGGAGAGGTGATATGGAAAGTCGGCACGGCACGCACCATAGCCATTCCTACAACGGAATTTCGGCATTTATTGCATTGGGAAATTTTTTCGGTTGAACCGTTGATCACCGGCTGGGATCGGATTGATGACGATACCGACGACGATCTTACTATCGATGTACCCAGCCTTATCAATCGGGTCGAAAGCGTATCGTCTGGAGCAACAACATCTTCAAATGGCTTGGAAGAGTCCCAGCCCGAGGCTGGTGGTGAGAATGCCCTCCGAGAAGACGGGCTTCTCACTACCACCGAGGTTCGTGCCTTTTACAGTAGTCCCGATCGCATAGCGCTAAGGCAAACCATGTGTCGTTTTTGTAGCGAATGGGGCTTGAACCTGGATAATGCGGTTACGGCTATAGATGATCTTGGATTCAACACAACCGGTCTGAGAGAGCGCTTGGCGCATTATATGTGGTGGCCACAGGTCAATGATGTCGGATTGCCCGAGTCACCCTTAGTTTGGCATTACAATCCGATCGCTTTTCTGGATTATTACCTTGGATTATTTCCAAGGGCGACAGCACCAAGTGCATTGCCTACGACGGACACGGAAGATGATGCTGATGCCTGTGTTTGTGAACCTGATCCGTTTGAAGAGTTTACCGAAAACACGGTTCCTGAAGATGTGAATCAGCAGTGCATACCACCGGAGAGTGGGTAGACGGAAGGACGGGGGGCAAGCTAAACAAATTCTGAAGCTACGTGCTTTCGTCGGTGGTTGCGGCCAACTTGCTGACGATCGCCCGAAAGCAATTGGCAGCAGCTGAGTAGCTGCACAGCCTGATCATAGCCGTAAACCTTTTTTTGGAAACGAAAAATAATGGCTACTGGGCATTGGCATAGGATCCGTGTAGGCGAGAGCATTTGGGATCTATCCGTCGTAAAGGGGCTGACTATCGACCGCATTTGGCAGCATTCCAAGAACGCCAAGCTGAGGCGCCTCCGTAAGAATCCGAACGTCCTATTTTCTGGAGACCGAGTCTTTATCCCAGATTTGGTACCCCATCAGGAAACGGCCAGTACCGAAGCAATACACCGGTTTCGACGCAAAAATGTACCGCTCCGGATCCATCTAAGGATTCTGCGTCATGGGCAGCCGCGTGTGAACGTGCCTTGGACTCTCAAACTTGGCATCGAGGAATACCAGGGCAAGACGGACAACGATGGCCACGTTAACGTAAGTATTCCTCCCGGCTATTCCCAGGCTCAGATGCGTGTAGGGCCAGAAAATGATACCGAAGAGTTTATTTTGCGCTTGGGTTATCTCGATCCGGTGGAGTTGTTGCGCGGAATACAGCAGCGGCTCAGGAATCTTGGCTACCATTGTCCTATAACGGGGGAATTCGAAGAGACTACCCGGAAAGCTCTTTGCAGTTTTCAGATACAGAACAACCTTAAGGTCAGCGGAGAAGCAGACCGAAATACCGTCAGTGCACTAAAACGTCTCCACGGTGCTTGAGAGTTGAACTTCTATGTCCATATCTAAAGAACCAATCAGACCGTTTGTGGATCCAGCGTGGGAACAGGTATCGCGGCAGGTGACGCCTCATGAGGTATGGGAGGCGTACCAGAAGCAAGCTAGAATAGCTGAATCACCGCTCAATCCCATTTTCTTAGATGTTTGCCTTGATGCTCATCAGGAAGGACAATGCACGACGGACAACTGGCTTTACGTACACGTGAAGGAACTCACATTTCCAGGAGACAGAAAGCTTGAAGAGCCGAAGGACAAATGGCTATATGTGCTCGAATCGAAGAGTGGCAAGCCAAAACCGATTGCAGAGGTCTATGTCGACGAAGAGGGCAATTGGTTGTATGGCGACCCCGGCAATCCCAAACATCAGGCGAAAAAATTCCAGACTCCTTACTTTCCTCTGGACCCAGGGATAGCTGAACCGGTCGACTATTACTTTTTCATCAGCCCGTTTCGCCTCACGACAAAAGGATTGAAAATTGTTGTTGACCACGCGAGGATTGCTGCGGTTTGTGTGAGTTACCCAGGCACCACTGGGATCCACGAAACACACGACAAAGTGTCTTGCGATGTGGTCGGTGTACCTGATCCTTTTTCTTGGGCGATTGCCGCGCATCAGGACTATTTTGTACCTTTCCTCGAGCTCTATCAGCATTGGGTAGTTGATGACGATCGCCAAGCGAAGCTTTTCATAGCCATGATACTTAAGGCGGTTATTGACGCAGGTGACGCACCAGGTATTGCGGATAACTGGTTGAGATTCGGCGGTGAGTTTCGAGGCGGGGCTGAACCTGCGGTTTGGATCGGGCAGTATGAAAAGCGGGAGAAGGAATTACGCGAGAGTGCAGAGCGGGCGCACGACTATTTGCGCTTATGGGTGCGTTCTTACTGGCATCGTGCCGTCGAGGCATCGGCCCAAGAAGCCGGAGAGGGACCGCTTGCAGAGGCGCTTGCTCACTGGGCACTCGTCGTTGACCGCATTCTGGAGACGGAACCAGGCCGCGTTTTTGCAATGAACCTGTGCAACGATGAGGAAAGGCTTGTCCGGCAGTACATATTCCCAATGGAACCTCCAGAAGCGCCCATGGGTGAGTGGAGCAACTTGCAGCCGTCAACAGTTGACGCTAAGAGCAAATTCACCGTAACGCGTAGATCATATAAACTCACACTGAAAGCATTCACCAGCGTGCTGCCTGCCATGCTAGCGGCGGGGAAGTCACCACCACCGCCAGCGAAAGAGGTTTCTCGAGAACCAGCTCCGATCGAAAACTATAAGAAAGCCACTCCTCCACTTGACGCCTATAAGAAAAATATTGACCGGGAGGAAGTCTACCTGAGACGATATTTGGAGAATCTCGACATCAAAACCAGGGGTGTCTCCTATCGTTTAGTACATCGAAATTTGATTAGTGGTAGAGACAGCCCCTTGAAGGCATCAATATCGACGCTCAGCGTCGAGCAGAGAACCTTTACCTGGGCTCGTACCGGAAACTCATAGAGGAGGCAGAGAAAGCGGCTCAAGATCAGCGGGCCGAGGACATTCGCGTTGACGAGGAAAGGGCCCGAGAACAGCGGGATAGAGACATCCGCGCCGAAGAAGAAAAGGCTATAGCGCGGCGTGCAGAGGATATCCGTACTGAAGAGCGCAGAGTCGACGAAGTCAACAGAAGGGCATTGGAAAACTACGATGCAAAGCGAACTCGGACCCAAAAGTTCTTCGATCAACTCGACGCGAAGTTCAATATGGCTCGAGCGAGAGTACCAGAAGATGTGCGACGTTTTGCATCTCGAGTCGCGGTGACCACTTCCGGTGTTTTGGAAGTGGTAAATTTTGCGTGGGGATTGCATCAATACTTTTCAGAACCCAGATCTAACGAACGAAAACAATACAGTTTGCTGGGGTGGCAGGTTTCGATGGAACTATTGAAGCACGTCGTCCAACCCAGCTCTCAATTGCTTGAATTCGCGGCTCAAGGGACGAAAAATTTCAAAGAAAGAGTATTGGTGGCTTCGGGGCGAACGGCCGACCAGGCAGCCAAGCATCTTAGCGTTCGGGCGCTGGGCGGGACTGCTGCTTTCGCTGGCATGGTCGCTGGTACCATCGAGTTGCTGTCGAGCCAGAAAGAATATGTATATCAAGGCATGGCCGAGAATGACATGAACGTGAAAATCGGTTCTGCCATGCGAGGTTTTGGCGCCACTTTAACGGTGATTGGCGGCGGACTGCTTCTCGCCAAGTCCGTTTCGGGAGGAGCCTTGTTCGGCGGACCGTGGGGGGCAATTATCGGTTTCGTGGGGGGCGGATTAATCATGGCGGGGGGAGCTGTAGCGGCCTGGCTCAAGCGTACTGAACTGGAAAAATATGCCCAACTATGTTTTCTCGGCGAATTGCGTGACTCCGAAAACTCTCCTGCGGAAAGTTGTCACAAGTTCTGGTGGTCACCGGTAAGACTTGGGGCTGGCCCCGCTATCGACGAGGCACGTTCGCTAGTGTCGCTTGTTTCTAATTTTACAATTAAGGCGGGGATATTTGATGGCGGCTGCTGGTTAATGATTGAAGTCGGATATCTACCCGACGAGGGGATCATCGAGATTTTGGTAGACAACGATTATTCGACCCCTGGTCCGCTATCTCCTTCGGATCACTTTAAAACCCTGCCTCACTGGCAAATGCACTCGTTTCTCACGGCTGTCAGCGTCGACCTACTGACGGAGAAAATCAGTATTGCTGGGCAGCACAAGGAACCCTCTAACGTTCGTTTCTTGCGGCAAGAAGATGGCCGACTTACCGGGATTTTTCTTCTTGCAGGACACTGGCACGAGCAACCCGCGATAATGAATATAGGAGCTAAGAGAGCGCCTCCACTGGGTTCGTTAGGGAAGCCTTTTTCGTCGAATTGTTATGTGCGTTTGCAGCTTCCTAACGGGGACAGTATCCCGAACGCTACCAACACGAAACCCTTACTCAATAAAGCAGGCAACCTAACCAGAGCGGTGGGCCATTGGCTGAAAGTCGTGCCGGGAGAGCCAAATATAGAAAGGATCAGAATGGCGGACGGAACTTACAAGGTTACGGGCATACAGTATCCAGCTGCAAACAGCCTACGGCAGACCGACATTGTTGACCTTGAGTTACATGGGAGTCGTGTAGAGGCAAGCGCTGCCATTCTCCAAAGCTATGAGGCGTAGAAAAATAAAGAAAATGGGTATTTGGTCGCCGTTGGCCGCATGGAGCAGTGGATGAATTTCATTTCAGCCACTGTTTGTCGATAGCCGCGTTTCAAGGGCCGATGGCGGTGTCTGACTGCAGGTAGATCAAATCGAACCGCAGTGGATGATCGGGAAAGACCAGCGGCTTGGTATTGGCAGGAAAATCGGACGTCAAGGTTATCGGTGAACGAAGGCCGAATTCGTTCCGATATGACTCGAAATGGGCGGTGTGCATCGTACGGAGGGTGTCGAGCGTGCTAATGGACTTGCCGGCAGCGTTCATCAGCACATCATGCCCCACGATCAATTCTTCGAGGGATCGTTGCCATTTTTGCTGCGGCTGGTCCTGCTTCACCAGCACGACGCCGATGCGCTGATAGGCCTCTTGCACAAAAGGGAGTATTTGGGGACATTGTTAACAAATTATACAAGACTCTTATATAGTGCCTGGCCGAAAACCCCTTTTTCTATGAAATTTTCAGACAGAAGTAATTATGATTCTCTTTATCGTCTGTTCTTGCAGTGCGGCCCCCAATTTTTGTATGTTCCGGGACAATACCGCCAAGCCTACATATCGTTTAAATCCGTGGAGGCCATGGTCGGGACAACGGTCAAGACCATGGTTCTCCAATGCATTGATCGCAGACTCCACGGCTGCATGTTGACGCCGGGCATGGACAAAATCTTCCGAGTTTTCTATCTGTTCCTAAAAACCCGACCTGCGAGAGGAAACCAATCTGATGGCGCCTGTATACAAGGTCAAGCAGGGGGACTGTATCTCCTCCATCGCTTTGCACTTCGGGCACTTTTGGGAGACTCTGTGGAACGAGCCGGACAACACCGGGCTATGGGAGTTCCGCAAGGATCCAAACGTCCTCATGGCCGGTGACGAAGTCATGGTTCCCGAGATCAGACCGAAGGCCGAGACCGGAGCAACCGAGGTCTGTCATCGCTTCCGCAAAAAAGGTGTGCCTGCCAAGTTGCGTCTTCGGGTTTTGATGGAAGATCCGTTCGAGGAGCAGGAAGATAAGGAGGAACCGAAGTCACGGGCCAATCAAGAATATGTCCTCGATCTCGACGGCGCTATCTATCGCGGAACTACCGACGATGATGGAATCATCGAGGTAGCCATCCCACCCAACGCAAGATACGGAAAGCTGACAGTCGGGCCTGACAATACCGTCATCAAGGTAGCATTGGGAGAGCTCGATCCGGTAGACCAGATCAGCGGCTTGCAGGGCCGGCTCAATAATCTCGGCTTCCACTGTGGAGCGGTGACCGGTGAGATCAATGAGGCGACGCAGGCGGCTTTACGGCGTTTTCAGGAGGAACATGGTCTCGAGGTAACCGGGCAACCGGATCAGCAGACACGAGACAAACTGGAGGAGGCGCACGGCAGCTAGAGCCCGGCGCTGTCAGCGAAGCGACGATGCCCACCGTTACCAACGTCAAGGTAGAACTCAAACGGATCCATATAATCGATGATGAAGACTGGTTTGGTGTCGGCGAGTGCTATTTCGAGGGACAGGTGGGTAATGAGAGAATTGATCGAAGCCTCCCGACTAAAGCCAGCAGTGGAACCGACATAAACCTTACGGGTCCGGCGTGGACGAAAGTGATAGACGTTCGCGGCCTCAATTACTTCGATCTGGAGCTTCGCGGCTTTGACGAAGATGTCTTTTCGGACGATTCCCTGGGCACTGTCCGCGTACGCATCACCAAAACCGCCGGGGGTGACTGGCCCAGGGACGACTTCCACAAGACGGCGGCCAACCCGGCCGATTTCACCCTCTACTACCACGTGGAACCGATACTGGCCCTCGACCCAGGAAGGCCGGAAACCGCAGTTGTGTGCCGTGAGCACAGCGCCAGTCCCAGTTGCTCAACGATCAGTGGGGTGACAGTGCGGGTCAGGAAAATCAAGGCCACGGTACCATCTTCACCGCCTCTGACGGCGCGTGGGGCACCACCGGCAGTAGCCAATGCCTGGGCAGCACCGGCCGACCGTGTTTTCGAGTCGACCAAGATATTACCGCGGGCAGCGCTCGGGTTTGCCGCTGCCGACTTTAACAACCCACAAGCACTGGTGCTCATCCGCAACAGTGCCGGTCCCATTCAGCTCGAAGCCGAAACCCAACCGGCGAATGTTGAAGTTCAGTTTAAGGCAATCCGCGCCACCGATGATGCTGCCGCAGTTGGCGCCGCTGCCCAAGTACCCACCATCACCCGGACCGGCAATACGACCGCCACCATGGCGACTGACCAGCGCGGCTCTTTTTTCGTGATCGCATTCGTGGATACGAATCGGAACGGTCAGCGTGACATCAACGAACAGGGCGCGATACTCCCGGTCATACTTGCCGAGTGCCGTATCGAAGCAGCAGGTGATCTGCGTAGCACCGCCAACCCGGGCAACTTGAATATCAACTTCGACGGCATCGCGGGCAACGTCAACACAGCCAATTACTCTTGGGTCAACATCAGTACCGGTGATTTCAACTCCCAAGCGACAGCCGGTGTTGCGCTGGATGCGGACGTTCGTATAGTCGGTGGCGGAGCCGACGGCAAGCGAGGTCTCGACCGTGTTTTTCTCGGCTGGGCCAACAATTTTACGGCTCTCAGCTATGACGGTCTCTATCGTGACGGAAGACACATCACGCGGGGAGCATTACCTGTTTCTTGAAAATCGACTATTTCGGCCTAAATTTGCATAAATTTACGCTTCTGCAGTCCGATGTCAAAGATATGGAGGCTTAAAAAGAGCATCTACAAGCAAACTAACACAAATCTGCAAGAATCAGGTAATGCTCCCCATCACGCGAGTTCAGGTCGACAATGCGGCCGCGGCGACGGGCGCGCCGGTCGCCGGGATTCAGTTATTCGTTTCCGGTGGGCCTGCCCCAAACACCATCGCCTTTCCGCCGAATCTGCTGGACACGGGCCGCCACAACCCGGAGCACGGTGGCATCAACATCACGTTCACGCGTTCGCAGGAAACCCCCCTCGCCCCGGCCGCACCTCCGCCGGGCGAAAAGCGACACGTCATCGCCCGCGATAGCCCTGGCTGGTTTTATAACCGGCGTCATCATGATCCAGCACGGCACAGCCGCCTGTGTTCGTTTGTTCACAGCCTGAACAGCACCACATTCCTGGTTGCTTGGAGCAATTCGACAGGTGGTAACGCACCCACGCCTGCTACGGCCAACTCCGTTGGCTTCCGGATTTTCACCGTCATTGCAGAGACACAATGGACTGTTAGCGCGACTTACCGGATCACCGGTTCGTCCCCTCATATCCGCTTACAACGAACCGGATCTGCACCAACGATAACGGTGAACAACGTGGACCATAGCCCCGGGATTACTCCCGCTGCAGCAGGTATGGAAGTACGCCCGCCGACGACATTGCGCTGCCGAGCCATCAATGCGAGCACCTGATGACGGCATCCCTAAAAACCCTTTTTTTTTGCAGGCCTTGTTCTGCTGGAGATAGCTGCTATGTCTAGCGTAATAAATGCAGGCCCACTGCCGAAGATTTTCACCGGTAAGACCCACTGTGGTCTATTCACGGCGGTCAAAAAAGTCGAGCGGGCGAAGGAATCAAAGGAAACCGGCATTCCGGGAATCTACACGCTTGCCTACAGTATCACCTTCGACGCGAATGCAGTACTACCGGAATTGAACAACAGGCGTTTCACGGTTGTTGGCCAGCGCGGAGAGGGAATCGAAGCCGGCGCACTGGGTCTGGAAGACTGGTTACCTACGGTAGCCGGTGAAATCCGCGTACTCGCTTTCGACGCGGACAATTTTACGCACGCGAAGTATGCGACCTACCTCGGTGGTGGTAACGAGGCGCGCCTGGTTTGGCGGGATTGCGAGTTATTTTCCGCGACTGCGCGCCCGGCGATGGGCCTAGATCCTGCAAAGGTGGCCCAAACCCTGGCGTCGTCGCCACCACCCCTGGTAACCTTTTTCAGGCTCACTGCCGATTATGATCGCTCAGTCTGGCAGAACGAAGAGGCACTTCGCGCTTTTGCCGGATACCTCGAGAACAGCGCCGTCACACAACTGGACCGCCGTAATGTGCTGGCTCATTACTTTGCGTTACCCGCTTCTGCCTCGAAAGATGCCCTGCGTAATCTCTCGACTGGCATGGTAAATCTGGCGGTCGATTTGATGCGTGCAGACCAGATTCCTAGCAGTGGGGTCATGCTTGAGCGCATGCGCGCTTTTTTCGAGACAGCACCTGGCATTTATGCCTTCAAGCCACCTGAGTTGAGCAATCAGGTTAGAGACGCATTGATCCAACTCCTGGCCAGCGAGGACAGCGGCGCAACCGAGGGGACCCGCAAAAGTCTCAAGGGATGGTTATTGGGTCACTGATCCTGCGGACATGTTGCCTGATATTTTGTCCTTTTGCGCTTTTCTTATGGGTTTGGGAGCCTTGTTCCTGCCAGATCACTTTTCCCGATCCTTAATAACGCCGGCAGGAACAATATGTGAAGCCGATGTAGCAGGCAAGGCCAGTTCCTAAACCTTTTGGTGCAGAACCATACGGGTAAGTCGGCGGAAAATTTTTCGAGGCCTTAATCGCGGATGAAACAGATCGCTACGGGTAAACCGCGATTGAAAACAGTGCGGATTTAATTGGGTTGTGACTTACTCGATCAATTCCAGAATGATGCGCTTTTTGTTTTTTCCCGAAGCAGCGTTCAGGATTGTCCGGATTGCCTGAACGTTCTGGCCCTTTCTTCCGATCACCTTGCCAAGGTCCTGTTTGGCAACGGAAAGCTCGATCACAACACTTTGCACGCTTTCGATTTCATTTACAGATACTTGTTCTGGAAGATCAACGAGTGCCTTTGCAATTTCCTCGACCAGTTTCTTCATGGTGCCTCTCCCCGGAGTTTAATTTACCACATGAGCCATATTCGGCTTATCTGCATTCAGACCAGGTCATTTTAAAGCCATCTGCTTTATAGGCTTATTTTCAAACGAAACCGTAATCTTGTCAAATCATCTTGTAACAAAAATTGATTTTGATCCTATTATGCAGTCCCGGGTCGTTTCTCCGGAATATGGAAAAACATACATGATGTCCATCGGTAGGCGATCAGAGGACGCCGAATTGACGGAACCTTCTGAAACATGACCCCCGTGCTGAAACATGGGGGATGATATTTTATATGAATTTGTTTTTGCCGGAACGATGTTGGTGATGCAAATGAGGCATACCATGGCTGGTATTGGCCCCATCGGCCGCCTACCATCGGTGATAGCATTCAAGATAATGTTTTTAGGCTGCGTTATCGGTCGTCGCTGTATTACAATACAGCTTCCTCCCTCTGGCCTTACCAAAAACATTATCTTAAACACTATAGAAATCCGTCTGAACGGCGACTTTTTATGAGACCATCAGGCTTGGCCGGGTAGCTGAAAACCCAGATCGAAGGCTTTTAAATTCACATCCACAAATGCCTTTTTGGTTTTGGTGCGAATGGCCGTTTGCAGATTCTCTTTGGTAATCGGCAGAATGCCGGTTTTGATCAGGGCCCCCAAAAGAACAATGTTGACGGCCAAAACGCTGCCCGCGGATTTGGCCAGTTCAACGGCGTCGAAGGCGATGAGTTGTTTGGTCTTGGCCTGGATCAGGGTTTGCAGCTGATTCAGGTCCGGATAGGTTCCCCGGCCGATGGCCACGGTAAACGGGGGCAGGGGGGTCATATTGGTGATCACCGTGGTTTCCCGGCTGCATTTGTTCAATGCACGCAGGGTTTCCAACGGTTCAAAACCGACCAAAACATCGGCCTCCCCATCCGAAATGATCGTGCTTTTTGCGTCACCGAAAACCACCGATGATTCGACCACACCGCCGCGTTGGGCCATGCCGTGAATTTCGCTCATGCGTACCGGCACGCCGCAAAGCAGGGCCGCTTCTCCCAGTACTTTGGAGGCCAACAGATTGCCCTGGCCTCCGACTGCCACAATAATCAGTCTTTTTGTTTGCATGGTTGTTTCCTGTATGCTCTCTGGCCGGGCGGGGTCACCGGCAAATGTTACCACCGGTCCGGCGCCTGCAGCCAAGGATTTGCGTTTAACCCGCTTTGAAGGGATATGTCACCCGGCTTTTTTGTCCTTAACCGGAGTGATGGCGTTTTCCGGACAGATCTGGGCGCAAACCGCACAGCCCACACAGGCATTGGGATCGATCTGAACCCGTTCGCCCTCTAGAAAAAAGGCAGGGCAGCCGATTTCGTTGATGCAGTCGCGGTGGTTCTTACACTTGTCCGTCACCTGGAAGGCGCGCACGTTGAGTTTTTTCAGGCTGCGGGCGTACAGGGTACACATCTCCTGGGAAATGACCACCGAAACGCCCTTGTGTTCGATTGCCGCCTTGACGGCTTCGATGCTTTTTTTCACTTTGTAGGGTTTGATGACGCTGACATGCTCCACCCCGATTGCCCGGACCACGGCCTCGATGGAAATCCGGCCGTATCCAGAACGGTTGAAGTTGGCCATGTCCACACCGGGATGGGGCTGGTGGCCGGTCATGGCGGTGGTGCCGTTATCCAGAATCACCAGGGTGAAGTTGTGATTGTTGTAGACGGCGTTGACCAGGCCGGTCAGCCCGGAGTGAAAAAAGGTGGAGTCGCCGATAAACCCAATCACCTGTTTGCCGGTCGCCTTTGAAAAACCGCAGGAGGTGCTGACCGATGAGCCCATGCAGATGACAAAATCTCCCATGGAGAGTGGCGGCAGAAATCCCAGGGTATAGCAGCCGATATCGGTCGGAAAGATGGTTTCCATACCCTCGGCGGCTTTCTTGACGGCATAGTAGGTGGCCCGGTGGGAGCAGCCCGCACACAGGTTTGGCGGCCGCTGTGGAATTTCAGGGATGTCGGACAGGTCGGGCACCTGACTGGGGGTGTCATCCACACCGAAATAGGTGGCGATGACCTGGCGGACCATGGTCGGGTCGAATTCATAGAGCCGGGAGAACAGTGTTTCGTCCTTTCCGGCGATGGGCACGGTCAATTCCGCTTTTTGGGCAAAGGCCATGACCGTCTCTTCAAGGAACGGTTCTCCCTCCTCGACAACGAGCACTTTTTCGCAGCCGGTCAGAAAATCCTTGACCCGTCCGGGTGGGGTGGGGTGTGTCAGACCCAGCCGAAGAATCCGGGTTTTGTTCTGGATGCCCAACTCGTGGATGGCATCGGAAACATAATTGTAGCTGACGCCGCTGCAGACGATGCCCCAGCTGCCTTCGCCTTCGATGAAGTTGAACACGGAGGTTTCGGCGATGGACCGGGCCTTCGCCCAGTTTTCCAGAAGACGCACGTGCAGACGGCGGGAAACGGCCGGCACCGCCACCAGATTGAAGGGATCCTTGGTGAAATCACCTTTGGTGTTGCGGGGCTGTATGGTTCCCAGGGCCACAAACGCGCTGGAGTGGTTGATCCGCGTGGTCGTGCGCAAAATGACCGGCTCACCCAGTTGTTCGGAGAGGTCGAAGGCCGCGATGGTCATTTCGCGGGCCTCCTCCACCGAGGAGGGTTCGAGAATCGGCACGCCCGAGAGCTTGCCGTAGTAGCGGTTGTCCTGTTCGTTCTGGCTGGAAAACATGAACGGATCGTCGGCGGTGAGGATGACCAGGCCGGCTTTGACACCCACGTAGGCCAGGGTCATCAGTGGATCGGCCGCGACATTCATGCCCACATGCTTCATCATGCAGAATGTGCGCACACCGCTGTTGGCAGCGGCAGCGGCAACTTCCAGGGCCACTTTTTCATTGGTGCTGTACTCGAAGTAGAGATCGCTCTCATTGGATATCTGGAAAAGATTCAAAGAGATTTCCGATGACGGCGTGCCGGGATATGTGGTGGCGAAGGCCACACCTGCTTCAATGGCCCCCCTGGCAATGGCTTCATTGCCCAGGAGCAGCATTTTTTCGCCAGGGCTGTCGGTGAGTAATTTGTGCATCATGATTTCCTAATTGATTTTATGAGGTTTTTGGGCATTCGAAAAAAAGGGGGGAATCGCCTGACCATGCGCAGCGATTCCCCCTTCGGATCTTATGTGCAATCAGGACTTAGTGCGTTTCAGCATCCGATTCGGGTGCGGCTTCAGATGCTTCGGGCTCGGCGGCAGGGGTCTCTGACTCCACGGTTTCATCTGCCGGTGCGGCTTCCGTTTCGGCGTCCACCTGCTCGGCAGCGGCCTGCTCTTCCAGGGAGATAAGGGCCGCCTCATGGGTGGCAATTCGCTGGGCGATCATCTCTTTCTGCATTTTATCGGTAGTCAAATTGGCGGCGTCGTTGAGCAGCTCGACAGCCGCTGCAAGACCTTCGACGGTTCCGCGACTGGCCGCGATGTCCGCCCTATACGAGAGGGTAATCCGATCAATGGTGTCCAGACGATCGAACGCGGCATTGCGCATGTCACTGGTCTCAGCGAATTCAAGCGCTTTTTTCAGCGCGGTCTTGATGCCATCGACATCCGGGATGCCGGACACATCCAGCAGGGCGTCGGCCTTGTCGATGAAGTAGCCGTATGCCAATGGATAGACATCCTTTGCCCGGTAAATGACGTTGGCCGCTTCGGGTGCTGCAACACCGGGCAGTACGGCAATCCGTTTTTCGCCCAAGGGGGCGAAATTGCCTTTCCAGATTTCCAGAGCGCCATATTTTTCTTTTAAGTAATACTTTGTGGAATTGGAGATGCTGGCTCCTACGATCAAAAAGATGAGAAATGCCAGGCCGGCGGCAATGAGCATGATCGTAATGTCCACAGGATCGGACGGTTTCTTGTCTTTCTTTTTGGGTTGCGCGGATTCGGTGTCGTAGGAGACCTCGACTTCGGATTTCTGGGCCGCGGCCAGCTTAATCGCGGCGGCTTTTTCCGCGGCGGCCTTTTCGGCAGCGGCCTTTTCGGCAGCGGCCTTTTCGGCAGCGGCCTTTTCGGCAGCGGCTTTTTCGGCAGCGGCTTTTTCGGCAGCGGCTTTTTCGGCAGCGGCTTTTTCGGCAGCGGCTTTTTCGGCAGCGGCTTTTTCGGCAGCGGCTTTTTCGGCAGCAGCCTTTTCGGCAGCGGCCTTTTCGGCAGCAGCCTTTTCGGCAGCAGCCTTTTCGGCAGCAGCCTTTTCGGCAGCAGCCTTTTCGGCAGCAGCCTTTTCGGCAGCAGCCTTTTCGGCAGCAGCCTTTTCGGCAGCAGCCTTTTCGGCAGCAGCCTTTTCGGCAGCAGCCTTTTCGGCAGCAGCCTTTTCGGCAGCAGCCTTTTCGGCAGCAGCCTTTTCGGCAGCAGCCTTTTCGGCAGCAGCCTTTTCGGCAGCAGCCTTTTCAGCAGCGGCTTTTTCAGCAGCGGCCTTTTCAGCAGCGGCTTTTTCGGCAGCGGCTTTTTCAGCAGCGGCTTTTTCGGCAGCGGCCTTTTCAGCAGCAGCCTTTTCAGCAGCGGCTTTTTCGGCAGCAGCTTTCAGATCCGCTTCATTGTACGTGTTGGCCAGCAAACCCTTGATGCGTTTGGCATCCTCGGCGTTCATTCCCGCCAGAAGCTCCGGGGCGGCAAACACGGACGGCTCAACCATCGCTTCGGGCACACAGTAGAGTACTTCCGGTGCCACCACGTCAAATTGCTTTTTAATCAGTTCTGCCCGTGAGACCGGTTTTGCCTTGGGAGCCGGTTTTTGGGCCGCCTTCTCCGCTGCTTCCTTGAGGTCTTTTTCACTGTACGTATTGGCCAGCAGGCCCTTGACACGTTTGGCATCCTCGGCGTTCATCCCCGCCAGAAGCTCCGGGGCGGCAAAAACAGACGGTTCAACCATCGTTTCGGGTACACGATAGAGTACTTCCGGGGTCTCTCTGTCAAATTGCTTCTTAAGAAGTTCCGGCACAGACATCGGCTTGGCCTTGGGGGCTGCTTTTTTGGCAGCGGCCTTTTTCGCTGGGGCGGCGGTTTTGGCTGCAGCTGCTGGTTTGGGCTTCGCCGGAGCCGCTTTCTTGGCCGGTGCTTTCTTCTTCGCATTCGCTGAGGCAGCGGCTTTTTTGGGTGCACGCTTCTTTTTGGAAGTGGATTTGATCAGACTCTTTTTCCCCATGAAAAACCCCTTTGAATTTGTATTTGGATTGGCTATATTGAAACGAAATGACAACCAAGGTCTATAAAGGATCAGGTCTTGATTGTAAATAATTTTTTGGGATTCCGCAGGCGCAACAGCCCCATGGATGCGCCGCATTTCAGGGTTTGCGCTGGTGTCATTGTCGTTAAAAAAAACACGCCTGATCGCTCGGTTAAAGGGCTTTGAGAAACTGGCAGTCGCCCTCTCCGGAGGGGTGGACAGCGCCCTGCTTTTGGCTGTGGCCCATGAGGTGATCGGTGATGGCCTGATTGCCGTCACTGCAGGGTCACCCATCCACCCGCAACAGGAACTGAACGACGCAAAAAAAATTGCCGGTATGCTTGGCATTACGCATCTGGTGCTTGATTCCGATGAAATGACCCAACCCGGCTTTCTGTCCAATACGCCGGAGCGCTGCTACGTTTGCAAAAAACATGTTTTTAGTGGGATGCTGACTTTGATTCGCAAGACGGGGATCCGCCATCTTGCCCACGGTGCCAATGCCGATGACGTGGGCGATTACCGGCCCGGCCTGAAGGCGGCCCGGGAACTGGGGGTGGTGGCCCCCCTGATGGATGCCGAATTGACCAAACCGGAGATCCGGCAACTTGCCCGGCAGCGGGGCTTGCCGGTTTGGGACAAGCCGGCCATGGCCTGCATCGCGACGCGGTTCCCTTATGGGACGCCCATTGTTTTAGAAAAGGTCGTGCAGGTCCGGGATGCCGAACAGGTGCTTGCCGAAGCCGGTTTCAGCGGCTGCCGGGTTCGTCATCATGGGGCCTTAGCCCGAATTGAAGTGTCGTTGGAGGATTTACCGGTGCTGATTGCCGACCCCATGCGAAGCCGTATTGCGCTGAGACTGAGACAAATCGGCTTTCTGCACATCTGTGCGGATCTGGAGGGCTATGTGACCGGCAGCATGAACCGGGCCCTAACACCTGGTGCGAAAGATTGAGATAAAATCATAAATGGTTCCGTTTTCGACAGATTGGGTAAATGCCCGGTCTGTCAGAAAAAGAGGATTATGACTGATCTACTTGTCAAACTTTACAACCTTCCCGAGGTCAAGCCGGCCCTGGCGGCCATGGCCGAGAAGGAGATCGTTGTCCGACGCCCCATGGCCAGTGAGAAAAATCTGGTGACGGGCTGGGTGCAGCCCCTGTTTGGCGAAGGCTGGGCATCGGAATGCGAGGTGGCCTTTGCCCGGCAGCCCATCGCCTGTATTATCGCTGCCTCGGGTGGCCGAATGCTGGGCTTTGCCTGTTATGACAGCACCTGTCGGAATTTTTTCGGGCCCATCGGTATCGACCCCGCGTTTCGGCATAAGGGCCTCGGACGGATCGTGCTGCTGGCCACCTTGCATGAGATGGCCCAGGCGGGTTATGCCTACGCCATTATCGGCGGTGTCGGCCCCATGGCCTTTTTCGAGAAATGGGTGGGGGCGTTCCCCATTCCCGGATCGACGCCGGGCATCTATCATCCTCCCATTAAAAAAGTATAGATCCGGTCCACAAAAAAACATTGCAGGCGCTTCTCATCGCCGTCAGGAATGTTTCGCATGTCTTTTACCTGGTTTGTTGGCACAAGATACATTAAGACAAAGCAAAAACAATCGTTTATATCCCTGATTACCTTGCTGGCAACCCTGGGGATTGCTGTGGGAGTAATGGCCCTGATCGTGGTGATTGCCGTGATGACCGGATTCGAGTCTGAACTGCAAAACCGCATTCTGGGAATCGAATCCCATGTCCTGGTGATGCGCTACGGTGAATCCGTGAGCGATATCGATAAAACGGTAAAGGCCATTGAATCCGTTGACGGGGTCCGGTCCGCCGTGCCGTTTATCTATACCCAGGTGATGTTGCGCAGTTCCCACGGGGTGACCGGAGCCATCCTCAAGGCGATCGACCCATCCCGTCCGGGACCGCCGGTATTTGTCGGCAAACAGCGATCCCTCAACGACGCCTTGGCCGACGCCGCACCGGATGAGAGCATTGGAAAACCACCCGGTCTGGTGATCGGGCGGGTTACCGCCGAAAAATTGCAGGTGGGTGTCGGTGAACCGATTTTCCTTATCTCTCCCTTGGGAAAGGGCGCCGCTGCCAATCAGATGCCCACGGTAATGCGCTTTGGCGTGGCAGGGATCTTCGAGACCGGTATGAACGAGTATGACGGCCAGGTGGCCTTCGTACGTCTGGATGTCGCCCAGCGGCTGCTGCAAATGCCCGGGCAAGCCACCGGCCTTCAGGTTCGTGTGGACGATATTTATCATGCCAGGCAGGTGGCCGACGGCATTGTCGAGCGGATCGGTTTTCCCTTCTGGGCCCGTGACTGGATGCAGATGAACCGCAATCTCTTTTCCATGCTGCGACTCCAAAAGACCGTCATGTTCATCATTTTGATACTGATTGTATTGGTTGCCGCATTCAATATCGCCAGCGCCCTGATCATGATGGTAATGGAAAAGACAAAAGATATCGCTATACTAAAAACGATGGGGGCAACCAATCGCCATATCCGGCGGATTTTTGTTCTCAAGGGCGTGTTGATCGGCTGCCTGGGCACGGTGATCGGCGGTTGCCTCGGATTTTTGCTCTGCGCGATTCTTAAACGCTATCCGTTCATAAAACTGCCCGGTGATGTCTACTTTTTAACCACACTGCCGGTAAGCCTCAATATGTTGGATGTCGTCACCATTGGTATCTGCACAGTAATGATCTGCTTTTTGGCGACCCTCTACCCGGCGATCAGTGCATCTTCTCTTGACCCGGTGGATGGGATTCGCTACGGTTGACGCTCTTCTCTTTGTTGGCGCGAAGTTTGCTCTGATTTCAGTGGGATGCACGATGGAAGCCCTAACCATTGGATGAGAAAGATGCCCATGAATCAAAATGCATATCGCTTCGATTACCGCATCGAACTGGAAGATGGTCAGCATACCCGTTTTGAGATCGCCCTGGATCCAGTTACTCTGACCATGCTGACCGCCTCCTCCGAACCGTATCCGCCATGGACGCAGCTGGCCTATAATCAGTGTCAATGCTGCCCCCTGACCCCCCAGACCCGACTCTATTGCCCCATTGCCGTAAACATCACCGACCTGGTGGAAAAGTTCAAGGACATCCTGTCCCACAAGAACTGCCGGGTCGTCTGTGAGACGGATGACCGCACTTACTCCAAACAGACCTCCGCCATGGAGGGGCTGACCTCGGTGTTCGGTATCATCATGGCCACCAGCCATTGCCCGGTAATGGATTTTCTGAAACCCATGGCCCGTTTCCATCTGCCCTTCGCCTCGGTGGAAGAAACCATGGTACGCAGTACCTCCCTGTTTCTGCTGGGTCAGTACTTTGAATACAAAAAGGGCCGCATCAAACAGTTCGATTTTGAAGAACTGGAAAAAAAATACGCCCGGGTCCAACTGGTCAACGAAGGGCTTCTGGCCCGCATCCGCAGCCTGGGCAATCAGGACGCGGACAAAAATGCCATTATCACCCTGCACTCGATTTCTCAGTTTCTTTCCCTAGAAATGGATTTCAGCCTGGCAACCATCGCCCATTTTTTTGAGCGGGGGCAAGATGACTGATATCGGCATGTGGCTTACCGGCAGGGCAATCGCATTTAACTTTTTTGTTGATTTTTTTACCCGCTATCGACTGGTTGAGAATGTCAAATGCCAAATGAAAAATGTCAATTGGTGGTATTCTGCCCTTTTATAATCGACCGGATCCTTCAATTGACATTTGGATTTTAACATTTGACATTGATTGAATCGGGGCGGTTGGTTTCCGATCAGAATACATCCAAATGCGATCGGCATGCCGCTTACCGGCGGCGTTGAATGACTTCTGGCGAAAGTGCTACAGTATTTAAGATAATGGTTTTGGCAAGGCCAGAGGGAGGAAGCCGTATTGTAATACTGCGACGACCGATAACGCAGCCCAAAAACATTATCTTGAATGCTATATGTTACCAGCCGCCGACTGTTCCAAACCCCTTTGCCGACAACCAATATTCCTTGCAATTCGTGAATGATTCTCGTATATTGATGCGGGCCTGAAATGAAAGGCCCGCTTTTTTTTCGGTGGCGGTCTGCAACGGACCCTCACGAGACATGAAAGGAATTGCAGGTAAACCAAGTTTTGATAGAAAAACTGATCACCACCATACGGGCCTGGTTTGTCAAACCGGAGCGCCCGGGGCCATCCGAACCTACCGACGACACCGGCATATCCAAAGTACCCGCAACATCGGAAGAAAAACCCGGAGCAGAACAAAAAAGAGGCCGGCGACCCCGGCCGCAGAAGCATAAGGCCCCGTTGGCCGCGGTTTCCGGAACCGGGGAGAAGCCATCCGTTCCGGCGGTTCAAAAATGGCACCGAGGTCTTTTTAAGGTCCCGGAACTACCCGACAAAACACGCTTTCACGACCTTGACCTTCCCGATCCGGTTCTGCACGCGATTGCCGATACGGGCTTTCAGTATTGTACGCCCATCCAGGCCGAGGTTCTGCCCGCCACCCTCAAGGGACGGGATGCCTTTGGCCGGGCTCAGACGGGCACCGGTAAGACCGCCGCATTTCTGGTGGCCGTGCTCACACGACTGTTGAACAATCCTCTGCGGGGCAAGCGCAAGCCAGGAACCCCGCGGGTGCTGATCATCGCCCCCACGCGTGAATTGGTGCTCCAGATTGCCGACGAGGCCAACCTGCTGTCCGCCCACTGCCCTTTTTCCATCGTCAGCGTATTTGGCGGTATGGACTATGAGAAGCAGCGCCGAAAGCTGCACGGCCGAGCGGTGGATATCATTGTGGCCACCCCGGGGCGCTTGCTGGATTTCAAACGCCGCCGGGATCTCGATCTCAGTCGGGTGGAAATGCTGATCATCGATGAGGCCGACCGCATGCTCGACATGGGCTTCATCCCCGATGTGCGCCAGATCGTCTACAGTACGCCCCACAAGGACAAACGCCAGACGCTTTTTTTCAGTGCCACGCTGACCCCCGATGTGACCCGGCTGAGTGCCAGCTGGACGCGCGATCCAATCACCGTTGAGATCGAACCCGAACAGGTTGCCGTGGATACGGTCGAGCAGGTGGTTTACATTGTCACCACGGACGAAAAATTTGCCCTGACCTACAATATCATCACCCGGCGCAACCTAAAACGGGTGCTTATTTTCTGCAATCGGCGCGATGAAACCCGGCGGCTGGCGGAGATGCTGGGACGCTACCGGATCAACTGTGACGTTCTTTCCGGCGAAGTCCCCCAGAAAAAACGGATCCGTACGCTGGACGCGTTCAAGGCGGGCAAGATCCGCGTCCTGGTGGCAACGGATGTGGCCGGCCGGGGAATCCATATTGAAGACATGGATTACGTGATCAACTTTACCCTGCCCCGCGACCCGGAAGATTATGTTCACCGCATCGGGCGCACGGGTAGGGCGGGCGCTGCGGGAACGTCGATCAGCTTCGCCGATGAGGAGGACTCGTTTTACCTGCCGGCAATCGAGGAATTCATCGGCCGATCGCTGCACTGCATTCCACCGGAAGAGCACTGGACCGAGCTGCCCCCGGCACCACCACGGCGGCGCAAACCAAAACCGCCTGCCGGTGGCCGACCCCCTGGCGGCGATCAACCGGGCAAACGTCGGCGCAGACGGCGGCCAGGCAGTGGGAACCGGGATAATCGGAATCGCAGTGGCCGACAGGCTTCCCGTACTGGCTCCAAACCCCGGCCCAAACGGAAAACAGCACCATGACGCCCAAAGACGGTATGATCAATGTAATGGCCGACATCACCCTGGCAAAAACAATTCTGCCTTCCCGGAACGAAGGCGACTGCTGATCCCCCCGCTATGATTGAGGATTCCAACACCGCCCGCTGTTTTGCCCAAATTGCCGATGGCCTTGAGGAGACCGGTGCGCTGGAACTGGGCGAACTGGGGGCGACCGGTCTCCGGCCGGTTCGCCGGGGTATCCATTTCACGGCGGATCGGGCGGCCCTTTACCGGATTAATTACTGTTCCCGGCTTTGCACGCGTATTCTGGTACCGGTCAAACAATTCGTCTGTCCGGATGCCAAAGCGATCTACCGGGCCGCCGGCAGCGTTGACTGGTCACGCTATTTCAGCGTGGACCAGACCTTTGCCGTATTCGCCAGTACGGCGGGCAGCACCGTCCCCCATTCGCAGTTTGCCGGATTGACCCTCAAGGATGCCGTGGCCGATCAGTTCAGGCGGGGATTCGGCCGGCGCCCCAATGTCGATCCGCAACAGCCCGACCTGTGGATCAACCTTTTTTTGCACAAGGACCGCGGAACGATCAGTGTCGACACGTCCGGCGGAAGCCTGCACCGGCGAGGCTACCGCATCAACAGTGTCGAGGCCCCCATGCAGGAGACCGTTGCCGCCGCTATGGTGCGCCTGTCCGGATGGGATGGCCGGCGGCGGCTGGCCGACCCCATGTGCGGTTCCGGTACCCTGGTCATCGAAGCCGCCATGGCCTGTTGCGGCATCCCGGCCGGCTACCTGCGCCGCCGATTCGGGTTCGAGCAGCTTCCCGACTACGATCCGCGGCTGTGGAAGGCGGTCAAGACCGAGATGGACGGCCGGATCCGCAAACTTCCCGAACGGATGGTTTACGCCAGTGACATTGATGCCAAAGCGGTATCGGCCACCCGCGGCAACTGCAAACGGATTCCCCATGCACGGTCGATCAATGTACTGAGAGTGGATTTCAATCGTATCGAAAAACTGGAAAACCACGTGATTCTCTGTAATCCGCCCTATGGCATCCGTATGCAGGGTGGTCCCCGGCTGGATGATTTCTACCGTCAGCTGGGAGATTTTTTAAAGCAGCGCTGCAACGGATCGGAAGCCTTCATCTATTTTGGCAACCGGGAGATGATCAAACGCATCGGACTGAAACCGGCCTGGAAAAAGCCGCTGCGCAACGGGGGACTGGATGGCCGGGTCGTCAAGTATGCGATTTATTGAAACGGCCACTTTGATCCCCATCCGATAGTGAACCCATGACCCTGATTACCCTGCGCGATGTCGGTATCCGATTTGGCGAGACAGCCCTGCTTGAGGGGGTGTCCCTCACTGTGGCCCCCGGCGAGCGGATCTGTCTGCTGGGCCGCAACGGTACCGGCAAGTCCACTCTTATTGGGATCATCGGCGGCGACCTGGAGCCGGACCACGGCGAGGTGGTTCAGCGCCAGGGCCTCGTGGTGAGCGGCCTGACCCAAGGCGTGCCCGAAGACCTCATGGGAACGGTTTTGGATGCCGTCTGCAGCCGGATGGGGGAGCGGGGGCGGAACCTGGTAAAATACCGCCAGCTGTGCGACCAGCATGACGCTTGCGGTCAAACGGATCCGGCCCTGCAGAAAACCCTGCTGGCCCTGCAACATACCATCGATGCGCAAGACGGCTGGCCCCTCCGACAGCAGATCGAGCGTACGCTTTCCCAGATGGGCCTTCCCATGGACGGGGAGGTGAGTACCTTTTCCGCCGGTATGAAACGCCAGGTACTGCTGGCCGCGGCGCTGGCGGCGGAGCCGGATCTGCTGCTGCTGGACGAGCCCACCAACCACCTGGACATGGGCGCCATCGAGTGGCTGGAATCCTTTCTGCTCAAGTGGACCGGTACCCTGATTTTGATTACCCACGATCGTATGATGATTCGCAAACTGGCCACCCGCGTCCTGGAAATCGATCGCGGTGCGGTCTATTCGTGGAACTGCACCTACGATGACTATCTGCAGCGCAGCCAGGCCCGTCTGGATGCGGAAGAGAAGGAAAATGCCCGTTTCGACAAGAAACTTTCCGCCGAGGAGGCCTGGATTCGCCAGGGGATCAAGGCCCGCCGGACCCGCAACGAAGGGCGGGTGCGCGAGCTGCAGCGATTGCGGGAGGTTCATCGCAACCGGCGGGACCGGACCGGCAAGGTCCGCATGCGCCTGGAGGAGGCCGAGCGCAGCGGCAAGGTCGTTGCCGAGGCAACCGGCATTCGTTTCGCTTATGATGCGCGAACCATCATCGACGACTTCAGCTGTACGATTCTGCGCGGCGATCGCATCGGTATCCTGGGGCCCAACGGGGCCGGCAAGTCCACCCTCATTCGCGTTTTGCTCGGCGAGCTCGACCCCCAACAGGGGCGTATCAAGCACGGGACCAATCTCAAGGTCATCTATTTTGATCAGCTCAGGGGGCAATTGGACGAGCAGAAAACCGTGCAAGAAAATGTTTCCCCCGATAGCGACATGATCGATGTGGGGGGGCGGCGGCGCCATGTAATCGGTTACCTGAAAGATTTTCTTTTTTCTCCCCAACGGGCGCGATCCCCGGTCTGGGTGCTCTCCGGGGGAGAGAAGAACCGGCTGCTGCTGGCCAAACTGTTCGCCCGGCCGGCCAATGTCCTGGTGCTCGACGAACCGACCAACGATCTGGACGTGGAGACGCTGGAGCTTTTGGAAGAACTGCTTTTGGACTTTAGCGGCACGGTGCTGCTGGTCAGCCACGACCGGGCCTTCATCAATAACGTGGTGACCCGAACGCTGGTATTCGAAGGGCGGGCACGCATCGAGGGCTATGCCGGCGGTTATGATGACTGGCTGATCCAGCGACCCGAGCCTGCGGCAGCCAAACCGGAAAAAGCATCCCCGGCAGCGCCCCGAAAAACACCCCCTTCAGATGCACCCAAAAAACGGGGCTACATGCAGCAGCGCGAACTGGACGCACTGCCTGGGCATATCGAGTCGCTGGAAGCCCGGCAGCAGGAACTTTTCAATTTGATGGCCGATCCTGATTTTTTCCGCCAGGACGGTGAGCAGATTGCAGAGGTGAAGCGGGAACTGGACCAGATAGAAAAGGACCTGGAAGCGGCCTTCAGCCGCTGGGAAGCCCTGGAAAACATTTAAAAACGGCGGTGTTAAAATTGGTGATATCTCCCACTGGAATCTTTTCAGCGTTAATGACAGCCCAGTTCAGTGGAAATGTTTTCCGATGCCTGGCGTACCCAGTCCAGTGTTCGATCGACCTGATCCGCGCAGGCATAATCCGGAAAGGGTATCGCCACGCCCAGCGCGGCCACTACTTTGTGGGAAACATCGCGGATCGGGGTTGCCAGGCCCATGATCCCCGGGTGGGCCTCACCGGTTTCAATGGCAAAGTCGTTTTGCCTGATTTCGGCGAGGCGTTGCCGGAATCGTTCCGGTTCCGTGATACTGTCGGCGGTAAAGGGTTCAAGGGGATAGTTGTCTAACAACCATTGAATTTTTTCAGCATCCAGACCGGCCATCAGCATCTGACCCAGCATGCCAAAGTGCGGTGGCTTTTGCTCGCCAATGGAAGAGGAAATTTTGATCATGCCGGCCCCTTCCCGTTTGTCCACATAGACCAGACGATCCTCCAGGCATTGACCCAACAGAACGGTTAGGCCGGTTTGATCCCTTAACCATTCGATATGGGATATGGCCACCTTGCGGATTGAAAAGCTGGAATGAACCACACTACCCAATCGAAAAAGGCGTAAGCCGAGTTCGTATTGTTTGGTTTGTGCATCCCATTTGAGATATCCACGGTGGGTGAGGTTTGCCATAAGGCGCTTACAGGTGGTCTTTTTGAGCCCGGTTTGAACGACGGCTTCGGAAAGATGCATCCGGCGCCGTTGGAAGGAAAACGCATCCAGAATATCCAAGGCCCGATCCAAGGCCTGGACGCGGTAGACGGTTTGTTTCTTGGATTTTTTATGTTCCATATGTTGAACCTCTGTTTCAAGCTTTGAACTTAATGGAGGCGCTTTTCTCTGTCAAGAACAAAATTGCATATAAAATTAAAAAATCGGGCTTCATTGAAAAAATTCGGATTAGTGTAAATGGATGGGGCACGATGCCGACGTCCAGGCAGGCGTGGGTGCACAGCGTCCCCTTGGGCATCTTTGCCAAACCGTTTATTTTCGGTATAGACATTTGGTTGAAATGCCTTTAAAAAACGTTTTGTCGTTGAGTGCCGCCAGTGATGGTGGCCTGGAAAAGATTGCTGCGGCACCGGGCAGCCCCTTCACCCAGTATAAGAAGAGATATGTTCATCGATTCCCATGCCCACATTTTTCCACGTAGAAAAGCGCCGTTGGTTCTGCAAGATCTTTTGCAGCGGGGGAATATTCCCCATTATACCAATGGGATGTTGGATGGCCTGATTCGCAGCATGGAAAGCGCCGGAATCGGACTCTCGCTGATCAGCCGCATCACCACCAAAAAGAAAAATGTGAATGCCGTCAATCGTTGGCTGCTCAACTGCCGCCGGCCTAATGTCCTGCCGCTGGCGACGGTGCATCCCGATTTTCCGGTGACTCCGGACTATCTCAACACCCTTCGAACCCAAGGGTTCAAGGGGATCAAGCTGCATCCCGACTACCAGGGCTTTTACGTGGATGATCCGCGCATGTACCCCTTCTACGACGCCGCCCAACAGGTGCGGATTCCGGTTTTGTTTCATGCCGGACTGGATCGCGGATTGCCTCCCCCCGTCCACGCGATGCCGAAGCGGTTGCTCAAAATCCATCGCCAGTTTCCGCAGATGGTGATGATTCTTGCGCATATGGGCGGGGAGGACAACTATGAGGAAACCGAGACCTGTCTGCTGGGCGAAAATATCTACCTGGACACCGCTTTCGTGCTCCGGATCATGGAGACGGAAACCCTCAAACGGTTTTTTCGGAAGCACCCCATCGAACGCATCCTTTTTGGCAGCGACAGCCCCTTTACCGATCAGGCGGCGGAGTTGAACTATCTGCTTGACCTTCCTTTTCTGACCGCAACCGAAAAGGAGAAGATCGCCGGAGGCAATGCGGCCGATTTGATGTTGGGCCCTCGAAAAAAATAGCCGATAAAAAGGTTGCCGGATTTTTCCCTAACGTGATATAGATATCGCTTATTGTGTTCCTCGCCGAATACGGCATCGTTTTTTATTTTGCCGCCTCTGTTTTCCCCTTGACCTTTATAAGGCCGTTAGATATAAAATCCCAAATTTCTCTATATAGAACGATAGGAGTTGATCATGCCACCCGCATTTAAGCGCGTACCGGCGGTCGAAAAATGTTTTGCCATTCTGGAGTTGCTGACAAAAACGGAAAAGCCTCTGGGGATCAGCGATATCTCCAGACAGTTGACGCTGAACAAGAGCACTGTTTTCAACATGGTTTACACGCTGATTGAACTGGATGTGCTCGAAGGGCTGGATGATGGAAAATTTGGCCTGGGGACGCGCTTTTACGTACTGGGCAATGCATCCGGCAGACGTTCCGAGCTGATCCAGGTAGCCCGTCCCTTTTTAGAAAAAATCAATCGGGAAACCAAGCTCTCCGCTTTTCTGGGGATACGGTCCGAACTCAGGGCCGTCTTGATTGACAAGGTCGACTCCGCCCATGACATCAAGATTTCTTCAGAGATCGGCATGCAGATGCCGGTCCTGGCGGGTGCGGGGATCAAGGCCATGCTTTCTCTGCTCAGCGATGAAAAAGTGGATGCCTTGCTCGACGGTGTCACATTGAGGAAATATACGCCCAAGGCCATTTCCGAGAAGCGTCTCTACAAGGCCGAGATAGAAAAAGTCCGCAAAGAGGGACTTGCCTTTGATCGGGAAGAGTATATCGAAGGCATGGTGGCTGTCGGCGTGCCCATCCGGTGCAAGGGCCGGAAGATCGAAGCGGCGATCTGGGCGGTAGGATTGAAACAGCAGGTCTCCAAGGCGGCTGTTCCAAATCTGAATCCACTATTGAAGCAGGTTGCCCTGGACATTAATCAGCGGCTGTAGGCAAACAGCACTGCACGCCATGTTGTGCAACCTGGGGGTTAAATGCGATGCTGGCCTCATCGCCGTGGTCAGCACATAAGCGGCCTGTAGGGCTTCCGTGGGGCGGAGTTCGAAGCACTCCTTGCAGTTCCAGCACTCGTTGGCGGCGATATCGCCCAGTTTTGTCGCCACTTTCTGGATGGAACGTCATTCTTCAGGATAACGGGGATGTCGTCATCGGTTTTACCCTTTATGTTCCAAATACGGTCATCCTGCGGCCGATTCAAATATCAAAAAAACCCTGCAGCAAACATGCTGCAGGGTTTTTCAAACTGAAACTAACCGCGTTTCCTAACAGCCCTTTTCGTTATCGAAATCGGGATCGTAATTATGCAGGCTGTCCGACCTTCTCAAAGATCTTTTCTGCCGCCGTCAGGTGTTTATGAATATAAAGTTCCGCTGGCGATATTCCGAAACTGTAACCCATCAGCTGAGTGAAATACAAAATCGGCATCTGAGGATGTGTGCCAAATTTCTTTTCCATATCATCCTGACGCGTATCCAGATTGGCATGGCACATCGGGCATGCCACCGCAATAGCATCCGCCCCTGCCAATTTGGCTTCCTGTATCACGTTGTGGCTTAAATTCACAACAACGTCCGGTTTGGAAAGAGCAAAGGAAGCACCGCAGCAAATCGTCTTATGCGGCCAGTCAACGGTAGTAATACCGCTTGCTCGCAGTACATTGTCCATGGACATCGGATATTCGGGCGAATCGAATTCGGTCACTTTTGGAGGCCGGGTTAAAAGACATCCATAATAACATGCCACTTTGAGTTCTGAGAGATCGCGTTCCACAAGAGTTGGGATCTTGGAAATCAATGGCTTTTGAGAAAAAGGCGTTAATGGATGAATGACCTTTGCCTCATCGTTGCAATCCTTATGGATTACTTCCACCACTTCTCTTTTAATCTTTTTATCCGTTTTTACACTGTGTTGAGCTATCTTGAACCTCGAAAAACATGCTGCACATGGAATGATAACTTCTTCCAACCCCATCTTAGGCATAATCGCCAGATTGGCCATTGGCAATGCGATTGCCATAAGTTGCGAAATGTTATGAGCAGCACTGGCACCGCAACAAACCCATTTGTCAAGCTCTACCAGTTCAACGCCCAGCTTATCGCAAACAACTTTTAATGATTGATCAAACTCTTGTGCCGTCGAATGAAGGGAACATCCCGGATAATAACCGTATCTCATGACTTTTCCTGTTTTTTCACTCGTTTAAGTATTTTGTGCACTGCTCCGGCGCCTTCAAATCCGGGAATGAGATGGAACTTATCTTTCTTAAGCATCTTTATCCCCATGGCCATATCCTCTGTAAATTTCCCTGTCCTTAGTTTAAGCATGCCGACCATACCCAGTTCATAAAGACGCCCAAACCAATTCAGGTTCTGAACAAAGCATTTGTTAGACTTAAGTACATCCGGGATCTGTGGCTTCTTTCCGTTGCGAAGCATCATAATTTTGATCGTATTCATCGTCTCAGCAATATCTATCTCCTGAGGACAACGTGTCGTGCAAGTCAGGCATGAGGCACACAACCACATCGTTTTGCTCTTGTAGACAACGTCTGTTAATCCCAGCTGAATTGCATGCATCAGCTGTGTCGGCACCAAATCCATTTCATGGGCGACCGGGCAACCGGTAGCACATTTGCCGCACTGGTAGCAGTAGCTGACATCCACCCCTCCCACAGCAGACACGACATCCGTGAACCTGACGCTGTCTTCATGTATATTGATCGCTGCTTCATTCATGGTCTATGCAGCCTCCTTTTCTTTACTCTTTTTGACAATGGCTCTTTTGCCTTCAGGAGGAGGCGGAGGGACGGGTTGACCGACAATTTTTGTTATTGCCGAAAACTTCGTCGGGCAGACTTCGATGCAAGTTCCGCATTTTATACACTTGTCCTGGTCAATTACATGTACTTCCTTTTTAACGCTGATAATCGCTTCAGCAGGGCATCTTCTTGCACAAGTCATACATGCCTGGCACTTGTCAGGTTGAATATAATATGACGGCGCTTCATCAAAAAGTCTGGCTATCTCATCTTTTGTAAAATAGCCTTCATATTCATCCTGACTTAATCGTTTTTTCAACTTCTCTTTTGTCGCTATTTTTATATAGGGAAGCAGTTTTTCAACCTGCGCCAGTTTTGACCGAATCTCCTCATCATCCAATCCTTCATTTTTACCAAGGGGGCCTAATTCCTTGATTGTTTTGATGAAGCTGTTGGTTGATTCAGCAAACACATTGGCTTCCGCAGCAGACATAAATTGCATTCTTAATCTATCCGGATTAAGTCCGATGTGTTCCATGATCTTTTTAAACAGAAGAACCATGTTTTTAGCAATAAAATTGCCATGAGTGACATAATTACATTCATCTAAATGACAGGCGCCAATAAATACGCCGTCCATTCCATTTGAAAACGCTCTGAGTACATGTGCCATGTCAATTCTCCCCGAGCACATGACACGAAGAATTCTCATATCGGTTGAATATTGTAGTCTGGAAACTCCAGCAAGGTCAGCAGCGCCGTAAGCTCACCAATTGCATGCAAAACACAACATTTTCGGCTTGAATTTAAAATCTGTATTCATCGTACCCACCTTACATTAGGTTTCAAATTTATGGATAGTAAGTAATTTGTATCCATCTATGCCGCAGAACTTTGTTCTACAGCCTCCTGCTCTATAGCAGAACTTTGTTCAACAGCCTCCTGCTCTCCATTGGTTAACGCATCAATTTCTGAGAATATCTCTTCATCTGTAAAATGCTTGAGCGAAATTGCGCCCGTTGGGCAGATTGTATTGCAAAGGCCATCCCCTTTACAAAGAACAGGATTAATCGCTGCTTTATCGCCTTTTTTGGACTTTGTAAGACTAAGGGCGCCGTAACTGCACAACTCAACACATGCCCCGCAACCCATGCAACTCTTTTCGTTTATGACGCATACAGATCCGGATGCCGTTACAATATCATGGGAAAGCAGCGTCAACACTCTGCCTGCGGCCCCATAGGCCTGATTGATTGTTTCTTGTATAAATTTAGGATAATGCGCCATGCCGCAAAGAAAAACACCATCCGTCGCAAAGTCGACCGGACGCAGCTTTACATGAGCCTCTTTAAAATAACCGTCAGGGCTTTGTGTGACCTTGAATAACCCGGCAAGTTCTTTGGTTGACTCTGAGGGAATAACCGCAGCTGCCAAAGAAAGTACATCCGCATCGATGGTTACCTTTTTCTTTAAGGTTTGGTCCGTTACGGTAACGCTCAGGGATCCTTTGCCGGTTGTTTCAACCACGGGTTTATCATCCGGCAGGTAGCGGATGAACCTTACCGACTTGCCTCTTGCCTCCCTATAATAATCCTCATTAAATCCATATGTCCGGATATCTCGATACAGAACATATATGTTCATTCTAGGATTGATCTTTTTCAACTCAAGCGCATTTTTTACGGATTCACTGCAACATACACGACTGCAGTAATTTCTATCTTCGTTTCTGCATCCAACGCACTGAATCATTACCAAATTTCGGGCATTGACAAGTTTTTCATCTCTTTTGGCTATCCTGTCTTCCAGTTCAAGCTGGGTTACTACCGCCTCCTGCTGGCCATACAGATATTCGGTCGGCGTGTAAACATCAGCACCGATAGCAAGAACCGTTGCACCGTGCTTTATCTCTACTTCACCTCTATCGGATTTTACCGTGGTTACGAAATTACCAATGTAACCATCAGCCTGGGTAATCGTTGCATTATGATATACATGGATCAATGGATGATCATATATTTTCCGGATCAAATCATGCAGGTAAGCCTGAACATCCATGCCGTCCAGAGTTGAATGAATATTTCGTGCTGTACCACCAAGATCTTTTTCTTTTTCAATAAGATAAACTTCGTGTTTCTGATCAGCAATAGAAAGAGCGGTTGTCATGCCGGCAACACCACCGCCAACAATCAGCGCCGCTTTGTTTACCGGCAAATCGTATTCCTGCAATGGCTCCAACCGAGCAACCCTGGCCACTGACATCCTGATAATATCCTTTGCCTTAGCCAGTGCACTTTCCATTTCTTTTGAATGCACCCAGGAATCATGCTCTCTGATATTCGCCATTTCTAAATAGTATTGATTAAGTCCTGCCTCACGAAGCGTATCTCTAAACAAAGGTTCAAGCGTTCTCGGTGAGCACGCAGCCACAACTACACGGTTTAATCCTTTTTCCAGTATCATATCCGTTATCTCTTTAGCAGAGTTTGTTGCGCATGAAAAAATCTGCTCTTGAGAATGAACGACATATGGCAATTGCTTACAGTATTCAACCGTATCAGGAACATTGATAACCCTGCTGATATTGGCGCCGCAGTGACAAACAAAAACGCCGATTCTCGGTTCTTCGTTGGTTACATCTTTTTCTTCCGGATATATTCTTTCCTTGGAAAGCTTACCACGTCTGTAATCCAACAACTCGCCAATCTGTGAACTGGCGCCGCTGGCGCTGAATACGGATTCCGGAATATCTAATGGGCCTTGCAAGCCCCCGCTTACGAATATACCCGGCTTGGTGGTCTGTATGGGATTGGCGGAGTCTAACTTTGCAAAATCATGATTGCTGAGTTCGATGCCGAATGTATCTGCAATATTTTTCACATCGGCAGGAGGAGTCAATCCCACACTTAATACCACCATATCAAACTCTTCTTCAATTATTCCATCTTCAGGCGTCCAGTACTTAATGGTGACATTCTTGGTTTCAGGCATCTCCTTGCTTATTGTTACATAGCTTTTAATAAATCGAACACCCGGAAGATTTTCAGTCCTTTGGTAGAAGCGCTCAAAGTCCTTTCCGAAAGAACGAATATCGTTATGGAATATGACGCATTCCGCTTCTGCGTCATGATCTTTTGTAAGAATCACCTGTTTTTGGGAGTAAGTACAGCAAACACCGGAGCAGTAACTGTTTCCACCTTCTGCAGCCTGTCTGGATCCTACGCATGAAATCCATGCTATCTTATGCGGATGCTTCAGATCTGTCTTGCGAAGTATTTCACCGCCATACGGACCGGTTGAGCACAACAGACGCTCATAATCCATACTGGTAACAACATTATCATATTGACCGTAACGGTATTCTGCTTTCAGCTTGGCATCATATGGTTCGATGCCCTGAGCAAGGATTATCGCGCCTGCTTCTATTTTTATTCTCTCGGCTTCCTGCTCTAAATTAATCGCATTATTTTTACATACATTTTCACAAATACGACATTTTTTCTCCTTCAGATACAGACAGCTTTCGTCAATATAGGCTACCAGGGGAACAGCCTGTGCGAAATAAATATGAACCGCTTTATTGGGCGATATTTCCTGATTATACGGATCAGGATAATTTACAGGACAATATTCAACACAAGTATTACAACCCGTGCATGTGTCCTCATTGATATATCGGGGTTTTTTGTTCAATACTACCGTAAAGTTCCCTGCCTCTCCCTCAACGCTTTTCACTTCTGTATATGAAAGAACTTCAATGTTTGGATGCCGGCCGACCTCGACCAGTTTGGGTGCCAAAATTCACATGGAACAGTCGTTGGTCGGGAAGGTCTTATCCAGTTGGGCCATATGGCCGCCAATGCTCGGGGCTTTTTCCACCAAACATACCTTGAAACCGGCGGTGGCAAGATCCAGGGAAGCCTGAATGCCGCTGATCCCCCCGCCGACAACGAGCACATCGGCAAAATTGCGGTTTCCCAATTGGTTGAAGCTTTGTTGCAAAACGGTTTCTGGAATCAGTTCGTTTCCCACTTTTCGATTACCTCGTCGTTGTATGCAAGGCCGCACCCCGGATCAATCATCCCCCAAAAGCCATTTTCCGGCCCGTCGGGACGGAACAAAAGGGACGCGGTTCGGCCTGAGAATAATGCCAAGCCGGATCGTTCCCGCCGAGTGGGTCGATCCGGCGTTGACCTCGAGTCGCTGCGGCCCAGTGCCGCCGCTATCGATCACCCGGGTCATTTATGGCTACAAAAGAGCTGCAAAGTAACTGTACCATGGATATATGGGGTTCCCTATAATTTGTCAAGAAAAATCCGGCTTCATTTTTTTCCGATTTGTACTAAGTAGTTACAACAATTCTACAAATTCCCCGGTCTCTTCGAAACCTTTTCCTTAGGATCGGGGATGAAATTAATTGAACGTAACTGCGCCGGGATTGTGTTCGTCTTCAAGGCGCATCAAGGGTTGCATACCGGGAGTATGTGGCCGTTGATGCAACGCGGAAGACGGACGCAAGAACAAGCAATTTCGTTTAATTAATAAAATTCCCGATCCTTAGGTGGATTGTCAGTCCTTTTGGGCCATGCGGGCGAAGGTTTCCATCATTTTCTGCAAACCATATTTGTTGGCCAGCGCCTCCAGGCTGACCTCCATCTCTTCCTGCTCTTCCTGCTCGTCGACCTCTTCTTCCCTCTCTTCGTAGGTCAGGGCGTCAACGAGGCACCATTTGACGCACAGGGGCTCGTCTTCACCCTCGCACATGTCGCACTTCAGCGGCAGGCCGGAATCGGGTTCCTTGAATTCGGGCCGGGAAGGGCAGGAGGCGCGGCAAAAGGAACACTCATCGTATTCCTTGCCGTCGATCATGTATTTATCACGGCCGGCACATTCCGCCGGGGTGTATTCACCGGCATAAACGGGAACGAAGATATCCCTGAACGGATCACGGATGATGCGGATACGCGACCTTGCCGGGTTGTTGCTGCTGTATTTGGGCTCGGCATGAAAGGCGGAACAGATCACTTCGCATGCCCGGCAGCCATTGCATTTGTTCACATCGATTTTTAAGGTCTTGATGATTTTCTTTGTTTTTTCAGCCATGACGGTTGTCTCCCCTTCGCTAAATGTCGTCCCTATTCCGCTGAAGTCTCTTGGGCCGGTGCATCCCCGTTTTCGGTGAGGATTCCCCGTTTGATAAAGTCTTCGCTGACGTAATCCAAGCCCAAGTCATGCAAGGACGCTTTCGTAGGAATACCGTCATTGTTCCAGCCTTTGAATTGGTAGTACGTGTCCAGAAGCTCTTTTTCCAGCTCGGGAAACCGTTTCTTCCAGTGGTTGGCCGGTGGCGCTTCGTCCTTGCGGCGCATGCCGCAGCGGATATTGATGGCCCTGACCAGGGTGCGGTAGCGCTTGGCCGCCTGGGTCAGTTTGGCTTCATCCATGTCGATGCCGGTACCGGCGGAGATGAACTTGGGATAGTTATGGATATGATAGGGCGGTTTCAGGGGGAATGAAGAGAGACCGGCGCACTGGCCCAGGGCATCGTCGATGTAGTGCATCTGCTCCTGCCAGTCGACGATGTCACAGGTCATCTGGACGGTCGGATAATAGGGGATCGAGTTCTCGCCGCGGGGTTCCCAGCCAAGAAAGTACTGTTTGAATTTTTCGTCGGGAACCTGAATCCAATCCTTGACGAAGGCTTCGCGTTGCTCCATTTTTGGAAAAGGCGCCTGGGGAAACTGCCCTTCGATCTGGGTAATGTTCATCTTCTCGCCGGTGGCGTACATGAGGAAATAGATCGGGTTCAGCATGGAAAGCTTGAGCGGCAGCTGTTCATGCTTCTTGATGGTGTTATGGGCAAATTCTTCGGCGCCATTACCGATCGCCTGGGCCGCCCAGTAGGTGCCGTCGGCCAGCACATCGCCAATGCCCTCGCGGTGGACGATTTTGTCAAGCAGATAGTAAAAGCGACCTTCGTTGTCATCGGGCATGTCCGGAAAGTCTTCATCGCTCAAAATGCCGTTCTCCAGCAGTTCAAGGGCAAAGGCCATGACCTGAGGCGTCGAAAACCCGTCCAACCCGTATTCAGTCGCTTTCTGGGCGATGCTCAGGCCGAATTGCAGATCCGAGAAGGCGCCCATGGTGTAAGTCAGCTTGGTGAAGCATTTCATCATGTAGGTTGGCAGGCCTGGTACGGATATGGTCGCGCCGCATTTCATCGGGCAGTTGAAACAACTGATCAGGCGCGTCTGGGCCGTTTCCATCGTCTCTTTCCACGAATCGGCGACCTCATCGGTCCAGAATCCCTTGCGCCGGGTCCGCGAGTTGCCCCACATGAAATTTTCGGTGTGCCATTTTTCATCGTGGACCTGCATCTCCTGGGGAGATCCGAGACCGGCCAGAATGGGCATCACCCCCGGGATGGGATGGTCTTCGCGGTATTTGATATATTCGAGAACTTCGTTGCAGAGCGAGATGAACGCCTCGGGGCGGGCCAGGTTGATGTCTTTGGTTCCCCGCACGACGACAGCCTTGACACCCTTACTGCCCATCACCGCACCGATTCCGCCGCGGCTGGCGCTGGAGCGCCCCTGCTCCACCGAGGCATAAAAGACCCGGTTTTCACCGGCCAGGCCGATCGCGGCCACCTGGGCTTTGGGTTCGTTCAGTTCTTTTTTGATGATTTCGGCGGTCTCGACGGCGCCTTTGCCATGCAGGTGCGTCGCGTCGCGGATTTCCACCTGGTCGTTATTGATCCAGATGTAGACCAGATTCGGGGCTTTGCCGCGCAGGATCACCTTGTCGTAGCCGGCATACTTCAGCTCCGGTGCAAAGAATCCCCCCATCATGGAAAAGGCCATGAGTTTCGTCTGAGGGGAAATGGTGGACAGAATGGTTCGATTGCAGCCGGTCGCCGGTGTACCGCAAAGGAGTCCGGCGCTGAAAATGAGCAGGTTTTCCGGCGAGAGGGGGTCGACTTCCGGTGGAACCCGATCCCATAGGATTTTGGCGTTTGTGCCCAGTCCCCCCAGGTACAACTCGGTATCCTTCGGGTCTGTTGCCACCCGCTCGATGTTCCCGCGGGACAGATCAATTTCTAAATTAAATCCAGTTTCAGCGTACCTCATTTTTTTTTCCCCTTCTAAATTACCTGAATTCGTGGCCAGCTAAATGGTAACTCCTGGGCTTAGCGATGAATCTGCACCAGTCGCAAGGTGATCGTGGTGCCCGGCGTACATTCAGAAATGGCGATTGAAAAAAACAATCGCAAAAACGGTCGATCAATACCGGACGCTAAAGGTGATGTAATTATCAATACTGTTCGGCACATTCATTGATAAGAGTATTGAGCAATAACTTTGGCGATATTCACATCAAATATTTCTAACAAATTATTTTTTACTGCTAATAACCAGTGAAGACCAATTTTATAAAACTGTTTTAATTTTTCTCCAAGAAGAGTTACTAACCCGCAAACATATGGTCTTTTTGCATTTGAATTGGAGCATGAAGATGAAGTTAGCAAGGTTTCGTTCTTATTATTTTCTTCAGATTCATGCTCATCTTTTTCATTTTCTCTGCTTATTATTTCCGTATCTTGTTTGAATGATAATAACAATAGATAAGCAATCATATACAAGTAGAATTGTATCTGTACGCCATGAGGAGATTGGCTCATTAAGTGAATTCCCTTGAAGGTTCTTTTTATGAAGCGAAAAAAAAGTTCCACTTGCCACCTGTAAGCGTAAAGCATTATAATTTCGTAAGTTGTCAAATCATTTCTGTTTGTGATCAAAATGTAGTTTTCGCCCATAGCCGTAAAGCTAACAATACGATAACTTGCTTTGTTTTCATCGCTATTGAATATTATATTTGAATCTGTGATGTCACTGAAAAATTTCAAGAATGTATCCGGTACGGTGGCAGTGAGACACTCTTTTACAGTGTACGTCATATTCGACTTTCCGCGAATAATAAAAAATGCATTGCTGTCGGATATCTGCTTGAACAGATTGAAAGCGATATAGCCTCGATCACAGACATATGTAATGCCTTCGCGAAGAATTTGCTTAACAAATTCTTTTTCGGAAAAGTTACCTTCCGTACTGATAAATTCGGTTGGAATCATTCGGTTGAGTTCAAAAGATAAATGCATTTTGATCGCATTAGCGGTTTTCTTGTAACAAGCCCATGCCATATTGGAAATGGCCGGAAAAAGCGAACCATCTACAATTAGCATTTTTCCAAGATGACTGATTTCCGGAATTTTATGCAAATCCAATTCTTTTACCAACTGATGGAATATATCTTTAAATATTTCTGGGGGATAACGATTAAACGCTTCATTATACATAGACTTCGATGCGACGACCAATCCTAATGCCTTAGCAGTTGGTGATGTTTTGATCTCAGTGACGATTTGTCCAACGCTTTTAATTCTGGTTATTATTCCAAAAAGCAAATTTGTGGTGAACGATGATAATGAAAGCTTGTAAGTGTCCAAATCATTATGGAGACTATTTTGATTAACCTCAATCAATGGTAGCACCGGTGATAGAATTGTTTGAAAAACATTTTTGTCGATGTGTTCGCTCATGGAGACCTCCTGATTAATTAATTGTACCCACCATGATTAAAACACAAAGCGATCTTTTTGTCCAGTGCTATTTTTTATTTTAATAACAGGATGTTATGGCAATATATATGCCGAACAGTATTGTGTAATTATCTATCTGTAGATACGATTAAGCCACATAATAGCTACATGTCAATAAAAAATTAAGTCGCTTACCGATTTTTTTCTCTGTATAGATAAATATAGAAGGGTGACGACAGGATGCTGTTGCAAACAACCGGGTTGCTTAAAACGGAAGCTTGGTTTTTTCTGGTCGATACGAGTTGGGACTCGCCGGTGTCGGCGAAAGAGTTGGTGATTGCGTACCATAAATACAGGCAAGCGGGATGGGCGGAAAAATAGATGGCGAGGGGAAACAGTCGAGGCGGGTAGGGGAGGGAACTTGTCGTTCACCTCCCGCCAAACCCATTATTCGGTGTCAGCGGACCGTGATGGATGGGCGGCCCTGGCTGAAGATGGTCTTTTATTTGGCAGGCACTTCCTTGGCCCGTGGAAAGGCAAGCGCCTCGGTAAGAAAATAGGCAGCCTGGAGATACGATGTCGGGCAAAGGGGGAAACATTCCTTGCAATTCCAGCACTCCTGGGCGGCAATCTCAGGAATAAAGTTGATTTGCCTCTCCGCCCCACAGTCCACAAAGGTAATCGCGCTTTTCTTTTTGACTTCATTGCAATAGCGCACACACAGACCACAGAGCAAACAAAAGGAGGACTCCTTTTCAAAACGGTTGCGGTCGGCGCCGTATTCCTCGGCCAGGGCAAGCAGTTCGAATGAGTCCGGCGCGTGGGCCATCAACAGTTCGATGATGGTTTTGCGTAGTTTGTCGACTTCCTCGGTGCGGGTCCTGACAATCAGGTCGGCCTGTACCGGGAAAAGACATCCCGCAACCAGTCGTGACCGGCCACGCGTTTCGATTTCGACCGTGCAGAGCCGGCATCCCCCGTACGGCTCCAGCTTTTCGTGGTGGCAGAGTGTGGGAATGTGAATCCCGGCACTTTTGGCTGCATCCAAAATGGTCATGCCTTCCGTTGCTTTGACTTCTTTGCCATCGATCTGCAAAAGGATTTCACTCATATTATTAACCTTCTATGGCTTTTGTTCTTGCTGGTTCACGGGTATCGGACAAAAAACAGGAGCTGCCGGAAATACCATCTCTTGCCGCAAGCGGAACCCATCCAAACATCGTTATTGCACGATTTTTTCCTCGTATTCCTCACGGAAAAAACGCAACGTGCTCGCCACCGGGCTGTAAGCGGTTCTGCCCAGTGAGCACAAAGACGCTTTCTTGGATACATCGCACAGGTCTTCGAGCAGTTCGATATCGCCTGGTTTGCCTTTGCCCTCGCAGAGCCGGTTGTATACCTTGAGCATCTGCCGGACACCTTCCCGGCAGGGTACGCATTTGCCGCAGGATTCTTTGCTGAGAAAGTCCAGCAACGTGCGGGTCATCTCAACCATACTGGTATCTTCGTCAAGGACCAGCATGCCACCGGCGCCCATGGTTGCACCGAGGCCGGAAAGGGCATCGAAATCAAGGGGCGTGTCCAAAAGGTTCTCGGGGATGCTGCCGCCCATGGCACCGCCGAAATGGACGGCCTTCAGCTTTTTACCGTTGGGCAGGCCGCCGCAGATATCGAAAACAATCTCCCGAAGGGTTGTTCCCATGGGAACTTCCACGACCGCCGTGTTATTGACATGGCCGGACACGGAGACGAGCTTGGTACCCTTGCTGCGTTCGGTGCCGATACTGGTGTACCATTCATGCCCCTTGTTGATGATCTGTGGCACATTGGCCCATGTTTCCACATTGTTCAGATTACTCGGCTTGTCCCATATCCCGCTCACCGAAGTACGGATATACTTGGGTCTCGGCTCCGGGTTTTTGCCTTCGATCGATCGCATCAGTGCGCTGGATTCACCGGAAACGAAGATGCCCACGTCAAAATGGACCTCGATGTGAAAATTAAATCCGGAGCCGAGAATATTGTCACCCAAAAGCCCGTACTCCTCGGCCTGGGCCAGTGCGGTGTAAATATTCTCTTTCAATTGCGGCATATCGTGCCGGGTATAGATAAAGCCCTGGCTGGCACCGATGGCATAGGCACCGATGATAAAGCCCTCGAGGACATTATGGGGGTTGCCGGTAAAGATGGCACGGTCCATGAATGCACCGGGCTCGCCCTCGTGACCGTTGATGATCACATATTTCTGATCGCCGGGGGCGTTGCGTGCCGTTTCCCATTTGAGGCCGGCAGGGAAACCGCCGCCGCCGCGGCCGCGCAGGTTGGCTTTTTTGATTTCGTCGAGAACCGCTTCGGGGGTCATTTCGAAAAGTGCCTTGGAAAGGGCACTGTACCCGCCAATGGCCAGAAAGTCATCGATACGCTTGGGGTCGATCATCGTATTGGTGTTGATGATCATACGGGTCTGTTTTTTGTAAAAAGGGATATCGGACTGATGGACCGCTTTTTCCCCGGTATCCGGATCCGTGTAAAGCAGACGATCGATGACCTTTTTGCCAAGCACCGTTTCGGCGATGATTTCGGGAACATCTTCGGGGCTGACCTCGATGTAATAGACCTCTTGGGGGTAAATCAGGACGTTGGGACCCCGTTCGCAGAGGCCGTGGCAACCGGTGGCCCTGATGTCGACCTTGTCCTCCAGCGACTGTTTTTTCAGCTCTTCTTTGAAGGCACGGATCACTTCCTGATTACCGAGCGCAAGGCAGTTCGTTCCCGCACATATCGCGATACAGGGCTTATCAGGTGCTTTGTGTGACAGGATCCCCTTCCTGAGGTCTTCCAGTTCAGCAGGTGAATTTATCCTTGGCATAATTTTCCCTTACGCATAAGTATTGAATACTTCTTCAGCCTTCTCCGGTTTAACCCGGGTATGGTGTTTGCCGTTGACGATAATCTCGGGCCCCAGGGAACAGCAACCGAGGCAACTGCCATTTTCCAGGCTGTATTTCATGTCCGCGTCGGTTTGCCCGATCTCGACGCCGATTACGTCTTTGACCTTGTCCAAAAGCTTTGAGGCGCCGCGCATCCGGCAGGTCGTTCCCATGCAGACATGAACCTCGTGGCTCCCCTTGGGAATCATGCTGAAGGTCTTGTAAAAGGTCGCCACCTGAAGGACTCGGTTGAACGGAACCTCCAGTTTGTCGCTGACCTTTTTAAGGACGGCTCTGGGGAGCCAGTGATTGACGTGCTGAATTTCCATGAGCACGTGAATCAAGGAACTGGGTTTGCCCTGATGGTCGTCAATGATCTGATCGATTTTGTTGGTATCCATGGCCCTGTCCTATTGTTGGTGTGTTGCTTCGACTGCTTACGCGTTGATCAATACTGGATCGTCGCGAAGCGATTGCTGCTTGGATCGAAATCGATGAAGCCCTGCCTGACCGAATCGTTCAGGTATTCCGCCACATCGGTCCGTGGCAGGCCCAATTGTTCCGTAATCTGGCCGGTATCCAAGGCGTTTGTCTTGAGCAGTGACAAGATCTGGCTGGTTTCGAACTTGCTGATGATCATGTCCTTGAAAATCCGGTCGAATGTTTCGCTGGCGAAAAACTCAGTGTATTCTTCGACGGTTTTAAAATCGACCCTCAGTTTTTCCCGTTCTACCAGTCGAATGTAGGGCACCAGTTTGGTAAGTGCCTCAAGTTTGAATTTCAGCGTCGCCTCGTCCACGCCTTCGCCCACGCCGAGGGGGCCCAGGTTTTTGACGGTTTTGGAGAAATCGTTCATCACCTCGGCATAGCGCATTCCCTCCGAGGCCGAAATCCACTCCAGCCGCAGGCGTTCGGGATCCAGGCCGATATGGGCCATCAGTTTGCGGCAAAGGTTCATCAAAAAGAGGGCCTTGTAATTGCCTTGGGTCAGGTAGTGGCATTCGCCCGGCCAGCAGCCGCCGATGAACACCCCGTCCATTCCGTTGGAAAATGCGCGGAGCATGAAGGCGAGGTCAACCCTGCCGGTACACATGAGGCGAACAATCTTGATATCCGGTGCATATTGTTGTCTGGAAACTCCAGCCAGGTCCGCAGCGGAATAACCTCACCAGTTGCAAAGAAAGCCGAGGATTTTCGGTCTGAACTCACGTGCTGCGCTCATTGTCGTCTCCCTTGTAGATTAAATATGGTGTATCTTGGCCATTTGCGATCCGCCCTATCCCAGCGGCGGATCCGGCGCGTTATTCTTTGGCAAAAGCAGCATCAGGCCGCATCGATCTGACAGAGAATTTCATCTTTGGTAAAGTGCTTCAGAACGATTGCATCGGCCGGGCAGACCGCGTTGCAAAGACCGTCACCCTTGCAGAGGATCGGGTTCACCGAGGCCTTGTTGCCGATGGGGGTATCTTTGAACTCGATCGCGCCGTAAGTACAGGCGGTGATGCAGGCCCCGCAGGCCACGCAGTCCTTTTCGTTGACCTCGCAAACGGCACCGGATGCCAGTACCGAGTCCTTGTTCAAGATGGTGATGGCCCGACCGGCGGCGCCATAGGCCTGGCTGATGGTCTCGTTGATGTGCTTGGGATATTGCGCGGTTCCGCAGAGGAAAACACCGTCCGCGGCAAAATCGACCGGTCTCAGTTTGACGTGTGCTTCCTGGAAGAACCCATCCGGGTTCATGGCCACCTTGAACAGCTTGGCGATCTCGGTGTTGGTCTTCGGGGGCACAACGGCCGCCGCCAGGGCGAGCATGTTGGCATCGATCATAAGCCGGTCGCCCAGGACCGGGTCGGTAACGGTGACGGTGATGCCCTCATCGGTCGCTTCCACCTCGGGTTTGTCCTCGGGTGTGTAGCGGATGAAGCGGATGTTGTTGTCCGCGGCTTCGCGGTAATAGTCTTCCTTGAATCCATAGGTGCGGATATCCCGAAAGAGAATGTAAATATCCATTTCGGGATTGAGGGCCCTCAATTTCAAGGCATTTTTGATGGAATGGCTGCAGCATACCCGGCTGCAGTAATTGCGGTCCGGCTGGCGGCAGCCGACACACTGGATCATCACCAGGCTCTCGGTGCTGGCCAGTTTTTCGTCCTGGTTGAAAATCAATTCCTCCAGCTCCACCGAGGTGACCACATTTTCATTTTCGCCGTACAGGTATTCGCTGGGCTGATACTCCTCGGCACCGGTGGCGATGATGGCGGCCCCATGCTTGATTTCCTTGGTTTGCCATCCCGTCTTGACCGTGGTGACGAAATTTCCCACATATCCGGAAACCGACGTGATGGTGGCATCCAGGGACACCTGAATCAACGGGTGCCGGTATACCTGGCGGACGGTGTCTTCCAGATACGCCTGAACCTCCATTCCCTCCAGGGTGTAGTGAAGCTTACGGACCATCCCCCCCAGGTCACTCTCTTTTTCGATCAGGTGCACGGTAAATCCCTGCTTGGCCAGGCTGAGCGCACTGGTCATGCCGGCGACGCCACCGCCAACCACCAGCGCCGCTTTGTTGACCGGCAGTTCGAATTCCTGAAGCGGTTCCAGGCGGGTCGAGCGGGCCACGGACATGCGGATGATCTCTTTGGCCTTCTGGGTGGCTTTTTCTTTCTCCTTGGAGTGGACCCAGGAGCAGTGCTCGCGAATGTTGGCCATCTCGTAGAAGTATTGATTGATGCCGCCTTCGCGAACCGTATCCCGGAAAAGAGGTTCGTGGGTCCGGGGGGTACAAGCCGCCACGACCACGCGGTTGAGCCCTTTTTCCCGGATCGTGTCCGTGATTTGCTGGGCATTTTCCGTGGAACAGGCAAAAAGACTCTCCTGGGCGTGGACAACATGCCCAAGGGTGGATGCATATTCGACCACGTCGGGCACATCGACCACCCGGCCGATATTGGCGCCGCAATGGCACACGAAAACACCGACCTTGAGTTCCTCTCCGGAGACATCGCGCTCCGGTGGATATTCCCGTTCCCGGGCCAGTTGGCCCCGGCGGTAGTCAAGGAGCTGGCCGCAGAGTGCCTCGGCCCCACTGGCGGTCATGACCGACTCGGGAATGTCAATCGGCCCCTGGAACGCGCCGCTGACAAAGATGCCGGGACGGGTGGTTTCGATGGGGTTGGTCGTTTTGTTCAGACAGAACTGATGGTGGTTGAGCTCGATACCGAACTTGTTGGCCAGCTCCTGCACATCGGCCGGCGGTGCGATCCCGACGGAGAGCACCACCATGTCGAATTCCTCTTCCTTGACCCCGTCGTCGACGGTCGAGTAGCGGATGGTGACGTTTTTGGTCTCCGGAATCTCCCTGCCGATGGAGACATAACTGCGAATGAAGCGGGTGTCGGCAAGGTTTTCCGCCCGCTGGTAGAAACGCTCGAAGTCCTTGCCAAATGCCCGGATATCGTTATGGAAGATGGTGGCATTGAGATTGTCGTCGTGATCCTTGGCCAGGATCACCTGTTTCTGGGTATAGGCGCAGCAGACGGCCGAACAGTAGCTGTTGCCGCCTTCGATGACCTGCCGTGAACCAACGCACTGAATCCAGGCGATCCGGTGGGGGTGCTTGCCGTCGGAGGGGCGCCGGATTTCGCCTTCATAGGGTCCGGTGGAGCAGAGGATACGTTCGAAGTCGAGGCTGGTGACCACATTCTCGAATTGCCCATAACCGTAATCGCCCCTGGGTCTCGGATCGAAAACCTCGTATCCCGGAGCGAGAACGATGGCACCGACCTCGACCTCTATTTTTTCCGGTTTTTGATGGAGGTCGATGGCGTCATTCTTACAGGCGCCCTGGCAGATCGTGCATTTCTCGTCCTGAAGGTAGAGGCAGGTTTCCGGATCGATATAGGTGATCAGGGGAACCGCCTGGGAGAAATAGATGTGGATCGCCTTGTTCAAAGAGAGGTTCTGGTTATACGGGTCCGGAACCTGGACAGGGCAGTATTCGACACAGACCGTACAACCGGTACAGTTCTCCTCGATGATATATCTCGGTTTTTTGACCAGTGTCACCGTGAAGTCGCCGGCCTCGCCTTCGACGCTTTTTACTTCGGTATAGGTCAGAATGTCGATGTTGGGATGCCGGCTGCACTCGATGAATTTTGGCGACTCGATACACATGGAGCAGTCATTGGTTGGAAATGTTTTGTCCAACTGTGACATTTTGCCGCCGATGGCCGGTGATTTGTCGACCAGGTAAACCTTGAAACCTGTCTCGGCCAGATCGAGGGCCGCCTGGATACCGCTGATCCCTCCACCGACAACCATTACATCAATGCGATTATTTTTTTCGGGACTGTCGTCCAACAACCCTTCGATTGGTTCTTTTTCCAATTTTTCCGTCCTTGTCAGGTTTTCCCGGTTTACGATAGCGCGGCCAAAACGATTTCCGTGATATCCTTGATCTCCAGGGCGTCTTCGAGTTCCATGTTCAGGCGGCTCTCCTCAAAGTTGGTGATGCAGTAAGGGCAGGCCGTGGCCAGCTCCTGGGCCTGAACGTCCATGGCCTGCTGCAACCGGATGTCGGAAAAACGCTCTTCCTTGGGCGTATCCATCCAGATCCGGCCGCCCCCGCCGCCGCAGCACAGGCTGTCCACGCGGTTGTCGGCCAGCTCCACCAGCTTCAGGCCGGGGATGCGCCGCAACACCTCGCGCGGCTCGTCGTAAATCCCGTTGTGCCGGCCCATGTAGCAGGGATCGTGGTAGGCCACCGTTTTTTCATAGCTGCCCGTGATCTCCAGCCGGCCGCTCTCGATCAGCTCGAGCAGGTACTGGGTGATGTGCACCACCTCGAAATTGGCCATGAACTCGGGATATTCGTTCTTCAGGGTGTGGTAGCAGTGCGGGGAGGAGACCAGGATGCGCTTGACCCCATGATCCACGAAGGTTTTGATGTTCTCTCTGGCCAGGTCCTTGAACACGTTCTCGCTGCCGGTCTTGCGGATGCTTTCGCCGCAGCAGTTCTCTTTCTCGCCCAAGATGCCGAAATCGATGCCGGCCTTGTTGAGAATGCTGGCCGTGGCCACGGCGACCTTTTTCATACGCGGATCAAAGCTTAAATAACAGCCCACGAAATAAAGCATCTCCATGCCTTCTTCGAAGGGCTTGACAGCGACGTCATTGGCGCTGACCCAGTCGGCGCGTTTCTTGCGGTCGAACTGCAAGGGGTTGCCTTCGGAAATCAGGCTGGCGCGTGCCGTGCGGGCCGACTTCACCGACGCGGGAAACACCTCATAGGCCGTGGCGATACGCCGCAGGGAAACGCCCAGCTCGATCTGCTTGACCCCCCGGGGACAGTACTCCGGGCAGCGCCCGCAGGTGGTGCAGCGCCAGATGTCCTCGCCATCGATCTCCGTCAGCCCGAAGGTGGCCTGCCGGATCAGCTTGCGCATGCTGAACTCTCTCACCCGGTTCCACGGGCAGACCGTATCGCACTTGCCGCATTGAAAACACAGCTTGAAAACCTCTCCACCTGCCTCTTTGATCTCTTCGATTACTTCTTTGAAGGGGGCTAATGTTTCCACGATCGTATCCGCCTCTTCTTTCGGCTTAATGTTTTAGCGCTTGGTTGCTCTGGCAACGGCATCTCTTACCGATTTGGCTCCGTATTTATGAATCAGCGAAGCGATACCGGCTTCCATCTCCCCCCGCTGGATTTCTTCCTCGGGGATGACCTCTTCCCGCTCCATATACGTCAGCGCATCGAACTTGCATGCCTGGACGCACATGGGTTCTTCAAGCGGCGGTACGCTTTCGCACATGTCGCATTTCAGCGGCAGGCCGGAGTCGGGTTCTTTGAAATAATCTCTGGAAGGGCAGGATGCCGGACAAAAGGTACACTGGGAGTACTCCTTGCCTGCAATGGTGTACCGGTTTCTTCCGTTGCATTCCGCCTGGGTGTAGTCACCGGCCCGAATCGGAACATACAGGTCTTTGGTCTCATCCATGAAGACACGGATGCGTGCCCGGGCTGGATTGAGGCTGCTGTATTTGGGTACGGAGTGAAACGCAGAGCAGGCCATCTCACATGAACGGCAGCCCGTGCATTTATCGACGTTGACGATGATCTCTTTTATAATTTTTGTTTTTTTCCCACCAGTCACGGTTACGACCCCCCTTTGAATCAAATCTATTCGGCTACGGCTACGGCCGGTTCGTCTTCGGTAGGCGTGTTTCCATTTTCATCAAGGATGCCACGTTCGACCAGATCTTCACTTACGAAATCCAGACCCAAGCTCTTCAATGTCTCCTGGGTGGGTACACCCTGGTCATTCCACCCTTTGAAATGGTAATATTCACTGAGCAGGTTCTGCTCCATTTCCTCATCTCTGACCGCCCAGTGATCTTCGGGTGGACGTTCATCTTTTCTCCGTAGACCTCGTCTCACATTGACTGCGCGAACCAGGGTCCGGATTCGCCTGAAGGTTTCCCAGAGTTTCTCTTTGTTCATCTCCATGCCTGTCGCAAAAGAGATAAAATCTGGAATATTGTTCATGTGATAGGCAACGCCGCCACCAAACTGGCCCCTGAAAGAGGAGACGAACCCGCAAAGACCGATGGAGTCATCGATATAATGCATGGCTTCATTCCAGTCGACGATGTCACAGAAGGCCTGGGACGACATCTTGTCCCGTTTTTCCCAGTTCATGAAATAGTCAATGAATTTCTGTTCCGGTACCGCCTCCCATTTGTCGCAGAATTCTTTACGCTTTTCCGGGTCGCGAATCGGGTCTTGGGGGAAGGAACCCTCGATCTGGGTGATGCTCATCTTTTCACCCGTGGCAATCATCAGGAAGTAGGCGGGATTGATCTTGCCAAGTTTGATGGGCAACTGTTCGAACCGTTTTACCGTATTGTGATCGTATTGTTCAGCGCCGTTGCCGATACGCTTTGCTGCCAGGGAGACGCCGTCGGCGAGGATATCGCCAATTCCTTCGCGGCGGACGATTTTTTCCATGATATACCAGAACCGGTCACCGCTGTCTTCGGGCAGCCCCGGCATATCTTTGTCTGTCAAGATTCCGGCTTCGTAAAGCTCTATGGCAAAGGCGATGACCTGGGGCGTCGAGTAGGAATCGAGACCATACTCTTGGGCGACGCCAAGGATATCATAGCTGAAATCCAACTCTTTGAAGGCCGCCATATGGTAGGTGTCCTTGCCATAGCATTTGTAACCGAATCTCCGGCGACCGGGCCAATTGATCACGTTGCGACAATTCTTGGGGCAGTTGTAGCAGCTGGTCTGGCGGTCCATGTTGTCGTATTTGATTTTCGTCCAGCGCTCTTGGAGTTCATCGCTCCAAAAATCGATCCGCCTGACGCGCGCATTGCCCCAGGAAAAATGGTTATGGTGAAAACTGTCGTCCTCGTCATAGGCCATCCAGTCGCCGCAACCGTCGCCTTCGGAGATCCGCTTGTGCATTTTCATGCATATATCGAACAACTCGGCCGGCTTGGCAATGTTGACATCTTTGGTTCCGCGAACGGCAATGGCTTTCAGCCGTTTGTCACCCATGATCACACCAACCCCACGCGCCGCACTGGAGTGGCCATGGTCGATGGATGCGGTGTAGACGCGATTTTCACCGGCAAGACCGATGGCGGCCACCTGAAGCTTGTCGTCTTTCAACTCTTCTTTAAGGATGTCACCGGTTTCGGTGGTGCCTCGGCCTCGCAGATGGGTGGCGTCTCTGAGTTCGACCGTATCGTTATGGATGTAAAGGTAGACGAGGTCTGATGCCTTACCTCGGATAATAATCTGGTCATAGCCGGCATGTTTCATCTCAGGGCCAAAAAATCCGCCCATCAACGAGTGCGACATCAGGTTCGTTTGGGGGGAGAAGGTATTGACGGCAACTCGGTTGGCGCCCGGTACAGGCGTGGCGTGGAGAAGCCCGGCACTGAATATCAAAAGATTATCCGGCGAAAAGGGGTCGGTGTCGGGCGGAACCCGCTCAAACAATATCTTGGCAGCCGCTCCCTGTCCTCCAAAAAAGAGTTCAGTTGTTTTAGGGTCGGTTTCCACCTTTTCAATGCTTCCTCGTGTTAGATCGATTTCTAAGTTAACCCCTGTTGCTGCGTACCTCATGATTTAACCCCTTCAATTTGAAAAACGTCCAATTAAGGTTGCAATCCTATTTTAACGTTTCATTCAGCCTATTCGAAATGCCCCGCGATCAGTGAAAAACGGGAATTGATCTCATCGGCGACGGCGGACAGGGCACTTGAGATTTCCGCCATCACAGGTTTTGTAAAATCGTGTTTCAGTCCGACCGTCCATATGACCGCCTGCAGATCTTCCCGGTATGCTTGCAACGGAACCGCCACGGCAATCATTCCTTCTATATATTCTTCCATGTCATAGGCGATGCCGTCTTGCTTGACCTTAAGAATCTCATCCCTGAAGGCGATTTTGTCGGTAATGGTTCTGGGCGTATATTGGACAGGCGTAATGTTTTCTATGATTTTTTCAATCTTTTTCACGGGAAGCTGCGCAAGCAGGGCCTTTCCGGAAACACCGGCGAAAACAGGCCTGCGCATTCCGATCTCGGACGATATTTTTACCAGGTGCGCACGATCGGCTTTGTCGACGATAATGACTTCCTCATTGGCGAGGATACCCAGGAACGTTGAGAATTTGAACTGACTGTTAATGGCTTCGAGGTAGGGATGGACCGTTTTGATCAGTTCGGCCCCGCCGGCGGCGGCACTGCCAAGAACGAAAAGTCGAGGTCCCAATCTGAACAGTCCGTCCTGACCTTTTTCCAGAATGCCAAGATCGTCGAGTGTGTGAAGAATATTAAAAACCGTACTTTTGTTCAAAGTAAGTTTTTTTACGATTTCATTAAATCCAAAGGGCCTTTTGTCTTCCGCCATCAAATATAAGATGGAGAAACATTTGTCTATGGCAGGGACCCTTTTGTAATGCATCGTCTGGTTGCTCGTTGGTTGAATCGTGAAGTTTGATTTATGCCAATGGAAACCTTTAATTAACTTGTCTCTATCTCCTGAGAGAACCGAGGTTCTCTATAAATACCCAAGTGGATTTCCTTTGTCAAGAAAAAAAGCGGATTCACGAAGCAAAAAAGGCTCACTCAAGAAAGGGGCGCGAAGCGGGGATGATGTCTGGTCGATACTGATTAAAAGAGAAGTAATATTATTAAAAATACAACACGTTACAATTATGAAGGGCCTTTTCTGAATGGGCCGGTGCCAAAGCCTGTCCCGGTACGCGACAACGATTTAACGGCGGATATTGACGGCGAGTGCATACAATGAAACATCACAGCGCTGCCGGACGGCAATCACTGCGCATGCCATTTTTTCTACGGGGAGAAGGAAAGCGACTTGCTGCGGGCCGTTTTCCTGGTTGATTGCGCTATTTGTTGGGAAGCCCGGCAGCATGTGAAAAGGTAACAGGCGGAAGATGACAAAAATTTGTTCCTGTTACCTTTTTATCTCAATTAGGCCATCTTTTTTTCCATGTCGGCGAGCATTCGGATGTGACCTTTTTCCTGTTCGATCAGTTCAAGAACCGTTTTGCCGTCCGTTTCAGTCAAATACGGCAAAAATTCCCTGAAGTAGAGGATGGCGTCCTTTTCAAAACCGATGGCCAGCTGAAACACATTTTTCGCCGTGATGGCCTGTTGGACGAACTCTTTTGAATCGATGTTGGCATAGAGCCGGTCATCGACCACCGAATCCATGTACGCTTCCATGTCGTCATTGTATTCATCCGATCGGATTTCCTCGGGCAATTTGTCCCTGATTTCAGAAAAGGCAGTCACGTGGCGGTCTTCTTCCTCGGTCAGGAACTGAAACAGGTCTTTCATTTTTTCATTTGTGCTCAATTCACATACGGTTGCGTAAAAGCTTTTCCGTCTTCTCTCTTTTTCAACCGCCGCTTCGGCGATTTCCCGCGCAGAAAAGATAACAGCCACTGTTGTGCCTCCTTTGAATGCAATATCATTAAGTTTGACGAATCCACCCAAAAACGGATTTGTAAGCCGCAGATAAACTTGACGGCTTTGCAGAAGAAACCCAACGTTTCTGCAAAGCCGTCTGAATTGTGAATTTTACAGTATCACCAATCTATAATGGTGCTATACCATATTTTTTTCAACGATCTCGGCAATGTCAAGGGTTTTGATCGATTCTTCCTTTTCCAGCTCTTTCATGCCGTCCTCAATCATGGTCAGGCAGAAGGGGCATCCCACCGCAACGCTGGAAACCCCCTTGGCGGCGATCTCCTCGGCGCGTTCCAGGTTGATGCGCTTGCCGATGTTTTCTTCCATCCACATTCGGCCGCCGCCGGCACCACAGCAGAAACTTTCACTGCCGTGGCGGTCCAGTTCACTGAAACCGGACCCGCCGACCGACCGCAGAATCTCACGCGGCTGATCGTAGATTCCGTTGTAGCGGCCCAGGTAGCAGGGATCGTGATAGGTTATCGTCCCCTGCATATTGGGGTTCAACTGGATTTTCCCGGATTTGATGAGGTCGTGAATGAACGCGCTGTGATGGATCACCTCATAATTACCGCCCATGGAGGCGTAGTCGTGTTTCAATGTGTTGAGACAGTGCGGGCAGGCGGCGATGATCTTCTTCACATTGTAGCCATTCAAGGTCTCGATGTTTTCCATGGCCATCATCTGGAAAAGCATCTCATTGCCGACCCGGCGGGCGAAATCGCCGGTGCATTTCTCTTCGACACCCAGGATGGCGAACTTGATGCCGGCTTTCTGCAGGATTTTGGCCAGGCTGACAGATACCTTTTTCGTACGGTCATCGAAGGACCCGGCGCAGCCCACCCAGAGCAGGTAGTCGACATCCGGACTGTCGGCCATGGTGGGGATGTTCAGGTCCTTGGCCCATTCGGCGCGCTTGTCATATCCGATTCCCCAGGGATTGCCGTTGCGCTCGAGCCCCTTCAGGGCCACGTTGAGTTCTTTGGGGTAAGCTTCGGCCATCAGGGTCTGACCCTGGCGCATGGCAATGATCCGCGGCACATGTTCGATGGTCACCGGGCAAACCTCTTCGCAGGCCCGGCAGGTGGTACAGGCCCATAGCGTGTCTTCGGCAATCACGTCTCCGATGAGCTGTTTCTCACTGTTCAGTTCGGCCATCCCAGCCTTGATTTCCGCGATTTTGTCTTCATCGGTCAGATTGACAAGACCCGCAGCCAGTTTGGACCGCTTCAGGAGATTGTCCTGATTGGCATACAGCTCGTGTTTCAGGCTTTCATTGAAGTCAAACAGGCTGAGCGGCTTGTCGGTCATGTAGGCCGGGCAGACCTCCTTGCAGCGGCCGCATTCGGTACAGGTGTATAGGTCCAGCCCCTGTTTCCAGTTGAGCTGATGGATGTGATTAACCCCCAGGGACTCATCCTCCCAGGCCGATTCATCTTCCAGGTCGAGGACTTTGGTTTTTTCATGGGGGTAGCCCAGGCTTTTCAGGAAAACATTGGGCAGGGCGGTGATGACGTGAAAGTGCTTGCCGGTCGGCAGGATGTTGAGAAAGGTCAGCTGGGTGCAGATGTGAACCCAGAACATGATCATCGAAATGGCGATGGTGGCATCCACGCCCAATCCGGCGACCAGGTTGGCCGCAACCATCGACACCGGGGACCAGGTAAATTCAGATCCGTAGGTCGCGTGGCTCAAGAAGTGGATGCTGTCCTGATTGTAAAGATGAATCAGGTTGTAGCGGGTACCATCGTAAAGCAGATCGGAGATCATCAGGACGCCGATCATGACAAGCACCAGGTAGGCCTCGAACGTGTTGTGCAGCCGTTCGGGTTTGACGACCGCACGGCGGTAGATGGCCCAGATGGCCATCAGGAGGACGACGCCCTCCATGATGTCCTTAAGCCCGATATACAGGTAGGTGATCAGGTTGTCACCGCCCAAAAAGGGCAGATGAAAGCCTGCCTGAAAACCTTCGCCATACAGGGTGATACTGCGGATCAAAAGGACGCAGAACCCCCAGAAGATAAGCGCGTGCATGATCCCCGAGCTTCGTTCCTTGGCTCTGCCGACCAGGCGTTTTTGGCCGATCGCCAGCACCAGAAGACTTTTCAGCCGCTGGATCAGATGATTGGTTCGGTCGGCGGGTTCGAGGGCGGCCAGCAATTTCAGCTTGCCGATCATCGTACGGGTGAAAACGGCTAGTGCGACAATGATCAGAAGGGACATCAACAGGGGATTCATGGTTACCTCTTGCAATACCGTCTGAAAATAGTGGATTGAATGAATGCCTGTTCCCGCGAGGGGCGGGAGGGAACAGGCATGGTTCGGCTATGCTCTGACTTTTTTGATCTCTTCGCGAAGGATCGGAACCACTTCGAAAAGGTCGCCGACGATACCGTAATCGGCCAGGTTGAAGATCGGCGCTTCGGGGTCTTTGTTGACGGCCAGAATCACTTTGGCGCCGCTCATGCCGGCAATGTGCTGAATGGCGCCGGAGATACCGAATGCCATATAAAGGGTCGGTGCCACGATTTTGCCGGTTTGGCCGACCTGTTTGTTGTGGGGCATGAAGCCGCCGTCGACCATTGCCCGGGATGAACCGAAACCGGCTTTCAGGTCATCGGCAAGCCCCTTGACCATGTCTACCCCCTCCTGGTTTTTGGCGCCGCGACCCACGGATACGACGATGTCGGCATCGGCCAGATCGATGTCGCCACTGGCATCCGTCAGGATCTCCTTGATGACGGCCTTCAGATCTGCTTCCGGTGCGGTCAGCTTGACCACATTTTCACTGCCGGTAATGCCTTCCGTGGCTTCGAACGCCCCGGCACGGATAACCGCTACCATTTTGGCCGTATTGATTTTTACTCGCTGCATGACCTTGTTGGCGATGGCCGGGCGAACGATTGCGATCTGATCGCCATCAAGGATTACGTCGGTGATATCCGTTGCACAGGCAACGTCCAATTGCGCAGCTACCCGAGGTGCCGCGGCTTTGCCGCTTTCGGAAAATCCGAACCAGACCATGTCGGCACCGAACTGGTTGGCCGCGTCGACCACGCACGCGGCGAACGGGCCGGCAGAGAACATCGCCAGGCTGTCATCGTCGGCAACGTACTGGGTGTCGGAACCGGCACCTGCCAGATTGGGGATCAAGCCGTCGATACCACTGCCGATGGCGACCACGGCGGTTTCGGCGCCGATGGCTTTGGCTTTGGATAGAAGTTCGGTGGTGCTGCTGCCCAGGGCTCCATTTTTAATGTCTGCAATGACAAGTACTTTAGCCATGATATTGTTTTCCTTATTTGAATCCGGTTAATGTCCAGTGAGGATTGTCAATCATCGATAAATGCGGACCTAAAACACATTGGCTTCACTGGCCAGGAGGCCGACCACTTCGGCGGTGATACTGGCGGCATCGCCTTCAAATTTCTTTCCGGCCTGGCGTGCTTCGGTGGCCATAAATTCGACGACTTCCGATTTCGGGCTGGCGACATCGTCGCTTGTGAGCCCCAGGCCGGCCAGATCCATGGATTCAATTTTCTTTTTCTTGGCCATCATGATTCCACGCAGCTGCGGCAGGCGCGGTTCATTGATGCTGTCACTTACGGTGACCACGGCGGGCAGGGCCACTTCGAGAATTTCAGTACCGGCGTCACCCAGGCGGGACACCTTTATATTCTGGTCGTCCAACGTTTCAATGGCAATCACGTTGCTCACACACGGCACGCCCAGCGCTTCGGCAAGGAGGATACCCGTCTGGCCGCTGTCCGTGTCCTGAGCCTGTTTGCCGGTAATCACCAGATCATAGGGGCCTTTTTCGAAGACCTTCTGCAGTACTTTGGCAAAAGCGAACGAATCGGCCTTGGCCAGAGCGGGATCGTCGACATGAATGCCCTGCTCAATGCCCATGGCGTATGCCTTGCGGATGATTTCGCTGTTATCGCCACCGCCGATGCTGACCAGCGTCGTTTCCGCCTTGCTGCTTTCCTTGAGCTGCACAGCGGATTCGATGGCATTCTCGTCCCAGGCATTCATCACGTACTGCAGCCCGTCTTCAACGATGGCTCCATCTTTGACGTTGATGGTCAATTCCACATCAACTACCTTTTTTAAAGTGGTGAGAATTTTCAAGTCGTCCTCCTAATCGTTGATGTTTCTTTGGTTATATTTCAAATCATGTGATGTTAGTGACCTGATTTATCCTTAAATGGAACGCATCGTTCTCGACACGGATTACCGAATTCCTTGAGTAGACCGGTAATCTGCCGGGGTCGCTTCGAAAATGGATTGTATATCTCTATGGAGAACGAATGATCTCTATATCTACCGATGCAGCCTTGTTTTGTCAAGGAAAAAATAGTTTGCCAGGAAAACCGTATGGGGCTTAAAGCCTTGCAGCTGGCTGCACCGCATGTATGACCAAATTTTATGCCGGTCAAGCCGTCGACTATTTGAAACGGATACCCAAGGCCGTCAGGACAGCATCGTCCCAAATATTAAATGTTATTCATGGTTATAAAACAGCTAAGAAGTAGCTACAAGAACTAATTAGCCACATCGAAATAACTTGTCAATAAAAATAGGTGCAGGATGACAGGCAAGTAATCGTTTTATACAATCAACAGCAGCGTACAAATGCGCAGATAGATCTCGTCCATTACGGTCCGTCGTTATCAGGATGCCGGCGTCTGCTCGCGAAGCTTGAAGCGTTGGATCTTTCCGGTCGAGGTTTTGGGAAGATCATCCACGAATTCAATGATGCGGGGATATTTGTAGGGTGCCAGTTTTTCCTTGACATGGCGTTTCAGCGCGTCGGCAAGGTCATCGCCGGCTTCCTGGCCATTTCTTAAGGCGATAAATGCTTTGGGTTTGATCAGGTCCATGGCATCTTGCATGGCCACGACCGCACATTCGGCCACCGCCGGATGGCTGAGCAGGGCGTTTTCTACTTCCAGCGGAGAGACCCAGATACCGCTGACCTTCATGGAGTCATTGGCTCGGGCGGAGTAGAAAAAATATCCGTCCTCATCAATATGTCCCATATCACCGGTACGCATCCAGCCATCGACCAGGGTCTCGGCTGTTTTGTCCGGTTTGTTCCCACTACAGCGCAAGATAGCTGTAGACAATTAAATCAAAAGCATGTATGCTTCCAATTAACAGGGCGATCAATCGAAGCTACGGCGTTGCACATTGTTCGTTCGTCGGCTTGAAAGCGGTTCTTTCCGCTGCCGTGGAGTCGCGTTTTACCGTTAACAACACCATTGCCGCTATGCAAATAGCTCAAAAACAAAATGATATTTTGCCGCCGGTTCCGCCTACGTTCAACACCGATGCAATAGCCGGAACCATAAAGGATTTTGGCCCGGCCAAAGTTGTACCCGTCAGTGGTTCGGACTGGGAACCATTGTGGGATCGATGGGTCCGTCAGCACCACTATTTAGGATATCGGCGGCTTCTGGGACATCGGCTCAAGTACTTGGCTTTTTTAAAAGACCGTCCTGTCGCTGGTTTGTCGTGGAGCGCGCCGGCATTGAAACTGTCCGCAAGAGATCGTTTTATCGGTTGGTCTCCGGAGCAACGAAAACAGCATCTGCACCAACTGGCAGCCAACAGCCGTTTTTTGATCCTGCCCTGGGTTCAGTTACATAATCTGGCATCGCATGTTTTGGCCCTCAATATCGCGCGGTTGCCTGCGGATTGGCTACGCCATTTCAGTCATCGACTCCTGCTTCTGGAAACGTTTGTCGACAACCGCTACTTTGCAGGCACCTGCTATAAAGCCGCCAACTGGCAGCACATTGGGCCTACGCAGGGCAGTACCAAACAAGGCAAAGGATATCGCTATCATGGCAACCCAAAGGAGGTTTACCTTTATGTTTTAGACCCGAACTTCAGACAAATTATCGATTGCCGACAACAGCCCGCCCTTTCGTGTGATCGCCCTTCCACCCAAACCAAAGTGGAGGCGTTGGTCATGCTTTTAGAACATTGTCGATGGCATCCGCAACTTACTGCCGATTTGAATCTCGATCCCTTTGATCTCGAAACGATTGCAAAAGAGCTCGTCGATTTTCATCAATGCTTTCATGATGCTTACGGACGCTCCGAACATCACCGTCTGGGATTAGCCTATTTTTCCGGACTCATGAGCAATGCCGAAGCCAAATCCGTGGAACCGATCGCGCTTGAATTTCTCGATCAAAAATCTGTCCGCTCCCTGCAGATGTTCATGAAGAACGGTCGTTGGGACCATGACACCATGCTGCGAGTTCATCAGGAAATGTTGGCGCCGTTGATCGCCGCCCCCGATGGAATGATTACCGTCGATCCCAGCGATTTTCCCAAAAAAGGCAAAGAATCGGTCGGTGTGGCTCGGCAGTATTGTGGTCCGTTGGGAAAAACAGAGAACTGCCAATCCGGTGTCTTTATTGGCTACTCAAGCGATAAGGGATATGGCCTGCTCAATTGCCAGTTGTATATGCCGGAAAGCTGGTTTTCTCCCGAGCAGGAAAAGCGACGCCGGTTCAACATGGTCCCCGAAGATCTCGTTTTTGAAACCAAGCAGCAGATTGCCTTAAGACTAATCAATGAGATTGTCGCAGCGAAATACTACCCTGCAAAGTGGGTCGGCGCCGATGCCGCCTTTGGCAGTGACATAGAATTTTTAAACGCCTTGCCCAAGGATCTGCTTTACTTTGCCGCAATCAAGTCCAATACCCAGGTTTTCACAAAAAAGCCAAAAGTGGGCATCCCGCCATATAAAGGGCATGGCCGTCATCCCACCAAAGAGAAAGTATTACCAGGTCAACCCAAGCCGAGAACCGTATCCGAAATCGCTAAGTCCGGTCGCCTGTCCTGGAAGACGGTCGTTGTTGCCGAGGGTGCCAAGGGACCCATCATCGCCAAGGTGGCTCGCATTCGCGTTTATATGTCTCGCGACGGATTGCCGGCAGGTGATCAACAATGGCTTTTCTTTCGACAAAACGACGATGGTAAAATCAGATACGCCATTTCCAATGCTCCCAAAAAAATTTCTCGTTCCGAAATGGTGAAAGCTTCTACTATGCGCTGGCCAATTGAACAGTGCTTTCAGGAAGGCAAAAGTCAGGTTGGCATGGATTGCTACGAACACCGTTCCTGGACCGCCTGGCATCGGCACATGACCTTCGTATTCTTGGCCTTGCACTTTATGCTGCGGATGAGATTGCGCTTTAAAAAAAACTCCGTTGTTGACGGTTCCCTTGGTTCGCAAAATACTATCTGTAGTACTTCCTCTCAGGTCGCTGAGTTCCGAGGGGATGTATGAAATTGTTCAATATCACCTGCGCCGTAATTTGATTTCGTATACGTCACACAGGAAAAAACGGATCATGTTGGCCAACTCTCATAACATCAATGTTTCGCTGTAGTGTTCCAGTATTCGGCGAAAAGGGTTTCACTGGTTACATACAATTCTCCCAGTTCACCGGTCGGCAAGACGGCTCCCATTTCATCCCGAACCTCAATGCTATAACCGGGCAGAGCCAATCCGCTGGCATTCTCTTTAACCTTTCCAGGGCGATTGGAGATATAGATGAAACCGGCCTCTGAAGATCCCAGACCATCGAGAATATCGATTCCGAACTTTTTCTTCCAGCGCTGGAAAAGCGAGCCGGGCAGGGCTTCGCCGGCCGAGATACAAAACCGCAGGCTGCCCATGTCGGGCTCCTGATCGATTTCCTCAAGATGGTTAAGCATCTGGCCGTAGGCCGTGGGAACAGAGAAGAAACCCGTGGGTTTATGCTTTTCAACCAGACCAAGAACGATTTCCGGAAGCGGGCGATCCGGATTGAGAATGACCGAGGCGCCGTAGTAAAGGGGCAGGTAGAGAGCGTTGTTGAGGCCATAGGAGAAAAAGAGTTTTGAGGAGCATAACACGCGGTCCTGGGGGGTAAACCGGACCACATGATGGCCCCAGGTTTCGACCGCATAGGCCAGGTCCTTATGAAAATGGATCACGCCTTTGGGACGACCGGTCGTGCCCGATGTGTAAAGCCAGTAAGAGTGGTCGGTCTTGGCGGTGGGGTAGACCGCCAGCTGATCGGACGCATCGTTCATCAGCTGAGACAATTCGGGCGCACCATCAACCGAATCCCCAAACACAACAACCGTTTTGAGATGCGCTGAGCCGGCGATAACGGATTTCAGCTTTTCATGGAATTCACTCTCCATAACAACGACGGATGCCTGACTGTCGCTGATGAAGTAATCCAGATCGCTTGTCGTCGCCAGCATGTTGATGGGAACCGGGACGGCACCGATTTTCATGGCCCCCAGGAAAAGGGCGATAAACTCGGGGCGATCGTGAAGCAGAATAATCACCCGGTCGCCATGCTTGACCCCCAGGTTCCCCAGCGCATTGCCAATCTGGTTGGCCATGCTTCCCAGCCGGCCATAGGAGATGATGTCATCTTTGTAGATGATCGCCGTGCGTTCGGCTTGGTTTCCTGTCAAATGCCGTTCCAGAAGCAGACTGGCCATGTTGAAGGTATCCGGCAGCTTAAATCCGCTTTCCCAAGGGCGCAACATCAAGTCTTTGACATCCATTTTTTCCTCCTGCGTTGAAGTTGTTAGGGGGCAATCGGTGCGTAACGGCGATGAACCATTGATATGCCGCTGATGGCGAAATGAAGAAAACAGAATGCATCCGTCCGGTGCCCGGTAAAATATACGGACCTTAAAAATAAAATATTGGTCTGGTTGATGGGGTTCCATATTATGAACCAACGTTTCGTTTTTTTTAAGAGACTATTAAGATGATGTATTTATGTCAAGAGATAATGGATGAAAATAAAATGAATAATATTTAACACGGCGGCTCAGTCTGTCTACTACACAAACCACCCAACGATCGAACGGATGGTTGGGGCGCTGTCACCAGGTAGGGCGGGAAGCCGTAAAAAATTAATGGCTGCAGAAATGCAAAAGGGAGCGCCGGGCAGGTTTGCCCGGCGCTCCCTTTGGCGTGAAGTTGGCAGGCCAGGAGGGACTCGAACCCCCAACACCCGGATTTGGAGTCCGGTGCTCTACCAATTCGAGCTACTGGCCTTAAACTGTGTGTCGAACAGAAAGAAAGCGCACATTAGCAGACATTTGATGATTGTTCAATAACCAAGTGCCGGCGTGTCAGGGAATCGCATTTGGATCTATTCTGATCGCTGGCTTGATCGGAAACCCAACGCCCCGATTCAATCCATGCCAAATGGTAAAATCCCAATCTCAACTGAGGGAAACATGGAAAACTTTGCGCTATTTCATGAATAGTCCTGCCTGGCAATAGCCTTTTGCGGCCAGTTGTGTTTTATTGTCAGGCAATCGCTGTACCCCTTGAAGAAAGGCCTGCAATCATGACCATACCGGCAACCATCCTCGACAGCCACGTCCACCTTGATCTGATCACCCGGCATCATCCCCAGCGGATTGCGTGGCTCAAAGCCAACCGCTGCGCGGTGGTGTCCTGGGCCTATTTTGAAAACGTTCAGTCAGTCGACCATTTTGCCGACTGCCTGGCGGCTAAGGCCGCCTGCATCCATACCCACGCGGCTGCCGGCCTGGCGTGTTACTACCTGTCCGGTGTGCATCCGCGTTCGATTCCACCGGATCTCAAACCGGAACAGATCGACGCCCTGCTGGAGAAGTCGCTTGCCGATCCGCTTTGCCTGGGGATCGGTGAGATCGGCCTTGAGACCGGCGATGCCAGGGAGAAGGAGATCCTCATTGCCCAGCTTGAAATCGGTCGCCGCATGACGGCCCATGGCAAGGTGATCGGTGTGCACACGCCCCGTGCCAACAAAGCAGCGATCACCGCGATCACGCTGGCCATGCTTGCGGACTTTGGCGACCTTTGCCAGCGGTTGGTCGTCGATCACTGCACCGCAGATACGATAAAGTCGGTTCTGGATGCCGGCTTCTGGTCCGGTGTCACGCTCAGCCCGGTTAAAACCGCATGGACAGAGATGAAGCAGATCCTGGCCAATGAATCGGCGCGCATCGGGCGGATCATGGGCAACACCGACTCGGGCAGTACGTTTTTCGAGGATGTGGTGCAGGCACGCAATAATGAGGAAATCTCCGAATCCTTGCGAGAAAAACTGTTTTTTAGCAACGCGCTGCGTTTCTATTCTCTCTGAACCGAAATTTTTCCTGCCAACCGGCTCTGGGAAATTGGCCATGGCAAAGAAAAAAACCAAACAACGATCCTTCTGGGGGCGCATTCGGCAACGGCTGATGCTTGTGGTCGGCGGCGTTTTTATCCTGACCGTGCTGGTAACCCTGCTTTTTCGGTGGGTCCCCGTGCCAACCAGTGCCTTCATGCTACGCCAGCGCCTGTCCGGCAGGGCCGTCGATTATCGCTGGGTTCCCATGGACCGGATCTCGCCCAACGCCGCCCTGGCGGTCATCGCCTCGGAGGACCAGAACTTTTTTGCCCACTGGGGAATCGATTTAAAGGCGGTTACGAACGCCATTGAGGAGAACCGGACGCGCAAGCACCCCCGGGGGGCCAGCACCATCAGCCAGCAGGTGGCCAAAAATCTTTTTCTGTGGCCGCGAGCCAGCTATGTGAGAAAAGGGATCGAGGTTTACTTTACTTTGCTGATGGAACTGCTCTGGCCAAAGGAGCGGATTCTGACGGTTTATCTGAACATTGCCGAGATGGGCCGCGGCGTGTTTGGCGTCGAGGCGGCCAGCCAGCGTTTCTATGGTCTCCCGGCCACCCGGCTGAACCGGCGCCGGGCCGCCACGCTGGCCGCGGTCCTGCCCTCACCCCGCCGCATGTCCGCCGCCCGGCCATCGGACTATGTGGTCCGGCGTACTTGGCAGATCATGGTCCAGATGGATCGGCTTGGCGGCACACGATTTCTCGAGCGGCATGGCGTTTGATAATGCTCATTTCAGTGCTTCGTTAAGATTTTTCCGGATGATTCCCAACACCGTGGCGGTGGTTTCCGGTGAGAGAATCGAACCTGCCAGTACATGTCGCCCCGGATCGCGATTGGCCCTGAAAAAAATTAATCGCTTACGGGGAGAGGGAAATCCCATAAAGCGGGCCAGGGCTAGGCTGACATTGATTATCCGGTCCCAGGGGTTGATCAGCATCAGCACCGGCATGGTGGCGACACGAAGGTCGGCCCGCCAGGATTTTTTAACCATTTGCATCATGCTGGCGACGGCACATAGCGGATAGCGCGTGGTCCAGTAGCGGGCTTGCAATCGATTGACGGCGCTGAAACAGCGCCAGCTGCCGAAAAATGCTTCGACCAACCGGAATGACGGTGGCCAGAGGGCTGCAGCAGCCATGGGATTCTTGGGCATGAAGTTGGGCGACAGCAGGATCAGCCGTTGCAGCAGGGGCGCTACCGACGGCTGTGCCGCCAGCCAGGTGGCCAGGGTGCCGCCGGTGGAGGCGCCCACGAGGATGATCCGTTCGCCGATTCGGTCTCCGATGGCCATGGCCTCCAGCCCGTCGGCCAGCCATTCTTCAACCCGGGCGGCACCCAGCGCAGTGCCGTCCTGCCCATGTCCGGCCAGTCGTGTGTAAAAGAGATTGGCACCGATCGATGCCGCCAACCGGTCGCACAAGGGCCAGGTTTCCATGCGACTGGCCGAAAAACCGTGAAGGTAAACGATGGCCAGGGGCCGTTTCTCCACCCGCCCGCCATACCAGACGATCTTTTTCTCGCAGCTTTTCCGGATCCCAGCGCATCGCGATTCGGTATTCGCCAGGTAGCCGTCCAATTGCGCCAGCCGTTGCGGTATCCTGATTGTTGAATCGGCATGCATGGCGGTCGCCCCTTCTCTTTAAGCCATGATGAACAATAAAAGTTAACAGAAACCCACGGCCTAGGTCAACGCCGGCTTGGATGGTGGACGGTTTCAACCGGTTTCGCAACAGGGCGTCAGTTCTTAAAGGCCATTGGCAGTTGCGCCGTATAGTTCAGCGGTGCATGGTCGGCAAGAAAAGCAGGCGCCTGGCCAAGGGGGCGATACGGGGTGAACCGATCAGCGTTTTTCACGATGGTCCCAGCATGGACAAAACGTGCCCGTCGGCCGGTCGGAGGAAGTTGGGTGACGATATCCCGGGGGTTGACCACATTGAAGACGGGAACTTTGGATAGGTGGCGGGCGAAAGCGGCGTCACCGATGCGTGGGGCGCCGAAGGTGTAAACGGCACGCGGCGCGTGAAGTGAAGCCGCCAGGGTCGCCAATGCCCCTCCCAGGCTGTGGCCGGTATAAAACAGTGGTTTGGTGAGGTTTCCAAGGGGAGCGGCGATAGCGTCCCAGACCGCATTGATCAAATGGCTGAATCCCCGGTGAACCATCCCGCCGGACGGCCATGGACAGAGAAGGATGTCGACGTTGAAGCGCCAGTTGCTCAGCCGGCCGGCGGTGCCGCGGAATACCAGGGCGGCAAAATCCGATGGCGCACCGCTGACGGTCTCGATTAGCGCCGCCTGAATGTGCACATGATTGAAAAAATGGCGTTCGATCAATCCGGCCCGGGCCAGGAAGTCGTTGCGCGAGAATTTGCTGGTCACACCTTCGGTTTGATCGCGGCGGTAGATCAGTCTGGAAAGCTCGGACATCCACCAGGCGTTGACCGGGCTGAATCCGTTGGCGTCGACGTTCACACCGGAGGGCTGCTCGATACCGAAAAAATCGTCCGACGCCCCCGGATTCAATAACGCCTGCCATGAGTGATCCGCTGCCATGGTCCTGGTTTCCTGATGACTGCTGCTTTATCCGGCAGCAATCCGATTGTGTTTTTGCTGCTGATGGCAATTGTCTGTAGCTTGACATACCCTGTGGAATTTGCAATAAATATAACAAATTTCCATTCAACCGTGATGTAGGCAGGAAGCTGCCTTTTTTATCTCTTTCCGTCTTTCGTGTGCCAATGGGGCGTGGTGATTATTGTACCCATAAGGGGGAAAACCAATGCTTGAACGGGTCGCCCTCTTTTCGAATCTCGAACCGCAGCAGATTGCCCGGCTGGAGTCCATCTGCTTGGAGCGGACGGTTCCGAAAAACACGCTGGTGATCAACGAGGGCGATGAGACCGATTGCCTCTATGTGCTGCTGGCGGGCAAGGCCCAGGCCTTGCGCAGTGATGATTCGGGCCGCCAGTTTGTCGTCAATCGTTTCGCGCCTGACGACTATTTCGGCGAAATGAGTCTTCTTGACCGTCGTACCCGTTGTGCTACTGTCATCACCAAAACACAGTGCATCCTGCTGATCCTGCCCCGCAAGGCGTTTTTCGATTTTGCCGATGCGCATCCCGAACTCTACCGCAATGTGATCGGTACCCTCCTGGACAAACTCAGAAAGGCCACCCAGCAAATCGAGGAACTGGCCTTTCTGGACGTCTACGGTCGCCTGGCCCGTCTGCTCACCGAAAGCCAGAATGCTGATGGAATCATCGAAGAGAAACTGACCCAGCAGGATCTTGCCGATATGGTCGGCTCATCCCGGGAAACCGTCTGCCGCATTTACAACGAACTGGTCGATGGTGGCTTTGTTGTCAAGGATAAAGGCCGCATGAGAATAAAGAAAAAACTGCCTTTCAACTTTTAATACCGTTCCCCTTCCATCGGCCGGCTGTATCGTGGCCTCTTTGTCGAACCGGCGTTTGTTCCGACAAAGTGTGAGGTCGGTCACATCATTGATCCCGCCCTGGCGTTACACTTAGTCCATAAATCAGAACCGATATGTTTCTTGTGCCCATCTGCCGGCGACCCTTTTTCAGCTACCCGTGTTATGCCCAGGATCATTCACGCACCTTTTCATGAAAGGAGCGAACCCATGAAGCTTCAATTCTTAATCAGCCAATTGATCGATCCGGAGGATACCCATCGAACCATCACGGCGGTGCGGCGTCTGTCGGCGTTTGTCGATGATTCACAGGTGATGGATGCCCTTTGCGCACTGGCGGTGCGGACCATTCGTTACTGTGTGCGCGAAGCGGTCATCGATGTACTGAAAGCCAATCCGGCCGGTGCGGGCATGCGTCTTTCGGATTATGTGCTCTGGTCAAAGATTCCATCCGTGCGCAAATGGGCCCTGGTCAGCCTGGGCTTGATGCGCTGGCGCGATGCCAAGGACGCGGTCATCAGCGGACTCTATGATCCGGATGCGTCGGTGCGTCAGGCCGCGGCCATGAGCTCCACCGGTTTATACGATGACAGCGATGTGCAGGCAGCGCTGGAACATTATTTTGCCAACCATCGTCTCGACTCGCCGCTGTCGTTCATTGCCGAGAACGCGCATACCAGGCAAGCCGGGACCCGTGGCCAGGACGATGATGAGGTTTCCACGACAACGGTTTTTATCTGAGGCTACAGGCAAGACCCCTCTTCAACCCAAAGGCACCGACCGCCGGTGACGTCCTGAACCGCGCCATTCAACGTTGCCGGAGCGGCCAATGAATTTCGCCCGTGATTTTTTTTCCTGCCGTTGAGCCAACCGAGATCTCCTTCTCCAGGATACATTTGGTTTTGCGTCCCTTCAATTAAATGCGCTTGCCCTGCATCCTCCTCAGGCCGGGCTGGATTTGTCCGGCCAACTCGCGTATAACCTGAACCCATCAAGACGGGTGAACTCTCAAGACACAAACGTTTTTTCAGGATGTTGTATGGATGACCCTCAACTGGTAGCCCTTTTCGGTGGGGCGGTTGGCCTGCTGCTGGCGGTTTTCACTACTCTGCTGGTGTGCCGTTCCCGCTGCCGGGCACGGCTGGCCAGCGAGGTGCGGTTTGCCGGGCTGGAAAAACAGGGGCTGGAAGACCGGCTGGCTGAATTGCGCCGGCAATGGGACGTGACGCGGCAGGAACAGGCGGCACTCCAATCGGAGAATATCGATCTGCAAAAGCGGCTCGCCGAGCTGAACGTGCGTCTTGAGGCCGAACGCTCGCAGGCCCAGGAAAAAATTGCCCTGTTAAACGATGCCCGCGAGCGCCTGAACGCTGAATTCAGACTTCTGGCCGAGCGTATCCTGGAGGAAAAGGGGCGAACCTTTGCCGACCTCAACAAAACCCAGATGGATGGACTGATCAATCCCCTGCGTCAGCAGTTGGGTGATTTTAAAACACGGGTGGAAGATGTCTACGACAAGGAATCCCGCGACCGCGCCGCGTTGTTCAACGAGATTGCCCATCTGAAACATCTCAACGAACGCATTGACCAGGACGCCCTCAACCTGACCAACGCTCTCAAAGGCGATGTAAAAACCCTGGGCAACTGGGGCGAGGTAATGCTGGAGCGGATTCTGGAAGCGTCCGGACTGGAAAAGGGCAGGGGATACGACACCCAGGTGAGTCTGACGGGCAGCGGCGGCAACCGTTTCCAGCCGGATGTGATCGTCCGGCTGCCCGAGGGCCGGGATATTGTCGTGGACGCCAAGGTCTCCCTCAAGGCTTATGAGCGCTACCATGCCGCCACCGATGAATCGATCCGGGCCTCTGCATTGAAGGACCATCTGGCATCGCTGCGCAGCCACATCAAGGGGCTTGGCGAAAAACACTACGAAGATCTGGACGGTATCCAGACCCTCGATTTTGTACTGATGTTCGTGCCCGTGGAAGCGGCCTTTTTAACGGCGCTGGACCATGACCGTGCGTTGTTTAGCGAGGCTTTTGGAAAGAATGTGATTTTGGTTTCGCCGTCGACCCTGCTGGTCACCCTGCGGACCGTTCACAACATCTGGCGTTTTGCTGACCAGAATCAGAACGCCATGGAGATCGCCCGCCGGGCCGGTGGCCTGTACGACAAGTTCATCGGCTTTATCGAGGCCCTGGAGGAGGTGGGCCGGCAGCTTGATCGGGCCCGGGCCGCTTATCGCACGGCCCGCGATCGCCTCTCCACCGGGCGGGGGAACCTGGTGCGGCGGGCCGAGCAGCTCAGGGCGCTGGGCGTGAAAACCAACAAAAGTTTGCCGGATGCCTACGCGGCGGAGGTATTGCCGGCCACTGACGAAAACGACATGGATGAACAGGGAAACGCCAATGTTCAGAAAACAAAGTGACCTGACCTATCGCCAACTCATCGACGGTGTCCAGCTGGCCACCCTGGTTCACGGAGAGAAAACCCTCATGGGGCGCTTTAAACTGGCCCGGGGCAGCGTTCTTCCCGAGCACCGCCACTCCCATGAACAGACCGGTCTGCTGATTTCCGGCCGCATCGTCCTCACCATCGACGGCACCGACCACGCGGCGGGACCGGGCGACAGCTGGTGTGTCGGCAGCGATGTGCCCCATTCGGCCCGGGCCCTCGAGAATTCGGAGGCGCTGGAGGTGTTTTCCCCGGTTCGGGAGGACTATCTGGAGTAATGCGATGCAACCACCTGTCACGCCGCCTCAGCCAAAAAAACGCGCTGAACCGGATTCACCCGCTGCAGTCGACCCGGTAAGCACCCAAATCGATCCCGATCGCTGCATCGGTTGCGGCCTGTGTCTTGCCGTGTGCCCCCAGGAGACGTTGGCCATCGCCGATGGCAAGGCGGTCGTTCGCGGAGACATGTCGATGGGTTGCGACCACTGTGGGGCCGTCTGTCCCACCGAGGCCATTCGGGTGAACGCGGTGGACCCCGCCCAGTTTGAATTTCAAACCTTCCGCGCCGATTCCCGCTGGCTGCCCCATGGTCATTTTGATACAGCAGCACTGGTCAACCTGATGGCGTCGCGGCGTTCCTGCCGCAATTTTTCCGCGCAGCCGGTCGACCGGGCGCTGTTGGAGGATCTGGTCAAGGTGGGGATTACCGCGCCGTCGGGATCCAACTGTCAGCCATGGACCTTTACCCTCCTGCCGGACCGGGCGATGGTCGACCGACTGGGCCGCCGGATCGGTGATTTTTTCCGCAAAACCAATCAACTGGCCGAAAAGAGCTGGCTGCGCCATATTTTAAAATGGATCGGCAAACCCGAACTGGACACCTATTACCGGCAGCATTACGCTACTGTTCAGCGCGGATTGGCCGCCCATGCCAACGACGGCCGGGATCTTCTTTTTCATGGTGCCACGGCAGGGATGGTGGTGGCTGCGGAAAACGATGCCTCATGTCCGGCCGAAGATGCCCTGCTGGCCACCGGCAATATTCTCCTGGCCGCCCACGCCATGGGGCTGGGCACCTGCCTGATCGGCTTTGCCATTGAAGCCATGCGGCGGGATCGATCGATTGTGCGCCTGCTCGGGATTCCGGATTATGAGACGCCCTATGCCGTGATTGCCCTGGGGTGGCCCGCGGAGACCTATCAGCGCGTGGCCTGGCGAAAACCGGTGACGATCCGTTTCTAACCGCGGGCAGGGTATCCTTATCCTCGTTGTCTGGTGGTGTCTGTTTTCTCTCCATGTTCAACCCCTTCCCTGGCCATTCTTACATGCCTGCGGCCGAATGGAATACCGAGCTTTTTCATCCTTTTTCGCAATGTGGAAGGATTAATATTCAACAACCGGGCAGCACCTTTGTCGCCTTCAACCCGGCCGTTGCACATCTTTAACACTTTACCAATGTGACCGGCCATGACGGCGTCCAATTCAAGACGTTCGTCTTGACTTGATTCGCAGGGGGGGGGCGGCACCGGTTTAAATTTATTGCTTTTTATGTTCAGGTCGTCGAATGAAAGCACACCTCCCTTGCAGACAATGAGCTCGCGTTCGATGGCGTTTTCAAGCTCTCGCGCATTGCCCGGCCAAGTGTACTGTAGCAATCGGTCGAGGGCCCCAGGTGAGAGTGTGGGCTTGACAAATAACTTCATTTCCCGTGATTTTTTCTGAATAAAATGCTGAACCAGCGCTGGGATATCTTCTCGTCGATGGCGCAAGGGTGGGATGGCAATGGGGAACACCCGCAGGCGGAAATAGAGATCCTTCCGGAATGTGCTTTGGTTCAGCATTCTTTCCAGGTTACGGTGGGTGGCGGCGATGACCCGTATATCGATTCGGATCGTTTCTGAGCCTCCCACCCGTTCAATTTCTTTTTCCTGTATCACCCGCAGCAGACGAACCTGGGCCTCAAGCGGCAATTCTCCGATTTCATCCAGAAATACCGTCCCCCTGTGGGCGCGCTCAAATCGCCCACGTTTGCGTGTAAAGGCACCGGTAAACGCACCCTTTTCATGGCCAAACAGCTCACTGTCCATGAGCGTGTCCGGAATGGCGCCACAGTTGACCCGAATCATGGGCCCATTGCTGCGAGGGGATAAGTTGTGGATGGCATTGGCCAGGACCTCCTTGCCCACGCCGGTCTCTCCCAGAAGCAAGACCGGACTTTCAAGGGGGGCGACCTGGCGCACCATGTCCATGATCCCTTTCAATCCCAAATCAGCGCCCACTACCGCTTGGCCGGTGATTTTCTGCATTTCATCCTGGAAATAGCGGTTATCGTCGGCCAGCTTATCCCGAAGAGTTTGTAGTTCCCGGTAGCGCAGGCTGTTGGCCAAGGCGATGGAAAATGGTTCGTTGAGTAAAGAGAGCAGTTGGACATGGTGGCGGTTGAATTTGATGTCGGGTTCGCTGAATACGGACACGGTACCAACGAAATTGCCTTCCAGAGCCAGATCAAGCAGCAATCCGGAAAGGTCACCGGTGACGCCCAGTTGCCGAACCACCGGACCGGCCACGGCATCTTCGACCATTCGCTCGACCAGCTTGGTACGAAAAGAACGCTGGTCTTCCACCTGTTGCCGGCCCCTGGTGTCCAGTGGTGTCCGCAGCGCCATGGCCTGGCTGTTTTGCGTGGTGGCCATGGCGATCGTTTCCACAATGCCCAGCGCACGATCATAGACGTGAAAACAAAGCCGCGTGGCCGGAAGAAAGCGCGACAGGTATTGAAGGCATCGTTGCATGGCCTTTTCGATATCCAGGCTACCGCAAATTCTTAGCGTGGCTTCACGGAAAAAGACGCTTTCATTGATGTTCATGGCGGGTCCTTTCTATTTCTGGACTATTTGCCAGATTAGTCAATATCTGGCAAATAGTCCAGAAATAACCTTGCTATGGCGCAGTAAGTTGTCAAAATAATCGCAACTATCTTGTTTTATAGTAAATATCAACATGGCATGGTCTCTGCTTTCCTCCCAGCCTATCAATCATTTAATGCTTCGATCTTCATTGCTACCCAATAAAGGAGCCCAACATGAAAAACGTTGTCATTGTAAGTGCCTGCCGGACTGCCATCGGCGCCTTCGGCGGAACCCTAAAAAGCCTCAATGGGGCCACGTTGGCCGCCATCACCATGAAAGAGGCCGTTAAACGGGCGGGCATCGCCTCCGAGGCGATCGATGATGTCCGCTACGGTTGCTGTCTGGAACATCACGATACGCTGAATGTGGCCCGGGTCGCAGCGTTGATGGCGGGGATACCGGATAGCGTCCCGGCGGTTACCATCAACCGCGTATGCATCTCCGGTATGGAAGCGGTAATCTCCGGCGCGGCCATGATCCAGGCCGGCATGGCCGATGTCATCCTTGCCGGTGGTGTGGAGCATATGTCCGGTGTGCCCTATGCCGTACCGTGTGCCCGTTGGGGAGGACGGCTTCAGGATCAAACCTTTGTGGATGCAATGATCCATGCGCTGCACTGCGGTTCGCATCTTTTGCCGCTGTCCGAAGATGCCCCCCTGGATACGACCATGGCTCCGGCCAATGCATATATCGGCAAACCATTTATCATGGGTCATACCGCCGAGTTTGTGGCCCAGAAACTGGGGATCAGCCGCCAGGAGATGGACGAGGTCGCCTTGCGTAGCCAAAACAATGCCGAAAGGGCCACCAATGACGGTTCGTTTGCCGAAGAAATCGTGGCCGTGCCGGTGCCGCGGCGCAAGCAGGATCCTTTTTTGTTTGATAAAGACGAACATTTTCGACCCGGGTTGACCATGGAACAATTGAGTAAATTACCACCGGCCTTTGTTCCCAAAACGGGGACTGTCACCGCTGGCAACGCCAGCGGTATCAACGATGGGTCAGCAGCCATGGTGATCATGTCAGAGGATAAGGCAGAAGAACTCGCTTTGCGGCCCATGGCTCGCATCCGTGCTGTGGGCAAAGGCGCCTGTCATCCGTCCATCATGGGGCTTTCACCGGTACCGGCCGTGCATGATCTGATGAATCGAAGCGGACTAAGCATCGTTGACTTTGAACTGGCGGAAGTCAACGAAGCCTTTGCCTCCCAATACATCGGCTGCGAGCGGGAACTCGGGTTAAACCGTGAGATCACCAATATTAATGGATCAGGTATCGGCCTGGGGCATCCGGTCGGGGCAACCGGATGCCGGATTATGGTCACGTTGATGCATGCGATGAAAAAACACGGCAAGGCGTTGGGATTGGCCACGCTGTGCGGCGGCGGCGGCGTATCCATGGCCTGTGCGATCGAAATGATTTAAACCGAAATTACAATAAATAGGGAGAAAAGAACATGGCACAGCTGGTTGTAGAACGAAGAGATGTGGATTTTGTGCTTCACGAGCAGTTGGAGGTCGAAAAGTTAAGCAAGCATGAGAAGTTCGCCGATTTTAATCGGAAGACGGTCGACCTGATTATTTCCGAGGCCCGGTCCCTGGCCATTAAAGAGATGTTGCCCGCGTTGAAGCTCGGGGATGAGGAAGGCTGCCGGTTTGAAAACGGAACGGTTACCGTACCGGAGGCATTCCAAAGGCTATATGACCTTCTCAAAGAAGGCGAATGGATTGCCATGTGTGATGATCCCCAATGGGGCGGTCAGGGGATGCCCACCACGGTTTCATTGGCCGCGATGAATTACTTTGACGGGGCCAATTACCCCTTTATGCTCCACACGATTCTTTTGCATGGTGCCGCCAAGCTGGTGGAAACCTTTGGCACGGAAAAGCAGAAAGCGCTTTATTTGAAGAAAATGTTAAGCGGCGAGTGGGGCGGCACCATGCTGCTCACGGAACCGGAGGCCGGTTCGGACGTGGGCGCGTTAACCACCGCTGCCGTGAAAAATGACGACGGTACCTATACCATCAGCGGTAGCAAGATTTTTATTTCCGCAGGAGAAAATGATCTTGTTGAAAACATTGTCCATCCGGTTTTGGCCCGGATCGAGGGTGCACCGGCGGGAACTGATGGCATCTCACTGTTTCTCGTACCCAAAATCTGTGTCAACGATGACGGCAGTCTGGGCGACCGCAATGATGTGGTTTGCACCGGCATCGAAGAAAAAATGGGTATTCACGCCAGTCCCACATGTTCCCTGACGCTGGGCGGTAAAGGCAACTGCCGCGGCACACTACTGGGAAAGGAAAACAAGGGGATGCGGGCCATGTTCGTGATGATGAATGAAGCCCGCCTCGAGGTGGGCATGCAAGGATTGGGGTGCGCCTCCGCCTCCTACTTGAATGCCCTGGCTTACGCCCGGGAGCGGATTCAAGGCCGGAGCCTGCAGGCCACCAGCAAAGAGGCGCCCCCCGTGCCGATTATCCAGCATCCGGACGTTCGGCGCATGCTGCTTTCGATGAAGGCCTATACGGAAGGCATGCGCAGCATCATCTATTACATCGGCTGGTGTGAGGATCAAATCCGCACCAGCAGCGATGCGGACGAAAAACAAAAATACCAGGGCCTGATCGATGTGCTCACACCCATTGGCAAGGGGTATGTGACCGACAAGTCTTTCGAGGTGTGCAACCAGGGGGTCCAAATCTTCGGCGGATACGGCTACACCAAAGAATATCCCCAGGAGCAGCTGTTGCGTGACTGCAAGATCACCCACCTCTACGAAGGCACCAACGGCATCCAGGCCATGGATCTTTTGGGTCGCAAGCTGGGGCTGAATAAAGGCCAGTCGTATAAGGATCTGATCAAAGAGATGCGGGATATGGCTGAAACCGCAAAAACCGTCGGCGGTTTGGAAACACTTGCCGCGGACGTGGAGAAAGCGATCAACAAACTGGAAGAAACGGCGTTGTCCATCGGCAGTACCGCCCGGTCCGAAAATATGATGAGCGCATTCGCGCATGCCTACAGCTTCATGGAGGTCACCGGAGATACGGTTATGGCGTGGATGCTCTTGTGGCGGGCTGTCCTGGCGACCCGCAAGCTATCTGATGGTGCCAAGAAAAAAGATCTGAATTTCTATGACGGTCAAGTGAAAAGCGCCCGGTATTTTATAAAATCCGTGCTTCCGTTAACGTTAGCCAAGGCCGACATCATTATTGCCGGTGACGATACGGTGATGCAAATATCCGAAGATGCTTTTGGCAGTAAGTAAGAAGCATCTCAATGAAAACTGCGATCATATCACCGGCAAGTTACACCATCTTGGGGATTCCGACAGTTATTTTTTCAGTATTGATCCCGATCATCGGTGTCGCCGTTTTCACTTATATCATTACTATTCGCATGGCGCCGCTGGTCAAGGCGGCGCCTGACTACGGTTCGACCGGATTCCTCTAAAAAGTGTAGGTCCTATTACATAATAACAAGGAAAAATATTAAAGATGAATTTTAGAAATGAATATCTTCGAAAACTGACATCTGCACAAGAAGCGGTTCAGATGGTGAAATCAGGAGATCGTATTTTCTATGGAGAATTTGCACTTTTCCCCGAATCCTTGGATGAAGCTTTGGCAGAAAGAATAAATGACTTAAAAGATATCTATTTATCAGGTGTTTGTGCTACCAAAATGCCAAAAGTTGTTGAGCAAGATCCTAATAGGAGACATGTTATCTTTAACGATTGGCACTTCGGCGGTGTCTCCCGTTCGCTTTATAAGAAGGGCTTGGTTAGCTATATTCCCTTAACATATCACCAAGGACCACGCATTATCCGTAAGTATCACGACGTTGATGTGACATTTTTGTGTGTCGGACCAATGGATAAGCACGGAGTAAGCGTTCACGGGGTATATTGGGCGCTCAATCCGGCGCACTTTTTTCGCTCCGCTAACCTCTCGTAATTTCAATATTTTTATACAAAATCAATAACTTATTGAAATAATTAAAAATATCTAGACTTTCCATTTCTAGTATGCTATCGTGCTTTTCATGAAGCCCGATAGACCCATTTCAGATGCCGATTGGCAAGCTACTGCTGAACCGGTACGCCAGTACATCGTTTCTTTGGAAGATGAGCTGCGGGCGATTAAAACTCAAAACGACAAGCTGGAGAAAAACAACGAGAAGCTTGAAAAGCAAAAACGCCAAAACTCGACCAACTCCAGCAAACCGCCCTCATCCGATCCGCCCTATAACAAACCCAAACGCGAAAAGCCCAAAGGCGAACGCAAGCCGGGCGGACAAAAAGGACACCCGGGGCATGGGCAAATGCTGCTAACGCCCAACAATACTCAAAATGTGATGCCCGAGTGCTGCGGTTGCGGTCTCCATTCATCGGATTGGGATAATCTGCGACCCTTTCATACTCACCAACATATCGAATTGCCTGAAATCGAGATGGACATCACCCATTTTGTTCTGCACCAAGGTCAATGCCCTGGGTGCGGCAAGATTGTCAAAGCACAGGTTCCGGAGGCGTTTAGCACCGGCTACGGCCCGCGGTTTTGTGCGTTTATCGCCGAACTGAGTGGTATCAAGGCCATGAGTCGGAGAAATGTGCAGCAACTGGTCCACTCCGTGTTTGATATCAAAATCGCCACCGGCACGATCCAAAAGGTTATCGACCGCGCTTCCGAGGCCATTGCCTCCACCTATGAGCGTATCGGCCAGGTGGCCCGCAGCAGTGAGTGCAACTTCATCGATGAAACCAGTTGGTTTAAAAAGCACAATCTGCAATGGCTCTGGGTAATGGTCAATACGATGGTGGCCTTTTTCCGCATCGATCCGAAAAGATCCAAACAGGCCTTTCTCGAACTGATCGCCGACTGGAAAGGCATCTTGATCAGCGATGGTTATCGCCTTTATTGCAAATGGGTCCATGGCCGGCAAACCTGCCTGGCCCATTTGATCCGAAAGGCCAAGGCGTTAATCGAGAGTAGAAAACTCAACGAAAGGCGAGGCGGCAAGTTAATCTTGGCACATTTGAATACCCTGATCGAATTTTCAAAAAACAAACCGCCACCTTTAAAATGGGAGCGTTTTTATAACTCCTTGTTGCTCATCCTCAGCCTTTTTGAAGACGACACCGACGGTGCCGGTCGCCTGGCCAGGCAAATAATACGAGAAATTGACGCATTGTGGACCTTTCTCGAACATGATGGCGTCGAACCCACCAACAACCGTGCCGAACGCTCTCTGCGCTTTGGCGTGCTATGGCGCAAATGTAGTCTGGGAACGCAAAGCGACAAAGGCAACCGCTGGGTCGAACGAATCTTGTCTGTAAAAGAAACCTGCCGACTGAGAGATAAAGCCACATTTCCGTTTATAGTCGAATGCCTGGAATGTTACTTTGCAGGCATCTCTGTTGATGTGAGTTGGATCTAAGCCTCTCTTCAGCTAATAGCCCCGTGACCGTTTACAGCACGGATATTTCAATTTCGGTCTTGCAAACTCAATTACCGGTGCAAACATTAGCAAATCAAAAAAGATTGTTGTGGAGGTAAACGAAAACGTTCCTTATTGCTTTGGCGGCTATTATGAAACAATTCATATCTCAATGGTTGATAAGATTGTTGAAGGTAAAAATAATCCCCTCATTGAGATTCCCAAAGCGAAAGCATCACCTGTTGATATTAAAATAGCTAAACAAATATTGACCACTATAGAGGACGGTTCTTGTTTACAGTTAGGAATTGGCACTTTGCCAAATCTGATTGGTGAAATGATATCGAAAAGTGATTTAAAGGATCTCTCCATACACACCGAGATGTTGGTCGATGCATGTGTTGACATGTATGAATCAGGTAAAGTTACAGGTATACATAAAAAGGTTGATCGTTTAAAAATGAGCTATACTTTTGCTCTTGGTACTATAAAACTATATGATTTTTTGCATATGAACCCAACTTGTGCTTCATTTCCAGTTCATTATATTAATGATCCAGATAGAATCTGCAAGAATCCAAAAGTCGTAGCAATAAATAATGCCATTGAAATTGACCTTTTTTCTCAAGTCTGTTCCGAGTCAGTCGGCTACCGACATATTTCTGGAACCGGCGGACAGCTCGATTTTATTTTAGGTGCTTTTAAATCCACAGGGGGTAAGGGGATTATTTCGCTAAGTTCGACCTATACGGATAAAGATGGGAATATATGCTCAAGGATTGTGCCCACCCTCAAGCCGGGCGCAATTGTTACGGTTCCTAGAAGTATCGTTCAATATGTTGTCACGGAATATGGTATTGTACAGCTAAAAGGAAAGTCAACGTGGGAAAGAGCAGAGGAACTGATTAACATTTCACATCCCAATTTTAGGGAGGAATTGATAAAGGAAGCGGAAAAAATGAATATTTGGGTAAAATCAAATAAGAAGGACAACTATTGATTTTCCATTACCTTTGATACGATCAATCCATCCCAAAAGGGCCTGGTACTTGGGCAGACAGCGGTATTTCAACCCGTCACCACCAACCGGTATCGTGTTGACCCCACCCAGTTTGAATTTCAAACCTTCCGCGCCGATCCCCGCTGGCTGCCCATGGTCATTTTGATACAGCAGCACAAAACCAATCAACTGGCCGTTTATTTTTGTAGCAAGCCACTTGTATATTGGTACTTCTCCTCAATTTTTCGAAGCGTTCCGTTTGCAATGATTTTTTTGAGCCCTTCATTAAATGCTTCAATTCTGCTTTCATACCCTGAAATCTTCTTCGAAAATATAACATGGGTTGTGTTCCTCTTTAAGGGAGGAGGCAAAGGTACAATGTCCCCTTTATATTCCGGATAATAATTTTTAATTAGAGCCTGATTCAAAGCCACAGACAGAGCCATTATGTCAATACGCTCCGAATACAGCATTTTTATAAGCTGTATGGGTTCGCTGACAAAAGTTTTTTGTAGATAATCTGCCGAATCAAATTCAGGGCTTATGGTCCATCCCATAGATACACCGATCAGATAAGGCTGCAAAGTCTGCAGGTCGCCATTATAATAAACCGCTTTGCCTTTCTTTTTAAAAAGCATTGTGTCCACATAAAGATAAGTATCTGAAAATCCATATATTTCAGACCGTTCTTTCGTATGCCAGGCAGTATACGCTGCATCATGCCTTCCTTCCCGGACTTCAATCAAACACCTTTTCCAAGGTCTGTATTTATATTGAATTTTATAGCCGGCGTGATCAAATGCTGCTGTTATGATTTCTTCTTGGAATAGCAGCCGATCTTCTGATTCAGATGCGTATTTCTGAGCTACAAGGATAAGCGGCTTTTCGTCAGCCATTCCGCTGGTTCCCAGCGACACTGCAAAAAGAAATATAAATAAAGAATATTTATAATACCTCATAGCATCACCCAAGTTGATTTGTTTGTATGCGGTACTTTTCCATTGTTTTCAATGTGTATCAATTGCGGTTTTAAGAGTTTCGTATTCAGCTCCATCTGATTGGGCCTATTTGGGATTATTATTTTCGTCCAACACGTGGCGGATTTTTTGGGAAAGTTCCGATAAATTGAATGGTTTTTGGATAAATCCATTGCACCCCCGTTGAATGATTTCTTGTTCCTGACCACCAAGGGGGTATCCGCTGGAAAGAATCACCCGCGTCCCTGGTCGGATTTCGCGGATTTGCTTGAATAGATCCATCCCGCTGATGTCTGGCATGATCATGTCAAGGATCACCAGATTAATGGTCGGGCCTATCCTGCTGATGATTTCAACAGCTTCCTGACCATTTCCTGCCGTAATAGCACGATATCCCAATTTTTCCAGTAATTCCTGGCAAATTTTCAGAATCGGTTTTTCATCATCGACTAAAAGAACCGTTTCAGACCCTTTGAGGGTTTCTCCGTATAGAGTGGTTTTCTGGACAACTGCCTTATTGGATAGTGGCAGGTAGAGATTGAAGGTTGCCCCATGTCCGGGTTCACTGTATGCGGTAATTATTCCGCTGTGATTCTTGATGGTTCTATAGGCTGAAGCCAGGCCCAAGCCCGTCCCCTGGTTTTTTTGCTTGGTGGTAAAAAACGGTTCGAAGATTCGGCTCAGGGTTTTTCTATCCATGCCCATGCCGGTATCCGTGACTGACACTTGAGCATAGTCTCCCGGTTCCAGTTGATGCGGCGCGCAGAATTCGTTATCCAAAACTGAGATGGTCGTTTTTAGATAAAGCTCTCCGCCATTGGGCATGGCATGCCAGGCATTCACAAATAGGTTGAGAAGAACCTGTTCGATCTGTCTTTGATCCGATTCCACGGTGATATCTTTTTCATCAATGGTGGTGTGGATACGGATCTCTTTTTTGGTACGGCCAAACATTTTGGCGGTTTTAACCACCAATGCATTGAGGTCGGTCGGTTTGACCTCACACTTTCCGTCTCGGGCAAATACCAACAACTGTTTAGTCAATTCGCGCGCGCTGCGGATGTAGTCATCAATGGCCTGCAGGTGCTCATGGTGGGGATTGGATGGATCTAAGTCCATGGCAATCAATGACGATCGCCCCTGAATGCCCATCAAGAGATTGTTAAAATCGTGGGCAACGCCTCCGGCAAGCGTGCCGATTGAACTCATCCGTTCTGCACTCTGCAGCTGGGCCTGGAGTTGTTTTCTTGCACTGATGTCTCGAATCACGCCATGGGTACCGAGATACTGCTTCCTACCATTGCACTTGGCTTCCTGGTACAATCCCATGGACTTTAGCTCTACCGGTACCAACTCGGCTCTTCTTGATTCCGGCAAACCGTTTCCGTTAACCATCAGGCGCAGTTCTATACCGGAAGTTGCCCGATTCCCCCGACGCCTTTCGTTGAAGTGCCAGGTAGCCTTTTTAAGATCCGCTTTGCAAACGATCGTCGAATAGTGTTTGCCGATCAAATCCTCAGGCTTGAAGCCCAGCAGATGTTCCACAGCATCGCTCAGGAAAGTGAAATTTCCGTCTACGTCCAATGTGTAAATCATCTCGTCACTGTTTTGTACCAGGTAGCGGTATTTTTCTTCGGAAAGGTTCAGCGCCTTAGATCTGTCCATTTATGTCACCGCATTTCTATTGGGTATGAGGTTTCATAAAAAACAATCCAAAAAATCCCTTTTTGATTTTTCCTGTCGAAAGCATTTGATGAAGATTACAGAGCCATCGGTGTTTTGTATTTTGTCCATTCGAATCAAAGCTTGAATGGAATCCTTCAAGTGTGTTTGGCAGGCTTCGTATTTGTGGTCGCTTAAAATTCATTATCTATGCAAAAAATTATATTTTTCTATTAAATATAATTTATAAATTTTGTTCAATTAATATATAAAATATTAATCGGCGAAACCAAACAATAGTCAATACGAATTAAATATCAGAAGATTATTGGGTTTTACCTGTCATTTTTAAAATGTGCGGTTAAAAATTAGATCACCAGGGAGTTTAGAAAGGAAAACAAATTTTGTTTTTTATTTTTTATGCCAAGTTTTTTACGGATATTGTTTCTATGAAATGAAATCGTTGCGATGGACACATTCAACAGCCCGGCAATTTCCTTGCTTCTTTTGCCCTGCTTAATCAATTCGATGATGTGAATTTCCGTGGTTGTAAAATTTTGTTCCAGCCCCAGCATATGATATGGATTTGAATAGGAGATCTCTTCAAGTTTGCTTTCGATGATTGCCAAATAAGTCCGGGCGGCTGAACTCATTTGCTCGGTTTTCATTTTATCCACGAATGGGAAAATACTCTTTTTAAAATCAGATAGAATTTTTTCACAAATATCTATTTTTTCCTTATTATTCTGCTCGATCAGGGCATCAAGAGCGTCACTTATATTTTTTAACCTGATTTCCATTGCATCTCTGTTTTCCAAGGCGTTGCTGGTCATTTTTTGGATCTTTATCTCGATAACAACAATATATATCTCAAGATTTTTTTTAGGATTCCATTACAGATACGCTATCGTTGGTTGATTTAGGGGCCATGATGTATTGCGTCTGTACCCTGGAATGTCGGATACAGCTTTCTTACACAATCTGGGCAGATTCCATGTGAGAAGTCGGCTTTGGTTCGGTCGTGCAGAAAAGATTCAATCTGTACCCAATTTCCATTTTTCTCTCTGATTTTTTTACAATTTGCACAGATGGGAATAAATCCGCTCAATGCTTTTTCAAGGGCCTCGGCGAGTTGACTCTGGAGATCCCGTTGTGATTCCAAGATCTGTTTGAATTGAGTGACATCCAGCAGTGACGCCACACTCTGATTTGTTCCGGGAATGAGATCAACGGTCACATAAACATCCCGGATCGTTTTTTTGCGGGTGAGGAGTTTGAACTCATAGCTTTTAGGTTTTTTTTTTAGTTTCCGGCGTTGCGATTGGTAATTCTCAACCTTTGCCCAATCGGAAGGATCCACGAAATCTATGATGGACATGCGGTCTTCGATATTTGCTCTTTCAAACCCGGTAAGTCTTTCGAAGTTTCGGTTCAGCAACATTATTTTTTTGTTATCATCAATTATTATCATTGCCGTTCCGGTTGTTTCAAAGATCGTTTGGTATATTTTTTCCGATGCTGAAAGGGCACCTTTGACAGAAGTCAGCTGTTCACTCAGCGCAACGGTGATAATGGAAATGACAAAAAACATTATCGTTCTGAGGCTGTCGTTTATCGTCAAGGAGTACTTCCCAAACAGATGCTGGCTGAGCATCAGGAGCAGACCTAAAATTACGGTGACGATCAAGCCCCGCTTTTTCCACCAAATGCACGCCATAATGATGGGAACATAGAAAAAGTGCGTATAAAGAACTCCAGTTTCAAGAAAATTCTTGAAGACGTAGGTGAGAATGCAGGCGGTGAAAAGCAATCCCAGCATGAGTGAAAACCGTGATCTTGATCCGTCCAGCAAGAGCTCATCCCTTTTGTAGAAATCCAGTTTTTATCGCCCTACCTTATAAAGCACCATTCATGCCATTAATGGCAACTACCAATAACTATGAGTTATCATTTATTAAACATGCGAGGTACAAAATACCTCAAGAAATTCAGTGGGCTTGCTAAAAAGAGAGTGGCAAGGTTTTGTTTTACAACTTGTAAAATAACTTGACACCTGCTGATCAATGACAGCCAAACTCTGGCTGATGCGCACCCCAATATCTCATTTTTGAATGAGTTTAAATTGGTTATATCTCATTTTGTTTGTCACTGAAAGTCTTTTCAAACGGTTTATATATTAAAATATTGCGAGCAAAATGAGAGGTGTTATCCTAATATTTACAAGACACTCGTTATCGAAATTGTAGAAGTACTTCCGCGTAATAAAGCTCTCGGACCTGACCTGGAATCTTATAGTACAAATGGGCGCGGAAGTACAAACCGACGCGTGGACTGGCTACGATAATTTCAACGAGTTCGTATTCCGGTTTGACCCGGTATTTGGACAATCTGAAAGCAGTTTCCTCGATCGTCGGCCACACAAACACCGTCACAACCATCCGGATTTGCCATTATGCAAACATGAATATGATGCATGCAACGATTGCCAAAGTGCCCACCATCGACAGTCCAGTTGATAATTCTGGTAATTCAAAGTATTATCATCCAAACGCAGGCGCAAACCTGCGCCAATCAAGGGGTGAGAAAGACAGATAACCCCAGAAAGGCCGTTTCTTGACGTTTACCCATTTGATTCCGTTCCTGGCCGGCTTGTTGCTGCTTTACTATGGTGCCGGTTGGCTGGTCCAGGGGGCTTCCTTGCTGGCCCGCAGCCTGGGGCTGGCCCCCATGGTGATCGGACTTACCGTGGTGGCTTTCGGTACTTCGGCCCCCGAACTGGTGGTCAGCATGGTTTCCGCCTTCAAGGGCAAGAGCATGATCGCCCTGGGCAATGTGGTGGGCAGCAACATCTGTAACATTGCCCTGGTATTGGGGCTGACAGCGGTATTTCAACCCGTCACCACCAGCCGTATTGTAATCACCCGGGATATCCCGCTGATGCTGGGCGTTTCCGCTTTTCTGATGCTGCTTTCGTTGAATTCGATGATCGGTCGGTTTGAAGGAATGCTTCTTTTGGGTGGGATCATTGCCTACACCGTGTTCAACTACAAAGTGGGCTTACGAATTGATCGAACCGGTGCCGGCGTGACCGATCCGGCTGCCCCGGACCTTGTGGCCCATGGCCAGGTGCGGAAGCGGTGGGTCCAGTACCTGATGGCGGCCGGTGGCATCGCTGCCGTCGTTGTGGGGGCGGATCTTTTGGTGGATGCGGCGGTGGGCATGATGACCGCCCTGGGTGTTAATGAGAAATTTGTTGGTCTGACCGTGGTGGCTTTCGGGACCTCGGTTCCGGAGCTGGCCACATCGGTGGTGGCGGCCATGAAAAAGGAGATGGACATCTCCCTGGGCAATCTGGTGGGCAGCAATGTCTTCAACCTGCTCAGCGTCGTCGGCGCCTCGGCCATGATCCGACCGATTTCGATTCCCGGCGGGTTTGTTCACAGCGGCCTGGTGATCGATTACCTGGTGATGATGGCTATCAGCGCGCTGCCCTGGATACTGATGAGACGGGACTTGACAATTACCCGCAGAAAAGGTCTGATCCTGTTTGGATGTTATGCGATCTATGTGATGTTCCTTATCTTAAAATCCTGAATCTGACGGTTTTATATGCCGCCTCACATTTTCAAAGCGTTTCATTTCAAGCGGCCATGGCATTTGTAAGTGTGCCGGTGCTTTCCTGTGGATGCCACTGCGGGGCTTAAAAAATTATCCGAATCAGATTCTCAGGAGGTCACTTATGGGACCTGCAACAGATGCTGAATCCGTCGTTCCCCTGGTCATGGTGGTGGATGACGATGACGATATCCGGGATATCCTTTACTACGGCATCACCCATGCCGGGTGCGCGTGTCTCACCGCAGACAGTGGCGAATCCGCCCTGAAACTGCTTGAGGCCGAACCTGTCGAGGTGGTTATTTCCGATATCCAGATGGTGGGCATGACCGGCCTGGAACTGTGCCGCCAGATCAAGGAACATTATGAGGCCGATGTGATCATCATTACCGGTCTGGTTAACAACTTTGCCTATGAGGAGATCATCGCCGACGGGGCCAGCGATTTCATCGAGAAGCCCATCCGATTGGCGGAGATCGTGGCCCGGCTCAAGCGGGTGCTCAATGAACGCAAGGTCCGCGGCCAACTCAAGGCCACTGCCAAAGAACTCAGGAACAATGTCGTCCGTTTCCGCAACGCCATGGAAGGCTTTGTGCAAGCCATTTCGCTGACCGTGGAGATGCGCGATCCCTATACGGCCGGACATCAGAACCGGGTGGCCGATTTGGCCAGCGCCATGGGCCGCAAAATGGGGCTCTCCGAGGATCGCATCTATGGCTTGAAGATGGCCTCAGTGATTCACGACTTGGGGAAAATTACCATTCCCGGTGAGATTCTTTGCAAGCCGGGCCGGCTCAGCGAGCCCGAGTACGCCATGATTAAAACCCATGTGCAATCCGGTTACGAGATCCTCAGTAAAATTGATTTCCCCTGGACATTGGCGGAAATCGTTCTGCAGCACCATGAACGGATCGATGGTTCCGGCTATCCCAACGGTTTGTCGGGCGAACAGATTCTTTTGGAGGCCAGGATCCTGGCTGTGGCCGATGTGTTCGAGACCATCGGCTCCCACCGCCCCTATCGTCCATCCCTGGGCATTAAAAAAGCCATGAGCGAGTTGACCGAAAACAGTGGCCGCCTTTATGACCCCGATGTGGTCGAGGCCTGCCTGTGGCTGGTGGCGGAGACCGGCTTTGCGTTCAAGGATGCGTCCGGTGAGCCTGCCGTGGTCAATACGCAGATGCAGTCGTTGTAAAGTAAAGCGATCAATATCGTAATTTAAGCACCCCTGGCAGGACTCTGAAATCGAACCGGTCGCTGGTCCAGCCGACCTCCCCGTCGACCTGCAGGGTCAAGGGGGTGTCCAGTCTCAGATAAAATGAGTGCCCGCAGCGATATCGGCCTACCCGGTTGCCGATGCTGAATCCGGTGATCAGTCCCGCCAACGCCCCGGCCAGGCCCGAGTCGATGGCCTGGATGTGCAGGCGGCCATCATCCCAGCGTGCCCGGGGTACCGCCTTGAGCCCCATGCCGAAATAGGGCTGTTTGACCACCATCAGGCTGAGCAGGTGGTCGATACGCTTATGCCGTCCGTCGATGGTCAGCTGCCCGCCGGTGGGGCGATAATCCCTGAAATATGCCGTCACACCGGCTGCCATGTGCGCCTTCAACCCCCGATATCCCCGAGCACGGAACTGCTCGTAGCGCCGGATGGCCGCACCGTCGATACCCAGGGATGTCATGAACGCCTTTTGGCGGACATCACACCCGGTGCCGCAGTCGATCAGGTCCAGGCGGTGATCCCGTCCGCCTATGATGCCGGCCGCGATCTGCAGAAGGTTTTTCCCATACCCCAGGGCGTGGGTCAGGGCGTTGCCGGTGCCAAACGGCAGAAAGGCCAGCGTCGTGGTGGCCAGGTCGACGGCGTTGAGCATCAGGGAAAATGTACCGTCTCCGCCGGCCACCACCAGCACATCGCATTTCTGTGCGGCTTCCCGGGCGCATTGGGCCAGTTCCCGGGCACTGCCCGTATCCAGTCCCCGAACCGTTGCCTTCATCATCCGGGACACCTGTTGCAGCCGCGCGTAGCGCCGGTTTGCGGAAAGCTTGCCGGACGCGGGATTGGCAATCATACAATAGTGCGGGGGCGGGCTCATCTTGCTTCTCCGATGACTTTCATTACTTCCCTACAAAACAGCCGCTTTCACGTTGATCGGTAAAGGAGAAATTGTTAGCTTGGCGTTAGCGAACGATTAGAAAATCGTTAGATCGTTGCCTTTGGAGACAAACCGGTTTGCCCATGTTTTGACGGGCACCCGGTAAAACGCCAACGATATGAAGACGGTGAACCGATACCATGGCCACATTGCGACATTCCCTAAAAAAGCCGATTTTTCTTTTTCTCGTGATCATCGGGATCGGAGGGTTCTGGCTGCCCCAGGCCTTTGATGCCTCATCACCGGCGGCCAAAACGCCCCACCAGGTTCACATCGCCTTCGGTTTCCACGCCAACCTGTACCACTCTTTTAGGGGCGATACCAACGATGAAAACGGATTCGGACAGGATATCCGTGTGATCCGGCACATTTTGGGCACGCTGGACCGCTTCAACCGCGATGGTGTCCCGGTGCGGGCGGTCTGGGATTTTGACAGCCTTTTTTCCCTGGAGGAAATCCTGCCGGCCCACGCCCCGGACATTATTCGCGATGTGCAGCGCCGGGTGGCACAAAACAACGACGATGTGATGCTGATGTCCTACAACAACGGCCTCATGTCGGCCATGACCGACGTCGAGTTCATGACCTCCATGGCGCGGGCCATCAGCAACGACAAGGGCAGCGGGGTGCGTGATCTTTTCGGCCGGGTGGCGCCGGTGGTGCGTCCCCAGGAGATGATGACCACGCCGGGCAATTTTTCGCGCTACAAGGCGCTGGGTATCGATTGCGTCTCCCTTTACTACAGTGCCACGCCATTTGATGCCTTTAGAGCCTTTTCCCGGGAGCTCTCCCCGACGGAGGCCCATAACCCGGTCACTTACCGTAACCCGCGCAGCGGCGAAGCGATCGATGTCCTGCCCACCTATCACGCCGGTGACCTGGTGGAGAATGTCAGCCTCAGGGAATGGGCGGAGCGGCTGCACCGTCTGCAGGACGACGGCAAGATCGACCGGGATGTGCTGATCTTCATCAATTTCGATGCCGACGCCGAATTCTGGTCGGGCACGGACCTGCCCTGGTACCTGAAATGGCTGCCCAATACCGGTGGACTGGCACAGCTGATCGATTCGGTGGCTGATCTCGATTTTGTCACCTTCAGCAACGTTACCGATTACCTGGCCACCCATCCCCCGGCCGGTACCGTGCGGTTCAGCCAGGACACGGCCGACGGCAGTTTCAACGGTTACCACTCCTGGGCCGAGAAAGCCTATGCATCGGATTACTGGACCCGCATTGTGCGCAACCGCCGGTCCCACCGGACCGCCCGCAGGGTGTTTGCCATTGGCGATGCCAAGCCTGTCACCGCCAGCCTCAACGACTTGCTGCGCGGGTCCTTCGAAACCCGCCTGCGGGCGCTCTCGACGACCAATTTCGGGCTGGCCAGCCCCTTTCTCAGCCGGCAACGGGAAACGGCCATGGCCGCCTTGCTCGACCGCCTGGACTGGTACAGTGACCAGATCGACCGCCGTGTCACCGATCGTGTCCGTGAACTGACCGATGGCGTTGTGCCGACGGTCCTGCCGGCAAGCGGTGGACGTCTGGTGGATACCTTCGTTGCCATTGAACCGGCTGACGGCGGCGACCGCCATCTCACCTTCCGCCTGCCGGCGGCGGATTCGGGCGGCAGGCACTACAGCATTGCCGACACCCATGGAAGCCTCATTGCCGCCACCCTTGAGAAAAGCGACCCATCCGCAGACGGACGGACGGCCACCCTTACCGTACGGGTGGCCGGAGAAGAGACCATGCCCGATGGGGTCTACTTTCTGTTTCGCGATGATGCTCCGTTGCCTGCCGGGACTGCGCGGACGGTGTCGGCCACGCCGCGCAGACTCGAAAACGAATTCATCCGCGTGGAACTGGATAAAACCGGTCATGTCACCCGGGTGACCCACAACGGCAGGGTACAACTGGATGCCGGCAGCCTGGTTCCGGTCGTCGTCTACCAGGGCCGGCGGCTGAGTCCTGCAAAACTGTCGGTCGAGGTCGAGAAGAGCGGTGCTTCCGGTGTGGCCAGCCTGCGTATCCATGGCGGCTGGGACGGGCCCGACGGGAGAACCCGGGCGCCGGGGTGGGTTGACTACCGGTTGCGGCTTATGGCGGGAGTGCCGTATCTGTTCATCGAGGGAACGGTGCGTTATCCAGATACGTTTCGGGATACGCTGACCCAGGCGGACCGGCCGATAATGGCCCGAAAAATCGACGCCGGCTGGGAGGCGGTGGCACCGGTGGAACTGCGATTTTCGGCACGGGCCAGCAACGCCCACCCCTTTTTCATCCACAAGCGCAACTTCCTGGGCCAGGAGGACGCCTATGCCGTGGATTATTACCGCCACGCCCCTGAAAACCGGAACGTGGCCGACATCAACAACCACATCACCGCGGAATATGCCGGGGTAACGACCGGTGGCCGCGGAATGGCCGTGGCCATGAACACCGCGGTGAATGCCAACTTCGCCTTCTGTCCGTTTACCATGGCGTATCTGCCCGAAACCGATGAATTCCGTATCCGGGCCAATCCCTTCGGTACTTATTATGGCCGCCAGATTTTGCCGCCAACCCGTGGAAACCGCCTGGGCTACGAAGCGGTGCGGCTCTCGGCTCCCCAGTTGCACAGTTCCGGTCCCACCTACAACGGGTACCGCGACCGTTTCGACCTGATGGTCGCTTTTTTTAACGGGGACAGTCTGCCCGATCCGTTGAAGCGGGATTTGATCGCCTTTGCGCGCCGGCCGGTCATCATCGGAAAGCTTGCCCCGGCCCATCTGTCGCCCCGTGACGACACGCTGCTGCCACCGGCCGGTTTTCTGGCCATGCCTTCCGGAAACGGCGTGGTTTTCCATTGGGAATCCGCGGGTGTGCCCGGTACGCAATATCGGATTCGCTACCATGCCGCCGATTCTGCGGAAATTAAGACCGTTTGTACAGCGGCCCATCCCCTCCTTGTGGCTGCCGGCGATTTTCCCACCCCCGAAACCGCTTATGTGGCCACCATCCAGGCGGAGTATCCCGACGGGCTCAGATCCCCTCCCTCACGGGAAATCCGTTTCCGCATGGCGCCACCGGCCGATTCCACCCTGGAGATCCCCAAGGATTTCATGGCCAAGGTGCTCTGGGCGAATATGACGGCGTGGATCCGGTAAACCGAATCGATTCCCCGTTCCCAACGAAAACACTCCTCCAAACAAACCCCTAATAGTCGACAGGTAGGAAACAAAGCCATCCAAAAACCGGAATTTTTCAGACCATCTGAAAAGAGGGGGGGGGAGAATGGCTGTTTCCAGATCCATCGATGATGCCGGAGACGCGGATCAACCCAGCCGATGCCCGGCTTGCGGGGCCGATGCCTACTACCGCTACGGAAAAACCGCAAACGGCAAGGCGCGTCGGATATGCCTGTTGTGCCAGCGGCAATATACGATCGACGGCGCCCGCCGCGAGCGGCCGGACCGGCCGGTATGCCCGCTCTGCGGCGAACCCATGCATGTGTATCGGCGCCAGGCGGGGTTTACCCGCTACCGCTGCCGGAATTATCCGGCGTGCAGGAGTTATGTGAAGGTGGCGGATGAAAAGGGGGGCTGATCCCCCGTTGCGGTATCCGCCGACAGGGAGTGGCGGATGTGACGGATTATGCCGCCGTCACATGGCGGAGGGGAATTTTTCGGGGCCCGGTGTACAGGATTCCAGCTTTGCCACCTCACCGTTCAACTGTTCGATCAGTTGAAGGTGCGAGCGGATTTTTTCCCGATAGTAGTTCGCCGCACACGCTTCAACCGGTTTGTGCCCGTCGATATAATCGACCAGCAGCGGATATTGCCGTCTGAAGCCCTTATCAAAACGGGCGACTTTGGCTCGTATTAATTCCGCTTTTTTTGATGCCTCTGTTTCAGATGTTTTTTTCATGCGTTTTCCCATCTTTCTGTTTGCAATCCGAGCACGCCTGCACGAATGATTTTTCAACCTCGACTCCGTCGATAAACACCATTTTACGGCTGGTTTTGTCGTTATGGTACTGGCTGATATAACGACCATTGATGCGGTGGTCTTTTACAAATTCGATACTCATGACAATTCCCCTTTCTGTTGCCCGGCGATTCCTGCCGGCTAAAACAGGACCTCGCCGGAGAGGGAGATTCGTTATATTCGGTTGTGCCGTACAGGATCATGTTCCGGTGGTCCGCACACGCCACCACAAACAGTCCTGCTTACCAGGATGTGCCAAGCTGATCCAGCTTGAGGGCATTCGGCAATGGGAGAATAGAAAATTGCTTCCCGGACTTAGAAAAAAACGACCCTGAAGGGAGCCACCGAATGGATTATTCCGATTACAGCAAAATAACCCTATCATACATTTGTGCAATAATCCACCCCCTTGTTGATGAAGTCCGGAACCTGCCGCCGGGAGATGACGCCACCGTCTGAAGATTGAAAAATCCGCTTGCTTTCGTAAGGAGATTGGTGTTGGTGTGGTGAGGCGTGGCGATACCCCCGGCCTGGCGGCGATGCCTGCCTGCCGGCCGGAGGCGGCTTCTTAAAAGAAAGAAATTGGGCAAAATGATTGTGCGACCGATTGGCGTGGTCGATTCGGGTTTGGGAGGGCTTTCGGTCTGGCAGACGTTGGTTCGGCACCTGCCGGAGGAAAGCTATCTTTACTTTGGCGATAGCGGATACTGTCCTTACGGCTCCAGGACGGTCGACGATATATTGCGTCGCGTCACCCGCATCGTCGATTTTTTGGTTGAAAAGGAATGCAAAATCGTCGTTGTGGCCTGCAATGCCATCACCGCGGCCTCCATTGACGTTCTGAGAAAAAATTATCCGGTTCCGTTCGTCGGCATGGAACCGGCCATCAAACCCGCATCCATCCATACACGAACCGGGGTGGTCGGTGTCCTGGCAACCGAACGGACGTTGAAAGGCAAACCCTTTTCCGATACCCGATCGAAATATGCGGCAAACGTCCAGGTGATTGAAAAAGCCGCCAACGGCTTGGTCGAAAAGGTCGAATCACTGGATTTCGATAGTGATTCGACCATGCAGCTGCTCAACCGGTATATCCAGCCCATGCTTGCTGAGAACATCGACCATCTCGTTCTGGGATGTACCCATTATCCATTTCTGCAGGCATCGATCCGGAAGATCGTCGGTGATGGGGTTACTGTCGTCAACCCTGCGCCAGCCGTTGCTCAGCGGACATCTGTTGTTTTGGGGGAGCGGAAGCTCAGGCATGCCACCGGTGAACCCGCCGGACGATCCATTTTCTACACGACCGGTGATACCGAAAAAATGAAACATATGCTATTATCAATCGAAGCGGCCGATTGTGAGGTGCTGCCCATCTCCCTTTGAGACACTATTCAACACCGGTAGCGGGGGCTTAGGCGGAACGTTTCAAACAGCCTTTTAGGAGTGTCGATGCAAGAGCAATTTGATCGGCTCAAGCGCTATAAAAAACCCTTGCTGTTGATTCTGTCATTTGCGTTGGTGCTGCTGATCGGTTGGCTGCGTTTTCTGACGGGTCCTGAGTTTGCCTTTTCGTTTCTTTATCTGGTCCCGATCGTTATCACCAGCTGGATGGCAGGCCGGCAATGGGGCGTACTGATCTCTGCGGTGAGTGCATTTTCCTGGTTGCTGGCCGATATTTGCATGTCCGATCAGTTTTCACAGTCTTATATTCCCATCGTCAATGAGACCTTTCGTCTGACCGTGTTCCTGTTTATCGTTTTTATCATCGCCAGAAACAAGCAGATCCTGGAGAACCAGCAGGAACTGGCCACCCTTGATCCGTTGACCGGAGCGGCCAACCGTCGGGCGTTTTTCAACCTGGCGCGGACGGAAATCGATCGCTCACGCCGTTACGGCCATCCGTTTTCGGTGATGGTCATTGACATTGACGATTTCAAGCAGGTCAACGATACTTTTGGCCATCACGTTGGCGACCGGCTGCTGTCGACGGTGGTCGAAACCATCAAGAACCATGTCCGCGCCATCGATATTGTTGCCCGGTTCGGCGGCGATGAATTCGTTATCCTTCTGGTCAGGACCGATGAACGTTCCGCTTCCCTGGTTGCGCGAAAATTACAGACACAGCTTCTGAACAATATGCGGGGAAAAGGATGGACGGTGACCTTTAGCATGGGGCTGGCGACCTATCATTCCGTTCCTGAGAGTGTGGATGAAACCGTCCGGGCCGCCGATCAGTTGATGTACCAGATCAAGCACAATGGTAAGAATGGTATCAAGCATGCGGTATTGAAGATGTAACTTTTGTGAGCGCATCGCGGGTTAAGGATCGTCGAAAATGAGACTTGCCGTTCTGCCGTACCGATGGCCCCGTTTTGCGATCCGTGTTCGACTGGCAAAAGACGTAAACCGGAGCGTCGGTCCAATGAAGCGAATCCAACGGAAGATTGGCACAAGGCGTTTGATCGCCTTCATTTTTCTTGTCATCCTGATTTTCAGCGGCCTGCCGACGGGCAGTTCGCTGGCCGCTACAGAACTCCTTAATATTGGCGTTCTTGCCATCCGGGGGCCTGAGCAGTGTCTGGCCAGTTGGGCGCCGACGGCGGAATATCTCACTTCCCGGATTCCCGGACAGACCTTTGCCATGATTCCGCTGACCCATAACCAGATTTACGCGGCCGTGCAGAACGGTGACGTCGATTTTATCCTTGCCAATTCGACATTCTATGTGGGGCTGGAATACTGGTATCGTGCCAATCGCATCGTTACGTTGAAGGAACGGCGGGCCAGCGGCGTCTATACCCGCTATGGCGGTGTCATTTTTTGCCGCCGGGAGCGTACCGACATCCGCAACCTGAAGGACCTTGTCGGCAAATCCTTCATGGCGGTGTCGGAATCCTCCTTGGGCGGGTGGCTGATGGCCTGGCGGGAGTTCAAGGAAAACGGGATTGATCCCTTCCGCGATTTCAAGCCCCTGCAGTTTGATGAAACCCACGATCAGGTCGTTTACGCGGTGCGCGATCGCCGGGTCGATGCGGGCACGGTGCGAACCAATACCCTTGAGGACCTCAGCGCCGAGGGAAAAATCGATCTGGATGACTTTTATGTGTTTCCGCGGATGCACGGCGAGATCGGGCCCATCCCTTATCTGGGGACCACCCGGGAGTATCCGGCCTGGCCCATGGCCAAGGTTAGGCATACGCCCGACGCATTGGCTGAAAAAGTGGCCGTGGCCCTTCTTGAAATGCCGCCGGATTCTCCGGCAGCCGTGGCTGCCGGCGGCGCGGGATGGACCATTCCCCTGAATTATCAGCCAGTTCACGACTGCCTCAAAATCCTGAAGGTGGGACCTTATAAAAACTTGGGGAAAGTTTCTTTTGCGGACGTGCTTAAAAGTTATGGGTACTGGCTCTTTTTCGGCTGCGCGGCATTCAGCATCCTGTTCGCTTTCAGCGTCGTGATCCTCAAGCTCAACCGCAAGATCAGATTTTCTAACGTCCGTTTGCAGGTGGAAATGGACCTGCGCCGGAAGCGCGACCGGGAATTGGAGAAGGCCAAAGAAATGGCCGAAACCGCCACCCAGGCCAAAAGTGAATTTCTAGCCAATATGAGCCATGAAATTCGCACACCCATGAATGGAGTGATTGCCGCAACCGATCTGGCCTTGGGTGAAGAGGTTTCCCCGAAAATCGAGCAGTACCTCAATATCATCCAGAGTTCGGCCTATTCGTTGTTGGGGATCATCAACGATATCCTGGATTTTTCCAAGATCGAGGCCGGCAAGTTCGATCTCAAGGAGCGAACCTTCCGGATCAGTACCGTCTTTGACCGGGTGATGGAGTTGTTTGTCAACCGGGCTGCCGAAAAGGGAATCGAACTGCTCCTGGACATCGACCCCGGTACCCCCAAAGAGATCATCGGTGATCCTCTGCGGTTGCAGCAGATCCTGACCAATCTGGTCAGCAACGCCATCAAATTCACCGATTCGGGCGGTGCGATTCTGCTGTCGGTCAAGGCCCCTGAAGGGGCAGGCGGGAAAACAGTGACGCTGGCCTTTTCCGTAAAAGACACTGGTACCGGGATCGCACCGGAATACCTCCCGCTGCTTTTCGAACCGTTCAGCCAGGCCGATACCTCCTCGACACGCAAATACGAGGGGACCGGCCTGGGGCTGAGTATCTGCAAACAGCTGGTCACCCTCATGAACGGAGAAATCGGGGTGGAGAGCCGGATAGGGGAGGGCAGCACCTTCTTTTTCACGGTGCGGCTGCGTCAGCCGCCGACCCGGAGCGAGTTCGCCCTGATGGTGCCGCCCGATATTCAGGGCCTCAACATCCTTGTGGTCGATGATTTGGCCGATAGTCGCACGATCATGCGCAAAATGCTGGAGTCGCTGGGGTTCAGGGTCGAAACCCTGGCTTCCGGCGGTGATGCCGTGAATCGCCTGAAAGACAACATGATGCGCAACAATCCCATCGATCTGATCATGATGGACTGGCGCATGCCTGAAATGGACGGTATCCAAGCTTCCAGAAAAATTCGGGGTGAACTCAAACTGAGCGTTCCCATTATCATGATGACGGCTTTCGGCAAGGAAGCCCAGCGCATCGAGGCGGAGAAAGCCGGCATCAACGGATTTTTGATCAAACCGATTTATCCGTCGACCCTTTTTGATGCCATCATGGACGGTTTTGGCAAACAGGGGCCCAAGGAGCTGAGACCCAAAAAGCATTTCACGACCCGCGCGTCAATTTACCGTGCGCCCTTGAAAGGCCTGCATCTGCTGGTAGCCGAAGACAATCCCACCAACCAGCAGGTGGCCAGGGCGATCCTGGAAGGGGCCGGTATTGTGGTGACCATCGTGGGCAATGGTGAAGCGGCCATCGACGCGGTTCGCCGCCAATCCTTCGATGCCGTGCTGATGGATATTCAGATGCCCCGCATGAACGGGTACGAAGCCACTCGGCAGATCCGGCTGCTTCCCCGGGGAGCGGACCTGCCCATTGTTGCCATGACTGCCCATGCCATGAAGGGGGACGAGGAGAAATGTCTGGAGGCGGGCATGGACGGTTACATCGCCAAGCCGGTCAATCAGGACCGTCTGTTCCATACACTCTGGCGGCTGCTTCGTTCCCGCAAGGGGGCGGACGGTTGGACGGACGCCGAAGAAGCGGAATCCCTGGCCGCCGGGCAGGGGGATGGTGATGATGAGCGCCCAGCGGACACTCCGGCTCCGTCTCCCGAAGCGCCCCCGTCGCTTCCGGACTGGCTGCCGGGACTCGATATCCGGTCCGCCCTGGACACGCTCAGCATCGATCGCGAAACATTGGCGCGTATCCTGACCGGTTTTCTTGCCGACAACCGCGAGACCGCCCATCAACTGCGTGCGGCGCTGGCCGATGTTGATATGCCGGGCATGCGGCAGCTGGCCCATAGCATCAAGGGCAGCGCCGCGAACATCGGTGCCACCGAATTGAGCCAGGCCGCCTTTGCCCTGGAATCGGTCTGCCGTGACGAAACGGACGGGGAACCCGATCCTTTACGGCTGGAAGGATTGGTTGCCAGCGTGGCGGCCGCCCTGGGCCGGGTGCTCCAATCCATTGAATCCCTGGCCACCGCCCCGTCCTCTGAAGAAAATGGGCTGCCGGCTGCGGAGAAAGACGATCTTCCCCTGGACGGGCTGCTGACCCAACTGACGGCGGCTATTGACCAGGCCGACCCGGAACAGGTAATGAAAACCATGACCGCCCTCAAACGACAGGCGGTCCGGTGCAACCAAATCGATGCATCCATTTTCAAAACGCTCGAAGATCAGGTCAGTCGATACGATTACGACCAGGCTCTGGAAACTGTGCAAAAGATCAACCGGATTAAGGGAAACCCATGAATGCGCCTCGACCGTTGGTTCTGATTGTTGATGACAATGCGACGAATATCGATCTGCTGGTGAACACGTTAAAATCCGAGTATCGTCTGGGGATTGCCAAAAATGGTTCCAACGCCCTGGCGTATGTGGCCAAACATCGGCCCGATCTTGTCCTGCTGGACATCATGATGCCGGAAATGGACGGTTATGAGGTGTGCCGGCGCATGAAGGCCGATCCTCAGACCGCCGCTATCCCGGTCATCTTTATCACTGCGATGAGTGAAACGGTGAACAAAACCACCGGGTTCGAGCTGGGCGCGGTGGACTATATCACCAAACCCTTCCACGCGGCGGAAGTTAAAGCCAGGATTCGCACGCATCTGTCAATGGAGGAGATGCGTCTTCGGCTGGCCTCCCAGAACGAGATCCTGGAACAGCAGGTGGCCAGCAAAACCGCCGAAATCCGGGATATGTTGAATGCCAGCATTCAGAGCATGGCCCTGATGGTGGAAATCCGTGACCCATACACCGCCGGTCACCAGCAGCGTGTGTCGCAGCTGGCCTGTGCCATTGCCGAGCGGATGGGGCTTGCCGCCGAGACCATCGAGGGGATTCGGATTGCCGGCCTGCTTCACGATGTGGGCAAGATCCGCATTCCCGTTTCCATTCTCAGCCGGGCCGGCCGGCTGCTGGACGCCGAGCATGAAATGCTCAAGATCCATCCCCAGGTCAGCTTCGACATCCTTAAGGCAATTCCATTCCCCTGGCCCGTGGCCCAGATGGTGCTGCAGCACCACGAACGGCTGGATGGCTCGGGCTATCCCCAGGGGCTTTCCGGCGATGGGATCCTGCCCGAGGCGAAAATCCTGGCTGTGGCCGATGTTACCGAAGCCAACAGTTCGTTTAGGCCCTACCGGCCGGCCAACGGGATCAAGGCGGCCCTTGACCGCCTGACCCAGCAGAAAGGCACGCGTTACGATGCCCAGGCGGTGGTGGCCTGTGTGGAATTGTTTGACGACGGCGGATTTGCATTCGATTATGGTGCTAACGGCAATGGTAATGGTGATTTCCGATGAAAGCCCACCCGTTTTAAGGCATTGAGAAACCTATTCCCCGCTCTCGCTGATATTGCCGATGGGTCCGGCGGTCAGTACCGGTTCGGCCTTGATGTCCCTGGCATCGATCATCTGGACCAATCGCTGCAGCGAACTTAAAATCATCGATTGTTCCCAGTCTCTTAATTTGTCGAACTGGTTGAGAAACGATTCCTGAATGGGCGGAGGGGCCTGATCTAACAACGCCTGGCAGGCCGTTGTGGGCTGAATCACCACCCGGCGTCTGTCAATGTCGCTTTTGGTTTTGGTGACCAGACCCCGTTTCTCCAACCGGTCGGTGATTCCGGTGACCGTCGCCTGGCTCAGACTGACCGATGCGGCAATCTCGCCTGACGACATCTCCCCCTCCCGAGCCAGTTCGCGCAGGATGATCAACTGCGGCCCGGTGAGCCCGAAGTGCTTTGACAGATACCGGGAGTGAAGATCAATGGCCCGGATCAGCCGTCTGAGCGCGATCAACACTTCGTCGCTGACATTGGCATTGGCCCGGGCGGATGCTTCCATCTCTTTCGCTTTCATGGTGCGGCGCCTGTTTAACGGTGCGGCGGATAACATTTTATGGATGGGCACTATCTATAAATTTGCCGGTCGGTCGTGTCAATGCCTTCGGCGGATATTTCTCACGGTATGGGGCCGGACGATGCAGCCGACGGTTCAACGGGCCTGAGGGTACATAATTGCGACTTCCAGGTGGGATATCCCATGATGGGTTCCCGGCTTTCGGCGCGGCAGTCGGTGAGCAGGTTGCAATTCCCGTCTCCGTGCCAGCCGTGGGGCACCATGACCAGGCCTTCGGCAATGCGGTCGTCCACCCGGGCGTGCATGCGCGCCTGACCGCGGTCGGTTTCAATGACCACCTCCTGGCCATGGGTGATGTTGTAGCGGGCGGCCGTCTGGGGGGCGATTTCGGCCACGGCAAAGGGACGGTGCCGGCGCAGGCCGTCGATGTGGTGCATCTGGCTGGCGGTGTAAAACAGGTCCCGCTGGCCGGTGGAGAGGATCAGGGGATACGTTTCGCCCAATTCCTTCCAGCGTTTTCCCTGGGGGCTTTTTTGCGGTTCGATGTAGGTCGGCAGCGGATCGAAGCCCACATCGGCCAGGGCCTGGCTGTAGATCTCGATTTTGCCTGACGGCGTGCGCCACATGTCGTCGGTGGTCTCGTAAGCCTTTTCCTGATAGAAATCGCCTTCCGGTTTTTTGTGATGCAGGTAGTCGAAATCCAGCTCACAGGGCTGCAGCAGGTCCTTGACCAGTTCCTTTTCCGTCGGCCAGGGAAAGACCTCCCGCATGTTCATGCGCTCGCAGAGCCCTTTGTACATGTCGAGCACGCTGCGGCACTCGCCCACCGGTTCGATGGCCTGCTCGCGGATTATCAGGTAGGGCAGGCAGTGGCAGACATTGTAGTTGTAGGCGATGCTCCAGCCCTCCAGGTGGCTGGTGGCCGGCAGGATGTAATCGGCCAGGGCCGTGGTGTCGGTCATGAACTGCTCGTAGACCACCAGTAGGGGCAGGCGCCTGAAGGCGGCTTTGAACGCATTGGCGTCGGGCATGGTCACCACGGGGTTGCCGCCCAGGACAATGAATCCCTTGAGTTTGTCGGGGATGCTTTCCGGCACCATGGAGACAATGCCGTAAGGGCTGGTGCGACCCCACAATTCGTAAAACAGGGGATACTTGTCGGTGCCCAGCGGCTGGCCGCCACCTTCGGTCGACAGGAAAATGTTCTTGAGGGACAGGCGCGGACTGAGCACCCACCCGCCGGGAACGTTGATTCCGCCGACGATGGTCTGCAGGATCGCGATGGCGCGGTTGGTCTGCGTGCCGTTGGCCTGCTGGTCCTGGGTGCAGGTGCCCTGGTAGATCGCGGCTCCCCGGGTGGTGGCGAACAGACGAGCCAGCTTGCGGATGTCGTCTGCCGGAATCCAGGTGATTTTCTCGGCCCATTCGGGCGTATAGGGCTGCACATGGGGCACCAACTGATCGAATCCCATGGTCCAGCGGTCGATAAACGCTTTGTCGTAGAGATTTTCGTTGATGATCACATGCATCATGGCCAGGGCCAGAGCGCCGTCCGTACCGGGCCGGATCTTCAGATACATTTCGGCCTTGTCGGCCAGCTTGATCCGTTTGGGGTCGATGACCACGATCTTGGCGCCCCGGCGAAGGTTCTTGGTGATCGCCAGGCGCAGGGGAAAATCCGACTCGTTGGGATTGTGCCCCCAGAGAACGTAGAGCCTGGAGTTGAGTTCTTCCACCGGATATTTGCCGAAGGTGATCTGCCGGCAGCGGATGCGCATGCGGTAGCAGATGCTCTCCACCGAAAAGTAGTTGGGCGACCCATAGGCGGCGCGGAAGCGGTGGGTCAGGGCGACCATCTCAAAGTTCTCCACCCCCACCGATCCGCAGAAGAAACCCAGGGCCTCGGGTCCGTATTTGGCCTTGATATCGTTCAGCTTGGCGGCGATTTCATCCAGGGCCTGGTCCCATGAGATTGGCTTGAACCCGGTACCGTCTTTTTTCAGGGGGTGGCGCAGGCGGCTGGGGTGGTAGATATGATCGATGGTGGCACGCCCCTTGGGGCACAGATAGCCTTTGTTCAACGGGTGAGACTGCTGGCCCTGGACGTTGACGACCTTGCCGTCGGCAACGTCCACCTCGATGCCACAACTGTGATAGCATAGAACGCAACCGCTATAGGTTTTTTTTGTATTCGATTGTGTCATTTCAAGGGCCTCCTTTCGCCTGACGGTCGGGCCGACCTTCATCATGATCGACCGCTGGACTCGTTCGACGTGATGTGACTCATTTTGCGGCGTGATTGCCGGGCGGGATCCCTTGATGCCTGATGATGCGCATACAATAGCCCTTGATTCGTTGTATTTGAAGTGGCATATATGACAATTATCAAGGTGAATCACGTCAATCGTGGAGACGGCAGATGATCAATGTTACCGTACTGGCCATGCAGCACACCTCGGCTTCGGCAATTATCGGCCCCATGGATGTCTTTTCTCAAGCCGGAGTGATGTGGAATCGCTTCAAGGGGCAGCGGGTCACGCCTCACTTCAAGGTCCGGGTGGTCACGCCCGATGGCGAGGCGTTTAAATGCTCCAACGGTGTCCGCATGGCGGCGGATGGATCCATCCGTGATGTGGCCGCAACCGATTTGATTGTGGTGTCCTCCATCGCCAACGTCGAGAAAAACCGCTGCCGTCAGGGGGGTGTTGTCGAATGGCTCAGCGACCACTACCAGCGTGGTTCGCACATCGCTTCGATTTGTACCGGATCGTTCCTGCTGGCCGAAACCGGATTGCTGGACGGAAAAAGGGCAACGACCCACTGGGCCTTTGCCGAAGAATTCAGAAGACGTTATCCCAAGGTTGCCGTCAGGACCGACCGGCCGATTGTGGATGAAAACGATCTGTACAGTTCAGGCGGTTACAACGCCAGTATCGACATGTCGCTTTACCTGGTAGAGAAATACTGCGGCCACGAGGTGGCCCTGCAGTCGGCCAAGGTGATCGCCGCCAGTAGGGGAGAGTCGTCCGGGCCGCCATATACCGCCGTTCAATGTCGCAGGGATCACCATGATGACCAGATTATTTCGCTCCAGCAGTATATCGAAGAGAATTTCAACCACAATTTCAATTACGACGACCTGGCCGAACAAAGCCACATGAGCCGTCGGACCTTGGAGCGCCGGTTCAAGGCCGCCACCGGTAAAACACCGCTTTCCTACCAGCAGTGCATGCGGATCAAGGCCGCCAAACAGCTTTTGGCGGATGGGGGCCGTTCTTTTGAGGAGATTACCTGCCAGGTCGGATATGAGGACAGCAGTTCCTTTCGCAAAATCTTTACCAAGTACACACACGTGAGTCCGGCCGAGTACCGGAAACGGTTTCCCCGGGTCTAACCATCATGGCAACAGCTGAAATCGAGGCGGGGATCTGCGGTTTTAAAACTGTGGTGGATGCGAAAATGGATGGCCAGGGCTGTGTGCTGACGATCCGGAGTGACTGCAAATCCATCCAACGGCTGGCCCGGCGGCTGACCCGGGTCAATCCGTTTGACGAGATCTCATTTAGCCAATCCGTTCCCCAGACCCTGCAGATGGGCAAACTGCACTGTCCCCATGCGGCTTGTCCGGTGCCGGTCGGAATCATCAAGGCCATTGAAATCGCAGCCGGACTGGCGCTGCCGGCCGATGTGGCCATCCGGCTTTCCCGATAGGCCTTTAGACCATGGAACCTATTCTCACCATCGGCATTATTCTGCTCACCGGTTTTGTGGCCGGCGGATTATGCCGGCAGATCGGTCTTCCCAAAGTTACCGGTTACATTCTTGCCGGTCTGGTTCTCAACCCGGAACTCACCCATTTCATCCCCTCATCTTTTGTTGACCATACCAACCTGGTGACACAGATTGCGCTGGCGTTCATTACCTTTTCCGTCGGCGGCACTCTGCAGCGTTCAAAAATTCGGTCCATGGGAAAAACGATCCTGTACATCACCCTTTTTGAGGCGGAGTTTGCGTTTTTATCCGTGGCGGTCTTTTTTATCCTGCTCGCGCCGGTGGTCCTGGTCGGTCCGGATCGCGGTTTGTTGACCTACTTCATTCCCATGGGGTTGATGCTGGCATCGCTGGCGGCCCCGACCGATCCGTCGGCGACACTGGCGGTGGCCCATGAGTTTCACGCAAAAGGCGATGTTACCGCAACCATCATGGGTGTGGCTGCATTCGATGATATTCTCGGCATTATCAATTACAGCCTGGCGGTTTCGGTTGCCGGTATTTTTGCTTCGCAGCTCCATTTCTCACCTTATTCCATTGCCTGGCCATTTTTGAAAATTGCAGGATCGATTGCCGGCGGATGCGTCTTTGCGGGCGGGCTGAATGTCCTGAGCAAATGGATTGGCAATGAAACTGAAGGGGTGCTGATTTCGCTGATTATCAGCCTGCTGGCACTGTGTTATGGCATTATCGATAAAGTCGGTGCCGATGCACTTCTGGCCACGATGACCATGGGAATCATTGTGGTCAATCATAACCCGCAAAGTGAAAAAATCTTCAGCATTCTGGAACGATACACGGAAGAACTGATTTTTATTCTTTTTTTTACGATTAGTACCATGCATTTGAATTTCTCCGTCCTGGCATCCAACTATCTGCTGATTTTTATGTTCGTTTTTTTTCGTTTGATCGGAAAAATTGGCGGTACGGCAATGGGGGGAAAACTGGCCAATGCCTCTGACAGAGTGCAAAAATATACGGCCGGCGGCCTGATTCCCCAGGGGGGCATTGTTATCGGGCTGGCCCTGGTAATCAAACAGAATCCGGCGTTTAACACCGTTTCGGATGTCATCCTGAATGTAATTATCGGAGCAACGATTATCCATGAAATCGTCGGTCCCATGCTTTCGAAATGGGCGCTTTCCAAGGCCGGTGAAATCAAGGCCGGCAGCCGGTGATGACCTTTCTATGAATAGGACCACTAAGGTCGACGGCACCTCCCGTTCGAAAAAGCCCTCAAACCCCGCCACCGGCGCCGAAAAAGGTTTACAATACTCGCATACTCCATGTATGTTCCGCTTCTAAAGCCTTATTCGTCTTGTTATCAGAGCCAATCCAGAGTTTTCAAACAACATCTACGTGCCTGATTCTCTGACACCAACCGAATGAACGACCAAGAGGGATCGGAAGCGTGCCGCCCGTATCCAAAAAAATTCTCCGCTCCATCGTGCCCCTGCTCATCGTGCTCGGAATTTGGGAAGTGGCCGCCCAGATGGTGATGGGGATCCGGGGTGTCCCTTTCCCCACCCCCTGGCAGACGTTTCTCCGGCTGGGAGGGCTTACGGGCGGCGATTCGCTTTGCGGTCATTCGCTCTATGTTCATATTGGCAACAGCCTCAGACGCTGGGCCATCGGATTTACGATCGCCGCGTTCCTTGGAATCGGCTACGGTCTGGTTGCCGGCCGCATCCGGGCGGTCGAGAAGGCCACCGCCGGGATCCCGCAGCTTTTGCTCCTGATTCCCGGGCTGGCCTGGGTTCCGGTCGCCATTCTGCTTTTCGGTATCGGCGAAACGGCGACCGTCTTCATGATCGTCGTCTCAGCGACCGCTCCCATCGCCATCAACGTGCTCGGTGGGATCAAGGACATCGACGTCCAGCTGGTTCGTGCCGCCCGAATGATGGGCGCCGGGAACAACGCCCTGTTTTTCCGGGTGCTGATCCCGGCCGCCCTGCCGTCTCTGATCAGCGGCCTGCGTATCGGGCTGGGCACCGGTTGGCGTGTGCTGGTGGCCGCCGAGATGGTTGTCGGCACCGGCACCGGACTGGGCTACTCGATTGTCCAGGCACGCTGGACCCTGGATTACCCGGCCTCCTTCGCCTGCATTGCCGTGATTTGCGGCATCGGACTGCTTGCCGAGCAGGGGATCCTCAGGCCCCTGGAGAAGCAGGCCCACACCCGCTGGACCCTGGCCACGGAATAGCGATGATTCGGTTCGAACATGTCAGCCAGGATTATTTCCACAACGGCGCATCGCCGGTAACGGTTCTGGCGGACGTCAACCTGGACGTCCGGGAAGGTGAGTTCGTCTGTGTACTGGGGCCGAGCGGTTGCGGAAAGACGACGTTGCTGAATCTTGCCGCCGGGTTCATTTTCCCATCCCGGGGACGGGTGCTGTTCGACGGGCGGGCGGTCGCCGGGCCCGGGCCGGAGCGCGGAGTGGTCTTTCAGGATGCCACGCTTTTCCCCTGGCTTTCGGTCGCAAAGAATGTCGAGTTCGGTCTGGCGCTGAACGGGCTCAGAGGCCGCTTTCTGAGGCGGCGGGCCCGTGGGTACCTGGACCGTCTGGGACTTAACGGACATGCCGATAAGTATCCGCATGCCCTGTCCGGCGGCATGCGGCAGCGGGTGGCCATCGCCCGCGTGCTGGCCCTGGAACCGAAGGTCCTGCTGATGGACGAGCCCTTCAGCGCCCTGGATGCCAATACCCGCGAGCGCCTGCAGGATGAATTGCTGCGGGTGTGGACCGCCCGTCGCCGCACGGTCCTGTATGTGACCCACAGCGTGGAGGAGGCCGCCTATCTGGCCGACCGTGTCGTCGTCATGGGGCCCGCTGAAAACAGTTTGTTCAGGCAGATCGAGGTCATACTGCCGCGGCCCCGGAACCGATCCGGGGCCGCTTTTCTGAAGACGAAAGCGGCGTTGCGCGAGGTGCTTGCAGCGCTGCCGTGCTGCATCCAGACGGATATCGGAGCGCCAGCGACCGGTTCAACGAAAAGGAGTCGCGAATGAAAATGGGGTTTCGAAATGGGATTGTCCTGTGGTTTATGGCCGTGCTGACCGGTATTGCCGCAACGGGCGGTACGGCTGGGGCCGGTGAATCGGCATCGGTGCGTTTTGCCTTCCAGGATCGCATCGGCAGCGTCATGCCCATTGTGGCGGTCAGTAAGGGCTTTTTTGCAGGCGAGGGCCTTGCGGTTAAGCCGCTGCGCTTCAGCAGCGGGCCGGCCTGTGCCGAAGCGCTCTATTCCGGTGCGGCCGATATCGGTGCCATGGGCGATACGACTGCGGTCATCACGGTTGCGCGCAGTCCCCGTTTTACCATCGTCGCCAGCCATGCCACGGGCGAGCACCGGCACCGCATCATGATCCACGGGGATTCGGGCTTCACGCGGCTCGATGACCTCACCGGCCGGCGCATCGGCGTCAAGAAAGGGACCTCGACTTACGGCGGCCTGCTTGCCGCCCTGGAAAGGGCGAAGCTTTCCCAATCCATGGTTCAGATCGTGGATCTGACGCCACCGATCATGAGCGATGCCCTCATGGCCGGCTCCCTGGACGCCTTTGCCGCCAGCGAGCCCACCCCTTCGGTTGCCGAACAGAAGGGGGCCCGGGAACTGATCACCCTTGGCGGGCTGGGCAACCTCTACCCCATTCTGATCCTGGCCAACCAGGACCGCTTTTCCGCCGATGCCGATGTTCTCATCCGATTCCTGCGGGCCCTGCGTCGTGCCGGCGTCTATGCGGCCGAGCATCCGGACGAGACGGTGGCGCTCATGGCTGTCGAAACCGGACTGCAAGCGGACACCACCCGTAAGGCCATGGCCCGCCACGACTACCAACTGCGCCTGGATCAGGCCATTCGTGCCAGTCTGGCGGCGACCGCCGGGTTCTTAAAACATCAGCAGATCATCGACCATGTGCCCGATTTCAATGTTTCGGCCGACTCCGAATACCTCGACGCCTGCCGTTTGCCCTGAACTCTTTTTTTTCGATACGACGGGATACGCTCGACCATGTTGCCCCTGCTTTTTTCTCTCGGTATCGTCTATCTGTTTGCCCTCGGTGCCGGACGGCTTAGCGCCGCCATCGGCCTGCCCCGGGTAACCGGTTATCTGCTTGTCGGTGTTCTTGCCGGTCCCACCCCGGGCGATATTGGGCTTCCCGCGCTGATTTCGCATGACCACCTGAACCAACTGGCTTTCCTGCACGATGTGATCCTCGGACTGATCGTTTTCACCATCGGCGGCAGTTTCAGCCTGGGCACCCTCCGGCAGATGGGGATGAAACGGTTTCGCATCAGCGCTGTGGAGATCGGTATGACCGGCCTGCTCGTCGGTTTGGGTACCGCTGCCTGCGGAATCTCTCCACTGGCGGCAGGCTTCCTGGCCATCATGGCGGTGACCACCGCACCGGCAGCAACCCAGATGGTGATGCGCGAATATCAGTCCGAAGGCCCGCTCTCCGACACGATCCTGCCGCTTATCGGTATCAACAACCTGGTGGCCATCATCGCTTTTATCCTGTTGAAAGAAAACGGGTTGGCGCCGGTGCCGAATTTTTCGAGCCTGGCCGCACAACTGTCCGAGCCCCTGGTCCTGGGCGTGTTCATGGGGATGGCCGTAGCCATCATGGACCAGCGGTTCACCAGGCCGGTAGAGCGGCAGATGCTGGTTCTGGCCGCAGTAGCGGTCACTGCCGGGATGGCGGATTATCTTGACAACTCTGCTATTTTCGCAACCCTGGTGGCCGGTATGGTGGCTGTAAACGCCTCTCCTTACGAAAAGCGGATGCTCAAGGACCTGACGGCCATCGACTATCCCCTGTATGTGCTTTTTTTTATTATGGCCGGGGCGACACTGCATCTTGACGCCCTGGGCCATATGGGGCTGGTGGGTCTGGGGTACGTGGCCATGCGGCTGGGAGGCAAATATTTCGGCTGCCGGCTGGGCGCGCGGATGGCCGGTGTTTCCCCGATCATACGGACCTGGCTGGGACCGGCCATGCTCGCCCAGGCCGGTCTTGCGATCGGCCTGGCAGAGGAACTCTCCAGAATGTGGCCGGATCAGGGCGCATCCGTTCAGACCATTATCCTGTCGTCGGTAGTGGTCTTTGAGGTTTTGGGGCCGCTGCTAACGCGCGTTGCCCTGGTCAACGCCGGAGAGGTAACAGTCTTTAACCTCCTGGCCCAACGCAGCCCGGTAGGGTTTGGCGAGGGGCTGCACCAGGTACTGGGCCACTTCGGCCGGGCCGTTGGTATTTCTCACACCGACGGGCCCGTGCATAGCGGTGAGATCCGGGTCCGCCATATCATGCGTCGCAATGTGGAGGTTATCTCCAACCGGGCGTCTTTCCGAGAGGTATTGAAAACCCTGGGTCACTCCCGGTATGATCGGTTACCGGTGGTGAACGACTGGCAGGAATTGGTGGGGGTGATCAAATATGCCGACATCGCCAACACGCTTTTTGATCCATGCCTGCACCATCTCGTGGTTGCCGACGATATTGCCACGGATACGCATTTGAAGCTGAATCCTGAAGATACCCTGGAAACGGCCATGCAAGCCCTTAAGGATTACCCCAACGATGTCTATTTATTGGTTGTGGAAAAAGAGAACCCCAGACAGTTGGCGGGCGTTGTGCGGCACAACGACCTGCTTTCCAGCCATTTTCGATCGCATTCAGCAGAGAGAGAAGGGCGCGCGGTCTGTTAGACTTTTTTACAACCCGTGATGGCCGGGTCTTTCATCGATTCTTGCCGTCTTGAGGAATTTCCAGGCACAGAGGTGTCTTTCCAGGCAGTTGACGATTTCATAGAGACAGACTCCGAGAAGACTCATACCGATGATCCCGACAAACATCAGATTGTTATCAAATCGACCCCAGGAATCCATGATAAAGAATCCCAGGCCCTGGGCCGTGGCAACCGATTCGACAAAAAAGAGGACCGCGATGCCCGTTCCGGTCCCGATTCGAAGCGATGTAAAGGCTTGGGGCAGCGCCGCGGGAACAACCACGTGCTGCAGCGTTTGGACGACGGTTCCGCCCAAGGATTTGAAGGAGTCGATATACTCCCGGTCCAGGCCCAGGACGCTGTCCCTTGTGGTGACCAGGATTTGGTAACCGATAATCAGGGCGATCATAAAGATTTTTGAAAAATCTCCCAGCCCGAAAATGACCAGAAAGATCGGCAGAAACACGATTTTCGGGATGGGATAGGTCAGGAAAACAAAGGGGGAAAGCAGAGTATCGGTTTTGCGGTGAAATCCAAGCACCAGGCCCGCCGGAAAGGCCAGGATCCATGCAAGGGCCATGGCACAGGTGACCCGGTATCCGCTGACAAGAAAATGACGCCAGAATTCAACCGTTGTGATTGCTTCGGCAAAAGCCATCAGGGCCGCTTCCGGTGACGGGAGCATGGTGGAGGACAGGGCCAGGGAGAGAACTTTCCAGACCAGGATCAAGAGGGCGCCGGTAAAAAGATAACGGTAAACGGTCATCGCTTCATTTTATCCTTCCATGATCCGACGGATCGAGCGAATTTTTTCGAAATATTGATCTTGCATGCGGAAGACCTGCTCTCCGAAGCCTTCATTGGGAATCACCTTGCGGATCCGCGTGGGCCGATCGCTTAAAATCATGATGGTTCGTCCGAGAAACACGGCCTCTTCCACACTGTGGGTCACGATGACATAGGTCAGGCGGCGTTTTTGCCACATGGCCAGCAGGGTGTTCTGGAGGTGTTCCCGGGTCAGGGCGTCCAGAGCGGAGAACGGTTCATCCATCAAAAGGATGTCCGGATCGGTGGCCAATGCTCTGGCAATGGCCACCCGCTGTTGCTGTCCCCCACTGATCTGGACCGGATACCGGGATGCCAATGCTCCGATTCCCAGCTCTTCCAGAAGGCTGGCGGTAACCCTGGAGACCACATCCCTGGGGGTTTTGCGGATCTTCAGCGCCAGGGCGACGTTTTCCGAAACGGTTTTCCAGGGAAACAGCCCGAAGTTTTGAAGAATCATTGCTGTCGTGCATTTCGATTGATCGCTGTTGGTCGATTTGATCTCGATGTTTCCGGAGGTGGGCTGCAACAGATCGGCCAGCATATAGAGCAGGGTGGTCTTGCCGCAGCCCGACGGGCCGATGATGGACAGGGTCTCACCGGCAGACAGGGAAAAAGAGAGGTTGTCCAGGACAGGCGCGCTGTCTGTCTCAAACGTTTTGCATAGGCCCTTGACGTGTATCATTTTATTGAAACACCACCTGCCCGTAAGGGATTTTTTTCTTAAGCAGACCGTGTTGCATGAGCCAGTCCTGTGTGGCCATGATATCTTTTTCTGCCGGGGGGGCGGTTTCCGGGAACATCGGAACCCGGTACAGATCTTTCACCGGCATGGGAAAACGGGTACGCTCAATCACGGTCTCCTTAAACGCCTCGGGATTCTGGTTGATCTTGGCAACGGCGGCCCCATAGGCCTTCAAAAAGCGTTCGAAAAGATCCGGCCCGGCCGAGGCGTGGGTCATATCCATGGCCAGAACGGTAAGGCAGACGTCCAGCCGCCGGTCATCTTTGATGACGTGGGCCCCTTTGGACTCGGCAAGGGTCAAGAGGGGTTCGGGGAGAAGGGCGGCGGAGATCTGACTGGAAAGGAGCAACTGCAACCGGATGGGCATTTTTTTGATTTCCTGTTTGGTCACATAATCGCTCGGGCGCGCAAGGGACCGAAGCAGGACGTCGAGTACATATTCGATGATGGTGGCGCGTGAAATAGCCACATCCTTTCCCTTGAGCTGTTGCATGCTTTCAATCCCGGAACCGGGCGCCGAGGCAATGCCGAACATGCGATGATCCGGATGGGTATGAAAGGCGGTGGTCAATATTTTTACCGGTTGCCCGGATTGAATCAGGAGCAGGGTGTTGAGGATATCGCCGAAATATCCGTCGAGCTTTCCCGCCTGCAGGGCGGCGTCGCGTTCAAGTGCGCTCTGGAAGGAGACCAGCTCGAGATCGATGCCCTGATCCGAAAAGGTTCCGATGTCCTGCCCCACCAGAAGCGGGAGTGTATCGACAACCGGCAATACCCCGAAACGAAGTACGTCCTTGGCGAAACTCATATGAGGAACAAAAAGAAGCAGGATGAACAGGTACAGGGAATACCCCGGCCATTTATTCAACGGCCTATTTTGAGGTGATTTCATTTTGTTTTTCCTTTGATAAAATTGGTTTTTTTCGGAACGGTTGAAAGTAGGAAAAAAGGGTCGTCAAGTCAAGAAGGCGTCACAGATAAAGCAGGGGTGTTTTTCCCATCACTTGAAAAATTTGTTGAACGATGCTCCAAAAGCCGTTAATTGCCGACCAATGGAAGCATCACACGAATATTACATGCAGCTGGCCATTGAGCAGGCCATTGCTGCCGAAAACATCGGCGAGGTGCCGGTCGGTGCGGTCATCAAAGATGCCGACGGGCAAGTGATCGCCCGGGGTTACAACCGGACGATCAGCGACTGCGACCCCTCGGCCCACGCAGAGATGAATGCATTGCGAAGCGCTGCCCGGCGGCTGCGAAATTATCGTTTGTTAAGCACCACGCTCTATGTTACTATTGAACCTTGTGCCATGTGCATGGGGGCCATTATTCACGCCAGGGTGAAACAGCTTGTGTTCGGTACTCCCGATCCCAAATGGGGTGCCGTGGAAAGCCTTTATCAACTGGGCCGGGATTGCCGGCACAACCATCAGGTCGATGTGATCGGTGGCATTTGTGCGGATCGGTGCCGGTCCATCATGCAGGCGTTTTTTCGCAGCCGTCGCCACAAGAGTTGATTTTTCCCCCGGTGATGTCTGTTTTTCCGAGTTCGGTTTAGGCTGGCGGAAAGAAATAATTTCCCCAGATCGCGCCGGATTTGTGGTCGTCTACAAGGCGCCGCCACCGGTGCATATCGGGAATATGTGCCTGTGGCGGTAACGCGGTAGACGGGCACAAAGACAAGCAGGCTGGTGGAATTATTTCTTTCTACCAGCCTTAATCCATCGATGAAGGAGCGGTAAGTGGCAAATATCGTAATCATAGGAACGCAGTGGGGCGATGAGGGAAAAGGAAAACTAGTAGATTTGCTGGCGGCCGATGCCGATGTCGTGGTCCGGTTCCAGGGAGGCAACAACGCCGGCCACACCATGGTGGTCGACGGCGAGCAGTTTATCAGCCACTTGATTCCATCCGGTATTCTGCAAAAGAAAACCTGTATCATCGGAAACGGGCTGGTTGTTGACCCCGAGGTCCTGCTTGGCGAAATCGACTACCTGGCGGGCAAGGGAATTTCCGTGGGGCCGGACAACTTGATGATCAGTGATCGTGCCCATGTGATCATGCCCTATCACAAACTGGTGGACAACGGGCGCGAGAAAATGAAAGGGGACAAAAAAATCGGTACCACCGGACGCGGCATCGGCCCCTGTTACGAAGACAAGGCCACCCGCCGAGGAGTTCGTTTCGTGGATCTGATCGATCCCGAGTCATTCCAGGAGCGTCTGAAAACCATTGTCCCCGAAAAAAACTTCTATCTGGATAAATTCCTCAATACCGAAACGGTTGATCAGGAAACCATCCGGAGCCAATATATGGGCTTTGCTCAGCGCCTCAAACCTTATGTGACCAACGTATCCGTTGCCCTGCAGAAGGCCTGCAAAGCCGGACAGTGCATCCTTTTTGAAGGGGCTCAGGGTACCCACCTGGATATCGACCACGGCACTTATCCCTTTGTGACCTCCTCCAATACCGTTTCAGGCAATGCCTGTGGGGGCGGCGGTGTCGGACCCAAGGACATCAACGGTGTATTGGGCATTGTCAAAGCTTACACTACCCGCGTTGGCGCAGGCCCGTTTCCGTCGGAACTGTTTGACGAAATCGGTGACCAGATCCAAAAAAGCGGTGCGGAGTTCGGTGCCACCACGGGCCGCCGGCGCCGATGCGGCTGGCTGGACACGGTTATCCTGAACAACGCGGTGCGGCTTAACGGACTGACCGGCCTGGCGATTACCAAACTGGACGTGCTCGGCGAACTCGATGAACTGAAGATTTGTACGGCGTATTCGTTGAACGGCGAGGTGATCGATGAGGTGCCGGCCAATCTCAACCATCTGGCCGCCTGCAAACCGGTTTACGAAACGCTTCCCGGATGGCGACAGAACATTCGCGCCATCCGCCGATACGAAGATCTTCCCGAACTGGCACGCCAATACCTGAGCCGAATTGAAGCCCTTACCGGTGTACCCATCCAGATCGTTTCGGTGGGGCCGGGCAGAGATGAAACCATCGTTCTGAACAATCCGTTCGATGGATAAAAAAAGAGCGTCGAAACGACGCTTAACCTATTGACATTTTAAAGGCCCTGGCATAAAAGGACCACGCATCGGGACATGGCTCAGTCTGGTAGAGCACAGCGTTCGGGACGCTGGGGTCGCAGGTTCAAATCCTGCTGTCCCGACCAAAGAAATCAAGGGGTTGCGGAGATTTAAGCCGTAACTCCTTTTTACGTTGCTACCCTATTGCTACCCTGCCGGCCCGATGCACCTTAAAGGGTATCACACCCACCATTCCACCACTGCCAAAACTGACAAAAGGTTTCGTCACCGGAAACGAAACCCCCGCGCGTACGGGGGGAATGCCGGAAAAAAGAATTGGCACAGTACCAAAAAATTCTTTCTGGGGCCGCCGATAGAATTATACAGATGGCCGAGATGAATCAGGAACACCAGCATTATATGGAGAAGACGGCTATCAATAAAGAGGCTATCAAAATATAAAAAACCGCCCGTTTCCAAGGCCGTCTCGCTTGTGGCGAGCTATTCCGCATAATTCACCGGTCCCCCCGCAGAACCGCCACCATTGCCCGCAACAGCATGATTTTAAAATCCGGCCGGCCGCTCCCCGGTCAACGTGACCAACCAAATCGGAAGAAATCGCGTCAAGCAACACGCCAACCGCGCGCGGTGGCGGGTCGCCCGTCGAAAAAATGACCAGAAGCAAGGCAAGGCAGCCGGGCAAATCCGCTGCGGGGGGCTGATCGGCGATAACGTCCCGGTGGGAACATTCGACGCAATCCGTAGTTGGAATACAGTCCTCGATAATCCATAGCCTTTGCAGCGGCAGTCACGCGGGCCTTGAACTCAATGCCGTCCACGGTCCAGCCGACGCGGGTTTCGGCATTCTACACCATGTTTCCACCCAAGGTGAACAATCTGACCGTTTTGCCCTTCGCTCCGGCCAAAAACCATTGCGTGGCGACTGACGCATCCAGGCGGGCATCGTAAACCGGGGTGAGATACGACCAAGGGTTGACCACTGGCGATGCACCGGAACCGAAATGAATTTATCAGAATACCAGTTTGACGATGATGAAATTGCAAAATTACATGAACGGGAGCACAGCGTATATCAGTTTGTCACTCAAGAAATATTGGAAACGGTCGATTAACAGGTCAATCTATAAGGTAAAAATTATTACATTTGTTTTTGGCAAACATGGGCGATTGGGGGAATTAATGAAGGTTTTTTCAGCGATTTGCCGAGTGATCATCGGCCTGATAATTGCGATGATTTTAATACCGTACACATGTTTGGGTGAATATCGAGATCTGTCTGCTGAAGAATTAAAAGGCATGCTGGATTCCGGTCAGAAACTGTACCTGCTTAACCCCCTAAGTGATATTGAATTCAACGAGGGCCATATCTCAGGTTCGGTGAACATCCCCCTTCACTCTATTATGCGGTCAGATAAAATGCCCAAAAATATGGATACGTTAATCGTCACCTACTGCCTCAGCCAACAATGAGTGTACTATATTGAAGCTGCCGGTCTGGTAGCCAACCGTATGTATACCAATATCAATACATTCTCTGGAGGAATGAAAGCTTGGAAGTCTGCCGGTTACGAAGTACAAAAGAACAATCCGTTGACTGCATTCGAAGTTGAAACCATTGATTCAGCCACGTTCAAGAAAAATTTTCAGAATTGCTGTGTTGTGGATGTTCGAATTCGCAAACAGTATTCAATGGGCTTCTACACCAGGTATCTTAGCAATGAGATGGCATCCCTAACATTCGAGCATCGCAAAAAATACATCCACAAGATTCCGCTGCAATATTTGAGCAGCCGTTATAAAAAGATCGCCAAGGACAAGAAAGTGGTTGTGGTTGATTACAAGGGTAAGCAAGCACCCCTAGCGGTTCGCTATTTGAAGAGCGTAGGATATGATCCCGTTTATATGCTTAAGGATGGCATGAGCAGTTTTGAGAATTGAATCTGATATTCCTTATAACCACGCCCCTATTACATGTTTGCCAGGAATGGGGGGATTATTTTTTTCCACCAGCCTTATGCGTTACCATATTCGATTTTTTATAAAAGTCAATGGAGTCGCTAAAAACAAAATTCAGAGCTTTGATTTGAGAAAAACAGCGTTTTGATTAATTATCCAAAATGCATCATGGGTCAAGGAATTGTTGTACAAAGTGCCCTCTCCCAGTGGGACCAGGAGGTCATGTCTTCTTCACATGCTCCTCTTTTTGAGACAAGGCCACCGTCCAGGCCTTGTCTTTTTTTGTGGTTCTATCGCATGCTCTGAAATTCTGACAAGTTTGATGGAGAAACACTCCTAATCGGGAAAATACAGATGATCTGCGTATCCAGTTGCAACAGTTACAATTTTAAAGCTTCCTGACTCTGATCACAAGCCCACTTTTATGGAGTGGTAGTTTTTACCTATCATCAACCCGCCAACTGACTCTCATTGCCCTTTCGGCGGAATGCCGTATTTTTTGATCAAGAAAAACGAAACATCAACTGAAACAATCAACCAATGAGGTGACAATATGGCCGAGAATAGAACTCAAGATTACTGGAAAGACGACAACAAAGGACACGTTGACACCCGCGAAAGAAACTTCGAGTGTGAAAACAAGGACCCGCATCTGGGCTGTGATCCGGGGATTGATGTGGCGGGATAACCGAAAGGAAGGTACCCCATGATCGGAACAACACTGACACTCGTCACCTTGGCATACTTCATCAATCGATGCGTTTCTGGTGCCACCTGCAGGATTTGAGGGCACGATAAACAGAGCTTCGACGAAATAGGCGAAAAAATAATAGACCGCCTGATATGACGGCGAAATAGGCGGGGCCTCTAACGAGGCTCTGCCTTTTTGATTTGACAGTTGTGGCCGTGCCGGTCAGCTCTTGATATTGTAGTTACACCGGAGCAATAGCGGTTCAATCAGACGAGGAAGGGGACTCCGGAAGTTGCAGCACTCGATCCAACTCGGCATAGGCCTTCTTTAACCAGACCTTGACACGTTGACGCTCTAACAAGCCCAAGGTTGGTCCTATCGCTTTGTCTTTGTTATTAGCGGCGGCCCACAGACTTGCCCCAATCCGGTCGATCTTCCGCATGGATCCGGCGTGCAGGCTGGGTAGATCCATAATGCGTGCGCCCACAGCCTCAGCCTTAACTTTCTCCTCAGACTCATCAAATAAAGAAAAGTCGTTGCCACGTCCGTGGTTGCGCACCAGCACATAATCTGGACCGGAGCCATATGTACTCAGGGTCTTTTCCAAAAGGCGGATTGAGTCGGTACCATCGTCCATTATATGCCACAATGTAAGGACCACGCCGATATCATTGCTGAATTCCACCAAACCGGTATCCGCCATCCATCGATCCAAATTAAAGGAAGCTTGGGCAGGCAAATCGACAATAACGTCACGACCTGATTCTGCGGCCTCTTCTGCGATCCGGTCGGCACTCTCAAAGGTACGGATGTCCACGGTCTCTGTGTATTCACCGTAATAACGTATCAGATCACCATGCGATAGGTCGCCATCGAAGGCACCAAAGGGTTTCCCTTGGTCGATGTGGTATTGCGCCAATATTCTGGATAGTACGGATTTGCCAACACCACCCTTTTCGCCGCCTACAAAATGGATACGAGCCATCTCCGTTCTTCCTCTCAATGGATTGTGGTATCAACAGGTGGAACATATTTAAGTTGGCAAAAAATTTATTTGGTGTCAAGGGTTGGTTGTCGTTGACAATTTTGCCACAAACCCAGTTTTTCAACTGTTGTTAAGGGAGACCTCACCGGCTTCTCCGTTTTCCGAGACACCCGGCATCGCCGCGGGTTCAGCATTGGTCTGGATTTCATCCTCCGGCTCCTCCTCCTCGAGTCGCGATTTACCCAGCTCCTCAATCTCCTTAGGCGTCGGCAGATCCTTAAGATCCTTCAACTCAAACACCTCAAGAAAATGTTTGGTGGTGGCGTAGATCAACGGCCGGCCGGGAATCTCTTTTCTGCCCAGCACGCGGATCAGTTTGCGCTCCATGAGCATGCGGATCACGCCGCCGCTGTCCACCCCCCGGATGTGCTCGATGTCGCTGCGGATGATGGGCTGGTTGTAGGCGATGATGGCCAGGGTTTCCAGGGCCGCTTTGCTGAGGCGCGGGGCGTTGGGCTTGATGAGGCGTTTGATCCATTCGTTAAATCGGCCCTGGGTGCGGAACTGGTAGCCACCGGCCACCTGCCGGAGCACGAAGCCGCCGTTGCGGGTGTCGTAATCCGCGATCAGTGATTCCAGGGCCGCTTTGATGGCAGCGGTCTCCTCGCCTTCGAGCACCCCTTTGAGTTGCTCCAGAGTCAACGGTGTTTCCGCGACAAAAAGCAGGCTTTCGATAATGTATTTCAGGTCTTCAGCCATTTACTGATAAAAAATCCGGATGATTCCCGTGGGGACGTGTTGGGCGATACGCACCAGCCCGAGTTTGGCCATTTCCAAGAGGGCCAGAAAAGTGACGATGATGTCGGCGCGCTCGCGACCGTCCGAAAACAGTTCGTCAAAGGTCAGGGATTCCTTCTCTTCCAGAATCTCTGTCAGCTGGGTGATGCGCTGTTGAACCGAGATGCGGTCCCGGGTGAGATCGACGCGGTGGCCCGGCGTGACTTTTTCCAGGATGCGCTGGAAGGCATCGATCAGTTCAAACAGGCCGATATGGATCACCTGGTCGTCCTCGACTTCTTTCAGAAGATCGTTTTCCGGTTTGCGGGTAAAGGTGGTTTCCCCCAGAAGGTCGCGTTCGGCCAACTGCTCTGCTGCGGATTTGATGCGCAGGTACTCCAATAGAGGCCGGGTGATCTCCAGCCGGGGATCCTCATCTTCCTCTTCCCCCAATTGTTTTGGCAGCAGCATCCTGGATTTGATATGCGTCAGGGTGGATGCCATGAGGACGAAATCCCCGGCAAAATCGATGTTCATCTGCTTCATCCACTCCAGGTAGGCCAGGTACTGCTCGGTAATCCGGGAGATGGGGATGTCATAAATATCCACCTCCGCCTTTTTAATCAGGTGGACCAGAAGATCCATGGGGCCTTCGAAAATGTTCTGTAGCTTGACCTGATAGCGTCTATCGTCACGGTCTGCAGAATTATCGTCGGCCAGGTTGTCCGTTATCAGTACCATGAGGTAACGGTTCCATTGGGGTTGAATGCCGTAAATTAACGGCAAGCGAAAAGGCAATCAAGCAAAAAGGTCGCTCAGGCGGTGACACTCTTATTCATGATTATTTACGATTGTATCGATGCGCTTGCCCTGGTTCTATCTCCCATTACCCGGCCCGGGTGGTTTCCTGTTTCCGGCGGGCCTTTTCGCATCCGTATCCTTCAGTTGCTTACCGATAAAAGTGAATTCGTCCTCCCGGGTTTTGATCTGCCCATTGAGTTTGGCATCCAATACCGCCTGTAGGGTCCGGCTGAACAAAGGGCCCGGTTTGAGGCCCATGGCCAAAAGATCCTTGCCGGTGATGGTGATGGTCACGTTACGCAGTTGGGTGTGATACAGCGAGATCCGTTTTTTGGCACTTTCCGACTGGGTGCTGGCCATCATATAGAGGATGACCTCGGTTTTAAACCCTTTGAGCAGATTGAATATCTCTGCATGGGTTATCCTCTTGCGCCGCTCCAGAGACATTAGTTGCTTTCCCACACCGATGCGCGTTTCGGTGAACATTTTTGCATGTCGCGGCGCCACGGTCAGATGGCTGCAGATTTCATGAGTTGTTTTCAAGTCGCAATGGCGAAGCAGAACCATGAAATAGACGGTCCAGCGCTCGTAAGTTTCATCGATAAACAGCAGATCGTGCCAATCAACCACTTTTTTTGCGCTATCCAGCAACCGTTTCAGATCCTTTTCAATTTTCATCCGGGGATGAATGACCCGCAGCAGATCATAGTCGAGAAGCCGCATGATCGTCGGTGCGGGGTTTTCCTCCTTCAGGATCAAGACAAGTTCGGTATAGACCCTTTTGCCGGACAGTCGCTTGAAAAACTCCATTTTAACAGCATTGTCGATCAGGCTGGAGGTCAGCTTGCCGATGGTGAAGCCGAAACGCTGCTCAAACCGCAGGGCCCGGAAGACCCGTGTGGGATCTTCCACAAAACTGAGGTTGTGTAGAACGCGCAAGACCTTGTCCTTGATGTCCTTCTGCCCGGAAAAAAAATCGATCAATCGACCGAATTTATTTGGATTGAGCTGGACGGCCAGGGTGTTAATGGTGAAATCGCGGCGAAACATGTCCATTTTGATGGAACTCATCTCAACCACCGGAAGCGATGCCGGAAATTGGTAATATTCCATCCTTGCCGAGGCCACATCGATCTTGAATCCGTCGGGGAAGATAATCACTGCGGTGCCGAATTTTTGATGGGTATGGGTGCGGGTGCCATATTTTCGGGAAAAGGTTTTTGCGAAAGTAATCCCATTGCCTTCGACCACCACATCGATGTCTTCGTTGTCGCGATACAGGAACATATCACGGACAAACCCGCCTACCACAAAGGCGTTGAAGTTCAGATGGTCGGCTACTTCGCCCAGCTGGACAAGGACCTGCATGATCGGGTCGGTAAGCCGTTCGCGCATGAAATTCAGCACCATACGCAGCCGTTTGCTGCTGAAATGGTCGTTCATTGCCGAGATTTCATGGCTGGACAGGCGGCTTTTCTGAACAAGGGTGTTGAGCAGGTCCGTTCGCGTGATAACCCCCAGTACCTTGCCATGTTCCGTGACCGGCAGAATGCGCTGCTTGTTACCGATGATTTTGTCCTGGATTTCCACAATGTCCGCATCCGGCTTTACATGAGAAATCTCGGTGCTCATGTATTCGCCGATAGAGATGCCATCCAGGTCGTGGAACAAGGCTTTTTCGATTACCTGTCGGGTGATGTAGCCGCTGAAACCATCATTTCCCGGGGCACGTTCACCGACCAGCAGGGCATTGATGTTGTAACGGTTGAGCAGCGTCCTGGCTTCACCGCAGGTGGTCTCCGGGCCCGCCATGATGGCCGGCGCGGACATCAGGTGTCGGGCCAGGCGCCTGGGGTTGATTTTTCCGTGCAGGGCCTCCAGCAACATCTGCTCGGCCTGGGCAATGGTTTTGCCCTTGATGGTGGCTGCTGCTGCCGCGGGGTGCCCGCCACCTCCCAGGTGATCCAGGATGTCACCCACATCCACATCGTCCGTTCGGCTTCTGGCTACCACGTAAACTTTGTTTTCCATCAGACCCAGCGCAAAAATGGCATCGATGTTCTCCATTTTGGCCATTTTCTGAACCAGAAACGAAAAGTCAGGAAAATAATTATCGGTGACCACGCTGGTCAGCACGATGTCCACCCCATTAACCGTTATATGCCGGGCGGTCTGAATCATATCATTCAGCAGGCCGATCTGTTCGGGGTTGAATTCCCGGGTAATCATGCTGGAAATGACGTTCAGGTTGGCTCCTTTGGAGAGGAAAAATGCCGCCGCTTTGAAATCATTCTCCGTGGTTGACGGGAAGGAGAACGAACCGGTGTCTTCATAAATTCCCAGGCACATGATGGTGGCTTCTTCCGGGCTCACAGGAATCATCTTTTTCTGAAGGATTTCGGACAGGATGGTTACCGTGGCGCCGGTGAGCATATGGAATTCCTTGTGCGCGGGGATGTCGTCGTCGTTTTTCGGATGGTGGTCATAGATGTGAATTTCGAGATCCGGGTTGTCCAGAACCCGTGCCAGGTCACCAATCCGATTGCGCCGTCGGGTATCCACAAGTACCAGTCGGCTCACAGCGGCGAAATCGATCCGGTTCAGCTCGACGATATTAAACAGGTAAACCATCGACTGGATGAAAAAATTGCGCAGGTTTCTTTCCTGGGATCCCGGAAAGACCACCCGTGCTTCCGGGTACAGCTTCTGAGCGGCCAGCATTGATGCCATGGCATCAAAATCGGCATTCACATGGCTGGTGATGATGGTTAGGGGAGACGTGCGCGTTGGGCTGCCGTTGATCATGGGGATACCGTTTTCTGCCTGTCGGATCAGGGGTCGATTGTCAATAGGGCGATTGGATTGCAAGCCGTCCGTTGACGGGCGATCCAAGCGTTTGGTTTCGCGTCCGGTAAACGGGATAAAAATAATTGGATATTACGCGTTTGGGAATGTTTACGCAAGTTGATCTCACCATGCCATCAGGATGGGGGGGCTTGCTATAAACTGCACCAATACCCCGATATTAATAAAGTTATTGTTGTTTCAGGCAGTTTGTGGTAGCAAAAAATCAGCTTGTTCCACCAACATGGGTGCCGTGACACCTGCCTTGAATGAGAAGACCATTGACTTCATACAATTTCTCAACCCAACAATTCAAACTCGCTGAACAGTTCCGGAGGGTAACTCGATTTATGTGAAATCGAAAAGATTGAGCGTCGATCATTCATGCACTTGGATAAAATCGCCTTTCAGACAGCCTTGTTCCGGGTGAAGTGGGTAAACAATAAACAGTCATCTTGATCCGATCAATCTAAAAATATTTCAGATTTTTCCAAAGGGGTCGAAATTGTCAAAAGGGTGCCCGCCCAGGCTGAAACAACGATGCAGGCAAGTTATCCGGATTCAATTACCGAATGGCTCCCAAGGGTCGGTACTTTTCAGGGATGGTCGTGTGTAGGCATTGGACCTATTGTTGCATAAGCGTTCATAGCCAGCGTTTATTAGAGACATTTATTCATAACCAGTCCAACCCAACGGCAATTGAGAAAACCTGGACATAGGGGGGAGTTATGCCGATTTACCTGTGGGAAGGTAAAAACAGGAACAATATTGTACAGAAAGGCGAAATGGAAGCCTCCGGTGAGGATGTGGTCCGCGCCAATCTCAATCGACTTCGCATCACACCGACCAAAATCAAGAAAAAACCCAAAGATCTTTTTGAAAATGTCGCTTTTCTTCAGCCCAAGGTCACCCAAAAGGATGTGATCCTGTTTTGTCGGCAGTTTTCCACCATGATCGATGCGGGGCTGCCAATTATCCAATGCATGGATATCCTGCATGCCCAACAGGAAAATGTTACCTTCAAAAAAATGCTCAAGAATATAAAAGAGCAGGTGGAAAGCGGGTCTACCCTGGCGGACGCCTTGAAAAAATACCCCAAACAGTTCGACGACCTGTTCGTGAATATGGTCGCCGCGGGTGAGGCCGGTGGTATCCTCGACACGATTTTGCGGCGATTGTCGGCCTATATGGAAAAGGCGGCCAAATTGAAAGGTCAGGTCAAGGGCGCAATGACCTACCCCATCGTGACCCTTCTTATCGCCGTTCTGGTCGTTGCCGTCATTCTGGTGTTCGTCATTCCCGTTTTCCAGGAGATGTTCACTGATATGGGCGGGACCCTGCCCGGCCCCACACTGATCGTTATTGCCATGAGCGACTTTGTCAAATCCAAGGTTCATTGGATTATCATCGCCGTGATCCTTTTTATCTGGGCCTTCAAAAAATATTACCGGACCGAAAAAGGGCGGCGGCTTGTCGATGCCACCGTACTTAAGCTGCCGGTGTTCGGAATACTCATCCGCAAGGTGGCGGTTGCCAAATTTACCCGTACCATGGGAACCATGCTGTCAAGTGGTGTCGCCATTTTGGAGGCACTGGATATCGTCGCCAAAACCGCTGGCAACAAAACGGTTGAACGGGCCATTTATACGGTCCGGACCGGTATCGCCGAAGGACGGACCATGGCCGATCCGTTGGCTGAAAGCGGTGTTTTTCCGGCAATGGTGTGTCAGATGATTTCCGTTGGTGAATCGACCGGCGCGCTGGACGCCATGCTGCAGAAAATTGCTGATTTTTACGAAGAGGAAGTCGATCAGGCGGTGGAAAACCTGACTTCACTGATCGAGCCGTTCATGCTGGTCTTTTTGGGTGTCGTCATCGGTGGCCTGGTGATTTCCATGTACCTCCCCGTTTTCAAAATGGCCGGAAATTTGTGAAGGAGACCCTCAACCGTAAATTAAATTGGTTGATGTCATTACGGTTCCTTTTTTCGCTGATGCTGATGGGATCAACCGTTACCTACCAGTTGGCCAACCGGTTGAGTCTGACGGCCATGCCCATTGTGTTGCTCTATGGGGTCTCCGGGGTGATCCTTCTCCTGTCGGCCATCTATGCCATTGTTTCACCGGTTCTTCAGTACCATCAGCGCCATTTCGCCTGCGTCCAGATTGGTCTTGATGCGTTTTGCATAACATTGATCATATTTGTTACCGGCGGATCGGATAGTGTTTTTATTTTTTTATATCTGCTGATCGTGATCTATTCCAGTGTGTTTGTCTTTAATCGGGGAACTTTTTTTATCGCCGGCTTTTGCAATGTGCTGTTTGCCGTATTGCTGATCCTGGAATTTAAGGGGACAATTAATCCTTTCGGACCCGGTGCCGGTCTGGGAAACGTGACCATAACCGGACTTCAAGTCATCCAGAAGTGTATCGTCATGGTGGCCGCATGTTTTTCTGTCGCTTTTTTAAGTGGTTACCTGTCAGACCAGGAACGACGTTCCAAAGCGGAACTGGTCGCCATGGAGGCTCACCTCAATCGGGTTCAAAACCTTGCGCAAATCGGGGAGATGGCTGCCGGACTGGCCCATGAAATCAAGAATCCACTGGCTTCATTATCGGGCGCCATCCAGATTCTGAAAAACGAACTCGAGGCAGACAAAGATAATATGCGCCTGATGCAGATCGTTCTGCGGGAAACGGATCGGTTGAGCAGCCTTGTCAATAATTTCCTGACTTTTGCCAGACCCTCCGCCGGCAATACCCGGACTGTAAATCTGGGACAGGCGCTTGGCGAAATTGTGACTTTATTTGAAAAAAACAATTCCGTGGATCAACGCATTGCTTTGGAACTGAATATTGTTTCCGAGGCCAGCATCGAAATTGATCCCCTCCAGCTTCACCAGATCATCTGGAATCTACTCTTGAATGCCGCCGAATCCATAGAGGAGAGAAGCGGACGAATTGTTGTCACCGTTCAGAAAATGAAGAACGAACGGATTCTGGTTGAAATTGTCGATAATGGATGTGGAATGGATGAAAAGACGCTCCAGTCGATTTTCAATCCCTTCTACACCACCAAACCCAATGGTACCGGTCTCGGCCTTTCCATTGTTTACCGAATTCTGGAAACCTATGACTGCCGTGTGGATGTGAAGAGCAAACCGGGCGTCGGCAGCATGTTCAGCCTCTACTTTAAGTCGGCTTGGCATAAAACATGACATTCTCACCGTATACATAAGGATACTGCCATCGTGGCGTGCTTGTCTAATTTTGGGCACGCCCCTTCACCGGCTCTATTTACCCCCTCTTTTTTTCTTCGTTAACCGCCTTTTCAGCTGTGAGTGGGTAAAGATTTAATTTTTTTTATTTAATAAGTAATCTTATGGTGTGAAAACTGCATAATTTTTCGCAGTGTTCTTTGCAAACCGATTGCTCGAAAAAGGCAAAACATCCGAAAGGATGCGACGCAAAGCCAACGGCCTGAACCCGGGATTCCGGGTATGGCGGCAGGGCTGCCGAGCGAACACAGCATCTCTCTAAACCGCTGTTGATCGCACGGCCGAAAAAAATGGAGAGATGCCGAGATGAAATCCAAACAACAATCCTTTCTGAAAATCTGTTTCACTGGCCTCACGGCACTATTTTGCTTGGTTACGGTCGCACACAGTGCCAACGTCACCCTGGCGTGGGACGCCAATGACCCGGAGCCTGAAGGCTATCGGGTTTTTGCACGTGAAGAAGGGCAGAGCTATGATTATCAGTACCCCCTCTGGGAAGGTGACGAGACCACCTGTACCCTGGCCGGGCTCGTCGAAGGGATCACGTATTACTTTGTCGTTCGTGCCTTTGAGGGAACGCTCGAAAGTGCGGATTCCGAAGAAGTTTCCTACACACCTGCGGCAACAGGCCTCAATCAGTCCCCCAGCGCCTCTGCCGGTGATTCCCAGACGGTTTACGAAGACGATGCGGTAGCGCTGGACGGGACCGCTTCCAGTGACAGCGACGGATCGATCGTCAGCTATTTGTGGGAACAGACCGGTGGAACCAGCATCACCATCAGCAACAGCTCGCAGGCGCTAGCCACCTTCACGGCGCCAGTCGTCGATGCTGACGGAGAAACCTTGACCTTCAGCCTGACGGTAACCGACGACGACGGCAACACGTCTGTTGCGACAACCACGGTCAATGTCCTTAAATCCGACAGTACCGACGCGGATTCCGAAGAAGCTTCCGACACACCTGCCGAAATAGGCGTCAATCAGTCCCCCAGCGCCTCTGCCGGTGATTCCCAGACGGTTTACGAAGGCGATGCGGTAACGCTGGACGGGACCGCTTCCAGTGACAGCGACGGATCGATCGTCAGCTACCTGTGGGCGCAGACCGGTGGAACCAGCATCACCGTCAGCAACAGCTCGCAGGCGCAAGCCACCTTCACGGCACCAGTCGTCGATGCTGACGGAGAAACCTTGACCTTCAGCTTGACGGTAACCGACAACGACGGCAACACGTCTGTTGCCACAACCACGGTCAATGTCCTTAAATCCGACAGCACCGATGTGGATGGCGACAATGTCCCCGACGTTCTGGACGCGTTTCCCGAAGATCCGACGGAGTGGGCGGATAATGACAGTGACGGCGTTGGTGATAATGAAGACAGTGACGACGATAATGATGGGATGTCCGACCAGTGGGAATCGGAATACGGCCTGGATCCATACACGGATGACGCCGGACTGGATGCGGACGGGGATGGCGTGAGCAATCTGGACGAATACGAAGCCCAGACCGATCCCGTTGCCTCACCCACCAATACGGCACCGGATGCCCCTGTCATCGAGACTGTCTACACGGATGCGTTTGTCGATCTTACCCCGGTATTGGTCTCGGGGGCTTACTTCGATCCGGACAGCGATGATCATTATCAGTCCCAATGGCAGATCAGTACGGAAGTTGATTTCCCTGATTCTTCCGCGATGGTTCTGGATGAGACCACAACAACCCAGTTGACTGCCTATCAGGTGGGGGAAATGGTGCTCGACTATGATACCGTTTACTACTGGCGGGTACGGTTCGTCGACGCGCGCAGCGGTGAGTCGGACTGGTCGGAGGTCTCGAGTTTCATCACTGTGGAAAGCTCGGACGATACGGATACCAACGGTATCCCGGACGATCAGGAGGTCAGTGCCATTGTCGATCTCAATGAAAATGGAATCAACGATATCCTGGAAGACGATATCAAGCTGGTCAACACAGTTGAGGGGCAAACCGTTGTCGGGGTTAAGGCGGTTTCGAGCAATATTATCCTTTTTTCTGTTAAATCAATCTCTTCAGACACCGTTTCTGACCAGAGCGTGGCCATGGGTTTCGGCCTCATCGGTTTCAAACTCTATCTTGACGAGGTGGGCGCGGCAGCGACGGTGACCATCTACTTCTCAACCGCTGTAGAAGAGGATTCACAGCTTTACAAATACTACAGCGATACCGGGTGGGAAATTTACGAACGTTCCGTTTTCGCAGAGAACCGCAAAAGTGTAACTTTGACGCTGGTCGATGGCGGCATCGGAGACGAAGATGGCGTCGCCAACGGCATTATCGTCGATCCCTCCGGTATCTCTTCTGTGGACACGGCCACCACGGACAGCGCTTCGGTATCCACAAGTGATTCGTCCTCTTCCAGTGGCGGTGGAGGCGGTGGCGGTTGTTTTATCTCCACCGGATCCGAGGGGATGGGGCATTTGGGACTGGCCACAACATCCAGTGTGGCCTTGACAGCAATTCTGTTGCTGATGGCAGCGGGTTCCCTCAGTGCAGCTGTATGTCGCATCAACAAAAAGGGAAGGGTGGACGGAACGCGTTAACCCTTCTTCACAATAACACCGAAAGACAGACGACCCGGGTGAAAAGCCACCCGGGTCGTCTGTTATTCATCGTTGGATGATTTTGCCCGGATCAGGTCGAAGGCAAGCCGGGCGACACGATTTGAAGCACCGGCCCCCCCAAGAAGATTTTTCACCCGCAACAGTTCGCTTCTAATTTGGTTGAACTGCCGTTGGTCCTTCAGCAGACCGACAACGGTGGCGGCAATTTTATGCGGCGAAGCATCACCTTGGATCAATTCGGGAAGCAATCCCTTTTGGATAATGAGATTGACGATGCCGATGTGTTTGATTTTGATAAGCCGTTTCCCCAACCAGTAGCTCAGCGGTGAGACCTTGTACACGATCACCAGCGGGATCCCGTGAAGCGCCGCCTCAAGGGTGACGGTTCCCGAAGCCGCCACGAGCAGATGACTCTTTTGGAACATCTCACTCACCGGTCCGTTGACAATATCGACATCGGCAAGCATGGGCTGCTCGCGGACCAGACCAAAAACGCGGTCGGCGTCGATAGAATCGGCGCAGGAAACCATAAAACGGGCCGATGGAAAGGTCTTCCGAATGATTCCGGCGGCCTGCAGCATCGCTGGTAGCAGGGTCGATACCTCTTTTCCCCGGGATCCCGGAAGCAGACCGATAGTCGGTGCCTTTGCCATGGACGATTTCGAGTCCACGGTTGACTTGGGTTGGATGCGATCCAAAAGCGGGTGGCCGACAAAAGTGACGGGGACGTCATGTTTGCGGTAGAAGGGAGCCTCAAACGGAAGGATCACCGCCATGTGATCGACCAGCCGTTTGATGGTTTTGACCCGTCCCTGGCGCCAAGCCCAAATTTGGGGGCTGATGTAATAGAGGACCGGTATGCCTATCCGTTTTGCCATGGCGGCAACCCGAAAATTAAAATCGGGAAAATCGATTAGAATCAACAGTTGGGGGCGGATGCGCACAAGTGCTTTGCGGACAATCCCCAAAGCACGACGGATCGTGGGCAGTTTGCCCAGCACTTCCGTGATGCCCACCACCGCAAGGTCCCGGGCATCGACGAGCAGGTCAACCCCTTCGGCACGCATGGCATTGCCGCCGATACCGAATAGAAACAGGTCACCGCCCAATTGCTTTAACGATTGGGCCAGTTTGGCACCGTGCATATCTCCGGAGGCTTCTCCGGCGATGATCATCATCCGTTTTGAAGGCATTTGATTGAAATGGTCCGCCTCAACACGCAATGTGCTGGCTGGTTTCCTGAATCTGATTCATAATCGACAGCGCGATATTCAGCGCATCACGTCCCATCTGGCCGGTCACGGGTGGTTGATGCCGGCTTCGAACCGCCTGTACGAAAGCCTTCAACTCATCATCCAGAGCATCACCTTTGTCGAAATTCATGGCCTCGATGGCCATTCCCGGGATAATGCCGTCGGACTGATCCGGGTCAGGATGGACATAGGTGATCTGATGGTTGGCAAAATCGATGGATATATAGGCCTCTTTTTGAAACAGTCTGAATTTTCGTTCATTTTTTGCTGAAATGCGACTGGCGGTCACATTGGCGACGGCACCGTTGACGAATTCCAGCCGGGCGTTGGCAATGTCGATATTACCCGATATGACTGAAATCCCGGCGGCGTTGACCGCCTTGACCTCGGATTTGACCAGACTCAGAATCAGGTCGATATCGTGGATCATCAGATCCAGCACCACGCTGACATCGGTGCAGCGCCCCTGAAAAATGCTGAGCCGGTGGGATTCGATAAAGCGGGGTTGGATGATTCTGCCTTCCAAGGCGACCACTGCCGGATTAAACCGTTCCAGGTGCCCGACCTGGATAATCAGGTTTTTGTTCCTGGCCATACGGATCAATTCATCGGCATCTTCGATAAGGCTGGTAATGGGTTTCTCAATCAGGACATCCACCCCCTGGTTGAGGAAATCCCGGGCGATGGAAAAGTGGGCCGGCGTGGGGGCGGCGATACTGACGGCATCGACTTTTCCGAAAAGGGACTGGTGATCCGGATAAAACGTGGTGCGGTTGTCATCCGCCACTTTGCGGCCTTGAATCCCATCGGTATCGGCGACCCCCACCAGGTCCACATCCGGCATATGATGATACTTTTGGGCGTGGAATTTCCCCAGGTAGCCGACTCCCACCACTCCGATTCGCAATTTTGTGTTTACCGGTTCCATTGGCTCGTACAAGACTTTCTGATTTTATTCACAGATGATGGCAATTTGATTTTCATCGGCGATCCTGACCATTTCCGTGCGATCGAAAACAACGGTTTTTCCGGCTTCGATGGCAAGGACGCGAACATTGGCCTGAACCATCGTTTCGATGGTTCGGATGCCAACCGAGGGAACGTCAAAACGAAAATCCTGATTGGGTTTGCACACTTTGACCAGCACGGCCTGACCCCGGCCCAGTTGTCCGCCGCGCGCGATGGTGGCATCCGTGCCATCAATGGCTTCGACCGCCAGAATGGACCCGCCGCCCACGACAACGCTCTGGCCGATATCCAGGCGGCCGATCTCACGGGCAACCGAAAACCCCAGTTCAATGTCCTTTTTTTCGGACCGGGATGGCTTGCGCCGGGTCCATACGCCTTCTGTGGCCAGCAGTTCGGGCAACAGAAAGGTCGAGGCTTCGATTTTGATGCCCTCCTTCTCAAGGCAGTCGGCAAAGGCCCGCATAATGGCATCATCATGCGTATGGCGCATGCCGGCAATGATCGATATGGCCTTCATATCCGGCTTGACATCGGAGAACAGACGTGTTTTCCGGACGCCGCCCAGCATGACCGCCCGGGTGACGCCATTCTGCTTGAAAAAGCGGATCAGCCGCTTGACCTGCCCCAGATGCAGCCACTCGATTGCTTCAGATAATTGGGCCAGTTCGGGGTCTGCTTCGTTGACGTAGGCGGCCGTGAACAGCACGAACCCGTTCTGGCCGGCAATTCGGGAAAACAGGATCGGAAACTGGCCGTTTCCGGCGATTAAACCGATTTTTTCAGTCATTTTATAGCGTTTGTATTCTGTCCACGCCAACGCGTTGAAAACGCGCGACTTAGGCTAGCGGGTCACACCCCTGGAAGATGCCTTGATGAAACCAATGAAATTTTTCACCTCGGGCACCATCTCGACTTCGGCATGAATCCTCGATATGGCCTCATTGAGCGTCAAACCGTAACGGAACAGAATGCGATAGGTCTTTTTCAACGCGGACAGGGTCTGATCGGAAAACCCGTGACGTTTGAGACCCACCCGGTTCAGCCCGTGCAGGACCGCCCGATCCCCGGCGGCAATGACATAGGGGGGGACATCCTTGACGACTGCCGATTTTCCACCGACAAAAGCATAGTCGCCAACGCGGACAAACTGATGGATGGCCACCAGTCCCCCGACCGTGGCGAAATTACCGATGGTGATGTGGCCGGCCAGTGTGGTGTTGTTGGCCAGGACGACCATTTTCCCCACATGGCAGTCATGGGCGATATGGGTGTAGGCCATCAGAAAGCAGTGCTCCCCCAATTCGGTAACACTGCCGCCGGGTTCCGTTCCACGGTGGATGGTCACAAATTCCCGGATGGTCACATTCGCACCAATTTTTACCCAGCTCTTTTCACCACCGAATTTCAGGTCCTGGGGAATCGCGCCGATGGCGGCAAATTGGAAAATTTTGCATCCGGGACCGATGGTTACAAAGGGATCGATCACCACATGGGGGCCGATCCAGGTCCCTTTACCGATGGTTACATGAGGGCCAATGATTGAGTAGGCGCCAATTTCCACGTTTTCGCCAATGGTGGCGTCGGGGCTGACGATTGAAGTGGGATGAATCATATTATTCTCCATATGCAGCCATCAGTTGTGCTTCGGCGACGACCTTTCCATCGACTTTGGCGACACCGGCCATTTTTACGACTTTGGCCCTCATTTTGAGCATTTCCAGTTCCAGGATCAACTGATCTCCAGGAACGACCGGTTTTCTGAAACGAACTTTGTCAAACCCCATGAACAGGACCAGTTTGTTTTGATTTTCCGAAGGCTGGGACCGGATTACCAATACGCCACCGGCCTGCCCCATGGCCTCGACGATAAGCACGCCGGGCATGATCGGGGTGTCGGGGAAGTGCCCTTGAAAGAAGGGTTCATTGATCGTTACGTTTTTCAGAGCGACAATCCGTTCGTTTTTTACAAACTCAACGATCCGGTCCACCAGTAAGAAAGGAAAACGGTGGGGCAGATTCTGCATGATCGACTTGATATCAAATACCATTTCCATTGATGGGCCTCCGTTTGACTCACTGATCCTTGATTCTTTTTTCCAATTCCTTGATCTTTTTTTCCAACTCGGCAACCTGCTTTTTCATTTCGGGCAGTGCCGGAATGATCCGCTGAACCCGAAGCCAGGTCCGATGGGGCATGGATGTTGAGCCCGAGGAGACCACTTCCCCGTCAGCGATTGGCTTTCCGACTCCGGTCATGGGACCCACAGTGACATGATTGCCCAGGGTCAGGTGTCCGGAGATGCCCGCTTGGCCAGCAATGATGGCGTGGTGGCCGATGGTCGTGCTACCGGCGATACCGACCTGGGCTACGATGACACTGTCTTCTCCGATGACCACATTATGGGCGATGTGAACCAGGTTGTCCGTTTTCACACCTCGCTGGATCCAGGTCCGGCCAAAGGTGGCCCGGTCGATCGTGTTCCCGGCGCCGATTTCAACGTCATCGTCGATCTGGACAATCCCCATCTGGGGTATCTTGTGGTAGCGGCCCCCATCGGGGACGAAGCCGAATCCGTCGCTGCCGATCACGGTTCCCGGATGGATGGTGACCCGGTTTCCGATCCGGCAGCCGTGCATAATGGTAACATTGGGATGGATGATCACGTCATCTCCAATTACAACATTGCGATCGATGAACACCCCGTTATGAATCACCGACCGGTCCCCGACTGCGGCACCCTTGCCGACAGTCGCAAAGGCGCCGACATGGACATCCTCGCCCAGGCGAGCATCGCTGGCAATCATGGCCTGTTCACTGATTCCGGGGGTGGGGGCGGATGTTGGGTGAAACAGGGCGACCACTTGATTGAACGCCAGCTGGGGATTGTCGGCCTTGATCAGGTTGGCACCGGTGGTTGCCGTGAAGCTTTTGGGGACGATAACGGCACCGGCCTGGATGGCGTTGATCCGTTTCAGGTATTTGCTTCCGGCGGCAAACGTGATCTGCTCCGGCCCTGCCGTTTCGAACGGTGCTATTCCGGTGATGCGCTTTTCCGAATCGCCCGCTAGGTCACACGCGATGGTATTGGCAATCTGTTGAAGCGTGTATTCGGTTCCCACCTTACTTGCCCTTTTTTGCATTCATGGCGTTGTATTTTTTGATCACTTGATCGGTGATATCGATGGTGTCCGGGGCGTACAGGACCCCCACCTTGGGCATGATCATCAGATAGCTGCCCGATTTTCCGATTTCCTCGATGATTTGGAGCGTCGCTTTCTGGAGTTCGCCCATCAGCCGTTTCTGATGACTTTGCAGCTCGGATTCATATTTTTTCTGCAAACTTTTAATGTCGTTGACCTTGATTCGGAATTCGCGCTCTTTCTCATCGCGCATGGCCTTGTCCATCACCAGCGCTTCCCGTTCGAGACGTTTTTTCAGTTCCTCGATTTCGGCGCCTTTCTCTTTAAGCGCGACTTCCATCTGCTTGCCTTTGGCGGTGAGTTCGGCTTTGATCACCTTTCCGGCATCCGATTCGTCAAACACTTGCTGAAAATCGACCAGACCAATTTTGGCGACATCCGCCCCAAAGGCAGCCCCACTGAAGATCAGGGTGGTCATTACGGCCAGTATCATCCTCTTGCCTGCAGATCGCATAGACTCTCCTTTCTATCCGTTCGCGTGTGGTTCATTGTGTAACATTAGTTTATGGGGACATTCAATTTGTTGTTTGCATCTATTTATGGACAGACACCAGCTGTCAACGCTTTCCATGGGCAGGCGATATCTGCCATTAGAATGCGGCGCCCATGGAGAACTCCCATTTGGCACTGGAATCTTCATCCTCTCTGGGGTCCAGAATATGTCCGGCTTCAATCCGAATCGGACCGATGGGCGAGTACCAACGGATACCATACCCGGCGCTTTGGCGAAGATCACCAATATCGATCGATTCGTCGGCATAGACATTCCCGGTATCGTAAAAAAGCACGCCTACCAGGCCAAGGTCCTTGACGATCGGGTAGGTGAGTTCAAAATTGAACTGTACGTAGGAGAGCCCGCCCTCCTCCGAATCTTCTCCATCGCTGTTGACCGTCGGTATGTTGATATCCTGATAATCAAAACCACGAATCGAATTCATACCCCCCAGATAGAATTTTTCGTAATCCGGCAGGATGTAGCCGCTGGTTTGTCTGACAGTACCGGATTCCCCATGCAGGAAGGTAACCAGATTCTTGAATACCGGGATGTACCAGCCCAGTTCGGCAACAACCTTGTTGAAACCGATGTCTCCGCCAGGACCGGCGTAGGTGTACGCGAGACGGTGGTATTGACCATTGGTGGTGTTGAAGGTCTTGTCTCTGGAATCGTAGGTAAGGGCTATGGTCACCGCACTGGTGGCATTTTCGCCCTCCAGCGCTTTGACGTTGTCGTTGGCGTCATCTTCGATGTCATCGAGATCGGTAATATCGTAGCGATAGGCCAGGGAAACCCGTGTATAGTCCCAGATGGGGTAGCTGACCCCTACGGTTCCACCGCGGCTCGTTCGGTCATAGGTGTCGTATTCGCGGGTCTGGCGGTAGATGTTGACGGTACCGGAAAGGGGAATGTCGAATAACCAGGGTTCGGTGAAGCCGATGTTGTAAAGGTCCGATGATCCGCCGATCTGGCCGCTTAATTTAAGCGTTTGTCCGCGGCCGAACAGGTTGCGTTGGGTGATTGAACCGGTTACAAAAAACTTGTCCACCGTGCTGTATCCGGCGCCGAAAGTGAAACTTCCAGTCGGTTTCTCAGTGACTTCCAACTTGACGCGCATGCGATCGTCAGCACTGCCTTTGGGCGTGTCCACCTTCACGTCTTCGAAATAATCCAGCCGGTTCAGGTTGCGCACGCTGCGTTTGAGACGGCTGCCGGAGTAGAGTTGCTGCTCGTAAATGCGCAGTTCCCGACGGATGACTTTGTCCCGGGTACGCGTGTTGCCGACAATTTCGATATTTTCAAAATAGACCTTTTCACCCTTGTCAATGGAGTAGGTGATATCCACGAGATGCGTTTGCCGATTTTCTTTGGTCAACGGGCTGACGCTGGCATAGGCAAATCCGGCGTTTGCGTAAACGTCGGTCAGGGAGACAATATCCTGGCGAACCGTTTCACGGCTGAAAAACGGTTCCTTGGCGATTTTCAGTGCAGGCATCAACTTTTCTTTGGGGATGATGAGATCCCCCTGAATATCGATGCGTCCGACCTTGAATCGTTCACCTTCTTCGATTTTGAAGGTGATGTGGATGGCCTCGTCTTCAAAATCGACTACTGGATCGGCAACCTTGGCATGAATGAAACCGCTGATTTGGTAATGGCCCATGATCCGGCCGGCATCCTGCTTGAGGTCTTCCCGGTTTAATTCACCGGAAGAGGTGAGCCATGAGAAAAAGCCCCTTTCGGAGGTCTTGATCAATTTGAGCAGTTCCTTGTCGGTGAGGGTTGTGTTGCCCAGAAAAGTGATCTTGTCGATTTTAACCTTGTTGCCTTCTTCAATGACAAATTCGATATCCGCCTGATTGTTCTCCTGCTCGTGGACGGCATAGGTGATGTTGACATTATGGTAGTTTTTGTCCTTGTACATGGACTGGAGCTGATCGATATTGGATTTGATGGTGAAAATGTTAAGGATCGATCCTGTACTGATGTTTAGGTTTTCACGCAGCTTGTCGTCTTCAAAAACCTGGTTGCCGCTTAATGAAATTCTACGGATGGTCGGTTTTTCGGTGACGTGGAAAACGATGACCTTGCCGTCCGGGTCGGTCTCGGATTCAACCCGGATATCGTCGAAATAACCCATCTTGTAGATGTTTTTCATGTCTTTGGCGATTTCCCCGGCACGCAGCACATCGCCCGTTTTGCTCCGGATAACCCGTTCGATGGCATCCGCCTCGATACGGCGGTTGCCCGTTACCCGGATCTGGGTAATGATATCCCGGCTGAAGAGGTGCCGGGCAAGCTTTTGGGATGACTGGTTGACGATGTTTCGTAGACTTTCCATGCCGGCTCCGGCTTCGTAAACCGCGTAGACCGGCTTCGTGCCCACCGATTCGATCATGCGGGTGTCAAGGCTGATGCTGTCACCGATTCGGGTCAGGCTGCCCCAAACGATATAGTCGGCACCGGCCTCAAGGCCGGTTTGCCTTAGCGTCCCGACATCATCCAAATCGGATGCACTGGCCGCCACACCCTGGGCGCTGTCCGGTGGAACCATCACCGCCCCTTCGGCTTGCAGGTCTTCCCGGATGGTTTTCGGGATTTCCTCTTTCAAGTAGGAAAGGTCCTGGTCGGCATGAATTTCAAATGGCAACACCAGCACCTGAACCGAATCTGCAGCAGCTGTGGTATTGGCCAAAAGGAAAAAAAAGAGTGGCAGCAGCAATAAAAAACGCCTCAACATCAAGTTCCCTCCAGCGGTCGCAATTCTGTTTCGTTTGTCATCCGTCGGTTTTGGCATGCATCCCTTAGGATCGGGAATTTTATTAATTGAACGAAATTGCTTGTTCTTGCGCCCGTCTTCCGCGTTGCATCAACGGCCACATACTCCCGGTATGCAACCGTTGATGCGCCTTGAAGACGAACACAAGCCCGGCGCAATTACGTTCAATTCATTTCATCCCCGATCCTTACCCGTCATTTTTATTACCGGTCGCAGATGCAATGGGTGTCTTGAACCGGTTGTCAATTTCTGCCAGGACTATAGCGGTTTTCATCCTTTAAAGGAAGATGCAACCGGTAACCCATTGTTCAGTTCATGCAATCGGCCGTTAAGGATGGTGACCCGTCTTGATACCAGCGCGGCCAGCTCAGGATTGTGAGTGACCACCACCAGTGCCATGCCCATCTCCTCGTTCAGTTCCATCAGCAATCGATGAATGCGGTCGCTGTTGCCCCGGTCCAGGTTTCCGGTTGGTTCGTCGGCCAGAAGGATATCGGGCTGTTGTACCAGGGCGCGTGCCAGTGCCACCCGTTGCTGCTCCCCACCGGACAGCTCCGCGGCCCGGTGGCCAAGGCGTTCTTTCAGCCCCACCCGCACTAGGATGGCTTCGGCCTCCGCCCGGGCCGTTTTTTTTTCGGTCCCATTGATCAGGGCCGGCATCATGGTGTTTTCCAGGGCGGAGAATTCGGGCAGCAGGTGATGGAACTGAAAAACAAAGCCGATTGCCCGATTGCGAAAACGGGCCAACTGGGTGTCATCCAGCAGCAGGACATCTTTCCCGGAATAGACCAGTTGCCCGGCATCGGGTCGATCCAGGGTCCCCAGAATGTGCAGGAGAGTGGATTTGCCGATGCCTGACGCGCCCACAATGCCGATGGTTTCCTTGCAGTCCAACCGGAAAGAGAGGTTGTCGATGACCGTAATGCAGGCCCCACTATGATTGTAGGTTTTGCTGATACCGTTGGCCTGGATCAACGGCAGGCCGCTGTTGGCGGTGTGTGTTCCGGGACCCGTATCATCGGGGCGATGGTCGTTATCCATGACGCAGTGCCTCCACCGGGTCGATACCTGCCGCCTGCCGTGCCGGATAGATGGTCGCTGCAAAGCAGATGGCCATGGCACACGCGGCGATCAGGAAAACGTCCATGATTTTCAAATTGACCGGCAATGTCGTGATATAGTAGACGTCGGCGGGCAGATGAATGAAGGAGTAGCGTTCGAGAAGGATGCAGAGGGCCAATCCGGCACCCGTTCCCAACACGGTTCCCACAGCACCGATCATCAATCCTTTGATCACGAAAATCCGCCCGATGGATTTTGCGGTTGCCCCCATGGTTTTCAGAATAGCGACATCTTTCCGTTTTTCCATGACCATCATGACCAGTGAACCGGCGATGTTGAATGCAGCCACCAGGACGATCAGGGCCAGGATGATGAACATGACGGTTTTTTCCAGCTGCAGGGCCGAAAAGAGATTCCGGTTCATCTGTTTCCAGTCCTCGATGGTGTATTCTTTAGCGAGATATCGTTTCAGCCGACCGGTTACCTCGGCGACCCGATCCATATCCGCAAGGCGGATTTCGATGCCGCTGATGGCCCCTTGCATGTGCAGCATTTTCTGGGCTTCTGAAATGTCGATCAGGGCCAGTGTCCCATCAAATTCATACATTCCCGATTCGAAGCGATCGACGACCTGAAATTTGACCATGGCCGGAATGTGCCCGGCGGGTGACAGGGTGCCCCGGGGGGAGATCATGTAAATTGAATCGCCGCTGACCACGCCCAGATTGGCGGCCAGTTCCTTGCCCAAAATGATTCCGGGCCGTTGCCGGTCCTTTTCGTCGGACTCTTCGGTACCGGCGCCTCCCGCCAGGCGGTGGGTATCGATGCTTTTTATAATTCCCTTTTTCTGATTGGCATCGATGCCTTTGAGAACCGCGCCGGCCGCACGATTGGCGGTTCGCAGAACTACCTGGGCGGAAATAAACGGCGATGCGGTTTCGATCCCTTCAATATGGTCCACTTTGTCCAGAATTGGTTGGTAATCGGTAAAGGAGCCCTTTGTCCGGGTGATCACCACATGGGGACGGACCCCCATGATTCTATCTTTCAGGTCCGTCTCGAAACCGGCCATGACGGCAATCACAACGATCAGGGCCATTACGCCCAGAGCAACGCCGGCAATGGACAATACGGTAATCAGCGAAATGAAGGCCCGCTTCTGACGCGTTCTGAGATAACGCCCGGATACAAATGTCACAAAAGACATACCGATAGCCAGTTCCGTCTTTAAGCGCCTTTGGGAACCCCCGCTCTGGGTTTCATGTGCGGAAACAGAATCACCTCACGGATCGATGCGGCATTGGTGAGCAGCATGACCAGCCGATCGATGCCAATGCCTTCTCCGGCGGTGGGCGGCATGCCGTATTCCAGGGCTTCGATATAGTCGTCATCCATGAAGTGGGCTTCGCTGTCCCCGGCTTTGCGGTCCTCCACCTGCTGCAGAAAACGACCCCGCTGGTCTTCCGGATCGTTGAGTTCGGAAAAGCCGTTGGCCAGTTCACGGCCGGCGATGAACAGTTCGAACCGTTCGGTCAGATCCGGCTGGATGTCGCTTCTTCTGGAGAGCGGTGAAACTTCGGCCGGGTAGCCGGTGATAAAGGTGGGCTGGATCAGATGGGGCTCGACCAGCGCATCGAACAGTTTGGTAATGACTTTGCCCAGGCGTTCGGTTTTGGTTACGGTAATGCCTTTGGTCGCGGCAAATTCGAGCAGTTTGGCCTTGTCTGTGAACAACGCCGGATCCACGCCGCCGATCTGCTCTAGGGCATCGAAAAGGGGGAGGCGTTTCCAGGATCCGCCCATTTCGATTTCATGGTCCTGGTAGGTGATCCGGGTGCCGCCGGTAATCGATCGGGTAATCTCGCCCAGCATCGCTTCGGTCAGATCCATGAGATCTTCATAGGTGGCATAGGCTTGGTAAAACTCCACCATGGTGAATTCCGGATTGTGCCGAGTGGAGACACCTTCGTTTCTGAAGTTGCGGTTGATCTCAAAAACCCGCTCGAAACCGCCCACCACCAGCCGCTTGAGGTAAAGCTCTGGTGCAATGCGCAGGTAAAGGTCGATATCCAGGGCGTTGTGGTGGGTGATAAAAGGGGTGGCCTCGGCACCGCCCGGAATCGGCTGCATCATGGGGGTCTCTACCTCCAGGAAATCCCGGGAAAGGAAGAAGTTGCGCATGGCCTGAATGATCCGGCTGCGTCGAATGAAGATTTCCTGAACATCCGGGTTCATGATTAGATCGATATAGCGCTGCCGGTACCGTTTTTCGGGGTCTTTCAGTCCGTGGAATTTTTCGGGCAGCGGACGGGTGGATTTGCATAGCAGCGTCAGCGTGGTGGCCAGAATGGTCCACTCTCCGGTTTTGGTGCGAAACAGACTCCCTTGAATGCCGACAAAATCACCCACATCAAGCCGTTTGAACATGTCGTAGGCCGAGTCGCCAACCTGGTCTTTGCGGATATACGCCTGCATCAGACCGGATCGGTCCCGAAAACGGATGAAGGCGGATTTGCCGAAACGGTTGATGGCCATCATTCGGCCGGCTACGGTAAAACCCGCAGTGTCCTCTTTTTTTTCTTCCGGCAGCGTTTCAATATGGGCGCTGATATCCCGGATGGTATGGTTGGCGGTGAAGCCGTTGGGAAAGAGATTGATTCCATCCGCTTTCAGGCCGTCCGCTTTCTCTTTTCGTTTGCTCAACAGATCTTTTGCGTTGTCCATGCTGTCTCCGCTTTGAATGCCGGCTTGCATCCGTTACTTCAAATCAAGGTGCGAGCGCTGGTGGGCCCGGTCCATCAGTGATGGTGCTGTCTATTTTCGGCCGGGATGCGTGGACTGCAGCACCACGCTTGCGTCCAGCCGAAAACTGTAAACCCCTTCTGCTATCGTATTTGATTGATGGTGTCAAGCTGCGCTCGGCGGCGAAACAGGGCAATCTCATGTAACCTTGGTATGTGATGTGCCTTACAAGGCGATCGCATACGGATCGTTACCATGATCCAAATCGAAATCGGAATCGCTATCGAAATCGAAAAGAAATGGGACATAAACATGCAGACTGGATATTTGGCGACTCGCGGTCAATGGTCATCGGCGCCATGGGAACCTGGAATACCGGAAACCGTCTATCGTCCTTTTGTCAACCCGTGATTCCGATATACATCGTCGATTTCGATCCCGATTTCGATTTCGATAAACCTGAGTTACATGCGATTGCCCTGGGCGGCGAAACAGAGCAATTGTATGTAACCTGTTCTTATTTTCCCCGGTAGGGACTGGTTAAGAATGCCAAATGCCCCATGAAAAATGCCAACTGGTGGTATTCTATCCATTTTATAATCGATCCGATCCTTCAATTGGCATTTGGATTTTTACATTTGGCATTGATTGAATTGGGGCGGTGGCTTTCTCGTCACACCAGCAACAGCAACAATACATCTATCTGCGGTTGCCCTGAACGGCGAAAACAGCCTGGTTGATTCATTTGTCGGTAGGGTACCATGGACGGCTTCCCAAATCTGGGTCAGGGAACCGCAATCGGAAAGCTTTGAGCGGGATAACAAAACAGTGACACCCCTTCCCACCACTTTGCCATTGGCGGGAAGGGGTGTCGATGGTTTTTCGATCAGCCGCAGCCTTCTCCACCGCAGTCGCAGCTGCCGCATTGCGCGTTGCTGCAGCCGGCGTGCTGTTGGGAGGCGGTTTCGCTGATCCCCACCACCGTAAGGGCAAACGTCAGGTTTTGGCCGGCCAGGGGATGGTTGAGATCGAAGACCACTTTCTGGTCATCGATGCTGTCGACCTTCGCCGGAATCTGCTGGCCCTGGGGGGTGCTCAGCATCAGGGTCTGGCCCACTTCGGGGGTCATGCCTTCGGGAATCTCGGATTTGGGGAAATCATGCATGCGGTTTTCATCGCGATGGCCGTAGGCCTCTTCGGGGGCGAGGGTAACGGTCTTGGTTTCGTTGAGAGACATACCCATGAGCGCGGTTTCAAACCCGGGGATGACGGCGCCTGCTCCCATTTGAACCTCCAGGGGCTGGCGACCCTCGCTGGAATCGAACACTTCACCACTGTCCAGGGTTCCCGTGTAATCGACGCTCACAAACAGGCCGCTTTCAACTTTTTGCATGGTAAACTCCTTTAGATTAAATGAATAGTTCCGGTCAAAATTGACATGAATCGAAAAAAGTCAAGAAAATAGTCCGTTGGCATTCATCCATCCGAAAGCGTCGGGTTGTCGAATTCCAACTCAAATTCGGTCACCCTGGTGCTCTTCGCGTTGCACTTGACAGCGCGTTGCTTTACCGTAATTCCAAAAGATGATAACGCCATTGGCGACTGCTATTCATTCTTTATTACTGAGAGGTGCGACATGCGGACTGAAAAAGACTTGATGGGAGAAAAAGCGGTTCCCGATGATGCCTGGTACGGCATCCATACCTGCCGATCACTCGAAAATTTCGACGCGGCCGGCGAGGTATTGCCACTATCGATCGTATCTGCCATTGTGCGGTTGAAAGCCGCCTGTGCTGCGGCCAACGAACAGCTGGGGCTGCTGGACCCGGATTGTGCGTCGGCGATTCGCAAGGCCTGCCGGGCGATTTTGGCCGGAGGATACGACGACCAGTTTCCCATCGATATTTTTCAGGCCGGTTCCGGCACATCCACCCAGATGAATGTCAATGAAGTGATTGCCAACCTGGCGGCGGTCGAACTCGGGGGCCAGCGTGGCGATCGCCGGCGGGTTCATCCCAACGACCATGTCAACAAGGGGCAATCGACCAACAATATTTTCCCCTCGGCGATCCGGCTGGCTGCTGTCGAGTTGAACCGGCACTTGGCGAAGGCCGTCGCAGGACTGGTGGCGTCACTGGAGGAAAAAGCCGACGCGTTCGCCCAAGTGCCCAAAAGCGGTCGGACCCACCTGCAGGATGCAGTCCCCATCACCCTGGGCCAGGAGTTCGCCGCCTATGCCCGCAGTCTGGAAAAAGCCCGGGCACGCCTGGCCGCAGCGGCGGACACCCTGTTGGAAATCGGTGTCGGCGGGAATGCCGTGGGAACCGGTATCAACACCCCACCGGCGTTTCGATCCCTGATTGTCGCGGCCCTTAACCAATCGACCGGGTTTTCTTTCCGGGTTGCTGAAAATGGCGTTGAGATTACCCAGTTCATGACCGACATGGGGCAGATGTCGGCATCCCTGCGGCTCTTGGCCATGGATCTGCTCAAGATGACCAACGATTTGCGGCTACTGGCCTCGGGGCCCTATACCGGTATCGCCGAAATCCGCCTGCCGCCGGTGGAGCCCGGCTCGTCGATCATGCCGGGAAAGGTCAACCCCAGCATTTGCGAGGCGGCCAACATGGCCTGTATTCAGGTGGCGGGATACGATGCGGCCGTGGCCATGGCCTGCGGGTTGGGGCAGCTGGAACTCAACACCCACATGCCCCTGATCGGCGCCAATCTGATCAAGGCGTTCGAGGTGCTGACGCGAACCGTCACCATGCTGGACATGCGCTGCATTCGCGGTATCGAAGCCGATGCGGCAGTCTGTCAACGCAATTTCGAGTCCAGTGCCGGGTTGGCCACGATCCTCAATCCGGCATTGGGCTACGACCGGGTCGCCGCCCTGGTCAAGGAGGGGCTGGCCAGCGGGAAAAATCTGAAGACCCTGGTGCTGGAAAAACAGTTGATGAATAAAGCGGCGCTGGACGAACTGCTGGCCGGTGCATTCGGCCCGAATGAATCGTGATTATCGGGATCCCGGTGGTCAACAAACTGCCCAAATCCTTTTACCAGGCACTTGAGCCTGGCTGCAGGCTCAGCATCAATGCAGACCAACAGACGGTTGTTTGTGAAAGGGGTAAGATATGAGTAAACCAATCCGATTTTATGATTATGCCCGGCTGACGCCCGCCAATCGCCGGAAGCTGCTTACCCGCACCGAAGCGGACATTTCGCATTTTATTGAAGGCGTCAAACCGATTATCGACAACGTCCGCCAGAACGGAGACGACGCCCTGGTGCATTACGCCCGCGAACTGGACAAAGCTGAGATCGCCCGGGATGCAATCAAGGCGAAACCGGAAAATTTCGACCGCGCCTTTGCCCATCTGGACCCCTCACTGATCGAGACCATCGAATTCGCCGCCGACCGTATCAAGCGATTTCACCAGGAACAGATGCCCGATGCCATGCGTCTGGCGGAACCCTTTCCCGGTGTGTTTGCCGGTGACCGGTTCACGCCGATTTCTTCGGTGGCCTGTTACGTGCCCCGTGGGAAGGGGGCATTTCCCAGTGTGGTGATGATGACCACCATCCCGGCGGTGGTGGCCGGTGTGCCGAAGATCATCATCCTGACTCCGCCGGGGCCTGACGGAGAGATCGATGATGCCACACTGGTGGCCGCCCGGGTGGCCGGCGTAGACGCGGTTTACAAGTGTGGCGGCGCCCAGGCGGTGGCCGCAGTGGCCTTCGGCACCGAAACCGTTCCCAAGGCGGTTAAGATCGTTGGGCCGGGCAGCCCTTGGCTGGTGGCAGCCAAAAAAGTCCTCGCCGACGTCATTGATCCCGGCACTCCGGCCGGACCCAGTGAATCCCTGGTCCTGGCCGACGGATCGGCGTCGACCAAGGCGGCGGCACTGGATCTGATCATCGAATCCGAACACGGACCCGATTCATCAGCCTTTCTGGTGACGCCGGACCGGTCCCTGGCCGAGGACGTCATGGCGACGATTCCGATGCTTTGGAAGCAGATGGGCGAATCCCGGGTTAATTTTTCCAGTACGGTACTGGGCGGCGAGAAAGGCGGCGTGATTCTCACTCAGGACATGGATCAGGCCATCGAATTTGTCAATGATTACGCCCCGGAGCATCTGGAAGTACTCAGTGCGGCTCCGTTTACCTACCTGGACCGGCTCGTCAATGCCGGGGAAATTCTGTTGGGTCAGAACACTCCCATCAGTTTGGGAAATTTTGTTCTCGGTCCCAATGCGGTCCTGCCGACCTCGGGCGCGGCCAAAACACACTCCCCCTTGAGTGTCTACGATTTCCTGAAAATGACTTCGATTGGCTACGTTACCCCGGGTGCGTATCCGGAACTGGCCCGGCATGCCCACAAACTGGCTACCTACGAGGGATTTGACGGGCATGCCCTGGCGGTTTCGGATGCCCGGCCCGTTGATAGTTCCCTTGACCCGGTGAAAACGAAACCATAACGCATTCCTCTTGACGGATGAAAGGATGGGTCATGGAAGAGAAACTGGTATTCCCCGATTTTTCCCTGAACGGCAAGCGGGCACTGGTTACCGGTGCCGGTGGCGGCATCGGACGGGCACTGGCCCTGGGTCTGGTGAACGCCGGTGCCACGGTGGCCATCACCGGACGCGATCCGGAGAAACTGGGGGCCGTGGTCGACGAGGCGACGCGCCTGGGCGGCCAGGCCTTTGGAGCCCGCCTTGACGTGCGGGATATTGCGGGCCTGGTATCCGATATCGGTGCCTGTGTCGCGCGCCTGGGCGGGCTGGACATCCTTGTCAACAACGCCGGCGTCGAGCAGGTGTGCGACAGCTTTTCCGTAGACGAAACCCTTTGGGACAAAATCGTAGATACCAATCTCAAAGGGACCTTCTTTTGTGCCCAGGCCGCCGGGCGCGCCATGGCGGCTGCAGGCGGCGGTACGATCGTCAACCTCTGCTCGTTGACCTCCTTTGTGGGCGTTCCCACGGCTACGGCGTACACCAGCAGCAAAAGTGGTCTTCTCGGCATGACCCGGGCACTGGCAAGCGAGTGGGCCGCAAAAGGCATTCGCGTCAACGCCATCGCACCGGGATACTTCCGGACCAGCATGACCGAAGTGTTTTACGAGGACGAGGCTTGGACGGTGTCCATGCTGTCCAAGATTCCCATGGGCCGTTTCGGCCGGCTGGAAGACCTGATCGGTAGCGTCGTGTTTTTGTGTTCGCCCGCATCCGCATACATCAACGGGCAGGTGATCGCCATTGACGGCGGTTATTTGTCATCTGTTTGAACAAAAGACGGACCCGGTTTAGCCGGCGAGCCGTTTGTCGAAAACTGCGCTGTTTTTTTCCAGCATGGCCCCGACCATGAGATCGGCCATGGCCGCCCGGTAGTGAGACAGATCGATATTGGGGATCAGCTGGCGGCGGCAGATTTCTGCCAGGACGACCATGTTCTGCATACGGATGTCCGGAAGGTCGGCCTGGAAGACCGAAATCACCTGAATGCCCCGTTTTTCTGAAAACGTCTCAATTTCCGCCGCGCGGGTCTGGCTGGCCTGATTCAACCGGACCGAGAGAGGTTGCCATACCGTATCGTAGTATACCAATGCCCCTTTTGCTTTCAGCATGGTGGCTGCGGCCCGCAGGGCTTCGTGGCGTTCCAGGGCGATGGCCAGATCCGCCTGACCGTCAGGCACCAGGGGAGAGAAGATGTCGTCTCCCAGGCGAATGTGGGAAACCACGATGCCGCCGCGCTGGGCCAGACCGTGGGTGTCGACGCTTTTCACCGCATGACCGGCATGGTCGGCGGCGCGCAGGATGGTTTCGCTGATCAGGCCGATCCCCTGGCCGCCCACACCGGTAAGATAGATGTTGAAGGCGTTCACCGGGCACCTCCTTTGCCTTTTTTACCGACCGGGGCAATGGCTTTTGTCGGACAGGTCTGGATGCAGCTGCCATCACCGATGCAAAGATCGGTGTTGATGGTAACGTTGCCCTGGGCATCCCGTGTAAAGGTGGGGCATCCAAAATGCTCCACGCAAGTGTGGAGCCGATCGCACACGGTCTGATCGATCTCGACGTGCTGCTGGCGGTAATCGGCCTTCCTGCGTTGCCCGCGGGTGAATTTGAGCATGCACGGGTGCCGGGCGATAACCACGCTGAATTCATCGATGGCCGTGGCCTCGGTTACCAGCCCGGCCAGTTTGGCCTGCTGGTAGGTGTCCACCTCGAAAATGTGTTTGACCCCCAGTCCTTCCAGCACCTGGCGCACCGGGATTTTGTCGGTCGCCTGGTTGACGTTGTGGCCGGTGGCCGCGTGGTCCTGGTGCCCGGTCATGGCCGTCGTCCCATTTTCCATGAGGATCAGGGTGATGGGATGCTGGTTGAAGACGGCATTGACGATGCCGGGCAGGGCGGCGTGGAAAAATGTGGAATCGCCCATGAAGGCCACCACCTTGCGCTGGGTGTTGAACAGGCGCAAACCGCTGCCCATGGCCGTGGACGCCCCCATGCACATGAGCAGCTGACCCATTTCATAAGGCGGCTGATACCCCAGGGTATGGCAGCCGATATCCGCCACGGTGATGTCCGTTGCCGAAAGGGCCTGCTTGATGGCGAAAAAGGCGCTGCGATGGCCGCAGCCCGGGCACATCTGGGCCGGCCGGGGTGGTGCCGGGTCAACGATTGCCACTGCCTTGAACGCCGGCACCAGGTCCGGCCAACTGGCCGCCAGGGTCTGGCGCACCTTGTCCGGGGTATACTCGCCGACCCAGTCGGACGGGCCGGTCTTGCCGATGATGGTCACCGGCAGACTCTCGTCAAAGGCGATGGCCTTGATCTGCGTTTCCAGCACGTCGTCCAGCTCTTCGAGAATTTTGACCGCTTGATGCGCGGCGAGAAAATCAACGATGGTCTGCCGGGGCAGGGGATGGACATAGGCGAGCTTGAGAATGTCGGGCCGGGTGGCCGCCCCGTGGACGACCTCCATCAGCGAAAGAAACGGGAGCCCCATGGTAATGATTCCCCACTGGGCGTTGCCGTTGTCGATCTGCCGGTTGAGTGGGCTTTTCTCAGCGTGCCGGCGGACTTTTTCAAGCCGTTCCAGAGCCATGCGTTTTTGCTCCAGGGCCATGCTGGTCAGGGGGATGTAGGGACCATTGGCCGGATCGAAGCGCGGTGTGTCATCCGGAGGGTCCGGATTCCACGCCCCGAAGGCCACCTTCTGCTTGGCATGGCAGACATGGGTGGTCAGGCGCAGGATGACCGGCATCTTCAACTGCCGGGAGAGACCTGCGGCCTCGATGTAGTAGTGGTAGACTTCCTCCGGATCCGCCGGTTCGAGCACCGGCGTGTAACTGAGCATGGCATAGTGGCGGTTGTCCTGCTCGTTCTGCGATGAGTTGGCCCCCGGATCGTCCCCCAGGACCACCACCATCCCGCCGATGATGTTCATCAGGCTGAGTTGGACAAAGGTGTCCGCGGCCACATTGAGTCCGACACTCTTGAAGAAGACCGTGGAGAGGTGCCCGTTGAGGGCCGCACCGTAGGCCAGTTCCGTGGCCACTTTCTCGTTGGTTGAAAATTCGAAATAAAAGGGCCGCTCGGCGGTGGGGATGGCGCCGATGGCCGTGGCAATTTCCGGTGTCGGTGATCCGGGGTAGGAAGTGACCACCCGCGTACCGGCCTCCACCATGGCCCTGACAATGGCCGTGTTGCCCATTACGATTTCGGAAAACGGCTCACGCCTGAGCAGCATCGTTCCCATTTTTTTCATGGCACGTCTCCTGATGGGGGTTCCCTGTTGGTCAGGCAATTGAAAAAGAGATGTTCATTCACTGTAGGTTCATCAGGAGAGGTTGTCAAACCGCAGACTGGATGGGAAGGAACGGGGGCACCGCAGTTGGTTTCGCGACTCTGGTTATTTCTGATTGCGACGCCTTTACGGTTTTTATGCTGCCTTGACATCCGCATGACGGGCCAATATTCTGATAAGGATCGGGGATGAAATGAATTGAACGTAATTGCGCCGGGCTTGTGTTCGTCTTCAAGGCGCATCAAGGGTTGCATACCGGGAGTATGTGGCCGTTGATGCAACGCGGAAGACGGGCGCAAGAACAATCAATTTCGTTTAATTAATAAAATTCCCGATCCTAAGGTATTCAAGTTGATGCCGTCATTCCTTTTTTGAGGAGGGACTTATGGAAAACAAAACCAGGGCGCATCTGATTGTGCACGGACGGGTGCAGGGTGTTTTCTTCCGCGCGGAAACCCAGCGGGCGGCAAAGCGTTTTGGCGTCAGTGGCTGGGTCAGGAACAAGCGTGACGGGACGGTGGAAGCCATTGTCGAGGGACCGGAGATCGACGTGATTTCACTGGCCAATTGGTGCCGGACCGGTCCGCCGCAGGCTACGGTGGAGAAGGTGGATGTCAGCTGGCTGGCCTATCAGGGTGAGTTTGAACGCTTTGATATCAGATATTGAAACGGAAGGAGGGCTACATGGCAACGGTTACCTCACTTCAGAAAGCCGAGAAATTCGAAATCGAAAAGTACACTGCGCCCAAGGACGTGCGCGCACTTTCCAAGACGCATGTCCCCTATAGCGGATCGCCGCAGAAACACCCCCTGGATTCGGACCAGATTATCCTCGTCCCGGATCCGTACAATACCATCAGCCCCTACCTGGAATTCAGCAAGGGCGATATCGCCTTTGTGGAGAAACTGGCCAATATCGTTAACATCGATGGCGAAACGGTCACCATGGCTCGGATCTGGGTAAAAAAGGGCAGCCTTGCCATCCAATGTACGCCGTTTCAGGTGGCCTCGCTGTAAGGCTGGCGGAAAGAAATAATTCCCCCATCCTGCTTGTCTTTGTGCCCGTCTATCGCGTTGCCGCCACCCGCACATATTCCCGATATGCACCGGTGGCGGCGCCTTGTAGACGACCACAAATCCGGCGCGATCTGGGGAAATTATTTCTTTCCGCCAGCCTAATCGTTTCATCTTCAATAACACCAACATTACCGGGAGGCCGCGTGATTGTTGTCATCGGTGAGATCCTCATCGACATTTTCCCGTCATATCAACGGATTGGCGGTGCGCCGTTTAATTTTGCCTATCATCTCAAACAGCTTGGATTTGGGGTGCGTTTTTTCACCCGCGTCGGCGACGATGATCACGGCCACCGGATTCTCGATTTTATGGAAAACCGGGGATTTGATGCCGAAGACGTCCAGATCGATCAACGACATCCCACCGGAACCGTCCAGGTAGCGCTGGACAGCAACGGGGTCCCGCATTTCGATATCCGCGAAAATGTCGCCTACGACCATCTCTCCCTGGAATCGGCCATGGGCAGTAAAGCGCAGGATGCGCGGATGATCTATTTCGGCAGCCTCATCCAGCGGTCCGCCAACGGTTATGGCCAGGTTCAGGAATTTCTGCGTTCATCCACGGAACAGACAACCTGTTTTTGCGATATCAACATGCGACCGCCGCACGTCAATCCCCGGGCAATCGACGATTCTTTGCACCGGGCCGATATCCTCAAGGTCAATGAAGAGGAGCTTGACGATATCCGGCGCCGTCTGGGCGGCCCGCCATCCGCCGATCCGTTTGTTTCCTGGCTGATGGCGCGATACGCCATCTCAACCCTGGCCATTACCCAGGGCAGCCGGGGCAGCACGATTGTCAGCGGGGACTTACCAATCCACCACCTCATGAGCGGGCGGGACGATGTGGTGGATACCGTGGGGGCCGGCGATGGGTACGCGGCAATTCTGGCGGCCGGCCATATCAACCGGATTCCGTGGGAAACGGTCATCGACCAGGCCTCCGTCTTTGCCGCGCGGATATGCCGCATCCCCGGTGCCATCCCCGATGATGAACATTTTTATGACCAACCCCGGTTACTGATGAAAGGAAATGCCAATGGCCGCTGACGGGCCTTATGTTCAATTGTTCAGTTTGCATGGATTGATCCGCGCTACCAATCTGGAGATGGGACGCGATGCAGACACCGGCGGGCAGATCAAATACGTTCTTGAATTGGGACGTTGCCTGAGTGAACGTGACGATATCGGGCGGGTGGATCTGTTTACGCGCCTGATTGCAGACAAACGGGTGTCTTCGGATTACAGCCAGCCCGTTGAAAAGGTCAACGACAAATTCCGGATCGTGAGAATCCAGTGTGGCGGGCGCCGGTATATGCGCAAGGAATTGCTCTGGCCGTACCTCGAAGAGTATGTGGACAAGACCATTAAATTCATCAAACGCAACGACGCCATCCCCGACATCGTGCATGGCCACTATCCTGACGCCGGGTATGTGGCTGCCCAGCTGGCGGATATTCTGGGGATTCCCTTTGTCTATACCGGCCACTCCCTGGGACGGGCCAAACAGGCCCGGTTGCTGGATCAGGGAATGAGCCGCGCCGAAATGATTAAAAAGTTCAAGATCGACCGACGGATCGATGCCGAAGAACAGATCCTGGCCCGGGCCGATCTGGTGGTCACCAGCACCCGTCACGAAATTGATGAGCAGTATGGGCTCTATCACAATAAGGACATTCCCGACTATCAGGTCATTCCCCCCGGCATCGACATCGATACGTTTTATCCGTATTACCACAACATCCTCGATGATACGGAGCGCTCGGAAAACAGCCGTTACGCCCAGGCATCCATGCTGAAGGAACTGAACCGATTTTTCATGAATCCGGACAAACCGCTGATTCTGGCCCTCAGCCGGCCGGATAAGCGCAAGAATATTTCCGGCCTGGTGCGGGCCTACGGCGAAGACCTGGAACTGCAAAGCATGGCCAACCTGGCCGTCTTTGCCGGTCTGCGCAAGGATATCGATGCCATGGCGGACAACGAGAAGGAAGTCCTGACCGAGATGCTGCTGGCTATGGACAAGTACGACCTGTACGGCAAGATGGCCATCCCCAAAAAGCATGATTTCGAGTATGAAGTGCCGGCCCTGTATCGCATTGCCGCGGAGAAGGGAGGGGTGTTCATCAATCCGGCCCTGACGGAGCCCTTTGGGCTGACCCTGCTCGAGGCATCGGCCACCGGCCTCCCCATTGTGGCCACCAATGACGGTGGTCCCAACGATATCATCCAAAATTGCCGGAACGGTATCCTGGTGGATGTGACCGACACCGGTCAGATTACCGATGCCCTTCGCAAGATCATCGCCGATTCAGCCGTTTGGGACCGCTACTCGAAAAACGGCATCATGAATGTCCGCAAGCATTACACTTGGCAGAGTCACGCCGGTTCCTATGCAAAACGGATCAAAACCCTGATGAAGGGGAACCCCAAACTGGATTTTAAATCCCCCCGTCCCTCTGATGCCATCGGACGGCGGCTTTTGAAACTCAACCACTTTCTGATTACCGACATCGACAATACCCTCCTTGGTGACGACAACTCGCAACTCGAAACGCTCATCGATTATCTGAAGCGTTACCACGACCGTCTCGGATTCGGGGTGGCCACTGGAAGAACGTCCGACTCGGCACGGGAGATTTTGGAAAAATTCGGGATTCCCCGTCCGGATGTGATCATCTGCAGCGTGGGCAGCGCCCTTTTCTACGGCAGGAGTAAGAAACCCAGTCCCGGATGGGCCAGCCACATCAACAACCGGTGGAATCGTCAGAAAATCGTCGATCTGCTGGAAGATGTCGACTTCCTGGAGTACCAGGAGGAGGAAAATCAGCGCCGCTACAAAGTCAGCTATTACATGGACCCCGACAAAGACCGTTTGGCGGCCGTCCACGACCTGCTGCTCAAGCATCGGTGCCGTTACACGCTGATCTACTCCCATGACCGTTATCTGGATATTCTTCCCTTCCGGGCCTCGAAGGGAAAGGCCATTCGCTACCTGAGCTACCGCTGGGAAATTCCGCTGATCAATTTTTTGGTCTGCGGAGACTCGGGAAATGATGAGGAGATGCTTCGCGGTGAGCCCCGTGCCGTGGTGGTCGGCAACTACAGCCATGAACTGGAAAGCCTGAAAGGCAGCCGGAATGTCTATTTTGCCGGTGCGCCCTGTTCCGGCGGGATTATCGAAGGCCTGCGGCATTACCATTTTATCGATGAAATATCCGGAGGTTGAGCGATGGGGATGAAAAACAACGTACAGCTGATCGTCTATCCGGACAGTCTGGGCAGTGATCTGGTCGAATTGCATTACGTGCTGCGGCGATACTTGAGCCGCGCCGTCGGCGGTATCCATCTGCTGCCGTTTTATCCCTCATCCGCCGACCGCGGTTTTGCACCGTTGACCTATGATGAGGTCGATCCGGCATTCGGCTCCTGGCGGGACATCGACCTGATCGGCGGGGAGTTCGACCTGATCATCGATTTCATGGTCAACCACATTTCCCGTCAGTCGCTCTATTTCCAGGATTATATGGAAAAGGGGGCGGATTCCGAATTTGCCGACATGTTTCTCTCCTTCAACAAAATCAGTCCCAACGGCGAGGTCAGCGAGGCCGATCTTGCCAAGGTGTACACACGAAAACCCCGGCCGCCGTTCACCATTGTCCACCGGGCCGACGGATCAAAAGAGAAAATCTGGTGCACCTTTGACTATGAGCAGATCGACCTTGATTGGAATGCTCCCAAAACCCATGAGATCATGCGGCGATACCTGATTCAACTGTCACGCTCCCCGGCCAAAATGATCCGCATGGATGCGTTTGCCTACTGTACCTTCAAACTGGGGACCAACTGCTTTTTTCTGGAACCGCAGGTATGGGAACTGCTTGGCTGGCTGAGTGACTATGTTTCTCCGTTCGGGGTTGAGATCCTGCCCGAGGTCCACGAGCATTACCGCTATCATCAGAAAATATCCGAGCAAGGGTACTGGACCTACGATTTTTCTCTGCCCATGCTGATGCTGCACACCCTCTACCATCATACCAGCCGGGTGCTGAAACAGTGGCTGGCCATCTGCCCGCGCAAACAGATCACCACCCTGGACACACATGATGGAATCGGCGTGGTGGATGTGCAGGACCTGATCTCCCCGGACGACCTGCAACTCACCTTGGACGGACTGGACGAGAAAGGCTCCAACACCCGTAAAATTTTTTCCGGCCCCGAATATGAAAACCTGGATGTCTATCAGGTGAACTGCACCTATTACTCGGCGCTGGAATGCAACGATGACGCTTACATTGCCGCCCGGGCGATCCAGTTTTTCACCCCGGGAATTCCCCAGGTATACTACGTCGGACTCCTGGGGGGGGAGAACGATATCGCCCTGGTGCAACAGACGAAGAACGGTCGCGACATCAATCGGCACAACTACACTTTGGAGGAAATTGAAACCGAAATCACAAAGCCGGTGGTCCAGCGCCTGCTGCGACTCATGGAATTCAGAAACACCTGCCGGGCCTTCGACGCCAGGTTCGTTATCGAGGACTCACCCGATGACCAGTTGAAACTCTCTTGGACACGGATGCCTTACCGTGCCATCCTGCATGTCGACCTGCGTTCCTATGCGACCCGCATATCCTATTACGACGAGAAAAAGGAACGTATGGCTGAATTTGTCGCCTGATGCAAAAGCTGAAAACTTTTTTCCGTAATTTTTATCTCAGGTACTCAGTCGGGCACACGCAGCTGTCATTCTCGCCCGGTTTGTCACCGGGGACCGTGCGGCCATATTCCACGGCATCGCTGAAATCCATCAGGACACTGACGTCATCTCCGCCACTGACCCTTGTTTTGGCATGCGGATAGCGTTTTTTAAATACCCGCAGCATAGCCGTATTTTCCCGCAGTACCGACGCCAGGAATCCGGTAAAATTGTTTTCCTTGGCGATTCGCTCCATGAGCGACAGGAGGTACGAGGCGATCCCCATCCCCTGGAAATCCTCGCGCACCACGAAGGCCACTTCAGCACTGGAACTGCCTTTGCCTTCGTCGGCATAGGAACCGATGGCAATGATTTCCTGGTGGCCGCCGATGCGCACCTGACCGATCATGGACATGTTTTTGTGGTAATCCACACTGGCCCACTGTTTCTGAACCACCTCATGGGAGAAAAGCTTCATCTTGTAGAAAAAACGGAAGTAGATGGTTTTTTCCTGCAACGAATAGAAAAAGTTGCGATAGGCAAATTCATCAGAGGGAAGAAGCGGCCTGAATTCGACGGTCTTGCCGTTTTTGAGGGTCATCTGGTTTTTGTATCCCTCGAGAAAAATCAGGTCATCCTGGGTCGGAGGCAGCTGATCGGCAAAAATGTAGTGACGGCTCTTGGCCACATCGATCAGTTCCTCACGGAATTTGGGATGCGCGATCTGGGCCAGTTCCATGACCCGCTGGTAGATGCTTTTACCGGAGAGCTCGGCAATACCATATTCGGTGACCACAAAGTTGACGTCGCCACGCGTGGTGGCCACCCCGGCACCCTCACTCAGATGCGGCACGATTCTGGACACATTGCCGTTTTGGGCCGTGGAGGGCAGGGCGATGACGGAAAATCCGCCCTTGGACATGGCGCTGCCGCGCAGAAAATCGACCTGGTCACCGATACCGCTGTAGAACAGGTGGCCCATGGAGTCCGTACACACCTGGCCGGTCAGGTCCACCTCAAGGGCCGAACTGATCGAGATCAGGTTGTCGTTGCGGGCGATGACCGTGGAATCGTTGACGAACTCCGATGAGCGGAAATAAAACATCGGGTTGTTGTCGACAAAGCGATAAAGCTGTTCCGACCCCATGCACAGTGACGCCACCACCCGTCCGGGGAGCAGGGTTTTTTTGCGGCTGGTGATCACCTTATTCTCGAGCAGCGGTATAAAAGCGTCAGTGATCAATTGGGTGTGGATGCCCAGGTCCTTTTTGTCACTCAGGTGTTGCAGAATGGCGTTGGGCAGGTGGCCGAAACCGATCTGCAGCGTGGCGCCGTCGTCTACCAGTTGGTTGACGTAAAAACCGATGCGATCGGCCACATTTGGATTTTTGAAATGGGGCCGGGCCTCGACAAGGGGTTCCTCGTGTTGCACCAGATAATCGATTTCATCGATATGAACCACGCTGTCCCCCAAGGTTCGCGGCATGCGCGGGTTGACCTGGGCAATGACCAGTTTTGCACTTTGCATGCCGGCCAGGGTGATATCCACCGATACGCCGAGGCTGCAGTATCCGAATTTATCCGGCGGACTGACCTGAATCAGGGCCACGTCCAGTCCGATGCGGCGTTTGGCAAAGTAGCGGGGGATCTGGGAAAGATAGGTGGGAATATAATCGATTTTCCCATCGAAGGCCGCTTTTCTCATGGAGGCGCTGATGAAGAAAAGCTTGAGCGAGAAGCGTTTCATGAACCGGGGATCATCCACATAGTCGGCAAAGGTCCATGACAGCATCTGGTAGACCATGATGTCCTGCATGTTCAGGTCTTCCACCATGGTCCGGATCAGATGCTGCGGTTCCCCGCATCCGGTGCCGATAAATACCCGGCTACCATTTTTGATTTTGGACATGGCGGTTTCGGCGTCAACCAACTTGTCCGGACAGGTTTTCTTCAAATCCATGGTTATCCTCCATACAAGGATTGAGGGACGAACGGGCACTTGCCCACAACGCATCGTTTATCAATCGGTTAAAGTAAGTCTGACATTTGACCTTAAAAATGGGGCATAGTCAAGCAAAGTTCGCCACCGATTCTGTCCAGTCGGTTTCACCGTTCAAGAAAAGGGTTGGCCCCAATGTTGCGACCTTGATGGCCTCGTAAAAAGTCGCTGTTTAGACGGATTCGTAAAAAGCCCGAGATCAAGGCTTGCGAATCCTGAGGAATGAGGTGTACTAATCGTACTCCGCAGTGACCAAGGATACGCGCAGGCGCCGATATCGGGCTTTTTACGAATCCGTCAACCTTGGGGTTGACATCAACCGGCACGGCTCATAATCTCTGTTATCGTTATATTATTGATGATCGCCGTTAAATGCATGAAAGGTGTTGTGAGAGCCATGAAAGTGATCCACTACACAGAAAAACACCAGATCCGCAATTCCGGAGATGGTCCGTTGGCCTTCGTCTGCCTCATCCCGGCAGGCGCGCCGGAGATATAAAATGAGCGGCCCCTACCGCAACCCGCTGCCTACCGTTGATATCATCATTGAGGTTGCCGGCGGCATTGTTCTCATCGAACGGCGCAACCCGCCTCACGGGTGGGCCATTCCCGGCGGGTTTTTGGATTGGGGGGAAACCGTGGAGGCCTGTGCCCTCCGGGAGGCCAGGGAGGAGACGGGCCTTGTGGTACGCCTGGAGGAGTTGTTTTACGTTTACTCACACCCCGAACGGGATCCCCGTCATCATACGATGACCACAGTGTTCATCGCATCGGCCGAAGGGATGCCCGTGGCCGCGGACGATGCAAAAAACGCGGGGGTGTTTTCCGCCGATGCCTTGCCTGCCCCACTGGTTTTCGATCATGGGCAGATTTTAAGCGACTATTTCAGCTATCGCCAGGGTGAGAATAAGGCGAGTCTTTTTCGGCGTTATCTGCATCCGGACAGCGCTGCCCGAACGCCGGTACCATAGATTTCTTTTAAGGTGGGCGTTGGATGCGAAAAACGATATTCCCCGAATCCGTTGACAGCCTCTGGCTCGACACGAACCTGGCGACCATGGCTGAATCGGGCGCCTATGGCAGGATCGCAAGCGGAGCGGTGGCGGTAACCGCTGGTCGTATTGTCTGGATCGGGGCCCAGTCCGCGTTACCGGATGATGCACCGCAACGGGCGGCCCGTGTTCACCGGCTGGATGGCGCCTGGCTGACACCGGGAATGATCGATTGCCATACCCACCTGATTTACGCCGGGAACCGGGCCCGGGAGTTTGAAATGCGCCTAAATGGTGCCACTTATGCACAGATTGCTGAAGCAGGGGGCGGGATCGTCAGCACGGTGACCGCTGTCCGGAAGGCCTCGGAAGATGCGCTTTACCGATACTCGGCCAAACGGCTGATGGCCATGCAGGCCGAAGGCGTGACCACGGTAGAGGTGAAATCCGGCTACGGTCTGGATACCGCCAGTGAGCTCAAGATGCTTCGGGTGGCCCGGCGATTGGAGGAGACGTTGCCGACAACGGTGGTGGCGACGTTCTTAGGGGCCCATGCCCTGCCGCCGGAATACAAGGGGCGCCCGGACGCCTATGTGGATCTCGTGGTGGATGAGATGTTGCCCGAAGTGGCCGCCGAAGGGCTGGCCCGGGCCGTGGATGTGTTTTGTGAGACCATTGCTTTCACCACCGAACAGACCGAACGGATCTTCAAGGCCGCACGCCAACACCAACTGGCCGTCAAACTGCACGCCGAACAGCTTAGTGACAGCAAGGGGGCCATCCTGGCCGCCCGGTATGGGGCGCTGAGCGCCGACCATCTGGAATATCTGGAACCGGACGGGGCATCGGCCCTGGCTGCATCCGGTACGGTGGCGGTGCTTCTGCCCGGCGCCTTCTATTTTCTCAACGAAACCCGTAAACCGCCGGTGGCGCTTTTGCGCCGTAACGGCGTGCCCATGGCCCTGTCCACCGACTGCAACCCCGGCACCAGTCCCACCACCTCACCGTTGCTGATGATGAACATGGCCTGCGTCAATTTTGGGCTCACCCCGGTCGAAGCCTTGGCCGGGTTTACGGTCAACGCTGCCCGGGCGCTCAAAATCGATGACCGCCAGGGAAGCCTCGAGGTGGGCAAATCCGCCGATTTTGCCGTCTGGGAGATCGACGAACCGGCCGAGCTGGCCTACCGCATGGGCGGCAATCCCTGCCGCATGACCGTCAAGGATGGCGTTGTGGTGCATCGCGCTGTCTGAAGTGAAGGTACGGTATCCGTCTTGAACTGCGTGCAGGTTGTCTATACCGCTGCATCGGTCCTGAGGCAGGCATCTATAACCATCATTTTCTGATTTGACGCCAGGCTGACCCGCTGCTATCCTTTATTATATCAACGTGTAACCCGAGGAGTGAGGATGCAGGCCAGGGATGTCATGACCACGCATTTTTCGACATTGAAGGTCGACGATACCATCGCCGAGGCCGTCAATCGTTTCCGTCAGGCCAGTCGCGATCAGGGAAAAAAGGTGTTCGGCATGATGGTCACCGATGCAAACGAGCACCTGGTGGGTATGCTCTCCATGTACGACATCCTCTTGTTTGTGCAGCCCCGTCATGCCGGGATCTGGTCGGAGCTGACGGACCTGGATCAGGCAGGCATGTTCGAAGGCCTGTTGGGGCGCGTGAAGCACATCCAGGTGGGTGACCTGATGACACCCGATGTGGTCACCATCACGCCCGACACCCACCTGATGGTCATCGTGGATCTGATGATCAAACGCCATATTCGCCGGCTGCCTGTGGTGGAAGACGAGGCGGTGGTGGGCATGGTCTATATCTCCGAACTATTCTACCATTTGCTGCGCCAGTATCTGGTGTAACCGATCTAGGGAGATCGCATATCGATGCCGGTTGCCCGAACGAGAAGTGTTTTGAGCGGCATGCGGGTCAGGGAGGCCATGCGCCGCCAGATGGTGATTGGCCGGGCCTTTGAGACCGCGCGGCGCGGCGTTGCCCGGATGATCAAGTACAAATCGGACTGCCTGCTGATCACCGACGATGAAGGCGCCTCGGCCGGGGTTGTTACCAAAACCGATATGACCGGTGCCTATTATGTCGGGTTGCCCGTGGATACCCTCCTGGGAGAGATTATGATGGGGCCGCCGACCTGCTGTTTTCCGGATGATCCCCTGGAAGATGCACTGGAAACCATGGGGCGCGAACAGGTCCACCAGCTGTTCGTGAAAGGAGCCGATGCCGATCAAATGGAGGGGGTGCTGACCTACGGCGATATCCTCGGACTGGTTTACCGCTATTGCCGGCGCTGCAACAAGAGCCGTTTCCGCAAAGATGCGAGACGCGGTGATGGGCAGCCGCCCGACGAAGCCCTGGTGGAAACAGTGATGACAACCGAGGTGCCCACCTGCGGGATCCACGACGACCTGTTCCACGTCATGGAGATGCTTTCCGCCCAGCCCATGCATGCGGCCCTGATCAACGATCCGGAAGGCCGGTCGGCCGGGGTGATTTCCAAGTCTGATCTGGTGATGGGCTGGTATCGGGAAGTTGATCCCCAGACAACCGCATCGATGGTGATGAGTCGACCCGTACACGCCTGCCATCGTCGCGATTCCCTCACCGATGCCATCGGCCGTATGTTGCTTGCCGACCTGGGTCGGATTTTTGTTCACGATTCCGATCCCACCCATATTGTGGGGGTGATGTCCCTGGCGGATGCCGCCCGGCACCGTTCGGGGACTTGCAGGGCATGCGTCTCCAGCCGGCTGATCCGGTAGCCTGCCGATATCCACATTGAGTCCATAATTTGAGGGGGTGACCTCAACCCAAAAGGGGATCGAGCCGGTGTTTCAATTGCCCGCGGGAAAATACTGCGGTGCCATGGCCTCCCTATACGTCCGGATGACGCACGCCTATCGAATTGGTGCATCCTGATCGGTTGCATAACCGGTGGACGAAGCCGCGATTGCCCGGGAAAAAGCGGTTGAGCCCGGTGGGGTGATGGTGTATGAACTCTGTTTTTCAAGCCAGTCATAAAAGGACACAATACAATGATTACCTTGCTGGATTATGGTGCCGGAAACGTTCGCAGTGTGATTAACGCCATCGAAAAATTGGGCGAAACCGTGCATGTGGCCGCATCGGGACGCGACATCGCGGAGGCGGAGAAGCTGCTTTTTCCCGGGGTGGGCAGCTTTGGCAGCATGATGGGGATTTTGCGGGAGAAGCGGTTTGTGGAACCGCTGCTGGCGTTTATAAAAGCCGGCCGGCCTTTTTTCGGCATCTGCCTGGGGATGCAGGCGCTGTTCGAGGGCAGTGACGAGGCGCCCGAAGAAAAAGGGCTGGGGGTGCTTCCCGGCCGGGTGGTGCGCTTTGATGTGGACCTGGCCGTGCCTCATATGGGCTGGAACGGCATCAGTGTCAAGCAGCCCACCGATCTTTTCTACGGGCTGGGCGGTGATGAGAAGTTCTATTTCGTGCACTCTTACCATGTGGTGGCTGACGATGCGGCAGTGGTGCTCACGACCACCGATTACGGCTATCCGTTTGTCAGTGCCGTACAGAAAGGAAGCGTTCAGGGGACCCAGTTTCATCCAGAAAAAAGCGGTGCGTCGGGTCTGACCCTGCTGGAGAACTTCATCCGCAAGGACCGTACGGTGAGTATCCCGCCCAAAAGCCCCGACCACACCCGGCTGGCCAAACGGATTATCGCCTGCCTGGATGTGCGGTCCAATGACCAGGGGGATCTGGTGGTCACCAAGGGCGATCAGTACGATGTCCGCGAGGGCGGCAACGTCCGTAACCTGGGCAAGCCCGTGGAACTGGCCGGCCGATACTTCGAGGAGGGGGCCGATGAGGTGACGTTTCTCAACATCACCGGGTTCCGGGATTTTCCCCTGGAAGACATGCCCATGATCCAGGTGCTCAAGGAGACCTCCAAACATGTTTTCGTACCCCTGACCATTGGTGGCGGAATCCGCGATTTCACCGATAAAAACGGGCGCAGTTACACGGCCCTCGAGGTCGCCGCCGAATATTTCCGCTCCGGTGCCGACAAGGTTTCCATTGGCAGTGATGCGGTCTATATCGTTGAGGATTACCTGAAACGCGGCAAGGCCACCGGTCAAAGTGCTATCGAACGGATCTCCTACGTTTACGGCAACCAGGCGGTGGTGATCTCCATCGATCCGAGGCGCGTGTATGTGAATTCGCCGGCGGAGACCGACCACCCGACGGTCGTCACGACCATCCCCGGACCGGAAGGACAGGGTCATTGCTGGTTCCAGTGTACGGTCAAGGGGGGGCGTGAGGGCCGGGATGTGGACGCCGTCACCCTTGCCCGGGTGTGCGAAAAACTGGGGGCAGGGGAGATTCTGCTCAACTGCATCGATCGGGACGGCACCAACATGGGCTTTGACATTGAATTGATCAAGGCCGTGAAACAGGCGGTGACCATTCCGGTGATTGCCTCCAGCGGAGCCGGATGCGAAGCGCATTTTGCCGAGGTATTTGAAGCGACCGATGTGGAATCCGCCCTGGCCGCCGGGATTTTTCACCGGCGGGAAGTCCCCATCGGTGCGGTTAAACGCCATTTGAAGGATAGCGTCGAAATTCGCCTGTAGGTTGTGTTCTGGCCGATGTGGGCACGGTCCGTTCAAACACGCTGGAGCGCATGGAGGCCGAGGGGAAAATAAAGATGAGCGATTTCCGGATGATCAATCCGGTGCGCTCTCTGTTGGCGCGGTCTCCGGCACTGACGGCGGGTTGATCTCAGGTAATTCAACCTTACGGACAGGCGGTGGAGATTGGCGAACGTGTTCGAGAAAATCGCCGATGGTTCGGTAGACCCGATCGGCCCCTTCGCCCAGAAGAATTCCATGGCGCTGAAAATTGAACAGGACCATCTGTTTGTCGACGGAGCCGAGCCGTTTGAAGATCTTTTCGGTTCCCTTGGGATTGACCACCGGATCCTCGCGTGACTGGACCACCAGCGCCGGCACGGTAATCTCGGACAGTCGCGGTTCCAACGAGGCCATCAGCCGCTCCAGTTCGCGAACGCCCGAGATGGGGTTTTTGAAATAGTTGATGTGCGGATTTTCCGGGTGGTTGTCCACAAAGGTTTTTTGCGCCTCTTCCAGGTGGATATGGCCCATGATGCGGTTCCACATGTCCACGGCTGGCACGAATCGCGCGGCAATGTCCTGCAATCGCAGTGGTGCGGAGACGGCAAAAACAGCCTCCACCGCCGGCACCCGCTGGGCCAGGTCCAGTGCCAGGCCGGCCCCGGTGGAAAAGCCGCCGGCGACCACCCGTCGACACAGGCTCCGGATCACCGCATAGCCCGCATCCATGTCGTCGATCCATTCGGGAAAGGTGCAGGCGGCCAGGTCCTCCGGTGCGGTACCATGCCCTTTCAGCCGTGGCACGTATACCCAGAATCCCATTCGGCCCAGGTATTCGGCAAGCCCCCGGACCTCGGCCGGTGCCGCCAGATAACCATGGGCCAGAACCACCCCCACCCGTCGACGGTCGCCTCGGATAAGAAACGGGCGTCCGATCTGCCTGGGTTTCGAAACGCCCAATGAGCTGAACCGGTCGTAATCCCGATCGAATTCATCTCGGGCCCGTTTGATCAGATAACGGGCCACCTTTCGTTTCAGCCAGAATCCAGGCATCCAGGAGAGCCTCGATATACGGCCCTGGAGGGGTGTCAACGGCTCGACTTCATTGGCAATTACCGCCACGGGGTTGTCGATGCGGGAACGGTGAAAATCAAATATGCCGGCCAGACGCGCGGCATCCCTGACGATTCCCCGGCCATCAATGCGGACCACTTTTTTTTCAGCGGCAAAATTGATGAATTCACTGAATTTGCCATAATGGTCGTCGGTCAAGAGGTGGGTCTGATTCCTGTCGACGCTGGTATGAAAATAGACCTCGCCGGATCGGGTGCAGGCCTGGGCCGCCAAAAATACCCGCCGCTTCAAGTTCTCCGCATCGATCCGATCAACCGGTGATTTTTTCAGGCAGGCGGCAAACAGGTGGTCGTGGTTGACGGTGGTCATCCGGTAAATGGCGGCCATGTATCGTCGCATGATTTTCAAGGCTTCGCGGCGCATGCATTTGCGGGAGGGAATCCGGTCGTCGAATCCGATGGACACGGGCGACCGGATGTCGTCCTGGATGGCCCGGCATGAGAGACAATCGGAAACTTGAATGGGCGGGCCAAAGCGGATGTCGATATCGACACCGGAGAGCAGCATGGCACCTTCGGTCATGATCTCTTCGGCAATCCGTTCCGGCAGATCCTCCACCAGTCGTTCGGCCAGGCGGCTCAAGGCGTTTTCCCGCGCCCGAAGCGGGTAGTAGGTGAGATTTATCGGCACAATGCTGGTGGGAAGCCGGCTGATGCCATCTGCCGATGGCAGCATGAACCGGTCGGCCAGGCGCCGGGCCTCATCAGGATTGTTTTCAACCATATTGATGAGACGCTGGCGATAGAATTCGGTTCTCAGGGCCAGGGTGGCTGCGCCGGTGTGCGGCGGGTGTTTTCCGCCTGCGTAGGAGATCATGAAACGTCCCTTTTCCATGATCTTCTTGTTTTTGACCATGCGTCCTTCGGGAAAGATGACCCAGTTGGCCTCGGCGGTGAGCAGGGATTTGACCATTAACCGATCCCGGTCCGGAGAGCGGGTGGAGACGGCGCCCAGTTGTTCTATATAGCGGCCGAATTTGCCCACAAACAGTGCTGCATCGGCCAGTGCCCACACCGGTGTGCCGGTCAAACGGTGCAGATGGTAGGGCAGCAGAAAGGTCTCGATGCGGGTGAAATGATTGACAACAAAGATGGTCGGGCCGGTGGGGAGGTGCTCGGCATCGTGCATGTTCAGGCGGGCTCGGCTGATACCGGAAATGGTTTTGATGGCCAGCCCGGTGGTACGGTAAGCAAAAGAGTTCATTGCACAGGGAACAGCGGTTGGTGAATCGTCAGTTAAGGTTGACAGCGTTACAACTTATCATTAGACTACATCTCTTAAGTTCAAAAATAAAGGGAATTTACGGAGGCGATAGGTGTATTCAAAGATTCTCAAACTGCGATTCCCGGTGGCGGAAGTGCGAAAACCACTGGTGTGTACCCTGGCGCGGGAATATGATCTGGTGTTCAATATTTTAAACGCCGGTATTCTGCCCCGCAAAGAGGGCTTCATGGTGCTGGAGATTTCCGGCAGCAAAAAGAATTTTAAGGACGGGGTCGATTACCTGAAACGCCAGGGCGTGGGTGTGCAGAACGCCTCCCAGGAGGTCAAACGCATCAAAAAAAAGTGCACCCATTGCGGTGCGTGTACGGCGGTGTGCCCCACCGGTGCGCTGGCCATCAAACGGCCTGAGATGGAAGTTCTTTTCGATCAGAAAAAGTGCATTGTCTGCGAGCTGTGCATCACTGCCTGCCCGCCGCGGGCCATGCAGGTGCGTCCCACCAACCAGCTTTTTTTTGAATGACCGATCGTATTGCCATCGCCGTCTCCGGCGGCGTTGATTCACTGGTTTGCGCCCATCTTTTAAAACAGCAACGCTGTGATCTGTTGGGGCTTCACTTTCTTACCGGCTACGAGAAACCGGAAGATCGGATGGCCCGGCGTATCGTGGCGTTGTTTGCGTCCCTGGGCATACCGGTCGCCATTGTCGATCTTGGTGCTGCCTTCAAAAAACAGGTGGTCGACTATTTTTCCGATGCCTATGCAAACGGCCTGACGCCCAATCCCTGCCTGGTGTGCAACCCGTTGATAAAATTCGGTGTGCTTTTTGAAGAAGCTGAAAAGCGGGGTGCATCGAGGCTGGCCACCGGCCATTATGCACAGGTGACAAGCGATCCCAATGGGGTCTATCGGCTGTACAAGGGCGTGGACCCGGCCAAGGATCAGTCCTACTTTCTGGCCCGGCTCAACCAGGCGCAACTGGCCCGGGCCGTGTTTCCACTGGGGACCTGGACCAAAGCCGAGGTCATGGCGTTGGCGGACCAAAAAGGACTTCAGCCGGTGACGTGCCGGGAGAGCCAGGATGTGTGCTTTATTCAGGACGGTGACTATGCCCAGTTTCTCACCACGCAGGCCGGCATTCGTCCGCAGCCAGGGGATATTGTGGATACCGCCGGACGCCGGGTCGGCAGACACAACGGGCTGCATCGATATACCATCGGCCAGCGGCGCGGAATCGACTGTCCGGCCAGTCAGGCGTATTACGTGGTTCGCATCGATATCCGGCAGAACCGGTTGGTTGTCGGTTTCAAGGATGAGTTGACCACCGATCGTTGTCGGGTAAGGGACATGAATTGGATTCATGATACTCCATCGGCCCCCCTGGCTGTTCAAACCCGGATTCGCTACCGGCATCGGGCGGTGCCTGCGGCGGTTACTCCCGTGGGCCGTGATAAGGCATGGGTGCGCTTCGACGTGCCCCAGGCGGCGGTGACCCCAGGGCAGGGAGCGGTGTTTTACCGGGGGGATGAAGTGATCGGTGGGGGGTGGATTTCTGATTCATGAAAAGATTTTGTGTCAAAACTCTGGGTTGCAAAGTCAACCAGTGCGAATCCGAGGCCATCTGCAATGCCCTGGTGGAAGCTGGTGCCGGGTTTGCATATGGAACGGATGGTCAGGCAGACCTGGTGATCGTCAATACCTGTACGGTGACCCGCAAGGCGGCCATGCAGAGCCGCCAGGCTGTTCGCCAGGCCATTCGCAACAATCCCGGGGCGCGAATCGTGGTGACCGGCTGCCATGCCCAGATCGCGCCGGCGGAGTTGGCCGCCATCGACGGAGTCGACCGGGTGGTCGGCAACGGCGACAAACACCAGATCCCCCGGCAGATACTGGCCGGCCTGCCCGCAATGGATGCCTCCCCGGAAACGCCAGCCTGCGGGGATGTAAGAGCAATCGCTCAATTTGACGCGTTGCCCGGCATTGCCCATGGCGGCCGCACACGGCCGTTTCTGAAAGTGCAGGATGGCTGCGATGCTTTTTGCACCTACTGCATCGTCCCTCATGCCCGCGGAAGAAGCCGCAGCCTGCCCGTGGATCAGGTGCTGGATCAGATCGGCCGATTGGGACGGCTGGGCTACCGCGAGGTGGTGCTTACCGGCATTCATATCGGCTGTTACGGCAAGGATTTATCGTCGACCACAGGTTTGTACGACCTGCTTTGCCGCATCCGCGAGGCAGGCACCATCAATCGGGTGCGCCTCAGCTCCATTGAACCGGCCGAGCTCTCCGACGAGATCATTGGATTGGCCGATGCCGACCCGAATCAGCCTGGACGGCTCTGCCCCCATTTTCATGTCCCCCTGCAAAGCGGCGACGACGGTATTTTGAAGCGCATGCACCGGCCGTACACCAGAGATTTTTTCAGGGGGCGGGTGCACGCCATCATCCACCGAGTGCCCCATGCGGCCATTGGCGTCGACACTCTGATCGGATTTCCCGGAGAGACAGACGCTGCTTTTGAGAACACCCATCAGTTGATTTCCAGCCTGCCGGTGACCTATCTGCATGTTTTTCCGTTTTCGGCCCGTGAAGGCACGCCGGCGTTTTCCTTCAGCGGGCAGATCCCGGCACCGGTCATCAAAAACCGCTGCCGGAGGATGCGCCGTTTGGGTGAAGAAAAACGGCGCGGTTTTTATCACCGTCGCATCGGCGAGACCGTTACCGTTCTGGTGGAAGAGACCCGTGACAAGGGCGACGGTCGCCTGAAAGGCCTGACCGACAACTACGTCCCGGTGCGCTTCGACGGACCGGATGAATGGTACAACACGCTTCGAACGGTTAGCGTCAACAGGATTTCTGGAGATGGGTTGCCTGAAGGGACGGTTGATACCGGTGAGTGACCCCTTTACTTTTCCGGCGGCAAAATTCCCAGATCACTAATCTTGTAAAGCAACGTCTTATAGCTGATCTTCAATATTTTTGACGCTTTGCTGCGGTTCCAGTCGGTTTTCCCGAGAACATGGGAGATGATTTCGCGTTCAACCATTTCAACCGCTTTTTTCTTGGCTGACTTTAAGGAAAACGATTGATTGTCCGGCGAATTTTTACCGCCCAGATCAATAATGGTGGACAGTGAGGCGTGGTGGTCGGCACCGCTATCGGAATTTTCCCCGTTCTGGGGGGCCTTCTCATTGTTGAAAAGCTCATCAATAATCTGGTTGCAATCCCCCAGTACCAGCATCCGTTTCAGGACGTTCTGGAGTTCGCGGACGTTTCCCGGCCAACTGTAGGCACACATGCGCTCGATCACATCGGCGCTGGGTTTCTCGACACGACGGTTATTGAGCATGGCGGCATACTCTTTAACGTAAAAGTCGATCAGCGGTGGAATATCCTCGGGGCGCTCACGTAGTGGGGCCAGATAGATTTTGATGATATTGAGTCGGTAATACAGATCCTCGCGGAATTTTCCCTCTTCGATGTCTTTTTGCAGATCGTGATTGGTGGCGGCGATCACCCAGGTGTCTGCCTTGACCTCTTTTTCCGAGCCCAACGGCGAGAATTCACCGCCGCTCTGCAGGACATGCAGCAATTTTGCCTGCAGGGGCAGCGACATGTCGCCAATTTCATCCAGGAGCAGAACACCGCTATGGGCCAGTTGGAATTTGCCTTTCTTTTTCTGTTCGGCTCCGGTAAAGGCGCCACGCTCGTAGCCGAACAATTCACTCTCCAGGAGACCTTCCGGCAGGGCGGCACAATTGATCTTGATGAAGGGTTTTCCCAGACGAGGGGATTTCTGGTACAGGTTCTGTGCGACAACTTCTTTGCCGACACCACTTTCCCCGAAAACCACCGTATTCAGTCCCGTGCTGGCCACATGTTCGATCAGTTCCCGCACACGTTCGATATTTTTGCTGACGCCGACAATGGGAGGGCCGGGTTTTGATTTAGAATGCTCACTCATTGCTTTAACAATTTTTTAACCAGTTGTTCGAGTTCCGGCAGCTTAAACGGTTTTTCAAGCACATGGTCCGCGTGGGCCTCTTTGGCCAACGACTCCGGATGTTCCCCCCAACCGGTAATGGCGATAACGGGTGTTTCCGGGAACTTTTTCTTAACGATGGAAATAATTGCCACGCCACTGATATTGGGCAGGACCAGATCGGTAATGATCAGATCAAAGGCCGCATCCTTGGCTTCGATATATTTGAGGCCGTCAAGACCATTGGCGGCCGAGATAACCTCATATTTCTTTTGCGAGAAATAATTCGTCAGTGCAGTGAGGATCTCTTCACTGTCATCGATAATCAGCAACTTGAAAGGCTTTTTCATTCCAGCCTCTTACATTGTTAAAAAAAATTAGGAGACGGCAGATCCTGATTATTATCTGCTATATATGAATGTTCACCAAATGGCAAGGCGTTCTCCCACAGGGTAACCGCATTTGGGGCCGAATTATGAAAACCTGTGATTGCAGGCATGGCCGGTTCTTACAGGAAACTGCACATGGTTAGGCCACTGGCAGTTGTAAGAGCGGGCCATGCCCGCGAAAAACAGGAACTCGATCTAAGTTCCCTAACCCTGTGTTCCACCGTTTTTACTGGGGACCGCTGAGATGGCAAAAAAATATTCAAGCGCATCCGGTTTTTACCGATAACCATAATCTACATCCAATCAACCCGTTAAAAAGAGCTTTCTGTTATAAAAGTGGAAAAAGTTTTCATATTATGTAATATAGGTTCACCTCTACTGTCGTTCTTTGAAAAATAGATTTTGGGCGCTTTTTTCTATCGAACTTTTTGGTGATTTATTATTACTAATAATAACAGTGAGAAAAAAGATTTTCTGGCAGTCCTGGATATTCATTGAACGGTATCTGGTAATTTGGCACATCTTTTGTAGAATGTGGTCGGAGTGGTTGCTGCGATCCATGTGTGGCATCCATTGCTTATTTGTCAATTTAGGTGGAACGGTACCATGCTCCAGACAACAGCGGTGGTTATAGAAAAAAGCAAAGCGGAAAGAGACGATATCCGCATGCGGCTTTCCCACTGCGGTGTTCTGCCCATCTGTTTTGAGGATGAATGGGTATGCCTGGAAAATATTTACTGTATCAAGCCTTCGTTTGCGGTTTTCCGATCGGATTCATCCGAATCGGCCTCCCGCTTTGTCAATGCGGCCAAGGCCATAGAGAGCGGTTTTCCGATCATTGTTCTTTCAAATAACCATAGGATTGAAGCGTTCGTTCAAAACAATTGGCTGGAAAATCTCTTTTTTTTGCGATATCCTGCCAATCATCAAACATTCCAGGCAACTATAAACCGCTTGACCAATGTCAAGCAGGATCTCAGTGGCCCTGTTTTGATCGCCGGTTCCGTTGAACGCAAAAAACTGATCCAGGAACTGCCCCTGGTCAGTGCTTCCCAGGATCCCGTACTCATCCAGGGGGAATCCGGGGTTGGCAAAAAGCTGATCGCCAAGGATCTGCATCGCTTATCCGGAAACCCGAATTCGATTTTCAACCTGATCGATGCCGGCGATGTCACCGGAGAATGGATCCGAAAAACGAAAGTCCGGATCGACAGCTTAAGCCGGGATTACGAGTGCTTTTATGCCATTGACAACGCCGAGCAACTGCCATTTGAATTTCAAGCCCAACTTTTTCTTTTGTTGGAAGACCGTGCGCCAGGGGGGATATCCAAAACCGGTGCGGCGAGCCGCTTCATTACCATGGTTCATCGGGATATATCGACCATGGTCGATAAGGGGTTGTTCAGAAAAGATCTCTACCATCGGCTCAGCGTGTTGAAACTTACCGTTCCGCCGTTGCGTCGGCATATGAGCGATATCCGGGCACTGGCTGAGTATTTTACTACCCAGTACAGTATCCGATATCAGGGGGCGGTCTGCCGATTGACCGATCCGGTGATGGACGCGTTCGTTAATTACCCCTGGCCGGGCAATGTGTCCGAACTCAAACGCGTCATCAAAAAGCTGGTTCTCATGGATCGGGTCCATTGGGAGAATATGCTGCCGGTATTGTGCAATACCGACAAGGGCGGGAACGGCGGACGACCGTCGGTTTGTGGCATCGATACCGATGAGGTTCGTCAGTTTCTCTCAACTAACTGGAACCTCACCTTGAAACAGGCCAGATCCCGCTTTGCAGATAAAGTTGAAAGAAAAATCATCAAAGCGGCATTGGCCGAGACCGGTGGAAATTGTAAAAAGGCCGCAGGTCTATTGAGAATCAGCTATAAATCGATGCTTAACAAGGCAAAACTTTATCAGTTGGTGTGAAAAAACGGCTAAAGGACTGACATATGGCCTCACAACCCATTCCCATGGACCCCAAATACATCATCGACCTGATCATCAAGCGTCGCTGGATCATTATGGTGCCCTTTTTTATCGCGATGATCGTCGGTATTGTGCTGGCCATTAAACTGCCCAAAATATACGAAGCCAGCACATTGATTCTGATTCAGCCCCAGCGGGTGCCGCAGAATTATGTGCAGTCGATTGTTGATACCGATCCAAATGAACGCATCAATACCTTGTCCCAGCAGGTCTTGAGCCGAACCAATCTCGAAAATATTATCAAAGAGTTCAAATTGTTAAGAGGGGTAGAGAACTCTTCAATGTACATGGAGGACAAGGTCAATAACTTACGCAAACGTATAAAAGTGAATGTTTCGAGCGGTCGCCGACGTGGGGAAAGTGATGCATTTTCTATTTCTTTCCAGGATAAGAGCCCGGAAGATGTGATGAAAGTGACCAATGCCCTGGCTTCCTATTTCATTGATGAAAATTTAAGATTGAGAGAAGCACAGGCCGTCGGAACCAGTGATTTTTTGGATTCCGAACTCCAGAGCATGAAAAGCCGCCTGGAAGAGGTTGAAGCCCAGTTGAAACGATATCGTGAGTCTTACATGGGAGAACTTCCTGAGCAATTGGACTCAAATTTACGAATCCTTGACCGGCTCCAGGAGCATTTGAGTGAGAGCCAGCAAAATCTCAGTGAAGCCAAGATAAGGTTGGTTACCTTGCAGAATGAAGCGGCCGCTTCGCGTGAACAGCCCACAACGCTGATTATCGGTCAGGGTAACCAGCAAGAGATCAACGATCTCGATCAAATGCGGGTCCAGTTGGAAAACTTGTTGGCTCGCTATACCGAGCGGCACCCGGATGTGGTCCGGCTGAAATCCAGGATTGCGGAAATGGAAAAACAAGCCGATCTCGATCGGCAATCGGAGACCACCACGTCCACGGGCAGCGGTTCCAATCGGCGTCAAACGGCATCTCTATCGCCGGAATACCGAACGCAATACAATGAAATTATTCAGGAGATGAGACGGCTTGAAGCCGATGTCGCCGACACGCGCACGCAAATTGCCGTCTATCAAAAAAGAGTTGAAAATACACCTAAAAGAGAGCAGGAGTTGTTGTCATTACGACGCGATTATCAAAATATCCAATCCACTTATGACTCTTTGCTGGAACGGAAATTGGAAGCCGAAATCGCCGTAAACATGGAGCGCAAGCAAAAAGGCGAGCAGTTCAGGATTCTTGATCCAGCTAAAATTCCCCAGAAACCGATTAAACCGGATATGCGTAAGCTGTTCATCATGGTTGTGGGGGCAGGCCTGGCAGTAGGCGGTGGAATTATTTTTCTGCTTGAGTACCTGGACAGTTCATTCAAACGGCCCGAAGATATCGAAGAAGATCTGGAATTGCCGGTATTGTGCACCGTACCCAGAATCATCGATAGCCGAACCCGGATGGTCAGGCGGGTTGAATACATCTGTTCCGCTCTGTTTGGTTCGATTTCCTTTACCCTTTTTGCTGTATTCGCCGTTTTGACACAAAAAGGTGTTGAACCCATGCTGGCGATAATCCGGAAAGTCGCCAACTGACATCATCAGGACTATTGTTTCTGCTGTTTGCTGAACCAATGCCACTTGGCGATCACACAGAGGTGCCCAACAATGGGAAAGATCCACGAAGCGCTTGAAAAATCCGGCCGGGTGAAAGAATTGAATCGGCTCGCCTCTGTTGAAGAACGCGTCCATCCCGCCAGAGAACCAGGCAACGAAATAAAAATTGTCGCACCCAAACCGGAACCGCCGGTCCGCCCAACCGCTCATGAGCGCCGGTTGGATCCACATTTGGTTGCGTATCACGACCCAAACGGTGTTGAGGCCGAGATTTTTAAGATTCTTCGAACCAACATTCTTTTTCCAAAAACAGGCACTCCGCCGCGTTCCATCATGGTGACCAGCGCGATTCCCGGTGACGGGAAATCCTTTGTCGCCGCAAACCTTGCCATCAGCATTGCGCAAGGCATCGAGGAACATGTGCTCCTTATGGACTGTGATATGCGACGGTCCAGCATTCATACCCGGTTCGGCTTTGATGAGCGTGTACCGGGGTTGAGCGATTATCTTGCTAATAAAATTCCACTGGAATCGCTCTTGCAGAAAACGGTTGTGGATAAGTTGACCCTCCTGCCTGGTGGCACACAACCACCCAACCCGTCTGAGTTGCTTTCCAGTCAGGCGATGAAATCTCTATTGAAGGAAGCCAAAAGCCGATACAGCGATCGCTATATTATCGTTGACTCACCGCCGCCTCAACTGACGGCAGAAACCGCCGCGTTAGCCAACTATGTTGATGGAATAATCATTGTTGTCAGGTATGCTTCCACTCCCAAAGATATGATTCGGGAACTGCTTGAAAAATTGGGTAAGGATAAAGTGCTCGGTGTGGTGATGAATGGATATCGGGTGCCGACTACAGAACGATATGGCTATGGGAAATATAAGAAGTATAAGAAATATTGATTCACAACGGTGAATAATTCTTAATTTTAAATGATGAATTTTGAATTCCGGAAAGAAATCGATCTTAATTCAAAATTCAAAATTATTAATTCTTAATTGCTCTGCTGCCCATGCTTCAAATTTTTAAACAATATTATCCCGTACGAAACGCACTCTTCGTGGTTGGTGAAGGGCTGTTTATTTTTGCCTCGGTCATCATTGCCAGTTGGTTGTTGATCGGAATCGATTTTGTCATTGAAGATCGCACTTTGGTTCTGAAAACGCTTTTGATCGCCTTCGTTTGCCAAATGTGCCTGTATTATAATGATCTCTACGATATGAAAGTGACCGACAGCTATCAGGAACTGATTATCCGGCTGATGCAAGCCTTGGGTGCCTCAGCCATTCTGCTTGCCGTTGTTTATTTTATTTTTCCTGTCTGCATTATTGGTCGAGGGATCTTTATTGTCAGCATCTGCTTTGTGGTGGCATTTATCGTTATCTGGCGAATCGCCTATACGCATATTCTCAACAATGGGATATTTGACAAAAAAATCATTTTGTTGGGATCCGGGGAACTGGCTCGCAATATCCACCGGGAAATTAATGAGAATAAAGATTGTGGATACCAGGTGGCAGCCGTGGTTAAAGATGATTGCGAGGGTGCTTCACCGGTCGTATCACCCAATATTTGCCGGAATAACTATGCGGACCTGTGTCGGAATGCAAAAGATTTGGACATCGATAAGATTGTTGTCGCTATCGAAGAACGCCGTAGCGGCTTTCCAACGCGGCAGCTTTTGCAATGTCGTGTGGATGGAATCGAGGTTATTGAAGGTACCAGCTTTTATGAAATGCTCACGGGGAAATTGATTGTCGAGAAAATCAACCCCAGTTGGCTTATTTTTTCCGAAGGCTTTAAAAAATCATGGATGCGGAGAGTGATAAAAAGAACCGGTGATTTATTGCTCTCTGTTGTGATGCTGTTTTTTTTGTCTCCCATACTTGGCATTGTCGCTGTTCTAATCAAACTGGACTCCAAGGGACCGGTATTTTTTTCTCAGGAGCGAGTCGGAGAAAAACGAAAAGCGTACATGGTTCATAAATTCCGTTCGATGGTTCAGGATGCTGAAAAAAAAAGTGGCCCGGTGTGGGCTCAGTCCAACGACAACCGTGTTACCCGGGTAGGGAAGTTTATCCGTAAGTGGCGGATTGATGAGTTTCCCCAGCTGTTCAATGTGATCAAAGGCGAAATGAGCTTTGTGGGACCACGGCCTGAACGGGAGTTTTTTGTTAAGGAACTGGAAGAGGCGATTCCCTACTATGCCGAACGCTTTTCGGTTAAACCGGGCGTTACCGGTTGGGCTCAGGTCAGTTATCCCTATGGCGCCTCTGTGGAAGATGCCAAAGAAAAATTGAACTATGATCTGTTCTATATCAAGAACATGTCCATCTTTATGGATTTGATGGTGATCATGCGAACGGTGAAGACAGTCTTGTTTGGTGAAGGGGCAAGATAGGGCAATTTTGAATTGAGAATTTTAAATTTTGAATTCTACCGATAATTAAAAAATCAAAACTAAGAATTCAAAATTTTTCATGTCCGTGAAATAACCATTTCCGCCGAAAAGGCAATAAAATACAATATAATTCATGCGGTTAGCAAGCTTTTGGGTTTGTTTTCCACCAAGCGGAGCTATGCCATTCGACCATAGGTCGAATGAATTTTGAATTGAGAATTTTAAATTTTGAATGAAGGTTTATAATCCGATTTTAATTCAAAATTCAAACTCTGAGTCTCTGCGTCCTCGAGCGAAGCGGGCGAGAGAAAAAACTGGTTTTCATTTCTGCAAGGAAATTTTATGCAACTCGAATATAAATGCGCACTCGTTACCGGCGCTGCCGGTTTCATCGGTTTCCATCTGTCCAAGCGACTGCTGTCCGAAGGGTATACCATTATCGGTGTCGACAATTTAAACGATTACTACGATCCCGGAATCAAAATGAGCCGGCTCGATATTTTAAAGGCGCATCCGCAGTTTACATTCTCCAGGACTGATTTATCGGATAAAGCGGGAATGGAGGCGCTTTTCAAATCAACGCCCATTGATGTGGTGGTCAACCTGGCGGCCCAGGCGGGAGTGAGGTATTCGTTGACCAACCCCCAGGCCTACGTCGAATCGAATCTGGTGGGTTTTGTGAACATTCTCGAAGGATGCCGGCACAACGATGTCAAGCATCTTGTTTTCGCTTCATCCAGTTCGGTATATGGCGCCAATACCAACATGCCGTTTTCCGTGCATCACAACGTGGATCACCCCGTCTCCCTCTATGCTGCCTCGAAAAAATCCAACGAATTGATGGCTCACACATACAGCCACCTTTTTGATCTGCCTTGCACGGGCCTGCGCTTTTTCACCGTCTACGGCCCATGGGGAAGACCGGACATGGCACTGTTTTTATTTACCAAGGCCATCATCGAAGACAAGCCTATCGACGTTTTCAATCACGGTAAAATGAAACGGGATTTTACCTATATTGACGATATTGTCGAAGGCGTGGTCCGGGTGATGAAGACTGTTCCCGATCCTAACCCCCAATGGTCCGGCAACGCACCCGATCCCGGAACCTCCTACGCCCGATACAAAATCTACAACATTGGCAACAACCAACCGGTGGAACTGCTGGACTTCATTCAGGCCATAGAAGTCGCCATCGGCAAAAAGGCCGTAAAGAATTTCATGGACATTCAGCCGGGTGATGTCCCCGCCACATACGCCGATGTGGATGATCTGATCCAGGATGTGGGATTCAAACCCGCCACACCGATTGATGTCGGCATCGGGAAATTTGTGGAATGGTATAAGGATTACTATTGTAATCAATGATTAATTTAAAATTCAAAATTAAGAATTTAAAATTGGAACTGACTATGCGCAAAATAATACTTTTTGCCTCATTAATTGCCATATGTATTGCCGTAACACCCCTAAACACCTTCGCCCAGTCTCCAAAAGATTCCTACCTTATCGGCAACGGTGACATCCTTGAAATCGTCACTTGGAAGGAACCCGACTTTTCCAGGGAAGAGATCATCGTTCGTTTGGACGGAAAACTTTCTTTCCCGCTTCTTGACGATGTGATGGCTGCCGGCAAAACGCCAACCCAGTTGAAACTGGACATTCAGGATGGGCTCAAGGCCTATGTGTCGGAGCCCCATGTCACCGTTACGGTTCGGAGCGCGGCCAGCAAACGCTTTTATATTTTGGGTGAAGTCGTTAGAACCGGTGAGTACCCCCTTACCAAAAAACTGACTGTTTTGCAGGCGTTCGCTCTTGCCGGTGGGTTTACCGAGTGGGCATCCAAAAAAGAGATCATCCTGTTTCGCCGTCATCAGGGCCAGGAGAAGGTCATCCGTATCGACTATAAAGATATTTTGAAAGGTAAGGATTTCAGCCAGAACGTCGAAATTCAGGCGGATGATACCATCGTCGTTCCATAATTATAAGTATCTGTCACCGCCCGCTTCGTTTGAGGCGCGGAACTCACAGAGTATTGTTGATCTTCTTTGGCCTTCAGCCGATAAAAATTCTTAGCGCCCTCTGCGTCTTTGCGGTGAAATGCAAAAAAAGGAAAAGCTGTGATGAAAAAGCTGATCGAATATTTGGTGGTCGGTTTTCTGATCGTCACACCGCAAATGGCGGGTGCCGAGGTCATCATCATGCCGCACCTGAGTACCGGTATCGAGCATACGGACAACCTCTATTTGGCTCCAGACAGCGAAGAATCCGATACCATCACCACCGTTTCGCCGGGTGTCACGGTAGAATTCTCCGGACGCACGGCGGCGCTATCGGCCAGCTACGCCCCTTCATACACCATGTATGACAAACTGGAAAACAGCGATTACTGGGAGCACGCAGTCGGTTTGACCGGATGGTGGCAAGCCACCCGACATCTTCGTTGGGAAGCCAGTCATGACTACCTGCGTACCGAGGACCCGGTTTCAGAGGAAGATTTGACAATCCGGAGGAGCATCGATGTACACACGCGCAACACCACGAGTACCAGAATGCACTACCAGTTCGGCGTGGAAAACACGCTATACGCCGACGGTTCTTACAGTTCACTGGATAACGATGACCCGACGATCATCGATAGCAAAGAGTACGGTGGCGGTGCCGGCGTTACATACTGGTTTAACGTTCGCTGGGGACTTGACGTCGGTACGGACTACTCAGAGGCTAAGTATGACGACGGGTTGGATGATTATACTGAAATAGGGGGCCGTTCACGTTTAAATCACAGATTTAATCCTCATTTTACAGGATTTCTGGAATACCAGTATACCCGCCATAGACCTGATGAAGGCACGGAAGACGACTACAAGGTGCATGGTAGTGGCATCGGGTTCGATTATGCTGTCGACCCGACCATGGATTTCAGCATGAGCGTTCACTACCTCATTCGAGACCAGCAGGATGGTGAAAATGAGACAGAGACGCCCGTTAACTTGAGCCTGAACAAACGTTTTCAGCGTGGTTCGATCAGTCTGAGTGGTGCAGGTGGATATGATTATACAGCGGTCACTGCTGAAAACCTTGGCGTCTATATGTATTATGAGGCCGCCATTGCTGCTGATTATGCGTTTACCAGCAGGTTGGCCGGTGATCTCAACGGCACATACGGCTATCATGACTATCAGGAAACGACGCCCCACAGGAAGGACGATGTTTTCAGAGCCGGATGCGGCCTCTCTTTCCAGGTACTGCGCTGGCTGTCCATGCGGGCGGGATACACATATCGCACGGTCAGTTCAACCGTCGATACCAATGACTACAAGGAAAATCGTGTGTCATTGATGCTTACCTTGGCGCCACCCCGACCATATCGGTTTTAATAATTTTGAATTCTTAGTTTTGAATTTTAAATTGTGGTGCGGTTTCTGATCCTTCATTCAAAATTATCATTACCTTCGGCTGGCCCATTAAGCTTTGATTACTCAGAATAAAAAAAAATACTTCCTTTTTACCATAGACGTTGAAGACTGGTTTCAGGTCGAGAACTTCAAGTCGTCGATCGCTTCCGATTCCTGGCAGCATCAGGAACTGAGGGTAGAGCGCAATACATACAACCTGCTGGATCTGTTTGATGAGGTGGGAGAGGGCTCGAGGGTTCAAGGGGTCGAGGGGGCAATAGACAGAAGCCGGAAGTCAGAAGCCAGGAGCCAGAAGCCAGGAGCGGGGAGCAGAGCGCAGGGCGCGGAGAGAGGCCGAAACGAGGAGACCCATTTCCCGCCTTTCACGCAGAAAAAACGGTCACGAGCGTGCCACTCACATCCACAAACCACAAACCACAAACCACAAACTGTTTTTAAACAACCCAACAAACCAGCTGTTCGCGCCACCTTTTTCATACTTGGATGGATTGCCCGCAAGTGCCCGGAACTGGTGCGTGAGATACACAAACGTGGCCACGAGGTTGCCTCCCATGGTGTCGACCACCACTTGTGTAACACCCAGTCCGTATCCGACCTTCGAACAGATCTCAACGACAGCAAAAAACTGCTTGAAGATATCATTGGGGACGAGGTATGCGGTTACCGGGCGCCAAGTTTTTCGGTCAATGACAGCATCCTGAAAATTATCCAGGATGCCGGTTACCATTATGATTCCAGCTATAATTCCTTCGACCGCCACGGCCGATATGGCAAGCTGAACATCAATGCGTTTAAACAGAGCGGTATTGCTTACCAGGTGTCAGACCATTTTCATGAAATTCCGGTCAGCAACCTTGACTTCGATCTTAAAATTCAAAATTTAAGATTAAACATTCAAAATTTCTCTCTTCCCTGGGGTGGTGGTGGCTACTTTAGGTTGATACCATATGTGGTATTTAAAAAAGGTGTTCAACGGATTTTGAACAAAAAGAATGCCTACAGCTTCTACCTGCATCCCTGGGAAATAGATCCCGGGCAGCCTCGTGTGAAAGCGGCTCCTGCTTCTTTCAAATTCCGGCATTATATCAATCTTGCCTCCACATATAAAAAGCTCCGGCGGATGCTCAATGAGTTCAGTGATTGCCGGTTTGGGACGTGCAGGGAATACATAGAGGCTGTTGCAGTTGATGGATTGTAGAATACCTTTGGATGCTTCATAAGCCCAACATCGAACATCGAACGTCCAACATCGAATAGTGAATGGGAAAAGATAAAAGACAGACCTATGATCTGGAAAACAGATTGCTTGAATATTCGGTGCAAATTGTAAAGGCTGTTGAACAGCTTCCGAAAACCAGAACTGGTAACCATGTCGCCGGGCAATTGTTAAGATCAGGGACGTCTGCTTATCCCAATCACGGAGAGGCACAGGCTGCGGAATCGCCAAAGGATTTCATCCATAAGTTGAGAATTTCGCTAAAGGAACTTCGGGAAACCCAGCGATGGATAAAATTAATCCAGCGTGTCCCGTTAACGAAAGATCCGGTCGCGATAGATAATTTGTTGAATGAGACCGAAGAGTTGATCCGTATCTTCGTCGCAAGTATCAAGACCGCTGAACAAAAAAAATAACGGACCTATAACCCAAAAGAAGGCCTAAATTTAAAGCCTTGTAATTTCGCCTGACTATGCTTTTTTCAAGTGTGATAACACACTGGCATCAAACTGATTTCATAACAAAATTAGGAGCACACCTTTTTCTTGGTTATAGGTTCGAAAAATAAAACTTGATCTTTGGGCTTCATTGTTTTCCCTTTTGATGTTCGATGTTCGATGTTCGATGTTCGATGTTCGATGTTCGATGTTCGATGTTCGATGTTCGATGTTCGATGTTCGATGTTCGATGTTCGATGTTTACTAATTCTGACTCCTTTATTTTATTGTATTACGATAGAATACTAACCAGTTACCACATAACAAAATAGCACAATAGGAAACCCAATATGAACGTCTGTATCATTGGCACCGGCTATGTCGGCCTCGTCGCCGCTGCCTGTCTTTCGGAAATGGGCAACGATGTGACCTGCATCGATGTCAACAAGGAGATTATCAATCGCCTGAACGACGGCAAGATCCATATTTTTGAACCGGGTTTGGAATCCCTTGTCTCTCGCAATGCTGCAGAAGGCCGGCTTACCTTCAGTACCGATCTGGCAGAGGGCATGCAGGACGCCCTTTTCATATTCAGCTGCGTTGGCACGCCGTCCAAAACGGACGGCTCCTGCGACCTTTCCTACATGGACACGGTGGCCGAGCAGATCGGTCAGCACCTCTCCGATTACAAAATCATCATCAACAAATCCACGGTGCCGGTAGGTACGGCAGACCGCGTCAAAGCGATCATCCAGAAAGAGCTCGATCAACGCGGCGTATCCGTCGAATTCGATGTGGTTTCCAACCCGGAATTTCTCAAGGAGGGCGACGCGGTTAACGACTTTTTGAAGCCGGACCGGGTGATTGTGGGGACGGACAATGTACGCACGGCAAAGCTGCTTGAGACGCTTTATGCGCCGTTTGCCAGAAGCCGCGACAAAATGATCGTCATGGGGGTGCGCAGCGCGGAGATGACCAAGTACGCCGCCAACTGCATGCTGGCCACGAAAATTTCTTTCATGAACGAAGTGGCCAACCTGTGCGAAACCGTGGGGGCCGACGTTAAGGAGGTGCGGGCGGGCATCGGGTCCGACCGGCGGATCGGCTATCATTTTATCTATCCGGGTGTCGGTTACGGCGGTTCATGTTTTCCCAAGGATGTGCGAGCCCTGATCAACACGGCCAGGGAATATGGCTGCATGTCCAATCTCGTGGAAGCGGTGGATACGGTCAACAACCGCCAGAAACGGCAGATCGCGGACAAGGTAATCGACTACTTTTCGGCAAGAGGCGGCGTCAACGGTAAAACCGTAGCCGTGTGGGGGCTCTCCTTTAAAGCGAACACCGACGACATGCGTGAATCCGCTGCCTTGGATATCATCCAGGTGCTGACCGACGCGGGCATGAAAATACGGGCTTACGATCCGGTGGCCAGCGAGAATGGGAAAAAAATCCTTGCCGACAATTCTCATGTCAGCATCATGGACGGTCAGTACGATCCTCTTGATGGTGCCGATGCGTTGGCCGTGGTTACCGATTGGAACCAATTTCGCAACCCGGATTTCAATCGCATTAAAAAGATGCTCGTTCATCCGGTGATCTTTGACGGCAGAAACCTCTTTTCGCGAACCTTTATGAAGGATATGGGGTTTTCTTATATCAGCGTCGGCCGTCAGCCGGTGATTGCCGAAGGCAGTGACAATTTTAAATGATGAATTTTTAATTATGAATGAAGGTTTCTAATCCGACTTAGAATTCAAAATTCAAAACTAAAAATTCAAAATTATTCATGTCTGTGTGTCCGTGGGTAATCCACCTCTCTGCGAACTTTGCGTCTCGAACGAAGTGGGCGGTGAAAAAAACAATTTTGAATGATGAATTTTTAATTATAAATGAAGGTTTCAAATCCGATTAGAATTCAAAACTAAAAATTCAAAATTATTTATGTCTGTGTGTCCATGGCAAAACGAATCATTGCAAATGATAAGGAAGGAAACGTGACCCAACCTTTTTCAAAAGACATCCTGGCCATCGATGCCGGGAAAGAAGCCGATAAAATCGGTAATCAGATTCGCACGCTTCTGACTCGCAAGCTAAAACGCCGTGGCCTTGTCGTGGCCCTGTCCGGCGGAATCGACAGCAGCGTCTCCGTGGGATTGGCGGCAAAAGCCCTGGGACCGGAGCGGGTGGTCGCATTGCTCATGCCCGAACGCCATTCATCGGATGACACGCTTGATCTTAGTAAATCCGTGGCCGAAACCTTTGGCGTGAAGTGGTTTCATGAAGATATCTCCGGGGTGTTGGAAGCCGTCGGCTTTTACCGTCGTTACGACGATGCCGTGCGCAAGGCTATTCCCGAGTATGGCGATGGGTGGAAATCAAAAATTGTGATCCCCAATGTGATGGAATCCAAAGGCTTCAACCTATTCTCCATCGTTGCCCAACAGCCGGATGGGACTCAGGTGCAGAAGCGTTTACCGCTGGAAGCCTACCTTGAAATCGTTGCCGCCACCAACTTCAAGCAGCGTACGCGCAAGATGTTTGAGTATTACTATGCCGATGGGTTCAATTATGCGGTCGTGGGAACGCCCAACCGACTGGAGTATGACCAGGGATTTTTCGTTAAACTGGGAGATGGCGCCGCGGACATCAAACCCATCGCCCATCTTTATAAAAGCCAGGTTTACCAGATGGCCGCTTTTCTCGGTGTTCCCGAAAAAATCCGCAACAGGCCGCCAACAACCGACACCTACTCCATGCCCCAGGGCCAGGATGAGTTCTACTTTTCACTGCCCTATGATCGCATGGACCTGTGCCTCTACGGCAAAAACAACGGTTATGCACCCACCGACATTGCCGATACCCTCGGACTTACCCCCGAGCAGGTGCAGCGGGTTTACGACGACATCGACACCAAACGCGTAACGACACGCTATCTGCACCTGTCACCACAACTTATCGAGGATGTCCCGGAAATCGAATAATATCACTGCCCGCTTCGCTTGAGTCGCAGAGAACGCGAAGGTTATTGTTTTCCCTATCGGGAAAAGAACCAATAAGTGGTAGCATCTCCGTTTTTGTATGACCTTTTTGGCGAAGCCCACTTAAACACCTTCTCTCAGCGAACTTTGCGTCTTTGCGGTAATAAGTTTTTCACCGCCCGCTTCGCTCGAGTCGCAGAGATCGCGAAGGTTATTGCTTTCCCTATCGGGAAAAGAACCAATAAATGGTAGCATCTCCGTTTTTGTATGACCTTTTTGGCGAAGCCCACTTAAACACCTTCTCTCAGCGAACTTTGCGTCTTTGCGGTAATAAGTTTTTCACCGCCCGCTTCGCTCGAGTCGCAGAGAACGCGAAGGTTATTGCTTTCCCTATCGGGAAAAGAACCAATAAATGGTAGCATCTCCGTTTTTGTATGACCTTTTTGGCGAAGCCCACTTAAACACCTTCTCTCAGCGAACTTTGCGTCTTTGCGGTAATAAGTTTTTCACCGCCCGCTTCGCTCGAGTCGCAGAGAACGCGAAGGTTATTGCTTTCCCTATCGGGAAAAGAACCAATAAATGGTAGCATCTCCGTTTTTGTATGACCTTTTTGGCGAAGCCCACTTAAACACCTTCTCTCAGCGAACTTTGCGTCTTTGCGGTAATAAGTTTTTCACCGCCCGCTTCGCTCGAGTCGCAGAGAACGCGAAGGTTATTGCTTTCCCTATCGGGAAAAGAACCAATAAATGGTAGCATCTCCGTTTTTGTATGACCTTTTTGGCGAAGCCCACTTAAACACCTTCTCTCAGCGAACTTTGCGTCTTTGCGGTAATAAGTTTTTCACCGCCCGCTTCGCTCGAGTCGCAGAGAACGCGAAGGTTATTGCTTTCCCTATCGGGAAAAGAACCAATAAATGGTAGCATCTCCGTTTTTGTATGACCTTTTTGGCGAAGCCCACTTAAACACCTTCTCTCAGCGAACTTTGCGTCTTTGCGGTAATAAGTTTTTCACCGCCCGCTTCGCTCGAGTCGCAGAGAACGCGAAGGTTATTGTTTTCCCTATCGGGAAAAGGGCAAATAAATGGTAGCATTTTCGTTTTTGTAGGTCTTTTGGAGCGTAAACCCACTTAAACATCTTCTTTCTGCGAATTTTACGTCTCCGCAGTGAATCAAACAGAAATGAACCTGAATCAATTATCAAGCAAAATTATCGGCGCCGCAATCGAAGTCCACAAGATACTTGGCCCCGGTTTGCTGGAGTCAACCTACGAGGAGTGCCTGTGTTATGAATTGGGATTACAGCTATTAAAATATGATCGGCAAGTCGGCCTTCCAGTTTCATATAAAGGAAATGAACTCGATTGTGGTTACCGAGTCGATATTTTGGTTGAGCAATCCATCATTCTCGAACTGAAATCTGTCGATACAATCCTCGGCATCCACAAAGCGCAGCTGTTAACATATCTTAAGTTGGCAGATATTCGTTTGGGCTTACTGATGAATTTCAACGTCCCGCTGATGCGAGACGGTATCCAGAGAATTGTAAACAATTTCGTTTAAATCTATTTTAACTTTTGAATTCAATGCGAGTTAGACGCCTTCATTCAAAATTTATAATTCACCATTAAGAATTGGTTTTTTGGCGAAGCCTACGTAAACATTTTTTCTCTGCGAACCCTATGGCTCTGCGGTGAAAAATTAAAAAAGGAGCAATACGATCGACATGAGTGAAACGAAATCGAAAATCAGGGACTTCATTATTGAAAATTTTCTCTTCGGCAACGCCGATGGACTAAAGGACGACACCTCTTTTCTCGAAGAGGGCATCATCGACTCCACCGGCGTGCTGGAGCTGGTCACCTTCCTCGAAGAAACCTTCGAAATCCAAGTGGATGATGAGGAACTAATCCCGGAAAACCTCGATTCCATTGACAATGTGACTGCTTATCTGGACCGCAAAGCGGCATAAACCGACTCACCGCCCACTTCGTTCGAGGCGCAGAGATCGCAGAGAGTTCCTGAATTCACTGTTGGTGTGCGACACGATGTCGCACAATTGGCTGATTGGCAAGGCCTTCACGGTGCCTTGACCAATCCCAGCATTCCCCTGCTGGTACCCTAGGAGGCATGCTTGCTGCGCGCTGTGCAGTTGGTATGGAGCCCTTTTCGACAATGTACCAAATCCCGCGTTTGCGGGAGGGGTGGAAACCGTGAGGTGGATACCTTCCTGGAAGCCTCATCCGGGTAAAGGCTAGGGTTGGAGTGATATGGTTAATGTAATGTGAATGCCGTCAAGCATCGTCAATGAGAACAAGCCAAAGAGGCTGGCAGGCTTGGACTAAACGGTATCGCGGTCAGGTTATGGGTTTCCTAACTGCCCATACGGGGATGTTGTGCCGCCGGTGTAGAAGGCAAACCTAAGTCACTCGCAAATTGGCAATTGTGTGGAACGTGGAAACCCCGTATCTCCGCCGGGATGTATCCGGCAGGCGAAACCGCAAGGCACGCTGTTGGGGGTGCGGGCGTAAGAAGCAGGAAAAAGCGAATGCCGGTCTGTAATGGATCGGATACGGGTTCGAACTTTGCCCTTCCCGAAAGGGAGCTGACGTCCTGCAGGTGTTCCATCGCGTGAAAACTGGGAGAACCGCATTCATGAAGGAAAGCAAATGACGGCGTCCTTATGGACAGCTGATGCGCCTTCAAGCTTATGGCATTGTGGCTGTCAGTAAGTATCGCGAAGTCGGAGTCGTTTTATTAACCCCCGGCGGGTGGTCTTGCAAGGACTGGCCTTTCGGAATGCTTGAGCCGTATGACGGGAAACTGTCACGTACGGTTCTGAGGGGGCTTGGGGATGGCAACATCCCCCGGCTACCCGATGAATGGTAAACAAATTATCGAGTTGCATTAAGAACCACCCCCAGAGCCAGATGCAATCCCCTTGATAAAAGATTTTAACAAAGTATTTTCCCTTCGGCCGAAGGCCGCCAACAAAATCTTAGCGTCCTTTGCGTCCCTGCGGTGAACAATTTTTAAGATGCTTATCCATCACTTTCTAGAAAATTCCGCCGCCAGTTTCCCCGACAAGGTGGCCGTCATCCACGAAAAGGCCCGCGCCACTTACGGGGAGATCAACGAGGACGCCAACAGACTGGCCAGATTCCTGCTGAGCAGGGATATCCGCATTGGCGACCGCGTTGTAATCATGCTGGAAAACAGCATCGAATACATAGTGGCCTACTACGGCATCCTCAAGGCGGGGGCCGTTGCCGTGCCGCTCAGTACCGACCTCAAACCCGACGGCCTCGATCCTTTATTGGCCGAACTGGAACCGTCGGCCATCATTGCTTCCGCACGTTTCGAGCGCCTCCTCCAGGCCTCGAACCTGAATGTCACCAATCTGAATACGCTGATCATCCACAATCCCAAATTGGATTGGTCCAATAGATTTTCTAACGTCTTTACGTTAACAAAGATCATCAACGACATTCAGATATCATCCCACAACCTGCAACCCACAACAAGCACCCAATTCAGTCCGATCGAATTGGGTTGCATCATCTATACATCTGGCTCCACCGGCAAACCCAAGGGCGTCATGCTCACCCACGGCAACATCGTTGCCAATGTCGAATCCATCTGCCAGTATCAGCAGTTGAGCGATCATGATGTGCAGATGGTCGTCCTGCCTTTCTTTTATGTCATGGGAAAATCCTTGCTCAACACGATTTTCGCTGCCGGTGGTACGTTGGTGATCAACAACAAATTCGCTTTTCCGGCAACGGTGATCAACCAGATGATCGAAGAGAAGGTGACATTGTTCTCAGGCGTGCCGTCAACCTATGCCTATCTGTTGCATCGTTCTCCTTTGAAGAAACAGCGCGATCAGCTCACTCATCTTCGCCTGGTCACCCAGGCGGGCGGCCACATGGCCAGTTCGGTGAAACGGGAACTTCATAAGGTGTTGCCCAGGCATACCCAGATATGCATCATGTACGGTGCCACCGAAGCATCCGCCCGGCTGACTTGGCTGGAGCCCAATCGCTTTGAAGAAAAAATGGCCTCCATCGGCAAGCCCATTCCTGGGGTGACCATTAAACTGATCGATGCCGATCGTTCTGAAGTGCCTCCCGGCAAAAGAGGTGAGGTGATCGCCTCCGGGGCGAACATCATGCAGGGCTACTGGAAAGATCCGGACAGCACGGCAGCCGTCTTGGATGACAACGGCTACCATACCGGCGATATCGGCTATCAGGATGAGGAGGGGTTTATTTTTCTGGACGGCCGCAAGGACAACCTGCTCAAGGTCGGCGGGCACCGGATCAACCCCCAGGAGGTCGAGGATGCGCTGCTCGCTACCGAACTGGTCGTTGAAGTTTCCGTAGTGGGCATACCCGACGATCTACTTGGAAAACGTCTCATATCGTTGGCCGTACCGCTGAATGGCGAAACCCGGACGGAAGCCATCATGGAGAAATGCGCATTGCTCCTTCCCAAATACAAACTGCCCAGTGAAATCAGACTGGTGCGGGCGCTACCCAAAAATGCCAATGGCAAGGTGGATCAAATTGGATGCCTGAAAATGGCAAATGGCGGGTAGTGTGTTGTCGGTAGGTGATCACCGCAGGGCCTCAGAGCACACAGAGGGAAAAAACAAATTGTGTGTTGGCTTCGCCAAGAAACCAATTTTTAATGATGAATTATAAATTTTGAATGAAGGCGTCTAATCCGATTAGAATTCAAAACTAAAAATTCAAAATTATTCGAACTGTTCGTCTGTGGCCAATATAATCCTCTGCGCCTCAACGTTTTACAATTTCTACAATGGTTGTGAAAATATTTTCCGATCGATAGCTCGTTTTTTTGAAAACGATTTGGGGTTGATTCGCCAAAAGACCTAAAAATGGGCTATATTCTTTTTCATTTGATTTCGTTTCCCAGAAATCAACCGTCTCCGTGTCTCTGTGTCCTCGATCGGAGCGGGCGAGATAAAAACATGTCTCTCGCAGAGCCGCAGAGCTCACAGAGAGAAAGCATTTAAGTGGGCTTCGCCAAAAAACCAATTTTTAACTCAAAAGACAATAGCACACGGATTTTCAGGATAAACACGGAAAAAAACTTGTTTTTTAACTCAGCGAAGCTGATTCTATGTTCACCTTATCTGTGTCCACCCGCGTTCATCCGTGTCCTAAAATCATTATATCCAATGAAACCCTTGACACCAGCGGAAAAAGAAAAAATCATATCCCAGTTGTTCTGGGACACAGCTTTCAATCCTGTTGATGCAGAGTCGTTGATTAACGCACACCTCCAAAGCCTTAATGATATCCACTCCCAACAATTCCATGTAATCCGCGTTCATCCGTGTCCTACTAAAAAATTCTGCGTTCTCCGCGTCTCGAACGAAGTGGGTGGTGAATAACCAGCTTAACCAAGCCAACAAATACAACCAATTCAACTGGCCAGGCAATGAGCCATCTTGACCAAAATTCGCGTAACGAACCATTCGACATATCCGTATGGCAACGCACAAATGAAAAAAAACGCCAGGAAAGAGAATGGCAACGGTTGAAAGTCTATGATCGTACTTGGGAAGCAATTGATCGATTAAAAGAACGATACCCATTCGATGCGGTCTATTTTTTCGGTTCTTTGACCAAACCGTATAAGTTTTTTGGTAGTTCGGATATCGATATCGGAATCGAAGGCTTGAACAAATACCTGCACTATCGGTTTATCTCCGATCTAACCGGATTGTTGAAGAGAGAGATCGATGTCGTCAGGCTGGAAGATTGCCCTTTCGCGGGAACGATCAGAAAGTGGGGAGTTCAATGGAAGAGACGAAAATAGCGCTGTTCCTGGCCGATTTCGATCATCAAGTTGCCCAGATCAACAACATATACGAACGTCTCGAAATTAAGTCGAAAGCCCTGTCGAAGAATAAAGTAGCATCGGAAACCGTGGAGAGCGCAGGGTATTGGCTGCACAATTTATATTGCGCCTATGAAGACCTGTTCAAAATTGTTTCATCTTTTTGGGAAAACAACATCCGTGACGACGGAAGTTTTCATCAGTCATTGATCCGGAGGATGCTGCTAAATATCGAAGGCGTCAGGCCTTCGTTGCTTTCTGAAAAGGCTTTTACGCACCTGGATGAACTTCGAAGTTTCCGGCATGTGTTCCGGCACGCATACAGCTATGGGCTTGATGATGAACGTGTGATTCATCTTATAAACCGTATTTTGAATAATAAGAACATCCCTCTCGTGGAAATTCAACGGTTTAAAGAGAAAGTGACAACACTGATAGCTTTGAGGGAAGATAGTCCGTAGTCGTTGGAGAGTCAGCAGTCCGCGACTCACAACAAACATTGTGGTGCCATTTTGGTAACATAATTTGCAGCCGTTCACAAATGCAACCAATCAGATAAACCAACGAGCCTCATTTATGCAAATTCATCTTATCGCTGCAGCCAGGCCCAATTTTATGAAAATCGCTCCGCTTTACCATGCTTTAAAAAAAGAAGATTGGGCTGAACCTGTTATCGTGCATACGGGTCAGCATTACGACCTCAATATGTCCGATGCCTTCTTCACCGACTTGAAACTGCCTGCTCCTCACATCCACCTCGGCGTCGGCAGCGGAAGCCATGCCGAACAGACCGGTAAGGTGATGATCGCCTATGAAAAAATCATCTACGAAAAGCAGCCGGATCTGGTTGTCGTCGTCGGCGACGTCAATTCAACCCTCGCCTGCACAATTGCTGCAATTAAAGTCAACTATCCAATTCAAAATTCAAAATTAAAAATTCAAAATTGCGGCCGACCCGTGGTCGCACATTTAGAGGCTGGCTTGCGTTCATTCGATCGAACCATGCCCGAAGAGATCAATCGCATAGCCACCGACGCACTTGCGGATTTTTTATGGACGCCATCTCCGGACGGTGATGCAAACCTGGTCAAAGAAGGTGTAGACAAAGGAAAGATTGAGCGCGTCGGAAATATCATGATCGACTCGTTGGAAATGATGCGCGACACGATCGAGGACGAAAATACTCACCTTGAGTTTGGACTGAATAAAAATGAATTCGGCGTCGTGACCTTCCATCGTCCGGCGAATGTAGACAACGTTGAGATTTTATCCTCACTATGCACATCGCTTATTTCGATTTCCAAAATGATTCCTCTGGTCTTTCCCGTTCATCCACGCACAAGGAAGAATCTTGAGGAATACGGCCTGATGCCGAATCTTGCTGAATGCGGCAGCATAATTTTGACTGAACCGCTAAACTATATCCGCTTCATGAGTTTGGTTTTCAATTGCCGTTTGGCCATAACGGATTCCGGCGGCATCCAGGAAGAGACGACCTATCTTGGCATTCCATGCCTGACCATGCGGCCCAACACCGAACGGCCGGTTACCGTCACCGAGGGAACGAATCGCCTGTGCAGCCATACTGAAATCGAATCAATGGCATTAGACTCGCTAAAAATAGATCGAATCCAAAGAACGCCACCAGACTTGTGGGACGGCCAGACCGCTCATCGGATTGTTGAGTCCTTAAAGCACTTCAGAAGCAGGCAATAGCCGATGGAATGGTGAGGAGCAGGCTAAGAGGCTCGGGGATTTTATTAATCAGCTGTCCGTGTCCTATAAAGAAGGAGAATCCAAAAATGAAGTTGAAAATTGTTTTAGAGCCCAGTGATGAAAGGGGCTATACTGTTTACGTACCTAGCCTACCTGGGTGTATTAGCGAGGGGGAAAATAAACAAGAAGCGCTTGCAAATATAAAAGAAGCCATTGAACTCTATCTTGAACCGGTTGCTGACGATTTTGTATCATCTGCTGGTGCCGAAATAACGGAAATCGCTGTATGACCAAAGTGCCTGTCCTCGGGTATCGAAGGGTAATCAAAGCGTTGCAAAGAGACGGATGGGTCATTGTCCGACAGAAGGGCAGCCACATAAGGTCCACGCTTTCGCATATTCTAAAACAAGCGCGCCTCACCGTTGATCAATTTATAAACCTGATTTGATTCTGAATCTTAAAATCTCTGCTTATAGCGTTAAGTCCTGTGTCTTATAACGAAACGAGCGGTAAGAAACCAATTCAAAATTAATAACTTCTCCGTGTCTATCCACGTTCATTCGTGTCCTCAAATAACAGTACACAGATTTTCACAGATACACGCAGATACAGAAAAAAATATCACCGCAGAGTCGCAACGAACGCAAAGAAAAGAAATAGGGTTGGCTTCACAGACGCTTTTTTCGTTCCCGTCAGGGAAATCAAACCACTTCGCGGACTTTGCGTCTCAAGCGAAGCGGGCGGTGAAAGAAAAATGCTAAATGATGAATTATTAATTTTGAATTGAGGTTTTTAATTCGCTTATAATTCAAAATTCAAAACTAAAAATTTATAATTGCTGTTTCTCGCAGAGTCGCAGAGCTCACAGAGGGTCAGGTGGGTTGGCTTCGCCCAATGCACACAAATAGGATAAAGATGACTGTTTCCTATTATGTTTGATTTCCCCCTCAGAAATCAAACTCACTCCGCGCCTCCGTGTGCTCTAACTGAGGTGGTACAGTCCTTTAAAGCGGTGAAGCAATAAAACCAAGTCAACCAATGAAAATCACCCATCTCGGCGCCGAAACCTGCGTCACCGGTTCCTGCCACCTGCTACAGGCCAATGGCCTGAACATCATGGTGGATTGCGGCATGGCCCAAGGCAGCGATCCGTCCAATGCCATGGAAAACTGGCCGATCAAGCCAACCGAGATCGATTATCTGTTTCTCACGCATGCCCATATCGATCACATTGGTCGAGTACCCGAATTGATCCAAAACGGCTTCAAGGGCGAAATCATCTGCTCACACCCCACCAAAGCACTGCTGGTTCCCATGCTTGGGGATGCCATGAAATTTGCCGACATCCCTAAAGACGATGTTCGCACTGTCAAGAAGGCGATTGACGACCTCTCCTGGGGATTTGAGTGCGGCGAACCGTTCGATTTACAAAAAGGGATATCCTTCAAACTGAAGCGGGCAGGACACATCCTGGGATCCTGCTTCATCCGTTTCGAAGATAAAGAGACCGGTTATTCTGTACTTTTCTCCGGTGATCTTGGCGCCAAAGACACACCGATCCTGGTCGATCCGGAGCCTCCCGATCCTGCCGATCTGGTTGTGATGGAATCCACCTACGGCGACCGGCTGCACGACGATCGGACGAAGCGTATCAACCGGTTGGGGCAGGTCTTGACCCGTTCATTGTCGGACAATGGCAAAGTCTTCATCCCGGCTTTTTCTTTGGGCCGCATCCAGGAACTCATCTATGAAATGGATCGCCTTTTTTTGGATCCAGTATATAAAGAGATGTTCCCTGCACTTCAAGGCAACAAACGTCCACCGGTGTTCGTGGATTCCCCGCTCGGTCTTGAGATCACGAAAATCTATTCGAGCCTTTCCGAATACTGGGACAAGGAAGCCAGGAAGCTGCAACACAAAGGCGATCATCCCATCGATTTCAATGGGCTCTATGCGGTGGAAAACTACCGCGATCACCTGAAACTCTGCGATGCCAAGGGGCCTGCTATCATTCTTGCCGGCAGCGGCATGTGCACCGGCGGTAGGATTCTCGATCATTTGGCAAAAGGTATTGAGGACCCTAAAAACGACATCCTTTTTGTCGGCTATCAGGCCGCCGGAACCCCCGGCCGAATCATCCAGGACTATGCTGACAAGCCCGACGGCTACGTTTATTTTGACGATAGTCGCAAAACCATCAACGCCAAGGTCCACAACCTGACCGGTTATTCTGCCCATGCCGACCAAAAAGGCTTGGTCAATTGGATCGAATCCATGCATGAAAAGCCTGGTGCGATAAAATTGGTGCATGGGGAGGAGAGCGCGAGGAAGGTGCTGGGGGAGGTGTTGGAACAACTGGGGTACACGGTTCATTGAAATCAATGCCACAGACCCACACATAGAGACACAGACAAAAACAGACATCTCTCGCAGAGCCGCAGAGAACGTAGAGAGGTAAGAGAGGTCAATGTTTGGTTGGATGAGTCACGGGCGATCCCATTGAATCCTTTTTATAGTTCATAGACACAAATATTCTGATCTACAGCCTGGATGGCTCAGAACCCAAAAAACAAGAAGCTTGCCGTGAGTTGATAAGAGATCTGATACTATAGTGTTTAAGATAATGTTTTTGGCAAGGCCAGAGGAAGGAAGCTGTATAAATCATACCGCGACGACCGATAACGCAGCCCAAAAACATTATCTTGAATGCTATATTTACGCACTATCCGTGTTCATCCGTGTTCATCCGTGTGGATTTGATGATTATAATCGAAACCGATAAGCGTTTTTTTGATCGGTATGATGAATATGAAGAGATCCAACAGGTACTCGCGGACCGGTCCGTGGATATGCTGATATATCCCTCCGATGAATTGGAAAAGATTGCCCATCGGTTTTTCATCAAACGAATCATCGAAAAGGGTGAGGTCGTCTATGAGTGTTGAAAAGAAAAATTAAAAACACTGGAAAAATGTGCCGTTCAACTTGACCGATTCTACATTACAACACGGTATCCCAACGGACTCCCGGAATTGACACCTGAGGAAGCTTATCTGGAAGATGATGCCAAATTATGTATCGAAAATGCAGAAAAAATAATACAAGCAGTGAAAGCGATTATTGGTGTTTAGGAGAAGAAATATATTTTCGATGTTAGTTTGTTTTCCCTCGGCCCCTTGAACCCTTGATGCCTAATCGTCCTGGTCGTTCGATGTTCATTTTAAATTCTGACTTCTCCTGGCTTCTGTTTTTTCACGTCACCATGCATACGAATGTAGGCATCTTACATAAAACTGGATTCTTCAATACCAAAGATCTCCGCAAACTTTTTACGTGTTGCTTTTCTATACACTGCGTTTTCACGTTCCCATTTGGCGATGGTAGATTGCCTTACATTCATTCTGCGGGCAAGTTCAGCCTGCGTCCAACCTCTTTCAAGGCGTTCCCTTTTTACAGGGTTCAAAAAAATATAACCTTCGGCTTCCTCCCGGTCATAGACCGGCTCGGTCGCCGATGAACGGACCGCTTCAATGTCAGCATCGATTTCATATTTTTCCATTAAACGGTTGAACTCGTCTATTGGCAATACGATGAATTTAATTTTTCCATTTTCTTTAATGGTTTGGTATTCCATGATTTATCCTTTATAAATATCTCCACGTGGTCGTACCTTTACTATTTCAATGGTTAAGACATCATCATGCCGAGTGAATATGATACGATATTTTCCCACCCTGAGTCGCCAGCCGATCCGACCTTTTAACACCGCAGTGTCAAGGTCTGGATTATCCGGGTTTTCAGCCAGATCATGTAATTTTTCGACTATGGCAGTTTTTGATTTTAATGGGAGACGCGCAATATAATTTCTCGCGCTTCGCCTATATTTGAGTTTATACATTCATAAAATATAGCCCAAAAGGCTATATTTGTCAATGGCAGGAAAAGCACGAGCCAGGGCAATCGCATGTAAACAAAATATCGGGAACCATTGTCGCAGACTATGTCATTTCCTGCAGCAAAAGCTGTGAATTGACGCATTTGCAGGAAGCTGTAGGAGTGGTCCATGACCGCGAAAAAAGAAATCAAGCTACATGCGATTGCCCTGAAGAACGAGCAGAAAATATGCAACTATAGGGTAAAAGCAGGCTATAGGGGGGGGATATGTCATCAAACAAAAGATTATATCTTCAAACCATAAAGCGACACGAACAAAAAACAACAAAGCAAAATGGCTCCGCGTCTCCACCACACAGAATTTCTAAAGGGAAGAACCGATAGGCGTCAGGCGTCAGGCGGAGGATCGAAAGAGCGGATACAATTTACCGTTGGCTTCGCCAAGAAGGAGTTATAACCGGTAATATTCATTTGATTTCCCTCTCAGAAATCAAATCCCTCCGCGTCTCTGCGGCCTCGAGCGAAGCGGGCGAGAAACAAATTATCTCTCGCAGAGTCGCAGAGATCGCAGAGAGATCGTGTTTCAGAGGGCTTCTCCAAAAAACCAATTCTTAATGATGAATTATGAATTTTAAATGAAGGTGTCTAATTTGAATTGAGTTCAAAACTTAAAACTTAAAACTTAAAATTCAAAATTCAAAATTAATCAGCTTTCCGTGTTCATTCGTGTCCAACAAAAAACTACAAGGATTTCACAGACAACACCAATGTAAGATTCAATTATTGACGCTTTCTTACTTAGTGCTTAAAATAGCATTAACCCAGACCCAAAAGAAAACAGGCCTGAATAAATGGAACAAACAATGATTGGCCTCACGGAAAGCCGCAAAGTACGCAAAGGAAAGAACAGGATTTGGTTGGCTTCGCCAAAGTTTATTGCTTCCCGGCAGGGCAATTAAGACCCTCTGCGACCTCAGCGTCTCAAGCGAAAGCGGGCGGTGAAAGAATTAGCCACCGACCCACACAGACAGACACAGATGATTTGGCTGACAGATCAAATAGGTCATGTGCGATAGGCATAGATTGGAAGCTTTGAATAGCGGAAGCATCACAGATAAATCTTGTCAATCCTGTCAGAAAAATGAGACAATAATCACATGAAATTTAGTGAACTCGTCAAATTACTTGAGAAAAACGGATTCAAAATATTGAAAGAAAAAGGGTCCATTCGATATTATAGTAAATCAAAGTGTGATCGATTGATTCGCATTGACTATCACGGTACAAAAGAAGTTCCAACTGGTACCTGCCATTCTATTTTAAAAGCTGCCGGTATTAAGAAACGATAGGGAGGTATATAAGATGATTGACTTACCTTATTCCTTAATTATTGAGGCAACGGAAGAACCTGATTATTTTGGTTTTTATTCACCTGATCTTGAGGGGTTTTCAGGAATTGGTCACTCCGTTGAGGATTGCATATACAAGGCAAAATGGGGAATGAGAGAACATGTAATATTGTTAAAAATGCAGAACCTTTCAGTCCCTCCGCAAAATCCTGATCCAAAAATAATTATTGAAAACGAAAAACAGGATGCTGCTTAAGTAAACCGGTGTGTAAGAGCCTGTTTGAGAAGTCTGGATCAGGCTCGATAACAAGACGGAAAGTGGCTCAAAAGCGGAGCATATAGGTAATATGTGAGCATTTTGAGACACTTTCCAACGCCGTTAGCGGGCCTTAGACGGATTTATCAAACAGGCTCTAAGAGGGGATCGGATATGTCATCAAACAAAAAATTGTATTTATATGAAGCGCTGGAACTTCGGGGCGAATATGACGGCCGGATTAAGACCTTGAAGGATTGCCTTCCGGAATCCAAGCAAAACCGTGACCGCTTTGGATTTCGCCGGGACGAAGGGGAGAAACGGCGTCACACCCAGCCCTGATTTCGATGTGGCGGATGCAAGGAAACAACTGGCTGCATTCGAGTTCAAGCGCCGAAAAATCAACAGCGCGATCCAAAAAGCGAACTTTAATTATCTGTAAACTTCAAACCATAAAGCGACATGAACAAAAAACAAAAAAGCAAAATGGCTCCGCGTCTCCATCACACAGAATCTCTAAATGATGTCAAGGAAGTCCACATTTTCCGCCGTGGTGATGAAATTGTTTTAAAACGCAAACCACAGAACCTGGCAAAGGTGTTTGAATTGTTGACTGAAATTTCAGACGATTTCATGGCGGATGGCCGTTGTCAACCATCAATGCAAGAGCGTGAATCATTATGATCTTCATGCTTTAAGTTTGAAACTGATATTGGTTACCAACAACCAGCGGGAATTCAGCCGAGTCAAAAGGTTAAAAATCGAGAATTGGGTTGCAGAGGGTGAATCGGTATAAAGATCAGCTACATCAGCTTCTTTCTATCGTTTCCAGCGTTTCCCGCGATTCTCGCTGAACAGTTTTTAAACCCAATAAACTCAACGAACATTGAATAGCCTCACGCAAAGCCGCAAAGAAAAACAGCATCCAGTTGACTTTGTCAACATTTTCTTCTTCCCGTCAGGGAAAGCCTAAACCTCCGTGAACTCCGCGTCTCAAGCGAAGCGGGCGGTGAGATAATCAGCGAAGCTGAACCTTTGACACCTTATCCGCGTTCATCCGTGTCCTATCAAAAGTTTTTCCAGCCGTAGGCTGAATAAAAATCTGTCTGTGTGTGTCCGTGGCAAAAAAAAGTTGGCCACCGACACACACAGACGAACACAGACCAAAATCAATCTCGCAGAGATGCAGAGAAGGTCAGGAAAAAAATCGTACGCGGATTTTCGCGGATACACACGGATGGTTTTTCAATTTTGAATGTTGTAGATCCTTTAAATCGGTAAAGTTGACAAGGCGCGGGCGACCTGTGGCTGTATTGCTGTCGATCAAGGAATACGAAAAATTATTGCATCAAAATATTGGATTTTGGAACGCTTTAATCAATTTCCGCAAACAGACAGGGGAACTGGAAATTTCAGATAGCGATTTTGAAGGTCTGAGGGATCGGTCTCCCGGAAGGACGGTTGATGCGTTTTGATCAAATATCTTTTGGATACTAACGTTATTTCTGAAGCAGTTAAACCGGTGCCTAATCAAAACGTGATGGCAATAGCCTCACGCAAAGCCGCAAAGAAAAACAGTAAACCGTTGGCTTCGCCAAAATTTATTTACGACCGATCCGTGTTCATCCGCGTCCCATAAAAAGCTTTTCCAGCCGTAGGCTGCCGATAAACCTGTCCGTGTTAGTCCGCGTGTGTCTGTGGCAAAAAAATAAAGCCGATCGCCTCTGGCCCATAGCCAATTATCAAACTCAACCAACGAACGGGCTATGGAACCTAGGCGGCGGAGCCAGCTATTTTCGTTTGGCTGCCAACCTATAAATTTCCTTATCTCTTCGGGGGCCGACAGCCAGAACATATACAACGATACATTGTTCCTGAACTTGATAAACAACGCGATAATCACCAACGCGCAGTTTTCTAAAGTCAGCCAGATTTCCTGACAATGAGGCGCCAAATTGCAGTGGCTGCAAAGACAGTTTTGTGTCTATCGCCTTGATGATGCGACGTGCAGCAGACGGTCCAATGATTTCAAGATCATCTTCAACGTCATGATGATAAATGATTTTCCATGTCATGCGCCGAATTTTCCCTTCATATAATCATGGGACAAGGCTTTCTTTGGATCAAAGCTATCCAGACGGGCAAGTGCAAGAGCCGTGAGTCTGAGGTCTTCCATTTCCTGTTGCATTGCCTCGTAGCATTCCATGGAAAGAAGCACCGCTTTCGGAGCATTGTTTTTTAGTACGATTACTTTATCTTTGTCCCCATTTGCGAGGGTGTCTAAGGTGGCGGATGTTTTTTTGGAAAGAGTGGTTGCTGAAATATAGTCCGAAGATTGCATGATGTGTTACCTTTCAGAATTTCCTTCGTATCCATCCATAAATGGCCAATTTGCCCGATATCGTCGTTGCTCGACAAATTTAATCCTCGGAATATCAACCATATGCCTCCGGTAAAATTGTTCGGGCGCCTTGATCTTGACCAAATTTGCCTATTTCTGGACGAGCACTAGTTAACGAATTTAATAATTATAATTACAATAGTCTGATTATATTGAATTGTCAATCAGCATTATATGGGAATAATTATAAGCATAATTTTCCATAATTCCAAAATTAACCACAGATTAATCAACCCCTAACATACAACAATCAACAAACAAGGTCATCACCGCAGAGTCGCAGAGAAAAGATCAAGATTTTGTTGGCTTTGCCAAAGTTTTCTTCTTCCCGTCAGGGAAAGCCCAAACCTCAGCGAACTCCGCGTCTCGAGCGAAAGCGGGCGGTGAAAATTAGCCACCGACCCACACAGACGAACACAGACAAGAATCAATCTCGCAGAGATGAAGAGAAGGTCAGAAAAAAAACAAATCGGACACGGATTTACACAGATACACGCGGATAAAGATAGCCTTTTCAAATCAGCAAAGCTGAAAACGTTTACGCCCGATCCGTGTTCATCCGCATCTATCCGTGTCCCATAAAAAAACTAATTGTACGCGGATTTTCGCGGATGCATGCGGATAAAGAAATTATAGTTTTAAATTCAGCGAAGCTGATAAAGTTTACGCTCTATCTTCGTTAATCCGCGTTCATCCGTGTCCCATAAAATAAACAGTACACGGATTTGCACAGATTGCCACGGATTCAAGGACAGCAACGGTTATGACCTGCGGTCAGATAAATTACGTGTTGTAGTTTTTCCTCAGCGATAGCTGACTATATTCACGCCCTATCTGTGTCCACCCACGTTCATCCGTACTATTTGTATTTATTAAGGGTTTGCATTGGGAGAAAAAGGAAAAGAGGATTCCCTTGAAGGGAAATAAAACCAAATTGCTCATAGTATTCTTTTGCGTGACCATCTTTGGCATCAACAAACAAGCCAATAATTCCGACATTTTCTGAAATCAGGATGACTTTTTCAACTGCGCTACCGATCAGATAATGACCAAACTTTTTGTGCTGGTGTTTTATCGAAACAGCAAGTCTTGCCAGTTTGACTGCAGGGACTTGATCTGGGTATTTTTTAGCAATTTCTTTTGGCAAATAGTCTGTTTCAATTTCACATATCGACAAGGTATAAAAACCAAGGATAACTCTTGGATTATCACCATTTACGAGCACAAATGTACGAGACATTCCTTTTGAAATATGCTGTCTCGCTGTTCTTTGTAGGTAAAAGTTTAAGGCTGGATTTCCGCAATCAAATTGAGCTCTTTCATGCGATTTATCCAAAAGCTTGATCTTTAGCATTACAGATCCTGTTTGCACCTTTTTATTGCATTAGCTAATTTTGTATTCTTCTTTGGTGGATTTTCTATTATTTCAAACAGATGATCTGCGGATTGTCTATTCAACTTGATTTTGTTTTCATGCTCAATTATTGCATGTGCTTTTTCCAGAGCTGCTTGAACCAAAAATTGATTCAAAGTAGCCCCTGAGATTTCAGATGCTTCTGTTAACGTGCTATAAACACTTGGCGTTACCCTAGCTGAGACACGAGAGGTTTTAGCTTCTGCTTTCATTTTGGATTCCTTTTTAAATTATTTTTTTTAAGCTTTATTGTTACTATACGATTGTGGTGCCATTTTGGCAACATTATTTGTAACCGCTCACACAGGAAGCGACCTGGTAAAGGTAAGCGGCGTATTGGACCTTGATTTTAAAATTAAAAACTAAGAATTCAAAATTAGATCTGTGTATGCCCAGGAGGTAATAATGGGAAGAAAATTAGACCGAATTACTGTCGATTCAGCGGTGATGAATGGTCAACCCTGTATTCGAGAGCTCAGATTGACAGTCCGAAGGGTTGTCGAAGCTGTTGCTTTATACCCTGACAGAGCGGAACTCTTTACCGAATATCCTGAGCTTGACGATGAAGACATCCGTCAGGCGCTTGAATTTGCCGCAAGAAATCTTGATAGTCAAACAATTCCACTGGCGGCAGCTTAATCCGCATCGCTGAAAAGGTCGGGAAAAAAATAAATCGTACGCGGATTTTCGCGGATACACGCAGATCAAGCCTTGTTTTTTATCAGCGAAGCTGATCGTTTACACCCAATCCGTGTCCATCCGCGTTCATCCGTGTCCCATAAATATGAAACATCAAGCGCTCACCGAAGAGATCATCAAAGTTTTTTACCGGGTCTACAATGCGTTGGGACAAGGAAGTCGGCCTTCTGATTAACTTTGGGCCAAAACCGGAATTGACTCGGAAAGTGTTCAGTAACAGCAAAAAGTAATCGGACACGGATTTACACAGATACACGCGGATCAAATTTTATTTTTTATCAGCGAAGCTGACCCTTTCATGCCCTTATCCGTGTTCATCCGCGTTCATCCGTGTCCCATAAATATGAAACATCAAGCGCTCACCGAAGAGATCATCAAAGTTTTTTACCGGGTCTACAATGCGTTGGGACAAGGAAGTCGGCCTTCTGATTAACTTTGGGCCAAAACCGGAATTGACTCGGAAAGTGTTCAGTAACAGCAAAAAGTAATCGGACACGGATTTACACAGATACACGCGGATCAAATTTTATTTTTTATCAGCGAAGCTGACCCTTTCATGCCCTTATCCGTGTTCATCCGCGTTCATCCGTGTCCCATAAATATGAAACATCAAGCGCTCACCGAAGAGATCATCAAAGTTTTTTACCGGGTCTACAATGCGTTGGGACAAGGAAGTCGGCCTTCTGATTAACTTTGGGCCAAAACCGGAATTGACTCGGAAAGTGTTCAGTAACAGCAAAAAGTAATAGGACACGGATTTACACAGATACACGCGGATCAAATTTTATTTTTTATCAGCGAAGCTGACCCTTTCATGCCTTTATCCGTGTTCATCCGTGTCCCATAAATATGAAACATCAAGCGCTCACCGAAGAGATCATCAAAGTTTTTTACCGGGTCTACAATGCGTTGGGACAAGGAAGTCGGCCTTCTGATTAACTTTGGGCCAAAACCGGAATTGACTCGGAAAGTGTTCAGTAACAGCAAAAAGTAATAGGACACGGATTTACACAGATACACGCGGATCAAATTTTATTTTTTATCAGCGAAGCTGACCCTTTCATGCCTTTATCCGTGTTCATCCGCGTTCATCCGTGTCCCATAAATATGAAACATCAAGCGCTCACCGAAGAGATCATCAAAGTTTTTTACCGGGTCTACAATGCGTTGGGATAAGGAAGTCGGCCTTCTGATTAACTTTGGGCCAAAACCGGAATTGACCCGGAAAGTGTTCAGTAACAGCAAAAAGTAATAGGACACGGATTTACACAGATACACGCGGATCAAATTTTATTTTTTATCAGCGAAGCTGACCCTTTCATGCCTTTATCCGTGTTCATCCGCGTTCATCCGTGTCCCATAAATATGAAACATCAAGCGCTCACCGAAGAGATCATCAAAGTTTTTTACCGGGTCTACAATGCGTTGGGATATGGATTTCTGGAAAAAGTATACGAGAATGCAATGATGATCGAATTTAAGAAGGAGGGCCTTTCTGCGTTACAGCAGTCACCCATCGATGTAATCTATTCTGACCAGATTGTTGGACAATATTTCGCAGACCTGATCGTTGATGGGAAAGTGATCGTTGAAATCAAGGCAAAGAAACACCTTGGGACAGAAGATGAAGCACAGTTGCTTAATTACCTGAAAGCCACGGACAAGGAAGTCGGCCTTCTGATTAACTTTGGGCCAAAACCGGAATTGACTCGGAAAGTGTTCAGTAACAGCAAAAAGTAATCGGACACGGATTTACACAAATACACGCGGATCAAGATCAAGCCTTGTTTTTTTATCAGCGAAGCTGACCCTTTCATGCCCTTATCCGTGTTCATCCGCGTTTATCCGTGTCCCATTAAAAGCTTTTTCAGCCGTAGGCTGTTTTGAAAACGGTCCGTGTGTGTCAGTGTGTGTCCGTGGCAAAAAATTAAAGCCAATAGCCTCCGGCCCATAGCCACTTAATAAACCCAACAAACACAAGCAACTCAATGAACATTGAATAGCCTCACGCAAAGTCGCAAAGAACGCAAAGAAAAACAGTATACAGTTGGCTTCGCCGACGTTTCTTTTTTCCGTCAGGGAAAGCCCAAACCTCAGCGCCCTCCGCGTCTCAAGCGAAGCGGGCGGTGAGATAATCAGCGAAGCTGAAAATTTAACGCCTTATCCGTGTTCATCAGCGTTCATCCGTGTTCCATAAAAACGTAATCGTACGCGGATTTACCCCGATAATAAAACTTGACATCAATTTAGTGACGGTTTATTTTTTGTTTAAAGGTTTAATTGTAACAGGAGGCGGGCATGCCTACGGTCATGAAAATCAGCCCCCAAGGGCAGATTCGGATTCCCAAAAAGGTGATGAACGACCTAAAAATTATTCCAGGCGATTACGTTGAGGTAGATGTCGAAAGTGGCCATGTCGTGTTAAGGCCACGCAAGCTCATCGATCCCTCCCAGGGATGGTACTGGACGGAGGATTGGCAAAAAAACGAGACAGAGGCCGAGAGAGAGATAGAGGCAGGCAGGTGTTCACCAGAGTTTCAAACCGCTGAAGAAGGCGTGAAGTGGCTGGACGAATAGGCACCTATCGTTTCAGTAACACTTTCAAGAAACAATATAAAAAGCTTCCCCAGGACATTCAAAATGCGTTCAAAGAGAAGTTGAATTTGTTTCTTGCGGACAGCCTTCACCCATCCCTCAGAATAAAAAGAATACAAGGTGTTCAAAATCGATGGGAAGGATCGGTTACCATGAAGTATCGATTCACGTTTCATTATGATGATGAAAAGACTGTTGTTTTTAGAACCATCGGTACCCATGACATTCTCATTCGAGACTCCCATAAAACCTAATTGTACACGGATTTACACAGATAAACGCGGATAAAGATTGTCTTTTAAAAACAGCGAAGCTGAAAACTTTAACCCCCGATCCGCGTTCATCCGCGTTCATCCGTGTCCTATAAAAACCTAATCGTACGCGGATTTACACAGATGCACGCGGATAAAGATTGTCTTTTAAATTCAGCTAAGCTGACCCTTTTACGCCTTATCCGTGTTCATCCGCGTTAATCCGTGTCCCATCAAAAGCTTTTCCAGCCGAAGGCTCTTTTAACCCTGTCCGTGTGAGTCCGTGGCAAAAAAAACAATGATCAGACATTCAAAATTACCAAAAGATATTTCGGATCGTATCAAGTCCGCCAGCCAGTATCTGGAAAAAAGAAAGGACGTAATTTTTGCATACTTGTTCGGCGGATTGGCGAAAAGCGATGCAAAGCCACTGAGCGATGTCGATATTGCTGTTTACCTTGATGAAGGCGTTGATTGCATCGATGCAAAACTGGATATCCTGGAGGATTTGACCGACATCTTGAATACCGATGAGATCGATTTGATCATATTGAACCAGTCATCGCTTCCGCTCAGTATGAATGTGATTAAGAACAATTGCTTGCTGGTAGACAAACAACCATTTGTAAGGCATGCGCATTCTTCGTTGATCATGCGAAAATATTTTGATTACCATCGATTGGAATCGACAATCCTAAAAAGGCGGTTTTATCATGGTTGATGAAACCCTCATTCTCCGAAAATTGAGTGAACTGGAAGAGTATACATTCCAAATGCAAGGTTTCCCTTTAGCTCCCTTGCCCCATAAAGTGTGATGTGATATATAGGACTATATATCACGATCGAACTCCAAGGGAGGTGCACATGGGAGGTCAAAGAATAATCATTACCATAGCGCCTGAAGATAAGATTTGGCTCGAAAGCTACAGCAAAGCACACAACATCTCCACAGCTGAGGCGGTCAGGCAGGGAATTCGCCGGTTAAAGCAATTAGCCGAAAAGGATACATACAAAACCCTCATTGCAACGACGCGGCATGTATGGCGTAAAGGGGATGGATTGAAATATCAAGAGAATCTACGATCGGAATGGCACGACAGATGATCGAACGGTTGCTCGATTCAGTGATAATCATCGACCACCTGAATGGTATTGATGCGGCCACACAATTTCTCTTGGGAATCAATCCAGAAAAGACATCGATTTCTGTTATTACGTGGGCGGAAATCCTGGTTGGTGTGGAAAAAGAAAAGCTGGATTTGGTGAAATCTTTTCTTAATCAATACAACATATTCAGCATCGATAAAGCGATTGCGGATCTCGCTGCGCAAATGCGCAGGGAGTATCGCTGGAAGTTGCCGGATGCATTTCAAGCGGCATTGTCAATAAACCATAATACTCTTTTAACAACCAGAAATACCAAAGATTTTGATCCTTCCAAGCATGCTTTTGTGGAAATCCCATATACGATTTGAACACGATTTCTCCGTCCCGAGCGTAAGCAGGCGAGATAAAAAAGTAGTCTCTCGCAGAGACGCAGAGTAGACAGAGAGAAAGCATTTAAGTGGGCTTCGCCAAAAAACCAATTCTTAACTCGAAAGACAATAGCACACGGATCTTCACAGATAAACACTGATAAAGCAGTTGAATTTTTCAACTCAACGAAGTTGAGAAACTGAATACCAAATCCGTGTTAATCCGCGTTCATCCGTGTCCCCAAAAAAAACAGTAATAGCACACGGTTTTTCACAGATACACGCGGATACAGCAAAAAATATCACCGCAGAGTCGCAACGAACGCAAAGAAAAGATATAGGGTTTGCTTCGCCGACGCTTTTTTCGTTCCCGTCAGGGAAATCAAACCACTTCGCAGACTTTGCATCTCAAGCGAAGCGGGCGGTGAAAGAAAAATTCTAAATGATGAATTATTAATTTTGATTTGAGGTTTTTAATTCGCTTATAATTCAAAATTCAAAATTCAAAACTAAAAATTTATAATTGCTGTTTCTCGCAGAGTCGCAGAGCACACACAGAGAATGAATAGGTAGTTAGGCTATGCCCATAGAAATCGGCTTTCATCCGTTTTAGATTGATTTCGTCCTTCAGGAATCAAACCCCTCCGCGTCTTTGTGTACTCGAGCGAAGCGGGCGAGAAACAAATTATCTCTCGCAGAGTCGCAGAGATCACAGAGAGAAAGATCAGGATTTAACGGGCTGCGCCCGAAAGATCTAAAAGCAGATAGAAAACCGTATCGTTTGATTTCGCCCTTCAGAAATCAATCCCCTCCGCGTCTCTGTGGCCTCGAGCGAAGCGGGCGAGAAACAAATTATCTCTCACAGAGCCGCAGAGCCCACAGAGAGACCAGATATGGTTGGCTTCGCCAAAAAACAATAAAATCGATAGAACTACCTATTCTATTTGATTTCCCCCTCAGGAATCAAACCCACTCTGCGCCTCCGCGTACTCGAACGAAGTGGGCGAGAGAAAAAGATAAAATCGACACCCATCCATCATAGGAAATCTAATTCTCTGAGAACTCAGCGTCTCAAGCGAAAGCGGGCGGTGAAAGAATTAGCCACCGACCCACACAGACAGACACAGATGATTTGGCTGACAGATCAAATAGGTCATGGGCGATAGGCATAGATTGGAAGCTTTGAATAGCGGAAGCATCACAGATAAATCTTGTCAATTCTGTCAGAAAAATGAGACAACAATCACATGAAATTTAGTAACACAACGAACCCATGTAACCCAGGCACCGAATCATCGGTACTCATGATATACTCAATCGAGAGTCCCATAAAAATAAATAAATTCACCGCTTGGTCTTGAAATAACGAAAATTTATTCAAACCTTTCCGAATACTGGGACAAAGAAGCCAAGGAAATTCACCGCAAAGGCGATCATCCCATCGACTTCAATGGCCTATACGCCGTGGAAAACCATCACAACCATTTAAAACTCTGCGATGCCAGCGGACCGGCGATCATCCTTGCCGGCAGCGGCATGTGCACCGGCGGCAGGATCGTCGATCATCTGGCAAAAGGGATAGAGGATTCAACAAACGACATCCTTTTCGTCGGCTACCAAGCCGCCGGCACACCCGGCCGGGCCATTCAGGATTATGCCGACAAGCCAGGCGGTTACGTCTACCTCGACGACGACCGCAAAACCATCAACGCCAAGGTTCATACACTGACCGGCTACTCTGCCCACGCCGACCAGAAAGGCCTTGTCGACTGGATTGCATCCATACCCGAAAAACCCGGTGCCATCAAATTGGTGCATGTGGAGGGCAGCGCGCGGTCGACGCTGAAGGACGTGTTGGAAAAACGAGGCCACACCGTTCAATAGACCATAATTGGACGCGGATTTTCACAGATAAACGCGGATAGAGCAGTTTTCGTTTCCTATTCAGATAGGTCAGAGGCAATAGGCTATGGTAGGCTATGGGCGATTGCAATCTTCCGCGTCCTTTGCGCCTCTAACGGAGTGGGCGGTGAACCAATTAAACCGATTGAGCTGACCCAACCAACAGGTATTTAAGTGAATCAATAGATGGCCTCATTCGAAAAATTGAAACAACGGTGGTCGAACGAAAAATCGGAACAAGAAGCCCGAGCCGCTGAATTCAAGAGACAACTGCAGGAAAAAGGCACTCCGGTTTTCAAGAAATACAACCTCCAAACGGTTTATATATTCGGCTCAGTGGCTGCGGGCAGAATCCGACAGGACTCCGATGTTGATCTTTATGTATCGTCTCTGCCTGCAGATAAATACTGGAATTTTCGACATGAGCTGGAAGAGGCGGTGCAATTGCCCATCGATCTGTACACTGACAGCGACGACTGCACGTTTATCAGAAAAATTGTAGAACGCGGAGAGAAAGTGTATGGCGTATAACATCCAATTGTTGAAAGCCGACATCGCCGATGAACTGGTAAAAATAGAGATGGTCGTCAAGGAATTCAACGATGTCAAAAAAAAGATCGAACTCCCACCGGAGAAGGTCCCCAATTACGACCGCGGTGCCGTCGGATACTTGCTGCACAATTTTTACAATGGCTGTGAAAATATCTTTCGATCCATTGCACGTTTTTTTGAAAATGACCTTGGACAGTCGACTTGGCATAAAGACTTGCTGAAACGGATGAAAATGGAAATATCCGGCTACCGGCCGAGGGTCATTGACGACGAATTGTATGCACGCTTGGATGATTTCCGAGCTTTCCGCCATAAATTCCGACACGCATACGCATTTGAATTGGATTGGGAAAGGGAACAGATCGTAGCCAGAAAATTGCTGCCCACCAGTAAAATGCTGAAAAAGCAGATTAACCATTTTTTGGATCAAATAACTGAGATAGATTTTTGATTTTGCCTCGGTCCGTGTAGGTTTGTGTGCGTCTGTGGCAATAAAGAATAGATATTTTTGGGTCTGTGTATGCCCGTGGCAAAATAAAATCTCTGTGAACTTTGCGCCTCAAGCGAAGCGGGCGGTGAAAAAGAAGTTTTAAATAAGGCGGTGAAAGAACAATTCTGAATGATGAAATCTTAATTTCCAATGAAGGTTAAGGATCAGGAGTCAGAATCCAGAAGCCAGAAGTTGGGAAATAGAAGCTGTCAGTTTGAACAATAACAACAAGCGACCCACAACCCACAACAAACAAATTGTAAATTCAAAACTAAAAATTCAAAATTATTTACACTGTGAGCGAAAAGAAAAACATAAAAAGAAGATAGTTAGGGGATGTAGAAATTTCAGATAGCGATTTCGAGAGTTTGAGGGATCAGTCCGCCGGAAGGACGGTTGATGCGTTTTGATCAAATATCTTTTGGATACCAACGTTATATCAGAAGCCCGAAGTGGGCGATGAACCAAAAAAATGATCAGACAGTCCAAATTACCAAAAGATATTTCGAAGCGTATCAAGTCCGCCAGCCAGTACTTGGAAGAAAGAAAAGACGTAATTTTTGCATAGTAGACAAACAACCATTTATAAGGCATGCGCATTCTTCGTTGATCATGCGAAAATATTTTGATTACCATCGATTGGAATCGGCAATCCTAAAAAGGCGGTTTTATCATGGTTGATGAAACCCTCATTCTCCGAAAATTGAGTGAACTGGAAGAGTATACATCCCAAATCCAAGGTTTCCGGTCGATATCGGTAGAAGACTACAAAAGCGATTGGAAAAGCCAGCGAATAATCGAAAGAACCTTACAAATGATGATCGAAACCTGTGTGGATATTGCAGGACATATCATCTCTGACCAAAAATATAGAATCCCGGAAAGCTATGCGGACGCATTTATCGCTCTTAAGGAAAATGGAATCCTTGGTACCAATATTTGCCGGACCATGGAACAAATTGCCAAGTTCCGAAATGTCATTGTCCATCATTATGATCGGGTAGATGCAGAAATCGTTGTTGGTATACTTCGTAAACGGCTTGAAGACTTCGACAGGTACAAAGATACGATCGTCGATTGGTTGAAAAATAGAAAGGTATAGCTGATAGGCTCTGGGCTATAGCCAATAGGCGGTTGGACATTGGAATGGTGTGATGTCTAAGGGGTTTAAAGAACTGGTTGTCTGGCAGAAATCGCGCGATCTGGCAATCAACATTTATGAGATTACCAAACATGGAAATTTTCGAAAGGATTATGGACTGGCTGACCAAATCAGGCGCTCATCGGTGAGTGTTCCGAGTAATATCGCAGAGGGAGATGAACGGGATACTGACAAAGATGCTGTAAGATTCCTGTACATAGCAAAGGGTTCACTCGCAGAACTGAGAACACAATTGGAAATCGCAACTCAGATTGGTTATGTGGATGATGACGATTTTAAAAGTCTTGATCAACAGGCAATTACCATAGGAAAAATGCTTGGCGGTCTAATCAAGGCACGTTCAAAAAAATAGAAAAATGAGGTGGGTAAAACGGCTTTTTTCCTATCGCCAATAGCCCATAGCCCCTCGCCTAAACTACTACGGAGATTCCCCCATGCTAAAAAAACTCAATACATATACAGTCCTTGCGATCACAGCCACCAACCCACAACAGACAAATTCAAAATTCGAAATTAAGAATTCAAAATTAATCAGTTGTCCATGTGGGTCCGTGGCAATCAATGTAGGTCGTAGATGGTAGGTGGAAGGTTGGAGATCGAACGTTCTGCAGAATTTCACAGCCCACCACAATCAACCAACAACTCACGATATAAACTTTGCGCCTCGAGCGTAGCGGGCGGTGAAAGGAAAATGAAAAAAATGAACATATTGAAATTCAACGGATCAAAAAGCTCTTATTGACGGTTTTTAAGAAAAGCAAAACAAGAAAAGCCTATCTTTTTGGTTCCTTTTCCAAAGGACGCAGACCCGGAAAAGCGATGTGGATTTGATGATCATCACCGAAACCAATAAGCGCTTTTTTGATCGATATAACGATTATGAAGAGATTCAACAGGTACTCACGGGTCGTTCCGTGGACATGCTGATATATACGTCCGATGAATTGGAAAAGATTGCCCACCGGTTTTTCATCAAACAAATAATTGAAAAGGGTGAGGTTATCTATGAGTGTTGAAAAGACAATTTAAAGCGCTGGAAAAATGCGCTGTTTCAACTTGACCGATTCTACATCACAACACGGTATCCCAACGGACTCCCGGAATTGACACCTGAGGAAGCTTATTTGGAAGAAGATGCTGTTAAATGCATTGAAAATGCCAGAAAAATTATGGATGTGGTCAGATCACTTTTTGTATAGCTCAAAGCAGAATATGGAAAATTTGGTTGGTTTGATTCGTTAAATTGTACACGGATTTTCAGGATAAACACGGATAAAGATTTTCAGGTGTTATTTCAGCGCAGCTGATTAAATTTTGCCCTATCCGTGTTCATCTGCGTTCATCCGTGTCCCCAAATAATAATACACAGATTTAACATCAAAAATATCACCGCAGAGCCGCAGAGTACGCAAAAAAAAGAAATAGGAAGTTGGTTTCGTCAAAGCTTTTTCGTTCCCGTTAGGGAAATCAAACCACTTCGCGGACTTTGCGTCTCAAGCGAAGCGGGCGGTGAGAAACCAATTCAAAATTCAAAACTCAAAGCTCAAAATTTGAGAACAGTTGAGGTAACTTATGATTGAAAAGCACAAATTAATAATAGCGCTAATATGTTCGACTTTATTGATAACATTGTCCTGTTCTCAAGGGGGAGAAATGGAACAAAAAAAAGGGACCTATAAAAATTTGAATGACGTCCCGGATACAACATGGGATAAGCTTTCTAAAAAGAGCTTCTACTTTGGTCACCAGTCTGTCGGGTACAATATTCTTGACGGTGTTCGGGATATCATGAAGGATTATCCCGAAATTAAGCTGAAGATTGTTGAAAGTACAGACCCCGCTGAACTGACTTCAGGTGTCCTGGCCCACTCCCGAGTCGGCAAAAATACCCAACCCGAAACCAAAATTAACGATTTTTCGCGTTACATCGAAGGCGGTATCGGCAAAAAGGCCGATGCTGCTGCGTTGAAGTTCTGCTATGTGGATATCCTTGCCAACGCCGATCCCGAGAAACTGTTTGCTGAGTATGAAAGTGAGATTGAAAAAATACGCAACACCTTTCCCAATTTGACGATCATTCATTTTACCGCGCCTTTGACAACGCTTCAAACTGGCCCCAAAGCCTGGGTAAAGAAGATCATTGGTCGTTCCCTTGGTGGAGCGAAGGAAAATATAAACCGACACACATACAACGAATTACTGCGTGCCAAGTATCAAGGCAAGGAACCCATATTGGATATTGCGAAAATCGAATCCACCAATTCTGATGGTACCCGATACTCCTTCGAAGTCGATGGTAAAACATACTATTCATTGGTGCCCGAATACACCAGCGATGGCGGTCACCTCAATGAAATAGGACGTAAAAAAGTTGCCGAACAGCTGATCCTCCTCCTGGCAAATCTATAATAATCCAATGGCTATTGGATGCCGACCAAAGTAAATATTAAGCCTCTCGCAGAGCCCTAAAGCACACACACAGGTCGTGTTTCAGCAGACTTCACCCGAAGATCAAAAACAGATTCAATCCATTTTACGATTGGCCAACAAACCGCTTGGCCCACCAATCAATTTCAACAAAACCAAATGATTTTTTTTCCGGAGACGCAAAGCGAATCCGTTGATTAGCTCCATAGCCTGGTCTATCAGCCGAAGGCTGCCAAACTCTGTGTCTCTGTGGACTCGAACGAAGTGGGCGAGATAAAAATAGTTTCTCGCAGAGTCGCAGAGCTCACAGAGAGTGAATAGGTAGTTGGGCTATGCCCATAGAGATCGGCTTTCATCCGTTTTAAATTGATTTCGGTCTTCAGAAATCAAACCCCTCCGCGCCTCTGTGGCCTCGAGCGAAGCGGGCGAGAAACAAATTATCTCTCGCAGAGATCGCAGAGAGATCGTGTTTCAGAGGGCTTCTCCAAAAAACCAATTTTTAATGATGAATTATAAATTTTCTGATTATATCGGATTTTGGGGAGGTCTCCGGTACCCACCCAAAGAAGCCGAAACGTACAAGTTTTGCAACCAGTTGTTGTGATATCTGAATTGGTTTAGCTGTTCCGCCGGACTTTTAAATCCATTGTGCAACTTAACCGTTCGAGGATTGTATGGTGAAAAATTATTGATGAGCGTCCATCCTCGAATACTCAACTGCGCTGCATCCATCGATCCATGAAAATATTGGGTACTGTACAGGTGGCGATCCATTCTTTGCATCAACCGGTCAACCATGTTACTGGTTCGGTGTGCTTTAGGATGATCGTAGGCAACACGATAGGCGGCAATGTTTTTCCGTAACTTCGTTATGGGATCTATGATAACGGATGGCACAGCATTCTTTTCGCACCATTCGTACAACCTTCTTATTCTTTGGGAAAACGATGCCTTACTTTCAGCGCGATAACACTCCCATAGCTTTGATGCGGCGTTTTCAAAAATATCTCGGTATTTCTTTTTGGCACGGTCACGAATTTTGATAAACACATGAAGAAAACAGCAAATGATAACTACTGCCGGGAAGAGGAATTGCCACGCATTTCGGGTGGCTTTCCAGCCGTCCATATTCACGGTTTCCGGTGAATATTCCGGCTTTATACACTGGGCCTCTTGTTTGTACACTTGATACGCATCTGTTAACGCTTGTTCTCCGGCGTCTTTGGCAACGGCTGCACCGAGAATACAGCCATCACCAACTGTCGTGGCCACATACGTTTTTTCACCTAAAATTCGAGTATGCTTTTCATCAGCGGCAAGATGTTCGGGAACATCTTGAGGATTTCGGACAGTTGTTCCGACAATGCTGTTTCGCCCGATAGATTGTTCGATTCGATACCAATACATGGGATCTTTTCCGAAAACACGACTTATGGCCCAAAATGGTATGTCGAACTTTCTAAAAAACATTGCATCTTCGATTTCGTCAACAAATCCAACGAGGTATGGCAGTACAAATGAAGGACGAATGGTGTAAGCAACACCGGATATTTTAATTCGACGGATCCATATGGATTGTTTTTTTGAGTAATAAAGATCCTTCATCCGATATCCATTTTCGATTTCAGCCGGGAATAATTCCGGAAACAGTTCGATCCTTTTGTTTACGGAAGTTCTGAAATCAACCGGGTTGAGTATGTTGCATTCATAATTGCCTTGAGAAAAGGGCAAACATATGATTCTGTTGTTTCGGTTAGCGGATCTTGTATCTGCTATTCCCATATAGTTAGAGACCTCCTTTGGCGGGATGTGTCTCTAACTATATAAAATTATTAGTAAAAAGTCTAGACTCAAATCTTCAATAATATCAACATGTTGTGTTTTTGTCGGGGGATAGGCCACTGTATGTTCGGCTTATTGGAATCAAACTCCCCAAAATCCGTTATAATCAGTAAATTTTGAATGAAGGCGTAGCTAAAGGTTACCAATAACGGCAAACTTACCCCCTTTTAGGGGTTAACCCAATACCACCCTTTCTAAGGGTGGATCCTTTATTCCCTTGCGCCTCAAGTAAAATAGGCATTTGCGCGAATTTACATTGACAAAGAATATAATGTATATACACATGTGTATATACATTATCTGCTTGGCCACAGGGAGGCAAACATGGAAACCGCAAAGATTTTCAAAAGTGGCAACTCCCAAGCGGTCCGGTTGCCCAAAGCCTACCAATTCGATGTTTCAGAAGTCCAAATATTTAGACGGGGTGACGAGATCGTTCTAAAACGAAAACCGCAAAATCTGTCCAGAGTGTTCGAGCTTTTAACCGAAATGTCGGATGATTTCATGGAAGAGGGACGCTGCCAACCGTCGATGCAGGAAAGAGAACCGATATGACGGTGATGTTAGACACGGATATTTGCATTTATACGATAAAAAAGAAGCCTCCCAGTGTCTTAAAACGGCTCGAAATGTGCCAGACCGGCGCTGTGGTCATGTCAGCTGTAACGTTTGCGGAATTAATGAACGGCGCAAAAAAAAGTCGTTGGGTTGATGACAATGTTCGCCGGTTGAATGCCCTGAGCGAGCTTATCGAGGTTCTTGCCTTTGACAGAGATGCCGCCGTGGTTTACGGAGATGTCCGCTCAGATCTTGAAAAAAGAGGACTGGTCATCGGTGGCAACGATCTGTTTATCGCTGCGCATGCGTTAAGTCTGGGCTATCCCCTGGTGACCAATAACCAAAGGGAATTCAGTCGGGTCAAGGGTTTAATGATCGATAACTGGTTGGAATAGCGACCATTTCTGGTGAAATTTTAAATATTGTGTTTCATCCATTTTTTTGATTTCCCTCTCAAAAATCAAACTTAACTCCGCGCCTTTGTGTACTCGAGCGAAGCGGGCGAGAAATAAAAAAGATGCCTCTCGCAGAGTCGCAGAGATCACAGAGAGGATTGACTTGTTTGATTCCCTTCTTAGAAATCAAACTTAACTCAGCGCCTCTGTGTACTCGAGTGAAACGGGCGAGAAACCAAAAAATGGACATCAATCGACTATCATCCAAAATCATCAAAGCAGCAATCGATGTTCACTCTGCATTGGGGCCAGGCCTGCTGGAGTCGGTATACCAGAAATGCATGGCGATCGAATTTGATGCGATTGGGATGGATTTCAAGACCGAAGTGCCGTTGCCCGTTCTTTATCGCGATAGGGTCATCACAGATGATGGGTTCAGGATAGACATGCTTGTTGAAGACACGATCATCGTGGAGCTTAAATCCGTCGAATTGGTGAAATCGGTACATAAAAAACAACTGCTTACATATTTGCGATTGGCGAAGAAACCCATTGGGTTACTGATCAATTTCAATGAAACCCTGCTAAAAGAGGGCATCACGAGAATCATTAATGAAAAGTAGCCTCTCGCAAGTCGCAGAGATCACAGAGAGGGCGTTGTTTATTGGGCTTTGCCCATAGAAATCGGCTTTCATCTGTTTTAGATTGATTTCGCCCCTTCAGGAATCAATCCCCTCCGCGCCTCCGCGTACTCGAACGAAGTGGGCGAGAGAAAAAGATAAAATCGGCACCCATCCACATTTTTGGAGTTAGGAAATGCTGAAGAGCGGAACTTCGGAAAATATAATAACAGAAACTGGGGAGAGCAGAAGATTTGAATTCGGATAGATGAAACAAAGGCGGGATATCAAGCACTTTAGAGATCTTGATGTATATAGACTTGCTTTTGATTTACTGCAATTAATAAAAGGGATATTTATGCGAAGAAAACATTTCCCTGTAATTGTTGAACAAGATGATGATGGTATATTTATCGTGACGTGCCCGGTTTTTAAAGGATGCCATAGCTATGGGCACACTATTGATGAGGCGATGGAAAATATTAAAGAAGCGATTGGTGCATGTTTAGATGAGGATATAACAGAATTTGATGGCTATACTCAATTTGTCGGTGTTCGGGATGTAGAGATTGCTGTATGACGTCATTCCCGACTATATCATTTAAACAGTTGATCAAGCGGGTTGAAAAATTAGGGTTTCAACGGGTAAGACAACGGGGTTCTCACATACGCTTTGTTCATCCCGATGGAAGGAAGACTACAATTCCGGATCACGGAAATAAAGATGTACCAAAAGGTTTATTAACCAAAATAATACGATATGATCTTGAAATAGAACCAAACAATTTTTTGGAATGAATGATTTAAAAGCTTTCCATAATTCAAAATTCAAAATTCAAAACTTAAAATTCGAAATTGTTTTTATCAATTTCCCCCCCAGAAATCAAACTTACTCCGCGCCTCTGTGGCCTCGAGCGAAGCGGGCGAGAAACAAATTATCTCTCGCAGAGTCGCAGAGATCACAGAGAGAGACCAGATGTGTTGGCTTCGCCAAAAAACCAATTCTTAACTCAAAAGACAATAGTACACGGATTTTCAGGATGAACACGGAAAAAAACTTGTTTTTTTAACTCAGCGAAGCTGATTCTATGCTCGCCTTATCTGTGTCCACCCGCGTTCATCCGTGCCCTAAAAACCATTATATCCAATGAAACCCTTGACACCAGCGGAAAAAGAAAAAATCGTATCCCGGTTGTTCTGGAACACAGCTTTCAACGCCAGCTGACCCTGCTTTTCCGATCCGTGTTTATCCGTGTTAATCCGTGTCCCAAAAAAATGAAACATCAAGAGCTAACCGAAGAAGTCATCAAGGTCTTTTACCGGGTATACAACGCCTTAGGGTATGGCTTCCTGGAAAAGGTATACGAAAATGCGATGATGATCGAATTTAGAAAGGAAGGGGTGTCCGCCTTCCAGCAGTCACCCATAAATGTAATCTATTCTGACCAGATTGTAGGACAATATTTTACAGATATAATCATCGATGAGAAAGTGATTGTCGAAATCAAGGCAAAGAAATCCCTAACATCGGAAGATGAAGCGCAGTTACTCAATTACCTGAAAGCCACCGATAAAGAAGTTGGGCTTCTGATCAACTTTGGGCCAAAGCCGGAATTGAGCCGAAAAGTGTTCGATAACAGCAAGAAATAGTTGGACACGGATTTACACAGATGCACGCGGATAAAGAAATTATAGCTTTAAATTCAGCGATAGCTGAGAATTTTACGCTCTATCCGTGTTAATCCGCGTTCATCCGTGTCCCCGAAAAAGCAGTAATAGCACACGGATTTTCACAGATACACGCGGATACAGCAAAAAATATCACCGCAGAGTCGCAACGAACGCAAAGAAAATGTAGAATTGGGGTGGCTTCGCCAATTTTTATTCCCGTTAGGGAAATCAAACCCCTCCGCGAACTCCACGTCTCAAGCGAAGCGGGCGGTGAGATAATCAGCGAAGCTGAACCTTTAACACCCGATTCGTGTCCATCTGCGTTCATCTGTGTCCCATAAAAAGGTCTTTCCAGCCGTAGGCTGTTTTAAAAACGTCCGTGTCAGTCCGTGTGAGTCCGTGTGTGTCTGTGGCTAAATAAATTTCTGCGACCTTTGCGCCTTGAGCGAAGTGGGCAGTGAACCAATTAAACCAATCGAACCAACCAATCCAACTAACCAAGCGAATTAAAACGGTTGTAACCTAATGCAAATTCATCTTATTGCCGCTGCCAGACCCAATTTCATGAAAATCGCTCCGCTTTACCATACTTTAAAAAGAGAAGATTGGGCTGAACCTGTTATCGTGCATACGGGTCAGCATTATGACCTTAATATGTCCGATGCCTTTTTCACCGACTTGAAACTGCCTGCTCCTCACATCCACCTCGGCGTCGGTAGTGGCAGCCACGCCGAGCAGACAGGCAAGGTGATGATTGCCTATGAAAAAGTGATCTACGAAAAGCAGCCGGATATGGTTGTCGTCGTCGGCGACGTCAATTCCACGCTCGCCTGCACCATCGCTGCAGTTAAAGTCAACTATCCAACCAACCCAAAGAACTCAACAAACTTATTTATCCGCCCTGTGGTCGCGCACTTAGAGGCAGGCCTGCGCTCCTTTGACCGAACCATGCCCGAAGAGATCAATCGCATAGCCACCGACGCACTGGCGGATATTTTATGGACGCCATCTCCGGATGGCGATGCAAACCTGGTCAAAGAAGGTGTAGATAAGGGAAAGATTGAGCGCGTCGGAAATATCATGATCGACTCATTGGAAATGATGCGCGACACGATCAAGGCCGAGAATACTCATCTTGAGTTTGGACTGAATAAAAATGAATTCGGAGTTGTGACCTTCCATCGTCCTGCGAATGTAGACAACGTTGAAATTTTATCCTCGCTATGCACATCGCTTATTTCGATTTCCAAAATGATTCCTCTGGTCTTCCCCGTTCATCCACGCACAAGGAAAAATCTTGAGGAATACGGCCTGATGCCGAGTCTTACGAAATGTAGCAGCATAATTTTGACTGAACCGTTAAACTATGTCCGCTTCATGAGTCTGGTTTTCAATTGCCGTTTGGCCATAACGGATTCCGGCGGCATCCAGGAAGAGACGACCTATCTTGGCATTCCATGCCTGACCATGCGGCCCAACACCGAACGCCCGGTCACCGTCACCGAAGGCACCAACCGTTTGTGCACCCATGATGAAATTGAAGCAATGGCTATAAAATCTTTAAAAATGGACCGAATCCAAAGAACGCCACCAGACTTGTGGGACGGCCAGACCGCTCATCGGATTGTTGAGTCCATAGAAAAATTAAAATTCGAAACTGAAATTATTCCTGTCCGTGTTCATCCATAGGAAATCTAATTCTCTGAGAACTCTGCGCCTTGAGTAAAGTGGGCGGTAAAAAACCAATTCAAAATTCAAAACTCATAATTCAAAATTTGAGAACAGTTGAGGTAACTTATGATTGAAAAGCACAAATTAATAATAGCGCTAATATGTTCGACTTTATTGATAACATTGTCCTGTTCTCAAGGGGGTGAAATGGAACAAAAAAAGTCACCTATAACAGCTTGAAGGATATCCCTGATGCATCCTGGGAAAAGCTGTCCCAGAAGAAAATCTATTTTGGCCATCAGTCGGTGGGGTATAATATTATTGACGGCATCAAAGACTTGATGAAGGAAAATCCAAAGATCAAGCTCAATATCGTCGAAACCAAGGATGTCAATGGCATTAAAGGCGGCTTTCTTGCACACTCCACGGTTGGCAAGAATACTGATCCAAAATCAAAAATAGATGATTTTAATAAAAATAAGTGGGTATGCACTTTACTCAAGTACCCACTATATATTGTGGTCGAGATCGGCATCTAAGGGATCCAGGTTCGAATTATCCTGCCCAGTAAGAAAAGGTAGGGCTGGTCCTTTCAGTGACGGAGCGGGAACCGGATCTACCATCATTGCCTGCTGTACCAGTCGGTAAAAGAGCTTGCCACGAGAAGCACTTTTCCGCCGGTTAAAACGAAAAGTGAATTCATCGAGGTAATAGGTCAAATGAGAGGGCCGTACTGCTCCCTGATATGTACCAAGAAGCCAGCGTTTTAACAGAGCAGCGACTAAATGGACAGACTTGAGTTCTTTCGAGCCAAGAGAAACATGCTTAAAACCGTAATCATTCAAATTAGCATAAGCAGCCCAATCATCCGTACGGATCGTACTATCCGGCTGGACGACATTTTGAATGAACGGTATCAGGCTTTCGGCAGATGCGTTTTCAAGGTGCTGCAACCGAATTCTTCCCAGTGCATGATCATCCTCATCGCTGTTCATTTCCACAGCGATACCAACCAAGGCTTTTCCTGCGGCTCCCCGTCCTCGTTTTCCGGGCTTTGCTCCGCCGACATATGTTTCATCGACCTCGACCAAATCACACAGCTTGTCCCGATTCGGTCTGACCATTGCTCGGCGCAGTTTATGGAGCCACTGCCAGGCCGTATGATAGCTCCCCAAGCCAAGCAGCCGTTTCAACCCCAGTGCATTTGCACCGTACTTTTGATTTGTAATATGCCACATGGCACGGAACCACATCGGAAGGGGCTTGCGAGCGCCGTGCAATATAGTTCCAGAAGTGACCGAGCTTTGTGCTCCACAATTGGTGCAATGGAACAAATCTCTGCCTGTCTTCCATATTTTTTGTGCTTTGCATTGGGGGCAGATGAAACCATTCGGCCATCTGATCTTTTGCAGATACTCCAAACAGGCAGCATTGGTACTGAACCGGCTCTCAAGCTCCGACAAGGTGCGGGGGTAATCTTCCTCCATAGGAAGACACACTACATCTTGTGGTTACTTGAGTCAAGTGCATACCCACTTAAAAATATTAGTGCCGGGATTGGGAGCAATGCCGATGCTGCCGCACTTAAGTTCTGCTATGTAGACATAATGTTCAAGACCGATGTCAACAAGGTTTTTTAAGAATATAAGGCAGATGTTGAGAAACTAAGAAAAGATTACCCCGATCTAACCATTATTCATTTTACGGCACCTTTGACACAGCGCCAAACCGGATGGAAAGCCTCCATCAAGAAGCTTATTGGAAGGGAAATAGGTGGTGTGGAGGACAATCGGAAAAGAACCGAGTATAATGAGCTACTGATTAAAGAGTTCCAAGGGAAAGATCCCATTCTCGATATTGCCAAGATTGAATCCACCTTCCACAATGGAACGCGCGAATCTTTCGAGGTGGACGGCAACACATATTATATTCCATGGCTCCTGAATATACTTATGATGGCGGGCACCTGAACGAGATTGGACGCAAAAAGGTCGCTGAGCAATTTTTACTTCTGCTGGCAAATCTTGATTGAGCCAGTTTAGACAGGATTAACAGGATTTACAAGATAAAAAATATTTCTGTAGACGATATAAAACTGGCAGGAAATTTGTCGTCCGATGGTTAATTATAAATTTTTAATCCTGGCCATATTTGGCACCCTGTTCATCACTTACGCGTCATCTATCCCGGATATTACTATCGTCTCTTCAAATGATTCTTTAGACAGTTTGGTTTCAAACCTTGCACATGTACCTGTGTTTGCTTGTTTAAGCTTTTTTTGGTTTAAAGCTTTTCATGGAAGTATGCTGTGGCACAGGAAAACGTTTTTTGTTTTGATCGGTCTATTTCTCTTTTCGTTATCAGACGAGTTCCATCAATCGATGGTACCGGGTAGAACGGCCTCGTTTTCTGATATTATTTTGGATTTTATCGGGATCATCCTGGGGTTTTTTGCCTTTAGAATTTTTGACAGGATTAACAGGATTTACAAGCTGGTTTAAGAGTTTTTATCCTGATAATCCTGTAAATCCTGTCAAAAAAAATTTTTCCGATAGAAGGCTGTAGGTCCAAGGCAAAAGATTTATAGTTTTTCCTGGCTGGCTTGTTTATCAGTGTAGCTGAATGCTTTAACTCTCATCCGTGTTAATCCGTGTCCCAAAGACCTTGTCCTCAGTGCTCTCTGCGCTTCGAGCGAAGCGGGTGTGAGATAAAATATTTATCCTGGAAATTCTGTTAATCCTGTCAAATATACATGAACGATTATTCAATAAATATCAGACTTGCCGAAGAGTCTGACCGTCAACGTTGGGACGAGTTTGTACTGAGTCACCCGAATGCATCACCCTACCACCTTTTAGCATGGAAAAAGGCAATCGAGACCGGATACAAGCATAAATGCCATTATTTGATTGCCGAAAAGCATAATAAGATTGTCGGTATCTTGCCGTTGGTGCAACTTCGATTATTTCCATTCATCAACGAAATGGTTGCCTTGCCGTTCTGTGACGTAGGCAGTTGTATTTCGGTAGATGCCCAAATCGAGGATTCGCTATGCAAGGAGGCGATACAATTAAATATTATAAAGAAAACAAAAAACATCCAGCTTCGGGGCGATTTGGCACCAACCGAAACTATTCAATCGCAGTTCAAGGCAATAGATACCGATAAAGTTCGAATGTTCCTCAATCTACCTTCTTCGCCAGAAGAATTGTTGGCAAGCTTCAAATCCAAACTTCGCAGCCAGGTACGCAAGGCGGAAAAAAATGGAGTCGTCTTCGAATGGGGCGGTTTGGAAGATATTGACGGCGCTTACCATGTATTTTCGAAAAACATGCATGAGCTTGGATCACCGGTTCATTCAAAATTATTCCTGAAGGCAGTTCTGGAAAACTATGGTAATAGAGCCAAACTGGGTCTGGCTACCTTTGAGGGGCGCATCATCGGGATGGGTATTATTCTTTTAGGCGGAAAGTGCGTTTCCATTCCATGGGCATCAACGTTGAGGGAATATAATCGTTTAGGCCCCAACATGCTTCTGTATTGGAATTTTTTGAAATATAGCGCTGACAACAGATTTGCTTATTTCGATTTCGGGCGTTCTACGGAAGGTGAGGGGACGTATAAATTCAAAAAGCAATGGGGAGCAAAACCGATTCCCTTGGTCTGGTATGAACTGAATGATAATGACAGGAAGCGAAAAGACAAAATCAATACTGGCGAAGGTATAGACAAACGAGAACTGGCCGCCGAGTTGTGGCGTAAAATGCCTTTAAAGTTGGCTAATATTATTGGCCCTCATATTCGAAAATACATAAGCTTGTAGACAGGATTTACAGGACTGACAGGATTGTTAAAAAAAAGAAATTGGACAGGATTTACAGGATTGTCAGGATGTTTGGTCGCCTCTGGCGAAACAGCACACGGTCAAATAATTCAGCATATAGTTGCCTGTTCTACACTCAGGCGGTGTACTACGCGATTTTATATGTAAATTCTGTAGATCTTGTTAATCCTGTCAAAAGGCTGACAGTATCAAAAAACGATAGAGAGATATAAACAATGATTAATTTACCATTGAGGCGACGGAGGAACCTGATTATTTCGCCTTTGGCGAAACCAAATATTTTTCATTATCTTGTAGATCCTGTTAATCCTGTCAAAAACATAAAAAATGATTTCTGACGAGATAACACACAAAATTATTGGATGCGCTTACAAAGTTTATAATCACCTGGGATTTGGATTTCTGGAAAGCGTCTATCATAAGGCGATGGTAATTGAATTGACCAAGCAAAATCTGAATGTCGAATCTGAAAAACCACTCGAAGTTTACTATGATGATCAAATTGTGGGGAAGTTCTTTGCCGATCTTGTTGTTGAAGATATTGTTGTCGTTGAACTGAAATCGATACAAAAAATTGCAAAAGAGCATGAAGTTCAATTGGTCAACTATCTGAATTGCATAAGGAAGGATATCGGACTACTGATTAATTTTGGACCAACGTCGGTAGATGTTAAAAGAAAATATAGAAAGCCCTTTGGACAGGATTAACATGATTTACAATATAATTGAACTTTACGGTATTCGACAGAAGAAGCACAACCAAGTAGACAGGATTAACGGGATTAGCTGGATTTTAACCTAAAAAAGGCTTCACCCGAAATCACTTCATGTTTATTATAATTATTTTCCTATTTGGCCAAAGGCCATGTAAACAATCCTGTACATCCTGTCAAAAAAACACCGAAGGCCAACTAAAGACAATCTTATTCATCCTGTAAATCATGTATAAAAAATAACAAATTATCCGACAGGATTAACAGGATTGCCAAGATAACATAATATACGGGTTTTACCCGAAAAAACTTAAATAAATGTTCTTTTCATTATTAATAATTATGAGAAATAGTTGGCCGAAAGCCATGAATAAAATATCCTGAAGATCTTGTTAATCCTGTCTAAATAAATTACTAAAAATAGAATCCATTCATTAGTGTTAAAATTTTTAAAAAATTTAGCTTGGTACCCCCCTGCCGAGACGAAAATCCCTTGGTCGGCCATTCTATCAACATTCAACAGGGAGCCGGTCGATTTCAAATCTGTTCTGTGCAACTATCTGAATGTTAAGCACTGCATCCTCGCTGAAAGTGCAAGAGTGCTGTTATACAAATTGCTTTTGTCGCTAAAAGAAAGAGAGGGCGGTAATCGTGATGAAGTGTTGATCCCCGGCTATACTTGTTATTCAGTAGCCGCGTCCGTCGCCAAAGCTGGTCTTAAAATCGCCGTCTATGATCTTGATCCAAGCACCCTTTTTGCAGATGTTGACTCCCTTCGACGTGCCATCTCAGAGAAGACCCTGGCTGTGGTTGCCCAGCATCTTTTTGGTATTTTGTCGCCGCTTGATGAAATCATCAACTCAACTCAACAACACGGTGCATACCTAATCGAGGATGCGGCCCAGGCATTTGGAAAGGGCAACGAACTAAGGGCTCCTGGCACTCTGGGAGATTTCGGATTGTTCAGTTTCGGGAGAGGCAAACCTCTACCGGTTGGAGGGGGAGGCGCCCTGGTTTCGAACAGTCATCAAGATATTTTAAATATCACTCAAATAGGTTCCGAAGAAAAGGGATACAAGCAAGCAATTGTAACGGCTGCCACACAGGCCATTTCAAAACCATATCTCTATTGGATTCCTGAAATGCTGCCCCTCGGCCTTGGCGAGACGGTTTTCGATCCTGACTTCAATGTTGAAGGGTTGCCCCGTGCCATGGAATCAATGATGGCGATGAGCCTGCCAAGCCTTGACAGGCTGAATCAGCATCGGAGAAAAATCTCAGATATTTACTCGGAAATGATCGATCCAAAATTACAGGTCCTAAACTCAGATCAGGCAACCTCAATTATCCGCTTTCCAGTGATGCTGACTAATACTATGCTCGATAAAAAAATGAAGCGATATGGAATTCGGCAGATGTATCCGCATTCGATAGTCGATGAAATTTCAATCAAACCCCATTTAAGGAATAAGCAGGGCTTGACACCAGGTGCTACCGAAATCGCGGAGAAGCTGTTCACTCTTCCTACACATATCGGAATTGATGAAAGAATGGCCAAGGACATTTCTATTTTAGTGCAAAAAACAGTCAGACAGGATTTACAGGATTGACATGATATAAAAAGTGGTCGCTTCGCGAAAAAGAAAAGCCTTGGTTTGACAGGATTAACATGATGGACGGGATGAAAGAAGTGGTCGCTACGCGAAAAAATTAAAACTTTATGTTGTTTATGTTTTTAAAATCCTGATGATCCAGTAAATCCTGTCAATTTTTAGTGTTTTTTCATTCGATGTCCGATGTTCAGCTTACAATGCATGCAGCGTGGTCAATTCAGAACACACTCTATTTTACTCATGATTAAAATCGTGTTGGGTCTATTATACCATGGCCTATTTCAAAGAGCGGACAGATATTCCTGATTTCTACCAAGTACACCAGGGTACCAGAGATTATAAAAAAAATGGGGTTCGCATACTTCCGATAGAAACATTTTGTAAAGAACTGAAACTTCATTAATGAGGATTTACATGATGTTCAGGATAAAATAAGTCGCTACGCGAAATACAAAAAACTTATAGACAGGATTAACATGATGTACAGGATGAGAGAAGTGGTCGCTACGCGAAAAAGCAATGCTTTGTTTTTAAAATCCTGACGATCCTGTAAATCCTGTCCAAGTTTGTTCTTTTTATATTTTACATCAATGCTATCCATACAATCATGTTAACCCTGTCAAAAAGTACCCTTTTCTTTTATTTTAAATATCCATACAATCTTGTTAATCCTGTCTAAAAGTTGGAAATACAAATGTTAGAATTCATATTCTGGTTTTCCGTTTTCATGATATTCTATGCCTACTTCGGCTATCCCTCATGCCTCATGGCAATTTTGGGTTATCGCAAAGTTAAATCCTTATTTTCTTCAAAGGAAAAAAAAGATCTTGCTTCAACCTTAAACCATCCACCTTATACCTATAACCATACCCATGACGACCTTCCTTCAGTTTCCTTCATCATAACCGCCTACAACGAAGAAAAGCGAATTGAAGACAAAATAAAGAATTCATTGGCTTTAAATTATCCAAAGGACAACCTTGAAATCATCGTCGCTTCGGACTGTTCTAGTGATAATACTGATGAAATCGTTAATAGCTATTCAAACGCTGGTGTGAGGTTAGTGCGGGCCCCAGAAAGAAAAGGCAAGGAAAACGCCCAGAAGCACGCAGTAGATGCCTCATCGGGCGAGATTTTAGTCTTTTCGGATGTCGCGACAATCTTAAAGCCAGATGCGATCCAAAATATCGTCGGCAACTTCAGTGACCCAACCATCGGTTGTGTCAGTAGTGAGGACCGATTTATCGATAAAGATGGAAATGTCAGTGGTGAGGGCGCGTATGTTCGCTATGAAATGTTTCTCAGAAACCTGGAGACCAAAGTCAATACGCTCGTCGGGTTGAGTGGCTCTTTCTTTGCTGCCAGAAGAACCGTCTGTGAAAACTGGGCAACTGATCTACAAAGCGATTTCAATACATTGCTTAACTCTATCAAGATTGGATTGCGAGGTGTATCGGATCCAAAGAGCATCGGCTACTACCAAAACATTGCTGACGAAAAAAAGGAATTTCAAAGGAAGGTCAGAACGGTATTGCGCGGCATATCGGTTCTGATGAGGAACTTGTCTCTGTTGAACCCGAAAAAATACGGCATGTTTGCCTGGCAATTGTTCAGTCACAAACTTTGCCGGTGGTTGGTTCCGTTTTTTATGATTCTTGCGTTTCTATCCAATTTCCTGATCGTTATTAATTCCGGTTCGTTCATTCTTGTTTTCATCGCTCAGCTTTTGTTTTACACGACTGCGATTTTCTACTATCTCATAGTGAATAGAGATATTGATCTTTTCCTCTCACCTGACAATATTAAATCCAATGTCCTTAAGAAAGCATTTAAAATACTTACCGCTTCAGCCTTAAAGCTTATACCTATCACTAAACTTTCCTACTTCTTCACCATCGTTAACTGTTCAATACTGGTAGCATGGTTTAGCTACTTTAAAGGCCAGCGTGCCACATTCTGGGAACCATCCAAACGATGATTCGATTTATTTTTCTGCTGGTGCTTTGGCTGCTCGCTTTTTACCCGGTATATCCGGAAATGGTTTCAACCTGGTTGAACCATTCCGACAACTCGCATGGCATTCTCGTTCCATTCGTCAGCTTGTATTTTATTTGGAACCATCGCGAGGCGATCATCGACCTCCACAAGCGGGAGTCCATCTGGGGGTTACTCCTGCTGATTTTCAGTCTGGTGCTCTATCTGATCAGTTACGCTGGTGGCGTCGCCGTTGCCGCTCGCGCCATGATCGTCTTTTCACTGATCGGTCTGGTGCTGTATAATTGGGGCGGCGATGTAACTCGGAAACTGCTTTTCCCGATGCTTTTCCTGCTCTTCATGGTGCCGATACCGGTGTCGCTAATCGGCTTGATTTCGCTTCCACTTCAGCATGTTGCAACCGACATTGCCGCATTTGTAATCCGACTGACAAGTATTCCGGTGCATCAGGAAGGAAACATGCTGTATTTCGTACAAACCCAATTGGAGGTAGCCGAAGCCTGCAGCGGTTTGCGTTCCATCGTTTCGCTGTTAATGCTGGGAAGTATTTTCATTTATTTGTCGCATTTCAGCCCTACGGCAAAAATCATATTCCTGCTGTCGACCATACCGCTGGCCATGTTCGCCAATATCGTTCGTGTCACTGGAACTGGTATTTTAGCGCATTTTTATGGTTCGGCGGTGGCAAGAGGCTTTCTGCATGACTTTTCAGGAATGGTCGTTTTTGTGTTCGGCCTGGCGTTGCTATATGTAGAATACAAGCTGATCAACATATGGCAGAAAAGGGAAACCTAAAGTGAGTCAACGACCACCCCCTCAGCGGGTGGCTTGGATTTCCCCGCGAAGCGGGAAAAGCCAAAAACACTTCAGTGTTTCAATCGTTGCGGTTGTGACCGGGTGTGCGTACAGCACCCGGTTTGAAAACAACCAATCAAGATTTGCCCTCTGTTCTTATCGGCTATTGGCTTCTGAACCCTGTATTCTGACACCTTAATTCTGGAGCCATTTTTTTATATCATGCCTTCATCTAGATCTTTTTGCATATCTTTATCTACGCTGGTGTTAACGATTGGTCTGGTCTTTTTTATTGCACAGCGTGGTGAGCCAGTCGTCGTAAAAACCAACCTGGAGAATATTCCCTATGCCTTGGGCGCTTATATCGGCACTGAAGATCGCTTCGACGATTCCATATACAAAGAATTGAACGCCGACAGGCATGTATACCGGCATTACCGGTCTGCCGACGGAACCCAGATAAATCTCTACATTGGCTATTACGGGACCGCCAAGGGAGGGAGGACCGGCCACAATCCGTATGCCTGCCTGCCAGGTGCGGGTTGGGGAATCGTTAAAAACCAAAAAGTCGCCATAGAGGTCTCCGGAAAAAGGGAGACGGTCAACCTAGTGGTCGCGGAGATGGGCAACACCTACCGCACCATGCTGCATTGGTACCAAAGCGATGGCGACAAGGTGATGGTAACCGGAATTCAGCAAAACATCCAGCGACTTCTACTAAAAATCAGGCACAATCGCAATGACGGTGCATACGTACAGGTTTCGATGCTTTCTGACAGGAGCGGTCTCGATCAGGCAAAGATGAAAACCGTTCAGTTTGCCGGGCAGATTCTGCAATTGTTGCCTGCTTTCTGGCCGGAGGAAAAATAAATGCGGATCTTTGAATGGTATAATTATTATGAATATTTATTTTAAAATAATTACAGACCTTGACTTGCTGCTTAAATATAGCGATGCATGGAACAAAATTATCGAGGAAGATGAATATGCATCTATAGCGTTAACACCTGAATGGTTTGAATGCTGGTGGCAGGCGAATCAATTAGGGCCGAAAAAGAGTAAATTACACGTTCTTATACTCTTTGATAGAGCAAAGGTTATAGCAATATTTCTTCTTCAAATAAGTAAATGTACTTTTCGTGGAGTACCGATAACAAAGCTTCATTCATGTACGGATGGGATCACACCTCATTTCGATTTCATCATTTCAAAAGGGTATAAAGCGTTTGCAATAGATATACTGCTTTATTATATAAGTAAATGTAAAAGAAGCTGGGATATAGCAATATTTGATAAATTTAGAGACAATGATAAACGAAATTTATTTATAGAAAAAATAGGCGAATACAAGTGTTTCAAATGCGGTAAAGAATCCTCTTTGGTCACACCTGTTATAAGAATTGAAAACGGCTGGGATAAATTCTGGAAGTTAAAATCTAAAAAATTTAAAAAGTCATTACGTAACAAAATAAACAGGATTAATAAAGCCGAGAAGATAACCTATGAACAAGTTGAAAAAATTGAAAATGCAAAATTATCATTGGAACAAATTTTTAATGTCTCATCCTGCAGCTGGAAAGGTGAATGTTGTAGATCAATTGTTGATAATCCGATAGAACGTAATTTTTATGAAAGAATTTCGAAGATAGGTTTTAAGAAGGGATGGAGTAAAATTTGGGTGCTGAATTACGACAATATACCAATAGCTTATGAATATCATTTGGTTTACAAGAATGTTGCTTATCCCCTCCGTGCGGATTATGATGAAGCCTATCGCAACTTATCACCTGGTTCTTTCTTAGAATACAGCATTATAAAAAATTTATTTGATAGCAAAAAGATTAAATTATACTATTCATGTGGTCATTGTTATCAATATTTGATGAATTGGACTGATGAAACGGAGAAACTACAACAAATCTTGCTATTTAATTCAAATTTTTTATCTAACATTTTATATTTATTTGAATTTCTATTGTTGCCTATTTTAAGGAAAAACAAACAATTCATGTTATTGAAAAACATAATAAGAGGGAAATTTAATGGTAATTAATAAAGGTATTAATGCGATAAAAACAATAAGCAGTGACTTTGTTCAATTATATAAGCGTGAGATAGATTTTTACAAGGCAGTACCGCGACATGCATTGTTGTTTTTAACTTTTCGATGCACATCTAAATGCCGTGCATGTACTATGTGGAAAAGAATAGTAAATGAAAAAGATGAGCTAAATCTTCAACAATGGAAAAATATTATAAAAGATTTAAGTGTGAATGGTGTTAAAATAATAGAATTATTCGGTGGCGATGTATTTTTAAGGAAAGAGTTGACAGTTGAGTTGATAAAATATTCAAATGAGTTGGGCATGGTTGTTCATATGCCAACAAACGCAATCCTATTGGACGAAGAGACAATACAAGAGATAGTCGATGCCGGTTTACATACTCTGTATATTTCTGTAGATGAGATAGATAAAAATCACGATAAGATACGTGGTACAAAAGGCAATTTTGATCATATCATTAAATCGATTGTAAATTTAAAAAAAGTGAGAAGTTTAAAAGGATCTAAAAGACCTACGGTATACTGCAATACGACAATATCAAAATTAAACATTGATTCTATTGAAGAAATAGTATCTTTCGCACATAAACAGAATTTTGATGTGTGTGCGTTAGAATATATAGGAGAGTTCACGGAGGTTCATGTTAAAAGATCACGTATTGATGGGATATATCCCGATCCTTACTTCCTTCTTAGAGGAGAGTCGCTTTTGCTAAATAATGATCAAGCAAAGAAGCTTAAAAAAACAGTGCCGAAACTAATCAAAAAGTATAAATACTCAGATACAGAAATGTATACTTTAAATATTGATACACTTTCTAAAAAAAATATTGTTTCCGGAACAGTTCCAAACACAAAGTGTTATATGGAACGAAATCAGGTAACCGTTGATCCGTATGGCAACATCATAGCCTGTCCTTTTTTTTCAAATTATAAACTTGGGAACCTATCTGCTACGCCTTTACAGGATATCTGGAATAATAAAACGCACCTTCGATTTCGAGAACAACAAAATAAGAATACTCTCAAAATGTGTTCACATTGTATCATGGGCGTTGAAAGAAATTATAATATTATCAAGGGAATGCAAAGAATTTACTACAAACGTATTCATGAAAAGTTAATATAATCTTCTTTAAGTTTAAGAAAGATAATTATGTCTAATTTAAGGATTGTTGTATTGGTAAGTTCAGACCCATCCGATATTTATTTTGCCAATCAGCTTATTAAAGAATTAAACGTAGTTGGTGTAATTATTGAAGATCAAAAGAAGAATATCTCAAAAATTAAAAGAATATACAAGCTGATAAAGATGATTTTAACACCGATTCTTTTAAGTCGGAGACTCAAAGAACACTTTATTACAAACAATTTTTATAAAAAATACGGTAAAAAAATTACTGAATCAAATGATTCAATGTTCGGAGAAGAATCAAAAAGAATTATTTGCAGTGATTCCTGTTCTACGTATACTATTTATTCTCCGGAAACGATAAATAGCAAAAGGTCTATCGAGTATATAAAATCGTTACGAACGGATTTAATAGCTGTATGTGGGACATCGATTATAAAGAATGAAATTCTATCGATACCTAAAAATGGTGTGTTAAATCTTCATGGCGGACTTTCTCAAAAATACAGAGGGTTGTGGACAACTCATTGGGCTTTGATAAATAAAGAGCCCGAATATATTGGAGCTACAGTCCATTACGTAACCAGTGGAATTGATGACGGCTCTATAGTTTACCAAAGCAGACCTATCATTCAGATAGAGGATAACCCTGAAACGCTATACGCAAAAGTAGTCAAAATTGGTATTAAGATGATGATAAGGACTATTAAAGAAATACAAAACGGTACTCATGTTTGTCATAAACTTAAAATAAAGGGTGATCTCTATTTGAGTGAAATGATGAATGTCATTTTGCTCGAAAAATCCTGGAAAAATATTGAAAAAGGTATACTTTCACAATATATAGATAATAAAGAAAAAATTGATATAAAATTGGAGTCGATAACTAATGCTAAAAGTTATATTTTATTCAATTAATTTGTCAATAAGCCATTTTTACGATTTCTGAATGCTGATCATGAAAAGGATTGATAGAAGACAGTTTCTAAAGGTTTTAAATTTTTTTTATTTGTCATTGGTTACAACTCTTTTTACATCTTCAAGAACTAAAAAATGTTTTGGAGATTACTGGAGAGATAATTTAAATACGAATAAAGATTACAAACCAATTGTATTGAGAATGTATAATGACAAAGCAACCCATTGGGACTTTAAAAAAGGTAACTATATTGAATATATAAAGAATGATGTTGTAGCAGTTTTATTCGAAGAAGGACTAAAGACTTTTACAAACAGTTGTAGGATTAAAGAATCTTGGCTAAAAGTTTTAACAAATTATGAACCTGGTGATATAATTACGTTAAAGCCGAATTTAAACGCATTGCAGTTAGGATACAACAAAAATATTTGTACCACACCTGTGGTAATAAACACTGTTATTAAAAGTTTAGTTAATTCACTAAAAGTACAGCCTAACAAGATTTATGTATACGATTTATGCGTTAATCCTAAATTAATTGAAAAAATCATTGATTACCCAGTAAACTGTATTGGGAAATACGACAATACAATTTGTGGAAAAATACAAAAACGCATGAATTATGGATTAGGAGGATTTGACAAAAAAGCGAAAATAATTATGTCAACCCCTATTAATGAAGATGGAAAAAATATCGACTGTTATATGCCTAAAGTTCTTACTGAAACAAAGCATCTAATCAATATTCCTACAGTGAAATCTCATCAATTCCTTCTACTTTCCGGAGCGATGAAAAATCATTTTGGTACAGTTAGATTCTCGAATGGATCACAATATCCTACAATACTTCACAATTGCATTAATCATGCTATTAGCGATATTTATAGGAATGAACATATAAAACAAAAAACACGATTAATTATAGTAGATGGCCTTTTCGGTGCACCGCTTTATGGTACCAAAAACTATAAAGGCAGACTGCCTGTTAAATGGAAGACTCTTGGCAATAATTCACTAAATAGCCTTTTCTTTTCGACAGATCCTGTTGCGACAGAATCCGTTTTATCAGACATAATCCAAAAGGAGCAAAGCTACAGAAAAATAGCTTCAAAATCCTCAGAATATTTAAAGTTAGCTAACAAGAAGGGACTTGGTGTAGTTGAAAGAAGTATTTCACAATTATATAAAAGAATTGAATATATTCAAAAAGATGTTACAACTTAAATAGCCACTACTCCAAAAAAAATTATGGAAAAAAGAATTGAAATCGTTAAGAATATAGATGATATTCTCAAAAAAAAGAATGAATGGAACCAACTTCTAGAACGTTCTGCAATTTCTAATGTATTCTTAACCTGGGAGTGGTGTGTTGCATGGATTTATACTTATATACAAGATTTTAATGACCTATTCATCATATTTCTATACATCGAGAATGAACTTTACGGGATAGCACCTTTCTATCTTAAATATGAAAGTATTGGAATAACCAAAGTAAAGAAACTTCTTTTCATCGGAACACCATACGCTGGTTCGGATTATATGGAAATTATACAAAAGAAAGGAAAAGAAAAGATAGTCACCGACTTGTTATATAATTTCCTTATGAATGAAGGCAAACATTTCTGGAATAAAATTGATTTTATTGACGTTCCATCCGATTCTTTATTTCTAATGCATTTTAGCAATAATATTGAACATGATGGTAAATATTATGAGTTGAAAAAAGCATCCTATTCCCCGATTGCCACCATATCCTCGAATGAGGAAAAATTTTTTTTAAAAATGTCGAAGAGTTTTCGAAAAAAATTTAAACAAGACGTCAGGGTATTTCATAGAAATAATACCGCTAGGCATCACACACGATCAGATAAAATTGTTTCTTCTGATATTATCAAGTATTTTCGATTTTATAAAAAAATGACTGATTATGAAAGTGAAAAATTTAAACAACTTTTAATTAAATACAACAAGTTATGCCCTGATCATGCTATAATACAAATTGATTATTTAGAAGTGGATAATCGCGATGTCGCAGCACTCTTACATTTAAGATACAAAAATATACTTTCTATGTATCTGATGGTTATAGATAAATATTATAATCCTAAGATCAGTCTAGGAAATATTATTGTTGGTCTAAGCATTAAAAATGAAATTAATAGTGAGATAACAGAATACGACTTTCTTAAAGGAGAAGAATCTTATAAATTTCATTGGTCAAACAAAGGAAAAAGAAGTGTGAGCATAAAATTTTGGCAAGATTGTACTATTTGCAAAATTTCAGCTTTAATTGAAGAGTCAAAAAACATAGGTAAATTAATTCTTAGGTAGATACTATAATTTATGAAGCTTCTCATCACAATTGATACTGAAGAAGACAACTGGAACAGATATAGTCCTACTGTAAATCCTGTTTGCAATATTAAAGGAATTGAACGACTTCAAAAGATTTTTGATAAGTTTTCTGTAAAGCCAACTTATTTGATTACCTATCCAGTTGCAAACACCACAGATTCAATTAATATTTTAAAACCTATAATGGAAAAAGGAAATTGTGAAATTGGAGCGCATTGCCATCCATGGAACACACCACCACTGAATGATTTAGAACCGGTAAACAAGACCGATACGATGATCTGCAATCTTCCAGAAAATATGATTTACAAAAAAATTGCACTATTGCATCAAACAATAAAAAAGAATTTTGGCATCGCTCCAACCTCATTTAGAACCGGGAGGTACGGTTTTAGTAAGGAAGTAGCCCAGACGTTAGTAAAACTAAAATACAAAGTAGACTCCTCAATTACGCCCTATACTAACTGGAATCATAAACATGGTCCTGATTTTTCAAATAAAACACCGCATTTTTTTTGGTATGGATCAAACGGAAAAAAAATATATAGGATTGGAAAATTACTTGAGGTCCCGGTGTCCGTTGGATTCCTTCAGTCAAATTTCGATCTTAGGAACAGATTTTTAAAGTTTGCAGAACAAGATATATTTAAAAGAATCCATTTAGTCGGTCTGCTGGATTACTTGAATATTGTTTCTAAAGCCTGGTTATCTCCCGAAATTGAATCTCTTGATACAATGATCAAACTCAGCAAACAATTAAGAAAAAATAAGTTCAATTGCCTGAACCTGACCTTTCATTCAAGCAGCCTAGTCGAAGGGCTAAGCCCATTTACCACGACAAGGAAAGATGTTGAGCGTCTTTTAGAAAAAATATCTGATTTTATTTCCTTTGAAAGACGAAATGGCATTGAATCTCAAACATTGTCAGAATTTGCTGATGAAAAGCAAAAATCTACTCGATAGCAATGGCTAAAAAACTAACTATTCTCGTAACAGACGGAGAAAATCGATCATCATTGGCGGTTACCCGTTCTCTTGGAAAATGTTGCCACAAGATTATTGTATCTTCAAAGATAAAAACCTCTATTTCAGCATCCTCTAAATATTGCTTCAAGAGTTATATCCTTTCTGATCCTCTATCAACGCCAAAAGATTATTCTAATGAGGTCATTCACCTGATACGGCGGGAATCCGTTGATGTGGTCTATCCCATGACCGAGGCCACAATCTACGCACTCAACAATGTGCGCAAAGAAATAGAGGCAAGGTGCATTCTGGCATCAGTTGAGGCAGATCAATTCGATACCATTTCAAATAAGTTCGAGCTGTTTCAACGCGCCAAGCAGATGGGCCTATCCATACCTGAAACCCTTTTTGTACAGAGTAAATATGATCTGAAGACCAAGATTGATCAGATTAACCATTTTCCGGTAGTGGTCAAGCCCGGTCGTTCCAAAATAAAAAAGGGAAACTCCTACATATCAGCATCTGTCCGGTATGCCAGATCCAAAGGGGAGTTGATACGCTTGTACGATACAATCGAGGCGCTGGATTATCCCTCCATGATCCAGGAAAAGATCCAGGGGCCGGGTACGGGGCTGTTCACCTTGTTTGACGAAGACAAGCACTTGGCCTTGTTTTCCCATCAGAGAATCAGGGAGAAGCCGCCGTCCGGCGGCGTTAGCGTGGTCTGCCAAAGCGTTCCCATCGATCCTGAGATGGCCGAGGCTTCAAACAGGCTGCTGGCTTCGGTTAAATGGCGGGGCGTCGCAATGGTGGAGTTCAAAAGGGATCTAACTGACGGCCAAGCCAAATTGATGGAAATCAACGGACGTTTTTGGGGATCATTGCAATTGGCCATTTCGTCAGGTGTGGATTTTCCGCTCCTGCTGCTCGACTATCTGCATGAAGTTAGGCAAACAACACATCAAATAAAGTATCAGGCAGGGTTGAAGCTGAAATGGTTACTAGGCACCCTGGATCACCTCCTGATTCGACTGAAAACGCCTCGCCCGATTGCGACGGATAGTGGGGCACTCAGTTATCGATTCGATTCGTTGATGGACTTCCTCCGGATCTACGACCGAATGACCACCTTCGACGTTTTAAAATTGGATGATATGAAACCTTTTATATCCGAGGTACGACAATATGTTAAGGACCTGCTATGATCAATATTCTGCACGCCATCGATACCGGCGGGCCGGGAGGAGCGGAAACGGTCTTTATCAACTTGGTGACCGGGCTGGAAAAACACAATTGTCGTTCCCATGCGGTGATTCCTCGCAAGGGGTGGGTGCATGAACAGCTGAACGATAGAGGCGTCGTTCCAATCATAGTCAAGTCCAAGGGTGGATTCAGCTTTAAGTACCTGTATCATCTCATAAGAATAATTAAATCGAAGAAGATTGACATCGTCCTATCGCACTTGTTTGGATCCAATGTCTATTGCAGTCTGGCCGGGTTGATTTGCCGGGTACCGGTCATTTCCGTATTTCACGGATTTGTGGACACCAGTGAAAACGAATCGTTGGTCGATTTCAAGTTCAGATTGATCAATTGGGGATCGAAGCATATTGTCTTCGTCTCTGATCAATTGAAAGCGCATTATCAACAACACACAATTGTATCCAGAAAAAAAAGCATAACCATCTATAACGGAATCGACACAGATGTATTTAAGCCTGCCAAGGCAGATAATGTCCGAAAGGAACTTGGATTTACAAACGATAATATTGTTTTCGGATCTATCGGCAATATTCGTCCGGCAAAGGGGTATGATATTCTCATTGTCGCCGCAACTCAGGTTATCAAAGAATTCCCTCAATGTCGGTTCATTATAGCAGGTCAAGGTTCCGGTAAGCTGTATGAAAGTTTATTAAAGAAGATCAAAGATCTCAATTTAAGAGATTATCTGACATTTATTGGTTTTCGGGGAAATGTTGCGAATGTATTGAATAATTTTGACGCTTTTGTCCTGCCATCAACGACTGAAGGCTTTTCCATCTCTACCATTGAAGCCATGGCTTGTGGTATCCCAATAGTGGTTACCAAAAGCGGAGGTCCTGAAGAGATCGTTGATTCTGGGATAAATGGAATTATGGTGAATGCTAATTCAGTTGAAAGCCTTGTTATAGGGTTGAGAGAAATAGTAACACAATATGACAAGGCTAAAGGAAGAGCTGTAACAGCGATTGATGATGTAAATACGAAGTTCAATATTCAATCCATGATAATGAAATATCTATCTTTATTACTAACTAATAAATGAAGATATAAATATGCATAAAATGGAAAAAAAAATAATTAACGGTGATATAAAGAGATCAACAAAACTATTGATTAAAACAATAGTAGAATCATCGATTTACAATATTTATTATAAAAAACCAATCCCGAAAAAGAAAATTAAATCCATAGTTTTTATTTGTTCCGGAAATATATGTAGAAGTGTATTTGCTGAATACTATTTTAAATCGATTTCAAAACGTTTTGATTTATTAATACAATCATGTGGCACGGATGTTGTTCTTGGTAAAGAAGGCAATATCCCCCAAGAGACGATCAACACTGCAAAAGAATTTGGTGTAGAAATTGTTGATCATCAATCCAAAGATATTAGCAGGTGCCGTTATGATTCGGATTTGATTGTCGCCTTAGAATTTAAGCACTACAAATCATGGAAAAATATTTTTCCTGAATTGGATAAAAATTTATTTTTGATGACTGATTTCTTGAACTGGCCCAATAGATTGTTCTGCAATATTTATGATCCCTTCGGACTTGATGAGACACAATACAAGAAAACTTTTTTGAAAATAGAAAAATGTTTGATAAACTTATTATTAAAGTTAAAGATTGATTGTTAATCGCAGTAAATTAAACCTCGGGCTATGCCCGAGCGACCCGAAGAGGTTCGGACCGGTCCGGCGAGACTAGGATTTGGTAATTATCAAATGCAAACTAATATAGAGAATCTTTATTCTTTAAAAATTAGAAGTGTTTGGGAAGTTTTTAAGCATGATAGTTTTGCTTTCAAAATGGCATGCCTGTATTTATTTTTCGAATATGTTCGCCCTCAAACTTTGGTGCCCTATCTTGATGTCTATTCATCATGGGCACAATCATTCATCATCTTAGCTTTCATTGGTTGGATTTTTGAAGGAGAAGATAAAAAAATACATTGGTCTGGGATAACAACCAATGTATTTTTTTATTTGTTTATTGTAATTCTATCATCTTATTACGCCATTTGGCCTGAAATTTCATGGAATAAATTTAACGATTACTTCAGTTGGGTAGTGATATTTTTTGTATTAACGCAGGTTGTTACAACACGAGAACGTTTTTACATTATACTATTAATATTTTTGCTTTCAAGTTTCAAACTTTCTTTTTTTGGAGCGCGGACTTGGGCGATGCGAGGTTTTGCATTCACAAAATGGGGCTTGATGGGCCCTCAAGGATTTTTTCAGAATTCCGGAGAACTTTCGATTCAGATGGTTGTCTTTGCACCTATTGCTCTTTTTTTCACCATTGGCATCAAAGATCATCTCAAGAAATGGAAAACCAAGCTGTTATATCTCATGCCAATAACTGCTGTGATGACTGTACTCGGAGCTAGCTCAAGAGGAGGGCAAATAGCACTGTTTTCCCAAATTTTTATGTTGATAGGTATTTCTAAGCACCGCCTCAAGATATTGATTGCCACTATTGCAATTTTAATGATTAGTTATCAATTGCTACCAAATCAACAAAAAGTTAGATTTGAAGATATGGGAAAGGATGATACGTCTATACAGAGACTACTTTATTGGAAACATGGCTTGCAAATGATTAAAGAACATCCCTTGTTAGGCGTTGGTTATTATAATTTTGTACCTTATTACAAGCTTCACTATAATGAAGATATTATTATACCACATCATGCAAAATTGGGCATTGTTGAGTTGCCACATAATATATTTATTCAGATTGGAACTGATACTGGCTTTACTGGGCTTACTATCTATTTTGGGTTAATAATTATGGCTTTTTACCATACATCAAAAATCGGTAAAGAGGCAGTAATGGCCAACGATTTATTTATTTATAAATTGACAAAAGGAATGAATCTGGCACTTGTGGGATATCTTGTCGCTGGTCAATTTGTCTCTGTAGCTTACTATCCATTTTTTTGGATGCATATTACTTTTGTAGCAATAATTGATGCCATGTGGAAAAATGAACGTAGGATAGCTCAATTTTTATAAACATTTATTCAGACTTTAGACAATATATTTATGTTTATTCCAAAAGACGAGTTCTAATCGTTTAGAAGGTAAAAAAAATGAAATTCAATTTTGTTTTTTTGGGTATTAACAAATGGTTGAATGAAAATAAACTACAATCGATTAACGATGTTCGTTTCGTTGACGATAGGATATTCAAAACTGGAAAAGAAGCCTACATACTAAAAACCTTTAAAATTATGCAAAACACTACTTTAAATTTAACACTTTCGGAAAGTTTAGAAAAAAACGCAATAAACATAATCCACCGAGATGATTTTTCACCAAAAATGTCAATTGATAATTTTATTATTTGCGCACGTGTTGATAGGGAACCAGCATTCTCAGCACAAGTTGAGATCTTACAGAATGGACTGCATGCAGATGGTAAAAAAAGGTTCTTTATAACACATTGGCCGATTGATGGTATAATACCTCGAGATCCAAAAAGCAATGATATAAAACGTTTATCTTTTTTTGGTAAAAAGTGTCATGTTTCTCCAGAACTTAATTCCGAAAAATTTAAAGACTTTTGTGAAAAACATGGCCTAAAATTTACAATACATGAAGACAACTGGACAGACTACCACTCTACCGATGTTGTAATTGCTCTACGTGATGGATTTCCATTTTATCTTGATAGTAAAGCTAGCCATAAATTAGTGAATTCCTGGATTGCCTGTGTGCCTGCAATTCTTAACCCAGAGTATGGATATAAAGAAATAATTAATGAGACTGAAGACGCAATATTTGTTAACTCACTTGATGAACTGATTAAAGCATTAAAAGCAATGCTCGATTCTCCAGAACAATATATTAAAATTGTAAATAATGGAAAAAAAAGAGCTAATGAATTTTCATTTGAAAAAATTTCCAAAGAATGGGAAACACTTTTAAAACATATTGAAAAATATAATTATCCCCGCTGGAAGAATATGAGTTATCTGTATAAAATAACTTGTTATAAGTTCGCTATTTTTCGCTCAATTATTTGGGGTATACAAGTAACTCAATATCCAAATACTTGGTTAAGAAACATTAAAAGCTACATTAGGATTTTCATTGCAGCTCCAATTTTATGCATAAGGCATTTAAAATTCCATCATTCACACCGGTTACACAAAAATAGATATAACTGAAAATATAAGGAGCGGATTTTTTTTTCGATGAATTTTAGGTTATGATTGTATAAAAAGATATTAAAAATATAAATATTTTATTTTAGAATGTCCGATTAAAAATTTATAAATTCAGTCGAATATGGTTTTAATCATTCTGATTTTCTTTGTAGTTTAATGTAGCCAGATACGATGATGGAGTTTTTCAAAAAAACCAGACAACTATAAAATTATAGAGACCGTTTTTGGTTTGAGTCTCTCTTAACAGTAACGACTTACTCAAAAACGGATAGCTTGTCTTTTATTCTTAGGATTCGGATTTTGAAAAAATCAGCAGATAATAAAAAGCCAAGCATTTTAATGGCATCGAATTACTCAAACAGAACTGGCTATGCATGGAAAAATATTTATCGTCTTTTCGAGCAAATTGCTATTTTTAGCAAAGAGAATGAAATTGCATCATTGGTATCATTCAAGCATTTCGTTCCTGATATAGGATGGCCAACTGAAAGTGTTTTTGATGGTATTCTGGAACTTCAACCATTGTCAAGAAGCGTAAAAGATATCTTTAATTGGATTCGAGAAATAAAAGCTCATAATATTCGCCATATTTACCTTACTGACCAACCGACTACGAGTTTTTATTATGCGTTGTATCGAATTGCTGGTGTTCGCTCTATTATTGTACATAATCGGGTCTCTGTTCCAGACCCAAACCCAGCAAAGCCTGAAAGAGGTTTTATTGGTTTTATTAAATGGATTTTTTGTCGAATGCCATTCATCCAAGCGACACGAGTCTATACGGTTTCTAATTTCGTCCGCAGAAGGCTTGTTGTAAAAGCGAAAGTACCATCAAGCCGTGTAGTAAAAATTTTAAATGGAGTGGATATAGAGAAATTTGCGCCATTCGATATGTCTAATCACTCTGGACCAATAAAGATTTATTGTGGCGGGCGCGCAACAATTTACAAAGGTATAGCCATTCTGATAGAGGCGACTGCATTACTCAGAGATAGATTTTATCTTAATAATTTCGAAGTTTTTTATGCTGGTGATGGACCTGATTTACAATACTTTAAGAGTTTGGCGAATAATTTAAGACTTAGAGGATTATTTACTTTTCTTGGGGAAGTACAAAGTACTGAATCGCATATTAAAAGGGCTGATATTGTTGTTGTCCCATCGATTTGGGGAGATGCCTGCCCATCTGCAGTATCTGAGGCCCTTGCAGCTGGGAAACCTCTCATTACCACCCGGGTTGGAGGTGTCCCGGAGATTGTTGGTAATTGTAACGCAGCAATTTTGGTTGATCCTGGAGATATATACGGACTTGCTGAAACTCTATCACGCCTTATTGAAAACCCTGTGGAACGAACTTATTTGGCAAATAGAGCACGTCAAAGAGCAGTAATTGCACTTGATCAACGTCGATACTTCGCGGAGGTTAAGAAACAGCTATCTTTAGATATGGGGGTGCGGCATGCATAGTTGCAGTAAATTAAGCCTTGGGCTATGCCCGAGCAACCAAAAGAGGTTCGAACAGATATGGCGAGATTGACATATGATAATAGTTTGTTAAAAAGGGAAAGCTCCGAGGGGAAATCAGTAATGTCCGGTTAGGTTCTTGCTTTCGTTTTATGCACTCATAAACGGCTAAAAAAATGAAAAAAAGTGAGTTTTTCTCTTGACAAATAAATAAAAATTTTTTCGGCGGTCTGTAGTTATATACTATAATTACAGGAAGTTATATGCCGAGGTCATTCCAGCCGTATCAGAGTAAACTTCGCTCAGATTCATTTTTTCAATTTTTACAACCTGTTGAATACATTATGCCTGAAATACCAGCGCTCGCGTCACGTGGAGACAGACCTCTTAAGATGACCTTCGAAGACCAATTGAAAATGTTGATTTTCTACCACCTCGAAGAGCATGTCTCTGCCCGCCACATGCTTCAGGTCCTTGAGGAGGATGACTTTGCTCGGGAAAACATAGCCCCGGAAAATGGCATAAAAAAAAGCAGCTTCTCGGAAGCCATCAACTCAAGAGGGCTCGAACAACTCCAAATTGTTTTCGAAAAACTCCGCCAAAAGGCATCTGGCTTACTCCCCAATCGTTGCCCCGATTTCGGCAAACTTATTGCCCTTGATGGTTCACTCATCGATGCAACTATGTCCATGCTCTGGGCGGATTACCGTAATCGCTCCAAAAAATGTAAAATCCACTTTGGCCTTGATTTGAACCGCGGGATTCCATCGAAAATTTTCTTCACGGACGGCAATGGAGCTGAAAGGCCCTTTGTCGATCCTATCACCCCTGCTGGCCATACCGTGGTTGCCGATCGAGGATACCAAGAGCATGCCCTGTTTGATCATTTGCAAGATCAAAACAAGCATTTCATTATTCGGATCAAAGCCAGCACGGTCAAAACTGTTGTTTTTGCAAATGATGTCTGTCCGGAGAGTATCGTCTTCTATGATGCCGAAGTGCTGCTTGGTACCAAGGAAAACAAAAATCAGTCACAAAAACCTGTTCGACTCGTAGGGTACCGGGTTGAAGGCGTCGATTACTGGATCGCTACGGATCGAAGAGATCTGACAGCCGAGCAAATCGCCGAAGTTTATAAACTCAGATGGGATGTTGAAAACTTCTTTGCTTGGTGGAAACGCCATCTGAGGGTCTATCATTTAATTGCCAGAACAAAGCACGGCTTGATGGTACAAGTTTTTGGTGGCCTCATTACCTATCTTCTGCTTGCCATCCATTGTTATGAAAACCATGGTGAGCCGGTCACTATAAAGCGGGTTCGAGAGTTACGGATCAAAATACAAAATGAACTTCGTGTGTCCGCTGGAGTTGAGCCAGGTCCTCAATTTTTTAAAGAGCGGGAACATCAACATTTATGTGCAAAGACCTAACCGGATATTGCTGAGGGGAAATATAAGAAAGAACCTATGCGAGATTGAAAATCACTATTACATGTCAGATGGGACTGCAAATATCACATCGTATTTTTATCGAAGTATCTACAAGAGACGTTATACTTGGAATTTTGAAAAGGATCGGATTGATTGCCCAGGATCCGTCCGTGTCTGCAAAAAGAGATTGAGTTGTTTGAAGGACATACGATGCCTGACCATTTTTATTTAGGGCCTGCTGGACAATCAGTAAGCACTTGAAAAATTTACTTTAATTTGCTATATTTGGTGCCGTAAGTGCACGAAGATCCATCAATTCTTTCCAAAAACCTTGCGCCTTCTGACACGAAAATCATGTACAAACACAATTTGAAGCAGCTCGAATTCGTTGAATTTTCCCTGCCCTTTCAAGGGCACCTGTCACGCGACAACAAGTGGGTGAAATTAGCCGCCTTGATCCCCTGGGAGCAGTTCGAAGAACGCTATCAGAAGAACTTATCACGTTCCGGTACGGGTCATCCGGCGCTACCGGTCAGGATGGCCCTGGCGGCATTGATCATCAAAGAAGAGCTGGGCGTAAGTGACAGAGACTGTGTCGAGCAGATCACTGAGAACCCGTATCTCCAGTACTTTTGTGGGTTAAAGGCATTTATCACCGAACCTCCGTTCGATGCATCCCTGTTCGTTCATTTTCGCAAGCGTTTTCCTGCGGATGTTCTCAACCAGGTAAACAATGCCATCGCCCAAAAGGTTCGTGAAAACCAAAAGTCGCCACAGGATCCGCCACCGATTCAAGAAGACAGCAATGATGGAAGCGGCGAGCAGCAACCCCTTTTCAATCAAGGGCAGTTGCTGGTGGATGCTACCTGCGCACCCGCGGACATCACATACCCGACAGATCTCAAACTCCTCAATAAGGCCCGTGAGAAGAGGGAACAGATCATCGATGAACTTCACAAGGTCCGTGAAAGAGGGCATAAAAAGCCGCGTACCTATCGGCAACGGGCCAGGAAACAGTTTCTGTCGGTGGCCAAGGACAAGCGCGTCAGTCGTAAGAAGATGCGGCGTTGCCGGCGTCAGCAGCTTGGCTATTTGCGACGCAACCTCAAATCCATCGATCAGCTGGCCCAACACACCGGAATAGGCGTCCTTGGTCGGGGTTTATACAAAGACCTGCTGGTTATCGCCGAGGTCCAGCGCCAGCAGCAATGGATGTACGACCATAGCAGCGTGCGCATTGACGATCGCATCGTGAGCATCAGCCAACCGCATGTGCGTCCCATCAAACGCGGCAAGGCCGGATCGGATACGGAGTTTGGAGCCAAGATCAGCATCAGCCTTGTCGACGGTATCAGCTTTGTGGACCGGATCAGTTGGGACAACTTCAACGAGGGGGTTGATCTCATTGCTCAGATCAAAGCCTACCGAAAGCGGTTTGGCTGCTATCCGGAGTCGGTCCATGCAGACAAGATTTATCGTAATCGGGAGAACCGGCGGTACTGCAAAGATCACAAGATCCGCCTGTCGGGTCCCAAGTTAGGGCGACCACCAAAGGTGACTGCGGCAAATGCCGAAGAACTCAAAGCCGCCAAAAAGCAAGCCCGACAAGATGAGGTCGATCGCAATGCGGTTGAAGGCAAGTTCGGACAGGGCAAACGCCGCTATAGTTTGAATCGGATCATGACCAAGCTTTCGCATACAAGTGAAACCGCGATCATGCTGAGCTTTCTGATGATGTATCTGAAGCGGTGGCTGGCCACCCTTCTTTTTTTCGTTTTTCACAGAGCAAGAATGCTTTTGGTTCAACGTGGATTTTACATCGCATTGGGGCCTTTATCACCATCAGCCCAGTTGTGACGGAACAAAAATCGTTATTCAGGAGCCTCTATCTATGTTTGAGCATGCCGTCGAAATACAGTGGTCTGAGGGCTTTCCCAACAACATCGCCCTCCTCGGATGGGGCTTCATCAAACCACCCGCTAAGCGGGGTGTCGGTGATTGCAAATTTTAACACCGCTCAGAAGGTATAATATGAACTCAAAACTTCTTTTTCTCTTCCCTGATCGCGCGAATCCTCGACTTACAGAAGTCAAAAAAGGCCTCGTTCCTAGTGATCGCCTTTATGGCTTATTTGAACTTCGTAATCTTGGATGGGATGCAGAGATATCGGACTCCAGGTGGGAAGGTAGAGCGGGGCATTTGAGACGAAATTTAAAGCGGATTTGCGAACTCCCCTGCCCAACTACAATAAGAAATATGCGGAAAAGTGATATCATTATTGTAAAGGACGATTTTTCGGCAACTCTGCTTACAGAGGCAAGGCTTCTAGGTAAACCGTTAATTTACCTTGATGCCATGTTCGATATCCCTTTACGGCGGCACAGGCGCATGGCGATTGCTTATAACCTTAAATATGCGAGTGCTGTATGTTGCTATTCGATGCAACAGGCCCTTCAATGGGCAGAAGCTTTTGAACTGCCGATATCGCGTTTCGATGTAATGCCTTATTGTATAGACACAAATTTTTACCCAGAGCATATAAAGAAACCAAAGAAAAGAAATTATGTTTTCGCAGTAGGAAGAGATCTGGGGCGAGACTTTGATACCCTTTTTTCGGCATGCGAGAAGCTTGGAGTAGCGTTAAAACTTGTAACTCTCCCTTATCTAGCACCCCAAAAAGCCCTGTCTTCAAATCTTGTCCAGGTATTCCAGAACATTACCTATACGCAGTTGTTTGAACTTTACTCAAATTCTGCCATGGCTGTGATTCCTCTGAAGCAAGGAACAAGTCATCTTTCTGGTATCCGGGCATTGCTGGAAAGTTCAGCCTTGGGCATACCGACAGTGGCTACAAAGACACCAGTTCTTTCAGAGTACCTGCAGGATAAAAAACACGTTCGATACACGACTTCAACAAGCATTGATGCAATGGCCGATGAGATTCAATCAATTCTTGATGATCCATTTGAAGCAGAGGAGATGGCACTTCGTGCTTCTATAAAGGTTCGTACGAAATTTAAAATGCAACAATTCACGAGGATGCTAGAAAAGGTGATTACAAGGATTTGAAAGACTATGGGGAATCACCCTTGCCTTCGAATTACGCAGTATTTCAGTACTGATTTGATCCACACCGTGAGAAAGTTGAATGATCAAGCGATGGCCGATCGAAAGAGAGGCCACTTTTTAAACGTAAGCAGCCAATAAACCCCATCTTCACAAGGACGACCAGGCATGGCAATATCCTTCTCCAGAGAAAGGAGAAGATATCATGCCGGAAGACTACGATTCATTCGATCCCCAGCAAAGGCGAAACTTTTGGCAAACGCATATCGAGCGGTGGCAGGCAAGCGGTCTGAGCCAAAGGGCCTATTGTGTACAGCATGACCTGATTCTCCACCGATTTTATGATTGGCGGCGGCGCATCAAATCCGGTGGGAACAACCGAGTATCGTTTTTGCCGGTATCCCTGACCGGAAGCGCCTCCTTCAATAAACCATCCGTTCGCATCCACACTCCCAATGGGTACACCATCGAGATAGGAAGCCAGCTCAGTTGTACGGAAGTTGATCGACTCATCGCCATGGTGGCCTCTTTATGATGCTGCCACATAACCCCCAGCGTGTGTTTCTGGCCGTGGGGCATACCGACATGCGAAAATCGATCGACGGACTATCGGTTTTGGTGGAACGTGCCATGGATATGAATCCCTTTGACGGAGATCTTTTCGTTTTCTGCAACCGACGGCGTAACATGATAAAAATTTTGTATTGGGACAGAAACGGATTCGCCCTATGGCACAAACGGCTGGAGAAGCACCGTTTCCATTGGCCCACACCACCGAACAGGTGATTTCTCTTGAAACGAAAGAGCTGGAATGGCTTCTCGCCGGACTGGATTATACACACGCTCATGAGCATTTAAGCTGCCGTCACGCAAGCTGAGAAATAGAAATAAATATATACAAATACAGCATGTTGTGATATATAGCGGGCATGTCTTTGGAGCCGAACAAGCTGCCCGACGATGCCGAATCGCTAAGGCAAATTATCTCCACCCAGCAGCATGAAATTGACCATCTGAAAGAGATGGTGCGCCTGCTTCAAAATGAGATCTTTGGCCGCAGAAGCGAATCGTTGTCGTCAATCCATCCCAACCAGTTGCCGTTGTTCGGCTCCGATACACCGGTCGAGCCCATTCAAGAGGACGAAAAAATTGTAGTCCCGGAGCACACCCGCAAAAAGCGTGGGCGCAAACCGTTGCCCGAGGACTTGCCGCGGGTAGATGTCGTTCACGATCTGCCCGAAGAGGAGAAGCGTTGCGCCTGCGGGGCGGAGTTAAGCCGCATCGGTGAAGAAGTCTGCGAAAAGCTCGATTACATCCCGGCCAAGGTTCGGGTGATCCGCCATATTCGTCCCAAATACGCTTGTAAACACTGCGAAGGGGTTGAAGACGATGGCCCAACCGTCAAAATCGCTCCGCCTCCCGTGCAACTGATTCCCAAAAGCAACGCCACCGAGGGACTGCTGGCCCACATCGCCGTTTCAAAGTTTGCCGATGCCCTGCCTTTGTATCGCCAACAAAAGATCTTCGACCGATTGGGCGTCGAATTGTCGCGGTCAACCCTTGCCAACTGGATGATTCAGGCGGCTGCTCGTTGCGGGCCGCTCATTGATCTGATGGCGCAAGAGATTCGCGGCGGACCAATGATCAATATCGACGAAAGCCCATTGCAGGTGCTTAACGAACCTGGCCGTAGCAATACCGCCAAATCGTATATGTGGGTATTTTACGGAGGGCCGCTGGATGCACCGGTCGTTTTGTACCGTTATCATCCCACCCGTAGTGGAGAAATCGCGCTGAAGATCGTGGACGGCTATCGGGGCTATATCCAGAGTGACGGTTATATCGGATATGATCATTTGTCCGAAAAACCGGACATTACCCTATTGGGCTGCATGGTGCATGCGAGGCGCAAGTTCATGGCCGTGGTCAAGGTCCGCAAGAAGAAGCGGGGCAACAAGGCGGCGACCAAAGGCTTGGCCGACGAGGCGCTGGTTTTTTTCAAAGAACTATACCATATTGAAAAGTACGCTAGGCAAAATGAACTTACCATTGAGCAAACCAAGGATCTACGGCAGGAAAAGTCCAAGCCGATACTGGATAGATTCAAAGCCTGGCTGGATACCTACCATTCCCAGGTTCCTCCGAAGAGCCTCATCGGCAAGGCGATTCAGTACACGTTGAATCAATGGGAGCGGCTGGTTGTTTACATCGAGGCCGGATTCCTGAAGCCGGATAACAATGTCGCCGAAAATGCCATTCGACCATTCGTGCTGGGCCGTAAGAACTGGTTGTTTGCCGGCGGTCCGAATGGAGCGGATGCCAGCGCCACATTTTTCAGTTTAATCGAAACGGCCAAGGCTAATTGCCTGGAGCCTTATGCCTACCTTCGCTATTTGTTCGAAAACATTCCTCTTGCTCAAAATGAATCAGACTTTCTCGCATTGCTGCCAAACCGAATTGACAAGGCCATGCTGAGCGCTTCCGCCAAGGGTGTGGTTGATTAGACGCTTACTTTTAAACGACAAGCGATCATTGATCTGGTTTTCGAGTTTGGGATCGTAGTTGATACGGAACCATTTTTGAAGGAGCATGCATTTAAACAACATTAATGGAGGGTATGCGGCAACGCCTTCACCACTGGCACCGACTGTATGGTGATCCATTAGGATCTGTTCAACGCGATTCCAATCGATGGTGTCATTGAGAGTGTTCATGCGTTTGAGGCTGCGGTTATGTTTGAGGGAACTTGCCATTGCCAGGTTTGCAAATCCGAGAGAATTGCCCATTTTTCTATAGACCATGAATTTCCTCCTACTATATGAAATGTTGAAAGATATGTATCACAAGCGATATTAAAAAGCAAAAGTAAATTACGATAACGCACTGATATTTAATGTTAAATTGAATTGAAAGGTCCAGCGGGTGGAAGCGGCAGTTCGAACTGACAGTCAATTTTTCATAGGTTGTGCAAAGGTCTCGAATATACAGGCGCAGCAGGTGGGAACGGCTGCTCGAGCTGGCATCCAAGCACTCATAAGGTGTGCAAAGGTCTCATATAGAAACGGAATTGCATTTATGTCTACAAATTCTACTACTAACGAGAAGATGAATAAATTTATATATGCTGGGCACTTAAGAGATGATTTAAAGGAAAAGTCTGTAAAAGGTGGTATCGCTACTGTTACCAGACAAAGCATCGAATTTGTATTACAAATAGCTTCAGTAGCAGTTTTGGCTAGGATACTTGCTCCAAAGGACTTTGGCCTTGTTGCAATGTCAACAACTGTTCTGGGATTAGCCCATTTTTTTAAGGAGGCTGGTTTAACGATAGCTACGGTACAAAAGGAAGATATTACTCATGAACAGGTAAGTGCTTTGTTTTGGATTAACGTTGGAATTAGCATCGTTTTGTGTCTAATAATAGTGGTAACATCTCCAATTGTAGCATGGTTCTACGGAGAGCCAAAGCTAATTAATATTACAATTGTATCAGCAATTATAGTGTTGCTAAGCGGCCTAACCATTCAGCATCAAGCCCTTTTACGTAGGCAAATGAAATTTAGCACTTTGGCCTTTTTGTCCTTGGCCGCACGTTTATCAGGTATTCTATTTGGTCTTTATAGTGCCTTCAATGGGTTGGGGTATTGGGCATTAGTCATTATCTCATTGGCTCAAGCAACAACATACTTATTATTATTGTGGTTTTTCTGCGCTTGGAGACCAAGTAGGCCAAAGAATTTCTCTGAAGTTAGAGATTTGATTGCTTTCGGCGGCAACCTGACAATGTCTAGAATACTAGACTTTTCAAGGAGGCAATTGGATGATGTTCTAATCGGAGCGGTCTATGGCCCTGGTCCGCTTGCTTTATATACAAAAGCATATAGTCTAATGATGTTACCCATAAGACAGATAAACGACCCTTTAAGCGCGATTGCAGTTCCAGCATTAAGCAGATTACAATACAATCCAGAGCATTTCAGACGGTATTATTGCAAGTTTATTGAAGTCTTAGTTTTTTTTGGGTTTCCAATAATCGGATGTTGTGCGCTGCTTGCTAAAGATATTGTAATAGCTTTACTTGGTAAACAATGGATTGGCGCTATCCCCATTTTTATCGCTTTAATTCCCGCTGGTTTAGCGGGCCTTTTAGATATTTCGGGAAACACAATATTTATCTCAATGGGGCGCGTCAAAGAACAAATGAGAATCGAATTCTTGGGGTCTATAATAGTCTGTACTTCTATCGCTATAGCTGTAAATTTTGGGCCAATATATATTGCGTGGTCAGTAAGTTTATCCCAAATAATTGTTTTGTTAATAATTCTAAATGTCGCATTAAATAATAGCTATCTAAGAAAAAAGGATCTGGTTGCATCTATTTGGCGACCAGCTATAGCATCTTTTGGATCTTATTTCGTTACATTGTTTATTATTTATTTTTTCAGCATTAACGATTTGAATCCATTTATTAAAATTATTATAATTTCGCCAGGTTATATGATTGCTTATGCATTAATTATAAGTATGCTCCCAGAAGGTATCTTGTTTTTAAAGGAGTTGTTTTCTATGGTAAGAGAAGCTTTACAGCTTCATAAAATAATAAAAGGGTGAGTCTTCCCCTAATTAGTGTCGATCCATAAATGGTAATTTTCAGAGCTGCCGCTCTGCGGGTGGTCGGTGATTTTTAAGGATCACCGCCATCATAAAAGTTGAGGTTATTACATGTATCAAGAGAAATGCATTGATATTATTATTCCTTGCTATAATGAGAGCGAAATAATCAATCTAACTTTAGGTTCTATTAAAGATCTTTTTAAAAACGTTCCTTTTAAATATAATGTTGTCGTTGTTGATAACGGTTCTACTGACAACAGTATGGAAATTGTAGAGAAAAATAATGTTTCCGTTGTTATGAAAACTGAATGTTCAGTCGCAGAAGTTAGGAATTATGGTGCCGGGCTCTTAAAAGGTCAATATATCGTATTCCTAGATGCTGATGTGCTTATTACCAAAAGATGGATGAATGAGTTGATAAAATTTGTTGAAAGTAATACAAAAAAATACATCATAACAGGTAGTCCTGTCAACGTTTCCAGTAATCAATCTTTGCTAGAAAAATGCTGGTTTTCTGGCAGAAGGATCGGTAGTAACTATATTAATTCTGGGAATTTAATAGTAACTCGTTCTTTATTTGAAAAAATTAACGGATTTGATCCCAAGCTGATAACTGGAGAGGATTACGACTTTTGTGTGAGAGCTATAAATTTCGGTTCGATCATAAAAATCAATCCAAATTTTTACACAATCCACTACGGATTTCCCACTAAACTTTATGATTTCTTCAAGAGAGAAATGTGGCATGGTATTGGTGATTTCCAAGACTATCAAGCCTTTTTTTCATCAAAACCTGCAATTCTTGCAACATTCAATAGTATATTTTTGCTGGTGACATTGATAGGCTATCTTTTTTTTAAAAATTTCTATTTATTAATAGCTTATTCAATGTTCATAACATGTGTCACGTTTGTCATCTCAAAGCATAGGAGCCACCTTATAAGCTGTATTCCATACAATATGATTGTTAGTTTTGTTTACCTTGTAGCACGTTTCGCTTCGCTCTGGAAGGCGATAGCTTCTATTAATAAGAAAAGCATCCAGAGAAGCAGGAATAACGCCGGATGCAGTTAACAAACACCCCTAAAAGGGTTGGCATAAGGCGATAGCCCCAAAAAACTGGAAAGTATTAACCCGGCAATTAAATAGACAAGCTTTAAGCAGCATAGGCGATCTTTGGATGTTTGAAATATTTCATGACCCATCCAGGCGGCACTGGTTCAGTTCAATAGGTAATTTAGCCAAGGGTGTACAATTATCCCTTTTAATAACAGATGGTTATATTCAATACGGCTGGTTTTTCAGGTCTGTTATAACATATTGATATTATTGGATCACCTATTGAACTGAACCAGTGCCATCCAGGCAACTTTTGCAGTTTTTTCAAATGTGAAATGGCTTTACGTTTCAGTTCTTTTTTTGTTCTGGCAGGAACACCGGAATGGACGCCACCTTTCAGATCGCAGTTGAGATATTCGTCCGGATTCAACTCCGGTGAATATGATGGCAGAAAGAAAAGCTCGATTTCATTTTGTGCTGACCCTTCGAACCGTTAAGAGCTAACTGATGTCTTGGCCCTTGTCAATGACGTTCTCCACCTGCATAGCAGGTGGTATCAGGTTGCCCCCTTGAAGGGGCGTTAACGTTGGGAAAGCCCCGTTGGGGCTTGGTTTCAATTACCTATTCGAAATCCAGCTCCATTTGTTGCTTCTCAAATGCCTCTTGCTGGCGAATATAGGTCCGTATGGTTTCTGCATCTAAACCCACTGTGCTTACACAGTATCCGCGAGACCAAAAGCTCTTCGGTGTCGGCTGCCCTTTGCGATGCATATACTGGTGGATGCGTACGGCACTTTTGCCTTTCAAAAAGCCGATCGTGAAGGCGATGCTATATTTGGGAGGGATGCTCAGACACATGTGCACGTGGTCGCACTTTAATGTACCCTCCAGCATTTCGATCCCTCTTTGGCGGCACAGATCCTTCAATGTCTATCCGACTAAACGTTTGAATTTGCTGTACAGATTTCATTTCCGGTACTTCGGGGCGATTACCAAATGGTATTTACAATCCCAACGCACATGCGATAAACTTTTCCAATCATAAATAGGTTCTTCCTCCTTTAAGTCCCTACGGGGCTTTCCCGGTGGAAGAACCTATTTTATTTCTCGCGGGATAGGTAGAACCTTTCCGCGTCCACCACTAAAAGTGGTGGCTTAATGCCAGAGTTAATTAATAGACTGAAGTTTCGCAGTTAAAATCTGGACATTTTAGAGGGATAATAATCCGAAAATATTAGAAAAAATAATTGAAAAGCGGCTCTGAATTTAGCGATATTAGACATCGCCAAACACCTAATATCACTAAAGAAAGAACCGCTATGAATTACCCTAATACATTTTCCCTCTCCTTGCAAAAACAATCTGATTCGGGCCGGATCATTGACGACCGTGAACTCAATCGTGCGTTTACCGAACTCAAGTTCCGTTCATTGGCCCGACAAAGCAACATCACCAAAAAAAGAGGCTATGAAACACTCTCGCTCATATTTGTTTTCGTGCTACTGCCTTTTCTCAAGCGAAGCCTCTGCAGTTTCTGTAATGGCGGCTATCTGCAAAATTACGTCCAGGCCCATAAAGACACGTTCTATCGGTTCTTGAACAATGAACGTTTCAACTGGCGCAAACTGGTCCAGTTGCTGGCATCAAAGATCATTGCCATGAGTAAAAAAGTCCCCTTGAAAGAAAAAGTGTTGATCGCCGATGATTCCATCTGTCCCAAATCGGGCAAAGAGATCGAATTGGTCAGCTATCATTTCGATCACAAAGTCAGGCGTTCCATTCTTGGCAACCAGTATCTGCAATTGGGCTTTCATGACGGGTTGCATTTTTTTCCTATCGATGGTGCCTTCCATACATCCAGTCACCGGCCCAACACCGATATGCGGGATATCGACAAGCGTACCAATGGCTGGAAGCGACGTAAGGAAGCGCTGAGTAAAAAAACCGACGTTCTGGTTCAGATGCTCGACAGAGCCTGGAGGTCGGGCATTGATGCCAGCTTCGTCTTGTTCGACAGCTGGTTTGCCCACGACGATATCATCCATCGCATCGTCGATGTCGGTTATGGCGTCATCTGCCGATTAAAGCGCAACCGGGTCAAATACGGTTATCAAGGCGGCGCATACACGCTCAAACAACTATGGCAACAGGTCGCCAAAAAACAGACCGTCTGGATCAAGGATCGCACGATTAAGGGCGTAAGCCTCGACGTCACGTTGAAAAAGACCGGCTCGGTTCGGGTGTTGTTCGTTTCCGATGGTCGCAAACAGTGGCAGGCCCTGCTTTGCACTGATACCGACCTGGAGCCATCCCGGATTCTTGACTATTACGCCCGCCGTTGGTCCATCGAAGTATACTTTAAAGATGCCAAGCAGATGCTTTACATGGGAAAAGAGCAGAGCAATACGTTTGACGCTTTGATTGCCAGCCAGAGCCTGGTAATGATCCGGTATCTGCTATTGGTCTACATCCAGATAAAACACGGGCTGAACGCCTGCGTTGGTCCGCTGTTTCGGCAAACGTCGGATAATCAGTCATTGTGGATGTTCAGCCGTGCCGTCTGGGACCGTGTCAAAGAACTAATTTTTAAGTCAAGCGATATACTTTCGTACCGTATCGAACCTGATTTGCTTTTTCATTTTATTGATATCATAGAAGATCTCATCGCTGAACAAAGTCGATGGGTTACTGCGAAACTTTAGTTAATAGATATGATTTCATTTAATTTAACTTACATTTCGCATGGCGGGCGAATAATTTTTTAATTTTCTTATGTTTTTGTTTTTTAAAATCAATCAGGTAGCTTTAAATTGCCACCAGCCATCTTGAAGATAATTGTAGATCGCCTCGGGTATCTCCAACAACCGGTTGATAAGTTTGTGCATGTCACCGATTCCCTTCACCACTGATTGTATACATACGCCATTCCGGATTATCTGCGAGAAGTGGACATTACGATAGAAATAACGGATGTTATTCCAAGTCGGCTTTTTTGTATTCATCCCTTGGGGTAATATGGGCAGCTTGTCTATCTCCTCGGCTGTCATATTCATCCGTATCTTTCGTTCGATAAGGGACACAATCATCAAGGCTATAAAATATAAAAAGAGCATGGCTTCAATACGGTGCTCCTTTTTTAAAAAAACAGGCGCTACTTCCAGAATCGATTTTTTGGTATACATCCGTTTTTCAAGGAATGGTTGGTTTTTATATTTTCCTAATACCTCACTGGCTTCAAGCTGCGTATTAGTAATCAAGGGAAAAACGCCATCAGTTCGCGATGCTTCGGTAAGAGATTGTTCGTTTAACTGCCACTCAATGCGGTGGGTATATTTCCATTTATTTTTGTAGATGCTTTGTGGAGACGGTCTGCCGGGAGATACTTTCACCTTGATCTGTTTGCGATCGGTTACTATCCGGACCTCTACAAACTCTTTAACATCCTTGACAATCTTATCGATAGCGGCCTTGATTTCCCTTTTGGTTTTCAAATGATACGCATTGAGTTTAGGTGACAGGCTTTCTAACTGTTCAATGGCCTTATCGATCTTTTTCTGTCTTTTGGCTTCGTCCTCTTTTTGTTTGGAACTGCTGTGAACAAAAATGACCCGAAAGCCTTCTTCGGTCAGTTCGGTCTCATAGGTGCGGTAAACGGTAAACTCACCTTTCTTCCGTGAGTTTTCAACGCTAACGGCGTCTTCCCAAGGCACTTCGTTTTTTTTCAGATATTTGATGAACTGGATGTATTCCTTGTGATTCTTCGGAACGATGGTGATAAACAGCCCTCCTTCACCAGCGATGTGCTTTAGATTCTTTTCGGTTTTCAACTTGCAGTCGGCGATGTAAATGAAATCCTCTTTTCCCAACAATGTGCGCAGGCCGTTCCAGTTGGGAATATGGGTCACATCATCGGTCGTATTCCCGTCAAATAGCTGATAACTGAGTGGAACATGTCCGTCCGCCGTGATATTCAGACCAAATACAACTTGTTTGCAATCGGGTCGAAAATCCTTGTTGTGCCCATGCTTAAGCTTGACCGCTTCCGGATCGGGAGTTTCGTATTTGCCGATGAAAGTCACGGATGTGCTATCATTATGTATTTCCTCCGTAAGTAACTGGTGTACCGATATGGCATTGCAAGAAGCCTCGGTCATCAGCGTATGGCGGTCTGCATGAAATAATGCTGATAGTGCCCTGGCAAGACGATCATCGTTAAAAAAATTTGGCTCGACCGGTTCTGTTACAAGTCCATCTGTATATTGGCACAACCATTCTTGAATCTTGTATAGTGGTTTGTTGTCACAGATGATGTTGGCGATTAAGATACACAAGCTTTGCGCATGCTCCGCAAGACTTCCGTCGGATGCCGGAACATACTTTGAAAAAAGGTTGAAAAGGTCAAGCTGATCCATGAAATACTTGACCATTGGCAATACATCAACTTGCTTGAATCGAGTTTCAAATTGCTCCATAACGCCTCCGTAGTCTCGGTTATGAGGCGCTTGGATATAGATGAAGGAATCATTTTGCCAGCCTCATACATTGTATGCATAACAGATGAGGCCGGAATTGTCCAGTGCTTATTTAATCTATTTTTTCAATATGTTATAGACTTGCCCCGCCTTGAGCAATAAACTTGGTAATTACCGTTTCACTCGTGCGAAATGTAAGATTTAATTCTTGAACCCTAAAATTTTCGGGAGCTGTGAGTGAGGAAGTATTAGATTGATCACTATCCAAAGTTCCGATGGGTTCCGTTGAAACAACAACTTCATCGATATATCGATATCCAATAGCTGAGTCTGAGGACTGTCCGTACCCATCAAAATTAATCTCATCAATATAAAGCCCTGACTGCTCAGTGCCCCTGTTGTTAATATTGTAATGCGCAGCAACTTTTACCCCATCAACCCATGCTTCAAAGATACCGTTATTCCATTCCGGGGCTTGGGCAAATTTGATGTGATACTCATAACAAGTCCATTCAGAACTGGGGAAAAATAAACCAGATAAATTATAATCTTCAACATTGGATGTGTCTCTCGCCGCTCCCGAGGCACCATAGCTTATTTGCTTAAGATATCCAGTTTCATACACTCTGCCAAAAGTAACATTTGCATATGTACTACTATCTCCATCCGCTCTTTGCCCAAATATTTTTAACCACTTCTGTCCAGCTGTGCTTTTCTCAACTTTTGCGTAGAATCGAATATAAAGTTCTAAATAATTGCCTAAACCTTCAATGTCTATATACGCTTTTCCTCCCGTGCCATAGTCGCGCATACAGCCGCTATTGTTTACACCACCCGTTGAAAGTTTTTCAAAGTTAACGTATTGCCATCCACCAGAACCATTAAAATCGCTTCCTGACCAATTCAGGCTATCCGAAAAAAGTGTTTTGCCAAATGCCAGCCCCGTGAATAGGCAGAAAATGCAGGTTGCGAGAAAAATTTTAAATATTTTTGCCACTATAAACTCCTTTTGCTGGTGTTTAGATTGGAGATGCATTGTGTTCTTAATAGGGATAAGCAAAATATATGCCGTAAATTAAAATTTCTTTTAAATATCGCATCCTCCACAAAAAAGACATAGGCTATAAGTGAATGTTTTAAATAGCTCAATATCCTTTTTGAAATACCAAGTATGCATAATGAATGCCAACTAACTTATCCCATATGCTTTGGCAATGATAAATGCCTAAACATTGCAATGCGGTTTGCAAAGTTGAAGAAATGCCTCCTTAGAAGCATGAACCCCACCTTTAAGGTATGCAAAATAGGAAGAATTCAATTAATGAGGCAATTTGAGCTCCATTTAGCTTCGTAACCCTAAGAAAATTATATACAAAACCAATGACCAGGTACTATTTGGCATAGTTGCAGTAAATTAAGCCTTGGGCTATGCCCAAGCAACCAAAAAGGGCTTTCCCAACAACATCGCCCTCCTCGGATGGGGCTTCATCAAACCACCCGCTAAGCAGGTTGTCGGTAATAGATGAAAATTTGCTAAAGATAATTTTGTATACAGAGTCGCTATACTTTTAGGCAACTCAACCTTATTGCTAAAATTACGTTGTTATGGATTATGTTTTAATGAATTTTACATCCAAATTAAAATCAATTTCAAAAAATTCTACAGTCAACATTTTAAATGCTCTAAAATATTGGCAAAGAAAGTGTGCCACATTAAAAAATAATGGATCGATTATTTTAATGTACCATCGAATTATAAAAAAGGAAGAGGTCGGGGCATACTTGCAGAGTGGCATGTATGTAACCCCCCAAACTTTTGAAGAAAATTTAAGAACTATTAAAGAGATTTGTAGTATAAAGCCTTTAAGAACTCTTCTTTCTTATCAAAGCTATAATCAAAAAGCTTCTGTTTATAATCCTCAACCCTGTTGTTGCTTAACATTTGACGATGGTTGGATTGACTTCTACCATAATGCCTTTCCTATTTTAAAAGAACATAATATCCCCGCTACTCTCTTTGTTCCGACCGCATTCATTGGCAAAAAAAAATGGTTTTGGACTGATCGGCTATCTTTTCTTCTTTGTCAGGTAGAGGATTATAAAATTAATGAGAAAAAGGCTATCCCAATAAATAACTTGGTAAATGAAATCCTTTCGATAGATGGAGCTATTTCAAATCGCATCGAAAAGAGCATTGAGCGACTTAAAATTGAGTCAATTGAAAAAATTGAATCTACCATTAAAGAAATTTCTTTAAGGTTTGGTATTTCTTCTTCACCATCAGGTATGCCGTTTGTGAATTGGGAACAAATAGAAGAAATGAAAAACTCAGGATTAATTACCATAGGGTCACACACGCACAAACACCCTATTCTTACCAACTGCAGCCAAAATGAAATTGAAATGGAGTTAACCGAATCAAAGAGAATATTGCTTGAAAAAAAGGTTGTGGATGAATCTTTTATACCATTTTGTTATCCCAATGGAAATTACGATGAGCAAATATTGCAAATGGTAAAAAAGGCAGGATATCACTTGGCAGTTACAACAGAAAAAGGCTGGAATCGAATTGGTTCGAATTGCTTTAAATTGAAACGTATCGGCATACACCAGGACATAACTTCAACGCCGGCTATGTTTGGTTGCCGCATTGCAGGTATTTTTTAAGTGCGCGATATGATGTTGAAAACTTTATACTGCAGTTGCTTGAAAAAATTAATATGCTGAAAGTCACGACAATAGCCTCGGGAGACCTATGGGCTGGCGCCGAGGTAATGATTTGGCAACTTATTGGGCAGTTACGACGCTATCGTGATGTGGAGCTTTCGGTATTGCTACTCAATGAGAATCGGCTCGCAGCAGAAATTCGTTCTTTGGGTGTCCATGTTGATATTATTGATGAAAGCAAACATACTTTTATTCCACTTTTCTGGAAAACACGTAACCTAATAAAATCAAATGCACCTGATATCATTCATGCACATCGCTATAAAGAAAATCTTCTTGCATTTTTAGCTGGAGGAGTTGGGAATAAAGCTGTCTTGATAACGACTCAACATGGCATGTCCGAATCCACAGTGCGTCAGGGAATCGGGGCGCGGATTAAATCCAGAATAAATCAATATCTCCTTGGGCATCAATTTAATTCTCTGGTGGGGGTTTCTAAAAACATCAGTGGCTTTTTTATCAATGATTGCAGGGCTAACCCGAAAAACGTCTGTATCCTGCATAACGGTATAAAGTTGCCGCCATATCAATTGCCAACGACTCGACAATATTCTGTGGCAGGATCGGCCGGGCGATTTTTTCCTGTCAAAGATTATACTTTATTAGTTGAGATCGCCAAGTGCGTTACAAATCGCGATAAAAATATTCGCTTTGAAATCGCAGGAGACGGCCCTGAACGACCCAAATTGGAAACTCAAATTTCAAAATACTCACTTGATGGTGCATTCCATCTACGCGGTCATCAACATGATATGGCGCCGTTCTATAGAGGTTTGGATATTTATATCAACACATCCGTACACGAAGGTATCCCCATGAGCATATTGGAGGCCATGTCCCATGGTTTGCCTGTTGTGGCTCCCAAAGTTGGTGGAATCGTCGAAATTATTGATGATGGCATTGACGGCTTTCTGATCCCAACCCGGAAGCCGGAGGATTTTGCAGAAAAAATATTGTTGCTGCAAAATTTTGAACTGCGTATGAAAATGGGACTGGCGGCAAGAAAAAAGGTCGAACAACGGTTTTCTGCTGAGCATATGGCTCAACAATATTATGAATTGTATCGCCAATTGGCGGAGAGACCGAGCTAACCCTGCGCTCGCAGATTTTTTTTGGATTGACAGCCTTTTCAATACACCACTTGCCCCTGAATGGTACAACTTTTTTCACTCCTGTGTGCAAATTTGGTTCAGGATAGTAATTTAGGTCCGAGATAATGTCCAAAACTAAGACTTGGATTTGGAGCAAATAGCACTTTGAAAGGCAGATTGAATGAATAAAATCCCATCAGCTGCAATTGGACGGATCGGTATTCAAACAGTTCGTAGTTATGATGTAACCGAAAAAGACATCAAACGCTTTGCCCAGGCCATAGACGATCCCAATTTTTTGTGGGGTCGCACCAAGCAAACATACTGAAAAGACAATAAATATCTGTAGCGACCGGGGTTGTAGCGACCGGGGTCGCCAAGCTGGATGCTTAATTGGTGCGGGTTTAGGCCTAAAAATAGGCTGTTTTTTGGTCTTAAACCGATGTTTTGGGGGCCCAAAAGAGCGGTTTAAGAAATTAGCAGATGGGTGATTGGCAGCAAGGAATTAAAAAAATCCAACGATTTACAACGATTTTTTCAGCCGCAGGCTGTCCCTTGCCTGGCCGAAGCAATTGCGGGACGTCCTTAAGAAACTAAAGAAAGTAGCGGGGGTCAGGTCTTCATTCTTGACAAGATCAGAAACCAATTGCCTCACGCAAAGCCGCAGAGATCGCAAAGAAGATAAGGGACGGTTGGCTTCGCCAAAATTAAGTTGAATTTTGTATTCGGAAATATACTGGGTGTATGGGAAGGGATAAAGGGTGGTAGGTGATGGAAACGGGTTCAAGGATTCCAGGATTCAAGAAAAAAAGCTGATTGCTCATAGGGCATAGCTGGAAATGCGAGAAAAGCGGGAATTGCGGGACGTCCTTAACCCATCTTTTCCGCTTGAATTTAATATTTACTGTAATTTCTAATAGTTGAGTCATACGCTAAGGCGTTTATGGCACTACTTATTTTTTATACCTCATATTTCACCACTTTTCCTGGACTATGAGGTACACCCAGTGCATCATAAATTTTTAGCTGACGAGACTCTGCTTTTGTGCTTTTTCTAACATGTATTATCTCGCCATTTTTACTTCTCATTACTGCTGTTGTTCGATTTTGGCCGTCTAATTCTTTTCTCAAATCGGACCAACTTGTATGAATCCCATTTTCTTTAAGTCTAAACCTGATTGTATGAACGTGGTGATAAGCTAATAATGTGATAAAGAGATGTCCTTTTACTCTCCTCGTTATTTGATGAAACACCGGCCGTAAACCCAACTCCGATTTTAAACTTCGAAATACAGCTTCAAGATCAGTCAACATCGTATATGTACGCCAAAGAATAGTTTCATCCAGATCGTTCAAGTTTGTTCTCAAACAATAAACGCCTGGATTTGAATCTGAAGAATCAGAATTTTTTTTTATCTTCCAGGTAATCTTTGTCGCCTTCTTTGATCCTTTATCTTTATGGATGGTAATCTCATAATTTTTAGCAGCTTTGGTATATTTTTGTTTCAGCCGTCCTACTTTTTCAACAACCTTCTCATAAATCTTTAGCCGACCTTTTTGATTTAAACCATCGTTCAATGATTTTAAGTCTGCTTCAAATCTTTCTGAAAATCGATTTTAAATGCTCTGATCCTTTTTTGCTCGCTCACTTGAATGACAATAAATTTCAGTCTCTTCTGTTTCCTTGACATATTTTTTGTACGCTTTAACAATGTAATCCTTATCTCTTTTTACTTCAACAGCTTTATCATGATTAAATTCTCTATGTCTTTTCCTGCTGACAACAAGGTATCGGTAATGATTCGCCTGCAACCATTGTACATTATCGTTTGTTGCTATCCCGGCATCCATTACGACGACTGGTTTCTTTTTATCAAAAACACTCATCTGCTTATCGTCTTCTAATGAACTTTCTGATGGTTTATTCAAACTTGAAATCATTTCTTCCAGTGTTGATGGCTCACTAACGTTTCCGGAAAATATTTTACTTCTTCTTGGAAAGCCGCTACTGTCCAAAACTAAAGCCAAAGTTACCAAGGGACAGTCTGAGCGTTTTTCTTTTGATTTTAGCGTGAAATTGGGGACGGGCCAAGTCAAATAACTGGAATTAAATCGGAAAAGTTTAAAATGATGCCTTATTTAGGGTCTATATCGCGATTTTTAAGGCCAAAAATCGAATTATAGGCGGATTGTTCTTCCCTCAGTTCAAATGCCCCTTCGGTGGGTCTGACGGAGCGACCCTTTGCGGATTAGCCACGGACACACACAGACGAACACGGACAAATTTCAAGCAACAGGGGCAGGTCTTCATTCTTTACATATTCCATTATTTGTGATTAATCTTTTTGAAAAAGAACCATCAGAGGACAGGAATGCGCCGGCTATGTTCATTCCTGTGCAAAACATGGGAGAGTTGAAGATCATTCACTCAAAACATTACCGGACTTTTTATGTGACAGCCTATGATATAGGATGAAGAGACACCAATTAATAAAGCACCTCAAAAAAAATGGTGCCTCTCTTTTACGTGAAGGGAGCCGCCATACAATTTATCAAAAAGGTATGTTCAAGACCAATACTGTTCGGCATATATATTGCCATAACATCCTGTTATTAAAATAAAAAATAGCACTGGACAAAAAGATCGCTTTGTGTTTTAATCATGGTGGGTACAATTAATTAATCAGGAGGTCTCCATGAGCGAACACATCGACAAAAATGTTTTTCAAACAATTCTATCACCGGTGCTACCATTGATTGAGGTTAATCAAAATAGTCTCCATAATGATTTGGACACTTACAAGCTTTCATTATCATCGTTCACCACAAATTTGCTTTTTGGAATAATAACCAGAATTAAAAGCGTTGGACAAATCGTCACTGAGATCAAAACATCACCAACTGCTAAGGCATTAGGATTGGTCGTCGCATCGAAGTCTATGTATAATGAAGCGTTTAATCGTTATCCCCCAGAAATATTTAAAGATATATTCCATCAGTTGGTAAAAGAATTGGATTTGCATAAAATTCCGGAAATCAGTCATCTTGGAAAAATGCTAATTGTAGATGGTTCGCTTTTTCCGGCCATTTCCAATATGGCATGGGCTTGTTACAAGAAAACCGCTAATGCGATCAAAATGCATTTATCTTTTGAACTCAACCGAATGATTCCAACCGAATTTATCAGTACGGAAGGTAACTTTTCCGAAAAAGAATTTGTTAAGCAAATTCTTCGCGAAGGCATTACATATGTCTGTGATCGAGGCTATATCGCTTTCAATCTGTTCAAGCAGATATCCGACAGCAATGCATTTTTTATTATTCGCGGAAAGTCGAATATGACGTACACTGTAAAAGAGTGTCTCACTGCCACCGTACCGGATACATTCTTGAAATTTTTCAGTGACATCACAGATTCAAATATAATATTCAATAGCGATGAAAACAAAGCAAGTTATCGTATTGTTAGCTTTACGGCTATGGGCGAAAACTACATTTTGATCACAAACAGAAATGATTTGACAACTTACGAAATTATAATGCTTTACGCTTACAGGTGGCAAGTGGAACTTTTTTTTCGCTTCATAAAAAGAACCTTCAAGGGAATTCACTTAATGAGCCAATCTCCTCATGGCGTACAGATACAATTCTACTTGTATATGATTGCTTATCTATTGTTATTATCATTCAAACAAGATACGGAAATAATAAGCAGAGAAAATGAAAAAGATGAGCATGAATCTGAAGAAAATAATAAGAACGAAACCTTGCTAACTTCATCTTCATGCTCCAATTCAAATGCAAAAAGACCATATGTTTGCGGGTTAGTAACTCTTCTTGGAGAAAAATTAAAACAGTTTTATAAAATTGGTCTTCACTGGTTATTAGCAGTAAAAAATAATTTGTTAGAAATATTTGATGTGAATATCGCCAAAGTTATTGCTCAATACTCTTATCAATGAATGTGCCGAACAGTATTGGTTCAAGACTCAAATTCCCAGGCATAATGAAATCGTTGATGAATTGGCGCGTAAGATTTGTAAAGACCTTGGCATACCATTTGTGAGGTAGTATCGATGAAATATCGAGCAGTTGTAAAAAAAAAAGAGGGTTGGTGGATTGGCTGGCTCATTGATCTTCCAGGCGTAAATGCACAGGAAAGAACTAAATCGGAACTCTTGGAATCCCTAAAACTTGGGGCTCAAGAAATGCTGTTCGACCGGGGGTCGGACCAAGCTGGATGCTTAATTGGTGCGGGTTTAGGCCTAAAAATAGGCTGTTTTTTGGTCTTAAACCGATGTTTTGGGGGCCCAAAAGAGCGGTTTAAGAAATTAGTAGATGGGTGATTGGCAGCAAGGAATTAAAAAAATCCAACGATTTACAACGATTTTTTCAGCCGCAGGCTGTCCCTTGCCTGGCCGTGGGGGGAATTGCGGGACGTCCTTAAGAAACTAAATAAAGTTGGAAAGTAGCTGGGGTCAGGTCTTCATTCATGACAAAATTGCCTTATCGATATGCTCGGCTGGCCGGAAAAGCCATAGCGCTCGTAGGTGCCGTATTTGATAATATTGACCTGGTTGTTGCACCAATGGCAGGCGATCGGTCCGGTCTGATTTTCCTTGGCAATTTTGTTCAAAACCAATAGAATCGTCAATACTGGGTGGGGCATGGCTATTCTCCGTTTTTATTTGAAAAAATAAATGTGCACCGGATCAATAGCACATGCCCCCCCTTTTATCCCCCCCAAAGGGGGGGAAGGATGCAAGGGGGAATTGCGGGACGTCCTTAAGAAACTAAAGAAAGTAGCGGGGGTCAGGTCTTCATTCATGACAAAATTGCCTTATCGATATGCTCGGCTGCGATGATGAGCACCAATCATGAAAATAATATTTTCCTGTTCGTCAATTTCATAGAAAAACCGCCAGGAGCCTATACGATAGCGCCACGTTGGAGGCGTATAGTTTTTGAGTTTTTTTATATTGGTGCCGAAATGGGGATGCTTTTTTAGCTGAGGGTAGACATAAGCTTTTAGTTTTTCATATAATTTTGATTCACCTGATTTTGCGATAAGTATCAGATCCTTTTGAAACCGGTCGGTTTCGAAAATGCGGTAGTCAGTCAACAGTAAAAGGGACAGGTACTTTATACTTGACTTCAATACGGATACGATATAGATGAATGGAATAGAGGAGAAATTAGCAGTTATCATAGGGAGCGCTGCCAGAATCGAGATTCAGTTCAGGTGTGTAGAGATTCGCGTGGCATGCTTTTGTATTTCGGGTCATTGGTCGGAAATACAAACCACCGTTATCGTGGGTTGTCGTTGACAGGACAGGAACACGTTTTCTTGCTCCTTTGAGATTGCTGTGATAAATCTTCAGAAAAAAGGATGAAGGGACCTCTTCCGATGAACAAGGATCTCGTTCTGATGAAGCTATCACAACAGCGACATCTTCTAAAAAATTATCATGTCAAATCAATTAGTCTTTTCGGTTCGTTTGCTCGAGACGAGGGGACTTCTGACAGTGATGTTGATTTGTTGGTTGAATTTGAGCCAACAGCCCGAATCGGAATGTTCGAATTCATCCGTTTACGACGTGAACTCAGCCAGGTGTTAGGTTGCGATGTCGATCTGGCCACCCCAGAATCTCTTCATAAAAATATGAAAACGGATATATTAAAAGGGGCTATTCGTGCCGCATAGATCGAGGGAATTCCGTGTTTACGATATTATCGAAGCAATTGATAACGTCTTTGAGTATACAAAAGGCATGAGTTACGATCAGTTTGTTCGGGATCGCAAAACTTTTGATGCCGTAATAAAAAACTTCATTACGATCGGAGAAGCTGCCGCACATCTTCCGAATGATTTCATAGAAGAACATACAGATATCCCATGGCGTGACATGCGAGACATGCGCAATATTTTGGTCCATGAATATTTTGGAGTAGACCGGCATGTTGTCTGGGAAACAATTAAAAATAACCTGCCGCCTATCTTTCCGTTATTAAGACAAATCATTGGTAAATAAGAAAATATTTGCTTTGCCCCAGACAACACCGACAAGATAATTTTTTATGGCTGATCGCCATTGTTGTTTAGTTTAGTTGGTTCTATTAGTTTGATTGGTTGGTAGTGAATGGGAGGGAAGCATGCCACGCGTATCCCGGATGATTATACAGGATCAGACAGCGGTTTATCATGTGATGTCCAGAACAGCGCTGGATGGATTTCCATTGGAGGCGTTTGAAAAGGATTATCTACTTGAATTAATCAAGCGGATGGCGGGCCTGTTTTTCACCGAGGCCTATGGTTTTGCGCTGATGGGCAATCATTTTCACCTATTGGTCAAGATGCTTCCTGAGCATGAATTTACTGACGAAGCTGTGAAAGAACGGTTGGAACGGTATTACGGTGAAAAGAGGGCCTTGGCCTGGGAAGGACAATTGCCGTCTGTCCGGCAAAAACTTGCCAGCCTTTCCGAATTCATGCGCGAAATCAAAGTCAACTTTACCCGTTTTTATAACAAGCGCCACGGCCGTCGGGGGTATTTCTGGGGCGACCGGTTCAAAAGTGTGATTGTGGAGGAGGGAGAGACACTCATCAATTGCCTGGCTTACATTGACCTCAACCCGGTACGGGCCGGCATCGTGGAACGTCCGGAGGATTATCGCTGGAATTCTCTCGGGTATCATATCCAGACCAGTAACAAGGATGGGTTTTTGTCGACTGATTTCGGGTTGAAGCCGTTCAATGTGAAAAGCGAGAAGGAGCGGGTGCGGCTTTACCGGGAATATGTATATGAGACTGGAGCGATACCAACCGATGGCAAGCCCTGTACGAAGACAATACCGGAAAAAGTGGTAACCAGAGAGCAAAAAAGGGACTTCGAGATCAGTCGTACGGACCGATTTTTATACCGGACGCGGTATTTTACGGATTCCGGGATCATTGGGTCAAAGGAATATGTTTCGAATACTTACCAGCAATTCAAGCACCTCTTTCAATCCAAACATGAGAAGAAGCCCAAGTTCGTGAAGGGGTTGGATGGCGTTTTTTCGTTGAAGCGACTTTCAGAAATAATTTAGCCATGGACCAACACAGACGGACACAACAACAATAATTTTGAATTTTTAGTTTTAAATTTTGAATTATGATCAGATTTGAAACCTTCATTTATAATTAACCCTACAACGATACTTAGTAAAACAATAGATTGAAATTATGCTCAAGGCCTGTCATACTACGAAATAACCATAAAAAAGGAGACAGGCCATGTTACCAGTCATGCGATGCGACGAATATCTTTATCCGGTTCCAAAGTTCGACCTCGGCAGAGGCGACGTTAATGATTTTAATAATGAACTCAAAGGATTTCACGAGCAATTCGAAGATTGTTTCCAGCGTAGTGAATCCAGGGATCACTTTTTTAATTACATGGCTGGACAATTCAGTCCACTGGAGCGTAAATCCATCGAGCCTATAGCGCTATCCATTGAAGACGGTAATGTCAGAGCATTACAACGTTTTGTAAGCGATGCGCCATGGGCCGAAAAGAAAATGACGACTAAGTATCGTAGTTTTGTCAACGACGATCTCGGCAGCTCAGACGGGGCCATGATCTTCGATGAAAGCGGCTTTCTTAAAAAGGGCAAGGACTCGATCGGCGTCGCCAAACAATACTGCGGGACCATAGGAAAGGTCGACAACTGCCAGGTTGGTGTTTTCACAGGTTACGTTTCCGAATATGGTTACGCACTGGTCGATAAGCGACTGTTCATTCCCGAGAAATGGTTCGCCGACGATTACTCTACCCGTCGAAAAAAGTGCAAACTGCCGGAAGACACCGTTTTTAAAACCAAACCCCAGCTGGCCGATGAAATGCTCACCGAGCTCGGCAAAGAAAACATACTGCCGTTCAAGTATGTGTTGGCCGACTCGATATACGGAGAAAGTCCGGAGTTTATTGCAGCGGTCGAATCGATGCCGGACAAAACCTATTTCGTTTCCGTTTCTAAAGACTTGCGATGCTGGCTTAAACGGCCGATGACCATGAGCAAATCGTATCAATGGGGTGGCAAAACCCGAACCAAAACCATTTTAGTCGACCAGGACAGCAAGCCGCTGACCGTGGAGGCTCTGGCCAAAAATATAAACGATTATTTCTGGTATCGCCGACAGGTGTCCGAAGGAACCAAAGGGCCTATTGTCTATGAGTTTACTCGCCGTCGGGTGATCCTGTCATATGACGGACTACCGCAGAAAACAGTCTGGCTGCTGATCCGTAGAACCTTGGGCGATGATCCGCAATACAGCTTTTTCATTAGCAACGCCTCGTCAAGCACGAGGCTAAAAACGCTCGTTTGGCTCAGTGGTTTACGCTGGGCGATTGAACAGTGTTTCGAAGAAACCAAAACCGAACTGGGTATGGACCACTACGAGGTACGCAAATTTCCAGGATGGCACCACCATATACTCACGTGCATGATGGCCCATTTTTTCCTCTGGCACCTGAAAATCAGGATGGGAAAAAAAAGCACCGTCTATTACGCTATCGCAGCTTAGAACTCTTATTGAAGTTATTTTACCGATGAAGCCGCGCACCCTTGAAAACCTGCTTGAAAAGATCATTTGGATCCAAACCCGTAACCATCGCGCTTATTTGTCACATCGAAAAAGGCGCTTGCGTGAAATTTTCAAATACACATAAGTGTCGTTGTAGGAAAAAAATAGGGACAGGTACTTTATACTTGACATCAACAAACGTAACAAGTATCTCTGGATACCAAGACTGAAAATTATGATTATAAATTGCGAATATGGTAACCTATGAAAGTCAAGTAAGGCGGTTCGGAGTACGATGGGGAATGTAGAGTTTTATACAAGGGCTTGGAATGCCAACAATATTCAGATATGGACCATATCGTTTTTTCTTTTATTCCGGTGACCGTGTTGAGCCTATGCATGTACATGTACATGTCGAAGCGGATGATAATATTGCAAAAGTCTGGCTTGACCCAATCAGACTTGAAAATAGTGGCGGGTTCATCCGATACGAAATCGGTCGTATTTTGAAAATCGTAAAAGAACGCCAAATTGAATTGATGGAGGCCTGGAATGGCTACTTTGGCAGTTAAAATGGATGTTCCACATGCTGTAAGTGTGTTTATTGACGAAGATACGCTTACGGAGTAAATAGGGACAGGTACTTTATACTTGACATCAACAAACGTAACAAGTATCTCTCGGATACCGAGCTGAAAATTATGCTTAAAAATTGTGAATATGGTAACCTATGAAAGTCAAGTAAGGCGGTTCGGAGTACGATGGGGAATGTAGATTTTTATACAAGGGCTTGGAATGCCAACAATATTCAGATATGGACCATATCGTTTTTTCTTTTATTCCGGTGACCGTGTTGAGCCTATGCATGTACACATCGAAGCAGAGGATAATATTGCCAAAATCTGGCTTGACCCAATCAGACTTGAAAATAGTGGAGGATTCAATCGATCCGAAATGGGTCGTATTTTGAACATCATAAGAGAGCACCAAATTGAATTGATGGAGGCTTGGAATGGCTACTTTGGCAGTTAAAAAGGATGTTCCCCATGCTGTAAGTGTGTTTATTGACGAAGATACGCTTACTGTCGAACTGGAGGACGGTCGAACAGTATCAGTGCCGATTGCATGGTATCCGAGATTGCTGCACGCAAGCAAGGAGGAACGGGCGAATTGGCGCCTAATTGGAAAAGGGCATGGCATTCACTGGGAAAACGTTGATGAAGACATTAGTGTTGAAAGTATATTGACCGGCAAACCATCCGGAGAAAGCCAGGCTTCTTTGAAAAAATGGCTTGAAAATAGAAATAAATAACTATCTGTTATGTTAATTTTATTTGTTTCATTGGTTTGATTGGTTGGGATGGAAGGAGAGGTCCTCATGCCGCGTGTATCCCGAATGATTGTGCAAAATCAGACAGCAGTTTATCATGTAATGTCCAGAACTGCGCTGGATGGATTTCCGCTGGAGGCTTTCGAGAAAGATTATCTGCTGGGTCTGATCAAACGGATGAGCAGTTTGTTTTTCACTGAAGTCTTTGGGTTCACCCTGATGGATAATCATTTCCACCTGCTGGTTAAGATGCTTCCTGAGCACGAATTCACAGATGAGGCGGTGAAAGAACGGTTAGTTCAATTTTATGGTGAAAAGAGGGCTGTGGCCTGGGAAGGACGGTTGCCGTTTGTTCGTCAAAAGCTTGCCAGTCTTTCCGAATTCATGCGCGAAATCAAAGTCAATTTCACCCGGTTTTACAATAAACGCCATGGCCGCCGAGGCTACTTTTGGGGCGATCGGTTCAAAAGCGTGATTGTAGAGGAGGGCGAGACACTCATCAATTGTCTGGCCTACATTGACCTCAATCCGGTACGGGCCGGTATCGTGGAACGTCCGGAGGATTACCGTTGGAATTCGCTCGGATACCATATTCAGACGAACAACAAAGAAAATTTCCTGTCCACCGATTTCGGCTTGAAGCAATTCAGTGTTAACGGTGAAAAAGAGAGGGTGCGGCTTTACCGGCAATATGTGTATGAAACCGGAGCGATCCCGCAAGCGGACAAGCCCTATACCAAGACGATACCGGAAAAAATCGTAACCGAAGAACGAGAACGGAACTTCGAGATTGGTCGTAAGGAACGGTTTTTATACCGGACGCGGTATTTCACGGATTCCGGGATTATTGGATCGCGGGAATTCGTGTCTGGTACCTACCAGCAATTTAAACATCTTTTCCAATCCAAGCATGAGAAGAAACCCAAGTCGGTGAAGGGGTTGGATGGGGTGTTTTCTTTGAAGCGGCTCTCAGAAATTATTTAGCTGCGGACACATATGGACGGTCACGGATAGTTCATCGCAGCCGCCGGATGGAGACTTTTTAATGGGACACGGATGGGGGCGTTAAGGGTGGTGTCATTCAGATTTTAACAGGACAGGCAGATCCACGGGGGCAAGCACAGACTATCAAGCTGATGGTTCTTGGCTGACATCGTAAAATAACACTCTTAAATCATATCGAATTAAATTCCAAGATGTATTTTTAGGGCAGTATCGACACCGACCATGTCTCCATCGCTTAACCGGCCAATGCGTTTTATAATCCTATGTTTGTCGAGGGTGCGTATCTGATCTGCTTTTACCTTTGAGTTTTTGGGAAGATTTCCGGAACCCTTGGAGAGAATCGCCTCGAATGGATAGATTTTTTTTAAATTTTTTGAAGTGATCGGGAGAACAGTAATTGTCCCGGAATATTGATTGTTAACATCATTTGAAACGATCACGACGGGCCTTGTTTTAGCAATTTCCCGACCAATAGTCGGGTCCAGAGCGGCCAAATGAATTTCTCCCCGTTTAATATTCATCCCAGCCTTCCAAGTCCGCGACTTCAAATTCCGATGAAATATCAATGCTTTCCTTTTGGCAGGCCTGGTAACCTTCTGCCAGTTGTTTTTCCAGAATCTTTTTTTGGGTCTGTTTCACTTTAAGCTCGATGGCTTCGGCAATAAACATGCTACGTTTTTTTGTGCCGGTCATTCGATCTACCATGTTGACCAGGTCTTTTGGCAATGTGATGTTCAGTCGAACCTTCTGTGTGTTCATATAGCCCTCTGAAAAGTGTGTGGTTATATACACGTTAATATACACACTAATACTCGATGATCAAGTTTTTTCTGGTTAATATTTTGAAGGAGAGGGGGCGAGTCAGCAGATAAAGCTCCAGTCTCGTCCCTACGAGAACCTTCACCGCTCTAAAAGCTGGCCGCCCCCAATGCGAAACTTACAGCAAATAAATCCCATAGACCATCAAAAATTTCATGATAAGTCACAAATATCACTGGACAAAGGCTCGCAAGCCTGTCAAATAAAGATCGGAAAACCTTACTTTGCCATGAGTCATATCGACCATAAAGCAAAAAGGGACCTTATGTTCATATCCGATCCTTTGCCTTTTGTAATCATTTACATCGAAGAGCTTGATGGGGTGATAAAAAAATACGACGCTAAGGCGAAAATTTCGAAAATCCAAAAGTCGTGGCTGGCTTTCTGTATAATGGCAATTTTTGTAACGCGTACCGTATGCTGGGCGAAATTCGAAAGGGCCTTTCTCGGTAAAAAATCTGGGGCTGCGATCTCATGGATGTTTAGAAGAGATAAAGGGACAGGTACTTATTACAAAATGATTGACACCTAAGAAAAATTGAAATAGCTTTGCCGCATGATTTGTTAAGGAACAGCCTATAAATAACTTCGTCTATTAAGGTGATATGCTAACATTTTAAATTTATCCAAATATCTATTAAAAATATTGTTTGCGACAATAAACTATTAAAATATGGTGCGTTACAGGACTTTGATTGTTTGACGCTCTGCGGTTTAAATGTTATAGTGTCAACTATATAACAATTTAAAGTTGACACTATAACATTATGAACATTCAAAAATATCAATCAAAAGACCTGGAGCAGTTTTTAATACGTCAAAAAATCAGCACGTTAAAAGAGATTAAGACAGTGCTCGGCACCGATGTCGATATGACGGCTTTTAGAAAACTTAAACAATTGTCGTATCGATCAAGTTACTCACATGGGGGCAGATACTACACCCTGGATAAAGTCGCCAAGTTCGACGACAACGGCCTATGGTGTCACTTGTCTGTATGCTTTTCACAGCATGGCAACCTGCTTTCAACTCTTGAGCACTTGATAGCAGGATCGGAAGCAGGTTTTTTTGCCAAAGAACTTGAAGCGCTGTTGGCCGTTAGTGTTAAGGAATCGCTTTTACGTCTGATAAAAAAAGGCAAAATCGATAGGAAAAAAGTCTCCGGCGTTTACCTGTACTGCGCAGCCGATGCTTCTATGCGCAGGCAACAATTGCTGGCTCGTCGGGTCAAGCTTTCGGATACCGAAGACTTTTCGGACGAAGTCAAAGCAGCGATTATCTTATTCGTCAGCATTCTTGATGAACAGCAGCGGCGACTTTTCGCCGGATTCACTACCGTACACATTTTACAACACCTTGATCTAATGAGAAAAATTTTGCAGGTCTCGTTTATCCCTCTGGTGAAATGTCTGCAAGTCATCAGGTATTGGTCCGTTATGAAGTGAGAACGGCAAACCTCGCACCGCGAGATAGGTTATCATCCTGAGGCCAAGCTGAAACAGGCTGAGGTCACATCGATCCGAACGATGGATCTGTTTGTACAAGCCAGTCGAAAAAGCGAGAATCCCAAAAAAAAATGACCCATAAGTATGCCAGGCAACTGGCCATCATCAGTCGGGTTAACCGCTTGGGACAAGAAAGATGGCTCTTGGCGATATTGAACCCTCGGCTTTTTTGATCACTGAAAAACGTTTCAATCGTAAAGCGCTTCGCATAGTAGTCGCATGCTTTTTCAGCCGATTTAAAATTGGTTACCAGGAATATGGGCTCATTGTGATCGCTCCCCCACCAGGCCACCGCAGTTACCGGGCCATATTTTTTGTTGGTGAACTGGCAGTTTTTCATCCCTTTGCAATGGCCCTTGGGCAGTATAGTGGCAAGGATGTCGATCTGAAAAGATTCATTATCGGCGTAGATGGTAATATTATATGCCGTGCGGCAAACATATTTCCACCCAAACTTGGCCAGTGTTTGCTGAAGCGTTGTGCCGTCAAACTCACCATCTCCCAGAAAGATTACCTGACGAGTGGATTCGGGGATCAATGGATGCAGTTTCTTTACCACCTCAACATGCATGTCTTCAGGCAGATGGCCTTTTTTACCCTCAACGATTTTGAAGGCTAGTGGCAACGCGCGGCCATTGTAAATCAAACTGATCATCAAACAAATACACCCGCGTCCAACCAGACTGCCGTCAATGGCCAGGACGATTTCTTCAAGACCAAGGTGGGCCAATACGTTTTGTATGAAGGGTAGAAAGTAGGTTTGCTCGGTAACCTTTTCGTTGATGAGCAGGCGCTTGATGCGTTTTTCGGTGCTGGGCACTTTAATATTTTCGGGTACATTGAGTGCGATCTTTGGTAACTGGGTTTCTTTGCCGATAATGATGCCCGTGATCATTGTTGCTAGCGTGTTCATGTTTCTCAGGAGATTTCCTTTGAGTTCCACCGGGTAGAAAAGTTTGACAAAATCGTTGACTTTTCTATAAATCGATTTGCAGTCATTCATAAGGCCTCCATATTATAAGAGATAATCGTGGAAGCCTAATATATAAAATGACTGGTGGAATGTCCAGAGTTATTATACTCTACTATATCATATAGTTATAAGCTTTTTAAAAGTGTACGGTAGTGAATCGCCGGACTTGAATCGTTAAAACTGGGTCATGGAGGTGATCTGCGCATTGCGGATCTGCTGGGGCTGCATCCTCAAACCGTTGCCAAGGGCCGCCGGGAACTCATTGACCAAGACATTGTTGTCGATCGCACCCGCAAGAAAGGGGCCGGTAGAAAACCTGTGGAAAAAAAACACCGGAAGTGATCGAGGAGATCAGAAATCTTTCGAGCTGTGCGGACGATATCTTAAATGGTCAAGCCGCTAAGCTAAATTTTACTTCCTTATTTCTGAACCAATTGTGATATTCATCGTTAATTTTCAAAGTTGTGATGATAGCCAGATTGAGGGATCCTTTCTTCGCCCAACTCATTCCATTCTTCTTTTGGCGATTTGAAACAACGAGGTCGTTCATCTTTTCACCCACATTACTCGAGTTCCGAAGATTTAGCCGTTTGCGCATATCATAGTTGGGAATGGAGGATATATTCCGGCCCAAATAGTCAATGAGCTTTTGAATATGATTATCATCCTTAATTTCGGATGCCGGGATGTTTTCAAGATATGAGATGGCTTTGTTTGTAAGACCGTGCCATAATAACGGCATAACCGCGCGAAGCGTTTCATTTCTGAGCTTTCTGCCTTTCATCCCCATGCTCAATTCTTCTTTGAACTTCTTGCATAGATGAAACCAATCAAGAACAATTTGCATATTCTTGTGCCACCCAAATTGCTTGACGATGGCATCATTTAGCGCCTTATGGCCGTCGGTAAAAATCTGAAGACGTTTGCCGAATAGAGAATTCGACAAAAGAAATGCGATTAGCAACCACAAGCATGATTTGGTGCCATCAGCGGCCAATACGTATTTTAGGCCTCCATGTTCAATGTGGCATACGGTATCATGTACATATTTTCGCTTATGCTCCGTGACTTGTGGGCTTTCTCGTGTATCCTTTTGCCTTTTGGGGGTTACGTCGTCTATGCTTATGTTGACCGTTTGACTGGGTTCTTCGTAAATGACGGGATTATTCAACAATTCAATCGGATTATAGTCGAAAGATCCTTTAGAAAGGGCCTTTTGAACTTCAGCCATGGGAATTGATATCGGTTCTCCACCCCTGGGAATATCTGGGTTGAAACAACATCCGTCAGCGCTGAAGTTGCCATGATTCAAATCATCGGCCTTTTGCTTTAAATGGTCGATCAATTCCCTACCTTCTTTCTGGGTCTGATCATGCAACGTGCGATGTGGCGTACCGCCTTCTATTTGGTGCCGTATGAAGTTGAGCCATTTTGATGTTTTCCGAAAGGATCCTTCCGTATTACCCATTATCATGGCCCGTTCCTTAAAGCCCGTGGTCAAATAAAACTGATTCGGTCCTAATGGGGCAAATATAGACTGACTACTGTCAAACCGAACGCCATTTTTATCAAATGCGAAGTGGGTTTCAAACGCAAAACGCCCCACGGCGCCATCCACCAGATATGGGCGTTCATTTACCCCAATTTGATTAGCCCCACTGAAAATCAGGACTTTTTTTTAGACACCTTTTCCATGTGTCGTGCTATGGCGTCTCTTATTGCAGGGTATGCCGTATTTAAAACTGCTATTTCGCAGTCGTCTATATTTTCACCGGCATCAGCGTTTATGGTGTATTGATAACATCCATCTTCCAGTTCAATGGGCTTATCGTCCGCTTCCTCATCACATTCAACCAAGTTAACCATAACTTCGATTTTGTATTTGCTCATTGGTAGCCTCCGTCTCGAAATTTGAGATAGTAATCTACCAAAACATCGCATATATCTTTATATCTGTCCAGTTAATTCTGACATATTTTCAACGAGTTATTTTTGTTTAGAGCCCTTTGCACCATATATAGGCTTGGCATTGTAACCTTTGGGGTCCACCGCCGTCCGCACAGCTCGGAACATTTTGAAATAATACAGAAAATAAATGCATCGAACTTTGATTGAAAAAAACTTCCGTTTGGGTAGCAAAGAGAGCCATTTCAAAATTACAATTGCTGGTTCGGGATAGTAATTTTATGTGTCCCAGCTTTTGTCGATTTTTCCATTCGAATGTGACTGCCACGTTGGCGAACGGCGGAATAACCGAGACTTTTCAAAAAAGAAATTAGCTCTTTCCCTGAAATAACAGGCAATTTGTCAGACATGTATTTCACCCAGATCCATCATAGTAAATAAAGATGGGTTGGGGATATAATTTGAGGAACTTTCTGGGTCATCTTCAAAATGGAGTTGTATAGCCTCCTTCAGGTTATTGACAAGTTCATCTAATGTTTTGCCTTGTGTAAACACATCAAAATCGACACATCGTCCACAATAAAAATCACCATCGAAATATATATCGGCCTTTATCATTTTGTTCATTAATTTGACCTCATTACCAATTTTCATGATATGTTTTTTTAGTTTTCTGATGTTCATTCTATCATGGCACTTCGATTGACACAATAATGATGTTAGAACAACACCGGGGTCAGGCAGGGCAATCGCATGTAGCTTGATTTCTTTTTTCGCGGTCATAGACCGCTCCTACAGCGTCCTGTAAATTAGTCAATTCACTGCTTTGGGGAATTGCGGGACGTCCTTAATAAAGTTGGAAAGTAGCGGGTGTTACGTTACTGTACCCTAGGTATCCCTTGTCTCAAGATCCATGGCACGGCGAGTCCTCCTTCCTAATTGAGTGTTCCGTTCCGAGCGCGACCCTAAAGATTCAGGGAACGGAACAGATTAAATCGAATGCTTGTCGGGACGATCTACACGTTTAAACGCATCGACTGCTTCGCGGCGGCAGGTAGGATTATTTATGACTGGCTAGAAGAGAAAATGTCGAGTGACCGATGACAAGGCTTCGTCAGATAAATCGTCAGGGTCCAGACCAGATGGCAGCGTGATGGTATATACCTTGGTGTAGGGTTCAAGGGCACTGCGGATGCGAACGGTAGCCTCTTGTCCGGCACGATCGCCGTCAAGCATCAGAACAACCGGTGAGACTTTTTCCAGTAGATCGTTTTGTACGGCAGAAAGATGGATTCCCAGCAAGGCCACGGCAGGGATATTCAATTGAGCCAGACGCATGACTCCCCAACCCATCTTTGTCACTTTTTTCCGGAAAATTGCTGAAAAACCGCGTTTTTTACTACATATGAAATTATTTTATTTATAATTACAATATGTTGAAATTTTACCGGCCAAAGTAGTGCCATAAAATTCACCGAAGTATTGACAATCGGTGTTTTTTCTGTAATTCAAGATGGCATGTATATCCGACGAACAACAATTAAGAGCAAAAAAGATGGCGAAACATATTTCACTCATCGCCTTGTTGAATCAGTTAGAGTTGGAAATAAGGTGAAGCAGCGCACTATTATAAATCTCGGTAAAAATTTTCCTTTTCCACGAGAACAATGGCCAGATATTGCTTGTCGTGTTGAGGGAATTATTAATGGTCAATCAAGTTTGTTTAAATTGCCGGAAAAAATTGAGCAAGCCGCACAGCATTATGCTGCACAAATCATACAAACCCGGTCGAGTCAAAACAACAATACAGACAAAAACGATAGTATAGATGCCCCCGATTACCGTTTGATTGATATCGATAGTCTTGAACTTATAAGACCGCGTAGCGTTAGTATTGAACATGTATCACATGAAACATTTCTCAAATTACAATTGGATAAAATATTTGAAGGTCTTGGATATAATAATCATCAAATAGCAGCTGCAATCGGAAGTATAGTTGGTCGAATGGCGGTTCCCGGCAGTGAGTTATCAACGCATTACTGGCTGCAAAATCGAAGCGGTTTAGGCGAATTAATCGGCTATGACTATGAAAGTATGTCGCTAAAACGAATCTATGAAATATCTGACCGTATTTACAAAGACAAAGAAGCGATTGAAAGGCATTTATACAACCGAGAACGTTTTTTGTTTGGTTTTGAAGAAATAATTACACTTTATGATTTGACAAACACATTTTTTGAGGGAAGCTGTAAGTATAATGAACTTGGCAAGCATGGAAAATCAAAAGAAAAACGCTCAGACTGTCCCTTGGTAACTTTGGCTTTAGTTTTGGACAGTAGCGGCTTTCCAAGAAGAAGTAAAATATTTTCCGGAAACGTTAGTGAGCCATCAACACTGGAAGAAATGATTTCAAGCTTGAATAAACCATCAGAAAGTTCATTAGAAGACGATAAGCAGATGAGTGTTTTTGATAAAAAGAAACCAGTTGTCGTAATGGATGCCGGGATAGCAACAAACGATAATGTACAATGGTTGCAGGCGAATCATTACCGATACCTTGTTGTCAGCAGGAAAAGATATAGAGAATTTGATCATGATAAAGCTGTTGAAGTAAAAAGAGATAAGGATTACATTGTTAAAGCGTACAAAAAATATGTCAAGGAAACAGAAGAGACTGAAATTTATTGTCATTCAAGTGAGCGAGAAAAAAAGGATCAGAGCATTCAAAATCGATTTTCAGAAAGATTTGAAGCAGACTTAAAATCATTGAACGATGGTTTAAATCAAAAAGGTCGGCTAAAGATTTATGAGAAGGTTGTTGAAAAAGTAGGACGGCTGAAACAAAAATATACCAAAGCTGCTAAAAATTATGAGATTACCATCCATAAAGATAAAGGATCAAAGAAGGCGACAAAGATTACCTGGAAGATAAAAAAAAATTCTGACTCTTCAGATTCAAATCCAGGCGTTTATTGTTTGAGAACAAACTTGAACGATCTGGATGAAACTATTCTTTGGCGTACATATACGATGTTGACTGATCTTGAAGCTGTATTTCGAAGTTTAAAATCGGAGTTGGGTTTACGGCCGGTGTTTCATCAAATAACGAGGAGAGTAAAAGGACATCTCTTTATCACATTATTAGCTTATCACCACGTTCATACAATCAGGTTTAGACTTAAAGAAAATGGGATTCATACAAGTTGGTCCGATTTGAGAAAAGAATTAGACGGCCAAAATCGAACAACAGCAGTAATGAGAAGTAAAAATGGCGAGACAATACATGTTAGAAAAAGCACAAAAGCAGAGTCTCGTCAACTAAAAATTTATGATGCACTGGGTGTGCCTCATAGTCCAGGAAAAGTGGTAAAATATGAGGTATAAAAAATAAGTAGTGCCATAAACGCCTTAGCGTATGACTCAACTATTAGAAATTACAGTAAATATTAAATTCAAGCGGAAAAGATGGGCCAAGGACATTCCACAACGACCACCGCCTTGCGGTGCCAAGATTTTATGCGATGGAAGTTATACAGGATTTTATTTTTGGGCAGACCTGGAGGGAATTTCCATTTGCCGTATTGTTTGACTTGGTTGGTATCCAGACATCGTCCGGCATACCCGATGGGATGACCGTCTAAGTCATGGAGCCGGACAGCGATACATTCCTTGAGAAAACCGCCCCCCTGATAAGCACCGACTTCAAAGCGCCTGGCGGTCAAGGGGGTGATCTGCTTTTGGCGCAGCCATGGAACGGAAGCATTGAGGTGCAAACGCGCTGTAAAGGGGCGGAAGGATTTTTTCAGCGGTTGTAACGAAGAAGCGGTCTGAGAAGTCGGTTCCGTGGCTGCCAAAGTGGCCAGAAAAGTGGCGGTTTGTCGGTAGTCTTTGCCATAAAGGCGCCGCACGAGTTCGACCACATCCCCGCCGGCATCGCATCCGGTAAAGCAGCGCCAAAGGTTTTTGGAAAGGCTGATCACAAAGGCGTTGGGGTTGTCGCCACCATGCAGGGGACAAGGGCCAAAGAGTTGGTCGCCGCGCTTTGTAAGCGGTGTCGTCACCCCCTTGGCCTGAAGGACCGTCACGATGGAGACACAGCGCTTGAGCGTGGACTCGGTAACTGATGGAAACGCGGCCACTCCAAATGGTGACATCATTCGATATGATATGGTTCGATATGGATGCGCTACGCGCCATCTGATTTGATTGGGTTTTTTAAGGCATGGGCAGAAAGGCTTGAATAAAGCCCAAAAAGCGAGGGGAACAGCAAGTGTGGTCTGCTGCTCCCCTCAGTGGCATCATTCAATGCCTCCTGCACCCGGCTATCCCTCGACAGGTTGCTCCCCAGCAGAGCCTGCCTCCGTTTCACCGGGCAACTGGTATTTCACCGTTATGAAAAACCGATGATCATTTTCTTCTCCTATGTTGGGATTTCGTCATTGGCGGTGAGAACAACTTAAAAAACAAAGCCTCATCGAGACGAGGCAGATTCTCTTGGGCCGCCGTGGCGAGCAATTCCGCGGCCATTTGGTTGAGCACCCGCAGATTGTTGGCCGCGTGAGCGGACAATGTAAGAATCAATTCGTCGGTCATCAGTTGACGGTTCCCGGCCGTCTCGAGAGCGAAATACAAATAATCCTGGAGTTGCTCGGGAGAAAGCGGTTCGAGCAATAACCGTGGTCCGATACGGCTGCCCAGGGGCAACAAGTCGGCGGACCGGAACCTGTCGGGCAGCCGGTTGTCGCCACACAGAATAGTAAACAAAAGGCTCTGCGAGTCGAACCGATGGCTCTGTAAAATACGCAGTTCGGTCAGGCACTCGGTCGACACCTGCTGGGCCTCGTCAATCAAAAGCACCGGTTTTAGCAACGTCGACTGGCAATGGCGTTCCCAACGGTCCCGCAGGGCCTTGAAGCCGCCATAGCGGTTGGAGGGGGACAGGTTGACATTGAACAACTCACCCATTTCGCGGTAAAAGTCCCCCAGCTTGCTTTGGGGGCGCTGCATCACACCGACGGTCAGGTCGGGTATCTGTTCGAGTTGATGGGCAATCTTTTGTAGCGTCTTGCTTTTCCCCAATCCCGGCTCTCCGGTAATCAATGCAAAGCCGCCGTTCTCGGCCATGGATCGCACCCGCAATCCAAAAGACTCGGTGCCTGGGATGGCATACAACGCTTCCGGTGGCAAATCGGGCAGAAACGGGTTGTATTTGAGTCCGTACAAGCTTCTGATATCGGTATTGTTCATTCTTCGATTTCCTCCTTGGGAATATAAGCCGGGGGCAAACCCGTTGCTGCGTGATCGGCTAACAATTTTCGAAGCAGCGCCGGCAGCGGTCTGTTGATTGACGGAATTGACGATGTCGTATTTTCGTCCGGTTGGATGAGGCGGCGTTTGCCAGAAACGTTTTTGGTCTTGTCCTGGAATTGCGGGACGTCCTTAAGAAACTAAATAAAAAAACAACGGGGTTAGGTCTTCATTCTTGACAAGATCAGAAACCAATTGCCTCACGCAAAGCCGCAGAGATCGCAAAGAAGATAAGGGACGGTTGGCTTCGCCAAAATCAAGTTGAATTTTGTATTCGGAAATATACTGAAATAATAGGGACAGGTACTTTATACTTGACTCCAATACTAGGGCAAAGGGGACGTAGGCCAAATGGGACGGGCATGAAATTATGCGATTAAATCTAAAACGGGATCGAGCGGCGGAACCATCTTCCTGAACGACATCGATCGGGACGATTTTGTCGATCGGTTTACCATGATCATGTCCGAAACCGGCACCTTGCGTTACAACGCATGAGGAATGCGGGTGCGTTTTTTCCTTCGATGACGCCAGGATTCGAAACGTTGCCGGACCTGCTCGAGGGTAGGGGAAATTGTGGGAACATCTTGGATATCGGCGGTCATCGGCTGGCCTCCTTATTTTTTGGTTCAACCGATGATATCCTATCCCTTCGCGGATTTCATGCATGCTTGCCGAAAGAACACATTCGATGGCGTCAATTAAAGTCCGTGGCCATGTAAGAGTGGGCCTTGCCCGCGATAATCAATCATGAACGAAGTCGATTTTCACGTTGTATCCGGCGGCCTTACGCATGCCGATCCTCTTTTGTTTCAGCTCGTAAACCGGCGCCAGCGTGTCGTATGGGGCGCTGGTTTTCGGTTCGGCCAGCGCCTTGTTTTTGAAATCCTCGAACGTGGGTCGACTTGCGGTATCAACCATTACGGGCCTCATCGATCACCAGATCCGTATCCGGTGACACGGCATAAAACAGCTGGTTCAGCTTTTCGATCGTTGGCATCGCCGTACCTTGTTCATAGCGGGCGTAGGCGTTGCGCGATGACATCCCCATCCGTTTGGCGACCTGGGCGAGCGAAAGCCCGCTGATTTCACGCTTGCGTTTCAGCAAAAGCCCGATCATGGGTTTCGGCTCCGGGGCCCCGACCTCGAAGGTGTCCTTGGCACCCTTATATACTGTCACCTTGAAGCCGTCCCGGTTCACCAGCGTTTCAATCATATCGGCCACCATCAGGTAGGCCTCTTTTTTGGTGCGGCCCTGGGTCATCAGATCCAGGATGGGAATTTCCGCCAGCCAGAATTTGCCGTCTTTATAAATGCGTCCTGCGAATCTCATGGTTTAGCCTTTCTTGCCTTGTTTAGTATTGATCGGGCAAGCTTCTCGTTGATCTCACTATGGCGGGGGACCGGTTCCTGCCGGTCGCCGTTGGTCCAGATATCGTGGTTGCCGCCGTGTCTTTCAAGCCACCATCCCAACTTCGTCAACTCAGCTTCCAGCTTTTTTCGTTTCATGCACGCAATGTACACATATAAGTGTGCATATGTCAATACAACAGAGAAAAAAGGGACAGGTACTATATAAAAAAAGATTGACACCCTAAAAAAAATTGGAATAATTTTTTTTGAATTATTTATAGAGATGGATAATTGGTTAGCTTTTTTATTGGAGAGCGTAAATGCCGGCACTGGTTCAGTTGAATAGGTGTTGTAAGTGGCAGAATATACATAAAATAGCTGGACAATAGAAAATAAAAAATGTACGGTAATCTACCCCAACCATGATGAGAAGGAGTAGATTATGCTGTTATTTACATGCAAATGTCCCAATTGTTCGTCTGAAAATATCCGACATGACTATGTATATCGCACAATTTCTAACGGTGATAGGGAAATGTTTCTTTGTCAAGACTGCAAATATTCATTCTCAGAAACAAAAAACACCTTCCTGCAAGATATCAGAAAGCCTGTCAGTAAAATTTGGGAGGTCTTAAACGCCCGAACTGAGGGAACGTCACTCAATGCCACCTGCCGGATCTTTAAAATCGCTAAAAACACCCTTCTTGCCTGGGAAAGAAAATTTTCCTATCTTTATAGTACTTTATTTATCTATTCAATGGCGCATACGTTCATCCAGTCAGTCATTGAAGGTGATGAATTTTATACAAAAGTCAAAAAAAATGTTCCTGCTGAAGAATCTTCCGGATGGACTATTGTCCTCATGGATAGAGCCAGCCGTTTCATTTGGGAAATGAGCTGCGGTAAAAAGGACAGGTCCCTTTTTGAAAAAGCAATCAAAACCCTGGCGGAACTTGTCAACCAAACTGAAGACATAACCCTTCTGACAGATGGTGAACGTCGATATGGAAAAATTCTATTTGAAATATGCCACGAGCTTTTTCAAACTGGCATGCGTGGTCGTCCTCGAAAAGTGTTGAAAAAGGGAGTCACCGTCAGGGTAAAAAACAAAGGATCCCAAGCCCATAAGAAAGGACGCAAAAGGCCAAAATACCAGACAACATGTCCTCAACACCCTGAGACCACAAACCATATTACAGATAAGGAAACACACGCCAATCACGTTGAAGCCAACAATGCTGCAATGCGCCGAAAATGTTCCGCGTATAGAAGAAAAACAAACACATATGCAAAATCAGAAACCGGTCTTCAACGCGTGTTGAACGTTTATTGGGTTATCCATAACTTCCTCAGAGTTCACTTTACGACCAAAAAGGTGCCCGCTGTTAGTTTAGGAGTACTCGAATGCGAGATCACTCCAGAAGCACTTTTCAGTGCACAACATATTTAACTATTCAAAATTATGACTAATTAATTGCCTATTCAACTGAACCAGTGCCAATCAATCAGAGAATCTGGAAAACGCTTCAATTTAATCTGAAAATTTCGTTCCATTTATTGCGGGAATCAACAGCCACTGAATCCAGCGGTAGCGGTCCTGTTTAAATTTCAGCAGGAATTCCCGTTTGTGGCATCTTTGGGTGATATGCCAGATTTGATATGGGATATAATGTCGTTTTGCCCTTGCCATTGAATCATCCTATATCGCACTTTTTAATTTAATACCAAAAATCTCAATATAGGGTGTATTTCGGCCCTTCTTTGAAACAATTTAGCCTTAATTATATGGGGTTGGCTTGGCCTCCCCGCTCGCCCCACATCGACCTCAATCCAGTTCGTGCCGGTATCGTGGATAAGCCTGAGGAGTATCGCTGGAATTCGCTGGGATCTCATCTTCAAACCAACAACAAAGACGGGTTTCTTTCCACTGATTTTGGACTCAAGGAATTCAATGTGTTTGAACATACTTGCGGTGTGTTGAAGTGTGGATTTTACTTTTCCATAAAATCAAAAGGGTGGTTATTCTTGACTTTGTATCCCAATTGGGATATTTTTTGAAAAAACGATAATTGATAAAAGGCACTATCAACATGAAGACCCAAACAACCATAAGGGTGGATACAAAAAACTATAGACAAGCGAAAGAGATCTTAAAATATCTTGGCTTGAGCTATTCGCAAGCAATCAATGTGTTTAATAATTTGATTGTTTGCCACAAAGGGCTTCCGTTTGAAATCAAAATCCCCAACGATGAAACCTTGGCGGCAATGGAAGAAGCCAAACGATTGGATGGTGATTATATAACTATCGATGAATTTTCGAAATAGTTCATATGAAGTTATTTCGGACGAAAACCTATCGAAAAGATTATCAGAAAATAAAAATGAAAGACTCTCAGTACGAGAAATATATCCAATTTTTATCCCTGTTGTTGGATGAGAAGGAACTGCCACTTGAAGCAAGGGACCACAATTTGATTGGAAACTTTTCTGGTTTTAGGGAATTTCATGTCGGTGGGGATTTAATTGTAATCTATTCTATTGAAGAAAACACACTTCGCTTGGTAAGAATCGGTTCACATTCCCAACTTTTCAGATAATTATTTTTTCCTCAAAACACGTTTCGCTTGAGCATAAAAAAGGTTCCATAACCACCATGGCGTTCTTAATACGTTCGATAAACGGAAAAACAACGGGGTCAGGTCTTCATTCTTGACAAAATAGCCTCTTACAGAGACACAGAGCGCGAAAAAATGAAGGGGCCAAGGATTCAAGAGGTCGAGGAGCCAAGGGGCAAAACAGCTGATAATTTCTTTTTCCTAAACCCAACGAACTCAACGAATCCAACCAACAAATACGTCCGTGTGAGTCGGTGTGTGTCTGTGGTAATTTAGAAAGAGAAAAGAATCAATCACCGTAATGGGTTTTGGCCCGGTGGATGAAAACCTTATTGTTCTCTTCATCGATTGTGTACACGATTCTGTCTTGAAAGCTTAGACGCATCGAATAAAACCCTTTTAGCTGGCCGACTAATTTTTTCCCGGAATGAGGTTCGGGACTGATTCTGTATTCAAGAATATCTTTCAACTTGGACTTAAGGCGGGGGCTTAGTTTATTGACGTCCTTGAGGGCTTCTTTCGTGAATCTGATTTCATACATCAAGTGTCTCCAAAAACCTCGTCCATCGAATAGGTCTCGCCGCTGTTCATTTGATTTATGGAACGGTCCAAACTCTTTAACATTCCAGGTGTTGACAGCAGTTCAAGCGTTTCAATCAAGTTGTCATATTCCTCTTCAGATAGCATAACAACGGAGCCTTTGGGATGCCGAATTCGGAATATCTGATGTTTTTCAGTTGCGCCTTTGACTATTTCGAAAAATTGGCGACGTGCATCGGTTGCTGTTATATTATTTTTCATACAAACCTCCCATAGTGTACGTTATAATGTACATTAATACGGCTGGTTTCTCCCTGTTGTCAACAAAAAAAGGGGGTTAGGTCTTCATTATTGACAAAACTGCCTCACACAGAGTCACAGAGAGCGCGAAGAAACGAGACAACGGGGTCAGGCAGGGCAATCGTAAGTAAAATTTATGCGGATAGGATTTTTATCAGATAATTCTCATCCCATGCCGCTTTGAGGCGTTTGGTTTGAATACCGCCTTTAAGGGTTTTCTCGCGTTTGAGCAGGTTCATGGCCATGTGACGCAGAATTACGAAGTTTTCCAGAGCATGATCTTTGCGTACCCGGCAGTGGTCTTCGCGGAAAGATACGTCCAAACAATAGTGTAATCCGTTTTCAATGCCCCAGTGTTCTCTGACCCTGACCGCATTGGCGATGGTGGGCGCATGATTTTCGAGACTGGAAACTGAAAGGGACAGGTACTTTATACTAAATTGTTGACACCCGAAAAAATTTAAAATAGATTTCCCGTATGATTTGCTAAAGGTGATTGGCTTATTTTTCCCCTGAAATAAGCGTTTCGCCTTACATCCAAAGATCTATCAGTCTGGGATATTTTGGCTCATTTTCCAAAGATAATTGGAGGGAGGAAGTGTGACAAAAAAGTCGTTTATCAGAAAGTGTTACTAGAAAATACGGTTGAAGAAGGAACATAATGATTCGCGAAGGCAAAAAAATACCCAAGGACGTCCAAAAAAAGGTTCCTGAAATTATCAAGGCTATTGAGGCTGACCCGGTCGTCGTTGTTCTCTTCGCATTCGGCAGCTTGGCGACTGGCCCTTTAAAGCCGCTGAGCGATTTGGATTTCGGTATTTTACTCGATGATCGGTTGGACAAAAGGCAGCGTTTTGACAAACACATTCAACTTATCGGCCTTTTTAGCGATACATTCAGAACCGATGAGATTGATTTGATCATCCTGAACGACGCCCCACCTAGAATGGCATTTCAAATTTTCAAGACAGGAAAGATACTGGTCTGCAGGAGTACGGCTGCCTTGATTGATTTTCGTGAACGCTTGGTAACACAGTATCTGGATTTCAAGTGCATGAGGGATGCGTTTGATGCAGTTTTCCTGGAAGGGGTTGGCTATCATGGATGAACAAATTAAGGAACATCTCAAATACCTGAATAAATACCATCTTCATTTGCTGGAAGCCCGGAAGGTTCCTTATGACGAGTTTATTGACAATCCGATCCACTATGGTAGCACGGAACGCTTTTTTCACTTGGCCATCGAAAGTTGCCTCAACGTAGGCAACCGTCTGATTGATTAGTTGGGACGAGAATGAGAGGTAATCATGCCCCGCGTATCCCGAATGATTATTCAGGATCAGACAGCGGTTTATCATGTAATGTCCAGAACTGCGCTGGATGGCTTCCCGCTGGAAGCATTTGAAAAAGATTTTTTGCTGGATTTGGTCAAGCGGATGGCTGGTCTGTTTTTTACTGAGGTGTATGGCTTTGCCCTGATGGGCAACCACTTTCACCTTTTAGTAAAGATGCTTCCAGAATATGCGTTTACGGATGAAGCGGTTAAAGAACGGCTGGAGCGCTTTTATGGTGAAAAGCAGGCCATGGGCTGGGAAGGGCAATTACCGTTTGTCCGTGAAAAACTTGCCAGCCTTTCTGAATTCATGCGCGAAATCAAAGTCAACTTTACCCGTTTTTACAATAAACGCCACGGTCGCCGAGGCTATTTTTGGGGCGATCGGTTCAAAAGCGTAATCGTAGAAGAAGGGGAGACGCTAATCAATTGCATGGCGTACATCGATCTTAATCCGGTTCGGGCCGGCATCGTGGAACGGCCGGAGGATTATCGCTGGAATTCGATAGGGTACCATATCCAGACCAGTAACAAGGATGGCTTTTTGTCGACCGATTTCGGCCCAATGAAATACGATTCGCTGTCACAATGTGAATTGCCTCGGGCAAGCTTGAAACAATTCAATGTGAAAAGCGAAAAGGAGCGGGTGCGGCTTTATCGAAAATATGTATATGAGACTGGAGCGATACCAACCGATGGCAAGCCCTATACGAAAACAATTCCGGGAAAAGTGGTAACCAGAGAGCAAAAGAAGAACTTCGAGATCAGTCGTACAGAACGTTTTTTATACCGGACGCGGTATTTTACGGATTCCGGGATTATCGGATCGCGGGAATATGTCTCAAATACCTACCAGCAGTTCAAGCACCTGTTTCAATCCAAGCATGAGAAGAAACCAAGGTCCGTGAAGGGGCTGGACGGCGTTTTTTCGTTGAAAAGATTATCAGAGAATCTCTGATAATCGGTTTGTCGCATGTTGTTTGTTGTGGGTGGGTAAGAACCATAATGAGAATTAATCACCGCCCACTTCGTTCGAGACGCAAAGTTCACAGAGGGTTAATTTTCCCCTTCGGGGAGAGAACAATTATTGCTCGGCGTACTCTGCGGGGTACGTTTTTTCTTACGAGTTCATCAAATTTAAGAATGGACGGCGATGTCGTCAATCAAGTGATCGGATTGAAGAGGAAAACTGCTAATAAACTGGTGGTCAAGCAACTGGGTGGAAAGAATCCCTACCAGAGCCATGTTTTCGCGTTCACTTAACAACTGCCCTTTCCCTTTCCCACATTTAGCGATCAGACGAGATACCTTACTGGGCTCGAAATATCCCTTGGCACGGATTTGATCCTCAGACATCATTTCATCCACATAATCCAGTTTCCGATTGCCGAAAAAGCAGCGACTAATGGGAGCACGATAGGGTTGCTTGGCCCGCTCGATCAGTTCATCAGGAATCACTCCCCGGGCGGCTTGTTTCAACAGAAATTTTTCATTCAACCCGTGAATCCGGAATCGTTGCGGCAATCTGCAGGCAAATTCGATGAGTCGGTGGTCCAAAAAAGGAAAGCGCCCTTCAATGGAATTGGCCATGGCCATGCGGTCTCCCTGAGAGGACAGCAGATAATTAGACAGAAAAATGCGCATCTCCGTGTATTGAGCTCGTGAAAGCGGGCTCCAGGACATAAAATCGTTCGGCAGATTCGCACAATATCGATCGGCAAACGCATTCGTGGAAAAGGCTTGGCTTTGCAAATCATTTGAAAAAAATGACTGCAACTGGGATGTATTAGACCATCGCAACAGGTGAGAATACACGGGTGAATCGATGGCCAACAAGTCTTTTTTGAAAAATCCCTGGAGAAATTGTCTCGAACGACTGTTGGCACCTGAAAAGATATATGGATAGAGTTTTTCCAACAACTTGGGCCTTTTTTCGGAATCCGGCTGACGCGCCCAAAAGCGACGGATCTTATCCTCTTTAAAAATGTTGTAACCGGCAAATATCTCATCGGCGCCTTCTCCGGTGAGAACTACCTTAAAATTTCTCTCACGAACCAGTTTGGAAAGCATGAAAAGCGGGGTTGGGGCAGTCCTGATAATTGGTGTTTCGGTATGCCAGACAACTTTCGGGAAAAGGGTGCCGATATCTTCCTCGCTGCAACATACGTCATGATGGTCGGTTTTCAATGATCGAACGGCGATCGTCTGATAATCCGATTCATCAAAGCGTTTATCGGTAAACCGGACCGAGAATGTACTGAGCCGGTTGTTGAAGTTTTGCTTGACCAGTGAACTGATATATGTGCTATCGATACCGCCACTAAGGTAGGCCCCCACCGGAACATCTGCCCTTAGCCGAATCCGTGATGCATCCAATAGCAAGCCGCGCAGTTCCTCCACCCAATCATTTAAGGGGCGGTCACTTTTATCTTCATGGCTGAAGTCAGGCGACCAATATGATTGAATAAACATGCCCTGAGAATTGATTCGGGCATAGTGGCCAGGCAACAGCTGATAGATATTCTTGAATGGCGTCAATTCCCCCAAAGGCGCCCAACAGGTAAACACATCGGCCAGAGATTGTGCATTGATTTCACGATGTATGGCGGTATCAGCAAACAAGGCTTTTATTTCCGACGCGAAAGTCATGCGACCGTTGTCAAACTGGTAAAATAATGGACGAATGCCGACCCGATCCCGTGCCAAAAGCAACTCTTTCTTATTTTCATCCCAGATGGCCAAGGCGAATTGACCGTTCAGTACCTGAAGAAAATGGGCGCCTTTTTCCTCATACAGGTGAATTAACACTTCAGTGTCCGTCTGGGTATAGAAACGGTGGCCTCTTGCCTCCAAATCTTTTCTGATCTCCGGGAAATTGAAGATTTCACCATTGAATACAATCCATATGGACTTGTCTTCATTGTGGATCGGTTGATTCCCCGCGCTACTTAGATCAATGATGCTCAAGCGGGTGTGAACCAATCCCACCGGACCCTTCAAAAACATACCCGCTGCATCCGGTCCGCGATGACGCATCATCCCCGCCATTTTGCCGAGCAACACCCGTTTGTCTTCAAGGGAACGATAATTAACGATGCCTGCTATTCCACACATGATTCAATTTCCGTCATGCATCAAAGTTGAGGTTCTATGAAAAGTTGCAAACCATCTTCTATACGAAATGTCCATTGACTTACCGGTATCAACACGCTCAGGATCTTGTGTTATGTATATGTAAAGCTCAATTTGTCAATCTTTTATCTTTTATTCTGGAAAGCATTAATGGAGCTGGCCTGCCGCCTCATGCGGCACCGAGGCTCGGCAGAGCATCCGGCTGGTGCGCCCAAAAGCGACGGATCTTGTCCTCTTTGAAGATATCGCAACCGGCAAATTGCCTATCCCGGAGCACATCGAGAATACTGAGAAAATCCCACCTATGGTGGGATTTTTTTGTTGGAGGCGGAACCATCCGGTACATTTAAAGCAAACGAAAAAAGCGGCAGCAATTGTAATTATGCGGTTCAGGTTTGTACCAGCATGGCAATTCGATCAGTTCTTCGAAAAATTTAGTTCAGGTTATGATCAAAAAGTGCAACAAAACTGTACGCAATTAGCCAGCCGATGAATATTTTCATTTTTGGCTCTCTGTATCAGAAATTTTGATCAAACCTATCCATTGGTTGATAAAGGAACTCGTACGGTTTGATGTGAAAATCTGCCAAGGATTTTAACTGAGCGATGGCACGCGCTTATCGATATTTTATACCGGGATATATTTGGCATTTGAACCGCCGATTTTTTTGATCATTTTATTGTAAGTTTCAAGATCTATTTTATTATTTTCTAGTTGGAAATTTAAATATTCACAAGCTTCATCACTACAGACATTTATTATTTTATTTGTTACATTATTTTCTGAAATATAGTTATTGAATAGATCCCAATCGTTTGCGGCTATAATCCTCCATAGATCACTAATTTGATGGTATTGTTCTTTATTGTAAGCTGGAAACCTGCTCGTGACATCAAACAATACCCTTAAACTTTCTTCAGGCGTGTCGTCTATAATACCGCCGCCTGAACTAACTATAAAATTAGGGAAATTTTTGATCTTTTCGTTCAACTCAATTACTTGTTTTTTTATTTTCTTAACATCATTCATTGCAATTGATATTGTATCGATGTTTCCGAGCGTTACAATATTTGGAGGAACTGTGTAGGCGACTTTTTTCATATCAACATGATGATCTAAACTCAAACATTGCGCTCCAGTTTGCACAAATTCATCAAGTAGGTGATTTGTTTCGCCTGGAACATGTAGGAAACCAGGCAAATAAGTTTTATAAAAAATTTTTTTTACATATTGACCTGAAAAAATATTGAAATGTTTTCGAGATATCATTACTACGACCGGTTCTCCAACCCACAAAAAATCTGCTCCATTTCTTTCACCTTCACAAGCAATTTCGATAATAAGTTCTGTAAAAAAATTTGAAACCTCTTGGATAAATACAGGGTCTTTAATGCATTTTATTAAAAAATTTTTAACCCCTAATACATAACTCGTCAATGTTGCCGGACCAAAGCCTCCTAATCCTATCGCAGTTGTGGATAATTTTTTAAATTTTTTTATAGATTTTATGTATGGATTTGTCATAAATGCTTTGAACGATTTGGACTTACTAATTTTTTTTAAATCATTCGTGCTATTGATTTGGCCTAAGCAGACATGTTCAGTTTTGTGGCTGTCAATATACGTTTTTAAACCAAAATAGTTGCAAATATCGATATATGGTATGCTGGATATTACAAAATCATGCCCATATTCTTTGGTCTGGAAATACAACCATTGAGCAATCTTATCTTCAGGTGTCATATTAGAAGTGTCAATTTGATCATTGAATCTTTTTGCACTTCCACCACCAACAGGAGAGACCAATCTCCTATTATGGCTGAGCACATAATCAATTAGTTTCACTCGAGTCCTATGTGTCATTGTAAGGAATTGAAGAATGTGAGTTTAACGCTTGAGAAGGTGGTGGCGGATGCGCTTGAGAGCCTTGTCATAATCGTAGGCATCGATGTGGGCTGCTACTTCGGCCATTACCGCCGCCGGCAGGTGAGGCCGGGCTGCGGCAAAACTCGACGCGACGGCCTCGGGATCCGCCGACTGAAGGGCCTTGACCAGTCGGCCCAGCGATTGCGATCGCTGGGCCGGATCGGCCGCTGGCTCTTCAGAAGCCGGTTCCGGTGCAGCAGGAGTAAGCGTTTCGATTCCGCCGCGCACCTCGGCGAGCAGCCTGATGATTTCCCTGATCAAAACTGAGATGTTGGTTTCATCGCAGGCGGCCGGATCGGTCAGGGCCTTCTCGAGTTTGCGAGCACTGGCCGACAGGTCCGTGGCTCCGATGTTGGCCGCACTGCCCTTGAGGGTATGCGCCAGATGGCGCAGGGTGTCGTAATCCCTTTTCTCCAGCAGGGTTTTCAAGGTGGCAGCGGTGTCGACGTTGTTGGCGGCAAAGCCGATCAGGATCTTCAAAAACGTCGATGGGTCCATTCCGAGCGCTGCTATGGTTTCGCGGAGGTGAATGCCCGCAAAGCGGTTCGGTAACGGGTCGACATCGGTTTCAACAGCGGTGGGCTCGGGGGCCGATACCGGCCTGGAACCGGGGAGCCGCTTGATGTTACGCCAAAGGGCGTGAAACAGGCGATCCTGATTGATGGGCTTGGAGACGTATCCATCCATCCCCGCTGCCAGGCATTTTTCCTCGTCGCCCTTCATGGCGTAGGCGGTCATGGCGATGATGGGAACCTGATGAATAGAGGGGGTGGCGCGGATGGCGCGGGTGGCCTCGAAACCGTCCATTTCCGGCATTTGGATATCCATCAGGATCGCATCGAATTCAGCTTTATCGATGGTGACCGCCGCGACCGCCTTACGGCCGTTGGTCGCGGTGGCCACCTGGATGCCAGCCGTTTGCAGGACCGCCGTTGCGATTTCCCGGTTGGTGGGATTGTCCTCTACCAGCAGGACACGGCAGCCACGCAGGCGCTCCCGGTAAATGGACTCACGGGTGGTGAAACGGTTACGGGCGATTTCGCTTTTCACGGCCGTTTCGCCAAAGGCGGTCATCACCGCGTTGAACAGCTCGGACGGGTAGATCGGTTTGGCCAGAAATCCATTGATGCCCGCTTTTTCAGCCGCTTCGCGAACACCCGGCTCCTCGAAAGCGGTCATCAGCAGGATGACCGTATCGCGCTTCAGGTCACGGCGGATACGGCGGGCGGCGCTTAACCCGTCCATGCCAGGCATCTTCCAATCCATCAGGATCAGGTCGACGGACGATTTTCCGGTCGTATCGGTTTTAAGTATGTGCAGGGCCTTTTCGGCCGTTTCAACGGTCTTGACCGGGAAACCGAAACTGTCCAGCATCCGTTTCATGATCATCAGGCTGTCCTTGCAGTCATCCACCACCAGCACGCGGATTTTTTCCAGGGACGAAGGGGGTTTGAAGGTTGGTGGTGCCATGCCCGCAGAAGGCTCGAAGCGGGCCGTAAAACTGAAGGTGCTGCCTTTGCCAAAGGTACTTTTGGCCCAGATCGTCCCGCCCATCAGGCTTACCAGCCGTTTGCAGATGGCAAGCCCCAGGCCGGTTCCTTCGTATTTACAGGTTGTTGAGTCGTCCGCCTGGATGAACGGTTCAAACAGCCGCGGCAACTGCTCTTCCGCAATGCCGATGCCGGTATCCTTGACGGAAAACTTTAGAAATACGGTTGGCTCGGTTGTTTCCTCCAGGCTGATGCGTATCAGGATCACCCCGCCCTTGTCGGTGAACTTGACGGCGTTGCTGACCAGGTTGGTCAGAATCTGCTGCAGGCGCAGGGGATCTCCGATCAGTACGGCCGGGATGTCTGGGTCGATATCCGCCAGTAGTTCGATGCCGGTTTCGGCCACTTTGGAATGAAAGGCGTCCACCACCCGATCGAGGATCTCGTCCAGCATCAATGGACGTGCTTCCAGCTCCATTTTTTTCGCCTCGATTTTTGAGAAATCCAGGATGTCGTTGATGATGCCCAGCAGGGAATAGGCCGAGGTGTGGATGATTTCGAGATAGCGCACGGCCTTGTCGGGCAGATTTTCAGCCAGCGCCAGTTCGGCCGCAGCGATCACACCGTTCATGGGGGTGCGGATTTCATGACTCATGGCTGCCAGGAAACTGCCCTTGGCACGATTCGCGGCCACGGCCTCTTCTTTGGCCTTGCGCAACGCCGCTTGATCGGCGTTGTGGTAGTAGTCGCTGAAACGGTTGATGGAATATCCCAGACACGCATTGAGCTTCTCGAGAGCGGTGATCAGCGCATCGCCCTGCAATGCGTCGACGAGCAGCGGGGTCAGAAGCGTTCGATAGATTTCGAACGCCCGCTGCACCTCCGAAAGGGAAAAGCCGCCAGCCAAGCGCATCTCGCATATTTTTTCAATAAAATCATCGAGCTTGGTGTAATCTCCGTGGACGATGGCGTCAAAGTGCGCATCACAGGACTGCGAGGTGGTACTCTGCAATTCCTCCAATGGACGATTGGCGTAGTGGCCACCGACTTCCGTTTGGATGCGCTGCGCATATTCTTGATGCAGCTGTTTCGACCGGCGCTGTAGGAGTTCAATGAGTTTCATGGGTGTTTATTGATGCCTGACCGCAACGATTGAATTTTAATAAACGCTGTGAGGCAAATGGCGCAGACATGCTTTGTTGGGAAGCTTGTCACCACAGGGGCTTGGTCTGAACGGAGCTTTCAACCAAAAGATGCCGGCTGTGATCGGTGCGTCAAAGTAAAACGGCCGGCAACAGGCGTCCGGAGGGCGATTGGTTTGCCTCTGTTCAACTCTTACAAAAAATATCTTCGCAAATGGGAGGGGTGCTGTCAATCATCATGGCGGTGAAGGGCGTTTTATCCCTGTTCAGCAAACAGAAGAGGACGGCGATGCAACACTATATCGAATGCGTTTCAAACTCCTTTCGCTGGGTGATGTCATTGTAGATATAGGTTGGGTATTGAGCAATTGAGTAGGATGGCAAGTTCTCCAATAGTTGCTATTTTTTGGTTCTTGTTTTTTTCTCATCCAGGATTTGCCTGACCATCCGGGCCATTTCCATTTTGACCACCGGCTTCATCAGAAATCCTTTGACTCCAATTGTCCGGGCGCTTTCCGCATTGATTTTTTCGCTGAACCCCGTACAGATAATGACCGGTATGCCCGGCCGAATCGAAATCAGCTGCCGGGTGAGCTGATCGCCCGTCATATTCGGCATTGTCATGTCGGTAATGACCAAATCGTAAAGATTCGGGTTGGCTCTAAAGGCTTCTAACGCTTCTACACTGCTGGTACGGACGTTGACGTCGTAGCCCAAGCGCTCGAGGATTTGTTTTTCAAGGGCGGCAATGGTCTCATCGTCATCCACCAACAGGATTTTTTCGGTACCGGTTTGGGCGGTTTCCGCCTCCTTATCCGGCAACGAATCCGATGAATCCATGATCAACGGTAAGAATACCTTAACCGTGGTCCCTTTTCCGACGTCACTATGAATTTTTATATCGCCACCATGTTCCTTGACAATTCCGTAGACCACGGAAAGTCCAAGACCCGTTCCTTTCCCTTTTTCCTTGGTCGTAAAATAGGGCTCGAAAATTTTATCCAAGATCGAAGGGTCAATCCCACACCCGGTATCCACGACTGAAAGCACGGCATAACGGATGGATTCGATGGGCTGTGCCGATCGGTCCGCATCGTCGTTTGCCACCTCCGCCAGGCGGACCATGATCTGACCGCCATGCTTATCGACTGCATGGTAGGCATTGGTGATCAGGTTCATGGCAATCTGATGGATCTGGGTGGGGTCGGCAAGCACCATGGCGCAATCATCCTGGATATCATTCACGATTTCTATGCTGGTGGGGATGGTGGATCGCGACAACTTAAGGGCTTCCCTTAAAATTTTCTGAATTTGAACCGGAATCAGCTTATGCTCGGATCGACGGCTGAAGGCCAGGATCTGTTTCACGAGATCGGAGGCCCGATTGCCGGCTTTATAAATCTCTTTTATGTATTCATGTTCGACACTGTTTTTCGGAATGTCTTCCAGTAGCATTTCGGCCATGGCAATAATGGGAAATAGCAGATTATTGAAGTCGTGAGCAATCCCTCCGGCCAAGGTACCGATGGATTCCAGTCGTTGCGCCCTTCTGAGGTCGTCTTCAAGCTTTTTTTTGTCGCTGATGTCGTTGAATATCGTCAGGATTAATGCTTTGCCTGAAATTTCCAGAAACCGTGCAAACATTAACGCGTCGAGATGGGCACCATTTTTCGCCTTGAACTTCATCTCCAATCCATTGACCTGGCCGGAAGATTGTAGTGCATGGATAAATCGCTCCCTGTCTGGAACCGAGTAAAATTCCATTTCATTTGTCGTTCGGCCGATAAGCTCCTCCTTGGAATAGTGGGTCAACTTACACAGCTTATTGTTGACATCGACCAATTGACCGGTTTCGACTTCGGTGAGGGCGATTGCCTGTGGTGAGAAGTCAAACAGGAGGTGGAATTTATTTTCGCTCTCCTTGATGGCCTCCTCTGCCTGCATCCGGTCGGTCAGCATTTTGTTGGCATATTCGGCCATCTGATCAAGTTGGATAAATTTCAGATGGTTACGATCGATCGTTTCATCGGTGTGCGCCGCTTTTTGAAAAAAAGAGATGAAATAGTTGAGGTCGTTTTGTAGCTTGTTGCTCAACCACTTGAAAAGCAATGAAAAAATTGCAATGATGAACATCACGATCAGAACAAAATAGCCTATTTTCGTTTTTACCTGGCTGTTCAATTCGGCTTGCAGCAATGCAATTTCTGCTTCCACATCATCAAGATACACACCGGCACCCACAAGCCACCGCAATTCCGGTATTCCGAAGATAAAGGAAACTTTGGGTGCTTCTCTGTCGGGTTTCGAAAGCTTGATATGGGAATAATAAATATAGTCTCCTCCGGGAGTCATGGCGGCGCGATGCTCTTTTTCAAAAATGGCTTTCATTTTATTGGGGGTGGCATTGAAAACGTCCCATAATTTTTTCTTTCCGGAAACGATTTTGCCATTTGAAACCAACGCATCGCCATTGAGCCGGTTGATAAAGATATATCCTTCTTTCCCGAATCGTATTCTGCTGATGCCTGAAAGCAGGTCCGTTTCTATCTGTTTTTGAACATCGTTGACATACAAACCCGTACCGATAATCCAGTCGTAGGGTTCAAATCGTTTGATGAAAGCAATTTTCTTATGATCATTGCCTGCCGATCCCGGTTTCGTCCAGTGGTACTCATAAAATCCCTCACCGGAACGCTTTGCAATTTCGATCATGTCTTTGATCACCAATTGACCCTGGGGATCCTTGAGATTGAGCAGGTTCAGCCCCTCCATTTCGGGTCTGTCGGCGAACAGCATCTCTACCCCATCCAGTCGCGTGGCGAAGTAATAGCCGCTTCCGTTTTCAAACCGGATGGGACGCAATGCGTCCAGAATCATACGCTGAATATCCGTCCGGCTTTTCAGATGCCGGTTTTGTTGGTAGATGTGCCTGGCGATCGCATACGCTTCATCAACCCTTGCCTTAATTTTTTCCCGAGTTACCGTTTCACTCTGCGATTGTTCATAACGGATCCTCTCGACAACCCGCATCACCTCCTGTTTGATGATTTGTTTCTGGCGGCGGCTAAAATCCGCACGAATTTTTTCAGCCCGCAGATCAAAATCCCGGTACGTCTCGATCGCATCCATAGCGATAAAACTGCCACCGAGCACCACAAGGAAAATGGTTCCCCACACTCGTACCAACTTTATAAAATTGATTTTATTTTTCATGAATTTGCTCACCAAGTTTTAACTCAATTTTAACACCCGCCGAACAGTCGCCTCTGTATAGAATTTCCAATATTTCGTATCAAGGAAAAATCCTACCGATGACGACTCAAGCAACGGGAAAGGCACACATGCAAGCTACTGCCCCGCGAACTGGTGGCGCGTAAGGATTCGCGGATCCCCCTGTTTGTCGGCCGATGCATCGATCCGGAACGCATGCAGCATTTTTCTGAAAACCGTGAGCTGGTCGACTGGCTGAGGTTCCGGACCAATACTGTTCGGCACATTCATTGATAAGAGTATTGAGCAATAACTTTGGCGATATTCACATCAAATATTTCTAACAAATTATTTTTTACTGCTAATAACCAGTGAAGACCAATTTTATAAAACTGTTTTAATTTTTCTCCAAGAAGAGTTACTAACCCGCAAACATATGGTCTTTTTGCATTTGAATTGGAGCATGAAGATGAAGTTAGCAAGGTTTCGTTCTTATTATTTTCTTCAGATTCATGCTCATCTTTTTCATTTTCTCTGCTTATTATTTCCGTATCTTGTTTGAATGATAATAACAATAGATAAGCAATCATATACAAGTAGAATTGTATCTGTACGCCATGAGGAGATTGGCTCATTAAGTGAATTCCCTTGAAGGTTCTTTTTATGAAGCGAAAAAAAAGTTCCACTTGCCACCTGTAAGCGTAAAGCATTATAATTTCGTAAGTTGTCAAATCATTTCTGTTTGTGATCAAAATGTAGTTTTCGCCCATAGCCGTAAAGCTAACAATACGATAACTTGCTTTGTTTTCATCGCTATTGAATATTATATTTGAATCTGTGATGTCACTGAAAAATTTCAAGAATGTATCCGGTACGGTGGCAGTGAGACACTCTTTTACAGTGTACGTCATATTCGACTTTCCGCGAATAATAAAAAATGCATTGCTGTCGGATATCTGCTTGAACAGATTGAAAGCGATATAGCCTCGATCACAGACATATGTAATGCCTTCGCGAAGAATTTGCTTAACAAATTCTTTTTCGGAAAAGTTACCTTCCGTACTGATAAATTCGGTTGGAATCATTCGGTTGAGTTCAAAAGATAAATGCATTTTGATCGCATTAGCGGTTTTCTTGTAACAAGCCCATGCCATATTGGAAATGGCCGGAAAAAGCGAACCATCTACAATTAGCATTTTTCCAAGATGACTGATTTCCGGAATTTTATGCAAATCCAATTCTTTTACCAACTGATGGAATATATCTTTAAATATTTCTGGGGGATAACGATTAAACGCTTCATTATACATAGACTTCGATGCGACGACCAATCCTAATGCCTTAGCAGTTGGTGATGTTTTGATCTCAGTGACGATTTGTCCAACGCTTTTAATTCTGGTTATTATTCCAAAAAGCAAATTTGTGGTGAACGATGATAATGAAAGCTTGTAAGTGTCCAAATCATTATGGAGACTATTTTGATTAACCTCAATCAATGGTAGCACCGGTGATAGAATTGTTTGAAAAACATTTTTGTCGATGTGTTCGCTCATGGAGACCTCCTGATTAATTAATTGTACCCACCATGATTAAAACACAAAGCGATCTTTTTGTCCAGTGCTATTTTTTATTTTAATAACAGGATGTTATGGCAATATATATGCCGAACAGTATTGGTTCCGGACCTATTTTTTGGCCAATCGCGCCCATTGTATGGCTGCATCCAGCCGTCGGCCTTTCAACCCCCCACGTACGGCGGATCTCCCGCAACCCCTGATCCCACCGGTGCCCGCCGGCCTTCTGGAGGCAGAGGTCGCCGCTCTGGACCCGGGCTGTTTTCTGGTCTCCCACAAAAAGATGACCGTCTTTGTGACGGTTCCATTGACGAGGTCTCCCTGCTGGTGTCGGAGATCGAAGGCGATGGCAAACGGGTGCCGGTGCTGATCAAGCACTACCTGAAGTTGAATGGTGAGTTTATCGCCTTCAACGTCGACCGGGATTTTTGCGATGCCGTTGACGGCCTGGTGGTGGTGGACCTGATGAAAACCGAAACGCGCCTTTTGGAGCGCTTCATGGGGGCCGGCGGGGGCCGGTCCTACAGGGCATTCTGGTTGCAGGCCGAAGCCGGTGAGGGTTGATTCGTATCCTCACAAACCGCGAACTACGGATTCAGTACGATTGCGATTATTGCCCCTGGGGTTGCTCGTAGGCATCCACCAGCACCTGCCAGGCCTGCCGGTAGGCGGATAGCGCATCGGCCAGCTGGGGAATCACTTTCCCGGCGACGGCATCATAGCGTCTGCGATCCATGGGATTGACATTCTCGTGGCGGATGGCCTTGAGGTAGACCAGTGTTTCCAGGGCAAAGGCCATGCGCGCGGCACGTTCCGGCGTTGGGGGGCGGTAACGGTAGCTGGAACGGATTTTTTCCACTTTTTTCGGATCCGGTGGCAAAAGGGAGAGAATGTCACCCGTACCGGTGCACAAGGCCTGATGGGTCGCTTTGAGGCGCTGTAGAAGGGGTTTGAAATCCTTGCGACTGCGTGACGCCATATCGTCCACTTGACGGATTTCTTCGGGAAGGGGGCGTTTCAGATACTCCGTGGCGGTCTGAAAAAAAGGTGCCAGCACGTGATTGGCCGTTCCCTTGAGCCGGCTGCCCTCGATCCGGCGGCGAATATCCGAAAACCGAAGGCAGTCCGTCCTGCAGATATCCTGCATTTTATCCAGCAGGATGTCATTGAAGATGGCCGCAGAAGAGATCTCCGGGCTGTTCAGCCGTTTTTCAAGCGGTCCGCAGGTACGCTCCAGGCAGTCGTTCATCAGGGCGCGCAGGTATAGCGGACCCTTGATGCGGATCCGTGCCAAGCGCTGTTTCAGCAAACGAAACCCTCGGTATATCCCATACATCAGCCAGGCGATGATCAGAAGTGGCAGCACCGGACCGAAGCGTCCCAGGCGGACCATGAGACCGGTGCGGTCCAGGGTGGTATAGACCACGATGATCAGAACCAGACCACAAAAAAGCGCTGCCGCCACCGGGTTGACGGCAGATCCATTCTCATTGGCCAGGGCGGGGCAAAAATGGTGCCGGTCGTTTTTCGGCGGCCGCCGCCAAGCGGCAATCCGGAGTGGCAGCCCATCAGGCGGTGCGTTAGATTTCACGGCATCCTGAAATATTTTAATTGGATGGGGGGAGGATCTTCAGGTTCTCCCGCTCCTTGGCGGGTTCCTGGTGCGGCGCCGGCAACATCTGCTTCTGGCTGATCAATTTGCCGTTCTTATCGATGACGGTATCGTCTTCCATGATCAGAAAGCCCAGTTTTTCCATGACATCGTTGCGGTACCGGTATTCGTGCTCCATGTGTCTCTTGCTGAGTTTGTAGTTGCTGACGATCCAGGAAATCCCGAAGATCAGCCCGGCCACCAGCAGTACCCCGCAGGCAATCAGGCTGTAGGTGACCATTTTCTCACCGGCGTTGAAGATGAAGAGGAAAATGGCGTCCAGTTTGTAGAACAGGACTGTGGCGGCCACCAGTACAAAGAGTACCGGCAGGAAGGGGACTTTTTTCATGTGGGTGAGAAACAGGTTGAACTGAAAAAGCTTGGACCGGTGGTCATCCTCGTCCGCAGCGGTGACACCGCCTTCACCAACTGCCGGCGTGTTGCCGAAAATGAACTGGTTGAAGGCCAGGATAAAGACCCCCAGCAGAAAGGTGGTCGCCACCGGCGTGATAAAGGAGACGTAAAAATAGAATTTCCAGGGAAACGGTCCTTTATCCGGGCCCAAATTGCCCAGAAAACTCACCAGAAAAATCAGAATTTCAACGGCAATGATGAACCACAGGTAGTTGATGAAAAAACTTTTCAGTTCCACCCCGTCGAAAAGGGTAGCCAGTCCGCTATGTTTTTCTTTTTTATCGGTACTCATGAATGTTCACTATTTGGTTTGGGTCCGGCACCCGTCCTGATGGATGCCTGGGGTTAATTTTCGTTACGGGGCCCGTTTCGGCCGCCGTGGATCGAATCACTCCTGCCACGAGGCTCAAATCTATAAAAACACACCGGAACTGTCAAGTTACGAATCTTTGGGGCAATTGTGTAACCATTTTGGCGATCAACCGTTAACCCCGGTTAGGGGCACCCACTCGCATCTGATTCCATTTCCCGTCTATCTTCCTTGCCACTGAATTGACCCCCAGGCAAACGGCTCTCCGGAAGGGAGGTGATAAAACCGCACTCGAGTGTTTTTTGGCATAAATCTTTAACCACCGATGGAGAATTGAAAAATGAAAAAAAGTTTAATTATCATTGGATTGATCACTTTTTTACTGACAATCAATGCCGCGGGGCTGATGGCGGCCGGTCAAACGTTGACCGACCTTGAACGGTTGGGAATGCATCTGTATAAAGACAAAAATCTGTCTTTGAATCAGAACCAATCCTGCCAGACCTGCCATCATCCGTTGGCCGGGTTTGCCGACCGTTCCAATTTTTTGCATCCCTACGATAAATTCGTTTCGCTTGGTTCCGATGGGGTAAGCCAGGGCGGGCGTAATGCGCCGACTTCGGCGTATGCCGGGTACAGCCCGATTCGTTATTATATCGAAACTACAATTGGTGATGAAATTGTAATAGAATATTTCGGCGGTATGTTTTGGGACGGCCGGGCGACGGGCGAAACGTTGGGTGATCCGTTGGCTGAGCAGGCCCAGGGGCCGCCCACGAATCCCGTTGAGATGGCGATGCCTGACGAAGAAGCCGTTATCGACGTGATCAAGGCATCTGACTATTACGACCTGTGGGTCAGTGTGTTCGGGCGCGTTTCAAACATCAATGACGCCTACGACAATTTCGGCCGGGCCATTGCCGCCTATGAACGATCGGCCCAGGTCACGCAGTTCTCGTCAAAATACGATGTGGCCGGGGATGAGTTCACCACTGAGGAAGAAAACGGTCTGGACCTATTCGAATCTAAATGTTCCGCCTGCCATGCCACCACAGTCGATTATGGCGCACCGGCTGCCCTGTTCACCACCTACGGCTACGCCAACATCGGTGTGCCGATCAACGATCTTGTGCCGCTGGAAGGGCCGGACCTGGGGCTTGGCGGTGATATCGGAGACACCACTCAGGAAGGCAAGTTCAAGATTCCCACTTTGCGCAATATTGCCATGACAGCACCCTATTCGCACAATGGTAGTTTTCCGACTCTCTACGACATGGTTTCGTTCATTAACGACCGAAGCCCGTATGATCCGGAGGTTGACGGGAATCTCTCCACATTAGTAGGCAATCTTGATCTGACCGAGGCTGAGATTGATGATATTGTGGCTTTTCTGGAAACCCTGACCGACGGTTATTGATTTCCTGTTAAAACCGTATTTCAGTAATCTCAAAAAGCGGGAGGAACACCACTGTCTTCCCGCTTTTTCTATTTTTATCCCCTTGGAGCGGGCTAAGCCCGCGAAAAACCCTAAGAGCCTGTTTGATAAATCCGTCTAAGGCCCGCCAACGGCGTTGGAAAGTGTCTCAAAATGCTCACATATTACATATATGCTCCGCTTTCGAGCCACTTTCCGCCTTGCTGTCGGGCCTGATCCAGATTTCTCAAACAGGCTCTAATAAAAAAAAGGCAGCGACAACGAAAAAATCGCCAGGTTGCCCAGCACATGGATCACGATGGGCGATAGCAGGCTTCCGCTGAGATGGTAGGCGATGGCGAAGACGATACCGCCGACGATCTGGGTGACGGGCACGGTCGTGCCCGTGTGAAAGGCGGCGAAGACGGCCGTTGAGATCAGCACGGCGGCAACCGTTCCCCAGCGCCGCAGATAGCCAAAAATCAGCCCCCGGAAAACGATCTCCTCGGCCACCGGTGCGATGCCCCCCCCTACGATAAAGAACAGCACCCGCATCGGCGGCTCGGCCGGAAGCGGCGAGCGGACCAGGCGAAACGGGTCCTGGCCGGCGGCCGTCAAACCGGCAAAGAGCAGACCGGCGGCCAAGGCGAAAGCGGCCGATCCGATCAGCCCCTGCCGCAGACCCGTTTTCAACGTGTTGCGGCCAAGTCCGATGGCCGTCAGGCCGCCGGGCCACGTTCCGGCCAGGCCGCCCAACACCGCGATCTGGAGCGTCCGGGTAACGGCAATCAGCCATAGATGGGGAATTCCCATCCGGTGGCCGACACCCGCGAGAACGGCTTCCAAGAGAATCACGGCTGACAGGGATGTCAGTAGGAAGGCTGCAGGGAGCGGGGCTGAACCCATCCCAGTCTCCTCAATGCACGGTAGGCGTACATCTGAACATACCAATGCGGTTCCTTGCTGAGACGGTCGAGGATCTGGGGGATCGCTTTGCGGTTTTTACGTTCGCCCATGGCCCACAGCGCCTGGCAGACCACGATGGGCGACGGATCCCTGGACAGCTGGTCCAGCATCGACACCGCCTGGGGATGATGGGAATAAGCCAAACTGCGTGCCAGCCAATACCGCTCGGCCACATCCGGACTGTTCTGCAAGTCCGCCTTTCGGGCAGCCAGGGTGATGTCCTGCCGTTCTTCGCAGGCCTTGCGCAGGGCGGCAATCCGTATGGCTCGGGATGACACCGAAAGTCCGGTATCCGTGGCGGTGGCGGCGGCCATGGCGGTGTGGCCCCGATAGACGGGTGCCAGCAGGGTGCTGCCGATGGCAATGCAGAGGCAAGCGGCAATGATGTCCGAGACGGCAACACTCAGATAAAGGTTGGGCAATGCGCCCATCAGGCTGAACAGCAGGCCGAAAAGCATCAGTGGGAAACCGACCCGCAGGCAGGCCAGGGTAATGATTCGTAACATGCGGTTGTTATCCAGGCGGTCGGCATAGGTGGCCAACAGCGCTGCCGGACTGCCCAACAGCGTTTCCTTTTCCACCGACAGGATGGGACGGCGGTTGTGAGCCAACAGCAGGCGGGCGGGAGGGGCGCCCGCACCGATGGTCAGGTCGGCCGGAATGCCTGGGGCGACGGGAAGATAGTCGTTTGTTCGCAGGACCCTTTCAAGACGGCGTTGATTGTCACGATTCAACGTGTTGCCCAAAATGCAGGTGCGTATCTGTTTCTGGTCCAGTGATTTATAGGCTTCGGCAGGGTAGAGGGTATAGGTGTAGTAGGCGTCGACGATCCGTCGGCCGGGACGGCTGTCCAGCAGCAGGTGGTCGCGGATGTTGGTAAACAGGTTGTCGTCCAGCACCAGGCTCCACAACAAGGCCAGAATCAAGGCCGCAGTCACCGGCCAGAGGATGCCGGTCGGCGAAATCAGAGTTGTGCGGGCCGGCAGCAAAGCGATGGCGGCAACACCGGTAACCAGGGGAACCACGATCGCATACATGCTGGCCGCCGGATTCAAACCGTTGCTGTTGACCAGGTAGACCAGGACCATCCAGGCAACCACGCCGATGATGCTCGACCGCAGGCGGCGGTGAAAGACCCGGTCCCACAACCAGGCCGCGATCAACGTCAGCAAGGAGAGTCCCGCCCCGATGCTCAGCGTAAAGAAGAGGCCTCCGGCCATGGCCGGTCCCAGCGCGTCCAGCTGTGCCGTTACCCGAGCATTGGGAACGGCCAGATATCCGTTGCGCACAATCACTTCCGTGGTTTGCAGAAGGTTCAAATTGGAGAGGTAAACATGCGCGGTGGCGACGACCTGGGCGCTTAAAAGACCGATGAAAAGAACCGTCGGGGCGTAAAAGCGGCGTTTCATTTCCTGTTGGACACCCTCACGGGGTTTGTGGTAATGACTCTATTCGTTTGAGTCGGAAACTATGTTTTTACCAATGAGAACCGTCTGACCTTTTTGTTCATATCAGCTTTGTTCATATCAGCTGTGATGCCAAGAATCAACAACAGGAGGAGAACAGGATGAGAGAAGTGGTTATCGTCAGTGGCGCCAGAACCGCGGTGGGTTCCTTTGGAGGATCATTGAAAACCGTTTCGGTGGTGGAACTGGGCGCAACCGTCATGAACGAGACCCTGAAAAGGGCGGGGTTGCGTCCGCAGCCCAATGCGGCCATGCAGGCGGCCGGTCCGGACGCCCTGAAAGATCAGGGACTGATCGAGCTTGAAAAGAAAGCCATGGACTGGGATACCAGTCTGCCGGCGGTCAGCATCGATGAGGTCATTATGGGCAACGTGCTGCAGGCGGGCCAGGGACAGAACCCGGCCCGTCAGGCCATGGTACGCGGCGGCCTGCCCAAGGAGACACCGGCGTTTTCTCTCAACAAGGTCTGCGGCAGCGGGCTCAAGGCCATCGCCCTGGGCGCGTCGTCCATCATGACCGGAGAGTCGGACGTGGTCCTGGCCGGCGGCATGGAGAACATGAGCATGGCCCCCATGGCACTGCCCAAAGCCCGTTGGGGCCATCGCATGGAACTGACCGGTAAGGGGGAACTCACCGATCTGATGGTCTTCGACGGACTGTATGAAATTTTTTACGGCTACCACATGGGCATGACCGCCGAAAATATCGCCAAGCTCTACGATATCGGTCGCCAGGAACAGGACGAACTGGGCGTACTCAGCCACACCCGCGCCCGCACCGCCATCACCGAGGGGCTGTTTGCGCCCGAAATCGTTCCGGTGACCATTAAAAACCGCAAGGGCGACATCATTTTTGATACCGATGAACGTCCCATGGACACCAATATGGAAAAGATGGGCAAGTTGCGGCCGGCATTCATCAAGGATGGTACGGTCACCGCCGGCAATGCCTCGGGAATCAACGACGGCGCTGCAGCGGTATTGATGATGACGGCTGAAAAGGCCAAGGAGATGCGGCTGGAACCCATCGTCAAGATCAAGGCCTTCCGTTCCGGCGGCCTGGATCCGGCATACATGGGATTGGGGCCGGTGCCGGCGGTACGCAAGGTCCTGGCGGCCACGGGAATGACCATCGACGACATGGAGATGATCGAACTCAACGAAGCCTTTGCCTCCCAGGCCATCGGCTGCATGCGGGAGCTGAAGATCGAGACCGAGAAGCCCAATGAACTGGGTAGCGGGATTTCCCTCGGTCATCCCATCGGCTGCACCGGCGCCCGGCAGATGGTCAGCGGGATGAACCTAATGAAGCGGAAAGGGTATTCCACCGGTCTGATCACCATGTGTATCGGTGGCGGCATGGGGATGGCGATGATCATCGAAAGATGATTTTTTCCTTTACTTTTTCGGCTGTTATTGTTAAGAAACAAAGGTTTTTGATTTACACGAAAACTCCTTAGAGGCTGTTTGAGAAGTCTGGATCAGGCTCGATAACAAGGCGGAAAGTGGCTCGAAAGCGGAGCATATAGGTAATATGTGAGCATTTTGAGACACTTTCCAACGCCGTTAGCGGGCCTTAGACGGATTTGTCAAACAGCCTCTTATCCAATGATCGATACAACGGCAACAGGAGAAGGACGCTATGGATATCAGCAGAAAACTGGGAATTCTGGTTTTTACCGGCGTTCCGGCGATTATCGGCGCCGGAATCATTTATGGGATAGCCGGCAGCTATACACCGGTTGCCGTATATGAAATACTGCTTTATTTCGTTGCCGGAGCCATCATCAGCAAATAGATTGACCTCGTCGATGGCGGTTGAACCGCCGACCCGCTGAACTTGACGCGTTATCACTTAATTTCTGCGCAAATGCCCCTCGATTTTACTATCCGGGCATTTGCGCAGATTGCGTTAGGATCGGGGATGTTTTCAAAAGCACCTTAAGGACCGACAATGACCTGCTGCCCGGCTTGTGGCACCGGCCTCTTGTTACCCACACCCGGCTGTTCCATCGATCCGTTGCTGGCTTTTCCGGTTCGTGGAGGGACCATGGAGGTCCGCACCTCCCAAAATATGATCCTCTGGTTTTTTCTGGGCTGTTTTCTGATTTCCATCTTGCTGATGGGGTGGTTGCTGTCGCCCTTTTTTCCGATCATTGTCCTGGGGGCGGTGGTCGCCGGCGCCTTTTCTCCCCTGTACCGGCTGATCAGCGCGCATGAGCGGATCAGCCCCGGTTTTGCGTCGATGTTGACCTGTGGCCTGATTTTTCTGATCCTGTTCGTGCCGATCGTTTTTTTTGTCGGCATTTTGACCCAGGAGGCCGCCGAGCTGATCCAGTTGGCCAAGAGCCCGGCACTGTCCGGTTTCATCAATACCCATTTCACCAACAGTGCGCTTCTGGCGCGCATCAATCCGCTGCTGGCCAATCTCGATATTGCCATTACCGGCGAGGAACTCAACACCACCATCTCCGAGATCGGTCGTGCGGTGGGACAGTTCCTCTTCGACCAGGCCCGGTCCATCGCCTCCAACACCCTGGCCTTTATCGCCAGTTTTTTCCTGATGCTGCTGGTGATCTTCTTTCTGCTGATCGACGGCCCTCGCCTGATTCGGTTTCTGATTGATCTTTCCCCCCTGCCTGAGGAGCAGGACGCCAAACTAATTGACAAGTTCAGCGATATGGCCGGTGCCATCCTGTTCGGCAACGGGCTGTGCGGGATCATTCAGGGCGCTGCCGGCGGTGCGATTTTCTGGTTGTTCGGCCTGCAGTCGGCTTTTTTGTGGGGGGTGATCATGGCCCTGTTGGCCTTTCTGCCGATTATCGGCATCGGCGTGGTCTTTATCCCCACGGTGATTTTTCTTTTTCTCAAAGGACGCATTGCCGTCAGCATCTTTTTTTTGGTATTTTATCTTTTGCTATCCGGCAGTGTTGAATATCTTCTGAAGCCCAGGGTGGTGGGAAAGCGGGTCCAGATGCACACCCTGGTGGTCTTTCTGGCCATTATCGGCGGCCTGCGGCTGTTCGGGATTCTCGGGATTATCTACGGGCCGCTGATCGCCACCGCTTTTCTCACCTTAACCGATATTTACCATGCCAGTTACCAGCGTCTGATCGAAGACATCTAACCCTGTACGGCGCAGCCCGTCGGTGAACCATGGGGTTTTCCGGCTGCTGCACCAACCTAGATAGAAGGACCGTGCACCAAGATGAGTGACAATTCAACCGAAGCGTTACAAAGCCCGGAAGTCAGCATCGAAAACGAAATGAAGCGTTCCTACCTGGATTACGCCATGAGCGTGATCATCGGCCGGGCGCTCCCCGATGTGCGCGACGGGCTCAAACCCGTTCACCGGCGTGTGCTCTTTGCCATGCGGGAGCTTAAAAACGACTACAACAAGCCTTACAAAAAATCGGCCCGCATCGTCGGCGACGTGATCGGTAAGTACCACCCCCACGGCGACAGTGCCGTGTACGAAACCATGGTGCGCATGGCCCAGGATTTTGCCATGCGCTACCCACTGGTCGACGGCCAGGGCAACTTCGGTTCCATTGACGGCGACCCGGCGGCAGCCATGCGGTACACCGAGGTGCGCATGCAGCGCCTGGCCCACGAGATGCTCGAGGACCTGGACAAAGAGACCGTCAACATGATTCCCAACTACGACGAGTCCCTTGAAGAACCCTCGGTCCTGCCGGCCAAATTTCCGGCGCTGTTGGTCAACGGCTCTTCGGGAATCGCCGTGGGCATGGCCACCAATATCCCGCCGCACAATCTCTCTGAGGTGATCGAAGGCATCAAGGCCCTGATCGACAACCCCATGATCACCTGCCACGAGTTGATGGCATTCATTCCCGGTCCTGATTTTCCCACCGCCGGTGTGATTCACGGTATCCAGGGCATCCGCGACGCCTATGAAACCGGTCGCGGCATTGTGCGGGTGCGCGCCCAGGTAGCGGTTGAGGAGAACAAGAAAACCGGCCAGGAAACCATTGTCGTGACCGAGATTCCCTACCAGGTGAACAAGGCGCGGCTGATCGAGAAGATCGCCGAGTTGATGAAGCACAAGGTGATCGAGGGGCTCAGGTTCGTGCGTGACGAGTCTGACCGCCGGGGCATGCGCATCGCCATGGCCGTGAAGAAAGACCACATGGCCGGCATCATCATCAATCAGCTCTACAAGCACACCCAGATGGAAAACAGTTTCGGGATCATCCTGCTGGCGGTGGTCAAAAATCGTCCCCAGGTACTCACCCTGAAGCAGATTCTGGAAAATTTCGTTCTCCATCGCAAGGAGATCGTCATCCGGCGCACCCGCTTCGACCTGAACAAGGCCGAAGCCCGGGCCCACATCCTCGAAGGCTTGAAGATCGCCCTGGACAACCTGGACGCGGTGGTCCAGCTGATCCGCAGCTCCAAAACGCCCCCGGAAGCCAAGGAACGCCTCATGCAGACCTTCAGCCTGACGGTGATCCAGGCCCAGGCCATTCTCGACATGCGTCTGCAGCGACTCACCGGCCTGGAGCGGGACAAAATTGTCGAGGAGTACGATGCCGTGCTCAAGGACATCGCCCGTTTCAAGGAGATTCTGGGCAGTGAGGCGTTGGTGCTGGGCATCATCAAGAACGAACTGGATATCCTCAAGGGGGAGTTCGGTGATGAGCGTCGCACCCAGATCGTGGCCGGCAGCCGTGCGTTGACCATCGAGGACATGATTGCCGAAGAGGACATGGTGGTCACCATCACCAACACCGGCTATATCAAACGCAACCCCATCACCCTCTACCAGAGCCAGCGGCGCGGCGGCCGGGGAAAGACCGCCATGGGCACCAAGGATGAGGATTACGTGACTCATCTGTTCGTGGCCTCCACGCACCACTATTTTCTCTTTTTCACCAACCTGGGCAAGGTCTACTGGTGCAAGGTGTATGACATTCCCCAGGCCGGCCGCCAGAGCCGCGGCAAGGCCATCGTCAACCTGCTTGAATTTGCCGATGGCGAGCGCATGACCGCCGTTTTGGCCGTGCCGGCCTTCGAGGCGGGGCTGCATGTGATCATGGCCACCCGCAACGCAACGGTGAAAAAGACCGATCTGATGGCTTACAGCCGGCCGAGGACCGGCGGCATCATTGCGCTGCACTTGGCCGAAGGGGATGAACTGATCGCCGTGAAACTTTCCGACGGCACCCAGAACGTTTTTCTGGGAACCGCCATGGGCAAATCGATCCGCTTCCACGAAACCGATGTGCGTCCCACCGGCCGCACGGCCCGGGGAGTGCGGGGCATGAGTCTGGCCGAGGGGGATCGTGTGGTCGGCATGGAGGTACTGCAGCATGGCCAGACGATGTTTACCGTTACCGAGAATGGTTACGGCAAACGCACCTCCATTGATGAATACCCGCTCCATCGCCGGGGCGGCAAAGGGGTGATCACCATCAAAACCAACCAACGCAACGGCCAGGTGGTGAGTATCCTGCTTGTGCAGGACGAAGACGACCTGATGCTGGTTACCGATACCGGCAAACTGATCCGCATGCCGGTCTCCGGTACCTCGGTGATCAGCCGCAACACCCAGGGGGTCAGGCTGATTGTGATGGAAGCGGAGGAACGGGTGGTCAGCGCCGCCAGCCTGGCGGAAGAAGATGCGCCCAATGGCGGTGACGCGGAAGACGATGCCGGTGGGACGGATGATGAGGCGCCGGAGGTGCAGGAATGATAATGCGTGATGCGAGTATCGAGACAACGGCCATTGGCGTCGTGGGCGCCGGCAGTTGGGGAACCGCGCTGGCCCAGCTTCTGGCTTCCCAGGGCTTTTCCATCGACCACTGGGTGTACGAGGATGAGGTGCGCGAGCAGATGCGCACGGACCGGGAAAATGGCCGTTTTCTGCCCGGCGTGCGGCTTTCCGATAACCTGCACCCTTCCGGCGACCTGGATGCGGTGGTGTCCGGCAAGGATCTGGTGCTGGTGGTGACCCCCTCCCACGTTACCCGCCAGACCATGCAGCGCTGCGGCCCTGCCATTGATGCCGATACCATTGTGGTCAGTGCTTCCAAGGGGATTGAAAACCAGACCCACCTGACCATGTCCGGCGTCCTGACCGAGGTGATCCCCGGACTGACCGACCAGCGGCTGGCCGTTCTGACCGGCCCCAGCTTCGCCAGGGAAGTGGCCCGCCAAGTCCCTACCGTGGTGACGGTCGCCTCCGGTAATCCCGATACGGCGGCGTATGTTCAGCAGGTGTTTGCGACGCCTTATTTCCGGGTGTACACCATTGAGGATGTGATCGGCGCCGAACTGGGCGCCTCGGTGAAGAATGTGATCGCTATCGCCGCCGGCGTGATCGACGGACTCGGTTTGGGACTCAACACCCGTGCCGCCCTGATTACCCGGGGGTTGGTGGAGATCCGCCGGCTGGGACTGGCCATGGGGGCGCAGCCGAGAACCTTTACCGGCCTTGCCGGGGTCGGTGACCTGATCCTGACCTGCACCGGGGATCTGAGCCGCAACCACACCATTGGCAAACAGATCGGGCAAGGACGCAAACTCAAGGACCTGCTGGCCGAGATGCATATGGTGGCCGAGGGGGTCAAAACTGCCCGCTCGGTGTACAACCTGTCACGCAAACTGGGCGTGGAGATGCCGATTTCGCAGGCCATCTATCATCTGCTTTACGACGACCTGGACCCGAAGACGGCGCTTCACCAGTTGATGACAAGGGATCTAAAACAGGAGCTGGACGAAATATAACAGGGGCGTAACGAAGGGAGCGAATCGGTGGCGCAGGATGAAAAGAAACCGCCCCACAAGGGCGCCGGCCACCGCCGGCGGCTGCGAGACCGGTTTCTCCAGTCGGGGCTGGACGGCTTTCACGATTACGAGGTGATCGAACTGCTGCTTACCCTGGCCACGCCGCGCAAAGATTGCAAGGATGCAGCCAAGGCGGCCATGACCCGTTTCAAGTCATTCCAGGGGGTGCTCGACGCGGCGCCGGAAGACCTTTGCCAGGTGCCGGGCATCGGCCCGACTACCCTGTTCGGGATCAAACTGGTGCCGGCGGTCTGCCAGCGTTACCTGAAGCAGCAGTTGGAAGGCAAAACGGCACTGGCCAATTCGAAAGCGCTTTTCGACTACCTCGACCACACCCTGCGGGACCGAAAACGGGAGTGCTTCATGGCCATTTACCTGGATGCCAAGAACCGGGTGATTGCCGATGAGATTCTTTTTGTCGGAACGGTCACCGCCAGCGCGGTCTATCCCCGTGAGGTGGTCAAGGCGGCCCTGGCCCATACGGCTGCGGCAGTGATCTTCGCCCACAACCACCCCTCCGGCGATCCGACCCCGTCACCCGATGACATGGCCATTACCCGGCGGCTGGTGCAGGCCTGCAGCCTGATGGGCATCACCGTTCACGAGCACCTGATCGTCGGTGCCGAAGGATACTACAGTTTTGCCGATCACGGGCATATGGCGCGAATCAAACGCGAGGCCAGCGAATCCGATAGCTGAAGGACCCGCAGAAACGCGTATTTCAGACGAATCCAAATCAGCCACAAGCGAAACCGATGACCGTTAACCAGAAGAAATTCCCGCCTTGCTATGGAGATCTTGAAACGGTTTTCCCCATGGGAGCAGAAGGACTCCGGCAGAGTCCCGAATCCTGCATGCCCTGCTGCTACAAAACCGAGTGCCTGAGAAAAGCCATGACAGAGCGGGGCGGAATCACCGTTCGTGAGGAGATCGTCGACCGCGCATATGCGTCGGGCATGGTGGGCTTTTTCGAGCGCTGGTCACGTAAAAAAGCACTGTCTGCCAGAAAACAGAAAAAGGACGCATCCTAACTAGCGATACCGAAACCAAGGAGGAATCGATGGCCAAACTTTCCGTTTCCGATCTCAATGTCAAGGGACAGCGGGTACTCATGCGGGTCGATTTCAATGTCCCCCTGGACAATGGCCGGGTGGCCAACGACAAACGGTTGCGTGCGGCCCTGCCGACGATCCGGTATGTTCTGGAGCATGGCGGACGTCTGGTGCTGATGTCGCACCTGGGTCGGCCCAAAGGCAAACGGGTCCCGGAACTCTCGCTGAAACCCTGTGCTGCGGCACTGGAATCACTCTTGGGGCAGCCGGTAGCCTTTGCCGACGACTGCATCGGACCGGCTGTCGACCGCGCGGTGGAGACGCTGGCCAACGGGCAGGTCCTGCTGCTGGAGAATTTGCGTTTTCACAAGGCCGAGACCGACAACGACGATGCCTTTGCCCGTGCCCTGGCCGGTCTGGCTGATTTGTATGTCAATGATGCATTCGGCACCGCCCATCGGGCTCATGCGTCCACTGCCGGGGTGACCCGATTCGTCAAGACCTGCGCCATGGGATTTCTCATCGAAAAAGAGGTCGCCTATCTGGGCGACGCCCTGGCATCGCCCAAACGGCCTTTTGTGGCCATTCTGGGCGGAGCCAAGATTTCGGGCAAGATCGATGTGATCAGCAGCCTTTTGCCCAAAGTGGACCGGTTGATCATTGGTGGCGGCATGGCGTACACGTTCTTCAAGGCCAAAGGCTTCGAAATCGGCAACTCCCTGGTCGAGCCGGACAAGGTCGAACTGGCCGGTAACCTGCTGGCCCAGGGGGGCGACAAGCTGGTGCTGCCGGTGGATTGCCTGTGCAGCGATCAGTTTGATTTCGATAATCGCACCGTTGGACCACTGATCCCCACGCTGATCGATGCGATTCCTGCCAGCGGCAGCGGGCTGGATATCGGGCCGGCTTCCGTGGCTGCCTTCGAGGAGATCATTTCAGGCGCCAAGACCATTGTCTGGAACGGTCCCATGGGCGTATTTGAGATCGATGCCACGGCCGGTGGCACATACGCCGTGGCCCGGGCCATGGCAGCGGCTACGGAGAAAGGGGCCATTACGGTGATCGGCGGCGGGGATTCCGCCGCTGCGGTGGAGAAGGCCGGCCTGGCCGATCGCATGACCCATATTTCTACCGGTGGCGGTGCGTCACTGGAATTTCTGGAAGGCAAAGTACTACCCGGGGTGGCCGCATTGACGGATCGATGAGTCCGGCCGGGTCTCGTTTTTGTCACCGATGACGGTGGGTGAAGGCGTGAAACGGTGGAACCCGAAATACCGCTGGTGGATCATCGCCATCCTTCTTGGCACAGGGCTGTTGCTGCTATTGCTGTTCCGCCACGAAATGGCCTCCGGACTGATGACCGCCTACCGCTGGATCGCCAACCGGGAGGAGGTGGCCAGGGTAGTCAATGCCTTTGGTCGCGGCGCTCCCCTGGCGTTCATGGCACTTCAGGTCCTTCAGGTGGTCCTGGCTCCGGTACCGGGCGAGGCCACGGGGTTCATCGGCGGATACCTGTTCGGTACCCTGGGCGGTTTCCTTTACTCCAGCCTGGCCCTGGCCCTGGGATCCTGGATCAACTTCGGCATCGGCCGTTACCTGGGCAAACGGTTTGTCAGACGCTGGGTCCCGGCGGACAAGCTGGATCGCTTCGACCATCTCCTTAAACGGCAGGGGATTATCGTTCTTCTCATTCTCTTCATTTTTCCCGGTTTTCCCAAAGACTACCTCTGTCTGTTCCTGGGCATCACCGCTGTTCCCCTTAAGGCATTTTTACTCATCGCCACATTCGGCAGGATGCCCGGCACGCTGATGCTGAGCCTCCAGGGCGAATTTTTGTTCCAGAAAAACTACCTGTTTTTTGCCGTTGTTTTTGGGGTGACCGGCGTGGCCGCATGGCTGAGCATCCGATATCGCGATCGGATCTACCGCTGGATGGAAAAACTCAATGGAAAAACCGACAGCAGCCGTTGACCCCCGTTCACAATCGTGTTAATTAAAGAAAAACAGTAGCATCCGTAACCTCACCCCATAACCCGAAACCCAACCATCCGCCCGAAGGGAGTCCCGGTGGCCTTCTGGAGTGTCAGAGAGGAGCTCAGTCAGTTCAACCGCCTGCGCCGTTCCTATTACGAATTGCTGAGGGACGAGCTGGACCAGTTCATGCTGGATTACTCTCTGATCCAGTCCTACCAGCAGTTTGCCGATCGCAAGCTCTCTTACCCCTTCATCGAAAAGCGCGAGCTCAAGCCTCGCGCAAGAATTCCCGGCATCGAGTACGAGTGCCAGAAGACGTTTCTGGTCATTTTTGTGGAGGATGTCATCCCGGCGAACCACAAAAAATACATTCGATTCTTCGATGTCAACAAACCCACCAAAACCAATCTCCTGCAGTCCAAGGCATTGCCGTTGCCCGAGCAGTTCGACAGGACCCATAAGTATCTCGACTCGGTCCATTTTTATAACTTCATGAATGTGCTCATGCCGGTGGATTACGCCCTGTTGATCCAGCGCGACCCCTCCAGCCATTCGGCCAACCGCTACAGCCTGACCCACTACCATGTCAGGATCGATTGGCCTATTGCCGATGCAGCCGAAGACCTGGCCCAGAACCTGAGGTATATTTCCAAAGATCTCTACGAAAAAGGAGACAAGTGCGCCGAACTGATTCAGCGGAAACTGTTTGAATATTATGGCATGCCCTTCATGGTCGGGGGACGGCGCACGGCCGCCATGGTCGCGGCCCAGTACCTCAAGCGAATTCCCTGCATTACTACCGTTTATGCCGGCAGCAGTGAATCCCGGACCCTCTATCGCATCTCCGAACGCGGGGTTTCCAAGGCGGCCCTGGTCCGTTTTACCAACGAGGAGGCCCGCCGGATCGCCGAGTCCCAGAAGATACCGCTGCGCTCGTTCAGGAAAAATTACGTGATTGCCGACAAAGGCAAAACCAACATCTGTATTTTCCAGGCGACTTACTCCTACACCGCCCACGCCCGCCCGCCCGAAGACGGCAAACTGCGCGAAATCAATCCCGACGTGAACTGGCTCACCGTCGGTGAGGAGCATCTGCTTCCCAAACCCGGGGTCCGCAAGTACCCGCCCATTAATTTGAATCTGATTTATACCTGAACCAATTGAGCATAATTTGCTTGAAAACCAATGGTATTCCCGCTACCGTGGTTTGAATCAAGCGGATGCCGATGCCGTTTCGTCAACACCCGGCAGCGGCTTTCATAAAAAGGAAAAACGTATACAAACGCGTAATGCGGCGGTAGAAAAGGAGAGACTCGTATGCAGCGGTTACAGGGATTTCAGAAGCGGTTTCTCCGCGGGCTGGCCCATGGGCGTAAACCGGTGGTGTTTGTGGGCCAAAAGGGACTTTCCCCGTCGCTTCTCAATGCCATGAACGACGCATTGGACCGCCATGAACTGGTCAAGGTCAAATTTATCGAATTCAAGGAAAAAGAGAAAAAAATGGCCATCGCCGAGCAGATCGAGCAGACCATCCTTTGCGAGATGGTCGCTATGGTGGGCCATATGGCAACTTTCTACCGCTGGCAGCCGGATCCGGAAAAGCGGAAGATTGATCTGCCGGCCAAGGGGAAGTAACCCGCCGGAGGTTGACTTCCCGATCAAGTGGGCATAGATTGAGCAACCGTCGATTGCCTGTTCCCGCGGCCCTTCGCCGAATTGTCCAATCAACCCTTTGAGGAGTTATCCGATGTCACATCATCACGACCATGATCACCATCACGACCACGACCATGATCACCATCACCATCACGACCACGACCATGATCACGACCACTCACACGACCACTCCCATGGGCACGATCATCACCACAGCCATGCTGCCGCACTCTCATTTCCGGAAAAGCTCGAAAAACTGCTGACGCACTGGATTCAGCACAACGACCACCATGTGGAAGACTACCGGCAGTGGGCCGAGCAGGCCGGCCAGAACGACCAGGCCGACGTGGCCGAACTTCTCCAGGCGGCGGCGGAACTGACGGAATCGGTCACCCTGCGCTTTCGCGAGGCCCGCGACAAAATCAAATAAAACGGTCGACCTATTGCCAGGTAAACACCGTATCCGCGCAGATTCTGCGACAATCCCCGACCGCTGTCACGAGGGACGGATCGAGTGCGTTCATCAGGATCATGGTGGTGCCGGCGGCGGCCAGCATGGGCAGAAAGGCGCTCTGGTAGCGGCGGCGCAGGTCGCTGCCCGGCGCGCCGGTGGTCAGGTTGGAGAGACCGGCAATGGTGTGGACCGGAAAGCCGAGAAGATCGGGCAGGCTGCGGATGACATCCAGCACGGCCATGTTCTGGCGGTTGCCGTCCTGCCAGGCCAGGGGTGCCACCACCGGATCGAAAATGAGCCGATCCGGGGTGATCCCGGCCTGCTGGCATTTGTCGAAAAGGGCGATGGCCGATTCCATGCGGCCGGCCGCATCCGGGGGCACATGCCCGTCGGGACGCAGGAGATAGGCAATCAGGTCGCAGTCGTACCGGGTGGCCAGGGGCAGGATGCGCGCCAGTTTGTCCTTTTCGAGGGAAAGCCCGTTGATCACGGGACGCCTTCGGCAGGCGGTCAGTCCGGCGGCCATGGCGTCGGGATTGGTGGTGTCCAGCACCAGCGGCAGGTCGACGGCCGCCTGAACGGTTTCCACCAGAAAGGTCATCCGTTCGGCCGGTTTGCGGGAGAGGGGGCCGCTGTTGATGTCGATGGCCTCGGCACCGGCATCCCGGCAACGCATGGCCAGTTCCCGGACCGGGGCCGGATCGAGCTGTTCCACGGCCCGGCCGATGAATGGCCGGGTAATGCGCAGGTTGTCGGCAACGACGATCATGATGGTTTTTCTCCGGGATCATCCGCCGGACAGCGGATCAGGTCCAGTGGCCGGGTGGGGATGTTCAAATAGAAGGTCGCCTGGCTGCCGGGATGGGCCGGTGACCGCCGTTGGCCGTGTTCATCGACGATTTTTGCGATGCGCGCCGAGCGGCTCGGTCCACCGGGTGAGATGACATCCACGGCTTCGTTTTCAAAAATGCGGTTCTTCACCTGTACTTGTGTGCCGCCGTCCGGGCTGCGGCCGGTCACCTTGGCCACGAACCGGTATCCGGGGTGGATCCGGTTCTCGGTGTTGGCGGCCGTCTGGTGGGGATCGCCGAAGTAGAATCCGGTACAGTAGCCCCGGTGGCTGATGGCGGCCAGCTCGGTCAGCCAATGCGGCTGGAGGGCATAGCCGTCCGGATCGCGATACCAGGCGTCGATGGCCTCCCGGTAGACCTTGACCACGCCGGCCAGGTAGTGGATGCTCTTCATGCGGCCTTCGATTTTCAGGCTGGCGATCCCGGCGCCGATCATCTCCGGGAGATGTTCGATCATGCACAGATCCCGGGCGTTGAAGATGTAGCTGCCGCGCTCGTCCCCGGCAATTGGGAAATACTGCCCGGGGCGGGTCTCCTCCACCACCGCATAGCTGAAGCGACAGGGCTGGCAGCAAAGCCCGCGATTGCTTTCCCGTTTGGCCATGAAACCGGACATCAGGCAGCGTCCCGAGTAGGCCATGCACATGGCGCCGTGGACAAAGCTCTCCACGGCAATGCCGCTGTCCGCCGCCATGCTGCGGATCTCTTCCAGGGTCAGTTCCCGTGCCGCGTTGACCCGTGTCGCGCCCAATTCCTGCCAGAAGCGGGCCGTGCCGCTGTTGGTCGTGTTGGCCTGGGTGCTGATGTGCAGGGGAATTCCGGGGACCCGTTTGCGGGCCTGCATGAAAATGGCCGGATCGGCCACGATCAGGGCGTCGGGTTCGACCGTGCCCAGAAAATCGAGGTAGTCGGCGATGGCCCCGGACTCGCTGTCCCGCGAGTAGATGTTCACGGCCACGTACATGCGGATCCCCCGCTCACGGGTCAATCGGCGGGCCGCCAGCATCTCCGGCCTTGAAAAATTGGCCGAGAAATTGCGCAGGCTGAAATCGCGACCGGCCAGATAGACGGCATCGGCGCCGTAGTGGATGGCGATTTCCAGCTTTTCGGGCGTCCCCGCCGGCGCGAGCAGTTCGATTTTTTGGGTGCTTGATATTGTCATGATGAGAAGAAGACGTGTCAGCCCTTCGGCCCGAAATCCTGTCCGATCATCCTTTCCAGGGACGCATTCAATGCCGCCCGCGAGAACAGCTCCAGGGAGACCACGCCGGAAAATCCATTCAGCAGCCCCACGATCCGGGCCATGCGGCCGGACGACAGCCGGTCCAGCGGCAGGTGGTCGTGGCTGCCGATCACGCCGTGCAGGTGGACGATGGCGATGCGCGATTGCCAGCGATCAAAGAAAGAATTCAGATTTTCACCGTACACCATGAGATGGCCCATGTCCATGCACACGGAGAGGTCCAGGGCGTCGATCACGGGGGCGGCCAGATGGAAGGTGTCATCCAGGTTCTCGACGGAGATGCGCCGGCCGGTCAGCCGTCCGGCCAGGACCTCGGTCAGCGACGCAGCGGTGGCCGCCTGCCAGCGGTCGATGTCATGATCCGCCGGATCGCGGTTCAGGTGCAGGGTGAAGGTGCTCGGGCTGAGCGGCAGGCAGCGGTCGATGAATGCGCCCAGGACCCGGACCGCCTTTTCCCGCTCGGCGGTCTGCCGGTGGCCCGGGTGGATGTCCGTGGGCAGGTGCACGTTGTAGGTGATATCGCCCTCACGGCCCAGGTCCGCCAATTCGCGGATCAACTCTTGGCTGGGCAGGCTGTCCGCAAAACGGCTTTCGAAAAAGAGCAGTTCGATCTCATCCACGAAGGGGGCCAGGTGACGGACGTTTTCGGCATAACCGGCCCGGTAAATGAAAGAGGGGCAGGCCAGGGTGAACGGAAACGCCCGTTTTGCCGAAACGGTGAGTGGTTCGAACGGCGTGGCCATCCGGCGTGCTTTTTCGTCCACGGTATCAGCCCGCCATCTGAAAGGCCAGGCCGATGGCGGCCGCGGCCATGAAGACCAGCAGGCTGGTGACCAGCATCAATTGACAGGCCTGGTCGATGTGGTGCACCCGGGCAGCGCCTAACCTGCGGCCGATGACCGGTTTTTCCACCCTTTGGCCATGGTAGATGTTGGGGCCGCCCATCCACATCCCCAGGGCGCCGGCAAAGGCCGCTTCGGGGTAACCGGCATTGGGGCTGGCGTGGGCACGGCCGTCGGCCAGGGCCGTCTTGAACGTGCGTTTGGCGCGGCCGGTGACCAGGTGCGCGGCCAGAGCGATGAAGGGAACGCTGAGCCGGGCGGGAATGAAATTGGCCACGTCATCCATGCGGGCCGCAAAACGGCCGAAGTCACGATACCGGTCGTTTTTGTACCCGACCATGGAATCCAGGGTGTTGACCATTTTGTAGGCCATGGCCAGGGGCGCGCCACCCAGCAGGGCGAAAAAGAGCGGCGACACCACGCCGTCCACCAGATTCTCGGCCACGGTCTCCACGGCAGCGCGGGTCACCCCGGTTTCATCGAGCCGGTCGACCTCGCGGCCCACGATCATGGCCACCGCCCGCCGGCCGGCGGAAAGGCCCGATTGCGCCAGGGCCTGACCCACGGTCCGGGCCGCCTCGGCCAAACTGCGTGCAGAGATGCAGGTGTAAAGCATCGCGGCCTGCACGATGACGCCCACGGCCGGGTGAATGAATCCGGCAAGGGCCACCACCAGCAGGCTGATCATCCAGACCCCCGTCACCAGCAGGGCCGCCATGAGACCGCCGGAGGCGATCGGTGATAGGGAGAGGGAGCGGAAGCGGGGCTCCAGCCGTTCGATGGCCTGGCCCATCCAGCGTACCGGGTGGGGCAGCCACAACGGATCGCCCAGCAGCATGTCCAGGATGACAGCCAGGGCCAGTGCCAGGGGAAATCCTTCATCGGACATGGGCACCACCTCCGTTTTCGTGACGCTGGCACAGATCCGCCAGGAGATCGGCGGCCCGGCGATTGTCTGCCGACTCCTTCAGCGAGATGCGGATAAACGCATCGGTCAATCCCTCGAAGTTCGCACAGTCGCGGATCAGGATGCGCTGATCGGCCATGTGCTGCCAGGCCATGGGGGCGGTCAGTCCGCCGGGCAGGCGCATGAGAAGAAAAGAGGTCGCCGAGGGGAAACAGCGGATTGCCGTGCGGCGGTGGATGGCAGTTTGCATCTGCGATCTTTCCGCTGCGACCATCTCGCGTGTGGCGGCAAGGAACGGGTCCACCTGTTCGGGATGGGTCATGAGCCAGGCCACGGCGGTCTGGGCCAGGCTGTTGACCGACCAGGGCAGGGCATAGGCCGTCAGCTTTTCAATCCATGGCGGCGGCGCCTTGACAAAACCGATACGCAGGCCGGGGATACGGAACGCCTTGGACATGGAGTTGATCACCAGCACGTTGGGCAGTGTCGATCCGATCATGCTGGCGGTCTCTGGTTGCGGCACAAAGGGCAGATAGGATTCGTCAATCACGAAAACGGTCTGTGGCAGCGCTTCACACAGGTCGGTGATGGCCCTTTGGTCAACCAGGGCGCCGGTGGGATTGTTGGGGTTGCACAGAAACACCAGGTCGGCTCTGGCGGCTTTCTCGCACAAAAGCGCCATGTCGGGCATGAAATCGTCGGCTTCCCGGCAGATGAAGGGGTCGCAGGGCACCCGGTTCATCGCACAGGCGTCGCGGTAATCCGCATAGGTGGGGCCCACGATCAATGCCCGGCGGGCGGCCAGGGCGCGCGGAATCAGGTAGATCAGCTGGGTGCTGCCGTTGCCGGCCATCACCTGGGCCGGATCGATGGCGTGGCGCCGGGCAAACGCAGCGACAATGCCGCCGGCATCCACTTCGGGCAGGGCCGCGATCACCGAAAGATTGGCCGCCAGGTGATCCATCAGCGCCGGCATGGGGCCCAGGGGGTTGACGTTGGCACTCATATCGACGATATCGGCCGGCCGGCAGCCGTGGTCCTGGGCCAGCTGATAGATATTTCCGCCGTGGCCGCCGATCACAGGCCACCTCCCATGCAGACCGCCAGAAGCAGGGCCGCTTCACTGATTTCGGTCATGGCCCCCAGAAGATCGCCGGTGATGCCACCCAGTTTGCGACGGTAGAGGCCGAGCAGCCCGGCGACGACAGCAGCGAAAAAGAGGTTCAGAACGATCCCGCGCCAGCCCAGAAAAAGGGACAGGATGACCGGCACCAGAAGATACCGGAAATCGGTCAGGGCCAGGGGCGTTTCAAAGAAGGCGCTGCCGGTGCCCTCCTCGCCGCGGGCATAGGGCAGAAAGTGCATGCCGAAAATCATCGCTCCGCGGGCATAGGCGGGAATGATCACCAATGCCAGAAAACGGTCCTGGTGGACGTTGCCCAGGGCCACGGTCTTGGTCAGCAGGAGCAGGGCCACGGCCACCAGTCCCATGGCGCCCACCCGGCTGTCCTTCATGATGGCCAGGCTGCGCTCGCGGTCCCCGTGGCCGTAGAGACCGTCGGCCATGTCGGCCAGCCCGTCCAGATGGAAGGCGCCGGTCATCAGGGCCAGAAGGCCCACATCCAGCACCGCGGCCACGGTCGGGGGCCACACGATAGCGGCCAACTGGTCGAACAGGGCCACGATCAGGCCGATGACCAGTCCGGCGATGGGGAAATGGACAATGATTCCCTTGGGATCAAAGGGGCGTGGTTTGCCCAGGGGCAGGGCGCTGATAAACTGCAGGGAGGCGATCAGTCGGTTCATGGAACGCTTTTTTCAGCAACGGGTTTGATGGTGACGGGGATGCCGGCAACGGTCCAGACCACCCGGTCGCAGGCCGCGGCCATGGCCTGGTTGGCCCAGCCGGCCAGATCCCGGTAAAGCCGGGCCAGGCGGTTTTCGGGAACGATACCGGCGCCGACCTCATTGGAGACCAGCACCACGGCGCGGGGTGCCCGGGTGATGGCTTCGGCCAGGTTGTCGATCTGGCCCCGGATCACGGCCACATCTTCGCTCTGCAGGAGCAGGTTGCTCAGCCACAGGGTCAGGCAGTCGATCAGCATCACATCTGCCGTGGCACTGTAATCGCGGATGGCACCGACCAGATCGACGGGAATTTCAAGGGTCTGCCAGCTGTCATCACGATCGCGCTGATGCCGGGCCACCCGGTCGCGCATCTCATCGTCATGGGGCACGCAGGTGGCCACAAAGATGCGCCGCGGACCGGCCGCCTCGGCCAGTTCCAGGGCGTGACCGCTCTTGCCGCTTCGGCAGCCGCCGATTACCAGTGTTTTGTTTTCGTTCGTCATATGCGATTGGGTTTGATATTTTTCCTCTGTTTTGGCTTCAGCCTAACCACCTACAGCCTACATCCCTAAATTAGCTCTGCTATTTTATCCACATCCACATACTTGCCAAAATGCTCAGCCAAAAGGGCGTACTGCTCCAACTTGGCCTCCAGGCCGCCGGTGGCCGGCACGTCGATACTGCCGAGCCCCACCGTGGTCAGCCAGCGTTTGATCAGGGCGGGCGTATCGAAGAGGCCGTGCATATAGGTGCCCATGGTTCGGCCGTCCCGGGCCATGCAGCCGTCAGTGTCCTCAGTGGGGTGGCCATTGCGCTCGTGCACCCTGACCAGGGGGGCGCCGCCGGTCAGGTGGGTTTGGCCCATGTGGATTTCATAGCCGGTGCCGGCAATGTCGTCCCAGCTGAAGCGGCTGAGGGTGGTGGTTTTGGGCGCCTTGAGCACGGTCTCTACGGGCAGCAGGCCCAGTCCGTCGGTGCTCCCGGGGACGCCCTCGAGCCCGCCGGGATCGTGGACGGTCAGACCCATCATCTGATAGCCGCCGCAGATGCCGGTAATATGACCGCCGCCGGCCTGATACTCGGTCAGGCGGGCGTGCCAGCCGCCGTTTTTAAGCCACTCCAGATCATAACGGGTGTTCTTTGAGCCGGGCAGGATCACCGCGCTGAGAGCGGAAAGATCCTGGGGGTTCTCCACGAAGTGAACCGACAGGCCATTTACCGCTTTCAAAGGATCGAAATCGGTAAAGTTGGAGATGTGCGGGATGCGGATCACCGCCACCGCCGGTTTGCCGTCGGGTTCGGCCCGGACCGCCTTGGGCCGTTCGATGACCACCGAGTCTTCGGGATCGATACGGATATGGTCGTACCAGGGCAGCACGCCGAAGACCGGAAGACCGGTTTTTTTCTCGATCCAGCGCACCCCGTCCTCGAAAAGGCGCAGGTCACCCCGGAAGCGGTTGATGATGAATCCGGCCACGCGTTGGCGGTATTCTTCCGGCAGGCAGGCGATGGTCCCCACCAACTGGGCGAAAATACCGCCGCGGTGAATGTCGCCCACGATAATCACCGGGGCATCGGCATAGGCGGCCATGGGAAAGTTGACGATATCGTGGTCCATGAGGTTAACCTCGGCGCAGGAGCCGGCACCCTCCATCACCACCAGGTCATAGGCCCGGCGCAGGCGGTCCAGAGCGGCGTTGGCGGCGCTGACCAGCCCGGCTTTTTTCTGATGGTAGTCCATGGCCGTCTGGTTGCCGATGGCCTCACCCATGAGCACCACCTGGGAGCCCACATCGCTGGTGGGTTTGAGCAGAATGGGATTCATGTCCACATGGGGGGCGATGCCGGCAGCCTCGGCCTGGACGATCTGGGCGCGTCCCATCTCGAGCCCTTCGGGAGTGACCCCGGAGTTGTTGGACATGTTCTGGGCCTTGTACGGCGCCACGCGCAGGCCCCGGTCGGCGAAAACACGGCACAGGGCCGCGGCAATGATACTCTTGCCCACATCGGAACCGGTGCCGAATACGGCCAGGCAGGGAGCTTTGGGGGCGTGGCTGGTTTTGGTTGCGTTGTTCATAGCTGCTGGTTTACCTGTCGTTCAAAAGTAGCGGATTCAAGATACCCACCTAATCCCCTATATTGTATTTCTTCGCATATCCCCGCGGCGTGATCATGAACCCGTCGTAGTCGAACGTATTCGAATTGCCCACAAACACCGTGGTCTGCATGTCCACCTCGGCCCGGTGCAATTCGCCCAGGGTGGTCAGCGTGACCCGCTGATTGTCGCGCATGGCGCCGGTGACGATTCCCACCGGTGTGGATGCATCGCGGTGCTTGAGGAAAATTTCCTGGGCGCGGGTCAGGTGGTCGGTCCGGCGGCGGCTTTTGGGATTGTAGATGACGATCACGAAATCGGCACGGGCGGCCGCCTCCAGCCGGGCTTGGATGGTTTCCCAGGGGGTTAACAGATCGCTGAGCGAGATAGCGGCAAAGTCGTGGGTCAGGGGCGCGCCCAGCAGCGAGGCCCCGGAACACAGGGCCGGGATGCCGGGCACCACTTCGATGGCGAGGCGGTTGGCGTTTTCCGGTCGGTCGCTGCCGCCAATGGCGACGGACCGTTCGCGGCACATTTCCAGAACCAGCCCGGCCATGGCATAGACCCCCGGGTCGCCGCTGGACACCACGGCGCAGGCGGTTCCCGAAAGGGCCAGGTCCAGGGCCGCCGAAACGCGGTCGACCTCTTTTTTCATGGCCGTGCTGACAATCTGCTTGCCCTGGATGAGGGGCCGGATCAGATCGATATAGGTCGTGTAGCCAGCGATGGCCTCGACACTTTCCAATACCTCGGCGGCCCGCCGGCTCATGTGGGCCGGTCCGCCGGGACCGATGCCGACGATATAGAGCCGTCGGCCGCCACCGCCACGGTGACGTTCGTCGTTTTTTGTTTGGGAACGAGCATTCGTCCCCAATGGGTCGCCAGCAGGGCTGCCGCTTCGCATACGCTCTTCACTCCTATGTGTTTTTCGACCATGGGTGACGGGTTCGGTACCTGGGCCACCGTCTTGAGTCGGTCACGTGTAAAAATGGTGATGGTGACGTTAAGGGTCTCGGCCAGGGCCACCAGACCGGGTTCATCGGCTTTCAGATCAACCGTGGCCAGGGTCCGCAGACTGGCCGGGGCCAGGTGGTTGGCCGCAAGGGTCGTTTCCAGCAGGCCGCGCATCTCCTCGACGTCGGTACCTCTGTTGCACCCCATGCCGGCGACGAGGGATGGGGGCCGCAATACCAGCACATGGGGGGGCAGGTCAAGCCGGATGTGATCCACGAAAACAGCGGCCTGGGCGTCGTCGAATCCGTTTGGCGGGCAACGGATGACCTGTTCTGCCGGCAGCTGCCCGATGACAATGCCGTAAGGATCGTGGATGCGGATCGGCGCGCCGGTAATCAGGGCCATGTTAACCGTTTTAATGGCCGCCGGGTTTTCGATGGCCAGTCGGTTGGTTGCGGCAATCAGATCGATGGCCGCCACCCGGTTGACATCGGTGGCCGTGGTAACCACCGGCTGGCCGCCGGTGATGCCGGCCACCTCTCTGGCAAGGGCGTTGGCTCCGCCCAGATGGCCGGAAAGCAGGCTGATGGCGAACTGTCCGGCCTCGTCGCAGACCACCACGGCCGGATCGCGGGTTTTGTGAACCAGATGCCCGGCGATGCTGCGGATCACGATGCCCGTGGCCATGATGAAAATGTGGCCCGAAAAGTCGTTGAAAACGCGATCGACTTCATCTGCCAGACGTTCGAAACGGTTGGCCCCGTCCATTTCGGCGGCCACCCGGGTTGACAGAAAGAGCTCGCTGTCGGCGATTTTTCCGGAAAGGGCCCAGGCCAGGCGGGCACCGTTGGGGGTCAGGGCCCAGACCGCCGTGCGGGACGGACGGTCGGATTTCACTGCCGTTTCTCCGCATCCCGGTAGCCGTGGGCAAAATGGCGGTCGTAGAGTTTGGAGTGGTGCTTGAGTGTCTCCAGGCTGACGTCCAGCACCCGGCCGACCATCACCAGGGCGGTGCGTTTGATTCCGGCCTCACGGACCGTTTCGGCCAGCCGGCCGATGGGGGTCCAGAGGATTTTCTGGTCGGGCTGGCTGGCCCGGTAAACGACGGCACAGACGGCCTCCGTGCCATAGGCATCCCCAAGGGTGCGGGCCATCTCGTCGATCATGGAGATGCTCAGATAGATGGCCATGGTGGCCTGGTGGGCGGCCAGGGCGGCCAGGGTCTCGGCTTCGGGTACCGGGGTGCGTCCGGCCATGCGCGTGAGGATCAGGGTCTGGGAAATTTCCGGCAGGGTGTATTCGATGCCCAGTGCCGCGGCGGCGGCAAAGGCGGCGGTTACCCCGGGAATGACCGTGTAGGGGATGCCGCGCTCGGACAACTTGGCCATCTGCTCGAAAATGGCGCCGTAGAGGCTGGGGTCGCCGGTGTGCAGGCGGACCACTTTTTTGCCGTCGGTGTGGGCGTCGGCCATGGAGGCGACCATTTCGTCCAGGTGCAGACCGGCGCTGCTCAGGTGCCGGCAACCGGGCCGGGTCCACTTGAGCAGGGCTTCGGGGACCAATGATCCGGCATAGACCACCAGGTCGGCGGCAGCCAGGGCCTGCTGTCCCTTGACCGTGATCAGGTCCGGGTCGCCGGGACCGGCACCGCAGAAGATGATGGGATTGGGGGCGGAAACGTTTGAATCGCTGGATGGGGAGGGTTCCATGACGGTCAACTTTCTTTTGAATGCTTATTGGGGGCGGCTGCCGGTAATGATCCACACCGGATTGGCCGCTTCGAATCGATGGCTGAATGGCATGGGCGTGGCCCGGTTGACCTGCAGCTGGATCATGTCGATCTCGAACCCCAGATCAACCAGGGTCTGTCTGGCAATGGTCAGGGTGTCGATCAGGACGGTGTTGATGACGATGATGCCGGCCGGCTTGAGACGGTGGGCGGCGATTTTTACGATAGCGGCCAGATTGCTGCCGCCGCCACCGATAAAGACGCGGTCCGGGTCGGGAAGGTCGGCCAGGCCGTCGGGCAGGCGGGCTTCGACCACGGTGAGGTTGCCGATTCCGAAACGCCGGCGGTTTTCCCGGATATGGCCAACCCGCCGGGCTTGCTGCTCGACGGCAACGATGCTGCCCCGGGTGATGAACTGCCCCGCCTCGATGGAGACCGACCCACTACCGGCCCCCAGGTCCCAGAAAACGGCCCGGTCGAACAGGCGCAGATGGGAGAGGGTCACGGCGCGGACCTCGGCCTTGGTGATCAACCCGTTTTCATGCACGAAGCGGTCGTCGGGCATGCCCGGAAAAAGATCCGGCTGTTGCTGACGGGAGGGGTCGGGTTTCAACACCACCAGGTTGAGATCGGAAAAAACGGTCTGGCGCGCCGTTTCCGGGGTGAGCCGCAGAATTTTCTCCGACGACGTACCCAGTTGTTCCAGAACACACAGGGAAAGGTCGGAAAATCCATTTCTGATCAGCAGATCGGCCAGCCATGCCGGTCCGTGGGCCGGGTCGGTGTAAACGGCCACGGTCTCTCCGGTGGCCAGATAGCGCAGCATCGTTCCGGTATGACTGCGGCCATGCAGGCTGACCACGCGCACGTCCTGCCAGGGTTCGCCCAGGCGGGCAAAGGCGCAGGCCACGGCCGAGACGTTGGGCATCACCCGGATGTTTTCAGTTCCCAGCCGCCGGGCAAGAAATGCACCGATGCCGAAGAAGAGGGGGTCCCCGGAGGTGAGCACAACGATGGCACTGGCCGCCATCTGCTGCTCCAGAAAATCGCCCAGGCCCTTGAGATCCTTGTCGATGATACGCTGCCGACATTTCAGGTGGGCAAACGGGGCGAGGAGGCGTTCCCCGCCCACGAGAATATCGGCGCCACCGATAATGGCCATTTGGCGGGCAGTCAGGTTGTCGGGCGAGACGCCCGTACCGATGATGGTTATCGGGGGTGACAATGACGATCCTTCCCAAAAAACAAATTAACTGAGCACCTTATCCCCAATCCGGTCGGGTGTCAACCACGCTGCTGCCGTCGTAATCGAAAATGACACAGCGTGCCATGATCCTGCCTTCGGCAAATCCTTCGGCGCACTGCTGAGCCATTTCGGCCACATGGCGGATGACTGCCGGTGCTCCGGCCTTGAGGGGATCAAAGGCGTGACGGGCGGTATTGGCGTGGGCGACCCGATCGGCCAGCGACCGATCCGCCGTCCGTTCCCGGGTCCAGCGGGCCAGGGTGCCGAGGGTCAGTTCGGATTTGGCGGCATGGGTGTGGGGAATGTTCTGGGCCATCTTCACGGCCTTGCCGAAAAAGACCGCCAGGGTCACGGTGGCAAAGCCGCGGGTGGCGGCGGCCGCCATGGCCACCTGGAAAAAATCGCCAATCTGGATAAAGGCCATTTCGTTCAGGTCCGGCCAGCGCCGCTGGGCAAACCGCTCGCTGCGGCGACCGGTGGTCAGTACCAGATGACTCATTCCGGCGGCGCGGGCCACGTCCATGGATTTTTCGATGGTGGCCACGTAAGCCTCGTGGGACATGGGCCGGACGATGCCGGTGGTGCCCAGGATGGAGAGACCGCCAACGATTCCCAGTCTGGCATTGAGGGTCTTGCGGGCCAGCCGTTCTCCCTCGGGCACAAAGACCTCCACATGGATGCCCCGATTCGTGGGATGCGCGCCAAGAACCTCCCGGATGCTGTTGGTGATCATGGTCAGCGGGCCCGGTGTGATGGCCGGTTGACCGGGAGGGATTTCAAGGCCCGGCCGGGTGACCGTGCCGACGCCCACGCCGCCGGTGATGCGAATCGACGTATCGCTGGAAGGGCCTTCGAGGCGCACACACGCGCCGATTTCAGCGCCATGGGTGATGTCCGGGTCGTCCCCGGCATCCTTGATCACCGTGCAGCAGACGGTTTCCGGACTCTCGAACCGGCATTGGCGGACCGGAATCGATGTGGTGGTACCGGTCAAAAAGGTGATCGTCACCGTGTCGGGCGCCTGGCCGGTCAGGCGCAGGAGCAGGGCGGCCTTGGCCGCGGCAGCGGCTGCCGCACCGGTGGTGAAGCCGGATCTCAGTTTCTTTGTCTGTGCGTTCAACGTGATCGATTTCCCAACTGATACTTGCGTACGGCAGCGTTATGTTCCTTGAGGGAGGTTGAAAAATGGTGGGTGCCGTCCCGTTTGGAAACAAAATAGAGGTAATTGCTTTCGGCCGGGTAGAGTACGGCCTCGATGGCCAGCGCGCCGGGGCTGGCGATGGGACCGGGCGGCAGACCTTGGATTTTGTAAGTATTGTACGGGGTGTAGGTCTCAAGGTGTTTGCGTTTGATGTTGCCGTCAAAATCGGTAATTCCGTAGATCACTGTGGGGTCCGTTTCCAGGCGCATGCCCTTTTTCAGCCGGTTGTGAAAGACAGAGGCCACCAGGGGGCGTTCCTGCGGCGCGCCGGTCTCTTTTTCCACAATCGATGCCAGGGTGACCACTTCATGGACGGTCATGCCGAGCGCCTTGGCCCGTGCCGTCCATTCCGGCTTGAACGCCGCCCGGAACTGTTTGACCATGGTGATGACGATGGCGCCGGTGTCCAGCCCCCGGGGGAAATAATAGGTGTCCGGAAAGAGGTACCCCTCCAGGGTGTCGGCCGGGATGTCCAGCAGCCGGGCCATTTCCGGATTGCGGGCGGCATCGAGAAACGATTTCTCGTCGGCCAGGCCGGCAGCGGAAACGGCCCTTGCGATCTGAACCAGGTTGTAGCCTTCGGGAATCGTCAGTCGGTAGAGGCGGACCCGGCCTTCGACCATCTGACCGAGAATTTCCCGGGGTGTCATGCTGGTGGAGAGAAAATACTCTCCGGCCTTGAGCAGTTTGTCTTTCTTGTCGATTCTGGCAAAGATGGTAAACCGCAAGGCGTCGGAAATCAGGCCCTCCCGGTGCAGGGCCCTGGCCGTTTGCTTGAGTCCCTGCCCGGAAAGCAGGGTGAACAGTTTTTCCTGCCCCGGCTCGGCCATGGGGCGCTCGGCCCATGATAAGAGGTGCCGGTAGAGGAGTCCGGCGCTTCCGGCTAAAATAAGAAGAAGAGCGACTCCTAATAAAATCAACTTTTTGATCATAACGTGTGGCTTTCAATGCTCTGACACCGGACACATGATTAAAGTGATTACAATAAGGCATGCCATCGGGCATTGTCAAAGGCGAATTGGCAGTGCTGTGCATGTCGCTGCCTTCGCTTTGCTGAAATGATTCACTCCGGCCTTTGACTTTGATCCCAAGGGTTTATTTTTAAGTGGGAAGGGTATACAAGAGAAAACGTGCTTTCAGACAGGAGAACATTCCCATGCCTAAGCAAAATAAAGATAAGGATATTTACCACGGATTCGAGCAGGGCCCCATCCGTCCGCCCAGCGAAGCGCACAGCCTGCTGGTCCGGGTGACCCGCAACTGTCCCTGGAACCGCTGCACCTTCTGCCACGTCTACAAGGAATCCCGGTTTTCGGTACGTCCCGAATCCCACGTCATCGAGGATATCGAAGGCATCCACCGCCATGTGGACACCCTGAAGGAGCTGGCCGATGAATCGGGCAGTATTCTGCGCCGGGACATTTCCGCGGTTGTTCAGGACCTTGCGCCCCATGAGCATGATCTTTTCAGCGTCGCCCTGAACTGGTACGCCGGCGGGATGAGTTCTATTTTTCTTCAGGATGCCAACAGCCTGATCATCAAGCCCGACAGCCTGATCCGGATCCTTGTTCACCTGCGCCGGCGCTTTCCCTGGGTGGAGCGGATCACTTCCTATGCCCGGGCCCACACCGTTGCCCGCATCAGCGACGACCATCTGCGCGAGATGCGTGCCGCTGGTTTGAACCGCCTGCACATGGGGCTGGAGTCCGGCGCCGACAGCGTGTTGCAGATGGTTCGCAAAGGGGTTGACAAACAGACCCAGGTCAAGGCCGGCCGGAAGGTTAAAAAGGCCGGTATTGAACTCTCCGAATATGTCATGCCGGGACTGGGCGGCAAGGCGCTCTCACGGGAACATGCCCTGGAGACGGCCGATGCGCTGAACCAGATCGATCCGGATTTCATCCGCCTGCGGTCGCTGGCGATTCCCCAGGGGATTCCCCTGGCCGAGGATCAGCGCAGCGGGCGATTCGTCAAACTGGGCGATACCGATACGGTGCGGGAGATCCGCCTGTTTGTAGCGACCCTGGACGGCATTACCAGCATGATCGCCAGCGATCATATCCTCAATCTGTTTGCCGAAGTCGAAGGGCGTCTGCCAGAGGCCAAAGCCGGTATCCTGGCGCTGCTGGACCGGTTTCTGGACCTGCCGGACGAGGAACAGTGCCGGTTCCAGGTGGGCCGGCGGATGGGGCTGTTCACGCGCCTCGAGGACATGCAGCGTCCCAAACGCCGGGCCAAGGTGGACGCTTTCTGCACGCACCACGGCATTACAGCGGACAATGTGGATCATATAATTGCGCAGATGATGACGCGGTTTATTTAACCCCTCCTATGGGATTGAACTACCAGTTCAGGGAGGCGCGGAAAAAGCTGGACCGCCTGGACGCGGATGAGCGGCGGCGGCTTCTGGCCATCTGCCAGGAGATTTGTCAGGCCCAGGCGGCCTTGACCCGCCAAGCCGCACCCATTCTGGCCCAGTGCATGACCGGCTGCCAGGGCCTCTGTTGCCGGAATATTCATGTGGCCGATATCATTACCGGCTGGGACCTGATCTATATCCTTGCCCTGGCCCCACAGTTGGAACCCGCCATGGCCGCGTGCCTGGCCCATGAGACCTTTTTCCCGGCCGACTGCCTGTTTTTAAAAAATGGTGTCGGTCCCTGTCTCTTCCCCGACCATTTGCGGCCGGAGCGCTGTGTGATCTCTTTCTGCCGCGTGGAGCCGTCGGTGGAAAAAGAGATCGCCCAGGTGATGCGCGGTTTCAGCCGGCTGATCCGGTTTTTCAGATTCCGGCCGCTTCGGCGCATTGCCGCCCGTTTGGGGCTCTGCGCCTGATTGGCCGGCGCCGATTCAGCTGCTTTTTACAAAACCATCAGAATTGCTGCTTGACATCATCCGAAAGCTTCTTTATATTCCATAAGAGCGATATGGAGGGTTTGATGAAGGAATTTCTCAGAGTCATGAAGGCTCTTTCCGATCCCACCCGGGTCAAGATACTGAAAATATTGGAGCGGCGTTCCATGTGTGTCTGCGAGCTGCAGACCGCCCTCGGCAGTGCCCAGTCCACCACCAGCAAGCATTTGAAGATCCTAGAGGATGCCGGGCTGGCCGCGTCGCATAAGGACGGCCTGTGGGTCAACTATACATTGGCCGATGGCCGGCAGAGTGCCTATGCGGCCTCAATCCTGGGAAATTTGCGCCACTGGCTGAACGATGAGGGTGAGATCTGTGACCTGCTTCAAGGTATCGAACGGATCGATCGTTATGAGATCCTGAACAAGAACTGATTTTTTTTGTCCTTTATATATGAATAAATCGCGATGTAAGGAATCATGTGAAACACTTGGATCCTCCTGATCACAGGAGGCCGGGAACATCCAGGAGCAACCCATCATGAGCGAAACCCTCTCCACGGCCCCGTCGGACAAAACTGTTGAAACCCCACTTGCCGGGGCCGAACCCGAGGAACCCAGCCTGATCGACTGGGCCACGATCTGGAAACCGCTGGCCTGGATCGTCGGCGGTTTTCTGCTTTTCTTTTTCCTGCCCGTGGACAGCACCCGCTTCACCGGTTCGGTGATCGAATCTTTGGCCCTGGCCAAGTGGTACGCCCAGGAGCATGTGCTGCTCTGCCTGGTGCCGGCCTTCTTCATTGCCGGCGGCGTGGCCGTTTTCGTTTCCCAGGGATCGGTGATGAAATACCTCGGTGCGGGTGCCAGCAAAGTGCTCTCCTACGGGGTCGCCAGCGTGTCCGGTTCGGTGCTGGCGGTGTGCTCGTGCACGGTGCTGCCGCTGTTTGCCGGCATCTGGAAGCGCGGCGCCGGACTGGGACCGGCCATTGCCTTTCTGTACTCGGGGCCGGCCATCAATGTGCTGGCCATTATCCTCACCGCGCGCATCCTGGGGCCGGAAATCGGTGCGGCGCGGGCCGTGGGCGCAGTTCTCTTCAGCGTGGTGATCGGTCTGTTCATGCACCTCCTCTTCCGGAAGGAAGAAGCGGCCAAGGCGGCGTCCGCCATACACATGCCGACGCCGGAAGTCGAGCGGCCGCTGTGGCAGACGACCCTTTTGTTTGTTGCCATGATCGGTCTGCTGGTTTCCGCCACATGGGGCCGTCCGGAACAGGCGGGCGGTTTATGGTCGGCGGTGTTTGCCGCCAAGTGGCTGATGGCCGGCGGGTTTGCATTTTTGCTGGGCGTTTTGATGGTCCGCTGGATGCGCGTAAAGGTTTACAAACTGGTTATCGCTGCGGTGGCGGTTCTGATCCCGGCCCTGATGGCCCCGCAATATCCCCTGATCGCCTTTTCCGTGGGCCTGATCGCGTTTACGACCCTGTTGACCACCACCCGTGGGGAGACCGAGTCCTGGTTCACGGCCTCGTGGGATTTCGCCAAGCAGATTATGCCGCTGCTTTTGGCCGGCGTGCTGGTGGCGGGTCTTTTGCTGGGCCGGCCCGGATCCGAAGGCCTCATTCCCTCGCAGTGGATCAGCGGCCTGGTGGGCGGCAACTCCTTTTGGGCCAATCTGTTCGCGTCGGTGGTGGGCGCGTTCATGTATTTCGCCACGCTTACCGAAGTGCCCATCCTGCAAGGGCTTATCGGCGCGGGTATGGGCCAGGGACCGGCCCTGGCGCTGCTCCTGGCCGGTCCGGCCCTGAGCCTGCCCAACATGCTGGTGATCCGCAGCGTGCTGGGAACCAAAAAAACCGTTGCCTTTGTTGCCTTGGTCGTTGTCATGGCCACCATCAGCGGGTTGATTTTCGGAAGCCTGATGGCGGTGTGAGTAGACCATGAACCGTGGTGGGTGAGTTGTGAGCAAAGAGCGGTGATGGGTGGGCAACAAAACAGTGACCATGAGTCATTTCAAAATATCAACGGATAAACTCAACAATGGAGAAAAAAATGGAGATCAAAGTATTGGGACCCGGATGCGCCAAATGCAAACAGGCAGAACAGATCGTTAAGGAAGCCGTTGCCGAAAGCGGTGTGACCGCAACCGTAGAGAAAGTCACCGACGTCATGCAGATTGCCGGTTATGGGGTATTCGGCACACCGGCCGTGGTGGTCGACGGCGAGGTGAAAATAGTGGGCAAAGTGCCCAAGAAGAAAGATGTAATGGCCTGGATTCGGTAGGCCACGCGTTAAGGGACGGGAAACGTGTCGATAACCAAAAAGGAGATATAGCACATGCGGATGTTAGCCGAATTTTTCCCCGAATTCGCCGAAATGCTCGATGAGATGGATGCTCTGTATGCCAGCAAACGGAGCATCGATGAGAAGACCTACCAATTCATCTGTTTTGCCCTTTCCATCAAGGGGCGCTCGAAACCCTGTGTTCTGAAACATTTCAAGGGGGCCCTGGAAGCCGGTGCGACGGTCAAGGAACTGTCTTACATCCTGGCCCTGACCATGCGTGAAGCCGCCGGTGCCGATGACTGCTGGACTCACGATGTGCTCGGTGAGTGGAAAGCGATCATTGCCGGTAATATCAGTTGTGACTGTCAGAAGTGAAACTACCGAAGGGCGGACACAGCATGAAAGGGACGTGCGTCATGACACCTGAAAATAATAAAACCGCAGGCAGTGGCTTCAACACGAAAAGAACGGGCGGGACGCTCATTTCAGCCGCTGTCACCCACCTGTCACCCGGAACCTTATATATGACCGGGAGCATATTGCTGGTGGCCATATGGTTTCTGATGTATCGCCATCTGTCCAGCCTTGCCGAACTGTTTACGCATTTGTTGTCGCGATTGGCGGGGTTTTCGATGACCAGCCACTTTGGCAGTGCCGTCGAATTTTTTGTCTTCGAAACCCCCAAAGTGATCATGCTGCTCACCCTGGTGGTTTTTGGCGTGGGGGTCGTGCGTTCCTTTTTTACGCTGGAACGCACGCGGGCCATCCTGGCCGGGAAGCGCGAATCCGCGGGCAACGTGCTGGCCGCGTTGCTGGGGATTGTCACCCCCTTCTGCTCCTGCTCGGCCGTACCGCTTTTCCTGGGATTCGTGACCACGGGGGTTCCCCTGGGCGTGACCTTTTCCTTTCTGATCGCCGCCCCCATGGTCAACGAGGTGGCCCTGGTTTTGCTGTACGGTCTGTTCGGCTGGAAAGTGGCGGCGATTTACCTGGGTACCGGTCTTGGCATCGCCATGGTGGCCGGCTGGGTCATCGGGCGGATGAAAATGGAACGCCACCTGGAAGAGTGGGTTTTCCAGATTCAGGCGGGAAAAGTGGATCTGCCCGAAGATGCCCAGGACTGGGCGGCCCGGATTCGCTATGGTTTTGATGCCGTTCGCGAAATCGTCGGCAAGGTCTGGATCTATGTTATGCTCGGGATTGCCGTGGGCGCCGGCATTCACGGATACGTCCCCGAAGGCATGATGGCCGCGTTCATGGGCAAGTCGGCCTGGTGGTCGGTGCCGTTGTCGGTGCTGCTCGGCATCCCCATGTATTCCAATGCCGCCGGCATCATCCCCATTGTCCAGGCCCTGCTGGGCAAAGGGGCCGCACTGGGCACGGTGCTGGCTTTCATGATGTCGGTCATCGCCCTGTCGCTGCCCGAGATGATCATCCTGCGCAAAGTGCTCAAACCGCGCTTGATCGGCACCTTCATCGGCGTTGTCGGGACAGGCATTCTGCTGGTGGGCTATATTTTCAATTATTTCATGTAGCCGTTGCCGTGTGCGCGATGAAATCCGGGCTTTTGTCGAATCGCTTCCCGAGGCGCTCGATACCTATTGACGCCCACCCTCAGCACCTCTCCAGCCTTCTCACAGACGGCTTGACTTTTTCACCACCTTGAGATCTAAAAGAAACGCCACCGTGCAGTCGAGCCCGTTGGCAACTGCCCCGCAGGCCGTCCATGGCCCGATTCTCCCGTCGGGTCGAGGGGTTTGATCGTATCCTGCCCTAAATAAAAGAGAGGTGATGAATGAGAAAGGTACGAACATTGGCAAGACCGGTCAGCCTGTTCCTGGCCATTTTCATGATGGTGATCTTTACGCCCTATCAGCAGGTCATGGCGGCCATGATTTCCGCCGAGACGGTTTTGGATGCCGGTCGCGTCGCCGAATCGCGCGCCACCGTGCATGCCGTTCTGGCCCGCGAGGATGTCCGGCAGGCCTTGGTCTCCCAAGGCATCGACGTCCAGGAAGCCACGTCCCGCATCGACAGCCTGTCGGACGCCGAGATCACTGCCCTGGCCGATCGCATGGACCAGTTGCCGGCCGGTGGCAGCACCGTGGGCGTGATTGTTGGTGCTTCCTTGATTGTCTTCATTGTGCTGCTGATTACCGATATCATGGGGTACACCGATATTTTTCCTTTTGTCAAAAAACACCATTGATCGAAAAAGCGGCGGCCATTCACCGGCGGCCGCCGGATGGTGCCTGCTTTTCTTGCTGATCCTGTTGCCGGTCCTGGCGATGACGGGTTGTACCGGGCCGGCAGGGTTCAGACGGTCCGACTTGCCGCTGGCGGATTCCCCCCGATACCTGATAGACAGTGTTCCCTTTTTTCCCCAGAAGGTTTACCAGTGCGGACCGGCTGCCCTGGCCATGGCGCTTTCGTGGAGCGGTGTTCATCTTTCGCCGGATGATCTCACTCCCGAAGTTTTCACCCTCTCGAAAAAAGGCAGCCTCCAGTCGGCCATGATCGCAGCGGTGCGCCGGCATGACCGGATTGCCTGGCTCCTGCCTGCTCCCGATGCGCTTTTGGATGAGCTCCGGGCCGGAAATCCGGTGATCGTGCTCCAGAATCTCGGCTTGGCCTGGTACCCGGTCTGGCACTATGCGGTGGTGATCGGACTGGACCTGGAGAAGGGCAACGTCATTCTGCATTCCGGTGTGACGCAGGAAAAGCATGTGGCTCTGGAGCGCTTCAACCGCACCTGGCGGCGCGGGGATTACTGGGGGCTTGTGGTGCTGCCGCCATCACGGTTGCCGGATCGTGCCGAAGAAGCGGATTACCTGCGCGCCGTAGGCCCACTTGAACGACTGAAAAAATGGACCGTGGCTGCCCGGGCTTACCGGAGTGCCCTGGCCCGCTGGCCCGGCAGCCTGGCCGCCCGACTGGGCTTGGGGGCCTGTTTGTACGAATCCGGAGACCTTGAAGCCGCTGAAGCCGTTTTCCGGGAAACCACTGTCAATTTTCCCCACGACGGTGCCGCCTTCAACAACCTTGCCCAGGTGCTCATGGATCAGGGTCGCGCCGACGATGCCCTTGAGGCCATCCGGCACGCGATCCAGCTTGGCGGCCCGCTGACGCCGCAGTTTGAAGAGACCCTCCGGGAAATTCGCCGGCAGTGATCTGGTCGCCCGTACCATCCATCCAGATCAAACCACGACCGGCGACGGGAGAATGTTGTGAGATTGGTAACCCTCTTTATCGAAAAAGGCCTGGCGGTCTGGCGCGTATGCGAGCACCATTTTATACCGGCCTATGCGTGGCAGGGCGACCCCCTGACGTTCTGGCGGGAGCGGATTGTTTTTCTGATCTGTTTTACGGCCGGTACGCTTGGAATGATCGCCCTGATTCCGTCTGTGGTGCTGGCCGTCCGCGAGTCGTTGTGGATTGTGGCCTTTCTGGATGCGATGGCGTATCTGACCACCGTGGCCATTCTGTTTGGCAGACGGTTACCGTTTATCCTCCGTGCATGGGGGGTATGCATCATCCTGTATGCCCTTGGTACCGGATTGATGCTTTCCCTGGGACCCTTGGGCGCCGGTTATATCTGGTTGTTTGGTGCGTCGGTGATGGCCGCCGCCCTTCTCGGTGTCAAGGCCGCTGTCGGGTCGTTGCTGATCAATCTGTGCATATTAGTGGGGACTGGTTTTTTTATCGCCGGCGGAGCGCCGTTGTGGTCACAGCCCTTTGATCATATGGTTGAAAAATGGTCGGTGATGAGCATCAATTTCATGCTGATCAATGTTCTGATCACAGTGACAACGGCACTGATGCTGGGCGATCTGAAACAGACACTGATGCAGACCCGCCAGGATATCGCCAAACGCAAAACGGTGGAGGCCTCCCTGCGCGTCAGCGAACGGCGGTTTCGTACCTTGGTGGCGCATGCGCCGCTGGGCATTATTACCATCGACAATGACGGAGCGATCAGCGATGCCAACCCTAAATTCATTGAGATGTTCGGCTTCCCGTCACTTAAGGCCGCACTGGCGTTAAATCTGTTTCGCTCCCATCGGTTGGCTCTGACAAAATTCATCGAGCAGCTCGACGACGGTCTGGTCGGCGGAATCGCGGGAACCTATGAAGGGGCCTACGAGACAAGTTGGGGGAAATCCGTTTATCTCCGATATATGCTGACGCCCCTGATGGATACGACGGGGTCGATCTATGCGGTATTGGGGATCTTCGATGATATTACCCAGTCGCGCATCCAGGAGGAGCAGCTTCGGCGGGCCCAGAAAATGGAGGCGCTGGGGCTGCTGGCCGGTGGCGTGGCCCATGATTTGAATAATGTTTTGTCGGGAATCGTCAGCTATCCGGAATTACTGTTGCTTGACCTGCCCGCCGACAGCCCGCTGCGCGATCCCATATTGACCATTCAGCAGGCCGGCCAGCGGGCGGCGGAGATCGTACAGGATCTGCTGACCCTGGCCCGTCGGGGCGTGGTTACCGTAGCGGTGCTGGATCTCAACCAGCTGATTAGCGAATATCTCGACTCGCCCGAATTTGAAAAATTGCTCTCCTTTCATCCGGCGGTTCGGATCGAAAGCCGACTTCAGGCCAGCCTGCTGAACCTGAGCGGCTCGGGCATCCACCTGAAAAAGACCATCATGAATTTGGTCTCGAACGCGGCTGAGGCGCAACCCAGGGGCGGCCGAATCCTGATCACGACGGAAAACCGTTACGTGGACCGGCTGATCGAAGGTTATGACAATGTCGCGGAGGGCGACTATGTGGTTCTGCGGGTCGAAGATAAAGGCATCGGGATCCCGCCGGAGGATCTCAAACGCATTTTCGAACCCTTTTACACCAAGAAGGTCATGGGTCGCAGCGGCACCGGCCTGGGCATGGCCGTGGTATGGGCAACGGTGCAGGACCACAAGGGGTATATTGACGTTCACAGTGTCAAAGGAGAGGGGACGACATTTGAACTTTACTTCCCCGCCACCCGCCAGGAACCGGATTCATCCAGAGCCGCATTGCCCATGGACGGTTATCTGGGGCGCGGACAAACGATTCTGATTGTGGATGATGTGAAAGAGCAGCGCATGATTGCCTCGGGGATTCTCAAACGGCTGAACTATTGTCCGGTCTGTGTCGGAGACGGGGCGGCGGCCGTTGCTTATCTTTCCACCCGCATGGTCGACCTGGTTTTGCTGGACATGGTCATGGACCCCGGTCCTGACGGTCTCGACACGTACCGGCGGATTTGCGAAATCCATCCCGGCCAGCCGGCGATCATTGCCAGTGGCTTTTCCGAAACCGATCGTGTTCGGGAGGCCATCGAGCTGGTCGTGGCGCAATATGTCAAGAAACCCTATACCGTTGAAACCATCGGATTGGCCGTCAAGGCGGCGCTGCGGTAACCGCATTCCCCGTGGCCGGCATCGGCTCCACGCCTCAACGGCAATGATGTCGGCGAGGTAGTCCAGTCCCTGGCCGCCGTAGGCTTCGGGCACCACCATGCCGAACAGGCCGATGGCCCCCATGGCCCGGGTCAGTTCCACCGAAAACACGGCTTCGTTTTCAAGTTTGCCGGCGATCGGTTTGATTTCCGCTTCGGCAAATTCCCTCACCGAATTGCGGATCATCTCGTGCTTCTGGCTGATTTGATCGGACATGACTGGTAACCACGGGTTTGCGTTTTTATGCCTTCATCCAAGCCGCGAACTGTATCTGCCAATCGCCTTAGCCCAATCGCGGCAAAATGAACCGGAAGATCGTGTATCCCACACCGATGACGATGAAAAGACCGGCGGAAACAGCGTGAACCCAGAATGCGGTCCCGATCCGTCCGGTGGTTTTTCGGGTATGGGCCACATAGGTTTTGTAGAAATCGATAATGTTCGGCGCCTGTTGGTTACGGTCGACCAGGCCGCGGTCAAACAGATATTTCGTGATGGGCACAAAGGCGCCCAATGCGACGGCGACCACAACGGCCATGGCTGCCAGGACGATCAGATCGGTCGTATTCATAACTGTTCCGTTGCGGCAAGCTTGATCCCGATGGCGGCAAATAGTGTTAAGAAAATGTATCCTATCGATTTATATTGGGCAAATCTCACCCAGTCAAACTGAAATTTCTGTATCATAAAATGGGATCGGATAGATCTGTCAATAGCGGGCTGTCGGCATTTCAGGGTGACGGCATTTGGAAGCCGGATTAGAAAAGTATGGTCGCAGGCATGGCCAGCTCTTACGGAAAAAGATGTAGAACCAAGCGATTGACAAGCGTAGGAGCGGGGCCATGCCCGCGAAAAAAAAAACAATCCAAACGCGGTCACTCATATCGGCATTTTGCGATGGGTTCCCATGCCCCCGCCTTTATCCTTGTTTTCAACGTTCCGGGGTGCTACCCCACCACTCTTACCATGAATCTGCCGGATCTGCGGGGCTTGACGGATCCAACAACCAAGGGGGCTTTTATGAAGGTAAACAAAGTCGATCATATTTGTATTGCGGTAAAAAACCTGGAAGCGGCGCGCAAGGTGTGGGAGCCGGTGTTGGGCAAGACCGAACCGGATGACGCCTACATCGATGAACCCGAGAAAATCAGGGTGGCGAGATACTGGATCGGAGAGATCGGCTTTGAACTGATGGAGTCAACCACTCCCGACGGGGATGTGGCCAGGTTTATCGAGAAACGCGGGGAGGGGGTCATGCTGGTCAGCCTCAATGTTGACAATACCCGTGAGGCCATGGATGAACTGGAAAAAAAAGACTACCCCCTGATCGGCGGTGCACGGCCCTTCCGGGATTGTGAATTCGCCTTTGTGGATCCCAGGAAAATGAATGGCGTGCTGCTGGAAGTGATTGACTACCCGTGGAAAGAGTTTGAGGAAAAGGAATAAGAAATGGATCCAAGGAAATGCTGACCGCAGAATTTGAATCGCTGGCCAGTCAGATCGATGGCGACCTGGCCCGAACGCCCATCGATCGATGCATGCTGGCCACCGACGCCAGCATCTTTTCCATACGCCCGGAGGCCGTGGTCTACCCCAGGCACACCCGGGATGTGGTGGCCACGCTCGAATTTGCCCGGTGCCACGGCCTTTCCGTCCATCCGCGGGGCGCGGGCAGCGGCTTGTGCGGATCCGCCCTGGGCCGTGGCATGGTCGTCGATTTTACCCGCCATATGAACCGGCTGATCCGCATCGATAGGGATGCAAAAACCGTGGAATGCGAGCCGGGTTACCGTCTCGGCGAAATGGAGGCGGCCCTTGCCGGCAGCGGCCTTTTTTTCCCGCCGGATCCTTCCAGCGGGGAATACGCCAGCCTGGGCGGGATGGTGGCGACCAACGCTTCGGGCGCCCATGCGGTCAAGTACGGCAATGTCGCCGATTATCTCATGGACGCCGAGGTGGTCCTGGCTTCCGGCCAGATGGTCAGCCTAGCGGCGCTGTCAACCATTCCCATGGGCGAACTTCCCGATCCCTTCGGGCGGCTGGCCCAATGCTACCTGGACCACCGCGAAACCATCGAAACGGGCTATCCGGCGGTCAGCCACAATGTGGCCGGGTACAACCTGCGCGGGCTGGTCAAGGATGGCCGGCTGCACCTGCAGCACCTCTTTTGCGGCGCCGAAGGCACCCTGGGAATCGCCACGCGCCTCAAATTCCGGCTGATGGACAAGCCTGCCCATGACAGCCTGGTGGTGGCCTTTTTCGACACGATCCATAAGGCCGCCCGGGCGGTTCAGGCGATCCTGCCCATGCAGCCGGCCGGCATCGAGGTGATGGATAAATCGCTCTTGGAACTGGCCCGGGCCAGTGACCCGCTGCTTGGCCAGCGGATCCCCGCGGGTATCGACAATGTTCTCATGGTGGAGTTCGACGGCCGGCGGTCTGAGGAGACCGAAGCATTGGGGCGGCAGGTGCTGGCGCTTCTGGCTGCCAGGGAGCTGACCAACGATGCCCATCTGTCCGTCTCCAGCCAGGAAAAGGCCCGTTTCTGGGCCATCCGCAAGGCCGCCGTGCCGATCCTCTACAAGCTCAAGGGTGAGAAGAAGATTCTGGCTCTCATCGAGGACGCGGTGGTGCCCACCGACCGGCTGGTGGAGTACTTCACGGGAATCTACGCCCTGCTCAACCAACACCAGGTGCGTTTCGTGGTTTACGGCCACATTGCCAAGGGGTTGCTGCACACCCGGCCGCTGCTGAACCTCAAGGACCCTGCGGATGTCGGGCTGCTCAAAACCCTGGCCGACGGTGTTTTCGACCTGGTCAGCGGGCTGGGCGGGGTCGTTTCGGGGGAGCATGGTGACGGTCGACTGCGCAGTGCCTACGTCAGGCGGCAATACCCGGCGCTCTTCCCGCTTTTCCGGAAAACCAAACGGCTGCTTGATCCCGACAACCTGCTGAACCCGGAAATCAAAACCGCCTCGACCGCGGACCAGATGATGCGCCACCTGCGCTATGGCACCGGCTACCGGCCGCAGAATTTAAACTTTCGCAGTCTCAACTGGCCATCGGGCTGGCAGGCCGCTATCGAGCGTTGCCACGGATGCACCAAGTGCACCACGCTGACCACGGCCACCCGGATGTGCCCCATTTACAAGTTCACCCGCCGGGAGGCCGCGGCACCCAAAGCCAAGGCCAACGTCTTGCGGGCGCTGATCAGCGGCGCCCTGGACGATGGCGCCTTGTATCAGAAGGCGTTTCAGGCGGTTATCGACCAGTGCGTGGGCTGCGGCAGTTGCCGGTTGGAGTGCCCGTCCAACGTGGATATCCCCAAACTGGCCCTGGAGGCCCGCGCGGCCTATGTGCGGCGTTTCGGCCCCACGCTGCACAGTCGCTTGGTGACCGGCGTGGAAACCTTGGGCCGTTACGGTGGCCGGCTTTCCCGAGGGCTGGCACCGGTCCTGCGGTTCGGTTTGGCCCGCCGGGCAGGAGAACTGCTCACCGGCGTCAGCCGGCACCGGCCGTTTGTGGCCATGGCCCGGGAATCGCTCTTCCGGCAGGTTCCGCCGGTGGCCGGCAGCGGCGGTAAACGGGTGATTTATTTTTCGGGTTGCTACGCCGGTTACATCCGACCCGGTATCGGCAGGGCTTTGGTACAGACATTGACCCGGCTGGGGATGACCGTTTACACGCCGGTACAGCACTGCTGTGGCCTGCCCCTGCTGACCAAGGGCATGGCCGATGCGGCGCGGGAGAAGGTCCGCCGGAACCTGGCCCGCTGGGGGGATCTGCTCAGCCGCGTGGATTATGTCGTGGTCACCTGCTCCTCCTGCGGACTGGCCCTTCTGCAAGAGTGGGGCTATCTTCTGAACACGCCCCTGATTCGCCAGGTGGCCGAGAAGGTGATTCACTTCAGCCGGTTGGTGCAGCCCGCCATGGCTGCGGCCGGCATGCGGCCGGTCAACCTGTCGGCGGCCTATCATCAACCCTGCCATCTCAAAATCCAGCCCGATCCGCAGTGCACGGCGAGCCTGATGGGTTCCGTGCCGGGGCTGACCCTTGCAACGCTGAAGAGTCATTGCTGCGGCATGGCCGGCACCTGGGGCCTGGCCGCCAAAAATGAATCGCTCAGCCGCACCATCGGCAACCACCTGATGGGCCTGATCGATTCCTCCGGCGCCGATGTAGCCGTCACCGATTGTCCCACCTGCGAGATGCAGATGGCCCAGCTGGGCAGCCGGCCGGTGATGCATCCGGTGGAGATTGCGGCGCGCTGTCTGGACGGCATATCCTGAAACGGCACGCTTAAAGGTGGTTTTGCCAGGGCCCTTATTGCCGATGGCAACCCAAGGGCGACCCCCTAACTGCGGTACCGACCGTCGTTTGTTTTCTTTCCATCTTGTAAAAAAAGGTGACAGTCATTTCCCAAATGATCGGGCAGCATGAGCAGCGAGCACCACACTTCAGCCGATTGCCAAGTGGCACATCCTTTGCTGCTTACATGAGTGAACAGCCATATTCAATGAAGGAGGTGGCACCATGGCTGAAAATAAATCTCAGAGTCACTCTAACGACAGGTGCGAAGGGCGCGTCGATACCCGCAAAACCAACTTCCAGTGTTTAAACAACAAAGATGATTACTTGGGCTTTGTGGCCAGCGGCGGAGTTTTTCTTAAGGATTTTACAATAGAGCAGGGAATCTGGACGTGGCATGGGATATGTGGGTGATGGCAAGATAAAGAAAGGGCACGGCCAGAATGACTGTGCCCAAATGTGCCATTCGGCGGATTCTCATTCAAATACTTCTCCCTTGCCCCACCAACCAGTTGTTTGAACTCGTCTGTCAACGCAGATGGAGGAAGTTTGTCTTAAGGCGATTTCTGTCAAAGAATATACCCGCCTGCGTGTCTTTTCATCCGTCTTCCGCGTTGGGCTTTTCCACACATAGCCCCACTATGCGTAAAAAAGCCCGCCTTGAATACGAATGAAAATCCTGCGCATCCTGGTATATTCTTTTCCGTCAATCGCCTAAATTGACTCATTACAAAGACCTGTCCAGTTTTAAGCGACCTGTTTTTTTCCAGATAAATCAACCTATAGTTCATCGCATTTGAAGTGATACTGTCTCTTATATAGTGGGTGAAATACGTATCAATCCATTTGCGAATATCTATAATCTGATAAAATTAAAAATTAGAAAAACACTATATCTTGTGGCGACTGTATTTAATTTCTTTTTTCGGATACTTTATTCGTTGTATTAACCCATTTAGCATGTTCTTTTGAAATATGCTCCTCTATCCTTTCTGCCAGCAATAGTAAGCCTTCTTCGTAGTTTAAATTTCTATATGGGCCACTAAGAGAAAGAAATAAATATTGCTCATGCTTTAATTGTTCGTTTGTTGATCGGTATCCTAACCAAAGGGAATGATATTGTAAGAGTTGCTGAATTCCTTCGATTATCGCAATTGCTGCACCAAACAATGCCATAATCAACTTTGTAATTGGATAACCACTTAGCGAAATAATAGGTATCAAACTTGCTAAGATAATCTGGCAAATTTTTAACTGGTAGTACCTCTGTTTATTTTTCGCACTTTCTTTGGAATACCACTTCATTTGATCTTGTAAACGGAACCATGCAGGGTGCTTCAAGACTTCCTCTGGTATTTGAAATTCTTTTGTCATCATATTGTCCTTTTATCATTTAATGCCTGGACCAACTCAAGCTTGTTCATGCGCTCGGTGCTCTTGGTGATTTTTTGTGGGAGTGGAACTCAATGGGTGGATCGTGAGATAGGATAACCGTTGTCGCGCGGTGCAGTCAAGGGATTACGTGGACGATTGATCTTTATGGCGGCAATAACGCTGCCGTCAATTTTTATGCATGTGATCTGAAAGGCGACAAACGGTTTCAAAATGCTTGACCAGTTTTGAAATCATATGTCTAATGTGTTGTTGTATGCCCTTTAAAGTGTGCAACCCTGGCTACATGCGATATTTCTTGCCGCGACCCTAACAATGAATGTCTTGGAGTACGGATCGATGAAAGTCATCTACAGTCATAGTTTTTACCCGGTATACACATCCGACCCGGCTGCGGAGGCCGGAAGAATTGAGGCGGTGATGAATGCACTTCCGGCAGGCACGGAGCTGATTGAAGCAGAACCGGCCACCGAGGCGCAAATCGCACTGGCGCATACGATCGAGCACATTGAATTCGTCCGCCAGGAGGGGCTTTACGACATTGCCGCACTTGCAGCAGGCGGCGCCATCCAGGCGGCTCGGCTGGGCCTTGAAGCACCTGCCTTTGGCGCCATTCGGCCACCCGGTCACCATGCCTCCGGGGACAGTTGCTGGGGCTTTTGCTATTTCAACAACATGGCGGTGGCGCTGCTGACTCTCAAGGATGAGGGCTTGATCGAAACCGCTGCCATTCTTGACTTTGACCTCCATTACGGCGACGGCAATGTAAACATTCTGGATCATAGCAGCTGGGTGACGATTTGCAATCCGACAAGCCGTACCCGCGACAGATATCTCCGGGAGGTGGAGACCTTTATCGAGGCGCATCCGGCAGACATCATCGGCATATCGGCAGGTTTCGACCATCATATCAACGATTGGGGGAGGCTGCTGCTTACCCAGGACTACCACGCCATGGGACGAATGGTGATCAACTCCGCCCGTAAAAACAGCGGTGGCTGTTTCGCCATCCTGGAAGGGGGATATAACCACGATGTCCTCGGCCAGAATGCCGCCGCTTTAATAGACGGTCTCAGCCCGTCAAGCTGAAGTGGGTTCTTGATAGGAGACCCCAGAGTCCCAAAGCCGCATATTTTTTTGACCGCCGCTGAAACGGCGAGCAACCTGAAAATATATTCCAAACCCCTTTCTCAATCCCAATAGACAATCCTGGTCAGAAGACCCTACGCTGATAGGAATTAGCAATTTGACACATTAGGAGTGCTGATCTATCAGATCCCAACGTTGACGGATTCGTAAGAAGCCCGATATCGGCGTTACGCGTATCCTTCGTCACTGCGGAGTACGCTCAGTACGCCTCATTCCTCAGGATTCGCAAGCCTTGATCTCGGGCTTCTTACGAATCCGTCGGAAATGCGACCTTTTACGAGACCATCAACGGCGCGTATGATCCTGATCCCCCAATCCGATCCGAAGGAGCCGAAATGATGAAAAAGATCCGCTGTCTTATGATGATTAGCGCCCTTGCATTGCTGACACTTTGCCCTGTTGCGCTCGCCGGCCAACTGGAGCCGCTCGGCAAAGGACTCACGGTCTGGTACGACACCGGCGGTCCCGTGGGCGGACCTTACAACACCATTGTCCAAAAAGGCGCCATGCAGGCGGCGGCGGATATGGGGTGTACCCTTAAACTGCTCTACTCCGACTGGAACCCGGAGAAGATGATCGAGAATTTCAAGACGGCGGTTGCCGCCCGTCCCGCCGGCGTTGTGATCATGGGTCATCCCGGAGACGACGCCTATGCGCCTTTCGTCAAGGAGGCCATGGACGCGGGCGTCCTGGTCACCTGCGTGGATACGGACCTTCCCAAAATCCGTGAAGAATATCAATCCAAAGGGTTCGGTGTGCTCGACACCGATCCGGACATCATGGGAACGAACATGACCCGGGAAGCGCTTTCCCGTTCCGGGATCGAGAAAGGCAGCCGGGTTTTTGTCTGGGGCCAGAAGGTCTTGCAGGAACGCGGGCGCCGGGCGCGGGCCATGATTCGAACTCTGGAAGAGGCCGGGATGGTCGTGGACTATATCGAAATCAGCCCCGAGATCAGTAAGGACACGGCCCTGGGCACTCCCATCGTCACTGGTTATCTGGCGAGCCATCCGGATTGCAAGATGATGCTGATCGATCACGGCGCATTGACTTCTCAGATGGAGAACTTCCTGAAAGCCGCGGGTGTCGGCCCCGACGAAATCTTCGTGGGCGGCTTCTCGCTTTCGCCTGCCACGGCCACGGCCATCGAGCATGACTACGTGGATGTCGTCCTGGAAATGCAGCCCTACCTGTTGGGCTATTTCGGGGTGGCGCAGATCGTTCTGACCAAACGCTATGGGTTTACCGGACTGAAAATCGATACGGGCGGCGGCATGATCACCAAGGAGAATATCCACCTTATCGCGCCGCTGGCCAAGCGCGGTATTCGATAGCCAATGAATACGACCGGCCCGGGTAAACCTTCCCGGACGCCGTGCATGAGCCTGCGGGAGGTCAGCAAATCGTTCAACGGTGTGACGGCCCTGAAGTCGGTCAGCCTGGATCTCTTCCCCGGAGAGATCCTCGGGCTGGTGGGAGATAACGGGGCCGGCAAATCGACCCTGATCAAAGTGCTGGCCGGCGTCCATGCGCCGGACAGCGGCCGGCTGGTCATCGGCGGCCGGAGGATCGATTTTGGAGCCTACAACGTCCGCCGTGCCCGCCAGTTGGGCATCGAAACCGTGTTTCAGGATCGTTCGCTGGGTGAGAAGCAACCGCTTTGGCGAAACACCTTCCTGGGCCGCCCCATCGTCAATCGATTCGGCTTCATCCGGGTTGCGGAGCAAAAAACGGCTACGCTGGATGTCCTGCAACGACACGTCGGTCTCCGGGGCGTGGGGATCAGCACCGATGCCCGCGTGCGCACCCTCTCCGGCGGAGAGCGCCAGGGGCTGGCCATCGGCCGGGCCATGTATTTTGATTCTTCGATCGTCATTCTTGACGAACCCACAACGGCCCTCTCGCTGAACGAGGTGGAAAAAGTGCTGACCTTCGTGGCCGGAATCGTGGACCGGGACAAGGCCTGCATCTACATTTCCCACAACGTGAGCCATGTCTATCGGGTCGCCCATCGGATCGTGCTGATGGACCGGGGTGAAATGGTCGGCGAGTATTTAAAGAAGGACCTGTCCCCGGAAGAACTCGGCGTACGGCTGATGGGAATCCAGGCCGGTCCCGGCACGGGGGGGGCATGATCCCTGTATTGCTGCACCGCTTCAAGATCCAGGCTGGGGTTTCCGGCCTTCTGATGGGCCTGTTGGCCGTGTTCATGATAGCCAGCCCGGCGACGTTCCTCGGCCCTCGGATCTACATCTCATTCGCCTCCACAATTCCCTTCGTCACCATTCTGGCCCTGGGGCTGACCTTTCTGGTGATCGCCGGAGAACTGGATCTGTCGTTTCCTGCGGTGATGGCGATGTCCGGCCTGACCTTCGCCGACGTTTTTCTCAAGACCCAGAACCCTTTGCTGGGGTGGATAGCGGCCCTTGTCGTCGGCGCGTTCGCCGGTTATCTCAACGGGCTGCTGATCGTCCGGATCGGCGTTCCGTCCATCATCGCCACCATCGGGACCCAGTTCTTCTGGCGGGGGCTGTCGTCCCTTCTGGCCGATGGCCTGGCCCGCAGCATGGCGCCGGTGCGGGAAACATGGCTCCACCACGTTTTTGTGGGACGGATCGGCGGTGTCCTGCCCGCCCAAGCCCTGTGGTGCCTGGGCATTGCACTACTGCTCATGCTGATCCTGAACCGCCACATCTTTGGCGATCATGTTCTGTTCATCGGCGACGACATCCGCACCGCGAGGCTGATGGGGATCAACACCGATCGCGTGCGGATTCTGCTCTTCACGTTCATGGGCACGGTGAGCGCCTTTGTCTCCGTTATGGTGTGCATGGAAATGGCCAATTGGTGGCCTACTCAGGGAGAGGGGTACCTGCTGCTCGTCTTCGCTGCCATCTTTATCGGGGGGACCTCCGTTTTCGGCGGAGAGGGGACGATCTACGGCACCCTCATCGGCGCCGTCATCATCGGCATCATCGAAGCCGGGATCATCAGTGCGGGGTTCTCCGGGTTCTGGACCCGTCTGGTGCATGGGTTTATCATTGTCGCGTCCGTGTCGGTCTATGCAACGCTTTTCAAGACAGGCCGATAAGGAGAAGTTCATGAGACCCGAAGGAATGCGCGTCTTCGATCGCCCGGCGGACCGCTGGTTCAGGCGTCCATAGTTATCCTGTGTTGCCACGACGGCGGTGAATCACCATTTCAACGGTGGCCTAGGATGCCTTTCCGCGGTAATGGCCTAACGCGGGCTGCACCCGTTCCCTGGCATCCTGGGCCTGGGCTGCCGGAAGGACCACGCCCAGACAGATCAACCCGATTGCCAGGCCGGTCATCAGCTTCATCGGACCTCCTTCTGAAAAAATGAAAAAGGAGCGCCAATGACCACACCATCAGTGCTCCTTTTTCATTGGGCATCAGTCGTCGGTCGAACTGTGAATGACCGCAGTGAAATCGGTTGCTATGATTTTACAGATTCGCCCAATAGCTGGGTCACGCGATAGAGTTCTTTCTGCATTTCTAACAATTTCCCTTGCATCAGGGTGACCAGGACAGCCATTCGTCCCTGGTTGTTTCCGGATTTGTCCAATACGCTGTCGATTTCCGTCTGGTATTCGCGCATGTGCGGGTGCTGTTGCAGATACGCCTCACGTGCTGCCAGGGCCTCCTCAAGAAAAGTGTTGCTTCTTTCGCCGGGTTTTCTTTTCTGCTTGCGCTTCTCGATACCTGAACTCAGATTGGTTTGCATGCTGCCTCCGGTTCTTTTTTCATCCATATCACAGGGCCACGGGTTTGGAAAACGATGATCCAGTCGACTCGGGGGGCCGTTGGTCATCTCGGTTCGAGTAAGATGCAGCAATCTTTGCGCCAAAAGTGCGCGAAACCATTAGAGCCTATTATTCGCCGGTTGACAAGGCATTGGCACTGAAGAACAGTCAATTTTGAAATTAAAGGCACAAAAATGTTGGGTAATTCTATGGGTATTGTATGAAATAAATGCCACAATGAACCCAATATCGCAAAATCCGGAGGGAAAAAAGTCGGTCCCCTGGCTTCGGCTGGCTTTTGGATAAATATGCGGCAATGAAGTCATCTCCTGCGTCAAGGGCTTGCTATTGAAATGGATACCCGTTATTTTTCGATCATCCACGTAAAATGAAGTAAACAGGAAAAAGGTATGAAAGCAAAGAAAAAAAAAGCAAACCAATGGATGCGTAAACGCGTCTTGGTTTTCGGACTGCTATTCGTATGCCTGGGAGGCCATCTAACCCTATGCCGTGCAGATGCATGGATTACGGTGGGTGCTGTTTTTGCAAAATCCGGGGAGGCCGCCGAAGATAATCTTGAGCTTTTGGAAGCGGTGCGTTTTGCTGTAAATGAAGTCAATGCAAACGGCGGGGTGCATGGAAAAAAGATAAAGTTGATGGAATACGACAACCACAGCACGCCCATTCAAAGCCGATTGGCCGCCAAAAAAGCGGTCGGGGATGGCGTCGTTGCCGTGATCGGGGCTTCCTGGAGTTCACATTCGCTGGCCATGGCGCCTTATCTACAGAAAATGAAGGTGCCGATGATCAGCCCAGATTCAACCCATCCGGATGTGACCCGGACCGGTGATTACATTTTTCGGGCCTGTTTCGTCGATTCGTTTCAGGGCCACGCCCTGGCCAGGTTTGCCCGGGATAAGTTGAATGCCACAACGGCGGTAGTCGTGCAGAATGTTACCAGCAATTACAGCATTGGCCTTTCGGAAATATTTCAGAAGCATTTTACGGCCAGGGGCGGGAACATTGCTGCCGTAATGAATTACAAATTTCAGCAGACCGATTTCCAGGACCTTTTGAAACCGGTTGCCCGCCTGGATCCGGATCTGCTTTTTGTTCCCGGCCATGCGGAAAGCGGGTATATCGTCCGGCAAGCGCAGATTATCGGTATCCGGGCAAAGATGCTTGGCGGTGACGGATGGCCGTATCGGCAGTTTTATGCCAATGGTGGGCAGGACTTGAAGGAGGGTTACTATTCCGCACACTGGAGCAAGGATCTGGATACGCAAAAAACAAAGGTTTTTATTAGGGGCTATGAACACGTTTATGACGTCACTGATTTCGCGGCCATTTCATATGATGCGGCCATGCTGCTGTTCGATGCCATCAAACGTGCGGCTTCAATCAGCCGCTCCGCGATCCGCGACGCCTTGGCGGCAACAAAAGACTTCGATGGCGTTACGGGAAAAATCTCTATGGATAAAAATGGTGACCCCCTGAAACAGGTGGTGATCATGAAAATTACAGATGGCCGCCCCGCGCTATTGATGACGATCCCACCGGATTGAAGACGGAAAAATGTCCGATGAATGATTCCACGCGCCCGCGCACGGGCGCGACCGCTGACCCAAGGAAAACATGTTGAACCGTCAGAGCCTCAGATACAAGGTCAATCTCTCTCTTAGCCTGACTCTGCTGGTTGTTGCCTTCATATTTGGCACGGCACTGGCGATTTACGAGAACGGTCGGCGCCATGCTGCGATACAGCAGATCCATCTTGCCCTTGGCGATCTGACCGAACAATATCAGGAGCAATTGGGCAATGAAATTTTTGCTACTCAAATCCTGGCCGTCCGCACAAGTCTGAAAGAAATCATGCAGCGGAAAGCGAATCTGATTGCCATTACGACTTACGATGAATTGGGCAAGGTGCTGGTTTCAACCGATAGTCAGGTCTCCGGGAACCTTTTGAACAATCAGCTGCCGTCGCTTTTATCCACCCCGACGGGAGTTGTCCGGAAATGGAATGGACAGACTGTATTCAGCTATACCAGTGCCATCGTTGCCTATGGCGAGTGTGTGGGATTCTGGCGGATTGATTTCTCTCTGTCCACCATGCAGCGCCAGACTATTGAGATTGTCTTCATCTTTGTGGCTCTGATTCTGTCTTTGGCGTTTCTGATCGGCGTGCTACTGAACCGCATTTTGACACGTTTTGTTCTGATCCCGGTCAGTTCGTTGCGCAATGCTATGCAGCATATCCAGGGCAGTGAAACGGATCGGAAAACTGAAGGGGCGCAAGTTAATGACGGCTGGCGTTTTGAAAAAATGATCCAGACCTTTGACGAGCACGTTGGTGATCTGAATTTTTCCCAGATGCCCGGTGATGAAATCGATTCTCTTGCCCACGCTTTTCGGCGGATGCTGTTGGCACTGAAGAATGCTTATATCGGTATCCGGACCGATGCACTGACCGGTTTGAATAACCGCATGAAAATCGATGAAGCACTGGAAAATGAAATCAACCGGGTACAGCGATATCGAAGCACGTTTTCCATCATTCTGCTGGATATCGATAATTTCAAACAGGTCAATGATACATATGGTCATCTTATTGGTGACGACGTGCTGAAAGAAGTTGCCGGTCTGCTAAAAGCCAATTTCCGGAAAACGGATGTTCCGGGCCGGTGGGGAGGGGAGGAGTTCCTCGTAATTTTACCTCATCAGGATAGGCGGTGCGCGTCAGGGATTGCCGAAAAACTGCGCAGGATCATTGAAACAACCAACTTTCCGGATGTCGGAAGGATTACTTCCAGTTTTGGTGTCGCAGAGTATTTGGACAGGGATACGCCAAAGGGTATCGTTATGAGAGCCGATGCCGCGCTATACAGAGCAAAGCAACAGGGCAGAAACCGGGTTGTCGACGGATAGTTGTCTCCAACGTTGACGCTCCGACATTAGGGGCGGATGGTCGGCCTGGACCTGTCCATGTGCCGGGAATATCAGAACCGCATAAAACGGTTAGACGACATGTTGGTGCCGGCAATTGCCGCCAAGGGTGAACTCCACGATAAACTGGTTGCTATCCAATCGTCTTTTAAAAGCAGTGAGGATAACCTTGAGAAGCAACGGTCGTTTTTCCATCAGAATATGATGGGAGGGAATTTTTCTTCAAACCGTTGCTGAACGCACAACTGCTCTATCCGTTCCATCGTGTATGCTTTCTCCTTGGCAACCTGGATTACCGCAGCCTTCGGCCCTAAGTAATCGATCAGTTCCGCGACCAATTTCCTGGCCGCCTTGTATTTCCGATCCCCCGGTTTCATGGGCGTATGCTCTGCCAACAACGCCATTATATGGGCCATAGCCTGTAGTTTGTTCATCGGAAATCACATCTCACGGGTTTAAATGAAATCTGAATCTTATTCAGACTTCTTATTTTTACCCAGGTTTTCATGCGGGTCAATGGATGATAACCTCTCACAATGATATGACCAAACTTTTTAAAGATCAAAATGTGCGTCGATAATGAGAATTTTGAAATTGTTTGCCGTATTTCAAAAATTTCCTTGACTTATTTTCCTGAAAAGGTTTATATGCGGACTTTCTTGAAACGGCCAAGCGCCTCTTCAGGAGCCCCGCCGAGGTAGCTCAGTCGGTAGAGCAGGGGACTGAAAATCCCCGTGTCGGCAGTTCGATTCTGTCCCTCGGCACTTGCAAGCAAGGATAACCCGTTGATTTTTCAGCGGGTTTTTCTTTTGGCCTCTCCCTTATTTCAGGGGTGGTACACTTTGGTGGTACACGTCAAGGGTACACAACCAAGACAGGAGGCCATCCAATGCCCAACAGCAAGCGCAAGCGCTGTGCTATCCGTTCACCTTCCTACCTGCTCAATACCCCAAGACGCGGCTGTTACTATTTCAGAATGAAGGTTCCGCTTGACCTTCAGCCATGTGTCGGTAAAAAAGAGTTGCGTGCATCATTGAGGACAGGTTACCTCTCTGAGGCTCAACCCCTATCTATGCTGATTGCTGGCAGGGTGTTGCAACTATTCCGAAAGATAAGGATTGCATACGGGGAAAATAAAAACGATATGACCAAGCTCGATAAAGATAAAATCAATGAAATCATCAGGGGATACATCAAGGATAGCCTGGAGTGGGAGGAGGATTACCGAATCAATCTACATCACCCCTTTACCGATGATGACCTTGATAAACGAGTCCAGTTCCTGGGATTCATGGAAGCTGACATGAGGGAGGCTTTAGCGAAGTGTGACCGCCGGCCTGTTGAACGTGACGTGAAGAACCTCATCGAAGAACGTGGACTGGATATTGAGCAGGGATCCGAAGACTATAATCTCCTTTGCAGGGAAATCACCAAAGCCAAGATCGATGTTTTACAGGTCGAACAGGAAAGGACCATGGGCAATTATTCATCACCCGAGGATGAGTCCCTGCGTGAATTAATCGACCATAACCACGGGGAAACCCCAAAGCAGGGACAAGGGGACGCATATGGGCACCAACGGGAGCGAACCTCAGCCACCATGAAGCAAGCCGGGGATGATTTCATCAGCGAATACGGTGGCGGCTGGAATCCGCGTTCCCTAACTGATTACCAGATTGCCAAGGACCAGATCGTGGCCGGTCTTGGTCCTGACACCCATCTCCATACAATCGATTACAATCGGGTGAAGGCGTTCAGGGATGGTCTCAGGAGCGGTGCGTCCACCCTCAGCGGCAAGCCCATGTCAATATCCCGCATCAACTTTTTCATGGATGCAGCAAAGCGCATCTTCGGTCTTGCCATGAAGCGGGATCCCGATCTCTACCGCGTCAATCCAGCTGAAGACCTCAGATTGAAGGACAAGCGGAAGGCCAGTGAAAAGAGGGATGTATTTGAACCGGAGGATCTCAGCCTGATGTTTGTTGACTCCGACGAATATGGGAACAATAACCACACCAAGGCTGCCCATTTTTGGGTTCCATTGCTCGGCCTGTACACGGGGGCCAGAATGGAGGAGCTTTGTCAGCTTCTGATTGAGGACGTGGTTCAGCGAGATGGTATCTGGGCTATAGACATCAGGGACGATAATGCGGAACGTAAGTCGGTTAAAACCGGTGAGCGCCGAATTGTTCCGCTTCATCCATTCCTTGTCGAAGACCTCCGCTTCCCTGAGTTCGTCAAGAGTATCGGCCCCAATGAAAAGCGGGTGTTCCATGAACTGGTCTACGTGAACAATCGGTGGGGACATGGGTTCGGTCAGTGGTTCGCCAAGTTCAAACAACGTGCTGGCGTTGAGGCACCCCCACGTAGGAAGTCGTTTCACTCATTTCGGCACACCCTCATCAATCACCTGAAGCAAAGCGGCGCTGAACAACAATACGTGAAGGAGTTCGTCGGACATAAAGGCCGTGGTGACATTACCTGGGACCTATACGGGAAAGCGTTCAAGCCGGCAACGCTGATGGAAAAGGTGGTCTCGAAGCTGGACTATACGATTGACCTCAGTCACCTGAAGGACAGCCGGTGGACGGGGAAAAGCTGACTGACCAAGAAAAGACTGATAAAGTGATAAAGGGACAGGTACTTATTACAAAATGATTGACACCTAAGAAAATTTGAAATAGCTTTGCCGCATGATTTGTTAAGGATTGTATGCCTACCTCATTAACGGAGATCGTAAATGCCGGATCGGGCGAGAGACTGGTTTCAGCAAGCAAAAAGGGATTTGGAACAAGCCAAATCTTCAAAGGCGGAAGAACGTCACGAATGGGCCTGTTTCGCAGCCCAACAGGCTGCCGAAAAGGCAGTGAAGGCCCTCCATTTAAGCCTTTCACAAGAGGCTTGGGGGCACATTGTTGCACGTTTACTTAAAGAGCTGCCCATAGCGGTTCCGGAAGGGTTGATAGACAAAGCAAAGGTGCTCGATGCTTTTTATATTCCGACCAGATATGCCAATGGGCACCCCGAGGGAGCACCATTTGAGCATTACGGACCTTTGCAAAGCGCGGATGGGATTAAATATGCCAGTGAGATTATTGAATTCGTCGGTGCTCAAATGGCCGAGCCGTGACGAGGTGAAGAAAGCACTTCGGCAATGGCTTGAAAAACAGATGGTAACACATCCAGAGATAACCAAGCTGGGATATTTCGGATCGTTGGCTAAAGGTAATTGGGGTGTCGGAAGTGACCTCGATCTTATTGTCATTATAAAAGATTCTTTAATTCCTTTTGGAAAAAGACCAATTCGGTGGAATTTTGATATGTTGCCCGTACCAACCGATATCCTTATCTACACGGCGAAAGAGTGGCAGAATATGCAGAAAAAAGGCGGTCGCTTCGTCGATACGATTGAGAAGGAAGCGGTTTGGCTATATCAGGATAATAAGATTTAGCCACAGACCCACACAGACGAACACGGACAAATTTTAAGCAGCCTTTCGGCTGGGAAAAACATTTTTCTTTGGTAGACTAGTGGAGACATCATGCCGCGTGTATCCCGAATGATTGTTCAAAATCAGACAGCGGTTTATCATGTAATGTCCAGGACAGCCCTGGACGGGTTCCCGCTGGAGGCATTCGAGAAGGATTTTTTACTGGAACTGATCAAGCGGATGGCCGGTCTGTTTTTTACTGAGGTATACGGATTTGCACTTATGGGGAATCATTTTCACCTTTTGGTCAAAATGATCCCCGATGATCGATTTTCCGATGAAGAAGTGAAAGTGCGGTTGGTCAATTTTTACGGTGAAAAGAAGGCACCTGTTAATGATGGGCAACTACCGTTTATGAGGCAAAAACTTGCCAGCCTTTCCGAATTCATGCGCGAAATCAAAGTCAATTTCACCCGGTTTTACAATAAACGCCATGGCCGCCGAGGCTACTTTTGGGGCGATCGGTTCAAAAGCGTGATTGTAGAGGAGGGCGAGACACTTATCAATTGTCTGGCCTACATTGACCTCAATCCGGTACGGGCCGGCATCGTGGAACGTCCGGAGGATTACCGTTGGAATTCGCTCGGATACCATATTCAGACGAACAACAAAGAAAATTTCCTGATTACCGATTTCGGCTTGAAGCAATTCAGTGTTAACGGTGAAAAGGAGAGGGTGCGGCTTTACCGGCAATATGTGTATGAAACCGGAGCGATCCCGCAAACGGACAAGCCCTATACCAAGATGATACCGGAAAAAATCGTAACCGAAGAACGAGAAAGGAACTTCGAGATTGGTCGTAAGGAACGGTTTTTATACCGGACGCGGTACTTTACGGATTCCGGGATTATCGGTTCGCGTGAGTTTGTTTCGGATACTTATCAGCAGTTCAAGCATCTCTTTCAATCCAAGCATGAGAAGAAACCAAAGTCGGTGAAGGGATTGGATGGGGTGTTTTCGTTGAAACGATTATCAGAAAACATTTGATAGTCGTGTGCGTGGTAAGGATCGGGAATTTTATTAATTAAACGAAATTGCTTGTTCTTGCGCCCGTCTTCCGTGTTGCATCAACGGCCACATACTCCCGGTATGCAACCGTTGATGCGCCTTGAATACGAGCACAAGCCCGGCACAATTACGTTCAATTAATTTCATCCCCGATCCTAACGAACTTAACCGCTTTGAGCGGTTCATATGTCAAGCCTCCAGCTTTGCTGGAGGTCATGACTTTCAGGGTGCTCCCAAACAAGCTGCCAATCTGCAAAACCATAGATAGCGGAGATCTCGCCGATCCATTCGCCATCATTTACCTTGTGGAGCAACCCCTTACCAGGCGATTTGCCTTGTTTCACAGTTTCCCTCACCGCTGATCGCAATGATAATAAAAGATTTTTTTACCAGATCTATTCCGAGAACCGAATCCCGTGTGCGGTACTCCGTCCGGTCCATCAAATCGTCGACGCTTATCTTATGGCTTTTTATCTATCAACGGCGCTTGCTTTGAGGGAAACCGGAGCACCGGTTTTACACGTTACTCCGAACGGGCCCAGATAGACCAGGACTTAGAAGAGATCGCCTTTTTAATCCGCGCATTCCTTTTTTCAACGGATAGTTCAAGAAACGCTTCTTCATGCTGTTCTGTTTCAAGCTCGTTCTGGTCGACTGTCAATAACCGGCACAACAACAAATAGGCCTCATCACATGTTCGGCGGGGAACGGGTAGCTCCTCATCCGGATCGATCAGGGCGGCCTTGGACACCGGAAGCATGCTTTGGTCTTCAAGCATTGGTCTGAGCCGGATCACGATGGCTCTGCGCATTTCAAGCTGCTGTTCGACGGCAATATGCATCAGCCGCACCTGCATTTCCCCGTTCGCTTTGGAAAAATGGTCCAGAGCGGGACGGATCGCCAGCTCTTCTATTTCTGCAATCAGTTCACGTCCCCGCTTGGAAGCAGTTCTGTCCTCACTGAGCCACATCTCCACGATGGTGGCAGGTGCCTGCCGAGCCAGGGCCTTGATCTTTGTCGATAGATCTTCTACAGCCGTCATATTGTCGGGGTCCACACTTTTTATTTGGCTTTCAATCTTTGAATTGCTCAATGGTTTGCCTCCAACTTTTTGAAACCCTAAGGCTGAACAGACAAGTACGACACCCATTACACCAATGAAATAGCAGCACGTTTTCATAATTTCTCAACCATATCAAATGATCTTAAAGCGTTGACCCCATTTGACTCTTAGATCGTAGTTGGTTTTCTTACGGGCCCATTCCAGGCAGGGCTCCCAGGATTTGCCTTTGCTTTTTTTGGGGTACGTTAAAACGCGCTGAAGCCAGACAACAGAACCGAATTTGTTGGACGGTCTTATCGTAAAATAGGCGAAATTGTGCTGGTCCACACCGGAACCGGTCTTTTTCCAACTCTTTTTTCCAGAACCACGGACAATGGGGTGGAAATGCTTAAACGAGCTGCATCCAAAATGGCAGAAGACCTTGCATTTGATGTCAACCTTGTCCAGATCCCAGCAGCAATTGTAATTATGCGGTTCAGGTTTGTACCAGCATGGCAATTCGATCAGTTCTTCGAAAAATTTAGTTCAGGTTATGATCAAAAAGTGAAACAAAACTGTACGCAATTAGCCAGCCGATGAATTTTTTCATTTTTGGCTCTCTGTATCAGAAATTTTGATCAAACCTATCCATTGGTTAATAAAGGAACTCGTACGGTTTGATGTGAAAATCTGCCAAGGATTTTAACTGGTGTCTACGTATTCGATCTCCAGGCCTCGCATCATAAAAGTTAACATCGCCTCCCAACTGGGAAAATACATATATCGCGTCAAAGCGCGCACATCGTCAAAAAAGGTTTTGCGCGTTGGTAACTCAGCACGAACCAAGCTGTACTTCTCATCCATCAGTTCAAGAACGGTATGGAACAGAAAGGCTAACAAGTTGAAGGTCAGCAATAATGATGAAAGGTGCTTGTTCCCGTGACCGAAGTTGTGTTCAATATTATAGCCTCTGTTTTTCAAAACATTATTATTTTCGTTCTCGACTTTCCAGCGTGCTCGGCCATCTTTGACAATTTGCTTGACGTTGCTCTTTGAAACTTCAAAATTGGTTGCAAATGCGTTTTTGTACACGATTTTTCCATCGGGCAGGGTTGTTGTCAGTTCGCACCAATTAACATCAATGGCGTTTTCACTATCACGTAGCGGCAGTTTGTTGGCAAAGCGATACGTATCGATTTCATGGGTTTTGCCGGTCCAGCGCTTCTCCACCACGGTTTCGATGGTCTGCATGGCGTCCAATTCATCCAGCCACTGGTAAAGGGTTTTATGAGAATCGGGTTTACAGACCAAAATGAAATCAAGTTCTTGATCTAATAGTTTTTTGCAAATCGGTTGTTTACAGTATAGATCATCGCCCAATACAGTGATGCCAAAAGGTTGATACTCCGCCGCATATTGATCGATCCAGCGTTTTGCTGCCGCGTTTTCGCAATCTTGTTTATCATGGCCATCCTGGGGGGTAATAAATTCCGGTTGCAAAGCAATCACCTTATTGTTTTCCGGTGCCACAATCACCGGGGTCACGACTGAATGCGAATAGGTTACGGTTCCATTTTTATGGTGCTTGCGACTACAATTATCACAATGAATTGTATTTGAAGCAAAATACTGCGTTCCGTCAAAGGCAACCAATAAATTGTTGTCGTATGAGCGAAACCCGTCCAGATGACCGGATTTTTCCAATCCGTCGAAAAGATATTTGAACACGGGCGTGACATAAGAGGGATGGACCTCGTCCATTAAACTTTTGATGTGGTTGGTACAGGGAATTTGAGTGAGGCCGAAAAGTGATTGCGCATTGTTTTTGCCTTTTGTTTGCTGCATAGCGGATTGAAAGGCTAAAAAGGATGGGCTTTGGGTAAAAAAAACAGAAAAAGCTCCCAGGGCTGCGTCTTCTATGCTGTAGCTGGTATTAGTGCCGATGCGCCGGTCAGGAAATGCAGAAATAGTTTGGCGAAAAAATTGGATCACTTTGTCAAATGTGAATTCTGCATGTTTCCTTTCAAGTAGGATGCGGTTTTCTTCTTGTTCTGGCAATCGCATGGCCCTGGCTCGCTTTTGGTAAAAGTGGATGAGTATTCACCCTCTTATATCCATTACAAGCTTCTGTGTCCAGAACATTTTGAAATAATAAAGAAAATAAATGCATCGAACTTTGATTGAAAAAAACTTCTGTTTGGGTAGCAAAGAGAGCCATTTCAAAATTACAATTGCTGAGATCCCAGGGTTTGCATACCGTGTTCTTCCAGCCGGCGTTTAATACGATCTGCAACCGCCACTTGCCGCCGCCTGATTCGTATCTCTTTTTGCGGTACCCCCACAGCGTGCCTTGGGTCGGATCATCCTTGTAAAACATGGATTTCAGGTCAAAGGTGGGTTTGATGCGGATGCATTGGCTTTGGCTGTCCCACTTCCAATATCCCCATTCAGATTCATGGGAGCCGGTAACATGGTTTTTTTTTTGCGTACCGGATATGTCAAGATCCGGATCAATGACAAGCTTTCTAATGGGCTTGCTTTTTGTAATTTCCGGGTGACACGTCTTAGCATTGATTTTAAGCAGGCCACGAAAGGGCTTGGTGTGATAGTGGTGATGATGAATGTCTGTAATTGGAATGCCTACGAATTCAAATCCCAGCCGAAGCAGACCATCGTCAGTGCTTAATTTGTTGATGGTGCATCCGCTCCCATCTTCCCAGCGGTCTCCGGGTGCGGGCATGTCGCCGAAACAAGCACCCCTGCCATATCTTGAGTGACCGGCATAAATCACCATTATTCCAGGTGTTTCAAGCCACTTTTTAAACTCACGCTTGGTCTGGACAACCTTCAGTCGGTAGATCACCTCCTGTTTGGAGTTGATGTATTCATACCGGAACGCATGGCTGCTGCCTCGATCCGTGAGCGGCACCTTGTGCATGATCTTTCCCTGATCATTGGGAACAAGGAACATGGGATGTATATCGATGTACTCCTTGAGCCAATCAACCCACTCTTTGGCCTCTTTTTGGGCCTTGGTGTCATTCAATACGATGGCCACATTGAGCTTGTGTTCCCAGTCAGCAAGCTTTTTTTTTAGCTGTTTTCTTCTATCCTTGAGATCCTTGTCCGTGCCTTCCACACCCCTCGCCAGCACAATTTTTCGGATCTCAAAACCGGTATTAATCGTCGTGTGGGTGCTGCTGGGTGGGGCCTTTTTGCCTTTGCCATGCTGTTTGCTAGTTGGAAATCCCAATATCATGCCTCCTCAACACCCATGCACTTTTAGCAACTTTCCCTGTGTGGCTGAATCTATCTCGCCGGATGCCGTTAAGCCGTGGGCCAATTGGAATTGACGGATGGCAGCCTTGGTTTCAGGTCCCATGGTACCAAACTCATCGTCGCAACTGAATCCCAAATTATTGAGTCTGGCCTGCACGCCGCTGATCTCATTCACCGGGTCAAGCCTGCCAAGATCCAGGGGGAATTCTTGCATCTCTTCTCCAAGATACAATGTAGCGATAACGGCCTTTGGATTGATATTATGCTGGACCATCCCGTCCGAATCGGTAGTGCCCTCATGAATTTTGCCGTCAACCTTTAGGACATACCGCTCATTTGCCCGCGGTTGGTCATTGTCGAGAAATCGAACCCGCAGCTTCACTGGAACGCCTTTTTTTCGGAAACGATGCCGCTGCTTCGTGGCGTACGCCACGGTATGGATTTCTTTATCCGGGATGAAAACATGGTCACCGGGCATGAGTATATTTGGATTCTGGCGCAATTGCTTCAGGGCGTCGTTCTCAGGTCGTTGCCATATCTTCTCCCAATCAAACCCATGTTGCGCTGCGATACTACTTAAGCACTCGCCTTGTTTTACTTTGTGTTGCATGACCACACCTGCCTGCACCTATAGCATTCAAGATAATGTTTTTGGACGGCGTTATCGGTCGTCGCGGTATGGATTATACAGCTTCCTCCCTCTGGCCTTGCCAAAAACATTATCTTGAATGCTATATTTCCCCGATACGATCATTCAGCAATGTTGTTAATGGGTTATCGAAGTTAACTCACGATTTCCAGACCGGCCGCCACAGCCAACTGTGATTGTTGGCTGTCGAAGGTAAAAAAACAATTTGCTCCCATGACGAGTGCCGATGCCACATGAATAATATCCAGCGAACGAGCTCCAATCGATTTCGTATGGTTGGCTGAAAGATTCAGGCTAATGGCGAAAACATCCGCCCAATTGAAAAGAGGGGTGTAGAATACTCCCTTGTTTTCATGTGTATCGAAACGTTTCAACACGCTTTCGGCCTGTTCGTCGCTGATTTCTTTTCTGAATTGTTTATAAGGAAAACGGACAATCAGTCGGGATTGGTGATTGGGTCCGGATGTGCCGATTGTCGGGTGGAACGAACCATTCCTTTGATGCCGGCAATGGCAGCAGCGATCACGTCGCGGTTCTGTTCTCCCGGATCAGTTTGGCTAAATCGTTCGAGGTCAGGCAGCACCGTCGCTGCGCCTGGCCCCATCTGCCCAAGGGCCAGCACCACCGGCGGCACCAGATCCTCGTAGCCCTCTCCGATACGTTCATTCAACACGGTCATGAGGTCGGGTGCAGCCGCGGACGCCTCCGGCCCCATTTTGCCGAGGACCCGGGCAATTGACCGGATTTGGTTGAGCGTGGCGAACAGCGCATCGAAGTGGGCGTCATCGGCCTGGGCGTCTTCGATTGCCGCTAACTTGCGGTAGCGTGCGGTCTGTTTGTCCAATTCCCCGCGCAATGCGTCCAACGCCTTATCCGGCTGACCGCTGACCTGCCAAAGCGCCTGGGCCGCAGCGACACGAACCATCGCATCTTCATCTTGCTGTGCGGCGGCGTTGAGTGCATCGGCCGCCTGGCTGGCTCGCTTTCCATCGGCACCGAGGTCGGCAGCAGCCGCTCGGCGGTCGGCCGGATTGGCCGCGTTGAGCTTGACGATCAGGGCCGGAATATCGCTCTCGACCGCTCGTGTCGCGCTCTGGCTGTTCTCAGGCGTGTTGTTCATCTTTGCCTCACAGGAAGCCGCAAGCAAGGCCAGCACCGCCAGGCATATCGCGCCATGTCGTTTCATCCGGTTCGTTACCTAGTAGATTCCTTTGCATCGGTCATCCGTCCTCAAGCCTCCTCCCAGTGCAGGAGGTCGACCTGGCCACTGTTGTAGCAGCGCTCGAGATACGCACTCTGCTCATCCGTCAGCACACCGCCGTAGAATGTTACGGTACGTGCGCAGCGGGTCAAATACTTGCCTGCATCCTTGAGATCATCTTCTGAGAGCGGTTCCTGTTTTTTGGCTCGCGTTATGATCATATCGAGATTTTCGGACATCGCCTCGGCAAGCTGTTCAGGCTCGCTCTGATTGCAATCGCGCTGCAGCATCATCGCCGCCCAAGTTGGCAGGTCGAGGTAGGGATTGCGCACGAGTTGCAGGTAAAGAAGCGTGATGAGCTGTCTTTGCTTTCGCAGATCCGAGGTATTGAAGATCTCGGTCTTTCCTGCTTTTGCCTGTATTACGGAGGTTAACCGGTCGTCGCGCAGATCCTCGAGGGCGTAGAATTCGACCAATGCATCGTCCTCTTCGCGCTTCACGGCCGGTTCGAAGTGTTTCATGCCATCGAGGAGCACGTCGCGCACAATCGTCGTGTCAATGTTGTCCGGCAGGTGAAACGTCAGATCGACCAGGCGCGGGAGTACGCGAGATGCATCTACCGCCAGCAACTGATAGCGATTTACCATGCCAGGCTCAGCAAGCTGCGGGCTCGTGAGATCGCAATAGATCGTCAAGGCACTCACGGCACATTCCCAGTCATTGCGGTCCGTTACCTTGCGTAGCAAATGCCGCTCCAAGCCGCTGACCTGTTCGCGCAAATCAAAAAAGCGCATGATCACGCCGAGCTGATTGATTTCGCGATCGACAAGGGCATCGCTCTCGAGCATCTTGGCGACGAACTCAGCCGCGTGCCTGGGATAGGCCCGCTTGGGGAGCGGTACCGGCATGTCGACGTCGCCTGCGTTGATGAAGGCGAACATCTTACGCATCGCCTCGGACTTCCCGAGATAGCCCTGTGGTGGCACAGGCATCATCTTTTCCTCCTCGTACGCTACGCTCAAATTGGTTTGCCACTGGTATCACGCAACGTGCGCAACGGCCGCAGGACGGCGGCGGAAAGTGTTCGAAATCGCGCGACAGGTGACGGCTCCCCGCCACCGAGGGTCTTGATCTCACCCTGCAGGTTGTTGACACCTTTCTTCACGACGGCGTACTTCACCGTCAGTGGATCATCACTCATGCGCTTGTGAATGAACGGTGGTGAGGACTCGCGACTGATTGCAGCCATCCATTCGGAGAAAGCCAGATTAACGTTGTTGTCGTACTGCGCACCGTCCCAGTCGCTCTCGATGTTTGTTGTGGCGTTGTAAGAGGTGGTGTGGAATGCATCCAGCAGTACATGGCCGGCCTCATGGGCCAGGACGGTGCGCCGCTTCGCTCCGTGCTGGTCGAGAAATACGCACATCGAGAACTCGGACAAAGGCCTCAGTCGCGCCACAACATCCCGGTAGGGGAGCAGCGCTTTGCCGAGAAGCGTGGCGCGCGCGAAGTCATTGACGAGGATCACACGAAGACAGCCGCTATGCGCCGCGTTGTTCTTGGCGCAGGCGCGAAAGGCGACATTGCCGACCATCTGGGCATTCGTACCTCGCGCGCTGCCATACTCGGAGGTCGTATCGTCAACGCTTGCGTTGTTGAAGCCGCCGCTGTGGGACAGCTTCTGATCGTCGTCGGTGGAGGTCGCCGAGATGATGCGCGCCGGCATGCCGTTTTCGAAACAGAGCAGATCGCAGGAGCCGAAGTCGTCGCTCGAGTCTTGTACAGGCGGATTGGGGGAGACGGTGACTTGGACGCCCTTGGCTCGCAGGGCTGAAGCAAGCTTGTTGGCCGTTTCCTCGGGTTTGTCCTTTCTGTCGGTTTCGATTTGCACCGTTACGATTCCGCTTGTCAGGCGGACGCGTACGGTCATTGTACCGCCGCCGTCCGCCTTGTTGCCCTTCTCGTCCGACACGGCGATCAGGTTGCGCGGCAGGGCCACGTCATGCACATTCACACCTGTGGATGTCGTCTCCACGTGGATGCCGACATTGGATTGTGCGAGCGTGAGCCGCATGTTGGCAATCATGCTGTCCACTTCCGCGTTGCTCACGTTTGCCCCTGTCGGGCCGGTGGCACCGCCGATGCGATAGATGCGTAGCTGCAGCTGCTTTTCCGCTTTGCCGACTCTCGCTTTGGCCATAGCGCGACATCTGGCGTCCGCAGTCGTTGCTGCACAATTGGCGTACTCGCGCTCTGCATGTACCTCGAGATCGAGAATTTCCAGGTGCGAATCGCTCGGGAGCGGTGTAACCAAGGTTTGCTTCGATACATCCGTGCCGCTGTCCGATGCTCTCCCGTAAGGTCGCTTTGCCGTGTGATCCTGGGTATCCACGACGAGACGCAGGTAGTAAGAGCGATAATGATGGGAACTATTGACCGGCTTACACGTTACTTCGAGTGACGTCCCGGCCTCGGTCATGTCCGACCAGCCCGTCACTTGCCCGGCTGCATTCAATACGGGCTTTTTTACCTTGAGCTTGACTTTGATATCAGCGACGCCTTTCTCGCCGGCACTGCGATCATAGATTTGCACCTTGAAATGATCGGGGTCCAGGCTCGCATTGGCGTTGTGCGCGAACACCGTGTGATCCACCCAATTGCCATTGGTTGTGCCCGGACCCTGCCGGGTCGGTACGTAATTAGAGACGGCAAGTTGCGACAAACTGTCCAACAAGGAAGCATCCGCGGGATTTGCACGGCCTTGTTCCGATACGATGGCAAGGCGCACTTCCGGCGCTTTACGACGAAATTTGTGTGGCGGCTTAACCTCGGTCGTTCTCGACTCCGTCTTGGAGGTTAGCTCGGGTATGGCAACGACATCTCCAGGTCTAAGCTGGCGGTCCTTGAGAGATGGATTGGCTTCGCGCAGCTTGGCACAATTGATGAACCCGTACGTGTGGGCAATGCTGCAGAAACTGTCGCCCTCTTTCGCCTTCACCTTTTTCATTTCCGGCGGAGGGGGTGGTGTCGGAGGAGGGGGAGGGGGGGGAGGCGGCGCTGGGGGTTCGAGGTCCGGAAGAATCAGTTCGTCGCCCGGATAGATCAAGTTAGGATCCGGCCGCTTCGCGCGAAATGCAGCGTTGTCCTCGTGGTAATAGATCTCCTGCCAGGATTCATACCCATGCTTCTCAGCAATCTTGCTGAGCCAGTCGCCCTTTTTGACTACGTATAATGTGCCCACGGCAAAGGCCTTCCAGACAGGTAAATCTCAATTAAGCATATAACTTCTTCCACGCCAAAATATAGTGAGATAGTCCTTGTAAGTCAAGAGTAATGTAAATACAATATGTTGTATGACGTAAAACCAAGAAGAAAACAGCCTTGTCACCCTGGTCGCATGGATTCGATAAGCTCATCCAGACCTTCAATTGCTGTGAGGATGAGAAAGTGGTTTTGACAAACACTGCTCTAAATTGCATTATATGAAAAACGCGATTGGGTCACTTGCCCAACCCTTTATACACACCCAGAATATGAATTGAATGTAATGATAAATGAAACTGCACCTGCTGTGCTGGATATCGCGTTGCCCAATGGCACTCACCTCGAGTTTACCCGAAATGTTACCATCGGCCGCCATTCGGACTGTGAAATCTGTATCCGGGAGGAGATGGTCAGCCGGTATCATGCCGATCTCTTTTGGGAGAACGGACAGTGGTGGATCAAGGACCGGCAGAGTGCCAACGGCATTTTTATCGACGGGCAGCGCATCGAGCGAGCCGTACTTTTCGGGACCGGGCAGATCCGGTTGGGTGCCTCCGGTCCAGCACTCGCTTTCGAAGTGGAAACGGTGGTCGTCGAGCCACCGATTGCTGCACCACCCCCAGCGTTTCATCAGGCAGATTCACTCTCGACGGAACGTACCCAGATCGAGCGCCCCGACCTAGATCATTATAAGGACCACTATTTCGGTAAAGATGGAGACGGCACCGCCGGTGAACACACCATGATGGTTCGCCGCGCTTATGCCGAAGTGCGGAAGAAGCAGCGGATCACCTATGGCCTGATTATCGGTCTGGTGGTCATGCTTGCGATTGTTACCGGCAGCGTGGCCTGGTACAAACACAGCCAGATCCTCGAGCAACGCAAGCTGGCCGCCGAGGTTTTTTATACCATGCGGGCACTGGAGATCGATCTGATCAAATTGCGGGTGGATGCCGAACAGCGTAAATCCGAGGCCGCCAAAGCGCAGATCGAGGCGGCCAAGCTACGCAAAAAGAAACTTGAAGAAAGCTATGACCGGTATGTCAACAGCCTCGATATCTACAGCAGGGGATTAAGTGAGAAAGAGAAGATCATCATGCGTGTGGCGCATCGGTTCGGCGAGTGTGAAATCAATATGCCCGATGATTTTGTTGATGAAGTAACCGATTATATTGAAAAGTGGCAGTCCAGCAAACGTCTGTCGCGGGTCATTCAACGTGCCGAACGGCAGGGATACATTCAGCCGATCGTCGACGCCCTGACCGAGGAGGATTTGCCGATCCAGTTTTTCTACCTGCCGGTTCAGGAGAGTAACCTTAACCACGAAGCGGTTGGGCCACCCACCCGTTTCGGTATTGCCAAAGGCATGTGGCAGTTCATTCCCACCACCGCTGAACAATACGGCCTGCGCGTCGGTCCCCTGCAGGATGAGGCGGTGGTGGACCTTCTGGATGAGCGCCACGATTTCGAGAAGTCGACCTTGGCGGCAGCCCGCTACCTCCGGGATATCTATACCACGGACGCCCAGGCGTCCGGACTGCTGGTGATGGCCTCGTACAACTGGGGCGAGCGGCGGGTGATCAAGCTGATCAAGACCTTTCCGGAAGACCCCCGGGAGCGCAATTTCTGGAAATTGATTACGAAATACCGGGATAAGGTCCCCGATGAAACCTACGATTACGTGTTTTCGATTTTCACGGCCGCCGTGATCGGTGAAAATCCCCACCTGTTCGGTTTCGATTTTGACAATCCCCTGGCGTCAGCAGAATAGCGGGCATTGGAGCGGATCCGGGCCATCGAATGATCAGGCACTGCAAAGTCAGGCAGGGCCAGTGGCCCCGTTATTTAAAAAAATTTTTAAACAGTGACTTTGACTTCTTTTGGGGAACGGCGGGCGTGTCGTCCAACGAAGGGGCGTTGGGGTCCAGATCGGTTTTCTCCAGCGGCTCGGCAGAGGCATTCTGCACTTCTGCAAGGCGGCCGCCACCGAGGAACCGGAACGTCGGGCCGGTCGTGGAGAGGGTCAGTTCCGCACCTTGGGCCAGCACGGCCTGGGCGCCCACCGGTCGGCCGTTGATGGAAACCATGTTTCTGCCCGTCAGATCCTTTGCATAGTAATCATCGGCATTGTAAAAAATCTGGACATGACGGCCGGCCAGTGCGTCGTTGCTGATTACGAACTCACATGCCGGATCTGTCCCGATGGTGACTGGCAGCAGATTGTACGACTGGAGGGTCGGACCGTATTGGATAACCAGGGGGGCATTGGTGCTGACCACCGGTGACAGCGCATCCGGACCCACGGTATGCCCTGCATCGGGAGGAGGGACCGGTGCCGCCGGAGTAGGCACAGGCCTGGGAACTGGCGGCTTCTGTGGCGGGGGCATGGGGGCCTCCATTTGCGGTGGTGCGGGTGCCACTTGCCGCGTGGGCGGGGTGGGTGCTGAAGGCATTGACTGCTCCGGTACCGTGCCGGCCTCGATTTTGGTCAGGAAACTGGCCTTGGGTCCATTTTCAGAAAACGTGATCACATCGCCATCGCGCAGATAGACATCGGCGATACGTTTCCCATTGACATACGTGCCGTTGGTGCTGGCATCAATGATCCGAAAGCGATTGCCCTGACGTTCAATGCGGGCGTGCTGTCTGGAAATCGTCGTCAGGTCTTTGTCAAAGCGGACCCCGCAGGAAGAGTGACGCCCAATTTGAACGGGAAATTGGGAAAAATCCTGAATCTGTCCTTTCAATGGGCCTTGGATATGAACCAACTGGATAGTAATATTTGGCATCTGGGGCATCGTTATCCCACCTGCATGTATCTTTTACGAAATGGATTCCTATTCGGATCCTTTTTTAATGAGCTCAAGGCGTTTGTTGAGCAACTGGGCCTTTTTCAGGTTTTGGCTGGCATCCTTGTAATCGGGATCCACGGCAACCACTTTTTCCCATGCACCAATGGCTTCTCTGAGTTCCTGCTTTCCGAAAAAGACAATCCCCTCATTATAGTGGAACTCCTTGTACGCCTCCACGCTGTTACCGATATACTGCCGGCACTCTTCACAATCCGGATTGATGACGGCGGCCTTCTCGAAATCGGTCTTTGCAGCCAGATAATCCTGGTTGTTGTAAAGAATCAACGCCTTCTGAAAATGAGATTGAAACAGCAACTGACGGATTTCAGAATTTTCCGGGTCCAATGCTAGGGCCCGGTTGAATGTGGTGATGGCACTGTCAAATTGATTGTTCTCATAGAACGATTCGCCTTCAGCCTTGAGAGTGTCTGCCTCGGCAGTGCGGCACTGCTCCAAAAGATCCTGGCATGTTTTGCAGTTTGCATCATAGCCAAGCGCGGCGGTCAAGGCGCTTTTGGCCTTGTTCAGCCGTCCGGCATCCAAATGCTGCCGTCCGGTCTCCATGTATGCCCGTGAAATATAGCTGATGGCGGCAGGGTCGTCCGGGGTGGCATTGAGTACTTTTTTCAGTTCCACGATGGCATCGTCAAACGCATTCTCGTTGAACAGCGCGATTCCGGTTTCACGGTATTCAGCTACCTGGTCAGACGGTTTGACGGTTTCCGGCGGGATTTCATCTTCAGGCGGTGCGGTTGGCTCGGGCTGCGTTACAACAGGCTTCGTTTCTTCAGGCTCAGGAATATAGGATGGCTCTTCGTCCCCAGTCGCTGTGGACCGTTGCTGGTAAGCGGTCATCCCTTCCCGCCGGGGAACTTTGATCTTCTGGCCGACACGGATGCCGGTCGGATCGGTAATGCCATTGAACTTGGCAATCACATTGAACAGCTTATAGTCTCCGTAATAGAGACGGGCCACCTTGGACAGACTCTCTCCCGGAGCGATCTGATGAACGACGTATTCACCTTCGATACCGGTTGCCTGCGGTGCCCTGCCTGAACTGATTCGATTCAGATCGGCAAAGGAGACGCCTTCAATGACCGGGATCATAATTTTCTGGCCGATTTTGACCTGCTTGGCATCGGTCATGTTATTGAAATTGGCGATGTGATGATATTTGCGATAGTCCCCGTAATATTTCATTGCCAGCTTGGAAAGGCTTTCCCCCGGCCCTATGGTATGAATGATGTATTTGCCATCGTCGGATGGGGTGCGCCCCTGGAGCATGGCAGCGGCGCCTTCATGTTCCGGGCTATATCGAAGCGCCTTTAAAAATTCCCGTTTTGCCAGAGTCCATTTGCCTTTGTCCCTGAACCGCAGACCGGCTTGATAATGGGTTTCGGCCAACTTCTCCAATTGGGCTTCAAGGCGGCTGATGCTGTCATTGACCTGGGGTTGGGCCGGGTCTACGGTTTGCGCCAGTTTGTATTTCTCCAAGGCTTCAACCAGGTTACCCTGACTTTCGTAAGCCTGAGCCTGCTCAATATACGCATTGGCCTGCTGGTCTTTTTCCCGGGGCGCCTGAACAGTTTGGCATCCCAAAAAGAGCAGTAACAATAAGGATAATCCGATACATACGCGTTTGTATGGCATGGCAAACTCACTTTAACGGAAAATAAGTAAACGTTTTTAGCCGGGAAGCGAAAATCCCCATGTCATGTTTGAGGATCTGGTCCCGTTTCACCAGAAAGGGGTTGGCGAAAAACGGGTTGCTTCCCCGGTCTACGGTGACGCCGATTTTATAGCCGGCCTGCCGCGATAGCGAGACAACGGTGGATGTGCGACGGCCGAAGGGGTACGAGAAGATGATGGTGTCCTGGCCCAACTGCTTATCAATGATTTGTTTGGACTTGAAAATTTCCCTTTTCAGCCGGGCCATGTATTGGCTGCCATCCTCGTCTTTCTTCTGTTTGGACAGATCGCTGTGAGCGACCGAGTGGGAGCCGATATAAAATCCTGCCCGTTTCAGCTCCCGCAGTTGGTCCCATGTAATTGCCTTACTGGAAACCCCCACATAATCAATGTAAATGAACAAGGTGGCCGTAAAGCCGTATTTCTTCAAAAGCGGGTATGCAATATTATAAACGGAACGGTAACCGTCGTCCATGGTGATCATGACGGAATTTTTTGGCAACGGCTGGCGATAATCCAGAAACGCAGCCAGTTCTTCCGGCCCAATGACCCGATAGCCATTTTCCTTGAGGTATCTCAACTGCCGCTCAAAAATATCCGCAGGCATGCAAAGCGGAGAATTGCAGGATTGGCCGAACCGGTGGTAGCAAAGGATCGGAACCGCCTGGTAGCCCTCTTCGGTAATGCCGGCACGATTGGGAATTTTAAGCGGAATGACCACGAAGCGTTCCGGCAGGAACGCATCCGCACCATTGACATCCTCGATCATCCAGGCCAGTTTCGGGTCTCCCAGATATTTGGCGGCCAGCGTCTGCGGAGTCTCACCGGGTTTGAGTCGGTGAAGGATCCGCTCGGATGACCGATAGACATCGGGCCTTGAGAACGAAACAACAGAACCCGGTCCGGCACAACCCGCCAGAACGCTCAGAAACATCAGTAACAGGGAGGACGCATACTTAATGAATTCTAGACGTGAGCCACTTGGGATCATGTTGGTACTCCGGAATCAACCGAGGAAATCAGCGAGAGCAAAGGCCATATTTAATGGAGGCGCACGCTATTTTATCTTTCAAGAAAATCCTTAGCTTATCTACCATAGGGATTCGCTAAATTCAATAGCTGCAATCACCTTGATCTCCCCATTTGAAAAGAACTGACCGGTAGATGCGTGCCTGTCATAAGGATCTGTTTCTCACATCAGCCGGGCGCCGGAAGCCGAGACCGGCGACGGACCACTTACCGGGGTTCCCAAAAGGAGAAGTTTCTTGACAATCCACTGGTATCATAATACTTTTAAGCAAATTGGCAATCGTTACCAACGACAGCATGCACATCCGGTGGGCGTTTTGGCGGCCACGATCACCGAGCCCGTAACCGCGCCGGTAAATCCGTAGCGATACGAATCCTGACCGAACATACACAGTAACAATAAGGAAAAATTGTCGTGAAGCAAGGATCGAGGCGTGGCGTCATCAGAAAGACCCACTGGTTTGTCTGTTTGTTTGTCTGGTGGGTGGTTGCCGTTTTTTTCTACCTGTTTTTCTCGGCCAAAGAGGGACGACTGATCGAGAGTGTGACAACGAGCGGATTGCAAACGGTTCTTGAAAGTGCCGAAAAGGCCGCACTGCCCTTGCTGGAACGCAACGTGGGGGCCCTGACCCGTCTCGCCCGGGAGGTCGAGGCCATTGACGGGGTGGTCAATGTGACCATCATCGATCACAAAAACAAAATTATCGCTTTTACCAATGTTGCCCAGTTGCTGCCGATGCCGGCCACAACCGTTAAGCGGCATGACGGTGCCAGTTATTGGCCATACACCATGTCGGACGGAACTAAAGTCGTCTGCTTCTCAGCCGATATTGTTTTTTCTGGAACGAAAATCGGCCAAGTCCTGATGGCAAAGGACGGCCGTGCGACCCGTTCCTGGACAACCATCTTTTTCCTTTCGGCCCTGGTCAGTTTCATTTTGATCGTCTTCATCCTACTGGTCGCAGAATTTAACGGGGTGCGTCCGTTGATAAACGCCTTTGGCGAGCAGATGCGCATATGGACCGGCGTCACGGATGACAGGGCAGATGGCCGGGAGATGACCTGTCCGCTTTGCGGCTGCCAGAAACCGCTGAGCCGGTCATTTTTGCTCGAAGCCAATCTTGACCGTTATCCGATCGTGAGGTCGACAGCCGAAACGAATCAGACTGCCCGGACCGTGCTCACCGGTGGCATCAACCTGATCGAGATTTCCCGCCGGGAGGACCTGGGATGGCTCAGAAAGAAGATCATCCATCGCTGCGCAGACATCATTAAAAAACTCGCTGGCGATTAGACTGCGTTTATGAGAAAAATACTGAATGGAAGGCAGGGACCGTAAGCATGCCCGTTAGCGACAAAGCGTCAACAACCATGATGTGGATGAAGCAGATGTCCACAACAACTATCAATACCGTTGCCGGAAAGGTAAAAGCCCTTATGTCCGGATCGCCGGTCAAACGTCACGTGATCATTGGTGTGATTGCCTGGATTGCCCTTAATCTTGTCGTTTTTTTTGTTCTTCAGGGAAAGATGGAGAGTGCCGACAAGACTTTTTTAAACAAAGGCGTCGACCTGACCTTGGGCATGGCTGACAAGAGCGGTTCTCCGATCCTGTCGTCCGACATCCTCGCCCTGAATGTCGCCATTCGTGAGGTGATGGAGAATTCAAATGTTCAATTTGCCGCCATTTCAGACCATCAGGGGAAAATTCTGGCCCACTCCAATCCGGCCAGAATCAACCGTCAGATGGCCCCCCTTGACGAAGAGCGTCCCATGGAAACGATCAATGGCGTTGATATCTCATCCGGCGTGGTTAATGGGGAGACCGCCATTGTGCTTTTTAAAAGTGACGTCACCTATGCCGGCATAAAAATCGGAACGGTTGCCATCGGCTGGAAGGGGCAGGGCCGACTTGCCGCAGTTCGATCCGTCCGGATAAACATGATTTTTTTTCTTGTGATCAGTGGCCTTGTCGCTACCGGCGTCCTCTTTTTGGTGGAGCGAAATATCAAGGCCCGGAAAATCAAAATGGAAAAGGCCATGCAGGGTATGACCCGCATCGGTCCCTATCTGCTCACCCGCAAGATTGCCCAAGGCGGCATGGCAGAGTTGTTTCTGGCGGACTACCTGCGTGGAGACGGCTTCCGCAAGACCGTGGCGGTGAAAAAAGTATTGCCCCATCTGGCAGACAACCGTGATTTCATCGATATGTTTATCCGTGAAGCCCGTCTGGCAGCTTTGCTGCAGCATCCCAACATTGTCCAGATCGCTGATTTCGGTAAAATTCAGAACGCTTATTTCATTGCTATGGAGTATGTGGACGGCAAGAATCTCGCTGAAATCATGGGTGAACTGAAAAGAGGGCTGCCGGTGGACATGGCGATCTTTCTTATTTTAAAAATCAGCAACGGGTTGCACTACTCCCACTCCCGAAAGGATGACAAGACGGGCAAACCGCTCAATATCATTCATCGGGACATCAGCCCGCAAAACATTCTGATTTCCATGAACGGCGAAGTCAAACTGAGCGATTTCGGTATTTCCAAGGCCACCTCGGAACCGTCGCTGACTCAGGCCGGCGTGATCAAAGGCAAGCTTTCCTACCTCTCGCCGGAGCAGGCCATGGGTAAGGAGGCGAACCACCAGGTCGATATTTACGCGCTGGGTCTGGTCTTTTACGAAATTCTGTCCGGCAGTCGGCTCTATCGATTTTCCAATGACATCGAAGCCATCCGGACGATTCCCCAAATGACCATCCCGGCAATCATTACCCGGCGACCGGATATTCCCCAGGGACTCAACGATATCGTCATGCGCTGTCTGGAGAAATCCACCAGCAAACGCTACCAGACCGCAAACGAGTTGCATCAGGACCTGTTGAAACTGAAAAATCATTTGGGAATGACTTATGATGCTTCGGACCTGGCATTGTTCATGCGCAATAATTTTGAGAAGCCCGAACCTGATCCCGTTGCCTGAGAGGCAATTTGAAGCGTTTGGATAAAGCCCGGTAACCAGGCGAAAAATGACTTAACAGCGGAGCATATTTCAGGTGCCACAGCATTTGCCGACGATCATGTACCATGGTGTAACGGATGTCGGAAATATCCGTTCAAACAACGAGGATGTGTTTTTCATCAACGAAGCCTCTCTGTACTGTCTGGTCGCCGATGGCATGGGCGGTGCCGCCGCCGGCGAAGTGGCCAGTCGGATTTTTGCTGAAACCGCCCAGGCGGTTTTTTCCGGTCACGACGGCCGGTCGGAAGAGAACACCATCGCCCGGGTACAGACCACCTTCAAATTGGCCAATGATAAGATTCTCAAACATGTGGAACGTCATCCCGACGACCAGGGGATGGGCTGCACGGCTGAACTGTTGGCCTTTTCCGAGGATAGTTTCATTGTTGGTCATGTCGGTGACTCGAGAACCTACCGGTTGAAAAACAATGCCCTCAAACAACTGACCAAGGACCACTCGTTGGTGCAGGAACAACTGGATCAGGGACTGATTACGCCGGAAGAAGCCCGGCAGCATGCCATGCGGAATGTGATTTTAAGGGCCGTGGGGGTAAACGATACCGTGGCTCTGGATATTCTCAAAGGCAAACGGCATCCCGGCGATCTTTTTCTCCTGTGCAGTGACGGCCTCACCGATATGGTCGATGAAACCACCGTTCAGACTGCCTTGTGCGGAGACAACAACTTGAACGAAAAGTCGAGTGCGCTGATCCGCCTGGCCAAGAGCGCTGGCGGAAAAGATAATGTGACGGTCGTACTGGCCTCAATCGTTTAGGTCCCCATGTCGAAAATGAAATACGGTCGCTACGAAATTATCAAAGAGTTGGGACGGGGGACCATGGGGGTGGTTTACCAGGCCCATGACCCACAGATTGACCGCATGGTGGCCCTGAAGGTCCTCCGGCCGGACCGCGTGGTCAGCCGGGATTTCGTGGCCCGGTTTTTAAGGGAGGCCAAGGCGATTGGCCGTATCTCGCATGCCGGCATCGTTACCGTCTATGACGTGGGGCAGGATCACGATACCATTTACATTGCCATGGAATACCTTGAGGGCCGCCCGTTGAACGAGGTAATGAAAGACCGCACACTGCCGGTGGACGAGGCGGTCGGCATGTGCATCCAGGTGGCCGAAGCGTTGGACTACGCCCACAGCCGGGGTATTACGCATCGTGATATCAAGCCCTCCAATATTATCCTCACCCCGGAAAATCGAATCAAACTGACCGATTTCGGCATTGCTCGCATCGAAGATCCCGATGCCGCCCAACAGACTCAGGCCGGGGATATCCTTGGCACACCGGTCTACATGGCGCCCGAACAGGTGCTGGGGCAAAAGGCCGATGGCCGAACGGACCTTTACGCGTTGGGGGTGATTGCCTATGAGATGCTCACCGGCCGGCGGCCATTTGGCGGTGGCAACATTGCAGCCATTTTTCAATCCATCACCCATCAGTCCCCCCAGGACCCCATGGCGGTGGGGGATTTTGACAACCGTGCGCTGGCTGATCTGATTTTAAAGAGCCTGTCCAAAAAACCGCAGGCGCGTTTCCAGTCCGGGGCGGCGATGTCCGATGTGCTGAAGCAGTGCATGACACGGGATTCGACCGTTTTTTTGGAGAAACCCCTGCCTACGCAGAAAACCACCTCCACCAGGAAGAAAATGGTGGCCCTGGCAGCCCTGCTGTGCCTGGCCGTGGGCGCGATTGGCTACATGGTGATACCGAAACCGGATCGTTCGCCTGCTGGGCGCCCGGCGGTCGACCTGCCCACACCCACACCCACAGCAGCACCCGAACCCGAACCTGCACCGTTGCCGTTATCCACACTTAGCGTTACCAGTACCCCGACGGGGGCCCAGGTTTTTGTGGACTCATTGTTTAAAGGCAATACCCCTGTGGATATTTCCCTCTCCCCGGGGCGTTATGAAGTCCGGTTAAATCTTCCGGAATATTATGAATGGGAAGCCCAGCTTCAGATCGGTGAAACGGATTCGACCCCGCTGGATGTTCGTTTGATCGCCATCAGCCAGAATTGAAAATGGGCCAATGATGAATGGGTTGTGTTGCCGTTATGGGCATCCACCCGGATATCAAAAAACCGTCGCCCCTGCCAATTTTTTGTTACTATCGCAGACGGATGCTGTTTCTTCACACTACCCCCATGTTGTGCGTGGCGGCTGACAAATTAGAAGTGTTCTGAAATAGAAAAATTGATTGTCTTCCTCAACGGTTATCGGTTATCCGAGGCTGATCTGATGATCGGCGACGAGGCGTTCGTTGGCAAAGAATCAACGAAATTCTGTTGATATGGCAAAACAATTGCGGTGTGTTTATGACGGCACCCTTCTGTTCCAACCGGATATGCAACCAGCGAATGGGAGAGATTAATGATCGAACGTCGGAAACACAAGCGGTATGTCATGCCCCATGGCACGCTGGCCATTTTGAGAAGCGATATACGGGGACGCTTGCTTAATCATGAAAAGATGAGCATTGGTGAGATCGCCATGGTCCTGTACAAATCGGAATCGGATATGATCGGCGAGGTGGCCGATCTCAGTCTCGGGGGGCTTTCATTTAACGGCACTTTTGACTGGCATGACGATATGGAACGTGTGCAGCTTGACCTTTTAATGACTGAGCAAGGCATCTATCTGCACAACATTCCTTATGCAGCCGTTCCTGTGTGCCGTTTCCCTGAGGGCAGTCAAAAAAAATCTGCTATGAGAACCAATGCACTTCGTTTCAAAGGGCTCAATACGAAGCAGAAAGATCAGCTGCAGGCGTTGATGGCATTTCATGTCGGTTGAATGAAAGAACCAAAACTGACCACGAAAGCGAATTGATGACGACGATACCCTCCATCATTGAAGAGCTCGACCAGCTTAGACCGGTATCCGATGTCGCCGGTAAAGTGCTTTCCCTGCTGGACGACTCCGGTTGCGGCATGTCCGATCTGGCTGACATCATCCGACATGAACCGGCATTGACCGCCAATCTTCTGAAGCTGGCCAACTCCGCCTATTTCGGGTTGCCGGGAAAAATTGGGGATGCCAAGCAGGCCATTGTTTATCTGGGGATGACACAGGTGGTCGATCTGATCCTCCTGGTCAGTTGTGCGGACACCTTCAAAGGGTCGCACAGCGGTTATGGGCTGGATCGCGGTGCATTGTGGGAAAGTGCGATCTGCGCGGCCATATTGGCCAATGCGCTGTCCGAGAAAAAAGGCTTCAAATCGACCGGTCTGACATTTACCGGCGCATTGCTGCGAGATATCGGCAAGGTGGTGATTGACCAGCACGTCAAGTCGGCCATGCCGCAGATCATGGAGCGGGTCGAGACCCAGCATATCTCCTTCATGGCTGCTGAACGACAGGTCCTTGGGGTTGACCACGCCCAAGTGGGCGCCATGGTGGCCAAACGGTGGCACTTTCCGCCCCTGCTTCAGTGTATCATCCGATATTATCACACCCCGCTTCAGGCTGACGGCTGTTTTACGGAGGCTTCGATTGTCCATCTGGCCGACGCCATTTGCCGCAAAATGAAAATATCCCCGGGGGTGGATGATTCGTCCTATGAAGAGGATGAACGCATCGCTCATTCGTTAGGGCTCAATGAAACGGTGATCAATGGGGTGATTGGCGAATTCAGTGAGAAAATGGAACATGTCCGCACGCTTTTTCTGGCGGGATGAGCGCTGGACCAAAACAGTATTTAAATCGAGTTTTTAGATTGATTCCGCCTGCCCGTTTTTGCTTTTCTCCAAGAATCTGCTAAAGAAACCCATGCGAAAACCGATACTACAGAATCAAAAACAATTCAAACCCATTACCATTAATTCCGGAGGTAAGTGATGGCGTACAAGATCCTTACGGTTGATGACAGTAAGACCATTCGGATGATCGTCAAGAAGGCCTTTAAACCATACAACTGTGAACTTTTTGAAGGCGAAAACGGGGTGGAAGGCCTGGCCATTGCCGCCAAAGAACAGCCTGATTTGATCATCCTTGATATTACCATGCCGGTGATGACCGGTATCGAAATGCTGGGTAAACTCAAGGCGGAAAATGCATTGAAGGATATCCCCGTGATCATGCTTACGGCAGAGTCGGGAAAAGAGAATGTCATGCAGATTGTGAAAATGGGGGTAAAAGACTACATCGTTAAACCTTTCAAAGGCGAGCAGTTGATCGAACGGGCCAAAAATATTTTAAAGCTCAGGCCTGTCGAATAAGTCTGCTGCCAGGATTGCCGCACCCGGTCTTGCGCCGGGTCATGGATTGTCACCTGCTTTGTTTACCTGTTTTTACTTGGATGGCGCTGCCGTCTTCCACCGATCGTCAGGCTCCCCTTTAAAAAAAATGCCTTATGCCGGACATTTCGATGTCCGGCATATCTGTTTCAGAACAAGGCCCGTCCCGATGGCTGGAAACGTCGACGGTCGGCCATGCCTGGGACGATAAATCCGTTGATCCGTTTTATAATATTCCGGTCCGATTAAAATCACTTGCCAGGAAGCGGCAATTATCATTTTTCAAATGGTGTTCGGATATGTTATGTTGATAAACTTTGATGAGAGGACGGATGGGTGTGGCCGGTTATAAAAAAGGAGGCGTTGAGCCTCCTTACCCGAAATGGCGCGCCTGGCAGGATTCGAACCTGCGACCTACGGATTAGAAGTCCGTTGCTCTATCCAGCTGAGCTACAGGCGCTTTTAAAAGAAGGCATCCGTAACACAATGACACCGAAATGTCCATATGAAAAACAGGCCGTTTGGACGGGTCGAATCGCATGAATAGCCGATGGACATTGAAAGATCCCGGGTAGGGGAATGAAGACGGAAAAGAAGCAATCAACGGACAAAAAAGAAAAACGGACGGGTACAGGCAGCGGCGGAACACAAAGTGAGAAATCCGTTGTCAAATACGATCCCCTTCAGCGCTATTTGTCGGAAATCAGTCGATACAACCTGCTGACCCGTGAGGAAGAGGTTTCCCTTGGAAAACGGGTCCAGGAACAGGGGGACCAGGACGCGGCCTACCGTCTGGTTACCTCCAATTTGCGCCTGGTGGTGAAGATCGCCTTAGAATTTCAGCGGGTCTGGATGCAGAATCTGCTGGATTTGATTCAGGAAGGCAATATTGGTCTGATGCAGGCCGTGAAAAAATTCGATCCCTATAAAAACGTCAAATTTTCCTATTATGCCTCTTTTTGGATTAAAGCATATATCCTTAAATTCATCATGGATAACTGGCGTCTGGTAAAGATCGGAACCACTCAGGGACAACGCAAGCTTTTTTTCAAGCTGAAAAAAGAGAAGCAGAAACTTATCGAACAGGGATTTGATCCAAAACCCAAACTGCTCTCTCAGCGGCTGGGCGTTTCCGAGCGGGAAATCGTGGACATGGATCAGCGCCTGGACGGGTGGGATATCTCCCTGGATGCCCCCCTCAAAGAAGATTCGGACACGGAACGGATTGAGTTTATGAGTACGGAATCCGATTCGGCCGAGGAGACGGTGGCAAAAAAGGAGATGGAATCCCTGCTTCACGAAAAAATTGCTGAATTCAGAAAACAGATGACAGACCGGGAATTGGAGATTTTTGATAAACGGATTTTCTCCGATACGCCGGTCACCCTACAGGAGATCGGGGATAAATACGGCATATCCCGTGAGCGTGTGCGGCAGGTCGAGAAAAATGTGGTCAAAAAAATGCGCGACTACTTTAAAAAAGAAATTCCTGACTTTGAAACCTATACGGAAGATGTCTCCTGACTATCCCGCCTGTCACCGTTGCCAATGGTGAGGCAAACGGCCTGCTGATGTATCCATCTTTGTAGTGAAAGCCTATAAAATGATAAAATGGTACGTTAAGTTTGTTGTTATAATGCTCTGGATAATGTTTTTCAGTGCCTGCGGCTTGATTGGTCATGGGGACCGCGGCCCGGGCCCGTTGGCATCACCGGCCTATTCGCCCCCGGTCAATGCCTACTACCTGTTTGCAAAGGCTCATCTCAGCCTTAAAAAAGGCGATGTTGATCAAGCCATCAGCCTAGTCCGTCAGGCTCTTGAATCCGATCCCGACTCGGCCTACCTGAAGCGTGAGCTTGCCGGGATGTGGCTTTTGAAGAAAAATCCCCAGGCCGCCATTGCCGTTCTGGAAGAGATTCTCGCCAGCCATCCCGAAGATGTCGACGCCTTGATTCTGATCGGCCGGATTTACCAGAACATTGATGAACCGGTCCACGCCATCAACGCATTTTCGCGCGTGATCGCCCTCGATCCTGACCAGGAAAACATCTATCTGATGTTGGGCGGTATGTACATGGACCAAGAACAATGGGATCAGGCACAAAAGGTCTACCAGCAACTGGTCACCCACTTTCCGGGTTCATATGCGGGATATTTTTTTCTGGGGCGGATCAGTGCCATTAACGGTGACAGCAAAACAGCCAGGGCGTACTTTGAGAAAACCCTGCTGCTTGAACCGCAACTTGTCGAATCCCGTTTTGAACTGGGCGCGCTCTACGAAGCCGATCGGCACTACCGTCAGGCGGCTGCCATTTACCAGGACATTTTGAAACAAAACCCCGGCAGCATTCAGGCCATGATGGCCCTTGGATGGGTGCGGCACCGCCAGGGAATGAAAAAAACCGCTGCCAAACAGTTTGCCGAACTGGGGCGCATGAGCCTAGAAGATGAAGAGGTGATCCGGATGCTGGTGCGGCTTTACCTGGATACCCGGGAATATGAAGCCGCCGCGGTGATCATTCGCGGAATGCTCAAGGCCGTTCCGGAAAATTCGGACTTGCACTATCTGGCGGGGGTGGCCCTGGATGGGACCGGTGAAAAACAGTTGGCCATCGAACAATTGCGCAGCGTGGCGCCGGGATCGCATTTTTTCAGGAACGCGGCGGTTCATGCCGCCTTGCTTTACCAGGAGATGGAGCAACTCGACAAAGCGATAGATTTTATTCAGCAAACGATTGCCAAGGATCCACAAAATCCGGAATTTCGTCTCTATCTGGGGTCTTTTTATGAGCAGACCGAAGATTACGTAGACGCCGAAAAGGCCCTCCAAGCGGGCCTTGCCATCGCCCCTAAAAACCCCCGGCTCTATTTTCGGTTGGGAGTGGTGTATGACAAATGGGGCAAGAAGGATGCCTCCATCGAGACCATGAAACAGGTGATCCGCTATGATCCGGATAACGCCAACGCCCTCAACTATTTGGGCTACACCTACGCGGATATGGGGGTCAATCTGGATGAAGCCGAACAGTTGATCCGTAAAGCATTGGAACATAAGCCCGGGGATGGTTATATTACCGACAGCCTGGCCTGGGTTTACTATCAGCGCGGAGAATATGAAAAGGCATTGCCACTTTTGGAGCAGGCGGTCAGCCTGGTCCCCGATGATCCCATCGTCCGCGAGCATCTTGGCGACGTCTATGCACGGCTCGGTATGACCGAGAAGGCCCTTGACAGTTACCGGCGGTCCATTAAAAACGGCCACACCGATAAAGCGGCGGTCGAAGAGAAAATCCAATTGTTGACACGATGATGATCAACGCTGCCGACTGTCTGACGACTACCGCTCATCGCTGGTTGATTGCCTGGCTGCGGACGGTACTGCTTGGGTTGCTGGTTATCGGGTTGACCGGTGGTTGCGCCGGGTTGCGGCCGGCAACCGTTCCTACCGATCCGGAATCCGAGGCCGTACTGGCGCAACTGAAGCACGCCAACAGCGGCCTGTCTCAATTCAAATGTGTTGGCCGGCTGACGGTGAAGACACCCCACCAACCGGCCCAATCGTTTCGTGCGGCCGTGGCCGGCCAGATTCCTGACCGGCTGAGAATCGACCTTTTTTCACCTTTCGGGGGATCATCCGCAACCCTGGCCAGTAATGGTGAGCACCTGTTTGTCGTTCAGCACGCCTCACAGGAATATCGCAAGAAAACGCTTGGTCAGGGAAGTCTGCGCCGGATTGTCGGCCTGGATGTCAGCGTGGTGGAGCTGCTCGAACTGATGGTCGGGCGTCTACCCCTCGAAGCCGGGTGTGCGGCCAGGCGCAGTTCCATCGGGACGGATTCGGGTAGCCAGCTGGATCTAATTGACCGACGCGGGCGGGTCCGCCAGCGGATTACCCTTGACACCGACAGCCAGCCGAGGCAATCGGTCTGGTTTGACACTGGCGGCAAACCGGTTTATACGCTGGTGGTTTCCGGTTGGCAGGTGGTCGACGGTTTTGCCTTGCCCCGACAGCTTGAACTTTCTAAGGAGACCGGTCAACGGGTAACGGTTGGGCTTGAACGGTATGTGGCCAATGCGCCCATGGCCGATGGTCTCTTTACACTGGCCCCACCCCCGTTTTGAATCGATTTTTCAATATTAAGGAAAGGCCATCTTATGCATGATCACTCAGATAGCAATGAAGGCGGCGGTGGCGGCAAAAGCCCGCAAGCGCCTGACCCGCAGGACCAGAATATCGAGAACGCCCTTTCAAAAATCAAGCACAAACTGATCGTCATGAGCGGTAAGGGTGGGGTGGGCAAATCCAGCTTTGCCACCAATCTGGCCGTGGCCCTGGCCGCCAAGGGATTTTCGACCGGCTTGATGGATGTGGATCTGCACGGCCCCAGCATTGCCGGCATGGTCGGCATCAACGGACTTCTGGAGGTGAGCCAGGAGACACAGCAGGTGGTTCCCAAGAAGGTGAACGAGAATTTGAAAGTCGTTTCCATGCAGTCTCTGATGAAGGATCCCGATCAGGCCGTCATCTGGCGAGGACCGGCGAAGACCGGTATCATTCGTCAGTTTATCGGTGACGTTTTCTGGGACGCGCTGGATTTTCTCATCGTCGACTCACCGCCGGGTACCGGGGATGAGCCCTTGAGTGTCGCCCAGACCATCACCGGCGCCAAGGCCCTGATTGTCACCACCCCCCAGGATGTCGCCTTGGCCGATGTCCGCAAATCGATCAATTTTTGCCGGGCCGTCAACCTTGAACTGGTCGGGTTGGTGGAGAACATGGGGCCGTTCGCCTGTCCCTGCTGCGGGAAAACCGTTGAGCTGTTTAAAAGCCAGGGGGGACGCCTGACGGCCGAGGCTATGGGCGTGACTTTCCTGGGCACGTTGCCCTTTGATCCCGAAGTGGTCAAATCGTGTGACCAGGGCGCTCCGATTGCCGCCGCCGGTCAAAGCGGACCCTTTGTGGCGGCACTGGAGACGGTGGTTCAGGCCGTTATCGGCAGACTCTAACGTGGCGCGGCAGGTTTTGGCCCTGGAGGCGCGGTTGCGTGCCTGCCGCAATGTCCTTACCATCGGGGTGCATCCCAATTTCTGTGATTACGGTGAACAGGAGAGGCACCTGATCCGCAGCGCCGATAAAATTTATTACCCCACGGCGTTTTACGCGGAACTGTTCGATACGTTGGGCAAAGCCACCTTTCCCAGCTACCATACCTACAAGTGTGTTCAGGACAAGATCAAACAAAGCGCCCTGTTTCAACTGGCCGGCTTGCCCCATCTTCGTACACGCGTTTTCTTCGGGAAACGGCAGCGGGGCCGGATACGGGACTATTTTTCACTTCCGCTGATCGCCAAGGAGCCGCGGGGGTCCGCCATGGGGCGGGGTGTGTTCCTGATCCGCAACGATGCCGAACTGGATGCTTACACCCGTGACCGGCATGTGGTCTATATCCAGGAGTTCCTGCCCATGGACCGGGATATCCGCGCGGTGGTGATCGGCGGGCGGGTGGTGCACGCCTACTGGCGCATCGCCAGTGCGGGAGAATTTCGCACCAATGTGGCCCGGGGCGGGCGGGTCAGTCTCGACCCGGTCCCCCAGGCCGCCCTGGACCTGGCCCTCGAGACGGCCACCGTGTGCCGGTGGGACGACGTTGGATTGGACATCTGCTGCCATGACGGACAATACACCCTCCTGGAGGCCAATATGAAATATGGCCGGGAGGGGTTTCGGGCAGCCGGTATCGACTATTTTGCGTTGATGGAGCAGCTGATTGACAATGGAGAAATCTGAAGATGTCACAACCCAGCCGGTCCTGGACCGGTTGAAGGCGGACCTGAACCGGCGTGAACGGACCATCTTTTCATCGGCCGCCACATTCAGCAACGCCGGGATACGCCGTCATCCGATCTTCGATTCGGCGGCCGGCTACCGGCAGGCCTTCTCCCTGGATGCTGACCGCATCCTGCACAGCCGTGCCTATACCCGTTACAACGACAAAACCCAGGTTTTTTCCCTGATCGCCAATGATCACATCACTCACCGCGTTCTGCATGTGCAGTTGGTTTCCAAGATCGGTCGCACCATCGGGCGTTTTTTAAGACTTAACGAGGATTTGATCGAAGCCATCGCGCTGGGTCACGACATCGGTCACACGCCGTTCGGTCATGAAGGCGAACGCTACCTGTCCGAGTTGTGCCTGAAAGCCGGCATCGGAAACTTTTTGCACAACGTCCAGAGCATCCAGTTCCTCGACCGGGTGGAGCGAAAAGGGCAGGGCTGGAACCTGTGCCTGCAGACCTTGGATGGCATTCTCTGCCACGACGGCGAGATCCATAACCGTCTGCTGACGCCTCAACCCGACAAGACCTTTTCCACCTTTGAGGCGGAGATCAGTACCAAAAAGGCCAACCCGGCCCTGGCCCTGGTGCCCATGACCACCGAGGGGTGCGTCGTGCGCATGGCCGACACCATCGCCTATATCGGCCGGGATCTGGAAGACGCCATCCGCCTCGGCCTGCTGAAACGGGGAGAGATCCCGGCATCCATCGTTCGTATTTTGGGCAATTCCAATGGCACCATTGTCTACCGCCTGGTGACCGACATTATCCAGAACTCTTATGCCAACCGGTTTATCGCCTTCAGCCCCGGGATTTCCGATGCGCTGAAAAACCTCAAGACCTTTAACCTGAATCGGATCTACACCAATCCAAAAAACAAGGTGCATTCGGCGACCATCAAAAAACTGTTTGGCATGTTGTTTGACACCTATCTTGAAGACCTCACGACCGGCAACCGGGAATCGGACATCTTTTCCGGTTTTCTGGCGGACATGTCGGACGATTATGTCGAGGACCACAGTCATCCGGAGATCGTGCGAGACTACATTGCTGGCATGACCGACAGCTATTTCCTGAATCGGTTCCCAGCGCATCTGCGGCCGGTCGTCCAAATCTAAACATGGGTAGCAAACCGGCCAAACCGTCGCGTGGACGGGCACCCTTACCGGAGAGCTATCGGAAACGAACCTATCGGGAACGGGTCCACACCACCGGCCTGGTGGCCTTTCGGGTGGTGTGCGAACAGACCGACCTGTTGATTCAGGCCGAGCGACCTCTGGCCGATGAGGCCCGTGAACACGTGTTGGACTGCCGGGGGCAGATTGCCGGATACATCCGGCGTTACCCGGAATTTGCCACCACGCTGGTCCCCTGGCCGAATGTGTCGCCGGCCCCCCTGGTGGTCCGTCAGATGATTCACGCCGGCCAGGCTGCCGGGGTCGGCCCCATGGCGGCTGTGGCCGGGGCCATCGCCGAATCTGTCGGTCGCGGGTTGCTGGAGGCAACTTCCCGGATCGTTGTTGAAAATGGCGGAGATCTCTTTGTGAAGAGCGATGCGCCGCTGGTGGCCGGGATTTTTGCGGGCGCCTCGCCCCTGAGCATGAAGATGGGGCTGAAAATTCCGGATACCGGCGATGGGCTGGGGCTCTGCACCTCCTCGGGGACGGTGGGCCACTCCCTCTCCCGCGGTGTTGCCGATGCCGTCTGTGTGGTCGCCCGGTCCAGTGCCCTGGCCGATGCGGCGGCCACCGCCATCGGCAACCGGATTCAACGCCCCGGGGATATCGACGGCGCCATCCAGTCGGGCCGCGGGATGGGGGATATCCTTGGTATTGTCGTGGTTGTTGGCCGTCAGATGGGGGCCTGGGGATCGATCGAACTGGTTCCCCTGAACCGAAAAAAAGGTTGAGTTTTCGGGTGGAAAAGGATAGATATGCTCGATAATCCAAGGATTTTAAGGACGTTGAGGGACGCTTCAAAATAAAGGCCGCCATTCCCTGCAAGATCTTGAACCCAACCACAACGCGAACGAGGTGAGGGAGAAACAGTCAATGAAAAAGGTGAAAATCGCCTTCTGGATAGTCGTCTTCGGTTTTGTCGGGCTGATCATCTACCAAAACCGCGGATTTTTTATGTCCGAGAGCCATTTGGTGCTCAATCTGGGCTTTTTTTTCTATGAAACCCCGTTTCTGGCCAATGCCATCTTTTTTGTGGCTTTTTTTCTGCTGGGGATTCTGCTGACCTACTTTCTCAGCCTGTTCAAACACTTCAAAGACGCCAAAATCATCAAGGCTCTCAAAGCCAAGGAGGCCAGCCTGGTGGAAACCGTGGCCACGTTGGAACAGCAGCTCCGCAGCCAGACGGCGGCTGCCGAACCCGCGCCCGACACGGTTACCGCCGCTCCTGTTACGGATGATGACATAGTGGTGGCTGCCGAAGTGAAATAATCCGGATCGTGCCGTTACTGACTGACTGATTGATGGCCCCTGTCAAATCGACCCCTATGATGCAGCAATACCTCTCCATTAAGGAGCGGTATCCCGACGTCCTGCTTTTTTACCGCATGGGCGATTTCTATGAGATGTTTTTCGAGGACGCCAAAGTCGCCTCGGGTGCATTGGAAATCACCCTCACGTCCCGCAACAAAAACAACGACGCCGCGGTACCCATGTGCGGTGTACCCTATCGGGCCGCCCAGGGCTACATCGCCCGGTTGATCGAAAAGGGTCATAAGGTGGCCATCTGCGATCAGGTGGAGGACCCCAAGGCCGCCAAGGGCCTGGTCAAGCGCGAAGTGGTCCGCGTGGTGACCCCGGGGATGATCGTCGAAGACGAACTGCTGGATGCCAGGGCCAATAATTTTGTGCTGGCCTTCTCGCGGCATCAGCAGGTCACCGGGCTGGCCAGCCTGGATATTTCCACGGGGACTTTCCGGTTGACCGAAACCGCTGATGTCGCGGCCATTGTCGACGAAATGATGCGGGTGGCCCCCCGCGAGATCCTGATGCCCGTATCCCTCGAGGAGGATGCGGCGTTCACCGTGCTGAGGGACAACCCGCTCAACTTCGCCATCACCGTGCTGGAGGATGCCACGTTTGAATGGGGTGCCGGCCGGCAGCGGCTTATGGATCAATTCGAGACCCTTTCCCTTGAAGGATTCGGTTGTGAATCCATGAAAGCCGGGATCGGGGCCGCTGGCGCACTGGTGCATTACGTCACCGAAACCCAGCGCCAGAAGCTTGAACACCTGCATGGCATTCAAACCTATTTTTTGGGGGCCTTCCTGGTCGTTGACGATCAGAGCTGCCGGAACCTGGAACTGCTGCGCAGTATCCGTACGGGCGGCCGCCAGGGGACGCTTCTGGACATCCTGGACCAGACGGTCACGGCCATGGGGGGGCGGCTGATGGCGCAATGGTTGCGTTATCCGATGCTCGATGCGGCACGCATCCAGAGACGCTATGCGGCGGTGGCCGAAGGCGTGGAGCGGATGCAGGCACGAAAGGATCTTCGCCAGGCCCTCAAATCGGTACGGGATCTGGAGCGGCTGGGCAGCAAAATCGCCATGGGGCACGGCAATGCCCGGGACCTGACGGCATTGAAACTTTCCATCCGGGCACTCAAAGCGGTCTTCGCCGCCCTGACCGAATTGACGTCGGATCATTATGCCTGCCATGAGGATACCCGACCCCTTGATGAACTGGCCGATCTGATCGATCAGGCCATTCGCGAGGATGCCCCGCCGGTCACCTCCGAGGGGGGCATGATCTGCACCGGATACAATGACGAACTGGACGAACTGATCCGCATCAGCCAGGATGGCAAGGGTTGGCTGGCCGAATTGGAAGCCAAAGAGCGCAGCACAACGGGCATCAATTCACTCAAGGTGCGTTTCAACAAGGTTTTCGGCTATTATATCGAAATTCCGCGCGCACACAGCGAATCGGTGCCCGATCACTACGTGCGCAAACAGACCCTGGTCAATGCCGAACGCTATATCACCGACGATTTGAAGCACTTTGAATCCCGGGTGCTCAATGCAGAGGATCAGCGCGCCAGTCTGGAATTGCGTCTCTTTATCGAGGTCAGGGATCAGGCCAAGGCCCGGCATGCCAAGGTTCAGGCCATCGCCCGATTCATCGCGCGCGTTGATTGCCTGGTTGCATTTGCCGAAGTGGCCCATAATAACGGCTACTGCCAACCGCAAATCAATTCCGAGGGCGTTTTGGATATCCAGGAGGGGCGTCATCCGGTGGTGGAGAAGCTGATTACCGGCGAACGGTTTGTCCCCAACTCCATTCTTCTGGACAATCAGGCCAATCAGGTGCTGATTATCACGGGCCCCAACATGGCCGGCAAATCCACGGTGCTTCGCCAGGTGGCCCTGATTACCATCATGGCCCAGATGGGCAGCTTCGTGCCGGCGGCATCGGCCAATATCGCTTTGACCGACCGCATTTTTACCCGGGTGGGGGCCCTGGATAATCTTTCCGCCGGCCAGAGCACCTTCATGGTGGAGATGCAGGAGACGGCCAATATCGTCAACAACGCTACTGCAAACAGCCTGGTGATTCTGGATGAGATTGGCCGGGGGACTTCGACCTATGACGGGCTGAGCATTGCCTGGGCCGTGGCCGAGCACCTGCACGACCTGAACGGAAACGGAACGCGCACCCTTTTCGCCACCCACTACCATGAATTGACCGAACTGGCTGAGCAACTCGAGCGGGTGAAAAATTACAACATTGCCGTCAAAGAGTGGAACGACGAAATCATTTTTCTGAGAAAACTGGTCGCAGGCGGTACCAACCGCAGCTACGGCATTCAGGTGGCCCGTCTGGCGGGAATCCCGGAATCGGTGATTCGCCGCTCAAAGAAGATTTTGGCCCAGATCGAATCCGGGGCGCATCCCCAGGTCGGCGAAAAAAAACCGACCCGGAGCGGTGGCAAAAAAGGTGACGGGCACGTACAGCTCGGCCTGTTCAGTCCGGTCGAACGAAAAGTGGTAGAGACCCTGCAGATGCTCGACCTTGGGCGCATGACCCCCATTGATGCCCTGAATACATTGAATGAGCTGCAAAACCAGGCCCAGTTAGTCGTCTACTGACACGAAACGATATCGATATGCATGAGTTTGCCGACAAACCAACATATGCGGCAGTGACCCTGCTAATGCTGGCCGCACTTCTCGCAGGGATGGTTTGTGCGCCGCTGTCCTGGGCCATGACGCCCAAAGAGCAATTCTATCATGCCGAAAAGGCCTATACAGCCCTTAAAAAGAACCCGCGCCATCAGAAATATCGAGACAAATGGCTGGCATGCATTGAAAAGTTCAAAGGCGTAGCCCGGCTGGATCCGTCCGGCCCCTGGGCGGCCGCCGGACTGTACAGAGCCGGACTGTTGTATCTGGAACTGCACAAACGCTCCTACCTTGCCGCAGACCAAAGCGAAGCAGTGGATGTGTTTCAGCGGATCATCCGGCAATTTCCCGACAGTCGCTATACCCCCAAATCACAAACGCAATTGAAGGCGCTGGGGAAGCCGGCAACACCACCCGAAACTGTGGCAGCTGGACGCCATTTGAAAAAAGCCCATGCGGCCTACAACGATTTGCTATCCAGTGGCACCCGCAAAAAATACCGGGATCAGTGGCAGCGCTGCATCGATCGGTTCCAGACGGCCCACCGCACCGATCCCCGGGGGCCCCATGCTGCCGAGGCCCTTTACATGGTCGCCGTTGTTTACCGGGGATTGGCCGGCGCCTCCCATCGATCTGCCGACCGGGATACGGCCGATGACTATTTCAGACGGGTTCAGCGGGAGTTTCCCGGCAGCCCGTTTGCTGGCAAGGCCGCCGGTGAACTGAAACCGACGGCGGTTCCGGTGGCAGTGGCGTCAGCCGTGGATCAGACGGATCCGCTGGCCGCGATGATCAACCGGTCAGGCGCCGCGTCGTCAGGCCTCACCCCGCAAAAAGGACCCGTGGGAACGGGCCGGGTAACGGTGCAGGGCCTGCGTTTCTGGTCCAATCCCAGTTATACGCGTATTGTGGTCGATGCGGACCAGGAGACCCGTTTTACCCATCGACTGCTGAAAAAGGATCCTTCCATTAAAAAACCGCAGCGGCTCTATATCGATCTGAGCAACAGCCGGTTGGGAAAGGATATCAAGAAATTCATCCCCATTAACGATGAACTGCTCAGTGATGCGCGGGCAGGACAGTACACCCCCGAGTCGGTCAGAATCGTCGTTGATATCAAGTCATTTAAAAACTACAAGATTTTTTCCCTGAAAAATCCATTTCGCATCGTCCTGGACGTATGGGGGATGGAAACGGGCAAAACCGTCGGAAAACCGTATGCTGCCCCCTTGCCGCCTGCTAACGGCAAGTTGCCCCCCGGCGCCATCGCCCGGCAATTTGCCCTTGGCGTCAGCCGCATCATCATCGACCCGGGCCATGGCGGCAAAGATTATGGCGCTCCCGGATATCGCAAAGGCGTGCATGAAAAGCACGTGGTTCTTGAAATCGCAAAACGGCTGGCCCGCAAGGTGGAGCGCGAACTCAAGTGTGACGCGATTCTCACCCGTACCACCGATCGCTACCTGACCCTGGAGGAGCGGACGGCGATCGCCAATACCCAGAACGCCGATCTGTTCGTTTCCATCCATACCAATGCCGTCAGGGATCATCGGGTTTACGGGATTGAGACATTTTTTCTCAACCTGGCCACGGACGATGACGCCATTCGGGTGGCTGCCCGGGAAAACGCCACCTCGGCGAAAAATATCAGCGATCTCGAGTCGATCCTCAATGATCTGATGCAGAATGCCAAAATCAATGAATCCAGCCGCCTGGCGGCTATGGTACAGGAAGAGATGTGCCTGCATCTGAAAAAGAGGGGGTACAGTGATATTCGTAGTAAAGGTGTCAAGCAGGCGCCGTTCTACGTTCTTCTGGGGGCTCAGATGCCGGCCATCCTGGTTGAGACCTCCTTTATTTCCAACCCCCGGGAATGCAAGCGCCTGACCAGTGCCAAGTATCAGGAAGCCCTGTGTGACGGCATTATTCGCGGTATTCGCCAATATATCAAAGATACCCTTCCCACTGCCTTTGTTCAACCGCCGACAGCGAGAAACAGGCAGGGATAAAATCGCCTTAACCCGAAACGTGCAGGAGGAGAGAGAAACATGGCTTACGAGAACATTATTTTTGACGTGACCGACGGTGTCGCCACCATTACGTTTAACCGTCCCAAGGCCCTTAACGCCATTAACGGCCAACTGCTGGACGAGCTGGCGTCAGCGCTGGACGAAATTGAAGCCGATGAGCAGGTCCGGGTGCTGGTTCTGACCGGTGCCGGAGAAAAGTCTTTCGTGGCCGGCGCCGATATTTCCGAATTGGCCACCTTCAACACCCTCCAGGGAAAACTCTTTTCGCGAAAAGGGCAGTTGATTTTCAGTCGTCTACAGGACCTATCCATCCCGGTGATCGCGGCGGTTAACGGTTTTGCTCTGGGCGGAGGAAGCGAAATTGCCCTGGCCAGTGACTTTATCTACGCCGCTGAAACGGCTACGTTCGGCCTGCCGGAAATTACGCTGGGAATCATCCCCGGATTCGGTGGCACCCAGCGACTGGCGCGGCTGATCGGCATCAACCGAGCCAAAGAGATGATTTTTACCGGTGCCATGGTGAAGGCTCCGGAAGCCGAGAAGATCGGTCTGGTCAACCGGGTTTTTCCCAAGGACAAGCTGATGGAAGAAACCTACAAGACGGCCAAGGGAATTGCCAAGAAGGGCAAGGTGTCACTGCGCGAGGCCAAGAAATCGGTCAACAACGGGATGAACGTTGAAATTGGCATCGGTTTCCAGATCGAAGCCGACGCCTTCGGGATCTGCATGGCCAGTCCGGATGCCAAAGAGGGCACCGGCGCCTTCCTTGAAAAGCGCAAAGCGGAATTCAAAGGCTCCCTGCTTGGCTAACGGGATATGATCGCTGTAGGTTTTTTTGAATGGTTCCCAAAAGGCTGGAAACTGCCTGTTTTTGGTAGCTATTGGAGGAGAAAGGCCGCGGGGATGTTCCTCACGGCCTTTTGTTTGGTCAGTGATCGGGCGGACAAGTTTTTGCAGTCAGATATTTTCAATTCAGGTGAAAAAAGGAGAACGATTCTTGATTTACGACATCGAATACGAAACCATGCCCCGTGAGGCGCTGGAATCCATTCAGCTTCGGCGGCTTCAGACGACTCTTCAGCGAGTTTATGCCAGTGTCCCCTTTTATCGTGAGACCTTCAAAGCCGCCGGAATTACACCTGCCGACATAAAAACCCTGAAGGACCTGAAATATGTCCCTTTTACGACCAAACAGGACCTGCGGGATAATTATCCTTTCAACATGTTCGCCGTTCCCATGGACAATGTGGTGCGCATTCATGCCTCCTCCGGAACCACCGGTCAGCCGACCGTGGTCGGCTACACCGCCAGGGACGTGGGTACCTGGTCTACGCTGATGGCCCGTGCTCTCTCCGCCGGGGGGGCAGGCCGCGGTGATATCATCCACAATGCATACGGATACGGCCTTTTTACGGGTGGCCTGGGCGTGCATTACGGTGCTGAACGATTGGGGGCGTCGGTGATTCCGGTGTCCGGTGGCAATACCAAAAGGCAAGTGGTTATCATGAAGGATTTTGGTGCCACCGTTATTACCTCAACCCCCTCCTACGCCCTTCATCTGGCAGAGATCGCGGAGGATATGGGCGTGTCCTTCGCTTCGTTGAAGTTCAAGTTCGGTATTTTCGGCGCCGAGCCCTGGTCCGAGAAGATGCGCGAGGAACTTGAACGCAAGCTGAATCTCACGGCCGTCGACATTTACGGGCTCAGTGAAGTGATGGGGCCCGGAGTGGCCATCGAGTGCCACGAAGCCAAGAAGGGGCTGCATGTTTTTGAGGATCACTTCATCGCCGAAATCGTCGACCCGAAAACCCTTGAACCGCTGCCTTACGGCGAAACCGGCGAACTGGTGTTTACCTCGTTGACCAAGGAGGCCTTCCCCGTAATCCGCTACCGCACCCGGGATATCACCTCACTTAATCCCGAGCCGTGTGTCTGTGGTCGTACCCACGTGCGGATGAACCGGGTGACGGGACGCAGTGACGATATGCTGATCATTCGCGGCGTGAATGTATTCCCCTCTCAGATAGAAAGCGTGCTGATGGAGATTAAAGAGGTGGAACCCCACTATCAGCTTGTGGTCGATCGAGAAGACAACCTGGACGTGCTGACCGTCAAGGTAGAGGTGGGCGAGCGAGGTTTCAGCGACGAGGTCAAGGGACTGCAGCAGCTGGAACGGCGGATCACCAAAACCATCAAGGAACTTCTCGGCGTTTCCGCGAATGTCAAACTGGTTGAACCCAAAGCCATTGAAAGAAGCCAGGGCAAGGCCATACGGGTTGTGGACAACCGTCAGATCTGATAAATTTTAAAAGGTTATCCAGCGCTCAAGTCACCGGTCCATTGACCGATTATATGGGAGGAAGACATATGCAGGTTGAACAGATTTCCGTATTTCTGGAAAACAAATCCGGGCGGCTTTCGGAAGTAACGTCGATTCTCAGTGAAGCCAAAGTGAATATCCGGGCCCTGGCACTTGCCGACACTTCGGATTTCGGTGTGTTGCGACTGATTGTTGATGATACTGAAAAAGCTCGCCAGACATTGAAAAACAATGGCTTTACCGTGGGAAAAACCAATGTGGTGGCCGTGGAGGTGGCTGATCGGCCCGGCGGTCTTCACGATATCCTGACCATGCTGCATAATGCCGACCTCAATGTGGAGTATATGTATGCCTTTGTGCGTTCCTCCGGTGATAATGCGATCATGATTTTTCGTTTTGAAAAGGACCAGGAGGCGGTCCAGTTGCTCCAGTCCAAAGGCGTCAATGTGATTGATGGCGAGCGGCTGTACCAGCTTTGATCCACAAGATTAACCTTTTTAGGCGATTGGCGGATAAGAATATACCAGAATGCGCAGGATTTTCATTCGTATTCAAGGCGGGCTTTTTTACGCATAGTGGGGCTATGTGTGGAAAAGCCCAACGCGGAAGACGGATGAAAAGACAAGCAGGCGGGTATATTCTTTGACAGAAATCGCCCTAAGGTGCATCCATGGGCGACAAACAGGTAAATCAGATACAGGTGATCTGGGCGGTTGCCCTGATCCTTGCCGGACTCGGTGTTTTTTACCGGATTCCCCAGGTGATGCCCAATATCGAGCAAATACCCAGGTTCGCCGGTGCCTCCGGTTTTATTCGATTCTGTTTTTATTTTATGGGGCTCTTTCTGATCGGAGGCGGGTGTAAAAAACTCTACCGGCAATATCGTAAATAAGACGGCTGTCTCCGATCCGTTAAGGTGATCTGAAGCGGTTCCGTTATTTAAACCCCACAAGACGCGTCTTTTACCCATCAAACGCAGGTAAAAAGTTATTATGGCCAATGCAGAAACCAGTTTGACTGTCGACAGTAACGCAGAGCGACACACGCTATCTGAAAGCGAGTACAAGATAAAAATCCAAGCCCTCGGCAACCAGCTGAATTCGGCCAACAACCTGGGCGAGGCACTGATTAATGTCAAGGATGACATCTGCGAATTGTTCGGGGCCAATCGCATCACCGTGTATGTGGTTGATGGCGTCAAGCGGGAACTGGTGTCACGGTTCAAATCCGGCAATGAGGTGGCCGAGATTCGCATCCCCGTGGCCCAGACCAGTATTGCCGGCTATGCTGCCCTCAAACAGCGTTTGGTCAATATCAAGGATGCCTACGATCAAGGCGAACTGACGGACATTGACCCCAGCCTCCAGTTCGATTCCAGCTGGGACCGCCGTACCGGCTACCGGACGCGACAGATTTTGGCCCATCCCATCGTCTATCAGAAATACCTGATGGGCACCCTGGAACTGATCAACCGCGAAGGCAATGGTGAATTCGGACCGGCCGAGGAAAAGGCCATCCAAGAACTCTCCAAGATCATGGGCACCGCTCTGTACAATCAGAAACGCATTGCCGCCCGGGGCTCGCGCACCAACAAATACGACTACCTTCTGGAAAACCATTTGCTCACCCAGAAGGAACTGACCAAGGCCATTGCCGACGGAGCGAAACGCAAAGAGCCGGTTTCCGCCGTTCTGATGAAGGATTTCAAGATTTCCAAAAAAGAGATCGGCAACGCCCTGGAAAAATACTTCAAGACCAATTTTATCGAGTACAACGCCAATTATCCCATCCCCGGTGACCTCATTGCGGGCTTAAAAGTGCCCTTCATGCGCAATAACATCTGGGTGCCCCTGAAAAGTGAGGACAACAAAGTCGTCATTGCCGTCGACAACCCTTACGACCTGAAGAAAATAGACGAAATCAAGGCCCTTTTTCCCGGTCGGCCGGTCACTTTCTACGTCAGCCTCAGGCAGGACATCCTCGATTTCATCAAGCTGTTTACCCAGGACGAAAAGGAACTGGCGGAAATCGACGACATCCTCTCCCAACTCCAGGTGGAAACAGATGAGGTGGAGGAGGCCGAGTCCAGTGTCGGTGATGAAGACAGCGCCGTTGTCCAGCTGGTCAACAAGATTATTCTGGATGCATACAACCGCAATGCCTCGGATATCCATGTCGAGCCCTATCCCGGAAAACAGAACACCCAGGTACGGATCCGGGTGGACGGGGCCTGCACGATTTATCAGACCATCCCCTTTTCATACAAGAATGCGGTGGTTTCCAGAATCAAGATCATGTCCGACCTGGACATCGCAGAGAGGCGGCTTCCCCAGGACGGCAAGATCAAATTTAAAAAGTACGGTGGGAAAGACATCGAACTGCGTGTGGCCACCATTCCCACCCAGGGTGGTCTCGAGGATGTGGTCATGCGTATCCTGGCTGCCGGCGAACCCATCCCCCTGGACAAGATGGGCTTTTCCAAGCGCAACCACAAGAATTTTATTAGTGTGGTCACCAAACCGTATGGCCTGATCTTTGTCTGCGGCCCCACCGGTTCCGGTAAAACCACTACCCTGCACTCGGCCCTTAGCTTTATCAATAAAACCGAAACCAAAATCTGGACCGCCGAGGACCCGGTGGAAATCACCCAGCGCGGCCTTCGACAGGTGCAGGTCAAACCCAAAATCGGATTTGACTTTGCCGCTGCCATGCGGGCCTTCCTGCGCGCCGACCCGGATGTGATCATGGTCGGTGAAATGCGCGACAAGGAGACCACCTCCATCGGTATCGAGGCCTCCCTGACCGGTCACCTGGTTTTTTCCACCCTGCACACCAACAGCGCCCCGGAGAGCATTACCCGTCTTTTGGACATGGGCATGGATCCCTTCAACTTCGCTGATGCCATCCTGTGTATTATGGCCCAGCGCCTTGTGCGTACCCTGTGCAAAACCTGCAAGCGGCAATACCATCCCAGCAAGGAGGAGTACGACGAACTGGTGCGTGAGTACGGCGAAGAGGAGTTCAAAGCCAATCTGGATATTCCCTACACGGATGACCTGCAGCTATATAAACCCGAGGGATGTGACCTGTGCGGCAACAGTGGGTACCGTGGCCGGATGGGCATCCACGAACTGCTCATGGGAACCGATGAGATGAAAAAACTGATCCAGCTCAAGGCCCCCATGGAACAGATTCGTGACCAAGCCATCAACGACGGCATGTCGACCCTGAAACAGGACGGTATCGATAAGATCTTTCAGGGGCACTGCGACCTGCTTGAAGTCAGGAAGGTTTGCATCAAATAGTCCGCACGTCCAACCACTGACATCTTCCGGCCTCAATCGGCGGTGGGCGATTCGATTGCCGCCTGGAACTTTTCCAGTTGTTCCGCGTAGTAAGCCCGATTGGATGTGGCCTTATCCAGGGCAATCCTGGCCGTTTCAATGGCATGGCCGATTTTTCCGTTGACGAACAGACTTTCGGCCAGCGTGTCCAGCACATGCGCAGAAGGGTCGATGGCGACGGCTTTTTTGGCCAGCGTCAGGGCCAGCTCAGGATTGCGCAATGCCGGATCCGCGCAGGTGGCCAGGAGCCAGGCGTAATTATTCAGAACGATGGTATTATCGGGTTCCAGATCCAGGGCGGCGCGGTAGGCCGAGATCGCCTGGTCGAAGCTGTTGCGGCCGAAATAGAGATCCCCCAGCATGCCATAGAGCCCGGCACTGTTTTCCTCATCACGGTCGATCGCACTGAGAATGGCCGTTTCAAAGAATTTCTCATTGAGCTGCTTGCCGGCCTGCCCGAAGTTCAATTGGTAACCGATACCACCAATCAGCACCATGGCCGCGGCATAGATGGCGATGCTGATGCGTACTTTGCGGTCGTGGCGATCCACCCAGGTGCGGTCGGCTTCGCAGCGCCTGAGGAAGTTGACCCGCTGACGGATACTGAAGTGGTGCCAGTTGGGCTTGTCCGCGGAATTGCCGGATACGCTTACGATCTTCTGAAATGTGGTGATCAGCGGTGCGGCACTGGCGAACAGGGTATATACGAAGGCATCGGCCTGGCGCTCGAAGTTGCGCATGAAATAGCCGAAAATGTAGCGGAAATAGATGAGAAAGTTGAAGATGATCGCCAAACTGGAAAGCCCCGTGGTAACGGTGGCACGGCTGATGCCCGTGGTGAACACGAACCGGTAGAGGGGCTCGGAAAAGATGATCAGGTAGATGATCAAGTCAAAGGTGGCATAGGTGATCAGCATGTAGCCGATGAAGAAAAAAAGGTAGAAGAGCAGATGCCGCTTTTTCACATGGCCGATTTCGTGACCGATGACGGCGTCGACCTCTTCGGGGCTGAGAATCCGCAAGAGGGCGTCGGTTACCAGGATATAGCGAAATCGGCTGACCAGGCCCATCACACCGGCAGTGATCATCCGGCCGCCGAAAATCGGCCAATAGAGGATGTCGGCGTATTTCAGATTGGCCTGCTGGCAGATGGCTTCGATCCGCTGGCGATAATATCCGTTTTCCAACGGCCGGCAGCGCCAGAATTTCTGGATGATCAGCGGGCCGAGAACCGCTACGGCAAGGAGAAAAAAGAGAAAATAGGCCGCTTCCCCTTCCGGGGATGAAAGCACCTGGCGCGGCAGGTCAAAGGGCAACGCCAGGATCAGATCGGCGATGCCCGAGAGCAGCAGCCAGGGAAGCAGTATGGGAATGCTGAAGGCGATGTTGGAGCTGACATAGGCCCTGCGCGATATCTGGGCACCATAGATCAATCGATAGGCGTCGTAGGCATTGGACCAGATAATAACCAGATAGCCCACAAAAAGCGCCATGAAGAAGAGGGCCTCGAGGGTGGGGATGATATCGAACAGGCCGATACCGGTAAAAAACGACGACAGGTTGAGACCATAAATGTCAAGCGCGAACAGCGCGATGGCCAGGATCGACTGGCGGGTCAACGCCGATGAAAACTGTTGATCCAGCACCTCATGCCCGCGATGGTCCGCCTGATTGGCGATACGGGCAAACTGGCGCTTGGAGAGGATGAAGAAAAGAAGGGTCAGCGACAGAAAGAAAACAATCGTGTCCAACAGCACAAAGTTGGTCTGCTCCGACGGTTGATAGGTGGAGTAGATTAACAGGGCAACGATAAAATAGATGAAGTTTCCGAACATGGTGTCAGTTGTCCTGTCGGCGTGGCATCAGGGCGTGTTTGCATCCGATTGGCGTGAATGCGGTTTGGGGGCGCGATAGTAGCGTGCTTTCTCACTGTAAATGCATCCGCAATAGGGCTGGCGGTACATGCCCAGCCGCCTGGAAGCATCGATGCCCGCCTTCCAGCCATCCCGAAAATCCTGGTAATAGAAAGGCACCCCGATCGATTTCCCCACAGCCTCACCGATGGACCGGATCTGGTCGTGTTTCTGAAAGCGGCTGTAGAGCAGGGTGGTACTGAAGGCGTCGAATTTGCCCTTTTTGGCGAAATGGGCCGTGGTGGTCATGCGGTCGTGATAGCAGTAGATGCAGCGTTCGGCCTCGCGGAAGGCCACATTGCGCAAAAACGCTTCCATATCATAGCCGGGCTGGTAGATGACTTTGAGATCGATCGATTCCGCATAGGTTTTAAGGGTCTTCTCCCGCCGCATGCATTCGGTGTAGGGATGGATATTATAGCGGTAGAAGAATCCCATCACGTTGTGGCGATTCTGGCGCAGGACCTCCAGCGGATAGATGCTGCACGGGCCGCAGCAGATGTGCAGGAGCAGCTTCACCGGCGGGCTCCAAACAGGGCCGTGCCGATGCGCACCAGGGTGGCGCCCTCCTGGATGGCGACTTCAAAATCCCCAGTCATGCCCATGGAGAGTTCATCCATCCTGACGCCGGGAATATTCCGATCGGCAATCCGGCTCTGCAGACGGGCCAGTTGGTGGAAAAACGGACGCGCCCGTTCCGGCTGATCGAAAAACGGCGGCATGGTCATCAGCCCCTTGATGCGGACATGTTCGAGTCGGCTGATGTCGGTAACCAGGTCCATGGCCTCGTTTTCGGTAGTTCCGGACTTACTTTCCTCCTGGCTGATGTTTACCTGGATGAGAATTTTCTGGATCTTGGCGTTGTTTTGTGCCGCTTTGTCCAGCGCCCGGGCCAGTTTGAGAGAATCGACCGAATGGATCAGGTCGAACATGCGTACGGCGTATTTGGCTTTGTTGGACTGCAGGTGGCCGATGAAATGCCACGTCAACGGCCGATCGTAGAGGGCGTCGAACTTGTCTCGGGCTTCCTGGATGTAGTTTTCACCGACGATGTCGATACCGGCGTCGATGGCTTCGGCCACGCGGTCGACAGACACGGTTTTGGTGACCGCCACCAACCGGACCGTTTGCGGGTCGCGGCCGCAGGCGGTGGCGGCATCGGCGATGCGCCGGCGGATGTTCTCCAGATTCTGCTTCACACGGCCACCTCTTTTGCATTGGCATGGCTGAGCCGAACGACACCGAGCTTGAACAGCGTTTCGATCACCTCGCAGACGGGCAGCCCGACCACATTGGTGTAGGAACCATCGATTGACCGGACCAGAAAGGTTCCCAGCCCCTGGATGGCGTAGGCGCCGGCCTTGTCAAAGGGCTCGCCGGACTCGATGTACCAGTCGATTTCAGCGTCGCTGAGCGCCTTGAACTGCACACGGGTTTGAACAGCCTCGCAGTGGCAGGAGTTTGTCTGTTTACACACAATGGCATATCCCGTATAGACGAAGTGGGACTGCCCACTGAGCCGGACCAGCATCTCGCGAGCCTGCCGGGCATCGGCGGGTTTGCCCAAGATGGAATCGTCGATGGTGACGATCGTGTCCGCACCGATGACCCAACTGCCGGGATAACGCGAGGCCACCTCGTCGGCCTTGGCCGTAGCCAGGGTTTTGACATATTCGGACGGATTTTTCGGCCGGACCGAGTCTTCATCAAAACTGCTGGGAATTACTTGAAACGTCAGGCCGGCCTGCTCGAGCAGGTAGCGTCTGCGTGGAGATTGGGAGGCCAGAATGAGTTGCGGAGTTGTTGCTTGCATTGGTGTCATTCAACGGTTTCGCATTTGTTGTCCGCGATTTTAACTGATCAAAGCCAGCGCGGACGATTGATTTTTCCAAAGTCATCAATTTTTACCAAAAGCCATGAATAATAACAAGGATCAAAGGGACGGAATCGAATCCCCGCGGCGTTTCTGGATTATCGGGGCGGGGCACTTCGGGCAGATCGCCGTATCGCGGATCCGCCGGCACATCCCTGGTGCCAGCATCACGGTGGTGGACACGGTGACGCCGACCGATCGCCTTGAAGGCGTCACAACGGTTCTCGGAGACGGTATCGATTGGCTGGGACGCATGTTAACCGAGGCGGCTGCCGTGGATCGGATCGTGCCGGCGATTCCGGTTCATGTGGCGGCCGAGTGGATGTCACTGAAATTAAGGTCTCGATACGACATCCAACCGATGGCCATCCCCGACCACTGGCTTGCCCGAATGCCCCATGCCATGCCCGGAAAACCGGGCCAGGTGTTTGTCAGTCATGCCGATTTCATCTGTCCGGACAACTGCCCCGAACCAAAGGAGCGCTGCACCCATACAGGAAAGCCCAGACCCATGGACCTGTTCAGGTTGCTGGCCGGTCTTGAATTCGATGACGTGCTGCCCATCGTCCTGCGCAGCCACCAACTGCAGCCCGGTGTCGGGGGACTTCTCCCGGCCGATATGATTCATGCGTTGGATATCGCCGAGCGGAACCACCGACGGCCCCTGATGATCGCCACAGCCTGCCGTTGTCACGGCGTGGTCGATTTCATGCGTCTTTCTGAAATGCCGCGAGTATAGAGGAAGCCTGCCGATTTACTTGACATTTTGCCGGATTCCCGTTAATAGCTGCCCCACAACCGTGAAACATCCATTGGATCTTCCAAAGATAAAAAAGTAACGGCTTGCCCGGGTGGCGGAATAGGTAGACGCAAGGGACTTAAAATCCCTCGAAACTTAGTTTCGTGCCGGTTCGATTCCGGCCCCGGGCACCAGTAAAAACAAGGAGTTAGCTGTCACCGGCTGACTCCTTTTTTTGTTTAAAATCCGCCACTGTGCCCGAAACTGTGCCCGCGAATTTTTCGAGATATTTTTGTTGCCGCTGAGCAGCCGCTTTCAGGTCGGCATCGTTGACGATGTTATATCGATCAAAAACAGCTCTCGTTTTGTGGCCAGAAACCATCATCGCAACGCGTTCTGGGGTTCCAGATCGCACCATGTTGCGAACAGCAGTTCGCCGAAAATCGTGAAAAAGCTTTCGACCAATAGCACCATCTTTACAAGCTTTAAACCAAGCACCTCTGATATCCTTGATTTGACCAGTACCCTTACGATTGGGGAATACAAATGGGGAAAAGGCCATATGTTTTTTGCGATCCTGCCACTGTTGATCGAAAATTATTTTTAATTCATCATCAAGAAAAACGGTACGAGCTTCATCGTTTTTAGTTTCGCCTGTCTCAAGACGAACGATGCCTTGTGGACGATCCACATTATTCCACGTTAAATTGGTAATTTCGGAAAATCGCCAGCCGACCTTATATGCAAACGTTACAAAACCTCTGAGATAGTCTGGCAGATTGTTCCTGAGTGCAACAAACTCTTCGTGTTCAAAAAAGCCCTTTCGGATATTGTTTTCCTTCAGCATCGGAATGTGAGGGACCCTGTCAACTATTGGTGGGGTCTGCTGTGCACCGAGGTTCAGCATTCTTTTCAACGCGGAAAGTTCCCTGTTAATACTGGCATTTTTTGCTCCTTCTACCAAACGAGTCTCAATATATTGGCTAATCCTTGGAGAGGTTATTTTCGGAACCGATTCACCCTCGAAAAAGCGTTTTAGGTGGCCCACACTACGTTCCGCTCGGATGAGTGATTTCCGCTGGTTGATGCGGTAGTCATGCAAAAGGCCTTCGGCCAAGTTGTCAAAGATCACTTTCTCGAAATTGATGCCTGGCACTTTGCCCGCTGCGATGTCTCCCTCCCTTCTATCCAGCAGCTTTTTGGCGGATGCTAAGGCAAAAATAGTGTAACGGCCTACCCCGCCTATGCGGCAAAAGTGTAACGGTTGGTTCTACTATCCCGCAGCGAGACCCCGCCCCAAAAATCAATAAACCTACCACGCTACCCCGCCGCAATAGCTCCCGCCGGCAATCGTTTTTACCAAAAAGTTTTTGTAGGTTGTAAAGTGGGTATTGTCATGGTCCAAGAAAATGAGGAGAAAGCCCGGAACCATCACTTCCGGGCTTTCAGGGTGAACTCCGTATCAAGGCCGGATGTTCATTAAGTAAATTACTTTAAACTCCGGCCACTTTCAAGGCCGGATGGTAAAGCTGATCCAAATATCCTGTCGTTGGTGCAACACCGTTTTTTGTGTGTGCCGGTGCTGCTTTCGTGGGCATGCTTATTGTTGCGATGCATGCCGCATCGCCGGTCGTCTCCAGTCCCGTCGAAAAGCGCAGCGACGCTACCGTAAAACCGATAAAGGTAAAAAAGCCCACCGTCTTGCCGAAAACCGTCGTCGGCATCGTGAAATCGATCCACGTAGAAAAAACATGGATGATCATACTTCAACAAGCCCTTTTAAACGGGTTATGTTGCCACCACAGATCGAAATTTCGGTACCTTTTCGCCTCGGTTTTCGATGCCGCTGCCATTTTTGCGGTCGGCCGGGTGAAATTGTGAGCCATTTTCCACGCCGTGGTTATGGATGAAATCTTTTTCAGGATTTTTTACGCAGATAAGGAGGCCAATATCATGAGACGACGGTTTACAGGGGGAGAACTGTTTCAACTGCGCAATCGGATCCCGGTTGACTGGCTGATCAAAGAACAGCTTCATATCCCATCTAAAGTGATCGAAGGCATTTTTCGTTTTCTATGCCCGCTATGCAATGAATTTCAAACCGCGACCAACCCCAAGACCAATCTCGCCAGGTGCTTTCTTTGCGAGAAAAACTTCAACCCGATTGATTTGGTCATGACCGTGAAAGGCCTTGGATTCGTTGACAGTGTCAAATATTTGCAAACCCTTGTACCAAACAGACCGGATCCTTTAACGGACCAACGGTTGGAATTGAATCAACTGCTTGGCGATATCGGGAAACGGATGAGCATCGGGTGAACAGATGGCCAACAACCGACTCACCCAATTGGAGGAGATCATCGCTGCCAATCAACACCATTTTCACCAAACCGGTAAGGCATTAAAGCAGATTCGAGACGATCAATTGTTTCGAGATTTGCTGTTCGATTCGTTTGAAGGCTATGTCAAGGACCGGTGGGATATGGCCCGATCCCAGGCATATCGTCTGATTAAGGCCGCCAATGTCATCGACAATTTGTCTCCAATTGGCGACGGCATCCTTCCGGAGAATGAATACCAGGCCAGGATTCTAACGCGTTTTACAAAAGAGGATCAACGCAAGATCTGGCGTGCATTTATCGCATCCGGCATGGCGCTCACGGCTAAGAATATTAGAAAGTACGCCCATCAAACCCTAAAGGCCAAGCATGTCAAAAAAAAGAATGCGTCTGTGGTCGATATCATCAGCGCAGACTATAAAACGGCCGTGATGGCCATGCTGGAACAGATTCGGTCGGCGCAAAACGATGATTGGCAAACGACATCCAGACAAGCGGCCTTATTCTGGCTGAAAGTGATGAAAGAGAAAATCATTCGTCATGAAAGACAAAGACTTTGAACAACTGCCCATGGACGACCGTTTCCTGATCTTGCTGCACAAAAAGATCATGGACAAAACCGGCAGCGCCAAACGCAGGGCCAAAAAATATCGAGCTGTGCGGACGATATCTTAAATGGTCAAGCCGCTAAGCTAAATTTTACTTCCTTATTTCTGAACCAATTGTGATATTCATCGTTAATTTTCAAAGTTGTGATGATAGCCAGATTGAGGGATCCTTTCTTCGCCCAACTCATTCCATTCTTCTTTTGGCGATTTGAAACAACGAGGTCGTTCATCTTTTCACCCACATTACTCGAGTTCCGAAGATTTAGCCGTTTGCGCATATCATAGTTGGGAATGGAGGATATATTCCGGCCCAAATAGTCAATGAGCTTTTGAATATGATTATCATCCTTAATTTCGGATGCCGGGATGTTTTCAAGATATGAGATGGCTTTGTTTGTAAGACCGTGCCATAATAACGGCATAACCGCGCGAAGCGTTTCATTTCTGAGCTTTCTGCCTTTCATCCCCATGCTCAATTCTTCTTTGAACTTCTTGCATAGATGAAACCAATCAAGAACAATTTGCATATTCTTGTGCCACCCAAATTGCTTGACGATGGCATCATTTAGCGCCTTATGGCCGTCGGTAAAAATCTGAAGACGTTTGCCGAATAGAGAATTCGACAAAAGAAATGCGATTAGCAACCACAAGCATGATTTGGTGCCATCAGCGGCCAATACGTATTTTAGGCCTCCATGTTCAATGTGGCATACGGTATCATGTACATATTTTCGCTTATGCTCCGTGACTTGTGGGCTTTCTCGTGTATCCTTTTGCCTTTTGGGGGTTACGTCGTCTATGCTTATGTTGACCGTTTGACTGGGTTCTTCGTAAATGACGGGATTATTCAACAATTCAATCGGATTATAGTCGAAAGATCCTTTAGAAAGGGCCTTTTGAACTTCAGCCATGGGAATTGATATCGGTTCTCCACCCCTGGGAATATCTGGGTTGAAACAACATCCGTCAGCGCTGAAGTTGCCATGATTCAAATCATCGGCCTTTTGCTTTAAATGGTCGATCAATTCCCTACCTTCTTTCTGGGTCTGATCATGCAACGTGCGATGTGGCGTACCGCCTTCTATTTGGTGCCGTATGAAGTTGAGCCATTTTGATGTTTTCCGAAAGGATCCTTCCGTATTACCCATTATCATGGCCCGTTCCTTAAAGCCCGTGGTCAAATAAAACTGATTCGGTCCTAATGGGGCAAATATAGACTGACTACTGTCAAACCGAACGCCATTTTTATCAAATGCGAAGTGGGTTTCAAACGCAAAACGCCCCACGGCGCCATCCACCAGATATGGGCGTTCATTTACCCCAATTTGATTAGCCCCACTGAAAATCAGGACTTTTTTTTAGACACCTTTTCCATGTGTCGTGCTATGGCGTCTCTTATTGCAGGGTATGCCGTATTTAAAACTGCTATTTCGCAGTCGTCTATATTTTCACCGGCATCAGCGTTTATGGTGTATTGATAACATCCATCTTCCAGTTCAATGGGCTTATCGTCCGCTTCCTCATCACATTCAACCAAGTTAACCATAACTTCGATTTTGTATTTGCTCATTGGTAGCCTCCGTCTCGAAATTTGAGATAGTAATCTACCAAAACATCGCATATATCTTTATATCTGTCCAGTTAATTCTGACATATTTTCAACGAGTTATTTTTGTTTAGAGCCCTTTGCACCATATATAGGCTTGGCATTGTAACCTTTGGGGTCCACCGCCGTCCGCACAGCTCGAAAAATATTACATGGATCAATACCGTAAGACCGGCGTCATTCCCAAACCGCTGCTGCTTGCCGGCCAAGGCATCATGGAAGGCAGAAAGTGCAGCGGCCGGCGCCGGGTCTTGACCGAAAAAATCCAAAACCGCTTCATCGAGATGGTCAAGGCTTCCAGCGATCCATCGGACGATCGTTTTGTATTTATCACCCGCCATGGACGAACCATCAAAAATTACCACGCCTGGCTCGAACAAGAGTTCGAACGTAGCATCTCACTTAGCGCTTTAAGGCGTTTTGCCAGGCAAGCCAACCTCAAGGTCTATTTGGAAAAACCAGACTTCGAGGAAAAGAACGATCCCAGCGTCTGCTTTAAGGACGAACCGGTCTTCGATTTGATTCAAATGGACGGATGCAGGTTTCGCTATTTCAAGATTCGATCGGACGACGGCGTTTGGGCCAAGCCCCAGGTGATCGAGTTTTTTGACACCGGATCGCGCAACATGCTTGTGCTTGACGCCTATTTTTCCGAAAGCAGTCTAAATTCGGTGGACCTGTTCGAGAAATTTTTGGTGAGCACCCCCTTTCCGCAAAAAAAGATACGGCTGAGACCGGACAATGCAAAGGGTTTTGTCAACCTGAAACGCCCCATCAACGAACTGAACATCAAATTTTCATTGCCAGGCGGATTTTATCTGCAACCAAACTTCTCACGCATCCATGCGCCCAAGGACAAAGCACATCTGGAATCATCCCATCGCAGCATCCATCATTTTGAAATGCGGATCATCAAGCACTTTGAAGACCGCATCGTTAAGACAGAACCGGGCTATATCTACAAAAAGGGCAAAAAAGGAAAAATTACCATCACCTATCTCGACATCGATCTTGCAACGCTGCGCCAGAGTGGTTTACTCGAAGCCTATCGCCGGCAGCACAATGAGCAAAAGCACTATTATTCTGTGAACGGTAAAACATCGGCCTGGGTGCCCAAGGAGAAGTTTGACGACGGTCTTGCCCAATACGAGTGGATAACGTTCAGTGCGGATGACGTACGCCATTTCGTCAAATACGGCTATGACAAGATCAACGCCACCGTGGGGGCGAAAGGCATCATTACTTTCAAAAAGCAGACCTACTATGTGGCCGTTGGCGCGCAACACTTCAGCCGCCACAAGAGCACCAAGGTGTATATCTCCGATCTTGGCGACAAGCTGTTTATCTTCGAGCATAAGGAAAACGGTATCCTGCTGGGTGAAGCGCTGCGCCGGGAACCTTACGAAAAGCCGGTCAAAAAGGCAGGCACCGAACCCAACGCGGTTGAATTGATCAGCGCTTTTCTGCAGGAGAAAAAGATGGCGGTGGACAGGCCACGACTGATTGACATCCATCTTCGGGGTTTGACCCTCGATGCCGCCCAAACAATCTATCGGCAACACCGGAAACGATATATCGCTTACGCGATCAAACTACGCCAGCCTGAAACCATCACCGGCAAGGCGCTTTTCAATGCGTTCATTTTGGATTGCGAAAGACAATTGTCAAACAACCCTTTGGCCCCGTATGCCTCATGCAGCGAAAACAAAGTTTTATAAACGATAAGCGCCGGGTCTCCTATCTATCCGCGGTATACAACCGGATCTACCGGGGACAGAGCGTATTGATCGAGGGCGAATATGGTGTCGGAAAAACTCGTTTCCTCGAACTGCTCAAACCCAAAAAACTTCAAGGCGTATGGGTGGAGTCGCTTTTCAATGTGCATGAAATGTTGGCCTCCATCCTTCAAGGGTTGAACTACGAGGCGGTGGCCACTTATCGGCGCACGCCCCATCATTTGAAGCTGATCCGCAATCTGACCGATTATTACATCATCATCGACGAGGCCAATGACATCGAAAAAAGGGTTTGGCCCTACCTGAAACGAATCATGGACGCGCACGTGCCCATCGTTTTGGCCGGACTGCCAAAGGTGAGGACATATTTGACCAGCCAGCATCCGGATATCCTCAGCCGATTGAAAACCTTGATTCTGTATCCCATCGTAGTCGAGGATTTCATCCTGGAATACAAGGATTTTGAATCTGAAGCCATCGAACAGATTTATGTGGCCACCAGGGGCGATATGAGAAAATTCAAGGAAATTTGCACGGATTGCCGCGACAAGGCCAAAGAACTGGGCCATAGCTTCGTCGATTTAAATCTGGCGGTCGACTTTCTCGCCAATCTTCATCCCATGTAGGCTCCAAAAAACAATCTCTTCCCTCACTCTGCGGCGAATCAGCTTTCTCCCAAGACCTGTTAATCTAAATCCCACATCGTAACTTTTTTTAACTCTCGTAAAGTCGATTGTTATTGCATCGTTTCTCTATTAACCGCTAACGCGCAGCGGCATAAGATGCTTCAAGGCCTGAAATACGATGAAAAAGTTACATTATTTTGCAACGTCCTAAAGGCAGCCAATGATCACTAACGCATTAATATATTTGGGATATTTTTTAAACGGGGCCTGAATAAACAGAACGGGAAGCGTTACACTATTTTTGCCTTAGCAAACGATTGCAAAAGAGCTCGTCGATTTTCATCAATGCTTTCATGATGCTTACGGACGCTCCGAACATCACCGTCTGGGATTAGCCTATTTTTCCGGACTCATGAGCAATGCCGAAGCCAAATCCGTGGAACCGATCGCGCTTGAATTTCTCGATCAAAAATCTGTCCGCTCCCTGCAGATGTTCATGAAGAACGGTCGTTGGGACCATGACACCATGCTGCGAGTTCATCAGGAAATGTTGGCGCCGTTGATCGCCGCCCCCGATGGAATGATTACCGTCGATCCCAGCGATTTTCCCAAAAAAGGCAAAGAATCGGTCGGTGTGGCTCGGCAGTATTGTGGTCCGTTGGGAAAAACAGAGAACTGCCAATCCGGTGTCTTTATTGGCTACTCAAGCGATAAGGGATATGGCCTGCTCAATTGCCAGTTGTATATGCCGGAAAGCTGGTTTTCTCCCGAGCAGGAAAAGCGACGCCGGTTCAACATGGTCCCCGAAGATCTCGTTTTTGAAACCAAGCAGCAGATTGCCTTAAGACTAATCAATGAGATTGTCGCAGCGAAATACTACCCTGCAAAGTGGGTCGGCGCCGATGCCGCCTTTGGCAGTGACATAGAATTTTTAAACGCCTTGCCCAAGGATCTGCTTTACTTTGCCGCAATCAAGTCCAATACCCAGGTTTTCACAAAAAAGCCAAAAGTGGGCATCCCGCCATATAAAGGGCATGGCCGTCATCCCACCAAAGAGAAAGTATTACCAGGTCAACCCAAGCCGAGAACCGTATCCGAAATCGCTAAGTCCGGTCGCCTGTCCTGGAAGACGGTCGTTGTTGCCGAGGGTGCCAAGGGACCCATCATCGCCAAGGTGGCTCGCATTCGCGTTTATATGTCTCGCGACGGATTGCCGGCAGGTGATCAACAATGGCTTTTCTTTCGACAAAACGACGATGGTAAAATCAGATACGCCATTTCCAATGCTCCCAAAAAAATTTCTCGTTCCGAAATGGTGAAAGCTTCTACTATGCGCTGGCCAATTGAACAGTGCTTTCAGGAAGGCAAAAGTCAGGTTGGCATGGATTGCTACGAACACCGTTCCTGGCCCGCCTGGCATCGGCACATGACCTTCGTATTCTTGGCCTTGCACTTTATGCTGCGGATGAGATTGCGCTTTAAAAAAAACTCCGTTGTTGACGGTTCCCTTGGTTCGCAAAATACTATCTGTAGTACTTCCTCTCAGGTCGCTGAGTTCCGAGGGGATGTATGAAATTGTTCAATATCACCTGCGCCGTAATTTGATTGCGTATACGTCACACAGGAAAAAACGGATCATGTTGGCCAACTCTCATAACATCAATGTTTCGCTGTAGTGATAAATGGGTCGATGAAAACGGAGTCGCCCATTATTCAAATGTGGCTCCCCCGGCCGACCAGGACGCTTCCGTTAAGGTGGAATCAAAAGGCGGCGCTATGCCTGCAGCGGGGAAATCAAACAACCTCGGCGATGTCCTGAAAAGCTATCGGTTCCCATGGTCGTATTGTTGGAACCTTCTTTTTCATTGATCGCGCTCCCTGGTAGTGATCCGTGGAAAGCCGACCCAGGGAGACCGGCGGTTCGGGGCGTCCCCCTATCCACGAAAAGTTGAACTATAGAAAGACCCGGTAATCAGGCACATTGAGCGCCGTTGCCAGTTTTTCAGCCCGGCTTTTGCCAATCGCCCGTTTACCGTTTTCCATCTCGCTGATATGTCGCTGGGGAATACCGGTTTTTTCGGCTAATTCCTTCTGTGTCATTTCCTCCTTCAGCCTGGCCCCCCGCAATACGGTTCCGCTTTCATTGCCTTCGAATTCGGGAAAAGCTTGCCGCCACGGGATCGAATCGGTAGTGTCCACAAAGCCAAGGCTGGAAAGGGATTCCACCGCCGCTTGGCGGTTTGATTCCGGGCCACGGAAGGTTAGAACAATGGTTTGGTCAGTACGGCGCTTTTTCGTGCGTCCCAACATAAATCACCTCAACGAGTTGAATCGTTTTATCGCGCACCTCCCATATCGCCACATAACAGGGATTGCCTTTCTTGATATGGCAATGGTGCACGTTCTCTTTCAGTTTACTGTAATTCGGCCAGTTTCCCCGCACTGGCCCACCTTGCTCGATTTCCGTCAGCAGATAGAACAGCCTTTTCCGGACGTTCAACGGTAATCGGGAAACCTGTTTTCCTGCCTGCCGGCTCAACGTTACTTCCCAGCTCATCTATATATACCTTTTTTAGGTATTGTCAACTTGTTCACTTTACCCGGTGGAGCTGTATCACCTTCCCATTTTCTTTGGGTTTCGGTTTCATGGCGTCATGGAGACCGTTCAGGGCGGCGGTTTTCGCGTCTTCATTGGCGTGCACATAGCGCATGGCCATTTGAACGGTACGCCAACCCATAACGTCCATGAGGCCAGCAGGGTTAAAGGTCTTCGCCAGTTGGGTGGCGACGGTGTGCCTTATGCTGTGAAAGGTGATCCGGTCCCGCTTCGTTCGTCCGTTGTTCAACTTCAAATTTTCAACCGCAGTCCTGAAATTGGTGGGTGCCTCCTTGAACGGGGCGCCACCTTTTTTCAAGAAAACGTGCTCTTCGGGTTCACCCTCGGGCAGCTCGTCAAAAAGGGCGACGATGGCCGGAACAATCTGGATGGTTCGGGCATCTCGGTTTTTGGTTTCAGGGAACACCAAAACACCACGGCCGCGGTCAATATCCCGCCATCGCATGTTGAAGGCTTCGGACGCCCGGCAGCCGGTAAGGAATGCAAACCGGGTGATCCACCATGCGTTGCACCAATAAGATAAGGCATTCACTAAGATTTTGGTGGATGCCTTTTTTTATTGGTTATGCCAATTTGCCCCACTCCTGCCCCATCTTTGATGGAATTCCCTATCGCGAACCCGGATAAGGCGTTGGAACATTCCCTGTATCATAAGCTGTGCATGGCCAATCTGTTGACGTTGTCAGATGATTGACAGATCAAATCGCAGGTTGACGATCAGGCGTGGGGCAGTCACCCGTAACCAGTCGATAGAGCTTCTGGCTGAATTCGATGATTTCGTAAGGTTTTGCCACCACGTCGCAGAACCCGTAATCCTGGTAGCGGGCCACCACCGGGTTGTCGGAATAACCACTGGAAACAATGGCCTTAACGGACGGATCGATGGCCTTGAGCCTTCCGATGGTTTCTTCTCCTCCCATTCCGCCTTTGATGGTCAGATCGAGAATCACGGCATCATACGGTTTTGACGCATCCATGGCGGCCTGATATTTCTTGATGGCCATTTGCCCCTCTTCGGCGAAGTCGACCGTATAACCCAGATGTTGCAGAAGGTTGCCGGCAAGTTCGCGGATCATGGCTTCGTCGTCCATGACCAGAATCTTTCCGCCCCCGTGGACCGGCCTGTTCGGTGATTGGAACTCCGTTGTCGGGGCTGCCGGGGCCTTGTCCAGCGCAGGCGTTTCACTCGCCGGCAGCAGTACGTGAAAGGTGGTTCCCTCACCAACGCGGGACGTAACGGTAATCTCTCCACCATGTTGGATAACGATCGAGTGGGAGATGGAAAGCCCCAACCCGGTTCCCCGATTCGCGCCTTTATCCTTGGTAGAAAAATAAGGGTCAAAAATCTTTTCGATATGTTCTGAAGGGATGCCCACTCCATGATCGATAATGGCGATGTCGATATATCGTCCGGCAGCCAGGAGGCTGGTCGAACTGTCGATGGTCACATTTCTAAAAACGATCGATACGGTTCCGCCACCTGGCATGGATTCAACCGCATTGACCATCAGGTTGTGGATGGCCTGGCCGATCTGCTGGGCATCCACCTGGGCCGGCCAGATTTCCTGCACCGGGCCGATTTGGTAGTTGGTGTTGGATCCGCTCAGCGAGAAAGCGGCCGCGTTTTCCACCAGATGGACAATGTCGGTGGGGGATTTTTTGGGTTGCCCGCCCTTGGAAAAGGTAATTAGACGACGAGTCAATATTTTGGCGACCCTGGATGCCGACAGTGCCTGCTCAAGAAGGGCCGAGGGCACTGATTCGGGGGGGACATGCTCCATCGCCAAAGAGATGTTGCCCATGATCGCAGTCAGCAGGTTGTTGTAATCATGAGCGATGCCGCCGGACAGAGCCGCAATGGACTCCAACTGGCGAATTTGTCGCTTCAAATCATGGCGGCCATCAGACCGGTCGGTGGAAGGGTTTGTCATTGTATCGGCTTCCCGCTTGGGGTCATTGAAGGATGAATGCAACAACGGCGTGACCGGGTTATCGGTATGAAAAAACGATACTTGAGAGCGGATCGGGAACGTGTGCTTCTAAAGTAACAAAAAATGTTACCGATAAAACGTTTAGGTAAACTATTGGTGCGATAGTTGCCGCATTGAAAATGCCAATAAATGGCGAACACGACGTATATGCAGGAGTAACGATATGGGTGGCATCGATACGATCTTACAAAATTCACTCTATCCGGTGACTCGGGCAAGTCTTTTTGAAGAGAAAGATGCTACGGCGCTGCTGGAGGTCCTGGTTCAGCAGCAGGACGGCCTCGAGACGCTCTCCAACCGGTTTCTGCAGACCGGGATCGACAAATATACGAGCGAAGATTACACCGAAGCGGCGAAATCATTTGAAGCGGCAATCAGTATCGCTCCCAATTCAAGTTATAACAGTGAGACCGTTCAATATCTTGTTCAGACGTATCTGAAATTGGAAGACACGGATAAGGCGATCGAAACGTACGAAAAGGCCATCTCACGAAATCCCAGCGACATCGATCTGCGCAGCAAATTGGGTCAGTTATACTATTCCGAAGAACGCTATGAAGAGTCGGTCGAACAGTATCGGACCGCCATGGAACTCTATTCCAACGCTGAAACGCGGTATTCATACGGAGAGGCTTTACTGAAGGTAAACAATTACAGCGAGGCCGAATACCAATTCAGTCAGGTGAAACGGCTCGATCCAAGCAGTTATGCAGGCGATTATGGAATGGGAAAGATGTTTGCCCAGTCCGGGGAGTATGAAAAGGCCATTGAACATTTTGAAGCGGCATTGAAGCTGAACCCAGAGTTTTACGATGCGTATGCCGAGATTGGTTATGCCTATGCGGATGACGGAGAAATAGAAAAGGCCAAGGATGTTCTAAAAGAACTTGAAGACCTCGATTCGAGTTTGGCCTCAACACTGAAATCCTATATTGATGAGAAGGAGCCGCCGCAAATTGCCTTCGCATTTGCTGAAAGCACCTTCCCCTATAAAATGTCCAAAGGGTATCAGGTGGCGGCGATCGATTCCTACCTGGAAAATGCCGGTGCCGAACTCAGCATGACCATGAAATTCCTGTTTACCAAATCCATGGACCCATCTTCCATCGAAAATCGTTTTAACTGGAATATCTCACGGGCAACGGGGAACAATATTGCCGAGACCTATAATTTCGGCGATACGATCCCATCAGCCGAGATCAATCTGGCCCCCTATCCGGACTATGTCCTCTATGATGAAGAAACCCAAACCGCAACATTGGGATTCACCATCCGCCAGAATGAAACTGCCGATGGCACCTTGGACCCCTCTCATATGGTTTTTGCCTTCAAGGGTGAGGATGTCTATGGTGTGGCAATGGATCCTGAGGGAGATGAATATAGCGGTTTTTCAAGGTCATTTTAAAAGGATAGCCCTCAATTCCATATTTTTCCTTCGTATTCCAATCTTTCAGTATCAGCAGCATACTTTAATGGTACAGTATTTGCTGCTCTACCTGCCTAATAAGAACCAACTATCAGATGCAATTTCAGCAAGAATCCGCAATCCATACGATACCTGCGGCGAAAAAATGATTATTAACTATAAAAACAGGTAGATATAACTTTCCATGGGTAACTTCAACTCCAACGCATCATTTGCTGTATCTGTCAAGAGGATGACAATGGCACGCCATCCTTATGACAGTGCGACTCTGTGAAAACAACATGAAAGCAGGATATAGTAATAAAAGTATAAAGATAAAAAAATGGTTGAGACAATCGCTATGGGCATATCAGGATGGTGATCTCAAACGCTCCAAAGGGTATTGCAAAAAAGTATTTAAATTGGATGCAAGCAATGCTGATGCCTTTCATCTTATGGGCATTAACTATATCAAAGATGGAAGATTTGACGATGCATTATCAATGGTCGATAATGCAATAAAATCCGATGTTACTTTTTCAGATTTTCATCGAACAAGAGCACGAATATTAACAAACTTGAATCGTTCAGAGGATGCATTATTGTCTTATCGGAAAGCCATATCCATCAATCCTGAAGATGATACATCTGTTTATGAGACGGGTGCACTATATCAGCAATTGAAAAAATTTGAAAGTGCGTTTTCCTGTTATCAGAAATGTCTTGAATTGAATCCTAAATTTTCGGCGTGTTACAATAACCTTGGATTGATTTACAAACATCAGGAGAACTACGAAAAGGCGATTTCAAGTTTATTAAGTGCGGTTGAAATCGATCCATCTCTCAAGCAGGCATATAACAACTTAGGTATCATTTATAAAGATGTTGGCGAAGTCCAGCAGGCAATAAAATCATTCAGTACAGCCATTAAATTGAGCCCGAATTATGCTGAAGCATTTTTCAACATGGGCGTTTTGCTCGATGAAATTGGCCGTTTTGAGGCAGCGATCAATTGTTTTAACCAAGTAGTACGAATTGATCCAGGATTCAATGGAATATATAATAATTTTGGTATTGTATTTCAGAAAATGGGTCGAACAGAAGATGCTGTACGATGTTTAAATAAAGCGATTGAACTTGAGCCCGATAATGCATATGCATTTCATAATATCGGGATCATATTTTTTCAGAATAATAAATTGCAGTTGGCAATTGATCATACAAAGCAAGCAATAAAATTAACAAATGGAGAGAAACAAAAATATTATTACAATTTATTTGAACAGTTGAGAGCTGCAAGCTGTTGGGATGAATTGGTTGAAATTGAGAAAAGAATTAATGCGATCACGATTAATCAATTGGATGCTGAAAAAATACCGGATGAATCACCATTTTTGGCATTGACACGATCAGAAGACCGTCAACGAAATTTGCGGATTGCCTCCAAATGGAGCGCCTCTATAAGAGATAAAACAAAGCGTTTTCACCGGCCTTTCCAATTTCAGACAAAATCGAAAAACAGAATCATTATCGGTTTTCTTTCAAACCGATTTCGAAATGCAGCCACCGGCCACCTGATGGCTGGTATGTTTAAGTATTTTGATAAAAATAGTTTTGAAACACATTGCTATTCATGGGGAGAAGACGATAACAGCTATTTCAGGAAAACAATTGAGAATAGTGTTGATCGTTTTATCGATATCACAAACCTTGGATTTTTTGATGCAGCTTATCTTATCCATAAAAATAAAGTAGACATCTTATTCGATTTAAAAGGGTTCACCCGCAATAACCGAATGGAAATCTGCTCTTTGAAACCCGCCCCAATTCAAATTGCCTACATGAATTTCAACGGTACGTCAGGATCGAATTATTATGACTATCTGATGGCCGATTCAATAGTTATTCCGGAATCACACCTCAATGATTATTCTGAAAAAATAATTTATATGCCAAATACCTTTATGGTTGCTGACAATGCAATAATGACCCATTTGAAAAAAAAAACCAGGCGAAGTGAAGACTTGCCTGAGGATAAGGTCATTTTATGCTCATTCAACCAGGCCTATAAAATTGAGGCCGAACTTTTCGACTGCTGGATGACGGTTCTGAAAGAAGTCCCCGAAAGTATTCTATGGATGATTGAGGATAGCGATTTGGTGGTCGAAAATCTAAAGCACCGAGCAATAAAAAAAGGGGTTGACCCCAATAGAATCATTTTTTCCCGTCGGATGGACAAACTGGATCATCTGTCAAGGTTGCAGTTGGCGGATTTGGCGCTGGATACATGGACCTGCAATGGGCACACATCCACCGTCGATGCGTTGCTGGCCGGTGTTCCGGTCGTCACAAAGATGGGAAATCACTTTGCATCAAGAGTTTCGGCGAGCATCCTTAAAGCCATTGGTTTGGATTCAATGATCAGCACCGGAAAAAAGGAGTACCAAAATATAATTATCGAAAAGGCCAGGGACAGAAATAAATTGAGCAGCGTGAAGCTTCTTTTGGGAAATTTCAGGACGTCTCAGCCACTGTTCGATACCAAACGTTTTGTTCGGAGTCTGGAATATGGACTACGAGAAATATGGGCAATTTATCGATCAGGTGACAAAGCACAAAATATCAATATCTCCGATATGTTAAGCAATAAATAAATCTAAATAAAAGAGGGAAGGGCGTAAAAATGACAATCACTGAAGACAAACTCGAGACAATCAAGGATATGATTTCAAACGGAGGACAGCAGGAGGCATTGACAGCATTGACTGAACTTGTCGATGAGGAAAAGGGCAACTCGGAAGCGCATTCCATTCTGGGAAATTTGTATTATTCATCCAATGAGAAAGAAAAAGCGTTATGTCATTACGAAAAAAGCGCCCAGCTCGAACCCGATAATACGAATTATTTGAAGAGTTATGCCGATCTCCTATACAGCGAAAAACAAGATGCGGCGGGAGCCTTGATAATCTATGAAAAGTTAGTGGAACAGTGCAGCGGTGAAATCAATACAATCATGATGGCGGGTCATCTTTCTGTTTCGGTCGGGAACTTGGAGAAAGCCGTCAAATACTATAATGCCGCATTGGATATCGAGCCATGGAATTTTGAGGCGCCAAAGTTTCTTGAGGCAATCAAACGACAAACCGAACAGAAACAAAACGAGGTCAGTCTGGAGACAGCCTATCAGCGATGTCTGGAATTAGAGAATTTGGGTCAGACCGATGCCGCTATTGATGCGTTGAAGGATATCACTGTCAAAAATCCTGATTTTGCTCTTGCATACAATGATCTCGGTGTTTTGTTGTTCCGAAAAGGAAACAAGGCTAAAAGCCTTGAGTATTATGAGAAAGCCGTATCCATTGATCCGAACAATGCCAATTTTCAGAAAAACCTAGCCGATTTCTACTTGATTGAGCAAGGAGAAGTTGAAAAGGCACTCAATATTTACCTTTCCGTCCTTACAGACAACCCGGAAGATATAGAAGTTCTTATGGTAGCCGGACATATCTGCAGTGCCATGGGAAAATTCCAATCTGCATCCGTTTTTTACGATAGAATATTAAGCGTGGAACCATGGAATATCGAGGCGAGTGAACGGCTTAACTCTCTAAAACAAAAAATGGCATAGGAAAAGAGACTTTGGAATCCGTCTATAAGTGTGCATTCCTGCAGTTTGATATTACGCCGAATGTATCTCCTGAAAAACCTGTTTTGCTTCAAGGCTTTTTTGAAAGGCCGAGGTCTGCTACGGCGGCGGCTATTCCATTATCCATGGAACTGTGTTTGCTAGAAGATTCGAATTGCACAAAATTACTTATCGTTAGTGCCGATATTTTTGGCTTTGACGAAATGACCGTCAACACCATATATCATCAGGCCGCCGAATGGGGACTTTTGCCGCAAAACATTTTGCTGAGCGCATCGCACCCCCACAATGCACCGGGAACGCTTTCCAAATTACCAAAAGCATATGGTCCCTTTTACGAAGGCTACGCCAAGCAGTTATCAAATATAATTATTGAGTACTTCATTGTTTGAATCTTTTGGATATTCTATTGCGGAAGCAATGATGATGGGATATAGGCCGCTTATCAACGATTTCCCAGGCGCCGATGAATTGTGGCCAAGCGATTGTCTCTTTTCTGATATTGATGATCTGATACGAATGGTTCAGGATGATAATTATCATTCCGAACGATACCGCGAGTATGTTAATAAAAGATATTCACCCAAGATTCAAATCAATCATATCGAAAATATGATTTGTGAAATGATATAAAGATGTTCCTTCCGAGTCGATAATAATAGTAAAACGATTGCCTAATTTGACATAAAAGAAAAAATTAAACGTGAGAAAAGTCCTTTGCCCTCCGGAGAACTTGATATGGCACTATCATTAATTAAAGAAGGCATCGATGAAAATAATAGTCAATGTATATATCTTGAAGGACTTGCCCACTTGCGGTTGGGGAATTTTAATCAAGCCGCTGATTGTTTAAAAAAATTGACCCTGCAATTTCCAGAAAATGCAGACTATCATCGAGTGTTGGGTAATGTATACAAACAAATGGGGAAGTATAAAGACGCAGAATCAGAATTGATTGAAGGACTTGGATATTCACCTCAATGTGCCGACATATATTATGACCTTGGAACTCTTAACCAAATACAAGGTAAGTTTGGATTGGCGTTAAAACATTATCAGTCTGCAATTTTATATAATCCAAGACATCCGTCGTCTCTGAATAATATGGGATTGATATGGCAAATTTCGAAAGACAAAGAAAAGGCTATTGAAGCGTTTGAATCCGCAATTGAAGCTGATCCATCATTTGCGATTAGTTACTACAATTTAGGTATTATAAGATTAGGTGAACGTAATTTTAATCAGGCCATTAAGTGCTTTGAAAAAGGAATTAAATACAAACCAAATCATGTCTCAATGAGAATTGGTTTGGGAAATGCTTATATTGGCATACAAAAAATTGAAAAGGCTATCAACAATTTTCAAATAGCTGTTATTCTTGATAAGAATAGTGATAAAAATTGGTTTAATTTGGGATATGCTCAACAGCTAAATGAAGATTTTAAAAATGCGATTTTTTCTTTTAAAAAAGCGATTAATATTAACGGGAATAATTCAGAAGCTACACTTAATATAGGGTTAATATATAAACGACTCGGTCGTACAACCGATGCGCTATATCATCTTGAAAAAGCGGTTCAATTGGATTCAAATAATGGTATTGCATTAAACCATTTAATCATTCATTTACTATGGCAATGCCAATGGGATAAAATTGAAGATTATCATCGAATGATCAATCAATTGACAGATGCTCAAATCGCTGACCGGAAGAAACCTACCGAAGATGTATTCTTAAACCTGATACGGCATGACAACCCAGAATTGAACCATACCGTGGCAAGGGCGTGGAGTCAGTACATTCAAAGAGAAAACAATTCCTTAAAATTCGATTTCAATGGAATCGGTAACGGCCAACGAAAAATCAGAGTCGGTTTACTTTCCGCCAATTTCCGAAATCATCCAGGTGCAGACTTGATTTTGGGAGTTTTAGAAAATTATGACCGGTCCCAATTTGAAATATTTTGTTATGGATGGGGAAATGAAGATGACAAAAGTCCGCAAAAGCAAAGGATTGTCGACTTATGTGATTCTTTTGCCGATATATCAATGTTGAATGATCGAAGTGCTGCCGAGCGGATTCAACATGAGAAGATACAAATCCTGATCGACCTCAATGGATTCATCAAAGACGCAAGAGTTGCCATCAGTGCCTACCGGCCAGCGCCCTTACAAATCCGGTTTCTCGGGCTAGTGGGTACGACCGGAGCCGATTTTTTCGATTATATGATTGCTGACGACATTGTTGTACCAGAACAGACGCGCCCCTATTTTTCTGAAAAACTGATTTTGATGCCCCATAGCTATCTGGTTAATAACTACCGCAGCGACAATCCTGTGGAGATCGATCCTTGCAGTGACAAATCGCAAAAAGAGCCATTTGCTTTCGGCTGTTTCAATTCGGCTTATAAATTAGATCCGACGTTGTTTAATGTTTGGCTGAACATTCTCGATACAGTTCCTGAGAGTGTATTGTGGTTCATGCCTGAAAGTGCAAGGGTACAGATAAACCTGAGAAAATTGGCGAAAAAAAGAGGACTCGACCCCAAGAGGATCATTTTCTTGGAAAAATTACCCAAGGCAGATCACCTTAAACGGCTATCCAAAACCGATCTTGTACTTGATACCCGCAATATTAATGGTGTCGCTTCAACCACCGATGCGTTGTGGGTCGGAGTCCCTGTCGTTACGCTAGCCGGCAACCATTTTGGTGCCCGAACTTCTGCCAGCTTTCTTTCTACAATGAACATTCCTGAGTTGATTGTCTCTGATTTGGCTCAATATGAGAGCCTTGCTGTCAACCTGGCCCTCAATCCGCAAAAATTATCGCTGATCAGGAACAAAATAATAAAAATGCGTTTAATTTCACCCCTATTTGATACGAAACGATATGTTAACTATTTTGAAAATGCCTTGCGTATGGTTTGGGAACGATATTTAAGCGGAAGCGCCCCAAAAACCATGCATGTCGTTCAATAGCTCATCGGTAAAAAGGATTTTCGAAATATGGGGAAGAAAGAGACGATCGACATTCATCACTTCCAAGAATCTGATGAAAGCCTTCAAACCACGTTAGAAAAGGCGCTAACTCTTCACAAAAGCGGGCATTTTCGAAAAGCGGGTAAGTTGTATGCCGATATTTTGTCAGTTTCGCCCAACTATCCTGCAGCACTGCATCTTTTTGGAATTTTACAGTACGATATGGGGAGGGCTGAGGCGGCAATCCCGTTGATTCAAGCGGCCATCATCGGGAATCCCGAGCAACCGCTCTACTATTTGGATCTGGGAAACGCCTACCTTGAGACTGGTGATTATAATCACGGGGTTCGGGTTTATCGGCAAGGACTCTCGAAATTTCCGTCAAATACTCAGCTCTTATATAACTTATCAATAACTTATGTCAATCATGAGAAATGGGAAGAAGCTGAAGATGTTTTAAATCATGCGATTCGAATCGATCCCGAATGGGGCGATGCCTGGGCTCTTTTAGGGAAGGTATTCTTGGTTAACAAAAAAGTAGACCAAGCAATCTCATGCTATCAACGGGCAATTGAAATAGATGGAAAAAGAGAAGACTTTCATTTTTGTCTGGGCAATGCATGGCTTGAAAAAAAAGAGTTCCATCTTGCCTCGATGTGTTATAGGCGCGCAATTAACTTAAAAAAGAACTTTTACGATGCCATAAACAACTTAGGTGTCGCAACGCAAAAATCGGGTGACGTGAAAGGCGCCATTGCGTGCTACAAAAAAGCTATTTCCATTTCTCCTCAGTCTTCGGATGCTTATGTAAATTTGGCAAATGTCCTGTTAAACCAAGGGTATGAAAAAGAGGTGATTCGACTTTATGAGCGAGCCATTGAAGTTCAGCCTGATTCACTTCCTATTCTCATTAACCTTGGAAAACTCTATTTAAGAGACCAAAATTATGAAAAGTCGATAAATTGTCTCTCTCGGGCGGATGCGATTTCACCGAATGACCCACAAACATTATACCTTATCGGGAGGGTGCTTCTATCAGCAGGTGAAATTCGACAGGCGATCGATATTTTTAAAAAAGTTCTGGCCATTGATCCTGGAATGGTGAGTACATATATCAGCCTTGGTAATGCATACCGAATAATGGAATCAATGGAAGAAGCCATTTTGAATTACCAAAAGGCCCTCAAGCACGATAAACGATCGGAGGCGGCGCTTACCAATTTGGCAATCGCTTATCGAGAGCTCGGCGATATCCAATCATCCCATTCCTGTTTGGATTCAATTTTGGAGATGAAGGATGATTTGGGTGCCCGTGTAAAAAAGACGATGCTGCTGCCAATCATCTATCCTTCCAACCCATCTATCGATCATACCCGCCAGAAATTTGAGAAAGAGTTATACGAATTGGCGTCAACCGGAAAGACTTTGGCCGACGCCAATGAGCAGATCGGTCTTTCCAATTTTATTGTTGCTCTTCACGGAAGGGAGGATGAGCGGCAACTAAGGCATAAAATATACGATTTTTATAGACGGATATGCCCTGATCTTATCTGGACCGCGCCTAACTTAAAAAGGACCTGTGTCTCGGGAAAGATCAGGATTGGATTTCTAAGTAATTTTTTTCGTGATCATACCATTGGTCGGCTTTATCGCGGGATAATAGAAAATATCGACAAAACAAAATTTGAAGTGGTTGTTTTTCGTTTTGATCGCCACTCAGACGAAACCGCCCAAGCCATACACGCCAGTGCGGATAAGGTTGTAATACTGAAAAAGAATTTGAAAGCCGATCGTGAGTACATCGCCGGATGTGAGCTGGATGTTCTGTTTTTTCCAGAAATCGGTATGCACCCGTTGACCTATTACCTTTCTTTTTCACGGATGGCACCGGTTCAATGTAAAAAAGGTTTTCCGGTTACATCAGGCGTTCCAACCATCGATTACTTTATATCCCATGCCGCATCCGAACCCGCCAATGCCCAAGACTATTATACGGAAGAATTGATCCAGCTGGAATCGACGGGGTACTATTATTATCGCCCCAAAAAGCCAGGAACAATCCCCAATAGGAACGAATACGGATTGCCTGAGTCGGCAAAACTGTACGCCTGTCTGCAGAGTCCATTTAAAATTCATCCGGAGCATGATGCCGCCATTGCTGAAATTCTTCGCAGGGACAACGATGGTATCCTTTTGCTGATGGAGGGGAAGTATCACCAATGGAAGACCCTGCTGATAGAAAGGTTCCGGCGGACTTTGGGACCGCTGACCGACAGGGTGTATTTCATTCCATCACTGGATAGGGACCAATTTGTTGCTCTTTTTTTAATGGCTGACGCGGTGATTGATTCGATTTATTTCAGCGGCGGGAATACCAGCCTTGAGTGCTTTGCCATGGGGGTGCCCGTTGTTACCTGGCCCAGTCCGATGCTTCCCGGCAGGCTGACGTACGGTTTTTACAAACAGATGAACATCATGACGTGCGTTGCCAGCGATATGAACCAATATGTTGAGTTGGCAATACGAATGGCGAACGATTTATCATGGAAAGATTCAATATGCAGAGAGATTGAATCGAAGTCATCTATTTTGTTTGAAAACATTTCAAATGTGAAGGAACTAGAAGAAACGCTTGAAAAGATGGTTGCAAAATGCTGGTAAACATAATGACTATAAAATAATAGTTTCGTTGAGGAATAAATTCATATTGTATGCTGAATCAAAATGCGATCAGAGACAGCCTAAGAATACCAAAGGGAGATTAATGAAAAAAGCACCGATAATCATTGTTTGTGGAATGAATCACTCCGGAACATCCTGTATCGCTAAATTCCTTGTGGATAATGGAGCATACCCAGGAGAGTACGACATTAGCAAAAATGAACCGACCCCATATATCAAATATGAAAATACCTATTTTAAGAATTGTTGTATTGAGTTAATTAAGATTCCAGCACTCAAAGCACCATCGAACAGTGTCGAAAAGTTTATTAATTATATTAATAAGCAGAGCTTAAACACTCCTATAATCCTTAAATATCCAAAGAGTGTCTATTGCTTGAATACGCTTTCGGAAATAGTTGGTATGAATCGGGTTCGGACCGTTTTTGTCATGCGAAATGTCGTTGATGCTGTTCAGAGCAATATGAATAAAACAAACGCATCAGCTCAACGAATGTTCCAATACTATAACAGTACTTACCAAGCATTGCTTTCTTATAAAGGGGAAGTTTTTATTACGGCATTTGAAAGAATCAGAATAGGGTTAGACACAAAAAATTTATTACAGTATTGCTGTTTAGATAAGATAAAAAATAATGATATTTAATAAGTATAATTGATAATTTATAGGATTATTTCCATAGTTTTGGTGACAACTGAAATTGCGTTATTTTCTAATCTTGCCATTATTAATTCAAAAAATTATAGTTAAAAATATTTATGTCTTTTTTGTATATAGAAAATACAAATTCAAATGATTCTTTGTCGTAATAAGATTGGTATCTAACCAGTTTTAATTTTTTCCCATTATCTTTTTTTCCATCAAAGCAATCAGTATTATTAGAGGATGTATTGATGTGAAGTAACTGAGTTTTAGGAATTTTGATTTGTTCACAAACATAATTGAACCCCTCCTGTATGTTTTCAAACTTACCTATAAAATTTACTAAACATCTTCCATCTGAAGAAAATAGAAATTCGTTTTGTGGCCGGACAAACCAATATTTTTCCTTAAATATTTTATTTTTAAAATCCTTCATTAAAAAAGTTTTAAAATCACATATTTTATTATATCCTAAATAATTGTAAAAAGAAACCACTCTGCTCCATGGATTTCTGACAAAAGCAAACTTGAAGTAATCATCAAACATTTCTTGCGTCAAATATTTAAATCGAACATATTCATCCGCCATCAGGTGTGCAAGGCGAGGTGGTCCAAGTTCCGGCATATCGTTATATCTTAGTAAAAGCGGAGCACGAGTTTTCCATTTAAGCCCTAATAGATTGATAAATATATGTTCTACACTTTGACCTGCATTTTTTGGAACATGAATAAAAATGCACTTGTAGTGATGACATATCATGTTGCTTTAAACCTTTCTGATTCCCATAAACTATAAAAAATAAGACTGTGAATTGAGTATGATTAAACTAATTAAAGAAAGCAACCTTCAGATCCGGACGTTTTCCGGATAGATATTTAAGCAGGATTCGGTTTGCATTGAAAATGAGGCCCGCATGCGCCCCTACCTCTGAATTGTCAAATTTTAGTGTGTTTTGGTATATATAAAGATCCATCCCATAAAGATTTACCTCTGCAATGAAATCATTTCCAATGGGCAGGGATAACGGTGAGTGCAGGCTTGACGAAAAACCCAACAGGGAATCGGTGGATTTCTCGAAATACTCGATATTGCTTTGTGATTTTATGTAGTATTTCAAATTTTTGATCCACGACAACCGATCGGCAGGGTAATTTATCTCTGATGTGCTGTTCTGTTGGTTGATGTTTTTTTTATGGAGAAAAGTATAGACATTGTTCTGCCATAAATATTCCTTCAATTTGTTTTTATCACTCTTGGCGATCACCCGATCAAATCGATTGCTGTGGTAATCGTGTGCGAAAAATAATATCGGTGAATCAGTAATTTTGTATAGACCCTGGACCACATCGAAATTGTTGAGGACGACATAAAAAGCATTGGATTCATAGATATCCTTCAAACCATACTTGTTGATACTCATCCCCGATCCCAAAATTTTCATTTTACTGTAGTCCTCAACTCCTGGAATCGCTTTCTGCAATGGAAGCATAATTTCTGCCCTTCAACGTGAGTTGTTACGAATAGTTAAAATAACAATTTACGACACCCATAGCGTTTTGTGAGCAACCGGAAAATCACCATACGGACGCATTGACTATCAATCTGTCACTACAATGTAATTGTGGTACATCGTTTGCAAGCTTCAGGCCAAAAGATTGCATACTTGGGACACATGAATCCACATGAAGAAATACCCTTAAAGACCGCGATGATGGGGAGAGCAATATCACGGCATCGTCTTGGAAACTGAAACACACTACCGACAGGAAAACATTGGCTTAAACAGCATAAATGTCAATTAACTGGATAACAACGTCATATTTTCGACGGAATGAGACAAAAATGAATAGCATAAATACGGGGATAATGGCGTGAGTCCGAAAGAACAAAAAACCAGTGGCCTGAATACCATGTTTAAAACGGCCGTCAAGATGCACAATGATGGCGACCTGGATGGGGCTGGAAAGCTGTATCAGCTGATTTTGGAGGCCTTCCCCGAGCATGCCAATACACTTCATCTCATGGGGCTTGTTTGTCGTGAGAAGGGAGCGTTGGGAGAAGCGAGGTCGCTGATCCAGCGAGCGATCGGGTTAGAAAACAATGTCCCGGTATTTTATGTGAGCTTGGGGGAAACGTTACAGTCCGAAGGAAAAACTCAGGAAGCAATGAACTGTTATCAAAAGGCCCTTGAGCTTGCACCCAATATGATTGAAGCACTTTGCAGTCTGGGTAACTTGCTGCGCGAACGGGGAGACTGTCGTCAAGCCGTCATTTGTTATCAAAAAGCCATCCGTATCAACCCGCAAGTTCCCCAGTTGTTCAATAATTTAGGTTTGGCATACCAACAACAGGATGAATGTGATGCCGCCGAAGCCTGCTTTAAAAAAGCCATTTCGATGGCACCCGAACTGATAGAGGCACTTAACAACTTGGGCAATCTCTATCGGGATGCGTCCTTTTTCGAGCTTGCGCTCAATCAATATCAACGTGCGTTAACCCTCGCGCCGCATAATACAAGTGTAAACTACAATATTGGCCTTGTTTATCAATCCCAGCAAAGAGAAGAAAGATCCGCCCACTATTTTCGCAAGGCGGTCGAGTACCATCCACCCATTGCCGACGCCTACCATAATCTGGGACAATTCCATCAGGATCAAAATCGTCCCATGGAAGCTATTCGTTATTATGAAAAGGCGATCATGTTGGATCCTCACCATTTTGATGCCCAGCTCAACCGGTCACTTTCATTGTTATCGCTCGGCAGGTTTAAAGAGGGATGGGACGCATACGAGTGGCGCTTTAAGAGGGATATCTGGAAGCGGGTCTACCCTCACTGTTTGAAAGGCCGTCGATGGGATGGACGAGCATTTTCCGGGAAAACACTTCTCGTTCACAGCGAACAGGGGTTTGGTGATACCATCTGGTTCGCAAGGTATCTGAAGCAAGTCAAGTCGCTGGGAGGAAAAGTAATCTTTGAGGTCAGATCCGAACTTTTCGATTTGATGAAGTCGGTTGACGGCGTGGATTCGTTGGTGAGCATGTCGTTCGAATCACCTCCAGATATCGAGTATGACTGGTATATTCCACTGATGAGTTTGGCTAGGGTGTTTGAGACCACCCTTGAAACCATTCCCGTAACCGTGCCCTATTTGTACGCGTCTGATGATAAACGAAGAGACTGGGTGGATCGAGCAAAAGGGCCTGAGCTAAAAGTAGGTCTGGTTTGGGCTGCCAAATCAACCAATGCGAACAATCGATCCTGTCCGGCGGAGAGGCTGCTGCCACTTTGCAACCTTAAGGACGTGCGACTTTTCGGGTTGCAGAAAGGCGACGATGCCGTTCAGGCGGATCATTTGCCGACAGGCTTTATTAACCTGGGACCGGATTTTCAATCTTTTGCTGATACCGCCGCTGTTATCGATTGCCTTGATCTTGTCATCAGCGTCGATACGTCGGTAGCCCACCTTGCGGGCGCCATGGGAAAGCCGGTTTGGGTGATTTTGCCATACGCCGCGGATTGGAAATGGATGATGGAACAACACGATTCTCCCTGGTATCCGACGATGCGACTTTTCCGGCAACAGACTCCGGACAATTGGGAATCTATAGTAAAAATAGTCGTTACTGAGTTAAAAAGATTGACGGACAGGTAACAAATTTGATAATCGTCCATTTATTGAACGGATGAATGACCGGCCGTTCATGCGGCCATTTTGCGAGGGATAATGATCTCCCCATTTGATTCACGGTTCCTATCTCCAACAAAACTGTTTAGGCGTTTATCGGTAATGTTGGCAATCAATGGATCCCCAAATAAGAGTCAACACGCGATAGCCCGGCAGACACACCTGAGCAGTTCCATGGTGAACAATTATATCAAACGCCTGCATGAGGAACGGTTGATCCGCGTTGAAGGAACCACCAACCGGAATCAGACCTATCATCTGACGGATGCAGGGCACAAGTCACTTAGAGAAGCTTTTTTGGCCTACTCAGCCGAAATTGTAAGACTTTATGGTGCGGTAAAGACTGAGATATCTGAAATTTTAATGGGATTTTTCATGGAAGGGGTCCGTTCAGTCGTGCTTTTCGGCGTTGCGGAAACAGCAGAGGTGGTTTATGCGGCCATAAAGCAGACGCCCCTGGTGGTTGATGCGGTTGTCGACAGTGACGAAAAAAAACAAGGCAAACTATTCAATGGGTTGGTTATTCAGGCCCCTGATACCCTGCAGTGGATGCATCCGGATGCAGTGGTAATTACCTCTTTCGGAAAGCAGGAAGAGATCTATACTTCCGTTAAGACGCTTGTTCCAAGTAAAGTCAAAATCAAACGATTATCTGAGCATCCCGTGGTTTTGGAGGCATGAGACCAATATATGGTGGGAGAGAGAAAAGGGGATCATCTCAAAACTTAGGCGCTGGTACTGATTAATTCTGAAGTTGCCCTGCTACCTTTATCGATCACGTTGATAAAAATTGGCCGTACACTGAATTAACAGCAGTTTATATGATCCGGACGATTATGCCTGAAACAAATTACATAAAAATAGGAAGCCGAATCATCGGTAATGATCAGCCCACTTTCATTGTTGCTGAGATCGGGATTAATCATAATGGTGACTTGGATATTGCAAGGCAACTGATCGATATTGCCGTGTCTGCAGGTTGCGATGCGGTAAAGTTTCAAAAACGATCACCGGATGTTTGTGTTCCACCGCAGCAAAAATGCCTGCAACGTGAGACACCATGGGGTGTGATGAGCTACATCGACTATCGGCACCGGGTTGAATTCGGCCGAGTGGAATATGGTGAGATTGATCGATACTGCAAAAAAAAGAAAATCCCATGGCTCGCTTCCTGTTGGGATATTGAATCTATTGATTTCATGGATGCATATTCTTTGCCTGCCTATAAGGTCGCCTCGGCCTGCCTGACCGATGAGGCTTTGCTTTATTACTTGAAAAAGAAAAACAAACCGGTTGTGCTTTCAACCGGAATGTCATCGATGTCACAAATCAGACGTGCTGTCGGTTTTTTCGAAGAAGAAAAACTACTCATTTTGCATACTACCAGCAGTTATCAGTTTAATCCGGGAGAGATTAATCTGCGTGTGATCGATGCCTTTAGGCGAGAGTTCAGATGTCCCATCGGCTACTCCGGCCATGAAATTGGTTTCGCCGTTACACTGGCAGCCGTTGCCTTGGGCGCTGTTATTATTGAGCGCCATATTACGCTGGATCGATCCATGTGGGGCAGCGACCACTCGATTTCCCTGGATCCGCCACAGTTAAGGCAGATGGTCAGAGACATTCGTATCATTGAAAAGGCCATGGGTGATGGTGTCAAACAGATTTACGAGAGTGAACGTAGGGCTTCGGCTAAGCTCAGGAACTGTAAGGCCGTCTAACGTATTCCAAGAATATCCTATCTATTTTATTGAGTATAGAATTCTGCCGCATTATTCCCTTGATGCATTGTAATCGAGGAAGCGGAGCTATATTAATAACAGGCAAGGGGGGGGGGGGCGACAATAGGTAATGACAAAGGTTGATTATCCGAAACAACTCACCGTTATGGTTACCAGCCGGTGTAATCTTCGATGTAAACTTTGCTTTCAATCGGAATATCGATCGGATTTAAATCCGTCTATCCTGGATAAAATGCGCCATGTATATTTCCATCTCGACTGGTTTCATCCCATCGGTGGTGAACCACTTCTGTATGATCTGAAGAAGTTATACGATTTGCCTTTCAGTGACCGATGCAAATTCAAAATTATTACAAACGGCACGCTGATTACTCCTGAACAAGCGGTAAATATTGTGAGAAACGTAGACCGGCTTATTGTGAGCGTTGACGGTGGAACAGAAGATGCTTACAGAGAGATGAGGGGCTTTTCGCTGGAGAAAGTGTTGAGAGGGATCGAACGGGTTCAATCCTGCAAAACTGAAACAGGCAATTTGACTCCACACATAGAAATCAATTTTTTGCTGACAAAATCTACTGTTGATACGTTGCCAACACTTGCCGCCTGGGCGGCTTCGAATGGTGTTGATTGTATCAATACATTCTATCCCGTGTATAATAACCCGGCCATTAAAAGCTCTGAAGAAATATGCAAAGAAGAGGCAAAAGTCTCTATTTTAAAAGCAAAGAGGCATATGAAAATAATTGAACCGGAAAGAAGGGGCGGAGATGAATGCAGACGGCCTTGGAATACATGTTTTGTGGATGTGAATGGAAACGTTTCCCTATGCTGTTTCGGAAGTCCATCTCTTGGCAATCTGAATGAGAAGAGTTTCGATGACTGCTGGTTCGGTCCGTTGGCAACCAAAATAAGGGAAACGGTAAATACGGAAAAAGAAATACGGCAATGTAAAAAATGCCCTGTTAGATAAGGCGGGTAATGGGGGAATAGGGCAGAGGTGATGGGTGAAGGGTGATAAAGACCGGAACGTATTATAATGAAGAAGAAAAAGTTCACAATTAATGCTGTGTCTGAAAAAATAAGACCGATTTTGCATCAGGATGAAAAAGTCCAGGCGGCATATCTGCTTCGCTCCATCGTTTACGGTAACTTCCAGTATCGGTGTGAAGATCAAACAAGAAACCGAATAATTCGAAGTTTATGTCAGCTATAAAGCCAAAAGTCGTTCATTTTTCCGTAACGCCTTTGGCCGGTGCCCCTATCCGGCTCGTCCAGGCCTTAAATCGCCTGACAGATGTCGAAGCCAGGTTGGTGGACCTGGAGCGGTTTGGACTCTATGACCATGACGTGGTATTTGATGAAACGCCGGATGAAGCTAATCGTTTGGCAAATGAAGCAGATATCCTTCATTTGCATAATTATCTCGACTACGACTCGCATCAGTTTGCTCCTATTGATTTTGGAGAATTGCTTAAAGCCGGCAAACGGATTGTCCGACATTATCATTCGACCCCAGATTGGATTGCTGAGCAGATGGGCATTTCCGAGGAAAAACTACTCGCATGCACACTGCCGTCCCTGGTGATCGCTCAATATCCGGAGCGGTTTTTCGCCAGATCCCATGTGGTGCCCAATATGGTGCCGCACTCCGATCCGTTGTATTCCCCCATTCCAGATCAGGAAACCGAATTCGACCTTTTTTTCAGTCCGACAAAAAGCGTCGGGGCTTTCGAGCGCAGATGGGATACCAAAGCGGCACCGGAAGTGACCAGGCTTATCCACCGGGTAGCAGAGCGTACCGGATGCACCTTCAAGATCATGTCGGGGCGGCCTTTAGACGAGGTCTTGAGAGCCAAGCAGCGGGCCCGGATTGTTATCGATGATTTGGTCACCGGGAGCTATCACCTGACCGGACTGGAAGGCCTGGCCCAGGGGAAACCTGTACTGAGTTTTCTCGATGAACGGTGTCAATATCTGCTTCGATATTTTTCCGGATCTGAGCATTGTCCATTTGTGAACGTACGTTTGGAGGATGCCGAAACGGTTCTCTTGTATTTGCTTGAGAACCCGGACGCGTGCGAAACAATCGGTCAGGCCGGTTACCGATGGCTTCTCTCCTTTTGGAATGAAGAGAAGCTGATCCGATATTTCGAGCGTGCTTATGAAGAGCTGACAGAAAACCCTCATTCTATCCGGCGACAGCCGGCGCTTTATGTGGAAGAAAAAGACCGGTGCTTTCACAATCTCATTCTTCCGGATTTAATTTTTCGGGCCAGAACCCGTCCGGCCTGCAATTGAGAAAACAATCGACTGAAAAAGGTTCAATAAAAGTAAAAATGCGCTTAGCTTCCTCACATGCGCCCGTCCGGACGATTTTTGCCTCCCATACTGCCAATACGGGCTATGGGGCTGAAAATCTGCTCATCGGTCTTGTGACCCACCTTCATGCTTCTGGCCTGGTTGATCCGATCGTGGTAATCCCGGAAGAAGGCGGTCCCATGGAAGACAAACTGCGTCAGGAAGGCGTGACGGTCCTTCGGTCACCATTGCGGTGGTGGATCGGTAACCCAGACCAACTTAGGGACTATCCGTTCGGACGGAGCGAACGGGTTGAGAAATTAGCGCTTCTGATGTGCGAATGTGGAGCCGAAGTTGTTGTGAGCAACACAAGTGTTATTCGCGATGCAGCGGATGCCGCACGGCAGGTCGGCCTACCTCACCTGTGGTATATCCACGAAATCCTGAGCAGATACACGGCGCTACGTACTCCGTTGTCCCTGTCGGATGTTTGGACTCAGATGGCGGAATTATCCAATGCCATGGTTTGTGTTTCCAAGGCGGTACAAATGGATATCTGCCAGTTTGCTCCGCATGTTGCTGAAACATGTAGACTTGAGGTCATTCACACGGGAATTCGCTTTAAAGATAGGGGGGATCCGATTGAAGCGCGAACCGACCTTACCATTATCACAGGTTTTAGCACTGAGAATGTCATTGTATGCTTTGTCGGAGTTCTGAATGAGCACAAAGGCGTCATGACACTTGTGGATTGCGCTCGCCATGTCATCCACGATGCATCTGAGATCCGTTTCGCTGTGATTGGAGGGGATGGAGGGGCTGAAACTGCCTTTCGCCGTTCAATTAAGGAATATAATTTGGAAAACAAATTCGCCATCCTTGGCCATCGAGACGATGTACAACATCTTATGCAAGGAGCTGATATTGTAGTTGTACTATCCAGGTCAGAAGCTTTCCCGTTGGTTGTACAGGAGGCAATGCATCTTGGGCTTCCAATTGTAGCGATGGCAAGCGGAGGTGTGGAGGAACTGATAGAGGATGGCAAAACCGGTTATCTGTTCCCGATTGGTGATACCCGAGCCATGAGTGAATGTCTGGTCTCGTTGGCTAATGATCCTAAAAGGCGGCAGCTGATGGGCGAACGCGGTATGAGGAGGATCCGGTCCAGTTTCAGTGAGGAAAGATATGTTGACTTGTTTGCCCAATGCGTCGTGTCTATTGCCGCTGATACTTTTCACAAAGCGGAGTGTCCATGAAGATTGCCTACATGACCATCAATAGCGCAAATTACATCCCCCGGGCCATGGTGCTGCTCGATTCCATCCGGAAAAATGGTTCGAAGTGCGATTTGCATATGGTGCTGGCGGAAAACGATGAGACATGCAACAGGGTTACCCCCATCGATGGTATTACATTGCACCGTGCTTCAAGCCTTGAGATCCCAACCCTGTTTGATATGAGTTTTTACTACAATATTACCGAATTTAATACGGCGCTAAAGCCATTCGCAATTCTAAAACTCATGCAACTTGGATACGATGCTGTCATCTACTTCGATCCGGATATCGAGATCTTTTCAGATACGATTGAACTTGAAGAAATGACGGCACTGCATGATCTTTTGCTTACGCCTCATATCACTAAACCGCGGAAAGAAGATGGTTTCTTCCCGCCGGTTCGACTGTGCATCCATGCCGGCCAGTTTAACTTAGGCTTCATAGCCATTCGCCCCACCCTCCAGGCGACCGAATTTCTGCACTGGTGGGCGGATAAGCTGGTGGAAGGCTGTATTATGGAACCCGATTATTCGTATTTCGTCGATCAGCTGTGGGCTTCTGCCGGACCTTCATTTGTGGATGATACCAAAATTGTGCGAAGTGACGCTTGGAACATGGCGTACTGGAATATCGGGCAGCGAAAATTATGGTGTCGGGAGAAACAATGGATGACTGATGACGGACCGCTGCTCTTTTTTCATTTCAGCGGATACGACCTGGAGGATCCACATCGGTTGTCATATTTTACGGAACGCCATGCTAATGTGCCTCCAAACTCCGAGCTCGGTAGTCTGCTTGCAGGATACAGGGGGACGGTGGCGGCCAAAACGATCCTTTATCCCTACGGAAATATCCCATACTCTGCTGGAAAATACAGGGATGGCAGCATTATTTCTCCTGTTGCCCGTCGTCGGTATTTGCAAATGACTCCTTCAGAGCGGGTAACCCTGGGGGATCCTTTTGTTCGACCGGACAAGTTGGAGACGGCCACCAATTGATGACAAATATCATATCGCAAACAACAACTGTTTCGGGTGAATGATGGATCATGAAAATCCGAACATGAAGACCTTTGAAACCCTTGCTATCATCCCTGCACGGGGAGGCTCAAAGGGATTGCCAAGAAAAAATATTCTTGATCTTGGCGGAAAGCCTCTTATCGCCTGGTCCATTGAAGCGGCGCTTTCCTGCCCCAACATTACCCGGGTAATGGTTTCTACCGATGATCAGGAAATAGCTGATGTTTCGAAAGCCTACGGGGCGGATGTGCCGTTTCTACGGCCGCCTAAACTGGCCACAGATTCGACATTGCTGGATCATGTATTGGAACATACGCTTCGGACTCTTGAGGACGTAGAAAACTACTCACCGGATATTTTGGTTGAGATGTATCCCACGAGCCCTTTTCGTTCCCAAGAGATGGTGCGTCATGTTATTGAGAAGGTTGAAAAAGGGTATCGCAGGGCTTTAACAGTGCGGCCTATTGTTGTTAACCGCATCGGGTTGTTGCAGATGGATGCCGATGGAAGGGTTTGCGCTCATGCACCGATGAATCGCCCGACTGGCCGAACATCAACGTTTTACCGTTTTTACGGCCTCGTCATGGCCTTCAACCGCCATGCCTCTTTTTGCCGTCATCCTGTCTATTTGTATAAGGTGGACAGTCCATTGCACCTTATAGACATCGACACTCCCGAAGACTTACGGCTCGCTCGCCGGCTGTTGGAAAAAATGCCGCAGGAGGCAGCGAAATGATGCGCCTAGTGATTCCAGCATTCACAACGCAGAGGCGCCAAAAGGATGACCTTTTAAGCCTTTTGAAACGTTTGGCCTTGGACTGGGATGTGGTTGTAGTCGGAGATGATGCTGACGCCTTTTTGCCATGCAAGGGGGCGCTGACAGTGACAATGGATAAGAAAACCTTGAACCGATCTCCCCAAGAAGACCTGCTTCCCCCGTTTACAACAGCGATTATGGCATATCTGGTGGGGCAGGGCATTATTGATACCGGAGAGAACGTAATGGTGTTAGACGGTAGAAAGGTTCCTTCCTCCTCTAAGATCCTTGACATCGCCCGCACAAGGCATGCCGATTGCGGCCTTCCCCTTCTGATCGGCCTAGCGCCGACGAGAGACAACCCCGCGCAGTTTGACGCATATCATTTGCTTGCGACAGTCACCTTAATGTGCAATGCTGGCAAAGATAAGGCGGGGAAAGATTTCTGGCAAAGCCGACCTTTTAATTTCCCATGGTGTGAGTTCGGATACGGTAAGTGTTCCCCAGGCGCCCTGTTTCATCTTCCCCCCTTGAATGTGTCAGGATCCTCAGTTGAATTGAAGTATGTAGAAGGCCCTCTTCCTGACGACGGAATCCTTCTCGAATGGGTGGAGCCCACAAAGGCGGCTAGGCTTCTCCCATTTCCAGACCGTCAGATGCAGCTACCGGATTTATGCGGATTAGCAGTGACACCCGGTGTTACTGACCTTGACTGCTTTGCAGTAAAAAGCCCCCATGGAAAGACTTTATTTCTTGCGGAAACGCTGCTTTGCCCCGGTGCCACAGTCCACATGCGGCCTCTCCAGGCTATGGAATGCGATATCGCCTGTTGGACACGTGGTATGTTTTGGAGAATGGGTAGTTTTCAGATGCAGCGGTGTACCCTGTTCGGTCACTCCTTTGTCGGGCCCTTCCCTATGCAAGAAATAACGAAGGAACCTCAGGTCGTAACGGTGTTACATCCGGTGGAAAACGGCGGGTCGGCGGACATTATTGAACCGTTGTTGTTGGAAAGCGGCCTTTGGGAATACGACTGTGACCGGCAGAAACGTGTCAGCAGAGAGACGAAGGAAGTGCTTGCCGGTAGACAGATGTTCCCGGATTTCTGTATACCAGCACCGGTTTTAGCCATCGGAACCCACTCCGATTTTATACACGTGGAAACGCGCTTGTCGTCCGGCGAAGTGGCGGGGATCATCCTTGAAGAAGAGTTGGTACAATTGGGAGGTCTCCCGTGCATCTGATTCTCGAACAGGCCCTGACGGATGGACAGTTGATACTTTCAGACGCGAAGCGTGCGTTCGAAAAAAATGACATCGAGCGAGCTTTGGCAATTCTGGATGTGCTGGATGGAATCATGCCGCGGATGCATGCGCTGAATTATCGTTCGGAGTTGCTATGGCGTCCGGTTAGGATGGCTTTGGGTCCCAAACCCTTTCCATCGATCGACGGAGAAAAGAGACCCACACCGCCATGGGGACTTATACTAACGGTGGGAAAAGGTATCCATTTCCAAGTCGCGATCCGGAGGCTTTTGGCCCAGACCAGGGAACTCCGCTCAGATTGCCTGATAAAAAAAGCCCTGCGCGCCCTGGAGACTTTGGAACCGTCTGGCGCCGAGCCTCACTGGCAATCGGCTATGCGCTTTTCGCCGCTGGCAGAACCACTGCTGGATGCGGGTAAACGTCACGGGTTTATGCCGGCATCCGGCATTATGTTGGAGATTGGTCCGGTGTGGAGGCTACCTCTGGAACGGGGAGTATGCAGCCTTGTTCCGTTTGGAGAGGGGCTTTTGATCGCTACCCGCCGTAAAAACAATCGGGGATTGTTACTGGATGTCGCCTTGGATCAAGTTTCGCCATGCGGAGAACTATTGCCAGTCAAGCTGGATCGTCCGGTGGATTTAAGGCCCCTTCCCGGTGGGGTGAGTCCAATGTTTTCAATCGCGCGACATCCGAACAGTCGGGAGCTGATCTTTCCGGAGTTTTGTGCTGACAACGCGATACGTCTCATGGCCTATGACATCTTCCACAGTACGCGTCGCGTCTTTTCAGAAACGATGGAACCTGCAATGGCAGGTCCATTCTATGTCTGTTCCTCGAATAGTCGAGTCTGGCTTGTTTCGCGCTTTTCCGGTGGGGTGACCGAATTTCTTCCCAACGGCAGCATATTATTGCGAATGGAGCCTCCGGAAGGAATGCTATCCCCGCTCCGGGTGGAGGCTTTTGGCGAGACCAAGCGGGTTGTGATGTGCGCGCATCCACGGAACACGAGACGGAAATATGAAAGATTCCTTGGGCACACGCGAAATACACTATCCGATCTTTGGTGCTGGGATGTGGCAAGGGACGATGTGACGGCCATAGAACTGCCGGATGAGTATGTATCCGCTCCGCGATTTGTAACGACGGTTCAGGGATACTGGGTGATCGTCACTGAGACCTTTCTACACGTGTTGGACGAGTCTCTCCGGCCATGTATATCGCTTAACCTGGCGGCACACCTCTGTAGAATGTTCGGATTACCTTATCATGCAGATAAGGTTTTTTCCATTGCCTGCTGTCAGGATGGCCGAACACTATATTTTGCAGAATATATGGTTACAGGTGCTGTTGGTTCTCTTCAGTTTAACTTCGCTCAATAAGGTAAAATTTTATAATTATGCGGAATTCGGAATTCCGGGAAGCGTCAATACAATTTGAAAAGGGAGCATAACGTGGTTATCGATCATAAAAATATACCGCTGGCGCTTCCCTTTATGGGGAAGGAAGAAGTCGATGCGGTAACCGAAGTGATCCTGTCGGGTCGGCTGGCCCATGGCCATTATAATCAGAAGTTTGAAAAAGCGATTGCAGAAATGGTGGGAACACGGTTCGCTGTTGGGATGAATTCATGTGCATCGGCTCTTGAAATCGCGCTGGCCGTACACAATATCCGGGGGGAGGTGGTGGTACCGGCCTTTACCTTCACTGCTTCTGCCAATGCGGTCGTCAACGCCGGTGCAACTCCGGTCTTTTGCGACGTGGATGAAGAGACACGGAACGTGACAGCGAGTCATATTGAATCCCGCCTGACAACTCGGACCGAGGCGGTGATGGTAGTCCATTACGGCGGACAGCCGTGCGCCATGAGGGATATTGTCCGATTGTGCCAAAAACATCGGCTCTTGTTGATAGAAGATAGCGCCGAGACTTTAGGGGCTACTTGGGAGGGAAAACAGGCTGGCGGTTTTGGTATCGGATGTTTTTCCTTTTTCCCCACCAAGAATATGACCACAGGTGAGGGCGGAATGCTGACCATGAACGATGCGACCGCTGCAGAGCGTGCGCGCGCCATGATTGCTCACGGCATGCCGTCGAAGTCAGGCCTTAAAGCATCGGAATCGCCGGCGTGGCATCGTTCTGCCGTCATTCCAGGACGAAACTACAGAATGTCGCATATCGCCGCTGCTATCGGATATCAGCAGTTTTTAAAACTTCCGGAAATGAACCGACGAAGGATCAAACTCGCCGAATATTACAACAAATCTCTTCGGAGTATAGATCAAGGAATCAAATCCCCGGCAGTTCTGAAGAATGCTACCCATGTGTATCAAATGTACACGGTGCAGGTTTCTCCACATCGACGTGATTCGCTGGTCGAACTGTTGCGGGAAAACAGCATCGAAGCAAGTGTTCACTTCATACCCCCCGTTCACTTGCAAGACTATTACAGGGAGCGATTTCCGGATACTCCCGCACTTCCGAACACTGAAATACTTTCTAAAAGCCTTGTGACGTTGCCTATGTATCCCGGACTTTCATTCGAAGACATCGATTATATAACGGCGATCATTAACAAAAATTGGAAAAGTGATGTATCCTGATTTCCCGGGCCGGTGGGAGGCGTACGTTTTGCTGTTCATGGCACTTATCTGCCTTGATATCTCTCTGAAACGAAAAGTTTTTCGCGCGCCTGTCGATTATGATACGGCTAACCACCTTTACTTCGCTTTTTTAAGGAATCGGAAGGTTCCGTTCGTTAGTTCCTATGGCCCGGGGATCAAATATATCCTGCCTCGTGTCTATGCTTTTTTTTATAAGTGGCTCGACGGTCGACCCCATCGATTCCGTTTCTTCAACAGTGTTTCCGCTATTCTTCTGATTGCTCTATGGGTCGTTTCGAGTCAGAATATCGTAATCAATGAAGTGCCTTTCTACTTCCTGGGCGTGCTGTTGATCAATTCCCTCTGGGTCAATTACGCTACCTCCGCCACCGAGTTTCACAGCGTGGTCTGGATAATGGTGTTGTTTCTGATCCCCCGTATTACCGGTTTCGAAGCCGCCTGGGTTATTCAGATTGTTCTCCTTGCCGGTTTGGCGGCGGGGTTCAAAATTCTGAATGTCCTTTATTTCATCCCCGTCGCGATGTTTCATCGCGAAGAACTTATGGAAAATTGGTTATGGGGAGTCAGTGGCGGCACGGTGTTGCTGCTATTTGTTTTACGAATCATAAACACCAGTGGTGCCTCTTCCAGAAGTTACATGAAAACAAGAAAGTGGCTGCACTCCAAAAACGTTGCTTTTATCAAAGCTAATCCGTTTTTCTGTGTATTGATAGTTGTCCTGGCACTGGGGAATTTGCTTTTTGCCACTTGGCCATGGCGGATTTTCTTGCTGATCACATGGGCTATTTTCTTAGCTCAACGAATGTATCTTCTGTATTTCTGGTATCCGCCGTTGGTTCTGGGTCTATTTATTGCGTTTCAGAGCCAATGGCTCACCTGCATACCGTTTTTCGTGGGGATGGGATTGCTTCTGGCTGTTTTTGGGGCTCACCACCGAAGGCACGTTTTGGCCTTTTCACCGATCGAGATCGACATTCGATGCCGCTCCCTCATAATGGGGATCACTTCGTGGCGGGATTATCTTGAAAGAAGAGACCGTCAGGTTGCATGGCTCAGGAACCATATCGGGTCCGAAGAGTGTGTTTATTTATGGGGGAGCAACGTCGCCCTATTGCTTTTGTCTGGATTGAAGCACACGGCAAGTACCTATTATTCACATAACCATCTGGTCTACTGGAGCGATCGGAAAGATAAGGAATCCCATGCCCTTCGTCATGTGACGGCAGAAAAACCGAAGTTTATTATCGAATCGGATATTCTGGACGGTATCGCCTTTCCGGCCAAACGTCTGGGATGGCTTTACGAAAAATCTGCGACGGTTGAAGGGATGACGGTGTATCAAACGAAATCATCGGAGGAGTAAGGACGTTGAAATATGCGCTTATCACTGGGGGCTTGGGGTTTATCGGATCCTTTATCGCAAGAAAACTTCTGGAAGAAGATATAGTGGATACGGTTGTGTGCCTGGATCATTACGGAAAATACGTGAATCCGACGCGTCCAGAATACACGGATTACCGAAAGCTTCGTGTCCTTGGGATTCAAGACCGGATTGTTGTAGAACGGGGAGAGGCGAAGTACTACAGCGTTCTGAGCCGTATTCTCAACCGTTATCGCCCGCTTTATATCATTCATCTGGCGGCACTTCCATTGGCCAAACTCGACAATCTGAACGCCGAGGAGGCAAGGGAAGGAACTGTCGAATCCACGGCGAATATGCTGGAAGTGATCGGGCAAATGGACGGGTATCGGCCAGAACGGTTTGTATATACCTCTTCCAGTATGGTTTACGGCGATTTTATCAGCGAATCGGCGACGGAGGAACACCCGACCCGACCCAGAGAAATCTACGGCACCATGAAGCTCGCAGGAGAAATTGTCACTCAGGGTCTGGGTCGTTATTACGGGATCCCCTATACTATCATAAGGCCTTCTGCCGTATACGGGCCAACGGATATGAACCGGAGGGTGAGTCAGATATTCATCGAAAAAGCTTTCAAGGGGGAAAAGATCCAGGTGAACGGTGCTGATGAGAAACTGGATTTTACCTATGTCAAAGATGTGGCCGAAGGGTTTGTACGGGCGGCTATTCATCCGAAGGCCGTCGGCGAGACATTCAATATTACCTATGGCGAGGCGCAGAGACTGCTGGATTTCGTGATGTGTTTGAAGAACCATTTCGGAAGCCTCCAGTATGAAATAACAGAACGGGACAACTTTAGACCCCGTAGGGGCACACTTTCCATTAAAAAGGCCAGATCGCTGATCGGTTTTTCCCCCAGATACGGATTGCCGGAAGGGGTGAAGGAATACGTTGAATTCATCCGGGAAAACCACCCGTTGTTTAATAAGTCCATTTGATGGGGTATAGAGGCCCGAACCGGGCTGTGTATGCCTTTGCCGACGAATGCACCCTATCAAATTCTGCTTGTTTCGAGAGATAGTTCCGGTGGACACGTTTCGCATGGATTTTAATAACTGTAAGCATGTGCTTCGGGGAAAAGGGCTTCGACTTCAGGAAAGGCCATGGGAAACGGCTATTTTCAAGGTTGATGTCTATTCTCTTAGTTTCGAAGAAAAACCTGTGTCGCAGAACGAAAGCGATTGGCTCGAAGCATTGAAGCGGGTTGATGCCGAGTGCCGTGGGAAAAAGAGTCTTGTTTCGGCGCGGGTTTCCAGTCTGAATTCAAAAGCAATTGAATGTCTTGAGGAAAACGGATACAGGTTGATGGAGTGTTACCTGGAGTTCAAACATGATCTGGTGGATATCCCCGCTGAAAGTGGTATGAACCGGATAGGGCGCTTCATGCTAAGCGAGGTTCCCTTTATGGAAGAACTTGCAGCAACATCCTTTCGTTACAGCCGCTTCCATATGGACCCACGAATTCCGATAGCGGATTCGGACAAATCCCGCGCCGAATGGGTAAAGAACGCCTGCAACGGCAGAGCGGACGAAGTGTTTGTTGCACGTTCATCCGATTGTTTGGTGGGGTTCTCGGCCTGCATGCTGAAAGACTGTGAGGATCTGAAAATGGGTATCCTCGATTTGATCGCCGTTCATCCGGATTTCAGGTCAAAGAGGATCGGATGGGATTTGACCTGCCGATTCTTGGCCTTTTGCCGGGAGAACGGCTGCCGGATGGCCAAGGTTGGTACCCAGGCCCACAATCACCCGTCGATCCGGTTGTACGAACGGATCGGTTTTTTGGTGAAACGATCATTCTATACCTTTCACAAACATTTCCACTGAAACAACACCAAACGGAACTTGTCGTTGTGCCTTTTTCAAAAGAAAGAAGACTGGAAAAATTATTGTTGTTCATCGGAAGTCCGAGAACCGGATCGTCCTTGATAGGACAGATATTAAATTATCACCCCGAATGCCTGGTAGCCCATGAATCGCGCTTGGTTACCAATGTCGTAATGAACGATATACCTTATCAAACAGCCCTGAAAAATGCAGAAGATAAAGCATTCGGCCAATTCAACACAGGGCTTGAAAATGATGATTATTTCGGAAAAAATCTTGATCGATATCAGAAAAAATGGATACCGATGAACGATCTTATCGGCGATGCAGATTTTAAAAAAAAGGATATCAGAATAATCGGAGATAAAAAAGCCGGTGGGTTTACCCAGGCATCTATTGACCAGCCCGAAAAAACCCGAAAATTTTTAGAAGATCATCCGGAAGCCGTATTACTTCAAATAATCCGAAATCCCATAGATGCAGCCGTATCTTATATGCGATCACACAGAATAACACCTTTTCAAAAGGCATGCTCGGAAATTGTTATAAAAACGCATGTTGCCTATGTCTTTGGAAAAAAGGCAACGAATCCTTTTCTCTGCATTTACTATGAGAAATTATTGAACAGCCCGGAAATAGAATTGAAAAAAATTTTAACTTGGCTGGGAGTCGGTATTGAGGACGACTGGCTGCGAAAAATTTCGACCAAAATCAATAAGGCGACGCCAAAGAAGCATTTGGAAGAATATCGCCGACTGGCGAAAGACATTATACGACAATATGAAGCCAATGAAGAATTCAGCGTTTATCGTATTTTAAAATGAAACCGAAAAATATATCCATTGTCATCCCGTTTCACCAGGAAGAAGCATCACTTAAAGAGCTGATTCCACGACTTATGGAAGTCATTCGGTCCCTGGAGAACTCCGTCGAGGTGATCCTTGTGGATGATGCCTCGAGTGACGGTGGTGCGACCGTCGTGGAATCCTTCAGGGCGTATCACCCGGAGATACGACTGATTAGGCTAAAGACACGTGGGGGGCAAACCGGCTGTTACCGGGCGGCTTTTGAACAGGCTCAAGGTGATTACATCCTTCGGATGGATGCCGATCTTCAGGACGATCCGCGGGATCTGCCCCGATTCATGGAAAAAATCGCGGACGGTTATGAATTGATCATGGGGTTACGGGAAGCTCGGAAGCACCCGCGATTACTCCGGGCCGCATCCATGGTTTATGACCTTCTGGTTCTGCTGCTTTTCAATTCGCCGCTGCATTCGAACTCTGGAAGCTATGTGGCGTTCAGGGCGGATTTGGTGAAGAATATTCCATATCGAAGAAACGATCACCGGTACCTATCCCTGATCGCCATGCGCAGGGGGGCCAAACGTATCGGGGAAGTTTTTGTACGCCATAATGAACGCCAGTGGGGCGTTTCCAAATACCGGTCCATTAAAAAGGTAATACTGGGAATACCGGAAGTAATCATGTTTATGGGAAGATACCTTTTGGGTGTCTATGATCTTCAATGAATTGGAGGGCGAAGGCATATGATGGACATTCAGGTGGGATTGATGGAAAGCAGTTGGACTAACCTGTGAAAACAGTCTGGAACGATACGGGAAACCTCGAAACCGGATCTACGAGGATTCATATTTACAACCTTCAGCACTGGTTTTCCGAACTCGGTTTTGATGCGGTTTTGAACGACTGGGATCATTACGAGAATTACGACGTACTGATTCTGGGAAAGAACGTGCCTGCACGGGAGATGGAACGGGCAAGAAAACTAAACCCGATGCTTCTCTGCGGTTGCGTCAACCCCAGCGATTACACTCCGGAGAAACGGGAAAAGAGTGACAGTGCGGATTTTTTTATCGTAGGTTCCATCCCGGAGAAGGACTATTATTCGGGATATCAGAAACCGGTGTTTCTATTCCCGCAGATCGAAAGGCTGTTCACCAGGAAAAAGCGTCACGACGATCATTCACCGATTGTCCTCGGGTATCACGGCAACAAAGAACATCTCGAACATTTTCCAGGATCGCTGAAAAGGGCACTGGAGAAGCTTTCGATGCGTTTACCCATCGTGCTTCGCACGGTTTATGATCGCCGTGGACTGGATCAGTGGAAGATCGGAAGGCCTGATATCGAAATAGATGAAGTGCAGTGGGATCTCGGGACCATAGAGACCACCCTGCTGGGTTGCGATATCGGTCTGGTCCCTGGACTGACCCCCATCTCGCGGACGGAGCGCTTGTTTTTTTTCAAATTATTGAAGTGGAAAAATCGGTTCAAAAAGGGATACTGGAGCGACTATCTCATCCGGTTCAAAAATACGACCAATGCCGGAAGGGCCTTTGTTTTCCACCAGCTCGGAATACCTGTCGTATCGGACATGATACCCACCAGTTTCCATATTCTTGGTGATCCGGATTGCGGGTATCTCGCAAATTCCGAAGCGGGATGGCTTTATTCACTTCAGGAGCTCTGTAGTTCCTCCCAAAGAAGAGCGGAGATTTCCGAAAACGCTCTATCGCGTTTTCGGAAATTATACGATCCATTGGAATGGAGTCGGCGGCTCCATCGGGAGATACACGGAATATGGCGGCAAAGAACGGGAAGGGTGGATGCGGGTTTATCTTGAAGACAGGAAAGCGTTGGCGTATTTCGGGAAATCAGCAACTCCCGAATTTTGGGATGCGCACTGGGATGTGGAAAACCTTCGACAGAGGATTGTTTCCTGTCGGACGGACGCCCTTTTTATTCCTCTGGTTCTGAAGTATCTGCCCAGGAGCAGCCGGGTACTGGAGGGAGGGTGCGGCCTCGGCGGCATCGTCCATGCCCTCCAATTTCAGGGATATCGGGCCATCGGCATCGATTTTGCCGAAAAAACCGTGGCGCGCGTCCGTGAGGCTGCGCCGGAATTAGATGTTCGTTTCGGGGATGTGAGAGCCCTTCCCATTGATGACCACCAACTGGACGGATATATCTCTGGCGGAGTGATTGAGCATTTTTTGGATGGCTATGAGGATATCATGCGTGAAATGTTTCGGACCCTCCGGCCAAACGGCTTTCTGTTCCTATCGTTTCCATACATGTCACTCTTACGAAAAATGAAGGCCCGACTCGGAAGATACCAGACGGATAATTGCGTTCTGATGAAAGCGTTGACGGATCGGTTCTATCAATATGCCTTGGATGGGCGGGATGTGGCTCGAACGTTCGAGGAAACGGGATTCAGGCGAATCGAGACCCGATCATTTGACGGAATCAAAGGACTAAAGGACGAGGTGAATCTGCTGCGGCATTTTCTCCAGAAAATATACGATGGTGAACGGTTTCAGGCGGTGAGACCATATTTGGACAGTGTTCTCAAGCAGTTTGCTTCCCACTGTATGATGTTGGTGTTCCAGAAAACCGACTGTTCGTGAAGAACCTGAACGGCTAAACCAAAGTCTACACGTTGTATGGAGAGAATCCTAATATCAAGATGAAAAACACCAGCGAAATTCTATGACAATAACAAGCCCTCGCATCAGAGAGGACGCGGTCTCGATGCACCTTTGTCCTTCCCCCGAACCAGCTTCCCTGGCCCTCTTTTTCACCCGCGGCATGTCTTTACAAGGTTGGAAAGCGGTAGGCATGCTGGAACGGGAACTGGCCCTTTACCGTTGGTATCTGGCCCATGGCCGCCGTGTTGTCCTAGTGACCTATGGAAACGGCGAGGATATACGGCTGGGTGCGAAAGCCATTCCGGGTGCGCAGGTCTGTTGTAATGAATACAATATGGATCTGGATACCTATGCCAAGGCCATTCCCCGTTTGCATGGCGCTGTGTTGCGCGATCTGGATGTATTCAAGACCAACCAGGTCCCCGGGGCCGGAGAGGCCCTTGCAGCGTCCCGCGTTTTGGGTAAACCTCTGCTGGTTCGGTGTGGCTATCTGCCGTCCTATATCATGGGCCGCAGGCACGGGCAGGCATCCAAGGAAAAGCGAGAAGCGTTGTCTTTGGAAACCGAAGTTTTTCGCCAGGCTGAGCATGTGGTGGTCACTACCCGGGAGATGGCGGTGGATGTTTTGCGGCGCGTGCCGCATGTACGAGTGACCGTGGTACCTAATTACGTCGCCCCAGAGTTTTTCCCGCCTAGGGAAACTATGTTTGAATTCGACTGTTGTTTTGTCGGCCGTCTTCATCCGGAAAAAAATGTACTGGCCTTGCTGGATGCAGTACGAGAGACGCCGTGGCGGGTGCTTGTCGTCGGCGACGGTGAACTGCGGGACGAGGTTGCCTCCCGTGTGGATGCCATGGGGGAGCGTATACGATGGGAACTCCGCGTTTGTCACTCACAACTGCCTGCGCGAATGAACCAGGCGCGCCTGTTCATTCTGCCGTCCCTCTACGAAGGGCATCCGAAAACTCTGATGGAAGCGATGTTCTTGGGGATGCCCGTGGTGGGAGCCGACTCTCCGGGAATTGAGCCTTTGGTACGTGATAGCGGTGGCGGGTGGCTCTGCGGGCACGACGCACGTGCCATCCACAACGTCCTGCACTGTGCGCTTTCGTCACCTGACGAGCTGAGGCGCAGAGGCATATCGGGACAATGCTTCGCACGTCGCCATTTCGATCTTGAATCAGTGGCTGCCCTCGAAGAGCGCGTGCTGCGGGATACCGTCAATACATCGCATGCTCCGGTCCGCAATAAAGAAGGATACACCTATGGATGAATACTATTGGGGTCGCTACACGGACACCGTCAGAGAATTTTATGAGGCACTTCGCCGGCACGAATTCCCGGACCTGCCGGATTGCAACGAAAATCGGGCGCACCTCATTGCCCAACTGATGGGGACAGGTACGGCAGAAGCTATTCATCTACTCCATGCCCTACACCGCAGTCTGCCGCTGCAAGGGGACGTTTGTGAATTCGGTGTCTGCCAGGGCGCTACATCCGCGTTACTGGCATATGAAATCATGTCTACGCCCAAGAGACTCTGGCTCTTCGACTCTTTCAAAGGTCTGCCAAAACCTTCGGACAAGGACGTTCTCCTGAACGATATTTTCAATCTGGGAAGCATGGCCCGTTATGAAGGGGAGATGTGCTGCGGCATGGAATCGGTGCAGGCGCGCCTTGACGATGTTCAGTTCCCCAAAGACCGTGTGGTGATTGTTCCCGGATTCATTGAAGATGTATTGCCTCAAGCCATATTGCCCCAACGCGTGAGTTTTGCCTATGTGGACTTTGACCTTTATTCCCCAATCGCCGTGACTTTGCAGTATCTGGATAGAGTACTATCAATAGGGGGGATAGTGATAGTGGACGATTACGGCTTTTTCTCTGCAGGAGCCCAGACAGCCGTAGATGAGTTTCTGGAGACTCGGCCCGGCCGTTACAAGTTTTCCATGTCCACGGACTATGCGGGCAAGTTCTGCCTTCTGGAAAAAGTGACAGTGTGAGATTTATATAGATCGTATGTATTATGATGATAACTACGATCAGAGAATGGATTCAGTCGTCGGCGTTACAAAGCATTAATCCAGAAAAAAAATCTATACTCGGCCAGCACTTCCAGGAATAGATGTAAATGCGCCTTGTAATACAACGATAGCAAATAAGGTCGCCGCTTCAATGCAGCATATGAAAATCGAACGTTTGTAGTAATGAGCAAACCACTGCACATTTGGTATGATGGCGTGATATGGTCTCGTCAGACGATGGGCGGCGTTAATAGATATTTTGCCAGAATCATTGACGGGCTGTCGGAAGATATCTTTCCTACACTGACGGTGGAATGTCTGCGGGATATCAATTTCCCGGGTAATCCCAAGCTGCATGTGGTTCCCTGCACAAGGAAAGGCAAAGAAGCCGTACGTTGGATCGATTGCGACATCTTTCATCCGACATACTTTGAGATGCTTTCCTATGGGGATATTCTTCAGGCAAGGGCTCCGGTTGTGCTGACGGTCCATGACACCCTGCACGAGCTGTATCCTGAGCTGGCCGATCCCGATGGTGAACAACGGGCGTGGAAAAAGCGACTTATCCCTGCCGTTGACCATATCATCTGTGTTTCCGAGAACACGAAGAAAGATGTTATGAAAATATTCGGTGTTCCTTCGGATCGGATTGACGTTGTGTATCATGCGTCGGATTTGTCATGGGCAAAGTGCGAACCTGTGCTACGTCAGAATAACGCACCCTATTTTCTGTATGTCGGCCATCGATATTGTTACAAGAACGTGCCGCGACTACTCCAGGCCATTTCCACAATCCGCAGTGGGTTTCCTGGGGTCCAACTGATTTTCACCGGCGATCCGTTTACGGACAAAGAGCTTCAGATGATGGCAGCCCTCGGACTATCCGAAGCGGTGCAACATGTCGGAAGGGTCTCTGACCCGCAGTTGGCGGGGCTTTATTACGAAGCAGTCGCTTTGGTATATCCATCTCTATATGAAGGCTTCGGCCTTCCTGTATTGGAAGCCATGAGTTGTAAATGCCCGGTGATTGCATCCAACAGTTCAAGCATCCCGGAAGTCGCAGGCGATGCCGGCTTGCTTATTGATCCTCTGGAGACAGATGCCTTGGCAGATGCCATGAAGCGCGTGCTTGCAAATCCTGCCTTGCGGGCAAAGATGGTGGATCGAGGTTTGCAGAGATCTCGGCTTTTTTCATGGGAGAAGGCCGTCGAAAAGACCATTTCTGTTTACCAGCGCCTCGCAGCTACAAGATATCTTGCATGACCGATTTTTTGGAGATTATCAGCCCCAGGAAATTGGTTTTTAGCCGAATACATTTTCTACCCATAATTGATCATGATGCAACAAGATACTACTAAGACCTCTCCGACCGTTACGGTTCTCATGAGTGCTTATGGAGTGGATGCGTTTTTGCATCAGGCGGTCGAAAGCGTTTTATGCCAAGACTACGAAGATTTCGAATTCCTGATCATTGACGATGCCTCACCGCAGGATATAGCGACCGAACTGAAATGCTATGGTGATTTACGTATGAAGATCGTGCGCAACGAGTACAACCTGGGGCTTACACGATCTTTAAACAAGGGGCTGCAGATGGCCTGCGGTCGCTATATCGCCCGCATGGATGCAGATGATATCAGCCTTCCACAGCGATTGAAAATTCAGGTAAATTATATGGAAAAACATCCTGAAATCGGTTTATTGGGCGGTCAGGCAGACTGCATTGATGGCGATGGAAATATCGTTTTTCAGGAACGCCATCCTACAGATGAGCTGCTTCTTCGGTGGCTTTTGTTGTTCATTAACCCATTCTGGCATTCGAGTATTATGCTGCGGGCCAGTGTCTTGAAGCTTATTGGAGGCTACAACAATTGCGTGCGATATGCTCAGGATTACGACTTGTGGCATCGTCTTGCACCACATACTCGATTTGCTCAGCTCTGTGAGCCTGTCATCCTTTACCGCATACAGGGAAAAAGCATTACATCGTCGTGTGGTCGCGAACAGGAAGCTATCGCGCTAAACATTATACGCAATGCGCTGCAAATTCTAAAATGCAATGATATGGTTGATGATGATATTAGAGGAGTTCGAGAAATACTTATTAATCTGCCAGCATGTCATGCAAATGAAAAAAGTATAAAAATAATGTGTTCGAGTATTGGTATGTTCGCAAAATTCCATAAATTAACGTTTGACCATGAACTTGCCATAAAAAATTATGCCAAAAAAAAGATGCATGTATTTTTGAGAAACAACCAGATAAGTTTAGATAAAAGTAAAGACTCGGGGATATAATTCGCATATGGCACGAATAGTTAAAAAACCTTCTAAAGATAAAATCAATGTGTTTGTATTTGATCATATTTTTAAGTGTGCAGGTACTTCTGTTGCGCAGATGCTTCACAGTTCAAAAGTGCATACTTGTCATTTGCCAACTGCTTCAAGCCTTATAAGAATCGAAGATTCCCTTTACGGAATGAAACCTGGAGATAAAGTTTTTTTATATGGTCATAAAACATGGGGAGTCCATGAGCAATTGTCCGATCATTACAATGTTATATATTTTACTCTGTTACGTAACCCGATAAAGCTTGCGCTTTCAACATATGGTTACCGAGTTAATACCTACGAAATTGAGAAGATAACAGTTGACGAATATTTAGCTACATACACATTTAATAAGATGGTAGGGCATCTTGGAGGCAGTCTGAAAAATGCTCAAGAAAGAATTGAAAAATATGCAATAGTTGGTGTGGTCGAAAAAATTAATGATTTTATTTCTATTCTTTCGAATTTAACAGGAACTATTTTCAATAAAAAATTTCAGCTTAACGTGACGTCAAAATCATTCCATCCGGATTCTAAAATAATAGAATATGTCAATGAAAAAGGAGGAGATGATTTTGAACTATATGCCTATAAGTCAGATACAAAATCAAGTTGTTTTTTGGTTACGGATGCCGTTAGTGAGGAAAAAGTAATCAGAGCGTATACAAAAGTAGATGATAGTTTCCAGGATAAAATCAATAATCTGAATTGGGACGAAGCTAAGAAGATTATATTGAATAGCAAAAAGGATCGTTATCATAGCTTTTTTCATAAAACTAAAGCGCTGTCACAGTTTTTTAATTTGAGTCTTGATGAAGAATTTATCTTGGAAGTTATTAATTCATTAGAAGATATGGCCATTATGTGTTTATCACCTAGTTCTGTTGAAACGAAGAATGTGTTTGAAAAACTATGTATAATTGCAGAATTTTTAAATAATCATATTTTTGAAGATTACACTAGCTCAATATCGAGACGACTCCAAAATTTATTTACCTTTCTTGGGAACACAAAGTATGCAGAAGAAAATAGACTATGTGAAAAATATCACAGAAGAGCAATAGACATCTCTGACCAATTCCCTGAACCGTTATTCGCATACGGAGTTTGGTTAAGAAAGGAAGGACGGGCAAAAGAGGCTATAAGTGTTTTGGAAAGAATTAAAAATATCAATAGAGATAAACGCTTTTATACAGAATATGCAGTGACACTATACATTGCGCAAGGTCAGGATGCTCTGGACGAATATATAAGGTCAGAAAAAAAAGAGATTGAACAAGTGTTCCCTAATCTATTTAACCTGAAGACATCTCGGAGGCGTTGTTACCTTAAAGATTTTCAAAATAAAAGAATTTTAATTATCAGGTCAGGCCCTGAAATGGTATTTAATGATTTTCTAAAGAACCTTGTTGGCATTCCAATCCAATTAACTATCATGATACAAGAAAATATTTCTATTCATGATAACCCATTTGTTGAAACTGTATATCGCATACCGTCGGGACAATTTAATCCAATAGAAAATTTTGAGGGGAAAAGCCAAATACTTTCTAAAGAATTTGATTCGGTGATAATGGTAACGACTGATTATGGAAAAATAGATCGTTTGGCCAATTTTTTTGCTTTCACGAAACAGATTAAAAAAAACGAACAATATTTTTATACCATGGATAATGTTTTTCTGTCACCAGAAGAAAAATTCTGTATCAGTGATGGAAAATAACATTAGCATAATGTTACATCCAACCTTCTCCGCCAGGAATATGCTTTGATCCCAATAACTTTATACATTCCTTGTTACAATGCTGAAACTTTTTTAGAACGGGTGATTCCGGCCGTTATGGCTCAGACATATGAAATTGCCGAGGTCCTGATTGTTGATGACGGATCAACTGATCAAACCGCAGCAGTGGCTGAGGCATATATTCCAAACGCCCGATATCCTATGCGTGTCATTCGACAGCCTGAAAATCTTGGACTTGCAATTGCCAGAAATACGGCTGTAAGGGAAACATCCACCGAATTTATTGCCGCACTGGATTCAGATGTGCTCCCAGACCAAAAGTGGCTTGAGATGTTGGTTGCGGAAATGGAGGACGACGTTTCGGGCGTCGGGGGAGAGCTTCTGGAGATGTATCAAACATCGTTGCCGGATAAATGGCGCGCGATCCACATGGTGCAGCACAGAGGTCCTGATATTATCAGGAGGCCCCCTTTTTTATGGGGATGCAACACCCTTTTCCGTAAACGGGTGATCGAAGAAGCCGGACTATACAAGGAATATTGCAAAACCAATGCTGAAGATGTGAAGCTATGTGAGACGATACGGGATAAACACATATTGATTTACACTCCCCATGCCAAATGTAAACATCTTCGGCGCGATACACCGGCTTCCTTGAGAAAAAACTTTTGGAAATGGTATTATTACGGTTGTTTCGAAACGCCACACTTCAAAAAGACCATTGCTTCAAATATCCGTCATTTCAGGAGAATTTTTGGACTTATTGGAAATGATGTCGCTGACAGGGATCTAAAACTGGCTATGATGTCGTTTTCAATGCTCACCTATACGTTTATGATGGACTGGTTAGACTGGTGGCGTTTTTTTAAACAGAACAGGTGTTGTGCTGTCGCGGAATGAAAGTCAGCTGGCTCTAGGTGAGAAAAGATTGAGTTCAAGGATGATTTGGAAAAAACTGATATTCAGATTAGATGAATTATTATCGATTGTCTTTAACGTCCTGCTGCTGTTGCCGGTTTTATTGGCCGCTTTAGGACGTAAGTTGTTTTATCGTTTTGCTAAAACTGGTGGCTCATTGCCTTCACGCATGGTTTTCCTTTCAAGTGAAGGAATAAAAGTCGCGCCAACAAGGGTTCGAAGCTACCACTTCGCAAAAACCATGCAGCGTCTGGGAGAAAAAGATGCTTTCGTGTTTGCCTATTGGGATACCTTTGGCTCTTTGACTCATTTCCCTTTCCCTTTTCGTCGAATCTGGGAGGTCGAAAAGTTTTTTGTTAATTTTTTGACTCTGATTCGGCTACTTTTAAAAGGTCCTTTGATTATTATCGAGCAGCGACCTAATTACGGGTTTATTGTCCCATTGTATTTAAAACTGCTGAATGGTTCACGTGTCTTCATGGATATAGATGATTGGACTCTTGATTATCTGACTTTAAAGCCTTTGGTTCGAATTGAGGTGAGGCATCTTCTTTCCTTTTTCGGTACCTACTGCGATACATGTATTGTGTCCAGTCGAAGACTTCAGGAACGGCTGACGCGTCATTTTGAAAACATGCACCTGCTTCCCACTTACGTCGATCACCATCGATTCACCCCTGCAAAAAATGAAAAGAATAATGGGCCAGTCGTCTTTTCATGGGTGGGGACCATATTTCAGGATTTTACCCGCGACAATGTGCTTTTCATAATAGAGGCTTTTGCCGAGGCCTGTGATCTGCTGGGTGAATTTGAAAAAATTCGGTTGGATATTGTGGGCGGGGGGGATTATTACAATGCGGTTGAGAAACAGGTGAAAACCCGATTTTCCAACTATCCGATTGTAATGATTCCATGGCTTAATCCCAAGAAAATGCCTGCGTATCTGCAGTCGATTGACGTTGGTTTATATTGCCTGCTGTTACCATCCCTCTTTCAGGAGAGCAAAAGCCCCACTAAAATTTTTGAATACTATGCCTGTGCCAAGCCTGTGATATCAACTTCCTTGGGTGAGGCAAAATACTTTGTAGAAACAGAAAAAACCGGTATTCTGGCAGACTCTGTGAACGACTATGCAAATGCAATTATCCGCCTTTTTAAAGATGCCGAAATGCGAATTTCGTTGGGGCGAGAGGGGCTTTCAAGGGTTGAGCGTGAATGGAATATGGATGCAGCGTGTGCCTCTCTCAGAAAAATCGTCATGGCAACGGTGGAATAAAATGGAAAAGGGTTGAATATGAAAGTTTTTCTTGGCAATGCACCTTGGCGAAAGCCTGGTTTTTACGGAGTAAGGGCTGGTTCCAGATGGCCTCATTTTGAAGCGGACGGTTGCAGCTATATGCCGTTTCCATTTTTTTTGGCGTATGCCACCTCTCTTTTGCGTGACGACGGATTTACGCCCTTTCTGGTGGATGCCGTTGCAGAAGATATTGAGGATGAAACCTTTTTTGAACGGATCGTATCTTTCGGGCCAGATATCATTTTTTTCGAAATTTCTTCAGCTTCTTTGAATACGGATCTCAGGGTACTCCATCATGTTCGGAAGCTGATGGGAAAGGATGTCAAAATCATTTTCGGGGGCGCTCATCAGGACCTTGGAAATTCTGAGTTTCTGTCTGAAAAGCCGGAACTCGATTTTGCGTTGGGCGGTGAATATGAATTCCCTCTGCTGAGTCTGCTTCAGGCAATCAGAGACCAGACATCATTGGAAAAGGTGCCGGGACTTGCATGGCGGGATGAACGAGGAGGGGTAAGAATAAATTCCCGTGGGACTCTTCACGCAAATCTGGACGATTTCCCCTGGCCTGCACGGGATATGCTTCCCATGGCCCGGTATAATGACCGGCCGGGAGGTATTCCCGCTCCGTCTTTGCAAATCTTGGCCTCACGTGGATGTCCATTCGGATGCGTATTCTGTGCATGGCCTCAACTCATGTATGGTGGCAGCAGCTATCGGACCCGAAGTTCCAAGGATATTGTTGATGAGATCGAGTCTTGCGTGAAAACCTATGGCTCCCGTTCCTTCTACTTTGACGACGATACCTTCAACGTGGGAAAGACGCGCATCATGGACTTATGCCGGGAGATCAAATCCAGAAAATTAAATCTCCCCTGGGCGATCATGGCACGCGCCGATCAGATGGATCGAGAGCTTCTCGAAACCCTCAAGGACGCAGGTCTTCATGCATTGAAATACGGTGTGGAGTCCGGTGCCCAGGAGATACTGGATGGTGCATGCAAAGGGCTTGACCTGGAAAAAGTTGGCGAGACGATTAAAATTACGCGCGAGTTGGGGATCCAATATCATCTTACCTTTATGTTCGGTCTTCCAGGAGAGACAGAAGAAACGGCCCGGGAGACCATGGCGCTCGCCTTGGACCTGGATCCGGACAGCCTTCAATTCTCGATCGCAACCCCGTTTCCAGGCAGTCGGTTTTATGACATGCTTCTTAAAAGCGGGCATCTCTTGTCGACCAACCCGGATGAGTACGATGGTTACCATAATGCGGTGGTACGAACGGAGGCTTTGAGTCATACCGACCTCTTATCCCTTCGAAACGAGGCGGAAAATTTGTGGAAAGAACATTGCCGGCAGCGAAGGGCCAGGGAATAAAAATGATGCAGACCATATTTGTTACTGGTGGGGCTGGGTTTGTGGGGGCCTCGCTCGCGCTGCAGTTCAAGGCCCGGTACCCTCGAAATAGAGTCATTTGCATGGACAATCTTAAACGTCGGGGATCAGAACTTAATCTAATCAAGCTCAAAGCGGCCGGTATTAAATTTGTTCATGGGGATATCCGTATACCTGGCGATATCGAAGCCGCCGGCCCCTTCGATCTTATGGTGGAGTGTAGCGCCGAGCCGTCTGCCCTTGCCGGCTACGGTGGCTCACCGGACTACCTACTCTCCACCAATGTGACGGGCACTATTCACTGCCTGGAGGCCTGCCGGCGACATAGCGCAGCCCTCATTTTTCTTTCCACAAGTCGGGTGTATCCGTGGGAGCTCATTCGAAATCTTTCCTACCTCGAAACAGACACTCGGTTCGAACTTTATGATTCGGAGGGCGTTCCCGGGGTTTCTTCCGAAGGAATTAGCGAAACCTTCCCCTTGAATGGTCCGCGAACCCTTTACGGTGCCACCAAACTGGCGTCGGAATTGCTGATAACCGAATATGCGGATATGTACGGAATTAACGCTGTGGTTAACCGATGCGGTGTGTTGACCGGCCCATGGCAGATGGGCAAGGTGGATCAGGGATTCATGGCATTATGGGTCGCACGCCATTTTTTTGGTGGAAAGCTTGCCTACATCGGTTTTGGAGGCAATGGTAAGCAGGTTCGGGATGTACTTCATGTAAAAGATCTGTTCGAACTGCTTGACAGGCAGATCTCAAATCTTTCGATTCATTCCGGTGCTGTCTACAATGTGGGCGGTGGTCCAGCCATGAGCCTTTCGCTGATGGAACTGACACTATTGGTTCGAGACGCCACCGGTCAGGAGATTTTGTTCGAACGTGATATGGAGACCCGTCCTGGAGATATCCCTTGGTACATCACGGACAATCGGGCGATCACTGCTGCAACCGGATGGCAGCCCCGCACTACACCAGGAGAAATCATTCGGGAAATTACTGCCTGGATTGATGAGAACCAGGTAAGTCTAAGACACATTTTATAGTACGAACAACCTATAGAGGATCCAATGCCCATTGTTATTATAACCGGTTCAGCCGGTTTGATCGGATCGCAAACGGCAACCTTTTTTCACGAAAAGGGCTTTGACGTAATCGGTGTGGACAATAATTTGCGGAAGACCTTTTTCGGGGAGGATGCCTGCACCCTATGGAACCGCTACCGCCTGGAGCGAAATCTTTCACGGTACCGTCACATAACTGCAGATATCCGGGATACGGATGCCATCAATACCCTTTTTTCAGAGCACGGAAAAAATATTGCCTGTGTCGTTCATTGCGCGGCTCAACCCTCCCATGACTGGGCCGCCAACGATCCCTTCACTGACTTCACGGTCAATGCAAACGGGACGCTGGCCCTTCTGGAGGCGACCCGGAAGTATTGTCCGGAAGCGGCTTTCATTTTTACCTCTACAAACAAGGTCTACGGTGATACGCCCAATCGTCTGCCTCTGGTGGAACTGGAATCAAGGTGGGAACTGCATCCAGACCATCGATGGCATGCCCGGGGGATTGATGAAACCATGAGCATCGACACATCAAAACACAGCCTTTTTGGAGTCTCCAAGGTTGCGGCGGATGTGCTCGTTCAGGAGTATGGACACTATTTTGGCATGAATACGGTCTGTTTCAGGGGGGGCTGCCTGACAGGACCTGCCCATAGCGGTGCCCAGTTGCACGGTTTTCTAAACTACCTGATGCGATGTTGTGTAAGTGGCAAACCCTACTTTGTATTCGGGTACAAGGGAAAACAGGTTCGAGACAATATCCATGCATTTGATCTCGTGAATATGTTCTGGCATTACGTCCAGGATCCGAGGCCAGGAACGGTATACAATGCAGGCGGAGGCCGTCATTCCAACTGCTCCATGCTTGAAGCGATTGAAATGTGCGAGAAAATAAGTGGAAAAAAGCTCCAGTGGGAGTATCGAGAGGATAACCGGATCGGTGATCATATCTGGTGGATCAGTGATGTCTCCAAGTTCCAGGAGGATTATCCGGATTGGCATTACACCTATTCTATCATGGACATCCTTGAAGGAATATATGAGGCGCTTTCTTCCAACGATACTGCCAGAAAATCGGCCTGATTTATGACAGGTCCGAAATATCTACATTTTCAGGTTACGGAGCGTTGCAACCTCAATTGCCCCGGTTGTTACCTGCCGGCTAGGGATGGGGCGGCGTGGACCTCTGTAAACACAATTGAGGAGAGCGTTTTCAAACCCCTTGCGTCGGAAGGTGTCCGATATGTTACGCTAACCGGTGGAGAACCGCTCTTACATCCTGACTGTGTCGCCATATGTGAATCCGCATGCCGTTATTTCAGCGATGTTCAGGTGGTCTGTAACGGTACACTTCTGGATATCTCCACCTACGAGGCCCTTCGGGAGGTGGGAGTCCGGGAAATCAAGGTCTCACTTGATGGCTTGATACCCGATGTGCATAATCTCCTGCGTGGCCGGGCAGGAACCTTCGAAAAGGTTGTTGAGAATTTAAAATCCATCGTCGGCCTTCCCCTGATCCGCCGGGGAGAGATTAATCTGGGATGTATCTGTACCGTTCATCCGGAAAATGTGAAAATACTTGAATCAACCGCTGAGTTTGTCCGGACCATTGGGCTGGACAGTATGCTGTTCCAGCCGTTTCATCCATATGGCAGTCTTTACCCACCAGGAGGAAAGGTCAGCGGTGTGCACCCTCATGCGCAGAACGATTTCCTCGCTGTTTTAGACGAGCAAGTGGAGGCATTGCGGGTACTTCGAAATAGATATCCCGGATTTTTAGATAACACTCTCGCCATGTTAGACAAGTTCAAAGCGTTTTACGTGAATCCGATGGGGCCGGAGCAGGTTTGCGGCGCGGATCGTTTTGCTTTTATTGATTCAGAGCTCAATGTCAGAGGCTGCTTGTTTTGTAGGTCCCTTGGGTCGTTAAAACACAAGTCAATGACGGAGTTTCGAGAAAACAAAGTGTGGAAAAGTTTTGACAACTTCCGACTCAGATGCCGTCGTTGTCTGATGGGATGTCAGTTTGTCGATAAAGGTAAGGACTTGACAGAATTGGGATTTTCACTATTGTCAGTCGAAAAACCTGTGGAGGCCCGAGAAGTTTTCGATGCTGCTTTAGGAATGGAGTACTCGACGGAGGCGGCCCATGGTGCCGGACTGGCACGTTTTAGGAAAGGGGAACTCAATTCGGCCCAGTCCCTTTTTGAAGAGGCTTTGTTGCACAAGTCGCGGAATCTTTTTCTTCTTGGGGATCTGGGATCGGTGCTTCTTCAACAGGGGCAGTGGGACCGGTTGGCGGATATCGCCCGCCGTATCCTGACCATTTCACCGGAACATACTTTGGGATATCGGTTCAGGGGACTGATTGCGAGGCACGAGGGTCACCCTGATGAAGCCGTAAGGCTACTGCGAAGAGCAATGGAAACAGACCAAAGCAATGACAAATGGGTGTTTTTCGAATATGGTTTGGCATGCTTGGAGGCGAGGCAACTGGTGACAGCAGAAAAATATATTCGAGTGGCCATTGAAAAAGATCCTGGATTTTCCTGGTATCATTATCGGTTGGCAATGGCCCTTCGGGGGTTGGGCAGAAAAAGCGAAGCTGTCGATGCCTGCAAAGAAGCGATCCGTCTGGATTCGAGTCAAAAAGTGTTTCAAAAGTTTCTGTCGGAGCTTAACGGCACGTTGGCTTGACCTGCAACAATGTATCGGCGTTGAGGTAATTCGGAGAATCTATGCCAGTATCCATTATTGTTCCGACTTTTAACCAGGCCGATTACCTGCGGCCATGCCTAGACTCCATCTGGTTTCAGGACTACCCGGAGATAGAAATCGTTCTTGTCAATGATGGATCGACGGATGAAACCGCCCATATCATTGATGGTTTTTTACAAGACCTTAACTCAGCCCGGGTTTCCTATGCCTCGCTTTACGATGGTGAACAAAACCAGATCCGACGCGTTTTTCATTCCCGGTATCCGGAACAGGGTCGGAGACTCCACATCCTGACGCACGAAACCAATCGTGGGCTTGCGGCGGCATTGAATACCGGATTCAAGGCTTGTACCGGAGAGATGTGCACCTACGTGCCGTCGGACAATATCTGCCTGCCCACCATGGTGTCTGCGCTGGCGAGACCCCTTTCTGAAAACGCCGATTTTACCTACGCCGACATGTTCATCGTGGATGATGCCATGAATATCAAACGCAAATTTGAGCTTCCCGACTATTCCTTTAAGCGCTGTTTCGGGGACTGGTACCTGTGCGGGGTGGCCAAGATGTACCGACGGAAACTGCATGATCGCTTCGGCTATTACGATGAAAGGCTTCTTGCCCATGACCATGAGCTATTCCAACGATTCGCCATGGGAGGTGCGCGTTTTTTTCACGTGGCGCAGCCACTCATGTATGTTCGAGCCCATGATGGTGACCGGGAGGTGGAGATCCACTCGCCCACCAACTGGAATCGGCTTCTGGGAGAATCAAAGGAAATCGTTATGAAGGCAAGAGGTTTCCTTGAAACGCAACCTGGGAGTGAAAACCAGCTTTAGAAGGTGTTTTCTATCCATGCCTGATACGGATTATTATTTCCACGAACCGGGAACCCTAGGTTTAGGGGCAGTGCTTGATGTGGGGCTTCGATGCACTCACTCTTGCAGGTTCTGCTATTACAGCTTCTATACCTCGCCGGAAGATCAGTTCCTGGCACTTAGAAAGGGCAGTTTTCGGCCCATCAGTGAGTGTCTGGAAATTTTGTCTCATATTGCCGCCAATGGGTTGAAGCATGTGGATGTTACCGGGGGCGAACCCACCCTGCATCCGGGGATTGTGGAAATTGCCCGTCATGCCTCAAAACTAGGACTGGGGCTTCGTATTATTACACTGGGGCAATTCCTGATGCAAAAACGAGCCGGTGATGAAATACTCCTGCAACAGTTGTTGGACGCGGGTGTCGCAGATTTTCTTTTTTCGGTTCACGCGGTCGATGAAGCAAATTTTAAGGGATTTACCGGTGGTTCCTTGGAGAAGCTCTCCACCGCCATGTCGTATTTGAAGGGTATTGGGTTCCAATATGGAGTAAATACAGTTGTTTTTCGTGACAACCTGGATATGTTGCCTGAAATTGCCAAGATATCCGTTTCAATGGGTGCCTATATCCATAATTTCATCCTTTTTAACGCATATCATCGGTGGTCGGAAGTGCCTCAAATTGTGGAGATGCAGCCCATATACCAGGAAGTTTCAGGGCCGCTTCAGGAGGCTGTCAATATCCTCGAAAGTCGAGGGCTTGCCATCAATATTCGTTATGCGCCCCTTTGTGTGGTCCGCGGGTTGGAACGTCATGTCGTTGGGGTGACAGGCGTTTGTTTTGATCCCTACGAGTGGCGGAACCGGGCATGTAATTATGACCGTGATCCTTCATTTTGTGCAGAACCCATTGCATTGAGCACGGAGGGCGTCTTGGTGGCCCATTCAATGCAAGAGAAAAATGGGGTAACACCGGGAGGAACCCCGTTCTTCGCCATGCGCGGAGACGATTTTAAAATTTTTCCAGAGATATGTCGCTCCTGTGCGGCGCACCATGTATGTGATGGAATTGATCCCCGATATGCCGACAGGCATGGTTTGACCGCTTTCTCGCCATATTATTCGCTTGAAACCACAGGCGTATTGACTGGGGCAAGAGTTTCTTATCTTCCTCCTTTTTTCGTTAAAATGGGGCCCATGGCTGATATGCGGTCGGCGGTTATGGGTACTTTACCGAGACGATAGGCAGTATCTCCTCTATCCGCGGAAAGGAATCGATACCGCTAACGGCGTAAACCCAGGCAGGATTAGCTTCTATGAATCATTATCGGAAACGAATACTGGTAACCGGCGGAGCCGGATTTCTTGGATCACATCTCTGTGAACGGCTTTTAGCCGAAGGCCACGATGTCTTGTGCGTGGATAATTTTTACACCGGTACCAAGGAGAACATCCGGCATCTAATAAATCATCCCTGTTTTGAACTGATGCGGCATGATGTGACTTTTCCACTGTATGTGGAAATGGATGACATTTACAACCTGGCCTGTCCGGCGTCACCGATTCACTACCAGTTTGATCCGGTTCAGACCACAAAGACCAGTGTTCATGGCGCCATCAATATTCTGGGATTGGCCAAGCGGGTCAAAGCGAAAGTGCTTCAGGCGTCCACCAGTGAGGTATACGGCGATCCAAAGGTTCACCCCCAGACAGAGGATTACTGGGGACATGTGAATCCGCTCGGTGTACGGGCCTGTTATGATGAGGGAAAGCGGTGTGCCGAAACGCTCTTTTTCGACTATCACCGGCAGCACCAATTAAAGATAAAGGTTGCCAGGATTTTCAATACCTATGGTCCCAGGATGCACCCCAACGATGGAAGGGTTGTTTCAAATTTTATTCTGCAGGCGCTTCGTGGTAACCCGATCACCGTTTTCGGGGACGGCAGTCAGACACGCTCCTTCTGTTATGTGGATGATATGGTTGATGGGCTTATTCGGATGATGAACAGTCCGGACGAGTTGACGGGACCGGTGAATCTGGGCAATCCAGCTGAATTCACCATTCTGGAGCTTGCCCAGAGGATCCTTCAGTTGGTAGACTCGAAGTCAACGATCATATACCGACAGTTGCCCCAAGACGATCCGACCCAGCGTCAACCTGATATCACACTTGCAAATGAAAAATTGCAGTGGGCGCCAAAGGTGGCCCTGGAAGAGGGACTTTTAAAAACCATTGAATACTTCAAGGCATTTTCTTGAATGGGAAACAAAAATTGTTGAACGAATTGCGCCAAAAGCGTTAAGGATGGTTTCAAAATCCAAATTTTAAGTTTTCAAGAGGGGGTGGTGTTCTTGGCCCCCCATAACGATGTGGGCTAAAAAGAGTAAGTCATGTTTCATCGTCAGATCATCATAACACAGGCTCATAACGCCTACTATCATATTCCCTCTTTGGCTGTCGCGCCAGATGGCAGTGTCCTTGCCTTTTGCGAAGAACGCTGGCGATCAGCTTGCGATGATACGGGCGAATGCCACATTGTTATGAAGAAGAGTGTGGATGGTGGTGTAACCTGGGGAGAGTTGATCTATCTAAAAAGAAAAACGGATGCAAAATACCACATGGGTTCGGCGGTAACAGATCCCATTACCAACAAAGTCCTGTTGATGTGCGGCGGCGGATGGCTGGAAAGTATGGATAACGGCGGTACATGGCAAGATTGGCATCCAGTGATATATGATGCTGAAGGTGCTTCAAGGGGGAGTACCCACGGAAGCGCACCGGGCATTATTAAACAATTTGGAGATAATCGGGGGCGTATTTTGTGGCCGGCACGCACGATTGTCAGCCATGATGGGTACAATGACCGGTCCATTCCGGATCGCCAGGTAAAATGTTTCAGCACGGTCCTTTTCAGCGATGATGCAGGCGCTACCATTCATTGTTCCAAATATTTTTTGCAGGGAACAGGAGAAGCATGCCTCGCCGAACGCACCAATGGTGATCTCTATTTAAATGCGCGGGCCTATTTTAACGACAACCGGCGCAGGACGGCGATCAGCTGCGATGGAGGCACACATTTCACAGAATCTGTGCCGGACAGCCAGTTGCGGGAGATACCTCAGGGATGCAACGCCAGCATGATCCGCTATCCGGCGGAATTTTGTGGTGGTCGTGATATCCTCCTTTTTGCCAATCCGGACAGCACCGGACCCTATCGGGAGCACGGCGTACTCCATGTCAGCTTTGATGGTGGAAAAACGTGGCCGATACAAAAGGCCGTAACCCCATGGGGGGATTGGTTTGACTATTCATCCATGGCCGTAGCCAATGACGGAACCATTTTGCTGATGTACAAAACAACTCCGAATATGAAAGGACTTGCCTCATCCCCGGATGGTTGCTGTTCAATGGCCCTGGCCCGATTTGACCTTGAATGGATGGAGCTATCTTCGGCTTAAAAACAACCCAAAAAATTTGGAATTCTTTTACAAATTATACTTTGTTTTTTGACGATAGTTTGATCGCATGAAAGTAAAAAAATGAAACTACACTATTCGCAATCAATGAAATTTCATGGCCAAAGGGCAATTGATTTTTTAAATTTTGATCCCTACGATGCCGTAAGCCATAACAAAGAACCAACAATGTTTTGGCTTTATTCAAATGATGACTATAAGCATTTATTTTTGCATAAAGGCAAAAGCTATATATATTGGCATGGTATTGATGTTTTGTACCTAAAACAGAACAAGAAAAACTTGCTTCCCATTATCAGAAAGGCAGACCCTGTATGTGCCTGCCACAATGAATTGCAGCAGAATTGTTTAGCTGATATGGGAATTTACGCCTATGTCCGTCCAATATTTTGGAACGATATTAATAAGTATGCTGATAGTGGGCAAAATCTGAAAAAGAAGGTTTATATAACGTCCCATCCAAGGCGTGAGGAAGAGTATGGAGAACCAATGATAAATGCTGTTGCCGGTGCACTCCGTGATTGGACATTTCATATTTTTGGTACTAACAAATCGCTACCGGTACAGCGAAATGTTTTTTATCACGGGAATGTGCCTGAAGTAGAAATGGATGAAATAACAAAAGATTATGCCGCTACCATTCGTTGGAAACAAATCAACGGTATCCATTGGGATGGTGTCAGTCAAACAGTAATGAAAGCATTACTCAGGGGGCAAATGGCTATAACAGGTATTAAATATTATTTTACGCACCATGCTACCGGGATACATGATATAATTTCATATCTAACTATTTTTGATAAATTAAGAAACACCCTACCTAAAATCAAGCTGAATGATTTTGATTGGATCGAATAGCCAAATCTTAATGACATTGTGATAACTTTTTGGCATATTCGATAAACGACTATCTATCCTTTTTATTCTTTAGTATTAGCGAACCGCGCGGTAAGGTTTCAAGTTAGGCGCAATTGGAAAGACTGCTAAAGGAAAAGTGCATAAAGAAACGCCGATATTTACTTCCGATACTATGAATTGAGGAGAATTGCAATAAGAATATATGTCTTTTATAAATACTTCTTATAGAAAAGGACGCACTTCTCCTCTGGCATTGACTTTTTCATTTTTTAGCTTATCAGGTAAAAGCTATTCTCGTTGCACTTGGGGCTGTTGAAACGTTAATTTCAGCGCACCGTTTTTAATCAGGCGGTTCATGAATATGACCGCCGGTATCTTTTCCATGGCGCTTCTTATTTTGTCTGGTGAAGGGTGGATATAGGGCTCGGTGCTTCGGGTGGATGCATGCCCCATCAGGCTCTGAATGACCAGGATGTCTACGTCCTTGTCATTGAGATGGGACGCGAAGCTATGGCGCAGGCTGTGACAAGTGACATTGAACGGCAGCTTGAGACCTGAGGCCGCCAGGATTTTTTTAAAGTTATCCTCCATGGTACGGATGGCCAGGCGATTGCCTTTCTTGGAGATGAATAGGGCCAGGTGCCCGTCGCTTTGGTAAAATTGACCGCGCACTGCCAGCCATTCAGATACCACTTGAAAAAGTTCATCGGTAAGGCAAAGCTCCCTGTGCTTGCCGCCCTTGCCGGCGACCGACAGCTTGCGGTTTTGCAAATCCAGGTGGTCCATATTAAGATGATGCACTTCGCCGACTCTCAGTCCGGTTTGATACATCAACGCGTAGACGGCATAGTCACGGATGCTCAGCAGTGTATCCCGGCCGATGGATTTAAACAGTTGACGCATCTGATCGACGGTCAAGGCATTGGGCCGATTGCGGTAGCCTTGCCGGATTTTGAGCACATCGTAAAACGGCAGCGTGTCGGCTTCGGGCACATCCAACAACGACAAAAAGTGAGAATAACTTCTTAGTGCGAAGATTTTGCGGTTGATCGAACCGCCGCAATTGTCCCGGTCTTTTTTCAGGTGATACTGAAACTGCATCGCCGCCGGCCCGCTGATGGTTTCAAAAGGGCTGTCCCGGATAAAGGATTGAAACAGGTCCAGGTCAATCCGGTTGCTTTTGATGGTCTGCTCGCTGACCTGATAGATGGTTTGGCGATAATCGAAAAACGCGTCGATATGCTCGAAAAACTGTGTGCTGTCTACGCCCATGAAAGTCCTCCTTGCAGGCCGATCTGCTCCAGGGCCTGCTTTTTAAGCTTGTCGGACACATGGACATACACAGCGGTTTCGGCCTTGTGATCGTGGCCCAGCATAGTCTGGATGTCATCAAGGGGCACGCCGGCATGGTACATGTCGGTGGCAAAGCAGTGCCGCAGCACATGCGGGGTGATCCGCTGGGTGATGCCCGCTGTTCGGCAGCGCTCCTTGATCATTTTCCGCACACGATCGTTTGAGATGGCCGTGCCGGTATCGATGGGAAAGATCGGCACATTTTTCTGAACCGGCGACCACAGGTGTTCCAGGTGGTCGACCAGTTCGTCGTAAAGGTTATCGACCACAAATAGCGCGCGTTGCTTTTTGTTTTTTCCGCGTACACGCAGCAGGCCGATCCGGTTGTCCCCATCATGATCCGGTTCGAAGTGTACGACTTTAAGCGCGGTCAGTTCGCTGACCCTCAGTCCCAATGCCCACAGCATGGCAATGATCAGATGATCCCGGATTCCTCTCCAGCCGGATCGATCGATGGATGCGAGCAGTTTGAACACCATCGCCGGGGCTACCGGTCGATTACGCTCGCTAGTGCGGGTGCGGCGGATTTGGGGCAATTTGTCGGCCGGGTTCTTGACCACGATATTGAGTTTGACCATCAATGCAAAAAACAATCTAAGGGAACTGCGATGGTGTTCCATGCGGCTTTTGCTGACCCCGCTGTTTTTAACCTGGCCGATCCAGTCGAGGATATGTTTACCCTTGGCAAAAACGGGATCGATTCGAAGCTGCCGGCGGGCGTAATCGAAAAACGCCGTCATGCAGGCCACGTAGTTGTCCACGGTGCTGGGAGCAAACATGGCGATGTCGGTCAGTTCTTTTTTAAACTCGTCGATCGGTGCGATCATAAGGTCTCCTTGATGTATGGGTGGCTGCGCATGTACACGGCATGGCGATGCGGATTAAGATGGGCGTATTTGAGCGTGTTGCTGCGCCGGGCATGGCCCAGCACCTGTTGGCAGATATCGGTGCCGGCCACGACGTTTAACTGGGTGGCGGCGGTGTGCCTGAACAGATGGGCGTGAAGGTGCTTGCCGATACCCACGGCATCGGCAATGGCGGCAAACAGGGCTTGCAGCGACCGGGCCGACAGGCGTTTTTTGCGTTTGGATAAAAAAAGTGGGCCGCGCACCGCTTGCCGATCGGCCAGGTAGGCGTCCATCAAGGTGCATAATACCGTTGGCATGAGCATGGTCCGGGCGATGCCGCCTTTTTCCCTGACCCATAGCAACCTTGCCGTCACATCGACATCCTGGGTATTCAGGACGATAACGGCATTGGTGCGCAGCCCCAGGGTTCCGAGCAGCAAGACAATGATCAGGTTTCTCAGCCCCAATTCGCTGTCAGCGACCGAGGTGCAGTGTTCAAGGATATGTTCGTATTCGGCAGCGGTTAAAAAGCGCGGCACCGTTTTTTCGATCTTCGGATAGGCCAGATCGGTTGCGATGTTTTTCTCCACCAGCCTGTTTAACGTGAGGTAGTGGTAAAACTGGCGCAAGGCCCATATCCTGGCCTTTTTGATATGGATGGAAGGCTGTCTATAATCGGCAACGAATTGTCGAAGATGGCAATACTGGATCGAAGCGATGTCATGGATACCAGAGCGGTTGATGAAACAGTTGAACTGGTTGATTCTTAAGGAGAGGGATTCTATGGATTTATTCTTAAACCCGGCAACTTTACAATACGCGATAAACCCGCTAATCTGATTTTCGAGCATAAGGGAACCTCCATTCCAGGTTGGGGCCTGGATATAGGTTTTTGGGTGATAGGTTCCCTTATGCTTTTTCCTACATTTTCAGCAACATAAAATCTCCCACTGCGCTAACTGCGGGGTTTGTGGGTTATCTCCAAAGTTTCTATTTAATAGTAGAACTAATAAGAATGAATTCCCATCATTATTAAAATTGGTTTTGTATATAGCGGTGGGGTTTCTCATTATTTGGAAAGAGTGAGAGAAAGCTTGAAAAATAATATTTATTTTTGCAAAAATAGCGTTGCTCTCAGATCCCGTTTCCCCGAAGCATACTCGTCACTGAACTCTTCAATTAAAGATGATTCACTTGCCTCATTAAACTTTGATATCGGAAGTCACGGACAGACAATTCAAGTTTGCAAGAGGAGCGGGAAGACCTCCCTCTTGTACGATCCCACATCGCTTGAAAAAATGCTCCACGACATAGCTTCGAAACCGCCTCCCGATCCTTACGATACTATTTTTTTTATTGGGATAGGATTATGTCATGCGCCACTTTCAGCCATTCAGCGGTATAACAAAAAGCCAAGAATCATCATTATTGAACCTTATCCTGCAGTTTTCAACTTAGCTCTCAATACTAAGAATCTATCTGATCTGCTAAGCTATGATCGGTTGGATCTCTTTATCGGAAAACAGGTAAATCTCAAGAGAATTATTAATAAATACGAAAAAAACATCCCTTTGGGAAGAACTCTGTTATTCATCCATTCATATGACCATGCAATCACGGGAACGAAATATCGTTTGATTGTACATGAGTTGATGCACCGCATCAAAATGATCAGGGATATCTGGAATACTACCCGTCGATTTGGCAAACAGATGTTGGAGAATTCCATTGCCAACCTGCCGAGCCTGCTTTCCGGAACGCCCATGGGAGCTTTACGCGACAAGTTTAAAGGCGTTCCGGCAATCTGTTTTGCCGCGGGCCCATCTTTGGACGAAGCGCTGCCGGAGATAAAAAAAACAACTAACGCCTTGCTCATTGCTTGTGATTCTGCTGTCGGTTCACTTTTAAAAGAGAATATCCAACCGCATGTGGTTGCCACCGCCGATAGTCATCTGGCCAACATCAAGAAATTGAGACCTCACATGCACCGCCTGACGAATACCATGCTTGTCTTTGGCGTTGAATCCAACCCCGATAATGTCCGTTGCTATCTTGGTCGGCGACGAACGGGCGTAACTGCCTACAACAAACTGATCACTAACTGGTTGGCACCCAATCTGAAATTAGGGTGCCAATTTCCCCAAATGACATCGGTCATGCACCTGGCGGTTTCTTTTGCAACGGCTATCGGCGCTGAACCGATCATTCTGGTTGGTGTCGATTTGGCGTATATCGGCAAACGGAGCCATTCAAGTGGAGCGGTATTTAATCATATTCCGGAGAAGAAATCGAATTTGATTGCGATCAATGGAGTCAGCGGTGATGTGGTGCATGCCCCCCCCCCATTGGTTGCTGACCGGATTATCCTGGAACAGAATATCGATCAATCCCAAGTCAGAATGATTAATACGAGCCTTCGAGGGGCATTCATCGAAAATTCCGAAATTAAATCGATTGCCGAGGTGGCAGAAACCGAATTGGGTGAGCAACTTAATGTCAATGCCCTTATGGAATCGATTGCCTGGGAACCAGCTTCCGACAATGAGCGGATCATCGCTGAAGTGGCCCGGCTGATTGAGCGGCTTGCCGGTTTTGCAAGCCAGTGTGAAAAACAATCCGATGCGGTCCGACAGATCCTCAAACGGCATGGAGGACGATATAACTTCGCAGGCCTGGAAAGCGATTCCAATGGATTAATAGGTGGTGACGAACGCTTTCAAAATGAAAACAACGATTTAATAAGCCTCATTGAAGAATCCTTCCTCGATGAGATCCAACCTATTTTGAAACAGTCAGAAATAAATGACGCTAAAACAAAGACGTCCAAAAACGAAAAGATAGTCGATCAACTGACCAACATCCAGCTGAAATATACGGTGTTTCGCCAGTCGGCCAATACGTTGATTGGGTATTTAAAAACGGTTGCAAAAAATTTCGCAAAAATGAAAAAGCAACTAGATCTGTTCGCGACAGATACTGGCAACTACCAGCATAGGATTGATTTGGCTGAATGTTTTCGTGATTGCGGCGAGATTTGGCAGGCCGTTAATGCCTACCTTCAGTGTATCGACACCGATCCTCAACGGCCGGTAGCATATAAAGGATTAATCCAGTTATATATTGATGCTCAATTGTGGGCAGCCGCCAACGAAATGGCTGCCACCGCACGAACTATTTTTCCTGATGATGAGGACGTTGGGCGCCTGGAGAAAATGGTTGAAAATCATATTGACTCCATTTTTTACCAGATGAATGCGGCGTGGAAAACGGGAGATGTATCCAAATCGAAGAGATTGTTGGACGCATATAAACTTTTGAGAGATGACGATCCGCAGGTCCGTGAAATTGAGACCGATATTGATTTGCTTGAAAATTCGTCATTGGAAAAGCCGGATATGAATCATGCGGGTTCTGCCGATCTGCAGGCCCGTTTCAAGCAGGCGGTTCAGGCGGTAAAGAATCAGGACATTGAAAGGGGGGTGGGAATTTTAGAAGGATTATGCTTAGACTTTCCCGATCTCACCGCTAAATTGAGATCGCAGATCGGTGATTGCCGGATACTGCAGAAAAATTATAAAAGTGCCCTGTGGAATTTTCTTAAAGCGTGGCAACATGGACTCCGTGGGGACGAAATGAAAAGGAAAATAGATTTATTACGGTCATACGGCTGAAACTAATTGATGATCTTGTCGCGTGCCGAGGCGCAAAAGCGTTCCAACACAATGGGTGTTCATGCAGGCTACTGCCCCCTTAATCCGGCAGCGATGTTCTCATTGATTTTAATTAGGATCGTTAATAGTTCTGGGGAAGGGGAGGCCATCACTTCAAATATCCGTTTGTCGACAAACCCGCTGAGGCGTAACAAGTCCACTTTGATATGGTTTGGTAAGGGGTTATCCGCTTTGCCAAGTTCGGTTTGAAATATGGACCAGATCCGCTGGTTGTAGTTCAGTGCCTCCCTGAGCAGAGTTCTCCTGGTTTCGTTATCCCATTTCCTCTGGCACACTCTGAGTTTGGAAGCCGCCTCCGTTAATACCCTGGCTTCCGTCTCTCTTCCCGAAACCGATACTCTCTCAACGGATTTATAAGCCTTAAGCGCATTATTGTACACGGGCGATGATCTCCTCTTCATACGCAATTAATTTTTTACAATTTTTCAAGGCCTGATAGTAGCGGCCGTTCAAAATATCCTCACTGATACGTTCGATTCGTCCCTTTGCACTTGGTGCGGCATCCAAAAAATCCTTGACTAGGCCCCAATACAATTTGTGGTGGGCGGGCAGGTTGTTTTCATCAATGTACATTAACTGAATTGAAAAATATATCTTTCGGGCCGGACTGGTGGCTTTTTCACTGCTGAGGATGTCTTTTTCCCTTAAAATGGGAACGGTATTCTCGATAATAAAGTTGGTTTTGGCAGGTCCGTTGGTTATAACGGCGCCACCAATAATCATCCGCTCGCCAGGTTTTAGGGTTATTTTTAGTCCCATGACAGGTAACTGTTCGAAGATTTTGCCGTTAGGCAGTTTTAAGAAGAATGTAGAAAATGTTTTCGTGAATTAAACCTGTACGATTGGGATTGTGATACGGGCAAAGGGAACTATGGTTTCCCCTTGCCCGTTTTTGTTTATGACGGTTGCAAGGATGCTGTCAAGTACTAGAAGAGCTGCAATACGGACTGGGCCGCCTGGGATGCCAGGCTGAGAGACGTCGTACCCAGATTTTGGCGGGTTTGCAGCATCAGCATGTTGGCGCCTTCTTCGTTCATGTCGGCCAGGGTAAGGTTGTCACCGCCGGTCTCCAATGTGTTGATCATGGATGACGTGAAATCAGATCGAATGGAGATGGTGGAGAGGCTTGAGGACAGTTTCTGCGCTTCAGTTCTCAATTGGCCGATGACAGAGTCGATCTCTCCAATAGCAGACTCGATAGAAGCGTTGCTATCGAAATTGGCTTCGCTGATCGTTATTGCGCTTGCGCCTGCCCCACTCCCTGTCATCGTTATTGCTTTCGAACCACTGTCATACGCAATATTGAAGCCGGAGACGCTAAGTGTATTGGTTCCATCTTCATTGAACTCGACGGAAATGCCGTTTGATGTTCCTTGGATCAGGTTCTGGCCGCCATAACTGGAATCTTCCGCCATCTCGCCGACTTGGACAAGGAGTTTGTTGTACTGCTCTTCAAGATCTGTGTCATTGTCCGATGTCTTTGCAGCAGAGGCCAGGGATTTCATCTGATCCAGCAGGTTTTCGATCTCCTCGATACCGGTGTTTGCCGCTTCGATGGTCTGGATGGCTTCGCTCATGCCGTCCTTTTTGGCCTCAAGGTCACTGGCGCGGTTGTAATGATCTTCGGCCTTGAAAAAGTTGACCGGGTCGTCCAGTGCGGAGTTGACCTTTTTACCGGTGGACAGACGGTTCTGGGTAGTCTCCATCAGTGAGTCGACCTGCTGAAGGGCGGTGAGGTTCTGACGCATTCCTGAGGTGAGTGCGATTGTCATGATGATTCTCCTTTTCTAGGGTTTTGCCGGCTTTCTTGCCGTATGGGTTGATTTGTGCGCGCTCGCTGCTGAATTCGTTCTGAGCATCCTTGGACGATTCCTGCGCGCTATAACCCTATTATCGTTCGATGGGGGAGGGACTTTAGATAAAAATGCAGGATCGGGCACTGGTTCAGTTGAATAGGTAATAACTATAGATTACTATTTTGGTTAGTTATATGTATTGTGCACTGAAAAGCGATTCCGGAGTGGTCTCGCATTCTACTACTCCTAAACTGACAGCAGGCACTTCTTTGGTTGTAAAGTGAACTCTGAGGAAGTTATGGACAACCCAATAAACGTTCAATACGCGTTGAAGACCGGTTTCTGATTTTGCATATGTATTTGTTTTTCTTCTATACGCGGAACATTTTCGGCGCATTGCACTATTGTTGGCTTCAACGTGGTTGGCGTGTGTTTCCTTATCTGTAATATGGTTTGTGGTCTCAGGGTGTTGCGGACATGTTGTCTGGTATTTTGGCCTTTTTCGTCCTTTCTTATGGATCGGTTTGATAGGAAATTATCGGTGAACATCATCCGTTTGCAAAATGCGATGTCTTGCAAAATGCAAAACGGTGCCGATAGTAATGAAAAGAACAGTTTTGATTGATGCCAATACCGGTTGGTGCTCATTAATTAGCAGTTAAATTGAATTATTAGCTAAAAATACAATTAGCTTTGATTCAATTTCATGGATCGCGACGGATGGCCCCATTCGTGGAACAGGGCAATTCGAAAGTTGCAAAATGCAAAATATGGTAATTGAAATGGTGTGTTTTCGTGAGATTAGAACTCGCAATTCAGTCAAATAACAAAGCTTGGCATTAACGGCAAAGCAGCATCCGCCACTATAGATAAGGACTCCGCCTGCGTTTGCCCCCAATATATGGAGCGGATGAGGATCTTTGACTTTATGGTGCCGAAATAATTGACGCTCCGTCAATAAAGCGGCAACAATTTTGCTTGACTATAAAGCATTCCCCAACAATGTGATAAAAAAGCAGGAGGCCTTTTGTGCAAGACTCAACAATGATTAAAAATGAATGTACAAATAAGGTGGTCGAGGGATCCGTATCAGTAATGCATGAGAATGAAGCCTTTACAGGTATCGTTGGTGATAGTCCAAAAATGCAGAAAATTTTTCGCTTGGTGGAGCGCATTGCGGACAGCGACAGTACCATATTAATAAATGGCGAAACCGGTACCGGAAAAGGGATGATCGCCCACGCCATTCATAAGCAGTCTTACAGAAAAGAACAGCCCTTTATATCAATCAACTGTGGTGCGATTCCGGAAAACTTGTTGGAAAGTGAGCTTTTCGGACACATCAAGGGGGCTTTTACCGGAGCAACAGCCAATAAAGTCGGAAAGTTCGAGGCCGCCAACGGTGGGACTATCTTCCTGGATGAAATCGGCGATATGAGCCATGATCTTCAGGTAAAAATACTGAAGGTGCTTGAAGAACGCAAGTTTGAACCGGTTGGTGGCTGCCGGACCATAAACGTCGATGTCAGAATCATTGCAGCGACGCACCGGGATTTGGAAGAAGAGGTTCAGAAAGGCAACTTTCGGGAGGATCTGTTTTACCGGCTTTATGTGATTCCAATCAAACTTCCCGCCTTAAGGGAAAGAATGTCCGATATCCCTCATTTCGTTTCCCATTTTATCAGCCAGCTCAACCGGGAAAAGAAAACGGAAGTCACTCAGATTACCGCCCAGGCATTGGATGCGCTGATGCGGCACTCCTGGCCGGGAAACGTAAGGGAACTAGCCAACCTGATGGAGCGCTTGGTGGTCATAAAGGGGCAGGGATCGCTGGGAATTGACGACTTGCCGCCAAAAATGCGAGCGCAGATCCCCACGAACAGTTTCGCGGCACCGGAGATTTCCGGTGATGGGATCTGTTTGAACACAGCGGTCAGTGAGTTCGAAAAACGCCTTATTTATCAGTCTTTAGAAAAAACCCAATGGGTTAAAAATAAAGCCGCCAAACTCCTGCATGTCAAACGAACGACATTGGTTGAAAAAATTAAACGTTACGAATTGCAAAAGTGTGCCTGAACGATTTTTCCTCCCCCACACAAAAAAAAGCGGGCATCGTGCCCGCTTTTTTTTTGGGAATGACGTCAAGATGCTGACGTTAGCCCATTTTAATCTGCCCGCAGTCAGTTTTGTCAGTTCCTCTCTTCTCATTTTGTCTTATTTATAACCTATAGTAATAAAAGAGAAATAAAAAGTATTAAAGGGCGATTGGTTGTCAACCGACGATCACTTGTTTCATGGCAACTAAATTGCAAAACACTTTTCAGTCAAACGATTGAATTGACTTCTTTCTGCGGTTGGCCGCCTTGTATCTTTTTCATATCCAAGAAGGTTAATACCATTTCCAGGTCTGCAGCCTGGCTGAAGAGACGATATGGATGTGACTTCCGTTTTACTGGTGATAAATGAATCCGCACTGCAAAATATTTTTCGACGCATGTTCGAAAGAAAAGAGGTGCAGGCAGAGTTTTGTTCAGATGCCAATCAGGCAATTGAACGCCTCCATCACCGGGCGCATCAAATCATATATATCGACTTGGCTTTGGGTGATATGGACGGTATCGAACTCGTCAAAAAAATCAAACAGGATTTTCCAAAGACCTATATTCTAATGGGCTCGAATGCATGCACGCCCAAGGATGTGATTCGATCTATGCAGGCAGGTGCGGCCGACTTTATCGTTGACCCTTTCGAAATTGATCTTGTCAAGGCCGCCATGGATAAGGCGATGCGGGAAACCCTTCCCAGATCGTCTATGTCGCAGCGGAATCATTCCAATCAAAAAACGATTGTCACGCAGGATAGGTCTCTTCAACGCGTCCTGGACGTTGCCAGAAAAGTTGCCCCAAGCACGGCCAATGTTCTGATCACTGGCGAAAGTGGCACGGGAAAGGAGTTGTTGGCCGCTTACATTCATGCCAACAGCCAACGAAACGACCAACCCTATATCGCTGTTAACTGTGCGGCACTACCGGAACAGCTTGCCGAAAGCGAACTGTTTGGTCATGAAAAGGGCGCCTTTACCGGTGCGATTTCGCGCAAGCTGGGGAAGTTCGAAGGTGCCGGCAACGGCACGTTGGTTTTGGATGAGATTACCGAGATGGCGTTGCCACTTCAGGCCAAGCTGCTGCGTGCCATTCAAGAGCGTGAAATTGTCAGGCTGGGAAGTAATCGCCCGGTAACGGTCGGCGCCAGAATTATTGCCATCAGTAACCGGAATATCAAAAAGGCAGTCATGGCCAATGAGTTCCGTGAAGATCTTTACTACCGTATCAGTGTCATTCCTTTGACGATTCCTCCGCTTCGAGAACGAAATAACGACATCCCACTGCTGGCAAACCATTTTTTTGAACGCTTCAGCAAACAGAATCAAAGCACAATGACTCGCATTTCGGATTCGGCCATGGAACTTCTTTCCCGGCAAAAATGGCCCGGTAATGTCCGAGAGCTGGAAAACACCATCGAACGCGGAGTGCTGATTGGCCATGGTGAAGAACTCCTGCCGGAACATTTGTTTATGGAAGAAGTTTTTCAAGACGATAACCGAAAGCCGAGTCTGGAAGCGGGGATGACGGTCAGGGAGATGGAAAAAGAACTGATATTCAATACCTTGAATGCCGTAGAGGACAACCGTACGCATGCCGCAAAGATGCTTGGGATCAGTATCCGGACCCTGCGAAACAAACTAAATGAATACCGCGAGGAGATGGATCGTACCGGATGATGGTTCACACCCACTTTTCAAAAAGATGCGACTGAAATGGTATGTAATTTGCTGAACCAAAGAATAGTCTACTAAACCGAGGACCGCTATGGATGATCATGCATTCAACCTTTTTGGAGGAACCATATCAACGCTGTCCAGGTCGCTGGACCTCAGGGCACGCCAGCATGAGTTGATTCTGAGCAATGTTGCCAATGCGGATACGCCGAATTATGCTCCCTTTTCCATAAACGTCGAAAAAGCACTTCAGGAAGGCTCGTCGGTGGGCACTCCATCGGCATTGACACGGACCGACGATAACCATCTATCCGGAGAGCCTGTGGTTGATGATCAATCCGCTGATATCGATTCCGGTGAAGCGGATCCGCTTTTGCTGAGAGGGGACCGGAACGGTGTCGATATCGATGTTGAAATGACCCGTCTTGCCAGAAACAGCCTGCTTTACAAAACAGCCACCCAGATTGTGGGGTCCAAGTTAAAAGGGCTGAAGAATGTTATCAAGGGAGGAACCAACTAACATGAGTTTTCTTGACAGCTTGTCCATCAGCGCCACCGGATTGAGCGCCCAGCGCCTCAGAATGAATCTTATTTCGAGCAATATGGCCAACATCAACACCACCCGAACCGAATCGGGTGAGCCGTATAAGCGCAAGGACGCTGTTTTCGAAACCATTCAGGCGGATGACTTCCAGACCGTACTTGATGAGCAAAATGGAACTGTCCAGGGCGGTGTCCAGGTTGCCGACATTATCGAGGATCAGAAACCGTTTATCGAAAAATATGATCCCGGTCATCCGGATGCTGATGAAAACGGTTACATTCGGCTGCCCAATGTCAATATTGTTGAAGAAATGGTGAATATGATTTCGGCCAGCCGAAGCTTTGAGGCCAACGCCACCGCTGTGCGCAATACAAAAGATATGGCCAGTGCTGCACTGGAGATCGGAAAAAGTTGATGAATGACCTGACCATTACCAATTTACAATCCCTCCTGCCGCAATTGGAAACGTCTGCCAGCCAGAGCAAGGCGACATCGTCCGCGCCTTTCAGCAGTTATGTCAAGCAGATGCTAAAGGAGACCAATCAGAAAATGCTTGACTCGGATCAGGCCATCGAAGATCTGACGACCGGAAAAAATACGGATATTCATAATACCATGATTGCCATGCAGAAGGCTGAGATTTCTTTTGAACTGGTTATGCAGATCAGAAATAAGCTCATCGATGCCTATGATGAAATAAAAAGAATGTCCATATAATCCGCGCAAGCGGCAATCATGCGGAGTTCAAGGCAAAATTGGACAAGTCAGGGGTTTGTTGCTGGTGATTTTAGGATAATGTTTTTGGCAAGACCAGAGGGAGGAAGCCGTATTGTAGTACTGCAACGACCGATGACGCAGCCCAAAAACATTATCTTGAGTACTATAAAACCGCATGTGACCTGATCAATGTTGATGCAACTGATTTATAGACACGGTTGAATACGATTTGAGGAGTATCGATGGCTTTTTTTCCATCTATCTTGCCACAACAGATAAAATTGGCCTTTAAAGGACTTTCCACCGGCAAACTGGTAGCCATGGCCATTTTGATTGGCGGCATCATTGCCGGATTTGCTTTTTTGTTGAATTGGTCCGAGACCGGAAACCTGCATCCGCTTTACAGCAACCTCGCTCCGGAAGACGCTTCCCAGATCGTTTCCCGTTTGCGCGAACGGCAGATCCCTTACCAACTCAGTATGGATGGAACCGGTGTTTTTATCCCATATGAAAAAATATATGAAACCCGGCTGGAACTGGCATCGGAGGGACTGCCGCGGGGAGATGGAATCGGTTTCGAGGTGTTTGACGAAACCGAACTGGGAATGACCGAGTTTGTCCAAAATGTGAATTATCAGCGGGCACTTCAGGGGGAGTTGAGCCGAACCATCAACACGTTGCTTGAGGTGGAGAATTCGAGGGTCCACATTGTTATGCCGGCCCGATCCCTTTTTATTGAAGATGAAGAGCCTGCCACGGCTTCCGTTATTGTAAAATTGCGGCGTGGCAAATATCTGAATAAAGAGCAGATTCAGGGGATCGTCCATTTGGTATCATCGAGTGTCTCACGGCTTGAACCGGAAGATGTTACCGTTATCGACAACAGCGGAAAAATGCTGGCCGGATTCAAGGAGACATCCACTGTCAGCCAGGTAACCTCCAATCAACTTGCTTTCCAGGAGAAGAAAGAGCGGATTCTGGAGAATCGTGTCAAGACCATGCTGGAAAGTGTTCTGGGACAGGACAAGGCCATTGTCCGAGTTTCCTGTCTGCTCAATTTTGTTCAGCAGGAAAAAACCGAGGAATTGTACTTGCCGGATAACTCGGTGGTGCGCAGTGAGCAGACATCCACCTCTATCGTCAACGGTGCTGGCCTTACGGCATCCGGTGTCCCCGGGCTCCAATCCAATGTTGTGCCAAACAATTCAGGCGTGTCCGGTCAAAAGGGGGCGAAAGGCAATCAGAAACAACAGTTTACGAAAAATTATGAGGTGAGTAAGCGGGTCAACCGGCAGATCATGCCCGTTGGCAGTATTCAGCGACTCTCCGTGGCGGTTGTTGTGGACGGGTCATACCAGCAGGCTGAGGAAGGCGCCGAAGGAGAGCAGGCGCAATATGTTCAAAGGACCGCCGAAGAGATGGCCAAACTGGAGAGCATTGTCAAGAGTGCCGTCGATTACGATGCTACCCGGGGAGATAAGATCGAAGTGGTCAACATCCCCTTTGAAACCCAATTGTCACCTGAAATGGCCGCGGCTCCGGCAACCGCTGGCTGGTTGGAAACGATCAAGACGCATCAGGAACTGATAAAATATTCGGCAGCAGCGCTTTTCTTCTTACTTTCATACATGATTGTCCTCAAGCCACTGGCCCGTTGGCTGACCTCGACACCCATCGAAGAGATCCAGATGCTTGAGCAGTTGCCGCAGACGATTAAGGAGCTGGAGCGGCGTTACGCCGAGGCAGGAACAGAGAACAGCTATACCCGGCAGTTGGAAAATGTCATCAAGGAGAACCGCTCCGGTTCAACCCGACTGATGAAAGAGTGGCTTAAGGAGACATGATCTTGAAGTCTATAGATTCGAGATCATGTCTTCCACCATGAAAAACGGAAACCTTATTAACGCGAAGCGAAACAGTGTATTGATATGGACCCCCGCAATTTAATCGGATCACTAAAAGCGGCAATCCTTGTACATGCCATGGGATGGGATGCGATTGCGCCGGTGGTCGACCAGCTCAGCAAGCCTGAGAGGAACCTGATATTCAAGCTGCAATCCAAATTGGGAGAAATTTCTCCTGCCTTGGTTGAGAGTGTTGCCCGTGAATTTCTTGAAAAAGCGGCCCCTCCCAAACAGATCGAGAATAACAAGTCATCTGAGGCAGACGATGCCGGTGAGGAAAGCGCCGATCAGCGACGGGTAAAAAAACTCAAAGCCATTCAGTCCATCCCCCCGGACCTTCTCAACCAACTGATTCAAAACGAGCACCCACAGACGATTTCCTTGGTGGTGGCCCACATCGAACCGCACATCGCCAGTGAGGTGATGTCACTGTTGCCCGACGAGCTGAAAGCCGACGTAGCCTATCGAATTGCCAATTTGGACAAAGTCGCCTCGGGCATGTTGGAAGAGATCGAAAACGTTTTTGAAGAGATCCTCGCCAACAAAGAGACATCCACCTCGCAAAAGGCTGGCGGTGTACCTCGGTTGGCTGAGATCCTGAACATGATCGACAGCTCCGCTACCGAGCAGATCATCGAAGAAATCGAGGAAGACGATCCGGAGTTGGCTGAAAAGATTCGGCAGAATATGTTTGTTTTTGACGATCTTGTGCTGGTCGATGACCGCGGGTTGCAGAAAGTCCTCCGCTCCGTAGAGTCCCAGGAACTGGCCGTGGCACTAAAGGCAGCGACCAACGAAGTGAAGGAAAAAATATTCCGCAATATGTCCCAACGGGCTGCGGAAATCCTAAAAGAGGAGATGGAGGTCTCCGGTGCCGTCCGGATCAAGGACGTTACGGATGCGCAACAAAAAGTCACCAAGATTGTCCAGGATATGGAACGAAAGGGCGAATTGGTGATCAGCGGGAGAGGAGGGGAGGAATTTGTTGGCTAATACACCCAAAAACGATTCGATGTCCACAAGGGAGCCATGTGCGCTATACTATTTTCCTGAAATACCATCCGGTAACGCAAAGAAACCCAAATCTGCTCATTGCACTGATGACTTCGTCAGCGGCCCCCCCAAACCCAGCTGCGATATCGCGTCCTTGCACTCTATAGCGAATGAACAGCAGGATATTCAAGCCGTTATCGAAGAGGCATTCAACAATGGCCTGGAGCAGGGGCGTTCGGAATCCGCCACCGCCCTCAGGGAAAACGTCGAAAGTGCAGTCTCGGCATTTAATACCGCTGTCGCGGAAATGGGTCACAGCCACCAACAGAATATTCAGTTGATGGAAACGGAAACGGTTCGCCTGGCTTTGGCCATCGCTAAAAAAATTATTGGTTATGAAATTGAGCATGCACCAATTGTCAGCCATGTGGTTAAAATGGCAATGGAGAAAATTGCCGATCCTCGCCAATTGATTATCAGACTGCATCCTGGAGATATCGAAGCAGTTGAATCGATAAAATCGGATTTGATTCCGATCGATGAAGGAAATTTGGCCGTGCGTATCCAAGCGGACGATACGATTCAACAGGGTGGCTGCATTATTGAAACCCAGCTTGGTGATGTCGATGCCAGAATCGACCAGCAGATAAAAACGATCGAAGCATTATTGATCGATCAACTGCCCAAACCCGCTGATGAAAGCTGAGTGATTGAATATGTTCAACGCATTATCTTTGGATAAGTACCATGGCATTGTTGACTCAGCGGCACTGATCCGGGCGGGAGGAAGGATAAAAAAGATCGTTGGGATGGTGATTGAAACCAGTGGGCCCGCCGTTCAGATCGGATGTGTCTGTGATATCCATACCGATGGCGGCTCAACCTGTGTCAGTGCGGAAGTGATGGGTTTCCGTGAAGATTCGGTGCTGATGATGCCGTTGGAGGACATCCGCAGTTTGGGGCCCGGTTGCAAGGTGGTCGCGCGGAAAGAAAAAGCACAGGTGGGCGTCGGCAACGCAATGTTGGGTCGGGTGATCGACGGTCTGGGCAATCCCATCGACGGAAAGGGGCCGATCCAGATTGACGACGCCTATCCGGTCTATGCCAACCCCGTCAATCCGCTCTTGCGAAACCGGATTACCAAACCGCTGGATCTGGGCATTCGTGCCATCAACGGGCTTTTGACGATCGGCTGTGGTCAACGCATGGGCATTTTTGCCGGTTCCGGTGTGGGGAAAAGTGTTCTTCTTGGGATGATTGCCAGGCAGACCTCGGCAGAGGTGAACGTTATTGCTCTGATCGGCGAACGGGGCAGGGAACTTAATGAGTTTATCCAAAAGGATTTGGGAGAAGAAGGACTTAAAAGGTCTGTTGTGGTCGTTGCCACCTCCGATCATTTGCCCCTGGTAAGATTGCGGGGTGGTTTTATTGCCACCGCCATTGCCGAGTATTTCAGGGACCAGGGGCGCCACGTGAATCTGATGATGGATTCCGTCACCCGGCTGGCCATGGCCCAGCGTGAAATCGGTCTGTCCCTGGGCGAACCGCCAACCACCAAGGGGTATACCCCCTCGGTGTTTGCCATGTTACCCAAACTACTTGAACGCGCCGGAACGTCATCCGGGCGCGGAACCATTACCGGATTGTACACCGTCCTTGTGGAGGGCGATGACATGAACGAACCCATCGCCGATGCCGTCCGTTCGATCCTTGATGGCCACATTGTGCTAACGCGTGACCTGGCAAACCAGAACCACTACCCGGCAATTGATGTTCTCAGAAGTATCAGCCGGGTCATGGCCGATATTACCGATCTGGACCACAAACACCATGCCGGGCATGTGAAGGAGATTATGGCTACCTACCGTAAAGCCGAAGATCTCATCAACATCGGTGCCTATGCGGCCGGCAGCAACCCGAAAATCGACATGGCCATCCGGATGATCGATCCCATCAACCGTTATTTAAAACAGGATATTCACGAAGCGGCCGCTTTCGAAGAGAGCGTCCATGCGTTAGCCAGCTTGCATGAATAAGTGGCTGTTTGGAAAGTATGTGTCAGCCGTAAAAAAACGCCTTATCGGGGTGTTTTTTTATTTGCGTGGCCTGCAGTTGCGGTGTGCCAAGGCAATTGGGAAAAAACCTCCAGCGCCGGTAATTGTTGCCGCCTTTCAGCTTGGTTATCCATGAAAAAAGATTGTGATAAATTGAAAAATCAAATTAAAACAAGTGGTAACGCAATGATAAAAGAGATGGCACAAATGATGCTTAAAAGATGGTATGACAGTGCCGGTCGGATGCATTCAGGATCCCAATGCCGGCTAAGATGTGGATGGTAGGGAAGGGAACCCCATGTACACATTCAGGCTGCAAGCCGTTCTCGATCACCGCCAATTTGTAGAAGATAATTTGAAAAAAGAACTCGCCGAGATTCGTCAACAAGCCATGGCGGCTGAAAAGACGTTGGAGCAAATGGAAAATAAAGAGCAGTTTACTGCTGAAGCATTGAGAAATGAACAGGTCAGCGGCCTTGCCAGTGACCATGTGACTGCCTACCACAGCTACCTAAGGCGACTGTCCGATCGCATCGTGGCACAAAAGACCTTGATCGTTACTATTGAAAACAGGATCAGCCGCAAACAGGATGAGGTTCTCGAGGCCATGAAAAAACGTCAGATTCTGGAAAAGCTCAAAGACCAGGGCCTCGACCGCTACAATCAGACGCTGGTGCGAAAAGAGACGAACTTTATCGATGAAATCGCTGTCAACCAATATGCCCGAAAGGCATTGAACCGTCATGGAAAGAATGACTAATGGAACTGGGAAGCTTGATTCAATCCTTTATGGCGCCAACGGCTTCAACCAAAGCTGTGACGGGCACGGACATTTTGACCAGAGACTTCTCGGAAACGGTAACCGGCACCGATGTCAATGATGGGCAGTCCTTTCTCCAGGCGATCAGTGAGTATCTGTCGGGCAGCCATGATCGGCCGGTGTCAGATGGCCCGGTAACCGATTCAGATATGCCGGCACTCGAGGAAACCGATTTGCAACTGGCCGCCCTGATCGCTGAGGATCCGTCCCTGGCCGCGATGGTGGAAATGCTCCAGCAAGATGCTGTGGCCGATTCTGCCACCGAAATCGAAAGCATCGCATCCGCCTTCACCGAGATGGATGACGATGCGCCAATGGCGATGCCGATCCAAACTTTGGCAAATGGAAAAGAGGTATTGCCCGAGGAAATGCTCACCACCGGCGAGTCAGACGGTGCCGAATGGGAGAACGCCCTGTTGGCTTTCGAAACGGGAACGCAACGGCATGGCAGCCAACCAACGACTGAGGATCAACTGATCTCGCAAGAGAAAAACATTGTGGTTCCCGCCATTAAATCCGAGGACGAAACGATCATCCCTTCAAACGGCGCTGCTTCTCAGTTGCGGTCACAAATGGAACAGACGCAAATTGATCTGCAAGGGGGTGAAACCCGTTCGGACAATGGGCGTCTATCCGGCCCATCCGTTTCGCTGGCTGAGGGGGAAATGACGCTATCGGAAAATATGCCTGAAAAAAATCAGCAGATATTTGATGCCGGGTCACAACAAGATGAAATCGTGACGGATGATGAACAGCTGGCGGTTCGCTCCCCAAATATGCCTGAAAGAGATCAGCGACTGTTTAATGGCGAGTCACAACAAAATGAAATCGTAATGGATGATGAACAGCCGGCGGCTCGCTTCCTTTCCACGGACAGTTTGAAAAGTGACTCCAAACCGTCGTCTGCGACCGGTTCCGTGCCCGGGGAAGGAACACTACCCTCAAAAGGAGAAACTCCGCAAAAAGGAGAGAATTCGCAGCCGGAAGGCGATGACGTGGCCGCCCAAAAAAAGCACCATCAATTGCGGACGCAGGGCGAAAGCACCAACGCATCGTTTCGCGAGACGGCAAATGGCGGCACAACGCCTTATGAAGCGTCAAGGTCCGATTCTCCAGCAGTTGACAGCCTTTCCCAGAACCGGGCGCAGACGACGACACCGTTTGGCAGCCCATCCCAACCGGCGGCGGAGAGTGGTTTTAACAAGGCGGTGATGGATCAGATCGTCGAGAAAGCCATGGTTCGTTCTACCGACACGGGATCAGAGGTTCGTGTTCAGCTGAAACCTGATTCTCTGGGGGATGTCCGCATGAGCATCATCTCGGAAAACAACCAGCTGTCGGTAAAAATGATCACCGATCAACACACAACCAAAGAAATTCTCGAAAGCCAGTTGAATCATCTGAGAGCGGAACTGGACAAGCAGGGACTGGTCGTCGACAAGATCGAGGTCATGGTCAACACCAATACCGATCAAAACCAGAATCGCGAACAGTTTTTCCAGATGTTCCGCGATCAGCAGACTGGCAATGGTCGTGGAAACGCCGGAGAAAACCGGCAGCGGCGGCAGCAGCAGCAAGAGGCACAAAATGGTGGCGATGGAAACAGGACGCAATCGTCGGTAGAAAATGGTATCAGCTATTTCGCCTGACCCTCTGTTTTCATGGTGAAGAAAAAAACATTTTGTGGGAGACATTTAAAAATGTCAGTGATGAGCGTATCCGAAGTATACAGTCAGGCCAGCACGAGTACCAGCAGCGATGAAGACGAAACCGTCATGGGCAAGGATGATTTCCTTACCCTCCTGGTGGCCCAGCTTCAGAATCAGGACCCGTTGAATCCATCGGACAGTACGGAATTCACTGCCCAACTGGCCCAGTTCAGCTCGCTTGAACAGTTGCAGAACATCAATGATGCATTGTCCGATTTCGAAGTTTATCAATCCACCTTGAACAACATCCAGTCATCTAGTTTTATTGGTAAAACCATTACCGCTTCCGGTGACACGCTTACTGTTGAAGATGGCGTGGCAAATGATATCGCCTTTGAACTCGAAGAGAGCAGTACCAGTGTTTATATCCAGATTTACGATGCTTCGGGAACATACGTTGGCGATATCGATGCGGGCGCCATGGCGGCCGGTCAACAGACCGTTAGCTGGGATGCAACCGATGACAACGGCACGGCGGTGGACGACGGCGTGTATACCTTTTCCATCATGGCGGTGGATGCGGATGGAAATTCGGTCACTGCAACCTCCTATGTGACCGGAACGGTGACCGGTATTGATTACGAATCCGGCGAAACCTTGCTGCTGATCGGCGACCAGGAAGTTGCCATCTCTTCGATGATCCGTGTTGAAGAGACCAGCACCGATGATAATGTTTAACGATTAAATTTAAGGAGATAGAAGATGATTGGTTCCTTGTATTCCGGGATTTCGGGGCTGAAAGCAAACACCAGTGCCATGGCCGTTATCGGCGATAACATCGCCAATGTGGACACGACCGGGTTTAAAACGTCCAGGGTGTCTTTCGCCAATATTTTCAGTTCCACCTTAAGTCAGAGCGGTCTTGAGATCGGTCGCGGCGTAACCATGAACGGTGTCAACCCGCAATGGGATTCGGGTTCCCTTGAAAATACCACCAGCGGAACGGACCTTGCCGTAAACGGCACCGGACTTTTCGTCGTTACCGACCCCAGTACCGGCAGTACCTATTATACCCGTGCCGGTCAATTTGAGTGGGATTCCGACGGCAACCTGGTGACCCCCGATGGGTTTGTCGTGCAAGGCTACAGTATTGATACGGACGGAGAGATCGGAGGATTAACGGATATTGCACTGCCGAACGGCACGAGTGACCCCAGTGCAACCACAGAGCTTACCTTCGGTATCAATCTGAACAGTGACGCGGAAGCGGGCGATACATTTACCAGTTCAATCACGACTTATGACTCCCTGGGGTCCGAAGTTATCCTGGATGTCGTCTTTGTGGCAGACGGCAGCGGAGGCTGGGACTGGTCCGTGGATGTGGACCCGACCTCGGCGACCTGTAACACGGGCGGACATATTGAGTTCGACGTCGAGGGCAATCTTGACACCACTGCTTCATACTACGACTCGGATATTACCGTTGACGATGATAGTGACGGCGATGCCACGAACGATGCAGTTTCAGGAAATCCGGTTATCGCCATTACTGGATTGGACGGCGCCGATGACATGAGTATTAGCTGGTCTTATCTGGATTCATCCGGTGACTCCGATGGCAGTATTACCGGCTACGCCTCGGAATCCACCAAGACGGCCCAGAGTCAGGACGGTTATCCTTCCGGCAGCCTCCAGTCGGTCAGTGTGGATGAGGACGGCTATTTCACTGGAATTTATTCCAATGGCTCTATGATTCCCTTTGCCCAGATCGCCCTGGCCGACTTTCCCAGCTATTCGGGGTTGGCCAAGATGGGCAGCAACCTGTATGCTGAGTCGTTATCATCCGGGCAGGCGCTGATCGGTACCGCCAATACCGCCAGCCTGGGATCGGTTTCATCGAGCACGCTTGAGATGTCCAACGTTGATCTGGCCACGGAATTCGTTGAGATGATCACCACCCAGCGTGCCTATCAGGCCAACTCCAAAGTCATCACCACCAGTGACGAGATCCTCCAGGAGCTGATTAATATCAAGCGTTAATTCCTGTTCCCGGCCGTTTGCTGACCGCAGGCAATCCTGATCGATGATCGGGATTGCCTGCGGCAGGTCTGCGCACCGTATTCCGTCAAACCCTTGACTCCTTGCCTTGAATATTGACGCTGCCGCCACAGACAACGCCGGTAGCAGTTTAAGAAATATCTCCTTTCCTCCAATACCCCATCGATAATTGGCGTATATTGGCACCGGTCGTTCAGGAAAAACCCCTTATCCTGAGGGGTTGGACTCAACGACGGATTCTTTTTCAGTTTCCATGACAGGCCAAAACGAAATGGCATGCAACATGCTTGATTGATCGCCATCGATTGCCATGGTTCAAGATTGCCAGAAATGACAAAACCGTCGACGGAGGATGATGAATGTCGAAAACAATGCTGATTATTATAGGCGCGGTTGTGCTTCTCTTCATAGGGGCGGTGGGAGCCGGCTTTTTCATTTTATGGACCAAGATCTCTCAGATCCCTCCTGCCGAGACACCTGCCGCCGAAATCAAGGTTGAAGAGGAGGAAAATGTCATCGGTCCCCTCTATGCACTGGATACGATGATTGTCAATCTGGCGGACCATGGCGGAAAGCGCTATCTGCGTATCACCATGGCGCTTGAATTGAATGACCCGGATGCGGTGAGTTCCATTGAAAGTCGTCTTCCTCAGGTCAGGGACGCCATCTTGATGATCCTTCCCACCAAGAATTATACTGACGTCAGCACTACCGAGGGTAAAATCGCCCTGCGAAACGAATTGATGACAACGATTAACGGCCTGATGACCAAAGGCCAGGTAAACAATATCTATTTTACCGAATTTGTTGTGCAATAGGATTCCACCATGGCTGACCAGATTCTGTCACAAGAGGAAATCGATGCGCTGCTTTCGGCAATGGACAGCGGCGAACTCGATGTCGCCGAGGAGAGCCAGGAGGTTGCCGTCGAGGTCCGTCCATATGACCTTACGGCCCAGAATATCATGCAGCGCGGCCAGTTCGACGCGTTGGAAGAGGTCTACGATAAGTTCGTCAATTTATATCAGGCGTCTTTATCCAATATTTTTCAACGGGCCATTTCAGTAAAAATCATTTCCCAGGAAACCGTCAAATTCGGAGAGTTCATCAAGGCTTTTTCCAACCCCACGGGATTTGTTATTTTCGGGATGGAACCGCTCATCGGCTCCGCGCTGATTGCCTTTGAACCCAACCTGGTCTTCTCACTGATTGACTGTATGTTCGGCGGCGATGGCAAACCCATGGAGAAAATACGTGAGTTTACCATGATCGAAAGGCGCATGCTCAATAAAATGGCCCTGGGTGTATTAAAAGACCTTGAGACCGCCTGGGATGCCGCTTATTCGCTTCGTATGTCCTTACGAAAAATCGAAACCAAACCCGAGTTTGTTTATCTGGTCAATCCCAGTGATCAATTGATCATCGTTGTCTTTGCCATCAGTACGGAATCCTTTTCGGGGAACATCCATCTTTGCCTGCCCTATCTGATGCTTGAGCCGATCAAAGAACATCTAAGTTCCAGTTACCTGCGCGAAAAAGATCGAGCCAGTTCGTTTGGTGATGAAATTCGCAACCTGCTTCGGCGCACGGAAGTCAACCTGGTTGCCGAGTTGGGCAAAACGGTTTACTCGGTTCAGGATATCCTGAATTTTGAAGTTGACGATATTATCCGGCTGAACACCGGTCCGCAGAATAACGTTACCGTGAACATTGAGCGGGTTCCCAAATACCTGGGCATGCCAGGGGTGGTCAAGGGAAGCAAGGCCGTACAGATTACGGATGTGATCGATCATGACCGAGGAAAGGGATAAACCATGGCACCAAAAAGAAACGCGGGTGCATCGGGGGCGGGCGGCAACGCGAAGCCCAATGCGCTTGAGGCCGGCAGCGAGGAAAATCTGGATCTGCTGCTTGACATCCCTCTGGAGATCACGATCGAGTTGGGGCGTACCCGGATGTTGATCAACGATCTTTTAAAACTGGGCCAGGGATCGATAATTGAACTGACCAAAGAGGCGGGGGATACATTGGAGATTCTGGCCAACAATCGACTGATTGCCAAGGGCGATGTGGTCGTGGTGAACAAAAAATACGGTATTCGGCTGACCGAAGTGATCAGTCCGGTCGAACGTGTGGAGAAGTTGGGATGAATGCAGGATCTGACATTCTCACTGCCGGGGTAAAAATGGTCGCATCCATGGGTGTGGTGCTGACCCTGATTGCAGTCATGCTATACGGCATCAGGAAACTGACTCGACAGCGTATGGGGGGGGGCAGCGGCAAATCGATTCGCGTACTGGAAAACCATTACCTTGGCGTAAAAAAGAGTATCTGCCTGGTTGGTGTCCCGGGAAAGGTGCTGGTTCTGGGGGTGACCGGCGACCGTATCAGCCTGCTCGATACATTGGACGAAACAAGTATTTCGGATCGTTTGCCTGAGAATACACCTCCCTCCTTCGGACCGATGTTTGCCGAAAGGCTGAAACGTTTTGGTCGTGGACGCATGGGAAAGGATGACCGGTGAGGTGCAAACGGCTCCCAAAACCGGCCTTCAATAAGGATCGGCAGGCAGTAAACGATCTCCTTCGACGGGCACTGTGGGTTCTTATCCCGCTTGGACTGATTCTGCTGGCCGGCAGTGCCTGGGGGCAGACACCGGCACCGCTGATCAGTATCGGTGTCGACCAGGAAGCGGATCCGGGTAAGATGACCGTGGTCATGCAATTGTTCCTGCTGATGACCGTTTTGTCCCTCGCCCCGTCGATTCTGATCATGCTGACCTCGTTTACCCGCATCGCCATCGTTTTCTCCTTGTTGCGGCAGGCGATGGGCACCAACCAGCTGCCGCCCAACCAGGTGGTGATCGGGCTTTCACTCTTTTTAACCTTTTACGTCATGGCTCCGGTATGGCAGCAGGTTAACGAGGATGCCCTGCAGCCATTACTGGCCAAGGAAATCAACCAGACCCAGGCCCTTGAAAAGGCGCTGGTTCCCATCCGTAAATTCATGATTTCCCAGACCCGTGAAAAGGACCTGGCCCTTCTGGTGAATGTGGCCAAATTGCAACGCCCGGCAAATGTGGACGAAGTGCCGACGACCGTCTTGATCCCATCCTTTATCATCAGCGAACTGAAAACGGCCTTCCAGATCGGTTTTATGCTTTATGTTCCGTTTCTGATTATTGACATGGTGGTGGCCAGTGTCCTGCTTTCCATGGGCATGATGATGTTGCCGCCGATTATGGTCTCCTTGCCTTTCAAACTGATGATTTTCGTGCTGGCCGACGGCTGGTACTTAATCGTAGGTTCGTTGGTAAAGAGCTTTGCCTGAAGGGGAAAATCGTCATGACGCCTGAGTTTGTTACCAGCTTTTTTTTGCAGGCCATCAAAACCGCCATTCTGCTCGCCTCGCCCATGCTCGCCGTGGGGCTGATTACCGGTGTGTTGGTCAGCATGTTTCAAGCCGCCACCCAGATCAACGAAATGACCATGGTATTTGTTCCCAAGATGATTGGGGTGGCCCTGGCCCTGCTGTTTTTTTTCCCGTGGATGATAAAAATGATTGTCGGGTTCACCCAGAACCTGTTTCTCAATTTGCCCAACTACATTCGCTGATTGGTGCCGCCGATCAAAGCTGCCAGATGGCATCGGAACCCAGAACGGCGATGATGGACAGATAAAATGGCAACCCTGAATCTCCCCATTGATGCCGTTTACGGTGTACTTCTGATTTTTCTCAGGGTAGCCGGTATTGTTTTCAGTGCGCCGATTCTCGATACATCCAGTATTCCGGCGACCTTCAAGGCGGGACTGGCGCTGGCCGTCAGTATTCTGATGTTTCCCACGATCCGGATGACGGTCAACCTGGGAGATCTTAACCTGATTATTCTGACCTTCGGCGTGATTTCTGAAGTTGGCATCGGCGTGACCATCGGTCTTTCCGTGAAGTTGCTGTTTGCCGGTATCCAGCTGGCCGGACAGATTGCCGGCTATCAGATGGGATTTGCCATTGCCAATGTGGTCGATCCGGCCACCAGCACCCAGGTCCCCATCCTGGGACAGTTCTACAACCTGACGGCCATGTTGATTTTTTTATCCATCAACGCCCATCATATGTTTTTCTCGGCATTGGTGGAGAGTTACAGCATTATTCCTCCCCTGTTCATCCATATCGGTCCGCAACTGGTGAGTAAGATGATGAAACTGGCGGCCAATATGTTTGTTGTGGCCATTAAGGTGGGTGCTCCCCTGATTGCGGTCATGCTGATCACCAGTGTCGGGCTCGGCCTGGTGGCAAGGACGGTTCCGCAGATGAACATTTTTATTGTTGCCATGCCGTTGAAAATTGTTATCGGTCTGTTTTTTATGATGATTTCCGCGCCTTATCTGACCACCTTCCTAATCCATCTGTTTGCATCCTACCGGATCACCCTGTTCGATCTGATGCGGCTGATGGGAGGCAGCGGGTGAGCCATGGCAGGCGGGGATCAGAGTCAGGACAAAACCGAACAGCCGACCGGTAAAAAACTGTCAGAGGCCCGTCGAAAGGGCAATGTGGCCAGCAGCCGGGAGATCCCCTCGGTTTTGGTACTCTCAGGGGGCGTTGGCGTGCTCTATTTTGGCGGCTCCTGGATGCTGGGCCGCCTGATCGGGCTGATGCGCATCATCTACCAGCGTGCCGGTACCCTTAATATGGCTCCGGAAACCATGCACACCCTCTTTTGGGATTTGTTTTCCAATACTATTCTTATCTTGATCCCTTTGATGCTGGTGGCAATGACCGCCGGTGTGATCGGCAATGTGGCCCAGTTCGGTTTTCTTTTTACCGGTGAGAAGTTGACGCCGGATCTCGCCAAGTTGAATCCGATCAGCGGTATAAAGAAGTTCTTTTCCCTTCGCTCACTGGTGGAACTGCTCAAATCCGTCATCAAACTGTTGATTATCGGCGGTGTCGCCTACGCGGTAACGCAACGCTATCTCGACCAGATCCCCGGACTCATGCAATTGAGCATCGGCGCCATTGTGATTTTTATCGGTCAGGCCTCGTTTCAAATCGGCCTCTATACATGTATGGTTCTTTTTCTGATGGCGGTTCTGGATTTTGCCTACACCAAGTGGCAACACCAGGAAGATCTGAAGATGTCCAAGCAGGAGGTCAAGGACGAACATAAACAAAGTGAAGGCGACCCAAAGGTGAAGGCCAGAATCCGGTCCGTGCAACGCGAAATGGCCCGGCAGCGGATGATGGAAGCGGTCCCCGGGGCCACCGTTGTTATTACCAACCCCACCCATCTGGCCATTGCCATTCAATATGAAGACGGGATGCATGCGCCAACTGTGGTGGCCAAAGGCGCTGGGTTTGTGGCCCAGAAGATCAAAGCCCTCGCCGAGGAAAACGATGTACCCATGGTGGAAAACAAGCCTTTGGCCAGAACCCTTTTCAAATCCACTGAAATTGGTGATTTCATTCCCGCGGACATGTACCGGGCCGTGGCTGAAATTCTTGCCTATGTCTACCGCCTGAAGGGACTCGTTCAGGGTTGACGGATCGACCGTCCCTTCATGGAGCCAAGAAATTGACACTCCTTTGGGAAACAGCGACGTCCACGCCAAAACAACGCTGACGGGTTACATTTTTTGTTGGCGCAATCTTAATAAAAAATAAATTAAAACAAAAAGATATGATGCCTTGAGTTTTGCCTTACAAGCGATGTTCGGTGATAGGCATGAAAAATGCTTGGGAGTGAGATTGAATAACACCGATACCAGGGAGCATCATCATTTGCCATGGAAATAGCCGCAAGAAAACAGGTTCTCGACCGATTTTCCTTTGTTACGAACAACACTGACGTATTGATGGGCTTTGCCGTCATGTCCATTCTCATGGTCATGGTTATCCCCATTCCGTCAATGCTTCTCGACCTGTTTCTCTCTTTCAATATCACCCTATCGATGATCATTCTGCTGGTGGGGATGTACATCCTTAAACCGTTGGAGTTGTCTTCTTTTCCTTCACTTCTTCTGGTTTCCACGCTTTTCCGGCTTTCCTTGAACGTGGCTTCCACAAGGCTCATCCTGCTCCATGGCAACGAGGGTACCCACGCCGCGGGATCGGTAATCATGGCTTTCGGCAGCTTTGTCGTGGGTGGAAACTATGTTGTCGGCTTTATTGTTTTTATTATTCTCGTGGTGATCAATTTTATGGTTATCACCAAGGGTGCCGGGCGTATTGCCGAAGTGGCCGCCCGCTTTACCCTGGACGCCATGCCCGGCAAGCAGATGAGCATCGATGCGGACCTGAATGCCGGCTTGATTGACGAGGGCGAGGCCCGGGAGCGCCGTCAGCAGATCAGTAGTGAAGCGGAGTATTACGGTGCCATGGATGGTGCCAACAAGTTTGTGCGCGGCGATGCGGTTGCCGGGATCATCATCACCATGGTCAACATTTTGGCCGGTCTGGCCATTGGTGTTTTTCAGAAGGACATGAACTTTGCCGACGCGGCACAGACCTATACGCTGCTGACTGTCGGAGACGGACTGGTCAGCCAGATCCCGGCGTTGATCATATCCACGGCGGCGGGTATCGTCGTCAGCCGGGCCGGTGCCGAGAATAACCTGGGAACGGAGATTGGACGTCAGCTGTTGGTACAGCCGCGGGCGTTCATGGTGGCGGCGGTGATTCTTTTCTGTTTCGGTCTGGTACCGGGAATGCCGACCATTCCCTTCCTGATTTTATCCGCGACTGCGGGCCTGGTGGCCTACCTGGTCTTCCAGACCCAACAGGCCCGGCAGGAAGAGGCTCGGGAGCTTTCCCTGCAGACACAGAAAAAAGCCGAGGAAAAACCACCGGAAACGTTCAAGCCTCTCCCGCCGGTGGATGTGATGGCCCTTGAGGTCGGGTATGGCTTGATTCCGCTGGTGGATGTGGAGCAGAATGGTGAGCTTCTCGAACGCATCAAGTCGATCCGCCGGCAGATTGCCCAGGAAATCGGAATCGTGGTGCCCTCCATTCATATTCAGGACAACATGAAACTGAAACCGGGTGGCTACTCCATTTTGCTCAAGGGCATCGAGGTGGCCAGTGGCGATCTGATGATCAATCACCTTCTGGCGATGAATCCCGGCGGAGCTGATGAAAAAATCAGCGGGGTCGCCACCCGGGAACCCACCTATGGGCTTGAGGCGTTTTGGATCAAACCCGGCGCGCGTGAAGATGCCAGCGCCAAGGGATATACTGTCGTGGATCTGGCAACCATTCTGACCACTCATATCTCGGATGTGATTCGCCGGCATGCCCACGAATTGGTCGGGCGCCAGGAAGTTCAGAAGATGCTCGACACGCTTAAGGCCAGCCATCCCAAGGTGGTGGAGGAACTGGTTCCCAACCTCATGTCCTTGGGCGGCGTGGTACGGATCGTGCAAAATTTACTTCAGGAACAGGTGCCGGTTCGCGACATGCTGACCATTATGGAAACGCTGGCCGACTGGGCGCCGTCAACCAAAAAACTGGATATTCTCACCGAACATGCTCGACAGTCATTGGCCCGGACCATTACCCGCATGCATCAGGCGGAAGACGGCAAGTTGTATGTCCTTACCCTCAACCAGAAGGTTGAAAAGAAGGTCTCTGAGTCTTTGCAGAAAACCGATCAGGGGATGTTTCTGGCCATTGATCCGGTTTATGCCAAATCCATGATGGACGACCTGAGTGTGAAAATAGAAGACTTCAAACATTTGGGCGCTTCGCCCCTGCTTGTCTGCTCGGCACAGATTCGGGGCCATCTTAAGAAACTGGCTGATCGGTTTGTTCCCGGGCTGACCGTCTTGTCGTATGATGAAATTATGAGCAGTGTAAAAATACAAATCGTTGGAACCGTGGAGACCTCAGATGCAGATTAAGCGCTTTGAAGCTGCCGATATGAACGATGGACTTCGGATGGTCAAACGTGAGTTTGGCGATGATGCTGTTATCTTATCGGCAAAAGAAGCCCGCTCCGGCGGATTTTTCGGTGCACTGAGGAAAAAGCACGTCGTCATCACCGCGGCAATGGATTATCAGGTCAAAGAAATCAGGTCGTCCAAACCATTTTCAGGCCTTTTGTCGGAGCAACTTGATGATGCACCACCACCCGCGGACCGGGTTTCGTTGTCCACTGCATCGCCCTCATTGCGCGCGCTGTCTTCAAATCAGCCGGCAGTGGATCCACCACCAACGGAAAAGGACGAAAAAATGCCGGACCGTTCAGAACAACGTGTCAAATCCGAATCTTTTTCGGAAGCCCAGCGACTGGTCTCCGCACTTTCGGCGCTGCGACGCTATGGTGGCACGCAGATGTCGAGGTCCGAAGGCCTGAACAAAGAATCCATGGACAGCGACCCGAAAGCGGCCCCAATTTTTGCGGAGCCCTTTTACCGACATCAGACCGCTCAGCAGCGAATCGCTTTTGTCGGCCCTTCCGGAGCGGGAAAGAGCAGCATGGTGGCGAAACTGGCTCAGCACTGCCGGAAAGTTGAGAATAAAAGCACCGGCCTGATCAGCTTGGACCGGTTTCGGCTGGGTGCGAATACACTTTTGGAAAATGCCGCCAAGATTATGAACCTGCCGTTTGTTCTCGTTCGAAATGCCGACCAGTTGCAGGATGTCCTGGCTGACTATTCGAAGCATGATGTGGTCTTGATCGACACGCCAGGCATGGGTAAAACGGATCGGACCATGTTTGACGCCGTCCGTAACCTGCTGGAATGTGCCAATCCTGACGAAATTCATCTGGTGGTCAATGCCTCCGTTCGCCAGGCGGTAGTTGCTGCTGCCGTCAAAAGCTTTTCCGTTTTGGATGTCAATCGCCTGCTGCCCACCCACCTGGACGAATACGACCACAACGCTGCGGCTACGGAACTTTATCAAACCACGCATCTGGTCACCGCTTTCCATAGTGTCGGTGTCGATCTGTTTGACGGTTTCAAGGTGCCCTGCCGGGAACCCAAAGCAGCTTCAAAACCATGCTTTTTTGAAGATCGGGAGGCAGAAGCAAATCCATCGACACCGCTTGGGCATAGGCAAAAAACGGTGCCCGTCCCGACTGAACCGGAAGTGGAAACGGAGGTTCAATACCTTGCCAACCGGAATTCAGAATTGTTTCATCACCCGAGCTGCAAATCGGTCAAACGAATCAATGCAGAGAACATCATTGTGTTCGAAAGCATCGATCAAGCCATCGACGAGGGCTTTAAACCCTGCCGGGCATGCTGCAGTATGGGCATGACCAAATCACCAATGTTCCAACCTTACGCTTATCAACGCGCAAGTGCCCTTTAACCTGGAGACGATACGGTAATGCCAACTTTCGAAAAAGCAGGCCAGATCATCAATCTGAATCAGAAAAGAAAGCAAAGACTTTCTTCATCAACAAAGGGTGCCTTACAAAAGGAGCCGGCCAGGGTAATAGCCATTACCAGCGGGAAGGGGGGGGTTGGTAAAACCAACATTGTGGCCAATCTGGGATATGCCCTGTGCAAGGCCGGTAAACGGGTACTGATTTTCGATGCGGATCTGGGCCTTGGGAACCTGGATGTGCTTTTGGGGCTGACTCCCCGCTACAACCTTGGCCATGTTATCGAGGGCGTCAAAACGCTGCCCGAAATTATTGTCAGCGGCCCCGGCAATCTGAAGATCCTGCCGGCCTCGTCGGGCATTCAGGAATTGACTCGCCTGACATTTTTGCAGAAATTGGAAATTTTCAATGAGCTGAATGCAATGCTCAACAGTTACGATATCGTCCTCATTGACACCGCCGCCGGCATCTCTTCAAATGTGCTCTATTTCAACGCATCGGCAAATGAAATAATGGTTGTGGTTACTCCTGAGCCAACCTCAATTACAGATGCCTATGCACTGATGAAAATTCTTTCGGTAAAATATCAGGAGAAAAATTTTCGTCTGCTGGTCAATCAAGTGAGAAATAGCAAAGAAGCAGAAGATGTCAGCCGTCAGCTGTGTCTGGTAACCAATCGTTTCCTGGATATATCGGTTGAGCATTTTGGCAGTGTCGTGGCTGATGATAATGTTAAAGCTGGCGTGCGCAAGCAAAAAGTCGTCAGTGAATGGGCACCCATGACGCATGCCAGTCGAAACTTCAGCGAACTGGCCCATAAGCTGATTCGTTCGCAACCCATGCTTCAGCGGCAGGAAAACCGCCCGCTGATCTGGCAGGACATTATGTGAGCATACGCCAAGGATAACCGGCTTTCGTTTTTGCAGCTAATTTTTTACCATGCATGCGGCCAGAAAGGCCACATTCCCCTTCGATATCCACCGGTCCGGAGGGCGGATGGAAAGCGACGTTTAACGGAAGAATTCCTAAACATGGAGCCTTACTATGGATCTTGCACAACAGCGAGAAGAAAACTTCGGGAAAGACAACCATCTTTTACGAAATCAGATCATCAGCGAATACCTTCCTTATGTGAAGCGGATCGTCAATCGCATTGCCGTGCATCTGCCGGCCACCATTGAAGTGGATGACCTGATCAACGTCGGGGTCATCGGGTTGATTCAGGCCATTGAACGGTATGACCCTTCCCGTGACAACAAGTTTATCACCTATGCGGTATTTCGCATCAAAGGCGCCGTTTTGAGCGAACTTCGGTCACGTGATTTTCTGGGACGAACCACGCGGCGAAAAATCCGTGACCTGGAAAAAGCGTACCTCAAGCTGGAGCAGAAGCTGGGGCGCGATGTGACGGATGAAGAGGTTGCTGAAGAGATGGATATGGACCTGGAACAGTTTTACAAAGTCAAACGCATGTCCAGCATCTCATTCGTCAGTTTTGAGGAGGTTGGCTACACCTCCCACAGCGAGGGGACTTCCATATCCGGGCAACTGGCCAGTGGGGATGCCAGTGACGCACTTTCCCTGACCACCATGAAAGAAATCAAGTCAACAATCGCCAAAAATATAGACCTGTTGCCCGAAAAAGAAAAACTGGTCATCTCTCTTTACTATTCCGATGAGTTAACCATGAAAGAGATCGGCCAGGTGCTCAACATCACGGAGTCGCGGGTCTCCCAGATCCATGCCCAGGCCATCATCCGGCTCAGGAGCAAACTCCGCCGGGATGGGCTTTTGGAAGAATAAGCAATTGCCGGTAAAGCGACCGTTGCCAACCGAAAACCGTATCACAAGAGGTTAAACATGCTTCATCTCAGTTATGAAATCTGCGGTGTTATCCTTGCCATACTACTGATTGGGAGTTGGCTGGCAGTTGTTGTCTTCCGCAGTAAATTGGCTTCTGCCGGAAGGCTGACCAGCTGCATTGAAGAAAATGAGACCGGTTCCCAGCATGAACTTGAACATCGGGCACTGGTTTTCCTGATGAGCCAGAAAATCGATACCGTATTGGCGGCATTGAGCCAAACCATTGAGGCGGAGCGACAAAAACTGGGCGCTTTTGTCATGAATCCGTCGATCAATGAAGCGGTGGAAAATTTGAACAGTCAGAAGACCTCTTTTCAGGAAGACGTGGCGTTAACGCCAGTTGAGGAGGATCCGGTTCAATTGCAGACGGCTCAAGTTCCTTCCAGCGATCCATGCAAGATGAGCGAACCATCGAAACCGTTGACACCTGACCAATTCCTTCCATCGTTTGATCAAGCCAAGGCCGCCGTTGTTGAAGCGGCCGTTCATCCACATCAGCCTGCCGCCGCACCGGTAGCTGAGCCGCCGGTGTCCGATTACCATCAGATCCTGCCCATGGCCAAAAGCGGCATGGATGTGACAACGATTGCCGATGAGTTGCACCTGCCTGAGGCGGAAGTCGCCATGATGATACGCCTGAATGCGGCCTAAGATCTAAGATGGCTCGCGTGGCCGTGAACACGACGCTTATTTCGAATCGGCCGGTGCGGCACTTGTTGCCGACCGGCTATTTTTTCCCGCGAGCATTTGTAATATGGAATCTAACTGCTTTAAATAATGTTGCAAATTAATTCGTTTGGATGGCATTGATTGTGCTTATTCTACAGGCAGGCGTCAACGTTTATCCCTGAGGAGTCGATCGAATGAATGGTGGCATGTATTTATCCGCATCCGGCGCGATGGTTCAGCAGCTTCGCCTGGAAATGCTGGCCAATAATGTGGCCAATATCAATACCATCGGGTACAAAGGTGAAAAATCTGTTTTCAGGGTCAGTGAGGCTGCCTCATCAACGGTCCAGACCCTTTCCGAAGATGAGACCCAACCCTTGTCACCTTATGCTCCCCCGTTTGAAGTCATGATCGATTTTAGCCAGGGTGCTCTCCGCCAGACCGGCAATGCCCTGGATGTGGCCATTAGCGGCAGCGGCTTCTTTTCGGTGCAAACCCCCGACGGGGTTCAGTACACCCGGCAAGGCAGCTTTACCTTGGACGAGGACGGCAATCTGGTTACCCCGGACGGGTATGCGGTCCTGGGTGAAGGCGGCCCCATCAATCTCGAAGAAGGGCAGGTTCAAATTGATCTGGAGGGCACCATTTTCGTTGACGGGGATGAAGTAGGGCAACTGCAGGTGACTGAGTTCGCCGATCCGAGTGTACTTGAAAAAAGCGGTAACGGACGATTCTCCCTTACAGACGGTGCTGCGGCCGGTCAGCGGCCGGAATTCGTTGAGGTCAACCAGGGGTATCTGGAAGCTGCCAACGTCAACACAATTCAGGCCATGACGGAGATGATCGAAACATCGCGGGCTTTTGAAGCCTATCAAAAAGTGATCCAGACGGCCGATGAGGCCACCAGTACGAGCATCAACGATGTGGGTAAAAGTGTTTAACCGCAAGTAGGCGGCATGCGAACACCTTATCAGGAGGAATTATGATCCGAAGTTTATGGTCAGCGGCAACAGGAATGCAGGCCCAGACACTCAATATTGATGTCATATCCAACAACCTGGCCAATGTCAGTACCTCCGGGTACAAAAAGAGCCGGGCAGAATTTCAGGACCTGCTTTACCAAACCTTGCGTTCACCGGGAGTGGCTTCTTCGGCAGACACCCAGGTCCCCACCGGCATCCAGGTGGGGCACGGGACAAGACCCTGCGCCACGCAGAAAATTTTTACCCAGGGTGACTTCCAGAACACGGAAAACGAATTGGACATGGCCATTGAGGGTAGTGGTTTTTTTCAAGTGATCCAACCCAACGGAGAGACTGCCTATACCCGTTCCGGATCGTTTAAACTGGACAGCGACGGTCGCGTGGTTACTTCTGACGGTTTTCCCATGGAACCGGAGTTGACCGTGCCCACCGATACGGTATCGCTTTCCATCGGTACCGACGGGACGGTGTCTGTCCTGCTTGCCGATGAAACCGAGGCAACGGAGATCGGCAACATTGAGCTGGCCCAGTTTACCAACCCGGCCGGATTGAACAGCATTGGCCGGAACCTGTTCATGCCGACGTCATCCTCCGGGGATGCCACTACCGGAACGCCGGGCGAGGAAGGTTTCGGCACCATCGCCCAGGGGTATGTGGAGATGTCCAACGTCAGTGTGGTCGATGAGATGGTCAATATGATCGTGGCCCAGCGGGCATACGAGACCAACAGCAAAACCATCCAGGCGTCCGATGAAATGCTTCAGACCGCCACGGGCCTGAAAAGGTAATTGACATGATTGACATGATCTTCTGCTTCAAAGGACAGAACCGTTCACGCAAACAGTGGACGTTGCCGCTTTTCCTGGGCCTGATGATCCTCCTCATGTCTGCCGGCACAGGTGCCGCGGTCAGCATCGAGATGAAACGTGAAGCGAACGTGGATCAGGATGCCGTTCACCTGTCCGACATTGCTGTAGTGAGCGGGGCATCCTTTGAAAAGGCACAGTCCGTGGGGCAGATTGTTGTGGCCAATGCGCCTTTGCCGGGACAGACCCGATTCGTGGGGACAGACTATATCCGCATTCGGTTGAGGCAGGCCGGTATCGATACGGACCGGATGAGCTTTCATGGGGCAACGGATGTACGGGTTACGCGGGTGGCAGCGGAGTTGCCCGCCGAACGCATCAAAAAAGCCGTGGAAATGGCTATCCGCAGCCGGATGTCATGGAAAAATGAAGATGTCACCATTGGTGAGATCCATTTGAACGATTCACTCTCCCTGCCCACGGGAAAGTTGACCTACAGGATTGTTTCCAACCGCAATGAAGATTACCTGGGGCGCACCATCCTGGCCTTGCACCTTTTTGTTGACGGTGAACCGTTGCGTCGGATCTGGGTCGACACCAGCATTTCGGTGATGACTGACGTGGTGACGGTGGTCCGGCCATTGGGTAAGCGTCAAACGGTCAATTTGGAGGACCTGGCACTTGAACGACGCGACCTGAAAGACCTTCCGGCGGATACGGTCCGGCGTATCGAAGATGCGCTCGGCAATCGGACAACACGCATGATTTATCCCAATACCGTGCTGGAGGCCGACATGATAGATACCCCGGCGTTGGTCAGACGGGGTGATATCGTGAAGATTATTGCCCGATCGGCAAATATGACCATTACCGCCACGGGCAAGGTCAAACAGCAGGGCGGTATGGACGATATGGTGCGTGTCATGAATACGGACTCCAATCGTGTGATAACAGCCCGGGTCACCGGCCCGGGCGTGGTGGAAGTGGATTTTTAAAGAGGTGCACGATGATTCATTTGATGAATACCAAAAGCCTTGGCCGTTGCCGGCTATTTTTGATTGTCTTGCTTGTGGGCGGTGGCCTGGTCGGTTGTGCCGGAGGAGTTACCGGAAGGCCGGTACAGTCCAGACCGTTTGCTTACGACCCTGCAGCCCAGACCGTCCAGCCGCCGAATACCCAAGAAGCGCCGAGCCAGGCAGACGGTTCCCTGTGGCAGGAAAATGCACCATTAATCAGCATGTTCAGCGACCAGAAGGCCCGCGCAGTGGGAGATATCGTTACGATCAAGATCGTTGAATCTTCCGAGGCGACAAATGAGGCCAGCACAGACACCGATCGGACCTCCTCCATGAGCGCCAGTGTGGATGCGTTTTTCAACGCCGAGAAAAAATATTCTTCCGACAATCCGTTTTTCAACCCTTTTTCAAAGGTGGCAGGTGGACTGACCAGTGAATTCGGGGGTTCCGGAACGACCAAGCGCAGTGGCGATTTGGAGGCATATATCACGGCGCTGGTGACCCAGGTGCTGCCTAACGGGAACCTGGTGCTGACCGGATCTCGGGAGGTGCTGGTCAATAACGAGAACCAGGTCATCCAGCTCAGTGGCGTGGTGCGACCTCGTGATATCACCGCCGACAATCAAGTTCTTTCCACCTATATCGCCGATGCCCGGATTTCTTATAGCGGTAGCGGCGTTGTCAACGATCGTCAGCGGACCGGCTGGATGAGCAATATCCTGATGACCGTTTGGCCATTTTAAATGAGAGGATCATGAAATCTATTCGCTATTATCTGATCTTTGTTTTGCTTGCCGGCTTGGCCCTGGGATGGCGTGGTTCTGCCGGAGCCGTTCGGCTCAAGGATATTTCCGAGATCAACGGGGTAAGGAGCAATCAGTTGGTGGGCTATGGGCTGGCCGTGGGGCTCAACGGCTCCGGCGACGGCAAAAAGGCAATTTTTACGGTACAATCCATGGCATCCATGCTGGAGAAGATGGGGGTGACCATTGCCCAGGATGACATAAAGGTCAAAAATGTTGCCGCGGTAATGGTAACTGCCAATCTGCCCCCCTTTGCCAAACGGGGAAACAGCATTGATGTTCTGGTCAGCTCTATCGGTGATGCCAGCAGCCTGCAAGGCGGAACACTGATGTTGACACCGCTCAAGGGAATAGACGGAAAAATTTATGCGGTCGCCCAGGGCCCGATCAATATCGGCGGCTTTTCCGCGGGCGGGGCGGCGGCTTCGACAGTGAAAAATTTTCCCACTGTCGGAAGAGTACTTTCCGGGGCGACCATCGAACGGGAGGTGCCCAATGCCTTCGGCAATCAAGGCACCGTTCTGTTCAGCCTGCACCATCCCGATTTTACGACGGCAACTCGGGTTGTCGATTCGGTCAACGCCCAATTGGGTGCGATTTACGCCCGGGCCAAGGATCCCGGGACCATCGAAATCCGTGTACCCCCAAAATACCTGGGAAATACCGTTCCATTACTGGCATCCCTAGGCAATCTGGAGGTGGCTCCGGACGCCGATGCCAAGGTGGTCATCAATGAACGAACCGGAACAGTGGTCATGGGCGAACAGGTGCGGATTTCCACCATTGCCATCGCCCATGGCAATTTGAGCATCATTGTCAAAGAGAACATGGATACGTCTCAGCCGTTACCCCTTTCCGATGGGCAGACGGTGGTTACGCCCGACACCGACGTCGTTGTTCAGGAAGCCGGAAACCAGCTGGTCGTGGTTCCCAAGGGGGTGAATATCGGCCAGGTGGTCAATGCGCTCAATGCCCTGGGGGTAACGCCCAGGGACCTGATTGCCATTTTTCAGGCCATCAAGGCAGCCGGAGCCCTGCAGGCCGATTTGGAGGTGATTTAATGTCAGAAGCAAATGCGATGACGGTGCCGCCCGCTACATTCCAACTGCAGGCGGCCAGTACGGACCGAAACATTTCGGAAGCCAGCTCAAGGGCCTTGGGCCAAGACCAAACAGAGACCGAACTCGAGAACGCCAGTCAGCAGTTCGAATCGCTGTTGCTCAATATGATGATCCGTGAGATGCGGGCGACGGTTCCGGATTCCGGGCTTTTCCAGGAATCCATGGCCGAAGAGATTTTCACTTCCATGCTTGACGAACAGTATGCCGACGTCATGGCGCAACAGGGGGGGATCGGACTCTCGAGAATGATCGTCGACCAGTTGGGTACGATTGACGGTGTTTCCGGAGAGACAACGACAGACCGGAATGCATCGGTAAAGTTAAAGTGACCCATATAAAAAGCCGATGAATGGATAAAGAAACTGGAGACGAATCCAAAGATAAGGTTGCCTTTTCCAAAGACTTCAGCGCGGCCGATGACGGTGTTCGGAGCATTAAGGACATGCCGGAAATACGAGAAGATAAGGTGGCTGCAATCAGACGGCGCCTGGCCTCCGGCAAGTATCGGGTGGAAGGTGACCGGATCGCATCGAGCCTGTTATGCGAAACGGAAGAAAATAACGAGATTTTAAAACAGATCGGCATCGATGGAAAAAGTGATGAATCATCGACGCACAAAACGGAGGGGAAATGAGCCAAAAGCTTGATCAGCTGCTTGACGTAATGGACGAAGAGAAGACGTGCTATGAAAACATGCAAGCCCTTTTGGTAGAGGAAAAAAATGCCGCTTCCCTTCCCCGGCAGGACCATTTGCTAAAAATCGGGCAGAAGAAGCAGAGCCTTGTCGATACCCTGAAACGGATGGAGGGGCGACGCCTGAAGTTGGTTGAAGACCTGTCCCGGGAATACGGCATCGAGGATGAGGAACGACCATTGACCGCCAGCCGGCTGGCCGGTTATCTGGAACCGACGTCGGCCAAGCGTTTAGCAGACCGTGCCCAAGCGCTTAAACGACTTATCAAGCAGGTCCGGCGGGAAAACAGTGCCAATGCAACACTTTTTTCCTACTACCTGGATCTCACCCAGGGTGCCCTTAAAATGCTTAACGATCTTATTTACGGGCACGCCGTCTATACCAAACCGGGGACTGGATCACGGGTATCGGGATACGGGAGCAACCGCGGAAAGGTTTTTTGCGGAAATATTTGATGCAGAATGCATCGGGCTAACCCAACCGCCAAGGGAGAAAGCAGTCATGGCCAATATTATTTACGGAATGTTCAACGTTGCCACCACAGCATTGATCACCCAGCAAAAAGCCCTGGATGTGACGGCCAACAATATCGCCAATGTCAATACCGAGGGCTATTCACGGCAACGCGTGAATCTGGAGCAAAACGAGCCGGTGTACTATGAGGACGGCATTTTAAGTACCGGGGTTCAGGCCCAGCAGTATGTTCAGCGGATTTACGATCAATTTATCAATGCTCAGATCGCTGAATCGGAGTCGGAACTGGGACGCTGGGATGCCGAATTGGAGACCCTGGAAAAAGTCGAATTGATGTTTGATGAGACCTCCGGTTACGGGCTCAACGACGCCCTTTCCGAGTTCTGGAACTCCTGGCAGGAACTCTCCAACAGTCCCGACGGATACACGGAACGGGCAACCCTGATTGCCGATACTCAAAACCTGACCGAAGTTTTCAACAGTCTTTCAACCAGTTTGAGTGAGGTCCAGTCCGACACCGATCTCAGCATCACCAGCGCCGTTGACGAGATCAACACGCTGAGCAGTGAGATTGCCGATCTGAACCTGAAGATCGCCGAAGTCGAAGCCGGCGGATACAGCGCCAATACCTTCAGGGATGAACGCGATCTGAAATTGCAGGAACTTTCGGCGCTGATCGATATCAACAGCTTCGAAGATGCCGATGGTTATCTGACCGTGACAACGGCCAACGGCAACACCTTGGTGGATCGGGCCAATTCCTGGGAGTTGACCACAAACACCAATGCCGACGGTTTTCAGGACGTCTATTGGGTCAGCAGCACCGGTACCGAAGAGAACATCACCGACGATATCAGAACCGGTAAATTGAAAGGCTGGATCGAGGCGCGCGATGAGACCATTTCCGGGTACCTCGATCAGCTCGATGATCTGGCGGCAACCATTATCGATGCCGTTAATACGCTCCACGCGGCAGGAACGAACCTTGACGGGACAACAGGTACGGCTTCGGGCACCAATTTCTTCACCGGTACCGATGCATCCGACATTGCCATTAACACGGATATTGAAGATAACCCGAATTTGATAGCGGCAGCCGATACCACGGAATCGATTCCCGGTGGTAGTGAGAACGCCATCGCCATCGCCGAACTGCAGAACAGTTTGTTGATGAGTGGAGGGACAAGTACCATTGATGATTTCTACAACGCCCTGGCCAGCGAGGTGGGCAGCGATGTTTCCCAGGCCGAGGTCAACAGCGAACATCAAACAACCGTTTCCCTGCAGCTTTCCACCTACCGCGAAGAAGTGTCGGGAGTTTCCCTGGACGAGGAAATGGTTGATTTGATACAATTTCAGAGCGCTTACAACGCTGCCGCCAAATTGGTGACTGCCGTGGATGAAATGCTTCAAACCCTCATCGACATGGTCTAACGGAAAGGACGAGGAGCAGCCGATGCGAATCAGTGCAAAAATAATGGCCGAGAATATTAAGGCCAACTTGGCCAAACAAAGTGCCCAGCTGTCAAAAACCCAGATCGAGATTGCCACAGGAAAAAAAATCAACAGCCTTTCCGATGATCCCGAGGGGGTCGGCAAGGTCTTGGACTACCGGACAACGCTTTCCACCATCGATCAATACCAGCAAAACATTACCGACGCCAAGACCCGTGTGGAATATACGGAAACCATCCTTGGCCAAATCAACGGTCTGGTCAACGACGCCAAGGATATCGCCTCCAATGCCGATACGGAAAATGGGGAGGCCCTGGCCGAGGAGGTTGCCAATATCCGGGATCAAATTCTGAGCCTGGCCAACTCCCGGTACAACGGCAGCTATATTTTTTCCGGTGACAGCACCAATACGGAACCATTTGAATACGACGAAATTTCAGGAGACTATCAATATAACGGCGACGATGGTTCCCACAGTGTCATGGTGGGGGAGGGGATCCAGATTACATTGGATGCCGATGGCAGTGAAATGTTTACCGAAACGGTCAGCGGCAGTGGGGACACGGTTTTTGATGTCCTAGACGATCTGGAAGCGGCCCTGCTCTCAGGCGACGAAACAGGGATCAGTGATACTGTCGCGCTGCTTGCCGACATTGATGAGAATCTGGAAATGGAACGCTCCAAGTTTGCTGCGGCGTATTCACGCTTGGAGGACACCGAAGAACGCTGGACCACTTTGAGCAATGCCGTGGAGACCATGCGCTCGGATGTCGAAGATGCGGATGTTACCGAGGCCGCCGTCGATTTGCAACTGCAGCAGACGTCCTATGAACTGCTGCTGCAGGTCGCTTCCGAGGTGCTCCAGCCGACACTGCTTGATTTCCTCTGATTTCGGCGCCGCAAAATAAAAGCAAGGGCCGTAGCGAGATGGGCATTATCCATCTCGCTACGGCCCTTGCTTTTTTATCAACCGTTGCTTTATCGGAGTGAGGGAAAAACCAGCGTTACGCGTCTTTCGCAGGCAGCATGGCGTTTTCCATCTTATCCCGCTTCGGTATGGTACCGACGATGATCTCCACGCGCCGGTTCTGTCGGCGTCCGGTTTCGGTGAGATTGTCGGCAATCGGGCGGTATTCGCCAAACCCCATGGTGGACAGGCGTTTGGGATCAATGGCGGTTTTATCAAGCAGGAACTGGGCAACGGTGGCGGCCCTGGCAATGGAGAGTTTCAAGTTGGTTTGGAACGGACCGCCCCTGACCGGTACGTTGTCGGTGTGGCCGGAAATAATGATATCACCGCTGGTCTCTTTGGCCAGGATCTGACCGATCCTCAGGATCAGCGGCTCAAGTTCGGGCTTGATCTCGGCTTTGCCCGAGTCAAAGGTGCTCTCTCCCATCAGACGGATGGTCACCTGATCCTTACCGGCTTCAATCTCGATCTCCTCTCCGATTTTGCTGTAGAGTTCACTGAAGTTCTCTTCCAGCTCACGGCCAATAAACTCCTTGACCCGCGTGGCGACTGCGTCCTGATCGAAATCCCTGGCAATCATTTTAAGCCCGGTACGCGGCGATTCGGAGACATTTTCCTTGCGCTGCATACCAAAGGCTTTTTCCATGGATCCGGCAACCACCTTATACTTCTGCCGATCCATCTCGGAGAAAGAGAGCAGCAACACGAAAAAGCAGAGCAGCAGACTCATCAGGTCCCCGAATGTGGTCATCCAGCGGGGGGCACCGACTTCACATGGGGGGCATTCCAGGATGTCATTACTCATTTTTCACCTGCTACTCGGCCTCGGCTTTATCGCTGTTGGTAACCGATTTCTCGCGTTCTTTGGGGGAAAGGAAGATTTTGAGGGATTCTTCCAGCACCATGGGAGAGACACCCCGATTGATGGCAATGGCCGCTTCCATAATAATGCTTTTGTTAAGCCGTTCCTGCTCGCTGCGAAGGGCCAGTTTGTCGGCGATGGGCAGGGCGATCAGGTTGGCGATCACGGCGCCGTAAAGGGTGGTCAGCAATGCGACGGCCATGGAAGGACCGATGCTGGCCGGGTCAGACATGGACGCCAGCATCTGCACCAGTCCGATCAGGGTCCCCACCATGCCGAAAGCCGGTGCCGTGTCACCCGCCCCTTTGAAAACATTCTGACCGGTGGTATGACGCTGACTCATCAGCCGAATGTCCTTGTTGAGCATATCGGCAATCAAGCCCTCATCGTAACCATCGGAGAGATATCTGAGTGCCTTGGTGGAAAACGGATCTGAAGGGGTTTCCTTTTCCAGTGCGATCAGGCCTTCCTTTTTGGCGATACGGGTAAACTCAACCATCTCGCTGATGATGTTTTCCGGCGCCTCCATTTTGACCAGAAATGCCTTCATGGCAACGCTGATGGAACCGATCACATCAGCCATGGTAAACTTGATAAACGTGGCTGCGATGGTTCCGCCAACGACGATCAGAAGACCGGGAATATTCAGGAAGATCAGTGCACTGCCACCGATGAGAATTGAAACCAGGATCAGTACACTGCCGCTGACCAGGCCGATGATGGTTGCGAGATCCATTTAACCCCTCACGGAAGATTTACGAATCAGCACCTTGTTGGTGATGGTGCCGATGGTGTGGTAACGTTTGAGTTTATCGATCGTATAGTCATTCAGAACCGTGTCGGCGGCCATGACAAAGGCGCCGGTCCGCATGCGCACATGGTCTGCCAGCACCATTCCGGAAACAAGATCGTCGAGCGATAGCTCTTCTTCTGTTTTGCGTGCCTCGTCATGCTGTTGTTCAATATTAATTTCAAGCAGCATGGCCACCATCTGTGGAGACAGCTGGTACCCCCTTAAGGGTTGCAGAGAGTCGGGAATTCGATCAAGCGGGACTTTGCCGCGATGGCGGATATTGTCATAAATGCTGGCCGCCGAAATAATCTGCGCCCCTACCGGGATATCGTCTCCCGACACCCCTTTGGGAAACCCTTTTCCGTTAAACTGCTCATGATGCATTCGCACCAGCAGTGCGGCGGGTTTCATGATTTCAATCTCTCCGATAATACCGGCACCCGTTTCTGCGTGGGATTGATACAATTGCCGTTCGTTGTCGACCATTTCTGTCCGGCGTTTGTTCAGGATCGATTTCGAGATACCAATCATGCCAATATCGTGGAGCAGGGCCGCCGTTTCCACAATCGGGACCTCGGCATCCCCCACATCGGCATGCCGACGAGCCATTTTCAAGGCCAGTTTTGCCGTTCGCCGGCAATGGCCGCCCAACTCTTCGTCAAAAACTTCCAGAAGTTGGGTGAACATGTGAATGGTCTGATAATGATTGGCCGTGATAATGTCGATTTTACGTTTTAAACTGCGCTCCAGGTTGACGATCCGGGCGCCGATTTCAATTCGGGCACGCAGTGCACCCAGGTCAATGGGTTTGGTAATGTAATCGTCGACACCGCTTTCCAGGCCGTGTAAAACGTCGTCACGCGAGTCCTGGGCGCTGATCAAAATCAGATAAACGTATCCCGGGGTTTCCAGTGCGCGAATCCGGCGACACAGTTCGATACCGTCCAGGCCGGGCATCATCCAGTCGCTGACAACGATGTCCACGGGCTGCTGGTGAATAATTTCCCAGGCACCGTTGCCATCAACTGCCGTGGACACGGCATGCCCCCATGTGGCCAGCCGTGAGGACAGCAGATTCAAGGTTACAGGATCATCATCGGCAATCAGGATATTCATGTTTCAGGTCACTTTGATCCATGCGTTTGCTGGGCATGTCTGGTTATCCGTTTTCGGATTTCGGCACGTCGCTTACCGTTGGATGGGTCTGCGAAGGCTGCTTTGTTGTACACTTCTATCGGTCGCCGATTTTAAAACTTAAATATTGAATTCCAGGGATTTTCGTACTTTTAAAGCGACTGATGGTGCGGTGTCGGCGCGCTTTTCAACGGTGCAATTGTCTTCTTGACAAGGTCGCTGATGAACCGATAGGAACAGACACCCGGACAGCCGGTTTTCAGCCACCCCGTTTTCTCCCCGGCCAATTCATTGGCTGGAGAGGCTCCAGGAGATGCGTGTCATGGAAAATGATTGTTTGTTTTGTAAAATTGCCAGTGGGCAAATGGATACCGAGTTCTTATTCGAAAATGATCGCTTGGTTGTGTTTCGCGATATCCATCCGCATGCACCGGTGCATCTGTTGATCGTTCCCAAGCGGCATATTCGCAGCATTAACGACCTCACCGAGGGCGATCATGACATCCTGGCGGAAATGATCATGACCGCCAAACAGATGGCCAAAAAGGAAAATGTGGATGCCGCTGGATACAAGCTGCTCTTTAATGTGGAAAAAGGCGGCGGACAGGTGATATTTCATCTGCACCTGCACCTGATGGGCGGGAAAGTATGGTAAGAAAGGATATTATTAAATGCGGGTTGTGGTGATTATTCCATCACGCTACGGATCGTCCCGGTTCGATGGCAAACCGCTGGCGCCCATCTGTGGCCGGCCGATGGTGCAGTGGGTTTATCAGAGGGCCAGTCAGTCCAGTCGCGTTGAAACGGTTCATGTGGCAACCGATGACGAACGGATTCGGGCCGCGGTCAAGGCGTTTGGCGGCAATGTGATGATGACCGCATCGACCTGTCGATCGGGAACCGACCGTGTTGCTGAGGCGGCCGAACGGCTTGGTTTGGGGATGCGGGATGTGGTGGTCAACATCCAGGGGGACCAGCCGCTGGTCGATCCCCGTTGTTTTGATGCGGTGGTGAAACCGTTTACCGAAGACCCGTCCGTGAAAATGAGCACACTGGCATTTGCCATTGTTGACGAACGGGAAATCACCGACCCCAAGGATGTCAAAGTCACCTTCGATAAAAATGGTGACGCCCTCTATTTTTCCCGCGCAACGATTCCCATGGGGCGTGACGGTTTTTCCGGGTACACCATTTATAAGCATTTGGGGGTGTATGCCTACACCCGAGAATTTCTCGAGTGCTTCCAATTGCTTTCACCGGGCCGGCTGGAGGAGATTGAAAAGCTTGAACAGCTTCGGGCCATGGAGCACGGCCACCGGATTCGGGTGGTGGTGACCCCTTACGACTCGCCGGAGGTGGATCTGCCGGTGGACATCCGGCGTATCGAGGAAAAGATGGCCGCCATGGGGATCGGCTGATCCACGCACCGCCGGCTTTAATGCCCATTCATCGGCCAAGCTCCCTTTTTGCGTTATCGGTCCGGGAATAGGCAAAAGGGGAATTTCCAGATTGGCACGATCAATTGATGGTCTGCTCGGTGATCGGTCCCGAAGCGCCGGATGGCGGGCTCGTTTCCGGTGGTGGGGGCGAATAGGTGCGAACCGGCGCGGCCGTTGATATGCTGCGGGATAGTGAATCCAGGCGCTGGTTCAATGCGGTCAGCTTTTTTTCCAGGCCGGCCAGTTTGTTATCCATGGTCCGAATGTTCCCCTTGACCATTTCCTGCAGGGAGAGGCGCTCCAGGCCAATCGCCAGATCCAGGGATTCCTTGCTCAATTTCTCATTTTCCAACTGTTGCAACCGCTTTTGAACTTTGGAGAGCAGTTCCTGATCTTTTTTCATCCCGTCGGCAATCCGCAGAATCTGGCTGGCCAGTTCTTCGTCGAACTTGTCGAACCCCGCATTCAATTCGGACATTGCTTTTTGCAAATCGGCGAGGGTGGCCTGCGTCTTTTCATTCAATGCATCCAGTGCTGCCTGATCGGTTTTTTTCTCGACAATGCGCTGCAACTCGTCAACGCGCTTTTTCATGTTTACCTGGATGCCGGCCGTGGCCGTTTCCATGGCCTTTGCCTGTTCGGCGAGATTTTCCTCAATCGTGGCCTGTTTGAGGGATAGACTCGAAAATCGGGAATCCAGATCCTTGGCAAGATTCTGGACTCCCATGGAACCTGAGGTCTGTGTACTGATCACCCGGTTTCTAATATCCAGGTAGGCAACGGCCAGAACGACGACCAGCAGGCACGGGATCAGGATCGCCACCAGTGTGATGCGGATGCTCAGTTTGTCGATGCGCAGGTTCTCCGCATCGGCCATGTATGGGGTGTCCGGCACGGTTTCGTCATCACGAATGGTGAACCGGGCGGAATCGTCAGTTTCGTTCATTGCCGGTTATTCCCACTCGATGGTGCTGGGGGGTTTGGAACTGATGTCGTATACCACCCGATTGACGCCGCGGACCTCGTTGATGATCCGGTTGGATATCTTGCCCAACAGTTTATGGGGCAGCCTGGCCCAGTCGGCGGTCATGGCATCCTTGCTGGTCACGGCCCGGATGGCCACAATATTTTCGTAGGTGCGACCGTCCCCCATGATCCCCACACTTTTAATGGGCAGCAGTACGGCAAAGGACTGCCAGAGTTTGCGATAGTATCCACCCGCGCGAATCTCTTCCTGGAGTACCGCGTCCACCTCACGCAGTACGTCCAGCCGTTTTTTGGTGACTTCTCCGATTACCCGAATGGCCAGCCCCGGGCCGGGAAAAGGTTGCCGCCAGACCAGATCTTCATCCAGTCCAAGGGTTTTGCCCAGTTTTCGCACCTCATCCTTGAACAGATACTGCAGTGGTTCCACCAGCTTGAGCTTCATCTTCTTAGGCAGTCCGCCCACATTATGATGGGACTTGATTACCGCAGTGGGACCACCGAAGGCGGATCGCGACTCGATCACATCGGGGTAAAGGGTGCCCTGGGCCAGAAAATCGGCATCCTTGATTTTTTTGGCTTCGGCTTCGAACACATCCATGAAGATCTTGCCGATGATTTTGCGTTTTCGCTCCGGGTCGCTAACGCCGGAAAGGGCTTTGATAAACTGGGCCGCAGCATTGACGAAACGGATGTTGATGTTCAGGTGGCTCTTTAGTTTCAACTTCAGTTGGGCGGCCTCGTCCTTGCGCAGCAAACCATTATCCACGAAAATGCAGGTCAGGTGCTTGCCGATGGCCTGATGAATCAAAAGGGCGGTCACCGAAGAGTCCACCCCCCCGGAAAGTCCGAGGATAACCTTTTTGTCACCGACTTTTTCGCGAATCTGTTCGATGGTTTCCCGAGCAAAGGACTTCATGGTCCAGGACCGCTTGCATCCGCAAATGTCATAGAGAAAGTTGCGGATGATTTGGCGGCCCTTGACCGTGTGCTCGACCTCGGGATGAAACTGGACCCCATAAAATTGTTTTTGCGCATCGGCGATGGCAGCGATGGTGGTGTTTTCCGTCGATGCCGTGACTTCAAATCCTTGCGGTACCGCCTGAATGGAGTCACCATGGCTCATCCAGGTGACCGTTTCCCCCTCGATTCCGTTGAAGAGCACGCTGTTGGACTTGGTGAAGAGCGTGGCAAAGCCGTACTCCCGTTTGTCGGCTTTTCTGACGTCCCCCCCCAGGCTGTCCACCATGAACTGCATGCCGTAGCAGATTCCCAACACCGGGATACCCAGCGTAAAAATTCGGTCGTCTACACGGGGGCTGCCCTTTTCGTAAATGCTGGATGGGCCTCCTGACAGAATGATGCCTTCCGGTGCCAGGGACCGGATTTCCTCTGCGGTGATGGTCGGCGGTTCGATCTGACAGTAGACACGGCATTCCCGGACCCGTCTGGCGATAAGCTGGTTAAACTGGGAACCGAAATCGATGATCACAATCATGGTCTATCTCCAGGCAACAGCGTAACAAATACGCCGTAATCCAACGGTTTGATCGATTTTGGGGCGTAATAGCACTATCATATGAAAAAGGCAACCGGTGGCAAATTGAATCACAGCGGCGCCCACCATCTGATTCCCCAAAGTGTTGTACGCTGGGTGTGCCGGTTTCCGTCAGGTTGATTAATTCCGGCTCTGCGATTATAGATGCCGTTGATATTTAACCAAACACGAATATGGGCCGATACTATTACCAGCGATCCGGGGAGCGGTTCCATGCATCCGCGGATGAATATCAACTCACAGATTTTCCGGCACCCATGCACTTGACGAAGCGACGGCTCGGCAAATACCGCTTGATTGCACTGATCTGGGTTCTTCTGATTGCAGGCTGTGATCAGAAATTGCTTAAGGATGACCTGAAAACCCTCAAATCCCGTGGTGAACTGGTTTTGATTACCCGCAACAACGTGGCCTGCTATTATGAAGGTCCCCACGGTCATGCCGGGTTCGAATATGATCTGGTCAAATCCTTTGCTCGTTCCCTTGGTCTGCGGCTGCGGGTTGAAATCCTTGAAGAGGAGGCCGAGATGGTCGCCGCACTCAAGGCCGGCCGTGGCGACATCATCGCCGCCGGTTTCCCGTTTGGCAGCCAGAGCGCCAAGCTCCTGGCATTGGGGCCGGGCTACCTTGAAATTACCCAGCAGGTGGTCGGGCGCCGTGGCGGTGTTGAGATCCGGGGAGAAACGCAGCTCGACGCGTATACCCTCTGGATGACCGGCAGCAGTGCCCGGATCGAAATCCTTGAAAATCTCCGTCAGCGTTACCCGGCGATCCACTGGCAGATCCTCTCCGCATACAATGCCGAGGATCTTCTCCAAATGGTCTGGAACCGTGCCCTGCCGCTGACACTGGTGGACTCCAACATCATTGCCATGACCCATCACGATTACCCGGAACTTAAAATTCTGATGAGCCTGCAGCCCTCCCGGCAGCTGGCTTGGGCGACAGACCCGCGGAACCGGCGTTTGACCCAGGCCATTCACCAATGGTTCAACCGCAAGGATACCCGTGAAACCATCAATGGCCTTGTGGAACACTACTACCGCCATCTGGAATCCTTTGATTATGTCGATCTTGCCCGATATCGCCGGCGAATCAAAAGCCGACTTCCCCGATATCGCGCGTTTTTCAAAACGGCGGCACAAAAATACGCCTTGGACTGGAAGCTTGTGGCCGCCCAGGCTTATCAGGAATCTCACTGGGACCCCCGGGCAACTAGTTACACGGGGGTTCGCGGGATAATGATGTTGACCCGGGAAACGGCCACTGCCATGGGTATAGAGGATCGGACGGACGTGGAGACGTCGATCCTTGCCGGCACCCGGTATCTGGCCCGTCTGCATCGCCAGGTGGGCCCGTCGGTTCCCGAACCGGACCGGACCTTCATGGCCCTTGCAGCCTACAACATCGGTTTCGGCCATTTGAACGACGCCCAAACCCTGGCCAAGCGCTTGGGCAAACCGCCGAACAGTTGGCGGGGGGTCCGCTCGGTGCTACCCTTCTTGCAACAGAAGAAATACTACACGACACTTGAGCATCGTTATGCCCGGGGGAAAGAGGCGGTGACTTATGTGGATCGTATTCGGACTTACTACAAAATGCTCCAACCGATCATCGATTCGCTTGCCGACGGTCAACCCGCGGACCGGGATCCTGCCGGGTTCCCGGGGCCTTGAGTTCAGGTGGTGCCGGCCGTTGAATGAATTCTTTTTCACGATCAATCGTCGTGACCGGTGATACAATTTGCACAAAAAAGATGGATGTGGTAGAGACGGCCACCAAACATCGTACCTTGTCTGAGATTAACCGCTTAGAACTGCACAGGATAATGCCACTACAACCCATCGTTCAGATCTACGAAATCCAGACTCCTGCGGAGGCCCGGGCGGTCATTGATTGCGGAGTGGATCACATTGGCAGTGTGATCACCGACGTGGATCATCGTCATGATCCGATCCTGCGGAACACCATCCGGTTGGTTCGCGAGAAGGGCGCTGTGAGCAGCCTGATCCCACTCTATTCGGATATGGACGCTGTTTTCGATACACTGGCCTATTATCGACCCGACATCATCCATTTTTGCGAGCAGTTGGACGGCGCGGCGAATCCGGCCACCGCCTCGGCCATTGCCTTGCAGGCCGAGGTCAGGCGCCGATTTCCCGGAGTAAAGATCATGCGGGCGATCCCCATCGCACAAAATGATATTGATGGGGGTGAACCCGTTCTGGCCCTGGCCGCCCGTTTTGAGCCGTTGAGCGACTTTTTTTTAACGGATACGGTGGTGGGAGAAAATGGCGACGATCAGCCCGAGGCCGGGTTCGTTGGCATCACCGGGCTTACCTGTGACTGGTCGGTTGCGGCGCGGTTGGTGGCCCAGAGCAACATCCCGGTGATCCTGGCCGGCGGGATTGCCCCTGAGAATGTGGTCCGCGGGATTGAAACCGTGCGACCCTACGGTGTCGATAGTTGCACCTGCACCAATGCCGTGGACAATGCCGGTCGGCCCATCCGGTTTAAAAAGGATCTCGAACGGGTCCGCAGGCTGGTGGCGGCCGTGCGTGGCAGCGGGTACCCGTTTGAAGTGGATGGACCCGTCCAATAAGAAGATAAAAGGGAGGTCTGTAGGATATGTACGAGAGCAGTGATTTACGCAAGGGATTGAAAATAGAGATTGATGGCGATCCGTATGTGATCGTTCAGTTTGAATTCGTCAAGCCGGGGAAGGGGCAGGCGCTGTACAAATGTCGCCTGAAAAACATGATCAGCGGTTCGCAGTTCGATAAGACCTACCGCTCCGGTGAAAAATTCAAGGAAGCCAACCTTGAAGAGGTGGAGATGGAATATCTCTATGCAGATGGTGACAACTACTGCTTCATGAACACGTCCAATTACGAGCAGGATTTCCTGAACGCGGAGCAAGTGGGAGAAGCCAGGGCATTACTGAAGGAAAACACCGTCTGTAATGTGCTCATGTTCGAAAAAAGGGCCCTCGGCATCTCTTTGCCAAACTTTGTGGAACTCACCATCACCGAAGCCGAACCCTGGGCCAAAGGCGACACGGCCGCCGGATCCACCAAGCCGGCCACCCTGGAAACCGGCCACGTGGTCCAGGTGCCCCCCTTTGTTAACGAAGGGGAGAAAATCCGCATCGACACCCGCACCGGTCAATACGTGGAGCGGGTCAAATAATCCACCGTTGCAGACGACGAACGGCCGAGGAAAAAAAGAGCGATTTTTTTTCCGGCCGATTCATCATCCGTTGATGTCGCTTAAGGCTGATGTCGCCATACCCTGCCGTGGCCGATGCGCGCGTGTTGTCGGTGTCGGTCATGGTGGTGATCCCGGGATCATCTCATGGGATGGCAGGATCCGGACCCGTTGGTGCCGTTTCCATGGCCGCCTGGACCAGATACCGTTTGATCCGGTTGCCGTCCACCTCCTTGACCACCACTTTAAAACCGTCGATGGAGAACGTTTCATCCTCTTCGGGAATCCGGCCGATGCGATCCAGAATGAAGCCGGAGAAGGTATCGTAGTCTCCAGTTTCGGGAATGTGCATGCCGATTTTTTCGTTGACCTCCTCAATGTCCGACTTGCCCAGCACCATCCACTCCCTGGGTTTTTTACTGACGATGTGCGGCTCTTCCTTGTCGGTTTCATCACGGATTTCGCCAACCAGTTCTTCCAGGGCGTCTTCGAGGGTGATCAGGCCGCAGACCCCGCCGTGCTCGTCGATGATGATGGACATGTGATCCTTGCGGGCCTTGAACTGGTGCAGGAGCCGATCGGCTTTTTTATTTTCGGGAACAAAATGGGGCGGGCGCATGATGGCGCGCACATCCACCGGCGTTTCCGTGGTCGCCTGGTGCATGAAAATATCCTTGATATTGAGAATACCGACGACATGATCAAAATCGCCATCGATGACCGGAATGCGCGTAAAGCCGGAATCGGCGATGGCTTTGAGATCCAGCGGGGCGTTGACATCTACAACAAACATATCGGTACGCGGCGTCATGATTTCCGATGCACTGGTGTCATCCAGTTCAAAGACATTATGGATCATTTCCCGCTCTTCTTCCTTGATCTCTCCCTGCTCCTCAACCACTTCAACGAAGGTGATCAGTTCCTCTTCGGTGGCCGATGGCGTTTTGCTCATTTTGCCGGTAATCCGGGGGATGAAGTTGAGAAAAAGGATGATCGGGAAAAACAGAATCGACATCCAGTAGATGGGGTAGATGGTCAGCCTGGCAATCAGGATGTTGTTCCGCGTGGCGAAAGATTTGGGGATCACCTCGCCGAAGACCAGAATCAGGAGGGTCATCACGCCGGTGGTCATCCCCACGGCATAATTGGCGGACATGCGGATGGTCAGTGATGTGGCGATGGCCGAGGCGGCGACATTGACCACATTATTGCCAATCAGGATGGTGGTAAGCAGTTTGTGGGGATTATCCTTCATTCGCTTGATCAGCTGGTTTGAACGGTTGTTCTCCTTGGCCAGGTGCCGGGCCCGGGTTTGACTGATGGAAAAAAGGGCGGTCTCGGCCGATGAAAAAAAACCGGAGAGCAGCAGCAGAATGAAAAGGATAAAAAATTGGTCAATTATCATCCGCACGCTCCCTGTCGGATGATGGACATGCGGGACGGGTATTTTTTCCAGTGAATGAAACGACAGGTCGGTAAAACGAAACAATCGTCAGCACTGCCCAGGAAATCGTCAGCTGGGCCGCATAAAAAGGGGTCGTCCAACGCTATTGCCTTCCTCTTGAAATGGGAAATGGTGTCATGCGATAGTGTCCCCTCCCAATGAGGGGGCGGAAAATCGTCGGGTGAGGTGTTGTTTCCATCAAAACCAATGATTATGGCCGTAATGGCCGAATTAAATCAAATATAGCTTATTTTTTCAGTTTTTCAAGCAAATAAACACATTGTTATAATTCTTGATCGGACTGGTGAGCCTTTTTTAATGACAGACAACAATTCCATCCATGATTATCTCGCGGCATTGAACACGGCACCGGCATTTGGCGGACAGGTGGTTTTTCACCGGGAATTTGCGGCAAGCACACCGGAATTTGGTGAAACGGTGGAACCATGGCCCCCGGCGATTGGCCAGCTTATGGAAACCATGGGCATCAAACGGCTGTTTGCCCATCAGGCACGGACCATCGACCGGGTGCGGGCCGGTATCCATACCGTGGCGGCCACGCCGACCGCCTCGGGCAAAACCCTGACCTATCTCCTTCCGGTGATCGAGGCAGCCGTTGCGGACGAATCGGTTACCGCCCTGTTCATTTATCCGCTCAAGGCCCTGGCCCAGGATCAGAACAAAACCATCGGCAGGATGGCCGCCGATCTGAACGACGTCGATCTCAAATCCGAAATTTACGACGGCGATACGTCGGCCTACCGTCGCCGAAAAATTCGTGACAACCCGCCCCATATCCTGCTGACCAACCCGGAGATGATTCACCTCTCCATTTTGCCCCACCACGATATCTGGGAACGCCTTTTGGCCCGACTGCGCTTTGTGGTTGTCGACGAGGTACACACCTATCGCGGCATCCTGGGATCGCACATGGCCCAGGTTTTCCGCCGCCTGATCCGATTGTGTGGGTACTATGGCGCTGCTCCGACATTTGTGTTCACTTCGGCCACGGTGGCCAATCCGGCTGAACTGGCCAGCCAGCTGACCGGCCTGAATGTCGGCACCGTCCAGAAGAGCACTGCCGGTACGGGAACCCGCCACCTGCTGGTGATGGATCCGCTGGACGGGCCTTTAAGGGCCACGGTCATCCTGCTCAAGGCCGCCTTGCATCGCGGTCTGCGAACGATTGTCTATACCCAGTCACGAAAACTGGCCGAGCTTTTGACCGTCTGGGCCCGCAGCCGGTCGGGCGGGTTTGCCGACCGCATCAGCGCATACCGGGCCGGTTTTCTGCCCCAGGAGCGACGCGAAATCGAGGCCAAGCTTTCCTCGGGGGAGCTGCTGGCCGTTATCACCACCAGTGCGTTGGAGTTGGGCATCGATATCGGCAGCTTGGACCTGTGTATTCTGGTTGGCTATCCGGGCTCCATCATGGCCACCTGGCAACGGGGCGGCCGGGTGGGCCGAGCCGGTCAGGAATCGGCGGTGATTCTGGTGGCCGGCGAAGATGCCCTGGATCACTATTTTGTCAGGCATCCCCGGCAACTGGTCCAGCGGCCGCCCGAAGCGGCGGTGATCAACCCCCATAATCCGGATGTCATGTCGCGCCATCTGGTTTGCGCCGCTGCCGAACTGCCGCTTAAAATGGATGATCCCATGCTAATGCCGGAACCGGTGAGGGGGTGTGTCGATCAACTGATCGCTGCTGGTGACCTTTATCTGAGCGCCGATGGCCGCACCTGTTATTCACCGCTAAAAAACCCTCACCGGCATGTGGATTTAAGGGGCTCGGGATCCCGTTTTGCCATCCTGGAGGCGCCCGCCAATACGCGGTTGGGTGAGATCGACGGTGTCCGCGTCTACCGCGAAACCCATCCCGGTGCCATTTATCTTCACCGCGGAGAGACATACCAGGTGGCCGCCCTTGAACTTGAAACGCGAAAAGTGATCGTAACCCGCTGCCAGGTGAACTACCATACCCGGGTGCGCTCCGGCAAAGAGACCCAGATCCTTGAAATTTTCGATCAGCGACCGGTCTGCGGAACCGTGATGGCCATCGGGCGCCTGCAGGTGACCGAACAGGTCACCGGTTATGACCGCATCCAGACCCGTACGGGAAACGTCCTCGAACGGATCAGCCTGGACCTGCCGCCCATGGTGTTCGAAACCCATGGGCTCTGGTTTACCGTTCCCCAGGCGGTGGTCGATCAGGCGGAGCAGGAGCGGATTCATGTCATGGGCGGCTTGCACGCCATGGAGCATGCCGCCATTGGCGTCTTTCCACTGCTGGTATTGGCCGACCGAAACGATTTGGGGGGTATCTCGACCCCGTTTCATCCCCAGCTGCAAGGCGCCGGTATCTTCGTCTATGACGGGATTCCCGGTGGGGCCGGGCTCTGCGTGCAAGCGTTTGCCGATGGGCAGGGCCTGCTCGAGGCCACCCTGGCGGCTATCACCGGCTGCCCGTGTGAGACCGGTTGCCCCAGTTGCGTCCATTCCCCCAAGTGCGGGTCCGGCAACCGGCCCATCGACAAGGCCGGGGCGATTTTCCTGTTGCGTCAGCTGATTGCAGGCAACGGCCTATCGGCACCGGCCCGACTGCCCGAGATCGAATTGCCCGAGCCCCCCGGACGTGGGGCTGATTTGACGGAAGCAACGCTGTCTGCGGCTGATCCATCTTCGCGATACGGAGTACTGGACGTCGAGACCCAGCTGTCTGCCCAGGAGGTGGGCGGGTGGCACCACGCCGAGCGCATGCGGGTGAGCTGCGCGGTGCTCTACGATTCCAAAACCGACAGCTTTTACGAGTTTGTCGAGGGCCAGATGCCCATGCTGATGGACCACCTCAAGCAACTGGAACTGATCATCGGTTTCAATATCCGGCGCTTCGACTACCGGGTGCTGTCCGCATACACGGATCTGGATTTTGCATCGCTGCCCACCCTAGATCTCCTCGAAAAGGTCAAGGACCGGCTCGGGTACCGCCTCTCCCTGGATCACCTGGCCTCGGCGACCCTGGGTGCCGGAAAAACGGCTGACGGACTGGACGCCCTGAAATGGTGGAAAGAGGGCAAAATGGCCAAGATCCTGACGTACTGCCGCTCGGACGTGGCCATCACCCGTGACCTGTTTCAATTCGGCAGGGACAACCACTATCTGCTGTTTCAGAACAAGGCCAAGCAGACCGTACGCCTGCCGGTGCGCTGGTAATAACATTATTTTAAGGTCTATCTGTGCCGTAGGGTGTCGGGTCGGGTATCCCGGCGGCAAGGAACCCGTTTTTTCTTAAAATGCAGGCATCGCAACTGCCGCAGGCCAGTCCCTCGGCAGACGGATCGTAGCAGCTGTGGGTCATCCCATAATCCACGCCAAGCGCAGTGCCCGCCTGGATGATTTGTGCCTTGGTCAGTTGGATCAAAGGGGTGTGGATGCGAAATCGCCCTTTGCCCTCGACAGCGGTTTTGGTTGCCAGATTGGCCATGGCTTCGAAAGCCTGGATGTATTCCGGGCGGCAATCCGGATAACCACTGTAGTCCACGGCATTGACCCCGATAAAAATATCCCAGGCGCCCAGCACTTCAGCCCAGGCCAGGGCATAGGAGAGAAAAATAGTGTTGCGAGCCGGAACGTAGGTCACCGGAATCTCGGTCGCCATATGGGCCTCGTCACGGGCTTTGGGAACGGCAATGTCGTCGGTCAGGGCCGAGCCACCGATGGGGGCAAGATCGATCCGGGTTTCCAGATGGCGCTTTACCCCCATGGCCGCAGCCACTTTACGGGCGGCCCGGAGTTCAACGTCGTGGCGCTGGCCGTAAGAAAAACTGAGGCCGTACAGGGAATACCCCTGGCTGCGCGCCATGGCCAGAACGGTGGTGGAATCCAACCCGCCACTTAAAAGAACAACGGCTTGTTTGTCCTTGCTCATTTTCGGATTCGCCTTGAATCGTATGGAAGATTTCATTAACGTGAAAGCCAACGGGCGCGTTCTTGTTTCAGCGCCATTCGCGACGCCTCTATACCAGGCGGATCCCGCTTCGTAAATCACCTGTTGCCGGAAAGGAGCGCCATCTTTCGCCATGCCTGTCTACCGATTGCAGAACGTCGTCCAGCCGTATGCCTGGGGATCGACCCGCGCCATTGCCGATCTGATTGGCCAGCCTGTTCCGTCAGCCCAGCCCCAGGCCGAATTGTGGATGGGAACCCATCCCAAGGGGCCGTCCATGGTTATCGGCAGCGCTGGACCCGTATCCCTGGCCTCGTTGATCGACGATCAACCGGCGGCGATTCTGGGGGATGCGGGAGCCCGTCGTTTTTGCGGCAGCCTGCCGTTTCTCTTCAAGGTCCTGGCAGCTGCCCGGCCACTGTCTATCCAGGCGCATCCCAATATCGCCCAGGCCCGAGAGGGATTTGCCCGCGAAAACACATCGGGGAAGGCGATGGATGCCTTTGATCGCAATTATCGGGATGCCAATCACAAACCGGAAATCCTCTGTGCCCTGACACCATTTTGGGCCATGAGCGGATTTCGCCCGGTGCAGGCCGCCAAAGCATTGCTGGTGCCCATTTGTCCCGATCCGCTTGCCGGTGCCCTCGAACGGCTGGAGAAAGACCCGGAAGGCCAGGGGCTTCGCGATTTTTTTGAACGTCTCATGACCTTACCGGAGGCGGAACGGCAATTGGCCGCCCGGCAAGTGATGCACAAGGCCGGCCTCCTGGTTGCCCGTTCACCGGTCTACCGCTGGATCGTCACGCTGGCGGATGCCTATCCGGGCGATATGGGCCTGCTTTCACCGGCCCTGCTCAATCTGATCTGCCTTCGGCCAGGCCAGGCCGTTTATCTGCCCGCCGGCCAGTTGCATGCGTATCTGGAGGGTATGGGGATTGAACTGATGGCCAATTCCGACAATGTCCTGCGCGGTGGATTGACGCCCAAACATGTGGATGTTCCGGAGCTGTTGCGGGTGGTCCGCTTTGCGCCTGTGGAGGTAAAGATCATCCATGGCGAAGCGGTGCGGCCGGCGGAAAAACGCTACCCGTCACCAGCGGCGGAATTCTCGCTGGGTGTACTCGAACCGGATCATGGACAACCGTATCACGCACCTCCCGAAAGAGATGTGGAGATCTTGCTGTGTACGGCCGGTGACGGCACGTTAATCGCTGAAGGACAACCGCCCATGACGGTTAAACGGGGAGACAGCTTTCTGGTGCCCGCGGCTGTCGGTACCTACGAGATCCAGGGACGGCTGACGCTTTACAAAGCCGGCGTTCCCTGAAATTTGATCAGTAGTTTTTGGGATCTCGGGAAAAATCCTCAAATCCCTTTTGCTGGAGAAACTTGGAGATCATGTCGGCCAATGCATCGGCGGTGTCCACCCGATAGTGACCGCTTTCATCGGCACCTGTCTTGCGTTTGGAATTGGCCACCACAGCCTGTAACGCTGCTGCGGAAATTTCGATATTAACGTGAACCCTTACTAACGGGCTGTTTTCTGTCATGCTGAATCCTCTTTAAGGAATGATAAATCTGTTTTGGGTGGGATGAGTTCAACAATTCGGGTGGTCGGCAGAGTTCCCATGCTCGATTTTAACGGTTTCCCCCCGCTCGTTGGTTGCAGGTCTGAAACGCGAGTGAAAAAATTGGGTTGAAAGCGCCCCTGATGATCAACCCCTATTTTTATCTGATCGACGAGCATTTGGGGAAGCAGGGTGACAGCCGTTTTGGTGATCCAGATCTCTCCCTTTGACGCGATGGATGATAACAGCGAAGCCTGGTCGATGCCCCCTCCGGGGACCACCGGAGGCATGTTGCCACAGCCGGCGTCGATTCCCGGAAAATCATTGGTGCCGGTGGCGATTCCCATTTGCAGGGCAATGGCTTCGGACCCGCCGTCCCCAGAATCTTGTTTTCCCTGAAGGGCGCGTATCTGGGTGCCCATGCGTGTGGCACAGCAGACGGCACTGAAGATCGGGTTTCGTCCGGCACTTTCGGTAAATACATAATGGATCTGTGCGCCTGTGCAACCGACCCGCTTGCCCCCCAGCGACCGGGCCAGTTCATCAGTGACGTTCCATATGTGACGGATCAAACGAAAATAAGCGACCGGCATCATGGTGTCGGAGAGCCGGTGGGCATCGTTGATCTGAATGCACAACACACCGACCGGCAGTCGCCAGTTGGCCGTGGACCGTTCCTTTCCTTTACGCTCGGCTGTGTTTTTACCGGTTTGTAGGGGAGGTTTGCTGTTGCCTTCGCGGATCAAAAAAAGGGTGCCGGTTTCAAACGCCAGACCGAAAATCCGTAACGGGACAGATGCCGTTCCATCGAAAATCATCGAGCTGCTCTCGACACCAAAAGAGAAATCCGTTGTTTCGCGATTATTTTCGGGCGGTGCTGCTGGAAGCCGGTCGGGGGCTATCGAGCTGGTACCGGACTCGAAGGTGGCGCTGGCTGTCGAGCGTTTCAGTACGCTGTAGACAAACGAAAAAAAGGATTGCCACTCGTGAACGCAATGCTCGACCGCCGGCCCCATCAACAGCTTAAAAACGTTGTGGGTGGCAAGGGTTTCGATCTGCCCGGCCAATGCATCGGAAAACGGATCGTTGCCACCGGGCGCGATCCAGCGCACGGAAAGGTCCCGGTCAACAAAAAAAGCCGGGGCTGCAATGGTGTCCGGTCGCAAATAAAGTTCAGGCAGTGTTGTATCGCCATCTGTTTTAAACGCTTTGTCAATCGAGCTTATGGGATGAGCGGTCGGTCGCTGGTTCTCGGACATGATCGTGTATTTCCGCTTGATTGGGGGCAACGGTCAGAGCTGCGGTCTGTTTTGAGGTATTTCGAGAGGGAGTCGATGGCGACCAGGATAAACCATCCGGTACACTCCCTGTGGGTCCCTCAGTGTCAACTCAATCAACCGTTTATCAGGGAAAAGCCGAAAATCGTCAAGAAAAAAGATCTGCCGGGTGATAGGGCCGGCAAAAGAATCATTGACCTCGGATTGACAATCCTGGCCGGAGACCGTCTTATTGAAGAAGTATAATCCCAACCAAAACAACCCCCCAAAAAGGACGGCGGATCACCGTAGAGCCGATTCGCCGAATCAAGGACATCCAGGCCCTCAAGAAGATGCTCGAATCCCCCCCCGGGGACTATCTTTTGTTCGTCCTGAGGATCAACAACGACCTGCGGGTCGGGGACCTGCTCACGCTCACCGTGGGCGATCTGCGCCATCTGAAGCCGGGGGAGGAGATCACCATCGTCGAGAACAAGACCGGCAAGCGCGCAACATTCTCATGGTCAACAATATTGTCAGCGATGCGGATTTAAAGGCTGCAGCTAAAGAGATAGTAAGAGATATCAACATGAAAATCACTGGGTAAAGTAAATGATATAGAGTATGACTATACACCACAAATAAATATGCCGGTGTGCTACCGCCAGATAGTCAACCAGTACCGATACAAACAACTGATTTATGTCGGCTGCAAGCAGGTAGATGGGGATCGCCAGTCGCTGAAGTAAAAAAATATGAGGCAGCGGCAGGGTAAGGACAATAATCGGCCAGAGCGCCTTGTGAATGGCACAAAGAATGAAAAAATGTCTTACCAGACAAGCTGCCATAAACGCCCCGAGTATGGCCGTGAGTGTGGTCAAAACGCCGGTGATTATCTTAATTATTTGATAGTCATTGCCCTGAAATGTTTGGTCAAACTGTTCTTTGGGTATCCATTCGCCCGCACGAACAAATCGATAGGCTATCGCACTGAACAGGTAAAGAACAGTTGCCGGGATGATCAGTTGTGTTACGCTTGTAACCTGCCCTGCAACCATCGCATGCCAGATCTTTTCTCCATTAATCAATATCATACGCACTCCATGGATAAATTGATTACAATGGGCGCAGGTTCTAGGACCCCCGGCAAAAATAGTTGTGCCGCGACCCTAATAAAAAACGAACATCAATGCCGCACTGCCGCCCAGCACCCCGAGTATAAAGAAAACAGTCCCCAGATAATTAAGCCTCGATCGGCGATGAGCGGCCTTGCCGAGTCCCTCTTCCATCAATTCCACGATATTGACAACGATCTCGGCCTTTTTAGGCAGAAATGACACAATAAAACACATCGCACTCATTAAGAAAAACACATTCGGGGCAACCTGAATGATTGCTTCCAGCGTATTTTTAGGCTCAGCGGAGTACTGTTTTAAAATCGCTATATAGACCGGAATCGCAGCAAATGAGAACTGAATCATGGTCTTAGCAAAGTCTCGGCCAATCTGCACCGATTCTTCGACCATCTTTTTCCCGAGCCCGAAGAGCGCCTGGTCAGAAGGTTGCAACGGTGATCCGGTCAGTGGTTTTTTCGCGCTTTGCTTGTTTTCAATCGACATGTTTGACTTCATACATACCTCGATCGGGTAATGTGAGCAGCAGGGAAACTTTAAAACTTTCCCGGCAATGCAGACAGGTTAACAAAAAGGTATACAAACGCGGAATTCCTTTACGCCTTCGCTTGTCCCGGAAATAGACAATAAAAGAAAAGAGTCGGTGTAGGCCGTAATGAATCAGCCCAAAGGCAATGGTCGTTAGAGCAATAATTGTAAATGCCTTCACAGAAATAAAAAGTGTGACCATCATCAAAAGAGTAACCGCGTAACGTTGCAGGATTATACGCAGATACCCGATGTGAAGTGCTTCGATTTTGAAACGGTATTTTGCATCTTTATTACAATATGGGCAGATGACCGATTTACAGAATAGATCCATGATGCTTTACCTCAGCACTGACCAGAAAAAACAGAGCAACGCAAAAAATCCCATCAAGTAAAATTCATATTTCAGCCACTCCTTGTACAGCTCGGCATTTACAAAATCGGTAACCCAGTACGAGACAATGCACCACACCGCCAGCAGCCCACAGACCGATGCAAATGGGATCCTTAGTGTGGCGAGAGGGAAACAGGGCAGAGGGATCAACCTGGCACACAAAAATGCTGCACCTGCCCAAAACACGGTAGCACCCGCTTGGAGCATCACCACCTGCCGAAATGCCGGTGAGCTGGCTATCTTTACGATCTTTGTGGATTCTTTTATCACTTCATTTGCTTCATTGCCGATTTGATAAAACGTCAGAAGGCTCTTTTTTTTTAGTTTATGCACGTAAAGGTGATAAAGGGTCGCCCATTAAATATTAAGTCCCAAATAAAATCAAATTAAGGAAAAACCAGGATCACAATGTATATTGATACGGATATTCTCAATGACTTTCGTATGAGGATTGACGAGGCAGGATATGGGTACCAGACCATGATTAATGAAGTTCTTAGAGAATATCTTTCGAAAAGCGGGAAACCCCTTGATGAGTCGGTTATCCGACAAGTTATCCGAGAAGAATTGAATCGAGTAGCTCATACTTGATATTTATCGCCTCTTGGGATTTTAATATTTTTTTGTGGCCTTGCATTTTGGCAGGGCCATCTTTATTTGTGGGCACAACGCCCGGTATCAGTGGGCGCATGGTCCTCGCGCTCCACTGAACACAGAGGTTCGGTTTATTGACTATTTATTATCGTTATTATTATTCGTTTGTCCTGTTTTTATGTAATCTACAACCATACCTTGAAGTTGTCGTAATGTTTCTTCAAGAACGGGCAAGCGTTGTTTATCTTTGGGGTCTTTTGAGGATCTCTTTAGTTCGATTATCATTCTAAGATCAAGAACCTTTATGGTATTTCCTCGAAATTCTATTTCTACAGTGTGTTCGAGCAAATTATCATATGTTTTCCCCTCCTCGATAACAGCAAGAACGTCAAGCGGTCCGAATCGAGTAGATAATAATGCATGACCTTCTCCTGAAAAGTCTTGTTCTGTTGGTTCAATTATTTTGTTATCCGGGCGACGATGATATGAGTCAATTGATTTAAGAAATGAAAGTAATTTGACAATATTTTCGGCTGTTCGTTGATGGACAATGTCAACATCCATAGTAGTTACAGGTGCACCCTGCACAACGGCGGCAAGACCACCAACCAAGATAAATTTAACATCAGCTTTTATCAGTCCCTCAAGTACGGCGCTTAAGTCTATGTCAGTTCTCATTCTGTTTTTGCTTGTAGGCATTTCTTAATTCCTGAATAGTTCGTACTGCGTTATCATTAGCCTTTAAACGCTCTTCAGGGGACATTTTGAGAAACATTGTCACCAATCCTATGTCAACACCCTGCGAATTATTTAAGGGTTCTTCAATTGCCATAGCCAGTTCTTCCTCCGGAAATGAATATTTAGCGCCGAACGCCAGCTTCACGCGCTGCGGCAGTTGGCCGTCGCTGTGAAAGCATTGGTTGTGTGCCGGGCACGGCACACATCTTAAAAGTGAGCCAAGCATATCAGTCGGTTGGATCGCTTGGCAAGTCTTAGACCCAGCCCGATGGAGGCGAAGGGTGTAGCGACATGGCAACTGGGTATCCGGCAACGGTGCCTGGGGAGGAAGCCGCCCTGCTGCGGCAGGGCAGTCGCGAAGGTACGGGGTGACGAACAGAAATCGAGTCAGGCGCGCATCTGTGGGACCAGCCTGCAACACAAGGTTAAGTCCTCTATCCATCTCAGGCAGTGCTCGTATACTCGGCGCTTACGTACCGAAAGATGTGTGCTTACCCCGGGAGGCCCGCTGCATCTCGGGACTTGTCGTGTGAAATTGCCGGTAGGGGGAACTCCGGCCACCAAAACCCCCGGCATCGTCGGAAGACCGGCCCCTGACCGGCGATGAGCCAAACTCCATTATGGAGAGGAACACGAAACCAAAGGAGCCAGCGGCGGCAGATCATTCGAGTGAGCAAACCGCAAGGTGCGCCCACCGTGCAGCGGGAGTCAGCTTAAGGGCATAATGTAACCGGAGGAAACGAGATGCGCGAGCTACCCGCGGGTCAAGCGTAACAGGAGGATCACCCCGGTGAAAGGCCCGAACGGTGCCCGGACCGAATGGTACGGGTAAATGAAAATGACCATTAGGAGGCGTGTACTTATGAACATCAAGCCACAGCAGATGGAAATGTTTGTAGCGTCGCGGCTTGCCGAACGTCTGGGAGGAAGCGAGCAGTTACTGGAACGAATTCTCGAACGCCGGAACGTGCTCAGAGCAATGAACCAGGTCGTTGCCAATAAGGGCGCCCCGGGCGTGGATGGGATGAAAACCAACCACTTGAAAGGGTACCTGAAAAGGCACTGGCCGAAGATCAAGCAGGATCTGCTAAATGGGGTCTATCGTCCCTTACCGGTCAGAAGGAAGGAGATCGATAAACCCGATGGCGGTGTCCGTTTGCTTGGTATTCCCACGGTATTGGACCGACTTATCCAACAGGCGATCGCTCAAATGCTGGAGCAGATCTGGGATCCGACCTTTTCTGAATACAGCTACGGATTCAGACCGGAACGGTCCGCCCATGATGCTGTTCTACAAGCCAAGGGCTATTTGCTTGACGGGTACACGTATGTGGAGGATTCAGCATGTGTGGCCAGACCAAAATCCGGATTCACCGAAAAACAATTTCACGTTTCAAGGAGCGAGTCCGGGAACTGACGAACCGTAATCAAGGGAGAAGCCTGAGCCAGATTATCAAAGATCTGAATCAGTACCTGATTGGCTGGTGGAACTATTATCGCCTGACAGAAGCCAGGCACCTGTTCAAGTCACTCAATGGCTGGATCATCCGCCGGCTGCGGTGCGTTGTCTGGAAACAATGGAAAAACCCCAGGACCAAGGTCCGAAACCTCAAAAAGCTTGGCATTGCGCATAAGGACGCCATGCTTTGCGGTAACGCCCGCAAAAAGTACTGGCGCATGAGCAAGGTCAAGTGGGTGATATTTGCTCTACCAAACCGTTACTTCTTCGAACGAGGACTATACCTGCCTGCTCAATAACTTTCCTGATCAGCCGAACCGCCTTGGTACGCGATCCGTATGCCGGGTGGTGTGGGAGGGGGTAGCCGCGAGGCTACTCCCTATCCCGATGTGTGCAGATCCTTATAGCTATTGGCTCAGCTTGGAACTGGCAATCCGATTAAGACTCACGCCGGCTTCCGCAGCTTGAATGGCCAATTTGCGATGAACATCAGGTGGAACTCTGACCATAAATTTTCCGCTGTAGCGTTTGCTGGCAAAGGGTTCAGGTATTGATTCACCATTTTCAACCATGTCCGATACGACATCAGCCACCAGCTTGCGAATTCCCTTTAATGCTTTTTCCTGCGTAACAGCCAACCAACTTAGGCTTGGAAATTCAGCACATAGGCCTACATACTCATCATCGTCATCAGACCAGGTAACCCGGTATGTATATTTGTCATCTTTTTGGGCCATGGCCAACCTCCAGCTTTTCGATAGCCAAAAGCACCTGCTTTACTTGGTATGTCTTGGCTTTTCCTTTATCGTTCTGGATATTTACCCTTGGATCACCTTGCCAAGGCGTTTTATATATTCGATGACTGCTTTTCTTCTGACGTGGTTCACCGAAAAAATGGTCGCATATCCTGCACAATTCCGAAAATCGCACATCCTTCGGATTTTTTTTAATTTGAATAAGCAGGTCGTCGATTTTTGTCATGTCTAAATAGTATCAATATTGGTACTAATGTCAAGGATTGATCTTCAAGGTACCAAGGAGTGGATTGAAAACGATTTAGGCCACACACAACGGCCCGCGGATCACCTGCAAGGTCTGGGCGTGAGCCCGAAGGGATTATGCCCAGACCTTGACAGGTGGATCCGCTAGATGAAGGAATCATTTTGCCAGCCTCATACATTGTATGCATAACAGATGAGGCCGGAATTGTCCAGTGCTTATTTAATCAATTTTTTCAATATGTTATAGAATTTCCCCGCCTTGAGCAATAAACTTGATAATTACCGTTTCACTCGTGCGAAATGTAAGTCAGATAGGATTGTTTGGGTTTGTATTGAAAAGAATTTAAACTTTCGATTCTCTTAGTTATTTACTGATGATGATAGTTTTCAATGGTTTTGGCAGATTTGCCGATAATGGATGCGATTGTTTTAAGATCAACATTTTCGGCCAGCATTAATAGCGCAATGAATCTTAACTTCAGTCGGACATCTGGTTGATTGTCTCTGTGATCATGTAATTTTTGAATTTCAGCATCATCAAATTTGTATTCGGATACATCCATAAAACCCCCTCCTGACGGTTTGGGAATTCTGTTTCAGAATGGATGTATCAAAAATCTTGATGTTTGTTCAGTTGACTGATTTTTTATGAAAAAACTATTTTGCAGCAAATTGTATGCCTAAAAAAACCTAAGTTGGATCACTATAGAAGATCAATTGTGAACTATGATCGGATTCGAAACTTTCATCTATGATTGTTTTTTCACTGCCCACTTCGCTCAAGGCGCAATGTTCTGAGGGGGAAATCAAGCTTCAGTTTAAAAATTTAGAATTAAACGAATACCTTCTTCGACAGCAGCCAATTTTCTTTTGAGCCGTTCTTTCAGGAAAAGAGTGATTGTTGTCACTTGACGGAAAAGGTGGGCATTGACAACAAAGGGCTGCGGGATGGCAATCCGCAGCCCGATGGCGTGGCGCGAAGCGCCACGCCATCACCTGTTTTACTGTTTTAACGGCTCTTTTAGAGGCATCAGAGGCTTGCCAACCGGCAAATGAATATTTACTTCTTCACCCAAACCGACGGCCACCATATAAAGTCCATAAATAACGGAAACGGCAAAAAGGAAAGAAGCGACCGGTTTAAATGCAACATATCCGATTTCAGTCAAACCCAAGGTCGATAAAACAAAAAAACCGAGCGGGCCAATCAAAAAAGGAATTAACGGCGCACGTAATAAAGGAATGATATAAAGGCCCATTAAAACCCCCAAAAAGATATTCACATAACCGATCAGCGGAGTTGGGGAAGCCAGTTTCAAACCGACCAAAAGAAATGTAAGCGCTGGTCCCAGCATAAACAGGGTGCCAAAAGTCAAAAGCAGGTTTCCGGGAGTGGCAAGCCCTCTTTTGAGTTGAATCATACCGGCAAGGATCTGAGCCAGACCACCTGCCGTCAGGAGTGCAAAAAATATCGGAACATTCTCTTTGGGAATATAGTTATTGAGTGACAACCAGATAATCAGACAAACCATTGAAAAAGCAGAATAACCCGTGGCAGTTGTGCCGGCCCATTGCTCTTGCATAAAACCTCCTCCATGAAATTGTTCGTTTACTGGTTTGCGGTGACCCTTTTCCAAACAGTTTAACAGCAGACGGGATTTGGGGGTAAAGTCTATTTTTTTAATAGTCGTTTTAGAATTTTTCCAGCACCCGATTTGGGTAGCGACTCCGTGAATTCCACTTCATGCGGACGTTTATAGGCAGCCATGTTGTCCTTGCACCAGTTGATGAGCCCTTCTGCCGTTAGTTCGTCTTTGAACTGGTCTTTCAATACCACAAATGCCTTGACTGACTCTCCGCGATAGTCATCGGGTATCCCTATGACGGCGACCTCAAGGATGGCCGGATGCATCAACATGGTATTTTCCAACTCTGTTGGGTAGACATTAAAACCGGAGCAAAGAATCAGTTCCTTTTTCCGATCGACGATCTTTAAATATCCATCTTCATCCATCAGCCCGATATCACCGGTGTAGAACCACCCATTCTTCATTACTTTTTTGGTTTCTTCAGGCTCGTTCCAGTATCCATTCATCACCGTCGGGCCCTTGATGGCGATCTCTCCTTTTTGGTTGCAAGGCATCTCTTCTTCGCGTCCCTCAAGGTCCATTATTCTTAAATCGTTTTCCTTAATAATGGGGATACCCGTAAAACCGGGCTTCCAGTTGCCTAAAGGTGTTACAACACCTCCGGCGGCCAGAACTTCGGTCAAACCATATCCTTCACCCAATTGACTGTTGGGCGCGATTTCCTTGATCCTCTGTTGGAGAGTGATTGAGATGGGAGACCCACCGGTCACGATCACCCTCAGAGAGGAGAAATCAAATTGTTCTATTGTCGGCATGTTGACCAGGGCGGTGATCATCGTGGGGGCCGCCACCCAGACCGTGCATTTTTTTTCGGCAATGGCCTGTGCGATGATGGCTGGAACAAATCGAGTCAGGATCACCAGTTTCCCTCCGGCAAAAAGGGCCGGTATCATGGTGACCTGTAACCCCATGATGTGGAAAAACGGTGCAATACCCAGGCTGGTCTCCTTTGGAGTAAGGCCGAACCAGTGCATCGATGCACACACCGCTATGGTTAAGGACCTGATACTGATCATGGCTGCCTTGGGTACCCCGGTGGTTCCCCCGGTTAATTGCAGCATGGCCAGATCGTTATCCATGTCGTGGATGCGGCACACCGGTATCGGCATGCCCTCATCCAAAATATCTTTAAAGTCGACGGTTCCGGAAAACGGTTGGTCGGTTCCAAATACTTCGTCCGGAGGAGAGAACAGGGGCTGCTTTGAAAGAAAATCCGCAAACCGGGCGACGATCACGGTTTCAATGCGACCGGCGTTATCCACCTTGTTAAATTCGGAGCAAAGCGTGTCTTGCACGATGATCATATTGATGCCGGTTTTTTCGATGATCGGCGCAAGCTCCATTGCTTTGAACATGGGATTCAGATTAACCACCACCCCACCGGCACGAATGATTCCAAAAAAACTGATGACATAATGCGGACTGTTTTGCATAAAAATACCAATACTGTTCGGCACAGTCATTGATAAGAGTATTGAGCAATAACTTTGGCGATATTCACATCAAATATTTCTAACAAATTATTTTTTACTGCTAATAACCAGTGAAGACCAATTTTATAAAACTGTTTTAATTTTTCTCCAAGAAGAGTTACTAACCCGCAAACATATGGTCTTTTTGCATTTGAATTGGAGCATGAAGATGAAGTTAGCAAGGTTTCGTTCTTATTATTTTCTTCAGATTCATGCTCATCTTTTTCATTTTCTCTGCTTATTATTTCCGTATCTTGTTTGAATGATAATAACAATAGATAAGCAATCATATACAAGTAGAATTGTATCTGTACGCCATGAGGAGATTGGCTCATTAAGTGAATTCCCTTGAAGGTTCTTTTTATGAAGCGAAAAAAAAGTTCCACTTGCCACCTGTAAGCGTAAAGCATTATAATTTCGTAAGTTGTCAAATCATTTCTGTTTGTGATCAAAATGTAGTTTTCGCCCATAGCCGTAAAGCTAACAATACGATAACTTGCTTTGTTTTCATCGCTATTGAATATTATATTTGAATCTGTGATGTCACTGAAAAATTTCAAGAATGTATCCGGTACGGTGGCAGTGAGACACTCTTTTACAGTGTACGTCATATTCGACTTTCCGCGAATAATAAAAAATGCATTGCTGTCGGATATCTGCTTGAACAGATTGAAAGCGATATAGCCTCGATCACAGACATATGTAATGCCTTCGCGAAGAATTTGCTTAACAAATTCTTTTTCGGAAAAGTTACCTTCCGTACTGATAAATTCGGTTGGAATCATTCGGTTGAGTTCAAAAGATAAATGCATTTTGATCGCATTAGCGGTTTTCTTGTAACAAGCCCATGCCATATTGGAAATGGCCGGAAAAAGCGAACCATCTACAATTAGCATTTTTCCAAGATGACTGATTTCCGGAATTTTATGCAAATCCAATTCTTTTACCAACTGATGGAATATATCTTTAAATATTTCTGGGGGATAACGATTAAACGCTTCATTATACATAGACTTCGATGCGACGACCAATCCTAATGCCTTAGCAGTTGGTGATGTTTTGATCTCAGTGACGATTTGTCCAACGCTTTTAATTCTGGTTATTATTCCAAAAAGCAAATTTGTGGTGAACGATGATAATGAAAGCTTGTAAGTGTCCAAATCATTATGGAGACTATTTTGAGTAACCTCAATCAATGGTAGCACCGGTGATAGAATTGTTTGAAAAACATTTTTGTCGATGTGTTCGCTCATGGAGACCTCCTGGTTAATTAATTGTACCCACCATGATTAAAACACAAAGCGATCTTTTTGTCCAGCGCTATTTTTTATTTTAATAACAAGATGTTACGGCAATATGTATGCCGAACGGTATTGTAAAAATACCGACCCGGTCACCCCTGGCCAACCCGCGGCCCATCAACGCGTTGGCAAACTGGTCGATTTTTCTGTTCAGTTCGCCATATCGGATTTCATAACCGTAAAAATCGATGGCGACGGCATCGGGTTGTTCGGCCGACCGATCTCGAAAATACTCGGTAAATGGCTTTTCCGCCTCAATATGATCTGATACGCCTTGCGGCCAAGTTCGTTGCCAGCATGCATGTCTGTCCATTATTTTTTCCGCCTCCTTCAGATGCCCATCAGTAGATAAAATAGTAAGACCGGCCGACCGGTCAGCGTGCATATAAAAAAATAACGCAGGTATGGGAGCACTATCCATTTTTTAAATGATAGAGTTCATCGTGGGATTTCTGAATACAATCCGCAAAAAAGTCTGAATCCGGCATCATTTCCGGGCAGCTCATTGTTGAAAACACCAACTCATCACCATAACTGCCGGCAGCAAGCAAAAGCCCCATTCCATCCATCAGAAAGCCCCAATTGAAGCATCGGATTTGTTGGGCACCGCAGAAATAGAGCGATTCACGGGAGCCCGGAACATTACTCATGCCAAAACCGCTATATAATGGCGAGTTAAAATTCGCCAGTTTTACACCCTGGGCCATTTTAATGCTCAAATCAATCATCGCCAAAGGCGACAATTCAAGCATTTCATTCATCGACCGGCCCCCAAGCGTATCGGTAAACTTTTTTGAATACTGTGTTGCTTGGTGTACTTTTGCAAGACGTTCGACAGGGTCCTCCACATCCGTATGTGTAACGGTAATCATGGAAAAGACTTTATTTCCACCGGCACCAATCTCTTCCTCTTTTCTAACTGCGATCGGAATTAATCCGCGAAGTGGTTCTTCCGGGAGTTCATTGTGGTGCATGAGGTATTTCCTAAGCGCTCCCGCAAAGATTGTTATGACAACATCATTGACCGTCGCTCCAGGTACGAGTTTTCGGAACCGTAGGATATCCTGTAAGGGGAAGGGGCGCGCCTCGATCACACGAGACAAAGATGGAATGGCTTTTGAGAATCGGGTGCGAACCGCCGATCCCATTTTCATTGCGTCTTCAACGGCGGCCTGCATTGCCTGCGGAAGGTCGGGAAGCGTCCGATACAGGAAGTTCATCCTTTCCATGGGCTTTATCACCGTGTTTCTGAACATGGTTCGATAGAATAAATCCAGTTGAGAAGGGGCTTTATCTGCCGGCGTCGTTTGCTTTGGCGGGAGTTCTTTAGCCGCCGGATCCAGTGTATGCAGCACACTCTTCACATAAGTAGCCGATGATCCGTCAAACTGACCGTGGTGCTTCTTGTGAACCACCGCAAAGCAACCCTCGGGGATGCCGTCTATTTTGTTCAATCCTTCGATGATATGCATTTCCCAGAGAGGGCGGGACATATCCAACGGTATCGCGATGATACGCTCGACCTCAGAGCAAAATTGTTTCCAGGTTCCTGGTTTGGAAAGCGTAGTGAAACGAATGTGGTTTTTTAAATCAAAGTTCTCATCATCAACCCAGTATGAGTAGTCGGCATTGAAGGGAACGGGAAAACGCTTCTCGCGCATCGGCAAGCTATCTACCCGTTTTTCGATATAATTTAAAACATCTTTTTGGGATACGTGCTTTCCAGGGGCAGTAACCGGATTATAAATATGAACGTCACTAATATGCATGGGTGTGTTTTGTGATTCCAGTGAAAACCACATCTCATCTGCCCCGGTAAGTTGTTTCATTTTTACCATTCCTTCCTGATTAAATTGTTACTTTTTTAAAAAAATGGGGATAAAGAAATCCCGGCTTTCTCGCGAATTTCATGACAGGAAAATTGAACTACAGTTTGCCTGTAACAAGACGACACAGATTATTATGGAGGCGGTTCGTTCTGACCGATCGTTCATACAATCTGGAAACGCTAGTTTTTACTGTTTGAATCAGTCCGGGTTACCCTCCAAAAATCTTTGTGTCGATCCCGGGGGCAAACCAACGAAGAACGCCTTTCCCTTTATCCTCAAATCCAGATTAAGGGACTGAAATTTAACAAAAATATTTGTATCGAGAATTAAAAAACATGTGGGTGCTGTTGGTCTTACATTTATGGTCCTACATATAATGTACTGTTGGTCTTGTCAAGAAATAATTTTTCTGATAGATGGAATTGCAAGGATTTTATGAAGCTTAAATTTAATGCTAAAAAACTTTAAAACCGTTGACGTGTCCACATGAACTTAAAGGGAACAATGTATTCTTTTGAGCCCATCAAACAACCCAAAGCCACCGAAGAGGTCTTGGCACAGTTGAAAGAAGCCATTCTTCGAGGCGCCTATAAAGAAGGAGACAAACTTCCATCGGAAAGAGAGTTGACAAGCCTGTTCAATGTCAGCAGGGGGGTCGTACGGGAAGCCATTAGGGGCCTCCAAGTGAGCGGGTATGTTGAAATAAAGCAGGGACCGTTGGGAGGCGCGTATGTAAAAGAAATCACATTGGGCCTGTTTGATGTGGGATTCTCTGATCTGTTTTTTTCAAACAAAATTACCATCACCGAAGTTTTAAATGTTCGTCAATACATTGAACCGGAAATCGCGCGATTGGCTGCATTGAATATTAGCGACGAATTCAGAGAAAAACTCGAAATTGCGTTGGAGCAAGAGAAGCAATCCTTCAAATCAGCCGACGATCTCATGAAGAAACTGACGGCAGTTCATTTAATCCTCGCTGAAATGTGCGGCAATCGTCTTTTTGAAGGTATCATCATTTCCATCATCTCCCTGACTCACCGAATCATCAAGGCGATGTTCAAAGATTTATTGAAACTGCACGGCGCCGGAGAACACGAAGATATTGTTCAAGCCGTCATGAAGGGAGATTCTGAATCCGCCGCAAAAGCGATGACTCTCCACGGGGATAGCTTTGGTCGTGTATTTCTCGAATTAGAGAAATCCGAAGGCTGGTTATGGGGGCCTGAGTCTTTCAATGGACCCGGCAAGAAATAATTTTTTGATGTCTCATCCCTCCCGAATCAATGCCATCAGTTCCTCGGCGTTCATTTTCCCGCTCATATCGGTACCGTCAAGCAGACTGTCGGCAAGGTCCCGTTTGGCGCGGTGCAGGGCGACGATTTTCTCCTCGATCGTATGCCGGGCGATCAGGCTGTAAACGGTCACCGGCCGGGTTGGGCCGATTATGAAAACCTCAAAGCAGAAAAGTACGGAACCATCGTTGAACAAGAAAATGGTGGAAGGGGAGGGTGCCATTCGGTCCTCCTCCTGTGGAATACAATTATCGTTGTTCCCACTGCCAGCATGAAATGAAGATAAACGAAGCAATTATAGATGTCGAGATTGCTATGGCAGAATTCGAAGGCAGAAATATCAAAGGGTTTATGCCGGTTCTTGGTTGCCCGAATTGCAACCGTGAGACAATGAAGTTTGCTGCAGACTAAGAGCCCGCCCGAAGGGCGCTAAGTTCAAAGGGCTGATCTGCCGCCCTATTCGCAGCTGGTTAGACGCCGGTAATTGTCGGCAACGCGATTTTAAAGAATTACGCTGAATCGTTGGGTTGCGCTTCTATTTAAAGCCAAAAAACGGTATTAACTTTCCATTCGTTGCCGGCAGGCTTGGATAGGAATACAATCGCCGCAAGAATCGTAAAGGCGCTTTTTGGTTATCATTCCACCGCGATAGAATCTGGTGAGCATCTGTGGAGGTGCATGGTTTATGTTGATTTGAATATGGTCAGAGCTGGCGTTGTTGCCCACTCCTCAGAATGGAAATGAAGCGGATTTTATGAAATTCAGAACCCGAAAACCCGGTACCGGCCGATGATAAAAAAAAATTTTATAATTTTAATTCTAATACTTCTATCTTCAAACATTCATTCAGAAACTATAAAAATCGGTTATTTTCAACTTCCACCACTTCAATATTTTGATAATGATACACAAACGCTAAGAGGTGCAACATTAACATATTTTAAGGAAATGGCCGCTCAATTAGATTACGAAGTTGAATGGATTGGCCCGATGCCATTACTCCGGTATTCCGGGATGCTGGAAAAGGGTAAACTTGATGGCGCTCTGGGATTTCACAAAAATAAAATAACTGAGACTTTTCTACATTTTCTCGATGAGCCTCTTTATTATGCTCAACCAATACTCATTGTCCGAAAAGATAACCCATTAACCGGACTTCACTCCATAGATGATATTGTTGGATATAAAATTGGTACGGTTGTATCTTTGTCAGGGATTTATACACCATTCTTTGACAATCATCGTGATAAAATAACACTGGAAACATTGGGCAGCGATACCTGGCTTGAACAAAATTTCAATAAACTCCTTATCCTACGAATTGATGCAATATTTGATCGACAACCTTATTTGATCGACAACCTTATTCAGTACAATTTGTAGCAACTAAAATGCATATTCAGGATCAGATCAAAGTGCTCCCTTTGCCTGAACCGGCAACCCCAATGTATATTGTCTTCTCAAAATCTTCACAGCAGGGAAAAAAATATTATACCCATTTTAATGCCATTAACTCAATTTTTAACTTAAATTATGAAGAATTGATAAAGCAAGAATTACAGTGGTATAAGGAAAAACAAAACTCCCTCAACATGCGGCAGAGATTAGAAAAAAATAAGCAAACCACCCCACATTCGCCTTAACGCAGACAGTCCAAAAAGCCGGTCCGCCGGTTCGGTTTGTTGAACAGAAACGACACATCGACGTGCCCACGTTCGACCGGCAACGGACACACAGAGTGGATCCGGTTCGACAGACGCTAATGCGCCAAGGCCACGATAGACTTATAGGTTACACCATTGAAAAGCGCCATAGAAAGCTATCTCAACATTATCCATGAGGCCCGACGCTGCCGCCCTGATATTCAGGCCGCCGCCGAAAGCCTGATTGATCGAACCGCCACAGATTGGCACGCGATCATAGATGCCTTGATCCAGTCCGGACAAGATACGGCACTGGGGATCACATTTGCTGTTTGTGCCGTCAATGGGGTTCGTCTCGACCCGGCCGTTGCAGCCGAGGCGCTGAAAGTGATCGAGCCCATCATCGATTTTGCACCGGTTTTCCGATACCAGGCCCAGGCCGCCATCCCCCATTTATTACGGCTTGCCCAGTCCGATGAATTGTCCACCGAACGTCAGGTATATGCCGGCCTGATTGCCGCTGAAATGAGCGTCGTCCACCAGGTCGATCCAAATCCGGTACGTTTGGTGCTAAACAAGTTGGAACATGCATACGGACTAACCCCCGTGCTTAGAGCCATGTTGGCCAGCGCCCTCTACCTTCTCGATTCTGAAAAAGCGCATCCGGAAACGGATCAATTCCTCAGCCAGGCTGATGTGCTCAAGACGCTTCCCAAGGAGCGTCCGCCCGTTGTCATCGCAAGTGGCGAGACCATGCGCAGACCTGTGGAAAAAGTGGGCCGAAATGCCCCCTGTCCATGCGGAAGCGGTAAGAAATATAAAAAATGCTGCCTTGGCAAGGACAAGGAGAAGTTTTACGATGCATCGTCCTATGCCGGAATTACCAAGAGCCAGCTGCGAGCCGCTCCACAACTTGTCGATGACGTTGAATTTATCCATGACATGCGCGCCTATGAACTAAAAAAACTGGTGCCGGAGACCCTGAATGCCAAACAACTGATAGCCGCCTATCGCCGGTGCGAGTTGTTCGGATTGAGAGCGCTTGCCTTCGAGATGCTCAAAGAATTGGAGGGCAGGCCGGAAGAGCACGATTTCGACAGAGGACATTTTGAGGATTTGTTGGAGTACACGTTACGGGCGGGAGACATCGAATTGGCCAACGCCATTCGCCGGCACATTCCCGATGACGAACTCACCGATCCGGATATGACCCGACTCGAGTTGGACCTGCTTCAAAACAATCCGGCGATGGAAAGGCTCGAGGCCCTGTTGCGGTTGGAGTTGACGCAACCGGATGAGGTAGAATTCGATCCCCCTTTGCTTCACCTAAGCTATCTGTTGGAAAATGTATATCCCACCTTGAGCATTGTCTTCGGCCGGGCGTTTATTGCCGGCAATCCCGACCGTTTATTGGACAACGACACCCTGATTGAATCCATACGCAGGGCAAGGGCCGAAATCGGTATTGAAGCGTGGGATGACCCCATTGAGGATTATCTGGAATGGTGCTTCGAAAAGGATGTGGCGGAAAGTCAGGAGAAGGATAAACATCAACAGCTCACCCAGGTGCTCGAAGATGCATCGGCGGCAAGAAAGAAGGCCAGGGAAAAGGAAATCGAGCTGCGTCAAAAAGAGAAGGAGCTCGAAGCCATGGCGTCTGAGCTGAGCGAAAAGCAGCGCCAACCCGCACCGGCGGTCACCGATCACGCACCTTCTGTTGTCAACCGGACGAATCAGGACAAGAAGACGATCTCTCTCCTTCGTCAACGCATTGAGGGGTTAAAGGAAGAAATCAATTCCCAGCAACAACTTCGGCGTGAGCTTAGGACCAAGTTGAAAGCGGAAAGGGATAAATGGTTATCCCAGGCCAATCCATCAACCGCACCAATAGAAAAGCCGGTATCGCCCCTGGACGATTTGCCGCCGTCAGCATTTAAAACGATTCTGGTTCCCGAATACGCACCGGCATTCTCCAGGTCCTGCAAAACCCTTCCCCCATCGGTGGCCGCCAAAGCGATCAAATCCATTGGAGAATTTGCCGCCGCGGAAGATGCCATATGGCAAATTACACGACCCATTAAACGTATGGCGGGACACTATCGAATCAAGATAACCAGAGATTACCGGGTGATGCTGCGCTGGGAACCCAATGATAAAATTGAGGCCCTGGATGTCATTCCCCGCTCGGAACTGGATCTGTGGATTAGGAACCATCGTTAAATTTTATCGGATCAGCTCTTTTATCTGGGTATCTATGATTTTTACTATAATACTGTCCGTATTACCGGGGCTGGATCTGAATATAGAACGCCATAATCGATTTTTTATAAACATGTTAGGATCGGGGATGAAATTAATTGGACGTAATTGCGCCGGGCTTGTGTTCGTCTTCAAGGCGCATCAAGGGTTGCATACCGGGAGTATGTGGCCGTTGATGCAACGCGGAAGACGGGCGCAAGAACAAGCAATTTCGTTTAATTAATAAAATTCCCGATCCTTAGCTCCGATTTATCCCCGGCCATATGGCATAATGGGATCGGCACCGCAAATGGTGGCCACCCCTCATATTTCTTGGTCTGTATGGTTTGCATAAGAAAACAAGGAGCTTTGCTGCAGTGACCGAAATATTTCGAACATTCAACCGCTGGTACGGCAAAATCGTGTTGGATCATCCCGTACGGGTTTTGATCTGCCTGATGATCCTCATTGTTATATTGGGATACATGGCCAAAAACTTCAGGATCGACGCATCGGCCGATACCCTCCTGCTGGAAAATGACGAAGATTTGCGTTACGCCCGACAAGTCAGCGAGCGATATGGGGTTCACGATTTTCTACTTGTCGCTTTCACACCCTTGAAAGGGGACCTGTTCGACAATGAGAACCTCGACACACTTGGCCGCTTGCGGGACGAGCTCCAGGCGATGGATTGGGTCGCATCCGTCCTCACCATTCTGGATGTACCGCTGTTGGAGAGCCCCCCCATCTCCTATGCGGATATTTCCAACGAACTCCCCAACCTGAAATCGCCGACCGTCGATAAAGCGCTGGCAACGATCGAGTTGCACGAAAGTCCGTTTTACCGAGACCTCTTGGTCAGTTCGGATATGGGTACCACGGCCATCGTGGTCAATATCAAATCAGACCCGATCTATACGGACCTGATCGCCGAACGAAACGGCTATCTGGATCAAAAGGCCGAGGGCGGCCTCTCCTTGCAGGATGCCCAACGGTTGGATGTTGTGATAGAGAAAATCCGTTCACACCAAATCCGGATGAATGAAGCCCAGCATCGAAACATCGCACAGATTCGTTCGATCCTGGACCGATACCGTCCCGAAGCCAGGATTTTCCTGGGTGGCATCTCCATGATTGCGGACGACATGATCGGCTTCATCAAAAGAGATCTCAAGGTTTTCGGCCTTGGCGTATTTTTGCTTCTCGTTTTCATGCTGGGTGTTATTTTTAAAAACGTCCGCTGGATTATCGTTCCCATGCTCTGCTGCTTTCTGGCCGTCGTGTGCATGATGGGGGTGCTCGGTGCCTTCGGCTGGGACGTAACGGTAATCTCCTCCAATTTTGTTTCCCTGCAGTTGATTATCACCCTGGCCATCGTGGTCCATCTGATGGTACGGTATCGTGAGTTCCAGATCACCCGCCCCGGAGCCGATCACCGGGCCCTTGTTCAGGAGACCGTTCGTTCCAAGTTTGTCCCCTGCCTTTATGCGGCCCTCACCACCATTGCCGGTTTTGCCTCGCTTTTGCTATGCGACATCAAGCCCGTCATTCATTTCGGGTGGATGATGAGCATCGGCATTCTGTTCTCTCTGACGCTGACATTTTTGCTGTTTCCGTCCTGCGTCGTGCTGCTGAAGCAGCCCAATCCACCGACGCCTCCCAAATATCTCCGCTTTTCCCTTACCGATTTCCTGGCCCGATTGACCGTATCCCACGGAACGGCGATTCTGGTCGTCTCCGTCGTCTTATCGGTTTTAACCGTGATGGGCATCTATCGACTGAAGGTGGAAAACAGCTTCATCGACTATTTCAAAAAATCAACCGAGATCTACCAGGGGATGGCAGTGATCGATCAACAATTGGGCGGCACCACGCCCCTGGACGTGATCCTTCGATTCGAAGCCATTGATCCGGATGTGGATTTCGCCGAGGAAGACGAGGAGTTTGCCGATCCCTTCGACAAACTCGATGAAGAGGAAGATCCCAATAAATACTGGTTTATTGAAGACAGAATGGAGACCATCGAGCGGGTCCACGATTATTTGGACGGTTTGCCTGCAACGGGCAAGGTCCTCTCCCTGGCGACATTGCTGAAGATCGGGCGAAGGCTCAACGACGGTCAATCACTGGACAGCCTCGAAATGTCGGTACTTTATTCGAAAATGCCGGACGAGTATAAGGATCTCATTTTGAGCCCGTTCATCAATTTTAAAAATAATGAAGTTCGCTTTACCTTGCGCATCATCGATTCGATGCCATCACTCAACCGCAATGCCTTGCTCCACAAGATCGACCATGATCTCGTTCATCAATTGGAAATTGAAAAAGGAAAAGCCAGACTGGCCGGGATGATGGTGCTGTACAACAACATGCTGCAAAGTCTCTTCACGTCCCAGATCAAGACCATGGGGGTGGTGGCCATGGCGTTGCTTCTGATGTTTCTGCTGCTTTTTCGTTCTGTGAAACTGGCTCTGATTGCTTTTTTTCCCAATTTCTTCTCGGCAGGTGCGGTACTGGGGGTAATGGGGTGGATGAACATCCCGCTTGACATGATGACGATCACCATTGCAGCCATCAGCATCGGCATCGCCGTGGACGACACGATTCACTATATCTATCGGTTCCGCGAGGAAATCAAGTCCGACGGCGATTACATCAAGACCCTATACCGTTGTCACAACAGTATCGGCCATGCCATGTACTACACTTCGGTGACGATCATCATCGGGTTTTCAATCCTGGTTTTCTCGAATTTCTGGCCCACAATCTATTTCGGCCTCTTCACCAGCCTTGCCATGCTGATTGCCCTGGTCGCCGCCCTGACCCTATTGCCGCACCTGTTGGTCATCGTAAAGCCATTCGGTGTACGAAATCCTTAATTAATTCTCCAGGTCCATAATGAATTGTCGGGTAATCTCTTTTTCATCCAGCGGCTTTGAAAACATAAAACCCTGTGCGGATTCACAGTTTGCGGCCTTGAGCAGTTCCAGCTGCACTTGTTCCTCCACACCTTCGGCGACCACCTCCACACCGATGCTTTTCGCCAAGGCGACAATCGTTTGCACGATTTTGGGATTTTCCTTTTGGGCGCCTCCGGAAATGAAAGAACGGTCAATCTTCAGTCCGTCAATGGGAAATCGTTGAATGTAGGACAAGGAAGAGTAACCGGTTCCAAAATCGTCCACAACAATTCGAATCCCCATATCCTTCAGCCCCTGCATGGTTCTGATGGATGTTCTTGCGTTCCTCATCAGCGTGGATTCGGTTAATTCGAGTTTCAGGCTTTCCGGAGCCAATCCGGTTTCGTCAAGGACCTCTTCCACAAACTTCACCAGTCTGGAACTCTGAAACTGTTTGGCGGAGACGTTGACGGAAATTGTTAGATGTCCGTTATTCGTCGACAGCTTCTGCCATTTGACCATCTGCCGGCAGGCCTCTTTCAAAACATATTCGCCGATGTCGACAATCTGACCGGTTTCTTCGGCAACCGGAATGAATTCTGCCGGGGAAATCAGACCTTGTGTTGGATGATTCCATCGAACCAGGGCTTCAAAACCCAGAAGGGCGGCTTCCCGAACGGAAACGATGGGCTGATAATAGACGGCCAGCTCTTCATTAAAGACGGCATCCCGCAGCTCCCGTTCCAGTTCGTTCTCCCTGACCACCTTGGTATGCATCTTATTGTTGAAAACCTTGAAACACGCCTTGCCAATCTCCTTGGCCCGGTACATGGCGATGTCCGCATCCCGCATGACGGATTTCGCGTCTTGGTAAAATTGGGTCTTCAGAACGATTCCCACGCTTGCAGAAGAACGAATTTCATTGGTTTCTATGACCACGGGTTTTTCCAGTTCTCTCATTATGCGCTTTGCGACATCCACGATCTCCCGTGGATGGTTGAAATCCTCCAGAATGATGCCGAACTCGTCACCCCCCAGCCTTGCCACCGTATCAATATCTCGCAGACAGGCCTTAATCCGGTCCGCCACGGCGATCAGGAAGGCATCCCCGATCTGGTGCCCCAGCGTATCGTTGACAGACTTGAAGCGATCCATGTCCAGCATCATGGCGGCATAGGTGAAATCCTTTTTTCTCTTTTTCCTGTGTACGGCCGAAGACAGACGTTCGAGAAAGAGCATGCGGTTGGGCAAACCGGTCAAGGCATCGTGGAACGCCTGATGGGACAGTTGCGTTTCAAACTCCTTTCGCTGGGTGATATCATTGTAGATATAGTAGGCCCCCTGAATTTCATCGTTTACCAGAATGGGATAAATGAACAGGGCGACATCGATTAACCGACCGGCCTTGTCCTTTCGAATGGTTTCCCTGGTAAGGGTCTTTCCTTTCAACACCGAAGACAAAGCCGCCTCGGCCTCTTCGATCAGGTGCTCCGGAACCAGCAAGGAGATGTCCGATCTGCCGCGCAGATCCTTTGGCAAATAGCCGAACAGGGCGGCAAACCCCTCATTGACATCCACAATGCGGCCTTGGGCATCAACCATGATAATCCCCAGGGGGGAAGAATCGAACAATTCCTGGAAAAGTGCATGTTGGTGCTCAATTTTCGAAGATGCCAGTTCCAGCGCAGTCATCACATGATTATATTTTTTTGCAATTTGTCCGACTTCGGTAAATGGCTCCACCGGAACGCGTACAGAAAGGTCGCCGGTTTTGGTCTGATAATCCATGGCTTCAAAAAGATCGTGAAGCTCGGTAGTCGCTCCATGCTCGGAAACATTCAGGCCTTTTTCTTCTTCTTCCCTGGAAACCCGCATGGGCCAGATCCGGTCAATGCCCTTGATCACCATATACGGGATGACAAAAGCAATGAGAAATGCAGCAACAATGCCTTCCATCTGAATCACGAACTGCCCCTGGAAGCTGAGCCCCGTACCCAGCCGTTGGGCGTCGCCAAAAAGGGCAACCGCCAGGGTGCCCCATATGCCGCAGCCCAAATGGACCGGCACGGCACCGACCGCATCGTCCACTTTGAGCCGGAACAGCAACTGCTCGACATATACACACACCAGTCCGGACACGGCACCAACGACAGCGGCATCGATGGAACTGACACAATGGCAACCGGCGGTGATGGCAACCAGACCGCCCAGAGACCCGTTGATGAGCGCGGTGACTTTCGGCAGACCGGTCCGATACCAGACATAAAGAATGCATGCGGCGGCACCGGTACTGGCCGCCAGCGTCGTTTTGGCGATAATGCCGGCCACCGATCCGTCAAGGGCCAGGGTGGATCCACCGTTGAACCCGAACCAGCCGAACCACAGCAGCATGACACCGAGGATGGACAGCGGAAGGTTGAAGGCGGTGATTTCCCTCGGCGGACCGTTTTTGGGAAAGCGACCGCTTCTCGGGCCGATGACAAGGAGGGCGGCAAGGGAAAGCCAGCCGCCCACGCTATGCACCACTGTCGAACCGGCAAAATCGACAAACCCGCGACTGCCGAGCCAGCCGGAAAGTTTCCCCGTTTCCAGGCCGTTCCAGGCCCAATGCCCGAAAACCGGGTATACGGCAATGGCCAGGATCCCGGCAATCACCAGGTAGGAGGAAAACTTCATGCGTTCGGCCACGGCGCCGGAAAATATGGTCGTCGCCGTTCCACAGAACATGACCTGGAAAAAGAAAAAGGCCGTCGGGAAAGGCCCCTGGTCCATGGAAAAGAAGAATCCCATGTTGCCGAACAACCCCGCCTGTGAGGTGCCGAACATGATTGCATACCCCACCGCCCAGAATCCGATAACGGAAAAACTGAAATCGGCAAGATTTTTTACGGCCACATTGATGGAATTTTTTGAACGGGTAAGTCCCGATTCAAGACACATAAAGCCGGGTTGCATGAGGAAAACAAGACTTGCAGAAAAAACAATCCAGAATATGTCGATCAGGGGGGCGTCATTCATCGGATGGGACTTTCGATCTATTTGAGGTTGTGAATGATTGTGTGTCTGCCATTAAAAAATACCGAAATTTCCAAGTTCCAAAATATATTTATCGGCCGGTCAAGCATAAACTTGACTGAGGTGGGGGCGGCAAGATAAGTGGCGGGTATTTCGGTAATTGTTGAGCAAATCGAGGTTACAATTGATTTTTAGACAGAACCATGGTTTTGAATTACCTTTCTCCAAAGGCACTTGGCAATTTGAACCAACTGATTTTCAAGCGAGGCATTTTCAATGACCGAGCAAAAACGTCGCCCCCAACTGGTAGCTGATCACGAGGCACTGGCGCGCACCTTCCACCAGCCGGAAAATGAGCAGTCGCGAAATGTGCTTACCAAATACATGGAGCAGATCCTGTTCGGGCTCCACGATTTTTTGCGGGAACACGTGGGGATTACCGAAGAGATCCCCTTGAAAGAGCTTGCCGCACAGTTCAGCTCCTCGACAATCGCGCGTACGCCGGTGAAAAGACTGGCCGACGTGATCGCCAAAATCATCGAGGAGCTTGCTCCTCAGGCGGTCAATGTTTCATCCCCCTATTTCATTGGCCACATGACATCGGCCATTCCATTTTTCATGGTGCACCTGAGCACCATCGTCGCTGCCCTGAATCAAAATCCGGTAAAGCTGGAAACCTCTAAAGTGGTGAGCGTTTACGAACGCCAGGTCCTGGCCAAGGTGCACCGGTTGCTGTTCAATCTGGACGAGACCTTTTACGAAACACACATCCAAAGGCCCGAAAGCACCCTGGGCTCTTTCGTAGAAGATGGTACGCTGGCCAATCTTTCCGCCCTCTGGGTCGCCCGAAACCGCCTGTTGCCGGCCACATCGGGTAGCGTCGGTGCCGAACGCGACGGGATGGCAAATGCCCTGCACGACCGTGGCCTCCGCAGGGTGACGATACTGGTATCTCAATTGGGGCACTACTCGATCCGTAAATCCGCCGGTGTGTTGGGCCTGGGCTACGACGCCGTGACGGTGATTCCCGTGGACCGTGCCAACCGCATGGATCTGAACGTGCTCCAACGCACCCTCGAGGAGCACTGCCGGGACCCGGAAACCGCAGTCATGGCCGTTATCGGTATTGCCGGCACAACGGAAACCGGCGCTGTGGATCCGTTGCCCGCCATCGCCCGGATCTGCCGCGAGTTCGGCGTTCACTTTCATGTGGATGCGGCCTGGGGCGGGCCCGTGCTGCTGTCAGAACGCTATGGTCACTTGCTCAAGGGTATCGAGCTGGCGGATTCGGTCACCATTGACGGGCACAAACAGTTCTACCTGCCCATGAGCAACGGCATGGTGTTCTTTAAGGACCCCCAGGCCATGGATGCCGTGGCCTACCATGCCGCCTACATCAACCGGCCGGGGTCTGTCGATCTGGGCATCCGCTCCTTGGTGGGCTCGCGTGCCGCGACGTCACTGGTCCTGGGAAGCGCTCTGGACATCATGGGGGCCGATGGATACGCGCTGCTCATCGACCACGGAATCGAAACCGCCCGCGCCTTTGCCGAAGAGATCAACCGCCGTTCCATGTTCGAGTTGATCACCGCGCCGGAACTCAACATTCTGACCTACCGCTTGGTACCCGACGGGCTGCGTGAATCCAAAGAATCAAATGAAACAATCAGCGGAGAGAGCCGCTTGCGCATGTTGAACCACGTTAACATCCAAATTCAGCGATTGCAGCGGGAGGCCGGCAACAGTTTCGTTTCCCGAACTACTTTGCGGCGGTCCGGCCAACCCGACACCGTGGTTCTGCGCGTGGTGCTCATGAACCCCCGCACGACCCCGAAAATTTTCAACGCGATCCTGGACGAACAGGAATCCATTTACCTGGACAGCATTGCGCCATCACTACGATTGAAATCTCTTACCCCATGAGGCAAACCCGCACACGACTGGTGTGCGGTAGCCGCACATCAAATCAGCCGATTTTTCCCTTCTCCATCTTGGTTACAATGTAGCTATCCGTAATAACGTTAAAAATTAACGAGTCAAGTTTTTGGCACGGATATTGGTTGTTCTACAATGAATCCGACCGGTTGGTGTTCTGAACACTCACGGTGGGCGGGTACCGAACCGTTGGTTACCCACTGATCCGAATCTGTCAATTGTGGAGGTACTTGTTTTGGAAAAAGAGGCAGGCAAGCTGCTTGAGCTGAAGGAAGCGGTTGCGCGTTTCGTTTTTGACGGGGCGCACATTTCAATCGGGGGGTTTACCCTCAATCGCAATCCCATGGCGGCGGTTTACGAGATTATCCGCCAGGGCCGCAGGGATTTACACCTGTACGCCCATTCCAATGGCCAGGCGGTCGACGAACTGGTCGGGGCTGGGTGTGTTCGTCGCCTGGAGATCGCCTACGGTGGAACGGGCCGGTTTGCACCCACCTGTATCCGGTTTCGCAAAGCGGTGCAGGCGGGTATGATCCAGGTAGAGGACTACTCCAACTACCAGATGACCCTGCGGTTCATGGCCGGTGCCATGGGGGTTCCCTTTCTTCCCTGTCGCTCGGGCCTGGGATCCGACCTCATTCATCACTGGGGATTCTCCGAAGATTTGCGCAAAACCGAATCTCGGCTTCCGGATGAAAAGATGGTCGTCATGGACAATCCCTTCGGCAGTTGGGGCGAAACCGCCAAGGTGGTTCTCGTGCCGGCCATCACCACGGATGTGACCATCATCCATGTCCAGAAAGCCGATGCTCTGGGCAATGCCCGGATCGCGGGGCTCTCATTTGCCGATGTGGAGCAGGCCAAATCCGCCGAACATCTTATTGTCACCTGTGAGGAACTGGTGTCGACGGATGAGATGAAGGCCGATCCCGACCGCAACTGCATTCCCTTCTTCTGTGTCGATGCGGTGGTGCATGTTCCCCACGGTGCCTATCCGACGGCCTGCTATGGGTATTATGACTACGACCCCGCCTATCTGAAACAGTTTGCTGATTACACCCGGGATGATCCCGCCTATGAGACCTATTTACAGGATTACATTCTGAGGATTGACGATCACGAATCGTTTCTCGAAAAAATCGGCAGTGAAACCCTGGGTGACATCGAGGCCGATCCCGAAACGGGATACGCCAACAACCTGGATAGACGTTGAGCGGGGGGAGGGCATGCAAGATTACACATTGAAAGAGATGATGGCGGTGGTGGCGGCCCGGGAAATCCACAATGGGGATATTATTTTCTGTGGTACCGGCATCTCCATGCTGGCGGCCATGGCCGCCAAAAACATCAGCGCACCGGATTGCGTGATTTTTTTTGAAACCGGTGCCATCGACAGTTTGCTGGAAGAGGTGCCGCTGGCAGTGGCAGACTCGCGGGTCATGTACCGCACCGCGCTGAACGGCGGTCTTGCCGAGGCTTTCGGGACCATGCAGAACCGGTTTACCGGAAAGCGTGTGGTAGGCATTCTGGGAGCTGCCCAGATCGACCGCTTCGGCAACCTCAACTCTACCGTCCTGGGTGATTACGACCATCCGGCGGTCCGGTTTTCCGGCAGCGGCGGGGCCAACGATGTGGCTTCCTTCGTCAGCCGGACGATCATCTTCATGAAGCACGAGAAACGAAAGTTTGTCCGTCAGCTGGACTACCTGACCAGCCCCGGATGGCTCGACGGCCCCGACGGACGGAAGAACGCCGGACTGAGCGGTGGCGGTCCCTCGGCCGTTATCACCGATATGGCCGTGATGCGGTTCGATGAACAGAGCCGCGAGATGTTTCTGGCCGAATGCTATCCGGGGATTTCCGTCGAATCGGTCCAGGAGAACATGGGCTTTGCCGTGGACTGCTCACGGGCGGTTGAAGCACAGCCGCCAACCGGGCGTGAACTGGAAATTCTCCGAAACCGCTGCGACCCCCAGCGCCTGATTTTGGGGTAGGCCAACCACAAGATACCGTAGGTTTGACAACTTTTTATGCAACATTGGGGCAACAACTACCATCGACCAAAGGAGCAGCACATGAAGACCAGGAACTGGGCACTTGTTATTGTTTTGGCAGTTATGTTTACCGTCGCCGGTATGGGCGACAGCGAAGCCGCATCGTATAAATACATGACCATCCTGACCGGCGGAACCGGCGGCGTCTACTACCCGCTGGGCGGCGGCATCGCCGATGTACTGACCAAAAAAGGCATTTCCAATGTTTCCGCCGAGTCCACCGGCGGTTCGGTGGAGAACTGCAACCTGGTCGGCCGCGGTCGTGCCGAGATGGGTTTCGCCATGGCCGGGGTCTGCTACGACGCATACAAAGGCGAGGGTAAGTTCAAGGAGCGGGGCGAACTGCCCATCATGGCCATGATGTCGGTTTATCCCGCGCCCATGCACATCCTGGTTCTGGACAAGTCCGACATCCATCAGTTGTCTGACCTGAAAGGGGCGAAGGTGTCCTTGGGCGCCTTTGGCAGCGGGACGGAGAACATGGCCAAGAATATCCTCGAAACCCAAGGCATCACCTATGATGATATCAAAACGGCCTTCCTGTCGTTTTCGGAAACCGCCATGGGATTACGCGACGGTGTGGTCGAGGCCGGCTTCATGGCGGTGGCCATCCCCGCATCGGCCGTTCTCGATTTGGGATCCACCCGCAAGGTCCGCTTCATTCCGCTGACCGATGGAGAGATCAAAAAAACCCTGGAAGCCTATCCCTACTACTCCGAGGTGACCATCAAGGGGAGCGCCTACAACGGCATTGGTGGCATCACCGGTGATACGGCGGGCGTGGGCGTGCAGAACGTTCTGGTTTGCCGCCGGGAACTGCCCGAGGATCTCGTCTATAATATGGTCAAAACCATTTTCGAAAGCCAGAAGAAACTCCTCGACGTCCATCAGGTGGCCAGCCAGATTACCATTGAGAATGCGGTGAAGGTGCCCATCGACCTGCACCCCGGCGCGGCCAGATACTTTCGGGAGATGGGGGCGTTATAGCAGACGTTCACTGTCATCGGATAACGGATCTTGCCGAATCTGTAAACGTTACGCAACTATCGGATGGAGATGGAAAATATGAATACGGACAAGAAGACATCCAACGCCCTGGATTTAAAAGCGGTTATGGCGTTGCAGGAAAAACGGGTGTTTCCCCGTTTTGCCAATGGGACCGATTATGCAGTGGTCATTGCCGTTTCCCTGCTGCTGGCGGCATTTCAGATCTGGACAGCCGGTTTCGGGGTGCTTTTTGCACTCAAGCAGCGCATCATTCACATATCCCTTTTGGGCGCGCTGACCTTCTTCCTGCGCCCGGTCAGCAGCCGGTTCGATACGGATGGGGAAGGCCGCCGGAAAGTCTTCCTTTGGGACCGGACTTTTGCCGCGCTGATGCTGACGTCCATGGTGTATCTGTTGTGGAATTACGAGGCCATCCAGAGCCGCGCGGGCTTTCCCGAAGCCTGGGATATCGGTTTCGGGCTGGTCATGATCGTCTTGCTTCTGGAGATGACCCGGCGGGTGGTCGGCCTGGCCTTGCCGATCATCGCCTGCTGCTTTCTGCTCTACGCGTTCCTGGGGCCTTATATGCCCAGCATGATCGGCCACCGGGGATATGACCTGGAGAGAATCGTTGCTCAGATGTACCTGACCACCGAGGGTATCTTCGGTGTACCGGCAGGGGTGTCGGCGACCTTCATATACATGTTCATCCTTTACGGCGCGTTTCTGGAAAAGAGCGGTGGCGGCATCTTCTTTATCAAGCTGGCCTATGCCCTGACCGGTCGCATGCTGGGCGGACCGGCAAAGGCGTCGGTGTTTGCCAGCGGCCTCATGGGCTCCATTTCCGGCAGCGCCGTTGCCAATACCGTGACCACCGGCGCGTTTACCATCCCATTGATGAAAAGCGTCGGTTTCCGGCCGAGCTTTGCCGCGGCCGTCGAAGCCTCGGCTTCGTCAGGTGGTCAGCTCATGCCGCCGATCATGGGGGCTGCGGCCTTTATCATGGCCGTGTTCACCAATATTCCCTACAAGTTCATCATGGTGTCGGCGGCGGTGCCGGCCGCGCTTTACTATTTCGCCATTTTCATTTCGATCCATTTCCGGGCCAAACGCATGGGCCTGAAACCCGGCAATGCCGAGGATCTGCCCAATGCCAGGGAATTGCTGAAGAAAGACTGGCAGCACATCTTTTCACTGGTGGTGCTGGTCACCCTGCTGCTCATGGACATCACGCCGCTCAGGGCGGCATTTTGGGGAACCTTGACCATTATCGTTTCCTGCGGAATGCGCAAATCGACCCGCATGAGCCTGAAGTCCGTTTACGAGGCGCTGCTACTCGCCAGCCGCAACACGGCCACCGTCGGTGCGGCGTGTGCCTGTGCAGGAATCGTTGTGGGGGTGGTCACCCTGACCGGCATCGGTCTTAAGTTCGCCACCCTGATCGAGGTGCTGGCCAATGGCAACATCATCATCGCTCTGTTGATGACCATGGTGGCATCGCTGATCCTGGGGATGGGGCTGCCCACATCGGCCTGTTACATCGTACTGGCCGTACTGGCCGCACCGGTATTGACCAACCTGGGTTTCCCGGTTCTGGCGTCGCATCTGTTCATCTTCTATTTCGGTATAATTTCCGCCATCACGCCGCCCGTGGCCCTGGCGGCCTATGCCGGTTCCGGAATATCCGGATCCAATCCGTTCAAGACCGCGGTGACGGCGCTCTCCTTGGATCTTTCCGCCTTTTTCATTCCGTACTGGTTCATTTTCAATCCGGAACTTCTGTTGGGCAAGGGATTGCTTGCCAACATCGCCGTGATTTTCATATCCGCCGTGGGGGTCGTTGCCCTGTCGGCCATGACCCAGGGGTATCTGGTCAGAAAGTTGAATGCCGCTGAGCGAACCATCGCCGTGCTGGTGACCTTTTCGCTCCTCATGGTCGATCTGAGGTGGCGTCTTCTGGGGCTGGGTGTGTTCGGTGCACTGTTTGTCTATCTGAAATTCTCGGCTGCCAGATCCAGAGAAGAGGCATCGGGACGTTTCGTATCTGTCGAAGAGTGAGCCCTCCGAAGGCGATCGATGGATAACGGCATGCCGGGCGGCACTTCCCGCCATGGAGCGACGCCCGGCACGCCGACCGAACACAGCCTCTATCCTCCCTGTCTTCCCACCTATCGTCCACCCATCCCACCCGCCTGTTCACTCACGGTTTTCAAGAAATGATCGGCTCTTGCCGATAGGAAAAAAGTGTACGGATAATCCGGCTTTTTATTGACAAGTGCCGGATCAGCTTTTATGACGGGCACCATTTCAGGGCCCCGGCAATGGCCGTTGCCGAACAGAGACATACCGGTTGCGAAAAAGATGGGTGAACCCGCTTGTTCGTGGCCCCAAATGGCAGGGGAAAGACATGTCAAAGCAAAAACTCAAGTCCCATCGAATCAACCGGGAGTGGTGCAAGGGATGCGGGATCTGCGTGGCCTTCTGCCCGAAGAAGGTGCTGGAGCTGGACCGGGAAGACAAGGCGGTGGCGGTGCGCCTTGAAGACTGCATTGCCTGCCGGCTGTGCGAGCTGCGCTGCCCGGACCTGGCCATCACCGTCGAAACGGAAGATGTTCCGGTTCCATCGTAGGGGCGAAAAATCTTTCGCCCCTACACGGCGACACCCCATGACCAGGAACCGCACGTATCAACCCAGGCATTCAAAGGCAATTCCATGACCAGACAAGTCAAATTCATTCAGGGCAACGAGGCCTGCGTGGAAGGGGCCCTGTACGCGGGGCTGGAGTTTTTCGCCGGCTACCCGATCACCCCATCCACGGAGATCGCCGAGCATCTGTCGGCGCGGCTGCCCCAAAAGGGTGGCAAGTTCATCCAGATGGAAGACGAAATCGCCAGCATGTGCGCCATTATCGGGGCGTCGCTGACCGGCAAGAAGGTACTCACGGCCACATCCGGCCCGGGGTTTTCGCTCAAGCAGGAGGCCCTGGGGTATGCGGTGATGGCCGAAATCCCCTGCGTGATCGTCAACGTACAGCGCGGCGGCCCGTCTACGGGGGTACCGACGCATGTCAGCCAGGGGGATGTGATGCAGGCGCGCTGGGGTACCCACGGGGACCACAGCATCGTGGCCCTGACCGCCTCCAACCACCAGGACGTGTTTGCCATGACCGTGGAGGCGTTCAACATCGCCGAGACCTACCGGACGCCGGTGGTGCTGCTGTTCGACGAGGTGGTGGGGCACATGCGCGAGCGGCTGGAGATTCCCGAGGCGGGTGAGATTCCGCTGGTGGAGCGGCTGCGCACGATGGTGCGCGAGGGCGTGGACTACCACCCCTACCTGCCCCGGGAAGACGGACGCCTGCCCATGAGCGATTTTGGCGGGGTACACCGCTTTAACGTCACCGGCCTGGTGCACGACATGTGGGGTTTCCCTTCGGACAACCCCACGATCGTGCACGGCCTGTTGCGCCACCTGGTGGACAAGATCGAGAACAACGCCGGGCAGATGGCGCGTTACAAAACCTTCTACCTGGACGACGCCGACACGGTGCTGGTGAGCTACGGCTCGTCGGCACGCTCGGCCCTGCACGTGGTGGAGGGGCTGCGTTCCCGGGGCCATAAGATCGGCCTGCTGGAACTGCAGACCCTGTGGCCGTTTCCGGCGGATGTGGTGCGCGAGACCTGCAGCCCGGCCCGGACCACGGTGGTGGTGGAGATGAACATGGGCCAGGTGTGCCAGATGGTCAAGCACGTGGTGGCGCACCCCGAGCGGGTGTTTCTGGCCAACCGCATCGACGGGGCGTTTATCACCCCCACGGACATCAAGCAGATACTGCGCCTGATCAAGGGCAAGGGGGTATAAGATGGCAGTTCAGGATTACATCCGGCAGCGCTTTTTCCCGCACATGTGGTGCCCTGGCTGCGGCCACGGGATCGTGCTCAACGGGATGATCCGGGCAGTGGAGCAGCTGGGCATGAGCCGCAACGAGATCGTGATGGTTTCGGGCATCGGCTGCTCGTCGCGCATCTCGGGATACGTGGATTTTCACACCCTGCACACGATCCATGGCCGGGCGCTGGCCTTTGCCACGGGGGTGAAATTGAGCCAGCCGGAGCTGAACGTGATCGTGCCCATGGGCGACGGCGATGCCCTGGCCATCGGCGGCAACCACTTCATTCATGCGGCCCGGCGCAACATCGACATTACGGCGATCGTGATGAACAACCGCATCTACGGCATGACCGGCGGTCAGTACTCGCCCCTTACCGGCCCGGGGATGATGGCCACCACGGCACCATACTCGAACATCGACCAGGGGTTCGACATCGTGGCGATGGCCAGGGCGGCCGGGGCGACGTTCGTGGCCCGCACGACCACCTATCACGTGCAGCAGATGGCCGAGCTGATCCGCGAGGCGGTGCTGCACGAGGGCTTTTCGGTGGTGGAGATCATGAGCCAGTGCCCGACCTACTTCGGCCGCAAGAACAAGCAGGGCGGGGCGGTGGAGATGATGAAGCAGATGAAAGCCATGACCACACCCATCGGATCCAAGGCCAAGCAGGCGAACCCGGAGTTGATCGAGCGGGGGATTTTTGTGCAGGTGGACAAGCCCGAGTACTGCAGCGAGTACAACCGGATCATCGAGCGGGCCATGGGAGGAAAATAGATGGAACGATGCAGGATGGTATTTTCAGGCTCCGGCGGGCAGGGGGTGATCACGGCGGCGATTATTTTGGCCGAGGCGGCGGTGCTTTACGACGGGCTGGAGGCGGTCCAGACCCAGGCCTACGGCGCGGCGGCCCGTGGCGGGGCCACGCGCAGCGATGTGATCATCGCCGACACCCCGATCAACTTCCCCAAGGTGATCCAGCCCAACGTGCTGGTCTGCCTGACCCAGGAGGCATACAACACGTTTTACGGCATTATCCGTCCCGGGGGAATGCTGCTCACCGATCCGCGCTATGTGAAGCCCCAGCTCAAGGTGGACGCGATCCAGCGCGAGCTGCCCATGTACGAAACGGTGATGGAGCGGATCGGCAAGCCGATCGTGTTCAACATCTGCATGCTGGGCGCCATCGTGGGCCTGACCGACCTGGTGCGCCCCGAGTCGATCATGAAAGCTTTGGAGACGCGCATCCCGGCCGGCTTTCTGGATATGAACCGGCAGGCTTTGGAGCTGGGGCTGGAATTGGGCAAAACCGCATAAACGGATATGTCGGGGCCACCGGCCGGTCGCCCCGACAGAATGCTTGCATGCAAAATGAACGCGCAACGGATACGCAGGCCGCACTTGGTACAGATACCGCCCCTGCAGGAATTTATATCCATGTGCCGTTCTGCCGGGCCAAATGCCCCTATTGCGATTTCTACTCGGTTACGGACAGCGACCGCATACCGAATTTTGTCGATGCGCTGTTAAAAGAACTGAAACGCCGGCGTGGCCGGGTGCCATCGGCCGATACGGTCTATTTCGGCGGCGGTACCCCGTCAATCCTGACGCCCGGCCAGATCGAACGTATTCTGGGCGCCGTCCATGATGCATTCAATATGATGCCCGATTCGGAAGTGACCCTGGAGGTCAATCCGGGAACGGTCAGTCTGGATTCGTTGCACGGTTTCCGTAACGCCGGCATCAATCGCCTGAACATCGGTCTACAATCCACCAATGACCGGACCCTTGGTTTTCTCGGCCGCATCCATACCGCCGAGCAGGCGCGCAATACCTACCGGTGGGCACGGCAGGCGGGATTCGACAATGTTGGCCTGGACCTGATTTACGGCATTCCCGGCCAGAGCCGGGAAGCATGGCGGGCGGAGCTGGCCGATGTGACCCGCCTTAAAAGTGAGCATCTCTCCTGCTACACCCTGACCCTGGAGCCGGGAACCCCGCTGGCCGACCGCGTGAACCAGGGACGGATCCCTTCTCCGGACGAAGCCGTGGTCGGCGATCTTTTCGTGTTCACGTGCAAATGGCTGGACGACCACGGGTACCGGCAGTACGAGATTTCCAATTTTGCCCGTCAAGATCCGGGGAAGGGAATCGACCTTCGCTCACGCCACAATCGCAAATACTGGAATTTCGTACCTTATCTCGGCTTCGGGCCGGCGGCTCACAGTTTTCTGGATCAGTGTCGGTGGTGGAACCACCGGAATCTTGCGGCTTACCTGGCCGATGTTGCGGCCGGCCGGCTACCGGTGGCGGAGAAGGAGCGCCTGACCCGCGACCAGCAGCTGATCGAAGCCATCTACCTTGGTCTGCGCCAGACCGACGGTATCGATACGGTGGATTTCAGGCAGCGATTCGCAATTGATTTTTTTGATTACTTCAGGAAGGCGATGGTGCCGCTGATCGATGGTGGATTGATCCAGTTGGCATCCAGGCGGGTTCGGCTGACCGCACAGGGGATGCGGTTGTTGGAGCATGTTGCCGATGTTTTCATTCAAGCACTTGAATAATCGTCCGGCGTTTTTGACATGAGGATCCCTCGGTCTTTAAAGGAATAAGGGCCTGCAACCGATGACGGCTGCGGGCCCTTTTTTATCGCTGATAGCATTATATGCATTTTTTAACAGGTTGGTCTTAAATTCCTTTCTTTCAATGGCGTTCCCGGTTACCTGGGTCCCAAAATCAGATCGGGGACGAACGTGGTCAGCCAGGGGACAAAGGCCAATACGAAAAGGGCCACGATATAAATGAGCAGGGCCGGGGTAATCGCCCGGGTGATCTGCACGAAGCTGACCCGCGTCACCGCCTGAGCCGTGTAAAGCAAAAGTCCCAGGGGCGGGGTGATGTAGCCGATACCAAGCCCGACGCTGAACAACAGGCAGTAGTGAATCGGATCGATGCCCATGTGCCGGGCGATGGGCATCATGATCGGCACCAGGATCATGATCGCGCCGATCTGGTCCATGAATGTGCCCACGATCAAAAGCACGATGCAGGTAAAGATCAGAAACAGCGATGGGTTGGGGATGTGGGCCATGGCCAGTTCGAGCAGTTTCTGGGGAATTTGCTGCAAGATGATGTACTCGGAAATGACGCCCGCGCCGGAAACGGTGATCACCAGTGCCCCGCTGACCACGCCGGTCGAGATAAGCAGTTCCTTCAGATCGGACAGTTTGATCGCCCGGTAAATGGCCATCTCGACAATCAGTACCAGCACGCAGGCCACCACCGATGCCTCGGTGACGGTGAAGGCGCCGGAATAGATGCCGCCAAAGAGCACGAAGATGATCAAAATGGCGAAGAAGGCCTTCTTGCCGGCGTCGAGAAGTCCCTTGAAATCGAAGCGTTCCAGGGCCTCGCGGCCCAGGCCCTTGCGATGGGATTCCCACCAGGCGTACAGGGAGAGCATCAGCATGATCAGCGCCCCGGGCAGGTAGCCGGCGGCAAAGAGGCGCACCACGGACTCACCGGCGGTGAGCGCACAGATGATCATGATGATACTGGGCGGGATGATGATGCCCAGAATGGAGGCGGCGGTGACCAGGCCCACGGAAAAGGCCTTGGGATACTTGTACTTGTCCATGTGGGGGAAGATGACGCCGCCGATGGTGACTACAGTGGAGATGGCCGATCCGCTGATGGCGCCGAAGACGCCCGAGGAGATGACCGAGGTGATGCCCAGCCCCCCGGGCAGCCAGGAAACGAACTTCCAGGCAAACTGCACCAGGCGGGTGGCCGACTGGCCGCGGACCATGACCGAACCCATGAAGATGAAAAAGGGAATGCAGATCAGCGAGAAGTTGTCGATTTTCTTCAGCACGGTCTGGGCCACGAACATGAAATCCATGCTAGTGAAAATCCACAGCCCCAGGACGCCGGTGAAGTAAAGACAGATGTAGATGGGAATGCGCAAAAGGAGCAATCCGAACAGGATGGCGAGCATAATGATCGATTCCATGATCTAACGTCCTTTCTTTCCGCGTTCGAAAATCAACTGGCGCAGACACTCAAGGGAACGGATGACCAGCAGAATCCCGAAAAAGGGAAGCATGCCGGCGATAATGCTGGTCGGGATCTGCAGGATGGGGGTCACGGTTTCCATTTCGATTTCGATCTGCATGAACTGGACGCCCGCGTAGACAAAGGTGCCCCCCGCCGCCATGCGCACCAGGTTGAGGAACAGGTCCAAAAGGAAGCGCAGGCTGGGAAACGCCATGTAGATGGCATCGACTTTGAGTTCCAGATCGTTTTTGATGGAGGCGCTGGCCCCCAGGAACGTCATCAGCATGAACAGGTAGGTGGTCAACTCGTCGGGCCAGGTGAGCGGGCGCTGGAAGATATAGCGGGTGGCGATGCTGATGGTCAGGGCCACCAGGCAGATGGCGAAACTGACCAGGATGCCCCAGCGTTCCAGGCGATCGATAACGGCAATAACGGCCTTCATAACAGCTCCTTTTTCAAGGCGGTCCGCCTGCGCTTGCGGGCGTGAGCGGACCATTGGACGCAAACACGCTATTTGCTTACCGATGCGGTGTGTGCATTGGATCGTGTCCAGCTATAGCATTCAAGATAATGTTTTTGGGCGGCGTTATCGGTCGTCGCAGTATTACCATACGACTTCCTCCCTCCGGCCTTGCCAAAAACATTATCTTAAGCGCTATACTTTTTACCAACCGATCAAACCATGCGATCACGGTCTTTCCAAAACTCATCGCGTAATACGCGTTTGAGTATTTTACCGGTTGGGCTTTTGGGGAGATCGTTCATGAACTCGATTGTTTTTGGCTTTTTATAGCTTGCCATATTTTCCTTACAGTAGGCAATCAGTTCTTCCGCAGTGGCCGCGACATCCGGTTTCAACGCGACAACAGCTTTAACGGCTTCTCCCCAGTGGTCATCCGGAACGCCGATAACCGTTGCCTCCAGCACCGCCGGGTGGCCGTAAAGAACTTCCTCGACTTCGCGGGGATAGATATTTTTCCCTCCGCTGATGATCATATCATTTTTCCGGTCGACGATATAGATAAACCCTTCCTCATCCAGGCGGGCATAGTCACCCGTGTGCAGCCATCCGCCTTTTATCAATTTATCCGTTTCTTCCGGTAGCTGCCAATACCCGACGGTCATCGGTTCTCCGCGAACGACCAATTCTCCGACTTGACCGACAGGGATCTCCTGGTCGTAATCGTCGACCAGCCGGGCTTCAAAAAGAGCCGCCGGACGTCCGCACGAGGCCAGGCGCTGCATTCCGATTTCACTGTTATCAAGATGATCCGCTGGCCGCAGAACCGTTGTCATGGGACCGGTTTCGGTTTGTCCGAAAAATTGCATGAAACCGCAATCCATCCGTTTCAGGGCCTGTTTGAGAAGGTTGACCGGCATTGGAGACGCAGCATAAAGCGCCAGACGCAGGGCGCTTAAATCGTACTGCTCAATATGATCGCCCTGAAGCAGGGTGTTGATCATCGTGGGAACAAACTGGCAGATCGTGATGCGGTGCCGCGATAGAAGAGAGAGCACATCCTGAGGATCGAAATTGCCCTCGCGGCGCAGGACGATGGTATTGCCCCTGAGAAAATGACACAAGCGGTCTTCCAGCGTTACATGGTAGAATGGAAAGAGAAGCAGAACCCGGTCATCCGGCTGCAGGCTCATCTCAATGGAACCGGAAAGTGCGTTGAGGTAGTTGTGGCGATGGGTCCGCATGGCACCTTTGGGATTGCCGGTGGTACCGGAAGTCAGAAAGATGCTCATCAGGTCATCGTCATTGACGGCAACATCCGGTTCAGTGTCACTTTGACCCTCGAAAAGAGCTTCATAGCGATGGTGATCGGGTAGGGACGCATCACCAATGCAAATCGATTTTTCCAGCGAATCGATCTCTTCCTTTAGTTTGTCCACTTTACTACTGAATTCTTCGGCAAAAAAAATAAAACGCGGAGCAATGTATGATAAATCGCGCTGCAATTCATTCATTTTCAGCAAATTGTTGATCGGCACCATAACCCCACCAATTTTGCACAACGCCATATAAATTTCAAAATATTCAATACAATTGTGAACCAGAACGGCAACGCGATCGCCGTGTTTGAGGTCCATTTTGAGCATGGCGCTCGCCAACTGATTAACCCGCTGATTTAATTGCGCGTAGGTAAGGGACTTTTCATCGAGGATCAACGCGGTTTTGTTTGGAACTCTCGCAGCAGATAATCGTAACACATCCTTCATGGCCATGGCGATACTCCTTAACGGTAAAAAAGGTTAATTCTTCTGGTATGACAATTCCCAAACGGCTGTTCGCCTAAATCCAGGATCGATGAAAAACAAAACCCCTTAAATACTTACACGTTTAAAAATATCATATAGAAAATTAACACGTTAATATTAAGTATATAAAGATCAAAAAAATTGGCAAAACAATTGTTGGGGACGACTATGGCGCTTGCCATTGAAGACGTTATCGATACCCGCGACGGGGGGCGCCTGCAACCCTTGCAGACGTCCCTGTTTTTCATCCGATGCGGGTTTTTTGTTATTCTATGGATGCGGTAAGAGCCTTGATTTTGTTCAGCCAAGCTTTGCCGATATCACCCTCGAACTGTTTCCAGACGACCATCTCCTTCTCTTTAAACTTGGCCATCTCCTCCGGAGCCAGCTCGGTCACGACGATGCCTTTTTCCTTGAGTACCTTGTCGCCTTCGATGGTCAGCTGTTTGCTTTGCTCACGGGCCTTGGCCAGGTTGGCGGAGATAATCGTGCCCAAGCCATTGCGAGTGTCTTCATCGAGTTTGTTCCACCACTTGTCATTCACCAGGAAGAAGAAGAGCCCCACCATGTGACGGGTGTGGGTATAGTATTGGCAGACATCGGTCAGGCGCATACGCATGACGTTGACGGTCTGATCCGTTCCATCCACAACGCCTTGTTTCAGTCCCGGGAAAACATCTGCCCAGGCCATGGGCAGGGGATTCATGCCTAGGGCGTTCCAGAAGGCCAGGGGGTAGCGCGCCTGGGTGGTGCGCATCTTCAGTGGTCTGAGTTCTTCGAGGGTCTTAAACGGTTTGGTACTGGCAATGCCGTAGCGTCCGAAATAGCAAAGATCCAGAACCAGCAGGCCTTTGTTTTTCAGGCAGGTGAACAACTCGGTGCGCAGGGCGTCATCGGCCAGCAGGGCCTCCCATTTTTCATAGGAATCCATGCAGTAGGCCAGGGTGCCGATACCGAACTTGTCATTGAGTTCGGGGGCGTAGTTGCCGGTCAGGTAGGCTCCCTGCAGAACGCCCATACGAACTTTCTTGATGATCTCGATGGCGCTGCCCATTTGCCCGGAGTGGAAAAATTTGGCATTGACCTTGTCGCCGATCTTCTCGTTGACTTCTTTTTCAATCCACTGTCCCGACTCAGGTCCGGGTTCGATGGGATTGATGAAGTGGGCGAACTTGAATTCCACAGGGCCTGCGTGAACTGCTGCGGTTCCGATGAAAAAGGCAAAGGCGGTCAAAACAATCATCAATTTGTACTTCATGTGGAACTCCTTTCATTCTGGCCCGGCAGCGTCTCAAGACGACGTCCGGTCCGGTTGTGGAAATGAATAATGGTTGTGATGATCGAACCCAACATCAGACCTTACGGTCGTGGTCCTCCCAGTAATCCTTTTGAAAATCATAATATGAATTATGTTCATGAATAATTGGCCATATAGTTATTGACTATTCCAATCATTATATGGTCTAATGTTTGATGTCAATGATAAAATCTGAATAAAATTTATCAATAAAAAAAAGGAAGGAACTCCATGGGTTTTTTTATCCCGATCAAAACCTCCAGAGCTTCTGAAGACGTGTTTTCTCAGCTGAAGGGCGCCATCCTTTCAGGAAAGTTCCAATCCGGCAGCAAATTGCCGTCCGAACGTGAACTGACAGCCGAATTCCAGGTCAGCCGGGGGGTGATCCGCGAAGCCATCCGGATGCTCGAACTGAGCGGGTTTCTTGCCATCCGGCAGGGGCATGGGGGCGGCGCTTATGTCACCGACCTGACGCTCAGTCATGTGGGCAATGCGTTCCTGGATCTTTTCCAGACCAACACGCTCTCCATGGCTGAGGTTTCCCAGGTGCGGCTTTTTATCGAACCTGAGGTGGCCAGGCTGGCTGCCCTCAGTTTCAACCCGTCCCATCTCAAACGGATTGAGGAGGCCGAAGCGGGTGAGTATATTGAATTCAAATCGCTGACCGATCGGATCGCCCGGCTTACCGCCGTGCATAAAGTGCTGGCCGATATTTGTGGCAACCTGTTTTTCGAGGCCATTGTCCGATCAATACTCAAGATTACTGCGGAAGTGGTCATGAACGCGGTTCCGGACCCTGATTCGTTGCACGGTCCCGGGGATCACCGGGCAGTCATCGATGCCGTCAAGGCCGGGGACGCGCCGCGCGCAGCCGCAGAAATGGCCCTCCACCTGAGGGGGTTCTCAACCACAATTGTCGAACTCGAAAAAGTATACCGCCGGAAGATCGCGAGGGAGTAGGCTTTATTCGCGGTCCAACCATCCCAGGGTAAGGAAAACCAAAAATGAATCTTGACCGGTTACTAAAACCCGAACGCGTGGCCGTTGTCGGGGTTTCCATCACCAATGACAATCACCCGGCCAACGTCATCTTCAAGAAATTGCAGTTTCGTTATCCGGTGGATGTCTATGCCGTTAACAACCGTGGCGGAGAAATACACGGGGTGCCGGTATACAACAGCCTGGCTGCCGTTCCCGATTCCATTGACTTAGTGGTTGTCGCCGTACGGGCAAAGTACACCTTGGATGTTGTCAACGCCTGCATCGACCTTGACGTCGGGGGGGCCATTATCGTGTCCGGCGGATTTGCGGAAACCGGGAATGCGGATCTTCAGAATCAGGTGGCTGAGGTGGCCAAAGCGGCGGATTTCCCCATTATCGGGCCAAACTGCCTGGGCCTGTTTTCTCCCGGTAAAGTCGATACCTTCATTCTGCCCAGTGAGCGAATGGAAATTCCCAAACCGGGCGGGGTGGCCATCATCAGCCAGAGCGGTGCCTTCCTGGTCGACCTGCTGGTGAAGTTTTCAAAACATGGCATCGGCGTCAGCCAGGCCATCAGTATCGGCAATAAGGCCGTATTGAGAGAGATCGACCTGCTCAACTATCTCAAGGATGACCCCGAGACAAAGGTGATCACTCTTTATATCGAGGGGTTCGCAGAAAACGAAGGCCGCGCCTTTGTCGAGGCGGCAACCTGTATCGGAAAACCGGTGGTGGTGAACAAATCGGGGAAGAGTGCAGCAGGCAGCCGGGCAGTGAGCAGCCACACTGCGTCCATTGCCGGCGATTACAAGGTGTTTTCCGAAGTGTTCGCCCAACATGGAATTATCGAAGCGCAAAACGAATACGAGATCCTCTCCTATTGCAAAGTACTGAACAGTTACCCCCGCAACATTGAGCGTAACGTCGGCATCATCACCATCAGCGGTGGCCATGGCGCTGCCGCCACCGATATGTGTGCCGCCAGGGGGTTCGGTCTGCCGGAGATTCCCGAAGCGGTCCGCAAACGGATCTACCAGCGCCTTTCGCCCTCCGTGCGGGACATCGCGGCGATCAACAACCCGGTTGACCTGACGGCCAGCGCCATTGACGAGGATTTTGTCGCCGTTTACGATGAGATGACCAATCTTCCCGAGTTCGATGCGTTTCTCATGCTGGTGCTGCCCTATTCCACCGGGGTTTCCATCGATATCGGTGCCAAGGTGAGTAACCCGTCTAAAAAACGCGTTCGTCCGCTGGTCGCCTACATCCCGCATATGGCCAAATACCAGGCCTTTATCGAGGGATTTGAATTGAACGGCGTCCCGGTCTCCGATTCGATCGATGGCGCGGTGATGATGCTTGAGGGAATGAGGAGATATCAGCAATGCTTTCGCCTGTAATACAGACCATTTTATCGGCGTCCGCCGATCGGGGGTGGGTGCTGGAACCGGATGCCAAACGGATCATGCGTGAGGTCGGGCTGGATGTACCGGACTTCCGTTACGCGACGCAATTGGAAGCGGCTGCGAAAAGCGCCGCCGAGCTCGGTTATCCCCTGGTGGCCAAGGTGGTGTCACCGGCGGTACTGCATAAATCCGAGGTCGGTGGGGTGGCCGTGGGCATTGACTCCGACGCGGCTCTAAAGGATGTGTTTGCGCGCTTCAGCCGGATTGAGGGATTTGCCGGCATCCATTTGGAGAAGATGGCCAGGGGGCTGGAGCTGATTGTGGGGGCTAAGGTGGATGCCCAGTTCGGCCCGGTGATCCTGTTGGGGCTGGGCGGTACCGGGGTGGAGATTTACCAGGATGTGGCCATCCGCATGGCCCCGCTCTCCGCGCCGGATGTCGGCGCCATGGTGGATTCACTGACGGGAGGAAAACTCCTTAAAGGATACCGTGGTGCCGACCCGGTGAATATGGAGAAATTGACCCACACGCTGTTGTTGTTTTCCGCCTTGGTGATGGGAATCGAGGACCGGATCGCCTCCATCGACCTCAACCCGGTGCTCTGCGCGAAAGAGGCCTGCGTGATCGCCGATGCGCGGATTATTTTGCGGTAACCGGCCGCTCTGGTTGGTGGATCACCGGGCACCTGCTGCAAAACGTTTATCTGCAACCGTAAATGAACGCCCCGTCAGCTTACAATTTCAAGCTGACGGGACGTTGAATGTTGTTTTCCTCTTTCCGGTGCCAGGAACCAGATGGTCAGGTGGACAAGGTCTTGATCAATTGCCCCAGGTAAAACCGGGCATGGCTGATGGGAGCGGCCATATTGGCCCGGTGATTGGCCAATATGCTGCTCAGGTCGCGGTCCAGGATGATCCACGGTTGGATTGCCGCAGCCCGTTGACAGGAGAGGATGGCATGGTGCAGCAGTTCAGTGGCATTGCGTGATTCCAGGGTCAGCAGAAAATCATGGTGAACGGCTTCCAAAACCGTGGCCATGGAGCTGGCCACCCCCTGGGTATAAAAGAAATAGTCGTCCACGGCGAAAAAACTGACCGGCGAGCCGTCTTCATTGGCCTGTTTGACCAAATTCTCATCGCAGCTGCCGAGCAGGTCCTCGAAGGAGGAGAGCAGCGGAATCAGGTTGTCGGTACGAATATAAAAGGTGGCCTTACCTTTTTCCAGCTTCTGAAGATAGGTTTCCAATTCCTCCAGCCCCTCCTTGTATTTGGATTCGGCTGAGGGGAACCAGTAGCTGGTGGCTTTGACCATGAACCAGTTCATGGCCTGTTCGAGATTTTCGTCAAAGGCGTCGGTGGTTCCGGTTCGGGAGATGCGTTCGGCCAAGGCAACGGTGGTCCGCCGGGTCACTTCCAGCACGCCCATTTGAAAGTTGTTGATGTTATCGGTGACGTTGATAATGTCGTTGGGTCGCCACCCCCACCAGCGTTCCTCAAGCTCCTGATAGAGCGGTTTGATGGCTGCTTCCACAAAGGCGACCCCCTTGGGTTTCGGTTTGTGGATCGGTGCCATAATGGCCGTGGCCGGCAGCGCACTGTGGCTGACGGGGCTCGGCTTGGCGGCCGTTTGGCTGGTGGTTTTATGTGCTGTCGTGGCCGGCTGCGAATGCGTCACCATATCCTTGGAAACGGTGGCGTGGGTGTCGGCGGCCTTGGCTGTGCTGGTGGATCCATGACTGTCAGTGGATGGAACGGCAGATGCAGTGACATGACCGGCGGCTGCCTGATGCGAACTTGCCGTAGCTCCATCTGCTTCGGTTTCCGTACCGGCGTGGGTCGTGTCGGTTGCCGCATGGTCGTCGGCCTGGGGCGAGGATACATGGCTGGTTTCAGCAGACGATGTTGTTTTCAGGGGGGTGTCATGGGACGTTCCGGCGCTGTCCGGGGGGGCGGTTGGGACCGGTGAGCTGAAGATGACAACCAAGGCCCACAGAACGATAATGGCGATGGCGACGCCGGCGATAATGCGCGGTGTGGCAAACTTCTTGAATTCGAAACCTTTGGCGCGGTCCCCGTTGTTTCCCATGGCTGCTCCGTCTTCCATACTGGCCCGACCGGCGGTCCGGCCGGATCGGTCTTATTGGCGTTTTCTGAGTTTCCGGATATCTCCCACGCGGATGGTAACATTGGTCGCGTCGAAGTGTTCGATCAACGGTATCACATATTTACGTGAAGCTCCAGTCATATCCTTGAACTCGGGCGTCGAGATCTCCCCCTTTTCCAGGATATGGGCCACCAGTTTCTTCTTTAGTTTTTCAATGACCCGGCTGTCATAATAAAGGTCTTCCTTGACCTTGATCAGTACCCCTTCACCGATCAGCAGTTCCAGGACGCCGCGGGCGGATTTTGCATCCATCTCAAGGTCGGCGGTAATTTCGCGAAAATAGGGCGGCGTCAGGCCGCTTTTCCGGTAAATGTCGGCGATCTGCTGTTTCACGACCTCCTGGTCGACCTGCAGCGAGACCGTGTGCGCGGCCAGCCGGACCGTGTCGTCCTCAAGGACCAGTTGCTGGTCCTTGATCATGCGGTTGAGAACTTGGGTAAAGAGCTTCGCATTGGCTTTCCGGGGAAATTTGGATTTCAGCTCCTCTTTGGAAATGCCGGGCTTTAGTGGATTGCGCTGATGGTACTGCTCCAATACATCATGGCTCAATGTCTTGAGCTGATCAAAAACGGCCAGATGGACATAGGTGCGGTTGTCCTTGTCCACCAGAACAATGGTCTGGCTGTTGAGCAGATTGGCGGTGGTGGTGGTCAGGGCTTTTTCGGGCTGGTTGGTCATCAGCAGCAGATCGGCAAAGGTTACGCCGGCAGGACCGGCCATGCGGGCCTGATAATCGATGATTGCTTTGGCGTCGGACTCCACCAGGTCCATCAGCCCGTCGATGATCTCCTGTTGAAAGCGCTTGTGCTTGGCTGGTATGGGGTTGAGCACCTTGCCGCCGCCGATGGTGCGCACCGGTGAATAGCTGCGGATGACGAAACGGTCGTCGCGGATCAGGCTGACCGGCTCGTCCAACCGGATCTGGGCCGGGCAGGTGTCCCCGGGTAGCAGATCCTCGCGGTCCAGCAAAATCAGGTTGCCCATGGTTTCACTGGTGCCGGTGTGAAAACGCACCTGGGTCCGGTTTTTCATGGGCTTTCTGTTGCTGGAAAGATAGAGCAGTTCGAGGTCGACCATGTAGCTGGGCGTCAGGGTGTTTTCCCTGGCGATAATTTCCCCGCGGTTGATGGCCGCCTTTTCCAGCCCCTGGAAATTGATGGCCGTGCGCATTCCGGCCTCGGCCATCTCGCGGCCCTGGTTATGCACCTGAAGGCCGCGAACTTTGGAGGTTATTTTGCTCGGGTAGATCATGATGGTTTCGCCGACATTGATCTTCCCCGAAATCAGGGTGCCGGTTATGACGGTGCCGAACCCCTTCATGCTGAAGACCCGGTCGACCGGCAACCGGAACAGCCCGCTGGAGGCGCGTTCGGGTACGTTTTCGCTCAGGGTGTCCAGCTTTTCGATGAACCGGGGGATGCCCTGTCCGCTCATGGACGAAACCGGCACGATGGGCGCTTCCTCCAGAAACGTTCCCCGGGTGAAGTCGCGGATATCTTCGGTGACCAGTTCCAACCACTCTTCATCCACCATATCAATCTTGGTCAGCACCACCAGGCCGTACTTGATGCCCAGAAGGGTGCAGATTTCCATGTGCTCCCGGGTCTGGGGCATGACCCCCTCATCGGCGGCAATGACCATGGTGACAATATCGATGCCCGTTGCACCGGCGACCATGTTTTTGACAAATTTTTCATGACCGGGAACATCCACGATCCCCAGGTGGCGGCCACTGGGCAGGTCCAGAGAGGCAAAACCCAGTTCGATGGTGATACCGCGTTTTTGTTCCTCCTTGAGCCGGTCGGTATTGGTTCCGGTAACGGCTTTGATCAGACTGGTCTTGCCATGGTCAATGTGCCCGGCAGTGCCGAGAATAATCTGTTTCACAGTCGATAGGCTCCGGCAGTAGGTCAGGGTTGCTGTTTTTTTTTGTTGCGCAGGTACTCGGCAAAATAGGCCAGCCCCACTAGAATGACGCCCAGCCCGGCCACATAGATCAGGTTGGCGTCGGGATAGAACAGTCGTGAGAGAACCACGGCAAAAACAGCGCCCAGAATGGCTCTGATGATGAATATCTGAAATTGGGTCAAGCGATTACCTCATTTTCATGCGATGGTCGAGTAAGATCCCGAATAGTATATTAGAAGCCGAAACGGGTCAATACCCAGTCACGTTCGATAAATGAGCCGCTGCTGGCACGGTCCAGAAGCCGAAACGATAAAAAAACAACCTATCAAAGAATTAGGTTGAAAAGGGCAGGGAGATTTGTTAATAGTCAACGTTTCTTATGGTGGGTGTAGCTCAGTTGGCAGAGCATCAGGTTGTGGCCCTGAGGGTCGTGGGTTCAAGTCCCATCACTCACCCCATAAAAATAAAGGCCATTGCACCACATTCCCATGCAATGGCCTTCATACTTGAGCGCCTGTAGCTCAGCTGGATAGAGCGCCGGACTTCGAATCCGTAGGCCGGGGGTTCGAATCCCTCCAGGCGCGCCATAAAATCAAGGGGTTAGCCATTTAATGGTTGCCCCTTTTTTCTTTGGTTGCGCATAGGTTGCGGATGATTGCATCAGCATCCATGTCGTCCAGACGATTGTTGATTTGCATATAACCCAAGAAAAATGGAATTGGTGGGATTTGGCGGGATTTTAGTGATACTGGGGACTTGTGGACGGCGTGGGGCGGATTTTGGTGAAAAAATCTATGTCGATAAATTTGGCTGTCTCCGGCCCCGCATGGGTGTTTTTTTGCACATAAAATCAGAAAAATCAGATTCCCTTTGCTTGACGCTGATCCACAATGCAACCTTTCAAGTTTGTTATTATGTGATAATTTCGAAAAATATTATTTAAATGAAGCCACTAAAAATGACAACTTAAAAGATGGTGTTAAAGTTGCTTTTGAAGACAAACCGACGGGCATACGTGATTAAACAGTGAGGTGTGTTACCGGAATTCGAAATGAGCGAAAAGTGCTATAAATTGGTTATGTTTTCCGCAAAAAAACACGAAAAATGGTCAAAAAAAACCTTTACACACTTTTGGAGGTGTACACGTGTGCAGGTGTTGTGGTGGGATAAAAAAAGCCGCAAACCATTGACTGGTGGGGATTTGTTCGGCGCCGTTTAGGGTGCGGAATTTACGTTATATGTTCAACTCCACCTTGAACTCGGTGGCCTTCACCACCGGCCGGACCGTTCCTTTTTCCCGAACAAGATCCACGATGCCGTAATTTGAAAGGGTCTTCAGCGTCCTTGACAGGTTGGATTTTTTTCGGCCGGATGCCTTTTCGAGTTCTGTCAGAGAGTCAGGAGCACTGTCCCGGATAATCCGTAAAAGCCGCTGATTCTGCCCGCTCAGGACCTGCCCCAGGGACTCCATGGATTCGAACCAGACCGTGGGCTCGTTCTTTTTCGGTTTGTATTCACCCTTGGCAATGGCAATGGTCCGTTTGCGGTAGTCGTCTTTCGACAGGATGCCGATTTTCATCACACTCTTTTTCATAGCTTCATCCCCCGGTCTGCTGATCAACAGCCTTCCAGAAATCATCGAGAAGTTGGCCAGCAGACTCAAATTCGTACGGTTCAACCTTGTCCATGTGGTGTTTGTGGTCCCAGGTCACTTTGCGTCCGGAAAACCGTTTCCGGCCCTTCGTCCTGATCGCATGAGCGTTGTCGAATCCCACCACGCGGACATTGTTTCTGTCATGCAAGGTCAACGAATACCGCATCCCATGGGGAATGGCAGGCGATGGAGTGACGCTCTTCGCTTCGAACTTGACCCAATAGCCGTCATCCATCATGAAAACTTCGCCATCCAGGTTAAGGAGCGTGTCAAGCGGTCCAAATTCACCTACGGTATCGGTTCCCATACCTACCTCTTGTTATCATCTGATAATAATTTGTCAATAGGAAGATGCGATCCTTGTCACGCCTTTTTACGCAGGCGGATCACCTTGGCGCCTTTCTTGACTTCGGCAGCCCGCTCAATGGTTTCGATGGCTTCCTTCAGATCGGCATCGGCAAGCTTGCTGTACTTGGCGGTCATGACCAGGGTGGACAGCTTTTCCTTTGCCGCTGCCAACACCTGGCTTGTCTGGCCTTTAAGACTGGGTGTTTTCTTTTCGGCCTGTTCCCAGGCATCGGTTTTGAAGCGGTTCAGCTCAGTTGGGGAGATACACTCGAGGGTTTCTTGAACTTTCTGGTCAATCTTTCGATCCCACTTTTCGATATCAGCCAGGAGTTCCTGTTCGGCGCGTAGCGCTTCAAGGTCTCTTTCCTTCTGCCGGCGCTCCAGAATACGTTGCTCCTTTTGGGCTGCCTGCCGAACCTTCAGGTCCTCGGTGCCCCAGCCATTTTCCAGCGAACGCTTCAGGAATGCGGGAAATCCGCCATTTTTGGTCGAATTGTGGGTGGCATATTCGAGCTCGGCAGCGACGTACGACTTGCCGTGGGTTTTTAGATACGTGTCGATGCTTGCCAACACGTCCCTGTGGTCCTGGTAAATCCTGGGGATGCGGGAGCGGATGGATTCTGGAAAACGATTTTTAAGATCGACAGCCGCCGCTTCGGTGGTTGTTGTTGTTTCTGTAGTAATCTCTGTAGTGGTTTCTGTATACGTCCCCCCACTTTTTGGGGCATCAAAGAACCTTGAAATGGTAGGTTGAATATCCGTTCGATCACAAGGTCGCCCACCTTGTCATTTCCTTGTCATTTTTTAAATAAAGCCCCCCTAAAAAACAAAAAAGCGAAATCGGTATAAACAACCGATTTCGCTTAATATCTTTTTGGTGGGCCGTGAAGGAATCGAACCTTCAACCTACTGATTAAGAGTCAGGTGCTCTGCCTAGTTGAGCTAACGGCCCTCTTTCAAGTCCGTGAAACAAAAGCGCTTTATAATAGCCTGAATTCGGTTTGTCAATCTGTTTTTTGCGGTGGCATAAAAACGATCCGGCTATTTGCCGGGCCAGCGGCCGTCACCGGTTCTACTTTTGTGCTTACGGTCCCGTTTCCACCTGTTCTTCTGCTTTTCCGTCCGTTTCGAAGCATTTTTAGGGGGGGACGAAGCGGATGAGATATCCATAAAATAGCTGCCTGGTGTCTTCGGCCGGGCCGGCGCCACGGCGGTGTCAGACATTTTCCCGGGGTCCCGTTTTTCCGGCAGTGGCGGCCCGCTGAAACTGCCTACTGGTAGGGTGTCGGTGAGCATCAATTGGTTGCCGAAGCAGAAGAGAGCGGCGCCGGTGCTTTTTAAATGGTCGGTGTTCACCGTTAGGATCACCGGTGCCGGATCGATGCGGCGGCCCAAACGCTCGGCCATGGATATTTCGCGGGCCAGTACGATTCGCGGATCACAATGGCCGGCGCGGATCCCCTTCTCCAGAATCACCGCATACCCTCTGCGGCGAACGGGATGGTAAAGCAGCTTCGGAGTGCCCTGGGCATGATCCGGCAGGATGAGATGGGTGCGGTCGACGGCGCGGATTTGATTGCCTTCCGCTTCCAATGATTGCAAGGCAGCCGTGCAGAGGACTTCGTGGATATGGCTTTTCCGGACATGGCGCCAGCCGGCTTCTTCGTTTAGGGCTTTCATCAGGTCCTTGATTTTAACATATCCTTTGGTGTCGGGTATCAGACCGAATTCATCCGGCTGCCGACCGAGGACATAGGTAAGGAATTTGGCCAGTTTTTCGACCTGGTGACGATGTTTCATCTGTCGGTGTTCCGTAGGGTTGCCGGCTTGACCTCATGATTTTGCTCTGGTAGTTTCGCCTCCATCAATGACGAGACCATTATATAAAGAAAGGACGTCGTCCATGCAAACGGATATTTCCTCCCAACTGTTCCAACGTGCCCAGAAACTGATTCCCGGTGGGGTCAACAGCCCGGTCAGGGCCTGCCGATCCGTGGGCATCGACCCCCTGTTCATTCAGCGGGCCGACGGATGCCGGTTGGTTGATGCCGACGGTAACAAATATATCGATTACATCGGTTCATGGGGGCCGATGATCCTGGGTCACCGGCATCCGGCGGTCATCACCGCCCTTTCCGCGGCGCTTGAGCAGGGAACCAGCTATGGCGCACCAACGGAACTCGAAATAGAACTCGCCGAATTGATTGTTGACGCTGTGCCTTCCGTGGATATGGTCCGCATGGTCAATTCGGGAACCGAGGCCACCATGAGCGCCATCCGGCTGGCACGGGGGTACACCGGCAGGGACAAGATCATAAAATTTGACGGCTGTTACCACGGGCACGCCGATGCCCTGCTGGTCGAAGCCGGATCGGGGGTTGCCACCCTGCAGATTCCCGGCAGCCCGGGGGTGCCTGCCGAGTTTATCGGTCATACCCTCTCCCTGCCTTACAACAATGTCGACGCGATCCGAACCGTGATGGAGCAGCAGGGCGATCAGATTGCCTGTGTCATCGTCGAACCCGTCGCGGGCAACATGGGGCTGGTTCCCCCGGTGGCTTCATTCCTTGACACCCTTCGCCAAACCACTCAAGAATATGGGGCGCTGCTTATCTTTGATGAGGTGATGAGCGGCTTCCGGGTCGCCCTGGGCGGTGCCCAGGAACGCTATGGGATAACCCCGGATCTTTCCTGTTTCGGCAAAATCATCGGTGGCGGACTGCCGGTGGGTGCATACGGCGGACGACGGGAAATCATGGAACACGTCGCCCCCATGGGGCCGGTCTACCAGGCCGGTACGCTTTCCGGCAACCCATTGGCCATGGCAGCCGGGATTGCCACGTTGAAGGCGCTCAACGCACCGGGCTTCTATGAAAAGCTGGAGGCTCGCGCCAAGCGACTGATGGATGGCCTGGCCGCCGCCGCAAATAAAGCGGGCATCCCCATCTCCTGTGCACGGGTGGGGAGCATGCTGGGGCTCTTTTTCACCGAACAGCCGGTGAACAATTATGCGGATGCAAAGAGGTCCAATCTGGAACGGTTTTCCGTCTATTACAAAGGGATGCTCGATAATGGAATCTACCTGGCACCGTCCCAGTTCGAAGCTCTTTTCCTGTCCGCCGCCCATGACGATCAGGCCATTGCCAAGACCCTGAGTGCCGCTGAAACGGTTTTTTCCCGGCTTTAAGGAATCGAAAACCGAAAAGCCCCTTTTCCGGATCCGGAAATGGGGCTTTTTTTGTTTGGAGGGTTGCTCTTGGATCAGAAGGTGAAGTTGAAGCGGACCCAGGGGGTTGACGTTTGCTGCCACTCCTCTTGGGGCGTTAATTCGGATTCTCCCTGAACATAATCGATAATACATTCCACATCGATGTTCATCGACGACCGGCTCGACAGCGGGAGCCTGACCCCGCGATCATTATTTCGATTCATGGGGATCGGGCTCTCTGACTGAACCACCGCATGGACGTTGCCGGCGGCGCTTCGGTACAGATCATGGGTGGCACCGCTGCAACCAGCCATGAGGAGTGCTACCACCAAAAACATAAAAAGAGATCGTTTTTTTGTATTGGTATTGTTTTTTGGTGTCGCCGGTACCATGGAATTAAAACTCCGTGTCTTTTTTTGTATTGATCAACCCATTCAAGTGTCTACTTTTGTGTAGCCTTGTTTTGCGGTCAGTTCAGGAAATAATTCATCGGATTGACATTCACCCCGTTTATACGGACTTCGTAATGAAGATGTGGACCGGTGCTGCGACCGGTATTGCCCACCAGGGCGATAACTTCCCCTCTTTTGATCCGCTCACCCTTCTTTTTCAATAATTTTGAAATGTGGCCATACCGGGTGGTCATCCCGAATCCGTGCTCAATGGTTACCATATTGCCCATCAGGCCTTTCTTGGCGGAATAAGTGACGATACCGTCCGCAGGGGCGATGATTTCAGATCCATGCCGGGTGGCGATATCAAGGCCGCGGTGAAATTCCCGGCGGCCGGTAAAGGGGGATTTTCGATGACCGAATCGGGAGGTTATCCACCCTTTTACCGGACGAATGGATGGGGTTGCCGCGAGCAGGTTGCGTTTGCCTTCAAGCTGGTTGAAAATGGATGCAAAAGAGTCCTGTTGGACGGTTGCGTGTCCACTGATTTCGTTGAACTGGGCGTGCATGTCCCTGACCATTTCGTGATAATCGATTTCTATTATCGACTCGGCATCAAGGTCATCCGGATCCGATCCGCCAACGCCGAACATGCTTTCGCCATCATCGTTGGGATCAAGGTTGGCGATGATGCGAATTTTGTTTTCGAATTCACGGAGATTGGCCAGTTGTTTGCCCAGGGTGTCAATTTTTTGAGCAAAAGCGGCCAGTTGGTCCCGCTGCTGAGCAACCATTTCCTCCTGCAGGCGCAGGTTGGCCTGGGTCTGAAATGCATCTCGGGTTTTTGCCTTTAGGCGGCAGTAATCTGAAATGCCCCAGTATAATCCGAATGTTAGGGCCAAACCAAGTGCCGCTGCAACGGGGAGCAGCAGCCGGGGAATGGCTGCTTGCCGAACAGGCGTGCCAGTGGCGTCAAAAATCAGAACGGTCAGCTTTTTCTTCATTGTACCCATTTTGAACAGATCCTGAATGGCCTTAGTTCTGAAGGGGTGATGGTCCGGTTACCGGAACCAGATCAATCGTACAGTGCCCTTCGAAACGACCTTCCCGTTCGTTACTGATATGGCCAATTCGGGTTTCGATCTGCTTTTTGGGGCACTGAGTATCACTGCTGTAATACGTCATGTTCATGACACTGCCGGCCTTGAGCTTGGGAAGTACCGCCGAATTTTCTTTGACCACGACAAACATCGGGCTGGTTTCACTGTGCCAGATTTTGAACTGATAAAGTGGATGCGGTTGGTCCAGAGCGAATTCCACACTGTAATAGCCATTCGGTGCCATTGAGGCCTTGAATTTTTTGGTGGTGCGGGTGTGCAAGCGGGTGACTGTCATAGCGATTCCTCCAGGATGCAGAAGTCTGCTCAGATTCAATTGTTTGATAAAATCAAAGCAATTAAAATGCCAATTGTTGTGTCCGTATTGGCGGCATTGTGGGTTTAAACCGACTATCGGCGGTTATGGAAAAGTCTTGAGTGATTTAAAACAGGTCTAAACAATACCAAAAACGATGGGAGGTCAGGCCAAATCCCGCATACCGTAGCGGGTAATCAGCCGTGACAGATAGGTTCGTTGAATATCCATAATTTTTGCGGCTTTACTTCTGTTTCCGCCGGTATGCTGCAGATTGAGCAGGATGAACTCTTTTTTAAATTCATTGAGGGCTTCATCGAGGGTGAGTCCCACCCGCAAACCGGCAAACTTGGGCAGGGATGCCGAAATGGGCAGATCTTCGGGCAGAATGGTTTTGCCGTCGCCCATAACCACCGCCCGTTCAATAGCGTTGCGCAGTTCCCGAATATTTCCGGGCCATTCGTAATGGGTCATTTTATCCATGGCGTCTTGGGAGACGGTCAGATTCAACAGACCGGTTTCTTTTTTGAATACCTCCAGAAAATGGTTGACCAAAAATGGAACATCTTCAAGCCGCTCTCTCAGGGGGGGAGTGTCGAGCTGAACGACGTTCAGCCGATAAAACAGATCTTCACGAAAATTTCCCTCTTCAACCTCCTTTTTGAGGTCTTTATTGGTGGCTGACAGCACCCGAACATCAACGGTAATCGGTGTGTTGCCGCCGACCCGATAAAAGACCCCTTCCTGAAGTACCCGAAGCAGTTTGGCCTGGATGCCCGGGGCCATTTCTCCGATCTCATCGAGAAAGAGACTGCCTTCATGGGCAGCCTCAAATTTTCCAATTTTACGGCTGGTTGCTCCGGTAAAGGCACCTTTCTCATGGCCGAACAGTTCCGATTCGAGCAGCGGTTCGGGAAGCGCGGCACAGTTGAGGACCACCAGTGGTTTGTCCCTGCGTGGACTCTCGCGGTGGATCAGGCGGGCCACTAATTCCTTACCGGTTCCACTTTCCCCTTGAATCAGGGCCGTGGTTTTGGTTCGTGAAAGTTTCTGGGCATCTTTCAGTACCTTGTCCAGGATTAAGCTTTTGCCGATGATTTGATGCTTTTCGCCTAACTTTTTTTTCAGGTCCTGATTTTCCTGGCGGACCTGCTCGAGGCTCCTTGCACTGCCGATGGCCAGAGCGGCAAGGTTGGAAAATTCTTCGAGGACATCCATATCCGCCTGGCTGAACCGGCTGTCGTCCTGTTTGTTGATGACCTGCACCACGCCGATGGTGCGATCGTTTATCTTCAGGGGCACACAGGCCATGGAACGGGTTTCAAAATCGATGCGATCGCTGATCGTGCGCATCCATCGGCTGTCCTGCTGTGCATCGGCAATGAGCAGGGCTTGTCCGGTCTGCGCCACATGGCCGGCGATACCCTCACCCAGCTTTACCCTGAACTCCTTGACCTCCTTGCCCTTGGTGCCGGTGGCCACTTTGAAATAAAGCGTGTTGGTTTTGGTGTCCATCAGAAGCAGCGATGCGGCCTCTGCGCGCACGACATTGGTGGCCGATTCAATAATCAGGTGGAGTAGCTTGTCCAGGTCCTGTACGGAAGAGACCCAGGACGAAATTGCCTTCAAGTGATCAATCGGTGTGGGGGTATCCACAATATCTGTTTTCATAATTCTATCGTTTTCACATTCAGTCTGCCGGCAGTGGTCACTTCCGGCCTGAAATGACACCAGATTATTCTATGCATCCGTTCGGAGCCAAATCAAATTGTTGATATTCTAATCGATTATTGCCCTTTCGACATCGCTGCCCCTACCGGCGCGACCAGTGATTCGCTGCTGGCGTCGTGGACAAAAACACCCTGGTCCGACTTTATGGCCAGGCTGGTAAAAGGGTTATCGGCAACATTGAGTCGATCAACAGTCCTTTATTCTGATAAGCTCATGGTCACTCTCCGATAAAAGTCGTTTCGATGTGGCCAGAACGTTTTTGCGGTCCCTCAAGTCTGGCGGGATTGCTTGTGATTCCTCTGTAAAAAAGGTATTGTGGCGCTATACGAAAGCCCGCCAGGGAAAGTAATTCTCTCATTATTAGATCAAAGGACACTGTGGTTATGGTTTTGCCGGAAAACAACCGCATCCCGGACAAGGTGACGACCATCCACCTGATCGCTGTCTGTGGCACCGCCATGGGCGCGCTGGCCTGTCTGCTCAAAGCAAAAGGGTACCAGGTGACCGGTTCGGACAACAACGTCTATCCGCCCATGAGCCGATTCCTTGCGGAAAAGGGGATTGCGGTAATGAACGGATTCGATCCTTCCCACCTTGCCTACCGACCGGATCTGGTGGTGGTGGGCAATGCCGTCTCCAGGGACAACGCCGAGGTGGTTGCCATTGGACAGATGGGCCTGTGTTACTGCTCCATGCCCCAGGCGGTGAACCGGTTTGCCGCGGCCGGAAAGCGCCAGTTGCTGGTAGCGGGAACCCATGGCAAAACGACCACGTCGGCGCTTTTGGCCTGGATTCTCTATTGGGCCGGCCGGGATCCTTCGTTTATCATCGGTGGCATTCTGCCCGATTTCAACAGCAATTACCGCAGCGGAGAAGGGAACTGTATGGTGATTGAGGCGGATGAGTACGACACTGCGTTTTTTGACAAAGGACCCAAGTTTCTTCACTATACCCCGGATGCCGCTGTTTTGACCAGTGTAGAATTTGATCATGCCGACATCTATCGGGACCTGGATCACGTTCGCGAGGCGTTCGGGCGTTTTGTTTCCATCTTCAAATCTAATGCCCTCCTGGTCAGCGCGGACGACAATCCCGATGTGATTGCATTGGCGGCCCAGGCCGGCTGCCGGCGCCAATCCTACGGCCTAGGGGACGATTCCGATTGGCGTTTGGATGAAATCCGGGTCGAGGCGCCGCTGACCCATTTCCGGATACTCAAAGGGGGAAAGCCGTATGGCCGTTTTCAGAACCGGCTGATCGGTGCGCACAACCTCAAAAACACCCTGGCTGCTGTGGCGGTGGCCGATGACCTGGGGGTGACGCCGGATCAGATTGCCGGTGCCTTGGCGCGATTTTCCGGCGTTAAGCGGCGCCAGGAGATTCGGGGAGAAAAAAACGGGATCACGGTTGTGGACGATTTTGCCCATCATCCCACTGCCGTCAGGGAAACGGTTCAGGCGGTGAAAACCCATTTTTCCAAGAGCCGGCTAGTTGCCGTTTTTGAACCACGCACCAATTCCAGCATGCGCAAGGTGTTTCAGAACGATTATGCCACGGTTTTCGATGCTGCCGACCGCATCTGCATCCGTACCCCTTCCATGCTCCAAAAGGTGCCCGAAGGCGAGCGGTTTTCCAGCCATCAGCTGGTTGTCGACCTGAAGAAAAGGGGCAAGGATACCACTCATTTTGATGATACCGATGACATCATCAATGATCTGCAGCACTCATCAAAACCGGGTGACGTGATTCTGATCATGTCCAATGGCGGGTTTGACAATATCCACGAAAGGCTGCTCAGCGTCCTTTAAGGGCAGAGACAATCTGTTTGCCCTCCATTGCTCTATTGACTTCTGTTGACCAATCGGGTTAACCAGTCTTTGTCGAAAGGTTAACCAGATGACCCCCAAAGAGAAGATCACCACCATTTTAAAAGAGAGCGGCGATGTGGTTTCCGGTGAGGTCCTCAGTGCCCGGCTGGGCATCAGTCGGGTATCGATCTGGAAACACATCCAGGGGCTGGTCCGGCAGGGCACGCCCATTGAGACCACACCCAACGGTTACCGGCTGCCCCCGGATCCGGACAGCCTGATGCCATGGGCGTTCGGGGCGCGCCAGGCGCAGATTCACTATTTCCCAGAAACCACCTCCACCATGGACGAAGCCGTCAATTTGGCGCGCCAGGGGTGCCCTGACTTCACCGTTGCCGTTGCCGAACGCCAGACCCACGGCCGCGGGCGCATGCAGCGTACCTGGCTTTCGGCCGACGGCGGCCTCTTTTTCACCGTCGTTATCAAGCCAGCGGCCATGCCCCTTATGCAGGCGGGCCTGGTCAACCTGGCGGCAGCCATCGACATGGCCGCCGTAATGCGCGAGATCCACAAGGTGGATGCGCGCCTCAAATGGCCCAACGACATCCTGGTCGGCCAGCAAAAGATCTGCGGCATTCTCTCACAAATGAACACCGAGGGGGACCATGTGGACCATATGGCCATTGGTATCGGCCTCAATGTCAACAACGCCCCGGAGACCGAAGAAGCCGTCGCCATATCGCTGAAAGGCCTGCTCGGCCGGCCGGTCCCCCGCCGGGAGATCCTGCTGGCCTTTCTGGAGCGGTTCGAAACGCGCATCGCCGCTTTCGATGCCGAAAAGGTCATCGGACAGTGGCGGGAGAGCAATGCCACCCTCGGTCAACGGGTGTGTGTGTTTACATTCAAGGAGAAGGTCGAGGGAACGGCTGTGGATCTGGACGCCCAGGGGGGGCTGATTCTGCAGCAGGACGACGGAACCCGCCAGACCGTGATTTACGGAGATTGTTTCCATCGCTGAGGTTCCTGTTTCCCCTGTCGTGTTGACCGCTTATCGGATTTAGAAAACCATATCAAACTGGAGAACACCAATTATGGAATCCTCCGCCCTGCAGCTGAAACGCATGATCTACGCCTCGCTCATGGCCGCTTTGACCGCGGCCGGTGCCTACATCGCCATTCCCATCGGGCCGGTGCCGATTGTTCTGCAGAACCTGTTTGTCATGCTGGCCGGCCTGCTCCTGGGCGGCCGCTGGGGGCTGATCAGCATCGGCGTCTACCTTCTGGCCGGTGCTGTGGGCTTACCGGTTTTTGCCGGTGGTACCGGTGGTATCGGAAAATTTGTCGGTCCCACCGGCGGATACCTTTTTGGATTTGGCGCTGCCGCTTACGTGGTCGGCATCATTGCCGAGAAAGGCCGCGGCCGGGTGGTGGTGGATGTGTTGGCCATGCTGGCCGGCACCGTAGCCATTTACGCGTTTGGGGTGCCTTGGCTCAAGGTGGTTACGGGCATGAGCCTGTCCAAGGCGGCGGCCGTGGGCATGCTGCCGTTCCTGATCGGCGATGCCCTTAAAATTGCCGCCGCGATTCCCATTGCCCGATCCTTGCGTCCGATTATCGACGGGGCCACCGATCCCGTGCGGGTCGCCGGATAAAATCGATGGCCACCGTTATCCAGACCGATCACCTGACTCACCGTTTTGCCGATGGGACCCTGGCGCTGGACGACGTCAGCCTGGCCTTCCAGCAGGGCGAACTGACCGTGGTCGCCGGCGCCAATGGCTCGGGAAAGACAACCCTTTTGCGCCACCTCAACGGCCTGTTGACGGCCCAGCATGGATCAGTGCGGGTGTTCGGCCATTCGGTGAAGAAAGATCCCCTGGCCGCCCGCAAAGCCGTGGGCATGGTTTTCCAGGATGCCGACAGTCAGATTGTCGGCGAAACAGTATACGACGACGCCGCCTTTGGTCCGGAAAACCTGGGCCTGGACCGGCCGGAGATCGACCGCCGGGTGAACCGGGCCCTGGCCGCCGTCGATCTTGTGGGGCTGGAGAACAAACGGCCTCACCATCTTTCCGGCGGTCAGAAGCGTCGCCTGGCCATTGCCGGTGTCTTGGCTATGGAGCCGCAGGTGCTGCTCATGGACGAGCCCTTTTCCAATCTGGACTATCCGGCCACCAGTAGGGTGCTGGAACAGATCCTCGACCTGGATCGGCGCGGACACACCATTATTATCACCACCCACGACCTGGAAAAGATCATCGCCCATGCCCGGCGGTTGGTGGTCATGGCCGAGGGCAGGGTGGTTGACGACGGCCGCCCCGAAGCGGTGATCGGCGGGATTGCCCGGCATGGCATCCGTCCGCCCTGTTCCGTGCAGCTGGGCAAAGGTATCCGTCCATGGGTGAACTGACCAGCTTCGGTTTCACGCCTGGCCGATCAGTGCTTCACCGCTTAGATCCCCGGACCAAGCAGATGCTGCTGATCCTGCTGGGGGGTGTTTGCCTCAAGGGTAATATTGTTTTCCTGGGGCTGCTCTCCCTTACCCTGGGGCTGCTGGGCCGCGGTGCCGGGCTCTCCATTTCGCGGCTGATCGCGGAAACCCGTTACTTCCTTTATCTTCTGGTGGTTGTTTTTATTGCTCGCGCGGTCCGTTTTTCCGGCAGCTGGATACCGGTGGTTTCCATGGGGTCAATAGGCGAGGCCGGCATGGTTTGCTGGCGCCTTTTCCTGGTCGTGGTCATGGGAATCCTGCTGGTGGCCACCACGCGAGTTGCCCATATTCGTGCGGCCCTGGTCTGGTTTCTGACGCCGGTGCCCGGAGTCAATTCGCGCATGGCGGCCACCATGGTGGGGCTGGTGGTGCGCTTTTTGCCCCTGATCCTGTTTCAGGCGGCTGAAATGGCCGAGGCCCAGCGCGCCCGATGCATCGACCGGCGTAAAAATCCGTTGGCCCGCCTGATGCACGCCACGATCCCATTGTTCCGGCGCGTTTTCCTAGGAGCGGATGAACTGGCCGCGGCCATGCAGGCGCGTTGCTACAGCGATTACCGGACCCTTCCCGATCTGACCTTTTCCCGTTTGGATACCATCTCCCTGGGAGCGGCCCTGATGATTTCAGCAACCGCATTTTTGCCCTGATCGGGGCATTCCCATTAAAGCTCCGTGCTCCTTCTCCCGAAACCCTTCCCCGGGCGCGGTGCCCGGTCATCGGTCAGCATTCGTATCCCTTGGTTTGACACGATTTCGGTGGTAGTGTAAGGCATACCAGCAAAAAATCGGAATGGGTGCGTCACGATGAATGCTTGGCCCCGGTTTAAAGGAGTGGCATCTTGAAAATTGTTATTGTTGGCGCCGGTGAAGTGGGGTTTCATATTGCCAGCCGGCTGGCGATGGAAAACAAGGATGTGGTGGTGATCGATGCCAATTCGGAGGCCGTCAAACGGCTTTCCGAAAGCATTGACGTCCAGACGATTATCGGTTCGGGCAGCAGCCCCGCCGTCCTTGAAGAGGCCGGTATCCATGAGACGGAAATCATGCTGGCGGTGACCGATTCCGACGAGGTCAACTTGGTGGCCTGTCTCGTGGCCGATACGCTTTCGCCGACCACCAAGAAGCTGGCCCGCTTGAGGGGGGCCGATTTTGACCGCTACCACGATGCCTTCAAAACCAATGCACCCCATATCGATACCGTAATCAACCCCGAAACCGAGGTGGTTCGAACGATTCAGCGGCTGATGAGCGTCCCCGGCGCCGTAGATGTGGGCGAATTCGCCGATGGCCGGATCAAGTTCGTGGGCGTCTACCTGGATCCCGGATCACGACTGGCCGATGTCCAGCTTGCCGACCTGCCCAGTGTCATTCAGGAAGACCGGCCCCTGATTGCCGCTATCGTGCGCGACGACCGGTTGATTATTCCCAAGGGCGACAACCATCTGCGCGGCGGCGACCTGGTCTATTTCATCAGCGAAGAGAAAAAGCTGTCCCGGCATCTTTCCATTTTCGACAAGCATGTGACCCCGGTCAAGCGTGTATTGATCGTCGGTGGCGGTCGTATCGGATATCGCCTGGCCCGACGGCTGGAAGAGGATTCCCTGTCGGTCAAGGTCATCGAACGCCGCGCCCCGCGTTGCGACTACCTGGCCGAGCAGCTTGACCGGGCCGTGGTGTTGCACGGTGACGGATCGGATCAGAGCCTGCTGTTGGAAGAGAACATCCATGATGCCGATCTGGTGGTCACCCTGACCGGTGACGAAGAGACCAACATTCTGGCATCGCTGCTGGCCAAACGGCTGGGGGCCAAAAAGACCATTACCCAGATCAACAAGTTCAGCTACTTCCCGCTCATGTCGACCATCGGTATCGAACAGGTGGTCAGCCCGCGCCTGTCGGCCATCAATACCATTTTACAGCACATCCGGCGCGGCAAGGTGCTTTCGGCCATCTCCATCAAGGGGGAAGAGGGCGAGGTAATGGAAGCCCTGGCACTGCCTACCTCCGATATCGTTGCCAAGCCGCTCAAGCGGATCGCCTTTCCCAAGGGGTCCATGGTGGCCGGGATCATCCGCAAAGATACCATCATCATCCCCACCGGTGACAGTATCATCGAACCGGAGGACCGCATCATTATTTTCGCCACCCGGCAGTCCGTTCCCGGCGTGGAGAAGATTTTGGCCGTCAAACTGGAGTATTTCTAAATGCGCTGGCGGTACATCATCAAAACTGTCGGCGTGCTGAATCTCTTCTTCGGTGCCACCATGCTGGTCCCCCTGGTTTTTTCCCTGTTTGCCATGGACGGCAGTCTGATGCCGCTGCTCAAGGCCATGGGGGTTACCCTGCTGGTGGGCGGCGCCGTGGTGGCCCTTTTCAGGCATGAAAAGACCGAGTTCATGAGTCAGCGTGAAGGCATGGCCATCGTGGCCGTGGGCTGGACGGCCATCGGTCTGTTCGGTGCGTTGCCCTTTTATTTTTCCGATTCGGCCTTCACGTTTACGGATGCGTTTTTTGAATCGGTTTCCGGGTTTACCACTACCGGATCATCGATCCTGACCGACATCGAAGGCCAGAGCCCGGGCTTGCTGCTCTGGCGCAGTTTTATCCAATGGCTGGGGGGCATGGGGATTATCGTGCTTTCCATCGCCATCCTGCCCTTCCTGGGGGTCGGCGGCATGCAGCTTTACAAGGCCGAGGTGCCCAGTCCGGTGCCGGACAAACTCAAGCCGCGCATCCGCGATACAGCCATGATCCTCTGGAAGGTGTATGCCCTGTTCAGCGTGGCCGAGGTGGTGCTCCTGATGGTCGGCGGAATGACCCTGTTCGATGCCCTGAACCACGCCTTTACCACCATGCCCACCGGCGGATTTTCCACCAAGAACGCCTCCGTGGCCCATTTCGACAGCGTATATATCGACGGGGTGATCACCCTGTTCATGCTACTGGCCGGGATCAACTTCTCGTTGCACTATCAGCTGCTTAAGGGGCGTCCACTGGCCTTCTGGAAAGATTCGGAATGCCGCTTCTACTTGGCCATGTGCCTGGTCCTGACCCTGGTGGTGGCCGCCAATATCTACCATACGGTCTATGACAATGTCGGGCAGGCCCTGCGTTACGCCGCGTTCCAGGTGGTCTCCATCGTTACCACCACCGGATATGCCACGGCCGACTACGAACTGTGGCCGGCCATGTCCCAAGTGATTATTTTCTTGTGCATGTTCGTGGGGGCGTCGGCGGGGTCCACCGGTGGCGGCATGAAGTGCCTGCGCATCATGCTTGGCTTCAAGTATTGCTACAAGGAGCTTTTTTCCATGATCCATCCCCGGGCGGTGACGCATATCAAGATCGGCGGCAAAGGCGTTCCCGAGGATGTGATCCGCAGTGTCCTAGGGTTTCTGGCGCTTTACATGGCCCTGTTTGCCCTAAGCACGGTGCTTTTGGCCGGCATCGGGGTCGATTTCGTGACCGCCCTGGGTGCGGTTGCTGCCACCATTGGCAACATCGGGCCGGGTTTCGGCATGGTGGGGCCGGTGGAAAATTTTGCCGCGATTCCGTGCCTGGGAAAATGGCTGCTTGCCTGGTGCATGCTGCTGGGGCGCCTTGAAATCTACACCTTGATCATTCTGGTGGTTCCCGAATTCTGGCGTAAATAGGGGCATTTGCACGAAATTAAAAAAACCGGACCGCAATTGTTTTTAGTGTTGACAAAAAAAGGTTTGACGTGTAGAAACGGTTTTTCTCTTTCGGGCCGTTAACTCAGTCGGTAGAGTATCTGCCTTTTAAGCAGAGAGTCGTTGGTTCGAGCCCAACACGGCCCACCAGAGAGATAAAGTTTGCGTCCCCATCGTCTAGCCTGGCCCAGGACACCGGCCTTTCACGCCGGCGACAGGGGTTCGAATCCCCTTGGGGACGCCACTTTTTACATACATTTTATTTCCCTGTTTTCGGCCACTTAGACAACGCTGTTTATCTAAGTGGCTTTTTTGTTTCCATGGTTGGAAAAACCGATTCACACCCTATTTCACACCCCTGGGGATATTTCACACATTTTTCACACCCACCACCCACCACTGCCAAAAGGTTTTGTCACCGGAAACGAAAACCCGCAGGTCCAGTGTGTCGGCGCTGATGCCGGTGCTGGTTTTGGCCAGGTTGTCCATGGCGGCCGCGGTCAGACATCGATGATAATGTCGGCAAAGGTAATTTCGCATGGGCAGAAATAGGTAAGCCCCCCGGCCGTGGTTCCGGGGGGCTTTTGCCAGGTCTGGCCCTGGCGGGCGAGCGACACTTGAAAGGAGTGAAATTTAGTCACTTCGTTGATTATGCGGCATCAACGCGGGCCGGACCGGTGGCTAAGGCCGGTCAGTGCACAACCAATTCACATGCCCCATGTCCGGGGTATTTCTTCGAACTGGGACTCAGGCAGCGGGCTTTTGGCACCGATGTTTTTCGAAATTGCGCTGGAAATGCCCAATCGGGAATAGGCGTCTTGTTCTTCCGGTGGGGATTTTGAAATCGCAACACCATGCGGACCGCAAGGCGCGTTGCACTGTCCCTGGACGTGCCGCCAATGAGTGATGAACGTCTGCCGGTAGTCTTCGGCAATTTCTCCACGGACAATCTTGAAATAACCGGCGGGAGACGATTCCTTTAACTGCCCTTTAAGCTCATCGATGAGCTGGTCAAGCTCGGTGATTCTCTTCTCACGTTCGGCGTCGGTGAGCGTCTCGCCGGTCCGCTCGGCAAAGATAAGATCGATGGCGGCTTTGACGTCGCTCCACGCCACGTTCGTACAAACCCGCTCCCATTGCGGATTCCGGCTGGTAACGTGAAGTAATCGGGAGAACGGATCGCGCGACCCAGAATTCGTCTCGCGCAGAATTTTTGCAAGGTAGGCGATACGTTTCTGCTCGTAAGCCTCCCATGAAGACTTAAAACGTGCAACCATATCCCGCTTCGATGCCTGGACTTTTCGGACCTCGGACTTCTTCTCGCGCATGAAGAGAATCTCTTTTTGAATCTCGCCAGCATTGAGATAATCGTCGATCCATTCATAACCAGATAAGGCTGTATAATGCGGTGGGTTTTTCCACTCAAGAAAACCGTAGCCCATGGTTTACTCCTCTCGCCGGTTTGCTTGTTCGATGAACTGGCGATGAGCATTTGGATGGCTCCTGGCAATCCGCTGCATCGCTTCGGTGCGGGAACATTTACGCATCGTCTGACACTGTTCCACCATTGTCATAAAATCCTTTTCGCCGGCATCTTCCGGGCTGGCGTCCAGGGTACTGCCGGACTGCAGGAAAGCCGCGTGGGCTTCTGGATGCTTTCCGGACACGGCTTGCATGGCGGCCGTAAGGCTGCATCCGGTGCGTTCGCGCTCTTGCCTGACCAACTGCTGAAATGTCGGCTCAGCTTTCTCGGGTGTTTCGTTTTTCTCAAATTTTTTTTCTTTACTCATTTGGGAATCTCCAAATTCGGGTTTTTGCTTTGAATGAATCGGCGGTGCAGTTCTGGTTGCTGGGCAGCCACCCGGCTCATGGCCTCCGATTTGGTGACCTTCTCAGACTCCATGATCCGTTCCACAGCGGCCATAAAGTCGGCATCCCCGGCAGGCTGATTCAATGCCGATTCGAGCTCGGCCCGGACCGCGTGCAGCTTTCGCAATTCGGCAGATTCCCTTCCAGGGGTGAGTTGCGGCGCCAGGGCTTCGTACTGCGAAGCCGTCATGCCAGATTCAATGATGGCCTGAAGGCGTTGACCTTCGGCCTCACCAAAATGCACCTTTGCCAGGCCGATGATGCGGTCGCGGGCCGCCTGTACGGACGGCTCCTCAATTTCAGCAATCCGAGCTTGGCGGGCATCGTCGCGAATCTGGCAGGCCTCTTCGTAGAAGGGCGTGTCCTTCAGCTGTGCGCAAATATCACGGTCCAAATCGATTGTTTTGCCATACCCGACCAGCTCAAAAGTCCTGCTTTTTCTTGGCATGTCGATAACTTCGGTCATGTTGTTATCCTTCGTGGGAGGTTGGCCCCGCCGGCCGACGGTGGCGATGCCCCATGTGTACCATGGTGTCGGCAAATCGCCGAGCGCGTCAGTCGCCCGAGTCGCCCGAGTCACGAAAAATTCCGTTATCGACCTGGAAGATTGTGATTTGGTCCTGAATGTAATTGTTGAGCGAATCCTCGACGATCCTGACGGCGCCACGGGTTTTGAGTCCGACGATTGATCCGTCCTCGAGAAGGCGATAAACGTGTCTGGTCGAGGTATCCAAAATTGCAGCTGCCTTTTGTGCGGTAATCAATTTCATTCTCGATTCCACCTCGAAACCGTTGATGGGTGCACGCCGAAAATTGATGCTATTTCAGATCTTTGCGACTTGTTTGCGTCAAATTTGTGCATGGTGCCATCTTTTCGATTGCCTGGGGTGCGTGCGCACCGGAAAATGGGGGGTCAAAAAGTTGCCGACTATCGCGCTGATCGTCGCCGCATAAGGCAGATCCCAGGAAGGACCCGCGATCATTTCTTCGGTCGAGTGGCCTGCCGCCGGTCAGCCGTCACCGCCGTCGCTCCGCGCCAAACTCCGTTGGTTCGCCACGGACACAAGGTCAGACGAATGCACCAGCACCCAGAATCCTGGCCGGCCCTTGACGCTCAACGTCACCACGGGCAGCTTGTTCTCTTTACGTGCCAGCGGTTTGACTTTGTCCCACAAATTGATGATGGCGTGACGGACCGAATGTTTATGCTCAACGAACAGCTCATCGTGAAGCGTATCAGACCGCGTGTGGCCGCTGTTACCGCCGGACAATGGCGTTCTACCCCTGGCACCAAAAAACCGTGCTACTGCTCGTTCTCGCTCTTTCCAGGTCTTGGCCATTGTTGCGCGCTCCTTAGAATGGTATGCCATCATCGCCGGGCTGGGTGTAATACTGACTCACGTCCTCACCCTCGGGCGTTCGGTGACCACCACCTTGTTTAGCCGGTCGGTTGTGGTGTTGGTGATTTCCACCCTGACCGCCGCCATCGCGGTGACCATGGTCAAGGTGGCCCTGTGCTTGAAGGTCGGCCAGCACCATCCGGCGAACGTGCTCCATCTCCGGTGCCGTCAGATACATCTGATCAAAATATTTGCGTTCACCGTCCTGCATGGCTTCCTTTTGCGGCAGGGCGATCCAAAGACCATTGTTGCCGGACATCAGGCGACAACCTCTGACCGTGAGCCCGTAATAACGCAGGTCGAAAAAGCCTCGCATGGCGCCACGGTCATATGGTTTGAAATTGAGTGCTGAAACTGTCATCGGTGTCCCCCTCTATTAATAGGTAGCCGCTCGCCACAAATATCCCGGAACGGGCAGCCGCATTCCGGATCAGGCATCACGCCAGTGCAGATTAAGTTCATCAGCAAGTCATGACTGAACCGGCATCCGGCCGGTGAATATCCGCCAGTATTAAAAGGGCATGTGGGGGGCATTGTCGGGTTCGGCAGGTCACAATCAGATTCCGACGAAACGTCTTTTTTTTCTAAAAAGTGCCTATCCGGCACACTGCCAAAAGGATCAAAACCCCCTTTTGGCCCTTTTGGCAGTACGTAGCGGTGCATGTTTGCCTGGTTTTTTAATTGTTCGAGGTAGCTCATTTTAAACCCTCCATCGCGGATTAGCTCCATCAACAGGTCATGGGAAAACCGGCATCCGGCCGGTGCATATCCGCCATGATTAAATGGACAAGTCGCCGGCAAATCCGGATTGGGTAGCTCACAATCAGATTCCGACGAAACGTCTTTTTTTTCTAAAAAGTGCCTATCCGGCACACTGCCAAAAGGATCAAAACCCCCTTTTGGCCCTTTTGGCAGTACGTAGCGGTGCATGTTTGCCTGGTTTTTTAATTGTTCGAGGTAGCTCATTTTAAACCCTCCATCGCGGATTAGCTCCATCAACAGGTCATGGGAAAACCGGCATCCGGCCGGTGCATATCCGCCATGATTAAATGGACAAGTCGCCGGCAAATCCGGATTGGGTAGCTCACAATCAGATTCCGACGAAACGTCTTTTTTTTCTAAAAAGTGCCTATCCGGCACACTGCCAAAAGGATCAAAACCCCCTTTTGGCCCTTTTGGCAGTACGTAGCGGTGCATGTTTGCCTGGTTTTTTAATTGTTCGAGGTAGCTCATTTTAAACCCTCCGTTCTGGGGTTTAGCTGATATTCGATTGTCGGACGCCCGCCGGTGTTTTTTTGAGTTTCAAGCATCCAGTCATGGTCGACCAACACTTTGAGCCCGGACTTGATTGTTTCCAGATCTGTCAACCCTGACCACTTGCGACGGTATACTTCACGCACTGTCAAAAGGGTCGGAAGTGCTCCTTTTCGTATTTTGGCAATGATCGCCCTTGCCGTTACGGTTCCAGGCGCTTCAACGCTCGCATAAAGGCGCCGTGCGTGGGTTTCCAAATACTCAGCCCAGGCCAATGCCTGTAGCACCTTAGGACGCCCAACGGGGCCGTTGTGACCATCTGCCAAATGGCAAATGAGAGCTATGCCAGGTACGAGTTTTCGATATTTTGATAGGTGGGACTCAAGGGCTGGATGCATGTCCCCGGATCGCAACCGTGTTTCCAGATCATGGCGCCAATCCCGGAAGAGGGAGAGACCAGCCTCGTCAAACCGTAGGAAAGGAATGCCGTCTGGTGCGCCGTCCGGACCATTATCCTGATGGGCTCCAATGGTGAATGGGTCCATCCTGGATAGCCGGTCAAAAACCTTGAACGCCGCGTTCTTTGCCTCGCTGTCCGGCCATCGGTCAACATCTTTCCATTTACCACCAGTATCAGGCCAAACCGTCATCCCGAAGCGTTGTAGTAGACCATCATCGCCGATACCGTTGACAACGGCTTTGACGTATTGAGCAATACGGGCAGGTTGTGTACTACCGAGAAGAGAGATGCACACAGCCGGTATATGTAGGTTCATGCCCCTGGTGATCCGGTCGAAGGTATAGGCGGAGTCCCCGTTCCAGCCGGTTAGGTAGAAGCCCCGCGCCTCGGCGTTTTCCTCACGGTCCAACATTTTGAGAAGGGAAACCAACTCATCCCGAAAAACGAGCAATCCGTTCGGATTTTGCCGATGCAGCTCTCCAAGGGCTGCGGCCGTCGTATCGTTCGCCATGTACCGGGCCATTGTCGGCGCCTCGGATTTCTCAAAACCAAGGATGTGAGATAGGTCGGCATCTGGGTTTTTTTTCAGAGCAGCACGGGCGGCTTTTTCTGCGGCCTCAGCCCGAAGCTTTTCTGCAATCTTTGTCCGCTCGTACTCTACAGCTTCATTTTGGTATCGTTCCAGGGCCATTGCCGCCAACCGCTTGACCGGAGCCAATGCCGCCTCCATGGCAGGACTTTTGAGAACCCCTGGCCGGCCGATCAGCATTGCCCATTGATTTACTACCACAGTCCAGTCCGTAGCCAGTTGTGGACGGATACCAATCTTTCGCCCGATGATACAGGCCAACGCCGCCATGATTGCCGCCGCTACGAAGTCCGGGGGGCACTGCATCCGCTCGACGATGTCAGATGCCCAGGGTCGCAAAGTCTCTGGTAGTAGTTCGAAAGCAAAGCTCGCTACAGGTGGTAGGCCGTCAGGCAGGGGCATCGGATCTGGCCAAACATTTTCGGCAGGGCCGGCCGCTTCAATCTGCCGTTTTACTTTCTGCAAGCCCTTTTCCATCGCCAGATCATTGAAATCGGTGGGTTTCGCGTCCAGGCTGTTAAACTCTGGAAATACGACCCGGCAACGATACTTTTCAGCGGCAGCCGTGGCCTTTGTCCGGCCCGGATTGCCATTAGTCCATCGGTCATCATCGCCGCAGATAGTGATCGGCGCCGTGGGGTTTTTCTCACGAACCGTTTTTACTACCGACTCAAGATTTCCGGCGTTGAAAGCACAAATACAGGTCCCCCCGGTCGCCGCGTGAATACTTGCCATCGTGGCGAAACCTTCACCTATATAAAGATCGCCGTTGCCTGGTATGGTATAGCTGCAACCCTTTATCCGCCCGCCAGTGAGAAAAAGCTTCTGCCCATCTGGCGACATCGTTTGAAGACTGCATACCGCTCCAGTATCATCCACGACCGGCACAAGTATATTTCCGTTGAGAACTTTCAGACCGGCGGGGGCAACACCCTTCATGACAAGGTAAGGATGATCTGCCGGTGCTGGTCCAGCCATCGCCAACATATCAACAGCCTTTGTCCTGGCCCTGGCCTGTGATTTGGCTTTTTCTTCTTCTCGTTGCAGCCGGGCATCCTCGATCCGCCACCGGTTCTCGGCCTGTTCGGCTTCGGTCATCTCGTGGCTCTGTTTTGCGCACCATGTTGTGGACACTCCGGTTTTCCAGTTCCCGAAAACGCCCGCCGGCACACCGTCGCCATGAAGAAGATACCATCCAGCCTTGTCGCCCGGCTCATCAATGTCATACCTGTGCACATTTCCATCTGCTACGATTTCGGCAGGGGCGGGACCATGCTCCGCTATGGCGTTTCGGAAATCGCTTTCCGTTTCGGTGGTCATGTTATCGCTCCGCCCGAACCGATACGGTAGACGCCTGAAGGTATGCCAACACCGCTTGCGGATCATATCGGACGGATGATCCGAATTTTGCGTAGGCCGGCCCGCGTCCCTGAAACCGCCAGTTCCTGAGGGTCTGCACATGCACGTTGAGAATTTCGGCCAGTTCTTTTTCGAGTAAATACGTTTGCCGCTGTTGGAGACGTTCAAACATGAAAAAATCCTTTCGATAAAAATAAAAGAGGCCATCGACTCGTATTGAATCGATGGCCTCTTTTTATCGCAGAATAATTTTTTAAGTAAACGGAATTATTTGATTTTTTTCCAAAAGTTAAGTTTTGGAAAAAAATAATTTCCAGGAGTTAAGTTTTGGAAGTCAGGAAAGGCCGTGTTCTTTGAAAATATCGTAAATTTTGCTCTTTGCGTACGGTTTGGGACCATTTTTGCCAGCTTCTATCCATTCCCCAATTAAGTGTTCGGCAATGTATTTGGGTTTCCACTCTGGATGTTTTTTTTTTACATTGAGGACAGCTTGAGTTCGCTGATCGCTTTTTCTCCGCAGCCCTCGATTCTGCGCAAATCGCCTTTTCTTTCTGCCCAAAATCTTAGCATTATCTATGTCAAATTTCGTGTTATGTGTGGCCACATCCTCCAAAACAAGAGGGATGATTCTGAACAGCTCATCCTCAATGGCGATGGCCACTTTGGTTGGGATGCTTTCCAATTCCGGCAGAACTTTCTCGAAAAAGTAGATTGCGGCTGTAAAATTTCGATATTCGAACAGGGAAAATCCAGGGCTTTCTATCGGCGAGGTTTCGCTCATTATGTATTCATACGACTTTCTCAACTCGCCTTCTTGCATGTAAAATTGTTTTTGCTCATCGGCATCAGTAATTTTTAGTCGAATAAGGGTTTCGCCACCTTTAAGCACCGAAAGAACGAAAGTGCGTTTGTGACCTTGCCAGGTTTTTAAAAAAGTGTCTGTGGGTAATTGATCCCCACTTTGCCGTTTAAAAAACTCAATTATTTTTTTCATATCGCGCCCCCTGTGCGCCCCTGGTGGTGATCCGGGGAGGGCCGGCCCAGGGAGACCGACCGTTCGGCAAGGTTCATGACGCCTTGCCTATCCCCGGAAAATTGATTATTCGTTCACGGCATCGTTTTTGGCCTTTGTCGACGCGATGCTGGTCACAATGTTGCCGGCCAGTTCGGATGCACGCTTCAATGCCTCATCGCGCAGATGGGCATATCGTTGGGTCATAATCGGTGTTTTATGGGTCAGCAACCGTTGAAGAGTGTACATATCAACCTGCCCGCTTGATGCCAGTTGTGTTGCGAAAACATGCCGCAAGCCATGCAACGGTCTGAAGTCGGCAGGCAGGCCCGCCGCTTTTTTGATTTCATTAATCGGCTGCCGCAGGTTAGTAAGTTGACGTCCACCGCGCCCAGGGAAAACGTAGGGACTGCCCTTAGTTCGCGGGATTCCCTCCAACAGTTCGCGCGCTGCTGTGTTCAGCGGGATTTTTTCAGGCTTGACACCCTTGGGGTCTACAATTTCGATAAACCCGCGTTCAAAGTCGATGTGCCGCCACTGCAATTTGAACATTTCAGATTGCCTCATTCCAGAATAGAGCGCCAGTTTCATAACGTTGCCCGCCTGCGGATGTGGGTGCTGGTCAATTACATCCAAAAGCTTTTCAATTTGTGATGGTGTTAAGTCCTCGGTTTTTTGATTGTGAACGGTGGGCTTTTTAATACGGAAGGGTAGGGGGGCAGATAGGCCATTTTTAACACCAAAATTCACAATCCAGGTCAGCAGGTTTAGAACATGCTTGACGGTCTGTGGGCTTTTCGACTTTAAAAGGTGTCGTTTCAACCGTTCCACATCCAGGGGTAATATCTGGTCTGGTTCCATCTTGCCGAACGGTTTTTCAAGGTATTGTTTGTATCTGCTGCAATCGGTAATGAGCGCCTTCCCCGGCTTTCTGGTGGCCAGATATTCGGCCCATAGCCGACCGATGGTGTATTTGCCTTCCGCCGCTTTTTTCGCCTCTACCTGGGCCACTCTTTTTTCTTGGCCTGTCTGCTTTCGGCCTTCAATCATCAATGAGCGCAACCGTTCGGCTTTTGCGGGGGTCATGTTGTCCGCATATTGCCTGCCAACCTTGGTTTCAATGATTTTCCCGTCCCTTTTAAAACGGACATAATAGACTTTTTCCTCGCCGGGACCGCCGATTCTCTTAGCAATACGATAGAAAATCCCCGTCCTGCCTTCGACTTTGAAAGGTTTGGCCATTTTTATCACCCCGTTTTTAAAATTCACACCCTATTTCACACCCACAGAACAAATATACAAGTATGGCAGATTATGTCAAGTGCAATATAACTGATTAGAAAGGCAATGAAAACTGGTGGTTAGGTAGATATATTAAAATGGGGGGAAACCCAAGTAAATGTACAAAACCGGCCTTTCACGCCGGCGACAGGGGTTCGAATCCCCTTGGGGACGCCACTTAACAATATATTTTACTTCCCTATTCTCAGCGGGTTACGTCAATCAGGCGAAACCCGCTTTTGTTTTAGGAGGTACAAGGAAGTACATAGGAAGTAGACGCTTTCCCGAGATCGTTTTTCCTGACAGGCAGGTAATCGTGGTCGATTGCCTGCCTGTTTTGTTTTCGAGTTACCCTTAGCCTTTTGCGGTCGAGAGCAAGGTATCGAGTTTAGCCATTGCATTTTCGCCCTGTTCCTTGTCAATATGGCTGTATCGGGTAAACATCTTATTGGTCTTGTGACCGGTGAGCTTCATGATAACGACCTGGTCCACGCCTGCCTTAATCATATTGGTGTTGAACGTGTGCCGCAGATCATGGATGCGATAAGGACCGACTTTTGCCTTGGTACAGGCTTTTTTGAACAAACGATCCATGTACCATTTCGGGACCGATTCACCATCCGGTTTTGCAAATACATGCTTTTGACCCGGTTTGCGTTTCCGTTCCGCCTGAATGAATGCATTCTTCAACTCTTTGACCGAATTAAAGTAGATGCGTCTCGGCTCTTCGGTTTTTGTGTCATCTGGTGTCAGATCGATAAAGCCCCTGAAAAGGTCCACCCTGTTCCATTCCAACTCGATGACTTCACCACGCCGCATTCCTGTCAAGTACGCGGTAGCCACAACGGGTTTCATGTATTCCGGCAAGAAAACCAAAACAGCCTGGAACTCATCATCCGGTATATATTTCCCTTTGGGCTCCTCTTTGAATGTGCCGCGTCTGGCGAACGGATTGGAATTGACAATCCCGGAATCCAAAGCCAGATAATAAATTCGGCGGGCTAAGGAGACCATTTTATTGATGGTTGTTCCGGAATAGGGCTTGTTGGTGTAATCCGATATGGTCCGTTTCATTTGGATTCGAAAATTATCCACCATAAGCGGTGTGATTTGAACCGCCCTATAATCTCCCAAAACAGCCCTCAATGGTTTAGACCTGGCCAAATCATCAGCTGCGGATTTTTTAACCTTCATGACCTCTTGCTTTAATCCCCAATCAATAAGGTCATTAAAGGAAATTTCCGGATCTACCTGAATGCCAAGCTTCTCCTTTTCCTGGAATGCATCCACTTTGGCCCTAAAGATAGATTCGGCTTTCTTTTTGCTAAAAGACGCCTTTTCGGTCCGGTACTTGATTTTACCTGTCTTCGGATCTCTGGCAAATGGGTATTGAACAAACCACGGGCCTTCTTTTTTGGGCTTGCCATCCTTATCCTGAATGTCGTTGCCGTTTTTATCCTTTTTGGTATATCTTTGAAAAACTCCCATTTAATTACTCCTTTAAATTAAGGAGCAAGAGCAGGAAAACTGAATATCACCCCCTTTCGGATATGATATTACAATTCCCTGTACTTGATCGTCAACAGTCAATTTTATTCAATTTATCTAAATAGTTATCGACGTCCTTCTTGTCCCATAAAACTTTGGAAAAGATACGCTTTGCGGGAATGGGAAATTCGCCGGCGTAAAATTTGTTCCGGATCGTCTGTGGTTTAAGACCTATGTAATCAGCCAACTCAGTAAAATTGAGCATACGTTTGGGTAAATCGCTTTTTTTATAACCTTTATCCATGAGTTGATTGATTCCACCGAACATCGGTTTCAGTCTTTTCCTTAATGGTCCTCACGACCTCATTTTTCAATTGAGATATGCGCTGCTTGGTAAGCCCCAGTTTTTTGGCCACGGCGGTGCCGGTCAAGTTTTCATCAAGGGCGCGTTCCAGAAAGCATTCGAATTTCGGGATGGATTTTATCAGCAGTTCTACAATCTTTTCCCGGGCCTCATCCTGTTCCGGCGAGTTTTGGGATTGCCCCCAAACCAGATGGACATCCTCTTGGGTTATTTCAAAATTGAGTTCCTCAAAGTAAACCTCCCTGCCGTTGGATTTCATGGACAGTTCTTTGAATTTCGAGTCTATGTGGATCCAGGTCCAGGCGATCAGGCCGGCCTTGTCAGTATCGATCTTCCAGCGGTTCGCCGCTTTTAGCGCCGCCAGGTAGCCTTCCTGCATGAGGTCTTCCCATTCGTAATTTTTGATGTAGGGCCGGTATTTCCGGATCTTCGATTTGATGATGGGCTCGATCTGTTTCAAAAATTTTTCCATGATGCCTGACGGTTTCTTGAGTCTACGCTCCAGGAGTACCGGTTCCCTCTCTGTATAGTAATAGGCGGCAGGGTAAATTTCCGGATGGCATTGCCGATCCGGCAGAACTTCTCAATCGGTGACGTATCGTAAAAGCACACCGCGCCGGCTCTGGATGGATGGACAGGCAATGGACCTTATCCATTTGCGACTGCTAAAAGCAGGTGGTTCATTTGCTGAGAAGATAGTAGCTGCGAACAAGAACGAGCGCGCGGATAACGATGGTATCGCACGATGCGTGCCATGGTGGTAACGCTTTGTAATGGCAGCTAAATGAGAATTTATGGAAGTGAAAGGGGTTTAATTCCGGGCTTGTATCGGAAGCGTTGCAGGAAAAAAACGATGGCGGGCTGATTTTTTCTGTTGAGCTGCAATGACCTCAAGGGATAGCAGTATTAAAAATTGTCCTGCCATCCCTGATGGGCGAACCGAAAACACTTTTGCCGATTCACTTCACGACATAGACACGGCAAATCCGGTCGCCGTCGTTGGCGTTGTATCTATATTCTTGCGAGGCATCGAATTGTCTGTATTTTGCCAATGAGCCGGTATCGATTCCCAATATTTTTGCCGTCCGGGACTGATTGTTATGTGTTTCGGACAGGACATGATTGCAGATTTCGCTCCTGAAACGGTTGACATGCTGCTTTAGCTCGATCTTTTTGTGACCCTCTGCGTTGACGCTGTTGATATCCCAGGAAAAGAGGACTTTGCTTTTCAGGCTGTCAGGAAAGACGCCTCCGGCTGCATTTGCAGCGCTGTCCGCCGGCTCCAGGGTGTAGTTGGAAAACCGGATCCATTCTTTTTTCAGCGTTGTTGCTTCGTGGTCTTTGCGTGATTCGACCATGGCGGTACGGATCACATGTTCAAGTTCACGAACGTTTCCGGGCCAGTTGTAATTTTCGAGCAATTCAAGTGCATCCGGTGCGATATCTTTTATTTTCGAAAATCGTCTCGATGTTTTTCCATCCTCTGTCAACATGGCCGGGCAACGGATCCCCGAATTGTTTTCCCGGATGAAATGGTTAGCCAGCAGTTTGATATCTTCTTTTCTCCGCCGCAAGGGCTTGAGTTCTATGATATATTCCGAGATGCGGAAAAAAAGCTCGGTTCGAAAGGATTCAAGGTTCAAAAGCTCATGGGGCGATTGGGTGGTAGCCGAGATAATGCGGATATTCACCTCTTTCCTGTCCTGGACACCGCCACCCACCGGATTGACAACCGGTATTTCCAGCAGGTTCAACAGCATGATTTGGACTGCCGGGTGGGCTGTCGCGACCTCATCAAGAAATAGGGTGCCGTTGTCAGACTCCAGAACAATGCCATCGTTATTCTTGGTTGCTCCGGTGAACGCATGCGCCACATGACCGTAAAGCTGACTTTGGGCAAGAGTCGGCACAAGGGCGCCGATGTTGGTTCTTCGAAAGTGATGTTTTTTACGCTGAGGGTGAAGGTCGTGGATGATATTGGCGACCATCGTTTTTCCGGTGCCGGTCTCGCCGGTGATCATGACCCTGGCATCGGTGGGTGCCACTAGCTGGACCATCTCTTTTACGTCCTTGATCACCCGGCTTGCGCCGATCAACTGTTTTAAGGGATCTTTTGAAGCTGCGTCGTATTGCAAGGTACCGCCTCCTTTCCTTAATCAAGCTACAGTGGCACAGTCTTCGACCAAAATGTCATAAGCACGCATGGCCGTTTCGAAAGATTGGATGCATTTATTCTTGTATTCATCCATTTCCCACCAACTGCAGTCCAGTTCGCATTGTCTTTCGCGCCACATGTATTTCAGCCACACCTCCATTCTTTCCACCTGTTGGATCACGTTGGGCTGATTCCTGGCTTCACCGTCATCTTCGATTTTGGGAAGAAGAATGGGTTCGACCTCAAAATCCCCGTCATTCCAAAGACATTGAAAAATTAGATGGATGGTCTGTTCGGTGGGGAACCAGCGCTTGCGAAGGGAATATTCGAGAAACGGAACCGAAAACCGCAACAACTCGGACCGTGGTTTTGAAAAGCCTTTTGATTGAATGATCTCAAACTCTTCCGGAAACCAGATTTCAATGAATGGATGGGTTGCGCACCTGTCGATATCCTCTTTTTTACCGCCCGCTTCAATGGTTCCAACGACAAGATCTTCTTTACCGGAGTAATCGAGCATTTTTTCCGCAGCCCTTTTGGCCTCATCCGAATAAAAGAAGTCGGCTGCCCACAAAAACACATGGCTGCGTGGTTGATAAAGCGTGAGCGCCTCAGAAAGACCGGCTTGCCATCTGCTGCAGGTGTCAAAACTTAACACCGGCAACAACGCATACAATTCCTTATCATATTCAAGGTGAACCAAATCCTGCCAGCGTTCGGAGGATGGCGTGGCAACCACATGAATCCTTTCCTCATTGACGAAAAAATCGAGCCAGCACTCGATATTCTCTATGTGACGGTGTTGATATGCACCCATGGTGGACGGACAATTCAAGACCAGTGCACTATCAATCATCTTCTTTGTCTCCTTTCCCCGAGCATTGCTGTCGCGCAATGATTGCGCAAGCCGGCCTGACAACGTGCAGGTGCCGTCATTTGAAAAAGGTCGCCATGTCCGTAAACCCGTAAAGTGCAACCGAATGGAAGGCAATGGACTGGCCGGTGGTTTTTTTTGTGAAAATTTCCTCTAGCCCACCAAGATCCTTTCTGCACACGTCTGCAAGATCGGGGTCTGCAAAATATCCCAAAGAAACATGGGGATTGAATGCCCTATGCAGATTCATATCCAGTAAAACCCCGACCTTGTCGTTTAATTTTTTTCTCTCATCGAGCATCCGATCCAACACGGCCGCCGAGGCGTTGTCGGCGGGCGATAAGCGGGCTACCAGCGCCCTGTTGGACCAGATGGCCAGTTTTTCAAATCGAAAACCGATATTCCAATCGTTCTTGGCGGCAAGCTTGGATGCATTGACCGTTTCCGTCACCTTGGCAGCCGTTGCAAACGATTCCGGGAACCCTTGCAGGTAGGTTTCCAACTCCTTGCGGTGCGAGGCGGTGACGCCGATGATATTGCCATCGTTTATCCCGTCCCAAATGGTGACGTGATAGGATTCATAGGGAAGCGTGCAGAACAAGCAGGTGTTCATCAGCACTGCCGGCCTCATCGTTTCCATGGCTTCCGCCAGGGCCCTGTAAAGGGACAGGTCGGGGTCACCATAGACATCACAGGCTACCTTTTTCAGATTTCCCATGGGTTCCAAAGCGTTTCCCGGACTGTCGAACAACAGGGAAAATCCGTGATACGGTGCCCAAACGGGTTCAAAGCTTGCGATTTTTTCATTGGAAATCAAAGTCATCGCCCCCCTCCTTTCTTTTGCTTAGCAGGTTGAATGAAGAAAAAATGCCGGCAATTATTTCCGGTGTATGGCAATGATATGGTTCATATTGTGTGCCAAGCGGATAAGTTGCCGCCATCACGAAATAAAGGAGTTTGGGGCATGGGTAATTGATACCAATTTGACGAAAAAATAGGTGGATTTGTATGAAAAAATCAGAAATCAGCCTAAATTTTTTATAGCGGTGGTTTTTCAGAGTTGTCAAACCAAAATCGGGGGAATGTTGAAAAAGGAGTTCAGGGGAAGGATCTCATCTCCAAAATTTCACCGTTTAATTCCAGTCGCACCTTCTCTCTGATCCTGACAATATCCCTGTCCCTGCAAGGTGCATCGGTGTAAATGGTGCTCTTTTGTCCGATGAACCGCCGGGAACAGACAAAACGGTGCATGGGCAGATGAGATTTGAGCAGCAGGGCCGGCAGTTTCTTTGACGATCTGGACAGGGCTATCGTAATCCCGGAAAGATGGTGTTTGACGGATGAAATATAAAAATGCATCACCCGTCCCGTCCGATAGATTGATTCTTCGGAAAAAACCCAGGCGCATCTTTTCAAGGTTCCCGTTGCGCCGTTAAGATCCACCTGAACACAATCGGCATAGCGTTTTCGAATCACGCCTTCGATGACCTGCCCGACCTGGTTTTTCCAGATCGAATACTCATCTTCGGCTTTCATCCTTTCCAATATACGAATGAAAAGCGGACGGACTGTCTTTTGCACAGGTTCGGGCAACGACGCCAATGAAAAGGTGACCGGCAGGATGTCATGTTCGAGGACCTCGGATTCAAGGCCCATTTTCTCGATAACCCTTTTATGTTGAGGCATGCGAAAAACGATATTGGCTGTCATTGAATCCAGATCCACAAGACAATCGGAGGCCTTATAGAAATTGCGCATCGCGGTTTCCATGGACAATGCCAGCGCTCTTTTGGCCGTCTCCGGCAGCACGCCCAGCGCATCCACAAGCTCTTCATAGCCATCAATGGCTTCGATATTCATCATTCCTCTCATTATCGTTTTATTCCAAGGCTGATTTTACCGCCCCTTCAATATAAAGCCACAGCTAACCAAGCGATCGCCTTTAAACAGAACATAGGCCCACAGTAAAACCGGCACGCATTGACAGGAGAGAAACAATGACAAAACAGGAGACCCCACCCGATACCCAGGGAGAAAAAGAAGCAAAACCGGCCGCAAATGAAAAACGGCCCACCAGACAGCGAACCAAAACAGACTATGTGGAGCTTGCCAAAGAGAGAAACGCCCGGGTGATTTTGCACAACACCCCGGACACCTACCCGCTCACGGACATGGCCCGTTATGCGGACCAGGGCATCCGGCGGTTGAGAAACCGCATCATGATATCCCTGGCGCCCAAAGAGGCCCTGCCGCTTCTGGACGAATACAACGATGCGCTCGTCCAACTCCACACGGTCGTATCGAAAATCTGTGCGGTTACCAACGTAAGGTACCGGACTCCCCGGGCATTAGCACAGATCCTTGGCGAACAGACACCCGAGGCGGCGGACAAGGCAAAAGCGGCAGCGAACCATCCAACCGGCCCGATGGAAAAATGACAAATTGACGGTGTCCCATGAAATTCCATCTGTTTAAAAGAAAGCAAATTCCCCGAAAAATCGAGCTTGACGATCTGGCGCGCGCCTTCTGGCAGGATTCACCCATCGATAAAGCCTTCTTTGAAGAACCCGATCATGGCCATCCATCAACGGCACCGGACTGGAAAACCGATGCGGTCCGGGATTTCTGGCTCCAATACATCCGGCCCTTCAAAAAAACCATAACAGCACCGGTATTGAAGACCATCCAGAACCTGTTGATGGAACTGGAAACCATGGCGCCCTGTCCGTCGGTATCGCAAGCAGACGATGAGATCCCCCGACAATACCTGGCATTGTCGGGCATCGCTTTGATGGACCACGCCTTGAATGTCAGCCGGGAGGCGGTCGATCTGTTGAAGGCCAAGGAAAACGATTTTCAGATGCGTGTGGGCAAACTCCTGATCGCGGCTCTGACCCACGATGTGGGCAAACACCCGTCCGCACGGATTGCCCATATGCCCCATTCCTATAACAGCGCCATGTGGCTTCAGCAACGCATCGGGCATTTAAAAGACAGAGAACAGATCATCGAAGCGGTTCGACTTCACCATGCCGGCGGCGGTTCATGCAAAACCGCACCTGCCAATCCCATCCTGTCCATCCTGATGCAGGCCGACCGGATTGCCCGGCAAAAAGAGCTGGCCAATCTGGCTTTCGAAAAGCAAAGGCAACATTCCGGCAATCAGGAGCGGCAGCATTTACCGGAGAACAGGATGAGAAGCGATTCGGACCATGGTGAGGAAAAAGAGGCGCATTGGTTCTCCAAAGAGATGTTCCTGGAGGATCTGCACTCACAGATCAGCGTCATGGGGTTTGACGCATTCCGCCATAAAGGTCGTGCCTACTTCTCGCCATCTATCATAAAAGGCGCGCTCAATCGCCTCAGGCGGCAGCGCGGCCTTTCCGATATCCGTTCGGGAGCCCAGATCCGGAAGATCCTATCAATGCATGTGCCGGAGGTCGCCAATGAAAAATGCCGGCTGCGGTTCAAGCAGAATTTCAAACCCATGAAAAGGTGGTTCTATATTTTCCCGGCATCATTGTTAGGCGCATCGGAGAAGACCGACCCGGACATCCCCAGGGACCGGAAAGGCCGATGGTTAAAGGGCATCGACCGGATTCAGGCACAACCCAACCAATGTCCCGAAACGAAATCCCTGCGGTTCCGGGACAAACAAGGTGAGAAAATGAAAACCGTCCTGTCGATCGTTCTGTTTTTGTCGACCGCCGTTTCTTATTCGCATGCGCTTGCCAGGGACACGGCTGCGGCCACGCACATCATCGGGCAGAAGAACCGTCAGCATGAATACGGGCCAGCAAGGGGGATGGAAAGGCCTGCCTATGTGATTACACCAACGGCTGCTGCCGCCAAGGCCGCCACGTCCCGCATACGGCAAAACAGGCCTGATCGTCCCGTCAAGAAGACTTTTGTCATCTATTTCGATTTCGGTTCCAGCGAACTTGAGCGATCCCAGAAGCAAAAGCTTTACCGGCTTGCCACTATTATCGGTAACCGGCCGGCAGTCAGCGTAACCGGATATACCTGCCCGACGGGGCCGTTTGAAGCCAACCGACGATTGGCCCGGGAACGGGCGCAAACGGTCGCAACCTGGCTCAAAGAGCACGGCATCGAGGTGCGGCAGGCCGCGGGCAGACCCGAATGCTGCTATGTCTCCGATACCCGGCCGGCCGAAAACCGAAGAGTGGAAATCGTCTTTTAACTACAATCAACCAACCCGAAAAGGAGGTCCCCATTCATGTCCCGATTCACAGAAACGATGAAAAAGGCCAGCGCAAAAAAGAATCTGATCATCACGGCGGGCATTGTCCTGGGCAGCGCCGCATCGGCGGCGGCCATCACCGCGCCGACCGGTCCCACGGACTTTGCCTGGGATGTGTATGACATCGGCGTCAACAGAATCCTGAACGGTCCCATCGGTTTTGTCGCCGGCGCCGGCGCCATGGTGGCCGGGGCCGTGGCCGCCATTCAGCAGAAGATCGCCATGGCTGCACTCGCGATTCTCGGCGGGGCGGTGCTGCTCAATGCCGATTCGATGATCACCAGTCTCGGAATGGTTTTTTAAAGGAGCGCGAAATGGCAGAAAGGTTCCCGCAATACTTGTCCGCACCCGTGCAGGTGCTCTGGTTCGAAACCGACGAGCTGGCCATCATCATCCTGTTTTTCCTGCTGGCCTCCATCTTTCACGGTGTTTTGTGGATATTGTGCATTGCGGGACCCTTTGCCTATTCAAGCCTCAAGAACAGGTATCCGTCCAGCTTTCTTATGCACATGCTCTATTTTTCTGGAATCAAGCGCTTGAAAAATTATCCCACTTCCTTTGCCAACACTTTTTCCGAATGACGGCCATGCACATTAAAAAATTCATAAACAAATTCGACAACCTGAAGGCAGAAAACAGACTGCTCAAATTCGTGATCATCGTCATCGGCATCGGATGCGTCGTCTCCTCGATCCTGTCGCTGCAGGCCGTAAAGTACCAGAAGGTGATCATCCTGCCGCCGGCGGTGGACAAACGCATTGTTATCCGGGGCAGCAGCGTGAACGCGGAATATATCGAGCTGTTCTCAAAATATGCCATGGGGCTGCTGCTGAACTACACCCCCAGGATTTACGACGACCAGATCAATGACCTGCTCAAACTCACCTCGCCCGGGTACTATCCGGCCCTGAACCGCAAACTGATCGAGATGAAGGAGAATGTGAAACGGCTTGCCATCACCAGCATGTTCTATCCGCACATCCTTCGCATCAATCAGGAAAAACAGGAGATCAAAATCCTGGGGCTGCGGATTCAGACCGCCCGAAGCCAGGAGATCGAGCGCGAGGAAAAAATCTACATGCTCAACTATCAAATGATCAACGGGAGATTCTATGTCGATGGCATCCAGGAGATCGAAAAAAAGTAAACCCCGGCTTATCTGGTTTCTGCTGGCGCTGTTGGCACCGGTTTATGCGGTTGCCAGTCCGCAGAGCGGGCAGACCCGGTATTGGATCCGGATTGCCGACAAACAGGACAACCTGGCCGCTGTCCATGATCTTATGGCCGGCCTGTCCGATGAAATCGAAAAAGACGAACTTCGCATCTGTATGGACAACAGTGAATATGTGCTGGTTCATACCGGCGCCGCGGATCCGGATGCGGCCTTTTTGATCAGGGAGAAAGTTTCCCAGCATCTGGGCGCCAAGGTTCATACGGCCATCGTCCATTATGATCCGGCCCAGTGCTTTGCCACCGCCCACTTTTTGAAAAAGGCGGCCGGGAAAACACCCCCGCCCATGCCGACGACGGCCGCAAAACAGCAAAAGGCCCCCAAATCCCGTCCATCGGTTCATATCTATCCGGACATCGCCGGACACACCCGAAAAAAGGGCGGCAGACTCGAGACCACCGACCATGCGACGGTGCTGTCCAAATCCATGGTCCAGGTCCTGCCCGAACTTTCCACCCAGGTTTATCTGAGCAATCTGGATATCAACAGGGTCACCTGCATGGGCAACCGGCCGGTCAAGGATGTGGTCTTCTCCGCTGAAAAGGGCGTCACCGCAAAAATCAACGGCAGCAACGCGTTTATCAAGCTTCAGATGCACCGGGACAATCCGTCCGTAAAACCCCAAGCCGTCGAGGATCCGGTGGAGCTGTACGTGGTGTGCGGAAGCGCCGGCGATGTGTACACCGTTATCGGAGTCCCCAAAAAGATACCGGCCCAATGGATCCAGCTGGTTTCGAAAACCGGGGATGTCAAAAGGAACCTGTCTCTGTTCGAGGGCAAAGACTTTGAAAAAAAGGTCGTTACCCTCGTCAAGCAGGCCTGGACGGGAGAATATCCCGATTCATACGCCATCGAAGATATTGACCGCCGCCTGACGATAGAGGGCCTGGCGTGGCTCGACATCACCCTACGCCGGACGGTGGATGTCGATGGCGAGGGGTTTCGCATCAAGGAGTATGCGCTGCTTGTAAGCGATAACGCGGCTGAAGCGCATTACGGCATCCGTGAAAAGCAGTTTGTGCTGCCCCGGTTGTCCGAACATCCTTTGGCCATCACCCTCGACGGCCTGATTGTCCGGAAAGAAACGCCAACCCGCCTGTTTATCGTTGAACGATCGGAACAAGAGCCGCGCATCGGCATCGGCAGGCCGACCACCAAGTAGAGGCAATTTCTCATGAAAGAATTCAACAATGCAGACCAGATCAAAGATCCCGGCAGAGCAGGCACCCTGAAAGCCAGATTTGCCGCCTTGCATCCGGACACCAAAAGAAAGGCCGCCACCGGCGTCATCATTGCCGGACTGATGAGCCTGTTTGTCGTCGGCTACTACCTTAAGCGGCAGGAACCGGTTGAGGAAAGCGCCGAAGCGCCCGTCGAAGAGGTCCGCATGGATCAAAACGTGCTCGAAAAGTCCCTTTATGCCAAGACCGAAAAGCTTCTGGTGGCCCAGAAGAAAGAGACCGAAGCGCTGAAAAAGGCCATCAAGGCCATCCGGTATACCCTTGAGCAAAACCCCCAGATTGTCCAGGTACCGGTCCCGGAAAAAGAGGTCCCCAAAGAGCCGACGCCCAAAGAAAACGACATTGCCATACCCGAACCGCCGCCCATGGAAAACAAGGCCGCCGGCGATGGGGTCCCGAAAAATCTTTTTAACACCATTGCCCCGCCTGTGCCCCGGGATGCCGGTGCGGCCCGGTTTGTCGGGGGCATCGAGATGATTCAGGTCGATCTGGCCCGGCCGGATGAGAAGACGACGGCTGGCAATAAAAAAAAACAGATCTATTTGCCCCCTTCTTTCATGGCGGCGACGCTGCTTTCGGGAGTGGCCGCGCCCACGACCAACGCCGCCAAGGCCAATCCCCTGCCGCTTCTATTCCGGGTAAAGGACCTGGCCGTGCTTCCCAATAAGGTCAAGGCCAACCTGAAAGGGTGTTTCGTCATCGGATCGGGCATCGGCAACCTGGCCGACGAGCGGGTCCACATCCGACTGACCACCTTGTCGTGCGTGGCCAAAAACGGCGACGCGGTCATCGATCAGGAGGTCAAAGGCTTTGTGGTGGACGAGGACGGCAAAGTGGGGCTCAAGGGCCGGGTGGTGGCCAAGATGGGGGTCCATATCGCCCGCACGGCCCTGGCCGGGTTTATCGGCGGCATGGGAGAGGCCCTGGGCGATTCGACTCGGACAAACACCCTCAGCGCCCTGGGACAAACCCAGTCCACGTTTACCAGCACGGATGCGGAAAACATCGCCAAAGCCGGCCTCGGAGAAGGCATATCGTCGGCCACCAAAGAACTGCAGAAATTTTACCTGCAACTGGCCGAACAGACCCTGCCGGTCATCGAGATCGGCTCCACCAAGGATGTGACCCTAGTCGTCAGCGAAGGCGCCGGCCTTAACATCATGGAAAAAGGACAAAACGATGCTGCCAAAAATGACGATGCCCCTGTGCATCCTTTTGCTGGGCTGCCTTTTATGCGCATGCCAATCGGTGTTCAACCCGTACGATGACGCGTTTCAATGCCCTGACGTGGATGAAGGCACCTGCACCGGCATACCCGATGCCTATCGCCGGAGTCTCGATGAAAACCCGCCGGCGGATCTCCCATGCGATGACTGCACGGCTGCCGTGGAAAATGACATGCCGGACGAATCCGGGCAGGCAACGCCCGCCGATGCCAGGCGCATCTATCTGCAAAAACGATTCGAAAAGCTCCGCGCCCTGATCGCAGACGACCACCCGCCCATTGTGGTGCCTCCGGAAGTGGTCAGGGTCCTGGTGCTGTCCTATACGGGCAACGAAAACGAGATGTTCGGATTCCGGTACATCTACTTTTTCGCAACCGAGCCTGCCTGGCTGTTGTCCACCACCATTGAAGAGAATCCGGGAGACGATTGATGGGATTGAGAAAAATGATATTCGGCACCCACGGCATGACCCATGACGATATTTCCAAGATGACCTTCAGGACGCAGTTTTCCGAGTTTTTGCCCTACAGGGCCTATGATCCTGAAAGCCGGTGCTACCATAACATGGACGAATCCATCGGTTTCCTATGGGAATGCGTGCCCCTGGTGCACGCCGATGACCAGATCTTCGATATCCTTAGCGGCCTGCTGAACTCGGTGTTTCCCGAAGGCACGGTCCTGCAGTTCATCCTGTACGCCGACCCACATATCAAGCCGGCCATGGATGAATACCGGCGCATCAAGATCAGGAGCAACGAATTGTCGGAAAAGACCACCGGCAACACCGCGGACTTTTTCATATCCGGATCCAAGGGGGTCGATAAGCTGCGGGGAACTCCGGTAAGAAACTTCAGGCTGTTCGTGGCGCTGAAGCTTCCCAAAGATAAAAAGGACAGGATTAACTACCTGGACATCAGAGACAGCGTCCATGAAACCTTGAAGGGCATCTACCTGTCCCCCCGGCTGATCGCACCGGACGTGCTCATATCCATGCTTTCCAAGGTGTTCAACGGCACCGCACACGAAACCCGCGGCTATGACACCAACCGCGAGATCAACAGGCAGATCATCCTGAGCGAAACGCCGGTCAGGTCCAAATGGGACCGGATTCTTCTGGGCGACAAACACCTGCGCTGCATGACCGTAAAAAAGATGGTGGACCAGGTGGACGATCTGACCTTCAATTATCTGACCGGAGATATCTGGGGCGTTCAAGGGGACAACAACCAGATCAACGTGCCGTACCTGTTCACCGTCAATGTCATCTTCTCCCCCCTGGCCGCCAAGCTGCACGCCAAGTGCAATTTCGTGCTCCAGCAGCAGGGCGTGGGCAGTTTCGCGCCCTCCCTGCAGCGCAAAAAGGACGAATACATGTGGGCCACGGGCCAGATCGAGCAGGGGGTCAGCTTCGTTCGCATCATGCCCATGCTCTGGCATTTTGCCGATTCGGAGCAGCAATCCCGGGAGGCGGCCGCCCGGGTCAAACGCATCTGGCAGTCCCGGGGGTTCGTGATCCAGGAAGACCGCGGAATTTTGAAAATCATGTGGCTGGCCGCCTTGCCCTTTGGCCTGTACACCCATGACCGGGCGGTGGACTATATCGACCGGGATTTTATCTGCCAGCCCAAGGTGGCCGCCCGGTGCCTGCCCATCCAGGCGGACTTCAGCGGGGGCTGTGCGCCGTACAATCTGTTTGTGGGCCGCAAGGGCCAGTTGATCAGTTTTGACCTGTTCGCGCCGGTTTCCGAGAATTTCAACGCCCTGATTACCGCCACCAGCGGTTCCGGAAAAAGCTTTCTGACCAATTCGATCTGTTACAACTACTACACGGCCGGTTCGCTGATCCGGATCGTCGATATCGGCGGCAGCTATAAAAAGCTGTGCAACATCGTCGGCGGCAAGTTCGTCAACTTTTCCAAGCAGTCCGACATCCGGCTCAACCCCTTTACCAACATCATCGATATCGACGAGAGCATCCAGGCGGTCAGCGCCATCATCGCCCAGATGATCTATTCCACCAGCCGGCAGGTGCCCACCGAGACCGAGATCACCCTGATTAAAAACGCCGCCTTGAATTCTTTCCACGAACACGGCAACGACGCCGATATCGACCGGGTATACGAGTACCTGAAAGAGCCCTCCAAAACATCCGAAGAGCTGCTGGATCTCGAGTGCGGCGAGGACAACTCCTGCATCAAGGATATCAAGACCCTGTCGGCCCAGCTGGCCTTTAACCTGAGAAATTTTACCTCCCTGGGCAATCTGGGGGTATGGTTCAACGGACCGGCCAACCTGGATATCGCCCATGACGATTTCGTGGTGCTGGAACTCGAGGAGCTCAAATCCCAGACGGAGCTGTTCAACGTGGTGACCCTCCAGCTCCTGAACTATGTCACCGAAAACCTCTACCTTTCCGACCGGTCCCAGCGGCGGCTGGTGATATTCGACGAGGCCTGGCAGTTTTTCTCCGGAAACGGCAGCAATACCGGCGAGACCAGCCTTCTGGCCCGGATCATCGTGGAAGGCTACCGGCGCGCCAGAAAATATGGCGGCAGTTTCATCACCATCACCCAGTCGCTGCTGGACCTTGCCATGTTCGGCGACGTGGGCCAGGTGATCCTGTCCAACTCGGCCTATAAATTCCTGCTGCAGTCGGCGGATTTTGAAAAGGCGCGGTCGAAAAAGCTCATCGACTATTCCGACTTCGTCATGAAACTGCTCAAAAGCATCCGCAGTCCCAAACCCAGGTACTCGGAGATCTTTATCGACAGCCCGGTGGGCATGGGCATTGCCCGGCTGCTGGTGGACCCGTTCTCCTATTATCTGTACACCTCAGCGGCGGAAGAAAACGCGATGATTGAAAAGCTGGTCCAAAAGGGGCTTTCCTATCCGGAGGCATTCGGGAAAATGATGGCCCTGGAAAAGGATGCCGACACAAGCGGGTTTTGACTTTTGCGCAAAACAGTCCGGAGCAAAACAACGAAAGGCTTTGAACATGAAACCCATTATACTTCGCATGGCGGCCTGCATGTCGCTCCTGCTGACAGCGCCCCCGTCCTTTGCCGGATGGATCGATGACTGGATGCAGCAAAAATCGGTATCCGGCCCCAACCACTTCGAGACCCAGAAACGCGGGTTTACCTCCTTCGGCAACTTTTCGGCCCGCTGGCAGACCGGAAACGATTATCTGGTCACCGTCAACAAGCCGCAGTTCAAGGCCGGATGCGGCGGGATCGACTTGTTTCTGGGCGGCATGGACCTGATGCAGTTCGATTACCTGGTGGATAAACTCCAGCGCACCATGGGATCGGCGTCCGCGGCATTCGCTTTTGACATCGCCATGAGCGTATTGTCCGAAAAAGTGGCCACCAGCATGAAATCCATCATGGCCATCGTGGATCGGCTCAACCAGCTTCAGTTCGATGACTGCAAGGCCGGCCAGGCCATTGCCGCAACCCTGGTGGATGCCGCCAACCCGAAGATCGAGGCCAAGGACAAAACGCAGGCCATGACCGAGTTCGCCCAGCAGTCCGGGGTATCCAGCCTCTGGCAGGAGCTGAAAAACTTCGGCCGGGAAAGCTCGGTGCAAGACACCGCCATCGCTTCCGGTGTGGGAGACATATCCCAGCTTGTCACGGGCTGTCCCCTGGCATTGAGACAGATCTTTTTCACCCAGGGATATGTCCTGTCCCATCTGGGGGCACGGCGGGGGTATGTTGCCGCCTATATCGACCTGGTGCGCGGCCTGATCGGAGATGTCAAGATCAGCGCCGATGGCATGAGCAGCACCCGGATCGACCGGTGTCCGCAAAACGCACCGGCCACCATCCTGGACGCCATCGCCGACGGGACCGTCTATCTGCGCGATGAACTGACCGATACCTGCAATCCGGCGGGAGATATCGTTATCGACGGCACCACCTATCCGAACCTGAAGAACTGGGTGTTCACCACCCTCAGCGCCATCGGCGGCAAGGTGATGGCCAAGCAGCCCTTGACCGCCGATGAGGAGAATTTCCTCAACGTTATTCCCTCATCGATCTACAAGGCCATGATCACCGAGATATCCATCGACGGCACCGTCGGCGCGCCGGCGCTGATTGCCTCCAAGTACACCGATTACGTGGCCATTCTCTACGCCTATTACATGCTGGGAGATCTGTACAACCTGATGGACAATACCATCATGGTGGCCGATACGGTGAGCCGGGCCAAAAGAGGGACCGATTCCGGCGGCGGCCAACGAAATTGCAAGATTGAACTGGCCGAGCCCGTCATGGCGGACCTGAAAGAGATGAAAAAGGACCTGGTGCCCTTCATGCACGGCGTCTACAACGTGTACCAGACCAAGCTGGAAGAGTTGAACAACACCATCAATTTCGCCCAGGCCATCCGGGACCGGGACGAAACCTTCAAGCAGATGCTGTCGCAGCGGGTGGGCCAGGCGGCCATGCTGCATATGCTCGATTAGGAACCATGCGTCGATGAGAAGAATAGTCTATATCATCCTGTTTGCCGTAATCCCTTCCGGCGCCTTTGCCGCGGTGCCGGCCAGCCTGCAGGTCATCACCGTCCAGGGCGGATTCGATGTCTATGCCCATACCTTCAGGCGGCTGGCCCTGATCATGAGCGATGCCGGCTACAACAATCTGTTTTTCACCTTTATCGTGATCGGCATCTTCATCGCCGGCTGTATTGTCATCAGCCGGTCGGTGTTTGAGGGCCGCGCCCGGGCGACCTCCTGGGTGTCGTGGATCGGCACCATCATATTCGGACTGATCATCTTCAAGACCTTTATCGAGCCAAGATCCGATTTGGTCATCTTCGATGAAACCAACAATCAGTCCATTACCATCGGCGGCGTGCCCGACGGGGTCATCTTTATCGCCGGCCTTGCCAAAAAGATCGAAAACGGCCTGATCCACATCATCGAAACCAGCGGCAGTCCCGATTCGTTCATCGACAACCCCGGCGGCGTCACTTTCAACATCTTTGCCAAGGCATTTGCCCAAGGGGTGGACATGTCCGGCACCGGCACCACCGGAAGCTACCTGAACACCAATTTGAGAAATTATGTAAACGACTGTCTTTTTTTCGAGATATCCCGGCCTGGCACCACCCTCACCCTGGATCAGATTAACGTGAACACCGATTTCATCCCCATCTTCTCCCAGGCCTCCAACCCGGCCGTGTTTACGATTTACAGGGACAATGCCAACCCCACCGGGGCAACCAGCTCCTGTTTTTCCGCCTGGTCGCAGATCCAGGCGGAACTGGCCGCCATGACCGATGTTAGCACCGCCAACCAGAAGTACTGGACCGAGCGGTGTCTTCGGGCCGGCTATAATCACAATGTTACCGGTGCCGCGGGTCCGGACATGGTGACCCTGTGCCGGACCAAAGCGGCCGACCTGCTATCCAACGCCAGGATGTTGGGCGTGGTCGTCACCTCATCCCAATTGATGCGACAGCATTTAATGGCCAGCGAACTGTACGGTGCCCTTCAGGAGGCCAACCCGGACAACGCCATCAAGGTCACCAGTTCCATGAATATGGGCAACCGCCTGGTGGGCGCCGGCATCGCCGCCGGAGATTGGATGCCCCACATGCAGGCCATGTTGTTTGCCATCTTTGTGGGGATCATGCCCTTTTTCCTGATCCTTGCGGCAACACCGTTTTATGCCCGGATGCTTTCCTTTATCATGGGGGCCTTTGTCTTTTTCATCGCCTGGGGGGTTTGCGATGCCCTGTTGCATGAATTTGCCATGGACAAGGCCATTGATATCATGACCGAGATCAAGGACGGCCAGCTGGGGCTGAAATCTTTTTTGCTGTTCCAGTCCGACGCCATGAAGGCCTATGCCTGTTTTGCCCAGTACAAGGTCATGAGCATCATGTTCGCCAGCATATTTGCCGGCGTGTTGACCCGCATCGGCGGCAGCATGTGGGCACGAACCCTGACATCACCGGGCGGCCAGATGGCAAGTGCCGGCGCCGGTGCCGCCATGGAGGCCATCGATCCGTCCAAAAGCGCGGGAAGAAAAAGCAACCTTACCGAATCGGTTCCCACCCAGGTGCTGCACAACAGCTATGGGATGGCCAACCAGGCAAGGGCGGCCCTATACGGCAAGCAGACCGAATACCGGACAAAGGATGCCGCGGTAAAAGCCTTCGGCGGCCAGATGGCCAATGCCGGCGCTGCCGCCACCCGGATGTCGGCGGCCAACCTGACCCATCTCAAGGAAAAGGTGTCCCACTCCGACGCCGTCTTGAAATGGGGCAACGCCCACGGCCTCAGCAATGACGACACCATCCAGATGACCCAGGACTATATGCAGCATTCGACGGCATCGTCCGCCCTTGCCATGAACAAGATCGCCCAGGGGTACAATATCTCTGCCATGGAAGCGCTCGATTTCGGCAAGCATGTTCAGGCGGAAACCGGATACGGCAATGCCCTGGGGGTGGAAAAAGCCTTCCGGTCGGCACAGACGGACGGATTTGACGGCACCATGGCCGATTATCAGTCCATGCGGGCCGATATCGACAGCCGCAAGGGGTTTTTAACCGCCGAGACCGTTGAAAAAATGGCCGGCAGCTACTTTGGCGGCAACACCAACCGGCTCCTGCGCCATGAAGCCCAGTACAGCCAGAGCCAGACCGCCGGCATGCTGCACAGCCTGAGACAGCACCGGGTCACACCCCAGGAAGTGGGGGAGGCCCTGGGAAGGGCCCGTTCCTTTGAAGCCATTGCCAAGCAGGACCATCTGTTTGCCGCGGGCGACAACACCTATTTTCGAACCCAGTCGGCCCAGCTGTACGATGCGGCGGCAAAGCATCTCAAACGCACCGCCATGGAGGAGATCGCTTCCGACGGGTATCTTTCCAAGCAAACCCGATCCAATATCAAAGCCATGCTGGCCACCGACATGGGCAGCGCCCAGCTTCGCGCCCAAGGGGGCCTGGAAACCACCATCCGGGGCGAAAAAGAGGCCAGTCATTTTGGACAGTTTCTGAAAAGTCAGGGCGTGGATGTGCAAGGCAGGGATATCATCGGCGCCAAGGCCCGGATGAATATGTATCTGGACAACGACGGCAATCTTAAGACCGGCTTTGTGGCCGTTAACAAAGGAACGGTGATTACCAGCCAGGATTATCGGGAGCACAAAGGCGCCCTGACCAGGGATCAGGCCCGCGACCTGGGGCTTTCCCGGGAAGGGTTTTATTCCATCAAAAGCTCGGCCAACGGCGAAACCGCTCTGTTCGTTCATGGCGAATCGGGCCGGGCCTTTACTCAATCCAATATGCATGTGGAAAAAGACTCCGCCGATGGATACCAGGTGGTCTATAAGGACCCGGACACGGGAAAGACCGGATACGTTCTACTCAGCAAGGGGTCGGAAACCAGAGACGTGGCTTCCCATGTCCGCCATTTGAAAAACGGCGAGACGATGGCCTTTCAAGATGCAAACGGAACCCTGAACCTGGTATCCGGTGAGATCCGGTCCAAAGGGGTCATGCAGGATATCTCCGGCACACTGGACAATGGCCGTGCCGTGAGCTTTCGGTACAATACGGTCACCGGTGAGATCACCGACAGAGACATCAGCCAGAATGTGAACTTCAAGCCCGATGAAGCCTACCGGAATTTGTACGATAAATCCCATGGCAACATGCTTAAATTCTATGACCTGAACGATGAGGCCACCCGGCTGGCATTTGTCAACAACATGGCCCGAACGGTAGGCAATATTATCGGCGTTGATGAAATAAAAGCTATTGGTGGTAGAGGAGGCCTCGGGGCCTCTATCGGTAAACCCGGAGGCAAAAAGGGGTTTGGCCTATCCGGCGGAATGGAGCTGTCGCACTCCAACCGCCAGCAAATCAATCAGATCGGCGCATCGTTGCTCCATGCAATCGAGGAGTCCGAGGATCAATCCGGGTATGTGGATTATGACAAAGCCGATGCATTGTTACGAAACGAATGCGATGGCCTTACAAAACGGGGGTATAAGTCCGGTCGAATCGGTCTGACAAAAGAAGCGCACGACGGACAGGCAGCCAGAAAACATTACCAGGAAAACTTTGATCAACTGATGGATCAGATGATGCCGCCGTCAACAAATAAAAGCAGTAAACCTGACGATACATAAATTATGGGCTGTAGATGAACTGTGCGGTTTATTTGTCCAAAGGGCGGCATGGAGTTTCTGACGATGGGGTGTCCGATAATCCGGATGCGAAGTCAAACCATTTATAATCCTCATCGTTTTCATCAATCCAATCAAGGTTACCCTGTTCCAGCCCTCTCTTCTCTGGGGGCGTTTTGGTACCGACTTTCTTTTCAATCATTATGAAAACTACGACGATGCAGTATGTCGCGACAGCTATAGTTATCAAGGTTGCCATGAATAAGTCCTCCAACGATTCGGATAGAGCCTTTGCTCATCCTCCGGTCAGACCAGTCGACTTGGGACTCCAAGCTTCTTTGCGGCCTGGTGAAGAATCCGGTCACATGTAACCAGCTCCGCATCCAGACTCCAGGAACAAGCCAGATGCAGCGCATCGAGCGTTCTCAAAGCGGTTTTTCTGGAGGTAATCCATCTTTCGGCTTGAGAATAATAAGTGGACTTCATCGGTTTGGATAGGAAAAGTCCTGCATTGACATCCTTTGTAAAGGTCTTTTCAAGCAGGACGGCTTGTTCCTCCAATATTTCATCCATACGCACCCAGCGAGCCAGAGCGGAGGCAAACTCGACCTTCACGAGATCGCTGATGATCACCGGAGGTTGAAAGGAGATCAATAGATCCTGTATTTTCCTGCTGACCGACTCTTCCCGATAATAAGGAAGCAGAGCGCTCGTATCCAGGTAAAAGCGTTCAGCCTCGCTCATTTCGCATCTCACGAATCATCTTTGAACTTGCTTGTTTCGAAGGCGGCAATTTTGAACGGAATTCGCGACGATCCGGGAAACGAAGGTCTTCATCGTTCTTGTCGATTAACACCAGTTTCGCGACCGGTTTCCCACGACGGGTGATGATGACTTTTTCACCGGCGGACACTGCGTTTAACAGCCGTCCGATATTTTGCCTCGCTTCGCGTACACTTACCCTTTGCATTCCTTGACCTCCCGATTGATGCGGCATTTCATCGAAACGGCGCCATCTTTCGCTCCATGAAGTACCGTTTTTAAGTGTACACACTAAAAGTGTTTACATCAAGGGGAATATACAAGAATGCCATTTACCGGGAAATGGGTCGAATCGTTTTTTTAACCGTACGCCTATTATTAGGACATCGACCCATGCATGACCGTCAGGAACATTTCGTGGTGGATCAAACCGTAATAACACTAAAAAACGAGATCGCAAGAATGGCATTTTCTCCAATCCTAAGAATGGGCATCGATATCGGGTTCGGTGACGTGAAAGTCGTCTCGGCAAAGATCGGCGGCAACAAAAAAGCTGATATCGTTAAATTCAAGTTCCCGACCGCAGTGGCCCGGGTAAAAAGCAGAGCGATTACGGGTCTGGACGATGCTCAAGTGGAGTACGGTTTTGAAAATTCGAAATACCTTTTGGGAAGCGATGCCCTTGGAAGCATCAATATACTGCCCACACGGGATATCGATTTCATCGTGGAATTTGGTCCGCTTCTGATTTTCAAGGCATTCGAGCATGCGGCCCGGCATTATCATCTGCCGATAGAAACGGTTTGCACCTCCGCGGAAGTCTGTCTTGGGTTGCCTCTGGCCTACTACAAAGAGAAAAAAAATGAACTGGCCAGGCGGCTGGCCCGTTTCGAGGTGACGGGCTGCAGGGTCGACATCAGCCGGCTGGCGATCCAGGCCCAGGGCCAGGGCATATTGCTGGATTTTTTGTTCGACGACCATTGCAGGCCCGACAGAAAATGGCTGGGAAGCGATCTGCTTATCCTGGACATCGGATTCAATACCATCGACATTCTCTGTGTCCAAAAAGGTAGATCCAGCTCTGAGTGGTCCAATATGCTTGAGGGTGCAGGAATCTGCCGGATCTGCAGAGACCTTGATATTGAACTGAAAAGGATGGGCCTGGAACTTGGCGAACAGACGATAAAAAACGTATTGGTCGAGCGCCGGGCCACAAAGTATGGCAAGCCAATCGATCTTTCCGCAACCATTGCCCGGCTGACCTCCGATTACGCCGACTTTTTGCACCGGCAGATCCAGTCCAAGCTTTCCGATGTATTGAAAACCACCCGCAAACTCATCGTTGCCGGCGGCGGCGCCTATTATGTGGCCGATACATTCAAACGAAAATACTCAGGGGGCTTTCTGCTGGTGCCGGTTGATGCGGAATACAGCAATGCCGGAGGGTTTTACAAATATTTGAAGGGCGTCAAAAATGGCTGAGCCGGTGCGGTTCCAATTCTCCCTTGCAGACGACGATACTGCCAAACAGCTCCGGGCGATCCCGGCCGGCCACCGGTCGCTTTTTGTCGAACTGGCCCTCGATGCCTGGTTTGCCAATGAGCAGGCAAATGGCCGCAACCGATTTACCTCGGCCGTTTTTCCATCCAGCCAAAAGAAACCGTCCCGTCCGACCCGATTCCGGCTTTCCCTTGCAAATGAGGATATCGTGCGCCGGTTGCGGGCCATCGCTTCAAGACACCGCTCACTGGTTGTCCAGATGGCCATAATCAACTGGCTGGCGTCGAAAATCGGCAGAAAGATGCACGCACTATTTTCCGCCAAAGACATGCGGCAGGCACCGGTTGGCATTCAACCGACGCCCGGCTGCCTCAATTCTGCGGACAACGGCCATGAGGCTTCTGATGCGGTAAACACGCAAGTCTCCGACACGGAAAAACTGATGAAAACCGCATTGGAATTTGACTGAATACCCATCCGTTAGAAAAGAAAGGACAATCAAATGAAAATGAGAATGATGATAGTGGCCGTGGTGATTGCATTCATCCACGCCACCGGCTTTGCCCGGGAAAACGATCCCTGCCGAAATATCGATCTTGACTGGTTGCGGACGCATTCTCCCATACCCGCCGGGCAGATCGTATCAAAGCAGAATATGGATTCGCTGTGCGAGATTGTCCTGAAGATCGGCAACGAATATGTACCGCTGTTTGCGGGCAACGACTTCATTATCGCCGGCGAAATGCTCAAGCACAGAACCCAGGTGACCAGGAAAAGGATCGATGCGCTGAAAGCCGACAACTTTGCGAAGCTGATTCCCCGGCTCGACGCGGTCGCTGCCATTGTTTATCTGCCCGCGGAAAACAACGGCCGGACGATCTATTTGATCACCGATCCCTTGTGCGGTCATTGCAACACGGCCGCCGAGAAAATCATTCCATTGGCAGAAACCTACGGTGTTTCGGTGAAGGCGGTTTTGTATTCGGTTCACGGACAGGAAGGGGACCATAAATCAATCGAGGCGGTATGCCGGGATTTTTCCCTGGATCAGTATACGGAACATAAGTGGAAAAGCCGGCCCTTTGACGAAAGGCATCGATGCAAACGGGGAGAAGAACGGGTCAAGGCCGCCAAGAATGTGATCGGCAAAGCGGGTATCGGCGGTGTGCCGGTATTTATTTTCGATGACGGCCGGTTTGTAAACGGCGCCAATATGACGGCCGTTGAGAAGATTCTGCAGAGCATGGACTGAAGAGATGGGCCTTAGGGTTGCTGCCGCACTGATCGTATTGACCGCTCTCGCCCCGAATGTGCACGGCTATTGTTTTAAAAAAGCCGGCGCTCGCTATGGCATATCGCCCCTTTTGCTGAAAGCGATCTCGGACGTGGAAAGCAACGGCGACATTCATGCGGTAAATTATAATGCCGCCTCCGGCACGGTGGATATCGGCCACATGCAGATCAACAGCTTCTGGAAGAAACACCTGGGCGCCCATTATGCGACGTTGTTCGACGCCTGCTACTGCACCATGGTCGGCGCCTGGATTTTAAAGCAATGCATCGCCCGATACGGCTACGATTGGGATGCCGTGGCCTGCTACCATACCGGTTGCGGGGTTGCGGATGCCAAGAGTCGCGCAAAACGCAAACGTGGATTGGCCTATATCCGGAAAGTGAAAAAGAGACTCGCCGCGGCAAAGCAGCCATAGGCCTTTCCCCGTTCACCGTCGTTCCAGGGGTCGATGCAGGGAGGCAAATCATCAAAATCGCAGCGGCCTTTATTCTGATCACGGGCGTTATCGCCGGTCTGTATTATGAATCGGTTATCCGGACGTATTTTCCGGAATATTCGGCGGTCCTTTTCGCAAGCGCCGTCATCTGCTTCGCCGGACTGATCCATGCCCTGATCATGCGCAACCTGTTGATTGCGCTGTTGACCGTCTGCGGGGCGGCAGCCGTTCCCTGGCTGGTTGCCTGGTTCACGAACTATTGGCCGTTTATCGCCCCAAAGCTCACCTTCCTTGGAAAATGAGGATTCGGAATCATGGCAAACAAAGAGACCACGGGAAATCCGGGGATCGGCGGCGACATCGTCCCGGTAGGCCAGAGCCGGTCCAGCACCCAGTCCATCTTCGGCAACATCATCGACGCCATATCCCAGATCCAGCAGTTCGCCGTGATCGAACGCTCCGGCCAGGACATACCGGACGATTTTCTCACCATCCGGGGGAAACTCAACTTTTTCAACATGGGCTTTGGAAACGGTTTCATCGAAGGGATCATCTTTGCGCTGCTGACCGCATTCACCCTGCCGATCATGTCCGACGACGGCTTGAAAGATTGGGTGGAGCGCTATTTCCCGCTGGTACGATCGAAGCTGTTTTTGTGGTCTTTAACCTGTTCGCCGATCATTATCGCAGGCGGCCTGTGCTGCTTTTTAAGCAAATACCGGATCGGCATCCTGTCCAAAAACGCGGTGGATTCCCTGCTGATCGGCCGGCTGTTTTCCCTGGCCGTCAAAGGGATCCTTATTTTCGTCGCGCTGATCTTTGCCTCCAATCACCTGACGCCCGAGCTGGCCTGGAAGGCCGCATACTTCCTGGCGCTCCAAAAGGAGCCGCTTGCCGCAACCATTTATCGGATCATTTGGAATGTGCACCCCCATCTCGTTCCCACCGCCTACCGGACGCTCCTGGTGTTTTTTATCGCCACCATGACGCCGTTTTTTTCCATATGGCTGGTATCCATTTATCGAAAAAGCAGACAGAAGAAAGCGGATCTGTTCTGGCATTGAAAGGCAGGTATGGCATTGGGCAGAAAACGCAAGACGCACACCCTGATCGGCAAGGGCATTGTCCTGGGCGATCCCAGAAACCGCATCCGGAACATCTGGCTCAAGGACGCCGAGCGCAAAGGGCATCTGTTCTGCTTCGGGACCACGCGCATCGGAAAGACCAAACTGGCGGAATCCATGATCTGCCAGGACATTGAAAAAGGGTACAGCGTCATGTTGGTGGATCCGAAGGGCGATATCGCCCTGTTTTCCAAAATTGCGCAGGCCGCATTCGCCGCCGGCCGGCAGGAGGAGCTGTGCCTGATCACCCCCGTCTATCCGGACAGCTCGGCCAGCATCGATCCGCTGGCCTACTACTATATGCCCGAAGAGATCGTCTCCCATGTGGTATCCGGGATCAAGGCCAAGGAGGAGTTCTTCGTCAACGTGGCCTACGAAACCACCCTGGTCATCGTGCTCTCTTTGATCATATTCCAGCGCATCGGCCGCTCCAATGCGGCCCGCATCAATTTTGACGAGATTAAAAAGCGATGCTCCTATTCCGGGCTTGAAAAACTCAAGGAAAGCCTCAGCGATGTGACCGGCAACGACGCCGATGAGGTTCGGGCGGCCCTCTTACAGCTGCTCGAATCCCCGGCCGACTATTTTGCCAAGATATCCTCATCCCTCAGAACGGTGCTGACCTCCCTTTCCACGGGGAGCGTCGGCCGGATCATCGGCAAGGCCAACGCCAACCGGTTCATTAAACGACTTGAAGAGGGAAAAAGGGTCATACTGGTCATTCAGACGGGGAGTCTGCTCACCCGCCGGACCAGCCATATCGTGGCCCGGGTGATGATATCCATGCTGCAAAGTTTTGCGGGCCGCAGATTCGCATCGGGAAAAACCGTCGATCCGCTCCTGTCCCTCTATCTCGATGAATTCTCCAACATCGCCTATTTCGACATCGCCGACCTGTTTAACAAAGCCGGCGGCGCCGGCATCTGGATCCACGCCTTTTCCCAATCCGTTGCCGACCTGGATGCCGAGATCGGCCGGGATCACGCCAGGAAAATCCTGGACAACACCAACACCAAAGTCTTCATGCGGGTCAACGACCCCCAGACGGCCCGTTATATCTCCGAGTACTCCGGCACGGTGAAAAGGTTCAGCCCGATTCTGCAGCTGGGCGGCGGCATCATGATCCGGGAAACCGAAGAGCAGGCCGTGCTGACCGAAGACGCCATGAACCTCGGACTGCAGGACTTTTTCATGTTCGGCCTTTCCGGCGCCTACAAAGGAAAAACCGTTGCCGTCAAACCGCCCGTGCTGGAGGTGATCTATCCGGATATCAAAACCGCCGCCAACTAGGACTCGGCCATGGGCTTTTTGGCAACTCTTTCCTTTTGGGACAAAATATGGATGGCTCTGGGGCTGGCCGGTCTATTGCTGCTGTTGATCCGGTTTCATTTCAAACTTGCCAGAAAGGAGAAGGATGCACTCATACGCATCGATCGGTTTATGGACACCCGCATGACGGGCCAATCGGACAACCATCCGTGCGCCATGGATCATGATTCCCAGTGCTTGAAATGGAAGCATCCCGACATCGGGATGTTTTACAAGGGATATGTCGAGCCGTACACACAATTGCTCCGGCGGATCGATGCGCTTGATACGGTCGTCGACCTTCTCGCCTTGCTGGACGCTGAAGGCCATTGCCCTTCCATCGCCGGACGCGGCCATCAACACGGCCCGGCCGACAAACCAGCCGATCTGGAAGCGTCACGGTGGCAATCCGTCCGGCATAATGCCTATGCCATCCTGCACGAAAATGTGTCCCTTCGCGAACACAGCCTCAATGTGGCCTCGATGGTCGTTGAACAGCGAAAAAAAGGGGGCAGGGATTTCCAGATGGAGCTGGGGCGTCTTCTCATCGTCTCGTTGGGGCATGATATCGGCAAGATTCCCGGAAAATCGAAAGGCCATGCGGCCAAGGACCACTGCATGGCTTCCCGGGATGTCCTCGACGGGATGTTGCCGGCCGACTACCCGTCCCGGGACGAAATTCTGGCAGCTGTGCGGGACCATCATTTTTCTTCCGCATCGGGCGGCGCTTTGCTGAACCATCTGAAAACGGCGGATCATAAAGCCAGACAAATGGAGCTGAAAAAATACGGCTGCGAGGCAACCATCGCTCCGTCGTTCTTTAAAACCGCAGCGAGTCATCCAACAAAACCCGATCGGGCCTCTCAAAAACCCCGCTACGCTTCCGTCGATCTTTCCTGGCTTGAGCTTTCGCAGCTACTGCAGCTTGTAGCCGCCAGAATCAATGTGGTGGAAAAGGGAAAATATGAGGCCTTCTCGCATGCCGGCATGGTTTATGTCTATCCGCGTCTACTGGCGCAGTGCGCCTGCCATCTGGCCATGCAGGCCGGCCGTATGGAGGTCGTCGCCCACATGGCCACGGAAGAGAAGATGGAAGCCTTGATGTACGCCATTCGAAAGGCCCTGGAGGAACACGTTCCGGACAAACTGATCGGAGCCGGGTACATCGGACGGAAATTTCAGATTGCATCCGGAAACGGCGACTGCATGAACCCCGGTTTTTACCTGCCGTTGAAAATTTCGGCATTTACACCGGCGAGTCCCTCGGAAATCGAAAAACGCAAACAAGGTGTTTCCCTGCTTCAATCCATCCAGAGTGTATCCATTTATTATCCCGATTCCTGAGGTCCTAAACACCTACCTTCCTTCCTTTCCCCGTTGTCTGTAAACCGCTCCCGGCTTTACCGGCCCGCCATTATCAAAACAGGCAAACCAATTGAGCGCACCATTGCCACGGCATTCCAATCCAAGGGAAAACGAGAAGCTGCCCCATGAATCGCAAACCCATCATGATTCTGCTGTCCATCGGAATTGCATCGGCCGTCCTGATATCCGCCGCGTTTGGTGACGGACTATTGCCCGTCTTGGGATGCTTTCATGACTACAACGGTAACGGCGCCCTCGATTCCGGAGAATTCGGGCAATGCGTGACAACCCCCCAGGGCGATCTTTGCATGCTGGACAACATCCCGTGCACGGAAACGGTGACCGCCGCGGTCTGCCCGGGGGAAAGTGTGCTGAACGCCGTGTCCGACCAATGCGAGCATCCGGTCCGGTATCGGTGCGCCGGGTCCGGCGCCATCTATCAAAGCCTTGCCGAATGCAGCGGCGATTGTTCTCCAAACGCTGACTGCGCGGTCTTTTGTCCCGGAAGCCTGACCATCCGGAACAACGTCTGCAGCGCCGATCCGACGTGCACGAACGGCGCCTACGACCAAGGCGCCGATGCCTGCATCGAAGAAACCTGCCCATACGGCAACGCGTTTGCGTGTAAGCAGTTCAATGGAGAAACGTTCTGCAGTGAAATGTCGTGCGCGATATCATGGGATATCATCACCAACCTGGGATCGGCCCAGGGTGAAGACGACATTCAGGACAACGGCCCCGTCAGCGACGAAAATATATGTATGGGGCAGATCTATATTTTCACCGGCAAGGATCGAAGATGCCGGACCTGGGGCGCCACCATCGCATTCGACGATTGCTGCCGGGGTGAGGATTACCTGTTCGGCATGGCGCAGTGCAAGGAAAAGGAAATAACCCTTGCCCGGCTGAAAGGCGAGGGCCTGTGCCATTATGTGGGGCAATACTGCTCAAAAGAGATCAGCCTGGGGTTTACCGACATTTGTGTGGAAGAATCCAAATCGTACTGCTGTTTCAACAGCAAGCTGGCAAGAATCGTCCAGGAGCAGGGGCGGGCGCAGCTGTCAACCTTTAATGGCTGGGGAAGATCGTCCAGACCCAACTGCAGAGGACTCACCCCCGAGGAGTTCCAGGTGCTGGATTTTTCTCAAATCGATCTGTCCGAATGGCACGGCGATATCGAAACCAAATCCCAGACAGAAATCCAAGAGAACCTGCAGCAGGGCGTTACGGATTTCTATGACAGGATCGGCAATTGAAGGCAGCCAAACCATTATCCTATCGAAGCGTCGCCATGGGCATGCGTGCCAAAATCGCAATCGCCGCAGTCATCGTCGCATGCGCCGCTTCCCAGGCAACCGCCGGAATCAGGAATCTTGGCATCATGGGAAAAACCTACCCCGTCGTGGAGTTGGACGCCCTTGTCGAAATCCGGAACAAAGCTGCCGGCATCGACTGGCAAGGCATCCTGCAGTCGCCGGAGAACCTGAGAAAATTGAGAAACTACAGACCCGAGGGGCTTCCCAGGCTTGCCAGAGCACGCGTTGACCGGACTTTCCTGGTCGATATGACCTACACCCTCGATTTCGATATCCCCAACGGCAGAGGCGGCATCCTGTATCCGGCAGGCTACACGTTCAATCCCCTGGATTACATCGACTACCCCAGAACCATCGTCGTGGTGGACGCCAGTGATCCCGAGCAGGTCGACTGGCTGGAAAGCTCGGGCCATGCCGCCGATCCGAACACAAGACTGCTCATCACCGACGGGATCTATCTCGATGTCAGCTCCCGGATCGACCGGCATGTGTTTTTTGTCATGCCCGCCATCGCGAAACGGTTGCAGCTTCAGGCCGTGCCTGCGGTGATCCGGCAAAAGGGCGGCAAGATGGAGGTGAGGGAAATTGCGATTGCACCAAAGAAGAAATAGATGCATTGGCCTGCTTTTGATTGTTTTGACCATGCCATGCACGGCCCACGCACTATGCGGCGGAAGCTTCATGAACCCGATCTCCGATGTGTGCTGGGAATGTATTTTCCCCATCAAGATTGCCGGGATGTCCATTGGAACGGGGATGACCAGCGGATTGGCCGATCCGCCGGATGCGGCGTCGACGCCCATATGCGTCTGCCCCTTTCCGCCGCCGGTTTTCCAAAGGGTCGGGATCTCCCTTTCCTTCTGGGAACCGGCCCGGCTGATCGAGACGGTCAAGGACCCGTTCTGTTTCCCATCCATCGGCCAGAGCATCTACGGTGAGACGGGCACTGCCGGCTTGCTCTCCGGGGCTAACGACGAAGAGGGCGGTAACCAGGAGTCGGCCAATACCTTTGCCCAGGCCCACTACATGATATTTCCCGCATGGTCCATCATGGAGCTTCTCACCGATTTGACCTGCGTGGAAAAGGGCGGGTTCGACATCGCCTATATGACCGAGTTCGATCCGTTATGGAACGACGATGAACTGGCGTTTTTCATCCAGCCCGAAGCCTTGCTGTTCGCCAATACCGTGGCCCAGTTCTCATGCGTGGCCGACAGTGTCAGCAGCAATATGGGATTGCCGCAACCGGCGCTGTTCTGGTGCATCGGATCCTATGGATCGGTCTATCCCCTGGCCGGCCTGATCAATCAATCCAACTATATTCAGTCCCAGGCCGCACTGGCCGCCCGGATGATCTATAAACTGGCCAGGCAGGGGCTTATCCTCGATCCCGGCGTCTACATTTGCGCGGCGGTCCCCACCCCGATCTGGGTAAAATGGAACTACCGCCTGCAATTGGCCAAGCCGGTCAGGGCTTCCGGATGCATGCCCATCGGCCGGACCGGTCTTTTGTGGAGCACCATGAAAAATCCGCCTTTTGTGCCCGGCGGTGACAACTTCCTGTTTGTCAACTTCAGAAAAAGGGTGTGCTGTGCATTTTAACGCCATGAAATTGTCGAACGCGCTGCTGAGCATGGTTTTTTGCGCGTTCATCTGTCTGCCGGAAACGACAGGCGCAACGGATAACACCGTGGATCTGGTGAACGACGCCATCGACCGGGCAAAACAATACCAGGAACAGATAGCGTTGCCCGAACAAACCAACCGGGAGGGGCAAAGCGCCGCCGGAAAGGCTTTTGAAGAATTTCAATCCCAGGCGTTTCAAGAGAAGATCGCCGCTGAAAAAGACCGCATCGAGAATTCGCTTTTCGGGCCGTTTTCTTCGCAGCCGCCGGCAGCGGCGACCGACGGGAAAATCTGTCCGGATGGATGGCCGGCCACGGAAAGACTGATTCTTTTTATCTCCTCTTCCATGCCGCTGTCTGTCCTGAGAACCTATGTGAAGAATATCGATGCCCTGGACGATCCGAATGTGGTGATGGTGTTAAACGGGTTTGTGGACGGCATGCAAACTGTCCGCCCCACCCTTGATTTTCTGGAACAGCTGATGGTCAGGGATAGAGACTGTCGCCTGAGCGAAGGCAAGCCGTGCAATGTGTATGATGCAAATATCCAGATCGATCCGTTGCTCTTCAGCCGATTCGGCATCCAGCAGGTTCCGGCCGTTGCATATGTCAGAAACGTTAAAATGATCGATGCCCGGCAAAGCATGGCGTTGGAAGGCAATCTTTCTCAAGAAATCGATGCCGTTGTGGTTTATGGCGACGCCTCCCTGGAATACTCTCTGGAGCGGATATTCGACGAGACCGGAAGCCCTCGGATCAAAAAGGCCGTGCAGACACTTCGGGAGGATTTCTATGCGCAATAGATTGTTGTTGATAGCTGTATGCGCCATGGTTTCCATCTCCAGTTCCGCTGCCGCCGTGGCAATCTATCACCATTGGTTTGCGGTCAGGATTGTCGCCGCCGACACCGCCACCTTCATGCGGCAGGCACGCGCAGACTATCTGAACCGGAAAATCACCCCCAAGCAATTGGAGCAGCGGATCGAGCAGGCGATGGGGCTGATCCGGCAGCAGCCGGCCAACAGCGTTGTGTTGACTTCCGATGTGGTGCTTTCAAAAAATGTTAAAATCATTGCGCCATAGACTGTTCGGGCAGGCGAAACCGCCCCAGGGATCGAAAGAGGTAACCGTTTTTTTCATCTGTCTGTGGGTCGGGATCCTGGTGTTGACCTATGTGGGGATGGCGGTTCCCCGGCATATCGCATTTTCAAAGACCCGTTCCTTGGCGCACCGTTTCTTTTTTTACAAGGATCGTTTCCAACAAAAGGATCTTGCGACCGGGCGCCATGTCATCATTTCGATCTACTCGACAATCGTGGACAACTGCAAACCCTGCACCGTGGTCAAGCAGATCGGATGCAACGAGGGAGAGCATCTTTCAGTCACGGACCATGGATATTACTACTGCGGCGATAATTACCTCGGCCATGCCAAAACCCACTCCAGGAAAGGCGCGCCTGTGGAAAATTTCCGGTATGATGGAATCGTTCCCCAGGGAAAGTTCTTTGCCATCGGTTCGTGCCCGGACAGTTTCGATTCGAGGTATATCGGCTTTTTGGATAAAGCGGATGTCAAGGCGATTGCCATCCCCCTGTTTTAAACGCTCATGGTTCAAGAAGAGGTGAGAATGATCCGGCCGGTTATTACTATCAAAATGGGCATATGGTTCGTCGCAGTGGTGTTTTCAGTTGCCTTTGCGGTTGCGGCCGATCTGTCCTACAGGGATCAAAAACGCGGCTGGTATTGGTACGAAGCGTTTGCCGAAGAAAAGCAGCCGCCGGATGAGGAGACAACGCGCGGGCCGACGATCCCCGAGTATTCATATGATCAATTGTGGAACATGCACCCGGATGAATTTCAGAAACATTTGAGCCGGGTCACCAAGGCCGCCGTTCAATTTCCGACGGAAAAAAATGTCGGGCAATATTTGAAAATTCAGGATGTGGCCCGCAGAAAATCGGTGGCCTTTGCATCGGTGGTCAATTTTGTGGGCCAGAAAAATCCGCAATATTCCACCGAAGATGTCTATCCGATCACCGCTCCGGGACGTGTTGCCCTTACCGGTATGCAGGAAAAGGAATACGACCAGGTCTTTCTTGAGGCGCAGAACGAGTTTGGCTTGATCATGTTCAGCCGGAAGGATTGCGGGTTTTGCGATGCCCAGCTTTCAATCCTCTCCTTTTTTGAAAACCAGTACCATTGGCCGGTGCGATCGGTCGACATAGCCGACAATCCGAATTTCGCGGCCCAATTCGGCATCGGGCAAACCCCATCGATTATCCTGGTAAACAAAGGGAGCCGGGATCATCTGCCCATCTCCTCCGGTGTCATCTCCATGAGCGATCTGAAAAAACGGCTGTATCGCTCCATCCGATACATGCAGGGCAAAACTTCTCCGGAGCAATGGGCATTGTACGAGTTCGAGAGGCAGAGCGGCCACGATCCGCTGAGATTCATATCGTCTGAACAAACCAAATAGGAATCATTGATATGCATCCAATCGTCATCACCATACTGGCTTTGTTGATCTCTTCTCCCGCATCGGCAGCCGAATACGATGAGGGGTATTCCGCCGGAACGTCTTCAGCCCGATCCATTTTGTCGGAGATCGGCGGTGCCGACCGGATCAACAGCCGCATTCAGGTTCCCATGACATCGGACACCGGTTCGTTGACCACCTTCCAATCCACATATGCGGACCCGGATGACCCGGGGCCGCAGGATTTTAAAGCGCAGTTGACAGAGACGTCATCCGATGCGTTTCTCGAGGTCCTGATCCAGCCGGGACCGGCCCGTGATATCGGAACCTTGACCGTCAGACAGGATACGGATTTTGACGATGCCATGGATGCATCCTACACGCCCCCGGTTATTGCGTCCGGCGTGTGTGCCAACGGCATTATATCCTGCTCTCCCGGCACCTGGTACAACTGCCGATTTTATCGGTGGCAGGCCAACCCGGATTCATCCGTCTATTTGAGTGAAGTCGATGGCATCGCCGATCTGGCCGGCTGCTATTGTGTCAACGCCGGCTGCGGCGGTGATCTGGTGTGGGCCAATGCGGCCAATATGCTCAAAGACCTCGGCGGCGGCATTGTCGGCACCATCCAAAAAAGCAATCCGGACGTTGTGGTTACAAAGGTATCCTCCGATGCGGAATCGATCAGGTACTACGGTCAACGCGCATCCGACGCCGGCATCAATCAGGGCAGTGCGCAGATCTATTTTTCCGGTTCGCAACACCCCGAGCAATATTACAATCCCCAAGGCGGATCGCTGCCCATCACCGAGCAGGTCCTGGCCCAACAGGCCGATCCGGCGAGCCCCTACAGTCAGCTCGGCAGGGCCTATGATGCACGGTTGAATCCCAGGCAGGAAAAATCCTGCAGCATCTCGCATGCGGTATCGATTGCATCCTCGGAAACGCTGGTCCTTTCAACCCATGATACCTGCGGTTCATTGGATCTGTCCGGCTGCGTTCTAGACCGGGAGCAATTGTGCGATTATGAAAACAAAAACTGTGTGCTCACGGTAAGCGACGGAACTGCAACCGGGTTGTCCCCGATCTTCCCGCCGGTATATGTAACGGACAGCGATGCCGGGCTTTCCTTTGCGGCGACGGCAACCGGCAATGCCATCTCATACGAGACTGGCGGCATGAACTACCTGCTGGCGTCCGGCCCGGATCTGTGGTGGAACATCCGGCGAAAATACCTTTGCGATACGGGTGTTGTCTTTCCTACGGATGAACCGATTGATGCCGCAAATGTTGTTTCCGGTTCGGTGGAAAAGACCGGCAACCTCATCTCCTATGATGAGTATGATCCCGCAACCGGTGCAACCACGCCGCAAAGCGCCGGCCTGCCGGAAATCCCCGCCTATTCGGCCTGTGAGATGGCCTGCAAGGTCCGAAAGCGATCCGCCAACACCCAGGCCGGTACCGATGCGAATACCTGGGACTATCAGAACTCGGTGGATAGCGTTCAGGTGGTTTATAAATCATGCGGTGCGGACCAGGCATGTCCGATTGAATCAGGGGAAACCATTGTTCAGAATTGCGCCTGCCTGAATGAGTTTCCAAATGCGGTATCCCATATGCAGGTGATGGAGGCTGCGGCAAATGATATGATTTGTGCGCCGTGAGGTTTGTTGTTCACATGCCTATCTTTTTCTAGGCGTTCGATATGGCAATGCTTTTGACAAGTTCTCCTATTTTCGGAAAATCTTCTACCCCTATTCTAAATGCCGGAGCTGCCACCCCTATCCCACCAGCCAACTTGGCAGTGTGATCAAATATCGGAGCCACCACCCGGCAAATCCCTTTTCTGAGTTCTTGATTTTCACAGGCATAACCGATTTTTATTGTATCGTCTAACTCTTGTTCTAAAACATCGATGTCTGTAATACCTAAACGAGGCGATTTTGGTATTGAACAGAAGTATCCGGGTAAAACATGGTAGAGAAATTGAGATCGTCTGAGAATTTGAGACTATTTTCCCGGACAAGCTATCCTGATCGGATTGATTGTGGGTATATGCGCAAATAAGCCTGTTTTAGGGCACACCTCTCCACCAGTTTTACTCAGAGTCTCGTTTTCCTTACCGGTTATTCGATAACCGGCGCTGTGCGGCACCGTTCGAACAACTCCGGCAAGCGGAGGCTTTCCACACAGGCCTTGGATACCTTCAAAATCGTTTCCCCGCTGTGGGAGACAATCTTTCCGGCGATATCGATCAGCCGTCTGCGCACCGTGGAGGCATAGGAACCAATCGATAATACCGGCGCACTGACATCTTCTTTAAACGATTCAAGCAGAAAATGACCGACAAGCATCGTATAATACCAGGCTGCATTGGGAGCGAATCGCTTGAAAGGCAGTTGTTCGTGACCAAAATCCTTCAACGCTCGGTTAGCCAATTCGTCTCTGCCGCGTTCATGATAGCAGGCGACAAGGCCGTTGGTGGTCAGATATTCCACCGCTCCTGCTTTTTCCAGCATACTGTCGATCGCCTGGCCTTGGCCGATGTTGGTGACGATGATGGTGTCAGGCCGAAATCCCGGAAGGTAAAGCTGTTTGCTGTCATCGTGCATCAACCGACAAAAAATCGCGCGGCGGAACCGTTTCCAGTTGCCTTGCCGGATACCGAATTCGGCATATTTCCAGGCTTTCTTCTTGCCGGATTCGAATCGTTTCCATTTGGACGCATCCCAGTTGTCCGCCATTTGCTTGATGTCTTTATACACTTTGCCGCCGCAGACATAACCGACATGAAGCCTTTCGCAAAGCTCGAAGATTTTCTGGTCGAAAAACCCGCTGTCCATGCGGATGATAATCGGCACATCCCCACGGTAGTCGCATCTGATTTTAAGAACCATGTGCCGGATCATATTCTGCACGGCATCACCGTGATTGGAATGTTTATCCCCGCTGCGAAACGCCGCATCGACAATCAAACGCCCCCAATTCATCTGCAGGGGCTGAAAGCCCTTTTTCTTCTTGTAGGTGGGCTTCACGCCGTGCCGGCATTTTGCATCGTCATTGTCCATGACCATCGTATCGATACCCAATTCGATCACATCGGGTTGCGTAATCCGCAGACGCCAGATGAAAAGGGCCTGCAAAAGGCGCCGGAACAAAAACACGCGAGTCCAGGCGAATGCTTTGAAAAAACGTTTGATTTGATGAGAAGAGGCCATGTCTTCAGTTGGCGTCTCTATGCTGCCGGCATAGCCCTCATCGCGAGAAATCTGGTCGAAATATGCCAGGCGCCGACTGGTCCCATCGGCGAAAAAGCAGAGCACTTGTTTGAAAAGTTCTGTAATGGCAAGGCCTTTTCGGTTCTTGCGGATGGATCCAAACCAGCGGTCGAACCAGCCAAAAACCTGAATGCCGTGCATATACGCCACGAACAGGGCCAGCCCGGCTCTTCCGGTCAACCGGTCGGACGTCGTTTCGATGCGTTGGATTTTGAGTTCACTTTGTCGGTAGTTTTTGCTATGCTTACTCATAGAGTCCTTTACCTATTGGGTGTGTTTACGCTTGTTGTAAACATGGTGGTTTTTAACAAGTATTATAACACATTATCCAATTTTAGAGGACTCTTTTTTTGTGAAAATCGCGTATTTTAGGTATAAACAGTGTTGTCGCTATTGCCGATCTTTTCATGATGTTCCTCTATAGTTGATAACGGGCGTTGAAACCATGCCGGTATGATGAATTTAAGGATACCTACACCTTAAATTGACTCACCATCTCTTTCAACTCGGCTGAAAGGTTCATTAACTCCTGCGCGCTCATATTCACCTGGGAACTGCTGTTCGATATCTCGCCTGCCGTCTGGTTGACCTCCGATATATCACCGGCGATCTCTCCGGAGACGGTTGAACTCTGGGCGACATTCTCGGTAGCTTCCTGTATTCCCTGGGAGGCCTGGGCCACGTTTTCCGCAATATCCTTGCCTGTCACGGACTGCTCTTCAACCGCCGTTGCGATGGTGACAACGATCTCGTTGATCTCGCTGATGACTCTGGATATATGTTCGATCTCCGTCACCGTACCGGCGGTTGTGCCCTGGATGCCTTCGATCCGGTTTTTGATTTCCTGGGTGGCTTCGGCTGTCTGTTTGGCGAGTTCTTTAATCTCATTCGCCACCACCGCAAAGCCTTTGCCGGCCTCTCCGGCACGTGCCGCCTCAATGGTTGCATTTAAGGCCAGCAGATTGGTCTGCTCGGAGATTTCGGTAATGGTCTCCGTTACCTTGCCGATTTGATTGGCAGCCTGTCCAAGCTCATTAACTTTATCGGACGTACTCTGGGCCTGTGTGACGGCCTTGCCGGTTATGCCGCTGGCTTTTTCGGTGTTTTGAGCGATCTCGTTGATGGTGGCAGACATCTCTTCCATGGCTGTTGCAACCATGGTAACATTGGTTGAAGCCTGCTCGGTTGCCGCAGACACCGAGTTCATGTTGGCGCTCATCTCTTCGGCAGCCGCCGCAACAGAGTTCGCCTTGCCGGAGCTATCTGCGGAACTTTTTGTCATATGTTCGGAAAGAGACGAAAGAGACCCGGACGAATCATTCAGGATCCCGGATTTTGATAGAATACCCTCGATCACCTTTTTTGTGTTTGCCACCATGATATCAAAGGATGACGACAACTCTCCAAGCTCATCTTTTGTTTTTATATCCGTTCTTTTGGTCAAATCGCCTTCGGATAGTTGCTTTGCCGTATCCGTTATCTTCAGGATCGGCGTGGTAATCATTTTCGCAACCAGAAACATCGAGCCAAGCATGGCGAAAGCGGTAACCGTTGTGAGGAAAAGCATTATCCGTTTTATAAAGCCGGCGATGCTCTGCATAGTATTGGAAAACCTGGCGCTGTTGTCTTTTATTTTATCAACTTCGGCTGAAAAGCGTTTGATGAGTTGCCGGTCGGTTATCTCGTTATTTACGTATTGCCTCAATATTTTCTCAGCGTTCTCAGCGTCTTTTAAATCCTTGTCCAATACCTCGAAGGTTTCCCCGAAACCCAGAAGTTTAAAAAGTATAATTTCCATTGAATTTACAGCATCATAAACTGCAATAGGCGCCTTTTTAATCTCAAGGACTAACTGAATCATCCCCATTTCACCTACGATATCAGATTCTTTGGTAACATATGTTGCCGTATTTGCGTCCCTTTCGCCCGGATGGTCATTTAACGACCTGAAACATGCCGAGGTTTTCCATTCAAGATAAATTGCGTCCTCGATATGATCCCGCTCAAGCTTTTGAAGATGCGTTGTTTTGGCAATCTCCAGCATGCCGAAGATCGAAACAAGGGACATTGTCAGGGCGATTCCGCCAAGAACCAAAAACTTTGTTTTGATTTTAAGGTTCTGAATACTTACAACCACTTTAGCTTCCTCCTTTTTTACAGGTCAGTTCTTACAGATCAGTTGTAGGATTGAGTGTTGGACCGGCCGGCGCCTTTGTTATTTCCTGACAGCTATGACCTTCTTATCGGCAGGTGATTTTAAAACTTAACTCAAGTTTGACAGTCGATTTTTAAATATCTATTTATTTCAACGCACTACAACACCCAAAAATGTTCTTGGCACTACCTTTTTAGATTTCGAGCGCGGCTTACGCGTCCTGTATCGTCGGCGGTATTGCCACGCCAACTGCCTGGAAGATCTTACCGCATACGCCCTTGCTTTGGCTCCTGATCGATAAGCGCCTGCCGTCCTCTTCGATGGTTACCCGTTGCAGGGCTTTCAAGTCCTGCTTGATCTCGGCCCACTCAAAACGGTGGCCCGCTTTCGACAGACGCCGATCAAGCTCTTTGCGAAGGACCAGTGCCAGGAAGCTGCAAAAGACATGGCCTCGGATCGTCCGGTCTTTCTGGTGGAAGATCGGACGGGTCGTAAGCAACGACTTGACGTCGCGGAAGACTTTTTCTACCCGCCACAGTTCTTTGTACTTCAGCGCCACCTGGTCGGCAGAAAGACCCGTGTTGGTTCTAAGCACCCATTTCCCGTCAAAGCGCGATTCATACTTGATTCGGTTTTCGTCAATGCTGGTGCTGCCTTTTTCGATCTTCACGTATTTGCGAAATCCCTTGTTGCCCACAAGACTTTTGGGACCCTTTTTGAGTTGCTCGGTCAGTGCCAGAACGATAGCCTCACGATCAGCGGCATCTTTGCGCTGCTGACTGGGATTGACACATACGATGTACCGGCAGCCGTCTAACTCGACTTGCTTGACCTTCAGCGGAGCCGGTTTGCTCCGGTCACTGGTTTCAGGGTATACCTGCCTGTACCGGCCTGGCTGGGACAGGACACGGTCCCGGATCTGCTTGACCTTGCGCATACGGGCACCGAGGATGTAGGCAATCGGGCTGTCTTCAGATTCGAGTTGCTCCAGCGTGTCTTTGCTGATCATGCCCCGATCGGCAACGATGCAGATCCGCGCAATCTTAAACCGCGTCTTCAATCGCTCCACGATCGGCAACAAGGTCTTGACATCGGCGGTATTGCCCGGCCACATCTCGCAACAGATGGGTTGGCCCTTGTCATCCAATACCGCGCCGACCACCATTTGAGCCAAATCGGGTCGGTGATCCTTGCTAAAGCCGCGTTTGTCAATGGGAATGAAAAGTGTACCAGAAATGGGAAAATAAAATTGTACCACCCTGGGGTTCATTGAACCTCCTTTTTCCCATTCTCGGCTACCAGCCCGGAAAATCCGGCGGTGGCAAAATCGCTCTTTGAAAACGTGTGACCCCGGAGCCGGTAGCTGTGGCCCTTGATGTTTATCACCCGGCAATGGTGAAGCAGCCGGTCGAGGATGGCTGTGGCGATGATCTGTCACACGTCTGCGTTATGATGGCCTCAAAACCAAAGAAAAAGGAGGCCGCCATGACAGACTTCACCATCACCGAAGATTTCCCAAGATCCGAAATCGAGTTCGATGCCAGGTTCTCCGATCCGGACGCCTGTTACCAGTATCTGTTCCAACTGTAGGTTGCCGCGATTGAGTGTGGGGTAAACGGCTAAATTTTCACAATCGTTGACAAACGGAAAAGAATTTTCGAATTAGATGAGCCTCCGGCAAGGGGGCTTTTTTTATGGATAAAGAAAAGGGGTGGCGGTTGGCAGACCGGAGCACCCCAAAAAACCGGGTCGTATTATCGACCCCAACAAAGAATGGTCCGATGATACTTTCCGTTTGTGTAAAACTCAAGGATATTGATGAACAGGGACGCAATTTTTGTTGGCCAACACCTCGCGGATGCCCCAGGTGTGGTTCAACTCGAATATGGGGACACGGTTTCGTACTCGCCTACTTTGATGGGTTTGCTTTTGGGGTGTGGCTTCGAAGATACCGTTGCCCGGACTGTAATTGCATTATTAAAATGAAGCCCGAAGGTTACTTTAATCGTTTTCAGGTGCCGATCTTAACAATTTGCGATTGCCTGAAGCAACGCCTATCCAGCGGCAGATGGAACACGAAGTTGTCTGCATCCCGGCAGCGCCATTGGCTGGCCGCACTAAAACGAAAAGCCCTGGCCTGTTTTGGGATCGGGACCGATTTGCTTGCCGCCTTTTCCCTATTCATGAATATGGGCCGGACACCTGTCAGTCGGACCATCTAATCCGGAGTTCTTTCCATCATCGACAAACCTACCGAACAGTGCGCTCCCCGTATCGTGAGAAATGGTTTAAGCCAGGGGAAACACAAAAAAGGAGGTTTGTATGACACAAGAAAAGGATGAGACCGTCGCTGTTTTCCGGTTTGGGGTGATTCACGAGTTTGTCGGCACGACGAACCTGACCAGAAGCGAGAAACGGCGACTGTTGAGGGAGAAGTGCGAGCGCAAATGGGTCATTCCCTATTCCAGCCGAACACGGATCAGCGAAAATACGATTTATCGCTGGATTCGGCGTTACCAAAAAAGCAACGGCCGTATCGAATCGCTGTATCCCGGGAAAAGAGGCGATCAGGGCAAATCCCGAAACTTGGACGAGGAAACAGTCAACATCGTCCTTGCCACTAGACAAAGCCAGATGGCAACGCCGGTCCCGATGCTTTTGGAAAGTCTCAAACGCCAGACAATTGTTCCTGCAAGCTTTGGCCTTTCCACCCTCTATCGGCTGTTTCACCGACACGGGTTGATGGATCAATCCCCCAAACCGGAGGATCGAAGAAAGTATGAAGCCGAGTTGGTCAACGACATCTGGCAAAGCGATGTGATGCACGGACCCAAGGTGGTGGTCGATCGGAAAATGCGAAAAAGCTATTTGATCGCTTTTATCGACGATCATTCCCGATTGATCGTTTACGGCGGGTTCTACCTGTCGGAGAATCTGGCCAGTTTCATGGATGCTTTCGAAAAAGCACTTTCCAAACGAGGATTGCCGAGAAAACTGTACGTGGACAACGGCGCTGCCTATCGCAGCCGCAAACTTGAATTTACCTGTGCATCACTGGCCATCGCCCTCATTCATGCAAGGCCGTACAAGCCCCAAGGGAAGGGCAAAATTGAGAGATTTTTCAAAACCGTTCGCGGTGGATTTTTGCCTGCCGCGGATCTTTCCTCCCTGGAACGACTGAACCAGTCGTTTAGCCATTGGCTGGATACAGTCTATCACCAACGCATTCACAGCGCCACCGGCATGACGCCCTTTGACCGGTTCAGCAAAAACCTTGCCTGCATCCGAACGGCACCGAAGAACCTGAAAGACCACTTCCGCACCGCCGTATACCGAACCGTTGCAAAGGATCGAACCGTCACACTCAACGGCAACCTGTTTGAAGCTCCGGTGGCGCTGATCGGCAAACGGGCGCTGATTTTGTACCATGAAAACGAACCGAAAACGGCTGAGGTGTTTTTCAATCGGAAGTCCCACGGATTGTTGGTTCCCGTGGATCTGCATGTCAACTGCCGGGTAAAGCGGGACAAGAACATCAATACCCAACTCGAACCGGCCCACAAGACGGATTATCAGGGAGGCGGTCTATGGAAATGAATACGCCGTATCTGCCGTTCTTCGGTTTTGAGAAAGAGCCCTTCACGGCGGATATCGCGGTGACGGATATTCTTGAAACGGATCAACTGGCGGCAGCGAAGAACCGTTTCGATTACAGTTTGGGTTTAGGGGCGATTTATCTGATCACCGGTGAGATCGGCTCCGGTAAATCCACGGCCATCCGTTATCTGGTAAACGGTCTGCATCCTTCCGAGTACAAACTCGTCTATGTTACCGCCACATCCGGTTCCATCCTGGAACTGTACCGCCTGATCATGGGAGAACTGGGAATGAAACCTGCCGGGACCTCCCGTGCGGCCATGACCGATCGAATCAAACGGGAAGTATTGGAATTGATCCACGGGAAAAAACAAAATGTCGTTCTGGTCATCGATGAAGCCTCTTTGCTCCGTCTGGAAGTCTTCGTGGAGTTGCATACGCTGTGTCAGTTCGAAATGGACTCGAAGCCTTATTTGCCCATGGTTTTGGCTGGCCAGACGCATTTGATCGACAACCTGCGATATCCGGGTTGTCTTCCTCTGGCATCGCGGGTGGTGGCCAAAAGCCATTTCATCGGTTCCAAAAAAGAACAGATGCAAACCTATCTTCAACATCATCTGACCATTGCCGGAATCGACCGGATGCTGTTCGAAGGTAATGCGATCACGGCGATCCACCAAGGATCGGGCGGCATCTTCAGGAAAGCCAATCACCTGGCTCGTGGTGCCCTGGTTGCCGCGGCAATGGGTCATGAAAAAACTGTCAACGCGGAACATGTGCGGCTTGCCGCATCCGAAATCTTTTAGGAAAGGAGTCGATATGCAATCCCATCCGACCGCCGAAGATATCCGCCAAAAACTGGAGGCGCTTGTATTGGCCGCCATTTTAAATGTGCTCAACCGATTAACGGATGAGTTGTCTGTGGTAAGCCAGCAAAAAAAGATGAAGTTTTAATCCGATTCAATACGTTTTGCCCGGTGAAACGGAGCCAGGCTCTGCTGGGGAGCAACCTGTCAAGGGATAGCCGGGTGCAGGAGGCATTGAATAAAATGCCCAGAGGGGAGTAGCAAATCAGAAATGCTGCTCCCCTCATTTTATTCAAGCCTTCCTGCCCATGCCTTGAAAAACCCATAAAATTGGAGCGCGTAGCGCACCCTAATAGAGGTCCGACCAACGGTGGAAAGTCGTTGAAAACCGGTGGGCATAAACAAAGTTCCAGAAAATTTGAAAACTTCGAAACCCCTTCAATTTAATCCGAAAATTGTCTTCCGTTCATCGTGGGAATCAACAGCACTCAATTTTTGGTCCGAGAAGAGAACTTGAATACGGTATTTCTGGATCGACACTAGTTATATAAGGTCAGTTAGATTCTTTTATGAAATCCGCATGGGATCCTTTCTTTTCGAAATGCTCACATGCCTCATCACGCAGGTTAATCCGCTTGCCCGGCACAGCCATTGATTTAACGCTGATTGTCGCCGAATCTGAATCGATTTCTTTTACTCCAAATATACAATACCCGTCCATCGGGTCAACGAGCCCAATTCTTGCATAACGACATGTTTTACACTTTGGCATACGATCACCTCCTCTTATTTTTCAACCTGAAAATTACATAACCGCTTAGTTGAAATCTATTGCCATTCGGAATGGTACCATCCGATGTGTTGCAGGACGCTGCCACAGGTAACGCCCTGCAACTTTAAGAGACAGCGAATTCACTGTTTTTTATCGGCTAAAAGCCTTGTTCCGTTCGCCCGATGACCGAGTCCTGGCACATCTGGGTCAAGGAGGTAAATCTGGCGCTGTAGCCGGCTATCCTCACGATCAAATGATCCCAATCCTCCGGCTCTTTTTGGGCGGCAAGCATGTCCTCGGTATTCACGACATTAAATTGAACGTGGTCGATACCCAAGTCATGCCAGGTTTTCATGTAGGCAGTCCAGACATCAAATCCCTTCTCGGACTCCCTCATCAGGCCCACCGGTAAACGCTGATTGAGTTGATTGCCCTTCATCGCGCTGTGGGGCAGTTTTGCCACGCTTTTCAGCACCGCCGTCGGACCTTTTTTATCCATCCCCATGTATGGCGAGACGCCGCCATCGTGCAGGGACTCACCATGACGACGACCGAATGGTTGTGCGCCTATGAGGGTGCCAAGTGTGGCGAAGGAGGACACCGATTGCGAGATCAGAGAAATACCGCCTTTCCAACCCACCATTTTATGTTGCTTCCAGAGTTCAACTGATTTTTCGAAAACCCATTTAGCTATATCGTCGGCGTAATCGTCATCATTACCAAATTTAGGCGCATTGACGAAGTCTTTCCTCATCTCATCAAAACCCTCCCAGTTTGCCTTGAGCGCTTCGAGGAGTTGCCCCATCGTGTATTTTTGCTTATCAAACACCCAGTATTTAATAGCGGTAAGGTCATCGGGCACACAGTTTATCCCAGGATAAAAACTGGTCCAGGTGTTGGTGTAAGGTTTGTTATGACGCTCAAAAGATCCCACACCTTCTTCGACGCACCAGTCATCCATCACCGCTATAAAAGGGCTCTCCAGCCACTTTCCCTCTGCATAGCTGGTGATCTCCTTGTTCAGCGTCTCAATCTGTGAGGCATGCTTTATCTGTGTCTCAACTGCTCTTTTTAGATCCTCCCAGGTGAATTTAGAGGCATCCCCGGTATGGGCACCCACCTGCTTTTGGCTAAACCAGGGATCAAAACCATCACTCAACGCCAACGTACTCATCGCCGGGCCGTCTACGCCGCCGCCCCCTTCATTTCTCGAGTGTTGTGTCGACCTTCTTCCGGTAACCCCAGGCGCCATGCAGAGGACCAGTGCCCAACGTGATGCCACCTCGGGCGGCCAGCCCTGGGATTCAATACTCTGCTTTGTATTTTTCTCGTCATGCTTTATTGAGGGGAAGCCAAAACCTTGGGCGACACATTCATAGACAAGCCGCCTCGTCTTCTCGTTAATCTTCGGGGAGTACCTGAAGGCTATGGAGGGCTCGTTGGTATGGATGTTCAGGCTTGCCTCTAGGATGGCGTCAGTTAGATCGTTGCACAAATCATTGCCGTTTTCATCCAGCCCCCCTATGGTAACGATATGGAGATCATTGATCCCGGGGTGAATGGCCCGCATCCACCTTCCCTTTGTCACACCACGCTCACAAATCTTGAGGCGCTCACACTCGAGAAGCTCGATTGCCTCTTCCCGGGCCATCGGCTGGCCGGTCTTGTCGATAACGCTCATCTTGTAGTAAGGCCACATCAGATCGTCTTCGAGGTGAGAGTAGCCGGAACAGTACCGCTCGATATTCTGGCCCACCTCGAAGCAGAACCACTTTGACTGCATGGCATCTTTAAAGCCGCTAGCCGGTTTGGCGGGCACCCGGTAGCAAATTTCAGAGATTTCCAGAAGCTCCTTTTTCCTCTGCTCAGCGCCTACCACACTGTCTTTCAGGTCGAAGTTTTCCGCTATGATCCTGGCCAGCCGGCTATATCTTCTAGCCCAGCCAATAACCGCTTTAGCGACGATAATCATTGCTTCCCACATATCAATTTTCGAAAAAAGCTTTACATTTTCGTCGCCTGTCCACGGGTATTGGGTCAATTTGGCCCGGACATCTTTAATATTGTCCTCGCACCATTTAATCCTCTTCTCTAGTCCGTCCTCAAGCACACTCTGGTAAGGCGGACAAGTGCTGGTATAGAAATGCTTCCATACCGGAGGCTCCCCAAGCACACCCGAGTTAAGTGCATCCAATGATTCTTGATCAAGATACCTCTCGCATCTGGATGAAAGTGACCACTGTTTCCAGTACTCTACTATTTTTTCCCCATCATCGTATAATTCCTCCGGCGTGATAGAATCATCTTCTAGATAATCGAAAACATTTGCCTCGCCACCTTCTGGGTACAGTTCCAGGGTGTCCGGTCGTGCATTGTGGCCACCGACTATTATTTCATCGTCCTGGATATACATACTACAGTTCTTCAAGTAATGCTCAAGGCACCTTGCCCTGATAGTTACGGGAAGTTCTCCCGCATTGGCTTTATGCGCATCGGTATACAATTGAGCTCTTTCGAGAGAAGTCTTTAATGCCTCCCGAATATACACTCCCCCGGCGGTATGTGCCCAGCGGCAACGTTTGTAAAGGTGCTTTGTACGCGGGGTGCTACCAGGTTCTTCCTCAAGCTTTTTATCCCACAACGCTTTTCCCAAGGGTAAATCAGGAGCAGTCAAGCACAATTCACTTTTAATTTCATTAAGTACCATTAAGCTTCCCATTTTGATCCTCCAAAAAAAAGTATGGTTATTGCCGTGCTGTCGATGTTGATTGATATTACATTTGCCACTAATGGCGGCTGAATAACCTGGTTATGGCCGTTCAGGTGCCGATTGCGTGAGTTCTTTCAAATTGAGTGTTTTAAATCCTCTTCGCTCATCTCCTGATCCGCAAACACAGGTTTTAAATGCCAGTATGTGCCCTTTTCATCCTTCATCTGTACGACGAAGTCACCTTTCCCCGGCTCATAATCATATGCATCTTCCGGAATTGGAAAAAAATGGTTGCTTTTTCCGTATTTTGCCATTTGTTTTACCTCCCTTAAATTATAAGAATTTATCTTTATATTTAACCCTGACCGTGGTATGAAAATGAAATATGGAAATACTCCGCCCAAAATTTTAATTAGTGCATGTGCCTTAAATCATTAGTACCATCACCACCACTACTACTAATAATAATTATCATTGCTATTTGTATTTAAGCATTCTTAAAATCTTTGTCAATAAAAAAAAGTTACAATGTGGTAATTCCCTTTTTTTTTAGTCTCGTCTATTCTGTCCGGGAACAAACCGTCAAATAAATATTTCTTAATCGCTTTTGGTATAAAAAAATCAGCCATCCTAAACAGCTAAAAAATCTAACTTAAGCAATTGATTTATCCACCAACCGTAACTTCAAAGCCGTAATTTTTTAAAATACTTGCGAAATTCGACACGTCCTCATTGAGCATTGAATTGGTACCTGCGAAAGTATAAATCCTATCCAACTGTTCATACTTGCCCTCAGCCCAATTATGAAAAGGCAAAACATCAATACCTTCCACCGTATCTTCAAGATCCCTGGCTAAATTGGCCACCGATTCAAAAAAGTCTGCATCATCGTTCACCCCTGGAATTATGGGCAGCCGCAACCTTACCCGCTTTGTGCTACCAAATATTTCTTTGATTTTATGTAAATTTTGAAGTATTATTTTGTTTGACACAGCGGTTACTTTAAGGTGAGTCTTTGGGTCCATACACTTTAGATCAAAAAGAACCATATCCGTATGAATCAGCACTCTTTCAAAATCGTTCCATGGGGCATAGCCAGAAGTATCTAAACATGTATGAATTCCTTTCTCTTTCGCCCTTTTTAATAGCGCAGCAGTAAATTCCGGAAAAAAAAGCGGTTCACCACCCGATGCCGTTATCCCCCCCCCGGAGTTATCATAGAACTGCCTATCCCCTTCAACCTCTTGAATGATTTCATCGATCGTCCACTCTCTACCGACCAGTTCCAATGCACCGTGTGGGCATTCATCAACACATTTCATGCATAGGGTACATTTATTTCTGTCTCGTTCCGGGAATTCCCCGTTTGGTCCAGGAAGACTGATAACATCTTCAGGGCATACTTCAGCACAGTGGCCGCACCGCATGCACTTATTCTTAAAAAAGTAAAACTCCTGATGGGAATTTTGAGTTTCAATATTATGACACCAGGAACATCTCAAAGGACAGCCTTTCAGAAAAACTGTTGTTCTTATACCCGGGCCATCATTGGTTGAAAATCTTTGAACATTTGAGATTAACATTGAGTTCCCCTACTGGTTTGTGATAATATCACCCATAAATTTTACCGCTATCTCACTAGGTATTTTTGTAAGTTTGAAGTTATTTCCTAATATCGTACAAGCTGTTTTTACTATTCCTTCGGCTAAAAGCACTTGTTCGTTTTTCCGATAAAACTTAAAACTATAAGTCAAAAAAGTAGAATTCTCAATTTTGGATCTTAAATGAATTTCAATCAAATCTCCATATAGAACAGGCATCTTATAAATACATTCCGCTTTAACCCTAACAAAACCAATATTGTATTTTTCTTTTAGAATGTCGTGAGTTAAGCCTATGGATCGAATGTATTCTTCCTCAGCCGTAGTGACATATCTGAAAAAGTTACCAAAATAAAGTATGTTTTCACGATCGCAATCATACCATTGAACCCGCATTTCTGTTTTGTGCATAATATTTATTCTTCTTTCCAAACGGGTTCTCTCTTTTCTAAAAAGGCGACAAGCCCCTCTAAGCCATCATGAGAAGGTGCAAGCTCGTTGAGGTAAATTCCCTCTATCGCGTCCAAGGCTTTTTCAAACGGCTCGTTGAAAGTGGCCGCCATAGCCATTTTACTTGCTCTGATAGCAACAGAGCTGAGTTTTAAAAGACTTCCCACCAACGCATCTTCAGCTGCTTTCAATTCACTCGACGGAACGACCCGGTTAACCAATCCAATTTGATTGGCCTCTTGCGCCGAAATACTTTCTCCCGTGAAGAGGAATTCATATACTTTTTTGCGAGCTATAAAAAAAGGATAGGCTGCTAAGGCTAAGGGCGCAAAATTGCCTAAGGTGATATCGGGCTGACCAATTACGGATTTTTCTGAAGCAATGACCATGTCACAAAAAAGAGCGAGTTCACAACCGCCCCCCAAAGCAAAACCATCTATAACGGCAATAGTCGGCTGTTCTAATTTAATCATTTGACGGAACATCCCATGAAAGACACGCAGCATCTCTTTAACACTTTCAGGAAGATGATCGCGTACCTCGACACCGGCAGAAAAGCCTTTGGTTCCGGCCCCGGTAAAAACAACGGCCTTTATGGCCTTTGTGTTTCTTATTTCTTCCAGCGCGGATACGATTTCCGACATAGTTTGAAGATCAAGTATGTTCAACGGCGGTCGGTTAATTGTTATCCGGCCTACATTATTCTCAATATTAAGAAGTATATTATTATAATTCATTACAATTCGCCTCCTGAATAATAGTTTTAAGGAATTAAGATTGTTCTAATTGATTCACCTTTTCGTACAACATCAAGTGCCTCATTAACCTCTGATAAAGGAAATTTTCCTGTAATCAGCGGTTTAATATCTATTTTTTTATTCTTAACAAGTTCAATTATTCTTGGCATATCAGCGGTACAGCAACTGACTGAACCAACAATTTCCAGTTGCTTGACCATCATTCGCCCAGGACTGAAAGATGCATTATCCGGACAAAATCCTACAACAACCAGCCGGCCACCGGGACGTAGCATCTGGTAAGCTTGAAGGATTGTTTCAGGCCGTCCAATCAACTCAAAAGCCACATCAACCCCGCCCCCTGTCAAACGCCGTATTTCCTTTACCACCTCTTTCCCTTTTTTAGCGTCGATGGCTTTATAAGCCCCAAACTCCATTGCAGCTTGAAGTTTTGTTTTCGGGCTTCCGGTTACAACTGGAATATTAAAATCTACAGCAATCACAGACACACCCATTGCTGCAGCAATCTGAACACAATTCATTCCTAAACCACCACAGCCAATGACAGCTGCGGTATCTCCAAGAGTCAGACCCGAGCGGTTCTTGACGGCATGAAAAGGTGTTGATACGGCATCGGCAATTATGCAGCCATCCTCCGGCTGGATTTCCGCTGGGAGTGGATATGCATTTCGCGCAGGAACTTTTATATACTCAGCATAGGCGCCGTTGATGTGGTTGCCAAGCATTATCCAGTTGTCACAGATATTGTCTCTGCCTTCCCTGCAATTACGGCACGAACCACAGGAAATAATATTGCCTAACAAAACTGAGTCTCCGACTTTCAAATCCACTACCGAGGACCCAACCTCTGATACGATCCCGGCTGATTCATGCCCTAATATCATTGGTGGTTTTTTCACCGTAGGCACGCCAAGATCGATGTATTCCATATCAGATTGGCAAATACCGCATCCGGCCACCTTTACCAAAATCTCGTTTGGACCGATCCGGGGAGTAGGAACTTCTTCAAACTTTAGTTTTTTCCCAGGTCCATAAAAAACAGCTGCTTTCATTGATTCCCCTCCTATTAAGATTTTTATTCAGCCATTTTACAATGACAGCAAAAAACGGTTGGTACCAACATTGACAGTCTCGTAAAAAGTCGAAATTCTCAAATTTCGACCTTGCAACCATTTGAAATCATTGGCTGGCAATTTGTAAAAATAGCATTTTGGGTACTTTTTACGAGTTCATCAACATTGAGAAGTATAAAACAGCTTGGGCAACCATTTCGTGTAGAACTACTAATATACAAAAACAAAAACACCAAAGAAGAACAATTGTCAATGAGAAATATGATTAGGCTATCCCGTGTTTCGAAGTGTGGGTTCATTTTTTATAATTTGCGTTAAAGAGCGGTCAGAGGGTATTAAAAATTTAACCATATTATCAGCCATTTTCCTTCTTATCATTCGTTTTTCTTCAAGATAGCGTAAATGTGAGATGGCCTCTCCGGTAGCAAACCACTGTTGCATAAGGGGAAACGCCTTCCAGCTATCGGCCCGAATATCCCAGGTCATTTGTGAAGCTGTTTCATAGGCACTTATAGGGCTATTACTTAGGATGTCTTGAATCTCAGTCAGCCGTCTTGAATGATGGGTTTGAAGTTCCCTGATCCGCTGCCGGTGGTCGTTGAAAAGTCGCCGATGCCCAGGCAGAACCAGATCTGCATCAAGCTCAAAGACCTTTTCAAGGCTTTTTAGATAGCTTTTCAGCGGATTTTCATCATCTGACCAGCACTGTATGTTCGGGCTTATGTCCTGAAGAACGTGATCGCCCGACACCAATATTTTTTTATCAGGTTCATATAGGCATGTGTGCCCCAGTGTATGTCCTGGGGTTTCGATGCATTGAAAGTGATACTCACCGATATCGATATGGTCTCCGTCTTTAAGGATGTTTAATTTCGGAACCCAATCGGACCCAAATTTATATCCAGGGTGCTGGGTAAGGGCAGATCGAAGTTTGCCTTCAGGAAACCCGCTTCGGCCAGCGTATGCGATCATTGTTTCAAAACCTTCCCATGACTCGATAATCTCTGCATCAGGACGATTGAAATATACTTTGGAAGATTCTGTAACCAGTTTTGATAAAAGACCAAAATGATCGGCATGAAGATGCGTGATGAAAAAATCCGTGACCTCCAGTTTTACCTTCAATTCCTTAAGGGCCGATTTCATTGCTTCAAAACATTCTTGCCGGTTAAGCCCCGTGTCAATGATTAGATTTCTTTTAGTTGAAATAATAATATACGAGTTTAAAAATCTCAGCGGGCTGTCAGGCAGGGGGATTTTAACTCGAAATAAGTTCGGGCGTACCTCTTCAACCATAATTCATCTCCCGTGCTATTGATAAACAGGCCGTTGACTGACGCGGCAGAAGATAGTGCATTAGATTTCCTGGATATTAAAAATCAGGCTCCATGATAAGATTCTCTTTTTGCACCTGTCGTATCAAATAAATTAAAATATACTTCAATGAGCTGTGAACCTCCGGGATTGCCAGCGGAACCTTTTCAAGGAAAAAAGTGGCGCCTGCTTCATACGCTCTTTCCATCAATTGATAATCAGGCTTGATCGTATAACAAACAACAGGAATAGAAGGAAACGACTTGCGAACCTGCTGCATGACATCCATGCTGATGTCCACTGCTCGATTTCGATCATTATATTTCTGCTGTGCCTGTTCGACCCAGAAAAGATCAAGCAAAATGATGTCCGGGTTCTCCTTTTTAATTAACGCTTCCCACGCATCGATTTCGCCACTTTTAATGATCTCGAAACTGACTCCGATCCTTTGCGTAGACTCATCAAGTGATTTAGAAATCGAATCTATCCAGTTATCGTCCCATGCCAGTTCCTCTTTTAGATGTTTTTCTCTGAATATATCACTGAAAATATCGTCAAAAAATAATACTTTTGCTTTCATTTCATTCTCCTCCTTTTGTATTTATAATATTAAATTTCAAATGGATGCGGTAGGGATCTTCTTCCTTGCAAATCTTGCCACCCATTTCTTTCATGATGTTTGACATCTGTGGCCAGCCTCTGCCGGAAACGGTTTTATATGGCAACCCATTATCTTGAAACGTGACAATAATCGTTTTGCCCTTTAATTTTACAGTGATATAAATTTTCCCGATAACAGCGTCATCTTGTTGCTGTCGAGCAATGATCGCTCGAGTACTATTGGTAAATAGGTTTTCAAAGATGCCTTCAAGTTGCTCATATGTCCCGGTTATTTTACTATTTGTCAGATTGTTATCCTGAATGTCAATGTTGATGACCAGATGCGGATTGCTTGCCCTCATCTGGCTGATGTAAGCATTCAGCCATTTTATTAACTGAATGTTCTTCCGCCTTCTTTTTAGCAGCAATCCTTGTTCATGAAGACGGGATAGCAATGCTTCCAAACCTTCAAGGGCCTTAGACACCTCAGAATCACTATAAACATGGGGAAACTTTTTAACCAGGGCGCCCTTTAACGACGCTAAACAATAAAATCCAGGGTTATGTATCTGATGGCTGATATCAGAAAGGTGCTGAGCTACCCTCTCGTTTAACAGAAAAGATTTCAACAGAGAATTGTACAGCAAGAGAAAGGGTTGCAGATGAAGAAAAGGACCAAAGTTAGGCCTTCTGGAACCGAGAACGATAGCGCCCGAATCCTGGCTGAGCAAGTGCAGCGGGTAAGTAACGTAAGATTTGATATGATCATTGCATTCAATAATAAAATCACGCTCCTCTTCTTTCAGTCCGGGATAGGATGCAATCCTGTTCCGAAATCGAATTAAGCGGTGATCACCTGCTTGACCCTCCACCGGGTAAGTGATGTCGCTGACATCACTTAGAACACTGTCAGGGGCGGGAACAAAATCCTGAAGGAACACTTCCATCACTTTATCATCGTACCATGAAACCAGGCGAACGTTCGACGTGCGAAGTCCTCCTGTTTTAAAGAAACCATAACCAATATCAGCCGAGGAAAGCTTTTGATAGGCGCCTATTGCGTCTCTGTAATTAATTGTCGTATCTGTAGCAATGAACCGGGATAGACTGACTAACTTCCTATGGGCTGTATTAATGCAAACCCTATTTTTGATGTCTATAATATAGTCCATAATCAGGGGACCATATTTTTGAGCAAAATCATCAGCGAGTTCTTTTTCAGGTTGATTATACGGATCTTTGCCCCGGTAGCGGCTTAACTCGATGGTGCAGAAAGTATCCCCACCCCTTTTAATCGGTATTATGATAATACTCGCCACCGGTTTTTTTATCTCTTGTACATATTCACCATTCATTTCCGGCCAAATTTGTAAAAAAGGGTTAGGCAGGCCCTGAAAATCTTCTAACCAGATATCCTCGACAAGAATGGATCTACCGGATTTAATTACCATACCTGTAAATCCTCCATGAGGATCGAACAGATGCAGACCCATTCCTTCCCGCAGCCACGGCTCTTTATCTTTAATAATGAAGAGCTTTTCCACCGGTCCGCTTTTGGGTAATAGATTTATCTGGCCGATGTCGGCCTCGATTCCCTCCATCAACAGCTTTAGTACCTCATGTAGAATGAATTCTACCGCTGACTCATCTCCGGAAATTGCCAAAGAGGCTATTCTCTCAAAAAGGTGTTCAACGTTTATTTTTTTTAAAACTTTTTCCATAAAATTTTGAATTATATCATCGAAACAATTTTTTCAACGAGCTTTTCAATCCCTTGAGCTACATCCTTAATCCCGGGGCCGATCATATAGGCTGGGGTCGTTACGATACGGTTTTTTTCGTCAAAGACAATTTCGTCTGCCATACAGGTTTTATGTTTAACTCCCATCGATTCCAGGGCTTGGATCGTCTCCTCATGAGTGCCTACCGTCAGCGTCGGAGAGTGATCCTTCAAGGCCATCCCAACGGTGGCCGGGGCAATACAAAGAGCGCCAATGGGTTTCCTATCGGATAACATGTCATCAAGCAACCGGCTAACGTCAAGGTTTACAGCTCCCCCGGGCCCTTTAAAAGCGAATTCACTTAAGTTTTTGGCCGCGCCGAACCCCCCCGGTATTATCAATGCGTCAAGATTGGCGCTTTTCACATCCTTTAAATTTTTTATTTCCCCCCGGGCAATGCGGGCGGATTCAAGCAGCACGTTACGCGTCTCCTTCATCTCTTCCTGTGTCAGATGGTTGACCACATGCGCTTGCGGTATATCCGGAGCCATACACACAATCTCAACCCCTAGTCGATCGAGAAAAAGAAGTGTTAGAACCGCTTCGTGTATTTCAGACCCATCAAATACACCGCAACCGGACAGTAAAACCCCCACTTTTTTCTTCATAATACCCCTCCATTGTTTGATAGATTCAATCGGAAATTAATGCTTATAAAAATTCCCTCAATCTGTAACATTGTAAAGTAGGTTGAAAATCATGGTATTTTTTATAGTAAACAAGCCGTCCCCTGGTAACTTACTGAATATTCTTTACGGCAACCTGTTTGCATGAAATAAATACCTATTATCGGCCTTGATCATCGTTTCGGCCAGATAAGGAACCTTTCCCAAAGGCGATTTTGGCTTGTAATGGATAACATATTGAATATAATATGATATAATCAGGATAAAACTAATCGACAATGTGTTGCCTACAGGCTATTGGCCGAAACGATGATCAAGGCCCTATTATCTGATTTTTAGTTGCCGACCCAATAGGTTGCAAAATGGGTTATCCTATAGAAAGTAATTCAGGAAGCCAGAGCGATATCTTAGGATAAAAAAGCAGGATAATGGCAACCATGAACATCATGGCGGCAAAAGGAAGATTACCTTTTGCGATGGTCAAGATATTATCTTTTGTAATGGCTTGAACAATAAAAAGGTTTAAGCCGACTGGCGGAGTTATCAACGCCATTTCAATAATCACCATTAAAACGACCCCGAATACAACAACATTGAGTCCCAGAACAGGCATTAATGGATAGATTACTGGAATTGTGAGTACTGTTATGGCAAGGCCGTCCAGAAACATCCCCAGAATAACATACATGGCAAGCAGACAGGCAATCACTATCGAAGGGGAAAATCCTGATGCAACAATCCATTCGGTAAGTAGCCTGGGGATTCTCAGATGGGCAACCAGATTGCTTAATATCATCGCACCAATTATTATCATCATGAGTGAAGACCCTAATATTGCACTCTCTTTTAGAATACCAATAAAAATTTTCCAGTCAATTTGTTTGTAGATAATTGCCGTGACAAGGCAATATACGACAAAAACAGCTGCAGCTTCTGTAGGTGTAAAGGTACCGGTATAAATACCGCCTAAAACAATACCAGGGGCCAATAGGCCCAGAAAAGCCTTTTGGGTTGCGGTTATTTTTTGCGCCCATGTAAAAGAGACCCTTTTGTAGTTTCCAGAAAGGATACTTACAAAAAAAACATAAATAACAAAAAAACCGATAAGTATGGCAGCGGGAATGAATGCAGCGGCAAATAACGAGGCAACAGACGAATTTGTTAAAAAACCATAAACAATCAGCCCGGCACTGGGAGGAATGAGAACTCCAAGTGCACCACCGGCGACACTTCCATATGAAAGCTCTTTTGTGTATCCATGAGCGAGTAGTTGGGGGATGGCGATTAATCCAATCGCGCCTGCTACAGCCGTACTAACACCGATCATTGCTGAGACCAGTGCACAGGCAACAATAGTAGCCATTGAAAGCCCGCCGGGGATTGATCCGCTCCATTTACTTACCATATCGTAAATTCGCTCTCCAATACCGCACCTGGCTAAAATTACACCACCCATGATAAAAAGGGGAATAGCCAGCAGAATAAAATTATACAGAGTCTTTTCAATTATGACAGGCACCATAGTCAAGCTTTGGAATTCCCCGAAATTGGTGAACATACCTATTATTCCGGTCATACCCAAAGCAACGCCTACAGGGACGCCACCAGATATAAAACAAAGAACCAGCATGACAATACCTGCAAAAGGCGCGACATACATAAAATATATACCGATTCCGATGGCAACCGTAAAACCGAAAAGGAGTTTTATTGGAGCAGTTTCATGAGCATCAGTTTCTTTTTTCAGAGAGGATAGGAATTTAATATCCAGTAAGCTGTTTCGAAGCACTTGTAAAAAAAGTAAACCCATGGTCAGGGGGAAGACAAGATATAAAATCCATTTTGGGTATTCTAACAGCCCGAAGCTTGTGATATGATTCTGATAGGCATCCAGGCAGGTATGGGATCCATAATACCCGACAATTACGGTAAATGCTAAAACGACAATATTGGCTGCGATTCCAAGAACCAAGCTGGAATATTTAGGCAACCTGGAAACAAGAATATCAGCAACGATTTGTCTTTTTTCCCTTGATGAATAGGATGCCGCCAGCAGAACGAACCACATCATGATAAAAAGTGAAACCTCAAACACCCACGTTGTCGGTTTATTGAAAATTCGGCGCATTATGACTTCGTAAGTAGCAAAAGCGCTCACAAAGAGCATGGAAAAACCGGCGACGGTTCCAAAACTAAGTGAAAGACAATCGATAATATTAGCGTGGATAGAATGAAAATTTGAGTTGGATGGTCGCATGTGTTTTATCATTGCGGATAAGACTGGATTATTTATTTCTGGCCTGAATCATATAACCCCACAATTTTTCGCCCATATTTTTACCGCATCTCCGGACTGTAAATTCATGCATCGCCGGATAGACAAGCTTTTTCAACCTGGCTCTTTCATCATTGGATAAAAAATTCATCTCTTTTATAAGCCCGTTTTTAAATTTCTGAAATATCTGTTCTGTTTCCTTGGTAACATAGTTCCGGGTCCATAGCGCAATTTCCTGAGCGGAATCTTTCAGAATATTTTGGTTTTCGAGTGATAGTTTTTGCCATTTATTCATGTTCATCGCAAACCAGAATTGAAGAAAGGGGCTGGTGTAATCCTGAATAATATAGGGTGCGGCCTCATACATTTTTGAAAAATAAAACCGGCTGGGACCTGTACAGACGCCATCGATAGTCCCTCTTTGAAGTGCCATAAAAACCTCTTTTATGCTTAATTCGACGGGTATGGCACCAAGTGCCTTATACATGGCTGCCTGTGCGGATCCACCTGTTCTCATCTTCAAATTTTTATAGTCGGCCACTGTATGAATCGTTTTTTTATTAGTGCCGACCACCGAAGTGCCATAAGACACGGGTGCCAGGAGCTTGGCGTTTAATTGGTTTTTAAACTCGTTGGCTGCAATCTTGCATACCTCAGGCATATCCAGAAATCTGTAAAAATGCTCATAATCATCCCAGCACCCCTGTGCTCCGAATGAACTGATAAACTCAAGCGCCGGTGATCTTGCACCAACATAAGCCACATGTAATAATGCCATGTCAACGCTGCCATTCACGATAGCCTCGATTTCGCTTTTTGAATCGTATAGCTCACCGGAAGGGTAACGGATAATAGTGATGTTGCCATTGCTCTTTTTTTCAACAATGTCCTTGAATTTATCGGCTGCCAGCTCTAAACAACTGGCGGGTGACAGATTGCTTGACAGGCTCAGTTTAATTTTTTGGGTGGCTTCGGCTTGAATCGACCCGCTAATGAAGAGTAAAATCCCCAGTCCCAGCGTAATGATCAAAAAACGGTAAGTTGATCGAATAAATACCCTGTTTTTCATTTTTGCTCCTTTTCCTGGAACACATCCATTCCCGTTTTACCTGCAAAAGTATGCGCCGCTTTCGTTCTATTGACCTCCTTTTCAATCATAACGGAATAATGATCAATCGCCTTTTCGTTGCTTTCCAGACTCTTAATAATTGCTTGAGCGGCAATTTCACCTGAAATGAACGCACCTGTAATACCTTCTCCAAATGGATAAACAAAGCCACCGGCATCACCGGCGGCCAGGATATTATCTTTACCTAAACAGAATGCGCCTATAGGACCCATATCGTTTATTCTAACGCCATGCTCTTTAACTATTTCCTTTACGTTAAGGTTGTGGACCTTCTTAAGGTAATGATAAAAATTGTTGTGCAATTGTTTTATGCTTTGTCCTTCTCTGCCGCATGTTACCTGAAGAAGGAAATCGTCCTTTTTATATATGCATGAATATAATCCCGTGAACTTAGGGTCAAGAAATCCATATAACCATTCAGGATCAAAGTCTATTGTTCCATGATACCACTGTTCATAACATGGAAACCATGAAATTTTTTTATCGAATTGAGGAAAAAGTACACCCCGTACTTTCGATGATGCACCATCAGCGCCAATCATGAATTTAGTTCTGAACCCGACAGGGGCATTTTCTTTTAAAACAGCATTGACTGTAATGATATCATCTTCAATAGAGAAGCTTTTAAAATCACATTCATCTTTTACCTCGGCTCCTGATCTTTCCGTCAGCCAGTAGTCGAGACGATCCCGCCATGTATTAACAATCCCCTGAGGTAAACCGGGTTCCGAAAGTGGCGCTATGGGGAAAAATACTTTCATGCATTCATCCGCCGCAGTATCTTCTGTCGGGAATATTTTATACCCGTACCACTTGTTGGGAAGGGACAATATACGATCCGGAATTTCTCCATAGCGTTCAGCCAAAAAAGCCTGGGCTCCCGGGAACAGCATGCCTGTGCACATCTTGTAGCGGGGTAATTTCTTCTGCTCCAGCATGACAACTTTCAATCCCGCATCCACCAGGGTTTTTGCCGCCACGGAACCCGCAGGACCGCTGCCGATTACGACAACATCATAATCAACCATTTTCTCCCCTTGCTTTTATCCCAGGCAAGTCATTGAACCGAACGTGTCGCGTAAAGAGATCGGGGCTTATCTTTCCTCGAGTTGCAGCGCGACCAGTTCGGCGATATCGAATATCTTCTGATCTTCGGTAAACTTTTTGGCGCCATCGGTCAACATGAGAAGACAGAACGGACAGGATGTTGCGATAAAGTCAGCCCCCGTATCGAGGGCCTCTTTGGCTCTCACCTGGTTAATCCTGGTTCCCACCTCTTCAGCCCAGTAGTTTCCGCCGCCACCGCCGCAGCAGAAGCTTTCGTTACGATTACGCGCCATTTCCACCAATTTCCCCATTGAATTGACCACGTCGCGCGGTTCATCGTAGATGGCGTTGCGCCGTCCAAGATAGCAGGGATCATGATAACATATCGTTTTTGATTCTCTGTTAAGGCGCAACCGGCCGGCTTTTAACAGCGATTTTAGAAACAGCGAATGCGGAATAACCTGGTAATTGCCTCCCAGCTTCGGATAGTGGCGGGTGAAACTGTTATAGCAATGCGGGCACATGGTAATGATCTTTTTTATACCCATATCTGAAAAATCTTCAATATTCTGCTGAGCGAGTTCTGCAAACAGGAATTCGTTGCCCATCTGCTTGGCAGGATCCCCTGTACAGCGGAAATCCTCAAGAATTCCGAATGAGGTACCAGCATGTGATAATATCTTCACCATCGATCCGGCAATCTGTTGGGCGCGTTCTTCATAGGTAACTGAACAGCCGATCCACAGTAAATATTCAGTTTTTCCCTCTTCGAAAACCGGAACATTCAGATCTTTACACCAATCTCTCGGACCGGCGCCGGTACCAAAAAACGGATGGCCCCGAAGTTCCAGACTGCTGTTGGCCTTGCCCATCATTTCGGGAATTTCGGAGCGCTCCATGACGAGATTTTGCCTGAACTTCATGATCGTTTTGGGCTGATTAATCAGGGCCGGACATGCCTCCATGCAGGCGGCACAGGTTGTACAGCAAAAAAGTGCTTCACTGGTCAATGAATCAATTAAAGAATCATCTTCCACGTGACCATCTTGTAAGGATTCGGCGAGCGTAATGATGACACCCTTGGGTGACAATGGTTTTCCGGTTTGTGCCGCCGGACAAACCTCATGACATCGACCACACCACAGGCAGGTTGAATAATCGAGTAATCTTTTTTGGCTGAAATCTGCCAATGTGGCAGCGCCCAGTACAGGCATCTCCTCACTCTCCTCGTCCTCAAAGGAGGAAAAATCAATGAGGCCCATTTTTGTGCCCGGCATCGGATCGGCCAGCGCCGCATTTACGGGTACCAGAACCAGATGCACCAGTGGCGAGTATGGGATATAAGCCAGAAAACCAAGCGCAAGAAGACCATGGATCCACCACATATAACGGTGCACGGTAAGCCACGCATCGGTCTTGCCGAACATCATCGACAGATAATTGCCGATAAAGGATCCGTTGTCGATCCCGTTGCAGGCGATTCTACCGCCTTCCACCACGAAACCGGTAAGGATAACCACCCCGAGCAGTAAAACGATCGGCGAAAATCCTGTTCGGGCTTTTGGCTCGGTCAACCTTTCAGGAGGAAATACCAATCTTCTAAACAGGAAAAAAAGAATACCGCAAATAACGGCAATCCCGGCTAAATCAAGTGCAAATGACATAAACCAGCGGTTAAATCCGCCGCGGAAAACGGGTAAACCGAACAGCACGTTTAAAAATACCAAAATGGTTCCCAGTAACAGAATAACCATTCCCCAGAACAGCCCCCCATGGGCAACCCCGGTGTAGATTTTTTTGTATATCCGGGTTCCCAGGATTCCTTTTGTAAGCAGGGCGTAAATATAAACCGGGCCGATTTTTCCAGCAGATTTTGATAAATCCGGATTGATCCTGACCTTGCCCTGGCGTATGCGTTTCCAATGTCCATACATCCCATAGACAAAAATGACGATCATCGGCACCGCGAACGCATCAATGAGAATACCCAGATTGATGTTCCAATAAGGTATACGTCCCATTTAAGCTTCCTCTTTGAGGGTTTCGATCAGAACAGGCACAATTTTTTTATAATCGCTGACAATTCCGAATCTCGCACGTTTGAAGATATTGGCCTCTTCATCCTTATTGATGGCAACAACACATTTGGCGTTTGCAATGCCTGCCAGATGCTGGCTGGCTCCGGATATACCCAGCGCAAAATAAACACTAGGGGCCACAATTTTGCCAGTTTGTCCAACCTGCTGTGTCGGCTGCGCCCATCCTTCGTCAACGGCGCCTCTGGATGCTCCAACGGCGCCATTGAGAAGATCGGCCAGATCCTGGAGTATGGAAAAATTTTCCGCTGTACCGATTCCCCTGCCTCCGGATACTATGACTTCCGCATCCTCAAGGGGAATTCCCTCCGTTTTTTCTTCCTTTTCGGCGATCAACTCGACTTTTTTTTCAGTAATGGAGAGCAACGATGAATCAGTAAATCCCTGCAAATCGGCTGCTTCAAAATATTTCCGCCGGATGGTCAATATGGCGGGCATTTTGTTGAGCTTATAGGATGCCACCGCTTTTCCCCCATACAAGGGCCTTTCAACAACAAGATCCGGCTGGATTCTGATCACTTCTGAAACTACCGGCGCTGATAGTTTAACGGAAAGCGGGGCCGCAATCCCGGAACCAAGGGTTGAAGCGGTCAATAAGATAACTTCATAACCCTCATTCACGATCAATGAAGCAAGATCTGAAACCAAATTTGCAGCGACGGTATCCTCCACCTGGTATGCTTTGGCAAATGAACCGGGGATTTGCCCAGTTCCCACGGCAACAATATCAGGCTGTTCACAAAATTCCCTGCTCACTGTTACCAGTTCACCAAGCCTCTTTGGCTCGATCATTTCAACAATCAGGGTTCTCATATGAGCCGTTCCTCCCTCAATTTACTCAGCAAAATTTTAGCGGTTTCCGCCATGTCATCTTCCGCCGGCAGGAATTCACACACAGATTCCATTTTTGGAATATTAACCAAAACTTCATCGATGAGCATCGCATCGCCTTCGATTTCTGATAGCGTATCCACAGGCTTTTTTTTGGCTGCAAAAATTGATCTGACCACTGGAATTCGAGGAACGTTTTCCGGAACGCTGGTAATCGATAATACAGCTTTCCCACCACATTTAAGTTCACTGGATCCGCTTTCGGTGTTTTGAATAACTTTCCATTGGTCACCATCCTGTTCGATTTTGGCAACCTGAGGGATAAAAGTAAAACCGAGCATCTCGGCCAGCATGCCATGGACAATACCTCTGTCCATATCCGCCGATTGCTGGCCTGCCAGTACCAAATCAACATCTTCCAGTTTGTCGATGGCCATTTTAAGATTGGCGGCTATTATGTGAGGATCATCTGAATTTCCCACGACAAGGCTGAGCTTTTCACCACCCATGGCCACTGCTTTTCTCAAAATCTGGATATCTCCCTTGATTCCATAAGATACAATGGTAAGCGATGAGGAATATTTTTCTTTTAGTTGTACGCCCGATTCGATTGCATTCTCATCATAGAGACCCATCATCCGCTTGTACCGAGCGTGGGCGCGACTATTTGTCAGTTCAAAATCACCGGCAGGGACTTCGTAATCCGGGACGACTTTTGCCAATACAACGATATGCATTGGATAACCTCCTGTTTGAAGACGGATAGAACGTTGCATGTCTTCGTTCTGGCCAAACATAAAAGAGGACCGAAGCACAGTGAACAAATCCTGCTATTTGCCCTTGTATTCAGGTGCCCGCTTTTCTGCAAAAGCCTGAAACCCTTCCTTGCGGTCCTCGGTATCTCGTAAAACACCCCATAACAAATGGGCGAAGGCAAGGCCGTGGTCCAACGGTAAATCCATCCCCATAACAACTGCCTGCTTAACGGCCTTAACGCTGAGCGGTGCGTTGTTTGCAATTTTCTCGGCATATTTTCTGGCCAAGCCTATCAATTCATCAGGCTCGACTATATCGCTAACGAGACCGATTCTGAGTGCTTCTTGAGCATCGATCAAATCACCGGTTAACATCATCTTCATGGCAACTGATAGTGGAATGGCTCGCGGTAAACACTGGGTCCCATTCAGTCCGGCGAGGCTGGCCACTTTGACTTCTGTCAATCCAAACTTGGCGTTGGAACTTGCTATCCTCAAATCGCATGCCAAGGCCATTTCGAGTCCGCCACCGACGGCATAACCGTTTATTGCTGCAATGATGGGTTTCCACATTTTCATGTGGGGAATGATCGGCTGTCCGTCTCGCAAATAGATTGACGCCATGCACTCTTTCGGGGGCGGCGTTTTCTTCATATCCGTCCCGGTGGAGAATGCTTTCTGACCGGTACCGGTTAGCACCGCCACTCGAATGTCAGGATCATTTTTGACCGTGCTCCAAATATCAACCAATTGATCCATTGATTCGGGATCCAAAGAATTCATTGCTTCCGGTCTGTTCAACGTAATATAGGCGACATGGTTTTCTTTCTTGAAATCAACACCCATTTTTTTCTCCGATTTTGATTATGTAAACATCACAATTAAAACTCTCCGGGTTTGGCTTATTTATCCCTCCTTTTTTAATAAAAACGGATTATATGGTTTTTTCTCCCTAAGCAATGTCCTTGCAACAGCCATTCTATGAATTTCCGAGGGGCCCTCGAGAATCCGCCACAATCTGACCATACGAGCAGCATACTCAATCCCAAGTTCATGTGAAAGACCAAGACCGCCATGGGCCTGTATCGCTCTATCGGCCACTTTAGTCAGCATCTCGGTTGCAGCCACTTTTATGGATGACCCTTCAATACGCAGGTCTTTGTAGCCCTGATCGGACTTCCAGGCTGCGTAATAGAGCGGCCAGCGAACGCTTTCCAGTTCTATTGTTGAATCTGCAATCCAGTTCTGGACCGTTTGGCGCGCTGCCAGTGGCTTTCCGAATGTAATCCGGGTATTAGCCTGATCTATCATCATCTGAATTAATCTCTCGGCCATTCCGGTACAATGGGCCGCAATTTCAATTCTGCGCACCCCGAAGCGATTCTGCAATGGTATGAATGCCTGACCGACTTCTCCAAGCACGGCATCGTCCCCAACCTCTACATCCTCCAGAAATAGGTCCCATGTCGGCATGGCGCCGATAACAGGGATTTCACGACCAATTTTTAAACCCGGTGTCTCGCGATCAATAAGGAACGCCGTAAATCTATTCTTAGATGACGCTTCCTTGTCTGTAACGGCGATCACTATAAAAAAAACTTCAGGATAGTCACATTTACTAATCCACATCTTTGCGCCGTTTATCACCCACTTGTCACCCTTACGTACCGCCGTTGTTTTCAAACCGCTGACGTCGGAGCCAGCGTCGGGTTCAGAGCATGCCATGGCTGAATCAAGATTAGCGCTACAATAGGGCTCAAAGTATTTTTCTCTCTGGTTTTCGGAACAACACTCATGCAGATAATATAGATTGGGCGCATCAGGCGGCAGCGTGAATCCGTGATGAGAAAACCCGACCAAAGACTTTGATAACTCCTCTACAACCAGTGTCTTGGCTAGCATTCCAAGGCCTTGTCCGCCGAATTTCTCTTCGACTTCCAGTCCCCAAAAGCCGAGCTCTTTTGTTTTTTGCATTAGCCTATCATGGTCTTCCTGAGGGATCAATGGGCCCGGTTCGGTCCACAAAGATAGTTCCCGCTCAAGAAGCACTTTATCCAATGGCAACATCTCGCGTTTTACAAATTCTGCCGTCGCCTCCTTAAGCATCATGTACTCTTCAGATATCGAAAAATCCATTTTTTCTCCTTAGCTGGTTCATCTTCTAACCTGTGGTTAGATTTTCTACTTACTTAGGGCATCGGAAATATAACCCCACAATCTTACTTGTCTTTTTGTCCGTGTTCTGTGTTGCGTCGCCGGTAATATACAACCAGTATGAAACCATCAACACGCCTTGAACACAAACAAAAAACCGGCGCCACCTCTGTGGATTTTACTTTTTCCAAGGCCCTTATTAATTTCTTGCTTATTTTTCTTGATCTTCAACAACGTGCTGAATTCTAATCAAAAGAACTACTTGATGCTCTGCATCGGTGTTAAACGAAAATGCCTTTTGATACCTCGCCGCGGCCCTGCTACAAGGTAGCTCATTAATCTGGTCAGGCTGGAACGCCGATTACCTTTTTAAATCCCACCCATTCTTTTTCACCAATATTCATTTCAGCTACGGAAACTCCAAGACGGCTTTCGTAGATTGTGGTTTACTATGTTTCATCCTGAAAAAAGGCTTCTGCCACCGCATACATATAATACCTGCCCGGTAACAAAACTGGTGTCATCATCAGCGAGAAAAAGCACTGCGTAGGCGATATCATCCACCTCACCTAAATTTCCCGTTGGTTGTTTACTGATTAAAAAATTCCTGTTTTTTTCTGGAAGTTCATCCCACAGTGGTGTATGAATTAGACCAGGTGCAATACAGTTTGCGGTAATGCCTTTTCTGCCGAGTTCGAGAGCCAGCGTCCTGGTCAGAGCGACCACGCCTGCTTTCGCAGAAGAGTAAGGGGCTTGTCCGGGCCCACCCAGCCACGCACGTGATGCTATGTTTATAATTCTGCCGTGCGTTTTTTCAACCATGTAATTATGAGCTGCCTGGCTGCACAGGAAAGTCCCCTTCAAATTGACATTGATGGTAATATTCCAGTCTTCTTCAGTGAGTTTTCTTAAAGCGCCAGCCCGTTCCATTCCTGCATTATTCACCAGAATGTCAATACTTCCGAAAGTATCGACAGTTTCTTTGAACATGTTTTCAACGGAGGTCTTATCACAAATATCTGCAACCTTTCCTATGACATCGAATCCCATATCTTTAAATTCTGTTACCGTTTCATTTACTTTTTCGGCAACAATATCATTGATAACGACCTTGGCGCCTTTTTCGGCCATTCTCATAGCAGTTTGCTTTCCCATACCACTACCCGACCCTGTTATCAGGGCGACTCTATTTTTAATACTCATTTCTTATACCTCCAAATGACGAAGATGTTAAACACAAAGCACATTTAATAACGGTTTGTTAAACGGACAGAGAGGAATATAAGCTTTTCCCGCCACAAGCAAATAACATCTGGCCAGTAATATATTTGGATTTCTGTGAAGCAAAAAAGCCTACTGTTCTGGCTATGTCCTCGGTCTTGCCAAGTCTTTTCACAGGCAAACGTGAAGCCATTTTCTCTGATTTATCTTTCGGTAGATCAGACTCGGCGATATCACCTTTGATTACACAGTTAGTCGTCACATTGTCTTTCGCCCCTTCGAGTGCCAAGGATCTTGTCAGGCCGAAGACTGCTGATTTTGTAGCCGAGATATTCACTTTTCCTTTGCACCATCCAAGATAGTCGATACTTGTTATATTGACAACCCGTCCATACTTATTTTTACGCATTCCCGGTATAATCTCCCGGCAGAAATAAAAAACCGCGTTTAAGTTTTTATCAACGGATTTTCTCCAACGGTCGTCCAACACGTCAGCGATCTCCCATCCTTCTGAATCGTCGACATTATTAACGAGGATATCAATCACACCAAACTCCGCCTTGATTTTGTCAATCGCCTCTTTGACCTTTTCAGGTTTTGAAGGGTCCATTGCCAACCCGATTGCCTGCTGACCTTTTTCCTTGATTTTTTCAACGATGCTGTCCACCTGCTTTTGGTTGACATCACAGACGGCAACCTTCGCGCCCCCATTAGCAAGAGCGAGACTGATGGCCTGGCCTATCTGATCTGTTCCGCCGGCAATTACCGCTACTTTGTTTTCTACACCATCCATTCTACATCCCCCTTCTTTTTTGTTTCTGACGTTTCCTTCTTCTTCTGAAACTGGAAAATATAACCAAACCACATTTGTACCAATAACTGAGAGATATTCAACTATGGTACAAATGAATTGTCAATCTTTTTCTTTTAATTTTATGAGATTTTCTGAAAATTAGGATGCTGGATAAGCAGAAACGGCATAAATATCCAGGATATTTGATGAAGTCAGCGGCGGCTCGTGGTGTTTCAGATCCACCCATTGGTGGATATTAAAGAAAAGAAGGGTCCACTATCCAAGATAGTGAATTATAAGGGCCTCGGAAAAAATAAAATCCACGGAGATGACGCCGGATTTTTGTTCGCCTGGTTTTATAAGATCAGGCAAGGCGCGTCGATGGTTTAATACTGGTTGTATGTAGCCATCGGCGCAACGAAGAACGCGGGCAAAAAGACGAGTAACATCGCGGATTTAATAAAAAGATTTCCTCGATGCCCTCCTGCGGGGTAGTTCATTTATTTCCGAGGTCCTAAGCGACGGACAATAAAACACCCTCCTTGTTTAACAAAACGGCAGCAGTTAACAACAAAAAGAGCGGTGTGTGCGCCTTTCAAGGGCGTGAAAAGGTACTTATTACCTGTGCCATGGAAAATTCATTCTTTTTCTTTACCGCTAAACTTAAAAGATTAACAACCTGGCTTAATTCTTCCATCATATCGATGGCGTGCACCTTTTTTACAATTATCCATCTTGTGGCCAAATGCGAAAACGTGCCGACAAAAAGATTGATAAAAATCCTGTTATTAACATTAGAATTGAAAACACCCTTTTTTTTCCCTTCATCCAGAATGTCATTCAGGTAGCTAAATTGTTGCATAAATTCAAGATGTAAATCGCTGGACAGATATTGTCTGTTAAGTTTTATATCCCGCAGATAGACTATTAAGAATTCACGATTCGTCAGAAAAAAGAAGAAATAATGGTAAATGAAGTTTTTGAGCTTTATTAACGGCTCCTTATTGTCTATCACATTCTTTAAAAAAACGTCTTGCGTTTCGATATATACCCTTGGAATACTGAAAAGCAGATCGTTTTTACTTTTATAATATTCATAAATTGTTCCCTCTGATACTTTAGCAAGTTTAGCTATTTCCATCATCGTGGTATTGAAAAAGCCTTTTTCGGAAAAAATAGCTTGTGCTGCCAATAGAATTTTTACCGCCTTTTTATTATCAGGGGAAAGTGACGTTTTTTCACTTTTTATTATCATGTTTAAGATCAATGCCATGATGTTGTCAAAATCAGGCAGTGTTTTAGTAATACCTTTTGATCCAAGACAGTTAATGGATTCTTCATCCAGCAATCCAAAAATCATGTCCCGAACTATACTTGTATTCAGATTTTCGTGGAAAAAATTCTCTTTAACCCCTTGTATCAGAATATCTTTTAAAATTTTTGTATATTCTTTTAAGGACCGATATCCTTTATGAATGAAGAAATTACTGTACCCCCGGCTTTCAAGCATCAAATATTTCATTATTCGCAAATCCTTAGTTTGCGTATCATTCAGAGAAAGATGAAACCATATCATTTTACCAAGTTTTGAAATGGGTCCAATAATTCCTTTAAAATGATAATTTAATTCTCGATTCATGGCTTTAATCTCTTGATCAACCATAAAAAAAAGCAGATCTTCCTTATTTTTAAAGTAGTGATATATAATGGAATCAACAACATTTGCTTTTTTAGCTATTTCAGATATCGTGGAATCCCTCAGGCCTTTTTCAGCGATGACATCCCTGGCTGCTCGGATAATTGACTTTTTCGTTTTACTATTGTTCATGAAGTGTAGCCCTAATTAGGGGTATGGTTCGGCTGTATACCGGATGTTGCTGCAACCACATATCCTGAACCTTTAGGCCACGAGCGGTTTTGGGTTCACGATCTTCGCAGAAATTTGTACACTTTTTCCTTGTCATTATTGGAAACGCAATCAACCAAAAGAGGTTATTGGCGAAAACTTTCCCGTAAGAATCCTGATACACAAACAGGTCAGGTTTGGTTCGCTTTCAAGGCGCGCCAAAAGACAAGCAAGCGTGTGGATCTATTTATTTCCGAGGCCCTAAGAGTGCGGTAGCGATAGTTGTGGAGCGCAAGCACCGCAAACTTAGCCATGTGATTGCAAGTGATCGATAACTGTTCATCGGGTAACTTGGTTCCATAATATTTATTATTTTTCAGATAGTTATCTCTATTTAGCATGTTCTAGTGCAACTCCTAGGCTAACTGAACATTGATCAACAACCCTCTCTATTGCAGGTCTTATTGAAAGTAGTTAAAATTTGTTATTATGTTTAAACTGCGTAAAGTTGAATCTTATTTATTACTAAATAGGTTATTGGTCAACATATATTTTCGGAAAATTTGGTTAGGCTGAAATGAGAAAAATATCGAAATAACGAAAAGTTATCGGTATAAAACCAATACTGTTCGGCACATTCATTGATAAGAGTATTGAGCAATAACTTTGGCGATATTCACATCAAATATTTCTAACAAATTATTTTTTACTGCTAATAACCAGTGAAGACCAATTTTATAAAACTGTTTTAATTTTTCTCCAAGAAGAGTTACTAACCCGCAAACATATGGTCTTTTTGCATTTGAATTGGAGCATGAAGATGAAGTTAGCAAGGTTTCGTTCTTATTATTTTCTTCAGATTCATGCTCATCTTTTTCATTTTCTCTGCTTATTATTTCCGTATCTTGTTTGAATGATAATAACAATAGATAAGCAATCATATACAAGTAGAATTGTATCTGTACGCCATGAGGAGATTGGCTCATTAAGTGAATTCCCTTGAAGGTTCTTTTTATGAAGCGAAAAAAAAGTTCCACTTGCCACCTGTAAGCGTAAAGCATTATAATTTCGTAAGTTGTCAAATCATTTCTGTTTGTGATCAAAATGTAGTTTTCGCCCATAGCCGTAAAGCTAACAATACGATAACTTGCTTTGTTTTCATCGCTATTGAATATTATATTTGAATCTGTGATGTCACTGAAAAATTTCAAGAATGTATCCGGTACGGTGGCAGTGAGACACTCTTTTACAGTGTACGTCATATTCGACTTTCCGCGAATAATAAAAAATGCATTGCTGTCGGATATCTGCTTGAACAGATTGAAAGCGATATAGCCTCGATCACAGACATATGTAATGCCTTCGCGAAGAATTTGCTTAACAAATTCTTTTTCGGAAAAGTTACCTTCCGTACTGATAAATTCGGTTGGAATCATTCGGTTGAGTTCAAAAGATAAATGCATTTTGATCGCATTAGCGGTTTTCTTGTAACAAGCCCATGCCATATTGGAAATGGCCGGAAAAAGCGAACCATCTACAATTAGCATTTTTCCAAGATGACTGATTTCCGGAATTTTATGCAAATCCAATTCTTTTACCAACTGATGGAATATATCTTTAAATATTTCTGGGGGATAACGATTAAACGCTTCATTATACATAGACTTCGATGCGACGACCAATCCTAATGCCTTAGCAGTTGGTGATGTTTTGATCTCAGTGACGATTTGTCCAACGCTTTTAATTCTGGTTATTATTCCAAAAAGCAAATTTGTGGTGAACGATGATAATGAAAGCTTGTAAGTGTCCAAATCATTATGGAGACTATTTTGATTAACCTCAATCAATGGTAGCACCGGTGATAGAATTGTTTGAAAAACATTTTTGTCGATGTGTTCGCTCATGGAGACCTCCTGGTTAATTAATTGTACCCACCATGATTAAAACACAAAGCGATCTTTTTGTCCAGCGCTATTTTTTATTTTAATAACAAGATGTTACGGCAATATGTATGCCGAACGGTATTGGTATAAAACATAATTTTAGAAAATATCCATCGTCATTATAATTAAAAAAAGCTTGACATTAAAATCCTATGCAGTATTAGAATATAGCTCAGTTAATAGGAATTATAGGTTGTTCATCAGCTTTTGTCGCGAAGGCAGGGACTAACGCCCTCCAATTCGTGGTGCGAAAAACAAATAATACATTGATTTGTTACCGTACACATTTTACAACCAGCTGAAATAGAAGATTATACTTATAGATCAAATCGTTTTCTTGGATTGGCGCAACGTTAACCTCTAGTAATCGGAATACTCGGCAATGGTATTGGCAAGCCACGAACGGCGAGGTAGTTCAGCAACCTGAGGCCGAGTTGGAAAAAACTCAGGTCGCAGCGATCAGATCGGTGAATCCGTTTATACAAACCGGTTTCCAATGCCAAGATACCCAAAAAAAACGATCCATAAATAAGCCAAGCAACTGGCGTACATCAGTCGGGTTAACCGCTGCGGACACGATAGATGGCTTTTGTCAATGTTAAAGCCTCGGCTTTTCTGATCGCTGAAAAACGTTTCGATCGTAAAGCGCTTTGAATAATAATCGCAAGCTTTCGAACCGGATGAGAAATTGGTAACCAGGAATAAGGGCTCTTTTTGATCATCGCCCCACCAGGCAACAGCATTAACAGGACCGTATTGTTTATGCGTGATTTTGCAATCTCGCAATCTTTTATAACAGCCTTTTGGCAACATGGCCGCAAGGGTGTCGATCTGCAAGGGTTCACCACCGGTGTAGAGCGTAATATTGGATGACGTTCTGGATACATGCTTCCATCCGAAATCATTTAATGCCCGCTGGAGAGTGGTGCCATCAAATTCGCCATCGCCCAAGAATACCACCTGTTGGGTCGATTCGGGGAGCAAGGGCTTGAGTTTTTTTTGACTAGTTCAACATGTGCATCTTCGGGCAGATGACCCTTTTTGCCTTTAAAAACCGCAAAAGCAATGGGCAATGCGCGGCGCTTGTAGATCAAGCTGATCATCAAACAGATACAACCTCGGCCGACAAGGCTGCCGTCAATGGCCAAGATCATTTCCTGGAGGCCGAGAGTACTCAACACACTTTTTACAAACGGCAGGAAGTAAGTCTGTTCGGTTATCTTTTCATTAATGATCAGTCTTTTGAAGCGTTTTTCAGTGCTGGGTAGTTTGATTGGTTCAGGCACGTTGGCTGCAATTTGAGGCAACTGGGTTTCTTTACCAATAATGATGCCCGTAATCATGGCCGTCAGCGTGTTCATGTTTCTTGCGAGGTTACCGTTCAATTGGTCAGGGTATAGGCATTTGACAAGTTCTTTGACTTTTCTATAGATCGTTTTGCAGTCGGTCATAATAAGGCCTCCACTTTATAAGAGATAATCGTAGGACCTTAATGTAGAATAAGTCAAAGGAAATGTTCAGAGTTATTATTTGCCATCATATCCGATTGTTATGCTTATCTATAAAACTGTACGGTGGTGAATACATTGATTGTTTCCGCATAGGCCGACAAACTGATAAATTACAATACTTGGTTATCCACAACGCTGAAGTGATGGTGCGTTATCTATTGAAAATACAAACGGTTTTACGAAACACCTCTATATATTAAGGCACTTAAACAATATTCATCTCAGCGAAATTGATAACAGATTTGCTGGTGGTGAATCACCACATGGACTTGAAAACAGAAAATGAATAAATGAAAGTTGATGAACTCGTAAAAAGTACCCAAAATGCTATTTTTACAAATTGCCAGCCAATGATTTCAAATGGTTGCAAGGTCGAAATTTGAGAATTTCGACTTTTTACGAGACTGTCAAAGTTAATCAAAAGAATTCCTCGATGCTCTGCATCGGGGTTAAACTAAAATTCTTTTTGATACATAGCAGCGCTGCTGCGGGGTAGTTCATTTTCTTTTTCGAAAAGGAAAATGAAAATTATCGGCAACATTAACTATTAAAAAGGGAGTTTATGATGGCAGAAAAAGAAAAAGGTAAAAAAGAAGAAAAAAAGGCAGAAGAGATTACATTCTTTCATGAAGATATTTTTGAGGTGCCGGAAGATGGCAGCCCCCCATTTCTAAAAGGATGGAAATGTAAGAAATGTAACAAGCTGTGGTTTCCGACTGTAAAATATTGCATGGATCCTGAATGCTGGAGTGAAGATTTGGAGGCTGTTCCCTTGAGCAGAACAGGGAAGATTTATACCTGTGTAGATATTTATATAGGTGCACCTGGATTTGCCACGCCATATGTCTGGGGATATGTGGACCTGCCGGACGGCATTAGAATACCGACAATATTTGACGGTGAGGTTAAAGGCTTTCATATAGGCGATGAGGTAGAAGTCGTTGCGGCACCACTCAGAAAGAACAGTAAGGGCGAGGACATTATCAGCTGGAAGTTTAAAAAAGTTGCATAATGAGAATGATGGGTTGTTATAGACGGGTTTAAGTAAAATGATGCCAAAAATACCAGGAGGAAAAATCGTGAGAGATGCGTATATAATCGGAGGTTATGCTTCTGTAACAGGTAGACTGACAGAGGATTTTGATTTACTGGGTGCTATAGCAGCAAAAGCTGCGATTGAAGATTCCGGCGTTAAGCCAAGCGATATAGAAGGAGCTTATGTAGGAAATGCATTTAATGGAAATGCTGTTGGTCAGGCTATGTTTGCCAAGCTTGGTATGTGCGGCGCAAATTTGCCTGTAACAAATGTTGAGGGCTACTGTTCAAGCGGGGGACTGGCAATTCACCACGCCGTTCAAGACGTAAGATATGGAAAATGTGATATTACCATCGGAGTCGGAGCGGAAAATCTTACTTTGCATAGACAGACAGGTCAGGCCTTTACACCTAACGTGTCGAATATTGAGGGTATGCATGGAATGCCCATGCCCGGAAAATATGCTTCAAGGGCAGTAGTTTATATGAATGAAACCGATTGTACAAAGGAAGATCTCGCAGATGTGGTGGTCAGAGTGAGAAGAAATGCTTCCAAAAACCCTCGTGCCTGGATGCGCAAACCGGTGACCAGGGAAGAAGTGCTGGAATCAAGGATGATTGCTGATCCCATTACTTTGTATATGTGCTGTGGTATTACAGACGGTGCCGGTGCTGTTGTAGTTGCGTCTGAGGATGTGGTGAAGAGGCTCGGAATTTCAAAGCCGGTTAAGGTTTCAGGTTCTGTCTCGATATCGGGTCCTGTTGATATTGGTCCTGTTGATTCAACCGGTGATGACATAACCGAACTTGCTGTCGATATGCTTTACAAGGAGGCAGGAATAGGGCCGAAAGACGTTGATCTATGTGAAATACATGATGCCTTTGCAATCTGTGAACTACTATATTACGAGGCTTTGGGTTTCTGCAAAAAAGGCGAAGGGTTTGTTTATGCAAGAGAGGGTAAGAATGACCATGGCGGTGAATGTGTATTCAGCCCCAGAGGTGGATTGCTTGCAAATGGTCACCCTGTTGGTGGGACGGGGGCCTTGCAGATAGCTGAATCATACCTCCAGTTAAAGGGAAGGTGCGGTGATTATCAGGTGGAAAATGCCAAAGTCGCAATGACACATGTTACAGGTGGTGGCATTTATGGTGCTGAGCATGCTGTGTGTACAATGCACATTTTGTCTGTTTAACAGGCTCCCTCTGTGTTTTTCCCTTGCTTTTAACTCTGACATTAAGCCACCACTTTTAGTGGTGGACGCGGAAAGGTTTGACCGATCCGGCGAGATTTTTTGGGGAAAAACCTTGGTCATCGTTTCGTCTACCTTGCCTGGTTCCCACGCTCAGCGTGGGAACCCAAACCTGTCAAATGGAAATCATTGACGCTCCCATGCAGAGCATGTGAGCGAATTGGAGTTGTGATGAGAGAAGTCCCTATACGACGTTTAATGTTGAAGGCTCAGTGTTTGATGTTTATGGGGCGGGTTTTCGCCCCCTTTGAGGGGGCTTCCTGATACCACCTGCTATGCAGGTGGAGTATGTCATTAAACGGGTACTGGTTCAGTTGAATAGGCAATTAATTAGTCATAATTTTGAATAGTTAAACATATTGTGCACTGAAAAGTGCTTCTGGAGTGGTCTCGCATTCGAGTACTCCTAAACTAACAGCGGGCACCTTTTTGGTCGTAAAGTGAACTCTGAGGAAGTTATGGACAACCCAATAAACGTTCAACACGCGTTGAAGACCGGTTTCTTATTTTGCATATGTGTTTGTTTTTCTCCTATAGGCGGAACATTTTCGGCGCATTGCAGCATTGTTGGCTTCAACGTGGTTGGCGTGTGTTTCCTTATCTGTAATATGGTTTGTGGTCTCAGGGTGTTGAGGACATGTTGTCTGGTATTTTGGTCTTTTGCGTCCTTTCTTATGGGCTTGGGATCCTTTGTTTTTTACCCTGACGGTGACTCCTTTTTTCAACACTTTTCGAGGACGACCACGCATACCAGTTTGAAAAAGCTCGTGGCATATTTCAAATAGAATTTTTCCATATCGACGTTCACCATCTGTCAGAAGGGTTATGTCTTCAGTTTGGTTGACAAGTTCCGCAAAGGTTTTGATTGCTTTTTCAAAAAGGGACCTGTCCTTTTTACCGCAGCTCATTTCCCAAATGAAACGGCTGGCTCTATCCATGAGGACAATAGTCCATCCGGAAGATTCTTCAGGAGGAACATTTTTTTTGACTTTTGTATAAAATTCATCACCTTCGATGACTGACTGGATGAACGTATGCGCCATTGAATAGATCAATAACGTATTATAAAGATAGGAAAATTTTCTTTCCTAGGCAAGAAGGGTGTTTTTAGCGATATTAAAGATCCGGCAGGTGGCATTGAGTGACGTTCCCTCAGTTCGGGCGTTTAAGACCTCCCAAATTTTACTGACAGGCTTTCTGATATCTTGCAGGAAGGTGTTTTTTGTTTCTGAGAATGAATATTTGCAGTCTTGACAAAGAAACATTTCCCTATCACCGTTAGAAATTGTGCGATATACATAGTCATGCCGGATATTTTCAGACGAACAATTGGGACATTTGCATGTAAATAACAGCATAATCTACTCCTTCTCATCATGGTTGGGGTAGATTACCGTACATTTTTTATCTTCTATTGTCTAGCTATTTTATGTATATTCTGGCACTTACAACACCTATTCAACTGAACCAGTGCCGACGCGGCCCGCCAGGAATTTTATGTTGCACATCCAGGCGTGATAGACTTCCGTGATACTAATGACTTCGATATAAACGCAGACGGCTAAGTTAATAGAATTGACTTTTAAACATCAGTATGAGGCTAATATGAGTAAATGCAATGACAATGTGCTTGGTGATATTCGTGTTTTGGACTTAACCTGTGGAATAGGTGAATATGCCGCTAAATTATATGCTCAGATTGGGACGGAAGTTATACATGTAGAGCCTGTAACAGGTGACCCTTTAAGGCAAAAGGGTCCGTTTTGTAAAGATCAGGTGGATGAAAACGGAGGGCTTGAGTTTTTATATTGTAACCTTGGCAAGAAGAGCCTGGCCCTTGATTTGTCAGATGGAGCAGGAAAGCAGATATTCAAAAAGCTTTGTAAAACAGCGGATGTGCTTATTGAAAGTTTTCCTCCCGGGTATATGGATAGGTTGGGGTTGGGTTATGAAACATTGGAAAAAATCAATTCTAAGCTGGTATATACAGCGATTACGCCATTTGGGCAAACTGGGCCATATAGTGGATATCCCTTTTCAGATCTCACATTGATGGCCCTTGGCGGGTTTCTTTTTTTAGCTGGGAATGATGACAACAAGCCGGTCCGAGCCTTTGGTGAGCAGGCGTTTCAGATGGGAGCATCATATGCGGCGATTGGAAGCATGATCGCCCTCTATCATGCCCGGCATACGGGTGAAGGCCAATTTATTGATGTGTCAATGCAGAGTTGTGTGGCGACAGCTCTTGAAAATTCAATTCAATGGTATGATCTCCAGGGGGTGAACCGACGAAATGTTGGGGTTGAAGCAGGGCTTGGCATATATCGTTGTAAGGATGGATATGTGTGTATTGTTGCGGCATTCGGAAAAACAAGGGCAATGTGGGAAACCTTTTTAGGTTGGATAGAAAAGGATGGCGCCAAGGACATTAAGGAATTAAAAAGTGAAAAGTGGTTTGAACCTACATACAGGAAAACAGATGAAGCGCGTGAGACATTCAAAAGAATATTTGAGGATTATTCTCGGCAACGTACCAAATTGTATCTTTACGAGGAAAGTCAGAAAAATAGGGCCGTAGTTTTTCCGGTGAGCAACGGGAAGGATATTTTTGAAGACAAGCAGTTTAATTATCGAAAGATTTTTAAAAATATTTATCATCCTGCAATAGATACTGAGGTTTGCTTTCCGACGACCGGTTTTGAAATGAGTGGTACCGATGTCGAGATCACGGTTCCTGCACCCACCAGGGGGCAGCATTCTGCTGAAATATTAAAGGAGCTGGGGTATTCGGATAATGATATAGAAGGCTTGTTGATAGGAGGTTGCATATATGGATAGAAATAATTTGCCTTTAAAAAATATTACCGTTTGCGATTTTTCATGGGTTGGCGCGGGCCCGATAGCTACCAACATACTTGGACAGTTCGGCGCAAATATAATTAAGATTGAATCAAGAAGCAAGCCTGAAGTGCTTCGAAAGGGCTACCCTTTTAAAGATGGTAAACAAGGGATTGAAAGGAGCGGATATTTTGCGAACCGTAATCCAAATAAACGGAGTATCTCGCTAAATATGAAGGTGCCTGAAGCCAGGGATGTTGTTGTTCGGCTGATTGAAAAAAGTGATATTGTCATAAACAATTTCAGAGCCGGGCAGATGGAAAAGTGGAATCTTGGATATGAAGATGTTCAAAAAATAAAAAGGGATATCATTTACGTGACGATGAGTATCCAAGGGGACAAGGGGCCTTACAGCCATTCGGCCGGTTTTGGAGTAACGTTGAATGCGTTGGTGGGCTTCACTCATTTAACAGCCAATCCTGAAGGTGAACCGCTAGGGACCGGTACGAGTTACACTGACCATATAGCCGTTCCGACCCATACCCTGGTTGGCATTATGGCTGCGCTTTTAAATAGAGATCGAACCGGAGCCGGGCAGCGCGTAGAAGTTCCTCAGGCCCAGGCCGCTATATGTTTAAAACCTCTCGATATAATGGATTACGCTGCGAATAGGCGTATTCAGCAACCTTTGGGTGTTAGAGATGCCAATGCCGCACCACATGGGGTATACAAAGTTTTGGGGTATAGGAAGTGGATCGCAATTGCCGTTTTTTCCGATGATCAGTGGTGTGTATTTAAAGAGGCAATGGGGTATCCTGACTGGGCTGAAGATGATACGTTCGACACTTTATCAGGCAGACTTGATAATCAAGATATTTTGGATCAACAAATTGAAAAATGGACCGAGACGCAAGATGGAAAGCAACTTCAACACCGGCTAATGGAGTCTGGTGTCCCAGCAGGCATGGTACAAGATGCCAGGGCAACGATCGAAGACCCTCAGCTTGCCCAACAGGATTTCTGGGCTTACCTTGATCACCCTGAGGTAGGTATAACATTGTACAATAAGGTGCCCATGAGATTCTCAAAAACACCGGCGGTCATGAAAACAGCGGCTCCTCTTCTTGGAAAACATACCCGTGAGGTATTGACAGATTTCCTTGCATACAGTGACGCTGAATTTGAAGAAATGAAAAACAAAAAGGTTTTTGATTGAGGAGATGGGACTGGTGAGTTACGAAGGCTACTGTGCTGTTTTCAAGAATTCAAAGGTTTTCCGAGGCCCTAACGATTACCCGGGGTTGAAAAACTATTTTTTTAAAAGGATGTTTGTAGGCGTTTGCGGGGTACGCAGAAGCGGGACGGATTAGATCCAGCTTACATCAGGAGATTAACCTGCAAAGGAAACATTGTAGGGGGCGCATTTCGAAAAAGTAGGACTACTCATTGGTCAAGAAAGCTAACGAGAAAGAAAGATTTTTCAGCAGGTTCCAGCGGCCGGCTTTATAGTAGGACCGCAGCATGAGCATCGCCTCAGCCGTTTTCTCAAGCCAATATATGCAAGCCCCCTTCATGCGTAGATTCACCACTCTTCGAATCCCGCTTTCCATGGCACCGCTTCCGATGGGAAGTCTATTCCAATCCAGGGTGATAGTACACAACCTTAAGGGGTTTGTCCAGAGGCGTTATTTTTTGGCTATAGCGACCTACTTTTTTGAAATGCGCCCCATTGTAGGCACTTGGACATGGCAGAGAAGGTCGCTTTGTCTCTGAGACTATAGATCCATCGTGAATGTCGGGTTTACAACCCTGTTGCTTGAGGCGCTGAAGAGAGAAAAAATCCTTGATAGATACCCTGTCTGTTTGCGGCTGGGTATTTCATTGATCATTATATTTTTGGTAAGCGGAATCGCTTTTAGTATCAAGTAGGTACGCAATGTCGTTGAATTAAGAAATTGGTTTGTACGCGGTGCTAAATTTTCGGCGACTTTTCTTTTTAAAGGCCCTCGGTTCGCTGCGGCTAGGCCGGATCTCGTTTAAAACGCGTACGATGAGGTTTTGAATCTTCGATACATTCTCACATAGTAGATCTTGCATCCGATTGAACAATACGACAATGTGGTGGCGTAGCATCGCCAACACATTGGTAACGTTGGCTTTATAAGAATAAAGGCGTCCGGACGTAATCGTTTTGATCCGGTTACTGACGCTCTGGATAAGAACGGCCGCGAAATTTTTGGTGAATACCTTGGCGTAAAAGTCCTGATAGACCGAATGAACCGTTTTGCCGCTGAAATTTTCGATTTGGATGCGAGACTTCATGACTTTGTAGTCTTCTTCCACCGGCCAGCGTTGGTGGTACAAATCACCGAAAATCTCCACCGGGTACTTTCCCCGGTCGGTTAGCGAGGTGATCAGGACTTCGCTTTCGCCTGTTGGCAGATCTACCCGTATTAGGCGAAGCTTTAGCGGCTTTTTATCCAATTCGAATTCGGCACATTTGCGAGCAGAATTGGGAGTGCAGGATAATTTAACGATTCGGTCAGGCTCCCCGGATTGCAAAAACGCTTTGACAACCTTGAGCTTATTGCATGACACACGGGCACAGACATTGGCGTTGCTTGCCACGATCAGTTTGAACAGCCAAAAACTTTCATAGCCGCGATCCAGTAGCAACAGGTCCTCTGGACCGAGATGAGCGCAATGAGCGGCGGCCAGTTCTCGTTCGCCAATACATTTTGAAGTGATCGACGAGGCTACAGTAATATGGTTTAAGACATCATACAATTGCGAGACGCGTGCTTTCGGGCAAGGGTCGCCCTGCCGCCCATGCCACTGACCGAAATGTTCGACAACCGGTTTTGCTGTGGGCAGGGTGCACAGCGTACCGTCTGTAGCCAAAAGAAAGAATCCGTTCCAACGGTTTGGTGCAAAACGCATTTGGCTCAGACGCACCAAATAATCGTTGAGTTCGATAAAGGCCATGTGGCACGTAACAATTCACATCCCCAAAGAAAAAACGAAGGAAATTCATTTTTAACGGGACAAATTGAACCATACCTGATAGTGACAAAATATGGGAAAACGATTTGGCCCTGAAGACCTTAATCAGAGCAACGGAGAATCTCTCAACAAATTGAGAAAATCCGATCTGATTGATCTAACTTTAAGATTGCGCGATTTTGGTATAGATCTGTATGAACGTCTAAATCAGGATTCAAGCAACAGTTCCAGACCGCCGTCAAGCGATAGTCCGTATAAATGTAAGATGATATCGGATGGAGTTGAACAGTCCAACCCAGAAGGACAAAAGCGAGAGGATGAAGACGTAGACAGCGAACCATTGGACGGAGAAGAAAAAAATGCTCAGGAACAGAAAGATTCCGACAACTGCCAAGACACCGTAAAGCGCAATGCAGGACGGCAACCCGGATCCCAGGGATTTTGGCGTAAAGAAAAACCGCAACCCGATCATTTCGTTGATCATCATCCACAGCAATGCATCATATGTTCGGCCAAGCTCGCTAAACAGGCGGCGGCACACACCGGATTTTATACATACGAGCTGGAAAAAACTAAAAACGGTCTAAAACCCTTAATCGTTATTATAGCGCGCTGTGTGCATGCGGCCATGACAATATTGAAAGACCCGGCCAAGGGTATGAATCGATTCTTGAGGGACGCAAGCGCAATGTGAAGCTGAGTGAATATACGATGGTCGGTCCGATGCTTGCCACATTCATGGCCGCCTTAAATCGGCGTTGCGGCATGTCACGCAAAAAGATCCAAGAGTTTTTGAAAAGTTGGTTAAATTTTAATATTTCCTATGGTCTTATCTGTGAATCCATCAGAGAGGTCGGTATCGCTTGCAATCCTGTAGTTGATGAGCTCATTGATGATTTGCAGAAAGAAGACAAGATACATATGGACGAGACGCCTTGGTACCAAAAAGGTATATTTTGTTGGGTTTGGGTAGCCATCGGCCACAAAACAGCGATTTACCGAATCGGAAGCCGTAAAAAGGAGCTGCTGCTCCAGCTGATCACACAAGCCTTTTTGGGATGGCTGATTACAGATGGTTATGGTGCTTATCGTAGCCATACAAAAAGGCAGCGTTGTTTGGCTCATTTAATCAGAAAGGCCGTTGCCTTGACTGGTGCGGTAAGCAAGGAGGCACAAAAAACCGGAGATTGGCTCCTACGGGAGATGCGAGGGCTAATAAAGGCAATGGCCCGGGGCGAGGATGGTAAAAAAGAATGCAAGCCAATTCTCGCCAGACTAAAAAGGGCTTGCAATCTGGGATCAAAATCAGATCATGACAAATTGAAGTCTCTTGCCAAAGAGATTTTAAACGATTGGGATGCGGTGGTGGCGTTTGTCAAAAATCCCGGGTTGCCTGCCACAAATAATGAGGCCGAGCGAGCTTTGCGATGGGTGGTCCTGTATCGAAAAATCACGTTTGGCACACGCACGACTGAAGGCAGCACTTCTTATGCTGCAACGATCAGCCTCATTGAAACTTGTCGATTGAGAAATATCGACCCATGGGATTATATTGCGAACGTCCTTGCTCAAGGGCGTAAAGGAATTGTTGCCCAAGCTCCTGGTGTATAACTTGGCTTTTCTACGGGGGAGTGAATCGTTACTGTGGCACAGTTTTTCTCGGGCTTTGGTCAATGCGCTTTTGGAAGCCAGGGGTTCGGCGATGTCCGCCCCTTTCAGATTTTTGCTAAGATTGTACAATTCGGTTTCATATGCCGCCGCGGGCAAATTGATCATGTAGCAAATGAGATTTTTAAAGGATAAGGCCCGGTTTCGGGTGAAGTCTTCGGGTCGTTTTTTAAATCGATTGCAGAAATCTTCGGATTCGATCAACTTTTTTAAAGAATCGACTATATCCGGCACAGTTCGGGCATTTCAGTCTCCATGCCAAGTTCTCTTTTTTCTGCAATCATTTTTTCTCCTTTTGGATTTTTGAGTTGATATCTTAGTCAATAAAGATATCATAAAATACCTGCATATACAATACGTTATGCACTTAGAATGCTTAATTCAACGACATTGAGTAGGTACGACATGTTTGCCGGCCAGGCATCTCATTTGGAGGGTGTCAAATAATAATGATTGTTATTTTTTACTTGACGCGCAATAATAACAACTGCTATTTAAAACCAAGAGTATGATTGACAGTCTCGTAAAAACTGAGTAATGGTTTCTCGATCAATGTAACCGAAAATAACCTATTAATCATCTCAATATAAGATTTATTTGTTTATATGTCTGCTATAAAATATATGGTATCAATATGCAGAGAAATGTTGCTTATTGCTACGACTATTTAATACGGTTGCAATTTTAACTTTCGACTATCTAAGAGTTCATATGATTTGAAGACAAAGCCAAGGATAGTATGGTGATTCATTCGAACATTAAGAAATCCGAACTTGTCCAGAAAAAAAAGGGGCAGATATGTGACACGGCCGCAAAACTCTTTTCAAAAAACGGATATCACGACACCTCTGTTCGTGATATCGCAAGGGAGTCTGGGATAGGAATTGGTCCCATATATGATTATTTCAAAAATAAAGAAGAAATTCTTTTCACGGTACATAAGAGGATAGTTGAGTTAAATTTTGTTAAAATCAGTGAAAATTTAATTGGAATAGAGGATCCAGTTGATAGGATTACTATGGCAATTAAAACTCAATTCGATTTGGTTGACGAACTCCAAGACTTATTCTTATTTATGTATGAGGAAGGCCATCTTCTTAATGCTAAATTAAAAAAGGAGATTATGAGGATTGAAAGAAAAACAATTTCTATGTTTGAGGATATTTTAATGGAAGGCCAAAAAAGGAAACTATTTAAAAGTTTCAACTGTAGGGCAGCTGCTAATATGATTATTTTATTTAATCATGGATGGGTTCTAAAAAGATGGGATTTGATGAAGATAGATAGTTCGCATTCTCAGTTACGTTTCACAACTGATTTCATACTATCTGCTATTTCAGCTTAACGCTGTTATTGGCGACCTTTTGGAACTATCATCACATAGGTTTTTCGTCAGGAGGAGAAGCTATACAGTGGGGAGTGTCTTTTTTTACTATGGGCTCCATAAATCAGAATCTAAAATAATTATTCGATGCAAGAAAACTACGTCCTTTAGGGAGTAGGTTAAACGATTTATACTAATGCTCGAATAGAGAAGGGGAGGTCAAAATGGTTAAGGGACTTTATGGTTTTAATGTGGCAGTGAAAAAGGAGAGTCATAAAGAAGTTGTTGAGCGTTGGGCCGCTATATTTGGTGTCCAGCCAGTGTACTTGAAACCGAGTGATTTCGCTGTTCCAGGCATAATTGGCGCTAAATTGAAGGTAGGTGAAGCGAATATTTTTATTCTGGCAGGAGATAATGAGAAAGTTGCTTTGGCTCAATTTGTCGCAAAAAATGGCGAGGGTGTTTTTTTGGTATCCTTTGAGGTTGATGATCTTGAAAAAGCAATGAAGGAAGTGGTTGATCAAGGAGTAAAATTTGTTTCGGATAAGCCACTATCATTTCCTGGAGGCAGGGTCAATTTTATTCATCCGAAATCTATGAATGGGGTACAAACGGAATTCATACAAATAGAGAAATAATTGTTATAAAGGGCGCAAAAAGTATAACGATCATGACATTCGGACGTTGGAATAATAATGGGAAAAAATCGGTGCATTAGGTGGACGAGGAAATGTACGATTCTTTTTATGGGGCTATGCACTTGGCAACCGAGACCTTGGGACTCAAGTGTTTAACCCCGTTTGGATATTGTTTCCAACCAAATGATATCGTAAAGAGAAAAAGGAGATAGAGTACATATGCATAAAATAAATAACGTTTTTATTGCTGGTGCCGGTACGATGGGAAGCGGTATTGCCCAGGTTGTGGCGCAGGCTGGATTCCAGGTAACATTGTATGATTTAAAAAATAAATTTATTGATCGGGGAATCGCAATTATTAAGAAAAGTTTAAAAAGACTTGTTGATAAAGGGAAGAAAACTAATGAAGAAATGGAAGAAATCCTACAACGTATAACACCTTCAACCAGTCTAAATACCGCTAATACTGCTGATCTAGTTATTGAAGCGGTTTTTGAAGACCTAAGCGTAAAAAAGGATCTTTTGAATGAATTTGATAAAATTTGTAAGAAACAAGCGATTCTTGGGTCAAATACTTCAACCTTGCCGATAGCCGCATTAGCCGCGGGAACAAAAAACCCGGAGCGTATTATCGGGATTCATTTTATGAACCCTGTTCCTTTGATGCGGGGAGTGGAAATAATTCCAGGTATGGAAACCTCTGAAGAAATAGTGGTAATTGTAAAAGATTTCATTAGAAGTTTAGATAAAGAGCCTGTAGAATCCCTTGATTATGCGGGATTTATATCTAGCAGGATTTTGGATGCCATGCTAAATGAAGCTGTGAAATGTGTTATGGAGGGAAATAAACCGATAGAAATTGATAAAAATATGAAATTTTGCTGTAATTTTCCGATGGGACCACTTGAATTGATCGATCTTGTCGGGGTAGATATTGTTCTTCATGGCCTTGAGACGTTGCATAGAGAACTTGGCGATAAATACCAACCTGCGCCGTTATTGAGGCAAATGGTCAGGGCAGGACGTTTAGGCAGGAAAACAAATAAAGGCTTTTATGAATATAATAAATAGAAAAAAGGGGGAAGGTGATGAAGGATGAAGAGATAGTCATTGTAAGCGCAGCTAGGTCTCCCTTTGGAAGATATTGTGGCTCTCTGAAAGATATGGATTATTTCGATCTAGGGGCTATTCCGATGAAGGAAGTTCTTAACAGGTTGAATTTGGAAAGCAATGTTGTTGATGAGGTCTTTTGGGGGGTAGGTGATACGTCTGTATGTAAGGATGTATTCACACCAGTAGCTGCGCGGCAGACTTTATTAAAGGCCGGGCTGCCTTCGGAAACACCATCTATCAGCATAGATAAGGCCTGTGTTTCCGCCATGTCGGCAGCTAAACTTGCCTCTATGGCTATTAAACTCGGAGAGATAGATGTTGCTATTGCAGGAGGAGCTACCAGCTTTAGCCAGGAGCCGCTCATAGTTCGAGGGTTAAGATACAAAGGATTTAGAATCGGAAATGTTGAAATGGAAGATCCGCTGTTTCAACTTGGTTACAAAGATTTTAATCCGGTCTCTGTTGATACGGATGACGTTGCCAACGAATATAAAATTACCCGCGAGGAAATGGATGAGTGGGCATTAAGGAGCCATCAAAATTACGGTGAGGCTTGGAAAGCAGGAAAATTTAAAGATGAAATCATCCCGATAGAAATACCTAAGAAGGGCGGCGGTTTTGGAATGTTGGACATTGACGAGCAATACAGGGCTGATAGCAGTCTTGAAAGACTATCCCGCTTGAAACCCGTTTACGGAACAAGAGCTATCACCGCTGGTAATGCGCCTGGGCTTAATGACGGAGCCACGGCATTGTTGCTAATGGCAAAACGCAAAGCCAAGGATTTGGGTCTCGATGTGTTAGGCGAGATTGTTGCGATGACTTCCATTGCTATTCATCCGAATAGAATGCCGGAAGGACCCGGATTTGCGATCAAAAAAGTTTTGAAAATGGCGGATCTTTTCATCGATGACGTTCGGGTGATGGAAATTAACGAAGCATTTGCAGCAGTACCAATTGTGAGCATTGAAGTCGCATGTGATAATGATCGGGAAAAAGCAAAAAGAATTCAAAAAAAGACAAATATTAACGGCAGTGCAATTGCTATTGGACATCCAAATACAGCTAGCGGCGCTAGAATAATGATGAATCTTATGTATGAACTAAAACGCCAGGGCGGTGGTTACGCTATTGGTGCAATTTGTGGTGGCCTAGCCCAAGCTGATGCCTGTATTATAAAAGTGTAGTATTTGTTTACGACTAAGGATACGACAAATGTCGTATCATTCAACAAAGGTAAAAAAATGCGTGCAGCCGTTCTTGTCATTGATATGATCAAGGATAATTTCGAGGGGACAAAAGGTAATCGCCTGACTGATGAAGCAAGAGCATTTTTACCTGCCCTGAATCATTTGTTGGCAGTTGCAAGGAAAATAAAATACCCGGTGATCTTTGCATCTGACAGTTTTTTGAAAGAGGATTTTATCTTTAATAGCAAATTGAAACCGCATGCTATTAGAGGGACTCATGGCGCTGAAGTCATAAATGATATTCACCGTGGATCAGATGATATTATTATGGGAAAAAGGCGGTTTAGTGCTTTTTTTAAAACAGATCTAGATCAAACCCTTAGAACCTGGCGAATAGACACTGTAGTTGTTACCGGGATTGCAACAACTTTTTGTATATTGGGTACAGTCTTTGACGCTCTCTCACATGATTTTAAAACTATTCTTATTGAAGATTGCACCGCAGCTCATGATAAAAAAATACACCAAATATATATGGATATTTACAGGAACTCTCCTCTATATCCTCTTTTAAGGGTTTTTCAGGCCGAGGAGTTCATTAATATGGTAAACCGTCAATAATACATTATAAATTGATCAAATGGAGTTTGTATCCTGATATTCACGGGTTGGCCTTGATCATCGTTTCGGCCAATAGCCTGTAGGGGGTGTAAACCCAAATTGGGGCAAATTTACTAACAGGCGTAATGGTACCGATTTTCTCGCTCTTTGAAAAATAAAGCTGGACTCAAAACGCTATCTTCGATAAGGTGTCGTCCATGAGTGAGAGCATGACCATTCAGGGGCGCAAATTATTTTCCGAAGATATTGAACTGATTCGTCGGCTGATGGCCGACAATCCGGATTGGCACCGCAGTCGGTTATCCATCGAACTGTGCCGAATGTGGAATTGGCGCACCGATAAAGGTCAGCCCAAAGATATTGCCTGCCGTTCAATGTTGCGTAAGCTAGAACAACGCCAGTTCATCGTGCTGCCGCCACCGTTGCGACCGGGAAATCATTCCCGGCAGATACCTGACATGCCTCATCGTCGCGACCCCATCGAGGGAGTGCTGGACGATCTTCGTCCTGTTGAAATCATCATGGTCAGTGGCCGTTCAGACAACGATCACCTTTTTCATTGTCTAATGGATCGCTACCATTATTTGGGGTGCCGGGGTCACGTTGGCGAGCATATGAAGTATATGGTCTATGATCGCCACGAAAGGCCCCTGGCCTGCCTGCTTTTTGGATCGGCAGCCTGGAAAACAACACCACGAGACCGTTACATCGGATGGAACGTGGCTACACGCCAAGGGAATCTGAAGCTGTTGACCAACAACACCCGGTTTTTGATTCTACCCTGGGTTCGCATTCCCAACTTGGCCAGTTTCATTCTGGGCGCTTGTCTCAGGCGGTTGCGGTCCGATTGGTCCACGCGCTATGGTCACGATTTGTGCCTGGTCGAAACCTTCGTCGATCGTTCCCGCTTTGAAGGGACCTGTTATCAGGCTGCCAACTGGCTAAAATTGGGGCAAACCAAAGGCCGCAGCCGTCAAGATCGCTATCGAAAGTTGAAGGTGCCGGTCAAAGACCTGTACGTTTATCCGTTGACAGCCGATTTCAAAAAGCGCTTATGTGCCGCAGGCTGAAGCTTCGCTACTTGCACGGCAGGCATTCGAGAACCTGCTATCTGCGAGGCGAGCCATGGAGACCACTGTCGATATTCAAAAGCTGCAACGGACCATTGATGAAACCCTTTCCAATTTCCAGACACATTCCGATGCCAACCGGCTGATCATCGATCTGCGCACAGCCCTCTTCTCCACAATTGAGGACTTGATTGTATCTTCCATTGAAAATCTGTTTTCCGATCCATGTTTTTTTAAAGCCGTAAAAAAGCTGGCAGCAAAACTCGGATTTCGCTTCAAGGGATTCAAACCCACCAGCATTCGGCTTTTATCCGGCCGATCGCTACCGATTGAATCCCCTTATTTTGCCAAAGCGCTTCCGAAATCTCGCCGTGGTCGTAAAAGGAAGAAACGGAAACCGAAAAGCGGTATTCACCTGGGGTTGGCCTATCTGGGTTTTATGGATCGTTGCAGCGCTGTTTTGGCATCGGCGTCTGTTCAGGCAAGCTTATTGTGTCCGTCATTTGAGATTGCCAATCGGACCTTGTCTTCTGTTGGCATCGACATGGATATTAAAACGATCCGGCGGTTGTGTATGCACATGGGCAATCGCTCCATGGAGAATCGGCATCGGATAACATTATCGGAAAATGACCATGTAACCGGCCGCGTTTTGTTCGTGTGCATTGATGGTGGCCGCCTTCGTGAACGCCGGACCAAAAAGGGGCGGTTGGCTTCCCATCAAAAACGGAGAGGATATTATTCCGACTGGCGGGAGCCGACACAAATCGTTATTCAATGGCTCGACGCCCAGGCAAATCCGATCAAGGAAATTGCCCCGCTTTACGATGCCACGATGGCCGACATCAACGGTGCGTTTGAATTATTGGAAGATTATCTTCGTCAAATCGGCGTTGACCAGGCCGACGGAGTAATTTTCTGCGCGGATGGCGATCGCAGATATTGGAAACGATTTTCCTCACTGGCAGAAAAGCTTGAAGCCAAGACGTGTTTCCAAGTGATCGACTATACCCATGCCAAACAGAATTTGCATATTGTCGCGGATCATCTTCCCAAAACCCTTGAAGCCAAAGAGCGAACGGCGATTCTCAAGAATTGGAAGGACCTGTTATGGCAAGGAAATTTGATGGAAATCCGAAATCAGATTCGTCAGTACATCACGTATCCGTCGAAGCTAAAGAAAGCATTGAACAAGTTCAACAATTACTTTGTGAAAAATCTCCGCCGCATGCAGTATGCGGCCTTTCGGTTATTAAATCTGCCGACCGGCAGCGGTTGTGTTGAAAGCGCGATACGTCGCGTGATCAATCTTCGGTTGAAAGCGCCGGGTATTTTTTGGAAGCGTGAGACCGCTGAGGTCATGCTTTTTCTCAGGAGCACATTACTTTGCGGGCGTTGGGATAATATGCTGGAACACTTGCTACAACTGAATCGAGGAACATTTGAAGCTTGCCCCTAAATGGGATTGCACCCCCTGTAGGCAACACATTGTCGATTGGTTTTATTCTGATTATATCATATTATATTCAATATGTTATCCATTACAAACCAAAATCGCCTTTGGGAAAGGTTCCTTATCTGGCCGAAACGATGATCAAGGCCAACGGGTTTTATTCTTTGAAAGATAAACCCTTGTAAAGATTTTTGAATTCGACTTGGGAGCGGTCGGGATGGGATTAAGTGCGATGTTACCGATTCGAGAAGTATTATGGCGTTAATGGTAGCGCCGATGATTTTGTTTGAGAAATTGAACTTAAATTTCATGAGTGCCTAGGCTATATGCAGCTTTGAAACCACGCGTTTGTCAACTGCAAAAGACATAAAGAGGAGAACATTATGGTAACTATTGGGATGTCATCATGGCCTGCGGAAAGTGAAAAAAAGATTGGTAAAATTTTTTTAAGTATGCCGGGTTATACATATTCTATAAAGATGGCATCTGATGTTTCCACATCTATGAGAATGTTAGGGTTGGAGTAGAATGATAAAAAAGGTGCTTACATATCTTTTTCAGGGTGCTGCATTTTTTTCTTCAAAAAGATAACGTAAGCGTTCACAGGGCCTGCAGAAACACGATCAGATCCAGGCGATGTGATATATGGCGCATACAAAAGAATTATTTAGTGCCTGAACGAAAACCCCTATAAAAATCTGGGTCTTATAAATACAGTAGGTTACGATGCCAGCAGCCTGATTTTCGAGAAAATTATCAATAGACGTCATTTTTTCTCTTTTATTGTTTTGGGCTACATATTTGTAAAAAGATGTGTTTTTACGCGCAAAATAATGGTTTCCAAAGAGAAGCATTTATGACCTGTTTATAGTAAATTTAAAATTAGCGAGAAAAAGGTTAAATCTTCAAGCGTCTGAATTGAGCTAAGTCCCAGTTCTAAAAGAGCATATAAGTTTTCGTTCAGGCACTATTTAGAAGGGAAAAAAAATGAGGTACGCAGAGACAGGGTTTAATTTAGAAGTTGATCTAACCCGGGGAAATATTGAGCGGGTCGCAACTGATCCAAGAGATACCGAGCTTTATCTGGGGGGTTTAGGTACTAACGCCAAGATATTGTGGGACAGGGTTCCGCCTGAGGTTGATGCTTTTTCTCCAGAGAATCTTTTAATATTCGGCGCCGGTCTTTTGTGTGGCACACCTGCTACCGGTTGTAACCGCACCATTGTTTCTACCATTTCTCCTCTGACCAGGTTAATGGCATTTTCAATGATGGGCGGATTTTGGGCACCGGAATTGAAATATGCCGGTTATGACAAAGTGATCCTTCGCGGCAAATCCCCCGATCTGGTTTATTTGTGGATAAACAATGACAAAGTAGAAATACGTGATGCCTCTCATTTGCAGGGTAAGGGCGCCATTGAAACTGCAGAACTTATTAAGCACGAGTTGGAGGAGCCGAGAGCCCAGGTAGCTGCTATTGGCCTGGCCGGTGAAAACAGGGTCTATTTTGCTTCCATCGAGCAGGGAAGGTCCAGTGCCAGCCGAGGCGGAATCGGTGCCGTTATGGGAGACAAAGGGGTAAAGGCGATAGTTGTTCGAGGGACAACGGACATAAATATTGCTCAGCCGCTGGAATACATTGAACTTTGCAATGAAGTGATGGAATATATAAAATTCCGGAACGAAAATCCAATTAAGTGGGTAGAGCCTGTTCTTTCCGTACTTGGGTCACCGCAAGAGATGGCAATCCATGATGAGAAGTGGCACACCACAAATTTCGTCTGGGGAAATGCCCGCACCCGCAGAAAAGATTTCTGGACCGAGGACGTCGCAACGAAATGGATGGAGACGCTGGATAGTATGCGGACGCGGTTAATAAGTTGCTACAACTGTCCGATGCAATGCGGAGCAACAATATCCGTCCCGGGGCTACCAACATACATGATGAAATGTTTTTCGAAACTTACATACACAATGGCTGCATTTTCAGACCTGGAATTTGGTTTGAGAATCGCCCAGCGTGCAACGGAGTATGGCCTGGACGGATTCTCAACACCGCAAGTGATGGCCTTCGCACTTGAACTTTTAGAAAACGGCATTTTGACGGATAAAGACTTTCCGGAAATGCCGGAAGACAATGAGGGCAGATTCTACTATCTGCTTGACAAAATTGTCAATAGGGAAGGAGTTGGAGATATTCTGGCCAATGGTACGTATTGGGCGGCCAAAGAGATCGGTAAGAGCGCAGAAGCATATGCACATAATAATATTAAGAAACAAGAACAACTGCCTCTCAAGCTATCAATGATGAATCCAATTTATTTCCTTATGTATTGTACAGGAGAGAAAATAAGCATTACACAGATTGAAGGGCAGTTCCCCCAAGGACCTTTTCCGAAAAGAGAGCAAAGAGAAGAGTTTGTCAAGGATTGGTTCCAGGTTCCTGATGAAAAGTTTAAGCAATATTTTCTTGACTGGGAGCTTCGCGGAGAAAATTCAATTCCCTATTACCCCACTGTTGAAATGTGTTGTGATATTGTTGACTGGCAAGAGCGGATGCACTACATTGATGACGCCCTTGGAATGTGCGCCGGTTTGTCATCATTTCCCATGAAACCTCCATATCATATACACAATTTCCCTAAATTTATTTCATCCGGGGCCGGGATCGAAATGGATGAAGAGAAACTGACGAAAGCAGCAAAAAGATACCGAACTTTGGTCAGAGCAATTAATATAAGACGAGGTATGAGAAAAAAAGACGAGAAACCGCCAGAGGATCATTGGAAGCATCGGTTTCCCGATCTTGAAAAGGATCTCTTAGATACGTATTACAAATACAAGGGTTGGAATGATGAGGGTATTCCGACTAAAGAGTCCTTAAATGAGTTGGGGTTGGATTACGTATACGAGGATTTTGTTAAAAGGGGAATATCGATGGATAGTGAAGATGCTTCTTCCAACGACGCTTCGGCGGAAAAAGAGAAGGAATAAAGCGAAGGGGGGTGGTAACCGTGACAGGTGAGAAAAAAAAGAAAACAATTAAAACGATAAAAATAAATATTGATAAATGCCATGGGTGTCGGGCATGCGAGGTGATATGCTCCGCCTTTCACGCTTCACCAAAATATAGCAGTAATAATCCGGCCAGATCCCGTATTCGAATATTACGTGATCCCCTAAGAGACATATATGTTCCTGTCTACGCGGGAGAATATACTGTTGCTGAATGCGCCGGTAGAGACAAATATATCATTGACGGAAAGGAGTACGACGAGTGTGCCTTTTGCAGGGCTTCCTGCCCGTCCAGGGAGGAGTTCAAAGAACCCGATTCCGGTCTCCCCCTAAAGTGTGATATGTGCGAAGACGAAGAAGAACCCTTGTGTGTTAAGTGGTGCCCGGCTGATGCGCTAGTTTACGAAGAGAGGGAAGAGGAAGTCGAAGAAGAGGTGGAGCAGGGGGAGTTGGAGATCGGGTTGGAAGTACTGGTAGACAAATATGGAATGCAAAAGCTAACCAATGCCATTGGCCGAATGTCAGGGAAGGACTAAGAAAATAAGGGTTCAAGGATTCCAGGATCCAAGGGCTCAAGTGTAATGGTAGAGGTTGCAATAGCGCCTTTCTCCAGGCAGCTTTTGTTTTAACCGAAGCCCTCGCGTTTCCATAACCATCTATGGAACCGGCGTCAGAAAAATAGGCAAGATTTAATACCACAGGACTGGACGCAGACGGATGCCATTGTAGTAGCAGATATAATCGATTACTTCTGACTGTATTTATTGCGATGTTCTCTAAAGATGGCAATAAGCTGAGCTTTCAGAGCAATCTTTGCTGGACTATTTCTCGGACTCTGGTCTTTTTATTTCAGGTACTGATAAAAACCACTCCGGTTGACCCGCATCATCTGGCAAAGCACGGTGACCGGATGGACCTTCACTTGCTGCCGAATAAAACCGAATTTTGCTTCGGTACAGCTGTACAACTTGTTCAGGACCAGGCCAACAGTGTCTGCTATGAATTCTTTGGTGAAACGGCGGCTGGTTTTTCAAGCATTCATGGGACAACTCGCTTTCCTGTGAATCGTTCTTAGCAAAGTGTCCGTTTCTTTTAAACCACATTACTCAGGAGGCACTGTTTATGGAATACAAAACGATTCTTTTTTCTGTTAAAGATGGCATAGCTTGGATACGATTCAATCGACCCAAAAAGCTAAATGCCATGAATGCGCAAGTGATAACCGAAATTGAAAGGGTGATTGTTGAGTGTGAGAGCAATGATGAGATCAAAGCCGTTATAATGATTGGCAATGAGAAGGCTTTTATAGCTGGTGCTGATATAAAACCACTATCCGATGCTGATGTGAACTCCGCTTTTCGATTAGTTGAATTAACAACGAGAATGCAGGAGCGCCTTGCTGATTTGCCAAAACCGACGATCGCCGCTATTTCAGGTTTTGCTCTTGGAGGTGGACTTGAGGTTGCACTTTGCTGCGATTTCAGGTTGGCGGCAGAGAATGCCGTTTTAGGACTTCCCGAAATTACGTTAGGTATTATTCCGGGTGGCGGTGGGACACAGAGGCTGACGCGACTGGTAGGGCTTGGACCTGCCGCGGAAATGCTCTTGGCGGGCGTCACAATTAAGGCTGAAAAGGCATTATCCATAGGGTTAGTTACGGAGGTTGTCCCGGTGGACCAACTGGAAATCAAGGCTGAGGATTTGGCCATGAGGCTTGCAGTTATACCGGCGGTCGCCATGAAGGCATGCAAGACAGCCATGAGGTCTGGTTTGAACTGCGGCTTAAAGGAGGGGCTACGGATCGAGGAAATGGCTTTTTGTATGCTATTTGGCACCCTTGACCAGAAAGAAGGCATGAAAGCTTTCTTGGAGAAGCGAAAGCCGAAATTTTTGGGAAAATAGTTTGCGCAGACATTAGTGGGGTGTTTTGCCTGTGTGATATTTTGGGAGAGTTAGGTTTCAATCCCGGAAAGGAATTTCCGTCTTTATGGATGGGCAAGACGGGCTATTTCCGTTAGTGAAAAGTGACAAATCAGGGGGAAAGGATAATGAGAATAGACCAATTGTTTAGTCTTAGGGAGAGGGTAGCAATAATCACAGGCGGTGGCAGAGGTCTTGGAAAATTTATTGCCGGGGGACTGGCGGAGGCCGGCGCTGATGTTGTCCTGGCATCACGAAAGATTGACAACTGTGTTGAAGCGGCAAAAGAGATTGAGAGCCTTGGCGTAAAGGCACTGCCGGTGCAATGTGATCTGGCCAAGGAAGAAGACATTAAAAACCTTGAAAAAGCCACGATGAAATCATTCGGAAGGATCGATATTCTCGTGAATAACGCCGGCATGACATGGGGTGCTCCAACATTGGAATACCCAATGGACAAGTGGGAAAAAGTGATAAATGTTAACCTAAGAGGGGTGTTTCTCCTTAGTAGAAATGTTGCCAATATAATGGTTAAACAAAACAGGGGGAAAATAATCAATATTAGTTCTGTATTAGGTTCCCGTGGCACCACTGAGGAGATAGGTCCAGCTATTGCCTACAATGCCTCAAAGGGAGCCATAAATGCTCTTACACTGGATCTTGCAGTGAAATTAGCCAGGTTCAACATCAATGTGAATGGAATCGCCCCAGGCTACTTTGACACGGATATGATCGGCTATACGAAACAGGATTCAGTGGTTTTGGAAAAATTGATTGGAAAGATACCCGCTGGAAGACTTGGACTGGAGGATGACATAAAAGGTGCTGCTGTGTTTTTAGCGTCGGATGCATCTAAATATCTGTACGGGCACATTCTGAGTGTTGATGGTGGATATTTGACTATGTAATGGGGTCAGCTGTTTGATCTAACCGAATGGGTTTATCATGTTCGGGACAGCTGGTTTATGAGCGTTTAAAAATATTTATGAGGAGGTTGGGTATGAAATCTGATGATGTTGTAATTGTTTCTGCAGTAAGAAGTGCTATCGGTACTTATGGTGGTCAGTTTAAAAATTTGAAAGCGGTAGCTTTGGGCGTGCCTGTAATGAAAGAGGCTATCAAACGGGCAGACATTGACCCTGGTATAATAGATGATGTGGGATGGGGATGTTGTTATCAGCAAACAACTAATGAGACAAATATTGGTAGGGTAACCGCAATAAAGGCAGGGGTTCCGCCTGAGGTGCCGGGCTTTACGGTTCAACGTGTCTGCACTTCATCCATGTGGGCCATGGCGAGCGGAGTTATGGCAATTCGTCAGGGAGCAAACACGGTGTTTCTGACTGGGGGGGTTGAGAGCATGAGCACGGTGCCTTACACTATCGACACGCTTAGGTGGGGTGCGGGTATGAGGCATGTAGAGGTTAGGGATGCCATGTGGGATGGTTTGACGGAATTGGGGGTTGGTCCGGCCATGGGCCTTACAGCCGAGAATCTGGCGGAGAAATATAGCATAAGCCGGGAAGATCAGGATGAGATAGCCTATCAAAGCCAAACGAGAGCAACGGCGGCAATCAAGGAAGGACGATTTAAAGAAGAGATTGTACCCATTGAGATAAAAGGGCGAAAAGGGAAAGTGAAAATTGTAGATACTGACGAGCACCCACGGCCCGAAACGACGCTGGAAAACCTGGCTAAGTTGAAGCCTGTCTTTAAAAAGGGTGGTACCGTGACGGCCGGCAATGCCTCCGGGATAAATGACGGGGCTTCGGCAATGGTTATTATGAGGAAGTCGAAAGCAGATGAATTGGGCATTAAGCCTTTGGCAAGGATAGTTGACTTCAGTGTAGCAGGTGTTGATCCTGATATTATGGGTTGGGGGCCTGTTCCTGCGACAGAGAAGCTGATGGCCAGAACGGGTTTGAAAATGTCGGACATGGGGTTAATAGAGATTAATGAGGCATTTGCTGCTCAGTATCTGGCGTGTGAGAAAGGGCTTGGACTGAAGGAAAGACGGGATATCGTGAATGTAAACGGCAGTGGAATAGCCCTTGGTCACCCTGTAGGTGCAAGCGGAGCAAGAATATTGATTACCCTGCTTTATGAAATGAGACGTAGGAATGTTAAGCTCGGTTTGGGAAGCATCTGTGGAGGTGGTGGTGTGGCAATGAGTACGATAATTGAGTTGGTGTAATTGAGCGCCGGTTATATTCTAAAAATTTACGAAGGATGTTGCGCGCCACATAGACTACAGCGTAGATCTATTCCTGTAGGGACATTGATTGGTTTATATGCCATATGTAGCGTTGTAATCATTAAAACTGTGGGATGAGTAGCCTAAAGCTTTAAATGGCGTTGTAAGGTTCAATTGTTTTTCCTACAAGGGGTTTAAAATGACAAAACAAGAAGTAAAAAATACAGATGGTGGGATGTTTATAAATCAAGCCAGCGATTTTCAGGAAATTTTTACACCTGAAGATTTTACCAGGGAACATAAGGATATAGGCAGAGCAATTGAAGATTTTATCAAAGGAGAAATAATAAGTCGTGGCGAAGAAATCGAAACGCTAAATATTGAACTGTCGAAAATGCTTATGAAAAAATGTGGGGATTTGGGATTTCTCGGCATCGATATTCCAGAACAGTATGGGGGATTGGAATTAGACAAGATAAACTCTGCGATTGTTTCTGAAAAGTTTGGATATAGTGCAGGCTCCTTTGCCATTACGGAGTTAAATTCTACGGGCATTGGTTTGTTGCCTGTGGCTTTATTCGGGACGGTTGAACAGAAGGAAAAATATCTGCCTGGTTTGGCTTCAGGTGAGCTTATTGGCGCTTTTGGCTTGACGGAGCCCGAAGCGGGCTCAGATGCTCTGAATTCACAGACAACGGCAACGCTTAGTGAGGATGGGAAATATTATCTATTGAATGGATCCAAACAATTTATCACCAATGCCGGTTTTGCAGATATTGTCTTTACTTATGGCAAAGTAGATGGAAAATACTTTACCGCTTTTATTGTGGAACAGAAGTGGGAAGGTGTTTCTACCGGTGAAGAAGAAAATAAAATGGGATATCACGGCACATCGACGCGCTCTTACTTTTTTGATAATGTCCGAATCCCGGTAGAAAATGTTTTGGGTGAGGTGGGAAAAGGTCATGTTATAGCACTGAATGCATTGAATATGGGGCGTTTTAAAGTTGGGGCTTTATGTATGGGGAATGCCAAAAGTGCTTTTGCCGAAGCTGTTAAATATGCAAAGAAAAGGGTACAGTTTGGACGTGCATTATGTGAATTCGGACTGATAAAAGAAAAAATAAGCAAAATGGCTATTCGGCTCTTTGCGGCGGAGAGCTTGGCATATCGAACAGCAGGATTAATTCAGGCTAAATCTGAGGAACTAGCGTGTCTAAGCGGAGATACTGGTATCAGTACAGCTAAGGCTCTCAAGGATTATATTGTGGAATGCTCGATTAATAAAATTTACGGGTCAGAAACCGAAGATTTTGTGGTTGATGAGGAGGTCCAAATCTTTGGAGGCTATGGATACATAAAGGAAAATCATCCTGAGTTAGCCTACCGGAATGCTAGAATAAATCGGATTTGGGAGGGTACGAATGAAATAAACAGGATGGTAATCGTTAACACATTGTCCAAAAAAATTGGTGATGGAACCTGCAATTTGATGCAGTCTTTTGAAAGCGTCTTCGAAGAGTTGGAGAAACTTGAACCTGTTGATTCTGATGAATCTGGGAGTTTGAATGCACAAACCAGGTTAATGCAGACGGCAAAAAAAATACTTACTTTTGTTTTTGGCAAAGCTCATCAAAAGTACGGGAAAGCTTTAAGAGAAGAGCAGGAGATAATCGGCACTATAAGCGATATAATAATTGAAATATACGCTATTGAAAGCTGCCTCTTAAGAAGCCAGAAAATGCTGAAGGGAAAAAAAATAAAGAAAGCGGTAATCCCTGTTGAAATGACAAAGGTTTTATTCCATGATTCATTTGAAAAGATATGCTTTCTTGCCGGAATTTTATTGCAGGCCATGGAAGATGGAGCGGCTTTAGAGAAGGATCTGAAAATGTTTAGAAAATTTATGATTTCTTTACCCATAAACACTGTCGCGTTAAGGAGAAATATTGCAGATGCAATGATTCAACGTGGGCGTTATTATTTTTAACCAAGTTATCCATAAAGCTGAGGTGACAATGATTTAATTGGCCAAGAAAGAATATGGAGGAACACCGCCTATGATTTTTTTAAATCATTTTGATTGATGCGGTTATTTTTTGAACAATTCGCATAAATATAAAGATTACCGTTCCGGGAATTGCTGAATTACATCAAATGGAGATATAAAAGATGACGGCTATCTCTAATTTTATTGAAAAGATATTGAATATAGAATGGCAGATGTTTAAGGCTATCAAAAGTGCCGCACCGGTTTCCTGCCAGGACTCGCCGGAAACCTTCAAAGAAGTTCGAGGTTCGGTTTTCGAAATTTGGTCGGAAGAGATGCTTGATTCCTATCTCGGCGACCTGAAACTCGCCCAAGAAAAGGGAAGAAACCTGTTAACTGAAAAGTATGCTCGGATGGATAATCTTATTCCTCCACTTAAGATCAATCCGTTAATCAACGAAATCGTCAGCATTGAAGCTGACTGGCAAAAGGAACTTAAAGAGAAGTATCCGTTACTTTATGCTCGTACCTGCCGGGGAACAGATGCTGTCCAAAATGGAAACAATTTTTCCATATACCTGAAAAGTGAACTGGAAACTTATAGCGACAGAACCATAGAACTTTACTATTCGCAAATAAAAGAAGCTTCTGAGAACAAAAAAAACCTTTCAGCCCAGGCTCTTGACTGTCTGGTGCAAAAGAGCGGATACCGGAATATCGAACATGCAGAAAAATATCTGACAACTTCTGGCAACTCGCGAGATAGTAACAATCGCTTCGGTAAAAAACACATTACAAAAGAAACGCTTTGATCAATTTTTGGTTCCTCGCTGTTTCGTGTGGGTAACCAGTTGATTACCTCACGGTGCAAGTGGTAAGTCATAGAGCATTATGAGAGACATAGACTTATTTCAAATGGCCCTTGGGCTGAGACCTCCCTGGCGGGTATCAGCAACTGAATTTGACCCTATTGAAAAGCGTCTGGACATCCGCCTTGATTTTCCAAGAGGGAGCACCTTTAGCTGCCCAGAATGTGATCAGGATGGCCTTAAAGCCTACGACACGGCTGAGAAAACATGGCGGCACCTGAATTTCTTTCAGCATGAGGCCTATCTGACCGCCAGAGTTCCCAGGACCAAATGTGACAAGTGTGGCACCCACTTGGTCGATGTGCCTTGGGCTCGGTCTGACAGCGGCTTTACGCTGTTATTTGAGGCCATGATCATGACGCTGTCCAAATCCATGCCGGTAAAAACCATAGCAAGCTTCGTCAATGAGCACGATACCCGGCTATGGCGAGTATTGCATCACTATGTGGACGATGCCCGGGAAAAAGCTGATCACAGCCAAGTCAAGCAGGTCGGCATGGATGAAACTTCCCGGCGGCGGGGCCACAACTATGTGAGCCTGTTTGTGGACCTTGAAGGTCCCAGAGTTCTGTTTGCCACCGATGGTAAAGACGCTTCGACGGTCAAACGGTTTAAACAGGATCTGATCGACCACGGCGGCAACCCCGGCACCATTGAGGAGATGTGTTGTGACATGTCCCCGGCATTCATTAGCGGCGTTGAGAAGCAGTTTCCCGAGGCGTCCGTGACCTTTGACAAGTTCCACGTCATGAAAATTATCAATGATGCCGTTGACCAAGTTCGTCGGGAAGAATTCAAGGACCGTCTCGAACTTAAGGGTACCCGTTATATTTGGCTGAAAAATCAGACAAACCTCAAAGAATCACAATCCGAACTGCTTGAACAATTGACGATTAAAAAACTCAACTTAAAAACCAGCCGTGCCTATCACATCAAGCTCAATTTCCAGGAACTGTACCAACAACCTACTGAGGAAGCCGAACCTTTCTTAAGAAAATGGTACTTCTGGGCGACCCACAGCCGCTTAGATCCAATCATAAAAGCCGCTAAAACCATAAAGAGCCATTGGGACGGTGTCCTGCGCTGGTTTACATCTAAAATCAATAACGGCATCCTGGAAGGCATAAACAGCCTCATCCAGGCAGCCAAGGCCAGAGCCCGAGGCTATCGAACAAAACGGAACCTCATTACTATGATTTATCTCATCGCCGGCAAACTCGATTTTGAATTACCCACATGAAACAGCGAGGAGCCCAATTTTTTAAACGTCCCATTTTGTCAGATGTCTGCATCAGAAACAAATTTAGAACCTCGACATTCCTAATGTATTCCTGAGACTAAAATTTTCGCATTCCTTGACCTCGACCAAAATTGAACGTTTTGAAACAGCCTTCTTTTAAATAAATAAAGGAATTTATCCAAACAGATCATGAGCATATCAGAGAAACTATCTAAATACATACTGACCACGTCATATGCCGATATTCCGGATGAAGTCAAAAGATACACCAAGCTATGCCTTTTCGATTGGCTGGGTGTAACGATAGGCGGATCAAATGAAAAAATTGCATCGATATTGATAGATTTTATTGGAGAAATGGGAGGGAAAAATCAGGCGACAATTATCGGTAAGGGCATCAAAACGAATGTATTATTCGCCACTCTGGCTAATGGATGCATATCACACGCACTGGATTTTGACGATTCCCACGCGGGCTCTTTTATCCACCCCAGCGTTTGTTTGGCACCTGCCGTTATAGCTGTCGGTGAACACCTGAAAGTGAGCGGGAAAAAGCTAATAACTGCATTTTCCATAGGATTTGAAATAGCCAGCAGGATAGGAAAGGCTGCTGGTTTCAGCCATTATCAGCGCGGATGGCATACCACCTCTACCGTGGGACGCTTTGGTGCTGTTGCAGGGACGGCAAAGCTTCTGAATTTAACAATTGATGAAACCATTAATGCCTTTGGAATTGCCGGCACCCAAATTTCAGGATTACGAGAGGTATTCGGTACGATGTCTAAGCCGTTCAATGCCGGTAAAAGCGCCATGGATGGTGTGTTATCCGCTTATCTGGCTAAAAGAGGTTTTGATAGCAGTGATTTAATTTTTGAAGGAAGGTATGGAATTGGCAGGGTTTTAGCTTCCAAGGCTGATGTTAATAAATTACTGGGCGGACTCGGCACGGATTATCAGATTGTCGACGTGGGTTTCAAGCGTTATGCTTCCGCACTGGCGACACATTCAACCATTGAAGCCATTAAGGAAATAAAAGAGAAAGAGAGCTTATCCGTAAAAGACGTACATAAAATTAACATCGAACTTGGGAAACTTCCGCTAAGCGTAATAGACAACAAGGAGCCCAAAAGGGAGCTCGAAGCCAAGTTTAGTATCTACCATTGTGCAGCGCTTGCTTTTATAGAAGGTTCCGCAGGCCAAAAGATGTTCAAAAGGGAGAAACTCAATGATCCTAAATTAGTCGATTTTAGCAAAAAAGTTGAAACCGAACTCAATCCGGATTTTAGCATGTTCGAAACAAAGGTGACGCTGACAACAACGGACGGCAGACATTTTGAAATGTATATACCCAGTCCAAAGGGTACTCCGGAAAACCCCATGACTTTTGAAGAGATGAAACAAAAATTCAAAGGGCTGGTTTATCCTGTTTATTCAAGGGAAAAGACCAGGCAGATCTTTTATAAAATAAAGGGACTTGAAGACATATCTGATATTGGGGAGATCATGGACCTGTGCATTTCCTGAATAGTTTTCTTTAAACGGGTACTCGAGAATAGAGATGGAATATTTTCCTCTATTTATAATATATAGTGATCCAACTTGGGTTTTTAATTTTCAATTTCGTCATCAACACTGGTATTTTGATACATCCATGAGCACCTCCAAGTCATTTGAGTAATTGGTTGCATCATGGATGTATCCAAGGGTTTGAATCGAATTGACAAAAGACCAGAGGGAGATTGAAGGAGACTGTAAGATGAAATGGAGCGTCGGAAAAATAATAAGTAAAAGAGCGGTGCTTACTCCTGACAGAACGGCTGTTATTTATGAAGATACGCCTATTACATACGGTGCTTTGAATGATGAAGTAAACAGAGTATGCAATTTTTTTCAGGAGAAGGGACTTCGCAAGGGGGATCGTATCGCTGTTGACATGTTAAATTGTCCTCAATTGCTGGTATGCTATTTTGCTGCAGCCAAGCTTGGGCTCATTTTTGTTCCCCTGATTTATAGACTCATGCCGCGAGAGCTGGAATACCAAATCAATAGATGTGGCGCTCGTCTGCTTATATTTCATGATGACGTTTTAAAGAACATTGAGAAGATTCGATCTTCGGTATGCGTGGAAGAAGATAAGTTTATTTTCTTTAAAAGCAACAGTGTCGGAAGTCCTGACTGTCCAGGTTGGGCGATTGACTATTACCAAAGTATAAGTGGACGCTTAAGTTCTGAACCAGTAATTGAGGAGCAGATAGACCTGGAAGATCCCCTTGCGATTCTTTATACATCCGGTGTTACAGGAGATCCAAAAGGCGCCGTTATATCACATGGCCAGAACTATTTTAAGAGCTTTCACATTATAGACTACACTGACATGAGAAAAGATGATGTGATTTTATGTCATATTCCTCTTTGTCACTCCGGTGGACTTTGCGTGGCGGCTACACCTTGTCTTTGCCGTGGCGCAACTCTTGTTTTGAGAACGAAGTTTGATCCAGTGCTGTTTGCCTTGGACATTGAAAAATACAAAGCTACAATAGTGGTTGCTTTTGTTACAATGCTTAGGTTCGTACTTCAAGCAGGAATTCTTGATAAAGTCGATGTCAGTAGTGTTCGGGTTTTGTTTGGAGGAGCCGAGGTAACAACGAAAGGGTTTCTTAATGAACTTGCTGGAAAAGGACTTCATCTGCTCACCGGCTATGGTCAGACTGAAAATTCTTCCATGGTCTTGATGCCGAAAGATGCTTTAAGAAGAAAACAGGACTCATGTGGGCTTCCAAATTTTTTCAGCGAAGTATGGATACAAAACGAAAAGGGGGAAAAACTCGCTCCTTTTGAGGTCGGTGAGATAGTGGCAACAGGTCCGAACGTTATGAGTTGCTACTGGGATGCGCCCGAAGAGACAAAAAATACGATTGTTGATGGTGTGCTTCACACTGGCGATCAGGGATACACTGACGAGGAAGGTTTTTTATATATGGTTGATCGTATAAAAAATATGTACAGGAGTGGTGGGGAAAACGTATATCCTGCGGAAGTGGAGAGAATTCTATTAGGCCATCCTAAGATCGAGAATGTAGCGATTATCGGAGTGCCGGATGAAACCTGGGGTGAGACGGGGAAAGCTTATATCGTTTGTCGTGAAGGAGAAACACCTACAAAAGAAGATATTATCAACTTTCTAAATGAAAAAGTAGCTAAATACAAAGTTCCAAAACATATCGAATTCATAGATTCACTACCCCTAACAGCGAGTGGAAAGTTAAGAAAATCAATTCTTGAAGAAATGCATTTCAATCCAAAAACGACAGAAAAAGGGGACAATTAATGGTAGACATAAAATTTATTCCCTTCGGATTGAGGTGGTGTGAGGAAAGAGGCGAGAGCTGACAATTTGATACTGACCTGGGGTTAGAAATGCTGAACATCAATAGAAGATGGAGCGTATGCGCAGACGAATAGAGAAACTTCAAAATCTTATGGACACGGAACGGATCGATATTTTATCCTTATCGATCCGATTAACCAGTATTATTTTTCGGGGAGCGCTCAGCATCAGATAATGGTGATACCGATTGAAAAAGATCCTGTCTTATGGGTGGTCCTCAGTTTTGAAAGAGCGCAGTCTGATTCATGGGTAACTGATGTCAGAGAGGCGTCTTCACTGTCGAATATATTTAAGCTGATGGCCGATTACAGACAGAACCTATTTTTTTAAGTCTCCAAGTCCCGAACTAAAGCGGGCGTACGATGTCGCCTATGAATTTATGGAAGTATTCAAAGAAAATGCAAAGCAGAATACCGTACGAATTGGTGACGTCGTGCGCAAGGCTGCCGATGTGGTCACAAAGAATGGTCTTGCCGACAACTTTATGGGGTGTCCGCCAAATTCCAGTTTCCGGTTATCTGGAAAGCCCAAGTTGTTCAGGGTGTGACCGTATCTGTCACACCCCCCTGGTATAATGGCCTCAACAAATAACAAAAGGAGGCCAAATGAACACATTCATCATAAGGGAAGACTTCCCAAAATCCGAAATCGAGTTTGATAAGCGCTTTTCAGATATCGAAAAATGCTACGATTACCTTTTACAAACCATCTGGCCTGATGGATTCAGTTGCAAATTATGTGGCCATACAAAATACTGGATCAGCGCTAAACACATTTATATCTGCACCCGGTGTGAACACCAGCACTCGCTTACAGCCGGTACGATTATGGATAGTTCAAAAAAGCCCCTTACGTACTGGTTCAAGGCCATGTGGTGGTTCACCACCCGAAAGTCCGGGCTGAACGCTGTCGATCTGCAAGAACTTCTTGGCCTTGGTAGTTACGGTACTGCTTGGTCATGGCTACAAAAACTCAGGCGTTGCACCATCCGGAAAGACCGGGAGAAGCTATCCGGACGGGTTGAAGTCGATGAGTTCTACATCGGCGGCAAAGCATCCGGCAAACGGGGGCGCGGTGCAGAAAGCAAAACCACCGTGATCGCCGCTGTAGAAAGGGATGACCAGAAAAGGGTGATTGGCCGTATCCGTCTAAAGGTCATCCCGGATTGTTCGAGTATGTCACTGACTACATTCATCGAGTCAAATATCGAACCGGGCAGCACCATCGTTACCGATGCCTGGCGTTCATACCAGTCTATTGACAAAGAGCGTTATACGCATGTTGAACGGAACCTAACCAAAACGTCTGACAAAGATAGTGTGTTGTACGGTGTTCATTTGGTCGCCACCTTGGTCAAACGATTGATTCGCAGTACCCATCAGTGCCGGTTTGAACCTCGCTATCTACAGAATTATCTGGACGAGTATGTTTTTCGATTCAATCGGAGAAAATCCGCCAACATTGGTAAAAAATTCATGCGTATCATTCAACAGGCCGTGGTGACAGCAAAGAGTACTCTTGAAGACATCCTGCTTGATGGGTACTTTGCTGAGAAAAAATTGTCACTTGGCCTTTACGGATAACCGGATTCCAGTTTTAATGTCGGGCATATGGACTTGGGCTGTTTGTAAATGAATATCCTTTTACCTGGTTATCCATAAAGCTAAAGTGATATTGGGTTATACAGTTGAAAATACAGGCAATTTATAGAGAACAACCGTTTTGGGCTCAAACCTTCATATCTTCAGATGGTTAGGTCATAATCACTTTAGCGAAGTAGATAACCAGGTCCTTTTATTTATCCGAAAAACACTGAAGTCTTTCTTCCAGGCGTGGCATTTGCCGTTGAACCAAAGTTCTGCTTACCGCAAATAGGTTTTGTTCAAATCGAAACAACATTCTATATGATGGAAGGGGGGATCGAACCACTGTGTTGCTTGCCTGGAAACTTTTCTTATTGGACCGTATAGCCTGTTGAAAAGTTATGATTGACTATTCCGACCTTAATACGCAACAACATCTTAATTGTAATCCTTTCCGGGAGACCATCGCATAGGTGGACAAAGGTTTCGATCCCAATGAAATATAATTGAAAAAATGCGACAACTATGTTGACAAATAGCGGAGGTCTTAATTCCGCAAAGCCTATGACATCATTCGAGGCTACAAAAAATGAAGCCAAAGAAGCGGGCAAAAAGACAAGTAAGATCGTGGATTTAATTTTTTCCGAGGCCCCTGAGAGCTCGTGGACGTCTGGAAAAGAAATTATTGAGGATTCATGGAATGGGTACGGAAGATTTTAGTGCGCTGAAGGATTTAATTGAAAACAAAATCCCTTTCAACCGTTTTATTGGAGTCAGGGTGAGCTCTTTGGATCGTGGCAAGTGTAAACTGTATCTCCCTTATAGGTCCGAACTGCTTGGCGATAGCCGGCGAAAAGCTATCCATGGGGGTGTATTGTCTATGTTAATTGATACTTGCGGTGGATTCGCTGTCTGGTCAATGTGTGATATCGATGTACTTATTGCTACTATTGACCTGCGTGTTGATTATCTCAAACCGGTGATTGCCACGGGTTTGGTTGCAGATGGAATTGTCAAACTGCTTGGCAATCGAATTGGTAACGCCCATATCGTAGTCTATTCTGAGGGGAATCCTGATTGTGTAGTTGCTGAGGGACGAGGTGTTTATAATGTTCGTATGGGTTAACAATGAACACCGCGATAGTTTGCGGTATCCGGTTTCATTATGCAAAATATATGGAAACAAAAAATGATTATGGCTTTAGAAAATGATGCGCCAAAGATTGAATGGATAAGGGAAAAGGCGAAGGCATCCGATTATCATATCTCCGAACATATTGTCAGGTACTTTATGGTAAAAAAGGTAACGATAAGGGAGATTGAGGATGCCATCGCAAACGGCAGGATCATCGAAACGCACAGGCACCCAGCAAGGGGAGTCAGCGCTCTGGTGCTAGGCTATGCTGGAGAAAAACCGATCCATGTTATGTGCGCTGATGATCAACACGGTTGGTTGCTTATTCTTTTTACTTATGTTCCCGGTAGTAAGATGTGGAAAGATCCTGTCAACCGAATTGAACATGGAGGTAAGAGAATGGGGGAAAAGTTAAACAAGTGTTTCTTTTGCGGCGGTATGATAGAGCAAGTACAGGTAGGAAATTTCGACTATCGTCTGGAAGGACAGCTTTATGTGGTCAAGGATATTCCTGCCGGTCTGTGTGTGCAATGCGGTGAAAAATATATTACCGCTAAGGCTTCGAAAAAAATCAACTCTCTTATAGAGGATGAAAGGTTTGTTGGAACTGAAGATGTTTTTGTATTGAAGTATGAGTAAAATACAATGGAGATCTTTCCGTGAAGGGGTTAAAGCTGGCAGAAGAATATTTTAGGGTCCATGGAACTAAAATGATAGAAAAAAAGTTTCCGGATTACCAAAATCGTATTGCGGCTGGTCTGGTAGGAGAAGGTTCGGAATGTTACGGCTTTGATGACCAAATATCCAGGGACCATGATTGGGGACCTGGATTCTGCTTATGGTTGACGAAAGAAGATTATAAAACCATAGGACAAAAACTTGAAGTGGAGTATCAAAATCTGGTTCATATTTTCAAGGGCTTTAAGCGTATTCCGAGTCAATGGGGCAGCGGTCGGGTGGGGGTACATGAGATCGGGGCTTTTTATCAGAGATTTATTGGAAGCCCCAAGGCTCCTGATACGCTCGAAAAATGGCTCTATCTGCCTGAAGAATATTTGTCTAAATGCTGCAATGGGAGGGTCTTTGCCGATCCTTTAGGAGAATTTACAAGGATTAGAAGCGAGCTTTTAAAATTCTATCCGGAGGATATACGACTGATAAAAATTGCTGCCAGATGCATGAGCTGTGCCCAGTCAGGTCAATATAATTTCATGCGTTCGGTGAAACGCAGGCAGTTCTTTGCCGTCCTTTATGCGGAAAAAAGATTTTGCTCAGATATCATGTCGCTGGTTTTTCTGCTAAACAGGCGCTACACCCCGTTTTATAAATGGCGACATCCTGCAGTTCGTCTGCTCCCGATTCTGGGAGAGTTCCTGTATGAAAATATCGGGCTTATGATTGCAACCCATGATTATAAAAAGAAAAGTGAAATTATCGAGGTCATTTGCGCCCAGGTGATCAGGGAGTTGCGTAAATGTGGGCTAAGCCATTCATCCAGCGATTTTATGCTTGATCATGGTCCTATTATCCATGCCGGGATACAGGATAGTAACCTAAGGAAAAGAGATGTGTGGCTCGGATAGATGCTGATTTGCATTTGCCGAAAGACAAAGACATGGATTACGGGTTGTCCCTTGTTCGGATAAAGGGAAGAGGCGAATGAAAAATATATTAATTATCGGCGGCAGTTATTTTGCAGGCAGAATTTTTGTAGAAGAGCTTTTAAGGGAAAAAGAATACAATGTTTTTGTCTATAACCGCGGTAATATACCTTTAAGAAAAGAGGGTGTCACGGAGCTGGTCGGGGATAGAAATAATGCCGACCGGATCAAACAGGTGATACCGGACAAACAATGGGATGCTCTGGTTGATTTTTGTGCTTATACACCGGATGAGATTGAAACCGTTTTAAATTCTCTTCCCGGCACCCTGCAACATTATATATTTATCAGCACCACCACGGTTAATCAGAACGTTCTTGATCTGCCCATCAAGGAAGATGCTTCAAAACTTGTCGGCCCTCAGTCCGAACTGGGTCCTTATGCTGATTATGGGTATAACAAATGGATGACTGAGTGCAGGTTGAATAAATTATGCGAAGAAAAAGGTGTATTATGCACGTCATTACGCCCGGCTATTATTTACGGTGAATATAATTACGCTCCCCGTGAAACATACTTTTTTGATCTTATCAGGGATCACAAAACAGTCATTTTACCGGATAATGAGCTGCCCCTCTACAGCTTTGTTTATGTTGTTGATCTTGCCAAAATTATTATTAAAGCGCTTTGTAACCCAGGGGTATTTGGCCGAGCTTTCAACATATCAGCCCCGGAACTTGTTTCATATAAAAGGATGATAGAAGTTTTTGAGGAGATAATCGGAAAAAAAATTAACACCAGCCAAATGAGCATGGTAGATATCAATAGAAAAAAGATTCCTTTGCCTTTTCCATTAGACAATCACCTGATCTATTCAGGCGTTGGCATACAAAATCTCCTTGGATTTGAATATACCCCTTTTGTCAAAGGTATGAGAAGGACTTATGAATATTATCTGCTTGTGCAAAAACACCGAAAGCGTTCCAAGTAAAAACGATGCGTGGAGGTGAAAAATGGTGAACCGTGATAAAATTTTTGAAGCGTCGGCAATGATCCGTCACTCGAGGCGGGTTGTGGGTTTTACCGGTGCTGGCGTGTCCGAGGAGAGCGGCATATCCACCTTTCGTGATCCGAATGGTTTGTGGAATCGGTATTCCGGAGGCGCTTCAGGTGGGATAATGGGAATCTTGAAAAGACATCCGGAGGCAGCGAACGAATTATTTTCAGAAATGCTTCAAACATTCAAAAGTTGCGCACCAAATCCGGGCCATTATGCCTTTGCCGATCTCGAAAAGATGGGATATCTTAAATCTATTATCACGCAGAATGGTGATAACCTCCACCAGGATGCGGGAAGTTTAAAGGTGTTTGAGCTTCACGGCAATCTGTTTCGATTCAGATGTCTTGATTGTGCTCAAAAAAAGCATTTTCCTAAGGATGAACTTTTTTCCTTTGTTGAGAATATCCTGTTGAATATAAAACAATTTTCCATAGCGTGGGTGATGCCATATCTTCCTTCTTGTGAATGTGGCGGTAAAATGAGGCCGGATATAGTGACTTTTGGTGAATCTGTTCATCAGCTTGATGAAGCAACTGAGGAAGTGTGTAAGTGCGACTTGATGCTTATTTCAGGAACATCCGGTATGGTATACCCGGCGGCGGCTCTTCCAGTCGACGCTAAGAAAAATGGCGCAAAGCTCATAGAAATCAATCCGAACGAAAGTACACTGACCGCTCGATGTGATCTTTTCCTTCCTGGTAAGACCGGAGAAATATTACCTGAAATTGTAAAAGAGATACAAGAGATGAGGGAATGAAATTAATAATTCGGTTATGCAGAAACATCAAGTTGAGAACTAACGGCGTTGGTGATAATTCACTTCGCTGACGTGCGAAACTTCTGCTTAAGGGCTTGCGCAAAATTAGATTAACACAATAAGGAAGAAACTGGTTTTCTGAAAGGAGACGCTTATGCTGGAAATTAAAGATGCGGTAGCAGTGGTTACCGGGGGGGCAAGCGGTATCGGCTTGGCTTTTGCCAAATACTGGGCCAATGCCGGTGGGAAGGTCGTGTTGGCAGATGTTTCTGACTCTGCCCTGAACAAAGCAAAGGCGGATATCGGAGATCAGGCGATTACCCTGGTGTGCGATGTCACGAAGGAAGCGGATACCCACAAGCTGGCGGAAACGGCCATGGGTGCCTTCGGCAAGATCAACCTGGTGGCGCCCTTTGCCGGCATTATAAAAGACGGATTGATGCTCTCCCCCGATCGGGAAACCGGGAAAGTGGTTTCAAAAATGTCCCTCGATCAGTTCCGCTCCGTAATCGATGTCAATTTGACGGGGGTGTTTCTCACCGTGCGTGAGTGTGCGGAACAGATGATCAACAACGGAGACCGGGGGTTGATATGTCTGATTTCATCCACCGGATCTTTGGGAACCGCCGGTCAGATCAACTACTCGTCTACCAAGGCAGCGGTTTCGGTCATGCCCAAAGTCATCACCGCCGAATTTTTCCGGCGGGGAGTTGCCGACCGCATCCGTTGTGTGGCCGTGGCACCGGGCTATGTGGCGACCCCCCTTATCGAGGGGATGAACGAGAAGGCGCTATCCCGCATTCTGGATAATGTCCCCATCGGACGATTGGTCGAACCGGATGAAATTGCCTCCCTGGTTGGCGAGCTATACCGCAACGAAGCGCTTACCGGCGATGTCTATTTCATCCATGGCGGTCTGCGATTAGGTTCAAAGGGATAGTGTGTCAATCGGCTAAAATCAGTCCAAGTTTTACATATTTACTTCATTAAGAACGGGAGATCGGCTATGAGTCGTGTCAGCATCATCGGTGCCTACAACACGAAGTTCGGGGCATTTGTGGAAAAAAACCGGGAAACCGGAGAAGTGAAGGATACCAAGTCGTTTTACGACCTGATCATCGAAGCCGGTAGAGGCGCCATTGAAGATGCGGGTCTGCACCCGTCCGACATCGATGGTATTTGGATCGGTTCCTGCTCACCGTCCATGTTTATCAACCAAGAGCACGTTGGGCCCCTGGGCCTGGAAGTCGCACCTGAGTTTCTCCGGTTCGTTCCAACCACTCGCACTGAAGGGGCCTGTGCTTCGTCATCCGTGGCCCTCTATAATGCCATCTTTGGCATTGAGTCCGGCCGCTTTCGTCGAGTTCTCGTCATCGGTGTGGAAAAGATGAGCCTACTCTCAACACCGGACGTCACTCATGCCCTGGCCTGCTCTTCCTATTGGCCTAAAGAGGGCGCAGCAGGCGTAACCTTTCCGGGGTTGTTTGCCGAGTACGCCAAAGGTTACATGGCCCATTACGGGTATAACCTGGAAGAGCTGCAGAGAATGTTTGCGGCGGTCTCGGCGCTTTCTTATCGAAATGGTATCGAAAACCCACTGGCCCATTTCAGCAAGGGGGGGCCGGCGGATCGGCTCAAGCTGTTTACGCCTGAATCCATATTGGAGCTACCGGAATCCGGGAAAGGCAGTAATCCTGTAATTGCCCCGCCATTGCGTCTTCACGACTGCTCTCTGATATCAGATGGCGCTGCGGCAGTAATCCTGGCACCCACAGATGAGGCCCGATCCCTCAGCCAGCGAGCAGTGGAAATTGCCGGCATCGGCATGACTACGGAGCGGCTTGCGGAAAGCGTGCGGCCGAATATGCATGAACTGATTGCAGGGAAGCGGGCGGTTAGCCAGTCCTTCAAAGAGGCAGGAATTACCATCGATGATGTTGATCTGGCCGAAGTTCACGATTGCTTCTCCATCAATCACATCCTAACCACCGAAGCGTTAGGGCTTTCAGCAGACGGCCGCGCCGGGTGGGACTACCTTGACGGCCGATTTACCGCCGATGATCGGTGCCCGGTCAACCTGTCGGGCGGGCTTAAATCCAAAGGCCACCCTGTTGGTGCGACGGGGTGTTCCATGCATGCCCTGGCCTACAAACAACTGGTCGGAGAATCTATCGGTATGGCACCAGCCACCAAAGTGCCGGAAGTTGCCGTCGTCTTTAATGTTGGGGGTTCTGCCGCCACAAACTGTGTAACGACACTGAAGAGGATTTGATCTTGGCGATGGAAAATCGCCTCCGGGCGTGCGGTGAAGATTCCCCGCGGCAAGTCACGGTGTGACCTCCGATTTAATTCCCATCCAATTCCAGCGACTCTAATTCCCGCCAAAACCATCGGTGTTCGCCTACCAATCCGCTTTTAATTCCCCCGATCTTGTAAAATTCCATATAGTTCCTCTGATTCGCTTGTTCAAAAAGGACATCCAGCCAGGAGAGGAGCTGTAGGTTGCCGCGATTGAGTGTGGGGTAAACGGCTAAATTTTCACAATCGTTGACAAACGGAAAAGAATTTTCGAATTAGATGAGCCTCCGGCAAGGGGGCTTTTTTTATGGATAAAGAAAAGGGGTGGCGGTTGGCAGACCGGAGCACCCCAAAAAACCGGGTCGTATTATCGACCCCAACAAAGAATGGTCCGATGATACTTTCCGTTTGTGTAAAACTCAAGGATATTGATGAACAGGGACGCAATTTTTGTTGGCCAACACCTCGCGGATGCCCCAGGTGTGGTTCAACTCGAATATGGGGACACGGTTTCGTACTCGCCTACTTTGATGGGTTTGCTTTTGGGGTGTGGCTTCGAAGATACCGTTGCCCGGACTGTAATTGCATTATTAAAATGAAGCCCGAAGGTTACTTTAATCGTTTTCAGGTGCCGATCTTAACAATTTGCGATTGCCTGAAGCAACGCCTATCCAGCGGCAGATGGAACACGAAGTTGTCTGCATCCCGGCAGCGCCATTGGCTGGCCGCACTAAAACGAAAAGCCCTGGCCTGTTTTGGGATCGGGACCGATTTGCTTGCCGCCTTTTCCCTATTCATGAATATGGGCCGGACACCTGTCAGTCGGACCATCTAATCCCAGGATAAGCGAGAATTTTATCTAAAATTCTCAATAAAAAACTCGAAATGCCCTTAAATTCAGTATATTATTAGTTTTCGAGACAAAAAATGTACTGAACAAAAAGGGACATTTCGAGTGAAGAAAAATATCCGCAAAAAATTGGCCAAACGCAAGCGAAAAATAGAAAAACGCACCAAAAAAAGAAACTGGGACAATCAGTCCAAGCCGATGATGGCGGGGCGTAATATCTGCTACGATGTCGACGGACGCCATCAGGCAATCGCTTATGGCGGTATCGGGGCCATTCATCAGCTGGCGGCCAAAACTGGCTTGATCAATGAAGTCGATGCTTGCGTTACATTGCTTAAACGTCATTTGCCGTATCATGAATCGGATCATATCCTGAATATCGCCTACAATTACCTGGCCGGTGGAAGCTGTTTGCAGGATATCGAACTGCTGCGCAACGATGAGGGTTGGCTCAATGCATTGGGCGCTCAGATCATTCCCGATCCCACCACAGCGGGTGATTTCTTAAGACGTTTTACCGAACCGGACATCGGCGCGTTTATGGAAGCCAAAAACACGGTCCGAAAGAAAATCTGGCAAATACAGCCGGCAAGGTTTTTGCGCGAGGCCGTCATCAACGTGGATGGCACCATCTGTGCCACTGACGGCCAGTGCAAGCAGGGCATGGACATCTCCTACAATGGTCAATGGGGATATCACCCACTGGTCATTTCGTTGCATAACACCCGCGAACCCCTATTTATCGTCAACCGATCAGGCAATGTCGCTTCCCATCATGATTGTTCCCCATGGATCGATCAAAGCCTGGACCTGGTCGGCAACTGCTTCCAAAAGGTGCAGTTGCGAGGGGATACCGACTTCAGTCTTACCAGCCATTTTGACAAGTGGGACCGCCAGTGCACGTTTATTTTCGGCATGGATGCGATGCCCAATCTGAAAAAACTCGCTGACCGACTCGGTGCATACGATTGGCAGCCGCTTGAAAAACGCCCCCACCGGCAGGTCAAAACATACCAAAGGCGCACGCCCGAAAATGTCAAACAGCAGGTGGTCAAAAAACGTCAGTTCAAAAAAATCGTCACTACAGCAGAAGACATCGCCGAATGCGAATACCGGCCGGTCAAATGCAAAAAGACCTATCGGTTGATAATTTTGCGCAAAACCCTCGACGTGGTCCGCGGGGAGATGAATCTGTTCGAAGATGTGCGCTACTTTTTCTACATCACCAATGATCGGAAACGTTCCGCCAACCAAATGATCCACTTTTACCGCGCCCGCAGCGACCATGAAAATGACATCGAACAATTGAAAAATGGCGTTAAGGCGCTTACCCCGGCCTCCGATACGCTGTTGTCCAATTGGGCGCTGATGACCATTGCCTCGCTGGCTTGGGATTTGAAGGCCTGGTTTGGCCTGCTGCTATCTTATCGTCCCTTAGGCTTGTCGGTGGTGCGGATGGAATTTAAACGATTCATCAACACCTTTATGCGTATCCCCTGTCTGGTCGTCCGAACCGGTCGGCGGATCTGTTACCGAATCGTGGGATACAACGACAAGCTTGCCCATGTGATCAAATTTTCTGACAAAATGAAGTCGTTCGGGTTCACGTAGGGCCAACGCATCGGGCAGCAGTTGCATGGGGCGACTGTGAGCCTATCTCAAACCACGAAAGGAGTCGAGACGATCAGCAGAATTAAAAAATGGCGATTATATGTTGAGAAAGAACAAGACAAGTGCGTCTTTACAACGCTCTCACTTTTACTGCTGGCCATTGTTTTGCTGGTCCCGCAACCAACCAACGGCTTGAGTGTATTGTAATTCAATACTCGCTTATTTTGGGTCTAATCCGGAGTTGTTTCCATCATCGACAAACCTACCGAACAGTGCGCTCCCCGTATCGTGAGAAATGGTTTAAGCCAGGGGAAACACAAAAAAGGAGGTTTGTATGACACAAGAAAAGGATGAGACCGTCGCTGTTTTCCGGTTTGGGGTGATTCACGAGTTTGTCGGCACGACGAACCTGACCAGAAGCGAGAAACGGCGACTGTTGAGGGAGAAGTGCGAGCGCAAATGGGTCATTCCCTATTCCAGCCGAACACGGATCAGCGAAAATACGATTTATCGCTGGATTCGGCGTTACCAAAAAAGCAACGGCCGTATCGAATCGCTGTATCCCGGGAAAAGAGGCGATCAGGGCAAATCCCGAAACTTGGACGAGGAAACAGTCAACATCGTCCTTGCCACTAGACAAAGCCAGATGGCAACGCCGGTCCCGATGCTTTTGGAAAGTCTCAAACGCCAGACAATTGTTCCTGCAAGCTTTGGCCTTTCCACCCTCTATCGGCTGTTTCACCGACACGGGTTGATGGATCAATCCCCCAAACCGGAGGATCGAAGAAAGTATGAAGCCGAGTTGGTCAACGACATCTGGCAAAGCGATGTGATGCACGGACCCAAGGTGGTGGTCGATCGGAAAATGCGAAAAAGCTATTTGATCGCTTTTATCGACGATCATTCCCGATTGATCGTTTACGGCGGGTTCTACCTGTCGGAGAATCTGGCCAGTTTCATGGATGCTTTCGAAAAAGCACTTTCCAAACGAGGATTGCCGAGAAAACTGTACGTGGACAACGGCGCTGCCTATCGCAGCCGCAAACTTGAATTTACCTGTGCATCACTGGCCATCGCCCTCATTCATGCAAGGCCGTACAAGCCCCAAGGGAAGGGCAAAATTGAGAGATTTTTCAAAACCGTTCGCGGTGGATTTTTGCCTGCCGCGGATCTTTCCTCCCTGGAACGACTGAACCAGTCGTTTAGCCATTGGCTGGATACAGTCTATCACCAACGCATTCACAGCGCCACCGGCATGACGCCCTTTGACCGGTTCAGCAAAAACCTTGCCTGCATCCGAACGGCACCGAAGAACCTGAAAGACCACTTCCGCACCGCCGTATACCGAACCGTTGCAAAGGATCGAACCGTCACACTCAACGGCAACCTGTTTGAAGCTCCGGTGGCGCTGATCGGCAAACGGGCGCTGATTTTGTACCATGAAAACGAACCGAAAACGGCTGAGGTGTTTTTCAATCGGAAGTCCCACGGATTGTTGGTTCCCGTGGATCTGCATGTCAACTGCCGGGTAAAGCGGGACAAGAACATCAATACCCAACTCGAACCGGCCCACAAGACGGATTATCAGGGAGGCGGTCTATGGAAATGAATACGCCGTATCTGCCGTTCTTCGGTTTTGAGAAAGAGCCCTTCACGGCGGATATCGCGGTGACGGATATTCTTGAAACGGATCAACTGGCGGCAGCGAAGAACCGTTTCGATTACAGTTTGGGTTTAGGGGCGATTTATCTGATCACCGGTGAGATCGGCTCCGGTAAATCCACGGCCATCCGTTATCTGGTAAACGGTCTGCATCCTTCCGAGTACAAACTCGTCTATGTTACCGCCACATCCGGTTCCATCCTGGAACTGTACCGCCTGATCATGGGAGAACTGGGAATGAAACCTGCCGGGACCTCCCGTGCGGCCATGACCGATCGAATCAAACGGGAAGTATTGGAATTGATCCACGGGAAAAAACAAAATGTCGTTCTGGTCATCGATGAAGCCTCTTTGCTCCGTCTGGAAGTCTTCGTGGAGTTGCATACGCTGTGTCAGTTCGAAATGGACTCGAAGCCTTATTTGCCCATGGTTTTGGCTGGCCAGACGCATTTGATCGACAACCTGCGATATCCGGGTTGTCTTCCTCTGGCATCGCGGGTGGTGGCCAAAAGCCATTTCATCGGTTCCAAAAAAGAACAGATGCAAACCTATCTTCAACATCATCTGACCATTGCCGGAATCGACCGGATGCTGTTCGAAGGTAATGCGATCACGGCGATCCACCAAGGATCGGGCGGCATCTTCAGGAAAGCCAATCACCTGGCTCGTGGTGCCCTGGTTGCCGCGGCAATGGGTCATGAAAAAACTGTCAACGCGGAACATGTGCGGCTTGCCGCATCCGAAATCTTTTAGGAAAGGAGTCGATATGCAATCCCATCCGACCGCCGAAGATATCCGCCAAAAACTGGAGGCGCTTGTATTGGCCGCCATTTTAAATGTGCTCAACCGATTAACGGATGAGTTGTCTGTGGTAAGCCAGCAAAAAAAGATGAAGTTTTAATCCGATTCAATACGTTTTGCCCGGTGAAACGGAGCCAGGCTCTGCTGGGGAGCAACCTGTCAAGGGATAGCCGGGTGCAGGAGGCATTGAATAAAATGCCCAGAGGGGAGTAGCAAATCAGAAATGCTGCTCCCCTCATTTTATTCAAGCCTTCCTGCCCATGCCTTGAAAAACCCATAAAATTGGAGCGCGTAGCGCACCCTAATAGAGGTCCGACCAACGGTGGAAAGTCGTTGAAAACCGGTGGGCATAAACAAAGTTCCAGAAAATTTGAAAACTTCGAAACCCCTTCAATTTAATCCGAAAATTGTCTTCCGTTCATCGTGGGAATCAACAGGAGCTATGGAGCCGGTGCCGTGTTTCCATTGCGCGAAGATGTTTATCCCACGGAATAGAAAGCAATATTGCTGCAGCCGCCCCGAATGCCAGAAAGCAAGAAAATCCAATTGGCAACGAATCAAGATGAAAACCAATCCGGACTATAGGACCGCACAGAAACTCAGCAACCAAAAATGGGCTGCTAAAAGCCGCGGTTACTGGAAAATTTACAGAGACAAAAATCCAGAGAAAGCCGAAAGAAACCGGATGCTTCAGGCGATCCGCAACCGGCGCAGATCAGTTAACAAAAAATCCGACGACAACTTGATTGCAAAGATGGACGCGAGGATCAACGTGGATTTTCAGCCGGTTGGACAATTTTGGCTGGTTCCGCTGATTGCAAAGATGGACGCGACAAAAGTCAATATTTACACGATTACAGACACCTGGCGGTGATTGCAAAGATGGACTCGAGGACAACGCCGAATCGATCATGGTACGCAGATCGTAAAAGCCAAAACTCAGGAGGCGGCCATGATCAAAAAGAAAATCATCAATAAGGGGCGCATCCGTCGCGTTGACGGCGGATTTGCATTCATCCCCCACCGTTTTCTCACCGGCGGGTTTGTCAGCAATCTTTCTCGGGACCAACTGCTGCTTTATTTCTTCCTGGTTCTTGCGGCAGACCGCTTCGGCCTTTCCTTTTACAGTTACGATAAGATCTGCACGCTGCTGGAAATGAGCCTGGATCAATATGTAGAGGCTCGGTGTGGGTTGATCAAAAAGGACCTGATCGCTTTTGACGGCACCGTTTTTCAGGTGCTTGCGCTACCACCGGAAGTCACCCCTAACTCAGAACCTGGGAAACCGCATCCCCTTGAGCAGCTTGCCCGAAACCTGTTCAAGGAGGTGACCTCATGATCGACAAGCGTACCATTTTCGAAATCCACCGGCTGAAGCATTTGGGCTGGTCGGAAAGGAAAATCGCCCGACATTTAAGTATCGACAGGGGGTCGGTGAAAAAATATATCAGCACCCCTGAGATCGTTCAAAGAAGGCCGAACCGGACATCCAAACTCGATCCGTATCGAGATCGGATCAAAGCGTTACTGGATGAAGATCCCACCGTCAGTGCCCCGGTCATTTTGCAGCAGTTGGAAGGCTTTACCGGCAAAATCACCATCGTTCGCGATTACCTGCGCCAATTGAGAGGAAAGCGAAAACAACGGATCGCCTATACCCGTTTCGAATCCGCTCCCGGTGAACAGATGCAGGTTGATTGGGGCCACTTCGGATCATTGGCATATGGCGGCACCCGGCGCAAACTGTATGCCCTGGTCGTCATCGAAGCCTTCAGCCGCATGCTGTATGCGTGCTTTACCCACAGCCAGAAGCAGGATGCGCTGCACGATTGCCTGCTTAAAGCGTTTACCTGGTTTGGCGGCTGCCCCAAAAAGCTGGTCGTCGACAACATGGCCACGGCTGTCATCGAACGATTGGGATCGATTGTTCGGTTCAACGATGCATTCCTGGATTTTTTACGCCACTTTTCTGTTGAACCGATCGCCTGTAATCCGGGTGCGCCTTATGAGAAGGGAAAGGTGGAGTCGAGCGTAAAATATTTACGTCGCAATTTTATGCCATTGCGATCCTTTGCCGATCTGGATGATGTCCAGCACCAAGCCCTGAACTGGCTGGACACCGTCGCCAATGTTCGTATCCATCAGACAACGGGGCAACGGCCAGCGGATCGATTTGAGAAGGTAAAGCTAAGCCCCTTGCCGAATCTGTTGCCGGATGTCCGGGCAACCCAATCGTTACTCGTGCACAAGGATTTTGCCATTCGATTCGACGGCAACACCTATACCGCTCCGCCATGGGCTATTGGCAAATCGGTGATCGTAAAAGCGGATGTCGCCTTTGTCTTTTTGTATTTGAACGACAAACGCATTGCCGTTCATCCGAGATGTTGGGAACGCAAACAGCGAATCGAAACGCCTTCCCATCGGCAGCAGGTCAAAAAACTCCGCAAGAAGCTATGGCATGACCGACAGGTGGCGGCATTGATGTCTCTGGGCGCCGTAGCCGTCGACTATATCAACGGCCTGTTAGAGGCCGGACAGCCGATCAAACAGCAAGTGAAGCGGCTGCTTGTCCTGAAAGACAAGTACGGGGCCGAGGCCTTGGTTTATGCCCTCACCAAATCCATGGCCCATAAAGCCTGGGGGGCTGATTACGTCGAAAACATTGTCCACCAGGAAATGGCTCCCAAAAACGACCATCCACCGGTACGGCTGAAAAATGAGGATTTAAACCACATCCGTCTGAACCAGCCGTCTTTGGCAGAATACGATACGCATGCGCTTAAAGGGAGGAGAAAATAATGGAAGAAATATGTGAAAAAGCGAAAACATTACGGCTGAAAACCATCGCCGATCAGCTGCCTCCCATCGTAGAGACTGCCGAAAATAACAACTGGCCCTTGTCAAAGACTATCGCTCACCTGTTCGACCTGGAACTCGAAACCCGCAGGCAAAACCGTATTGCGCTTTGTTATCGTCAATCCAAACTGAACGAAAAGCTTACCATCGATCAGTTCGATTTTAATCATCACAGCTCTCGAAAAAAACATAAAACCCGTATTCTCAACCTGATGTCCCTGGGGTTTTTGAAAGAGAAGATGGATATCATTTTGATTGGCAATCCCGGTGTCGGGAAAAGCTTTTTAGCCAAAGCCGCAGCCTATGCCGCCACCCAGGCCGGTATAAAAGTCCTTTTCACCACCGCCATGGATATGATCAATCACTTGATCGCAGCCGATGCTGACCATTCTCTTTTGAAAAAGCTCCACTACTATCGATCACCGGAGCTGCTTGTCATTGATGAGATCGGTTATCTTGGATTGGGCAAACAAGGTTCGAATCTTTTCTTCCAGGTAATCAGCCAGCGGCATGAAGCCAAGTCCACCGCCATTACGACCAATTTGCCGTTCGCCGATTGGGGTAAAATTTTTGACTCCACCACGGTTGCCACAGCCATTGCCGACCGTCTTGTCTACAACTCGCAGATCTTCATCTTGGAGGGACCCAGCTATCGAAAGAGGGCAAAGCCGAACACCCCGTAAAATCTAAAACACGAAAACGATTTGGCCGTGCTCCGCCGTTTTTAGGGGACCCGGGATGCACGCTTGCGTCTACTGCCAGGGGTGGTTGATTTTAATCCGATGATTTTGGCTGGTTTTTAAACCGCTGATAACAAGTCACGAGAAATCTTCATCGCAAGGATTGCTTGGCTTACCGATTGAGGATTTATTTTACTCAAATCATAGCATGTGGAGCAATTTGTCGCTTCCATGAACCACGGCAATATTTAGAACACGGATTCAGGTTTATTCTAAAATCATTAGTGCATCCACTGCAATGGGTTTGCTTCCGGAAATAATAAGCGGGTTTATGTCAATTTCCTTTATTTTTTCATTTTCCAGGCCTATTTTTCCCACATTGATCAGGATATCCGCCAGGATATCAATATCCACTTTTACCATGCCTCGCACTGCTTCGAGTATTTTGTGCCCTTTTATTTCACGCATCATGTCAAGCGCATCACTTTTTTCTAAAGGGGCCAGCCGAAAAGATACGTCTTTTAAAATTTCGGTAAAAATTCCTCCAAGCCCAAACATGACGATCGGGCCGAACTGTGGATCGCGGGTCAAGCCCATCACGAGTTCACGCGTGCCTTTGACCATTTCCTGAACCAGCACGGTTTTTTTACCGTCCATGCCCCCAATAATTTCATTATAGGCCTGGGTTGCTTCGTTTTCATTTCTCAGGTCTAATTTAATCAGATTTCTTTCCGTTTTATGTGTCATTTGAAATGAACACCCTTTTAGGACAAGCGGGTATCCTGTTTCTTCGAGGGCATTTAAAAAATCTTTGTAATTATCGACAAGGATCTCCTTTACAACTGGAATTTGATATGCTGAAAGAATTTGTTTGGATTCATATTCAGAAAGCGAACTTTGTCCGTTGCTAATAGCTATTTCTATAACGTCCATTTATTTCTCCGTTAAATTGCTTTTGTGTTTTCTCAATAATTGGATGAGGGGGATTAACAATAAAAAATTCTTTTTTTTATTCAGCTATGTATAATTTCTCCGTATTCGGAAAGCGCGGTAAGCGCCCTTGCAGTCCTTTCAGGTGTGGGATAAACTGGGATTGAATTGTTTTGCAAATACAACCGCTCAGAATGAAACTTGTATGCCTGAGCGATCATGGCAACCGCGACCGGCTTGTTGTATTTGTTTTTTGCTCCAACGAGGGCATGCGCAATCCCGCTGTTTAAGGGAGTAAACATTTCCTGCTGGCACATGATGAATCCTAAAGAATCAACATCTTCATCCGCCAGAACGCAATCTATTACAGCGCTGATCGTCTCAATATCCTGAGTAAAAGGCATATCTATAGGATTGTATCGAAATGTGAAGGGGGGGAGTAATTTTGTAAGTCTGTTAATTGTATGGTCTGTGAATTTGGTGATATCCATTCCGTTTTTTATCAGCGTATCGGTCATCACAATTCCCGGGCCGGCAATTGGAGAGCAAACCGCAATGCGTTTGCTTTGTGGAGTTCGGGCCAGAGAAAATATTTTCGCAATGTCAAACAGCTCGGTACTGTTTTCCGCCAGGGCGATGCCGGCTTGCCTGAACATGCCGTTGTACATTTCAAAGTTGCCGGCCAATGTGCCTGTATGGGAACAGGTCAGGTGGTCCATTCCTTTGGCGGACCCTCCCTTATAAGCAACAACAGGTTTAATTCGCACGATTTTTTTGGCTGCTTCAAAAAGACCCCTCGGGTTGTCGATTCCCTCTAAATACAGAGCAATAACTTTTGTGGCATCTTCTTTTTCAAGGAATTTTAACAAATCCACAAATTCAACGTTACACCTGTTACCAAGGCTCATTACTTTACTCAGCCCAATATTGTCGTCCATTGTGATATACGAAAAGAAATGGCACATGCCACCGCTTTGCGATATAAAAGCAATATCTCCCTTTTCCATATCGGAAAGCGTTGAAGTAAAAGAGGCGTTTAAATCAGCCAGAGGGTTGACCACGCCAAAGGTGTTGGGACCGATTATTTTTATGCCATAATGATTTGCCGTTTTTATAATATCCTCTTGAAGCTGCTTACCGGTTTCAGCTTCAGCCTCTTTAAAACCCGCTGTGATTATCACGGCGCCTTTTACATTGCATTTGCCGCATTCTTCAATAACGTCAAGGACTGCCGGTGCGGGGACGGTGATAATGACAAGGTCGATTTTATCAGGCACATCGCTTAGGGTCGGATAAGATTTTAAACCGAACACCTCGGGAGCCGAATGATTTATCGGATATATTTTACCCTTGTATTTCCCTCTATAGATAATGCTTTCCATGCAGAAAAACCCTGATTTGCGAAATTGATTTGACGCCCCGACAACCGCTACTGATTCCGGATAAAAAACTGGATAAAGATCTTCATAAATACCCATTTATATTCCTTTCTTGTTGTATAGACCGTCACAGCAATCCGTCAGTTACACGGTTCATCTTGCTGTTGTGGTCATGCTAATCCTTCGGAGATTAGCTCAGTACAAAGGGATAGGATGTAGCATTTTTTCTTGACATGCATGACATACTATTGTTGTGTGCCGGGCACGGCACACATCTTAAAAGTGAGCCAAGCATATCAGACTGTTGGATCGCTTGGCAAGTCTTAGACCCAGCCCGATGGAGGCGAAGGGTGTAGCGACATGGCAACTGGGTATCCGGCAACGGTGCCTGGGGAGGAAGCCGCCCTGCTGCGGCAGGGCCGTCGCGAAGGTACGGGGTGACGAACAGAAATCGAGTCAGGCGCGCATCTGTGGGACCAGCCTGCAACACAAGGTTAAGTCCTCTATCCATCTCAGGCAGTGCTCGTATACTCGGCGCTTACGTACCGAAAGATGTGTGTTTACCCCGGGAGGCCCGCTGCATCTCGGGACTTGTCGTGTGAAATTGCCGGTAGGGGGGATTCCGGCCACCAAAACCCCCGGCATCGTCGGAAGACCGGCTCCTGACCGGCGATGAGCCAAACTCCGCTATGGAGAGGGACACGAAACCAAAGGATCCGGCGGCGGCAGATGATCCGAGTGAGCAAACCGCAAGGTGCGCCCACCGTGCAGCGGGAGTCAGCAGAGGGCATAATGTAACCGGAGGAAACGAGATGCGCGAGCTACCCGCGGGTCAAGCGTAACAGGAGGCTCACCCCGGTGAAAGGCCCGAACGGTGCCCGGCCCGAATGGTACGGGTAAATGAAAATGACCATTAGGAGACGTGTACTTATGAACATAAAGCCACAGCAGATGGAAATGTTTGTAGCGTCGCGGCTTGCCGAAAGTCTGGGAGGCAGAGAGCAGTTGTTGGAGTTGATTCTCGAACGACGTAATGTGCTCAGAGCAATGAACCAGGTCGTTGCCAATAAAGGCGCCCCGGGTGTGGACGGCATGAAAACCAACCACTTGAAAGGGTACCTGAAAAGGCACTGGCCGAAGATCAAGCAGGACCTGCTAAATGGGGATTATCGTCCCTTACCGGTCAGAAGGAAGGAGATCGACAAACCGGATGGCGGTGTCCGCCTGCTTGGTATCCCCACGGTATTGGACCGCCTTATCCAACAGACGATAGCTCAGGTATTGGAGCAGATCTGGGACCCGACCTTTTCTGAGTACAGCTACGGATTCAGACCAGGACGATCAGCCCATGACGCTGTCCTACAAGCCAAAGGCTATCTGCTGGACGGGTACACCCACGTGGTTGACATGGATTTGTCCAAGTTTTTTGACCGAGTTAACCACGACCGGCTTTTAAGCCGGCTGGCCACCAGGGTCCGGGACAAACGGGTCTTGAAATTGATCCGCCGGTACCTTACGGCCGGAACGATGATCGGGGGGCTTGTCAGTCCCAGCATAGAAGGAACGCCCCAGGGTGGTCCTCTGTCGCCGTTGCTCTCCAACATCGTACTCGATGAACTGGATAAGGAATTGGAGAAGCGGGGTCACCAATTCGTCAGGTATGCTGACGACTTCAGGATCTACTGCAAAAGCCGGAAAGCCGCCGAGCGTGTGAACAAGAGCATCACGAAGTTCATCACCGCGAAGCTCAAGCTCAAGGTGAACGAGGAGAAAAGCGCAGTGAGCCGACCATGGCTCCGCAAATTCCTGGGATTTACCTTTATCAGTATGTGTGGACAGACCAAGATCCGGATCCACCGGAAAACAATTTCACGTTTCAAGGAGCGAGTCCGGGAACTGACGAACCGTAATCAAGGGAGAAGTCTGAGCCAGATTATCAAAGATCTGAATCAGTACCTGATTGGCTGGTGGAACTATTATCGCCTGACAGAAGCCAGGCACCTGTTCAAGTCACTCAATGGCTGGATCATCCGCCGGCTGCGGTGCGTTGTCTGGAAACAATGGAAAAACCCCAGGACCAAGGTCCGAAACCTCAAAAAGCTTGGCATTGCGCATAAGGACGCCATGCTTTGCGGTAACGCCCGCAAAAAGTACTGGCGCATGAGCAAGGTCAAGTGGGTGATATTTGCTCTACCAAACCGTTACTTCTTCGAACGAGGACTATTCCTGCCTGCTCAATAACCTTCCTGATCAGCCGAACCGCCTTGGTACGCGATCCGTATGCCGGGTGGTGTGGGAGGGGGTGGCCGCGAGGCTACTCCCTATCCCGATAGTATAAATAACAGTCGTTATTATTGCATACTAGGTTGACGATGAATTGTCAAGATGTTTGGTTGTGTTTGGTTTTCCATAACGCTAAAGTCAATTTCATTTCCAAACCTGTTTTTAATGGGAACGCCATCACCCAATAAACAATCAAACCGATAACCTACTTTTATGGGAATCCCTGAGCGAAGAAAAAGAGAGAAGGAACGAAGAAGACAACAGATAATCGTTGCTGCGAGACGTTGCTTCAAAAAACGTGGTTACAAAGCCACTTCCATTGAAAAAATTGCCGATGAAGCCGGCTTGAGCCCGGGTACAATCTACCTCTATTTTCAAAACAAGGAAGATTTGTATGCATCAGTATTAACTAAAGTTTTTGAATCTTTGTATATGCGTTTTGTACATATTAAGAATCAGGAAATTCCGAAAATAGAAGATAGATTGAATTCGATGATTGAAGTAATACTCGAAGTTTATTCAGAAGAACCAAAATTTATATTAAAATTTTTTCATCTCTTATTACAAGATAATAATTTCAGAATATCCCCTGTAACCCATAAGATTTTAAAAGCTTTATTGAAAAAAGTGAAAGAAGTTTCCACAGCATTATTTAAGATTGATAATAAAAATTATGTTAATAAATACTCTGACCCAATAGTTTTATCGGACATATTTTGGTCAACTTTTATTGGGGTCGCTGTTGTTGAAGCTGGAAAAATGAACTTATTGAATAGTGAAATTAATATAAAACCAAAGCTTGAAAATATCTTTGAACTTTACAAAAGGGGAATGGATCAGAGTTAGCGTTGGTGAGGTTGGCCCAGCGTGAGCCGTATCAATAGGCCCTCGGTTTGCGCAATTTTTGGGTGTGAAAATCAGGAAGGACTGAATACTATGGCCAAGGCAAAATTTACCGTACGATCATTCAAATCCACCAAGGCAAACGGTCGACGCATCAGCATGCTAACGGCCTACGACTATACCACAGCATGCCTGTTGGACGAAACCGGAGTAGACTGCCTGCTGGTGGGGGATTCTCTCGGTATGGTCATGCTGGGTTATGAAAACACCTTACGGGTAACCATGGATGAAATGATCCACCATACCAAGGCGGTGGCCCGAGGCTCGCGTAATGCTCTGCTTATTGGAGACATGCCTTTTCTTTCCTACCATATCAGCGTGGAAGAAACGGTACGCAACGCCGGACGCTTCGTGCAGGAAGGCGATGCTGAAGCTGTAAAACTGGAAGGCGGTCAGGGAATGGTCGATAAAATCCGCGCCATCGTCAAAGCGCAAATCCCGGTTCTGGGGCATCTTGGACTCACCCCCCAGTCGGTAAACGCCTTTGGTGGTTTCAAGGTTCAAGGTAAGGATTTCGAGACGGCCCGCCAGATTATCGATGACGCCCTGCTGCTTCAGGACGCCGGCGTATTCGGGATTGTTCTTGAGTGCGTTCCCGATGGGGTGGCTCGCTTGATTACTGAAAAACTGGAAATCCCAACCATCGGTATCGGCGCCGGCGTACATTGCGACGGCCAGGTCTTGGTAATACAGGACTTGATGGGTATGTTTCGAAAAATGCGTCCAAAATTTGTAAAGACCTATGCCGACGGTGGAGATATCACCGTTGCGGCGGTTAAATCTTATATCAAAGAGTTGCGCAGCGGCGCCTTCCCAGCACCCGAACACAGTTTTCCTGTCGATGAAAATGTGCTGGCCGCACTCTGATACTACAGGACAAAAAATCTCAAAAAAAATGCAAATCATCCAATCCAAGAATGAACTCCGCAAAGCGGTAAAAAGTGTCAAAAGAAAAGGCAAAACCATCGGCTTCGTTCCCACCATGGGGTTCTTGCATCAGGGCCATCTGTCCCTCATTCGTCGGGCACGGGAGGAAAATGATATCGTCGTGGTTAGCATTTTCGTCAACCCGACCCAGTTCGGCCCCAATGAGGACCTGGATGCTTATCCCCGAGACGCGCAGCGAGATTCTGATCTGATGGTGGCGGAGACCGTAGACATTGCCTTTTACCCCACTGTCGATGCGCTCTATCCGAAAGGCTATACCACTTACGTTGAGGTTCAAGGTCCAATGACCCAAGTGCTTTGCGGCCGGTCACGACCTACCCATTTTAGAGGTGTCACCACCATCGTGACCAAGCTGTTCAACCTGGTTTCTCCGGATCGTGCCTATTTCGGTCAAAAAGATGCCCAACAGGCGACCGTGATTCAACAAATGGTCAGAGACCTGGACTTCGACCTGCAAGTCGTGGTTTGTCCAATCGTCCGCGAAGCCGACGGCATGGCCATGAGTTCGCGTAACACCTATCTTACTCCCGGGCAAAGGGCGGATGCCCCGATGTTGAACCGGGCACTGCTCGACACTAAGGAGATGATCGAAAAGGGCGAACGCAGCGTAGCAGTGGTCAGTCGGAATATTGAAAAGCAGATCAGTGGCATTGAGGATGCAACCATCGACTATGTAGCTGTGGTGAATGCACACACCCTGGAAGAAATGGAAATGCTCAGTGGTGAGATGCTCGTTGCTTTGGCAGTCAAATTCGGGAGGACACGACTGATCGACAATATTCGAATAGAGGTATAATTATCATGCTGGTTAACATGCTCAAAAGCAAGATCCACCGCGCCACGGTTACCGATGCCGATCTGAATTATGTGGGCAGTATCACCATTGACAGCGTCGTGATGAATTCCGCCAACATCCTGCCTGGGGAAAAAGTCCAAGTCGCCAACATAAACACCGGTGAACGTTTCGAAACCTACACACTAGAAGGCGAAGCACACAGCGGCATCGTCTGCCTGAACGGCGCTGCCGCACGTCTGGTGCAGCCCGGCGACAGAATCATCATCATCGCTTACTGCTGGCTGGAGGAAAAAGAAGCTAGGCCGTTCAGGCCCACCATCGTTTTCATGGACAAAAATAACCGTGGAGCCTTGGAACCATGGGACTGAAAGGTGGCACAATTTATTGCGGAATCTTTCATGGAAAGATTTCCGCTGCGGAGATCTTTTTGTGTTTCAGGGGTTCCGAAATGATGGTCACAAAAAAAATGAAATTCATGTTGCCGCCATGGGGCTGAAGCTGGAAGGATACCCGGGCAGCGGCACATTCGCTCACGGTGTTCACCCGCCGGATCATAAAAAGTTGTCCAAGGATGCGGCCATCCGGGTGATGCCGACGCCGGAAATGGTGGTGTTGGCCCTTCATCAGAATATCGGCGGCCCGTGTGACCCCATGGTCAAACCCCGCCAGACAGTACAGTGGGGTGAGCTGATTGGCAAGGGCAGTACCTTTGTCTCCACCACCTTGCATGCGTCGGTGCCCGGCATTGTCCAGCGACCGGTGAGAGTGACGCTGGCCAATGGCCGGCACATGGATACCCTGCCCATCAAAACCGAAGGGGAACTGCCGTCGGGTCAGGACCTGTGGGATGAGATCTTCGGCGGGGACTGGCCCACCACCGGCCTGAACGCCTATGAACCGACCCAGATCAGCCGCGATATAAACGATGCTGGACTGGTGGGGCTGGGCGGGGCGGCCTTTCCCACCCACGTGAAGATCACGCCCGGCGACAAGAAGCCGATCCACACCTTGATAGTCAACGGCTGCGAATGCGAGCCCTATCTCACATCCGACTACCGGCTCATGGTAGAGGCTCCGGTTTCCATTATTACTGGCGCCCTGCTGGCGGGCCGTAGTGTGGGGGCCGAGCGGATCGTCATCGGTGTCGAGGACAACAAGATGCCGGCGGTAGCGGCGTTGAAAAAGGCCACGGACGGTACGGGCATACAAATTGCCGTGGTCAAAACCAAGTATCCCCAAGGCAGTGAAAAGCATCTGATTCAGGCCGTGATCAAGCGCCAGGTGCCCCTGGGCGGGCTGCCCTCGGATGTGGGGGTGGCCATAAGCAATGTGGGGACCATGGCTGCCGTTGCCCGGGCCGTGATTCATAAAAAACCCCTGACCCACCGGGTGATCAGCGTTACCGGCGGCGGCATCGTCAACCCGTCCAACGTGCTGGCGCCCATCGGTGTTTCATTCGGTGCGCTGATCGATTTTTGCGGCGGCCTGACGCCCGGCGCAGCCCGCATGGTTGCCGGCGGCCCCATGATGGGATTTGCCTTTGCCAATCCCAACACCCCGGTTACCAAAGGCACCGGTGGGCTTACCGTGATGACCCGGGACGAAGTGAATGCCGGCGAGGAGACCGCCTGTGTCCGTTGTGGGAAATGCGTGGATGTGTGCCCCATGAACCTGGTTCCCACCAAAATTGCCATGGCATCAAGACATCAGGACATCGCCCTGTCCCGGCGATATAACATTATGGCCTGTTTCGAGTGCGGCTCCTGCGCATACACGTGCCCGGCCCACATTCCGCTGGTTCAGCTGATCCGGGTCGGAAAGGCCCTGGTGGCGGCGGGTGGGATCTGACGGTATGACCACGGAAAACCAATTAAACATGCAGGATTCTCAAGTGAAACCGATTGATGAAACCAGACCGACGGCGCCGGTGATTCACGTATCGCCGTCTCCCCACTTGGCCCAATCCACCACCAGTACCCGGCGGATGATGGTGGATGTCCTCGTGGCTTTGGTGCCGGTGGTGGCCATGTCCCTGTTCGTCTTTCGCGGCTACGCCCTGCTCCAGCTGGCTGTCTGCCTAAGCGGGAGCCTGGCGGCGGAACTGCTTTTCGTGAAGATGCGCGGGCGGCAGTCTACCCTGAAAGACTGCTCGGCCATCGTTACCGGCATCATCCTGGCCATGTCCCTGCCCGGTACGGCACCCTGGTACGTGGGTGTGATCGCCGCTTTCGTGGCCGTCGGCATCGGAAAGATTATTTTCGGCGGGTTGGGCATGAATTTGTTTAATCCGGCCATGGTGGGTCGCGCATTCGTCATGATTTCCTTTGCCGGCGCGCTTGCCGCATCGGGATTCGAAGACGTGCGCAGCGCCGTGGACGCCGTTTCCCAGGCCACCCCCATGAACGCCTATAAGATGAACGGTGTGGTGACACCGCTGGTCCACCTCTTCTGGGGAACCACCAACGGCAGCCTGGGTGAGACCAGCGCCCTGGCCTGCCTGCTGGGGGGCCTTTATCTGATTATCCGGCGTGCCGCCTCATGGGAGATCCCGGCAGGACTGCTTCTGGCGGTCCTGGTCATCGGCGGCATGGCCGATCTTGCCGGTCCCGCGGACGGGTGGACGGTGCTGCACCATATCCTGGGAGGGTCATTGCTTTTCGGGGCCTTTTTTATTGCCACGGACCCGGTCACCAGCCCCTTGACACCCAAAGGCAAGTTTATTTTCGGCCTGGGCACCGGCACTCTGATTATGGTGCTGCGGCTGTTCTCCGGTTACCCGGAAGGTGTAATGTTCGCGGTGCTGTTGATGAATGCGCTGACCCCGTTGATCAACCGGTGGACCATACCCACTCCTTTTGGTGGACAATAACGATGACGATGGATGCTGAAAACAAGAAACCCGGCGGACTGAGAAAAAGCAGTTTCGTGCAGGCCTGGCTGGTGCTGGTGCTGGCGGTGGGATTCGGCGTTTCCCTGGCCGGCGTGCAGCTGGCGTTGGGGCCGGTAATCGAGAGTAACAAAATCAATGAAACCCAGGAGAAGGTGCCCGAGCTGGTGCTGGGAAACTTTTTGGCAGCCAAGATGGCAACCGAAAACCAGACACTGGAGATTGTTCCCCGCCAGGTGACCGTGAAAAAGTCGGGTCGGGTTAAATTCTACAGCGTATACGAGGCGCGGTACCAGGATGGCCTGAAAGGGTGGGTGGTGAAAACCAAGGGCCAGGGCTACGCGGACACCATCGAACTGCTGCTTGGGCTTTCCCCGGATCTTCGCACCATCACCGGCCTGTTTGTTCTGGATCAGAAAGAGACCCCCGGTCTGGGCAACAAGATCATTACCGATACATGGCGGGGACAGTTCATCGATGCCCCGGCGGACAGGCCCCTGATAGTGGTGAAAACCGGTGCCTCCCGGCCCGGTGAAATCGATGCGGTGACCGGCGCCACCATCTCATCCAGAAGTGTGACCGCCATGATCAACACGGCCATCGGCGACCTGCGAAAACCGCTCACCGCCGGTCCGTCTGCTGCCGCGAAAGGGGGCAAGGACAATGGCTGACCAGCCCACCGCCGCCGAGCGGTTCATCCAGGGCATCCTGCCGGAAAACCCGGTCTATCGCCAGCTGCTTGGGTTGTGTCCCACCCTGGCGGTGACCAACAGCCTCATGGCTGCCGTCACCATGGCCGGTGCCGTGGGGTTCGTGCTGCTTTGTGCCAACGTGATTATCAGCCTGATCCGCAACCTGCTCAAACCGTACCTGCGCATCGTGGTTTTTACCCTGACCATCGCCACCTTCGTCACCATCGCGGACCGGTTTCTGGCGGCCTACCTTTACCAGATGAGCAAAACCCTGGGGCCTTACATTCCGCTGATTATCGTCAACTGCATCATCATCTGCCGATGTGAGGTGTGTGCGTCCAAGCAGTCCCCTTTCGTTGCCGCGGCTGACGCCGTGGGCCAGAGTTTGGGGTTCGGCTTGGCCCTGTCCAGCATTGCCGCCATTCGAGAAATTCTGGGTACCGGATCCCTGTTCGGACTGCGGGTCATGCCGGCAGTATGGCCGGACTGGGTGATCATGGTGCTTCCTCCCGGCGCCTTTCTCACCTTCGGTCTGCTGCTGGGAACCATCAACTGGATTACCGCCCGCAAGGGCGGTAAGAAGATAGCTTAGGGAAAAACGATCCCATGAATTATCTAATCGATATACTGCTCATCGCCCTGGGCGCGGCCCTGATCAACAACTTCGTCCTGTACTATTTCGTGGGTATCTGCCCCTTTATTGGTGTTTCCCGGCACGTGGGAATGGCTGTGGGCATGGGGTGCGCGGTGACCTTTGTCATCACCATTGCCGCCTTCATCGCATGGACCATCACCACCTTCGTGCTCATGCCCGGCGCCCCGCTCACCCGACTGGCGGCGAGCCTTTTCATGCCGGCCGAGACGGCGGCCCGGGTGGACCTGACCATCTTGAGCTATATTGTCTATATCTTCGCCATCAGCTCGTCGGTGCAGTTTGTGGAGATGTACGTGCGCCGGTTTTTTCCCTTGCTCTACAAGGCCTTCGGTGTGTTTTTGCCGTTGATCACCACCAACTGCGCCATCCTTTTCGCCTGTCTGACCATCATGAGCCACGTGGTGGGCGCGGAGAACCCGGCGGACCGGTGGGACCTGGGCCGGGCCCTGACCCTGGCCTTTTTCGGCGGCGCGGGCTTTACCATTGCAATCGTCATCATGGCCGGCATCCGGGAGGAACTGGAGTTATGCGATGTGCCCAAACCGTTCCGGGGCGCCGCCATTACCCTGGTGGTGGGAGGGATCCTGGCCATGGCGTTCATGGGTTTCACCGGGGTGGATTCGGGTCTCCGGGAAGCCATGACCGCAAAACCGGCAGTGACGGAAACATCAACATCCGTGCCTGCTCCGGCACCACCGGAAGAGAAGACCCTTTCAAAGGCTTTCGACTTTCACCGAGTCTCAACACCGATTGAAGGTCCTGCCAATATACTACGAGGGGAATCATGTCCTGGGTAATTATCGGACTGGCCGCCACCACCATGCTCGCCATGGCGCTGGTGCTGTCATTCGTATTGGGGTGGGCCAATCGGGCCTTTCATGTGGAAGTGGATCCGCGGGTGGATGCATCCATCGATGTGCTGCCCGGCGCCAACTGTGGCGGCTGCGGATATGTGGGCTGCGGCGAATACGCCGAAGCCATCGTGTTGGATGATGCGCCGGTGAACCTGTGCACCGTGGGGGGGAAAAGCTGTACGGAAGCACTTGCAGCAGTCATGGGGGTGGAGGCCGCCGTCAGCTATCCCTGGCGTCCGGTGGTCCACTGCGGTGCCCGCACCGGCGACCGGCTGGGGCGCAGCCCTTACATCGGTGAGCAGCGCTGCGGACCGGCCAACCTGGTGACCGATGTCCAGGGATGCACTTACGGCTGCCTCGGGTTCGGTGACTGCACCCGGGCCTGTGATTTTGATGCCATCCATATTGATGACGGGCTGGCCCGGGTGGATTATTCGACGTGCGTGGGTTGTGGCGCCTGCGCCAAGGTCTGCCCCCGCAACATCATCACGATGGCACCCTTCAAGAGCGACCGGATGCTGGTGGTGCAGTGCTCCAACCACGACGCCGGAAAGGACGTCAAGGCGGTCTGCAAGGTGGGCTGTATGGGGTGCCGGGCCTGTGAACGGACGTCGGGCATGTTCACCGTCCAGAACAACCTGTCCACTATTGACTACGACAGCTACACCCATGAAAATCTGGAGTCCGGACTGTTGGCAGCCAAGAAATGTCCCAGAAACCGTTTGGTTTTCGTCGGCATTCCGTCGGAGAAGGATATCCTTGTTGCTGCCAAAGAAGAATTACCTGATTTGATCAAACCGGATTTCAAAACCACGGTGGATGATACGGAGTGGCGGGGGTAGGCGCGGGATTGATCCTGAATAATCGACAGGATGTGCAGGATGTGGTGGAATCCGATAGGTGTTTTGATTTTTGCCATTGGAACCAGAGTGTTAATTGGTACATCCGTCTAATACAAAATCATCAGGAGGAATTGGGTGAAAGAAACCGTTTTCCAGAATAAAATTCTTGTGGCTATCGACGGCAGCGAGCAGTCTTTATCGGCCGCTCGGTACACCGCTAATGTCTTCCCTACGGACCGCACTCACATAGTGCTATTTCATGTTCGGGAACAACTGCTCGATCTCTTTTCCGACCTGGATGCCTATCCCCATTATAAACATAGGGTAACCGGAGTGAAGCGCTGGGCCACCGAACAAAAGAGAGAAATCACCGACATCATGGACAGTGCTTTGGTCTACTTCAAGCAAAAAGGCTTCCCCGAATCGGCCATTGCCATTAAGACTTCGGCCAAGAAATTGGGGATCACCCAGGATATCATCAAGGAATCCTACGACGGGTACCATGCCATCATTGTGGGACGCACTGGGTTGAGCCGGTTAAGAGACTGGTTGGCAAAGAGCGCAGCCATGAAACTAGTGGCCAAGATCAGACATATTCCCGTTGTGGTGGTGGGCGGCAATCCCGACACGAAACACCTGCTGGTGGCCTTTAACGGCAGCCATGGGGCCATGAAAGGCGTGGCAAGCGTTGGTGCACTGGTGGGGGCCTCGGACCACCACCTGCATCTTTACAGCATAATTACCAACGATGAAAAGTTCTGGGTAGGGAACAAGACGTTCTTCATTCCTGAAAATATCGAAGATTCCATTGAAACCGGAGTTAACCAGATCGGCGCGCAGCTCGAAGTTGCCCGCAGCAGACTATTGACCGAAGGAGTAGCACCTGACCGGATCTCAATCAAGATTCATGCTGTTGACAGGAATCGGTCGACCTGCCTTGTTCAGGAAGCTATGGAGAACCATTTCGGCAGTGTTGTCGTGGGACGTCGTGGGATGATCACGTTTTTTGATGCGATTTTCATCGGCCGGGTCAGCGACAAGGTATTGAGGCTGGCCGATCAGATGGCGGTATGGGTTATATAACCGGTAATCGAATTTTGATAATTGTACTAGTGGTGCTCAAATTAATTTTGGCCTGCGAAGGCTATTTTCATTCCCTAAACCTTTTTAAAGAAGAGGAACTATAAATGCAGAAAACGGATGTGCTGGTCATTGGCGGTAGTGCAGCGGGTATTGTAGCTGCAACCACTTCAAAATCTTTTAACCCAGATAAAAAAATCGTACTGATTCGGAAAGAAAAAAATGTTCTTGTTCCTTGCGGCATTCCTTATATGTTTGGAACATTGGAGAGTAGCGACCAAAACATTGTTCCTGATGCAGTACTGGCAAATGCCGGAGTGGAATTGGTCATCGGTGAAGCGGTTTCAATCAGTCAGGCTCAAGTTTGACAGTTGATTTTAAAATATTCTGATATTTCAATACGCTATAAGACGCAAAAATAGTCTTGGCACTACCTTTTTCTGTTTTCGGTTAGGTCTACGCCTCCTGTATCGTTGCCGGCAGGGCAACACCGACGCACTGGAAGACTTTGCCGCATACGCCCTGGCTACGGCTTCGGATCGAAAGGCGCCAGCCGTCTTCTTCGATGGTTACCCGTTGTAGCGCCTTCAGGTCCTGCTTGATCTCGGCCCACTCGAAACGGTGGCCTTTCTTCAATAGACGGCGGTCCAGTTCCTTGCGAAGGACCAGCGCCAGAAAGCTGCAAAACACATGGCCCCGGATCGTGCTGTCTTTCTGGTGAAAAATCGGGCGGGTGGTAAGTAGGGATTTGACGTCCCGAAAGACTTTTTCTACTTGCCACAGTTCCTTGTACTTGAGTGCTACCTGATCGGCAGGAAGATCCGTATTGGTCCGCAGCACCCACTTGCCATCGAAACGGGCTTCATACTTGATGCGGTCTTTGTCGATGCAGGCGCTGTTCTTCTCGAGCTTCAGATACTTGCGATAGCCTTTGTTGCCGACTAGACTTTTGGGACCTTTTTTGAGTTGCTTGGTCAGAGCTGAAACGATGGCCTCGCGGTCGGCGGCGTCTTTGCGTTGCTGGCGGGTGTTGACGCATACGATGTACCGATTGCCATCGATCTCCACCTGTTTGACTTTCAAGGGCGCCGGCTTGTTGCGGTCATAGCTTTCGGGACGGACTTGTTTATAACGGCCCGGCTGGGATAATACCCGATCCCGGATCTCTTTGACTTTTCGCATGCGGGCACCCAAAATGTACGGAATCGGACTGTCTTTCGATTCGAGTTGCTTGATCGTATTGGCGCTGATCATACCCCGGTCGGCAACAATGCAAATCCGCCCGATCTTAAACCGCGTCTTGAGCCGCTTTACGATCGGCAAAAGTGTTTTAACATCGGCGGTATTGCCTGGCCACATCTCGCAGCAAATGGGCTGACCCTTGTCATCGAGAATCGCGCCAACAACCATCTGGGGCAGATCGGGCCGATGGTCTTTGCTAAAACCCCGCTGGCCGATACTTTCACCGCCCCGGCCTTCGAAGTAGATCGAGGTGGTATCGAAAAATACCAGATCGAGATGGGTGAACAGATCCCGGCGATGGGAGAAGATCGACTCTTCGATCAGATCCTTGTTGCAGCGGGGCGAGAAAGGCGTTGCCCCGTCCTGGTCCTCGATCTGTTCACCCAAAAAGCCCATCGCCCGATACAGGTGGTGAAGATCCAGGTCATCGATCCCGTCAATGATGTAGTCCCGGCACCAACGATGACAGAATCGATCCGAACCCGATACCATCAACCGGTGCAGCACAGTGAGAAAAATGGCTCGCTCGACATTGAACTCGAAACGACGGCCTTTCAGCGACCGCACAATAGCCGCCTGGATACCGGTCTCTTTCCACAACCGCTCGAATATCAGCACCGGTCCGATCTTTTTGGCATCGGCAGCCAGATCGCTTTTGCCGGAAAGGATCAGCATGGTTTGCTCCGAAAAGCGGGACAACGAGCGGATGAGGGTTTCGACACGGCCCTTTTCCTGTAACCGGTCCATGCGGCCTACCGTGGCGACGACGCGCTGCTTGACTTTGCCTTTTTCTTTACGGTTCTCGACGATTTGCAGATACTGATGGTTACCGGACTTTTTGACGCGAGCGAACATGGGCGGCTCCTTTTGAAGAGACACCCTGAATTTATCCTTCAAAGCATTGCCAGTCAATAACTAAGCCTCGATTCTGTGGCACTACCTTTTGGCGAGAATTTTTGGTGCGGTTGTATAATTTCAATGAGTTACGAAGCTCAAACGACCGATTTCCGGGTCAAACTGTCAAACTTCAGTCAGGAAAAAAAGATCTGCAGATTGTCAGATGAATCGGAAATCGGTTTTGAAAAGCTTATTTTTGCAACCGGATCGAACCCCGCCAAGCCTCAATGGCTGAAAGGCTTGGACCTGAACAATGTTTTTTTTATCCCCAAGAATAAAGAATACTTAGATAAACAAATAGCTGAAATAGAGGGATGTGATAAAGTGGTGGTGGTTGGGGGAGGTTTCATTGGGGTTGAAATGGCAGACGAGATTGCTAAATCCGGAAAGGATGTCACAATCGTCGAGCTATTGCCCAATGTGTTAAGCCTTGCCTTCGATAAAGGACTTGCCATCCTGGCAGAAAAAGCCCTTATTTCCAGAGGGGTAAAGGTAACCTGTGGAAAGGGTGTAAAAAAAATCCTCGGAGACCGGAGCGTATCCGGCGTATTGTTGGACGATGGTGAAATCATAGAGGCTAATGCGGTCATCCTGTCGGTGGGATATCAACCCAATACGGCACTTGCCCAAGAGGCCGGCCTGAAGATCAACGAGATGGGATTTATCAAGGTAAACGAATATATGCGAACAGACCATCCGGATATTTTAGCAGTCGGGGATTGTGCCGAAAAATTCAGTTTCGTTACCCGAACACCGAAACTGACCATGCTTGCATCCACATCGTGCGCCGAAGCACGGATCGCGGGCATGAATCTTTATAAACTGTCCACCGTTCGATCTTTTACAGGCACCATTTCAATTTTTTGTACCGCCATCGGTGATGATGCGTTTGGTGCCGCCGGTGTAACCGAAAACCTTGCCAATGAAAGAGGTTTCGAAATTTTGACGGGGTTGTTTGAAGGTGTGGATCGGCATCCGGCCACCTTGCCGGGTACTCATAAACAAATCATAAAATTGATCGCTTCGCTCGATTCCGGAATTATACTGGGTGGGGAAATGTTTGGTGGAAAATCGACAGGAGAACTAATCAACCTGATCGGCTTTATGATCCAAAATAGTATGACAGTGGATGCGCTGTTGACATCTCAGATCGGGACGCACCCCCTATTAACGGCGGCGCCAACTGCCTACCCGCTCATTAAAGCTGCAGAGTCGATTGCCAAGAAGCGCAACAAATATCTACACTAAACCGCAGATTCTCAACAATTTTCCGGACAGAAAGGCCCGATTCGAGGCCGGGCTTTTCTGATCACCAACAAGCTTGATAAACAACAGATGGAACTGGCTTTTGAATAGGACCTGAAACCAAGCCCCAACGGGGCTTTCCCAACGTCAACGCCCCCTTCTAAGGGGGCTTCCTGAGACCACCTGCTATGCAGGTGAAGAGTGTCATTGCTTGACCACGGGACCATCCGTTGAAATGAAAGGTTCGTTTCAGCGGTATTCCGTTTTATTAACCGTAAGCTAACAAGGGGGAAATCATGAGCGAAAGCATTTACAAAGTCATTGAACTGGTGGGAACAAGTCAGACTTCCTGGGAGGAGGCGGCTAAAAACGCAGTGGAAACTGCCTCCAAATCCTTGAAGGATCTGCGGGTGGCGGAAATTACGAAACTGGATATGAAGGTGGAAGATGGCAAGGTAACAGCTTTTCGCGCCCGGGTGGATCTGTCTTTCAAGTATGCGGTGGAATAAACGCAGGCATTAAACAGGCGGAATCGGTGATAAGCCAGTCAGGCCGCCCGGCATAGGGTGGCCTGACCGTGCCTTGCAGTCTTAGGGCCGTGTCCCTTATCCCATGGCCCGGGACATTAGATCGCCCACCATTTTCGAAAAACCGGCCGGGTTGTCCAGCTTGCCGCCCTCGCTGACCACGGCCATATCCAGCAGCAGCTGGCTGTAGTCCTTCAACTCGGGATTGTCCCGGTCGTTTTCAAACAGGGTTTTGATCTTTTTAGTGACTTTGTATGATGTGGATAAACCACAGACCCTTGCGATGGTCCGACATCTATTATGAACAAAGACTATAAGATGATTAGCCATGTAAATAGATGGATGGCTTGGATGTAATCTGCAATTTTTTTGCGACTAATTTTATTGTGGTAACTTGCCATAAAATGAAAAATACAAATAATAGCAGTATGTTAAAGATACGAAATGGAAAGCTGAAGTGATTGCCAACAAGGTGGACCACGCTCATGGCCCACCTTGGATGACAAAATGAAGTCTGCTATGGTAGGTTTTTGCTCGGCTTGAACGTTACCACACTACGCCCTTTGATTTTCATCTTTTCGCCGGTCTGGGGATTACGGCCCATCCGGGTTTTCCTATAAACATTCCGAAAAGTCCCAAATCCGATCAGGGTGACCTTGCTGTTCTTTTTCTTTAGTCCTTTCTTGATGCCATCCAGTGCCGCCTTAGCTGTGGTTTTGGGGATGTCGGCATCCTTGGCGATTTTCTCGATAAGTTCAGCTTTGGTCATGCGGCCTCCTTGGTATTGGTTTGGGGTAATTATTGATCGATCAACACGTTCCTTCAATTCCTTGCCCGGTTTGAAGAAGGGCAATTTCTTCGGAGCAATTTGTACTTGTTCACCCGTTTTAGGGTTGCGCCCGGTGTACGATTTGTATTCCTTGACGAAAATCGAACAGAACCCACGGATTTCGACCCGCTCACCTCTCGCCAGTGCATCTGACATTTCAGTGAAAAACAGGGCCACGACTCTTTCAGCTTCTGTTTTTGATAAACTATTGGTGTCCTTAAGGGCTTGGATCAGTTCGATCTTGTTCATGCGGCAGGCGCTCCTGATTATTTTGCTCTTGAGGATGATAGGGCGTTGATTTTGGCCAAGAATAAACTCAGAAGAACAAATATGTCAATAAAAAAAGTGAGTTATCCAAGATCGTATGGAAAGGGCGGTCTGGTTTTATTCCATCGTGGACTTTCCCGGCGTTTAACAATTTTACCCCCATCCTATTATTAATAATAAAGCCATAGCTCTGTCCCATTTTCAGACGAGTTTCGAAACGGGACACCTTGAAGTCCATATCCCGCCGGTGAAGGCGGGTTCATCGATTTATTTGCTCATAGAATATTTTAATTCTATTGATGCAGCCCGATTATTCGGGACAACGGACACACAAAAACACCTTTGTGGCGCCCGACAGCGGTCAGATAAAACGATTATCCAAAATATCCGCCCCGGATGTTTTTGGATGCCTCATATGCGGTGTTTGCCAGCTTTTGCTCGGGAAGTCGTTTTATCGGTGAAACGGGAATTTGTGAATACCAGAAACATCATACCAACCCGGACAGGGAGAGGCCCTTTTTTCCCTGACGGGGAAAGGTTTTCTCTTCCTGTCCATCAACGACGCAAGGAGGAAACCATGGATCTGAAATCAATCATTCAAAAAAGTCTTCAGCAGCCCAAGGATGAACTCGGAGACCGGTCAACCTATGTCGGTGCTTCGGATCTTGGGTGCGAACGCAAAGGGTGTCTTGAAAAATTGACCCCTTCGCAAAAATCGTTCGAGACCCTGGTCCGTTTCAAGCGCGGTGATCTCGTTGAAAGCATCGTTAAAGAGGCTTTGGAAAACGGCAACATCAACCACGTGTCCCAGCTTGAATCGATTCATCCGGAAAAATCGCACGTAAGAGCCCATCTGGATTTTACATTCACCAATAGAAACGAAATCGGGGTTCTGGAATGCAAGAGCGTATCGTTTATTCCGAAAGAACCCTACGACGGCTGGGAAAAACAGATCTACTACCAGATGGGGCTGCTGGCGCTGAATCACCGTAAAAAGAAAATCAAGGGTGCGGTAATCGCTATGGATCTTCAAACCGGTGACGTCCGCATTTTTAACGGATACAAGCACAACCCCTTGATATTCAGGGAACTGGAGGCCTCGGCCGACCGCATCTGGCAATCGCTGCAAAACAAGGATATCCAAAACCTGAAAACCAACAGGTCCGCCCTCTGCTCGTACTGCCAATACCGTGAAAATTGTCCGGCATTTTTCGTGGACGGTTCATCGGTGGTGGATCTGAGTCCCATCCAGAAGGATGTCGATCGGTACATGGACGCCAAACTTCTCGAAAGGGAGGGTAAATCGCTGTCGTTTCAAGCAAAGGCAAGGATCCAGCGGTTTTTGGGACAATTCAGGACAGGCCGGGCCGGAAAAACCCTTATCGAGGTATCCGAAAGGAAAAAGGAAACCCTTGATTCCAAGGCGTTCAAATCGGCCCATCCGGATCTGTTCGAAAAATTTAAAAAAACCACACCATACACCGTCCTCACGGTTTCATAGTACCATTTTATATAATTGGAAGGTGTCGCCAGCCGACTGTTTTCCATAAGATACCTTTCCCATTCATCCCATCCCGTTGAGAACATCAACCGGAATCGATCCAGTCAAAACGCCGAGCCCTAACGCGCTTTTGCCGCCTTGAGCTTCGGCCGACCGTTTAACAACAACCATCCCATAAGGGAGACACACTCCCTTTATGGGCAAGTTGTCTCCCTTTGGGAAAAACCGAAAGGAGACCATCATGGCAGTCGTTATCAAAGACAAACAGGGTAATGGAAAACATTACGAAACCGTGGCCGAACGCGTCCGCAAGTTTCGCGACAAGTTCCCGGTGGATTCAGGATGGCAGATCGTTCCCGAAATCTCGTTTCCAAAAGAGGATACGGTGCTGTGCAATGCGGCCATCATCAATCCCGAAGGGGTCGTCGTTGCAAAGGGCACGGCTGAAGAGGTCAGATCCGCCGGCTTTGTCAACCGGACATCGGCAGTTGAAAACTGCGAGACCTCGGCGATCGGGCGAGCCCTTTTCTCAGCCGGATTCGGCGGTGGCGAGTTCTGTTCCGCAGATGAGCTATACGCGGCACTGACAAACGGCCGGGAGATCGAAAAAGCCGAAAACAAAGCGTCCGCAAAGACCAACGGAAAGGCTGCCCCAAGGAATCGGAAACCATCCCCCGGCAACCGGAAATCGTCCGACCCCTCCAAGATCGATGATTTCGGTTATTTGGAAGAGATCGGAATCGGTATCAAAATCGACGACGGACATCTTGTGGTGGCCGAAGGAGAAAAGGGCGTGATCTACAGGCACCGCGGGGTTTTAAAAGCCTCCGGCTTCCGGTTCAACGGCGAGACCAAACAGTGGACCCGGCCTTTGCACTAAACCAACAAACAAAAGGAGAAAAACATGAACAAGGCGATTCTGGTTGGAAATCTGGGCAAAGATATCGAGGTTCGTTACACCACCGAGGATCTTGCCATCACCAATCTCGATCTGGCAACAACCGAAAAAATCAAGGACAACTCCCAAACCGAATGGCACCGCATCATCGCCTTCGGCAAGCTTGCCGAAATCTGCGGCTCTCTTTTGAAAAAAGGCGGGCTGGTCTATGTCGAGGGCAAGACAAGGAAAAGGACATGGGAACAAGACGGCGTACCAAGGCACTCCGCGGAAATCATCGCATACAAAATAATTGCGCTGGGATCGGGAGCCAACCTCGGTGTGAACAAGGCCATTTATATCGGTCGCCTGGGTATCGACCCTGAAATCCGTTACACCAAAGATGGTTTGGCGGTCGCCAATTTTTCCCTGGCAACCAATGAGAAAAAAGGAGACGGCTACGAAACCCAATGGCACCGCATCGTTGCCCTTGGCAAATTGGCCGAAAGTTGTCAGCGCTACCTGGAAAAAGGCAGGCAGATTTGCATTGAGGGCCGGCTTCAGACACGAGCATGGAAAAAGGACGGCATCACCCGCTACACCACCGAAGTGATCGCCTCGCACATGGAGATGCTCGATTCGAAAATGGCTGATGCCGGCGCTTTAGAAAATCATATGATTCCGAGCGCATCCATGGAAACCGGCAGTATGGGCGATATCCCCTTTTAATCCCGATGCAAGGTGTGTTGCCGCAAAGGCCCTGAAACCGCATCGCCTGTCCTGACAGAAGCTGCGACCCTATCCAAAAAACAGACCCCGATGAAGGGAGGCCATCTCCCCTCATTGGGAAGATCCCTCCTTTCATGAATTTAAAAGGAGGAAAGCCAGTGAAAAAGAAAGATGCAAACGACCCGGTCAAAAAACATGTCACCTACGCCTACAGAATATCGATGATACGGGACAAGGCCATCCAATACGAAGGGACGATATCAAATGCCGTACTGGGTGCCGATTTGGTTTACAAAACCATCTCCTCGTGCGGTCAGGACGACCGGGAGCAACTGATCATCGTCATGCTCAATGCTCGAAACAAGGTGGTGGGTACCAATGTTATCTCCGTGGGTTCGATCACTTGCTCGCCAACCTTCCTGAGGGAGGTGTTCAAGCCGGCCATCGCGGCCAGCGCTTCGGCGGTGATCATCGGACACAATCACCCCTCGGGCACACTGGACCCGTCCGCCGATGACATGCTCATAACCAAAAAAATCATTGCCGTCGCCAAACTGCTGGACATCACCGTGCACGATCATGTGATCGTCGATATGACCAGCACCAATTACTACAGTTTCAGCGACAGGGGCGTGATGAACAATCTGAAAAATGAAGCCAGGCGCTTTCTGGATCAACTCTAAAAACAGCCAGACATCCACATCAACCCGCAACAGGGGAGCAGGCATGACATGTCCCCTTTGCGGGATCTGCCATGCCCGCTCTTTAAAGGAGAACTGCCATGGCAGCAAAAAAAGCCAGAAAACATGCGAAAAAGATCGACTACAAAGAGAAGATGAAACAAACTCTCCAAACCATCCTGGATCTTCAACACATCGACGAGATCCGGAACTGGTTCAATGGCATCGCAAACCTGATGCTTTTCGGCAGGAACTACTCATCCAACAACCTTCTTCTGGTCCATGCCCAGAAAAGGGAAGCCATTTGGACCGAAGGTTTTTGTGTATGGAAAACCAAATACCGGCGGTTTGTTCAAAAAGGCGAGAAAGGCATTTTGATATTCGCACCGATTCCGGTAAAGACCGAAAAAAGCGAGTCTCGAAAAAAGACGGATGAGCGGATCGATCATGGGGACCAAAATGAGGAACCGTCTTTCGTCTTGTTCAGACCGGTCTATGTGTGGGATTACTCCCAGACCAGAGGCGACCGGGTGGCAAGGATCGAACGGATGCTTGAAAACCGCACCGAAACCAAGAAAAAGGTCTATTCCGCTCAAGGCGAAAATCTTGAAAAGCTTTCGACCGCCATGACCGGCCTGGTTACCGACAGCGGCATCGAAGTCGCCCACAAGGATCTCGGTTCAGCCGGTGGCATGGCCAGGAAAAAGACCATATTCGTAGACAGCGCACTCGATACCGGCGAGGATCTGGATGTCCTGATCCATGAATATGCCCACATCATGCTCGGACACACCGACGGCAATGATAACCGAAGCGACGTTGAACTGGAGGCCGAGCTTACCGTAGGACTGGTCAAAAGCGGTCTGGGCCTCGATATCCAGCCGCAGGCAGCCTACCTGTTCGACTGGAGCCGGGATGCGAGTGACGAAAAAAGAGAAGAAAAATTCATGAAAGCCTTCAATATGTCGCAGCCCTTGGCAAATCAAGTGCTGAACCATCTGGTCGCCGCTGTCGACTCGGATGATGAAATGGAATCGAATACCGACATTGCTGCATGATTAAAAAAAGCCCCGGCTCCGCGCCCTTTTCGGAATCGGGGCTTTTTTGTTTTCCCGGAGGCAGGACGAACCCCCACCAAAAAGGATTTCATTTGCCGGGACAGGCACGGATTGGAATGGTTATATTTTGAATGCATTTCGCTCTTTAAATTGAGGCGTATTGCACTTTAAATATAAGTCTTGATGGAGTTATTTGATATCAACGCTCCAGAAGAGATCGATTCGCTGCAGCAAAAACTCACGGTATCCTATCCCCTGCTTGATCCGATGCTGCCGGACGAAGGAAAATTCATGGCCCGTTGGAAACTTCGGCTCAATGTCACACCGGATGAAATTAAAGCCATTTTAGAGATGTGCCAGATGATTGCCCAACGAAACATCTCATTGCTTTCCAGTCGCCTTGCTGAAATAGATGCATCTTCAGGCCAATCTTCGGCGATATAACCGCACCAACCTGACACCTTGAAGCCAATCATAGGATGTACGCTGTCCGGCTGCTGGTTTTTGAAAGCCCTCCACTGGATAGCATGTCATCATATTGTGCCCCATTGGAACCATGACGCGGCGGCATGAGGGCCGCGCACTGGTTATCAAGAGACCATGTTGAGGCGCCGGCCGATTCCGCCATAACGGATCGGGCTGTTCCGGTGCTCGCTTTCCCCTCCATTCGTCTCCGATACGCATTTTCCCATGAAGCGGCCCGATGTTCCCATGAAACAATCGGAAGATTCCCGTGAAATCCCTCGAAATCGGTTCAGCCGCCTGCAATGGAATCCGCGAAGTCGGCGAACTCATGTGTAATTCTCAACCCGGACATTGAAGCATGAGTACTCGAGCGGTATCCGTGTTTTACCGCAATAAATCGTCCATTGTCCGACGACCTTAACCGTGATGTCCGATGAATAAACAGGCTGTCCGACGCATACCGGGAAAATAATGCAATAAATACAGTCAAATAAATCATTCGATCATCTGCCGCTGTTTTTCAAAGGCCCGATTTTCCCACGTCCCTATATAATATATTAGCACCATCGGACACGTCCGATGGTGGCAATGATAATCCGGCAATATTTTCACGGCATGGCATCGGAAAAAAGAAAATGAAACTCACCGGCAAAATGGAACAATGGATAGAAAGCCGTTTGTGGCATCTGAAAATCGATAACGGCACCATCACAATCCGGCAGATCGTATCCGAACTGACCAGCCTGTTCGGCATCAGCCTCTCACCGGGTTCGCAAAAACAGCTGGAAGCCGAAATCGGCAAAATCCGATCCCGCATTTACAAACGCCACAAGCGGTGGCTCCGTCGCCGGGCGCAATGGGCCGACACATTGGGTGTGCCGGAAAAGATGATCCAGAGATGGTTCCGGGCCGGCTGGATCGATCCCGGCAAGCCGAAAACCATTCGCCTTCTGGCAGGCATAATCTTTGAAAGAGACTATTATCACCGGTTCCTCGAACCCGGGGGCGCCGACGACAAAATACCGGAAGACCCGGACGTCAGCATCACAGGCATGTAGGCAACCCGCTGTAACGATATCCGATATTTCATTAGCAGCAAATACAGCCACCCGCCGGCTCCGGACATAAGGAGAGATTTCGTGCCGATGATACATTTTGAATCAAAGGAAAAAGTCCTCAGACTCGATGAGATTTTCAAAGATGACAGCATTTATCCAAGGGAGCGGACAGACGACAAACGCATCGAATTTTTCAGCGACCTGATAGAAGAGGGCACCCAATTTCCTCCCATTAAGATCGTCAAAAACACATCCGGCAGATACATTCTTATCGACGGATTCCACAGGTACAGCGCCTTCATCAAACTCAAGCGAACCGAGATTACCTGCGACCTTATCGATGCCGCCCCGCAATTGTGGCGCCTGCTTTCGGTGGGTTTCAATTCCGATTCCTCGCAGCCCCTTAAGCCCGGCGAAATCAAAAGGGCCATTCATGACGCCTGGTGCAAGGACCATGTCAGGAACAAGCGGCAGATCGCCGACATGGTCGGATGCAGCGTCCAATGGGTGCGCAAAGTGGTAAAGGGTCTTGCGCAAAAGGAAGAGAGCGAGAAATTGGCCCTGGCCCGAAAGCTAAAGGATGAAGAAAACCTTCCCGTACGTGACATCGCCGAAAGGATTGGCTGGAGCAAAACCAAAACCCACCGCCTGTTAAGCGAAGATTCCAAGACCGAAAACGGCCCGGAAAATAACCCGGCGGATTCAGGGCGGTCATCGAAACAAAACCCCCGTATGGCGGATACTGAAACCCCGCCGCAAACAGAGCCGTCCTTTCAAGATGCCGAAAACGTCATCCGGAATTTTAATCGGTATAACCACGAATGGGAACCCGATCAAAAAGAAACCCTCTATGTATTCGATGGCATCAAAAACAATATTCCGGTTCAAGTCATATCCGATCATATCAACAGGAGTCCGGGCTGGGTCCGCAACACCGCGAGCGTTCTATTGTTTTTCTATCAGAATGATGGAAACTGCTCCGATCAACTGCAAGAAATATCCGACGCCCTCTCCGTGGGTATCGACAGAATACAATCCATCCACTGGTTCTTTATTCATTGGCCGAGCATTCTGCCGGAACGACACCCGCTGTTTCAATGGATATTGTCCAACCCTCCCCGATACCGTGACGACCGGGTGAGTCAATTGATCCGTCTCGAACACCTGCACTGGCACAATGACAGCGAAGATGCCCAGGGATTGGAGAGTGATCAGGATCAACATCGCCTTTTATCTCAATTGTCCGACGACACCTTGTCCCGCTTGAATCGGATAAGCGCCCATTTTGAGGATCTCAAGCGATATCTGCGGAATTATGACATCGATACGGCTTTGGCAAAGGATCTGCTTGAACGGATGAACCTGATCATGATTTTGCAGAACCGCATCCGGGATCATTTGTGTAAATATATTTGAATGAGGCCGAAGCTTTCGTCGTGCTTATCAAATGATCCAAAAGCTCGAAAAGAAAGGAGTGGGGTTTCAATCCCTGACAGAAAAAATTGATACGACCACGGCTGGCGGCCGCTTAATATTTCATCTGTTCGGCGCTCTGGCTGAATTCGAGCGGGATTTGATACTTGAACGGGTTCAAGCCGGCTTGAAGTCCGCCCGAGCGCGGGGGCGCAAAGGCGGGCGGCCACCGATATCTGAGGAAACTAAGGCAATGGCACAAGCCTCAACGGCGGACAAAAGCTTATCTATAAAACGGATCTGCGAACGACTTGTGATAGCCAAAAGCACGCTTTACAAGCATGCTGGTCCGGGGAAACAAAATCCTTAGCATAAATCTCTGTTCCATTGGTTGTTACACCCCCTGGTTGCCGGCCACATTACTATCTGCACAACATACTGTATTCATAAATTTATTGACACGCAAGTGCTATATTGGCATATTCGGCTGCGTAAAAAGCAAACACTTATCTTTGGAGCTCAACGCCACGTCACTGGTACACGAGTGGTGGGGATACAGAGAATGAATGCATTTACGGACAACCGCCTAGTCTTTCTGCATCTTTCCGATATCCACCTGAATGGCGAGGATCTCGGCTCACACCAGGATGTTGACCAAGACATCCGAGAAAAGCTCCTTGAGGATTTAGGATCATCCGACATCGAGCTCTTAGATGGTGTTGACGGTGTCCTTATCACGGGCGACATTGCCTTCAAGGGCGAAGCTGAAGAATATAAAGCGGCAACAAAATGGCTGAAGACCCTTTGCAACAAAGCAAAATGCCGCCACTCCCATGTATGGGTAGTCCCTGGCAATCATGACGTCTGCCAGTCTTCCATCAAGAAGAGTGTTATCATCCAAAGCCTTCACAATACTGTGCGAAAAACGGGACAGCCACAGGAGGGGTTGCGGACACAACTCGCCGACCCCGCCGCCGCACGAGAGTTGTTGAGATCGTTAGAGAATTACAACACGTTCGCCGACCTGTATCGATGCCGCTCATCGCCTAACGAAGTCGCGTGGTCTTCTCGTGTTACGCTGAATGGTGAAGGCGACTCGAGTCCGGCCGAACTTGTTTTGAACGATGGCTCAGAATTAAGGCTTTATGGGTTGAATTCGGCTTTAATCTCCGGTCCAGAAGACAAGGATGTTGGAAAGCCGAATCAGGTAGTTGGACTTAGGCAAGTCCAGCTCCGAGAACACCCCGGTATCGTCAACATGACTCTTTGCCATCATCCTTTTGATTGGCTGATGGATGGCGACGACGTGCAGGATTATTTGCTTGCTCACGCTCGCATCCAGCTTTTCGGCCACAAACATCGGCAACGCGCACGAAAGATAGAGAACAGTCTTGTTGTTGGAGCGGGAGCTCTCCACCCTAATCGTCAAGAAAGCGATTGGGAACCGCGCTATAACGTGATTCAACTTCGAATATTCCACGAAGATAACCGAAAACTCGAAGCTCTCGTGTACGAGCGTGTATGGATGCCAGAAAAGACTGGATTTGGACGCCGGGCTGGCTCGGAAGACTATCCCAAACGGGTGGTTCTCGATCTGCAGGCCTGGGAAAACACCGGGAAAGAGGTAAAGCCGATGACCGCCGAGAATCAATCAACACCACAGGTCGTTGCCGCCGCCCCCATCGCACCGGTTAACGACCGCGACATCAACTACGATTTCCTTGAACTTTCCTATCCTAAACGAATGCGACTGCTCACCCAATGTCATAAAGTTAACGACAAGGCTTGTATTGCATGTGATGTTCACGCTTAGAGACCTTGTGCTCACGCTTAAATTTTCGTCCCGGCCTGATAGGCTCTGTTGCAGCTTTAAATAATTCATGAAGGCTTTGGATCAATTTTAATACAATCTCGGGAGGTCTTTCAAAAAGCAAAAAAAGCGTATCTTTGGATTTTGAAAACATTTGCGTCATGTTTAATTGATAATCGTACTTTTTCTCCATGCTTTCGAGTTCTATATCTGCCTGTGCAGGAGAGGCAAGGATCGTAGCAAGATTTTTTGCGAATACCTTTGCATGAAAGTCTTGATAGACAGACAATTCGGATTCGCCTGAAAAGTTTCCGATTTCAATACGCTCTTTCATAAAAAGGTAATCTGTTTCTACTGGCCAGCGCTTGTGATACAGGTCTTTGAAAATTTCCTTCGGATATTTTCCCTCATCGGTAAGAGAGGTGATCAAAACTTCAATTTCGCCTGAATCAAGTTCTATGCGTATTAGGCGCAAGCGAAGCGGCGCTGTGTCCAAGCCCATTTCCGAGCATTCTTTGATGGATTGATGCGAAGCATTTATGTCAACAATATCCTGATCAAGGCCGGATTCGATGAAGGATTGAACAATTTTCCATCTTTTTGAAATCCTGGCGCAAAAGTTTCCACCTTGAGAGAGAATGAGGTTAAAAACCCAATAAGCTGGATAACCACGGTCCAACAAGAGAAGGTCGTTTGGGAGTAAGTTGAGCATATGATCCCGCAATAGTTCTCTCTCGCCGATGCAGTATGGTTTTATAAAAGCTTCGATGGTAATTTTATTCAAGACATCAAACATTTGTGAAACACGGGCCATGGGGCACGGAGGGCCGTTCTTGGGCTTCATTATGCCGAAATGCTTCCGTATTTCTTCGTATTTGAAAAGCTTTAGAGTCGATCCATCTATCGCAAGCAAATTGAAACCATGCCATGTTTTGACGCTTTTGTAATTGTCATAGAAAAACTCCAGAAGATGGCGGTTGAATTCTATAAAAGTGGACGACTTGAGTTTTTTACGAGCCAAACAAAGCGCCATTTTTGTAACCATTGCAACAGGGACATCCAATCTGAATAGCGCCTTATGAAAGTGGTCCAGTTCATCTTGATATGATCCTTTGATGAAGTTAATGAGATAGAGAAAAAGCGTTTGAAATGGTAATTTTCTGTTTCGTGTAAAATCTTTTTGGGACTTTTTGTGCCGATTGACAAAGTCCTCTGAGTGAAGAATTTTTTTTAGATAATCAACGGTTTTGGCACAGGTTTCGGAAAGCAGTCTCCATGCCAACTTTGCTCTGCTTCTTGAAAGTTTTTGACATTATTTTCTCCTTTTGCAATAGGTAATTCGAGACTGAAATCGGCCACAATGTAACACCATACCGATGTATATTCAATGGTTTATCGCTTTACTTCTTAACTTTATGACATTGACTGCTCACCGAGAAAGATCTCCTTGAAGACGGAGATGCTGACCTCAACCATGGAAATTTGATTGAGGTGGTCATCAAACGCGCGAGAGCGCGAGGGATCTTAGACGAATTTGGTCAGCTCGTCCAACGAGCGAAACAGGAGATGTGATGGCAGATATGAATCCGAAATTCGCAGACTGGTATTCTAAGGTAAGACCGGAGCCTTCGAATGAGCTTCTCACGACCCGGTGGAAGTGTGTGGCTACCCTTCAGAATGAGCTCGATAGTCAACTATCGGCTCGAATCAGCGCATGGGTGTTTGGGGTCTCAAGCGATTCGGACGATGTTCGGGAGATCCTGGAGCAGACGTTTAAAACCGCTGACGCCTCATTTCCCCTAAGCGACAACGAAAACCTTCTTACGGTCCTCGCGGCGTCCTGCCTTGCGGACATACTCGACAAAATTCACCCAGCAGCCAACGTCGTCGCATTGGCATTGCTTTGCGCACGTTGTCGTGGCGCCCGAGACATCGACGGACAAGGCCCCTTAATAGTGGCGCCGGAGGTTTACTTAGCGCAGCAATCCATAAAAGCTCGAGAGAATGCGCACAGTGGAACCGATACACTCCATCGGTTTAGGGGTACACCCGCTATTGAAATACCTGAAGCACCGGATCTTGCAGGGGGGAACGACTGGAATATCGTCCATCAGAATCTCAATTCGGTCAATGCCTATGTCCAAGCCCTGTCGGAATGCGTCAAACAGCTATCTGCCGGTGCCAAAACCTTTCAGCAGGATACCAAGAAGGCCGCGAAACGTTGGAAGACCGCTACAGCGGACTCCAGGGTTCCGGTGCTCCAGGAAGAGACGGAGGTGTTGTGGTGGCTTTTTGCCGAGCATAGCGACTGCGTTGATAAACCGTTCAACGAGATCGCGGAAACCGCTCGGCCTGTGGTTTTTGCAAGGGATCTGGCCAAACGCATCAAGTTGCTTCCGCCTCCTCCAACGAGCGAAGCCATCCTCAAGAAAGCCTTAAAGGCGGCCGGCACGAACCGGGAGGCAGATCAATACAAACTCCCCGATTTGCTCGAGAGCCTCGACCACGATTGGCGCCGGCGACACTTCGCAGCACACGGGGCTGAAATCCGGCTTGAATACAAACTGATGCCAGCCTCCGCGGCTGCTATCGAATGGAATGGCGAGCTCGGCCAAGAGGACCAATGGCTTGCGATCTCGAAAAAGATTGGACTTGACCCAAAGACATCTCTGTCGCTGGCTGATTGGAGCGCACAATTTTTCTACGAGGAGTTGTTGGCTATCGCCCTGAGGCCGGAAGAGGCAAGTGAATGACAGACACGGAAAACGAAATAACCGACGAAGTGCCTGAATGGATTTCGTTGCATACGGGTGACGCTCTGAATGGAGACGGCCTCGAGAACATTGGAGCTGCTCATCCCATGCAGGTTGTAATGTTGTTGGGACCGAAACGCGTGGGCAAAACGACTTTACTTGCAGAGTTTCACAACAGGTTTTTGTGCGGCCCTTTCGCGGGGTTTCTATTCGCCGGCTCGCTCACGCTGCCGGGTTTTGAGCACCGCTGTTACCTATCACGTACAACATCGAGAATGGAGAAACCGGATACCCGTAGGACTCCTCTAGGCAGCGGTGTGCACTACTTCCACCTGGCAGTCCGGGATAGCGCTCTCAATGACCCAATCCGTCATGTTGTCATCGGCGACGCCTCCGGAGAACGATTCCGCACACTGCATATGAACCGGGAAGACGTGCTCTCCATGAAGCCGCTTCTCGCAGCGATGGGCCGTACGGTATTTATGGTTGACGGACGACACCTGGCGAATCCAGTCAAGAAGCAGCAGGCGAGGACCAGGGCGCGAGTCTTGGTTCGCAGTTTGATCGAAACCGAGGTTTTGGGCGCGGACTCAATGATCGACTTCGTGATCTCAAAGTGGGACTATGTTGTCGAGCACCAGATCGAGGACTTTGCCGAAGCTGTGCTCAAAGAGGCTCAGGACTCCTACGCCAGTGCTGTCCGGGAGTTTGCGATTCATCGTGTGTCAGCAAGACCATCTATAGGCAGTAAACTCGAAAAGGGTTTCGGAATGGCTGGCCTTTTTCAGGCGTGGGTCCGCCCCATTCGGACACCACACATCAAGCTGGCAAAGGTGCCGGAAACCTCGCGCTCGTTTCTCAGAAATGTAGGGGGGCAAAATGGAAGTTGATCAGGAACGCTCCCGTCTTTTTATGTTTGGGCTTCCAGAAACTGGCAAAACCACATTCCTTGCGGCACTCTGGCATGTGGTGGAGTCGCCAGAGATCGACGGGGTTTGGAAACTCGACGAGCTGTTCGAGGGCAGCCGTGATTACATCGAAAAGCGTCGGCAAGAATGGATTTCGTACAAGGAAATGAAGCGGACGAAAGTCGACGGGAATGCGATTCGGATGAAATTAAAAGGTCGTGACGGAAGTTTCGCGCAGTTCGAGATGCCAGACCTTTCGGGCGAGACCTTTCGTCAGCAATTTGTCGAACGAGATCTCCGGGAGGGACTTGCGGAGCTCTACCGAAAGGCTACCGGCGCGCTTCTCTTCATTAATCCCAATAAAGTGCAAGACCCGTTTTCCATTCCTTCAGTTGAAACCGTAATCGGTGAATCTTGGGACGACGAAGACGGAGAGGATGATTGGGATGAGGATGATGACGAAAAGGAATCCGAAGTTGAGGATACTGCTGCGGTAGCAATTGATGTTACCGACGAGGACGATAGTAGCAGTGAAGAAGTGACCGGTCCTGACTCGCCTGAAGACAGTGTCAAGCCGGAGGGCGAGACGGCGCCTGTAGATGCAACTCCCGACAGCGAAACCAGCTTCGTCGATGAACCGTCGCAGTTCAATATTTCCAAGTGCTGCACGTCTGTGAAAGTAGCCGAACTTCTGCAATTCTTGCATTCCGTGAGGGGAACGCCGATCCGCCTTGCAGTTGTTGTGGCCGCATTGGATGAGCTTGATGGGACTCCATTCGAGAACCAACCAGTGAAATACATCGAGAAGCATTTCGCACTTGTGCGACAATACCTTCGGGCAAACCCACATGTTTTTGTCACACGCGTTTTCGGCCTGAGTGCTCAAGGCACGAGCTACCAACGGAAGGACCAGCTTAAAGCACTGCAGAATATGGCGAATGCATCGGACCGAATCCGACTTGTTCACGAAGATGGGTCAAAAACGAACGACCTGACGCAGATTCTCGACTGGCTATGCGAGGCGGAAACACGATGAGCCCGCGGAAAGAGATCGCAGTACATCAGGTTCTGCATGGCTATCGCGATGGTCATGAGATGATCGCGAGCTCGATTGAGCTACCGAAGACCGCACGCCGACAAATGCTGGTTCTGAGCGATCTGTCAGGTGACGAGCCGTTGAAAGGCTTCCAGCAATATCTCACGGGCTACCCAGTAGCCGATACTGATTACTTTGCACTTGCTCAAACGTGGTATGCCCACGAAATGAGCCGCCCTGGCTGCGTCTGGACCCATTCTCTTCTAGTCGAAGGTACACAGCTGATAGCGAGTCTGACGCCGGCGAGGTTGCTGTCTCTCTATCGACGGCCGAAAACAAAGGCACAGCCAAGTGTATATTCAAAACCGATCAATATTGAGCTCGGTGAAGAGGATGCAATACAGTTTCAGCAGCCGGAGGACTTAGAGATTGCGGTGATGGCTGCGCTTTATGGGGACCCAAACAGGGAGGTGGTCGTTCCAGGGCGGTCTTCTAAGCCAACGCAGGACGCTATTCTTGCCGTCTGGTGGAGGCAATGGCCTGCCTTGCGCAGTAAATTCCGATTTTGCACGGGCTCGCTTTCGCGTAGGCGAGATGGTGAGCATCAGTTTGATTTGCAGGTAGTACCCTTGAGGGTTGCCTCGCGACTTAAACGTCGTAGGAATTTGGAGAATGTCATCGTTGTGGTTGATCCATCTTCACCAGAGCGGCTTGGGGTTTCGACTGCGGCAATTCGTGATGCCATCCTTGGTGAAGAAAGCGACCAACTTTTTCAAAGGTATGGACAAGATTTGCCAGGCACAAGACGCGCATTCGGTGTTTTCCTTGAGGTTGTGGACGTCCTGAAGAGCTTCAGAGGCTCCTCAGACTCAGCTGATCGGGTTGTTGAGCTTATAGGCACAGCGTTTCCGAGTCCGAAGTCAGCGAAAAAATTGAAGCGTGCAGTGATTGGTCGAGTTGTAAATTCAAGTCAGTTAGACCTTGGGATTGGTGTACTTGAAGAGAGTGCGAAACTGCTAGCGCTCCTGAAAACTGAACAGGTGGAGGCCTTCGATCTCGATGATCTGAAACTCGAATTCCGTCTAGTTGATGCGTTAAATGAGGAGGGGGTGGATCAGTTTGCGATAATCGAAACGGTGATTGAAGGAAAAGGGCTCTCAGCCGTGGGGAGGGAGATTTGCAGTCGCGCTCTGGACAGACTTACCACTAAAAGACTAATCACCTTTCATGCACACAATCGATCACTTGTACGCAGCGTTTTGGCGTCGTCTCCAGAGCGCATGGAAACGACGGATGTCTGGGATGGACCACGGGAATTCCAACGGACGTGCTTGGAGTTAGTGACAGAGCACGGAAGTCCATCCCCAAAAGTTATTCGTGCGATGGTTCAGGCATCTGGATTCTCGTTAGTCTACGAAGTTGGTAAAGGTTTGGATACCTCTACCGTCGACGTTGTTCTTAGTGAACTGAATACATTGGAGGCGGAAGAGAAATACGCTGGTACGATAAAAACGTGGGTGAATGGCCTTCAATCAAAATCAGAAGCCATCGCGCAGTGGCTAGGAGGCGAAGCCAGATCTATTTCTCCCTTGTTGCTCATAGCGCTTTCTGAAAAAATGACGCCGCGTTGGCCCCCGCTTGCCAGCTTGCATTCCGAGGTACTTTTAGGGGCTGTTGAACAGGCTGCTGGCCTACAATCCAGTGCTGTTACAGCGACGCTTGCACTTGTTATTGGCCTTCAGCGTGGTGAGAAGAGCGGCGCCCTGATAGTAGCAAGAACATTCGAGGAGGTGCACCAAAAGCTGATAGAATCGGCGCTACCCTGGTCTGCCTGGCAGTGGCTCGATTCCGAGCTTCCCCGCGATAGATGGACACTGATATTGAATTGGGATCGTGCCGGTCGCCTTCGAAGGGGGCTGGTTAGGGCATTTGTCGAGCACCACGACTGGGACGCCAAAAATTTGGAGGCTACACTCTACAACCCATCCACCAGAAACTTCGTGGTTTCTCTTTGCGAACAAACCAGCAAAGGACGCAGGTTACTGGACCGCGCAGGGCTACGGTAAGGGCTGGGGGATAGATAGAGGGCCACTCCTCAGAAATTCGAGGTACGGAGCCAATTTCTTAATGGTGATATCATCACAGGCAAAACCCTATTTAATGTTTGCTATGGGTCCATTGAATAGCTAGTGTCCATCCGGACTACTAAACGTTTGATATAAATAAAAAAAGCGCATTTTGCGATGGATTTTCCTCACTGTGTGTAGTATAAGGTATTTCCCTAAACACCTAAAATAACTACGCAAACGAGTAAAAGGCCAAACACAAAATGCGCAAGAAACAGCAAAAACAAATGCCTCTGATCGAACCTGCTTCCGGTCACCCTCAGGAAAGGGAACTGGAAATCATCAGCCAAATCATTGATCGTACGCCTACCATTTGTGACTATGTTCTTCAAGATCTCAACGAAGGAAAGGTTCGTAATCGAAATGCCGGGGCACAAGGAATGAGCGCCGAACAATTGCTGCGGGCGGCAGTTGTTAAGCAGCTTTACGCTTTCACTTATGAACAGTTGGCTTTTCATATGGATGATTCTCGGGCTTTGAGCCGGTTTTGTCGGATCGGTATTGCCGATAAAGGATTTGGTAAGTCCGCTCTCAACGCAAACATCAAAAGAATTTCGCCGGATACATGGGAGCGCATCTCTCGGGATTTGTTGGTGCAGGCCAAAGACGAAAACATCGATAAAGGCCGAAAGGCCCGCATCGACTGCACCGTCGTTGAAAGCAATATTCATAAACCTTTCGATTCCATTCAGCTTTTTGATTCCGTAAGGGTATTGACCCGTTTGTTATACAAAGCCCGCGATGAGTTCGGTATCAAGGTTACCTTTACCCCTACAACGTTACTTATTAAGATATAGATTGAATTTTTTACCAAGGTCTGCCATACTACGCAACAACCCCTAAAAGTAGGAGGCAGGCCATGTTACCAGTCATGCGGTGCGACGAACACCTTTATCCGGTTCCAAAATTCGATCTTGGCAAAGGCGATGTTAAAGATTTTATGAATGAACTCAAAGGATTCCACGAACAATTTTACGATTGTTTTCAACGCAGCGAATCCAGAGAGCATTTTCTAAAATTCATGGCCGGACAATTCAGCCCGCTTGAACGTAAATCCATCGAGCCCATCGCACTGGCGGTGAAAGATGGCAATGTAAGGGCGATGCAACGTTTCGTCAGCGATGCACCGTGGGACGACGATAAAATATTAACCAAGTATCGTAGTTTTGTTAATGATGACCTTGGTAGTCCTGACGGTGCCTTGATCTTCGACGAAAGCAGCTTTGTTAAAAAGGGCCAGGACTCTATCGGCGTCGCCAAACAATACTGCGGAACCATCGGAAAAGTCGAAAACTGCCAGGTTGGCGTCTTCGCCGCCTACGTATCGGAAAACGGATATGCAATGGTCGACAAGCGGCTATTTCTCCCCGAGAAATGGTTCAACGGCGATTACATCGAGCGCCGGAAAAAGTGCAATCTACCTGAAGACACGGCCTTCCTGACTAAACCCCAACTGGCTGTCGAGATGCTCAACGCTGTCAATCAAGAAAACGTCCTGCCTTTCAAGTATGTACTTGGCGATTCCATATACGGGATCAGCCCTGATTTTATCGCCGCGGTTGAGTCCTTGCCGGACAAAACCTACCTCGTATCGGTTCCCAAAGATACACGATGCTGGCTAAAACGACCGATGACCATTACCCGATCGTATCGCTGGGGTGGGAAAACCAGGACCAAGACGCTTTTGGTCGATCCTGACAGCAAACCGTTGACCATGGAAGAACTGGCCCGGAATATCAACGATTATTTCTGGTATCGGCGGAAGGTGTCCGAAGGTACCAAAGGACCCATTGTTTATGAGTTTACCCGTCGCCGAGTCATCCTGTCCGCTGAAGGGCTTCCACAGAAAACCGTATGGCTGCTAATCCGACGCAGCCTTGGTGATGATCCGCAATACAGTTATTTCATCAGCAATGCATCATCGAGCACGAGGCTGAAAACACTCGTATGGCTCAGCGGTCTGCGTTGGGCAATCGAACAGTGTTTTGAGGAGGCCAAAACCGAGTTGGGCATGGATCACTACGAGGTGCGCAAGTTTCCTGGATGGCAGCACCACATGTTAACGTGCATGCTGGCCCATTTTTTCCTCTGGCACCTGAAAATCAGGATGGGAAAAAAAAGCGCCATCTATTACGCTGTCGCAGCTTAAGATTCTTCTCAAAATTATTCTGCCAATGAAACGGCACACGTTTGAAAGCCTGCTCGAACAGGTCGTTTGGATACAGGCCCGGAATCATCGCGCCTACTTGTCACATCGAAAAAGGCGCATGCGAGAGATTCTCAAAGAACACTAAGTAGCGTTGTAGGGTTACTGACCATCGGCGTCGCGCCAAGCGTCGAATGGTCGGCATCCAGTATGCCAAGACAATGAAGAAACGCTTTCCCTTGTATAAGGATTTACTCAAAGTCACCCAAAAGACCATCGGTTACGCCATCAAAGCGGAGGCCTTTTTGGGAAAGCTTCATTCGACGAATATCGAACAGTTTGCGTTGCTCAGCGACATCAAACATTATGGCGACTTGGCCAGGCAAGTCTATGACCAGACCTTCCGGCGTGTTATCCAAGGGGAAAGCATCCCCGCCGACCAAAAAGTCGTTTCGATCTTTGAAGAACACACCGACGTTATCGTCAAAGGCCGCCGGGATACCCACTACGGTCATAAAATCTGCCTGACCGGAGGCGCTTCCAACCTGATCCTGGATTGCGTGATCCTTGAAGGCAATCCTGCCGACACGGATTTGGTTGAACAAATGTTGGATCGCCAGAAACAAATCTACGGTCGGTATCCGTTGAAAGTCGCCCTGGACGGTGGGTTCGCCTCCAAAGACAATTTATCGAAAGCCAAAGAGCGTAAAATCAAAGATGTCTGTTTTGCCAAAAAACGCGGATTGAAAGAAACAGACATGTGCCGCAGCCATTACGTTTACAAGAAGCTGCGAAGATTCCGTGCCGGTATCGAGGCCGGAATATCCTGGCTCAAGCGCAGTTTCGGATTGACACGTTGTACATGGAAAGGATTCCGTTCTTTCAAATGTTACGTTCTGTCATCGGTTGTTGCCGCCAATTTGCTAACGATGGCCAGAAAGAAACTGGCGACCGCCTAAACGGCAACTTCTGGACGCCCGCTGATCAACCAGAGCATAGAAGCGCCTGGATGATGGGTTTTGTGGGCATATAACCAATAAAGTCTGTTCCGTCCCAAAATTTACTTCTCACCGACGCAGCGGAAATTTTTTTCATCGCTGAGAAGATAAAAATCATCCATTTCTGGATGGGGATTAGCTAAGATAATACACCGATGGAGCGTTTCTTCCGCAGCTTGAAAACTGAACGGCTTGACGGGATCAGATTTTCAACCAGGGAATCAGCCCGGCTGGAAATTGTCGACCACATCAATTTTTATAATGCCCTGCGTCTGCATTCGACGCTGGGATATATCAGTCTTATGGGCTATGAGAAAGAGCAATTACGGAAGGCTGCTTAAAACCGTGTCCGTTTTTACTTGACCATTACACCCTGTCTTGTTTTTCTCGACGGGTGATCAACGACAATCTTATTTTCTTGCGGGGTATTATAAACGTCGTTCATCAGACGGGTTTTCTTTCTGATTGCGGCAATATAGTCGATTTAGTAATCGAGTGCAAAGAAAGCGGACGTTTTTCTTGCGATTAAAGGGGGGTGCAATTATATTTACGCGCGAGCGAGTGTTTATGATAGGGCCTATGTTAGGCGTAGGCTACGTCGCCGCCTACCGCAGGTGGCTCAACCTCGATCCCTACCTTGCCGAAACGCAGAAACCTTTCCGAAGCGGGAGGCAGCACAAGGTGACAGACGATAAGAGCGGCGTTGTTGGTTAAAAACTGATGAAGTTTTTTCTTGACGATACCATGGGAATGGTTGAATTAAATGACGATATAGGGATTTTTAGGAAGTACATAGGAAGTAGGCGCCTTCCTCAGACAGGTATTTCAGGGTACTTTTAGGGGTGATCAGGTACAATCGTAAAATTGGATAACATTTTGGAATAATGAAAATATGTTGTGTTTTCCTGCTCTTGCTAAATTTAGCCTTACGGCCTTTCACGCCGGCGACAGGGGTTCGAATCCCCTTGGGGACGCCACTTTTTACATACATTTTATTTCCCTGTTTACGGCCACTTACGCAGTTTGATGCTGATAAGTGGCTTTTTTGTTGCTTTGAAATCGTTCCTTGGACATAAATTCTGGACATAAAAATGTCTTCAAAAATCATGTTCTGAAGGTGTTTTTTTTGTTCGGACACCATCATTTGCAGTCCTCCCATTCCACGGTTTGATATATCCTTGAAACGACCCGTCGTGTAACCTGCGGCCTGTAAATCATGGAACAAAATGGAATCCAAGAATTCAAAGCCGGGCTTATCATCCATTGCTTTCCCAAATTTTGATCTGAGTGAATTCATCGATCAACCCTCTGACCATAAATTTCGGACATAACACAAAGCATTAGTTTGGTGGAAATTCATCGTCTCCTGACGGGTTAAACGTCATTTGGAGCGATTTTCTGACCGTTTCGAGTCCGAGGGATTTGAGATATCGTTCAGTGGTCCGTGGGCTCTGGTGCCGTAAGAGCTGCTGGATATGACCGAGGGAAACATTTTTACGCCACAACCAGGATGCAAACATGTGACGGATCGAATGAAACCCAAATGGTCTTACCCCAGCCTTCTTGCATAGCTTCTCCATGAAATGCTGACGCTTCTGAAATGGTTTTCCGTAATAGTCATCGCAAAAAGCGGTTTGTGACAAACAGACGAACACATGCTCTTGATCCAAGCCTGCCATCTTCTGGCGTTCTTTTAACCATGCGGTCAGATCCCGGTAAAGTTGTTTAGTCATAGGGATCCAGTCCCCTTCCATGCCACCGTCCCGCTTACGGGTTTGCAGATATACCTGCTCCCTGACAAAATCGACTCCGGACCATTTCAGGTTGAACAGCTCGGTTCGGCGTGCACCGAGATGGAAGAAAGCCAGCAGCATCACTTGGTCCTGCCTTTCGCAGATTGCGTAGACCTTCCAAAAATCCGTTTCAGGAGGGACGTATCGTACGTTTTTTTCCACCTTGAATCGCTCGCTTGTCAAAAAGAGGTTGGGCATATGGGGCCAGTCCTCGATATTGCGTTCTCCCCAGCGCCAGGCCGCGCCTAAATTTTTTCGCGCTTTGTTGGCTGCGTGACCGCTGATCGTTGTTGATATGTGCCGAAGGAAGGCACGAACCGCATCCCGTTTAATCTCATCGACAGGTGTTTCCATTGAATAGCCGCTGTGATCGATAAAGCGGGAGAACGCCTTTCTCTTTTCTTCATAGGTTTTTTGGGAATAGCGGGCTTTCACTTCATCGAGGTATTCATTGATCCAAACGATGATCGACAAACATCTGGTGGCGATCGACTCCCGTTCGAGACGCTTTCTGGTCTCGAGTTCCCACTGCATGGCGGCTTGTTTTGACGCCTTGCTGGTATCCGGGAACAGTTTGGACTTTTTCACGCCGTTTACCATGATCTGGCTGATGTAGCGCCGCTTGCCCCGTTTCATGATGATTGTTGGCATGGCTGAACACTTGCTTGATCGATTTTTCAAAAAACCGATACCGGTTTGGTGACACTTCGACACCGCCCCATCTGCTTGCATACCGGTTGACGGTACGGGGATCGATCCGCAACAGTTGGGCGAGTTCCTTTGCGGTCAACGATCTTCCGAATTCTTCCTCAAGTTCATCGACGACATCCATTTTTTCCCTACGTTGTTTTTATTTAATGAAAAATGAAAAGCTGCCATCGGAATAGGGTTTGATTCCATTTCCGTATTAATGTAATTTATGCGTAGACCTATCCAGGATTTCAGCATTATTGAAACCTTCTAACGCTGAAAACATATTGCGTTCCGACTTACGTTCAGCAATTACATTTATTATTAAAAATTGGAACCTACTTCTGTAATCTTGGCGAACAAACAAAAAAGTGATCTAAATCAGGCGAGTATGAGGCGCTTTCGTTCGGATTTCAGACGGGGATCAGGTTCGATTGTAGGGTTTGATTCATCGTTACATAATAAAATAACTGATTGTCAAGAAAAAAATTAATATAAAATGAAAAATATTCATGTCGACGTCGATTTTAAAGAAGTCCTTCAGCGTATCGAAAAAGAGATGGAAGGTTATTCCAGGACGGAGTGGGCGAATAAAGTGGGTGTGAGGATCAACGTGGTATCCAATATTCACGGTGCCAACGCCAGGCAAAATCCCTCGCTAAATTACATATTAGCTGTATCCGTGGCGACCCGGAAACCCATGGACTATTTTCTATGGGGACCAGTCTCCTACATTTCATCTGAACTGCCTGATCCAATGGTAAAAGAGGATGAAAAAATATATTCGGATATCGATCCCAGCAAAGATATGAAGGTTTCGGTGGCCCAAGACCCGGAAATGGGCAAACGGGTGCGCTATTGGCGTGAAGATATGGGATTCAGTGTAGCGAAGGTTGCAAAACGTTCCGGCTTACCTGTCGATCTGATCAAAAGCATTGAGGCCGGCAATCACACAAGTACGGATGTGATCGTCAAACTGGCCGATACCCTGCGGTGTTCCATTGATTTTTTATTGGGGTGTGGTAGTGCCTCTGTTGTTCAAGATCTAAATAAGAAGACAGGAAATGATTGAAAACAAAAGTGGTGGCATCCTGAAATGACAGCTGGACGGGGAAACCCATTATGACGTGCTGAAAGCCTGCTTTATGGGTATCCACAGGAGGCGGGGGAATAATGCTGGTAATGGGGTTGTTTGGTTCTTGACACGCACATGCGAAACCCATAATTTGAGATGGGTTATGTGTTAATTTGTCAAGTCGGCTGGATTGGACCGAGGCTTTTACTTGACATTTAATTATGAAACCCATGTAATTTTTATGGGTAACATGAAACGAAGTCAAGGACGCCGACGATGAAACACGATGAGTTTTTCCGAAAGCATCCGGTTTTTACCGGAAAAGAGTTGGCTGATCATTTATCGTCTCTGGGTGAGGTCCGCGGACGAACGCAGGAGTCATTTTTGGCCTATCACCGGAAGGCCGGTCGGGTTGTCCTGGTGCGACGAGGGTTGTATGCCGTCATCCCCCCGGGGGCTGATCCCGGTTCATATCCTATCGACCCTTTTCTCGTAGCCGCGAAGTTAACACCGGATGCAGTGCTGTCGCACCACACCTCGCTTGAATTTCACGGTAAGGCTTACTCGGTTCATACACACTTTGTCTACTCGGCATCCCGTCCGCTTGGATCTTTGAATTTTCGAGCGTACGTTTTCCGGGGAGCGAGGTTTCGTCAAGCGCTTCTACGTTCTGGGAAAGAAAATTTCGGTGTTTCGGCCGCAGAGCGATCCGGTCAGGAATTGAGGGTTACGACCCTGGAACGGACCTTGGTCGATGTGCTTGATCGTCCAGACCTCTCGGGAAGTTGGGAGGAAATATGGCGGTCGATGGAGTCCGTAGAATTTTTCGACCTCGATAAGGTTGTGGAATACACGCTCCTGCTCGGAAATGCGACCACCGGGGCGAAAGTGGGGTTTTTTCTCGATCAGCACCGCGAAACTTTGATGGTTGAGGACCGACATCTTAATATGCTTCGCGACATGCGCCCAAGGCAGCCTCATTACCTGAACCGTTCAAAGCGAGAATCAGGTCGATTCGTGTCGGAATGGAACTTGGTGGTTCCGAATGAAGTCCTCGAACGGGCATGGGGGGAGGTGCCATGAAGATTTCCCCCGAGAAACTTGCAGCCGAAGCGGAAGCGACAGGCTTCAGACCGGATATGCTCGAAAAAGTTGCTCAGCTGTTGGGGCTGCTGGATGCATTACGGAGTCATCCATTCCTCAAAGGGAAGCTGGTTCTCAAGGGCGGCACAGCCTTGAACCTCTTTGTCTTCGATGTACCCCGGCTCTCTGTCGACATCGATTTGAATTATGTGGGAACCGCAGATCGAGATGGTATGCTCGCTGACCGCCCCAACGTCGAACAAGCCGTTCAGGCGGTTTTTACTCGGGAGGGGTTCACTGTCAGGCGGATGCCTGAAGAACACGCCGGAGGCAAGTGGTCGTTGCGGTATAAAAACGCTTTTGGCCAGGGCGGAAACCTAGAAGTGGATCTTAATTTCATGTTCCGTGTCCCATTGTGGCCAGTGACGATCAGGAATTCTCATTCTGTCGGGACATGGCGAGCAACGGAAATTCCGGTGCTGAATCTAAATGAATTGGCGGCCGGGAAATTGGCTGCGCTATTCTCGCGCCGACAGGCTAGGGACTTGTTCGACAGCCATCGGATTCTCAGAATGGACGAAATCGATTCCAATCGCCTTCGTATTGGGTTTGTAGTCTATGGTGCAATGAATAGAAAGGATTGGAGGACGGTCTCCGCCGATGGTGTGAAGTTCGATGCCACGGAGTTGGCTAGGCAGTTGATTCCCACGATCCGCGTCAATTCACCAGAGCTCCATGTGGAATCAGCCGAATACGGGACACGAATGGTAAAAGAATGTCAAGATAATCTGTCTGCGGTGCTGCCCTTTTCAGGCGCTGAGCTGGAATTCCTGGACCTGCTGCTCGAACGAGGGGAGATTGACGCGACGCTTTTAACATCTGATAAAGTCCTGCAAAAACGTATCCACAACCAGCCACTTCTTAAATGGAAGGCAATCAATGTGCGGCGGCACAAAGGGTTATCCTTACGATAGGACTCGATCATAGGGGAAACGGTTTGGTCAGGCGGATTGAGGATGTCTTGCCAGGAGCCTACTTCGTATTCTTGGCGAAAAAAATGTGATCTAAATCAGGCGAGTATGATATGCGGTAATTTGTATTTCAGAGGGGGATCAGGCTCAATTGTAGGGTTGTGATTCATCGTTACATAAAAAATAAATGGACTATTTTCTATGGGGACGAGTTTCCTACATTCCATCTGAACTTCCTGACCCGATGGTAAAAGAGGATGAAAAAACATACTCGGCCCCTGGCACCAGCAAAGATATGATAGATTCGGCGACCCAAGACCCTGAGATGGGTAAACGGGTGCGCTATTGGCGTGAAGATATGGGTTTCAGTGTAGCAGAAGTTTCAAAACGTTCCGGCTTACCTGTCGATCTGATCAAAAGCATTGAGGCTGGCAGTCACACAAGTACGGATGTGATCGTCAAACTGGCCGATACCCTGCGGTGTTCAATCGATTATTTATTGGGGTGCGGTGGTGCCTCTGTTGCTCACCATCCACAATTAGACAGGGAGTAGGAAAGTGCAGTAAAATTCGTAAGCTCTGATTGTTTCAAAAAAACTTCAAAATGGACAAAAATATCGCATATGATTCCGACTCCTTAGACGATACGCTGCCACCTGATTGTGAGGGGGGTTAAAATTGGCTGTACCACTACAACCCAAGATTTACCACATTGTACACGTGGACCGGCTTCCGTCGATTATCGCCGATGGCTGCCTTTGGTGCGATGCGGAAATCATCCGACGGTTACCGCCCGGCACTACCGTAGGGATGAACCATATCAAACAACGACGGCTGCAATTGTCTCTGACAAGTCATCCGCACTTGCATGTGGGCGACTGTGTTCCGTTTTATTTCTGTCCGCGCTCGATTATGCTATATTTGATTTACCAAGGCAATCATCCCGACTTGACTTACACAGGTGGACAAGGCCCGATCATTCATCTGGAAGCCGATCTTCGCCGGTCGGTGGCCTGGGCGCAGCAGTATCAGCGGTCATGGGCCTTCACCCTGTCCAATGCGGGGGCCTACTACTTCGAGGACCGTTGCGATCTGGCCCGGCTTGATGAGATTGACTGGAATGCAGTCCAAAGCAATCAATGGGGTGGTCGAGTGGTCTCCCCTTCGGCAAAGGAAGGCAAGCAGGCGGAATTTTTATTGGAACTCAGCTTCCCCTGGGAGTTGATAGACCGTATCGGGGTTTGTTCAAGAGCAACGTATCATGCTGCGGTCAACGCGCTTGGAAAAAGTGGTCACAACCCTCGAATTGAAATAAAAACAGACTGGTATTATTGATAAATTGGAGTCGATTATGATTGAATACAAGAGCGGCGACATTCTCAAAGATCAATCCGAAGCCATTGTTAATACAGTCAACTGTGTCGGCGTGATGGGACGGGGCATTGCGTTGCAGTTTAAAAACGCCTTTCCTGAGAATTTCAAGGCCTATGCGCTGGCCTGCAAGCAGGACAAAGTGCAGCCCGGCCGCATGTTCGTGTATGAGACTGGCCAATTGATTCCTCCCCGCTATATCATCAATTTTCCAACCAAACGCCACTGGCGCGGCAAAAGCCGCATGGGGGACATTGAATCCGGGCTTAGATCTTTGGTGGAAGTCATTCGCCGTTACACTATCCGCTCGGTCGCCATCCCACCGTTGGGTAGCGGTCTGGGCGGGCTGAATTGGCAGCAGGTGAAGTCCCGCATCGAGGCGGCGGTTGAACCGCTCACAGATGTGCAGGTGATCATCTATGAGCCCAAAGGGGCACCGAAAACAGAGAAAATGGAGCACAGCCGGGAGGTACCCAAGATGACAGCTGGCCGGGCCGCCCTTGTGGAATTGATGCACCGTTACCTCAACGGCCTGCTGGATCCCATGGTGACCCTGCTGGAACTTCATAAGCTGATGTATTTTATGCAGGAAGCCGGGGAACCCTTACGGCTCAAATACCAAAAAGCGATTTACGGCCCATATGCCGAAAATCTGCGCCATGTTTTACATGCCATCGAGGGCCATCTTGTTGCAGGCTATGCTGATGGCGGCGATGCACCGGACAAGCAGCTCAAACTGGTGCCGGGTGCCATTGAGGACGCCACAGCTTTTTTGAAACAACACGCGGAAACACGCGCCAGGTTTGACAAGGTGGCTGAACTGGTCGAAGGCTTTGAATCGCCCTTTGGCCTGGAACTGCTTTCTACGGTGCATTGGGTGATCAAAAAGGAAAACTTGCGCACCCTGTTCGACGTTGAGAAACACGCCTATGCTTGGAGTGACCGTAAGCGACAATTCACACCACGCCAAATTGCCATCGCCGTCGATGTGCTGGCACGAAAGGGCTGGATCGACGGGATTGAAGTCCAGGGAAATGCATGAGCACGACAGATACCAGTAAAAAAACTTGGAATTTTTCATTGTCGCCTCGCTTTTCGACGGGGAAAGGTATGTACTGGGCCGGAGTTCGGATTACGAGCGCGACCATGCCGTGAATCTGGTAAACTGCCGATTTCCTTGAACCGGTTCAACGTTATCAACAAAGAAAAGAGAGGACATGCATGGAGACGCAATGTTAAATGACGCCATACAATAAATCGTCTGATAACCGAAATAACTTCTCAACTTAATCCGGTTTCTCGTGACACTCGTGATCCTTTTTAGTGTTTTCAGAACCACAATGGGCACATCGCATTCCGCTCCCTGTTGTGGATCCACAGTTGTGACGGAAGTGCCTGCCACAATCATTACATTGATAAATCCACATCCAGGAACTGCTGAAACCATAAGGGGTGTGACCGCAATTTGGACAAGTTGCTATCGAATACCTCCATTTTTGTTTTGGGTTAGGAGATAGCTGTTTGCTTTGGCTTACAAACCACACCATGATAAAAAAGAGATCAATCCTTTTTCCACGGTTTTCTTCGCATCCGAATCTGAGCGTCAATGGTCGCGGGGTCAGTCCCATAACGATCAGAAGACAGCTTGCGAATTCGCTCAGACCGTTTTGCATTGCCGCGACCTTTCAACGGCCGTGTCCGAAAGCTGAATGGTGGAGTGACTTGGGCGTTCTGTTGAATCTTAGCGTACCCATGGAAATTAGGCAGTCGAACAACGTCTACCATGGAAAAATCAGGCCAGAAAATATCAGCCATTTCTTTGGCATCAGAGCGCCCCAAGCGAAATGCGATCGTGGCCCCCACATTACCGATCACACTATCTATCAAGGTGTCCTTGCGACCCTTTGATATTTGGCTGCTGAGCTGCTTTGTGGGCACTGGTTCAGTTCAATAGGTGATCCAATAATATCAATATGTTATAGCAGGCTTGAAAAACCAGTCATATTGAATATAACTATCTGTTATTAAAATGAAAAATTGTACCCCCTTAGCTAAATTACCTATTGAACTGAACCAGTGCCGCTTTGTGTACTGAGTGCTCAAAACCACGCCGAGGCGATATTTGCGGGCCTCTGATAGCAAATCCCCTACACTGTCGGGTGGTATCAATCCGGCTTCATCGACATACAGGAAAAAATCCTTGCGATCTTTTTCGCTTATTGCTCCACGCTTCATAGCGGCGATTTTAAAACGAGCCACCAGCTGACTGGCCAAAAGCCTGCTTACTTCGGTTCCCCAACGCCCTCTGCCCATTTTAACCAGAAAAATTCTTCCTTGGCTCAGAATATCGTCGAAAGAAAAACTGCTTTTATTTTGGCCGAAAATACGTCTTAATCTGGTATCGCTGGAAAATCGCCCAAATTTACTTGTAACGTACTGGCTCACATTGCAAATCCGTATGTCACCATAATCAGCCTTTTCGATTTGCTGTAGGAAATCGATTACCTCTTTTTCCGATGTTCTCTCCTTCAGCCATTTCCTCAGGTCAGAATCCTGATAACATCGCTCGAAATCCAGAACCGTGGGAGAGAACCCACTCCGCTGCTTACTTCCGTCACCGCAAAGCAGTTTGAGCATGTTCCGAAAGTGATTTTCAAAGATCGGCCCACCAGTCTCTTTCATGTCGTACATCAGGTCCATAGCATGATACATTTCGTCAATGATCATATCCCGCTGTTCAATCGAGTCCCATTGAAGTAGATTGAAGCTCACTGGCCATTCATCGAGAACATCCATTACAATAACATCTTCGGCACGCCGTTCAGGGATTCGCGTAAGGATGGATTCTACCATATCCCCATGGGGATCGATGACGCATAACCCATGCCCCTTTGCGATATCCTGAAGAATCATGTTGGCAAGGAATACGCTTTTCCCGGTACCAGTGGCCCCTACGACAAACATGTGTCGCATTCGGTCTTCATTGGTCAAAGATACCGGCTGCAACCACCCGTTGTGAAAGTTATCGAAAAGCGCAATCTTTTTTTTTGATATAGTGTTTCCATCGTAAAAGGAAATGGTTGAAGTCCGCCATCGCCGAATTGGCAATCCGGGCACATCACTTTTTGCCGGCAGGGGAAGCGAGAAGATCGCAGCTGCTTCTTGGGGCGAAATGGGTTTTTCATTGAAGCCCCGCTGTTGTGTCGAATTATCCAAGTCCAAAGGGCTCACAGTGAACCCACCCGCAAATAAATTGTTGTCATCCCTATCAGAGGTAGAGGCAAGTATCATCTGGACCAAGCCAACGGCGAAAGCCTCATCCATGGGCACACCAGAGAGCAAAAAGGCATCAGCACAAAAGGAAGCATCCCTGATTTGGATCAATTGCCGCAAAGTCATATCCCGGATCATGGCCACCTGTTTCGTCGAGGCAATGTGGTCCGCACGTCCGGCCGATAAAAACCGCTCACATTCGGCAATTTGATTCTCGAGTCGCTGCAGATCGTCGAATGTAGGCCGGTGCGCCTTCAGCCGAACCACCAGCTGGATGGGATCCAACAATGACATCAGCCCACGAGCCAGTTCGTTCGAAGTCAACATAGCCGCTGACCATGGAAAGCACAAATCCAAACAGTCCTCCTTACCCGTTTCTTCTTTGAGAGGGCCGAAACCCAGTGATATCCGAGGCAAGGAATCAGACAGAACGATTCGCCGTTTAAGTCTCCCGATTGACAAAACGGATTGGGTTTTAAAGGGGGTTTGGTGATATATTAGAACACTTTCCCGAATGATCGGTTCGAAAGTTATATTAGGCAAATGGGTTTCCAATAGCGGGAGAAGGCGCAAATAACCCTGGACAACAGCTTGAACCGCCACATCTTTGGTATCGGCCGATGCCTTAAGAACCAAATCGATCCATAATTGCCCTTGAGAGGGCTGCTGAAAGTCCGGATGGGCAGTCCATCGAAGCTCCAGTACTGTGTGATCGGGCCACAGTGCCAGGGCCTGCATTAGTTTTAACCGACCTTCCCACTGGATCATCCATAACGCCTCGTTATTCAATAGGTATTTGTCATTGGTTGATGATACGAGTTCGGCGGATACAATTGAGGTGAGCGTTAGTGCCGCCGTAGCTTCAATACAGCCACCCTTTGCTATTGTGATTACAGCAGGTATCTTCAGGGAAGTCGTCATTTTTAATGCCTATACTATTTCCTTTGACTTTGTTTTTCCATTCGCATTGTGCATTTGAATGTTAAGTACTATTTCCACACGGCTCGGTTCGAGCCCCAGCGCCAGCAATCCTTTTGCCAAGCGAAGTTTTGCCTGAAGATTTCGTCTGTGGATTTTGCGAATTACCGGATCCTTTGTCCTTTCGCCCGATCTTTTTTCATCTATTACGGCAGGGAATTTGCCCTCAACATCTTCAAATCGTCGTTTTTCAACCATAAAATTTTCCATCCTCCCCATTTTAATGTATGTGTTCACGAGGCGAAGGCTTGCCAAAAAACAGAATTCAGCAGAAACAGAACGTAGATAGTCAACTACCACCAAGGGCGGTGGTAGTTAACTAAAACGAACCCGAATAAAGCGTCCAGAGTCGTAACTTATTATTGGCGTTGTAGCTCCACATTCCGCTGGTGGCCTCCGATGGGTGCTGGTATTCACCATCGATGTACTAAACCACACCTTGATCAATGAAAATGTTGGACTATTATTTCAGTGTGTTAATGAAACATCCACCGCCACCGCCACCATCACTACCATCACTATCATCACTATCATCGTCACCGTCATCATCGCTACTATCTCCTGATACCAGCAATGGGTTGGTGAAAAAGCTTAACTGGCCAATGCTATTATCTCCGATCGCCATAATCGTAGCGTCGCCTTTCAGGCCCACGGTATGGTTACCTCCCGCCGCAACTTGAATGATGTCCGACCAGCCGGCGACTTCCAGCTCACCGTTTTCGTTATCTCCTACCGCCACCACCGTGCCGTCGTTTTTCAGGCCCACGGTATGGTCATTTCCCGTTGCGACCTGAATGATTCCGGTCCATCCATCAACTTCCAACGCGTCCCGGCTGCCATAAATATATCCGACCGCGACCACCGTGCCGTCGCTTCTCAAACCGATGATATGAGATGCTCTCGCCGCGACCTGAATGATGTCCGTCCAGCTCGAAACATCAGTGCCAGTAACGTAATCTCCGGTAACGTAATCTCCGACCGCCATCACCGTACCGTCGTTTTTCAGTCCGACAATATGGTAATCTCCAGCCGCAACCTGAACGATGTCGGTCCAAGCGGTTACACCGGGGGAAATATAGTCAACTGCCACCACCGTTCCGTCACTTTTCAGCCCCACGGCATTGTCACCTCCTGCAGCAATCTGAATGATGTCGGTCCAGTCGGCTACAAATATACTACAATGACTGTTGCCAGCTACCACCACCGTTCCGTCGCTTTTCAGGCCCACGGTATGGTTACCTCCCGCCGCAACTTGAATGATGTCCGACCAGCCGGCGACTTCCAGCTCACCGTTTTCGTTATCTCCTGCCGCCACCACTGTGCCGTCGCTTTTCAGGCCAACGGTATGATCATTTCCCGTTGCGACCTGAATGATTCCGGTCCATCCGGCAACTTGTAACTCGCCATATTCGTTATCTCCGGCAGCCACCACCGTTCCGTCGCTCTTCAAACCGACGACATGGCTATATCCTGCGGAGATTTGGGTGATGTCGGTCCAGCCTGAAACATCCAATTGACATGCGACTATACTGTGCTCCGCTACTACTACAGTGCCATCGCTTTTCAGGCCAATGATATGATTATATCCCACTGCGATTTGAATGATGTCGGTCCAACCGGTGATTTCCAATTCATCCAGGCTGTCAGAGATGCCATGCCCTACCGCGACCACCGTGCCGTCGCTTTTCAATCCGACTGTACAATAGCCTCCCGTGGCAACCTGAATGATTTCGGTCCAGTCATCGACCTCCAGTTCTTCATATTCGTCATGTCCGACCGCGACCACCGTGCCATCGCTTTTCAGACCCACGGAATTATGAGTTCCCGCAGCAACCTGAATGATGTCGGTCCAGCCTGAAATATTCAATTGACCATGAGTATTATAACCGACTGCCTCCACCGTGCCGTCGCTTTTCAATGCGACGATATGATTAAATCCTGCGGCAACCTGAATGACGTCGATCAAACCAGAAACATCCGTCTCAAATCGAACATTAAAACCAGATGCCACCACCGTGCCGTCGTTTTTCAGTCCGAAAGTATAGTTATCCCCCGCCGCGACCTGAATGATATCGCTCCAGCCCGATACATCCAACCCACCATTGCCATCACCAACCGCCACTACAGCGCCATCGCTTTTCAACCCGACTGTATGATGAGATCCCGCCGCCACCATCGGCTCGGTGGCGCTAACAAGGGCAGGTTTCGAAAAAAACAGAAAGAAAGCTACCAGAGGCACCGCCCATCGCGCGCCAGCAAATAGACCAACTGAACCGGTAAGATCCAACACACCGGTCGCCAGTATGAAAATGGCGATGCCATAAAGAATGGTGGATGCTTCCATTCCCTGATTGCGGACCCGTTTTGATCCGGCTTCGTCCCCGGCCCATTGCCCCATGTCGGCTGCAAGGGATTCCGTGCCACTTACCAGGCTATCCTTGGCGAATTGGCCGTATCCTGCCCCAAGGTTTATAAGGGCATACAGGGTCAACAAAATCGCCACAGTTATGGTCAATTCATTTTTTTTCATTTTTTCCTCCTTCTCCTTTATGTTGATGTTTTTGTTTCAGAAAAAATTCTCTGAATTTGAATTGAGCTTTTTGAGAGTTCAGACGCAGCCTTCCCGATTTTATTCAAACAACGCCTTAAAAAAGAATTGTCATTAAAGATAAGCGGCAGGGAAAATGCTAAAATAGATTTGGTTGGCTTTAGAAAGCTTGTTGAAATAATTCTCAGAAAATATTATGAAAAAAGCATTGTATAAAAAAAATTATCCTACGTCTAACTTAATAAGTAGAGGAACACCTTGCCGCAGTTAGATGATATTAAGCCGCAGTTAGATGATATAGATCTAGCTGAATCGTGCCTTGGAGGTGATCAACAAGACTGCAACTCCCTTTTCGATAGGCACCGCCAGGTACTGTTTATCTACATTAAAAAAAAAGTAGGCGATCATGAGGTCGCAAGAGACTTGACCCAGGAAACTCTACTAAGAGCTTATCGTGGTTTGAGAGATTTTGAATGGGATTCATCTTTCAAAACGTGGCTGTTCTCCATAGCGATTAATCAATTTAGGGATTACCATAGACGAAAGCATGCTCTAAAAAGATTAGGCGACGAAGTGCCATTTGGCATCGAAGAAGATATAGATAAAAACCTCAGAGGTGATATTGAAGCGCTAATAGAAAAAAAAGAAAAAATGGATAAGGTCAACGCTGGTATTCAGCAACTACCGAAAAGGCAACGTGAAATCCTTCAATTGACCCAGAAAGGCCTTAACTATAATGAAATTGTGCACAAACTTAAAATTAGCAGGATTGCTGTGGGTACTAATAAAACAGAGGCTCTTAAAAATTTGAGAGCTATCCTGAAAAAAATCAAAAAGGACAAAAAGAAATGAACATGTCCTGTGAATCTATTGAAAACATGTTGGCAGCGTTCATCGATAATGAACTGTCAGAAAATGACAAACAAAGAGTGGGTGCCCACTTGAAGACATGCACAGCTTGTCGGGAACTACTTGCCGAATTGAAAGAGACAAATGAATTAATCATGTCCGCTGCCGATTATTCTGATCAAGCTATAGATTTTGACAAAATGTGGGAAAACATCCAAGCCCAAGTTGATTTTTTGCCAACTTTTTCCGATCGATTGCGTGGCCGGTGGGAACAATTTAAAGAACGGCTTAAATTACCTGCTGTGTGGATACCGTCGGCAATAGGAGCTGTGGCTGCGGTTCTCGTGATTATTTTCCTTCCCATGCATATAGGCAAAAAACCAACCCTGGTTAGTAGCGTGGAAGAAGTCAATGCAGGCAGCGGACAGGTCCTCATGTTAAAAACCGCTGCAAGTGGCCAGCCGTTAATCTGGTATCAACCTGAAAAAACATCCGAAAAGGAGGCCGGTTGATGAATGTAATACCATTTATCCGGTCAATATCAATGTTGCTTTTCATGGGGATTTTAATCTGTCCGCATAATTCATTTGCCTCTGCATCTACGATAAAAATTGAGGTGGTAATTGTTAAAGCAACTCGAAATACGACCACTGTTGATCCCGGATTGGAATATCTGGTCAAGGAGGTATCGCCACTTCTGAATTTTAGTGGCTTTTCTTTACTGAAACGGTCAGAGACCAAGCTATCTGAAAAGGCAAAGGAAAAAATAACACTTCCTTCAAATCGTATATTGGAAATTACTTTTCTTGAATTCTCGGATAGTCAGGCAAGGGTGTTGGTAAGAATTCTTGAAAAGGGCAAGGAAACATTTCGAACAATCCTACTACTTGTAGACAAAGGTCGTGCGCTGATCGGTGGGCCACCGCATGACGATGGGGTCTTGTTGCTGCAAATTGGAGCCAGGTTTTAAACTTCTCAATCCGGAGAACCAAAACTAAATGCATCAAATTTATAAAATCACCATGCCTGATTTGATCGGACTCAGTCTAAAATGAAAGTACTTTTTTTCTTGCTTTGGTAGGCTACATCCAATCCCCGCTCACGCAAAAAGGTGCCCAGAAAAACGGATGCGCCCATTCTGGTTTTTCTTGAATGAGATACATCTGTGCGTTGCGTAGCGCCATAACTTTGTCAATTTTTTTCTGCTCTTGAAATTCATTGAAGAACCGGACCATTAATTCCCTAGTTGATTCATCAGCCACACTCCATAGGGTTGAAATGACTGAAGAAGCACCCGCCTGCAACAAGGCGCGCTGAAAACCGAAAATGTCATCACCGGGAGGAAATTTTTCATCCGCAAGGTTTGCTAATGATTGGCCTGAAAAGCCTTTATGGCCGGCCATTAAACCGGACTCACATGCACTAAGCGCTACCAGATCGGCATTTAGTGAAACATGCTTCAGCTCAGAAACTGTTAATCTGCCATCATTTTGCGAATCTTTATCGAAAAGAATGAAGGAACGAAAAGGATCGGTCCGCATCATCTTCGCATGAGTTGAAAACAGTATCAAATCATAATGTTGCATATTGTCTTTGACCACCGTCTCAGTAGCTTGCGTATCAAACAGTACCAGTTTATCGCTGAAAAGCCGGCCAACATCTTTAACCTCAGCCTCCGCGAATTCGAGTTTCGGAATTTCTCCAATACCTTCTTGTTCGGTTTGTGGAGGACTTCCTACTGCAAATAAGCGGTTCTTATGTGATCTGTTCTTTTTATGAACCATTTTTAATATGGTGGCGCTGGGCGCATAAAGGATACCATAATGTTCGATCAAGAAACCTGTTTGTGCTTTAAAGAACACTTTATGGGGTTTTCGTGCCACGACTTGGATATCCCTTTGCAAAGATACCTCCGTCACAATTTCTTTTCCTTTTTGGGGAGGGATTGTCACCAGGGCCTGAAACGGCAGATAGTTCAAGACGCCGTGAGGGATAATGCAAATCCGTTCGAAATCTTGCATTCGGCTTTCAAAGGGCGACACGATTTTCTGGTATAATTTAATCGCTGGATCAGCATAATCCCCCATATTTGTTATGTTCTCTCTCATATCGGTTACCAATTTGCCGAGCGCTTTAGCATTTATGTCGAGTCGTTTGGCATAAATTCTGTCTCGCGTCATCAAGCATCCAATAGCTACCTTTTCACCGACATAGTATTCGATAGTGACCATATTTTTAGGAATAAATTTTCGAATCTCAGAGGCGGTCATTGGTGTGCTGTTAAGTTCAGACGTAGAGTCTTTTCTGTAAAAGGATGTTGTTTCGTAAAAGCTTCTAGACTTGGCCTTTTCCATGTATTCAACGGCATTTGAGAACTGTGTTTGCTGGACCATCAAGTCAATGGCGGGTTCAAAAACAACCAGACGGTTTTCCATGAAAGACAGTTGTCTCCGAACGTCTTTGAAACGTCCACTCCACAGTTTTTCTATTTCCTGAATGGATTTTCTATAATAATCCAGTGCCTTTTCGATCCCTCCGGTTTTTTGTGCTAACAAGCCTGAATAGTAGTATCGTTTCCAATTTTCAGTGCTCTCAATGTTTTTCATCAGCTCTAACGCCTTGCTATAAGAGCTGGCCGCCTCATTATATTGCCCTTGGTCGAAACATATTTTCCCCTTAAGGGTGAAGGCTTGGGAGGCTACCACCTTGCGGTGGTATCGGTCAGCATACTGAATCGCAGCCTCCAATCTATCAAGAGCTTTCTTTTTATCGCCAAGCAAATAATACATCTCCGCCGCATTCATACAAGCGCTTTCAATGTCGATTTCCGTTGCAATAGACTCAATATAATATGGTGTCAGGTAATTAATTCCTTTATCTATATATTCTGCCGCTTCAGTGTATCGGTTCTGCAAACCAAGAAAATAGGTGCCATACATGACATAGTAAGAACCCATTGCATTGCGATCCCACATATGCTTGGATTGCGGGTCGATGCTGTCAATTCTTTTCCAGGCTTTCTTGAAATATGTTTCAGCGGTTTTGAAGTCTCGAAGCAATGAATAGAGCATTCCTGCATTTGTATCCATGATCGAGAGATAACCACGGAAATATTCAGTTGTTCCGAACATCGATTTACCTGTTTTTAGCAGCACATCATCTGCAAGGTTTTCATACTCTTTCATTATATTCTTACCGTCTTCAAGCCTGCCAAGTTTTATATCAATAAGCATCATGCGGCGATAGGCTTGAAGGGCATAGGCATATTTGGCATCGGCGTCCATCACGCCCAATGCTTTGGACGCATCTAAGACTTTCCTGAAGCTTCCCATTGCCTTTGAATAATCCCCAATAATTTTATCGTAGAAGAATCCTTTAAGCATATGATAAAAAGCATAAGTGAAAAATTTTACGCTTCATTTTCCACGTATCATTACTGTTCTGCATATGAAAGTTCCCAATATAGTGTTAAAAGGAGGCAAGATGAAATTTATATTTCTCAGGGCTTTCGATATTTTGGATCTGAAATTCAATAGATACTGCATCAATAATGCGAAATGTAAGATGAAAAGATTTGTTTTTTTGATACTTTGTATTTCAATTTGTTCTTTGCTATTCAATGGCTGCTATGAATCTGAATACCCCATTATTGATAAGGGAGAAAAAGTTGATCTTTCAGGTTCATATAAACAGCAAGATAAAATTAGTGGATCTATTAAAACAGTTAAATTCACCGAACAAAAAGATGGTATTTGGCCGCTATCACACTATAGATACAAAGATCAAGATGGCGATATTACTCTTTTTAAGAAACTTTCATCTGAGCTATATTTGGCTCAGGAAAGTGTGCAAAATGGGAAACGTTACGAGTATGCGTTTGTAGATTTCATAGATGACAAAACTGCTTTAATACTTGTTGCCGATCTTATGAACAAAGGTGATTATATTGAAGCTCTTTTAAAAAAATATAATATTGAAGCAAAAGAAGTTTCTAGAAACGATGTTCCATTATTGCAAATAAATGGCAATACTGAGAAAATGATAAAATTCTTTAATGCACATGATAAATCATTGATGATGGTAGTTTTGAAGCTTGAAAAGCTTGAAAAAGAAGAAAAAACTAAACGAAAAAAACAAACTGATAGAGGTGATTTAAGTGAAAGCCAAAGAGTTATACTTTCAATCGATAAATATATAGAGTCGTATTTAAAAGGCGAATATGATACTTTAATCAAACATGACTCAAGCATGTATAGAGAAGTAGTGAACAAAACAAAAAAAGCCCCAAAGCAATTGCAAGATAAAGAAAATGAAAAGTATTTTTCGGAAAAATTTAATTACATAAAATCATATGAAAAATCAAAAGAAAAGAGAGGCACTCTTTTTGATAATTCTAGCACATCTAATTCTATATTGCAAAATGCTTTTGGGGGTGGTGCGAGTTTTCTAGATCTGATGTATCCTAAAATTAATTACGAAGTTATGGAAGTTCGTGATTATTCTCCATCAGGATTGAGTGAATGTGAACGATGTAACAAAGTTGGTTTTGTGCGTCTCGAGTATTTCGATAAAGAATACTCTCCATATTTTAATTATAAAAAAAATAAAAAAGTGAAAAGCTGTATTGTAGAAGTATATCTTGATAAATGGACGAACAAAAATAATGGCGATACGTACTACAAAATACTTCATTTTAAACCAACTAAATATGAAACCAAATTATTTGATATTAATAAAAATGATAATGTGGAAAAGGAAGACGACGACAAAAACAAAAACCATGCTGAATTTGTTGTTAATATTCAAAAAAATTTAAAACGATTAGGCTATTATAACGGTGGAATTGATGGTATCGCTGGTAAAGGAACGATTTCTTCTGTTAAAGCATACCAAAAAGATAACAATTTAAAAATTGATGGTAAATTAACAAATTCATTAAAAGTTCATTTAGAATCTAATACAAAGCGTTTTTCAATAAGCAATAATAAAACTGAAACACTTGAAAACAAAATAGATAAAACGATTGATAACATTTTTGATAAATTGTTTAAAAAATAGATGAATATACTCTGAATGTAGTTTGGAAACACAAAACGACAAAGGCAACCAATGGTTTGATAATATTCTATTACTGAGTGATATCTGCCATCTTAGAGGTAAATATACTGCCCCTTTTTGTATATTGACTGGAATGGCTACTTTGCGGACATATTCCATAATTTTAGCTGGATATAATTGGATCTTTTAAAAGCTAGCGTCAGTGACGTTTACCAATTTGATAGTATAAGGATTAAAACTCAAAGCATACTTATTTAAACAATATCATAAATTCAAATAATAATAAGGGGGGTCATATTAGAATGTCTCGTTTAAAATGTATATCATTTATCTTTATAATAATGTTATTTTACCAATTTTTTATTTATGGTTGTGGAAGTAAAAGCTTAGATCGCTCAACAGCAGAAGCATTAATTGAAAACTCTCAATTCATAATAAAACGGATTATCAGTCCTCATGAAAACGGTTTACAGGTTGGTTTACAACATGATTTCTGGTATCAAAAGAAAAAATACACTATAACTAATACCCTATTATCAAAGAGAGGCGAATCTTATTTTAAAAATATAGATGATAAATATATAACACTAAAAAATCCGCTTGATATTAAGGTTGAGGTTACTGGTATTGCAGATGCAATTTTACCGCAAACTGATGCAACAGGTGTTAAAGAAGCCCAATTTATATGGAATTATATTAACGTTCCATCTCAAATTAAGTGGGTTTGCGCTGATGGCGGGAAAGGCAAAGCCTATTTTCGTCTTTATGATGATGGTTGGCGATTAGAATCATTTAACGATGTTCTTTATAATAAAAATGCCATTCAGTTATCTATTAGTGAATTAAATGATGAGGAGTTAGACAGAACAACTATCAAAGAGAAAAAACAAGAGCTACAAAGGATCGAAGCAGAAAGAAAAATGAAAGAGGAAGAAATCAAACGAAAGGAAAAAGAAAGAATTGCGCAATTAATACAAGAATCAAAAAATCACACAGAAACTATTGGTACTTTCAAGTGTATTAGTACGTCAATTGCAATGGGTCAAAGAAATCCTCATGCCAATGGTGATGCAATTTTAACAAATGTAGATGCTTCTTACGTACATGTTTTTAAAAGTTCTGTTCGAAATGCTGTTGATAGTGTTGATGTAATATTTTGGTTTGGGAACATAATTAGTATCTACAAAACTGATCTTCAAGACAATCCGGCTTACCCTCCTCAGGCGTATAGCATACGTTTTAAACTAAAAAAGAAAATAAATATTTGTCCAGGCCGTCATGCAGATGCTATACAGTTCCAAGATAAACAAATAAGAGATGATTTTTACAACAAAATAAAGGATGCGAAATCAAAATGGGATAGAAAGTATCCAGAACTTAAATAATTCATGGACGAATCACAATAAGAGTTCTATTCCAACAAAAAATAATAAAATTTGTTTTCTGTTGCTTGTTCGGTGCCTTGCAATTAGGGTTGGTTTACCCTACCCTCCATGCCTTGCCAAAAAAAAACCCTCGCTTTAGAGCGAAGGCTTTTTAAACTATATCTAAGCTTTTTCATATTGCGCCCAAATATTGACTTACCACATCATCACGGTCCGGGCCGTGACCTAACTCAGCTTTGATTATCTGCCTTGCGTCCTGGTTTAACTTTTTCCATTTTTCACCGCCTATTATTATCGCGTTCTTTCTGAATGCTTTTTTTGATTCGAACTTACACGGCGCCTTAAATCCGGTAATTTCTTCGTAGCGATCCTGTGCGTAAGCATGTCGACATCCATGACTTGATGCGCCACATTCTTTCTTTGAAATTCCTTTGGCTCTTGTTATTCGATAATATTTCTGAATCCATTGTTTTTCGCTATGATCATTTGGAATTAGGTTGTTGATACCTGATAGCGCTTTTGCATATTCAATCGCTGCTTTCCCATTTTCGGTCAGTTCGTTTATTATCCGCTCTCTTCCGCCTTTGGTTCCATGCTGAATGAATACCCTCCCGCCTGTCATTACTGCCTGGTGGGCATTAAATTTACATGCTTCCTCGACTCTTAATCCTATATACCGTTCTAATTGTAACTGGGCAGCCACTCTTTTGTCATCGCTATTGTTGCTTTGCTTCAATTCTGTCACCGCTTTTTGAAACACATCCTGAGGTATTGATTTATCCCGATTGTCAACAAACACTCGATTGGGGATGCCGAATTGTGTATTGTCCGGTTTGATTCGATCGTTCTCATAAATCCTGCAAACAGTTCGAACGCCGGATAAATATTCTTTAATGGTTGCTGCCTGCAAACCCTCTTCTTTCCATTTGTCGACCGCTTTTTGAATGTGAATATTGGTTACATTTTTCCATCTTTTGACACCGTAACCCAACTCCCGTATCGTTATTACAAATCTGCGGGCTTCTTTTATGTGATTGTGTCTGGTCTTGGCGGACCCCGATTTGGTTTGTTTTATACCTCGTATCGCTTGCATTACCAGGGTGTCTGTTCTCGTCGAGTTGCTCAGTTTGATCACCTCCCTTTTTTTGTAATCTTATAGCGATCTATTAAAACGGCGGGTTCACCGGATTAAAAAAAGTCTTGGTTAATGCGATTTTACCCCGCATCGCCGTAGGCGACGCCCCGGGAATGGGTACAGGGTAAGGATAATCGCTTTATATATACGCTGATGTATCGACCAGCGGTTACAAAGAATGGGAATTTGGCAATGGTGATTTTTTCCCTTTTGCCCTTGTCGTGTGCCGAAAAAAAAATGATCGTCAGTCGTCAATTTGTTTTTTCAGGGCATGAGTAATTGGGAAAACATTTCGAGAAGGTATGAAGATAATCTTATTATTTCATGTAGTAAGACTCGTATGCGTATTCATGGATCAATCAGGTTTGCCGACCGTCTGTTTTTTTTTCGGCAAGCCTCAAAAACAGACGGTCGGGTAGTTTGATCGGTCAATTTTGCTCCATTGTGGTTTTAGAGCGTTCCCAATTGCATTTGGCATGGCTGCCGGCAAGTCCTTTTTCAACAAGGTGAGGGCATATCAAAGCAACTTTTTTTGCGGCATCTTCCAAAAATCGATCGAAGCGGAAACGAAAGAAGTGCCTGATCATTTTTTCAGCCCATGCAAGGCGCGTATCATCGAACGATGATATACATTCACGTAAGCTAAAAGCCGCATCTTCAGACCATAGCGAAAGAATCATTTTCGCCAGTCCGTTTGCCGACCCCGTACCTTCATGCCGATTAATCCATTTCACCACATGTGCGTAAGGATTTTCAAAATCTTTGCCTGTATTGTCGATCATGATGTCTCCTTGCTTCCTATTTTTGTTTGCATCCTTGAGATTTGATCCAATACGGAACGTACTTTTCGTTTCGTATCTTCGATAATTTTCTCGTCCGCGAAAGACAGGTAGGCATCAGAATCCATGTCCACGATAATGTGATCCAGAATATCAACATCGAACAGTTGCGCAGACGCCATTATCATGAGGGTGATCAGTTTGTCTTCCATGGAAGGCGAGGAATCTCCTGATGGATGATTGTGTCCGAGGATCAAGGCTTTGCAAGGCATGTTCAATGCCGCTTTAATGATCTCCCTGGGTTGCACGATACAACTGGTAAGGCTTCCAGTGGATACCAGGTTTGTGCCGATGGGTATTAGCTTTGTATTCAGCATCACCACCACGAAGTTTTCCCGATCAGTCTGACCGAGTTGGCGGATTACCTTTTTGATTAATTTGGAGCCGGAGAAGCTATTGTAGATTGCCTGGTCACTCAAGAAGCGGATTTCTTGTTCCTTGACCATATGCAGCTTATAGGAATAAAAACGATATTCTTTCTTTTTCACTTTCATCCTCCCTATTGTCAGCCGCAAAGGCTCCCAGGAATAGGGAGGGCATCCCCATCGGGAAACCTTTACGGTTCCCCGATTCTGGGGATTTCTTGTTTGATTTAACGCATTTTTTGAAGAACCGTACAGCGTTGCCTGTCTACTTATTCAGCTTTTTAGTCTGGCCATCTCTTCGGTCAGGACCCACAATGCCTTGTTGAGCTTGACATCCCGATCAATGGATTTCACAGGGCGGGTCTTGACTCGACGAATATGGCCATTCACATTTCGCTTACTTCCATATATGCCCCCTTTCATGATGTTTTCCTGGACCACATTGAATGTCGTCCACAGATCATTGCCTTGGTCGTCGTAGCGCCGTTCCTGAAGTAGCTGTGCTGGCAAAATCGGTGCCTTTTCGATATCGTCATAAACCAGTTTGTGCGCAGCCATGGCGAACACGCCTTTTTCATTCGGGGAGAGGTCTATCGCCTTTAAATCATTGACTTGTGCGGCGATATCTCCTGCACCTTCGGCAATCTGGTAGGCAGAATTCAAAAAAGCGGTTATGTCAAAGCCGACATGTCTGTGCGAAAAAGTGAACAGTTTCGAGGATACCATCAATCCATTTCCGCATATTTTACGCCAGATCGAGGCACAAAGCTTAAACGCACACCCGCGATCATGGGAGTTGGCCATTACCAGATCGACGCGTTCCCGGTCGGTTGAAAGGGATCCCTGCATGAATCGGATGATGTGTTTTTGATAGCCGCTGCGGTCATTTTTCCTTGTTCCGGATTGCTTCACATGCACGGGTTGCCATCCGGCCGACCTCAACAGATCGACAGCCTCGATAGTTGGCACAAAGCTATACCGGTCGGAAACCGTTTCGTGTGGGTTTATCGCTCCAGCAGCCGGAGCCAATTCGACGATTTGGTCATTGGTCAGGGGAATAATTTGTGATTTCATTGTTTGCCTCCCTTTGGATAAAACCGCACTGGTTCCCACCAAAGGGAGAACACCACCGTATCGGGGAACCATTGCGGTACCCCGGATTTGGGGTTGGATTTAAGAATTAGACCTCTTCTTTATTGATTGATGATCTCGACGGCGCGCCTGATCGTGCGCTGAAGGTAAGCGGCCTGGCGCCGTTGGCCTTTGTGGTGGGTCCAATCTTTTCTTTCTTGCAACAGCCTGTCGGCGATGACTTCCGGATCCGTTCCCCGGCGAAGCAATGCTAGCGCATAGGCAAAATCGGTTGCCGACTCATCCCCGCGATCGTAATCGGTACGCAAAATGGGGTTGCCCGATAGACGTTGCTCTATTGCTTTTACCTTGATTGGCAGCCGATCAACTGTTCTTTTCGGCAGGGTTACCTTCGGTACTTGGGCCACTTTTTCCCAGTCCACCCAAACAAGCCGGGAGAGGGGAAATCGTCCATTTTTACCATACTTTGGTTTGCAATTGCGGAATCCCGGACAGCGGCCCCAACGCAAATTCGGATCGCAGGCGGAATCTGCGCGGAAAAACCTGATCCAGTATCTTTTTTCCGGATTGCTGATGCTCCGGCCGGCTTTGATCCATACCTGAAAATTGCCGGGGCTGGTTTCCACCACGAGACGTCCGGGTTTAAAACGTTTCAACTCCTTTTGGTGTAGCAGCCTGTTTCCCGGGATATCATCCAAAAGCAGGAAGCGGCTTTCATCCTCAGGCTTTATGAAGATGTGATAGCCGTTGGCGTTCATTGCTTTCAAATATCCCAGCTTATTCACTGAGGGCGAAAGCGACCATAGCCCTCTGTCCGGATTCAGGATACCGATTTTCCATGCGCTAAAATATCGTTCGAGTTTTCGAAAAATTCGTTCCATCGATAACCTCACACCATGCTAGACCCCTGGATCCAAGGATATATTCCATTCGGGATCCAGGGGCACTGATTAAAACGGAATATCGTCATCCGCATAATCATAGGATGCGGATTCGTGGTACTCACCTGATTCTTGCTTTTTGGGCCTGGCGTCCAGCGCGCGCCACCGGTGTGCGACAACCCCCGTGGCATGGCGGGTTTGCCCATCCTTGTCGTATTTTCTCGTTCGTACTTTCCCTTCCACATAGACCAGCCGGCCTTTGCTCAATATTCTGGCCGCGTTGTCCGACAGACCGTTGAATGTGGCAACGCTGATCCACTGGGTAGTGTCATTACCTTTGAAATATTCGTTACATGCCAAAGAGAAGTGGGTAATTCCCTCCTTGGGAGTCACCGGATCCTGTCCAAGACGGCCGACCAAGGCGATCTCATTCTGGTCCAGATCCTTAAGTGATTGTCTTCCGGTTTCAGGCAAAATTCGAAGCTGCCTGGCCCGGATTTCAAAATAGTAGCGGGTTTCATCATTCTTTGTGTAGCTGCCTGTGTTGGCCGATCCCTGAACAAACACGAGCGTGCCTTTGGCCACACTATTCATCTGTTCGGCAACGGAACCAAAAGCAGCCACATTCACCCACTCGGTTCGTTCCTGCGGTTCGTTGTTTTTGCTTTTCCATGTCTCCTTTACCGCCAATTGAAATCGACAGGCGGTTTGCTCGCCACCGATAAAAAATGTGGCATTTTGTCCCAATCTTCCGATGATGATGGCCTTGTTCATAAGACGCTCCTTTCGTTTGCCGGGCACAAAAAACACCTGTAGCGCTGAAAATGCGCACAAGTGCTTTGGTCCCTCGTTAATGGATGTTTATTGGAGGCTTTTGATCGTAATTTGTGGGGTGTGGATATGACACGACCACCGAATGGCAATTCTGCTGTTTGGCTTGGCCGTTGCAGAAAAGCATCTACCCAAGGTTTGGCTTATGCCGTTTTGGGAATGGCGGCTGATTGATTGACACCGATCCATTAAAAGAAAGAATGAATCTGAAATAAGGATTATTCAGGAAAAATCCTGTCATCCCGAGGTCCGCTCAGCGGCGGAGGGAACAATGAAATGAGATTTCATTGAGCGAATAATTGCATAAATTTTAAAGAAAAAGACATGGATCGTCAAGTAAAAATTTACTTCTTAGCGGCGTATTTATAAACCAGAATTCGTGTATCCTTGTTAATTCTACTTTGTCACAGATTCAAACATCATAGATTTATCCAAGATTTCAACAGTGTGCGGAAGATGCTATTTGCATTTTTAAACAGTACTTCAAAAGCATCTTTCCTTTGACACACGAAAGAAGCGAAAGGGGATGAGCTTTATCCCTGAGCGAATATTAAGGGGAAACTCGCGTTTTTTCTCTTAACCAATTGATTAGCTATTTAAATCATCAGCGCAAGCAAAGGGTCATTTGAGATCACGCGACTTTTAAATCCAAGTTCTCACGTTTCTTGCACGCTCCCAGCAAATTAATGAAATTATTCAAAGTCGGATTCCCACGGGGACCAACCATACGTCGTATGCTTTTTTCGTCCTGGGCAAGCTCTTGTGCAATGGAAGGTAACGCTTCAGTGGCATTAATATAGTCCCTGAGCAAGGTTTTCCCTGTGCTGATATCGCCATCGAGGAAGGCGTTTGTAGCCTCGATGATAAGTTCCTTGCGGTATTCCGGATCTTGTTGTGCCCGCAATTGCACGGTCTCTTTAAATTTGCGTGTCAGTGCCATGATAATCTCTACTTTCTGACCTTATGATCGGCCCAACGGGCTTTGGCTGCCTCAATGTCCTTAGATTGCCGCCGCTTGCTTCCTCCGGCCAGCAAAAGGATAATGTTTTTCCCGTCATAAGCGAAATATATCCGGTAGCCGGGACCAAAATTGATTTTGTACTCATAAACGCCGCCGCCCACGCTTTTAACGTTTGACGTGTTGCCGTTCTCAAGCCGGGTAATCGCCGTGGTAACTTTGGCGGCTGCTTTGGCGTCCAAACTGAAAAACCATTCACGAAACAGGTTTTGATCAATGTCATTGGTATATTCAATGATTTCGTATATCATAAATATAAGTAACCTTCGTGTTACCATCTGTCAACACCAACATTCGAAAGCGTTTTGGGGCCTTTTCGATGTTATTAAGCGACTTTTGATGTAATGCTTGGAAATTCCACTTTTATCCGGGATGAATCAACCAGTTCGGTTTTCCCTTTGTACCGACCATTGATACCAAAAAGGAGCTATGGGCCTATCCATCGATCAGCTCACCGACTGATTCTTTCATTCTCATTGGCACGGGCCTCTTGCTCTCTCAACTCACCGCCGGTTTATCTGCACTTACCAGAAATCTGATTGACCGCTTCCTTTAAAGCAACCCGAACCATGTTCGTCTTGTTTTCGGAAGGATGCTTCTCCATAAACCGTACCGACACCGTAAACCGTCCCTTTTTTGATCGCCAAGTCCACTGGCTGAAAGTCTCATTGTGATCCGGCTTTTGGACCTCGCCCTGTCTGGTTTGATTGCGGATATCCCGAACGGTCTTTTTCCCATCGGATGCCATCTTCAGGATTTCAATCTGCTTTTCAGGTTCCGTTTCCCGGGATGCCTGAATCTGAACCTCTTTGGAAAGTTCAGACGTCTGAACTTTCTTTTTGGCTTCATCGGAGAGTCGCTCCAGGCCCAGGACCTGACTGACATAGCTTTTTGATTTATTGATCAGTTTTGCGATTTCGTGTTGGGTGAACCCGAAGGTCTGAACCAATCGCCGAATGGCTGCGGCCTCTTCCAGGGGCGGGATATCTTCCCGCTGGATGTTGGCAATAAACTGCATGAGAAAGCGGGTTTTATCATCGGGTTGTTTGATGATGCAGGGAAGCGTGTCGAGACCGGCGATCTTGGCGGCCAGATAACGCCGCTCTCCACTGATGATCAGGAAACCATCTTCATTTTCAGAAAATTGGACCGTTATCGGATCGATGATGCCGCCGATCTCGCGGATGGATCGGGCAAGGGACTCAAGGGTTTCCTGAACAAAGGTTTTTCTGGGTTGGTTCGGGTCCGGCTGGATACGCTGGATTTCAATCCACCTTGCCTCCCGGAGCGGGCGGGTATCTAAACGATCGCCCCTATTTGCAGCTGTATCCAATGTCGAAGGGACCAGGAAAAGAGATCGGTCCCGGGCATCTTGAGAGAAATCCTTAGCCATACATGACCTTCCTGCCAAGCTGGCGAAACACCTCGGCATGCTCGCTTTTGGGATAAAGCATGGTAACCGGTGTCCCCAAGGTGACGGCTTCCACATAAACAACGGCATCTTTCAGCACCTGATCAAACACCCGATTGCCCAGATGGTTTTGGATCATGGCCTTGAAATCCTGTTCGATACGCCGACGGCCATCGTATCTATTGATCAGGTAACCCAAAATCTCCAGCCGGGGATTGGCCCGCTTTTTTACCTTGTCGATCAACCCGTGGACATACCCCGTGCCTTTGACACTGTAATCCTGGGCCTCCAAAGGGATGATCAGATCTTTAACAGCTGTTAATACCGACCAGGTGGCCAGTCCTAAATTGGGAGGAGAATCAATAATGATCACATCGTATTGACCATTGATTTCATCAAGCCTGTCGGCCAGATAATAGTGAGCGTCCCGCTCGGATTGAAGTTCGCTTTCCAGTTTGGCCAGACTCAAATTGGAAGGAAGGATCTTGATGTTGGCATATTGGGTCCGATGTACTGCCTCTTCGATGGATACTCCATCATCCCGGATCACATCCGTGACCACCAACGGCAGGTTATGGATATCGGGCAAAAAGGAAGAACTTAAAGATCCTTGCTGATCCATGTCCACCAGGAGCACTTTCAGATCCATCTCGGCCAGGGCTCCGGCCAGACATAGGGTGATGGTGGTTTTGCCCACACCGCCCTTATTGTTGCAGATTCCGATCTTTTTCATGGAGGATTCCTTTTTAAACCGCATTGGAGATAATGTCAGGGTACTCCACCTTTAATCTGGACGGTTTGACCAGTTCGGTCTTTCCCTTGTACCGGCCATTGATGCCGAATAGAAAGAAGATACGTCTGTTCAAATTGAGTACATCTTCCGGGCGCACGGCCGCTTCCTCCGAACAGCGCATGGTGATACCGCCCCCCAACTGAAGAAAAGGATCGTATTTCTTTCGAGTACCCGAGGAATCACTGACATACCTGGCTGTCAAGGGGTCGTTGACGCGCATGAATATCTTGGTATTCAGGTTGTCCAGGATCTTACGGGCCATCTGATCGCCGATGGCGGCGGTAATATCAGCCAGCGATTGGGTGAACACGCTCACCATGGCGCCGGCGCCGCCGGCCTTGTTGAATAGATCCTCCTTAAGCGTCATTTTGCGGTTGGATTTTCCATTATTTTCAACACGCGACGCGCGGAGCGCGGCTTCTGGCTGCCTTGATGATGCGTTGATTCATATTTTCCGTTCTTACAACATGGCGATCAGCGGAAGATAAAGCTGAAGTGGAAAGTTGAAGTATTTTATCCAGATTTGACATCTTTTGGGACGGTAACCCTTTTTCTTTTCTCCGCGCTTCTTCTTTATCGAGTTGTGCAAAAGCAAGAGGAAGACGATCAATGGATCCGCAAACGGCACTGACATAATCGGGTTGGTTCAGATTGTACACCAGCGCTGCCTCAGCCGGTAATCGTTCAAAATCATGTGTGAGGTTTTTCCGCCCACTCCTGCGTCGTTCGCCATGTTTTATGGTGCCGAAAAAATTTTCTATAATTTCGTTTGTACGACTCACAAGTCGCATTCGAGAAGGGGCGTTCTCCGGTAACGTAATAACGTGGCCCCAAAGGTGTTCGCCATGAACATCGATATGTTTCAAGATGATATCAATGGCATCACGCATATCTTGGGCCGGGCCTCTTTTGGGACGACGTTCTTTGAGCGATGCCGTCCAATCGTAAAATCGTTTCCGCATCAAATCAATGTCTGCCACTGTTTCATTTTCGGGCAGTTTTTTCGCGGTCCGCAGTTGATCCCGCAATTCATCGAATAGCTCAGCACGGCGTTGAAGACGCTTGATGATGTGACGAAAAGGAACTTCACATGCAACTTTGGTCAAAATCCGGCCAAGCCGTTTGAGTGCACCCGTTACTTTTCGATCATCGGATGGGATACGAAGAAACGCATCAATCGCTTTTGATCCGATCATGCAGCGGTTAAAAAAATCGAAATAGGGTCGGTCAAATGGAAAATCCAGCCCGGAGGCGTCGGCATGATAGTCGATCACCCATTGGCTTAGCGCACGGACAACCGCTATCCCATTTTTTCCCGGCGGCAATTGATATGTATGGTCTTCCATCTCTTGCCATGCAATAACCGTTTGCCGAGCATCATCGATCTGTAAACCAATCTTTCCGCCGAACTCGCGAATCAGGCGCTTAATGTCGGCCTGAACCTTGGTTCTGCGAAAAAGGTCGCGAAGGGCACAATGGTCAGAATTTAAAAGATCTTTGCCGATATCCGCCAGAAAATGCTGATGGCAGGCCAAAACAGGGATCTCCAATCCCAATTCGGAAACCAAATCGTTCAGCGCCGGTGTGACCGCTCGCCCTAAATCTCGCATCCCCGCACAAGGCGGGCCGAATCTTTCAACGGTGTCGCGCAGACATGGCAAAATAAGTTCAGCTTTCTCAGTGGCTATCTTCCATGCGCCAAGCACCCATTTTCGCCAACCGGCCATCACAACAAAAAGCGTGCCTCGGCCGTTTTCTCCGCTTGCATCGATGTGCATCGGCCATCCACCGTCATTTTCCAATATTTTTCTTATGCGGTCGGCTTTTGCATAATGAAGCCGTAGAAAATATTGTGAAAACCGCATGGCCAAGTCACTGACTTCACCAGCTGAGATACGAATGCCATAGTCGTCATTGAGCGCTGCCATGATCTCTTCTCGCTGCCGATGTTCAAGCAACCGCTGGCGTCCGACAAAAACCATCAAATCATAGCCGGCATTGCAGTTTGGCATAATAGTTTGCGACACGGATAAAGATCTTTGGGTCACCAAGGTGCCGACGGGATGATGGCATCGGCCGGCACAAACATACACTGTTTCACATACTTCGAATACTCCATGTCGAAGGGTCCTGCCTTCATGGCGGTATGTTTTCTGAACTTTCATTGGGCCATGACAGATTTCACAGCGTCCACGCTCCTCTTTGGCCGAAACAACAACATCGGTCAGTCCGAAAGCCTGTTTACAACAACGGTCATTCAAACGACGCGCCTCATCTCTCAAATCGCTCAGGACGTTTAAGGGAGGCTTGCCGTTTTTTTTTCTGTCGGGATCCCGTGTCGAGTAAAAATCTGTTTGACTTGCTCGACTGTAACCGACATCCCTCGTACGTCCAGGCGCTCAGCAACCAACGTTGGAGACACCCTGATCTTTACGGTTTTAAACGCTTCAATCAGCACGGCGATGGTTAATTCTGCTGATGGTGGTTCAACAACCGGTGCTGTCTTTTGCAAAAGAAAACGGCGCGTATTTAACTGCAGTTGTGCTTTTTCAGGATTTGCATCTGTATATAGAAAGAAACGTTCCAGCCGACGGCGACCGATCTGATTGTTTTTAACCAGCCCATGCAGTGCATTATGCAACGTGTTGGGAATTCTTATTTTCAACAAATTCAGCATTTCTTTGGGCATCATGCCGGCATCTGAAGAATGGACGATTTTGATGATGGTGTTTTTCAGCGTGCCATATTGTGAAAAACCAATCCCCTTATGAAACCACAATCCCCACTCATCAAAAATCGGTACATCCTGAAGCGTATAATAACGACCGGCATCCGTAAAACTCGTTAAATATCCCATGCGTTTGAGTCTTCGAAAAACACTCATTCGCGACGTCGTTTGAAGTAAATGATATAACTGGCCAATATCTGCGATATACTTCTTATTGAAAAAGTTCCGAAGTACTGTCTTGGATTCTTCAGGTGAGAGCATATGGCCTCATGATACAATTATTTGTTTGAATGTAAATTATTCAAATAATCGTATCAATTTAGCTCTCCCATGTCAATCCTCGGGTTTAATAATATCAAATGGTTACATTTTTTAGTGCCGCCATAATCATCGAACAGCGATACAATTATGAATGAATACAACGATATATTTGCTTACATTTCAGTGGGTTAAAAAATCCAACTGCATTCTGACCCTGTAGAGATCCTCGATGCCCATGTAGCAGGCGTTGGAAAATTCATCGATATAGATGGATAGGGGAGGATCAATCTTTTGACCCGACGCAAAACGCCGGCCGATGAAACTTTGGATCATGGAGATCAGAATCCGAGCCATCATGTCGCTGACCTTACCGGAGAGCATGCTGCCGGTCTGAACCACAAGGATGACCCGTTGTCCGTTTTCCAGGCTTTTCACGAAGCGATTGGAACGGGCTTTGCCGATAATCCTGCCCATATTGCCAATGGATAAAGCCGTCAGCACCGTGCGAAGAGAGGAAGTAACCTTCCCGAAAAACTCTTCCTTGGCCTGAAGAATTTTGTTGGCAATGTGAACGATCTCCCGTGTACCGGGATCTTCAATTTCGGTCAATGCACTCATCAGGTTCTCTATTTCCTCAGCACCGCATCGTCTGCTGATTTCCGCGAAATTGATGGGCAACTCTGGATCTACCTTCGCCTTCAATGCCAACAGGCTTAAAACGATCATGAGTGTCGTTTCATAGGCTACATTATGAAAATAGGCATCCTTGGCCTGGACGCCTGCGACCACATGATTGACGATTTCTTCCGGACTGAAATAGTAGGCCAGAGGGTTGATCGTGGCCGAAAATTCGGGGTAGATGGGGTTGATCAGGCACAGTTCGTTGCCTCTATCGTTATCATGCGCAATCTGTACGATTTTTGAAAAAAGCTCCAGATCCCCTTTGGGGTCCACTATGACGACGCTATAGCCCTTGGCGATGTCCTGGGCGACCATGTTCTCTATCAACTTGGATTTGCCGATGCGGGTAGTGCCGAAGCATCCGATGTGGCCGATCCGGTCTCTGTCCGGGAGTTCGATCCTGCGGATGGCACCTTTTAAATCGTGTATAGGCACACCCCGGCCGATGAGGGTGCTACGCTTTCGTGACCAGAACATTATTCCATCCAAAATCGTTCGGCTTTTTTTCGCTGATACGCCCGGTAAAGGGAAACCAGCCAGATCGTGAAAAATGGGGCCAGTATCGCTCCAGCAAAAATGGCCAGAATTCGAAAGGCGGTGATCAAAAGGTGTTCTTTCATTCTGCTGATGGTCAAAAAAACACCGTGTCCGAAGCCGACATTAATTTTTGCCAATGCACGACCCAAACCATAGGCAACGACATCGTTGTAGTTGTAAAAGGCAATCAACAAAACGAAAATGATGATGGCCTTGATGATCAAACTGAACATGCGACCCACCAAAAGTGCATCGACGGCACGTTTGGCAATTTTGCCTATCCGATATCGGCTCAGATAGGAGCAAAGCGTCACCGCGATGATAACGGGCAACAGGTTCAACATCCACAGGAAGGCACGCGATCGAGCCAGCGGGAAGCTGAGGGAGACCAGCTCCATCAGATACTCACTGTGCGTGAGCGGCATGATGATGGCCAACAGAAGCGCAAACACCATGCCTTCGATAAAGCCGTTGCCAAATCCGATGCTGAAAAAGTTAAGCGATCCGCGAAGGGTGAGAAAATCTTCGGGAATCTCGTAATCCGATCTTTCCATGACGGCAAATTGTTGAATCTGCGAAATGGCATCGACGATATTCTTGAAATAGGTGCGCGTGCCGGCACTAGCGTTACTGCCAATGGGAATCGCGTTAATATTTTCGTCTTTGGGCATGTCGCAACCTTAAAGCACACGAACAGGGTTGGGGATTCAATAGGGCCAGTAGACCACTATCCACTGCCTTAAATAAGGGATGGCGACAGCAACGGCCATTGTGATGAAGGCAATGATGATATTCCGGTCGATGACCGCATAGATTATCCCCGCAAGAAAAAAAATGCCTGTCGCCATCAGGGTTGGATCGAATTCCGGGTATCGCTGCTGGATTTCCATCCGATAGTGGAATCCGGCAATCAGAACCAAAAGTGCTATGATACCGATCACGGCTTTTACCCTGGGGAAAATCATAGTTCTATCTTTTTAATGGGTTTTATGCTTTTCAGACGGCGGCCGTTTTCAATGATGGGTAGCTTGCTTTTCGATTTCTCACTTTTTTGGCAGGGGTGCGAGTAGAGGTAGATTTTAGCGGGCAAGCCCGCATCGAACCGCATTATGTATTTGCCGCTTTTCAATATGCGTCTGGATTGAAAAAAATCGATGACGGCTTGGGGCTGCATGGGTTCGAGATATTTATCCTGCCGTTGACGGTTCAATGCCCGGGCAACGGTGTCGAGGCTATAGTATGCATTTCCGTTGTACCGGAAGGCTGAGGTCTGGTTTACGTCCAATTTAACCTTCAACTCCGAAAAAAAACGTTTTTCATCAAACCATGCCGCGTTGTCATCTACTAAGATCCCTTCCTTTGGTTTAGAATCGGAGTTAATTATCCGGTCTTCCAAGTTTGTATTGCTATCGGATCCGCCGCCCACCGTCCTCTTTTGTGAGTCATCGGAATTGCCATCAGCAGTCTGACCATTACCTGTGATACCTTCATTGGGATCACGCCAGAGGGGTGCCAGGTCCACAATGGATATGGTGCGGACGTTCGAAGAACGGGATCTCTTTTTCTTTGAGAAAAATTCAAACATATCGTTGTGGTATTTTAAGTCTCTGTTGGAGTGTCCATCGAATCCTGATTATTCTTCTTTTTCATGGATTTGTAGGTGCGTGAGGGACGATAGCCGATGCCCACCTTAGATCCGATGAGTTGCAGATGGTCCTCGAGACCGAATATGATTTTATAGTATTCATCCATGTAACGGGTAAAATCCTCGATGGTAATCGATCGCATCAATTCATCCCTCAGTCTGCTGATGATGATGTCCCCCTGGCGGGTGATATCGGCCATCATGTAAGTGTCCGAGGTGTTGGCCATGATTACCCGAGATCGGGGATGTTTGGCCATTTCGATGAAAAAATCCCTTCCTTTCGTCGGTCCGTTGCTGGGGCTTTTTTGTGTCTCCGTCATTGTCCACTCCTTTTCCTCAAGAATAAAATTGAAGGTATTCTCCTGCCAGGGATTGGCGAATCTCCTTGGAAAAAAACAAGCTCCACCTGAATCGGGGTGCAGTTGTTCGAATCCAGGATTTGATGCCCGGCAGGCGCCGATAGCATTTGAACCGGTACTTGGGAAATTTGCTTGATAGAACGAACTCTGGAAGACTTTTGGACCTGCGCGATAATTGAATCCGGACATTTTCACCATCCATCCGAACCCGCTTTACATGAAACAAATGGGTTTTCCCAAGCGAGTAGTTTTCGCGTTTGATTGCGTCCCTAATATCCAATTTACCTGTTTCCCCCTTCAAACTGATTTTGTAGTGGGTATGGTGCACTTCGGTGATGGTTCCAAGTACGATTTTGCGTTCAAGGGGTTTCCATTTGAGATATGATTCCAGCGACTCCTGACCCGCCATAAGATTTTCTAATATGGGCCGGGTCATCTGTTTGATTTGGGGCGGCAGACGCCTCAGCGGTACCGAAATCGGGATGTCCTTTGAATCGCAGGAATCAATATGCCCATTGAACCGTGCAATCCATCTTCGATGAACAACAGGATCGAAGAGAATGCAGGCGCTTTGGGTGTCGAAATTGACAATACAATCCCGTACCTGAAAATACTGGATGATGGCCGTTTCGATGGCCTGGTAGGCAGTGCCCTCCGTGATTTCATTCAGGTTTATTGATGATTGCTCCATGGACTCGACGATCCCGTATTTTTATAAATGTCCTGGTAAAGTATTCATCGCTTGTATTCCATCCCGTCAAACAGGTATTCCCATGACCGTGGATTGTAATCGTGTGCGTGACGCCATTTGCTGATCCGATCCACACGCCTGCCAATGGACCACTGTCCTCAGACGATGAGAAGTTATTTGATACAGAAGAATCCGACGACCCTCCGCAACCGAGCAGGCCAAGGAGACAAGGAGACAAGGTATCATCAGTAAAGTGATTAGGCTTGTTTTCACGGGGCCATCTGACACTTGTAATCTGCAGACCTAAAATGAAGTTGTTTTTATATAACTTATAATTATTATAAGAAAAAACATTTATTAGGAATTGAATAGTTCCTACTAAAGTTTCCCCTTTTTGAAAGCAGCCCGGCGGGGTGAGTACTACTGAAGAATATTAATATTTCCTGTAATAACAGATGGTTAGCAAAATGGCGGTCGCCTGTAACCTATTGAAATCATTACAGATATCGGGACCGATTTTTGGCAATATGATCAAATATTTAGTTAATACAGTATGTTAATGTTGATTGCGAGGCTCGGTTGTGGTATGTTTCTTCTTCCACAAACAAACAACCCAACCGGAGGCCTCGCATGCTTATCCTACACGACATCCTTGAAAAACTCAAAAACGAATTTGCTCAGTCCAGTAAAGGTCAGGAACGGGGAATATGGTTCGTATACACGATCGTGGCGATCATTGTTCCTTTCGCCTCATCGAGGACCTCAAACATTCTACGGTGCTTGAAGACGGTGTTCGGCTTTTCCGGGATCAGTCGTAAAAAGTTCTATACCTTCATGGCATCCCCACGGATTCCATGGCAACGGTTATGGCCCACGCTGTGGAAATTGATTCCGCTGCCAACGACCGGTGGGCGGTTAATGCTGGCTCTGGATGACAGTATCAACGCCAAGACAGGCAAGAAGATTTTCGCCTGCGACAAGGTTTTCGATCATGCTGCCAAGCAAAACCAGTCCAGGTATCCGTGGGCCCAGAACATCGTTGCTGTGGGGTTGTTGAAGATGATCAAGGGACGTTGGGCCTGTCTGCCGCTGAGTTATCGTTTCTACCTCCTGAAGAAAACCATCGAACGAATGAACCGTGACAGCAATGGACCGGAAGTGACATTCAAGAGCAAGCTTGCCATGGCGGTCGACATGATCGGTGAGATTGCCGCGGTGTTTCCCAGAAAACGGATTGTCATCATCACCGACTCATGGTTCGGCAATGGCGGCCTGTGGAAGCCATTGAAAAAACAGTTGGGCATATGGGTGGATATGATTTCCAGGCTTCGATCCAACAGCACAATATTTGAACTGCCGCCACCTCCGACCGGACGACAAGGCCGCCCGCGTAAATATGGCCGCAAGCTGGGGAATGCGGCAGCGTTGGCCGTTCGATTCAAATCGCTGGCAAAAGAATACATCGTCAACCTGTATGGCCGCAACCGGAACATCGTAGCCTATGAACGCGTGGTGATGCTCAAGACCATCCGATGTGCGGTCAAGGTGGTCTGGGTCTATCGTAAGACACAGTGGGTGGCACTTTATTCCACCGACCTGTCCCTTTCGGCTGAGCAGATTATCGAATACTATGGGGCCCGCTGGAAGATCGAAGCCTTATTCAAGGAATTGAAAAACGACATCGGCAGCGCTGACACGCAAAGCCGTCATCCGCAGGCCGTCAGCAACCATCTGCACTTTTGCATGCTGGCGACCACCGTCGCCTGGATTTACGCCAGCCGGGTCGAGAAAACGCCATCTCGCCGGCATGCCGTCGGCGGCCGCCGTCATTTTGCCTTTTCGGATGTCCGCCGATCCGTTACAAAGGCCGCGATGGACAAGGATTTTGGTAGGCTCTTCCCGGTGCCACGCAAATCCGTCTTTAATTCTCTCGTGGACGTACTGCTGCGCATGGCGGCTTGATTGAATTTAGGAAACTTTAGTAGTTCCTATTTATCATCGTCATATCTGTCTTTATGGAAGATGTTTGCCTTTAGAGATGAAAATGCAGGATTTGTAACCACATCATCATCAAATTCCTTGTCCATATCCAGGGCCGTGGAATGGACGATTTTTTCATTTTTCTTTTCTCCTCGTGGCTTATATCGGTTGGATAATAACCGATACAGGCAAACCAGGATAAAAGTAAACGGTCACGGGGCTATTAGCTGAAGAGAGGCTTAGATCCAACTCACATCAACAGAGATGCCTGCAAAGTAACATTCCAGGCATTCGACTATAAACGGAAATGTGGCTTTATCTCTCAGTCGGCAGGTTTCTTTTACAGACAAGATTCGTTCGACCCAGCGGTTGCCTTTGTCGCTTTGCGTTCCCAGACTACATTTGCGCCATAGCACGCCAAAGCGCAGAGAGCGTTCGGCACGGTTGTTGGTGGGTTCGACGCCATCATGTTCGAGAAAGGTCCACAATGCGTCAATTTCTCGTATTATTTGCCTGGCCAGGCGACCGGCACCGTCGGTGTCGTCTTCAAAAAGGCTGAGGATGAGCAACAAGGAGTTATAAAAACGCTCCCATTTTAAAGGTGGCGGTTTGTTTTTTGAAAATTCGATCAGGGTATTCAAATGTGCCAAGATTAACTTGCCGCCTCGCCTTTCGTTGAGTTTTCTACTCTCGATTAACGCCTTGGCCTTTCGGATCAAATGGGCCAGGCAGGTTTGCCGGCCATGGACCCATTTGCAATAAAGGCGATAACCATCGCTGATCAAGATGCCTTTCCAGTCGGCGATCAGTTCGAGAAAGGCCTGTTTGGATCTTTTCGGATCGATGCGGAAAAAGGCCACCATCGTATTGACCATTACCCAGAGCCATTGCAGATTGTGCTTTTTAAACCAACTGGTTTCATCGATGAAGTTGCACTCACTGCTGCGGGCCACCTGGCCGATACGCTCATAGGTGGAGGCAATGGCCTCGGAAGCGCGGTCGATAACCTTTTGGATCGTGCCGGTGGCGATTTTGATATCAAACACGGAGTGGACCAGTTGCTGCACATTTCTCCGACTCATGGCCTTGATACCACTCAGTTCGGCGATAAACGCACAAAACCGCGGGCCGTAGCCGGTGCTAAACGCCTCCGGAACCTGTGCTTTGACAATCTTGCCGCACCCAGGGCATTGACCTTGGTGCAGAACAAAATGGGTGATGTCCATCTCGATTTCAGGCAATTCGATATGTTGGTGAGTATGAAAGGGTCGCAGATTATCCCAATCCGATGAATGGAGACCGCAACCGCAGCACTCGGGCATCACATTTTGAGTATTGTTGGGCGTTAGCAGCATTTGCCCATGCCCCGGGTGTCCTTTTTGTCCGCCCGGCTTGCGTTCGCCTTTGGGCTTTTCGCGTTTGGGTTTGTTATAGGGCGGATCGGATGAGGGCGGTTTGCTGGAGTTGGTCGAGTTTTGGCGTTTTTGCTTTTCAAGCTTCTCGTTGTTTTTCTCCAGCTTGTCGTTTTGAGTTTTAATCGCCCGCAGCTCATCTTCCAAAGAAACGATGTACTGGCGTACCGGTTCAGCAGTAGCTTGCCAATCGGCATCTGAAATGGGTCTATCGGGCTTCATGAAAAGCACGATAGCATACTAGAAATGGAAAGTCTAGATATTTTTAATTATTTCAATAAGTTATTGATTTTGTATAAAAATATTGAAATTACGAGAGGTTAGCGGAGCGAAAAAAGTGCGCCGGATTGAGCGCCCAATATACCCCGTGAACGCTTACGGATAAAAAGCATCCCAAAAAACAATAATAGTAGAAAATATGTTTCATCGTCCATCCTCGACCTCCCTAACTATTTATTATGGATTTTGATTCCCCTTGGATTTTATGTGATTGGGCAGATTACATGCCCATATCATCCCAGTCCTTGAGATGTTCGTCCATGTTTTTAATGTTTTTATCGAAATCCTTAAGACCATTCTTCATCTTATCTACAGTCTCGCTAGCCATATCTGTCGTGTGCCACGCTTTTTGAGACTGTCATCCCACGTTTCATGAGATCATTCGGATGACATCCGATATCGCCGCGTTAACCTATATCATATCGTTCATAATCGAGACGCGTTCAAATGAACAAATGATAAAGCTTACCGCGTGGATGACGTTTCGCCAACAACCGGAAAGAACCGACTTACAACAAGAAACCAGTATATCTATCCGCTACACGTCAGCAACGCAGAACCGCAACTCACCCCATGAGCCTCTGTTAACAACGACGATCTTGGTATTGATTGAACGAATTTCAAGTTTTTTTTCAACGAGTTTACCGGTGTAAATCAGGAAGTTTTTAGCGGAAGTGTAGGCGAGCAGGAGCCTGTAAGGGGTGTTGTCGAACAGCAGGTCCAAGCGCACCTGACCGGTGCATTGATCTCTGTCGAGACATTTCTGGCAGCGTTTTTCCGTATCACCGATGGGGTTGACGGCATCCAGAGATCGGCAGACAGGGCGTCGGTTCCGGTAGAGCGTTCGGGCGGCGCCGTAATCAAGGATCCGGCTGTCAAGCGCTGGGATCGGTTTTCTTTTGTTACCCAGATCGATGCCCTGAGGTCTGACGGTGATGTAGCGCGCCATCATACGCTGTACGATGTCACGCAGGATTTCGGCTTGCTGCGGGTTCATGGCATATCCCCTTTCATGTCAGTTCCCAGCGTTGGAGCATGTCGTCGAGAAACAAAGGATCGATGGGGCCGCCGGATTTGTTTTCGGCCAGGATTTTTTTGAACCTGGGGACAACCAGGCCCGGGATACCTCTGGCGCGTTCAAACAGGATATGCAGCCCCTGCTGACAGATGCGCTGCAGATTTTCGGCACCGAAGTGATGTTCGATAAAAGGGGGCAGTTCATCGAATGTCAGACCGGTCAACTCTTCGCGCACCACGATACGCCGCCACAAAGGGGCAATGGCCTGAACTCTGTCCCGCAGCAAAGGCATGCCGATTAAAAGGATGCGTACCGGGCAACTGCCGTCAAGGTCGCTTTCGGCCAGCGCCTTTGCCTCCAGCAGGGTTTCATCGGCCAGTTCGTGTGCTTCGTCGAACCATAACAGCAACTGGTGGGGGTGTTCGCCAAGGGCGGATATCAGGCCTTGGAGCGTTTCGCTGTGAGAGCGTCGGGTGGGCAGTCTCATCCAGGTTGCCAGCACGCGGATCAGGGCGGTTGCACTCAGGTGACGTGCGTGAGAAAAATAGAACACGCGATGCCGGCAGCGGTCTAGGACGGTGTTCAACTGCCGGCACAGCCATGTTTTACCGACACCGGTCTCGCCGGTTAACATCAGATAACGGTCGTTTTCGTTTCGAAAGGCGTTTTCAAGGTTTTCAAGCGCCCGTGCAAAATCGTCAAAGGCAAAGTAGGACGATGGGTTCATAGTGGTTCCTCCTGCGGGTCGGGTTTCTTTATCTGTGCCTTTACAAGCCTTTCCAGGTATTGCAGATAGGCTTTCAGGGCACGGTTGGGTCCAAGGGCGTCAGCGGTTTTGTCGATCGCCCGGCGAAACGGCTGTGCGGGCAACGGGCCGTTTTGTCGATAAAAGGCTTCGATGGCCGCGGCTTCTCGTTGGTCGATGGGAACGGGGCGCTGCAGCAGCCGGCTGAACTCACGAAACACTTCCGGCAAACCGAAGCCGGGCTGGGCATTGGGCCGGCAGCGACCCTGCCAGACATCCAGAAGTTTTTGCAGCTGGCCGGTGCCCCGTTTTTCCTCTGTCTTTTGAAAATCGAAGGGATGCTTTTTGGTGAAGGGTTCAAGCGGGATCTGGTGCGCGTCATCGATGATCAGCAAGGCTTGGTCTGTGTTTACCGGATCATAGCGAAAATGACATTTTTTTCCTGCAAAGCGGGCCGGCACACGGAAAAGGCCGTTGGGTAGATTCACCTGGCCGGTCTTCGGGTGGCTTTTGGCCTGGGCGGCAATTTGAAATGCCTGGGCAAGTTGGTCGGCACCGACGCGCCGTGTTGAGATGCGTCGGGCCAGGGCTTGTTCCGGGGTCATCTTGATTTCACGATGGTGGTGCCGGTTGTAGACCAAAGCGATCGTCGCCTGAAGCAGGGCCTCCAGATGATGGATATCGACCACCTCCTGGTTTGGCAGCTCTTTGACGAACCATTTTTTCAGGGATCGGTGATAAGCCTCGATTTTCCCCTGTGCCTCTGGGTTGCGGGATTTTACCCAGTTTCGATGAACCCCCAAAAAGGCAAGGCCGGTGCGGAAGACTTCGGAGTCATAAGCCGAGGCGCGATCGAACTGCATGCGAAGGGCAATCCCCCACTTGGACGCGGCCAGGCGAAAGACCCTGACGGCGGCTTGGATATTTTCAGCCTGTGCGATAATGGCGGCCAGAATGTAACGGCTAAAATCATCGAGAATCGACAGCACATGGACCCGGATCGTTTGGCTGTTGGTCAACATTACTGAAAACGGGCCTTTGGCGTCCAACTGCCAAATTTCGTGCGGCTGGTCGGTCTCGTACAGGTCCCGCAGTTTTTTGCCTGCTGTCTTTCGGCGTCGCAAAATGCCCATAAACGCCGGGTGTGCGTGAAGATCCCGGCTAAGGGTCGAGCGACTCATGGACAGCTCACCGAACTCCAATTCGAGGTAAATCATCAGCTGGGTCAAAGAACGTCCGGGCTCTTCGTACAAAAGCCCCAGGGCGTAGTTCACCTGTTCACAGCGGTCGGTGCGGGCCATCCCTTTGTCTTTTCTGACCTTGGGCATCAGCCCCAAAAAGCCTTTTTCGCGGTAGTCTTTCAGCCATCGGAACAGTGTGCTTCTGCCGATCGGCCTTTTTTGGGACGAACACGGCCATTGAACAGACTTCCGCGTACGATCGCTAAGAATGTGCCGTTTTTTTGCTTCGGTCAGTTTGTCATCCAAAAGTGGACTGATCATTTCGAACCGCCAGGCGGCGATCTCCCATGAATCGGACATGACAAGGGCTCCTTTGGAAGAATGTGGCCCCATGTTCGCATATTTTTAAAATTGATGTGTTCAGCCGCCGTGCAGCTAATGCCGGTTTTAAAGCCAAGGCCGAACGAATTGCCCCAACTGACGATGAGACAGTTGAGTTCAGCGAAGTTTGGCGGGTTTTCGGACGCGATCAGCGTACTGACAAATTCAAATTGTTTGCAGGCTTCAAGACGTTCCCGGCGCCCCTGGCTGCGGTAACGATCCGGGTTGATCCAAACCGGTTGACCATGCAATGAACACATCTGTGGGTAACGGATTTCCAACTCCGCCTGGATCCGGGTGGCCGGTATTGAAAAGGCCGTTTCCCCCATCGGCCTGCCCAGCCACCAGGCACCCAACCCTTCTGTCCATGCGTGAAGTGTCGCGTGCTCAGGGGTGTGATCACCGTAAAGATGATCCCATACCACTTGGCGCAATGCCATGTCTCCTCGGTTGTATAGGCTTACCGAGAGCTCAATCACCGAAAGTGAGTAAAGTTTGTAGGGAAGAATATCCGCCGGGAGCAACCGGAACCGGCTTTTACATATGGGACATCTGACCAGAACAATCTGGGCCATATCCTTGACCACCGTATCGATCCCCTCGTGATCCTTTTCAAGCTTGTACAAAGTGCGACAAACGGTAGAGTTGGTCAATTCAAGCGATGGCAGTGGCTGCTGGCAAGCGCAATCAACAGAACATTTTGGACAGATCGTCTCTGCCAGATAATCGGCAAGAAGTCCTTGCGAATAAAGGCAAATGTAGGTAGCATTGGTAATTGCTATGGTGATCGGGATGGGTGCCTCCATCTTGGTTGCCGAAGGGGGCAGGCCAATGCCCCCTTCATCCTTATCGACGAATTCTGTAGCCCGCCTCCTAATCGGTTTGTAACTCCCTGTATAATACCCTTTTTCTACGGGTGAACAAATGAACTGGTGCTTCAGTGAAAAATGCTGAGCACCGGATTTTGTTTTTGATAACTCTCTGAATGAAAATTGAAGGGGGCGGACATGCGATTGCCAAGGTATGTGATGGGAGGTTCGGAGTGAGTGAGGTGAGGAGGACTGAGCCGTGATTATTTGTTCTATATTTTTTTCTACAATTGAAAATGAGTCAGTGGGTTAGTGGGCTTTGAGTCTCTGAGTCCGTGAGATGCGAGTCTCTGAGTTCGTGAGCTACGACACCATATCCTTGATGTGATTGCGGCGATATTCATTAATGGCTGATTTCATATATCTGTAGTCATCGGCTGTCATGGAACTGATCTCATTTTGTAGAGCTTTTCTTGCCGTTTCATTATTAGTAGCATTCGCAGTCACATCCATAAGTCGTTGGGTGATAACGTTACGGGCAAATTCGTTCACATCCCGTTTGGTAAACGAGGCACCTACGTTTCCTGAAGCGCCTATAAATTTACTTAAGCCACCACCAATAGAACCTCCCATTGCAGAAGCCACCTGATCAACATAGCTTTGATTTGCAGATACAAAATTAGAAGAAACTGCCTTTGCAATCTGAGGTATTACTTCAGCTCGTTGTGACGCTTCCGTGAGGTCAGCCCCCCTGATCATAGAGTCGATACCCTGGCTCAGACGAGACAGCACATAAGGGGTCCCAAATCCGCTGAATCGTTCGCCCAATGACATCCGATCCAATACGTGTCCATCGGAAGATCCCAAACTGACGGGTGTACCGTCGGCCATAAAACCTTCGGCTTGCTGATAAACGCCGGATTGACCGTAAACCCGTCCCGACGTAATCGTCACGGTATCCCCCGATGAGGGATTGGTCAGGGCATAAGGGCTGGCCGGTGTAATGGGCCGCTCGAAGTATTGACCGAAATTATGGAAGCCCGCGCCGGTCGATACGTTAATATTGGACGGAACAATGTCGCCGCTTTTCGGATCATAGGCCATTTTAAAACTCACTTGGGAGCCTTGGAGCATGCCTGGCGTAAAATGATGACCGTGGGAACCAAAATAGGTTGCCAGGGCGGCGGCTTCATCCGCGTTTGGAGAAACGTCCATATGGGTGGCCGTCTGAAGATAGCCCTTTACATCCGGGTTCGCATTCAACCGATTGAGAAGATCACGGTTTCCCGGGCTGACGGCCCCATTCTGGAGAATATCCGTTGCCGCAATGTTTGCCACGATGGAATGGGCGCTGTGGCGGGCCGTGTCCGTGTAGGCCGCCTGGTATATTCCTTGAGCGCCGACAGCGCGGTTGGCGTCCAGGTTTCCGCGCTGTTGCGTTCCCTGAATGGTTCCCACCTGGGACTGCCTTTCACTTAGATCACCATCTTTTCCCAAGGCTTTCAAGGCAGAATCGCTTCTGACCATTTCCGTACTGGTCCGGTCGTAGTGCTCTTCCATACCGAGACTCTCGGCTGTCACTGCCGACGCCAAGCCACCTGCCACCTGGCTTTCCTGCATCAGTTCGCGGGCATCCTGGGCGTTCATGTCCCTGATCCCGGACTGTTTGTTGACGGCAGAATATCTGGCGGAACCATCGAGCGTGCGGTTGGTGGTTTCCCTGCCCTTATGTGCGGCCGCGGCCGTAAACGATCCGTCACTATCGTCAATCAAAATTTCACTTCCCGATATGTTACCGGCATAAGCGAGATTGGAGAGGCGGACCATCTCATGATAGCCTTGGTTGCGGTGTGTCTCAACCGGAACCGGCGATTTGGCATAGGACTCCAGGGCACTTGCCTGCCCGTTGGGATCGTTTATCTGGGTTGCCGCCTCGCGGCCCAAATGACCGAAGTTCATTGTATTGGCAAAGTGGGCCAGGGCAGCGCCGCCGAATTTGGCGATGACTCCAGAAATCACGCCGGCCAGGATCATCGTGGCGGACCGGGTCTTGCCGAACATCAGCATGGATTGGTGGCTATGGCTCTCCATCATGGCAATGGATTTAAAGCTCAGCCCGTTGCGACGAATTTCATCGAAAAAGTTGATGGTATGATCCATGGCATAGCTGTGGACCAGGGCATCGCAGACTTCCCAGGCCGTCAGGAAACAGAAAAAACCGATGATGAGACCACCGACCCGGCCGATAAGCGGTGTCGGCAATAAAATGACCAGAAAGGGCACCAGACCTAAATAGATGGCAGTCATTACCTCCTTGATCAGCGGCAGCCATCGATCCGTAGAAATGGCTTCACCTGAAAGGGCCGTGCCGATTTTATAATTCCCGAGAGCGGCGATATCTGCATTCAGGGCCGCGTTCCAGAGTTCACGGGCAATCAACAGGTTGCGGGTAACTTCCGATGGGGCCACATTGCCCTGGGTGATGTAGGATAAAAATTGCGTGGTGCGCTGCATGCAGCGCTTGATCTGGTCCTCACCGATCATTCCCGTGCTGTTGTGGTAGCCGGCCTCCGCGCATTTGGTTTGCCAGAAATTCATGTTCTCATCCGAGATGTCGGTGATGGCGTTCAGGTCGCCGACAATCCGATCATAGGCGTCGGCACAACTCATGGTCGTACCGGTGGGGCTGGCACTGTTGAAATACACCGTGAATACCGAAGGGCTCCGGGCCGCCTCCAGAAGCTCGGTCAGATCCGAACTGGTGGCGAACATATTGACATTCAGATCGCTTTGCGGCCGCAGGATCTCAAAAGCGACGCAATCTTCGCAATATCGCCGCAAGGACGCATTGATGTAACGTCCGTTTCCGTTTTGGGTAGAGATATCGATCTCTCCATTATAGACTTGGCGAACGATATTGTAGACATCGCCATTGGCGTTTTCCCGGTAGTCGTACACTTCCGGATCGGCGGATGTCCATATGATGTCGGTCATGGTGCGGGTAAAGCTGTTTTGCATGCCGGCTAAAAGCGCCACACCCTCGGGAACGTCGGCCACTTCCTGATGAATATTCAAAAGTTCGTCATACACCACCATGGATGTCGTGGGGCGGATCAAGGCGATATAGACGATGGCCCCGGTCAAAATGGTAAACGCCATGTAGATAAAACCCAGGGCGCTGCCATTTCGAAAATAGCCGATGGCGCCCCAGCCCAACCAGAAGGTGAGGGCCACCACCATGAAGGCAACGAAAAGCCCCTCATAGGAATTGTCCGAGAAACTCAACGCGATCCGGCTCAAGGCGTTGTGGATGCTGTGGAACCCTCCATAGGTGACATACTCCCTGAACGTATCCGGAATATCGGCCAAGGCATAACCCGGAGCGAGCAAAATCATAAAGGGGGGTATTTCGCAGAGTCGTTTCATTTACGGATTCCCGTTTTGTCAAAAGAAATACGATTCAGACGATCACCTCTATCCTGGATCAACCGTTCCTGCTGCAGATCGTTGGTGATTCGCTGCAGGGAAGCTGCATAGGCTTGTTCGAGATAACCATACATGCTGTCCAAACGGCCCAGTATGGTTTCGATATAGCCGGCCGGTTGTTCCACAAGCTGCTGCACGCATCTGCCGCCGGCATCCGGACCCAGTTGATTGTGAGCGATGCGCATGGCATCGTGATAGAGTTTATAGGTGTTGAACAAAAGCGACTTGCTCATCTGGTAGGCGTAGGAGAGGGCACCCACATAGGCGAGACGGCCGGAGATTTCTTCCACATTATTCAAATCCCCGACCGCCTTGATGTCGTTTAATACAAGCATATATACCGGCGAAGGCATGCTTTCGATGAAGGCTTGTGCCGCCGGCGATAGATCCGCTTTCGTGCCGATGGCCGTGATGACCTCACCTATCATGGCATAGGCCCAGGCGTATAAAGAGTCATAGTTGATGCCGTCGATACGAATGTGATCCAGTTGCCTGCAAGCGCCGCTGGCATCCCGGGTGATCAGGTCACCATAGACCAGCGCATCCACATCCCCGGGATCGTTGTAGCATGGACCGATCATGAAATAACGGCCGCTGTCGATCAGCACGTCCCCTGTGAGCGCCGACATGATCCGGGTCTGGGATTCGGGGATATTGTTTTCCACGGCAACGTTGGCGAGCAGTGAACCGTCTTTGAAAAATACGCGCCGCATTTCTTCGGGGCAGCCTGAGGTCATGTCGCTTACCGTCACCCCCGCATCCTGCATGACCTGTTGGGTGTTTGAGCTATTGTAATCGTCCTGGGCGCCCTGATAAAAGTCGTTGATACCGCTTTCGATCAGGAATTTTTGAAGTGCCTCGGATTGATCCTCTCCCGACGAAGTACTCTTCAGGTAGGCCGATACACCCTTGGCAGCCTGGCAGTCGTCGATCTGCAATTGATTGAGCCGATCCACCATCGCCTCCAGCGATTTCATGGACTTTTGAATGGGCTCGGAAAGCACCGACATGGCGATATCGTAAACAAAGGTTGCCACGCCACCCTCTGCAATACGTTCCAGTTTTTCCATCAGATATTCCGCATCCAGGTAGGAGAAACTTCCCATGAACATGTCGATGCCGCCACAGCCGGCCCGAAAACGGGGCGGCGCGAAACTGACCAGGTAGTCCTTCTCGTTTTTAAAGCGAAGGGACAGGCTCCCGGCCGAGGCGTAGCCCCGCTTCTGGCTTTCGAACATATTGGGGCCGTTGGCGGTGGCCTGTTGGATCCAATTGTCGATCCAATCATCGGCAAAGCATGTACCGGCTGCCGTTAGAATAAGGACGATGCTGAGCAGGAAGTGTTTATGCATGGCTATCTCCCGGTTATTTTACGGTTTCGTGAAAGGCCATGGGATAAAAATCCGTTGGATCGGCGCGGCGCTCCATCAGGCGGATCAGCTGGTAAACACGTGTGGTGAGTTGATCCAACGAGATCACTCCCGAGGAGAGGATGCTCGAGTTTTGGGTGCTGCGAGAAACCAAAAGCAATGTCGGTGTGATGTCGACATGGAATCTGGCCGCCAAACCCGGGTTTTCGGTGATATCGATCCGCCTTATGGTCCAGCTGTTCAGATGTTCGAAGTGAGACAGAATCTCCTCTTGTGCCGTGCAATATCCGCATCCTGCTTGATGAAAGGCGATGATGGCATATCGGTCCTTGAATTCTGCAAGCGTTGCTTGGATGTCTCTATTGCGCTGCCGGACGTATACGCCGCGGCCGGGCTGTGAATAGGGATATCGGGACTCACCGGTCAACCACGGGTTCTGCATGGCCACATAGCCGGCGACATTGGCCATCAGGCGGCTTTTCTTTTTGGCCACATCCGTGGCTTCCAGAAACCTCAGCACATTTTCTTCGGTTGGACGATGAACCGCATGTTTGAGCCGCGCGTCGATCACTACTTGAAATCGGTCCGGATGCAGATCGAACAGTTCGTCATAGCTGTATCGATCAGGCCTGGTATCTTGTCCGGTATTTCCAATCATTGGCTGATCCTCAATCGGAACGTCTTGTTCCTCGTAAACTGGCAGGTCAGGGTCTTCATACCAAAAGTAGCCTCTTTGGCGATCTTCCCAGAACGTGTCTGCAGACCATGCGGGTGCTGCAATGAGAAGCAGGCTAAAAAAGAGGAGAAAGCACCGTTTCGATGTCGCTGATCGATTTAAATCCGAAGTATCGTGAGTCATAGCTGTTGTCCCTGTCACCGACCAGAAAAACCATGCCCGGCGGCACCTTGCCGGTGAATCGAAATGGCGCGATATTTTTGCCGGTCATGCACTGACCCAAATACTTGCCATTGCAGTAGTAGTTCATATCCTCGCTTACCAATCGATCTCCCGGCAGGCAACCGATGCGCTTGACAATGCTGCACGGTTTGCAGCCCACTCCCGGATCGAAGAGTGGGAGACGGACGTAATCGCCCCTTTGCAATCTCTTCCGATCGATCTCCCAAAACAGATGATATTTGACGCTGTCGGTTTTGGTTATGGTCAGGCGGTCCGGTATGGCCATGCCGGCGGCAAGCGATAAACAGAGCAGCGCCAGGCAGCATGAAAATTTGGCGTTCAGCCTCGGTTTATTCAATTTTGACCACCCGGTTTGCGGCCATTTTCAATTCGTGCCGGCCGGACTCCCGATAAAACAATGTCAATGCCTGATGCAGGGAGTCCGCCCCATAAACAAGCAGCCAGTCGTCGTGTGAGGTCATGGGATCTGGATCGAAAACCACGGCCGGTACCCGGTCCACGTGATAGCGATTGAAAATTTTCTCACCGACGATGATCTTCGCCCTGACCACACCATCTCCTTTTGTACCGGCCTGCTCTTTTTGTAAAAACGTATGCAGGAAATTCTTCGGGAACGCCCTGAAAACAAGGCGCAGCGTATTGCTGCCAAGAGTATCGATGTCGGCGGCAAAAGATTTGAGAACCGCCAGGGGAACCGACCGGGACACGAAAATATAAATTCTGGATGTTGTATCGACATGGGCATCGGCATTTTCAGTTTCAGGGGCCGCCGCTTGGATCAGTTCGTTTTTTATTTGCTCGTTGATGGCGCTGACGGTGACTCTCTTCTCTTCGATTTTTTGTTGCACCTTGCGATGCAGCGTTTTTTCATTTCGCTTGACGGCCTGTTCGGCCCTTTGGAAGTAGGGGCTTTTTTCAATCCCATTGACCATTCTTTCAATATCCTGCCCGCTTGAAAGAAGGCTCGAAATGACGATCAATGATATTGCCAAGGTGATCGGTTTCATATCCACCTGCGATCAGCTGGCACAGCAAATACGCAGCCGCCATAAAAGCCATGCGAAATTATCCCCGCCCGGATCGACACGATTAAGACCCTCTGACCAAAACAGAGGATCCATACCGATGGGGATTTTAAAGGGGTGTTCATTGGGACGTATTGGCTGCAGCTTGAAATAGCTTTTTATCCAGATGGGCATCGAAATGGCGTAGCATTGTACGGATGCCGCATCCATCAATAAACCACGGCGACCCATATGGGCGATGGTTCGCGCAGCAAGACCGGCATTCCCCGTGGTGTATTCGTCCTGGTTGAAATGCCCGTTCATGTTAAACAGGGTCCCCCATGCGCCCAAACACCAGTAAAGCGCATCGATGGGTGTACCGAACTGAGCCGCTGCCGCATCGGCCATGCAGGTCTCGACCATGGGGTATGTGGCAAACAATGAAGCCTCAGGCCACCACATGGAGCTGTAGATTTCCTGCCATTCACTGTCGGTCTCCGATATGTATTCCATGCCGTTGTCGGAAGATTCCCAACACATGTCGTCGAACTCATCGATCATGGCATCGAGCATGGGATGCGTGAGATAATGAACTTGTGCGAAAACCGTGGCCCCTTCCGTGTTGGAATGATCGGCGTGGGTCCCGCCGAGAAACACTTCATCCAAGGACCCCGCATCATCTGCCGATAGGCTGAGCAGCAGGGATTGGGACGCGGTCGGCGAACAATACGGATCCTTTACCGTTTCGATTATCCTGTGAGGCTCCCAGAATGCTATTAAAGTACCGTATCGACACCACCAACCGTAGCAGCATTCACAGGTGCCAAGCACCTCGAATTCGTAGTCGAATCCGTCCGGGTTCCATTCCTGTTCGATACACGTCGAGCCCACGAGCGTGGGCAGGATGAGAATCAAAATCAAACTAATGGACAGGTGTGGATGTAACCGCAAGGACCGCTCCTTTCTGTTGAACAATTGTTGGAACGCTTTTTATCCCAAAGCGTTGGGCCACCTGGGGATGCAATCGATAGACATGCCGATGGAATCGTTTGGATACGGTGGTAAGGTCGCCCTGGGTGATCACGATGCGTGTCATGGGATCGGCTGTGCCCTCTGCATGATCGGCCCAGTCAAGCTGGTCAGGCTTACTTCCATCGATGACGATCATGGTGCGAAACCGGCGATGTGCCAGAGGGTTGTAGCGATACCCTTTCGGGTAGACGATATTTCCTTCGGCGTCGGTGATGTCCCAGGGGACCGTGTAGGTTAAATCCAGGAATTGTTTCGTTTCGACCGACGTGGTCGGCAGTGTCATGGACGTGATGGGATTGGGTCGGCTATCGTTGCCGTTTTTTGAAAACGCGGCGCTTTTTTCAATGATCGGGTATACCGGTCCCACACGGCCCAGGTTCCTGGCCTGGAGACCGCCTTGGTTCATGAAAAGGCAAAGTATCAGGACGCCGATTTCAATAACGCCTTTGACCGGCGAGCTTTTGAATCGCTTCATGATATGGATATCCTTTTCTTAAAAGGGCGTTGATGCGGGCGTTGTCCTGGGGATCGGAAGTAAAGGCATAGTAGGCCACCGGATCGAGGGACAGCCGTGCCACGCCGGTTCCGTTGGGGGTTTCCATCAGGAACTCGGAGTATTTGGGCTTCACCAGACGCACCGAGTTCAGGATGGCGCCCATGAATTCGTCGTACTCGATGATTTTCTCTTTGATTGCCTGGGGGTAGTCCCTGGATTGCAAATAGAATTTGTAGGCCGAGTTGGAATTGATTACCCGGCCGACCTTGTCGAAATTGACGATGTCCAGGGGCGATTGCAGCACCGTGATGAAGGACCCGAAATATTTACGCGCCAGTCGGTACCCGGACTCGATGACCATGGCGATGAAGCTGTCCTTGCTGACCCACTGGGCCGTCTCCTCGAAGACGATCACACGCGGGCGCTGACGATCTGAAAGATAGAGATTCTGGGTGATGTAGTGGATGATCTGCATGCAAACCACCCTGAACAGCGAGTCCATGTCTTTCAGCGAATCGACTTCAAGGACCACGAACTCGTCGCTGCCGATGTCCAAGGTGGCCGGTCCGGCAAACCACTTGCCATAGGGACCCTTGGTAGTGAAATCCTTGAGGTTGAATCCCAGTTCGGCGGCAATGGAATCGATGTCCTTGATCTTGGACAGATCGATGTCGGACTCCATTCGCTTGGACACTTCCGTGAAACGGTTCAGGAACCGATAGATCGCATCGATACCGGCATCGTTTCCTTCCAGTTCCCAGGCTATGCGCGCCGTGTTTTTCAAGATGGTCATTTGGGTTTCCGTGGGCATCTGGCCTGTCGCCGAGTAGCACATCTGGTAGAGGATTGCCGAAATGGAATCGATGGATTCGTCGATATTGCGGATGTGGGTGAAAGGGTTGAGCGATACGGTGGAGTCCTCGGTGAACTCGATGAAGTTGCCGCCCAAAATCTTGGCCAGCTTTTCGTAGCTTCTGCCCAGATCGAAAACCCGGATCAATCCGCCATTGGAATAGATCTCCTTGAGAAGATAATTCATCAGGTAGGATTTGCCCGCACCGGTCGTTGCGGTAACCACCGCGTTGTTGTTGGTCGATCCTTCGTTGAACATGCCGTAGGAAACCACCTGCCCTTTGCGTCCCAAGAACAGGGCCGTGGGCTGGCCGGATCCGGTAAAATCTCCCTGTACGGGCAGAAGGCGCAGGGCGGTTTCCGCCGGCATGATTTTGTCGCGTTCCATGAAATCGATGTTGGTGCCGATGTTGTAAAGACCCAGGGGCAACGATGCGATCAAAAGCGGCGTCAGGATTCCCATATCCTCCTGAAGCACGAACCCGCCTCCCTGGGAATGCCATATCCGCCTGATCTGGGCGCAGTTGGTATCGATTTCCTCGGTTGAGCGGCCGATATTCCAGATAATGGGGACGACGCGCACGAAGGTGTTGCCACTGATCAATTCCTTGGCTGCCCAGCGATACTCGGCTTCCCTTTCGTTTTCCTTTTGACCGCGCACGCCTCTTTTTTCCTGGCGGATCATCAATTCGGTTTTGGAGCGAATGCGTTTGGACAGCCCTTCGAAAACAATGTTAACGGTAACCCAGAACGGGCAGGTAATCTGATTGTTGTCATCAACGGCGCCCATGATCCCACCCATGATGCGATTCATGGTGAGGGGTTCGATCTCACCAATGGGCCATCCTTTTACGGTCTGGGCCTTCAGGTATTTCGAAGCACACCCGCCGCGTATTTCCACATGGGTGAATTTGGTATCGATCATACCGGCGCGGACGATTTGTTTGCGGATTTCCAGATCCGGATCATAAGGGAAAAGCTGTGTATTTGCCCCGGTGTTGAGAATCTTTGACAAAAGTCCGATCAGGCCGCTGGGATCCAGGGGCATGGGATCCAAACCGGCCCCCTTGAGTGCCTCGGCCACCGAAAGGGCGGCGAATTCGAACTGATCGCTAAGCTGTTCTCCCGGCGGGAACTTGAGGCTCACCAGCAACCTGAAATTTCTCACGGGAATGCTGTTGGTGCTTCTCAGACCAAACTCGGCTTCGGAGAAATGCCGGATCATGTTGTCGGTGAGGGTATCCAAAAATGGATTCTGGCGGCTTTTCAGCGAGCGGTAATGGTCGAAAAGGTCGGTGCAGTCCGGATCGGCGTACATCATGAACTGGAGAACGCTGCCGGAGGGAATCCCGCTGTGGATGCACCCTTTCAGGTTCTCGAACACCTTTGCCGCGGCATACACCAGGGGGGTGCATTCCCACACATAGCCGAAGGTGTCATCGGCGCTATGGTAGACGCCGGCTTTCCTGTCCCAGGACTGATAGGGCAGGTAGGCCGAAAGCTTGTCCCGATTGGCCAGGTTGACAAATCGCTTTGCGTTGAATGCGTCGCCCACACCCAATATTTTATCCAGTAGCAGCATAATTCTACTCGTCGATGATATCCAGGATCCAGCGGGATCTGTCGCTTTTGAAAAAGATATAGCGATGGCTGTAAAAGCGATCCTCGCGGTCGTATCCTAAAATCAAAACCCGCATCAACTTGGCGGGAATCCGGACGGGTGTGATGGGACGCCTCACCAGACCGGCGATCTCCTGATACAATTCGTTTTTGTAAACCTGATCCTGGCGTTGTTGAAGTGTTTTGCCGGTTTCGCTCGTTTCGGGTCGATCCTTTATCAGCGGTGAATCATGCTGTGGATCGATGTCGATGGCCGCCGCGTTTTTTGGATCGGCCTTGGATCGTCGGTAGGCGGTATCCATGGGGACACAATCGCCGTTGAACGGATCCGGGCAGTCACTGTACTCATCATAAGGGTTCAGGGTCTGGCAGCCTGCCAGCGAGAGGAAGGCAGCCAGGATGAGCAATAGCCATATCGTTCTCATAGTTCCACCTTTGAGGTTTCTTGTTTCTTGATAGCGATATCCACCCCTTCGCTGATCACGATGGTGATATTTTTGGTGGGGTGTACCTCGATGACCGGCAGGCTTTGTTCGGCCAGATCCAGATAGAATTTTTGAAGATCCTGGGCCACATTGACAATGCCCTGGCCGATGCCGGCCTTGGCCAGGGTCTCCGGATCGGTATCCTTGAACTGGCCGGTTCGAACGCCGGTATTGACGCCGTAAGTGAATTCCTGCTGCCCCAGGCTCATGGCGTCTCCCAGACCTTCCAGAAAGCCGGCGATCGCCACCCGGGCGATCTGTTGCCCGAATTTAGCGTAAACATGGCCTTTCATGCCCTCCTTGCCGTCGGTATCGACCACAAACCCCTTGATGGCCTGATCGATCACGGTACCCCCTTTCTGGTTGATGCAGGATAAGGACAACAGGCGGGCGTGAACCCGTTCGTCTGCAAGACTCCCGTACCCCTCCGCCACAACGAAGCAGCCCTTGGTATTGCTTTTCACGTTGTTGGGCAGCACCGCCAGGTTGTTGACCCGGATCAGCATGGGGATGGGATTGTTCTTGCCCACATCCGTGGCAGGTGCGGTGACACCGTTGAGCAAATTTGCTTCCATGAAGGATGGCGGCAGGTGAACCTCGATATTATCGGCATCCTGCGAACCGGCTGCGGTCGCTTGAGGATTTACAAAAACCGCAATCTGTTTGACGGGAGGCTGATTTTTATTGTTGCCCGAGGATTTTCCCCGGATCCGATATCCCTGGAAATAATTCTTTTCAGGGGAGGCAGGCCCATTTCTTTGCATTTTTTCGACAACGGGCAGCGGTGTGGTAAACGACAGGTTCTTTGGTGGAACCTTGCCGATGGCTTTGTCGTTGGCAGGGGGATTCGAAAGGAAGTCCGGCGTTCCTTTTTTTTCTCCGTACCGCTGTATTTGTTCGACCGCCTGAAATTTCTCGGCGAGCATGTCCCGCACCTCCTTTTTGAAAGCTGACAGCTCGCTTCGCAATTCTTCGACGTCCGCACGGGTCTTGTTATAGATGGTCTTCTCGAAGGTCCGCTTGTCGAATTGCAGCGTGTTTTTCTTGACATCCGCGCGGGTTGGGATCTGCCCGTCTTTGTCCTTGGTGAATTGATAGGCGCTGAACACAACGATAACCAGCACCGAACCGATGGCGATTTTTACCAGCCGGCTTTTGTCCCTGCTTTTTAAGTCTCGAAACAGATCGATTAGTTTTTTCATTGGATTCAATCAATTGGGTGAATGTTCAACAATAAACAGGCGCACGGTTTTGCCGGCGCGCAAGAGCACCTTGCCGCCTGTAAAATGCGCCAAATCCCTTCCCAGGCAGATGGCCGTTGGATTGCGGGTCAGTTTTGGAACCAGAAAACTGGTTTCGTCCACCATCATCTCTTTCATGTCCGCCGAAGGTGCGATGCTTACGAGGTATTCGTTCAGCCTGAGGGGAACGCCATCGATAGCCACGATACGCCGCAACCGGATCCGCAAATGCTCGATTCCATCGATTTTCTGATCCTTTGAAATCACATTGAAATTTTCGGGAATCGTGTCGACAAAGGCGTTTCGAATCAGATCCACAGCGGCCGTTTCCTTATCCAGCCCGGCGAACTTGAGCAGGTTCTCCCTGGCTTTGTGGGTTGGAGACTCCAGTCGGATGACCCTGGCCTTGAGACCATTTTTAGGGATGATTTCCAGTGAAAATACGTCCCCGCTTTTCGTAATGACGTAAACAACCCCCTGTTTTGCGTTCCTGCCCAACGTAACGAAGGCATCGTTTCCCTGGTACTCCACTTCCATATGGAGTCCATGGGGGGCGTTGATGTTTTGGATGGGCTCGCTGCAATGGATACGGTTGATGGCTCCCGGCGCCAGCTTGACCGGGGTCATCTGGTCCGTCATCTGGTAACCGCTCGTCTGATTGCCGATCTGGTCGGATGCCTGGACAGGCACCGGAAACAGTGAGGCGAATAAAAGGACGACTAAAAAATTGGATAATTGTTTACGTGCCATTTTTTTGGGATACTCCTGTAATCCTGAAGGTTCCATCATCGATTTCATACTCGATAATGTGGTTTTCGATGGCATCCGCGATGCGCACGTCATCGGCAAACTTGCTTCGCAGGCCGATCAGTTCGATCCGGTTTGTGGTTCCCAATTTTTTAATTGTATTGATTTGAAACGAGGAACTGATCCTCAGACGAATCACTTCTTCAATGATTTTGTCGAGATCGATTCGCATGGACCTGAATACGCGAGGGGACGCCAGTTTAAGAAAATCGGAAAAGTTTTGCTCTGCGTTGCTTGGTGTGTAGTCAAGAAGCAGCTTGATCGAATACCGACCCATCAATTTGAGATATTCGTCATCCGCATCGTTGCCCCTGATCTCGATTTTATGATCCACCACCGGAGGCAGGATCACCACTTTCTGATTGTTCATCGCATGGTAGGCCACGAGCGAATTGACAATGGTTAGCCCCAAGGTCACAAGCAAGCAGAGCTTGAGGAGCCTGTTTTCGGCCATGGTATTGGCCAATTTGTCGCCGTAAATGGAAAGCTTCATTCGATAAACCTGTTGGCAAAAAAATTCGGATAATTGGAGAATCTGTAAAATCCGCTGAAATAGGCAACATGCCGGATGAACCCCCTGGGAAAATTGCGGCCTATCCAGATGAAGGAAGCGACCATCGCCAGGTTGAGGATCAGGACCATCCACTGAAATCGAAAGATCATGCAAATGTAAACGGATAGAAGGCACATGATGAACTCATCGCTTTGCAGCCCGACAAACCGGACTTGCTCGTTCAAGTAGCGGGGTATCTGGTATCGCATGGGCAACCTCCACGAACCAAAGTTGTTAAAACAGAGATTTCGAGACGATGTTTTCAACCTCCGCGACGGTTATTCCAAGCGAGATCACGACATCCTCGATGAAGATGATCAGCCCTGCACAGATGGCACAGACGATGGTGCCGAATACGTTGCTGCGGACCGCCCAGAATATGGCGTAGAGGACCAGGCCGGCGGCAATGACGAACCCGATGGCGCCCGTCAGGATCTCGTTCATGAAAAGGTCGTAAACGCTGTACGCAAAACTTCCGGAGGCCGGCGCCTGGAAAGCGGATGCCACCCCTGGGCAAAAGCCGACGGTTAAAACAATCAGGGCGATACTTAATTTTCGGACGGCTTGCATGACTTTAGTCCTCCCTTTGACGATGTTGTTGATGGTTGATTTTGCAATCGATGATATCGCTGCCATGAAAAACCCTCGGCTCGGCGACATTTATCGTGGCGTTCCTAAGGGCGGTGACCGGATGTTTGGCGCAGCCGATCAACACGGTTACAATCACGATTGCGTAAACGATGCGTTTCATGGCGAGTCCCCGACGGTTTGGCTTTTCAAAAGCCCGTAATTTCGTATGACCATGACTTTCAAAATCCGATCGGATTCCGTCTTGACGCGCTCTTTCCAGAGGTCGGTCAGGGGCGTGTGCAGGGGATACCTTTCCTGGATTTCCTTGAGCACCTGGCTATCCACCGCCCTGTGGAATCCGGGATGATTTTCTCCCAACAGGTTGCCGATCGAAGCACGTACGGCTGCCTTGGCAACCTCCAAGAGACTCTTTCGTTCGGGATCCGAAAGGGTGGACAGTTTTTCCTTTGCCGCTGCAAGCTCCTGGCTTGTCTGGCCTTTCAGACTGGGTGTTTTCTTTTCGGCCTGTTCCCAGGCCTCGGTTTTGATGCGGTTCAGCTCAGTTGGGGAAATACACTCGAGGGTTTCTTGAACTTTCTGATCAATCTGTCGATCCCACTTTTCGATATCAGCCAGGCGTTCCTGTTCGGCGCGTAGCGCTTCAAGGTCTCTTTCCTTCTGCCGGCGCTCCAGAATACGTTGCTCCTTTTGGGCTGCCTGCAGAACCTTCAGGTCCTCGGCGCCCCAGCCATTTTCCAGCGAGCGCTTCAGGAATGCGGGAAATCCGCCATTTTTGGTCGAATTGTGGATGGCATAATCGAGCTCGGTTGTGACGTACGACTTGCCGTGGGTTTTCAGATACGCGTCGATGCTCGCCAACACGTCCCTGTGGTCCTGGTAAATCCTGGGGATGCGGGAGCGGATGGATTTTGGAAAACGATTTCTAAGATCGACAGCCGCCGCTTCGGTGGTTGTTGTTGTGGTTTCTGTAGTAATCTCTGTAGTGGTTTCTGTATACGTCCCCCCATTTTTTGGGGGGATGACCCCAAACTTTTTGGGGGGAGGTCCCCCATTTTTTTGGGGGGATATCCCCGAACTTTTTGGTGGGATATCCCCCAACTTTTTAGGGGGATATCCCCCTGCTTTTTGGGGGGATCTGGATTTATTGGAAATTTTGATGATATTTTCGATATTCGGCTCGATATACATCACGTTCGTGATGGCAAGGCCGCTTCCCGTTTTGATGTGGCGGAACTCGCGGGTGATCAGATTCTGGCTGACCAGATTGTCGATGGCGTTTTTAATCTGGTTTTTGGAAAAACTGAAAATGTCGGCGTATTCCTGGTAGGTCTTCTGGAGTTTGTCGGCCTGAAATTTTTGCTGGATCCCGATCACATCGCCGGTGTGCTCGTCCCGGGTCATTACCGGCGTGTACCAATAGACAATATCGGATAAAAGGATGATAGCGACCACATCGGGCTTGCCCGATCCAGTCAATATGTTGCGGAACCAGCTGATTGGCGTGATGTTCCCGGTCAGCCGGCAGTTCAACATCTGCTGACAAACAGGATTGATTTGGGCGTGATTGTCGTTCATGGGACGTACCTCCAGGCGGACACCAATCCGGAAACTAACGACCCATGAAAAAGGGGAAAAAGACTCATCTGAGTCTTTTTATGATTAAGTGAAATCAGTAAGTTATTGTTATGTTGGTATCGTGTCGCACTTCTTTCACGCCGGCGACAGGGGTTCGAATCCCCTTGGGGACGCCACTTTTTACATACATTTTATTTCCCTGTTTACGGCCACTTACGCAGCTTGATGCTGATAAGTGGCTTTTATGTTTCTACGGCGTTCTAAAAATTCCCACCTACAGGCCGATTATTGATGCTTTGTCCTCCAAATGCGGACTTCTATATTGATTTGCGACTTCCTTGTGGATTATTGAGCATAATTTCATTGACCTTTATGTGGTAATCGAATTAAAACGAACTTTCTACAAAGGGAACGCCACACAAAAGCTGCAAGACGCCTGTAGGCGTGTCGAGGAATGGATAAAGCTGAATTGACATCTGAAAGGACGCACTTTGATAAAAACGCTGAATGGAAAATGGCGAGGGTATTATAACGACTACAACATTCCGGGAAACCTGGAATCGATATGGCGCTTTTATCATTGGGTGAAAGTGAACTGGTGAAAGGCAGTGTTCTGCCACAGAAACCATATGTTTCCACCATTAAAAGAGACTCAATGGGTCTTGGAATTGTGATTTATTAAAAGGAGATATTATTATGAACGGCGATTGCTATCGAGTAACATTCATCGATTCTGATAAAGAAGAAAAAGTCGAATTTATAAAAGTTCTTGGGGATTGTGCCAAATTTGGAATGGATAATATTGTAAAAGTTGAACGTGCTTTTATTAGAGTTTTTCCAGAGGTTGAAATGTCTGTTGTTAGAAGTCGTATTGAGGCAAGAACTCAGCAAGATAAAAAAGATGGCAGAGACGAAGACAAGAATTTTTCAAAAAACGTTGGTGTATGTGGTTTGTGCTATGCCTCTAACTGTCCACATAATTGTTTCAAATAAAAAATGTTGATGAGCGTCCAACCTCGAATACTCAACTGAGATGCCGTTTGCTGGAGTTGGTCGAGTTCTGGGTTTTTGCTTTTCAAGCTTCTTGTTGTTTTTCTCCAGCTTGTCGCTTTTGGTTTTAAGGCGATTTCTGTCAAAGAATATACCCGCCTGCTTGTCTTTTCATCCGTCTTCTGCGTTGGGCGTTTCCACACATAGCCCCACTATGCGTAAAAAAGCCCGCCTTGAATACGAATGAAAATCCTGCGCATCCTGGTATATGCTTATCCGCCAATCGCCTAATCGCCCGCAGCACATCTTCCAGAGAAACGATATCCTTGCGTACCGGCTCCGCAGTGGCTTGCCAATATGGGCCCATCCATAAAACGGAAAAGGGTTAGGCTCGCGTGTCGCGATGCAGCCCGCAAAAAAAATCTATACTTTTCTCTATGAGAAACCAATACTGTTCGGCATATATATTGCCATAACATCCTGTTATTAAAATAAAAAATAGCACTGGACAAAAAGATCGCTTTGTGTTTTAATCATGGTGGGTACAATTAATTAATCAGGAGGTCTCCATGAGCGAACACATCGACAAAAATGTTTTTCAAACAATTCTATCACCGGTGCTACCATTGATTGAGGTTAATCAAAATAGTCTCCATAATGATTTGGACACTTACAAGCTTTCATTATCATCGTTCACCACAAATTTGCTTTTTGGAATAATAACCAGAATTAAAAGCGTTGGACAAATCGTCACTGAGATCAAAACATCACCAACTGCTAAGGCATTAGGATTGGTCGTCGCATCGAAGTCTATGTATAATGAAGCGTTTAATCGTTATCCCCCAGAAATATTTAAAGATATATTCCATCAGTTGGTAAAAGAATTGGATTTGCATAAAATTCCGGAAATCAGTCATCTTGGAAAAATGCTAATTGTAGATGGTTCGCTTTTTCCGGCCATTTCCAATATGGCATGGGCTTGTTACAAGAAAACCGCTAATGCGATCAAAATGCATTTATCTTTTGAACTCAACCGAATGATTCCAACCGAATTTATCAGTACGGAAGGTAACTTTTCCGAAAAAGAATTTGTTAAGCAAATTCTTCGCGAAGGCATTACATATGTCTGTGATCGAGGCTATATCGCTTTCAATCTGTTCAAGCAGATATCCGACAGCAATGCATTTTTTATTATTCGCGGAAAGTCGAATATGACGTACACTGTAAAAGAGTGTCTCACTGCCACCGTACCGGATACATTCTTGAAATTTTTCAGTGACATCACAGATTCAAATATAATATTCAATAGCGATGAAAACAAAGCAAGTTATCGTATTGTTAGCTTTACGGCTATGGGCGAAAACTACATTTTGATCACAAACAGAAATGATTTGACAACTTACGAAATTATAATGCTTTACGCTTACAGGTGGCAAGTGGAACTTTTTTTTCGCTTCATAAAAAGAACCTTCAAGGGAATTCACTTAATGAGCCAATCTCCTCATGGCGTACAGATACAATTCTACTTGTATATGATTGCTTATCTATTGTTATTATCATTCAAACAAGATACGGAAATAATAAGCAGAGAAAATGAAAAAGATGAGCATGAATCTGAAGAAAATAATAAGAACGAAACCTTGCTAACTTCATCTTCATGCTCCAATTCAAATGCAAAAAGACCATATGTTTGCGGGTTAGTAACTCTTCTTGGAGAAAAATTAAAACAGTTTTATAAAATTGGTCTTCACTGGTTATTAGCAGTAAAAAATAATTTGTTAGAAATATTTGATGTGAATATCGCCAAAGTTATTGCTCAATACTCTTATCAATGAATGTGCCGAACAGTATTGATGAGAAACATATGATTGGGAAAATGATCGTTTGGAATCATTAGTGAGTATCACTGGAAGGGAGATGTCAGCGTGGATTTCAATGAGAAAGTCAAACGCAATGTTGCTAAAAATTTTGACCGCAGCATTCAGATTTATCGAGCATTCGAGGAAAAACATCGTTTTTTTGCGGCCTATGCGCTGAAACTGGCTGAAGCCATTGGCTTGGATGACGGTTCATCGATTCTGGACGTCGGTTGTGGCTATGGATTGTCTGCGAAAGCGCTCAACGAACGCTATGGATGCCAGGTCATGGGTGTGGACCTGTCGCCCGAAATGATCGCTGCCGGCCTTTCCCTGTGCAAGAACGAAGACATTTGCCTGATGGTCGCCGACGGTGAAGATCTTTTCCCGGTTGTCGGTGACCGCCAATTCGACTACGTTGTTTACAACGCCTCGATATTTATTTTCCCCGACGCCGCCAGGGCCATCGATGAAGCGTTCGGATGCCTTCGCAACGGCGGTAAAATCGCATTTTCCTACTATCCGCAGTTGATTGGCAAGGATGACGCCGATTTATTCGCCGTTGCCTTCGAACGATTGGGAGAACCGATGCCCCGGTACCGAATGATTACGGATTATCCGGATGCCTGCAAAGCCCTGGAGACGCGTTGCGGCAATATCCGACACCATCGCTGGACACAGCCTTTGGATATCGGCTTTATCCAGGATTTCTTTTCCATTCCGGCCCAATCCGCCTCCCTTTTTCCCGGTCGCGACTACGACGAACGACACGATCTGGCCAGACGCCTGTTTGCCACCCTCAAGGATATGACCGGGGATGGGTGCATTGTCTGGCGGATGGCAGAGGGCGTCAAAGGCTAATGGATTGGTAAGAGCCGCCAGCCCAGTATGCCTTTTCGCTGATCGGCAGGTGGGAAGCGTCGTCCTCAACTGCTAGCTGACCACGAAGCCCCGCTCGACAAAGGAAATACTCAACGCGATCCTGGACGAACGGGAGGCCATTTGCAGGAACCCGATTGGAATTACGCTGGGGCTGAAATAAACCCATGATAGAACATGACATTGTGTAGATTGTCACGATATTAACCCTACGTAATTCCAATATATATTACCTATGGGAGAGAATTCTCGGTGAAAGTGTGACAAAGACAAAGAAAGGGGCTTGGTGATACCAAGCCCCTTTGATAGTAGACAGCAGTCTACCGCACCAGATTATCCCTTGGCGCCGGAGTCCCCTCTCGAGCGCCTCCGTTTCATCTGGGTTTAAAACGGTTCGACGTCCTTGGATGGTTTTTGGGTTTGTATGTCATCGTCTTGAAGGTATTGTTTTACTCTTCCCAACGCAGCGATAACGCCATCGAGGATGATCGTTTCGATTTCCATGGCGATTCGTTCACACTTTTGCTCATATTCGAAATCCTGTTCCGGATCAAACATGGCACGGCCTCCTTTGTGTTATTTGGGTTAGGCAATCAGATCACAATCGGTAAAAAGTTCGGCGCTGACGGTTTTCTCGTTGCGATAATATGCCTCGCTTAGCAGTAAGGTGCCCAGGTTCATGATTTCCCGTCGATTGCCGTGGCAATGCGCCGCGACAAGGGCCAGCGCATCGGATTCAAAGAGGTCCTTGGGTGCTTTTGCACAACGGAGTCTGAAGTCGATAAACTGCTCGGTTTCTTTTTCGTCCAGAGGGTCGATGCGAAAGTTCACCGTCAACCGGGTGCGAATGGGCGTCATCACCGACAATGTCATCTGCTTGGCGAGCATATCATCACCGACGATGATCAAGGAGGCGGCGGCGGCCTTTTTTGGGGGACAGACAATCAGGGAACAAAGGTCCATCAGCGATTCCCGTTCGAGCAGTTGGGCATCGTCGATCAGGATCACCGGATGGACCGGATGCTTTCCGGTAGCCATCATGCCGATGTGTTTTTGCAATTTTACCAAGAGGGGCACGGCCCTGGTTTGGGTTTCCACGCCGAGTTGTTCGCCAACGGTCTTTAGCAGCGCCGTTCGTTGCAAGCCGCCGTAATGGATGTAAAGTCCGTGGTAATAATTGGCGTCCAGGCTTGCCAAAAGGTGCTGAACCAGGGTGGATTTCCCGGCACCGGAAGGCCCGCTGACGGCAAAACTTTTTCCGTGCTGTAAAAGCTGCAAGCCTTGATCGGCGATTCGTTGATCCCTTTGGCTGTAGAACGGTTGTTCCATTTTCCAGGTATCGGCAAATGGATGAAACTTCCATCCGAAGTGTTCGGCCAGACTCTGGTGGTTACTCGGTGTCATTGTCTTTCTCCTTGGTATGAGCGAAATTGGCGTTGTCAAAACGATATGCGTTTGCGGTAAGGTCCACCGGCTTGGCCGGTTTAAGATCATCGCCGTAGTAAATGCGGGAAAGATCCCAGGGCATGTAATAGATGGTTACCCGCTGTCCCGGCAGACATCCGGGCACTTCGAAAGCCTTTTTTTTCAGACGAATCGTACCGTCGTTGTAAACGCGACAACGACGCTTTAGCCGAAACAACGATTCGATATCGGCGACTTCGGGCACGGGTTGGCAAACGCTATCGACCCCCAGGCGTTTTTGCATGGGTGAGCATTCCAGGGTACTGTGGATTCGGCGGTGATAGTCGTTCAGATAAAGGGTGAACGCCGTGTTGATTTCATCGAACGTTTTGTACCGCTGTTTGGCGAGGAACTGGTCCCGGACGGTACGAAAAAATCGCTCCACTTTGGAACGGCCCTGGGGACGCCCGGGAGGTGTATGGGGTTGTCGCATGGACAGGTTAGCGCAAACGATTTTCAAATGGCGGCTGTTGTATGCCGACCCATTGTCCGTATACAGCCGATGGGGGATACCATGGCGCCTTATGGCAGTCATCAATTCGATGATCAGGCTTTGGGTCGATTCCGTGGAATAAAACCTTCCGCTGACCACATAGCGGGTGCAATCGTCGATGATGACATGCAGGTAGCTTTTGCGTTTTTTCTTGCCCTCGTACAGTTTGGGCCCGTGCATGAAGTCTCCGATCCACATCTGACCGAATTTATCGAATTCAAACGGACGAACCACTTCGGCGGTTGCCAAATGAGGATCGCGCATCAGGTTGTTATTCCGGGCGAATCGATACAACGTGGAGCGGCTCGGACGGGTTTCATCCCATAATTGGCGCTCGACCAGTTCCCGAAGCATCAGTGACAGGGTCCAGCGGGGATGTGCCAGCCGGAGTTCAAACATCTCGTTGGCAAGGGGTGCCGGCACATCGTGCGTGCCTTTGTCGGATCGCTCTTTGTCGCAAAGCGCACCGAGCCCGCCATGGTTGAACCGGTACAGCCACTTTCGAATGGCTTCGGCCGATAGCGTAACATAGCGACCGTCATGGGGATGAATGTAGCTGCTTTGTGATACGACGGCCAGCATTTCACACAACTGAACATCGTTGGCATCGCGGTGCAAAAGCGGGCTGATAATCCCGTAGCGCCACAACGCCAAGTCCATTTGCCGATCATCTTGCATAAGGGGCCTCCTTTGATAAAAAGTTTGCCCCCATGTACGTAATCTACTGGTTATTCACAATTTATAGATTCTGTTGGTCAGGCATAACCGTACCGTTTCGGGTAAAATTTCATGGCAAACATGCGGATAAAATCGGACCAATGCCCCGGTGGGTCGATGCATGGTGAAGGTGCCCAGACCGGCGTTGTTTTAGCCTCCTGATCGATCCAGTCCAAAAGGCCGTGCCATTTTTTGATGGATCCATCCACCACGGAACGGGTAAGGCACAGGCGACGGCATATCTCAGCAGTGGCGAGCTGTCGATCCACCAACTGGATCAAGGCGGTAAGCATGCATAACGTCAATCGGGTTATTCGTAGAAATGGATGCGGTAGAATGGAAAATGTCCGCCGGCACTGATCATGTTTACAAAGATAACGCTGAATCCTGATTTGCTCCTGGCCGGAAAAGCCATAGCGCTCGTAGGTGCCGTATTTGATAATATTGACTTGGTTGTTGCACCAATGGCAGGCGATCGGTCCGGTCTGATTTTCCTTGGCAATTTTGTTCAGAACCAATAGAATTGTCAATACTGGGTGGGGCATGGCTATTCTCCGTTTTTATTTGAAAAAATAAATGTGCACCGGATCAATAGCACATGCCCCCCCTTTTATCCCCCCCAAAGGGGGAAAGGATGCAAGGCATGGGGCGGTTCCTGCTGTTTGGGCTGCTCAGTTCCGCCTGACTATCTGTCGATTGGGGATGATTGTCTGGAAAAGCCAGATGGCAGGTTATTCTACCTGCCTATTTTCAAGAAGGGATACATGGGGTTTATCTCTGATGGTAGCGTAAGTTGACTTTTTTTCTCTCTTCTCAGGTAGTAGAGAGAGACTCCTTATAACATTGCAGACCGGCTTTCGGTTTTTTTACCGGGGGCTCGCCTCGAAAACACGGTTTTACCTCAATGCAACGCCATTTCGCTCTATTTGCTGAATCGCGACTATACCCAACATAAAATGAGAGAAAAGCAGTTTCAGCGCCTGATGGAAGAACCGCTGTACTGGATTTTCTGCTGGGCTAGCGGGCAGGCCATGGTGCGTTTTTTGTTGAGTCATCCCGAATGGGTGGCAGGAAAACGGGTGCTGGACTTTGGCTGCGGCTCCGGCGTGGTTGCCATCGCCGCAGCAAAGGCAGGCGCTGCGAAAGTCTGGGCCAGCGACATTGACCCATTGGCGAGGCAGGCTACGCTGATGAATTGCCGGTTGAATTCGGTTTCCGTTAAGGTGATTGGAGACTGGACCGTGTGTACGGAACCCCTCGACCTGATTCTGGCCGCGGACGTATTATACGACCGGGCAAACCTCGCCTATCTCGACCGATTCATTGAACGGTCACCTGAAGTGCTGGTTGCTGATTCCCGGGTAAAAACATTCGATTATCCGCCATACCGGAAAATCGGACAGTTGCAGAGTTTCACCATTCCCGATTTGGCTGAACCCGATGAATTCGGCCATGTGTGTTTGTACCACTATCATCTTGAATGCTATAGAATGATCCCATGCGGCATCGCCACGATCACGGATACCTTTGCGAGGTAAGACAACGGGCGTATAGAGGAGAATGATGGACGCGTATCTGAAACTTTGCCAACGGGTCATCGACGAAGGGGTCTGGGTCGAAAACACCCGTACGGGAAAACGGTGTTTGACGGTAATCAATGCCGACTTCGAATACGACGTCAGCGATGGTACCCTGCCGGTGCTAACCACAAAAAAACTATTCTGGAAACCGGCCATTGCCGAAATGCTGGGCTACTTGCGCGGCTATCAGAGTGCGGCACAGTTTCGTGCCCTGGGGTGCAACACATGGAATGCCAACGCCAACGAGAATGCCGCCTGGCTGGCCAACCACCATCGCCAGGGCGAGGATGACATGGGGCGCTGTTACGGGGTGCAGGGGCGCGGCTGGCGCAATCCCGAGGGCAAGGAGATCGATCAGTTGCGCAAAATTGTCGATCACCTGTCCCGGGGAATCGATGATCGACGTGAAATCATGACTTTCTACAACCCGGGGGAGTTGGACCGGGCCTGTCTGGCCGCCTGCATGCACACTCACACCTTCAGCCTGCTGGGAGACCGGTTGTACCTGACCAGTTACCAGCGTTCGGACGATTTGCCCCTGGGGCACGGGTTCAACCAGGTCCAGGTGGGCTGGCTGTTGATGATCATCGCCCGGATCACCGGCAATCGGCCGGCCAAGGCGTTTCATAAAATCGTCAATGCACACGTTTATGAGGACCAGCTGGACCAGTTGAAAACCATCCAGCTCCAGCGCACGCCGTATCCGTTGCCCAAATTGAAGATCAATCCGGACATCAAATCCCTATCTGATCTGGAAACCTGGGTCACCCTGGATGATTTTGAACTGGAAGGCTACCGGCACCATCCTGCCATCCCATACCGGTTTTCGGTTTAACCGTCTACTTTGTACCGAAAACCCGTTTTAGCAGATCCGTTGTCTGGCGTACCGGATCCTCACGGATGGCCGCTTCTTCCTTGGCCATGTAGTAAAATATGCCCTCGAGGCCTTTTTCGATAACATGCGTGGTCAGGTCAGCCTTGACGTCCGGGACAAACGGCAGACTGCTATACTTGCCCATGATCTGATCGTAGGTCTGGATGGCACCCACCTGTGAGAGGCTGTCGGAAACGATCGGCTGCATCTCCTGGGTCAGGGCCGGGGTCATCTTGCTTTCGAAATAGCGTGTGGCCGCATCATCGGCACCGTTGTAGATGTTTTTGACATCCTGGAACGTCATAGCCGAGATGGTATCCCAGAAAAGGGATTTGGCTTTGGGGGTGGCCAGTTCAGCTGCCCGGTTGAGCTTGAGTTCAAGATCGTCCAGAGTTTCCGACATGCCCACGGTGGCCAGTGCCGATCGGATGGTGTCGAACGTTTCGGGCAGGGGGATATGGATGGCGCTGTCGGCATTGAACCCATCGGTTTTGCCCAACTGCGCAACCACATTTTCCGTGCCGATGTGCAGGGCCTCTTTCAACCCGGCAGCGATATCCTCGTTTGAAAGGGCGCTAGTACCGTCCTTTCCCGTGATCGTTGATAGAAAGCTGGTGCCTTTTTCCAGCCAACCGCTTTGAACCGTGCTGGCGGCGCCGACAATTGCAGCCACAATCACGGGGAAAATGAACAAAAATTTCCGTTTGCCATCTTTTTTGGTGAACATCGCCATGGTCGTTATCCTTTTATTTAACATAGAGTTTGATATGAAACTGTGGATCTTGCCGGTGGAGGGAAAATAACCGATGATTGGCTATTCCATACAATAAAGCTGTCTAATAGAATATACCAGCTTGAACTGAAATGCACGAATTTTCACCAGGCGCATGCCAGGTTGAAAATTGAAACTACGACCCTGTTGGTTAATATATCTGTATCGTTTTCGAATAAGTATTGCCCATCCGGAAATGGACAATTTGCCCGATATTTTTAAGGAGAACGCCAATGTACAATAAAAATAGCAGTGACGGTTACCGATCAACCATAGAAGGGATTAAACAAAAAATTCTTGTTTACGGTGAGAATACATTGATGGAAGAGTTGAAAATGAAAAAGGGGACTCGAATTCCGACTCACCAACATCCTCAAGAGCAGACCGGGTATTTGGTTACCGGTAAAACCAGGCTGACCATTAACGATCAGGTCTATAATTGCAATCCAGGGGACAGTTGGTGTATTCCATGTAACGCCAAACACGCAAATTACGCCATACGGGATTCGGTGATCATCGAAATTTTCTCACCGGTCAGGGAAGATCTTCATCCCGATACGGAGTACGCCCCATTTATTCAATCATGGAATAGATAGAAATATCTGTATGTACCGATTTACTAATCCCCCCCAACCCTTGTGGAGCCTGCCCGATATGCATGACGACAAGGTCAATAAATTCGTGGTAATCTTACTGGTTGTGTTCATTTCGGCCGTTTTCCTTTCGATGATCCGTGCGTTTCTGATGGCGATCTTCATGGCCGGGATCTTTGCCGCCCTGACCCGCCCTATCTATTACCGCCTGGAGCGCTGGCTGGGCGGGCGGCGCAGCCTGGCTTCGGTATTGACCTTGCTCCTGATCATTTTCGTGGTGCTGATTCCCCTGACCATCCTGACGGGCGTGGTGACCGGGCAGGCCATCAAGGTCGGCCAGTCGGTTACGCCCTGGGTCAGGGCGCAGATCGAGCAGCCCAACATGCTTTCCGACTATCTGGAGAGACTGCCCTACTACGAGCATATCATGCCCCACAGCGAGTTGATTCTGCGTAAGGCCGGCGAGATGGTTGGCAGGATCAGTCAGTTTCTGATCAACAATCTCTCGTCGGCCACCATGGGGGCGGTCAACTTCCTGTTTATGCTTTTTACCTGGCTCTACACCATGTATTTTTTTCTCATGGACGGCGAGAAACTGCTGGAGAAGATCCTCTATTACCTCCCCCTGGAGGACCGTGACGAACAGCAGATGCTCGACCGGTTTACCTCGGTTACCCGGGCAACCCTCAAGGGCACGGCGGTAATCGGCATCCTGCAGGGCGGCCTGGCCGGGGCGGCGTTCTGGGTGCTGGGGATACCCAGTTCAGCGTTCTGGGGTGTTATCATGGTGGTGCTTTCCATTATTCCCAGCGTGGGCACGGCGGTCGTCTGGGTGCCGGCAGCCGTGATTCTGGGGTTTAACGGCGCCATCGCCAAAGGCGTGGGCCTGGCCATCTTCTGCGGTTTGGTGGTCGGCAGCCTGGACAACCTGCTGCGGCCGATTCTGGTGGGTAAGGACACCCAGATGCACGAACTGATGATTTTCTTCGGCACCATGGGGGGCATTTTCATGTTCGGCATGGTGGGCGTGATCATCGGTCCCATCGTGGCGGCCCTGTTCGTGACCGTCTGGGAAATATACGGGCATGCGTTTCAGGGCATCCTGCCCGATACCGGATATGTGCTGCGCAGAAGAGAAAAAGAACACCGGGCGGCGGAAGAACCGGCCGAGTGAACTGTGCCCTATACCGATACCAGCGACTTCAGTTTTTTCAGCCGCAGACCGGTTTCAGCCAGAATCTGCTCGGAGCGTGAGAAGTGCAGCCGGATCAGATGGTTGACCGGTTCGTGGAAAAAACTGGATCCGGGTACGGCAGCCACGCCTACCTTTTTTGCCATCCAGCGGCAGAATTCATTGTCGTCGGTCACGCCGAACTCCGAGCAGTCCACCATGACATAATAGGCCCCCTGGGGACGGGTGTAACTGAGACCGGCTTCGTCCAGGTAGCCGAGGAACGTGTCGCGTTTGCGGGTATAGTCGGCGGCAAGCCTGTCATAGTAGCTCAAGGGCAGGTCCAGGGCGGTGACGGCGGCTTCCTGCAGGGGAGCGGCGGCGCCGACGGTGAGAAAGTCGTGCACCTTGCGCGCGCCGGCGATCACCGCTTCCGGGCCAATCACGTAGCCCAGCCGCCAGCCGGTCATGTTGTAGGTCTTGGAAAGGGAACTGCAGGAAATGGTGCGCTCGAACATTTCCGGTAGGGCGGCCATGTAGTGGTGCCGGTGAGGCGCGTAAACGATATGCTCGTAGACCTCGTCGGTGATCACGAAGGCGTCGAATTCCTTGGCCAGATCCGCGATGGTGTCGAGCTCTTCCCGGGTGAATACTTTTCCCGACGGATTGGACGGGTTGCACAGGACGATGGCCTTGGGGTTCTGCTCGAAGGCGGCGCGCAGTTCGGCAGGATCGAAATCGAACCTCGGTGGATGCAGGGGGACATAGATGGGCACGGCCCCGCTGAGGATGGTGTCGGCGCCGTAATTCTCGTAGTAGGGGGAGAAGATCACCACCTTGTCCCCGGGGTTGCAGGCGGTCATCATGGCGGTCATCATCGCCTCGGTGCTGCCGCAGGTGACCACCACGTGCGTATCGGGGTCGAGGTCGATGCCCATCCAGTGCTGCTGCTTTCTGGCCAGGGCCTCGCGAAAGCCGGGGGCGCCCCAGGTGATCGCGTATTGGTGAGGCCCTTTCTCCATGGCGCGTTTACCGGCCGCCAGCACCTCCGGGGGCGGGTCCGCGTCGGGAAATCCCTGGGAAAGGTTGATGGCGTCGTACTGGTTGGCCACGCGGGTCATTTCGCGAATGACCGATTCGGTGAAATGGGTCAGACGATTGGCGGTTTGCGGCATGATAGATCCTCATGGTTGAAGTGTTAGGCCGATACCTTGAATACGATTTCTAACGTAAGGCTGGCGGAAAGAAATAATTCCCCCAGATCGCGCCGGATTTGTGGTCGTCTACAAGGCGCCGCCACCGGTACATATCGAGAATATGTGCCTGTGGCGGCAACGCGGTAGACGGGCACAAGGACAAGCAGGATGGGGGAATTATTTCTTTCCACCAGCCTAACTTCACCCCGGCCGATCCGACTCCGCAATGGCCGGCGAAGATGAGAAAACCACGGCCCGGTTGCGCCCCTTGTGCTTGGCTTTGTACAGGGCGTTGTCGGCTTTGGCGATCAAGCGGTCAGCCGCTGCATGGGGCAAGGGGGTGGTGGTGGCGATACCGATACTGATGGTGGCGGTGATCCGGCGCTTCTGGTGGACCAGGCAGATATCGGCCATGCGCTGGCGCAGTGTCTCGGCCATCCGGATGGCCGTGTCGGTATCGGTATTGGGGAGCAGAATCACGAACTCCTCGCCGCCATACCGGGCGACCAGATCGGTTCCGCGTTTGAAGACCTCTCTGAAGATATCCGCCGTCAGTTTCAGGTATTCATCGCCGGCCTGGTGCCCGTACCGGTCATTGATGCGTTTGAAATGGTCAATGTCGGCAATCATGAGGGTCAATGGCGAGCCGAGGCGGGTGGCCTGCTTCCACTCCTGCTCGAACCGTTCGTTGAAATAGCGACGGTTGAAGAGGCTGGTGAGACCGTCCAGGCGACTCAGCCGGACGAGGGCTTCCGATTTTTTCAGCAGTTCCTGCTCGTTATCCAGTGCCTGCCGGTATTCTCGGTTGCTCCGATAGGCGAGCAGGGTCAGATAGACGCAGAATATCAGAGTTAACGCGGCCATCGGCAGGTTGGCCTTGTGGATCAACATACGGACGATGGCCGGTACCAGCATGGAAAGATTGAAAAAAATGGCCAAGTGCATGCTGGGCACGAAGGCGACCGACCCGCCGGCACAGAGTCCGATCGTGCAGATGGCCATGATCAGTTTGGTGTTATGCTCGCCTTGCAAGCCCATGACGATGGCATACCAGACCCCCCAGATCAGCGATGTCAGTCCCACACTGGTAAAAAAAACGTAAGTGTTCAGTCGCTCGTCGAATTCCTTGGCCCATCGGAAAACGGCGAGATGGGCCAGGCGGAAGAGGCAGATGCCGGCGATCATTGTCCCGAAATGGATGACAATGTCCATGTGACGGCGGTAAAAGTCGTCCGTATAAAGGGTCACGAAGACCAGCAGCGGGTAGAAACCGATTCCATTGTAAGACCGCTTCCTGATGTCGGTAATGATCCGCCCGCTGAAGTTTATGGGCTCGCCGGTTTTCATCAACGAAGCCGTTTCCCGTGGGGTTGGTGTGGATGCTCTCATTTTTTCGATGCGTACTGTTTTTTCAGTTTAAGGCTCTGTTTCAGATAGGTCGTCAGCTGCTGCTGAACCTTGCCGTAAACCGTCTCGGGGGGGTAGTTACCATGGCTGTCGGGAGTGCCGGCCGATTGGCCGGTGAGAATTTCAATGCCCGCCTCGACTGTGGAAACCTGCCAGATTCTGAATCGGTTCGCCGCCACCGCATCGATCACGCTTTTTTTGAGCATCAGGTTCTTGACATTGGCCGACGGAATCATCACCCCCTGGTCCCCGGTTAGTCCTTTGCTTTGACAGACGTCGAAGAAACCCTCGATTTTCTGGTTGACCCCGCCAATGGCCTGGATCTGACCTTTCTGGTTGACCGAGCCGGTTACCGCAATGCCCTGGCGGATGGGCAGGCCCGACAGGCTGGAGAGGATGGCGTATAATTCGGTGGACGAGGCACTGTCGCCGTCGATGCCGCTGTAGCTCTGCTCGAAGGTGAGGCTGATGGCCAGGCTCAGCGGATAGCGCCGGGCAAAGGTGCGGCCCAGATAACCCGAGAGAATCAGCACGCCCTTGTCGTGACTCTTGCCCGAGAGCTTGGATTCCCGCTCGATGTTGACGATACCGGGACGTCCCATGAAGGTCTCCGCGGTAATTCGCGATGGTCGGCCAAAGGCGATTTCACCGATCTGGTAGACCGCCAGGGCGTTGACCTGGCCCACCGCTTCGCCGGCCACATCAATCATGATGGTGCCGTCCACGTAACTTTCGTGGATCTTTTCCTCGTAGAGATTGTAGCGGAACCGATACTCGCTGAAGGCCTTGAACACGTGGGCCTCGGTAACCCGGTCGGCGGCCTCCTTTCTGGCCCAGTAGTCCGCCTCCTTGATCACACCGGTGACGGCGCCAAAGCGCAGGGAGAGTTTGCGCTGGCTGTCAATGGCCTTCTCGCCATACTCCACCACCGCGGCGACCCCGTTGGCACTGAAGGGCAGCAGTCCTTCGTTTTTGCAGACCCGGGCGATAAACTGAGCATACAGGCGAATGGTTTCGTCGGTGCGTACGACCTCGTAGTCGAAATCCGCTCGCACGCGGAAGATTTTGTTGAATTTGGCGTCGTAATTCTGCAGCACCTGAAACGGTTCGTATCCGCCGAGCAGGATCACTTTTACATCCAGGGGTAACGGTGCCGGCCGTAACGATGCGGTGCCCAGGCCCATGTCCTGGGCCATATCCTCGATGCAGAGCATTTTGTTCTGCAAGGCCCGTTTGAGGGATTCCCATACCTGGGGGTGGGCCAGCACCGTCTCCACTTCGAGGATCAGAAACCCGCCGTTGGCCTGCAGCAGGGCGCCGGCCTGCACCATGGTAAAGTCGGTGACCAGTGTGCCCATAAAGGCCTTTTTGTCGATGTGGCCGAAAACGTTGGCATAGGTGGGGTTGGGCTCGAATACCACCGGTGCGCCCTGCATCCCCGAACGATCCTCCAGGACGTTAACCCGGTAGCGGTTCAGGGAGAGGCCGTTACCGTTGGCCGGTGTTTCGTTTTCATCATCCCCATTCGCCTGGCGGGGCAGGAACAGGGCCACATTCTCCACCATGTCGGCCTGGATTTCATCGAGAAAGGCGAGAATCTCTGGCTGATCGGGATAGTTTTCGCGGATCAGGTCCAGCCGGTTCCTGACCACGAAAAGAGCCAATTCATTGGCCAGTTGCTGGATTTCCTTTTGTTGGGTGTGGTTGATCCGGTTGACTTCCCGCAGGGCGGTCTGAATCTCTTCCTGAAATGTCTGTACGGTCTTTTCGATGGCGCGTTGGTCCTTGTCGGGAAGCTTTTCGAACTCCTCCTGGCTGTAAGGCGCATCCCCGTTCATGGGGATGGTCTGGTAGCCGGAGGGGATCTTTTCGACCTTCAGCTGTTTTTCTCCGGCCGACCGGTCCAACTGGTCGAAATAGGATTGTTTCTCTTCCCCATAGCGTTCCTGGATTTCAACCACCTTCTGGCGAAACGGGTCTGCCTGGAACTCCTTGGGCAGGCGGATCTTCAGATCGGCCACCAGCCGGCCCAGGCTCTTGGCAAAGCGGGTGGCCTGACCGGGGCTCACCGCAATGGCCCGGGGCCGATACGCATCTTTGAAATTGTTGACCATGCACCAGTCCGGCGGGGTGGACAGCTGCCGGGCCGCTTTGCCGACGATCTCCTGAACGATCGTGGTTTTGCCGGTGCCTTCCGGTCCGGTCACGAAAATGTGGTAGCCGGCACTTTTCATCTCAAGGCCGAAAGTGATCGCCCGCACGGCGCGTTCCTGGCCGATCACCTGATCGAGTGGCGGAATGTCGGCGGTGGTTTCGAAATCGAACAGGGATGGGTCGCACAGACAGCGCAGGTCGCTGACGGGAACTTCGTTAGGCTGGGTCATGGGCTCTCCTGCTTTGCGGCTAATCGCGTTCAAGATCAACGATTGGATGTTTCCAAAAACAACAACGCCCAAAGGCTGAGGCTACCTTCGGGCGTTGCGATAATTCCTTTATAACGAATGCGTTGGCCCCGCCAGTGCTGACGGGACAGGCAACGGGGGGACAGCCCTGCACCTTTCCTGCCCTGCACCGGTGTCGTATTGGCCTTTGCATCAGCCGTTGCCGTCGCTTTTTTCCTGGCCTTCGGTGACGGTGAGTTTCAGCTTGAGCGAGAGTTCGTCCAGCTGGGCCTTGGCCGCCTCCGAGGGCGCATTGGTCAGCAGGCAGGCCGCCTTCTGGGTTTTGGGAAAGGCGATCACGTCGCGGATGGACGACTCGCCGCACAGCAGCATGACCAGCCGGTCGAATCCGAAGGCGATTCCGCCGTGGGGCGGGGCACCGGATTCCAGGGCGTCCAGCAGGAAACCGAATTTCTCCTGATAGGTCGCAGGCCCCATGCCCAGGGCGGCGAAGACCCGCTGCTGGAGTTCCATGTCGTGGATACGGATACTGCCGCCGCCCACCTCAAATCCGTTAAGCACCAGATCATAAGCCCGCGAACGAACCGCCAGGGGATCGGACTCCAACTTGTCGTAGTCCTCCTCCAGCGGCGCGGTGAAGGGGTGGTGCAGGGCCTGATAGCGTTTTTCGGTCTCGTCGTACTCGAACATGGGAAAGTGGGTCACCCAGACGAAGTTGAAACGGCTGTCGTCGATCAGGCCCAGACGTTTGCCCAGGTGGTTGCGCAGGTGACCCAGGGCCTCGTTGGTCACCTTGGGCTGGTCGGCGACGAAAAAGATCAGGTCGCCGGGCTGCATGTCGATCCGTTCGGCCAGTGCGGCTTTTTCCGCATCGGTGAAGAACTTGGCGATGGGCGACTGCCAGGCATCCTCGCGCACCTTGATCCAGGCCAGCCCCTTGGCGCGGTAAACGGCGACGAAGGCGGTCAGGTCGTCGATCTCCTTGCGCGAAAAATCGATGCAGCCCTTGGCGTTGAGGGCCTTGACGATCCCGCCCTTTTTGACCACGCTGGCAAATACCTTGAATCCGGATTTCTCCACGATGTCGGAGACATCCTTCAGCTCCAGGTCAAAGCGGGTGTCGGGTTTGTCCAGGCCGTAGCGGTCCATGGCCTCGGTCCAGGTGAGCCGGGGAAACGGCGTGTTCAGGGACTGCCCCATGACCTCGCTGAAGATGCTGCTCATCATGCCCTCGCTGATGGCCATGAGATCTTCCTCACCCACGAAGGACATCTCCATATCGATCTGGGTGAACTCCGGCTGGCGGTCGGCCCGCAGGTCTTCGTCGCGGAAGCAGCGCACGATCTGGTAGTAGCGGTCGAATCCGGAGACCATCAGCAGCTGCTTGAACAGCTGCGGCGACTGGGGCAGGGCATAGAACTGGCCGGGGTTCACGCGGCTGGGCACCAGGTAGTCCCGGGCCCCTTCGGGCGTGCTTTTGGTGAGCACGGGCGTCTCGATGTCCAAAAAGCCGTTGTCGTTGAGAAATCGCCGCGCCGCCGCGCCGGTGCGGTGGCGGGTAATGATGTTGCGCTGCAGCGGCGGCCGCCTAAGGTCCAGGTGCCGGTTCTTCAGGCGCAACACCTCGGAGACGTCCACATTGTCCTCGATCATGAAGGGCGGTGTCTTGGCCGGGTTGAGAATTTTCAACTCGCTTACCAGTACCTCGATTTCACCGGTGACCAGCTTGGGGTTGACCATGCCGTCGGGCCGGGGCTCCACCTTGCCGCGCACACCGAGGACAAACTCGTTGCGGATGACATGGGCCTTGGCATGAACGTCAGGATTGATTTCCGGGTTGAAAACCACCTGGGTAATGCCCTCGCGGTCGCGCAGGTCGATAAAAATCACGCCGCCGTGGTCCCGTCGCCTGAGGACCCAGCCCATCAGGACGACTTCCTTCCCCATGTCTTTGGCGCCAAGGGCGTTGCAGTGATGGGTTCTTCTCATTTCACCAAGGATGTCAGCCAATGCAATACTCCTTATAGAAAAAGCAATTTTTGATTTTTAATGATGAATTTTGAATGGTACGCGGCTGCCCACTGTTCCATACAGCAGCAATGATGGAAGGCCTTCATTCAAAATTAAAAATTCATCATTCAACATTCACGGTTCAGCACAGGGCCTTGACCAAATGGTCGATGAGCCCCTTCACGGGGATCTCCTGCTGGCTTTTGGACGCCATGTCGCGCAGGACCACGGTGCCGGCGGCCAGCTCGCTTTCGCCCACGATCAGCACCCGGCCGGCATTTTGCCGGTTGGCCTGTTTCATCTGGGCCTTGAGACTTTTATCCGCATAGACCATGCTGACACCGATGCCGGCCACCCCCAGTGCCACGGACCATTCAAAGGCCTGCTGGCGGGCGGTTTCCCCCAGGGCGGCGATAAACAGGTCGGGTGGACGCGTCGTCACCGGTGCGCCGGCGGCGATGATTTCCGCCAGGCGGTCAAAGCCGATGGCAAAACCGATGGCCGGGGTTGCCGGACCGCCCAGCGATTCCACCAGACCATCGTAACGGCCGCCGCCGGCCACGGCACTCTGGGCGCCCAGGGCGCCGGTCTGGATTTCAAAGGCCGTGCGGGTGTAGTAATCCAGGCCGCGTACCAGCTGTTTGTCGATCTCGAAGGGCACACCCAGGCGTGACAACGTGTCGGTGACGGTGGCGAAGTGGGCCCGACAGTCCGCGCACAGGTAGTCGAGGATGGAGGGGGCTCCGGCCATGGCCTCGCGGCAGCCGGGAACCTTACAGTCCAAGACCCGCAGGGGATTGCGCTCCTTGCGGCGATTACAGTCGCTGCACAGTTTGGGGGCCGCCTCCGACAGCAGCTGAGCCAGGGCCGCCTTGAAACGGGGCCGGCAGGCCGGGCAGCCCAGGGAGTTGATGTGCGCCGTGGTGTCGGTGACATCCAAACGGTCGAAAAGGGTGCGCAGCATAAAAATCAGCTCGATATCGGCATATGGCGCGGCCACCCCGAAGATTTCCGCGTCGATCTGGTAGAACTGCCGGTAGCGGCCTTTCTGGGGCCTTTCCCGGCGGAACATGGGGCCGATGGTATAGAATTTGCGCACCGGGTCCTGGGCGGCCATCTTGTGCTGGATGTAAGCCCGGCAGATGGATGCCGTGGCTTCGGGCCGCAGGGTCAGCATGTCACCCCGCCGGTCGGCGAAGGTGTACATCTCCTTTTCGACAATGTCCGTATCTTCGCCGATGCTGCGGGCGAACAGCTCGGTCTTTTCCATGATCGGTATGCGGATCTCCCGGAAACCGAAATCCTCGAACAGGGATATGGCGGTGCGTTCAATCTTCTGCCACAGTTCGGTTTCACCGGGCAGGATATCCTTGAAGCCTCTGATCAGCTGGATATTTTTCTGGTTGGTGGTCTGGCTCATCCGTCAATTTCCTCTCGGGGGCTGACATCCCTCCGGCGACCGGCCGGAGGTGTTCAACCTGCGTACTTTTTTGCATAAACTTGGACGTTTATCCCAGTTTTTCACGGATAGTCAACCCTATTTTGTTGATTTGCGAGGGCAATCGCATGTAACCTTGGTATGTGACGTGCCCTAAAGGGTGATCGCGTACGGATCGTTACTATGATCCAAATCGAAATCGGGATCGCTATCGAAATCGAAAAAGAAATGGGACGGAGACATGCAGACTGGGTGTCTATCGACATGGGAAACTGGAAAACCGGGAACCGTCTATTGCCCTTTTGTCAACCAGTGATTCCAATATACATCGTCGATTCCGATTTCGATCCCGATTTCGATAAACCTGAGTTACATGCGGTCACCCCGGCGCGAGCCGGGTGTATTGTTGACATGGGCCCTGTTTTTGGGTACCGTGAATCTTCCTCTTCACGACAATAACACCACTATCAGGATGGCACCATGATCATCGGCTTGGATGTAGGCGGTACCCATACGGATGTGGTTCTTCTGGGGCAAGAAGGGCTGGTGCGCCAGAACAAGGTGTCGACCAACCCTGCAGACCTGTTCACCACCGTTCTCAGCGGCCTGGAAAAGATTACCGACGGCATTGATCCCCAGTGTATCAAGCGGGTGGTGCTTTCCACCACCCTGGCCACCAATCGCATTGTCCAGCAACGTATGCCCGATGTGGGAATGATCATTTCCGCCGGACCGGGCATGGATCCGGAATTGTTCCGAACCGGTCCCCACTACCATGTGGTCAGTGGCGGAATCGATCACCGGGGGCGGGAAATCGCCGCTGTCGACGCCGACGAGGTTCTCAAGGTGGCCGACACCCTGGAACAGAAAGGAATCCGCTATGTGGGGGTGGTCTCCAAGTTTTCCGTGCGCAACCCGGTCCACGAACTGGCCATCCAGGAGGCGCTCGGTGAACGGTTTGAAAAGGTATTTCTGGGGCACCGTATTGCCGGTGCACTCAACTTTCCGCGGCGGATCGCCACCACGTTCCTGAATGCGTCGGTTTATCCGATTCATAAGGAATTTTTCGAGGCGGTGGTCAATTCCCTGGCTCAGAAGGGACTAAATTTGCCGATCCGCATTCTGAAACCCGATGGCGGCAACATGCGTTTCGATGCCTCCATCGATCATCCGGCCCAGACGGTGCTTTCCGGTCCGGCGGCCAGCGTCATGGGCACCGTGGCCTTCGCCCCGCAAAGTGACACCTGCCTGGCAATGGACATCGGCGGGACCACCACGGACATGGCGGTATTGGTCAACGGCGTTCCCCTGCTGGACCCCATGGGCATCAAGATCGGTGAACACAAAACCCTGATCCGTTCACTGGACACGATTTCCATCGGTGTCGGCGGTGACAGTGTCGTTCGCGTGGTGGACGGTCAGATCCACATCGGTCCCGACCGGCTGGGCGTGGCCATGGCCTATGGCGGCCCGGTGCCCACGCCCACGGATGCCATGTTCATTCTCGGCGTTGGCGAGGGGGGCGACCTGGAAAAATCCCGCGAAGGGATTCAGGCGCTGGCCGACGAATTGGGCATTGATGTCGAGACGGCGGCGCAGCAGATTTATGACAAAGCCTGCCAGACCATTCTGGATGAAGCCGGCGCCATGGTGGAGCGCATCAATGCCAAACCGGTTTACACGGTTCACGAACTGTGGGAGGGTAGCCGCCTGCAGCCCCGTCACATCATGGTGCTGGGAGGACCGGCGCCCTGGTTTGCCAAGGGCCTCGAGCGTCTGGGGGACTGTCCGGTGGAAGTCGTACCGCGCTGGAAAGTGGCCAATGCCATCGGTGCCGGATTGGCACGGACCACCTGTGATGTGACCCTGTTTGCCGATACCGAGAGAGAGATCGCCACGGCGCCGGAAGAAAGTTTTACCAAGACCATCCCTTCAAGTTACAGCAAGGCGGATGCCACGGCAATGGCCCTCGACCTGTTGCGCAAGAAAGCCATTGCCCGGGGTGCCAATGCCGACCATCTCGAACTGGAGGTGGTCGAGGCGATGGAGTTCAATATGGTCCGGGGTTTTTTTACTTCCGGCAAAAACATCCGGGTCATGGCCCAGGTCAAGCCCGGACTGATCCACGGATACGATCCCATCGCCGAGAAGATAATGGGCGACCATTTCGTGTAGATGTTGATGCGGTATTGCACGTTGCCGGAAGCCGCGTGCCTGTTTTAAGGCCAATCGTTTTCAAGTCAATTCATGTCAAGCATCGGAGTCTGCCATGCTGCGTGCCAGAAATAAAACCGGTCTGGTCTTTTTTCCCGCTTTCGACTGGGCCATCAGCCCCACCCACCCGGAGCGCGAAGAACGCCTCCTGTACACCCAGGACCAGGTGTTTGAGGAAGGCATCCTCGATATTGAGGGGATCATTGAGTACAAACCCGATCTGGTGACCAAAAAGGATGTCCAGCGGGTCCACTTCTGTGTACCGGACTTGTGGGCCGTCATGACCGAGTCCCACTTCATCAGTGCCGGCGGCGCCAAGACCATCGCCATGGCGGTTATGGACAAGCAGGTGGATTGCGGATTTGCCCTGGTACGGCCGCCGGGCCACCACGCCAACCGGGTGGTGCACGGGGCCAGGGGCTTTTGCAATGTCAACATTGAAGCCATCATGATCGAATATATCCGCAAGGCGTATGGCGTCAACCGGGTGGCCATTGTCGATACCGACTGCCACCATGGGGACGGCACCCAGGATATTTACTGGCACGATCCCGACACCCTGTTTATCTCCATCCATCAGGATGGCCGTACCCTTTACCCCGGCTCGGGCTTTCTGAGCGAGATGGGCGGCCCCAACGCCGTGGGTTCGACGATCAATATCCCATTGCCACCCAACACTTCCGAGGACGGGATCCTGCATGTCATCCGGGAAGCGGTGCTGCCGATCCTGGAAGATTTCAAGCCAGAGATCATCGTCAATTCCGCCGGCCAGGACAACCACTATTCGGATCCCATTACCAATATGAATTTCTCGGCCCAAGGGTATGCCGAACTCACTACGCTGCTCAAACCCGACATTGCCGTATTGGAAGGCGGGTATGCCATTGAGGGTGCCTTGCCGTATGTCAACGCCGGCATTATTCTGGCCATGGCCGGCATGGACTACAGCCACCTGAAAGAGCCCGATTACAACCCCGAACGGATCCGTCAGAGCCCGGAAGTGAACCGCTGGGTGGAGAAAGTCTGCAAAAAGGTGCTGGAAAACTGGTACAAGCGCCGCCAGCTGGGTGAGATGGCCCGGGGTGACAACCGTTTCATAGAGCGTGACCGTAAGATTTTCTACGATACGGACAATATCTACGAGCGCCAGCATGAAACGCTGCGGGTCTGCGAGGCGTGTGGCGGCGCCCTGAGGATTGACTCCGAGGCTCAGGAGCGCAAGCACATCCTTGCGATTCACATACCCCGCAACGCCTGCCAGGATTGCCACGACCAGGGACTCGCCTGGTATGAAGAGGCCGACGCCGACGCTTACGACAAAGTTTATTTGCAGGATCGGGCCGCCGACGTGATGAAGGAGAAGGTCAAACCGGCGTGAGCTTCATGGACGATCAGCCCTCTTTTTTTTCACGTCAGATCGTCATCCGGGAGAACCTCGATCAGCGGGCGCGAATCATTGCCGCCGTGCGCCGTTTTTTCCATGACCAGGGGTTTCTGGAAGTGGAGACGCCGGTGCGGATTCCGGCACCGGCGCCGGAAGCCCATATCGATGCCCAGGCCGCCGGCGACTGGTACCTGCATCCATCGCCCGAGCTGTGCATGAAACGGCTCCTGGCCGCCGGGTACGGAAAGATATTTCAGATTTGTCGCTGCTTCCGCCGGGGGGAGCGCGGCGGGCGCCATGTGCCGGAAATGACGCTTCTGGAGTGGTATGCGGCGGGTGGGGACTATCGTGACATGATGGTCCAGTGTGAACAGTTGATCGCCTTTGTGGCCGAGCGGCTGGCTCGCGGCCGGCGGCTTGACTACCAGGGATGCACGGTTGACCTCACTTTGCCCTGGGATCGCCTGACCGTCGACGACGCCTTCCGGCGGTTTACCGGAATGAGCGCCGCAGCGGCCCTTGCGCAAGGCTGCTTTGACGAACTGATGGGCCTTGAGATCGAACCCCGCCTCGGCCGGAAGCGGCCGCTGTTTCTTTACGATTATCCGGCGGCCTGCGGCGCCCTGGCCCGGCTCAAGCCAGGAAACCCCATGGTGGCCGAACGTTTCGAACTTTACATGGCCGGCATGGAGCTGTGCAACGCCTTTAGTGAACTCACCGATCCGGATGAGCAACGCACCCGCTTTGAAAACGAAAACCGCGCCCGTGAAGCCGCCGGAAAACCTGTTTATCCCGTTGCCGAGCCATTTTTAAACGCCCTGGCCGCCATGCCGCCTGCCGCCGGAAACGCGCTGGGGGTTGACCGGCTGGTCATGCTTTTCTGCAACACGGCGTCCATCGATGACGTGATTGCCTTTACGCCGGAAGAGCTGTAATCCGCAGTATTGACGCCAATTCCCCCCCCCCGACTGGATTTGTGGCCGGTGACAAAGGCTATATTCTCAGCCTCGGCTGCGCATTTTCTACCTATCCGCCACATCCTTTTGGTTTGGGCAGGCCCGCCAGGCGCTTTACCCCGCGGGCCATGCCGTCCGGAAAGAGCGCTTGGATCTCTTGAATGCTCATGCCGGTGCCCAGTTTGATTCTGTGGTTGATGGGTTCCTTGCCTTCTTCCAGATAGTAGTTCCGTACAAATCGCAGCACCCACCAATGCGCTTCACTCAAGGTTTCGAGGCCCGCCTCGCGCGCCAGGAACAGGGCCACCGCTTCAGACCACAGAAGGGGGTCGAGCAGGTAGCCGTCCCTGTCGAAAACGATGTCCCGGCCGTCAATGCGCTTGACGATTCGCTTGGGACCGCTGCTGTTTATCGAGAGAACCATTAAAATCAGCCATTGGTGGATTTCAGTGCTGCCAGAACCCTGTCCGGCATTGCCGGCATGCTGTATAGCCGGACGCCGATGGCGTCCTCAATGGCGTTGATGATGGCCGGGTGCGTGGGGACCAAGGTAAATTCGCCGACGCCGATGGCGCCCAGCGGTCCATGGTCACGCGGCGTTTCCAAAAGGATCGTTTCCATCTCGAACGCGTTGGTCGCTCTTGGGAATTTGTAGGAGTTCCAATCGACCGTTTCTCCGTGAACATACTCCTCGCGCAGCGCCATGCCCGCCCCCATGTCCATGCCGCCTTCGATCTGACAGGTCACGGCCAGGGGATTGATGATTTTGCCCGGGTCGACCACGGCGGTCATCTTCACCACGTTTACCTCACCGGTTTCCGTGTTGACGGCCACCTCGGCCATCTGAACCCCATGGCAGTATGCATCCCAGACCTTGCCTTGACCGGTTTTAAGATCCATGCCGGTGTGGGACATGGTGTTGATGCCCATGTAGCGGGCGGGCTTGCCGGCTTTTTCAAGCTCCTCGCGGGTGTTGGCGCCGGTCTCTGCCATGGCCGCTTTGAGGGCATCGACGGCCTTGACCAGGGCCTGGCCCGACATATAGGTTTGCCTGGATCCGGCGGAAACGCCCGAATCCGGCGTCGTTTCCGTATCACGGGTAATCAGGCGGATTTTTTCCATGGGCAGATCCATCAGATGCGCGCCAAGTTGGGTCAACATGGCGTCGTTGCCTTCTCCCGGATCGGCGACGGACCCGTAGATCGACAGTCCGCCGTCGGGATCGATTTCAACGGCCACATGCGAGACATCGCCGGGTTCGCCGACCCCAAAGCTGGAACCGGCAAGGCCCACACCCCGCCTGATCGTGCCGGATTTGTGCGCTGCGGCTGCCTTTTTGGCCTTTTGATAGTGGGGTTCGAGGCGATTGAGGCAGCCGCTGAAGGCCCATTCATCAGCCTCCTGGCCGTTGGAGGTGGTCTGCCCCTTTTGCAGCGTGTTGATGCGCCGGAATTCATAGGGATCCATGCCCAATTTGGCCGCCAGAAGGTTCATGCAGGACTCCACCGCGAAATTGGCCTGGGGGGGCCCTGCACCGCGGGCCGCGCCGCCCCAGGCATCGTTGGTGTAAACCAGTTTGGCGTCGACTTCCACAGTGGGAATGTGGTAACCGCTGCTCAGCATTGCCAGGGCCCTTTCGATGATGTTCGGGCCGATGGACATGTAGGCGCCGTTTTCGACGATCATCTCCATCTCAATGCCGGTGAGTTTGCCATCCGCATCGGCGCCCATGCGTGTTTGCATATGGAAGGGGTGCCGTTTGGGGGTGAGCCACATGGATTCCTCAAGACTCGGGATATAGCGCACCGCCTGCTGGAAATGCAGGGCCGCGGCCGCGGCAAGGGCTTCGGAGGTAAGGTCGCACTTGATGCCGAACTGCCCGCCGGCAAACGCCTCGATGTAGCGCACGTTGTCCCAGCCGACGGCATCCTGAATCATCTGGGCATGCTGGTGGATCCAGATGGAGCGGCCGATGACAACCAACTGGGCGTCTTCGCCACTGCCGTCCAGATACGCCACCGTGGCTTCGGGTTCCAGGGGGGCCTGGTGGATCAGGGGAGAGTAGAAATTCCCGGAAACCACGACCGGCGATTTCTCAAGGGCTGCCTTGGCATCTCCTTTGATCTGACCGGCGGTGTGGCAGATGTTGGGCGTGCCCGGATGAATTTCCGGAGCCCCTTCTGCCATGGCCGCATGGGCATCCCGCATGGCTGGAAGGACCTCGCAATCAAGATTGACCGCGGCGGCCGCCGCCAGGGCTTCCTTTTTCGTGCGTGCGGCCACGATGGCCACGGCGGCGCCCAGAACCGGCAGGTTGTCGGAGCACAATACGGGTTGGTTGTCGCCCAATCCCATGTTGTTGGCGCCCTTGATGTCAGCGGCGGTCATGATGCCGACCACCCCGGGCATTTTTTGAGCTTCAGCGAGGTCGAGTCCCTTCAGCCTGGCCCGGTGATGGGGACTGCGCACAACGGCAATTTCCAGTGCTCCCGGCATGTCGATGTCCGCGCTGAATTCCGCCAGGCCGCAGGCTTTCATCATTGACCAGGGGCGGGAATGGGAGACACCCATGGGGTTGTCGTCAACCTTTGAGCGCAACTCTGCCGGGGTGCATTCGCCGCGCAGGAAACGCCCGGCCAGCTCCACGGCTTCGAAAATTTTGGCATAACCGGTACAGCGGCACAGGTTGTGTCGCAGTCCATGTTGGATCGCTTCGCGGCTGGGGTTGGGGTTGCTGTCCAGAAGGACCTTGGTGGCCAGAATCATGCCCGGGGTGCAAAATCCGCATTGGATCGCTCCGGCCAGCACAAACGCTTCCTGAATCAGATGAGGGTTGGCGGGCGTGCCCAGCCCTTCCACCGTGATCACTTCGGCGCCTTCCAGGGCGGTCACCTTTTTCAGGCAGGAGCGTACGGTTCTGCCGTTGACGATCACCGTACAAGCGCCGCATTGGCCTTTGCGGTCGCAGGACTGCTTGGCGCCTGTCAGCATCAGGTCTTCCCGCAAAAGATCCAGCAGCACGCGATCTTCGGGAACGATATGCTGGCGCCGAACGCCATTAATAGTCAGACTGATTCGTTTCATAGTTTTCTTTTTCCTGTTTTTAAATGGGTTCCAGGTATTGTTTCAGTGAGAGCATCTGTTTTTATGCAACAGTGGGGTAACGTCGATTTGTGCACGATGTCAAGAATGACACAACGTGATATTCATATTGAAGGTGTTTTTTTCTGTCAAATAAAAAACGGCAACCTAAATAACGCGAATGCCTTTCCAGCGCCCTTGACGGAATCGCCAGAAGGAAACCAGGCACAGCGAGATCACATACAGGGTCAAGGTGATCCAGCAGACCAAAAGGCCCCCTTGCAGATAGGCGATGATGACCGTCAGCGGCACGATCATCATCAGGAGTGTCACCACCCCGATGCTCCACATGATAAAACGGGTGTCGCCGGCGCCCTTCAGGACGCCGATAAAGGTGAAGTAGAGGGCGTCAAAGGCGATGAACACCGCCATGGTGCGCAGCACGATGGTCCCGTCGGCCAGAAGCCGGCTGTAGGCGGGCGTGCCGCGTTCGGCGGCCAGAAAGAGTTCCAGTATCGGGTGGGGCGCCAGGAGGAAGATCAGGTCCAGGCAGAAGATGTAGGCCATGAGGACGGTGATGGTCTGGCGGGTGAAGCGCAGGGCCGCCGGGATATCGTTGCGTCCCAGCGATTGTCCTACCAGGGTGGAAAGCCCCATGGAGAACCCCACCGCGGGCATGAAAGCGATGGACTCCAGGGAGAAGGCGATATTGCTGATGGCCAGTTCGGCTTTTCCCAGCCGGCCCATGGCGAAAATAAAGAAGGTGAAGGCAAATACGTCGATGGTGAACTGCAGGGATGCCGGCACGCCTTTGCGTACGATCCGCAGGGCCAGTGCCGGATCGATTCGCCATCGGGACAGCACCCCGTAAAGCCGGTCGTTGTCGCGGGTGAAAATCAGCCCGGCGAACAGGACGGCGATCAGGCTCCAGGCGCATACGGTGGCGATCCCGGCACCGCGAATGCCCATCTGGGGGAATATCCAAACTCCGTTGATCAGAGCATAGTCCAGGGGAATATTGAATAGCATGCCGATGACATTGACTACCATCACCGGACGCGTTTGGCCCCTGCCGGAGAAAAAACAGGCCAGTGCGGTACCGGCCACGTTGATCCCCCCACCCAGACACAGGATCCGGAAATAGACGCTCTCCAACTGTTGGACTTCCGGCGGGTGCCCCCCCAATCGGAAAATCGGTTCGGCCAGCAGCGACATACCTGTCAGCACCACGGCCGCCAGCGCCGAAAAATAGATTCCCTGCCAGATGCAGGGGCCGATGCGGGAGGACGCGCCGGCCCCGGTGTACTGGGCCACAAAAACGTTCAGGTAGCCGGTCACCCCAGTAAAAAACGTCAGGATGAGAAAAGTGGCCACCCCCGCGGGCAAGGCGGCGGCAATGGCATCGATGGTGTAGTTGGCCAGAAAGATGCGGTCGGTGAATTCCATGACGGTGGTTGCGGCCATGGAGAAAACCAGGGGCAGACTGACCGAAAACAGTTCGCGGTAGCAATGGGGATAATGAGGCATGCTGGTCCCGTATGGTCACGGCTTATTTTGATGAGTCAGACACCCTAACCCATTAGCTCCTTGAATGCAAACGGCTTAGGATCTTATTTAACCTGTCCCCAGCAACTTCCTGTTCCGGAAACTGGGGTTTGTCGCCATCTGCATCAGGGGTGGCGCTGATGGCGGTCACCGCCGGTTTCTCACCATCCGCCGTGTTCAACTTGGCCGAAGTGTCGCTGGCGGTGACATGGATTCACTCCGCCCGTAGCGCCTCGATGGGGTCCATGCGGGCCGCCTGACGGGCGGGCAAGATGCCGGAGAGAAGGCCGATGACCGCGGCCAGGGCTTCAGCCAGGATGGCATAGGCCAGAGGTGTGTGTGTCGGCAGCTTGGGGAGCAGTGTTTCCAATAGCCAGGCTCCGCCGCTGCCCAGAACGATGCCCGCCACTCCACCGATGGCACCCAGCAGGGTGGCCTCAATGGCAAACAGGGCCACGATTCCATGGCGACCGGCCCCCAGGGCACGCAGCAGACCGATTTCCGCACGACGCTGGCGGACGGCGATGGTCATGATCGTGGTGATGCCCACACCGCCCACCAGCAGCGAAATGCCGCCGATGGCTCCCACGGCCAGGGTCAGTACCCCCAATACCGATCCGAGAACATCCAGCATCTGATCCTGGGTAACGATGGTGAAATCCTCACTGCCATGGCGGGCGATCAGAAGTGTTCGGATCCGCTCGGAAATTCCCCCGGCATGGCTGCCAGCGGCAAACAGGGCATCGATCTCCATGAGGCTCTCCCGGTTGAACATGGCCAGGGCCCGCTGGGCCGGCACATATACCGCATCGTCCAGGTCGAAACCGAGCATCTGTCCCTTGGCGGCCATGACGCCGATGGTCCGGTAACGGTCGCCGCCGATACGGATACGCCGTCCCAGCGGATTGGTGTTGCCGAAAAGTTCATCCGCCACCCGGCTTCCCAGCACGGCATAGGCCCTGGCGTCGGCCGCGCGGTCCGCTGGCAGAAAGCGTCCCCGGGACACTGCCAGCTGCCAGACCCGCGGAACGTCGGCATCTACCCCGAACACATAGGTCCGTCGGCTGCGCTTGTCGAATTCAACGGCGGCATTGCCCTGTACCACCGGCACGGTGGCCTCGATGCGGGGAATCCGGTCCAGGGCATCGGCATCGTCGATGGACAGGGGCCGGACATTGCTGATCAAGGCCCCGGACATGCCCGTGGTGGAGGCTCGACCCGGCGTGATTCCGATCAGATTGGTGCCGAACTGGGTGAATTCGTCCAGGATGAAGCGGTGGATGCCTTCTCCCAATGAGGTGAGCAGCACGACGGCACCAATACCCACGGCGATGCCCAGAACCGTGAGAAAACTGCGCAGACGCTGGCTGACCAGTGCATCCAGCGCCCAGTGAATGGCGTCACGAAAGTTCATGATGAATCAGGATGCTGTCGATTCTAAAATACGATAAAATGCCTTCATTTGGCCTTTTGCATTTGACATTTCCCTTTATTTCTCAGCCAATGCTGCCACCGCATCCAGCCGGGCCGCGCGGTCGGCCGGCAGTATACCGAAAAGCGTGCCGGCAAACATCGCCGTGGCCGTGGCCGCCATCGGTGACCACCAGGGCACCAACAAGGAAAATTGCGGGAAGAATCGTTGCAGTACGGCCAGTCCGGCGACGGAGAGCAGCAAACCGGCCATGGCACCGGCCAGAGAGAGCAGGGTGGACTCCACGAGAAAGAGCAGCAGTACCTGACGCCGGGTCGCGCCGATGGCCTTGAGCAGGCCGATCTCCTCCGTGCGCTGGGAGATGGCGATGAGCATGACGTTCATGATCAGGATGCCGGCCACGGCCAGGCTGATGGCGGCAATGCCGGCCACGGTGAGGGTAAGGGTGCGCAGGATGCGGTCGAAGGTGGCCAGCATGGCGTCCTGGGTGATCACCGTGATGTCGTCCTCACCATCGTGGCGGTCGCGGACGATGGCCAGGATGTCCCGCTTGGCCCGGGAGATGGCATCGCGGTGTTTGGCTTCCACCAGCACCCGGAAAAGGGTGTCGGTGTTGAACAGGGCGGTTGCCGATGCCACCGGGATGATGGCCACGTCACTGATATCTACGCCCAGGGACTGTCCTTTGCGGGCCAGGCTACCGATCACCCGGAAACGGCGCTCACCGATGCGCACGAAACGGCCCAGGGGGGATCGGTTGCCGAACAGCTCCTTTCTGGCCGTGTGTCCCAGCACGCAGACCGCTTCGGCCCGGAGGATATCGCCCTCCGGAATAAAACGGCCGTTGGCCAGGGTCAGGTTGCGCACCGCCAGAAGGTCGGCCGTGGATCCGAGAATGGAAATTTCCCGTTCGCGATTGCCCGTGGAGACCGGTGCGGAACCGACCACGATGGGGGCTACCCGGCGTACGGCGTGGCTGCGCGACAGGGCCACGGCATCGCCAATGGTGAGGTCCCTGGGGGTCTGGCCCATCATGGGGGGGGGACCGCCGATGGTTTCGGAACGGCCCGGCAAGATGACCAGAAGGTGGGTACCCAGGGAACTGAACTGGGTGGTGACATAGTGGCGGGTGCTTTCGCCCAGGGTGGAGAGCAACACCACCGCAGCCACGCCAATGGCCATGGCCAGCAGCATCAGTCCCGAGCGCAAGGGATAACCGGAGACCGCCCGGGAGCAGAAACCGAAAACATCCGTGGTTTTCATCCCTTCCTCCGGTCATCGGCGACGATGCGGCCGTCGACCATGCGAATGCACCGGTCGGCGCGATCGCCGATCTGCGGATCATGGGTGACGATCAGCACGGTCATGCCTTCCCCCCGCAATGACTCGATAGCCTGGATGATTTCCCCGCCGGAGGCTCGGTCCAGGTTGCCGGTGGGCTCATCCGCCAAGATAATGGCCGGATTCATGATCACGGCCCGGGCAATGGCCACCCGCTGGCGCTGACCGCCGGAGAGCTGGTCGGGTCGGTGCCCGGCCCGGTTGGCGATGCCGAAGCGCGTCAGGGCAGCCTCCACCCGCGATCTGCGCTCACGGACGGGAATGCCGGCCAGCACCAGGGGCAGGGCCACGTTGTCCGCGGCGGTCAGACGGGGAACCAGATGGAAAAATTGGAAGATAAAACCGATCCGGTAACGCCGCAGGCGGGCCTGCCGGTTATCGCTCAGGTCCGTGGTATCCTGGCCGTCAATGCGGTAGCGGCCCTCATCCGGACGGTCCAGCAGACCGAGGATATTGAGCAGGGTCGATTTGCCCGATCCGGACGGGCCCATGATGGAGAGATACTCCCCTTTGTCGACCTGCAGGCTGACCCGTGCCAGGGCATGCACCTGCTCGCCGCCCACCGGGAAGATCCGGCTGACTGTTTCCAGATGAATCACGGGGACGCCTCGATCACGACGGCCGGGGCGCCGTCTTCGAGATCCGGCACGTCGACGTTGATCACCACCTGCTCGTCCGCTTCGAGGCCCTGGCGCACCTCGGTAAAATCCCAGTTGGAGAGACCGGTTTCGATGGTGCGGCGCTCGACGGTTTCGCTGGCCGGTTTGAACACAACCACCGTATTACCGGCCATCACCGCCTCAGTGGGCACCCGCAGCACATCCGGCCGCACATCCAGGATGACCTCGATATCGGCACTGTAGCCGGCCAGCAGCAACGGGAACTCCTCCGTGTGAGCAAAGGCCGCTTCCACATCCACGGTACGGGCCTGCTTTTCCAGATCCAGCACGTAGTCGGCCACCCGGCGGACATGGCCCTGGAAGATCCGGCTGCCATAGGCATCCATGGTGATGCGGGCCGACATGCCCACCTGGATGTCGGCCACATCCACCTCGTCGATGGGGGCGATTACGTAGAAGCATCCCGATGCGATGATATCGATCACTGGCGGCGTGGGCACGCCCAGGGGGGAGGGCGTCACATATTCGAAACGTTCGCCGTTGATTTCACCGATCACCCCGTCGAAGGGCGCCAGCAGTCGGGTACGCGCCAGATTGGCCGCCACAACGGCCAATTGGGCTTCGCGGACGGCGATCTCACCACGGGCGGCCGTGCATTCGGCGGCCAGGGCGTCGGCTTCGGCCACAGCGTTTTCCGTACGTTCCTCGGTGCCCACGCTGGATTTCAGCAGGGTTTTCAGGCGCGCGGCGTTTTTGGCCGCTACGGCCGCCCGTGAGCAGGCCGATTGGGCCCGGGCCCGGGTGGCGGTCACCTCCCGCCGGGCCAGTTGTACCTGGGCGGCCAGGTCCTCGTTCCACAGTTCCAGGAGCAGATCTCCGGCCTTGACCCGGTCCCCCTCGGCCACGGGCAGCCGGGCGATCTGGCCACCGATGCTGGGGGAGAGCTTGGCCCGCCGGCATGCTTTGACCGTTCCGGCACGGGTGTTGGCCACCGTACGTTCGACCCGTCCCCGGGTGACGGGCCTGACCACCACCTTTAAGGGATCGGGGCGGGTGGTGTACCGGAAGAGCCAGAACAGGATCGCCAGGATGAGGAAACAGAGACCCCACCGGACGATTTTTCCAAACCAACGGCCCTTTGGCGGAAGATTGCCTGCCATGCGGTTCACCCATTTGTTTTTGCCTGAAAACCTGTCGTAGCTCACGAACTCAGAGACTCGCATCTCACGGACTCAGAGACTCAAAGCCCACTAACCCACTGACTCATTTTCAATTGTAGAAAAAAATATAGAACAAATAATCACGGCTCAGTCCTCCTCACCTCACTCACTCCGAACCTCCCATCACATACCTTGGCAATCGCATGTCCGCCCCCTTCAATTTTCATTCAGAGAGTTATCAAAAACAAAATCCGGTGCTCAGCATTTTTCACTGAAGCACCAGTTCATTTGTTCACCCGTAGAAAAAGGGTATTATACAGGGAGTTACAAACCGATTAGGAGGCGGGCTACAGAATTCGTCGATAAGGATGAAGGGGGCATTGGCCTGCCCCCTTCGGCAACCAAGATGGAGGCACCCATCCCGATCACCATAGCAATTACCAATGCTACCTACATTTGCCTTTATTCGCAAGGACTTCTTGCCGATTATCTGGCAGAGACGATCTGTCCAAAATGTTCTGTTGATTGCGCTTGCCAGCAGCCACTGCCATCGCTTGAATTGACCAACTCTACCGTTTGTCGCACTTTGTACAAGCTTGAAAAGGATCACGAGGGGATCGATACGGTGGTCAAGGATATGGCCCAGATTGTTCTGGTCAGATGTCCCATATGTAAAAGCCGGTTCCGGTTGCTCCCGGCGGATATTCTTCCCTACAAACTTTACTCACTTTCGGTGATTGAGCTCTCGGTAAGCCTATACAACCGAGGAGACATGGCATTGCGCCAAGTGGTATGGGATCATCTTTACGGTGATCACACCCCTGAGCACGCGACACTTCACGCATGGACAGAAGGGTTGGGTGCCTGGTGGCTGGGCAGGCCGATGGGGGAAACGGCCTTTTCAATACCGGCCACCCGGATCCAGGCGGAGTTGGAAATCCGTTACCCACAGATGTGTTCATTGCATGGTCAACCGGTTTGGATCAACCCGGATCGTTACCGCAGCCAGGGGCGCCGGGAACGTCTTGAAGCCTGCAAACAATTTGAATTTGTCAGTACGCTGATCGCGTCCGAAAACCCGCCAAACTTCGCTGAACTCAACTGTCTCATCGTCAGTTGGGGCAATTCGTTCGGCCTTGGCTTTAAAACCGGCATTAGCTGCACGGCGGCTGAACACATCAATTTTAAAAATATGCGAACATGGGGCCACATTCTTCCAAAGGAGCCCTTGTCATGTCCGATTCATGGGAGATCGCCGCCTGGCGGTTCGAAATGATCAGTCCACTTTTGGATGACAAACTGACCGAAGCAAAAAAACGGCACATTCTTAGCGATCGTACGCGGAAGTCTGTTCAATGGCCGTGTTCGTCCCAAAAAAGGCCGATCGGCAGAAGCACACTGTTCCGATGGCTGAAAGACTACCGCGAAAAAGGCTTTTTGGGGCTGATGCCCAAGGTCAGAAAAGACAAAGGGATGGCCCGCACCGACCGCTGTGAACAGGTGAACTACGCCCTGGGGCTTTTGTACGAAGAGCCCGGACGTTCTTTGACCCAGCTGATGATTTACCTCGAATTGGAGTTCGGTGAGCTGTCCATGAGTCGCTCGACCCTTAGCCGGGATCTTCACGCACACCCGGCGTTTATGGGCATTTTGCGACGCCGAAAGACAGCAGGCAAAAAACTGCGGGACCTGTACGAGACCGACCAGCCGCACGAAATTTGGCAGTTGGACGCCAAAGGCCCGTTTTCAGTAATGTTGACCAACAGCCAAACGATCCGGGTCCATGTGCTGTCGATTCTCGATGATTTTAGCCGTTACATTCTGGCCGCCATTATCGCACAGGCTGAAAATATCCAAGCCGCCGTCAGGGTCTTTCGCCTGGCCGCGTCCAAGTGGGGGATTGCCCTTCGCATGCAGTTCGATCGCGCCTCGGCTTATGACTCCGAAGTCTTCCGCACCGGCCTTGCCTTTTTGGGGGTTCATCGAAACTGGGTAAAATCCCGCAACCCAGAGGCACAGGGGAAAATCGAGGCTTATCACCGATCCCTGAAAAAATGGTTCGTCAAAGAGCTGCCAAACCAGGAGGTGGTCGATATCCATCATCTGGAGGCCCTGCTTCAGGCGACGATCGCTTTGGTCTACAACCGGCACCACCATCGTGAAATCAAGATGACCCCGGAACAAGCCCTGGCCCGACGCATCTCAACACGGCGCGTCGGTGCCGACCAACTTGCCCAGGCATTTCAAATTGCCGCCCAGGCCAAAAGCCACCCGAAGACCGGCCAGGTGAATCTACCCAACGGCCTTTTCCGTGTGCCGGCCCGCTTTGCAGGAAAAAAATGTCATTTTCGCTATGATCCGGTAAACACAGACCAAGCCTTGCTGATCATCGATGACGCGCACCAGATCCCGCTTGAACCCTTCACCAAAAAGCATCCCTTCGATTTTCAAAAGACAGAGGAAAAACGGGGCACCGGCCAGCTGCAAAAACTTCTGGATGTCTGGCAGGGTCGCTGCCGGCCCAATGCCCAGCCCGGCTTCGGTTTGCCGGAAGTGTTTCGTGAGTTCAGCCGGCTGCTGCAGCGCCCCGTTCCCATCGACCAACGAGAAGCCGCGGCCATCGAAGCCTTTTATCGACAAAACGGCCCGTTGCCCGCACAGCCGTTTCGCCGGGCGATCGACAAAACCGCTGACGCCCTTGGACCCAACCGTGCCCTGAAAGCCTATCTGCAATACCTGGAAAGGCTTGTAAAGGCACAGATAAAGAAACCCGACCCGCAGGAGGAACCACTATGAACCCATCGTCCTACTTTGCCTTTGACGATTTTGCACGGGCGCTTGAAAACCTTGAAAACGCCTTTCGAAACGAAAACGACCGTTATCTGATGTTAACCGGCGAGACCGGTGTCGGTAAAACATGGCTGTGCCGGCAGTTGAACACCGTCCTAGACCGCTGCCGGCATCGCGTGTTCTATTTTTCTCACGCACGTCACCTGAGTGCAACCGCCCTGATCCGCGTGCTGGCAACCTGGATGAGACTGCCCACCCGACGCTCTCACAGCGAAACGCTCCAAGGCCTGATATCCGCCCTTGGCGAACACCCCCACCAGTTGCTGTTATGGTTCGACGAAGCACACGAACTGGCCGATGAAACCCTGCTGGAGGCAAAGGCGCTGGCCGAAAGCGACCTTGACGGCAGTTGCCCGGTACGCATCCTTTTAATCGGCATGCCTTTGCTGCGGGACAGAGTTCAGGCCATTGCCCCTTTGTGGCGGCGTATCGTGGTGCGCGAAGAGTTGACCGGTCTGACATTCGATGAACTGCCCCCTTTTATCGAACATCACTTCGGTGCCGAAAATCTGCAGCGCATCTGTCAGCAGGGGCTGCATATCCTGTTTGAACGCGCCAGAGGTATCCCGGGCCTGGTTGTCCCCAGGTTCAAAAAAATCCTGGCCGAAAACAAATCCGGCGGCCCCATCGATCCTTTGTTTCTCGACGACATGCTCCAACGCTGGGAACTGACATGAAAGGGGATATGCCATGAACCCGCAGCAAGCCGAAATCCTGCGTGACATCGTACAGCGTATGATGGCGCGCTACATCACCGTCAGACCTCAGGGCATCGATCTGGGTAACAAAAGAAAACCGATCCCAGCGCTTGACAGCCGGATCCTTGATTACGGCGCCGCCCGAACGCTCTACCGGAACCGACGCCCTGTCTGCCGATCTCTGGATGCCGTCAACCCCATCGGTGATACGGAAAAACGCTGCCAGAAATGTCTCGACAGAGATCAATGCACCGGTCAGGTGCGCTTGGACCTGCTGTTCGACAACACCCCTTACAGGCTCCTGCTCGCCTACACTTCCGCTAAAAACTTCCTGATTTACACCGGTAAACTCGTTGAAAAAAAACTTGAAATTCGTTCAATCAATACCAAGATCGTCGTTGTTAACAGAGGCTCATGGGGTGAGTTGCGGTTCTGCGTTGCTGACGTGTAGCGGATAGATATACTGGTTTCTTGTTGTAAGTCGGTTCTTTCCGGTTGTTGGCGAAACGTCATCCACGCGGTAAGCTTTATCATTTGTTCATTTGAACGCGTCTCGATTATGAACGATATGATATAGGTTAACGCGGCGATATCGGATGTCATCCGAATGATCTCATGAAACGTGGGATGACAGTCTCAAAAAGCGTGGCACACGACATGAAAACCGGTTCCCGGCGTTGCTCGTTATGGGGAGACGGCTGCCTCATCCATCGATGCGCGTGCGGTATGAAGCAATAAATGACATTGTAATGCGATTTGGGGAGGATTGAAAAGGGGATATTGTCCTGCTCTCAGGGCAATCGCACGTAACCTTGGTATGTGATGTGCCCTACAGGGTGATCGTGTACGGATTTTTACTATGATCCAAATCCAAATCCAAATCCAAATCGAAATCGGAATCGCTATCGAAATCGAAAAGAAATGGGACGGAGACATGCAGACTGGATGTCTAACGACATGGGAAACAGGAAAACCGGGAACCGTCTATTGCCCTTTTGTCAACCAGTGATTCCAATATACATCGTCGATCCCGATTCCGATCCCGATTCCGATTCCGATTTCGATCCCGATTTCGATAAACCTGAGTTACATGCGATTGCCCTGGTCCTGCTCCGTCTGAAGGTGACTTTTTGCGAGACCGTCAATCGTGATTCATCTACACCGACAAAAGGGCATTCGGCACCTGAAAGAATGGCATGGGACACACCTTCGCCCAAGGAATGTCCCATGCGGCCCTGGCTACCAGGATTGGGTACAGGGCAGGACGAACGGAGAGTCTCGAACCGTTTTTTGGCGGCCGAGAACGGCGCTCATTACAATTGTACGATACCGCTTGGCGGAACGATGGTGACCGGTATTTTGGAAAGCCGGATAATGGTTTGAATGGCTTTGGAAACGTGGGATTCCTCAGGTGCGCTGGCATGAGCGCTTAATACGATCAGGTCGCATTCTTGTTCATGAGCCGTGGTGATGATCTCTTCGACCACATCTCCTTTTTTGACCAGAATCTTGTCTTCCTGCAAGAGACTTTCCGGACGCACGCCTGAAAAGTCTTCCATCAGCTTGTTCAGCGCCGCTTTTACCAGATCACTCTCTTTGCGTTTGCCGATCAGGATCAATCGCGCGTCCTCTTCATGTTCCCGCATGATTTCTTCATAGCGTTCATCGCCAAAAAGATTTTTTATCCTCTTTTCCAGTGAGACGGGTTGCGCAACGATCACATGCAATAGCGTGATGCGGCCCTGGCAGGCCGTCGCGATGTTAAGTGCGTACGAATAGGCATCCCTGCAATCATTGGACAAGTCAGTGGCAAAAAGAATATTTTTATTTTTCCAGTTCATTGTTCACCTCATTCAGCGATCGTTAATCGTGGATGGATAAAGATTGCGTTCAGCGGCATTCTATAGCATTCAAGATAATATTTTTGGGCTGCGTTATCGCTCGTTGCAGTATTACCATACGACTTCCTCCCTCTGGCCTTACCAAAAACATTATCTTAAATATTATATCATCCGAATGGTCTCCTGAAAATGACAGCGGAGCGTCATTACACGATTTCCGCAAAATACTTGACGCACAATTCAGCAATCCGGATCATGAACTCCAGGTCATCCCAATGGCAGTCGAGAATTTCGAGATTGATTTTGGGATCGAGTTTTTCTTTAAGCACATTGATGAACGCGGCTCTGCCTTCAGGATTAAAATACATTTTCCCTTCGCGATCATAATTGAAAAAGCCTTGGCTCGGCACGACGACGGCCACTTTGCCTTTCGAGGCGTTAAGCCGGGTGCACATCAACTCTGCCGTTTCGATCATCTCTTCAATAGTCGGTTTTGCCGTCCCCAGAATCTCGTTGTGTTCGATGGTAAACCGGCCCTGTTCCTTATACGCAGGCATTTGCAAGGTGTTCATGGTAAAGACCCCGATGGCACCGGGCGCCACAATGGTGGGGATCCCCATTTCTGCTGCGGCCATCAACCGGTTGCGTGAGTGGCAGGCGCCGCCAGTGACTTCGTGGAGCAGTTCGAACGGACAAAGATCGAGCATTCCACCGATCACCCCTTGCCGGATCAGATCTTCGAGAATCCCGGTTTGTATGCTTGCCGAATGGGCGATCGCGACCTTAAAGCCTTTCTCTTCCAACAGCCGCTTAATCGAGGGCACGCAGGAAACGACCCAGCCGATGGCCGTCAGGCCGATCCATTTGCCTTCTTCCAAGGCTTCTTCTTCCAGCACGATATTGCTGATGGTCGACGCTGCCCGTTTGAGGTCCCTTTTGGACCATTGGTTGAGACCGAAAAAATCAGAGATGGGTTGGACCAGAATGACGTCGGACTTGATGAAATGGGGATGCAGATAATCGGAAACCGCGACGGTGGAAATCAGCACTTTGGGGAAACCCACCGGCAGACATCGCATCGAGCGCAGGCCAATGGCCGTGCCCATGCTTCCTCCGATGGCCAGGATGCCGTCGATTCTTCCATTCTTGAAAAGATCAAGAATAATCGCTTCCGCCCCCTTGGCCAGTTTTTCTACGGCGACTTCATAACGCCCCGCCTTTGCATCGGCAATTAGTTCTTCCAGTGACGACCCGATCGACTCGGCAAGTTGCTGCCGCGGAAAATCCGGAGCAAAATTTTTGGGGTCTTCTCTTAATCCGAGGTCCAGCACCATGCAGCGAATACCTTTTGATTCGATGTACTCCTTCAGGTACAGAATTTCATCGCCCTTGGTGTCGCAAGTTCCGGTTATCAGAATCGCTTTCTGTTTGATGTCCATTTGGATCCTATCCCCATGTTTGATGTCAGAGTCGGTCATAAATGGTTTCGCGTTGTTTTTCAATCTGAATGAAGAACCGGTTCAGAAAGTGAATACCGTTGTTTCCCAATAGGCAAAATGCTAGGCGATTTCTGTCAAAGAATATACCCGCCTGCTTGTCTTTTCATCCGTCTTCTGCGTTGGGCGTTTCCACACATAGCCCCACTATGCGTAAAAAAGCCCGCCTTGAATACGAATGAAAATCCTGCGCATCCTGGTATATTCTTTTCCGCCAATCGCCTTTTTGATAAACGCGCCGCTTGCCGCAAGCATCAGCACATCATCAAGAGGCCAAGGCTATAATTATCAGGCCCTGGCCACGCGCATCATCGGCAAGAACATGAACCCCTATATCATCGAGCCGGCGTTTGAGGAACAAGCCGATTTTCAACACGAAGGAGAAGCGTTTCTTTTTGTGCTGGAAGGGACCCACGAGTTGGTGTATGACGGAAAAAATATATCATGGAAGAGGGGGATTGCGTTTATTATGATGCCAATGTTCCCCATACCGGTAGAAGCATTGGTTCCAAACGAGCAAAATTACTGGCCGTCTACTTCCTCAGTGCTTCTTTGTTCTCCACGTTTTCTCCGATGTCAACCTTCATCTCTTGCCAAGACCCTAACCGGCGAACAGGTGTCCCTGGATCCGGTTGCGGCCCTGATTTTTGGCCTGGTAGAGCAACTGGTCGACCGTCTGGAGCAGCGATTCCGCACTCGCGGCCTGTGGTGGCGTGGCCGACGAAAGGCCGGTAACGCCAAAACTGGCAGTAATCCGGATCGTGTGTCCGCCGGTTTGGACAACTAACGATTCAACGCTTTGGCGCAGCCGTTCGGCCAAGGTCATGGCACCGTCAAAATCAGTTTCCGGGAGAACGACGAGGAACTCTTCCCCGCCGTAGCGACCAACCCAGTCCACCTGTTGCCGTACGGCGGCGGACAGGCATCGGGCGAAGGCCTGCAACACGGCATCGCCGGATAGATGACCATAGGTGTCATTGACTGTTTTGAAATGGTCGATGTCACACATCAGCAGGGTAAAATCATGGCGATAGCGAACGGACCGCCTGATTTCCTCGGGTAACCGCTGATTGATGTATCCCCGGTTGTAAATGCCGGTCAAGGGATCGGTGACGGACATCACTTGGATTTCGTCCACCGCGTCCCTGAGGGATTTTTCAAGCTGCAGAACGCGGATGCCGGTCTTGATGCGGGCCATCAGCTCGGCGTGGTGAGCCGGCTTGGTGAGGTAGTCGTCCGCACCGGCGTTCAGGCCCGAAATGATGTCCTCCTTGCCGCCTTTGGACGTCATCATGATCATATAGACATATCGGCCCGGGCTTTCCCGCCGGATGGCTCGGCATAACTCCGGCCCTTCTATCCTGGGCATCTGCCAATCGGTTAATACGATCGGAAAAAAATGGCGCCGGAAGAGTTCCAGAGCCTCATGCCCATCGGCTGCGGCAGTGACCATGAACCCCGCTTTGGCCAATAAGTTTTGGAACAGCCGCCGGGATATGGGATCGTCGTCGGCCACGAGAATTTTGTAAGATTTGTTTTCGGTCAATGGTTGCGATCCAAGGGAAATAGGGATTGGGAACGGTTATCGTATTGATTTTTATACTTTAAATAGTAATGTTCGTATAAAGTCAACTGTTTTATTTTGTGTCGCCGCAACGTTTTTCTGTACCATCCCGATCCCGGGGCAAGCGGATCGAATTCTGCCTCCCTCATTTCTCGGTGATCTTCAGGTAGTGCACGGCCGCCTTGACCAGTTCGGTATAATGCTTCAGGTTCAGTTTTTCTTTGATGCGTTCGCGGTAGGTACCGATGGTTTTGATGGACAGTTTCATGCGCTCGGCGATCTCGCGGGTGGATAGCCCCTGGCCGATGAGGCGAAAGGTTTCCAACTCACGGCTGGTGAGTGCGTCCAGGGGGGAGGTGTCGGCAGTATTGTGCGGGGAGACCAGGCGCTGGAAAACCTTTTCCTTGACGGCCTCGCTGGCATACACCTTTCCCTGGAGTACCTGATGGATGGCCTCGACCACGACGGCAATGGCCTCCTGCTTCATCAGATACCCCCGGGCCCCGGCCATCAGCGCCCGCTCGGCATACAGGGATTCGTCGTACATGGAGAGAACCAGTGTGGGCAGGCCCCGGAAACGGGCGTTGATTTCCCCGATCAGATCGATTCCATTGCTCTCTTTCAGCGAGATGTCAACGATTATCAGGTCGGGAGAGAGACGCTGGATCGCCTTCATTGCACCCGACGGTGTCTCCTCGCTGCCACAGACGGTCAGATCGGCGGCTTTGTTGATCAATTCACTCATGCCCAGGCAAAAAACCGGATGGTCATCAACGATCAGAATTTTTCTTTTCGGTGGGGGTGCCATGATTGCTCTTGCCGTGTTCGCGGGAATGCGGAGCCGACGCCTTGAGGAATACATGCACTGTCGTTCCGGTTCCCGGATTGCTTGTGATTTGAAATACCGCACCAATTATACTGGCACGGTACTGCATGATTTGCAAACCGATTCCGGTGGCGTCGCTTTTTTCGGGAATCCCCTTGCCGTTGTCGATCACACGAAGGTGAATGTGCTCTCCTTTTTGGGCCAGCAGGATGGCGATATGGTCCGCCTGGGCGTGCTTGACCGCATTCTGCACGGCCTCACGGGCAATGTAGTACAAATGCATGGCCACGGTATTGTCCGTCATCACCACCGTTTCATCACCATCGAAGCGGCAGGCGATTTTGGACGTTGCCTCGGTCTGGCGGGCAATATCTGCCAGGGCGACGAGAAGACCATGGGCCACCAGGTGAACGGGACACAATCCCCGGGCCAGACTGCGCGCCTTGTCGATTGCTGCGGCGATCAGGCCGACGATCTTGCCGGCCAACGGCAGGCTGGTAGAGGTCTCCTCGCGCAGGTTTTCAACCAGTACCGTACCCAGCCCCTGGATGCCGATCAGATGGGGGGCCAGGTCGTCGTGCAGGTCCTGGCCGATTCGACGGCGCACCCGGTCGCCGATTTCCATCACCTGGTTTTGGAGTTTTTGGGAATGGGTGACGTCCCGCAGAATGATGACGCTGCCGGCCAGTTTCCCGTGGCGGTCCAGGTAGGTGGCCCCGCTGATGCTGACATCCACCACGGCCCGGTTTCGGGTATAGCGGCGGGTGGGAATCGATGAAATGGTTTCACCGGAGAGCACTGCGGCGATCATGCGGTTGGTCTCCTTCCAGTTCTCGGCAGGGACGAAGTGGTCCATCTTTTTGCCCAGGCATTCATCAAGGGACCAGCCGAAGATGCGTGTAAAGGCCGGGTTGAAATAGGTCACCAGACCGACCGGATCATAGATGACGATCGGATCGGGAGCCGCTTCCATTACCGAACGGTAGCGGGCTTCACTTTCCCGCAGGGCCGCCTCCACACTGCGGCGTCGATCCATCTGTTTTTCGAGGTTGTCGCGATAGCGCTCGATCTCATCGGCAAAACGGTTGTAGTAGGTGGCCAGTTGCCCGATTTCGTCCCGGGAGCCGGAAACCATGCGGGCGGAGAAGTCCCCGACGATCATGCGGTCGAAATGGTGCATCAGTTTTTTCAGCGGATCGGTGATCGAGGCGCCGATCCTGAACGAGATGGGCAGCACCAGCATGAAGGTCATGATTGCCGTGGCGATGATCAGGTTGCGGATGGTGCGTAAGGGGTCGTAGAATTCGTCCAGGTAGCTGGACGAGGCCACAATCCAGTCGTACTCCGGGATGTGGTTGAAAATCACCATCTTCATCCGGGCCCTGGATTCGCCCGGGTTTTTCCAGGGGTAAACGATTTTACCGGATTTTCTCCGCTGCATCTCTTTAAGGTACTTGTCGGGCAGGTCCCTGGCCTCGAACAGATTGACGCCCTGGAGCTTGGGGTGGATCAGAATACGGCCGCTGCCGTCGATCACGAAGGCATAACCGGTCTCACCGAAGCGTGGCTCGAGAACACTTTTTTCAAAATCCCGGACATTGACCAGGCTGTTGAACTCGTTGCGGTAGGTGGAGGCCGAGACGATCCAGTCCCAGGGCGCGAAATAGACCATGTACAGCGCCTTGGGCCTCGCTGCCGTCTCACCGGGGTTCTTCCAGTTGTATTCGATGTAACCGATTTTGCGGGCCAGCTGTTCCCGCACAAAGGCAAAGTCGGCCACATTGGTGCCCAAAAGGGCCGGCTGGGGATGGACCTTGACACGGCCGACACTGTCCATACAGTAGATGTAACCCGAATCGCCGATGGTCTGGGCCAAAAGGACATGGGCCGCCATCTGCCGGGCCTTGGTCGGGATGAGCCTGCCGTTTTGGGTCTGGTCGTAAAAATAGCGGATGATCTCCAGGTTTTTTTCCGCCACGGCGCGTAGGTGATTTTTGATGGAGACCGCCGCGGCGGTTTTTACCATGTTGAGGATGGCCGTGGTGTTGTTATTCAACTCCCTTTCCAGTTCGGCGGTGATTTTGTCGCGTACCACCATGTAAATGAACGCGCTGCCGATGGAGATGGAAAGAATCAGCACGACGCTGTAACTGATCAGCAGCTTGTGTCGGATACGGATTTTGTTCAGCATCAGTATTCCCGTTTGCTCCGGCTTGCTGTATGATTTCGAATCGATGGCATTCAATCCAAGGTAGCAGAGACGATGCAAAAAGAACAGCAGGCAGGGCAGATGCTGGAGGGGGTCCGGGTGTTGGATATCTCCAACCTGATTGCCGGGCCCGGCATTTCGACCATCCTGGCCGATTTCGGCGCCGATGTGATCAAGGTGGAACATCCTGACATCGGTGATTACATACGCAACTGGGGACACCGGAAAAACGGCGTGCCGCTGGCCTGGAAGTCCCACGGTCGCGGCAAGCGCCTGCTGGCGGTCAACATCAGCCGTCCCGAGGGGCAGCAGGTCATCCGCCGGATCGCAGCGGATGTGGATGTCATGATCGAAAGTTTCCGACCCGGCAAACTGGAGTCGTGGGGGCTGGATTATAAGACCCTGGCCCAGGACAATCCCGGGCTGATCCTGATCCGCATCACCGGCTGGGGCCAGACCGGTCCCTACCGCAACCGGCCGGGCTTCGGCACCCTGGCCGAAGCCCTCAGCGGCTTTGCCCATATCACCGGTCAGCCGGCCGGGCCGCCCACGCTGCCCTCATTTGCCCTGGGGGACGGTGCCACATCACTGGTGGGGGCCTATTCGGTGATGATGGCCCTTTACCATCGTGATGTGCATGGCGGCAGCGGCCAGACCATCGACCTGAGTCTTTTCGAATCCATGTTCAGCCTGCTCGGCCCCCAGGCCATTGAGTACGATCAACTGGGCATCATCCAGAATCGCGTGGGCAATCGTTCCCCCCGCGGCGTGCCGCGCAATGCATACGAAACTAAGGACGGGCGCTGGGTGGCGATCTCGGCCTCGGCCAGTGACATGGCCTTCCGGCTTTTCAGGGCCATTGGCCGGGACGACATGGTCGACGACCCGCGTTACGCCACCGCAGCCAGCCGGATAGAGAACGGGGATACAGTGGACGGCATTGTTGCCGACTGGATCCGCCGCCGGCCGTTAGCCGACGTGCTGGCCCGGCTGGAATCCTTTGACGTACCGGTCAGTCCGGTTTACGATATCGGCCAGATCATGCAGGATCCCCAATACCGGGCCCGCCAAAGTATTGTCCAATTGCCCGACGAGGATCTGGGGTCGGTGAAAATGGCCAATATCGTACCCCGCTTTTCGCGCACGCCGGGAACGATCCGCCACACCGGACGAACGGAGATGGGGTATGATACGCAGTCGATTTTGCGATCCATCGGTATGACGGATGGAGAGATCAACGCCTTGAGTGAAAAGGGAACCATTCGCATCGCATCGCGAGGACCAAAGAAATAACCATTACATTGAGGGAGGATAGATAACCATGTCAGTTGAACCCATCGAACACATCAAATGGCTGGGGCATGACGGATTTGAGTTCACTGCCGACGGCGTCGTCCTGGTCATCGATCCGTTTCAGGTGGCCGATGCACCCAAGGCCGACATCATCCTGATTACCCACGTTCACCACGATCATTGCTCGCCGGATGATATTGCCCGCCTGGTCAAGCCCGCCACGGTCATCGTCACCGAAGCGGAGTCGGCCGAAAAGCTGGCCGGCCTCTGCGATGACATCCGGGTGGTCACCCCCGGTGATCGCCTGACGGTCGCCGGCATTCCCATCGAAGTCGTTCCCGCTTACAATACGGACAAAAACTTCCATCCCAAAGCCAAAAGCTGGCTGGGGTTTATCGTCACCATTGACGGGACGCGGATCTATCATGCCGGAGACACGGATCTGATCCCGGAGATGAAGTCTTTGAATGTGGATATCGCGCTTCTGCCCGTTTCCGGCACCTACGTCATGACTGCCGACGAGGCGGCGGCCGCCGCCCGGCTGATCGACCCAAAAACCGTCATTCCCATGCATTACGACGCCATTGTCGGCAGCAAGGCGGATGCCCGGGCATTGGAAGCGGCATTGGGCGATCGCATGAGGGTGGTGATTCTCGAGAAAAGTTGACCTGCCGGGGAGGTTAAAAGCGGAGTTCCGGAAAGGAGCGTCATCCAGGCCGGCGCCCAAAGGTGATTGGGTTATGATGTTAATTTTTCCGTAGCCAGTCAACCGCATGCCCGGCGTCGCGAAATACCTTATAGCGGCTGGGCAGACCGGCTATCTGGGCAAAGGCGACAAAAAGCTTGCCCAGTCCGATATTGATTTGACCGGATCCGACCAGGGCGACCTTTCTGGATGGCTGCCCTAAGGAAATATCCCCCAGGCGGTCAACAAGCCCCTTAATATCTGCAGTGGTCATTTTGATCCGGGTGACGCTGGAAAAATCCCACAACGCCTTATCGGTCAACGGCTCACGGAGGTATTGAATCGCGTGCGTGGCGATCTCGCCGGCCGCCACTTCACCGGAGACCCGAAAGAGCGTGCAGCCTGCTTTGGTTTCGACGGAAATCATGTTCCCGGGGCATTCCTTTGAAGATGTCGCTGCTGGATTGGCAAATTCGATACCTATAATTGTATACGAAAATGGTCCGCAATGTCCAGCATCCGATACCTGAAAAAAACGATGGTCCGCAGCACCATGACCATCCAGATGAGAAAAACCGATCTCCACACCTTTCTGAGCAAGAGTGAAGAAAAATGCGGCTCATGCAAAACTAACTGTCCGCTAACATAATCCTAACAATTTCGGTCTACTTTGCCTTCGATCGAGTTGGTTGGGATTGCCTATTAAACAGGCAGGTTAACAAAAACCTAATCCAATCCTAACCAAAATCTAACAATTGGCAGATAGCCTATGCCCCCATTGAACGGAGGAGAAAGACCCATGAAAAAATTGTTTCGCGTGATCGCAACCGTTGGTGCCGCCCTGACCCTTTGTGCCGCCACCGCTTCGGCCGGCAACCTGGTCATCAAGGGATCCACCACGGTGCTGCCCATTTCGCAGCTTGCCGTCGAAGCCTACATGAAGGCCCATCCGGATGTGAACATTTCCCTTTCCGGCGGCGGTTCCAGCAACGGCATCAAGGCCATCATCGACGGCTCCACCGATATTGCCAACGCGTCCCGCTTTATCAAGAACAAAGAAGTGGCCCTGGCCCAGGAAAAAGGCGTCTATCCGGTGCCTTTCGCCGTTGCCTACGACTCGATCATTCCGATCGTGCATCCGAGCAACAACCTGACCAACATTACCCGTGCACAGCTCAAAGACATTTACATGGGCAAGATCACCAATTTCAAGGATATTGGCGGTCCCGATTTGAAAATCGTGGTCTGCTCCCGCGATACTTCCTCCGGTACTTATGAAACCTGGGAGGGCAAGGTCATGAACAAGGAACGCGTCTCTCCCGCTGCTCAGGTGATGGCCTCCAATGGCGCCATCGTTCAGGCGGTCTCCAACAACAAATACGCCCTCGGCTACATCGGCATCGGTTACGTCAACGACAGCATCCGGCCACTGAAGGTCGATGGGGTCGAAGGCACCAAGGAGAGCACCCTCAACGGCACCTTTCCCATCAGCCGCCCCCTGTTCATGTTTACCAACGGATGGCCCAAGGGCGATACGCTGAACTTCGTCAACTACATGCTGCATCCCGAAAAAGGCCAGAAGCATGTAGAGGCGGCCGGATACGTGCCGCTGTATTAAATCGCTTCCATCGAGCGCTTCCTCTGAGAGCCTGTTTGACAAATCCGTCTAAGGCCCGCTAACGGCGTTGGAAAATGTCTCAAAATGCTCACATATTACCTATATGCTCCGCTTTCGAGCCACTTTCCGCCTTGTTATCGAGCCTGATCCAGACTTCTCAAACAGGCTCTGAAACACAGTCCGCCGGCCCGATTTCCGGTGGACTGTGCACGTGTTGCGATGCGAAAACCCTTCAACCAACCCCATACCCAGCAACAGGCAGGCAACCGATGGCCAACCGCCGCCAGACCACTGAACGATCGATGCAGGCGCTTTTTTTCATTATCGCCACGGCATCCATCAGCATTTTGTTTCTGATCATGCTTTTCCTGTTCAAGGAGGGCTTGCCGATTTTCAAAACCGTCTCGGTAACGGATTTTGTCTTCGGCAAATACTGGTACCCCACCTCGGATCCGGCCGATTTTGGCATTTTCCCCCTGATTGTCGCCTCGGTGGCGGTGACCGCCGTATCCGGGGCGATTGCCGTGCCCCTGGGCGTGATGACGGCCATCTACCTTTCCGAAATTGCCACTCCCCGGGTGGGCGAAATCGTCAAACCGGTGGTCGAGCTTTTGGCGGCCCTGCCGTCAGTGGTAATCGGTTTCTTCGGCATGGTGCTGGTGGCGCCGTTTCTGCAGAGGATTTTTGACATCCCCACCGGTCTGAACCTGTTCAATGCCTCCCTGATGCTGGCCTTCATGTCCATTCCGACCATCTGCAGCATTTCCGAGGATGCCATTCACAGCGTACCGGGTGCGCTGCGTGAGGCGTCGGTGGCCTTGGGGGCCACCGAACTGCAGACCATCGTGCGCGTGGTGGTTCCGGCATCGCTGTCCGGCATCAGCACGGCCATTATCCTGGGGCTTTCCCGGGCCGTCGGGGAAACCATGGTGGTACTCATGGTGGCTGGTGGTGCGGCCATGCTGCCCGGTTCGATTTTCGACCCGGTGCGGCCCATGCCGGCCAGCATTGCCGCCGAGATGGCCGAGGCGCCGGTCGGGGGAGAGCACTACTATGCCCTGTTTGCCACCGGCATCGTTCTTTTCATCTTTACCATGCTGTTCAATATTGTGGCTGACCATATCGCCCACCGCTACTCCCAGGTGGGGGAGGCGTCCCTGTAATGAATTCGCTACTGGTTTCCGATGTGACGCGGAAAAAAACAGCCGGCGACCCGATCGCCGTGCCAAGGATACAGGTCAAACCCATGTCGAGCACCCCACACCCCTTTCCCGGCGTCAGCGCGGCATACGACAAACGGCGAAAGCGGATCCAGAATCTATTTTTCGGCCTTTTCCGGGGGGCGGCGGCCATCAACGGCATCGCCCTTCTGGTGATCATCTATTTCATGGTGGCCAACGGGTGGCGGGCCATCAGTTGGGAATTTCTCACCCAGCCGCCCATGGAGTCGATGACCAAGGGGGGCATCCTGCCCTGTATCGTGGGCACCTTCTGCCTCAGTTTCGGCGCCATCATCGTCGCCCTGCCCATCGGGATCGCTTCGGCCATCTACCTGAAGGAATACGCCCGGCCAGGCAGAACCGTGCGTCTGATCCGCCTGGGGATCAACAATCTGGCCGGCGTTCCCTCGGTGGTGTTCGGTCTTTTCGGGCTGGCCTTTTTCGTGGTAATTCTGAAAATGGGCGTGAGTATCGCCGCCGGTGCCCTGACCCTGGGGGCCATGTCCCTGCCGGTGATTATCGGCTCTACCGAGGAGGCGCTCAAATCCGTTCCCGATACCTACCGCGAGGCCTCACTCGGGCTGGGGGCCACCAAGTGGCAGACCATCTGGCGGGTGGTCCTGCCGTCGGCCATGCCGGGGATTCTTACCGGTGCCATCCTGGGCATCAGCCGGGCGGCCGGCGAAACGGCGCCGATCATGTTTACCGGCGCGGTGTTTTTTACCCCCAAATTGCCCAGCTCCATTTTCAACGAAGTCATGGCGCTGCCCTATCACATCTACGTATTGGCCACGGCCGGCACGGAGATCGAGAAAACCCGTCATCTGCAGTATGGGACCGCCATTGTTCTGATCGCGCTGGTACTGGGAATGAATCTTCTGGCCATCATCTGGCGATCCCGGTTGCGCAAGAACCTGCAATGATCGGCGTTGCCGATACCCATTGCCTTAGGATCGGGGATGAAATTAATTGAACGTAATTGCGCCGGGCTTGTGTTCGTCTTCAAGGCGCATCAAGGGTTGCATACCGGGAGTATGTGGCCGTTGATGCAACGCGGAAGACGGGCGCAAGAACAAGCAATTTCATTTAATTAATAAAATTCCCGATCCTTAACACCGATTCCGGTTAGGATGCATACCATGAACCGTCCTGCACAACAGGAAGAACCGAAGACCACCCGCACGGACATCAAGATGACTGCGGAGAATCTTGATTTTTATTATGGCGACTTCAAGGCCCTGCACGGGGTTTCGATGAATTTCAAATCTTGCGAGGTAACCGCCCTGATCGGTCCCTCGGGATGCGGCAAAAGCACGTTTTTGCGTTGCCTCAACCGGATGAACGACCTGATTCCCATCAGCCGGGTGGAAGGGGCCATCACTCTGGACGGGGAAGATATCTATGCCCCGGATGTGGACGTGGTCATGCTGCGTCGTAAGGTGGGCATGGTTTTTCAGAAGCCCAACCCTTTCCCAAAATCGATTTTCGACAACGTGGCTTACGGGCTTTGGGTGAACGGGGTCAAGGACAAGGCGTTTGTCCAGGAGCGGGTCGAAGAGAGCCTCAAACAGGCGGCCATCTGGGACGAGGTCAAGGACCGGTTGCAGGCAACGGCTCTGGGATTGTCCGGCGGTCAGCAGCAGCGTCTGTGCATTGCCCGGGCCCTGGCGGTAAAACCCGAAGTGGTGCTGATGGACGAGCCGGCCTCCGCCCTGGACCCCATCGCCACCCAGAAGATCGAAGAGCTGATTCATCAGCTCAAGGAGACCTATACGATCATCATCGTCACGCACAACATGCAACAGGCCGCCCGGGTCTCCGACGTAACGGCGTTCTTTTACATGGGCAAGCTGATCGAAGTCGGCGAGACCGACACGATTTTCACCCGGCCGAAAAAGAAACAGACCGAGGACTACATTACTGGCCGTTTCGGTTGATCCCCGGCCCATCCCTTGTGCGGCATGCCGCCTTAGACCCAACGGTCCATAATCGCACCACAAAGGAATTTTGATCGTGAAACACTTTCAAAGAGAACTGGATAAAGTCAAGAAGATGATCCTCTCCCTGGGCGCGCTGGTCGAACAGGGGGTGCACCGGATCAAAGCGGCCATCGAGGAACGCAATGTGGTTCTGGCCAGGGATATCATGCGCTTGGATCACGAAATCGATGAAATGGAGGTGGAGATCGAGGAGGAGTGTCTCAAGATCATTGCCCTGCATCAGCCGGTGGCCGCCGATTTGCGCTTTCTGATTGCGGTGGTCAAAATCAACAACGACCTGGAGCGCATCGGCGACCAGGTGGTCAATATCGCCCAGCGGGTGCAGCAGATCGCCAAACAGCCGGTGGCCCCGTACCAGTTCGATTATTCGGTGATGGCCGAAAAAGCCGAAACCATGCTGCGCATGAGCCTGGACAGCCTGGTCAACCAGGACCTCGACATGGCCATCGAGGTTCTCAAACTGGATGATGAGGTGGACAAACTCAAGAACGAGGCCTATGATCGCATCAAACAGGCCATGGCCGACGGCGCCACCAAAGATATCGGCTACATGATCAACCTGTTGCTTATTTCCCGACATATCGAGCGGCTGGGCGACCATGCGACCAACATTGCCGAAGAAGTGATCTACATGATCGAGGGTGAGATCGTGCGGCACGGAAAACTCGATTGATGGCCGTCGAAGTCCTTGCAACCCCCATCCCATCAAATGGTAATCGAATGAAAAAAGAGAAAATATTGGTGGTGGACGACGAGGAGGACATCCTCGAACTGGTCCGCTACAACCTGGCTCGTGAAGGATATACGGTGGTGTGTGCCGCCTCGGGGGAAGAAGCGCTCCAGGCGGCTGAAGCCGAACCGTTGGACCTGATCATTCTGGATCTGATGCTGCCCGGCATCGATGGCCTCGAAGTGGCCCGGCGGTTCAGGCAGAACTCACGCACCAAGGAGACACCGATCGTCATGCTGACCGCCAAGGGGGAAGAGGCCGATGTGGTCGCCGGCCTTGAACTGGGCGCCGATGATTATGTGACCAAACCCTTTTCACCACGGATTCTGATCGCCCGCATGCGCGCGGTGATCCGGCGGCGCAGCGGGCTTTCCGAGATGAACGGCGATGTGCTGAAGGTTCGGGAACTCGCCATCCATCCGGGGCGTCGCCATGTGACGGCCAACGGTCAGTCGCTGGACCTGACGTACACCGAATTCCAGGTGCTTTTTTTCCTGGCCAAAAGGCCGGGATGGGTGTTTACCCGTACCCAGATCGTGGATGCCGTACGTGGTGACGACTATCCGGTTACCGACCGCAGTGTGGATGTTCAGATCGTGGGCCTGAGAAAGAAACTGGGCCGTTTCGGTCACTATATTGAAACGGTCCGCGGTGTGGGCTACCGGTTCATTGAAAGCTGACATGCGAGCCACCAATATTTTACAAATCCGTCAACCCTATCTTCCCTCAAAACCGATTGACTCCGATGAATAAGAAAAAACGCCTCATCTATCAGCTGTTTCCTTCCTACCTGCTGATCACCCTGGTCTCCTTGTTTGCCGTGAGCTGGTATGCGCTCAGTTTTACGCGTCAGTTTTACCTGGACCGTACCCAGGCGGATTTGGAAGTCAGCGGCCAGATGCTGAAAAAACAGGTGATGCGCCTGCTGCGTCCGTTGGATGCGGCGGCGTTGGACCGGCTCTGCAAGGACGCCGCCGGCGAAACCGTGAAGCGGGTGACCGTTATTCTCCCCGACGGGAATGTGGTGGCAGATTCCGAGGAGTTGCCGGCCAACATGGCCAACCACATGGATCGTGAGGAGATTCGCGACGCCTACCAGGGTACGCTGGGGGTCAGTGTGCGATTCAGCGAGACACTGCAGCAAAAGATGATGTATGTGGCCCTACCGTTGGTGGCCGATGAGAAAATGATCGGTGTCATGCGCACGTCCATTCCGGTGACCGCCATTGATGAACGCATTGGTGTGATCCGCTCTCGTATCGCCATCGGCGCCCTGTTGGTGGCCCTGTTGGCCTCGGGGGTCAGCTGGGCCGTGTCCAAACGCATCACCACTCCCATCGAGCGCATGCGCGAAGGTGCCCGGCGATTTGCCGACGGTGACCTTCTCTATCGCCTGCCGATTCCCCGGACGCGCGAGTTTTCAGCCCTGGCGGAGACCATGAACCGCATGGCCGACCAGCTCCGTCACCGTATGGAGGAGATGACCAACCAACGCAAGAAAACCGAATCGGTGCTGGCCAGCATGCGTGAGGGGGTGATCGCCACTGATCTGGATCAACGGGTGATCAGCATCAACCCGGCGGCGGTGATGATGTTCAATGTGTCCACCGAGAAGGTCAGTGGACGCAGCATTTTGGAGATTATCCGGAACCACGATTTCCAGACGCTGATGGATCAGAGTCTCGGGACAGGGGAAAGCCTTGAATCCGATATTGTCCATCTGCAAAATGGCGAACAGATTTTTAATGTGGCCTGCACCCCGCTAATGGATGCCGTTGGCAAGCGGCTCGGCGGGTTGGTGGTGGTCAATGATGTGACCCAGTTGCGCCGGTTGGAGAACATGCGCCGCGATTTTGCCGCTTCGGTTTCCCATGAGATCAAAACCCCCCTGACGGCCATCAAGGGGTTTGTGGAAACGCTTTCCAGCGGCGATCTGGAGAACCGTGAGGAGACCCGCCGTTTTCTTGATATCATCGAAAAGCACGTCAACCGATTGGCGGCCATCATCGAAGAACTGATGCAACTGTCGCGTATCGAACGGGATGACGAGGTCCAGCAGATCGGCACCGAAAACTGCCGTATCGAGTCGGTGCTCAATACGGCCATCCATCTGTGCCACGAGGCCAGCCAGGAGAAGAGCATTGCCGTGAAGCTCGCCTGCAAGGCGGATCTTTGCGGACTCTTTGATGCGACTCTTCTGGAACAGGCAGCCGTCAATCTGCTGGATAACGCCATCAAATACAGTCCCGAAGACAGCGTCATCCGGATCGAGGCGCTGAAAAACGGGGACCAGATTGAGATCCGATTTATCGATCAGGGACCGGGTATCGCCAAAAAGCATCTTTCCCGACTTTTCGAGCGTTTTTACCGGGTGGACAAGGCCCGCAGCCGCAAACTCGGGGGCACCGGCCTGGGATTGGCCATTGTCAAGCACATCGCCCAGGCCCACGGTGGTAGGGTTACCGTTGAAAGTGAATTGGAAAAAGGCAGTACCTTCACCCTGCACCTACCGGTCAGGAACAAAATTTAATCCCGCATACAATCCCACCAGGCTTGAAAAACATGGTCAAGTATTAGTGCATTATGACGATACTGCAACGTAGAGGCGATAATATGTAATTCAGTGCCGCCTGGCGAGGCATTGGACCAAAATTGATCAGGCCGGATTCCATGGGCTACATTGCAGTCGAAAATTTGAAGCAAGGGATGGTCCTGGACGCCGATGTCCATGACTTGAATACCCGCTTGCTGCTGTCCAAAGGACAGAAAATAGCTCAAAACCATATTCGGATATTAAAAATATGGGGAGTCGCGGGTGTCAGCATCGTCGGAAGCACAGACGAAAAGGCCACCGATCTTCCACCTCTGGATGATGAACAGGTCGCGATGGTAAAAGCGTCCATCGACCTCGTCTACAAGAAAGCCGACCTCAATCACCCAATATTGAAAGAAATTTACAAAAACGCGTTGATCCAGCGAATAAAAGGCACATTCGGGGATAGCCATGCATTATCCTGCCAAATTTTACCGGATGGCCAAACGTTGGGTAAACCTGAAAAACTTAAAAAACAGATTGATCAAACCGATATCAAACTGCCGGATGCACCGACGATCATTTCAGAACTGAACCAGGTCATTGCCGACCCATTGGCAACCTCGAACGATGTCGCTCAAGTTGTTTCCAGGAGCCCCAGCCTGGCCGCCATGCTATTGAAAATTGTCAACTCCGCATATTATGGCTTTCCGTCCAAGATTGACCGCATATCCCGTGCCGTGACCATTATTGGAACGAAAGAAATCAGCGGGTTGGCCCTCGGCATCTGTGTTATGCAGGCGTTTCAGGATATTCCCGATGATGTCATGAACATGGAGGCGTTTATCCGTCATAGCCTGGCTTGTGGTATGGTATCGAGAATACTGGCGGCCCAGAACAATATGGCGCAGACCGAACAGTTGTTTGTTTCGGGATTATTGCACGATGTCGGCAAATTGATTTTATATAAATATTATCCGGAGCATGCAAAAGCCTGCCTGGGAGTGGGTTTTTCTTCCGACACATCCATATTTCAGGCCGAGAAAAAGATCCTTGGATTGAGCCATCCCCAAGTTGCAACGGTGTTACTGAAAAAATGGAACCTTCCCGGTGATTTGACTGCCAACATCGTGCACCACCACGCACCCGGCAGCGCACCCGATCCAAAGACGGCAGGGATCGTCCACGTGGCGGATATCATTGCCCATGGACTCGCTATCGGCAGCAGTGGTGAGCGATCCGTCCCCCATTTTGACTGTTCTGTTCTGGGTCAAGTGGTGAAATCCAAGGAGAGCATCAAAATGGTTTTTCGTCAAATTGTTCATCAATTCGGACCGATGGATGCCATTTTCAGTAATCAATAATCGGAGTTCGTTTTATGGTCACGGGCGAAAAAGCGATGTTGAATGGGGACCCTCAAGAAGACCGCCTTCGGTCTATTCACAATGCCCTTGAATATGCCCTGACGTTGGGTGACTTTCAAGAAGAAGTCAGCCGTGAATGCACACCCGAAGCGATCGCAGGGGAAACGATCAAACGCATCAAGCGCATCATTCGCTTCGATTCCTGTGCCATCTGTCTTGTGGATGAGAAGACGTCCGATTTGCAGATTTGCCAATGTATGCCGGTTGATGAAAAAGCTTTTCTGGAAGCGGAACTGGCGTTTATGATCGATAATGGATTCGTTGCCTGGGCGATCCGTGAACGGCGGGGGATCACGTTGAATTCCAAGGACGGTCAACGTAAAGTCCTGCTCCATGTAATGGCAACCTATGCGCGAATCAGGGGGCTGTTTATCGGGATTTTTCCGTCTCAAATGTCGAATCTTAACACTGCTTCATTGGAAATTGTATCCATTATCCTTCGTAATGCATCCAATGGCATCGAAAGCCTAATCTATTCGTCAATGCTGCGAAAACAGCAGCAGGACCTGGAAGATGAGGTCGAGCGGAAAACCCGTCAACTGCTCCAATATGAAAAACAGCTGTTAACGGCCCAGAATATGGAGGCCATCGCTGCATTGGCTGGGGGAGTCGCTCACCAGTTCAACAATGCGCTTCAAGTATTAACAGGTAAGATTGATCTCATATCCATGTTCGCCGATGGAGACGCCAAGGTCATGACCCACATCGAGCGAACCCGTCCGGTCATTGAACGGATGTCAAGTTTGACCAGTCAACTGCTGGCCTACGCACGCGGAGGCACATTTATCGCCAATCAGGTCATGACCATCAACACTCTGTTCACCGAAATCGTACCGGAAATCAAACGCGCCATCAAAGCGACGGTAGACCTGCAGGTTGACCTAGCTGATGAATCCACCACCGTTAACGTTGATCTGATTCAGATGCGGACGGCCATCCTGGCCATCATCGCCAATGCGGATGAAGCGATTCCTGAAAAAGGGCTCATTCGGATCAGCAGCCGGCTGTTTCCATGGAACGATCTACCGGAAGAGATGAAAAACGAACTCGCACCCGGCGAATATATGTCCATTGCCTTCGAGGATAACGGGTCGGGAATGGATGGCGATACTTTGCGCCGGCTGTTCGAGCCTTTCTATTCAACCAAATTTCAGGGTAGGGGATTAAGCATGGCCGCGGTCTCCGGTATCGTCAAACGCCATAAGGGCTGGATCCATGTTGACTCGCAAACGGGAAAAGGAACCCGCATTCAACTCTATCTGCCCAAGTCTGCCTGACAACATATCCGTCCGTTGCAGGTTTCTTCCTTTGTATCCAAATCCAAATTCAAAAAAATAATATCCTTAAGTGGGGCTGCAAGGTGAGACGCAAGCCGGTTTTGACCTTCACTGCATTGCTTGTTTTCGTTCTTCGAGACTTACGACGGCGGTATCGACGTGTTGTTTTCCGGAACAGGCGGGTTGGTGTCGGCTTTTAATGATGAAGGGATGTTTACTGCAAAAGGGAAATTGGCGGTGCCGACGTGCCCGTTCTGATCGAGGACATAGACAAACAACCGGTATTCACCGGATTTGTTCGGCGCATTGAACATAAATTCCGGGAAATGCCCGTCAACCACATCACCCAGCACACCGGGGAGGGGCTCATGGGCGCCGCCGATGCTGAGTTCGGATGGCTCCTCCATTATTTGCCAGACATAGCGCAAACCGTCATCATCCGGATCGGATGCCGCCACCCGGGCGACAAAGGCTTCGCCGGGATTGAGTCGGACATCCCCGCCGGCCACCTTGTCGTTAACGGTCATGGATGCCACCGCCGGTGCCTGATTGGCCGGCCAGTGTCCGGACCAGTTGAAGTGCATCGCATCCACGGTAGGGCATGAGGCCGCTAGCATCTCACCGCCGGGCAGATTTTCGATAAACATACTGTACCAGGTGGGAGTCCGTTCCTGCTTTTGCCCCCAGAGGAACACATAGGAGCCGATGCAGCGGTCACGGTTGTCTAGGATGTTTTCCCGGTAGCGGTCGATGTGGTACCGGACTTTTTCCGCGCTGGTGGGTTCAATGGGACGTCCCCAGACCGTACGGCGAGCTTCCCAATGGCCGTCTACCCCCCACTCGGTGATGATATAGGGGCCGTTATACGCGGTGCTGTCGATCATCTTGCGAACATCGGAGAGCGCACCATAGGCATTGATGCCGACCGCGTCCAGACTTGGGGCGTGAACGGCGATATTCGCCACCGACAGGTGATCGAAGGCAACGACGCTGATGACGGGGTGATAGGGGTCCTGGCTTTTTATGAGCCGGGCCAACTGCTCGACGAACTGCCAGGCTTCCGGGGTATTGGCCCCCTGCAGGTTGATTTCGTTGCCCAGGGCCCAGATCAACAGCGCCGGATGGTTTTTGTGATTGTTCAAAAGACGTTGGACTTCATCCACTTTGCGTTTTCTGTAGGCACCATCCAGATAGTCCGATCGCTTGTGGGAAAGCCAGATGCCCAACATGACGGTCATTTGCTGGCGATCTGCACGGTCCAGGATTCCGCCGGCATCATGGCTGGCCCAGGTACGGACCGAATTGGCTCCGGATTCGGCCGCCATGGTTAAATATTGCCGACCGCCGATGCCTTTAATGAAATAGGGATGGCCGGCGCGGTACAGCCGGTAACCGTTTTCGTCACGTTGGATGGAAACGGGAATCGGCCCGGAATCGTTTTCCGTTGTGACCGGTGACGCGATTTCCGGCGATGGCACCATCGGGGCGTCCGAGGCGCGGCCCGTACCCGCAACGATATCCGATATCAGCAGGCAAAGGCCGATCATCACAAAAAGACGTTGTTTTTTAGAGGCAAGGCGCTTAAACATGATTTCTGGATCTCCTTGCTCCAGGGAATTTCCTCGGCTTATCGATCATTTCCGCGGCCTCGTGAACGTCTCTCAGCCAACCGAGAGGCTCTGTTATTGATGAGCCATTTTTTACGAATTCGTCACATTGTTGTTATCGTTCCCTGGGCAAAAAAACTTGAGGGCGTTGCAAAGCAATGATGGTGGTTTTGAATCGTTTTGCGGCAAGCGAGGAGGCCGTTTCGGCCAGGTGCACGGATTAATCGGGTTGCGGTCTATGCCCGTTAAGATAGACAGATGGGAAGGGATGTAGCAGGTATGAGGATGTCCACTGTGCTTATCGCTCTGGCCATTGCGATTCTGGCCGTCAGTGTATGGGCCCTGGCCAATCGGCCGGAGCAGGAGCCACCCTGGCCCCCGCGCATTCAGGGGTTCTCTTTTTCACCGCTCCACGAGGGGCAGAGTCCGCTTGAAAAGATCTATCCGGACGAAAGCGACATCGAGTCCGACCTGGCGTTGCTGGAGGGGAAAACTCATGCCATCCGTACCTACACGGTGGAGGATAAGCTGTTCCGGATTCCTGAAATGGCCAAAAAATACCACCTCAATGTGGCCTTCGGCGTATGGATCGACGGAAACCACGAACGCAATCGCAAAGATATGCAGATCTTTCTTGAAACCGCAGCCCGAAGCACCAATATCGTGCGGGCGGTGGTGGGCAACGAGGCGATTCTGCGTGGGGAGTTGACCCCAGAGGAACTCGCCGTGTACCTGGACGAGGCGCGGGCCGCCCTGGATGTCCCCGTGAGTACGGCCGAGCCCTGGCATGTGTGGGTCAAGTACCATGAACTGGCCGAGCACGTCGATTATATCGCGGTGCACATGCTGCCCTACTGGGAGGGTGTCCATATCGACCGGGCCGTGGATTTCGTAGTCGAAAAGATAGACCTGCTCAAAGAACTGTTTCCGGGCAAGCCCATCATCATCGCCGAGGTGGGCTGGCCCAGCAACGGCCGCACCCGACAGTCGGCGGTGGCCTCGCCGGCCAACCAGGCGGTGTTTCTCAGGCGGTTCCTCGATCGCGCCCAGCAGGAAAATTACATCTACTACATCATGGAGGCCTTCGACCAACCCTGGAAACGGGACACCGAAGGTGCCGTGGGCGCCTACTGGGGTGTTTATGACGTGGCCCGCCAGGAAAAGTTTCCTTTCACCCGGCCTATTGTGCCGATTCCCAACTGGACCCGGCTGGCCGGTCTGTCGGTCTTCATCGCCTTGATTACGTTTGCCGTTCTGTTGATTGACAGCCATTCCCTGAGTGACCGGGGGCGGGGGTTTCTTGCCGTGCTGGTGTTTGCCGCCGCTTCAGGGGCGGTGTGGGTGGTCTACGATTATATCCATCAGTATCTGACCGTGGGAACGGTCATTGTGGGGCTGGTGATGATCAGCGGGATGATCGGCGTCATCGTGGTACTGCTGACCGAGGCCCATGAGTGGGCCGAGGCGCGCTGGATCATCCGTTTGCGGCGCTCTTTCCGGCCCGTGACCCTCGACGATGACCAATTGCCCATGGTTTCCATCCATGTGCCGGCCTACAACGAGCCGCCGGAGATGGTGATCGATACCTTAAATGCCCTGGCCACCTTGGATTATCCCCGTTTTGAGGTCCTGGTGGTGGACAACAACACCCGGGATTCCGGGGTATGGAAGCCGGTGGCCGAACATTGCCACAGCCTGGGTGCCCGCTTCCGTTTTTTTCATGTCAACCCGCTGGCGGGGTTTAAGGCCGGCGCGTTGAACTTTGCCCTCTCACGGACCAACGCCGCCGCCCAGATCATTGCCGTGATCGACAGTGATTACCAGGTGGCCCCCAACTGGCTCAGGGATCTGGTGCCCCAGTTCAAGGAACCCAAAGTCGGGATCGTACAGGCACCCCAGGATTACCGGGACGGGGAATTAAATGCTTTCAAATCGATGTGCTATGCCGAATACCGGGGATTCTTCTTTATTGGCATGGTGACCCGCAATGAGCGTAACGCCATCATCCAGCATGGCACCATGACCCTGATCCGGCGGTCGGTCCTGGAATCCATTGATGGCTGGAGTGAGTGGTCCATTACCGAAGATGCCGAGTTGGGGCTGAGGATTTTCGAACACGGTTATGAGGCGGCCTACATTCCCCGTTCCTATGGGCGCGGACTGATGCCCGACACCTTTGCCGACTACAAAAAACAGCGCTACCGCTGGGCTTACGGGGCCGTGCAGATCCTGCGCCGGCATGCCAAGTTCCTGTCCGGCAGCAAAAAAAGCCAACTGCGCAACGGACAGCGCTATCATTTCATTGCCGGCTGGCTTCCCTGGCTGGCCGACGGCGCCAACCTTTTTTTTAATGTGGCCGCCCTGTTGTGGTCCCTGGCCATGATTATCGACCCCCTGCATATTGATCCGCCACTGGTGATCTTCTCGATTTTGCCACTGGCCCTATTTACTTTCAAAATCGGTAAAGTCGTCTACCTTTATCGGACCCGCGTAAATGCAACCCTGGCACAGACCGTAGCGGCCGCGGCCGCGGGGCTGGCACTTTCCCACACCATTGCCAATGCGGTGCTGGCGGGCTTCGTTACCCGTGACAAGCCATTTTACCGAACTCCCAAAATGGCCAAAACAGGCAAACTGTCGCTATTGACACAGTCGCTGATGGTTTCCCTGGAGGAGATTTTCCTGCTTGCCGCCATGCTCAGTGCAGCCACTACGATCGGTCTGCTGCAGAAAATGGACACTCTGGATATGAACCTGTGGGTCATTGTGCTGGTGGTTCAAGCCCTGCCTTACGCCGCCACCCTGCTGGTTGCCCTGGTCAGTGGGTTTCCGTGGATGAGAGGCCGCTTTCTGCATTGGCGGCCGCAGCAGCAGGAGACGATTAAAACCGTTGCCAATAGCGAGGGATAAATTTCGTTAATGCCAACCCGGGATGCGGTGGATGCACGGCGTCATGGCGATCGCAAGTAAAATCAAAAACCGGCCGTTCCTGAACACGCACCATTCCCGAAAGTGGAAAAATGCCAAATGCCAAAGCCCAAATGTCAAATGAAGGATGAAATCGATTTCAAAATAGATAGAATACCACCATTTGACATTTTTCATTTGGTCTTTGACATTCATGGACGCTCTAATTTTAGGAAGAAAAGCAACCCGGAAATCTACATGCGATTGCCCTGTGCACGGCGTGATCGGAGCTTGACATGCCTATCAAAGGGGATTAAATTAAAAGATTGATCGGGCGATTGGTTTCAACTTCAAACAGTCGGCCCGGACAATCTCATCACAGATTCAGAAAGGACAGACAGATGCCGGTTTACGAGTTTCAGTGCAAGTGTGGTCACATCACCGAAGAACTGGTCAGAATGGATACACAGACGATTGAGTGCCCCAAGTGCCACCAACAGGCAAAAAAAATCATTTCTGCCTGCAGCTTTGAATTAAAAGGCGGTGGTTGGTACGCAGACGGGTACGCCTCATCGAAGAAATAACCGGCGTGCCCCGATCACCGTTGGGAAGTCTCGGGGCAGAAACCGCTCTTTTCCCGCCGGACATCGTATACAGTCCTGTCACCACTATTTGAAAACACACCTGACATTCAGGCCCGCTCGTATGCAGGCACCATGGTCCAGAAGTCCTCTTCTTCTGACAACGGCGACCCGTGTTCGGGGTATGGCACGCTTTTCCTATAGTTTTTAAGATAATGTTTTTGGCAAGGCCAGAGGGAGGGAGCCGTATTGTAATACTGCGACGACCGATAACGCAGCCCAAAAACATTATCTTGAATGCTGTATATCCTTGCTCGGCCATATCCGTTTGCCATGAAAGCCATCCACCCAATAACCAGGAGATGCTATGACAAAGGAGCCAAGCCATGGGATCGAAGCGTTGACGGCGTTTGCCCTCAACGCCATTCGCGGTGCCGGACAAATTGCGCTGGAGAGTTTTAGCAAGGGCGGCAGCGCGGCCAAGTTTGACGAAGGCCTGATCACCCGGGCTGAGCTTCAGATCAGTCAACGGTTCAGACAGGGCCTGGATCAATCCTATCCTGATCACCAGATGTTTACCAGTCGGACCCCGGATACACAATACACCCACGACAGCCGCCGATACCTTTGGATTTTTGATCCCATTGACGGTGTGGACAATTACCAGGCTGGAATTCCCATATGGGGCATGTCGCTAGCCCTTTTCGAAAATTTTTGGCCCGTATTCGGTGCGTTTTATATGCCCGCCACCGGCGACCTGTTTTATGCCCAGGCCGGGGGCAAGGCGTACTGGGGAGAACGGGAGATCCGGATGGCTGACGACCGCGCCATCGATGACGAAAGCCTGATGTTCACCTTTTCCAGATTTCACCGTTACTATTTATCCGAGTTTCCAGGAAAGATCAGAAACCTGGGCTGTACCGGTGCACATCTATGCTATGTGGCCATGGGCCGGGCGGATATAGCGGTTACGGCCAACGAAACCTTTCAGGATCTGGCAGCCACCCGAGTGATCGTCGAAGCGGCCGGCGGGCGGATCTTCAAAACCAGCGGTGAAAAATTTTATCTCAACGATTACTTGAACGGTGAACGGATTGAAGAACATCTGCTGGTTACCGCGCCCGGAAACTGCCAGGCACTATTGGATTGTCTGCAAAAACGAAGCTGATGCCTGCGGATCTTAATAAACGCTTAGCCGGTATCTTTTTTATTCACCGCACGCACGTTCTCCGCACGGTAGAGAAACACACAGATGCAAAGACCTGCGGCAAACAGGCCGCAGAATAGCAGAAAGCTATCCGCGCCTCTTTTCCAGGCAAGAAAATAAACAAATGCGATGATGATCAGGAGTTTGGTGTTCATGGGACGAAAGGGTTTCCTTTATTTCCACCAGGGTTTCATTTAGTATCGGCTTTTTTTCCCATGCCTTGACCGGCTTTTTTTAGGCGATTTCTTATCCGCCAATCGCCTAAGCGTAGGAGATTGAACCATGCATAAACCGACCCGTGCGGTGATTGACTATTTTGAACAGATTAACCAGCATCCGCGATGCTCAAAACAGGAGCAGCAGATTTCGCGTTGGCTCACGCAGTGGGGGGGGCAGAGAGGATTGACGGTTTTGTCGGATCGGATCGGCAACCTGATCATTCAGGTGCCGGCCAGCCAGGGCTTCGAAAAGGCCCCCACCATTATTCTACAGGGACATATGGACATGGTTTGCGAAAAAGACGCCGGTTCGGCCCACGATTTTTTTAAGGACCCGATCCGCATGGTTGAAGATGGGCCCTGGTTGACCGCTGTCGAGACCACCCTGGGGGCGGATAATGGAGTCGCCATCGCCATGGCACTGGCCCTGGTGGACAACCCGACCATCGCCCACCCATCCCTGGAACTATTTTTTACGGTGGACGAGGAGACCGGTTTGACCGGTGCCCTCGGGATGGACCCGGGATTGCTTTCAGGGAAAATACTGGTCAACCTGGATTCCGAGGATGAGGGACTGTTCGTCGTCGGATGTGCCGGCGGGCGGGATACCACCATCCGGCGACCCCTGGCGTTTCAGCCGGTTGACCGTGGATACGAGCTGCTTTCAGTCTCTGTCGATGGCCTGCAGGGAGGACACAGCGGTCTCGATATTGCCAAACATCGCGCCAATGCCAACAAGCTGATGGCGCGCCTGCTGGACGCCGCCATGGCGACCGTCCCCCTTCGCATCGTATCAATCAGCGGAGGCACCCGAAAAAATGTGATTCCACGAAACTGCAGGGCGCTTTTGGCCTGTCCCGGTGATCAGGCGGCGATGGTGGCGTCCACGGTCAGCTCGCTTGCCGACACGATCCGGAATGAATATTTGGCAACAGATTCCGGGTTGACCATTCAATTGGATCAACAAGGACCGGCCGCTGAACCATGTCGCGGTATCACTGAAAAAGATTCAGCCCTGCTGGTTGAACTGCTCTTGGCCCTGCCCGACGGGCCCATCGAAATGGATGCCCAACTCCCATTACTGGTGCAGACGTCAGCCAATCTGGCCATGGTGTCCATCGAGGACGAAACGCTGTCGGTCATAACCAGCCAGCGAAGTTCAATCCCGTCCCGGCTGGGTGCCATTTGCCGGACCGTCGAGGCGGCCGGTCGACTTGCCGGTGCCCGGGCCACGACCGATGCGGGGTATCCGTCGTGGCCCATGAACCGTGATTCCGCATTGCTCCAGCGTTGTACCACCCTCTACCGGGAATTGTTTGCCACCGACGCAAGGGTCGAGGTGATTCACGCCGGACTGGAGTGCGGGGTTATTGGTGCTCACTGTCCGGGAATGGATATGATTTCCATGGGGCCGACCATTGAAAATCCCCATTCGCCCTCGGAGCGGCTCTATTTGCCGTCAGTCGAAAAAGTGTGGCGTCTGCTGGTTGCCCTGTTGGAATCCTTCGGTAATAACGGCCAATGAAAAGGCAGGGCATGCTTCGATAGACAGGGATGGTCCGGTATTTTTCCGTGGCGCTATCGGTTTCTGCCGATGCCGCGAACCCGGCCCACCGGCTTGATTGGCTCGACCCGCGCCGTTCCATCCACTGCATCGGTATTCGATTGGCGGCCAGGCTGCCGGTATCCGGTGGTGCGGCACCGGTAAGTGGGTGCTGGACGGGGGGAAGGCGATCCCTCTTCCGGAACTTTGCCGCAGGCCATCTCATCAAGAACCTGTTTGAAACTGCGGCGCTGCCGTTTGGCGTCGGTTTCACCCACCGCACTTGGCCCGGCGTCATCATCCCCGCCGGAAAACGAATTCAATGCGTCGAACAAATGATCCATCCAGGAGCGTTTTCTCTTTTTTTCAGGGGCGACGTGGCCGTTTGGAGATTTCTTTGGTGGCCTACAGGCTGGTTCGGCGTCGGATGTCGGCCCTGTATCGGGTCGATGGGTGGCCAGGTGCTGCCGGATTCGGGCATAGGCGACATTGATTCGCTTGAGCTGTTCCTCGGCCTGGATTTTGGAGGCCGAGCCTTCGGGAAACTGATCCGGATGCCAGCGTCGCACCTGGGCTTTGTAGGCGTGTTTTGCCTGGTCGGCGTCTGACAGGGGGGTAATCCCCAGTATTTTGAAGCTGGTCAGTAAATCCATAATGGTATGTCGGCCAATATTGTCCGCTAAGGCGGTATGCCTTATCTATACTTGACCCCCGCAGAAATTAAAAGACGTCAATTGAAATTTCAGATTTGCATTCATCAACCTTGACCGAAGGTAAAAAAGCCATTATTCAAAGCGAATAACGTGACATTGGTTATAAGGAGTGAGTATGCAAAAACGTCCCATCACGGTTTCTTATATTTTCTTTTATCTCCTTTTTTCCGAAGATGCCTGGCGTATCGCTGCCGGTTTTGTTGGTGCGGTCCTATTGGGACCACTGGTCGCTCAGAGTCGGGAACTGACTCAGGCTGCAGAGGTGGTGGTATGGCTGATGATCATGGTGATCGGTTGGTCGGTGACGGCTTGGCCGGCCAGGAAAATCACCGCGGCACTGCGGCGCGCGGTGAAGCAGGCCTCCAGATGATCAAGTTGACTTTTTTTTAAGAAGCAAATAATTAATTTGCATTCTGAAGCAATAACAGGTAATGTAGGCAAATTCAATTCAATCCCACTGCAATAGAGGGCCGTTTCTTTCTGTAGGAACTCACCATTTGTCAAAATGGCATCCTCCAGTCTGCAACATTGAAAATTTTAAGAAAGGAGGAAGTCGACATGGCTGATGGTATTGTAAAATGGTTTAATGACAGCAAGGGGTACGGTTTTATCGAACAGGAAAATGGTCCTGACGTGTTTGTTCATCATTCAGGGATAAACGCCACGGGATTTAAGAGCCTGAACGAGGGTGACCGGGTGACCTTTGATGTTCAGCAAGGTCCGAAAGGCCCCTCAGCGGTAAACGTTACCGCTGTCTAACCCGCACTACCGCTTAAATAAGGGCATGCCTTCCAGTCCGGGGCATGCCCTTTGCTATTCCCGGAGTGAATCCCGGAGAAGACCATCGTCCATTCGTACCACCTTTTTACGACGCTTCGGTCCCTTCACTCTATTATATAGCATTCAAGATAATGTTTTTGGGCTGCGTTATCGGTCGTCGCAGTATGACAATACGGCTTCCTCCCTCTGGCCTTGCCAAAAACATTATCTTAAACACTATACCCATCGCTCATCCAGAACATCAACCCGCCTCATCTGATTCGAACCCGCTTCTTTTTGGCGCAGCCGGGGACGTTGCGACGGGAGAAAGGCATTTGCGCATGAATATCTATATCGGCAATCTGGCCAACAACATCACGGAAGATCGCTTGAAAGCCCTGTTTGCCGAATTCGGCGAAGTTGAACATGTCAAAGTTATTAAAGACCGATTTTCGGGCACGCCCAAGGGATATGGATTTATTGAAATGCCCAGTAATTCGGAAGCGGATCAGGCCATCAAAGCGTTGAATGGGAACCGCATTGATGGCAACGCGATAAAGGTTAGACCTGCCGATCCGGGCGGCAAACGGAAGAAAAAGCGTTCCTTGCGGCGCAAACGGTATTGATCGTCACCCATGTCCGGATTATCGGCTTTACGATGTTGATCTCAATTTTTTACACGACGATCATTTATTTCCATGCGGTGTCTGATTTCGCATATACTGCCCCAATGCCTCACGAATGGTTTCAGCGGCCAGAAAGGCGCAATGGTGGTCTTCATCGGGGAATCGGCCGATTTTTTCCAGAATGGCCTCACCGCTGATGTCGGCTACCTCCTCGGGGGTTTTTCCCACGGTCATCTCGGCGGCAAAAGAGCCGCACACCGTGCTCGATGCGCAGCCATCTGTCCGGTAGGCGGCGTTACAGACGCGGTCATTCTCAAATTTTAAAAATATTTCCATGGTATCACCGCACTCGCCGGTTACCCGGGCGTGGGCATCGGCATCGGCCAGGGGACCGCAGTAGCGCGGATTGCGCCAGCGCTCGAATCCGGCGTCACCAAACGCCTCACGGGCTTCATCAAAAATCTGTTCCTGCAAATTGTTTACAAAGGTGTCAAAATCCTCAGACATGGTTACCATCCCCCATGACATCATATTTGTGATTGAACGCTTGGGATTGCATTTTCAATCAGGGTTTCTCGACTGCTGAAGTGAATCCCAGAATCTGGTTAAGGTGCGTCATCAGGCGCGTTGCATCCACCTGGCGCGGCTGGGGGGGAAGTTGCATCAATACGCCGAGCCCTTCGCTGGCTTCGTGGTAGTCTTCTTTGGAGAGCGAGCTGACAAGGGCACAGTTGATCATGGGGTTAAGTGCCACCAGCCGTTCGGCAAATTCAAGGCCGGTCATATCGCCTAAGTTTTCATCGGCCACGACGAGATCGGCAGATTTTTCTTTTAACATTTCCAGAGCGTTATCGCCGGTCTGCGCCCAAATGACGCTACCGTTTTGTTTTTCAATGGCAGATGACAGTTCGGCAAAGTTTTGCCGGTTCGGGGTGACAAGCAGAACGTTGATCAATGGTTCCTCCTTTAAGTCAATGAACGGGGTTGCCGGTTTCAGGTGCCGTGCGCAGGCATCCGGGCATTACAAAAGTCGGTGTCAGCGGCTCTCCTTTCGCATATGCACCCAGAACCCGCTCCACCTTTCCAGCGATAAAGGGAATCAACACAATTCCGCCGGCGGCGATAACGGTGGCCGGGACACGGGATACCGCACCGCAAATGAGAACCGGTGCACCCAGTTCCGCAAGGGTTTTTACCAAGTTGGATGGCCGTTCAGGATTGAAAATCACCACTGAGCGGTCAACGATGCAACCCTTTTCGATGCTGACGACCAACAGACGCCGGGATGCATCGAACACCGGAGAGATCCGATCCTCCCAAACGGTAACAGCAACTTTCATTGTCTCCCCCTTGCCAATGAATCCTGGCAAGCCTTGTGCCAGTGTTCAGGGAGAGATTGCTGATGACAAAAACGGCTGAATTTAAGGTTTATTTTTTAATTTCGTCAAGGGATTTCAGTAAAATCCGAATTCCATGCATTGCAAAAGCGCATCTCTATGGTGGCACGGCTGCAACAATCGGAGCAGGCCGCCCTGCCTAGGTAGTGCCCATCCAGAAATGACCAATTTGCCCGATATCGGCGTTGGCCGAAAAATTTTATCCTCGGAATATCAACCATATGCCTGTGGTAAAATTTTTCGGGCGCCTTGATCTCAACCCAATTTGCCTATTTCTGGATGGACACTAGGTAGGCGTCTTCTTCCTTTCTGATCGGGAGCGGCCGTCGATTTCAGGCAGGGGGATACCCAGCTTTTTAATTTTTCGAAAAAGTGTGCTTTTGTGCATTCCCAAGGCTTTGGCTGCGGCCATCCGGTTGTAATCATGGCGTTTCAATGCATTGACAATGGCGATGGCCTCTGTGGTGTTGAGGGTGTGACTCAGCGGGGTCCGTTCATGTGAAGGTGGCAGACCACCGGAAAAATTGCCGGGCAGGTGGCTGACCTGAATCGGGCCGGATGCACACAGAACAAATGCATGTTCGATAATATTTTCGAGTTCACGGATATTACCCGGATAATCGTGGCACATGAGAACCTGCAGGACGTCGGCGTCAACACCGGTTATCGCTTTTCCACGCAGCATGTTCATTTTTTCAATGAAATGCTCGACCAAAAGGGGAATATCCTCCTTGCGATTGCGCAGTGGTGGCAGAACCATTCGAACCACGTTGATGCGGTAAAACAGATCTTGCCGGAATTTTCCGTCGGCGACCAGGTCTGAAAGATTCTTGTTGGTCGCAGCGATCACCCTTACATCCGTTTTAATCTTGCGCACCGAACCCAGGGGGGCAACGGCCTGCTCCTCCAGAACACGGAGCAGTTTGACCTGAAACGCGGGACTGGTCTCGCCAATTTCGTCGAGCAGGATCGTACCCCCTTTGGAAATATCGAAATAGCCGGGTTTGTCTCGGGTGGCATTGGTGAAGGCCCCCGCTTTATAGCCGAAGAGCTCGGATTCAAGCAGACTGTCCGGCAGGGCACTGCAATTGATGGCCACAAAGGGCATCTCCTTGCGGGAACTGGCATTGTGAATGGCCCGGGCCAGAAGCTCCTTTCCTGTGCCGGTCTCTCCCTCAAGAAGGACAGTACTGCCACTTTCCGCCACCATGGGCAAAATGGCCAGGATTTCGTGCATGGCATCGTTGCGGCTGACGATGTCGCCGATTTGAAACCGGCCGTACAGGCGCTTGCGCAACGCTTCCACGACGCTGTGGTCCCGGAACGTTTCCACACCGCCCAGAATTTCGCCACTGCTGCTGATCAGCGGTGCTGTGGAGACACTGATGGGAATCCGCTTTTTTTGGCTGTTAACGATATAGGTGCTGGTGTTGGTCAGTGCTGTGCCGTCCTGCATGGTCCGTTTCAGGGCGCAGTTATCTTCGCACATGTTGGCGCGGAACACCTCCCAGCAGTGTCGGCCGATAGCCTCCTCGCGGCGGATACCGGTAATCTCTTCCGCCGCACGGTTAAAGGACATGATCCGCCAGGCATGATCAACGGTGAACACCCCATCGGAGATGCTCTCCAGAATGATCTCGGTGACGTTGTGCGGTATGGGGTCGGGTTTATGCGTTTTCACCGAATCGGACCCTGTGTCGGTGTTGTCTGTTTAATTTGTCCGACAGCGGTGTTGGGCGGCCGTTGCCGGGCGTTGGGCCAAATGAAACTGTTTCGTGTATATACTCTATTTGGGCGGTAAGTTCCAGTGTGATTCTAAGGGTGGGAGTAATGCCGAAGCGAAATGAAAACGGACGGAAGGTTGCCGCACAGGCGGGGTCACGGTCATTGGGTAACCAATTAAAGCGTTACTTTACCCGCCATAACCGGTGCTGATCGCGCCGCCACTGATCGAAGGCGTCAAGATGAGCCAACAAATCTTTGCACTCCATGCGGAGCATACGGACCTGCCAGATGCTGGTGGGGGTGATGCGTTGGCTGAAAATATGGAAGATACTGCCACGGCCGACCGGATCCAGCCGCTTTAAAAGATCCAGAAGATTTTCGACCGTGGGAAAATAGTCGTCGATATCCACAGGATGGGTCACAATGTCTGCGGCCAGGGTCTTGAGCAGACGATAGGTTCCTGGATGGCTGGTGGCGGTGGCACGGGTTGCCGTCATCGCGTTTTCCCAGCGCGACTCCAGTTCTGTTCGGGTCAGCCTTTCATCCATGGTGTTTGTCGATAATATTGTTGACCTTTGATTTTGAACGGCTGCAGGGACAGGGCTCCGGCAGGCCCCTGCAGCCGTTCTGTATTTACATCGCGGTTTCCGGATGAAACACGTTGACTTCTTTCAGGTCGTCCAGCAGGTACTCGCGTTCATTGGGGCCAAGGACGCCCAGTGAAAGGCAGATCAGGGTCCACAGATGGACCACGCCGTAGCCGGCGCCATAGTGCTCGCTCAGTTCATGGATCTGAGCATGGCAGTTGTGGCAGGCGGCAATACAATAATCCGCCCCGGTGGTCTGGATCTGATTGTCCTTGAGCTGGCCGTATTTGAGCCGTTCTTCCTTGAATCCCGACTGCAGGAACCCGCCGCCCCCGCCGCAACAGAAATTGTTGGATCGGTTCGGATACATGTCGACGAAGTTCTCTTCACCGACCACCGACTTGACCACAAAGCGCAGATCCTCGGCAACGGGGTCTCCGTAGCTCTTGCGGATAATCTGGCAGGGGTCCTGAACGGTGAATTTGATTTTCAAGTCTTTGTTCCAGTCCGAATTTACCTTGAGTCGCCCTTCACGGATCCATTTGGCATAATATTCATAGATGCTTTTAATTTCACAGTTATGCGGAATGTTGAATTTGTTCAGTCCGGCCCGGACTGAGAAGGTTACGTGCCCTCACTCCGTATTAAGATAGGTTTTACACCCCAAAGTATCGGCCTGCTTGACCGACATGCCGGTCGTATGTTTCCAAGCCTCGTCATCCGCCAAGAACATGCAATAATTTTCACCGCCCCAGCCTTTGGAACCGTAGGTCCAGTCCACGCCGGCCAGGTGCAAAATTTTCCACAGGGGCACCATTTCGTCGGGCTCGGTGACCGGTTCACGCGAATTCTGGTTGAGGAAAAACTCGGCACCCTCCTTGTCGATGGGGGCCTGCATTTCGGCAAACTCGGGTTGGGCCTCCTGGTACTCTTCAAGCACATCCTCTACCACGAACTGGAAATCGTCGGGCGAGGTTCCCATGGCGCTGCAGCTGTCGTTGCGCAAGGCCATGTCACAGGATCCCAAAATACCCTTGGGCCGCTCTTCGCGGGGGCGCAACTGCCGGGCGTTATAAACCAATTGCGGGATGTCGATCTGCATTGGGCAGACATAGATACAGCGCTGACACATGGAGCACATCCAAGGCCAGTCCGATTTGGCGATTTCATCATCCATTCCCAGCGCCGCCATGCGCAGGAATTTGCGTGGGTCCATGCCGGCCAGCCCGGTTGCCGGGCATCCTGAGGAACATGCCCCGCAGGTCAGGCAGAGGTTCAGATTGCCTCCTTCCGGAAGGACCTCTTTGACCTTGTCAATGAATGTCTGTTTTTTTTTGCCTCCCAACTGAATGGGGTTTTCAACCATTGATAGCGCCTCCTTTGCGAGTTTGAATGAACAGCGAAAAAAACCGACTGGTTATCAGAAAATGGCAAAACTTAGATGCGAACAGTAACCAAATTTACACCAGCATAATATGTGCCCGATGGGAAAAAGGTGAAAAATTAAAAAATATGAATGTTTTCGATGAGATGAAATCTGTCAGGAGTGTTTGGTGGAATTGTTGTGTCGCGTAATTGCGACGAAGAACAGCTATTCGGGTTTCCCATGTGCGACTCTTGGTTGTTTGTTGGCTGAAAAAATGCGGTTTGTTCTTATTTTTAGGCATTTTGGGGTTGCCAAGCCGGAAAAACTGTTATAATGAGGGCGCCAACGGTGATCTTTCGCGAATTGCGGTGGACCCGTTTCCCCTACGTCAAGTGGTGTTTGCCCTCCTCTTAAAAAGCGTAATGCTGACGTAACATCCTCTGAATGTCAGGTGGATTGCCGACAACTACACTTGTGTTGAACGGCCAGAGATCGGTTGATCGACAAGCCATCGCGGATGTGCCGTCTGCCACGGGGGGAAATAACCAATAACCAACACCTAGAGAAATAAAGATGGACGAGAACAAACGCAAACAAATTGAAGCCAAACTGATGCAGCTTTTTACCCAGACCAGCCAGGAACAGGGTGCTGCTGCTTCATCAGGAAAAGCAAACCAGACCGTTGTCAAGGTCATCCGTCGCCGAAAAGGCAAGCCCGATTTCCAGGTTGCCTAAAGACAGTTATTGAACAGGTTGTCTTACCAACCGTATTTTGACCGCAGATAACTGAGATCGGTCGGCGCCCGCATGCTTCTCCCCACCAGAACGGGCGCTCCATCATCCGCAGTGCAATGCATGCAATCCATAATCAGATTCCTTTAAAAGTTGGGTTCAGCCGAATACTGACAGATTCATTGGAAGTGATGAAACCGTTGCATGGCTGCAGAAACAATGGTACTTGAAGGGTATTTGCGCTGACTTGCCGGCTGGCGTTGCTCTTCTCATGTGGAGAGAATTCATGGCATCCGATACCGGCGGGCCGGAATCCTCCTGATTAATGGATTGGTCGGAAAAACTGTGGCGCCCGAAGCGTTGCTTCGTGGCATCGGTTACAGGTTGGCGTTTTCCGGCAATATCGGTAACCCTGTTTTGAAAGTATTCTGTGTTCATGATGCAACCGGTGATTGCCTGCCACGAATGCGACCTGCTGCAACAGGTGAAACCGTTGCCACCCAAAAGCACGGCACGCTGCGTACGTTGCGGTGCACTGCTTTACGTGCATACCCCTGACACCATTGACCGTTCCCTTGCCTTTGCCATTACCGGATTGGTGTTGATGCTGATCGCCAACATCTATCCTTTTCTGTCACTTGAGTCTCAGGGGGCCACCTTGGAGACGACCCTGATTACCGGGACGCTCATCCTTGCCCGCCAGAGTCCCATCGGATTGGCCTTCCTGGTCCTGCTTACCAGCATGCTGGTCCCCTGCATCCTGATGGGGGCGCTGGTGGTCGTTTTGGGATCGATCAAGTGGGGCCAGCGGCTGCCGGCCTGCCGCCGGATTTTCCGTTTGGCGCTGGCCCTGCGTCCCTGGAGCATGACCGAAGTCTTCATGCTCGGCATTCTTGTTTCGGTGGTTAAGCTGGCCAAGATGGCCACCATTATCCCCGGGACGGCATTGTTTGCTTTTCTTGGTCTGGTTTTCGTTTTGGCCGCCATCAACACGGTTCTTGATCCGCACACCGTATGGGAGAAAATGGTACCATGATGCCATCTGTCCCCGGGAGCGCCCAAACTGCAGCGGCCAAGGGCCTGGTCAACTGTCACAGTTGCGGCCTGCTGGTCCGCCGCGCCTTTCCGGACGGTCAGCGCCTGTACTGCCCACGCTGCCACGCCCGGTTGCACACCCGTAAACCCAACAGCCTTTCCCGAACCTGGGCGCTGGTGATCGCGGCCATGATTTTTTACGTTCCCGCCAATCTGTTGCCGGTGACGGTGACCCGTTATTTGGGCAGCACTCAGGCCGACACGATCATGAGTGGAGTGATTTACTTCATGCAGACCGGTTCCTGGGGGATTGCGGTGATCATCTTTGTGGCCAGTATCGTGGTGCCCATCGCCAAACTGGTGGTATTGAGCGGGCTGATGATCTCGGTGCAGCGGCGTTCAAGCTGGCGGCCACGGGAGCGAGCCCAGCTATACCGTCTCACCGAGGCCATCGGCCGCTGGTCCATGCTGGACGTTTTCGTGGTTACGGTACTGGTTGCGCTGGTGCGTCTGGGTTACCTGAGCACGATCGAGGCGGGACCCGGAGTGGTTTATTTCGCTGCCGTGGTGGTGTTGACCATGATTGCCGCCATGACGTTTGATCCGAGACTGATTTGGGATGCGTTGGAGAAGAAATGACGAATCAATCATCAACTGAATCGGATGCCGGCTTTCCAGATTCAATACCGGAACCCGAGATTCGGCGTGGCAAGTGGTTTTCGATCGTCTGGTTGATTCCCCTGATTGCGATTTTGGTTGGCGGATGGCTGGCTGTCAAGGCCATGCGCGAGAGCGGTCCCACGATTACAATTGTCTTCAAATCGGCCGAAGGGCTGGTTCCCGGCAAAACGGAAATCAAGTACAAGGACGTCACCGTCGGCAAGGTAGAAACGATTCAACTCAGCGAGGATCTATCCCAGGTGCTGGTCACGTCCGTTATGAGCCGTGATGTGTCCTCTTATCTCACCCATGACACCCTGTTCTGGGTCGTGCGGGCAAGGGTGGCCGTCGGGGAAGTGAGCGGAATCAATACCCTCTTTTCGGGCGCCTATATCGGGATGGCGCCTGGCAAGAATGGGAAAGTCGTCTACCGCTTCGAAGGGCAGGAGAAGCCACCGGCGGTTTTCCGGGATACGCCGGGGCAGCAGTTTCACCTGCGGGCGGACCAACTGGGGTCGTTGGATATCGGATCACCGGTATATTATCGCCAGGTCAAGGTCGGGCGGGTTACCAACGTGGATATGGCCCAGGACGGTACCGGCGTTTTGCTGGAGATATTCATCCAGGCGCCGTATCACCATCAGGTCAAGTACAACTCGCGGTTTTACAACGCCAGTGGTCTCAATATGGATATCGGCACCAACGGTGTGCGCATCGATACGCCTTCACTGGCCAGTTTGCTGGTGGGAGGAATCTCCTTTTTCACGGCGGAGGCGGTGAAAACCGTACCGCCGGTGGCAGCAGACCAGGTGTTTACCCTTTATGAGAGCCGCGATGCCGCCATTGCCGCCGCATTCAGTTACCGGGAGTACTATCTGCTCTACTTTGATGAAACCGTTCGCGGGTTGACGGCCGGTGCATCGGTTGAATTTTCCGGAATTAAAATCGGAGAGGTGGTCAGTGTCCGGCTGCTATTCGACCAGGATCATCTGACGTTCCGGATTCCGGTGCTGATTGCCATTGAACCCGATCGTTTTGAGTTCTCCGGTGCTCTGGCCATCCCGGAGTACCGCGTGGTAGAGGAACTGGTGAAAAAAGGATTGCGCGCCCAGCAGCGCACCGGCAATCTGCTTACCGGGCAAAGTTACGTGTGCTTGAATATGTATCCGGACGCCGCTCAACAGGATATACTGACCAGTGATACATATCCCATTTTACCGACCGTTCCCAGTGCGATGGGTGAAATCACCACCACCGCCAGAAGGCTGCTGGATCGCTTCAACCGATTGCCGTTGGAAGCGACCCTGAAAGATATCCGCACGGCAGCCAATCAGGTGACAGAGACGGTCGGGGCGGACAACCTGACGCGTGCTATCGACAATATTGATGAGAGTTTTGCCGAATTTAAAAAAGTGACCGCTGATTTCAACAACGGCACCCTGGCAAAATTAGATGAAATGCTGGATCAGGCGCGGCAGACCTTGGCCAAGGGTGAAACGGCACTTGCCGAGGCCGGCAGTGTGCTGGGTGAAAGCGCGCCCATGGTGGTCAATCTCAATCGCCTGCTGATGGAACTGCAGGATGCCGCCCGGACGGTACAGGCGCTGGCTGATTATCTGGAACGTCATCCTGATGCGATCGTATACGGGAAAGGACTTCAGGAATGATGCGACCATGGCTGTGGCTCACGATTTTTGCCTTTCTGCTGGCGGGGTTGGTTTCCGGCTGCCGTTCCATTACCCCACCGGTGACGTACTACACCCTAAACGCCACCACCTTGCCACCGGCCGAATCCAACGACGGCGCGAAGGCCGACCTGACCGTCGGCATCCGTTCCGTCGGATTGCCCGGTTATGTCAACCGCCAGCAGATGGTTGTCCGCAGTGGAGCCAACCGTCTGTTGATTTCAAGCCTGAACCGTTGGGCCGATTACCCCGATCGGATGGTCCAGCAGACCATTGGTGAGAACCTGCAGTGGCTCATGCCCCATATCCGTATGGTCAACGCGCCTTGGCCGGTAGAAATCAAGCCGGACGTGATTCTGTCGTTTCAGTTTTTGGAACTGATCGGCACCGGAAAACGCCGGGTGTCGCTCACTGCCATCTGGACAATTGCCGGCAGCCCGGACAAAGCAACGGATGCAGCGGTCGTCCAAACCCACCGCACCCACCTGATTGAACCCATCACCGGTTCCGGGTTTGGCGAATTGGCTGCTGCCCACAGCCGGGCCATCGGGACGCTGTGCCGGAAAGTGGCCACTGCGCTTGACGCATACACCCGATCCCGGTAGGCGTTACCACTCCCGCCAGGTCATGACTGGTATCCCGCCAACAAAGATTTGCAGATGGTGTACAGGTTCTGCGGATGGTCGAATCAACAGATGCTATCCGTAATCCTTAACGCCGATGAACCGATAAAAAACTTGACAAAAAGTACCGGTGGGGTAATTAGATTGCACTTTGGATCAGGTGCTCATAAGTAATCTTCATCCGGTGGGTTGGGGTGACGGTTGACGAGCTGAAAAGGGAACCCCGTGAGAACCGGGGACGGGCCCGCCGCTGTAATCGGGGACGAACGCCGCAGCAACGCCACTGACAGCCGGAACTGTCGGGAAGGTGCGGTCGTAGGATGATCCGTGAGTCAGAAGACCTGCCCGATCCAAAATGAGTCGTCAACGCGTGGACAGTGTTTGACGCTCGCCAGATCACCGCGGATAAAAAAGGGACATCCCCGGATCGAATTGTTAATCGGTCCGGGGATTTTTTTTTCTCCGAACCGCCACTACTTTTTCCCCAATTCAGGAGAGCGCAAAGCGATGAGAAGAACTGTGAGTTTAAGCACGTTATAGCAGTAAATATTGCAAACAATCTTCTTGACAATTATGTTCGTAAAGAGAAATATGCGAAGCCATTTCAGGTGCTATAGAAGCTTAATAGGGAACCCCGTGAAATTCGGGGATGGGCCCGCCGCTGTGATCGGGGACGACCGCTGCAAGATTGCCACTGGCTTTAAAGTCGGGAAGGCGCAGCCATTAGGAAGAACCGAAAGTCAGAAGACCTGCCTGGATACCATAAATGTTGCTGCCCCGCCCCGTGGACAAGGGAAGGCAGATCAAATCTGTGGAAAAACCAGGGCATCCCAGATCGTTTGTCAATCAAATGGTTCGGGATTTTTTTTATTCAAGCCACGTTGAAGTTTTTATCCCGAACCAAAAGCTGTCAGAGTGGGAGGATAGATGAAACGCTGCTTGTTTTTTTTAATTTTGGGAGGACTTTTATGGCCCGCATTGGGTTTGGCCGAGGATGGGAGAGAAGCTGATCATAAACTGGATGAAATCGTGGTTACTTCGACGCGAAAGTCAAAGGCGGTTGACACACCTGCAAGTCTTTCCATCATCACGGCAGAGGAACTTGAGGATATGGGGGCCAAAAACATTGTTGAAGCCCTGTCAAAAATTCCCGGGGTTGTTGACAGCAGTTCAAAAAGCCAGTCCGTTGTCATCCGCGGAAACAAAAGCGCCATGGCCGGAGGACCGGTCCTTCTGATGGACGGTGTTCCCTTGAAATTGGGGGATTACCGGTACAGTGAGTTTGATTTTATTCCGGTCAACCAGATCGAACGGATCGAGGTTCTGCGTTCTGCCGGGATTGCTTATGGCCCCGGTGCGGCCAGGGGGGTGATCAATGTGATTACCAAAAAAAGCAAATCCGAGGGGGTTCATGGCGATGTCTCTGCCTCTTATGGTTCATGGGACAGTCATGACGAAAATGTGTCATTGTACGGCATGAAAAATAAGTTCGACTTTCTGGTGGATGCCGAAAATTATCATACGGACGGGTATGAAGAAGAAGAGGAAAACCGGCAGTCCGTGTTGGGACGCCTGGGATACAATCTGTCCGACCAATCCAGGATTGGTCTTCGGGTCAACCATGTGGATTATGATAATCAAACGGCAGAAGGGCTAAAAAAATATCAATGGCAGTTGGACAACTATCGCAGGGAGATCCATTTTCCCAAAAGCGAGACCGATTCGGATCTGCTCTGGCATAATGAAAAAGATGAGAAAAATACAACCGTTGCCTTGGAATTTTCCCATAAGGCCGAAAAAAAATTTTTTGATTCCTCTTTTTCCTGGGCAACCTATGAAAAAGACTTCAGACGGACGTATGCGATTTATGACAGTCCGACGAGCGTTTACTATGAAGACAGCGACCAGGACACATATTCACTGACCATGTCGGGCGGATATCATTTTGATTTCGGTTCGGTCAGCTACACCCCCACCATCGGGATAGATTATGAGGATATCGACAATACTGTCGGACGAATTTATCCCTATTATCCCACAAAAAATACCGACACATACAACTTTGACCTCCAAGAGAAAACCTATGGTGTTTTCTGGGACAACAACCTGCGGTTCAATGAAAAATGGGGGCTGGACGCCGGTATCCGTTTTGACAGGACAGAAGTGGAATTCCAGGACAAGGTACCCAATATTGTAGATGAAGACCGCGATATGTTCAGCTACTCCATTGCCCCGTCCTATCATTTCAATGACCAGGCCATGATTTACGCGTCGGTGGGAAGAAATTACTGGTTTCCAACGCCGCGGTATTATGCTTGGGCCGTTGAAAAAGGCGGATCGTTGAATCCGGTTGAAGACCTTGAGCCCGAAGAAGTCCTGACCTATGAACTGGGGTATAAACATTTGTTCAGCAAGGCATTCAACATCAACGCCACCATTTATTATTCGGAATATAAGGATAAATTCGGATCGGTTTATGACGAAAACGATGATTCCTGCGGCCAGGGGAATATCGGGGATGCCGAGGCAAAAGGGATCGAGATTGAGGCAGACGGCAGGCTGTGCCAATATTTCGGATACCGGGTGGCCGCCACCTACCAGGATATCGAATGGACCTCGGGTACGGCTTTCGTTTACATTCATCCCGATAATACCAGGGACTACACGGCAGACATTTCGGGAAAACAAATCTACTGGGTTCCTGAAATCAGTGGGGTCATCGGGCTAGATTTCTACCCCATGGCCGGGCTTAAGATCAGCATGGATATAAACTATATCGGCGAACGGTATGTGGATTACCTGAACCAGATCGAATATCCGGACAAAACCACCTTTGATGCCAGGGCTTCCTATACCTGGAAAGCATGGAAAGTCTGGGTCCTTGGTAAAAATATTTTTGATGAAGATCTTGAATATGCATCTAATTCATCCGGTAAGCTGAATTCCGACGGCGAACCCAATAACGCCTATTATGTCCAAAACGGCGCTTATGTAGAGGCCGGCATCAGCTATCATTTCTAATTGGAAAGTCATATGATCAAACAATTGTGGATGAGCGGAATTCTGGCCGCCTTCCTGGTGTTCGGCATTAAAATCGGCGTGGGCCTTGGTTCACAGATGAACCACCCCGCTATTTCAAAAAGAAAAAAATGGGCCTTTTTTGCAGGGTCTGTCCTGACCTATCTGCTTTTGTTCCTGGGAATACATTTTCTGGTGACCGGCCTGAATCTGCTGGATTACCTGGACAGATTGGCCAATGTCCTCAAATACGGAATGATTCTGCATTTCATTCTGGCCGCAGGGCTTCTGGCATGGGGCATCCGGCTGCTGATTCAAACACCGGCCAGTCACCAACACGCCCAGCTTAAGGCAGTTCTGCTTTTGATCACCCCCTGCCCGGTATGTGCCACCGTGATTCTGCTTAACCTGACCCTGGCGTTCTCTTTATTTCCCCTGGCCCCGGCTATGACGACGGCTGTTCTTTTCGCCTGTTTCCTCGGCTTTATCCTGATCACTTTGTTGGTCATCACCCTGTTTGCCAACTGGATACAGTCCATGGATACCTTTTTAGGGATCTGTATGGTGCTTGTTTCATTATATTTTGTTTTAACGATCCTTGTGGCCCCCATTTATCCTGAAATTAAAGCCGCTTTTGCCATGGCAGGTTCCAACAACCCCATCGGACACATTCAGGGCAAACCCCTGGTGCTGCTGGCCGGCACGGCTTTTGTTTTCGGCTGTGTCGGTTTTTACCGTTCCTATTTTTCGAAAGCAGATCAACCATGACCATTTTCAATATTTTCCAGACCACCTTGTACACGATTTCAACCGCACTGCTTGTCCCTGTGGTGGCGTTGCTCATTTTGCTTTGTCTGTGGCTATTTATCTATACCGGCGGCTTTTTCGGCGAATGGGTCAAAAGAAAAAAAATGAAACTGGACCGGCCCTTATCCGAATTTTTGGAAAATATCCAGAAAATGGGCAGGCTGCCGGATAATGTTTGCGCAGCTCTGCCGGTACACATCGTAACCTATGCATCAAACCTGGAAAACATACTCAAGCGGTCTTCCTGCCTGAAAGAGGAGCAAATTGAGGACCTGAACCAGAAAAAGGAAAACGCTCTTTTAAAAGGGGTTGACCGGATACGGCTGATTGTCCGCATCGGCCCGAGTTTGGGGCTTATGGGTACCCTGATTCCTATGGGGACCGGTCTTGCAGGCTTGGCTCAGGGAAACATGAGCCAGTTGTCGTCCAGCCTGATTCTGGCCTTTACCACTACGGTGGTGGGCATTTTTCTTGGCATCAGCGCGCATTTTTTTACAGTGATCAAGGAGCAGTGGATGCTTGAAGACATGCGAAGAATCAACCTGATCACCGAAGCCATGGTCAAGGCGTCCGATAAAGGCGGCCCAGCCGGGGAGACCCTATGAAATACGTAAAAAAAAGCCGCCAGGCCACCTTGCTTAAATCCAGGCATGAGGAACCTCTCAACGGTGTGGCCAACCTGTTTGACGTCTCCCTTGTTTTTATCGTGGCCCTGCTGCTGACACTGATGTCCACCTTTCAGGTGCTTGATTTTTTTAACCCGGACAGTGAAATCACGGTCATGAAAAAGGTAAAGGACCAGTGGCAGATCATCACCAAAAAAGGAAAGGACATCAAAGTCAAAAAAGTGACCAACAAACGGGTGGGCGGAGACGAAGGGTTCAAGCTCGGCACGGCCTACCAGCTGAAAAACGGCAGGATCGTCTATATTCCCGAGGAAAAGATCAGTGAAATCGATTAAGGTATTCTGCCTGATGATCACTTTTTGTCTTCTGTTCCCGTTCCCCATTGACTGCAAGGAAAATAAGGTCCGCCTGGTTTTTATTATCAGTTCCAGGGACACCATTGCCACGGCAAAAGCCGTCAAGAAATTGTCCGAAAGGCCGGATATCGGTGAGCACTGCCGCTTTGAACTTTTCACGGACTGGGAGCTTCGTACCGGGAGACTCCATAAGGAGGATATCCGTCCGGGGGACATCATCCTGGCAGACTTCATGAAACGGGAAACCGACCAGTTTCTGGCGTCTATCCCGGGAAAAGGAGAAAATGAGATCCACAGCCTGCGGTGCGGGTATCTTGCCCGGGAACTGGAAAAAAAAGGAATCAAACCGGATATCCGGACCGAGGCCTATTTTCAGCCCCCAACCGCAGAAAACCTAAAAAATCTGATTCTCATGGTTCTGTCGGCCAAGGGAATGGATGTCGCTTACGAAAAGCCCTTTGTGCTGCCGGATGCCGGTATTTTTCATCCGGACATCGAAACCGTGTTCAAGGATTTCGCCGCCTATTTTGACTGGTATAAAAAATCAGGAAAATATAAGGAAAACAGCTTCTGGGTAGGCATCCACACCAACCGCTCATCCGCCGTCAAAGAAAGCGGCAAGCTGGAAGGCCAAATCGTTGCTCCTCTTGAACAAAACGGAATCAACGCCCTGCCCGTGTTCGGCAAACCCCCTTACCATGAGTCCCTGAAATCCTTTTTCCTGGATGACACAGGCCATTCCCGGGTGGACGCGGTGTTAGGGTTCTCATTCCGGTTTTTACGGGGATTTCCCGAAGAAACCGGCCGGATCCTTTCCAGCATGAACGCCCCGATTTTCATTCCCCTGGAGGCCCACAGCATCACCATCGGCCAGTGGAAAAAATCCGATACCGGGATCTCCACCCTGCGTACGGCCTGGCAGGTCTGCATCCCGGAACAGAACGGCGGGATTGAACCCACCCTGGTGGGGGGCAAAACCCCTGCCCGGCTCAAGGGGATGACCGAAGTGATTTACGACCGGGTAGCCCTGCCGGACCAAGTGGCATTTCTCATCAAACGGATCCAGGCCTGGCACAATCTGAAGACAACGCCCAACTCCGAGAAAAGAATTGCCCTGCTTTACTGGAACCATCCGCCCGGGAAACAGAATATCGGCGGCAGCTATATGAACTGCTTTAAGTCCATGTCCGAAATTATCATGGAACTGAAAAACCAGGGGTATGGCATTAAAGGAGATGATTTCTCCGAAGGAACGGTCAAAGAGAGAATCCTGCTTGGGGCCAGGAATGTGGGGTCGTGGGCCCCGGGGGAGCTTGACAGGCTGATTGCCGAAAAATCCGTGATCAAACTACCGGTATTCCAATACAGAAAATGGTTTGACGAACTGCCCCAGGAATTTAAAGACAAAGTAATTGCGCAGTGGGGGCAACCGGAAGCATCCGATATCATGATCAAGGACGGCAATATCATTATCCCAAGAATTGACTTGGGAAATCTCATTGTCATGCCCCAGCCCTCCCGGGGATTCGGAGAAGACGCCCAGAAACTGTACCATGATCCCAAGATCTATCCCCATCATCAGTACATTGCCTTTTACCTGTGGCTGAAAAAAGGATTTCAGGCCGACGCCATTATCAGCTTGGGCAAACACGGTACCCATGAATGGCTTCCGGGCAAGCAGACCGGCCTTGCCTTGACAGACCCGCCGGATGTGCTGATCCAGGATATCCCCAATATTTATCCCTATATTGTGGATAATGTGGGGGAAGGCATCCAGGCCAAACGAAGGGGCCGGGGCGTGATCATCGATCATTTGGTTCCGCCGCTGAAAAAGGGCGGGACCTATATGGAATACAGAAAATTGACCGCCCTGATCGACAGTTTCCATGAGGCTGAGAAAATAGATCCGCTTTTAGCAAAGGAGAAATTCAAGGCAGTCGAGGAGCAGACCAAGGCGCTTGGCATCCACAAGGACCTGGGATTCGATGAAATCAACGATCATGTGGTGGAAGCGGTGGAACACTACATTCTTGAACTGTCCGAAACCCTGATCCCTTACGGACTTCATACCTTTGGCGTCTCCCCGGCCGGCCGGCCCCTTGAAGACCTGAACCAGGCCATGTGTGAGGCCAGCCCTGAAATCGATTCCCTTGAGATGAAATCACGGATTCAGGTATGCGGAAAAAGTGAGATGTCCTCCCTTATCAAGGCACTGGCCGGCGGGTATATTGCGCCGGCCGAAGGAAACGACCCGGTCCGGAACCCGGATGCCGTTCCCACGGGGAAAAATTTTTACGGATTCAACATTGACAAGGTTCCTTCCAAAGAAGCCTGGGCCATGGGCAAAAAACTGGCCGATGAGATGATTCAAACTTACCGGGAAGCGCACGATACCTATCCTGAAAAACTGGGCCTGATCCTCTGGAGCACGGAACTGCAAAGAAACGAAGGGGCAAGTGTTGCCGCTGCATTTTATCTTCTGGGGATTACACCGGTATGGGACAATAAAGACCAGGTAGTGGATATTGCCGTGATTCCCGGGAAAATGCTCAAGCGGCCCAGGATCGATGTACTGGTCCAGTCATCCGGGTTGTTCAGGGACTGCTATGCCAAGCTGATCAAGCTCATGGACCGGGCTGTCCGGATGGCTTCGTCCATGAAAGACGTAGAAAATTTTATAGCTGTCCACAATCAGAAAATCGAAGCCGCCCTGATTGAGAACGGGTATACACCGGAGCAGGCCGCTGATTTAAGCAGGGCCAGGGTCTTTGCACCCATGCCCGGGGCCTATTCCCATGCACTGCAGGAACTGATTCCCAACAGCGGGACATGGGAGGATGATACGGAAATCGCCGACGTGTTTATTCACCATTACTCTTATGCCTATGGGAACAATATCTGGGGCAAACCCCTGAAAAGCGGATATAAAGCCAATCTTGACGATGTAAAGATGACCATGCACACCCTGTCTTCCAACGTGTACAACATGCTGGACAACGATGATGTGTTTGCTTTCTTAGGCGGACTGTCCCTGGCAGTCAAACATCAGACCGGCAGTTTTCCTGAGACCGTGGTGGCCAATATGAAGGACGGAAAATCCGTATCCATTGAGGATCTTCCCAAGGCCATCGGAAAGGCATTGAGGACCCGGTACCTGAATCCTGAATGGATCAAGGGGATGAAACAGGACGGCTATTCCGGGGCCAGGGCCATGGATAAGTTTGTGGAATACCTGTGGGGGTTCCAGGTCACCTCTCCCTGGGCGGTGAGCAATACCCAGTGGGAAGAGATTTACCATGTCTATATCCAGGACAAATACGGACAGGATCTCAAAGCGTTCTTTGACAACAACAACCCCTGGGCCCTGCAATCCATATCGGCCCGTATGCTGGAAGCGGACAGGAAAGCGTATTGGAAAGCTCCTGAAGAGATGAAAAAAGAGATTGCCCGCACCTTTGCCCTCAACGTGATCGAAAAAGGCGTGGCCTGCTGCGAGCATACCTGCAACAATCCCATGTTCCAGAATTATGTGACCAATTTCCTGTCCCTGGCAGGGCTGTTAACCCCCAAACAGATGGACCAGTTTAAAACTACCCTGGCCAAGGCCAGCGGGAAAACCCTGGAAGAACAAATTGCCGACCATCAGCAGGTACGCCGGAATCTGGAGACAACCGTCAAAGAGATTCAAAAAAATGAAGATGTCAAGGCCGCTACCCAAGGGGAAAACATTGAAGGATTTGAGATGGTTGAAGAAAAATTGGACCGGACCAGCGTGGCCTCTTCAGGTTCGGCCTGGCAGGTGATGGCGATTGTCTTCGGCATTCTGTTGCTTCTGTTCGCCGGGTATAAACGGATAACAGTTTGATGCATAGCCGCAAACTGTGGAGCGGCAGCCGAGAACTGGGGCAGAGGATGAAGCGAGGCGCCTTCGATTCGTCTTCTTTACCCCAGGGCGCCATTAACGTGCCTATAACTGCAAATTAGGGAAATAATACAATGAGATGGAGATGGCTTCAGTCATGGGGCCGGACGATAGGATGCCTGATTGCCTCAGGTATTCTCATCCTGGTACCGCTGTCCGCCGAGGGCGCGCAGATAACCATCCTGGAAGTGGACATCAACAGCTACCAGGTTTACCAGGCCGTCAAGCAAGTGGATTTGCCGGCATCCCTCCAGGTCCGTTATTTTACCCTCGCCGATTTGACCGGCGACCCTGCGGCGAAATCATTTATTGCCGATTCGAAGGTGGTGCTCGTCAACGTGATGATGACGCAGTTGGCCGACTACATGGTTGATGAGGGGCTCATGGATGGGCGCATGGTATATGCCCTCAACCGTGCCGGGGATCCCGAGGATCTGACCAAAAAGGGCTTTTGTTTCGATGCGACGATCATGGATTACTATCACCATCGCAGCGTGACTAACCTGATTAACATGGTCCGCCTGGCCGTGAACCGGCATGTGGATGCGTCGGTTTCCTTCAGGCCGCTGGAGAAGGTCCCCGACGTCTGCATCCACCATCCGGACGCGCCCAGGCTGTATGAGAATCTGGCCGCGTTCAATCAGTGGGATGCCGCTCGCCAGGATTATGACTCCAGCCATCCGCGTGTCGGTATCCTCTTCTACGGGACCACCCTGAAGGAGGGGCAGGTGGAGGCCGCCGATGATTTGATCCGGCAGTTGGAGAACGCCGGGTTCAATGTGCTGCCCTGTTTCGGACCGGTGCAGCCGATTTTCGATCGCTACCTCAAACCGGTATCCGGCCAATCACCGGTGGATATGATCCTGGCCTTCAGCATGAAGTTCTCATCCGGCATCAACGATGGTATCCGCTCGGCCCTGGCTGCCCTGAACGTGCCCGTCTTCAATGTGATCCGGCCCTATGCGGAAACCATTGAGGCCTGGCGGAAAAGCGATGTGGGGCTGGGGCCCATGGAAACCGTGTGGGCCGTGGCCACGCCCGAGTTTTCGGGTGCCATCGAACCGACCGTCCTGATCGGCAAGAAGGAGATTGTTGACAAGGAGACCGGTCGGCACCTCTTTGTTTACGAAACCATCCAGGAGACCATCGATTTTCTCATCCCGCGCCTGAATAAATGGGCTGCCCTGCAACGCATGCCCAACGAAAAGAAGAAAGTCGCCATCATCTACTACAACCACAGCCAGGGCAAGCAGAACATCGCCGCCGCCTACCTGAATGTGTTCCGCAGCCTGCAGTTCATCCTGACTCGCATGCAAAAAGAGGGCTACGCCATAAAGAGACCGGATGCGCTCACCGAGGAGAAAATCCAGCAATGGATATTAGATGGTGCCCGCAACGTCGGCTCTTGGGCTCCCGGCGAACTGGACGCCTTGCTGGCTGCCGGTGAGGCGGAAACCATCTCCCTGGCCGAATACCAGACCTGGTTCAACCGGCTGCCCGAGGCGTTCCGCAAGCCGGTGCTCGATCAGTGGGGGCGGGCGGAGGATTGTACGATCATGACCAAGGACGGCCGGCTGGTCTTCCCCATGGTCAAACTGGGCAATGTGGTGCTGCTGCCCGAACCGGCCCGCGGCTGGACCGACGACCCCATGAAACTCTACCATGACACCACCCTCTACCCCCACCACCAGTACATTGCCGCCTACCTGTGGCTGTCGGAGAAGTTCCATGCCGACGCCATGATTCACCTGGGCACCCACGCCACCTATGAGTGGCTGCCCGGCAAGCAGGCCGGACTGGCACCCTGGGACCCGCCCGAGATCATGTCCGGCGTGATTCCCAACCTCTACCCCTACATCGTGGATGACATCGGGGAGGGCATTGAGGCCAAGCGCCGGGGGCGCGGCGTGATTCTCGACCATCTGACACCGCCCATGAAGGAGGCCGACCTGCACCATGAATACCGGCAGATCCACGATCTCTTTCACCAGTATGAGATCGCCCATGCCAACGGCAGTGAGACCGCCGAGGAATACATGCGGCAGATCATGCGCCTGGTGGAGCAGACCGGGATTGCCAAGGATCTTTCCATCACCACCATGGATGATGCGGCCATGGAAAAGATTCACCTTTACCTGCACGAGATCGATACCAACTCGCTGCCCTACGGTCTGCACACTTATGGCAAACCCTACGATACGGATGCGGCCGACGAGACGGTTCGCCTGATCCTGCAGCAGAATCCCACGGCCGATCGCTCCCAGGTGACCCGGGATCTCAGCGACTCAGCAATCCACGAGATGGAAAACCTGATGCGTGGCTTAAGCGGCGAGTATGTCCCCGCCGGCGAGGGCAACGATCCATTGCGTAACCTGGCGGCGATCCCGACGGGGAAGGACTTTTACGGCTTCTCGCCTGCCAAGGTGCCTTCCAAGGCGGCCTGGGAGATCGGCAAGCGGGCCGCCGAGCAGATGATCGCCGAGAAATTGAAGAAGGAGGGCCACTATCCGCAGAAGGTGGGGGTGGTGCTCTGGGCCACGGAAACCACGCGCAACGAAGGGGTCAACGAGAGCACGGTTCTCTACCTGATGGGTATGGAGCCAATCTGGGATGCCACCGAGCGGGTGACCGGCAGTCGGGTAATTCCCGGATCGCAACTGGGCCGGCCGCGCATCGACGTGCTGATCAACCCATCGGGCCTTTACCGGGACATGTTTCCCAACAAGCTGATCTTTCTGGACGAAGCCGTCCAGAAAGCCATGCTTCAGACCGATATCGATAATTTTCTCAGCCGCAATCAAGCCACTATCAAGGAGACGCTGATCGCCTCGGGCATGGATGCGGACGAGGCCGAAGTCCAGTCGCGTTTTCGCATCTTTACCGAAAAGCCCGGCTCCTATGGTAACGGGGTCGCGGAGATGATCGGTGCTTCGGGGTTGTGGGAAGCGGATGATGCCGTCAGCAACGTCTACCTCAACCGCACCCAGTTCGCCGTGGGGCAGGGCCGCTGGGCCGTTCCGGTAAAAAGTGCGTTTACCGAGAATTTGCGCGGGGTGGACATCGCCGTGCACTCGCGCTCCACCAATGTCATCGGCATCATCGATACCGATGACTTCTTTATGTACCTGGGCGGTATGTCCCTGGCGGTGAAAAACGTCAAGGGCGAGGCGCCGGACACCATGGTGACCCTGCACCGCCGCAAGGACGAATTGACCGTCGAGGATGTGACCAAGACCATTGGCCGGGAGATGCGCACGCGTTATCTGAATCCCCAATGGATCGAAGGCATGAAGCGCGACAACTACGGCGGTGCCCGCCAGATGGCCGATTTCGCCGAGAACCTGTGGGGCTGGCAGGTGACCGTGCCGACGGCCGTGGATGCGGCCAAATGGCAGCAGGTGTTTGAGGTCTACGTGGAAGACAAATACGGCGAAGATCTGGAATCCTTCTTCAATGCCCACAACCCCTGGGCCTACCAGTCCATGACCGCGCGCATGCTGGAGGCGGTGAGAAAAGGGTACTGGACTCCCGATGAGGCCGTCAAACAGAAACTGGCTGCCGAGTATGCCCTCAATGTGGTGGAGAAGGGCGTGGCCTGCTGCGATCACACCTGCAACAATCCCATGCTCAACCAGATGGTGGTGAACATCATTTCGCTCCCGGGGGTACTGTCACCGGAAATGGTGGAACAGTTCAAACTGGCCATCGAAAAAATGGCAGCCAAGGATCTGGACCAGCAGACCACCGACCGCCAGGAACTTCTGGAACAGCTCAGCGCGGTTCCGGGTCGTCAGCCTCCTGCCGATGCGCCGGAGGCGCGTAACGCCGAGAAAGATACTGCTCCGGCGGACGCTGCGGCAGACACCGAGTCGGTCGAGGGGTATAAAATGGAAGAGATGAATACCCAGGATCAGACCACTGAACTGACTTCGTCCGGTGTCCAGTGGATGGCCTCGCTGTTTGTCCTGATGGTGCTGGGGCTTTTCTTCTGGGGGCTGCGTCGGCGCAGGCGGGAAGACGAATAGGCTGGGGCGATCGATCGCATTTCCAACAGCTTTTCCAATAGTATTTAAGATAATGTTTTTGGCAAGGCCAGAGGAAGAAATCCGTATTGTAATACTGCGACGACCGATAACGCAGCCTAAAAACATTATCTTGAATGCTAAAGATCAACGTGAGGCCTTATGCTTTATAAAAGTCTGATTCTTGGCGTCCTTTTCAGTATCGGCATTTTTGCCGTTAAAAGCGGCGTGGGCATCGCCTATGTGGTGTGGGGACAAAAGAGGAAAGCCCTCGTTGTTCGTGGCATCACGCTGTTTGCGCTCAGCTATGCCCTGGTTTTCGGCGCGGCGGCAATGATTCTGCCCCGCCTGGATCCGGTCAGCCACCTGCCGGCCGTTCAGGCATTTATTCAGTCCGGAATGATCGTTCATCTGATCATGGCCGGCCTGATGATGGGCTGGGGCATCGCTTTGCTCATACATGGCGACCCATCGCATTCATCGAGCCATGGATGGCTGATACTGGTACTGCCCTGCCCGGTGTGCATCACGGTAATTTTGCTTTCCAGCGGATTCCTGATGGCCTGCTTTCCGGACCATCCGTTGGCGTTGAACGTGTTGCTCTATCTCGTCTTCATGATGATCAGCCTGGCCACCTCCGGCGTGGTTCGCCGCTATGGCCGTCTGTCCGGCATGTCCCCCGATATGTTTCTGGGTGGCGTCATGCTTCTGCTGTCACTCTACTTTATCGTTTCGGTAACGGTCATGCCCCAGTTTGCCGACCTGGACAAGGTGTATCGCATGGCCAGCTACGATGCCGGCCGGCCTCCCCGGGAGATCTTCCAAACGGTGAGTCTTGCCATTTGCACTGCGGCCGCTTTTGCAGCCGGTTTTCTTTTTACCACCCGAAAGACAAGGAGTACGCCATGATTGATCTGGGCGCAATGCTCAAGACCTTTATCTATCTGATCTCCTCCAGCTTGCTTTATCCCGTGCTGTTGCTGCTGGTGGGCTTGACCCTGGTGATCATCGTTTATGGCGGATCGTTTTTTGCCGAGTGGCTGGAGCGGATACGCCTGAAACCCTGCGCTCCGCAGTCGCTTCCACAGCTGCTCAAAAGCGGGCAGCCGTCAACGTCGGTGAGCCACCGGGTGAATCGTTATGTCCGCGCCCTGCAGCAGATCCGACGCCAGGACGGCGATGTTGAGGTCAGTGTCGAGAATCTGCTACAAGAGACGAGCCTGAGACTCTGGAAATCCATGGACCGGTTGCGGATCCTGGTGCGGGCGGCCCCCTCCCTGGGGTTGATCGGAACGCTGATTCCCATGGGAACCGGGCTGGCGGCATTGGGGCAGGGTGACATGACCCGGCTGACCACGGATCTGGTGATCGCTTTCACCACCACCGTGGTGGGGCTGGCCATCGGAACCATAGCCTTTTTTCTTTACACGGTCCGGCGACGCTGGATCGAGGAAGATATCAAAAACATGGAACTGGCCACCGACATGCTGATGCCGGACGAGAAACGGGGTGAATATGAGATACTTAAAACCGCGGCGAACCACTAACCGGGGCCGGGCCTTCGGCGACGCGGCGTTCCGCGATGACGATCCCATGACCGGAGTGGCCAACCTGTTCGACATCGGCCTGGTTTTCATTGTGGGACTGCTGTTGACCCTGTTTAGCGCCTACCGCCTCCAGGATCTTTTCGACCAGACGTCGGAGATGACCATCATGAAACAGAAAGCCTCGGGTGAGATGGAGATCATCACCAAAAAGGGCACGACCATCAAGGCCACCCGGGTGACGCGCGAGGCGGCCAAAGGCAGGGGCAACCGTCTGGGCGTGGCCTACCGCCTGGAGGATGGCTCGATGGTGTATGTGCCGGATGGTGAGCAGTGAATGGTGAGGGGTGATGGAAGAGTAATGGGGCGTTGTCTTCTTCCGGTCGGCGAATGGAATGCTTTGCAATAGAAGTATGTGGAGATGCATGGGATGAAAATTGGACGGTATGGTAAGCGACTGTTGCTGCTGGCCCTGATCGGCTGGCTTTTTCTGAATACGTCGGCGTGGGCGAACCCGATCGATTTGACCGATGATGCCGGCAACGTCATCCATTTGGATAAGGCTCCCCAAAGGATCGTCTCCCTGGTACCCTCGGCAACGGAGATCATTTTCGCCATCGGTGGTGGAGCGCGGGTGGCCGGGATCACCCATCACAGCAGCGCGCTTCGCGGTGCTGCCGACAAGCCTGTCGTGGGTGGGTTTTTCTCTCCGTCACGGCAGCGGATCATGGCCTTGAAGCCCGATCTGATCATCGCCTCGTCCCTGAATGCCAAACGGATTGGCGCACCGGATAACGGCATCCCGGTGCTGGTGCTGAATATCCGCAAGATGGCGGATGCCTTTCGACATATCCGGCTGATGGGTGACATCCTGGGCCGAAAGGCGGAAGCAGGGGCGCTGGTTGAGAAAAACCGCCGTCAGCTGGACCTGATCGCACGGAAAGTGGCCGGTATCCCGCCTGACCGGCGCAAGCGGGTGATGCGCCTGATGGGTGGCGGGCCGATCATGACGCCGGGGAACGATTCGTTCCAGAACGAGATGATCCGCGCCGCCGGCGGGATTGCCCCGGACTTCGGCCAGGCCGGCGGTGTCGTACCGGTCTCCCGTGAACAGTGGACCGATTTCAACCCCCAGGTGCTTTACGGCTGTGGCTGGGATTTGAAGGCCGATGACCCGATTTTCGAGCAGGAAGGCTGGAACCAGGTGGATGCGGTTCGGCAACATCGGATCCACGGATTTCCCTGTGCGCTGACCTGCCGGGCCGGCGTTCATCTTGGCGATTTCGTTGCCTGGCTGGCCTCGCTGATCTATTCGGAGGAGTTCGCCGATGCCAACCATGAGGTCCTGCCCCGTCAGGTGCTCGATCGCCGGCCGGTGGCCATTGACCTTAATTGCGTGGCGTCGGCCGTTGTGGCCATCGACGCCATCCACGACTTTCCCAACAAAAGCCTAATCATCGATTTCAAAAGCCCCCGGCGCATTGTTTCGACGCTGGAGGGAGAGCGGGATGGAATTCTGACCGTGGGCAACCACTACACCCCACCGCCTTGCTGGGCCCTGACCCCCATGACCGGACTGGAGGGGCTGCACCAGGAGCTTTACCCGGTGATCGACAGGGAAAAGGCCAGCACGTCGTTTCTCTTCACCGGTGCCGACATGGACAATCTGTCGATCCAAAAAGAGACTTATCGGGAGATGACCGTTTATGCCCTGGTGACCGCCGGCGTGCGCGGCAATGCCTTGCGCATGTCCCGGGATGTGGGCAACTACTACGAGCCGGGCACCATCAACATGATCGTTCTCACCAACCGGCGTCTGACATCACGGGCCATGACCCGGGCGATCATATCGGCTACCGAGGGCAAGACTGCTGCGTTGCAGGACCTGGACATCCGCAGCAGTTATCTGCCACTGACAGCGGCGGCCACCGGCACGGGGACGGACAACATCATCGTCGTCCAAGGCGATGGTGCGGCTGTGGACAATGCCGGCGGGCATTGCAAGATGGGCGAGTTGATTGCCCGGACCGCTTACGCCGGCGTGCGTGAGGCGATATTCAAACAAAACGGAATTGTCGGCCGGCGCAACATTTTCCAGCGGTTGGTTGACCGCCACTTGAGCGTTTTGCAACTGGTCGGCAAGGCCGAGTGCGACTGTATCGACGAAGACCGGGCCTTTGCCGGACGCGTGGAGCAGGCGTTGCTGGATCCAATGGTCGCCGGTTTTCTCGAGGCGGCCTTGGCCATCAGTGATGGGGCGGAAAGGGAAATGGTTGCCGATCTTAAAGCATACCGGGACTGGTGCCTGGATATGGCCGGGCGCATCGCCGGTCAGCCGGTGGACGCACTGATCACCTTTATTGCCGATGAGAAAATTCCCAACGCCCTGGCCATGGCCCTGAATGCGGTCTTCACCGGTGTTGCCCGTGCTCCGCAACTTCAAGCAAACTAAAGATCGGGAATTCTATTAATTGAACAAAATTGCTTGTTCTTGCGTCCGTCTTCCGCGTTGCATCAACGGCCACATACTCCCGGTATGCAACCGTTGATGCGCCTTGAAGACGAACACAAGCCCGGCGCAATTACGTCCAATTAATTTCATCCCCGATCCTAATCTGTCAGCTGTTGACCGCATAATCAACATCAACCCCTGAACGTGACGGAGTCTATGCATGAATGAAAACACCCCCATTGTAATGGCCGCATTCGGCACCACCTCCCGGGCCATGGAGACCTACAGTTTTATCGACACGGCCGTGAAGGCGGCATTCCCGGGCCATCCGGTCAAATGGGCTTATACGTCGCGGATGGTACGGGCGCACATGAAACAGCGTCATCGGGCCAACATGAAGAATCCCCAGCAGGTCCTGGATGCCCTGGCCGAACAGGGGAATCCGTGGGCCGTGGTGCAGTCCCTGCACCTGATCAGCGGCCATGAGTTTTACCGGCTGGTGGATGACGTTCGCCAATGCGGGGTTCGCACCAGCATGGGATTGCCGTTGCTGACGTCGCCGGAAGATTACCAGCGAACGGCGACCGCGATCCTTGGTGGCGTAGCCGCCGGCAATGGTACGGCAACCGTGCTGATTGGCCATGGTACGGATCACCCGGCCTGGACAGCTTACCCGGCCCTGGGACAAATTCTCAGCTCTTCCGGAAGCAATGTTCATGTGGCCACCATCGAAGGCGAGGCGGATATGGACACAACCGTTGCCGCCGTGCTGCGCTGCGGTGCCAAGCGGGTTCATCTGTTGCCGTTGATGCTGGTGGCCGGCGTGCACCTGCAGGAGGATATCGCCGGTGATGAGGACTCTTGGAGAAGTGCTTTTGAAGCGGCCGGTATAGCGGTCAGTGTGGAAACACAGGGGCTTGGGAAAAATGCGGCGATTATCGATATTTTTATCCGGCATATCCGCGACGCGCTGGCGATTGTTCCGGAGTCCGCATCATTGGCGTAATTCGCATCGACAGGGAATTCCCAACAGTTGGTTTTGGGCGCGAAATAGTTGTATCAAGGCGGGTAACGGTAAAAAAGGGGGGGCGTCCACCCCACTGCAACCAGTCGCAGGGTGGACGCAAAAAAGATAAATTATTGTTTGGCTAATGATGACCGCCCTTGATGATGATGGCCTCTGTTGAAGTCATCTGTCTTAATGATCGAGTAGGTATCAACCCTTTCACCGGTATCTACGCGATAGGCAGAAACGGTAAGGGTAGATCGGTTAACTTCAACGTTGAGATAGGTTGGGGTTTCCAGCTGCTCGTAGGCAGCCAGATAAAGATTGGTATAGCCTTCAATATAAGTGAAGTCGTAGTATTTGCTGCCGCTGGCGGAGTTGGCGGTAAAGTACACGGTTCCTTCCGGATTCAGCACTTTTCCCTCCCCGATATACTGCAGATCCTCCTCGGCCACCTCTCCGATCAGATCCACACATGTCGTTTGTTCCTGACCATCCCTTCCTGTGGATGTATAGCACGCTTTGTCCAAAACATCACCGCCAGAGAGTTGATAGCTTCGGGCATAGAAATGGTCATGCCCTGACAGAACGACATCGATATCATATTGATCGATGACAGGGTACATGCTCGTCCTGAGGTCATTCACATCGTCAACATGACGGGCTGAACTGTAAATCGAATGATGGAAGACCACCACTCTCCATTTTGCCGTGGGATTGGCTTCAATGGCTTGTGCCATGAACTCGTCGTGCGACAGGGCGCTGCTGTTATTGGTATTCAACACCATAAACAGAGTGTCGCCGTAAGTAAACCAGTAGTCGCCGCCGCCGTTGGTATAACCTAAGGGGTCTGTTGAACCGTCGGGAACGATCTCGTTGGAAACGTTGAAATGATATGCGTAGAGCTCGCTCGTGTCATGGTTGCCGATGGCAGGGGCAAAGGGGACCGAAGTGAGCTCTTCCGGGCTGAAAAACCCGTCGTACTGAGAATCCGAAGTGGAACTTTCCACCTGGTCGCCGGCGCTTAAAATGAAGCTGGTGTTTTCAAAGTTGGTCAGGGCTGCCGTTACCGTTTCCACCCAACCCGCAGTGTCACTCTCCTCGTCTCTGCTGGCGCCGATCTGGGGGTCGCCCACAAAGATAAAATTGTAATTGTTTTTGTTTTGAGTGTTGAGTTTGTGGATGTCGCCAATACCGTTCGGCATACATATTGCCGTAACATCTTGTTATTAAAATAAAAAATAGCGCTGGACAAAAAGATCGCTTTGTGTTTTAATCATGGTGGGTACAATTAATTAACCAGGAGGTCTCCATGAGCGAACACATCGACAAAAATGTTTTTCAAACAATTCTATCACCGGTGCTACCATTGATTGAGGTTACTCAAAATAGTCTCCATAATGATTTGGACACTTACAAGCTTTCATTATCATCGTTCACCACAAATTTGCTTTTTGGAATAATAACCAGAATTAAAAGCGTTGGACAAATCGTCACTGAGATCAAAACATCACCAACTGCTAAGGCATTAGGATTGGTCGTCGCATCGAAGTCTATGTATAATGAAGCGTTTAATCGTTATCCCCCAGAAATATTTAAAGATATATTCCATCAGTTGGTAAAAGAATTGGATTTGCATAAAATTCCGGAAATCAGTCATCTTGGAAAAATGCTAATTGTAGATGGTTCGCTTTTTCCGGCCATTTCCAATATGGCATGGGCTTGTTACAAGAAAACCGCTAATGCGATCAAAATGCATTTATCTTTTGAACTCAACCGAATGATTCCAACCGAATTTATCAGTACGGAAGGTAACTTTTCCGAAAAAGAATTTGTTAAGCAAATTCTTCGCGAAGGCATTACATATGTCTGTGATCGAGGCTATATCGCTTTCAATCTGTTCAAGCAGATATCCGACAGCAATGCATTTTTTATTATTCGCGGAAAGTCGAATATGACGTACACTGTAAAAGAGTGTCTCACTGCCACCGTACCGGATACATTCTTGAAATTTTTCAGTGACATCACAGATTCAAATATAATATTCAATAGCGATGAAAACAAAGCAAGTTATCGTATTGTTAGCTTTACGGCTATGGGCGAAAACTACATTTTGATCACAAACAGAAATGATTTGACAACTTACGAAATTATAATGCTTTACGCTTACAGGTGGCAAGTGGAACTTTTTTTTCGCTTCATAAAAAGAACCTTCAAGGGAATTCACTTAATGAGCCAATCTCCTCATGGCGTACAGATACAATTCTACTTGTATATGATTGCTTATCTATTGTTATTATCATTCAAACAAGATACGGAAATAATAAGCAGAGAAAATGAAAAAGATGAGCATGAATCTGAAGAAAATAATAAGAACGAAACCTTGCTAACTTCATCTTCATGCTCCAATTCAAATGCAAAAAGACCATATGTTTGCGGGTTAGTAACTCTTCTTGGAGAAAAATTAAAACAGTTTTATAAAATTGGTCTTCACTGGTTATTAGCAGTAAAAAATAATTTGTTAGAAATATTTGATGTGAATATCGCCAAAGTTATTGCTCAATACTCTTATCAATGACTGTGCCGAACAGTATTGGGATGTCGCTGAAAATCTCGCCATTACCCACGACATAGGTATATTTGGTGTTATTCTTCACATTCGTCATAGTGACTTTACAGGCATAGATTTCGGTGTCATCTTCTTCAGTGTCATCAGTATCCGAGGAAGAACCGCCAGGCTCCCCAGGACCGCTTTCTTCCACAACGACGATCTCATATTCGCCTTGATAATAATTCATACATTTAGAGTGGTTCCCATTTTTTAGCGCGCCCTTATAATAGTTAGCGGGATTCGTGCATTTTCCTCCTTTCAGCCCGCCTTCATTGCAAACTACGAGCTGAGGAATATCGGTCGGTGTGGCGGTAAACCAGGTAAAGTTCAGTTCAGTTTCATTGCTTCCTGGCTGGATTGTAAGGTTGTAGGCCTCATACTCGTCATCCGAAGCGACAACGGCACCGGGAATACTCAGTACAAGGACGGCGAATAAGAGCAGTCCAACTCCCATCAGTTTTTTGTTCATTTGTTTCTCCCCTTTTTCTTTTTGTTGATGTCACTTCAGTATGCGTCTGCATATTGAAACGGGTCTACACGCAGCCGCCTGTGCTGCAAGCACTGTGTTTTTCTAAGATTCTGGCCGTTATGGCCGCCGTCAGAGGGATCGTCAGAACCACGGCCATACTTCCGGACAACGCCTGTGCGATCTCAATGGCAACAAAATTTGAATTGATAAGATGGTTGTATTGAACAGAATAAAAATGAAGGACAATGATAGTTGACAAGGCTGCGCCCGCAAAGGCTAATATCAGTGTATTGGACATGGTGCCGATCATGTCCTTGCCGACATTCATCCCCGCCTTGAAAAGCTTCATGGCACCGAAATCGGGCATATTGGCATGCAGTTCGTTGATGGCCGAAACGATGGAGAGCGCCGTATCCATGACGGCTCCCATAGAAGCGATCAGAATGCCTGCAAACAGAATATTTTCAACCCCCAAGCCTGTTTTCTGCCGGATAAACAGCAGGCTTTCGGCCTCTTCCAGGTTGAAGCCCGAAACATGCACCAACTTGCTGAAGATAAGCAGAATAATCCCGGAAAGGATGACGCCGCTGGCGGTTCCCATAATGGCGCAAAAGGTTTTCTTGCTGATGCCGTTGAGAAAGATCATGTTCGCGGAGGTCACAAGGATCACCAGCCCGATAGCCACCCATACCGGAGAATATCCCCGCATGATGAGCGGCAAAAATATGAGCAGAATGCAAACGAAGGTGTAAATCAGGCTCAAGCACGACATCAGCCCCTTTTTTCCACTGACAACAACCATCGTTAACAGAAAGACAAGTGCGAATAGATAAATATATGGGGCTCTGTCATAGTTATAGACACGGATCTTAAACTTGCCGGAATCCAGTTCATCAACAATGACGGTGAGCTTTTGGCCTTTTTGGGCAACGACACTGTTGTAGGTGCTCAAATAATTGCTTGCGGTCAGCGTCTCTCCCTTGTGCTTCCCTGTGAGCATTTTGATCTCGAGTTTCTGATTCCCCACCATAATGTTGCTGGAATAGGTGCTCTTTTTAAGGGATTCGTCAAGAATCGATAAAATCCTGCATTTTTCATAGGTAATAGTGGCCCCGCCCATACCTTTTGAGTACTTGGTGTAATCCATCCGGCTGATGGAAATGATAATTATAGCCGTAAAAAAAATGAGCGCCGCTGAAACAAGAAAACTAAAGCTTTTAAGACTGCTGGCGACAGATTGGATTTTGGCGGACGTGTTCCTGAACATTTTCGGCATCTTTTACATTATCGCTTCGGCAACATGGCTATCTTTTTTTTAAGACTCTTGGTTTTTCGTCCCCCCGGTCCTGCGGTGTTTGGGCTTATTCGAATTGAGGATATATAGAGGGCTTTTGTTAGCATTTGATGAGCATATGGTATATGTGATTTAAAGCGGATGAATGGCCCATGATAAGCGTAAGCCAGACCCGGGATGACAAACCCCGTCAAAAGGAGATATCTTGAACAATCCTGCAGAAAAAGTAATCGACCACCTGCGGTTAATATCGGTTCGAGCCTTCGAATTAATCCATGACCTTGATGCAAGACGCAGGTTGATTGATCAGTATTTTCGAGTCCACCCGTCAACCTCGGAAATACATGGGCAGTGGCATCCGGTAAAAGCAGCTCATATTTCAATGGAATGGGTTATTGCGGACGGTGCCGATCCCAATCGGCGAATCCTCTATCTTCATGGAGGTTCTTGGATCTCTGGTTCTCTTTCCGCTTACCGGGCCCTTCTGTCACGCATTTCCCAAGCAACAGGGGCCGTGGTCCTTTCCGTCGATTATCGTCTGGCCCCTGAGCATCCGTTCCCATCCGGGTTGGATGATTGCATTCAGGCATATCAGTGGATGCGTGAAAACGGCCCGGATAAAAAATCGCCTGCTTTGACGGCGTTTTTGATGGGGGACTCCGCAGGGGGCAATTTGGCTTTGGCCAGCCTTCTAAAAATCAAAGATTTATCGCTACCTCTACCGACAGCCGTTGTTGCCATTTCCCCGGCAACTGATTTTACCGGTAGAAGTCCTTCGCTGGTTACCCGGGCTTCCGTAGACCCGATCATTAATCCGGCCATCCTGCCCGCACTCATCCCTGTTTACCTGGGTAAGAATACGGAACCCACAAATCCGTACGCATCGCCCCTGTTCGGTAATTATGCCGGGATGCCTCCGCTATTGTTGCAGGTCGGTGATTTTGAAGTTTTACTGGATGATTCAACCCGGCTGGCCAAGCATGCTGCCGGGCAGGGGTGCGATGTAGAAATTGAAATATGGGACGGAATGCCACATGTGTTTCAAGGTTTTGCACCCTTTTTGCCTGAAGCCTCTGAGGCGATAAACAAGATTGGTGAGTTTATCCGCAAGTGCGTAACCTGAGCCCGGTTTATAAGTGTAAACGGATTCCAGATAAATTGTGATAGCTTCTTTATTTATTAGATTCCGCCGAGATGTGGCGGAGGTGATAAAACATCCACCACCACCACCACCACCACCGCTTTCGTTACTTTGCGATGAACTGCCGTTGCCGGTATCGTTGCCCTCCCAATATTCATCCAAGGCCGGTTTAGGCGTTCGATCTGAATAAAATAGACCCCAGGATCCACCGACGGTTCCCTCGTCTTCTATTTTCCAGCCTTCGTCGTACGATTCAAAGATAAAATAGGTTATCTGGTAATCACTAGCCAGACGAATAAATTCGTCTAAAAATCTTTTTTGATTAACTTCGCTTGGTACGGCTTCGCCGACGGTGTCTCCGTCGGTCGGCCAGCCTGTCTCCCCGATAATGACCTCTTTCCCCGGATAGGCATCCTGAATCTGGAGGCACCGGTCAATGACATATTGGGCTGCGGATTCAACCGAAATGCCGTCCCAATAAGGATGGATGTGGACAAGGATGAAATCCACGGCCTCTGCAATCGCTTCATGGCTTAAATAGTTGCCATAGGTCCCGGCCGTCGATACGGGAAGTCCGGTTGCCGCCTTAACCGTTGCCATATAAGCCAGCAGTTCGGCTTCGGTTGCATCCCCGCGCAGCAAGACCTCGCTGCCAACGATCAGACCCACTGTGGTTTGGTAGCCCTGGTCGGCAATCTGAATCAGCCGGGAAATGTTCTGATCATTCGCCGCGGCATCACTGGAAATCCAAGCACCGACGTAGGCATCGAGGCCTTTTGCATCGCAGAGCTCGGGAATTTCAAACAGTACATCGTCATTGCCATAGGTCCGAATTCTGGCGGTCAATCCGGAAAGCATGGACAGATCCTCTTCAATTTCGTCAAGACTCGGAAAGGTGCCCCAGTTGGGGCTATCTCCATCCCGGAAAGGCGAATAACAGATTCCATCAAGCGATTGAGACGCAATGTCATCCGCCATGACGATATCAAAAGACCATAGGGCAACCGATGACAGGGCCATCAAAAAACCGATAGCGAGACGAGCTGCTTTTTTTCGATAAAGTCTGAGGCGTTGATTTGGCTTATGAATGAATGCTTTCTTTCCGGTTCTCATGCGTTGCCCCTTTTTAATGTTTTTAACCCTTGTAACCGTCCGCTCTTTTATTGTACTTTTTTTGCCTATCCGAATATTAAGGAAACGAATGGGTCCGGTTGGCGCCGCGGCAATAGAATTTGGTTGTAGGCTTCTCATGGGTAGCTCCAATGCTGTTATGAGTTATTGTGGTCCTGCCTTCTTTCTATGGTATTAATGGGTTGGATGGATGCCCTTGTGACAGTTTTGGTACTATTTTCTGACGAAAAATTTAAAACTCGGACAATCAAAGCGGGAATACTAAAGGGGCAGGCAATAACATCGAGGTGAGAAAATATGCAGTTTTGCTACAATAACCCAAAAAGATGGTTACCGATTTTTTGCCAGGGAACAGATTGTAAAAGCCTTTATCTTGCAGATCTCATCGCTTTGTTTCAGGAAGGCAGCATCAAGGACGGTGACCGTGAAAAACTGCTGCAATGTCTGATTTGCAATTCAGATTTTGTTTGGAAAAAATGGAAATCCATAGTCAGTATATATTCCGAATATGAAAACCATAACCTTAAAAAGAAATCGAAAGACCTCTTGCAAGACGCGTTGCAAGAATTTTTATTTAATTGCCTTCAAGAAGCTAAAAAAACAGTTATTTGGTTTAAATTCGAAGAAATGAAAAGCCATAAAAATGACGATTTTTTTCGGGTTTTTAATAATCAAATGGGCTATCGATTAAGGGGGCGCAGAATAAAATTCGTCAAGGAACAAGTTGTATCTGTATCTGCTTTCATCGATACGGCAAGTGAACTGGATGTATTAAGCACAGATGAAATAGAAGCTATTGAAGCGCTTCCGAGCGAAGAAAAAAAAGCGCTAAACATCATAAAAATATTAAATAATAAAATTTTAAAAGATTTAAAATTCTATAGCCGAACAGAAGGATATCTATCGAAAAAAAATACTGAATTTGACGATTTCACAAAAGATTTATTGATAAAAATAAAAAATATAAAAGAAATAGAATTAGAAACCCGTGTTCAATTTCTAATTGATGAAATTAAAACGCTTTCGGATAAACAAAGAAAGGCGCGACTCATCTTAGAAATATTAAATGAAATAATTATCAACAATGAACTATCGGCAATTGTTACAGAAAATTTTGATTTTACTAAAGATTTGTCGCCACAAACAGAGGAGTGGAAAAACAAAATCTGGGTAGAGGTATACCTATCATTAAAAGATACTGAAATTGACGATTTCACAAAAGATTTATTGATAAAAATAAAAAATATAAAAGAAATAGGAACCCGCGTTCGATTTCTAATAGAAGAAATTAAAGATCTTTCGGGTGAACAAAGAGAGGCGCGACTCATCTTAGAGCGACTCATCTTAGACATATTAAATGAAAAAATTGTAGAAGATGAAAAAAGCTATATCCGAATAAAGGACAAACTATCGGTAATAGATACTGAATTTTACGGTTTCACCAATGATTTATTGGAAAGACTAAAGAATTCAAAAAAAGAAATAGAATTTAAAATCCGTGTTCGATTCCCATCTGTATCATTTTTTATCGATATGGCAAAAGTCCATGATATATTAAGCGCAAACGAAATAGATGAAATTGCAGGGCTTTCTGGCGAGCAAAGAAAGGCGAACCGTATCGTAATTATATTAAATGAAAAAATTTTAAACGATAAAAATTTTTATATCCGAATAAAAGACAAACTCTCTGTAATAGATACTGAATTTGACGATTTCACAGAAGATTTATTGTTGCAAATGGTACAGTGGGAAAACAAATTTCAAACCTTTTTTCGGCCCTTGAATGAAAGACTTATTCTGGAGATTTTCGACAAATCGGTTATCGGGTTAAAGGACCTTTGGGGAATCGATACGGATGCTAATGGAGAAGGCCTTGATCCAAAGATTCCTGAAGCCTCATCTAAGCTATTTACGATTTTATGCCTACTTGAAGATGGTGCTTTTCTCAAGGAAAACCAAGCCGACGTTGAGGTTGAGATATCATTTTTGCGATGCCTTTTGATCGAATACGGACAGCAGTATCGATTCGGGGAATTTGTGCTTGAATCTATCATGGAAGGAAGCGCAAAAACCGCCCGTGCCAGGAGACAAAAGGCTCGTTTTGCAGATCGGATAAAGCAGGATGTAAAAGACGGCGACATCGACAAAAATCATTTTATTTTTAAAAATTGTCACGGCCACCCTTATGCGGACCTATTATGTACGGATGAAGGGCCGGCCTTCATTGTAAACGGCATTGAGAAGGCACTTTATTTTAAACGCATTGAGTTGACGCAACATGACGTCGAACGATTACGGTAATCAATGATCACGGTCCGATACCAGGATAGTTAAAAGGAGTCATGAATGAACTCAAAACCTATGGATGGTATGAATATGTCTCCTGAAGATTTCGTTCTCAGCGGCAATATCCGGCACAAGGCCATGATCATAGAGGACCTCATAGAAGATGGACTCGATTTTTTGCCGCGGATTGGAGACTGGGTAGCAAAAGTGCTGGTGCTTGAAGTCGAAAAAGAAAACGGGCTGTCGGCAGCACCGGTACTGGGCCCGCATGCCGAGTATTTAATCCGCATCGTAAAAGCCGTTGCAAAAGATGTTCATCGACAGGATGTCAGAGAGATGCTCGGCCGGCTGTATCAAGATAGCATTGAACGCAGCGGCCTTCACTATGCGTTGGAAGGGTGTATGATCGCAGGCATCGATGATGAGCTTGACGATGTTCGACAGTGGGCGCTGGCAAATTTGCAGGCAAAGGGACGAATCGACCCCTCAACGGACATGCAGGCATTTCTGGTCGATATTTTAGCCGGTGATGAGATCCCCTATTATCTCAAGCAGGACACGGCGCTGGTGCTCGGCGCCACGGGTACCGAAAAGGCAAAAATCGCATTGGCGCATCTTGCCGCCAAACTGATTCTCGATCCCGGGAAAAGCCCGTACGATCAAATCGTCAACAACGCGCTTAAAGAGAGTGTGGCGCAGGGGCTCGGCCTGACCGGGGATGAGGGCGTGGTCAGACGGCTGACGGCACTCCAAATTTTTTGCGATGACATGGAGGTAAAAAATGCGGCGCGAAATGCAATAAAGAGAATTCGAATGGCGGCCGAAAAAAACCGGCGGTCTTCGGAACCTGAACAAAAAGCAAGCGCATTGTGTCCTTCGGAAACATCGCGCCGATATATGATCGCAGCGTCCGATTTCAAAAAATCCGGCATCATCATGGCGTTGGACGAGACCGGCAGCTATGAGTTCGAGCTTGATGTTGAACAAGCTCCGGCCCGGATCTTTCTTCACAGCACCACCGAGTCATCCGTCCCACGCCAGTTAAGGATCACGCTGATCACCAATCTTGAAGATACCCCTGAAATAGCGTGCACGTTGCAACGGCGAAAAGACGATCTGGAAATGTATGGTTACCTGGATGTGAAGCTGGCAACCGACTCGGTTAAACGCATAACGGTGGATTCGCATTGAAAATTTATGACTCGATTCAGGCGTGGCAAAGACATCTGCACAGTATCCGCGATTTCATAAACGGCGAAAACATCCGGACCCGATATGAAGCACCGCTCTCACCGATTGCCTTTCCGATTATCGTGGGCGAGGCATACGATCGCTTCGGAGCCATGGCTTTTTTTACCCATGGCGTCGATTGTTCTCTGCAGGACGCCGGAACCTTCAAAATGACCGTCGGTGACCGGAAGACGAAATTTACAAGCTCGAACACGGACATCAACATCCATATTGCTTCTTGTGTGGAAAGACTGCTGGGCCAAGCCTATCCTGTTTCGGAAAAATTTCTTTCATTTGAGATAAATCCGTCTGTTAATTCCGGGATTACCGGGCTCGATCTGGAAAGCCCTCAGTACCGTATCGAGGGGGGGTCGTATAACCTTGCCTTTTTGATGCATGCGCTGCTCGATCCCATCCAGAATGCGCTACCATCGGATATTGCCTTGACGGGCAAGCTCGCGCAAAACGATTGCGGAGATTTTATCATCGACCCTATCGAAGACCTGGAGCAAAAAATATATGCCGTTGCCGCTTACAAAGTTGACAAATTCTTTATCCCGCATGGAAATGTGAAAGAGATCGCAGCATATGAAACACCGGATGGGAAATATGCCATCGATAAAGGTGACGCCCGCCTGGAGATTATACCGGTCAACACACCCGACGAGGTGTTAAAAAAACTTTTTGGTAACAACTGGTTTGAGCTACCGGATTTCAGAAGCGTTTATGATATTAAATACATGCTACAGCAGGAAATATTAAGTTCTAATTTTGTTAGAATCAAAAACATCCTGGGTAAGAGAGATGAACGATATGTTGATATGGGCAACTACGTTAAACTCCAAATAATGGCGGATCAAAAAGAGACAAAAACTCCTTGCCAAACGAATTCTAAAAAAAGTGATGAGGATAACAAAAAACCTGATAAAAAGCGGCAAGAAATAAAAAATCAATCAATACTGCCTTCATCGCTCATCGGCCAGTTTGGGCGCGCGAAAGACGGCAAAAAGGTATTGATTGTCGGTGGGGCGGGATCAGGGAAAAGCACCTTGATTCGAAAACTTCTTCTTCAACTTTGCAATGAAGAATTTAAAAATGCGAAACATCTTATTCCTGTTTACGTTGAGATGGGTCACCTTCTGGAAAAAGATATCAATTTTATTGATACCATTATAAAATCATTTTTAAACCACATGGAGACAGAAAAAGGCCCTACCGATTTTTCTCATCCTTCCGTTTATCTCAATTATTTAAAAAAATATAAACAGTTGGGAAATGCTATTTTCCTGCTGGATGGGTATGATGAATTGTTAGAATCGGATGAAATATTTAAAATCGGTTCCTTACATAATGTAATCATTACATCCCGACATTTAGTTTTCGATTTGGAAGACGCAGCAAAATACGTGGTACAACCGCTTGAGGGCAAAGCCATTAACGCCTTAACATATAACTATTTAAAAAATTATGAAAAACGGAAAAAAATTGACCGATATCTTGAATCCCAGGAGAAGACCGGAATCAAAAACTATTTTAATAATCCTCTTATGTTATCTATAATCGTAGACGTCCTGCAGACCGATAATGTCGATATTCCCCGCGAAAAGATGACCCAAACGCAACTTATAGCCAGCGCCGTTAAAATACTCGTAGAAAAAGCTGAACAAGACCAAGGTCACTATTTTCGCATATGGTGCGGTACTAGGACGATGGAACTCGCGAATGTTTTCTTCAGAAAATTGGCTGAAAAATCTTTCTATAGATCAGCAATATATGAAGAACGTCTTGGAGAAGAACTGGACAAACTGATAGACGGTAAAAAAATACATAAACTTGGCCGCAAGGCCACCAATAAAATCTACCGTGAGCTGATTACAATTTTAACCGCGGGGATCGGAATTATAGAGCCTTCCGGGAATAATGAATACCGGTTTTTTCATCAGATTTTTCATGAATATTTTGTGGCAAAGTATGTAGTAGATGAGATATCTGACAATCCTGTTGATTTTAAAAATTGGATAAATGCGCATAAATTCGATCTACGTTATGAGATGGTTTTTCAGTTTATTGCAGGTCTGCTTGATATATCATTCTTTGAACAAAGACGCCAGGAAAAATGATTAGAAAAAAAATACGTTTGTTTCTAAAAACCATTCTCGAACCGCCAATTGATGAATACGGAGCATACAATTCTATCCTTGCTCTTAAATGTGTTAAAGAAATGGATAACTTTGATGACATTGGAGTATTAGAGAAATATCTTATCCAAGAACTGGAATGCAAATTTGATCTTATCGATCTTATTGATATTTTAGTTTACACGGGAATGTCCAAAACGATAGAAAATATATTGGTTAAAATCGGTGATGATTGCTACCCATCTGGATTAGATAGATTAGATAGAATTGGTCGCCCTAAAAATTTCTTGCGTTGGCTGGAAAGAATTAATGAGAAAGAACGAATCCTAAAAGTAGCCCAAATAAATTTGGATTCAAAAAAATATATAGAAACTTCTAAATTTAAGAAACCCGACATCAATTTTGATGTGAATGTCAGAGAAAAATTAACCAAAGCGTTGGCCTGCGTAGGTTCAAATGGAGCGATAGATGTTCTTGGTGAAGCACTTCGGGATCCAGTTAACAGCGTTAGCAGTTTAGCTGTCGAAGCATTGTACAGAATGGGTTCAGATCGGGCTGTGGATGAACTCGTAAAAGGAATGGATTTTTTTAATTTTAATCGATGTCTTTTCAATGAACCCATCGAGGCATTGAGCAAAATAGGATCTAACAGGGTTGCTCACGCCCTTGTTCGCCATATATTGAATCATAATAAAAAAGGAACAGCAGATAATTCGGGGACACCTTTAAAATCTTTAGACTCTTTAGTGCCGACAAATGACCGGGAGAAGCATTTAAGAAAGCTGCCGCCCGAAACAGATTTCGACAGGGCTGTGGATGTGCTCATCCATGGGTTAATGGAAGGGCGGAGTCTATTCGACAGGTACAGTTCTGATATGGTGCTGAGACTGATTGTCTCAAACACATCCATAGATGTTTTGGTTGAAGCCATAAGAATCGGCAACGGTTCTGTGGCTAAAAAAAGTTCCGCAGCGAGAAATTTATTGATATTTTATGATCAATCATTTCCATCTGTTAGAGAGATCTCAGCAAATGCGTTATGTGCGATCGGTTCTGATAAGGCCTTGGATGCTTTAATTAAGCTTCTGGAGGACAGTGATCCGGAAGTTCGACGTGTTTCAGTTAGAACTTTAGGACGCATGGGATCAGAAAAGCCTCTGGAAGTTTTAATAAAACTATTAATGGATGATGAGGATGATTGGGTTCGGGAAACAGCAGTTGAAGCCCTGGGGGAAATAGGCTCCGTTACATCGGAAGATACACTGATAGGTCTCTTACAAGATGATAGTAATCAAATTAGAGCCGAGGCGGCTACGGCTTTAGGTAAAATAGGCTCAAAAAAATCAGAAAAAACACTGATCAATCTTTTACAAAATGGTGAGGACTGGGTTAGAGGGATAGCGGCTGAAGCGCTGGGGAAAATAGGCTCCAATAAGTCTGAAGATGGCTTAATGAAATTATTGAGGAATAAAAATGAAAAGGTTTGTAGTAACGCAGCTGTAGCACTTTGTAGAATAGGATCAAATAAGGCCGTAGATGCCTTAATAAAATTTTTGGGAGATGGGGATGAACAGGTTTGTAGTAACGCAGCCGTAGCACTTATGAAACTTTTGGATGATAGTGAAGGTTTGGTCAGCTGTGAATTTTACGAGAATATTCACAACATAGAATCCGAAAAGGAAATAAATGCATTGATAAAATGTTTTGTCGAACTTGGCGCAAAAGCTCGTCGTAAATCAGCCAGGATCATAGGCAAAACAGATCCGAAAGTAGCAGTCAATGCCCTAGTAAAGATTATTGAGGAGGATCGTGATGATTTCCGGGTTGATGCGGCAGCTGATGCTTTAGGTATCATCGGCACTGATGATGCGGTTAACGCTCTAATCAAGAAGTTAAAAGATGATGATGCAAATTGCTATCATTGCGCATATTCACTTGGAAAAATTGGTACGGACAAGGCAATCGATGCATTATTCACTTCCTGGAAAATGGCTGTAGGCATTAAAAAGGAAATTTTGACCGATGCATTTATACATATGGGAAACCCTTTAAAGATCATATCTTATTTTAATGATAGAGATTTCAATAACTTTTTTCGAAAATATGCTTTGAAAACAAAGACGCCTTTTTATAAGAAACGGGGGAAATGGTTTTATTTCGATCAAAAACTTCACCAGGAAATAGCAATTTTTCAAACCGACGGTAATCTCGATTAATATACATTTCATCCTTCCTGGGGTTTTCCACACGCGCCACACATCCGATCCAAGCCTTTCACAATCATTTCGAGTCTCCTTCTCTTAAATTATTCAAATCCGCATCACGGCCTGCTGGCGGCATGTCGGCCCAGCGAGTATTCATCCGTTTTTACAAGCAAATAAGCGCAACTTGAATACGTCATTTCCCGCCGGCTGATCAATGGTCGCCCGTGAAATCGCATCAAAAAAAATCGAAGAATGTCACATCAGGAAAATTTCGCCCCATTGATATCACCAAGAAATTTTTTTAGGCCCAAGCTTATCTCCCGGGTCTTTCGCAATTCCTGAAAGCACAGGAGGTCAAAAGATGGCCAAGCCGATCGACACGGACGCCATACTTCAAAAGCCCTGGGGCGACGCCGGACCGTCGGAGGCACTCGACCAGTTGGCGAAACTCGCGGCAACATTCATGTCCGCCGCCGTTAAGCGATCCGCGGATCGATCGTCTTTTCGGATCGAGCAGGACCATCCCGATGCCGGACCGGGCATTGAAGCACTGAACGGACGAATCACCGCGGCCAATGCGCTTGAAATAAAGGTGCGGCTGGTGACCCTTCCAGATGGCATTCGGGTCGGTGACAATTTCGTGAAATGCCTGCTGGAGACATCGAAAGAATTTCAGCTTGCCGACCCCCCTCGTCCTGAGGATTCCGCAAACCGTGAAATCTGGTTCGAATTTCAGGGGAAGGCATCCCCGCTGGGTCCGTCAAGAGAAAGCGCTTTTTTGAAAAGATTGGAAACCCTCAACGACAGGGCCAAAAGACTTCAGGCCGATATCCCGATTGCTGTGCTGGAGCCGGATCTGGATAAAATCTACAAAGATCATCTGGAGTACTTAAATCCGGTTTATCCCTGCGGCGCCGATGAGATCAATGGACTTCCGACAATGACTGACTGGGCGCAAGAAAATTACGATTTGCTGGCAGCGCGCTGCTCCGTGGCCATCGTCAGCCCGGATTCCGTGCTGACGGACTTTGGTTTGGCCATCATGGCCTTTGTTTTTTTAAAAAAAGGCTCCAGTCTCGGCCGGTTTGTTCAAACCCAGCTGACAACGCAACTGTTGCTCGAAATGGCAAACAAGGCACCGGGGATAATCGTTGTTCCGGCAGACAGGCTCACCATGGGGACCAACCCCTACAGTATGGGCCGGGACGTTCAATCCTTATTCTCATCCCTTACGTCCATGGGTAGGACCGTTCTTTTTACAGGTACGTTTAACGAGCTGCGAACCGCCCTCGGCCGCGGCCAGGGGGGCAAATCCGACCCTCTTGAACCTGTCGTGCGACACATTCCCGATATTCCCGTGGAGACTCTGGTGCAATTTGCCGTTCAATCCGAGGCAAGACGTTATGGAGGGCTGTCCCGGTCCGATGAACGAAAACTGGCCAAAGAAATCTCTGACGTTTTGGCAAAAGACCGCCGGTCGGCGCAACATCGACTGCTTCCCAATCTCGTATCCTGGACCATGGCGGAACAATCCAAGGGCCGGGCCATCACTTCGGGTTCTTTAAGGACCTTTTTAGGACGGCTGCAAAAGCCAACCGAAACCCTGGGCGGGCTGGGGTATCGTCCCAAAATCGAAAGGGCGCCGCATGTGCAGCGTCATTTTCTCAAGGTACTCGATGACCCCGGACTGATAGCGTTTTTCAGATCAAGAATTCTGGGTCAAGACAGGGCGCTTGAGCAAATGATCGGAAGACTTCTGGAAATGGTAACCGCCGAGCAGAAGCTATACAGACCGCTCTGCTATCTGGCTCAAGGAACCACCGGTACGGGAAAGTCGGAAAGCGCAAGACTTCTGGCCAGGGCCCTGGGGATTCCTTTGCATACGATCAATGTTGCCAGCATGAAAATCCCGGAAATGGCCAATACCAGACTCTACGGTTCCAGTCCGGGTTTCGTAGGCTCCTATGAATCAGGCATCCTGGAGAAGTTGGCGAAGGAACATCTCGGAGTGGTTGTTGAGGTCATGGACCTGGATCACGCGCCACCGGAACACAGGTCAGGTATTGCCGACGAGTTCCTGCAAGTCCTTGATGACGGGGTGGCTGAATCGGGTTCGGGGACTATATTCTCCTGTGCAAACCTTATTTTTGCGTTTACTTCCAATCTTCCCGAAGGCCGTGACGAAAAGCTCAGACGAAGTATGGGTTTCGGTGAAAGCCCGTCACTCGATCAGATCGAATCCGATGTCCGGAAGGAAGTAAAATCATTGTTTTCTCCGGCATTTCTAGGCCGGGTGGGCGATCCGATTTTATTTGGAGAACTGGACCATGAAACCCTGGCCATCATTTTGGAAAAGGCCGTGGCGACCACAATTCGAACAATAGCGGATCGCCACGGCGAAGCCATCGGACAGGTGGTGCTCGAAAATGGCCTGGGCATGGCGGTTGTATCCTCCAGCCGCCTTGCCCGTGCCGTTCTCGGGGCACGTTCGTTCATGGATCTGGGCCGCTCGTTGGGGGCAAAGGCGTATCGGCAATTCCGCCACTCGGGCCCCGGGCCCGATGGCAACAATCTTATCGTTTCCCGGAACAATACGGGAGAACTGTTAATCGAGATGGACCAATAAGAAAGGAGTTAAGTCATGGGTGAAAATGTATACGACGTCAACAGCGCCGAAGATCTGCGCAAGGCCGGCCCTTCGGATCTCATCGTGCTCAATCCGGCGCCCGGAGCGAATCCGCTTTATCTGCCCAAGAAAACGACTGAGATTTTCGCATACGGCGTTAAAAACAAGGAGTTGATGCATATTTCAGGCCCCACGGGTACGGCAAAGAGTTCATTTTTGGAAGCCATGAACATGGAGGAAAATTTTTTTCCGATTTGCAAATCGCTGGGATTTAACGACCACAAACCGATCAAACTGTATACCGCAGAAATGGTCTGCTTCGAGACTCCGGGAGAGCTTTACCAGCGCCGGGCATTAAAAGACGGCACGACCTATGACGAGCCAAGCATTATCGTCAAGGCACTTAAGGATGCGGAGGCCTATCGGGAAACCCACCATGCGGTTTTATGGATCAAGGAGATGGGCAGGGCCCATGCCCCATCCATCCAGGGCGGGCTGCTGGATTTGATGGTCAAGACCCAGATCCGCCTGCCGGACGGAGCGCACATCGACGCTATGGACGTGGCCTGGGTTTGCGACAGCAACTACCAGGCCGAAAACGATTCGGTCCACACCCTGGTCACCTTTGACGATGCGCTGAAAAGGCGTTTTCGACTCAACATTACCCTCGATTACCTGACGGCCGAACAGGAAGAGCAGGTGCTTTATCATCTGATTCGCAGATGGCGGTTACGGCCGGAACTGAGACCGCTGGTACCGAAAATCGTGCGGATGGGGCAAAAGATCCGCTACCAGAAAATCGAGGGCAACCTGCAAAGCGCCACGGTACCGACCATTTACGGATACGAAGGGCTTTTAAAGATGATGGACGCGCTTCCGCACCTGAGTCTGCGGGACGCCGTGTTTCATACCCTTCTGGGAAATACGAATCTGGACGATTCGAAAACGGCCATGGCAACCTTTAATGAGGTTTTCGGCCTTCAGGCCGAGGCCGAAGATGAGGTCAGCCTTTCAAGGAGTATGTTCTGATGAAAAAGGGCTTGAAAAGAAAGTTCAGGAAAAAGAATTTTCAAAAGACAAGATCCTATCAAGGTGAATATTCGTTTCGCAGCGACCGTACCAAGACGTTCTGGAAGGGCGTTTGTTTGGGCGATGCCTTTAGCGTCAACCATGACGTTCAGCAGCGGCTGCGCGCCCAGCGGATGTTTTATACAACTTGTCATCAGGCGCAGAAATTCGCCGCCGGTATCGCACTGGACGGATTGCCCCATGATTATCGACCGGCGATTCAGCCTCAGTTGGGGCCGTGCTACACCAATTCCCCCGCCAACCTGGCGGTGCGGGCCGCCATTGGTCTCACCGCGTTTTTGGAATTCAAGCACTGGGCCGGAGACCGGCTGCTGACGGTTCATTTAAAGGACTACCTGGAAAACCCGGCCGAGCATGACGACCTATGGGTCGATGCGGCATCCTATAAGCAATTGGCGCAAATCGTTACGGAGAAGGTCCAGACGCGGCTTTTGCTCACGGACTTATCACGCTACAAGGATCTTTCCGCAATCGAAATCTATCGGTTGTTCGGGGCGTCGCAGCAGGATTTACGCTTCGCGTCCGTGCCCGAAATCCTCGAGGCGGTTATTCTATACGGCGACGTGCTCCCCGACTGGAAGGCGTTAAGGTTGCATCCGGTCACCGAAATACTGATTGCCAAAGTGGAAGCGGTCTCGGCAGCCTATCTGCTTCGCCTGCCAACGGCAAAAGCGCACCGGCTAGTCGAATTGGGGAGAAACTGGGTTTTTGGAATCTGCAGGGCCCTGGCACCGCACCTGCCGGTTCCCGACGAGCAGGAAAATGACGCCAAACCATCCGAGACGGCCCGGCTGCATGCAGAAGGTACCGGCTGGCTGCCCCGGTATCGCAAAGAAACAAAACCCCTCGATTTGAAAGGTCGCATCCCGCCCATAGACGAACCCAGGGCGCCCACGCTCTTTGCGCCCAAGAGCGCGATTCAACAGATTCTCGCGGAAGTGGCGTCTCCCTTAAGGACGGCAGCCAGCGGTGCGGCCAAAGACGATGGCAGGGAGCCTTCCGAGGAGGTGAAAAAAGCGCTCGATATCATCAAGCAGTTTAACGAGACGCTCAATTTGTCCAACGGGCAGCGGCAGGGCTGGGAAGACATGCGATCGGAGATCGTCGAGCGCTCGCTGAAAAATTCCTCGTTCGCAAAAGGCCCCATCGAGGGCAACCCCACCGAGGGCCATTGTGTCAACGTGCCCCTGGGGATCGGCCATGACGTCTCGGGCGAAATTTTCGACCGTCCGGTAGAGCTGTCGAGCAACGATTTTCTCTACCGGGAACTCATCCACGAGGCCGAGCCGATCACCCAGTCCTTGAAACGGATCCTGTATACCAATGTGGAGCAGATTGCTCAAACGCAGCGAATTTGCCCCAGCGGAACGCTGGACCCGATGCGCATGGCCATGGGGTTGTTCTCGGAGGCTATATTCAAGCGCTATAGGATCGTCGAAAAACCGGATCGCAGAGGCCGTCCGGTCTTGCTGATCGCCTGTGACGGCTCCGGGTCCCTGAACAGGGATCAGATGGCCATGCTGAAAACGATGACCTGCGCTTGGCTCGACGCCACCGCCAAAAGCCGGATCGAAGTGCTGGCGGGTCTGTATCACAGTGGACAAATTCACAAAAACAAATACGGCCCGTTGGTTCAGTGGATGTATCACCCTCACAAGACCCCCGCCGTCAGCCGGCAGGATGCGGCGCGGGCGCTGGTTTCATTGCCCGATAGCGGCACAGGCTCCCAGTCCGACGCGATCTCACTGGCCTATATGCTGGAGGAAGCCAAAAAAATCGCCAAGGGCAGAGTCGTTTATCTGGTCCTGATGACCGATTGCGTCTGGAACAAATCCCTGCGTACCGAAATGAGCGGCATCGAGGAGGTGTATACCTTTTTCCAGGCCACCTACCAGGAGATGGAAGATAAATTGCACACCACGCTGGTAGCCTTGGGTGTGGAGAAGGAAACCGGCTTTGAAGACCTGCTGGACAAGGTCATCCAATTTTCACACCCGGAACTCAGCGACTATATTGCCGCGGCAGATCGGATTACCCGTTTTGTCGCCGGCTGCATCCGGGAGCAACGACGACACACCGCACCCCGCACGGTGGGATAGGAGGACGGCGATGGGAAAGCAAGCATCCGGCACGCATCGGTCATGGCAAACCGCCATTGGACGAGGAAGATACAATTTCGACGATTTCGGCGAGGACCCGGTATTCGGCCGATGGCATAGGGGCGGTTTCAGGAGCAAAACAAGTAGAATCGACCCTTACGAGGCGGTGAAGCCCCTTATCCGGCATTTAGAAATTTATGACCGGTTGCGGCAAAAGATCGAACGGCAGGGGTTCGTCATCGAAGAGTTGGAAACGCTTATCGCCGTTTTAACCCGAGAATTCCGTCTGGAAGGATATTATGGGAAAGCGAGCGTTGCGCTGACTGACCCGACGGCCGTCCGGTCCGCTTTGTATGACATCGACGATACGCTCCGCCTGCAGGCCCGCGAGCTGCGGTCGGGCATGACCGGCTACTATCTTTGCCGCGTCGTCGATATCTACTACGCCGACTTCAACAGCCTGATTGTGGAGGATCTGTATCGCTCCCCGGGCTATCCCATGCCGGACAAGCGCTTTGTCCGGTTGATGCAAGGCGGCCGGGAGACATCCTTTTTACGGCTGTCTCCCTACAGGTCGCAAATTGAAAAAAGAATCGAAGCCCAACAGGATCCGGAACACCCATGGGAAGCCGAGCCCGACCAGCTTCAGTACGATCTCGGACGGTACGTGCTCAATCCGGCCTGGCATGAAGACCAGTACCCCGGCATGCATGCAGCCGATCATTTTGAGCTGAGAAAATTTCCCCAGGCCATTGAGTTGCTCTATATGGAACTTTCGGGTGAACTCTGTGAGTTAAGAGGTCAACTCGATCCAAAAGAAAATGATATTTTACAGTCAACGGTTTCCCATCCATTTCTTTTTGGCTTTTTAAAAATGCTTGAGGAACTAAACGGCACTGAACTGAACGAACTGCCCAAGGAAGGGTTAATTCATTATATAAACCTGCAGAAGGCGTTTTCCGAGTTTCTTGGCATAGAGATCCCTTGGGGGCGGCACAAAACGAAAATGTCGTTAAACACGTTGTTGCTGAGTAATTTTTCCAGACTTGATCTGGTGGGAAAAGCCCTGAAGAAATCCGAAACCGCATTAGAGGCCAAAAGACAACTCGAAGCCACCGCACAGAAGATTATGCGCATGGCCACACAAAAAGGGTAACATTTATTTTAGGGGAAAAACCATGCTGTTAAGAATAATTAAAACCATATTCCGCTGCTTGATTTGGATGACCATCGCTTTCTCTATAATATTTCCCCTGATTTTTTTCTTTGGTGCCAAACCGTTTGGTATCCTGGAAGCCAAATACGATCTTTTCCGCGGCCGTTATGAAATTCACGGCTACGGGCTTATCCATGGGGAACCGCAATATGCCCCGATTCTAAAAAAATATGGGGTCCGATACAGGCACGTCGCCGGTTGCGTGATCACTGATTTTATCATCGATAGTGTTGCCAGCTACAATTTCGCCATGAAGGATGCCATTGAGCGCAACCTCGGATTGAATCTCGACGAAATATGGATGTCGCTTTACGGCACCAAATGTCACTGGCCTACCTCGGAAGAATTACACACCGCGGAAGAATTCGGCAAGACCTCTTCAAAAAAACCAGTGAATGGTTCGCAAGAATTTCAAACGATCATGCAGACACCGATAATGAGGGCCGCTTTGACCTTTGTGCAAATTTGTTTAACATAAAGCCCGACGGCAAGGGCTTGGCAAACGTGATCAAGCGCATGCCGGCTATTGATAACATGATTCCAAACGCATACAAACAAGACGGTGTCGGCTCGCATCCCTGGATCGTGGACCTGGATAATGACGATCGGCCGGAGGTGATTTTGCTGGTTCGTCCGGCCGAATATGGCGAGCCGCATGCTGACAAAGATTATCGCATTTTTTGGGCTGAATTGACCGCAAGCGGGGAGTTTGCCGGTTATCGTCTTCACCAAACGGACCTGGATGGCTGCGCCGCGTTTGTCGATGTTCTGGGATTTCTGCAAACAAGGGATAAGCACACCCATCTGTTCGTCAATTTTGCCTATGGCGGCACCAGCCCGGCCTGTCCGGTGCTGATTCGGTGTTCTTTAGATCGTTTTCAGAAACCCCTGCTCAAGATGCCGTAGAGCGAAGCCTTGGGGGAACGGATTCGGGTTCATTGAATAATCCCGAGTCAGCGGTCTTCTTGACTTGACCGATCGGGTTCTGCAGGGTATATCACACACTCTATATGGAATCATGCCAACGGGCGCAATGAAGGCGCTTTTCTCGAACCCCCTGTAGTCAATCCAACGCACATCAAAAACAGGCCACGAAGGCTACGGCATATCAATTATCCGCCTTGCGTGGTCTTTTTGTTGTTTCCGTGCATGCGTTTTTAGCTGATGAGAACATGAGGAGAATAAAGTGACCGACGAGCATTGTCATTTTTGGGAAGAGCGCTGGCAATCCATCATCGATGCCTCGCCGCTACGCCGTCGGCGTAAAGGTGGGGCCGGTGCCATGGGACGCTGGGACAAGATGGCTGCCGATTTCGCCCAGCGCACGGCGGACCCGACAGCCGCCGAAAAGCGCCGGCGTACCGTTGCCTGGATGAAGGACAGAGTCGCACTGCCCGATGGTGCGCGGGTGCTGGACATCGGCGCCGGACCGGGTAACTGGTCCCTGCTGCTGGCCGAGGCCGGTGCCCGGGTGACCGCCCTGGAGCCCTCGGGCGCCATGGTCGACATCCTGAAAGGCCGTATGGCGGAGCAGGGCATCACGGGTATTTCAACCGATCAGCGCACCTGGCAGGCGGTGGACCTTGCCCGCGATGGCTGGGAAGGCGCCTTCGATCTGGTGTTCGCCTCCATGACCCCGGGCATCGACGGACCGGCCAACTTGCGTAAGATGATGGCCGCATCAAAGGGCCATTGCTACCTGAGCGCCTTCTCTGGTTTGGGGTGGCATCAATGGTACGGCAAGCTTTGGCGGGAACTGTTCGATGAGGCGCTGGACGGTCATCCCGGCGATATCATTCATCCCTTCAATCTGGTTTACGCCATGGGGTACCGGCCTGAACTGCGCTTCGATTTCTGGCAACGGGAAAACCGCATGCCCCGGGACAAGGCCATTGCAGATTTCACCACGCACCTGGAGGGGTTCACCGATCTTACCGATGCGCTCAGAAACAAGGTGGCCGCGTTTGTCGACCAGCGCTGCGAAAATGGCCATTTTGTCGATGAGCGGCGCGCCTGCCAGGGTATGATGCTGTGGTCGGTCAATCAGAAAATTCAAGACCCGACGGAAGACCTGCAATGAAACCAACCCGGACCGGATGGCGGATCCTGCTCCTGCTCATTTTTTTCATACTCCCGATGGCCTGCGGTGATAAGCCCGAGGAAAAGGCGCCGGTGGCATCGGGGGATGCCAAAACGACCGCGCTTTTTGAAGTGGATGTTCTCCGACTGGCGGGCGGCGATTGGGGCTACCCCACGCCGTTCGCCCATTATCCCCGGGGGCCGGGAGGCTTCAAGATGTGCCTGCTTTTCGACAGCCTCCTGGAACGTGATGAGAAAGGCCTGATTCCCTGGCTGGCCGAAAGTTACCGCATCGCCGATGACGGCTTGACCTATTGGTTTGTCGTGCGCCGGAATGTTCTCTGGCAGGATGGCCGCCCGCTGACCGCGGATGATGTGGCCTTCTCCCTGACCTATGCCAACCGGCATGCGGCCACCTGGTCCTATATTTTCGACACGATCGAATCGGTCACCCTGGAGGGCGAACAAACGGTATGTGTGAAGCTAAAACAACCCCATGCCGCCATGCTCGACAACATCGGCCGGACGCGCATCATCCCGCGGCATATCTGGGAAACCGTGGACCGGCCCAAGGAATTCATCGCACCGGAAGCGGTAGTCGGTTGCGGCCCCTACCGCCTGACCGACTATGATAAGGCCCACGGCACGTATCGCTTCGAGGCTTTCGAAAAGTACTGGGGGCCGCGCCAGCGGGTGGGGGCCATCGAGTACGTTCCCGTGGGTGAGGCAACCCTGGCCTACGAAAAAGGCGAAATCGATCTGACCACGCTCAGTCCGGACGTCATGCCCCGTTTCAAGGACGATCCGACCCATAACATCGTGCGCAGTCCGGCCTTCTGGGGATATCGGCTGCTCATGAACATGGAGGCGGTGGCCGGGTTGCGGGAACGTTCCGTGCGGCAGGCCCTGGCCTATGCCATCGATCGCAAGGAACTGGTCGAGAAGATTGCCCGGGGGGCGGCGGTGCCGGGCCGGATGGGAATTCTGCCGCCAGATCATGTCATGGCGGCCCAGGGGATCCATTTCTATTCGTTCGATCCGCAGCAGGCAGAGCTGCTTCTGGAAGGGGCGGGGTTCCGGCGGCCGGACACGACCGGTCTGCGGCAGACCGGCGACGGTCAGCCCCTGGAATTGACCCTATTGTGCAGCAGCCAGGAGGTGCGCATGGCCGAGTTGCTCCGGCAGCGGCTGGGCGAGGTGGGCATTGGCGTCAAGGTGATCAGTGTGGACGGCAAAACCCGGGATTCCCGGGTGCGGGCCGCCGACTACCAACTGGCGATTCTGGGACACGGCGGCTGGGGCGGCGATCCGGATTACCTGCGCGTGCGCTTTGCCGGTGGTTCCATGGGACCGAACGCGGCGCCCTCCCATTCCGGCCTCGTCGGATACAACGCACCGGTGTTGCTGGATCTGTTAAACCGCCAGCAAACCGAAATCGATCCGGCCCGGCGGCGGCAGTTGATCGGCGATATCCAGCGGGAACTGGCCGAGCAGGTGCCCGAGATACCGCTTTTCTACACCACTGCGTACAGTATCTATCGGCCGGCCAGATATGACGGGTGGATGTTCATGTACGACCACCATAGCCTGCCGCATGGCAAACTTTCTTATCTGACGCGCAGCGGCGTGGCCCTGAAACGATAGAAAACGAAATTCTCCATGACCCTTGGCCACGGCAAACGGTTTCTCGAATACCTGTTCACGGTCTGGGTGATCGTGACGCTCAATTTTGCTCTGCCGCGGACCATGCCCGGCGATCCGTTTTTGTACCTATCCGCCGATGAGGGCGACGAGGTGGCCCGCTTCAGCCAGGCCCAGCAGGATTACTACCAGCGGCAATACGGTCTGGACCGGCCGCTGGCGGTGCAGTACGGCACCTATCTATGTTCCCTGGCCAGGGGCGATATGGGATACTCCATCTATTACAATCAGGATGTCAGCCGGATCCTTTTCCAGCGGCTGCCCTGGACCCTGTTGCTGGTCAGCCTGGCCGTGGGCCTGAGCAGCCTGGCCGGTTGCCTGCTGGGAAGTCTCAGCGCCTATCATCGTGGCCGCTTTGTGGACCGGTGGCTCTTCCCGGCGATCGTCGCCTTTTCCGAGATTCCCGCCTTTCTGCTCGGCCTGGTGCTTCTCTTTACCCTGGCGGCGGGCCTGCAGTGGTTTCCGCTTTCCGGAGCAATGACCCATTTTGCCACTTTTGAGGGCATGATGGGCAAGATCCTGGATATCGCCCGGCATGCCGCCCTGCCGGTGCTGACCCTGACCCTGGTACGTACCGGCGGCATGACGCTATTGGCCCGCAACAGCATGACCACCGTGTTGGCCCGGGATTATGTCCGCACCGCCCGGGCCAAGGGATTGCACCCCCTGCGCATTCTGACGCGCCACACCCTGCGCAATGCCATGCTGCCCATTGTCACGCGTATTTTTCTCAGCCTGGGCGGCCTGGTGGGCGGCGCCATTCTGGTGGAGAACGTCTTTGCCTATCCCGGGTTGGGACGGCTAATGCGGGATGCGGTGCTGGTTCACGATTATCCGATGATTCAAGGTATTTTTCTGTTGGTGACGGTCAGTGTCCTGTCGGCCAATTTCGCAGCCGATCTGGTCTATCGGCGCCTCGATCCGCGGATCCAACACCTGGAGTCCCTGCGCTCATGAACGGCGTGCTGACGGCGACGCGCCGGATTTTCCGCCCAAACCACTCCAGCAACCTGTTGAGCGATGGCGGAAGGATCGGCATGGGCCTGTTGGCCCTGGTCATCCTGATGGCGTTGGGAGCCCCCTGGATCTGCCGGCACTCGCCCCGCGTGCCATCCGGCCCGGCCTTGATCGCACCCTGTTGCAGCCATCCCATGGGAACCGACGAACTGGGCGTGGATCTTTTGGCCCAGGTATGCTTCGGCGCACGAATCAGCCTGCTGGTGGGGGTGGGGACCGCGCTTTTGGCCGGCCTGGGCGGCGGCCTGGTCGGCATTCTGGCCGGCTATCGGGGCGGCTGGCTGGACCGCGTGCTGATGCGCCTGATCGACATTCTGCTGGTGCTCCCGGACCTTCCGGTAATGATTGTGCTGGCCGCGTTTCTCGGGCCGCGCGTGGAGACTATCATCTTCGTGCTGGCTGCCTTTTCCTGGGTGTTCACCGCGCGCATCGTGCGCAGTCGCGTGCTCAGTCTCAAACAGCGGCGCTATGTTCACGCAGCGGAAACCTATGGGGCCGGTGTTTTCTATCTGATGCGGCGTCATTTCCTGCCGGAGATATTTCCCCTGGCTGCAGTGAGCATGATCCGGCTGGCCGGTCGGGCGATCGTTGCCGAGGCGGGCCTTTCCTTTCTCGGCCTGGGCGATCCCACCTCGCGTTCATGGGGCATGATTATTCACCATGCTCTGAGTTTCAAGGGCATCTACTATACCGATTTCTGGAAGTGGTGGCTGGTTTTTCCATGGCTGGCCCTGATGATTGTGGTGACCAGCCTGGCCCTGGTGGGCCGCGATCTCGAAAAGGCCGCCGACCCGCGCATGGAGGGGCACTGATGCTTGACGTCGAAAATCTGTCCATCGTCTACGATCGGGTCCGTCCCCCGGTGCCGGCCGTCACGGGGGTGACATTCCACCTCTCCGCCGGCGACCGCATGGGTCTCATTGGCGAATCCGGGTGCGGCAAGACCAGCCTGGGCCTGTCCATCATGGGGCTGCTCGGTGATGCCGCGGTCAGTGGCAGTATCCGCTTTCAGGGGCATGAGCTGACCTCAATGAAGGCATCGCGCCGCCGGTTGCTGCAGTGGCGCGAGATTGCCATGGTCTTTCAGAACCGTCTGGAAGCGTTCAATCCGGTGATTCCCTTGGGCGAACAGCTGAGTGAGCCGCTTCGTACCCACCTGCGGCTTTCGGCCCGCGCCGCACGGGAGCGGGTCGCCGAACTGCTGACCCTGACCGGCCTTGATCCGGATTGGCAAACCGGATATGCCCACCAGCTCTCCGGCGGCATGCGCCAGCGTGCGCTGATCGCCATGGCGCTGGCCTGTAAGCCGACGCTCTTGATCGTGGATGAGCCGACCACGTCGCTGGATCCCGAGTCCCGGGAAGCCATCGTGCAACTGCTGGATTCCCTGCAGCAGCAGATGGGATTCGCCATGATTTTGATTTCCCACAATTTGCCGGCCATCCGGCGGCTTAGCCGCCAATTGTTCACCCTGTATGCCGGCCGGATGGTTGAAACCGGCATGACCGCCGATGTTTTGCGCAATCCCCAACACCCCTACACCCGCGGGTTGATCAATGCCTCAGCCGATTTTTTCCCCTACAAGGATTTATGGGGCATCGCCGGTGCACCGCCCCGACCCGGGGAGACCGGCGGTTGCCCATTTCAGCCACGTTGCTGCCAATCGTCGGAGGCCTGTGCCCAAAAGCGGCCCGAGCTGGTCCATGTGGGCGTGCAGCGCCAGGTGGCCTGCCACAAGGGCGGTATTCAGACGGTGCTGCAGGCCATGGATCTGAGAAAAACCTATCGCCTGGGGAGTAAACGGATTGACGCGCTTCAAGGCGTCAGCCTGACGGTTCGCCGGGGGGAAGTGGTTGCCCTGGTGGGGGCGTCGGGATCGGGAAAGTCTACCCTGGCCCATATTCTTGTGCAGGTGCTGGCGCCCGATGGCGGCGAGGTGAGATTTTTGGGGCAGCCGGTGAGCGATCATGCGGCCACGGCCCGCATGGGCGGCATGCAGATGGTCTTCCAGGACCCGGGGGAAGCCATCAGCCATCGCTTGACGGTGATCGATGCCGTCCGCGAGCCCTTGGATATCATGGGCTGGGAGGATCGTCGCACGCGGGACGAAAAAGCGGTTGCCGCCTTGTCGGCCATGCAGCTGTCCACCACTCCGGATTTTTTGCACCGCACCTGCCATGCCTTGAGTGGCGGCCAGCGGCAGCGCGTGGCCATCGCACGGGCGCTGGTCAGCGATCCGCAGCTGTTGGTGGCCGATGAGATTACCGCCATGCTGGACCCTTCCACCCAGGCCGTGATTCTGCGGGAGCTCAAGGGCCGCCAGAACGAACGTGGTTTTTCCCTGCTGTTCATCTCCCATGACATCGCATTGGGCCGCAAAATTGCCGACCGGGTATATGTCTTGAATCAAGGGCGTCTGGTCGATCAGGGGGCCGCCTTCGAGGTGTTTGGCCAATCGAATGATGAGAATCGCGTATGGCGCGAACCCAGCGCCTTTCAAGCCGGAAAACGAAGTTAAAAAGGAGAAAATGAGATGCGTAAGACGACCCATTGGCTTTTCATCGTATTGGTTTCGGTAATCGTCGGTTTTAGCGGAAATGGTTTCGGGGCGACATTCGAGAAGACCGTCACCCAGGCCATGGACACCCTCAACGTCACCCAGGGCGATAGCGATCTTTTGGTTATGACCGATGCCCCTTTCGTGATGGTGGACGGCGCCAATGCGCTGCCCTGGCTGGACCGGGCCCAGATGGCGACCGGTTGCACGGTGGGCAAGGGCAATCTGCTTTTCTTCCAGCGGCCCCAGAACCATGCCTTTCGCCTGATGCTGTTCAAAAGGAGCGGCGCGGCAGTGATCGTCAGCCGGGAAGGGACGGGCTGGATTTCCGAATCCGTGGATCTGGGACCGACGGTCATTTCCCAGCCGACGTTCTGGAAGAAGACCGATGATTACCGGGCCGGCCGGGATCTCTTCACCCTGGCGGCCGTAGCCAATGCCTGGGCCAAGGGCGCGCCGTATGATTTCCTGAAAAGCGCCGAGCTTCACAACCACATCTGTCCGGGGCTGACCTCGGGCTACCTCATGGCCCACTATATTCTCAACCATTATCCCCTTTCAAAGGGAGAGCGGTATACCGTGGTGTCCTGTCCGGTGTGGTGCAAGGAAGATGCCTTCCAGGTAATTATGGACTGCACGCCGGGGAAAAGAGGGCTTGTTGTCAAGTCCCTTTCCGAAGAACAGAAGGCCAACATTTCCATTGCCCATCCGGCCGGCATGGTGCTGATCTGGGATGCCAAGAAAAAAAGCGGCAAGGGGGTGGCGCTGAGCTTTGACTTTGCTCCGCTCAAGGACCTGTCTCCCAAAGACACGCCCAAGGCTGCCATGGTATTGGCCGCGCTGGAGCATCTGGACCAGCCGGACCGGTTTGTCTCCACCGCCGCTGAATTCCAACTGGATGAGGCGCTTTACAACGGGATTATCCAAGCCGGCACGAATCCCTATGCCTTGGCCGGCCTGGTTAAGCCATAACACCATTTTACCCCGTCGTTTTCAATGGAAAGGAAGTGCTCGGCGACGGGCCTTAACGAAGCGGATATCCACAGAAGGATATCGATCCGACACAAATGAGAAGGTTTATTACACTGATCCTGTCCAGGCCGCAAGACAACGCAACGAAACAGGGAAGGTTTCCACAGGGTGCCGGAGGCACCTGGTGCGGCATAAACGAATGTTGACTACAAAAGGAGATCTTCATGTTTCGTCAAAAGAGAACTGCAGTGAAAACGGTTGTTGTCTCAATTTCGATGATGTTTCTGTTGATTACCGGATTTGCATTTTCCGCATCGGCCCGGGACTGCTCCACGGACAGTGATTATACCTACTGGAAAACCGTCGGCCGACAGGCTGCCACCAAGGCGGTTAAAATGCTGTCCCGCTCATCCCATCGTTTCAATGGCGCCAAGGGATACATTGCCTTGACCAACGCCGGTTATGCAGAGGTCGACGAACAATCCACCATGGCTGCCTTGGACGGCCTGGTTCAGGTGCTGGGCGTCGGCCGGGGTGACAACAGCCTGGTGGAGATCCACAGTGCTGCGGAAAAGGCGCTCTGGTTTGCCGTCTATCAACCGCGCTCCGGGTATTGCGCTTACCTCGAGGTGGACCCCGATGCGGTGTATGCCGGCTGTTGTGGGAAGCATAAGAAAAGCAGCCAGTTTTTCTCGACCACCGCGTGTGAGAAGATTAACGCCGAGCATTTGTATGCAAATGAGGAGATCTATGCCGAAAAATTCGACGCTGAAATTTTTGGCGGCAATGAGTTCAGGATCGTGACTATTGCCAACGCGGTGGCGGAGGGAGCGCCAGTGTATGCCATCCGCGCCTTCGAATTCCATGACCACTACTGCCCGGGCGTAACTTCCGGAATCATCGAGGCCCTTTATGCAAAGTCCTACTTCTCGAACCCTGGGGGGAGCTATTTTGTGCATACCGTGCAGCCCTGGTGCAAGGAGGATGCATTTCTGAGTATGTTGAACGCCACGCCGGGGAAAAGAGGCTATGCCGTGGCCTATGCCACCGATGCGGATATTGATGGTTGGCCGGAATGGGCCGATGGTGATGGTGTTGGTGATGTTGGTGTCTCCGCCGATACGATTGTCTATTACCAGGATCCGGATAGCGGGGTATGGGACGGAATCGTGCTCGGGTTCGACTGGGCCGATCTTTCGGATACATGCGGGAATTATACGAACAGTACGATCAACAAGCTCTGCATGGATCTGTATTATCTGGAAAAAATGGATGAACCCGAAACGTTTGTCAAGGTTTTGGCAGAGTTTGAATTGAATGGTTCCGTTGTTCCCAAATCCCTCGCCCGACCGGGGGTCGATACGATCAATGTGCTCGAAAGCAATGCAGCGTCCTTCGCAACACCTGAAGAGTAAGGAACCCGATAACTTCAAGCCATAGCGCCAACAGGTGCCCAAGCGATGGGTAATTTAATCGTTTGGGCACCTGAATCATGCGATTAATCGGGGATCTTGGCAATGGTGCGGACTGAGGCAATTCCATCCCAATCGTAATAGGTGTTGGTGGTTATGCCTTTCTCGGTTTCGGTAATGCGTACGAACTCTTCGCCCAAAAACAGGGTGGCGTTGGAATAAACTTTCTCATCGTTGACCTGGCAACTGATGTCCTTGCGCAGCTTGCGGGAGAGAGTGCCATGGAGCGGCATGGAGGCGTACTCAAAAATTTTTTCCAGCGTTGATTTTTGCATGAACAATGTCCTTTCAATCGGTTATGGGTTACAGCCGCCGCACCCGCTGGGACAGGCAGCCGGTTCGATGAGTTGGAACAACAAGGTCCACCACATTCTAAATTCCTTGAGTTGGTCTGCTTCCTCCTCCTCCTGGCAAAGGGTCAGTTGATGGTGAAAGGCTTCGTCAAAGTCGTGGGTCGAGAAGGGGATATTTTCCTCGATGAGAATTTCCTCAACGGCCTGGACGCTTGTCGCGGCGTTCAACCGCGCCCGCAGGCCCTTGTCTGTCATTCCTCGTTTGATAAATTTAAGCGCGTTGCCAATGGTCATGGGGCTCCTTTCCTGGCCGGTGAAAATATTGAGGCACCGGTTAATGATCGGACAGTTATCGTTTCATCAAATACCCAGCAAGGTCCATACCAGGGATTCCATGGCGAGGCCATTTTCCCACGCGACGCTATCGGGTCCCCATGAGCATAAAGGTGCGTTTGGCATAAAGGGGTGTTTTACCGGACTAATCCATGGTGATGTCGGCCAAATGGATGTCGGATGGCAAGGAAGGGGAAAGGGGCATGGATAAAGCCGGTTAAGCCTGGAAGACGAAAATCGATATACAAATATGTAAATGTTGTTCATTTTGTCTTCAAAAATGTAATGCTTCTAATGAAAAAGCGCTGGGTGCTGTCAAGACCATCCGATTGTCTTCCGGTGCTTGCGCATACCGGACACCCAGCGCTACACGCATGGAGAGGATGCGTGGGGAAGGCGCATTGGATTTTGCGGTTTAATCCGTCTGAACGGCGACTTTTTACGAGACCATCAAATGTTGAGTAGGCCAAAACGGGGGGGGATTTCCTGCCCGAAATCCTCCCCCGTTTTTTGGATCAGGGTGCGGCATTAACCGGTATAATACAAAAAGCCCTTCATGCCTCTGCTCGCATGAAGGGCTGCACCCAGCTTACTTGACCCTTTACGGTTGCCATTGACCCAGATCGCCGTGGGCATGGCTGATTTGTTAAGGCAGGTCTTCTGACTCTCGGATCATCCTACTCTCCGCGCCTTCCCGTCTTAACCATATAAGACAGTGGCATTTACGGATTTCGTCCCCGAATACAGCGGCGGGACCGTCCCCGGTTCTAACGGGATTCCCTATTAAGCCTTGCGGCACCTTGCAATCCCTTTTAGCAGAACGTGCATTTATGTCAATGGGTTTTTGGCAGAAAAATAACAGGCTCACGATCATTCTCTATCTTACCCTTGACAATTTCGATCAATTGGAGCAGTAAAATACGATTGTAAGGTGCCAAACGGCTCAATAGGGAATCCCGTGCAAATCGGGAGTGGTCCCGCCGCTGTGATCGGGGACGAAATCCGTTGTTGCCACCGTCCAAAAGAATTTAGGCGATTTCTGTCAAAGAATATCCCATCTTGCTTGTCTTTTTTCCCGTCTTCTGCGTTGGTGCCAAGGCCGAATACGTAAAGTATGCAACCTTGGCTCCGCCTTGAAGACGAAAAAAAATCCGGCACAATATGGGACATTCTTTTCCGCCAATCGCCTAAACGGATGGGAAGGTGCGGAGAGTAGGATGATCCGAAAGCCAGAAGACCTGCCTTGCCGACTGCCGACCAGCTGCGGTGTACAGCGACGGGACGGATTTTCACGGGAGACAACCGCATCTTCCTCGCGGTCATCATCCAAAGCCGATGCAATCAGAATGGGTTGCTTCAATCAACAGACCGGCTTCCAGCAACGGAAAACAAACCGTGACGATCACCCCACTGCCTCACTTTGTCCACTTCTACTCACTCAGCTTCTCGGTAAATCAACGCAAACGCGCTGAATAGGATCTCGGATTCTTTTTAAGGCCCCCGGCTTACTGAAGGGGACCGAGACGGACAACGATCAACATCAATCAGCAAAAGGAGAAGTATCATGTTTCTTCATTGTTTCATCAAGGTTTACCGTACGAAATCCGGGATTGACCGGCATCTGATTGCATACTCTTCACCTAACCTCCCGAACACGTATTCAAACGATCGTGCGACAACATAAATACAAGAAGAGAATCGTCACGTGCATTTGCCCCAGATGCGGGGAGTTTCACCAGGTTTACATGTTGTGGACCGGTCGCGGGATTCCCCGCAAGTTCTGCACATCATGCAAAAATCTGATCGGCTTATATGATAGCGCGGAATTATTTGAAACCGCATTGCATTCTCCGACACGCATGAGTAGAAAAGGGCGGCACTTTGATGATGATTGATGCGTCCAGAAGACGGGTACGGTAACTTATGCCGGATAGCCCATGCATTGTCGTCCAGTGCTGGGATGACGGGGTGACCACGGACGCCCGACTGGCGGATCTGCTGCGCCGGATGGGCATACCGGCCACGTTCAACCTGTGCGCCGGCTTGCACGAAAATCAGCGCCGGTTCGGCTGGATGCACGCGGGACAGGAAGTATGGCGCCTGGGATGGAATGAGATGCGGAGCGTCTATGACGGGTTTACCATCGCCAACCACAGCCTGACCCATGCCAATCTGTGCGAGATGCCCACCGAAGCGGCGCGGCAAGAGATCGCCGTCGGTCGTGAACGGCTGCAGCAGTTTTTCGGTCAGCGGGTCGCCGGATTTGCCTACCCCTTTGGTGCGGTCAACCCGGCGGTGATGGCGCTGGTTCGCAAAGCCGGGCACCTGTATGCCCGTACGGTGGACTCGACAGCAGATGCCTTTTCTCCGGCGGACCCCATGGCATTTCACCCCAGTTGTCATTTTTTGGCACCCGATTTCTGGCAGCGCTACGATGAAGCCAAGCGCTGCGGTGTTTTCTATTTCTGGGGCCACTCCTTTGAACTGGCCGACGAGGCCATGTGGCAGGCGCTGGACGCCGTGTTAGCACGAATCAGTGCGGACCCGGATTCACGCTGGGGCAACCTTCCGGACTTGTTCGACAGATAAAACCCTCACCCATGGGGAAACGAAATTTACTGAGATAAGGCCTCCCACTCCTCATCATGATCGGCGTATTCAATGGCGATTTGACGAAATTCTTCATGATATGTTGAATGCGGCATTGGCTGCGATGCGCATCTGAAAAATATGGCAGCCTGATGGAGTCGGTTGGATTCCATCCAGGAGGGAACCGGATTATGCATGTGGATGCGATGGATTTTTTCCGTCAGGTAACCATTCGAATCTGCGGCAGCTCCGATATCGAAAGCGCACTTTTTCAGGATATTTTTTAATCGGTTTTCTTAACGTCGTCCGGGGTTTCCCGGTCACTTCCGTTCAAGATTTCTCGGAGCTTGCCCGCAAAATCTTTCAGATTGAATGGTTTTTGAATGAAATTGGAGGCCTGGTCTATGGCCCCTTTCCCCGTGATGACATCCGCGGCATAGCCGGACATGAACATGTACTTGGTCCCCGGGCGGATGTCCAGCAGGCGGTCGATCAGTTCACGGCCGTTCATTTCCGGCATAATAACATCGGTGAGAAAGAGATGGATGTCGCCGCTGCATTCCTTGACCATTTGAATAGCTTCGCCCGGTGTGGTTGCGGGCAACACCTCGTACCCCAAACGCGCCAGCATTATCTGGCCCATCTCCATGAGAGAGGGCTCGTCTTCTACAATCAAAATGGTTTCTCCCCGGCCAAGCGGGATGTTTTCATAGTGCTGCGCCTGTTCCGGTACAATTTCATCGGCTGCTTTGGGAAGATAAATGTTGAAAACGGTCCCACTGCCCGGCTCGCTGTAAAATTTAATTCCCCCCCCATTTTGCTTGACGATTCCGTAAATAGTGGCAAGCCCCAGTCCGGTACCCCGGCCCACCTCTTTGGTGGTAAAAAACGGTTCAAACACATGCTTCGCCGTTTCCTTGTCGATGCCGCTGCCGTTGTCCTCGATGGATAGGTGAACGTAATCCCCGGGAGTGCAATCCACATAGGCTTTGATCGCCGTCTCGTCGAAAAAGATCCTGTCGGCCTTAATGGTAATCCGGCCGATATCCGAGATGGCATCCCGGGCGTTGATACAGAGATTGAAGAGTATCTGGTCGAGCTGGGATGGGTCTATCTTGACCGGACATGGCTCATCAGGCGGCAGCCAATTCAGTTCGATGTTTTCTCCGATGAGCCGTCGTAACATATTCAGCATGGCATTTATCGCGACGTTCAGATCGATCAACACCGGTTTTACCCTCTGTTTGCGTGAAAAAATCAAAAGCTGGCGTGTCAGGGCGGCTGAGCGCTGGGCCGCATCTATGATTTGCTCGATATTTCCTCGAAACGGATTATTGTCAGCCAGTTCCTTCAGGGTGAGTTCGGCATATCCCGTGATGATTCCCAGCATATTGTTGAAGTCGTGGGCCAGGCCACCGGCAAGGTTGCCGATGGCCTCCAGTTTCTGTGCCTGGAGCAGTTGCCCTTGAAGTTTTTCCCTTTCGGCCTCCGCCCTTTTCTGTTTCGAGATGTCCCGGAAATCCCAGACCCGTCCGATTTCGTTTTCATTCAATATCATCGGCGCTGAATAGCACGTGAAAACCCGACCATCTTTGAAAAGAAACTCGTATTCATCCTGGGTACGGCTCTGATACAGGCGCTCATCCAGGTTTTGAAAACCCGCAGGATCCACCAGTTGGTCCGAAACAAATTCTCTGAGCGCCTGTTCATCGACATTTCCCTGAAGTTCCCTGGGGATGCGCCACATCCGATAGAGCTGCCGGTTGGCCTGGGTCACGTTCAGGTTTTGATCCACCACCATGATCCCGTCTGGGGTGGCGTCGAACGTGGCCCTGAGCAACTCCAGGCTTTCTTGCTGAATGTTCTCTATCTGTTTGCGTTCGGTGATGTCGAAAAAACTGATGAGCATGCTGTTGCCGATTGCGCCGGCGCTGATGACCATGGTGTGGACCGTTCCGTCCTTGGCTGTCACCTGCCATTCCCCACCATACGCATCGGTTTTTTCTTTCCGTGCCCGGTCGACCTCCGCCTGCCACCCTGACTTGACCCGGCTGCGGTATTTTAGGTCCGGGAAGGCCTTTTCCCACCATACATCCTGGGTTGGCAGGTTACCTATGGTATATCCCAGGGTCATGTGGAACCGTTCGTTGATTCCGACGATGCGATCGCCCGCAACCTCGGCCAGGGGCAAAGGCGCCAGCCGGAAGAGCGCCCGGAACCGACTTTCACTCTGGGCCAGTTCGATCTGGGCCGCCTTGATCTTTTCGATATTGATATCCAGTCCGATGATGCGCGCCGGCTCTCCCTTTTCATTACGTTCGATGGCCCGGCTCTTGGACAGAACCCAGCACCAAGACCCGTCCGCCCGGCGAAGCCGAAATTCGATTTCAGACTGCCCCTTCCCGCCGCCGGCGAGAAATTCTTCAATGGTCCGGATCATCGCAGGATAGTCTTCGGGATGGATGAAATCCGCGGTTTTTTTTAAGGAAACGCGGGCACGTTGCGGCTTCCGACCGAGCATGGTGAACCACTGGTCGCTGAAAGTCACAGTTTGGGTCACCGGGTCCGCCTCCCAGGCTCCGGCCTGGGTCGCCTCCATGGCCTGTTCAGGGGCATGGCTAAGATAACTCAACTTCTGTTCTACCGGAACACTGATTTTGCCGGAAAGGACCAGTACTGCCAAGATGGTCAGGAGCGCAAACAACGCACTGATCATCAGGGTGAAGGTTATATTGTCGTGAGCCAAGGACAGAATCTCTTCCCTGTTCTGGCACACACCGATGGTCCACCCGGTCAGTTCAACCGGCGCCAATCCCGCGATCTTTTTTTTTCCGGCGTAGGTATAGGAAACCGTACCGGCCTGGCGGCTTTCTACCTTGCTGATCAGGGCATCAAGACCGGTCATGTCCCTAATGTGCACCTTCAGGACAATATTTTTATCGGGATGGGCAATCACCAGGCCCTCCGGATCAAGCATGAATGCGTATCCGGTTCTTCCGATCTGAATGGTAGAAATGTAATCGATCAGGTGGTCGACTTTGAGCACGCCCACCACTCCGCCGAGAAAATCGCCTTCCGGCGAGAACATCGGTGCGGATACCCCGAAAACCGACGCCCCGGTCGCCCGGGATCGGACCACAGGGAGAACTCCAGGCCTGCCTTTCTTTGCCTCTTTGAAATATTGTCTGTCGCCGATATAAATGCCTTCACGAGCAATATCGATACCGTCGCAGTAAACAATGCCATCGGCGTTAAAGACCCCAACCCCTTCATAATTCGGTGAAAACATTTGATGGACGACGGATAGATCGCTTCGTATGACCGTTTTGTTTTGAGCTATCATCGCCGCTATGATTTTGGGATCCTTGGCGATTTTTTCCAGAACCTTCAGATCTTTATTCAAGGCGAGTTCGAGCATCCCGGACAGACTCTGGGCGATCTGGACGAACTGCAGTTTGGCGATATCCTCTGATGTGCGTGACGAATTGATGAAGGTCACCGAGCCGATGAAAAAGACGGGAACGAAAAGGATGAGGATGCCGCCGAAAATCATCTTCGCTCGCAACGAGGCTTCTTTTTTCACTCGTGCCTTTCTAAATCGCATTGATTCTCCTAATGATATTGGAAAATGAAAGCGCTTTTCGGCTACTATGGCGCCAGATCTGAGTGAATGAGCGGTGTGAAGGTCGCGGGCCGGATGTCGGGTCTCTTCGTCAGCGGGCAGACGGCAAATATCATTAATGTCAATATACCCTGGAATTTTAATGGGGGCAAAACTTTTTCAATGAAGAAACGTTGAATCTGGAATTGGGACAGGGGCATCCTGATGCTGTTTCAAAGCCCATCCAGGGACCTGGATCCATGGGGCCGGATCGGCGTCCAGTTGACCGACGCCGTCAAGGCCGCCGGCAGAAATGAAGATGGGAACCTGCGACAGAAGGCCGGCCATGCCTTGGAAAAAGCCAGATTGGATCCGATATTTGATAATCGTTGTCCTTTTGAACTCAGTGGGTCCCAACGGCAGCGGGAAAAGCACCATTGCGAAAATTATTCTGGGTGTTGAATTACAAATAAGTCGAAGCCACCGTTTTAAATTCTTTTACGATATAGTAGTTAAAGAGGGTTTGGTTGGATTGACGATAAAAGTCGATCAATATTTCTCTCTGTTCATCCGTAAAAAGATCAAATCCATCTTCTTTGGCTTTAGGGAAATTCTCCTGTAGAAAATTCCGCAACAGCGATCTTTCTTTCTGATTCAAAATCGTATTCCCAAATCTTGTAAGTTCAAGACCTTTTTTTGATAGACTGGGATTTGAAACAGGCAATTTACCTTCATAGACGATGGGAGCCCCCATTATATTCAATAACCTGGTTACGACCTCATTCGGGTTATTATGCAGGGCTTCAAATGGTAGAACATACAAATTATCTCTTCCGAAGTTATTTTTGTAAACATCCAATATCCGCGGCCAACGAAATGCACGGGTATCAATCGTAGAAATAAATTCTTGAAATATAGAATGCTTGCCCTTACTACGATTTCACCAAGTTTACCCTCGGCCAGGAACCGCATGGACTGCCATCTACTTTCAGGTGGCAGTCATAGGCCCGGCAAAGAATCTTCTCATCGATCACCTGGGCGGGTGTCCCGCAGGCGGCGATATGGCCTTTGACCAGCAGCAAGATGCGATCGGCATACATGGCCGCCAGATTGATATCGTGGGAGATCATTAGCACTGTGGTGCCGCGTTTTGTTTTCAGGTCGGCCAGAAGCCCCATGACGCGTACCTGATGGGCCAGATCCAGGGCTGCCGTGGGTTCGTCCAGCAGGATCAGTTCCGGCTGCTGACAGATGGCCCGGGCGATCTGGGCGCGCTGCCGTTCGCCGCCGGAGAGGTGTCTGACCGGACGCTCCGCTAAGTGAGAAAGACCGACGAATTCGATGGCCTGCCTGGCGATGTCAAGATCGGCCTGGCCTTCGATCCCCAGCACGCCCAGATAGGGGGCCCGCCCCATGAGGACCAGTTCCCTCACGGTGAACGGGCAGTCATCGTCGCTGGTTTGGGCCACATAGGCCAGTTGGCGCGACAGCTGCCCCCGTTTGATCTGTGCCAGGGGGCGATCGCCCATGAGAATTTCTCCGTTGGATGGAGATTGCAGGCCGGCCAGGGTCTTGAGCAGGGTCGTTTTCCCCGACCCATTGGGACCGATGACCACAAAGAACGCGCTCCGTTCAACCGCAAAGGTCAGATCCTGCAGTACGGGGATGCCTGAATAGGCGTAGCACAATCCATGGATGTCGATTGCCGGACTCATTGTCTGGATCGCCTCAGGAGAATGATAAACAGCGGAGCACCGATCATGGCCGTGATTACTCCGCCGGGCATCTCTCCTTGGGCGGGCAGGACGCGGGCCAGCAAATCACACACCACCATGTATGCGCCGCCGCCCAAGATGCAGCCGGGTGCCAGGACCCGGTGGTCAGGGCCGACAATCAGCCGCAACAGGTGGGGAATCACCAGGCCGACGAAACCGATCAGGCCGCATTGGCTGACCGTGACGCTGACCATCAGCGAAGTGGTGATCAGCAGCACCAGGGTTACCCGTTTTACGGCAACCCCCATGGAGGTGGCCATGTCGCCGCCCAGCAGCAGCAGGTTCATGCGGTTGGAATGCATGAAGATGATAATGAAACAGGGCAGCAACACCGCCGCCAGCATGGCCACATGCTGGATCTGCGAGGCGGACAGGTCACCCATGAGCCAGAAGATAATGTTATGCAGACGGGCGTCCTGGGTGATCGAGAGCAGAAACATAATTACTGCGGAGCAAAAGGCATTGACCATGACACCGGAGAGCAGCAGGGAATCTTTGACGATAATGGCCCGGCCCGATGAAATCAGGATAATCAGCAGCAAGGTCGCCAGACTGCCGAGAAATGCCATGATTCCGACACCGGGAATGCGGGACAACCCCAGGATGATACCGACGATGGCGCCGATCGCCGCACCCCCCGAAATGCCCAGAATGTAGGGCTCGGCCAGCGGGTTTTTCAGAAGGGCCTGGAAGACGAGGCCGCCCAGGGAGAGTGCGGCCCCCACCAGGGCCGCCAAAAGGACCCGGGGCAGACGGATCCGCCAGATGATGGCCGACTGCATGGTATCCCCATTTCCCTGAAAAAGAGACGACCAGACGGCTTTCAGGCCGCTGCCCGACGAACCCATGGAAATCCCGGCCAGCATGGCGCCCAGGAGAAAAAGGAGCAGAAGCATACAGACCATGGCAATCTTCAGCGGCAGGGAGACGGGTCGGCGGATCATGGCTGCGGCTTCCGGGGGGCGGCTTTGAAAACGTCCGGGTGGATCAGACGGGCCAGCTGTTCCAGGCCCTCCACCAGTCGCGGGGTGGGCCGGTCGAGAACATTGGAATCCACGATGTAGATTCGGTCGTTCATGACGGCCGGTATTGCCTGCCATTGCTGCCAGTCCCGTTTGACCTGTTCGAAAACCGCCTGCCGTGCCATGGAAGTGATGACCATGATCTCCGGCCGCAGGCCGATGACCTCTTCTTTGGAGAAACGGGGGTAGGGGACCGGCCCCTGGGCGAGGTTGACTCCGCCGGCCATGGTGATCAGTTCATGAATGAAGGTGTTGGTTCCCGCCGAGACAATCGGGGCGATGCCGATCTGGAAAAAGACGCCGGGTCGCCGATCGGACGTGGCCACCTGTTGCTGTACCCGATCAATGCGCTGCCTCATTCCGGTGACGATTTGCGTGGCCCGCGGGTGCACATCCAGCACGCGGCCCAGTTCCGACAGGGTTTCCATGACCGATGGCAGATCCCGTGGGTCCACGGCGTAAACCGGAATGCCGATGGATTCGAGTTTGTTGACCACTGAAACGGGATTGCCGTCTTTGATGGCAATACACAGGTCGGGGTCAAGGGCGACAATTCTCTCCACGTCCAGGTGAACATAGGAGCCGACTTTGGGCAGGGTCGCGGCTGCCGCTGGAAAGTCGCTGAACTGGGTTACCCCCACCAGTCGTCCGGACAGATCGAGGGCGAAGAGAATCTCGGTGATACTGGGCGCCAGCGAGACAATCCGCCGGGGGTGATCCGGCAACCGGACCTGGCGCCCCAGTCGGTCGGCCACGGTTCCGGCGGCCGACCAGGACGTCAGCAGCGCCGTCAGCAGCAGTGCACTCAATACGCATTGGCCGAACCGGATCAGCCGTCTATAGTGCTGGAGAGTGGGCCTGCGTGGCCGGTCGGGCGTGTCGGGATGTCGGGGAATGCACGGGTTTGTCATGGATCGTCTCAGATAAAAAAAGCCCCACCTCCGAAACGGAATCAAGGCGGGGCAAGATCTGTCTGCCACTCGGTTGAATCCGCCTTGACCGCGAAGGCGCATTGAATTCCATCATCCGTCAAGGTTTCCTGACTCGTGGATCGTCCTACCGGCCGCCTCTTCCCGCCTGACCGGATCAGGCAGTGAGCTGTTGCGGCTTTCGTCCCCACTCACAGTGGCGGGTCCGCAGCGGATTTGCACCGCTTTCCCTCTGAAAGCGCCCTCCGGGTGGATCCGCCCGAGGGGCAACTGGATGAATCATTTTGTTGTCGCGCTAATAAACCCAATCGCCGGATTGATGTCAATGGGTTTTCCGTGTTTTTCGATTGAGTCGGTCTGATCGTAAAATCGAGATTGTAAAATGGAAATATTATGACCTACATTCTTGATTTCGTGAAGACGCTGCTGGAGGATTTCAAGAAAATCCTTCAGCCCGATGCCGCTTCCATATCGGAAAAGGAATTTGCTAAGATGGCGTGACCACCCTGATGTGTGGCTACACCCTCGAGGATATCGCCAAAAACATCGTGGCCGTCATGCCCGATGCCGACTTGAGCCAGGGCATGCCATCACTGTTGACTTCCTTATTGGAGGAGGGCTTATGCGGGGTTGCCTTACTATGGCGCCCCTTGCGAGAGGTACTGCCGAATATCCACCGCATCGATCTGGTGCGGATCCATGAACCGCTGGGCATAGGTCCGGTAAATCCCTTCCGTCAAAAACAGGTCGAACAGGTCGGCGTCAATGTGCTGCTCGTCACGCATCCGCCGCATGATGCCAAGGGCCTGGCTCAGCGTTTTGGGCTCTTTGTAGGGCCGGTCCGTAGCGGTCAGTGCCTCGAAAATATCGGCAATGGCCATGATCCGTGCGGGAATCGAAATCTGCTCTTTTTTCAGCCCCCGCGGATAGCCCGTACCGATCATGGTTTCGTGGTGCGCACCGGCGTAATCGGCAACATTGGCCAGATAGTCGGGGAAGGGCAGACGATCCAGCATGCGGATGGTTTCGATAATGTGGGCCTGGATTTTGAACCGATCTTCGGTGGTAAGGGTTCCCCTGGGGATGCTCAGGTTGTAGAGTTCTCCCAGATTGGTCTCGTTGGCGGGAATTTGCATGACGATTCCCATGGTTTCTTTTTCCTGAGTGTTCGGCAGGGGCCTGGGGATGACATGCTCCGGCTTGTCGGCCAGAATGGGCTCAATGGCCGGCAATCCGGCGGCCGGATGGCGGCGTTTCAGGGCGCTTTCCTTTTGGGAAATGCCGATGCGGTCGTCCAGGTGACGCACCCACGTTTGTGCGCCAATCTGCTGCAAACGCGCAATGTCTTCGTCGGCCATGGATTCGCCACCCATGTTGCAGTCGGCGACAAAGGCGAAATCCTCCATGATCTGCCGGCGGCTTGCCTGCAGCTGTTCTTCAATCTCCGCTTTATTGCCGTTGCCGGCCAGACGCTGCCGGTAGCTGGTAATTTCCGCATCGCGCAGAAGCACCTCGAAACGCATACGGATTTCATGGATGCGGTTGCAGATGGTTTCCAGTTTGGTGGCCTTATCGACGATGTATTCGGGGGTGGTGACCTTGCCACAATCGTGCAGCCAGGCCGCCACGCGAAATTCCCGCCACTGATCCTGCGTCTGCATGCGAAAATCGGCAAACGGACCGGTTGGGGTCTGGTGCGCCGCCCTGGCCAGCATCTCGGCTACTTCGGGTACCCGTGCACAGTGGTTGCCGGTATAAGGCGATTTTGCATCAATGGCGCCGGCAATCATCTGGATGAAGGCATCGAACAGGGCACGTTGTTCTTCCATCAGATGCTTGTTGTGCAGGGCCACGGCGGCCTGGGCCGTCAGGGCCTCGACGAATCCGACGATCTCCTTGTCAAAGGGGACAATCTTTTTGCCCTGATCATCACGGGCATTGAACAACTGCAGTACACCAAGGGTCACCCCTTCTCTTGTACTCAGAGGAACGGTGAGCAGATTGTGGCAATCCGCTTCGGCACGGTCGATTGACTGCTCATTCATTCGGTTGGCCACAATGGTTTTGGCGGTTGCCGCCACCCAACCGGCCGTCTTGCTGGTATCGCCGGGGGGCGGTGCCGGGGCCGCGGGGTCGCTCACATTGATGCCATTGGGGTGTGCCAGGGGACCGGACGCATTTTCCAGAATTCGAAGTTCGAGCTGATTGGACGCATTGCGCAGGTAGAGGATTCCCCCATCGGTCCGGGACAGTTCCCGTGCCCGTTTGAAAGTATGGCGCAGAAGCTGGTCCATGTTTTTTTCAGCGGTCAGGGAGATGCCACTGTCAACCAGGCTTTTCAATTTTCCCTGCGTGGCGATCAGCGCATCGGTGCGTGTCCGGATGGTACTTTTCATGAGTACGAAGGCCTGAATCAGCGAATGGATTTCCTTGATATTGGAATCGAACGGTGCTGAAGGGGTAAAGTCGAACCGTCGTATTTTCATGGACTCCAGCTCCAGCAGGATCAGGGACCCGGAAATCTTGCGCGAAACAAAAAGGACCACGGGTAAAAAGGCCAGCAGGGTCAGGCCCGAGAAAAAAAATATGCGTTGCTGCATTTGCCGGATATGGCCGGTAAAGTCGGCAACCGGGGCGATGACGGCCAGGACCTGATCGAATTTCAGTTTCGCTTTCAGCCGTGTTGTCCGAACCAGGTACATCGACCCGCCAATTTCCGCTTCCCGGGTACGATCTCCCATTTGATCCGGGTCTGACAGATAGCCGGCCACCACAGACCGGACCAGCGGGTCATCCGACTCAGCGCCGGGGAGAAAGCGCAGCGAATCGTCCCGGCTGGTCTGTACCGCGGATTCATGGGAATGGGCGATCAGCCTTCCCCTCCGGTCGAAGAGGAAAAGCATGCCATTTTCCGATACACGCTGGCGGGCAAGGGATTGGGTGAACCGCTCCAGGGTGATATCGGCTCCGAAAACGCCTTTCCCGCTGCCCAGCCGCTCTGCACAGGTGATGCCGGGCAGTCTGGTTGAGCTGAAAATATAGGGGGCGGTATAGAAGGCCGCATCCTCCAGCTGCGCCCGGGTGTACCATGGCCGACCGCGCGGATCGTAGCCCGGGTCCAGATCGTCGCGCACTCCAATGCGATGGTGATGCGGATCCAAAAAATGCCAACGCTGAATCAATGTTCCGTCGGCGTCAGGTGCGATGATCCGCAGAACGTAGGCGGTTTCCGGCGGTGCTCCAAAATAGCGGCGGAATTCCTCCCGCTTGCCGACGCCGACGACCTGGATAAAACTGCCGTCATCATAACCGACATAGGAGGAGAAAAGATAATCGTTCAGGGTGAGCGCCCTGAGCATCATCGCGATTCCAGGATGAGACAACCCGCTGCCGGTGGGTGCGGTGGCCATTGCGGGCATATGGCTTGCCGAACCGACCAATACGGCAACCGACGCGATGACGCTTTCATAGCGCTGCATGGTTTTGGCGTTGATTTCCGAAAAGAGTCGGTCCGCCATCTGCATTGCCGCGGTTTTGCTTTCATGATGGCTGATTCCCAAAAAAAATCCGCTCAAGGTCAGGACAATCACCACAACCAGCGTGGTGATGCCGATATAAAATGGATATTTTTTTTTGCTGAAGGGCATGGGGACCTCCCGTTGAAACAATAACGTCACGATTCCAATGCGGTTTTGGGGCTGTCCGGTCCGGTGCTTTCCCACAGATCTTGCGGCAAAACGTTTTTTGATCTAGTATATGCCGATGCAGGGGGGAGATGTTCGACGACCATCATCCACCATCTGCGATGGTAATGCAAGCCGCCATGCAGTTTCTTTTTGCCATGATTTCCGTTATGCTGCATACAATCTGCTTGACTTTCCAAAGTGTTTTCAACTATAGGCGCTTTTTTTTGCAACGCCGGAACCGGTGACGCGGGCATGGGTTGCCCGCCTGGCCACCGATGGAAGATCATCGACCCATGGCATTGACGAAAAAACCGTATTTCAACGATTCCGACTCCCGGTTCAAGCTGTTCCACGAACTGATGGCCCGCAAGGTGAGCGACATTCTGCTGGTCTCCACGCCATACGATGCCTGGATCATGGAAGACGACTGTCGCCTGTCCGAGCGGGTCGTTAACGAGTATCGCGGCCTCAACCTGAGCCAGCCGCCGCGCATGACATGGGTGTCGACCGCCGAAGAAGCCCTTGCCGCCCTTGACCGCAAACCCTTTGACATGGTCATCACCATGCCGCGCCTGTCGGATATGGGGGCGGCCGCCCTGGGACACAAAATAAAGAAAAAAGCACCGGACCTGCCGGTGATTCTGCTTTCCCACGACACCATTCCCTCCCCGGAGATGATCGAGCCGGACAATGCGCCGGGTATCGACCGGACCTTTGTCTGGTCAGGGAACACCGATATTCTCGTGGCACTGATTAAAAGTGCCGAGGATCGCATGAATGTGGCCAAGGATACTGCGTCGGCTGGAGTACGGGTGATTCTTTTTGTTGAGGACTCGCCCTATTACCTGTCATCCCTGCTGCCCATTTTATACCGTGAACTGGTCTGCCAGACACAAGCGGTAATGGAGGGCACGCTCAACGAAGAGCACCGCCTGGTCACCATGCGCGCCCGGCCCAAGATATTGGTGGCCGGTAACTACGAGGAGGCATTATCCCTCTATGAAGAGTATGAAGCCTTTGTCCTCGGCGTGATATCCGACGTCCGCTTTTCTCGCAATGGCGTCATGGATGATACTGCCGGTGTGGATTTCCTCAGGCATGTCAGGAAGCAGCGTTTTGGTATCCCCTTGCTGCTGGCCAGTTCGGAACCGGCCAATGCCGCGAAGGCCGCGATGCTTTCGGCAGCATTTGTCGACAAGAATTCAGATACGCTGCACCAGGACGTGCGGCTTTTTTTCAAGGTCTACCTGGGATTTGGCGATTTTGTTTTCCGCATGCCCGACGGAACGGAGATCGGCTGCCGGGCGTCCAACCTCAAGGCGCTGGAACAGCATCTGGCCACCATACCGGAGGCCTCTTTCCGGTATCATTGCAATCGCAATGATTTTTCGCGCTGGCTTTTCGCGCGTACCGAAATGGGCCTGGCGGCACAAGTCCGTCCCATCAACGATGATGATTTTACCGATGTGGAGAGTCATCGCCGCCACCTGATCGAAATCATTGCCGACCGGCGCAAACGACGGCAGAAAGGGATCGTTGCCGATTTTGAAACGGCCGGTGCTGATTTTGACACTGAATTTTTTAAAATTGGAAAAGGGTCTCTGGGCGGAAAGGCCAGGGGGTTGGCCTTCATTACCTCCCTTTTGAGGCAAAACAACGATTTCTCGCAGCGCTATGAAGGTATTGATATTGTCGTGCCACAGACACTGGTCATCACCACGGACGGGTTTGAATCGTTTGTGGAGGACAACCAGCTGCGCTATCTCTCCAAGACAGATCTGCCCGATGAGCAGATAGCCGATATTTTTGTCAACAGCCGTTTCCCCGAATGGATCGAAGCCAAACTGCGCGACTATCTGGCGCAGGTGACCTATCCGCTGGCCATCCGTTCCTCCAGCCTGCTGGAAGACGCCCAGTTCAGGGCCTATGCCGGTCTCTACCGTACTTATATGATCACCAACGACTGTCCGGATCTGGAACGTCGCCTCGATCATCTGATCCAAGCCATCAAACTGGTTTATGCGTCCACCTACTATCAAGGCCCGAAAGCATTCTCAAAGCGGGTGGGGCATCGCACGGAAGAAGAGCAGATGGCGGTGATCATTCAGAAACTGATGGGGTCACGCTATGGCGACAGTTTTTATCCGGCCATCTCCGGTGTTGCCCAGTCCCACAACTACTACCCGTTTGCCCGCATGAAATCCGAAGAGGGGATTGTCACCATTGCCATGGGACTCGGCAAGACCGTTGTGGAAGGCGAAAAAACGCTCCGTTTTTCTCCGTGCCACCCACAGCTGCTGCCCCAGCGTTCCACGGTGGAGGATATTCTTGAAAATGCACAGCGCCATTTCTATGCACTGAAGATGGAGGGCTGCTGCCATTCCCTGGCCGCCAATGATGCGGCCAGCCTGTGGCACCGTGACGTGGCCGATGCCGAAGACGAGTTGCCGCTGCAGCTGCTGGCCAGTACCTATGTGCCGGATGAGCATCGGATCCGGGACACGGTCCACATTCCGGGAATGCGGGTGCTGACGTTTGCCCATATCCTCAAATACAATGAATTTCCGTTGGCGGCCATCATCAAAGATCTGCTCAAACTGGGCGAGCAGGGCATGGGCTGCCCGGTTGAGATGGAATTTTCGGTCAATCTGGCAGCCCAGGGCAGCCTGCCACCGCAGTTCGCCTTTCTGCAGATTCGTCCCATGACGGCCCGCGCTGAGCTGGAACAGGTGAATATCTCCACCGAGGAGATTGAAAACGCGCGCTGTTTTTCTGAAATGGCCCTGGGCAATGCCGTCAAACAGGATATGGCGGATATTATTTTCGTCAAACCGGAGGTGTTTGACCCGGGCAAGACCACCCTGATTGCCCGTGAAATTGCCAAGCTGAACGCCACGCTGGTCAATGAGCAACGCAAATATCTGCTGGTGGGGCCGGGCCGCTGGGGGTCGGCCGACCGGTGGCTGGGAATTCCGGTGAACTGGTCCGATATCTCCGGTGTTGGGGCGATGATTGAAACCGAATCGGACAAACTGGTGGCCGAACCCTCTCAAGGTTCGCACTTTTTTCACAACATAACGACCCTGGGGATCAACTACATTACCGTTTCCAAGGCGTCCGGCGGTCGACTGGACTGGGACTGGCTGGTTTCGCTGCCCAGGCAGAGTGATCTGACCTTTGTCGCCCATCTGCGCCTGGAGACCCCGGTCACCCTCAAAGTTGACGGTCGACGGTCCCGGTGCGTGATTATATAAAAATGGACTCAAACGGGAGGAACGAGCATGATGGATATTTTGCAGTTGGTAAAAGATAAGGATCCCGGCCAGCGGGAGTTTCACCAGGCGGTGATGGAGGTGATGGCCTCGATCCAGCCGGTGATGGACAGGAACCCCGAGTACCGGGCGGCCAAAATCCTGGAGCGTCTGGTGGAGCCCGAGCGGGTGATCCTGTTTCGGGTGCCCTGGGTGGACGACCAGGGACAGATCCAGGTCAACCGCGGCTACCGCATCGAGATGAACAGCGCCATCGGACCCTACAAGGGCGGTTTGCGGTTTCACCCCTCGGTGAACCTGGGTATCCTGAAGTTCCTGGCCTTCGAACAGGTGTTCAAGAACGCCCTGACCACGCTTCCCATGGGCGGCGGCAAGGGGGGCAGCGATTTCGACCCCAAGGGCAAGAGCGACATGGAGGTGATGCGTTTTTGCCAGAGCTTCATGGCCGAACTGTTCCGCCATATCGGTCCGGACACGGACGTGCCGGCCGGCGACATCGGCGTTGGGGCGCGTGAGATCGGCTACCTGTTCGGCATGTACAAGAAACTGAAGAACGAGTTCACCGGCGTGCTCACCGGCAAGAGCCTGAACTGGGGCGGCAGCCTGATCCGTCCTGAGGCCACGGGTTACGGCTCGGTTTACTTTGCCGCCGAGATGCTGGCCACAAAAGGCGAGACGCTGGAGGGCAAGACCTGTCTGGTCTCCGGTTCGGGCAATGTGGCTCAATATACCCTTGAGAAGCTGCTCGACCTTGGGGCCAGGCCGGTGACCTGTTCGGATTCCTCGGGCTATATTTTCGATGAGGCGGGCATCGACCGGGAGAAGCTGGCGTTTATCAAAACCCTGAAAAACGTTCGCCGGGGCCGGGTCAAGGAATACGCCGAGAAGTATCCGTCGGCGGTCTACACGGCAGTGGACCTGGATCAGGATGGCAACCCGCTGTGGGCCCACAAGGCCGACTGCGCCTTTCCGTCGGCGACCCAGAACGAGATCAACGCGCGTGACGCCCAGAAACTCGTTGACGGTGGCGTCATCTCCGTGTGCGAGGGGGCCAACATGCCCACGATGCCTGAGGGGATTGACATCTTCCTTGAACACAAAATTCTCTACGGTCCGGGAAAGGCGGCCAATGCCGGCGGGGTGTCCGTGTCGGGGCTGGAGATGACTCAGAACAGCATGCGCCTTTCCTGGACGCGTGAGGAAGTGGACAACCGGCTGCAAATGATCATGAATAGCATTCACCAGACCTGCCTTGCCTCCGCCGAGCAGTACGGCACGCCGGGAAATTACATGAACGGAGCCAACATCGCCGGCTTCGTCAAGGTGGTCGACGCCATGCTCGATCAAGGGGTGGTGTAGACCGCAGCTTTATTGAGTGGCTGGCAAGACAAGTGCCTGAGCAAACAAAAACGGCATCCTTTTCAGGATGCCGTTTTTGTTGATGCGTCAATCTATTGTTTATACTCTTACCACATTGGCAGCAGCGGGACCACGGTCGGTTTGCTCCACATCGAAGGTCACACGATCTCCTTCCGCGAGGGTTTTGAATCCCTCAGCTTTAATAGAAGAAAAATGAACGAAGATATCGCCCTGACCTCCTTCCTGCTCGATGAAACCAAACCCTTTTTTGTCACTGAACCATTTTACAACACCGTTTGCCATTTTCTGCAGCCTCCTTGAAATAAGTAAACATCCCGGTCTCGAACAGTGGCTGTCGCCATAAAGCGGTAATCACCTCTCGTGTACAAGACCTATCCGACCCAAAATCCGGTTATCACACAATAGATAAACGTATCAATAGAAATCGGTTTCCACGCTACCGATCAAAACGGTTGATGGCCTTTAATTTAAACGTCGTATACCGAGTAAACACCACGGCCGATGCGTTTCATTTTACCTTTTTTACACGCGCGGTGGACAATGTTACTGATCTGCTTCTCGTTAAATCCTGATTTCCCACGCAGGGATTCCACGGTGATTCCTTTTTTAAAACGCTTCATAATGGCCAGTACCTGATCCGTGGGTGTCGATCCGGCGGTTTTCTTTTTGGCAACCCGCGTTCGGGAGGTCTTTTTTGTCGGAGCAGTCGCAGCCGAAGGGCTTTTTTCGAATGCCATGGCCATGCTTTCGGTTTTTTTGGAGAGGTTTTCAAGCTGCTTGGCGACGGTTTTCAAATCTCGGGCTAATTTTTTCATGACCTGAGTCCTCCATGTGTAAAGGGGGTGAAAAGTGCCTTTCCTCCTAAAACGGTATATATATGGAGAAAGAACGAATTGCCGTTCAGTCATTCAAATCACTCAGTCAACCGTTGAACGGCAGTTCGATTGATGTTACTTATTTTGAATTATCCAATTGCCGGTTAATCTACGGCCTGTCGGGCGTTGCTGAACTGAGAATGATCGCGCAGGGGATCATCGATCGGCCGAGGAACATCACATGAGAACAATAACAACAGAAGCAGCAACATGCTATGAGAAAGAGCATAAAGGATCACTTGACAAATGTCAAGCTACCAAAATTTAACCGAAAATTGATTTGTTCGGCTGCTTGTGGCATGGTAAAAAAAAATGACCGGTAAGTGACCGATCCGGTTTTTGTCAAAATTGGTGGAGAGGATTGGACCGAAAGTAAGCGGATGAACGAGGATAAAGACAAGCAGGAGCCGGCTTTCGTCTCACGCCGAACGGGGATTGACCGGCGTTGGATCAAGTCGCCGGGTCACTGGCCGGAACGCCGGCGGGGTGGGGATCGGCGCAGAAAACAGCCGCGATCTTTTCTGCAGCCCCTGGACGGGGATGCAGGGGCGGAGCGAAAGCAGAGGTTGCCGCAAACCAGCGGACCATCGGAACCTTTTCATGCGCCTCAATCGGAGGACTCGCCTGACGGGATTGACGCTGCTACCGGTGAAGGGACCGATCCCGATCTCGAAACAGAGGATGAAAAGTAGATTCAGGTTCCATTGGGCCGTTGCGGAAAGCGTTTGCCCACCGGTTTTCGCCAGTTGGTACTCACTCCGGCCAGGCGAAGTATCCGAATGGCCGTCTGCATGTGGACGTCGATCGTTTTCACGCCATGGGAGTCATCTCCGGGAACGACAGCGATGCCCAGGCGTTTTGCCGCCTTTAGGATCGGAGTGGAGAGATAGGGCTCATCAGCGCCCTTGGTCAGTGGGCGGAGGTTGAAATCCAGGATCAGATCCAGTTTTTTAATCAGTTCTAAATTTCGCATGATTTTTTCCCAGATGGCCGGTTTGACCACTCGGGAACGGTAATCCGGATCGAATATCCGGATAATGTCAAGATGGCCCACCACTTCCGGCTGCAATGCCTGGATCATCTCGTACTGCTGATCGAAATAGCGGGCATACAGGCCATCTAGGCCGCCGCACTGAGTGGCGGCGATGTCGTAATCGGTTTGGCTTGAATCAAAGGGGATGTCATCCACATGGTGGACCGACCCGACCACATAATCGGGCGAATGCGTGGCAATCAACTCCCGGACCAGCGCAATGCTGCCACTGGTCGTCTCGGTTTCAAACCCGACGAAGATGCGGATGGCATCCGCATAGCGCTTCTGAAGCAGCCGGCAGGTACCGATATAATCGGCAAAGCGTTCTTTCAGTGCGCGGGCGTCCAGTCCGGCGGCCCGTTCTTCGGGATAGAGGAATCGGTCCGAGGCCGGCGGCATGTGCTCGGTGATCCCCACCCAAGGGTAGCCTTTCCGGATGTATGTGCGGACGATCGCCTCCAGGGTGTCGCTGGCATGTCCGCAGAACTGGCCGCTGTGACCCCCATGAACCGATACCGGCGTTGGGACAATCATGGCAACAATTCCTTTTGCGGCGCCATTTACGCCTTCCTTTTAAGAAACGCCAGCCGGCGGGGCTCGGGCAGGCGCTCGATGGCATAGCGCAGCATGGTCCGCGGCATCTGCAGACAGTGGGTGTCCAGAAAGGCGGTCAGAGCGCGTTCATCGTGTTTTCCCGCTTCACGCAACATCCATCCGGCCGCTTTGTGAATCAGGTCTTCGCGATCCTGAAGCAATCGTGCTGCCAGTTCCATGGTATCGGCAATCTCACCGGCACGGATGAATTGCCAGGTGGCCACCATGGCAATCCGGCGTTCCCACAAATTTTCCGATTGAACGAGACGATAAAGGACCCCGCGCTTCCGGCGGAGCAGAAATGCCCCCAGGATGGTGTGGGCGGAGCAGTCCACCAGGTCCCAGTTGTTGATCCAGCGGGTGTGCGCCAGATAGAAGTCGACAATGGCCGCCTGTCCATCCGGGTCGGCCTTCTGGAAACGGCCGATCAGCAGGAACAGGGCCAGTTGGCGTGCTTCGTGGACCGGTGAGCAGAGCAGCGATTCTATGGCGGCCATGCTGGCGGGGGCATGTTTTTTGGCCAGTTGGCGCAGCCGGGGAACCTTGATTCCCAGAAACCGGTCGCCTTCGGCATACTCTCCCGGGCCGGTCTTGAAGAACCGCTGCAGTTGCGTGGCCTGGTCCGCACTGGCCATGGCGGTCATCTCGGCAGTGATGGCGGCGGCCGGGTCCTCAGCGTCCGCGATGCTGAAATTCTGCTTCAACAGATTGGTGATGGGCAGAAAGTGGGGCGTGGGCATGGCCGACCAGCGGAACCACTCCCAACATTCACATTTGTGCGGCTCCTTGACTTCCGGGTCGCCCTCGGTGCCCTCGGCAATCACGAACAAGGTCACGTAATGTTTCTGCTCTTTTTCAAAGATATCATTGGTAAACGGTCCCATTCGCAAGCGGCTGATCGAAAGGCCGGTCTCCTCATGCAACTCCCGCCGGGCGCATGCCTCAATGGATTCGCCGTACTCCAGATGACCCCCGGGAAATTGCCATGTTCCCGCACCATGGCTGTTTTTGCGTTTGCCGAGAAGCACGCGGCCGTTTCGGATCACGATGACCCCGACCCCGATGCGGGGGCGTTTAGGCGCTGCATTCATGATGGTTGTCCGATCCGGCTGCGCGGGTCAGGAATATCTCATCTTCCCGACCGTGGCGGTCCGCGAAGCGTCCGGCAAGGCGAAAGATTCTCACAGGGTGTAGAGAATGACCAGGCATCGGGTGACCTCGGCGGAGAGACTTTTCAGCTTGTGCGGGATGGTGGAGTGGAAATGGATCGACTCGCCCTGGGTAAGGGTATGGATTTTGTTTCCCAGGGTAAACTGCAACTTGCCGTCCATGACAAAGATGAACTCTTCCCCGTCGTGTTTGTAGGCCACCGGTTTATGGTCGTGGTGCGGTTCGATGGTGACCATGAACGCCCTCAGGTGATCGTGCTCGGCGCCGGATGTCAACGTCTGGTAAGAGTAGTTGCGGGTCCGGTTGACGTAGGCCTGGGTCCGCTGGTCGCGGATCTGGGCCTTCTCCTCGTTCCGCAGAAACATTCCCGGATCGACACCATAGGCCGTGGAAAGGCGCAGGATAAAGGCCACCGGCGGAGAAATCTCACCCGACTCCACACCGGCAATGAATTCCGGCGTCTGGCCGGTGGCCTCGGCCAGTTGCTCGCCGGACCACCCCTGGGCCTCGCGCAGGGTTTTGATCTTTTCACCAAAACCGCCTTTTGACTGCGGGATCGGAGTGTCCGCACAGACGTCGTCAGCCAGTTGGCGCATGACCGCCTGCCGGACCCGGGCGATCAGCAGTGGCAAAAAGGTGGTGGCATCGGCGATGACGCCGATATCGGCAATGCGAAAAATCGGGGCCGCCGGGTCGCGGTTGATGGCCACAATGGTGCCGGAATCCATGATGCCGGCCGTGTACTGGACGGCACCGGAGGTGCCGATGGAGACGAGCAGTTCAGGCCGTACCGTTTTGCCGGTCTGGCCGATGAGCCGGTCTTCGGCCACCCAGTGGTTGAGCACGGGGGGGCGGGTGGCAGCCACCTGGGCGGCCATGGCCGCAGCCAGCTGACGAAGGCTGCCGAAATTTTCCGACGTACCCAGTCCGGCACCGCCGACGACCACGCTGCGGGCACTTTCCAGGTCTTCTGCGGAAATCGAGGCCCGCTGGCTGGAAAGCTGCCGGATCGCTTCTGTTTTTGTCTGGACATTCAACGGCACATGGGTGGTCTGTCCGGATCGCATCGTATCTTTTTCGCCGGCGGCGCCATGGGGCTGAACCGTGGCAAACCCGGTGCCGTGGCCGGCAACATAGGTGATTTCCGCCATCACTTCGCCGCCCCATGCCGGGCAAAGACCGACAACGGTTCCGTCCGCTCCCGGTATCAGGGCGACGCAGTCGGCCATCAGGCCGGCGCGGGCAGCAGCGGCCGTGCGTGCGGCAAGGTCGCGGCCAAAATCGGTGAGCGGGAACAGGACCAGGCGGGGTGATTTTTCACGGATGACCGGTGTCAGGGCGTCGGCAAACCGCTGAACCATCGGGGCGGCAAATTGTTCATTTTCGAAAAACAGCACTGCATCCGCCCCCCAGGCGAAGGCTTCGCCAGCGATACCGCCTTCGAGCACGGCACAGGTCTCATCGTCAGAAGCGGTCAACAGCGTTTCACCGGCCGCCTTGAGGGCGAAAAAGACCACCCGATCATCGGTCTGCCGGGCTAGCTCGGTGGCCTTCACCAGCACTTTCAGGCTCAGATCCAGCAGCTGGCGGCTGCGCAAATCCCCGAATACCCAGATTTCATTGGTTGTGGTGTCGGTCATGATCGTTATTTACGGTTTCCTTTGCGAAGGTGGTATCACTGTCGATTGATTGGGGTGGAACCGCATGGCGGACTGGCATGGTCAGCCGATCAGTCCCGTTTCCACCAGCTTCCGGACCAGGGCGTCGGCCTGTTCCACCGGCGTTCCTTCAATCCATTGGCAGGCGCGCTGCTTTTTTACCGGTTTCATGGAGAGCACCCGGGTGGGGGAACCGGCATCCCCCACCTGTTTCGGATCGAGGCCGACGTGTTCGATGCCGAGCATCTCGACGGGCATGTCATCGAATGCCGTGGCCAATCCACCCAGGGCGGCATCCCGTGGCAGCGCCGCCGTCGGATGAACGGTCAGGGCTGCGGGCGGGGTCAATGCATAGGTCTCCTGAAATCCGTCGATCTGGCGCGAGACAGTGATCGACCCGCCGGCCAGGTCGACATGGGTGGTCCCGGTCACCATGGGAATCCCCAGGAGCACGGATGTCTGGGGGCCTACCTGTCCCGTGTCGCTGTCCGCCGTGCGCGTGCCAAAAAGAAGCAGGTCGTACGGGGCCAGATGGGTGACCGTGGCGGCCAGGGCGGTGGCGGTGGCCAGGGTGTCGGAACCGGCCAGGGCCGCATCGCAGAGCAGGGCGGCTCGATCGGCGCCCATGGCCATGGCCTCACGCAGGGCGGCTGCGGCCGTGGGGGGCCCCATGGAAATGACGGTGACCGAACCGCCGTGGGTTTCCTTGAGATGCAGGGCAATTTCCAGCGCCGGCCGGTCAAAAGGGTTGAAGGCACATTGGTCAGCCGTGCGGACAATTTTCCCTCTGGGGGCGGCGGTGACCACCGATTTGATGCAGACGATGATGTGCAAGGGCTAACTCCTTTGGCTCAGGCGCCGTCCAGGACGCTTTTGGCGATGACCATGCGATGAATTTCCGAGGTGCCTTCATAAATGCGCGTCACCCGCGCGTCCCGGTAGTACCGTTCCACGGGATAGGATTTGCTGTAACCGTACCCACCGTGGATCTGGACCGCCATGTCGGTTACCCGGCTGGCCGTTTCCGCGGCCAGCAGCTTGGCCATGGCCGACTCCTTGGAAAAAGGAAGCTGTTTGTCTTTGAGGGCCGCGGCCCGGTAGACCATCAGGCGGGCGGCATCCACCTGGGTGGCCATGTCGGCAATCATACTCTGAATCGCCTGGTGCTGGGCGATGGGCACCCCGAACTGATGGCGCTGACGGGCGTAGCGGACCGCCTCCTCGAGGCCGGCCTGGGCGATCCCGACGGCCTGGGCGGCGATGCCCATGCGGCCGGTATCCAGGGCGGCCAGGCCAATCTTAAGGCCCATACCCTCCTTGGCCAGCAGGTTCTGCCGGGGCACCGGGCAGTCGTTGAGGCGGATCGAACAGACCGGGTTGGCGCGCATGCCGCACAGATCCTCAAGATCGCCGGTGACGAAGCCGGGGGTGCCGCGTTCGGCGACCACCACGCTGATCCCCCGGCGTCCGGCCGATGGATCGGTGCGGCAGAAGATCAGGCAGACGTCGGCAACGCCGCCGTTGGTGACGAACACCTTGTTGGCATTGACCAGATACCGGTCGCCATTGGCCAGGGCCGTGGCCTCGATTCCGCTGGCATCGGAACCGGCATTGGGTTCGGTGAGACAGAAAGCGCCGATCTTTTCTCCCCGGGCCAGGGGGGGCACCCAGCGTTCGATCTGGTCCGGGCTGCCAAAGGCCAGGATCGGGAAGACCCCCACGGAGTTGTGAACGGTTACACACAGGCCGATGCTGCCGCTGACCCGGGCGATCTCCTCGATGGTAATGGCATAGCTGACCGAGTCGAGGCCGGCGCCGCCAAGGGATTGGGGGACCTGGATGCCGAAGTAGCCCAGGCGACCCATTTTTTCGATCACCTCCCAAGGAAAACGGGCTTCCTGGTCAATCTGGGCGGCGATCGGGCGCAGTTCCCGATCACAGAAGCGGCGTACCGATTGTCGCACCGCGCGATGCTTTTCTTCCAGCAGCATATCCATAATTCGGACGATCCTGATTGATTGGCTAATGGGTTAAATGACCTGTTGCTGCTATCAGAATTTGGTGAAGGCGTCAATGCTGACGGCGCCGCGAACCGCCAGATTGGAATTGAAGCCACCGGCAAACCATGATACCACCATCAGGACGATTGACGATATTCCCTGACTGATTCAATGAACCATCGATCCATGACAACCGGAAAATATCCCGATGGACCGCGCCCGGCGGTGGGGGCCGTGGTGTTCAAGGGCAATGCCGTACTGCTGGTCAAACGCGGCAAGGCCCCGGCCCATGGGATGTGGGCCATTCCCGGGGGCAGTGTCCAGCTGGGAGAAACCCTCGGACAGGCGGCCGAGCGGGAAATCCTTTTCGGAAAATAGATCCGCGTTTTGTATGGGAGAGGTGATGAATTCTATTTCGGACCAACAGGAAGTGCGCATTCGGCAATGGGCCGAGACGGTTGGTGAGACGTTGACACTCCGGTACACCACCTCCGGTCACGTTCAGGATCAGCCGTTTCGATCCTTTGTCGATCAATTGGCCGGGATTGCCGGTTGTATTCGTCCCAAAAAAGAGAGTGACCTGCCGGTGGAACGGCCCACCTTGTTCGTCGGCCCACACGTGGCCTACCAGGCCCTTCCGCTGGATCGCGAACTGGAACCGTTTCTGGCCGTTCTGGCCAATGGTGCGGCCTTTACGGATCAGATCGGTCCGGACGTACGCGCGCAGCTGGAGAGACTTGGGGTGCCGGCGTTGCTGAAGGTCTATGTCACGCCCCATTGCCCGTTTTGTCCAGCAACCGTCACCACGCTTTTGGGGTTGGCCGGTCTCAACGAAAATGTATGGGTGACCGTCATCGACGGCATGCTCTACCCTGAAGCCGCCGATCAGGACCGCATCAGCTCCGCTCCCACGGTGATTCTGGACGATCAGTTCCGTTGGACCGGATCGGTGGATGCCCTGGAGCTGGTTACCCTGATGCTGGATCGGGATCCAGCCGGTCTGAGTGCCGACGCCCTGCGGGGGATGATCGAGGACGCCGATGCCGACGGAGTGGCGCGCCTGATGTCCGATCACAACCAAATTTTCCCGGCATTTATCGAGTTGCTCATCCACCCGCGCTGGTCGGTGCGACTGGGGGCCATGGTTGTCATTGAGACCCTGGTGGAGATGGCACCGGCATTGGCCGGGCAGGTCGTCGAACCGCTGCTGGCCGCTTTTGCCACTATCGACGATACGGTCAAAGGCGACGTTCTGCATGTGCTGGGTGAAGCGGGCAACCGGGACGCCCTGCCATTTTTATCCCGGGTACTCGAAGTGGAAACGGATGAAGAGATCTGCGATGCCGCCAGCGAAGCCATTGAAAAACTGACCTGATTCCGGTTTGAACGTACCGCCCGCCGGCGGCGCGATCAGTCCCGGGGTGGTTCCGGACGCTGGCCGGTCTCTTTCCAGGCGCGATACCGGTAAAGATCTTTTTCCAGATAATAGAGACAGGCCAGAAAAACGGCTGCATCGTCCAATTGGCCCAGGCCGGGAATGAAATCGCTGATCAGGTCGGTGGGAATCAACAGATAGGCGATGGCCAGGATGAAAACCATGCCCGACAGCGGTGAAACCGAGCGGTAGCGCCCTTTGACGAAATCACCGGTCAGCGATATGAGCAGCCGCAAATCCTCGGCAAGGCGTTTGATCAGGTTCATGTTTGCAGGTGTGGCCATGGGGCACCTTTCGTACTGAGTTTATCGAAAAAATGAGGAGATTGGACCAATGAACACCCAAACGCTGATTTTGACCGTTCTGATTTTTTGGCTGATCATGGGCCTGGCTTCCCTGTCCGCCTATTCCGAAGTCAAACGCACCGGCGGAACCCTGGTGGACGCCATGCGCAACAACGAGACGTTCTTTTTTATTATCAGCCTCGTGATCGGACTGGTGGTGGTGGCGTTAAAACTCGGCGCCAAGATTTAGCGGGCTTCCAAAACGCGTGGCTATTTTCCCTCCGACAGCTTTTTCCGCTGCCCCTCGATCCAGTCTATCCGGCTCCAAAGTCCCTGGAGGATGCGTACCTCTCGCTCACTCAGGCCGCTACGGCCGAACAATCGCCGAAACGATCTTAAAATGTGGTCCGGATTCTGCGGGTCCAGATACTCGGCCTCAAGGAGCGTCCGGCGCATATGCTGGAACATGTTCTCGATGTCGCTGGCCTGTGCCGGAAGCTGATTCTCATTGGCCGTCGGTGCGTTTTGGCTGAATTTTTTGTGCAGTTCATAGAGCACCAGGGCGACGGCGTGAGACAGATTCATGGATGGATAATCATCGTCTGTGGGAATGGTGATGAATGCATGGCACAGATCCAGTTCGCTGTTGTGCAGGCCGCGGTCTTCACGACCGAACACAAAAGCCGTTTGTGCATTGGTCGGTTGGGCCAGGGCTTGTTCGGCGGCGTCCTCCGGCGAAAGAAAATCCTCGCGGTACTTGCCGAAGCGGCGGGTGGTCCCAAAAGCGAGGTGGCAATCGGCCAGGGCCGCGTTCAGCGAAGGGAAAATCGTGGCCTGGTGAAGAATGGCTTCAGCCTTGAGGGCCATTCGCCGGGCATCCAAAGACCGAAACCCATCGCAGGGCGTCACCAGCCGAAGCTCACTGAATCCGAAATTCATCATCGCCCGGCAGACCGACCCCACATTGATCGGCCCCTGGGGCTCGACAAGGACGATACTGATCTGTTCCATTAGGAGCGTTTTCCCTGCATGCGTCTGATGACCGTTTCCGTAAGGGGCACTGCCGGCTGGAAAATGACACAATTGCCAGGCCGGGTCAATCTTGGGCGGCGCGGGTCGGCAAACAGGGTCAAATTCCCTTTCCGGACCGGCGATTTTGCGGTAATGAAACGCTGACATGGATGCAAAACCGTAACCCGCAACGCCCTGACGGCATGAGGACAACCTATGAAAACCGCCAAAGACCACATCATCTTTCCCCTGGATGTTCCCGATCCCGATATCGCCCGTTCCCTGGTGACCCGGCTGGCCGATGACGTGGGGATGTTCAAAATCGGCCTCGAACTGTTTATCCGCTCCGGACCTGAACTGGTTCGCTGGATCGTGCGGGCCGGCAACGCCAAGGTATTTCTGGACCTGAAACTTCACGATATCCCGGCCACTGTCAAACGGGCCATGGCCCAGGTGGCAGACCTGGGAGTCTATTTCGCCACGGTGCATTGTGGCGAGAGCCGGTCCATGCTGAAGGCTGCCGTGGAAGGTGCCGGCGGCAGGGTCAACGTGCTTGGTGTGACGGTCCTGACCAGCGTTTCCGCCGCCGATGTGGCCACTGCCGGTTACCGGGACGATTATTCACAGGACGTTCGCCGGCTGGTGTTGAAAAAGGCGGCCATGGCCATGGATGCGGGCTGCTGCGGCGTGGTTTGTTCCGGTGAGGAGGTCCAGTCGATCAAAACGACCTTCGGACCGGAATTCCAGGCGGTAACGCCCGGCATCCGGATGGCCGACCGTTCGGTCAGCGGGGATGACCAGGCCCGCGTCGTGACACCGGCCATGGCCATTCGCCGTGGGGCGGACTACTTGGTCATCGGCAGGCCCATCCGCGATGCCGCCGATCCGCAGGCTGCAGCAAGGGCCGTTGCCGGAGAGATTCAGGGCGCCTTGGACGCCGCTTCCCCAAAAGGGAGGGACGTCGGATAAATCAAAGGCGGATCGATCGTTGCGGTGCTGCAAGACCGATCCGCCTCTGTTTCCGATCGTGTTTCAGTGTGCCTGGATGATTCGCCACAGCGTAACGGCGATCACTGCGGCGCAGACCAGCAGGACAAAGCGAATTTGCTCAGGGGTGAACCCTTTCATCCGGCCAACCCTTCCGGTTTTCCTGGTGGGCACCGCCTGCCTAATCGTCCCGGTCCAGCCCGAAGGCCGTGTGCAGGACCCGGACGGCCAATTCCGTATATTTTTCCTCAATGATGCAGGAGATGCGAATTTCAGAAGTGCTGATCATGATGATGTTGATGTTTTCACGGGCCAGGGCGTTGAACATCAGCGACGCCACACCAGAATGATTTTTCATGCCCACGCCGATTACCGACACCTTGGCGATGTTGGGGTCGGCAAAGACATCCTCGGCATCAATGGTTGCGGCGACTTTTTTCTCGATTTCCAGGGCCTTGGTGCAATCGGCCTTGGGAACGGTGAAGGTCAGGTCCGTCTGACCGCCGCTACGCGTATTCTGGATGATCATGTCCACCAGAATGCCGGCTTCGGCGATGGGAGAGAATATTTTTGCTGCAACACCCGGCTGATCAGGGACTTTTTTCAAAGTGATCCTTGCCTGATTCAAATCGTGAGTGACCCCCGAAACAACCAGTTGCTCCATCCCGGAATCTTCGTTTACCACCATGGTGCCTTCCTCCTCTGAAAATGATGAGCGGACATGAACGGGGATGTTGTATTTTTTGGCGAAACCGACGGAGCGGATCTGCAGCACCTTGGCGCCCAGACTGGCCATGTTGAGCATCTCGTCATAGGAGATGACCTTGATTTTTCTGGCCTTCGGGCAGATGTTGGGGTCCGCTGTGTAAATTCCATCCACGTCGGTGTAGATCTCGCAGACATCGGCATTCAGCGCCGCCGCGATGGCCACCGCCGAGGTGTCCGAACCGCCGCGACCCAGCGTGGTGATGTTGCCCTTGATGTCCATGCCCTGAAAACCGGCCACAACAACGATTTTTCGGTCTTTCAGAAGGCGTTTGATCCGATCGGTACCGATCTCGAGAATGCGCGCGTTGCCGTATTCACAGTCCGTGACCACCTCGGCCTGGTGTCCCAGCAGGGATTGTGCCTGAACCCCCATACCTTTGAGCATCATGGCCAGAATGGCTGCCGTGGTCTGCTCGCCGGTGGCCAGCAGCACGTCCAGTTCGCGCCGGTCCGGGGCGTCGGTGGCTTCATTGGCCAGGCCGAGCAAGCGGTCGGTGACGCCGGCCATGGCCGAGAGAATCACCACCACGTCATTCCCCTGATGATGGGTTTTCAAAACCCGGTTGGCGACATTGCGGATGCGGGTGATGTCGGCGACCGAGGTGCCGCCGAATTTTTGAACGACGATTGCCATACTTTTTCCACTTTCAGTGCTTTTCGAATGGTTCCACGTATCACAGCGATAGGAAATAAAATCAAATGGGGATGTCTTTTAACAGATCCGCCAGGTCAAGTCCATATGCAATTACTCGGATGGATCGGCTATTGTCACCGGTTGGGGAGAAGAAAAAATCCAAACGCCGGGGCGGATGATCCGATGGATGGAGCCGCTCGGGCCACTCGACGGCAACGATGCCGGGCTGGTCGAAAATCTCGATCAAGCCGATTTCATCCGGATCAACCGGTTCGGACAGGCGATACAGGTCCACATGGCAGAAGAGCAGTCGGCCCGGATATTCGTTGACCAGGGTGTAGGTGGGACTGGTGATGGCGATGCTGTCAGGAACGCCCAGGCCACGGGCAAGCCCCTGGGCAAAGGCGGTTTTGCCGCTGCCCAGGTCACCGTACAGGAAAAGAACCAGCCTTTGGTTCAGCCGCCGACCGATGGTACGGCCCAGTTCGATGGTCTGGTCGGCGGTGTGCGTCTCCACTGTCCGCCGGTTCGGGTCAGACGGCAAGGCGGACGACGTGTTCATTGGTCGTCAGGTCCCATGGGGTAGCACAACGCGTCCGTGAACAGCCAGTCCGGCAGGTCTTCGCCGCTACGCAGCGCCTGCATGGCTGCGGGCACGGCATCAAGTACCTCCGTGGCCAGATAACCCGTGGCGGCCTTGCTGCAGGCCAGTTGGTCGGCCGCTGCGCCGTGCAGGTAGACGCCGGCCTGGGCAGCAGCCGAGACGTTTATCCCCTGGGTGATCAGGCCAGCGATGAGTCCGGTGAGAACATCGCCCATGCCACCCGCCGCCATGCCCGGGTTGCCGGTGGGGTTGATGAAAACATGGCCATCCGGCCGGGCAATGACAGTGGCGGCTCCCTTGAGCACCAGATGGACTCCGTGCTGCCGGGCAAAGTCGCGGGCGTGGGAAACGCGATCCCTTTGAATGTCGGCCGTGGACAGACCGCATAGCCGGGCCATTTCCCCGGGGTGGGGGGTAAGTACCATGGGTGCCTGTTTTTTGCTGAGAACCGACAGATTCCCGGCGATCAGGTTCAGTCCGTCCGCATCGACAATCAGCGGCATCGTGGCGGATTCAATCAGATGGCCAAGCAACCGCCCGGTAGATGGATCCGTTCCCAGGCCAGGCCCCACGGCCAGACATCGTTTGTCGGCCATCAGGCCTTGGACGGTCTGAAACGCGGATTCGTCCAGGGTCCCCTGGACGGTTTGGGCCAGGCCGACGGTCATGGCCTCCGTGACCAGGGTTTCCAGTACCGGGTTGAGCGATTGAGGAACGCCCAGGGTCACCAGGCCGGCCCCGGCACGCATGGCGCCCATGGCGGTCATGGCGGCGGCACCGGTTTTTCCGGGGCTGCCGGCCAGCACCAGAAGATGACCGGTATGGCCCTTATGCGCCGTGGCATCGCGGTGGGGCAGGGCAGGCTTCAAGTCCATGGGGGTGATCAGGTGCTGATGGCAGCCCACCTGGGCGGCCATGTGGGGGGGGATGCCGATTTCGATCACCTTCAGCCGGCCGCTAAGCCGGCGGCCCGGGTAGGTGAGGTGGCCGGCCTTGGCAAATCCGAACGTGGCCGTGGCGGCGGCCTCGATGCAGACGCCGCAGGCCTGGCCGGTGTCGGCATTCAGACCCGAGGCGATATCCACGGCAAAAACCGGACGATGCATCTGATTGATAAATTCAATTGCCGACCGGAAATAGCCGCGAACATCTGAAGACAGTCCCGTTCCCAAAATGGCATCGATCCAGATGGCGATATGATGCATTTGTGATTGGTGGGCCTTGAAAGCGGCGATGTCGGCCATTTCAACCACCGTCACGCCCATGCGGTCGATAAGGGCCAGGTTGGTTGCTGCATCGCCCTGAACCCGGCTGCGCTCGGCCAGCAGAAAGACGGTTACCGGAATGCCTTTCTGATGAAGATAGCGGGCCATGACAAATCCATCGCCGCCGTTGTTTCCGCGTCCTGCGGCAACACCCACACTGCCGGGTTGGCGGTGGAAAAGGGTGTCCAGAAAGAACGCCGTTGCTCCCCGGCCGGCGTTCTCCATGAGAACCCGGCCGGGTATACCGAAAGATTCGATGGTTGCACGATCCATGCGCTGCATTTCATCAGCGGTTACCAGATACATACCCTTGCTCCTTGGGTTAAAGGCCGTTAATCAGATTCCGCATATCCCTGACGGCCCGGTCCATACCGACCAGTACGGCCCGGGAAACGATGCTGTGGCCGATACAGTAGGTATTGATTTCCGTTACGCCGGTAAAGGCCTTAATTGTGGTGATATCGAGACCACGGCCGGCGCTGATGTCCAGTTTGAGCTTTTTGGCCAGCTTGACGGCATCGATGATTTTGGCAAACGCCTGCCTTTGTTTCGTGGCACCGGTTGCTTCGCAGAACGTTTTTGTGCTGATCGCAATACCATTGGCCCCCGCCTGGTGGGCCAGCTTGATCTGCTCCGGCTCGGGGTTGATGAGGATATTGACGGGAATCCCATTGTTTTGCAGCGCACCGATGGTTTCCTCCATGGATTTGCTGTGTACGATCAGGTCAAGGCTTCCGTCGGAAGCGACCTCCTGGCGGCTTTCCGGAACCAGCGTTACCCGCTCCGGACGAACATCCAGGGCGATCCCCACCATTTCCGAGGTGGCCGCCATTTCCAGAATCAGTTGGGTCTGAATCACCCTGCGCAGCAGTCGGACATCCCGGTCCTGGATGGTGCGCCGATCCTCTCTCAGGTGGCAGACAATGCCGTCCGCACCGGCCAGTTCGGCAAGCAGGGCCGCGGCGATGGGATCCGGGGTGGCCGCCTGACTGGCTTCCCGCAACGTGGCGACACGATCAATGTTGACAGCCAGACCGGCCATGCTCATTCCTCCTTTTCAATGAGTTCCATTAACGTTTGGCTCTTTTTTTCCATAATGGCCGCTTCCGCCGCGGAATGGACGTGATCATAGCCGATAAGGTGAAGAATTCCATGGATCAACAGTTCATTGAAGCGGCATAGCATCTCCATGCCTGCGTCCAGGGCTTCGCGGTGAGCCGTATCGGCCGAAATGACCACATCACCGAGAAGCTCAGGGGTAATATCGGCGAACGGGCCCTCCTGCATGGGGAAAGAGATCACGTTGGTCGGGCCTTGATGGTTCAGATAGGTCCGATTGAATTCGGCGATTTGCGGATCATCCACAATCAAAATCGAGAGTTGGGCGTCAGGATAGTCCAAGGCGCTTAAAATGCGCCTGGCTGTCCTCATTATTTTTTGCTCTGGCAGCTTGTGACGGTTTTGCCGGTTTTCGATCCATACTTCCATTTTTCGCCTTTCCCGGGGTGATGGCGCTACTGTCCTGGTATTCGATCCGATGGTGATGGATGCCATTTAGGATTTTATTGAAACTCCTGGCGATCAGATGCAGATCTTTCAGGGTTAGTTCACAATGGTCAAGCTGCCCGTCGGAGAAAATTTTGTTGATCAGATTCTGCACCAGTCCCTGAATCCGTGACGGGGTGGGGTTGTCCAGGGTCCGCGAAGCGGCTTCGACCACGTCGGCCAGCATGACCAGGCCTGCTTCCCGTGTTTGCGGGCGCGGACCCGGATACCTGAAATCGTCGATATTGACCCCATCTTCGCCTTTAACGGACTTGGCCTTTTCGAAAAAATAGCTGATCAAACTGGTTCCATGATGCTGCTGGATCGTATCGATAATCACCTGGCCCAGCTTGTGCTCACGGGCGATCTCGACCCCGTTTTTTACATGCGCAATCAGAATCAAGGCCGACATGGAGGGCGCCAGTTTGTCATGTTTGTTTTTGCCATCTGATTGATTTTCAATAAAATAAAGGGGCTTTTTCAGTTTTCCGATGTCGTGATAGTAGCCGCATACTTTGGCCAGAATGGGATTGGCGCCGATTTCGGTGGCCGCCGCTTCAACCAGGGATCCGACAACGACGCTGTGATGGTAGGTGCCCGGTGCTTCCAGCATCAGGCGGCGCAGGATGGGGCGGTCCAGATTGGCCAGTTCCAGCAGGGTGATATCGGTGGTGTAGCCAAACACCATCTCTACGACCGGTGCCACACCCGTGGTAATGATGCCGGCACCGATTCCACCCAAAAATGCAACCGTGACATCAAAAGGCAGATTGGTCAGGGATGCGCTGCCCAGATAGGCATCCGTGATGACGGCCAACCCGGCATTCAGCATGCCCAGCTTGGCCCCGGCCTTGATGATGATCCGCCGCTCCCGGCAATCCTGAAGCCACCAGGCGGCCATGGTGCAGCTCAGAATATAGTAGATCAGGGCTCCCATCCCGCCTTGCAGCAGCATGGCGGCGCACAGGGCCAGGGCCAGAGCAAAGATCAGCGCGGTTTCGCGTCCCATAAAGAGACAGACGATCATGGCTCCGGCGGCCAGTGGAATCCCGTAGCCGACGGGCGATTCCGGACGGGCCAGCGGAAGGCCGAGGAACCAGGTGTCCGGCAAGGTGTCGGCGATTTTTACCACAACGATAAAAACCACCATGACGCACGCAAGAAAGAGCAGGTCCTTGTTGCCGTAATTGGCCTGCTCCATTCTGTTTTTCAGGCGAACGTGGTACTGAATGATCAATATGGCGGCCAACAGCAACACGGCGCCGGACCCGGCCAAGGGGACCTGGTGGGTGTTGTCCCGTCCCTTCATGGCGTTGAGTTTGCGTAAATGCAAAGGGGTGACCCGGTCACCTTCACGCAGCAGCATTTCGCCCTTTTTAATCATGTAGAGGACCGGTTTGATCTGATTTGCCGCCGATTCCTTGCGGGCTTCCGTTTCGAGACTGTTCAGGGTGATGTTGGGCTGAATCAGGCGCTGGGAAATATCAACGATCAGGTTGAGCAGCGCATAGTTCATTCCTTTCAGGAGCGGATCGGCAAATACCCGTACCATGGTTTTGGCCTGGTCCGGCCCGTAGAACTGTTTCAGATTGAGAACCGGGGTTTCCATCATGGTTTCGACGTTGCGCAGGATGATCCCCTTATCCGTTTCCTTCAACAAAATTTCCTTATTGGCGACAACGCCGTTGGATAACACCTGGGTAGTGATGGTGGTCAGCAGCCTGGGAATTTCTTCGGTGAAACCGTGTTGAGTGAGAATGGAAAACGCCTCGGTCCCGATGTCAACGCCGAGGATGTTCTCGAAAAGACCCTTCTTTGCCTGTACCCGCTCATCAATGGAAACGTGAGGCAGGTCCGGCACCTGTGAGGGGTCAAACATCAGGTCCGTGGACATGGCCGAGGTGCTGCCTTGGGCTTCGGTCTGCAGCTGCTCACTCTCCTGGGCGTAAATTGTTCGAAGCCTCGTGAAAGCGTCGTTGAGGCGCTTTACCGTACCTTTAAGGATTTTTGGATTGAGATCATAGACAGGGGGGATATTCTCCACGGCCTGCCGCCGATGGGCGTCTGTGGCCGCCTCATCTTCAATGAAAAAATTATCGCTTGCCTTGATATCGGATTTGACGACATCGCCGATTTCATATCGATGTTGGTGGATTACCAAGCTCGGGTAGAGACCGACGGCGAACCCGCTGAGAATCAGAATAAGCAGCGCCCACTTGATGTATGGACTGGTAATGAAAAAGTGGGTGATGGTTTTCTTTTTCCGGATATGAATCATGTTCATTTATATCCCATTGCGGTATCGGATCGCCCGCTGTTGGGCGGCAAACGAAACTGACGGCAGGTGGGTTCGGTTGGGTTAGGCGATTTCTGTCAAAGAATATACCCGCCTGCTTGTCTTTTCATCCGTCTTCGGAGTTGGGCGTTTCCACACATAGCCCCACTATGCGTAAAAAAGCCCGCCTTGAATACGAATGAAAATCCTGCGCATCCTGGTATATTCTTATCCGCCAATCGCCTTATTGGTTGTTGCGGTTGGCTTCAAGGATTTCATAGGCATTGATGATATCCTGCACCAACCGGTGACGAACCACATCTTGCCTCGTAAAATGGACAAATCGGATGCCCTCTATGGGCGTTAAAATATCTTTGGCCTCAACAAGTCCCGACGATTTGCCTGCCGGAAGGTCGATCTGTGTAATGTCTCCCGTGACCACGGCCTTGGAATTGAAACCGATCCGGGTCAGAAACATTTTCATCTGTTCCGTGGTCGTATTCTGGGCTTCGTCCAGAATGATGAACGCTTCATTGAGCGTTCTTCCCCGCATGAATGCCAGGGGGGCCACTTCAATCACGCCATTTTGCATCAAGGCCGCGACTTTTTCAAATCGCATCATATCATGCAGGGCATCATACAGCGGCCGCAGATAAGGATCCACTTTTTCGGTCAGGTCACCAGGTAAAAAACCCAGGGATTCGCCCGCCTCCACTGCCGGCCGGGTGAGGATAATGCGATTGACCGTTCCTTTGGAAAGGGCGGCAACCGCCATGGCCATGGCCAGGTATGTTTTTCCTGTGCCGGCGGGACCGATGCCAAAGACGATATCATAATTCCGGATGGCTTCGATGTAACTTTTCTGGCTCTGATTTCGGGGAGTGATGGCCCTTTTTTTGGCAGTAATATAGACCGTGTCCAGAAAGATTTTTTTCAGGTCAGCGGTGTGGTTTTCTCTCAAGATACGCAGTGCGTAGTCAATGTCATTGACATAGACAGGATAGTTTTCCTTCAAAAGGCCATAGAGCTGCTCCAGTACCCGGCGTGAAAGATCCACGGACACCTCATCACCGCTGAGATGAACCGAGTTGCCCCGGGTGTGCGCATGGATTCCCAATAGCTCCGCAAGGTGTTTGAGGTTTCTTTCCTGCTCACCAAATAGATGCCGGGCCAGTTCAATGTCGGAGAAGGTCAGCCGGGTCTGCTTGCTCTGCGGGTCTTGTTCCATTAGAAGGTATTTTCGCCCTTACCATCATTGTGTCGAAATCGTACGATTTTCCAAATGCAGGCATATCCGACTTTTAAGCGGAATGCAAACGTCAAATTGGCGATTGCATGGCTTCTGAAAATGCTTGACGACGTTATGTCGCTTTGTTAACGTTACCTACTCAAAATTTATAAAACATTCTGTAATTATTAACTTTTCTTTTTCTTTCAAGTGGGCTCGGAACAAAATTGGCGGACCACTGATTGACGGATAACCGCCTTTGCCGCCAGCCATTGGCTTGATTCAACCAGGAAACGCTCATGAATCCTTTTGATATCCTGATCATCACCATTTTGGCCTACGGGCTGATTCGCGGAATTTTCAGGGGGTTGGTGAGAGAATTGTCTTCTATCGTCGGCGTTTTGGGAGGATTTTATGCCGCCTATACCTATTATCCTCACGTGGCACGTTTGATCGCCCCCTGGATTTCCGACCGGGTCTATCTTAACATTCTGAGTTATCTGTTGATTTTTTCGGCCGTGGTTATCATTGTCGGGGTCTTGGCGGTGGTGATCAAGTACCTGCTCAACATCGCCTACCTGGGGTGGGTAGACCGTATCAGCGGGGCGCTGTTTGGTGTGTTCAAGGGCGCATTGGTGATTTGCGTGCTATTTATCGTATTGACCGCTTTTCTGCCCAAAGGGGCCCCCCTGCTTAAGCAGGCGACCCTTTCGCCATATGTGGCCACGGTTTCTGAAATCATGGCCAAGGTATTGTCCAAGGATATGAAAGAAAATTTTATCATAAAAATAAAGGAGTTGAAAAAATCTTGGCCAACTCCCTGACCCCTCCGCCTTCGTTAACCCCCATCCATCGTATCGTTGAACTGATTCAAACCCTTATGGGTGAGCAGGGTTGCCCATGGGATAAAAAGCAGACACCGGAAACCATCTCGCGATACCTCATCGAAGAGGTCTATGAACTGGTCGATGCAGTTATTTCAAAAGATGTTTCCGCCATTCGAGAAGAGACCGGAGATGTCCTGTTCCAACTCTTTTTTATGATCCATCTGTTCAATGCAACCGGTGCCTTCAGTATTGAGGACGTTGTCCAAACGAACATAGAAAAGATGGTACGCCGGCATCCCCATGTATTCGGCCATGGGAGTGCTGACACGCCGGAGAAGGTCAGTGAAAACTGGGAGCGGATCAAACGGGAAGAAAAAGGCCCGTCACGGTTTCACTCCGTGCTGGAATCCATCCCCCAGGGAATGCCCGCCATACTGCGGGCGGCGATGGTTTCCGAAAGGGCAGCCAAAACCGGTTTTGATTGGGATGATATTCACGGAGTAATGGCCAAAGCCGTGGAAGAGTGGGAGGAGTTTTCCAAAGAGATCAATGTGGATTCCGATAGCTTTGAAAAGGATAATGCGGCTGTAGAGTTCGGGGATATTCTGTTCACACTGGTCAATGTGGCCCGATTTGCCCATATTCATCCGGAAACGGCCCTGGTCCGTTCGATTCAGAAATTTGAGACGCGTTTCAGATATATGGAGATGGAAGCGGCAAAAACCGGGCGGGATATTAATGACCTCACGTTTCAGGAGATGCATCGCCTCTGGGATGAAGCCAAAGCGAAGGTTGGCTGAGAAATCGGACCGGCCACTGTTCCGTGTCCAAAAAAGACGGAGCCGACGAATTTTCAAACACCCATGGCCGGCCATATGGCCGGCCATGGGTGTTCCAAAGGAACCCCCTTTAATCAGGCGAGTTCATCGATTGGTTTCTGCTCCGGTGGCACACGGTAGATTACATTCCCGTCCTTGTCATATTTTTCGAAGTAAACCCCTTCATCGCCCACATCGTAGGCGCCGGATTTTTCGCTGGCGTCCGACTCGGATTTGGCACTTTCTTCCGTGTTTTCAATAGGCCGCTCCTCAACGACCTTTTCAGTTTTCTCCAGAGCGACATCCTGGCCATCCACAGCCTGATGATTGTCCACACGCGTCGTCATTCTGACGGCTGGTTCGCCAATTGGTTCTAACATGGCAATTCCCCCTTGTTTTCTACAACTGTTTTACGGGTGTTGTCTGCGTCTGCTTTGCCCTTCCTGTAAACCGCTGTCCGGCAGAGCTGTTCTTGTTGTTTATTCAGCGTCACGATTGATGGCTGCTTTGGCCAGTTCATCGAGACGATTCAGCAGCACTTGTGAGTTATCAACATCGATAGAGTGCGTCTCTTTTTGGTTGTTGCCAACAATTGTGTTAAATGTAAATGCTTGTTCCATTTGAAGCTTTTGCCAGTTTTGTTCAGATTGTTGCGGCACCCGCGCCTGCGCTTCCGGATCAAATTCGCTGTCCGGGGAGACCTTGGTGATTTTTTTAAAAACACTGGCAGCTACTTTTTCCATAATGGACTTTTTTTTCCCTTCATCCGAAATTTCGTCCCCGTTTGGTTCGACCTTTTTACCGCCTTGATGTTGAGTGAGCGAGGTGTTGCTACGACTTAACTGCCTTCGGTACTCATTCAATACATTATGGATTTGGTAACTTTGGATCTGCATCTATTTCCCTCCGATGCTTTTATCGGCAGGTCTGGCAGAATCCTTTAGGAAAAAGAGACGATCAATATCGACGGTGGGGTGACTGGTGCTGCGGGGTTATTCAGGATTGGATGCAACTGTTAAAAAATACAATCAAATTAAATTCTTGGGGGATCAGTTCGCTAACGGAACATTCAAACCGGCAATCCATTGTTGCCTGTCAGGGTGGCACCAATGGATTGCCGGTGTCTGACGCTGGGTCAAAGGGAAAGGGATGCGAAAAGGGCATCAGTCGTCAAAATCACCCTCAGGACTTTGGTTGCCTTCAATGGATGTTGCCCGTTGCACGATTTTTTCAGGGGTCCAATTCGACGGGTCCTCGGTTCGCCGGGATTTCGGACCCGGATCGAAACCATTGGTTTCGAGAATGGTTTCGATAGCCAGGTCTGCTGTGTCAGCTGCATTGAATACATTGGCAATCAGGTTGTAAATGAATGATTCAACACGATTTACCATTCTTTCACGAATGGTGCTGGGCAGGCCCAGAAGCTTGTTTTCAAAGGGCAGGTTCAGTTTTTTGTAGTTGCCGCCTTTCCATCCTTTGGTGCTGGCAAAGGCAACCATTTTTTCCCACATGGCCTCGGTAACACCTTCATCTTTCACTTTAATAAAATTTCCGTCTGCATCCAGGGCTGCGTTACCATCATCATTGACTTCAAGCCCCCAGGAAATCATCTGCAGGGCGGTAGCAACATTGGCCTTGGTGGTGTGGGTTTGCTGGGCAATTTCCTTCAGGCGCAGTGAGCTGTTACCGGAAGTGCCGTGCTGGGCACCGGAGACATGGTAGGGAACCAGCGCTTCGTGAATGTCACGGGTCAGATCAACCTGAATACCCTGACCGCTGGCTTCGATGCCGTGTACGGTACCATTGTTCAAGGCGATCCAATTGGGAAATATATCGTGGGCATTGAGTCCCTGGATCAAAAAAAGGGCTTCGGATTGGGTTGAAAGCCCCAGCTTCCCTTTGATCTCTCCAATCTCGGTCTCCAATCCGGACCAGTCGGGAATAAGTGGTTTCAGTTCCAGGTTGGTCAATAGATTTTTATCATCCGGAAGGTGAGAGGCGTCAATAGCAATGGAGGTGATACCTGCCTCAAACATGCTGGGAATTTCAATTTTGGCATCGGGGATATCATTTTCACTTTTAATTCCGTAGTGATCCGCATGCAGGGCGACGGGGATGGTGATTCCCATTTCATTGCAAGCTGCGTCCACAATCCGGGCGATATTCCAGTAGTTCACCGCACAATAGGCATCGGCCCCGCCCTCCGAGCGGGCAATCTCGATAATCAGCGCTGCGTTGGCCCGCTGGGCGGCCTTCAATGCGCCCCGGATAACGAAACTGTTACGACCGTTGGCTGCGATGCAAAGGGCGTTTTTTTTCTTGATCATGGCCAGATCGATAAATTTCCCACTGACCAAAAGTGCCTGGGAATGGGGAAACAATTTTTGGATGTTGGGTGGACGCCCAACGCGAACCGCTTTGGCGAAATCGCCGGATGATGTTGTCATCAGTTTTCTCCTTGCGCTGACTCGCTTGGCGTTGATTGCTGCTTTGTTATTATTTTCTGGTTATAGGCATTGATTTTTTGATTGAAGCGATTGAGTTGTGCTTCATATCGCTCGGTTTTATTGTTAAAGTCTTCGATCCGCTTGTTCAAATCGGTCCGTTCAGCGGCATCCAGCGTCTCATTGTTCGTCTTCTCGATTGTTTTTCTTTCCTCAATCAGTTGCTGATAAAAGCTGTCCAGTTCTGCTTTTTCCTTTTCCAGCGCGTCACGGCTGATTTCGGTGGTATCCATCGTTTTTTCCGTATCCGATGCAAAGGCAGCGTTTACAGGCTTGTTTTCAGGCGTTTGGCTCTCTGCGGAATCCGGTTCGGTTTGGGTGCTTTCGATGGTCTCGGCCGTAGCGCGCTGCGATTCGGGAACCAAACTAAGGTCGTCGGTCCACCGTTTTTGACCGTATTCATCAGTATACTTATAGATTTCAGCAGAGACCGGCAGAGTGATCAAAAGGATAAAAATTACCAATCCCAACGTCATTTGTTTTTGCATGCCAATAGACCTTTGTTCTGTGGTAAGGGCGGAAAGAATCCAGATTGAATGGTAACGATTTGAATGACCAATATAATGTTGATGCCTGCAGGATGTCAAGTTCAAGCGTCGTCTTTGAGGGTGCGGCAACTTTCTAAATTCCTTCCGAACTTCGAAAAAATCATTTCGTGCAACCGGAAAATTCTATCCTGGAAAACGCACCCAATGGAATAACCGCCGGGATGACGGTGTGCGGTTGGGCTTTTGGGTTTGGCTCACAACTAATGTTTGACATTAAAACGAGCTTGTGTAGATTTGGCAGTGCCGTTTTCACAATTGTACGTGTATCGTCACCCCATTAATCAATCCCCACCATCGGGATGTTTGCGGGAAGATTCTATTCATGTATTTTTTTTTCAGAATATGGGTTGTTTTTTTCCTTTTGCTGACGGCTGCCTGCTCCACGAAACCGATTTCATTGCCACTTCCCGGAGCCGATTTGAAATCGCCAGGGCAATCCGTTTTTCAGGATGCCGAGCTTGCTTATGATAAGGGGCTTTATAATGAGGCGCTTGTGGGCTACCAACATTTCCTACATCAATCCTACGGTGACCGGCATACTGACACCGCCCTGTTTAAAATCGGAAGGATATACCGTCGGATGGGGAACGATGAGGACTCTCTGGCTGTGTTCGCACGGTTGACCCATGAATTTCCGCAAAGTGTTCTGGTTCCCGATGCGATGCACGAGACGCTGACCCTTTTGTTTGAACGCGGTCAATTCGATGCGGTGATTTCAATGGGACTTGGTTTTACCCAAAAGGCCGGTACCTCGTCTTTATCCCCCCCCTTTTATATGGTAATTGCGGATGCCTATACGGCATTGGGAGCCCGTCTGAACGCCGCGCGTTTCTATTATCGGGCCTGGAACGTGGCATCCGGCAACGATGAACAGATCGCTTGGAATCAGCTAAAAAAGTCCGTCGAAAAACTCGACACCGATGAAATTCAGCAACTGATTGCCCTTGTGGCTGACCGGCCCGTCATGGGTCTGCTGCTCTATCGGCTCGGTATGGCCTATCTCATGGATGAGAGTTATGATGATGCACGGGATGTGCTTGGCGCCTTTGTCGATCAGTTTCCGGAACACGCCGAACGGCAGGATGCGTTGGACATGCTCCAGTCTCTCGCGTTGCGGTCGCAGTATTCCCCTTATGCCGTTGGCTGTCTGCTGCCGCTTTCCGGCGCTTATTCTTTTTTTGGCCAGCGGGCCTTGGACGGTATCGAATTTGCCGTGAACCAGATGGGAACGGTTGGGGACGGGAGTGGCCTGAGCTTGATTATTAAAGATACCCGCTCGGATCCTGCAGTCGCAGAAAACGCAGTGAAGGCGCTGGATCAAGAGAAAGTCGGAGCGATTCTGGGACCCATGGCCACTTCTGAACGTGCCGCTGCCGCGGCACAGCACAGAGGGATACCGATCGTTGTGTTTACCCAGCGCGACGGTCTGCCGGAAACAGGCGCCTATGTGTTCAGGAATTTTATTACGCCCCAGATGCAGGTGCGTGCGCTGGTCAACGTTGCCGTTGAAAAATTGGGCGTCCGGTGTTTTGCGATCCTTTACCCGGATGAAAAATACGGTCGACGATACATGAACCTTTTTTGGGATGAAGTGCTCCGGCAGGGGGGCATCGTCAACGGCGTCGAAGCCTACGATCCGGCCGGAACCGATTTTGCTCAACCCATTAAAAAACTGGCCGGAATTTTTTACGGCAGCCCTAAAAATCTTTCCGATCATCATTTGAGCCGTTGCCCATTGCGGACATTCGTAAACCGGCAACACCAGGATGAAAAGAATAAGGGTGAGCGTCGCAACGGCAACAAGGATGACCATTATGATCCACTTGTTGATTTTAGTGCGATTTTCATTCCCGATGCACCAAAAAAAGCAAGTATGGTCATTCCCCAGTTGGCCTATCATGACATCCGTGACGTCTATTTGCTAGGCACAAATTTGTGGCACTCTCAGGCGCTTGTGGACGCATCCGGCGATTACATGGAAAATGCATTGATCGTTGATGGTTTTTTTGCTGAAAGTCAGTCTCAGAATGTAAAAGATTTTGTAGCGGCCTTCCAGTCCGCCTTTGAAAGAACGCCGGGGATCATTGAGGCCATCGCCTACGATAGTGCGATGATGATGTTTCAGGCCATGCATCGGGCGGCAACGCCGTCGAGGCGCGATTTGAAGGATGCCTTGCTGCGCCTTCAGGATTTCGAGGGGGTTTCCGGCCGGGCCGGGTTTGCCCCAAACGGTGAGGCCGAGAAAAATCTTGAGTTATTGCGGATCGAGCGAGGACGGTTTGTTCAGCTCCCTTTATCTCCAGCTGCCGAAAACACGCCATCAACGGCTGTTTTGACGCCTTAACCGTCCCTGCCACACATGAATTTATTCCATTTGATCTATAATGGTCTGACTTCCGGTGTCGCCCTGGCACTGCTCCCGTTGATCTGGTTGGCCGGAAAGCGTAATCCCCGGTGCCAGGCCGCGTTGGCACAGCGACTGGGGCATGCGCCGGCGGCCTCCCGGTTTTCGTCCGGCGGATGGCCAAAGATTTGGATACACGCCGTTTCGGTTGGTGAAGTCAAGGTGGCCGATGCCATCATCCGTGCGTTGGATGACGGTGGGAGAAAGGCCGCCATTGTGCTCACCACCACTACCGCCACCGGCCAGCGGTACGCTGCCAGAACCCTTGGGCACCGAGCAACCGTTTGTTTTGCGCCGCTGGATTTATGGAGTGTCACCGGGCGTTTTCTCGCTTTTCATCGTCCGGACCTGCTGGTTTGCATGGAAACCGAAATTTGGCCCAATTGGATTGTCCGAACGCATCGCATCGGCGTTCCCACAGTTTTTCTCAACGGCCGCATCTCCGTGCGGTCGATCCGCTCGTATCTGGCCATCCGGCCGCTGTTCAAACCGGTGCTGGAAAAGGTCGCCGCCTTCAGTATGATCTCCGATGCGGATGCCCGGCGGATCATCGCCTTGGGTGCGCCGGCACAAAAGGTCCTGATCAACGGCAATGTAAAAATGGATGCCCGATGGGCCGACCTGGATGTGGCGGCGGTGATAAAACTGAAGCACCTTTTTGCCGTGGATCCGCAAACTCCGGTATTTGTTGCCGGAAGCGTGCGCGGAGCGGAGATTGACGTGCTGTTGGACGTGTATGGCCGATTGGCCGCCCAGATTCCCGGGTTGGTTTTTATCATCGCCCCCCGGCACATTGAAAAAACATCACTCATCGAATCGCTTGCCCGGGAAAGGAAAATTCACTGCCAGCGGCGAACCCTGCTGGATCAGACCGGGGGACAGCGGCAGGCTCCAGTATTGATTCTTGATACCATTGGCGAGTTGCGTCAGGTTTATGGTCTTGCCTCAGTGGTTTTTTGCGGTGCCAGTCTTGTGTCCCTTGGCGGACAGAATGTGTTCGAGCCGGCCATGTGGGCGAAACCGGTTCTCTACGGTCCGTTCATGGACGATTTTACCGAGGCCAGAAAGGTGCTTGAAGAACACGGCGGCGGAATCTGTGTGAACGATGAATCGGAACTCACCGAGCGCGCCTGCCATCTTTTGAGCCATCCCGAAACGGCCCGGCGGATAGGTCGGCTGGCCAGGCAGGCGGTCCTCTCCAGCCATGGAGCGGCGCACCGCCATGCACAGGTTGTCTTGCGCCAGCTGCTGCCTGATGCATGACGGTCAGGTGTGATCGTTTTTCAGGGGCGGCTGGCCGGTGGATTCCAGCACGGTTGTCCACAGTTTCCCCCTGGGCCTGACCTGCTTGCGTTTGCCTGCCGTTGCCTCCATGGGCAGGTGCACGAAATGGTTGTTCCAGTGTCCGATGACCAGTTTGGTTTTGCCCGCCATTCCGGCATGTACCGCATCCCGTCCCAGAAAACCGCAAAACACGCTGTCATTGGCATTGGCCGGAAGGCTACGGATCATGTAGCTGGGATCGATATACTTGATATTGATGGGAATTTTTTTTGCGGTAAAATGGTCCTTGATGGTGTCCCGTAAAAAAGGACCGATATCGTTGAGTCGGATATTCCCCGATGCATCCCGGCTTTCGTTCACGTCGGTGAAAAATTTCTGTCCGGCCCCCTCGGCGGCCACAATTACCGCGTGGCCCCGGCTGGCCAGTCGTGTCTCCAACGCGGCCATCAACCCCTTGGGCCCGTCAAGATCAAAATCAACCTCAGGAATCAAAACGAAATTGGCGTCCTGCTGGGCCAGGGCGGCCGTCGCGGCAATGAAGCCGGAGTGGCGCCCCATCAGTTTGATGAGTCCTACGCCATTCGGATAGGAGATGGCTTCGTTATGGGCCCCCTGGATCGCCATCCGGGAGACATCCACGGCAGTATCAAAACCAAAGGAACGGGAGACCAGATGGATATCATTGTCGATGGTTTTGGGGATACCCACGACACTGATTTTAAGCCCCCGCTGGGAAATGGTATCGGCAATTTTCGAGGCGGCCATCAGTGTCCCGTCACCACCAACCATGAACAGAATGCCGATATTGTTCACTTCCAGGCAGTCCACGACACGGTCGATATCCTGGGCACCCCGTGAAGATCCAAGGATGGTACCGCCCATGTTATTGATGTCGGAAACCCGTTGGGCGGTCAGGTCCAGGAAGTCGTGGTTGTATTCGGGAATAAACCCTTCCAGTCCGTGGCGCACGCCGTAAATGATCTTGACCCCGTAACGGTAGTGCAGTTCCAATACAATGGCCCGGATGATATCGTTCAACCCGGGACACAGACCGCCGCAGGTGGCGATGGCACACCGTAATTTGGCAGCGTCGAAATAGACTTTGCGTCGGGGGCCGGCCAGTTCGAAAGCCGGCGGTGAGATGCCCTTTGTGATCATGGCTTCGATGTTCGTTCGTTTGATGTTGATCAGAATCCGATCGTCATCGGAAACAAACGAATGGTCGATTCCGCCATGATCTTCCCTTAACATGGGTGACGGAATTTTGGCTTCCCCCAAAGACTGAATGGGGGTCTCTATGGCTTCCATATTCATGATTTCTCCTTGCTGTGGTTCATTCAAGCCGTTCTTTCTTTTCGGGTGCAGTACCGTTGAACTTGAATTCACCTTTTCCGAGAATGTCGTGCAGATGCAGGATGCCAATAACCCGGCGGCTCTGGTCGATTATCGGAAGTATGGTGATTTCGTGTTGTTCCATGATGTTGAGCGCATCAAAAGCCGGGGTATGGGCCGATGCATTGAGGGGTGCCGGTGTCATCACTTCAGGCAGGGATTGGTCAAAGATGCTGTCTCCCCGGGCGATCATGCGGCGCAGATCGCCATCGGTCAAGATGCCCGCCAACTCTCCCGCCGGTTCGACAATGATGATCGCCCCCAGGCCGTGGCGATCCATCTCCGCAACCGCCTCACGCATGGTCGCGCTGCTGGTGGTAATGGGGATCGATTTACCGGAAAGCATGATATCGCTGACCTCACGGGAGAGGCGCTGGCCCAGTGCTCCGCCGGGATGAAACCGTTTAAAATCACTCGATTTAAAGTGATTTTTGTTTATCAGTACAACCGCCAACGCATCTCCCATGGCCAGCAGGGCAGTGGTGCTTGCCGTTGGTGCTAGGCCTAACGGGCAGGCTTCTTTTTCGACACCCACATCAATCACGATATCGCTGTGTTTGGCCAGTGTCGACTCCGGATTGCCGGTCATGGCGATAACGGGGCAACCCAGCTTGCGGATGCTGGGCATCAGGATGTTCAATTCACCGGTTTCCCCACTGTAGGACATGGCCAGAAAGACGTCATCGACACAGACGATTCCCAAATCGCCGTGCATGGCTTCTACCGGATGCAGGAACAGGGCGCGTGTTCCGGTGCTGTTGAGGGTGGCAGCGATTTTACGGCCGATGATGCCGGATTTGCCGATGCCGCTTATGATTAACCGGCCGGAGGCTTGCATGATTGTATCGACCATTTGTTCGAAACGATGGTCGAGGCGACCGATTAGCTTCATAATGCCATCGGCTTCAATTTCGAGCACTTGTCGTGCTTCGTCCAAAAGCATGTTGTCTGAGTCCTTGTTGGGTTGAAAATTTATCTGGAAATTACGGATGGTTTGTGGCAAATAAGAACGGAAGTCATGCGGCTCCTTTAAAAGACAATCAATTGAAGCTCAACAATAGCCCATTTGCCTGAAATGTCAATCGGTCTCGGTGCCAGACCTCGGTAACATGTTATGGCGAACACGCAACCGTACGCCGAAAAGCATTGAGCGGATTGAAACAAAAAACGAATTCTCCACCTGATCTCACCTGATCTCACCTGCTGTCTGCCAATCTGGTTTCAATCTACCCCTGTGAAAAAAATTGAATGACTGGATTTTTTCATGAAGGTTGCTTATACTCATTCAAATGACTGATACACGTATGCGCGGGCTGATCCAAAAAAAGCGGTCGGCCTGCAATCCCCCAGTTGTACGTCTGTCGGTTGAGCGTGCCATTGACGGCTATGATGCTTTCGTTTTATCGGTTTCAAGTTTCATTCATTGTTCCATGACAAAGCGTAATTTGTTGTTTCTCAAAACAAAAGGAGAGGAGTTGTTATGAAAAGTCTATTCGCCAAGTTGATTTTTGCGTTCATGGTTGCCGGTCTGTTAAGCGCCTGTGCCACCTTTCAACCGGTTCCCCCATTCTCACCGGTTGATATCGACGCTGGCGGACATGCCCTGAAAAAGCAAAATGCGGTTTTCATTCTCGATGCGTCCGCTTCCATGGAAGAGGGATCCCCGCAGTACAAAAAGTTCGATCAGGCCAAGGCGCTGCTTGAGAACATGGCAAAGACCATGCCGGCAAACATGCCCGTACAGACAGAAGTGCGTAGTTTCGGGCATGATCCGAAGTTCTCATCAGCCATCACCGAACTCCTTGACGATATGGGTGCCTTCAACCGTAAGGACATGACCACAGCCCTGGCGGGCATCTCCAAGGCCGGGGGGACTAGTCCCATGGAAACGGCCATTGATGCCGCCGGCGAGGACCTTGACGGCGCTTCCGGGAATACGGCGATGATCATTGTCAGTGATGGAAAGAACATGGGATCGGCACCCGTTGCTGCTGCCGCGGCGCTGAAAGAAAAGATGGGCGATTCGCTGTGCATCTATACGGTTCTGGTGGGTGATGACGCGGCAGGCCAGAAACTGATGGATGCGGTTGCCGAGGCTGGCGGATGCGGTTTTGCAACAACGGGCGATGCATTGATGGACGGCGCGGCCATGGCTGGCTTTATTACCAAGGTGTTTATTGGTGATGCCATTGACAGCGATGGCGACGGCGTTGGCGATATGATGGACAAATGCCCGGGGACCCCCGCGGGTGTTAAGGTGGATGCGGCCGGCTGCCCGCTGGACAGCGACAAGGATGGCGTGCCGGATTATTTGGACAAATGCCCGGGAACCCCCGCTGGTACGAAGGTCGACTCCACTGGTTGTCCGATTACCGTTTTGGATTCTTCCAAAGACGAATGGTCTTTCCACGACATTCTTTTCGACGTCAATAAAGCCGTTATCAAACCCGTATCGTTTGGTACCCTTGACGCCATTGTCCAAGCCCTTCAGCAGCGTCCCCGCCTGACCGTGCGGATCGAAGGGCATACGGACATTACTGGATCTCACGCATACAACATGGATCTTTCCAAGCGGCGTGCCAAAGCTGTCGTCGATTACCTCGTCAACAAAGGTATCGCCTCGTCCCGACTCACTTCCGAAGGCTACGGCCCGGATCGTCCCATAGCGGATAACAACACCAAGGAAGGGCGGGCGCTCAACCGGCGTGTTAATTTGGTTAAAACCAACTAAACCTACCGCGATCCTTTAAGTGATCTGAACCGACTGGAATGGATGAGAAGGCGGTTGGCCGCCGGATCATCCATTCCAGTCGTTATTTAATCCGCAGGGAGCCCCAATGATCAACAGCATGGTGAATGAATCCAATGGTACGGCCAGGCTTCGGTTTGTTTGGCTGTCGATGGCTTTTGTTCTGCTCACGGTCAGTTGTCAGACCACTTACTACGCGGTCTGGGAGAAATTGGGGAAGGAGAAGCGGCATCTTCTCAAGGACAATGTGGAAAAAGTTCGTGAGGAACAGGCCGAGGCCTCCGACCAGTTTGCCAGTGTCGTTGAACGCATCAAATCCATGTATGGGTTTGACGGCGGTGACCTGGAGGATGTTTATGCAGAACTGAATCAGGACTATCACACCTGTGAGCAGCGTGCTGAGGCGGTCCGCGATCGCATTGACAATGTCGAACAGATCGCCGAGGACCTTTTCAGCGAGTGGGCTGCCGAAATCGATACCATTGAAAATGTGAAACTGAAAACCAAAAGCCGTACTTCCCTGCTGGACACCCGTGACCGATTCGCCCGTTTGCAGCGATCCATGGCCAAAGCGGAAGCTTCCATGGCACCCGTGCTCAACAACTTGCATGACTATGTTCTCTACCTCAAACACAACCTGAACGCCCAGGCCGTGGGTTCCTTGAAAAGAGAGGTGGCGGACATTGAAACGGAGGTCTCTGCCCTGATCGGTGACATGAACCGATCGATCCGGGAAGCGGAGGCATTTGCTCAAACCATTTGATAAAGGGATCAGAAAATGGAAGCGATTATTGACAAAATTTACCAGTTACTGACGGTTTATGGTTTGAAGGTGATTGCCGCACTGGCCATTTTTATTATCGGGCGCTGGGTGGCCAAGGGTGTGCGGAAACTGATCGAACGGATCATGACCAGGAGCAAGGTCGACTCCACGTTGGTTTCCTTTACCGCCAACCTGGCTTATATCGGCCTGCTGGCATTTATTGTTATTGCCGCTTTGGGGCAACTGGGGATTCAGACCACCTCCTTCATTGCCATTCTCGGTGCCGCCGGTCTGGCCATTGGCCTGGCTTTGCAAGGTTCCCTCTCCAACTTCGCGGCCGGCTTTCTGCTGATTATTTTCAGGCCGTTCAAGGTGGGTGACCTCATTGAAGGCGCCGGGGTGTTTGGTGTGGTGGAGGCCATTCAGATTTTTACCACACAGCTGAAAACGGCCGACAACAAAACGGTTATTGTTCCCAATGCAAAACTCACCGACGATAATATCGTTAACTGGACCGTCAAAGGCACCCGGCGGGTGGATATGGTTTTCGGCATCGGATATGAAGATGATATCGACAAGGCACGCTCCCTGATCGCTGATGCGGTGGCCCAGGACAGCCGCATCCTGAAGGATCCCGAAACCCAGATTGCCGTTTCCGAATTGGCTGACAGCAGCGTCAATTTTGTGGTTCGTCCCTGGGTCAAAGTTGCGGACTACTGGGGCGTCTATTTTGACCTGACCGAGAAAATCAAGAAGTCGTTTGATGCGAACGGGGTATGCATTCCATTTCCCCAGCGGGATGTGCATGTGTACCAGCATGCCTCTGCTGAAGACTAAAAAATGCTTGACAATTTTAATTGGCGTTACTATAAATCTCTGGATTTTTAAAAGGCCGAAGGATCCGTTGTCTTTGGCCTTTTTGTTTGCTTAGATCATATTTGGGAGGTGTTAACGATGAAATGCACAACCATTCGTAAAGGCATGGAATGTGGCTTCATGACAGCCAAGGGTTGCGGATATAAAGGCGGCGTTTGCTATGAGATCGTCGAACAGTGCAAGGGGTGTAACCGAACACTGGAGATCGCTTCTGGCTGGTACTGCTCAGCCTGTCCCGAACCGACGATCAAGTGGAAGAACGGAAATTGTAATTTGGCGACCCATGTTTCCACGAGCATGTCAGAAACGGCGCAGAAGATCAACCCGTTGAAGGCCTCCAAGCGTTCCCGAAAATAGGTTTCTCTGGCCGTACGACAAGTTTTTTTTAACCCCGCCATCTTGATGGATGATGCGGGGTTTTTACGCTGGCGCATCGTTTCGGTGCGGATTTGAAAAGCATCACGGAAACATGCATCTTGCTGATTTTTATAGTGCTTTTCCCTTGACTTTTATCCTCGACAACAAGTAAATAGCCAGCTTATTATTTCTAAAAGGTTTATTTTATGAGGACAGGAGCCCATGAATCCTCTCGCTGAGCAACTCAATCAGACCATCAAAGCTGCCGCCCCCCATGTTTACGATATGCTTTCCGACGTGGGGAAAAGACTCTTTTTCCCTAAAGGCATCCTCAGCCAGAGTGCTGAAGCCAAGGAAAAAGCGTACACCATCAACGCTACCATCGGTATCGCCAAAGAGGGCGGTCGGACCATGCGCTTCGACAGCGTCATGGCTTCCATTCCTACCATCCGGCCCAGCCAGTCCCTGACCTATGCCTCTTCCTTCGGAGTTGCGGCTCTTAGAAATGCGTGGCGTGAAGAGATGGTTGAAAAAAATTCATCCCTGGCTGGAAAACCGGTGAGCCTGCCGGTGGTGACTTGCGGAATTACCCACGGCATCGCCACCTTTGCCGATGTCTGGACCAATGCCGACGATGTAATTATTCTGCCCGAGATGATGTGGGGCAATTACAGCATGATCTTTTCCGTTCGGAGGGGTGCCCGCATCCGTCATTACGAACTGTTTACCGACGGGGGGCGATTCAATCTGGCCGCCTTCGAACAGGCGGTGCGCCAAGAGGCGGCTGACAACCGGAAGATTACCGTGGTTCTCAATTTTCCCCACAACCCGACCGGATATACGCTCAGCGAGACGGAAGCCGACGGCGTTGTCAATATTCTGAAAGACGTTGCGGCATCGGGAACCTTTATTGTGGCGGTTACCGACGATGCCTACTTCGGCCTTTTTTATGAGCCCGAAACCATCAAGGAGTCGATCTTTGCACGCCTGTGTGGCGCGCATCCCGGCATCCTGGCCGTCAAGCTGGATGGTGCCACCAAGGAAAATTATGTATGGGGCCTGCGCGTCGGATTCATCACTTACGGTGGAACGTTTGCCGGCGATCCCGCGGCGCTTTTCGATGCGCTGGAACGGAAAACGGCCGGGTGTATCCGGGGGACCATTTCCAATGCGTCCCATCTGAGCCAGACCATTTTGCTCAACTCCATGCAGGATGAGAAAAACCGGGATGAGCGGCAGGAAAAGTTCAACATCCTCATGGACCGGGCCAGGCGGGTCAAAACCGTCTCCAAGGATCCGAAGTACGCCGCGGCCTGGGATGTCTATCCGTTTAATTCAGGCTACTTCATGTGTATCCGGCTGAAAACCGTGGATGCGGAAACGCTTCGGGTCCATCTGCTCGATCGCTATGGGGTCGGATTGATATCCCTGGGGCGTGCCAATTTGCGGATCGCCTTTTCTTGCATGGAGGCGGCGGATGTCGAAAAACTGTTCGATACGATTTATCAGGGGATCAAAGAACTGGAAAACAGCCAGTAGATGATGGGCCCAACAGACCAGAAAAAGGGAACGGCCGGTCGCATCAAGGCGAAACTATCGCATTTGAGGGTTGCCCAGGCGACCCGTTGGTCGGTTTATTTCATCGCGATCGGTTTGATTGCCGGACTCGGATCGGTCGCCTTTCACTATCTGTGCCAGATCGGGATCCATTATTTTCTGGATATGGCGGCCGGCTATCGGCCGCCGCCACCTGCCGGTGAACATCACCTGTTACCCCTCACCGCAACACCGTTCAACCGCTGGATGCTGCTTTTTCTGCCCGCCATCGGCGGAATCTTCAGCGGTTGGTTGGTTTACACCTTCGCTCCCGAGGCCGAGGGGCACGGAACCGATGCGGCCATTCGGGCCTATCACCACAAAGGCGGCTTTATCCGCAACCGCGTGCCGATCATCAAAACCATCGCCTCTGCCATTACCCTGACCACAGGCGGGTCCGGCGGCCGGGAGGGGCCCATCGCTCAGATCGGTGCGGGGTTCGGCTCTTTTCTGGCAACCACCTTGAAGCTTTCCGACCGTGAGCGGCGCATCATGATGGCTGCCGGAATCGGGGCCGGTGTGGGCAGCATTTTCCGGGCGCCCCTGGCCGGAGCGCTGTTCGCCGCCGAGGTGCTCTACCGGGATCCTGACTTCGAGTCGGAAGTGATTATCCCCGCTGGGATCTCATCGGTGGTGGCCTACTGCGTCTTTTGCCTGGTGTTCGGCTGGGGATCCCTGTTCGATTCACCGCCGTTCAAATTCCGTAATCCGATGGAACTGGGGCCCTACCTGGTCCTGGCGCTGGTGCTGGTGGGCACCGGCGTGTTCTACATCAAGGCATTTTACGGCACGATTCACGTTTTCGAATCCATCCGCAAGATTCCCAACCACATCAAGCCGGCCATTGGGGGCCTGCTTACCGGTATTGTCGGTTTTTTTCTGCCCCACACCCTGGCTTTTGGATACGGTTTTGCTCAGATGGCCATCAACAACGAGTTGACCATCCCCTTTCTGCTCAGCCTGGCCCTGGGCAAGGTGCTGACCACTTCGTTTTCCATCGGTTCGGGGGGCAGCGGCGGGGTCTTTGGGCCATCCATCGTGGTCGGTGGTGCCATGGGGGGGGTCGTGGGACAGATTTTTCATGCTATCATGCCCACCGTGGTGACCCAGCCCGGGGCCTTCGTGGTGGTGGGCATGGCCGGATTTTTCACGGCCGTTTCCAACACTCCCATTTCAACGATCATTTTTGTGAGCGAAATGACCAATTCCTACCACCTGCTGCTGCCCAGCCTGCTGGTCTGTTCCGTTGCCTACACGGCTTCGCGACGGTGGACCATTTTCAACTGCCAGGTCCAGAGCAAGGTGGACTCGCCGGCCCACGCCGGTGATTTTTTTGTGGATATTTTGCAGGCCATTCCGGTTGAAGATCTGATGCCGCTGGTTCAGAAAGTAACCCTGATTCCCCAGGAAATGCCGTTCATGGAATTCAAACGCTATTTCTCCGAAACCAAGCAGCACTATTTTCCGGTGGTGGATGGCGATCAGCGGCTGGTGGGAATCTTTTCGGTAAATGATATCCGCGGCGTTCTTTTCGCACCGGAAATCGAACGCCTGGTGGTGATGAAGGATGTGGGGACGTCGGAGATCATCGTCACCACTCCGGAAGAAGATCTCAATGCCGTCCTTAAAAAATTCACCACCCGCAATATCGACAGTCTGCCGGTGGTCCGTGCCGACGATCATGGCATCCTCTTGGGAATGCTCAACCGGCGCGAGGTGATCGCCTTTTACAATCAAAAGGTGGAAGAGATGAAATCCCGGCGCCGGGCGCGGCTGGCGCAATAGGTTCCGGACCCATTTTTCACGTTCATCAGTAGATGACTTGCATTAAAAACAGGCCTTGGGGCGGTGCCGTGGCACCGGCCCGGGACCGGTCCTTTGATGCGAGGATCCTTTCCACCTGTGCCGGCGCAATTTTCCCCAGACCGACTTCGACCAATGTGCCGACAATGTTTCTCACCATAAAACGCAGAAAACCATTGGCTTCGATATCGAAACGCAGATCGCCCTCTCCGGTGGACGTAAGCTCCGCCCGGGTAACGGTGCGAACGGTGTGCGCCCTGGGACTGCCGCTTCCTTCGAAGGCCTTGAAATCGTGGGTACCCGGAAAAACCGCTGCGGCCTGTTGCATGGCGGCAATGTCCAGCCTTTTGCGGATGTGCCAGACAAACTGCCGCCCGATGGCCAGCGCCAGGGGGCGATTAAGGATGTAGTAACGATAGTGTTTGCGCGTGACGTCGAAGCGTGCATGAAAATCCAGCGGCATTGGATCGCAGGCGAGGATGACCACATCATCGGGTAGCAGGCTGTTGAGACCTTTAAAAAAGGTTCCGGCATTCAGGCTCGATGTGGTTTTGAAGCTGGCCACTTGGCCGCAGGCATGAACACCGGCGTCGGTGCGTCCCGATCCGATGACGACGATCTTCTCGCGGGTCATAATGCCGAGCGCCGATTCAAGGGTCTCTTGAACGGTACGGTCGTTTTTTTGCCGCTGCCAACCGTGAAAGTCTGAACCATCGTATTCGATGGTCAGTCTGAATGTCCGTTGGCCACCTTTTGGGGACATGCGCATCTCCTCAATGCAGGAATATCAGGAGCACGGCGCTCATGGAGAAGAAGGAGAGCAGCGTGGAGAGAACGATGGCGGTAGAGGCGAATTGCGTGTCGCTGTTCAGCTGGGAAGAGAGCACAACGATGGCTGGAGAAGTGGGGAGAGAGAAAAAGAGCATGCCCACCTGAACGGAGAGCGGGGAAGCGCTGACTGCCGTCAGGAACGCATAGCCCACCCACGGCAGGATTGCGAGTTTGATCGTGCAACCCAGAAGCGCCGGATTGAAATGCTCTCTGATGTTTTTCAAGGTCAGGGTGCCGCCGATGGAGAGAAGCGCCAGGGGCAGGGTCACCATGGCGGCCAGGCGCAGGGTGTTGTTCAGGAAAACCGGAAGCACCCCGATGAACCGGGCGTAGGCCATGCCGGCCAGGCAACCGATGATCAGCGGATTCGAAACCAGGGCGCGCAGGGTGATGCGCAGCCGCTCGCGAATGGTAATGGCCCGTCCGGCGAACCAGATCAGGGTGGAGACGGCCAGTACATTGATGAAAGGGATAATGAATCCGATGAGAATTCCGAAACGCGATACCCCGGTTTCGCCCAGCACATTCATGATCACGGCCATGCCGACATAGGTGTTGAAACGGTAACAGCTCTGTGAAAAGGAGCCCGCGGCAAAACGGGATACGCGGAACAGTTTCAGGCAGATGGCACTGATCAGGTAAACCGTGGCAACCGCAGCAATGGCAGCGGTGATCAGGTCGACCGCCCCCCGGTCCACGGAGGGCGAGCCGCCGATCTTCCAGAAAAGCAACATGGGAAAGAAAATATAGTAAACCAGCCGATCGGATGTTTTCAGGAATTTTTCGCCGGTCAGATGCATGTGCCGGAGTGCGGCACCGAGACCGATGAGGGCAAAGACCGGAAAAATGTTGTTGAGGATGATCATGCGTGGCTAAATCCTGTCACAGCGGAAACTGGCCAGTTCCCGTTCCATGGCTTCATCCATCAGGTGGATGAATTGGGCCAGGGGATATTCGGCGCCGCAACCCGTGCAGCGAAACGATACCGACTGTCATGTCCGTTTCAGCTGCAGGGGGTGATGGCAGTGTTCACATATGGGGTTGTCCTGGGGCATGCCATTCTTTCCGTTGATTGGGGCAGGGAGGCGAGTCGTCCCGTCACCTGGCCGGTATGAACTTGAAAGCAAAGGCGTTTTATGCCATCTGGCGGCGGTTTGCAAGTCAAGAGGCGCGTTTCCCCGATTGACAACGGCGGGCAATTGGGCCATGAAGATGCTACCGGTACCCACCGGAACGAACAACCCGCAACAATCGGATTAACGCTAAACAGATAGAGGATGGGGGGATGGTCCCATTGAAGTGTAAAGGTTTTCGGGCCGGTGGTGTTGCCGCCGGTATCAAGAAGAACGGCGATCTCGATCTGGGCCTTCTGGTTTCCGACCGACCGGCCCGGGTGGCGGCGGTCTTTACCAAAAACCGGATTCTGGCCGCACCCGTAAAGTTGAATCGGGAGCGGGTCAAGACCGGCATGGCCCGGGCGGTTATCGCCAATGCCGGCAATGCCAACTGCGCCAACGGTTCCGAGGGAATGGCGGCGGCCATTGCCATGACCGCTGCCGCTGCCCACGCGTTGAACGTGCCTGACGAGCAGGTGCTGGCCGCCTCCACCGGGGTGATCGGCGCGCCGTTTCCCAACCAGAAGGTGGCTGCGGCCGTGCCCGTGCTGGTCGGTGCGCTGGATGAAGACGGCATTTTGGATCTGGCCCGTGCGATCATGACCACGGATACGCGTCCAAAAGCGGGTGTCCGTGAAGCGGTCGTGAATGGCGCGCCGTACCGGATCGTTGCCGTGGCCAAGGGCGCCGGCATGATCCGGCCGGACATGGCCACCATGCTCTGCTTCGCCTGTACCGATGCCGACGTGGCCCTTGATGACCTGCAGGCCGCTCTGAAACGATCCGTGGATCTTTCCTTCAACCGCATCACCATCGATGGAGACACCAGTACCAACGATACGGTGATTTTGATGGCCAACGGCGCATCAGACGTTAAAATTGACACGATCGAGGCAAAGGCGAGCTTTCAGCAGCAGCTGGACGATCTGTTGATGGATCTCGCCCGTCAGATGGTCCGGGACGGCGAGGGGGTCACCAAGGTGGTGGATCTCACCGTGCGCGGAGCCCGTTCAAACGATGATGCCTGGCGCATTGCTGATACGATATCTCATTCTCCGTTGGTGAAAACCGCATTTTTCGGCCAGGACGCCAACTGGGGGCGGATTTTCGCCGCCGCCGGGCGTGCCGGCGTGGAACTGGATCCGGATCGCCTGGATCTCTATTTTGATGACGTTCAGATGACCAAAGGCGGCACGGGATGTGGCGACGAGGCCGAGGCAAAGGCCACCGCCGTGCTCAAACAGCCGGAATTTTCCGTGACCCTCGATCTCAACCTGGGGGAGGGGACGGCCGGCATGCTGACCTGCGACTTCTCCCTGGATTACGTGAAGATCAACGCTGACTACCGCTCCTGAAGGGACATGGGAACCCATTATCATGACACGGGTGCGGCTGCAGAAATTTCTTTCCGAGGCCGGTGCCTGCTCCCGGCGCCAGGGGGAGGGCCATATCCTTGCCGGACGGGTGAGCGTCAACGGCAAGGTGGTCACCACACTCGGCACGCGGATCGATCCGGACAACGATGTGGTGCGTCTCGATGGCTCTGCCGTGACCCGGACGCAGCGGCACATCTATGTGATGCTCAACAAGCCCCAAGGGGTGGTGACCAGCTGCAAACACCGGGGCGAACCGGTGGTTACGGACCTGGTGGACCTTCCGGACCGCCTGTTCCCGGTTGGCCGTCTGGACAAGGGGTCCACGGGCCTGCTGCTGTTGACCAACGACGGGCGGATTCATCACCGCCTCTCGCATCCCTCCTTCGATCACGAAAAAGAGTACGATGTGACGGTGCAGCGGCCCATTGGCGACGATGCCCTGCGGTCCATGGCGGAGGGCGTTTTGCTTGGCGCGAGGGTGACGCGGCCGGCCCGGGTGCGGCGTCTGTCCGCCAAACGGTTCCGTATCGTTCTGATGGAGGGAAGGAACCGCCAGATCCGTCGCATGGTACAAACGCTTGGCAACCGGGTCGTGCGCCTTCACCGGATCCGGGTGGCGGCCCTGAAACTGGGCGGACTCAAGCGGGGTGCCTGGCGGCACCTGGACCCGGGAGAGCGGAAACGGCTGTTAGATCAGCTAAACCTGAGGTAACCATTGATGCATTACGAAGGCCCCATCTATCGGCCGCCCAGCGAGGCGGATTCGCTGCTGGTCCAGGCTACCGTCGGTTGCCCGCACAATCGTTGCACTTTCTGTATGGTCTATAAAGGCGGGCCGCGCTATCGGGTGCGGCCGGTGGCCGATATTGTCCGCGACCTGGACGAGGCGGCCGAACGGTCCGGCGGTGAGGTGAGAACTCTATTTTTCCCGGCGGGCAACACCATCGCCATGCCCACCGATGCGCTGTGCCGGATCTGCCGGCACGCGCGCAAGGTTTTCCCGCACCTGGAACGGATCACCGTTTACGGATCCAGCCAGTACATTCATAAGAAAGGGCTGCACGGATTGCAGCAGCTGGCCGATGCCGGTCTGACCCGTATCCATGTGGGTCTCGAATCCGGCAACGACGCCATTTTAAAGGCCATCCGCAAGGGAACGACCGCGGCCGAGCAGATCGAGGCCGGCCAGTGGACCCTGGCCGCCGGCATCGAACTGAGCCTGTACGTGATCCTGGGAATCGGCGGGGTTGCCGGCAGCGTTTCCCACGCTACCTCGACCGCCGATGTGCTGAGCCGCATCGTTCCCGATTTTATCCGCTTGCGCACCTTCGTGCCCAAGATCCATACTCCGCTGCTGCAGATGGTCGAAAACGGCAGGTTCCAGATGCTGGGCCCCCATGGGGTGCTTCGGGAGGCGGCCTTGCTGATCGGGCATCTCGATGCCGACGCGCAACTGACCAGCGATCACTACACCAACTACATTAATCTTGACGGCCGCCTGCCCGAATGCCGCAATCGGCTGCTGGGCGAGATCGACACAGCCCTCAAGCGGCCGGAACGTGACTTCAGACCGTTTTTCGTGGGCCACCAGTGATCCCCTTCATGCTGCCCGCCTAACCGTATTTCGCTTTCATCCCGGATGGATATACGCTATATTGGCACAAACCGGTTTAGCGCTCAAGAGATGCCGCGGCCTGCCGATAGGATGAAGCAGACCATGCGGTATGTGTGCATACCGCATCCGCACGCCGATCCGAATGCTGCCGAAAAATAGAGACGGTGAAAAAACCGCTACAACGGTGAGGAGATATCAGGAATGTTGACGTTTGAGGGACTATCGGAAAAAAAAGAGAAGATCGCCGTGGTGGGACTGGGCTACGTGGGGCTGCCCCTGGCCGTTCACCTCTCCCGGCATTTTAGCGTGGTGGGGTACGACTACAAGGCCAGCCGCATCGATGAACTCAAGGCCGGCAGGGACCGGACCCTGGAGGTGAGCGATGCGGAAATGGCGACTGCCTCGGTCATCTACACCAACGATCCCGAGACCCTGAGTACGTGCCGTCTGATCATCGTGGCCGTGCCCACGCCCATCGACCAGTACCGCATTCCCGATCTGACGCCCCTGCGCAGTGCATCCGAGATCGCCGGACAGCACCTGGCCAAGGGCAGCTGTGTGGTCTTCGAGTCAACGGTTTATCCTGGGGCGACCGAAGAGGTGTGTGTGCCGATTCTGGAAAAAAACTCCGGCCTGGTTTTCGGCCGGGACTTTACCGCGGGCTACTCTCCGGAGCGGATCAACCCCGGAGACAAGGTGCACACCGTGGACAAGATCCTCAAAATCGTTTCCGGATCGGACGACGCCACGGCCCGCCTGCTGGAAAAGGTCTACGGCAGCGTGGTCAAGGCCGGCATCCATGTGGCACCGAGCCTCAAGGTCGCCGAGGCCGCCAAGGTGATCGAAAACACCCAGCGGGATCTGAACATTGCCCTGATGAACGAGTTGGCCATGATTTTTGACATCATGGGCATAGACACCATGGCGGTGCTGGAGGCGGCCGGCACCAAATGGAACTTTCTGCCCTTCCGACCCGGACTGGTGGGGGGGCATTGTATCGGGGTCGATCCTTACTACCTGACCTTCAAGGCCGAATCCATCGGCTATCATCCCGAGATGATTCTGGCCGGCCGACGCATCAACGACGGCATGGGCAAATACGTGGCCGAACGGGTGGTCAAGCTGATGATTCAGGAAGGCAAGCAGATCAATCACACCCGGGTGGGCGTGCTGGGGATCACCTTCAAGGAGGACGTTCCCGACCTGCGCAACACCCGCGTTACGGATATCATCGCCGAGTTGGAGGATTACGGAATCGAGGTGCTGGTCCATGATCCCCTGGCCGACCCGGAAGAGGCTCAGGCCTACTACGGTGTCGACCTGAAGTTGCTGGACGCTTTGAACGGCGTGGATGCCCTGGTGGTGGCCGTTGCCCACCAGACCTACCGGGAGATGGGCCTGGCCGGCCTGGCCGAACTGTGCGGCAATGGGCGGCCGGTGGTGGTGGATGTCAAAAGCGCCTTTGACCCCCGGGCGGCGGGTGACCACAACATTACCTATTGGCGGCTGTAGCCGCCCGCCGGCTCACCTTCGTGGCGGGAACGCCGGTCAGAGCGCCGGATCAACGCCGTATTCATCAATGGCAGGGAAGCGGCGGTCCAGGGCATTGCATGCGCCAATGAGTGCTTGGGGATGCCGATTCAAATGCCTGAACCGCCGGCGGTTTTTCCTTCCATGGGACCGGATTACGCATAATAGCCCACGAATTCACCGCATCGGCTGTTGAAAAAATCCATGGCTTCTTCAACCGTGTCGAAAATGATCCAGTCCCTCCGCAGGGTCCGGCCGGCCCGTTGCCGGATGCGCTGGATCTCGGTGTTTCCGAAATACTCGAAAAAATCATGGTAGCGGCTGGTCAGTTCGTGTTTGCGCATGATCGTCCTCCTGGTTAAGGGGTTTTTGTTGGTATGGTTGACAGATTAGCACCCGGTTGTGACAGATCCGGTCACACGGCCAGCGATTTTTTTTACAGTGGCTTAAAAAAACAGGAGAACTCGCATCCGCCATGGTCCTTACGGGGACTGCACGGGCAGACGCGGTGATGCGGGGTATCTTGAGAGGATAAAATCAAAAAAAGGGAGGAAATCAATGATGTCGAGAACGCTGATGGTGGTGGCTTTTCTAGGTTGGGTGGTGGTGGTCGGCGGCACGCTTGCCCATGCCGGGACTGAGATCGATCTGCAGGATGGCATGTGGGAAATTACATCCCAGGTCAACATGCAGGGCATGACCGTTCCGCCGGTCACTTTTTCCCAGTGTATCACCAAGGAAAATGCCGTGCCCCAAAGCAGTTCGCCCGGCCAGGAGGACTGCACGATCACGGATATGCAGACGGTTGGTAGCACGGTGTCATGGACGATGCAATGTAATACGCAAGGGGGGGCGATGACCGGCAAGGGCAAAATCACTTACCATGGCGACCGTTTTGATGGCGAGATGAAGACGGAGACCATGGGGATGGTAATGATCACCAAAATGAGCGGAAAACGGACCGGCCCCTGCAAGTAGGCATGGTTAGGGCCAGGATTGCGCCGTTTCTTCAACCTGCCTTTGCTTGACGATTCCAGTGAATAACGCCGGCGCGGCTTGAAAATGGCCGTATCGGCGTTATTTTATATTGTTCCCGCCGTTTTAAGGGCAATTTGACAAACGTTCGGGCACCCGATAAAGTTATACCATATTTTCACCTGATTGAATCATATCCGGTGCGGTCTGTGGGGCGAGACCATTTTTTTCCGTTATAAACATGGCGGAAAAAAGACGAATGCTGTGAAAACGGCCATGGTCAATTTCCTTGCCTTAAGATTTGTTCATGCCTTCTGACTGTTTCGTTTGGGTGTAAAGAAATTTTAACCATGGGACAGACGGACACGCAAAGGGGGATGGCCCTTTCATCCCGGGCCTCTGCTGCGCGTGTACGTTGGCCGTTTACCTGCTGCCCGGGAATTATCTGATAAGGAGAACCGTATGACAGAGCATGTCCATTTTGAAGTCGGTGAAAAGTATGAAAACATGAAAGGCGTTTTTGAAGTGATTGCTATCCATAGGGACTCTATGGATATCCGTTGGGAAGACGGGGAAGAAGTCTCTACACCCATCGCCCTGCAGCAGCGTATCATCGAAAGAATGCGCCATGAGCAGGAACTGGAGGATGCACAAAAAGCTGCCCGTACCAAAAAAGCGAAAGGTGGGGGGGCAAGCGCGGCCAAACCGTTTGAGGGGGTTGTGGATGGTGACTTTTCCGATTCAGTGACCCGCACCACCTGGCGGGGAAGGGGGCAACTGGGGGGATCGCTGGCCCGCCAGATGAAGGGGGGCGAATTCAAATTCAACTCATGGGCGGTCATGCGCAAACCCGAGGTCCATTGGTTGGATATGAAAAGACAAAAACAGTCGGATTTGCCGCTTCAGGCGAAATTCTATGCCCGGCTGGAACCCAAACAGCTTTGCTTCGGGTTTCATCTTCCGCGTAGCGTGGATGCGGCAGTGAGCGATAAAGGCGATTGGCAGGCGTTAATGACGTGGCTGGGTAAAACGGAAAATGAAGATTGGCTGAGAGAGCTTTGTACCTCTTTGCAGCTGGTGGTCTGCGACCTGACGGGAAAGGCTTTTACCGGTACAATAGAAGCCTGTGAGGGTGCATGGAGCCATCATCAAGGTGACGGCGATGCGACGGCCATTGATGGCCTTTGTCATTTTTTGTCGTCTGCAGCGGAAAACAGCCCCGTTGATTTGAGAATCGAAAAACGTCTGGAAAAATCGGCAGCAATTGGAAAGGAAAAGGCGATCGTCACGGAACTGGCCAGTTTGTTCGAGAGTCTCATTCCCTTGTATCGTGCAGTGGCCGCCAGTGAATCCATGTCGGCCTGAGCGGAGACGGATGGCGTGGGTTGAAATGGTTTTTATTGTCACGCAAACGATTACGGTTCAACGAACCCGCCGACTGCACCGGGGTCGCAATCGCGGCTGACGATCCCGGTGCCGCCAAATTTAAACAAAAAAAGTGCCCATTTCCGGGTAGACATTTTACAAAATGGCTTGACCCATACCGCCAGTCGATATATTATCATCAATCATGACGGTACCTTTTTGATTTAAACGTTTCCAACGCCGATCTGTTGTTTCATGCTTGCTGAAATCCTTTAATCCTTCTCGAATTGCACGTTTCTGCACCACCGTCCGGGTTCACCAATCGTCATACTTTGTTCGAAAAACAGGGCGTCGTACGCCAACAGGATCAATTCGTATTACCGGCTAGTCCCATTACCCGATTGATGCCTGAATGGGAAGATGGCCCAAAAAATACTTTGCCCATCAGTGACCGAAGAAACGATCCCCCTAATTCCATTTCCCCTGCTGGATGAAAGGCTTACGGATGGAAATGGATGGGGGCTAACCCCGGAAAGGGTATAGAATGCCACAATTGCGGGAAAAACGAAATTTCGTACGTCATCGGGGAGACGGTCAACTCACGTTACTCCACACCCATGCAAATGCCAGACATATCCAAGGCAGCCTGATTAACTTCAGTGAGCAGGGTATCAGTTTCTTCAGTTATCGGCCGGTCACGCCGGGAACAACGGTGATCGTCCGGGCCTCCGGTGAAAACTACCGCCAATTGCCGCCGGGTGGTCAGTGCCTGCTGAGATCAATGGGTTTTTGTACGGTCAAGTGGTGCCAGGAAACAAAAAGGGAGGGGGTACCCATGCATGAAATGGGTGCCGTCTATGTGATGCCATATTGATGGAGAAGATTCTGGCGCTCTCATTTCTGATTACCATCGGCGTGACCATTTTTATGGAGGGGCTACACAAGCATGTGCCCAAGGCCTATATCTATTTGCCCATGGGCTTTGCCCTGATGGTTGAGATTCTGCAGATGCGCTACGAGCACAACCGGCAGCGGCTGAAAGGCTGATCCGCATGCCGGAGGCGATCACGCTGGTGCTGTCACCCGCCGAGGCGGCGGATTTGGACACGATCCGTCGGTCAGCCAGGCGTAAGCTGGGCCATCCGGTCGCAGCAGACCGGATCGTGTTCACGCGGCGATCCATTGACGCCAGAAAGCGTCCCATCCGGGTCAACCTCGGACTCAGTGTATACGATGACAATGAGCCCATGGATGCGCAGTGTCCCGTATTTCAATACCGGAATGTGGCGACCGCTGAACCAGTGCTCATTGTCGGGGCCGGGCCTGCGGGGTTGTTCGCCGCCCTGCGGCTGCTCGAGTTGGGCCTCAAACCGGTGGTCGTCGAGCGGGGCAAACCGGTGGGTCCGCGTCGCCGGGATGTGGCCGCGCTGAACCGACGCGGTATTCTGGACAGCGACTCCAATTACGCCTTTGGCGAGGGCGGCGCGGGAACCTTCTCCGACGGCAAGCTCTACACCCGATCCAAAAAGCGGGGTGATCATAAACGCGTTCTGCAGCGATTTTACCAGCACGGTGCCGATGCCGCGATCCTTTACGAGGCCCATGCCCACATCGGCTCCAACCGGCTGCCCGGCATTGTGCAGGCCATGCGCGAAACGATCCTCCGACATGGCGGCGAGATCCACTTTCAGCAGGCGGTGGTGGGACTGACCATCATAGGTGGGCGGATCGCTGGAGCTGTTCTTAGGGATGGCGGCCGTCTGGCGGCCCGGGCGGTCATTTTGGCCACCGGTCACAGTGCCCGGGATGTTTACGGCATGCTTTTGCGCCAGGGAATTGCGCTGGAAGCCAAGGCCTTTGCCATGGGCGTGCGCGTGGAACACCCCCAGGAGCTCATTGACCGCATCCAGTACCACGGCCAGCCCCGGGGCGATCATCTGCCGGCCGCCGCCTACCGTCTGGTCCAACAGGTGGACGGCCGCGGGGTATACAGCTTCTGCATGTGTCCCGGCGGGTTTATCGTGCCGGCGTCCACCGAACCCGATCGCCTGGTGGTCAATGGCATGTCTTTCGCCAAACGCAATTCGCCGTTTGCCAATGCCGGTATCGTGGTGGAGATCACCCTGGACGACATTCCCGGGCTGACGTCCGGAGGCCCGCTGGCCGGGCTGGATTACCAGGAGACCCTTGAAAGGCTGGCTTTTCAGAATGGCGGTGGCGGAGTAGTGGCGCCGGCCCAGCGCCTGGCCGATTTTGTTGCCGGCAGGCCCTCCAGCACGCTGCCGAAGTGCTCCTACCCGCCAGGGGTGACGGCCTCACCGCTTTCCGCTTGGCTTCCCGCGCCCATTGGCCGTCGTTTGCAGGCCGGATTCAAAGCTTTTGATCGACGGTTGAAAGGTTTTCTCACCAACGACGCGGTGGTCGTGGGGGTGGAATCGCGAACCTCGTCGCCGGTCAGAATTCCGCGACATCCGCAGACATTGCAGCACATCGACCTGGACGGGCTGTTTCCCTGCGGCGAGGGGGCCGGGTATGCCGGCGGTATCGTTTCCTGCGCCGTGGACGGCGAGCGGGCGGCCGAGGCGGTGGTGAGCTATCTGATCTGAATTCCCACATTTTTTTCGTTTCCTTTTCCTTCGAGATCCTTTAGGATTAAAAACTGTTTGTGAATCGGGCTGCCGATGATGATTGGCGGGATACTTTCCGGATTGAGAGAAACTTGCACGATAAAGATATATTGTGATTAACCCATTTTCCATCCTCTTCCGCTATCTGTTTTTGGAGATGCTGCCGCCTTTTTTTATCAATATGGCTTTTTTCTCCTTCATCTTCCTGATGAAACAGATTCTCGACATCACCGACATGATCGTCAATCACAATGTCGGCATCGGGCCGGTGTGCCTCATGCTGATTTATACCATGCCTTACTTTCTGCAGTATGTCATTCCCATGTCCGTCATGATGGCGGTTCTTCTGGCATTATTGCGGATGTCCAGCGATAACGAGATTATGGCTCTCAAGGCCGGCGGGGTGAGTATCTACCGACTGCTGCCGCCGGTTCTGGCTTTCAGCCTGGTGGGTACCCTGTTGACCGGCTGCATGACCATTGCCGGTGTGCCCATGGGGGCCCATCGGTTCAAAACGCTGCTGTTCGAGGTCGCTACGGCAAACCTGAACGTTAGCTTGAAAGAGCGGACATTTAACGATAGTTTCAAGGATGTGATGATTTACGTTAACCGCATTGAGCCGCAGAGCGGCCATTTGCAGCAGGTGCTCATCGAGGACAGCCGTGCAGGCGGTGCCGCGAATACGGTGGTTGCGCGGACCGGCGAACTCTTTGGCGAACCGGAAAAAATGCTCTACCAGTTGCGGCTGTTCGACGGCATGATCAGCCAGGTGGATCCGGTGAAGCAATCATCGTACACCATCCACTTCAAAACCTACGATATCCGGCTGGATCTCAAAGGTGCCATGTCCGCGGTGAATATCTCGAAAAAACGGATTAATGAAATGATGCTCAAAGAACTGCGGGCCTACTTGCAGCGCCAACAAAAGAAAGGCAGCGGCTACAGGCGGGCACTGATCAAATATCACCGCAAGTTCTCCATCCCATTCGCCTGCCTGGCGATGGGACTTTTGGCTGTACCGCTTGGTATCCAGAACCGCCACTCAAAAAAATCCTTTGGCATCGGCCTTGGCCTGTTCTTTTTCTTATTTTACTACATCCTTTTGTCAGTCGGCACCACCATGGGTGAAAACGGGTACTACCCCCCCGTGGTTGGCATGTGGATGCCCAATGCTGTGCTTGGTGGATTTGCTATCTTTCTACTTTCAAGGGCGACCAGAGAGAAATCGGTTGATTTTTTCTGGTTTGGAACACTGATCAGCGGCGTCGCCCGGCGTTTGGCAAAGCAATGACAATACTTTACCGTTATGTAACCCGTGAAATTTTAAAAAGCTTTTTTATCGTATTGGCGGCAGTGCTTAGCATCTATTTGGCCATTGATTTCATTGAAAAGATCGATAATTTCATGGAGGCTGGCATCCCGGCCATAAGGTGCGTTGTCTATTTACTGTACAAGCTGCCATTCATTTTTGTCCAGATCGCTCCCGTCGGGTTTCTGCTCTCTATTCTCATCGCTTTGGGACTGATGAGCAAAAATCATGAGGTGATTGCCCTGAAAAGCTGCGGAATCGGTAAAATGCGGCTCGTGCAGCCTACTTTTACGTTGGGTGTTCTGTTTTGCGGCCTTATGTTCTTGGTGGCCGAATTCGTTATGCCCCACCTGATGGATAAAGCCAACCGCATCTGGCTTCATGAGGTGCGCAAAAAAAATATTTACGCAACGAAAATGAATGATATCTGGATGCGTTCCGCAAAACAGATTATTCACATTTCAAGGTATGCGCCTCAACAAAAGCGGGTCACAGGGATCACGCTTTTCACTTTCGATGAAGCCTTTCGGCTTGTCCAACGGATTGATGCACGGTCAGGCCGCTTTGCAAATCAACACTGGCGGCTTGATAACGTAATGCAGCAGGATTTTCAGGACGGGGACGATGTACAGCGTGTAACGATGCACAAGCAATGGGTTGCCAACATTGAACTCAACCCGGACGACCTGGCCCAGGCCGCCAAACGATCCGATGAAATGGGGCTGGCTGAACTGGGGCGATATATCGACAAGGTCGAGCAGGAAGGGTATAGTGCAACCCGTTATCGGGTCGACTATCAATGCAAAATTGCAACCCCTTTTGTTTGCATTTTTCTCAGCGTGTTAGGCGCTGCACTTGCTCTGCGCGGCAAGTTGCGCGAGGGGTTGCCGGTGAGTATTACATATGGATTGGGAGTTGCCTTTCTCTACTGGATTTTCAATGGTTTTTGTATATCCTTGGGGTATGCTGAAATGGTTCCCCCGCTGGTGGCTGCCTGGGCTGCCAATCTTATTTTTTTGTGCGTATCTGGGTTTCTGCTTCTCAATGCTCACTGAAAAAGAATCTCGAAAGCGGAAAGATTACACGGTGTCAAACCTTTCGCATGTCGATGTCAGCAGTGCCTGATCAATTTTTGCTTTTACCACCCCCGCCTCTATTTGGCGCATGCACCAGCGGTCTGGTATAGGGCATTTTCTTTTATAACAGGGGCTGCATTCGGGTTTGACCTGTACGACGAGGTGTTCGCTTCCATAAGGGGCAGTTAGCGTTGGATCGGTGGGACCAAAGAGCGAGACATAAGGCGTTTTCACCGCACCGGCCAGGTGGCCGGGACCGGAGTCCGGTCCCACGGCTGTCCGAGCGGCTTTTAGAATGGCAGTTAATTCCAGAAGAGAAGTTTTTCCGACCAGATCGACCAGTTTTGGATGTCTGATTATACGTGTTAACTGTTCGGCTGGTTCGGTTTGGGATCGGTCCCCCAAAAGCACAACCCCTATCTCCCCGGACTCCAGGATACTTTCAACCAGTTGGCGATATCCTTCGAAGACCCAGTCCTTGGAGTCCCACGACGATCCCATCACAACCGCTACAAAGGATTCGGTCAACTGCGCCGAGATATGGGGTCGGACCGCAGCTATATCCAAGGATGAGAATCCGAAATCCAGGGATTTCGGTTCGGGAAGACCCAGATGACGGGTAAACCGAATATAGAGATCGAGCTTAGACAACCCGCCTGGCGAGTAATCGATATGCTCATTGTTCATCAGCCAGTTGAACTCCTTGGCATTGCGTCGGTGAAACCCCACACGGCGCTTGGCTCTGGAGAGAATCGAGAAAAATCCACTTTTAAAGTGGCGCTGCAGGTCCAGGGTGATGTCGAAGTTTTCTTCGGACAGTTCTCTGTAGAGGTCCTTGACGGCGGGAAGTCCTCGGGGCCGATTGAACACGATTAACCGATATATTGCAGGATGAAAGCGAACCACTTCGGCCCATTTGGGTTCGACCAGCCAAGAGATTTTGCTTTTGGGACGGTGATTCTTGATGTGGGAGACTATGCAAAGTCCCCGGGCCACATCCCCTAAAGCTCCCATGAGAATAATGAGAATCGATGGGGCTGACGGCAGGTGTTTACGGTACATGATCGGGTTTCCTTGGTTCCGTTGGTTCGATAATTTTTTCAAATTCTTCTGCCAGTCTGTGATAAAGAGACGCAGGCAGGTCGTGCTTAACGACCGCACGCTGCCAGCGACGCAGATACTTTTCCTTTAACCCACGGCTGCTTTTATACAGTCGGGCTTTGTCGAAATCGATGAAATAAACCCGGCCCTCCGGATTCACCAAAATGTTTCCCGGATGCAAATCCACATGCAGGATGCCGTGAACGATGAGTTTGTTTATCTGGACGCAGACTGTGGTCATCAACCTTCCGGCGCCGATTTCATCTGTGAGACAGAGCTGGGCTAGCGTTTTGTGACCCTCGACGGCCCGCGTGACCAGCCAAGCCTGGTAAAAGAGACGACCCTGGTGCGCATAGGCAATGGGCTCTGGTGCACTGATTCCCAAACTTCTAACTTTTTGAAATAGATCAAATTCCCTTTGGGAACGGGTGGGACCCCATCGGATGTATCTCTTTTTGAGAAAATATCGAATGATTCCGCCGCGGGTATAGTACTTGACGGCTATGTTTCCAATCTGATCCAGGTGTGTAAAGCGGACAGAGCACCTTCCTTCAAGTGCGGACGATGACGGCTGGATCGGTTGACGGAAGAGGCGACCCAAAAGTGCCACCTGCTTGTCGGAAAGCGGGCGCGCTGCGCAGATTGCATAGGCGTCGTCGGTAAGGGCTTTGAACATGCTTATGGACCACAGTGGTTGGTTGAAAATAATGAATCGAAGTTTAGGCCTTATAGGAGAACGGAGCAGGGACTGTCAAGCATGCAGCCACTCGATTGTTTTAGGAAGAAGCCAAGCAAAGGGTGGGAATAAAAAGTCCGGGCCGCTTTGCGGCACTGGTTCAGTTGAATAGGTGATTCAATAATATCAACATATTATGGCAGATCTGAAAAACCCGTCCTATTGAGCACAACTATCTGTTATGAAAGGGTAAATTGGCACGCCCCCATCTAAATTACCTATTGAACTGAACCAGTGCCCGCTCTGCAACCTGGTCGGAAAACCACAATATTCCAGCGGTTTTTTTACACTATTGTCTCAAGGTATCTAATCTATTGGGTTGGCAGCCCAATATTGACACCTGGAAGCCTTTGGGATAATCAGAGTAGCGCTTTTTAAATAGCGGTCTTCAAAACGAAATTCCATTGTGCTGAGACGACCCATTTTTTATAATATTCGTAGGAACACAGCACTTCTTAAGATAGAAGGTGCCATCAATAACCAATTGAAACAAAATAGAATCATTATAACACGATGGGATGTTATGAGCCTTTTAAAAAAAATACTTTCAAGGATTCCCACCAGACATGTGATCTGGGTAGGACGATGCTTGGGAATGCTCGCTTACTTTTTAGATGGGCGGCATCGCAGCATCGTTAACACCAATCTGAAATTTACCAACCCCCTGTGGTCCCGGGGGACGATTCGCCAGCTTGCGGGACAGGTATTCCAGAATTTGGGGGCCACCTTTTTCAGCATATTGCAGATCAGCTGTTTCACCCGACGGCAGATCCTGGATGCTGTCAAGGTTCGTGGTGAAGATAACGTACTAAAGGCCTTTGAAAATTCCGGCGGAGCGATTGTGATCTCAGCCCACCTGGGAAACTGGGAAATGGGGCTCCTGTTTTGCTCCTGCTACATGAAGCAGCCGATGGTCCTGGTGGTCCGGCCCATTGAATTTCGTGTGATCGACCGTTGGCTTAATCGATTCCGGACGCGTTTTGGCAATGTGACGATCAATAAGAAAAACGCCCTGCCTCATCTTAAGCAAGCCTTGCGTCAAGGCTCGGTCGTGGGATTGATGATTGACCAGGAACCCAAGCACAAGGATGGGGTGGATGTCGATTTCATGGGGCGCACGGTCTCAACCACGCCTGCAGTGGCATTGATGGCACGCCGTTATGGCGTACCGGTTTTTCCGACCTACTGCATCAGAGAAAAGAACGGTGACTTGACTTTCGTGATGGAACCGCCTTTGAATCTTCAAAAAACGGCTGATATCAAATCCGACTTGCAAGCTAACACCCAGACGATGACCCATGCCATCGAAAAAGCTGTCCGGGCATATCCCGATCAATGGTTTTGGTGTCACAAACGGTGGAAAAAGTATTATCCCCATTTATACAAGGATCTTTTGGTCCGACAAAAACGCCGTGCAAAAAAACGAGCGATGCGGATGGCCAAACCATAATCGCAAATTCTGAAAAAGCCTCATTTATTTAATGGACAACATGTCTTTTTTCCCGGAGTAGCTTAATGGATCGTTTTGTTCAGGGCAGTGTTGCGTTTTTCCGTCGGATGGAAGATGTGCGACTTCTTGCGGCGGTAATTGCCCTGGTGGTTGTGTTTATCGCCGTGAACAAGCCGAATACGTTTAACAAAGATGGCATCCTTTATTTAGAAGCCGCCGAAGCGTTTGCGGACAAGGGGCTGGATGAAGCAATGTCCGTTTATCGGTGGCCGTTTTATCCCATCGCTATCGCACTGGTTGGTAAACTGACCCATCTGCCTATGGAACTCACCGCGCATGCGTTGAATGCACTCCTGTGTGCTGTTGTTGTTACCTCTTTCATCACCATACTCAAGGAAATGGGGGCCAGCAAAAGTGTTCAGGTTCTGGGATCCATTATCGTTCTCAGCCATCCGCGTCTGCAGCACTATCATCATTACATCAGTCGCGACTATGGTTACTGGGCCTTCTTGCTTTTATCCTTGGTCCAAATGATGCGATATTATCACCAGTTGTATTTTCGTCATGCCCTGGGCTGGGGATTCTTCATCACGATGGCGGCGCTTTTTCGACCGGAAGGTTTTGTGCTCATGTTCTTTTCGCCATTGGTTTTGCTTTTCCGGACGGGCACGGGGGCATGGGGCCGATTGGGTGGTCTGTTGAAGCCATATGGTTTGTTCCTGGTTTTTATTCTGCTGGGGGGGATATGGGAGTTGACCCGTGTTGGGGCCCCCCCCTTCCCGCTGAGTCGTTTTGGTGAATTTTTGAAGCAGTTAACCAACGGTCTGGCAATGGTGAACGAGAACCTGAACGCAAAGGCGGCCATTGCCACTGGACAATTGTTGCCTCCTTATTTGACAAAATTTAGCCGTATCATGATTATCAGCGGACTGGCCGGGATCTTTTTTTATCAATTCATTACCGCGCTTTATCCGCTTCACGTCTTGCTATTGGGTTATGGAATTGGCAAAGCAGTATTCCCGGATGCAGGTGGCAGTAAAAAAGTGATTTATGTCTATGTGTTGTTGTCTCTTGTGATTCCGGCTGTGTATCTATATCAGAAGTTTATCCTGTCCCACCGGTTTTTAATGCCCTCCATTTTGCTGCTTCTTCTCTGGGTGCCTTTCAGCGTTCATCACATTTTCCAACTCTGGCAAAACCGGCCAAAAGGGTTTTCACGAATAAAAATTATCTTCCCGCTAATGGCGGCATGGCTGTTGGTCATGTTTGTTTATATCCTTATTCCACCTCGCGGGCTGGATTCCTACATTCTTGATGCTGGGACCTGGTTAAAAACACATATGCCACCTGATGCAAGCCTGTATACCAATGAAGTGAAACTTGCCTATTATGCCAAGCGAAAATACAAGCAATTCGATGTGCTCGAAAAGAGTAAAAAAGGGTTCTGGGGACCAGGCGATTATATTGCCTTGAAGGTATACCCCAAGGATTACGAAAATGTTAGGTCGCGTTTGGCTGCCGCGAACCTGACACCGATAAAGACAATGAAAAACAAGGAGGGGCGCCGTGTCGTTATTGTAAAAATCGCCAATCCCTAATAAATTTTGAGCCCCCCTCTTTAAAAAATATAAATTTGCTTTTCTTACTTCCAATGGATCATATCAATAAACGCGCGATTATTATCCACGGAAAAAAAATCACCACGCCATTTAATTTGGAGTTAAATGGCAGCGATGCGTTGTTAGAGTGCTTAGAGCTTCTTCGACTCGTTCCCGGAAAGCGTGCTGTCTTGCTTTCCCGGTGGCATGGAAAACTCGTGGTAGCCAAGCTGTTCCTCGCATTTTTCAAAGCCGGGATATATGCAAAAAAGGAAATCGCAGGCAAAAAAATGTTGGACTCGGCCAACATAGCGACTGCCGAAATTGTTTATAGCGGATCGACCATTGAAGGTAGGATAAAAGTTGTCATCTTTGAATATATCCATCCTTCAAAAATGCTTTCTGATGTTTTGCTTTCAGACCAAGATTCGAATCGATACCATGAATATTTAAAGAAACTTGTTAAGTTGATTGCCAGATTTCATGAAGCCGGGATTATTCACAGCGATCTCCATCTTGATAATTTTCTTGTTAAGGAGAAAATCCTGTATGCCATCGACGGTTCTTCGATGAAGAAAGGAAACATGGGATTTCCGCTCGGTACAAAGAAGAGCCTGAGAAATTTGGCGGTTATTTTTGCTCAACTAAATATTCAGGACATGGCTTTGCTAAAGGAACTTGTCGATATTTATTTCTCCGTTCGATTTTTGAAAAGTAAAGAAAGATCGGAAATATTCTTGAAAAAGAGTATTGATAAAAGGCGGAGAATTGTATCTAAGGGTTATTTAAAAAAAAATTATAGGGAATCCACAGAAACAGTTTGTAGAAAATCATTCTCGTCATTTGTGCTTTGCAAAAGGGATCATTATACCAAGTCCATGGAATCATTTTTAGGCAACCCGGACATTGCTTTCGATTCACCTGAAATGATCATGCTTAAGAACGGTAATTCAACAACCGTCGTTCGTTTGACTGTTGATGGTATGGACCTTGTTATAAAACGATACAATGCAAAAAATATTTTTCGCGGTTTCAGACATGCATTTAAAAAAAGTTATGCGGATCGTTCATGGGGTGCGGCTCATTACCTAATAAATAATGGTATCAAAACCGCCCGACCGATCGCAATGAAGGAGATGAGAATTGGGCCTTTTAGAGGAAAATCGTATCTGGTTTGTGAGTACATCGATGGAATAAATGCCTTGGATTATTTTATTGATCCCGCTTTCAAAGATAAGAAAATTATGGCCCAAAAGGTTGTCGGAATATTCAATCAGCTGGAATTATTGAGGGTGAGGCATGGGGATATGAAAGCTACGAATATTTTGATTTATTATAACAATCCATATTTAATAGATCTCGACAGCATGGTTATCTATAAAAACAATGTTCTCTCTAACAGAGCACACCGCAAGGATGTAGACCGATTCATGAGAAACTGGTCGGAGCATCCGAAAATAAAAAAAATGTTTTCTCCTTTGTCATAAAGAATGCTTATGTTCAATAAACAACTTTTGTAGAATAATCAACCGAATATATTTCATCTTCATCACAGATAAAACACCATTTTTTAATTAAATGGTAGAAAAAGGATCTACAATTGACATCAATTTCTGTGGTTATACCGACATATAACTATGGTCATTTTATCCGTCGTGCAATCGATTCAATCCTTAACCAAACGGTATTGCCCGGGGAAACCATTATTGTCGATGATGGTTCTACTGATAATACTGAAAAACTATTATTAGATAACTATCTGCTAACTTGTAATGAGCATATAAAATACCTAAAAAAAGAAAACGGCGGCCCTGCATCTGCCAGAAATTTTGGAATTAAATCTGCTACGGGGGAATATATATTGCTGTTGGATGCCGATGACAGTTTGCAGAAAAATGCTGTTGAACTTCTTACGGATAAAATCAAACAATTTCCTGATATTGACATGATTATCGGAGGTTGTTTTTCTGTTACACCTTCACATCACAAAAAATATCGGCCAGCTCCTATTGTGAAAGAGAGTAGGTTCAATAATTTTAAGGCTCTTTTAAACAATAAATTTCCTATATCCTGTGGTCGGTTCATAGTAAAGAAATCCATATTGGAAAATATTAAATTCCCCGAACATTTGCGTCATAGCGAAGACCTCAGCGTTTTTGCCCACCTAATTGCAAACTGCAATATTATCACTGTTGATGCACCGCTTATTAGCATGTATCATCACGATGATAGCCTGCGTCATAATCATCATTTTGCAAAAGAATCTGGGCTGCTCGCTGTCGATGAAATATTTGATAAAACGATACTACCATCCGAATATTTTAGATTGAAGTCTTCTTTTTATGTACATCGATGCTTATCTATTTTTAGAATGCTTTACAAGTCCAGAAGATATGATGAGGCCAAACATTACTACAAAATGGCTTTAAGGCGATCTTTTTGGGTCTTGTTCAAATGGCGTTATTTATCGAAATATATTCGCATGCAATTCTATGCTATATTAAAGTTGAAAAACCGGTTTATTCGAAAATTTCCTTCTTAAAACTTAATAATATTGAAAGGATAAGGATTTCTGTATTGTTCATTAGGGTTGTTTCAAAATAATCATTAATAGGATGCGATTATGAATGATAACGCAGAACCAAAAGTTTCTATTATTATACCCCACTACAAGACAGAATCCTTGGTTAAATTATGCCTTCGTTCTATTAGGTTCTTTACACAACTGCCTTATGAAGTAGTTGTCATTGATAATGGCTCCGGTGACGATCCGTCTCTTGATTATCTAAGGCAGGTTGATTGGATTAAACTCATTGAACGAACTGGGAATATCAACCCTGCCCCTGACGGTGCTCATAAAGAGGCAATGGATATTGGCATTAGTGAAAGTTCAGCCCCTTATATCCTTTCATTTCATACTGATACTATCCCTGTTCATGAAAAATGGCTGGATTGGCTTCTTGAACAGATAAATACCGATCCTAAAGCATCCGCTGTAGGGACATATAAATTGGAGATTAAATCACCGTGGCAACTCCTTTTTAGAAAAATTGAAAGAGCCTTGATGATTAGGCGAAAACCGGAAGCAGGAACTAAAGATAATCCTTACTACATTCGCAGCCACTGTGCTCTTTATAGGCGGAAGATATTGGAAAAATTAAATTTGCATTTTGTATCCAATGAAACAGCCGGACGCAATATTCATTTTGGTTTAATAAATTCAGGATTTGAAGCCAAGTTGCTCTCAGTAGAAGAAATGTTACGCTATGTCGTGCACTTGAATCACGGAACAATGGTACTTCAACCTGATCTCGGTGCCAGAAAGAAAACCATCCGAAAGGGAAAATCAAGAATCGATACCTTCTTTAAATCGGTCTCTATCAAAAATATTTACCAAGATGAGTCGCTGGACAGGTAGCGCTCTCAATACGAACCGTTTGGCGACAGAAAAAACTTGCTTGCGCCGTTATAGCGGCTGATAAAGGCAGCTTGGAAAAAAATTTGATTTAGAAATCAAATCATTTAGCGTCCATGAAATAGTCTACCTAATGTAAAAATCAAGAATGTTACGGATTCGACGTTTATCTTTACTTAACAATTTGTGGCAGCGACGGTAATCCATATAAAAACGCAAGCGCTGGGTGCGCGACAGGCATTTTCGGGCAATTATATCCAAACAGGCCAGGTCTTTGGTGAACCAGCGGTTCGCCAAGGGGCCGCGCCGAATCTGGCCACTGGGACAGTCGATAAGAAATACCCGGGGGGCCGCGTCCAACGTGACCAGAATATTGCGCCATTTAAGGTCGAGGTGGCCGAAACGGTGCTGGTGCAGTCGGCGTGTGTAGTCTGCAATCTGGTGACTGACATCGGCAACCCAATGCCGATCCGACAGCAATCGGTGGTTGATGGCATACAATTGAGCGAGGTCCGCAGTGCCCTGCAATTCTGCGGTGACCATGGCTCCTTTTTGGAAAATACCGTAGCGGATTGCATGCCCGCAAGCGACCAAGGGAGGGATGGGGATGCCGAGACTTTCAAATAAAAGGAGGTTTTCCCATTCGGCGCGGATACGGCTGCGGCCGATCCAACGCCGCAATTTCTTACCGCCGGCAGAGTAGGTTTTGACGTAAAAAGACCGGTTTTCAACAATAACTTTGGTAACCTTACTAATCGAACTGGAGGTGACGGTTTCGCCCTCGGCAGAACATGTTGTCTCCAGGGATTCGAATGCCTGGGCGGCCGGTGTATTGATAAAGGCAGGATTTACGTACCAGAAACTTGGCAAAACGCGCCCCCTTCTTGGAGTCAGCAGCACTCCCTTCTTATCGTTTCCGTTGGGCCTGGTCTCAGACGAACAATTCCGGATGTTTTCGGCGGAATTCACGATATACCGCCTTTCCCCGACGTTCAACCTGCTTCCAGAACCGTTGCTGGCATTGGAGCGTATCGCGCCATTGCAGGCCGCTATAGACGGACATGAAGCGCAACCGATCCCGTTGGGTCAGCCCGATATCCAAGCTGGAAAAATAGAGTCCGGCAACGTCCTTGACCCGCCAGCGCCTTCTTAAGCGCCGGTTTTGGGTGGCCCGGTGGAGATCGATGAGGAAAAGATTTGCCAATTTCCCATTATCATCCAGCGGTGCACACGCGATATCCAAAAGAAAATGACAGATATACAGATCTCTGTGAATAATACCATTGCCATGCAGCGTTTTGGCTACTTCAGCCACCCGTTGCACCAACGCCCGTTTCAAGGCCGCGGAGGGCGGATTGGATGGCCAATACCGGCAATAATCTTCAAGGCTTGTTGTGGGCTTCAATTCTTCAGTGAGGATGAAAGATTCGATCTTTGCCGGATTGCGGCCTCGTCTGCCGTAGCCTACTACACGCATCGTGGGAATACCGAGTTGGTGAAGCCGCTCCACTGCCCGCCATTCGTTTGCAGCGCTGACAAACGGTCGTCGGAATTTCAACAGACAGGCAACTAACGTTTTCCATCCGATACCGGAAAACACCTTGGCAAAATAGCTTTTACCGGAATGCTCGAAGCGAAATGTGCGCCGTCCTTCTTTCTCCCGGTACACATGACCGTCCATGTTTCGGAGCAACTCATAAATATCTTGATCTTTCCAATCGCTGCGAAAGGGTTCTTCAAGCATCAGCATGGAACCGTCGCCTCAATGAAATCCACCGCACGTGCATGCATGCTGAAAACATCGTGCTCCAGAACATATTTCTGGCCATTTGCCGACCAGTTAGACCGTCGTGTGGATGTCAGCATTTCCGCAAGCGTGCGGTTCAGCGTATTTTGGTTGAATGGAGAAGGAACCAGCCGGCCGGCGCCAGCCTGTTGGATGTAGGAACTGTAGCCGCAAACGTCGGTTGCCAGGACCGGTAACCCGGCTGCCATGGACTCGATCAGAACGATTCCGGCGGTTTCACGATAGGCCGGATGAAGCAAAAGATCTGCGCTGAAAAGAAATCGGGGAACATCATGGCGCCCATTGAAAAAGTGAATTTGGTTGCTAATGCCCAAGCGACGAGCCAGTCTGCCGAAAGGCCGGAAATTGTCCTTGCCTATAATCACCATTACCGCTTTGTCGCGGATCGCGTCCGGAAGCCCGGCAAATGCCCGCATAGCCCGATCAGTCCCCTTGGTCCGAAAACCCGAACCAACCATGAGGACCATATGTGTCTCTTCGGTTATCCCCAGTTCCATTTTTACTTGGCGGCGGATATCTTCAGTGTTGTGAGGCGCCAGGCGGTCTCGTTCAATGCCCGGCGGTAATAGGTGAAAACGTTCTGAAGGGGTCGCGTAGTAGCGCTGATAGGTTGTCCGGTCTTTCTCAACGAGTAAAAGAATACGACTTTGCGAATCAGGTTTAAACACTGCCCGTTCCAATGCAAGATAGTTTCTACAGCGGCCGGTGAAGCGATACCAGAATGGCTTTCCCGCCGCCCATTCGGCAAAACAGCTGTCGCCGGCAAAATAGTAGTCCAAACCGGGCATTTTACTGAAGCCCACAACGGCATCATAGTTTTGGTCCTGCGTATGCCGGAGTACTTCGCTGGCCAGAGCTATCCGTCTGCTATGGTTGCTCAAGGCTCTTGAGGGTATTGCTCGGACGTTCAGACCGGAAGGGATGTCTCCCTGCCAGGAGCGGGTAAATACGTCCACTTGATGGCCTCTTTCCAGACAGATGCCAGCGATTTTAATAAAATCTCGCTGAAGCCCGCCGAACGGGAAGTATTTGATCAAGGCGAAAGCTATTTTCATCTTTGTTTGCTGAACGTGTAAACAACAGTGATGTTGAATTCAAGCAGCGTGCGAATCCAGTAATTCATCACACGCATTCATTACCTGTTCCACGGAAAGCTGCTGCATACAGTTCGCATGGCTGCACTTTTTGAGATAGCAAGGCGCGCAGTCCAAATCGTTTCGACGTACCACGCGGCTCTGATGGTTTTGGGGGCCTACATAATACGGATCGGTCGGGCCGAACAACCCCACTACCGGTATATTTACCGCCGATGCCAGATGCATCACACCCGAATCGATTCCCACAAAGAGGGCGGCCTTGGTTAACAAGGCGCAGAGGGCCCGCAGTCCGATTTTCCCGGATAGATCCAGTGGCAAAAAGGTATCGTCGGATTTTTGTTTTAGCGCCAATTGGATGATGCGAGCGTTTGCCTTTCCGTTTTCGGCCGATCCGACAAGAACCGGTGTAAAACCATGTAGTTCCCAAAGCCGGCCCATCAGCCGGGCAAAGTTTTTTTCGAGCCAAGTTTTGGTCTGCCTTCTTCCGGATGCCCCCGGAGAGATGACCACAAATCGTTGGGGCAGTTCAAGTTCGTGAATGTCCGCATCTGTGGGGATCAGTCCCACGTAATTGTCCTGAAAAATTTGAATATTCAAACGCTTTAGCAGTTTTGCATTGTTGCGCCAGCAGTTGTGGCCTTGGACCGTTTCTTTGATATCCAGACCAAAATCCCAAGGAAAATGGGAAAATCCGACTTTGACATCGGCGTTGCTGAAGGTGGTCATGATCAGGCTTTCTTCGGAGCGAGGCAGACAGAAGAGTAAATCGTACCTTTCGTTGCGCAGGGCTACCAGCAAGCCTTTTTTATCGCTGATTGCATCTGGACGCGGGATAATTTTGTCCACATAAGGGGACCCTTCCAGCAATTCCATCAAGTACGGTTTAACCACCGAGTGGATGACTGCATCGGGAAAATTGGTCCGCAAGGCTTTCAAAAGCGGCATTGAAAAGACCAAGTCCCCGATCTGATTCAGATGTATGACGCAGATTTTCTCAGGATTCATCGGATGCCGTTACAAGAAAAAATTGTCATCCAAAATGGTTTCGATTTCGTCAATACTTTCCACGGAGCGGATGAAATTCTCCAACCACCAGTTGACGTGGTGGTAGAAACAGCCGATATCACAACATTCGGATGCGGCATCAAAGGTGTTGATGGATTCCGACAGCCTTTGTTGGGTTTCCAAGAAGGCTGCTTCAGAACTGTAGCCGGCCTTTGTCCCGATTTTGGCCTTTTCCACGCCGCGGAAAGCAGGGCAGTGAAAGATGCCTGCGGGTGAAAGAACGGTCCTGAAAAATTGCATATGGCACATGTTCGGTTGGTGTTTCAATGCATCGATCCGGTTTTCCAGTAGAGCCCGCAAGTTGACGCTTTCCAGGACCTTGACCGTATCGCCGCCAGCTTTTTTGGCCTCTTCCAAATTGCGTTCAATGATTTGTCGGATGCGGTTTTCAGCCTCCTTTTTAACGCCATGCAACAGGGTCTCCTTTTCCGATTCAGGCAGTCGCAACAGGCACGGTTTGAAAGAGACATAGTCAAAGTCGTATGCGGCCGCCAATTGGACCGCTTCGGCCATCTCGTCGAGATTGGAGGTGAGCGGGTGACCGTTCACCGAGATTCCGTCCCATACAATTACGAAGGAGTAGCCTAAAGATATGGATGGATTGACGCCTTTGAGCCGGGCTGCAGGCTCCAGCACATCTTTCAGGGTTAGCCCGCTTTTCGGCCGATGCATGCTCTCGAACGTATCCTGGCGGGCAGCATCAATCGAAAGCCGCACCCAGTCGTGTTTTTCCAAGATTTCGGCCACCCGGTAAACCCTTTCCAAACAAGATCCGTTGGTGACGATACCAAGTTGTAGCCCCTTCTGTTTGATGAGGGTGACCACTTTTTCAAAATCTTTGTGCAATGTCGGTTCTCCACCTCCGAGGATGATAATGGAGAGAAGGCCTTCGGGAATGAGTGTGTTCAGGATGCCGTCGATCGTATCCAGCGTTAACGCCTCGCCGGAATTTAATATTGCCGCATCCACACAGTGGGGACAAGCAAAATTGCAGGCGGATGTCAAATCCAAATTGATGGAGACTGGCGAAAATAACGGTAGTTCCGTTGGCTCTTGTCCCTCGACCTGCTTGCGCCGATGGTCGATATAGGCCTTGAGCCGTTCGATGACTGAAGCCTGCTTCAATTTGGCCGCAAAATCGTGTTCCCGTTGTTTCAGTTGCTTGGTTTCTTTCATTCACTTGATTCCCAATGGTCGAAAATGCGTTTGATGAGCAAAGTGGTGTCTACGATATGGGTCCGGCCGATTTTTGGCTGCTCCTGTTTTTGGACGGACGCGATAAAGTTCTGGACCGACAGTTCCAGCGGGTCGGCAACTTTGCGGATGGTGTCTTCGTATTGAAAAGATATTTCGTAGGGTTTCAGCGTTACCCGGCGATGAATCGTGCAGTGATTCCAACCAAAGGAGAAGGGCCGAGGCTGCTGCAGGTGCCGATTTAAGCAGATCTTGAAATTGCAATCGGTTGTATGCGCCCGATAGATTCCAAGAATAGTTATCTGTCCTTCCCTTTTCTCGATCCGGAGGTCCCCGATTTCTCCATTTCCAAGTAAATTGTAGATCAGACTCAAGGCATGTGGAACCGAGTCGGGGATCATGTCCTGCCCGTCCACCATGGGGGACAGGGCAATCGAAAAATCGACCGCTGCTTCCGGGCGAATTTGGCCGCAGAATCGTTCGTACACGGGCTGCAGGAAGGGGCATTGGGAGTTCATGGCGATTGTGAGCCGACGGTGTTCGCCATCCTGGAAAATTTTGTCGAGGCAACCCAAGATATCTGGTGTGGCGGGATCAATGAACGGCTTTTCACAGAAAATATGGAGCCCGGCGTCGATGCATGCCTTCAGGTATGGCAAATGGGTATTTGTGGGGGAAGCAATGACTGCGATGTCCGGACATTCCTTATTTGTCAAGGTGTCGATTTTGGTATAGCTGCGGGGGACGCGGCCGTCATGTTCCAGCGCTTCGGCAGCCTTGCGGGCAGATTCATCGGTGGATCCCAAAACAGCAGAAACATTGGCACCGTGTTTCTGGAAGAATTTGCCGATGAAACGACCGATGCCGTTATTGGTTCTACCCGCACCTATGACAGCGACGTTCATGCTTGTTGCACCATTTCACTTAGAATTGCTCGGCCTGCCGGCCGGCGATTTTTTCCTGCTATGCGTAACCCTGAATAAACAGCCTAGATAAGTAAAGGCAATTGGCTGATTATGCAATAGGCATTGATTTAATTTTTTTAAAAAAAAGTAAAATATGGTAGGGGAAACCAAATCTCTTATCATGCTCGAAAGAGGGCAAAGAAGGAATTTTTTTGTATGCAATCAGCCTTTTCCAGACATTTTTGTGGAAAAGGTGAAGTTTGAGCGCATGAAAATCGGAATCCTTGCCCTGAAAATTTATGGCTGTATCGAAAAAAAAAATTGAAAAAATTCGCCACCGCATCAAGGCCGTGATGCAAAACCCGGCACGGTCTCCCCGGTTTTCACTTGAGACATTTCTGCTGGTTCTTTCCATGGTATACGGTGCTGGCATGCGATTGCGTGCACGGTTGTATGAAATTGGTTGGCTACCGTCGCGGACCCTACCCTGCCGTGTCATATCCATCGGCAATATCTGCGTTGGCGGAACCGGAAAAACACCCATGACGATATTCGTGGCCCGGACGATCCGTAATCTGGGGTACCGGGTTGTGGTGGTCAGCCGGGGGTACCATGGTCGCATGGAAACGACGGGCGGTATCGTCAGTGACGGGCAATCTCTGTTGGCAACGGTCGACGATGCCGGCGATGAGCCTTATCTGATGGCCCGGGTTCTGAAAGGGGTTCCGGTGATCGTGGGCAGCCGGCGATACCAAGCCGGTTTGCTGGCCGTCCGGCGTTTCGATCCGGAGGTCATTGTTTTGGACGATGCCTTCCAGCATCTGGCGCTTAAGAGAGACCTTGACCTGGTGCTGCTGGACCACCAGTTGCCATTGGGCAACGGCCGGATGTTACCGCGGGGAACGCTGCGGGAGCCACCGACCGCGCTTCGACGGGCCCATGCCTTGGTTTTTACCCGCAGCCGTGAACATGGTCCCCGGAAACGGTCTATTTTTCCGTGGACCCCGCGCCGGCCGGTTTTTTACACTACCCACACCCCGGTAATCCGGACGGATGGTGCATCGCGGGCGCGGGAGCCTTTTTTGACGCGGGTCACCGATCTTTCTCTCCTGAAGGGAAGAAAGGTGTTCGCCTTTGCCGGACTGGCCGACAACGAGCAGTTTTTTGCAACACTGGAGGCCCATGGCTGCGAGATGATCTGCCGGCGCAGCTTCAATGATCATCACTATTATGGGGACCAGGAGATCGACGCATTGTTAGAAACGGCACAGGCATCGGGTGCGGACAGCGTGGTGACGACGTTGAAAGACTACGTCAAGCTTGCCCATCGTGGTCCCTGGCCGGTTGCTTGGATTGCCGTGGATGTGGAAATCAATTTTCTCGGGAAAGGGGCGGATTTTCGACAGCTTCTCAGGGAGACATTGCGTTTGCCTGAGTAAGCGGAAGCAAGGCATTTCGGTTGATGATCGATCGCCGCTCATTTGAATGCCAGGGCCAGGATCGTGGCGGCCTCGTTATAGATGGTCGGGTCACCGCTGGCCCGGGGGCCGGCCACGTTGAGGGTCTCGATGCGATTCATTTCGATCCAGGAAGAGATCAGGGCGCCTGCCGCCGACGGCTGCTGGCCCATGGCCAGATCGATGTGCAACAATTGCTTGCCATGCTTGAGGACCATTTCGCGGGTATAGTCTGTGCCGCCCGTGGGCGTGCCGCGGGAGATGATCAGGGTGCCGTCCGAATCCTGCACGTTTTTCTCCGTGCGGGCCGCGTACTCGTCCGTGGGCATCTCCTGTAGCTGGTAGTAAGAGGGCAGGGGGCCATCTTCGGCCAGGCGGCCCTTGGGTACCCAGCCACCGTGGGCGATGCCCAGGCGCATGGCCACATCCAGGGCTGCGCGATCAACACCGGTCTGGCCCCCGGAGACGATTTTTTTTAGCATGATTGACCTTCCTTTGTGGACGATTTTATTATCTCAGCATACCCCAAATGGTCACCGGCGGCAAGCGGTGGTCAACCTGCGCTCAGGGCAATCGCAAGTAAAATTAAAAACCGGCCGTTCCTGAACACGCACCATTCCCGAAAGTGGGAAATTGCCAAATGCCAAAGCCCAAATGTCAAATGAAGGATGAAATCGATTTTAAAATAGATAGAATACCACCGTTTGACATTTTTCATTTGGTCTTTGACATTCATGAACGCTCTAATTTTGGCAAGAAAAGCAACCCGGAAATCTACGTGCGATTGCCCTGAACCTGCGCCCGGGACTCTGGCGAACGGGTAGTGTCCAGGCGGGTTTGACGTTTTCATCCGTCCACGCTTGTGCTAAGGGAAAGCCAAAGAAAGCATGGACGCTTTGCCGGCCCATGGACATGGCGGCAGCGTTGCGGGCCGTTTCAACCAAGCATGCGGCGTACATCAGACGCAGCCGACAGAACAAATCCTTACCGGGTGAATGCCTATGAAAACGTTACTGGTCAACGGCGCTGCCGGAACTTCCAAAATTCTCGTCGGCGAGTCCATCGATAACCTGAAGGCATATATCGATGCCGCGCATACGGTCGTCATTACCGACAGCACCGTGGAAGGGCTGTATCGCGGGCGCCTGCCGGACTGCCCGGTGATTACCATTGGCCAGGGAGAGCGGATCAAGACCCTTGAGACCGTCACCGAAATTTACCGCCAGTTGGTGGCTCTGGAAGCCGACCGGTCCACTTTTATTTTAGGCGTGGGGGGGGGGATCGTCTGTGATATCGCCGGATTCGTGGCCTCCACGTATATGCGCGGTACTCGGTTCGGCTTTGTTTCCACTACCTTGCTCAGCCAGGTGGATGCCAGCGTGGGCGGTAAAAACGGCGTTAATTTCAGTGGCTACAAAAACATGGTGGGCACCTTTAACCAGCCCGAATTTGTGATCTGCGACATGGCCCTTCTGAAAAGCCTGCCGCCTCGTGAGGTGCTGTGCGGTTTTGCCGAAATTATCAAACACGGGGCCATTGCCAGTGCCCCGATGGTTGAATTTCTCGAAGCCCACCGTGACGGGGCATTGGACCTGAATTCCGACATCATTGCCCACCTGGTCTACCGGTCGGTGGAGATCAAGGCCGGTGTGGTCTCGCGGGATGAACGGGAACATGGCGAACGGCGTAAGCTGAATTTCGGCCACACGTTCGGCCATGCCCTTGAAAAACTGACCGGCATCCCCCATGGTGAGGCGGTGGGCATCGGCATGGTGCTGGCGGCCAAGCTCTCGGTGGAAAAAGGGTTTCTGCCGCGTGAGGATGCCGCGCGTCTGGAACAGCTCATCGACCGCTTCGGACTGCCGGTGAGCCCGCCCGTTGATCTGGCGGCCATGCTGGGAGCCATGAAGAAGGACAAAAAGCGCGAAGGCAAGCGGATCCATTTCGTGTTTCTGGACGCCATGGGCAGTGCCCGGGTGGAAGAGCTCGGCTTTGACGATCTCTTCCATCTGGCCAGCGCGGCACGCATCGCGTAAGCAGGCCGCCAACCATGCGGTTTCTCTTTTTGGAGGCATTCTGCGGCGGTTCTCACCGGGATTTTGCCGAGGGGCTGGCGGCGCATTCACGGCATGATATTCAGGTCGTTTCCCTGCCGGCCCGTTTCTGGAAATGGCGCATGCGTGGGGCGGCCCTGTATTTCCTGCACACCATTGGGGACCTGTCCGGCGTTGACGGCATTATTACCTCCGGCATGATGAGCCTGGCCGATTTTACCGCTTTGTGCGGTGGCCACCGGCCGCCGGCACTGGTTTACTTCCATGAGAACCAGCTGACCTATCCGGTGGCTCCCGGAGAGCAGGTGGATTTGCAATTCGGTTTTACCGATATTACCACGGCCCTTTCCGCCGACCGGATTCTGTTCAACTCCCGGTTCCACAAGGATCAGTTCTTCGAGGTGTTGCCCGGATTCATCGGGCGAATGCCGGAATTCAAGCCATTTTGGGTCATGGATGCCATTCGCGAGAAGTGTGGCGTGCTGTATCCCGGGTGCCATTTTACCGAAACCGTTGCCGATCCGCCCCCATTACCGCCGGGGCCGCCGTTGATCATCTGGAACCACCGCTGGGAGTTCGATAAAAATCCACACGCGTTTTTCGACGCCCTCGACCAGGTGGCCAGGCAGGGCATCGACTTTCGGCTGGCGATAATGGGGGAGAACTTTGCCGCGGCACCCCGGATTTTCGACGATGCGCGCTCCCGATTTGCCGACCGGATCGTGCAGTTCGGTTATGCTGCCAGTCGCGTCGATTATACCGACTGGCTCCGGCGCGGATTCGTTGTCGTGAGCTGTGCGATTCAGGAGAACTTCGGCATCGCCGTGGTGGAAGCCATGCGCCATGGGTGCCTGCCGTTGCTGCCCCGCCGGCTGGCCTACCCGGAAATTCTTCCCAAGGAGTTCCATGCCGATTTCCTGTACCGCGATGACGACGATCTGGTCTATAAGCTGGCTGCCATGCTGCGCAGCCCCGCGGATGTCATGCAGCACCGGCCGGTGCTTTCTGCCATGATGGCGCGCCACGCCTGGCCGGCGGTCATCGACCGCTACGACCGGGAACTGGAGCGGCTGACGGAAGATGGGTGATGACGATGGACGACTGGAATCGGCAAGGGCTTGAGGGCCTCGGTACGATTCGGTCATATCCCGCTGTCATTGACACCAAGGGCGGATACTTCTATATTAAATAAATCGCGTTACCCTTTTCCACGCCGGTCTGCGGCGTGGTTTTTTTCATTCCAATTCCAAGGAGAAAATAATGTCGAACCAGAAGGAGAGTTATAAGGAAAAGATCGATCGCGCTACGGCTGTATTTCAGACTAACCTGGGAACCTTCGAGGCCGAACTCTATGCTAAGGAGTGCCCGGAAACCGTATGGAATTTCATCAATCTGGCCGAAGGCCGCCAGGAGACTCCTCGCGGCGGCAACTATTACGACGGGCTGGGGTTTCATCGGGTCATCCAGGGGTTCGTTATCCAGGGCGGTTGCCCCTTTGGCAACGGTACCGGCGGACCGGGGTACCAGTTCAAGGATGAATTTCATCCCGATCTCAAACACGATGGTGCTGGTGTGCTTTCCATGGCCAATGCCGGCCCGGGAACCAACGGCAGTCAGTTTTTCGTGACCCTGGACGCTACCCCGCATCTGGACAACCGCCACACCGTTTTTGGCAAGGTGACCAAGGGCCTTGACGTGGTCATGAAAATCGGCAGTGTGGCCACCGGCCCCATGGACAAGCCCAAGGAAGCGGTGATCATGGAGAAGGTGACCATCCAGCGCTGATTTTTTTTTCCGCAACCCTTAACTGCTGCCCATTGCCCATTGCCAGTTTCCGTTAACCGCTGCACCGGTCTGATTGGTGACCGGCAGCGTTAAAGAGAGGTCGTTAATGCTCGAAATCAAAACCATCAACTTGAAACGATCATCGGTGGACACCCTGGTGGTGCCCGTTTGTGAAGATCAGGATGTCCACACCGACCCGACGGTGAAATCGCTGGTCGATGCGGCAAAAAAACTCGAGGAGTTCAGTGGCAAAAAAGGCGACACCGTGACCCTGTTTGGGCCGGCGGACAGCCGGATTGGCCGGGCCGTTTTTTTCGGCCTTGGCAAGGTGGATGGGCTGACGGCCGAATCGTTTCGGGCGATGGCCGGCAAGGCGGTCAAACGTTGCATCGGATCGGGCCTGTCGGCCATGACCATCGCCACGCCGGCCGTTTCGGCCCTGAGCCTGGATGCCGAAACGATCTTTAAGGCACTCATGGAAGGCGCCTGCCTGGGCAACCACATTTTCGACCGCTATAAGAAGGAAAACGAGAAAAAGCCGCTCAAACGCGTGGTTCTTACGGGAACGGCAGCCCAGAAGAAGGCCTACACCGATCTTGCCAAAAAAGTGGCCATTGTCTGTGACGGCGCGATCATGGCCCGGGAATGGGTGACCACGCCCTCCAATGATAAACGGCCCGAGGTGTTTGCAGAAACCATCAAGGCGGTTACCGAACCGGCGGGATTGAAGGTCAGGGTCATGGATGAACGCTGGCTGGAAAAACAGAAGTTCGGTGCCATGCTGGCGGTGGGGCAGGGCAGCACGGCCAAACCACGCCTGGTCACGGCGGATTATCATCCCAAAGGGGCCAAAAAGACCCTGGTGCTGGTCGGTAAGGGGGTGACCTTTGATTCGGGCGGTATCAACCTGAAGCCTGCCAGCGGCCTCGAGACCATGAAAATGGATATGTCCGGTGCCGCCACCGTGGCCGGGACCATGCTGGCGGTTGCCCGGCTCAAACCGGAGATACGGGTGGTGGGGGTGATGCCCCTGGTGGAAAACATGCCCTCGGGCGCCGCTATCCGGCCGGGCGATATCGTTCGTTCCTATACCGGCAAGATGATCGAGATCGGCAATACCGATGCCGAAGGCCGGTTGATTCTTGTGGATGCCATGGCCTGGGCCATTGATCAGTACCAACCCGATAGCCTGATCGACCTGGCCACCTTGACCGGTGCCTGCGTGATTGCCCTGGGAGAAAAAATCGCCGGTGTGTTTTCCAGGGATGCGCAGCTGGCCGAGTCCATCCTCACCTCGGGAGCGGCAACCCACGAACGCTGCTGGCAGCTGCCACTGCCCGACGATTACAAGGATCTGCTTAAAAATGAATTTGCCGACCTGAACAACATGAGCAGCAGCCGTTATGGTGGCGCCATTACCGCCGCCCTGTTTCTTTCCGAATTTGTCGGTGACACCCCCTGGGCCCATATCGATATCGCAGGGCCAGCCTGGATTAAAAAAGGGACCGATTACTGCGGTGCCGGCGGTACCGGTTTCGGGGTACGGCTGCTATGCGATCTGATCGGCAAGATGACGCGCTGATTCCGGTGGGAGTGCAACAACAAGCTACGGCGTCACTTCGGAAAAGTTTTTCTCGAATTGGCAAGAGAAAAAGAAAGCGAGATCGAACAAATGGATGCTCTCTGCCGGGTGCACAATAAAAAAAGCCGTCCGGTTTTTTAGACCAGACGGCTTTTTTACAGTAATGATCTTAATTTTTCTTGAAAATCTTTTTCCGGGATACACCTGCAAATCCGATCAATCCACTACCAAGCAGCAGCATTGTAGCAGGTTCAGGAACGGGGGTAGTTCCAGACACTGAGAAATCGACATCAGAATCAAACGTCAATTGGTACTCTCCAGTGCCGACATAATTATTATCATTATAACCGGATCTGGCTTCGCTTTCAGAAAGGTAATAATCTCCAATTGCCAAAAGATAAGTGCCAGCAGAAAGACTGTCGAACTGCAAATATGAATCATAAACACTAATCGATCCATCATCGGTCCCAACAGAATTTATATAAAAATCCCAGTACGAAACATCGTCGTTATACGCAACTAGTGTCCCGTTAGAATCGTTCTCAAAAAGGTAGATTTGGCTATCAACAATATTATCAAATTCCCACTCATACCAAATAGCATATACATCAATTGATAAAGTTCCATCAGCAGACAAGGTAATTTCCCAATAGTCTACATCAGTTGAAGGGTCGATCTCTCCGTATCCAATTACCGTTGCGCTTGCAGTAGCGGCAAATAATAAGGCAGTTATTCCGATTAACAAAAAAACTATTCTGTTCATAAATATCCCTTCGCGGTTCAAAAAAATAGAAATTGTTTTTTCTATGATCTCCTACAGTCCATTTCTGAGACAGTACCCTCCTTTCATTTTAACAATACTAATTTTAAAGGAGATCAAAACAGTTCAAAATTATTATTAATAATACTGACAGAAGCAAAACTGTTAGTTTGTTATACAACAATCACACCAATGATCCCAAAAAATGTGAAATTTAAGTATTATGGATTAATTACAATGTGTTAATAAACTTGTAGATTAGGTGCTTTGATTAATGCCATCTATAACTATGTAATTTATGTAATACTTTATAAGTAAGACAGGTATTACTGTGGCGGCGTTTTTCAGAAATTGAGCTGGTTGCTATCTGAGTTGAAACTCAAAGATCGGAATGCCAAGGGGGTGGGAAAACAGGAATCGCGTCGCTAACCTGGACCAGAAACATCTTCCGCGGAATCTCCCGGGCCCCGAAACGCATCAGGTGCTCGGTTTTCACCTGGCAGTCGATAAGGGAGAATTTGTGTTTCTTGAGATTTTCGACGAGGGTGACGAAGGCGACCTTGGAGGCGTTGCTGACCCGGCTGAACATGGATTCGCCGAAGAAGATGCGCCCGAGAGCCACGCCGTACAGGCCGCCGGCCAGGCGGTCGTCCTGCCAGGCCTCCACGGAGTGAGCGTACCCCTGCCGGTGGAGTTCGCAATAGGCATCTCTCATCTCATCAGTGATCCAGGTGCCTTCTCCGTAGGCGCGCTTGGTTTCGGCGCAGCCGGTAATTACCGCTTCGAAATCCTGATCGAAGGTGATGTGAAAACTTTTTCTCTTGATCACTTTACGCAGAGAACGAGAAATTCTCAACTCATCCGGATACAGGACCAACCGCGGATCGGGACACCACCACAAGATCGGTTCGCCTTCCGAGTACCAGGGAAAGATACCACTGCGATAGGCCAGCAGCAGGCGCTGAACACTGAGATCTCCGCCAACGGCCAGGAGACCCTCTTTAATGGCCAAATGGGGGGGAGGAAAAGAGAGTCGTTCGGAAAGGGTGAAAACAGGCATGGGGCCTATCGATAGCATTCAAGATAATGTTTTTGGGCTCCGTTATCGGTCATAGCGGTATGGTTTATACCGCTTTCTTCCTCTGACCTTGCCGAAACCATTATCTTAAATGCTATATCAGCTATACTCAAACACCAACTTCTCATCGTCCATATCCAGTTTGACGCGACCGCCCTTTTCCAGCCGGCCAAAGAGGATTTCATCGGCCAGCAGATCCTTGATCTCACTTTGGATAATGCGGGCCAGGGGCCGGGCTCCATACTGGGGATCGTAGCCTTTTTGAGCCAGCCATTTTCTGACGTTGTCCGAGTAGTCCAGGCTGACGCGTTTGGCAGACAGCTGATCGGCAAACTCCTGCATGAATTTGTCGACGATCATGGCCATGATGTCACGATCCAGGGCATTGAAGTTGATGATGCCGTCCAGCCGGTTTCTGAACTCCGGGCTGAACAGTTTCTCGATCGCTTTCCTGCCTTTTCCCGCGGACCCGCTTTTGGGATCGCCGAAACCGATGGTGGCGCTGCTCATCTCACGGGAGCCGGCATTGGATGTCATCATGATGATGACATTACGAAAATCGGCCTTCTTGCCGTTGTTGTCGGTCAGCGTGGCGTGGTCCAGCACCTGGAGCAGAATGTTGAACAGATCTTCATGGGCTTTTTCGATTTCGTCCAGCAGCAGTACGCAATAGGGGTGTTTGCGCACACCGTCAGTAAGCAGGCCGCCCTGATCGAATCCGATATATCCGGGAGGCGCACCGATCAGGCGGGCGACGGCATGCTTTTCCATGTACTCGCTCATGTCGTAGCGCATGAATTCCACATCCAGAAGCCGGGCTACCTGACGGGCCACCTCGGTCTTTCCCACACCGGTGGGGCCGGTGAAAAGAAAGGATCCCACCGGTTTTTCGGGCAGTCCCAGTCCGGCCCGGGCGCGCTTGATGGCGGTCACCAGGGCATTGATGGCGTCGTCCTGGCCATAGACCACCTGGCGCAGGCTTGATCCCAGGTTCTCCAGTTTGGCCTTGTCCGGCGTGGAGACATTGACTGCTGGGATGCGGGCGATTTTGGCGACGATCTTCTCGATGTCCGACGGACGGATCCAGCGACGGTTGGCGGCACCGGAGAGCCGCACGGCTGCGCCGGCCTCATCGATGACATCGATGGCCTTGTCCGGAAGATAGCGATCATTGATGTATTTGGCCGATAGTTCACAGGCCGCCTTGAGGGCCCCGTCGGTATACTCAATCTCGTGGTGGGCTTCGTAACGCGAACGCAGCCCCTTCAGGATTTTAATCGACTCACCGATGGGTGGTTCCAGGATGTCGATTTTTTCAAACCGTCTGGAAAGGGCGCGATCCTTTTCGAAGTGATTCTTATACTCCTCATAGGTGGTCGATCCGATGCAGCGCAGTTCACCGGTGGATAAAAACGGCTTCAGGATATTGCTGGCGTCCATGGATCCGCTGGAGGTGGCACCGGCACCCACGATGGTGTGAATCTCATCAATGAAAAGGATGGCATTTCTTCGTTTCTTCAGTTCGGCAACGACCCCTTTGAGGCGCTGCTCAAAATCGCCTCTGAACTTGGACCCGGCCAGCATGCCGCCCAGATCCAGGGAGTAAATCCTTACATCCTTTAGCAGGTCAGGGACCTCACCTTCCCAGATTTTCTGGGCCAAGCCTTCGGCCATGGCTGTTTTGCCCACCCCGGGATCGCCCACGAAAATGGGGTTGTTTTTGCGGCGCCGGCAAAGCACCTGCATCGTGCGCTCCATTTCCGATTCACGCCCGATCAACGGATCCAGTTTGCCTTCGGCCGCCTGATCGATGAGGTTGATCGTGTACATATCCAGTGGATTGGACTTTTTCTTGGCGTCCTTCTGAAACTCTTCGGGTCCGGCGGGATCGGGCCCGCTGGCCGGCGGTGCCATGGGCAGGTCATGGGAGATCACCTTCAGCACATCCAACCGTGAAATCCCCTCTTCATTGAGGAAATAGACAGCATGGGAATCCTTCTCCATAAAAATCGACGCCAGGATATCGCTGACCGCGACCTCTTTTTTTTCAGCGGAGCGCACATGGTTGACGGCCCGCTGGATGACCCGCTGGAAACCAATGGTCTGTTGCAGGACGTACTCGCTCTCTTCCGGAATCATCTCCATGCCTTCGTTGAAGAATGTCTCCAGGCTGGCCTTGAGGTGGTCAATGTTGCCGCCGCATTTTTCAACAATTTCAAGTCCGGATTGATCGTGCAGGATGGCAAACAGCACATGTTCGACACTGACGTATTCGTGTCGCCGTTTTTTTGCTTCGCGGACCGCAAATCCCAATGTGGCACTGAGTTCCTTACTAATCATATTTTTTATTCCTGTTCCATACTGCAGCGTAACGGAAAGCCGCTCTCACGGGCAAGATTGTGAACCGTGTCAACTTTGGTCTCGGCGATTTCATAAGAAAACACCCCACATACCCCGACACCCCTGCGGTGAACATTCATCATGATCGCCGTCGCTGCTTCAGGCGATTTATTGAACACATACATCAATATTTCAACCACAAATTCCATGGTGGTGTAATCATCATTATGCAACAACACCCGGTAAAGCGGCGGTTCCCGGGTTTCATCCCGGGTCTTGGAGCTGACTTGCTCCTCTGTCTGATATCGGGCCATGGTTAGATTACTTTATGTGAATCTGACAAGCTGACGCTTTCAAATGGGAGGCCGGTAACAGAAGCATTTTTATGACCAAACCTGCTCCCGGCTTGCGTTTTCCCTTTTGTTTACCGTAATCATCTGTGCCTTAATGGCAACAAACAATATACGGACCAAGACCGACGGTACCGATGATTATAATCACCGCCATCACGGGTTGTAAAGTGCGTTTCTGGCCAGGACAAGGTTCATAACGACCGGTCCGATCAGGTCAAAAAGTTTTCAGTGGCGGCTTTCAATCAGATCCATTATCAAATGATTACAGATTATAGCTGTATTTCGACAATTTTAGGGGTCACCGTGCCGTTTTCGATACGAACGATGGCCACGGATACCGGATAGTCGTAGCGCCGGTGGCCGGCACTGCCCGGGTTCAGGTAGACTACGCCATTTTTTTCCACCAGCTCGGGCTGATGGGTATGTCCGCTGACCACCACATGGATGCCGGCGGCCGAGGGTTCAAGATCAAGGCGGCATCGATCATGCAGAATGTAAAAGAATACCCCTTCGATTTCGACCATCTCCTGGGCCGGCAGCGCCTCGGCCCACGATCCGTGGTCCGTGTTTCCCCGTACGGCCACGACAGGGGCGATTCTTTCCAGTCGTTTGAGGACGTCTGCATCACCCACATCGCCGGCATGCAGGAGGCGATCGCATCCGGCGAGCGCTTTTTCAACCTCCGGCCGGACCAGGCCGTGGGTATCGGAAAGGACGCCAATCGTAGTTGTTGCATTGGTTGTGTTCATTGGGTCCTACCTTCCGCAGCACTTTTTATACTTTTTCCCGCTTCCGCACGGGCAGGGATCGTTGCGGCCGACTTTTTCAGATTCCCGTTTGACCGGTTTTTTGGCTGCCGGCGCATCTCCACCACCGGAAAAGATCAGCTTTTGTTCTTTGGGTTTCTGCAGATCTTCAATGTGATCGGGTTCCGCCAACTGGATGCGGAAAAGGATGTTCAGGGTCTCCGACTTGATCCGGTCGATGGTTTCCTGAAACATATCGAAGCCCTCTTTCTTATAGACCAGCAGCGGATTCTGCTGGGCGTAACCGCGCAGCCCGATCCCCTCTTTGAGGTGGTCCATGGAGAGCAGATGATCTTTCCACAGGTTGTCAACGGTCTGGAGCATTACCACCCGCTCGAGCTGCCTGAAATCGGCCTCGCCCAACAGGGCGACCTTCTCTTCGTACAGCTTCTGGGCCTGATCGAAGATCTCTTCGGCCAAGCCATCGGCATTGAGTCCGTCCAAAGTATCTTCATCCAATGACTCCATGCGGAAACTGAACTGCTGGAACACGGCATCGGAAATGGCCGGCCAGTCCCAGTCTTCGGGCAGATCGCGTTCGTCGGCAAACTGGGTGGCGATCTGCTCGGCCGACTCCATCATGATATCCTCGATGGTGGACTTGAGATCCACACCGGTCAATAGATCGCGGCGCTGTTTGTAGATCACCTCGCGCTGCTGGTTCATCACGTCGTCGTATTCGAGAAGATGCTTGCGGATATCGAAGTTGTGCCCTTCCACCTTGGATTGGGCGTTTTCGATGGCCCGGCTGATCAGGTTGTGTTCGATGGGCTCGCCCTCCTCCATGCCCAGTCGCTCCATGATTCCGGTAATGCGTTCCCCGCCGAAGATCCGCAGCAGGTCGTCTTCCAGGGCCAGGTAAAACCGTGACGAGCCCGGATCTCCCTGGCGCCCGGAGCGGCCGCGCAACTGGTTGTCGATCCGCCGGCTCTCGTGGCGCTCGGTGCCCAGGATATGCAGTCCGCCCAGTTCGGTCACCCCCTCGCCAAGGACAATGTCCGTTCCGCGGCCGGCCATGTTGGTGGAGATGGTCACCGCCCCCTTCTGTCCGGCCATGGAGATGATCTCGGCCTCTTTTTCGTGGTTCTTGGCATTGAGCACCTCGTGGGGGACGCCATGTTTTTTCAACTGCTTGGCAAGCTGCTCGGAAATGTCGATGGACACCGTGCCCACCAGCACCGGCTGCCCTTTTTTGTGCAGTTCCGTGATCTCTTCGATGGCCGCATTGAACTTTTCCCGGCGGGTTTTGTAGATCACGTCGGGAAAATCCTTGCGGACCATGGGTTTGTTGGTGGGGATGACCATCACGCTCAGGTTGTAGATTTTTTTGAACTCCGCCGCCTCGGTGTCCGCCGTACCGGTCATGCCCGACAATTTGTCGTACATACGGAAATAGTTCTGGAAGGTGATGGTTGCCAGGGTCTGGTTCTCGTTTTCGATTTTTACGCTTTCCTTGGCTTCCAGGGCCTGGTGCAGGCCTTCGCTGTAACGGCGGCCGGGCATGAGTCGTCCGGTAAATTCGTCGACGATGATCACCTCACCGTCCTTGACGATGTAGTCCACATCACGTTTGAAAAGGGTGTGGGCTTTCAAGGCCTGATTGGTATGGTGGAGCAGTTCGATATTGCCGGGATCGTACAGGTTCTCGACACTCAGCAGCGTTTCGGCGTGGGCCACCCCCTCTTCGGTAAGCGTAGCGCTGCGGGCCTTCTCATCAATTTTATAGTCGGCCTCGGCCTTCAGTTTGGGAATGATGCCGTTGACCTGGTAGTAAAGCTGGGTCGATTTTTCGGCCGGGCCGGAAATGATCAGCGGGGTTCGCGCCTCGTCCACCAGGATACTGTCCACCTCGTCCACAATGGCAAAGTGAAGATCCCGCTGGACCAGGGATTGGGAATCGAACTTCATGTTGTCGCGCAGGTAGTCGAAACCGAACTCGTTGTTGGTGCCATAGGTGATATCCGCACCATAGGATTCCTTGCGCTGCCGGTCGTCCAGGCCGTGCTGGATGGTGCCCACGGTCAGGCCCAGAAACGTGTAGAGTTTTCCCATCCACTCGGTATCGCGCCTGGCCAGGTAGTCGTTGACCGTGATGACGTGCACGCCGCGTTCGGTCAAGGCATTGAGATAGGCGGGTAAGGTCGCTACCAGGGTTTTGCCTTCACCGGTTTTCATCTCGGCGATCTTGCCGCCGTGCAGCACCATGCCGCCGATCAATTGAACGTCGTAATGACGCATGCCCAGCGCTCTCACGGAGGCCTCCCGAACCGTGGCAAAAGCTTCCGGCAGGATATCATCCAGGGTCTCGCCACCCGCCAGCCGTTGTTTCAATTTGGCTGTCTGCCCCTTTAGCCCGTCATCGCTCAGGGACTGCATATCCGGCTCCAGGGCATTGATGGCCTCTACGATGGGCTGCAGCTTTTTCAGCTCACGCTCATTTTGGCTTCCAAAAATCTGGGTTAACCATTTCCCGATCATTATTGTCGTTTCTCCACATTCGTCAGTCTGGATGCACGTTCGGATCGTGCCCAGCCATGGATGACCCATCTGCCTGTTTCCGATCGGTCAATTGTCAGGCTGGCAGCGGTCTGCGGTTGTCGCTGTCATATTGGTGCGCGAGCATCCTAAACCATTTTAGCGGGTCACTCAAGCGCAAAGGCAAATTCATTCAAGGCGTTAGGAATACTAACAAGTAAACCTCACGGAGGGATGGCTTGCCGTGGATGGACGTGAAGGTCAGTTAAGGATATATTTTGCGGGATTGACAGGAACACCGTTGAGTTGAACCTCATAGTGCAGGTGAGGCCCGGTACTGCGTCCGCTACTCCCCATCTGGGCAATGATATCACCGCGTTTGACCCGCTCACCGGATTTTTTCAGTGTCTTGCTCAAATGGGCATAACGGGTGACCATGCCATGGCCATGGTCGATGACGACCATCTTGCCCATACTGCTTTTATTGCCGACAAAAGAGACCACCCCGTCGGCGGTAGCCATGATGGCCGTGCCTTTGCGATTGGCGATATCCATCCCCTTGTGCAGCTCCTTGCGACCGGTAAACGGTGACGTGCGGTAACCGAAGCGTGAGGTCACCCACCCGCTGGTGGGGCGGATGGCCGGCGTCGAGGCCAGCAGATTGTTACGCCCCTCCAGTTTTTTCAGCAACAGGCCAAAGCTGCTTTGCTGGCGGTGTGATGCCGAATCCAACTCGTTGATCTGCGCATGCATGTCACGCATCAAATCCTCGTGCCCCTGGCTCAATTCGAGCTGAGGGTCCAGATCCTCGGGCGTTGCGCCGCCGACACCGAAAAGGTTGTCATCCTCCGCCATGGGATCCAGGTTGGCGATGACGCGGATTTTTTCCTCAAACCGGTTCAAGCGGACCAGGCTTTCCTTGAGGGTGTCGATCTCCCGGGCAAAGGATTGAATCTGCAGCCGCTGCTGGGTGATTTCATTCTGCTGGTCGACCATCCGTTGCGCCATCCGGCCCGTTTCCGCCACCTGTTGACGAAGACCGTGGTAATCCAACAGAACAAATCCCAGAATGGTTACACTGCAGATGGACACGAGCGCCAGAAGGAGAAACATGGAAACGGGAACGGACAGCTGTTTGATCCGGTTCCCGCCGTGACTCAGAATAATGAAGGATATTTTCTTCCCGATAGTCATCGCGCACAGAAAAAGACGCTGAAAATAGGTTGCCAAAGCAGTAAATTCAGTCAGTTACAAGGCAATTGCGTCTAAACGCAGAAAAGCTACCATGATATGTCGGACGTGTCAATACCATGGCAGCTTTTCGGTTTTAACCCCCTATATTGATTCGATAATACTTATCTATCAGGGGAAGTGGGATATCGATTCGACTAGGCGATGCCCAGTTTGAACTTGAGTGACTTCAGGGTGTTGAGCATCAGCATGGTGATGGTCATGGGGCCGACGCCACCGGGAACCGGGGTGATGTAACCGGCGATCTCCTTGGCGGCGTCGAAGTCCACATCGCCTTTGAGGATGGCAATTTTCTTGCCGGTCTTTTCGCTGATTTTTTCGCCGACCCGGTTAACACCGACGTCAATGACACAAGCGCCCGGTTTGATCCACTCCGGCTTCACCAGGTCGGGTACGCCGGCGGCAACGATCAGAATGTCGGCCCGTTTGCAGTGGGCGGCCAGGTCCTTGGTGCGGGTGTGCACGATGGTCACGGTGCTGTTGGCACCGGGGCCTTTCTGGACCATCATGTTGGCGATGGGCTTGCCAACGATGTTGGAGCGACCCACAACAACCACCTCGGCGCCGCTGGTTTCGACACCGGCACGGACGATCATCTCCTGAATACCGAAAGGCGTACACGGCGGGAACTTGACTTCCTTGCCGCCGATCATCAACCGGCCCACGTTGACCGGATGAAAGCCGTCGACATCCTTGTCCGGATCGATGGCATTGAGCACTTTTTTCTCATCAATATGCTTGGGCAGCGGCAACTGGACCAGAATACCGTTGATGCTGTCATCCTTGTTGTATTTGTCGATCAGTGCCAGCAGGTCCTCCTCGGAAATATCCACTGGCTGGCTGTCCTGTACCTCTTTAAAGCCAACGCGATGAGCGGTCTTGATCTTGAGGGTCACGTAGGAAATGGACGCGGGGTTCTCGCCCACGAGGATGGTGACCAGCCCGGGAACCACGCCATGCTTTTCCTTGATCTGGTTAACCTCTGTGGTAATTTCTTCGAGGATCTGCTCGCGGATCTCGGTACCCTTGATAAGCGTTGCTGTCATCTCCTGTCTCCTTTCACATTGATGGTTGCGGTGCGTGTGTTGCGCAGCACTAAGCCTGCGGCGATTGGCAATGGGTGCTGAATGGTGACAACAAATTGTAAAAAATGCGGATTTTCCTCTGCGGGGGCAGATAGTTAAACGTCCTTTGTTTAGTGCAAATCCGCCGGGATGTCAACACACGGATCGGGTTACAATGGAAAAGGAACCGCATCCAGGCCAACGGTTTCGGTCAGACCAACCATCAGGTTCATGTTTTGTACCGCCTGCCCGGCGGCTCCCTTGACCAGGTTGTCGATGGCCGAAAGCAGGATCAGCCGGCCGGTACCCGGATCCACCGCCCAGCCGATATCACAGAAATTGGTTCCCTTGACATTCAAGGTGTCGGGCCAGCGGCCGTCGGGCAACAGTCGCACAAAGGGCCTGCCGGCATAGGCGGCCTCCAGGCAGGACCTCACCTGTGCCGCATCCACCCCAGGCGCAAGCGTCGCATAAATAGAGCTTTGCATGCCGCGGGTCATGGGGACCAGGTGGGGGGTGAAGGTGATCCGAACCGGCTTACCGGCACAGTCGGACAGTTTTTCCTCTATCTCCGGCGTATGGCGGTGGCCGCCCACCTTATAGGGTTTAAAGGACTCGTTGACATGGCAGAAGTGGGTCGTGGCGGTAGCCCCCCGGCCGGCACCGCTGACGCCGGATTTGCAGTCGGCAATGATCGTAGCCGGATCGATCAACCCGGCCTTGACCACGGGCAGGAGCGGCAGCAGCACGCTGGTGGGATAGCAGCCCGGGTTGCCGATCAGGTCCGCACCGGCCACCTGCTGCCCGTACACCTCACACAACCCGTAAACCGCCTGTGGCAATCGGTCGGCGCAGCTGTGGGGCTGGTAGTGGGCCTCGTAGGCCGCCTGATTATGGAAGCGAAAATCGGCGGACAGATCCACCACCCGGAGCCCGGCGTCCAGCAGGGCGGGGGCCATGCCCATGGACGCCTTATGCGGCAGGGCCAGGAAGACCACATCCGCTGCCTTTGAGATCGTTTCGGTATCGTTATCGATGAAATTCAGATCGATAACGGTGCTCAGGGCGGGATAGATGCTGTCAAACGCGTTTCCGGCATATTGACGTGAGGTAATCGCGGTCAACTCAACATCCGGGTGACCGGACAGAATGCGGACCAGTTCGGCCCCGGCGTAACCGTTGGCACCGACGACGGCGGCTCGGATCATTGGTAAGATTCCTTATCTGGGTTCAGGTGAAGGAAATTGGTTATCGCTGAATGGATACGGTTATTCAGGGAGGATTTCAAGTTCGAAGTGCAAAAAAAAGACGGTCGCACGCGTCCCTCGTTTACCACTTATCCCCCCAAATACGCCTTCCTGACTTCCGGATCGTTGATCAACGTTTCCGAGTTTCCCTCCAGTACCAGGTTGCCGTTTTCCAGCACGTAGCCTTTCTGGGAGAATTTCAAGGCCAGCCTGGCGTTCTGCTCCACCAGCAGGATGGCCGTGCCCTCCTGGCGGTTGATCTCCTTCAGGGCCTGGAAGACATTCATCATCAAAAGCGGTGAAAGGCCCATGGAAGGCTCGTCGAGCAGCATCAGCCGGCGACCGCTCATGAAGGCCCGGCCGATGGCCAGCATCTGTTGTTCCCCGCCGCTCATGGTTCCCGAAGGCTGGGACCGGCGCTCTTCCAGCCGGGGAAAGATTTCAAAGACCCGGCGGATGTCCTTTTTGATATTATCGCGGTCCTTGCGGGCGAAGGTGGCCAGTTGCAGGTTCTCCATCACCGTCAGGTTGCCGAACAGGCGCCGGCCTTCGGGCACATGGGTGATGCCCAGCTGGCTGACCACCTTGTCGGCCGGAAGTTTGAGCAGGTCCTGGTCCATGCAGGTCATTACGCTGCCCGCCTCCACCGGCACCATGCGGGAGACCGCCCGCAGGGTCGTGCTTTTGCCGGCTCCGTTGGCGCCGATAATGGTGACGATTTCACCGGCATCAATTTTAAAACTGATTCCATGCAGGGCCTTGATTTTTCCATAGGACACCCGGAGGTTTTCCACATTGAGCAGCATCAGAATTCCACCTCCTGTTCGCCGATGTATGCCTCGATAACCTTGGGATGGTTTTGGACGTCCGCCGGGGTGCCCTCCACGAGCACCCGGCCGAACACCAGGGCCTGAACGTGCTGGCACAGCTCGTGGACCACCTTGAGGCGGTGTTCGATCAGAAAAATGGCCAGGTTGAACCGTTCGTGAGCCTTTCTGACCACCTCGATCATGGCCATCATCTCGTCCGGGGTCATGCCCACGGTGGGCTCGTCCAGAAGCAACACCTTGGGTTCGATGACCATGGCGCGGGCCATCTCCACCCGGCGCTGGGCCCCATAGGGCAGATTGACCACCAGCTGATCGGCGAACTGGTCCACGGCAAACATCTTGAGGTACTCCATGGACAGTTCCGTGGCCTCGCGCTCTTCGCGCCGGCGCCGGGGCGTGTCCAGAAACGCGCCCAGAAGGCCATAGGAAAGCTTTGAGTAGCGAGCCATCTTGATATGCTCGAGCACGGTCATGTGGCGCCACAGCTTCATCTCCTGGAAGGTACGGGCCAGCCCCATGGCAGCGGTCTCGTTGGGTTTCTTGCCGGTGATCTCCTGCCCGTCGAATTGCACGGAGCCTTTTGTGGGCCGGTAGATGCCGGTGATCAGGTTGAAAATTGTGGTTTTGCCGGCACCGTTGGGGCCGATCAGCCCGGTGATCTGGCCGGGATCGAGGCTGAGGTGGTAGTCGGCCACCGCCTGCAGCCCGCCGAAATTGATACTCATGTCGGTAACGTGAAGCAGTGGCATATCAGTCCACCTCCTTGGGCCCGAACACCTGGCGGACATCGAATTCCTTGAACGCGATGAGACCGGTGGGCCGGTAGACCATCACCAGAATGAGCAGCAGCGGAATGACGATCCACTTGAGGATTTCCAGGGGCCGCAGGGCCTCGCCCAGCAGACTGATCGAGACCGCCCCCACAATGGATCCGTAAACCGAATTGAGGCCGCCGAAATAGACCATGGCCAGCACCTCGGCCAGTTTCTGTACGCTGAACATGGCCGGGTTGACGTAGCGCAGCACATGGGCCAGCAGGCCGCCGGCCACGCCGGCCCAGAAGGCGCCGAACAGAAAGGCCGCCATCTTGGTCTTGCGCGTGTCCACGGTCATGGCCTCGGCGGCGGTTTCGTCGTCGCGTACCGCGTTGAGGGCCTTGCCCATGGTGGAGGTGACAAAATTGTTGATCGTCCAGACGCCGAAAGCCACGGTGATAAAAATGACCGGCAAGGTGGCCCAGTTCGGCTGGCCGCCGATTCCGCGGGATCCGCCCAGGGACTGCATGTTCTCGAAGAAACTCTTCACGATGAAGAGAAAAGCCAGGCTGATGATGGCCAGGTAGTCTCCCCGGGTTTTGAACGAAGGAATGGCGACGATCAGGGCGCCCAGGGCGGCCATGATGCCGCCGAAAATCAAGGCCAGCGGAAACGACAGATAGGCGGCACCCACGCTGAAGACCGCATCGCCCAGCACCTTGTCACTGGTAAACAGGCCCACGGTGAAGAGGCTGGTCATGTAGGCGCCAATGGCCATGAAACCCGGGTGGGAGCAGGAGAATTCGCCCATGTATCCGTTGATGATATTCAGGCTCAGGGTAAACAGTACGGCGATCAGGGTCAGTTTGAGGGTGATCAGCCGGTAGTCGCTCACCCCGGCCCAGATGTGCAGCACCGCGTACATCAGGCCCAGCTGGACCAGCGCGGTGACAATCAGCGGAAACCCCTGGAGGAAACGCGCCAGGGCGTTGGCCGGTTTGACCGACAGCCGGCAGACCAGCGTCAGCGGTACCAGGTAGATGACCGTCAGATAAACGAGCGCAGTGGGAATCTGCACGAGGGTGGCCCAGTCAAAGGCATCCCCCTTGATGAGCAGATTGACGACGCCGGCCACCACCTTGAAGATCGTCAGAATGCCGAAGAGCACCGGCATTTTGGGCAGGCCCAGGATGGCGGAGAGCCCGTCACCGGCCATCTGTTCCCAGAGGACGCAGACCAGGAAACCGGCCAGGTAGCCCATGAGCGGCACGGGTTTGAAAAAATGACCGATGCGCAAAAACATGCCTTCGGTCGGATGCAGGGTAGCTGTTTGATCCATGGGAAAACGTCCTTGTCCGCAATTAGAGTCGTAGCTTGGCGCTGTACGCCTGTCCAAACAGCCCGTGGGGCCGGAAAATCAGGATCACCAGAACGATGGAGTAGGCGATCAGATCCCTCAGGTTGGAGCCGATGTTGAGCGAGAAGAGCCGGTTCATGATCTGGATCGCCGGCACGGTCATGATTTCGATGAACCCGAGCATGAACCCGGCGATACAGGCGCCCATGATCGATCCCCGTCCACCCAAAATCGCCGCCACGAATGCTTTCCAGCCGAAGCTGACGCCCATATAGGGATCCAGAACCGGATAGGCCAGGCCGAAAAGGATCCCGGCCGCCGCGGCCAGGGCCGATCCGATGGCAAAGGTCATGGCCGCGATGGTGTTCATGGGCACCCCCACCAGGGGCACGACCACGTAGTCGTAGGCCATGGCGCGCATGGCCATGCCCCACTTGGTGTGCGAGATCAACTGGTGCAGGGCCAGCATCAGGCCGATGGAGACCAGCACGATCATGATCTTCTTGTTGGTCACATAGACCCCGCCGATGTTGTAGGTGACCGATTGAATCAGTTGCGGAAACTTGAGGCGCGACCCGCCGAGAAAGAGAATATTGGACGTCTCCAGAATGATGCCGATCATCAGGCCGGTAATGGCCGCCGAGGCCCGCGGGGCCTCGCGCAGGGGGCGGTACCCGACCCGTTCGACGATGATTCCCACGAAAGCGGTCAGGAACATGGAAATCAGAATGGTCAACACCAGCAGTAGCCAGCCGGGCAGAATGGCCGCCGCACCCGTGCCGAAGAGGGAGAGCAGCCCCAGGGCCACACCCAGGCCGATGTAAGCGCCCACCATGAAGATATCCCCATGGGCGAAGTTGAAGAGCATCAGGATGCTGTACACCATAGAGTACCCCAGGGCGATCAGGGCGTAGAAACTGCCCCACTGCAGGGCATTGATCAGGTTCTGCATCAGAAAGTTAAGGGTCATGGAAAAAGACTCCCATTCGGGTCGTGGGACAACACTTTTTTTCCCGCGACCCCGTAAAAGGAAAGGGAAACAGGCATGCCCGTTCCCTTTTCCGTTTGGCCGGCGGCCCGATTCATGATCGCAACGGACCGCCGGGGTGTCACAATAATGGTTGGCGCGATTGATTTATTTGGGACAGACCGACTTGAAGAATTCAAACTGGCCCGCGTCGTTGATCTTGACCACCACGGCACATTTTTTGGGGTCACCGTCGGCGGTGAAGGTCATGCCGCCGGTAATCCCCGGAAAATTCTGGATGGAAGCCAGGGCATCCTTGACTTTGGTGCGGTCGGCTTTGATGTCGCCCGAAAGGCCGCCGGTGTTTTTGATGGCCTGGATCATCAGTCCCAGGGCGTCCCAGGTGAGGGCGGCGACATCGTCGGGGGTTTTGCCGTAGGTGGCGGTGTACTCGTCGATAAATGCCTTGGTCTCACCTTTTGCGCCGGCCGCAGCGTAGTGGGTCGAGAAGTAGTAGCCCTTGCAGTCATCCCCGCACAGGCCCATCAGATCGCCGCTGCCCCAGCTGTCGGAGCCGAGGATCGGTTTGGTCCAGCCCATCTCCTTGGCTGCGCGAACGATCAGGGGAACTTCGCTGTAATACTGGGGAACGAAGACCACATCGGCGCCGGACATCATGATATTGGTCATTTGGGCGGAGAAGTCCTTGTCGCCGGTGGTAAAACTCTCAAAGGCCACGACCGAACCGGGGCCGTGGATCCCTTCAAACGCTGCCTTGAAGAATTCGGCCAGCCCTTTGGGATAGTCGGCGGCGATATCGTAGATCACGGCCGCCTTTTTTGCGCTGAGTTCATCGGTGGCGAAATTGGCCGACACCGGTCCCTGGAAAGGATCCAGGAAACAGCCGCGAAAGACATAGGGGCGATCCAGGGTGGTGTTGGGGTTGGTGGACCAGGGGCTGATCATGGGCGTGGCATAGTTGTTGGCCACATCGCCGGCCGGCACGGCCTGGCTTGAGGACTGCGGCCCGATAATGCCCAGCACCCCTTCTTCGGTAATCAGTTTGGTACTCACCTTGACGGCGGATTCGGCCTTGTATTCGTTATCATCGAAAATGAACGTTAAGTCGTAGGATTTCCCACCCACCTCGATTTTGGGTTTTTTTTTCAGATACATTTCCGCAGAGTTCTTGGATGAGGCCCCCACGTCGGGATTGTCGCCGGTCAGGGGGATGTTGAATCCGATCTTGATGGTGTCCGCTGCGTCGGCATCGATCGCCGCAAAGGTGAACACCATTGCCGCCGCCAGAAATAACACGAGACCAACTGAAAATTTACGCATAGAACTCCTCCTTTTGTGTGCCGATTGGGTGGGTTGGCTTGGGGGTTGGGCCCCGAAGTGGATTGAGTGACGTGTTAGCACGGGCCCCCTGCTTTTTCAACGCCATTTTCCCATCATGTCATGCGGGAACGCGACAATGGGTGGACGGTGCGTGCAGAGTCACCGCCGGCGGGCATCGGTAACCATTTCCTTTAAAATAGCCAGCACGTTACCGCCCCGTTGCCGGGCAATGCGATGGGCCTCATCCACCAGATGGCGGGCCTGCCGCTCCAATTGCGTGTTGTCCGGAGGGGGGCTGTCGGCTTTGGTGTACTGCCAGGCCAACAGGCGCATGGCCATTTTGATCTGCTGATTTTTCAGGAACCCCATGGGTCACCTCACTGTGGTGATTGACATGGATCAACGACAAAAGCGGAGCAGAAACGCCTCCAACAGGGTGCGTGGGTTCTGTCCAGTGGATTTCATGCGCCGGTCGGTCACGCTCAAATCGACCATGGCGGCCTTGAGGGCCGGCAGCGAAAATCGGCTCGCTTTTTTCAGGGTTTGAAAAACAGGGAACGGGCTTTTGGGGTTTTTCGCCAGCACCAGGTCGCTGGTGGCGGTGCTTTTGCGTTTTTTGCCTTCTGCCGGGGGATTGAGCGTTGCCGCCCATCCGTCGATCAGTGACGCAAAAGCCGCATCATCGGCCTGAACCGCCTTGAACGCGGCCCCTTTGAATTGCGGAAAAGACATCTTGTCGTTCCAGGTGCGTCCCTGGTCGCGTTCGACAAAATCCCTGGCCAGCAGCAGCCGGCGGATCTGGTTGGCCGCCGCGGCCAGCAGTTGCAGGGGATGCATGCCCTCTTCCAGCAGGCTGTGCAGGTAGAAGAGGCTGGCCGACAGATCCTTGTCGGCAATGGCGCTGGTGAATTCGAAGATGGGGTCTTTGCGCGTGCGCTGGAGCACGGCGGTCACGTCGGCATCCGTGATGGTCTGGCGGTCGCCGACAAAATTGATCAGTTTTTCCAGGTTTCCGGAAAGGGTGCGCAGGTCAAACCCGGTCCATTGGATCAGGCGTTGACGGGCATCGCCGGCCATCCGCTTTTCCGCCGGATGGAGGGCCTCGGCGATGGCCGTCTGCATCACCTGGTCCTGGGCCATACGGTCGGCGCGCGTTTCTCCTTTGGGGACCGCACAGTCCACCACCAGGCCGGTTTCGTCGATGGCTTTGAACAACGCCTTGCGGCGATCCACGAAATCGGTGGTGATCACCAGCCGGTGGCCGTCGGGAAACCCTTTCTGCATGGCCGTTTTAAGCAAATCGGCATCATCCTTTTTGTCCGGGATGCGCAGACTGTTTTCACGGCAGTAGTCGATCAGCTGAACCAGCCAGGGTGGCGCCTCGCCGGCCTCATCGTCGACCACTTTCCTGCGGGCGGTGGCGGTTTTTAGGTCGTCGAAAGTCAGCCCGCAAAGGGCCAGGAGGTTCAGAAAAGGCCGCGACGCCTTTTTCATTTCGCCGCTGCGGGCCGCCTGGGTCATCTTCTCGCGCAGTGCCTGCTGGGCCTTGGCCGAGTAAAACAGCCGGGCGTCTTGCAGCACCACCACCTTGCTGCTGGTCAGCAGGGCGTAGGTATTCAGGCTGGAAAGGACACCGGCAAGGTTATCCTCACCACCGTCGAAGCGTTCCAGGGCCATGGTGCGCTGCGCTTCGGGAAGCAGCCGGTCCAGCACCCCGTCAAAGGCCTTTTTGCACAGCATCTCCTCACCGCAGACCAGCGTTACCGCCGGCCACTCGGCAGCCGTGGCCCGGTTCAGGTAATCGGCAAAATCATGGTAGGCGATGGTGGGCATAACTTAGAAACGAACAGCCTGAAGGCTGAAAGATGTTAGGATAAAATCGGTACTGCCGTTTTTCGGCATCTATTCCGGCATCTTCCCCAGCACCACATGGGCGATGAAGATGGTAATCCCGATGGTGATGGCGCTGTCGGCCACGTTGAACGCCGGCCAGTGGTAGGCGCCCACGTAGAGGTCGAGAAAATCGATCACTTCGCCGAACCGCAGACGGTCGATGAGGTTGCCCACGGCACCGCCGAAAATCATGGCCAGGGCCGATGCCAGCCAGGCATGGGTTCTGGGGGTCATGCGGTAGAAGTAGACGATCATCCCCATGGCGATGGCCGAGACCCCGATAAAAAGCAGGTTGCGAAGCCCCGGGCTGCCGGCGGCCATGAAGCCGAAAGCGCCGCCGGGATTGCGGATATGGGTCAGGTCGAAGAATCCGGGGATCACGCGGATGCGGTGATACAACGGCACCCCGCCGAGCACCAGCAGCTTGGTGATCTGATCCAGGATCACCACCAGAGCGGCAGTCATGACGAACGCCCGCGCCCCCAGGGAAGGCAAACGGGGCCGGCCGTCGCTCTGCTTTGTCGAGCGGCCCGACGCGTTACCGGATCGGGCCGCCATTTTTGCGCTGTTATTGTTCATCGAAGGCCCATTAGGCTCCCGTACCGGCAAGGTCGATCTGCGTCAGGGCATCCCTGCAGCGACAGCAGATGGTCGGATGGTCGGCGATGGTGCCCACACTGTCGTCATGGACCCAGCAGCGCTGGCACTTCTCTCCACCGGCCGAGGCCACCTGTACCCAGACGCCTTCGGTCTCCTGGCCCTTGTAGGCACCGGCCAGTTCCGCCTGGACCATCTCAGCCCCGGAAACGATCAGGATGGTGCGCAGGTCGGGTGCAAAGTCGGCCATGACCGTGTAAAGGTCGTCCGAGAGCCCGACGGTGACCGCGGCATCCAGGCTGTGGCCGATCACCTTTTCGGCACGGGCCTTCTCAAGGGCCTTGGTCACTTCGGCGCGCACATTGATCAGGGTCTCCCATTTGGCGGCCAGTGCATCGTCTGTGAGCCCGGCGTCCACCTTGGGAAATTCCACCAGATGGATACTTTCGGCCTTGCCCGGCATGGCCGGCATGTGCTTCCAGATCTCTTCCGCCGTGAACGGCATGATCGGTGCCATGATGCGGGCCATGGCATCCAGGATGGCGTACATGGCCGTCTGGGCGCTGCGCCGCTCCCGGGATGCCGGCGGACTGGTGTAGAGCCGGTCCTTGAGGATATCCAGGTAAAAGGAGGAGAGATCCACGGTACAGTAGTTGTACAGCCGGTGGTAGATCACGTGGAACTCGTAGGTGTCGTAGGCCTTGAGGGCGCGATCGATCAGCCCCTGGAGCTTGTGCAGGGCGAAGCGGTCGATCTCCAGCATCTGATCGACGGGCAGCGCATCGTCCCGGGGGGCAAAATCGCTCAGGTTGCCTAGGATGAACCGGCTGGTGTTGCGGATCCGGCGATAGGCGTCGCTGAGTTGTTTGAGGATGGTGTCGGAGATGCGCACATCGTCACGGTAATCCGAGGCCGACACCCACATGCGCAGGATCTCGGCACCGTACTTGTCGATGACCGCCTTGGGGGCCACCACGTTGCCCAGGGATTTGGACATCTTTTTGCCCTCGGCATCGACCACGAATCCGTGGGTCAGTACGGCCTTGTAAGGCGCTTTGCCGCGGGTGCCAACGGCAGTGAGCAGGGCGCTGTGGAACCAGCCGCGGTGCTGGTCACTGCCCTCCAGGTAGAGATCGGCCGGCCAGCGCAGGTAATCGCGCGCCTCGACAACGGCGGCCTGGCTGACGCCCGAATCGAACCACACGTCCAGGATGTCGTCTTCCTTGGTAAACCCGGTGTGGCCGCAGTGCTTGCACACCGCGCCTTCGGGCATCAGTTCGTGAACATCCTTTTCGAACCACACGTCGGCCCCATGGGCGGCGAACTGATCGTGGATGTGGTTCATGGTCGCCTCGTCCATGTGCACCGTATCGCATTTCTCGCAGATGAAAACGGTGATCGGCACACCCCAGGCGCGTTGGCGGGAGACGCACCAGTCCGGCCGGTTTTCGATCATGCCGAAGATGCGTTCACGGCCCCAATGGGGAATCCACTGCACCTGGTCGATCTCTTCGAGGGCCTTCTTGCGCAGCCCGGTCTTCTCCATGGAGATGAACCACTGGGGCGTGGCCCGGAAAATCACCGGCCGTTTGCAGCGCCAGCAGTGCGGGTAGCTGTGGGCGATGTCGGTCTTGGCCAGCAGCACACCCCTGTCGGCCAGGGTCTGGTTGATGGCGTCATTGGCCTTGAAGACGAACTGGCCGGCGAACAGCTTGACGTCATCGGTGAAGACGCCGTTGTCGTTGACCGGCGAGTAGGCGTCCAGGCCATACTGCAGTCCCACGTCGTAGTCCTCCCGGCCGTGACCGGGGGCGGTGTGAACGCATCCGGTGCCCGCCTCGAGGGTCACGTGATCGCCCAGGATGATCAGCGAATCACGGTCGTAGAAGGGGTGTTGGCAGCGTTTGTTTTCCAGGGCGCCGGCCTTGAATTCGGCCAGGATGCGGTAGTCGGCGAAACCGAAAATTTTCATGCAGTCGTCGACCAGTTCCCGGGCCAGGATCAGCACCTGACCACCGTCGACCTCCACGGCCGCGTAGTCGAAATCGGGATGCAGGGCCACGGCCAGGTTGGCCGGCAGGGTCCAGGGGGTGGTGGTCCAGATCACCACGGCCACGTTCCGCCCGGCCAGCCGGTCATCGATCTGGGCCGGGTCGTCCTTTAGGGCGAACTTGACATAGACCGACGGCGAGGTTTCGTCGTGATATTCGATCTCGGCTTCGGCCAGCGCCGTTTTGCAGCTGCAGCACCAGTGGATCGGCTTCTTGCTGCGAAAAAGGCTGCCGTCCAGGGCGAACTTGCAGCACTCCTTGGCGATGGTCGCCTCGTACGGGTAGTTCATGGTCAGGTAGGGATTGTCCCACTCGCCCATCACGCCCAGGCGCTTGAATTCGTTTCGCTGGATATCGATGAACTTCTCAGCGTAGACCCGGCACTGGCGGCGCACCTGGGCCTGGGTCATCTCCTTTTTCTTGGAACCCAGCTCCTTGTCCACATTGTGCTCGATGGGCAGGCCGTGGCAGTCCCAGCCCGGAACATAGGGGGCGTCGAAGCCGGCCATCTGCCGTGAGCGGATGATGATGTCTTTGAGGATTTTGTTCAGGGCCGTACCGATGTGGATGTGGCCGTTGGCGTATGGCGGGCCATCGTGCAGGATAAACTGGGGCCGGCCCTTGGACATTTCGCGGATGCGCGGGTAAAGCCCTTCGCTTTCCCAGGCGCTCAGCTGGTTGGGTTCTTTTGCGGCCAGGTTGGCTTTCATGGGAAAGCCGGTATTTGGAAGATTCAAGGTCTTCTTGTAATCCATGGATGCCTCCGTAGCGGAATTTTCATGATAAACAGAAACTTCTACTTTGAAACCTGATTGATGTCAAGGCCATAGAATCGTCGGTTTATTGATTTTGCACCTTGAAAACCGGTCGGTTTTGCGCAATTATGAACCCTTTCTTTTTGCCGTTTTGAAACAGAAAGCGAAGTCACTATGGACCTTAAACGGTTAGCGCAGCAAATCCGGTTTGTCCGCGAGGTCGACAAGCTCAAGACCATCGAGCGACAGACCCTGATTACCGACGCCACCCGCCAGGAAAACGATGCCGAGCACTCCTGGCACCTGGCCCTGATGGCCCTGGTGCTGGGTGAATACGCAAGGGACGGGGCCATTGACCTGTTGCATGTGGTGCGTATGGTGCTGATCCACGATCTGGTAGAGATCGATGCCGGTGATACCTATTGTTATGATACGGCCGGTTATGCGGACAAGGCCGAACGCGAAACCGCGGCTGCCGAACGCATCTTCAACCTGTTGCCAGCGGATCAGGCCGATGACTTCAGGGCCCTGTGGGATGAGTTCGAAGCGGCAGACACCCCCGAGGCGCGTTTCGCCAATGCGTTGGACCGCCTGCAACCGCTGATGCACAATGTTTTTACCGACGGAAAAATGTGGCAGCGCCACGGCATCGTCAAATCCCAGGTCGTTGAGCGCAACCAGCGCATTGACGCCGGCGCCCCGGACCTGTGGCGTTTTGCGCGGGAACTGATTGAGAGCGCCGTTGACCGCGGCCACCTGGCCCCCTGATACTATTAGCGTACCAACGGTTCCGCACCGCCTCGTATCCAAGGAGATTCCATGACCTCAACCCCCATCCAGAAAATTCTCATCATCGGCGCCGGACCCATCCGAATCGGACAGACAGGCGCGTATGACGACGCTGCCTGCCGGGCATGCGAGGTGTTCAAGTCGGCCGGCATTCAAACCGTGATGGCCCACTGCGACCCTTCCGCCCTGGCTGCCGATGCCGACATGGCTGATCGCACCTACCTGGTACCGCTTTCCGTAGAGGCTATGACGGAAATCCTTTTAAGAGAAAAACCAACCGCCATTTTTCCCTCTGTCGGTGGAAAGACAGCCTTGCGTCTGGCCGCGGACCTGACCCAATCGGGCTTTTTGAAGGAAAACAACATCGGGCTCTTGGGGGTTACCGAAAACAGCCTGGCACTGGCCCATGACCCGTCGGCGTTTTTTGCCGCGGCAGAGGATCAGGGCCTTTCTGTTCCCCAAGGGGAGATCGCTGACAGCATCGCCGATGCGGCCTCCCTGGCTGAAAAAACCGGTTATCCGGTTTTTGTGCGCTGCATTGAGCCCGACTTGACCGTGCGCAACGGGGTTGCCTTCAACGTGGAAGAGTTGCGTCAGCTGTCATCGAGCGGTCGCCTGCCCTCCGATGCCACCGGCCGGGTACGCATTGAATCGGCCCTTTCGGGCTACCTTGAAGTGGAAGTGGAATTGCTGCGCGACGCGGAAAATGGCGTGCAGATGGTTGCCATGGCCGAAAACCTGGATCCGGTGGGGATTCACAGCGGCGACTCGCTAGCGGTGGTTCCTCCCATGACGATCGATGAACCAACCCGCCACCGGATTGAGGCGGCTGCCGTAAAACTGGCCGAAACCACAGGCGTTACCGGTGCTCTGCATTTGAAATTCGCCGTTTCATCAACTTCCGGCGAGATTCTGGTGATTGCCGTAGACAGCGGCTATTCGCGCATGACCGGTTTTCTGGCCAAGGCCTTTGACCTTCCCCTGGCCGCCATTCACGCCAGACTCAGCCTGGGGATATCCATGGCGCATGCCCTGAACGGCGACAGCCGGCGCATTGCCACAGCCATGACCGGCAGTACCGTGGCGGTCCGTCTGCCGCGCTGGGAGTTTGAGCGCTTCCCCGGAGAGTCCGCCAAACTGGACAGCCGTATGAAATCCACGGGCGCCGTGATGGGGCTGGGCGATACGTTTCTGCAGGCCCTTTCCAGCGCCGAACGCGCCGGCTCCCCGTACCCGTCCAAAGGGAAACCGCTCCCTGACCTGAACGAACTCGATGCCGACATGCTGCTGCACCGGCTGGTATCGCCGTCACCGCAGCGGCTGCCCCTGATCCATGCGGCCCTGAAAAAGGGGGCCGCGGCCGATGCCATTGCCGAAGTCACCGGCATTGCGGTGGGGTGGATCCGGTTGCTGGCCGAGCGCGCTGATCTGGAGCGCGAAGTGACCTCTGCCGGAGTGGGATCCTTTTCATCCGAGATTGCCCAGAGGGCGGCCGGAGGCGGGATTTGTCCGGTGAGACTGGCAAATCTGCTGGGCATCACCGTCGACGAGGCCACCAATCTTTTTGCCCGGGCCAATGTCACCTTTGCGGCCCGACCCACAGCTGCCGGTGAACCGGCCCATATCTGGACCCACACGCCGATCGTGGGCAACCATTCCCACGGCGCACCGCTGGGCAAAAGCGTGCTCGTCGTTGCACCGGCTTCGGGCCGTATCGGCCAGAGCATCGAGCTGGATCACTGCTGCGTTCACGCGGCCAGGGCGCTCAAAGCCGTCGGCCGCAAGGTGGTCATGACCAGCGCCAACCCCGCATCGGCCTGCGGACCGGGAGATGCCGACCGTACCCACGTGGTGCCCCTGACGGTGGCGGACCTCAAGGCGGTCTGCCAAACGGAGATTCCCGACGGGGTGGTTCTGCAGTTCGGCGGTTACAAGGCCATGACCATGGCCGAAGAGCTGAACGCGGTCGGTTTTCCCGTACTGGGCACGGCTCCGGAAAGTACCGCTCTGTGTCAGGACCGCATGCGCTTCAGCAAGCTGTTGACCGATCTGGGCATTCCGCATCGCCAGATCGGCACGGCCAACAGCCCGGATAAAGCCATGGACCTGGCCGAGGCGATCGGATACCCGCTTATGGTCACGGCAAGGACCGATCTCCAGGGCCGGCGTCAGACCCTGATCATGGATGCCCGGATGCTGGAACAGCATGTCATGGAGGTTGAGGTTTCCACCGACCGGCCCCTGCTGTTGGAACAATTTCTGGAGTATGCCATCGAGGTGGAGGCCGACGCCCTTTGCGACGGCCAGGCGGTTTACGTACCCACGGTCATGGAGCACATCGAACTGGCCGGTGTGCACCCGGGTGATGCCGCCGTGGTGGTGCCCCCTTACAGCACACCGCCGCGCCACATCGACACGATCACGGCCATGATCGAGAAAATCGCCCTGCAACTGAATGTCAAGGGATTGCTCAATACCCGCTTTGCCGTCCTAAACGATACGGTCTATTTGCTCGAGGTGCGGCCCTGGGCCTGCCGGACCCTGCCCCTGGTCTCCAAAATCTGCAACGTGCCCATGGCCCAGCGCGCCGTTGAGATCATGCTGGGCATGACCCTGGACGAAATGGACCTGCCGCGCCGGATCCTGCCCCACTACGGCATCCGTGCCTCGGTGTTTCCCTTCGACACCTTCACCGAGACCGATCCCATGCTGGGCCCACGCATGCGCTCCACCGGCCAGGTGATGGCCATGGCCGACGTTTTCGGGATGGCCTACTTCACCTCCCAGGAGGCGGCCGGTCCGGCCCTGCCCCTGGGTGGCAATGTGCTGATCACGGTCACCGATGCGGACAAGCCCAGCATCCTGGAACCGGCGCGGCTGTTCAATGAGATGGGTTTCGGTATCCAGGCCACCCGGGGAACCCACGCCTTCCTGAAAAAGAACGGCATCGAGGCCCAACTGGTCAAGAAGCTCGGATTCGGTCGGCCCGATCTGGTAGACGGCATCAAGACCGGCGACGTCTCGCTGGTGGTCAATACCCCCAGCGGCAGCCAGAGCCAGCAGGACGACGCTTACATCCGCAAAACCGCCATCCGCTACCGGATCCCCGACGTCACCACCCCGGCCGCCGCCCTGGCCGCAGCCAAAGGCATCGCCGCCCGCAAACGGGGGCAGGATGCGTTGTGTACGCTGCAGTCCTATGTGCGGGCGATAAAATAAGACGGACGGATTCGTAAAGATATGCTTTTTGCGAATCCGTCATCCCCAATTCCACAGGGCAACCGCATGTAACTCAGGTTTATCGAAATCGAAATCGGGGTCGGGATCGAAATCGACGATGTATATTGGAATTACGGGTTGACAAAAGGGAGCTATACGGTTCCCGTTTTTCCAGTTTTCCATGGCGCCGATGACCATTGACCGCAAGTCGCTAAGGATCGGGGATGAAATTAATTGACCGTAATTGCGCCGGGCTTGTGTTCGTCTTCAAGGCGCATCAAGGGTTGCATACCGGGAGTATGTGGCCGTTGATGCAACGCGGAAGACGGGCGCAAGAACAAGCAATTTCGTTTAATTAATAAAATTCCCGATCCTAAACATCCAGTCTGTATGTCTACGTCCCACTTCTTTTCGATTTCGATAGCGATTTGGATCATAGAGCGGGATGCTTTTGTTTTAGATAACGCAACAAATTGAAATAACAGAGTTGTTAATTCAAAAAGTGAAATAAGGGCATGAACCGCTAGTTTTTCCTGGACGCGCAGTTACGGCGTTAGAGTTTTATTGAAATTGGTCTGCCCAAGCAGGGATTTTTCGTAACTCTGGTTTTTGATCTGGTGGATCGTTTATCTAATCAATCAATTTGCTTTAGCGTCACCGACAACAATTCCACATCCCCATCAATTTCAACTCAATTATGCCATCAATCATTGTTACCTATTTTACCCAGTGTGAAATCTTTGTTTCACAATGTTGTGAAATTAATTACAGGATTATTCAATCATATAATTAATATAAATTAGCAACTCATCAAAATAATACGGTAATTTGCTAAGGACCATTTGTGCACATTTTGTGCATCTTTATATTATTTCCAAGATAATATTGAACTTAAGGCCAACCTCTTTTAGGGGGCGGAAAGCTACGGATCTAAAGGTGTGTGCTCAATTGTTCATTATTTAGAAACGTACTAGCGGCCAGTGATTTCGGGACTAGATAGCCGAGCTGCCGAGTGTGACATCGTTAAGGTCACATGCGGATCAGTTCGGTTTTTTTGTTTAAAAATAATGTAGTTTTTATTGCACTTATATCTGGAAACACCAAAAAAGCCTTAATAATCATTTTGAGCATGGTTCCAAGCGCTATCTGTTGCCTAAAGAGCTCCCTGCATCTATCGTAAGCGTCTACTCAACCACACCTTGGTTGTTTTGGTGCCTTTCCAGAAATCACGATGGAGAGGGGGTGATACAGTTCTCTGAATTCTGTCTGTGTTTCTCTAACCTATAAACGTAGTAGAAGGCTTTTTTCATTGCAGCCGATTATTTTTTTCGACTCGATTGTAAGACCGTCTAAGCTGAAACCTTAGGGGGTGATATTATGAATTGTTCAATTGCCAGGCTAATTATTGGATCAATGGTTTTACTATTGCTATTAGGGTGTTCAATGAAAAGTGTAACAGCAGAAACTTCGTCTGTCTCCATGGCCACAGACAAGACACGGTACATCCGAGATGAAATTATAAAGATAGTGTTGACAAACAGCCTTGATACTCCTGTTTGGTATATAGGCTATCCTCAGCCCGAATTGGTATTCTGGACCATCGAAAGGGCTAAAGACGGTGGTTGGCTAAAACTGGGGTTTCGTCTGCCACTGATTGAGGATGGTAGAGAGGTTTGCCGATTCGCAATGTATGAGCGACCCATTGGTGCTGTAATGGAACTTAGGTCCAACTCGAACCTTCATTATGAATGGAACCAGAAAATTTGCATGCCCAAGATAGTAAACAATTCAACCGAACCTGAGATGATTGAACGCGGCAGATACAGATTTGTACTGCACTATAGTTTGGATACAGTGAAGTCAGAGAACATCAAGAATGAACCCTGGAAAAGACCGATTGAGTTAGGTGAAATAAAAGTAGTTTATTCCAATGAATTTATTTTGGAGTAATGGTATCAATTCACAACGATTTTAAAAATATTCTCAAAGGGAGGGCGACACAATGAGACGCATATCTTTTGGAATATCATCGTTAGTGCTTATTACCGTATTATCCTTGGCCACTGGATTCCAAGTCGCTCAAGCAACGGTTGTGCCAGGTTGGCCAGCTGGAGCCCCGAACACTTGCAGAAATTCAGATGATTTTTTCCTGAACTTTGAATCTGGAATCGACGAGATCGAAATAGAAAGCACCATCCCCAGTATGCAGTTTACCAATACCGGCGGTCTGAATTGGCAATATGGTGATATTCGGACTGGGAAGTATAACGTTTATCCTTATCAGGATGGGCAGTATGAAACTAACGGCAATTTTTTCGCGTGGCTGGGTCCATCGGGTGACCAAGGGCGAATTGATTTCCTCGGAGGAGGAGCCAGTTATTGTTCCGTTCTTGTCAGCACGTCGTCCGGTGTGACGTTGGATGCTTATGACAGCGATGACTCACTAATAGCCACCAGTGGTTGGGCTGCTAACAACCTTGAAACAGGAACCCTTACTCAATTGACTGTTGAAGCTCCCACAGGACAAACTATTGCTTATGTCATAGTTCATGACACCGGCAACTACTGGCTGATGGATGATCTATGTACAGATGCCAATAAGGCCGTTATCCCTGTGCCCACGAGAGATATCGGAAGCCACAGCGACAGGATTGATGTGATATTCGTACCGGAGGAAGACTATGGAGCTCCAGCAGATATCGACACCTGGTTACCAAATTTTATCCAGGACGTTCAAGATCAGATTGATCAAAGACTGAATGCAGCGGCGCCGGTAACCGGCAATCTCGACAGCTTCAACTTCTACTACACTAGAACGCAGGGAGAGATAACTACCGTTCACAATCTTCCGGCGGACATAACACGCGTTGCCCCATGGGCGGATGCATACGCTATCTTACATATCGCCACGTTCGGTGATTGGACACAGTGGGGCCCACCGACCACGCTGAGCGCTGAAGGGGCAGTAGGCAGGTCATTTATTCATGAAGCAGGCCACGGGTTATTTGGGCTGGCAGATGAATATGATGACGCTCCTGGTTGTCGAACAGCTCGTTTCGAACCAAATCCAAATCCAAATGTTTGGGATGCTGAAGCCGATTGTCGGGCTGATGTAACCAGTGAAGGCTGGGGAGACCCTGATGATTGCTGGCTGTTCTCAACCTGTACTAGTGGTTGGTGGAAATTCACCACTACCCGCTTCATTATGGATGACGGGACTCAATTTGCCAACGGATGGGGACAACCGGCCACAAGAAGGATCCAATGGATCATAGATAATAACCCAGGCACCGCACCGGCAGAAGCAGGATCTTCTGGCGAAACGGACAAATCGATATGGATGAATATTCGGGTATCTGGGGGAGTATTCACGCTTGAGGAAGAAAGTTATGTAGTGGCTGGTCCTCCTAGCAATCGTTCAAACGGTGGCGCATTTAGGGTAAAAGTTTTTTCGAACGGCAACGCACAGCTGGAAGAGTTTGGAATCCACGATCCGAGAATTTTACAAGCTGAAGAGGGGTATGCAGGACCCACATGGCGAGATGAAGCGAATTTTCAATTGGTAGTGCCTTATTTCCCATATTGCGGAAGAGTTGACTTAATTGAACCTGCAACTGGCAACGTTTTGTTATCGGTAGGCATATCCCAATACGCAACAGTCACACCACCCGTGGCTATTTGTCAGGATATCGTCGTTAAGCTGGATGAAAACGGGGAAGCCACTATTACCGCAGGGGATGTTGACAATGGATCCTACGATCCTGAAGGTCGTGGCTTCGAACTTAGCATCGATAAAACATATTTTACCTGTGACGATTTGGGAGCGAATAGCGTCACGCTGACCGTAACAAATGAGGATGGCGCTCCTGCTGCCTGTACTGCCACAGTGACAGTGGTGGATGATATCCCCCCCGAAGTCAGTCTTTCAGTCAGCCCCGACACTTTATGGCCGCCTAACCACAAGATGGTGCCGGTTACAGTGACCGCGGAAACCTTGGACAACTGCGATCCGAACCCGGCTTGTCAAATCGTTCAGGTGCAAAGCAACGAACCCATTGATGGGTTGGGTGACGGTGACACGTCACCGGATTGGCAAATCACCGGCGACTTAAGCGTAGATTTGAGAGCTGAACGTTCCGGCACGGGTACTGGCCGCATTTACACCGTCACTGTCGAGTGCGCAGATAATTCTGGCAATACCACTGAAGCCGACGCCAGTGTAACTGTTCCTCATGAAAAGTAAGAGCGGGTAACTAAAACTGCAGATCGGGCAGTGAGTGGGGTAAACCCTCTCTCTGCCCATACAATCTTATCAATCCTGTCAAATATTGTGATAGACGGAATTATGTAAAATCGTTTTTATATGGGCGAGGGTACAGATAAGTACAGGCTCTCTGTAAGATAATGTTTATTCAAATAGAGTTGTGATATTTGAGCGTATCACCAGCACCATCCGAACCAATAAGATTTTTACAGGGAAAATCGGGGACAGCCATAAAAATATAAGTTTCTCATAATGCAGACCGACAAACGGCGGTAGAGGAACTCATTTTCTCCTTTATCATTCGTAATGATATCGGTAACTGATGACGGTGATGGCGTCTTTTTCGATTTGGTAGATCAGGCGGTGTTCTTTGTTGATGCGGCGAGACCAGCAACCGGCCAACTGGAACCTTAACCGTTCCGGTTTTCCGATGCCTTCTTCTGGGTGTCGCAGGATGTCTTTCAGCAATTCGCGGATACGCTTGACCATTCGCTTGTCTTTATCCAGAAACCATTCAAAATCCTTTCAGGCTTCCTGCGTAAACTGAATCTTCATAAATTCTCGGTGGGGAATGTGACCAATTTACCGCTTTGCGCCTCTTTTAAAGATCTTTCCAGGTGCTCCCGGTTTGCCGGCGATCTCAACAGATAGGCCGTTTCCTCCATGGCCTGATAATCTTCAAGGGAAATCAGAACCGCCTGGTCCTTTGAGCGACTGCTGACGATGACGGCCGATTCCGAGTTTTTGCATACCTCCTGAATCAACGCCTTGAGGTTCTTTCTGGCGTCAGTGTAGGTTACCGCTTTCATGGTCTCTTTCCTCTTTCTTTAATAATCTTGCAAGTTACCATTTTGGGACTGATCCTTCAATGCTGTGCTTCGGAGCCGCTACAGGTATAGCAGAAATCGCCTTAAAACCCATAGATTATCGGCGTCAACAGAATCGTCATCACCGCCACGATCAGCGTCATCACCGATCCGATTTTAACGAAGTCGGTGAATCGATATTCGCCCGGTCCCCACACCATCAGGTTGGTCTGATACCCGGTGGGGGTGATGAAGGCACACGAGGCGGCGATCATCAGGGTGATGGCGAAGGGCATGAAGCTGACCCCCAGTTGGCCGGCGGTGGACAGGGCGATGGGAAACATGAATGCGGCAGCGGCGTTGTTGGTGATCACGTTGGTCATGACGCTGCAGCCGAGAAAGATCACTGCCAGGGCGAGCTGGGGATGGTGACCGCCCATGGCCGCCAAAAGGGCGGCGATCTGACCGGCCAGGCCGCTTTGGGTAACGGCCGATTCCAGGCCGATGGCGCAGGCAATCACCACCAGCGTCCCCCAGTCGATGCTGCGGGCGGCGGTGTGTAAGGGCAGACAGCCGGTCAGGAGCATGGCTCCGCTGGCCAGCAGGCTGGCGTTGAGCATGCTCATCCACCCCAGGGCGACAGCGACGATCATTGCCAAGGTGATCAGGCTAGCTTCCACCGCCCGGTCGGTGCGCTGCAGCTGAAACCCCTTCAGGGCCTTGGTCAGGGCAAAATCCTGATCGATCTGACACTCGTAGAAGAAATTGTCGTTGACTTCCAGCACCGCGTTGTCGCCGGCTTCGATGGTGGTTTCCTCCAATGGGCCGTCGACCGGTTGCCCGTCACGGGAAAGGGCCACGAATTTGTACTGGCAGGTGTTCGCATCCCGGATCAGGTCGGCAATCCGGCGACCCACGGTTTTGCTCTGCCGGGAGACCACGGCTTTAACCAGGTGGTGGGTATGGCGTTCGGTCTGCATGGGATTGAGGGTGAGGTGGGGCACCAGGGCGTTGGTGCGCCAGAGGGTTACCATGCCATCCACGTCGGCCGAAAACGAGATCAGATCCCCGGCGGTCAATTTCTCGTTCATCAGATCGTTGGTGAGAATTCCCGTCCCCCTGCGGATATAGAGTACCTGCACATCTTCACCGGAGACGATACCGGTGTCGTCGAGGGTACGACTGACGATCCGCGATCCTTCGCGGACCTCGAACTCGGCCGTGTAGCGCCGCAGGGTGGCATCGCTTTGGCGGCCGTTTTTCCTGGCCGGCAGGAAGAAACGGCCGACCAGAATCATGAAGACAATGGCCACCAGGGCGATGGGAACCCCCACCAGGGCCGGATCGAACATGCGGATGGCCTGCACGGCGGGCAGTCCGGGACCCTCTCTGCCGATGGCATCCATGACCATGCCGGCGATGACCAGGTTGGTGGATGTGCCGATGACCGTGCACATGCCGCCCAGGATGGATGCAAAACTCATCGGCAGATAAAGCTGCTGGGCGGGCAGGCGGGCTGCCCGGGAGAGATCCCGGATGACCGGAATCATCATGGCCACCAGAGGGGTGTTGTTGAGAAAGGCGCTGCCAAAGGCGATGGGCGGCAGGGTGCGGATCTGGGTGCCGACCACACTCCGGGGCACGCCGATGACCATGTCCATAATCATGGTGATGGCGCCGGTGGCGTACATGCCGGCGGCAACCATGAACAGGACGGCAACGGTGAGCATGCCCGGATTGCTGAATCCCTTGAGCAGCTGGGCTGTGGGGGCCAGTTTGAGGGTCATGGCCACCGCCAGGGCTCCGAGAAAAATGGCCGGTGCCGGGATCTTCGTTTTAATCAGTAGAACGAAAAGGGCCAACAGCAGGGTTAAGGTGAGATACGCATCTGTGGGCATTGGACACCTCCACCGCGGATTCCGCAATTGGTTCTGGGGGAAGGACACCTTCGTGTGGACAGCGTTTAAAATAGAACGCGCTGCAGAGATGTCAATTGGCTCGCCGATTCTTGGCGTTGTGGGGGAACGGACGGCATCGGCGAGTTTCTATCGAAATCGGCATCGAAATCGTCTTTTTGGGCCAAGGTCCACGGTTTTTCGATTTGGATTTCGATTTCGATCCCGACCCAGAATTCGATTTGGATTTAGGATTTGAGCCTATCCACCTCCACAATAAAAAAAAGGCAGGGTCTGCTGAGCCTTGCCTTTTTTATTCCATTTGTCGGTGAGAAAGGGATTTATCGCAATCGCAATCGAAATCGAAATCGTCTTTTTGGACCAAGGTCCACAGTTTTTCGATTTCGATTTCGATCCCGATTGCCGATTTCAATTTTGATTAAAGCCGGGCCGCCTCAGCCCCGACTTTTTCAGCTTTCGTAGGTAACAACATCCTCTTTGACACAGTAACCTCGGCCGCCCAATCGGCTAAGCATTAGGGCAATCCGGTCGATTTCAACCTTTCGTTCCTGGCTTTCTTTGCTGCCAAGTGCCTTGCCAACGACCAGAACATCCTGAATGGCTGCACATTCGAGGGCTGATCCGCGTGCAATTTCGAAATATCGCCTTCGATCTGCTTCCGAAGCCTTGCCGTTGCCCTCGGCAATATTTAGCGGGATCGATTGACTGGCGCGCAGCCACTGGTCTCTTGCAGGGCGATGGATTCCAGTTAGAGCCTCCGCCTTTTCAAAAACCCAAGCCACATATCCTATTGCAAGGCGGTAGACATCCAATTTCTCATGTCCAAGGCTCATGGGTTTTGATTCCGATTTCGATTCCGATTCCGATTTCGATGGCGATTTCGATATAGCGATTCCAACTGAATGGACGAAACGGAAACGATCCAATTACGACCCCATCAATAATTGGCGTCCGCATAATCCACCCACCCGCCGGCGTTGACCAGGTCGGCATCAAAACCGGAGATGGCAAATGGGACGGTCCGGGATGCGCCATCGGCCGAAAAGGTGATCGCGCCCCCCTTGAAATCGGTTTCGGCGGTGGTTTCACGGCCGGCAAAAGTGGTGAACAGTTCGTCGATGGTGTCGGCGGGCAGTTCCACGGCCATCATGCCGCAGTTGAACATGTTCTGGCGGAAGATGCGGGCAAAGCTCTCTCCCACCACCAGGTGGATGCCGTTGACTTCCAGGGCCCAGGGAGCGTGCTCCCGCGAGGATCCGCAGCCGAAGTTGGCCCGGGTGACGACCACGGCCTTGCCTTGGATATCGGTTGCCGGATCGAATCCGTCCAGTTTGAGGTCTTCCAAAAGGTTGGGTGCCAGGGCCTCGCGGGAGATCTCGGTGAGGTATTTGGCGGGAATGATTTCATCGGTATTGATATCCGAGCGGTCCAGAAACAGGACCTTGCCGTTGAATGATTTCATGGGGGTCTCCTTTTCTACCCGTTGAACAGCGGGGAGTTGGCGATACTTCCGGCGATGGCGCTGGCAGCAGCGGTGGCCGGGCTCATCAGATGAACCATGCCCCCTTTGCCCATGCGTCCGTTGAAGTTGCGATTGGTGGTGGACGCGCACACTTCGCCTTCGGCCAGCACGCCGTTGCTCATGCCCAGGCAGGCGCCGCAGGTGGGATTGGTGACGCACACCCCGGCATCCATGAAGGTTTTGATCAGCCCCTCTTCCAGGGCCTGGGCGTAGACCTTGGGGGTGGCCGGAGAAACAATCGCCCGCACGCCGGCATTGACCTGTTTTCCTTCCAGGACCTTGGCGGCCACACGCAGATCGCTGATGCGGCCGTTGGTGCATGAGCCGATGTAGACCTGATCCACGGGGGTGCCGGTCATTTCACTCACCGGTTTGACGTTGTCCGGCTTGTAGCCGTAAGTGACCATGGGTGTCAGGGCGGAGACGTCGTGATCGATGGTGTTGGCGTAGACGGCATCAGCATCGGGCAGGTAGCGCGAAAAGTCGGCCAGGGCCGCCTCGGGCGTGTCGTACTGATCCTTGATGAACGGCCACAGGTAATCCACGGTGACCCGGTCCGGTTCGCAGATGCCGCAGGTGCCGCCGGCTTCGATGGCCATGTTGCACAGGGTCATGCGCGACTCCATGTCCATGGCGGCCACCACGGGACCGGCGAATTCGATTACCTTGTTGGTGGCGCCGCCCACGCCGATACGGCCGATCACCGAGAGGATTACGTCCTTGGCAAAGACGCCCGCGGGCAGGCTGCCGGTAATGTTGATGCGGATGGTTTCGGGCGATTTGAAGGCGCAGACCCCCTTAAGGATGCCCACCTCCAGGTCGGTGGTGCCAACACCGGCGGCAAAGGCACCGAAGGCGCCGTGGGTACAGGTGTGGGAGTCGCCCATGATCACCGTGTAGCCGGGGCGCACGAAGCCTTTTTCCGGAAAGATGGCGTGGCAGACGCCATTGGCGCCGATATCGAAGAAATCCTTGATCGCGTGGCGCCGGGCCCACTCGCGCAGGATTTTTCCCTGCAGGGCGGTTTTGGAGTCCTTGGCCGGTGAGACATGATCGATGACCACCTTGATGCGCGATGCGTCGAAGACGCGATCCTTACCGCGTCGCTCCAGGTCCACGATGGCCGGCGGGGTGGTGATTTCGTGGCAGAAGACGGCGTCCAGGCGGATCACCTGGACGTCCGCGTCAGGCGTGCCGACACGGTGGTCGTCGAATATTTTCTGTGCAATGGTTTTTCCCATGGTTCCTCCGCTTTCAGTCGGTCAGTCAGTGTCGGTTTTGAGAACGGCAAGGAAGGCGGACTGGGGCAGCATCACCTGTCCCACCATTTTCATCCGCTTCTTCCCTTTTTTCTGCTTCTCCAGCAGCTTGCGTTTTCTGGAGATGTCCCCGCCGTAGCACTTGGCGGTGACGTCCTTTCGAAATGCCGATACGGTGGAGCGGCTGATGATTTTGCCGCCGATGGCGCCCTGGATGGCGATCTTGAACATCTGGCGGGGGATCTCGTCCTTGAGCTTGTCACAGGCGATGCGGGCCCGGGCCACGGCGTTGTCCCGATGGGTCAGCATGGAGAGAGCATCCACCCGCTCACCGTTAATCAGAAAATCCAGCTTTACCAGGTCGGTCTGGCGGTAATCGATCAGTTCGTAATCGAAGGAGCCGTAGCCCTGGGTAATGGATTTCAGCCGGTCGTAAAAATCGTAGATCACCTCCGCCAGGGGCAGGTCAAAAATCATTTCCAGGCGGTTGTTGGTCAGGTATTGGTAATTCTTGTTGATTCCCCGGCGCTCCATGCACAGTTTCATCACCGCGCCCATGTATCGGTCCGGGATGATGATGGCCGCTTTGATAAACGGCTCCAGGGCGTGGTCGATCAGCGTGGGGTCGGGGTACAGGGCCGGGTTGTCGATGACCGTCTCCTCGCCGTCGTTCATGATCAGGCGATAGCGTACCGACGGGGCAGTAAGGATCAGGGACAGGTCGTACTCGCGCTCCAGGCGCTCCTGCACCACCTCCAGGTGCAACAGCCCCAGGAACCCACAACGGAAACCGAAGCCCAGGGCGGCGCTGCTGTCTTTTTCGTAGATCAGCGAGGCGTCGTTGAGCTTGAGTTTTTCCATGGCCACGACCAGGTCTTCATAGTCGTCGGACGCCACCGGGTAAATGGACGAGAACACCACCGGCTTGGCTTCCTTGAAGCCGGGCAGGGGATTTTCGCAAGGGGCCCGATCCAGGGTGACCGTATCGCCGCAGCGGGTGTCGCTGACCGTCTTGATTCCGGCGATCATATAACCCACTTCACCGGCAACCAGCTCTTTTTGGGGCACGCGGACAATCTGGAAAAAGCCTACCTCCTCCACTTTATAGGTGGCGTTGTTGGACATGAAGCGGATCCGGTCGCCGGCGCGGATGGTCCCCTCCTTGACGCGGAAATGAACAACGGTGCCCCGGAACGGGTCGTAATGCGAGTCGAAAATCAGTGCCTGCAGGGGGGCTTCGGGGTCACCCTCGGGCGGCGGCAGCTGTTTGACCACCGCTTCCATGATATCTTCGATCCCCAGCCCCTCTTTGGCCGAAGCGAGAATGGCCGATTCCGGATCCAGTCCCAGGTCCTCCTCGATCTGGGCCTTGACCCGCTCGATGTCCGCCGAGGGCAGGTCGATTTTGTTGATCACCGGAATGATTTCGAGATTGTGCTCCAGGGCCAGGTAGAGGTTGGCCAGGGTCTGGGCCTCGACCCCCTGGCTGGCGTCAACAAGCAGCAGAGCCCCTTCGCAGGAGGCCAGGGCGCGGGAGACCTCGTAGGTGAAATCCACATGCCCCGGCGTATCAATCAAATTGAGATGGTAGGCCTTGCCATCTCTGGCTTTGTATGGCAGACAGACAGTCTGGCTCTTGATGGTGATGCCGCGTTCCCGTTCGATCTCCATGGTGTCCAGAATCTGGTCCTTGAAATCTCGGTCGGCGATGATTTTGCTCGACTGGATCAGGCGGTCGGATAGTGTCGACTTGCCATGATCGATGTGGGCAATGATGCTGAAGTTTCGTATGTTTCTCATATTATTGAACGTTTCATTAAAACGGATCGCTTCGTTGGTTGACACCGCTTTTCAACATGGTTATAATCCTTTCGCTTACTAAAAATCTATATTAATATCAAATCGTTTTCGAACGTGTCAACGGGTAAGCGCAAACGATCTGAGATTTAGAATCGGTTTTTATGACAGCACACATTCTCATTGTCGATGACGAACCTTCCATCCGGGAAACGATGCGCGAGTACCTTCGGCTTTCCGGCTACGAGACATCCGTGGCCTCCAGCGCCGAGGAGGCATTGGCCGCCATTACGGCATGTCCCATGGAAGTGGTGATTACCGACATCATGCTGCCCGGCATAGATGGGCTGGCGCTTACCGACCAGATCAAGGCATCCTGGGATGTGGACGTGATTGTCATGACCGGTTACAGCCAGGAATACTCTTACGAGGAGGCGATCAGCAAGGGGGCCAGCGATTTCGTATTCAAGCCGGTGCGTTTCGAGGAGCTTGACTTACGCCTCAAGCGCGTTCTCAGGGAACGGCTGCTCAATCAGGAGCGGTTGCAGATGCTCGATGAACTCAAGAAGCTCTCGATTACCGACGGCCTTACCCAACTCTACAACTCGCGCTATTTTTATTCCCAGCTCAAGGGAGAGATCGAGCGTTTTAACCGATACGGCCACAAACTGAGTCTGCTCCTGCTGGATATCGATAATTTCAAGATTTACAACGACACTTTCGGTCATCTTGAAGGCGACAAGATTCTGGTGCGCATCGGTCAGATCATCCGCGCCTGTTTGCGTAAAATGGACACCGCCTACCGTTACGGGGGGGAGGAGTTTACCATCATTCTTCCGGGAACGCCCGGTGAAGAGGCCAGAACGGTTGCCGAGCGACTGCGTACCGCCGTGGCCTCGGAAACGTTCTCCAGCGCCGGCAACGCCACTGTTCAGATTACCATCAGCGTGGGCGTGACCCAATATTGCCGCGAAGAACCGGTCTCCGGTTTTGTTCAGCGTGCCGACCAGGCCATGTATGAGTCAAAACAGGCCGGCCGTAACCGGGTATCCTGCATTTTCAAACCCCCTGCCGAGTGAGATTGCGTTTATCGCCCTTTACCCGAACCGTGCCGTTCGACGACGGCGGCATCATGACCGTGCAGGAACCGGTTTTTGCCGAAGGACGCGGCATTCGGCGGATCGTTTGTTGTTATGATTGAATATATATTTATTGTTAATCCGACCCAGAACGAGATTGCCAGGCTGACCGAACTCTACCGGCTGGCCGGCTGGTGGAAGGATGCGGCGGACAATCCGTCGGCCGTCGCCGGCATCGTTCAGGGCAGCCACTGTTTTCTGGTGGCCCGCTACGACCAGACCATCATCGGAATGGGACGCGCCATCAGTGACCGTGTCAGTGACGCCTATATCCAGGATGTCACCGTGGATCCGGCATTTCGCCGGCAGGGCATCGGCTCCCGTCTGGTGGCCCGTCTGGTGGCCCGCCTCGAAAGCGATGGCATCGGCTGGATCGGACTGATTGCAGAAAGGAAGACGCATCCATTTTATCGGCCGCTGGGATTTTCCCCCATGGCCGATTCCGTGCCCATGCTTAAAACGTTATGATGAATTTCTCTCAATTAACACCCCCGGATTATGTCAAGTACCGCCATTATTTTGAAAACCAGCGCTATGAGATCTGTGCCTATTCGCTCTCTTCGGCGATTTGCTGGAGCAACCAGGAGTACCAGCCCTTTGGTGCCGAGTATGAAGACGCGTTTATCGTGGCTGCCGAATTCAAGACCCTGAAGCGGAACCGGCACCTGCTGCTGCCCGTCGCTCCACGGCGTGAGGTGCCACCCGATGAACTGGTGCGCGTGGCCAAATTCGCCGGCCACACGGAGTTCTGGTTCGTTCCCGAAGACTACGTAACCCGATTCGGCCAAGCCGAGGTGGCGCACTATTTCGACGTCAAACACCAGGCCGCCTATGACGACTATGTTTATCTGGCCGAGGACCTGGCCGGGTTGAAGGGCAACCGCTATTCAAAGAAACGCAACCTGATCAACCAGTTCAACCGGGATTACGTGGACCGGGGCAGGGTGACCATCGATCCGATTACCGCTGACAATACCGAGGAATGCCTGATTTTTCTCGAGGAGTGGTGCCGGGAGCGGGACTGCGATGCCGATGAGCAGACGGATCTGGCCTGCGAGAAGCAGGCGGCGATCAATACGCTGGTTAACTATGACGCCTTTGACCTCAAGGGCATTCTTTTGCGTATTGACGGGGAGGTCCGTGCTTTCGGCATCTCGGCTCCCTTGACGCCGGACATGGCGACCTTACAGTACGAAAAGGCGCTTGGCAGCATCAAGGGGCTGTATCAGTATTTTGACAACGCCTGCGCCCGCATGCTCTTTAACGGGTATACCTATCTCAACAAGGAGAGCGATATGGGCATTCCCGGGCTGACCAAAGCGAAGAAATCCTATCACCCGCACAAGATGGTGCGGGCGGTAAGATTAATTCTCAAAGATTGACGGATTCCCGGAACGCTTGCTCAGGCGATGGCGTAACAATTGCTCGCCACATCGTAGCGGACGAATCCATATCGTGATGAACTGCCCATGTGGCGGGATACTTCAGAAGGGTTGAGGTTCAACCGCTCGGCGATCTCGCTGGTGGGCAGCGGCTTTTCCTGCAGCAGGGAGACGATCTGACTCATGGTGTATTTCTCGAGGATGATTTCGTCGAAGAGCCGGTCCAGGTCGCCGCTGGCGAAGAACTTCTCATATTCGACCTCCGTGCGGATCGGCACCCTGAGCCGCTCGCGCTCGACGAGCTTGATGAACGGGACGAGTTTTAACGCCGCTTCGAGCTTGAAGGCCAACTCCTGTTTGTCGATCCCCTCGCTGCTGCCCAGGGGCCCCAGCTGCCGGGTGCTTTTGCTGAACTGGTTCATGATTTCGGCAAAGCGGATCCCTTCACCGGCGGAGACCCACTCGAGCCTGAAACGATCGGGGTTGATGCCGATATGCCCCAACAGTTTTTTGCAGATTTTCGACATGACCAGGGCGTCGTAGTTGCCTTCCGGGTTGTAGTGGCAGTCGTTGAGGTGACAACCACCCACAAACACGGCATCGGCGCCGTTCAAAAAGGCCTTCAGGACGAATTTTAGGTCGATCCGGCCCGAGCACATCACCCGGATGACCCGCAGGTAGGGGGGGTATTGAAAGCGGGAAACGCCGCAAAGATCCGCCCCGCCATAACAGCACCAATTGCATAGAAAACCGATGATTCTGGGTCTGAAGGTGCTTCCTGTCGCCATTTTTCTCTTCTCCTTGTTGGAAATCAAATCGATAAGCTGGGCATCGGGGATGGCTGCCAGGCACGGTCGGCCATCCCGGATGCCATTGGTTCGCCGGGTTGGTGATCAGGCGGTGGTTTCAACTGGCATCCGGTTTTCACAAAGCTCGGGAAAGGCCGCATCCAGTTGATACAGAATCTCTTCATCCGTGTAGTGCTTCAGCTGGATCGCCTCCGTGGGACACTTGGCATTGCACAGGCCGTCGCCCTTGCACAGCACCGGGATCACCTTGGCCTTGCGGCCGCGCGGGGTCATCTCGAATTCAATGGCGCCGTAACTGCAGGCCGTAATGCAGGCACCGCAGGAGATGCAGCGTTCCTCGTCCACTTCGCATACCGATCCGGACGCGGTGACCGTATCCTGTGAGAGCAGCACCGCGGCCCGGCCGGCGGCGCCGTAGGCCTGGCTGATGGATTCGGATATGTGTTTGGGATAATGGGCCGTTCCGCAAAGAAATACGCCTTCGGCGGCAAAATCGACCGGCCTCAGCTTGACATGGGCCTCCTGAAAGAAGCCTTCCGGACTCAAGGCCACCTTGAACTGCTTGGATATCTCTTCGATTCCGGCGGAGGGGACGATGGCGGCGGAGAGGGTCAGAAGATCGGCGTCCAGTTCCAGGCCGTGGCCCAGGACCGGATCGGCAACGGTGACCCGCAGCACCTTGCGGCCGTCCTCGGCCTCGGCGGCTTCCACCTGGGGGGCGGTTTCCGGATCGAAGCGGATGAATTTGACCCCTTTATCGGCCGCCATGCGGTAGTAATCCTCGTTGAACCCGTAGGTGCGCATGTCCCTGAACAGGATATGGATATCCATGGCCGGGTTGATCGCCTTCAGCCGGATGGCATTTTTGATCGCATGGGTGCAGCAGATCCGCGAGCAGTAGTTTCGCTCTTCGTTGCGGCAGCCGACACACTGGATCATGACCAGGTTTTCGGCGCCGGCCAGGCGCTCGTCATTGCCGCTGATGCATTCTTCCAGCTCCAGCTGGGTCAGTACGCGGTCATCCTGGCCGTACAGATACTCGGTGGGAGTGTACTCGTCGGCACCGGTGGCGAGAATGGCGGCTCCATGGCGTATGGTTCGCATCCCGGTCTCGGACTTGACCGTGGTGGTGAAATTGCCCACATAACCGGCAACGTCCATAATGGTGGCCGAATGGGCGACATGCACGCGGGGGTGCTGGTAAATTTTCCTGATTGTTTCCTTCAGATGGGCCTGAACATCCATGCCCTCGATGGTGGTCTGAATTCTGCGGGCCATGCCGCCGAGTTCCTTCTCCTTTTCCAGCAGGTGGACCTCGAATCCCTGCTTGGCCAGACTCAGCGCACTGGTCATGCCGGAAATCCCGCCGCCGACCACCACGGCGGTTTTGTCCACCGGCAGATCGAATTCTTTCAGGGGTTCAAGCAGGTGCGTGCGGGACACCGACATGCGGATCAGGTCCTTTGCCTTTTCGGTGGCCTCTTCTTTCTCCTTGGAGTGGACCCAGGAGCAGTGCTCGCGGATATTGGCCATTTCGTAAAAATACTGATTGATGCCGCCTTCGCGCAGGGTGTCGCGGAAGACCGGCTCATGGGTGCGCGGCGTGCAGGCCGCCACGACCACGCGGTTGAGTCCTTTCTCCTTGATCGTGTCGGTGATCTCCTTGGCCGAGTTGGTTGCGCAGGAGAAGAGCTGTTCCTGGGCGTGGACCACCCCGGGCAGGCTCAGGGCATATTCCACGGCCTCGGGCACGTTGACCACGCGGCCGATGTTGGCCCCGCAATGGCACACGAATACGCCGATTTTGGGCTCCTCGCCTGAGACATCCCGTTCCGGTGGATAAACCCGTTCCTTGGAAAGATCGCCGCGCCGCCGGGAGAGGACTTCACCGCACTGGGAACCGGCGCCGCTGGCGCTGAAGACCGCTTCGGGAATATCCATGGGACCCTGAAAGGCGCCGCTGATGAAAATTCCCGGCCGCGAGGTTTCCAGCGGTCGGGTCGGGTCGGTCTTGCAGAACCCGTGTTCATTGAGTTCGATGCCGAACTTCTCGGCCAGGCGACCGTACTCGGCCGGAGGCCGTAACCCGACGGACAGCACCACCATGTCGAACTCTTCCTCTTTTACGCCCTCATCGGTTGTCGAATATCTCAGGGTGACGTTTTGGGTCTCCGGAATTTCCCGTCCGATGGAGACATAGCTGCGCACGAAGCGGATGCCGGGCAGGGCCTCGGCACGCTGGTAGAAACGCTCGAATCCCTTGCTGTAGGAGCGGATGTCGTTGTGGAAAATGGTGCACTCGGCATCGGCGTCATGGTCCTTGGTCAGAATAACCTGCTTCTGGGTGTAGGTGCAGCAGACGCCGGAACAATAGCTGTTGTAGCCCTGGTTCACCCCCCTCGACCCCACACAGTGGACCCAGGCGATCTTGTGGGGGTGTTTCTTGTCGGAGGCGCGCAGGATTTCGCCTTCGTAGGGGCCGGTGGCGCAGAGCAGCCGTTCATAATCGAGGCTGGTGACCACGTTGGCAAACTTGCCGTAGCCGTAGTCGTTGTTGACGGAAGGATCGAAGGGCTCGATGCCCGGGGCCAGGATGATCGTCCCCACATTGACCTGTTGCTGACGGGCGGTCTGGTTGAGGTCGATGGCATCGTTCTTACAGATGCCCATGCAGATTGTGCACTTCTTGCCGTCCAGAAAGATGCATTGCTCGCTGACGTAAGGGGTCAGCGGAATTGCCTGGGCAAAATACATGTGCACCGCTTTATTATCGGATATATCCTGGTTGAAGGGGTCCGATACCAGCACCGGGCAGTACTCCGAACAGCTGGTGCAGCCGGTGCATTTGTCTTCATCGATGTAGCGTGGCCGGGTGGTCAGGGTGACCCTGAAATCGCCGGCTTCGCCCTGCACCTGATCCACCTCGGTCATGGTCAGGATTTCGATGTTGGGATGCCGCTTGCACTCGAGAAATTTGGGCGATTCAATGCACATGGAGCAGTCATTGGTGGGAAAGGTTTTGTCCAGCTGGGCCATCTTGCCGCCAATGGTCGGCGCTTTTTCGACCAGATAGACCCGGTATCCGGCGGTGGCCAGATCGAGAGAGGCCTGGATGCCGCTGATTCCTCCACCGACGACCATCACATCGCCGAAATCGTTGCCCGCAAAATGGGTGGTAAACGTTTCTGCAACGGGTAAATTTTTCACAGCTTCCTGTCCCTTTCACATGGTTTCGTGTCCATCCACAATGGCAAACGGGGAGCTTATGGATGGGCACGCGTTGTGGGTTTCCGATTATCCCTTGATGGTCTCGTAAAGAGTCGCCGTCCAGACGGATTCGTAAAAAGCCCGAGATCAAGGCTTGCGAATCCTGAGGAATGAGGCGTACTGATCGTACTCCGCAGTGACGAAGGATGAAGCGTAACGCCGATATCGGACTTTTTACGAATCCGTCATCCCTTTGTTCTCGCATGCGCGTCCCGCCACTGCGGCGATGGCGCATCAAGGGGCAAGGGAACCTGTCCATGCACCGGTTACGGTGAGAATCACCTTGAACCGGAGTGGTTTGATTGTTTTGGTGGGGAATCGGGACGTGAAAATAGGGCTGTTACGAGCGTATCCATATTGATTCCATCACCATCGGACATCCGTGAACGTGTCACCCGGACACGTTATTGCCGGACCCCTCAGGTAAAACCGATATGACGGAAAAATGATGGCATGAGTGAAGTCGGTGTTATGTGACTATTAAATAGCTCCAATATAGCTTCTTTATAGCTTTACTAACGGTGATTGTATGAAATGTCAATTATAAAATAGTGTGCCGGAAGGGTAACCGCATTTGGATGTATTCTTGTTGATGGTGTGATCAGAAAACCACCGCTCCGATTCAATCAATGCCAAATGGTAAAATCCAAATGCCAATTAAAGGATCCGATCGATTATAAATGGACAGAATACCATCGGGGTACGGCCCGATCGGAAACATTCTAGATATGCTGGATCTTTATTTTGAGCAGCATGTCGCCGCGGGTGCCGTCGGGCCTTGGCCGGCCGACGCCCTTGAGCCGCAGCACCTGACCATCGCCGATGCCCTGAGGCACGATCACATTATAAAGCCGGTTCTGCAGGCCCCAGGGGACGGTGACCAGCTTGCGGGCGCCGACCATGGCCTCGTACTGGGTGATGGTCAGGGCACCGTAGAGATCGGAGGCCGTTTCACCGTGGGTGGGCTTGATCACCTGGAATCGGTGGGACTGCTTTTTGCGGGTGGCGCTTTGCAGACGGCTGGAGAAACCGGTGGCCGGGATGCGGTCAAAGAGCTTGAGGAAAAGGATACCGAAAACGAATCCACCGATGTGCGCCCACCAGGCGATGCCGCCGGCGCTGCCCGAACTGCCAGCCGCATTGAATACTTGCAGCACGAACCAGATGCCGATGAAAAAGAAGGCCGGGATCTCCACGAACCAGGGGATGAAGATGATCGGAATCAGGGTCAGGATGCGGGAGCGGGGATAGAGGATGAAATAGGCGCCCATGACGCCGGCGATGGCTCCGCTGGCCCCGATGGTGGGAACGCGGGAGCCGGCATTGAAGATCAGGTGGGTCATGCCCGAAGCCAGGCCGCAGAGCAGGTAGAAGAAAGCATAGCGCGCCGGACCCAGCCGGTCTTCGACATTGTCGCCGAAGATGTGGAGGAACCACATGTTGCCGATCAGGTGCATGAACCCGCCATGCAGGAACATGAAGGTGAAAAGCGAAATCAGCTTCTGGCCGAGGGAAAAATAGGCGGAAATCTGCGGATCGGTGAATTTTGCCGGCACCAGTCCGTAGAGCAACAGGTAATGATCGCCGCCGCTGCCCTGGGTCAGCTGCAGCAGAAAGAACACGATATTGATGCCGATGATGGTGTTGTTGACCACCGGCACCCGCCGGGACGGGACGGTATCGCGAATGGGAATCATGGCGCGGTGTCCGGTTCGATACGCATGCTCAGGTCCACGGCCACGGCCGAATGGGTCAGGGCGCCGATGGAAATAAGGTCCACCCCGGTGGCGGCAAGTTCCTTCAACCGGTCGCGGGTGACGCCGCCGGAAACCTCCACCGGGGCTTTTTTGTCGATGTGTTTTACCGACCGGCGGATCTGGTCGAGGTCCATGTTATCCAGCATGATGATGTCCGCTCCGGCGGCCAGGGCTTCGTCTACCTCTTCGATGGTGCTGGCCTCCACTTCCACCTTGACCAGGTGGGAGATGGCCCGGCGCGCCTTATCCACCGCGGCGGTGATGCCGCCAGCCACGGCGATGTGGTTGTCCTTGATCAGCACCCCGTCATACAGGCCCATGCGGTGGTTGTGGGCCCCGCCGACGCGAACGGCGTATTTTTCCAGCACGCGCCAGCCCGGCGTGGTCTTACGGGTGTCCACCAGCTTGACACCGCTGCCGGACACGGTCTGCACATACTCGCGGGCCTGGGTGGCGATGCCGGAGAGCCGCTGCAGGAAGTTGAGCGCCGTGCGCTCGCCTTTCAAAAGGGTGTCCAGGCCGCCGGCGACGCGCACCACCGTGCTGCCGGCCGCCACCCGGTCGCCATCGGCGCAAAGGGCTTCGAAAACGATTTGCGGTTCCAGGGCCTTGAAAACTTTTTCCGCCACGGCCAGGCCGGCGAGCACCAACGGCTGTTTGGCAACAATGCGGCCCCGGCCCGGGGTGCCCGGTGCCACCAGGTTGTCGGTGGTGATATCGCCGGGGCCGATATCCTCTTTCAGGGCCAGCTGGATGAATTCCTCGATGGTATGCATGGTCTATTCCATCATCGCCTGGACACGATCGCGGGTCGCCTCCAGGGCATGTTGTTTTTCGAGCATGGCAGCATGCTTTTCGCGAACGCCGGCCACCACCTCGGGGGGTGCTTTTTTGAGAAAATCTTCATTGCCCAGTTTTCGGTTCATACCGGACAGCTCCTTGGAGAGTTTGCCGATCTCTTTGTCCAGGCGCGCCTGCTCCTGGGCAAAGTCGATGATGCCCTCCAGCATCACGAAAACCGTGGCGCCGTCGATCAACACCGTGGCGGCCGCCTTGGGCCGCTGCACGGACGCATCGACACGGATGTCGGACAGGCGGGCCAGGTTCACGATCAGATCCCGATTTTTCTCGACGGCGTCACCGATCTGCGGATCCTCGGGCTGAACCACGGCTTCGAGGGCCGTAGATGGGGCGATGTTCATTTCCCCGCGCACGTTGCGGATGCCGGTAATGGTGGCCATCACGGTTTGCATTTGCGCCTCGGCGTCGGGGTCGTCACCCGGCGTCAGGGTTTCCGGCCAACTGGCCCGCATGATCGATCCCTCGGTGCCGGGCAGCGAGTGCCAGATCTCCTCGGTGACAAAGGGGGCGAAGGGGTGCAGGATCACCAGGGCTTCCCGGAACACACGCCACAGCACCGACAGGGTGGCCGATTTGGCGGCGCCGCCGGCCTCATCGTACAGGGTCGGCTTGATGGCTTCCAGGTACCAGTCGCACAGCTCATGCCAGACAAACTGGTAGACGGCACCGGCGGCTTCGTTGAATTTGTAGGCGTCAAGGGCCTCTTCGGTCTGGCGAGCCACCCGATTGAGGCGCGATAGAATCCAGCGATCCTGCAGGGAGATGTTGGCCGCATCGATGGCATCAAAGCCGCGCTCCAGATGCATGAGCGAGAAGCGGGCCGCGTTCCACAATTTGTTGATGAAGTGGCGGTAGCCCTCGACCCGTTTTTCACTCATCTTCACATCGCGGCCCTGGGCGGCAAAGGCAGCCAGGGTGAAACGGAAGGCGTCGGTGCCGTATTGATCGATGACATTGAGCGGATCGATGACATTGCCCTTGGATTTGCTCATCTTCTTGCCCTCCTCGTCACGCACCAGGGCATGCACGTAAACATCCTTGAAGGGGATTTCGTCCATGAAGTGGATGCCCATCATCATCATGCGCGCCACCCAGAAGAAGAGAATGTCAAACCCGGTGACCAGCACCGAGGTGGGGTAGTAGGTCTTGAGCAGGTCTGTCTGGTCCGGCCAGCCCATGGTGGAGAAGGGCCACAGGGCCGAGCTGAACCAGGTGTCGAGCACGTCGGTCTCCTGGACCAGATCAGTGGAACCGCAATCCGGGCAGACGTCCGGTGCCTCCAGGGCCACGACCATGCGCCGGCATCCCTGGCAGGTCCAGGCCGGAATCTGATGACCCCACCAAATCTGGCGCGAAATGCACCAGTCGCGGATGTTGTACATCCAATCAAAGTAGGTCTTGGTCCACGATTCCGGGATGATGTGGGTCTTGCCCGTTTTCACCGCTTCGATGGCTTTCTCGGCCAGGGGCTTGGCCTTGACGAACCACTGGCGTGAGAGGTTGGGTTCGACCACGGTTTTGCAGCGGTAGCAGTGGCCCACGCTGTGGCGGTGAGGCTCGATACGTTCCAGCAGGCCTTCGGCCTTGAGGGCCTCGACCACGGCCTTGCGGCAGGCGAACCGGTCCATGCTGGCAAACCGGCCGGCCTCCTCGGTCATGCTGCCGTCGTCGGCGATCACTTTGATGCTGGGCAGGTCGTGGCGCTTTCCGATTTCGAAGTCGTTGGGATCGTGGGCCGGGGTCACCTTGAGGGCGCCCGTACCGGTGGACAGATCCACGTAAGTGTCGCGGATGATGGGGATCTCACGGTTCATCAGCGGCAGGGTTACCGTGGTTGCCGTCAGGCCCGCGTAGCGCTCGTCATCCGGGTGAAGGGCCACCGCCGTATCGCCGAGCATGGTTTCCGGCCGGGTAGTGGCCACGGTGAGCCCGCCGGAACCGTCGGCAAAGGGGTAGCGGATGTGGTAGAAGGCGCCGTCGATATCCTCGTGCTCCACTTCCAGGTCGGAGAGGGCCGTGTGGCAGCGGCAGCACCAGTTGATAATATAGTCCCCCTGGTAGATCAGGCCCTCGTCGTAGAGCTGGACAAATACTTTTCTCACCGCCCGGGAGAGGCCCTCGTCCATGGTGAAGCGTTCCCGGTCCCAGTCGCAGGATGCCCCCAGGCGTTTGAGCTGGTTGATGATGGCACTGCCGTACTGCTTGCGCCATTCCCATACCGATTCGATGAACTGCTCGCGGCCCAGCTGATGGCGGTCGGTGCCTTCGGCGGCCAGTTTTTTCTCCACGACGTTCTGGGTGGCGATGCCGGCATGGTCGGTGCCGGGCATCCACAGGACGCTGTCACCTTTCAGGCGCCGGTAGCGGCACATGATATCCTGCATGGTGTTGTTCAGGGCATGACCCATGTGCAGCACACCGGTGACGTTGGGGGGCGGAATGACGATGGAATAGGGCTTCTTGGTGGTGGTTTCGTCGGCGGCGAACAGTTTTTCCTGCTCCCAGTAGGCATACCAGTGTTTTTCAACGTCTTCGGGGGAATAGCTCTTGTCCAGCAATTCACGACTCATGGGGCAACGCTCCTTGTGACAACGGCCCGGTTGCAATGAACCGGGCCGCTAAAAAAAATGGAAAAGGGGATTAATGTTTAATCCCCGTTCAGGTGGTACCAACTGATCGACACTGACGTCGGGCTCAGCCGGATCCGGGGTCATCATCGTTCAGCAGCGACTTCTTTATCGATTCAATTTCCTGACGGATCGTCCTCTCGATGGTTTCGACCAACAGCCGTTCGATTTTTTCTCCGTACACCTTTTCGACCACCCGTTCAAGGGCTGCTTCCAGCTGTGCCTCGGAAAGGGGCGGGGAGGGGGGGACGTCCTCCGATACGGCGCTTACCGGTTCAGCCTCTTCAACGACCGGTGGCGGCGTTTCCGGTTGGGTGGCGGCCTCGGGTGCAGGTGCCGTCATTTCGGGACCGGGCTCCGCATCGGTGGTATCGGGCATGACCTCCTCCGTGAGGCTCCCGGGTTCGGGGCCGTTTTCTTCCGGGGCGGTAAACACGTCGGCCAGTTCGATGACATCGTCGTCCGCGTCCGCCTCGGCAGACTCATCCGGTCCGGTATCCGCAAGATCCACCAGGGGGATGACATCTCCATCCGCCAGATCGGCAGCCTCCGCCGTATTGCCAAGCGGTTCCATTTTATCGGCCAGTTCGATGACATCGTCTTCCGCATCCGCCTCGGCAGACTCATCCGGTCCGGTATCCGCAAGATCCACCAGGGGGATGACATCTTCATCCGCCAGATCGGCAGCCTCCGCCGTTTTTTCAAGCGGCGCCATGATATCGGTCAGTTCAATAACATCGTCGTCCGCATCCGCCGGAGCAATCTGGGTCAGGTCGATGATCTCTTCATCATTCAGGTCGTTTTCAGCCTGCGGATCGGGTTTCTGGTCACCATCCATCGTTTTCCCCCGTTAACCGTGACAGTTTTTTATGAAGTCGCCTGAAATGCGGCTTCCCACGCGTGCCGGTTATAGTGCCTGTAAAAAACAAAATAATAACGAAATGAAGCTATCATACGCTTGAAAAGCTGTCAACGTATTTGGATTCTTAACAAAAAACACAATTTCGCATGTTGCCGGGCCAGTACGGACGGCATCGACCGTTCAACGCAGGCGGTGCCGGCTGCGGTGAACCCGCAGGGCATCCCACGAATAGATGGCCAGGGCCGTCCAGATCAGGCCGAAGGTAATTGCCTGAACCGGGGTGAACGGTTCTCCGAACAGGGTAATGCCGAGAATCAGCATGCCCGTCGGTGCCATGTACTGGATAAACCCCAGTGTGGACAGGGTGATACGCTTGGCACCGAGATTGAACAGCAGAAGTGGTGTGGCCGTCAGGATTCCGGTACCCATCAGCAGCAGGTCGGTATGCAGGCCGGCATGCAAGAAAGCGCCCCCGCCGGTGCGGTGAAGATAAAGGACCCAGATGGCCGCGGGGATGGCCAGCAGCAGGGTCTCGATGGTCAGTCCCACCAGCGCGCCCACGGCTGCCACCTTGCGGACCAGTCCGTAAAATCCGAAAGTGAACGCCAGCGTGAGGGAAACCCAGGGAAACTCACCGTAGCGAACAGTCAGGTGGAGCACCCCCAGGCCGGCCAGGATGACTGCCACCGTCTGGGCCCGCCGCAAGCGTTCACGCAGAAACAGCGTTCCCAGGAAAACGTTGACCAGCGGGTTGATGTAGTATCCCAGGCTGGCCTGGAGCACCCTGCCGTTATTGACCGACCAGATGTAAAGCAACCAGTTGGTGCCCACGAGAATCGATGTGACCAGCAGGATGACGAGGGTGCGGGGGGAGCGGATGGCGCGGGTGAACGCGTGCCACTGTCGTCCGATCCCCACCAGGGGCATGAGAACGACAAAAGACCACAGGACGCGGTGCAGGATGATCTCGAAGGCGCCCACCGCGTGCAGGGCTTTCCAGTAGACCGGGCTAAGTCCCCAGATGAGAAATGCCGTAAATGCCAGAAGGGTGCCGACGGCAGGCTGGTGGTCCGGAGCGGCGGAGGATGGTGTGTTGGTCATCAGAGTGGCTCGATTCGGTCGCTAAAATGTATACAATACGTCTGAACCGCTTTCGGGTCAACAATGATGCTCCCATAAAAAGCAGGAGGGGGTGATGGGCCTCGTGCGGATGGATCCGATAAGCCGGCCGGCCCGCTCACGGATCCGGATAAGCCCCTTTCCTTTTAACGGGATTTCCGTTAAACGCGGTATGGGTGGTACGCTGCCCGGGGGGGGGTAAGGGGCTCCCGGGTGTATTGACGACGTTGAAAAAATGGGCCTTCCGTGAAAGCGTTGGTGGCGTGCCTGAAGGATGGGCCCGGGAAGCGACAGGGATGGTTCGGCATGGGACTGTTTTCCAGTATCCGTTCCAAATTTATCGGCGTTCTGGTTCTGTTCGGTAGCCTGCCCATGCTGATTGTCGGCTACCTGGCTTATGAAAGCGCCTCCCGTGCATTGTTGTCCCAAACCCAGGATCAACTGGGCAATGTCGCCGCAAAAACAGCCCAGCAGATCGATGATTTTTTCAAAAACGCCCGGAAGGACATCACGTTTCTTTCCGACTCGCCGTTTTTGCAGCTCTCTTTTTTGCAGCACGAATTCGGTCAACGCCTGGATGACGTTCAGGGCTTGCTGCATGAATACCTGAAGACGCACAACTATCTCCAGCGCATCCATCTGGTCGATATCAACGGCAGTGCCATCCTGACGGTCCAGGAACCGGAGGCCGGCGATCACCCGATCGATTTCGTAGATCAAGCCTGGTTTGGCAAGACCCTGGAAAAGGGGTTTGCGCGTTTTGATCCGACCGTTGATTCGGGGCGGCTTGTGCCCGGCATCCTCCTGGCCAAGCGGGTTCATGACTTCAAGGTCAGTAAGCGGCCGGTCGGCGTGCTGGTGTTTGAGATCCGCTCCGAGGCGTTTGTCGGGTATGTGCGATCACTCCGCATCGGCGACAATGGCTACGCTTTCCTGATCAATCATGGCGGGGATTTGATTTATCATCCGGATGGTGAACACCTATCCGAAAAAGGGATCCTGGAAAACGGAGACGTCCGCCTGCAGGGGCATGTGGACCGTATCAGAGAGGGGATAACCGGGTTTGGCGAATACCGGTTCATGGGACTGGAGAAGTTTCTGGTATACACGCCCTGCCGGATGCTGGACTGGAGCGTCTGCATCAGCTTAGACCGGTCCGAGCTGCTTTCCGAAATCCTGAAGCTCCGACAGCGGGTGATCACCGTCCTGTTCGTCGTTCTGGGGTTGATGATCCCGGTGGCGTACTTTTTCATCCGGGGCGTCACCCGACCCATCGGACGGCTGATCCAGGGTGCGGCCGCCCTGGGGCGGGGCGACCTGGCGCACAAGATCCCGGTTAACACCAGCGAGGAACTCAGTGCCCTGGCCAATGAATTCAACCGTATGGCCGAGCGGATCAAAATCAGCCACGACCAGCTCACGGAACTGAAAACCTTCAACGAAAATATCCTCAGAAGTGTTTCCAACGGGATTTTGACCGTGGACGACCGGAATTGTCCCACGTCCTTCAACGCCAGTGCCGCCAGCATTTTAAACCTGGAGACGCTGGACGGTGGCGGTTGTGGTCCGTTGGGCAGCGGCGAAGGGTTTTCCAAGGTTCTGGATCTTTTGAAGTGCACCCTTAAGGGGCGCAAAAAAAGGCTGCATCGGCAACTGCTGATGGAAAATGGCGATGATGGTGCCAAATACCTGGAGGTCCACACGACACTCCTGCGCGACCCGGAAAACCGGGTGCTGGGCGCCATTGCCGACATCCGTGACATCACCCATCGAAAGCGTATGGAAGCCCGTATGGTCAGGGTCGACAAACTGGCCTCCCTGGGCGAATTGTCGGCCGGTATGGCCAACGAAATCCGCAACCCCCTGGCCGGCATCAAAACCAGCGTTCAGGTGCTGGCCAACCGCAATCAGGGCGAGCGCGAGACAGCAATTGTAATTATGCGGTTCAGGTTTGTACCAGCATGGCAATTCGATCAGTTCTTCGAAAAATTTAGTTCAGGTTATGATCAAAAAGTGAAACAAAACTGTACGCAATTAGCCAGCCGATGAATTTTTTCATTTTTGGCTCTCTGTATCAGAAATTTTGATCAAACCTATCCATTGGTTAATAAAGGAACTCGTACGGTTTGATGTGAAAATCTGCCAAGGATTTTAACTGGTGTCTACGTATTCGATCTCCAGGCCTCGCATCATAAAAGTTAACATCGCCTCCCAACTGGGAAAATACATATATCGCGTCAAAGCGCGCACATCGTCAAAAAAGGTTTTGCGCGTTGGTAACTCAGCACGAACCAAGCTGTACTTCTCATCCATCAGTTCAAGAACGGTATGGAACAGAAAGGCTGATATGGTTGAACACTTGTCAAGAGAAAAACCTATCCATACCCAAAAAACTTGGGCCAATAATTTTCATCGAGCGTTTGGATAGAGGCGGGGTCTGCAATAACGACGGTAGAGCACTCTGATATTCGCGGGTTGGATACCGCCTGACTAGGCTTCGTCGTGGAGCTGCCTCGGTCTAAAGACGGGAGTTTCGGCCTGAAGGCCTATTCCGATAGCTTTTTCGAGGGTTCTCCAAACCGCGACCGCGCCCCTATCCAAAAGCTCGATGGCTATATTTGTTCTTTGATAAAGCCGATCCTTTCTTGAGCATTTTTAAAATCAATAAGTTCTTTTTCTATTTGCATCATCGATTATAGAGAAGTACTTATCCAGCTTCTTGAGCCGGAGCAACAGTCGCGCTTCTCTCGCCGTCGCTAATTCCCACCCAGCGTGGAAAGTCAGGGCTGTCAAGGCTGCGACCTTAGGGAGCACCCTTTAGGGCTTGGCCTTGATAGGCCTGGGTTTCCACGCTATAACAAATCATCTTTCAGCGGCCACGATTGGAACAGCCCGGGCAATGGCCCAGATGAAACCGGCCAACTCGCGTGCAATCGCGGTGATGACCACGTTATGGTTTTTGCCCTTTGCAATCAACCTGCGGTAGCGGTGGCATAGTCGTAGCTGTGCATTCCAGGCAATATCCAAAACATCGTCCGGCAAGCCTTCCTGGCGTTTACGGATCGCCTTACTTTTCCGGGCCGGCATACGATAGGCCTGAGCCGATTCGATCAACGTCCTGCGGGCATGGGTATTGCCGGTTTTGGTAATGGGGCCTTTTTTGATGGTGCCACCGCTTGAATGCTCCGATGGGATCAGACCCAAATAGGCCATCAGCTGTGCCGGCGTATCGAAACGGCTCAGATCCCCCAGTTCAGCGACGACGGTCACCGCGCTGAGCAAAGAAATCCCCCTGAGCGCTTGCAGAGCCTCGATAACCGGAAGCAGTCGACTGGTTTGGCAACATTGCTCAATCGCTTTTTCGATGCGCTTAACGCGGGCCTCATGGTCTTCCATGGCGTCCAGGTATTCGGTAAGGGCAATATGCTGGGCAGGATGCTGCATTTTCAGCTCCGCCAGCCAATTTAAATGAGCTTTACCCCATTTGCTTTTACCTGGATAACTGATTCCTTGTCGCAATAAAAAGGCATTGATCTGTTGTTTGACTTTGCGGAGCGATATTTGGATGTCTTTTCGTGCACGTACCAGGTCACGAAGCGCTTCATCGGCCTGATCGGGGACATACACCGGCGTCAGTTCTCCGGAACGGTGGAGCGTCGCCAGGTGGGTTGCATCACGGCGATCATTCTTAACCCGATCACCTGTTTTTTTGGGGATCAACGCTGGAGCAACGACAACGCAATCGATCCCCTTGCTTGTTAAATGCCTATAGATCGGATATCCGCACGGACCTGCTTCGTAAACACAATGCAATTCGGCGTTTTGTGAAATCAGTTTTCGCATGACGTTATCAATCTGCCCCAGGTCGTTGCTGATTTTTCCATACACTCGAACGTTTCCGTCACGTCCTTCATCGGCGATAGCAATGGTAATCGAATCTTTGTGGACATCTAAACCAACATACTTTACTATCTTGTTCATGGCCTGCCTCCTTGATTTTGGCTCTGTAGTTAGGTTTTTTACGGACCGCTCACTATAACCCACGTTTTCAAGGTTTGGCAGGCCTTTTTATTGCCGTCTTGGTTAACGTTCAACCATATTGTCTAACAAGTTGTGAAGGTCAGCAATAATGATGAAAGGTGCTTGTTCCCGTGACCGAAGTTGTGTTCAATATTATAGCCTCTGTTTTTCAAAACATTATTATTTTCGTTCTCGACTTTCCAGCGTGCTCGGCCATCTTTGACAATTTGCTTGACGTTGCTCTTTGAAACTTCAAAATTGGTTGCAAATGCGTTTTTGTACACGATTTTTCCATCGGGCAGGGTTGTTGTCAGTTCGCACCAATTAACATCAATGGCGTTTTCACTATCACGTAGCGGCAGTTTGTTGGCAAAGCGATACGTATCGATTTCATGGGTTTTGCCGGTCCAGCGCTTCTCCACCACGGTTTCGATGGTCTGCATGGCGTCCAATTCATCCAGCCACTGGTAAAGGGTTTTATGAGAATCGGGTTTACAGACCAAAATGAAATCAAGTTCTTGATCTAATAGTTTTTTGCAAATCGGTTGTTTACAGTATAGATCATCGCCCAATACAGTGATGCCAAAAGGTTGATACTCCGCCGCATATTGATCGATCCAGCGTTTTGCTGCCGCGTTTTCGCAATCTTGTTTATCATGGCCATCCTGGGGGGTAATAAATTCCGGTTGCAAAGCAATCACCTTATTGTTTTCCGGTGCCACAATCACCGGGGTCACGACTGAATGCGAATAGGTTACGGTTCCATTTTTATGGTGCTTGCGACTACAATTATCACAATGAATTGTATTTGAAGCAAAATACTGCGTTCCGTCAAAGGCAACCAATAAATTGTTGTCGTATGAGCGAAACCCGTCCAGATGACCGGATTTTTCCAATCCGTCGAAAAGATATTTGAACACGGGCGTGACATAAGAGGGATGGACCTCGTCCATTAAACTTTTGATGTGGTTGGTACAGGGAATTTGAGTGAGGCCGAAAAGTGATTGCGCATTGTTTTTGCCTTTTGTTTGCTGCATAGCGGATTGAAAGGCTAAAAAGGATGGGCTTTGGGTAAAAAAAACAGAAAAAGCTCCCAGGGCTGCGTCTTCTATGCTGTAGCTGGTATTAGTGCCGATGCGCCGGTCAGGAAATGCAGAAATAGTTTGGCGAAAAAATTGGATCACTTTGTCAAATGTGAATTCTGCATGTTTCCTTTCAAGTAGGATGCGGTTTTCTTCTTGTTCTGGCAATCGCATGGCCCTGGCTCGCTTTTGGTAAAAGTGGATGAGTATTCACCCTCTTATATCCATTACAAGCTTCTGTGTCCAGAACATTTTGAAATAATAAAGAAAATAAATGCATCGAACTTTGATTGAAAAAAACTTCTGTTTGGGTAGCAAAGAGAGCCATTTCAAAATTACAATTGCTGAGCGCGAGATGATTCTGATTGGCGGCATTATCGATGAAATCGACCGGCTGAATAAGATCGTCACCAAACTCTTGCATTTTTCGCGGCCTTCGCCACCGGTGTTCAAACCCGAAGATCCCATGCTGATCCTTGAAAAGATGCTCGACCTGACCACTGAGAAGGTGCGTGCCAATGGGATTGAGGTCAAGTATGCATGGTCGGGCCGCCCCTGCCGGACCATGGTCGACCGGGAGCAGATCCAGCAGGTATTTTTGAACCTTTTGCTCAACGCCGTCAAGGCGATGCCCCGGGGCGGCCGCCTGGACGTTGAAATGCGCCGCACCCGCGGCATTTTTGAGGCGGGCCTGGGTCCCTCTTTGATCAGCGGCGGCGATTTTGATTTTCAGGACTGGTTTGTCCGTGTTCGCTTCCGGGATACCGGCTGCGGCATCGGTTCCGAAGCCCTACCCAAGGTGTTCGATCCGTTTTTTACCACCGATCCACGGGGTACCGGCCTGGGGCTCTCCATTGCCCACAAACTGATCGAAGAGAACAAGGGGGCGGTTTACATCGAAAGCACACCGGTAAAAGGAACCGATGTGATCGTTGTCCTGCCGGCCGCGGAAGTGTCCTAACCATGCCAACCGCGGCTCTGGAATAAAAAGGAGAGAATATGGCGTATGCCCGAATACTGATCGTGGACGATGAAACCGTACTGAGCCGGTCGCTGCAGATCGACCTGCAGGACGATGGGTTTGCCGTGGATACGGCCGATAGCGGCGAGGCGGCACTGGCCCTGATCGAAACCTCGCGGCCCGATCTGGTTCTCCTGGATCTGCGGCTCCCGGGCATCAACGGCATCCATGTGCTTGAGAAAATCAGAACCTACACGGAGAATCCGGCGGTGATCATCATGACCGCATACGGGGATACGCAGACCACCGTGGAGGCGATCAAGTGCGGGGCGGACGACTTCATCAACAAGCCTTTTGAACTTCGCGAACTCAAACGCTTGATCCACAAGGCCCTCGACGTTCAGAAGGAGAAACGTGAATTCGAGTACCTCAAGTACCAGCAGCGCCGGTTTCGCCGGTTTTCCAATCTGGTGGGCGAAAGCGAGGCCATGCAATCGGTTTTCGAAAAAATTGAGCTGCTGGCCGAGGCCGACGACTGCAACGTACTGATTCTGGGGGAGAGTGGCACCGGAAAAGATCTGGTGGCCAGCGCCATCCATTACAAGAGCCGGCGCAGCAAAAGCCCTTTCGTGGAAATCAACTGCACCGCTTTTCCGGAGTCGCTTTTGGAAAGTGAACTGTTCGGATACGAGAAGGGGGCTTTTACCGACGCCAAGGCCAGGAAGGTCGGGCTCCTGGAGTTGGGGGAGGGCGGCAGCATTTTTTTAGACGAAATCGGTGAAATGGCACTTGCCTCCCAGGCCAAACTGCTCATGTTCCTGGAGAAGAAAAAGTTCAAACGCCTGGGCAGCGGGAAGGATCTGGAGGTGGATGCCCGTATCATTGCCGCCACCAACCGGGATCTCGAAAAGGCCATGCGCGACCGGCGTTTCCGCCAGGATCTGTACTACCGTCTCAATGTCGCCTCGCTGCATTTGCCGCCGCTTCGGCAGCGCAAGTCGGACATCCCCCTGCTGGTGGACTATTTTCTCAAATCGTTCTGCGAGGAGATGGGCAAGGAGGCCATGACGCCATCGGCGAAAGTGATGGACCTTTTTCTTTCATACCCCTGGCACGGCAACGTCAGGGAACTGCGCAACGTCATCGAACGGGCGGTGATTTTCTCCCGCGGCCATGTAATCGAGATTGAACATCTGCCCCAGGAGATGCTCGGCAGCACCGGGAAAACGATCCGCGATTTTTTCAAGGCAACCGATCAGATCGATTCCCTGCCCATCGACGAAGTTCTGGCCGAAGTGGAAAAGGAACTGATAGAAAATGCCCTCAAGGCGTCGGGGGGCAACAAATCGTCAGCGGCGGAGAATCTGGGTATCAGCCGGTTTTCCCTGAAGCGTCGTCTGGATCGCCTGAAACTGGATCGCTGAAATCCGCGGACGCGGACGAAAGGAGCGGGCTGCCAATGGCGCGGCTTGAGAAAACGGTCGCATGGTTGCTGATCGGATCGCTGGTGCTTGCCGGCCAGGCATCGTTTTGCCCGGCATCGGATGAGCCGGTCAGGCCCCGGACCATTGCCATGATCACCTGGCGGGGCGAAACCGATGCCGAAAGGGGTTTTCTCGCCGGTTTGGACCGAAAGACCCGTGCCATTGCCATCCAGGTCCATCATGCCGGCCAATCCGTGGCTCGGCTCGACGAAATTATCGAACAGATCCAGGCCAGCCCGGTGGACCTGATCTATGTTTTCGGCACCACGGCCACCCGGATCGTCCTCTCCCGGGTGAAAACGACACCGGTGGTGTTTAACGTGGTCAGCCTGCCGGTGGCTACCGGAATCATCGCCTCCTGGTCGCATTCGGGCAACAACGCCGTGGGGGTGAGCAATCAGGTGCCCGTTCGGCAGCAGTTGAAGGCGTTCATGAAAACCTGCGAATTCAATCGCCTGGGCATTATTTTCAACCCCGGCGAACAGAATTCCCTGGTTTTGAAACGCCAGGTCGAACATCTCTCCCGCGAGTTCGGGTTCAGCCTGCATGCTTTCCCCATTTCCGAAGGGACCGATATCCCGGTGCGGTTGGCCGGACTGGCGGAGACGGTCGATGCGGTATACATCCCGGCGGATTCGCTGATCAAGAGCCTGGGACGCAAGATCGTCAGCGTTCTCAACGCGCAGAAGATTCCCTCCATGGCTGCCGTTGAAAGCATGGTCCCCGATGACGGCATCCTGCTGGGGTTGGTGCCCAGTTACCATGCGCTGGGCCTGACCGCGGCGGAGAAGGCCAACCACATTCTCGCCGGTGCCGCACCGGACAGCATCGCTTCGGCCACCCTCGATCATTTTCAGTTCTGGATCAATATGAAAACCGCCCAGCGCATCGGCGTCCAGATTCCTCTCTCTACACTGATCATGGCCGATCGCATCGTGCGTTGATTGCGTTTCCGGAAAGGGTACTTCGTGTGTGCCATTTGGCTGCAGAATTGTTTAACCCGTCTATAGCGATTGTCAAAAATATTTTGCGGTTCGGCATTGTTCGGAAAAAATCCAACACCAGTTTGGCTATTCCATGTCTTCAGTTGAGATACTGAATTCGACAACGTCACTTTGCGAAAAGCCGACGGATCTGAAAAGGCTGGTCATCTGTTCATCGTTAAAATTGACAAGGGTAATGAGTCTTTCGGCTTTTCGTTCCTTGCAGGTTTTCATGAAACCTTTAATCAGATTAGATGCGATTCCCTTACGCTGTTGCTCGGGTAGGACCCCTATCAAATTGAGGAATCCCACGTCTTCGATGGTATAGGGATGGGCAATAATACCTCCGATGGCAAAGCCAACGATTTCACCATTGATCTCCGCAACCTTACTCAACCCCATTTCGCCGCCCAGGTACGAGGTTCTGGGGTCTTCATAGGTCAGGACCCGGTCTGTCCCCACGATGCCTTTGTCGACAGCTAAAACACCGGCAAGATCTTCTTCAGTCATATCCCGAATGGTAACTTTTTCATTATCCATGTTTACCTCCTTTTGATGAAGGTTGGCGGTGGGACATCATTGAAAAAGGAACTATCTACAAAATCATATTCCGTAAGGCCAAGAATCGCAGTCGATTATTGTTCGAATTGACACCTCCACCGCTACAAGGTATATCTCAACATCTCAAACCTGCTCCAATAAGCTTTTTTCAGTATAACATTACAAATTTGGTGATATACAGTTAACATTGGATCTGAAGCTAAAGACAGCTGCTCAGAGAATAAAAATTGAAACATTGGAGGTTTAAGATGCAAGTTTACACATATTCGGAAGCCAGGCAAAATCTTGCATTTATGTTAGAGCAAGCTGAAAATACTGGCAAGGTGTTAATTCGAAGAAAAGATGGTCGGACTTTTGCTTTGGTTCCAGAAAGAAATATTTATTCGCTATTAGATATACCTTCGATAAAAGCAAAAATAACGACACAAGAAATTGTGGATATCGTAAGAGAAGGAAGAGAAAGGTAGAACCTTAGCGTTCACTGGACGGCGAGGATCATGCCGCCAGTGAAGCAGACGTTCGCTTCAAATCGTTCAAACATAAAGGGATAGAGGATTTCTTTTATGATGGTAGCAAAAAAGGAATCCGCCCTGAACATGCTAATAAAATAGCAAGAATATTAGATCGATTGAATGGCGCCAATGATATTATAGACATGAATTATCCTGGGTCATATTTACATAAACTAACTGGAAGCCTGAAAGGACAATATTCGGTGAGAGTGTCTGGGAATTGGCGTATCTTTTTTAAATTCATAGATGGTGATGCATATGTCGTTAATTACGACGATTATCACTAAAAGGCGCAATGTCATGAGACGAATGAAACGACAACCAACACATCCTGGATACATCCTTAAATCAGACTATCTTGAGCCCTTGGCGATTTCAGTAACAGAAATGGCTTCAAATTTAAATGTATCCAGAAAAACCTTGTCAAAAATTTTAAACCAAAAGGGGGCTGTTACTCCTGATATGGCCTTGCGGCTTTCAAGAGCTTTTAATACGACTCCTGAATTGTGGCTGAATTTGCAAAAGAATTATGATCTGTGGCAAGCAGAACATTCTTCTAACGACTGGAAGCGTGTCCGTCCACTACCCGAAAAACTGCTTCATTCTAACCTATAAAAAAACGAACAACCAGTTCCACCAGAGCGCAGGGGCCGTGGCATTCCTGAAGTACGACGTCTTTCTAAAGGTTTTTTTCTTTTGGGGGACTTTGCATTCCGCCCTGCGCCTTGTTGAATTGCACGTTCGCGTGCGACACGAAGTCGCACAATTGGCTGATTGGCAGAGCCTTCACGGTGCCTTGACCAATCCCAGCATGCCCCTGCTGGTACCCTAAGAGGCATGCTTGCTGCGCGCTGTGCAGTTGGTATGGAGCCCTTCTGACTACAATTGCTGGAATGCCATTTATGCTTTTGACAGCGGACGCTGGCTTATCTATAATACGCGGCCAATTCATCCGGGAAGCCATCGCACAACCAGCGGCGACTTTCTTTCACCTTGTGTCTGTTGAAGGAGAACTCAACCGGTCATGACCATTTTTAAAGCCATCCCGATCCTATTGGCCTCTTTTTTGTTGGGAAACTGGTTTCTTAAAGAAGCCCGTAAGGCCAAAGCCTTAGGAAAACCCTGGTACGCCCCCTATCTCACCATTCCCGGGATTCTGATCATCATCGTGTTTTTGATTCCCGTTTATCTCCGATTTTTTCATTAGCCAGCGACGAGCCTGTTTTGCCTGACGAACGGATCGAAAAAAAAGAACTGCGAATCACCATCGATCGCACGATCAAAATCAACGCCGTTCCCCCCGTGCTGTTGGAGACCTTGACCAAGCGCTTTCAGATCCTCAATCCCAAATGGCTGGAAAATGAGCGCATGGGGCGCTGGAACCGGGGAACCAAGAAAACACTGCGCTTTTATCGGCGATACGGCAAAAGCGGCATCCGCATTCCCCGGGGATATGCGCGCCAGTTGATCCTGCTGCTCAAACGGGAGGGGCTTGCCTTCCGGATCGATGACCGCAGGCGCTCGCTGCCAGTGGTTGATTTTGATTTCAGCGCAACGCTGAAGCCTTTTCAGACCGAGGCGGTGGACGCGATGCTGAAAAAGGAGTTCGGTACCCTGAGTGCACCGACGGGAAGCGGCAAGACGGTAATGGGGCTCTGGCTGATCGCCCGGCGGAAGCAGCCTGCGGTGGTGGTGGTGCATACCAAGGACCTGGCCTTTCAATGGATTGAACGCATCGAACAATTTCTTGGCATTCCGGCCGACCAGGTGGGCCTGATCGGAGCCGGAAAGAAAAAGATCGGTGAGCGCATTACCGTTGCCCTGGTCCAAACCCTTTACCGCTGTACCGATGACATCGTTCCCCTGGCCGGACACATTGTCGTGGACGAGTGCCACCGGGCGCCCAGCCGGACATTTACCGAAGCGGTGACGGCGTTCGACTGCCGCTACATGCTGGGCCTCTCCGCCACCCCCTGGCGGCGTGACAAGCTTTCCAAACTGATCTTCTGGCACCTGGGCGATGTGCACCACGAAGTGGACAAGGCCCGGCTTGAAAAAAGCGGCCACATCCTCAAGGCCGATGTGGTGTTTCGGCCAACCCCCTTCGAGCCCTATTTTGATCCGGTCAATGAATACACCCGCATGCTTTCCGAACTGACTGCCGATGACACGCGCAACCGGCTGATTGCCGCTGACGTGGAAAAGGAAGTGCGCACCGGAAAAGGAATCTGCCTGGTGCTCTCCGACCGCAAAAAACACTGTGAAATCCTGCAGGGGATTTTGCGTTTCAAGTTCGGCGTGCAGGCCGAACTCTTGACCGGTGATCTCTCCAATGAGGCGCGACGGCTGGTGCTGGACCGGTTGCAAAAAGGTGCGGTCAAGGTGCTGATCGCCACCGGCCAACTGGTCGGGGAAGGATTTGATTGTCCGGACCTGTCGACCCTGTTTATGGCGACCCCCATTCGGTTCAGCGGGCGGGTCATGCAATATCTGGGGCGCATTCTGAGGCCGGCCCAAGGCAAGGCGCGAGCCCGGGTGTACGATTATGTGGACGAACGGGTAGCACCGCTGGCGGCGGCGGCCAGGGCCAGGCAGCGGGTGTATGGTGGCGGCGGTGAAGTGCGGTTCAGCGGTCCCGAGGAGGAATGAGCGGCGGTGAATCTGCCGGGTCGACCGAGCCGCATAGCGTGAAACGGTGGCGATTTACGCGCTCCTTCAGGTTGATGAAACAAGCGTGGGATGCAGGTGCCGTCGGATTCCACAGCGATGAATGCAAAGTGTTTCCTCCGCGACCCCGAAAATAAGGAGGAAAAGTTCGCTGTCGCTCACTGGTTGCTGCCCATTAATGGGCATGCGATCGGACAGCGAAATGGGGATGTTGCCAAACCCTGCAATCCCACGCCTGTTTGCCAAAAGAGCAGTAGAAGCTGAGGGTGAGCGGTCCGGATAGTCAGGTGCGCCTTGCACGAGGAGGTATATTCCAGGCTAAGCCGGATGATTCGTCGTTGTCAAGACGATTTTCCATATCCCACCAACAATTTGGTCATCGATCGGTGATTGGCGGTTTTAATCCGTAGCGGCCGAAACGATGGCGACTTTCTCGATCACCACCGGCGCTTCCGGAACATCACGCATGCCCGAACGGACCGTGGTGGCAACATGCTCGATGGCCTGCACCACATTCATGCCGGCCACCACTTTGCCGAATACACAGTAGCCCCAGCCTTTCCGGTTTTTTGCCCGATGGTCGAGGAAATCGTTATCTTTGACGTTGATAAAAAACTGGGCGCTGGCCGAGTGGGGGTCGGACGTTCTCGCCATGGCGATGCTGCCGGACCGGTTGGAAAGCCCGTTGTCCGCCTCGTTGACCACAGGCGGGCGGGTCGCCTTGCGCTGCATCTGCGCGTCAAACCCACCGCCCTGGATCATGAATCCGGCGATCACCCGGTGAAAAATTGTACCGTCATAAAATCCGGCATTCACGTAGGCCAGAAAATTATCCACGGTTTTCGGGGCCGCGGCCGGGTCCAGTTCAATCACGATGTCCCCCATGCTGGTGGTCATTTTTACGCGTGGCAGGGGCGCTGCGGCAACCAGAGGGGAAGGCAGAAAGATAGACAGGATTATCAGAATGGATAATAAATTTTTCATGTTAGCCTCGCTTTTATAATGTTTGACTTGACGTTTTTATCTCTCTGCCGCTACCATAGTTGAAATACTCGGCGTGGCCGGTCCAGACGCGTGATACCGGCACAGGTCGCCTCACGGACGGCAGTTTCATACTCGGATGGGGACAGGGGCGCGTCCAGCGGTTTCATCCGCCGGGCCGTGCCGCACGGGCGGTATTGGGCCATGACGTTGACATAGGTGTCGCGGGAGACGCGGTCAGCAAGAAAATTCATCACCGCCGATGTCCCGGCCAGCCCGCCGGGAAGCACCAGATGCCGGACCAGCAGCCCCCTCGTGGCCAGCCCGCTCGCCTTGTCGAAGCAAAGGTCACCCACCTGGCGGTGCATTTCCAGGATCGCTTTTCTGGTCACCGCCGGGTAGTCGGGCGCGTTGCAGGTATCCCGGGCAACCCCTTCGTCCCAGAACTTGAAATCGGGCATATAGATGTCTACGATGCCATCGAGCCGTTTCAGGGTGTCGACGCAGTCGTATCCGCCGCTGTTGAAAACCAGGGGCACGATCAGACCACGTTGCGCGGCAATGCCGACGGCACCGATAATCTGCGGCACCACATGGGAGGGGGTCACCAGATTGATGTTGTGACACCCGGCGCCCTGCAACTGGAGCATGATATCGGCCAGTTCGTCATCGGTTACCTCATCGCCCTCACCCAGATGGCTGATCGCGTAGTTCTGGCAGAAGTTGCACAGCAGGTTGCAGTGGCTGAAAAAAATGGTTCCCGATCCGTTTTCCCCCACCAGCGGCGCCTCTTCGCCGAAATGGGCGTTAAACGAGGCGACGCGGGCCAGCTCACCGGTGCGGCAGAACCCCGTTTTTTCCTGCGTGCGATCCACCTTGCAGCGACGCGGACACAGGGTGCATTGTTTCAGGGCGGCACGGGCCAGGCGGGCCTGTTTCTCCAGGGTTCCCCGTTCCAGAGCGCCTATGTATGCGGGGAGCGGAATCGTTGCCATGGTCCCTCCTTCATGCGATCAGCTGCGCAGCATGCGCTCCAGCCCCTTGAGGCTCTTGGCGCGGCCCACCACCACAAGGGTGTCGTCAACCTCGATGCGGGTGTCGGCCTTGGGGTTGAAAATCAGGGTGTCGTCGGCCTTCTTAATGGTCAGGATAATCAGGTCCAGTTGTTGGCGGATACCGGAATTTTTCAACTCCACGTTGAGCAGGCTCGACGTTGATTTCACCCGAATCTCCTCCACCTGGATGTCGGTGCTGTCGTCGGTGAAAGCCAGTTCCAGGAAGCGAATCACCGTTGGTCGCAAGATTGCGTGGGCCATGCGCCTGGCGCCGAGATCATAGGGTGAGATGACCTTGTTGGCTCCGGCGGCATGCAGGGTCCGCTTGGCCGTGTTCTGGATGCAGCGGGCGACGATGAACAGGTTCGGATTGAGCTGTTTGGCAATCAGGGTCAGAAAGACGTTGTCAGCATCCGTGCCAACGACCGTGATCAATCCCCTGGCCTGTTCGATCCCGGCCTTGAGCAGCAGGTTTTCATCGGTGGCCTCGCCAATCAGGTACAACACGCCGTCTTCATCCATGGCCGGTTGGCGTTCGGTTCTTTTTTCAATGACGACCACATCGAGGTAGCGCTCGGTCAGGTAACGGGCGAGTACCCGTCCGATCCGCCCATACCCACAGATAATATAGTGTCCGCTTAGCTTGGCGATCTGTTTGTCCAATTTTCGTCTCCCGAGGATGACACGGATGCGGTCTTCGACCAGGAATTGCACGATGTTGCCGCCCACATACATGAAATAGCCGACGCCCATCAGGATGAGAACAACCGTAAACATACGGCCGGTGGAACTGACCTGATGAACTTCGCCGTACCCCACCGTGGCCAGGGTGATGACGGTCATGTACATGGCGTCGCCGAAGCCCCACCCTTCGATGACCATATAGCCGACCGATCCGGCGCCAAGCAGGACGAAGGATAGCAGAATGGAGATGACCAAATGAGCGTTACGTTCCAATTTGATGGTTCCCATTTGCCAGGGGGTGAGCACCCGCCGTCAGAATCGCTGATCCGGACGCGTGAAAAAGCGCCTGTACATTCCAGCTTGATTTGCCACTGGCTAAGGACTATAAAAAATGGTTTTGTCAGTGTCAACCGACAAGGAGATGCAACTCCTTTTTTTTAAATAAGATTTCACCAATTCAACTGGTTTTCAATTCTTTCCGGCAGACGGAGCCCATGACGCAGCCCCTTCTTGAAATCACCGATGTCCGAAAACAGTACAAATCCCTTTGCGCCGTCGATGGGGTCAGCCTTTCCATTGATCCGGGAACCTGTTTCGGACTTCTGGGGCCCAACGGGGCAGGCAAAACCACCCTGATCGAGATTGTTGAGGATATCATCCGGCCGACTTCCGGAACCGTACGTTACAAAGGGCATCCACGGGGATCTAATTTTCGACAGGAAGTGGGCATCATGTTCCAGCAGACGGCGCTGTTTTCCTACATGACCGTTTTCGAAACGTTGAAGACATTTGCCCGGCTGTACGACCACTGCGACGATATCGACCGGTTGATTCGTCTCTGCTATCTCAACGAGGTGGGTCAGCAACTCAACGACAGAATTTCCGGCGGGCAGAAACAGCGCCTGCTGTTGGCGCTGGCCTTGCTCAACCGTCCTGATTTGATTTTTCTGGATGAACCGTCGACCGGCCTGGATCCCCAGGCGCGGCGCAATATGTGGGATATTATCACGACGATCAAGGCCCAGGGACGCACCATCGTGCTCACGACCCACTATATGGAAGAGGCGGAGAAGCTCTGTGACGATGTCGCCATCATGGACAAAGGCCAGATCATTGCCCGCGGCGAACCCCAGGCGTTGATCAAAACCCATTGCCCCCAGGCTACCGTGACGGTCCCCACATCCGAATTTCCCGAAGGCGGAGATGGCATCGAAGGCTTTATCCGCCAGCACGGCGAGCGGATCGTTATCCGCACCCAGAATGTCAACGGTGTGGTCGGTCAACTGCTGGCCAGAGGCGTGGATATGCGTGTGGTCGACGTTAAAACCCCCAATCTGGAAGATGTTTTTTTAAAACTGACCGGCAGAAGTCTGCGGGAATAATCGGGAGCGGACATGCGATTGAAACGGCTGTGGGCCATTTTTCAAACCAGAAATCTCGAGTATTTCAGGGACCGTGAGGCCTTTGGCTGGAATTTCCTGTTTCCTTTTCTGATAATCATCGGCTTCGGTCTTATTTTTAAAGGCGATTACCGGGCGCAATTCAAGGTGGGGCTTTTTCCGGTCCCGACCGGCGTTTCCGTTGAACAATCCATCGATTTCCTACCGGAATCCTTTGCCACCTTTGCATCTTTATCCTTTGTGGGCTTTGAATCCGGTGAGATCGGGCTGCAGAAACTCAAACACCACAAAATCGATCTGCTGATTCAGGCGCACACCCGGCCGGTACGATACTGGGTGGCCGATTCCTCACCTTCCGGTGCCATTGTCGAGCGCCTGCTCAAAGAAGCCATGGTGCCGGATCAGGCAGCTGATCCCCGGTTTGAAAAAGAGGATATCAAGGGGCTTCAGATCCGTTATGTCGACTGGCTCTTCCCCGGCATCCTGGGCATGAACATGATGTTCAGCGCCCTTTACGGGGTGGGCTGGGTGGTGGTGCGCTACCGCAAGAACGGGGTGCTCAAGCGGCTCAAGGCGACCCCGCTGACCGCTTTCGAATACCTTGCCGCCCAGTTGCTGTCGCGGATTTTTCTGTTGATGGTCACCTTGACGATCGTCTGGGTGGGCTGCGATTTGATTCTCGATTTCAGGGTCTACGGCAGCCTGCTGAACCTTTTCATCGTTTTCCTGGCAGGCTCGAGTTGCATGACCGCCCTGGGATTGGTGATCGCCTGCCGGGGGACCAGCGAGGAGTTCGCCAATGGCATCCTCAACCTGATCAGCTGGCCGATGATGTTCCTTTCCGAGGTGTGGTTTTCCATCGAAGGCGCGCCGGACTGGCTCAGGACCGCCGCCAAAATTTTCCCCCTGACCCACCTGCTCACGGCGGCCCGCAAAATCATGAACGAAGGCCAGGGGCTCATAGCAGTGATGCCGGAGGTGGGCATCCTGTGCGCCATGACCCTGGCGTTTTTGTTGATCGGTGCGGCTTTTTTTTCCTGGAATAAATGAGTTGGGTCAGTTGACCAGACTGTGAATTGGCGATGGAATCAACCCGCCGCGACGCAAGAACCGGTTTTCACCGGCGGCATTGTTCACCGGCATGATAATCGATTCACCCAGCAGCCCCCCGAAAAAGGCGTGCTCACCGGCCTTTTTCCCGGGGACCGGGATCAGCCGGGTGGCGGTGGTCTTCTTGTTGATCATGCCGATGGCCATCTCGTCGGCGATGATCGCCGCCAGGGTCTCCTCGCTGGTGTCGCCGGGGATGGCCACCATGTCCAGCCCCACCGAACAGACACAGGTCATGGCTTCGAGCTTTTCGATGGAAAGATAGCCTTTGGCGGCCGCCTGGGAAATGTTCAGGTCCTCACTGACCGGGATAAAGGCGCCGCTCAGGCCGCCTACCGTTGAACTGGCAAAGGCGCCGCCTTTTTTCACCGCATCGTTCAAAAGCGCCAGGGCCACGGTGCTGCCCGGAACGCCGATGCTGGTCAGTCCCAGGCTCTGGAAAATCTCGCCGACGCTGTCGCCCACATTGGGCGTGGGGGCCAGGGAGAGGTCCACCACACCGAAACGGATGCCTAAGCGCTGGGCCACTTCACGGCCGATGAGTTCACCGATGCGGGTTACCTTGTAGGCGGTACGCTTGACGATCTCGCTGATCTGCCCCAGATTGAGGTCCGGATTGGCGGCCACCGCACGGTCGATGGCTTTTTTGACCACGCCCGGGCCGCTGACCCCCACATTGATCACTGCATCGGCCTCACCGATACCCAGGTAGGCACCGGCCATGAAAGGAATATCCTGGGGGATGTTGGCGAAGACGCACAGTTTGGCGCAGGCCAGCCCGTCGCTGTCGGCGGTGAGACGGGCGGCCTGCTTGATGGTTTTGCCCATCTGCAGCACCGCATCCATGTTGATGCCGGCGCGGGTAGAGGCCACATTGACCGACGCGCAGACCCGCTGGGTAACGGTCAGGGCCTCGGGAATGGCGTCGATCAGCGCGCGGTCGCCGCGGGCCATGCCTTTTTCCACCAGGGCGGAAAAACCGCCGATGAAATCCACACGGGCGGCAGTGGCGGCGTCGTTGAGCGTGCTGGCCACACGCAGCATCCCCTTGGCATCGAAGGGGGCCGCGGCCACGGCAATGGGGCTTACCGATATGCGTTTGTTAACCACCGGGATGCCGTATTTGTCGCCCACCTCGTCGCAGATACGCACCAGATCCCTGGCCGCACCGGTAATGCGGGCGTAAATGTTGTCGGTGAAGCGGCCGATATCATCCGAGGCACAATCCAACAGATTCAGCCCCAGGGTGACGGTGCGGACATCCAGGTTTTCATTTTTGAGCATCTCCACGACGGAGAGGATTTCACTTTCACTGAACATGGTTGATATCCTTAAATAAACCCGTAGGCAACGTCTCCACTTGCGGACCCACATGACGGGTTGCGTAAACGGTACGGCTCAAACGCGGTTGATCGCCTCGAAAATCAGTTTATGCTGGATAGATATGTCCAGATCAAGCGCATTCGCCTTTTCATGCAGTTGCTGGCGCAGGACCTGCTGATCGGCATCAGCGGGAATATCGACCTCATAGATCATGATGTTGGCATTGGGATCGTCGCCGCCCTTGAACACCGCCTGCAGGTTGCTGACATTGACCTGGTGGGCCGCCAGAACGCCTGTGATGGCGGCCACCAGCCCCTTGCGGTCCGGACCTTTGGTGGTGACCACAAACGGTTCGCTGTTGACGCTGGTAACGGTATCGTCCGTGTCCGTGATCCGTTTTTCGTATACGTGCAGGCTCATGGGGGAGAGTCCCTGGTCCAACTGCCGGTGCAAGTCCGCATCCGTCAATGCATCAGAGACGCTGACAATGAAAATACCGGAAAATTCGTTCTGCAGAATGGTCTGACTGACATTTTCAATATTGCAGTCCAACTCGAAAAGAATCCGGGTGACGGCGGCAATGATGCCCGGCCGGTCTTTTCCCAGGACGGATATAATCATTTTTTGCATGTTTGGCTCCTGATCCCATCTTGCCTATCGATATTGGCTCCTTATGGAACAATTGCCATGCGGTGTCAACCGCAGCTCTTACAGCAAAGATTTGAAAAAAGATTGTGCTGTAAAGCGGCGCTATGCTAACCTTCCCGATGCTTGCTAAAACCGCAACCGGTGCCGATTCCATCCCGGTGCTGACCGATCAATCCCATTTTCGCCGTTTCCACGCGGCATGAAACAAGGTGGGCAGGGGAGCTTGTGAAATCGTCACGTATCAGCAATCTGATTCAGGAACATAAAACCCTGTTTATCATTATTATTGTCGGGCTTTTTCTGTTGGAGCTGGAGATTTTCGCCCTGGCGGCCATGAAGTCGGGACGAAAGTCGTGGCTCCAGGTGATTGACCACAACGGCAATGTCATTCATGAAACCAGCGGTAAGAACCTCAGCGAATTCAATAAGTATTACTTTGAAAAAACATTCGGACCGTTTGAAAACTACCAGGTTCGCCTGAAAACCAAAGACGAACCGTTTCCGTTTCGTGCCTGGTTTGTGGCCGCCATCGGCATTCCGGTGGGAGCCATGCTGCTCTTTGGTTTCGTGGTCAAGGCCTATGTGGCCATTTTCCATGGTAGTGAGCTGTCCGGAGATGAATCGAGGCCGGCCTGCGAACCCGGTTATGAAACCCGCCTGGAATCGATTCTCTACAGGATCAGCCGCATGAACATTTTCATCATCGGATTTCTGATCTTTGTCGGGGTAATTTCCTATTGGATCATTCCCAACATGATTACCTACCTCGGGCACACCGGAATCGAAATCGTCATCCGTTTCAAATGGGTGTTTATCGGCCTGGGAGCGGTGGTGGTGGGAATCGGGCTGTGGATCGTCTATCTGCGCTACCTACTGGCCAAAAAAAGCATCGAAAGCCGCACCGAGATCGAGAAGCATCGCCTTTCGCTGGAATATAAGGGCCAGCACGGCGCGCCATTGCAACTGGAATCGCCATCCTCAGAAAACGGCGGCAGCCAGGGGACCCTGGGTTGGGATCAGGGTGACCCGGGGCAGCCATCCCCATCTGCCGATTCCCACTGACGCCAACGCTTTCCGGTTTGCTCTAAAATCAATGGTGAAAAATATCTACAATTTCGATCACGGGAAAAATTCATACTAATCCGCGATGAGCCGATAATGTTTTGGCAAGGCCAGAGGGAGGAAGCTGGACAAACCATACCGCGACGACCGATAACACAGCCTAAAAACATTATCTCGAATGCTAAATGACACAGATCATCACGACCCACAGAAACACGGACTTTGATGCCTTTGCCTCATTGGTGGCTGCCAACCTGATCTATTCCGAAGCGGTGGTCGCTATTCCCAAAAACATCAACCCCAATGTGCGGGCGTTCATCTCCATCCACAAGGACGTTTTCACCCATGTGGACCGCTGGAATATCGAGACCGGCCGGGTCAGTCGTCTGATTGTGGTGGACACCGACGACTGGAGCCGGCTGGGGCCCATCGCCAAACTGCAGGAGCAGCCATCCCTGGAAGTGCTGCTATGGGACCACCACAGCGGTGGCAACATCCAGGCGAGCTGGAAATGCCAGGAACCGGTGGGTGCCACCATTACCCTGCTGGTGCGGCGGCTCAAGGAGCTGCGCAAGCTGATTACCCCCATCCAGGCCACCCTTTTCCTGGCCGGACTTTACGAAGATACCGGCAACCTCTCGTTTCCCTCGACGACCGCCGAAGATGCCTACGCTGCCGGATGGCTGCTGGACCGCAAGGCCGATCTTTCCCTGATCAACAAGTTCCTGCGGCCGGCTTACGGTGAAAAACAGAAAAACGTGCTCTTCGACATGCTGAAGAACACCAACCGGTTGAAAATCAACGGCTACTCGGTCAGCCTCAGCCAGATCACACTAAATGGCCATGTGGGCAACCTGGCCCTGGTGGTGCGCATGTTCCGGGATATCGTCAATGTGGATGCGGCTTTCGGCCTTTTTGTCAGCCAGGAAAAAAACGGCAAACCCAAATGCATGGTCATCGGCCGCAGCGACAACGAAGGACTTGATGTGGGTACATTAATGAAGAGCCTGGGGGGCGGTGGGCATCCCGGTGCCGGCAGTGCCATGCTCAAGGGGGTCAACCCGGAAGCGGCCCAGCAGATGATCATCGATCTTATCGAAGGTAACCAGCAATCCTCGGTACAGATCAGCGACCTCATGTCGTTCCCCGTTTTCAGCGTTCCATCGGACACCTCCATGGACGAGGTGGCCAAAATCCTGCGCCAGCGGGGGTGCACCGGATTGCTGGTGATTGACGAGGGGCAGCTGACAGGAGTGATCTCAAGGCGGGATTTCAGGAAGATCCGCAAGGAGGATCAACTCCAGGCGCCGGTCAAAGCCTTCATGAGCACCAAGGTGATCTCCATCGAGCCGGGGAAAAGTCCCATCCAGGCGGCCAAAATCATGGTGCGCCACGACATCGGCCGGCTTCCCGTGGTGGAGGATGGCCAACTGATCGGCATCATCACCCGTTCCGATGCCATGACCTACTTCTACGATTTGCTTCCCGATTAAGTCCGGATGAAATCTGTTCCGATCGATTGTCACCTGAACCGGTATGTATTGTGGGAGGATGGGGCAGTCATACGGTAAGGATCGGGGATGAAATTAATTGAACGTAATTGCGCCGGGCTTGTGTTCGTCTTCAAGGCGCAGCAAGGGTTGCATACCGGGAGTATGTGGCCGTTGATGCAACGCGGAAGACGGGCGCAAGAACAAGCAATTTCGTTTAATTAATAAAATTCCCGATCCTAAAGGAAAGACGCCAATGAAAATCAATTTTTGGATTATCGTCGGGGGCATGCTACTGATGATCGTGATATTGTCCCCGCATTCCCTGAGTGCCGAACGAGGCTATAACGAACGGGACAAGATGACCGATGAGCGCATCAAGGTCCAAGGTTTTCGGCCGGTGCCGTTCAATGGTTTCACCATCAGTGCCGACGATCCCAAGTGGGATGAACGGGTCTCTTACTTGATGAGCAAGCACAGTGCCTTGCTGGTAGAGATTGCTCCCATGAATGAACCCATCAGCGTCATCATGTTCGTCAGCAGCCCGGCTTCATGTCGTGGCATGCAAGCGGCCTGGGCGTATGATCATTTGACCTTTCCAATGCGATTTTGGACAAATCGCTACTGGGTTTCAAACAAAACATGTGATACCACGGGGTGTCCACGCATCATGTTTAAAGCCACAAAAGGCACTTTGGAAGTAACCATTTTGGACACGCGGCCCTAATCCCTGCCAAATTCAAAGGTTCACGATGAACCGAATTTGCTGCCCAGATAGCAACGCAGCACATAGACCACAAATAAAGGATTACCCCATAAATAGCGCACCATGCCGCGCCGTGGCGCTTCAATGAGCAACCAGAGCCATTCCAAAGAGCAGCGTCGCATCCATTGTGGGCATCGATTGAGTTTTCCGGCCATGAATTTGAATGCACCGCCGCAGATCATAAACAATTTGGCATTTAGTCTCTTGTAGTTGCACAACAGCCACTGTTCCTGAATCGGCATCCCCATGCCAATCCAGATGATGTCCGGCTGGGTGGCGTTGATGGCATCTATGATCCTGTCGTTTTCATGGTTTTGCCTATTAAAATAACCGTGATGGGTGCCCACCACTCGAAGATCCGGTGCAGTTTTATGTAAGCCCTTGGCGGCTTCGGCCGCCAGGCCCTGGGGACCGCCTATTAAAAACAGCCGGTACTTTTTGGCAGCCAAATGGTTGGCCAGCGACCAGGCCCAATCCGCCCAGGTGATCCGTTCGGGAATCCGACGTCCCCAGAGACGTGCGGCCAGCACGATGCTGCCGCCGTCCACATGCACCACATCGGCCTTTCTGAACAATTGGGTCAGCCAATACCGCTTGCGCGCCAAGTTGACGGCATGGGCATTGGCCGAAAGGATGATGCCGGGTCCACCTTCGGCGATAATCGTATCTATGCATTCATGGATTTCCGCCGTTGTGGCCGAGGTGATTTTAATGCTCAGTAGATCCAGTTGTTCCATCGTTCCCCTGCTTTATTTATTTTTAGGTATAGTGTTTAAGATAATGTTTTTGGCAAGGCCAGAGGGAGGAAGCTGTATAAGTCATACCGCGACGACCGATAACGCAGCCCAAAAACATTATCTTGAATACTATAGTGACTTGATGCGTAGAGACTCCTCCTTTAGCTTTCTGCCCATCAGACGACTGAGTTGTTCCTTGCGCAGGTAATGTACCAATGCGCGGTCCTGAAGTTGGGGTTCGCCGCGGCGCCGGGCAATCACGTATCCAAGGATAATGAACAGTCCGGTCAGATAAGGGGGCTCCAGGGACCGATATAGGGCGCGACCAAGCACAAACAGGGGATGGGCGTTGGTGGCCCACATCCCACGGCCATGGCCGATATGGCCTTTCGGCATACCGCCCTTTGAGCCCATCATTCTTAAATGCCGGATGGCAAGTTTACTAAAAGAAGCGGTGGTCCATCCCAGCATGCGAGCTTTGGTGCAGTCCAGGATATCCCAGCCGTAAAGCGAATAGAGGCCGCCGATTTGATCGAAACAAGCTTTACGATACGTTTTACACAGCCCAGGGACATGAAAATCAGGATAGCGCTCCATGATCCATCGTCTTCTGTATTGGGTGTACATCTTCCCGGCAGCAATGCCCAAACGTGAATCGTCTTGGAACAATTTAAAAATTTGTTCAAAATAATCTTCGGGCAGAACGAGATCCGCATCCATCTTAACGATATAGTCCATTTGAGGAGGCACATAATGTAACCCTTCTTTGACTACCTCTGAGACATGGGACCCCAACACGTGGTCACCTTTCCCACTGCGATGGACAACCTTGATAAAGCCTTTTTTCCTGGCCTCCCGATCCAGGATCTCTGCCGTATGATCGGTGGAGCGATCGTTTACGATAACCCATGCGGTGGGAGGAATCGTTTGTGCTGTCAGAGAGGCGATCACCGCGGGTAAAAAATGGGCTTCATTATGTGCCGGCGTAACGATTGCGTAGGTAACGGGCTGCTTAGTCATGCATTCGCTCCTGTTGGAATATGGTGATCAGGTTGCGGGTGTGGCGGTTAATGTCGAATTGCCCTCTGGCCCGCCAATGCCCTTGATTTCCCATATGGCGGATGAGGTTGGGGTTATCGGCCAATTTCTGCAAGCAGGCGATCAGGCGGTCCTGATCATTGCAGGGATAGAGCAGGCCGGTCTCTTCATGAACGACCAACTCGGGGATGCCGGTGATATCCGGTGCCACCACCGCTCGTTTTTTGGCCATGGCTTCGATCAATGTCATGGGGGTGCCCTCGCTAAATGAGGAGAGCACGACCACATGGGCCCAATCCATTTGCTGGGCTACCGCGGTCTCGGTCAACGGACCTAAGAAAGTGACCTGTCGATCTAATTTCAGGGATGTTGCCAGGGCCATCATTTTACTTCGAGTCGGGCCTTCACCAACCAATCGGCATCTAAAAAAGATCTGATTGGCTTTAAGCTGCGCCAGGGCGTTGAGGAGGAGGGCATGATTTTTAATCGGATTAAAGCGTGCCACTGAAAGGATGCGAAGAGGAGGCGGGGAAGCGACTTCGCATACCGAGGACCAGGGAGGGTGGCTCAGATCAATGCCAAGGGGCAGATGGTAAAATCGCTGATCACCCAACTCAGGGAATTCTTTTCTCAAATGCTCGATATGAAAGCGGCAATTGGAAATAATGAAGCGGGCCTGGCCGAGTTTTTGACGAATCAGGGGCTGGGGAATCAGCACATCACTGCCGTGAATGCTAATGCTGTAAGTAATCCCCAGCAAGGTTTTCAGCAAGAGGGCCACTCCGGCGGCACCAAAGGCAAAATGCACGTGCAGGTGATTGATCTTCAATGCCGAGAGTCGTTCGGCGATCACTGCCGCGCCGAACAAACGGGCCAGATTACGCAAGCGTTGTAAATTGAAACCATCATGTAAACGCAGGGCTTGGTGCAGGGCGTTTTTGTAGGCGCCGGGGCGAGTGACAATCAGCTTCAAATTGGCTTTCAATAGCCGTATGGGGCGGATTGGATAAAGATAGAAGGTGTCCGCATACAGATTCATGTCCTGGGGATCGAAATCGCCTAACTTGGGCCGGCGGTTGGCAAACAATGCCACGTTTTGCCTTTGAGCCCTTAGATCGCGCACCTCGCGCTGTAAAAACGTCATGCTCAGAGAGGGAAACGATGAAAAAAAGTATGCCAGGGCAGATGAGGTGCTCATGGGGCCTTTCTTAAATTAACAGGATCGACCAAATAGGCCTGTTTGTAAGCGGTGTAACTGTCGTAGGTTTTATTTTTAAAATAAAACCCACCGGTGGATTCGATGTGACTGTCATGTTCTTCATACCCAACCAAGGAGGCCTCGTCCACATAAAGGACTGCCTTGCTGAAGGCGCCTTGGAATGTGTTTTCCATCACACGTACCTGGCAGCAGCCCTCCATCACCCGAATGCCGTATTCACCATTTTGATTGACAATGATATTGCCGCTGAGGAGTACATTGCGGGGCTTTTCACCATCACCCTGCCCATAGACCGATATGCCGCCACGCTGGTTGTCGCGCAAGAGATTGTTGCGGATCACCAGGTCTTCGCCTTTCATGGGGGCGTCCACCCAAATGGTGATACCAAAGTCCAGGTTGTCTTCAATAACATTGTCCTCAAAACGGTTGCGTTCACCCTCGAGGCGAATGCCGACACCGGCGTTAGCCCGAACGATGTTGCCACCAACCTGATTGTCATTTCCCAGTACATAGATGCCGTGGCCGATATTGGCCGATTCATCCGTTTTGAATGCATTGCCGATGACTTGGTTGCTGAAAACCTGGTTGCTGTGGCCGCCGACATAAATACCGTTGAACCCTTCGGTGCCGCATCGGCGAATCGTATTGCCTTCGATGCAGTTGAAATTTGCCCCATACCCGCCGTTCTGGTGATCATGAATGTGAATGCCGGACCGAAGGGAATTTTCAATGGTCAGGCCCCTAACGATAATATAATCGGCATCGTAAATGATGACACCGTGGCGTAGACCGGTGGCATCGATACGAACCGTTGCGCCGGCCACGGGCTCAACCGTAATCGGTTGATCGGCTGTTCCGGAGCGGGTGACATCCAACATTTCAGCGTATATGCCCTCATGGATGAGCATTCGATCGCCGGGCTGAATTTTGGCAACCGCAGCGACCAGGGTTTTCAATGGTTGGTCAATACTGCCGTCAGCCTCATCATTGCCCATGCTGCTCACGTAATAGGTCTCACCCCATGCGGTTGTCCAAGAGGCCAAGAACAACACAAAGAGCACCATTCCATAAGACCGATATGCCGTAAGGCGGGAGTCTGTTATTTTCCTCATACTGCTGCACCTCCTTGCATGACTATTCCCTGCCATAGCACCTATGGGCTGGAAAAATGAGCCAGAAAATCGATCTCCGGAGCATTGGGGCAATCCAGCTCCACCGATGGTTGCCCACTGGTATCGGCTGGTTGCGCCCTTGCTGGTAACACTCTATCATCTAAATAAATAATGGTATCATGGGGTCGGGGTGAATAAAAGGTAATCCCTGCCAGTTCATTTGCCGAAGGAATCCGTGGCCCTGTCACCGGATCATTAATGGCAATGATCCGGATGACGACCTTCTCACCTTCAGCAACGGCGGACCACCGTAGATGGTGAACCGCCAACCAATAGTTCAACAATACCGATGTGGTTGCCACCCAAATACGGCCTTGATGATAATGGTCTGCCAGGGATTCCAGGGCCTTGGCATCTTCTTCAGGAAAGAGGGGCAAGCTGCCGTCATGAGGCATTCCCAGATGGGTATAGACAATCTGGTAGCCTTGCCGGGCAATCAATTCCCGCAATGCGGTGGAATCCAGGGCGTAACGAAGGGTGTGACGGGTCGGATGACCCCAAACCCCGGACGGATGTCTATTATAGCGCGTAAACTGCAAAAGAGAGTGGTTGTCGCGTAAGGTGGTGGGATAGCAAAGATGCAATACCATCCGCGGATTTCGTTGAGTGGCCGAACGTTCCAGGAGACGCTTGATAAAATTTTTCACTATAGTTTCAAGTTGGTGTCGTCTTTCCATGAAAACAGTCGAGAAGGTTCGTCGGTTGGACAGAGGCAGAGCAACAAGCTCACCCCCCCAGTAAAACTTGATACCGAGATTATCCAAAAGGTCGGCAGTGTAATAGTCACTGCCGGGATCGTCGCCCATAAATTCAGGCCGGGTGCGGACGTAGAGGTTCTGGAAGTTGATGGGGGCACCGTGGTTGCTCCAGACGCTCACCCTGAGACCCCGTGCAGACAAGGTTTCCATGAGGCGTTGCGCCATGGGCCGCAAAAATTCTTCCCTGGGTGGCTGAAAATCAAAGGCTCCCCAAGAGTGAAGGGTGTCAATCAGGCCGCTTTCCAGACAACATCGGATCAATTCGGCGTCCTCGGAAGGTGTACGGCCATCTTCTAAAAAATAGGCCATATGATGCGGTTTGCCGGTGCCGAAAAAGGAGTCTGAAATGGGTAGACCCAAACCGCTTCGGGTCCCATTGAGATACCGATGCACCTGCACAAACGTACTTCGGTCGCAACGGTCGATATCCGAAGCAATGGCCAGGGCCGCCTGAAATGGATAGGGAAAGGGGCGCAGGCTGACTTCGGGTTTCAATACCGGTTGTATTTTTGCCGGATCAATCGGTTGCATACTTCCAAGACTCGCTTTGCGTTGATGTGCCAGGTGAAATTCTTTTCGATAATGTGCCGGGCATTGGCGCCCAGTGCCGACCTCAATTCTCCGTCTTCGATCAGGCGCTGCAGCTGGTTGAGGAATCCCCACTGATCGCCGGCCGGATAGAGGATGCCATTGTACCCATGGGTGATCAATTCGCTGATTTGTCCCTGGTCGGAGGCAATGACGGGCTTTCCCATGGCCATCCCTTCCAGGACCTTCAACGGAGAAAAATAGAACGGTTCGATGGGTGGATACGGCGCCGTGATGATGTCCATGGCCGCCATAAAATCAGGGACTTGTTCGAAAGGCACTTTGCCGATCATCACCGTTGGCACTCCTGGAACATCTGGTAGTCTGAATTGCCGGGTTTGATGCCCTACCAGCAACAAGGCCATCCGATCTTTTTGATCGGGGTTATCCACAGCCCAACGATCGAGGCTGCGAAGCAAAAAGTCAAGGCCATGCCAAGGAGCAAAACTGCCGATAAAACCGATGACGATTTTATCTTCCAGATTGAACCGGGTCCGTACGGCCGATCCGCTGCGAGTGGGAGAAAAAGAGCAGATATCGACACCGTTGGCTACGACTGTCAAACGATTCGGTGCAAGACCATAACGATAGTAATAGTCATTTAAGGGCTGGGACACGACGTTTACACGATCGGCCAAAGCAAATAGCCGAGCTTCAAGCCAACACCAAAAGGTCATGGGTCTGAATCTTTCGCCCGTGGGATGCAAATTGCGCTCCCACATGGGGGCGTTGACCTCCAGAACAATGGGTATCCTTAGCAATCGGCAGAGCCAGACCAAGGAAAGGTAACGGCAGGAGCGCATGATGACCACGTCGGGCTGTTCCCGACGCAATACGATCCACTGTTCACGGACCCGTTTTAAGAGCACGCCACCAATATAGCGTAATTCCCGCAGGGGATCGGCTCCGCCATGCGCTTTGGTTCCCCGGCGTTGCTTAAGCGCGTGGATATTTTCAGCCAGCCGGGGAGTATGAAACACCACCCGGGGATGCAACGCCTCCAGAGCCGCCATGAACTGCCGGGTGTGCACTTCATCCCCTCGACCGGACCGGGTATAGCTGACATATAAGATTTTGTAATCCTGAATCATGGTTTGTGGACTTTTTCAAAGGGTTCCGACAATATCGTTCAAACTCGGCACTGGGCCTGCTTTTCGGCAGCAACCGGCTGCACTGCGGCCATGTCGAATGTCGCTTCGATGTGATGGTCCCGGATTCTAAGGATCGGGAATTTTATTAATTAAAATTAATTTCATCCCCGATTCTAAGCATCATGAAGGGGCCTTTCGTTGCATAATCTTTTTCAGCTCCTTGGTTTTAAAAATACCGCTGGCAATGAGAAAAGGAAAGAACAGCACGACAGCAGCGCCAACCTGGGCTACGACACCCAGCGGCCGTGTGGCTGTCATCGCCGTCATCCACAACAGACCGATCAGGACCAGCCGTAAAAGAAAAGTAAAGGAAAACAGCGGTCCGACCCATCGCCAGACCAAAAAAAAATAAACTACCAGAACGAATCCTTCGGTGGCCACCGTTGCCCAGGCAGCGCCAAGGGCTTCGAATTGCGGCACTACCGCGAGATTCAAACCGATATTCAAAAATGCGCCCAAACCGGTGACCACGGCACTGATGTTCTGGTGATCCGTTGCCCGCAATGTCGTACCGCAAATCGTGTTGGGCATGATGATCGCTGCACTGATGATCAGAACCGCCAACAAAGGACCGGAGGCGCTATAAGCCGAGCCGTAGAGCAGATAGACCAGCTCATCGGCCACATAGGCGGTGACGATGGCCACCGAAATACCAAAGGCAGCGGCTTTTTGTACGAAATGGGCGGTTAGATGTCGCAATTCGGAGCGATCATGGTTGTAAAAAGACGATGCAGCCGGGAAAAGCGCCGTGGTTACCGCCTGAACGATAAACTGGGGGGCTTCCAATAGCCGGTAGGCCGCGTTGTAATGCCCCACGACTTCGGCAGAACTAAAGGCCGTCAAAATCAGGGTGTCGATGTAGTAGTAGATGGTCACAAAGATAGTGACCAGTGCAAAGGGGAACGCCTTGGCAAGCATCTCCGTGGCAAAGCGATCGTCACTTCGTTTTTCAGGCAACTCAATTTTGCGGCGAACTATCATGGCAGCAAGGATGCAGCGCAACACCGCACCCAGAGCAAAGATCCCACACAACAGGCCCACCACCGGATAGAAAAAAAGCAATGCCAGGCCCACCAGGGACATGATTCCGTTACTGGTCGCAATGACCAGGGCGGAATACTGCATTTGTTGACGGGAGTGAAAGACGGCGTAGAATAAAGAAGTAATACTGTCTACGGCGGCGGCGATGCCCAACAGGATCAAGGGCCACCATGTGGCCGTGTGCGTTGCAAGCAACGACCCGCTTATCAGGATAATCGCCAATCCCAGGGGAATTAAAATTGCCTTGAGCCACATGGCCTGAAACAGCAGCGTGGTAAGGCGTTGTTGCTTGCGGCTGAGTTGCTGTACCAGATAGGAAGACAATCCCAAATCCATGGTAATGGCAAAAAGATTCACCGTGGCATAGGCAAAGGAAAAAAGGCCGAAGGTGGCAACGCCCAATTGACGGGCGGCATAAACAAAAAGAACGAACTGCATGGCCCGACTAAATAGACGTCCGGCAATCAAGAACATGCTGTTCTGCAGTATTTTTTTCAAAATAGCGACTGCCACGATACAAACCGACTCCATTGCACGGGTTAAGAATCGGAATCGATCCAGACAACCATCGCCTGGAACATGCCGAACAATACCCAGGTGAATTCGGGAAAAAAGACATATTCATATTCGAATTGATGGTGCAAGCACCAGCCCAGCCAGCCGCTGAAAAAACCGATGGCTGCATAGGATAAATATCTTGAAGGACTGTGGTTCGCCACCCAAAACAAGTAGATGAACATCTGCGCCAGGATGGATAGAAATAGGATCAGGGCGATCACGCCCTGTTCGGCGCCGATGAGCAAAAATTCGTTATGCACCGGTCTGGGGAAGGTATAACTCACGCCGCTGTCGCTGATGTCATAGCGTTTGCTTTCGGCCGTATAGTTGTTCAGTCCGACGCCCAGTAAGGGATTATGAACGATGGTGTTGGCCGCCACCAGGCTCATGGGAACACGCAGGGCGGCTGTGCCGTAATCGTTTTCGAACAGCCGTTTGCGAACCGAGGGGATACCGATCACCAGGGAAAGAAAGATCATGGCAGAGATGGTCCCGACGGCGATCATCGCCAGGGTCCGCTTGCCGATGATGCGGTACAGACACCAGAACAACGTGACCCCGCCGCCGAAAATCAGCCCGAGCCACCCGCCGCGGGAATAGGTCAAAACCATGGCGATGCCCATGATGCCCAGGGTCAGCCAAAGCCATAGGCGCTGGCGCGCGGTGCGTACGCCGAACAACAGGGCGATGTTGAGCTGGAGCAAAAGGTTGAGAAATACAGCCAGTTTGTTGGGGTGCCCGAGGGTGCCGGCAACGCGGCTGACGTATTCGGCACCGGTTCGCATTTCAAAATACGACCGCTCGGCTTCACCGAACATTGTTAACCCGAGTTTGCCGCCGGTGATAAATTGCGAGCTGTGCGGACCATGCCCAGGATGGATATTGCACAAAGGGCTAACCAAAAATTAAGATATGAAAATAGGTTCGGAATTGACTGGACATCATTAAAGATAAATGCGATGTTTTGGTAGATCACTATCTCAAACCCCGAGACGGAGGCTACCAATGAGCAAATACAAAATCGAAGTCATGGTGAACCTGGTTGAATGTGATGAGGAAACGGACGATAAGCCCATTGAACTGGAAGATGGATGTTATCAATACACTGTAAACGCTGATGCCGGTGAAAATATAGACGACTGCGAAATAGCAATTTTAAATACGGCATACCCTGCAATAAGAGCCGCCATAGCACGACACATGGAAAAGGTGTCTAAAAAAAAGTCCTGACTTTCAGTGGGGCTAATCAAATTGAGGTAAATGAAAGCCCATATCTGGTGGATGGCGCCGTGGGGCGTTTTGCGTTTGAAACCCACTTCGCATTTGATGAAAATGGCGTTCGGTTTGACAGTAGTCAATCGATATTTGCCCCATTAGGAACGAATCAGTTTTATTTGACCACGGGCTTTAAGGAACGGGCCATGATTATGGGTAATACGGAAGGATCCTTCCGGAAAACATCAAAATGGCTCAACTTCATACGGCACCAAATAGAAGGCGGTACGCCACATCGCACATTGCATGATCAGACCCAGAAAGAAGGTCGGGAATTGATCGACCATTTAAAGCAAAAGGCCGATGATTTGAATCATGGCAACTTCAGCGCTGACGGATGTTGTATCAACCCAGATATTCCCAGGGGCGGAGAACCGATATCAATTCCCATGGATGAAGTTCACAAGGCCCTTTCTAAAGGATCTTTCGACTATAATCCGATTGAACTGTTGAATAATCCCGTCATTTACGAAGAACCCAGTCAAACGGTCAACATAAGCATAGACGACGTAACCCCCAAAAGGCAGAAGGGTACACGAGAAAGCCCAAAAATCACTGAGCATACGCGAAAATATGTACATGATACCGTATGCCACATTGAACATGGAGGCCCAAAATACGTATTGGCAGCTGATGGCACCAAATCATGCTTGTGGTTGCTAATCGCGTTTCTTTTGTCAAATTTTCTATTCGGCAAACGTCTTCAGATTTTTACCGACGGCCATAAGGCGCTAAATGCTGCCATCGTCAAGCAATTTGGTTGGTACAATAATATGCAGATTGTTCTTGATTGGTTTCATCTATGCAAGAAGTTCAAAGAAGAATTGAGCATGGGGATGAAAGGCAGAAAGTTGAGAAATGAAACGCTTCGCGCGGTTATGCCGTTGTTGTGGCACGGCCTTACAAACAAGGCCATATCATATCTTGAAAACATCCCGGCATCCGAAATCAAGGATGAGAATCATATTCAAAAGCTCATTGACTATTTGGGTCGGAATAAATCCTCGATTCCCAACTATGATATGCGCAAACGGTTAAATCTTCGGAACTCGAGTAATGTGGGTGAAAAGATGAACGACCTCGTCGTTTCAAATCGCCAAAAGAAGAATGGAATGAGTTGGGCGAAGAAAGGCTCTCTCAATCTGGCTATCATCACAACTTTGAAAATCAACGATGAGTATCACAATTGGTTCAGCAATAAGGAAGTAAAATTTAGCTTAGCTGCTTGACCATTTAAGATATCTTCGTCCGCACAGATCGATAAATTGTGCCAGTCCGAGAAACGATTGCACCAGTCCCATGATTAATAACAGTATCAAGATATGCCTGAACCGGCCCAGTCGGTGCAGGTTGTTGGCCACGTATAGAAAGACCAGTAAATTTTTCAACACCTGCCACAACACGGCAATGGCAATGGGGCCGTCAACGGAATTGTGGATCAACCCAGCCAGGCTGATCAGCCAGATAATGAGAAAGGGGATGCTGATCCGCGGAAAAAGCCGAACGGCCGTCAGGCGATCGTTTGCAATCCGAAACAGCCAGATCCCAAGGCCCATAAAGAAAAAAACATCAAACGCGCTGACGGCCAGCCCGTTGATGTCACGTGCGAAGTAGTCCGGGAGAAAATAGAAGTGATAATCGACGCGTATGGGCAAAAAAAAAGGGCACAATAAAAGAAAAACGTTTCCTTTTGCGGTACGATCAGGGTAACCGCCAGAAAAATGATGGCGGCCATCGATAGAACAAACCACTTGGCCTCCATGCCTGAAGTGATGATCAGTGAAAGCGGCACCCATGTGCCTAAAAACAAAACCACGGCCGCGTCGCCGGCCAATGGACGGAGTGCTGGAAAACTGCTTTTCAACGGCTTTTTGCTATACATAATGATATAACCATGCTGGAATCACGTACTTGCGTTTGTTTAAAAAGCTGCCCAAAAGCGTCGCTCCGCTATTGTTCAATTGATTGACGGCGGCACCGACAACTTCCGACCGCGTTCGGCTGGCCTGTACCACAAGGATGGTGCCATCACTGTGGGAGGCGATCATATCGGCCTGGCCGGATTGAAGGACCGGCGCCGTATCGATGATTACAACGTCATAGGCGGCCTTTACCTCCTGAATAAACGCGACAAAGGCATTGGTTGGAAAAACAGGCGCCCGTTTAGCGGTGGTATCACCGGCGGCAATCAATGTCAGACCGGGCAATGATGGGTAATCACAGGCAACATCCTGGAGCGTGGCGGTATTCAGCAGCAATTCCTGGAGCCCGGGACATTGGGCAATGGCGAACATCTGATGGAGAACAGGACGCCGGAAATTGGCATCGACGACAAGAATTTTTTCTTGAGCCATCTCCAAGGCAAAGCTCAATCCCAGGTTAAATGCTACCGTTGAGGTGCCCACCCGTTTCTGGGCACCGGTCAGAGTTAACACTTTTTTTGACTCGCCGGATGTCTGGCTTAGCAGCTTATTGCGAAACGTCCGAAATTTTTCCAATACGTTGCTGAACCCCTCGGGATGTTGCAGCCAAAGTTTCGGTGGATCCCTCTCTTCTGAAAAAACGTCGCATAAGGAACGATTGGTTTTTGGGGTTGTGTTGCGACTGCTGACTTCGTGATTTGTCATTGATCTGTCCTTGCACGTACCTGTTGCACCACCCGTTACGTCAAGTTACCGTTGATTCCAGTTCCGATCCATATTCGGGACCCCGTCGAGTTCGCCAAGGTCGCCAAGCACCGGGAGTTGAAACGCTTTTTCGATATCCTCAGGCCGTTTGATACTGTGATCCAGAAAAAAGGCGGCAAAAGCGCCGCCGATTCCGGCGAAGATGCCGGCGATCAGAGCCATTAAGGTCATAAAGACCTTTTTAGGGTAAATCGGTATCGACGATTCAATGGCCCAATCGGTTACGGAGACATTGGCCACCCGGGATCGTTCACGTTGGGCCTGGATGATGGCATCTTCCCGGATATCCAGATAGAGTTGGTAGTTGCGCTGGCGTTGCTCCACTTCCCATTTCAATCGATTGAGCTGGATTTCATTGAGCGTCAACCGCGTTGATTGCCGCTCGACGTTGGACATTTCCACTTCAATGGTTGTTTTCCGCCGGTTCAGGGCTTCGAGATCAAGGGCGACGCCGTTCAAGACCTGGGTGCGTAACACCCGGATCTGTTTTTCGATGCGGTTGACTTGGTTTTGCGCATCGGTATACTCCACCGATCCCACTGGATACATTAACGCAATGCGCTCTTTTTCGACCAGTAAGGGGATCAACGCTTTTTGCAGGTCAACCAGGATTTCGTGGGTGCGCAATTCTTCCGGAATGGCATCCAACGGCTTACCATGCTTTAAAAAAGGCCGCAATTTGTCCAGAATGGTCTCGGTCTGAGAGATCTGGGCCTTCAGTAAACTGGCCTCCTGACTGAGAGCGCGCATCAAAGTGACATTATTGATTTTTTGCTCGGGAATGTCGATCACCGATTCTTTTTTCTCAAAGTCCTTGAGCGCCTCTTCAGCCTGCCGAAGCATTTGCTTGGCGTTTTCGGTCTGCTGACTGTAAAAATCAACACCGCCACCGGGCCGGTGGACATTGATGTGATAGTCGATATAGGCATTTAAGAACGTATTGATGATTTTTGTGATTTGTTTTGAATCGTCGCCTTTCAGGCTGACATTGATGATGCTGGATATGGGCACGGGTTTGATTTCTATCGCTTTACGCAGCCTTAGAACGGCATTCTCCAAAGTTTTTGAAGAATCTTCACTATGCTTTGAAAAGAGAGCGGCAACGCCGGTGCTTGTTTTTTTATGCAGGTCAAGGGTTTCCACCACCTGACGCAACAGGGCATCGGAACGCATGATATTGATCTCGGAATTGATATCCTGCTCGGAGACGGGCAGCACATCGAAACGTTCCTGGGTATGCAGGCGCTGACTGGAGTCAAAAAGAGGTTTCAGTAAAACGCTGCCGCTGGCCTTATACAGCGGTGTTGTAAAAAGGGAATAGACAATGACCACGGCTGCAATCACAATAACGGTGCTCACAAAAACCTTGGCCTTGTAGAACAGGATGAAAAAGACATCTCTCAGCGAAGTTCGTACCGGTTTGGCCTGATAACTGGGCATAGCCTTTGCCATTTCCATTTCTAATCGAGACGTTAATTCAGGTTGTAGTCCACCGTAAAACGCAACGGGACAATCCGCCACAGAAAATCCGCTGTCAAGGCCGCTCTGGCCATGGCGCTGCGTGGCACATAGATCACATCATATTGTTGAAGCATCGGATCCAGAAGTGAAGCCTCACCTATGATCTGATTCATATACACAATATGGGCATCGGGCTGCCCGTTTTTTCCCCGCCTGACGATAATGACCTGATCGGTTTTGGCCTCCCTGGTCAATCCGCCCGCAGTGGCCAGCAATTGGGTCAGGGTCGTTGGGCCGAGCAGTTCATAGAAGTCGGGTCGTTCGACTTCACCCAAAACATAGATTCGGTTGGAGCGGGCATTGAGTACCACCACGGTGGTGCTCAAGTTGTAGAGAATGTGGGCGTAGCGCCGATGCAATTGTTCCTGCAATTGGTGGGTCGTCAAACCGGCCGCTTTGACATCCCCGATATAGGGTAGCGAAATGACGCCGTCGGGCCTGACCACGGCCAGGCGGGACATGCCTCTTTCTTGATTGTAGATGGCCCGTTTGAGCTCCTCGATTTTGGTATTGAAGGCGATGACTTCCACTGTTACCACCGGCTTGGCCAGGATAGGGGTGTACAGTTCGGAGATTTCTCGGGCCAGATCGGTTGGTTTCTTGTTGCGGGCCTTTACATCACCAATGGGTGGCAGGGTGATATAGCCATCCGGTCTGACGGATAAGGTTTTGCTCATTACCGGGTAGTAATAAAAATCGACCCGCAACGTATCTTCACTGTCGACGCGGTATTCCGGCAGGTCAACATCGGGATCGATGTAGTAAAGGACTTCCAGTTCATCTCCGGCACCGATTAAATAAGCGGCCGGAATGGCGGAGGGAGAAGCAACACTAAGATTCGTCACCCCTTTTCCATATCCACTTGGGCCGCCGCATCCCGCCGCACCCAAGGCCGTCACGATTAAGATCAGCAACCCAAGGATGGCGGTGCCCCACTTTTTGTTTGTCCTGATCGTGTTTCCGACACCAGGCACAACTTCGGGATGTCGGCAAATCATTCGAATTCTTCGATTCATTCGTGGATCCTTATTTCGACTCTGCGGTTATGATCCCAGCTCATTTGATGACCCTGGCCATTTAGGGTCTGAATCTCGCCGCGGCCTTCCACATGCATTCTATTGGCGGACAGCCCCAGGGAATGCAGCGTCTCAAAAACCGCCCGGGCCCTTTCAAGGGATAATTTAAGATTGTAGGGGGCCCAATGGCGTTCGTCGGCGAATCCGACAATTTCCATATGGTAGGCATTATTTTTCATGATATCGTAAAAGGCCCGCAGGGTTTCCTGTGCCGGTGAGGATATGTCACTTTTGTCGGTATTGAAAAAGATGACGGGGGTAAAAATGGGTTCAGGCAGGCACTCGGAAGCCCCACCTTTTGATGAGTCATCCGTCCCTTGCGCCGATACCGTGGCTTGAGATGATTCTGCGGATACCACTGGTGCTGAGGTGTGCAAGGCTAACACCACAATTTTTCTGGGCAACGGCGGTATAGAGAAGACCAATTCCTGGCGAAAGGTCTCGTCTTCCAATGCAACTGCGGTAATCTTCAACTCCCGTTGATGAATTGTTGAATAATCAATCACCAACGGTGTCGTTCCAACGACTTTGCCATCGACACTGATTTCAGTGGGAAAATACGGCGATTCCACATAGATCCCCTGTTCAGAGAATGAATTTCCACCGTTGTGGGCACAGGCCGTTAAAGCGGTAAAAAAGAACAGAATCAAAGTTATTTTATTCATTTTCTCATCTTTAAAAAAATCACATCGATTAATCATGCTTCAGTCGGCACCCATCACTTATCGGTTTCCTTTGGCCGTGGTTGGCGTGTCAATATGCTTCCAAGCAATCGGAAAACCCCTTTTGCCGCCTGAACCACGGAGAGCAGCAGAATTTTAAAATCAAGCAATACCGAACACTCGCGAACATAACGGAAGTCGTTATGGATCCAATCTGCAAAGGCAAGGTTTTGGTGGGACTTGAGCTGCCACAGGCCGATCAGCCCCGGCGGCACCGTAATGCGCTGATCGCGCCAGCGGGGATTATAGCGCATCTCGTCCCAGGAGAGCGGCCGCGGACCGACCAGCGCCATCTCGCCAATCAAGATATTGAAAAACTGCGGCACCTCGTCCAGGTTGGTGGCCCTCAAAAAACGGCCGACGCGGGTCACCCGCGGATCGCCGACGATTTTGAACATGGGGCCATCTACCTGGTTCAGGTGATGAATCTTGCGTTTGACCGCTTCGGCGTTTTGCACCATGGTTCGAAATTTGTACATGTCGAAATCGACACCGTACCATCCGCAGCGCCGTTGATGGAAGAATACCGTTCCCGGTGAATCCAGCTTGATGGCGATGGCGATCAGCAGCATCAAAGGGCTCAGCAGAGTCAATGCCAGCAGCGAAAAAGCGATATCGAAACCTCTTTTCCAGAGCAGGTAGCCGCACCGGTGGATGATCCGGCCTTTTTTGTTGATGCCGGTCTCACCGGGAATGTTGTCCAGAACCGGCGACAGCCGGCCGGTTGCGTCATCGGCCGTGTCGATTTTATCCAGCAAAACACTGTCGCGGAGAATGGCGCCGTTTTCGATCACGGCATTTTCGCCGATGATGCAATTGGTCAGCTGGGCATGGGCGCCGATGCGGGCCCCCGGAAATACCAGGCAGCCGTTTACCACCACATGGCTGCCGATGTCACATCCGTGCCCCACGGCCGAGGGGCCGATCAGTACGGCATCCGTGCCGACACGAATGTCTTTACCAAGAAAGAGCGGCGCAATCATTTTGCCGTTTGGATCGGCGGCATCCGGATCGAACGCTGTGTCGTGTTGCTGGAGAAAGGGAAATTCCGTTCTGCGTAGCAGCACATCGCGATTGGCGGCCATATAGTTGTCCAAGCTGGATATGGTACGCCAGTACCGCATGACTTCGTAAGCCATGGCCGCCGTGCCGGTGTCGTAAAGCAACTGGAAAAGCTGCTCTTTCAGATCGAAAAAGCCTTGGTCGGGAATACGGTCCAGAATCTTGCGTTTGAAAAGATACAGCCCCAGCGGCCTGAAGCGGCTGCGCCGGTTCTGGGAAGGATGATAGCGATGGATCGTTTTAACATTTCCGTGATCATCGCACTGAACCCTTTCGTAACCCCATGGTGGGATCCCCTCGCAGACTGCGGCCACCGTGGCGACGGCGTTCCGCTTACGGTGAAAGTCGATCATCGGCTTCAAATCGGTATCCAAAAACAGATCTGCTCCGAATACCCAGAAATCATCCCCTGAAATATAAGAAGCCACATCTTTCAGACAGCCGCCAGTTCCCCGGGGGGCAGTCTGGGTAATGCAGCGCATCTGAACCCGATAGTCCGGCATGTTCTCCATGAGATGGTCAAATGCAACCTGGCACTCACAGCTGACGCAGATGATGATTTTTTTTACGCCGGCGGCAGCGAGAACCGACACCTGATATTCCAATAACGGACGATCGGCGATGGGCAGCATGAACTTAGGGGTGGCGGCAATGGGCACGGCGTCGATGACCGTGGGGCCGTTGGCGAGCAGGACAGCGGTGGAGGCGATTGAGGGCATCGTTACAGCTTCAACGGGTTTATGGATAAGTGATTGCCCTGTATTTATGCCGTACTCAGGGAAAACAATTCAGCCGCTTATCCGTCATACGACTGTGCATCAGAAACGCTTTATTACGGTTTTGCTTATTCATATCGACCGGTTGTGTCAAAGCTTGACCTTTTTAAAATCGATTTCATCCTTCATTTGACATTTGGGCTTTGGCATTTGGCATTTTTCCACTTTCGGGAATGGTGCGTGTTCAGGAACGGCCGGTTTTTGATTTTACTTGCGATTGCCCTGCCTGAAGGTGTTTAGCGGGTTGCACGCCAGGGCGGGGCAGGGTATAGGAGAACACAGCCATTGCTGCTTAAGGAATATGGTGATCGATCGTTAATCAACAGGAGGGTGGCAGGTGACGGCCCCGGCCGGTTTGCCGGTTACCCATGGAGATCATGATTTCAAGAAAAAGTGCTTACCGTGTGGGCTGGCTCATTGACGGCAGCGGGCAACCGGCCCTTGAAGACCGGGTGATCATTGTTGAGGAGGGGCGGTTCCAGTCGATTCTGGATGTCCGTGCGCCGCTGCCTCCGGACATCGCCGTCGTCGACCTGTCCGATTGTACGGTTTTCCCTGCCCTGGTCGACAGCCATGTGCATCTGGTCATGTCCGGCAGTACCGATCCGGTGGTGCGCAAAACCCAGTTGGAGAGCAGCCATAGCGACCTCGATCAGCGCAGTGTCATTGCAAGGCATCTGGATCAGCATTTGGCCTGTGGCGTGCTGGCGGTTCGTGACGGCGGGGACCAAAATGGCGACAGCCTGAAATACAAGTGCCGCCGGCCATCCACGGTTACGATTGCCGCTCCGGGCCGGGCGCGCAATGCTCCCGGCCGTTATGGCAAACTGATCGGCATTCCGGTGCCCCCTGGAACGAGCCTGGCAGAGAGCCTGTTTTCGGCGGCCCATCAACGGGACCACGTCAAACTGGTCAACTCCGGACTGAACAGCCTTACCCAGTTCGGCGTGGAAACGCCGCCGCAGTTTACTACCGAGGAATTGAAAGCCACGGTTGTTGCGGCTCGTACCCATGGGCTGCCCACTATGGTGCATGCCAACGGTCACCTGCCGGTTCAACTGGCCGTGGAAGCCGGATGTACCAGTATTGAGCACGGCTTTTTCATGGGGCACGAAAACATGCAGCGCATGGCTGACCGGGGCGTCGTGTGGGTGCCGACGGCCGTGACGATGAAGGCCTACCAGGACTACCTGCAAACTCAGGGGCACCGCAGTGATGCTTCCTTTGCCGATGTGTCCCGCAAGAACCTGGAGCACCAACTGGAGCAAATCCGTGCCGCCCGGCAGCTTGGCGTGATCCTGGCCGTGGGCACGGATGCCGGCAGTCCCGGTGTACACCATGGGCTGGCGATGAAAACGGAAATTCAGCTGTTCATTGACGCGGGCCTGAATGTGGAAGAGGCGATTCAATGCGCCACGCTCAACGGCGCGCGACTGATGGGGCTTTCGGATCGGGGTGCCATCGCAACCGGCATGCGGGCCGATTTTCTGACCGTTCGCACGCCTCCCCAGACGGTACCGGAAGCACTCCATCAGCTGGTCTATCGGGTGGTTGGCGGCCGGCCCCTCGACTCCTGCACGGGCGGCAACAATTAAAGCTACAGTGTTTAAGATAATGTTTTTGGCAAGACCAGAGGGAGGAAGCTGTATCAGCCATACCGCGACGACCGATAACGCAGCCCAAAAACATTATCTTAAACACTGATACCCTATTTGATCTGCAATTGCTTTATCCACGCCAGATGCTCTCCTGTATTCTCGCGGGCCTCGCGCAATGCCGGCGTATTCAGGGCGAGAATGTGGATCCCGTCCAGTTGAAGGCTTACATTCCCGTTCAATGCATCCATTTCTTTTTTCAGGCGATTGGGAAAAATCAGGATGTATTTTCGATCGGATTTCAGGGCCTTGAGGTGCTCGACCGCCAGTAGGAGGGCTCCGGCGATATCGGCATCCCCGGCGGCGGATGAGGCAAGGACAGATTCGCGCATCGCCCGGTAGATGGCCCGTTTTTGGGAATTGGCCACCAGTGGCCGTGGGTCAAAGGTCGCTTTTACCATCACATCCTTTTCGCCCCCTCCAGCCGAATCCATCCGTGCCACAGCCAGGCTGTCGCCAGGTTCGAGGGCTCCCAGAAGCGCGGCCACAATGGATTGGGAGGTGGCTAAGTTATCAGGTTGTGTATTGGATGGGCCCATCAGTAGATAAACGGCTCTCGTGGCATGGGGCGGGCTGGTGCATCCAGTTGGTAACAGGATCCACAGAATCAGATTGGTGATACCGACGACAAAGCCTAATCGATGGACTTTTTGCATGCCATCCGCCCTTCCGTCATGGGTACGGTCTGGTTTTTTAAGGTCGGGATCAGATGCGGTCGCCGTCGAAGCCGGGTTTTGTCAGCAATTTTCCTGACGATCAGGGCTTCTGCCCACAAAGCCGGGAAAATGAACAGATCGTAGGTTTTGACAAGGACAGTGGTCAGGAGGCGTCCCACGCTGCCGCCAAGGTGCAGAAGGGTGGCAACAGCACGCAAGAGAAACTCTCCAAGGAGACCGAGAAGAATCCGGGATGTGGCGATAAAGGCCTCTAAGGGGATGGCTGCTGTTGCCAAAATGAACGGCAGAACAAATCCCAGGGCCATCCGGCCAACTGTGGGAAGCGTCTGTGTGACCGCCTGATCCGGGTCCAGGCCGGCCAGACTTTGTTTCAGGATTTCCATATCCATGATCATGCGATCACGAATCAACACCAGCGCGGCGTCGATACCGGCCAGAACGATCAGCGAGGCCAGGAGTGACCAGAAAAACCAGGTGCGTTGACGCTCATCCAAGCCGCCAAGCATGGGAAACAGCCGGGTTATGCACAACGTGTCCATGAGAAAGATTCCAACCACTACCTGAACACCAACCAGAAAAAAGCCGGCCACATCAGCGGTGTTGAAGGACCCAATGTAACTGTTTGCACCAACCATTTCAGACATGGGCAGGGCAATCAAGTTGAAGTTGACGATGACACCGATGGCAAAAATGCCCAGCACCAATGCCGCGGCAAAGAATCGCGTCAGTGCTGAGGCCGAGAGGCTGCGCTCGGATGAATCCGTGTTTGTGCGAATGGCCTCATAATCGGCCATGCAGCGATCGACCCGCTCGGCGCGGCTGCTGAGTACCAACGTGGCTGTTTCGATTCCTTTGAGGCGCTTCTCCGTTTTGCGCCATTGGGGCAGCATGCCGGCGAGGACACGGTGGCGTTGGGAAACCGCTTGGCGATGACCGTTCAAGGCAACGTGATGCTGCTTTTTTAAGGTGCTGTGGATATTCTCGAGGATTGTGGCCGCCATGGGGTCAACCGGAGGCCGGATGCCGGCAATGGCATCGATTACCCGCACCCAGTCTGACAGCCCCTGGGGAATGTCAGCGCTTTTTTGGTAATCGTTCTTTAATTTATCCAGCTGTCCGTTAATGTTGCGTTGCAAAGACGGGACGGTGATCTGGCTTCGTTCAACTGCCGCGCCGATGCGTTCAAATTCACGTTCCACCTGCCGTTCGGCACGGGTTAGATCAGCAGCAAGGCGAATCTGCCGGTTTCTCGCCTTCAGCTGCTTTTCCGCCAATCTGACGGCTGTGGCAGCGATGCGGCCGGACTGATAGATGGAACGTCCCAGGGATGCCATGACCTCCTTAAAAGGATGGCGGGCCAGCAGTAGGGCCGTTAACACCAGCACTATCCATACCAGCACCGATAACAACGGTATGGGAGTGATGTTGAACAACAGGGTTGCATCGATCATGATCGCTCTCCATTTGCATGACAGATCCGGCCACGGTTGGCCAGCGGCGCTATCTGATTCAGCAATTCATGTGCCGTCTGATGCGGTATGGTAAACGCCCCGGGGCCCATTCAGCGGCAGATCCATACAACCTGCTGGAATCATATGCCTCAGTATTTGTTGGAGTTGCCTGTGACTCGGATGTCGTGCTCGAGTGGGCGGCAGCCGCCGCCCACACCATGACAGGGGCACTGCAACCAAACGGATCATCGGCTGTCTATTTTTGTGTACTCCGATTTCTCACGGGGCGCTTTGATCCGTGAGACGATCAGTGAACCAATCCTGGTCCGGCGCCCCCTTGCGGTGATATAAGTATTCTGAGAATGAGGCGTGTCAAAAACAGATTGCATCCCTGGTATGATTGGTGTAATCAACGATCCTTTTTGTCCATCGAGCGGGCTGCTGGCCCGTTTGTACCCATGCCCCTGGCGGCAGTGCTATTTAAAAATGAGTTGAAGGACCTCCCATGACACTGAGCAAACTGGAAATTCAGCAAATGCTGCGTGAGATGAATGTCAAGTTTGATGCGGACGAAACCCATGAAGAATTGAAACAGCGTTTGCAAAAAGAGAATCACAGTTTGTGGCTTAAATCCGTATCCGGCAGCCAGGCGGCTGACGGAAGGGATGGCAGAATTCGGGTTCGAAAGCGAAAACGGTCCGTCGACCCGCCGGAACCGCTGGAAAAACGTTTCCCTGATCGGATCGCAACGGCTGAAAAAGCCGCCCGCTTGCCTGTCCCACCCCGTAATAATACCGGCGCTGCGCTAAGGGCCCGGACAGTTGAAAAACCGCAGCCCGGAAAGCCATGGAAAACCGTGGCCGACGGAACCCAGCCCTTTAACCGCAAAAAGAATGTTTTCAAATCGGTGCTGCGGCGCTGCGGCATGTGCTGCGAAGCCTGCGGCAAACCGGCCGATAAAGCGGACCCGTCAACCGAACTGAGGCCGTTTTATATCGATCCGCTTTCCCAGGGGGGCGAGCACTCCGTTAAAAATATGGTGGCGCTGTGTTCGGCCTGCTGCGAGCGTCTTGAAAATGACCCGTCGCCCAAACTCATCAAGGAGTTGAGGCGAAAAACCCGTTCCAAGCTCTACGACTCCCTGCAGGTGATCCGAAAAACCACTGTGCGCAGCCGGGGCCCTTTTCCCGGTCGCCGGAAATAGTCCCAGCGTCACTTTATCTTGAAGGCTATAGGCGTTTGGTTATCGGGCAATCAGGCTCTGGTAATGGGCCAGGGTTTTGTTCCACCCCCGGATGGTTTCTTCGTCTTCAGACCCCCTGATACCGTTTTTTGCAAAAAAATTGGCCGCATTGTCGTAATTTGCCTTGGAGATGGACTCCTTTAAGCGAATTTCTCCCTGCTTTAACATGCGGTTGCCAATGCCCAGCATCCTTTTCAACATTTTGTTCCGGTCATGCCGGTTTCGTCGGTTCTTGGTCAGATAGACCAGCGCAGTTTGGTATGCGGCGATAAACGGTTCAATGTATCCGGCAAAGAAAACCAGCTTACGATACCCTTCCGAGGAGAGGTTGTACGTGTCCGGCATGGTGGGATGCGGAACCAGAATGGCCATGTCGATAAAGGCTTTCATGGTTTTGCGCACGGTAAAGGCTGGCGGATTTGTCGGATCGGGGTTGAACTCCTCGGAGAAAAGCTCCTGGAGGCGGCGGTAAGTATCGTGCAGGTCTGTAGTCGAAAACTGGAAAGCGTCTTTTTCCAGGATGGCCAGGGAGGTAAAGGCCGCCGGGATGAAATGACAGATACTGATATTTTTGTAATAGTCCAAGGCGTTACGCCGATTTTCAATAATCCGCCAGGCATCCGGCCGGCCTCCTCCCTTGCCCTGCTCGTCGCTGCCCTGAATGAATTTGCGTCCCTGATAATGCTTCAGGGTGGTTTCCAGAGCGCCCTCGTGCCCCTGGGTCAGGGTTTCGGCCAGGGGGGTTTTTTGGGCGTAGAGCAGACTCATGGATGCCTCTACGCGGAAATCCAGCTCCTTGCGCGAGATGATCTCCCTGCCCGATGACAGCAGGGCGCCGGCTACCATGGACTGGGGGGTGACCACCGTCTGCCGGTCGATGGCGTTCATGATATGGGCGCCGATGCTGCGACAAAGACCGTTTTGCTGCTTGGACGAGAGGCTTGCACCAATCAGGTTCTGCTCGGCCAGTACGTCGGCAAGAGCCAGCGGGTGGCCGAAATTGAGATAAACGCTGCCATAGCGCTTTTTCAGGATCGATTTGGCCTTGAGCATCTGGCGGAAGTTCTCCGGTGATTTTTTCCCGCCACTGATTTCATGCAGGTAGGATCCTTCATCGGGAATGCGGTCATAGGCGATAAAGACCGGAACGAAGATCAGGTTCTGGCAGGCGCCTTTGAAAAAGGCGTGCAGCAGGATGGAAAGCATGCCCAACTGGGGCTGGAGCAGTTTGCCGCTGCGGCTGCGGGTGCCTTCGATATAGACGGCGATGTTGAAGCCTTCCTTTAACAACTGGAAGATATAGGCCGAAAAAACCTTGGCATAGAAAACCGCACCTTTGAAACTGCGGCGAACGAAAAACGCACCCACACGGCGGAAGATTGGCGCCATGGGCCAGAAGGATAGGTTTTTGCCGGCGAAGATATGCGGGCAGGGCATATGGTTGTCGTAAAGGGTAAAAGAAAGCAGGATCGAGTCCATATGGCTTTTGTGAGCAGGCATGAAGATGACCGGCCCTTTGCGCGAGACCCGTTTGATGTCCGCCAGCGCATCGGGGTTGGCGGTAACCGATTCGAAAACCACTTTCAAAAAGCGCCCGATGATGCGATGGGCAATATTGATAAACGATGGGCTGTAATGGGCGGCAATTTCGTCAACATATTGTACGGCTTCGCGATGGGCCTCAAAAATTGTGGTCTCCCGACGCTTGGCATGGCTGGTCATGAACTGGCGCAGTTCCTCGCTGGTGAGGATCTCCTGTTTGATCTCCTCTGGCATTTTGATGGTGGGACCGGTAATGCTTTTGCGATGGGCATTGATCTGGCTGAGCAGGTCCCGGCGCAATTTCAGAGCCAGATAAGCGGTACTGCGGCCGCGGTTGTCCGCTGCCTCGAGAAATGCTTTGACATTGACCGGATCGGAGACCTCAATGAAAATTCGTTCCGGTTTGTTGAACAGGGTGGTCAGACGCCTCAGTTTTCCCGGTTTCTGAGGGGAACCAAAAACGATGTCACTCAATGTGGGCCAGGTGGAGGCCGGCCGTTTGCTGAAGAACATCAGATGGGAAATCAAGCAGATGGGTCGCTTCAGGTCACGCTGGATCTTGATCAGGTGACGGATGGGATCGTCCTTGGATTTAATGAAACTGAGGTAAAATTCACGTTTGCCCACCAGCGGCAGATAGGCGGTGGTCCCCCTGGCAATCTCTTCCCGGATAAATCCCTCGCGATACGGATCCCGCATAGAAAAATGGCGCAAAAAGTGGCGGATCTGAGCCCCGGCGATGTGGATCAGTCGTCCAATTGGCTGTAGCATCCTGATTTTACAATCAAAACAGAGTTGCGGAAAAGGAATCCGGGCCTGCATATAACGCGTGTAATAGCATAAAAATTCAAAGTAGCTTCTGTTTTTGGAGACGTAGACGATAACTGCGTCGTCGGGAAGGCCATCGACAGTCGTCCGGATGTCGGGGGCCATGGTGACGCCGGAGAACAGGCGGCGCAGAATGAACATGGTAAAAAAACCGATGCGTTCGGGCAGCCAGCAGGTAAATCGTTTTTCCGCCGGGCCGGTCATGCGCAGGAACAGTCGTTTGAGCATGGATACGGGTTTCATGGTCGAGTTTATACCAGAATTTAAAAAAAAGACCACCGTGGATCCATGGATGAAAAACAGTTTCTTTTGTGAACAGGGATCACATCTATGAGAAGTGGTTTTGTCTCTCTCGGTTATTGGTCGGAATAGGGCTCCAGGGGCAGTGCCAGTGCGGTGTTGTCCCGCACCGCACCAGTCGTGTTCGGATGGGCGCCGTAAAGATAGCGCACCCTGAAATCTGCTGGCAGCCCGGATGCCACTTCGATGCGAATGGTTGTGGCGTCGCGTCGTGTGATTGCGGTGATCGGCAGATGCGTTTCCCCGGAAAGGACCTCGAAGCCGGTAATCCCTTCCGCAGGGGTGACGTCCGTGCCGCCGCGGTGCCGGATGGTGACGTCGATGGCGTGATTGGAGACCTGGGCCACGGACGTAATGATCGGGCCACGGTGGTACTCGGTTTTGCCCAGCAGGTATAAAACCGTTTGCGCTGTGCGAAGCCCCAGCGTGGTGTAGGCTTCGGGCTGCAGATGCTGGCGGCCGCGGTTTTCAAGGTCCATGCTCAAGGCAGCCAGATGGCACTCGTCAATTATGCTCAGAGCATCCATCTGAGCCTGGCGAATCCACTGGCAGGAGCGGTCTTTTCCCGTCGGCCGTCTGACCAGCGGGATCATCAGAAAGGGCAGTTGCGGCCGGGACGAACCGTTGCGGATGTCGATACGGATATGGTCACCGACCAATCGTTCGAGGGCCTTGCGGTATGCTTCGCGGGAGATGGTTCCCCGGGCGGCGTCGGCCTCGCCCTGCATCCAGACCACCGCTTCCACCGATCCGCCGGCGCGGTTGACGCCATTCACAAATCGTCGGTAGATGCCATCCGTTGCCGTATCCAGCCAGAACCCGGTCCCCCAGTCGGCCCTGGCGGTCAGCCCGGTGCCGTTGACCGAGTAATTCAAGAGGCCGATGGGAATTTTCAGGCGCTCGGCCAGGCGGTTGCCCAGCGCCAGGGCGCCGTTGCCCGTTGACGTGGGCCGATGCCAGTGGCCGTCCCGATGGATCATCAGCCGGGGGGATGGCTGATGATCGGTTCCGGTGGCAAACCACTCGTGCATATTGGACTGGCCGATGCATGCCACCAGCATGCCCACCCCCCAGCGGTGCCGACCCTTTTTAACTACCCATGGCGTCAGGGCACTGCGTACCTCCAGCCGGTACCATCCCCCCTGGGGAACATGGGCCAGGATGCCGGTAAAAACACCATTTTGCGGCGCGTCATCCACCACTGTCCAGGGAACACGGACGGACTCATCGTCTGCAGCGAGCACCCGGGCCTCCACCGGGCCTTTGATACCGGTGTAACTGCCGCTGACCACAATGCTGGCCGCGTTGTGCTTGCGCTGAAAGATGCATCCCTCCTCGATGTCGGTCAGGGCCAGTTCCGGCATTGTCTGGGTGGGATGTGCCACGGGCGGCGCGGGCGCGGGTTTGACGACCGGCAGCACCGGCGGGGGTTCAAGATCGGCGATGGGCAGCCCGCTGTAAATATCTCCGATGGTTTTGGCGGGTTCGGGTAACGGTGGCAAGGGGATTGGCTGATCCCCATAAAAACTGATCAGTTCCGCTTTTTGCAGGGTGAACACTCCAGGCTTTTGGCTGGGGGTGATGATCAGGTCAACGCTTTCGTCAAATGGGAGCGGTACCAGCATGAAACCGGTACCTTGGCCGAACTGCTTTTGGATGGGGCCGCTACGGTCAGGCAGCGTTTTTACACTGACCGGTCCATGGTGGCCCGCCGCAAAAGTCAGCTTGGCCATCCGGAAAATACGGGAGGTCGATCCGGTAATCGCTGGTAGGGAAAAGGCCGCCGCATCCCCCGATGCCCTGATTTTGAGTCCGTTATCGGTGATATCCAGGGCGCACAGGCCAACCGGATCGGCCGCCTGCAGGGCGATGGGGCGGGTGACGACCCCCTGCAGCCGGTCTTGCGCTGCCGTATAAAAGGCTTCCAGCTCCAGATGCAACCGTCCCAGCGTTTCCTGGCCGCATTCCAGCAGGATCATCTCACTCTGGTGGGCCAACAGATCCTGTCCGAGGGTGGAGACCTGGGTGGCATCGATGATGGTTGCGGCGCTGAAAGCGCGGGTAAGGGAAGGAAGCAGTCCGATCAGGTAGTCGTCGCCATAGATGGTGGCCACCGGCCCGTCAACGGCAAAAGGACCGGCACGATAACCGGTATGCGCCATGCCTGCATGTTTCTTTCTGCCCAGCAGGAGGCGGTAGAGATCATCGTCACCGGGCGGGCAGGCATCGTTTGTCGCTATATTGGATCTATGACCGGCCAACCGGGCAGCCGTGAGAATCTGTCCGGCGGCCGCCGCAGCCGCCGGACGGCACCACAGGCGGGAGCGCTTGCCGTAGACGGCCTGGCCGCTGAGTTTGGCTTTTTTCAATACCGGCTCGAGCTTGACGAGTCCGTTTATGGGGAAGCGCCGATTGGCCTCCATAAGGCTGCCGTAAAGGGAGGTGCGGTCGGCCCTGGCGGAAACCCCGGTGTATTCCGGATAGATGGCGGCCTTGCCGGGGATCAGGGCCACGAGAAAGCGGCTTTCGGTGGCATTGACGATGGATTCTGTCGCATGGAGCGCCAGGCACAAGCGATGACCGGCCTGCCTGACGGCCTCCGTATTTTCCGGTTCCGCCTGCTTGGTTTCCCAGAACAGCCAGCCGCGACGTCCCACATGGACGGCCTTGATCGAACTGGCTGAAAAGATGTGATAATCCAGCCAATGATTTGCCACCTTCAGCGTTTCGGCCATGGGAAGGGTCTCCCGAAACCATCCCTCGATGGCGCGGTAGTAGTCCCGATCGAACCACAGGCCGGGTTCAGGGCGTGGAAATCCCGGATTCACGGTATTGTCTGAATTGCTCTGCAGGGTACCTGTAATCCACCCTGTGGCCGGCAGGCTCAGCATGGCAACGAAAATGATGACGAAAAATTTTTTCACGGATGCCATTTAAAATCGGTAATAGATAAACGGGTTCTGGCTGCCGGCGGCCATGACGGTGATGCACCAGGGCAAAATGATCATGAACAGGACAACTGCCGCCGCACCAGCCAGAACATGCCGTTTTTCCATCTGATTTTCGGTATCCATGCTGCCGGCGGGCAGGATCAGGGCTGTTGCCGACAGGATCAGGCAAAGCGTGTTTTCAAGGGTCAGGATGTCCAGCAATGCAGGCGGCAGTGGGTTGGCGCTGAATGTGAACATGGCCGTGAAAAAATGTCCGCTCTGGGAGAGGGTATCACAACGAAAAATTACCCAGCCGCAGATCACCACGGTCAGGGTGAACACGCGGCGCAACGCCCGCAGCCGCTCATCGGGGATCCGACGCAGGCCGGTGATGCGTTCGGCAACCAGGAAAAATCCGTGGTAGGCCCCCCAGACCACAAACGTCCAGTTGGCACCGTGCCAGAACCCGCAGAGCAGGAAGACCAGCGTCAGGTTGAAGGCGGTCCTGAAGTGGCCTTTTCGGTTGCCGCCCAGCGGGATGTAAAGGTAATCCCGGAACCAGCGGCTCAGTGAGATGTGCCAGCGACGCCAGAAATCGGTCAGGCTCACCGCACTGTAAGGCCGGTTGAAATTTTCCAGAAAGCGGAACCCGAAAAGCAGTCCGAGACCGATGGCCATGTCCGAATAGGCGGAAAAATCCAGATAGATCTGCAGGGTGTAGGCCAGGGCACCGAGCCAAGCCACCATGGTGTCCAGATCCGCTGCCGGTAAGCTGAAAATCAAATCGGCGAACCGTCCGCAGGTGTCGGCGAGGATCACTTTTTTGCACAACCCCCAGGCAAAGCGCATGGTTCCGGCATGGCACTTGTCCCACGACTCAACGCGGTTTCGGATCTGGTCGTGAATGTCGCGGAAGCGCACGATGGGGCCGGCCACCAGCTGCGGGAAAAGGGCCACGTACATGGCGAAATCGATGACATTGGCAATCGGGCGGCAGCGTCCGCGATAGACATCGATGGTGTAGCTCAGTTTCTGAAACGTAAAAAAAGAGATGCCCACCGGCAGAACCACGGCCTCCCAGCCGGACAGGTCCAGTCCCAGACGGGTCATGGTGGCGGCGGTCTGCGCCACCATGAAATTGGCGTACTTGAACCAGGCCAGCAGCCCCAGGTTGATCCCGAGGGACAATGTCAGCCACAACCGTTTGTGGCCTGTGAAACGTGCCATGAGCCGGCCCATGGCATAGTCGAAAAGGGTGGAGCCGGCCAGAAACAAGATGAAATCCGGAGCACCGAAAAGGTAAAAAAGGTAAGAAAAAATCAGCAGCGTGAGATTGCGCAGCTGCTTCTGCAACAACAGGGCCCTGCCATAGTAGGCAAGAATTACGGCCGGCAGAAATGCAAACAGGAAAAAAAGGCTTGAGAAAACCATATCAGTCGGATTGGCCGTCTACTGGGGGTGTTGCCGGCAGTGGCGCCTGGATCGGGGCCTCGCTCTCCAGCCGGTCCACATTCTGGAAACCGCGGGGTAGTTTCTTTCCCCTACGTCCCCGCTCACCCAGGTACTGGGAAAGATTGCCATGGGTCAGCTTGAAAAACCGCTTACCGGCATGAATCGTCAGCGTGCCCTCGGGTGGCACGAGATGCAGATGAACCAGCAGTTCTTCGCGGTCCCGGGCACGTTTGGCCGGAATCTGGATGATTTTGTTGCCTTTTCCTTTGGCGATGGCGGGCAGCTTGTCCAGGGGAAAGACCAGCATGCGACCCTCGCTGGTGACCGCGGCCAGCAGGTGGCCTTTGATGTCATCCAGCAGCAGCGGTGGCAGGGGGAGGGCCCCCCTGGGCAGGGTCAGTACGGCCTTGCCCTTGGTGTTGCGGGTTACCAGATCTTCGAAACTGGTGATGAACCCGTATCCGGCGTCGCTGGCCATGAGCAATTGCTGGTCGGGCGGAGCCATGATCACGCTGGTGAAGGTCGCCCCGCTGGGCAGCACGAAACGGCCGGTGAGGGGTTCCCCGTATCCCCTGGCCGAAGGCAGGGTGTGGGCGGAGAGGCTGAAGGAGCGACCGGTGGTGTCGAGAAAGACCACCGGCTGGTTGCTCCGGCCGCGGGCGGCATCCAGGTAGCGGTCGCCCGGTCGGTAGGTGGCTTCGCCGGGATCGATGTCGTGGCCCTTGGCCGCACGAACCCATCCGTTGGTTGACAGGATCACCGTCACCGGTTCCACCGGCGCCAGCTGCTCTTCGGTGATCGCCTGGGCCTCCTCCCGTTCCACAATGGCCGTGCGCCGCTCATCCCCGTGGGCCTTGGCATCGGCGCGCAGCTCTTTTTTTATCAGGGTTTTCATGCGGGCCGGCGATCCCAGGGTGGTCTCCAGAAATTGCCGCTCCTTGTTCAGATCCTCTTGCTCACCGCGGATTTTCATCTCCTCCAGGCGGGCCAGGTGGCGCAGCCTGAGCTGCAAGATCGCCTCGGCCTGGGCATCCGAGAGGCTGAAGCGTTCCATCAATACCGGTTTGGGGACGTCTTCGGTACGGATAATGCGGATCACTTCGTCAATATTCAGGTAGGCGATCAGCAACCCATCCAGGATGTGCAGCCGGTCTTTGACCTTGTCAAGACGGTATTGCAAACGATTCCGTACGGTTTCGGTTCGAAACGTGATCCATTCGGTGAGCATCTCGGCAAGATCTTTGACCCCGGGTTTGCGGTCCAGGCCGATCACGTTCAGGTTGATCCGGAAAGTTTTTTCCAACTCGGTGGTGGCGAACAGGTGGGCCATGAGGGCGTCTTTGTCCACCCGGTTGGAGCGGGGCACGATGACGAGGCGAATGGGGTCGTCCTGGTCGGATTCATCCCGCAGGTCGGCCACCATGGGCAGCTTCTTTTTGTTCATCTGGCCGGCGATCTGCTCCAGCACCTTGGCTGGCGAGACTTGGTGGGGCAGGGCGGTGATGACGATATCGCCGTTTTCCTGCTCGAAGGTGGCGCGCATGCGGATCACCCCCTTGCCGGTCCGGTAAATATTGGCGATTTCCGATTTCGGAGTGATGATCTCCGCGCCGCAGGGAAAGTCCGGCCCCTGGATATGCTCGCAAAGGTCGTCGACGGTGGCCTTGGGGGAGTCGATCAGATGGATGCAGGCAGCGACCACTTCACGCAGGTTATGGGGCGGAATGTCCGTGGCCATGCCCACGGCGATGCCGGTGGTGCCGTTGAGCAGGATGTTGGGCAGCCGTGCCGGCAGCACCCGTGGCTCCTTGAGGGTTCCGTCGAAATTGGGCACCCACTGGACCGTGCCCATGGCCACCTCGCTTAAAAGGACGTCGGCATAGGCCGACAGGCGCGCCTCGGTGTAGCGCATGGCGGCAAAGGATTTGGGGTCGTCCGGGGCGCCCCAGTTGCCCTGGCCGTCGACCAGAGGGTAGCGGTAGGAAAACGGCTGGGCCATGAGCACCATGGCTTCGTAACAGGCCGAATCCCCATGGGGATGGAATTTACCCAGCACGTCACCCACGGTGCGGGCGGATTTTTTGTATTTCGCGGCGGCTTTGAGGCCCAGTTCACTCATGGCGTAAACGATGCGCCGCTGAACCGGCTTGAGGCCATCCCCCACGTGGGGCAAGGCGCGGTCCATGATCACGTACATGGCGTAGTCGAGGTAGGCCTGCCGGGTAAACTGCTGCAGGGGCATGCGTTCGCTGCCCTCAATGCGGACGGGTGCATTGGTGCTCATATTTTTATCTACTTTCGACTTCTAATAAAATTCCCGATCCTTAGTGTTGAATGCGGATGGTTCGCGGGCATGGCCCGCTACGGAACACCAACGGGGGTAGAAGCGGGCCATGCCCGCGAAAGCCGATCACCAAAGTTATTTACATGCGATCATCATATTCTATTCAATTTCCGCCAGATCGCCGCTCTCCTCGATCCACTGGCGGCGGTCGGCGGCACGCTTTTTACCCAGCAGCATGTCCATGGTGGCGTAAGTCGCTTCGTCCTCCTCCATGGTCAGTCGCACCAGCCGGCGGGTATCCGGAGCCATGGTGGTTTCGCGCAGCTGCGCCGGGTTCATCTCCCCCAGTCCCTTGAAGCGCTGGACATTGATTTTGGTGTTGGGTTTCTTTTTTTGCATACGCCGCACAATAGCTGTTTTTTCCGCTTCGTCCAGGGCATAGTGAACCTCCCTGGCCATGTCGATACGATAGAGCGGGGGCATGGCCACGAAAACATGGCCGGCTTTCACCAGTGGGGGGAAGTGCTGCAAAAAGAGGGCACAGAGCAGGGTGGCAATGTGCAAACCGTCGGAATCGGCATCGGCGAGGATGCAGATTTTCCCGTAGCGCAGGCCGCTAAGCTGCTGTGCACCGGGGTCCACACCGATGGCCACGGCAATGTCGTGGACCTCCTTGGATCCTAGAATCTGGGTCGAATCCACTTCCCAGGTGTTGAGGATCTTGCCGCGCAGGGGCATGATCGCCTGGGTCTGGCGATCGCGGGCCTGTTTGGCCGACCCGCCGGCGGAATCGCCTTCCACCAGAAACAGTTCGGTCTGGTCGGGGTCCTGGCTGACGCAATCGGCCAGTTTTCCGGGCAGTGCGGGGCCGGCGGTGACTTTCTTGCGTTCAATTTTTTTCCCGGCCCTCAGGCGGTTACGGGCACTCTCCACGGCCATCTCGGCCAGCCGTTCGCCGGCCTCGGTGTGGTGGTTGAGCCAGAGGGCAAAGGCGTCTTTGACAACGCCGTTGACAAAGGCGGCGCACTGCCGCGAGGAGAGACGCTCCTTGGTCTGACCGGAAAACTGGGGCTCAGTCATCTTGGCCGACAGCACGTAAGAACATCGTTCCCAGATGTCGTCCGGGGCCAGCTTGATGCCCCGGGGAATCAGCTTGTGGAACTCGCAGAATTCGCGGATAGCGGCCAGCAGACCGGAACGGAAACCATTGACATGGGTGCCGCCCTGGGCGGTGGGAATCAGGTTGACGTAGCTTTCGGTGACCGACTCGCCGCCTTCGGGCTGCCACACCACGGCCCAGGCAACGGCCTCGCCTTCACCGTCCAGCCGGCCGACAAAGGGTTCCTCCGGGATCAGCTCACTTCCGGCCAGACTGCCGGCCAGGTATTCCTTGAGGCCGTCCTCATAGTACCAGGATTCCTTTTCACCACTGTTTTCATCAAGGAAAGTGACCGTCAGGCCCGGACAGAGCACCGCTTTGGCCCGCAGGGTGTGGCGCAGGCGGCGGGCGGAAAAACGCACCGAGTCGAAATATTTGGCATCCGGCCAGAAGCGGATAAACGTGCCGGTGTTACGCTGCCCCACCGTACCGATGACGGCCAGATCCTGCTGTTTGTGCCCGTCGGCAAACCAGATGAAGTTTTTTTTCCCGTCGCGCTTGATCTCCACTTCCAGTCGCGTTGACAGGGCATTGACCACCGATACCCCGACACCGTGCAGGCCACCGGAAAACTGGTAGTCTTTATCGGAGAATTTGGCTCCGGCATGAAGTTTCAGAAGGATCACCTCCACACCGGAGATGCCCTCCTCCGGGTGGATGTCCGTGGGCATGCCGCGACCGTCATCGGTCACGCTGAGCGAACCATCGGCGTGCAGAGTAACGTCGATGCGTTTGGCAAAGCCGGCGATGGCCTCGTCCACGCTATTGTCGATCACCTCCTGAGCCAGATGGTTGGGCCGTTGGGTGTCGGTATACATACCTGGCCGGCGCCTGACCGGGTCCAGGCCCTTGAGCACCTCCAGCGAGGCGGCATTGTAATCATGTTTGGACAAATCGTTATTGAAAAGCTGATCGGGTTTAATGGGACTGCCTCCGGATAAATCAAGATGGCATTATTGTTTTGACGGATCCATCATTCGTCGGGGTATGGCCGCGCTTGCGAAGCCCTAACGCGTTGGTCCATATGTAAAAGCCGACCATGCCCGCGATTGCCATGTTGACAGGGTCCGATTTTTACACGGTCTCTTTATGATGGATATCGGCTAAAAAATCAATGTGGTTGTCGATCATCAATCGCTTGGGATTCTATGGGACCGGACGTTTTTAGACGGTAAAATTGACCTGATGATAGGGCAAAATTTTCCTCGCCTGAAGTGTATATGGGACCGGCTGGATCGGGTAGCGGCAACAAAAACATTTTGCAGGGCATGGGATGTGTATTTTTTTGTTGGTGTAAATTGTATCTGCAAATGAACCAGATGAATTAAAATATGTATAGAATATAAGTAGTTGTAGATTTTTATGGCGAAACATCGGTAAGGTGTGCGGCTTTATCGTTGAATGTTTCCGTAAAGAATGTAACGATTCGGTTAAACAAATTGCATGAGTTAGCATGATGTTTGCTTAAGTGCTTTTCATCAGGCGTATCGCTTTTTGCCGGAAGTCCTTTGAGCAACAACGAACAGGAGTTTGTTATGGTAACCATTGATCCCGACAAGACCGTTATGAACATCGCGGATTTAAAAAAACGGGAAAATCAGACGGTACACGGGGAAAAAGAGTTTGGTTCGGTTTTTCAGGATGTGATCACGACCAGTGATGCCCAACCGCTTGTTTCGGAATCGGTTTCATCCCTTTCCGAGATTCGTCCAGCCCAGTTCAACGTTCAAACCGAAGCAGCTGAAACAGGAATCGTTGACCATGTTCAGCAATTGCTCGATACTATGGAAATTTATCAGCAACAATTGGGTTCACGATCAACCTCACTAAAAGAAATTGAACCGGTATTGGAAAAGATGGACTCTCAAAATGAGTCCCTTGCTGAAATGGCTGATGCGACTGGCGTTGACGATGATTTGAAAACAATCATCAATCAGTCCCTGACCCTTTCATCGATTGAGATCGCCAGATACAGAAGTGGCCAATATAATGACGAATAGGATAAATCCCGGTCAGAAATTGGCGATATTTTTTGCAAAGTCCGGATCGTTAAACAGCCTTTTGGCGAATTTTAAATATTTTTCGGCAATGGCACGAACGGCCAGTTGCAGCGCATAGGGTTTCACCGGTTTTTCCAGAAGATGATTGACATCCGAAGCCACACACATATTTACGATGTCGTCACTGGCATTTCCGGTGACGATGATGGCGTCGGAGTGAGCTGTGGGGAATTTTTCCTCGATGGTGTCGAGAAAATAGAACCCGCTGGCTCCCCTCAGGAAAACATCGACGACAAAAATGGCTACACCGATATCTCTATCCAAACAATAGGAGATTGCTTTCTCGGAGTCGGTAAACGAAATAACCCGTCCCCATGTATAGAAGCGCTCAATTGTAGCCGAAATCAGATCACATACATCCGGATCGTCATCAACAACGATGACGTCTAAACCATCATTCATTTTTATGCCTCTTCCATTAAAATAATTTATGAACAGTTAAAGACTCATCAATTCTGAACGTCGGCAATGTTGTACTTGGCCATTTTACGATAAACGGTCGTCGCGTTGATGCCCAATAGCTTTGCCGCTTCGACCTTGTTACCGCCAACCTTTCCCAGTGCCTGCAAAATCACTTTTTTCTCGATTTCTCTCAAATTGAAATTTTTATCGGTTGAAAGGTTACCTGGAGCCTGATTGACAATCTCGTTGGGTAGGTCCTCGACATTGAGCGTTTCCCTGACGCCCAGGGCAAAAGCTCTTTGGATGACATTTTCAAGTTGGCGCACATTTCCGGGCCAGTGGTATCCCATGAGTTTGCCCATCGCTGCCGGGCTGACTTTTGGTCCTGAGGCCTGAGAGGTACTGTATTTGGCAATGAAATGGTTGACCAGAAGCGGTATGTCCTCGCGGATGTCCCTTAAGGGCGGCATGGTGATGGATATTACATTCAGCCGGTAATATAGGTCTTCTCTGAATGTTTGTTTCTTTAACGCTTCGTCAAGTTTTTTATTTGTCGCAGCAATGACGCGGACATCGATGTCCGTTTCCCGGGTATCACCAAGGCGCCTTACCTTTTTTTCCTGCAGCACCCGCAGCAGGGTGACTTGAACCGCCTGTGACACTTCTGCTATTTCGTCCAAAAAAATGGTTCCCCCGTCAGCGGCCTGAAAGAGACCGACGGTATCTTTTAATGCGCCGGTAAACGCACCTTTGACATGGCCGAAAAGCTCTCTTTCCAGCAGACTTTCGGCAATGGCGCCACAGTTGACGGGAATAAATGGGCCTTGATGTCGATCGCTGTTGTTGTGAATAATGTTGGCGGTCAGTCCTTTGCCGGTACCACTTTCTCCCTCGATCAGCACAGTTGGACTGCCGGTACTGATTTTATCTATGATTTCATATATATCCTGCATCTTTGGTGACATGCCCACCAGTTCGTCATATTTGTATCGTTCTTTGAGGTGATTGCGAATTCGTTGGTTCTCTTCTTTCAGATCCTGTTTCTCGATGATCCTTTCGATGAGAATCCGAAACCGGTCAAAATTAATCGGTTTTTGAAGAAAGTCGTAACTTCCGAGTTTCATGGCTTCAATGGCAGATTCGATGGTGCCATAGCCGGAAACCACAATCACTTCCGTATCTGGAGAGATGGCTTTGATCCGTTTGAGGAGGTCCATGCCGCTGATCTCGGGCATGATCAAATCGGTAAAAACGACACTGAAATGATGCTCACGAACCATTTCAATCGCCTTGAGTCCGTTTGATTCCGTTGTTACATCGAAACCACTGCGACTCAAAAACTGTTGGACGATGGAGAGAATTTGCTCATCATCATCGACAAAAAGGACTTTGTAATTTTTCATACGGTTGTTTGATGAATCGCTCACGATTGTATACGGCCACTAAACGCAAAACGGGGCGTTTCGAAAAAAAACGGGTCATTCAAATGATGGAAAAAGCAGGTAATTATATTAAAATTCGCACTTTTATATATGTCATAAACTTCAAAAAAAAGTCAAGCAAGAGCTCGGTTGGGGCTGAATATTTTTTGTTAATGGTTTGGCATCAAACCTGCTTTATGCACTTTCCAAAATTTCAGCGGAATCAGACTGCATTGATATTCATCTCCGGCAACACCTTGTTATCGATCTGAACAGACCTCCTGATCCAACAATTGTCACCACAAATGATTTGCCATGAGAGGCATGGCAAATTTGTTCAACCCAAATCCATGGAGGTCTTATGAAAAAGAACCCGACCCAGAAAAAACTTTTTCAAGCGGTGTGTATTGCTCTGCTGATCGTTTTCACCGGCGCATATTGTGCGGTGGCGATGGAACGTATCAACATCAATACCGCCACGACGGAACAATTGATTCAGCTGGATCGCGTGGGCGCCAAATATGCTCAGCGGATTGTTGAATATCGCGACAAAAACGGTCCTTTTGAGAAACCCGAAGATATCATGAATGTCAAGGGGATCGGCATGAAAACTTGGGAAGCCAACAAAGATCGTATTACCGTCTGATTGATGCCAGACTGCCCCGGTGTCTGAAATATTGTAACAGAACCGGGGCAGCCTACAAAATACCAATCGATTCAGCCACATCAATGCCTCCACGGCACCGTAACCCCTTCCAATTTAAGGCTTGACCTTCAGGTCGTTTTATGTTCAATAGCTGAACGCCTGCTTTCCTGAATTCAATCTGCACTGTTTTTCTCCAGGCAGCCCCATCGGTTCCACGCTTTTTCTTAAAAAAATTGTAACCTACCCGGCGGAGCTATACCCAAACGACGTCGAAATGGAAATAAACCGGTTAAAGACACTGTCCATGCTGGAGATGATCGCTGAGGATGAGCCACGCTCCCAGCGAGAATTTTCTGATTCGCTCAATGTTTCGCTCGGATTGGTCAACGCGGTGATCAAGCGATTGGTGAACAAGGGGTATTGCAAGGTCAAAACCCTTTCCAGGAATCGACTCAAGTATATCTTGACACCTGCTGGCGCCACTGAAAAAACGAGACTCGTTTACGAATACATCACCAGCTCTTATCAGTCCTATAAAGCGGCCTGCACACGCCTGCAGAGCGTTTACGACAACCTTGAAGCCGAAGGCATCCGTCGTGTTCTTTTTTATGGCGCCGGGGAGTTCTGTGACATTGCATTCATGGCATTGAACGTCACCCGTCTTGAGATTGTCGGGGTGGTCGATCCGTTAAAGGCGGGAGAACAATATGCCAATCAGATCGTCAAGCCGGTTTCGAAGCTTCCTCATCTCGATTTTGATGTTCTGCTGGTTACCATGCCGGAAGATCCCGAACGTGTGAGAGTGTCGATAGAGAAGATGGGGTTGCCTTCGGATAAAATCCGATTTTTTGATTAATTCGTATTGAACGAGCATATGATCAATCGGAATGAAAAGATGGAAAAACAAAGAACAATTATTGTTACCGGAGGCGCCGGCTTTATCGGCTCCAATTTCGTTCACTTCTGGCTCGAAAAAACAAATCAGACAGTCGTCAATCTTGACAAGCTGACCTATGCCGGAAATCTGGACAACCTGAAGCGATGGGCCAATCATCCCCGGCATATTTTCGTAAACGGAGATATCGCTGATCGGCAAGTCGTTTCAAATCTGCTCAAGGACCATCACCCATGGGCCATCGTCAACTTTGCTGCCGAGAGCCACGTGGACCGGTCCATTTCAGCGCCCGACGATTTTATTCAAACCAACGTGGTGGGCACCTTCAACCTGCTCCGGGAATCCTACGCATATTGGAATGCTTTGGAACCGGACGCAAAAGAAGCTTTTCGTTTTTTGCACGTTTCCACGGACGAAGTATACGGATCGCTCGAAAAAGATGACCCGGCGTTCAGCGAAACCACCCCTTATGCGCCCAACAGTCCCTATTCGGCATCCAAAGCATCTTCCGATCATCTGGTACGCGCCTACCACCACACCTATGGGCTGCCCACCCTGACCACCAACTGCTCCAATAATTACGGGCCTTATCAATTTCCAGAAAAACTGATTCCGCTGGTCATCCACAACGCACTGCAGCGCAAGCCCATTCCGATTTATGGCGACGGCATGAACGTTCGTGACTGGCTTTATGTGGAAGACCATTGCGCAGCCATCGGGGTTGTTCTGGATAGTGGGCGTGTCGGCCAAGTTTATAACATCGGCGGGAACAACGAGATTACCAACCGCGACATCGTCAACACCATCTGTCGCATCCTGGATGATTGGCTGCCAGGGCAAAAGGACTTTACCCATGCATCGCTGATCGAGTTTGTTACTGATCGTCCCGGACACGATCGCCGATATGCCATTGATGCCTCGAAAATTAAAAATGAACTTGGCTGGGATCCCCAGGAGAGCTTTGCAACCGGCATTGCAAGAACCATCCGCTGGTACCTGGACAACGCCGCGTGGGTGGAAAATGTCACCAGCGGGGCCTATCAGAGGTGGGTCAAACTGAACTACGAGGAGAGGGGATGAACCGAAAGGGAATTGTTCTTGCCGGCGGCAGCGGTACGCGCTTGTACCCCATTACCATCGCCATTTCCAAACAACTGCTGCCGATCTACGACAAACCGATGATCTACTATCCGCTGACCACGCTCATGCTGGCCGGGATCAAGGATATCCTGATTATATCGACGCCTCAGGATACCCCCCGGTTTGAGCAGCTGTTGGGCGATGGCGGCCAGTGGGGGATCAATATCAGCTATGCGGTTCAGCCCAGCCCGGATGGACTTGCCCAGGCCTTTATTATAGGCAGTGATTTTATCGGTACCGATCCCAGTGCATTGGTGCTGGGGGACAATATCTTCCACGGGCATGACCTGGCGATAAAACTTGCTACCGCCAATCGGAAAACGGAAATCTCAACGGTTTTTGCCTATCAGGTGACCGACCCACAGCGATACGGTGTGGTGCAGTTTGATAAAAACGGCAAAGTGGTTGGAATCGAAGAAAAGCCAGAACAGCCCAAATCTGATTTTGCCGTTACCGGGCTCTATTTTTATGATGATCAGGTTGTTGAGATTGCGCGCGATATCAAGCCATCGGCCAGAGGAGAACTGGAAATCACCGATGTCAATCGGCGTTACCTGGAGATGGAAAAACTGGAAGTGGCGCTGATGGGACGGGGGTATGCTTGGCTGGATACCGGGACCCACTCATCCCTTCTGGAAGCGTCACGGTTTGTCGAAATCTTAGAGCGACGGCAGGGGCTCAAGGTTGCCTGCCCTGAAGAGATCGCCTGGCGGCTGGGATACATTACCGATGAAAAGCTCGAAACCATCGGTTTTTCCATGGCAAAAAATGGCTATGGTCAGTACCTGCTCAAACTGTTAAGCAAAAAAACGGATTAGAAACTTGACTTAGTCGACGACTTAGTTCATTATATATTCACTAATTATAGTGGCTTTAGACGGTAAGGAAAAAGACATGCTAACAATAAATACCCATGAGGCAAAAACGCAGCTATCGCGTTTATTGGTCCGGGTAAGCAATGGCGAGGAGATCATCATTGCCAAATCTGGCAAAGCGGTTGCAAAGTTAGTCCCGATTAAGCGCCACACGATTAAACGTAAATCCGGTATCGATAAGGGCAAGGGCTGGATCGCCGATGATTTTGACTCCCCACTGCCCGAAGAACTGCAAGCCTATTTTGAATAGTCTGGAGGGTATTCAAATAAAGGTGCGTCATGGCAAGTAAAAGGGGCTATCTGATCGATACGCATTGCTGGCTGTGGTGGCATATTGAACCAAGCAAACTTAGCCGCAAGGTCATCGAGCTCGTCGAGGACGGGAGCACAACCATTTTTTTTTCAGTGGTCAGTGCATGGGAAATTGTCATCAAATATAGGTTGCAAAAGTTGAGACTCCCCTTGAATCCCTACGAATACATCCCAAAGCGTTTGGAGATAAGTTACATGGATGTGCTGCCAGTCCAACTCGAACATACGTTGCAGGTTGAAAACCTGCCGGACCATCATAAGGATCCTTTTGACCGGCTGCTGATTGCCCAAGCAATTTCAGAAAAATTGAACCTTATTTCCAGCGATTGTCAAATGTCATCTTACGATGTTGAGATCGTCTGGTGATCGATTGTTTGCGATGAAAATTATCCGAACCCGTATTCCTGATGTCTTTACCCTTGAACCGAAAGTGTTTGGTGACAATCGCGGCTTTTTTTTTGAAAGCTACAATGAGAAAGTATTTAAATCATTGACTGGCAACGATCCAGCGTTTGTTCAGGACAATCATTCCAAATCAAAAAAAAATGTCTTACGCGGCCTTCACTATCAGATCAGGCAACCCCAGGGGAAACTGGTCCGCGTGATTTGTGGGGATGTATTTGATGTGGCGGTGGACATCCGCCGGTCGTCACCGACTTTCGGGAAATGGGTCGGAGAATATCTCACTGCTGAAAACAAAAAACAATTATGGGTCCCGCCAGGATTCGCCCATGGTTTTCTGGTCCTGAGCGATGTGGCCGAATTTTTGTACAAAACAACTGATTATTACGCTCCTGAATTCGAACGCTGTATCCGCTGGAACGACCCCGACTTGAGCATTCAATGGCCAATCAACGACGCCCCCCTGGTTTCCGAAAAGGATGCAGGCGGGGTTTTATTCAGGGACGCCGAGGTGTTCACATACATTCAAAATTTATAATTCATCATTAAGAATTGGTTTTGGGCGAAGCCCACACAATTTGTTGTCCCTCTCTGTGCGCTCTGCGACTTTGCGAGAGATTATCTCTTCATCTGGAATGCGGGGTGCCAGCTAATAGATGCAGGCATCCAGTATGGACAGCACCTCGGACAGCAATTCATCATTGCCATGCTCGATTCGTTTAGCTCGACGAGCGCGGAAATCAACAGATTTAACCTGCTCAACCATAATAAAACCTGTCAGCTTGCTGTTTCGCGGAATAGCGACATGAAAGGGGAAACCACAATCCGTGTTCGTAACCGGGCAGACTATGGCCAAACCAGTGCTTCGATTAAACAGGTCTTTGCTGACAACCAAGGCCGGGCGACGACCCTTCTGCTCATGACCGGATGGGGGATCAAATGAGATTGCGATGATGTCCCCTTGTTTCGGGACATAAGCAGTCATTTACCAGGCCTCCTTACCCATCGGCTCACCCCAGTTGGCTTCACCGGGCTGGTAATTTTCAGGAATCCGTGCGACAAGATCTTCAAGCCTGTGCTTACCACGAATCTTTTGGGTCGGTGTAACGATCATAATACCGTCTTTGACACGGATATCCACCTCGTCACCAACGCCTAGTTTTGCATCTGCAAGTAGATTCTTAGCAAGGCGAAGGCCTTGGCTATTGCCCCATTTCTGAATTTTTGCAAGCATTTGATCATCTCCTTGTGTATCCGAAGTATATACATCATATGCAAAGCAGTAAAGAGTTGTTTTAAGGCAAGGACAGATATATGTCGAATATCGAAAATAGAATTCCGCTTCAGCGGCAGCAACAATGAGAACCAGTTTTCTTTGTTGTCCCTCTCTGAGGACTCTGCGACTCTGCGAGAGATTATCTTTTCATCAAACGCAGGAAATGAAATAGCATGAACATTCTTATTATCGGCGGAAACGGACAGTTGGGCCAAACGCTTTCCCGGACCGCTCCGGATCATATCGACTTCAAATCACTCGATTTGCCTGAATTCGACATTACGAATTCGGAAAACGTTGCAACGGTGGTTGGTAAAGAAAAACCGGATGTGATCATCAATGCGTCCGCATATACCGCCGTGGATAAGGCGGAGGAAGAGCCCGAACTTGCTTTCGCAGTCAACGCCACCGGTCCGGGAAACCTGGCTGTGGCGGCAAAAAACACCGGCAGCCGCCTGATTCACATATCCACGGATTATGTGTTCGACGGCACGGCCTGCACCCCCTACCAACCCGACGCACCTTGTACTCCGCTTGGCGTGTATGGGCGTACCAAGCGGCAGGGTGAAATCAATGTTCAGGAAGCCCTCGATGATTATGTAATCATCCGGACCTCATGGCTTTACAGCCAGTATGGCAATAATTTCGTTCTGACGATGCTTCGATTAATGCAGGAGCGGGAAGAACTCAAGGTCGTCTGTGACCAGGTCGGGAGTCCCACATGGGCGTCCACCCTGGCCATGGCAATCTGGGCCGTTATAGAAAAACCAAACTTGAACGGTATTTATCATTGGTCGGATGCGGGTGTGGCCAGTTGGTATGATTTTACGGTGGCCATTCAGGAAGAAGCATACCATCTCGGTCTTTTGAACAAGCCAATCCCCATCTCGCCGATAAGAAGCGATGCCTTTCCAACACCTGCCAAACGCCCGTCTTATAGTGTTCTTGATTGCATGCAATCTTGGCATGAATTTGAAGCCAACCCGATGCATTGGCGAACAGCTTTGAAGGAAATGTTATCCTCCATTAGCCGTCGTTAGGATTGGCTTTTAACGAGACGCATGAAAGCATCCGTATCCACGCATTCCCCTTCATTGCAGGCTACAAGACATTGAAAAATGGCTTTTTTCGTTCCACTCTGTGGGCGCTGCGGCTCCGTGTAAGACTGTTTCTCGCAATTTCGCAAGAAATGTCCTTGTGCCAGGTAAAAAACTGCATGATATTTTCCTTGGTATGGGTAAAAAAGAAAGAAGGTTTTTCTCTACGATAACGGATTTGCCACGGCCTTGCACTATTCCTTTTCCGAGGATCGAGGCAAGCACTTGGAGAACCTTGTGTTCAGGCATATTCGTGAGAAAACCGAGGAAATCTATTTTGCCCGCAACGGTTGGGAATGCGACTTTACCGTTTTCCAGGCGGGTCGTCCAGCAACATTGGTCCAGGTCACCCAACATCTGGGTCGTGATAACCTTGACCGGGAACTCAAGGGGCTAACCTCCGGCAAGCAATTCATCGGCAACGCCGATGGACTGCTGTTGGTTGATACCGCTGATCGGGATTTGAACATCCCTGGGTGGATTCAGCTTCGAACCGTCAAACAGTGGTTGCTGGGGTGGGAATGAAGATTGTGAAGGTCGATGAAAAAAAAGATATCCGCTGGATTCAGCGATTGGCGAATTTCCAGAAGGCTTTCGCTCAATTGACCAAGTTCATTGAGAAGGGGCAATTGTCCGAACTCGAAGAGCAAGGCCTCATCAAGGCGTTTGAATATACATTTGAACTGGCCTGGACGACGATGAAGGATTTTCTCGAATATCGCGGGCAAACCGATATCTACGGCTCAAGAGATGCCATACGGAAAGCGTTTCAACTGAATTTGATCGAGGATGGGGAAACCTGGATGGACATGCTTGCCAGCCGAAACCGGACATCGCATACCTATAACCGGGAAACCGCCGAAGAGATATGTGAAGCGATCAAAAAAAATTACTTTGTACTTTTTAAGAAGCTGGAAAAAAAATTAAACCGATTAAAAGCGGAGCCCGATCAAACTTGACTCACATTCAAACCGGGCTCAGCACGGCATGCGTCGATAAGATCATCCGAATATTTGAGCGATATGACGATATTGAAACGGTCGTCCTGTATGGTTCCCGTGCCAAAGGGAATTACAAACTGGGATCCGATATCGATCTGACGTTAAAAGGAAAGGGCCTCAATCTATCCATCCTCAATAAAATCAGTCTTGAACTGGATGATCTGCTGCTGCCTTACACCTTTGACCTTTCTTTATACGACCATATCAAGCAACCGGACTTGATCGATCATATCCAGCGGGTGGGTAAGGTGTTCTATACAAAGGCATGATCCGATTTCAGGCATCTGGATGCCGGACTCCTTGCGATAAAAAGAATTTTGGCGGCACTCTGCCGCGTCAGGTCGACAACGCACTTGCAGCTATTAAAGCAAACATCCCCGTCCCCATGTCCCTCAGCGGATATCTCAGGATAATCGTATGTCGCTGAATGTGTTGTTGAATTCACAATTGCAGAAGGAACTTATTGAAGAGATCTGCTCCACTGTCCACAGTTGTGTGGCGATTTATCGCTTTGGCTCATGGGGCACGGCTGCTCAGAGAAAAGGGAGCGATATAGACATTGCCGTCTTGGCTGCATCGCCGCTTGATCCGGTTGGTCGTTGGGATCTTGCCCAGAAGTTGGCATCAATAGCTGGTCGGGATGTTGACCTGGTCGATTTGCTGAGGGCTTCAACGGTTTTACGTATGCAGGTGGTGGCGTATGGTGAGCGGCTTCATTGTGTTGATGCCGAAGCGGCTGAACGTTTTGAAGATAACGTATTTTCCAGCTATGCCAAGCTCAATGAGGAGCGCCGCTTGATTCTTGAGGATGTGAATAGGCGAGGGAGTGTGTATGACCAGTGATGTTTTACTGAATAAAGTTGCCATCATTGAGCGGTGCCTGTCTCGCATCGAGGAGGAATACCGTGGACACGAGCAGGAGTTGGATAACAACTATACTCGACAGGATTCCATTATTCTCAATTTGCAACGGGCCTGTGAAGCATCGATTGACGCTGCCATGCATCTCGTCCGGGTGCGTAAATTGGGGGTGCCGCAGGAATCCAGAGACGCTTTCGATATGCTTGGCGAAGCTGACCTGTTGAAACCGGTATTGCGTGATCGCCTCAAGTCGATGGTCGGATTCCGCAATGTTGCTGTACACGGCTATCGCAAACTGAACATTGAAATTGTTCGTACCATTGTTGAAACACGCCTTGGTGATTTCCGCGAGTTGGCCAAAGTGGTATTGCAGGAAGGGCATGAGTGACAGCCATTGTGGAAATTGTGCTTCCAGACTGCTCATGTATGTTTGACATAGGCACCGTTTAGACGTACGATATGAAGAATGTGAACTACACCAAGTCCGCTGAAAGACCTGAATATGGACACGATAGCATCCGATAAAAAAGAACGTATCAACCTTCGTCTGAAAAGCAATGCAAAACACCTCATTGAACGTGCAGCGGGTCTCGAGGGGGTGACAATCAGCCATTTCATACTGTCCAGCGCATTGGAACGTGCAGGGAAAACCGTCCGGTCCCATGAAAAAATGATATTAAACGCAAAAAATTCCAAAGCATTTTTGGATGCCCTGGACGCTCCGATCCATTTTAACAGCAGGTTGTCAATAGCGTTGGAAGAACATGACAAACGCGTTGTCAGCAAGTGACGGGTTTACCAAACCTCGTTGTTGAACCGCTCAACACCGTCCATGACAGGTCTGGCTTTTGCTGCAATGTCGAGTCGCTGGATAGGTACTTCAAAAGGCAGGCAAATCAGGATGTCAAACGTCGCATCAGTCGCGTATTTGTAGCGACGCTGCCGGATGAACCAATAAAAGTCGTGGGGTATTACACGCTAAGTTCCTTATCCCTTGAGTTGCAGTACCTACCCGAAAAACTTGCCCGAAAGTTGCCGAACTATTCGGCTCCCGCAGCATTGATCGGCAGGCTGGCGGTCAGCGAACCCTTCCAAGGCCATGGAATCGGCGCCATGCTGCTCGCCGACGCAATCAAGCGAACGTTGTCCGTCAGTGATCAAATTGCAATTTATGCCCTGGTTGCCGATGCTATCGATGATGATGTCGTCCGCTTTTATCAAAAATTCGGATTCATGCGGTTAAGCAACAGCAGCCGAAGACTGTTTTTGCCATTGAAGTCCCTATAATAATCAATGTCATTAGACGATTGGCGGAAAAGAATATACCCGGATGCGCAGGATTTTCATTCGTATTCAAGGCGGGCTTTTTTACGCATAGTGGGGCTATGTGTGGAAAAGCCCAACGCAGAAGACGGATGAAAAGACAAGCAGGCGGGTATATTCTTTGACAGAAATCGCCTAAGTCCAGGTCGCCTGCCCAACACGGTGAGTTGTGTATGACCAGTGATGTTTTACTGAATAAAATTGCCATCATTGAGCGGTGCCTGTCTCGAATCGAGGAGGAATACTGTGGACATGAGCAGGAGCTGGATAGCAACTATACTCGGCAGGATTCCATTATTCTCAATTTGCAACGGGCCTGTGAAGCATCGATTGACGCTGCCATGCATCTTGTCCGGGTGTGTAAATTGGGGGTGCCGCAGGAATCCAGAGACGCTTTCGATATGCTTGGCAAAGATAGCCTGTTGAAACCGCAATATTCCGAGATGAACAACTGGATGCAGACGTTGAATTGATGTGGCAGCAGGAGGTTCAAAAGCGAATCACCGATTCCGGTAACGCCCGTTTCATTCCATGGAAAGAGGCTAAGTCGAGACTGAAAAACCACACAATTTGTTGTTCCTCTCTGTGGGCGCTGAGGCTCCCCGAGAGATTATCTTTTCTTTTACAAGAAAAAATGACATGGACGTCACATCGATATCGTTAAATCATCAACAAGTCATCGATGCCTTGGTTCAAGTGCTTGATAAAGATAAGCGGGTGACCTTCGCCTATCTTTACGGATCTATTGCTATCGAAGGCAGCGGCCATGATGTAGATGTTGCCGTTTATCCAAGAAGCGGGATTGATGACGCATCACTGTGTATCGATCTGAGAATCGAACTGCACAAAAAGATAGGTATCGCTCCAGAATCATTCGACATTCAAAACATTTCCGGGATCATTGAAAAAGGTGACATACTCGCCTTGCTGTATTTGAGAAATGTATTGGAAAAAGGTATGATCCTGGTCAACAAGGAAAAAGTGGTTCACGCGGATTTTCTGGAACGCTACGGCAGGAAGTTTCGGGCCTGTGAAAGCTTGATGAAGGAGTTGCTGACATGAAGATCGACCCGATCCGCATCACCGGTTACCTGACTGAGATCCGGCGTAACAGCACTGCGTTGCAGGAATTAATAGAGAAGAATGAATTGTATCCAGATTCGATTCCTTTAAAAGCGGCAAAATATATTCTGATTGAACTTGCCGAAGCAATTTCCAACACTATTCAGCATATTCTTGCTAAGCAAAAAGGAATTCCAGTTTCTGGATATATCGATACGATTGTCAAAGCACACGATCATGCTTTGATTTCAGAAGATTTGTTTCAAAAGCTAAAACCTTTTTTCGATTTTAGAAACAGCTTGATTCACCGTTACTGGATCATCGATGACCAGAAGCTGATCGAAAACATTAAAAAAGGGAAAAAGGATTTTGATCAATTTATTGATGAAATCGAATCATACACAAATCCAAAGTGATCGGCAGCCGAGTGAAAGCGGAACATATCAAAAACAAAATCATCGCAATGGCACCGGAAATATTTTCAGAATTTAAGGTGCTCTTTGCGTATCTATACGGAAGTGTTGCTTTGGGACAGCACCATCGTTTCAGCGATCTTGATATCGGAGTGTATACCCAGAAACGTTCTCTTTCAGCGTCTCGAAAACTGGAATTGGATCTTTCGTTGGCGATAGACGATAAGCTGGTTAACGCCCTCGAAAGCGATGTCCGGATTATGAATGCGTTGCCGCTTGCCATCGCCGGAGAAATCGTCACCGAAGGCATCCTGATCTACTGCCAGGATGAAGATCAGCGGATTGCATATGAAACGAAAATTCGGATGGCCTACTTTGATTTCTATCCGATGATTCGATCTTACCAAAAGACCTATATGGAACAAATCCAAATGTATTAAAAGAGAAGAAAATAAATGCATTTTTGAATGGACTCATACAATGGTATCTACCGAGAAAATATCCCGTAAATTCATTCAACTCGAAGAATATTTGGAATTGTTGAAGGAGATCGGGCAGCGACCTGCCAACGTCTTTGTCGCCGATAAGATCCTGATTGGCAGTGCGAAATACTATCGACAGGATTGGATTTTAACGAAACGAACGAAAGCATCTCCTTCCACGCATTTCCCTTCATTACAGACTATAAGCCATTGAAAAATGCCTGAACATCATGGAAATACCACAATCAGAAAATCAATACATTGAATTTAAATCCGAAAAAGTATCCGCAAAAAATCTTGCAGAAGAGATTGTTGCTTTCGCCAATGCCGAAGGTGGAGAGATATGGATAGGCGTAGAAGACGACCTTCAAATTACAGGAATATCCCGTTCTTATGAAGAAGATATTATGAACATATGTCGCAGCTCGGTAATCCCGCCTCTGCAGCCGACATACGAGGAGATGGATAGCAAAATAGAAGGAATTAAAATTGCGCGAATTTCTATTCCCAAAGGTGTCGACAGGCCCTATTACACGTCAAAAAACCAATATTATATTCGAGTTGGATCGACAAAGCGCATCGCTTCCAGAGAGGAACTGATTCGACTTTTTCAGGCTTCCGGTCTGTTCCATTATGATCGGATCGAACTCGATGGGACAGGTGTTTCCCATTTGGATTTTTCTGCAATTAGCGATTATTTCTCCAATTATCAGATCAGTTTCGCTACTGAGTCTGACGATGAAAAAATACGATTATTGACTGCCAGCGATGTTTTGGGACCCAACGGGAAATCGACCTTGGGCGGAATATTGGTCTTTGGGATCAGTCCTGAAAAAATATTACCGCAGGCCGGAATCGCTTTCGCTCATTTTTCAGGTAACCATCTGGATGCCGAACTCCTCGATAAAAAGGATTTTGGCGGCAGTCTGCCGCGTCAGGTCGACAACGCACTTGCAGCCATTAAAGCGAACAGGCCTGTCCCCTCGACAATTCAGGGAGCCAAGCGTGTGGAGAGTCCCCATTATCCGGATAAGGTGTTTCGAGAATTATTGGTTAATGCCACGGTACATCGAAATTACAGCGTGGTTGGGTCTCAGATACGAATTTTTATGTTCAATGACCGTATTGAATTTATCAGTCCCGGTCGCCTGCCCAACACGGTGAGTATTGAAAAGCTTTCCGTCGGCACCAGTTTTGCTCGCAATCCGCTATTGGTTCGACTGATGGAAAATCTTGGGTATATGGATAAACTTGGTCGGGGATTGCCAATGGTTTGCCAAGAGGCAAAAAAGCTAAATACGGATGTCATTTTTGAGGATTCCGGAGAAACATTCAGGGTAACGCTACCATTTTTCTGATTATCGAACATCAAATCAAGGTGTTTTGCAAATTGTAAAAGGTTTTGACAATTTGCAATAATAAGGACATTTCATCTGCTGATGTTCCAGATGAATATGGTGCGATTTTTCTAAAAACGAACAACTATAATTGACTTAGTCTACAACTTAGTTTGGCATGCCAAATATATGGTAGGCGTTTATCATTTTAAGGGAATTATATATGTTAACAGTCAATACGCATGAGTATATTCCAAAACGACTTGAGACAAATTATATGAACGTAATACCGGTCTAACTCGAACATGCTTTGTACGTTGAAAAGCTTCCCGACATTCATAAGGATCCTTTTGATAGACTGCTGATCGCTCAAGCGTTGGTTGAGAAGTGTGCTATTATTTCCCATGACAGCCAAATCCGATCATATAATGTCGATGTCGTTTTTTAATTTTAAGAGGAGCACTTTAAATATTATACCCAGACAAAATTTCCTCGATCATCGTTTCGGTCGGAGAAACCGCGCTGGTTCCCATGCTCTGCATGGGAACCTACATTACGCTCCCACGCAGCATGGGAGCGAGGTACACATCTACTGTGGGCCGAAATGATGATCAAGACCCGATTTTTTTATCGGCCTCAAACGTTGGACGGCCTTGGCCGGTAACCAGGCGCTTACCCCCACCCTGGTTTACAGCGGCGCTGAAACCGTGAGTCACAAAGGGGGATAGGGGCTTCAATTGGCGAAACGCCGACCAGATTTTCATCAAACGCGGGAAATAAAATAGCATGAACGTTCTTATTATCGGTGGAAAAGGGCAGTTGGGCCAAACGCTTTCCAGGACCGCTCCGGATCATATTGACGTCAAATCACTCGATTTGCCTGAATTCGACATTACGAATTTGGAAAACGTTGCAGCGGTGTTTGGCGAAGAAAAACCGGATGTGATCATCAACGCGTCTGCATATACCGCTGTGGATAAGGCGGAGGAGGAGCCCGAACTTGCTTTCGCAGTCAACACTACCGGTCCGGAAAACCTGGCTGTGGCGGCAAAAAATACAGGCAGCCGCCTGATTCACATTTCCACGGATTATGTGTTCGATGGCACCGCCTGCACTCCTTACCAACCCGACGCACCTTGTAATCCGCCTGGCGTGTATGGGCGCACCAAGCGCCAAGGCGAAATCAATGTTCAGTCATCCCTCGATGATTATGTAATCATCCGGACCTCGTGGCTTTACAGCCAGTATGGCAATAATTTCGTTCTGACGATGATTCGATTGATGCAGGAGCGGGAGGAACTCAAGGTCGTCTGCGACCAGGTCGGTGGTCCCACATGGGCGTCCACCTTGGCCACGGCAATCTGGGCCGTTATAGAAAAACCAAACTTGAACGGTATTTATCATTGGTCGGATGCGGGTGTGGCCAGTTGGTATGATTTTACGGTGGCCATTCAGGAAGAAGCATACCATCTCGGTCTTTTGAGCAAGACAATTCCCATCTCGCCGATAAGAAGCGATGCCTTTCCAACACCTGCCAAACGCCCGTCTTATAGTGTCCTTGATTGCATACAATCATGGCATGAATTTGAAGCCAAACCGATGCATTGGCGAACAGCTTTGAAGAAAATGTTATCTTCCATTAACCGTTGATAGGATTGGATTTTAACGAAACGAATGAAAGCATCCCTGTTCACGTACTTCCCTTCATTGCAGGCTACAACATTGCCATGCTCGATTCGTTTAGCTCGACGAGCGCGGAAATCAACAGATTTCACCTGCTCAACCATAATAAAACCTGTCAGCTTGCTGTTTCGCGGAATAGCGACATGAAAGGGGAAACCACGATCCGTATTCGTAACCGGGCAGACTATGGCCAAACCAGTGCTTCGATTAAACAGGTCTTTGCTGACAACCAATGCCGGACGACGACCCATCTGCTCATGACCGGATTGGGGATCAAATGAGATCGCGATGATGTCCCCTTGTTTCGGGACATAAGCAGTCATTTACCAGGCCTCCTTACCCATCGGCTCACCCCAGTTGGCTTCACCGGGCTGGTAATTTTCAGGAATACGTGCGACAAGATCTTCAAGCCTGTGCTTACCACGAATCTTTTGGGTCGGTGTGACGATCATAATACCGTCTTTGACACGGATATCCACCTCGTCACCAACGCCCAATTTTGCATCTGCAAGTAGATTCTTAGCAATGCGAAGGCCTTGGCTATTGCCCCATTTCTGAATTTTTGCAAGCATTTAATCACCTCCTATGAGTATTCGAAGTATATACATCATATGCAAAGCAGTAAAGAGTTATTTTAGGGCAAAGACAGATGTGGATAAGGCGGAGGAGGAGCCCGAACTTGCTTTCGCAGTCAACGCCACCGGTCCGGAAAACCTGGCTGTGGCGGCAAAAAATACCGGCAGCCGCCTGATTCACATTTCTACGGATTATATTTTCGATGGCACCGCCTGCACCCCTACCAACCCGACGCACTTTGAAGAATCGAAAAATAAATGAGAAAAGGAGACTGCTCGAAATGAAAGAGTCGCAGCAAGCAACTTTATACGAAGATCTAAATGAGGATGAGATCTCAATTACCGATATCATCAGTAAACTTTGGCATCGTCGCGGTTTGCTGGTGATTATACCGATTATTTTTTTGCTGTTGGCAGTGAGTTTTCTCTTTGCTTCTGCCATTCGGACATCCACTCCAATCGTTTATTTTGTTCAACTTAAGGGAATCGAAAAATCAACCTATCCAAATGGTTCTGAATTTTCCCCGCAGGACCTGTTGCTTCCAGAGGTAGTTACCAGGGCAGCAGAAACACTCGGACTCACAGTTGATGATAAACTCCGTAAGTCGATAAGTGTCGAATTCGGTTCTCCGATTAGTGCCGGTTTGCATAAAAAGTATCAAGGAAAGCTGGCCAATAAAAAATTATCAGCAACCGAAATAGACAGGATAAACGATGAATATAAGCAAAAATTGCAAAGCACATCACAAATGGGTCTCAGAATTACAATTGATCATACTGCCTTGGGGCTGACAGCTGATCAGGGAATTGTTTTGGCTAATGCCCTGCCTATATCCTGGAGTAAGGTTTTTACCGAGAAATACCGGGTGTTTGTAGATACAGACCTGGATAACGTGACGGTTGTATCAGATGAAATGAAAAATCCTTTGAAGACGACTGCTGATATCCTTTCTGCGCGCAAAACGTTACAACGCCTTGCGCGTGGTGTTGATATTTTAAATAAAGACCAGAGGCTAAAGGCGATTACCAGTGAGGCCGGATTAAATGGAGCGGATCTGTCGAGCAGGTTAGGACAGTATGATGAAATTTATTTTCGCCCGATTTTTTCTGAATTGTTTTCCACTCATGACGCATCTTCAGAAAGCTTTTTGATCGAAACACATTTGAAGATCGCGGAGTTGGATCGGAATATCGGCGAATATGATCGTATCCTTATTGATATCAAAGAATTACGTGGTGTCTCTCCTGAGAATATTCAAACTAACGGGCGCACCGAAAACCTGCAATTGACGGATAACTCCTTTAATCAACTTATTGAACTGGCCAACCAGGCGTCATTGTCTGAGTTCCTTCAAACAATGTTTAAAGAACGCCGCAACTTGGTGAGTCAAAAAGCGGCGTTGCAAACTGATCTTGACAGGGCTCAGATAAATTTTAAAATGACGCATCAAGATGAGTTTATCAATAAGGCCAAGACAGAATATGTCTTTTTGATCAAAGAGTATACTTCGTTGCTGACCTCTGCCCGTGAAGCCTGCCGGCAACTCTATGGTGATTTTTTTAAACCATTTGGATCCCCGGAAAAGATAAAAACGAGTTTGCTGCCTCCCAAAGCGGAGATGATTCTTGTATTGTCCGTTGTTCTGGGTATCTTTCTGGCGATGACTGTTGCGCTTGTCTGGCCCAATCGAAGGTAGACACCTCTCAAGTCTTTTTGGGCGATGAAGTATATATAGAGTTGTCCCGATATACCGAAACTTTGAAATAGATTTATTGCGGAGCAGAAAACCATGCACTTTGGGCATGGTCAGAGTTCAACGGCTTTGCCATTTGAACGGCTCACTGCTACCCCAGAGCTGAGAGTTGTCCCCACAACATCAGCCAAAGGAGATAGCAATGAGCCGCTTCAGAAAATTATCACATACCATTTGGCACTGCCAATACCATATTGTATGGGTTCCCAAGTATCGTCATCGCATCTTGACGGGAAATGTTGGCCATGAAGTGGGCAACTGCATCAGGGTATTTTCCCAGCAAAAGGAAATAGAGATCGTGGAGATGAATATCCAACCGGATCATATTCATCTGCTGGCGATGATTCCACCCAAGGTGTCAGTCTCGGACTACTGCGGTATGGTGAAAGGTCGATCAGCGATCAGGGTTTTCAACAAGTTCAAAGAACTGAAGCAACGCCCCTATTGGGGCAATCATTTTTGGACCGAAGGGTATTGCGTGGATACCGTCGGATTAGATTCCGAGATGATTCGTAAGTATGTCAAATACCAAGAGACCCAAGAAAGACGGATGGAACAGAGAAGCCTGTTTTAAATGATCCAAGGGGACAACTCTACATTCCTTGTCCCCTTTGGGGGCAAGGCAAACTTACCCCCTTTTAGGGGTTAACCCAATACCACCCTTTCTAACACTACAGCGCAAGATAGCTGTAGACAATTAAATCAAAAGCATGTATGCTTCCAATTAACAGGGCGATCAATCGAAGCTACGGCGTTGCACATTGTTCGTTCGTCGGCTTGAAAGCGGTTCTTTCCGCTGCCGTGGAGTCGCGTTTTACCGTTAACAACACCATTGCCGCTATGCAAATAGCTCAAAAACAAAATGATATTTTGCCGCCGGTTCCGCCTACGTTCAACACCGATGCAATAGCCGGAACCATAAAGGATTTTGGCCCGGCCAAAGTTGTACCCGTCAGTGGTTCGGACTGGGAACCATTGTGGGATCGATGGGTCCGTCAGCACCACTATTTAGGATATCGGCGGCTTCTGGGACATCGGCTCAAGTACTTGGCTTTTTTAAAAGACCGTCCTGTCGCTGGTTTGTCGTGGAGCGCGCCGGCATTGAAACTGTCCGCAAGAGATCGTTTTATCGGTTGGTCTCCGGAGCAACGAAAACAGCATCTGCACCAACTGGCAGCCAACAGCCGTTTTTTGATCCTGCCCTGGGTTCAGTTACATAATCTGGCATCGCATGTTTTGGCCCTCAATATCGCGCGGTTGCCTGCGGATTGGCTACGCCATTTCAGTCATCGACTCCTGCTTCTGGAAACGTTTGTCGACAACCGCTACTTTGCAGGCACCTGCTATAAAGCCGCCAACTGGCAGCACATTGGGCCTACGCAGGGCAGTACCAAACAAGGCAAAGGATATCGCTATCATGGCAACCCAAAGGAGGTTTACCTTTATGTTTTAGACCCGAACTTCAGACAAATTATCGATTGCCGACAACAGCCCGCCCTTTCGTGTGATCGCCCTTCCACCCAAACCAAAGTGGAGGCGTTGGTCATGCTTTTAGAACATTGTCGATGGCATCCGCAACTTACTGCCGATTTGAATCTCGATCCCTTTGATCTCGAAACGATTGCAAAAGAGCTCGTCGATTTTCATCAATGCTTTCATGATGCTTACGGACGCTCCGAACATCACCGTCTGGGATTAGCCTATTTTTCCGGACTCATGAGCAATGCCGAAGCCAAATCCGTGGAACCGATCGCGCTTGAATTTCTCGATCAAAAATCTGTCCGCTCCCTGCAGATGTTCATGAAGAACGGTCGTTGGGACCATGACACCATGCTGCGAGTTCATCAGGAAATGTTGGCGCCGTTGATCGCCGCCCCCGATGGAATGATTACCGTCGATCCCAGCGATTTTCCCAAAAAAGGCAAAGAATCGGTCGGTGTGGCTCGGCAGTATTGTGGTCCGTTGGGAAAAACAGAGAACTGCCAATCCGGTGTCTTTATTGGCTACTCAAGCGATAAGGGATATGGCCTGCTCAATTGCCAGTTGTATATGCCGGAAAGCTGGTTTTCTCCCGAGCAGGAAAAGCGACGCCGGTTCAACATGGTCCCCGAAGATCTCGTTTTTGAAACCAAGCAGCAGATTGCCTTAAGACTAATCAATGAGATTGTCGCAGCGAAATACTACCCTGCAAAGTGGGTCGGCGCCGATGCCGCCTTTGGCAGTGACATAGAATTTTTAAACGCCTTGCCCAAGGATCTGCTTTACTTTGCCGCAATCAAGTCCAATACCCAGGTTTTCACAAAAAAGCCAAAAGTGGGCATCCCGCCATATAAAGGGCATGGCCGTCATCCCACCAAAGAGAAAGTATTACCAGGTCAACCCAAGCCGAGAACCGTATCCGAAATCGCTAAGTCCGGTCGCCTGTCCTGGAAGACGGTCGTTGTTGCCGAGGGTGCCAAGGGACCCATCATCGCCAAGGTGGCTCGCATTCGCGTTTATATGTCTCGCGACGGATTGCCGGCAGGTGATCAACAATGGCTTTTCTTTCGACAAAACGACGATGGTAAAATCAGATACGCCATTTCCAATGCTCCCAAAAAAATTTCTCGTTCCGAAATGGTGAAAGCTTCTACTATGCGCTGGCCAATTGAACAGTGCTTTCAGGAAGGCAAAAGTCAGGTTGGCATGGATTGCTACGAACACCGTTCCTGGCCCGCCTGGCATCGGCACATGACCTTCGTATTCTTGGCCTTGCACTTTATGCTGCGGATGAGATTGCGCTTTAAAAAAAACTCCGTTGTTGACGGTTCCCTTGGTTCGCAAAATACTATCTGTAGTACTTCCTCTCAGGTCGCTGAGTTCCGAGGGGATGTATGAAATTGTTCAATATCACCTGCGCCGTAATTTGATTGCGTATACGTCACACAGGAAAAAACGGATCATGTTGGCCAACTCTCATAACATCAATGTTTCGCTGTAGTGCTAAGGGTGGATTCTTTATTAATAAGCTACTCATTACTAAAAGGGGCTTTCAATTGCCGAACAATTTAAACGGTAAGCGTGTATTTGTTACTGGTGCATGTGGAACAATAGGGAGTGAACTGGTTCGCCAATTATTGAAACATTACGAGATCGCCGAATTAACAGGAATTGATAATAATGAAAGTGAGCTGTTTTTTTTGGAACAGCGATTTTTGAAGCATAATAACGCTGCATTTTACCTATCGGATATCCGTGATGTGAATAAACTGACTCGTGTTATGCGTGGCGCCGATGTTGTATTTCACACGGCTGCATTAAAGCATGTCATTTTATGTGAAAGATCTCCGTTTGAAGCGGTTCAAACAAACATTAACGGAGTTAAAAACTTGATTGATGCCGCTATTGCAAACAACGTGGAACGCTTTATTTTTACAAGCTCGGACAAAGCCGTTAATCCGACCAATGTGATGGGGACCTCAAAGCTAATGGGCGAACGGATTATTACGGCTGCTAACAGCAATAATAAAGGCCGTACGTCATTGTTCGCTTCCACCCGGTTTGGAAATGTTTTGGGCTCGAGAGGGTCCGTTATCCCCATTTTTAAAAAACAGATTCAAAACGGTGGTCCGGTAACCTTGACGGATAATGACATGACCCGATTTATCATGAGTATTAAGGAAGCTGTCCAGTTGGTTATCGATTCTGCAAGACACATCAAGGGAGGAGAGGTTTTTATTACAAAAATGCCTGTTATACGAATACGGGATCTTGCTGAAGTGATGATCGAGCAATTTGCCCCGCGGTACGGGTATCGTCCTGAGGAAATAAACATAACCATTATAGGTACCAAGCCGGGTGAAAAAATGTATGAAGAACTGATGAACCATGAAGAGACTCGCAGGTCCGTAGAGCTTGAAAAATATTTTGCCGTGGTTCCCGCATTTAAGGGAATCTATCAGGATATTGATTACACATATCCGAATATTGTTTCGACCAGCTTAACCAATCCCTATCATTCAGGTAACGAAACACCACTGACAAAAAAAGAACTTAAAACGTTCTTGGATAAAAATGGTTTGCTGGTGGATGATGACGAATACAAGAAAGATCCTGCGGAACGCTATTGGCCTTAACATTTAATGAGTTGGCCGTCAGATTAAAAGTAGTCATATTAGGAGGATGACGGAATGCACATTTTAATATTAGGTGGTGATGGTTATCTGGGTTGGCCCACGGCCATGTATTTCTCCAATCGTGGGTATGACGTGACTGTTGTTGACAATTACATGCGGAGAAACACCTGTACGGAACTTGATGTGGGAATGCTTTACCCTGTACCAACGCTTATCGAAAGAGCTAAAATTTGGCATGAACTTACAGGAAAAGAAATCAAAGTCGTCATTGGTGATTTGACCCAACCTGAAGTTATGAGGTCTTTTTTTAAAGGCGGTGTAGAGTATTCGTGGGCCATAGAAAACTCCTTTACCGGTATCCCCGATACAATGATTCACTATGCAGAACAACCTTCTGCTCCGTTTTCCCTAATTAATTATAAATATGCCAACCTGACATTGGGCAACAATCTTCTTGTTACCAACAATCTCATGTTTGCTCTTAAGGATTTTGCCCGTGATACACACGTGATTCATGTGGGAACCATGGGGGAGTATGGCACGCCTAATATCGATATCGAAGAAGGGTGGCTTGAAATCGAACATAAAGGAAGAAAAGACAAATTTTTATTTCCTCGTCAGGCCAGTTCTCTTTATCACACAACGAAAATCATGGATACAGACTTGATGTGGTTTGCTGTCCGCATGTGGGACCTTCGGATCACGGATTTAATGCAAGGTCCTGTGTATGGTATGGAGACTGAGGATTCGAAAATTGATGACAGGTTGATGACCTTGTTCAATTACGATGAAATATTCGGAACAATCGTCAACCGCTTCATTACCCAGGCTGTGGTGGGCTATCCACTAACAGTGTACGGTAAAGGAGGTCAGACTCGTGGATATCTGAATATCAACGATACATTGCAGTGTGTTCACATGTCTGAAAAGACACCGCCTAAGAAAGGGGAACTGCGTATATTCAACCAGATTATGGAAACCTTCTCTGTAAACCAACTGGCGGAAATAGCCTGCCGAGTTGGTAAATCTTTGGGTTATGATGTTGAGGTTAAAAGTATTGTAAATCCACGTAGAGAGGCGGAAGAGCACTACTACAATCCGGTATATCAAGGTTTGATCGATATAGGCGTCAATCCCCATTACCTGACTGATGACGTGATGGCCGGTATGTTTAAGGTGGTGGAGAGATACAAGGCGAACATCAGAAAAGATGTAATTTTCAGGGGCATAAAATGGTAAAAAACTGGCTTATCACAGGCGGTTGCGGTTTTATCGGCACAAGCCTGATAAGACAACTGGTTGAGGGCGGGCACAGGATCCGTGTATTGGATAATCTCTCTATCGGATCCCGTGAAGACCTTGCCTCGGTTTGCAGATTTATTGAAGTATCATCCTCGCTCCCAATGCCGAAGTTTACGCAGGATAAAGTCGAGCTGGTTGTCGGTGATATCCTTGATGAGACATTAGCTGTAAAGGTTGCCGTTGGGAGTGATGTTATCGTTCATCTGGCAGCGAATACCGGAGTTGGTCCTTCGGTTGAGAACCCCCGTAAAGATTGTATGATGAATGTGATTGGAACATTCAACTATCTGGAAGCTGCAAGACAAAATAAAGTTGAGCGATTTGTTTTTGCTTCGTCCGGAGCTCCGGCGGGCGAAGTGGAACCGCCGATACATGAGGAACTGGCGCCGCATCCGGTTTCTCCCTATGGTGCCAGTAAACTGGCGGGGGAAGGATACTGTTCGGCTTATTACAAAACCTATGGGACCAAGACTGTAACATTGAGATTCGGAAACGTCTATGGCCCCGGATCAGGCCATAAAACGAGTGTTGTGGCAAAATTTATACGGCAGGCTATGAAAGAAAAGCCTCTTGAGATATATGGGGACGGGAATCAGACTCGAGACTTTATTTTTATTGATGATCTGGTACATGCTATCCGTCTTGCAGTAAAAGCAGAAAATGCCTGTGGAGAGACCTTTCAGATAGCTACAAATAAAGAGACTACGGTTGGAGAGATGGTACAAATTCTCCTTCCGATACTGGAAAAACATGGGATAGATAATATAAATATATACCATAGTGGAAAACGCCAAGGCGATGTAACACGTAATTTTTCCGATACATCAAAAGCTGACGCACTCCTTGGCTGGCGCTGTGAATATGACTTAAAGCAGGGACTTGAAAAAACCGTTCAATGGTTTTTGCGCCAGAATATTTAACCGGTGCTCCACTCTTCCTCTCTGGGAAGCCCGGTTCTAAGAAGAGAAAAATATAAAGTAACAGCACCTCTCCGGTTCCCAACACCATTAGAAACTATAGCAAGCATGTTTAAATTCAACATCAGGAACAGTGAAATAGGCGAAACCATAAAAAGGGCAGCTCTTGCATTTGTTATAAAAGTTATGGGGGCAGGGTTGGCCTTTATTTTTAATTTAATGCTGGCACGTATTATTGGTGCGGATGGTTCCGGGATTTACTTCTTGGCACTGACAATCACTACAATTACCACCGTTTTAGGAAGAATGGGGCTTGATAATTCATTACTGCGTTTTGTTGCCGCCGGCGCGGCTACAAAAGATTGGAGCAGTGTAAAGGGCGTATACAATAAGAGCATTTCTCTTTCATTTCTGGTTTCCCTTCTCGCGGCTTCGATCGTTTTTATATTTGCTGACTTTTTAACAAACAATTTGTTTTCCAAACCGGAATTATTGCAACCACTACGGTTAATGATATTTGCCGCAGTTCCGATGTCATTGCTTCTTTTAAACGCTCAGGCGATCCTAGGCCTGAAGAAAATCAGTGAGTCACAGTTAATAAACAGTGTTGGTGTTCAGACGATAATAATTATCGGTGTAATCACTATAGGTAGAAAGATGGGAATAAACGGGGTCATGTATTCCTATCTCGCCGGAGCCATATTTATAGCTTTTATAAGCCATTTATTATGGAAATATAATACGCCCCAGCTAAAAAATATTACAGGTGAATTCGACACCAGAAAGTTACTTGATAGCTGTCTCCCCCTTTTCTGGGTGAGTTCGATGAATATCATGATGAACTGGACGGGGACGTTTCTTCTCGGGATATGGGGATCAAGTTCAGATGTGGGCATCTTCTCTATTGCAGTAAGAAACGCAATGCTGATAAGTTTTATCTTACATGCAGTTAATGCGGCTTCTTCAGCAAAATATTCAGAGTTGTATCATCTCGGTGATATTTCCGGGTTCGCCTACTACGCAAAAAAAACAACTATAATACTTATTCTGATAAGTACACCCATCTGCCTGTTCTTTGTTATATGCTCAAAATGGATCATGGGCCTGTTTGGAGCTTCATTCATACAGGGATGGGACCTTCTGACAATATTGGCAATTGCCCAGTTTTTAAATGTCGCCGCAGGATCCGTAGGGCCAATATTAATGATGTCAGGTAATGAAGTCGCTGTAAGAAACAGCATTTTTTTCAGTGCGGTATTGAATCTCATATTATGCATGTTGTTAATTCCTGATTATGGGACCTTAGGAGCTGCATGTGCAAACAGCATATCTCTTGTCTCTGCTAACCTTTACTGCATATTTGAGATAAAACGACGCCTTGGATTTTCATTGTATATGTTCACTCCTTCAAAAGAGAGGCAAATATAAATTTGCTTGAGGATAATATAAAAGTACTGAGGGTAATAGGCAAGGTATACAGGCTTATTGTTTTTAAAATGCTGGGCGTTAATATGCCCTCCCTGTGGAATTTTAATGAAAGACCGGTAATCGATTTCGGGGTTAGAATAGCAAAACCGAAAAATATTTTTTGGGGGGGTAAAATACACTTATATCCCTACTGTTATTTAAAATCATGTCCCGGAACCATTCATATTGGGGATAAATCTTCTGTGGGAGAATTCAGTTACATAAATTCAATGGAATCGGTTTGGATCGGAAATAATGTTCTCATCGCGCCTTCATGCCATATAACAGATGCAAACCACGACATATCGGGGGTTTCACCTATAAGTGAAAATAAAAGGATATCGAAACCGGTGATAATTAAGAGCAATAGCTGGATCGGTGCCAATGTTAAGATTCTCTCAGGTGTAACAGTAGGAAAGGGGGCCGTAGTCGGTGCAGGCAGCGTCATAAACAAGGATTTGCCTGATTATAGCATTGCAGTGGGTATTCCCGGTAGAGTAATAGGCTACAGGAAAAATAAAGATATCAACCGTTCATTTTGTGAAATGGTAAAAACGTCTAAATAGGGTAACTTTTTGTGATGTTTATAAATTCGGAAATTACGCCACCGACCATTCTTGTTGGAATGCATAGATCTGGGACCTCAATGATCGCTAGGTTATTGAAGGAAATGGGACTTTTCATCGGCTGGGAACTTGAAAACCATGATGAAGCAGTATTTTTTTTAAAACGGAATGACAAAATATTGAAATCATCCAACGCAGGATGGGATAATCCTTTACCAATAAGAAATTTACTTGAACATAAAAAAATGAGAAAGCGAGTCGCTCTGCAGCTTAGGAAAGATATGGCCTCTATACAGGCTCTCAGTTTTTTGGGCCCCAAAAAATACCTAAAATACAGATCGATCTGCAAACTGGATATTCCTTGGGGCTGGAAAGATCCGAGGAACTCGGTGCTGTTACCCATATGGCTTGACATTTTTCCGGACGCAAAAATAGTAAACGTTTACAGAAACGGAGTGGATTCTGCTGAAAGCCTTTATGTACGGGAGAATCAGCGTATCCGGCAGATACTGGAAGGTAAGGATCCCACGTCGGTTAGAACAGGGAGGCAGTTCTCAATTCTTAAAGATACAGGTCTTCTTCTCTATTCTATTCAGGTAATACGACAGCACCTGAAAAAATTTAGAACCTTGAATAAATATGATCGCTTGAGGGTCCATGCTTGTATAAGCAGAGAAGGAGCCTTTAAAATATGGGAAAAATATATCGAGCTTCTTTCTGCCTTTATTAGAAATAAAAATAATGTATTGAATATAAAATACGAAGGCTTTTTAAATGATCCGGATAGCAACCTTCAAGCATTATCTGTTTTTTGTGGTTTGCAAACTGATTTAGAGACAATAAACAAGCTTGCAGCAACTGTTAGTAAAAATAGAGCTTATGCATTCATAAAGAATGATGAATTGTCACTTTTTTATCACAAAAACAAAGAAACAGAACATATGAAAAACTTGGGTTACGATAATATCTTGTAAAAGAATAAATTTTTTTTTGCCCGTATTGTAAATTAAACTAAAACATGTTTTAATTATTTAGGTGTAGTATTTGATAGAATCAAAAGTAAATTTTACTTATAATTTTCAATTGTTTCTTCTTATTCTAACGGCTCCATTGAGCGTTATTACATTTCATGTAGGTGGAATAGGGGTCACGTTAACTTTATTCCGAATTTCATTTTTAACTGTATTTATAACATCTCTCGTATTTTATTTAAATAAACGAAATAAGTCTATAAATAGAAAAACATTAACAGCTGGTTATTTGATCGGTTTTTTAATTATTTTATATCTAATTTCATTATCACGTAATGACACAAAATACGCTCAACAAGCAAACTTTCGTTTTTTGCAAGTGATATTATTTTTAAGTACTATTCTTTTAACGAATTCACTAATCACTAATAAAGATACATTTCTAAATTGTTTGAGATATATAGTCTATACATCCTTGATAATTTCATTTATTGGTTATCTGTCTCTTCTCGCAAGAATCATTATGAATATCAATATATGGAATTATATTAGTGACTATGAAGGCGCCTCGATCACTTTTTTAAATCAAGATTATAATATTTTTTTAGCTCAGAGAATGGCAGGTACATTTTTTGACAGTAATTTATTCGCATACTATCTGTTATTCCCTTTAATAATTACTGTTTATTACGGGATTTACAGAAAAATTGAAAATCGCATTTTTAGCAGTAAAACATCAATCATAATTGCATGTATTATTTCAACTACAATCATGCTTACCTTATCTCGATCTGGAATTTTTTTAATGTTTTCTATAGGGGCCTTCACTTTACTTAAAGGGAAATTTAAGCTAAAGATAATTTTATTTTTGGCAATTATATATATACCTATTTTCATTTGGATAAATTCCTATGTCGCCCAAGTTTCAGGCAGTAGTGTTGTTCAAACTATTATAGAAAGATTTAAACCAGCAGAATCAAGTATGATCGATAAGGAATTTAATAGAATTATTAGAATGAAATCCGGAATTAATGCTATAAGTTCAAATTGTATATTTGGAGTTGGTCTTGGTAATTTGGGGCACTTTATTCCCTCTGACATCAGAAAGTCGTATATAATAACATCACATTCGTTGTATATTGATATTATGTCGGAAGTTGGTATTCTTGGGTTTATAGTCTATGCTTTATTTATTTTATTTTTAATCATAAATATTTATAGAAAAAGGGTTTTGGGAGCATATAATTTAAACAGTATGCTTAATTTGTTTTTAGTCTCTCTATTGGCTTCCCAAGTCATATATTCGAATTTAATAAATCCTGTTTTTGCTATTTATTTTGGAGTTCTTCTTGCATTTATAAAATTGTTTCCTAATACAAATAAACTTAAGCGTCAGTCTACGGTTGGCCCTCAACACGCGACGCGCGGCTTCTGGCTGCCTTGATGATGCGTTGATTCATATTTTCCGTTCTTACAACATGGCGATCAGCGGAAGATAAAGCTGAAAAGGTGCCCGCTGTTAGTTTAGGAGTACTCGAATGCGAGATCACTCCAGAAGCACTTTTCAGTGCACAACATATTTAACTATTCAAAATTATGACTAATTAATTGCCTATTCAACTGAACCAGTGCCCAAACTTGCTTTCAGGTATTTGGGGAATGATATTCCGCGAAGCTTGCAAGTGACATAAATTGACAGAAGTATCGCATATGACTCCGCTCCCTCAGCCGATACGCTTCCTCCTGATATTTTACGTTTGAGAACACCGATGCGAATCAGATATTCAGCATAGTTATTATGGAAAGGAACGTTCGGATGTTCCACAAAGGTCAAGATCCGCGGTTGCTGTCTTTTAACCTTTTTAATGATCTCTTCGAGAACCGGTCCAGGGTTTGACCATAGCACTAAATCCGCCAGGCGCTTTTTGAGTCGTTCCAGGCGTCGTTGAAATACCAACGCTCCCAACTGATCGCGGTTTTGTTGCAGACGTTCACCATCTCGGATGATGCGCCTGAACTTGAGATAGAACTTCACGATCTCAGTCAGGTGGGGAAAAGCATCGCGAAATTTACGGACCTTGCGCAACAAGTGAGCTATAGTAGTCCAACTAAGGTTTTTATTGGCATACTTTATGCTGTCACCTTGACGATTTGAAACTTCTCCACCATTAATGTTTTTAGTTCATCAGTATGTTCGTCAATATGATTGAGAAATTGAAAAACCTTTGCACGAAATGTTTTGTACTTTTCATAATATCTGTTTCTTACAAGATGCTCTTTGACAAATCGCCAGAAGCGCTCAATAAGGTTTAAGTTTGGTGAATACGGTGGAAGAAATTCCAGCTTGAGTTTTGGATGTTCCATGAGCCATGTTGTTACAATTTCAGCTTTAAAATAGGTTGCATTATCCAAAAACAAGACGATTGCAGGGGAATGCCGGTATGCATTTAGGACGACGTCTAAATATTCTATGACCCGCTCCGCATTGCAGTTTTCTTCCCCGGTTAAATGAACAAACTCGAGCGAATCAGGGTTGTAGGCACCTAGTATATTTAGTCGCTTACGTCCAGTATTTGTTTTCAATATTGGTGGCGCCTTGGGATCTGCCCAGCATAGCCCCGGAATATTTTGATGGACCAAATGCATGCCGTCGCCAAACAAGAAAACCGTTCCAGGTTCGCAAGTACGCTTCATTTCGAAATATTTTTCGATGTTTTTTTTCAATACTGTTCGGCATATATATTGCCATAACATCCTGTTATTAAAATAAAAAATAGCACTGGACAAAAAGATCGCTTTGTGTTTTAATCATGGTGGGTACAATTAATTAATCAGGAGGTCTCCATGAGCGAACACATCGACAAAAATGTTTTTCAAACAATTCTATCACCGGTGCTACCATTGATTGAGGTTAATCAAAATAGTCTCCATAATGATTTGGACACTTACAAGCTTTCATTATCATCGTTCACCACAAATTTGCTTTTTGGAATAATAACCAGAATTAAAAGCGTTGGACAAATCGTCACTGAGATCAAAACATCACCAACTGCTAAGGCATTAGGATTGGTCGTCGCATCGAAGTCTATGTATAATGAAGCGTTTAATCGTTATCCCCCAGAAATATTTAAAGATATATTCCATCAGTTGGTAAAAGAATTGGATTTGCATAAAATTCCGGAAATCAGTCATCTTGGAAAAATGCTAATTGTAGATGGTTCGCTTTTTCCGGCCATTTCCAATATGGCATGGGCTTGTTACAAGAAAACCGCTAATGCGATCAAAATGCATTTATCTTTTGAACTCAACCGAATGATTCCAACCGAATTTATCAGTACGGAAGGTAACTTTTCCGAAAAAGAATTTGTTAAGCAAATTCTTCGCGAAGGCATTACATATGTCTGTGATCGAGGCTATATCGCTTTCAATCTGTTCAAGCAGATATCCGACAGCAATGCATTTTTTATTATTCGCGGAAAGTCGAATATGACGTACACTGTAAAAGAGTGTCTCACTGCCACCGTACCGGATACATTCTTGAAATTTTTCAGTGACATCACAGATTCAAATATAATATTCAATAGCGATGAAAACAAAGCAAGTTATCGTATTGTTAGCTTTACGGCTATGGGCGAAAACTACATTTTGATCACAAACAGAAATGATTTGACAACTTACGAAATTATAATGCTTTACGCTTACAGGTGGCAAGTGGAACTTTTTTTTCGCTTCATAAAAAGAACCTTCAAGGGAATTCACTTAATGAGCCAATCTCCTCATGGCGTACAGATACAATTCTACTTGTATATGATTGCTTATCTATTGTTATTATCATTCAAACAAGATACGGAAATAATAAGCAGAGAAAATGAAAAAGATGAGCATGAATCTGAAGAAAATAATAAGAACGAAACCTTGCTAACTTCATCTTCATGCTCCAATTCAAATGCAAAAAGACCATATGTTTGCGGGTTAGTAACTCTTCTTGGAGAAAAATTAAAACAGTTTTATAAAATTGGTCTTCACTGGTTATTAGCAGTAAAAAATAATTTGTTAGAAATATTTGATGTGAATATCGCCAAAGTTATTGCTCAATACTCTTATCAATGAATGTGCCGAACAGTATTGGTTTTTTTTTGATCCTCTTCGCTGGGTGGGTTGCCAGGTACGACCCTTGGCCGGATAACTTTAAGTCCTCTTTTTTTTATAATTTTCCTTACCGCTTCGTTGCTGTAGGAAACCTGAAAGTTCTTTTTTATATATTCTCTGACTTCCTTGGTTTTCCCTGGGTTCGTTTCTTTTACCCACTTCACGACCTGATCAATCTGCTCGGATCTCAAATAGGATTGTTTGGGTTTGTATTGAAAAGAATTTAAACTGTCGATGCCTTTTGTCGTATATTGCTTATGCCAGTTTTCAATGGTCTTTGGTGATTTTCCTATGATTGATGCAATTACTGGCAGTTCAAAACCCTCAGCCAGCATTAAGAGTGCTATGAATCGGACCTTTAATCGCACATCTGGTTGGTTGTCTCTACGTTCATGTAATTTTGCAATTTCATCATCGTCAAACTGGTATTCTGATAAATTCATGATTAACTCCTCGTATGGGTAGGTGTGTACATCATGAAAGTATCAGGAAACGTTGGTGCTGTCCAGTTATTTGATTTAATAGATATTTTCTAAATGCAAACAAAAAATGTGCCAGAAAAAACCTAAGTTGGAGTACTATAAACAGCTTTGCTGTTCACATATCAAGGATAAATATGCGCCCCAACCATCTACCACCAGGACTCCGAAGAATATTTCCCCGAGCACTCGGCGGACAACTTTTGACCCCCCTTGTTTTGTCGACTGTAAAATAGGCCGTATCCGGGGTGCCAAATACCCATAGCCACCAGTTTTTTCCCCTGACCCGCCAGCCAGTTTCATCGGCGTGCAAAATGGTCCCGTGCTTAATGCCATTTAAAATCTCATCATGCACGTTGTGCATAATCCTGGCCACTTTGATGACATGGCGGCTAAGTCCAGAGGTCGATACGCTTAACTTGTAAAAGGTCTTCAGATATTCCTTTATTTTGGGGTATGGCAGGCATAGGGCTACCCATAGGTAACAGATCAATACCGTCGCATTCAAACCGATATCGGCACCGGGCAAGGCCAAGTCCAATTTGGCGGTTATTACCGCTTGGCAGTCAGCACAATATTTCTTTTGTTGAGTCACCAGTGTCACGATCGTTTCTTCAGGTGGAGCAACGATGTCTTCAACGATTCGTTCATTGGTGCTTTCAAGAGGTGCTTGACCACTTAAATCTTTGCCGCATAAATCACATTTATCAACAGTAGCCGTTTCTTCGCGGTTCGGCGTTTTATTCTTAGGTCGGTTCCCGGCGCCCTTACGGGGTTTGCGTTTGCGGCCCCTTGGCTTTTTTTTCCCTTTATCTTTGCCCGCTTCACTGCCTTTTTCCCATTCAGCTTGCTTTGATGAAGGTTTATTGACCTCTTTGTTCGTGTTCTTTATTTTTTCCTGCTCAAGTTCTCTCTTAAGTTGAGCGTTTTCTTTCTCTAACTGGTTGATTCGATCTTGTGCTTGAAGGTATTTATCTCGCAGTTCGACAATTGCTTTGACCAAAATGACTTTAGGCCATTTGAGAAACATGTCGAAACTTGTTTTAAATATTTCCTTTAAATTCACTTGGCACCTACAAGCTATATTATTATAGCTTGCAGTAGCATACTCTTAATGATTTGTCCTGCATTTTTTAATTTTTTTGAAATTTTTTCTGAATCCAGTCAGAGCTTACAATTTATTTTTTATTTACTTAAATGAATTAGGCTGCAATATAATGTCTAAAGCTATGGATTATATATCAAATACTATTATGGTTTAAATATCATGCGAATAGCTTTTATATTTCCTAATACAAGGCGTAATTCTGGTTGTAGATTTAGAGTATTACAATATTTACCATACCTAAAAGAATGTGGAATTGAATACAAATTGTTTTTTCCACGGACTTATCGGATGGAAGGCCTTAAAGGGATAGAGAGATCGGAATTATTTCTTTTCTTACCTTTGCATTTTTTAAAACTGTTCATATCAATTTTATTTGGAAAATATGATGTTGTTTTTATACAAAGGTATGTCTTTACGGCAGCACTTCCTGTTGAAATCTTCTTTCGGATTTTTCACAGAAAAAAGATAATAATTGATTTTGATGATTTGATCTATTTAAATCACCCCAAATTTTATTCTGTTGTTTTAAAGTCTGTTCATAAAGTAATCGTTGGAAATTCTTTTTTGGCTCAATTTGCAAGGCAATATAATCCAGACGTCTCCATTATTCCAACGCCTGTGGAAACCGGGCAATACCATCCTGTTAAACTGGAAGAGAAAAAGACTTTTACTCTGGGCTGGATCGGCGGCCCCAGCGGGCTTTACTTGTTGGAACCGCTTTACAGTTCTTTTCAAAAGCTGGCTGGAAAAATCGACTATCACTTGGTAATTGTTTCAGATTTCAATAGAGGTACAAAACTGTCTATTCGCGGTGTAAATGTCATAAACCGGCAATGGTCAGAGGAGACCGAACTTACAGATTTAAACAGCTTTGATGTCGGCTTGATGCCTCTCCTTAAGAATGACTATATTTCGAAGGGTAAATGTTCATACAAGGCATTACAATATATGGCTGTTGGAATTCCTGCCCTCATATATGCCGAAGGTAACAATTTGGAGATCGTTAAAGACGGCATTGACGGTTTTTTATATGAAACAGAGGATGAGTTCATTACCAAAGTACTCTCTTTATATAACAACGGCATTTTCTCACAGGAAATGGGGCGTCAGGCCAAGGACAAGATAGAAAAGGAGTATGCAACATCAACGGTATTCAGAGATTTATTTAAGGTCGTTTCTCAATAATACAACCGACAATATTCTAATGCCATGTTCTACTCCTCAACATATTTTACTACCTGTTTTTCAGAATGTAAAAAATGTCAAACAGCTGAGTAACTGGTAAACATCTTTGAACAATTTACGCTGTCATGCCATGAACAGCATGGCCATGTGATTGTGCCAGCTTTGCCACTTGCGTGCATGTTATTCACCAAATACTTTTAAAATAATCCAATTTTAAAAATCAGTTAGAGGTTTCTGGTCTTGGATATGATTTATCAAAAAAACAATGTTTACTGGCATAAATTCAATGCGCTTTCTCGTTATTTCTTGAGCTACACCTTTTCAGGCATAATGCCTTATTACATTGTAAACGAATATCCTAAATCAGGTGGAAGCTGGATTGGCCAAATGCTTGCTGCTGCCTTGGACGTGCCTTTTCCTCGCAATCGTCTTCCAATGTTACGACCGTGTATAATGCATGGACATTTCTTATGGCCTTCAACACTTAAAAATGTAGTAATTGTTTGGCGGGACGGGAGAGATGTGATTGTCTCTCAATATTTCCATTCACTTTTTCAAAATGAAAAGGGGAATAAGATATTAGTTGAGAAAATCTCGGCGGACCTGAAATATGCGGATGTCAAAGATACCCGATCTAATCTACCGTCGTTTATAGAATACATATTTAAAGGCAAGAAATACCCAAAATTCTCATGGTTAGATTTTGCAAAAAAATGGCAGGGGAATTCAGGTGCTGTTCATGTAAAATACGAAGACTTCAGGCATAATTGCTCTACTCAATTGCAGCAATTAGTCGGTGCACTTAAAAATAGACCCTTGTCGAAGGCCAGAGCAGAGAAAATAGAAAAAATATTTTCTTTTGAAAGCCAGTCAGGGAGAGCGCCGGGACAGGAGAATTCCAACAGTTTTATGCGAAAAGGAATTGTCGGGGACTGGAAAAGTCATTTTACAAATGAGAGTAAAGAGATGTTTGACCACTATGCGGGGGATGCTTTAATTTCGCTCGGTTATGAAAAAGACAAATCGTGGGTTAACGGATAGTGACTTGACATTGTTTAGTTCTTTAAGAACCCTGTTTTCTATAGAACTCCAGTGACAACAAAGGACTGAGAAATTGGATACAAGTCAAGCGGGATATCGCACCAAGCAATCGGAATCGACTTTAGCGCCTGTTGAACGATGCTCATGAACTTCTTCCCGATGTTCATCGATTTCCGGCGATTGAACCGAAAAAGATACTCCTCCAGATGGTTCTGAATGAGTTCAAAGTTATTTAGTCTAATATAGATTTATAGGTGCCTGCAAAAGCTGGATAATTAGGCAAAATAAATAAAATTTACAGTATCTTACGGTAAACATAGGAATTCATGATCGGAAATTGTTTCTTCTCACCTTCTCTTACAAGTTTTGCATGGGGATAGTGATACTCAACACCTAAATCGCTAAATTTAGGTGTGTTTATAATATCTGATGAAATAGTATTAGACAATGACAATAGAGAAACAGTTAATACACATATGCAATGTTATTGAAGAAGGCCGTTTTGGAGGCCCTGCACGTCGAATCGTACAAGTAGCCAAGGCCTTGAAACAACATGGTGTTGAGACAATTGTTGTTTACCCGAGATATGACTCTAAGATTTTATCCCAGGAAGTGTTCAAGGCCGATATATCAAGCAATGCTCTTGTGATCACGCGGCTGAGCAAGGAAAAGCAAATCCTCGCCAAGTATATATTTTGTTTTTTTATTGAAATCTATTGTCTCTGGAGATTTTTCAGAAAGAATACTTTTGACTTGATTCATGTTAACGGATCATACCAGTTTAAAGCGGCAATTGCAGCAAGGTTATCCGGGAACCCGGTTGTTTGGCATCTGAATGATACCTATGCGCCATCAATTTTAAAAAAAGTGTTTCATTGTGTCGCTCCTATATGTGCAGACGGATTTATCATAGCCGGGAAAAGAGTGTTTTCTTACTATATCAAAGGGAGGTCACTGGCTGAAAAGCCTGTCCAGGAGGTTCATGCGCCTGTTGATATGACCCTTTTCGATCCTTCCAATTATTCAGAGCATGTAAGAGGGAAAAATGAAGATGTTGTCATTGGAACGGTTTCAAGCGTGAATCCTGCAAAGGGGCTGGAGTATTTTGTCGATACGGCTATTGAGGTGATCAACCGGTGCCCAAATGTAAGATTTCTTATCGCTGGAGCTATTTTAAATAGCCAGAAACAATATTTTGAAATGATTCAGAGAAAACTAAACAACTTTTCCGAGGCCGGAAAAATAACATTTTGCGGCCTTATAGAAGATGTTCCCGAGTTTATTTCAAAGCTTGATATTTGTCTGTTTTCTTCTGTTACCGAGGCCAGTCCCACATCAATATGGGAGGCAATGGCCATGGCCAAACCTATCGTGACGACTGACGTGGGTTCCGTCAATCAACACCTGAAAAACGGCGTATCCGGATTTGTTGTCCCTGTTAGGGATTCAAACGCCCTGGCAAACAGGACACTGGACTTGATAAACCAGCCTGATTTGAGAAAAAAATTCGGTAAAAATGCCAGAAGATATGCTGTCAAATATTTAGGCATTGACGCCGCTGCCCAAAAGCATAAAGAAATTTATAAAATCATTCTTGAAAAGAATATTTAGCTTTTTGAGTTAATAAAGCAATAAGATAACAATCAAATTTATACGAAACTGGTCATAGATACAAGTGGCCTCGACATCACGTTTGATATGGAAAGAATATATGTTTGATAATAAGGTGTTATTAATTACCGGTGGGACAGGTACGTTTGGGAATGCCGTGCTTCGTCGTTTTCTCGATACAAATATCGGCGAAATCAGAATTTTTTCACGAGACGAAAAAAAACAGGATGATATGCGCCATCAATATCCAAACCCAAATCTTCGATTTTACATCGGGAATGTTCGGAACGAAAGCAGCTTAAAAGATGCGCTAAGGGGAGTTGATTTTGTTTTTCACGCTGCAGCACTCAAGCAGGTTCCGTCTTGCGAGTTTTTTCCCGTTGAGGCTTTGAAAACGAACGCAATGGGTACGGAATATATGCTTAGAGCCGCAATGGAAGCTTACGTTAAACGTGTAATTGTATTGAGCACTGATAAGGCTGTTTATCCGATTAATGCCATGGGAATATCAAAAGCCATGATGGAAAAAATTGCTGTCGCCAAATCCAGAGTGGCAAATGGAGATACCGTAATCAGCTGCACACGTTATGGGAATGTCATGGCTAGTCGTGGGTCGGTTATCCCCTTGTTTATCCGGCAAATTCAAAATAGTGAGCCACTAACATTAACCGATCCCAATATGACACGTTTTATGATGACAATTGAAGATGCTGTAGAGCTGGTTATTTATGCGTTTCAGCATGGAAATCCAGGCGACATTTTCGTTCAAAAATCACCTTCATGCACAATCGGTGTTTTGGCTGAAGCTATCAAACGTTTATTAAATGCAGACAATCCAATAAAAGTAATTGGAACACGGCATGGTGAAAAACTTTACGAGACATTGTTAAATAGAGAAGAAATGTCGGTTGCAGAAGATTTAGGAGGATATTATCGTGTCCCAGCTGATAACCGTAATTTGAATTATTCCGTATATTTTGATGAAGGAAGGGAAGAAATCGCTTTGAAACAAGATTATAACTCCCATAATACGGTCCTACTCAATGTTGATGAGATGTGTGATTTGTTATTGAAATTGGAATGTATTAAAAAAGCCATACGTGGTGAAAAAATTGATGACTGATAATAATATTATTCATTAACAGGAGTTCCTATTGAATATTTTAGTAACTGGTGCAAACGGGTTTATCGGAAGAAACCTGATTATTAACCTCAAACGTTTAAATGATTGCGAGATATCAGAGTATGATATTGATTCAAATTATGATGATTTAAAAGCCTTCCTCATTAAAGCTGACGTAATCGTTCATCTTGCTGGTGTAAACCGTCCTGAACGCGATAATGAATTTCGAAAAGGTAATTCCTTGTTTTCTCAGCATATATGTAATATATTATGCGAAATTAAAAGGCAGCCTCTAATCATTTTTGCTTCATCGATCCAAGCTGAACTTGACAACCCGTATGGTATTTCCAAGAGGATTGCAGAGCAGGAATTCTTTAGGCTGAAAGAAAATTACAATGTTCCCGTGGCTGTTTTCAGACTCCCCGGGGTATTTGGTAAATGGTGCCGACCGAACTACAACTCTGTTGTGGCCACTTTCTGTTATAATATTGCGCGAGGCCTCCCAATAACCATTTTTGATCCAAATCATAAGATAGATCTCGTATACATTGACGATGTTATTAGAAGTTTTATTGACGTTATTAATCATGAATATACTGAAACAGGGAATAATTTCTATTCGGTCAAGCCTGTATATAACATTTCCCTTAAGGATTTAGCTGATACGATTCAGTCTTTCCGGGATTCTCGTACTTCCCTAAAGCTTCCAGACTTTAATGATAGAATAGAAAAGTGCCTGTATGCAACTTATTTGTCCTATATGCAGGAAGATGACTTTGCCTATTCATTGGAACAGCGAATCGATCAGCGTGGAGAACTGGCAGAATTGCTTAAATCCGACTTTGCCGGTCAGATATTTGTTTCAAGAACCCGTCCCGGTATTACCCGCGGAGATCATTATCATGATACAAAAGTGGAAAAATTTGCAGTATTAGACGGGGAAGCGGTAATTCGTTTTCGGCAAATTTATACGAATGAAATAATTGAATACCCAGTATCAGGTAAAGATTTTAAAGTGGTTGATATACCTCCTGGATATACACACGCTATAGAAAATATAGGGAATAAAGACCTGATTGTACTTTTTTGGGCTGATGAAATTTTTAATCCTTCCACACCGGACACATTTTTTGAACCTGTTATTAAGGGAAACAAATCATGAAAGTCATGACAGTTATCGGTACAAGGCCCGAAATAATAAGACTTTCTCGAGTAATGGCAGTATTGGACCGAGATATGGACCAAATTTTAGTTCACACCGGTCAAAATTATGATTATGAATTAAATCAGGTTTTTTTCGATGATCTCGAAATTCGAAAGCCGGATTATTTTCTAAATGCCGCCGGACAAACTGCTTGTGAGACCGTTGGACAGGTAATAAATAAAGTCGATAAAGTTATAGAAAAGGAAAAACCAGATGCTCTTTTAGTACTTGGTGATACAAATAGTTGTCTGGCAGCCTATCCAGCTAAACGTCGCAAGGTACCGGTTTTTCATATGGAAGCAGGAAACCGATGTTTCGATCAAAGGGTTCCTGAAGAAATAAACCGAAAAATAGTCGATCACATAAGTGATATTAACATGCCATATAGTACAATATCACGTGAATATCTTCTAAGAGAGGGTATACCTCCTGATCGCATAATAAAGACCGGAAGTCCCATGTATGAAGTTATTCATTATTATATGACCAAAATAAAAGCCTCGGAAATTATTGACCAACTTAGTCTCAAAAAAAATGATTTCATATTGGTCAGCTGTCACAGAGAAGAAAATATTGATTCAGATCTTAATTTTTTTAAATTTGTGAATCTGCTGAATAGGTTGGTTGATAAATACAATCAAAGAATAATTGTCACAACGCATCCACGCACACGCAAGCGGATAGAAGAAAACAATGTTGATCTAAACCATAAGGTCGAGTTGCATAAACCTTTTGGTTTTTCAGACTACGTAAAGCTGGAAACAAGTGCTAATTTTGTGTTGTCAGATAGCGGAACGATTACTGAAGAAGCCTCTATCCTTAATCTGTCCGCTTTGAATATCAGAGAAGCACATGAACGGCCTGAAGGTATGGAGGAGGCGTCTGTGATGATGGTGGGATTAAACATCGATACGATTTTAAGTGCTTTAAGTATTTTGGAATATAGGAAAATTAATGAAGAGGCCTATAATAAAATAGTTGCAGACTATGAAATACTGAATGTTTCAGAAAAGGTTACACGCATCATTTTAAGTTACACCGACTATATAAATAAGGTAATATGGCGAAAATAACATTCTTAAGCTTAGTATTCCCACCTGATAGTGTTTCAACAGCTCAAATAATGGGAGAGTTGGCGATTGAGTTGAAGAAATATGGTCATGACGTAAACGTAATAACAACAACCCCTCATTATAACAGAGACCTGAAAGCAGAGACAAAACAACCAATAAGCAACTTTTTTGGCAAGTTAATACAGAAAAGTGATTATCATGGAATTCCAGTTTATCATATATTGATGCTGAAAAAAGGGCCTAATGTGTTGGTTAGACTCTTGGCATGGTTAAATTTTCATTTTTTAAACACGATTGCCAGCATAAAATTATTAAAGAATCCTGATATGTTAATTGTCCCCTCACCCCCCCTTACAATGGGGATAAATGCCTATTTATTTTCTCTTATTCATAAATGTAATTTTATATACAACGTGCAGGAGATTTATCCTGATTATGCTATCAAGCTAGGCGTGATCAAAAATCAGCCTATTATCGCTATCCTTTATGCACTGGAAAAGTTTGTGTATAAAAAATCAAAGGCCCTGACTGTGATTGCACCGAACATGGCTAAAGTAATTTTAAAAAAGGGTGTGAGTGCTTCTAAAGTGCATCTCATATCAAACTTTGTTGATACCGGTGAATTGTTTCCTCAACCTAAAAAAAATGATTTCAGCAAAAAAAACAATTTAACTGATAAATTCGTTGTCAGTTATGCCGGTAACATGGGTACAGGGCAGGATCTTGAGACTTTTATTGAATGCGCTGATATTTTGCGACAAAATCAAAATATTCATTTTTTGATGTTAGGTGATGGAGTTTTAAGTGGCCGCCTGAAAAATAAAGTAAAAGAATTATCTTTAAATAACTTTACATTTCTTGATTATCAACCGTATTCCTTAATGCCTCAAATATATGCGTCTTCCGATCTTTCGCTCGTTCCTCAATTGAAGGAGATAACCGATGCAGCAATACCATCCAAGGTTTACCGTATTATGGCTTGTGGTCGCACAGTTCTGGCATTAACCAAACCGGAATCAGATCTGGCCAATTTAATTAAAGAAGCTCATTGTGGCTATATTGTTAACGCCGGATCACCCGATGATTTATCTAAAACAATTTTAGCTGCCGAAAAAAATCGTGGCCAAGTAAATAGTATGGGTTTATCAGGCCGTAAATATGTTGAAGAGAGATATTCCCGTGATCACATAGCCGAACAATATCACCATCTCATCCTTTCTTTAACTATAAAATAGAAAATAATAAATGAATAATAACGAAATCCTGATAACCGGGGCCGCAGGGTTTATTGGGTCTGCTTTAGTAGAGAGATTATCCAGTACATATCGGATGATTTGTTTGGATCAGTGCAAACCACCTTTAAAGAACGAAAACAGTGTTTGGGAGAGTATTGATATTACAAACATGGAAGCCATCTCTTTGTTATTTAAAATATACACCCCTGATATTGTTATTCATTGTGCTGGAATTGCCCATCAAAAAGTTGGTTCAGTTGATAAAACTGCGTATATGCACGTCAACAGCGAAGCCACCAAGAAGATAGCATCACTTGCTGCCGTTAATAATAATCTTCACTTCATTTTTTTATCTACAATTTCCGTTTATGGTGAAACAGACTTGATACAGCCTGTTTGTGAGGATTCCAAATATAATCCCTCAAGTGATTATGCTTTAAGCAAGTTGGATGCAGAGTATCGTCTTATAGATTTATATGAAAAAGGATTGATTCATAAACTTACAATTCTACGCCTATCACCCGTATATGACAAAAATTTTCGATTAAATCTGGAAAGACGTATATTCGGACCAAAAAAAATTTTCTATGTTATGTTTGGAAACGGACAGCAGACGATGTCTGCACTTGCAAAGCCTAACATTTTAGATTTTATAGAATATACACTTCAGATACGAGACGATGATCGCAGCCTAGATATAATAAACATGAGTGATGATTGTCCTTACTCCTTTTATGATATTATTCAAGTTTTTAAAAAGAATAAGATTTACAGCTATAAACCTGTAATTCCTATGCCCTTATCTATGGTTTGGTTACTAACTCGTTTAGCAGGAATATTTTTTAGGAAACAAAAATTATGGTTTCACTCGTGCTATTCAAAAGTTGCCAATAGTTTAGTTTTTGATAATACCCGGATGCTGCAAACGGGATTTAAACATAAACACAATTTAAGTTCAGTTCTATCGAACAATAGTTGATCGAAGATTTCAATGATATTATTTTTGCTTCTTATATATATTTTTTTAGGAAGTTTGGGGGCATGGTTAATATTGCGGTATGCAGGCACCATTGATCTCTTAGACCATTCAAATGATAGGAGTTCGCATAAAGGAGTTATTCCAAAAGGTGGTGGAATTGGTATATTGGCTGCAATTGTTATTTCCTCCATATCTGCCAAGATAACTCCTGCTTTTTGGGGAGCGGCAACCGCCCTTTCTTTTATAAGCCTTTTGGGTGATCGAAAAGAGATATCCCCAAAACTTCGCCTGACTGTTCAGTTTATTTCGGCAATCATTTTTTTAGTTTTTTCTCACCAATATACTCATACCTCTTACCCTATACCTGCCATTCTTTTTTTTGTTTTGTTTATTGTCGCTACTACCAACTGGTATAACTTTATGGATGGCATTAACGGTATTGCTGCCATTACAGCTATAGTAGGATTTAGTCTGCTTACATATTATAATCTTGATTCTCATAGTAATAACAAATTAACAATATTGTCGGTAAGTATTATTTTTTCATGCCTTGGTTTTATGCCTTTCAATTTTCCAAAAGCTAAAGTATTTATGGGGGATGTCGGTAGTATTTTGATTGGATTTGTTTTTTCCTCGTTTGTAGTTATGCTTTCTGACAATTTTCTTGATTTTGTATGTCTTACCGGTTTTTTGTTTCCGTTTTATGCAGATGAATTTGTTACAATGGCAATCCGCCTGAAGGACGGAGAAAATTTTTTTAAAGCCCACAGGAGACACTTTTATCAGTTGTTGGCAAATGAGATGAGTATTGAACATTGGAAGGTTTCCATAGGCTATGGATTGTTGCAGTTGATTGTAGGGCTTTCTATATTGTTTACCAGACCTTTCGGTGTTTCTTATGTGATCCTAATACTAAGTTGTTTTTTGGCTGTATTTATCATCGCAAACTATATCATTCGGAAGAAATTGGGCGTGAGATATGAAGAAATAAAAGCCAAAAGTCATAAAAAAATAAGAAATTAGGAATAACAAACAATATGAACAGGTTAGCTTCCAGTAAGAATTTTTATGTGCTGGTCTTGTCGGATATTGTACTGCTTACACTTTCCTATCTTATCGCCTATGCAATCCGGTTCGAAGGGCAAATTGGGATAGAAGAGATAACAATCATTAAACAAACGATATTTCCAATTTTAATTTTTAAGTTGATTGTATTTTATTTTTTCAATCTATATAGGGGGATGTGGCGATACACAAGTATTGTGGATCTTCTGAACGTTACAAAGGCAATATTAATCAGTTCGGCTGTAATCATAATAACACTACTCATGCTCAGTCGATTTGAAGGGTTCTCCCGAAGTGTTTTTGTTATTGATGCAATTTTTTCTTTGATTTTTATTGGTGGAAGTCGTCTGGCCATTAGAATTCTTTTGATCGGTTCAACGGGAACAGTTCAATTGTTAAGAGATGGAAAAAGCAAACAGAAAAGAATATTGATCATCGGCGCTGGTGATGCGGCTGAGAGAATTATCAGAGAAATCAAAGATAATCCATCGCTAAATTATAAAATTGTCGGATTATTGGATGACGATCAAAAGAAAAATGGAATGATTCTCCATGGTGTAAAGATTGTCGGGAAAATAAATGCGTTACCGGAAGTTATCGATACACTGAAGGTTGATGAGATAATAATTGCCATTCACCAAGTAACCGCCGAGGCTATGCGGAAAATCGTCCAGATGTGCGAGAGCACAAATGTTAAATACAGAACATTGCCCAGTTTGAGTGAAATCATCGACGGCAAGGTTAGCATCAAGTCGGTTCGTGATATATCTTACAAGGATCTTCTTGGAAGGCCGGTTGTCGAACTTGAAAATGATAAAATCTCTGAACTGCTAACCGAGAAAGTAATCATAGTCACCGGTGCCGGCGGATCGATTGGATCCGAATTATGCCGGCAGGTCTGCAAGTATAAGCCAGCATTGGTTGTGCTTTTTGATGCAAGCGAGTCGAATCTGTATGCCATTCAGATGGAATTGAAGCATGTTATTACTTATGTAAAGTATCGTGCCGTGCTTGGACGGGTTCAGGACAAAAAATTAGTAGATGCTATACTTAAAAAATACTCACCTGATGTCATTTTTCATGCAGCAGCGTATAAACACGTTCCCCTCGTGGAAAGAAATCCTTGGGAGGGTGTATTCTCAAACATAATCGGTACGAATACAATGGTTGGGGCGGCAATAAAACATAAAGTGAAACGATTCGTTCTTGTTTCGACAGACAAGGCGGTCAGGCCTACCAACATTATGGGGGCCTCAAAACGTGTGGCAGAAAAGATCGTTCAATTCCAAAATTGCGGCGAGACAAAATTCATGGCGGTTCGCTTTGGCAATGTCATCGGAAGCTCTGGATCGGTAATTCCCCTATTTCTTAAACAAATAAGAAAAGGGGGGCCGGTCACCATCACCCATCCGGAAATCACACGTTACTTTATGACCATCGAAGAGGCTGCGCAATTAATTTTACAGGCTTTCACCATGGGGGATAAATGTGAAATCTTCATCCTTGAGATGGGAACGCCTATTAAAATTGTAGACATGGCTCGGGATCTAATCAAGTTGTCTGGGAAAATTCCAGATAAGGAAATAGAAATCAAATTTACAGGCCTTCGTCCAGGTGAAAAGCTATATGAAGAATTGATTACTGAGGGGGAAGGAATTGTCAAAACCGATCATAAAAAAATTCTTGTGTTAAGAAACGGATCGAATGTTTTTGATATCAAATGGTTTGATGAAAAGCTTCAAGAACTCTGCTTACAGGCAGGCAGTCACAATGCCCAAGGGATAAAAAACATCCTAAAAGAAATTGTTCCCGAATATAAGATGTCGGATGATGAAGCTGTCTGTTGATTTCATGATCTATTCAAAGTGAGCTGGCGTTTTGTAGCCAAATGCCACCTATTGCGACGCAGCACGGGTTTGTCGTGACAATGGATTGTTTTTGAAATCATTTTTAATTCGTCTGAAGGACGTCGATCTGGAGCGGCAAAAAATTCCCATGGTTTAAACGAAAACGGATGATGCCAACGTAAATAAACATGCGATTGTCTTCGGAGGAAAAAAAAATCATCGTCGGTGCGGTGCTCAACCTGGATGCAAAGGCACGGATTTATCTGTTCGGATCCAGAGTTGATGACCGGCAAAAGGGTGGGGATATTGACATCCTGATTTTATCCGATTGTCTGACGTTCAAGGACAAGCTGAAAATTAAAGCCAATTTATTCGAAACCATGGAAGATCAAAAAATCGATTTGCTCATTGCAAGGGACGAGAGCGATCCCTTTGTCAAAATCGCCTTGGATACGGGGGTTCGGCTGAATTGAAAAATGTAAAAGCAGCCATGCAGGAAGAATTAAAGGAGTTAAACAACGCTTGTGAAGTGTTGGCATATTCCTATGAAAAGTGTGCCCGGATCGGTGTACAGTCGGGGCTGTCCAATGAAGCGTTGGAAAGCTTCGAGGCACTGACCGGAAGATTCGCCAGGCTCAGTGATATCGTCATCCAAAAAATTTTCAGATATTTCGATGTACTGGAGCTGGAAGCACCCGGAACCGTCCGCGATCGCATCAACCGGGCTGAAAAAAAAGGGCTGATTGATAACGCGGAGGATTTCATTCAAATTCGGTTGCTTCGAAACGAAATTGCCCACGAGTATAAATCCGAAACAATCTACCGAATCTTTGAAAGTGTTTTGGAATTGGCACCGGTGCTGCTGAAAAGCGTTGATCAAATCATTTCCTATTCCAAACGTTACGTCGATTGTAAATAGAGTGAGGAGAAAACGGGCCGCGATGATTGACCGTTTGATCAAAAAGGGCGTACAGATCACCAACCCGGAAAGTGTGCGGATCGGAGACGATGTCGAATTTGATCGTATCAAAGCCAAAGGCGTTGCCATTCACACCGGCTGCAAAATTTTCGGCGAAAAAACCCTGATCTGCGAGGGCGTCCAACTGGGATACGAAGCTCCCGTCACCATCAAAAACTGCTACGTCGGTCCCCATGTCAAACTGAAAGGCGGTTATTTCGAAAACGCCGTTTTTCTGGAAGGTGCCGAGGCCGGTTTTGGTGCCCATGTGCGCGCCGGGACCATTTTTGAGGAGCAGGCCAGCATTGCCCATACCGTCGGTCTGAAACAGACGATCCTCTTTCCCTTCGTCACCCTGGGCAGCCTAATCAATTTCTGCGACTGCTTTATGGCGGGCGGCACCAGCCGGAAAAATCACAGCGAGGTGGGCAGCTCCTACATCCACTTCAACTATACCCCTAACCAGGACAAGGCCACGGCATCGCTGATTGGCGACGTACCGGGTGGCGTCATGCTGAATCAGGCACCCATTTTCCTGGGCGGGCAGGGCGGTCTGGTCGGTCCTTGCCGCATCGCCTATGGCACGGTCATCGCTGCTGGATCGATTTATCGCAAGGATCAGCTCAAACCGGATCGGCTGGTATTCGAAGGCGGGGGCAGGGGCGGGAGCGTGCCTTACACCACCGGTATCTACCGGAGTGTCAAGCGCCAGGCGATGAACAATTTTATCTACCTGGGCAACCTGGTGGCGCTGATGGCCTGGTACAAACATGTCCGCAAACAGTTTGTCGGGAATCGTTTCCCGGATGCACTGTTCCACGGCCTCGTCGATATACTCAAGATGGCTATTTTTGAACGGGTAAGGCGATTTTATGCTTTCTGCGAAAAATTGAAAGCTTCCGCCGGTCTGTATCGCCGTCATGCAGGGGAGGGCGCATCCGCCGCCCTACTGGCTCAAAAAGATGATCTTTATGCCAAACGAAATGAAATCGACAGCGTCATCGAAACGGTTTTGCGTGAAATCGACGAGCAGGGCAGTAACGATTTCATCGCTCTGATCGAACAAAAACGCCTATCGACAAACGGTTCCTATCTTGATGTAATCCTGGATCTCGATGGACGGGAACAGAATATTGGCTCAGCCTGGCTCCAGAGTATTGTCGATCATCTTGTGGATGAAATGCGATCACTTTTTCCGTCACTTGGATAGCGGGGCCGGTACTACTCAATGGGAAAGAATGCTTGACACCGCGATTAGATCGCTTTACTTTCTGGTAAGGCGATTGGCGGAAAAGAATATACCAGGCTGCGCCAGGATTTTCATTCGTATTCAAGGCGGGCTTTTTTACGCATAGTGGGGCTATGTGTGGAAAAGCCCAACGCAGAAGACCGATGAAAAGACAAGCAGGCGGGTATATTCTTTGACAGAAATCGCCTAAGACAAAATGGAGGTCGAGCACATGCCACTTGCCAGAGTCAGCAGCAAATCCCAGATCGTTTTACCGGCAGCAATAAGAAAAAAGCTTCAAATAAAGCCGGGCGACGAATTGGAAATATCCATCCGGGACAATGAAATCGTGATCGTCAAAGCTGCCGTTTCAGCGACCGAGGCCCTCGATGCATGCGGATCGGAAATTTGGCGCGGATACGAAGAGGAACTCAATAAATCCCGGGATCAATGGAATTAAGACCGGAAAGACTTCCGCGTGGCCTAAGGAACAGCCTATAAATAACTTCGTCTATTAAGGTGATATGCTAACATTTTAAATTTATCCAAATATCTATTAAAAATATTGTTTGCGACAATAAACTATTAAAATATGGTGCGTTACAGGACTTTGATTGTTTGACGCTCTGCGGTTTAAATGTTATAGTGTCAACTATATAACAATTTAAAGTTGACACTATAACATTATGAACATTCAAAAATATCAATCAAAAGACCTGGAGCAGTTTTTAATACGTCAAAAAATCAGCACGTTAAAAGAGATTAAGACAGTGCTCGGCACCGATGTCGATATGACGGCTTTTAGAAAACTTAAACAATTGTCGTATCGATCAAGTTACTCACATGGGGGCAGATACTACACCCTGGATAAAGTCGCCAAGTTCGACGACAACGGCCTATGGTGTCACTTGTCTGTATGCTTTTCACAGCATGGCAACCTGCTTTCAACTCTTGAGCACTTGATAGCAGGATCGGAAGCAGGTTTTTTTGCCAAAGAACTTGAAGCGCTGTTGGCCGTTAGTGTTAAGGAATCGCTTTTACGTCTGATAAAAAAAGGCAAAATCGATAGGAAAAAAGTCTCCGGCGTTTACCTGTACTGCGCAGCCGATGCTTCTATGCGCAGGCAACAATTGCTGGCTCGTCGGGTCAAGCTTTCGGATACCGAAGACTTTTCGGACGAAGTCAAAGCAGCGATTATCTTATTCGTCAGCATTCTTGATGAACAGCAGCGGCGACTTTTCGCCGGACTTGAATCGTTAAAACTGGGTCATGGAGGTGATCTGCGCATTGCGGATCTGCTGGGGCTGCATCCTCAAACCGTTGCCAAGGGCCGCCGGGAACTCATTGACCAAGACATTGTTGTCGATCGCACCCGCAAGAAAGGGGCCGGTAGAAAACCTGTGGAAAAAAAACACCGGAAGTGATCGAGGAGATCAGAAATCTTTTGGAATACGACACCGCCGGAGACCCGATCACGGGGAGAAAATGGACCCGTCAAACCCCGGCAAAGATAGCCCGCTTGCTTGAAAGACGTCTCGATATCCGCGTGTCGGCGGCAACCGTTCGGCGACTATTAGACGAGCTCGATTATTCATTGAAGGCCAACAACAAAGCCCTTTCGGCCGGATCGCATCCAGACAGAGACAAGCAGTTCGACATCATCAAGCGCCTTCGGGAAAACTTCAGCGCGACAGGAGATCCGATCATCAGCGTGGACACGAAAAAGAAGGAATTGATCGGCTTGTTCAAAAATAATGGTCGCGTGTGGTGCGACGAAGCCACCAAGGTCAAAGATCACGACTTCCGATCCGAGGCATTGGGTATAGCTTCCCCCTATGGCATCTATGACGTCGGGCTCAACAAAGGTGTGGTGGTGATCGGAAAGTCGGCAGATACACCTGAATTTGCGGTCAACGCCATCACTACTTGGTGGCAGAGTTCTGGCAAGCATCAATATCCAAGGTCCAAACGCGTTCTAATTTTAGCCGACAGCGGCGGAAGCAATGGAGCCAGGCCACGTGCATTTAAAAAGTTTCTTCAGCACCGGCTTGCCGACGGGCATGGTCTTGAAATTTCGGTTTCGCACTATCCGACAGGAGCAAGCAAATGGAACCCGGTGGAGCATCGAATGTTTAGCGAAATCAGTAAAAATTGGGCCGGGATACCTTTAGAAAGTTTTGATATCATGCTCAATTTTATTAATGATACCGATACCGAAACAGGGCTTCAAATCAAGGCATATTTTGACGAGCGAGAATATGCCAAAGGGATAAAAGTCCCAGACAAGGAATTCAAAAGCCTCAATATTTCAAAGAACAAGGAATTGGGCAATTGGAACTATACGATCAAGCCCTCATGTCCAACAGCAAAAGCAGAAGCTATGAGATGGGAAGAACTTTTAAAATGTGAACTTATTTCTGACTGAACCCTAAGTTACGGAATCGATACCGTAACACTGATCTATTTTCTTGAACGTCACCCAACGTTCTACCACCCGGCAAAGAGATTCTTTCAGTTGGTTGAAAGGGGTGAAATATCGGCGATTGTCTCGTCGCTCGTCTTTTCCGAACTCCTCGTCCCGGCTTTTCGTGCGAACGAACAACGGCGTGCGAATACCATTGTTCGGGTGCTAAGCAATTTCCCGAATCTGACGGTTTTGCCCATGACAACACCAATTTCAATTGCAGCCGCACGCTTGCGTGCGCTTCACGGTCTTCGCACACCGGATGCCATACATGCGGCGACGGCTGTGGAAGGCGGTGCAACGGGTATGATAACAAATGACAAGCACTTCCTAAAATTGGTGGAGTCCGATTTCGATGTTTGGCTGTTTAAAAAAGGGGGGCCATAATGGGCAAACTGTTCGGGACCGACGGTATCCGGGGCGTGGCCAATCAATACCCCCTGGACTGTGAAACCGCATTAAAGGCGGGACGGGCCATCGCTGCATTTTTTGGTGATCAAAAAAATAACACCGGACGATTTCTGATCGGACGCGATACGCGCATCTCCGGAAGCATGCTGGCCTCTTCGCTGGCAGCCGGCATCTGCTCCATGGGGGGCTCGGTGTGGCTGGCCGGTGTCATGCCCACCCCCGGTGTGGCCTACCTGACAGCAAACGGCGGGTATGATGCCGGCATCGTGATTTCCGCCTCACACAACCCTTTTGGCGACAACGGCATCAAGCTGTTTCAAGCCGATGGATTCAAACTCTCCGATACGGATGAGCGCGCCATCGAAGCATTGATTCTGGAAAGTGGGGCACTTTGCGAGAAAAGTGCAGCGATCCGCCAAACAGGAACCATCCATGATCTTGAATTGGCCCGGCAACACTACACCCAATTTTTGCGTGGCAAATTTACATCTGACGGTTCATTAATCGGCCTGAAACTGGTCATCGACTGCTCCAACGGGGCGGCAAGTGGCATCGCCACTAAACTTTTCGAAGAACTGGGCGCTGATGTCATCGCTCTTTTTTGTGAGCCGGATGGGACCAACATTAACGATAACTGCGGATCCCAGCATCCGGAGATCCTGGCCCAGCGGGTTGTCGCCGAACATGCGAACCTGGGACTGGCTTTTGATGGCGATGCCGACCGGCTGATCGTGGTCGATGAAAACGGCTATGTGCTTGCCGGGGATCAGATCATGGCCATCTGCGCCCGCTGGATGAAGGGAAGGGGTGCGCTTTCAAATTCGTTAGTGGTGTCGACGGTGATGAGCAACCTGGGTTTCGGTGTGGCTCTGAAAAAGATGGGTATCCGGCATATCAAAGCCGGCGTCGGCGACCGTTATGTTATGGAAGAAATGGTCAAGGCGGGAGCGGTTCTGGGCGGTGAAGACTCCGGGCATCTGATTTTTTTGAATCAACATACCACCGGTGACGGCATGCTGGCGGCATTGAACCTGTTGGCGGTCATCCAATCTTCAAAACAGACCCTATCCGAGTTGGCCACGGTTATGACAACCTTTCCCCAATGTCTGATCAATGTGGACGTCCGCTCCAAACCGCCACTGGATTCGCTTAACCCAGTAGTCCGGGAAATTGAAGCTGCTGAAAAACAGTTGGGGGAGCATGGACGGGTCCTGGTAAGATATTCCGGCACCCAGCCGCAGTGCCGGGTGATGGTCGAGGGGCCCACTCAGGAGGAAACCAGATCTCTGTGCCAAGGCATCGCCGATGTTGTGGCACAGCAGTTGGGATAATCAAAAAAGCATATACTCAAAACTTTGAAATAAAAAAAAGCCCCTGAATCCGGCATTGCCGGATTCAGGGGCTTTTTTTTATTTAGTCGCGATTGCCGCCGAAAATCATCAGCAGATACTGGAACATCAGGATAAAATCCAGATACAGGGTCAGCGCACCGATGATGGCGCCTTTTCTGACCACGGCGGCATCGAGCCCGGCCGGCTGGGAATTGGCCATGGCTTTCAGTTTCTGGGTGTCGTAGGCGGTCAGGCCGGTGAAAACCAGCACACCGATATAGCTGATTACCATCTGCATGCCTGGGCTTTTTAGAAAGATGTTGACCACTGACGCGATAAGAATGCCGATCAGCCCCATGAACATGAAATTACCAAGACCGGTCAGATCCCGCTTGGTGGCCCAGCCGAAGACACTGCAGGCGGCAAAGGTTCCCGCACAGATGAAAAACGTCGAGGCAATGGACGACATGGTGTAGACGAGAAAAATGAATGCCATTGTCGCGCCGTTCAAGGCCGCATAAAACATGAACATTCCGGTTGCCGTGGATGCCTTCATTTTGTGAACACGGCCGGCAAGCATAAAGACCAGAGCGATTTCACCAATAAAGAACAGCCAACGCGCCTGGTAGACAAAACGCAAAATGGGTTCATTGTGGGCCACAAACCACGCCACGCCCCCGGTTAGCGCCAAGCCAATGGCCATCCAGTTGTAAACACTTTGAACAAAGGCGTTGACTCTTACTTGAGCCTGGGTTCCCTGCATTGGAATCGACTGCATCGAAATCCTCCGTATCGTTTTAATTTTAATGGGTTCGATCCATATTTAAGCTATCGGGAATATAACACAGGCTTCTTTATTTTCAAGCGTAAAGCTGATAATAAGCGTTCGGAAAAGATGACATTCGGGATATAATTTAAGCCTTGCCATGAAACCGGAACAGATTTATCAGGAACTCAAAGATCTGGCTGAAAAACTGGGCGTAACGGTTTCCGAACAAAGTTTCCGCAGCACCGGAATCCCGGTGAAAAGCGGATTCTGTATTATTAAAGGAAACATGCACTGCATCATTGATAAAAATATTACGCTTAACAGAAAAACCCGAGTGCTCGCACAAGCGTTGTCCCAACTGCCGCACGAGAATCTTTACATTGTTCCGGCGGTGCGGGAAATGATCAGCAAATATGCAAAAAAGCGGCCGGCCGGAACAGACACGATTTAATTCTCGATTTACTATTTAACATAATATATCTTATCGGACGTTGTAAATATGGTAAACATTTTATCCGAGGCCACGTCAGCACCATTGCGGCACATCCATGAATAACACCACTGATTCTCGGGGCCAGGCACAGCGCCACGTGTTCGAGGTTTCCGAACTGAATCAAAACATTAAGCGAATACTTGAAGATAATTTTCCTTTCATATGGATATCAGGGGAAATATCCAACTTTAGAATCCCATCTTCCGGACACGCTTATTTTACGCTCAAGGATGACCGTTCCCAGATCAGCGGGGTGCTTTTCCGCAACCAGGCAAAGGCGCTGAAGTTCAGGCCCGAAGACGGACTTTCCGTCATCGGGCTGGGGCGGCTCAGCGTCTACGAACCGCGCGGTGCCTATCAGGTTATTTTCGAATACATGGAACCCAAAGGTGTTGGCGCGCTGCAGATCGCCTTTGAACGACTGAAACAAAAATTGGCTGACGAAGGATTGTTCGACGCCAAACACAAACTGGCGTTACCGGTGGTGCCCAAAAAAGTCAGCATCGTGACTTCGCCAACCGGTGCAGCCGTGCGGGATTTTATCCAGGTTGCCCAAAGGCGTTTCGACAATCTGCCACTGGAGGTGGTGCCGGTCAGCGTTCAGGGGGAACGATCGCCGGCTGAAGTGGTCCGGGCCATTCACCTGCTGAACGATTTGGCCACAACCGATGTGATCGTGCTGGCGCGGGGCGGCGGATCCATTGAGGATCTCCGGGCCTTTAACGACGAGGCCGTGGGCCGGGCCATTTTCGCTTCGCACATTCCGGTGGTATCCGCCATTGGGCATGAAACCGATTTTACGATTGCCGATTTTGTTGCCGATCTCAGGGCGCCGACACCATCGGCTGCTGCTGAGATCGTTGTGCCTGCCAAAGCGGAACTCAAAATACAAATTTCAACAATTAAAGAAAAACTTTATCAAACAATAAATAACAAACTTAAAATACTTATTAAACAAATAGACTCGCTAAATGATCGAATTGTTCATCCCAAGCGTCGGCTACAGGACATGCGCATGCGACTCGACGATTATTGTCTGCGGATGGCCGGTTCCATTCGCGAGACCATTCGTCGGCGGAAAGAGCATGCCGAATTCCGTCACGACATGCTGGTCCGCATCAGCCCCCTGTTTGCCGTGCAGGCATTCAGGGAGCGGGTCCATCATTCGGCGGAAGCTTTGATAGTCCATCTGCAGTCCATGTTGGATACGCGAAAATCCGCCATTTCTGCAAACCGTGACATGCTGAACGCCTTGAATCCCATGGCGATCTTGAAACGGGGGTACAGCATTACGCGCACCCTTCCCCAAAAAAAGATCGTCCGCCAGGCAACCGCCGTCAAACTTGATCAGCAATTGGACATCTTGCTGGGCAGCGGCAGTTTGACGGTTACGGTAAAAGAGAAGAAATCAACCGGTTAACCAATCAGGCGGGGCTGCCTGAATAGAGGAAAGGCGGTATCCATGGCGCCAAAAGCAAAACCCAGCTTTGAAAAAGCACTCAATGACCTGGAAAAAATTGTACGGGCATTGGAAAGCGGCGACCTGCCGCTGGAAAAGGCTCTGGAAAAATTTGAAGCCGGCATCAAGCTGTCACGCTATTGCACGGAAACATTGGACGAAGCTGAAAAACGGGTCAATCTCCTGATGGCCGACGCGGACGGCGAAATTGTTGAGAAACCGTTTGATGATCTGGAAAGCTGACAGAAATGGGAACGCGCATTTTCGATCTGAAAAAGTATCTGTCAACGTTGCGGCAGTTGGTGGATGAAGCGTTGCAAGGTTACCTGGAGGACGGTTCGACAAGCACACGGATCGGTCAGGCCATGCATTATTCGGTGATGGCCGGCGGAAAGCGGCTGCGCCCGATCCTGTGTATCGCTGCGGCCGAAACGCTTGGCGGTGATCGGCAGGCGGTATTACCCCTGTCCTGCGCTCTGGAATGCATTCATACCTACTCGCTGATCCATGATGATTTGCCGGCAATGGACAATGATGTTTTGCGGCGCGGGAATCCCACCTGCCATGTCAAATTCGATGAAGCCACCGCCATCTTGGCCGGTGATGCGCTGCTGACTCTGGCCTTCGAAATTCTGGCGGATACGGCCAGCCGCAGCAGTAACGGCGATCCCGTACGCTGGACGACGGTTATCGCCCAGATGGCTGCCGCGGCGGGTTACCGGGGAATGATCGAAGGGCAGATGCGTGACATAGCCTTTGAAGGCATCGCCATCGACACCGACTCGCTGAAAACCCTTCACCGTCTGAAAACAGGCAGAATGATCGAAGTGTCGGTCGCATCGGCCGCCACGGTATGCTGCGCGTCCCAGGATGTCCAACAGGCCCTTCAGACCTACAGCCGGAATATCGGCCTGGCGTTTCAGGTGGCCGACGACATCCTTAATGTCAAGGGTGACCCGCTCCTGCTGGGAAAATCAACCGGTACGGATCAAATGCGCGGGAAAAACACCTATGCAGCGCTCCTCGGGCTTGCCGGGGCGGAACAATTTGCCGACCAGTTGATCAACAAGGCCTTGAATGCGCTTGATATTTTTGATAGTAAGGCTGATTCCCTACGTGCCATCGCACGGTATGTGATCGAACGGAAACGATAAAATCCGGGAGTTGGGACCTTGTCTCCATCCACCATGATTCTCGATACCATTAATTCACCCGATGATCTGAAAAAGCTGAAGCGGGTGGTGCTGCCCGATCTGGCCGAAGAGATCCGCAATACCATTGTCAACGTGGTCTCCGATTCCGGCGGTCACCTGGCGTCCAGTCTGGGTGCCGTCGAACTGGGGATTGCACTGCACTATGTTTTCGATACCCCCCGGGACAAGATCCTCTGGGATGTGGGCCATCAGACATATGCGCACAAACTGCTGACCGGACGCCGTCAACTGTTCCCTACCCTGCGCCGACATGGAGGCCTGTCCGGATTCACCAAACGCAGTGAAAGCCCCTACGATCCTTTTACGACCGGACACAGCAGCACCTCCATCTCAGCCGGTTTGGGGATCGCCTGCGCAAAGCGGCTCAAAGAGGATTCGGCAAAGGTGGTGGCGGTGATCGGCGATGGTTCCATGACGGCCGGTCTGGCTTACGAAGGCCTGAACCAGACCGGAGATACCCATAAGGACAAAGACCTGATCGTCATCCTCAACGACAACGAGATGTCCATTTCCCACAACGTGGGCGCCATCTCTTCACTGCTCAGCCGTACTTTTTCGGCATCCAAGCTTCAGTCGCTGCGTAAGGAGTTCGGCGAATTTTTAAAGTCCCTGCCCCGCATCGGTGAAAATGTTTACCAGTTCGCCAAGCGCAGTGAAGAGTCCTTTAAAACCTTCGTTACCCCGGGAATGCTTTTCGAGGCCTTTAATTTCGAATACTTCGGGCCCATTGATGGCCACAATCTGGATCATTTGATCGATATTTTAAAAAATATCAAAACGATGGATGAGCCGGTACTGCTCCATGTGATTACCAAAAAGGGCAAGGGGTACCGGCAGGCGGAAGATAATCCGGTCTATTTTCATGGGGTCGGTTCCTTTGATGTGGACACGGGGATTTGCCGGAAGAAAACGACCAATGTGCCCACTTACACAGAGGTTTTTGGCAACACCATGGTGGCCCTGGCAGAAACCAATCCGCACATCATCGCGGTGACCGCGGCCATGCCCGAAGGCACCGGTCTGGTGCCTTTTGCCAAGGCCTATCCGGAACGGTTCTTCGACGTCGGCATTGCCGAGCAGCATGGGGTCACTTTTGCTGCCGGCATGGCCACCGAAGGCTTCCGTCCGGTGGTGGCCATCTATTCCACATTTCTGCAGCGGGCTTACGATCAGATCCTTCACGATGTCTGTATCGAACGTCTGCCGGTGGTTTTCGCCCTGGATCGCGGCGGCATCGTCGGTGAGGATGGACCGACCCACCACGGCCTGTTTGACGTCTCTTTTTTGCGCACCATCCCCAACATGGTGGTGATGGCCCCCAGGGATGAAAACGAACTTCGCCACATGCTGGCAACGGCGGTTCAGCACGACGGACCGATTGCCATCCGGTATCCCCGCGGGCGGGGGACCGGTGTGGATCTGGACGACGGCTTCCGGATCTTGCCCATCGGTAAAGGGGAGATCATGGAACATGGAGATGACCTGCTGATTCTGGCCATCGGCAGCAGTGTCGATGAGGCGGTGTGCGCCGCTGCCCTGCTCCGGCAGAACCACCACATCCGGGCAACGGTGGTTAATGCCCGCTTTGTCAAGCCCCTTGACGATGAGCTGATTCTTCCTCTGGCCCGATCCATCCGTAAGATCATTACCGTCGAAGAGAACACCATCCAGGGTGGATTCGGCAGCGCGATCCTGGAATTGATCAGTGACCACGGCATCCAGGATGCAGAGATCAGACGCCTGGGGATTCAAGATTTATTTGTCGAACACGGCCCCCAGGATTTGCTGCGCAGGAAATACAAACTGGATGCCACGGCCATTGTACAGGCCGCCCTTGGTCTGACGGCTGATAGAGAGGCTGCGCTTCACAGTGACCTCCAAAAAGCGAATCGATACGCTACTGGTCGATAGAAAACTCTGCCAGAGCAGAGAGAGGGCCAAAGCGCTGATCATGGCCGGCCGGGTGCAGGTCAACGGGGTGCTTTGCGACAAAGCCGGCGCACAGTTTCCCGTGGCCTGTGAGGTTGCCATCAAAGGCGACGACCTGCCTTATGTCAGCCGTGGCGGGCTCAAACTGGAAGCGGCCCTTCGCGAAACCCACCTGGACTGCGGGGGAATAATCTGCCTCGATGTGGGGGCGTCAACGGGTGGATTTACCGACTGCCTGCTGCAACATGGCGCGGCCCGCGTTTTTGCCGTGGATGTGGGCTATGGTCAACTGGCCTGGTCGCTCAGAAACGATTCACGGGTGGTGGTGATCGAAAGAACCAACATCCGAAAGATCGATCCCGCCTTGATCACGGCTCCCATTGATCTGATCACCATCGATACCTCGTTTATATCGCTGAAGATCGTCGTCCCTGCCATCGTGCCGTTCCTGAAACCCGATGGGTCGATTCTGGCTCTGATCAAGCCTCAGTTCGAAGCCGGTAAGGGAAAGGTCGGCAAAGGCGGTGTGGTCAAAGACCCGGCGCTACACCAGGAGATCATCGATGATCTGCGCTGCTTCTTTTCCGAACGGTCGCTTTACTGCGGTCCGGTTGTGCCCTCCCCTATTCTTGGCCCCAAAGGCAACCAGGAATTTATCATCCTGCTGAAGCGAATGAATTCCGATTTATAATCAGGTTTTATGCTTGATTTTTTTGGGCTTCCAATTTAATAATAGCGGCTTTAACACCACTTCTGCCAGAGGTGCAGAAAATTCCATGGAGAGAGGAGCTTGAGTGGGCCATATGAACGAAACCTTAAGAAATGTTGCACTGGTTGCCCATGGGGGGGCAGGTAAGACATCACTTGCGGAGATCATGATCAACAAGGCCGGCTTGACCACGCGCATCGGCCGTGTGGAAGACGGCAATACGATGATGGATTTTGAACCGGAAGAACTCAAGCGGCAGGCCAGCCTTTCCAGTGGTTTTTTTCAACTGCCTTGGAAAAAGCATACCATCAGCCTGATCGACACCCCTGGTGACCAAAATTTCATCTCCGATGCCAAGCTCTGTATGCAGGCCGCAGAAACCGCTCTCATCGTCGTCGATGCCGTTGATGGCGTCAAGGTCCAGACCGAACAGGTGGCCGAATTTGCATCTGATTACAACCTTCCCTGCGCCATCTTCATCAACAAACTGGATCGGGAGCGGGCCGATTTTACCCGTGCGCTGGAAGACGCGGTGCAGTGCCTTTCTCCCAAGCCGATAATTCTCCAACTGCCCATTGGCGCCGAAGACGAATTCAACGGGATTGTCGATCTGATTGGCATGAAGGCCTACCAATACGATGACAGTGGCAATGCCACGGAAATCGAGATTCCCGCAGACATGCAGGATGCCGTGGAGACCGAACGTGAAACGCTGATCGAAAACGTGGCCGAGGCCGACGACGCGATCATCGAACGTTACCTGGAAGGGGAAACCATCTCCAACCAGGAACTTCGCGACACCCTGAAAAAGGGGATCCTGTCACGTACCTTCGCGCCGGTTCTGTGCGGATCAGCAACCCACAACATCGGCGTGGACCTGCTCATGGATTTCATGGCCACCTGTCTGCCATCCCCCTTGGAGATGCCGCCCAAGCAAGGCGTCAATCCGGCCAACGATGACGCCATCGAACGTGAGCGCGATCCTGAGGCACCCTTTTCCGGATTTGTCTTTAAAACCGTGGCCGATCCCTACGCCGGTCGACTGACCATTTTCAAGGTGATTTCCGGAAAACTGGGCGGTGACGGCAACTTCTACAATTCAACCAAAGAGACACGCGAGCGTTTCAACCAGCTGCTCACCATCGCCGGCAAGGAACAGAAGCCAGCCACCGAAGCCGGACCAGGGTCGATCGTGGCCGTGGCCAAGCTCAAAGAGACGAAAACCGGTGATACGCTATGCGACGAAGGCAATAAGATCCGCTATACCTGTGCCGAGCCCATGCCGACCTTGATTTCATTTGCTCTGGAGTCCAAAGCGACCGGTGACGAGGACAAGATTTATATCTCCCTGACCAAGCTTCTCGAAGAGGACATATCCTTGAAACTCGAGCGCAATGCCGAAACCAAGGAGATCCTGCTTTCCGGTCTGGGACAAGTGCACATTGAAAGCACCATCGAAAAGCTCAAACGCAAGTTCAATGTCGAGGTCCTGTTGAAGACCCCGAAAATTCCCTACCGCGAAACCATCAAGAAAAAAGTCCGCGTTCAGGGCAAACACAAAAAACAGTCCGGTGGACATGGCCAGTACGGGGACTGCTGGATCGTTATGGAGCCCCTTCCCCGGGGTGCCGGTTTTGAATTCGTGGATGCCATCGTGGGTGGCGTGATTCCGAAACAGTATATCCCGGCGGTTGAAAAAGGCATCGTGGAAGCATGCCAGAAGGGACCGCTGATTGGATTCCCCTGTGTCGATTTCCGGGCCACCGTGGATTTCGGCAGTTACCACGCCGTGGATTCGTCGGAAATGGCTTTCAAGGTGGCTGGTTCCCTGGCATATAAAAAAGCCTGTGAGGAGGCCAGCCCGGTGTTGCTCGAACCGGTGATGAAAGTTACCGTGGTCACCCCGGACGAATATATGGGCGATATCATGGGTGACATGAACAGCCGCCGCGGTCGTGTGCTGGGCATGGATTCAGCCGGAAAAAATCAGGTCATTAACGCGGAGGTGCCGCTGGCCGAGTTCCAGACCTACGCACCGGATTTGCGGTCCATGACCGGTGGTCGCGGCATGTACAGCATGGAATTTCTGCGCTACGACGAAGTTCCGGCTCAGATTGCAACCAAAGTAATTGAACAGATCAAGGCCGAGCAGGAAGAGTAACGCGGACGCGTGTCAACCGATCGTTAAATATTCGAAGCTGAAAAAATAGAAAGGCTGCAATCGATCCCGGTTGCAGCCTTTCCTTTTTACCCACTTTTGGATCCCTGCCCCCTATCCGTATCATAACGGGATCCTGGGATCTTCTTGCATCCGGTATCCGCTACCAGGCTTCGGCAAATAGCTCGAAATAGCCCATCGGCCGGACACAGGCAGGGCATTTTTCAGGGGCACCGGCCCCCTTATGGATGTAGCCGCAGTTGCTGCAGCGCCAAACCCGGTCTTTGCTCCTTTTGAATGTCCGACCGGTTTCAAGGTTGTCTGCAAGGGCCAGAAAAGTTTTTTCATGCTGCGCTTCCGCCACTGAAATGGCATCCCAAAAATCAGCGGCCCGGTTAAACCCTTCCTCGCGACCCATTTTTGCGAATCCCGGATACAATTCGGTGTGGACGTGTTTTTCCAGATCGGCTGCAGCAATGAGGTTCTCGTAGGTGGATTTCACCACACCGGTTAAAAAACGGGCGGTGACTTCCAGATCGCCCCCATTAAAGAACTTGAAAAACCGTAAAGCGTGTTCCAGTTCCTGGTCCGAGACCTCCTTAAAAATGTTGGCGATCTGAATAAAGCCGTCTTCTTTCGCTTTGTTGGAGAAAAAGATATACCGCGTCGTTGCCTGTGATTCAAAGGCATAGGAAACTAGTAAATTCTTTGCCGTTTGGCTTTCTCTGAATTTTCCCACTCAGGTAATCTCTCCTCTATGCGGTTATGCTGTTATTTGCCGGTCATCACTCAACGATTTCGATGGCGTCAGCACCGCACTCAGCTGCGGCACGGCGGCAAACCTCCTTGTATTGCTCTGGTATTTCCTCAAACTTGACCGTGGATTTCAACTCATCCTCATTGTATTCGAACACCTCAGGACAAAGATTATTGCAATTCCGGTCTCCCATACACTGCGACGTTACGATGACTTTCATTTGTTGCCTCCTTTTTAGAACAGTTTAATGATTACTAATCGACATCCTGAATTCCTCGTCATACATGGCAGCCATTTGGCCTGAAAACGATTACTCAACCGCGGCTTTTTGCATAACGACTACCGGCAAATGCACCAACCATGCCGTAAAATCCCAACGGCACTGACGTCGAGAGGGTTTTCATGCATCCTTTGGCTCACAATTCTTCGAAAGGCCATGTTCTCAAGCTGTTACGGCAAGTCTGCCTTTGCTATAACTGACGCGTTAACACAAAAGCGTATCATCATGTCGCTTTTGCGATGACCGACACATATGTCTCAATGAGTGTCTCAATGAGTGTCTCAATCGATTGGACACACCTTTTGGCCGCGTTTCAAGCCGCATGACAATTTTAAATCTTAGATAAGATAGCGGTTTGGGTGGTAGGGTGGGAAGTCGATGGCTGTCAGTTGTTTTGCCTCACCCAACTGAATACATCCTGCGTTCAAACAAAATTGTGTTCAGGCGAAAGAACGCGCTATAAACCCAATAACAGGGTCGCCAAGGCGGCAGATAACACGCATCCGGCCATTGCCAGACATTCCACAGCCGCCCTGCAAACGATCTTTAGGAAGCGATGCACATCCCAGCGCCGAAATAAAAGCGCTCGCCGCAGTTGAAAATCGTCCATCAAAGGCAAGGATCGAGTGTATCTGTCCACACAGGAAAGACTATGATTCAATTTTGCCACAGAGGATTGAAATCCCATGACCATCTGCTCGGTTTCATTCATGTCTTCACCTCAACTCTCTGCAGATCCATAAAACCTTTCCGATGATGCGAACGCGATCCATCTCCTCATCGGACAAAAAAATCGGTGCATATTCTTTGTTGTCACTTAAAAGAACGAGTTTTCGTGGATGTTTTTCGATCCGTTTGACCATGATCGTATCCTCGACACCCACGGCATAGATGGAGCCGGCAAAAACGTCTGTCTGGGACTGGTCGATGAGTACGGTATCCCCGTCTTTAATCTCAGGCGCCATGCTGTTGCCAAACACATCCATTAAAACCATGCGGTCTTTGGGCCCCTTGCTTTGCAGCCACGCCGTTTTAAATGAATAATGGTCTTCAATTTGATTTCCCACATCGAAGGATCCGGCACCGGCACAGAGTCGTGCCTGAACCTTCGGCACCGGGAAAAAGTCGCCGCTGACGGCATCGCCGGGTTTAAGCCATTTCGGTCCATGACTGCCTTCCAACCAGTCGGGATTCAACCCATGGCTGCGAAAAAGGGCCAGCAGCCAATTGGCAGGAACGGAATTGTTCTTACGCGCCTGGGTGATGGAAGACCGGTTGACCCGTAAAATGGTAGCCAACTCGGAAAGGTTTTTGATGCCCAAGGCACTGGAGACACGTTCGAAAAATGTCTGAAATTGGTTTTCCATTTTTTCTTCCTTTGGCTGCTTGATTTGTATTTGATCTATACAACTATTAGTTAAGATAATGCAACAAAAATTATTATAAACAAATTTTAGCGGGATTGTAGTTGTAATGAGTGAACTTTAATAACAACGATAGTTTTGTGCGGGGCGCGATGGTCGGTTGCGGCGGACCAGCGATGTCGGCTTTTATCGGTGTTGAGACGGGAAAACGGTTTCAGGTATCCGGCTGCATCAGGGATGGATCAAGCTCAGACTTGGGAAATAGGATATTGACAACCCCAGCCAAAGTATATATCAGTATATATCAAAAGAAAGAAAAGAGAGGTGACGGTTATGGAATCTGTAGCCAAGATTTTCATGAATGGAAGATCCCAGGCGGTTCGGCTGCCAAAAGCGTTTCGATTCGAAGGCTCTGAGGTCAGAATCCGAAAACAGGGGGAGAAAGTCATTCTGGAGCCAATTAAAAAAACAAAGTGGCCGGATGGATTCTGGGACATTTTTACGCCAGACCCCCAGTTTGAAACGCCGGCCCCATTGCCCCCCAAAGACTTCTCCCTGGATTAATCAAACACACATGTATCTATTGGATACCAATATCGTCAGCTATTGGATGCGTGGTGACTCCGCCATCATTCAGAAAATACAAACCTTCAGTCCATCCGATCTATCGCTCTCGACGGTTACGCTGGCCGAAATCTATTATGGTATCGAAAAATCGCCCACCAGGAAAAAAGAACGACAGCTGAAAATCGAGCGCATAAAGTCCCAGTTGGAGATATATCCGTTCAATGAATCGGCTGCGCTTAAATACGGCAGTATCCGGGCATCACTCGAAAAGCAGGGGCAGCCGATCAGTGAAAGAGATCTGCAAATTGCCGCCATCGCGCTTGCCAACAAGTTTTGTGTTGTAACGCACAACGTTAAAGAATTTCGCCGAATTACCGATTTAAAGGTCGAAGACTGGGCGCAGGATTGATCAATTCTGCCCACCCAACCCTCAAACCTACACTCCTCTTTTATTCGGATCCCAAATAAACTTATGCAATTGCAATTGCAGCCGGACATTGAGACGATCAGCCAATATCCACTGGGCCAGCAGATCCGGACGTATTTTCCCGTAAACCGGCGAAAAATGGATTTTACTATTCTTCGGGCAAACCAGCTTGTAAGTTTTTAGAATGTTACGTGCAAATTCATAGTCAGTCTGGTTTCCGATGACAAATTTCAGTTCATCATTTTCTGTTAACCGATTTAAATTTTCCAAATCATTTTTTTCATGCTCACCGCTTGAAGGACATTTGACATCGACGATTCTGGCACATGCAGAGTCAATCTTGTCGATATCAAGGCTTCCGTTGGTCTCCATCAGTACCTGAAAGCCTTTCGCAATCAATGCATGGATTAAATCCGGGGTTTCCGCCTGGATCAGCGGTTCGCCGCCGGTGATTTCAACCAGACGACACCCGTAAGAACGAACCTTGTCTATAATGGTGCTGATGTCATAAGCGCTGCCCTCACTATAGGCATATTGCGTGTCGCAATAGGAGCACCGCAGATTGCATCCGGTTAACCTGACGAAGACACAGGGACGTTCCCGCAAAACTGGACTCCCCCTGGATACTGTGGAAAATTTCGTTAACAATCAGGGACATCTACTCTTCCTAATAGAAGGATCTGGCGCCCGGTGTTTCGCTCACTTTAATTCTTAATAATGGAATATTGAGATGAATGGCTACCACCGGAGTGTACCACACGACCGGTTGAAGGGATAGGAAGGGCATCAAAAGAAAAACCCGCTGATTTCTCAGCGGGTTGTCTTCTTTTTGGTGCCGAAGGGGAGACTCGAACTCCCACTTCTATTTTTAACACACTGTTTTATTTATATTTTTTAACTGTAATTTTGGCGCTAATAACGTATTAATAACGAAATTGTTCGAAGATGCCCTTCCAGGCGGTCGATTTCAGATTTTTTTCAGAAATTTTCATTTTTTTTCCTACCCATTTTCACCGCCAGATTTTCAGCTGACTTCGCAGGGATCAGTCGACCGTTTAAAGGACCACTTTATTAAGGTCACGCGCCATTTTGTAATGCATGTGTCTTGATGCCACCGGGGTCAACTGCCTTGAACGGCGGCGGGATCCTCCGCCAGCAGACAATTTTCAAACTTCGAATTGCATCAATATCAGTTGAGCCCCCCACTTCGTCATCATTCTTTAAAAGTCATCGATTCCATGAAACCATCCTGCTGTCTCTGCCACTAATTTCATATACAAAGTCGGCATCTGCAACGGTCGCGGTAGAGAACGCCCTTTCGGGCGCCCCCCCGCACAGATCCCGGCGTGCGGAACTACCGCACCGGGCTCCTATCTTGGATGTCGTGTGCCACGCTTTTTGAGACTGTCATCCCACGTTTCATGAGATCATTCGGATGACATCCGATATCGCCGCGTTAACCTATATCATATCGTTCATAATCGAGACGCGTTCAAATGAACAAATGATAAAGCTTACCGCGTGGATGACGTTTCGCCAACAACCGGAAAGAACCGACTTACAACAAGAAACCAGTATATCTATCCGCTACACGTCAGCAACGCAGAACCGCAACTCACCCCATGAGCCTCTGTTAACAACGACGATCTTGGTATTGATTGAACGAATTTCAAGTTTTTTTTCAACGAGTTTACCGGTGTAAATCAGGAAGTTTTTAGCGGAAGTGTAGGCGAGCAGGAGCCTGTAAGGGGTGTTGTCGAACAGCAGGTCCAAGCGCACCTGACCGGTGCATTGATCTCTGTCGAGACATTTCTGGCAGCGTTTTTCCGTATCACCGATGGGGTTGACGGCATCCAGAGATCGGCAGACAGGGCGTCGGTTCCGGTAGAGCGTTCGGGCGGCGCCGTAATCAAGGATCCGGCTGTCAAGCGCTGGGATCGGTTTTCTTTTGTTACCCAGATCGATGCCCTGAGGTCTGACGGTGATGTAGCGCGCCATCATACGCTGTACGATGTCACGCAGGATTTCGGCTTGCTGCGGGTTCATGGCATATCCCCTTTCATGTCAGTTCCCAGCGTTGGAGCATGTCGTCGAGAAACAAAGGATCGATGGGGCCGCCGGATTTGTTTTCGGCCAGGATTTTTTTGAACCTGGGGACAACCAGGCCCGGGATACCTCTGGCGCGTTCAAACAGGATATGCAGCCCCTGCTGACAGATGCGCTGCAGATTTTCGGCACCGAAGTGATGTTCGATAAAAGGGGGCAGTTCATCGAATGTCAGACCGGTCAACTCTTCGCGCACCACGATACGCCGCCACAAAGGGGCAATGGCCTGAACTCTGTCCCGCAGCAAAGGCATGCCGATTAAAAGGATGCGTACCGGGCAACTGCCGTCAAGGTCGCTTTCGGCCAGCGCCTTTGCCTCCAGCAGGGTTTCATCGGCCAGTTCGTGTGCTTCGTCGAACCATAACAGCAACTGGTGGGGGTGTTCGCCAAGGGCGGATATCAGGCCTTGGAGCGTTTCGCTGTGAGAGCGTCGGGTGGGCAGTCTCATCCAGGTTGCCAGCACGCGGATCAGGGCGGTTGCACTCAGGTGACGTGCGTGAGAAAAATAGAACACGCGATGCCGGCAGCGGTCTAGGACGGTGTTCAACTGCCGGCACAGCCATGTTTTACCGACACCGGTCTCGCCGGTTAACATCAGATAACGGTCGTTTTCGTTTCGAAAGGCGTTTTCAAGGTTTTCAAGCGCCCGTGCAAAATCGTCAAAGGCAAAGTAGGACGATGGGTTCATAGTGGTTCCTCCTGCGGGTCGGGTTTCTTTATCTGTGCCTTTACAAGCCTTTCCAGGTATTGCAGATAGGCTTTCAGGGCACGGTTGGGTCCAAGGGCGTCAGCGGTTTTGTCGATCGCCCGGCGAAACGGCTGTGCGGGCAACGGGCCGTTTTGTCGATAAAAGGCTTCGATGGCCGCGGCTTCTCGTTGGTCGATGGGAACGGGGCGCTGCAGCAGCCGGCTGAACTCACGAAACACTTCCGGCAAACCGAAGCCGGGCTGGGCATTGGGCCGGCAGCGACCCTGCCAGACATCCAGAAGTTTTTGCAGCTGGCCGGTGCCCCGTTTTTCCTCTGTCTTTTGAAAATCGAAGGGATGCTTTTTGGTGAAGGGTTCAAGCGGGATCTGGTGCGCGTCATCGATGATCAGCAAGGCTTGGTCTGTGTTTACCGGATCATAGCGAAAATGACATTTTTTTCCTGCAAAGCGGGCCGGCACACGGAAAAGGCCGTTGGGTAGATTCACCTGGCCGGTCTTCGGGTGGCTTTTGGCCTGGGCGGCAATTTGAAATGCCTGGGCAAGTTGGTCGGCACCGACGCGCCGTGTTGAGATGCGTCGGGCCAGGGCTTGTTCCGGGGTCATCTTGATTTCACGATGGTGGTGCCGGTTGTAGACCAAAGCGATCGTCGCCTGAAGCAGGGCCTCCAGATGATGGATATCGACCACCTCCTGGTTTGGCAGCTCTTTGACGAACCATTTTTTCAGGGATCGGTGATAAGCCTCGATTTTCCCCTGTGCCTCTGGGTTGCGGGATTTTACCCAGTTTCGATGAACCCCCAAAAAGGCAAGGCCGGTGCGGAAGACTTCGGAGTCATAAGCCGAGGCGCGATCGAACTGCATGCGAAGGGCAATCCCCCACTTGGACGCGGCCAGGCGAAAGACCCTGACGGCGGCTTGGATATTTTCAGCCTGTGCGATAATGGCGGCCAGAATGTAACGGCTAAAATCATCGAGAATCGACAGCACATGGACCCGGATCGTTTGGCTGTTGGTCAACATTACTGAAAACGGGCCTTTGGCGTCCAACTGCCAAATTTCGTGCGGCTGGTCGGTCTCGTACAGGTCCCGCAGTTTTTTGCCTGCTGTCTTTCGGCGTCGCAAAATGCCCATAAACGCCGGGTGTGCGTGAAGATCCCGGCTAAGGGTCGAGCGACTCATGGACAGCTCACCGAACTCCAATTCGAGGTAAATCATCAGCTGGGTCAAAGAACGTCCGGGCTCTTCGTACAAAAGCCCCAGGGCGTAGTTCACCTGTTCACAGCGGTCGGTGCGGGCCATCCCTTTGTCTTTTCTGACCTTGGGCATCAGCCCCAAAAAGCCTTTTTCGCGGTAGTCTTTCAGCCATCGGAACAGTGTGCTTCTGCCGATCGGCCTTTTTTGGGACGAACACGGCCATTGAACAGACTTCCGCGTACGATCGCTAAGAATGTGCCGTTTTTTTGCTTCGGTCAGTTTGTCATCCAAAAGTGGACTGATCATTTCGAACCGCCAGGCGGCGATCTCCCATGAATCGGACATGACAAGGGCTCCTTTGGAAGAATGTGGCCCCATGTTCGCATATTTTTAAAATTGATGTGTTCAGCCGCCGTGCAGCTAATGCCGGTTTTAAAGCCAAGGCCGAACGAATTGCCCCAACTGACGATGAGACAGTTGAGTTCAGCGAAGTTTGGCGGGTTTTCGGACGCGATCAGCGTACTGACAAATTCAAATTGTTTGCAGGCTTCAAGACGTTCCCGGCGCCCCTGGCTGCGGTAACGATCCGGGTTGATCCAAACCGGTTGACCATGCAATGAACACATCTGTGGGTAACGGATTTCCAACTCCGCCTGGATCCGGGTGGCCGGTATTGAAAAGGCCGTTTCCCCCATCGGCCTGCCCAGCCACCAGGCACCCAACCCTTCTGTCCATGCGTGAAGTGTCGCGTGCTCAGGGGTGTGATCACCGTAAAGATGATCCCATACCACTTGGCGCAATGCCATGTCTCCTCGGTTGTATAGGCTTACCGAGAGCTCAATCACCGAAAGTGAGTAAAGTTTGTAGGGAAGAATATCCGCCGGGAGCAACCGGAACCGGCTTTTACATATGGGACATCTGACCAGAACAATCTGGGCCATATCCTTGACCACCGTATCGATCCCCTCGTGATCCTTTTCAAGCTTGTACAAAGTGCGACAAACGGTAGAGTTGGTCAATTCAAGCGATGGCAGTGGCTGCTGGCAAGCGCAATCAACAGAACATTTTGGACAGATCGTCTCTGCCAGATAATCGGCAAGAAGTCCTTGCGAATAAAGGCAAATGTAGGTAGCATTGGTAATTGCTATGGTGATCGGGATGGGTGCCTCCATCTTGGTTGCCGAAGGGGGCAGGCCAATGCCCCCTTCATCCTTATCGACGAATTCTGTAGCCCGCCTCCTAATCGGTTTGTAACTCCCTGTATAATACCCTTTTTCTACGGGTGAACAAATGAACTGGTGCTTCAGTGAAAAATGCTGAGCACCGGATTTTGTTTTTGATAACTCTCTGAATGAAAATTGAAGGGGGCGGACATGCGATTGCCAAGGTATGTGATGGGAGGTTCGGAGTGAGTGAGGTGAGGAGGACTGAGCCGTGATTATTTGTTCTATATTTTTTTCTACAATTGAAAATGAGTCAGTGGGTTAGTGGGCTTTGAGTCTCTGAGTCCGTGAGATGCGAGTCTCTGAGTTCGTGAGCTACGACAATCTTGGGTGTTTGGCGTAAAAGCGCACATTCGGGTATGGATGCTGGACTGTGGGTGATGGAATCCATCGCTTCACGATAGGTTTGAATCGTTCCCAATTCATGCGCCGCTTTTGACCTCGACGCCTCAGCGTTTTAAACCAATAGCGGATAACTTCGGTCCGGAACGTATTCATTGCATACAGATTACCGGAGACTGCGTGGTAGCGGTAATATCCACTTATTACTGTCTGTAGCCATGCGCCAACCTCACCTATCGGATCATGCATTCGGGCACGTATCGCCGCCTTGACTCTGCTCAGGGCTGCCCTCAGCCGCTTCTTCACCGTCTTTCGGTAAATATGGAACCATCCTTTCTTCTTGGTCACTGTGCAGATGTGTGTGAATGAGAGTGATCACGATAATTGATGGATTTTCAATCAAGAAAAATAAAGGTGCGAACAGGAATAAAAAAAAGGGCCGCCGGAGCGGCCCAATCAATTTTTCTATCGTTTAGATTTAAAAAGGGATTTTATCGCGCCCATGGCAATCGGATCTATAGCAAACAGGAGTGCGTATATTTTTTTTATTTTCAAGCATTCGATTCAAAAAATCGAAAGCTGTTTCAAGGAGCAGCCTTTCAATTAGTTCTTCGATTCGTTCAGTCAATTGAGCCTCAAGGGCCATATTTTCGTCATGTTCTATTTTATTGAGAGTTTTCATTTCAGATTTCCTTTCTTTAGTTTTTACGATTTGGTGTACGCGCGTATAATTCAAGGAAAAGTTTTTCATCCAGTTGGGCTATTTCCCTTTGCGCTCCTTCAACCAACAAGTCGTTTGACATGCTGTTGAGCACTCTCAGGTAGCCACCGGCATGCTCGGCAAGAGTTTGCATAAGCTCTTTTGTCATCAAAGCCGGGGCGCCTGCAGATTCGACAGCGTGTCTCAAATAGTCCAAAAGGTCATTTTTGGTGTAGGGTTCAAGCTGTCTTCTGACCTGGATGCGACTTCCCAAGGAAACCAGAGGAAGAGCGCGGAACCTTTCCGGCAGGCGGTTATCACCACACAGGATTGTTGTCAGCAAGCATTCCGAGTCGAAGTTGGCGCTTCCCAGGAGTCTGAGTTCATTAAGGCAGGGGGTTGCCATTTCTTGGGCTTCGTCAACCAGCAGGACGGGCTTTAATAGGGTATTCTTAAAATGTTCATGCCATCGGATGCGTAACGATTTAAAACCGCCATAGCGATTGGCCGGTGAAAGGTTGATCTCAAAAAGATCGCCCATTTCACGATAAAAATCAGTCAGGCTGCTTTGAGGGCGCTCCATAACAGCGACAATCACATCTCCCATAGGCGCCAGGCGATTTACCAGAAGCTGTAGGTTTTTAGATTTCCCCAAGCCGGGTTCACCACATATCAAGGCAAACCCACCCTCTTTGACCAGGTTCTCAATTCTGAAAAAGAAAGAATCAATTGCAGGCGGTCGCCAGAGCGCTTCAGCCGGTATATTCGGTGAGAAAGGATTCCACTTCAGGCCGAAGAGGTTCAATAATGTTTTGTTGTTCATACGTCCTCCTTGGGCAAATACGCCGGTGGCAATCCTGTTACGGCGTATTCTGCCATGTATTTATTCAGTAAAGGGGGAATCGGTTCAAAGACATCTTTCGAGATGTCAACGTTGACAGCGGGGTTGGTCAAACGCCGCCTGCGCCCGTCGGCATTTTTGGACTTGTCTTGCGGGTAAAGCGTAGCAAGTAAATTATCGTTGCGTTTGTCCACCATAAAAATCCGGCTGAGATCCCAGCTCTGGTAACGTACATAAATTTCCTTGATAAAGCGAAAGCGAGAGGGGATTTCAAAGCGGACGCCCTTGACCGTGATGCTTCCGTCACTTTTGCGCTGGATGCGTCTTTCCCGAACTGTGAAGGCCAATTGGATCGCCTGATGATCCGGCGACGGTCGATCTACCGCTTTTACCTGCAATGCTTTCTCGCGGGGAGCCATTCTGATCTCGCGATGTTGGGAACGATTGTATTCCTGTTCGACCCACGCCTGTGTCGCCTGGTTCAGCATCTCAAGGGTCAATGCCTCTACATGTGAAAGCATGGCCAGTAAACGGCCTTCCACCTGCGCCCAGAAGACTTCCTGTTTGCCGTTCTGATAGGGGCTATAAGCAAGGGTGGTATCGTGGTGAACGCCCAGACGAGAGAACCCGTTTTGGGTTTCTCCGGCTAGCATGGCCGAGCCATTATCGCTTAGTGTGCTACGCGGTAAGCCGCGCTTGTGAAAGGCTTGCATCAACCCATGATACAATGTTTCGGCGCTTTCTGAGAGGTACCATTGAGCGTGACAGCATAGACGGGAACAATCATCCAGAATGCCCAAAAGATAGACGCGATGCCAAATTCCGTTCGCATCAACCGCTTTTCGGTGACACTCATGATAATCAAAATGCCACAACGCGTGGACAAAATCAGATTCGTAGCTGCGCACTTCATGTTTTTCGAGCCGTTCGGCAGCTTTTTGGCGTCCTTCGGTGGGGCTTGGACCGGTGGATGGTTTGCGGATCCATCCCCGTTCAAGCATGCGGCGTCTTACGGTAGGGTACGATGGACACTCTCCTAATTCAGGGTGATCCTCGGAGAGCGCTTTGAGGTTGTCGGCATGCAGTTGGAAACTCCAGTGCTGATAACGCCTGTACTGTTTTTCCAGTTCTGCCAGCAATAACGCCGGCATGGCGCGGTTTTCTCCGGCATCGGATCGAACGCGGCGCGTTAAAGCTTCGATCGGATCATCCGTGCCAAGGGCTCGGTAATACCATCTTTCAATTGTTGAAAAGCTGAACTGAACCAACTGATCCGTGGTCGGATGGTGGTAACGCTTAAGCGCCAAATACTCAAGCTCTTCCTTTAATTTCCCCGCGGCCGGCGGACGGCGCCAGATGGGACCGATTACGGTAAAGCGAAATAAGGCCCAGATTCGAGTTGTTTTGTCTTTCATAGGCAGCTCCTTTCATAATTAAAAGTCACCGCCCACTGTAGACAATTCTAAAATCCGCTGCGTAGACCCATTTTCTGCGTGATCCCTTTTCGCCCCTGATAATGTTGAAAAAATTGCCCCTTGCTGAACAACTTCAGGCAATTTGTCAAGCCCGCTTCAGAATCGCCGGCATGGGCAATGAATGCATCCAGTGCGTCGCCAGGCAGACAACTGTTTGAAACCGTTGCGGAGAAGCAGCCGCGCATGCCACGCCAGCAGACACTCGATGGAAAAGCATCACGATAATAGATAACCCAGCGGAAGAAGGTCTTGCGATCGATGCCGAACTGATCAATCAAACGCTTGGTATTTTTGCCTTCAGGGCGGTTTTGACGAATCGTCATGATCAATAATATGACAAGACCCCAATAAACTCGACGCCCCATGAATAAACAGGATGGGGGCAACAGCCGATGCCGGCAATCTCGATTCCCGCAACACAAACTCTTTCGTATGCATAGCTCTTCTGGAAGATCAGGGCCGCCTCGGGGTTTTCGATCATAATAGGCTTTGTGCAACGGACCATCGCAGTCCGGACAACCCATCTCTTGGTATTGCTCAGATAAATTCGTATCGATTTGGTTCAGTAAGAAATAAAAACTGGATTTTTGATGTAGCTCTGATAGCATTCCTCCCACCTTTCTGCGGGCAGGAGGCTTTTTTTACGCTAAATGAGGGGGCTTCCTGTCCGTCCCTCATTTATCTTGCACAAACCATCCATTGTTCCCATCATTTATTTTGATTACTCTCAGAATCCCAGAAAATCGAATGTCTCCGGCTTTCCCCGACCTTCCTTCTTCCTGTTTTGTACAGCAAACCGCCCAAATTCAATCAAGCGTGTCTTTTCAGGGTGAAGGGATAGAGCGAACTTTGCCAACCGTTGTTGCAAGTCCACAATAAAAGTCTCGGCTTCATGGCGGTGCTGGAACCCTATGACAAAATCGTCAGCGTAACGCACTATCATCACATCGCCACTGGCTTTTGTATCCCTCCAGTGGTTAACCCACAGGTCCAAGACATAATGCAAGTAGATATTGGCAAGCAGCGGCGAGATCACGGCCCCTTATGCAAAGAAAGTAATTATGCAAAGTAAGCCATAAAATTCGTCTTAATTCAAGGGTTTCTTTTTGATTTAATAAGCATAATCTCCGCCAATGAGACTGAGCAAAAGCTCAAAAAATCATTATAAGGAGATACTTTTTATGCAAAAGAAACCATTGGAAGAGCTTTTACAGGATTTGGAGCAGGAGCTACTTCGGCTCGGTTACACCGAAGGCTCCATGAAGTTTTACCGCAACCGTTGGAAGAAAATTATTCAGTTCGCTGAAGGGCGGGATGAGATTTTCTATTCCGAGCAACTTGGAATCGACTATGTCGAACACCACTACCAGATCCTTGAAAAGGATTTTGATAAAACCCTATCCCAGAAGGATACGCAAGAACTCCGCATCATCCGTATGATTGGAGACTTCCAACTCCACCACACTGTTCTTAGACGGTACTATAAACATAGGAAACTGCTTACAGATTCCTATTACATAGGTGTCATCAAGGATTTTAAAAGATACTGTGAGCACAAGGATTATTCCAAAGTAACCGTAAATCATTACGTGAAGCAATCGGAGCGTTTCATGGATTATCTTGTTTCCCAGGGAATCCGTGTGCTAAGGCAAAAATAGTGTAACGCTTCCCGTTCTGTTTATTCAGGCCCCGTTTAAAAAATATCCCAAATATATTAATGCGTTAGTGATCATTGGCTGCCTTTAGGACGTTGCAAAATAATGTAACTTTTTCATCGTATTTCAGGCCTTGAAGCATCTTATGCCGCTGCGCGTTAGCGGTTAATAGAGAAACGATGCAATAACAATCGACTTTACGAGAGTTAAAAAAAGTTACGATGTGGGATTTAGATTAACAGGTCTTGGGAGAAAGCTGATTCGCCGCAGAGTGAGGGAAGAGATTGTTTTTTGGAGCCTACATGGGATGAAGATTGGCGAGAAAGTCGACCGCCAGATTTAAATCGACGAAGCTATGGCCCAGTTCTTTGGCCTTGTCGCGGCAATCCGTGCAAATTTCCTTGAATTTTCTCATATCGCCCCTGGTGGCCACATAAATCTGTTCGATGGCTTCAGATTCAAAATCCTTGTATTCCAGGATGAAATCCTCGACTACGATGGGATACAGAATCAAGGTTTTCAATCGGCTGAGGATATCCGGATGCTGGCTGGTCAAATATGTCCTCACCTTTGGCAGTCCGGCCAAAACGATGGGCACGTGCGCGTCCATGATTCGTTTCAGGTAGGGCCAAACCCTTTTTTCGATGTCATTGGCCTCGTCGATGATGATGTAATAATCGGTCAGATTGCGGATCAGCTTCAAATGATGGGGCGTGCGCCGATAAGTGGCCACCGCCTCGTAGTTCAACCCTTGAAGGATGGAGGCCAACATTTCATGCACATTGAAAAGCGACTCCACCCATACGCCTTGAAGTTTTTTGGGTTTGAGCAGTTCGAGGAAACGAGTTTTTCCGACACCATATTCGCCCTCGATCAATACGCTCTGTCCCCGGTAGATCCGGTTGTATACCGCGGATAGATAGGAGACCCGGCGCTTATCGTTTATAAAACTTTGTTTTCGCTGCATGAGGCATACGGGGCCAAAGGGTTGTTTGACAATTGTCTTTCGCAATCCAAAATGAACGCATTGAAAAGCGCCTTGCCGGTGATGGTTTCAGGCTGGCGTAGTTTGATCGCGTAAGCGATATATCGTTTCCGGTGTTGCCGATAGATTGTTTGGGCGGCATCGAGGGTCAAACCCCGAAGATGGATGTCAATCAGTCGTGGCCTGTCCACCGCCATCTTTTTCTCCTGCAGAAAAGCGCTGATCAATTCAACCGCGTTGGGTTCGGTGCCTGCCTTTTTGACCGGCTTTTCGTAAGGTTCCCGGCGCAGCGCTTCACCCAGCAGGATACCGTTTTCCTTATGCTCGAAGATAAACAGCTTGTCGCCAAGATCGGAGATATACACCTTGGTGCTCTTGTGGCGGCTGAAGTGTTGCGCGCCAACGGCCACATAGTAGGTCTGCTTTTTGAAAGTAATGATGCCTTTCGCCCCCACGGTGGCGTTGATCTTGTCATAGCCGTATTTGACGAAATGGCGTACGTCATCCGCACTGAACGTTATCCACTCGTATTGGGCAAGACCGTCGTCAAACTTCTCCTTGGGCACCCAGGCCGATGTTTTACCGTTCACAGAATAATAGTGCTTTTGCTCATTGTGCTGCCGGCGATAGGCTTCGAGTAAACCACTCTGGCGCAGCGTTGCAAGATCGATGTCGAGATAGGTGATGGTAATTTTTCCTTTTTTGCCCTTTTTGTAGATATAGCCCGGTTCTGTCTTAACGATGCGGTCTTCAAAGTGCTTGATGATCCGCATTTCAAAATGATGGATGCTGCGATGGGATGATTCCAGATGTGCTTTGTCCTTGGGCGCATGGATGCGTGAGAAGTTTGGTTGCAGATAAAATCCGCCTGGCAATGAAAATTTGATGTTCAGTTCGTTGATGGGGCGTTTCAGGTTGACAAAACCCTTTGCATTGTCCGGTCTCAGCCGTATCTTTTTTTGCGGAAAGGGGGTGCTCACCAAAAATTTCTCGAACAGGTCCACCGAATTTAGACTGCTTTCGGAAAAATAGGCGTCAAGCACAAGCATGTTGCGCGATCCGGTGTCAAAAAACTCGATCACCTGGGGCTTGGCCCAAACGCCGTCGTCCGATCGAATCTTGAAATAGCGAAACCTGCATCCGTCCATTTGAATCAAATCGAAGACCGGTTCGTCCTTAAAGCAGACGCTGGGATCGTTCTTTTCCTCGAAGTCTGGTTTTTCCAAATAGACCTTGAGGTTGGCTTGCCTGGCAAAACGCCTTAAAGCGCTAAGTGAGATGCTACGTTCGAACTCTTGTTCGAGCCAGGCGTGGTAATTTTTGATGGTTCGTCCATGGCGGGTGATAAATACAAAACGATCGTCCGATGGATCGCTGGAAGCCTTGACCATCTCGATGAAGCGGTTTTGGATTTTTTCGGTCAAGACCCGGCGCCGGCCGCTGCACTTTCTGCCTTCCATGATGCCTTGGCCGGCAAGCAGCAGCGGTTTGGGAATGACGCCGGTCTTACGGTATTGATCCATGTAATATTTTTTGGCCCTGCGTTTGGCGCTGCCGGTTTTGTCCATGATCTTTTTGTGCAGCAAGATCAGGAAACGGTCGTCCATGGGCAGTTGTTCAAAGTCTTTGTCTTTCATTGAGTGCGGCCACGAAAAATGATGGAAAAACAGCTTAAAATGTACAAGAACCGTGAGGGAAGAAAGATGGAGCCCCCTCGCGTTCCTTGGCCAGGGTCGTAGTAGGAGGCTCCTGCCACAATAACCATAAATGGCAGAGCCGATGATACCACCAGATATCCTCAATCACAAATCGTTATTTTCCCTTCTTCACCAGATAGATTTTGAGATAGCAGAGCAGACACGAATCCGCCGTTGCCCTATTGCGGGGGGCCGTTGCACTACGCCAATTATCCACGAAAGCCTCGGGGCGGCCCTTCTGATCTGGATGAGGTGTTTGGCCTTCGATATAGCCTGTGCTGTGGTCGTGAAGGCTGCAGGCGCCGTGTCCTGCCCCCATCGGTTCGGTTTTGGGGGCGCCGGGTATACTGGGCACCGGTGCTTTTTATCGTCGCCGCCCTTCGACAAGAACGAAATCCGGACCGTACCCTGGAGCAAATTAAAGGCCTTTTCGGACCGTGGCGTTCCACCGTCAACCGCTGGAAACACTATTTCCAAGAATTGTTTCCCCAGACCATCAACTACCGGCGTCTGGCCGGGCACCTGATTCCACCGATCCTTTCCAGTCATCTTCCCAAAGCGTTACTGGACCGATTTGAACGTGCCGCCAAAGCCCCCGGGACAGCACTGGTGAACTGCTTGCAAACCCTTGCCCTGGGGCCATGACGGTCTCGATCGCTGAGGCACCAAAAATCAGGTTCTGCTTCACGCAGAAGATCGGCCGATGTCAAAACCGAGGTAATCCGCTACAAGGATCGAACCCTCGATTCGACCCTGTTTGTCTCCATGGGGGAGGCCAGAGGAAGCGAATCGAAAGGAGTGATCCCATGAGCGAGCCTCAATTGCCCATGTGGCAGCGCTGGGCACAGTTTCGATTTTCTGTCATCGGTGAGCTGTTGTCCTGCCCGCCATCAAGAGGGCAGCTGCAACAGGCGATCAGTCAGTTAGCCCAAAAACGTTACCGGCACCCTATCGATCCCAACCGATGGATCAGCTTCGGACCGTCGACCATTGAAAGATGGTATTACAAGGCCAAGGACGCTTCAGACCCGATCGCCGTTTTGGGGCGTAAAATCCGTTCGGGCACGGGTGTCCGGTGGGCGATGCCGGATGCGCTGTTGCAAGAATTGAAAGCCCAGTACGAAACATACCCCCGTTGGAACGTTCAACTGCATTATGACAACCTGAAGGTGACGGCCAAAGAGCAACCCCGCCTGGGAGAGGTGCCCAGTTACAAAACCGTGCTGCGGTGCATGCGCGAAAATGGTTGGCTGAAAACGAATGAACCGGCACAACCCACCGATGGACAACTGATAGCGGCAAAGCGGCGCCAAAACCGTGAGGTCCGCGGTTTCGAAGTGTCCCATGTCCATGGCCTCTGGCACCTGGATTTTCACCAGGCAAAAATTAGAATCCTCGACAATAAAGGCACATGGCACCGTCCCGTGGCGCTGGCCATCATCGACGATCACTCGCGGCTTTGCTGTCATTTGCAATTGTATCTGGCCGAAACGGCGGAGTGCCTGATCCATGGCTTATCCCAGGCATTCATGAAACGAGGATTGCCACGGGCATTGATGACCGATAACGGGGCGGCCATGCTCGCCGAAGAAACCCGCCGGGGCTTGGAACGGTTGGGCATCGGCCATCAAACGACCTTGGCGTATTCGCCCTATCATTATGTGGCGTCCAAATTTATGTGGCGCTTCATAGGAAGAACGCTACCATCAGCTGACATCAAACAGAATTGCACCACATAATTTTCTGTCCCATGATGGGCCTCCGTCTACCCCCTAAAAGGAGGCTATCATGTTTGAAACCTTGTTTACCCGCCCCACTATCTTGGCCCGTTACCGCGAGGGTCCTCTGTTAAAAGCCCGAAAGCTATTCCTCAAGCAATGTGAAAGAAGTGGATATTCACGCAGCATGCTGCAAAAAATTGCCTGGGTGCTATTGTCGATAGCGCACCGTATCGACATCGACCATGGTACAGTGACAACACGTGATATTGAACTGGCCATAGATACTCGAATGCGCTTTAAGCGTTCTTCAGAGCGTGAGCAAAATTCTCAGGGATCTCGACAACTGTTTATCCATATCGCCACAGCGTGGGTGCGTAGTCTCGGATGCTTTGAAGCGCCCCGGGAGGTGGAGCGTCCCTTTACGGCCCAGATTGCCGCTTTCGCTCAGCATTTATACGAGGAAAGAGGGTTGTCACCCGTAACCGTCTCGACTCGTTGTGAGCGTATGGCTTGGTTTTTCGATAGCTTGCCTCCCAACAAAAACTCGCTACACATGATTTCAATCGCTGACTTGGATGCCTTCATTGAGGCAAAAGGGAACACCGGCTGGACACGCTCGTCATTATCCAGTTTGGCCAGCAGTTTACGTAGCTTCTTTCGCTATGCCGAAAGCCAGGGCTGGTGTAATCCGGGGATTGCCACAGCCATTGAATCGCCTCGGCTCTATACTCGAGAAGGGCTTCCTAAAGGGCCAAACTGGGAGGACGTGCAGCGTCTGCTGATCAACAGCCGAGGGGATAGCTCCGTCGATATCCGGGATCATGCCATTTTGATGTTATTGTCTGTTTATGGACTTCGGCGAGGCGAGATTGCACGGCTGCGGTTGGACGACCTTGATTGGGTCAGCGAGCGACTTATTGTATCCCGCCCTAAGCAGCGTCACATCCAAAGTTATCCCTTATTGAATACAGTCGGAGAAGCGGTCCTGCGCTACCTGCGCGAAGTACGTCCAAGCTGTGCGCATCGGAGTCTGTTTCTGACGTTGTCCGCTCCAATTCGCCCCCTTTCCGCTATGAGCATCAGCCCTATTGTACGTATACGTCTGGGCGCTCTCGGAGTAACCTTGCCACATCGCGGAGCCCACTGTTTACGACACGCCTGCGCCGGTCATCTCCTCGATTCAGGCTTTACACTGAAACAAATTGGAGACCATCTCGGTCATCGTAGTGCCAACGCCACACTAAGCTACACTAAAATCGATCTTGCTGGACTGCGTCAGGTGGCCGAACTCGATCTGAGGAGGCTGCTATGAATTTATCGCAAGTCACTTTCCTTTACCTTTCTCACAAGCGCGCCTTGGGGCGTAAGTTTCGAGCCGAAGAGGACATTCTGCGCGCATTCTGCAAAGCGATTGGCGATCGTCCTATCACCGCCATTGAGAGGGAGGTCGTATTAACATTTATAAACGGTAAAGGGCCGATTACTGAGTACTGGACAAAGAAATATCGTGTACTGTCCGGGCTATATCGGTACGCCATAGCTCGCGGTTTGGCAAAGGCCTCTCCGCTGCCTCGTACCATTCCAAAGCCAACTGTTCCTGTTTTTGTGCCATACATTTATTCCCATGAAGAGCTCAAACGCTTGCTCGACACTGTCTCAACCGCCTGTGCAGGCCGTGCATCCATTGAGGAAGATGTTTTTAGGAACTTGCTTCTTCTGCTTTATGGCGCAGGATTACGTCTTAGCGAAGCTCTGGCGCTCACTTTAGGCGCAGTGGATCTAACCCAAGCATACCTCCACGTCCATGAGACAAAATTTTTCAAAAGCCGATTGGTCCCCTTGGGAAAAGATCTAACCACAATCCTTTCAGATTACATTTCCAATCGTCATAAACGCACCACTCAATTGGAAAGCCCTCTCTTCTGCTTCCGCGACGGATCACCGTTGAGCCAATCTGCCGTTCGCAGCACCTTTCGACGACTGCGTTCATACGCGGGCGTCCTGCGTGATGGCGGGAGTCGTCATCAGCCACGGCTTCACGATCTACGCCATACGTCCGCTGTTCATCGGGTCATCGCATGGTATCGTAACGGGGCAGATTTGCAGGAACTGCTGCCCAAGCTTGCAACTTATATGGGGCACGTGGATCTTTCAGCGACACAACGCTATTTGACCATGACTCCGGAACTGCTGCGACTGGCAAGCTTACGATTCGAAAATTATGCCATAGGAGATCAATCATGAATAACACTTCGTTGCTTGGCCCCTGGGTTCGACGCTTTCTGCTTGAATATATAGTAAAAGAGCGCAATCTTACAATAAATACCCGCAGCAGCTACCGGGATATGCTGGTGCTGCTTCTGCCCTACGCAGCGGTGCATCTCAAGAAGCCTGTCGACCGCCTTGCTGTTGTCGACCTGTCAGCGGAATTGATCCGTAAATTCCTCACCAATTTGGAGCAAAACCGCCGCTGTTGTATCGCTACGCGCAATCAACGCCTCAGCGGTCTGCATGCGTTGGCGAGATTTATAGGCGAGAATAGTCCTGAGCACGTCGCGTGGTGCGCACAAATAAGGCTAATTCCGTTCAAGAAGACCACTCAGCCGGGAATAACCTACCTGGAAAAAGAAGAAATGAATGCACTTTTGGCCACGCCAGATCGCCGTACACCTCAGGGTCAACGCGACTATGCCTTGCTGCTTTTTCTCTATAACTCGGGAGCGCGGTCAAGCGAAGCGGCCAAGCTCAGAATCACGGATATTGATTGGCATATCCAATGCGTTAGGCTCATAGGTAAAGGTAACAAGCAACGCACTTGTCCGTTGTGGCCTACTACGATGGAACAACTGCGTTGGGTCGCTGCCAAACGCGATCCGGGACAACGTGTGTTTGTTAACCGCAATGGAAAACCCTATACTCGTTTTGGCATTCACACTATGGTTGAACGGCATGCCTTGAAAGCCGCAGCGAAAGCGCCCTCGCTTGGTACAAAGCGGCTCAGTCCGCATGTGATCCGGCACACCACCGCAACCCATCTTTTACGTGCGGGTGTTGACATCAATACCATCCGCGTCTGGCTGGGCCACGTCTCGCTCAGCACGACCAACATTTACGCAGAAACGGATCTCGAAACTAAAGCGCGAGCCCTGGCTACTTGTTTACCGACCATAAAGGATTCTAAGACGAAACCATGGAGACAACAACCCGACCTGATGGAGTTTTTACGGGGACTGTAGCCGGCAATATTATGTGGTGCCCAAATTGCTTTTAGCAGCGACTAATCCGCGTCTTAAGATCAGGCGCCACATAAATTTGGACGCCACATAATGATATTTATGGGGTCGACCCCATAACTATCAAAACGGCAAGCAAGAGACCTTCTGGGGTCAACTGGAAAGCCGCCTGATGGAACTTTTACGCCCGGTCAAGGATCTGGCGTTATCCTTCGTCAATCAAGCGGCTCAAGCCTGGGTCGAACAGGATTATCATCGCCGGCAACACCGCGAAATCAACACCACTCCATTGCAGCGGATGCTAAACGGAAACAATGTTTGTCGGCCGACACCCGACAGCGAAACACTCCGCCTGGCCTTCACGCGGAGGATCGCAAGAACGCCACGGCGTAGCGATGCAACCGTTGTGGTCGACGGTATCCGCTACGAACTGCCGGTTCGTTTTGCTCACATGAAACCGGTGGTCTTACGGGCACCCGGATGGGACAAAAGTCAGATGACGTTGGTGGACCCGAATACCGACGCGCCTTTGGCACGCCTTTTTCCCCAGGACAAGACCAAAAACGCTTCTGGCAAACGCCGCCTCATCCAACCGGACGAAAATACGACATCGTCAATTCCGTCAATCGACAGACCGCTGCCGGCGCTGCTTCGAAAATTGTTAGCCGATCACGCAGCAACGGGTTTGCCCCCGGCTTATATTCCCAAGGAGGAAATCGAAGAATGAACAATACCGATATCAGAAGCTTGTACGGACTCAAATACAACCCGTTTCTGCCCGATTTGCCACCGGAAGCGTTGTATGCCATCCCAGGCACCGAGTCTTTTGGATTGCGGGTGCGATCCATGGCCGAGAACGGCGGCTTTGCATTGATTACCGGAGAGCCGGGATTGGGGAAAAGCAAGACGCTACAAAAGATTGCCCATCAACTCGAACAGATACCCGACCTGACCGTCGGTGTGATGCAGCGCCCCCAAAGCAAGCTGGGGGACTTTTACCGCGAAATGGGTGAGTTGTTCAATGTCAACCTGTCCCCCTCCAACCGCTATGGCGGCTTCAAGGCCCTGCGGGACCGTTGGGAACGCCATTGCCAGTCGACGTTGCTAAAACCGGTGCTTTTGATTGACGAGGCCCAGCAGGTGTCGACCGAGTGCCTGACCGAACTGCGTATTTTACAGAGCCATCGGTTCGACTCGCAGAGCCTTTTGTTTACTATTCTGTGTGGCGACAACCGGCTGCCCGACAGGTTCCGGTCCGCCGACTTGTTGCCCCTGGGCAGCCGTATCGGACCACGGTTATTGCTCGAACCGCTTTCTCCCGAGCAACTCCAGGATTATTTGTATTTCGCTCTCGAGACGGCCGGGAACCGTCAACTGATGACCGACGAATTGATTCTTACATTGTCCGCTCACGCGGCCAACAATCTGCGGGTGCTCAACCAAATGGCCGCGGAATTGCTCGCCACGGCGGCCCAAGAGAATCTGCCTCGTCTCGATGAGGCTTTGTTTTTTAAGTTGTTCTCACCGCCAATGACGAAATCCCAACATAGGAGAAGAAAATGATCATCGGTTTTTCATAACGGTGAAATACCAGTTGCCCGGTGAAACGGAGGCAGGCTCTGCTGGGGAGCAACCTGTCGAGGGATAGCCGGGTGCAGGAGGCATTGAATGATGCCACTGAGGGGAGCAGCAGACCACACTTGCTGTTCCCCTCGCTTTTTGGGCTTTATTCAAGCCTTTCTGCCCATGCCTTAAAAAACCCAATCAAATCAGATGGCGCGTAGCGCATCCATATCGAACCATATCATATCGAATGATGTCACCATTTGGAGTGGCCGCGTTTCCATCAGTTACCGAGTCCACGCTCACATGACGAATGATTTTCTCTTTCATCACTTTCAGCCAGAATAAGGCCGCTTGTCTGGATGTCGTTTGCCAATCATCGTTTTGCGCCGACCGAATCTGTTCCAGCATGGCCATCACGGCCGTTTTATAGTCTGCGCTGATGATATCGACCACAGACGCATTCTTTTTTTTGACATGCTTGGCCTTTAGGGTTTGATGGGCGTACTTTCTAATATTCTTAGCCGTGAGCGCCATGCCGGATGCGATAAATGCACGCCAGATCTTGCGTTGATCCTCTTTTGTAAAACGCGTTAGAATCCTGGCCTGGTATTCATTCTCCGGAAGGATGCCGTCGCCAATTGGAGACAAATTGTCGATGACATTGGCGGCCTTAATCAGACGATATGCCTGGGATCGGGCCATATCCCACCGGTCCTTGACATAGCCTTCAAACGAATCGAACAGCAAATCTCGAAACAATTGATCGTCTCGAATCTGCTTTAATGCCTTACCGGTTTGGTGAAAATGGTGTTGATTGGCAGCGATGATCTCCTCCAATTGGGTGAGTCGGTTGTTGGCCATCTGTTCACCCGATGCTCATCCGTTTCCCGATATCGCCAAGCAGTTGATTCAATTCCAACCGTTGGTCCGTTAAAGGATCCGGTCTGTTTGGTACAAGGGTTTGCAAATATTTGACACTGTCAACGAATCCAAGGCCTTTCACGGTCATGACCAAATCAATCGGGTTGAAGTTTTTCTCGCAAAGAAAGCACCTGGCGAGATTGGTCTTGGGGTTGGTCGCGGTTTGAAATTCATTGCATAGCGGGCATAGAAAACGAAAAATGCCTTCGATCACTTTAGATGGGATATGAAGCTGTTCTTTGATCAGCCAGTCAACCGGGATCCGATTGCGCAGTTGAAACAGTTCTCCCCCTGTAAACCGTCGTCTCATGATATTGGCCTCCTTATCTGCGTAAAAAATCCTGAAAAAGATTTCATCCATAACCACGGCGTGGAAAATGGCTCACAATTTCACCCGGCCGACCGCAAAAATGGCAGCGGCATCGAAAACCGAGGCGAAAAGGTACCGAAATTTCGATCTGTGGTGGCAACATAACCCGTTTAAAAGGGCTTGTTGAAGTATGATCATCCATGTTTTTTCTACGTGGATCGATTTCACGATGCCGACGACGGTTTTCGGCAAGACGGTGGGCTTTTTTACCTTTATCGGTTTTACGGTAGCGTCGCTGCGCTTTTCGACGGGACTGGAGACGACCGGCGATGCGGCATGCATCGCAACAATAAGCATGCCCACGAAAGCAGCACCGGCACACACAAAAAACGGTGTTGCACCAACGACAGGATATTTGGATCAGCTTTACCATCCGGCCTTGAAAGTGGCCGGAGTTTAAAGTAATTTACTTAATGAACATCCGGCCTTGATACGGAGTTCACCCTGAAAGCCCGGAAGTGATGGTTCCGGGCTTTCTCCTCATTTTCTTGGACCATGACAATACCCACTTTACAACCTACAAAAACTTTTTGGTAAAAACGATTGCCGGCGGGAGCTATTGCGGCGGGGTAGCGTGGTAGGTTTATTGATTTTTGGGGCGGGGTCTCGCTGCGGGATAGTAGAACCAACCGTTACACTTTTGCCGCATAGGCGGGGTAGGCCGTTACACTATTTTTGCCTTAGCATCCGTGATTGTCACGATGTCGAGCTTCCTGTTATCAACGGGTATATACGAACACTGGCCGGTTACACCTATAAGACTGTGGAACAAAACATCTGCTCCATACGTTCTTTTTTAAGGTATTTGCAGGAACAGAACATCCTACAAACGGATCTGGCTTCTAAAACACCAATGATTCAGGCTCGTAAACAGACACGCATCCCATCCGTTTGGACGAAAGAAGAGTTGGATGCACTGATAGGCGCCATTGATCGAGAAAATCCAAAGGGAAAACGGGACTATGCCATTATCCTCCTTGCCTGCGTGTTGGGTCTTAGAGTCACTGATATCAAAAACCTCACTTTTGGTTGTTTCGACTGGGGAACGAAGAAACTGACATTTATCCAATCAAAAACAAGGGAAACAGTAACCCTGCCGATTCCTTCCGAAGTTGGATGGGCTGTCATTGATTATCTGAAATACGGCAGGCCAAAAGTGGATTTGCCTGTTCTTTTTGTAAGGCACGTGGCGCCATTTCTTCCCTTTTCGGAAAATGATCATCTGTATCAGATAATCCGTGATTATATGCGGATTGCACATCTGCCTACTTTGAAGAAGCACCGTGGTATGCACTCTCTTCGTCATACGGCAGCTTCAAGAATGCTTGAGCATGACACACCGCTTGCTGTCATCTCGGATATTCTGGGTCATACGGACACGGACGCTACAGCAGTCTATTTGAAGGTGGGCATCAATAAGCTTAAAGAATGCTGTCTGCATACTCCGGAGGTGGGCTCATGAGAAACTACCCGTTCAGAGGTCCATTTGCAGAGCATATCAAAAACCATGTCGGCTTGAAGCAAGCGGTCGGGTATAAATATGAGGCAGAAACGGCGCATCTATCAAGATTTTCCTCCTTTACCGCTGAAAAATATCCCGAAGCATCGATCCTTTCAAAGGAAATAGTATTGGAGTGGTGCTCAAAAAGGAACTATGAGGCACAGGCCAATCAGTGTGCAAGAGCCTCTATCTTGCGGCAGCTTGCCGTGTATATGGAAAATATTGGAATTGGCGCATACGTCCTCCCAAAAGGATATTACCCGGCGGGACAGCAGTATGTTTCTCACATCTATACGGAAAATGAACTGAAACGATTCTTCCATCAGACGGATCAATGCTGCTACGTCGGTGAATGTCCATATCGCCATCTCATCATGCCGGTATTTTTCCGGCTAGTTTACGCCTGCGGCCTTCGGTCTTCCGAAGCAAGACTTCTGAAGGTCGAAAATGTGGATACGGATGCAGGCATACTGAGCATTCATCATTCAAAAAAAGACAATAGCCGTTTGGTTGCCATGTCAGACGAGCTTACCGGTCGATGCCGGAACTACTCTGAAAATGTGCATAACCTTTCAAAGGGGTCTGATTGGTTTCTAAAGTTTCCCCTTTTTGAAAGCAGCCCGGCGGGGTGAGTACTACTGAAGAATATTAATATTTCCTGTAATAACAGATGGTTAGCAAAATGGCGGTCGCCTGTAACCTATTGAAATCATTACAGATATCGGGACCGATTTTTGGCAATATGATCAAATATTTAGTTAATACAGTATGTTAATGTTGATTGCGAGGCTCGGTTGTGGTATGTTTCTTCTTCCACAAACAAACAACCCAACCGGAGGCCTCGCATGCTTATCCTACACGACATCCTTGAAAAACTCAAAAACGAATTTGCTCAGTCCAGTAAAGGTCAGGAACGGGGAATATGGTTCGTATACACGATCGTGGCGATCATTGTTCCTTTCGCCTCATCGAGGACCTCAAACATTCTACGGTGCTTGAAGACGGTGTTCGGCTTTTCCGGGATCAGTCGTAAAAAGTTCTATACCTTCATGGCATCCCCACGGATTCCATGGCAACGGTTATGGCCCACGCTGTGGAAATTGATTCCGCTGCCAACGACCGGTGGGCGGTTAATGCTGGCTCTGGATGACAGTATCAACGCCAAGACAGGCAAGAAGATTTTCGCCTGCGACAAGGTTTTCGATCATGCTGCCAAGCAAAACCAGTCCAGGTATCCGTGGGCCCAGAACATCGTTGCTGTGGGGTTGTTGAAGATGATCAAGGGACGTTGGGCCTGTCTGCCGCTGAGTTATCGTTTCTACCTCCTGAAGAAAACCATCGAACGAATGAACCGTGACAGCAATGGACCGGAAGTGACATTCAAGAGCAAGCTTGCCATGGCGGTCGACATGATCGGTGAGATTGCCGCGGTGTTTCCCAGAAAACGGATTGTCATCATCACCGACTCATGGTTCGGCAATGGCGGCCTGTGGAAGCCATTGAAAAAACAGTTGGGCATATGGGTGGATATGATTTCCAGGCTTCGATCCAACAGCACAATATTTGAACTGCCGCCACCTCCGACCGGACGACAAGGCCGCCCGCGTAAATATGGCCGCAAGCTGGGGAATGCGGCAGCGTTGGCCGTTCGATTCAAATCGCTGGCAAAAGAATACATCGTCAACCTGTATGGCCGCAACCGGAACATCGTAGCCTATGAACGCGTGGTGATGCTCAAGACCATCCGATGTGCGGTCAAGGTGGTCTGGGTCTATCGTAAGACACAGTGGGTGGCACTTTATTCCACCGACCTGTCCCTTTCGGCTGAGCAGATTATCGAATACTATGGGGCCCGCTGGAAGATCGAAGCCTTATTCAAGGAATTGAAAAACGACATCGGCAGCGCTGACACGCAAAGCCGTCATCCGCAGGCCGTCAGCAACCATCTGCACTTTTGCATGCTGGCGACCACCGTCGCCTGGATTTACGCCAGCCGGGTCGAGAAAACGCCATCTCGCCGGCATGCCGTCGGCGGCCGCCGTCATTTTGCCTTTTCGGATGTCCGCCGATCCGTTACAAAGGCCGCGATGGACAAGGATTTTGGTAGGCTCTTCCCGGTGCCACGCAAATCCGTCTTTAATTCTCTCGTGGACGTACTGCTGCGCATGGCGGCTTGATTGAATTTAGGAAACTTTAGATTGGTTTTTCCCAGGACTTAAAGGAAAGCCAATGACTGTAGGAAATGTTTACCACAATTTCAGGCGATTCCTGTGGAGAGCCGGCATCTCTCATGGCGGAAGAGGAAAAGGTCCGAGAGTACACGATTTTCGTCATACATATGCCTGCCAGTGTCTGAAAAAATGGGTGATGGAAGGGAAAGACATTGCCGCATATCTTCCTGTACTGAAAACATATATGGGACACGATTCCTTTGAGGAAACAACCTATTACCTCAGACTTACAGCTGATATCTTTCCAGATATATCCATCAAACTCGAAGGGTGTTATCCTGATATCATTCCTCGACTGGAGGGTAATGGCTATGAAACCTACTGATTTTGCAACTCACCTTACTGGATTTCTTTCCGTGTATCTGCCTCGACAGAAAAATGCCAGTAACAATACGATAGCATCCTACCGTGATACCTTTAAATTGCTACTCCGTTACTGTCAGGAAGAGAAGGATATACCTGCCGAAAAGCTGAACATGGGCATGCTGACCCATGTAATGATTGCTGATTTTCTCGAATGGCTTGAAAAGAAACGTAAATGTAGCACTGCAACCCGTAACCAAAGGCTTGCAGCCATACATTCCTTTTTCAGGTATGCTCAATACGAGGAACCATCAGGAATCCTTCATTTCCAAAAGGTCATTGCCATACCGGTCAAGAAGGCCTCCAAGCCGTCGGCGCCACATCTGACACCGGAGGCGATGAAATTTTTGCTGTCACAGCCGGATAAAATGACCGTGAAAGGCCGACGAAACCTGTCGCTTTTGAGCTTAAGCGTCATTTTGCGGTTGGATTTTCCATTATTTTCAACACGCGACGCGCGGAGCGCGGCTTCTGGCTGCCTTGATGATGCGTTGATTCATATTTTCCGTTCTTACAACATGGCGATCAGCGGAAGATAAAGATGAAGTGGAAAGTTGAAGTATTTTATCCAGATTTGACATCTTTTGGGACGGTAACCCTTTTTCTTTTCTCCGCGCTTCTTCTTTATCGAGTTGTGCAAAAGCAAGAGGAAGACGATCAATGGATCCGCAAACGGCACTGACATAATCGGGTTGGTTCAGATTGTACACCAGCGCTGCCTCAGCCGGTAATCGTTCAAAATCATGTGTGAGGTTTTTCCGCCCACTCCTGCGTCGTTCGCCATGTTTTATGGTGCCGAAAAAATTTTCTATAATTTCGTTTGTACGACTCACAAGTCGCATTCGAGAAGGGGCGTTCTCCGGTAACGTAATAACGTGGCCCCAAAGGTGTTCGCCATGAACATCGATATGTTTCAAGATGATATCAATGGCATCACGCATATCTTGGGCCGGGCCTCTTTTGGGACGACGTTCTTTGAGCGATGCCGTCCAATCGTAAAATCGTTTCCGCATCAAATCAATGTCTGCCACTGTTTCATTTTCGGGCAGTTTTTTCGCGGTCCGCAGTTGATCCCGCAATTCATCGAATAGCTCAGCACGGCGTTGAAGACGCTTGATGATGTGACGAAAAGGAACTTCACATGCAACTTTGGTCAAAATCCGGCCAAGCCGTTTGAGTGCACCCGTTACTTTTCGATCATCGGATGGGATACGAAGAAACGCATCAATCGCTTTTGATCCGATCATGCAGCGGTTAAAAAAATCGAAATAGGGTCGGTCAAATGGAAAATCCAGCCCGGAGGCGTCGGCATGATAGTCGATCACCCATTGGCTTAGCGCACGGACAACCGCTATCCCATTTTTTCCCGGCGGCAATTGATATGTATGGTCTTCCATCTCTTGCCATGCAATAACCGTTTGCCGAGCATCATCGATCTGTAAACCAATCTTTCCGCCGAACTCGCGAATCAGGCGCTTAATGTCGGCCTGAACCTTGGTTCTGCGAAAAAGGTCGCGAAGGGCACAATGGTCAGAATTTAAAAGATCTTTGCCGATATCCGCCAGAAAATGCTGATGGCAGGCCAAAACAGGGATCTCCAATCCCAATTCGGAAACCAAATCGTTCAGCGCCGGTGTGACCGCTCGCCCTAAATCTCGCATCCCCGCACAAGGCGGGCCGAATCTTTCAACGGTGTCGCGCAGACATGGCAAAATAAGTTCAGCTTTCTCAGTGGCTATCTTCCATGCGCCAAGCACCCATTTTCGCCAACCGGCCATCACAACAAAAAGCGTGCCTCGGCCGTTTTCTCCGCTTGCATCGATGTGCATCGGCCATCCACCGTCATTTTCCAATATTTTTCTTATGCGGTCGGCTTTTGCATAATGAAGCCGTAGAAAATATTGTGAAAACCGCATGGCCAAGTCACTGACTTCACCAGCTGAGATACGAATGCCATAGTCGTCATTGAGCGCTGCCATGATCTCTTCTCGCTGCCGATGTTCAAGCAACCGCTGGCGTCCGACAAAAACCATCAAATCATAGCCGGCATTGCAGTTTGGCATAATAGTTTGCGACACGGATAAAGATCTTTGGGTCACCAAGGTGCCGACGGGATGATGGCATCGGCCGGCACAAACATACACTGTTTCACATACTTCGAATACTCCATGTCGAAGGGTCCTGCCTTCATGGCGGTATGTTTTCTGAACTTTCATTGGGCCATGACAGATTTCACAGCGTCCACGCTCCTCTTTGGCCGAAACAACAACATCGGTCAGTCCGAAAGCCTGTTTACAACAACGGTCATTCAAACGACGCGCCTCATCTCTCAAATCGCTCAGGACGTTTAAGGGAGGCTTGCCGTTTTTTTTTCTGTCGGGATCCCGTGTCGAGTAAAAATCTGTTTGACTTGCTCGACTGTAACCGACATCCCTCGTACGTCCAGGCGCTCAGCAACCAACGTTGGAGACACCCTGATCTTTACGGTTTTAAACGCTTCAATCAGCACGGCGATGGTTAATTCTGCTGATGGTGGTTCAACAACCGGTGCTGTCTTTTGCAAAAGAAAACGGCGCGTATTTAACTGCAGTTGTGCTTTTTCAGGATTTGCATCTGTATATAGAAAGAAACGTTCCAGCCGACGGCGACCGATCTGATTGTTTTTAACCAGCCCATGCAGTGCATTATGCAACGTGTTGGGAATTCTTATTTTCAACAAATTCAGCATTTCTTTGGGCATCATGCCGGCATCTGAAGAATGGACGATTTTGATGATGGTGTTTTTCAGCGTGCCATATTGTGAAAAACCAATCCCCTTATGAAACCACAATCCCCACTCATCAAAAATCGGTACATCCTGAAGCGTATAATAACGACCGGCATCCGTAAAACTCGTTAAATATCCCATGCGTTTGAGTCTTCGAAAAACACTCATTCGCGACGTCGTTTGAAGTAAATGATATAACTGGCCAATATCTGCGATATACTTCTTATTGAAAAAGTTCCGAAGTACTGTCTTGGATTCTTCAGGTGAGAGCATATGGCCTCATGATACAATTATTTGTTTGAATGTAAATTATTCAAATAATCGTATCAATTTAGCTCTCCCATGTCAATCCTCGGGTTTAATAATATCAAATGGTTACATTTTTTAGTGCCGCCATAATCATCGAACAGCGATACAATTATGAATGAATACAACGATATATTTGCTTACATTTCAGTGGGTTAAAAAATCCAACTGCATTCTGACCCTGTAGCTTTTGAGTGTTCTTTATGATTCAGGATGCAGAGTGCAGGAATTAGCCGATCTCAGGGTACGGGATGTTGTAGTGGACAATCCGGCACTGCTTATCCTCACTGGAAAAGGCAATAAGATGCGCAGAGTTCCTCTAATGAAAAATACTCTGACCTTGCTTCAACATTACCTTCAGGAGCATTCCCTTGATAAAGATTGGAAAAAGGACTATCCGCTTTTTGTCAACAAGCATCGTAGCAAACTCACTAAGGAAGGCATTGCCTACATCATCTCTCAGTATGTTGTTTCGGCGAAAAAGATATCTGCAAGCATGCCGGAAAAAGTGACGCCACATATGTTTCGCCACAGCAAAGCAATGCACCTGCTGCAGGCTGGCGTTAGCCTTATCTATATCAGGGATTTTCTCGGACATGAGGATATCAAAACCACCGAAATTTACGCAAAGTGTGATACCGAATTGAAACGTCAGGCCATCGAAAACGCCTATCCAACTCTGGTAGATAGCAATCTTCCCGATTGGAATAAAGACGCTGCATTGTTGGAATGGCTTTCAAATCTGAAGTAGTCGTGATATTATGCAAAGTAAATTCAGTGCATGTGTTGGAAATATTGTACATTAAGCGATTTACTTTGCATAATCGCGAACTTCGCATAAGGCGGGTTATGCAAAGCTTTGCATAAACCACCTTGCGGTGTTCCCACTGTAGTCTTGGCCCATTGCCCCTTCTCCGATACCCCAGCTCGTAGCCATTTGCGCACTAGGCGGAGTACCCGAGGATCGGCTATCCGGTGCTCTACAAAACGCTGCATCCATTTGTGGCCGATGGCGTCGAAAAAGCCCTTGATGTCTGCATCGAGCACCCAATTCACCTTCTTACGGGTCAGTCCGACAAACAGTGCGTCCAGCGCGTCGTGCTGGCCGCGACCAGGCCTGAACCCGTAAGAAAAACCAAGAAAATCTTCCTCGTAGATGGCAGACAGCACCTTTCCTACCGCGTGCTGTACAATCTTGTCTTCCAGAGCCGCGATTCCTATAGGCCTTTTGCGACCGTCTGGTTTGGGAATGTACACGCGCCGGGAGGGCAGTGCACGATAGGTTCCTTCATGCACTCTGCTGTGTAGGCTTGCCAATCTTTGATCCAGATTCTCTCTGTACGCTAACCATGTAACGCCGTCCACGCCGGCAGCGGCCTGTCTCTTCAAGGCAAGATAGCTGTCCTTTAGCTGGGTGACGGTCACATGGTGTAGAAGCGAGGTGAACTGTACATCCTTGTCTTTTCGTGCTGCTTCTCGCACGCGCCGCAACCCGGGCAACATACTTTTCCGGCTCTGGGTCCGGGGCATGGCCGGTTGCACCACGTTTCCCTTGATTGCCCGCCTTTCCTCCACCGTCTCCGCAACCAAGTCTTCCCTGGCATTGTTCGGCGGCCTCTTAGGTACTATGCAGGCATCCGACTTCCCACAGGCGTGCATGACCAGCGTATGGCTTTTGGCCTTCCAGGTCCGTCCATCCCTGCCATCCTGGGAAGGAACCTGTGGGATCTCCCGGTTCCCGTGCATGGAGTTTCCGCACGTGCGCAGGGTCTCCGACGGCGCAGGACCCAGGAGCGGCTCGCGCATACCGCCGCCCTCGGTGTGGCCTTCCGCTTCGCTTAACAGCGTCGGCGTCCTGGATAAATATATTTCGCCGCTCAATGGCTGGCCCGTGCGTACCCCTGTCAACGCTTCGCCTTTAACCTTACGGTCACCGGCGCATGACTCGGGGCCGGTGTGGTGCGCTACTCCTTCACCGTAAGACTCTCTCATTCTCAACTCCATGCCGGTCTCCCGGCGCACTAAACGTCCTATAAACCCCATCTTCACAGATCCGGCGATTCGTGGCAATATGCTCCTCAAAAACAAGAGGAGGCCTCATGCCGGAAGAAATCGATCAGATCAATACTCATCGCAAGCGCAGCTTCTGGGAGCATCATCTTGGGCGGTGGCAACAAAGCGGCCTGAGCCAGCGGGCATATTGCAGGCAGAACGATCTCAAACCCCACCAGTTTTATTACTGGCGACGGCGTATCCTGAAGCCGCGGCCGGATGTTTCGTTTTTACCGGTGACGCTGCCTGCGGATTCGGTTCGACAACGTCACGGCGTCCGCATCCTCATGGCCAATGGGTGTGCTATTGAACTGGAAGGATGGGACCAGCATGCGGAACTGAGGCAGTTGGTCGCCATGGTGGCGGCTTTATGATACTGCCCCGCAAGCCCAAACGGGTCTTTCTGGCAGTAGGCCATACGGACATGCGCAAGTCCATCAACGGGTTGTCCGTTTTGGTTGAACGGGCCATGGACCTCGATCCGTTTGCCGGCGATCTTTTCGTTTTTTGCAACCGGCGCCGCAACATGGTCAAAATTCTTTACTGGGATAAAAACGGTTTCGCCTTATGGCACAAACGGCTTGAGAAGCATCGATTCCACTGGCCCACAACCACGGACGGAGTCGTTTCCCTGAGAACGAAAGAACTGGAATGGCTGCTCGCCGGGTTGGATTTTACGCGTGCTCATGCGCAATTAAGATACCGTTTCGCAAGCTGAAAAAGGCCCTTCAAAAACATAATAAGTATATACAAATTCAATTGGTTATGCTATAAAACGGGCATGTTTTCAGAATCGACCAGCCTGCCCGATGACGCGCAGTCACTCAAGCAGATCATCTCTTCTCAACAGCAGCAGATCGACTATTTGCAGGAGATGGTACGACTGCTGAAAAACGAGCTGTTCGGCCGTAAAAGCGAATCCCTTCCCGCAGTCAATGCCAATCAGTTGCCGTTATTCGAATCGAATGCGCCGGTCGAACCGGTTTCAAATGACGATGACATTGTGGTCCCGGCGCACACCCGCAAAAAGCGCGGTCGTAAACCGCTGCCCGCGGATCTGCCCCGGGTCGAGATTGTCCACGATTTGCCCGAAGCGGAGAAACGCTGCGCATGCGGCGCCGAACTGAGCCGCATCGGTGAAGATACCTGTGAAAAGATCGATTATATTCCTGCCAAGATGCAAGTGATTCGCCACATTCGCCCCAAATACGCCTGTAAACACTGTGAAGGCGTTGAAGACGATGGCCCGACGGTCAGGATCGCGCCGCCGCCGGTACAACTGATCCCCAAGAGCATCGCCACCGAGGGCTTGCTGGCCCACATCGCCGTCTCCAAGTTTGCCGATGCGCTTCCCCTGCACCGCCAGCAAAAGATATTTGGCCGGATGGGTATTGGCCTGTCGCGGGCAACCCTGGCCAACTGGATGATCCAGGCCGCCGGTTGCTGTCAACCGATCATCGAATTGCTTACGCAGGAAGTTCGAAGCGGGCCATTGATCAATGTTGACGAAAGTCCGTTTCAGGTGCTGCGGGAACCGGGCCGAAGCGATACCACAAAATCATATATGTGGGTGTTTTGCGGCGGCCCGTTGGATGCACCGGCAATACTATATCAGTACCACCCCACGCGCAGCGCAAAAGTGGTGCAGGATATGCTCGACGGCTATCTGGGTTATGTTCAAAGCGACGGCTACAGCGGCTATGACCAACTGTCCCGGAAGCCGGGCATTATCCATCTCGGATGCCTGACGCATGCCAGACGCAAATTTATCGAGGTGAACAAGGGGCGTAAAGCGCGCGGCAGACAAAAATCTTGCCGATGAAGCGTTGGATTTTATTGGCGCATTGTACGGCATCGAAAAGGTTGCCCGTGAAAACGACTTGACGGATGAAAAGATCCACGACCTGCGACAGGAGAAGGCCAAGCCGATACTGGACCGGTTCAAAACCTGGTTGGACACCTATCATCCACAAGTTCCCCCAAAGAGCCTTTTGGGCAAAGCGATCCAATACTGCCTGAACCAATGGGATAAATTGGTGGTTTATATCGACGCCGGGTTTCTGAAACCCGACAACAATGTTGCCGAAAACGCCATTCGTCCATTTGTGCTGGGCAGAAAGAACTGGTTGTTTTCGGGAGCCCCAAGGGGAGCGGAGGCCAGCGCAACCTTCTTCAGCCTGATCGAAACCGCCAAGGCCAACGGACTTGAGCCCTATGCCTATCTTCGCTACCTGTTTGCGAAACTGCCCTTTGCCAAGACGACGGACGACTATCGGGCGCTTTTACCGAAAAATATCGACAGGGACGCTCTGGCCGCCATGCGCCACTGATTTTTACTTCTTCCCCTCGATGATCGCTTACCCTGGACTGTTCAAGATGCCCCCCATGTTCTACCCCACCATGCCAGATTTTTTAGGACTTGAGAAGATGGGGTTTATAGGACGCTTACTCTGCAACATCATTGGTGGTGCTGGAAAAACCACAATTGTTTGAACTTGCCCGGTACGTTTCACGAAAATGAACCACATGGATCAGCAGTGTTCTCTAAGTTCATCCTTTCTTCAGCGCATCCATCGTATATCCCAAGTATGAACAGACATCCTGCGTGACGACCAAGTGCTAACGTAGACCCGCATTCAAACGGCGAAATATCCAGAGATCGACCTCCTCCCCGCCGGTTTTAGCCTCGCCGACATGGAAACCAAATTGGTTGCAACAAGGGATTTCCATTATTACCGTACCGACAAGCTGGGCGAAGTCCATAATCAATATGATGCCGTTCTGATCGATTCACCACCCCATCTAAGATAGCCAAAAATACAACTTAATTTAGCATTTATGCATTACATTTTAATAGCAGCTATCTTAACCTATCCATTATTGAAGATTTGTAATGATAAACACCGATTTTCGCATACCCCCATTTCATTACTATTTTTTAGTTTAGCAACAATCCCTTTTTTTGACAATTGGTTGATATTTAAGGCGGTTACAAATTATTTCAAATCAATTTAACCATATTGATGTTATATTTTATGACGTAATAACGACAATAAATATATCATTAAACTTCTCATTATGTTTCATATTGTAAATACGTAAATCTTCCAAATAGCATTTAACATACTTAAAAATATAATAAATTGTGAGTTTTAATTTTCTCGTTTTGACAACAGTAGAGCGGGAAGTAAATGTTTTATGAAAATTTTGATTGACATCTATAACGTCATTTGGAATAACATAAAACATGCGTGATGAAAAATTTTTCATGTATCCCAAATTCGAATGGCAGCGACGATATGAGGCTTTGAGGTCGCTATTTGTTGATCGACTTCCGCACAAGGTTGTCGCGGATAGGTTCGGTTACTCTCCAGGATATATACGGCTGCTAAAGCATCAATTTGTGCATGGGAAAATCGATCTTGCTGAACCGGTTACATTAGGCAAGGTACAAAGAAGACGTGTTTCGGCTGAGACCAGAGGCAAAATAGTCCAATGGCGGAAAATGGGGCTTTCTTCTGGTCAAATCACCGAACTTCTAAGCGATGACGGAGTGGAAATCTCCGTTAGGACTGTCGAGCGGGTCATCGCCGAGGAAGGGTTTCCCAAATTGTCCCGGCGCACGCGTATCAGAACCGGTAAGACGGTCAAAGGCGCAGAAATTCCAGAAAAATCCGAAAGTTTGACCTTATCCGATCTCGATGGCCAGCGTCTAACTTCCGAAACCGCCGGCGTTTTTCTTTTTGCGCCCTTTCTATGTCAGCTTGACCTTGCAGGTATCGTGAATTCTGCCAGACTTCCCGGCAGCAAGGTGATTCCAGCGGTAAACTACTTGCTTTCATTTCTTGGTCTGAAACTGATCGGCACGGAACGATATGCCCACGTCACAGATCATGCCTTTGATCCTGTTCTAGGGCTTTTCGCTGGACTCAACAGATTGCCTAAATGTACGGCCATGTCCACCTACTCATACTCACTTGATAAAGGGCATATCCAGCGGATACAAACGGCATTTATAAAAAATGCCACAAAATTGGGCCTTTACGACGGTCAATTTGTCAATCTTGATTTTCATACAGTACCCCATTTCGGCGATGAATCAGTCCTGGAAAAACATTGGGCCGGGGCGCGGGGCAAACGCATGAAGGGTGCGTTAACCCTTTTTGCCCAAGACAGCAAATCAAAGCTCATCCTTTACACTGATGCCGATATAAAAAGCAGCGAATCGGATAACCAGGTTCTTGAGTTTTTGTCTTTTTGGAAATCAATTAAGCGAGGCGTCAAACCAACACTCGTCTTCGATTCGAAATTTACGTCATACTCCAAGCTTTCCGAACTCAATTCGAATCACGATGTGAAATTTATCACGCTTCGTCGTCGAGGCGGAAAAATGATTCACAATATTGACAAGTTGGAAGGATGGAAAAAAATACACATCCCTCATGAGAAAAGGAAATATCCCAACCCACTGGTACACGAATCGTCCATAACGCTCAGACATTACACCGGAAAATTACGACAAATCATTGTCCGTGGTAATGGCCGCGAGAAGCCCACCTTTCTTATCACCAATGATTTTGACATGTCTTTGGAGTTGTTGATCGGAAACTACGCCAGAAGATGGCGAGTCGAAAATGGCATAGCAGAGGCCGTCAAATTCTTTCACTTGAATGCTCTATCATCGCCCATCCTTACAAAGGTACAATTCGACATCGCTTTGACAATGGTCGCTGACACCCTTTACACCATGCTCGCAAAAAAACTTCGAGGGTTCGAAGATTGCGATGCTCCAAAAATCTATCGGCATTTCGTACGGGGCAAGGGCGATATCACTATTGATGGGCAAACCGTAACCGTCAAATATCCCAAACGCGCCCACAATCCGATCCTTCGTCAGGTGCCTTGGAATAAATTACCGCTACGCTTGCCTGGTGTGAGTGGTACAAAGCTAACCTTAAATTTTGGCTAATGCCTGGGGATGAATGATGTTATATTTCTATGACGTTTAACGCTACGCGAAAATCGGTGATAAACAAAAATCGAAACAGCCATAATAATCACATCTTTGATTGACATGAATAGTCACATTGCGCGGATGGGTTGAAGGTATTTCCTTGATCCCCAACCATCTACAAAAATCAATGCGCCAAGCTGGGACCCCCCCTGAAACGGTTCTCGCCGGAACGGATGGAGGCCTTTGCGTCCCGCCGGTGGGAATATTATCTTTGCAAAATTGAGAGCATTTTCATTAGGCCGAGAGTGCCAGGCCATGCTGTTGATCATGCGCCAAGTCGGCATCTCGGGGAAGACGTATCGGAATCAGAAATAGAAAATTGGAGATATTCGGACAAGAATGTTTTTGCCGACCTTGCCGTTTCGACGGCCTGATGACTGTGGCGGCTCAATTCCACACACACCGGACCGCTGTAGTTGATCTCCTGCAGCGCTTGAAAAACAGATAGGAAATCGACCTCGCCATCTCCGAAGAACAGATGGTTGTGCCGGTCTTTTTTCATGTCCTCGAGGTGGATATTGATGATATCAGCCCTGTATTGCCTGATGCATTCGGCAACACTGATAGGTTCGGTAATCAAGGCGTGGCCCACGTCCAGGGTGAGTTGGAAAACAGAGTTGCCCACTCGAGTTTTTAATCGTTTAAAATCCGTTAGCGTTTCAATGAACATCCCGGGCTCAGGTTCGAATCCCAGAGGCATCCCCTTATCGGATGCATAATTCGACAATTGTCGGCATCCGTCCACCAACCACTTCCATGCAAGATCTTTTTCGACGTTTTCTGGCTTAGCACCGGACCAGAAGGATACCGCCGCGGCATCCAGTTCCACCGCGATATCAACCACCCGTTTCAGGAATTCCATCCGTTGAAAGCGCTTCCCATCACCATCTGACAGAAGCGTGGGTTCGTGCTTCTCCCACGGGTTGAGGAGAAAACGGGCCCCTGTCTCGATGACACATGAAAGTCCAAGATGATCGAGCTGGCGCTTTACATCCCGGAGCTGTTGATCCAAGGATGGGTCCCATGGATCTAACGCCCCATGATCCAGGGTGATGGCCACACAGTCATATTCCAACTGGCCGATAATCGCTATAGCATCGGCCAGCCGATGGTGGGCGAACCCGTTGGTATTGTAGCCCAAGCGAAACATCAGGAGATGAGCACCTGTTCAAGGATCGCGGATACATCGACCATCGGGACGGGTTCGGTCAATTCCATTCGCTCCCCGGCGTCTCCGCCGATCATCAGCATGGCCATCTGGTCTCGATCCCGAGCGGGAAGACCGTGACTGCCTTTGATCAGCGTCGTGTCCGAGAAGATCTTGAACGTTTTCTCGTCAATGAACAGTTCCAGCGGATCGTAGCCCGGCTTGCGGTGAATATCCACATGATCGGCGAAATCCGGGGCTTTCCCGGAATCCAACCACCAATAATAGGCCAACCATCGATCCGGGTCGGCCAGGACGATCAATTCGCCGGACCTCCGATGATTGACATGGGCGCGGTGCTTTCTTTCCCCGTCCCATAAGGCTTGAATGCCCGGTGTGCCTTGCAAGAGAGAGGCAACCGCATCACAATCGTTCTCATCGTGCACATAGACATGGGCGATCTGGTGATCCACCATGGCAAACGCCCGGCTGAATTCAATGTCCAGGTATTCTCGGCCTTGGATTTCCCGGACGGCCAACAGTCCCGCATCCCTGAGAATACGATTGGGTGAAACGGCATCGGAAACGGGCGAGAGGGCGTATTCCGAAACCACGGCCAGCGTCGTGCGATCATCAAGTCCCATATCGCCAAGGGCGTCCCTGAAATTGCCGATCAGCGTATCGGCGATTTTAAGATCTTCGACCACCCGGGAGTCATCGGGACCGTATTTCTGGCAGGAGTAGTCCAGATGGGGCAGATAGACCATCATCAGATGCGGTCGGTGGCGACGCATGGTGGCAACGGCACTGTCGATGATCCAGCGAGAGGCGTTTGGAGATGCAAAAGGTCCCCAGTAATCGAACAAGTTGAACGGCCCGATCTCTTCGACCAGTGATTCATAATACCCGACGGGTTTGGAATAGCACCACTGGATCAGTTCATGCTCGGCGTGCATGGGCTTGGGGGTGACGATGATGTCGGCTTGCCCGTGCAGGGTGTTCTGCCAGAAGAGGACCGCAGTGGTCATGTCCGGCCGCCGCCGCTTGATACGCTCCCACAGCGGCCGGCCCTGAACCAGAAATCGGTGCTGGTCCCAAAAACTCACTTCCATCCGATTCCGGTCATAAAACCCGTTGGCGACGATGCCATGCTGTTCCGGCCAGCTTCCGGTTACGAGGGAAGCCTGGGCCGGCAGGGTCAAGGCAGGAAAGACAGGGTCCACAGGGACTGCCAGACCGTTGCTCATCAGATCCGAAAAGTTGGGCAGTTCCCTCAACAGGTTGAGATATTTTGGGGAAAGCCCCACGACATTGAATACTACCAGATGTTCGGTCACATTTTCTCCTTACGGCCACGGCGGCGAGAATTTTTCAGGTAATGTAAAATTTTTTGGAAATGACGACCGCCGGAATCAACATGGCCCCGACCAGCGCCCCCCATGGCCAGGGACAGACGCCCGCCACCAGGATACCGTCCAAAACGACCAGCGCCATCAGCAGCCATTTGACGGTCCATTGCATGTTACCGGGAGACGGCCGAACGGACAGACGGGCCAGAAGCGCCATCAGCAGGACGGCCCAGAGGCTGCACAAACGCAATCCCAACCGGTTGGGGAGGACGCCGCCAAGCTGCAAGGCACAGTACAGGATCGGAACCAGGGTGAGGGATATGCCGCAAACCACGATCCCCCGGCTGTCATTGCCCTGTGTTTCCGAGCGGCTCAGCGCGGTCACGCCGAAGATATGAACCCCGGACAGCAAGGGAATCGTGAAGCTTGCCACAGATAGCGAGGCGGTGGAAAGTCCCAGAAGAAGATTCAGGTACCGGCAGGCCCCCATGTTTGCGGGCCCCAGCCAGTCATGCTGTTTCATGGCCCCGTCATAAGAGCAGATGGCAACGGCCAGCAGCAGGCCGACCAAAAAACTGGGCCACCCCGCCGATAGGGAAAACAACAGACCGACGCACAGCAATCCAAATCCGATGGAAAACGCCGTACGGCGTTCGATGCGTCCCGAGGGGATCGGTCGTCCAGGCCGCTCCCGGGCATCGATCGTTGCGTCGAAAGCATCGTTGAGGGCCATTCCGGCCGCGTAAAAACAAGAGGAGGCCACGATCAGCAGAAGAAGCGCCGGCATATTCGAAGCGGCTGCCCCGGCAATGAAAAAACCGGCAAGGATATCTGCCTGGGCGGTGAAAATTCCCGGGATCCGCACCAGTTCCAGAAGATCTCTGGGGTTAGGCACAGCCTTCCAATCGGCGTAGGAATCGCCTGGACCGCTTGGCGATTTCCGGGGCCGTTTCCTGATAGGGATAGAGTTCGACAGTGACATATCCATTATACCCGATGGTGTTGATCTGATCGAGGACCTTGGAAATATCGATGCCCCCTTCACCCAGCATGATGTGGCGATGCTCCCGGGTCAGGGGAATATCTTCCAAGTGGAAGTGGCGGATGTAGCCTTGCAGTTCCGCGATCTTGAGGCAGGGGTCCTCGTTGACACAGTAAAAATGGCCCACATCGAAGTTTAGGCCGATTCCATCCGAGCCAAAGCCATGAATCAGCTTGACAAATTCATCCGCCGTCTCGATTAAGAGCCCGGGTTCCGGCTCAATTAAAACGGTGACTCCGCAATTCACAGCGTGGGGGGTCACTTGCGCCAATCCGTCCATGAAAATTTCCATTGCCAGTTCGCGTCTCATCCCATTGACCGGCCCGCCAGGCTCAGTGGAAATAGTAGGAACGCCCAGTTTCTCTGCCAAACGAATGCAGCGAATGGTATATTCGATTCGCTGCCGCCGGAAGTCACGATCCGCTTCGATCCAGGAAGGATGATGGAAGTCTTGCACAGCACACATCATGAAGGCATTCAAATTGGCGATCTCCAAATCCTGTTTGGCCATAAATCGTTTGATATCTGCCACATCGGCCTTGCTGAGATGGTAAGGCCAGGCGTGGGGCGTATCGCACATGATTTCCAAACCGGCATAACCGGCAATAGAGATATGTTCGGCTGCTTCTTGCAGACTGAAGTTCCGAAATGCATTCGAACTGAACGAGAACTGCATGATATGCGCCTCTATTATCGGAATCGTCGTGAGTCGTCTTAAAAAAGCGCAACTGGGCATTGGGCGGTTCCACTGAAAAAAGAAACCGCGGCGAACGAAACTACAGGCGGTTGCTATCGAGCTATGTGACGATCATGTTCAATGCAATCAACGAATAGGCGGTCACCAGAACCGGATCGTTCTCCCACCAGCGTCCGCTGTCATTGATCCAGGAGCCGTCCCCTTTCTGCTTTTCGACCAGTTTTTGGGTCAGCTCTTTTCGCCAGTCGATCCACTGCCCGTTTTCGGCGGTCAAATGATCGACCTGCAGGACCGTCAGCGCTTTGGCCATGGTGTGGTAGTAGTAGAAAAGGCCCTGCTGGCCTAAACCGGGGTTTTCTTCCAGGGTATAATTGTTTTGAATCCAATCATAGGCCGCCGTCACCCGCGGGTCATCCTTTTTGAGATCGGCGTAAATCAGGCTCAGCAATCCGGCATAGGTCATGGACCCGTAGGATCGAAGGGCCACCTTCCCATTGGGGAGCTTCTGTTCACCGGCTTTGCTGTTGCCCGGAAAGTAAACGAAGCCGCCCTTGTTGTCTGGATCGCCGCTGGCCCACGCCTGGTCATTATGGGTGGGAAGATTCTGACACCGTTGGATGAATTTGAGGGCGGCGTCCCAGTCCAGGGACTTCTTTTCGAACCCTTTGAGATCCTCGAAGATTTGAATGTGCTGGTCCGATTCGAGGAACTCGCTCATGCGAAGCGCCTCCAGGGCCAAGTAAGTGTTGGACATATCCGAATGGTCCTTGGTTCCGTAGCCGATCCCGCCGTCGTAGGGGTCGTCGGTCTGGCCTTTCTTGCCGCGGTCTTCCTGCAGGGAGGCCACATAACTGCGGGCTTTAGCGATGATCGGGTAGTAGGCCGGATCACCGGCGGCGATTAACGCCAGCATGCTGATGGCCGTGTTGTAATTCGGGAGTTTTTCTTTGTATATCGACCCGTTTGCCTGGGCATTGCCGACGATAAAATCCAGGCCTTTTTGGATGAAGGCCGGCCGGGGGGCCGATGGGTCAAAGTCCGGCGCGGTGAAGAAAGCATAGAGCACCAGTCCGGTCAGGGCCGGGAAATCGGGATTCGACCAGGACCCATCCGGATTCTGCATCTTTTTCAGGAAGGCGAACCCATTGGTTTGGGTCCGGTCGACCTCCTTGCTCAGCGATATGTCACTGTGGGTGGAAGGCAGCGTTCCGGAGATGGCCGGCAATGGCAAGCCCCAGAAAAAAACGATCAGAAGGCAAGCCATTCCCGTGGTGATCATTTTATTACGGTATCGAATCATCGTGTTTCGTCCTTTCTTTTCCAAATTCAGTTGAGCGAGTCGCATCGCGTAGAAGCGGTCAGCAGATCAATTGAGCGCCTCAAGAAGTCCATCCCGAGATCCCTGTTTGATCTTCTGTTCGGCATAGTCCTGGAGTCGCTGGAACTGGCGGTGGAGGTCATGCTCTTCGACGCCCACCGGCGATTTGAAAAAACAGGCCAAATGCTGCATCAAACCGGACTCCCCCTGCTGTTTGGCAAACAAGCCCAGCCGAATCAGATCCAACACCAGCGGCGCGGCCAGGGCGCTGTCGCAGCCCTGCCAAGTGAACTGGAGGGTCATCCGGGTATTCAAAAAGCCTTCAAAATGGATGAAATCCCAAGCGGTCTTGCGGTCTCCCAAAGAGGGCACATAATCGATGGAAACCTGGGAGTGGGGTCGGTAGCCCAAAATGCGGGCCAGGGCCTTGTCCTTGGAACGAATTTTCGATTCTTTGTTTTCGGCGTGGGCCAGCACGGCACCATCCATGTTTCCGAGAATGTTGTATCCCTGCCAGCTGAGCACATTCAGGTTGCGGCAGGCAAACATGGGGGCCAGGGCGGTTTTCACCAAGGTCTCGCCGGTCTTGCCGTCGCTGCCCATCAGGGGCACACGCTTTTTTTGCGCCAGGTCAACCAACCCTGAAAACATGGCGCACTGTGACGGCGTGAAATTGATATAAACGGCGCCGGCATCGATGGCCGCGTAGGCATAAAGGGTGCTGGCCCGGACCGCCGTGCGGTCATCCGTTTGAATGGCCCGTTCCAGGCCCGCCAGGGACATATCGGCGGCTGGACCATCGATGGGCGGTTCGGTGGAGGCGAGGTTGACCACCACCAGGTTTTCTAAATCGTTGTCAGCCTTGAATCGTTCAATGTCGGACGCCAGACCGGCAATGAGGTCCACAAGACTTCTGCCGTTGAGCATCGACCGATCCGCGGCCAGTTCCTGAATCGCCGAACCGCTGTTGAAAGCGGATCCGGGGAAAATATTTCTGGCGATGGCATCCAGATCATTCTGGATGATCGGAATTTGGGTCGCGTCAAACGGGCCGATGTCGCCGAGGATGCGGCCGATGGCCGCATGGAGATCCATTTTACGGATATCCCACCCGCCAAAGATCAGATCCCCTGGATCCTCGAGGTCCAGTCGCGAAAAGGGATCCATGGCGGTCACCATACCGGTCTGCCCGCACAGCCCGTGTTTCATCGCCGAAACGCCCACCATGGCGGTCGTGGCCAAATGGCCCATCGCGCCTACGATCATGACTCCTGATTTTCCATTCAAAACGGCACCTATGAAGGTTCTCCCGCCAAGGCAAGGTTTCCGCCCAAGCGGTTACGGTTGAAATCAATGGTGAAGAAATAGGGAAAACCCCTGTCGACGTGTCGACCCGGGTTTCTGAAAAGAAACGCACTTTGAAAGGGGAATGGGGCAACCCGTAATTGGGGGCGGGCTGCCCCGGGAACAAAAAGGGGATTATTCTGTTCGCTACAAATTTCAGAGAACTTGATCTACTGCACCTAGTCATTTGCACATATTTCAATAATATTTAGTTGGTTATGGCAATTTCCCATTTTCATTTATCGGAAAATATTGGCGGCATCAGCTTCGTTGCGGTGTCAGGAAATAATTTTTTAAAAATTTATGAAATCGAAAATAATCAATTGGTTATAAACTTTGTATCAGTTTTTTCCTGACACCAAACGGAAAAATCGTGCCAATTCTGATAACAGTTGTAATGGTTGGTGCCACATTATTTTCCCAGAGGTAAAGTGCTCTGAATTTAGAAGCAAAAAGTGGACCAGCTTGATGTTTTGGCTGTAGGATCGCTATCGATCGTGCAGCAGCAATCCGAATATCATACCAACAATTTGTATTCACTTATTTTTTTGGATCTACAGGAAAAATCGAGGGGCCGTCGAGAGGTTGAGCTGGGAACGGGTCACGCTGTTTTCCTCCGGTCAATCTGTACAAAAAATGTCAGTGGCTGTGTAATTTGTATCATATTTGCGGACCATGACCACCGCAGCGATCGAGGAAGACTGCGGCGCCTGCGCGCCTCAAAGGGCATATTCGGCCACCTTCTTTCTCAACGTCGACCGGTTCATGCCGAGCAGCGCCGAAGCCTGCACCTGATTGTTGCCGCAGGCGGCCAGGGCTTGTTGGATCAATGTTTTTTCCACACGGGCCATGATGTCGCCATGCAGTCGGCCGGGCGAAAATCCATCCGGATGGTTCCGGGCGGCAAACCACGCCGCCGCAGCCGCTTCCACGGACAGCGGCACGCTCTGAGGGCCGACCGTCTTTTCCGGGGAATCCATGATCTCCAGGCGGTGGATGCCGATGGTATCTCCCCGGGTGAGGATGGCCGCGCGCTTGATCACGTTTTCCAGCTCCCGGACATTTCCGGGCCAGCTGTGAGCCAACAGCCGGTCCATGGCCGCGGCCGCAATGCCGCTGATGGTCTTGCCCAGCTCCTGATTGGCCTTGGCGATAAAGTGGTCGGTCAAGCGGCCGATGTCCTCCCGCCGCTCGCGAAGCGGCGGAAGTTTGAGGGTAATGAGTTGCAGCCGATAGTAAAGGTCGCTCCGAAACCGGCCGGCCTCCACCTCCCGGGAAAGGTCCTTGTTGGTGGCGGCGATCACCCGGGCCTGAATGGCGATGGCATCCAGTCCGCCCACCCGCACGATTTGACGCTCCTGAAGCACCCGCAGCAATTTGATCTGCAGGGGCAGCTGCAGTTCGCCGATTTCATCCAAAAAAATGGTCCCCTGTTCGGCGAATTCGAACTTGCCGATCTTGCGGTCGGCCGCGCCGGTAAAAGCGCCTTTTTCATGCCCGAACAACTCGGTTTCCAGGAGGTTCTCGGGCATGGCGCCGCAGTTGATGGCCACGAACGGGTGGTCCTTGCGGCGGCTCTTGAAATGGATCGCACGGGCCACCAGTTCCTTGCCCACGCCGCTTTCGCCTTCGATGAGCACCGGAACATCATTGGTGGTCAGCAGGCCGATCATTTTATAGATGTCCTGGATGGACTGGCTTTTGCCGATGATCGTGTTCGAGTCGTCCGGCCCGGTCAGCCGATCGTTTTCCGGGACCTCGATCCGTTCCGCTGTCCGGGTCTGGAGGATGCGATCCACCAGATCACCCACGGCATCCAGATCCATGGGCTTGGTGAGGTAGTCATAGGCGCCCTGCTGCATGGCGGTAATGGCCGTGTCCATGGTGCCGTGGGCGGTCATGACCACCACCTGGGTGTCCGGGGCGGCCGAATGGATATCGCCGATCACCGCCAGGCCGTCGCGACCCGGCAGGCGCACATCCAGAAACACGATGTCCGGCCGTTGGGACCGCACCGTCGTGAGGGCATCTTCCGCCGTGGCAGCCGTCGCGGTGGCATGACCGCGATCCCTTAAAAAGGTCGCCAGGGCGAAACAGATGTTTTCTTCGTCATCAACGATCAGTATCGTCGCCATCGGTAGCGCTCTCGTCGGGTTGAAGGGGCAGCCGCAAGGTGGCCCGCGTAACGCCCGTTGCCAGATTCTCAAGGGTCAGGGTGCCGCCGTGGGCCGCTGCGATCTCACGGCTGGTGGACAACCCCAATCCCAGCCCTTCCGGCTTGGTGGTCACGAACGGATCGAACAACCGATCCCGCTGGTCCTCGGCAATGCCTTCCCCTTGATCGTCCACGCAGATGCAGATCGAATCGCCGGCCAGGCGGGTTCGGAGGGTGGCGACCCCGCCGGCGGGCATACTGTCCATGGCGTTGAGCAGCAGGTTCCAGAGCACCTGCTTGACTTTGTCCGGATCCAGGGTAACCCGGGGGAGGCCGGGTTGGCAATCCTTTTGCAGTTGAATTTTTCGATGGGCCAGCTTGGGCTGGATCAAGGGCAGGAGCTGGTCGACCAGCGGGTTGATCTGCGTCGACACCAGGGCCAGGGCGGTGGGTTTCATGCGGTTGGCCAGGTCCCCGACAATGCGTTCCAGCCGGGTGATCTCTTCCAGGATCGAGCGAATCATGGCCTGGTTTTCCGGTACGTCCTGCAGCCGGTCGCGCAGCAGCTGGCTCAGCATCTTGATGCTGGAAAGGGGGTTTTTGATTTCGTGGGCCATGGCTGCGGTAATCTTACCGGCAGCGGCCAAACGGCTGCTCTGGGCCACCTTGTCCCGGTATTCGCTCAGCCTGCGGCTCATGGTGTTGACCGCTTCCGCCAGGACCCGCAATTCGGCCACCGCCGGCAGGCCCGCCTGGCGTTCGAAGCGGCCATCGGCGATCGCTTCGGTCACCGTGACCAGCTCATCCACCGGGCGGCTCACCGAGCGGGCGATCCAGTACCCCATAATCACGACCAGCAGCACACCGCCGGCGCCGACCAGGACAATCCGGGCGGTAAAGGCGGACAGCAGAGCAGCGGCGTCGCCCATGTCGGCCAGCACCCAGAGCATCGTGGGCTGTTCGCCGGCGGCAGGGTCGGGCATGGTCCGGACGGTGACCAGAAACGGGCGCCGGTCCAGGAAAACCTTCCGCTGCAGCGTTTGCTGGTTGGAAACGGAAATCGTCTCGTAGAGCCGGGCTGGATCGAGCTGCCCCAGTAAGGTTTCCACCGTTTCCGGCACAACCGTGGTGGCCTTGACGCTGCCGTCCCCGGCAAACACGACGATGTCGCTGTCGATGGCGTCCCTGAGCTTTGCCAGATAAACGGGATTGAACACGAACTGGGCATTGGCCAGCACCCGGCTGATGCGTTGGGACTGGGCCTCCAGCCGCCGGTCCATCAACCGGTCGAGGGTGTGCCGGCTGAGCAGCAGGGATACGATCCCCACCACCACGATCAAGCCGACAAAGGGCAGCATGATCCGCAGGTGCAGCCGGTTGAACGCCGTCATCAAACGGCCCAGGCCTCTTGACGGGGAACGGTGGGTTTCTGTTTGAACTTGTCGCTCTGTCCCAGAAAAAAGCAGGGGTTGTTGTAGAACACCGTCTCCACGTTACGGATATCGTGACCCCGCCGGCGCATCTCGAAGATGGCGTCGTGCAGGGTGCCGGGATCCGACGGCCCCCAGTCTCCCGAGGCATCCACCATCATCTTCTCCAGGCCGTAGATCTCGATGGCGTCCACTACCCTCCCGGGGGAATTCTTGGTGATGGGGTAGATGGTCATGGAGGCCCAGAATCCGGCGTCCCGAACCATCTTCAGGGTGTGCTCCTCGCAGTGGTCGAAGCAGACCTTCTCGGGGTCGATTCCACCGTGGCCCGTGAGGTAGTCCACCATCATGCGGGTGCCCTTGAGCTTGTCCTTGAGATGCGGGGTGTGGATCCAGATCAGCACGTCGTGCTTCAGGGCCACCTCCACCTGCTCCTCGAAAACGGTCATCTCGTTGGGGGTGTTCAGGTTCAGGCCGATCTCGCCCACCCCCAAAGCATTGGGTTTTTCCAAAAACTCGGGAATGAAGGCGATCACCTCCCGGGAAAAGGCCACGTCCTCGGCCTCTTTGGGATTCATGCAGATCCAGCAGTAGTGGTCGATGTTGTACTGGGCGGCCCGGGTCGGTTCGAAGGTGGTGATATGGGTGAAGTAGTCGTAAAACGCCTCGGGCGAGGTGCGGTCGTAGCCGGCCCAGAAAGAGGGTTCGCAGCAGGCCACGGTGTGCATGCGGGCCATGCGTTCGTAGTCGGCGGTGGTGCGGGCGATCATGTGGATATGGGGTTCGATGACAAACATGGTTCTTCTCCTTGGATCGGTGTCCTCGAAAAAGGATTGATTGGCTGATATCCGGATGTACCCGAACCGGCTATTTTTCCGGATCAGAAAACAAAAGCTGGAACCGCTCTCCGCGGTAGCCGGCAGTATCCTTGATGATGTCGCAGGCGGCGATCAGCTGCCCGATCCGGGGATCGGCAAAGGCCTTGTCGCCATCCGGCGCCCGCTGGATGCGGTCCAGAATGGAGGCCGTCTCCAGCAGGTGGGAACGGGCGTAAAGAAAGTACATGTCCAGCAGTTCCGGGCCCGTTTTGGGCGACCGGAGTTTGGGGATTGGATGTTGATCGGCCATGGTTCGCTCCTTATTTATATAGTAGAAGAACACAAGGGAACTTTGGTTTGCCTATTTAGCCTGCATGCTAAAATTGTGTCAATAATTCTCCTTAATACAGCTGCAGCACCTAAGAATCGACACAAAATGTAAACAACTGAATCAAAAACATATTCGGATTAAAATAATAAAAACACCAACACGTGGATTCATTCAATCACCACTAAATATTTAAACGATTATTGACTAATTTTATCGAGATATTACTCATATTACTCAAATTCAATCAAATCTGATAATAAAATCGTAATCATTCCTATAACACATTCTTAATTATTTAAAATTGTTACAAGTGTAACCCCACACACACCGCAAGCAGATAGGAAAATTTTTTCTCAACGATATAACTAATTTTTCATATTTTAGAGGTTCAATGATTACTGAACAACACCCATCATTTCTTAAAAGCATTTGATTCTAATGCTTTACAGAGAAAAAAAAACGGTGCCAACGGCCGGCATTAAATTTGCTTTATCTTGCCTGAGATCCACGTGCACAATTAAAATGAACATTCTGTTTGGTTGCTTGCAACTGAAACGGTGCCCTGCGGTACGTCTGCTGAACTCAAGTGACTCCTCACATAGTCCCTATTAGCCAGACACAGATGGCCTTTGGACGGACAGATTTAGTTTGTTGGTATTTAGTGGTGTGCCACACGATGCACGGTGAGATCATGCTCTTTCATAGGCGTACAATTGCAACGCATCGGATTCATTCAACTCACAGCGGAACCAATGAAAGGAGGTGGAAAAAGAATATTGTGTAGAATTTTTCCGGAACCGTGATTTTAACAAATGCTCCAAGGAGGTTATGACTAAATGAAACGAAAATGTTTATTAAGCCTGTCAGCGGTGTTGATAGGGCTATTACTGGCTATGCCCGTTTCGGCTACGATTATGTTTGATGAAGTACTGCTTGGAACTTCTAACCCAACCATCACAGACTCAGACACCGGCCTTGCCGTTTCTTTCTTCGCCGGAGACCCTCTTTATTTGGAAGATGCCTATACCGACGATGGGTGGAGTCCCGGCGATGCTTATCTTGCCAGCGGAATTGGCAGCGACTACGGCTACGACACATTCATCGGCGCCACGGTTGCAGATGCCTTTGAGTTCGAAAGCGTCTCTTTTGATATTCTTGCAGAAAGCTTCTTACCGGATTCAACCACATTGAACGTTGCGGCTGTATCGGGAGGGTCTATCGTCGCCAGTAATTCTCTCACTGTCTACGACGAAAATTACTACAACATCTCCGTCTCCTTTGCCACCGGTTTTGACACCCTTTATATCTGGGATGATCCGGACGATTTGGGGTTCGGTGAGTTTTTCCATATCGACAACTTCTATTTTACTGAATATGACGGGGGTGCGCCCGTTCCCGAACCGGCTACCCTACTTTTACTGGGCACTGGGCTGTGCGGTCTGGTCGCGGCCACGCGGCGTAAAAAAAGGAGTGTTTAATCCGGAAGGAAAAAAAACGAGCTTTGAAAGGGATTAGAGAGGATATTGCCGGATCGGGATCGATTGGGGGATCGGCCCGGCCTGGACAACAAAAGATTCATCGACATGGAAAGGGGATTTTCATGAAAAAGATTTTTCTGTTTTTTGGATTGATAGCAACGCTATGCCTGACCACCAATGCCATGGCTGCTGTCATGGTGCGGGTCCAGCCCAGTGGTGCCACGATTCCATCGGCATACACATTGGTAGGGGAGGAACGCACCCTGTTCGGCAATGCGGAAGGCGCTGTATCGGGCACCTACCAATACATGTGGGACTTCAGCGACGGCACTAGTACCGCCTGGGCCGCAGTGGCCGATCCCCGCTACATCAGCACTACCAAAACCTTCGGCTCATCGGGCCTCAACTGGGCCCGGCTAAGCGTGCGGGATGCGGCCGACAGCACGGATATGGACAGTGCGGTCATCGAAATGCAGACCCTGTCCGTAGACACGCTTAACCGCCAGAAGAACTCTGCCGTGGACCGGGGACTACGGGCTCTATATTTGGCAGAAGAGCCCGGAGCAAACGGAAGTGTCTGGGCAAGTTCGAACTATCCTGTAGCCACGACAAGCATGGCATTGATTGCCTTCGAAAACCACAAACACAACCTTGAGGCCGACGACGATGACATTTACAAAAAATCGGTTCAAGAGGGATTGCGGTGGCTGTTTAATGATGCCTATGAAGTGGAACTTTCCGAACAATCATGTATCGGCGATCCCGAAGGTGTGCCCGGCGATCCGGAATCGGATGATCTGGACACGGATAACGACGGGTACGGTATTGCATTTGGCAGCAGTTGGACAGAGGGCTATGAGGTCGGGCTGGCCCTGCTGGCCATTGCCAATAGTTGTAGCGAAGAGGTAGCTCGGACCACAACGGTAAGTTCTTTCAATGCCTTTGTAAACGGCATGAATATGCATGATGTAGCCATCGATCTCAAAGATTTTCTTGCCTTTGCTCAGTCTGATAGCTCGTCCAGCGGATATCAAGAATATTCTTGTTCGGCATCGGACCTTGGTCCAACCGCTGACGACTTTGGACAATTTTATGGTTGGAGTTATGATGGCGGCAGTACATTTCTTTACCAAGATTACTATGTATACACATATAATTATAATCGGACCGTCGATTGTAGCCAAGTAATGTATCGCATTAACTGGGGCGACGGTACCGAGGACGTCTTTGCCCCCGATTATTGCGATGTAAATTATTTTTACGCCTATGGCTACGGCCCGGAACACACTTATGCGCCAGGCATCTATGATACAGAGGTCAGTTACTCTGATAATGGCGGAGAGTCTTGGTATACGATCTGTGCCGCTCAAATAGAAATTGCGGATCAGGGAGACTGTAACCCCAACGGTGACGGTTGGCGGTACAGTAGAAACTATGGATCGTCAGATAACTCGGTATCCCAATGGCCAGTGCTGGGGTTGGAAGAGGCCGAAACCCGGTGGAACATCCATATTAACCCCAAGGTCAAAGCAAGGTTGCGAGACTGGCTGGCCTACACCCAGGGCGATACCACCGGGGGATTTGGCTATGACTACCCTGGCAGTTGGGAAAACTTCGGCAAAACTGGCGCCGGTTTGGCAATGCTTAAATATACGGGTTATACGCCGACGGACACTAATGTTCAATCTGCTCTGACTTTTTTAGACAACAATTGGAACGTAGCAGGGGATGACGGCAACTTGGGGGCATACTACCATATGTACGCCTTCTATAAAGGAATGAAATATCTAAACCTAAGCGATTTGGCAGGTCGAGATTGGGAAACCCTTTACACCGAATACCTTGTTGGAGATCAAAATGCCAATGATCGCTGGTACGATCACCATACATGGCTGCCGATTCCGGATCCAATGTCCACTGGTGCAGCACTAGCCATGCTGGCACCTGCCGTTGGCGGCCTGCCTCCAGTGGCTGAAGCTGGTGGTCCATACGGGCCGGTCAATGCCGGTCAGGATGTTATGCTCGACGGGTCTGGCTCTTACCACCAGGATCCGGCGCAAAACATCGTTACCTACCAGTGGGATTTCAATGCCGCTGACGGCCTGTGGTGGGAAAGTGCCGGGTCCCCGGGTGCCGGTGAGGGCGCAACCGGGTTGACGGCCAATGTCAACTACCCGGATACCGGCGCGGATGAAACCTATACGGTGACTTTGCGGGTCATTGACGACAGCGACCCGGTGCAGGACGATACGGATACGGCCACCGTCGAAGTGACCAGCGGCAATGTGCCGCCGGTAGCCCAGACCGATGGCCCCTGGGCCGGCCTGCCGGGCGACACCATCGTATTCGACGGCAGCAGTTCTTACGATCCCAACGCCTGTACCGATGCTGGCAACCCCTCCTGCCTGGGTGACAGCATCGTTTCCTTCGAGTGGGATCTGGATGGCGACGGTAACTACAATGAGGCTAACGGTGACGATGGAACGCCGGTCACACCCGGCGATTACAGCGTTGTCCAGAAGCTGTTCCCGAATCCGGTGTCCCAGTCAATCACCTTGAGGGTTACCGACAGCCACGGACTTACGGATCAGACCTCTCCGCAGGTCAACATCGTGTCGATTGCCCTGGTCTATGCTCAGGATTATAATTACTGTTTCCGCGAAGCAATCTCCAGGACCCTTTACCGGTATGGCATTGTGGTGGATTTTTCCAACCTGGGAACTGGCGTTGCCGAGAATGTTGTGGTGACCCTAACCCAGGCGCCCACCAATTTGACCATTCTGAACGACACTGCGGTCTTGGGCAGCATGGCTCCGGGAGACGTGGTAACGACGGCATGCGATCCGGGTGCGATGAGTGCTGAAATCGAAGTTCAACTTAACCGGCGCATCGCTCCCACGGGAGATTGGCGCTGGAAAGCGGAGTTCGACTTCAATGGGCAACACTATATCGTTGACAACCTGCCGGCCCTGGCACCGTAATCGAAAGGGCTAAACGGCCGGATGAAACCAAACGCCGCCGGAAATATCCGGCGGCGTTTCTATGTACCAAGAGGTGAGCATTCCGAGAATTCGGAAAACCAAAGAAACCAGATCGTTTATGCCATTGAAGGGTTCAATTAAATGCTTGCTAATTCATGAAGGGAACCATTTCATTTTCAATAGCGAGTTGCTGACCGTATCTCCCCCCCTTATGGAAAATGGTGCCGACCAGGCTTTTGGTAACGTCGGAGGAAATACCGGGCTGCCGTACCATGGCAAATAACGCGTCCACCACATCCCTGGCCAGCGTGCCGTCGACTTTGGGCAGATAGGAGCTGATGCGAACGACTTCCGTTGGATTGTCGAGGTTGCTTTGCAGTATTTCCAAAAGTACAGGGGACGCTTTCTCACTTCCGGAGCGACCCAGCATCTGCATTAACATGTGCCGCTCCTGATTGTCAGCGACACCCATTGTCAGTGACGCCAACGCATCACCAGCCCAAGGATCCCCATCACGGGCCATTTGAGAGAGACGGTTTGCCAGTTGTACGAATTCCTCGGGAGAGAGGTCGAAAAGAGCTTGGCCACTGTCGACCAGTTCGTATAACTGATCAGGCAGCATGTTCCTGATATCTTCCCTAACGGGTATACTGGTGCCATCAACTTCGGGTAGAGACTGTTCGGGCAAACGGTGTTGAACCTTTTTTGTATACTCAGGCTGCTGGATGGATTCTTTTTTTGAATCTTTGCTTTCCAGCGTCTTATCTTCCTGGGAGGGAAGTGGTTTTGTTGTTACTGTCGATGCTGGTGTCAATTGCCTATCTTCTGGTCCCTTTTCGAAAACAAACAGATAAACAAGGGTAACCAAAGAAACTGCTGAGATTGCAATAAAAAACTTTTTCACGATATTCCTCCAAGCGTTTGAATGATTTTCAATGCGTTGGTATTCAATTGAGATATTAGTTCAACGCCAGCCTGTCAACAACATAAAAGGAGAGGTGAATGAGAACATCCGGACCTTTATTTTCGATTATTACAACAATGATTCTCGCTGTTTTTATGGCAGTTGGTTACCCTTTCGAATGTGTTATGGCTTCAGATGGTGTTAAAAAGGACCAGGTCCAACAAAACGCGCCCAAACCGGCGCCCGGGCGTGATGCCCCCCTGTGGGAAAAAGGCAAGCCACTCAGAATGGATCAAATGCCCCCAATCCGAAAAATGGGAGAAGGCAGGCTGCTCATCGGCAATATCGTCATCGATAAACACATTCCGATGATTACCGTAAGAGGAGAGGTCAATATGGATAAAGGATTGGTTGAATATCTGGCCTGCGGATATCGGGGAAAGCTCCATGAAAGTGTATTGAAGATTGATGCCGAGCCTTTTTATTTGAATATAGCGCTGCTTTTGGTTGGACTGGAACCTGGTGACAGGAAACTGGAAAGTCAGGGTGAAGATTCCATCCCTGAAGGCGACCCTGTTGAAATATCCGTTCAGTGGGTCGACGAAGCCAAGAAACGCCACACTCGCCGTGCGGAAGATCTCATATTTAATCAACAAACCGGCAAATCCATGCAACATACCGATTGGGTATATACCGGCTCGAAAATAGTTAATGGCAGGTTCATGGCACAAATCGAGCATTCTATCGCATCAACCTATCATGACCCGTATGCGCTGCTTGACCACAGACTGCCAACCGGCAGTGATGACCGTCTCTATTTTGTCAACGAAGAAATTGTGCCGCCAAAAGGGACCAAGGTGGTTATGATCATCAAACCTGCAGGCGCTGAACAAAAATAACCTCATGGGATAAATCGTGAAACTCGCCGCCAAACTATTTTTTATTGCCGTCCTTTTGGGCGTCATCTTTGCCGCCTCCTTTGAATTGTGGGGCGCGAAGCTCGAACTGCTGTTCAGCCAGGAGGCCTGCGCCCAATGGTTCGACCAGATCCGGACGTGGGCCTGGCTCGTCGGCATCGGTCTCCTGATCGGCGACATTCTCCTACCGATCCCCGCCACCGGCATCATGGCCGCATTGGGCAGCGTCTACGGGGTATGGATGGGAGGACTGATTGCGGTCGTGGGATCGGCCGGGGCCGGATTCACAGGATACGGCCTGGCCCGGCTGGCCGGAGAGAAAGGCGCCCGTCTGCTGGCCAGCGAAGGGGAATTGATGCGCTTCAAAACCGTATTCGACCGCTGGGGCGGCTGGGGGATCATCGTCAGCCGGATCCTGCCCATCCTGCCGGAAGTGATGACCATCCTGGCCGGCCTGGCGCGCATGGATCTCAGACGATTCAGTGCCGCCCTGTTGCTGGGCACCCTGCCCACCTGTCTGTTGTTCGCTTTTCTCGGGCATGCATCCAAAGGCGATCCGGGATACGGCGTTTTTTTGGCGGTGGTCCTGCCCTTGCTACTGTGGCCCATTTTCCTCTTAATTACAAAAAAACAGCGGGTTGAATCGGGTGATTTGACAAAACCGATCGCGGAAGGAGGCCGCGCCTGCGATTGAGGCGATGGCGGCTTTTAAAAAACGTCGGCTCATGGACCGGTCTTGGTATTACCCCCCTCACCCTGTCCCTCTCCCCAAAGGGGCGAGGGAAGGTTTGCTGCACCCGCCTTTACTCATGAAAGGCATGGGAACGCTTGCACGCCATTTTCTTAACTCAGGGGGCCGGTGAATGCTTACCGCGACCGTTGGTAATGAATGGATAAGTGTTGCTCGCCGCAGCTCCCTCTCCCATCGAGGCGAGAGGGCCGGGGTGAGGGGTGGCAAATAAATCCTTTCAGAAAAAGAGGGTGAATCACATGAAGAAAGAGCCCGTGGTCCGCTACCGCGCCCAAACCGATGAACTTTCCTGCCCCTACGGCAATGTGCAGCGCATCGTCACCGGCGGCGAGAGCGGTATCGCCAACGTGCACGTGGTAAAGGTCACCCAGGGCGACCCCCATCTGCATGACGCCTACGAGGAGGTGTACTATGTCCTGTCGGGCAGCGGTAGGATCGTCATCGGCGGAACCGAATACCGCCTGGATCCCGGGGCAGTGGTTACCATTCCTGCAGGCGTGCCCCACTCCCTGGCATCGGATGATGACACCCCCCTGGAATTCATCATTTTCGGTACGCCTCCCATGGACATGAATGACAAACGTGCAATACCTACCACACCATGATTGTTTATGTGGTTCAGAGAATACCGATAAGCTGTCACTGTTTTAAACAAGAGCTTTGTATTTCAAACCTACCCAAGTTTGTTTTGGTTATCCCACAAAAACGGCTTTCACAAGAATTTGGTATAGCTTGCCAGCCCTCATAAGTATCAAGGAAGACATCGAATTTGCATTTAGCAACTGGATATCATAGGCTTACCTTGGGTACCAACCGTATCGTTGCCTTGCATGTCGTTTCTTCTTTGATGTAGTTTGTCGGCAATGCCATTGTGAAGGATCAATTAAAGTTGAACCCTTACTCGGACTATGCCCCAATTCAGCGAAGGGTCGACCAATGACTGAATCCCTTTTCCGTTCGATGGGTGAAGGCACCCGACTGCGCCTCCGGCGCTTTGCCTGGGTCATGGGTGCTGGCATTTTCGTGGGCGTCGTCTACGGGAGCCTGATCGGCTTCGCCGGCTGGGGCGAGCTGCTGGTTGGTGGCATGATCGGCGCCGTCCACGGGTTTATCATCACTTCCGTAATCGCGCTGATGGAAATATTTGGCGTGCGAACGGCGTGGGGGCAACACATCGAGCAAGCCCCCCTGATCATCACCATTTTGATAAAGGGGGTGGTATACAGCACGGTCATTTTGTGCGTCGAGCTGTTCAGTGTGGGCGAGATGGTGGTGATCGGCGGCGTGGACGATCCCCAGACTACGCGGGCCTTCGCGCCCATGTCGATCATCTTCTCCTTTATCATCATGTTCATCATCATCTTTTTCCTGCAGATCAGCCGCCTGGTAGGTGGCCGCACGCTGCGCAACCTACTGTTGGGCCGTTATCACCAACCGCGCATGGAGGAACGCTTCTTTCTCTTTGTGGATATCGTCGGATCCACGCGCATCGCCGAGGAGATCGGAGAGCTTTCCATTCATCGTTTTCTCAACCGCATCTTTGCCCTGATCGCCGATCCGGTCACCGACCAGCACGGCGAGATCTACCAGTACGTAGGCGACGAGATCGTCATCACCTGGCAGATCGCTCAAGGCCGCCCCGAAGCCCGTCCGTTGGCCTGTTACTTCCAGATCCAGAGCGCACTGGCCGAGGCCTCTCCGTGGTTCGAGGCGACCTTCGGGGTCACCCCGGCCGTGCGCGGCGCCCTGCACGCCGGGCCCGTGGTGCTCGGCGAGGTGGGCGTTTACCGGCGAAGCATCGTGTTCCACGGCGACGTGATGAACGTTACCAGCCGCATCGAGCAGGCCACGAGGGAATTGGATAGCCGCTTTCTCGCATCAGGTACGGCCCTGGACCTTCTTGACGGCCGGGATGCCTATGCCATCCAGGACCGCGGTCGGCGACAATTGCGCGGTCGGCATGCGCCCCTGCAGATCTTTGCGGTGTCATCGAAGAATGGGAATCAAACGACCGATGCGTCGGCCTGACGGCCCTCCTTCGCGAGACCATTTTGTATACTTTGGAAAGAAAAAACCCGATCGGCCCGCTATGCATATAGCTTACAAGGTCTTTAATTTGGGTACAGGATAGATCACAAAAGTTGAATCTATTTGTCATTCCTTGAATTGCAGGTATCTTGCCATAAAATGGAAATTACAAACAATAGCGGTATTTTACATATATGAAATGGAAAGCTGAAATGCCTGCCAAACAGAGTGGACCGCACTTTTGGTCCATCCCTTAAAAACGCTGAACCATTAAGAGCTGAGACCTTCTATCAAAGCGGCGGCATTCAGGCCGATGATCTTGTGGTTATACCCCCCTTCCAGGATGGCGAAACAGCCAGCGTTGTTTTTACGAGCGGAGTTGATCACCATTCGTCCCATGGTGTGGTAGTCTTGGGTGAGTAGCAGTCCACCCCAATCATTGATGTGATGGTCGAAACCCGCTGATATGCCGATGATGTCTGCCGGGTTCGCCTCAATGAAAGTCTCCACCTCTTGGAGATATCTGTCGCGGGTACGGCCTGCTGGATTGGAAATTGACATCCAGCTGCGATGATCCAGAATATTCACATTGCCGTCGCCGTAATGGAGGTCAAAGTCCAGGATGGTGGCGGTTTCGATCAGTCCCTCATCCTTGAGGGTCAGCAACGCCACCGCCATGTTGTTGAAATAGCAAAAACCCCAGCAGCTATCACCAGAGGCATGATGACCGGGTGGCCGAATGGCACCAAAGGTAGGTGCCTCAAGGCCCAGCCGAGCCGCCTGCATGGCCCCGCCTGCTGCAAGTGCGGCAATGTCGTAAAGCCCCTCCTGGCGAACGAATCTGATATGTTCCATCGTATGCGCCAGTGCGATTTGCGCCTCGGTGGCCGGTTCTGCCTCAATCAGTTTTGTGCCTGCCGGAAGCGCATTCATCACCGCCTCAATCCTTCCGGCCACCGCGGCCGGGTCAGATGTGTACACCGGATAAAAGCTGTGACTATAAATGACTTTCAACGATCCACCCGTTCCTTCAATTCCTTCCCCGCCTTGAAAAATGGCAACTTCTTCGGTTTGATCTTCACCTTTTCTCCAGATTTGGGATTACGTCCGGTGTAGGCACCGTATCCCTTCACGAAAAAGCTGCATAGTCCACGGATTTCGACGCGGTCACCATTCGCAAGGGTATCGGCCATTGTTTCAAAGAACAGTTCAACCGCCTTGCGGGCCTCAGCTTTTGAAATTCCGCTGATTTCCTTCAGAGCTTCGATCAGTCCAATCTTATTCATTTGCAAAACCTGCGATTCGATGGTTTCAAATAGCGGCCGCCCCTTTTGCCATCAACTTCCAGCGGCTCCGTCTCCGAACGACTGTCGCCGTTGGCAAAAAAGCCTGCGACTTCTTGGCAATCCCGGATACGATGGTAAGTTCGTGACTCACGGGTAGATCAAGCCATCCTAACGGGCCGGATTAGATGCGTCAACGCGGAATTGCATAAAACGTGGATGCCTGTACTTCATATATATTTGCACAAATGATCTCGGATACGATTCTGCAAGATCATGACAAGGTTCAGCCGTTCAAGTAGATCCTTTGCCAATGCCGTATCGATATCATAATTCCTGAGATATCGTTTTAGATCTTCAAAATGGGCGCTTATTTGATTCAAGCGGGAAAGGGTGTCGTCGGGCAATTCCGACAAATGGCAATGTTGATCCTGATCGCTGTTCATCCCCTGGGCATCCTCGCTGTCATTGTGCCAGTGCAGGTGTTCGAGACGGATCAATTGGCTCATCCGGTCGTCACGGTATCGGGGAAGGTTGGACAATATCCATTGAAACAGGGAGTGTCGTTCCGGCAGAATGCTCGGCCAATGGATAAAGAACCAGTGGATGGATTGTATTCTGTCGATATTCACGGAGAGAGCGTCGGAGATGTCTTGCAGTTGATCGGAACGGTTTTCATCATTCTGATAGAAAAGCAATAGAACACTCGCGGTGTTGCGAACCCAGCCCGGACCCCTGTTGATATGGTCGGATATGACTTGAACCGGAATATTGTTTTTGATTCCATCGAATACATAGAGGGTTTCTTTCTGATCGGGTTCCCATTCGTGGTCATACCGATCAAAATTCCGGACGACGTTTTCGGCATCTTGAAAGGACGGCTCTGTTTGGGGCGGAGTTTCAGTTGACGCCACACGGGGCTTTTGTTTCGATGACCGCCCTGAATCCGCCGGGTTATTTTCCGGGCCGTTTTCGGCCTTGGAATCTTCGCTTAACAGGCGGTGGGTTTTGGTTTTGCTCCAGCCGATCCTTTCGGCGATGTCACGAACGGGAAGATTTTCTTCATCCTTTAGCTTTCTGGCCAGGGCCAATTTCTCGCTCTCTTCCTTTTGCGCCAGGCCCTTTACCACTTTACGCACCCATTGGACGCTGCATCCGACCATGTCGGCGATCTGCCGCTTGTTCCTGACATTGTCCTTGCACCAGGCGTCATGAATGGCCCTTTTGATCTCGCCGGGCTTAAGGGGCTGCGAGGAATCGGAATTGAAACCCACCGAAAGCAGGCGCCACAATTGCGGGGCGGCATCGATAAGATCGCAGGCAATCTCAGTTCGCTTGAGTTTGATGAAGGCGCTGTACCTGTGGAATCCGTCGATAAGAATGTACCTGCCGGATGTGTCTTCGACGATTTTGATGGGGGGAAATTTGGTGCCCTCCCCTATCAGGTCACTGAAGAAATCGATGCGTTTGTCGTCTATCTTTTCCCTTGGATAAATGCTGTCATCTTTGAATATTTCATCGATTCTGATGACTTTTTCTTGGGTTTCAAATTTCATCATCGGCACGGGATCTCTCCTTATGTCCTGAGGCAGCGGTTGGCAGTATTTGCTGCAGATGAAATATCGGATATGGTTACAGCGGGTTGCCTACATGCCTGTGATGCTGATCTCCGGGTCTTCCGGTATCTTGTTGTCGGCACCCTTGGGTTCGAGAAACCGGTGATAATAATCTCTTTCAAAGATTATGCCTGCCAGGCGGTGGATGGTTTTCGGATTGCCGGGATCGATCCAGCCGGCTCGGAACCATCTCTGGATCATCTTTTCCGGCACACCCAATGTGCTGGCCCATTGCGCCCGGTGACGGAGCCATCGTTTGTGGCGTTTGTAAATGCGGGATCGGATTTTGCCGATTTCGGCTTCCAGCTGTTTTTGCGAACCCGGTGAGAGGCTGATGCCGAACAGGCTGGTCAGTTCGGATACGATCTGCCGGATTGTGATGGTGCCGTTATCGATTTTCAGATGCCACAAACGGCTTTCTATCCATTGTTCCATTTTGCCGGTGAGTTTCATTTTCTTTTTTCCGATGCCATGCCGTTAAAATATTGCCGGATTATCATTGCCACCATCGGACGTGTCCGATGGTGCTAATATATTATATAGGGACGTGGGAAAATCGGGCCTTTGAAAAACAGCGGCAGATGATCGAATGATTTATTTGACTGTATTTATTGCATTATTTTCCCGGTATGCGTCGGACAGCCTGGTTTTTCATCGGACATCACGGTTAAGGTCGTCGGACAATGGACGATTTATTGCGGTAAAACACGGATACCGCTCGAGTACTCCTGTTCCAATGTCCGGGTTGAGAATTACACATGAGTTCACCGACTTCGCGGATTCCATTGCATGCGGCTGAACCAATTTCGAGGGCATTTCACGGGAATCTTCCGATTGTTTCATGGGAACATCGGGCCGCTATCATGGGAAAATGCGTATCGGCAACAAATGAAGGGGAAAGCGAGCACCGGAACAGCCCGATCCGTTATGACGGAATCGGTCAGCGCCTCAACATGGTCTTTTGATAGCCACTGCGCGGCCCTCATGCAGCCGCGTCATGGTTTCAATGGGGCGCAATATGATGACATTCTATCCAGCGGAGGGCTTGCAAAAACCGGCAGCCGGACAGCGTACATCCTATGATTGGCTTCAAGGTGTCAGGTTGGTGCGGTTATATCGCCGAAGATTGGCCTGAAGATGCATCTATTTCAGCAATGCGACTGGAAAGCAATGAGATGTTTCGTTGGGCAATCATCTGTCACATCTCTAAAATGGTTTTAATTTCATCCGGTGTGACATTGAGCCGAAGTCTCCAGCGGGCCATTAATTTTCCTTCGTCCGGCAGCATCGGATCAAGCAGGGGATAAGATACCGTGAGTTTTTGCTGCAGCGAATCGATCTCTTCTGGAGCGTTGATATCAAATATCTCCATCAAAACTTATATTTAAATTGCAATACACCTCAATTTACAGAGCGGAATGCATTCAAAATATAACCATTCCCATCCTTGCCTGTCCCGCCAGATAAAATCCCATTGAGCGGAGATTTATATCTTACATTCGGCACCCCTAGCCAGCGCTCTTTGACAATTTTTTCTTCTTGTAAATACAGCCAGATATACTCGTTAACCTATTGAATATAATGACAATATAAAAGTCTAGACATTTCAACTAGTTACTGCTACACTCCCGGGCAGGTTCAAACTCAACCCCGGGAGGATACATGCCGCCGATCAACACCGAGCAGATGGTCATCACCGATGTCAAGCATATGCCGATTGTCAAAGCCTATGCAAAAAAGATTGGACTGGTAGAAACCATTGACCGGATGGTCGACACCCAAATGGAACTGAGCCCCGGTTACGCAGTATTGGGCATGGTCCTGGACACCTTGTCGGGACGAACCCCGCTGTACCGATTGGCCGAGTTCTTCGAGGAAAAGGATACAGAACTGCTTTTGGGGGCGCCCATCGAACCCGAACGATTTTGCGACACCAACCTGGGGCGCTCCATGGATAAGGTTTTCGAAACCGGTACCCAGAAGATCTTCTCTCAACTGGCCCAAAACGCCCTGACCGCTTTCGAAGTCGATCCCCGGCGGCTGCATTTCGACACCACCTCGGTGAGTGTCTTCGGTGATTACGATCTGGTCGATCCGCCGTTTGATATCACCTATGGCTACAGCAAAGACAAGCGTCCCGATCTGAAACAGTTTCTGATATCCATGCTGTGTGTCGACCGCAACATTCCCATTTTAGGCACCACCACCGACGGCAACGCATCGGACAAGACCCTGAACAACGAACTGCTTACCAATATTTCCAAACACATGGCCCGGCATGGCCTGGAGCCGGGGCCTATGTCTATGTGGCCGACTCGGCGTTTGTCACCGAAGACAATCTGAAGAAAGCAGATGACCGCCAGACCTGGTTTCTGACCCGGCTGCCGGCAACGTATAACGAATGCGGTCGCATCATCACCGACGCCGTCGCCAGCGATCGCTGGATCGATATCGGCGCCTTGGCTGAGGAACCGGATCGCCCCAAACGGCCGATCGCCCGTTATCGGGCCTATGATGGCCGTGTCGAACTGTATGGCAAAACGTACCGGGCGATCGTGGTGCATTCCAGTGCCCACGACAAGCGGCGGCACAAGCGCATCGACCGGATGCTGAAGCAGGATCGCAGGCAGCTCGACGCCGACGTAAAGGCAGCCACCGCCACGGCCTACTACTGCCGGGAAGATGCCCTGGCGGCTGGCGAAAAACTGATCCGCAAAGCCACGTCCAGTTACCATCGGCTGCAAATTAGTGTGGAAAAGATCCCCAAGTATGGCCGCGGCAGGCCCACTGTCGGTAAACCCCGAAAGGTCTTGCGTTACGAATATCGGTTAACCGCAGCCGTCCAGGAATCTGCGGAAAAAGTGGATCCATTGAGGCAGGGGGCCGGCTGTTTCGTGCTGTTGACCAACCTGTTGGATCAACAAGCGGATTGGTCTGCCTACGAACTGCTCTCTTTGTATAAAAGCCAGATCGGCATCGAGAAAAACTTCAGCTTCCTGAAAGACCCGGCGATCGTCAACAGCATCTTCCTCAAAAAGGCCGAACGCATTGAGGTGCTGGGTCTGGTACTGCTGATCTCCCTGTTGATCTGGCGTTTAATGGAACGCTCCATGCGCCAGTATGTTGAAACCCATGGCTGCACCCTGCCAGGTTGGGTGCGCCGAAAGACAAAGAAACCGACTGCCTTCATGATGGCAACCAAGTTTGCTTCCATAATGGTCATTACCATAGACCAGCATCGGCAGTTGACCAAGCCGTTGAAACCGTTTCAACGGGAGTATTTGACCGCATTGGGCGTCCCCGAAACCACTTTTACAGTTCCTTAAACGGAAGAAAAAATTGATTCAAATGGTTTACACAAGGGTGCCGAATGTACGTTATATAGCCTCCGGGAAAACAAAAAAGCCCCGATTCCGAAAGGGATGCGGAGCCGGGGCTTTTTTCAATTATGCAGCAATATCGGTATTCGATTCCGTTTCATCATCCGAGTCGACAGCGGCGACCAGATGGTTCAGCACTTGATTTGCCAGGGGCTGCGACATATTGAAGGCTTTCATGAATTTTTCTTCTCTCTTTGCGTCACTCGCATCCCGGCTCCAGTCGAACAGGTAGGCCGCCTGCGGCTGGATATCGAGGCCCAGACCGCTTTTGACCAGTCCCACGGTAAGCTCAGCCTCCAGTTCAACGTCGCTTCGGTTATCATTGCCGTCGGTGTGTCCGAGCATGATGTGGGCATATTCGTGGATCAGGACATCCAGGTCCTCGCCCGTATCGAGTGCACTGTCTACGAATATGGTCTTTTTCCTGGCCATTCCGCCGGCTGAACCGAGATCCTGGTGGGCGATTTCGATACCGCTGTCGGCAACCAAACCGGTCATGGCGGCCGAGAGTTTTACAAGGTTTTCGCCTTGGGCGGAATAGACCTTTTTCTTGGTTTCGTTGCGTTTTTCAAGCATCCGTTCGATCCTTGCCACCCGGTCGCCTCTGGTCTGGGAGTAATCCCACACATAGACCGGTCTGAACAACACGAAAGACGATTCTTCATTTTGGTCCGCATGGTCGATTCGCGCATCCGTCTTTTTTCGGGGCTCGCTTTTTTCGGCCTTTACCGGAATCGGTGCGAATATCAAAATACCTTTCTCGCCTTTTTGAACAAACCGCCGGTATTTGGTTTTCCATGCACAAAAACCTTCGGTCCAAATGGCCTCCCTTTTCTGGGCATGGACCAGAAGAAGGTTGTTGGATGAGTAGTTCCTGCCGAAAAGCATCAGGTTCGCGATGCCATTGAACCAGTTCCGGATCTCGTCGATGTGTTGAAGATCCAGTATGGTTTGCAGGGTTTGCTTCATCTTCTCTTTGTAGTCGATCTTTTTCGCATGTTTTCTGGCTTTTTTTGCTGCCATGGCAGCTCTCCTTTAAAGAGCGGGCATGGCAGATCCCGCAAAGGGGAAAGGTCATGCCTGCTCCCCTGTTGCGGGTTGATGTGGATGTCCGGGCTGTTTTTAGAGTTGATCCAGCAAGCGCCTGGCTTCATTTTTCAGATTGGTCATCATGCCCCTGTCACTGAAACTGTAGTAATTGGTGCTGGCCATATCGACGATCACATGATCGTGCACGATGATATCCAGCAGTTTGGCGACGGCAATGATTTTTTTGGTTATGAGCATGTCATCGGCGGACGGGTCCAGTGTGCCCGAGGGGTGATTGTGTCCGATGATCACCGCCGAAGCGCTGGCCGCGATGGCCGGCTTGAACACCTCCCTCAGGAAGGTCGGCGAGGAAGTGATCGAACCCACGGAGATAACATTGGTACCCACCACCTTGTTTCGAGCATTGAGCATGACGATGATCAGTTGCTCCCGGTCATCCTGACCGCACGAGGAGATGGTTTTGTACACCAGATCAGCACCCAGTACGGCATTTGATATCGTCCCTTCGTATTGAATGGCCTTGTCCCGTATCATCGAGATTCTGTAGGCATAGGTAACGTGATTTTTGACCGGGTCGCTTGCATCTTTCTTTTTCACTGGCTTGCCTCCTTTTTACTTCATGAAAGGAGGGATCTTCCCAATGAGGGGAGATGGCCTCCCTTCATCGGGGTTTGTTTTTTTTGTTAGGGTCGCAGCTTCTGTCGGGACAGGCGATGCGGTTTCAGGGCCTTTGCGGCAACGCACCTTGCATCGGGATTAAAAGGGGGTGTCCCCCATACTGCCGGTTTCCATGGATGCGTTCGGGATCATATGATTTTCCAAAGCGCCGGCATCGGCCTTTTTCGAGTCGAGCATCTCCATGTGCGAGGCGATCACTTCGGTGGTGTAGCGGGTGATGCCGTCCTTTTTCCATGATCGTGTCTGGAACCGACCCTCGATACAGATCTGCCTGCCTTTTTCCAGGTAGCGCTGACAACTTTCGGCCAATTTGCCAAGGGCGACGATGCGGTGCCATTGGGTCTCAAAGCCGTCTCCTTTTCTCTCATTGGTTGCCAGGGAAAAATTGGCGACCGCCAGACCATCCTTAGTGTAACGGATTTCAGGATCGATACCCAGGCGGCCGATATAAATGGCCCTGTTCACACCGAGATTGGCTCCCGATCCCAGTGCGACGACCCGGTATGCGATGATTTCCGTGGAGTGCCTTGATGCGCCGTCTTGTTCCCATGTTCTTTTCCTTGTCTTGCCCTCGACATAGACCAGCCCGCCTTTTTTCAGAAGGGAGCCGCAGATTTCGGCAAGCTTGCCGAAGGCGATGATGCGGTGCCATTCGGTTTGGGAGTTGTCCTTGATTTTTTCTGTCGTTGCCAGATCGAGATTGGTGATGGCAAGATCCTCGGTGGTGTAACGAACCTCGATATCTTTGCCCAGATTTCCGATCAGGATTGCCTTGTTCATGTTTTTCTCCTTTTGTTTGTTGGTTTAGTGCAAAGGCCGGGTCCACTGTTTGGTCTCGCCGTTGAACCGAAAGCCGGAGGCTTTTAAAACCCCGCGGTGCCTGTAGATCACGCCCTTTTCTCCTTCGGCCACCACAAGATGTCCGTCGTCGATTTTGATACCGATTCCGATCTCTTCCAAATAACCGAAATCATCGATCTTGGAGGGATCGGACGATTTCCGGTTGCCGGGGGATGGTTTCCGATTCCTTGGGGCAGGGTTTCCGTTGGTCTTTGCGGACGCTTTGTTTTCGGCTTTTTCGATCTCCCGGCCGTTTGTCAGTGCCGCGTAGAGCTCATCTGCGGAACAGAACTCGCCGCCGCCGAATCCGGCTGAGAAAAGGGCTCGCCCGATCGCCGAGGTCTCGCAGTTTTCAACCGCCGATGTCCGGTTGACAAAGCCGGCGGATCTGACCTCTTCAGCCGTGCCCTTTGCGACGACGACCCCTTCGGGGTTGATGATGGCCGCATTGCACAGCACCGTATCCTCTTTTGGAAACGAGATCTCGGGAACGATTTGCCATCCTGAATCCACCGGGAACTTGTCGCGAAATTTGCGGACGCGTTCGGCCACGGTTTCGTAATGTTTTCCATTACCCTGTTTGTCTTTGATAACGACTGCCATGATGGTCTCCTTTCGGTTTTTCCCAAAGGGAGACAACTTGCCCATAAAGGGAGCGTGTCTCCCTTATGGGATGGTTGTTGTTAAACGGTCGGCCGAAGCTCAAGGCGGCAAAAGTGCGCTAGGGCTCGGCGGTTTGACTGGATTGATTCCGGTTGATGTTCTCAACGGGATGGGATGAATGGGAAGGGTGTCCTATAAAAACAGCCGGCTGACGACACCTTCCAATTGTATGAAATGGTACTATGAAACCGTGAGGACGGTGTATGGTGTGGTTTTTTTGAATTTTTCGAACAGATCCGGATGGGCCGATTTGAACGCCTTGGAATCAAGGGTTTCCTTTTGCCGTTCCGATACCTCGATAAGGGTTTTTCCGGCCCTGCCTGTCCTGAATTGTCCCAAAAACCGCTGGATCCTTGCCTTTGCTTGAAATGACAGCGATTTCCCCTCCCTTTCCAGAAGTTTGGCGTCCATGTACCGATCGACATCCTTCTGAATGGGACTCAGATCCACCACCGTTGAACCGTCCACGAAAAATGCCGGACAATTTTCACGATATTGGCAGTACGAGCAGAGAGCGGACCTGTTGGTTTTCAGGTTTTGGATATCTTTGTTCTGTAATGATTGCCAGATGCGGTCAGCCGAGGCTTCCAGCTCCCTGAATATCAAGGGGTTATGCTTGTATCCGTTAAAAATACGGACGTCACCGGTTTGAAGATCCAGAGCGATTACCGCACCCTTGATTTTCTTTTTGCGGTGATTCAGCGCCAGTAGCCCCATCTGGTAGTAGATCTGTTTTTCCCAACCGTCGTAGGGTTCTTTCGGAATAAACGATACGCTCTTGCATTCAAGAACCCCGATTTCGTTTCTATTGGTGAATGTAAAATCCAGATGGGCTCTTACGTGCGGTTTTTCCGGATGAATCGATTCAAGCTGGGACACGTGGCTGATGTTGCAGTTTTCCAAAGCCTCTTTAACGATGCTTTCAGCGAGATCACCGCGCTTGAACCGGACCAGGGTCTCGAACGATTTTTGCGAAGGGGCCAGTTTTTCAAGACACCCTTTGCGTTCGCACCCAAGATCAGAAGCACCGACATAGGTTGACCGGTCTCCGAGTTCATCCTTGGGCTGCAGAAGACTTTTTTGAATGATTGATTTCAGATCCATGGTTTCCTCCTTGCGTCGTTGATGGACAGAAAGAGAAAACCTTTCCCCGTCAGGAAAAAAAGGGCCTCTCCCTGTCCGGGTTGGTATGATGTTTCTGGTATTCACAAATTCCCGTTTCACCGATAAAACGACTTCCCGAGCAAAAGCTGGCAAACACCGCATATGAGGCACCCAAAATAATCCGGGAAGGAAAATTTCGGATAATCGTTTTATCTGACCGCTGTCGGGCGCCACAAAGGTGTTTTTGTGTGTCCGTTGTCCCGAATAATCGGGCTGCATCAATAGAATTAAAATATTCTATGAGCAAATAAATCGATGAACCCGCCTTTGCCGGCGGGATATGGACCTAGGGTGTCCCGTTTCGAAACTTGTCTGAAATCAGGACAGGACAATGGCTTATATGTTAATAATGAGGAGGTAGTAAAATTCCCCACCTCTTTTCCACAGAATGTTGCTATGTCATTGAAGTTTAAATCATAATAGTCCCGTTTTCTTATTGGCGTTTTTTCAACCCAAAATCATTCCAACCTGATCCAAAGCACAGACAGTGCAAAACCATAACCTCCACCCATCACCACCCAGTCGGATGCGATTGGCGCCGCTTGCGGTATCGCCCAAAAACAAGCGAGCGAGGTCGTCATTCATCGTCCTGACGGCTGCACCCTGGACAAGGACAGCTACGGCAACGACACCTATCCACACCAGGACACCAGGCACTGTGATCCAAAACCATCGCGTAAAATAAAGGCAAGGTGTTGGTCCCCTGTCTTTAAATTTTCATTAATTCAGGTGACCGAAATGAGATCTGTGTCATTTCCTCGTTAGTCCTGTGAAATGTGGTGACGGATTATTGCTCACAGGCTTTTAATCCTGTATCCTTCCATAAAGATGGATCTGCTTGAGACTACTATTATTCACGCCTTTCAAATGGATAAAAATGGCGAGCCATGGGCAAAAAACACCAAAAATTTATTTCGATTTCTGAAGCCTTGAATAAGCTGAAAAATACCCTGGCGATGCAATCTGAATTGAAAAATCAGGAAGAGATCGAACCGATTTTAGCTCGAATCGACGATTTTGAGATGCGAGAGGATGTTAGAAAGGTGCATCCGTTGGATTTTTCTGACCGATATGGGCTGTGGATAAAATCAGATGGCAGCGATAAATTCTACTATGGCACTGATCTGGTGGATTTGTTTTTGAATCGGTTAGGTTCGAAACCGCCGGAAACAATTGCAAAGGTGTATTCCAAAATCGAGTGGGTCAAAGCAAGCATAGCGAAACATCCGGAAACTGGGGTTACCGGGATCTTGATTGAAACCGAAATGGAAAAATTCGAGTGCGTCCAATGCGGACATTGTTGTCTTGAGTTATCAGACGCCTATCAGGCCTCTGTTCCTGATTCTGATGTGTTACGCTGGCAACGCGAAAACCGATATGACATCCTGGAGTGGGTCGATACCTTTGTAGGCCTCAACGATATCTGGATCAGCCCCAAGACCGGCGAACCAGTGAACCGCTGTCCTTGGCTGCGGAAACTTCCCAATAAAGATAAATACATCTGCAGAATTCATGAAACCAAACCCGAACATTGCCGAAATTTCCCGAAATCTAAACGGCATGCGTTAGAGAGTGGCTGCAAAGGATTTACCGCCGAGTAAGTTTAACAAAGCTGGAGTGACTGATTCTGCGGTACCGTGAGGTAATCACCACTTGTAAAGTGTTCACCCCAGCCACAAGATGTTGGGGTGCAGCTTGCATTAACCAAATTTCATAATGGCAAGGTATATCAAGTTCTGGTGGCATCCATTTTTATGGGATAGCCAGAACATAAATACTTGGCTATGAAAATCTATCAACCCCTTGGAGCACACCACAACGTTTTGCAAGATGCGGGGGTGATAGTGCAATGCGAGGTTGAATATGATCTGCTGATAGGCCAGAGGGTGCGGAAAGAAATCTGCCAGAATGGCATCCCTTATATTGGTGCGCAATGGAGCAGCAAGGCAGCGGAACTTGCCTAAACCGAAGGTGAGTATGGTGCTGCAAAATCATCTGTGTGCTGCAGCAATTTTTGATTCGAAAATAAACCTTCACTTGATCAAAAGCCCTTTCCTATAGAGCATTTCTCTATTCAGGCAGAGGGCTGAAATGCCGGTGGCGCTCAACTAGACCAAGGGAGACAGTCCAATCCCAAAAATTGTGGGCATGGCTTTTCTATACAGCCAACGGTGGGTGTAAAAAACCGCCCGATACTCGATAATAAATGCGACCACAATACCGAGAAATGAACTACCACGCAGGAGAGCTGTCGGGGTATCAAAGCAGCTATAACTGTATTTGTCGACTATTCGAAGCAAAGCTTCGGGGAATTAACCCCAAGTGATTAAATGGTATCTGAAATGTGTTCAATATAGGTTTATTAGTTCTCCACCGTAGTAAAATACCCATAGTATAAAGAAGCGATATTGCCGGACGTATCCACAACATTATTAATCTGCAGTCGATACTGGGTATCAGCGTCCAAAAGCACGGAAGGCGTCATGATCGCAATGGTTCGGCTTTCGTCCATCGTTACCTGGCCATTCACGTACTGCCCGGTCGTCTGATTTCTCAATTGCACCGCGGTTTCATCTACCGTGTTGGGGTTCACCGGCTCGCTGAACATTACCGTCACCACTACATTGCGCACCACTCCCGTCGCATCGTCAGAGGGATTGGTACTCACCACCTGCGGGGACACCAGATCCGCACCCGTCTTCGTAGTGAAGTGAATCTCTACAGGTGCCGTCATGAGATTGCCCGCCACGTCCTTTAGGCCGGAAACAACCAAAGTATGATCGGTTAGCGGCGCCAGGGGAACAGTCGGTACAAACTGAATCCGCCGGTTGCCGTCCAGAAGGCTCAGCGTGCCAGAAACCACCGTGTCTCCCTGCTTGAGAACCACCGTGGTTGACGTCACACTGATCGGATCCACCGATTCGCTCATCTGCACCGTGATTCTTGCGTTGATCGCAACCCCTTGATCCCCATCCCCAGGATCCACCGCCAGCAACTCGGGCGGCGTTGTATCCGACTCAAAGGAGGTCGTAAAATTCTGGTAATAATAATATGGATAGGCCTCATCCAGCGGATTGCCGGCCACGTCTTCCACGCCTTCTCTTATGTAAATCCTGTGCTGGGTGCCCACCGCAAACGGTTCGGCAGGGATAAAGTAAAATACACGGTCCGTATACATGGCACGGCTGCCCGCTAAGTACTCGCCGGTTGTATAGTTCCAAACCTGAAACGTATCCTCGTTGATCGACGCAGGATCGATTGCTTCGTTGAATTCGATCACAACGATGCTGTTCACCGCGACGCCGTCTCCTTCTGGAGATGCATCCAATACGACCGGACCTTCTACGTCAGCCTGATCACTTGTTATAAAGGCGCTCGCCATCGAAACATCCATGATATTTCCGGACTGATCCTGAATATCGGAGATTTTTATCGTGTAATTGGTTAATGTCTGCAGATTCTCGGTCGGCCGCAATACGATACCCGTATCACCGAGAACCAATTGAATGGTCGCATCAACCGGCCCATTCAGGTCTTCAATATAGACGTTATTGGTCGTAATAGACTCGGGGCTTACAGGTTCGGAGAAGCGAACCGTGATGGTAGTATTGATCGGTACATCTGTTGCACCTTGGTTCGGAGTGATTTCCACAACCACAGGAGGTGTTAAATCCGAATCGAAATCCAGTTGCACTGGATCACTGGTCCCTCCCGTCGTTATCACGGTTACAGATCCCGGAATGATTCCTTGGGGTATCGTCACCAATAATTGTTGGCCATTATTAAATACGTCTTTGGCAACAACCCGGCCGGCCCCAGGGAAATCGATCTCTGTTTGTCCTTCGACCAATCCGCTACCCACAAGGGTGATATCTTCTCCGGGGACAATTTCAGACCCTGGATCCAATTGGATATCTGAAAGCGTCGGAACCACTTGCAACAGGACGTTGGATTGCGTCGGTACACCATCAGAATGTTTCAGATAAACCGTACCCGTGGAAGCACCTAATGGTAGCGTCACCGAAGCACTCAGCCCGTCGGTAGCAATATTGGTAAGCGGCGACTCTAACGCTGTCGAAGTTCCGTCATCATCAACACCCTGAAACACCACAACCAGATTTTCGTCTATATTTTCGCCTGTTATCGTCAATATCTGACCGGTATTCGCCGAGGGTTCCGCTGTGTTCGCCGGAACACCTTCCGCAGCTGCTGCAACGATCCCGAAGGTTCCGGGAAGTGCAAGCGCACGGCTGACGCCACCATCTGTTTGAACACTTACATGTCCTGACACAAAATCATCCGGCACTATAACGGTCAATGCGTTTCGCACTAAAAGGTCTGGGGTGACCGGTGCAGTGTTTGAGAAGATCACTTCCGTCTCACCGATTCGGAACCCTTCACCGAGCAGTGTTACCGAAGTTCCGGGGCCTAATACTTCACCCGAGTGTATTGAAATACTGGTAAGTTTCGGCACGATCTGAATAAAGGTCTCACCAACAAACGGTTCCCCTCCTGTCGGACGGATCTTCACCGTACCGGTAACAGCGTTCGCAGGCACCACGACGGATGCTTGCGTTCCGTCTGTAGTAACATCGGTGAGGGGTGCCTCTGCTATTGTTAACGTTCCCGCATCATCTGTCGAAGAAAAGACCACGAGCATGGATGTGGAAAGGGTTTCACCGGTTACAGTGACAGACTGCCCCGGATTGGCAGAGGCAATTACCGGATCAATTGCACTTCCTTCAGCGGCGCTGCCAACCACTCCGAAGGTTCCAAGAATTGGGAAACCATTGCTCATTCCGCCATCGGTTACGATAAACAGCTCCCCTGCCGAAGTGCCGTCTGGGATCGTGACCGTCAGCTTCGTGTTTGTGTCAAAAACATCAGATGCGGCAACCAATAGATCATTCGGAAATTCGACGCTTGTACCACCATCGCAGAAACCGCTGCCACCGATGGTGGCGACGACACCGGATTCGATCTGCTCACCGTCCGGTATTGAGAATGAATCAAGGGTTGGAACGATCTGCAGTACTACTTCACCGGGCAAAAGATCCCCGAGACCGGTTTCAAGATGAACGGGGCCAGTGTCTGCCGTAGCAGGAACCATAACCGATCCTTCCAGACCATCAGGCCCCACACCAAAAAGAGGTGCTGTTTCTGTTCCCAGGTTGCCCCCATCATCCCGTGTTGTAAACCGCGCACGCAATGAGTCGTTCAAACCTTTACCGGAAACGACAATGGTCTGACCTGTGTTTGCTGAAGATAGGCTGGGATCCGTCGAGAGCCCGCGTAATGCTGTTGCGTCAATTTCAAAGTTCCATACCGCCATCGTTAGCTGGTCGACACCCTGACGACCGAATCGATCCGTTGCACGGGCGACCAGCGTCAACTCAGTTGCTTCGAGCAGATCCGGCAAAGGTATAGTAAATGTTTGCGACGAGGATGTTTCAGGAGGCGATACGGTGAAATTCTCCATAAAACCGATTTCCGGAACCTCAATGGATAACTCGGCCACACCGGATGAATCCGAGGCCTCGACGACCACGTCTAGTGGAATTCCAGGAAATACCGTTTCCCCGATAGCAGGGGATATGATCGTTGTTACTGGATCAATTTGATCCTGTATTGCGATCTGAATCGTTGCCAGCGCTCCGGCCTGCCCCTTGTTGTCCGTTCCATAGACAGAGAACGTAAGCGTTCCCTCGGATGCCGTTGAAGGGATGTCGAAACTGAAAGATGCCATAGCCGACATGACAGGCGGAGTAATCTCTTGGGTCTGTACTGCTGTCACGGCTCCGCTCACTGTACCTGTTATTTGCGCAACAGCCACGTCGTCCGTTGCTTCCACGGTAAACGAGACGGATGAACCCGGGGAGAAAATTTCATCAGGGTTGGGTGATGCAATGATCACGGAAGGCGGCTCGTCCCCCAGTAGAGAAACGGAAACGGAAGGACTCAGGGCCCCCACGTTGCCTGCCTGGTCCACGGCCCGCGCTGCAACCTGAATTGACCTTTCCGGCATCACCAGTGTGGTGGAGAATTCTCCGGGTGAAGATGGTGTAGCGGATATGGCCGTGAGAACACCGTCCACAAAAAATTCAACGGATTTTACATCAAGGCTGGATGTCAGGGCGATAACAACGATAGACTCGCTTGACCGGGCACCCGAAGGTGCGCTCACGGATGTAATAACAGGAGGAATCGTGTCCACCGTGCCAAACACCGTATGGATCTCATCTTCCAGAAGCAGGACGTTTCCCGCCGGATCTGTTATTCCGGTTACGTCCATCGTATAAACGGCATTTGCTTCCAGAAATACACGGGTGCCAGATTCATCCGTGGGAGTAAATACGACAACCGTATTTCCCAGGGTCAGATCCAGCTGGCCGGTGATAGGCCCCGAAGGTCCCTGGACGAGAACCGATGTCTCGTTCACGCTGGCTGGATTTATAGGTTCGTTGAATGTAATGCGAAAGACGCTATCCTTGGACACTTCGATGGCATTATTTTCCGGGCTGAAGATTACCACGCTCGGTGGAATGTTATCCCTTGTCGTAAATTGCCATACATAGTCTTTTTCGAGAGGAAGCCCCACGAGGTCCCGAAGACCGCCGCTAAGATTGCCCTGTCCATCAATAGTTCCACGGTTGATGATCACCGTGTGCATTGTGTCGCCTTTTAGTTCTGCCAAAGGGAAAAGCGTTACCGATGTTCCGTCCTCAGATACTATAAGATCTACGGGGACCACGTTGGAATCATCGCATAAATTGTTCGGATCATTGGTATCCGCTGTCGTCCCGGATGACTCGAGAAGTCGAAATGTTGGTAGGTTTGAAGAAGTTGCCGACGAGCAGGTTGTCAGGCTGTTAATGTCAAGGGATTCGGAGAAATGAATCACGATGGATGTATCCGTTGGAACGGCACCTTCACCGGGCAATGGCATTACTTCAAGTACAACGGGCGGTTCCACATCCAAAATCATGTTGATTGTCTCAACCGTGGTTCCAGCCGAATCCAATACCACACCTGTTTCGTCAATCCTCCCGGAGAACTTTGCAAGACCTCCACTACTTCCTTCTGCCTCCAGTGAAAATGTCTGATCCAGGGGAATGCCGACAAATTCGAATGTCCCACTCTCATCGGTCAGCATAGCGGCGTTCAAGCTACCAGCGGATATCGCGACGCTGGCGGCTGAAACAGGAGCGCCATCCGTATCGGTTACTATGCCTTGAATTGTTGCCACCTGACTCAAAACCAGTTCTATGTCGGGAAGCAATCTGGTACCGGCCGCTGGAAGGTCTTCTTCAGTTATGGAACGGGTTGCGGATACCACCGTTCCAACCGGAGATACTTGCCTGGCAGAGACCGTGAATGGTGCTCTGGGGATGCCCTCGAATATTGTAACATCGTCTATGACTTCGGTCGGATAAGCACGGCCTCCGAACACTCCTCCACTATCAAGGGTGATCTCAACCGGGTCTTCTACCACTTTACCGGTTACTACGACGCCAACTGATATTGTGCCTTGAAAATTTACATCGGCAGTTACGGTTTGGTCGTTCCATTCCACTTTGCCCTGTGCGACCCCGCCGTCCCCGGGAGTCAATGCCCCGGGTGGCCTCGCCTCGATGGTGAAAGACCCCATGGGCACGGATTCAAATACAAATACGCCGATACTCTCTCCATCTGTTTCAGCCTGGGTGTTTTTCATAATACCGGAAGAAGTCTTCAACGTTACTTCCGCAGCAGAAACAGGCGCACCCGTATCATCGAATACAGAACCAGTGACGCGGCCATTGCCCTCGAGCACGACTTCGCGCTCCACGACCTCTCCCTCAAACCCGATGGAACCCTCGGCCTGCCCCGATAGGCCTTCCAAAGAGACGGCCTTCAGGGTAAAGTCTCCGCTTGGGACACTCTCAAAGGTAACGGTTCCGTCAACGCCTGATGTCTCAACCCGGATATCACCAGATCCGCTTCCAATGCGCAGACGAACCTCGGCACCGGTGACGGGATCGGTTCGGGTTGCATCGACCACCACGCCTTTTACCGTCCCAATGGGCCCCAGTTGCAATTCAGTTACGACATCTTGCCCGTCGTAGGCTATCTGGCCCGCGGCATTTCCCCTGCGGCCCGTTGACGGATCAAAACCTTCCATGGTGAATGGTCCTACGGGTATGCCGACAAACTCAAAATAGCCGTCTTCGTCGGTCACATCAAAGGCCGTGGGCTGGTATTTCACATAAAGTTCCACTTGCGCATTGGGAACCGGTGTAACGCCGTCTGTCTTTACAAAACGCCCGGACACCGTACCGGCGGCCCGGATGGAGACACGAACAACCCGAAGCGCGTCTCGCAACACAACACCGCTCGCACTGCCGCCATACCCCCTCAAATCATCCCGGCCGCCCACATCTACTTCAGGATCCGTGGAGACAAACGCGGATACCATGACGGATCCCTCGGTCAGATCTTGAAAAACCGCTGGGCTCACATCCGTGGGAGCGGTTAAAAACCGCTGACTTGCATCACAGGGGTAAGAGGTGCGGCGCACCGTAACTTCCACGCCTTGAAGCGTCTGACCGGTTGCATCCACCACTTCCACGGCCAGAGAGCCGAGCCCTAGAAGCCGGATGTCCTGAACCGCATCATCGCCTTTTGCGATTTGAAGTTTTGCCTGGCCGGTATGACCAAACCAGGGAGATCCCGGTCTGTCATCCGTCACCTGAACCGTATAGTAGTCCGGAGGCAGTGGGATCGATGAAACATAACACCCGTCACTTGCATCCACGCGAATGCCTTCCGGCTCAGGATTCTGGGTGTCCCGTTCCAGCTCATCCCTGAGCATTTTGGATGTGATAAAGACAGAAAGCGGCAGTGCAATCCCGTCATCGTCGTAAATCGGTTCAATCACCGTGCCGTCGGGGTCAAGCACACATCCGCTCAACGTAGCGGTGTTCTTTTCAAGGATCAGTGTAATATTTTCAACCACGGGATTGCCTTCCGGCAGGTAGCCGGACACGGTCGTGTCCTGGGGGCTGAAGAAGGATGATGCGGTCACGGTAAACGGACCGGGGAACAGACCCTCAAACACAAATCCCTGATCTGGATCGCTAATGGTGGTTCCGGCATTCTTGAATTCCAATATTCCTGCGGCATTTGGCATGCGTGCCTTCAAGGTTACGCCGGCGGCCACTTGAAGACCGGATTCATCCATGACAATACCGGAGACAGCGCCTGTAGGCCGTATCAATGTCAGATCCACAACGTCATGTGAAACAAGTGAGGAAAGGCGGGCGGTCCCGTTTGCCACCGCACTGCCCCGGACGGCAACCAGAGGATATTCTTTACGTGTGAGATTATCAAACCGGTAAGTTCCATCCGCAGCCGTCTGCGTCTTGCGCACCCAGTAAGTTCCCATGGATATAGCAACAACGATCCGTACCTCCTGATTCGGCAGAATCTCGCCACTGGTGTCAAAGACCCGTCCGGTCACAGTGCCCAGCGGTTCAACCACGATATCCATTCCTGTGGATACCTGGCCGGCAGCCAAAATTGTAACGGTTCGAGATCCTTCGGCACCGGTCTCAGGGTTCATCGCCGCCACGGTTCGTTGGCCGACGGGAACCGTTGGAATCAGGTAGTGTCCTTCTGCATCTGCGGTCACAATTTGCGTCCCCCCGGAAACAACAGCACCGGGAACCGCTACAAGGGTTGTCCCATCTCGCTCAAAAACCGTTCCGGAAACAGTTCCCGTGCCCCCCAATATAACCCGTACAAATGCCGGATTTTCAGGGTCGTTGTATAGGGTAACGGAAATGCTGGCTTCTCCGATAAGGCCGGCAGCCGCTTCCATGGCAACGATTCGGTAGCTTTCGACCGGAACGTTTTCAAAGCGGAAGGTACCCGAGGAATCGGTAGTGGAAGCATCGAGAAGATCGTCCCCTTTTGCCAGAATCACACGAAAATCACTTGCCTTGGTGTTGTCTGGAAATAAGACTTCGCCGGTAATCACGCCCTCGGAGAATTGAGAAAACAGAGTCACATCCACCGTAGCGGTTGCGCCGCTGGCTGCAATGGTCCCGGAAACCCGCGAGCTGCCGGCCTCGGCAACGACCTCCATCCCAAATGGGCCTACCGGTATCCCGTTTATACGAAAAAAACCATTCTGGTCTGTTCGCACCCCGTAACGAGAAAAATCGGTCATGCTTTTGACGGATACCGTCGCGTCGGCCACAGGAGTGCCGGTCTCATCGCGGACCGTACCTTCCACCGCGCCCCTGCCCACCAACACGATATCGAGCCGCAACCGTTCCCCGTCATTTCGGACCCGGGTAATCAGGGAACCTTCCTCGCCCGTGACCGGATCCCGGCCTCGAACCCGAAAGGGTCCGCAGGCTTGCTGTTCCACAAAATCGAGCTCATAACCGCCATTTTCATCCGCAGCCTTTTGAGTGAGAATTCTCTCTTCGCAGAGTCCCAGCAAATTCTCCATAGACTTGAAATAGGTGATCTCGGCGTCGGAAACCGGGCTGCCGTCCGCACGCATCACCCTACCGGAAACTTGTGCCCCCGGTCCGATGTCCGGATCCGGCATGATCCATCGGTCGGACACCGGGGCCATCGCCTGCCCGTTGAGATCTTGGACACCGGAGATATTGATTGTCCGCCGGACAAAAGGCCCAATGGGGTCGCGAAGCCCCACGAAGACGATCCTTTCCCCAAACTGGACCATGGTCTTCGTCACGTCGTTTCCGTCCACCAGATCCGGTGACGGTATCATGGGAATGACAACGGGATTGATGCCATAAGCGGACGGATTTTGGGCCGTAAGCGGGTCAATATCCTCGCTAAACAAAACGGCGACTACCCGTCCTGCACTGTCCACCTCGTATCCGGCGTCCTGGACCACACCCAACACGTGGGGGGGATTATCCGGGATGATTGTTTCAGCGTCCGGAGGAATAGTGGTCCCGCTTTGCAAAAGCACCACCGGGGACTCCGATCCGGGACGGATGGTCAGAGGGAGTTCTTCGTTCTCAAGAACGGAAATACCTTGAAATACGACGTGCCGGAGCAGACCGTCACTGGCGGCCACGACGATTCCAAGATCGAAAGTGCCCGACTCGAACGCCTTGAGCGTCCCGGTGTAAGGAGATGCATCAGGATTGGTAATTACGGCGAATTGACCGGTAATGGCATCTGCCTCGTAAAAGCCCAGAAGATCCGCACCCGGGATCTCACGGTTTCCCTCCATGGGATCGAGCGAACCACCCAGATGCCGCTCGTTTCCATCCATGATATCGAGGATAACAGGCACTTCGTACCCGGGAGATTGGATCATTACTGTCACATGAGAGCCGCGGTATTCTTCCGTTCCCGCCCAGTGGCTCTGAAGTCCAAGAAGGTCGGCAATGCCCAGGCCCTCGCACTCCTGTTTGACCACATCGGCAAGGGCGGCGCCCAGCAGTCGTGCCTGCCTGGACTTTCTGTACAGCACGTCCCAACCCTCGTCGTAGGTTCCCTCACCGAGAAAATCGAAGAAGAAATCCTCTAACGTCAATAGCAACCCTTGGGACAGTGGTTCCGCATTCCCGTCCGGTCCGGCCAGATAACTCAGTTCCAGCCGCACCCCGGCCTCGGTCAGCTCAAGGGCGCGTTGGATCACCATATCCGAACCGATGGTGTGAACGTCCGGAGGCAGGCTCCCCCGCGGCGCCGTGGCAATGGAATGGGCCTCCCCCAGAAGCGCAACAGCACGAAAGGTGAGATCATCGCTTCCGGTCGCTTCACGAAGAGCGCTCACGGCAGGGGGCAGCAACAATGTGTCCGGTGAAAGGGGAACCCCTTGTTCACTCACACCGGCTTTGAGATAAAAATGCCGGCCCGTTACGATACCGTCCTCTCCGCTCAACTCCAGCGTGGTAGCAGTCACCTGCCCTGTCCGCAGGGCTTCCAAGGGAAATGTGGCGGTTCCGGACTCACCTGCCGGAATCGTCTCGATCAACTGCACGGCATCTTCCGAATCCATCAGCCGAGCTCCGGAGAGGTTCCTGGGGTCAAGGCTGACCGTCACCAGGTTAGCTGCCACCTGGGAGGTGTTTTGGATATGGACCGTCAGCTCATAGCGCTCTCCGGCACGCACCGTATCCGGGTGGATAAAGGTCAAAGAGAAATCAGGGTCCCGGACCACGACCGCGCCGCTGGTACGGCCGGCCACCTCGACAGGACCACTGGGAAGCCCCATTAGTGTGCCCCGCATTTCGATTTCGATAATATGCCCGCCCTCTCGCACACCTTCGACCAGAAACTCGGTGGTGCCGGACGCCTGCGGAGCGAGTACATCCACATCGTCCTCCGTGCCCGGTTTATCGTCCGCACCCGGGGCAAGAACTGCTTTGATATTTTCTCGCCCGGCATCTGTCTTGGCGATTCGAAGGGGATTGTCATACTCCGGTTCTCCGGGCTCGAACGGCGGGTCCCTCAATATATCCCCTGAAACATTGTCGTCGCCCGACGGCAGAAAAATTTCCGCCTGCACATTCTCCACCACCAGAGGGGTTCCATCCGGGGCCTCATTAGATACGACCAGAAGGACGCTGAAAAACTGATTCAGAAAGGCAATGTTTCCGGGAATCACCAGTATTCCCGGAATAGGCGGAATTTCCTCCTCTGGAAAATCCTCCGTGATCGGCTCTAACATGATGGGTTCAATGGTGAAGTAGGGTAATTTAAAATCTGGAAGTTGCAGAGCACCTCCTAAGCTGGCACCTCCAACAATGATCGGTTTCTCTAATTTCGAGCCTACGGGTACGAGCACTGGCAGCTCGATTTCCAAGACCTCGCTTTCGGTCATCAATCCAAGGGTAAATGAAAAGGCCTTGTAACTGTTCTCATCAAATTCAATGCCCTTCTCCTGAATTTCCTGCAGAGAAAGTGGCCGGGATGTAACGTCCCCTACAAGCAGTTCTTCCAGAACATTGATCGTGACTTCATTGGGAGATGCGGCCAGGGAAACATCGGAATCCACCTCGAGGCGGATGTCTTCGAGAAAATGGGGGCCGGGCTGAGATAATGGCGGCAGTTGAATGGCGCCGCCGGGAGCGGCCTGGATCTCAATGGTACCCGGAAAACTGGGACCGCGAAGTGTTGCGTAGACAACCGCATCGGATGGGAGTGCGTCTATACCAACCACCGATGTGTTCACCTGGGTGGTGATTCCACGCGGAACGGTTAGTTCGCCTGGGGATACTTCGAGGGATAGGCCGTATAAGTGGTATTGGAGTTCGGCTAGGGGTTGGGCGTGTGCCAAAGAGCTCATGCCGGTCAGTACTAAAAGAAGACAGAATATCTTATCTATAATACTCATCTTTTTCAGTACGTTCTCTCGATTTGAAAGCGCTCTCACAATCAGTCCTCCTCTGCCGGTCTAAGTTCCCGAGCGATAACCCCATTCCAAAATGGCCATACATTAGAGAATGGCTTCATTACAAATGCGCTATGAACCTCTCCCGGTGCATCAATACCAAGGCCTCTTACATCAACACTTCTTATTCCGGTTATTCCGGGGAATTCCGTAACTCCGGCCGGAAGAGATAATGACTGAAAGTAATATGAAAGCTCATCCGAAATTCTGCTAAATTCAGTTGTCGGCAATGGAGGAGATTCTGGAAGATCATCCCAGGACCATTGGGGGCCATTCACCTCGATGTCCCTGAGATATGATATATAACCTGCCAATCTGGGATCAGATCCAATTAAGGCAATTAACACATCGTCAATATAATTCTCATGAGTTGCCAAGTCGGGTTTGTTTATTATTTCGTTAACTATCCATCCCCATAAAACAGGATCGGATGAAGAGAAAGTATTAACCATTTCGACCCTATCTGGAACGACACTGAAATAGTTAGCCCATGGGTCGTCGTTAGCCCACCCTCTTTCGTCCGCTTTTGATCGAAGTCCTTTGATCGATGCAGTTTGTAGAAGCAATTGATAACCGGCTACCCCATAACCGTCATAATCTGCATCATAAGAATTTGCCGGAACGGCTGCCTCATGCAAAATGTATTTATCTGCACCTATTCCTGAGACTCTCTTTATGGCACTGCTTACGAGCATATTGCCAAGACTATGGGCCATGATATTCATTTTCTGTTTACTGCCTGCCATGGTCTTAAGGAATTCGCCTACGGACAAGCTTGCCTGCAATGCATTACTCACATTTCTGTTAAAATGAACAACATTATTCAAATCTATTTCATTATCATCAATTTCAATGTTAATTTCAAAAAAGCCCTGTTCATCACCTTCCCATGTAAGACCAATGAAATCCGACCCTTTTTGTTTGATATTCCCAGATTCATCCCTTTCGATCTCAGGATTCGTAACACCAGTCCAATAAAGTCTTTTGAAAACTTCATCAAAAGTCTGAAATGCCCCACATATAGGTACGTTATACCCATGAACAAATACAGTCAGATTAGGCTTATTGAAGTTTATGTCATCGCCAAATGTATATCCATAATCATCATTAGAGCCCTGAGTTCCTGACGGCCAATCCACGTGCTTGCCATCGCATTCTGCACAACTACAAGCTCTGGCATTTGCCATAGTGTATAAATGTCTTAATGGCTTAATATTTATATAGACTTTGTCCTTCGAAACTATTCGATCATTTGAATCCTTCAAGACAAGAGCAAGATAACCTCTACCTGCAAGTCTTCCCTCAAATAAGAAATCAACTCTTCCATTATCATCAAGGTCACTAATTTTTATTTTGTATTTGGATTCTTCCCCATCATTGTAAGATACAAGCACACCTGGATAATGGGCGTCTTTTTGTTTTTCAGCAGCAGTTTTGTCACTCAAGTACTCGAGACCTTTATCCTCTTTCTTGAATATCCTGATAGCTGGAGGCGAAATTTCAGAATCAGGAAACGGTTCCATCCTTAGATAGCATGTATAATCATCCGGCAACCATGAGGAAGAATCTTGACCTAAAAGAATCGGAACAAGACTCATATCGATAGATAGAGTAGCAAAATCTTCAAGGTCTTTTTCGCCATTTACTATATAGTCATCAGAATCCAATGCCATTGAACAATCATCCTTCTTGTCCACATTGACCCAAAAGATAAAGCCAGGATATTCAGTCTCATACTCATCTTCTTTCGCCTCAATCTTGAGGTTGTTATCCGAGTCAACATCAAGATCGATCCCTACAACGGTTAGTATTATAGATTTACATGCCCCACACTCATTTTCACCAAATTGGATACTTATTTTAGTGTCGTCTTTAGACATACTATGGCTTTTTCCAAAAACATAAATTGTCTGAGATCCGGGTGATAAGTTTAGATCAAGTGATTCCAATTCTTCTTCATCTGAAAGATCAGCTTTAAAAATCACTTTACCGACACCACTTTGTTTTATAGTAACATTCGTTCCTTGTGAAATTGTTTCATCGAGACTGATCTCAATTTCGATGTAATCCCGTTCTTGATCTGAAGGATCAGAAATGCCAACAATTCGTTTATCGTCTTTAACACTAATTTTTATATCATTTGGGCCGACACATTCCTCACACGCTGATTTACTTGAAGGCTTAGCAATCACTGCCGGATTACTTCCATTTTTTATCTGAATAATTCTAACTCCAGGCCGATTACCCAAATATACAATTCCGTCTTGGTTTTTATTTCCATTGATCGGAACACCTGAGCCAAGTCCTTCCACTTTGAACGGCATCCCATTACCCGGATTATTCAATTCCCTTGGGTTTTCCGGGTCGTTGAAATCAACAATATGAAACTCACCTCCTCTGCCATGAATGTACGCTAATCCAAGACATGAATCAAAAGACATGTTTCCGTATGTATCCGGCAAATCACTTAATCTCCTCGGGTGAGTTGGATCCGTTACGTCTAATATGGTCAACGTATTATTTGTTTGACCCACAACAAATAATAATGATTTTAGTTCAATGCTACCGGAAGAAGAGATAACCTCGAAGTCGGAAACACCTCCGATTCTACCTACAAAAGTACCAGGCAAAGGAAAAAGACCAAGTGTTCTCTCACCGAATCTTGGGTCACCTGCCTTATCAAGGGTTACCATTCGAACCATATCCTTCTCCAGCACCACTGCAAAACTCTTAAATAAAGCCACATCCAAAAATTCAGTAGTTCCCGAGCAAGGATATCCTTTGCATTCCGAATACGCACTGCTAAGGCATGAACAGTCGGCGTTCGGCCCTCCGTCGCATCGTCCCATCCATTTACCCGGAATATCCAGCCTGCCGAAAATACCTTGGGACACCGGTTTTGGAGTAGCAGTAAATAATTCAAAATTATCCATGAAATTCAGGACACCGATGCCTTGGTCAGTCACTGCGATTTTATTAGTTAGACAGCTGGGATTATGAAAGAGTCCTGAAACACGATTGCTAAGTCCAGCCCCTAAAAATTCTGGATTTTCCGGATCTTTTAGGTCGTAAACAGCTAAATTGGATGGTAGGGGAGAATTGCTCAAGGTTACCGAGTTAAGGCAAAGTGCTACTGATGGACTGACGAGGGCTTCCATCATACTTAATGGTGCTGTTATAGACATAGCATCGCCCACGGCGCTTAATCCATTATACAAATTCTTTAATACGTAACTGTCAGGATACAATGCGCTTAGAATTCCAGCAGTGTCTGTACCAACCCCAATCCAATCAGGATTAAAAGGCCCAAGAATATAATCAGCTGCTAAACCAGTAGGCAAACATCCAGCCAATGCTCCCTGGACAGAATTCTCAACTATTGTAGGTGCGAAAAAGAACTCCGTTTCCGGAAGCTTACTCAACCCGATAAAACGGTTCCCCACATATAAAAGCCCGCAGTCCACAGCAAGACTCACAGGTTTTCCATTCACCTGTTTGGATGAAAATAAATCCGGGTTTGATAGCAATTGACCATCTTCTTTTTTAATCTTGTAGGTATGAATTGCACCAAAATCCTTCATGGTTGACGTATCCGGATGATTGGCGACAACCAAAAAATTCCCGAAGAGAGCTACATCTTCCGTATTTTTCAAATCAATGGTTGCCTTCTGAACCGGCGGAGGAACCTTGTATTCAAGCGTCTCTTCTTCAATGGAATTTCCTTCAGAGTCCTGAATTAACCCTGTAAGAGTAACCGTATATGAAGCCCCCAGGCGGAGATAGCGGTTCGGGGCGATGCGAATGACCGCATTATTATTCTCCTTCAAGATTTCGCATTCCACGAGATTACCCTCCGGATCCTTCAATTGAACGCTATCTTTATTGACCGTGTCTGGATCTAAAGGCTCGGAATAGGTAAGAACGATATCTCCATCAAATGATATCTCGCGGTCCCCGGAACCATCGGGCGATGCATCCGAAGAGCCATCGGAATCCGACGGGGGTGCGGAAGGCGGATCTATGCGAACGGCTGCCTGTCCGGAAATCGGTTGCGGAATCAATGGCTCTCCGGCTTCGGCTTCGACCGCTCGGACGTTGGCTTCGGAAGAACTCGTATTTCCGCTCGCATCCCGTGCGGTCGCCCGGAAAGTCAGCAGCGCATCCGAAAGCGGTGTCATGGTATAGGTGCCGGCCGGTGAGAGAGACACGCTCTTGAAACCGCTTCCCTGATTCACTTCCAGCGCTACAAATGCCACTTCATCATTGTCGTCCGTGACCACCGTCACCGTCAGCGAATCACCTGCGCGGGAGTATCCGCCTTGCAAAGAATCGCCTTGGACGTAGATTTTCACCTTCGGTGGTTCCAGGTCCCCCAGGATATCGATGATCGCACCGGGCAATTTTGCAGGCAGAATAAAAGGCTCTTCAAGGTAGGCCACAACTGTTTCCGGCGGTGCGGGCAGACCTACTACACCCCTGACATCGCGGCGTATGGTCCGTAAGAAATCCGGATCAAAGACTTCCAGTCTGCCTGCTACGACGGCACCTTCTTCATATGGACCGCCGGCGCTGGAATCTGTAACCACGAATTCTCCATCCGCGTCGGTGATGGATACAAATGCAGCAGTTTCCGCTGCATCGGGTATGGATTGCACCACTGCATCGGAAACAGGCTGGCCGTCGATGGAATCGCGCCTGACCTCGCCCGCAAAAAAGGTGAGTTGGCCGTTGACCTTCAAAACCGTCAGGGTTCCAGGGCCTGTTACGCCCTGGAACGGGGGAGAATCCGTTGAGAGAACCAGCTCTCCGCCCTCATTTTTCACGGTTGCCGTATCCAGAATCGCCAATCGCTCAACATCCCGCAGCGGATTTTCAACGGCGGTCAGTCCGGAGATCAGGTCAAGGTCCGCCATAGCGCCTCCGATAGTGACGGTGCGGTCGCGCACAACCAGAAATAGATCTCCTTCCACCGCATCCTGGGGCGGTGGAAGGGAAATCTCCACCGGCCCGATAAATTGCCGAACATCCCCGTCGATTCGTATGCGGTCCACAACATCGAAAAAGGACTCGAATGCGGAAACAAGAGTTGGCTTCGAAGCGATATCCGAAGGCAGGGAAAAGGGGTCCTTATCACGGGACAGACGCAGCTCCGTGGCATCGATTAACGAACCGGCAGGCACGATCATCTGGATTCCATCAGGTCCGGGTACGGTTCCTCCGCGACGCCCCACCATTGTAGAGAGGACTTCTCCGGTAATCGGATCTCGCTGAACAAACGGCCCGGGATCGATGATGATTTCATTTCCATTGCGGTCCTGGACCCGCAAGGTGATTTGGTCGGTTAACTCCGCATAAACGCGTGCATTGAAGCTTCCGTCAGCCGAAACGATTGCAAGGGCAGTAAAACCCGTGGTCTCATTCAGCACGATGACCGTATCGTCAGGATTGACAGAGCCAATGGAGCCTGAAATACTCACAAATCCTTCTTCATCGGGAAAGCCGACCTCTATGGAACCCGGATCGATGGGACCCGGCGGTGTCAGGTCCACTGTCTTGAAACGCTCCACGACAGGCGCCTCGGCCAGCGGGTAATTATCCGTATCCACGATGGCCTGGGAGAGGGTTATCCGGTAAACCGTATCGTCTTCCAATGTTTCGATGGGCCGGAGTTTTGCGATTTCACCCTCCCCGGCAACAACCAGTTTGGTAGCAATGGGGGTAAGGCTGGAACCGTTCTCCTTCTCGAGGGTGAGTGCGTTTGGAAGGGATTGTGCATCTACCGCTTCGGAAAAGTAAACGAGAACCTCGCTGCCGATGGGCACGTCGATATGTTCCACTTCAAGGGGCAGGTGGAAGGCTGTCCTGTTGGCAATTCCCTGGTCTGATAGAGAAGACAGGGTAAAGCGCAGCTCAGAGCCGTCCATGTTCGCCGGGACATCAAAGACAAAGGGACCGATATCCAGCGCCTCATCCGGTGGAAGGCTGTCGATAGTAACGATCTCGGGAAGAACCGCTATGTCTCCGTCGAGCGTGTCAATCCGGAGGGCAAAGGAGATGTTTTCAACGGCAATGGTACCCTCGTTTCGGACAGATAGATACAGTTCGATGCGTTCTCCCCCATCCATCCAGCCATTGCCGTTTCCGCTGCTTTCACCGGTTGTATCGTCGTCCACCAACGGGGCGGGCTTGCCCAGCAGTACGACAGGGCCGGCATAGTTTCCCGCCACCAGCGGGGAACGCACGACAATCCGCTCGACAGATGGTGGGTTCGGATGGATAATGACCTCCGAAAGGGGCACACCGGTTTCGCCTTGAACCCGGGCCTTATCGTGTGTGGACACGGCCTCGGCCACCAGCACGTAGGATCCTGGCTGAGAAACCAGGGAGAACCTGCCGTTTGTATCGGTTACGGAAACAAAGGGCATGGCCTCCACATGGGTTACCAGGCCATCCCTGCGCCCGGCTTCCTCCCGTGCCGTTCCCGAGAAAACCGCAAGCTCCCCGTCATATCGGTAAAAACAGTAAACACCACCTTCTCGCACCCCGGGAAAGACAGTACCATCCGCCTGGGTTACCATGGTGAGGTCATTTCCTTCGATGCGGGCCAACCCGACCAGAACCAGACGCTCACGCCCCTGAACGGTTCGAACTTGTGCTACCACCACTTGCGACCCGGTTGGTACGCGCCATGCGGTATCGCCCAAGGTAAGGGAAAGAGGGACTGCAGCGGTTTGGCCAGCAAGGTCGAGTCCCAGCCCACCGAGATAGGTGAACCCCTCGGGAGTGAGTGCGCCATAGATTTCTTCATCCAATCGCTTCAGATCAACGGGGACATCAACCGTAAACGCCCCTGATGGGACGACCACGCGGCTTCCGTCTTCCGTTTGAAGCCCGCCGCCGTCCGATCCAACCAGACTGCGTGAGACCTGGGAACTTCTATTGAGGCTTACCGTGATCGTTCCTTCCGAGATTTCTCCTAAGGCAAAGGTCTCAGACGGCACCATGGGAAAGCCTGCCGTCAGGGTTTGTCCCTCTGCATCCTCGAGAGCCCGGTATGCAAAGAGATCCTGAGCGTTGTCCATGGGAGATATCCGATCCCCGTCCCTGAGAACGAACAATTCCAGAAAATCTCCGCGTAGGGGTGTGCCGCTTCGAAGCGGTATGTCAGAATGAATCGTAACCAATGCATTGGCCGGTGTGGGATCGTCCGCACGGCCCGCAGGTGGGGTCACAATTCCTGTTGCTTCCGCATCCAGCGGGATTTCAATGGGCTCTCCCGAAGCAAGCGCTTCATTCAATACGACCGCAGAAGGCCCACCTTCCCCTGCGTCAGACAGAAGCAGGGCAAACTGGCCCGGCCTGATCACGGCCTGGAATGTTGCTGGGCCATCAGCCGGTATAACCACGGTCTCCAGCGCAATCCATTGTCTCGTTGCTTCATCGTAATAGGCAAAAACGGCATCTTTTCCTGCGGCAGCCCCGGTCTGATCGGTCACTTCCAAAACGGCGGGTGGATCGAAGACCGCTGGGGAATCGATCTGGACGATCGCCACTGGAGACCATCCGTAAGGAAACGGTACCTGGGGGCCTTGAGGACTGATGACGGTAAAGGTAATCTCCCCGTCCGCATCAAAGGCGCCGGGTTGGATGGTGAGAACATCTCCCGCGAGATTCCGGGCCTCCGCGCCGACCGTGGCAATTACGGGAACGGCTTGACTTACTGGTGTAAGCCTGGCGTCTAACGCCTCCGCGTAGGAATTTTGCGTTGAACCGATCTGCCGGTCGACGACTGTAAAACCGGGCTTGCTTACGCGTACCCAAATCTCGCTCGTCCCGGTCTCAAGAAGGTAGCGTCCCAATTCATCCGTCTGGGTTTGCGTAATCACATCTCCAGTTTCGGATGAAATGGCCGCGACAGAGGCCTCCGATAGGGGGAGGCTTTTTGTATCGTCATAGACTTCACCTATTACGACCCCCGGACCAATTACCTCACCGGCTGTTACGAATACGCTGGTAAACGGCGCGGAAAGAGGATTTCCGGCAACATCGGTAACCCCGGTTGTAAGGGATACATTGATGCTTGTACCGGCGGGTAGCGCAGCTGTCGGGGTAAGCGTCGCGCTCGATGCATCAGATGAAACGATCACTTCGGCGGGCAGGATACTGCCGGACCCGTCGCTAATGAAAATCGCACTGGAACGTAGACTTTCCGGGTTTACCGGTTCTGAGAAAGTCAGGGTAATTGCCGTGGTTGTGGGTACGTCTGGGGTACCATATGGCGGATCGACTGCAATTACAGACAAGGGCGCCGTATCGAGAAAAAGCGTCAGTTGTTTTTTTGTGGTATTTCCCGCTGCATCCTGACAAATAATACTTACCACATTACGGCCGGGTGATAGGGCCTTGTTTGCGGTAAGGTTTCCTTCTTCAACCGTGGCCGGATTACCATCAATGGTTGCCGTCACGTTTGTTGCATCCGAAACAATACCGTAAATCGTGACCAGGGGATTCGTATACAAGCTGCGCTCTGATGGAGAAGTGATGATAAAACTCGGAGGCGTAGTATCGAGAATAACGGAGCTGGTTACAACGACATTTTCATCCGCGTCATTGTGGGCGCTTGCCTCTATCGTGTTCAAACCCTCAACAAGGGGGATTCTTTCTGCTTGAAATGTTGTGCCGACAACATCGGCAACCACATTTTGAACGACGACAAGCGCATTTGTATCGCTTACCGTCCCCTGAACCGTTATCGGAGAAGCATTCGTGATATGTCCTTCCGCCGGGGAGGTAATGGATAGTGCTAATGGGCCCTGGGTACCGGAGGCCACGGCTATGGTGAACGACTGAACAGCCGAGCCACCACTGGAATCGGCGGCCTGGATCTCGACAGTGACGTCGCCAGTCTCTGCAGGCGTCCATGCGATAGCACCGGTGTTTGGATCGATGGTCATGCCCATGGGCGCCTGGACGAAGGTGAAGGTCACCGCGTCGCCGTCGGCATCGGTGGCGGTGGCCGTGTAAGCGTAGGGTTCGCTCTGAGTAGCGTCGGTGATCGGCGAGGATGTAAAGGCCGGTGACCGGTTGGTATCAGTGACCGTAATGGGCACATCCATGGACGCTGTTAGGCCGCCCGCGTCCTCGGCTGTGAAGGTAACGGTATACGTGCCGGCCTGGTCGAAATTCGGGGTCCAAAAAAATGAACCGGTTGACGCATCAAATTCAGCACCGATGGGCAGGTTCTGTCCGTCGAGAGTGATGGTATCCCCCTCATCGGGATCAATAGCAGTCACAAGGAAAGAGAGGGGTTGGCCCTCGGCCACAGCCTGAAGATCTATGGGGGAAAATCCCGGGGCCTGATTTACGACTGGGATTACGCCATATACTGTGACATTGTAAGTGAAGGTTGTCCTGCTGACCATCTTGATGCCGAAGGTGATGCTTGCCGACGGAGCCAGGCCTTCGGCGGGGATCTTTGTGCTTAGGTCGTAATAGTAAGTGTTGTAAGGCACCACGCCGATGCCGCCTTCGGCTTCGGGCATGGAGACGCCGGTTCCGGTAATATGGATCACGGCATGAAAGGGAGCCAAATATGCCTGGTCACCGGTGTTGACCATGGTGATGTCGGCGGTAAAGATGCGCTCCCGGGTACGGCGGTCCAACGTTGTCCGTTCGTTGGCCGATGAGATTTGAAATGAATTTGTGATATCAACGGGATCGGCAGCGTTTGATATGGCGGCCGGCCCAAAAACAGAGATGAGTAAAGCTAACCAAAGGAAAACGAATCGTTTGGCAAGGTTGCGCAGTGTGTTCATCATTTCTTCTACCCTTGATATCAGTTCAATTTTTCTTTTAACTGGGATCAGCATCTCTGATACTGATTAAAACAATCACCGACCACCCGCAGAGCGGGTGGTTTGATTCACTCTCTTTATTCACGGGTATGCCCAGCTTTTACAAAGAACAACAGTAGCATTGATAAAGACTATTGCCGTCCCTATCCATGCCTTCGATTGAAGATCTGAAAAATGCGATTAACCCTTGGAAAGTCTGAGGAAAACCACAAAAAAAGCCCGAATCGACGTATCTATACAAGCATCGATTCGGGCTTTTCGGTACCACCTTTGTGAACCGCAAAGTATCCCCACATTAGTAATAACAAGGCTTCAAATAAACGCCCTAATCGTTTGGCGTTTTTCAACTCACAATACCTTCTCAGCTATTCGCATCCATTTTCAAGAAATCAAGATCTGTACCCCCATGGATGTTAACCGCTATTTATTTACGTAGCGGTTCACGGTGGGTTCCATACCCCTTCAATTAAAGCTTAATCTATTTCAATTATAAAAAAGGTTCAAACTATTTATATGAACTAAGGTGCTTTTTTCTCTTCATCGCCGCGCCCAACCCGGTTAGTCCGGTAAGCATAAGCAACATTGTTCCGGGTTCGGGAACAGGGGCCGGCGATGAATCTAAAACCACATTGACATTTTCTATCTCCACCCAGCTGTCGCCGGTGATAAAATTTCCGTCGTATAGCTCGAAGGTGGGGATGATAAAGTTGTATTCGTTGTCCAAGGTGGCGGTAAAATGATACCAGTCACCCCCCAAGGCACTTGCGGTAATGGAGCCATAGTTGTCGTATGGTCCTAAATATTCTAAACTAAACAATTCATCCCAATCGTCATAAGAAGAAGATTCGAGATCGAACTGACTGAGGCCGTCCACGTAATATACCGTGGCAAAGAAGGCATCCGGCCAAGTAAAATTCGGAACGTCGGCACTCATCTCGCTCCTGAAGTCAAAATTGATGGTGTATGATCCCGGTGTGGCATCGACAGCGGTATAACTATAATCCCACCATGAAGAAGCATCCGAAAGCATAACCGCATGAAGGGGTGTATGAAAGAAAACCAGTAACAATCCGAGGACAATGGTGCGAGTGGCGATTCTAATCATCATTCAACTCCCTATTCCGCAAGAATAAAGGCACGATGGACTCTAAACACACCTCTTCAACCTTGCGATAACATGGTTCTTCGAAAAAGAGTACTCGATACGACCGAATCTTCAATAATAATTTTTAACAGCCAATTGATGTTGCGTACAGGAATGAGAAGATACACAAATTCTTCATCATTCTCTATAGCACGGAAACCATAGAATCATTAGCAGGCTCTGCAATTAACATGCTATAGTTACAGAATAATAGAAATATTCAATCTCAGCAGATAGTTATGGAATTAACAGATAACTTGTAAGGTAGGTGTTGGGAAATGAATGTTACAAAAACTATATAAACAAGAAACAAATTACACAATATGTTTTGACTGTTCTCCATAAAATTTTTATCTGTTTTTTTACGGAATTGATCTGCTTCGAAACCGCTTTGTTGAATTCTTTTTCACCTCCGTCCTCCAAATCATTTACAATTGATTGGTGAGATAGATCCGACATACAACAATGATTGCGTATCTTTTGGTTACTGCTATCTCATTGTAATATATCATAAAAATAATCGAACACTACATCATGTGGTTTGCCTCATACCCAATACCTGCGTTTAAATTCCATGTTTGTTCTGGCTAAAACAGCTTCAATGAATTTATGTTCGATAAGGAACGTAATTCCTGCATCATCTTGGATAAATTACTTTAATCATTGACAGATTTATTCTTCAGAGTTTATTCTTCAAAAAAATTTCCATCCTACCATTCCCAAAAGTAAGATAATCTGGAGTGCTGAACACATGAACAAGCTCGAACTGATCCAGGCATTGAAGGAAGCAGCCAATCTTTCCAAATCTGAAGCTACCGCCATAGTGGACATCTTTTTCAATGAAATGACCAACGCCCTGTCAAACGGCAGCAATTGTAATTATGCGGTTCAGGTTTGTACCAGCATGGCAATTCGATCAGTTCTTCGAAAAATTTAGTTCAGGTTATGATCAAAAAGTGAAACAAAACTGTACGCAATTAGCCAGCCGATGAATTTTTTCATTTTTGGCTCTCTGTATCAGAAATTTTGATCAAACCTATCCATTGGTTAATAAAGGAACTCGTACGGTTTGATGTGAAAATCTGCCAAGGATTTTAACTGGTGTCTACGTATTCGATCTCCAGGCCTCGCATCATAAAAGTTAACATCGCCTCCCAACTGGGAAAATACATATATCGCGTCAAAGCGCGCACATCGTCAAAAAAGGTTTTGCGCGTTGGTAACTCAGCACGAACCAAGCTGTACTTCTCATCCATCAGTTCAAGAACGGTATGGAACAGAAAGGCTAACAAGTTGAAGGTCAGCAATAATGATGAAAGGTGCTTGTTCCCGTGACCGAAGTTGTGTTCAATATTATAGCCTCTGTTTTTCAAAACATTATTATTTTCGTTCTCGACTTTCCAGCGTGCTCGGCCATCTTTGACAATTTGCTTGACGTTGCTCTTTGAAACTTCAAAATTGGTTGCAAATGCGTTTTTGTACACGATTTTTCCATCGGGCAGGGTTGTTGTCAGTTCGCACCAATTAACATCAATGGCGTTTTCACTATCACGTAGCGGCAGTTTGTTGGCAAAGCGATACGTATCGATTTCATGGGTTTTGCCGGTCCAGCGCTTCTCCACCACGGTTTCGATGGTCTGCATGGCGTCCAATTCATCCAGCCACTGGTAAAGGGTTTTATGAGAATCGGGTTTACAGACCAAAATGAAATCAAGTTCTTGATCTAATAGTTTTTTGCAAATCGGTTGTTTACAGTATAGATCATCGCCCAATACAGTGATGCCAAAAGGTTGATACTCCGCCGCATATTGATCGATCCAGCGTTTTGCTGCCGCGTTTTCGCAATCTTGTTTATCATGGCCATCCTGGGGGGTAATAAATTCCGGTTGCAAAGCAATCACCTTATTGTTTTCCGGTGCCACAATCACCGGGGTCACGACTGAATGCGAATAGGTTACGGTTCCATTTTTATGGTGCTTGCGACTACAATTATCACAATGAATTGTATTTGAAGCAAAATACTGCGTTCCGTCAAAGGCAACCAATAAATTGTTGTCGTATGAGCGAAACCCGTCCAGATGACCGGATTTTTCCAATCCGTCGAAAAGATATTTGAACACGGGCGTGACATAAGAGGGATGGACCTCGTCCATTAAACTTTTGATGTGGTTGGTACAGGGAATTTGAGTGAGGCCGAAAAGTGATTGCGCATTGTTTTTGCCTTTTGTTTGCTGCATAGCGGATTGAAAGGCTAAAAAGGATGGGCTTTGGGTAAAAAAAACAGAAAAAGCTCCCAGGGCTGCGTCTTCTATGCTGTAGCTGGTATTAGTGCCGATGCGCCGGTCAGGAAATGCAGAAATAGTTTGGCGAAAAAATTGGATCACTTTGTCAAATGTGAATTCTGCATGTTTCCTTTCAAGTAGGATGCGGTTTTCTTCTTGTTCTGGCAATCGCATGGCCCTGGCTCGCTTTTGGTAAAAGTGGATGAGTATTCACCCTCTTATATCCATTACAAGCTTCTGTGTCCAGAACATTTTGAAATAATAAAGAAAATAAATGCATCGAACTTTGATTGAAAAAAACTTCTGTTTGGGTAGCAAAGAGAGCCATTTCAAAATTACAATTGCTGGTCAAACGGTGACCGGGTTGAAATTCGTGGATTGTGCTCGTTTTTCGTGAAGGATTATGGTGCCTACATCGGGCGGAATCCCAAAACCGGGGAGCGGGTCGAAATCGCCCCGAAGAAGCTGCCTTTCTTCAAACCAGGAAAGGAATTGAAGGAAAGGGTTGATCGCTGAAATCGATGATCTTGCTGCCGTCTGCTATACACCGATGCCTCGAGCGATAGGACATCTGATAACCACCAACCCAACTATGATCAAGGAGGCCGCATGACCAAAGCTGAACTTATCGAGAAAATTGCCAAGGATGCCGACATTCCGAAAGCCACAGCAAAAGCAGCATTTGATTCCGCTCTCGATGGCATCAAGAAAGGACTCAAAAAAAGGAACAGCAAGGTAACCCTGGTGGGATTTGGCACCTTTCGAAACGTTTATCGTAAAACTCGGATGGGCCGTAATCCCCAGACCGGTGAAAAGATCAAGATTAAGGGAAAAAGCGTGGTGACGTTCAAGCCGAGTAAGAACCTTCCATAGCCAGCCGCCATTTTGTCATTCAGTGTGGGCCATGAGTGTGGTCCATTCTGTTTGGCAATCTCTTCATATTTCGATTTCATATCTGTAACATACTGCCATTGTACGCTATTTTTATCATTGGCAAGCTATCTGCTGTTAGGGGTTCTTTGAAGTATCGTAATATAATAACAATACAGAATGCAACCCAGCTGACTACAAGATGTTGTATTTAAACATTTTCACCCATGTTCATTTAGAGACTTAAAAGTTACTTCTATTTTCGGTTTTGTTGTTCCGTATCATATAGTGAAATCGTACGTCCCCTCCATTCAAATTGTGAAAATAAGTATATAATTACATATTTTTTATTTACTAATTTACATAATTTAGGCTCATGATCATTTTCAGTTATAGCACAAACTCTCATAACCCAATGATATTATATTCGATCATAGTTTTTTGATGCCTATTCATTCATTGGGCTCACATTTTGCAGAGACAACTGCGGGGGTAGAGATATCTTTCATAGATCCATTTTCTGATTTGGTCTTTCTGAAGAACGGTGAGTTGTCGTCGTTGCGCAGTTGGACTTCTTTATGCAACTCTCGCCTTTCCTTAGGTGAGAAAAGGGGTGTGCCACATGAAAAAATTTGGTTGTTTTTTCTCTGTGATGGTTTTTATTATATGTTTTTCTGCTGTTCCTGCCCTTTGCGTACCGCTCGATTTATCCGGTTTCATGGGTGATGCGACTGAATCCGGAGGCACAATTTCATTTGTGGATGATAATTTCCAACAATATTATGCGTATTCCAATTCATCTTTTACCGTTGCTGGTGATGCCGGTATTTTGTCATTTAATTACAGCTTGGATTTAGAGCCTGATGACACCTGGGATTACCTGACATTAGAAATCGATTTTTCGCCAGTGATTACGATGTCAACACAAGGTAGTGGGTATCAAGAGTTTGACCTGTCAGCCTATCAAGGGCAAACAATTGATTTGGCCTGGGTACTTTGGTGGGGTGGAGATATGGGGGCTCTTGGATCTTCGGCTACCGTCTCCAATATTGATTTAGCCGCGGCAAATGTTGCTCCTGTGCCCGAACCTGCTACTATTTTGCTGATCGCTACAGGGATGTGTGGGTTGCCCTTCATAAAAAGAAAAAAAAGCTGATTCTTTTAATCCTGAATTTCTGAAAAGCCACGTCAGCGTTTTGCTCCTCTAACCGGTTCCCGAAACGGTGCGCAGGCACGGAAAGCCACGGATCCGTCTCCTCCAAGGAATAGCCGGGTTGCCAGAAGTTCCTAATGAACTTTTTTGTATCCCGGTTTTTTACAGCCGGAACAGGGGGGGGACGATGGGAAAAAGAGGGTTTGTCTGGCTGCGCTTGTTTTTAACCTGCCTCGTTTTATCACTTTTCTTAATCAGCTCTGTCTCATTGGCCGTTGCCAGAACCGATGTAACCAGCTCCATAGTTCTGGTTAAAAGTCGCCTTTTAGGAAACCGGGCCACTGGGATGGCATACTTGGATGTCGGACTCAGAAACATTGGTAGTGAGTCTATCCAGGGGCCGGTCTTAGCTGTGATCGACAGCGTATCGACGGATCAGGTGACAGTTGAGAATGCCGATGGCACAACGGATGATGGAAAGCCATATTACCTTTATGACGGCGAACTGGGTGATGGCAGTTTAGATGTCCAGGAAACGTCATCGACTATACGGTGGTATTTCCACAACCCGAACAATCTGAGATTTTCCTACACCGTCATCCTTCTCGCAGGCCCAGATGATGAAACCCCACCTGCCCTCACCGTTACCAACCCCCTGACTGGCTCTGTAACCAGCAACAGCACTCCGCTGATCACCGTTGAGTATTCAGACGACGGATCTGGGATAGATGTCGGATCTTTTTCAGCCGAAATCGACGGACAGGATGCAACTGCCGGCTTCACGGTTTCTGCATCGGGTGCCGACAGCCAAATTGCATCCCCGCTGGCAGTAGGGACGCATCAGCTGATGGTCAGCATCAGTGACCTGAGCGGAAACGCCTCCAGTCAAACGCTGGATTTCGAGGTTCGGGCCAGTTCACAACCGCTGCGATATCTGTTTTCGATAGCTGATAATGACTGGATTTTTGCTTCACCGGGTGACGGTACTTATGTGGACTACTATCGGCGAAGTGAATTGGGAGTTTCTTCATTCTCCGACCTGACAGGACTTAGCCAGGTTCTGCCGGATGGCGGCGATCTATATTTTGTGCTTAAGGATCAGGTTGGAATCCTGCAGTCAGCTGCCGACGGCAACAACGGCGTCTACCGCAGCAACGCCCAGTTGGGATTGGCCGATACCGATCAGCTTGCCTCACTGCATGTAGGCATCGATGGGGAAAGCATCTTTTCAGTCCAAGACGTTTCCGACCTGCTGCAATCCGAAGGGGCCAACACGAACACCTTTTATATGAGCAATGCCCAACTCGGCTTGAACGAGACGGCCCTGGTAAACTGCCTGCACGTCGGCTATGACGGTACGATCTATCTGTGCAATCCAGATGGTACTATAGTCCTCCGTTCAGTCGGAGACGGCACCAATAGCACATTTCTGACCGATACCGCATTGGGTGCGCCAGGATCGATTTTAAACGCATTTGCAATTTTGCCTGAAACCACTCCACCGCAACTCTCTATCACCCATCCCGTCGATGGTGCTTTTGTCAACACCACCACTCCTAACTTCACCGTGGCCTTCAATGACACGGAATCGGGAATCGCCACCGATTCATTCCAGGCGGCGCTGGATGGTGCTGACGTGTCGGGCTTGTTTACGGTGACTGAATCCGGGGCAAGTTATCAGGTGGCCGCTGGGAATGAACTGTCAGTGGATTCTCATACGCTGAATGTGAGCATACAGGACCGCGTCGGTAACCAAAGCGATGCTACATCCAATTTCAATGTAGGTGTTTTAAGGGCCATTCCTGGGGCTACGCCTACTTCCGGGACTGCGCCGCTGACCGTTCATTTCACCGCCGATGGTGAAGATCCGGCGGGAACCATTCAGCGATTTCGCTGGGATTTTGACGGCAACGGCAGCTACGAGACTTATGACGAAATCGCTCGGGACTACAATCATACCTACAACACACCTGGAACCTATAATGCCACGCTGCATATATGGAGCAGCACGGGCGCGACAACCTCGGCAAGCATTCCCATTACGGTGCAAAACAATCCACCGACGGCAACTGCAGATATCGTTCCTTCCAACGGCGAAGTGCCCCTGACCGCTCAACTGATCGGTTCAGGTAGCGATCCAGACGGCAGTATCGTATTGTATGAATGGGATTTTGAAGGTGACGGTACCTTTGATTGGTCTTCCGCAACCTCTGGGAACACCTCGCATACCTACACAGCTGTCGGCAGCTACCAGGCGGTTTTCCGGGTAACCGACAACGATGGCCAGACGGCCACCGCGTTGGCAGCAACCACGGTGGTCAACACCGGACCTCCGGGATCGCCCACGGCAACGGCTGCAGCGACGCCAACCACTGGCAATGCCCCGCTCAATGTCAACTTTAATGGAACCGCAACAGATCCAAACAATGATGTTGTGCTTTACGAGTGGGATTTTAACAATGATGGAACATTCGACTGGTCTTCGGCCACTTCAGGATCCACCTCCTACACATATACCCAGGCTGGTACCCATGTAGCCAAATTGAGAGTGACCGACAGCACAGGGCTAACCGGAGTCGATCAGATTCCGATTACCGTCAATATCCAAACCAGCCTATCGATCCAAAGCGATACCGTGGGCTTTTTTGACGATATCGGCATGTCCGCCAGTGCAAGCAGTCAGTACAGTTCATCATATGCTCCCAGTCGCGCAATAGACGGAAACACATCAACAAGATGGCAGACACGCCGCTATTACACCCCTTACTATGGGCGAGATACGTGGTTCGAAGTCGCTTTTAACCTTAAGCAGCGACTGAATGGATTTACCGCCAGATGGTACAGCTCTTCTTACCGAATGTCGCGAGTCAGAGTCGATGTTTTTGGTGAGAATGATTCACTTTTGTACTCTCAGGAAATGGATTTAACGACCTCACCCTCGTCTGTTTCCTTGCCTGGCATTGATAATGCGCTCAGGCTGCGGTTGACGGCGTTAACAACAGCCCATACCCAATATGTCATCTTAAATGAGTTTTACGTTGACAGCACAACGATGCCAGATGCCGAATTGATCCCTACTGGGACAAATATTAACAGTTCAATTAGTGCTGATTCTCAAGTTTCCATTCTAGTTAAAAATACGAATGGAGATGTTGTCAGGACCTTGGTAAACAACGAACAACGCAGCCTTGGAGGCTACAGCGACTATTGGGATTGCCGGGATGACTACGGCGCCGTGGTCAATGACGGAGCCTACTACGCAGTGATGCAGTACATCGTTGACGGGCAAGTTAGGACACTTGATTTGACCAACACCACCGGAGGTGGACGCTACAACCCGCCGCGGTCAAACACGGGAGGATCTACATCTAACCCTCTGGTTTTCGAACCCTTCAAGGATGAATTTTTACCGGTTAATTTCACCTTGAGCAGGGCATCGGAAGTCACCCTTTTTGTGGGAATCCTGCGTTATACGGATACACGTATAAAAACCGTGACCAACCGGATGCCAATGCCGGCTGGAGCCCATACCATTTACTGGGATGGAACCGATGACAACGGCAATATTGCCGAACCACCGCCAGGAAACGTTTTTGTTCTTGGAATCTGGGGGTATTACCTGCCGGATAATGCCATGTTTATGACCGGCGGCAAACCGGTTATCACCAATGTTTCTGCCGATCCAAATTATTACAGCCCGTTTAGTGAAAAATGTGACTCCTATGGAAATGGGGAGGGAATTGTCTTGACATATGACCTTTCTGAAGCGGCTGACAATGTAGAGTTGAGGGTATACAGCCTGGAAACGGGGAACCTGCTCAGGACGGCTATCCAAAACAATATTTCCGCAGGAGAAAACACCTTTTTCTGGGACGGTAAAAACAATAACGGCGAATATGTCGATATCGGAGACTATCAGCTTGGACTGATTGCCACGGACCAGCAGGGCAACGCGTCCATGTTGAAATATGCTTTGACTAGGATTGATTACTAAGGGAGGGGAACAATGAAGATGAAAGTTAAAACCTGTTCCACGATCAATATGCGGCTTATTGCAATAGCAGCAATCTCGATGATCATTGTTGCCCTTTTTTCCGGCACAGCTGTTTCCCGAAACTGGGATTGGGATCAGAATCATGATTGTGTGGAAGGTGGAGGTGGTGATGAGGGCTGGGGCAAATATGGATATGATGGGGTATTTCGAGGTGGGTACACATCCAAAGAGTGTTGTGAATTATATTGCAAGGTCTGCCCTGTTTATGCCAATACTGGACGCTATCAAAAAACATATTCCGATTTAACTATTCCCGGAATTGGCCCCACCCTTCAAATTCAAAGAACCTATAATAGCCAAGAATGGTCCTCCAGCCTGTTAGGATACGGCTGGACTTTTAACTTCGGTAGGAAACTTATAATTTCCAGAGATAAGACCGGTGAAAGGCGAATTGGTGTTCTTCTCGATACAGGTGAAAAAAATTATTACCGGGAAGATCTGGATGGAACTCTAACGCGCCTCACAGAATATGGTGCAAATTATGAGCTGATTAAAAGCGGATCAGATACTTATACTATCGGATTTAGCAACGGAACTTGGTATGACATTCGATCTGATGGAAAGATAGAAAAAATTACCGATAAAAACCAGAATGAAATGGTCTTCGAATATAATTCGGTTGGCTGCCTAAGCCGGATAACTAATGCTTCAGGCAATTATATCGATTTCACTATAGGCGCAAACGGTAAAATTGCAAATATCTCAGACAATTTTGGACGCACAATAGCCTATGCCTACGATGAAAATGGCAATTTAGTTTCAGTAACGGACCCGATGGGTCACGCTACTCAGTATGTTTACAATAATAAGAATTATTTGGTTCAAATAATCGATGCTCGAGGAAACACCGTTGAGGCGATTTCTTACGACAACAATCAACCGCCACGGGTTACATCGTTAGTAGAAAAAGGTGAAACTTATACTATTACATATTTCGATGATAGGACAGAAAAACGCGATTCCCAGGGCCATCGTTGGGCTTATTACTATAACGATATCGGTGTGATAGAAAGAATCATAGATCCTCTTAATAATGTCAAAAGAAATCAACTAAACAAAATTACCGCTACAAGTATAGACTGGCAAGAGGATTTAAACGGAAAACGTACAACCTATATTTATGATGATTTTGGCAACATCATTAGCGAGACTGATGCTTTAGGAAATACATGGACGTATACTTATAGAGCTGGAACAGATTTATTAGAGTCAGAGACTAATCCTCTAAATGTTGTTACGCTATACGAATATGATAGTAGAGGTAATCAGACAGCAATGGTCTTGGATAGTGGAGGGGCAAATGAAAGCCGCTGGACTTTCACATACGATGCCAAGGGAAATAGGTTAAGCACAAGTGGCCCTTCAGGGCAGACGACAACATTTACCTATGATAGCAATGGAATGTTACTCCAAGTGACCGATCCATTGGGTGCAATAACCACTTTCAATTACGACACTTTTGGTAATTTGACACAACAGATAGACGCAAATGGAAACATTACAATTTCTACCTATGATCTTAATGGTCGATTATTAAGTGCTACCGATGCTTTAGGATATACGATCTCCCATACCTATGATGAGACAGGAAACAGAGTTTCATCGGTTGACGCATTAGGCAACATTACTAACTTTGCCTATGACATACACGGAAATATTACGCAACAAACCGATGCTATGGGAAATACGACAACGTTTAACTACAACCAACAGGGAAAGCTTATAAAAATTATAGACCCTTTGGGAAACGAGACAGCCTATTCCTACGATGCAATTGGCAACCAATTATCTATGACTGACTCACTGGGCCATGTGACAGCCTATCAGTATGATGCCAAAGGACAATTAATAAGAGAAACAGACCCAAACGGCAATATTACACAATATAATTATGATGCCATCGGTCGTAAGTTGTCCTTTAACGACTCTCAAGGAGGATTAACTTCATTTAGCTACGATGCTATCGGGAATCTAATTGAGTTGACTGATCCGAAGGGAAATATAACCAGTTTCGAATACGACTCACAGGGTCACTTGATACGAAAAATCCGTCCAATGCTTGAGGAGGAGAGCTTTCAGTACGATGTTTCAGGTAGGCTAATCCAGAAAATAGATGCGAAGGGTCAAAGATGCGACTATGTTTATGATATTGCGGATCGTGTTATAGAAATACGTTATTATGCTGATTCAAGTGGCGATAACCTTATCAAGACGGTCATTTTTTCCTATGATAATTATGGCAATCTGTTGAGCTATGACAATGGCAATGTTAATGCCAACTATACATATGATGCGATTAATCGAAAGATAAGCGAAACAATAAATTATGGCAATTTTAGTTTGACTAATCGGTACTCATACAATGGAAATGGATTGTTAATAAACTATACTGGCCCTAATGAAATACCGTACCAATACTCCTACAATGATATTAATCAGATAGTCGCAGTCAGCATACCTGGTTTGGGGGATGTGGTAAAAAGCAGTTTTCAGTGGAACCACCCTCAAAAAATAGTATTTCCAGGAGGGGTGAGTAGACAATTATATTATGATACCATGCAGAGTATTGAAAACATTGTTGCTTACAACCCTTTAAATAACATAATAATGAATTATAGCTATGAATATGATAATGCCAGAAATGTTATAGTAAAAAATACAGAGCATGGTGCATATGGATATAGCTATGATTCTCTATACCATCTTATTCAAAGTAGTAATCCAGATTTAACGTATGATACATTTGCTTATGATCTTGCAGGGAACCGTATTTCTTCTGGAATAGGGAGTAATACTTGGACATACAATGCTAATAATCAACTTACTGCATATGAGGACATTGCCTTTTTTTACGATTCCAACGGTAGTGCAACAATTAAAAATACTTCTGGATCAATAGAGACATTTACATATAATGTCGAAAATCGATTATCGAATTTTGCCAGAGACAACTCAAATATGTCAGTTGAATACAGCTATGATATATTTGGTCGGCGAATATGGAAAGAGGTTGAGGGTATTCGCACCTATTTTCATTACGCTGAACAAGGGCTGGTCGGTGAATATGATTCTTTCGGAAATGAGTTGAAAACCTATGGTTATGCACCAGATAGCAACTGGACTTCTGACCCGTTGTTTATGAAACAAGGAAATGATTACTACTGGTATCAAAATGACCATTTAGGTACGCCACAGATCATGACAAACAGCAATGGAGACTTAGTATGGTCAGCTAAATATAGCTCGTTTGGTTTTGCAATTACTGATGGCAATTCAACCGTTGAGAATAATTTAAGGTTTGGTGGACAATACTTTGATCATGAAACAGGATTGCATTACAATTTTCACAGGTATTATGATCCAAAAATTGGGAGATACTTGAAGGAAGACCCGATTGGCACTGATGGCGGAATTAATGTCTATTCGTATGCCAATTCCAACCCTGTTAACTTTATCGATCCATTCGGATTAATCGCCAAAGCATGCGTCAGACGTTTTGCATTTGGCCCCGTGGCATATTTGTTTCCACCAAGACATTGTTATGTTTCGTTTAGTGATGGATCAACGATTTCTTATGACAATAAAAATGTTGGTCCGGATCCTGCCCCAAATACATGGTTTAAAGCATGTTTTAAGATTAAAGACCAAAAAGGAAAGTGCACTTGTACTGACAAATGCATAAAAGACGCAATGTTTAAATGTGATCCAAGTAAATATAAATTTTTCAGTAATAATTGCTGTGATTGCGTGCGTAGATCTCTAAAATCATGCGGATGTAAGGTCCCATTGGGAATTTCTACCGCGAATTTAGGTTTCTAGCGTAAATTACTATAATAAAAAATTTTGCGACTGAAAATGAATGCTACGTTTTATTCCATAAATCTAACGTTGTTCTTGATTAATTTTTATGTATACTAACAAAATATTTCTAATACACTTAATAATAACGCTAATTTTATCCGTATCGGACGACACTCTAAGTGATGTTAAATCAATGAATCAACACAAATATAAACCTTTTCAAATCCTCATAGTAAGTCGAAATGGTGTTAAACAATGGACCTCTGAATCTAAAAAATTAGAAGATTTAAATTTACAAAAAAATAATGACGAGTTTATAGTTAATCCTAGCTTTTCAAAAACAAGTAATAAAATCATATATGCAAAAAATATAATTGCAGAAAATATAGGATCGATAGTCATTGCAGATAAATTAAATGGCAAGACCAAAACAATATTTTCCGGCAAAGGGATAAGTTCTCCTGTCGTTTCTCGTGACAAAAGAAAGATTGCTTTCTTGTCAAATAGAAATTCAAAAGGCTGTCTCACTCTATTTGTGCTTAACCTGCTTACAATGAAATGCGAAAAATATGACGATAGTTGTGTTTTAGGTGAAGGGTACAATTCAAATTTGTCTTGGCTTCCAAGCAATGATTCTCTGCTATATACTGATACGAATGGCTACATTGTTACATTTGACATTAAAACTCGCCAAAAAAAAAGTATAATTAAAGGTTTTGATCCAACGCTTTCGCCTAACGGAAAAATGATATTATACAAAAAAACAATTAACAAACCCTATTATCCATATATATTCAGTTTTAAAACAAATGAAAGTAAAAAAATTTGTATAAAGAAAGTCATGAATGCCACATGGTCATTGTCTGACCTAAATTTATTGATCGTAAAAAATATTTCAAGCATTTTTAATTGGAACGAGTGGGAAAGAGAAGTTGTTACTTATAATCTCGAAAATGATGATGTTGAAGTACTATTTAGATATGAAGGCTTTGAATACATAAACATTGGTAGAATATATAACGATTAATACCGTTAAATTATAAAAAGTAAATTTTACAGTAATTTAAATGCGTTTTTAGCTAACTATTGATCTGTAAAATTTGGTTTAAGATAGATTATATTAGTTTCTCAATTATTATGGCTATTTTAATGAAAAACAGATCAACACTCCAATATTCATGAAAGGAATTTTGAGATGAATGTTGTATACAAGTCCGTGCAAGAAATCATGATTTCATTTAAGATTATTTTTGGTGTATTTATATTTTTGATGATTCCATTAATTGTATCTGCAAATATCACAGTAGACGCCTATTGCCAACTTTCCATCCAATGCATGCAGCAAGAAGTTATAAATTTTCAGGAATTGATCGCCCTTGTCAATCAATACCAGGATGATCGTGAAACCTTAAACCAGCAAGAAGAGCTTAAAAAAGTCGAATTCGCTCAAGCGAGAGATACTCTTTTTTCTTCGTACGGAATAACAAACACCGAATACGGAACCTACATGGGATATAATAGTCAGGCCGTTATTAAATATTTGGAGGACAACCCTGAAATCAAGCAACAAATCGATGAGCTATCCGCCCAAGCGAACAGCTTGATGGAACAGTATGAGACGCTCAAGGGGGTGGAGGAAGAAATCCCGGCTGAACCGTCAATGGATTAAAAAAACCATCAGTGGCTATTTGAACTTACCTGCGAAGGGCACGAAGAAAAACTACGGTCTTCCTTTCTTCGAGCCCTTTTTGATCTTCGATGAAATGTAACTTTGGAAATTGATGTTGAAACATTCCTTAATCATTATTTGTATCAGCGTCTTAGCTTTTGCGGCAAGTAACCTATTCGCCGACATGGCGTTTGTGGCTAATGTCGATGGTAATTGGGAGCTTTTTAGAGCAACTGATGATGGCCGGAATCCTATACGGATTACCACCACCGTTCACGATGAAAGAGACCCCTGCTGGTTTCCGGATCGCAATAAAATTGCATATTCTGCGAGTGACGGTGGAATTTACGTGGCAAATCTGGATAGCGGCAAAACCAATCTGATTCTTCAACATGACCCCAAAAGACCGCAAATAACACCCAGCGTTTCTCCTGATTCAAAAAAGATTGCCTTCTCTCAGTTCCGGCTTCCCGATGAAAAAGATGATACGGATCTGATGATCCACTATCTGGATTCAGAAAGAACATCACGCCTGCTCGACCAACCGGCAATTCAGATCTGGCCGTCCTGGTCGCCTGATGGTACGCGAATCGCCTATGCCAGTGTGCATTGTTCTGCTGAGTGTGGAAGGATCATCCAAGAGTTGTGGGTGGCCGAATCCCGAGGAAGCTGGTCCCGCCAACTTCTTTTGACTCATGGATTCTGCCAACAGCCGGATTGGTCACCGGACGGTCGCAGAATTGCCTTTTCCTCTGATCATGGCGGAAATTATGATATATGGATCGTGGACTTGGACGATTGGAAGCTGCAACAATTGACCGTTGACAAGGCGTTGGATGTCAAACCGGCCTGGTCTCCGGATGGTAAGGAGATCGCCTTTGTTTCCACGCGAAGCGGTTTGATGGAAATTTGGGTTAAAAATCTGGGGCGTGGAAATTTGCAAAAGTTGAGTCCATTTGGAGATAGGAAGGTTGAATGCAAGGATGTTGCTTGGTGATTTTTCACACACATACAACAATTTCAGACCAAGAATAACATAATTGAACGTCGAAAGTGAAACTATGAAAAAAATTCTTTTTGTATTTGCTCTACTTGCGCTGATCTGCTCATGTGCCACATCACCACAATCGACAACCTCATCGCCGGCATCATCTGCACCTGTTAAACCACCTGATCAACCAGTGATCGTCGATCAAAAGGATTCTGAACCGACCTTTGGCGAACTATTGAGCAATATTTCCGTTTCCAAAACTTCCTTCAATCCTTCTCAAAATGACACCATCTCTGTCTCTTACAACCTTTCCAAGCCGGGCAAAACATCGCTGCGTGTTTATGACGCTGACCTCGGACTGGTCAAAATTATAGATTCGGATGGCTTTTTGGAATCAGGACCTCAATCATTCGCCTGGGATGGGAAAGATCTCGACGGCAGGATCGTTCCTGATGAAGCCTACTTTTTCATCATCTACGTCGAGGGTAAATCCGGGGACAAGGAAGTCTACGATCCGACGCTGTTTTCCGGTGGCGTAGAAAACGACATCACCACCGCACAGGTCGATCCGCAAACCTTCACCATCAACTATATCATGCCAGAGATAGGCCGGGTGATGATCCGCATGGGCATTCAAGGCGGCCCGTTGATGAATCAATTGGTCGACTGGAAACCCAGAGTGAAGGGTGCAATCACCGAGTATTGGGACGGGAAAGACAAAGATCGTCTAATTAACATCTATCAGAACCCAAAATTCAAGATGATTATCACATATTTCACACTGCCTGAAAACTCGGTAATCACTATTGGCAACCGGTCTGTCGACTTTCGAACCTACAAAACGATGGTGGCTGAAAGACCCCAAAAAGACTCACCCCCGCAGTGGCGACAGGGGTTATCGCCGCATTACCCCCTACCAAGAACAATGGACTACTCGCCAAGTGTCTCACTGTCATTTAGCAATTCCAAGGGCCAGGACGAAAACGGGCTGCCGGTCCTTAACGAAAAAACCGTAGTCAAGGTTTCTTTGGATGATAAAGACAAATCGATCTTTCAGAACAGTCAGTTTGAAATCTGTTTTTACCTGAACCAGGATTTCTACGCTGAAGATGAAAGCGGTTACACCCCCTTTAACTGGGTTTGGGACCTCAGCGATGTTGAGGAAGGAGAACACTTGCTGACAGTCAATATTTCCAGTTTCAAAGATCAGATCGGTGTGGTCAGCCGGAAAGTGAAGGTTGTCAAATGAGGTGTCGAACCAGCTGGAAGCTGACGGCTCAGATCGTGCTTGCCTGTGCGCTACTCTGGGGGTGCGCCACAGCGCCCTTTGGTACCAAAACGCCAAGTCCAGCGATGACAGTGGGCAGCCCTGTCTACGACTTCGAGTATGCCGGCCCGACCCAGGCCATTACCCACGAATTCAAATTCACCAATTCTGGAAATGCTTCCGTTTCAGTTACCGGTGTCTCAGTTTGCTGCGGCTGCCAGGCGCAAACCGCCGGGTTGTTGAACACCCCTATCGCGCCAGGCCAAGAAGATGGGATCCTGATCACATGCACGATGCCGCGCTACGAGGGGCCGGTAAAAAAAGTTGTCAGTCTGCATACCGATGCGGAGGGTGGTGAATCGATTCCTCTGACCATCAAAGGAATGATTAAACGGGATCTCGTTGTCACTCCAACCGCATTGTCTTTCGGCACCATAAAAAAAGGAGCGACGGTACAAAAACGATTGCGTGTGCTTGAATTGTCCGGTCAGCAGCTTGACATACCAAAAGTGATGGCAGACCCGGATTTGTATACCATTGAAACGGAACGATTCGATGAATTGAACCACCGCGGGGTTGACTTGACCGTGGCGTTTTCGGCCAATGTCGCCTTAGGGACACTCACCGATGTGATCACCCTGTTCACCAATAACCAGCGAAGATCGAAAATCGATGTGCCTGTTGTTGCCAGGATTGTTGAGTGAAAAGCCTCCTGAAACACATTTTTGTATATGATCACCATGGTTGGGAGGAAATAATGGCAAAGATTGCCCTTAGATGGCTGGTTGTATCGTTGATTCTCATGTGTTCTGCCGCCGTTGGAGCGGCTGCTGAAGTGGTGGTCTACACTTCCGTAGACCAAATCTTTTCCCAGTCAATCCTTCAGGATTACGAAAAACAGACCGGAGTAGAGGTCAAGGCGGTCTACGACGTGGAAGCGGCCAAGACCACCGGCCTGGTCAACCGCTTGATCGCCGAAAAGAACCGGCCGCAATGCGATGTGTTCTGGAACTCAGAGATCGGTAAAACGATTGTCCTGCGCGAAAAGGGTGTGCTGGCACCCTATGCCTCACCGGCTGCTAAGGAAATACCCGCTTTTCTTGTGGACAAAGACAAGTGCTGGACCGGATTTGCCGCCAGGGCGCGAGTCCTGGTTTACAACACCGACATGATTAAAGAGGGCGATCTGCCTGAATCGATCTTTGGACTGACCGAACCCCAATGGCGGGGCAAGGTGGCCATGGCCTACCCGCTCTTCGGTACCACGGCGACTCATACGGCGGCCATGTTCACGACCTTCGGTGAGGAGAAGGCCAAGAACTATCTGCAAGCGCTAAAAGCCAATGAAGTGGTGATTGTGGACGGCAACTCGGTGGTTCGTGATCTGGTGGTGGAAGGTCGGCTGCCCATCGGATTCACCGATACCGACGATGTGAATGTGGCCATCCAGGCAGGCAAGCCGGTCAAGATGCTCTATCCTGACAAAAAAGGTGTGGGCACCCTGCTCATTCCCAACACGGTTGCCTTGATTAAAAATGCACCCCATCCGGAAGAAGGCAAGAAGTTCATTGATTACCTGTTGAGCAAAGAGATCGAAAGCAAACTCTCTTTCAGCGAATCGGCCAACATGCCGGTACGTGACGGAGTCAAGACACCTGACCACGTTCCGGCCTATTCGTCCATCAAGGCCATGGAGGTGGACTACTACCAGGTGGCGGAAACCATGCCCGAAGCGGCCCGTTTCTGCCAGACCGTATTCGTCCGTTAAACGTTGATGGCACCGCCACGACTTTTTACCTGGGCAGTGATTGGCACCTTCGTGGGGATTGCCTTATTACCCTTGCTATACATGGTGCTCACGCCCTTTCTGGGGGGTGATGCACCTGTCCCCCTTGGTGATACGTTCGAGCTTCGGCATCTCACACTGGCCGGCAAGAGTCTGCTGATTTCCTTCGGTACGGCACTGGCAGCGTTGGTGATCGGTGCGGGCCTGGCCTTTCTGATCACCAAAACCGATATGCCGGGGCGCCGTTGGCTGGGTCATGCATTCATCCTTCCCTTGCTTATCCCGCCATACATCCATGCCATCGTCTGGGCTCATTTAAGCCCCTGGTTCCTTTCCAACCTGAAAGTTGATCTGCATAGTATCGTCGGTGTTATGATCGTCCTGACCCTGGCCTATTTTCCTTTCGTGACCCTGACCACCATGGCAGGCTTGAAGTCCATCGACCGAAGCAAGGAGGAGGCAGCCCTGATGGTCCACAAGCCTATCCAGATGCTCGGCCGGGTTACCGTGCCTTTGTGCTTGCCGAACATGCTCAGTGGGGCAGTCTTTGTTTTCGTGTTTGCCATCATTAACGTGGGCGTACCGGACATTCTGCGTGTACGAGTCTATCCGCTGGAAATCTTCATTCAGTTCAGCGCCTTTTTCGACACCTGGAAAGCCACCTTGCTCTCCCTGCCTATGATTTTTCTGACCGTGGCCTTGATTGTGGCCCAACGCTGGACCATGGGGGACCGATCTTATGTGCATCTCGGCGCTGGGGAAAACGCACCTGTTGTGTTTCGGTTGGGACGCACAGGCGGTTTACTCCTGCTGGTCTGTGGGCTTCTTGTCGGGTGTGCCTTTTTTGTCCCCGTCATTACCCTATTGATCAAATCCGGTGGGTTTGATGCCTATACACGGGTGCTGAGCACTTCCGCCAAACCGATTTTTTTGAGCTTTTTCATTGCAGCCGGTGCGGCCGTATTGATAACCTTGCTGGGTGGCAGTTTGGGGTATCTGCAGCAGCGTTTGGCAAAGCCTTCGAGGCGTTTCCTTTCCCTGTTGGTGTTCATTCCCTTTGCCGTTCCGGCCACCACCATGGGAATCGGCTTGATCGGCGTTTGGAATCGCAGTTGCATTGGCTGGATCTACGGCAGCCTGACCATCTTGATCATCGCTCACATGGCCCGTTTCATCCCTTATGCCGCGGCAGTCGCCCATGCCGGTGTTGGTCAGGTGGGCACACGACTGGAGGAGGCGGCATGGTTGTCAGGAGCCGGCTTTTTGTCGGTTCTATCCGCAATTGTGGCCCGTTTGACTCGACGCCATCTGGTAGTAGCGGCCTTCATCGTTTTCATCCTGGCATTCGGCGAACTGGGGACCACCCTGCTGGTCAGTCCCCCCGGGGTTGAAACCGTTCCGGTAAAAATTTACAACCTGATGCATTACGGCGCCGAAGAGATGGTCGCCGCGTTGTGCATTATCATGATGACTATTATTTTCCTTATCTCATCGGCCTTTTTATGGGTACTGAGAAAATAGATACGACAAGTTGACGTCATGATCGAGATAAAACACGTCTACAAAAAGATTCAAGGACAACCTGTGCTGGAAGATGTTTCGCTGAAAATAGATAAACAGCGAATCCTGGCGCTGATCGGGCCGTCCGGATGCGGCAAAACCACGTTGCTGCGCTTGTTGGCCGGTCTGGATAGACCGGATGCAGGCACCATCACCATCAACGGTGTCCGAGTGAGTGATTCAAAGCACTTGACACCGCCTCACCAGCGACGATTGGGAATGATCTTTCAGGACTTGGCCCTTTGGCCGCACATGACGGCGCGCCAGCAATTGGAATACGTCATCCAAAAACAGAAAAAAAGAAATCTTGAACTTACCAAAAAAATCGGAAGACTATTGGATGCCGTCAATCTAAACGGCCATTCTGATCGTTACCCACACCAGCTTTCCGGAGGCGAACAACAGCGGTTGGCAATCGTCAGGTCATTGGCCCAGGAACCCGAATACCTGTTGATGGATGAACCCTTCAGCAACCTCGATCCGATTCTAAAAACAGAGTTGCAGGCATTCATTTCAAGTGTTCAGGCAGAGACCAAGATCGGAATCGTTTATGTAACGCACAATATCAAAGACCTCGAACGCATTACCGATCGGGTAGCGATCATGCAGAAAGGCCGATTGATTCAAGTTGGTGATAAAAGGGAGGTCGTCAAAAGCCCAGTTAATCAGTTCGTGGAGCGAATGCTGCAAGGTTAGGTCATGGACAATTATAAGAACATCGGATTGTTATTACTGCTCATTTTGGTCTGCTTGGGTACTATGGCCATGAATCCTGCTTATGGTCGATGTGAGTCATCCAATGCGGTTTATTCCACCTGGGATATCTTCGAAGTGGATAAGCTGGGCTCCATTTGGCTGATCAAGCGATTCGTTAACCCTAAAGCCCAAATCAAAATCTATCCCAAAGGGGAGGCCATTACGGAAGGCATCCCCTTCGATACGCCGGATGCCAAATTTCGGCGCTACCATAACATATCGACATATGAAATGTTCAGGCGACATTACAAAGTTGAGGACCCGCGCTGTAAGTATATTTCGAGAATCGTACACGACATTGAAATCAATACCTGGGAGAAAAAAGTGATGAGCGAGTCACGCCCCGTGATCAACGCCATTCAAAAAATCATTAGCGAAGCGTCAACATCTGAAGAAATTATCCATAAAGGAATTATTTTTTTCGATAAGCTTTACGCTAATTGATATTAAACCGTGAGACACTGGTTTTTCAGCTACATCCAAATTTTGGACCAGAAGGCACCTACTACATATTGTGCATAGTCCATTTTCAGGAATTGTAAAGAATAGATCTGGAAAGCTGCTATTTTTCGCTCCCTCTGGATTTTCATGTACCTGCTATATCTCTGTCGCGATAACTCGACTTATAACATTATGATTATAATGACTAATATTGAATTCAAAAAATGTCACGGCGCACAAATCATATCATTTGCCGCAGCCTCCATCACCTGCATATGAGATACAGCATTTGGAAACTCATTCAAGCAGGTGCAATCCTGAACAATGGTTTCTCCTGATTCAATTGGGCATGCCTGGTTTGCGCCGCAAGATTTATAAACCACCTGGACGCTATCAACCGAATTCTGATAGTCCCAAGTATTCGCATCGGTACCCGCCTGGGTGTTGGCGGATTGTTTTCGGACCTTGCAGGCCATCTCACAGTCTGAATAGGAGGGGATTTCCGGCAGGCCGGCGCTTTGCGGCGTTGTCGCACCGGTTGCTGGATCATACTCATCATAGGAGATGAGGTTGCCTGTCTTTTCCACCGAACCGGAAACAACGTTTGCGGCATCAATTGGCTCATCCGTAGGAAATACAACACCCGTATCGCAAAGGTATTCTCGCCGGATGCTCCACCACAGATCCGGGCCGGAGGCCAACAGGAAGTTCATGCCGTCTGTCTCGTATGAGATGGCATTGCCGGTTGCCGTCGCAGCAAAGGAAAGCCCGGCATCGCTGTCCGTTACATATACCGGCGGGAAGATCGGGGACAACCCGGATGCATGGCCGTCTTTTACCGTGAGCACACAATTTTTATTTTCGTAGTCGCACAATTGTTCCCGATCCAGGACACAACCGGACAGATCCAACGCACTGCAGGTATCATGGGTTGAAAGGACCAACGTTTCGGGGGATGCAATCGATACCGCATGCAAGATACTGCAGGTTTTTTCCTGCCTGGGATTCAACCGTGCGTCATAGGCCCTGCCGAGCTGGCTGTAGGGGCTCGATGGATCGGCCTGTTGAGCCAGGACCTGTTCGGTGACGGGCAGCGCTCCGCCTTGCGGGTCGTAATATTGCTCGGGGTGTTGCGAGCCGGAAAAATAGATTTGTGCACTGCCCTGATTGATGCCGGCGTCGGATGCGCGTTGGCCGTAGTACCTGATCGATTCCGCATCGGAGGATACCTTTGTAACCACAACGTCCGGATTGCTTTTTTGGATGGTGCCGACAATGCCGCCGCCGAGGTCTTTGAGCATATTGGCCGCATTGGCCCACACCAGATCACCGCCGCAGCCGGCGTTGACACAATAGCAGCCGGCCAGATCGGCGATGCCATCGACTTCACTCAAATAGACGGATGAATCCGGGTTGGCCTGCCACCGATAAAATCGGCAGTTGTACCAGGTGCCGGGAGAGCAGGATATAATGCCGTTGGCACAAACGCCGGACGCAATAACCGGGGACGTGTAGGATGCATCCATGGCATCGTCAAAATCCGTATCCTGTCTGACGGTCAAGGTTCCGATATCGCCGGCCGGTCCCGGCTGGATCAGGACCTCGAGAAACGCATCGGATGATGTCTCTGTCAGCTGCGCTTTAAAATCCCGCGGTCCCGGGTCATCCGGGTCCGCATATGTGGATTGGAAGGTGGTCAACGAGCCGGTGTCCGATGTCATGGGAACCTGAATGCGGCTGTTGATCCGGTCGGCACCGCCGATTTCCGACAAAATGGATCGGGCTGAAGACGTTCCGGCGGAATAGCCCTCATCGTATTCGGCTGCCGATGCATAAACGGCGATCAACAAGGCCAGCATGGTGATGACGATTGGATGCATATCAAGAGTTCCTATTTGGTTTGTTCAGACGATATGAATCTCAGCGGATCATGGCCGCTCTGCCTTTCGAACTCGTACAATGCCCATTGCTCCGGAGAAGTTTTGCCCTGCATGTATCGGATGGAGCGGTACAGTCGTTTTTTCAGATCGCTCATGGAGATGACCCCCGAGGAGATGGGCAGATGATCCCGGCTCCTTTTGTTTACCAGGATAATCGATGGGGTTTGCCCGATGCCGAATTGGGCCGCAAAATTCGGATGGTCCGCCACGTCAACCGATCGCACCGGCCAACGGTACTGATTTTCAAAAAAGGAGAGGATTGAAAGCTGGGCATCGCAAAACCCGCAATCCTTCCGGCTGAACATGATCAAGCCGAACTCGTTCTGCGCCTCAAGAAAGACCTGGTCGTATTCCTTTTCCTGCATATCGGTGAGGGCAACACGTCCCGGAGCGGTGACCGGATAGACATCTTCGGTGGAAAATTGCGGATTTTTCTGTCCCACAAAATTGACCACCGATGCAAAGGCCACCGATTTCCTGCGGGCCACATCCTGAATTTTCAAATATTGCCCAACATTTTTTTCCGTCGGAAATTGAACGGCGGCCTTGGTGACCCGGCTCAAATGCTTCTGAAATTCATCCGGGTGCATGTTCCACAATCGATCATACGAATACTCGGGAATCGTCGGTCCGCGCGTTGTCTCCTCATCCGGCGGCTGCCTCTCTTCGGGAAACGCTTCGTACCAATACCAGCCGCGTTTTTGATCCCTGTAGGATAGGTCGGCCGCAACCGCACAGGCAACTGAAAGCACCATTGCGACGAACCATATGCCCATTTTGATAGTGATAACCGGCCGGATCATTCTCACCTCTTCTTGAACCATGAGCGTTTAAAACAGGGGAATGGCAATTGCCTTGACATCCGCCTTATCCAAAAATCCGATATACCTCGAATCGAAACTGTCCGGACACGAACCGATGGCAAAGAACTTTCCCTGGGGAACGATTCCGTCATACCGGAAATTCTTAACGGGCTCTCCTTTTCTGGAGTGGGTTTTGGCATGGCCGAGGTAATTGTCGCCGCAGTAGTAATATCCATGATCCGTGACTGAAAGATGTTCTCCTTCGTTGCATCCGATCTGCTTGACCACGGTGCAGGGTTTGCAATTGTCCACAATTGTCGAGTATATCGAAATGATGACATGGCGCCCGGTCGTAAGGTCCTTTATTCGGAAACGATCCTTGTAAAAAAAGAAACGGTGCGCCAGCGAACGGGTCTTCGAAAATGCTATATGCCGGGGAACGGCCATACCCACATAGGTCAACACCAAAATTCCGACCCACAGACAGATGAAAAATACGGTTACCTGCTTCGATCCCTGTGGCGGTTTCGCCTGCCCGAACAGTCTATGGCGCAATGATTGTAACATTTTTTGAAAGCACCACATCGGAAGTCAACACAACGCTGTTGGCCGGCTGCTGCCGGATCAGCCCCATCGCCTGCTCGATCTGCTGCTCCAATTGCTTGGGGGTGATTTTCCGGTTCAGATAATCTGCACGCGCCTGCCGCATGAAGCCGGCGGTATCGGCGGCGACAATCCTGACGGCAAACCAATGGTGATAAATTGCCACGGCGGCAGCGGAACTGCAGATGGAAACCATGGCGCAGACAGCTATCAACAACAATCTATTGCGCATAAAAATCCCCTCGAAGTGTCTGCACGGCCTTTTTGATCCGAGGGCTTCCGGTCTCGTCGAATATCCGTTCCAGGGAATATTCCAGGGAGGCGTCGCCATAGACCACAACGGCATCGATTTCTTGAGAAAGATTGCCTTCCAGCGCCATGCTTTGCCGGGCATCGATCATTTTAACGTTTCTGACATACGCAACTGCCGGGACCTGCTGGATGCCGAATTGGCTGAAGAGCAACGGATCGATTTGGATGTTGGCATCATACACATCGCACGGTTTGCCTTCGCTTAGGCGGCAGTTCCTTTCCCTGACCATCAGCTGTTCCAGAAAATCAAGGGTGGGGCGGACAGTTTGCATGCCGCTCACAAATCCCTTTAACACCATCACCACATTCGGATCGTCCAAAGTATCGATATTCTTCACATAGGTTCTCAGGACAGACAGCGGCATGGATGAGGAGATAAAAAGAATCAGTCTTTCTGTGGCCGGCCATCCATCCGGACAGATTTTCCCGTCGGTCGCCGCTGCCGACGGCTGGGAAGAAAACGGCCTGAAAAGCGTATTCTCGATGCGTTCTTTTTCAGCAGCGATCTTGTCTTGAAACGCCTGGGATTGAAACTTCTCAAAAGCCTTTCCGGCGGCGCTTTCCCCCTCCCGGTTGGTTTGTTCGGGCAACGCTATCTGTTCCTGGTATTGTTTCGCCCGGTCGATGGCGCTGTTCACGAGATCCACGGCGCTATCCGTTGCGACTGTCGTTTCCGGCAGACAGATGAACGCGCAAAAAACCATGCTCAGCAGTGCGTTCGACAGTTTCATGGCCTTAATATGCACAACACACCCGCTTTCTGAAGTTGACAAACAAGAAATTATCGCCGCCGGGCACAAAAGGCGGATTTTTCATGGTGCTCCACAAAAGCCCGGTCCGGCCGATGGGCATGCATCCGGAAGCCCTGACCGGCTTGGCCAATTGCAGGCGGTAGTTCCATTTTACCCAGATCGGGGTGGGGACCGCCGCGCAAATGTAGACGCCGGGATCGAGTATAAGCCCCTGTCTGGCCAGTTTGTAGATCATCCGGGCGGCCAGTGCGGCCTGGGACTGAATATAGTTGGATTGATTGATCAGGCCGGCCAGGGGATAAACCGATCCATAGGATCCGATACACCAGAACAGCGCCGGTTGCGGCAATCCCATATTGCTGCTGACACTGTCGGCCACGCATGAGAACTGGGCCACGGTATTGGCGAACAGCAAGGCTTCGGGCTGGATGAAAAACGCCAGTTCATCGTCGTTCCATAACGGATCGAACTCGGTCATATAGGCGATGTCGAACCCGCCCTTTTCCACGCAGGTCAAATCGGTGAGAAGCTCCATGATGGACCATGCGGGAAATATCATGTAGTGGGCCTGGGCAAAGGTATTGGCCGACTCCTGGTTACCGCCCTCTTCGTCGTTAGCCCCGGAGAGCAAGCCGGCAGTGCCCGTCTCACCGTAGATGCTCTGGCCGATGGATGGGAAACAGAACGGGTCCTTGACCGTCTCGATCAGCCGGGCCGGTTCCCAGAAGGAAAGGGAGATCCCGACCCTTTGGAAAACCGGCGGCGGAAAGGGGCAGACGCATATGGGCGTCGACGCCGCATCCGGCGGATCGGCCAATCCGCTGGTCATCCCCGTTCCAATGGACATCCCGGCAATCTTGATGGGGAAAATACATTCCCAGCACACATCGGAGATCGGGTTCATGAAGCTTCCGCCGCATAGTGCGTGGGCCGTGCATGGCATGGTCAAAACAATCAAAAGCAGGCCAATGCATCTATTTCTTCTTTGGTGCAATCGCAATTTCCCTCACCTCCATCTTGCCGCCCTTTTGCCGGATCACCGCAGGCACGGCCTGAAGCTGCAACCGTTTCGCGATGGCGGGCATGACAAAAAACACATGCCGGTCGATCCGGGAGCTGACATCGAGATAGATCCCGTCGGTGATGAGCAGTCTTGTGTTCGGATCGGCGGCATGGCCCGAGCTTTCCAGCCAGTCGACCTGCTCGGGATCACTGGCGTCCACCACGACGATGGTTCTGGGGTAGTCGATGTAATCCAGGGGATTGAACGTGTAGCCTGCCGGATACAGGATGCCGCCTCTGCCGTTGGGGATATCGAAATCGAGGGTGTAGGTCATATCGACCAGGAAAGTCCGGTCAACGCGTGCTCTGGCAAGCCTGGGAAGCCCCTCGGGTCTGTAGTTTCTCAATTTTCTCAGGTTCTCCGGCGACTGCAGGATGCCTTGCCAGTCGATGCCGGCAGCTTTGTTCCGGATTTCGACAAGGGCGTCCAACTCCACGACGGGGTAGGTTTTTCCCATGATGCCAAGATTCCTGATTCCGGCGGTTGCCTGGGAAGCGGCGCATGCGACGATGACTGCGGCGATTGCGATTTTGGCACGCATGCCCATGGCGACGCTTCGATAGGATAATGGTTTGGCTGCCTTCAATTGCCGATCCTGTCATAGAAATCCGTAACGCCCTGCTGCAGGTTCTCTTGGATTTCTGTCTGGGATTTGGTTTCGATATCGCCGTGCCATTCGGACAGATCGATTTGAGAAAAATCCAGCACCTGGAACTCTTCGGGGGTGAGCCCCCTGCAGTCGGGTCTGGACGCTCTTCCCCAGCCATTAAAGGTTGACAGCTGCGCCCGCCCCTGCTCCTGGACGATTCTGGCCAGCTTGCTGTTGAAACAGCAGTACGATTTGGATTCTTCCACACAAATGTCGGTAAACCCCAGGCTGATCTCTTTTGAGCAGTATTGCCCCACATAATGGCACAGGCCATCGCCTTTCAGCCGGGCAAGGGTTATTTCCTTTTCCTTGCACTGCGCCAGGCCGAACAGGTAATCCTCACTCCGGCAGCAATCGTCGAATGCGATGGTGGCACCCCAAGTCCGGCATCTTCGATCCTTGCCGGTGAAAATATAGATCTGCCCCATACAACTGTTTTCGTCGCTGACGGGGCCGTTGTCCTGAATGTCGTCTTCACCCTGGGCCGAACCCAGATTGGTGATGATATCCCATGAAATCGCGCATGACATTTCACTGCAGAACGTTTCTCCATTGAACTGCTTACACGCAAACGCGTTGCCGTACGGGCAGGTTTCTTCGATACAGGTATCGGTGTCTTGGTTGTAGGCGCCGTACGTGCACGCCGGATCGGCGCTGCAGACGTTGTTCCGGATGGTCAGGTTTCCGGGGCAATAGACCGCGCAATTAGCGTTTGAGGAACAATCGCCGCTGCATTCGGCAAGGGTATGATAGATGGCGCCGGACCCGGCGCACCGATACCGGACCGGATGCTCGCATTGGTCGGACACGGCGTTCAGCACACTTTCCCCCGGGCAGACCGCGGCGGTCACCGTTTCCGTGCACGGGATGTTGTCCAGCATGCAAAGATCGCCCTGGGGGGTTGTCACGCATTGCCCGAATTCTCCGGAATCGAGGGCGCCGTTACCGTTGTAGTCATGAAAGCATCCCAAGACGGGCAATAGTCCGTCACCAAACGCGGCGGATATCAGGACGGCCGATGCAATTCCGATGGACAGCAGAATCATGATGGGTTTGCGATTCATGGGGCAGCTTCTCGTTTTCCCTTGGATTGGAATGCCGTGGCAATGGTGCGCTCAATTGGTTTGCCTGTTTTGATAATGGCGGGCCGGTAAAGCCGGGAGCGGTTTACAGACAACGGGGAAAGGAAGGAAGGTAGGTGTTTAGGACCTCAGGAATCGGGATAATAAATGGATACACTCTGGATGGATTGAAGCAGGGAAACACCTTGTTTGCGTTTTTCGATTTCCGAGGGACTCGCCGGTGTAAATGCCGAAATTTTCAACGGCAGGTAAAAACCGGGGTTCATGCAGTCGCCGTTTCCGGATGCAATCTGAAATTTCCGTCCGATGTACCCGGCTCCGATCAGTTTGTCCGGAACGTGTTCCTCCAGGGCCTTTCGAATGGCGTACATCAAGGCTTCCATCTTCTCTTCCGTGGCCATGTGGGCGACGACCTCCATACGGCCGGCCTGCATGGCCAGATGGCAGGCGCACTGCGCCAGTAGACGCGGATAGACATAAACCATGCCGGCATGCGAGAAGGCCTCATATTTTCCCTTTTCCACCACATTGATTCTGGCGGCTACAAGCTGCAGTAGCTGCGAAAGCTCAAGCCAGGAAAGATCGACGGAAGCGTAGCGGGGTTTTTGAGAGGCCCGATCGGGTTTTGTTGGATGACTCGCTGCGGTTTTAAAGAACGACGGAGCGATGGTTGCCTCGCAGCCGTATTTTTTCAGCTCCATTTGTCTGGCTTTATGATCCGCCGTTTTCAGATGGTTCAGCAAAGCGCCGCCCGATGCGGAAGAAAAATGATGGTCCCGCACAGCTGCCAGAATTTCGTCCCGGGACGGGTAGTCGGCCGGCAACATCCCGTCGAGGACATCCCGGGAAGCCATGCAGTGGTCCTTGGCCGCATGGCCTTTCGATTTTCCGGGAATCTTGCCGATATCATGCCCCAACGAGACGATGAGAAGACGCCCCAGCTCCATCTGGAAATCCCTGCCCCCTTTTTTTCGCTGTTCAACGACCATCGAGGCCACATTGAGGCTGTGTTCGCGAAGGGACACATTTTCGTGCAGGATGGCATAGGCATTATGCCGGACGGATTGCCACCGTGACGCTTCCAGATCGGCTGGTTTGTCGGCCGGGCCGTGTTGATGGCCGCGTCCGGCGATGGAAGGGCAATGGCCTTCAGCGTCCAGCAAGGCGAGAAGGTCGACGACCGTATCAAGCGCATCGATCCGCCGGAGCAATTGTGTGTACGGCTCGACATATCCCTTGTAAAACATCCCGATGTCGGGATGCTTCCATTTCAAGCACTGGGAATCATGATCCATGGCGCACGGATGGTTGTCCGATTGGCCCGTCATGCGGGTGTCCATAAACCGATCGATGCGTATGAGTGCATCCTTCTCCTTTCTGGCAAGTTTGAAATGAAACCGGATCAACAGCAGCAATAGACCGGCCAGCCCCAGAGCCATCCATATTTTGTCCCAAAAGGAAAGAGTTGCCAAAAAGCCCATGGCCGAGTCCTAGTTGGCGGCGGTTTTGATATCCGGATAGATCACCTCCAGCACGGGCGGTTTGACGGCAACGGTTTTTCCTTTGTAGGCGCCGGAAAGGCCGAACATGAAAAAGTCCTGCAGTCCGAGGTTCATGGCGTCTTCGGTCAGCACGGCCTGCTCTTCGGTTTCCCGGATCATGATGCCGCCGCCCAGCTGCAGAATCGGGCTGAACCTTTTCACCGTGCCGGAGTACTCGGAGATATAACGGGCCGTCTGGGGGTCGTTGACCCGCATGAAGACTTTGGTGTTGGTGTTGTCCAGGATTTTCCTGGCGTGATCCCGGCCGATCTCGGCATCCAGGTCGGCAACGGATTGGGAAAAGGCGTGGATCCAGATGCCGGCGCCGCCGGCTTTGTTAAACAGGTCGGCGATGTCGAAATAGGCGATGTTGGAGAATTCATCGAGATAGAGGGACAGGAGCGGATCGACGGTTTTTCCCGATGCGAATCTGCGGCCCGCAAAACTTTGCAGCATGGATATCATCACCCGGGCCACGATATGGCTGGTCCGGCGGGTGAGCAGACTCCCCGTCTGAATGACCAGTATGACCCTTTTTCCCTCTTCAAGTCGTTTAATGAACCGGTTGGCGTTGGCCTTGCCGATGATCCGGCCGACGCTCCCCGTGGAAAGGGAGGTCAGCACCGTTCTGAGGGATGAGGATATCTTGGCAAAATAGTCGGCCGGGGATTCGAGCAGCTGTAAGAGGGCCGCCCGAACCTCATCGGCGTCGTTGCCGGTCACATCGCTGAGGCTTTCCTTGAGTTTTTCAAGCCCGGAATAGGAGCATCGCTTTTTAATCTCGTCAAAATTGATGCGGGCCGCATTGGAGCGGCCGATGCGCTGGAATATGATCAAAGAGAGCACGATGACCAGGGTGGTTTCGTAGGCCACGTTGACGAAGAACTCCTCCTTGGCCTTGATCCCGGATACCACATGGGAGACGATCTCTTCGGGCATATAGTAGTAGGCCAGCGGATCGATGCTGGCCGAGCTGTCCGGATAGACGGGGGTGATCAGGCACAGCTCCTCCTGCCGGCCGGCGGCGAATGCGGCCTGCGCAATTTTGGAAAACAGGGCGATATCGCCCTTCGGATCCACCAACATGACGCTGTACCCTTTTTCAATGTCCTGGCAGATCATGGATTCCGCCAGTTTGGTCTTTCCGATGCGCGTGGTCCCGAAGCAGAACAGATGCCCTTTGCGCTCGGCGTCCTTGAGCCAGATGTTCCGGATGCGGTTTCTGGGATCGCCCAGGACAATGCCCTTGCCGATCAGGGTGTGCGTCTTGCGTTTTCTGCCCAATGCCATACCTGCCTTTCAATGCCAGAACAGATCCGCTTTCTTCTGTCTGCTTTTTCGATAAATGGATACCAGCCATATGGAAAAAAACGGCGTCATGGTGGCGATAAAAAACACCAGGAGCGTCCGGTAGGCGGTGGGAACGAGATGGGGGTGCACATTCCAAATGATCCGATAAATGGTTGCGGCAAGCGGCTCCTTTTGGAGCGCCAGGAAGTATGCGGCCTTCCAGGCCAGCTCGGGCGTCAGGTGATTGGAGGCAAAGATCAGCGCGACGAAAATAAGGATCCCTTTGACGGCCAGGGAAAACAGCCGGCCGATCAGCAGGGAATCCACCGCGTTTTTGGACAGGATGCCGATCCGGTATTTGCTTAAAAAGCAGCACAGGCCGCCTGCGATAATGATCGGCGAACAGGTTAAAGACCACAAAAACAGCTTCGATCGTACCAGCGGGAAATAGCGCTCCACCCAATCTTTCAAGCCGTCGTCGGACATGATCGGCAGGGTGAATGCGGTCAGCAGCGCAAAGATGATCCCTTCGATGAAACCGTTTCCAAAGCCCATGTTGAAAAAGTTGAGTTTCCCCCGGATGGTGAGAAAATCGTCCGGTATGTCCTGGCCGGAGCGTTCGATCACGGCGAACTGCTGGATCTGGGATATGGCGTCGATGATGTTGCCGAAGATGGACTGGGTGCTGGACCGGCTCTGGCCTACCGGGACGATGTCGCCGCCGATCCCCGGATTTCCCGTGGTCTCTTTGTTTGCCATGATTCCGAATCCTCATTTTCCAAGGAAGGTGAGCTTTGGGGCGATAAACGGCCAATAGTTCGTGAACCAGGCAACCAGCCAGGGAACGGCTGCCGCCCCGCAGACGGTCAACAGCGCAATCAACAGGTTGCGCATGATCAGGGCATGGATCAGTCCGGCGAAGCAGATGACGGCGCTTGCGAAAAGGACCGCCGAATATTCCGGAAAATACGTCCGGATAACCGATTCATAATACAGACCGGCGATAACGCCCGTGATCAGAATAAAGGCCGCTGCGATTTTGATGATTTGCCTCCCTGCATCGACCCCTGGAACGACGGTGAACGGGGAAAGGCCTATGGCTGCTTTGCCGCGGCGAGTCTCTTTTTCACTTTCCGGATATAGGCCAATCCACGTTTGCGTTTTGCGCGACTCTTGGCATCCGCAACCCCGCAACCGGTATGGTAGCAGGCCACGGCATCCCAATCGTAGCCGTATCGGGCGATGCATTGCTTTAAAATCCAGGCGCCGACCATGGTGCAGTAGCAGGCGTCGAACAACGTCGCATAATGGGCGCCCAGGTGTTTCTTCCAGAAGCTGTTGATCTGCATGTGGCCGATATCCACCGTGCCGGAGGCGGCATTATAATTTACCGCATGAATGTCGCCGTTGCTTTCCACGTCCGAGATCGCTTTCAGCAAAAGGGGCGATATGCCATAGCGAGCGCCGGCTTTTTTAAAACAATAGCCGTGCACATTCGGGGCGAGAGCGGTCAATACGATCAGTGCGGCAGCAACCCTAAGGCCCATCTCTTCAGTCCATGCTCTGCAGAATCTTCTCAACGGCCGTCATATTGGCGCCGTTTACAAACCGGCCGTCATCGAAAATAAATACCGGCACACCGCCGATACCCGCTTTGCCGATCACATTCTTGGCGGCCTTGACCCGTTCTTCTCCCCGTTTGCATCGATGCCTTTCGTCAAAGGGCCGGCTTTTCCACTTATGTTCCGTATACTGATCCAGGGAAAAATCCCGGCATACCGCCTCGATTGATTTATGGTCCCCTTCCTGTCCGTGAACCGAATACAAAACCGCCTTCACCGAAACACCGTAGGTTTCTGCCAATGGAATGATTTTCTCGGCGGCCGTGTTGCAATGACCGCACAAGGGATCGGTGATCAAATAGATCGTCCGGCCGTTGTTTTCCGCGGGCAGATAAACAATGGCAGCGACCGCGTCGAGCCGGGGAATCAGCTTCGCAAAGTTGTCGGCTTTCAGCGCATCGATCCTTTTCCTGGTCACCTGGGTTCTGTGCTTGAGCATTTCGCCGGCGATAATGAAGTCGTTGCCCGCAAACAGCGGTACATATTCGTTGCCGATCTTCAGGACAATCTCGCACAGCGAATCCATATTCTGCTTTGATACGATCTGCCCGGCGGGTATGGGAGAATGCGTCCGCAACCAGTCAAGATCGATATTTCGGCAGGGATCGTTTTCCCGGGCAAAGCCGGTGGCGTGGATGAATGCAATCACCACGGCCACTATCATCATTCTCATTTTCATTTGATTGTCCTTTCTTTTCTAACGGATGGGTATTCAGTCAAATTCCAATGCGGTTTTCATCAGTTTTTCCGTGTCGGAGACTTGCGTGTTTACCGCATCAGAAGCCTCATGGCCGTTGTCCGCAGAATTGAGGCAGCCGGGCGTCGGTTGAATGCCAACCGGTGCCTGCCGCATGTCTTTGGCGGAAAATAGTGCGTGCATCTTTCTGCCGATTTTCGACGCCAGCCAGTTGATTATGGCCATCTGGACAACCAGTGAGCGGTGTCTTGAAGCGATGGCCCGCAACCGGCGCACGATATCCTCATTTGCAAGGGAAAGCCGGAATCGGGTCGGACGGGACGGTTTCTTTTGGCTGGATGGAAAAACGGCCGAGGTAAATCGGTTGCGGCCATTTGCCTGCTCATTGGCAAACCAGGCATCGAGGGCCAGTTCGACAAAAAGCGACCGGTGGCCGGCCGGGATCGCCCGGAGCTGTTTGGCAGTATCGTCGTCTGCAAGGGAGAATTGGAACCGCACCGGCTCAGCCATTTTTGACGCCCTTCAAATATTTGTAAAACCCTCCGGCATTGCTGTATTCCGCATCAACCGGCACCAGCAGAAAGCCCCCTGAGTATTTTCGTTTGAATGTATCGGCCACATAATAGGCGCCGCCGCCGGCAACGATGAGTTTGCGGGTGGTTTTCAATACATCGGAAAGCTTGGACTGGATCTGCCGGTGCAAAAAGTCGGCGTAATCGGAGGTCAGCCGGGCAATGGTTGCGGAAAGATCGATTGGCTTGCCATACTTTGTGGCCCGGCGCTCGACCAATACGTTTTTTATCGTCTGTTCGCCAAGTTCCAGGCCCATCCTTTTCAGCTCAATATCAAGGTCTCTACAGATCCGGCAGATCCCGGCACCCTCAAGCATATTGGACCATTCGGAGCTGGATCTTCCCTTCTGGACACAGAGAATGTCGATGGTATTGAAACCGATGTCCAGGATGAGCAGATCGCTTCCCAGCCATTTTCTGTCCGGCCTGCAATGGTCGTCGAATAGAAAATCCAGCAATATGCCCTGGCCCTGGGCCTGGATCACCAGCCGGCTGATGTCGACCCTGCAGCCCGACACTTCGAAACTGGCCAGCCGCCCGGCCAGTTCATTTTTTTTCTCTTTGTAGTAAGCCAGCGGCAACCCAAGACAGACTTCCGCGGAGGTGCAAACCGATTTTATCGGCAGATGATAATGCCGGGCCGCATGCTCGAATGCCTTGAAAATCAACAGCGGACCGAATTCCATGATGAAATCGATATCCCGTGTGGGCAGTATATTGATGCTGCCGAGGGCATCGTTTCCCAACAAGTATTTCGAATTCCCAAAAACATACTCCACCTGAGCATCGTCCAGTCCCGCAATCGCTTTGTTTTTTACCCGGGCAACTGCGGTCGGGAACTTGAATTTTTCGATATCCGCTTTTTTATTGCCGCCGATCTTTGCCGAGACGACTTTCACGTCACCGAACCCGATATCGATGCCCATTCTGACAACTGGTGTATTTATCATCATCCATCGACCCCATTGCAGCCTTGGTGCAGGTAATTCAAACCATGATCTTTTAAGGACGAGCCCTGTGGTTTGTCCGTATTCTTATAGTGGGAACAGGGTAAAGTCAGGCGGGCGTACTTAATCCATCGTGCTTCTTAAGAATGGTTTGATTGAATCGCCAGTATCTGCTGAACGGCTTTAAGATCCCTGCCAGTCCGGTAAGACAACTCTATTAATGTGTAGGTTATAATACTTTGTCACCAGACTATACCGAACATGGTTTAATGGAAATTGGGACGAAAAGATTATCGTTTTGCATGTAAAGGAGATCCGGAAACCAGGATGGCCTAGATACAGGACGCCATTCAAGAAGGTCTATTACGGAACGGTCAGATATTTCGAAGGTTATCTGATCGGGTATCTGGAAAGGAGAAAGAGGTGAGACTGCGACTCTAATTATGTGCTTATGCTTGATTTGTATGGCAATTTGCTACGTCTAAGTTTAGTTGACCCTATTTGTCTCGAATTATCTGACCCTTCTTCATTCCCACAATAATTGAATCGCATTACAATTACCTTGCTGCAGATTAATCGGTTAATCAACCCATCCAATGGGATCTTTTTTTCAACCGTTCCACCGCGTCGACGAAGCTGCAGTGGGTAACGGCGATGACCAGATCAATTGGATTGAAGTTTTTCTCACAATCAAAACACCGGGCCAGATTGGTTTTGGAGTTTGTTGCTGTGTGAAAGTGACCGCATAAAGGGCAACGAAAACGCAGTTGAGTTTCATCAGGGCGGATATCCATCCGTAACATGTCGACAATCACGGCATCGATGAGGATGCGATTTCTTAAGTTCCGCAAGAGACTTGCTGCGTAATGGTTAGGCATGGTTTCTCCTATGGCAGATTAAATTCACTCATGGTTTCGTTGACCAAGGCGTCATCGATTTTTTTCAGGCTGCGAGACGCGGCATTTATCAGGCAGGCCATGGCGACATTGTTGATTTGGCGGGGGACGCCGCCGGTGTATTCATGAATCAGGTTTTTGGCCTCGCTTTCGAAGGTTTTGGCTGTTCCGCCGGCCTGGATCATGCGGTTGTCGATATAGGCGCCGGATTGCTCTTTCGAAAGTGCATGCAAGGCAAACCGCAGGGCGATTCGCTGAACCAGATCGGCATGCGAGGCACGCTTGAGGACCTCTTTCAGATTATCCTGACCGCACAAGACAATTTTCAACGATACCTCTTCGTCGATGGAGGATATCAACAGACGCAGGTCGGTAAGGGTGTCGGGATCGATCAGATGGGCCTCGTCGACAATTAAAAGGGTGCACTTTTCGTTTTGTTTGACCCGTTCGAGGATCTGCAGCAGCAACCGGTCTTTTCCCATCCTGGGTTTTTCGCCGAGTTTGGTGACCATGAGCCGTAGAAAGGCGTTGGCCCGCAGGGGCGTGAGATGCAGGTAAAGGGGACGATATCGGTTGTGAGGCAACTCATGGATGAAGAGCCTGAGCAGTGAAGATTTGCCAAGTCCGGTCTGGCCGAGGATCAAGGCCAGGGCGCCTTGTTGTTCGAAGAATTTAAGCCGTGCCAGGGCTTGTTCGATCCGGGGATCTCGCTGCAGCCATTCGATGGGCGGTTTTTCTGCAAACGGGTGGGCATTTAAAGCAAAATGGGCTAAAAACATTATCGGTCTCCTTTGATGAGCTGTTTGAGTTCGGCGACAATATACAAAACGCTTGGCTGTCGAGCATTTTCGAAGGCCGTCTTGACCATTTGCCGGTCGATGGTGGCGCATTGATTGTAGACCTTTTTAAGCGCTTCCAGATCGCCGGAACAAAGGTCGGTCAACCCGGCTTTAAACCCTAGAAGTTGAGCTACGGTGCTGGCAAACTGGTGAAAAGGCCACCGGCGGCGTTCGACGATTTTGCGATAGTCGATACCGCCGGTTTTTTCCGCCAGTTCCTGTTTGTGCTGCTGGATTAACAAATTGGTGTAGCTGTGTTCGGGCCTTTTGCGTTGCGGATCAGGGACAGCCGGCAACCCGGTTTGGCGTTGATGCAGCAATCCGGCGCCCAGATACTGCCCGCCCAGGGAATGGATCTGGACCTTGTCCCAGGTGGAAAAAGGATCGAAGCGGACCGCTACCTTGTCTCCGCGGAGTTTGGGATCCACCCGGTAGAAGCGTTTGTTGACTTGAACGTCGGAGAAAGTACGGTTGACGGTACGGGGGACGGCTTGCATGAACGATTCGATCGCGCGGCTCATATCGACCTGACGGATAATGGTCAGCCCCTGTCGATAGCGGTCTTCAGGAGACTGTCCGGTCTCGCTGTGGATGTCTTTGTGATAACCGACAGCCAGCCAGGCGGACAGCGCGCGATTGAGCTGCTCCAGGCTGAGCAAGTCGCCGGCGCGGACCTCGGCCTCGAACTGATGTTGGGCGGTCTGAAAGAAGCGTTCGATCAGGCCACCGGGTGCCGGGTCGCGGGGCGGTCGGTGGAGCAGTCGGGTGTTCAGACGATAACAGGCAGCCTTGAGACCGTTGGCATGATACACCTTGGCATTGTCCAGATACAGTTCGAGCGATGCGCCATGGTTGGACCATGCACGAATCAGCGAATCGATGAGCACATCCAGGTTTTGCCTGAAGTAATAGCGTGCCTCGACAACAAAGCGGCTGTGGCAGTCGATGAAGGCGGACAGGCAGGTGGGCACGACATCGTTTTTCTCGATGACGTAGGGCCCTTCCTCGAAGTCGCCGACCCACAGATCGTTGGTGTGCTCCCGGGTCCATCGTTTGCGGACCTTCATCTTGGAAACGCCCAGTTTGATCCGGGTGGCGCCGGCGGCTTTCAGGTGACGGTAAAGCGTAGCGCGGGGCACACTTGTCGCATATGTGCTTTGCAAAAAGCGGTTGATGGCCTTGTGACTGCGGTAGGGCTGCTCTTTTTTTAGTTCGATGGCCGTTGCGATGATCTCGGGACCGACACCACGGGGTTTTCCCCGATCGCTGCGCTTTTGTCGTTCAAGACCGTCGAATCCGTCTTTCCGGTAACGGTTCAGCTTGCGCCGCAACGTGGACAACGATGGCTTCTTGATGTGCCCGTCAGGAAAACGGATCGGTTCTTGAGCCAGCGTTTTGAGAAACCGGTTCGTCGCTTGCTCGTCGATCTCCCCGAAGATCAGCGGCTTCAGGAGATCGCACCAGAAGATGGCCCATTTTTCTTGTTCTTTGTCCATTGCATCACCCCCTTCGATGGTTCCTGGAGGTGACTCTACCTCAGGTGAACGCGCAGCGTATTGCCAGGTTGGTGAAAACCGACAGCTTGAAGGTGGCATTGAAAAAAGCCTCGACAACGATCAACCGCAGGCAGCCGAGCAGTTGCTTTTTGCGGAACAGACTTTTGAATTTGCCGGCCGCAATCTTCAATTGGGCCAAATCGCGGTATACCCTTGTGGCCGGGTCTTCCTGGCCGATCAGGTTCAATGCCGACTGCGTAGTGTGGACCATTTTTGACAGCGTCGTCACCCACCGGTGCACTGTTGATGGTGCAAGGCTTTTTTCTCCGCCGGGATATCCCGCGACACTGAACTGCTCCATATCCATGACCGCCTGTTGATAGGTGATGGTATCGGATGCAAAATAGTTCCCGGTAAATCCCATGATCGATTGACGGGTATAGTGTTTATGCGGAAGGGCAAAATCTGGATAAAAGGATACCGTTTTCCCGCAGGCCGGGCAGCGAAAACGCACCAGAGGTGCATATTCGGGTTGTACGGTCATGTCGACGACGATCAGGAAACGGCGTTCCCGATAGGCGTGGAGCTTAAAGTAGCAGGCGGCAAGACCGCATTGTGTACAGTCGGGCAAACGATGGGGTTTGATTTGGTTCTTTTCGACGAGCTCCAGATATGCTGTAATGTCCTCACGTGTCGCTGTTGGCGGCATAGGGGTATCCTTTTTTGGCGTTTGGGGGTTGTGGTGACCTTCCCATTTACCAAAGGGGATACCCCATTTCAATTGGCGGGGTAGTCTGGACTATCGTCCTGGATCATAAAACCGAACTGAACTGGCGGGGTATCAAGACCTTGCGGGATAGCTGTGGGGCGGGGTTGCGGGGTCGCTCATTCTTAGACTCTTTACTCCAATTATTCAGAGAGTTAGCAGCAATTCGTTGGTATTGTAGCTGGTGCTCATCATGAACCTGACAGTTTATAGAATCAACCCTTAATGCCCGGATTCAGCACCTGGTTACGCCACTCAAATATTATAAAGTTCGAGAGCTAAAAATATATTGAACATTGCGGTGAATCAAAAATCGGACAAGGCAAAAAAATGAAAAGCAGACTGAAAAATCTTTACAAATACTTGATTGAAAACAGGATACACGAAGTTAAAGAATGGCATGATGCTTATCGTGAGTTTTACGATCAGGTAGGGCAGATCCGTGAACGAATCAAATCCGGTGAAGGCTTGTCCCAAGCTGATGAGGAATTCTTGAGGCAGCTCCTCTATGATAAGAGCAATGGGATTGCTTCCCGTGGCCAATCTGTTCTGAGTTACGATAACTTCCAATCATTCATCAAAAGCGAAGAATTCATATCCTCTCTTGAACAGTTCATACTTACTCCCAAGAGGGAGACTTTCAAAAAGTTTGACGATGCATGGGCTGCCCAAGGCAAATCCAACAATCCCGTTCTTGTCAATCGTGTAGCTGCGGCCTGCACTCTTGAAGTTTCCACGACAGTCGATTCCGGGAAATTCAATCAGGTCTTCAGCTGGTTAACCCGAGAAGGGATCATCACGTCATACCCCGAAAAAGAGGAACAGGACTGGTTCTCAAAGAACCTGTTCTTATTGGAAATCATCAAAAATGAATTCGGTGATGAGCTTAAGGACAAGAAAACAGATGAATTCTACCTGAGCCAGTTTGTCTGGCTGCTGTATGAAAACCTGTTCAATCCATTCAGCCTGAAGAAGCAGATCGTTAAATACGGAGCTCCCGGAACCGGGAAAACTTATCAAGCCCGACAACAGACATCTCTCTTGTTTGATATCTGGAAAGAGGAATTTGCTCCGAAAAGCAGCTTCACCCATGGAAGCCAGATTGAACTGGTACAATTTCATCCGTCTTACAGCTATGAAGATTTCATTGAGGGCTTACGCCCCGTTTTAGATAAAAAGGGAGCTGCCCAGCTGACGCTGCAGAACGGTGTTTTTAAGAAGTTTTGTAGAAATGCCGGGAAATGGGAAGTTGATGTTTCTGGTCTTGGACTCGACAAGAAATGGGGGGCACTCACGATAAAGGATCTTCATCCGCACAAGGAAAGATTAGAAGGCGAACACTGGCAATATATTTTAGACATTACTGATATGTCCAAGCTGGTATCGGATGCTGTGCCACCATTCTTCTTCATTATCGATGAAATAAACAGAGCTGAACTGTCTCGGGTTTTCGGTGAACTCATGTATTGCCTGGAATATCGTGGCGTCGAAGGTAGTGTCAAAACCCAGTATGCCAATCTGAACGACGAGCAGACTGGTATGTTTAAAACCGCTCAAGGTTATCAATTTTTCATTCCGTCAAATATCTATCTGATCGGGACTATGAACACCATCGACCGAAGTGTGGAAAGTTTCGATTTTGCGCTGCGCCGTAGATTCCGCTGGGAAGAAGTGACACCAGATATGGGGCTCCTGAGATACCATCTGAATTCGTTCTGTAAAATATGGGCTCCTCTTGCGGACAATCTCGAACGTCTGAACAACCAGATAGCCGATGAACCCTTGCTGGGACATGATTATCAGATCGGGCATGCTTATTTGATGAATCTGAAATATTCGACCAACCTCACTGTTACGGAAGTAAGAGAACGTGTCTGGGATGACTGCATCCTGCCTTTGTTGCAGGAATACCTACGAGGTACCGGTAAAGAGGCTGAGCTGATCGGTTCCTTCGGTAAGGCATTCGGGGTTTAGGCCGTGTGGCTGTTCGACATCATAAAAGATGGGACTCTGGTCGATAACCAGTCTTATTTTGTCAATGAAGGCGTATTGACCAATAGACGTTTGAGTGAACCGGTCAATCTCAGCTCGAAATCAAAAGGCCAGTGGACATATCCTTATAATGATGAATCCGCCATATGGCATTTCCTGAACTCGGTTTCTCGTGATGTAGAAAAAATACTTAAAGATAATATCGCCGATGCTCTCATCCTTTTCAATGATGAAGATTACGAACACAATACTGATGGTGGGTTCATAGATTTAGCCGGTACTGATGCCAGAAATCTCACCCTCAACACCGGAAACCTGATCGGGTTTGTTAAACGTGGTGATTATTCCCTGAAGATCAGTTCGAGGTTCGGAAATGCCTTCCTTCAGTACATCATAGCAGATGCCGATGGATTCCTTGAACTGGAAGATATTGGCGGCGAGAGTCATACCGATGGCTATGAATGGCTTCTTGCATATCTCTGGAATATCAAATTCAAACGAGCTTATCGGCTAGGGTTGCCCAAGACCTACATAACAAAGAATGATCGAATTTCTCGTGTTCGTGGGACGATTGACGCAATCGCCTACTTCCGGAATACAACGTCTGGGAAATATTTATGCTCCTACCGTGAACACAGCTACGACAGTCCTGCGACATCGCTTTTCATCAATGCTTATGAGACGGTTGAGCGCTATTCTTTCTGCCAACGGACAAGGACTGTCTACAATGCGTTTCTAACAGCGAATCATGGTGTTAAAAGGTCACGCCAGGAAATACTGAAAACCCCATATTTTACCAATCCGTTCTACAACGATTATAATGTCCTGATAGATCTATCGAAGCATGTCATCAGGCAACAAGGTTCTGATTTCGATTCCAAGCATGAATCCAGCGCATTCTTTTTCGATATCTCGATGCTTTTTGAATATTTCATCCGTAAGCTTATAAAAAGGAACGGAGTACGTCTGCTCAGTAAGTTTGAGCAGCGCTATGAAATACCTGCCGGAGCTCTCGGGAGCTACATGCGTAAGCTGGAACCAGACCTTGTTTTTGAGAGCGATGGTGGTCTTTACGTCTTTGATGTGAAGTATAAAGCCTTTGATCCTCGGTTCGGGGTTAAACGTGAAGATCTTTTTCAACTGCATACCTACATAGGCCAGTATGCCAACGGGGCTTTGATAAAAGGGTGTGGCTTTATTTACCCGATATCAGAGGAAAGGTGGAGCTCACTCAATCTTGATAGATCAAAAGGGTTGATATCGGATGCAATCCGACAGCAAGGTAATGATATCCCTTTCCATGTCCTTTTTCTGAAAATCCCTGACAATGCATCACCTGATTTTAACCGGCTTATGAAAGAACAGTGTCGTAACTTCATGGCTACCATTCAATCAAAGATTCTGGCCAAGGAGATGGTAGCTGAATGGGTGTAGGTAACCTTTATAAGACATGAATTGATTCCGAAAACCGTATCGAGCTATCAATAGGACAATCCGGGGGACCATGACCTGATGTTCGATGACATAATATGAAGGTGGGTGCGAATTGCGAATAGATTTTGTTGAAATCAGGAATTTTCGGAGACTGGCTAAGATCAGGATTGATCTTTCAGATAAGACGACACTTTTTGTCGGCGCAAATAACAGCGGGAAGACCACTGCCATTACAGTACTGCGGTATTTCCTGACACATCAGAAAGCCTTTTCCGCCTATGATATCCCTCTCGACCTGTGGCTCCGCATTGAAGAGTTGGGCCGTGCATTCGAGGAGGACCAGGAAGGTGAACTGCCATACAGCTGGCATGATCTCCTGCCATCACTCGATGTCTGGCTCACTGTCTCGGAGGATGAAATCCATCATGTCGCACATCTGATCCCGACCTTGGACTGGACTCCTGATCAAGGGGTAGGTGTCCGGCTGCAACTGGAACCGAAAGACCCAGACGAGCTGCTTCAGTCATACCTCATCACAAAGACAGCGGTGTGCGACACACTGAGTGCGAAAACAGACAGTACTGACGATGGAAAATCCGGCAAGGCTGAGACGGATGATAAGGATAAGAGCGATAAGACCTGCAATGGATTCTCGCTATGGCCGGAAAATCTGATGGATTATCTCAAGAAACGCATAGCTGGCTCACTCACTGTGAATGCGTACCTGCTTGATCCGAGCAAGAAGACCGGACCTAAGAATGGTGTAGCACAGCCACAGAAATTGCCGGATACAGCGGAGCCTCTTGATGACAATCCATTCAAGGGCCTGATCAGGATCGATGAGGTCCCGGCTCATAGGGGCTTGAGCGATTATTCTGGTGGCGGGGATGAGGAACTACAGGAGCAAGGGGATAGAGGGCGGAAACAGCTGCTGACCAGCCAGCTGAGGACATACTATGGCAAGCACCTTGATCCTTTGAAAGCACCGGAACCCTCCGACATAAAGGCTCTTGAAGCGATGCATGAGGCGCAGACAGCTTTCGATGAACGACTGAAGGCCTGCTTCAAAGACCCTTTCTTCGAACTGGAAGGGCTTGGATATCCAGGAGTCGCAAACCCTCGCTTGACGATCTCAACAAATATCAAGCCTGTGGAAGGGCTGAACCATCAATCTGCTGTGCAATATGATCTGACACCAGACCAGGATACAGCGAAGTATCGGCTTCCAGAACAATGCAATGGATTAGGATACCAGAACCTCATCTCGATGGTATTCAGGCTGATCAGCTATCGTGATGGTTGGATGAAGGTCGGGAAGGCTGCACGGGAAGAGGAGGACGGTACCCATCAGGCATCTCCGCCGCCATTGCACTTGGTCCTTATGGAGGAGCCCGAAGCTCATCTGCATGTGCAGGTCCAGCAGGTATTTATCAGGAAGGCCTATGAGGTATTACGCAATCATAAGGCATTGAAGGATAATACCGTCCTGTCAACCCAGCTGGTTGTAAGCACGCATTCCAGTCACATCGCACATGAGGTCGATTTTGCGAATATGCGATATTTCAGGAGGCATCCAGCACGCAAATCGGGACAGACGCCCTGCTCGACTGTTGTCAATCTTTCAGAGGTATTCGGGGAACCGGACGATACGGCAAGGTTCGTCTCCCGCTATCTACAGGCCACACATGCCGACCTTTTCTTCGCAGATGGGGCGATAATAGTGGAGGGAGCTGCGGAAAGGATGCTCATCCCTCATTTCATCCGGAACCATTATCCGGCCCTGCACAGCTGTTACATAACCCTGCTTGAGGTCGGCGGAAGTCATGCACATCGGCTCAAGCCATTCATTGAACACCTGGGACTGAACACCCTCATCATCACTGACATCGATGCTGTTGAAAAGGAGACCCGTTCGAAAGCTACACCGAAAATAGGTAGCGACCTGATTACATCAAACAACGTGCTGAAGAGCTGGCATCCCAAGAGAGAGGGATTTGATGGCCTGGTGGCGCTAACTGAAGACGGCAAAGAGCTTTCCTATGATGATTTCTTCTCTATACGGGTCGCTTATCAGACACCACTGAAGGTCAAGATTGGCGGCAAAAACGTTGACGCCTGCCCATCGACTTTTGAGGATGCGTTGGTTTTCGAGAATATTGACCATTTCAGAAAGGCTACCGGGGGCGGTCTTATAAAGAAATTCAAGAAAGCTATAGAGGACAACGATGATATCGACAGCTTGCAGGAAAGCCTGCTGGCGGCACTCTCAAAAGGCAGCAAAGCTCAATTCGCTCTGGATATGCTTTTTTCACAAGACCCGGCCTCGATCAATGTGCCGACTTATATACATGACGGCCTCAAATGGATAGAAGAGCGGTTGTTGAAGCGGCAGCAGGAGGTCGCATTGCCGAAGAAAGAACAGGCAGATGAAGCAGCAGGTGAATGAAGATGTCGAAGAAAGATGATCTGTTTGACAGCAAGGCCGATGAAGTGATCGCCAAGTGTGTAACTGATGTACCACCGACAAGCTTCTTTCTGTTCGCAGGGGCGGGGTCTGGAAAGACACGGTCACTTGTGGAATGTCTGGAAGTGATCAGAGATAAATCAGGTCCGAAGTTCAGCCTGAATGGCCGGAGGGTCGGGGTCATAACATTCACGAACAAAGCATGTGATGAGATAAGGAGCCGACTGAAATATGACGAGCTCTTCGAAGTATCGACGATACATAGCTTTGCGTGGTCACTAATCAAAAGCCTGAACCATGATATAAAAGGCTGGCTGGAAGAGAACCTGAAAAAAGAGATCGCTGAGTTAGAGGAGAAGGAACGGAAAGGCAGGGCCGGCACACAAGCCTCGAAAGACAGAATCAATGCGATTACATCAAAGAGAGAGCGTATTGCCAATCTCGGCCAGGTCAGGAAGTTCATATACAATCCTGATGGAGATAATCCAGAGCGTAATGCCCTGAACCATGCGGAAGTCATCAAGATAACAGCAAGCTTCCTTACAGAAAGACCTCTGATGCAGAGCCTGCTCGTCAACCGGTTCCCCATCCTGCTAATCGACGAGAGCCAGGATACGAGCAGGGAGCTTATCGAGGCGTTCTTCCTTGTACAGTCAAAGCTCAAGGACCGCTTCGTTCTTGGTATCATCGGGGACATGATGCAGAGGATATACACGGCAGGAAAGATGGATCTCGGTACGAACCTGCCGGAAGATTGGGAAACACCTGCCAAGAGGATGAACCACAGGTCTTGTCATCGGATAATAAAATTAGTCAACCGGATAAGGAAGCCTGTCGATGGGCAGGAGCAGAGGCCTCGGTCTGACAAAGGGGAAGGATATGTACGGTTCTTCATCCTTCCGGCTGATATAGAGGATAAACCTGCGCAGGAGCATGAGTGTTGCAGACTGATGGCAGAGGTGGAAGGTGATGATGGATGGCTCGATCCTGGTACAAATGTCAAGACACTGACCCTTGAACATCGGATGGCGGCAAGACGGCTCGGTTTCCTTGATATGTGGGATGCGCTGAAGGATGTAAATCGTCTTAAGACAGGGCTAAGGGATGGAAGCCTGCCCGGTCTGAGGTTCTTCTCCCATCTCATCCTGCCATTGATAAAGGCCAATGAGAAGAAGGACAGTTTTGCGCTCACCTCGATCGTCCGGAAGAATTCGCCGCTGCTTGAAAAGGACACACTCATATCATGCAAGTCAGGGCAGAAATGCCAGGTGGAAAGCGCAAAGGCAGCGGTTGATTCCCTGGTCGAACTCTGGAAAGATGGGAAATCCCCTACTTTCATGCAGGTCCTTGATTCAGTGTACCAGACCGGATTGTTCAGGATACCCGGAGTGCTCATTCCATTCGCAAAACCTGCTGAAGAAGGCGCAGAGGAATCACAGGAAGAAGATAAGCGAGACAACCTTGTCGCATGGCGGAAATTCCTTGAGACACAGTTCGACCAGATCGAAAGGTACAGCCAATATGTCCAGGGGGAGGCCCGGTATGATACCCATCAAGGCGTCAAGGGGCTGGAATTCCCTCGTGTCTGCGTCGTGATGGATGATTCAGAGTCTGGCGGATTCACGTTTTCATACGAACAACTGTTCGGTGCCAAACAGAGCAAGACAAAACCGAAGCCAGGCAAGGAAACATCAATCGACCGGACAAGACGTCTGTTCTATGTCACATGCAGCCGTGCTGAAGAGAGCCTTGCACTTGTAGCATATACCGAAGATCCTGAAGCTGTGAAAAAGCATGTGCTCGATGAGGGATGGTTCAAAGAGCATGAGGTTGTGGTGATCTCACGTAATGCGGCATAATTATCAATCTGGTCCAAATGGCTGACCGGATATACCAAATATAAATTTTGTGTAGATAAGAATTCTATATGACTTTATACGGGCAACTCTCACCGAAACAAAAAAGGTCTATCAGGAATGATATTGCTCAAATAATATCATTGAAGGGGCTAACCTTTCCAAAAGATATCGATGAGATGAGGGTAAGGTTCTCATCACCAGAGAAATTTTTTTCACCAAGAATCAAGATCAATGGCCGAGATGTTTACCTGACTGATGATGGAGCAAAATCTGCACGGCGGATCTGTAATTTCATAACCCAGACTGAAAAATATAGGAGGCTGCTGACCTACAACGACATATTCCATAAGATTCTGTCTGAGTTTGAACGCTGGATAAATGACAATCTTGTTCCTGATGACAAGGAATTCATAGAACCATTGGGTGAATTGCTTTCAAATGAGATCAAAAAACATACCTTTCTGTGCAGAGTAGATGGGATTTCCCTTAAAGGCATAGACTGCCTCTCTTTGAGATGCTCCACTCCATTGGGACCATAGAGATCAAGAAGTATGATGACTCGATAACTTCGGGATGCACAGATGTAAATGACCTACTCGACACAATAAAAAAGGAATATGCCAACAGCCTGGTTATAATGGGAACAGAAATGGGCAGCAGAGCCGCAGCAAAGGAGCGGTTATATCACAATGCAGAGCTATCGCTTTCTGTATTAAGGCTTTATACCTGCGCACTCTATCGCCAAGCCATCCAAGGAGTCAATATCCGGCTGTTGGACGACTGCTTCACAACCTATAAACCTGTGACTACCTTCGGATGGACAGAACCTGGCAAGAGCCTGAGCTTCACAAAGCATTTCGGTTCCATCCAGAATTTCAAGATAGATCCGAATATACTTAATCATCTTAAAAATGATCTATTCTTCAATAAGATATCTACGCTGATAGGAAAACAGGACCGGAATGAGCTTGAAGAGGCGGTGGTCAAGTCGCTACACTGGATCGGTGAGGCACAGAAGGACAAATCACGATCCTCCGCCTGGATCAAGTTGTGGTCCTGTTTGGAGTGTTTCTTTACTATTGGAAGGAAAAAGATATCAGAACGGAATGCGCGGGGGATTGCCGCAATATTGGTTTTTGGTGGATATAGGCATGAACAGTATGACGACTATAACGGACTCAAGAAAAAGATAAAGGAATATTATGGATTGAGATCAAAAATCGTCCATCGTGCAGAGTATACCCACATCGGGAGCATACAGCTTTCTGAGCTAGCATATATTGTCGCATGGGTGATTATCACAATGGCATCCCTGCTGGATAAGGGGTACCAGACCCTATCAAAGGTTCGGGAGCAGAGTGACAGGCTGGATAGGATAAGTACAAGAAAGGCAGCTGCCGAATCAAACTGACTGGCAACTCAATCTGATTTTTCTATTGCAATGTGTGCGAAAGTGATTCTGCTATCGCTTCACCTAAAATGGTCAGGCCTCATAATATTAACTTTCCCCTACAAGATGGAAGCAGACTGCCGAGCCTGAATCCTCAGAGTAACGTTTCATCACCCATTCCCGGAATTTTTTCTTTCCCTTGATCGTGGCGATCTGCTTGCCGGGGGAGTCGTTTTCCAGATTGTGAATATAATGGATGTATGGTCACTCGGTTTGCCTCTCAGTCTAAAATAGCCTTTAAAAGCGCATCCCGTGCATCAGAGAAGAATTGGATATCGACCTTGGTGGCCATATCATCGGACAAATCGAAAAGTTGCCGTCGGCATGCAACCGGCATCAAAAGGGCGGTAGCACCCTTTTCAATGGCTATCTCAGCAATGGTTACTGAATTGTGGACTGGTTCAATGGAGCCGCCAAGGTTGATTTCACCCACGATGATCAACCCGCCACGGACGCTTTTTTTCAATATTGATGTGCATAGCGCTATCAAAGCGGCAACTCCGACTTTTGCCCCTGTTTTGGCAGCGTCAAAAGCCCGCAACTGAACGGTGAATTCATGATTTCGCGGATTCTTGTCCCCTACGAGGTTCACAGACCGTGAATAGAGGTTTTGTTCCGCGTAACTGATGCTCTCTTTGAACGGGGCAGGTACCGGTTTGTTGAGAACTTTAACCCCTGAGCCGGGTCCTTCATTTGCCTCAATCCTGAAAAGCCCCGCATGCTCATCGATTCCGCCTGGGCTGATCGTCCATACCTGGCCAGGCTCCAATGGATCATCACCAATGCTATTTTCACTCTGCAATTCAGGTGTGGAAACGAATTTTTCGACTCCCTCTTCATTAAAAACGTAGGAAAAATGGGTATTTCGAAACTCGGCCGCCCCGATCCGCTTTTGTTGTTCTTTGACCCGTCTTCGGGCTTCGAGCGCTATCCGCACCGCCCATTCCAAATCTTCATCCGGGATTTCGTCGGTTTGGCCGGGGTACAGCAACTTAATCAACCCGCTTGTGGTCATATTGACTGCGTTGGTGTCCCGGCCACTCAGGGCGCCACCATACAAAACCCGGTTGTGTAGGACCGATACACGACTTTCACGCCGGAGGCGGCTCATACATTCAGACAGAAAGTCTGATACGAGCCCGAAATGATTCGTCAGCAGCTCCTTATTAATCTTTGGCACATCCCAGCCTGGCAGGTAGGCGTGGATGCGGTCCATAAATGCCGTGTCATCACGCATTTCTTGAGGCATCGGGCCAAAAAGGTGCCCGATTCGCTGTTGATGTTCAACGTCAACATCGAAATTGCCGACAAGAACTATACAGCCATCTGCACGGATTGACTCTTTGCCCCGGCTAAACTCCCCGGATTCCATGTATCCCTTCATGATGTTGACGCCGTCTTTCTGATCGAAAGAGATACCTGATACCTCATCGAAACAAACCACGTCATACTGGCAAACAAGGCCCCGTCGGCCATTGGCATTATTGACGAACATTTTCGCCACTGTTGCCTTGCCCCCGGATATCAGATGCGCGTAGGGAGAAACTTGCTGGAACAAATGACTTTTCCCGGTACCCCTTGGCCCAAGTTCAACCATATTGTAGTTGCGTTCAACAAACGGCACCATGCGCAGAAAAAAAGCGTTTTGGGTTCTCTCGGATAGCTTTTCAGTATTAATGCCGATACTGCGCAAAAGAAACTGTTTCCACTCCGCCGTTGTAAACTGCTGGCGAGCCTCCGTGAGGATATCCAAAATATCGTGTTTTGAGAGCTGTATCTCGCGCAACCCCTCTATCCCAAACGGTCGGCCGTTTTTTTCCTGTGCAATAGCGGCGTCATAGCCTAATGTAATTTCGGCATAAAATCCGCCTGTCAGCATCCGCTCATGAGTATTTACCAATGCTCCGCTGATTCGAACATCCTTAATCTGCAGGCTTGGCAATGTTGCAAGATAGGAGTCTGTTTTGGCATCCAGCCTGGCGCTGATCAGATCAATTATTTTAACCGCACCCTTTTCCCTTGCACGGGCTTTAAAAAGCTCCTCCTCTCCGGCCTTTACGGTTCGAGCCCGTAGTTGGCGTTGTACGATTTCAAGACCTTCCTCGATTTCTTCAGGATCGATACTTGCGCAATATCTTCCTAAAAGGAATTCGACGACATACGTCGGGACCGGAAACTGTCGGCTAAAGGTTCTAACGAGGTCCTTGCGTACCAGATATCCATCCAGTACCGAAGCGGCCAGATTATCCAGGTGGTCCATTTCCATTAATCCGTACCTCCGCCAATGATCGTCTTTCCCTGTGAGATCAGTTCGCCTGCTTTATCGATGAGCACAATTGATGCTTCGGTTCCCTCAAGCTCTTCGTTTTCAACGACAACCGAACCGATCCCTTTTTCATTGATGGGTTTCACGGTCATCACCACACTATGTTCAGGACTGCCTGCCTTGATTCGGATATCAAAGAGCAGGTCACTAAATTTGCCGTCCACGGCGATTTTGCACCGGAGTCCCTTCCAAACAATATCGGTGATTTCCACTGACGGTGATTGAGAAACAGATGCTCCGGCGGTTACCATTAATTCCATTGTGAGGCATTCCTGCAGGCTCAGCCCTCCATGGGCATATTCCTCACCGGCTTTATAACAACTGATCCCATTGGCAAGCGCGATGCTCTGGTTCTGATTCCAATACCAAGGGTACAATCTTTCTTCCGTAACGGCTCCCGGCTTGATGACCGCGCAACGCCCCCACTTGTTTTCAACGAGGGCAGCAGGCAATTCGATTTTGGGCAAACCGCCTGGTAGCAGCAGCCAGCCATGATCAGTGACAATCCTTACAGTTTTCCACCCGGCTTTCAGTAGCTGCGCCACTCGCTCTGCTATTTCCGTTAGCAATCCATCGATAAATCTGGACAGTTTCCAGCCCCTATCATGTCCCTCATGATCAATATTGCCAAATTCGCACCAACCGAGTCCAGTACCGTCGCCGGAATCCGATTTCTCCAGTACCGACCAGCCGTTTAAGGCTAAAAGTTTTTTTAAATGATAACCGCCCTTGAGTGACTGCTTTGTTTCCTTTACCATCGGCTCGAAATCTGAATTGGCTTCGCCCCCTTCAATGAATTCCCAAACTGGTGAGACAGCGGGTTTACCTGTGGCGGTAACGCTGGGCAGGGCGCTCCAAGAAATCTCTCCCGATACCGTAAGGCCTTTTCTCGATAGTATCTCGGTAAGTTGTTGAGCCAAATCGTACCGCAAACCATCAACAAACAGGATGCATTCAGCCTTTTCAATGGGTCGCTTTTTGCGGTTCGGTAAAGAAGCACCCGGGTACCCGGATTTTTCAACCACCTCTTGTAAATAGCGCGAAGAGTCTTCAATCCATGGTAAATATACGGATTGAATTGCTGTTGCTATAGCCTGAAAATCATCCTCGGAATCAACGAATGAAAGTGAATGCAGTACGGCGGCATCCGCCTTCCATCCAGTGGTGGCATAGGCGGAGGCCAGATCCTTGGAAGTGCCTGCGGTCAGAGGATTGGACGTAATGTCTGAAAGAATCGAGAGGTGCCTCAAGGCAAGGGCCAAAGGCGATTCACCAAGCTCTACCCATACCAGCTTCCGTCTCTCACGATGAGATTTATCAAGTTCAACAATTAGCTCACGCGCCTTGTGGGGGGGGATGGCGTTCAGGCCCTGTAATGCTCTTCTAAGATCCTTTTCCTGATTTTCGTTCCACTGCGGCCAGCCACCATGTGTCTGCGCATTGGAAAATAATTCCAATGGCATCTTGCATTTCCGAATCTGATTCGGGATATTCGAATAGCGGGCAGGGGCTTCACAAAACCGTTCCCAGACCGCTTTCCAAGGTCCTTCATGGATGGCAAGCTTTTCTGCACCAAACAGGACACCTTCTTCCTGAGGATTAAATCCAAGCTGAGATTTACACACCTCAACAAAAGCAACCCACTCGTTTTCATCTCTTCCCGCCCGGAAGGCATCTCCATTATCAAGCCACTGGAGCAGATCCCGTATCGGATCGCCACCGGTCAAAAGGGTGTTGAAATAGTTTTTGTCCAGTCGCTTACCCTCTAAAAGGCTGGTATCCTCATCCATCAAGCGAGAAAGAGCCAGTTGCATGGCATTTTTTGCGTCGTTGTCCTTGGCCACATCAAGCCCGAGTCCGCCCTGATCTGATTTCAAAAAGGCGAGAATGGTCCAATCCTTGCCGTTGATTTGGGACCAGATAACTCCCCTGTATTGCAGCTCCGCCAATGGTTTCAAGTTGTCAGGGCAGCTTTCAACAGCCCTGAGGTCCTGCCGACTGACACCGGGAAGGTAGAATATGGGAACATCTTTGGCGGTTTGATAGCGAACCTGTCTCTCTTTAACACCCTCATCCGATGCGCCATCCACCTGAAGTGTAATCTCCCCTGCCAATACACAACGAAGCCAAATGGCAGGCCCGGTTCGGGCATTCACATGGTAATCGCCAAGTATGTATAAATTCGGAATTTCAACCTGAAGTCTCGGAATGATGGCTTCCCATTGGCGGTCACGATCTGTCCAGAGCGTACATGCAGGGGCAACCTGGATGTCCGGATTGTAGACGGCAGCAGAACAGATCGATTTCAGGAGATGCTCAACTACTTTCATTACCCAGTAACCTCCCAATATCCATGTTTTCTGCGGCCGATGCGATTCAACAGCCCAGTATGTTGTAGCTTTTCCAAGTAGTGTTCAACAGTTCTCGAGGTAATACCGACCAGATTCACCAATTCCAAAGGTACCGATTCAATCATGCCCCACCTTCACCTTGTGCCAGCGCCTCCAGAAGATCGCCTCGCCTGAAAGTTGCTGCTAAACGCTGTAAAGACACATGCTGATTACCATACAAGCGGGGGATCGCATCGCCAATCATTTGGACAGCTCTTTGATAATAAACCTCATTGTTTTGATCGACTATAGATTTGGCATTGTTGAACTTGCGGTGGTCCAGCTGATAAAGAGAGATTCCAAGGTCGCTGAGTAAAAATCGTCCCATCAGCATTGCCAAAAAACAAGAAGCATAGGCTACAAAATCCGGTGTTCCATCGGGTGGGCGGCGCCGTTTATTTTCAGCAAAGCGAAACAGGAGAGTTGCAATAATCGCCTGCGCTCCGTTGAGATTGTCTGTGAAAATCGTATCGTAGAGTTTTCCAAAATGCTCACGGCCATAGAATTTTGCCTGATGCGGGCGTTCTCTCCAAACAGACAATACCGCTACGGCTGCTATGGCGCTACTAATATCACGAGTCCCCAGAGAGGCTTCGCTTCGGTGCCGGTGATAAACAAACCCTAGATCGTCGATAGCCGTCTCCAAATTTTTCTGTTTGTAGTCGTTTGAGCGCAAATCTCGCAGATCGATCGGGTTCTGGCTGTTGGTAGCAAAAGTTATACTGCGAATAAGATCTGCCGATTCGCTTGGAAGCTGGTATAGACGTATGAGCACAAATGCTTTTTCCATGTTGGCGTCGGCACCGGCGAGTTCAGCGAGTGTTCTCTGGATGGTCTTGCAGGTTTGTCCCCCATTAATGATCTGAAGCCCCTCGGCGCGCACTTGGTAATTTTCGCCTTGAAGTGCATTGTATGTGAACTTTCGGCAGAGTAGTGTAATGCCGTTGTTGTAAAAATAAAAGTTTTCGCGCTCCGCTGCGGCTCTTAAAGTATGATTGATTCCCTGGTTCACTCGGTTACCCTGTAGCCCAAGGAAGCGGCGGACATTTCGCTCCAATAAAAGATCGCCATGCCGGTTGAAAAGCACTTCGATCTCTCGTACAGGTATTTTACCAATGAGGACCCGACAATAATCCAAATCCTCGATTATGGCTTTGCCAGCCAGTCGAAGCGTATCATCAACTTGTTTGGCCGCCTGCAGTAAACGAACAAGTTCATCGTGATTTACATGTTCCCACCCTATCTGGTCGTCAGGCAGTCCGGTGCCCTCAATGAGTTGTTGTGCAGCATCAGACCATTTCAGACCATTGTTACACAATACAACCCGCACGCGGGGTATATATCCATCCCTCACCAGGGAACGAATTTCTTCTATGAGCAAAGTGAGTTGGGGGTTTGTTGTGAAACCGGAATCAGGGTCGAACAGGAATTTTATTGCCTGGATGACTTTTTCCACACCGGACTGAGGGAAGTTCGAATCACCTGTCAACTTTTTCTTGTATTTTCCCTGGAACAATGTCACCACAAACTCGCCGTCTTCGACATCGCCCACATGTAGCGCATCGATACCAAAATCATTTCCCCCTTCGGTAATGCAATCCAAGGCTTCCTCGGCAGGAAGATCTAATACGGTCTTGACCGAGAGAAACACAAAAGCCGTAGAGCGCTGTCTGACCTCATCACCTTTGATGTTCAGCCTTTCCTCGAACTCGGCAGCGAGGTCCTCAGCCAGCTTTCTAACACGTTGATCGATAATGCTGACATTGATACTCATGCGGTTATCTCCTTCTGAGGGGTTTTCACAATTTCTGCAGGTTCATCCCCTCGCAACATTGCAGCCATTTTTTCAGCTTTTTTTACTTTCGATAGATCAATTCTAGCCATTACATGTCCGTCAATGGGTGGGATTGCGGAGAGCAGCAATAAAGCCACTCTTCCTATATGACCAGAAATAGTTTCGAAACCGCCAGTACCCAATCTCGCCATCACATTCCAAGATCTGTTTTCAAGAATCATCTGGCGCATTTTTTTATAAGCTTTTTGATTTAGCCAGTTTTGAGGTGTAACCAAAGCTGTAGTCCCGCCCTTTGTACAGAACTCTAAACATCTCAAAACACAGGCAGCCGAGAGGTCAGCCCTTCCGAGAGGGTAGTAGGTGTCAAGGTGATCCTTGAGAACTTCGTCCTGCTTATCCCGTCCAAGATAGGGGACATTTGTCGCAACAAGGGTGTAGCGGTCTGCCAGTAAATCAGCAGCTTTGGCTATGCCCAATGCGATATTATCAGTTTCGTAACGATCGGCTACAGATTCAAATTCCTCCTCCATAGCGGACGCAAGGGTGCGTTTCAGGTGTGCCATGCCCTTTTTATCCGGAAGAGCGCTTCCCAGAAACCGATGGGGATTTATCAGGCTTCCCAAATAGGGAGCTTTGCCGAAAAGATCATAAAGCTGATCGAAAAAGTATCCCAGGTTTCTGTTTGACCCCTGACCCTCTATTATATTTATCCATTGTTCACGAGTTCCGCCGGTGGCAAGCCCAGTACAGGCGATTTGAGGCGTTGGCATGGAGCGATAGCCAGCAAGCCGCCAGGACGTTAATGCAAGATTGAAGGCAGCTATTTCTGTGCAACGCCGGTCGATCTCCAACCCGTGAAGGTTGTCGCGAAGCACAGCATCCGCTGCTTCTTGATTCGACAAGCCTTCCAAATCCATTCGTATTGGAACAAGCATCGAAAAGGCTGCAACCAAAAAGTGCCCCGAACCACAGCATGGGTCGAGCATTTTAAACTCGGACAGGTTATCTGGCCAGCTTTCGAATGATCCGCCAAGAGGTTTCCAAGGGCCGTCTTTCTGCCTAACAAAGCGCAGGTAATCCAATGATACGCCAGGGATGGCTGCCTTGGACCGTAGTTCATCTTCTGTTCTCGCGTTTTCAAGATCAGCAATCTTAAGGCGTCTGGCGGCAAACCAGGCCCCGAGGGTATTGTCAAGCAGGAAACTGACCATATAAGGTTCAGTGAAAAACTGGGTGACTACAGGCAGGTCACGGGTGCTGATCTTCACTTCAGAAATATTGACGTCATCCTTCTTTTTAGCCTGCCAGAATTGATATACCCAACCGAGAGAATCCGAAGCAGCAAAAACGTCGACCGGCAGATTGGCCACTAAATGCTCAAGCTTTTGTTGTTGCTCCGGTGGTAGCACGAGCTGAAAAACGGGTGAATTCGGCCGGAAGATCTGCGGAAGCATGCGGGCGGTAAAACGGGCGGCAAGCTCCCAGCCGTTGGCAGTTCCTTCAGCGGTTGCCAAGTCTTCGCACTCTTCCAGTGTTACAGCCACCGGATTATCAGGATCGGGATACATGAGAAGGTTGTTTTCGGCCAAAAACCTGGAAAAAAGCATGCGGTGCCAGTGCTCATAGGCAACTTCTTCTATCAACCCATCAAGTGCCAGCCGCCCCTCGGGGTTGCAACCATCACCGAGTTGATGGACATGCGATCGAAGCTTGCGTCGCAATTTGCAATCAGCTTCTGTCAGGTGGGGATAAGCCTCTGATTCTCCCACACCCAATTGCTCAAGTGCAACCATGGCGGCATTTTCAGCGATATCGCGAGCATCCTGTACCGTCTTCTCAAGTGTGGTTCGTAGCGACCTTTTTAAATATAGAATCATGGAATATTTACTTCCTGTTTTTCTGAGCTTCCTGCTTTTCCTTCAGGGTTAAATGGTGGTCATTGATGCGATCTCCCTTGAAAAGGTGATACCAGGGCGCGGAGCTCGCGTCCTTACCCCGGTCTTTCCCCCATTTGATGTTTGGCTTATCCCTGAGTACGCCGGCCCCTTTCTTTTTAACATCGCCAACAGTCATAAACGGTCGAATATTCCGGCGCACCCCATCATTAAGGTCTGGATTCCAACCGATGGGCTGATTTTCAAGAGGTTTCCAGCGGACATAAACATCATGAGGGGCTTCGCCATCTAAAATTAATTCCAGTTTCTTTTTTAAAGATTCTGCAGCTGCAAGTTTTTCGTGGGCACCGTCCACACCGTTTTCTATATCCCGTTTTTGGCGACTAATCCAATCTCCCAGATATGTATAAATTAGTGTTTCCAGCAGCTTAAAATTAAGCTTATGATAATTTATCAAGGCAGCAAAACCATCGCTTAGACCATCCCATATGTGCCAGATAAAAGGACGTTGGTGAAAAAGTCTGCAATGTTGAATAAAAAATTTGTCTCGAATCCATGTTTCCAAACTTTTGCCGGAGTGCTCTGCTTTTGAAAGAAGTTCAGCCCTCATAATTGCCGACCATTTACTTCCATAGGCAGCGGCTAACATTTCTTCCAGTCTATCTACAACTTTCATTTCACCTCGTACTGGTGGAATGCAGACAATGCCGTCACCGTCAGCCTTTGCAGTTAGTAGTTTCGATTCTTCAACTAAAAGCTTCGCTTTATCGGAAAGTCTGATCTTAGGGTTAAACTCCGCAGGCCAGCGATAACCTAACAGGCGAGCTACTGCTACATGTAATGGTTCACCGCTTATAGCAGGATGGCCATGAAAAATCCATTGAGTTGGGTCATCAGAATAGGGTTCAGGGAGACCATTCGGAAATTTCTCTTGCGAAATTTTTTCCCAATAATCATAATTGAATTGGACTTTCGCAAGTGTTGCAGGCGTGACACCAACTTTACTATCAAGCTTCCTTACTTCAGTATAATAGTCATCAGAGGAAAGATAGCACCAAAGAGGCAAAAAATATTCCTTTTTTTTGGGGATAATTACCGCTCCGTTCTGATCAAAAATTTCACCAGAATATAGAGTTACTGGTAATCTATTCATTCTATGAACCAGAACCCCACTTCTCCCGCAGCAATCTAAACCCCTTAGTGCAGAGCCCTTTTGATCCCTCAATTCTTTCCCATCACCGTTCCATCTTAATACTTGATACATTCCTTTAAAGAAATCAGTTTCATCTGCAGTTCGTTGGAACGACACCCAAGGATTATCAATCTTCATAAATTCCCAAAAAAGGAAGGAAAATCTATCATTATCTCCCGTTTGAAGGCCCGTTCTTGACGAAGCATAATACTCAACAAGTTTTCCAGTATTTTCAATATCAAGCATGACCCTGGCATCGGGATTATTTAGCTGATTGGCTTGACCAACGCATTTAATTGGTTCAGTTCGTAAATAGTGAGCCTTTGTTTCACACTGCCTTGATTCTGAAGCATCGATCCCAATAATTTTTGAGTCGTTGTTCGCCTTGCGCTTACTTTTAATAATTAAACTTGTATCAAAGGCCCACCAGTCCATAATTTCAAATGCGGCGAAACCGAGTCTACCAATGATATTCCAAGTACAACGACGAAGTAATTTTTTTCTGAGATTCTTATAACTTGTAAGAAACATCCAATTGTGAGGAATGACAATGGCAATAGTGCCATTGTCATTCGCGTATTCTATGCAACGCTCAAGAAAAACAGTTGAGAGATCATTTTTTGCGTCTTTGTAATTCCTTTCACAATATTTTCTTAGTGTTTCATCTTGTTTATTTCTTGATAGATAAGGAACATTCGTGATGACCAAGTGATATTGTCCGTTTAAAAGTCGTGTAGCCGATGATATTCCTCTTGCTACAACACTCAATTCCTTTTTTTCATCATCTTTGTTCCCAGCGGAAGTATGAGCCAATAACGGTTCTAAATGTTCCCAATCCATATCAAAAAGCGACTCATTTAAAACTTCAGACTTCGGATTTATAAGGCTACCCAATACTGGGGCATTTTTAAACAGCTCATAGGTTTTTTCCATTGTTAATCGAATGTTTGTATTATCGCCTACTAAATTAAGCCATTCCTCTCTTTTTGCACTGATTGACAAGCCAGAACAGGCAACATTCAGCTTTGGAAGAGGTCTGAAGTTAGATGCTCCTAAATAGGTCCAGGCGGAAAGAGCCAAAGAGAATGCAGCCAGTTCAACGCAGCGGCTATCCACTTCTAAACCAATTAAATTATGCTTGAGGACAGAATCGATTGCGTCGTGTGCTGAAAGGTTTTCCAACTCCATTCTCATCGGTACTAACATATGGAAGGCTGCAACGAGGAAATGTCCTGAACCACAGCAGGGGTCTATAATTTTTAGCTCACTTAAATTCTCTGGCCAGCGTTCGAAGGTATCTGTTGCAGGCGACCAAGTACTGTCTTTTTGCCTAATAAAGCGCAGATAGTCCAATGGTACACCTTGGATGGCAACTTTCCTTCGAAGATCTTCTTCAGTTTTGGCATTTCGAAGATCTTCTTCAGATAGTTTGTGTTTCGCCCACCATGCTCCTAATGAGTTGTCGAGTAAGAAGCTGACCATGTAGGGCTCGGTAAAAAGTTGAGTCACTGCATGCAGTTCCCGTGCTCCAATCTTGACCTCGGAGGCGTTGACCTCATCCTTTTTCTTGACCTGCCAGAACTGATAGACCCAGCCGAGACTGTCTGATGCGATGAATACCTCCAAAGCCAGATCGGCAACCAACCGCTCCAGTTTTTGCTGATGCTCCGGCGGCAACTCCAGTTGGAACACCGGGGAGTCCAGCCGGAAAATCTGCGGAAGCATTCGGGCGGCAAAACGGGCGGCCAGTTCCCAGCCGTTAGCAGCGTCTTCATCGGCGGCGAGGTCTTCACACTCTTCGAGGGTGATCGCCACGGGATCATCCGGGTCCGGATACATGAGCAGGTTGTTTTCAGCCAAGAAACGGGCAAAAAGCATACGGTGCCAATGCTCATAGGCCACCTCTTCAATGAGCCTATCGATGCCCTGTTCACCTTTGGCATTGCGTCCATCTCCAAGCTGACGTCCATGTGCGCGAAGCCTGCGACGCAACTTTCGGTCATCATCCGATAGATGGGGATAGGCTTTCGATTCCCCCACGCCAAGCTGCTCAAGCGCCACACGTGCTGCTTCTTCGGCAAAGTCGCGGGCCTCCCTGATCGTTTTTTCCAGATTATTTCTAAGCGATTTTTCAAGGGGCTGCATCAGCATTGGCCTCCTTCACGCGAAACCGGAGCATACCCGTTGTTAGCGTCAAAACAAGCGTTGCAGGTCCCAGGAAAGCCTTCAATCAACCGCCGCCGCATATCGGCATCATCTTCGAAAACAGTCATCCAGATGCTCCAGTACCCTCTCGCTGTTGCGGACCGAATGATTTGCCTTCTCATTTCCGGGGTATCGTTGTTTACAAGGTCACTCTTGGATTCCACAGCGATATCCCATGCTTCCCGCCGGTTGATCCATCGCCGGTCTGAAGCTGCAGGGGCGTTGACGGGCTGTTTGTCCAATCCCGTCAACGTGATTGTATCTTGCGCTTTTTGTTTCAGTGCGGGGTTGCCGTTCAGTCTGTCCGATGGCGAAACCAACCCACCCTCCTCGTATTGCAGAGCGTAGAACGTGTTATCCGTATCCGGCCATAGATACTCATTTAAATCTACGTCTTCCTGGCCCTTGGTAGAGTTGCAGTTGGTACAGGAAAGAAGGAAATTGTCCCAATGCAATTCTTCTTCGGGATTGTGCTTTTTCGGTTTTACATGCTCTACCGCCAGGGACGAATCAAGATGCATCTCGCAATAGGAGCAATACTCGCCAATACGCCCGATGAGGGGGCCACGGGATTTGGAATAATGATTGAAAACAATATCATTTCCCTGGCCGTCTGTGGGGTGGTTGCCGCGAATCACCGGGCGCATTATTCATCCCCCTCAGCCGGAGCATCCCCTAAACCGGCGGCAATTTTCTTCATTTCCAGAAAGGCATGGTAGGCCACATTGTCGCTGAAAGGCGCGGAGAGTGCATCCAGCCGGCCCTTCAATTCCTGTTTCCGGTCGGCATCGGCATCCACTGCCTCTTGTAGCAGACTGTAATATTGTTTCGCGGCCTCATACATATCCTGATAACGTTGGCTTCTTTGAGGTATCGGCAGCCCCATTACGTCTTCGACGATGTCCTCAATGGACCGGTCGCTGAACGGATTGGCAGGGCCGGGAGCGGCGATGCCGTCTGGAGAACCGGCTACCGTCTCAATATCGTGCGATTGGTTGAGGTCGATCACCTCGCCGGCCTCAAGCGATTGCAGGATGAAGGGTGAGTGGGTTGTAGAAACAAATTGCATCGCGGGAAAGGTGGCCTTCAAGTCATGAACAACTCTGCGTTGCCATTTGGGGTGCAAGTGAAGATCAATCTCATCAATCAGCACAATTCCGGTAGTTTCCCGGGCAACGTTCAGCCCATAATGCGGATTAAGCAATGACGCCCTATAGGCGATATCTGCCGCCATGGCCACCATATTACGAAATCCATCACTTAGGCAGTTAAAAGGCATCAACCCCTCACGTTCCAGGTCAATCATGATCTGATCTTCATCGGTATCATGGTAAAAGTCTCTCGCATTCGGAACAATGCCGAGCACCGCCTCTTTCACCGTTTGCAGTGCCGGTATGGTCTTTTTTTTCTGTAATTCGGTATAGGACAGCTTTTTCAGCCATTTCTCAAAAGCTTTCTGATCGGATTTTGGATCAAGACAGAATCGGTAGGCATCCAATTGAGAACCGGGTTTACCCGTTTTGACGGCACGGTGGACATCCCATAATCTTCCTGCGCCATAATACAGAAGTACCGGAAGATTGGGACTTTCTCCCTCGCTGATACGTTTTCTTTGATCAGCGCCTTCTCTGACGAGTTCCTTTGCTTTGCCGCCACGGTCCCCCATATCCCTTCGCCAGGTAATAGGGCGGCCATTGAGCAATCCTTCCGCAGTTAAATAGACTTCCTTTTGGGGTTCAAGAAATACCTGCTCGGCTTTTTTTATGACAACAAGCCGCGCATCATCCTTTTTTATACCACTGCGTCCAATTTGGATTTTAGACCCTTGAAAATAGGTGCTGATCATCGTGGACAACGCATCGAGAATCGTTGTCTTTCCAGTACCATTGTCTCCAATCAATACTGTAAAACGGCTATTGAAATTGAATCGTTCATGATCGTATTTTCGAAAATTGCGGAGAACGACATTGGATATTTTCATCTCGATCCTCCTATTGAACCACGATTGGCCCCTTTGATAAGGCTGATTTTAGTTTGTTCTGTATCTCATGAATCCAGGCTTCAATTTCATCCTCTGTCTTAAGCATTCGTCCTGGCAATTTGATAAATTGAACCTTCGGCTCCATCAACTCCGCTGCGGCGACCAAAACCGCATCGAACCTTGAAGACATGGCCGCTACACGATCACTAAATGCTGAAAGCGATATCCTTTGTAGCGTAGAAACGACCTCTTCGGTGCTGGCCAACTGTACTTCAGGAGCATCTGCCAATGTGAGTTTCTGATTGGATAGCAGGCTGTTCTTTTGCTCCGGGGATAGCTGTTGCCAGTTGGCATCATTTTTCAGCCGCTCCATGCCTTCTGTATGCTTTGCCTGGTATTCAGCATTGAGGCTGTTCAAATTGTCGCGGAGAAGCTGAGTCAGATTGGTTACCAGGGGAGATACAAGGTTCGGCTCCTCCAATAACTGACGCTGTTTCTCAATTGATCCAGCCTGTGAAAGGAATACTTCCGCATCCTGAATGCCTTTGGCATGACCAATCAGGCGCTTCAAAGTGGTCCATTTCGGCCATCTCTTTTCTATTCGGTCCGCAAGATCCGTCCATGCATCAATCGAATTAGTGAGTTCATCACGTTTGTTATAGAGTGCAAGCAATTGTTCGTTTCCAGCCGTGAGACGGATTTCTTCAAGTCCGGATGTGTCAGGTAATTCAGGTTTAGGCGCCTCCCCACCTGCCCGTTCCGCAAACTCTATAAGTTTCTGGAGAAATTGGGGAATGTAGGATAATTCTTCCCCCTGTTTGGAGGACAACCCTGCCTTTTGAAGCAATTTCCGGACCTGAATACGTTGGGCAGTAGTCACGGTGGTGGATTCCACCTTGAACATTGTTTTGCCGATGGCTTTGCGTTCTAATGATTTAAAATCGATGGTTTTCCCATGGTCATCCTGGGCTCTGATCAAACCGGCCACCAAAAGCACCTGCAGAGCACCATCAACGGCGTCTCTTGACCAACCAAAAGGGGATGATTCGAAATGATTGCGGATATCCGTGCCCTTCTTGCCTCCTGCAATAAAGCCGAGAACTGCCTTGCAGACAGGATTCTTTCCAGGCTCCCCATCGTCTCCCACGGCTTTGAGGGCATCCGGGGCTCCCTTACAGGCTTTGTCGTATGCTTTCGACCAACCGGCGTGGTCGGCAACAGGGAATTGCGGGTACAACCGTTTCAACGCGTTGTCAGCTGCATCTAACACAATTTCCTGCAAATCGTTTCCGGCAATCTCATTGCCACCCCCCTGGTATACACGGGCACCTGAGAAAGCCTCATCCAGCAATTCATTGATTTTTCCCTCTGCGGTTTGCCTGGTAGTTTCCATGGCCGCACGGGCTTCCGTACCTTCAGGGGTGTTCGGTACACCTCGTTTATCCAAGGTAGCGCTGGCAGCTTTGTAATCCATAAGGTAGTGGCGAAGATCATCAGCAGAGCGTTTTGGGATAAAGGCATAGACGGTCGGAGATTGATTTCCAGCTTGAAGCGCATCTGCGCGTACCGAATTTTCATCGATGCTCCAGCCATCGCGTATCCAAATACAGACTTTCTTATCGGCATCGGCAGGGAGTTGGGAATTGAAAATAGGATTGAAATCGCGTACCACCTTGGCGTTTCCTTGTGTCAGTGTGAGCTTTTTAACAATGCTGCCGAACTTATGGCGTATCCGGTCATCGCGTTCCGCTTCGACACGATGAGCCTCATTGGCCAGTTGGCTTCTTTGGCTTAAAAATTCATCATTCCATGCAGCGCTCTCTTCGGTCTGGATGCGGTACTCATCCCCGACCTTCATCAACAGTTCGCATTTATCCATTAGGGCAGGAAGCTTTCCCCGTAAGGTACTACTGCCGTCTGGAAGGTTCTGTACCATCAGATCCGCCACAGTATCGATGGTCGCTTTGATACCGATCTCCTCATTGCTGCCGGCCAGTTTGTTGATCAAGAACACCAAACCGCACGCTCTTGCAGTCAAACACTGATCTTCAGATCCATTCATCCAACTCATTGTTTTTTCATGAACTTTACGTGGAAGGATGCGTGTTTGGAGCAATTTGTCTGCGGAATCGAAATAGATGTAGTCGCCTTCGATCACAGTTCCCAAATCCTCATCCAAATTGGTTTGGATGGCTTTATGGATCATACTGAGCTGGTTGCGAAGTTGGCTGTCTGTGCCGGTAGGGTCCAAGACCCGCAAAGTGTTTTCCCAGAAACGGCGCCGGACGGGAAGGATCGGATAGTCTTGAGCGAAATGCTGAACATCGTCTTGGCTATGTCCAATGGTAGTGCCGGAAAGATGCCTGGAGATCTCTCCGATATTTACCTGCATGTCTTGTTCAAGCGGTTTGATGGCTTCCGAGTTCTTTGCAAGGATGACTTTCCGAATAACGGCGTCAACATCAGCATCGGAGAGCTCGACGCGAATCGTAAATCTTCCCTCAAGTTTTTTTAGGTTCGAAGTTCCCGTGACCGCCGTCTGCCCTGTGCCAATGAATAACAATTTGCCACCGAAATTCTTGCAGCATGCCTCAACGGCTTCCTGGACATCCATTGAGCGCTGGCTATCCATTCCGATATATTGCTGGACCTCATCAAGCACGATAACCGTCAAAGGAAATTTCCCATTCTGTACGAGTGCCTGCTTGATAGTCTTCAGCATTTCATCACTACTGATATCCTGGACGTAAGGATATAGGTTGTTAAGCGTCTCCGTGCAGACGGATGGCGATGAAAAAAGCTTGGGTTTGGCATTTACCAGCGCATCGTGAAGCCCTTCGGCCACATAAAAATTATCCAGCTCTTCTTCCCAATCATCCCCCTTTTGCTCGACATGCGTTTTTACATCATCATAAATACCTTCGTTTTTCAGCCACATCACAAACCGGGCAACAGGGTATTGCTCGGGAAGGCCAATGGACTTGAAAATAATTCGTAGCAAGGCCAACCGGACACTGCCACTTGCACCCGAACCCAAGGTGCCTGAAGCGGCATGCAGCCCTCCATAGCGTTTTCCACTGCTGTTAAGCTCTTTGAGTAAATCACCGATATTCTGCGGAAGGGAGGCGATACCACGAGCGGTTGCGCCATCGTCAAAGGTCGTATCGACCCAAAGCGCCCTGAGCATTTTCACCAAGTGGGATTTTCCTGATCCGTAGAAACCACTGATCCAGACCGCCGGTTGCTGGGCTTGCTCGATGTTTTTCAGATACGTTTCAAGAATATGCTCCATACCTTTTTCATATTGACCATCGCATACGAAGGTTTCGAGTTCGTAGCGCAACACTTCCAGGGCCTCACTGGTCATATCGTCATTAACATTTGCTACGCCTTCATTGACCAGTTTTTGAATGGATGGATCTTTGAGATAGATGTCCCTGTTTTTCATTTGCATCCCCTTGATTAAAAAACTTTGTCCGCTGTAATGGGGACGGCCAGATACCCCCAGCCATCATAACTATCCAACAAGCGATAGTTGTTATCTTCATAGCTTCCCGGAAAGAATACCAGCAATCTTCCCGATATCGTTGGTGCTAGTTTTTCCACCACCTCTTTCACTTTTAAGAATCCGAACAGCGCCCCCACACCTTTTATTGCAACCACATAGGAATCGTCCACATGGTTATCACCTAAAAACCGGGCAAATTCTGCGAGGATATAATCAAGATACTTATGATATACAGTGGCAAGCAGGTTCGGTTTTTTGAAATAGCTCTCAGCATATTTTTGACTGCATAGCCATTGTGCAAAGGTATTGGTTAAATCAAAAAGCGCCCAATTGTGGCCACACTGCTTGGTGACAATTTCAAACTCATCTATTCTGGCCCGAAGACGGAGCTCATCGGACTCATTATAAACGCAAAATATGACCCTCTGGGCGGCAGCGGCATCAGACCGCCATGGGATGGCGATATATGTTCCATAGGAAGCGACCAAACGCTTAACTTTGCTCACGGACCCACTCCATTTCCTGTTTAGACAGCAGATTTGGAAACATAACCTCGATTACCGATCCCAGACGCTTCAACACGATCCAACCTTTTCTGGACGCTTCAACGGATAATTCAATCGATTCCTCCAACGAGCAGTCCAACAGTTTTGCGTATTCTGTTTTATAGAGTGATTCACCCCTGAATCCCAATAGATAACCCAACAATACTGCAAAAGAGACTGAGCCTGGCGTCGCTTTGGCTGCTTTGCGGATTTTTTTCACTTTCCCTTGGAGGTGCCCGGATTGTGTCCAACTCGACCTGATATTTTGGGCGGTTGATTTCAGGGTAGCGGGGCTGAAGCGGCCCGTCTCCAGATTATCGATAAAATCCTCAAGGGCTTCCCGAGTCACACTTTGGCCGGTTGCGTAACTTTGAATGAATGGCCCAGTTGATTTTAATATTGAGTCTCTTGCAGTGGCGAAAAGCAGCGCCAAAAGAGGCTGTCCGTCATTGTCACGGCTCCAAAAATAACTGAAACATCTAAATAAAGTGATTTCAGGATCTAATCCATAGAGATGCGCAAGATGGCGTGCCGATATTTTCCGAGTTCTGTCTGAGCGTTTATTAAGGCAGTTATCTTCAGTAATTGCCTTCATATACAGTCTTTTATCAACATCGGGAGCATCCACTGCTGACAACAGCAGCGTTAGTTCCTTCAGCATAATTGTTCTGGCCAGATGGGGGCCTCCTCGGTCTTGGCGAAAGCCAAAACGATTAATCGATTCATTCCTCAACTGGCGCACCTCCGCTCCTGTCCTCACTCGCCCCGCCTTTCCGGACCCATTCATCAACTTCATCTCTCTTAAATTTCCATAGGCGCCCCATCCGGTGCGCGGGCATCTGTTTATCGGTGATCCAACGATAAACGGTGTCCCGTTTGATGCCGAGGTATGTTCCAATTTCTTCAACTGACAACCATCGATCTTCCATAGCCACTCCAAGTGCAAAGGGACGCTTTCAAGCGATAGCGACACCTATAGCGAATAACAACGGATTGTTGGAAAGTCAGGGACATCTGGCGTACAAACCATAGCCAGAGTAACCAGTAGAAACTGGCAATGAATAGACTTAACATGATTTAAATGTCAAACTATTATGGACGATTTCTTGGGATGATATTGAGATTTAAAGTTGTTAGCAGGGCAATGCATCGAAATTCTTTTGTGTTATCACAGGCCCCCTTCATTTATATTAACGTTTTCCCCACTATTTACATAATATTAATGAGGCAGAACAATAAATTATAGCAATTCATGGAGGTTGTGGATGATATGGGTTAGTCTTGAACACTCGAAGTGATGATGCTATGCTTTAAAAAAATTAATGCGCTTAGCCTGGATAGGCGTTTAGAGGATATAAAGACATGGGAACGATACTGACCACTTTGATCGTCATCTACTGTATCGTGGCGGTTTTCATTATGATTGAGAAGAAAAGCCATGCCGAACCGGCCTCCGAGAAGAAAGGGCCGGATCAGGATGACAATACGTGGATCGATTCATACGAAGATGGGCATAAATGGCTGAATTTCGCATCCGGATTATCGGATACCCCATCGTCAGAAATTCCATGCCGCCCTCTGGACAAATAACCCGCATGGTTCATCTAAAGCACGCAATTCATGCATCGGCAGGCTTTCCGCTTTTTCTCGTTGACTGCGGCAAAATCTGCTCCATTAATTGATCAAATTTTTCCTGATGGTGCTCCCTTGCCGCTTGCCCGTCGTGAGCATTTTTTGTCAAACCGATTCGGCCGGACTTATACCCCCGTTTTGTAAGGCCATCGCATTCGTTTCTCAACAATGCATCGGCTTTTTCATAATCCACATACCCGGATTGATCCTCGGACTCCTCGATTGCATGGAGCAACGATGCGCCGATCTGATTGATTTGCTGGCGGTTGGAGTGCGACAGCTCCATTCCGCCGGATAGGCCAAACCCCTTTTTGCCTCCGGGTTTACCGATAGAGGCCCCGAGGCCTCCTCTACCACCAATAGCTTTTATTTCATCAACGCCGATAATATTGCCTACCGTTCGGGCCATGTTGTTGACAAATGCCAGCCGGGTGGCCTCATCGTTCAGGTCATAGAATTTAAGCATGTTGCCATGGGATTTATCGTACAAATTCCGGTAGGCTTCATCGGGCTTGAAGTTCACATTCTGGCTGATGTCTCTGTCGGTGATCTCACCGGTGACCGTATTGTACCGAAAGCTCACGGCACGGCCATTGTCCAGTGTGCCGGAGATATCCTGCATGACCCCTTTGGACCGGATCTCACCGGATACCAGGTTCAGGGTTCCGTTTGCATCTTGAAAGGCCATCGTCTCGCCGTTTTTCAAATGGCGGACATGGGAAGCCACGTCTCTGGTTTCCGACCCCTTGCTGAGTAGAACGTATCCGGTCTTTCCCGTGTCCGGGTCCTTATAGACCACCTGGTATCCATCGGCGGAGTCTTTTTCCACATGCATATTGGATTGAGTAAAGGCCCGGCCCGATTCGCCATGAACGAACAGAGCGGTTTCGCCGTTGGCCGAGCTTTTGATGGAATAAAACCCTTCCCGGGAAAGCCCCAGGTCGCGGGCCTGATCCCTGGTCAGGGCGCCTTTGTGCTCCCGATAATCCTGGCTGGTAATCACCGTTCCTTTGTTAACGGCCACAAAGCCGGTCTTAAGATTGCCGTCGTTGTCCAGATACATATTCATCCGGGCCTTGGCGCCGATGATATCCCTGCCTTGCACATCCACGCCCTGACTTTTCAGAAACTGTCCAAAATGACTGGCCTCTTTTTCGCCCCGGATGGTGGTTTCCAGGCCCCCTTGGGCGCGAAGCTGGGCGCTGCCCATGTCGGTGGCCAGCATGGCTTTGATATTGGATCGGGTTTGCTTGGAAAGATACCCGTCGGAAGCGATCTCCTCCATGGCGGTGCGTTTGAGATGCTTTGCCGCCGCATCGTACAGCTGGGCCGACTGGGTTCGAAAATAGGTGTTGTCGCCCGCGGCAAACAGATGGTCCTGCTTGGCAATGGCTTCAAAGGAACGGGCCCTTCCCAGGGCCTCCCCCACTTCCTGGGGTGTGACCCGGTGCTGTCTCAGGCTGTGCAGCATGCCGGCGGTCTGGCTCTGGCTGTACTGGGCTTCATGGCGCAGGAGCCGGTTGGTGTTGCCGCCAAAGTAGCTGCCGGCCATTTTTTCAACGGTCTCGGCGGTTAAAAACCCCTTGCGGCTGTCGATATCGGCCCGCATGGACTGATAATCGGCCATGGTGCCGTCAAATCCGTCCGTCTGTGCCGACCGGAAGGCTTTTTCCACCCCCAGGGCATTGCCGTATCCGGTTTCCGCCTGAACATGCTTGCCGAAATCGAGCGCTTCCATGGCAGAGATATTGTACCCCTGGGCGATCTTGTTCATGGCAAGGGCGGACGATGCCGTCGAATGCTGCATATAGTCCTGGGTCATCTGGATGGTGTCGTCATTGCTGAGGCCGTGGGCGTTGCCCCATTTCAAGACGGCGTCGGAGTGGGACACCTTTTCCTTGAGATGGGTCAGGTTGGCCGCCGACATCCGGGTGGCGGCAGCGCCGGCATTGGCCATCTGGCCGCCGAAGGCTTTTACCGCGGCATCCTTTGTCCGGTATTCGGTCTGCTTGCCGTATAGGGCCGCCCTTGCCTGGTTGGCCATCCCATAGCTGTTGTGCAGCACCTGGGTGGGAACCGATTCGGTAAGGTTGCTTTTTCTTCCCGCGCTTTTGGACGGATCGATGGCCTCCATGGCGGCACCGGCGCCGGCACTTGCCATCTGGCCGCCCGGTGATGTCAGGGTTCGTGCCCACATGCTGCCGCCGATGCGGGTCAACACGCCGGCAAATATGCTGGCGAACATGATGCTCATGACCTTGTACTGGGCAAAACAGGCATAGGCCTTCATGGCGTCGGACTGGAACAGCAAAAAAGATTTCAGCCCCAGCTGGCCGTCCTTGATCTCGGTCATGATATCAATGGCCTTGTCCATGGCAAATTCATGCAACAGGGCATCGCAAACCCCCCAGGCGATGAAAAAGACAAAGGCCCCCATGATAAAGGAAAGCATCCGGGCATAAAACGGTGTTGCCGCAAGGATCAGGAAAAAGGGCATGATCCCCACAAAGATGGCAAACAACATGGCCTGCATGTGGGGCATCCAATCTCCGGCGGCGATGCCGGCGCCCACCAGGCGGTTGCCCATATTCATGGAACTGGTGACCTTGATGGCGTTGTCCGGGTTGGCCTCCTGAAGGGCACCGTACAGTTCGCTGGCCATTAAATGCTGTCGCATCAATTGGGATGAGGTGACGACCACGCCCAACATCCTGGCGTTGGATAGCAGGTCGGCCGCTTTGGTCCGGCACAGGGTCACCATGTCCGGACCCGCGGCACCGGTAACATTGTGATTATAGCCGGCCCGAAGACACCGCTCGGTCCAGTACTTCTGGTTGGCGGTGCTAACATCGGTCATGGCGGCCAGTTCCGCCTGGATCTGCGACCAGGCGGAAAAACAGGAGCTGGTTGCCCCGGTGGGGTTGGCATTGTCCCTGTAAATCGTAAACACGGCCGGGTTGGAGGCCTGGGAGAAGATGGGGATGAAATCGGTGTTCACGTTAATCTGATCCAGGGTGAGGGTGGTGCCAGGCCGGGATATCTCGAAAAAAAGACAGTCGTTTACATAATTTCTCAAATTGGTGTTCAGGTAGCTTCCGGTGGTGCCGGTGCCGGACATGTCCACCCCTTGGGCAAATGCCTTGGCAAAGATGTTGAAAGTGACGCCGCCGGGGTTGTCGATGAACGAATCGGGACTGCCGCTGGTTTCGATGATGTGGATCAGGCCGTTTTCGATCTTTTTGGCAAGGCCGGCGATAAAGATGACCCCGTCGGGCACGCCGCCGATGGTAATGGACTGATTGTTGGTTTCATCGAAGATGACCAAATCGGATCTTGGCTCGATAAAGGTCTTGAAGATGATCAGTCCGAATATGATGGTGCCGATCCACGACACCCAGGAGGTCGCCCGGGCGCGGCCCTCAAACACCGACCGGCTGATGACAATACAGCCGGCGATGAAGATGCCGATCACGATAAAGGTGAAAAACAGATTGTTGTAGCCGGCATCGCTCATGATCAGGGCCAGCCGCCTGAAGGTATGGGCATAGACATCGAATCCGCCCTGGACGGTGATGACCTGCAGGCTGGCCGGCACCGCGGCAAAGGCGCCGGAAGGGATTACGGCAAACAGGATGATATAGACTATTCTTCTCATCGACGCATGGTTCCTAATCGAGCATATGCAGCATGGCCGCCTGGCCCACCCGCTGCGACAGCATCTGCTTGAAGGTTTCGTCCCGGTCCCGGATGGCCTGGGCGAAATTGATGGTGTTGTTCAACTCTTCCAGCTTGGTCTGGTACACGTTGTAGACGCCGTGCATGAAGGGCACCAGGTCCTTTTTCATCTCTTTCAGGTCCGCCATGACGGGCTCGGCCAGTTCAATCTTGCAATTTCGTTGGCCGCCGCCGGAATCGGTCCCTCTTTTGGCCCGGCTCACCGTATCGGCCACCATGATGGTATTGTCCATCAGGTTGTACAGATCTCCCAGCATGTAATAGGCGTAGAGAATGGCCACGTAATCGGTGTACTTGGAGGCAATCAGCGCCGGCGCGCCGACGGTGCCGTCGATGGATATCTCGGTGATCATGGCCTTGTAGATCGATGAGGGAATAACGTTGAGGAAATTCTCCTCATCGGCGGTCAAGGGCTGCTTGGCCATCACCTTGCCGCCGATGGCGCTGAGGGTGGTGAACACCCAGTTCTTCAGGTTCGGATAGGTGGTGCCGTCGATAACGATATCTCCCGCCGGATTGCAGGTATCGGTCAGTTCATCGCGCAGATAGACGGTCCCGTCGGCGATGGCGTCCAGGATGGTGGCCGGTGCGTTTTGCGGACACCGGTCGATCCGGGTGCTGCTCATGCCATCGGCGCTGATCTTGACATCTCCGATCAGGCCGCGCACCAGGTCGATATAGGCGGCAACATACCCCCGCCGTGCCCCCAGATGGGACAGGACATATCCCTGGGTGAAAAAGATCTGTCTCAATGCCAGGGGACAGCCCGTGACAAGCTGGGATATGTCTCCCACACCGGAAGCGATGGCGGTGTCTTGCACCGAGCTTTCCCGGCCGAAGTTTTTCAGCTCCTGCCAGAGGCTGGATACCCCGGACTGCTGGGCGAACTCGGTCATGGCCTGCGTTTTGTCCTTGGCCTCGATCTTCGGGTTGGCGGCATCCACCAGGGTTGCGGCAATGGCCTGGCCGGCCTTGCAGTCATCGAACTGAAGCTGGTTGAGCCGATCCACGATGGCCATGATGGATTTCATGCTGGTGGCCACTTTTTCGGACAATACGCTCATGGCGATGTCAAAAGCGAATGCCGCGGACGCCGATCCCATGGTGCGCTGGAGTTTATCCACCAGGTAATCGAACTGCATCAGGTCCATGCCGCCCAGAAACAAGTCGATCCCGCCGCATCCGGCCTTGAACTGCGGCTTGTTGACGGTGACCAGATAATCGTTTCCGGTCTGCCAGCGGGCCGAAAAGTTGCCGAAGGAGGTAAACCCGCGTTTCTGGGTCTCGAAGTGGTTGGGGCCGGATACCGATTTTTGCTGCATCCAGTCATCGATCCATCCGGCAAAGGACGGGGGCGCTGTCAGCAGGAGCGACATGCAGGCCGCCATGCGAAGTATAATGGGTTTCATGTTCAAAGCCTTTCGTTGTTTTGCTCCGGACTGTTTTGCGCAAAAGTCAAAACCCGCTTGTGTCGGCATCCTTTTCCAGGGCCATCATTTTCCCGAATGCCTCCGGATAGGAAAGCCCCTTTTGGACCAGCTTTTCAATCATCGCGTTTTCTTCCGCCGCTGAGGTGTACAGATAATAGGAGAACGGGTCCACCAGCAGCCGGGCAATGCCCATGCCCACCGGGCTGTCGATAAAGATCTCCGAGTACCTGGGTTTGGGACTGCGGATGCTTTTGAGCAGTTTCATGACGAAGTCGGAATAGTCGATGAGCTTTTTCGACCGCGCCTTTTCAAAATCCGCCGACTGCAGCAGGAATTTATAGGCCGAGTTGGACAGGATCACCTGGCCCACGTCGCCGAACATGGCAAGGTCCAGCAGCGACTGGGTGATGGTGATGAAACTGCCGCCATATTTTCTGGCGCGCCGGTAGCCTTCCACGATGATCCGGGCCAGAAGGCTGGTCTCGCCGGTATTGCTGCCGTTTCCGGAGAAAAACTGCCAGGCCTCGTCGAATATCACCAGCCGCCGCTGGGACCGGTCGGAAAGGTAGAGGTTTTCGGTGACATAGTTCAGGAGCTGGAGGGTCACCACGTTGAACAGCTCCGTCTGGGATTTGAGCTCCTCGAGTTCCAGCACCACGAAATCGTCATGGGCGATATCCAGGTTGGCCGGTCCGTTGAACCATACCCCCAGATTGCCCAGGGAGGTAAAATTTCTCAGGTTAAAGGCCAGCTGGGCCGACAGGGTCTTGATATCCTTGATGCAGGAGTTGTCCTCGCCGCACTCGAGATCCAGCAGCTCTTCGGATGTTTTGGAGGGCTCTTTCAGGTACTCGTATACCCGGTCGATATCGGCGTCGTTGCCGTGTTCGTGGAAAGAATTCAAGGCGGCGTTTTTAATCAGGGTGATCTCGGTCTCGGTGGGCACCTGCCGGCTGGTGGAATAGATCATCTGGGCGATGATGGCGCTGACCGCCTGGATGCTCTCGTCGATATCGATGATGTTGGTAAAGGGGTTGAGCCGGATGTCGGACTGCTTGGAAAAGTTGACGAACTTGCCGCCGACGATGTTGCACAGCTTTTTATAGCTGCCGCCGATATCGACGATCCGGATCAGCGAACCGGCCGTGTAGTAGTTGTAACAGATCGAATTGGTCAGAAAGCTTTTTCCGGAACCGCTGGTGGCGGTAATCAGGGCGTTGAAATTCTCGGAAACCGGCGCGAACAGGTCAAAACTGATCAACTGGCCCTTGCGGCCCACAAACAGATTGTACGGCGCACAGCCCCCGCTGAAGTCCGCCTGGATGGGCAGGCACCGGGCGGCCACCTTGGGCTGGCAGATAAAATCCCGGTCGATATAGTCCACCGCCCGGTCATGGGTGTACAGGCCAAAGGGCAAGGCGGCCAGCCACATGATTTTCAAAATTCCGCGGTCTTCCTGGATCACGAACCCCCGGGACTGCCAGATGCGTTTGACCCGGGCGGCCGCCTCCCGGGATTGCTGCTCCGAATCGGCAAAATGCCAGAGCATGGGCATGATGCGAACGAAGCTGACCCCCTGCTCGATCTGGCCCGTGGCCCACATGTATTCGTCCTTTTTGCGCTGCAGGGAGGGCGCGAAACTGCCCACGCCCTGCTGCTGGAGCACGAAATTGCACTTGGCGTGCAGCTTGGCGGCCAGGGGGGAGAAGATGACATTGACGGTGAACAGGTACGGCACGTTGATCTGGTTGTTGTCCCCTTGAACGCCCCAGATATCTCCGGTCAGATAATTGAAGGTCAGATCGTCCACCTGGTCCACCATCTTTTTTACGGTCATGCAGCGCAGGTGTTTGTCGCCCAGAAGAATCCGGTCCCATTTGGACCTGACCGGCGTTTCGCTCAGGATGATCTGCCTGTTGATCTCGCGGTTGGTGTCATAGCCGCGGGTTTCGTGTGCGGTGCCGTTGAACACCTTGGAAAGCATGGATATGAGCACGTCCGGTGCGATCAGCCGGGGGGACAGGTAGATGCCCTTCAAGGTTTCATGGACGCTGTCTCTGATGTCCAGGTAGTTAATCCTGTCCTTTTTATCTTTGGGAAGCTTCAGCGCCACGAACAGCCTGAAGTTTCTTACCGGAGTTCCCCGCAGCTTATCGACCCCCTTGGATCCGGATATGAAAAAGTCCGCGGTGTTGCCGGTGGTCTTTTCCGACAATTCGTTGCTCCTGATCTTGATGCGCCGGTATTCATCCATGGCCGGCTTGATATGTGGGTCGGCGTACAGGATGAACTGCAGGACCGTGCCTTCGGGAAACACCGAGTTCAGCAGGCCGCTAAGGATATCGAAGATCTGGTCATCGGCGTGCACCAGGGGCACGCATTCCCATAGGAAACCGATGGATTCGTCCATGTTATGGTAGCACCGGCTTTCAGGATCATAGGCCCTGTAGGGCAAAAACTCGGAAAACTGCGTCCTGAAGGTCATCTTGGAAATATCGTCATGGGTCATGCCGTGGGTGCCGAATATCATTTTTCTCAATCCCATCAATCGTCTCCCGGATTCTCTTCAATGGTGGTGGACAACAGCCAGGCAGGCTCGGTTGCGAAAAAGTAGATGTACCGGAATCCGAACATCTCGTTTTCGTTGCCCGTATAGGACAGCACCAGGACCCTGACCACTTCCGGAGGCACCACAATGGGCGGGTGGTCGTCTGCGATCAGGGCGCGGAGCTTTTCGAATCGTTTTTGCAGATAGATGCGCCTGGCATCGGCGGGCGTTGCCTGCCCGGATTCGTCCGGCATGTCATTTTCCACGGCAGCCGTGCAGTCATCGCATGGGAGATCCGCCGGCGGGTTTTCATCGAGACTCCGGCGATAGGCATCGGGTATGCCGGTGCAGGTGCCTTCATCCACGTCAGGGCATTGAAACGCGTCATCGTACGGGTTGAACACCGATTGGCATGCGCATAAAAGGCAGCCCAGCAAAAGGATGCACAGGGGCATCGTCATTTTTGGCAGCATCGTTTTGTCCTTTTTCCATGATGTTAAGGCCGGCGCCTTCGCTGACGACTAGGGTCACATCCTTGGTGGAGCCGATCTCGATGACCGGCAGGGTCTGTTCGGCCAGTTGCAGGTAAAATTTCTGCAGTTCTTTGGTGGCCGACGATATGCCTTCTCCGAGGCCGGCTTTGGCGATGTTTTCCGCATCCGTGCTGGTAAACGTGGACTGGGTTTGTCCCAGGGCGCTGAGGGTGTTTGTCCGAGTCGAATCGCCCAGGGCCTCTCCCATGCCGCCGATAAACCCGGCCAGGGCCGTGCGGGCGATATGGACCCCCATCTTGGCCACCACCCGGCCCTTGAGCCCCACTTTGCCGTCCTCGTCCACCACAAAGCCTTTGACCTCCTGATCGATGACCGCGTCGCCGTTTTTGGCCACGCACGACAAGGTGGTCAGTCGGATGTGGACCCGCTCGTCGGCCAGGTTGCCGATGCCCGATCCGATGACGAAACACCCTTTCAGGTTGGCCTTGACCTTATTGGGAAGCACGGCCAGGTCCTTTACCCGGAATAGAAGCGGCAGGGGATTGGCCTTGGCGGCGTTGGTCGTGGGCGCGGCCACTCCCGAAAGCAGCGTCGCCGCCATGAAAGAAGGGGGCAAATAGATCTGTTTTTTTTTATTGCCAGCCGTCGTCTTCTCATCCGGCCGGGCCAGATCGACCTGAATCATCTCGATGCCCCCGACAAACCGGGCCGCACCGGCATCCCGGGGCACAGGCGGGGCAATGGTGTTAAAAAGATTTTTCGGGACCCCATCGCCGGCGGCCTTGTTTTCCATGGGCGGCGGTTCGGGTATGGCAATGTCGTTTTCTTTGGGCGTCGGCTCTTTGGGGACCTCTTTTTCCGGGACCGGTACCTGGACAATCTGGGGGTTTTGCTCAAGGGTATACCGGATGGCCTTGATGGCCTTTTTCAGCGCTTCGGTCTCTTTCTTCTGGGCCACCAGAAGCTTTTCGGTCTTGGCATAAAGGGACTTTTCGAGCACGTTTTGATCCATGCGGACCTCTTCGACGGGCGCTTCGGCGCTTTCCTCAACCGGTTCCTGCCGCTTAAGGTAGTAGCCGACGACAAACAGGCTCATCAGTCCGGCAATGATGACGCCGGTGGCGGCCTTTCTTTTGGTGTCCGGATGCAAGGCGGCAAATCTGGCTTTCAGGGTGCCTGCTCTGCCGGGATCTTTGATCTGGTCTGCATTGTTGAATTCTTTCATGAGAAATTGCCTCTACTTGGTGGTCGGCCTGCCGATGCCGATGCGCGGCTCTTGTTCCGATCGTTCAACGATAAACAGGCGGGTTGGCGTTTCTTTCCGGACAATCAGGCCGTCGAGGGTGATGGCCAAAGGATGTTCGGACAACCGGGGCAGCACAAACTGCTTTTCACGGATGCCGTAATGCGCTTCAGCCGCGTTATCGCTTACAAGCAGCGCATACTCCTTGATGCGAAACCCCTCGCCATCGACATCCACCGTCCGGCGTAGGGTGATGTCGAGCCACGCCAGGCCCTCTATCGTCAGGCGGCGGTCAATATCTTCGATGGCGTATGAATCGGGATATTCTCCCGTCCAGGCCTGCTTGACGAGGGTAACGACCTTTTTTTCAAAGTCTTTGCCCTCGAACAGAGACAGGTTCCTTTTGACATCCCCGGTTTTCGAAACCAGCTGGATCCATTGGGCCGGTATCTTTTTGGGGACTCCGATAACGGTGTACACATCGCCGGCGCTTCCGCACACCACGTACAGCTCCACCGGATCCTCGACGGCTTGGGGTTTTACGGACGGATTGTCCCGGTGCATCTGAAGCTTGATAAACGCGTTGCTGCCGTTGATTTTTGCGGTGACGCCCTTTTCAGCGGAGAAGACCACATCCTTGACCGGCCGGTTGCCCATGCAGGTGACCCTGTTGATATCCAGATTGCTCAGATAAACCTGGGTGGAAAGTTCGGGCAGGACCTGGACCATGGATTTGGACAGCACCGTCGCATGGTCGGTGGTCTCGAGTCTGCCGCCCTTTTTTCGGGTGTGTCCGGCGATGTCCGGATAGATATGAACCGATGGACGGGATTTGGGGGCCTTTTGCTGTTTTGCGGCCGTCGTCGGCATGGGCGGGGGTGTTTTCCCGGCCGCCTTTTTCAAAAAGTGGGCGGTGGCAAAGCACTGGGCCGGATCATAATGGACGATGGCCGTATGAACCTTGGCGCCCAGATGCTGGGAAACTTTCTCCCTGATCAAAAAGGCCGCATCCGGATCCGCGGCGCCGGTATGAACCAGCACATATTCACTGTTGTCCATACAGATGCGAAGTTCGTCTTTTTCGATTTCATCGGACAGGCCGGCCATAAGATCATGGACAGCGGCCAGGTTGTCCTGTTTGTCGGCAATCCGGATCCAATACCGGGTCTGCCCGCTCTGCGGACTGGCAACCGCATAAACCGGTGCCAACAGCGCCAGCAGAAACCAGATAAGCCGGGGTTTACTTTTTTTCGATCTCCTGGATGCCATCGACATAGAATCTCCCGTTGATCATTTGATAGTTGAGCATGTAGATTTTTTCCTCGCGCTCGATCTCCTGGCTTCGGGCGGTCTGAATCCGCAGCCCCAGGATTTTGATCTCCTGTTTTTCCTGATTGATGCGAAGGATGTGCGGATAGAACATGCTGGTGATGGCAAGCCGTTTCACATTCTCCTTCATCTCGATCAGTTTGCGGTTCAGGGCCGGATAGTACCCGGGCGAGGTGAGTTTGAGCAGGTCATTGATCTGGTCGTCGTAAATCCTGGGGGTGTAGTTCAGCAGCAGCCCCATGGCATATTTTGAGAACAGCTCGATATATTCCGCGTTCACGCTGCTGCCCCGGATAACAATGCGTTTGTCCACCGCCGGCGGCAGGATGATCACCTTCTGGTACTTTACGGCCTGCAGCGACAGGATCGAGGAGACGACGCATCCGATGCCGATGACGATGATCACGAATTTGAGCAGTCTGTTTTCTGCCTTCAGGTTGTCGAATTTGTTTATGAATTTTTTAATGTGCATGGCCGTCATTCGGAAAAAGTGTTGGCAAAGGAAGTGGGATAATTTTTCAAGCGCTTGATTCCAGAAAAATAGAGCATGTGCATAAGAAAGCTGGACGGATACCTGTTCTTGAGGCTTGAATAGGCAAAGGGTCCCGCAATGCACAATATCCACAAAACACCGTGAAAGATGGAGGCCAGCAGGAAAAACAGGATGATGATGGCCAGCTCGTCGGTTTCGAACCAGAGCACCTGCACGGGTGCGGACAAGTATTGCGGGAACCTTTCTGCCATTTCGCGCTCCTTTAAAAAACCATTCCGAGACTGGTGATCATCGAATCGGCATTGAGCAGCACCGCCCCGCCGAGAATCGCGAGTGCAGCCATGGCGATCTTCTGCTGAATGGCGGCCACGGCCCCGGCCACCATGGCGCCGGCGCCGGCGACAAAACCGATGGGACCGTTCAGGATTCTGTTGACGCCGATGTCATACACATCCCAGGCAAAGTCCGTGGGACCGGTCGGCGCGGTGATGGCCGCCGCCGATGCGGCGCTGCCCAGGACAATGCCCGCCGTGATGATCAGATTCTTTTTTGCGCTGGCCTTTTTCATCGTTTCTGTGAATCGGGACATGAATGGGGACCTCCTTTTCGGGTTGGTTGATTGTAGTTAAAAGACGATTTCCACTCTTCGGTTTTCGGCCGGCCGGGTATCGGAGACATAGCAGCATTCGGGTCTGCCCGCGGCCTGCCGCACCTCGATGCCGTGCTCTTTGAGCCAGGTTGCGACCGTTTGCGCCCGTTCCCGGGCCAATCGTCGGTTGGCTTCAAACGGCCCCGTCGGGCAGGTATATCCGGTTACGCTGACTGCCGGCCGGTTACCGATAATAGTGGCAAGCCGGTAAAGCTTTTGCTTCTGGGATCGCTCAAGTTCGCTGGAACCGAAATCGAAATAGATGACAAAAGTCTTCTTGACGGGACGATCAGGCCTGTTTTGCCGTATGCGGGACGTGGCGGCCTTGGCGGCAGCAGCCGTTGGTGTAATCACATAGGCAGGCCTTTCCATCCCCCTTGCTGGCCCGTATTCATGCTGACGGTTCTTCTGCCCGATGATGTGCGTGGCCGCAGCCGTGTCCCTGGCAAGCGCATGCGAATAAGAAACGGCGGTCGACAAAAACAGAACGATCGACAGGACGGTTTTCATTTTCTCACCTTGTTTGTCCCGGAACCGCAGGGATTTCGTTTCGGGACATTGGTTGGGTTGTGCCTGAATCCGGTCGATGCCCTTTAACCATCGGCCTTTCCGGTCCCTGGGGATGTCCGGGTCGGTCTTCTCCGATGCGCCTAACAATGATGCCGGGAAAATATAGAACCACCTTTTCATGGGTTTGAAATTCTGCTTGAACCGCAGCCGGCATTTTTCATTGGCGACCTCCGGCACATGCATTGATAGGATCTTCCGGATCTGGGCTCCCGAACGGATATCGGAAAGGCCGCGCTGCCGCCTGAGGCGATTGAGCGCGCCTTTTATGATAGATGGCGAGAAGTAGGCACGACCTTTATGGCGGAATGCGTCAAACCCCATGACGCTGATCTGTGAGTGCAGATCCTCCAGGAACATCTCTTTGGAGAACCAATGCGCCTCTTTTTCCTCACCATGGTCCGAATCGCTTCTCATCCTGTTCTCCGGTAAATGCTGCCGCTCCTGATTGCCGGAATGTTGCCTTTGCTTTTCGAAAGCCAGATTGGCCAGCTCTTTTTGCCGGGCAATCCGGTCGGCCTGCATCAGGATGGACAGGATGGGATTGGCAGGTGCGGTTTTGCATGAACCGCCGCCGGCATGGTGAAGTCGAACCGCTTCGATGATCTGTTCTCTGTCTTTTAAATGCCCGATGCGTTGCTGAAGCCACATGGCGCTGTTATAGGAATGGGGCATATGGGCAATCCGTGCGGACGGGTGTTTGCCCACATCGTGGGTCAGAGCCGCGATCAGGAGTTTGCCCACACGCATCTGAAAATCGTTTTCCTTGGCCTTCAACAGATCGACCGCCTCCCGGCTGACATTCAAGGCGTGGTCCATCAAAGCGATGCCCGACAATGCCAGGTATTGTCGGGGGATCTCATCGTCTGCTTGCGATACCGACGGACAGGGCGCCATGGTTTCCAGTTCCATCAACAGGTTCTGGATGGTCTTCAATACCGGTGCTGTTATGGTTTTTTTGAAGGGCCGGATGTATTGGAGCCAGAAATCCCGGACCGCATCGGTTTTCCAGTCCGGTGCCGTTGATGGATGGCCATGATCGGGTTCTTCAAAGAAGGCTTTATCGATGGGTGAATCCTGCCAGAAGGCGCGCGCCAGATCGTCAAGCTCGATTTTTCGGGGAATTTGCTTTCTTTTAAACAGATGGAATTTCATGGGACACCGTCAATTTGTCATTTTTCCATCGGGCCGGTTGGATGGTTCGCTGCCGCTTTTGCCTTGTCCGCCGCCTCGGGTGTCTGTTCGCCAAGGATCTGTGCTAATGCCCGGGGAGTCCGGTACCTTACGTTGGTAACCGCACAGATTTTCGATACGACCGTGTGGAGTTGGACGAGCGCATCGTTGTATTCGTCCAGAAGCGGCAGGGCCTCTTTGGGCGCCAGGGATATCATGATGCGGTTTCTCAACCGCCGGATGCCCTGGTCCGCATAACGGGCCATGTCCGTGAGCGGGTAGGTGTCCGGGGTGTTGTGCAAAATCACCCGGGCGTTTCTCTCTTTGGCAAGCTCCACATAGTCTGTTTTGGTTCGCTGTCTGGTGGGCCGTTTTTCATTTGCGGCCGGTTTTGCTTCTTTTTCTCCCTGGGTATCGGGTGGGGTCTCCTGTTTTGTCATTGTTTCTCTCCTGTCAATGCGTGCCGGTTTTACTGTGGGCCTATGTTCTGTTTAAAGGCGATCGCTTGGTTAGCTGTGGCTTTATATTGAAGGGGCGGTAAAATCAGCCTTGGAATAAAACGATAATGAGAGGAATGATGAATATCGAAGCCATTGATGGCTATGAAGAGCTTGTGGATGCGCTGGGCGTGCTGCCGGAGACGGCCAAAAGAGCGCTGGCATTGTCCATGGAAACCGCGATGCGCAATTTCTATAAGGCCTCCGATTGTCTTGTGGATCTGGATTCAATGACAGCCAATATCGTTTTTCGCATGCCTCAACATAAAAGGGTTATCGAGAAAATGGGCCTTGAATCCGAGGTCCTCGAACATGACATCCTGCCGGTCACCTTTTCATTGGCGTCGTTGCCCGAACCTGTGCAAAAGACAGTCCGTCCGCTTTTCATTCGTATATTGGAAAGGATGAAAGCCGAAGATGAGTATTCGATCTGGAAAAACCAGGTCGGGCAGGTCATCGAAGGCGTGATTCGAAAACGCTATGCCGATTGTGTTCAGGTGGATCTTAACGGCGCAACGGGAACCTTGAAAAGATGCGCCTGGGTTTTTTCCGAAGAATCAATCTATCGGACGGGACGGGTGATGCATTTTTATATTTCATCCGTCAAACACCATCTTTCCGGGATTACGATAGCCCTGTCCAGATCGTCAAAGAAACTGCCGGCCCTGCTGCTCAAATCTCATCTGCCCATGCACCGTTTTGTCTGTTCCCGGCGGTTCATCGGACAAAAGAGCACCATTTACACCGATGCACCTTGCAGGGACAGGGATATTGTCAGGATCAGAGAGAAGGTGCGACTGGAATTAAACGGTGAAATTTTGGAGATGAGATCCTTCCCCTGAACTCCTTTTTCAACATTCCCCCGATTTTGGTTTGACAACTCTGAAAAACCACCGCTATAAAAAATTTAGGCTGATTTCTGATTTTTTCATACAAATCCACCTATTTTTTCGTCAAATTGGTATCAATTACCCATGCCCCAAACTCCTTTATTTCGTGATGGCGGCAACTTATCCGCTTGGCACACAATATGAACCATATCATTGCCATACACCGGAAATAATTGCCGGCATTTTTTCTTCATTCAACCTGCTAAGCAAAAGAAAGGAGGGGGGCGATGACTTTGATTTCCAATGAAAAAATCGCAAGCTTTGAACCCGTTTGGGCACCGTATCACGGATTTTCCCTGTTGTTCGACAGTCCGGGAAACGCTTTGGAACCCATGGGAAATCTGAAAAAGGTAGCCTGTGATGTCTATGGTGACCCCGACCTGTCCCTTTACAGGGCCCTGGCGGAAGCCATGGAAACGATGAGGCCGGCAGTGCTGATGAACACCTGCTTGTTCTGCACGCTTCCCTATGAATCCTATCACGTCACCATTTGGGACGGGATAAACGATGGCAATATCATCGGCGTCACCGCCTCGCACCGCAAGGAGTTGGAAACCTACCTGCAAGGGTTCCCGGAATCGTTTGCAACGGCTGCCAAGGTGACGGAAACGGTCAATGCATCCAAGCTTGCCGCCAAGAACGATTGGAATATCGGTTTTCGATTTGAAAAACTGGCCATCTGGTCCAACAGGGCGCTGGTAGCCCGCTTATCGCCCGCCGACAACGCCTCGGCGGCCGTGTTGGATCGGATGCTCGATGAGAGAAAAAAATTAAACGACAAGGTCGGGGTTTTACTGGATATGAATCTGCATAGGGCATTCAATCCCCATGTTTCTTTGGGATATTTTGCAGACCCCGATCTTGCAGACGTGTGCAGAAAGGATCTTGGTGGGCTAGAGGAAATTTTCACAAAAAAAACCACCGGCCAGTCCATTGCCTTCCATTCGGTTGCACTTTACGGGTTTACGGACATGGCGACCTTTTTCAAATGACGGCACCTGCACGTTGTCAGGCCGGCTTGCGCAATCATTGCGCGACAGCAATGCTCGGGGAAAGGAGACAAAGAAGATGATTGATAGTGCACTGGTCTTGAATTGTCCGTCCACCATGGGTGCATATCAACACCGTCACATAGAGAATATCGAGTGCTGGCTCGATTTTTTCGTCAATGAGGAAAGGATTCATGTGGTTGCCACGCCATCCTCCGAACGCTGGCAGGATTTGGTTCACCTTGAATATGATAAGGAATTGTATGCGTTGTTGCCGGTGTTAAGTTTTGACACCTGCAGCAGATGGCAAGCCGGTCTTTCTGAGGCGCTCACGCTTTATCAACCACGCAGCCATGTGTTTTTGTGGGCAGCCGACTTCTTTTATTCGGATGAGGCCAAAAGGGCTGCGGAAAAAATGCTCGATTACTCCGGTAAAGAAGATCTTGTCGTTGGAACCATTGAAGCGGGCGGTAAAAAAGAGGATATCGACAGGTGCGCAACCCATCCATTCATTGAAATCTGGTTTCCGGAAGAGTTTGAGATCATTCAATCAAAAGGCTTTTCAAAACCACGGTCCGAGTTGTTGCGGTTTTCGGTTCCGTTTCTCGAATATTCCCTTCGCAAGCGCTGGTTCCCCACCGAACAGACCATCCATCTAATTTTTCAATGTCTTTGGAATGACGGGGATTTTGAGGTCGAACCCATTCTTCTTCCCAAAATCGAAGATGACGGTGAAGCCAGGAATCAGCCCAACGTGATCCAACAGGTGGAAAGAATGGAGGTGTGGCTGAAATACATGTGGCGCGAAAGACAATGCGAACTGGACTGCAGTTGGTGGGAAATGGATGAATACAAGAATAAATGCATCCAATCTTTCGAAACGGCCATGCGTGCTTATGACATTTTGGTCGAAGACTGTGCCACTGTAGCTTGATTAAGGAAAGGAGGCGGTACCTTGCAATACGACGCAGCTTCAAAAGATCCCTTAAAACAGTTGATCGGCGCAAGCCGGGTGATCAAGGACGTAAAAGAGATGGTCCAGCTAGTGGCACCCACCGATGCCAGGGTCATGATCACCGGCGAGACCGGCACCGGAAAAACGATGGTCGCCAATATCATCCACGACCTTCACCCTCAGCGTAAAAAACATCACTTTCGAAGAACCAACATCGGCGCCCTTGTGCCGACTCTTGCCCAAAGTCAGCTTTACGGTCATGTGGCGCATGCGTTCACCGGAGCAACCAAGAATAACGATGGCATTGTTCTGGAGTCTGACAACGGCACCCTATTTCTTGATGAGGTCGCGACAGCCCACCCGGCAGTCCAAATCATGCTGTTGAACCTGCTGGAAATACCGGTTGTCAATCCGGTGGGTGGCGGTGTCCAGGACAGGAAAGAGGTGAATATCCGCATTATCTCGGCTACCACCCAATCGCCCCATGAGCTTTTGAACCTTGAATCCTTTCGAACCGAGCTTTTTTTCCGCATCTCGGAATATATCATAGAACTCAAGCCCTTGCGGCGGAGAAAAGAAGATATCAAACTGCTGGCTAACCATTTCATCCGGGAAAACAATTCGGGGATCCGTTGCCCGGCCATGTTGACAGAGGATGGAAAAACATCGAGACGATTTTCGAAAATAAAAGATATCGCACCGGATGCACTTGAATTGCTCGAAAATTACAACTGGCCCGGAAACGTTCGTGAACTTGAACATGTGATCCGTACCGCCATGGTCGAATCACGCAAAGACCACGAAGCAACAACGCTGAAAAAAGAATGGATCCGGTTTTCCAACTACACCCTGGAGCCGGCGGACAGCGCTGCAAATGCAGCCGGAGGCGTCTTTCCTGACAGCCTGAAAAGCAAAGTCCTCTTTTCCTGGGATATCAACAGCGTCAACGCAGAGGGTCACAAAAAGATCGAGCTAAAGCAGCATGTCAACCGTTTCAGGAGCGAAATCTGCAATCATGTCCTGTCCGAAACACATAACAATCAGTCCCGGACGGCAAAAATATTGGGAATCGATACCGGCTCATTGGCAAAATACAGACAATTCGATGCCTCGCAAGAATATAGATACAACGCCAACGACGGCGACCGGATTTGCCGTGTCTATGTCGTGAAGTGAATCGGCAAAAGTGTTTTCGGTTCGCCCATCAGGGATGGCAGGACAATTTTTAATACTGCTATCCCTTGAGGTCATTGCAGCTCAACAGAAAAAATCAGCCCGCCATCGTTTTTTTCCTGCAACGCTTCCGATACAAGCCCGGAATTAAACCCCTTTCACTTCCATAAATTCTCATTTAGCTGCCATTACAAAGCGTTACCACCATGGCACGCATCGTGCGATACCATCGTTATCCGCGCGCTCGTTCTTGTTCGCAGCTACTATCTTCTCAGCAAATGAACCACCTGCTTTTAGCAGTCGCAAATGGATAAGGTCCATTGCCTGTCCATCCATCCAGAGCCGGCGCGGTGTGCTTTTACGATACGTCACCGATTGAGAAGTTCTGCCGGATCGGCAATGCCATCCGGAAATTTACCCTGCCGCCTATTACTATACAGAGAGGGAACCGGTACTCCTGGAGCGTAGACTCAAGAAACCGTCAGGCATCATGGAAAAATTTTTGAAACAGATCGAGCCCATCATCAAATCGAAGATCCGGAAATACCGGCCCTACATCAAAAATTACGAATGGGAAGACCTCATGCAGGAAGGCTACCTGGCGGCGCTAAAAGCGGCGAACCGCTGGAAGATCGATACTGACAAGGCCGGCCTGATCGCCTGGACCTGGATACACATTGACTCGAAATTCAAAGAACTGTCCATGAAATCCAACGGCAGGGAGGTTTACTTCGAGGAACTCAATTTTGAAATAACCCAAGAGGATGTCCATCTGGTTTGGGGGCAATCCCAAAGCTCGCCGGAACAGGATGAGGCCCGGGAAAAGATTGTAGAACTGCTGATAAAATCCATCCCGAAATTCGAATGCTTTCTGGAGCGCGCCCTCGATGAAAACTTGACCGGCACCGCCACGGCAAAGGGCCTGGGGCTTACCAAGCAACGCATATCTCAATTGAAAAATGAGGTCACGAAGGCCGTTAATAGCATTGCGATGTAGTGTCATCGCCAGTCAGGACCGAAAGCCGTTCTATTGCAGTGAAACCATCTTGCCATGAAATCTGTTGGCCCCAGAGAAAACAGCAACAAAAGGATCACTCTGGCACAGACCGATAAGCGAGCAAACCTTGACCCGCCGCCCATCAATGATGTATTCTGCCATGACAACCTCACCAGGAGGGGTGTCCATGCGCGGCGGAATCTACACGAACCAGCATTGTGCACTTTGCGGCGAGCAACTCCGGCATTTCGAGCCCAATGGTATCTGGTGCCCCAACCACCCGCAAATCCATGCGACACGGATGGTGGTCCGATTTGGCAACCTCACCCGCAACTTTTCAGACTACAGGATAGCCTACCGCAGGTTGACCGGATACCGGTACGAAGAGGACCGGGGTACCTTCGATATTCGCGACCATAGGGTTGAAGAACCCCTCGGCTTCGAAAACTTGGTCGCGCGTTTTCTCAAAGCGAAAAAACACCTCAAGGCGATCAAGAAATACGAACAGCGCTTGCGCTTCGGCGTGGATGCCTGGAAGTGTCGGAATGTCAAACAGATTGGCTACGCTGAAATCGAAGACCTCCAAAACGACCTTCTCGACTCCGGCAAATCCCCTTATTACGTCAAGCGAATCATTGACACATACGTCACATTCTGGCGCTGGTTGCTGAAGCGCCGGGAGATCACACAAGACCAGATGCCGGAATTTCCTGAAATCAAGGCAGAACCGAGATTACGCCAGGTGTTGCGGAAGGAGCGCCAGCAAGAGGTTCTCGAAAAAATCTACGAGGACACGTGGGAAAAAAACCCGCGGATCTATATCGCCGTCTCCATTCTGGCCACTTATCCCAAGGTGCGCCCAGGGGAGTTGATACGATGCAAGGAACGCTATTTCGACGCCGAAATGGCAAGGCTCCACATCGAGGATCCGAAGGAGGGGCATCCGAAATACCTGCCACTGGTCGGGTACCACGTGGACCTGTTGAAGGGGCTTCCTAAATCTTTTCCAGAGATGCCGCTTTTCAGGCACGCCGCCGGTAACGGCGCAGCAAAGCCCAGCAGCCCGTTCGGAAGGGATTACCTTGCAAACGTCTGGCGCCGATCCTGTAAGGTCTTGGGAATCAGCAGCGTTTCCCTTTACCCGGGCACCAAACACAGCACTGTCGTCCACTGGCGCAACGAGTGCGGGCGGTCCAAGTCAGAATGTATGGAAGGAACGGGCCATAAAACCAACAAAGCCTTTGAGAGGTATTACGATATCCGCGATGACACGTTGCGGGGTTTGTACGAAGATGGGCTGGGAAAGGTAATCCAAGTGAAGAGAGTGTCAGGGAAGAAATAGCTCTACGACTCTGAGACCGACAAAATTGGAGATGTCAACAGGGGATCGGTGCGTTAATGACGTACCGATCTCCTCGTTTTTGGCATGTATATTGCCCAATAACGCGTTAATAACGCGCCAATTTTCGACAAAAAAATGATAAGATTTTGTTTTTATTATATTTATCTATAAAAAACAAAGATGCCGCCTTATTTGTGCTTTATGCAAATAAAAACGGCATCTTATGGTGATTTTTGTTGGTGCCGAAGGGGAGACTCGAACTCCCACTGGGGAACCCCAACTAGACCCTGAACCTAGCGCGTCTACCAATTCCGCCACTTCGGCACGTTTCAGAATGAATTCAAAAAGGTTGATTTCAAACTGAAGATGCACTAACTATAGTCTTTTGTTTTTCGTGTCAAGCTCATTTTTACAGAAAACTGAAAGATCATGAAAATTATCCAAGACATCAATTCCATCACTGAACCATTTAAATCCGCGGTAATTACAATAGGTAATTTCGACGGTGTTCACATTGGCCACCAGGCCCTGTTCCATGAGGTGATCGAAAGGGCCGACGCCATGGACGGTACTGCCGTGGCCATTACCTTTGACCCCCACCCGATCCGGGTGATCACCAACAACGGCCATCCCCCGCTGATCACACTGAACGAACAGAAAACCGAACTGATCGAAAAAGCCGGCATCGACGTCCTGATCTGCATTCCCTTTACCATGGGATTCGCCGCCCTGTCCGCACGAACCTTTGTTGAGGAGGTACTGATTCGGCGGATCGGTATGAAAGCCATTGTGGTGGGTGAAGACTACACCTTCGGCAACAACCGTGAAGGCAATGTGGAACTTCTCAAACGATTTGGCGAAGAGATGGGCTTTTCCGTGGTCGTTGCCGACTGGATCCAGTCGGTCCGCGAAAAAAATGCCCGGATCAGCAGTACGAGTATCCGCCAGCTGGTCATGGAGGGCGACGTTATCTCCGCCTCGCGCATGCTGGGGCGCAATTACCAGATCCGCGGGACCGTGGCCCACGGCCGTGACCGGGGGGGTAGGCTGTTGGGTATCCCCACCGCCAATATTGTCCTGCAGGATGAGTTGTGTCCCAAACTGGGTGTCTACGCTGTCATTGTCGAATGCGACGGCAAGCGCTATCAGGGGGTGGCCAATATCGGCTTCAGTCCCACCTTCGGCGATCACATATTCACAGTTGAGGTCCATATTCTCGACTTCAATCAGAATATCTACGACCAGCGCATCATGGTCGATTTCGTGCAGCGATTGAGGAATGAGAAAAAATTCTCCGGAATCGACGAACTGATCGAACAGATCCAGCAGGATATTGTTGATGCCCGGAAAATCCTGGCGCTCCATTTCGAGTGAGCTCCCAGCGAATTTTTCATAAAAACACTCGCACGCTATCCAAAAGGTTGAACACCGTGACCGTGTTAGACATACTGACATTTCCAGACAAATTCCTCAAACAGCAGACCGTTCCGGTTGAAAATGTCGACGGAGCTCTGCAGACCATTATCGAAAACATGGCAACAACCATGTACGCCGCCCCGGGGATCGGACTGGCCGCGCCGCAGGTGGGCATTGGACAGAGTTTTCTGGTCTACGACATCGCTACCCGGGAGGATGGCCATGACCTGCAAGTGCTGATCAATCCGCGCATCATCGAGCAGGCGGGAGAGATCATTTCCGAAAACGAAGGCTGCCTGAGCGTGCCCGACTTTCGGGCCAACGTCAAACGGGCGGAACAGATTCTGGTGGAAGGAGTGGACCGCGACGGCAACCCCTTGCGCTTCGAAGCGGCGGGCATGCTGGCCATCGTCATCCAGCACGAGATGGATCATCTGACCGGAACCCTTTTCATTGACCGCATCAGCGCCTTGAAGCGTCAGATGTACAAACGCCGGGTCATGAAAGAAATGAAGCAACGGTGAGCCGCCCATTGACCATTGTCTACATGGGGACTCCTGATTTTGCCGTTCCCCCGATGGCCGCCCTTCACGAAAGAGGCTACCGGATACTGGCCGTGGTGACGCAGCCGGATCGTCCCAAAGGCCGGGGGCGCAAGCTCACTCCACCACCGGTCAAGCAGGCGGCACTCAAATTTGGCTGCTCGGTGCTGCAACCCGAAACGGTCCGCACCGAGGAGTTTCACCGCAAAATGGCCGATCTGGCTCCCGATCTGTACGTCGTGGCCGCTTTCGGCCAGATTTTGCCCCAGTCGCTTCTGGACATCCCCAAGCAGGGCGCAATTAACATCCACGCCTCACTGCTGCCGCGTCACCGTGGGGCGGCGCCCATTCATCGGGCCATTATCGAGGGGGACGCGGAGACCGGCATCACCACTATGATGATGGATAAGGGCATGGACACCGGCGATATTCTGCTCATGGACCGCACGCCCATCGGCCCCACCGAGACCGCCGCCGAACTGCATGACCGTTTGAGCCGCATGGGGGCCGAGACGATCCTGAGAACTTTTGAGATGCTCCGGTCCGGCACCCTGCCCCGTATGCCCCAGGATCATTCCCGGGCCACTTACGCTCCCATGCTCAGAAAAAAAGATGGTCAGGTGGACTGGTCCCAGCCGGCTGAAACGATCGACCGCCTGATCCGGGGCGTGACGCCCTGGCCCGGTGCCTTTACGTTCAGTGACGGCATGCGCCTGAAAATCTTCCGCGCCAGTGTCCTGCACCGTGACATCAGCGTCCCGCCCGGCACGATTCTGGAGTGTATCCCCGGAGAATTGCGCGTGGCCACCGGCAAAGACGCCCTGGCCATCAAGGAGATTCAGGGCGAGTCGGGAAAGCGCCTGCCGATTGACGATTTTCTGTGTGGCTGCCGCCTGCCCGACGGTTCCTGTCTGGGTTGATCCGCAATGACCCATCCTCCCCGTATGCATTCGGGCAGGCCCTCGGCACGCCACTTCCGGCCGGCGCCTGACGCCCGTAGCGCCGCCCTGACGGTGCTCAATCGCCTGGAATCCGGCCGTTCCACCCTGGACGCCATCCTGGAAGCGGAAGATTCCTGTCGCAGGCGGCTTTCCCCCCGCGACCGCGCCCTGTTCAATCAGCTGGTATATGGCGTGCTGCGCTGGCGACTGCGGCTGGACAGCGTGATCGCGGCATACGCCGACCGCTCGATAGAGAAAATGGCCCCCACGGTTCTCAATATTCTGCGGCTGGCCCTTTTCCAGATTCTTTTCATGGATCGCATACCGCCATCAGCAGCGGTCAATACGGCGGTCAACCTGGCCCGGGCCCATAAAGTGGCCCAGGCCGCCGGCTTTATCAACGCCCTGCTGCGCACTGCGCTGCGCGAGCCCGACCGCTTCCGACTGCCCGATGCAGCCGTTTCAACGGTGGACCATCTGGCGGTGGCCACATCCACCCCGCACTGGCTGATGGCGCGCTGGATCGACCGTCTTGGCCTTGAGGCGGCCCGACAACTGGCCGATTCGACCAACGAAATTCCTCCCATTACCATACGCTGCAACCGCCTGAAAAACGACCTACCCGACCTGATCGCCGCCCTTGCCGGTGATGTCGAAAGGCTGGCTCCCATCGAGAGGCTGCCCGGCGCGGTCCACATGGACGGGCTCAAGAAACCGATTTTTCGGATGAAGGCCTTTATCGACGGCCGGTTTGCCGTTCAGGATGCCGCGGCCCAGCTGGTCTCCCTGCTTCTCTCCCCCCAACCGGATGAAACCGTTCTGGATGCCTGCGCCGGACTGGGCGGCAAAACCGGTCACCTGGCACAGCTGATGGACAACCGCGGACGCATCGTGGCCCTGGAGCATGTTGCCGCCAAGCTGGCCCGCCTGGCCGACGAGGCCCGGCGTCTGGGGGCAACAATCATCGAAACCCGCCAGGCAGACCTGAACCGGGCCCTTCCGACGGACGAGCACGCCCTATATGACAGGATTCTCATCGACGCCCCCTGCTCCGGACTGGGTGTATTGCGCCGCAACCCCGATGCCAAATGGGTGGCTCGCAAACAGGATATCCGTCGCTTTGCCGACCGGCAGCATCGGTTTCTCGGGCACCTGGCGCCGCTGCTCAGGGTCGGTGGCGTCATGGTGTTTTCGGTCTGCAGCATGGAACCTGAAGAAAATGAAGCGGTGGTCGATCGTTTTTTGAAAAACCACCCGAATTTTGCTATAGATCATAGAAAATCGGCAGCGGAAACCGTGTTGCGTCCGTTCCTGGACAAACGCGGTTTTCTAAGGACATTTCCCCATCTTCATCACATGGACGGATTTTTCGCAGCCCGGCTGACACGCACCGGCTGACAGGACATCGCCATGCCCGTTTACGAGTATCAGGCTCTCGACACCAAAGGAAAAACCATTACCGGCATTATCGACGCCGATGGTGCCCAGGCCGCCCGGCAGAAGATCCGCGGCATGGGCGGTTTTCCCGTCAGTGTCAAAGAGGTGACCGAAGGCACCAGCGCCAAAGAGAGCCGCATGGATGCCTTGCATGGGCTGTTCAGCCGCGTCAAACCGGCCCAGGTCAGCCTCTGGACCCGCCAACTGGCCACCCTCACCGGCGCCGGTTTCCCACTGGTCTCGGCCCTGACCACCCTGGTTTCCCAGACCAAAACCCAGGGATTCACCAAGGTCGTCGCCCGGATCAAAGACGCCATCGTCGAGGGCAACAGCTTTGCCTCGGCGTTGACACACTTCCCATCGGTGTTTTCTCAGATCTATGTCAACATGGTCCGCGCCGGTGAGACGTCCGGGACCCTGGAGATCGTTCTACAGCGCCTGGCCGACATCATGGAAAAACAGCAGGAGCTGAAATCCCGCATTCAAACCGCTCTGGCCTACCCGATTCTGATGACCGTCATCGGCACCATAGTGCTCTTTTTCCTGATGACCTTCGTGGTGCCCAACATCACCACCATTTTCGAAGACATGAACCAGGCACTGCCTGCACCAACCCGATTTCTGCTTGCTGCCAGCGACCTGTTCAAAAGCTACTGGTGGTTGCTGCTCATCGTGATGGCCGCCGGACTGGTGGCAATGCGCATGTTTCGAAAAACCGAACACGGACTGGTGGTGACCGACCGGTTCCTGCTGCGCCTGCCCGTGGCAGGATCCCTGCTCAGACGAATCGCCGTGGCCCGCTTTGCCCGCACCCTCGCCTCACTGCTCGAAAACGGCGTGACCATGCTGCCGGCATTGGAAATCGTGCGTAACATCACCGGTAATGTTATCATCTCCGATCTGATCGAAAATGCGTCCGCTGAGGTGGAGCGGGGCCAGGGACTGGGGGTATCCCTTGCGACCGATACCGTTTTCCCAGATCTGGCCGTCCAGATGATCCAGGTGGGTGAGCAGAGCGGGGAACTGGAACCCATGCTCTACAAGATTGCCGACGTTTATGAAAACGAAGTTCAGGCATCGATCATGAGCATGATGGCCATGCTGGAACCGGTCATCATTCTGGTCATGGCGGTGGTGGTCCTGTTCATCGTGCTGTCCATCTGCCTGCCGATTTTCGAGATGAACCAGTTGGTGGGATAAGGATGGAAAAACAGTTAAATGCGATTGCCCTGGCGGATCCATACTGTCGCCTTGATTGTTGAGACACATTGGGATAGTATCCATCCCGTTGATTTGAAACACCAACGACAGCACCCGATGACGGAGGAGATATGAAGCGTTCCCTGGCGCCCATGACGGATAACAAGCGCGGTTTCACCCTGATCGAACTGATGGTGGTCATCGTCATTCTCGGCATTCTGGCCGGCCTGATCGTTCCACGCATCATGAGCCGCCCGGAGCAGGCCAAACGACTCAAGGCCCGCATGCAGATCGAAAGCATCGGCACGGCGCTCAAGCTCTATAAACTGGACAACGGCATGTACCCGTCCACCGAACAGGGGTTGCAGGCCCTTGTGGAGCAACCCTCTTCCGGCAATGTCCCCAAAAAGTGGCGCAAGGGGGGCTACCTTGAAAAGGGCAAGGTTCCGAACGATCCCTGGGGAAACGATTTTGTTTACCTGAGCCCGGGCATCCACGACGACTTTGACATTATCTCATACGGCGCCGACGGGGCAGCCGGCGGTGAAGACAACGATGCGGACATCAACAGCTGGGAGAGTGAGTAATCCGCCGGAAGCGATGCCTCAGCACGCCCATGCGTATTGGATTCAGGCCGGGGCCGATTCCGCCCCCGGTATCAACAGGCAACCGCATGCACACGCGTTTCAGGCCCTCCATCTGCCCCATGAACGACCACGCGTTCACCCTCGTCGAAATGGTGGTGGTTACCGCCCTGATCAGTATCATGCTGGTGGTGGCCATACCGCGTCTGGAAACCGGTCTGTTCTCCGACGGCAGCGACGAAACCGCACGCTGGATTATCGCCAATGTTCAGCACCTCAAGGAAAAAGCGGTGATCGATCAGAAGACCTATCTGCTCAATGTCTCTCCCGATACCCGTCAGTTGTGGGTCAGTGCAGCCGATCTGCCCGAAACCGAAACAGCTGCCGCCCGTGAGGACGGATATCGCCTGCCCAGCGGGATGACCGTGGATCATGTGGCGTTTTCCAGCAACGAGCGCGTGTCCAGCGGCACTATCTCCATCGCCTTTTATCCCAAGGGCTATTCGGACCGGGCCATCATCCGCATGCGCGCCGGTGACGGCGAGCGGCTGGCCTTTTCCATCGAACCGTTCCTCTCCCGCATCCAGCTGGTCCGGGGCAGTCAGGCGTGGTAACCGTGCACCGGGGACGTATCTTTATGTCGGCCGCCGTCATTTTGCCTCTCACGATACCCGGGCCGGATGACAAGCGTGCGCCCATGCAAGGCGCGCAAAACGGATTCACCCTCATGGAGGTGATGGTTGCCCTGGCCGTGGTGGCCATTGCCCTGACGGCCGTTTACCGCATGCACAGCCAGACCTTGTTCATGGATCAGCGCGGCCGGTTCGATACCGTGGCGACCCTTCTGGCCCGCCAGAAACTGGCCGAAATCGACACTCAGGACCTTGCCGACCTGACCATCGACGAAGGCGACTTCGGTGACGACTATCCCGGCTACCGCTGGCAGATGGAAAGTGAAACCGTCGTCTCCGATCTGATCCTGGAAGGCGGTCCGACCCTCAAACGGATTACCCTGACCGTCGATTACGGGGACGGTGAAACGACCTTTGCGATCACCACCTACAGGCACCTGTATGAGTAATCCGCGTCCGCAACGATTTTGCAAAAAAGCGCCCAACGGCGGTTTCACCCTGCTGGAAATCATGGTGGCGATCTTTATTTTCGCCGTGGTGATCACCACGGTTTTCGGCTCGTTCCGTGCGGTTTTTTCCAGCACCGATGCCGTTGGCGGTGACGTGGATGTCTTTGCATCGGCCCGGACCTGTCTGTCGCGCATGGCCACCGACCTGGAGGCACTGACCATCAGCGATTACCCGCGCTATGCCAAACCGGAGTTCAACGATCCACCGGATCCCTACCAGCTGCTTGGGGAAACCACCGATATCCGCGGAACCCGTTTCGGCCGGCTGCAGTTTGCCTCCCTGGCCCACCTGGCCTTGCATGGCGATCCGCGCCAGGGGGTGTGCCGGATCGTTTACTATGTGGATCAGCTGGACGACGACTCCCTGGTGCTGCGCCGTGCCGACGATCTTTATCCCTTCCCCGAGTTCGAGGAGAGCGAGGATGACCCCATATTGTGCGCGAATCTTCTCGATCTGAAATTCGAGTACACGGATGCCGAGGACGAAACCAGCGAAAACTGGGACTCGGAATCGGCCGACAATGACTATGCCACACCGCGCGCCATTCAGGTCCATTTGAAGGTCGGCACAGAAACGCGGCCCATCTTGTTCACAACACGGATCCCATTGCATGTTTACCGCAAAGCCAGTGAATAAAGCGCCATCGGTCGGTGTGATCGACAACCAGCGCGGCGTGGCCATCCTCGTGGCCATCGGGGTGGTCGCCGTGCTGCTCAGCGCCGGCCTGGCGCTCAATCAGCGCATCCGCAGTTCGGTCAGCGACGCCATCCGGGTTCGGGACGACCTGGTGCTTTCGGAGATGGCCACCTCCGGGGTCCACGCCGCCATGGTCATGCTGATCAACGACCGCAAGACCAACAACACCGATACCCTGCAGGAGGATTGGGCCAATCCCGAAAAAGTGGCCGAAATGATGGGATTGATGCCTTTTGATGACGGCGAGCTGGACGTGCGCATCGAGGATGAGCGCGGTAAAATTCAGGTCAACGCCCTGGTCAAGTTTCCCGAGGGCCGCCAGTTCGTCGCCAGTCAGCGCAGTTTGTGGGAGCGGCTTCTCGACCGGCTCTTTTCATTATTTGAAGATCCTCCGGACAGTGAGCCCAATATGATCATTAATTCACTCAAGGATTGGATCGATGATGGCGATAATGAAGCCATTACCGGGCTTACCGGCGCGGAGTCCGACTATTATGAAGGTTTGGAACCGCCCTACAGTTGCAAAAACGGACCTTTTGATCATCTGGGCGAAGTGGCTCTGGTGCAGGGGATCCTTCCTGAACTCTATTACGGAGTCGGCGGTGCCGCCGGCCTTTCGGCCATGCTCACCGTTTACGGTGCCACCGCTTCGGGGGAGAGTCAGTTTGCCTTTGACGGCAAAATCAACATATCCACCGCCGACGTGAACGTTTTGGCCGCGCTGCTGCCGTCGGAAGATGATGACCTGGCCCAGGCGCTGGCCGACTACCGGATTGCCATGGCCGACGAGACCTTTGTCAACACCATCACCAGCGCCAATTGGTACAAACAGGTTCCTGGTGCCGGCGGTCTCACCATCGATGCCGATTTGATCACCGTATCGTCGGACCTGTTCCGCATTGTCGCAACGGCCAAGCGCAACCGGCGAACCCACATCCTGAATGTGGTGGTTCAGCGTCAAAAAGCGCAGGGCACGGGCCAATGGGAGTGTAAAACCTTGAATTGGCAGGCAGAATAATGTATATCAAAATCATTCCTGAATCGATTGCAAGCACGGATATACCGTTTTCGGAGCGTCCAATGATGGCAGTCAACGTCGGAGCAGATGATCAATCATGAGCCGCAGGGTCCTCGGTCTGGAAATTCGGGCGTCATCCGTTGGCGCCGTCCTGCTGGAAAGCAGTTTCAAGGGCAGCGTGCTCCAGGCGCAGGCATTCGTTACCCTCGCCGAAACGGACACGGCCGAGGATGATGAGGCGAATCTTCTCAATGCGCTGATCTCCGTAGTGGACACGCTCAACCCCGCCGGAGCCACCTGTGTGCTGGGAATTCCCACCACGATGGTCTCCTTCCGTAATCTCAGCCTGCCATTCAGCGACCTGAAAAAGATCCGTCAGATCCTGCCGTTTGAATTGGAGCCCAGCCTGCCGCTGCCCGTGGACGAACTGCTCTTCGATGTTGAAACGGTCAAACGCGACGGGCAACAGCACGATCTGCTCGCTTTCAGCGTCCAGAAAAACCATATCCAGCGATACCTGGATCTGCTCCAGAAGGTCAACCTGCGGCCGGTGGCCATCATGCCCAGCGCCTATGCCGCCGCCCATTCCATGGCCCTGGACGCATCATCAACCGGTGACTTCGTATTTATCGATACCGGTGACGGCCATCACTCCGCCTATATGGTCTGCAGCGGTCATGTGCGCATGGTCCGTTCCCTGCCCGTGATCCGTGAGGCCACCCAGCTGCTCCGCAATCTGGAGACCACCCTGGAGCGGACCTTTACCGCCACCCGGGACAGCCTGGATATCGATTTCAACCCCACGTCGGTGGTCCTCGGCGGACCGGATGCCGGTTTGCTGCCCCCTGAGGGAAACGACCCGGGAATGCTGGGCCTCCCGGTGCGAAGCCTTTCCGAAGTACGCAGTTTTTCAAGGCTCAAAGGCGAGTTCAACGACCCCGCCTGGCAAACCGGGCAATTGGACGGCGCCCTAGCCCTGGCCCTGGTTGAGACCGAGGGGATGGCCGGAATCAATTTTTCCACTGAGCGCACGTCGGTACAGCATTACTGGAGCGAATACCGGGGGCAGATCATTCTGACCGCCACCCTGCTGCTGCTGACCATCATCGCGGCACTCGGCGCGCAAATGCTCTCGGTAACGGCCAGGCAGCGACAGGTGGCCGCACTGGACAGCCAGATCGAAGCGGTTTTCAGAGAAACGTTTCCCGAGATCACCCGCGTGGTGAATCCGTTGCAGCAGATGCAGATCAAGATCCGCGAGGCCGGTGATGCGGGCCTGGGTCCGGAGATGCCCGGGGCCGGGGTGCGGGTGATCGATATCCTCAACGGTCTGAGCCAGCAGATTCCTGATACGGTGGATGTAAAGGTCAACCGCATGGTCATGGGCGCTGACAACGTGGTACTGTCGGGCAATACCGACACGTTCAACACTGTTGACGATATCAAGATGCGTCTGGAAAAGGCTGACATTTTCAAAAGTGTCATGATCAGTTCGGCAGACCTGGAAAAATCGGGGCAGCGGGTTCGCTTCAAATTGAAACTGGATTTTTAAACCCATGGCCGTCAAACTCAACAAACGTGAAAAAATCAGTGTTGCCGCCGCTGCGGGGTGCCTCGTGGTTTTTGTGCTGCTGCAGTTTCTGGTTTTTCCCCTGCTCGATAAAAACGACCGGATGGGGCGAACCCTTCTTGCCCGGCAGCATGAATTGGAAGAAATCAAGGTTCTCCAGACCGAATATCGCCAGACAGCCGATAAGGCACAACAGATGCAGCGACACCTCAAATCGCGCCAACGGGGCTTCACCCTGTTCTCTTTTCTGGAATCCCTGGCCAGGCAGACCGGCGTAAAGAGCCAGATCGCCTATATGAAGCCATCCAGCACCCTTTTGAAGGATCGTGGTTACCGGATCTCCATGGTGGAGATGAAACTGCAGGACGTGACCATGGGCCAACTTCTGGCCTACCTGCACGGTATTGAAACATCCCGGGATATGATCGCCATCAAACGGCTTTCCGTTTCCAAGGGAGAGCAGAAGGCCGACCTGATCAACACGGTATTTCAGGTCGAAACATTGGAGATGTAACCGCTGACATGCTTTCCATGAAGGCCATTTTCGGCTATCTGGCATATGCCCTCGGGGCAGTGGTGCTTTTTGTTTACCTGCTTTTTCCCGATCAGACGGTCACGGCGTACCTGCAAAGTCGCCTGGCGTCCGTCGATCCGGCTCTGAAAATTACAGCGGCGGACATCCGTCCGACGCTGCCCCCGGGGCTGAAAATGAATGCCGCGGACATCGATAAGGCAGGCCACCGGGTCGTTCACATCGATAAGGCCCGCATCACGCCTGAACTGCGCAGCCTGCTGCAGCCTGACAAACAGTTGCGTTTTGCGGCATCCCTGGCCGATGGCAGCATCATCGGCCGAACGACGATTACGGATCGTACATCATCGGGAGTCCAGAAGATAGACGCTGATCTGGATCGGATCCAATTGGAGAAGATTGATGCCGTCAAACAAATCGAAAGCTTTTCACTGGTTGGAGAATTGAGAGGCCACGTTACATATGACGGGGCTCGTGAACCCGACGGCATGACAAACGGCCGTTTGACCGTGGCAAGGCTTCGGATCAACTTGAAAACCCCTTTTTTTGGAATTGCCGATCTGCTGATGGAAAAAACCGAGGCCGAGTTTTCGATGAACCGGAACAACCTGCGACTCAGTGCCCTGACCTTTGAAGGCCCCATGGCCGAGGGTCGGATCAGCGGAATCATCGAAGTTCGCCATCCCCTTTCAAGCAGCCGTCTGAACCTGACCGGTACGGCCAAACCTATGCCCGAACTGCTGGCCCGGCTTCAGGAATCCCTGGCACCGGATCTCATCAATACCCGAACCCTCGGCACCCGCGGGATTTCATTTCGGATCCGCGGCACCATCGACAACCCCGATCTGTCCATGAGATAGGCGGATGATACCCAAAGCCATATTTATCGCAATCAATCTGATCTGCATCACCGTGTCGTCCTATTTTGTCGTTGACGGCGTCTACGGAAATCTCGCCACACGCCTGACCCGCACACCGCCTTCGCAAGCCGAGCCGGTTTTTCGGGGAGGGAAAAACGATACCGCCGCCGTTCCCCTGTCGGCTTATCAGGCCGTGCTCGACCGGAACCTGTTTGAGACCCGCATACAAAGCGTCTCCCAGCCGTCCGCCGAGAGCACCCAGCCCCTGGAAGAGACCCAACTGAACCTCAAATTGTGGGGCACCGTGTCGGGCGATGTGGACGGTGACTACGCGGTGATCGAAGATGTCAAGGCCCGTGAGCAGAATCTCTACCGCGTCGGTGACGCCATTCAGACCGCAACCGTCAAAGCGATTCACCGGGAAAAAGTGATCCTGTCCGTCAACGGGAAGGATGAGATGCTCCAGATGCAGGAACTGGAAACCGACCGCGCCGCCGCCAGCCCCGGTCGCTTGCCGGGTCGTACCGGATTATCGTCCCCGTCGTCCGGCGCGGTACGGACACAGCGCATTTCCCTGAGGCGCGCTTACATTGACCAGGCCATGACGGACATGGCCTCACTGATGACCCAGGTTCAGATCCAGCCCCACATGGAAAATGGTATGCCCGCCGGCCTGGCGCTTTCCAGCATCAAACCCAACTCCATCTTTCGCCGCATGGGGCTTCGCAATGGCGATGTTATCACCGGCGTGGACGGCCGGGAAATATCGGCGGTGGACGATGCGCTGCGGCTGGTCGACAATCTAAAATCCGCATCCCAGGTCTCCCTGCAGCTCAAACGCCGGGGACGGGAAAAAAACATCGAGTACAGAATCAGATAGCCGGTCAAGGACTCCATGGGACGCCCTTTTGCCGGTGGAAACGGGAAACAGACACATGACCATTCAAACCCAAATGATCCCAAAACCCAAACGAACGTTGGCTGCGTTGGTTGCCGGGATGATATTTTTTCTCTTTGCCACCGGCCTGTCTGCCCAGGAAGCGCCATCTTCCGATGCCGCTTCGCCGAATGGCGCCCGTCGCTTCGTATCCATCGACTTCAACAATGTGGACATCAGTGTCTTCATCAAGTTCATCAGCGAATTGACCGGCAAGAATTTTATTATCGATCAGCGCGTCAAGGGTAAGGTCACGATCATCTCCCCTTCCAAAATTTCCGTTGACGAAGCCTTCAAGGTCTTTGAATCGGTCCTCGAAGTGCATGGGTTTGCCACTGTCGAAACCGGTCAGCTGATCAAGATCATCCCCTCACCGGATGCACGCACCAAAAACATCGAAACCCGTATCCACACCCGGGGTGACCAGGACAATGACCAAGTTGTCACTCAGCTGATCCCACTGCGTTTCGCCGATCCGGACGAGGTCAAACGCCTCTTCACGCCGATGGTCTCCAAGAGCAGCGTGATCCTTTCCTACGCACCGACCAACACCCTGATCGTCACCGACAACTATTCCAATATTGCCCGCTTGATGAAAATATTGAAAACCATCGACATCCCCGGCGTGGGCCGTGAAATCACCATCTTTCCCATCCACAACGCCGATGCCGCCAAACTGGTCAGCCTGCTGGAGACGGTGTTCAAGACCAGTGCCCAGGGTCAGAGCAAAAAAAGAACCGCTGCGTCATCGGACCGCAATGCCGCCTTCGTGGCCGACGAACGCACCAACAGCATCATCACCGTGGCCAGCGAGGATGACACCAACCGGATCCGCAGCCTGGTCGACACCCTGGACCAGGCAACGCCCAAGGGAAAAGAGAAAATCCACGTCTACTACCTGGAGTATGCCGTGGCCGAAGAGATCGTTGCCGTGCTTAAAGACCTGCCCACCGAAGAGCAGAAGAAATCCGAGGGAGGCGCGAGAAAAGCCCCGGTGGTCTCCGAAAATGTAAAGATCACTGCCGACAAAGCCACCAACAGCCTGATCATCACTGCCAGCCGGGATGACTACGACACCCTGCTGGAGATCATCCGCCAGATCGATATTCCCCGGCGCATGGTTTACATCGAGGCGCTGATCATGGAGGTCAACGCTGAGAAGGGCTTTGAGCTGGGTACGGAGTGGGCCGTGGGCGATGACTTTTCAATTGACGGTGACAAGTACGAGGGCGGTTATGGGGGTGGATTCAGCACCGACGACAGTAACCTGAACACAATAAGCAGTGGCGTACTTCCGTCGGGATTTTCACTTGGGATGTTGAGTGATGGCATCTCCATCGGTGATGTGACGTTTCCCGGCATCAGCGCCGTGGTCAACGCCTATAAAAAAGACGACGACGTCAACATTCTTTCCACCCCGCAACTGCTCACCACCGACAATGAAGAAGCCAGCATTACGGTGGGCAAGAATGTGCCCTATCAGACCACGACATCGACCACCGACAACGACACCTACAACTCCTACGAATACCGCGACGTGGGCAAAACCCTCAAGATCACGCCGCAGATCAACAAGGACCGCATGGTGAGGCTGAATCTGTCGCTGGAAGTCTCGTCGCTGGAGGGCACCACCGACTATCGCCCGACCACCCTCAAGCGTACCGTGGAAACCACCGTGATGGTCAATGACGGCAGTACGGTGGTCATCGGCGGGCTGATCGACGACACCTTTTCCCAGACCGAATACAAAGTCCCCTGCCTGGGGGACGTTCCGGGCCTGGGATGGCTTTTCAAAACGCGCGCCAAGGGGAACGAGAAGACCAACCTGTTTATCTTCATCACCCCGAAGGTGATTGAAAACCCGAGGGAGGCCGCCGCCGTTTCCGATGCCAAAAAATCGACCATGGATGAAATGCGCGAACTGAAAATCAAGCTCTATCAGGGTGACGACGATGACCATGCGCCGCCACCTTTGGCGGGAACGCCTCCGTCTGACCCGGAAGTCCGTCCTGTTCCTGATGCCGAACCGCCGGCCGGTCATCTGCAGGAAGAGGAATACCGGCTTCAGGTTCAGTCCGTGGCCGATGAACAATCGGCCCTGGAATCCATGGAAAGGCTGATTCGGATGGGATATCCAGCCCACGTTACCCAAATCGAGCTGGCCAACAAGATCTGGTATCGGGTCCAGATCGGTGGATTTGCAGACCGCATCAGTGCCGAAGAGGCGAGGGATGCCTTGTCTGCCAAAGGCTTTGCCGACACGTTGATCATAAAAAGCAACCCATGAAAAAATCCCTGGAAGAAATCATAAAACAAAAATACGGTGTTTCGGATGAGGATTTCGCCGAGGCGCTTCGTATTCGCAGCGAAAAGGGCGAAGCTCTGGCCGACATTCTGCTGCGCCGCAAGATCATTACCGAGACCCAGCTGCTGGATGCCTTGAGCGAACAGTACGACATCCCCTTCTGGCCCGAACTGCCACTGGAAAGTTTCGGTGAAGATCGCACCTGCAGCGCCCCCATCGGTTTTCTGAAGCGACATGCGATGGTGCCGTTGGTCCTCAAGAATGTACCCTCCGGTGCCCACAGTCCCCTGCCGGAAGAGATGGTCAACATCATCGCGGTCAACGACCCGACCGCATTCCAGCCCCTCGACGATCTGGCGCGCATGATCGGATTTTCGGGTTACAACCTGGTCATCTCCACCAAGAGCGCCATTTTTGCCGCCATCAACCTGCTTTTCGACATGAGCCAGGGGACTGCCGAGCAGCTGGTCCAGAACATGGAAGAAGACGGCAGCACCATCATCAGTGAAATCGAGGATACCGCGGATCTGCTCGAAGATACCAGCGATGCGCCCATCATCAAACTGGTCAACCATATTATTTCTCAATCGGTCAAGGCGCGCGCCAGTGATATTCACATCGAACCTTACCAGGACAGTTTCAAGGTGCGCTATCGGGTGGACGGCATCCTTTACGATCTGCTCACCCCGCCCAAATGGATTCAGGCAGCCCTGATTTCGCGCATCAAGGTCATGGCCAAGCTCAACATCGCCGAAAAGCGACTGCCCCAGGACGGACGCATTGAAGTTAAACTGGGCTCCCAGAGTGTGGATGTGCGGGTTTCCACGCTGCCGACCACCTTTGGTGAACGAGTGGTCATGCGCCTGCTCAACAAGTCCGAAGAGGTGCTCAATCTCCAAGAGGTGGGGCTGCCGCCCGACGATCTCGACCTGATCAACAAACTGGTCCATCTGCCCAACGGCATCATCCTGGTCACCGGCCCCACGGGGAGCGGTAAGACAACGACGCTCTATTCGGTGCTCTCCTCGATCAACAAGCCGGACATCAACATCATCACCATCGAGGATCCGGTGGAATACCAGCTCAAGGGCATCAGCCAGATCCAGGTCAATTCGAAAATCGACCTCACCTTCGCCCGTGGTCTGCGCTCCATTGTCCGGCAGGATCCGGATGTCATCCTGATCGGTGAAATCCGTGACCAGGAAACCGCCGGCATTGCCGTTCAGTCGGCCCTGACCGGCCACCTGGTCTTCTCCACCCTGCACACCAACGACTCGGCCAGCGCCATCACCCGACTGGTGGACATCGGCGTCGAGCCTTTTCTTATCTCCTCTTCGGTGGTCGCCGTTGTTGCCCAGCGACTGGTTCGCGTGTTGTGCGACCACTGCAAGGCGGCGTACACACCGGGCGTGATCCTGGACAGTATCGGTATTTCCCGGGAGCAGTTGAAAAACAACACGCTTTACCAGGCCAGGGGGTGTGAGAAGTGTTTCAACACCGGCTACCGGGGGCGGATCGGTATCTTTGAAATCATGCATCTGGATGAAGGGCTGAAAAACCTGATTCTGAAAACCTACGATGCCACCCAGATCAAGCAGGCGGCCCAGCAGCAGCACATGAAGACATTGCGTCAAAGCGGTATTGAAAAAGTGCTGGCCGGTGCGACGACCATTGAAGAGGTGTTGCGGGTGACCCAGTAGTAACCCCGCAAACTCAAACCGCACCTTGAAGCCCACGGAAACGGAAAATGAAACGACGGTTTTCTGCCATCATTATCGCCATGGTGCTGGTGGGCTGCGCCTCGGCCGGCCCGGCCCGGCCCGTGCTTTCGGAAAATCCGCCGCCTCTGCCGGCGGCAGCCGCACCGATTCTTTTTTTTCAGCGTTTCCTTTCCCGTGCCGACGGGCATCGCTGCCCCATGACGCCATCGTGCTCCAGCTACGCCATGGAATCCATCCGTCGTCACGGGGCTGTGATGGGCTGGATCATGGCCTGTGACCGGTTGATGCGCTGTGGCCGTGACGAGCTGAAGCACCGCCCGGCGGTAAAGACCCGCAACGGATGGCGCTGTAGCGATCCAGTGGCCAACAACGATTTCTGGATGCATTGATCGGAATGAACTTATCCATGAACCTGACACGCTTTCTGTACTTTTCGGCGATTGTGGCCATGATCTTTTCCGGGCCGAGTGCCCCGGCCCACGGCAGCGAGCCCTTGACCATCGACGCCGACGCGCAATACCGCTATGCCCGGTCGCGTTTCGATGCCGGGGCCCATGACGAAGCGATTGCCGAGTTTAGCCGCTTCATCCACTTCTTTCCCTCCGACCGTCGCGTTGTCGAGGCCCAGCATCAAATCGGAATGGCTCACTTCAACGCCGGCCGGTATGCCGCGGCCGCAACGGTTTTCCAGGCCCGTACGCAAGACGTTACCGATTCGCCGTGGAAGCATGAGGCATTTTTTATGCTCAGCCGTTGCCATGCTCGCCAGGGAATGATCGAGCAGGCCATTTTGGACCTGCACAACCTCATTGCCCTGAGCCCCCCGGCGGATGTGGTCGATCGGGCGCACTATGAACTGGGCTGGCTGCATGTGGACCAGGGCCGCTGGCGGCTTGCCGGGGAGGCCTTCGACCGGATCCGGCCGGTCAGTCAGGACCGTTTCGGGGTGCCGGGGCTGGAATCGACGTTGGCAGAGAGTGATCGTATCGCCTTTCGGGATCCGACCACCGCCGGGATGCTCTCCATCGTTCCCGGCGGGGGCCAGTTGTACTGCGGCCGAGCCCAGGACGCCCTCATCGCCTTTTTGCTCAATACCGGTCTGATCTGGGCCGCCTGGGAAGCGTTCGACAACGATCAGGTGGCTCTGGGCGGTGTCATCAGTTTTGTGGAATTCGGTTTTTACGCCGGCAACATTTTTGGTGCCGTCTCCGGTGCGCACAAGTTCAACCGCGACCGGGCAATCGAATTTCGTCAACACATATACCAGCAACAGCGGCCGTTGCTTTCCGTGGCACCGACATCCGGTGGGGCGCGGATCTGCCTGCATGTTGATTTTTAAGCCATGCCTCCACCCACCTCTCGTCTGCATGCATTCGTCCGCAAGGCCGGGCGGATATCAGGGCAATCGCATTTAGAGCCCGGATTAGAAAAATCTGATCGCAGGCATAGCCAGCTCCTACAGAAAACGGTGTAGAACCAAACGATTGGCACGCGTAGGAGTGGACCATGGCCCCAAAAAAACAAAAATCAATCCAAATGCGATCGCCCTGGGGCGGATATCAAGAGATCTGGCTTTTGCTACCAAAAAATGATACCCCCACGGTGTTTATTTATATCGATGTCCGGCTGGTGGAATCCGGAAATGGTGGATGGGCACTGTAACGGGCTGCGACTGGCGAGAAGGAGCGTACCATGAAAGCAATTGCACCGTCGATTCTGTCGGCGGATTTTTCCAGACTGGGGGATGAGATTCGTGCGGTGGAAGCGGCCGGTGCGGACTGGATTCATGTGGATGTCATGGACGGGCGCTATGTGCCCAACATTACCATGGGCCCCCTGGTGGTCGAAGCCGTCAGGCGAACCACGGCCCTGACCGTTGATGTGCATCTGATGATCGAATCGCCGGAACGGTATGTGGCCGATTTTGCCGCGGCCGGAGCCGATACCATCGCCGTTCATCAGGAGGCCTGCACCCACCTGCACCGGACGATCCAGCTGATCCGGGAAAAAGGGGTCCGGCCCGGTGTGGCCCTCAACCCGGCGACTCCTGTGGAATCGCTGAAATGGATTCTGACCGATTTGGATTTCGTCGTGATCATGAGCGTCAACCCCGGTTTCGGCGGCCAGACCTTCATTCCCTCATCCCTGGAAAAGGTGGCCCAGCTCAAAGCCATGATCCAGCAGCAGGAACTCCAAACCCTGATCCAGATCGACGGTGGCGTCAATGTCGACACGATCGCTCGCATTGCCCGGGCCGGGGTGGATGTCTTTGTGGCCGGCAGCGCCATCTTTGGCAGCGACGACTACCGTCAGACCATTACCCGCCTCAAGGCCAACTGGTGAGACTGTGACTCCTGAAAACCATGGAACCTGAATGCGCGCCCGCTTAAAAAAATCACCCGGAAAAGCTTACCTCGCCGCCGGACAGGCAGATCCGGCACTGCAGACTGCTTTTGAACGACAGGTCCTGCGGGGTCTTGCCGCGGAATGGGAAAACGCCCGTTGGCTGGTGCCGGCCGAATTCAGGGAGTCGGTCCGCCGCCCACTTTTCGGCATTCGGGAAATGCCGAACAAGTTGGGCAGCTGGCATGCGGCCAGACGAGAGATTGCCCTGAGCCAGGAACTGGTCAGCCGGCACCGCTGGGATGATGTCAAAGCGGTATTGCTGCACGAAATGGCCCATCAGGTGGCCCACGAAGGTCTCCGGGCCACCGCCGAGACCGACCATGGCGCCGCGTTCCAGAGGGCCTGCGGGTGGCTCAGGGCCGACCCGGCGGCGGCGGCTAATTATCGGCCCTTGAGCGAACGCCTGCGCCAGGGGGACCCCCTGGACACGCGCGACCGCATCGTCGTCAAGGTCAGAAAACTCATGGCCCTGGCCGAGAGCAGCAACGCCAACGAGGCCACGGCCGCCATGCGCAAGGCGTACGAACTGATTGCCCGACACAATCTGGAACTGATCCAAAAGGGCGCTGCGCAGACATATGTGAGCATCTTCATCGGTACGCCATGCCTGCGCCATTTCCGTGAGGCCTATCACCTGGCCCTGCTGCTGCAGGACTTCTATTTTGTCCAGGGCGTATGGATTCAGGCCTGGGTACTGGACAAGGGCAAAATGGGACGCGTGCTGGAGATCAGCGGTACCCGCAAGAACGTCCAGATTGCCGAATATGTGCATGGGGCGGTCAGCCGCTATATCGACTCGGCCTGGACGGATTACCGCCGCCAGAAGGGGCTCAACCGGTATCGCAAAACCGACTTTGCCGTGGGCATTATCGAGGGGTTCAAAAGCACCCTGCATATGGCCGCCCAATGCATTCGCACGAATTTACCCAGTGACCTGCCTGTCGCCACGGCCGACCCGGCCCTGAAGGGATATGTGGACAGGCGCTATCGTCGCGTGCGCGCATTTTCCCGCCAGGGGCCCGGCCATGATCCCCGGGTATTCGCCGATGGGACGGAAACCGGCAAGAAACTGGTCATTGCCAAGGGCATCACCCAAAAAGGATGTGCCGGCGACCTGCGGCTGGAATTCAAACCAACGGCGGGGGAGAATTGACGCTCGTTATTTTGCGCAGGGGGGAATGAGGTGTGACCAAAAACGATAACCGCAGGCGAAAGCCCCCTTTCCACGTGGTCACCATCGGCGGCGGCAGCGGTCAGTATGCGCTTTTGTCCGGTCTGCGCAAAATCGACGACATCCGCATCAGTGCCGTGGTATCCATGATGGACAGCGGCGGCAGCACGGGCCGCTTGCGCGACGAACTGGGCACGCTGCCCCCGGGGGACATCCTGAAATGCATCCTGGCCCTGTCGCCCCACCAGGAGACGGCCCGCTCGATCTTTCAAAAACGTTTCAGCAAGGATCGGCGTCTGAAAGGCCATAACGCCGGAAACATGCTGCTGACCATGCTCTCCCGGTATACGGGCAGTTTTCCTGCCGGCGTTCAGGCCCTGGCCGAAATTCTGGATGTGCGTGGCACGATTTTACCGGTGACCATCGACCGGGCCACCCTGGTAGCTGAACTGAGCGACGGCAGCCGCATCTTCGGCGAGAGCGCCATTGACATGCCCCGCGGACACCAGCGCGAAACCATCCGGGATGTCTATCTGGTCCCCCACCACAGCGATGCCATCACCGTCTATCCGCCGGTGCTGAAAGCCATTGAAAATGCGGACATCATCATTCTCGGGCCGGGGGACCTGTTCACCAGCATCGTCCCCAACCTTATCGTTCCCGGCATGCGCGAAAAATTGATCCAGGTGACCGCGCCCATGTACCATGTGGTCAATATCATGACCAAATACGGGGAGACCAACCATTTTCAGGCCTGTGACTTCATCGCTACAATAGAGGGCTTTACCGGCCGTAAAATTACGGCTGCGATTGTCAATGCCAAGCGCCCGGACGACCGTCTGCTCGACCTTTACCGCAAACAGAAATCCGATTTTGTGGACATCGGCTTTCCCGAAGCCGGATGCGCGATGATTCTGGAGGATCTTCTGGAGACCTCGGGTGATATTATCCGCCACGATTCCACCAAACTGGCCGGAGTGATTCTACGGATTATCGCCGGAATGGAAGTCGTGGATCAGGATTGAATGATGTCATCCCTGAACGGACTCGGCAGACCCACCGTTTTCATTCCAACCGGCCAGAATGGCCCGGGCGAGGATCAGGTCGTCGGGCGTCGTGATTTTGATATTGTCGCGATCGCCGGGAACAACGCGCACCCGCTCACCGGCAAATTCGGCCACAGACGCGTCATCGGTGGCGACAAAGCCTTTGTCGACGGCGATGCGGTGAGCGTTGCGAATCAGCACCAGTGAAAACATCTGGGGGGTCTGGGCGAGCTGGATCGTCCGGCGGTCCAAGGTGCCGACGATCATTCCGTTTCCGCCAACCTGTTTCAGGGTGTCCGTGGCGGGAATGGCCGGGATGCAGGCCCCGGTGGGAGAAACGCCCGCCATCACGGCCCGGATGAGGCGCTGGCGCACAAACGGCCGCACGCCATCATGAATCATGACGATCCCCTCATCGGCTGCCAGGGCCGCCAGACCGTTGGCGACCGATTCCTGACGGGACAGGCCACCTTTGACCAGGCAGACGTCGTGAGCGAGGTCAAGCGGAGCAAGGATGTGACCGCGGCACCAGCCAAGATCATCTTCCGGCACCACCAGCACCAGGGTATCCAGGGTGGTGCAGCGATCAAAGGCTGCCAAGGTATGGGCCAGAATGGGCTGTTCATCCAGCTCAAGGTACTGTTTTCTCACCGTCGCCTGCATGCGCCGTCCGCTTCCCCCGGCAACGATCACGGCGGCAATCATCGCAGGTAGCTCAGCTCCGACGGAAGGGGCACACCTTTTCCCATGGTGTCTTCACCGTAATTGACACCGGCCAGGATTTCGATGTGGTCCAGGGCGCGGGTATCGCCATCGAAAACGACATCGCTGATGTTTTCCTTCTGGATTTTTCCACCGGCCCATTGGATGTCCAGCACGCTGCTGGCATCGAAGCGGTCTTCTCCCACCACCAGTTCCACCTGCCCCCCAAAATGCTGAACAATTTTGGCCACCATCAGGCTGGGCCGGCTGTGAAATCCCAGCTTGACAGGAATGCCGACGGTGATGGTGGATCGTTCGATGTTTTCGTTGAGGATCTCCTTGGCCAGCTTTTTGCCCGTGTGAAGATAGTGGCAGGCGTAATACAGGCCGTAGTTGATGGTCCGATCCAAAAGGACTGTTGGGTCCACCAGGGAGGCCAGTTTCTCCTGGACCCGTTTGTAGGTGTTTTTATAACCGGCATCACACAGATGACGCTCGTAAAAATGGAGCAGACGACCCATCATCTGCAGGAGATGAAATACCACCGAAAAATAACTTCTCAGCGATTTGAGCTTGCGGTCGCCAAAACGGAAACCACCATGGATCACGTAGGTGTCGAAGGACGACTGCAGGTTGTGCACCAGCATCTCGAAACGGCGGATCTCGACTTCGTCCACTTTTCCCGGCACCATGGCGGTCATCTCTTCGTAATTGTAGGGCTCATAAAATCCCATGGGATCGAAGCTTTTGGCGATGGAGAGAAATTCACTGGCGATCTTGACGATATTGCGTTTTTGAACCTCCTTGGCATCGTCGTCAATGTCGTATTTCAGCATTTCTCCAGTCGTGATGCCCGGAAAATCCTCGGCGCCGAAGCCATCGACCGGCATGGCAATGTTCAGCCGGGCCGCCTCGTCAATGATCACCGGCGCCAGGTTGCGCAGGACGTCGTTGAGAAAAATCATGGTCTTGTCACCCTGCTCGCGGAAAGCATCCGTGTCAGGGATGTCGTAGAATACCATTCGATTCAGAATGTGTTTCTGACAATAGGCCCCCAGGCTGAGGTGCCTGACCGTGGCGCACACTTCCCGGTACAGGTACCAGTCCTCGCTGTTTTTGGCACCGTGAAAATCGAGAAAATCTTCCAGCACCTGGGAGGTGCTGATCAGCTTGGAATAGAGCTTTTTGGTGAACACATGTTCCGGCGTATTGGATTTTGAAATGTAGATGCAGCATTTAAGATAGTCCGATGAGAAGATGCGGACTTTTTCGGAAAAGGAAATGTCACAATAGGGATCGTTCACGATGGGCTCCATTCGTCAATCGGGATGAGTCAACTGAGTATGGTTGAATATGGATGGATGCGAAATAGCGGCCGGAGCAGCCCGTAAGCCGAATTCTGTTCCTCCGGCCGGTTACCCGACACCGGAGGCGACGATCATTCCTCTGGGATGCCGGTTGCCCGGCACCTCTAGCGACCTACCCGGGAGCTCGGACGGGCCGCCCTCAAGCACTCCCCTATTTGGTCTTGCACCGGGTGGGGTTTACCTAGCTTCCCCGGTCGCCCGGAGAACTGGTGCGCTCTTACCGCACCGTTTCACCCTTACCCCGCCAGGAAGCGAGGCGGTCTGCTTTCTGTTGCACTTGCCTTCACGTCGCCGTGACTCCACGTTATGGAGCACCCTGCCCTGTGGTGTTCGGACTTTCCTCCAGCCCCGCCAAGGCGGAACCAGCGATCGTCTGTTCTACTCCGACCGCTATTCGATCTCCTTTTCTTTCCAGTAAATAATTCGGTGGCAATGGGGACAGAAACGCAGTTCGTCAAAGCGCAAAAGCTCGTTAAACAACTGCGCGGGAATGTTCATGTGACACCCCGTGCAGATCTCACGCTCCGCTGCCACCACCGCCATGCCACGAACTTTTTTCTTGACCGCATCCAAAACGGCGATACATTTCGGATCAGCGGCCGTCTTCACCTGGACTATTTTTTCATTCAGGTCGGCAACCGTCTGACGGATCTGTTGAATCCGCGTTTCGGCATCCTCTCTTTTTTCCCGGCAGCTGACAAGAAAACTGTCCAGTTGCGCCTGGCTCTCCTTGACCGCGATCTCCTGGGATTCGATGGCATCCAGTTGCTCAATCATACGATCTTCAATGGCGGAGTTCTTTTTCTCGATTTCTTCGATCTCTTTGAGGGTCGACTGGTATTCCTTGTTGGTTTTGACCGCTCCAAGCTTTACGTTGCTTTTCTCCACCATCCCGGCATTGACCTTGAACTCGGCCTCAAGCTCCCGATAGCTCTTTTGAAGGGTCAAGAGACGCTCCTTTTCACCCGCAACCAGAGACTCCCGTTCAACGGCCGCCCGGTCCAGGGCTGCAGCCGCATCCCTGAGGGACTGGATCTGACGGTCTGCCGCGTTTACCTCCAGTTCCAGTGCCTGCAATACAACGAGCGTTTCAATCTGTTCCTGAATGGTCGCCATGCCTGTTTTCCCTTATCTCCGCCGCTTACAGGTATTCAAATGGATCGGTTTCCAGATCGGCCGGAGCAACAGTGGCACTTACCCCGGCGTCGGCAATCGCCGTTTCAATGGCCTTTGCCAGCACATCGACAATCAGCCGTTCGGAAGCAAAGTGCCCCACATCGATCAATGCGATGCCGGCTTGCTGGGCATCCCTGGCCGTATGATAGCCCAAGTCTCCGCTGACGTAGGCCTGGGCACCAGCGGCAACCGCCGCTGCCAGAAGACTGCCCCCACTGCCCGAGCATACCGCGACGCGCCGGATGGCCGGGCTCGCCGACCCCACCACTTTAGCGGTCGTCAAATTCAATGTCGTTTTGAGCCGGGAGGTCAACGCTTCCAGGGACATGGACCGGGAAAGCTCCCCCACCCGCCCCAACCCGGTTTGTGTGTCGTACCGGGAAACGGGATAGAGATCGTAGGCCATGGTTTCGTATGGGTGAACTTTTTCCAGTGCAGAAACCACCCGTTTCTCGTCGGCACGGGCAAGCAGAATCTCAATGCGACTTTCCTCAACCTGGTTCAACGCATCCACTTTGCCAAACGCAGGAGATGTATCCTGGCCGGGCAGAAAGGTACCGACCCCGTCGCAGCGGAAGGAACAGCAGGTGTAGTTGCCCAGATGCCCTGCTTCCATCGCGAAAAGCGTATCCAGTATCTCCTTGACGTGGGTGCCCGGTACGAAGACCACCAGCTTGCAAATGCCGTCTGACGGCCCCCCGGACAGCACGCAAAGGTTCGTTAACCCGACGCGCTCGGCCAGCACATCGTTCACCCCGCCGGCGACACTGTCCAGATTGGTGTGGGCACTGTAGATGGCCAGTTTCCGGCCCAGTGCCATCTGGGCCACCCGTCCGGCAGGGGAATCGGCATCGATGCGTTTGATCGCCTTGAAGAAGAGGGGGTGATGCGTCACCAGAAGATCGACATCGTTTTGGCAGGCCTTTTCGACCACTTCCGGCAATGGATCCAGGGCCGTCCAGATCCGTTTTACCGGCCAGTTCAGGCTGCCGATCTGAAGGCCGACATTGTCCCACGACTCGGCCAGTCGGGAAGGTGCCAGACGTTCGAGAATCGGTAGGATATGGGCGACGGTAGCGGTCATGGTCAACCCTTTTGGCGATAAAAAAATGGTTACCCGCAGGCACAAAAAAGGCGCGGCCGCCGAAACTCGCCACGCCATATCGTCTCTGCCCCGATGCCGGCCATCAAGGCCGCCGGACGTCAGGGAGGGGGGACGAACGGCGCCGGAACGGTTGTTTAGTGGGCCCACCTGGGATCGAACCAGGGACCGACCGGTTATGAGCCGGTGGCTCTGCCAGCTGAGCTATGGGCCCGTATCCAATTGCAACGCTCGTTTACCTACCCCTGTCCCTATCGTTTGTCAAGCAAATGACGGATTTGCATAGGGCTTGATATCCGTTAATTGTCGATAAAACTCTTCAGCTTACGGCTACGGGTGGGATGGCGCAGTTTTCTTAGGGCTTTGGCCTCGATCTGACGGATCCGTTCCCGGGTGACGGTAAAATCCTGCCCCACCTCTTCCAGGGTATGATCGGCCTTTTCACCGATCCCAAAACGCATGCGCAGCACTTTCTCCTCGCGTGGGGTAAGGGTCGCCAGTACCTTACGGGTCTGTTCGGCCAGGTTCATGCTGACTGCCGCTTCGGAAGGCAACATAAATTTTTTGTCTTCGATGAAATCACCCAGATGGCTGTCCTCTTCTTCCCCGATGGGAGTTTCCAGACTGATGGGTTCTCTGGCGATTTTGAGCACCTTACGGACCTTGTCGATGGGGATTTCCATCTTCTCGGCAATCTCTTCGGGGCGCGGTTCGCGGCCGAACTCCTGTACCAGATAGCGCGAGGTACGAATCAGCTTGTTGATGGTCTCGATCATATGTACCGGAATGCGGATCGTTCGGGCCTGGTCGGCTATGGCCCGGGTAATGGCCTGCCGGATCCACCATGTGGCATAGGTGGAAAATTTATACCCGCGGCGGTATTCGAATTTATCCACGGCCTTCATCAAACCGATGTTGCCCTCCTGGATCAGATCAAGGAACTGCAATCCCCGGTTGGTGTATTTTTTGGCGATGCTGACCACCAGTCTGAGGTTGGCCCGGATTAACTCGCTTTTGGCGAACTTGGCCCGCAAGCGGCCTTCATCGACACTGGCCATGACCCGTTTCAAATTGCGGTTGTTGGCTTTGAAATCGTTCTCCTTTTCCACCAGAAGGTCGCTCACCGATCTGAGATGATCGTAAATGCGTCCAAGGGCGGTATCGTCCAGGGAGGATTTTACGCGTGCCCAGGCCAGAAACCCCGATTTCTCCTCGATGTTTTCGCGCAGTTCACGAATGGTGGTCCCCATGGCCTCGGCCGTTGTGGCCACCAGGCGGTTCTGGGCATCGAACCAGTCGATCAGCCGTCTGATATGTACTTCGATGCGGTCGATCACGCCACCTTCCAGCCGCCATCCCTTGAGAAGATCGAAAATCTTGTTGTTGCGCCGCATGATACAGCGCCGGACCCGTCGGGCCTCATCGGGATCCAGCTGTTCGGTGAACATGCGTTCCCGATACTGCTGGTTTTCCTCATCGACTTTGCGGATTTCGGTAATGGTATTCAGGAAGTTGTCGATCTGGACCATTTCGTCCACATACGCGTCCCCCTCATCCACATCGCGCAGGACGTGTTTGGGGCGAAGCGCCCCCTTTTCGATCAGATCGCCGAACTCCAGGATGTATTTAACGCCCAATGAGGTTTCCAGAAGGGCTTTGAGCACATCCTGCTCACCCTCTTCGATTTTCTTGGCAATCTCCACTTCGCCTTCACGGCTGAGCAGGGTCACCATACCCATTTCACGGAGGTACATTTTTACCGGATCGGTAACCGATCCAAAATCCGATACCGAGACCGCCTTGTTCAAGGCCTCTTTTTTTTCAGGCGTGCTGTCCTTACCGGGAATCCCGTCTTCATTTTCGATGATTTCGATGTCCATGTCGTCGAACATCATCAAGGTGTCATCGATCATCTCCGATGACATCATTTCATTGGGCAGGGCCTCGTTGATTTCGTCATAGGTCAATGAGCCCTGTTCCTTGCCTTTCTCAATCAGGGCTTTAAGCGCTTTCTGGTTGCTCTTTTTGCTCAAGGGTTTTGATTTTTCCGATTTTACGTCCTGGACCGCGGCATCACCGGCAGCTTCGACTGGTTTTTGAGCTGTCTTTTTCTCCTCCCGGCTGGATGCTGCTTTGCGCTTATCATCGGATTGTTTGGTCATTCCATTTGCCTCCTGAAACAAAAACAGGATCGATTGCCGTCCACAAGTGGGTCAAGGTATCCTGATTGTCGATTGCTCTGGGTTTTCCGTCAGCGGCGGTGGACAGCCGTTATGGGGATGGGCCGCTTCGCCTTTGCATCGTTTTTCGGGCCTGATGCTGCTTTTTCTGCAACAGTTCGGCCAGTAGATTAATATCACCACTTTTTTCAGCGGCTTCAATCCGTTTTACCAATTCCTTGTCATGGCGCCGAATGCTGCTTTCGAACTGGTTGATCAGATTCGTGCAACCACTGCGATCCCAATGCTCGTCGCTCAAGGCGAGCCGCGCGATCAACGCTTTTTTTTCTGCATCCTCCCAACGGGAGACCAGTCCGGCAACATCGCCGCCCGTTTGGTTATAATACTCGATAATACCGCGTCCGATATCCGCCAGAAGGGGGTCGCTGAAATGATCCAGCAGTCGCCGCTCGCTTATATCGGCAATCATTTCCGGGAACTGAAGCATCATGGTCACCACCTGCCGCTCAAGTCTCCATCCGTTTCCGCGGGCCGGGTGGGCCGGAGTCGCAACGGAAGCACGGTCCGGGCGTCCGCTTGGCCGGCGATCGTTCCTTGCCGGTGAACCGCCAGCCTGGCGGACCTTCTGCAGAATCACCGTTTCGTCCACGCCAATCCGCTCGGCCAGATGTTTGACCTGCAGGGATCGGGCCACCGGATCGGCAACCGCCCGGATGGCCACCCGCAGATCGTTGACGATACGGACTTTTCCGTCAATACTCAGCCCATATTTTTCGACGGCGGATTCGACCATAAAGGCGATCATTCCCATGGCATTTTCTGCGACCTTTCGGAATTCATCGGGGCCGTGGGCCATGAGAAACGAATCCGGGTCATATCCCTCGGGCAACACCAGGATTCGAGCCTCCAGAAGGCCTTTCTGAAAAACCGCCACGCTGCGCTGGGCCGCTTTGATTCCCGCCTGGTCCGAATCGTAAACCAGAATCGCGCGCCCTCCCTCACCGACAAAGCCTTTGAGAATCCGAACATGATCGGCCGTCAGCGATGTGCCCAGGGTGGCCACCGTATTTTCGAATCCGAACTGATGCATGGCCAGACGGTCGAAATAGCCCTCGACCACGTAGATCGTCTCCGTCTCACGGCTTTTCGTGCGGGCACGATCCAGACCGTATAGTGAACGGCTCTTGTTGTATACCGGCGTTTCCGGGCTGTTCAGATATTTGGGCAAAGCATCATCCATTACCCGTCCGCCGAATCCGATGGTCTGGGCCTGGGCGTTGGAAATAGGAAAAACGATCCGGTTGCGAAAACGGTCGTAGTAGCCATCCCCTTTTTTCCGGGGGATAATCAGGCCGGCAGCAAGCGCCGTCTGAACCGGTTTACGACTGGATCGAAATTGGCGCAACAGGTGATCCCAACCATCGAGTGCATACCCCAGGTTAAAGTCCTCGATTGTTTTGCGGGTCATCCCCCTTTTCAACAGGTACTCCATGGCTTCCCGGCCTTTTTCCGAAAAAAGGCAACTGCGGAAAAACGCCATGGCCTCGCCGTTAAGCGTTAGTATCATTTCCCGTTCCGTCAACTTTTTTTTCTCGAATGGAGAAAGTTTACGGCTGGGAAGGTCGATCCCACAACGCCGGGCCAGTGTTCGGGCAGCCTCGGGGAAGGTCAGCCCATCCTGTTTCATCAGGAAACTGAACACATTGCCGCCGGCACCACAGCCAAAACAGTAAAAGATCTGTTTTTCCGGACTGACGGTAAAAGAGGGGGTCTTTTCGGCGTGAAAAGGGCATAGTCCTAAATAGTTGCGTCCCGCCCGACGCAGAGAGACCGATTCCGATATGACTTCCACAATATCACAGGTACTTTTAATCGCTTCAATTTTATCGTCGGGAATGTATGCCGCCAAGAAAAGCCGCCCCCATGGTGATGGATTCGGGTTCAGTCGTATTCCGGTAGGACCCAGACCGTTTCAAATCCAAAAGAGAAGGTCATGGGCCGGATCGATGGTGACAAATTTGCCTGAACAACTGGGCCGCACTTTTGTCTATCGGAACCATAAGGATACCTTTTTTTAAATTTTCTAATCTAAACGGTGGTCGGCAGTTTGTCAAGTTATTGAGGGTGGTTTTATAAAATAAGGATCGAAATAAGCAATCCGCTTTCGTATCGAAATGGGTACAGGGCAAAAAGTGAGCATCCGATCTGTCAACGAAAGCAATCCGCCAACGCGTGTTGCGCCTCAAAGCACGCCCTTGGAGGAACGCACCCCCTGTTGACCCGTATCGATAAATACGGCCTGGTTGAGGGCCCGGCCTAGGGATTTATAGACCGATTCGAGAATGTGGTGCTCATTTTCACCATACCTGACGGTGACGTGAAGGTTCATGCCTCCTCTTACTGAGAATGCCCGCAAAAATTCTTTGGCCAGTCCCCGGTCAAAGGCCCCTTGTGGTTCTATTGCCGGCGGCAGATGACAGACCAGAAAAGGGCGGTTGGAAAGATCGATGGCCACTTCGCCAAGGGTCTCGTCCATGGGGGTCACGGCAAACCCGTAACGGCGAATGCCGGCGCGATCTCCCAAGGCCTTGGATACGGCATCGCCCAGGACCAGACCGACGTCCTCCACGGTGTGATGAAAATCAACATCGAGATCACCTCTGGCCTTAATCTCCAGATCAAAGCGGCCGTGGACGCAAAACAGGGTCAGCATGTGATCGAAGAAACCGATCCCGGTTTGGATTGAGGCGACCCCCTGACCGTCAAGGTTCAGTTTGGCTTCAATCCGGGTTTCTGCGGTTTTCCGTTCAATGCGACACGTCCGGGCCATGGGGCTGTCTCCTTCTGGGACCAGATGGCGTAGGTGAATTTGGGATTTTGCGGTAATCCGGATGACATTTCAAATGACTTTTATTATCCTGAAATTCAAATAAAAGCAAGCGCTTCTAAAATTTCTGATCATAAAAAGAGCTTGCAATTGAAGTGCCCCAATGGATAGATGGCAAGGCTGCGGGCATTCGCGCCGCTGTGCCATTTACAATCGGTATTCACAACGAACCCAACCGAAGGAATCGGACCCGATGAAACGTACAGGCCCCATCACACTGACCGACGCCATCAAAGAGGCGACCGACGATCAGGATAAGATCTGGCTGCCCGAAAAAACCGTGGCCATGGTCAAAGCCAGAATGAAACAACTGGACTTGAATATTCTTGAAAGCACATCCCGCATCGACAACGGCCGGCTTGACATTCCCGTCTTCTTCAGCACCTGCGGTCACGATGCCCGGAAGATCATCGGCACCAGGAAACAGATGGGCAAAGGCGCCACCCCGTCGCAGGCGGAGGCCAGCGCCGTCATGGAACTGGCCGAACGGTTCAGTTTCTTCAGTTTCTATAAAAATGAATCCCATACCCGCCTGGGTACCGTCGAGCAGTTTGGCGATGACGCCATCGGCTTCGACCAGATCGCCAAATCGGTCCATGACGAGTCGGCGGATCTGGACGCGGCCCAAACGATCTTCAAGTCCCTGCCCCTGCGCTGGACCGGTGCCTGGAGTCTGACCCGCGAGCGCGAAGTGCTGATCCCATTGGACTGGTTTTATGCGATCAATGCCTTTAACGGCCCGTCGGCCGGCAATTGCATCCCCGAGGCGCTGAGCCAGGGGATCTGCGAAATCGTGGAGCGCCACGTCTCCTCGGTGATCAGCCGCCAGCGCCTCGCGACCCCGCGGATCGACCCGGATTCGGCTTCGGACCGGTGCGTCCGGGAGATGCTGGACAAATACGCCAAAGCCGGTATTCAGCTCCATATCACCGACTTCAGCCTTGAGATGGGCATTCCATCGGTCGGTGTGCTGGCCGTCGATCCGGCCACGTTTCCAGAAAAAAGCGAAATCGTCTGGACGGCCGGCACCACCCCCAGCCCGGAAAAGGCATTGAGCCGGGCGCTCACCGAAGTGGCCCAGTTGGCCGGTGATTTTAATTCCGGATCCAACTATGTGGCCTCGGGCCTACCCAAGTTCACCCGTCTGGCCGATGCCGATTACGTCATCAACGCCCCCGGTCCGATTCCCCTTTCCGATCTGCCGGATATTTCCCATGATAATATCAGAAGGGAAGTCGAATCGTGTATCCAGGCCCTGGCCCAGCGTGATTTTGAGGTATTGGTCGTAGACACGACCCACCCGCAATTGGCCGTGCCCGCCTTCTACACGATCGTACCCGGCGCCCATTTCCGGGAACGCGCTACAGGTACGAGCGTGGCCATGTTCGCCGCCAAGCTCACCATGGAACGGTTTGCGCCGGACACCGCCATCAAGCGCCTGACCGAGATGGAACAATGCCTTCCGGGCAAATATTTCATTCAGTTCTACCTGGGCAACTGTCATCTGGAACGTAACGACCCGACGCTGGCCCTGAAACATTTTTCCCAGGCCCTTGACCGGTCACCGACCGATCAGGATCGTCCCAGCATCTATTCCTACATGGGTGTCTGCCACAAGGAAATGGGCCAGTACGACCAGGCCCTGGCCGTGCTGGCCCAGGGTGAGGCTCTGGATCCGGAGCGGACCGACATTTACAATCTGATGGGCTTTTGCCATTTCATGAAGAAGGAACACCAGGCGGCCATCGACTGTTTTGAAAAAGTTCTCCGCCTGGATCCCGGATCGGCCATCGATTATGCCAACATCGCCTCCAACTACCGTGAAATGGGACGTAAAGACGAGGCCGTGCGCTACTACCGGATGGCCCTGGAACTGGACCCGGGAATCGAGTTTGCCCGGGACAACCTGGAACGGCTGACCGGTCATCGGCCGGATTAGCGCAGACCGGCCACAAGACCCTTTCTTGCCAGGCCCGCTGCCCACAGCCGCGGGCCATTTTTCGTCCCCGTCCCTTGAAAGCCGGCATGTCCCCCTTACCTTAAAGAAAAATTCAAAGGTTACGTGAACCCAAAGGAGGCCCCCTATGACACAAGCAACACTGAATGTTCCCAATATATCCTGCGGCCATTGCGTCTCGGCCATCGAGTCCGAACTTTCCGAAGCGGAAGGCGTGACCTCTGTGACGGCCGATGCGGCAACCAAAACAGTGACCGTCCAGTGGGACGCCCCGGCGTCCATCGAAGGCGTCCGGGCAATCCTGTCCGAAATCAACTATCCGGCGGAATCATGACCCAAAACACCCTGACCCTGCCCATCACGGGAATGACCTGCGCCAACTGCGCCATGAACATTACCCGCGGGCTGAAAAAACTCTCCGGTGTGGATGAGGCCAACGTCAATTTCGCCACGGAGCAGGCGTCGGTAACCTTCGATCCGAAATCCGTATCGTCGGCCGATCTGATCCGGCAGGTGGAAAAGATCGGCTTCAAGGTTGCCACGGCGCACATCGACTTTGCCGTTACCGGGATGAGCTGCGCCAACTGCGCCATGAATGTGGAGCGCGCACTGGGCAAGAAAGTGCCCGGCGTGGTCGATGCTGCGGTGAATTTTGCTGCGGAGCGCGCCAGTGTGGAATTCCTGCCCGCCATGGTCACGCCGGACGATCTGGCAGCGGCCGTGGAAAAAGCCGGATTCGGCGCCCTGATTCAGCAGCAGGGCGATCCCGCCGATGCCGAGGCCGAGGCCCGACGCGAGGAAATTGCCAATCAGACCCGCAAGTTCATGGTCGGTGCAGGCTTTGCTCTGCCTCTGTTCCTGCTCAGCATGGCCAGGGATTTCGGCCTCATCGGCACATGGAGTCACCAGTTGTGGGTCAACTGGCTGTTCCTGCTGCTGGCCACACCGGTACAGTTTTACACCGGCTGGGATTATTATGTCAGCGGGCTGAAAAGCCTGCGCAACAAAAGCGCCAACATGGACGTGCTGGTAGCCCTGGGATCGTCCACGGCCTATTTCTACTCCCTGGCCGTCCTGCTGCTGTCGTCCGTCGGCGGACACGTCTATTTTGAAACCTCGGCGGTGATTATCACCCTGATCAAGATGGGCAAACTGCTTGAAGCCCGTTCCAAGGGCAAGACGGGGAATGCCATCCGCAAGCTGATGGGACTGCGCCCGAAAACGGCCACGGTGATCCGGGATGATCAAGAACTGGAAATTCCCATTGAACAGGTGCGCAAGGGGGATCGGGTACGGGTTCGTCCCGGCGAACGCATTCCTGTGGACGGCCTGGTCGACCAGGGCGCATCGGCCGTCGATGAATCCATGCTTACCGGAGAGTCCATTCCGGTGGACAAGAAGATGGGTGACACGGTGGCCGCCGGAACGATCAACGGTCAGGGAACGCTGATCTTCACGGCCACCCGGGTGGGCCGTGAAACCGCATTGGCCCAGATCATCCGCTTGGTGCAGGAGGCCCAGGGCAGCAAGGCCCCGATCCAGGCACTGGCCGACCGGGTGGCCGCCGTGTTCGTGCCGGCCATCATTTTGATTGCCGTTCTGGTATTCGCCATCTGGTGGTGGGCCGTCGGCGATTTTGTCACTGCCATGATCCGCATGGTCGCCGTGCTGGTCATCGCCTGCCCCTGCGCCCTGGGCTTGGCCACACCCACCGCCATCATGGCCGGCACCGGCAAAGGCGCCGAGGGAGGCATGCTCTTCAAGAACAGCCGCGCCCTGGAAGGCGCCACCCACCTGACCACCGTGGTACTGGACAAAACCGGCACCATTACGCAAGGCAAGCCCATGGTTATCGACCTGATTCCCAACAGATCCGAAGGGGTGACCGAAGAAGACCTGTTGCGGCTTTCTGCTTCGGTGGAGCAGGGATCCGAGCATCCCCTGGGCCGGGCGGTGATCGAAAAGGCGAAGCTATCGGGGGTAACGCTTTTCTCTGCCGAGGCGTTTGTGGCCCATGGGGGAGACGGGGTCAGCGCCGAGGTGAACGGGAGGGATATCCGGGTCGGTAAACCGGGCTGGTTTGGCGACCAGGTCGGATTGATTTCCGAACAGACGATCGATCGGATATCCGGCCTTCAGGCCCAGGGAAAAACCGTCATGGTGGCTGCCGATGCGAACACCCTTTTGGGCCTGATCGGTGTGGCCGATCAAATCAAGCCCGACTCTCCCCCGGCCGTTGAACGACTGAAGAAGATGGGCCTGGAGACGGTCATGCTCACCGGTGACAACCGGCAGGCAGCCGAGACGATCGGTCGTGAGGCCGGGGTGGATCTGGTGGAAGCCGAGGTGCGGCCGGAGGAGAAGGCGGCCCGTGTCAAGGCGTTGCAGACGGCCGGTAAACGGGTGGCCATGGTGGGCGACGGCATCAACGATGCGCCGGCCCTGGCCCAGGCCGATGTGGGTTTTGCCATCGGCAGCGGCACAGACGTGGCCATTGAAACGGCCGATGTGATTCTGGCGGCCGGCTCTCTCAACGGCGTTCCCCGGTCGATCACCCTCAGTCGGGCCACCATGGCAACGATTCGGCAAAATCTGTTCTGGGCCTTTTTCTACAATGCCGTTCTGATTCCGGTAGCGGCGGGCGCACTCTATCCGTTCGAGACCCTCCCCATGGTGCTGCGCCAGTTGCATCCCATTCTGGCCGCCCTGGCCATGGCCTTTTCCAGCATCTCGGTCGTCTCCAACAGCCTGAGATTGTACCGGACGAAAATCTCTGATCGCTGATCGCGAAAAATACCTGGCGAAGCCAAATGCCAAGGTGAAAAAGACCCATGCCGGAATTCCAGCATGGGTCTTTTTTTTATTTTAAACCGTTGACATTGACATAATCTCTTCCGCCAGAGCGGTGTAGTCCTTTGCACCATAGCTGCTTCGGCGATAAAAAACCACCGGTCTGCCCACATCGGCGCTCTCGGCAATGGTGGCATTGCTGCGAATGGCGGTCTTGAACACAAGGTCGCAGTAACGGTCATCTGTGCTCAACTGTTCCATGACCGTTTTGGCCACCCGTGTGCGCAGGTCCACCAGGGTGGGGACGATGCCACAAATGGTCAGATCCGGATTGATCTCTTCACGCACCGCGTCGATGGTATCAAACAATTCGGCAAGGGCGCCAAAGGCGTAGGGATGGGTTTGACAGGGAACCAGCACTTCCGATGCGCAGGTGAACACATTGACCGTCAACAGGGAGAGGCTGGGCGGTGTATCCAAAAGAATGAAGTCGTACCCGCTTTGAAGCGGGGCCAGGGCCTCCTTCAGCCGGTTTTCGCGGCCTTCGGCATCCACCAGTTCCACTTCGGCGCCGGACAGATCCACATGGGAAGGAATCAGGTGGAGCCCGTCCCAGGCGGTGCGAACAACCGTTTCGGCGGCCGAGCGCCCGTTGTTGTTCATCAGCAGGTCGTATACCGAAGGGGCATCATCGCCGGGTGTAATGCCGAGTCCCTTTGTGGCATTGGCCTGGGGATCCATATCCACCACCAGAACGGATTGGTTGGCCAGGCTCAGGGCGGCTGCCAGATTGATTACGGTTACGGTTTTGCCGACGCCTCCTTTTTCATTTGCCACGGCAATGGCTCTGGCCTTGTGTTGGACCATGGTTCCTCCCTTTTCTTTGCATCCTTGCCAAATCGCCGACAACGCATCCCCCAGGATTGCCGGTCCGGTTCAGGAATCGCTGAAAAATAAGTGATCCGGCGCAACATCTGATCCGCATACGGTCATCAGGCGCTCAACTGCTGCAACTTTGCCTTGATATCACTGATCCGCGTCTTTACCGAACCGGCGGTGGCTTCCATCTGCTCGAGTGACGCCGTGATCTTCTCTTTGTCCAGCTGGGTCTCGCCAATGCGCTGCACCAGTTGTGACAAATCGGCACCATGGTGCTGGAAGCGTTCCAGCATCTGGCGCTGCAGCGCGGCCGCGGCGGCGTCGGCCAGTTTCAGAAGATATTGAAACTTGATATTCTCCTTGTGATCTTTAAGGTGAAACAGAATCGACCGTTCCGTCTCGCGCTTCATCCGTTTGACGGCAGCGTCCATGGCCAGGAAAGGTTCCTGCCGGGCTTTCTCCGCCGGCCGCTTGAACGCCTGCCGCACCAGATTGACCAACTTGTAGAATCCGAGGCGCATCACGGCCTCGGTCTTGATCTGGGCGGAGTAATGCATGGTCGCCGCGGCGGTGGGGCGTGACAGGGCGGCCATTTTACGGATGGCCTCCATCTCGCTTCCAATGCGAAGCGCCGGTGCATCCTCCCGCCGGGTCATTTTGACATCATCCAGGGCACCGGCATACCGGGCCAGGGCATCATCGATCATGCTCCCGTAAGGTCCGGCGATATCGTCCAGATAATCCACAAGATAGCGTTCCTGGGATTGAAGGAAGCGGATCACTTCGGGGTTAACGCTTTCGGCCATGTGTCGGTCGACCACCTGTTTGAATTCCTGGAAAACCAGATACAGGGTCCGGGCGAAGCCGGCGCTTTGCAGGCTGTCCGCATAGCGCTGCATCTCTACCGGATAGCCGTGGACGAAATGGATCAACCGGGCGACGGCACCGTCCCCGTGGGCGTCGAAAAACTGGTCGACCGCCCGTTTCATGTCGTTCTTAACCTGGTGAACCGCGCCGTCCAGGGTGTTCTTTACGGTCAGTTTCAGGCGATCGAGCCGGCCTCTCTGGTCATGCAGGCGATCGGCCAGAGCCTTGGCGCCCCCACTGTCACGGGTCAGCAGGGCGTGCTGGAAACCGATCCAGTTGCTAATTCCGGAGGAAACGATCTCCAGACGCTCCAGATGGTTTTTTAAAAGCAGGGCGCTGCGCTCCCGGCGAATCTTATGATCCAAAAACGCCTGGAAGCGCGCCCACTCGGCTGAGCAGAAATCGACCATGGCGGTTTCGCGGCGCCAATGCGACAAACGGTCCCGATCCCTTGGGGACAGCTGATCTTCGATCTGGTCCATAAGCAGAAACAGGGACGAAAAGGAGAAGATCTCCGGCTCGGGGCAGATCAGGGAGAGATCCGCCTGAATGCGTTTGAGACTTTCATGCAGGCTGTCCAGGGATTCATGCTCGCTCAGATCGCAATTGACCACGAACACCACGCTGTCCATAATCCCCATGTTGCGGATCATCGACAGGAAACGGATATCCGCCTGCCGGACACCGGTACGACTGCTGATGGCATAAACGGTGAGGTGCGCCATGCTCAGATAATCCTGAATCATGGCCATATGCAGTGGGTTGGGCGAATCACTCCCCTGGCAGTCGGCGATTTCCACCCCCTCACCGGGCCCGGGGCGGTCAATCTCAAGCAGGACATCCTTCAGGTAGACGGCCATGGTATCATCGCCAACAAAATCCCGATGCTGACTGAAACGACCATTTTCGAACACAGCGTTGGAGTCATCGTCTCCGATATATGGTTGCACCCGATCGAAGCCGGTAAGGTATGAGGAGAGCAGCACACTTCCGGCGCTGCGCGTGTCGTTGGTGATCAGCTGATCGGCGGCCAGTTCACTCAAGGCCCGTTCGAGGATTCGGCGATCCGGTTCACGGCGCAGATCAAATCCGGCGGATCCCTCATCAGCCCGGTGTTGCGCAGGAAGCAGCAGTGACGCTTGTCCGATGTCTTCATTGACGGCGGCCCAATTTTTCAAGAACAATGTGGCGCGCAGTTTTTCGCTACACCTGACGCGGGTCACAATGGAGGTCACCACGCCGGCGCCCCGCTTGAGAAAATCGCCGCCGAAAAGGGTATTGACAAGAGTGCTTTTCCCGGACTTGATGGCCCCGACAACAGCCACCCGCATCGTCTCTTCGTGCATCTGCCGGGCGATGGTCCGGCAGGTGATTTTCCACCGCGAAAGACCTTCATCACCGGTTTCGGTGATCTTCTCGGCATCGTCAAGAAGGGTTGCCGTATCATCGCTGAGTTGGACAAGCTGGTGCTTGAGTGTTTCGTATAAAGACATGTCGATCGATTCTCATCCCGCGCAGCAGGCCTATTTTGCCGTGACTGGCGATCCTGCGTGCAACGTGGAATCAGGGTTGCAATGGCACGGGAGTCGGTTGCCGGCGCCACAAGGATCGGTATCGGTCCATGCATGGGCGTCCCGTCTGCCCATATCCGGCTCTTACCGTTTAATGCTGAGATTGTCAAAGCCTTCCCGGCAGGCATCCATGATGCCGAAGCATGTCGCCGAACAAACACAATGGCTTGTAAATCTTATGCTTTAATGATATAGAACAGTGCGGAAGGAAAGGAGATGGGCGACGCATAGGCGCTAAATCACCCATAAGGAATAGCAGACATATGTCAGAAAAACATCCGGAATGCCCATTGTACAATCCGTTGAACTGTAAGGAGTACTACAATCCTAAGCTGTGTGCATTCGTCAGAAAAGACAAGATTTGCCTGAAAAAGAAAAAACCCAAACAGAAACCGAAAAAAGACGACACGGAATAAAAGGGTGAAGAATCACCTATTCCAGTTAATTTTTTTCACACTCGCATCCGCCCCGCCACCAAATATCCGACTGCTCCCCATCGCCATCCACGCCCAATTCTTTTTTGGAAAACCGGTCAGGCACGCCCGGCCGTGTCGGAAAGCAGCGCCGGATCGATGCCAATGCCTTTCATGGCCTCCTCCCAGCGTCGTTCCACGCCCGTTTGGAAGGCAATCGTTGCTGAATAAGGGCCGGTGATCCATGAATTGCTACGAATCTCCCCTTCCAGCTGTCCGGGTCCCCATCCGGCGCACCCCAGGGCAATGATATATTCTTGCGGCGGATAGCCGGCGGCAATGGCTTCGAGGATATCGCGGGAGTTGCTCAGCCCCACCTCCTCTGTTATCATCATACCGCCTTCCCAGCCAAACGGCGCCGCGTGGAGAACAAATATTTCATTCATATGAACCGGCCCGCCAATGTGAACGGGAATCCTCTCGGAACCGGCCACGCAACTGATCTGCAGTTCGTCAAAGATCATTTTCGCATTGATCTCCGGATGGATCCGATTGATAACAATTCCCATGGCTCCCCTGGCGTTGTGTTCAGACAGGCATGTCACGGACTGGTAGAAATTAGGATCATTCAAACCTGGCATGGCCATGAGAAACTGCCCTTTCAGCGATTGCCCTCCTTGATCCATCTTTGATTTCTCCTTTTGCTCTGGCGGGTTACCGATATCCCCCAGCTTATCGGGATGGCCTGTTAAAGGCAAGAAAAAGCTTGACTTAAAAGAAACAGACTGTTAGGGATGACCAAAATTAACTGGTATGTGAAATCCATGAATTATCGTCTCGTTCTTCTTAGCATTATTGGTCTCATTCTTATCCTCGTAGTGGGTGTACTTATCCACGACGAGGAGACCGGGGCGATAATGGCCTGAAACAGCCAAAACAGGAAAATATAAAATCCGTTATCCCCCCGAGGCGATAACGGATTTTTTTTTGGACATTTTTCAGAAAGGACAACAAAGGGGATGAAAAGCAACGCAGCCAAACAGGGAATCGAACGGGCACCGCACCGGGCCCTTTTCAAGGCCATCGGGTATACCGACGAAGAAATCAAGCGCCCGCTGATTGGTATCGCCAATGCCGTGAATACCGCCATCCCCGGACATGTTCACCTGAACACCATCGCCGAGGCGGTCAAGGCCGGAATCTATATGGCCGGTGGCACACCGGTGGAATTCGGCACCATCGGCGTATGCGACGGCATTGCCATGAATCACATGGGCATGAAGTATTCCCTGGCCAGCCGCGAACTCATCGCCGACTCCATCGAGGTGATGGCCACGGGTCATGCCTTGGATGCCCTGGTCTTGATTCCCAACTGCGATAAAATCGTTCCCGGCATGCTGATGGCGGCCGCCCGCCTGGATCTGCCGGCAATTTTCGTCAGCGGTGGCCCCATGCTGGCCGGTGAACACCCGGAGATTCCGGGACGCCGCATCGATCTGATTACTATTTTTGAGGCGGTCGGCGCCGTAAAAGCCGGAAAAATGAGTACCGAACAGCTGACCGCTTTCGAAGACGCCGCCTGCCCCACCTGCGGTTCCTGTGCAGGCATGTTCACGGCCAACTCCATGAACTGCCTGACCGAGGTGATCGGCATGGGGCTACCGGGCAACGGCACCATTCCGGCGGTTTACTCCGCCAGGGTACGCCTGGCCAAACAGGCCGGAATGCAGATCATGGATCTTTGGCAGCGGCAGATCACCGCCCGTTCCATCATGACCCCCGATGCGTTTGAAAATGCCCTGACCGTGGACATGGCGTTGGGCTGCTCGACCAATACGGTTCTGCATCTGCCGGCCATCGCCAATGAGGCCGGTGTTTCCCTGGACCTTGCAATGATCAATCAGATCAGTGAAAAGACCCCGCACATCTGTTCCTTGAGCCCTGGTGGGACCCACCACATCCAGGACCTCAACCGGGCCGGTGGCATCCCCGCCGTGATCAAGGAGCTGTCGGACGCCGGACTGATCCATACCGGCTGCATGACCGCGACCGGCAAGAGTGTTGCCGAAAACACAGAAGGGACGACGACCCTCGACCCGGAAGTGATCCGGCCCCTTGACCGCCCTTACCATCGAAAGGGCGGCCTGGCCGTACTCTACGGCAACCTCGCGCCGGACGGTTGTGTGGTCAAGCAGTCGGCGGTGCTCGACGAGATGCTGTGCCACGAGGGCCCGGCGCGGGTATTCGATTCCGAGGATGCCGCCAGCGAAGCCATTATGGAAGGACGCATCAACAAAGGGGATGTCATCGTCGTCCGCTACGAAGGCCCTATGGGCGGGCCGGGCATGCGTGAAATGCTCACCCCCACCTCGGCCATTGCCGGCATGGGCCTGGACGATTCCGTGGCCCTGATTACCGACGGGCGTTTCTCAGGGGGGTCCCGGGGAGCGGCCATCGGCCACATCTCGCCCGAGGCCGCCCAGGGCGGGCCCATCGCCATCGTCAACGAGGGTGACCGGATTGCCATCGATATCCCCGGTAAAACGGTCACCCTGAAGGTGGCCGAGGAGGAGATCGAACGTCGTCTGGGCGCGTGGCAGGCACCGGAACCGAAGATCCAATCCGGTTACATGGCGCGCTATGCCCGGCAGGTCTCCTCGGCCAGCCAGGGAGCGGTGGTGAAATAAGGGGCATCCGGGTAGCCCGCCCAAATCGTCAATCGCAAGACAGCATGATTCATGTGCCACAAGCAAAGGAGCACAAGCAATGAAACTCACCGGAGCGCAGATACTGATGGAGGTCCTGAAGGAAGAAGGCGTGGACTCCATTTTCGGGTTTCCCGGCGGCGCCACCATCGATATTCACGATAACGTCGTAAAAACCGATATGCACCACTACCTGGTGCGCCACGAGCAGGCTGCGGTCCATGCGGCCGACGGGTATGCCCGGGTCTCTGGAAAGGTCGGCGTCTGCATCGTCACCTCCGGACCGGGGGCCACCAATGCCGTCACCGGTATTGCCACCGCCTACATGGATTCCATTCCGCTGGTAATTATCTGCGGCCAGGTACCGACGCACCTGATCGGAAACGACGCCTTCCAAGAGGTCGATATCGTCGGCATCACCCGCCCCTGCACCAAACACAACTACCTGGTCCCCTCGGTCGAAGATCTGCCGCGGATACTCAAGGAGGCGTTTCACATCGCCCGTTCGGGGCGGCCTGGACCGGTGCTGGTGGATATTCCAAAAAACGTACAGCAGGGCGTTACCAACTATAAACCCAATCAGAAGGTGCGCCTCAAATCATACAACCCCACTTACAAGCCCAATGCCAAGCAGTTGCAAAAGGTGGTGGACCTGATCAAATCTTCAAAACGCCCGTTGATTTTCGCCGGCGGCGGAGTACTGCTGTCCAAGGGTGCCGACGAGCTGACCCGACTGGCGCGCAGTACCGAAATTCCAGTGACCATGTCGCTCATGGGGCTGGGCGCCTTTCCGGGCACCGATCCCCTTTCCCTGGGGATGATCGGTATGCACGGCACCTACCGGGCGAACATGAGCAGCGGAGAGTGCGACCTGCTCATCGGCATCGGGGTTCGCTTCGACGATCGGGTCACCGGCAAGACCGACTGTTTTGCGTCCCAGGCCAAAATCGTGCATATCGATATCGACCCGACCTCCATTCGCAAGAATGTCCCGGTCAGCGTGCCGGTAGTGGGAGATTGCAAGAGCTGCCTCGAAATTCTCAACACGCTCCTGGAAGACGAGGACCTCGAAGCGATGAAAGCCCGGCGGCGTCCATGGATGGAGAAAGTCGAGACGTGGAAGCAGCAGTACAAACTGGCCTACGCCCAGGAAGATGAAATCAAGCCGCAGTTTGTGGTGGAAAAGCTTTACGAACTGACCCATGGTGAGGCGATCATCACCACGGAGGTGGGCCAGAACCAGATGTGGACGGCCCAGTACTACCATTTCGACCGTCCCAGGCAATTTGTCACCTCCGGCGGACTGGGCACCATGGGTTTCGGGCTGCCCGCCGCCATCGGTGCGCAGGTGGCCTTTCCCGACGCCCTGGTGGTGGATGTGGCCGGCGACGGCAGCATCCAGATGAACATTCAGGAGATGGCCACGGCCATGCAGTACAAACTGCCGGTCAAGGTGGTCATCCTCAACAACTGCTACCTGGGTATGGTCCGTCAGTGGCAGGAGTTGTTCTACGACAAGCGATACGCCTGTACGGGGCTGGAACACGCGCCTGACTTCGTCAAGCTGGCCGAGGCCTACGGCGCCGTCGGTTTCAAAGCCACCCGTCCGGACGAGGTTGAAGCTGTATTGCGCCAGGGGCTTGAGACGCCCGGCCCGGTGATTATGGATTTCAGGGTATCCAGGGAGGAGTGCGTCTATCCCATGGTCCCGGCCGGCGCCCCGATTACTGAAATGCTGCTGGTGTAACCGCCTTCGCGGCGCTTTACGTTTTGATAAAAGGACGGACAATGACTGAAGAGAAGCATATTTTAACCATGCTGGTGGACAACGAACCCGGGGTGCTTTCGCGCATCGTGGGATTGTTCAGCGGCCGTGGATTCAATATTGAAAGCCTTTGCGTGGCTGAAACCATCGATCCCAAGGTTTCCCGGATAACGATTGTTACCAAAGCCAATGAACCGCTGGTTGAACAGATCGAAAAACAGCTTCGAAAACTCATCAATGTGATCAAGCTGAGGGACCTTACCGGGTCCGGATCGGTTCAGCGGGAAATGGCACTGATCTGTGTGCGGGCCAAACCGGAAAACCGCGACGAAATCCTGCGGATCGTTGATATTTTCAGATGCAAAGTCGTCGATGTCGGGGTGGAGTATTACATCATCGAGGCCACCGGATCGGTTGAGAAAATGAAAGCACTGGTGAACCTGCTCAAGCCCATGGGCATTAAAAAAATTGCCCGCACGGGTACCATCGCCCTGTTCAGGGAACCCCACTGAACCGTCGGCGCCATACCGCTGGGGCATGGCCATCCGACACCGTAACCCCTTTCCGGCAGAGCGTCTCAACCCACCTGCCGGAACAAAAATGATCATTCAAGGAGACATAGATGGCAAATATCGATTTTGGCGGAACCGTTGAAGAGGTGGTCACATCCGAAGAATTTACCCTCCAGCAGGCCCGCGAAGCGTTGGAAAAAGAGGTTGTCGCCGTTTTGGGATACGGCGTTCAGGGGCCGGGCCAGGCACTGAACATGCGTGACAACGGCATCGAGGTAATCATCGGGCAGCGCCAGGGCACCGCTTCCTGGGATAAAGCCGTGGCCGACGGATTCGTTCCCGGAAAAACCCTCTTTCCCGTGGAGGAAGCCGCCCGCAAGGCGACCGTGATCCAGTATCTGCTTTCCGATGCCGGCCAGGTGGCCATGTGGCCGGCGATCAAGGAGTGCCTGAACGAAGGCGATGCGCTTTATTTTTCCCACGGATTCGGAATCGTCTACCGTGAGCAGACCGGCATCGTTCCTCCGGAAAATGTGGATGTGATCCTGGTGGCGCCCAAAGGCTCCGGCACCACCGTGCGCACCAACTTTCTGGACGGCAGCGGCATCAACTCCAGTTTCGCCATCCATCAGGATTTTACCGGCCGTGCCCGCACGCGCACCATCGCCCTGGGCATCGTTATCGGTTCCGGTTACCTGTTTCCGACCACCTTCGAAAAAGAGGTCTACAGCGATCTGACCGGTGAACGCGGCGTACTCATGGGCTGCCTGGCCGGTGTCATGGAAGCCCAATACACCGTTCTGCGCAAAAACGGCCACAGCCCCAGCGAGGCCTTCAACGAAACCGTGGAGGAACTGACCCAAAGCCTGATCCGACTCGTGGCCCAGAACGGTATGGATTGGATGTACGCCAACTGCAGTACCACGGCCCAGCGGGGGGCCCTGGACTGGGCGCCGCGCTTCCGCGACGCCGTGGCACCGGTGTTTGAACAGCTGTACAAAAGCGTGATCACCGGCGAAGAGACCCGACGCACCCTGGATTGCAACAGCGCCCCTGATTACCGCGAGAAATTGAATGAAGAGCTGGCGGTGATCCACAATTCAGAGATGTGGCAGGCCGGCGCGGCGGTACGTGCCCTTCGACCGGAAAACCGGCGCAAATAAGGGGTTCGGGGGCCATTCCCGCCTGCCGGGACGGCCCCCGACGCCACAAATCGCGTCAGGAGAAAGATTAAGCATGCAACCGATCCTTATCTACGACACCACACTGAGAGACGGCACCCAGGGCGAGAACATCACCTTCACCGCAGACGAGAAGCTGAAAATCGCCAAACGTCTGGATGAAATGGGAATCCAGTACATCGAAGGCGGCTGGCCCGGATCCAATCCCCGGGATATGCGCTTTTTCGAACTGGCCAAGCGGGAAACGTTTGCCAATGCCCGGATTACCGCCTTCGGCTCTACCCGCAAGCCGGGTATCCGCGCAGCCGATGATCCCAACCTGAATGCCATCCTTGACAGCGAAACACCGGCCGCAGCCATTTTCGGCAAAACCTGGCCCCTGCATGTCACGGCCGTCATGGAAAACACCCTGACGGAAAACCTGGCCATGATTGCCGACAGTGTGGCGTTTCTGAAAGAGCGTGGACGGGAAGTGATCTACGATGCCGAGCATTTCTTCGACGGGTACAAGGACGATCCGGATTACGCGCTGAAGACGTTGATGGCCGCCTTTGACGCCGGTGCCGACTTTATTGTTTTGTGTGACACCAACGGCGGCACCCTGCCCCATGAACTGGAATCGATCATGCAATCGGTCAGACAGGCGTTGAAACCGCAAACCGGAGGATCGCGTCCGCTGAAGCTGGGCATTCATTCCCACAATGACTGCGGCATGGCTGCGGCCAACTCTATTTCAGCGGTGAATTGCGGTGCGGTGATGGTTCACGGAACCATCAATGGTTATGGCGAGCGCTGCGGCAACGCCGATCTGACGACAATTATTCCGATCCTGTGTGCCAAAATGAACCGGCCCTGTATTCCTGCCGAAAAACTCAGCGGCCTGAAAAGTATCTCCCGCTATGTCAGCGAGACCGCCAACATCGTTCCCATCAACAGTCGTCCGTTTGTGGGCCGCAGTGCCTTCGCGCACAAGGGCGGCATTCACGTCAGTGCCATCATCAAGGAGCCCCGCGCTTACGAGCACATGGATCCTGAACAGGTGGGTAATCAGCGACGGGTCCTGATGTCCGACCTGGCCGGCAAAAGCAATGTGGAGTACAAAGCCAAGGAGATGGGGGTCGACTTGTGTGCCAACGGCTGCGACAGCAAGGCCATTGTTGCCGCCATCAAACAGATGGAAGAGGAAGGCTACCAGTTCGACGTGGCCGACGGATCGTTTCAGATCATGCTGGAAAAATTCACCGAGCAGTTCAAACCCCTCTTCGACCTGGAGTCGTTTCGGGTAACCATTGAAAAAGACAAGGATTTTCCCTGTTCGGCCCACGCCACCATCAAAATCTCGGTGGGCGACAGTCATGAGATCACCGCCGCCGAAGGCCTGGGTCCGGTCAGTGCCCTGGACAATGCCCTGAGAAAAGCCCTGGGCAACTTCTATCCCGATCTGGACACCATGAAACTGGTCGACTTCAAGGTCCGTGTGGTCGACGGTCGCGATGGAACCGAGGCCAAGGTGCGGGTTTTCATCGAGTCCCGCGACCAGGATCAGATCTGGAGTACCATCGGCGTTTCCGAAGATATCATCGAGGCCAGTTGGCAGGCCCTGGCCGACAGCTTTCAGTTCAAACTGGCCAAGGAAGCGGCCCGGAAGAATCAGGAATCGCCGGGTGTGCATGCCGGCAATGAGCAACCGCCGGCTCCTGTATCGTGCAATCTATAAATTCAAACGCATCCGCGGCGGTCGCCAAATCGGCAACCGCCGACTCACCTGCAACCCGATTCGATCAAGGACTCAACATACAATGCAATTTATCAAGGAAGGTACCAACGCCGCGGGATTCGCCAGCATGCATATCCCGCGGCCCATGCTCGGCATTGTCTGACAAACTTTTATGATCGGCAGAATAGGTTGTCAGTAATCAACCACGCAAACAGACATGCCCCATGAAGGAGAAAAGCAATGCCCGAGCGAGTAAAAATATTTGACACCACTTTGCGGGACGGTGAGCAGAGCCCCGGCGCCAGCATGAACACCAATGAGAAGATGCGGCTAGCCGTGCAGTTGGAAAAACTGGGTGTGGACATTATCGAAGCGGGTTTTCCCGCAGCGTCCGAAGGCGACTTTGAAGCGGTTTCGGAAATTGCCAAACGAGTAAAAAACAGTGAAATCGCCGGCCTGGCGCGAACCAGCAAGCAAGACATCGACCTGGCATGGGGCGCCGTCCGGCATGCTGCAAAACCGCGCATCCACACGTTCATCGCGACCTCGGACCTGCACTTGAAATACAAACTCAAAATGAACCGTGAAGAAGTGCTGAACGCGGCCGTTGATGCCGTTAAATACGCCAAATCCCTCACCGACAACGTGGAGTTCTCGGCCGAGGACGGTTCGCGTAGCGACCGCGATTACCTGTGCCAGGTGTTCGGGGCGGCCATCGAGGCCGGCGCCACCACGGTCAACCTGCCCGACACGGTGGGATACGCCATTCCCGACGAGTTTGCCGAACTGGTGAAATACGTGATGGCCAACACGCCCAATATGCACAAGGCGACACTCAGCGTTCACTGCCACAACGACCTGGGACTGGCCACGGCCAATACGATCGCCGCCATCCAGGTCGGTGCCCGGCAGGCCGAGGTGACCATCAACGGCATCGGCGAGCGGGCCGGCAACACCAGCATGGAAGAGGTGGTCATGGCGCTGCAGACGCGCCAGAATCTCATGCCCTTCGAAACCGGCATTCAAACGGCGCACCTATACCCGACCAGCCGCCTGGTGAGCATGATCACCGGTATCATGGTCCAGCCCAATAAGGCCATCGTGGGCGCCAACGCTTTTGCCCACGAGGCCGGCATTCATCAGGACGGGGTATTGAAGAACCCCATGACCTACGAAATCATGAAACCTGAAACCATCGGTCTGAGCCGCAACCAGTTGGTTCTGGGCAAGCATTCCGGCCGCCATGCCCTGCACACCCATCTGAAGGGGCTGGGATACGATCTGTCCGAAGAAGAACTGAAGATCGTCTTCAAGCAGTTCAAGAATTTGGCCGACAAGAAAAAACATGTTATGGACGAGGACCTGGAAGCCCTGGTTACCGAAGGCGTGCTGCGAACGGCGGAAGTCTTCTCCCTGGAATACCTGCATGTGACCTGCGGCACCACCGTCATGCCCATGGCCAGTGTCAAACTGGCCATCAACGGCCGCTCCGTAAAGGGCGCCAACTACGGCAACGGTCCCATTGATTCGGCTTTCAACACGATTGCCCAGTTGACGGGTGCCAGCGCCGAACTGCTGCGCTTCACGGTCAGTGCCCTGACCGGCGGTACCGATGCCCAGGGCGAGGTGACCGTGCGCCTGCGGGAAAACGGCCTGGTAGCCCTGGGCCGCGGTTCCGATCCGGACATCATCACGGCCAGCGCCAAAGCCTATATCAACGGGTTGAATCGGCTGGAATACCTGAAGGCGCATCCGTTGAAGGCGTCGCAGACCTTGTAGTTTCTGGATCATCACGGGAATGAAAAAGGCGGGCATCGTTTGCACGATGTCCGCCTTTTTTTAGACAAACCGTTTCAGGAGGGTTTTGTCTATTTCTTGAATTTCTTCCGGCTGGCTCCGGCCAGGCCGACGAGCCCGGTGCCCAGGAGCAGCATGGTGGCGGGTTCGGGAACGGGGGCCGTTGCGCGGATAAGGTAGTCCTGTTCCCCGCCCAATGTTGCCAGAAACCAATTGTTTGTATAATCATTGGATGGATCAAGGGCAGCATATTCAGCAGCAGCTAAAATATCATATATGTCTTCCACCAAAAGCATATCATCAACGTTTTCGATTACCTCTAAATACCACCAGATGGCCAATTGGGCTAACGTCTTCTGTTCACTCTCCCAATACTCTTCCGCGATCCAAGCAACCACTTTGTTGGTATAATCATCAGAGGCCAGTGTGTATAAAGAGTATTCAATCTTCGGACCCAAATGGGCGGCTTCATCTTCAACGCAGAAGATTTCCACGGGGGTATCACTTCCATTAGCAAACGCTTCGTAATCTGTATAGTAGTTGTGAACAGAATCATCGTCGAGAACAACCTTTTCAGTTTCAGCAGCGTTTACCGAAAGAACCAAGGTCACCGTTCCTAAACATTGGTCAGTAGTGATCGAATTAGCGGACGCAACAACAGGGCATAATAAAAAAATAGATATAAGTACAGCTACGCCTAATTTTCTCATTTGTTCCTCCCAATTTATGAATTTTTATCTTAAAATCGCTCTATTCCTCTATATCAGCGATAGATACAGCAAATTGCACACCAACAATAATAAAAATTCATATTTATCTCTTTGCCAATAAAAAACAAAATGTTGCGCAAGCACAGCGACTTTATTTGGAAAGTTTAACGAAGAGGACTTACCCGATACGGACAGAAAGATGAGGAATAAAAAGGATACTTATTGGGAAAGTATGTAAGATTTTTCACATTCAGGATCGCCGAATTATACTGCCACTGCACGACCGCTTTGAGATTTCAACAGTTTTGGAGAGAAAGGAGAGTCTGATGGGCTTGCATCTATACTGCTTTAGCCCAACACCCCGGTAACCAGGCTGCCAATCAGCTTTTTGACGTCATCAATGCCTTCCTGCCTCAGCCAGGCGGCCATGCCGTAAATGATTTCCATGGTACTCGTGGGATTGACGAAATTGGCCGTACCCACCTGAACCGCCGTGGCGCCGACCATCAGGAACTCCAGCGCATCGGTGGCGTTCATGATACCGCCCACGCCGACGATGGGTATCTTTACTGCCTGGGCCACCTGCCAGACCATGCGCAAGGCAATGGGCTTGATCGCCGGCCCGGAAAGCCCGCCGGTAATGTTGGCCAGTTTCGGTCGTCGGGTGGAAAGATCCACGGCCATGCCGGTGATGGTGTTGATCACCGAGAGGGAATCGGCACCCGCGTCTTCGGCCGCCCGCGCCATCACGGCGATGTCGGTGACATTGGGGGAGAGCTTGACCATCAGGTGTTTGCTGGTTTTCCGGCGAACCGCGGCGACCACCTCGGCAGCGATCCTGGGATCCGAACCGAAAACCACCCCACCCTCCTTCACGTTGGGACAGGAGATGTTGACTTCCACCCCTTTCACGGCTGTTGCCGACTCGAGGCGTTCGGCCAGACGGGCGTATTCATCAATGGTCTTGCCATAGATATTGGCGATAACGGGCGGCCGCAGGCTCTGCAGAAAGGGCAGCTTGTCACGCACAAACGCATCGATTCCCACATTTTCAAGGCCGATGGCGTTGAGCATGCCGCACTCCGTCTCCACAATCCGCGGCGGCGGATTGCCCTTGGCGGGCGTCAGGGAGAGCCCTTTGACAATGATTCCGCCAAGGCGGTTCAGGTCAATGTAGGGCTCGAATTCGCGGGCATAGCCAAAGGTTCCCGAAGCGGTCATGACCGGATTTTCGAGCACGAGGTTGCCGATGTCGACAGTCAGATCGGGTGTGTTCATGGGCGTTAATGGACTTTCTGGTTAGCTGTATCGGGTTCGGTTTTCAATGTGCGCAGATTGGTGTTGATCCGCGCCTTGAAAACTATAGACGAGTCCGGATGTTTGATCAACCCGCAGTTGCGCTAACGCCAGGGTAACCGCATTTGGCAACCTCTATGGAAAACCGTTGTCGCAGGCATGGCCAGCTCTTACAACGCAACCCATTAAACAGCCATATCGTAAGAACGTGTAGGAGCGGTCCTTGGCCGCGAAAAACAGAAAACCGTCCAAATGCGGTTACCCTGGCGCTAACAACCGAATGGGGCTGCTTCCAGCGTCTGCGGTTTTGTGCTAATGATTCAAAATTGCCCCACCTGCCCCACCAAATTGGAAATTTTGCTTTTTCTCTGCCAAAAACTACCGATATGCTGTTGAAGCCAAGGAGAATGATATGCATGTAAACGTTGAATACTGGCACTGGCTGGTGTTCGGAATGATTTTGATCATGGTGGAGATCTTCATCCCCAGCTTCACCATTTTCTGGTTCGGCCTGGGTGCCATCCTGGTTTCCGGTTTGATGCTGATGGCCAAGGGACTGAGCTTTTCCTCGCAACTGTTTGTCTGGGCCATCGCATCCTGTGGCTTTACCTTTCTATGGTTCAAACTAAAGTTTCCCCTTTTTGAAAGCAGCCCGGCGGGGTGAGTACTACTGAAGAATATTAATATTTCCTGTAATAACAGATGGTTAGCAAAATGGCGGTCGCCTGTAACCTATTGAAATCATTACAGATATCGGGACCGATTTTTGGCAATATGATCAAATATTTAGTTAATACAGTATGTTAATGTTGATTGCGAGGCTCGGTTGTGGTATGTTTCTTCTTCCACAAACAAACAACCCAACCGGAGGCCTCGCATGCTTATCCTACACGACATCCTTGAAAAACTCAAAAACGAATTTGCTCAGTCCAGTAAAGGTCAGGAACGGGGAATATGGTTCGTATACACGATCGTGGCGATCATTGTTCCTTTCGCCTCATCGAGGACCTCAAACATTCTACGGTGCTTGAAGACGGTGTTCGGCTTTTCCGGGATCAGTCGTAAAAAGTTCTATACCTTCATGGCATCCCCACGGATTCCATGGCAACGGTTATGGCCCACGCTGTGGAAATTGATTCCGCTGCCAACGACCGGTGGGCGGTTAATGCTGGCTCTGGATGACAGTATCAACGCCAAGACAGGCAAGAAGATTTTCGCCTGCGACAAGGTTTTCGATCATGCTGCCAAGCAAAACCAGTCCAGGTATCCGTGGGCCCAGAACATCGTTGCTGTGGGGTTGTTGAAGATGATCAAGGGACGTTGGGCCTGTCTGCCGCTGAGTTATCGTTTCTACCTCCTGAAGAAAACCATCGAACGAATGAACCGTGACAGCAATGGACCGGAAGTGACATTCAAGAGCAAGCTTGCCATGGCGGTCGACATGATCGGTGAGATTGCCGCGGTGTTTCCCAGAAAACGGATTGTCATCATCACCGACTCATGGTTCGGCAATGGCGGCCTGTGGAAGCCATTGAAAAAACAGTTGGGCATATGGGTGGATATGATTTCCAGGCTTCGATCCAACAGCACAATATTTGAACTGCCGCCACCTCCGACCGGACGACAAGGCCGCCCGCGTAAATATGGCCGCAAGCTGGGGAATGCGGCAGCGTTGGCCGTTCGATTCAAATCGCTGGCAAAAGAATACATCGTCAACCTGTATGGCCGCAACCGGAACATCGTAGCCTATGAACGCGTGGTGATGCTCAAGACCATCCGATGTGCGGTCAAGGTGGTCTGGGTCTATCGTAAGACACAGTGGGTGGCACTTTATTCCACCGACCTGTCCCTTTCGGCTGAGCAGATTATCGAATACTATGGGGCCCGCTGGAAGATCGAAGCCTTATTCAAGGAATTGAAAAACGACATCGGCAGCGCTGACACGCAAAGCCGTCATCCGCAGGCCGTCAGCAACCATCTGCACTTTTGCATGCTGGCGACCACCGTCGCCTGGATTTACGCCAGCCGGGTCGAGAAAACGCCATCTCGCCGGCATGCCGTCGGCGGCCGCCGTCATTTTGCCTTTTCGGATGTCCGCCGATCCGTTACAAAGGCCGCGATGGACAAGGATTTTGGTAGGCTCTTCCCGGTGCCACGCAAATCCGTCTTTAATTCTCTCGTGGACGTACTGCTGCGCATGGCGGCTTGATTGAATTTAGGAAACTTTAGGTTCAAATACATCCGGCCGAAAATGACCGACCGGACAAAAGCCGGGATTTCCCGTGAAGCCGCGATCGGTGAAACCGGCCAGGTGATTCGCCAGCCGGGACAGGGAAGCCGGGGCATGGTCCGTTTTACCACGCCGCTGCTCGGCGCCGAAGAGTGGCCGTTTATTTGCGATACGACGGTCGGCGTGGGCGACCGGGTCAGTGTTGTCGATATTTCCGGCAATACACTGGTGGTCCGGAAGCGATAGCCCGTGCCCATCCGTCGATGGGCATTGAAAAACGATTCTCCGTCAACCAATATCTTATATCATGGAGGAAATATGGAAACCCTGATCATCGCTCTTATCTTTGTCGTGCTTGTCATCGTTACCCTCGTACTGGGGGTCCGCATCGTTCCCCAGGGCAGCAAGCATGTGGTTCAGCGGCTGGGCAAATTTCACAAAACCCTTGGTCCGGGCCTCAACATCATCATCCCGTATATCGATACGGTAGCCCATAAGGTGACCACCAAGGATATTGTTCTGGACATTCCATCCCAGGAGGTGATCACCCGCGACAATGCGGTGATCATTGCCAACGCCGTGGCCTACATCAATATCATCTCGCCGGAAAAAGCCGTTTACGGCGTGGAAAATTACCAGATCGCCATCCAGAATCTGGTGCAGACATCACTGCGCTCCATTGTCGGTGAAATGGACCTTGACGACGCGCTCTCCTCTCGGGATCAGATCAAGGCCAAACTCAAAACCGCCATTTCCGATGATATCGCCGACTGGGGCATTACCATGAAGACCGTTGAAATCCAGGACATCAACCCTTCCCCAACCATGCAGGCGGCCATGGAGGAACAGGCGGCCGCCGAGCGTCAACGGCGGGCAACGGTCACCCGGGCGGATGGGGAAAAGGCCGCCGCCATTCTTGAGGCCGAAGGTCGCCTGGAAGCATCCAAACGGGACGGTCAGGCCAAGGTTGTTCTGGCCGAAGCGAGCCAGCGGGCCATTCAGAAAGTCACCGAAGCCATCGGGGAAAACGAAATCCCGGTCATGTATTTGATCGGTGAAAAATATGTGGAGTCACTCAAAGCCCTGGCCACCTCCCAAAATGCCAAAGTGGTCATGATGCCGGCAGAGATTCCCGCGGCCATTCGTGGGATTCTGGGCGGAAGCAAATAAGGGTCTGGAATGATGATACGCCTTGGCAAACCATCCGCCACCGATCCGGATCCAGTTGAACTAAACAGGACGATCGACGCTGCCCGGAAGCGAATGGATCTCTTCTTGGACAGCATCCAGATTCTCTTTTTCTGTTTGCGCGAATATACCCTGGATATCACCGAAATCGATGCCGAAGCGTTCAAACACGTTTTGCAACGGCTTCAGGCACGCTTTCAGTCAGAGGAAAAAACCCGGACCATCGCCACCCACCTCGAGCGAGATAAAACCAAAATCCTGGATCATATCCAGCGGCAGAAAACATATCTGGCAGAGCGCGAAACCGAATTTAGAGAGATCATCGACCTGATGACGGCGGCCATGACCGGACTGGACGATGGAAACCGCGATTTTTATACCTCCATTCGTTCCCAGGGTGAGCGGTTCGACGCAATCACCCGACTGGACGATATCAAACGCATAAAAAACGAAATGATCCGCGAAGTCGACAAACTGCGGGAAATGGTCAGACAAAAGGAAAACCAGGATCAAAAAGCCTTGGAGGCGCTTTCCAGTCAGGTGGAAGTCCTGAAACAAGAACTCAGTCGCGCCCGGCATTCGGCCAATACCGACGCTTTGACCGGCGTCAACAACCGCAAGGCATTGGACCATTATTTGGCGGGACTGGTCGATCGCAATTGTGTTAGCCGGACGCCCTTCTCCCTGCTGATGATGGATCTGGACGATTTCAAGCAGTTGAACGATACCTATGGTCATACCGTCGGTGACCGGATGCTGCTTGCCTTTGCCGAGAAATGCAAAAGTGTTATCCGAAAAGACGATTTCCTCGGCCGTTACGGCGGAGAAGAGTTCACCCTGGTTCTTCCGGGTGCATCCCTGCGCCATGCCACCAAAAAAGCAAAACAGCTGTGCCAAACCATCGCCGCGGGCAGATACGCCGCCGATGACACGCCGTCCACTGATGTGCTGTCGGTTACCGTCAGCATTGGCGTCGGTTGCTACCGGAAAGGGGATACCGTAACAAGCCTTATCGACCGCACCGACCAATGTCTCTACGAGGCGAAAACCAATGGCAAGAACCGGGTTGTCTCTGAGTAAAAAATTGTTTTTTGTTGATTGCACTGTTATTATTTGACATACGGATTTCCCTCCGATAAATTTCATTGCCATGAAATTATTGGTTCGAATCGTACTCTTTTTTAGTATTTTCAGTATATTTTCAAATTTGGCAGCCGCCCATGACATTACCGTGCTCACTACCATCTGGGCGCCTTATGCATATGAGGAGAACGGCAAGCTTACCGGGTTGAGTACGGAAATTGTCACGGCTGTTTTGGACCGGGCCGGACTTTCAGCGAAATTTTATCTCTACCCGTGGAAACGGGCAATCGTGACAGCCGCGGATCAGAAGGACGTTTTGATCTACCCCCTTATGAGAATCAAAGAGCGGGAAAATAATTTCATATGGGTGGCGCCGGTATTCAATGCCGAAATATCCCTGTACAAACTAAAGAAACGAACAGATATCACCATCACCTCACTGGATGATGCCAGAAAATATACCATCGGGGTTCTCCGGGGCGCGGCAATGCATCAGCACTTGTTATCTCACGGCTTCGTGGACAATCAACAACTCAGGATATTTGGTTCAAATCGGAAAAGTGTCGAACTGCTGTTTAAGGAACGGATTGATCTGATAGCGGATAATCCCATGGTCGTCAGTTATGAAGCCCAAAAAGTGGGGTTCTCCATGACCGAAACGCAAAAGGTGCTTCATTTATTCGAAAACGAAGCTTATATGGCTTTCGGTAAGGGAAGTTCGGAAAAATATGTTGAACGCCTAAAAAAGGCACTCGAGCACCTCAGATCAGAAGGCACAATCGAAACCATCTGTGAAAAATACAGATAGCTTTGCAAAGGTTGTTGATCTATTCCATTCATCGCTTATTTTAACCTCCACAACCGCCATTGAATCGACACGCATACCAAGAGTCCCTGGCTGCCCCGGTTCGGACCATCGCCACAGCGGTTGACAGGACGACGTCATTAAATAGCAACGAAAAGGAGGATCGCATATGCAAAGCACACCCGTCAGAATTGAGAACCTGATGAAAGTCCGTCTGAATATAAAAACCGCCGATGCGGAACACCACGATGTTGTCGGTACACCGTTCACGTTTATCTACGGCGTGGGTTTGGAAGGCATTACACCCTTTGAGAAGGCCCTTTTCGGAAAATCCATTGGCGACCGGATCCACATGGAAATCCCCGCTACGGCGCATTGCGAAACCCTCGGTCACCTGGAACTGCCGATCGGTGAGCAGACCGGCATTCTGGCACCACGCACTCTTGAAATTACCGTTACCGATATTTCACGGCCTGCTGATCGGGAAGTGGTCAAGGCCATGGCCGGCGGCAGCAGTTGCAGTGACTGCGGGTGCGGATGTGGGGCCCATTAGGCATACCAGGCTCTGGCGGAACTGGATCGAAGTGATGTCCGTGCAGCGTTATAAGCTTGATTTGTTTACAGGAAACCCTTATACCTACTTGCGTTTCTGATAAAGCTAATTCACGACACCCATTGCACCGGCCGGCCGGAGACCTTCATGTATCGCGAAAACTATATCACCGCGCTTCGTACCGAACTGCTGGAGATCGTCTCCGAGCAGCTCACGCCGGTGGCCATGCGTTATGGCTACAGCGAAGTTCCCCTCGAGACCAATATCAAATGGCGCCCGCAGGTTCTGGTTCTGGGCAACTATTCCTCGGGAAAGTCCACACTGATCAATGAATTTCTGGGGGTAGAAATCCAGGGCACCGGCCAGGCGCCCACCGATGACTCCTTTACCATTATCACTTTTGATGAAAACGAACCGGCCGACTCTCCGATTCAGGTTACCGATCAGCGCGATGGCAAGTTTCTGCTCAACGATCCTGAATATCCGTTCGAAACCCTAAAAAGACACGGGCTCCGGTTTGCTTCCCATTTCAAACTGAAAAAAGTCAATTCACCCTTTCTGAAGAATCTGGCCATCATCGATACCCCCGGCATGCTCGACAGCATCACCGAACGGGATCGGGGCTACAATTACCAGGATGTCATCGGTGACCTGGCTCAAATAGCCGATCTGGTTCTGGTGCTGTTCGATCCCCACAAGGCCGGAACGGTTCGCGAAGCACACACCAGTCTTCGTGATACCTTGCCGGCCAAAACCTTTGAAGATCGGGTGTTGTACGTTCTCAACCGCATCGATGAATGCGCGTCGATGACGGATCTTCTGCGGGTCTACGGAACCTTGTGCTGGAACCTCTCACAGATTACCGGCCGCAAGGACATCCCCATGATCCACCTGACCTATTCCACCGCAGCGGCACAAAAAAGCGGACGATCCGATGATCCCCAGACGGGTTACCTGCAATACCTGGAAAACCAGCGCGAAGAGTTAAAAAAAGCGGTTCTCCAGGCCCCCTGCCACCGGTTGGACAACCTGGCCTCATTCGTGGAAACCCATGGCGAACGATTATGCCATTTTCTTGAAGGCATGATCAGCTTCCGTAAAAAAATACGCCAATTCCGGGCAAAATCCTTTTTCAGTGCGCTGGCCGGGTCCTTGGTCGGCGGTGCGGCGGCCTGGGTCGCTCTGATCAGCTTCACGCCATTTGGCGGACTCGATCCGGTGCTCCAGATCACCGGTGCCGGGCTGCTCAGTACGTTGCTTTTAATTGGCTGGCTCGCAGTGGTTCAGAAATACCTTTCCGCACGATTTCTAAAAAGATGGCTGCGGCAACTCGACCTGCTGACCCCCCTGCCGAACCAGACCCGCCGGGACAGTTGGGCATCGATCCGTGACCTGCTCTATGTCAATCTGAAAAACAGCGGTGGCAACTATAGTCTGACTCAGGTCGTGGGCGAATACGCAATGGTCAAAGAGATCCATGATAAAGGCTCCCGCGAAATCCGTGAGGCTCTGAAGGAACTCAACGGAATGACGCTTGACGACGATACCGATCCAAACGCCGCGTTTCCATACTGGGCCGCACCGGCAACACCTCCGGGTACCGACATCGAGGATTGATCCCGAACGCCATCGATCATATCTGTGTTGACGCCCCCCAAAAAGGGTGAGTCCGGCCACATATCCGCATTTTCTTGAAATTCCCCAGGTGGTCCACTTGTCTCCCGCCGCTGCCTGCGGTATAGTCTTTTTATTGAGCATATGATTAGGAGGTAATGAATGGTAAAAAAGTCTTGTCTGGGGCCCGAAGCCCTGCTTTTTCCTACCCCGTCCGTTCTCGTCGGCACTGTGGTTGACGGCCGTCCAAACTTCATGACGGCCGCCTGGTGCGGTATCGCTTCATCCAAACCGCCGGCCATTTCCGTCGCCGTTCGCGGGGAACGCCATACCTTAAAAGGGATTTTGGCTAACGGTGAGTTTTCCATTAACGTACCTGCCGCCGGTATGGCGGCTGATGTTGATTTTTGTGGCATCTACTCCGGGCGCAAGGTGGACAAATCAACGGTATTCGAGCTTTTCAACGGCGATCTGGCCAATGCGCCCCTGGTGGCGGACTGTCCGGTCAACCTCGAGTGCCGCCTTCGCCATACACTGAATCTGGGCGCCCACACCCTTGTTGTGGGTGAAGTGATCCAGACCCATGTCACGGAGTCCTGCCTGACCGACGGCAAACCCGATGCGGTCAAAATCGATCCGCTGGTTTACTCACCGGGCAGTGGCTATTATCAACGCCTGGGAGAAATTGTGGGCAAAGCGTTCTCCATCGGCAAAAAGAAAGATAAAGGTGCATAATGAACAACTTCAACCCCGAGCAGGCGCTGAGTGAAACGCGGCGTGAGTTCGGCGAGCATGGTGGGGTAACCCCTTCCATTTCCCGCTCGTCGACGTTCACTGTCATGGATCCGGAGACCATGCCGGAAATTTTTGGCGGTGTTCGGGGTCCTGAAGAAGGCGGCTGCTTTCTTTACAGCCGCCATTTCAATCCCACGGTGGATATCCTGGCCCGCTATCTGTCGGCCATGGAAGATACGGAGTTTGCTGTTTGCACCGCCAGTGGCATGTCCGCCATCTCATGCAGCCTGCTTCAGCTTTGCCGAAGCGGGGATCACATCGTTGCCAGTGACACGATATATGGCGGCACCCATGCGCTGATGGAGGACCTGCTGCCACAACTGGGGATTAGCACCACGTTCGTGGATTCGGCTGACCCGAAAAATTTCGAAACGGCGATTACTCCGAAAACACGGGTCCTGTTTACGGAAACCATGGGCAACCCCACTTTAAAATTCTGTAACATCCCGGGATTGTCCAAACTGGCCAGGCACAGGGGAATCACCTTGGTGGTGGACAATACCTTCACTCCCATGATGATCTCTCCAGCCCGGCTGGGCGCCGATGTGGTGGTCTATTCCATGACCAAATTCATCAACGGTGCCAGCGATCTGGTGGCCGGCGCCATATGCACCACCAAAGCCATGATTCATCAGCTCATGGACCTGCACACCGGACGGGTCATGCTGCTGGGACCGACCATGGATCCGCGGATGGCCTATGACATCATTCAGCGCCTGCCCCATCTGGCCATGCGCATGCGCGAACATTCCCGTCGCGCCCTGGCCATCAGCCGCCGGCTGGAGACCCTGGGCGTGCCGGTCGTTTATCCCGGACTTGAATCCTTTGCTCAGCATCAGCTGGCCACGGACCTGATCAACAAGGGGTTTGGCTACGGCGGCATGTTCACCATCGATTGTGGAACCCGTGAGCGCGCCGACGATCTGCTCGACGGGCTGCAAAACAAAGAGGACTTCGGTTACATCGCCGTCTCCTTGGGCTACTTCGATACGCTGATGTCCTGCTCGGGATCCAGCACCTCATCCGAAATCAGCGAAGCGGACCAGCGCAAAATGGGTCTTTCACCCGGACTGGTCCGTTTTTCCGTGGGATACACGGGCAGCCTTGATCAGCGCATCCAGCAAATTGAACGCGTTGTCCGGGCCGTGGGTCTGGCAAGCAAATAGAAGACTTGGGCTCGGCAGAGCTATTTTATAGTATTTAAGATAATGTTTTTGGCAAGGCCAGAGGGAGGAAGCCGTATTGTAATACTGCGACGATCGATAACGCAGCCCAAAAACATTATCTTGAATGCTATACATTGACACTGCTGCGGGTTTGGTGCCCGCCGGCGGATTCACTGGAATGTAAAAATGAAAAGGAGAAGAAGATGGGAAGTTTTCTGTTCGTACTGAGCAAAGATGACAACGAAGCGTTCACCCGATGCTGCCAGTTCGCTAAAATCGCCCATTCAAAAGGCCACCACGTGGACATGTTCTTTATCGATAGCGGTGTCAGCTGGGCCGATAAAAATCGGGATCTGAACAATAAAACCGTCACCGGTGACTGCCCTGCCGACTACCTGCCCTACCTGGTGGAAAATGAAGTCAAGGTCGGCATCTGCACCCCGTGTGCGAAAAACCGCAACATGGATGAGGCCAATTTCTATTCTAACATGCAACTTGACGGTGGACCGCATCTTATTGATATGGCGGCGGAGGCCAAGGTGTTTAACTTTTAAGGCAGACACAAATCGCCCCACGATTGAAAACACGCATGGGCAAGCCGGGAGGATCACCGATTGTCGGTCCCCCTCCCGGCTTGTCAAATACCCTCACAAGGCGGTTTTTACTCCGACACGCCAGAATTCGGCTGCTTTTTCTTCAGACTTTCAATCACCTTCACTTCAATTGCATTTTGAATTTTCATATCTGAGACGTCATAAGTGACTGTGGCGCGGCAAGGCAGATCAATTAAGCCAAGCACCGGTATCACTTTTCCTTTGGAATTGACCAGTTTTGTTTTTTCCGTAATACGAAACTGACCTTGATCACAGGTAAAATCATCCTCGGTCGTATGGGTGATCGTAACGGTGACCGTTTTTGTCACCCCGGTACCGGCGATCAGCCTCTGCGGGCTTAAGGCCAGCAGCGCGATTGTGAGAAAAAGGCCCACGATTTGGTATCGATTGAATGTTATCTTGTTCTTGCGCATGAAAAGTCCCTTGTTTCATTTGTTGGTTAACATGGGGAACGCTTTAAGAAATCCACCCGGCCCAAGTATTAATCATGGATTCGCAATCCAATTGGTCAGCCCGCTTTTAATGGGCAAGGCCGTTTGGATGTCAATGGTGAGAATTTCACCGGTACTCAACTGCAGGTACGCTTTCGCACCCGTGGTCCCGCCTTCCCTGCCCACATGAATACCGGCGCTCGGAGGCGGAGCGCCAACGCTGTCGCTGGTCAATTTTACATTGACGGAAGAATATGTCTTTCCATCATAGGTAATGGATTCACCAGTCGAATCAAACACATTCGAGGTGTAGGCCGTTCCGGTTTCATAATAGACGCCATAATAACCGGTCGTTCCGCCAAATCCGCAAACATCCGCGTTGGGCACGAAAGTCGGGGTGAGTACGATCCCGCCCAATACCGAGCTTTTGGATACGACCCGCTCGGAAGGATCGGCCGAGACTTCCAATTCCCTCAACCAACCATCCATCCCCCGCACATCGTCAAGCAGCGTGCTGAAACTGGAAGTGGCGAGTGACCCGCCATAGGGAGTTCCGCTGCTGGTAAAAACGTACCCGGCGGTAGTCACCGAATAGTCGGTGGCATCGAAAAGGTCGCTGCTGGTCAGGGATTTTGACGAAGCGAAATTGTGGTAATAGTTCCCATCATAGTCTTCGTTATAAAACGGATCCTTGATGCCGATTATGTATTCCTGGTGCTGCGTGGTCTTGTCCGCCTCTCTCAAGTAACGCCCGGTACCGATGAACACCCAGGCATTGTCGTAATCATCCACACTGAGTGCTGCCGGTGCCGTAAATGGTGCATCCGACGTGTAAAGCGTTGTTGGTGTATACCATGTGGTCGGATCCTCGTCATAGACCGCATCTGGATCTTCCGTAGTTGTATTCCAATCACAGGGATTGCATGGGACGGCCACCTTGTACAGCTTTCCGGTGAACGTCTTCGGGTCTTCACAGGTGGCGCTGGCGCAGTAGGTTTCGCCGAAATAGATGGCATCGACACTGTAATTTAGGTTTTTGTCCAGAGAGACCGGCGAGTTGACGAAGGCGTAATCCTCGCCCAGCTCAAAGAGCCAGTCATCGGTGCCACTGGTAATTGGCTCGCCGGTGGCCAGATCCACGACGAACAACTTCCCTGTTTCGGTGCTCGTGCCATCATAGGTCGTGGGGCCGGATCCGAATACGGCAAACCATGAGTCTCCAACCTTGACGATGGCCGGCGAAGACTGGCTCAGATTGAGCCCGTCGTAACTTCGCTCCCACATGAGCACGGGGCTTCTGGGCTCGGTGATGTCCATGCAGATGTAGGTGGGATTGAAATAGCGGATATCATCGACACCGTCGTCGTCCGTATCGAATTCATTGGTCCAGATCTGCTTGCCCCCCAGGTTGAGGCCGACGATCAGGAACGTACCCCAGTTGTCATCCAAGTCACCATCTGAATAATGTGTATTATCGTCGAGAATCTTGGCATCGAATACCTTGGGTTTCATATCCACATAATAGACATGGGTATAATCCGGATCTGCCAAGAATTTCAGGTGGGGTAATAGGGCATTGGGGATGTAAGCCCACAGTTCCGATCCCAGCGCGGTGCCATCGACCTCGCTATAGGTCTTCGCCGAACTGTCATAAATACCGGAAGTGAATGCGTGCAGCATGCCGTCATTGGCACCCACATAGATCGCCGTCTCCCTTCCTTTGAAATTGTCGTAGTAATCCTGATACGAACTGTCCGAATAGATCGTATGGTAGTTATCCGGCGGTTTGGCCACGCTGACCGGGGTGGAGTGGACGATGTCGCCCAGTTTCCACACATAATTATTATATTCCGAATCGTTATCGCTGGGATCTTCGCGGTATTCGTCACCGGTAAAAAACTGCCCCGTTCGATTGCGCAGGGAAGGCGCACCGTCACTATCGAAATAATCGGTTCCACGAATATATTCGATCAAGGTGTCCACACGTGTGGCATGGTCGCTGCCCAGATAGGCAAATCCATAATCCTCCGACCCGTTGATTACCCCCAGGTAGGGCGTCAGCGCCGTGGCGTTGGCCGTGTCCGTGGTGAAGGCGATCACCTCACCGGCTCCGTCAAAATTGTCGTAGCTGGTTTCGTCCACCACGCCATCGTCATCGTCATCGATATAGGTAAAGATATTACGATCCACGGTATCCGTCATCGCAAGCTGCTTGCCTGCCTCAAAGAGCGGGATGATTTCGCCCAGGTCCGCGGTTTCATAACTGCTCGCTAAATCGATCCCCTCATCCGTGCAATATTCTTCGACAGTGGTATCACAATCATCGGGGTCGTCATAAGTGGGGTGCTCCAGATAACGGATAATCCGTGTTTCATTGGTTTCATCATCAAATTCGTATTCAACGATTTTGTCCAGATTTGTCACGACGTCGGGATCCGTGTCAAGCGTCAGGTCATCATCCGAATCTTCTCTCAGGTTGCCACAGGCATCCACCCAAAGGGACTGCATAAACCCCATCCAGGTAGAATCGACCGGAATGTCATTACCCTTGAGTGTGGTTGCAAATGTGGGTTTGAAGTAGGCCTGAACCAGATTACCTTCACCCTCACTGTTGGTGGCCAGCACGGAGGCAGCGGTTCCCGATGCGGAACGGGCCAATATCCCACGAATAGCTTTGCCAAGGGCAGATTGGAGCTTCGCACCGTCCGAGGCTTCGAAATAGGTATCGGGAAGCCCGTCGCCATCCTCGTCCCATTCCAGTCGGTCCGCTGCGTCGTCAGTGTATAGTCCGTCTGGGGCGTTATCGCTGTCCCGGTCCTTGAATCCCCCGTTCTTGGCCGCCTGCTTGATCAATTCACGGGCGTCCTCGTCCTGACCAAAGGCGTAAACCGCATAAAGGATCACATTCTGGGTGTCTTCAATGTCTGTACGAATGTCGTGGGTACGGGCCCATAGGGCCACGTCCTTGAGGTAGTCTGTCCCGCCTGAAGCGTATTCACACCCGGAATAGGGATATGCCTCGTTACAGTCACCGGAAACTTCAGGCCCGACAAAATCGTTGGCCGCCGCAATGCCGTCGGCATAGTCGCGAACATCGTCGACTCTGGAATCCTTGGTGGAAGCACCATCGGTAATCAGGAGAACAAAATTCTTGGCGCAATACGCCGAACCGTCAAACGGGTCGTCCCCCACCGTTTTGGGGTTATTGTAATAGTTGAGGGATTCGTCGATCGCTTCCTGTTTGAAGTACTTGACTGCCGTGTAATAGGCTTCGGCCAATGGAGTCCAGGTGTCCGCGGCGGTGTTCTGAAAATCGTTGATAAAGTTTTCGGTGACGCCATCGGCAATCGGATTGGAGATCACGCCGCCGTTACCGTTGTTCTGGGCGTCATCGCCGTTGTTGTTGAACCAGAGGTTGCCCCAGCGAGCGGAATTGCCATATCGTTGCAAAACACCCACTGTGGTGAGGCCGTTACCATCCAGATCAGCAAAGTCGTTGGGCTCTTCTTCCGCGATTTTTTCGACCACAATGGAAAAAGTTCCCTGTGAAACATTGGAGCTGTTGTAAACAGTAAAATTCCCACCGTCGACGTAATACGTATAGTCCCCGGCAAACTGTGTTATGCCGCTGGTACCGGTGCCGTCGTACTCTTTTTTATAGGACCTGCTCGATCCGGAATTCTCACCGGTCAGCTTCTGTGTACCGGTCGTGGTGCGCGGGTTGGCAAGCCCGCCCATCAGCACCTTACGGGCCACGTCGATCCGGCGCATGGTGATCCAGTTGAGGAAGTTGCCATCCCAGGGGCCGCTGTCATCCCTCGAAAAAATACTATTGGCGTAGGAGTAGTTTGAATCGGGATCAAAATAGCCGTAATACTCCTTGCAGCCATCGAACACCACATGCAACACAGGGGCATTGCTGGAGCCGGAATCGTATGCCCTTGCATCGCGTTTTCCCGTACCGGTAATTTTAAAGCCGATGGAGGATCCTGCCACCCATCCATTCCGGTCGACGATTGCCTGGATGAGAGAGGTCAGGTCCTCGGTCTGGTAGGTGCTACCCGACGTCCAAGCCTCCACGTCATTCCATTCCACAGTGGTGGAAAGGTATGATCGGGATGAGATATCGATGGTTCCTGTGGTGTAAGTCCCGGCATCGTCGGTGTCTTCAACGCTGATGATCAGATCTGTATCCGCCTGTGGTGTCGAACTGTTAGCATAAGCCGTAAATTCAATGTAGGCTTCGGTGACTACTGCGTTTTTCGGAATCTGTACATTGTAAAAGCGCAATCCAACTACCGACGGGCCATAACCAACGTTGGAAGCATCGACGTAAAAATTTCCCAAGTCCAAATCACTGTCATTATAGTAGGTATTATCACTGGAGTTGTCCGCTTCCTCTTCCGCATCGTCCGAAGACTGATAAACCGACATATCGGCGCTGCCGCAGGCATACCCGTCAGCGCTGGTAAGCGACCCAGCGCTGGTGAACACGCCGTATGCGGGGTAGTTCATACTCCCCGAGTTGTCCATCATGATCATAATGTTGGGAGGAATTTCACTGGACATGAACAGCGGATAGGACGTGTAATCGGCAATGGCCGGCTCGGCGGCAGATGCGGCCGTGAACCCTGCGATGCTAACCATTAATGCCGCCAGGATAGCAACAATAATATTTTTTACGCTATTCATTATAACCCCCCTGCTACGCCAATGACTTTGCGATAAGTGGCCGCCACATTGGACTGGCTGTTCCGCGGCCCGGAACCAACGGAATCCAGTGCGTAGAGAATGCGGACACCGCCGGTCGAGCCCACCCCGATGCCCTCGGCGCCGCTACCGAATTCAACGCCGCCGCCGGCAACGTTCTGCTGCCCGGTACGCTCGATGTCGACTTCAACGGTGTCATCATAGCTCCCGGCGCTGAAACTGATATCCGCATCATCGTCAGAGCTATCGTATCCCATGATTTCATTGAACAGATCGGTTGTATCATCATCATTGGTTGAATCACCATCTGCATCATCAAATAAGCTGAATCCAAAAGAATCAAGTTCCGTAGAGGTTTGTTCCGTGCTCTCATTGATGGTTCTGGAAATCAGCTTAGGAACCACGTAAACCCCGCTGTCCGCATTGGTGAAAGCGATCTTGTGGAGCTGGTCGTTGGTGGCAATCTCGTACTCCACGGTGGTGGTGTTCATGGCCCATATGCCCATAATGGTCAGGGTGACCAGAATCAACAGGGCGGCAATGATCACCGACCCGCTTTCGTCGGACGCCATTCTTTTTATTGAATCGTGCATGGTCTTCTCCTTAAACGATATTGGGTACCCTGTTCTCCAAAACGATAGTACGCGTCTCGCTGCCTACGGTCTTGGTTACTGTAACGGTGACAATCTTGTAGTTGTAAATATCCGTGGTACTATCAGGACTCACTTCTTCGATATTCAAGGAGACCGAAAGTGGTCCATCTTCACCATTTTCGTCGATTTGACCGTTATAGTTATTATCCACCCCATCGGCGTCTTTATTTAATACCCAAAGTGATCCGTTTTCACCGCCCTCGTCAATTTCACCGTCATTGTCATTGTCCATACCATCCACATCCTGAGACAACGAAGATGACGGAGCAAGTTTATTGTAGGCGGTAGTCCCTCCCATCCCCTGAACCAACAGCCGTTCAACCTGACCCAGCGCCCATTCGCTGCTATAGGTAACGCTCTGGGCCCTGGTGTTGCCCTTGGCGGCGTTGAGCTGCATGCTCCAGACGGCCAGGATGCCGATACTGAAAATGGCCATGGCGATCATCACTTCAACAATGCTGAATCCGGCCTGTTCCAATTTTGGGTTTAGGTGTTGTTTGCGTTTTTCCATGGATTGTCTCCTGCCCTGTTGATCACATTCCCATGTTGCGGCACCAGACACTCGTGCTCAACAGCGTGCGCCGGGCGGTGTCGTTTTGTGCGCTAAGAATTGTATCCCCCAATGAATTTTTATACGTGGTCGTATCGGTCTTTTTGTAGGCCATCACGGGATCGTCGGCCCGGGCGACGATGGAGACCTGCACCAGGCGGATCGAAGCCAGATCTTTTTCGGTCAACGTACCGGCGGCCGGATCGACCCGATTCATATCGCTATCAAAGTATACAAAATCAACTGCGTCGATGTTTTCGGCCATCGGCTGTAATGTGCCTGCCGTACCTGTCGCTCGTCCGAGGTCACTTCCGTTTAACGCATATCGGATAACCTCGTTGCCGTCATTACAATCGCCGTTTCCATTAGCATCGATCTCAAATTGAAAGCTGGTGTCGGTGGCCACCAACACCGTCGAGTCGGCCCGCGATGTCGGGTCGTAACCAGCCATCTGGATTTCCGCTTTCATTACGTACATCGCCGCTCTGGCGTTCTGGTGCATATCGACCACACTTTGCTGGGTCAGATGCGAACGCAGCTGGGTCTGGTAGGTCGAAAAGATACCCGCCATCACGATGCTGCTGATTACCAAAGCCACCATGAGTTCGATCAAGGTAAAGCCGTTATTATTTTTCAGGCTCATTCTCATCGCCGTCACCTCTATAATCGACTAGTTAATATGCTATTCTGACCCTGCCGGCCGAACTCACCACTACTTCTCTTTCCTCGCCCGACGTGCTCAAAACCTTCACGGTTAGGCCGAATCCAGTTTTAAGCAGCCCATTGCTGCTAAAGGTCACTTTTTTGATGGAAAGCGCCGTGTAGTCGATGGTCACGCCGCTGGGAAGCTTGCCTATCTTAAAAATTGTCTCGGTGTCGGGATCCGCCTGTCCATTGTCCGCATCATCAATAACGCCATCGTCGTCAGCATCGATTCCACCACCATCATCGATGAAAACGATGAAGTCACCTCCCTGAGTAACAGAGGTATCGAAAGAAACTATGACGTCAGCGTTTTCTTTTGCCGCACCGGATCGCGCCAACTGGAATGCGGAGTAGATGTCCCGGGCGCCTTCCCCAAGCTTCGCCCGGTTTCGCCAGGCAATCATGTTTGGCACAGCGATGGCAGCCACAACGGCAATGATCGCAATCACGGTAAGCACTTCAAAAAGGCTGAAGCCTGAGTTTCCACGCATTTTCTTCTCCCACATTGGATTATCCATGGGTAATCGAATTAATTTAACAAACTATCTACAATAATCGTGCCCCTTTTCTATCTTTGGAAGGTAACGCACTTCTCTTACCCATCACATTTGATTCAATAAGTTATTATTTCAATACCATACTGGTTGTTGGAGAGTTATCTCTATATTCAGGTGGTCAAATGGTAAGCAGTTAATCTTTTTTATACTTAACCTTCCCATTTCCTTCCGAACACCCAAATTAGTAGCAACCTATACCTAAGCTTTTATATTTTATTTAAGTTGGTTAGCTTATGTTTGAATCGGATTTGACACCAATCGATGCTTTTGAAAACGAAACACACAAACCATTAAATTTTTTAATAGTAAAAATGGACAATCCATCCGAGTCATGGATTCAGCCCGCAAACCCTGATGGCACTGTCATCCAGCAACCGCCCCAGTCCCCCATCAGCCGAAGGAACAAATCCCATGGTCTGTTGCCATACGGCATCGTCCTCCATGCAGTAATATACCCGCACCTGAGGGGCCGCTTCCCGTATCCAGTCTGCCATGCGTCGGTACAAGGCGATACGAAGGGGCTTGAAATAGCGCATCTTGTTGTCCAGGCCGGTAATAAATTCCCCGTATGGAATTTTGGATCGGGGAAACCGTTGGGCAATCACCGGTTTCAAGGCCGGCATGAACCGGAACGTCCCCAGGCTGATCCAGACGATATTCTCCGGTGAAATCCGCTGAAAAAGCTGTTTCACCACCTGTCGGTATTCCTCTTCGCATCCCTTATAAATAATCATCGGATCAAAGTGAAACGCCAGCGGGTAACCCCACTGCTGGCATTGGGCGGCCGCGGAAAGACGGGCATCCAGTGAGGCCGTGCGACGCTCTTCGCTTTTCATCACCGTGGGAGTATTCAGGGACCAGGAGACGATGGTTTTGCGCTGGTGATCGAGTTTCTCCAGACGTTGAATATTTACCGTTTTGGTCTTGAGCTCAAGCACCGCCCGCTGTTGCTGGGAAAAGCGGAATACCAGGTGATCGGTCAAATCGGTCCACGATTCCCATATCAGGCTGTCGGAAAACTCACCGGTGCCCACCCGGCTAACCTGCGTTCTGGCGAACAGCGTATCCAAATCCCGGTCAAGATCTTCACGGTTGATGAAAAACTGGAGCATCGGAGGGTGAAAATAGCTTTGCAGAATACAATAGGAGCAATCCATGGTGCAGAAGGAGGCCACATGCAGGATCTGATAGTCGCAACAGGTGTACTCGCGGGTGCCCGGGCACGGTTTCAGGAAGCCTCCCCGGTTGCGGGTTAGGTAAAGCACTGATTTGCCGCGGCTTACCGGATCATCCGCGGCACTGATCCATTGATAGAGCGATATGGGGTCGTCAACCCATTCGGGGGCAAGACCGATATTCGCGACGATCCTACGGGCTTCGGGATGCGTGCGAACATTGGCATCGACAAACAGTTTTTTTATGATCACGGTTTCGTTTTCCTGGAAGATCCTCAAGAATGGTCAATATTTTAGTTGGGCATAGTAGGTTCGTTGGGAGGCCAGGCGTGCATCCTTCTGGGTGAAAATCCCCTTTTCATTGAGCAGTGGAATCATTTTGAGGAATACCTCACCGGTGGCGATGGCATCCCCCAGCGCATCGTGCCGCCGGGTCACGGTGACGCCCAGACGCTGACTGATCGCATCCAGCGTGTGATCACTGTGTGACGGATGAAGGATGGCGGAAAGATGCATGGTATCCAAAACCGGATTGATGAATCGGATACCTGTTTTTTTCTCATTCATTTGCAGCATCAACATATCAAAGGCGGCGTTGTGAGCCACAAGAACGGTATTCTGGACGAAGCGCTGAAAAAAAGGAAGCACTTTTTCAATGGTCGGCTTGCCTTGCAGCATTTTGTCGGTGATGCCGTGGAATTTTATCGATTCCGGTGGCACCCGACGCCGGGGATTGACCAATTGATTGATGGTTTCCGTGTGCAGCAATCGACCGTTCACCACCCGGATGGCGCCGATGGATATGATTTCATCCCCTCCCCTGGGGTCAAGGCCGGTGGTTTCCGTATCGAACACCGTATAAACCAGTTCGCCCAATAGCCGTTTCTCGATCTCCGGTGTCTGACCGGCTTGATGAAAGAGATCGAAATCGTAAAATTCAGGTCGGCCCTTGGGCAGTTGGGGAATTTTGCGGACATCCTCAGGCGGGTTTTCCGATTGAATCATGGGAATAAAAATCCGCAGGCAGGCCTCGCCACTTTTGTCACGATGAGCATGGGGCCATATTTCCGCATGGTTGTGTGCCAGCACCTCTCTTAACGTCAACGGATAGCCTTTGCGTTCGGCGGCCACAGGCAACTCGTTCCAGCGCCGCAGGGTTTCAATCTTCACCGGCGGCCCCTGCCAGATGAGATCCAATTGGACCAAATTGCCGGGAACGGTCAGGCGGATTCGTTTGCACTGCGCCTGGCACTCGGTTTTAAGATGCTCAAGAACAAAAACGATGGCCAGAAGCATGGCGTAACTATCTACCCGGATCATGCAGCGGGCGTCACATTCGGCCACTTCAACGTCAAGATCGGTGATTCCCGCCGCTTCATTTTTCACCGTGGCGATAAAATCCGTAGCCCGGATCGGTGAGCGTGGCCAGCGTGATCGCGGGTAACTGCCCTCCCCCAAACCGCTGCGCGAGAGCCGACTCAGGACCTCGGTCTCATCGGCGATGATGCCGAGAAATGCGTTCTTGCGATCCGTCTCCATTTCGGGAAACTGGATCATCAGATCTACCGTGGAGCGGATGGCCGCTATGGCCGAACGCAGGTTTTTGTCCATGGCTTTAAACTGCCGATCCATCCGCCCGGAGCGTTCAAGTTGCTGGGTGATATCGCTCAGAATCAACGCAAATCCGGCAAACCCCTTGTCTGCATCAAGGATTGGCAGTGTCTCCACACCGATCTGGCGGCGATCGTGGGTCACAACCACAAAATGAGAGGCGACACTTTCACTGTGTTGATCGATTTTCTGGTTGATCTCTTTAAGCGCATATTGAATCAGGTGCTCATCGATCAGCGAATAGATGGAACGTCTTAAACCGATGAAGCCATCTGGCACCGACTGCTGTCCGCTCTCACCGCTTCCATTGGTCGATTCGTCGCTCCTCACCTTGCTCAACACGCGTTTGGCCTGGCGGTTATACAACAAGATCCGTCCTTCCGGATCACAAATCAGCACCCCCTGGGTCAATTCAGCCATGATGGTGGCAAGAATGTTTTTTTCCGCCTCGGTTTCCGCCCTGGCCGAGGCGACGGTCTGATCGATGATGTGCCTGGCGGACTGGTACTGATCGCCCAGCGAATTGACCAAGTCGGACAGCACCCTGATCTCCCGGCTGCCATCGATATTCATCCGGTGGGCGGGATTGACCGTGTTCATGATCCGGGTCTCTTCGATGAGTTGATTCAGGGGAATAATGTAAAACCGGAAAAACCAGTCCAGGGTAAAACCGAATGCCGCGAACAGAAAGACACCGGTACTAAAGAAATACCAGAACTGTTTCTTGAAAATCCAAATCAACAACGCCTGGCCGGCGGGATCGATTTGACGCCAGAAGATGACGGCGAGGATGGCCGTGATGGATGCGGTAAACGCCATGCAGACAACGGCGAAAAGCCAGAATTTATTGTTCAGTCTCATCAGGAGAGCAGATCTTTAACCTGTTTGACAACGTCGGCATTTGAAAACGGCTTGGTGATATAGGCATCCGCGCCCAGTGTATTTCCTTTGGCAATATCGATATCCCGCGTCATTGCAGACAGAAAAATAACCTTGAGGTTCTTTTTCCTGGGGTTATCCTTGAAATGTTGACAGACCTGGAACCCATCGACGGTTGGTAACATCACATCCAAGAGAACCAGATCGGGATCGAATTGATCGATAGCAGTCAGGGCATCCTCTCCAGTATGGACAACCATTACCTCGAACTGGTTCTGCTCCATTAGAAATTTTAATGGTACGGTGATGCTGGGCTCGTCATCCACAATCAGAATCTTTTTGGCCATAATAATCCCTGCCCCCGCTTGAACGGCGTATCAAAAAACTAACTGAAACAATATTGACATTGGAAGGTCAGGACGCAACGCCCCCCAATCGAACCCGGGATGGCGTTATCGGGAGTCTCAATCACGCGCCCCAACGAAAGAGAACAGGCTAACAGGCGTGAAGGCACGGTATGGACGGCATGGTCCAACAGCGGTTGATGGTCACCTATTGAAAATCGGTCGAATCAGGCAGACAATAGCGGTGAAGCGATCAATTCCATGAAAACATAGGTCAGAAAAGTAACCACTGCCAAAATAATGCCGACGACATAGATGCTGTTGACGCGATGCCGATTCCTGTCCTTTTCGTGGTAGTATACCGCCTCACAGCATTTTTCGCACCAGTTTCGATGACGGGTTGCGGTAAATGTGTGACCACAGCGGCAGGTGACGGTTTTGGGGGCAAGTGCCATGGAATCCTTCCCTTGTGTCCTGTTGGTTGAGGCGCCAATGGGTTAGCCATGCGGCAACCCACAGGCGCCCGAATTTATTTATCCCAAATCAAGCGGTTTTTGTGTTCCTGCCGGTCATCCGGCAGAAACACAAAAATCACGTTTTATCCGAACAGCCCCCAGCCAAATGATGCCGTCCAGAGAATGGAAAACGCTACCAGTGCGATCATCCATACATCTTCTTTTTTCATGGGGATACCTCCTTAGTTGGCTCTTACGCCTCTTTGACCACGATATTGGTTTCTTTTTCGGCCCGGTCGATCTGGACCTCGTTGGTGGTTGCCATTTCCGCCTTGAAACAGAGCGCCCACATCATGATGATACCCAATATCCACCAGGTAATCTGCCAGGACCACAGCGGCGTAAACCCGGAAAAGGAGAATGCCTTATTGCCGAGAATACATGCTGGCCCGATGGCGAAAAAGTACCAAATGGGGACACCGATTTTCATCACACTACGCCACTGGCGACCGGATTCGCTGGGCGCATCGATGTCGTCAAGGAAAGTTCTCACCTCGGCTTGCCGTTTCATGGTCTCTTCGTCATCCTTGACCCCCAGTCCACGGCAGATGTAGGCGACGACCAGACCGCTGAAGGTACCCCAGAAGGCACAGTGCATGGAGAGGGGGTTGGGCCAGATTTTATAGGTGAGAAAAACGGCCAGCATGCCGACCAGGACGCCGAGTACCGCACCGACCCGCGGGAACTTGAATCCCCAGATCACGCCCAAGAGCAGAACATACATGACGAAGCCAAACGCCGTTGCCAGTGCGCCGAGGATAACCAGCGCCGCTTTGCTGGTCATGCCGACAACCAGGGCCAGGATGGTCAGCACGGTTGCAAAAACCCGGTTCATCCAGATCTGCTCAGCGTGGCTGGCTTCCTGTTTGCGGATGTAGCGCCAGTAGACGTCACGCAGCAAAATAGAGCCGCCGGTACCGATATATGGCGCCGCCGTTGAATGGATGGCCGCGATGGCGCCCATGAAGACGACGCCCAGCATGAAGGGTGGCAGGAACTCGTTCATCAGGGTCGGCACAACGGTGGCGTTATTTATCCCCTGGAAGGCTGCAATTCCTTTCAGTTCCAGTATCTTAGCGCCCATTCCCTGAAAAGCGGTGAAGAAGAACAGAGCAAAGCCGACCACAAAGGTAGACATGAACGCCTGCTGCCAGGCCAGCGGCTTGGGTGATTTGATGCCGAAGGTCCACATGGTGAACGCCGGTGAGCTCTGAATACCCATCAGGGCAAACATGTAGGTGAGCACCATGACCGCCGTCCAGGCAGATTCACCCGGGGCACCGCCCAGGTAGTCCACCGTATTGATTACCCGGGGCACTTCGAGGAATTTGGCGTCCAGATTGTGGACTGCCGCCGAAAAGCCGGACCATCCGCCGAACTGCGGTGCGGTGATGACAAAGAATCCGAGAATGATGATGCCGCCCACCAGCAACAGGAACTGGATGACGCCGACCCAGGTACTGGCCTTCAGGCCGCCGGTGCAGACGTAGAACCAGACGATGAAGGCCATGAAGATGGCCCCGAAGGTGACCGGCACGCCGGCGATGATATGGAACAGGGCTGCCGAGGCCATCAGCTGGACGGCCGAGTAAAATACCGAATACAGTACGGCGGTCAGAACCACCAGCCAGCGGAGCGCCTCGCTGTTGAAATAGTAGGCGTACATGTCGCCCGGGGTGATGAAGCCATAACGTTTTCCCATCAGCCAGGTCCGTTTCGAGAAGAAGGTCCCGGTGATGGGAATGGTCAGTACATAAAAGGATGCGAACGCGTACGCCAGACCGTCCCGCCAGATCAGTCCGGGATGGCCGATGAAGGTCCACCCGGAAAACGATGCCGCCGTTGCCGCCAGCAGGAAGGCAAAAAATGGGATCGACCGCCCGGCAATGGCGTACCCGGACGATGTCTTTTCCGTGAAGTACCCTTTAAGCCCCCAATAAAAACAGTAGATGATATAAAGCCCCAACATGATATAAACCCACGTGGTTCCGCCCATAACGTTTCCTCCTGTGCCTTTTTGTCAATCCATTGACCGGCCGCCAAAAGATATCGTTATCCCTGAATATTCAGGCCGTTGATCACCTCCTTTCAGGGCCCCTGGTTTGCGGCCGGATCGGCATGAGGATTTCGATCCGGCCGGTTTTCAGTAAATCTATTTCTGGACCATGGCCTTGATCTCTTCGACAATCTCGGGGTTGGCCAGGGTCATCACATTCCCGACGTCCGCCTTGTTGGAAATGGCGCCCAGCACCCGGCGCATGATCTTGCCCGAGCGGGTCTTGGGCATATCCTTGACGATCCACACTTTGCGCGGCTTGGCGATTTTACCGATCTCGTCACAGACGGCGTCGGAGATTCTTTTGGCCATATCGTCGCTGGCCTCGCACCCGGGTTTGAGGGCGATGTAAAGATCGGGCTCCTTGCCTTTGATGTCGTGGGCCACCGGTACGACGGCGGCTTCGGCCACTTCGGGAACCACAAGGGCCGCCGATTCGATCTCCTTGGTTCCCAGGCGATGACCGGAAACATTGATGACGTCGTCAATGCGGCCGAGGATGCGGAAATAGCCGTCTTCGGCCTCCACTGCGGCGTCGCCGGTCAGATATGGCCAATCCCGCCAGTCTTTGCTGCTCGGGTCTTTGCAGTATCGGGCAAAATAGGTATCGACGAAGCGGTCGCGATCACCCCAGATGGTCTGGAACATGCCGGGCCATGGATTCTGGATGCAGATGTTGCCGGCTTTTCCGGCACCCCGGGGAACCACATTGCCCTCGTCATCGTAAATGATCGGATGGATGCCGGGCATTCCCGGACCGGCGCTGCCGGGTTTCATGGGGGTGATGGCCGGCAGGGTACTGCAGAGGAACCCACCGGTTTCGGTCTGCCACCAGGTATCGACGATGATGGCTTCGCCTTTGCCCACTTCCTTGTGGTACCACTTCCACACTTCCGGTTCGATGGGTTCACCAACTGTGGTCATGTGTTTGAAATGGTAGTTGTACTTGGCCGGCTCGTCGGGTCCGATTTTCCTCAGGGCCCGGATGGCCGTTGGCGCGGTGTGGAAGATGTTGACACCCAGATCCTGGGCGATGCGCCAGGACCGTCCGGCATCCGGGTAGGTGGGAACGCCTTCGTAGATAACGGTGGAAGCGCAGTTGGCCAGCGGACCATAGACAATGTAGGAGTGGCCGGTAATCCAGCCGATATCGGCCATGCACCAGTAGACATCTTCGGGATGAATATCCTGAACAAACTTAGAAGTACCGGTAACATAGGCCAGATATCCGCCCGTACCATGCTGGCAGCCTTTGGGTTTCCCGGTGGTGCCGCTGGTGTACATGAGAAAGAGCGGATCCTCGGAATTCATCCGTTCAGGCTCCACTCGGGCGCCGTAGTAGTTTTTCAGCAGATCGTTGACGAAATAGTCGCGGCCGTCGACCATGGGTGTTTTGGCCGAGTACTTACCGGGATAGCGTTGCCAGACCAGCACTTTGTCAACCTTCTGGCCATCTTTCTCGGCATGTTCGACCGCCACATCGGCATTTTGTTTGTGGTCGATGAGCGAACCGCTGCGATAATAGGCATCCATGGTGATCAGGACGTTGCTGCCGGAGTCGATAATTCTATCGGCGCAGGCCGTTCCGCTGAATCCGCCGAATACCTGGGAATGAATCACGCCCAGTCGGGCACAGGCCAGCATGGCAATGGGCAGTTCAGGAACCATGGGCATGTGCAGGGTCACCCGGTCTCCGCGCTTCAGGCCGGCGAAATCCCTGAGCAGGGCGGCAAATTCGTTTACCCGGACGTAGAGTTCCTGGTAGGTAATGTGCTCGTATCGGGCGTCAATGGGTTCCGGGACAAAGTGGATGGCGGTCTTGTTTTTATTATCTTTCAGATGACGATCGATGCAGTTGTAACTGGCGTTGATTTTCCCGCCTTTAAACCATTTGAAACAGGGTGCGTCACTGGTATCCAGAATCGTTTCCCAATATTCATACCAGTCCAAAAGATCTGCATATTCCTTAAAACAGTTGGGAAAATTTTCCAGGCGGAAGCGTTCATAGATGCCTTTGTCGCTCATGTTGGCCTGGGCAATAAATTCCGTGGACGGGTAGTAATAACCTTCTTCCTGCCAGTGAACGGCAATTTGTGCCTCTGATGTTTCGACGACTTCTTTTTCTGCCATGGGTGACTTTCCTCCGATTAAGGTTGTCCGTTCGGTTTAACTGACGTGTTTTGGCTGCTTTGTCGTTCGGCTTTCACCGATCCTTCCGGCACGGTGATCGACGATGCCGTCGCATGGGTGATGCTGATCCCAAAGAAGCCTCCCCTCCCCTTTGTTATCCCCCCTTTCGTTTTTTGTGTTAACCGTTGTTGAATTTACAAAAAGTACGGCACCATTTACGGGTGCGTGATCCTTATTGGCGCATGATCCCTCGGGAAAAGATCTCGAAAGCCGTATCAAAGGTTTCCCTCAGGTAATCTTTTTGATTATCGATGGTTTTTTTGCTGGTCTCCCAGAGAACGATTCCTGAAAAGAGTGACCAGAGGGTGTCGGCAACCGCATTGGGGTGATGGGCCACAAACATTTTCTGGCGGACACCGTCTTCAAAGATTCTGGCCATCACTTGCAGGGAGCTTCGGCTCAGGGACTCAATCTGGTTGAGCAGGTCGGAGGACAGGTTCTTGAGCGTTTCACTGGACTGCATATGGAACATATTAATCAGGATAAGCGGATCGAATTCGTACACGTCGTACATGGCGCTCTTCAGTGCTTTGAGGCGCTGCGCCGCATCGGTTAACGGCTCTGCGTTGACATGCTCCAGTCGAATCATCAGATATTGAAGGATTCGCAAAGAGAGTGAGGCATACAGTTCATCTTTATTTTTAAAATAGAGATAAAGGGTGCCAGGGCTGAGTTCGGCCTCTTTGGCGATATCTTCCATGGTGGCTTTATTGAAGCCGCGGTTGGAAAATACCCGTTTGGCGGCAACCAGGATCTGTTGTCTGCGTCGTTCGCGTTCGCGTTCTCTTCGTTCTTGAATCCCCATATTTTATGAATTCCATTTAGTTCCTAAAAAAGCCTACACTTCATTTTTAAAATTTGTCAAGTAAAATAACTTCAGTAAATATTGTGTTGAATAGAACTTTGAGGTGGCTTTACTTGAGGCCCTCTGGCCCTATGACGGAGTGACTTTCAATCGGGAGCATAAAAATGGGGGAAGCTGCCGACAGCGTTGTGTCCGACTATAAATAAATATGCTGGCAAGGAGTGAACGGGTACCTATTCAGGGAGCAGGTCGGCCGCCTTCAGAATTTTTTCAATTTCCCTTTGAAGGGCTTCAAGCTGTCTTCGGGACTCAACGGTCAGCGTCAAACGGTAGGATTTGCCTTCAAAATCTTTGGGGGGCAGCAGTTGAACCCGCGGATCGAGCTTCAAGGACCGCAGTGCCTGATGATAGCGGTCTTCCACACGGCTGCGTTCAGGATAACGCAGGATTTTCATCCGTTGCCGAACCTGCCGGACCTTTTGCGGTGTTGGCGCTAACGGGTTTTCCATGATCGCACTCACACCGGATTGACGAAGCAGTTGGGAGATTGAAATATCATCCCGGAGGGCAATTTCCCCCATCAGGTCCAGGAGTTCACGTTGTACATTCAGGCCGGTATGGATTTGTCTGAAAAACGAAACCAGGACGGCCGCGGAATCCACGTCGAACCGGCTGATCTGCAAGGCAACCGGAAGGGCGATGCTGCCCTCCAGAATGCCGCGCTGAAGCGGGTCCGGCATACCGGCCACTGGCATGATCCGTTTTCTAGCCTGATCGCTGTCCGGCAAACCAACGGACCGGGCAACGCGCTGCCAATCGGATGAGAGGGTTCGGTCCTGAAGCAGGCGATATGCCCGGGATTGTTCGATAACGTTCAGCGGACGCTGGGAACTGTTGTCGGAAATGGCCAGACAAGCCGTATCCAGGGGCGGATGATCCGCTGGAAGGGCCTGTACCGTGACGTTTTCCCGTCCCAGCGTTGCCAATGCGGCGATGCGCCGGAATCCGCAGACCGGGATATAGCCATCTTGATTGACGATGACGGTGGGCGGTTGTAAAAGGCCGATGGCGCTGACGGACAGCGCCAATTCGGTAAGGTCGTCGTTTGTGGTGATTCTGAACGTATCGTCGGACAAGTCGATTCGATCCAGTGAAACCGGGCTGCGCTTAAAGTCCATGACTGTCGCCGGAGAGCAGCGTCAAGGCCTCAACGTATTTGGCGCGTGTATTGTCGATCACCGTTTGCGGCAGTGTGGGACCGGGAGGCGTCTGGTCCCAGTCCAGCGAAAGCAGGTAGTCGCGCAGGTACTGCTTGTCGAAACTTTGCTGCGCGCCACCCGGGACATAGCTGGCTTTTGGCCAGAAGCGTGAGGAGTCCGGGGTCAGCACTTCGTCGATCAGAATGACCTCATCGTCCACCAGGCCAAACTCGAATTTCGTATCGGCAATCAGGATTCCCTTTTCTTCGGCGATCTGGGCACCCTTTGTATATATGGCAAGGGAAAGATCCTTGAGCTTCCGGGCCAGTGGGGCACCGATCCGGTTGACCATTTCGTCAAAGTCGATGTTGATGTCGTGTTTGCCCAACTCCTCTTTGGTGGAGGGGGTAAAAATCGGTTCGGGCAATCGATCGGATTCAACGAGCCCATCCGGCAGGCGGATACCGCAAACGGACCCGTCTTTACGATAGGATTTCCAACCCGATCCGGTAATGTATCCACGGACCACACACTCAATGGGAAGCGGACGGGCTTTTTTTACCAGAATGCTGCGCCCTGCCAGGTCAGCGGCGTAGGGCCGGCAGGATTCGGGATACCGGGACACATCGGCGGTGATCACATGGTTGTCGATCAGCGACGCCATGATGTCGAACCAGTACAGCGAAATCTGGGTCAATACGGTTCCCTTGTCCGGAATGGGATCGGGCATGATCACGTCAAAAGCTGACATGCGGTCGGTTGCGACCATCAGGTAGGCATCCTTGAGGTCGTACATGTCGCGAACCTTGCCCCGCTGGAGCAAGGTCAAGGTGGGAAAATCAGTCTCACGAACAACTCGGCTCATCGTATTGTTCCTAAACAAATCAATCATCGGTTTCAGAGGGTACTGGACAGCGCATTGAATGCGTCAATATAGCGTCGCAGGATCTCGAGGGCGGCGGCTTCGATGGTTAGAAATTCGATTCCGGCTTGATACTGACCGGTCGGGGTCGCCCGGGAAAAGACCACTTTCCCGCGAATCGGGACCATATCCTCTTTCAGGCCGACGACCACATCTATCTTGTCATCTTGGCTGAACGGAACATGGGTCTCCAACATAATGCCAGATTCGGAAACATTAATCGTCCGCCCCATGCCCTGCAGCAATTCTTTATCGTCTTCATCGAGATGCACATAATTAAGCAGATAGATGGAGTCTACTCTGGAATGTTTTCTTTTCTCGATCATAGTGGATCACCTTTTTCCAACGGGTAAGGGTTGTCGGAGATGGAAACAGCGCGTTCAGTCATCCTGACGGGCGACGGATTCCGTGTCTGCAGATTTGGGCGAGCGTGCGTTGCAAACCATTTCTGTGCTAATGGAGATGCAGGTCGCCAAATTGTCTACGATATTCTTGAATGTTGTTGAAAGCTTGTGGTACTCCCGTTGCAAACCTGCCTTGTCAATCTTGACAATTTTTATATTGTCCGATGCATAGACAGACGCGCCATCCGGCTCGTGCCCCAGATGTAAAAAAGGAATACTGCCAAAAAAATCGCCCTTATACAAATCGCAAAGCGCCACCGGACCATTCGGGGTCTCCCGCGCAATTATCGCCCTCCCCTGCTTGATCATAAACAACTGCTTTTCTTCGTTTTTTCCTTGTCTCACCAGGATCTTTTTGTCTTTGAAGGGGTCATTATTCTCACCAGCCGTGCCCATGTGGTCAGCTATGATCCGATCGGTCAGCTGTTTAATCCGCTTGTCCAGACTGGTCAGGAAAACTTTAAATTCGAGTGGCATCCCGGCATATTCCTGAGACAGTCTCTGGGAATCGAGAACCCCCAACTGGACATTCCCCACCGCAATCGCAGTGGCGGTGCGGATATGTCCCTGCAGCAGAAAAGAGGCCATGCTTCCGATAAAACCGCCGTCACCGATACGAAGAATGGGAACGATTTCGGAGTCCACCGTTTTGACGATATCGACGACCCCTTCCAGAATCACCCACATCCAGCTACCGTGCTTGCCCTCTTCCACGATATGCTCGCCGTCAAAGAAATCTTCCTCGTCAACCACGTACATGTAGTCAACCAGGGGGCCTTTTACAATGGTGGTGGTTCCCAAGGGCCGCTTCAACTCGACGCTTTTATCGCCAGATGCCGTCGACCCGACTTTTTTGGTAACACCGTCGTCAAGGCGCTTGATGCCTTCCAGAATAATCCCCATCCGGCTTTTTGTGATGCATTTGTCGGCAGCAACGGATTCACGAGTGAATTCAAAGGATCCGCTAACCCAACCGAACAGCGCATAAAGGGCATCCAGCCCTTCCATGTTCCCGTTCTGGGCATTAATCGGATTGCCTTCCATGAAATAGACAAACCCGGGGTCGGGGGCATATCGGTTGATCAGACGCAACACCCCCGTACTGCCGCTCGACCCCAAAAGCTGAAGGATATCTCCCAGCGACAGGAAGCTCAAGCTTCCCGATAGCACCATGCTGTCATTCATTGGAAAAAACGGTTCCTACTCCGCCCATTTGAATTCTCTTTGCAAGGACTTAAGGGTTTCCATCAAACACGTCTTCAAGGTAACGCCGACACCGGTTCCCTTTACGGCACTGCCGGAAAAGGACGGAACTTTCAATTGACGGTTCAAATCGCGATCCATCTGTTCGATGCTCATCAGCGGAATGCCCTCGTCAGCGAGATCCCTTTTGTTGTACTGGAGAATTAGCGGAACCTTGAAAATACTTTTTCCGTATTCCTTGAGATTGGTCTGCAGGTCTTTCAGGGAAATCATATTTTTTTCACGCCGTACCTCCAGGGAGTCGGCCACGAAAACGATGCCGTCCACCCCGCGCAGAACCAGCTTGCGTGTCGAACTGTATTTGACCTGACCGGGAACCGTATAGAGTTGCACCCGGATTTCGCAGCCTTTGATTTTTCCTATTCCCATGGGCAGAAAGTCAAAAAACAGGGTCCGGTCCCCTTCGGTGTTGATGGAAACCATCTCCCCGGTGACCTGCTTTTTATAGGATTTGAAAATATGCTCAAGATTTGTGGTTTTGCCACACCGACCTGGCCCGTAATAGACAATTTTGCATTCAATTTCCCTCTTCTTCAGGTTGAATATGGCCATAACCCCTTATCCTTAAATGATAAAATAATAAGTGCGCCGAAAAAACACGAATTGATCCGGTGCCTGGATCCCAGATTGTCTCAAAACCCTGGCACTATGTATTTAAAATTTTCAAATCCAGGCAGAAGTCACCCTGTTTCGGCCCCGACTGGATTTGTGTTTTATTGGCGACCACCGCAGATCCATTGAAGATGGCGATCGGAGAGTAAAACTGAACATCGTCCAGCGTTTCTCCGTCCTTAAGGTCCTCGATCAGTCCCTTGTCCTTTTTGGCCACCATCAGGCTCAACATCTCTCCGGACTGAAAGTTGACATCAAACTCAACCATCTTCCCTTTATGCGGACCGCTGTTAAGTGTAATGCCGATGGAGGTGATGTCCAGAATTTCTTCCTCGGGTTCGGGCATACTGAATTCAATGCCCGTACTGTCGTCATTACGATCTTCTTTTTCACCCACCGGAACAGGCAGGAGGCTGTCAACTCCTTTTTTTTCAAGGATGGGTTGCAGGTAGGCGCGAATGGATTCCAGCTGTGCGGACGAGAAAAGATCCTGTGAAAACCATTGCTGATACTGGGCAACGGCATCATCCAATGATGCCGTTGCCAGTTTGCAGCGAATGATGTTTTTCCCCGCTTCGAGCCGGAATTCTTCATTTTTAAGCAGCGCTTCCAATTCAACCACCGCGCGTTCGAACTGACCGAATTTGGCCAGGGCGACCGCTTTCTCCAGATCATTTTCACCGAAGAGGTTTTTAATCAGGTTCTGTCCTTTTTCGGACAATTCGGGAGAGGATGGACCGGTTTCCACTTTAGCGGTTTTTTGTTCAATGGATTGAATTTTGCCGGCAATGGCCTTGAGCAGGCTCTCTTTATTCTTCAGTTTGTCGATTTTCACGATCATCGCTGATGCTGTCTGGTATTTATCCCTGGCTTCGGTAAACAACCCCTGGGATCGATACAACTCGGCCTCATTGAGCAGGGATTTGATTTGCAAGCTGATATTCATTCACGATCCTATTTTTCACGGACCATCTTTCGTGGCCTTTGCCGTCAGCCTCTCTTGAAAGGGAACCGGCATTCGGTTGTCAGCCATGTCGATCGGTTCAGGTGGCTTGTCATGGCAACAACAGGGAATGATTCTTAATGAACCTAATATTTTGTCATAGTTCGTGTTTTATCCTGTTTGGCCTTTTATTGTCAATATTTGAGAAGTATCTTCTGGTAAAACAAACATATTGACATTGCCGGGGGGTATGTTATCAAGTTTTTTTACTCTTTCAGCCATTCCCAATAATCGGCTTAATAACCCATTACCCCCCAAAAAGGAGCATGTTATGGATAAAAAAGTTACGGTTGTCGGTGCCGGCAATGTCGGTGCCACGGCTGCCCAGCGGCTGGCTGAAAAGGAACTTTGTGATGTGGTGCTCGTCGATATCGTCGAAGGGGTTCCCCAAGGAAAGTCCCTTGATCTGATGGAAGCCGCACCCATTGAAAAACACGATGCCAAAGTGGCCGGCAGTAATACCTATGAGGCCACCGCCGGTTCGGATATTGTCATTATTACCGCCGGAATTCCCCGCAAACCCGGTATGAGCCGCGATGATCTGATCAGTACCAATGCCGGCATTATCAAAAGTGTGACCCAGCAGATCGTCAAGCATTCCCCCAACGCCATCCTGATTATCGTCAGCAACCCGCTGGACGCCATGTGCCATGTGGCCTATGAAGCCTCCGGTTTTCCGAAAAACCGTGTCATGGGCATGGCGGGCGTACTGGATTCAGCCCGCTTCCGTGCGTTTATCGCCATGGAACTGAATGTTTCGATTGAAAACACGCATGCTTTCGTTTTGGGCGGCCATGGCGACACCATGGTCCCCCTGCCCCGCTACTCAACGGTGGCCGGAATTCCCATCACCGAACTGATGTCCAAGGAACGCATTGATGCCCTGGTCGACCGCACCGCCAATGGCGGGGCCGAAATCGTAGGGCTATTGAAGACGGGCAGCGCCTATTACGCCCCGGCATCGGCTGCCGTGGAGATGGCTGAATCCATTTTGAAAGATAAGAAAAAAATCCTGCCCTGCGCGGCGTATCTGCAGGGCGAGTACGGCATCAACGACCTTTATATCGGCGTTCCGGTCAAACTGGGCAAAGACGGAATCGAACAGGTCATCGAAATCACCCTGACCGACGCTGAAAAAGCGGCGCTCGACAAATCCGCCGCTGCCGTTCAGGGCCTCAAAGAGGACCTGGCCAAACTGGCATAGTCAATTCGTCCTATCAGACCAGGGTCTGTTTAATGGCCCTGGCCAGGGAAAGGGTAACGCCAGGCAGTTCACTGAGCTCATCCACAGTGGCTGCCCGGATTTTTTTGATGCTGCCAAAGTGTTTCAAGAGCATGGCCTTGCGTTTGGGACCGACCCCGGGGACACGGTCCAATGCCGAGGTGACCATGGATTGGTTGCGCCGTTTGCGCTGGTAGGTGACCGCAAAGCGATGGGCTTCGTCGCGAATCTGCTGCAGCAGAAGCAGTAACCGGCCATCGTTCCCCATGTTGACGGGGTTGTTCCGATTGGGCAGGTAAATTTTGTCCTCGGTTTCACCTTTCAAGGGATCCTTCTTGGCGATGCCGGCGACCGCAAATCGACCGGCCACGCCCAGTTGTTCCAAAACGCGGACGGCGATATTCAATTGCCCCTTGCCCCCGTCCACCATCAAAAGATCCGGTTCGGGGTTCTTTTCGTTGATCTTGCCGTAACGACGGCCGAGGACTTCGGCCATGCTGGCGTAATCGTCGGGGATGGCCACATCGCGAATGGCATAGCGACGATAGCCGGCCTTATGGGGACGACCGTCGACAAACACCACCATGGCGGATACCGGATTGGTGCCACCCAAATGGGAATTGTCGAAACACTCGATGCGCGACGGCAGGTGCGACATTTGCAGTCGCCGTTGAAGGCCCTCCAGCACCGCTGTTTCCCGGGAGGCCCGCTGCAGTCGCTCACGCAGGGTATTTTCGGCATTGGTGGCGGCCATTTCGAGCAGCCGCCGCTTTTCTCCGCGTCTGGGGGTACGGATACGCACCCGGCGCGCCTTCCACTCCGACAGGGTCTCTTCAAGAACGGCAACGTTTCCCGGCATTTCCGGAACCAATACCTCAATTGGAATCGTGTGCACCGATTGATAATACTGCCCCAGAAACTGTCCGACCAGCTCCCCTTTTTCCGGCGCGGCGTGGGTCAATTCAAAATGCCGGATGCCCTGCAGAAAACCCCGCCGCAGGGTCATCACGGAGACTATCCTGAAATCGCTGTTGCCGCTGATACCGATGACATCCCGGTCGAGGAAATCGGTGGTTACACTGACCTGGCGTTCGAGGGTCTTTTCCAGGGCAAACATGCGATCACGCAGGGCGGCCGCCGCTTCAAAGTTCTCACTGTCAGCAGCCTTGCACATATGCCGACGGACCCGTTTGATCAATTCGGGTGTGCGTCCCTTTAAAAAAAGAACCACCTCCTTGACAATGCCTTTGTACACCTTGGGATCGACGGTCAGACAGCAGGGGGCCAGGCACTGGCCCATCTGGTGATGGAGACACGGACGCGTGCGATGACGCATGGTGCGGTCGCTGCATTTGCGCAGGGGAAAGGTTTTGTTGATCAGCTTGAGGGTCTGGCGCACGGCATGGGCCGAGGAAAAGGGTCCGAAATAGGCGGCACCATCCTTTGGCGTCTTGCGCACGATTTCGATCTTGGGATAAACGGCGGTGACGTCGATGCGGATGGAAGGATAGCGTTTGTCATCCTTGAGCACCACATTAAAGCGTGGCCGATACCGTTTGATCAGGGTGGATTCGAGGATCAGGGCCTCTTTCTCCGATGCCGTCACCACGGTTTCGATATCCGCCACCCGGCTGACCATCAAGGCGGTTTTGGCACTGTGGGTATCCTGGCGCTGAAAATAGGAACTCACCCGTTTTTTCAGGTTGATGGCCTTGCCCACATAAATGATCTTGCCGCCGGCCGCTTTCATCAGGTAGACACCCGGATTTTCAGATATTCCCTGAATTACCGACATGATATGGCGTGAAGAAGCGGATAGTTCCGGCAAGGCGTCCATGGAATCACCAGTCATCGGTTCAGGCTTCAAAGAGCAGCCGTTTTCTCAGCACCTTGATGCGATCGCGAATCTGCGCCGCTTTTTCAAAGGCCAGTTCCTTGGCCGCCGCCTGCATCTGTGTTTCAAGGGCCTCGATGGTTGCTTCGATGGTTTCCATATCTTCAAAATCAACCGGCGCTTCGGCCACCTGAACCTTCTCCTGCTCCGGTTTCGCATAGGCCATGTCGAAAATGTCGGTAATGTTTTTATGAATGGTGCGCGGGGTAATTTGATGGGTCCGGTTGTAGGTTTCCTGAATGCTTCGCCTTCGGTCGGTCTCTTCAATGGCCTGCTGCATGGAGGCGGTCATGCGGTCCGCATAGAGCAGTACGGTGCCATGGGCGTTTCTGGCGGCCCGGCCAAAAGTCTGGATCAACGATCGCGTCGAACGCAGGAATCCCTCCTTGTCGGCATCCAGGATGGCCACCAGGGAAACTTCGGGGATATCCAGCCCCTCGCGGAGGAGGTTAATCCCGATCAGGGCGTCGAATTTTCCCATCCGCAAATCACGGATGATATCCATGCGCTCCATGGTGGTGATGTCCGAATGCAGGTAGCGCACGGAGAGCCCCAGGTCGGTATAGTATTCGGACAGATCCTCGGCCATGCGCTTGGTCAGGGTGGTGACCAGAATCCGCTCTCCGCGTTCCTGCCGCTGGCGGATCTCCTGATAGAGATCGTCCACCTGGTTGCGGGCACTGCGCACATGGATGACCGGGTCGATCAGGCCGGTGGGGCGTACGATCTGCTCGACCACCTGCCCGGCGGCAGCGTCCTTTTCATAATCCGCCGGAGTGGCTGACACATAGACGATCTGATGAACCCGCGCCGACCATTCGTCAAATTTGAGAGGACGGTTGTCCAGGGCCGAAGGTAGGCGGAAACCGTACTTGACCAGGGTCTCCTTACGCGACCGATCGCCTTTGTACATGGCCTGAATCTGGGGAATGGCGATATGGCTCTCATCGACAAAAATGAGAAAGTCCTTGGGAAAATAATCCAGCAGGGTTGGCGGCGGCTGGCCCACTGTGCGGCCGGTCAGGTGCCGGGAATAATTTTCGATTCCGTTGCAATAACCGATCTCCTGAATCATCTCCAGATCGAAGCGAGTCCGCTCTTCGATGCGCTGGGCTTCGATAAGACAATTCTCCTGGCGGAAAAACTCGACCCGTTCCTTCATTTCCTGAACGATCGTGTGGGCGGCCCGCTCAAGGGTTGCCTTGCGGGTCACATAGTGGCTGGCAGGAAAGATGGCCACACTTTCCAATGACCGCTGTGTGGTGCCCGTGAGGGGGTCGAACTCCTGGATGGTTTCGATCTCGTCACCGAAAAAATCGATGCGCACGGCCTTGTCTTCTTCGTAGGCCGGGAATATCTCCACCCGGTCGCCCCGCACCCGGAATACGCCGCGATGAAAATCCATGTCGTTGCGTTGGTAATGAATCGATACCAGCTGGTACAGCAGGCGCTCCCGGGGTAGATCCATACCGGCTGCCAGATCGATGCGCATGGAAAGGTAATCTTCCGGCGCCCCCAGCCCGTAAATGCAGGAAACGCTGGCCACCACGATCACATCGCTGCGCGACAGCACATTGCGCGTGGCCGAGTGGCGCATTTTGTCGATCATCTCGTTGATCGACGAATCCTTCTGAATGTAGGTGTCCGTGGTGGGAAGGTAGGCTTCCGGCTGGTAATAGTCGTAGTAGCTGACAAAATACTCGACGGCATTTTCCGGGAAAATGTGGCGAAATTCGTTAAACAGCTGGGCTGCCAGGGTTTTGTTGGGTGCCAGAATCAGGGCCGGCCGGTTGACCCGGGCGATGATATTGGCCACGGTAAAGGTTTTTCCCGAGCCGGTGACCCCCAAAAGGACCTGGCTTTTAACGCCCTGCATTAGTTTTCGGGACAGGATATCGATGGCCTGGGGCTGATCCCCACAGGGGGTGAAGTCCGATACAAGTTTAAAGGATGACATGACAAAAAGTCGTTATCCAGTTGGAATCAAAATGTATATTGACATTGTTTCAGGTGCCCACTTTCCAATGGGTTCCGTCGGCTTTGTCTTCGAGAACAATCCCGGCCGCCTGCAGTTGATCCCTGATTTCGTCGGCCCGTTTCCAGTCCTTGTTCTTGCGGGCGGCGGTTCGTTCGGCAATCAAGGCATCGATGGCTTCCGGTGAGATGGTCATCTCCTGCAACTGGCTCTGGGTGCGTGTTTCAAAAAACGTCTGCCATGGCTGCTGAAGAATGCCCAGGATGCCGCCCATGCGTTTCAGATCAGAGAAAATCTGCCGGACGTCAGCTTTCGTCGATGTCGCCGCGCCATCCAGCAGGCGGTTGGCCTCCTTGATCAGATTGAAGAGAATCCCGACGCCTTTGGCCGTGTTGAAGTCGTCATCCATGGCCTCGCAGAAGGCCTGCCAGAAAGGGCCGGCGGCAGATTGGGCCACATCGTCAATGCGGATTTGGTGCTCTTCGTCGAACCGCTTGACCAGGGCATAGATTTTGTTCAGCGCCTTTTCCGATTCGTTGAGGTTCTGATCGGAAAAATCGATGGGGCTGCGGTAATGGCTGGAGAGCAGAAACAGACGCACCGTTTCAGGATGGTAGGTTTTCAAGATGTCCTTGATCATTAAAAAATTGTTCAAGGATTTGGACATCTTTTCGTTATTGATGTTGACGAATCCGTTGTGCATCCAGTAGCGGGCAAAGGTTTTGCCGTGAGCGGCCTCCGACTGGGCGATTTCGTTTTCGTGGTGGGGGAAGATCAGGTCTTTCCCGCCGCCATGAATATCGAACGTTTCACCAAGGAAGCGGTTGCTCATGGCCGAACATTCGATATGCCAGCCAGGGCGCCCGTCCCCCCACGGACTGGGCCATGATGGCTCACCCGGTTTGGCCGCCTTCCAGAGCACAAAGTCATAGGGGTTGCGTTTGCTGGCATTGACCTCGATGCGGCTGCCGGCAACCATGTCATCCAGTTTGCGGCCGGAGAGTTTGCCGTAGTCCGCAAAGGCTTCCACGGCGAAAAAGACATCACCGTCGGCAAGATAGGCAACTTTCTTCTCGATCAGGGTGTTGACGATATCAATGATGTCATCAATGTGTTCGGTCACCCGCGGTTCGACATCTGCGCGTATCACGTTCAGGGCATCCATGTCGCGATGGAATTCAGCGATAAACTTCTCAGCCAGTTGGCTGGCCGGCATACCGACCTCGTTGGCCCGTTTTATGATCTTGTCATCCACGTCGGTGAAGTTACGCACATAGGTGACTGCCTGGCCCATGGCCCGTAAGTACCGGACCACCACATCAAAAACCACTACCGACCGGGCGTGACCGACATGGCAGAAGTCGTAAACCGTGGGACCGCAAACGTAAATTTTAACCTGCCCGGCGACTTCCGGCGTGAAGGTTTCTTTTGATTTAGTCAGGGTATTGTAAATTCGCATTGCCATAGAAATTAGATCTCGTTTGACGGGTTATTCGCCGGCTGTCGGCGCTGTTGATTTCAGGAGGACCACGCACATGGCGGCAATACCGGCACCCCTGCCGATCGCACCGAGCCCTTCGGTCGTGGTCGCCTTGATATTGATCCGCTGATGATCCACCGCCATGCTCCCGGCCATGCGCACCGCCATTTTTGTTTTGAAGGCGAAGAGCTTCGGCGCCTCGGCAAAAATGGTGGCATCCATATTGACCAGAGCGAGTCCGCGGCTCTGGATGCGCCGATATACCTCACTGAGCAGGTCGATACTGTACTTATCCCGATACGCCGGATCCGTATCGGGAAAATGCTCACCGATATCGCCCATACCGGCCGCACCCAGAAGGGCGTCACAGGCGGCATGCACCAGAACGTCAGCGTCCGAGTGGCCCAACAGCCCTTTTTCAAAGGGAATCGTTTCCCCGCCCAGAACCAGTTTCCTGCCCGGCACCAAGCGGTGCACATCATATCCCAAACCGATGCGTGTCATGGACAATCATCTCCAACCGTGCTGTCAGAAAATCGAGTTATTAGCACACTTGGATTTAGGCGTAAAGACGCTGCTGGCGCTCACTTAAGCTAACCCGAAATCACCGTATTTGGGGCGGTATGAGTGGAATCCTTTGCTCCATGAACGGAAAAGGCGCTGATCGGCCTACCTTTGCCACGGGTTTCGATGGTGCCGAGCGGTGTTCCATGGAAGCGGTCGGCTACCCGGTGCCAGGTATTCTCGGAAACCAGAATCTGATCGGGCGTTGCCGTATCGCACAGTCGGGATGCCATATTGACGGTATCGCCGATGACCGAATAGCTCATTGTGTGGGAAGATCCAATGTATCCGGCCATGAGACTGCCGGTATTGATGCCAATGCCGACCTTGATTTCAGGCTGACCCATGAGCAGACGCCGGTGGTTGAATTCGACTAGCGCCGCCTGGATATCGATGGCCGCCATCACGGCGCGGCACGGATCATCGGCATGAGCCACCGGAGCCCCCCAGATGACCATCATCGCATCCCCGATGAACTTATCCACGGTGCCTTCATAACGGAACACCACATCGACCAGCACTTCGTAATATTCGTTAAGTAGCCGCAGGACGTCGGCAGCCGGGATGTTTTCACTCAACGTGGTGAAACCGCGGATATCCACAAACAGGACCGTGGCCACCTGATCGATACCTCCCTTCTCCACCCGAAGTTCACCGGAGACCACCCGATCGGCCAGGTCCGGCGAAAGCAGCCGCTGAAACCGTTCTCGGGTAACGGCGTCGCGTTCGAGACGGGCTTCGGCTTTTTTGCGTTCATTGATCGTGTACTGAGCATGGGAACCGAAAATGGCAAACAGACACAAAACGATCACGCGGGCCCAGACTTCATCCAGGTTGACGCCCAGAAGCTGTTCGAACAAATTGTCATAATGGGTAAAAAGGGACAGAAAGGAATCCAGCAGCCAATAGACCAGCGCCAGACAAAATCCGATCAGCATCATATGGTCGGTGAGACGGACAGAAGGTGTTGGTTTTTTCAAAAGGATTTTACTCCGGAGAAAACAAAAGGCGCGTCAGCCTCCGGACAGTGATGCTGCGTATCGTCCGACAGGCGCCTGTAAAATAAAAGCCCAACCGATTTTTTTCAAGAATGAATCCCTGTCGGCAGTCACTTTTCCTGGTCGAACGGGTAATACACCGTCATCCGACAACCATCCTCATCGATGTTTCGACTTGGTCACGAATCTCTAAAATATCCAATAATAAAAAACTGATAAGTCATTTTCGGCCGGTGATTAACTCTTGACAAACGGCTGTCGAATAGGCCAACATCCAAGGGTATCGAGGCGGGTCGAAAAGGGGCTTTTGTTTCTGTCCGTAAGCTACGCCCGATCCCGTTGAACATGCTGTTGAAACGAATTATTGCCCAACCGAATCATCGCACAATTGCTCCGGAGTGTCGGCATTGGCAAAAAAAGACGAGATTTCTTCCACCGAAAAACTCCTGGCGTTAATTCGTGACAAGGACAATGGCCAGACCATCTCTTGTGCCAATCCTATCGAGCCTGCCGCAACGGTGCAACAACCCTTTTTTTTCAGGGGGCTTTCATTCAACAAACCCGTCGGCATTGGTATCGAAATCGGTGTCGACCACATCCGAATTGCCAAAATCAGTCGTATTTCCGACAAATCCTTTAAATTGCTGGATGCTGCCCAGGAGCCCATCGACCCGGATGACAGCGATGACACCGCTCGCCTGGTGGGCAAACTGTCGAGCCTGCTCTCCCGATTTTGTGGCGGACTGAAACGGTATGACATCTGGTGCTGTGTTCGTTCAACCCGTGTCGACACCCGCAGCATCCGGATCCCCAAACTGCCCAAAAAGCAGATTGCCAATGCGGTGTTCTGGACATTTTCAAAAGAGGTCCCCTTCAATGAAAAGGAATTGACGCTCGATTTTAGAATCCTGGGGGATATCAATGAAAACGGAATGATCAAAACACAGGTCATGGCCTACACCATCCCGATTGCCGAGACCGAAACCCTGAAACGGCTTTTCCAACGGGCCGGCTACCCGTTGACCGGCATTACCATCGTTCCCTTTACCATTCAAAATCTGCTTCGGACGGGCATCGTCCACGCGTCTCATGCCGACACCTGCGGATTGTTTATCGGGTGGAACTGGTCGCGCATTACCATTTATGCCAATGGCAATCTTATCCTGTCGCGAAGCATCAAATCCGGCATGCACTCCATGATCGACGCCATTGCCGAACATTACCGCCGCTCAGATTCAAAACCCGATGAACCGCAAGACGATAAAAAGAATGACGGTTTCAATGCCACGGAAACGGAAACCGACCGCTACCATACGATGGCCCGGAACCATTTTGATCGCTTTTTAAAAACCAACCCCCCAAAAGCAGGCGGCGGCCCCCATGGCAACGATCAAACGCCCGATCTGCTGTCGATTTTTTCCCCTGCCCTCGAACGGATGGTCAAACAACTGGAACGGACCATTGCCCACTACGGCATGCATTTCAAACGTCCGGGGGTTGACAAAATTTTCGTCTCTGGAAAAGTGGCGGTTCATCCGAAGATTGTCAAATATTTTGCGTCTCAGCTGGCTGTCCCTGTTGCCTTGCTGGATCCGTTTCCCACGGCCCATCCGTTTACCCGCCAGGCAGATATCCCGGATGATCCGGCAGTCAGGGAAGGATTCATTCCCGCCATCGGTGCCGGGCTCTCGTCCAATGAACTGACGCCCAATTTTCTTTTTACCCACCGCCATCGCCAACGACAGGACCGGGCACGCCAGTTTCGCATCGCCATCTCGGCAGCCAGTCTTGGGGTGCTGCTTTTTCTGCTGGGCGTTTTTATCTGGCAGGAAGAGACGATTGCCGTTAGAACCAACGAAATTGAAAAACTGACGGCCAAACTCAACACATTGAGTCTGCCATTGACCCAGAACCTGGTCATGGCCCTTTATGGGCGGGTTAATCAGAACCGCCACCAGATCAGGCGATTGGGGCAGCGCTATTACCCGTCTGCCATATTGTCCGAAATCAGTCAGCTCACCCCGGCGAATATCCAACTGGAGGCCATTCGGGCCAGTTTGGGTGCCGATCCGTCCCCGTCCAAAACCAAAACCGATCATCAGCATCTGGTGATCGATGGTGTCATTACCGGTGACCCGCTGCAGTTCGATACGGTTCTGGCCACCTATATGCTAATCATGGAGGCCTCGCCGCTGTTCGACCGACCTGTGGTAAAAAGCAAACGACTTCAATCTCTTAAAAAACAGCAGGTGCTCCGTTTTTCAATTCAGTTCGTACTGGCATAATCAACTGCTGAATTCAGCCGAGAGGATGAAACCGATATTCCAATGACCGTTTCCAAAAACCAAAACAGTCCCATTCTGGTCGTCCTCTGCGCTTTTGGCCTGGCTGCGTTCCTGGTGCTGGTGATCTATCCCAACTATCGAACTTTGAAGGAGGTCGACCGGAAGATTACTGCCCTGAACGAAGAAATCGTTTCCCGGCAGACGTTGGTGCCGATTTATGCCAGGCTCATGCAAAAAGCCGGAAATGTCATCTCATCCCATTTAAAAGCCCCTGAACAGAGCAGCCTGGCGCTCGCTGAAACCGCCCGCCTGGCCGAATTGTTCCAGGAGATTGCCGATCCCACCGGAATGACGCTGGAAAGCGTTGTTCCCGACGCCGAGGCGGTTACTCCGCGAGCGGAACGACTTAGGGTTGACGTGGCTTTTGGTGGCAATTTCCTGCCCATGCAGGCCCTGATCGATGCCATTGCCGCCCAACCGTTTGTGGATCGCATCGATGCCATTTCGATAACCAACGAAAACACAAAAAAAAGGATCAGCTTGGCGCTTACGCTGTTTCTGCGTCCATCCGAATCGAACAACAAAGGGGCTTGATCGGCGTTTATGTCCAAACGGGAAAAAATCATTGTCGCGGTCATGATTGTCACCCTTCTTTTGGGCGGTTATGCCCTTTTGTATCCCCGGTCGTCCGAAAACCAGGCGGCCAGCCAACCATCCGCTGCTGCCCCGGCCCTTGACTATGCCAATCAGTTAATCAGCAAACTGGATGATGAAGGGGATTTATCCAAAGCGCGCTATGCGATTCAGCTGGCTGAAAAAAAGTGGGTCAAAGACCCTTTTGCAGACAACGATCTGCTGCTGTCCGATTCGCCCGCGGCCGGATCGAACCCTCAGCCTGCAGAAGGAATCGGGGCGCCCGTTGAACTCAGCTACACGGGTTATGTCGCCGTCGGCACCATGCGCTTGGCAATCATCAACAAAATGGAATACAAAATCGGTGACCGCATTGAACAAACTGCATTTTATGTCCGCCGCATCAAGGCGAACCAGGTTGAAATCGGCCGTCAAGACACTGAAGACCGCGTTGTTCTTAAATTGATGGAGCAGGATGCGATTGCCGGTAACTAGAACTCCAGGGAGCGCCATGTTATCCAAAAACCGTCTTTGTCGGATCGTTTCAGGGCTGGCAACACTGTTGCTCATGGCCACGCTTTGCGGCTGTGCCGGGCAGGAAACGCCGCCCGTCAAGAGCGATTTCGAACGTTGGCAGGCGCGGGCGGAGGAGGCGAAGGGGTATTCGCCGGCTGAACAGCACCGCGTCATCGATATGCCGGAAACCCCCTCTCCGGCGAACCGCCCGCTGCTCTCCCAGGCACAACCGGAACGGCCGCTGCCGGAAAGTCCCGTGACCCTGAAAATTTATCAGACCGATACCGCCGTACTGCTTCGCGCCCTGACTCGATCCGTGGGCATCAGCGCCATTATCAGCGATACGGTCAAGGGAACCAGCAGCCTCAATGTGGAAAACATCCCCTGGAATCAGGTTTTCAATGGTATCGTCAAAACCCACGGTCTCTCCTACACTTGGGAGGGCCAACTGCTGCGCATCGTCACCCTCGAGGACAAGGCCAATCTTCTGAAACAGTTGGAGGCCGACCAGAAGATCCTGTCCAGGCAGCGGGAACTGGCGCTTGCCGAGCCGCTGCTGACCAAGATTATTCATGTGGATTACGCCGATGCCGGCAAGCTGAAAGGCAATCTGGAAAAATTTCTCAGCGCCACAGATGGCGGAAAAATTCTGGGCTCGGTGCTGCTTGACGAACACAACAATGCCCTGATCATCCAGGCCACGCGCAATGATCTCGAGCGCATGATCGCCTTGGTCAGCGAACTGGACCAGCCCACCGCCCAGGTGCTCATCGAGGCCCATATTGTCGAGGCCACCAAAACGGTGGGCCGTGAACTGGGCATCCAGTGGGGCGGCTACTACCATTGGAATAGAGGTAGTGATTCGTACGGGATCGCTCCTAGTGCTGATGCAGCCAGTGATTTGGATACATCAAACATGTGGACGAGTAATTTCCCAGCAGATGTATCGGATTCAGGTTTCTCATTGGGTTTTTTTGCAGACACGGCCAATGCAACGCTGGCAATCCAATTAAGTGCTTTGGAGGAGGAAGACAAACTCAACATCCTCTCCAATCCATCGATCACCACCCTGGACAACCAGACGGCCATCATCGAAAGCGGGGCCGAGATTCCCTTCCAGACCGTCGAGGACAGCAGCACCCAGATCGAGTACAAAAAGGCCGTACTGCGCCTGGAGGTCACCCCCCATGTCATCCAGGGCGATACCCTGAAGCTCTCGATCAAAACCAACAAGGACGAGCCCAGTGACGTCAGTGACAGCAACGGTTATCCGCGGATCAACACCAAAAAAGCCGAAACCACGGTGGTTCTTTACGATGGCCAGACCACGGTCATCGGCGGCCTCAACAAGCAGTCCGATAACGACGGCGAGTCCGGGGTGCCTGGGTTACGCAAAATTCCCGTGCTGGGCTATCTTTTCAAAGGGGAATCCAAAAGCCGTGAAAAAGAGGATCTGCTGATTTTCATTACTCCCCATATTTTAAAAAGACGGCCGGCGGTTCAATAGGTTTTCCACCGGCGGTGGGTTTGGCATAAAAGCGTATGGACTATTTCAGCATCCTCAACCTGGATCGGGAACCGTTCTCCAACACCCCTGATCCGCAGTTCCTGTTCGAGTCCCGGCAGCATGTGTGCTGCCTGCAGAAAATCGAACTGGCCCTGCGGCTCAAACGGGGCCTGAACGTCGTGATCGGTTCCGTTGGAGCGGGTAAGACCACCTTGTGCCGGGCTCTGCTGCAGCAGTTCGCCAGCGATACCACCATCGAATCGCATCTGATTCTGGATCCAGGGTTCGACTCGCCATCGGCTTTCCTGAGGCGCATCGGCCGCATGATCACCGGCCGCCCCCTGCCTGAGCACGATGGTCATGGGGCCAAAGAGCAGATCAAAAACAGCCTGTTTCAAAAAGGCGTCAAGCAGAACAAAACCGTCATCCTAATCGTTGACGAGGGCCAGAAACTCTCCCTGGACTGTCTTGAAATCCTGCGTGAACTGCTCAACTACGAAACCAATACCCAAAAATTGCTGCAGATCGTTGTTTTTGCTCAGGATGAGTTCCAGCAGGCGCTGGCAGCCACAGCCAACCTGGCCGATAGGGTCAACCTGATTCATTTTCTCGGCCCCATGGATTTTGGTGATACGTGCCGGATGATCCGTTTCAGGATCGGTCGGGCCAGCAGCGACGCCCAAGGCCCCAATCTGTTCACCCCCTTGTCCCTGTTCGCCATTTATCGTGCTACCGGAGGGTATCCGCGAAAAATTATCCATCTGTGCCATCAATGCATGCTGGCAATGATCATCCAAAATCGGCGCCGCATCGGCTGGCCGCTGGTGCACGCCTGTGCAAACCGCCTAAAAAATCGTCCACGCCGGCGACGGCGAGTGGCTGCTGTCACTGCCGTGGTTTTTATGATGAGCGTCTGCCTGGTTGCCGCACTCACCCCGGAACTGGCGGTCTCGATCTTTCGCCCTTTCAGGCATTCGGATCGCGCTACGGACCTGTCCGGGGTAACCCACGGTGCGGTGCCGACAGCCGAAACCGCTTCTTCACTTGCCGTTAAAACCCGTTTTGCCATCCTCCCACCGGCGAACGACGGCACCCTTTCTGTGGATGATCCGCCTTTGGACCGATCCATTGCCGGGGGCCCCCTTTTGGCCGGAAAGACCGTGGAAACGCTACCTGAAACCGCTGTTTCCCAGCCACCGACGATGCTCGGCGGCTTGAACGTGAAACCAAAAGACAATCTGACACGAATGATAACGCTTGTTTATGGCAATTTTCACCGGCGTTATCTCGATGCGGTGTTAGCGGCCAACCCGTCCATCGCCAATGCCGATACGATCCGCATGGGATCAACGATTACCTTTCCGGCCATCGCAGCAGAACCTGTTGCGGCTACGGGCGCTTCATATTGGATCAAACTGGACGAGGCCCCATTCCTGGAAAATGCATTTCGACGGATCCAGCAACTGGCGGAGACCGATGCCGCGCCGCCGATCCGTTTGATCATTGACTGCGAACCGATCAAAGGGATGACTTTCGGGATTTACCTCGCCGGGTACTTTGCGGATAGGGAATCGGCCCGTCGACAATTGGCCGGCCTGCCCGCTGACCTTGCCCGGCACGCCGAAATCATTTCCGGTTGGCCGCCCCGGGCTATCTTTTTTTCTGACCCATACGCGGACCATCCGGTACCGGTAACAGCAAAACAATACGGGTGAACCTGTGAAAGCGAAAAAGAAACTCGGCGAAATGCTGGTGGAAGGCGGACTGTTGACCGAGGCACAGCTCGACCAGGCCATTGCCGAGCATCAGCGCAACAATATCAAACTGGGCGAATATCTGGTTCGGGAGGGGATGGTCAGCAGTTCCGACATCGTGAACCTGGTCTCCCGTCAAATGGGGATCGAAAAATACCAGCCCGAAACCTATCCCATCAATGTGCAGCTGGCCAACACGATTCCCCTGGACATGTGCCAGAAGCATCAGCTGGTGCCCATCAAGCGATCCGACCACCTGCTGAAAATTGCCATGACCGATCCCATGGATATCCATGCGCTGGACAGCGTTGAGGTTCATACCAATACGGAAGTTGAGGCGGTGATCTGCACCTACCAGGACCTCAACCTGATGATTTCCAGCCTCTACGGAACCTATAGCGGCATCGGCGGGGTGCTTGACGGCATGAGCGAAATGCAGATCGAAAGCGCCCATGACTCGGATCCGGTCGCCATGAACGAAGATGTGGAGGTTCGTTCGCTTCACGACATGGCCGAGGAGGCACCGGTCATTCGTTTGGTCAACTCAATCCTGTCCCAGGCCGTGCGCGAAGGCGCCAGCGATATCCATATTTCACCGGAAAAGGACTATGTTCAGGTCCGGTTCCGGGTCGATGGTAAGCTGCACGAAGTCCCGGCGCCACCCAAGTCGCTAATTTTATTAATAATATCAAGGGTCAAGATCCTGGCGAATATGGATATTTCCCTTTCGCGGGTTCCCCAGGACGGACGTTTTACCGTTCGCATGGACAATAAGGAGATCAATATCCGGGCGTCGACCATTCCCACCATTTATGGAGAGAATCTGGTGTTGCGCCTTCTGGACACCAGCAGCGGTGTCTATTCGTTGGATCACCTGGGCATGAGTGAGGCCGATATCCGCAAGCTGGAACCCATTATCCACAAACCTTACGGAATGATTCTGAGCACGGGCCCCACGGGAAGCGGCAAAAGCACCACGCTTTATTCGATCCTTAAAAAAATCAATCAGCCGGACATCAATATCATTACCATCGAGGATCCGGTCGAATACCGGGTCAACAAGATCCGCCAGATTCAACTGAACCGCAAGGCCGGGATGACCTTTGCCAGTGGGTTGCGGGCCATCATGCGCCAGGACCCGGATGTGATCATGGTCGGCGAGATCCGGGACTCGGAAACGGCCGGCATCGCCGTGCAGAGTGCGCTCACCGGTCATCGGGTACTGAGTACGGTACATACCAACGATGCCGCCGGTGCCATTACCCGGTTCATTGACATGGGCGTCGAGCCGTTTCTGGTTTCATCGGTGGTGTTGGTCTGCATTGCCCAGCGTCTGGTGCGGAAAGTCTGCCCATATTGCAAAACCGCCTGGAAACCGCCCCGCTCAGCCCTCTCTTACTGGGGGCTGGACAAGGTCCAGGGCGCCAATTTTGTTAAAGGCAAAGGATGTTTCAACTGCATGGACAAGGGATACAAGGGCCGTACCGGTATCTTCGAGATTTTGGCGATCGACGAAATGGTCCAGGATATGATCCTGCGCCGCGTCTCTTCCCAGGATATCATGCGCGCCGCCCGGGATGCCGGCAACCTGCGAACCCTCAAAGACGACGCCATACGCAAGGTGGTTGAAGGGGAAACCACCCTTGATGAAGCCATGTCGGCCGTGATGACCTAAAGAAAAAAAGAGCCCTCCAATACCATGGCCAAATATTACTACCGGGCGATTTCAGAAAACGGCACTCCCATTACCGGGTTGATTGATGCCGATACCGTGGAAAGCGTTGCCAGCATCCTCGTGGGGCGTGGCTACATTCCCCAGAAAATAACCGATGCGGCACGGTCCGGGGTCGGATTCCGGCTGACTCGGCTCAAGGAAAAGCTGGCACCGGTCAGGACGCCGGAACTGATCCTGTTCACCAAGCAGCTCAGAACCCTGATCCGCGCCGGCGTTCCCATGCTCAAACTGCTTCAGGTACTGGAAAATCAAACAGAAAACATAAAGCTGAAAAGTATTATCGTCTCCATTGCCCAGGACATCCGTGAAGGCGGAACTCTGTACGATGGCTTTCGAAAATACCCGGGTGTTTTTTCGTCACTCTACTGCAGCATGCTGCTTGCCGGTGAAACCAGCGGGGCACTGCCTGAGATTCTGGATCGGTTGATTTACATTTTGGACCATGACCATAAAATCCGTTCCGAAATCAGTTCGGCCTTGCAATATCCGATTATTGTGATGGTGGCCCTTTTTGCGGCCTTCGTGATTCTGCTGACCCTGGTGATTCCCCGATTTACCGGAATTTTTTTGAGATCGGGACTGAAACTGCCTCTGCCAACGGTCATCTGTATGAAATTGTACACAGTATTGGCCGCATATTGGCCCCTGTTGCTGTTGCTGGCCCTTGTAACGGTGGTTTTGCTGCAACTCTATCTGAAAACCGATCGTGGCCGGTTCAGGCGTGACAAACTCATATTGCATCTGCCACTGGTGGGCGAACTGGTCCTCAAAGCCGCCATGGCGAGATTTGCCAGCATTTTTTCAATCCTCCAGGCCAGTGGAATCTCTGTTCTCGAAACCATGTCTATTTTGAAAGAAACCATCAACAATTCCGCCCTTGCCAGAGCTTTTGAACGCATTGGCGAACGGCTTGAGGAGGGACGCGGAATTGCCGGACCGCTGGCGGCTTCTCCCTATTTCACCCCGATTATCATCAATATGGTGGCCATTGGCGAAGAGTCCGGCAACCTGGATGAAATGCTCCATGAGGCCGCCGACCATTACGATTCGGAACTGGAATATGCGATGAAACGGATTTCCGATTCGATAGGGCCAATCTTAACGGTGTGCCTGGCCGCCGTTGTGCTGTTCTTTGCACTGGCCATTTATCTTCCCATGTGGGATCTCGTAAAAATGGTTAAATAATGAAAGATATTCGCATTAATATCAGCCTGTATGTGATTATTCCGGTGATTTTTGCCGGCATTGCCATTTTGTCCATCATCGTGACTTACAATACCACCGTATCCTACCTGTCCAAATCGATGGATCCACAGCGGCCGGTTTTTTTGTGGGGCACGCTGCTGATCGCTTTCACCCTGGTCTGTGGCGTCCTCATCGTCAAATTCCTGATTGATCCGGTAAAACAGTTTGTTCGTAAAACCAAAAATCTGGGTGTTGTCAAATCCGCAGCGGCACCCACCGATCCTCCGAAGGCCAACGATGATATGGGGCGCTTCACCCTGTTTTTCGATCAGGTCACCGAAATTTTAAGCAAAGTCGAGGCTCGCCAGCTTTTTCCGGACATTATCGGGCAGAGCAAGACCATGCGGGGTGTCTTCAACCAGATCGTCAAGGTCGCACCCAGGGAATCCACCGTGCTGATTACCGGTGAAACCGGTACGGGAAAGGAATTGATCGCACGCAGCATCCACCAACACAGCAAACGGCAGGATAAACCGTTTATTGCCATTAATTGTGCCGCCATTCCCGAAGGGCTGCTGGAAAGTGAACTGTTCGGCCATGAAAAAGGGGCGTTTACCGGCGCCAACCGCAAAAAACCGGGAAAATTCGAAATGGCCGACGGAGGAACGCTTTTTTTGGATGAAATTGGTGACATGCCGTTGGACACCCAGGCCAAGGTTTTGCGCGCCATCGAAGAAAACGCGGTCCAGCGGGTGGGTGGGCTTCACCCCAAGCCCGTGAATGTCCGCTTTATCACGGCAACCAACCATGATCTTGAAAAAATGGTAGAAGCCGGACGATTTCGTAAGGATCTATTTTACCGGTTGAACGTTTTTTCGATCATGCTGCCCCCACTTAGGCATCGACGCGAAGATATTCCCCTGCTGGCCGAACGGTTTTTACATCAGATGGGCCGGGAGATTGTGATTTCATCGGAGGCCCTGCAAATGCTGATGGCCAATGACTGGCCGGGAAACGTTCGCGAACTGAAAAATGCACTTGAATCAGCAGCCGTTCTGGCTGTGGACGACACCATCTCACCGGCGACACTACCAATTTCCGTAGGCCGCGATAGGAACAGCAGGCATCTTTCCAACGGGCGGGAAGGGCCATTGCTGTCGACAATCGATGAACCAGATGATGGGGCGGACCTGGATACGCGGATTAAAAATTACGAACGCAGGGCGATTGTAAATGCACTGCTCGAAACCGGTGGCGTTCAGATCAAGGCTGCGGCCCATTTGGGCATCAAGGAACGCAGCTTATGGCACCGGATAAAGAAACATTCGATAAACATATCGGATTTCAAGCAATAACAATGGGCTCTGAAACCTACAAAATTTGAAGGAAATACCAACATAATTTGAAGGAGTTGCTTTTTCCAAGAAAATATACTACTTGGGTTACGTTGATGGAATAAAATCGAGAATACCGCTTTTGCCTATCATCTGCGGGTCTTATTGTTTTTACAAATGAGAAATATTTTCTTGGTATTATTATTGCTTTCCACTTTTTATTTTAAATAATGTGGCTACCCCAAACAAGCAGCAGAGGCGACATGATGAATAAGCGAAAAGTCGAAGCGCATCTTAAAAACCAGAAGGGTTTTACCCTGGTCGAGATCATTGCCGTTCTGGTCATTCTGGGTATTCTGGCGGCCGTTGCCATTCCGAAATACTTTGATCTGCAATCGGAGGCGAGGCTCAAGGCGCTTGACGCGGCTCTCGCCGAGGGTGTCGGCCGGGTTAATCAACATTTTGCGAAACAACTGCTTCTCGGAGATACCCCCGGACAAATTGTCTATGATAACATAACGCTGGGTACTAACTTGGGAGATTTTACCTTGAATACGACGTTGTTCGGCAATACGAACATCTACCTGATGGTTACTGGCAACAGCAACACCCTAATGCCTGGCCAAACTAAAGGCAGACTAATCCCCCGGCCTGGGTCACCTTAACCAAAGCTAGCCTTTTTCATCAGGGATGTTGGTCAATTGTCTCCAATTCTTTCCGTAAGGAGTTGGAGATGATGGATAGGATCTGCTCTCGATTCACGGCGTAAAACAGTGCATCGGCAAACATGAATGGAGAATGGTAACTTCGAAGCAAACTATCCCAAGATTGGGAACCCTTTTTTATTGCCAAATCTGCAATAAGACGACAAAGGGCACTGTTATCCCCGGCCTGATAAAAAATATCCAATAAAGCAAGAGCTGCACTGAAGCTATTGGGGCATTCCCGATGATATGCCTGCCAAAAAAACCTCGCTTTTCCAAACGCCCCCTTTAATCGGTACGCTTCACCGTAAACCGCCAGGGCCTCAACGGCATCCGGCTTGGCCCTGCGAGCAAACCGGGCATATACCAGTGCCTTGTCGGGATCGCCCGCCATCAATCGAATATTTCCCATTAATAAAAGGAAATCCGGCTCATCGGGCCATTTTTTTAGGAGGTCATCAAGCGTGGATCGAGCCTTTTCAACGTTTCCATTAAGCAAGTAACTCATGCACAGGGCAAATCCCATCTTTTTGGAATGTGCCGTAATGGACATCGCTTTCTCAAAATAGGTTAACGCCAGTGCAAAATCGTGCTCGACCGTCTCATGGTAGATGCCAAGATTGTGATAGGTTACGCCCTGTTGGGACAGATTGAAATAGCGGTTCAGCTGTTCTGCCCGTTGAAGATACGCCAGCGCCTTATGGTTGAAACCGTGCTGCAACAGTTCAATGCCGTAATTATTCTGCACGATGCTCAGGCGGGGAGACTTTTCAGCGTTGTCCTTCCAGAAAATCAATCCATTGCGGAACAAATGGCTGTACGCGAAGCTGGAGTGGCCAATGGTTGCCAGTACGATCGCCCCGCTGATTACTACAAACAGTTGGAATTTTCGGCTGTAGGAAAAGTAAGCCAAAACGTTGATCAGCAGCAAAGCCGGAATGACAAAAATAAACATGGACGGGATATAGTTGCGGTGCTCATAAATCAGTTCCAGACTGATGAAGGAGCCTTCAATCAGATGGTTGATGAAAAAGAAAACCACGGCAAAAGCGACAAGGGGTTGTTTTTTGGAAAGCCAGAACAAGGCACCGAAAAAAAGCGCACCGATGGTAAGGATTGACGGCAGCGTGGACCAGGGAGACCATAGCGAAGTGGACACCTCGATATCATGCACCAGGGTCATTTCGGAAAGCAGTGGATAGAACAATACCTTGAGATAATAGAGCACCACCCGGGGTTCGGTCAGGATCCGTTCCATGGGGGTAAAGGGACGATTGGCGTATCCCCCGATAAGGTCAAGCGGATTGACATAAAACAGCCCGATCAAAACGACGGCAGCCAGCGCCGGCAATACCCGGCAAGCCGTTTTTTTCAGATTCATTGATTGTGGTCCCTGAATCAGCAGGACCTCAAGAAAAAACAGCGAGAGGGGCAGCATGGCGCTATTCTCTTTGGTTCCCAATGCGCAAAGGCCGCATATTGCGCAAGCGGCCAGGCCGAACGCTTTGCCTTTGAGTGTCGGGGACATTCGAAATCTCAAATAGGCATACATGCTCATAATCGTGAACATCCCCGCCATGGACGCCATGCGCTGCACGATGTACGTCACCGCGCTCACCTGAATCGGATGGATCGCCCAAATAAAAGCGGATAAAAGGGCTATGGGATGCGCCATGCTGCGATAGCGTGCAGCGGGTTTGGTGATTAATAGGGCACGGGTGATAAACAGATAAAGAAATGCCGCGGAGATAAAATGGATGCAGAAATTGACCAGATGGTAGCCGAACACCCGGTTTTTCCCGAAATACCAGTTGATCGCGAAACTCATATAGGCCAGTGGCCTTTTGATGCGTTCGGCGCTACCGGGATCCTGCGGCTGCAGATGGATTGACCGGCTCAGATCTTTGAACGTGAGGCGGCCTATATGGATGTTTTTGTTGCTCAGGATATTGGCCTCATCGTCATAGATCCAGGCCCCTGAAAAACTGGCCGCGTAGACAACAATCAGTCCGATAAAAAGGAGCAGCAGCGCCAGGGCCGTTTGTCCCGTGGTTCGATCAAGGTTCAGATTCAATAGGCTATCGCTATCGGATAATGGTTGTTGCATTGCATTTCCAGTTTGAGGAGAAAATCAGGGATTCAAGCACGGTTGATTTGCTGTTTAATTCGGTCTTAACATCTGATAATCAGGGACTATGCATCGATTTCGGCAATTACGCAACCATGCGGGGGTTTCTGCGCTGGAAGTCATGGTGGTGCTGATTATCATCGGGATTATCAGTGTTCTCCTTATCGGGCGCAGCCGCATGGGAGAGGCAAACCTCTATTCCCAGACCGAGGTGATCAAATCCCACATCCGTTATGCGCAGGCCCGGTCCATGGATACCGATATCCGCTGGGGCATCCGTTGCGACGATTCGGGGAAACAGTACTGGCTGTTTTCAGGCGACGACCCCACCGCCAAAAAACACAAACTACCTGGCGAAGAATCAGATACGGTCGACATCGGCCAATACGGGCTCACCCTGACACCGACCACCTTGTCATTTGACGACAAGGGCCGCCCGTACGTAACTATTAACAATGTCCTGCAAAATGATCTGCAATTGACGTTAACCTCGGATGGGGGCACATCAACGATAATTACCATTACCGGCAACACGGGATTCGTCCCATGAAAAAAAAGCGGGTGACCCATTCCGGCTTTACCCTGATCGAAATTATCGTCACCTTGACGGTTGCCGCGATTCTTTCGGTTATCCTGGTGCAGTTCATGGGAACCAGCATCTCAAGGAGTGTGGCTCCCACGCTCTCCATGCAGGAAGGCATGACCCTGCAGGGCATTTTTGAAAACATGAATGCGGACTACAAACGGCTGTTGCTTGTGGACAGCACCCCCCTGGCCACGTTCAAATCCCGTGTGGAGAGCGGCTATTACGGAAGCTACACGGTCAGCCAGAGTGAATACATTGAGTTTGATACGAGCCAGAGTGAAGTGGCCTGCACGTCCAGTCCGTCGGAATGCCGGGTTTTAAAAGTGGCCATCAGCCTGGGGGACCACAGCCTGGTCGAGCTGTTCACCCGTTGAGGATCGGTCATTTCCATTGAAACCGGATATCCAAATGATCACGCCGCCTACCGGAAAACCGGGCGCCGGCTTTACCCTGCTTGAGGTCATCACGGCACTGGTCGTGGTTGCCATCCTCGCGTCCATCGCCTCCATGGGGGTTGTCGCCGCCCTCAACAGCTATGCCGTGGTTCGGGAAAACACGGCCCTGGCGCAGAAAATTCAACTGGCGGCCGCCCGCATCAACCGGGAACTTCTGGAACTGCGGTCTGTGGATAAGATCGGTTCCGCGCCCACCTATCTGGTCTACCGTGATGCCGATGACGAGCCACGCATGATTGCCGAAATCGATGAAACCATCCGGATCTACGACAACCCCGCCGAGAATATCGATGAGGCCTATCTTGAGAATAACGGCGACATCCTCAGCGACCGGGTGGCATCCCTCTCCTTCAGCTATTTCAAGGGCGACAGCGGCTGGACGATCAGCGATGATCGCCGCGAACTGTCCGCGATTCAGTTTTCCATCGATTTGTACCGTAAGGATGTTGCCGGTGACACCGTGGGCCTGAACACGTTGGTTCACCCCAGAAATAACGACAATTACGGCGGCATCAGCCCGACCAGCCTGGCCAGTGGGCCGCCCACCAGCGAACAATACAGCTGTTTTATCTCCACTGCCCTGCCCGTTTCCACGCGCATCGCCGAAGGATCGAAGGCACATTGGATTGGCCTGTTCACCGGCATCGTTTTCATCATCGGCACAGCGCTCGTACGACGGCACCTCAAGGCCAGCGGCGGGCCGTTCAACCGCGGCAGCACCCTGGTGGGCATGATCATCACCCTCCTGCTGTTCACTGCCTTGGGGGCGGCCATCATCCCCATGATCAGCTCGTCGGAGCTTCAGCGCACCGTCGCCAGCCAATCCGAGCAGGCCTATTACCTGGCCGAATCCGGTCTGCGATACGCGGCCAGCCAGTATCTGGCGGCAGATACCGAAAACGATCGCTTCACGGTGCTAAACACCCTTCACGGAACCAGCTATCAACTGGCCAACGACCAGGGGCAATTCGAGGTCCAGTTCACCCCCTATTACCTGTTGGCGGATGCGGACCAGACCAATATTAGCCAACTGACCACCAAGTTTTTTGGAGAACTGGCCGATGGCTATTCGATCCCGGAAAACGGAACGCTAAGCGTCGACAATAACGAAATTTCCTTTACATCGGAATCGATCAGCGGCAACCAAATTACGTTCACACTTGACTCTGCCTTTATGGGAACGGTGGCCAAGGATACGCCGGTCTATCCGGTGGCCCAGGCCAGTACAACCAGCAGCCAGACGTTTTCCACAGGTGGGGACCTGACCCTCGAAGACGGCAGCGGGGGGATGTTTCCCGAGCGAAATGGTGCGGTGGTGATCAATGACATCACTTACACGTACAGTACCTATGATGACGCAACCGATACCCTGACCGGACTCCGGCGAACCGACGGCACGGATTTCACCAATGTGACGGTCAATGCCGGAGAATCCCTGCGCCTGAAAAAATGCATCCGCGTTACGGCCACCGGTTCGGTGGGCAGCGGTGAAATGGCGGCATCGCGCCAGATCGTCTACCATGTCCAGATTCCCGAAGCCAAGGGGACCCAGCGGGTGACGGTCCATGACCGATTCGACAGCCTGGCCGGGTGGAATGCATCCACGCTGGGGACCCATGACATCGCCCAAAGTGAAGAAAACAATGTGCTCAAGGTTACCGGCCTGACCGACACAGGCGGCTCCGATGAAAGTCTGATCACACTGAATGCCGGCCTGGTGAATTTCGATGCGGACCAGTTCGACGTCCAGGTCAAGGTAGGCTTCGATCCGCAGGTGCCGGATTATTTCACCGCCGGGATCAACTTCCGGCTGACCGATGATGGCAACAATACCTATGGGTTGTCGTTTCAACGCACGACCCCGAAAAACGATCCTTCTGACGGCATCGACGCTGCGCTGAAACCCTTTGAAGAAGATGATAAGGTATTGTCTCTGGTACTCTGGCAATCCAAGTCTGGATCAAAGCAATGGCTGGCCTACAAGAAGATCGCGGACACGGTCACCCTTGGGTCCATTACCCCGCCAATATACTGGAGGCCGATTGTCGACGAAGAAAGAGAATCCGTTGAAATCGTCGATCTTTCCCCGGTTCCGGCCATTCCGTGCGACTACACTGCCCGAAAACTGATCTGGGAGAGCACATGCCAATCGCTTGATATTTTAATCAACAATCTTGTTGTCGCAGAGAATATGGGAAATGGCGAGCTTGATATTACCGATGCCTATTCCACCGGTTCTGAATTCAGCCTCCGTTTACGTATCGGTGGTACAGACATAGCCGATCCTTGTACGGTCAGCCGAATTGACGTTGTCGCCGATTCTTTCAACCTTGATAACGCCACCCTCCTGGTACGCTTCAAGTCCGCCCAATGGCTCAAATTCGAGTACACCCCCACCGTCACCGACATCGTAGCGCCGGGCGACCGCATCGACCAGTCCAGCGGTGAATCCAGTGCATCGGCGACGGTCTACGGCTATCCGCTGATGACCGGCGAGACAACCGGGACGCTGCTGCTGGAGAACGTGGTGGGCACGTTTGAACCCGGCGCCTTTTCGGTGGCCGGCAAGACCGATCTGGCCACGGTTACCAGATATGACGGTAAAACCGCCCATTTCATCAAGGCCTACTACGGCCTGCCGGATGACTGCGGGACCGCCGATGACACTCCCACACAGCTGGATGCGGACAAGCTGGGCAACCCGCTCGATCCGGAATCATTGAACTGGCCGCCGGATGAAGATACAGAAATAAAAGTCGATGACGATCACTTTACTCTGATCGATTGGGATGCGGTCAACAGTGACATCACTACGATTTCCCTTATGGCACTCACCGGCGACGCCCCCAGCATATCGGCATCCGTTTTGACCGACACCTGGAACGTCGTCATCCGCAGCGCCGAAACCGACCTGACCGGCACCGATTCCACCTTCGGCCTGCACGCCTTTGGCGATGGCGCACTCAACGTCTATTTTGACGATTTCGGTTACCAGTCCTTTGTCAACCTGCCGGTAACGGTCAGCCAGCCGCTGCAATACTAAAGCGCCATCAAGCCTTCAATACCATATTATCCCTTGACCCAAACGCATGGCCTCAAGTAGATAGAGGCCTGTTTTTTAAAATTGAAAGCGGCTTTTTTTGGATACCTGGCCGACAACCCGGCATTGCATCAGGAGAAAATAAACGTGGAAACGCATGAGTGGGTGAGAAAAGCGCTCGCGTCCGGCAGGCGTGCCCTGACCGAAACCGAATCGAAAACCATTTTGGGTGGCTATGGTGTGCCCGTCGTAACTGAAACCATTGTCTCCACCGCCGACGAGGCGGTGGCCACGGCCCGGCAAATCGGTTTTCCCGTGGTGATCAAAGGCATCGGCGAGAACCTGCTCCACAAAACCGAAAGCGGCGTGGTGCATCTGAACCTGAACGATGCGGCAGCCGTATCCCGGGCGGCGGGTCAGATTCTCAATACTCTCCCGGAAATTAAAATTCTCGTTCAGCCGCAGGTCGTTGGCCAGCGGGAACTTGTGGCCGGGATTTTCCGTGACCCGCATTTTGGTCCGGCCGTTCTTTTCGGCCTGGGGGGCATCTTTACCGAAGCGCTGTCCGACGTTGTCTTGCGCCTGGCGCCGCTGACCCGCGAGGATGCGCTGGATATGATCGAATCGGTCCGTTCCCGCCGGTTGCTGGATGCTTTTCGCGGAGAGGCGGCTGTCGACCGGGAGTCGCTGGTGGGCACGCTGATGGGGTTGTCGGCCATCGCCACTGATATTCCCGAAATTGCCGAAATCGACATCAACCCGCTTATCGCTGCTGCCGACGGGACGCTCGCGGCCGTGGATGCCCTGATCACCCTGGCGGATCCGGACAATGTCTCCGCCGTATCGCCGCCGGTGCCCCCACCGGCCATCCACGCCTTTTTCCACCCCCGATCGGTGGCGTTCATCGGCGCCTCGTCCCAAATGGGCAAATGGGGGCACACACTGCTCTGCAACACCATCAGTTGCGGTTACCAGGGAGAAATCTACACCGTCAACCCCAAGGGCGGCGTGATTGCCGGGAAACCGGCATTCAAACAGGTGGGCGATATTCCCGGTCCTGTGGACCTGGCGGTGGTAACCGTTCCGGCGGCCGGGGTCATGGATCTGATCCCTCAACTGGAAGCCAAAGGGGTCAGGAACATGCTGCTGGTCACCTCCGGATTCGGCGAAATCGGGAGCGAGGGCAAACGGCTCGAACGGCAACTGGTCGACGCTGCCCGTGACGCGGGTATCCTTGTGCTGGGACCCAATACCATGGGGATCGGCAATCCGCATATCCACTTTTCTTGTATGGCCACCGGGGGCTGCTCAATGGCGGGGACCACTGCGGTTGTATCCCAATCCGGTAATATGGGGGCCCAGCTTTTGGCCTTTGCCGAAAAACAGGGAATCGGCATCCGTGCCTTTTCCGGTTCCGGCAATGAAGCCATGCTGACCATCGAAGATTATATGGAAGGATTCGAAGTGGACCCGTTGACCGAGACAGTGATGCTTTACATCGAAAGCGTCAAGAACGGTCGTCGGTTTTTCGAAAGTGCCCGCCGGGTCAGCCGCAAGAAGCCCATTGTTTTGCTCAAGGGCGGTCAGACCGATGCCGGCCGCCGGGCCGCTGCCAGCCATACCGGCGCCATGGCCTCTGACGTGCGCCTGTTCGATGCCATGTGCCGCCAGGCAGGCATTGTCAAGGTGGATCAGTCCATGGAACTGCTGGATCTTTCGGCAGGCTTCGCGTCACTGCCCCTGATCCGGGGCAACCGCATCGCCATCATGACCCTTGGCGGCGGCTGGGGGGTCATCACCTCCGATATGTGCAACCGATTCAATCTGGAGGTCCCCGAATTGCCGGCAGCACTGATTGCCCGGATCGACAAAATTCTGCCGACGTATTGGAGTCGTACCAATCCCGTCGATCTGGTCGGTGAAAATGACCTCGACATTCCCCTTTCCGTGTTGGAGGCATTGCTGGAGTGGGATGGGTGCGACGGGGTGATCAACTTGGGCATTTTCGGTAGGCGTTTCCTTGTTCGGCGCCTGGCGGATTCGGTGGCCCGTGCGGACGACAGTTATACTCGGAAAATGCTTGAAGAAACCGTCAGGACATCCAGCGATTTTGAGAAACGATACATCCGGGAAATTGTCCGCTTGATGGAGAAATTCCAGAAACCGATTTTCGGTGTCAGTATCTTGACCGAAGAGAACGATTCGACGGTCTACCCGGTCGACGGACATGATTTGAAGGCAATATTTTTTGAAACGCCTGAGCGGGCGGTAAAAACGGCCGCCCGGATGGCCGAGTATCGGCGCTATCTCTCACGCGGTTACTGAAATTTTGGTGAATGGATGCTTTTCTCTCTGGATTCGTCACTTCTGATTGCCGCCGGGGCCAGTTTCGTGGCCGGTGTGCTGGGATATATCATCGCCAGATTCTGGATCAAGCCGATTGTCCGGTACAACATCGCCAAGCGGAAGTTGGACCATCATCTCGGTGTTTACCTGAACATGATAGATGACCTTGCTCAGACCCCAAAAAAACAGGCCGGCATTATTCAGGAAACATTGCGCACGGCCCGCAAACATGGCATGGACCTGGTATCCTGTTACAGCTCGGACCTGCCCTACTGGTACCGATTGCTACTGGAGAGTCGCCAGGAATCACCCACGGAGGCATCCGGTCTGCTCACCAACCTGTCCAAAATGCGCGATCGGCAGCAAATTGAAACCCGTATCGCCGAAGCCCGCAATAAGCTGAATTTGAAATCCGATCATGGAAAAAAAACAACCTGACCATCTTTCCCGACCCATTTTGGCATTGGGTGAAGACCGGCTGCACACGTTCCTTCTGGTCGACGATTCCATCCGTGGGGCGGTGATCGGCGGCAGCCGAATGATCAACCAGATGCGCTGGAACCACGAACTGGGTATCCTGGAAACCCTGGTGCTGGGACACGCCTATCTGGGGGCCTGCCTGATGAGCGCAACGCTCAAGGGCAGGGACCGGTTGCGGTTGCAGGTGGACTGCTCCGGCCCCATCAAGGGGCTGGTGGTGGAAGCCAGTGCAGCCGGCGACATCCGCGGGTTTTTAAAAAATGTACCCATTCCGGTCGAAAAACCCCTCGAAGACAGCAACCTGTCGCCATTTTTCGGTGCCGGCTTTCTCTCGGTAACCCGCATGCTGGAAGATGCCAAACAGCCGTTTACCGGACAGGTGATGATCGCCCACGGCAATCTGGCCAAGGATCTGGCCCACTATTATCTCACCTCCGAGCAGATCCCCACCGCGTTCAGTCTGAGCGTTAAATTCGATCGGCAGGGCCAGGTGACCGCAGCCGGCGGCATGGTGCTTCAGGCCCTGCCCGAAGCCGACGATGCGGTGGTCGGTCAGCTCGAGGATCGGGTGGTGTCCCTGCCCTCCATCGGCACAGCCCTGACCGAAGGAAAAACGCCACAAGAATGGGTTTCCACCCACTTGCGTGCCTTCTCTCCCCGTTTTATCGACCGGCGACCGGTTGGTTTCAACTGCCACTGCAATCGGGATCAGATTCGCAACCTGCTCACCCTGATGCCGGTTGACGAATTGAAAGACATCCAGGAAAAAGGCCCCTTCCCGGTGATCATCCGCTGCCATCACTGCAACACGGCATACGCCTTTGATCGGGAGCAGATCGACCGGATCGTAGCCATGCGCTTTTCCGACTGACCCGACCGGTGCGCCTTGATCCTTAGCCCCGCAGGATTCGCCGCCTGTCCTGTCCGAGGGAGGCTTGCGATCCACCGCGCGTGTAAACAGAACCAAACAAACCGGAAGACCCCCTTGAATGGTTGACCGCATACCCCCCACGCTCATTGTGCCCATTGCCGGGACCACCTTTTTCAAACTGGTGATCAATGTCGCCCGTCGTTTCGCCTACCCTTTTGCTCCGGCCCTGAGCCGCGGGATGGGGGTATCCCTGTCGGCCGTCACATCGCTGATTGCCATCAATCAGGTGACCTCTCTGCTTGGCGCACTGATCGGCCCCCTTTCCGACCGGCTGGGCTATCGACGCATGATGATCGTTGGCATGGCCATGTTGGGCCTGGGAATGCTGGCCGCGGCAATCTTCCCATTTTATGCCGTGGTCCTAACGGCCCTGCTTCTGGCCGGACTGGGCAAAAGCATCCTCGATCCGGCCGCCCAGGCCTGGGCCGGCAGCCGGGTGCCTTACCGGCGACGGGCCATGGTGATCGGTATCATGGAAATTTCCTGGTCGGGCAGCACATTGGTGGGCATTCCCCTGATTGCTGTGCTGATGGAGCGATACGGCTGGCGGTCGCCGTTTCTGCTGATCGGCGTACTGGGCCTTACCGGGATGATCGTACTCTTTTTCATCATCCCGCCGGAACCGCAACAGGGCCGCAAAGCGGCATCCACGAGTCCGTATCTGGGTGTGTATGCCGAACTGTTGACGAACCGGCCCGCTCTGGGGGCCATGGGGTATGCTTTTTTCGTCAGTGCGGCCAACGACAACCTGTTTGTCGTCTACGGCGCCTGGCTGGAGAGAAGCTTCGGGTTGGGGCTGGTGGCTCTGGGTTTGGGAACCAGTCTCATCGGAATGGCCGAATTGGTGGGTGAAGGGCTTACAGCCATGGCCGCCGACCGCATCGGTGTCAAGAGATCGGTTTTTACCGGCGTGAGCCTGTCGATGGCCGGATACTTTCTCCTGCCTTGGCTGGATGCGTCGTTGCCCGCGGCCATGACCGGTCTGGCGCTGCTCTTTTTAACCTTCGAATTTGCTATGGTATCCAGCTTTTCCCTGTGCACCGAACTGCTGCCGGGCTTCCGGGCCACCATGATGGCCGGATTTTATGCCATGGCCGGACTGGGCCGGGCGTTTGGCGCTCTGACCGGCGGGGCCGTGTGGCTGGACGGCGGTATTTTGGCCACCGGCTGTCTGTCCGGGGCGCTGACCCTGATCGCCATCGTCTGTCTGGTGGCCGGGTTGAAAGGATGGCGGCAAACCATCACCTGATCGGGATTCATCTACCGCTGAACATTTTCGGGTTTGACCAGTCGGGCGGCGGCCAAATGTAAGCCGGCGATGGTCTTGGCGTCCTGAATGGTTCCGTCGGCGACCATCCCCAAGGCGTCGCTCAACGCCACCGGGTGAACAAAAAGCAGTTCGTCTTCATCCAGGTTCTGTTCCGCAAGGCTCAACCCGGTGGCCAGATAGAGATAAATGCGTTCATCCGAATAGGCCGGCAGGGGGAGGATTTCAGCCAGCTTTTCGATCTGCCCTGCCGTGTAGCCGGTCTCTTCGGTCAGCTCACGCGCCGCACACGTGTCCACATCCTCACCGGGATCCAGCGTGCCGGCCGGGATCTCCCAGATAAATCCGCCCACGGCATGGCGGTACTGCTTGAGCAGCAGAATGCGTCCGTCATCCAACACCGCTACGATGGCGGCGGCGCCGGGATGGCGGATCACCTCCATATCCATGGTAACACCATTGGGCAGGGTGACGTTCTCCGCATAAAAGTCAAACACGCGCCCCTTTCGGATCAGGGCGGTGTGGTTTACGATGGCTTTGTTCATTTTTTGTCCTGATGATTGTTTTTGATGTGCGCGACCAGTTCGCTAACGGTCTGCCCCCCGGGCGTGGTCGCCTGGGGATTGCTAGCCAGCAGCGCCTCCCAGGCCGCCAGGGCGCCCTTCTCATCCTTGAGGTCGTGAAAAAGAACGATCCCCTTGTTGAATCTTGAAATTTCATGGCCGGGGTCGACCTGCATCGCCCGGTCAAAAGCGTCCACCGCTTTTTGCGGATTGCCCGCCCTGCGGTACATCACCCCCAGATCGGTCCACACATTGGCGTCATGGTCGTTGATCGCCAGGGCCTTTTCGTAGGCTGCAATCGCCTCTTCGGCCAAGCCGAGATCAAAGTACTGGTGGCCCAGTTGAATCCACGCTTCCGGATCATCGGGATGAGTCTGGGCGCGCGCCTTCAGGTCGTCGATAACCTTCTGGCGGGCCTCATTCATGATCGGAGCAGCAATTGCCCCTTGTTGCGGATCGGCAATGCCACCGACCTTATAGATACCAAAGGCCACTCCACTGACAAAACCGACCAGTAGTGAGACCACCACCAACCAGATGACATTTTCCGATTTGATGTATCCGGATATCTTTTTTGAACCCATTTATTTTCTCCTGAGAACGACGGTAACAAACGGTATGGCATAGTTATTTGCAAGCGCATGGAGTTACCATGCCGGCGAGAAGATGTCCATGGCCATGATAATCACCCGGCACAGGATCTGCCATTGGAGAAAAGTGTCACCATTATGGGAGGCGAACGGTTGTGGTGCGGGCGGATGAAGAAGGGCCTACATCTTATCCTCCATTCCGAATTTTTCCCGGTACTCAGGAATTTCGATGATCGGCGGGCGTTCATGCTGCTCGAGGGTGTGGATTTCGGATTCAAGCTGGTCACGGACCAAATGGAATTGGATCATCTCGTTGAAGATATCCTGTTTGAGGTTCATCCGGTCAAGATCCTGCAGCCGCTTGAGGAAAGTCTTGATGATCACAAAGGCCATGCGGCCCAGTGCCTTGGTGTCCTGATTCTTATGGACCCGCCGGTCCAGGTCGACCTGGGCCATCACGTCGAGTCCCCACTTTTCGAAGATATCGATCAGCATGCCGGTCTCCACCCCGTAGCCGATATGGAAGGGAATTTTTTCGAAAATGCTGCGAAATCCGGCATACTCCCCGGAAAGCGGCTGGACGAATTGGGTCAGATCCGGCATGAACAGAGAAAAAAGCGGCCGGGTCACCAGTTCCGTCACCCGGCCACCACCGGTGGGCCGTAATTTGTTGTCCCCAATGGCGATGGGCCGATCGTAAAAAGCCTTGGTAAAACGGATGGTATCCGAGAGCAGCAACGGGCCGATGAGGCCGTAGGCGAACCGGTGGTGAATGTTTTTGATATCCGCATCGATGTAGACGATGATATCGCCCCGGGTGACATAGAGCGCTTTCCACAGGTTTTCCCCCTTTCCCATGAAACGGGAGAGGGCAGGCAGAATGTCATCGGCCTGGTAAACCATCACCTCGTAGGCACGGGCGATCTCGCGGGTCTGGTCCGTCGATCCGGAATCAATGACCACAATCTCATCCAGAAGCGGGTGGCGGATCATCAGCTCCGACTTCATGATCACAATCTCCTTGGCAATAGTCCGCTCTTCGTTGAGCGTGGGCAGGCACAGGGAGATGGACAGGTTTTTGCGCTGTTTGGCCGCCACCAGGCGATCGAGGTCTTTGAATTTACTGTGATGGAAGGTATTGGTTTCGATCCAGGATTTATTCATGGCTGCACATCCCGCTGTCCATGGCCGCCACCAGGGCCGGTATTTGGGCGATCCCCTTGAACAAAGGCTCGATTTCCACCATGGCGCCATCCTGATGAAAATGGTTGCCCCGGGTCAGGCCGAGGGTGATTGCCGGAATCTGTTTCTGCAGGAAGATGGACAGTGCCGTCTCGCTGGGCTCACTGACCGCTTCCACACCCAACCGGTATAAAATACGTGCGGCACATTTGACCAGGGGATGGTTGTAGGCCAGTTGTGTGGCATTGAGGTGGCTGATGATAGACAGCTTCAAATCAACTGCAAAAGATTTGTTGATGCCGTTGACGATATCTTTGATGTCGCCGTACAATTCCCTGACCATCCGGTCGGAATCACTGCGGATTTCAAAACCGATACTGGCATCGAAGGCTTCCTGGCCGTGATTGAACCCGCCGGCAATTTTTCCGATGACGATCTGGGTGCGCGGCTTTTGCGGCAATCTGAGCTTCAGGATCGCGTGGATCACTTCGTGAATGATCAGGATGGCGTTGGGCTGATGGTGGCGGCCCATTTTTTTTTCGGATGCGATGCTGCAGCTGATCTCCCCCCGGATCATGCCATCGGAATAATAGTTCAGCCGACCCAGTTCAACGCTTTCCAGGCAGATCGCGCCTCGAACCGGTGTCGGCCAGGTTTTCAGCAACTGGCGGATACCCTTCAGGTTGCCCGGTCCCAAGGAGTGAACCGGCGCGACCAGAACGATGTCCGACTCAAAGACCATTCCCAGGCGGCGGAAGACTTCCGGTAGCGAGGCCATGACCCCCACGGCAGCGGAATTGTCCGACACCCCCATCCCGCTGATGGCTTTATCGGTCACCGTGTAAAGGGTATCCGAGGTTGTTTCGCAAAAGGTGTCCAGATGGGCCACGATAAAAATAGCGCTTTTGCTGGAGGCCCGGCCACGGATGATCCCGACCGGATTGCCGAAATCGTCGACGGCGCAGTCGTCCACCTGGAAATCGGCCAGCCGTTCGACCAGGCGCTCAGCCCGACGCTGTTCCCGGAAGGTGGGTGCCGGGATCTGGCCGATCAGCACGATATTACTGATAATGATCTCCCGGATGTCGCTGATCTGCTCCACGAAAGCAGGCAACTGGTTCAGGATTTCTTCCATGGCATCCTCATGGTCAATGATTGCCGATGGCCGGGATGAGCTGGCGCAGATCGGTGACGATCAGGTCCGGTGCCAGATCTTTCACGCGGTCATCGGTGGTGCGCATGCGCAGGGAGCGCCGATCGCCGGCAAAAAGGGCCGTGGTAAACCCCGCGGCGTCGGCCGGCAGAATGTCGTTGCGCATGTCATTGCCGACATACAGAACGTCATGGGGGGGGAGGCCCATTTCTTCAAGTATTTTGCCGGCCCGTTCGAACATGATGCCACAGGGTTTTGCATGGCCTTCCCGGTAAGAGAAAAAACAGTACCGGGCATCGAAAGTCAATTTTTCAGGCTGCGGACCAAAAACCCATTCCAGCACAATCGGTGTATAAAACTGGGCGTTGGAAATGATCCCCATGGGAATCCTGGCACGGCGGACGGCGGAAAGCAGTTCGCCGGCACCGGGCATGGGATAGATCGGGTTGACGATCAGTTCATGGGCCAGAGCAAAGGCTTTCAGTGAATCCATGTTGTCGATTCCCAGCACCTCCCGCCAGATCTGCAATATATCCACTTCGGGGGTGTCGACGCCCATCTCCCGGGCCTTGGCGTGGGACGACCGGATGGCTTGCGCCAGCGATAGAGATAACTTTTCCGGCGGCTGCTCAATCCCAAATTGTTTCAAAAGAGCCAAGATGGCCGTTTCCTGTGGCGCGGGGTTCTGATCGATGCCAATCTCACCTGCCCCGCTGATCAGCAGCGTACCATAGACATCGAAAAAAAGGGCTGAAAACGGTCTCAGCTTGTCCAGCACCGGTTCGACGCCCGTTGGAACCGGTGCCATCGGGTGGATATACTGTCTCAAAATCGTTTTCAGGTTATGCACTGGCATTCCATTTAAGCAGTGAAAACCGCTCCAGATCAAAAAACGCGGATAGCAGGGCCGTCTTGTCGATCCGATGGCAGACCGGTTTACTGACGACCAGCCGGTAGATTTCCATGAGCCGTTCGCCGCAGGCATGAATGGCGTAATGCCGGGCCACGGCACGACGGTTGTGAGTGATGATGGCTGCCGGGTTCGACGGGACACCAATTGCCGCCAGCCATGGGTTCAGGGATCTCAGGGTCCGCTTGCATGAAGGATCATGCAGCACTTTTTCAAGAACCTGGCGCTGAAACGGTTCGTTCAGTATGCCGAAATCGACCTGCCCCCGCACGGTCAACCAGTCATAGGCGGTACGGACACCTGTTTTGTCCAAGGGAAATCCGAACGTCATGGCCGCTCGCAAAACAGTCGCCTGCCATTGGTCCGCAAACGTCTCCGCATCGATCCAGGCCAACGGAACATCAAGACGGTCGTAGAGTCCTTCCAGATGAATCCCCTGTTTTTCAAAATCCCTGCAAATGGCTTTCAGTCTACGACCCCACACGAATTTACCGGCGGTCCAGGGTTCGAGATAGGCGAATCCGAATCCCTCGGCAATGCTGGTGGTGATCATCGACTGCGCCGCCCCCACCAAAACGGCAAAATCCGTTTTTTGGCCGGCGGCGAAATCCACGGGCAATGGGTGCCCCTTTGCCCAATCGACCCATTCCCGATACCGGTAAATATCCGCCGGGCTGTTGGGCGGCTGGGTGATGGCGAGCCGAAGCCCATTCTCTAAAAACAGGGAGAGCAGAATCGCCTCTCCGATGTTTTTGCGCCGGATGGCCCTGACCGGGTAAAGAATCAGCTCTTTTTTCCCCTGGCCTGGCGATACGGGCAGGGGCGTAACGGCGTTGGGAAGAAGGTGCAGTCCCTGGGCCTTCAGCCCAGCCTTTATAAGAATATCTGCATCGCGGCGGTTGATCACACCATAATGGCAGTCCGCCGGGTAGCTTTCATCAAAGTAGGCATCGGGACGGCCATCTTCGGCAAAATCATGAATCTGCAGAAAGAACTTGACCCCTAATTGTTGCAGCCGTTTAATGATCCGCAGAAATCGACGGTTTTTGGCCAGCGTTGGATTATGAACATGGATGAGGTCACAGCCTTCCGGCCAGACCTCGCAAATGGCCTGTTGGACCATTTCGGCAACGGCTTCCGGCGGCACGGTATCCATGTCCGGCCGGTCGTACCCCAAGCCAGGGATTTCCACCACCGGGCAGGCCATTCGGGTTCCGGCCCGATCGCCCGTCAGCACAAGGGTTTCACAGCGCCCCTGAAGAGCGGAGACTTGGTTTTTCAGAACGGTGGTCACACCGCCGGTCTTCAGGTGATAGTGAACGAAGGCGATCTTCATGGCGTTTCGGCCGGTCGAGAAAAATCCGCCGTGATGTATTGAACGGGCAGGCTGAACGTCTCAAGTATTGAAAAAATGTTTCCTTTTGTCAACTGCTGCCAACCATCAACAAGGCTGTCCGTCATTTCTGTGGGACGATTCAGCCCTATAACTGTCCAGCCAGACCGTGGCATAGGCGGGCATAACAAGTTGACCGGCCTGCATCGGCTTGCCGCTCAGCCGATCAATCAGCCTGCTTTCGCCATTCTCGCCGGGCAGGGCAACGGTTACGGTATCACCCGAGAAATTGGTCAATGCAGATATGGTCTGGGCCTTACAGCGCCGCCTTACCCCAAAAATCCGTGGATCCAGATCGAGAACCTCCATGTCCGCCTGGGGGTGAAACGCCGGCTGATCCGCGCGGACGCGCAGCATTTTCAGGTAGGGATGAAAAATACGGGCCCGTGGATGGCTCGGATCGGCCAGTTCGCCAAGCACCGCATCCATCTCCAGGTGAGCCCGGTTGATAGATCTCGCCCGCCCGCTCATGCGCACCCCTTCCAGCCAGTTGGGGCTTCCCAATAAACTGTGCACGTAAATCCCGGGCACCCCGGGAAAGGCCAGGGCAACGGCCTGGGATGCCAGAAAGCGGGGAATGTGCAGGGGATCGGTGGATCGTGAAGGATCTTTCAGGGCGCTCAGATAGGTAATATTGAGTTCATAGGGGCTGGTCGACCCGTCGGGATTGGTCTTTTCGGAAACCTTGCCGCCATTTTGGCGGACCCGGTCTGCCAGCCAGCTGATTTCCGATGGCGGCAGAATCCCCTCCAGCGGGCGCACGCCGATGCCGTCATGGGAAGCCGTGAAATTGAAAAATGTCGTACGCACGGAAGGGGTTTTAAGTGTTTTGACCCACTGGCAAAACCGTTTCGCGCTTCCCGTGCACAGGGCGTGGAGCAGCAGCGGTGGCAGGGTAAAGTTGTAAACCATCTGGGCTTCGTCGCTTCCATTGCCGAAATAGCTGACGTTTTCTGCGTGGGGAACGTTGGTTTCCGTAACCAGGGCCACCTCGGGGGCCTGGAGGTCCAGTATCTTTCTAAACAACCGCACCATGTCGTGGGTCTGGGGCAGATGGATGCATGTGGTCCCGATGGTTTTCCACAAGTAGGCGATGGCGTCCAGGCGGATGAGGCGGGCCCCTTTGGAGACGTACAGAAGCAATGTTCGAACCATCATTTCGAGTACATCCAGACTTGCATAGTTCAGATCCACCTGGTCGGGACTGAAGGTGGTCCAGACCGATACCCGGCAGCCGGATCGCTTCTCGAAAACCGTCAACAGCGGTAAGGTCCGGGGCCTGGTGACAGCGGACAGGTCGGTCGCCGGATCGACCTCAATGGCCAGTTGGGCGAACCCTTGACGCTCGGCCAGATAGGATTCAAACCAGTGGCTTCGAGCCGAGACATGGTTGGCCACCAGATCGACCATCAGTTTGAAATCGCGGCCGATGGCCTCGATGTCGGACCAACTGCCCAAATCGGATCGCACCGCCATAAAGTCGGTCACCGAAAAACCGTCGTCAGAAGAAAATGGGAAAAACGGCAGGATATGGATGCCCGATACGGCGCCCTTGAGAGTGTCACAGAAGCTGTGGAGGACCTTCAGCGGACGCTCGGCTGGCCGGCGCAGGGTATCCGCGTAAGTGATCAGGATCGCATCGGCCTGAGTGAATATTGAATCCACGGGCGGGGGCGGCACGTTCCGGGAGCGATCCAAAATGGCGGTCAACCTGGCGAACGCGGCATCGCCTTTGAGAGGCCCGTAAATCCGCTGCAGAATCGATTTCATTTTATCCTCCTTCAGCGTTGACACCCGTCGCGTTTTGATGTCTTCTAAAAAGAGGGACGAAAATTGGCTTCCTTCTCAATCCAATGAGGCGAAAATATGTACATTCCCTTTGACACGGTTCATCATATTGGCTTTATTTCCACCCGCTTTGCCGGAACTGACGGCGTTTCGCTGGAAACGGAGAAATGGGCGCGCGTCTTCGAAAAAGAGAGGTTTAAATGCTTCTATTTTGCCGGTGAGTTGGACCGGGACCCGAGCTGTTCGTTCCTGTCACCCAAAGCCCATTTCATGGAACCGGAAATCAGGACAATCTTCAACACGGCGTTCGGGGTCGACACATACGGGGTGCGTGATCGTGCGTTAACCACCCAAATCCACACCATCAAGGACTTGCTTAAAGATCAATTATACGATTTCATCGCCAAGTTCAATATTGATCTGCTTGTTCCCGAAAATGCCCTGACCATTCCGCTCAATATTCCTCTGGGGCTTGCCATTACCGAACTGATTGCCGAAACCGGATTGCCCTGCATTGCCCACCACCACGATTTTTTCTGGGAACGCCAGCAGTTCAAAGCCAATTCGGTCTGGGACTATCTCAATATGGCGTTTCCACCCCACTTGCCCACCATTCGGCATGTGGTCATCAGCTCTTCCGCCAGCAACCAGCTCTCGCTGAGGACCGGTATTTCATCCACCATTATCCCCAACGTGATGGATTTTGAGAACCCGCCGGCGCCGCCCGATGAGTATACCGATGATGTGCGTCAGGCCCTGGGACTGGCGGCGGATGAAAAACTGATTCTCCAACCCACACGGGTCGTCAAACGCAAAGGTATCGAAAATGCCATCGAACTGGTCAGCCGTCTGGGTATCAAATCCCGTCTGGTGATTTCCCACGCATCCGGTGACGAGGGGCATGATTACGAACAGCGGGTCATCGATTATTCCCGGCGGATGGGGGTTGACACGCTGTTCGTTTCGGACATCATCAACGACCAGCGCGGAACCACTGCGGACGGCCGTAAAATTTACACCCTGAACGACATCTATCATCACGCCGATTTCATTACCTACCCCTCCACCGTCGAGGGGTTTGGCAATGCCTTTCTGGAGGCGGTCTATTTCCGCAAACCGATCATGGTCAATCGCTATTCCATCTATACCTTCGATATCAAGCCCAAAGGCTTTCAGGCAGTTGAAATTGACGGGTATGTGACCGAGGATGCGGTTGCGCAAACCCAGGCGCTGCTGCAAACAGCGTCCATGCGGCAGAAAATGGTGGAGAACAATTACCGCCTTGCGAAACAATTCTATTCTTACAGCGTACTTCACAAAAAGCTGATGAATCTGATGATCTAAGCGCCTTCTGGAACAACTGATCGGTCTGTTGGTATGCAACGATCCGGAGCAACTACTGTTCAAGCTGCAAAACAGCGGCATTGTCTGCCTAGATCGCATTTCCGAAAGGCCGCACCCGGTGATTCGTTGGGCCTTGATACCCACGATTGGTTGACACGCAACGCGCTGACCGGCCGGGTTTGGTGGCCTATCGGTCCGCTTTGAAACTTGCCCAGATCTTTTCCGGCGGGTCGATTTCGAGGGTATCGGTTTTAATGATCAGGGTCTGGGCATCGGCAAGGTAGCCGTCGAGGACTTTTTCCACCTGGCCGATCAAGGCTTCGATCTTCAGGTCCGAGAGGGTGTGGATGATTTTCAGATCGTCGTCCGCCTGCTGATAGAGGTATCCCAGACGGTCACAAGCCACCCGGTAATATCCGATCTTTTGTGTGTAACGACCAATGTAAGCACGCAGTTCGGCCATCAGGATCAGGTCATAAAAGACCCTTGGATTTTCCAGGGCTTCCGATTGACTGTCAATTCCTTTTGCCTGGATTTCCTGATGGATCTCCTCTTCGATCGCTTTTCGCCGGAGGCCCAACCGATCGCGGATGTCAGTCGCATCGGCCTTTCGCTGGGCCATCTGACGGTTCAGCAAGGCGATATCCGCCATGGTCTGGCGTAGTTGTTCGTCCTTGTCGCTGGCCGAAACCATTTGCGGAGCGAAAAACAGGAGCAGTAAAATGACGATGTTGCCGATCCAATGGATGACTACCGGTCGCTTCACGATTTATTTCCTTGTGGATTCATGCCTGCGCTGCAGATCTTCTGAAAAAAAGAGTCGAATACGGGGCGTATCCCAGTTCGGCATGTGTTTGACATTGATCAGTTCGATCTGCTCTCCCCGCCACTCGGACAGGATTGCCACCACTTGGGGAGAAAGTCGTGAAAGTCCGTTCAGGGAAATGATCCTGCCTTTCCACCGGGCCAGGTGGCTGGCGACTTCGGGCGTCAATTCGGTAAGTCCGTTGAGTCCCAGCCAGTCGCCCTCCCACTTGACCAGTTCACGGGCAATATCGGGAGGAAGATCCGTGAGCGCATTGAGGAACAGATCCTTTCCCTTCCATGCTGAAAGACAGCGCGCGGCCTCAATGGACAACATACTCAGCTGGTCATTTCGGGAGAAATCGCCTTCACAGATCGCTTTCCAGATAACTGCGTTGTCGGCCCGGACAGCCGCCGGCGGTTGCTTGTCCGAGGCCGGTTTTACCGGCAGCCGCCGGGAAATATCCTGCCAAAGGGATTCCATGGGGAGCGGGATAACGTCAACAGCATCGATATTGAGCTGGTTGAGGCGCTGGCGGTGGACATCCATAACCTCACCAGACTCCTGAACGAATCCGTCGACATCGATTCCACTCGATTTTTCAGCCATAGAGGCGAGCAGTTCCGCTTTGCGGGTCAGATAAAGCAGTTCTTCACTGTCTCTGGTAAGGGCATTGGCTGGAATTTTCAGTCGACGGATGTATGCATTCCGGCGCTGAATGGCAGAGAGCCCCAAACTGATATGGGCATCCGCCATTGCCGTTTTCAGAGAGATGGTCCTTTTCCCGGACTTGCGGATTGAATCGAGGATCCCGGCGATTTCCGCATCGATTCCGGATTGATAATAGCCCCGCAGTTCTTCTATTTCGACCTGTTTTGCGAGTAGTTCATTGCGCAGTTGGTCAAGGGCTGTAGCGATTGCTTTCAACTGTGCCACCGCAGGCAGTTCTGCCGGTTCCTCCTTTTCGGGTGGGGGGGCGGCCGCCGTCGGGGATGGCGTAGTCGCTTCCACCGAAGCCGATGGTTGCGCAACCAGTGGCTTGGAATCGGTCGGTTCAGATTGGCGATGGGGCCAGAGAACGTATCCAGTCAATGGCAGGATGATCGAAAAAATAACGGCGGCCGCCCAAAACCATTTTTTTCTGTTTCGGGAGATGGGTTTCTTCTCCTGGGGGGCTTGCGTTGCCTTTTTCTCGGGAACTGGAACAGCTGCAGAAGAGGATGGCTTCGCATCCTCATCAACCGGCTGAACCGAGTTGGTTGCCTCATTGGATGGCAGTGCGGGCTGCCCGTCATTTTCATCACCGCTTGATGCGATGGGGGCATCGGCTTCCTTTTTGATGGGTGTGGGCTCTGGCCCCGCTTTGCGTTCGACAGCTTCGGCTGTAACGTCTTGCTTTGTGGTCGCTGATGGACGGCTATTTTTTTTCTTGTCGGCCACTACGGTTGCGTCTGTGACGTCGGGCACTTTAACTTCAGCCGGGTTCACAATCGCTTCAGAGGTTTTTGGTGACTCTTCCTCAACGCCCTCACCGCTTTCAATCTGAGCCATGATACTGTCAAAGGCGGCCTGCTGATCTTCGTCAAGATTATCGGCATCGTCGGCATCTGCGTCTTCGGCCGGCTCATCATCGTCAGAGTCGGCCGCCCGGGCAACCTTTTCCAGTTCGGCGGCAAAATCGTCGTCATTGTCCGGTCCGTCGGGAGTTTCTTCCGGTTTCTTTTCCTCCGGTTCTTTTTCCTCGGCTACGGCATCAGCGCCCTCACCGCTTTCAATCTGGGCCATGATACTGTCAAAGGCGGCCTGCTGATCTTCGTCAAGATCATCGGTTTTGTCGACATCTGCGTCTTCGGCCGGATTATCATCGTCCGGGTCAGCCGCCCGGGCTACTTTTTCCAGTTCGGCGGCAAAATCGTCGTCATTGTCCGGTTCGTCGGGAGTTTCTTCCGGTTTCTTCTCCTCCGGTTCTTTTTCCTCGGCTACGGCATCAGCGCCCTCACCGCTTTCAATCTGAGCCATGATACTGTCAAAGGCCTTCTGCTGATCTTCGTCAAGATCATCGGCCTTGTCTGTATCTGTGTCTTCGGCCGGCTCATCGCCAATTGAATCGATTACCGCTTCGATTTCACGCTGCTCATTTTCGCTCAGTATCGGGTTCCCGTCCGCAGACGAGGAAGCATCATCCGATGGTTTGGCCTCCCCGTCTTCCTCCCCCTCAATCTCTCCCATGATTTTTTTAAATACTTCCAGTTCATCGTCGCTCAAGGTATCCGAGTCATTTTCCTCGTGCATGTTGGTGCTCGCAGGGGTGTTTCCCTCATCGCTGTTACTGGCAGATGAACTGTTCTTTTCAAAAGATTTTTCTGTTTTTTCCTTCATTCGCGGCGACTCGATGTCATCTTCATTATTTTTCCAACGAACCCAATGGACAACACTATTTCCCCATACGGGGATGCAGGATCGGTTTTACGGCTACATTCCAGATATCGACGGGTAGGTTGCAAACTTTATGATTATTGTCGCCACCTTAATATTCAGTGGGACGGTATGTTCCTGGGGTTCGGTAGGGGGAGGCGAATGGGTGCCCAACCATAAATGACCCATTTGTTTATTTATGGATGGGCACAATTTATGATTGGGCGTCGACAGATTAATCGATCAGCTTGCCACTGGATAACATCTGCAGATAGCGCCGGTTGATCGGATCCAGCCCACTGAAATTGTCAGCCGGGTTATCATTGTGGACGGCCATGGCTTTTCGCAGGGTGCCGGCCGTTACCTTGCCCAGTTCGACACCAAACTGGTCAAAGGGGTTGATACCCCAGATGAAGGCTTCATAAACGGTCTTGGCCTCGTAAAAAGCCAATAGCCGGCCGACACTCTCCGGCTCCAGATCCTCTATAACAAGGATCGATGAGGGGCGGTTGCCGGAAAAATACTTGGCCGGATCGTCATTTTCCCGTCCCATGGCCAAAGCGGTGGCCTGGGCAAGCAGATTGGCCCACAACTCCTGCTGATGCCCCACGCCCTTACAGCACCCTTCATCCATCCGGTATTGCGGATTCAGCACGCCGATAAATTCAACGGGAAACGGTTTCCCCTGGTGGGCCAATTGAAAAAAGGAGTGCTGGGCATTGGTGCCGGGTTCACCGAAGATGACTGTTCCGGCGGGCTCAGCCAGAAATCGTCCCGTGGCATCCACGGACTTTCCGTTGCTCTCCATATTCAGTTGCTGCACATGCGGCGCCAGTTTGCTTAAGGGCGAAGCATAAGGGATGATCGCACCCTGCGGGTACCCCAGGAAGCTGGTGTTCCAGACGGTCAGCAGGGCGGCGATGAGCGGCAGGTTTTGCTCGGCCGGAGCATTGATGGCATGTCGATCCATCATTTCGGCCCCTTTGAGAAAACGTTCGAAGCGATCGTAACCTAGGTAGAGACTTAAAGGGACGCCACCCACAGCCGAGGTGACACTGTATCGGCCGCCAATAAAATCAAACATATGAAACGCGGCGATCTCCCGTCCGCCCCCCTGATCACCGGGACTGCCTTTGCTGGTGACCGTCACGATGTGTTTGGCCGGGTCCAGGCCGCAATCGATCATATAGCGGCGAATCAGGTCTTCGTTGGCCATGGTCTCGGCGGTGGTGTAGCTTTTTGATATGATAATCCATAATGTCCGCTGGGGATCGATACGTGTCCAGATCGCGCCAAAATTGTGTATATCCACATTGGCTAAAAAATCCAGTTGGATGTCTCGGTCGGCAAATGCTTCGAGGGCTCTGGCGACAAACTCGGTGCCCAGGTAACTTCCGCCGATACCCACCACGACGACATGCTTGAATTTTTGTCCGTCGCTGCCGTTGACCTCTCCGCTATGAACCGCATTGGTAAACGTCCGTATTTTATCCAGTACGGCCATAAGCTCGGCTCTGGCATCCCGGCCATCCAGCATGATCGGAACATCTGCAAAACTTCGCGCAGCCATATGCAGCACCGCCCGATTTTCAGTGATATTGACTTTCTCGCCGGCGGCCATCCTGGCAAAACGATTCCTTGCGCCGGATGCCTCGGCCAGTTCAAAAAGCAGTTGCATGCCCGCCTTGTCCATCCGCTGACGGGAGTAATCAAAAAAAAGACCACCACCATTGACGCTGAAAGAGGCCAAACGGCTTTCATCGGCAATCAGGTTTTTAAGATGGGTCGAATTGTCAGACATTTTACGGGCCTGAATGACCAGTTGCCCGTGCAATTCATGTTCATCAAAACGATATTCTGCCATACTCGCCTCCTCCTCTGCCCGGCCTTTACTTGCTAATTGGACCGGTACATTGAAGTGGTTCACTAGGTTAATAGAAAAATCGCTGCGGTGGGTAAAACTGAAAGTCAGGTGCGGTTATTTTTTTTCCCCGGATTCCTGAAAGATGGCGTGGGATTCCATGGAGCCGTGGGAACGTGAACAAGAAACACTATTGGCCAACACCGTCCGAATCCGGTCCAGTGGCATGCAGGTATCCATGCAATTGGGGAAAAGGTCACGGTCGAGGCACTCCCGGCAGGGGCTTTTCACCAGGTAACCGATATCAAAATCGAAACGGTGTCTGTATTTGTTTGTCATGGGGAATCAGTAAAAGCTTCCTATTCATCTGCCAATGGCGCCCCTGTTGGTTAAATCAATCCGGATCGCATGCTCTGTGATTATTGTGTAATCTTGATTATCATAACCCGTTGTCCGGTACAAGGCAAATCCGGAACAACGGCAGGGTAACCGCACTTAACTTTCAGTCAATTGGCATTTGGATTTTTAAATTTGGCATTTTAATATCGTTATCGGCACTCCTTACTTTCTTATGGATGATGCCAAATGTCAATTGCTTGAAGCGGTTCTCCTGCCCGGGGCCATCGACCCTCTTGACACGACTACCGGTTTGCCTTTAGATTGCCGACGAATTCCATGCCATCAACACCAACCAAACGGGTAAAAACAGAGATGAACGTTTCTTCGGTACTGAAATCGTATTATCGACGGTCTTTTCTGCTGTCACTTGTTTTTTCGTTGCTTTTATCGGTGGTGGGTGCCTGTTTTCTGTGGCAATACCAGAAGCTGGGAACGTCCATCGACATTCAAGATTACGCTTATGTATTTGTCTTCATCATTTTTTTCGGCGTTCTGCAATGGTTGTTTCAGAAGAACATCCTTGCCCGCCTCGTCTCCACTAAATTGGAACCGGTAACCCGGAAAAAACCTGAAAAATCCGCAGATTCCGCCCCCAAAGAGAGCGAGGCGGATCGCAACAAACGCAAAAGTCATGAAAAACGGCTTTTTGTGCACCTGTTCTCCGTGCTTCAGCGTGAAGGCCGGTTGATGGATTTTTTCCAGGAAGATCTCTCCCTGTATGAAGATGGGCAGATCGGGGCTGCCGTACGTGGCATCCATGAGAATTGTCGGAAAACCGTGGAGCGTTATCTGAAACCCGAACCGGTCATGTCGCAGGCCGAAGGCGAGACTGTTGAAATTGACGCCGGGTTCGACGCCCATGCCATCAAACTGGTGGGCAATGTGGTGGGTGAACCGCCCTTCAAGGGGGTATTGCGACATCGGGGGTGGCAGCTGCGGACATTTGCATTACCCGATCTGTCTGAAGTGGAAAACCCGAATATCATTGCCCCGGCAGAAGTTGAAGTGCAATAACACCGATGACTCGTGAGAAGATCAACGGAAGACGGCTGGTCGGACTTTTTTTACTGGGATTTCTGTTGTTCAATTTTCCCCTGCTCTGCCTTTTCAATCAGCATTCACTAATCATGGGGCTGCCTGCCCTCTATCTTTACCTGTTTGGCGTCTGGGCGCTGCTGATTCTGCTGATGATGGTCATCAGCAGGTCAACGCCTGGCCGACCGATTGCCGATGACCACGACTGAAAGGGATCAAGGGTGCTGGCCACGGAAACGATCATTTTCGTCTCCTTGTGTTACATCGGCGTGTTGTTCGGTATCGCTTATTATGGCGACATGCGCGCCGATGCCGGTCGCAGTATCATCAGCAATCCATATACCTATGCCCTCTCCCTGGCGGTGTATTGCACGGCCTGGACGTTTTACGGCAGCGTTGGCCGCGCGACATCTGCCGGCCCCTCCTTTCTGACCATTTATCTCGGCCCGACCTTGATGACGACCCTGGGCTGGCTGGTTCTGAAAAAAATCATCCGTATATCCAAAACCCATCGAATCACCTCCATTGCCGATTTTATCGGATCCCGCTATGGAAAAAGCATGACCCTCGGCGGTTTGGTGACCGTAATTGCCGTTTTGGGCATCGTTCCTTACATCTCGCTTCAGCTTAAAGCCATATCCACTTCCTTTCTGCTGATTCACCAGTACCCGTCACTGAAACCTTATACCCACCCGGTCAGCATCAGCGTTTTGAGCGACACCACTTTTTATGTCGCCCTCCTGTTGGCGATTTTTGCCACCCTCTTCGGGACCCGCAATCTCGAGGCCGCTGAGCGTCATGAAGGCCTGGTGGCAGCCATTGCCTTTGAATCCATCGTTAAGCTGGTGGCATTTCTGGCGGTGGGGATTTTCATCACCTACTTTATTTTCGACGGATTCAGGGATATCGCCACCAGGGCCATGGCTTTTCCCGAGCTTCGTTTGTTGATGACCCTGCCGGAAAACGTGGGTGCGTTTTCGAGCTGGCTGGCGCACATCTTTCTCTCCATGATGGCGATTGTCTTTCTTCCCCGCCAGTTCCAGGTAATGGTGGTGGAAAACGTCAACGAAACCCATCTGACCAAGGCCATCTGGATGTTCCCCCTCTACCTCCTGGCCATCAACCTCTTTGTTCTGCCCGTCGCCTTTGCCGGGCTTCTGACCTTTGGTGCGTTACAACATGATCCGGACATGTTCGTCCTGGCCCTGCCCATGGCCAACGGCCAGCTATCGCTGGGGCTGCTGGTTTTCATTGGCGGCATGTCGGCGGCCACGGGGATGGTGATCCTGGAAACCGTGGCCCTTTCCACCATGATCTGCAACGATCTGGTCATGCCGGCACTGCTTCATCTGCCGTTTCTGAAACTGGCCCAGCGTAAGGATTTAAGTTCCATTTTGCTCTCCATCCGCCGTCTGAGCATTGTTCTGGTCCTGCTCATGGGGTACGCCTACTTTCACTTTGCCGGAGAATATTACACCCTGGTTTCCATCGGTCTGGTCTCCTTTGCCGCAGTGGCCCAGTTCGCTCCGGCCATGCTGATCGGCATTTTCTGGAAAGGGGGCACAAAAACCGGCGCCCTGTTGGGTCTGGTTGCCGGGTTCTCGGTATGGGCATACACCCTGTTTCTGCCCACGCTGGCCAGTGCCGGATTGATCCCCAAGGACTTTCTGGCCAACGGTCCTTATGGCATTGCCATGCTCAAGCCCTTTGAACTTTTCGGGCTGAATGTATTCGATCGCATTACCCACGCCGTATTCTGGAGTATGCTGGCCAATATCGGATGCTATCTGTCGGGCTCGTTATTCAGCCGACCGTCGGCCATTGAACATACCCAGGCGGCCATGTTCGTGGATGTCTACCGTTATGTGGGCCGGGTGCACGACTCTTCGTTCTGGCGGGGAACCGCCTATCTGCCTGACCTAGTCCTCATGCTGGAGCGGTTTCTGGGACGTGAGCGAACCGAAGCGTCACTGGACAGTTATGCCATGTCCCATGGGATTGATCGGGAGCAGGCCCTGACCCGGGACCCGGGACTGGTCAATCACATTGAACGTATGTTGGCCGGCGCCATCGGTTCGGCCGCGGCGCGGGTAATGGTTGCTTCATTGGTGAAGGAAGAACCCTTGGGGCTCGAAGAGGTGATGGATATCCTGGATGAAACCCGTCAGACAATCATCTATAGTCAGGAACTGGAGCGTACCACGGCGGAACTGCGGGCCGCCAACCAGCGTCTGCAGGAGCTGGATCGAATGAAGGACGACTTCATTTCGACCGTTTCCCATGAATTGCGAACGCCCTTGACCGCTATCCAGTCGCTGGCGGAGATCTTACGCGACTATCCGGAAACACCGCCCGACCGACAACATGAATTCTCCGGAATCATCATCAGCGAAACCCAAAGGCTCACCCGTCTGATCACCCAGGTGCTCGATTTCCAGAAGCTGGAATCCGGTCGCTCCCGCTGGCAGATCACCCGTGTGGATTTAAAGGAGGTTGTGGAAGATGCTGTCAGCGCCACGGGTCAGTTGGTGGCCGACAAAAAAATCGACCTCAGGCTTCACCTGCCCCACGCCTCGCGACCGGTCGACGGAGACCGGGACAAACTGATCCAGGCCCTGATCAATCTGATCTCCAATGCGGTCAAATTCTGCGACCCTGATCAGGGTCGCATCGACATCAGCTTGAAATATGGCGATCAGCAGCTGACTCTGGCGGTCACCGACAATGGGATCGGCATCCGTGAGAGTGACCAAAAACAGATATTTGATAAATTTCAGCAGGTCGTTGATCCGTCGCGCGGCCGGCCGGCCGGCACCGGTCTGGGCCTGGCCATTACCCGCCAGATCATCGAATATCACCATGGTGAGCTGAATGTGAAAAGTGAGCCGGGAAAAGGCGCCACTTTCTATTTCACCCTGCCGCTCGATCGTTCCCCAATCAGTTCTTCACCAAAACGGGACTGACGGGGCGCTAAACGTCACCATTTCCCTTTTCCCCGGTGTCAGGCGCCGTTTTTTCTGGTGGCGACGCCAACCCGTCGGATTTGTTGGCGGTAAGCGATTCCCGGTCCCAGGCACGGGTGTTGTTGAAGGGTTTTTTGCGCTGTTCACAACGGTACTTGCGGCATACCGGACAGTCGTCCTCCTGACAGGGGTCGATGTGGACCAGGACACCGGCATTGCCGTCAAAATGGTCGATCAGCATCTGTTCCAATACCTTGGCATCGGCATGGGCGTCATCGATCTGGTACTGACGGGGAAGAACAAGGTGCAAGTCGATATGCACAAAATTACCGCTGCGCCATGCTCGCAATTGATGAATATCGATCCAGTGTGGATGGCGGTGGGTTATAATCAACTGGGTTATCCTGTCAAGCAGCATCGGATCGGAAGCATCCATCAGGGCCGAGAAGCTCTGTCCCACCAGACGGGTGCCGGTCAGCAGAATATTGACGCCCACCAGACAGGCGATCGATCCGTCCAGCCACATCCACCCCGTCCACTGGACCAGAATCAGACCGGCGACAACGCCCCCGGAGGTATAGACATCGGTAAGGACATGCTTCCCGTCGGCCACCAGGGTCAGGGACTGGACCCGGTTTCCAATCCGTATCAAGATGATACCAAGTCCCAAGTTGGCTGCCGACGCGGCAACCAAAACCAGCAACCCGGCATTCAGATTGGCCAGTGGATGGGGAAACATGAGTTGATCGATACCGGTTTTAAAAATACCGATGGCCGCCAGAATAATCAACGCCCCTTCAAATCCGGCCGAAAAATATTCGATTTTGCCATGGCCATAAGGATGCTCAGGATCGGGGGGCTGGGCGGCCATCCAGATGCTCACCATGGCAAAGGCCGCCGCCACCACATTGATAATGGACTCCAATGCATCGGAAAGAACCGCTGAAGAGTGGGTCAGATGATAGCTGTAAAATTTCGCGGCCATGAGCCCGGTGGCAACAATCAAGGAACTGGTGATGGCCCGCATGCGCCGTTTGAACTGGATGCTGATGAAAGGCTTCGGATCGGATTGGGTTCTCATGGTGAAGTGATTATATGCCCGATATCTAAAAACTTCAACCATCTGTGATCGCTTGGAGTGCCGGCAAATCCGATAAAATTCGTGACACCGGGACGCAAATCAGGTAGGTAATTGCCTGATTCAATTTTCCACACCAATCATCCAAAACGAATGGAGCGCTTTCATGCCAGGACAAGAACAGATTGATTTTACAGTCGATACAAATAACCTCTACCGTGAGGATGCCATCACCGACCTGAAAGTGGCCTCCATTCGACGCATGATTCCGATCACTGCCGACGGAGCGGATGATTCCAGTCGGTCACCGATTTTTTACGGTCATACCCAAATTATGACTCCCCAGGGGGCGCTGCCACTGCAGGCCCGGTTAATGGCCAACAACCTGACGGAAGCCATTGCGGCCTTTCCCCAGGCCATGGAACAGGAAATGGTGCAGGTCATCGAACAGATCAAACGAATGCAGGCCGAAGAGCAACAAAAGAAACAGAACGATTCACGAATTATTGTTCCCGGCCGGTAGGGATCTCACATGCATGTTACGACTTTTTATTGACTCCATACCCCCTTCAGGATGGGACATGGACGAACGGACCGAGGCCGCTGCCTTGCCGCTTGTCCATGCACTCATCCGGGACGGCCAGGTCGATTTTAGCCGTCCGCTTCATGTCCGCATCCACGCGGTGCCCACCGGGAATGCGATACTGATCGAGGGATCACTGGATACCTGCGCCCGCCTGATCTGCAGTCGCTGCCTGGAACCGTTTGAGTTTGAGATGGAGACCGATTTTAGCGCCACCGCGGTTCCAAGCCATTCAATTTCATTGGATTCGGAATCCCGGGAAGAGATCGAATTGCGCGCGGATGACATGGATGTGATCCCCTACACCGGTGAAAGTATCGATCTTGGCGAGGAAATCGCCCAGCAGATGATTATGGCCCTGCCCTTCAAGCCAATCTGTGACGACAATTGCAGGGGATTGTGCAACCAGTGTGGCGTCAACCTCAACAAGGAGACCTGCAGTTGCCGGTCGGGTATGCAAAACAGTCCCTTTGCCGTGCTTAAATCCCTCAACCTGCCCGCTAAAAAGGAGTAGCCATGTCCCTGCGAATGATCGCAAAGGATCTGTACCGACTTCAGCAGGTGGTTGACCGGTTGGATAAAGCCCTTTCAGACTGTCCGCCAAATAGAAGTGACGCGCTCAAATTGAAACTGGCCCAGGCAAAAAATGAACGTGACCAGGTCAAGCGCATCCTTGATGGACAACTGGACCGCTGAACTGACAGCAGAGGCGACCCGTTATGGGCGGTTTGCGAATCTGTCAAGGTTGACAACCTCCGTTTAAACCGGCTATATCCCAGCATCTGTTCCACGGCAAACAATCTCCCATCAAGCGGCATGAGTTAAATTCGGCTAAGGATCGGGGATGAAATTAATTGAACGTAATTGCGCCGGGCTTGTGTTCGTCTTCAAGGCGCATCAACGGTTGCATACTGGGAGTATGTGGCCGTTGATGCAACGCGGAAGACGGGCGCAAGAACAAGCAATTTTGTTCAATTAATAAAATTCCCGATCCTAAGGGCGTTTGGATCGATCTTATGATTAACCTTTACCCTTTCAGGAGACCCCATGGATTTTAAGCGTCATATTGAAACCGCCTGGAATCTGACCCTTGGAAACATTGTATCACTGATCCTGTTAACCCTGGTCTTTGTGGGCATCAGTGCACTGACGCTGGGCATTTTGGCACCGGTAACCCTGGCCGGTTACACCCAAAGCCTGCTTCTGTTGGTTCGTAACGGCCGGGAGCCAAAAATGCAGGATCTTTTCACCCACATGAAGCTGTTTCTTCCTTTGCTCGGATTCGGCGTTGCCGTTTTTGTGCTCAGTTCCATCGGCTTCATGCTTTTCTTTATACCCGGTCTCATTTTCGTCGTTGCGGTGACCTTTTGCTGTATCTACATGCTGCCGCTGATGACCGACCGGAATCTGGGAATCATGGATGCCATCAAAGAGAGTTACGCCATGAGCCGGCAGGGTGAACTGGTGGATCATATAGTTATCGTCATCATTTACCTGGCCATCACGACTATCGGTGGAACGGTTTTTATCGGTGTGCTTTTCACCCAACCGCTGGCCACCCTCTTTCTGCTCTCCACCTATGAGGAACGGACCCGGGTGGCCCCACCCGCCGCCCCGCCGCAGTCCTGATCCTGTCAATCAAGCGGGATTGCCCAGGCGTCGGTCCATCAACCGACGCCTTTTTTACGCCCTTTTCAGATCAGCTTCTCGATTTCCGGTTCAACAGTTTGTGGTAAGCGGCATTAAGCCTTACAAAATGATCCTGATCGCCCCCTTTGTCCGGATGATGCTGCATGGCCAGCTTGCGGTATTGACGGGTCAGCGTGCGGCAGTCCATCTTTTTTAGCATGTCCACGCTCACATCCAAAAGCTTGGCGGATTCGGCCAGACTGATTTGGACACTTTGCGGTGGACGATAAACCCGGTGGCGATTCATGAAGTCACGCAGGTAATCGTGAAACGGATCACGGGTGGGAAAGGCATTGTCAAAATACATCACCGCGTACCGGATCAAATGATATCTGAGCCCGGATTCCGACGGGCATCCTGCCCAAAAGGAGGTGTCGCGGTTCAGCCGGCAGAGGCGATCGACAAAAAAGCGGTCCATCTGCGTCTGGTCAAGGCCTTCTGGATGACTGCGCGCAAATGACTCGCTGAAGCAAACCTGAAGGTCAAAGATCTGATAGGTGTAGCGGGCCAGTTCATGGGGCTTTAGTATCTGTTCCGCGTCAATGAAGTCATATTCGATCTCATCTCTCGATTTCTCTTGGAGACCACGATAAAAATGCCGTGGCATGCATCCCATGCTGCGGCGTTCGATGCGCCCCAGTTTCAGGTAGTGCAGCCGGTAGCGGTCAAAAAGGTGAACCTCAGCACTGGAGCCACATTCGGTCCGGGCGTTGCCATTGCTTGCCCGCCGGTCAAACCCGTCGATGACCCGCCGGATATGCGGATCCAGAAACGGCATGAAAATGGGTTCGAGGTCATCCTGTGAAACAGTGAGGCCTTTGGCGGCAATGCCCTCCTCGACCCGAGAATCAATGTAAAACCCATTGCCGCCGGGGTAGTGAATAAATCGGGCGGGATCCGTTCCCAGATCGAAAAGGTCGCGACTGCGATAGCAATCCCCATCGTCAAAGGAGTGGCGGATCAGAAAGCGGCGGCCATGGCGGTTGTCCATCAGACAGGCAAGATACATGGGTGCGATTCCTCGTCTTCGATTAAATGGTGGGGCATCTGTCTGCTGCGCATCCAAGTTCGAGTACGACGCGCATACGCAACCGTTAACATAACCGCTTTGCCGAAAAAAACAATCGTATGGGGAGTGACAACCACCTTCTCTCGCCTTGACCCGAGCGGAACGGGCAGGTATAAGGGGCTCCCGCTCAGGAACCGGTACGTCCCCTGAAAACAGGTTGGAGCAACAATATTGTCCGTTCCGTCATTGTCCAACGGCCAAGCGTTGGATATTCGTGAAAAAGGGCAACCGATTCAGAAACCCTCAACCCCAGTATAGGTCATTTCGACACCGTGAAATCCGATCCTGCCTCCACCAAAACTGAAATGCCGATCAATCGCTTCAACCTGCCGGGTGTTCTGGCCGTCTCCATCGGCCATTTTATTCACGACATCTATTCGGCTTTTCTGGCACCGCTGCTTCCGCTGCTCATCGAGAAGCTCTCCCTGAGCCTCACCCAGGCCGGGCTGCTTTCGACGGTGATGCAGCTGCCCGCCCTGTTCAACCCCTGGATCGGATCATTGGCCGACCGGATCAGTGTGCGCTGGTTTCTTGTTCTGGCCCCGTCGCTTACCGCCGTTCCCATGAGCCTGATCGGTGTTGCCCCGTCCTTCGGGATGTTGCTGATCCTTATGGTCTTTGCCGGAATCAGTGTCTCCATTTTCCATGTGCCCGCGCCAGTGGTGGTGGCCCGCATGGCCGGCAACCGCAAAGGGATGGGAATGTCCTTTTTCATGGTGGGAGGGGAAGCGGCCCGGGCGGCAGGCCCCATGGCGGCGGTCAGTGCGGTCGCCCTGATGGGGCTGGACGGTTTCTATCCGGTCATGGGCATCAGTTTTATCTGTTCGTTCATCCTGTACCTCAATACGCGGGATCTGCCGGTAACCACCGCATCCAGAACTCCGGTGCCGCTCCTGCAAACCTGGCGCGACATGGCCCCCGTGCTCAAACCGATAACCGGCATCCTGGTCGCCCGGGGCTTCATGCACGGTTGCATGGCCTCTTTTCTGCCGACATTTATCGTGATGCATACCGGCAACCTGTGGCTGGCCGGTGCCGGCCTGACCATTTACGAAATTGCCGGTGTTGTGGGAGTCATGGTGGCCGGAACCCTCAGCGACCGTATGGGGCGGCGGCGCATGTTGACGTTTTCCCTTCTGGGGGCACCCATATCCCTGCTGACATTTGTCTGGGTGGACGGGTGGATCGCCTATGTCATGCTGGTGTTGACCGGTTTCACCCTGCTCTCCACAACACCGGTAATGCTGGCTCTGATTCAGGAGAGTGCCGTGGAAAGCCCCTCGGCGGCCAACGGGCTGTTCATGATGATTTCATTTCTGGCCCGCTCGGCGGTGGTGGTCATCGTGGGCATCGCCGCCGATCTGATCGGTTTGGAAAAGACCTTCGTCATTTTCGCTGTCATCGGTTTCAGTGGGTTGCCTTTTGTCTTCCGGTTGCCCGATGATCGGCAGCTGGCCAGCGGAGCGGACCGGGCCTATAATTCCTTTAAGTCAGAATGAACAATACCGGCCGGTTAGCGATCTGTTTTTGCAGCCGACAAATGGATGGGGAAAGGGTTTTCCATCAGCTGATAACATAATTTCAGGGAAATCTATAAGGGGCAAACGGACAGGACCGGACAGGCCACACCGCGGATGACCCGGTCGGTCGTGGAGCCCAGGAGCATGGTCTCGACCAGGCTGTGGCCCCGCACACCAAGGACGATCAGGTCAATCTGATGGGTGTCGGCATAGGCCTTCAATGCCATGAACGGTTTTCCCGATTCACTGGCAATATGGACCTCGCACCAGTTGTGAGCATCCTCGGGAACCAGTGTTTCCAGACGCTTCTGGGATCCCGCACTGACTGCATCCAGCGTTTCAATTTCCGTGTTGTCCGGCAGCATGGTATCCCGATAGACAAACGGTTCCACCACATGCACCAAGTGGATGGCTGCTTCGAACTCTTGGGCCAGGCTGAATCCATAATCCACCGCATTTTGCGAATCATTGGAAAAATCACAGCCCACCAGGATCTGTTTAAAGCCAAATCCTTTGAATGGCTGCTCTCCACCGCTGGCTTTTTCCGGTGGCGTGACCACCAACAACGGACAGGCGACGGTGCGCAGCAACCGTTCGGTGACCGACCCCAGGAACAACCGCTTGATTCCGGTTCGTCCGTGGGTGGAAACAATGGCCAGATCGGCATGCCTGTCTGCGGCCAGCCGGCAGAGGGTCGTGGATACCGGGCCGGTTTCGACAATCGCCTCCCATGACAAGTCGTTATCGCCCACCAGTCTTTTAATTTGCTCCATGGCGCCGGTTTTCATCTCTTCGATCTGATTGTCCGGATAGACAAAGGCGGCACCATGCATACTGACCATGGGCAGATCGATGACGTGACAGATATAAAGCCGCGCACCAAATTCCTTGGCCATTTCAATGGCCTGGGCCACCGCCAGATTCGAAAAATCGGAAAGATCGGTGGCACAAAGAATGCGTTTGAAATGAATTTTCATGCTTACCCTCCTTTTTCAGGTATCATATTGAGAATATCGCCAGCCGGTGTGGCTGTCAAAGTAAATCCAGTGGAGCCGGTCCGGTCGGTGAACGATACCATTCGATCGCATATCCCGCTGTAAAAATTGGTATTCGTTATTGCGTTAAGTCCGGGAAGCGGGTATGTAATTATGTTTTTGGCCAGTGATCGTTTACCAACAACCCCCAAGGTCATATAACCGCCTTTGGGAAACGCCTTAAGTTGCTTTGTATATGGATCGCACGTCCTTGATTGCCGTGGTCGGGATGGACGGAATTTTTCCGGGCGCCCTGAACCTGGACATATTTTGGCAGAACATCATCGGTGGTGTCGACCAGTCTCGTCCGGCCCCACCGTCACGCTGGATCGCTCCGGTTGAAGATCGCCTCAGATCAACAACCACCCCGGATCGTCCCTACTCCCGCCACGCCTGCCTGATTGATGATTTTCATTTCGAGCCCGATGGGTTTTCTCTTGATCCGGATCTGACGCGACATCTGGATCCGGTTCATCAGCTGACCCTGACGGCCGGAAAGCGGGCGGTAGGCGGATGCCAGACCGGCAAGGTTGATTTCAGCCGGGTCGATACAATTCTGGCCGCCATCGCCCTGCCCACGGATGGAGCGTCCGCTTACTCCCGGCAATTGCTGGGCAGGGCCATTGAGCGGCGGCTGTTTCCTCAGACCACAGCCAAACCGTTCCATTTCTCCCGTGCCGAAACGCTGGCCAGTCGCGTGGACGGCCTGCCGGCGGCTCTACTGGCTGCTGAAATGGGGTTCGGCGGTGACAGCTTCACCCTCGATGCGGCCTGTGCGTCGTCCATTTACGCCGTCAAGCTGGCCTGTGATGCACTGGTTGCCGGACGCACGGACATGGTCGTCACCGGTGGGGTCTCCCGTCCCGAATGCCTCTATACCCAGACCGGCTTCAGTCAGCTCCAGGCCCTGTCCGCATCGGGCCGCTGTGCCCCCTTTGATCACCGGGCGGACGGATTGGTGGTCGGCGAGGGAGTCGGTATTTTGGTGTTGAAGCGCCTGACCGACGCACTGACCCATGGTGACACCATTTTAGGGGTGATCCACGGCATTGGCCTGTCCAATGACATGCGTGGCAACCTGCTGGCACCCGAACGCCAGGGCCAGCTCCGTGCCATGCAGGCGGCCTATGCTGCCGCCGGATGGCAACCATCGGACGTGAACCTGATCGAATGCCACGGCACCGGCACCCGCGCCGGCGACACCACTGAGATAGAAAGCCTGATGGCCCTGTGGAAGGGGCAGTCGGCAACTGCCGGCACCTGCGCCATCGGTTCGGTCAAATCGATGATCGGGCATCTGCTTACCGCTGCCGGCGCTGCCGGGATGATCAAAATCCTTCTGGCCATCAGGCATCGCATGCTGCCGCCCTCGATCCATTTCGAAGCGGCCCCGCCGGACAGCCCGCTGGCCGGCAGTCCGTTCCGGGTGCAGAGCGAAGCAGCCGCCTGGGAAACACCGAAGAACGGAATTCCACGCCGGGCTGCGGTGAGTGCCTTTGGTTTCGGCGGTATCAATGCCCATATTCTTTTCGAGGAATGGCCGGAAAACCGTCAACCGCAGGATCAGGTCAGGGATCAATCCAGCGTGGAGCATGCCCGGATGGCGCCAAAACCACTTGAGCCGGTGGCCATCGTGGGAATGGGGGTGCATGCCGGTTCGCTGGACAGGGTAAGCGCATTCGAAGCAGCCATTTTCAATGGCCTCAGCGCCATCGGCCAGCGACCCGCCGGACGCTGGAAAGGGGCCGATGCGGTCTATGCCGCCGCATTGAACGACTTCGATCCCCATGGGGCGTATCTTGGGCAGGTTGATGTCGGCATCGGCGAGTTCCAGATTCCCCCCAACGAGATCGATGCCATCCTGCCCCAGCAACTTCTGGCCCTGAAAACCGGGGCGGCCGCGTTGGGCGATGCCGGCCTCCCCTTACGCGAATCGCGAACGCGCATGGGGGTGGTGGTTGGAATCAACTTTGATTTCGAATCCACCAATTTCCACCTGCGCTGGCAGCTTTTCTCGGCCCTGCAGCGCTGGCGTACCCAATTTGGGATCGCGATCGACGATCAAGATATGGATTCGTATCTCTCCGCGCTGCGTGACGGGTGCGGCCCGCCCCTGACCGCACCGCGCGTGATGGGCGCTCTGGGTGGTATCGTGGCCAGCCGCATGGCCCGCGAATTCCGCTTCGGTGGTCCCAGTTTTGTGGTTTCCGCCGATACCGCCTCGGGCATCAAGGCCCTCCGGGTGGCTGTCGACCGGCTGCAGCAGGGGGAAGCCGATGCCATGCTGGTGGGGGCTGTGGATCTGTTTGCCGAAGGACGCAGTGTGGTGCGCATGGATTCTGTGCTGCCGCTCTCGCGCAGCAATCGTATCCGACCTTTTGATGCGGATGCCGACGGCACCCTGCCCGGCGACGGCGGTGTGGCCCTGGTGCTCAAACCGCTCTCCCTGGCCCGTGCCCAAAAAGACCGCATCTACGCGGTCATCCGTGGCATTGGCAGCGCCGCTGGAAATAATCCGGCCACCGGCCGGGTTGACGGGAAGGTTTACTCCCGTAGCCTTGAACACTGTTTCGCCAACAGTCCGGTTCGGCCCGAGCAGCTCTCCTATGTGGAGGCCCACGGCGCCGGCCTTCCCGATCAGGACCAGATCGAGCTCAACGCCCTGAGCCGTTTTTTTAACGGCCACGTCGCCGCCGGGCCTGAAAACGCCATCGCCCTTGGCGCCACAAAACCGGTCTGCGGGCATACTGGTGCGGCCGACGGCCTCCTGGCCCTGGCCAAGACCGCCCTTTGCCTGTACCGCCGCACCCTGCCGCCTTTGCCCGGATTTACCCGCCTGCCGGATTCAATCGACCCGGCGATCCCGTTTCATATTCCCCGGCATTGCCAGCCCTGGTATCGGAACCGGGATCAGGGACCGCGGACTGCGATCAGCTGCACCATGACCGTGGACGGCACTTGCAGCCATGTGCTTCTGCAGGAAGAGGAAAGCATCCTTCCGGAAATGCATCGCAGCCATCCCATACCCATGGGCAACGCACTGCCGGGGTTGTTTGTGGTCACCGGAGATGCGCCGAACAAACTGATCGCCGGTCTTTCCGATCTGAACACGCATCTTGAAACCGCCAGCCAGGGGCGCCTTGAAATTGCCGCTGCCCGCTGGCTGGACACCCACCCACCGGACAGCGACCACAAACTGGCCATTGCGCTGATCATCGGTCCTGACGGCAACGGTCCCGAAATCATTGCCCAGGCCCGCCAGGCCGTTGACAACGGAGCATCCGATCCACGCTCAAAAAGGGTCTTTTACCGCAGCCAGCCCATGGGAAAGCAGACCCCCATCGCCATGATCTATCCGGGATCGGGCAACCATTACCTGGAAATGGGCCGCGACCTAGCCCTGCGCTTCCCCGACATCCTGGATGGAATGGATCGCGATACAAAGCGCTTGAAAACCCAGATGCGTCCCTGGCACCTGATGCCATGGGGTCAAGACTGGTCCGCAGGCTGGCAGCAGGAAGCAAATCTTAGGCTCAAGGCCGATATCCTGAACATGATCTTTGCCCAGGTGGTTTACGGTGGTCTGATGACCCGCATCCTCAAACGATTTGCCGTGCCCACCGACGCCCTTATCGGCTACAGCCTGGGAGAATCCGCGGCCCTGTTCGCCCATGATGTGTGGGCCGATCGTGGGGATATGCTGGCCCGCATGCAGGCCACCGATCTTTTTTCCACCCAACTGGCCGGCCCCTGCCGCGCCCTGCGCCAGGCCTGGAAGATACCCGACGAGACCCCGGTGGACTGGCAGGTGGCCGTGGTCAACCGCCCGGCTGACCAGGTCCGTGCCACAATCGACGCCATGGCCAACGTGCGCCTCTTGATCGTCAACTCGCCTGACGAATGCGTGATCGGAGGTCTTCGTCCGGCGATTGAAACGGCCATCGGGGCCCTGGGCTGCCAGGCGATTTTTCTGGATGGCGTGGTGACCGTTCATTGCGATGCGGCCCTTCCCGTGGCCAGGGAGTATCGGGACCTGCATCATTTCCCCACCACACCCCGTTCCGGCCTGTCGGTTTACAGTTGCAGCTGGGCCGCACCCTATGCGGTAACGGCTGACAAAATTGCTGATTCAATAGAAAAACAAGCCGTTGACGGTTTTGACTTCACGCGTACGATTAAGCGGGCCTATGGGGATGGAATTCGTATTTTTGTTGAAGCCGGACCCCGGGCCTCGTGTACGCGCATGATCGACCGTATCCTGGATGGCCAGGATCATCTGGCGGTGGCCGCCAACCACAGCGGTGAAAGCGAAATCGCGGCCCTGCTTCGCTGTCTGGGCCGACTGGTGGTGGAACGTATCCCCCTGGACCTGAACCCCCTTTATGAAGGCATCGTTGAATCCGGGGAGGATCAGATGACACCGGTAAAAAAATCCACGGTAACGGTAAACGTCGGCGGTCAGATGCTCAACCCCAGACTGCCGGCCCCGACAAAACCGCCAAAAAGGAAAATGATGCCTGCCGCGTCGCCTGAATCCGCGGAAGCATCCGAGGTTACCCCTGTTCAGAATCCGGCACCGCCACCACCGGCGTCGGCAGAAGCCCCTTCTCCCGAACAATCAGGCAACCCCTGGACCGCATTGATGGATACCGCCCAGCAAACCATGGCCTCCACGGCCGCTGCCCACGAACAGTTTCTGCAGTTGTCAGAGCAGTTGACGCAAAGTTTTGCCGACGCCTTTGATCTGCAGAATCGATTGTTAGGGATGGGTGCTCGTGTGCAGAACGATAACACCGTCGACCCATCGCCAGCGAGCCCCCGGGTACCGGTTGAGGCAAAGGGCGACAGGCCAGCCACGCCGGATCAATCCGTGGTGGCCTTCGATCGCGACATGTGCATGGAGTTTGCCATCGGCAGCGTGGGCCGTATGCTGGGGCCGGCCTTTGACGTTGTGGATACTCACCGGGTCCGGGTGCGTTTGCCCGACGAGCCGCTGATGCTGGTCGACCGCATCCTCAGCGTGGAGGGCGAGATGCTCTCCATGGGTGCTGGCCGGGTGGTGACCGAGCACGATGTGCGGCCCGGTGCCTGGTATCTGGACGGTGAGCGTGCACCGGTATGCATCAGCGTCGAGGCCGGGCAGGCCGATCTTTTCTTGGGCGCCTATCTGGGCATCGACCACCAGGTCAAAGGCCAGCGCGCTTACCGCCTGCTGGATGCGGTGATCACCTTTCACCGGGGGCTGCCCCGGCCCGGAGATACGATTCGCTACGAGATCGCCATTGACCGTTTCGTGCGCCAGGGCGAAACGTGGATGTTTTTTTTCCGTTTCGAAGGCTATATCGGAAACGACCATCTGATCACCATGCGGGATGGCTGTGCCGGTTTTTTTACCGAGGCCGAGGTGGAAAATTCCGGCGGCATCATCCTCACCGAGCGGGAACGACAACCGACAGCGGGAAAATGTCCGCCGGGCTGGCAATCCCCCGTGCCCATGGAGCGTGAATCCTTTACCGACGCCCAGGTGGAGGCGTTGCGGCGCGGTGATCTGGCCGGCTGTTTCGGCGAGCGCTTTGCCGGCGTCCAACTGGCGCAATCCCTGTGGCTGCCCGACGGCCGCATGCGCCTGATCCACCGCATTATCGATCTGGATCCCGCCGGCGGGCGCTACGGTCTGGGACTGATCCGGGCCGAGGCCGACGTCCATCCGGACGACTGGTTCCTGACCTGCCACTTTGTGGATGACATGGTCATGCCGGGAACGCTCATGTACGAATGCTGTGCCCATGCCCTGCGGGTATTTCTCCAACGCATGGGCTGGATCACGGACAAGCCGGGTGTGTGCTACGAACCGGTCGTCGGCAACGCGGCGCAGCTGAAATGCCGCGGACCGGTAACGCCGAAAACGGCCCACGTGCACTATGAAATCCAGATCAGCGAGATCGGCTATGGACCGGAACCGTATGTGATTGCCGATGCTCACATGTTTGCCGATGGTCGTCCGATCGTCTTTTTCAAAGATATGTCCATGAAAATGACCGGGGTGACCGGCCAGGAGATCGAGGACGCCTGGCGGCAACGGGGTGCGCTTGAGCAAAAAACGCACACGCCGCTTTACGACCGCGCGTCCATCCTCTCCTTTGCCGTGGGCAAGCCATCCGAGGCCTTTGGTGAGCCTTACCGCGTGTTCGACAGCCAGCGCACCATTGCCCGCCTGCCCGGCCCGCCGTACTGTTTCATGGATCGCGTGGTTCGGGTGGAGCCGCCTGCCTGGGAACTCAAGGCGGACGGCTGGGTGACGGCCGAGTATGACATCCCGACGGCCGCGTGGTACTTTGCTGCCGACCGCAGCGGCGTGATGCCTTTTTGCGTGCTGCTGGAAATCGCCCTGCAGCCCTGCGGCTGGCTGGCCGCCTATGCCGGCTCGGCCCTGCACAGTCAGCAGGACCTGAAATTCCGCAACCTGGGCGGAAGCGCCGTCTGGCACCGCCAGGTCACCCCTGACAGCGGCACCCTGACCATGCGTTGCCGCATGACCAAAGTGAGTGAAGCGGCCGAGATGATCATCGAGAATTTCGATTTTGAAGTGCTGGGCGGGGGGCAGCCCGTGTATACTGGCGACACCTATTTCGGCTTTTTTTCGGCCCCGGCCCTGACCCAGCAAAAGGGCCTGGGAATGGCCGATCCATTGGTCAAAACACTGTCCCCTTTTGCCGGCCATGATCAGGAGACCGAACGGCTGCCGGTTGACTTTCCCCTGACACCGGCGGACGCCGAGGGTATGCCGCCGCACATCGACCACCTGGCGCTGCCGGGCAAGGCGCTGTTGATGATCGACCGGATTGATTGCTATCTGCCCGATGGCGGCCATGCGGGCCTGGGGTATATTCGCGGCAGCAAACGGGTCGACCCGGACGAATGGTTTTTTAAGGCCCACTTTTACCAGGATCCGGTCTGCCCCGGATCGCTTGGGCTGGAATCGTTCCTTCAGCTCCTGAAAACATTTGCTATCCGACGATGGCCGGAATTGACCAACAGCCATCGATTTCGTCTGCTGGACGGCAGTCGCCACAGCTGGAGCTATCGCGGCCAGATTATCCCCAAAAACAAAACCGTTGTGGTCGAAGCCAGCGTCACCCAAATCAAGGACGGCCCCGCACCGGTGATTCGCGCCGATGGTCTGCTCTGGGTAGACGGCCTGGCCATTTACAAAATGGAAAACTTCGATTTGGCGCTGGTTCCGGCGACTGGGGCAACAACGTCATGAACATCTCTGGAAAACCGGTCGATCCGCGTGATTATCAGGATCTTTATCCGTTTCAGTCCCGTTTTATCGATCGCGGCGGCCTGCGTTATCACTATGTGGACCAGGGGCAAGGCGACCCGGTGGTCATGGTGCACGGCAACCCCACCTGGTCTTTCTATTTTCGACACATCATCCAGGCCCTGTCGGGAACCCATCGAACCATTGCCCCGGATCACATGGGATGCGGCCTGTCTGACAAGCCCGATGATCGGCAGTACAATTTTTCTCTGGAAAGCCGTGTGGCGGATTTTGGCGCCCTGATGGATCACCTGGGGCTGGACCGGGTGACCCTGATGGTCCACGACTGGGGCGGCATGATTGGCATGGCCTGGGCCGTGGCCCATCCCCAGCGGGTAGCCCGTTTGATTGTCACCAACACAGCCGCTTTTTTCCCGCCGGGCAGCAAAGGCATCCCGCTACGTCTCTGGCTTATCCGCAATTTGAAACACCTGTCGACACCGGCCGTACTGTATGGCAACCTGTTCGCCCGCGGGGCGCTGTATATGGCGCCCCACAAAAGGCTGTCCGCTGATGTCAAACGGGGGCTGCTGGCGCCTTACAACAGCCCGCAGAACCGGCTGGCCACGCTTCGCTTTGTGCAGGACATCCCCCTGCTGCCGGGCGATCCCGGGTTTGACATCGTTGACCGGACCCAGCGGCAATTGTCCGGTCTGCGTCAGAGGCCCATGCTGATTTTGTGGGGACGCCACGATTTTGTTTTTGATCTGGATTACTACCAGGCCTGGTGCCGGCGGTTTCCCGATGCCGAAAACCATCTTTTCGATGACGCCGGTCACTATCTGCTGGAAGATGTGCCCGAACGGATCGCTTCGCTGATCAAGGATTTTCTGGTGCGGCACCCCGTGTGATCCATAGGAAAAGGCAACGCGTAACCATAATTTTAAACCATTTTATTAATTTTATAAACACAACCCATTTAATTAACTATGTATTCAGCAACGGAAAATACCGATCGCCGCGTTGTCAACGTGGCCACCTATCTGCGCAAGATGGCCCGCAGCCAGCCTTATCAACGCGCGGTCGTCTATCCGTATGCCAAGGACCGCCAGGGACGGATCGCCTATACCCACCTCACTTTTCGCCAGCTGGACATCGAATCGGACTGCATGGCCCAGGGACTGGACGGTATCGGCATCAGTCGCGGGGTGCGCACCATTTTGATGGTCAAACCCAGCCTTGATTTTTTCGCCCTGGTTTTCGCCCTGTTTAAAGTCGGCGCCGTTCCGGTGGTGGTCGATCCGGGCATGGGGGTAATGCGGATGCTGGGCTGCCTTAAGGAGAGCCGGGCCCAGGCATTGATCGGCATCCCCCGGGCGCATCTGCTGCGCACATTGGCACCGAAATATTTTACTACCATAACGACCGCCGTCACCGTGGGTCCCCGCTGGTTCTGGAGTGGCCCCACCCTCCGTCAGGTGCGCAAAAAACAGTGGGATCCCTACCCCATGGCCCAGACAACGGCAGATGAGATCGCCGCCATTCTGTTTACCACCGGGAGCACCGGTCCGGCCAAAGGCGTCTTTTACACCCACGGTGTTTTCGATGCCCAAGTCCGCAATATCCGTGATCAGTTCGGCATCGGCCCTGGCGAGATCGATCTGCCCACCTTTCCCCTTTTCGCCCTGTTCGACCCGGCGTTGGGCATGACCGCCATTATACCAGATATGGATCCCACCAAACCGGCCCGGGTCAACCCTGAAAAAATTATCGAGGCCATCGTCAATCACGGTGTGACCAACATGTTTGCCTCACCGGCACTGCTCAATCGGGTAGGCCTTTACGGTACGGATAAAGGTATCAAGCTGCCGCCCCTGAAACGGATCATCACCGCCGGTGCACCGGCCACGCCGGCCAATATCGAACAATTCTCCGGCCTGCTCGTGGAAGACGCCCGGATCCATACCGGCTATGGCGCCACCGAAGCCATGCCGGTCAGCGCCTTTGGCAGTGATGAGATCCTGAATAAAACCCGTAAACTCAGCGAACAGGGGTTCGGCATGTGTGTGGGTCGCCCCATCACCGGTGTGGATGTGCGCATTATCCAGATCAGCGATGGACCGATCGCGATCTGGACCGATGATCTGGTCATGCCGGAGGGAGAAACCGGGGAAATCGTCGTTCGTGGTGAGCAGGTCACGCGCGGCTATTACGAACGCCCCAGGGATGACCGCCTGGCCAAAATCCATGACGGCGACACCGTCTGGCACCGCATGGGCGATCTGGGCTGGATGGACAAAAAGGGCCGCATCTGGTTTTGCGGACGCAAAAGCCACCGGGTGACGACCGAAAAAGGCACCCTTTTCACGATTCCCTGCGAAGCCATTTTCAACAATCATCCCCGGGTGTTCCGCAGTGCCCTGGTCGGCGTCGGCCCCAAGGGACACAAGCATGCCGTGATTTGTATTGAACTGGAATCCGGTGATCGCGGCAAGGATAAAGCGGGATTGAAAACTGAGCTCTTGGAACTGGCCCGGACCAGTCCCATTACCGAGGATATCGATACTATCCTTTTTCACCGTGCGTTTCCGGTGGACATCCGTCACAACTCGAAAATTTTCAGGGAAAAACTTGCCGTCTGGGCGGCAAAACAGTTGAAAATGGAGTCTTCCCAATGAGATCCCCGCAAACCAACACGTCTGCCGGAAACCATCCCGGCAAAAACATCCTGGTTACCGGCGGCGGTGGCTTTTTGGGCAGTGCCATTGTGCGCCTACTGGTCGCCAAAGGACACCGGGTAACCAGCTTTTCTCGCCAGCGCTATCCCCATCTGGATACCCTTGGAGTGAAACAGCTGCGCGGCGATATCGGCAATGCCGGTGCGGTAAAAGATGCGGTTCGCGGTCAGGACGCTGTTTTTCATGTGGCCGCCAAGGCTGGTGTCTGGGGCGCTGCTAAGGAATATTTTCGTATCAATGTAACCGGTACCCGCCATGTGATTACCGGCTGCAGTTCCTGCCGGGTGCCCATGCTGATCTACACCAGCAGCCCCAGCGTGGTGTTTGACGGCGGCGACATGCAGGGAGTGGATGAGTCGGTCCCCTACCCGCCCCGATACCACGCGCCGTATCCGTGGACCAAAGCCAAGGCCGAGCGGGCGGTGCGGGCGGCCGCCGATGAAAATCTTCGGACCATCACCCTGCGCCCCCATCTTATCTGGGGGCCGGGGGACAACCACCTGGTTCCGCGAATCACCGCCCGGGCCGACCGTCTGCGTCAGGTGGGTGATGGTCGTAACCGGGTGGATACCATTTACATTGACAACGCAGCAAAGGCCCACGTTCTGGCCATGGAGGCGCTGGAAAACAATCCGGCGCTGTCCGGTCAGGTCTATTTTATCAGTGATGACGCCCCCATCCGGTTGTGGGATATGATTAACCGCATTCTGGTGGCGGGCGGTAAACCTGCGGTCAAGCGCAGGGTTTCATCCAAAATGGCCTACGTCATGGCAACGCTCTTAGAGTGGGGGTATCGTTTTTTCGGCATCAAAAATGAACCACCCATGACCCGCTTCGTGGCCCGTGAACTGGCCACCGCCCACTGGTTTGATATATCCGCGGCCAAACGGGATTTGGGCTACTCGGCCGACATCTCCATTGACACCGGCATGCAGCGCCTGAAAGCGTGGCTGGCGGAAAGCGCTTTTCCTGCCCAATGAAAAAATGTTGCTACAGCGGACGCGAAGCATGTCCGACAAAATCAAACAAGGAGTCAAATGGTGCAACTGACCGATTTGCTGCCCCTGGAAAAATGGGTTGAACTGGAAAATGAGATCCACGCCCGTTCGGGCCTGGAATCCAATGTTTTCAATACCGACGGAATCCGCATTACCGACAATAAGGTGTGGGTCAACCGCCTCTGCCCGGCAATCAAAGCCACGGACAAGGGTCAGGCGTTTATTTGTGCCGTGGCACACATGAATCTGGCCAATCAGGCCAGGGAAGAGGGCAGGCCGGTTATCGAGGAATGCGATGCCGGGCTAATGAAAATCGTGGTGCCAATTTCTGTGGACGGGCAGTTCATTGGTGCCATCGGGGCCTGCGGCCTGCTTCCCGCCGGCGGTGAGGTGGATAATTTCCTGATCAATAGAATCACCGAAATCGATGAGGAAACCGTTTCCGAACTCTGCGAAGACCTGGCGGTGATCGAAACCAATTCGGCCGAAGAAGTGGCCCAGTTCATTTGGGAAAAAATCGAGGCCATCGTTGCCGAAACATAGTCGACCATAATTGGCGGACGGTAGCCGATCATAATCATTATACCCCCAACGGTGGCGCCACGGGCAATTGCCGGCTGGTGACGCCACTACCTCCCCTTGCCTCAAGAGATTTCGCGGTTCTGCCGATAGTGATCAAAACAGGAAAATTGCCAGAAGCGGGCCGTCAAATGAGTTCCAGAAAAAAAATCATCGCCGCTACCATAATCCTGATCAGCATCGTTTTGGGTGGCACGTTTGGCTATATGCAACTGGAAAGATACACGTTCTTCCAGGGACTCTACATGTCCGTGATCACCATTTCAACGGTCGGATATGGTGAAATCATACCGCTTTCACCCAAGGGGCAGGGATTTTCCATTGCATTGATATTTTCAAGCATTATTGGCCTTGCATTTGCCGGCCGGGCTCTTGGAGAATCACTACTGGAAAATACGTGGAGCGGCCGGGCGGAGAAACGAAAAATGCATCGACGGATTCAGAGCCTCAAAGGGCATCAGATCATTTGCGGTTTTGGCCGGGTTGGCCACGCAGCGGCTTCTCAGTTTGTTGCCGCAAGGTCCGATTTTGTAATTGTGGATCAGGCGCCGGGAGCGGAAGTGGGCGTTGATGGTCAATTGTATCTTGAAGGGGATGCTACCCGGGAACAAATATTGTTGGACGCCGGTATTAAGGAGGCCCGCGGACTGCTGGCGTTATTGGGCTCTGATCCGGAAAACGTTTTTCTGGTGCTGACGGCCCGGGAACTGAACCCCACCCTGCGCATTATCGCCAGAGCCAACGATCCCAATGTGGAAAACAAACTCCTTAAAGCCGGTGCCGACAAGGTGATCTCGCCGTTTACCACAGCCGGCACTCAGATTGCCCATGAAATGCTCCTGGCCACCGGTCAACACGACGATGTGTGCGCTTTCGCTGACGTTGTCCATACCCCCCGCTGGATCTCCCTGGGAACTGACAACCCACTTATCGATACATCCATTTCCCACGCGGCTCACCAACTGGGAGGGGCCGTTCTCGGGTTGCGTCGAGGGAATCGAGACTGCCTTTTACCCGGGGAAAACGAGGTCTTAAAGGATGGCGATGTGCTGCTGGTGATACAAGCGGACCAAGAGCCGGGCAACAAGCCGTCGAAGGAACCTGCGCCAATCCGCAATGTGGTAATCGTCGATGACAATCCGGTTATCGTCAAACTCTACACACGTCTGTTCCAAAAGGCCGGCTTTGTTCCCCACACCGCGGCCAACGGTACTGCCGGCCTTAAGTTGATCCTTCGTCTGCGGCCTGCTGCCGCCGTGATCGATTTTATGTTGCCGGTTTTTTCCGGAATAGAAATCTGTGAGAAAGTGCGTCAAACGCCTGAACTGAACAGGACGCGGCTGATCCTGTTTACTGCAGACGATAATGCAGCAACCCGTCAGCGAGCGCTTTCTGCCGGTGCCGATGCTGTGGTGGTTAAAAGTGCAGATGCTCAAGAAGTAATCAACACAGTGGTTCAAACCATTTCGGAAAATTTACCGCCAGTTGATGAAGGCAATTAAAATAGAATTTAAAATGAAAACAAACCTGATCACCCTGATACTCAGTTCGGCAGTGGCCGTAGCGGTGCTGGTCGCCCGTGAATCATCTTTTCTTACCACCTCCGTGCATGGTCGCTATTATTTTGCAGCCATCATGCTGATCAGCGTCATCCTTGCACTGATCACCCTTTCACGGTTGATCCGGTCCCTGTGGCGACGGCCCGGTGAAGCGGTTAACGGCACCAAAGCAGCGCACATAAAGGAAAAGCGTAGCGAGTATCGCATTCAGTTTGACCATCCACCGCATCCGGTCTTCATCGAGAACAGTGGGGGACCTCAATCGGCACCGGCGTTCACCTGCCCGGTACTGGATGTTTCGGAAACCGGTGTCAGCCTGGGCTACGTGGGTGTGTATTCCCCGGGGCAGACCGTGCAGGGCGAAATTATTTTTGCCAGCGGCCGCAGTACGCCGATCAACGGTGTTGTGGCCCGGCAAACCAATCGGAAAACGGTTCTGCGGCTTCACTGCACCATTGCCCCCCCGCTCCTGATGGCCGAGCAGCGCGAACGGATCGCCTTTCAGAAAGATGACGGGCCCCGACCGGCTGTGAGTCCGTCCCTGAAGGACAATTTGGACGTCAGGCTTCCCAGCCACCAGCCCAAGGGTGTTTGCCGTTTGAAACGACCCTGACCCGATCCGGTCAACAGCACCTTCTTCCCATCCAATCATCTGTTTCCATCCGAACGCAGCCAGAAAGATTTCCCATGGTCCGGTAAAATATCATGCGGGCGATATCTTGTATTCTGTCCGCGAATGGATATATTGCCCATTTAACCAAAAACCGGCGGCTTGCTGCCAATCTCATGAAACGAGCACGCATGTCTTTTTCTACCAACGACAAGATTCGCAATATTGCCATTATTGCTCACGTCGACCACGGCAAAACCACTCTGGTGGATGCCATGTTCCGCCAAAGTGGCCTTTTCCGACAGGGCCAGCAGATGGATGAACGCGTCATGGATCGCATGGACCTGGAGCGTGAACGGGGCATCACCATTGCTGCCAAAAACTGTTCCGTGGTTTACCAGGGGATTAAAATCAACATTGTGGATACACCGGGCCATGCCGATTTCGGCGGTGAGGTCGAGCGCGCCCTTTCCATGGTGGATGGGGCCATCCTGCTGGTGGACGCATCCGAAGGACCGTTGCCGCAAACCCGCTTCGTGCTGCAAAAGGCGCTTCAGGCAAAATTGAAAATCATTGTGGTGATCAATAAGATCGACCGCAAGGATGCCCGTGCGGCGGCGGTACTGGACCAGGTGTATGACCTCCTTATCGATCTGGGCGCCGACGAAGACCAACTGGAATTCCCTTTGTATTACGCCATTGGACGTGATGGGGTGGCCGGCACCGCCCCCGATCGGCTGGCCGATGATCTGCATCTTCTGTTCGACGCCATTCTCGCTGAGGTCCCCCCACCCCGGTTCAAAACCGACGCACCGTTTCAAATGCTCGTCTCCGATCTTGGTTATTCCGATTACCTGGGACGCCTGGCCGTCGGCCGGGTGGTCGGCGGGAAGGCCGAATCCAGACACCGTCTGATCTGCATCGATGCCGACGGCAGCCATCGCCCCCTGAAAGTGACCCGCCTGCAAGTATACGAAGGAATGGACATTACCCCCGTCGAAACGGTAACCGCCGGAGAAATCGCCATCCTCTCCGGGATTGACGAAGTGACCATCGGGGATACCATCTGTACCGATGACGCCCCATTTTCACTGCCTCGGATCACCGTGGATCCGCCGACGGTCTCCATGCTCTTTACCATTAATGACGGACCGCTGTCCGGCAGGGAGGGTCGCTATGTCCAATCCGCCAAAATCCGCGAACGGTTGAAAAAGGAGACGTTGCTCAATGTGGCCATTCAGGTGGAAACGGTTAGTGACCGGGACTCCATACTGGTCAAAGGCCGCGGTGAGTTTCAGCTGGCCATCCTCATCGAGACCATGCGCCGGGAAGATTTTGAATTCTGCGTGGGACGGCCCGAGGTGATTCTAAAAAAAGAAGACGGAGTGGTCAAGGAGCCCATCGAACGGCTTTTCGTGGATTGTGATGAGGCGTTCATGGGGGTGGTAACGGAGAAACTATCCGTGCGCAAAGGCAAGATGATGAACCTTTCCAACACCGGTACCGGACGGGTGCGCATCGAATTTTCGATTCCTTCGCGGGCATTGATCGGATACCGTGACGAATTTCTGACCGACACGCGGGGAACCGGGATCATGAGTTCCTATTTCCTGGGATACGAAACCTACCGGGGGGATTTTCCCAGCCGCTTTACCGGATCCATTGTATCGGACCGGTCAGGCAATGCCGTTCCCTATGCCCTGTACAACCTTGAACCGCGGGGCCGCCTTTTCCTCCAGCCCGGAGATCCGGTTTACGAAGGCATGATCATTGGCGAGCACAACCGCGAATCGGATATCAACGTCAATCCCACAAAAGAGAAAAAGCTCACCAATATGCGTGCATCGGGAAAAGATGAAAACGTCATCCTGGCGCCGATTCGTCCCATGACTCTGGAACAGGCCATCAATTTCATCCGTGACGATGAGCGCGTGGAAGTCACCCCCAAATCGGTCCGCTTGAGAAAAGTAACCTTGGGGGCCAAGGCTCGCTACGTGCAACGGGGATCAAAAAAATAGGACCGCAGCGCTCAACGTGCCCCGCCATGGATCATTGAATCCATCGGGGCACGTTGATACCCGCCTAAAACGGCTCCTGGCCGCCGGAAACAGCAAAAATGTCCGTCACCTGCCGGCAAAGGATATCGAACTGGTCCGGATAGAGGCTTTGGGCGCCGTCACTGAGCGCTTTTTCCGGCTGGTGGTGGACCTCGACCATGAGGCCATGGGCATTGGCCGCCACCGCCGCCCGGGACAACGGCAGCACCTGATCCCGCCGGCCGGCTGCATGACTGGGGTCGACGATGATGGGCAGGTGGCTCTCTTTCCTGACCACCGGCACGGCGGAAAGGTCCAGGGTGTTGCGGCTGTGGTGAACAAAGGTTCGCACGCCGCGCTCGCACAGGATCACCTGATGGTTACCCTGGGCCATGATATATTCGGCGGCCATGAGCCACTCCTCAATGGTGGCGGCCATACCCCGTTTAAGCAGGATCGGTCGGTAGGACTCGCCGGCCCGTTTGAGCAGGCTGAAATTCTGCATGTTGCGGGTTCCGATCTGAAGCACATCAGAATAATGCTCCACCTGATCAAAGGTCGGAAAATCCATCACTTCCGTGACCACCGGCATTCCGGTCCGTTCGCGAACCTTGGCCAGAATCTTGAGTCCCTCCTCACCAAGCCCTTGAAAAGAGTACGGCGATGTACGCGGTTTGAAGGCCCCGCCACGGAACAGGTGTGCGCCGGCCTTTTTCACATATCCGGCGATCGTGATGGCCTGTGTCTCGCTCTCGATGGCACACGGTCCGGCGATGATGGTTAAATGACCATTTCCGATGGTCACCTCGCCCACCTGAATCAATGTGTCGCCTGCCTTGGTTTCACGGCTGACCAGTTTGTAGGGTTTGGTGATGGGCACCGCATCCTTGACGCCGGGCAGACCGATGAACATGGACGCATCCACAGGTCCCCTGTTGTTCAATACGCCAATGGAGACCCGGTCACCGCCCGGAATGGGCCGCGCCGTACATCCTCTTGATTCAATGACCTTGACCACCTGTTCGATTTGCTGCGGTGTAGCGGAAACATCCATGACGACCAGCATTGTTTGCCTCCTTTAAGGGGGTTGGACCTTAAAATGGCGTGGCACTTTTTACGGCCCTATGAAAATAAAAACGGACCGCGGGGCGCTTGCCCGAAGGTCCGTTTGTTTGTTTTTGAAACCGGTTTGGTTTCACGCAAAGGGGATCCAGCAGGCACACCCATTAAGGGAGCACCACCACCAGAACCGAATTTTCCCGTTTGCTGAAACCATCATCTGTAAATCCGTCTTCAATCATTTCCTGTTTTGCATGAACTGTTGTTCATATCATACTCATCCCGGATATTGTCAACTGCTTTTTAGCATGCTACAGACGGGTGGCAAATGAACCCACGCTTGCTTTCTTATTTGTGTTGATGCATATCGAAACACTTGACTTGGGGCTGGCGACGATTATGTTTTGGAAAAATTTTTAAGGAGCCTGAATAATGCCCATTTTCGAGTACCAGTGCAAAGCCTGCTGCCATCAATTTGAACAATTGGTTTTCTCTTCAGACGAAGAAATGCCGGTCTGCCCGGTATGCCAGTGCGCGGATGTCCAGAAGCTGATGTCGGTCGGATCGGTCCGGCCCAATGGAATCCCTACCGGATCGGGGGGGTTCGCCCCACCGGCCTGTAAACCGTCTGCCGGTGGTTGAGGCATCTGATTTTGCATCGTCCGGTCCGGACGAAAAAACGGTGACCGGGCCTGGTATGATGGGTACGGTTTACCTATTCAGATAACCAGTCGACCCCCATGGCTGAGAGTTCCGTTTCCACCAAATTGGCCCACCCCTTGTTGGCCCGGGGATTTGCCGGGCTGGGGTGGCTGATTCGGCCGATACGAATCTCCATATCCACTAGGGCCGCCACTGCCCGCTTTTCTGCGAAGCCGCCAATACCGATCACCCATTGCGGTCGATATATTTCAATGGCCTGCTGCAGTGCGTGATCACAAATGGCGAACAGTCCCTTCTTTTCTGATGCCGGGAGTTTGTCCGGAGTACGATTCCGTCCGCTCTCTTCCATGAACACCAAGGGGCAGTAATTCAGCACAAAAAAACGGCTGAAAAAATTATCGGCTGTCCCGAATCGTTGCCTGGCCCAGCCCCATAGACGCCGGCCGCTGACCTCACTGCGCCTACAGGCAAAGCCCAAAACGGGTCGTTTGGGATGGGGGGCCCGCGGCTGTTCAACCGACGCATGAATGCCCATCCATCCGGTAACCATCTCGACATCGCCAAACGGCACCCCTGTCTGGGCCATACCAAATGGGCCTGGATTCATGCCCACCAGCACCACCGCTTTGGTGGTGCTGCCAAAGCGGCGGAGATAGCGCTCATACCCGTCGCGGGCATAGACCAGCGGGTTGTAAATGTGCGTCACCGGAGCGGAAAACCGCAGGTGACGAAGTGATCCGATCAATTGGTCGGTTAGCTCTGAGATTTTTTTGACCCGGGGAAGATGCCGGGAAGCCGCCACGTTACTGACCCGTTTTGGCCATGGCCTGGGCCTGGGCGGTCATGGCTTGCTGAACTGCGGGGTCCATCATATACTGCATGGTTTTCATCATGCTTGACTGCAATTTCCCGGCCACGGTTTCCATCCGCTTGGCAACACTTTCCAGCTCTTCAGGAAAATCCTTACCCGATTTAAGTTCAGGGAGGGTTTCGTAAACGTTCTGTAATCGCGGTGTCAGCGCAGTCAGTTTTTCGGTGTATGCGGTCATCGCTTTGGCCACATCGTCGGCACTGCCAACATTTTCCATCTCTGCCACATAAGCCTCCATGGCATCTGCATAGTCGCTCAGCACCGCCTCGGCGTCGTCATATTTTCCGCCACAGGATACCAACAGGAAAACGCCAGCGATTGCCATCAGCAGCCAAACCGTCTTTTTCATCAAATTTGAACTCCTTTTTCGATTAGGTGTCAGTACCATTGGGGCAAGATGCCAAGTATCCACTATTAGTGATTAAATCAAATAGAAATAATTTTACCGCAAATGAATTGTAAAGACAATCGATACATGAGCGAGAAGCAAAGACATTTTAATTGACTTTTGCCCTGGATGGTGGCCTATTCTGGCATTCAGGCATCATAATGATCTCCATTACTCAAGTGGACACATGCAGCAGACGCACAGGCCCTGATAATGCCTAAAGCCCAACCCCCATCTTCATCCCCGAAAGTTGCCACGAAAACACTTACTGCCAAGCGGCTGCAGACTGAAAACCGTGCGCTGAAACAAAAAAACGAAATGCTTACGCGCCGGAACCATGAATTGGAGTTAATCTGTCAGTCCTTTCTGTCCATCAATTCCAGTCTTGATTTGGACCGTGTATTGGCCACCATTCTGGAAGTGATCCGGGCCTTGTTTGGCGCTGTCGGCAGTTCCATCTGGCTGAAAGATCCAAAAAGTGGAGAAGTGGTCTGCCAGCAGGCGGCCGGTTTCCAGCGCAATGTCGTCAAGGGTTGGCGCCTGTCCCCCGGAGAAGGCATTGCCGGTTGGGTCAGCTCCTATGGCGAACGGGTGATCCTGCCCGATACCCGGAAGGACATGCGTCATTTTCGTCAAGTGGCCGACACCATGCAGGTGGAACTGCGTTCACTGATCAGCGTCCCCATGCGCGTCAAAGGCGCTGTGATTGGCGCCCTGCAGGTGGTTGACAAACAGGTGGGCCGTTTCGATGAATCCCATGTCGACGTTCTCGAGGCCTTATCCGACGCATCCGCCACGGCAATCGAAAATGCGCAACTGTTTAAGCGAGCCAATCGTGAAATTGCCGAGCGCAAAAGGGCTGAAAAAAAGCTTAAGGCAAGTGAAAAGGAACTTAAAGAAAAGGGCAACGCCCTTGAAGAGGTCAATACGGCGCTGAATGTGCTGCTTAAGAGCAGGGAGGAGGACCAACTCCAGATGGAGGCGGTTATCGTGGCCAATGTCAAGGATCTGGTCAATCCCTTTCTTGAGAAGCTGAGCCGCAGCCAGCTGGACGAAAAGCAGGCGGTTTATGTGGAAATCATTCAGACCAATATCAGCAACATCGTGTCACCGTTCATGCGCCAGATTCCCATGAAATTTTTCGATCTGACCCCCGCAGAAATCCAGATTGCCGACCTGGTTCGCAAAAACAAAACCACCAAAGAAATTGCCGCCCTTTTAAATACGTCAGCAAAAACCATTGAGGCCCACCGCAACCGCCTGCGTAAAAAACTGGGCTTGACCAATCAGCCAATTCAGCTGCGGGATTACCTGATGACACTCGTATAAAATGACTGGTCGGCAGTCAGGCAATCGATCCAGAAAACTTGCAGTGGTTCCGGACGGTCAAGGCGTCGCTGCCGGTCCGATGAGCGCATGGATTTTTTCCATCAACTGATGATTGGAAAACGGTTTGGTAATATAGTCATCGGCGCCCATGGCAAGACCTTTGGCGATGTCGGCATCGCGATTCTTGGCCGTAAGAAAAATAATCCGGATGGTATTCCATTTCGGCTGCTGGCGAATGATCTGATAGATTTCATAGCCATCCAGATCCGGCAGCATGATATCCAGCAGGATCAGTGCCGGATGAAATTCGGCTATCTTTTCGATGGCTTCTTTGCCGCTTTGGGCCAGTTTGGGAATGTAGCCCTCTTTTTCCATCAGATACTGTAGTGGCACCAGGATGCTTAATTCGTCGTCCACGATCAAAATGGTTTTTTGTTGCATGGGTGGGCTCCCGAAAATGAAACGGTTCTTGCAGCCACAAGCGCAAAACACGAAGCACAGGTGATGTCCGATTCCGTCAGGACGGCGATGTAGCCATCAGTATAGTGTATTTCAAAGCCGCTCACAATCGGTTTTGCCTTGCGATACCCGCGGGTCGAGCAACCCGTCCACAAACACCCGGTAATTTTCCAGCCGGGTTGTTTTGCGGATCTTTTTTAATATCCGCCGCCCATCGACAAATTCATCGGCAAAATACCCCCAGAAACCTTTCATGCGGGCCAGGACATGACCGGGACCTGAAAAACGCCGGGTATATCCGTCGATCAGGGCGTCATGAAAATCGGCGAACCGCTGCCAGCGGTTTTCGATTTGCGGACTACCGATCCGGATCGTCTCCGCCAAAAAAGGATTGGCCACAAGTCCCCGCCCCAGCATCCATGTGGAGACGGAGGGGAATCTGTCCGAGAGTGACCGGAGGGTCTCCAGCCGATTGATGTCGCCGTTGTACACCACCGGATGAACCAGTTTTGGCAGACATCGTCCAAATGCCGCCAGATCAACGCTGCCCGTATACATCTGTACCCCGGTACGTGGGTGGATGATGATCCGCTTTACGGGATAACGGTTAAATACCGGAACAAGCGCATTGATTTCATCAGCCGAATAACGCCCCAGACGGGTTTTGATGGAAAGCTGGCCGGCAAAATCACGCAGCACCCGTTCAAGCAGCCGGTCGATCTCGTCAGGAAAAGGGAGCAGCCCGGAACCCCGTTTTTTTTTGGCCACCATGGGATATGGGCAGCCTAAATTCCAGTTGATCTCGCCGTATCCCAGATCGACCAGCGTGTTGGCCAGGCAGAGGAACTCGGCGCTGTTGTTACTGAGAATTTGAGGTACCACCGGCAAATGACTGTTTTCCGCCTGGACCAGGTCCGCCAAATGGGACGGTTTGATGCGTCGCCCTTTGGTTGAGGTGACAAAGGGCGCCACGGCCTCGTCAATGCCGTTGAAATGGCGCGCGAATGCATTTCGGAAAACCACGTCGGTGAAACCGCGCAAGGGGGCAAGAATCAGGTGCATGGTCAGGATCGCCAGGAAACCGGTACGGCCAGACTCAGATAATGATCGTTCTCAGCGAACATCAGACGTTTGGCCACCAGGGATTGGAGAAACCGCTCGATGGTTTCCCGGCCATGCGAAGGAAACGCCTCGACTATTTGGTCGAGGCTGTGGGGGACCTGACAATGACGGTAGATCCCGGCCGAAACGCCGGTGAGGCGGTGTTTGTCCGTAGGCCGATCCGGCCAGTGCTGGTCAATTATCAGGAATTGTCCCCCTTCACGGCTGAGGATCGCCGGTCCCCCACCGGTTTGTTGCTGCAACTGGGCGTATGCCTTAACCCACTGGCGCACTTTGATTTCTACCGGTCGCCACAATCGACGCTGCCGTTGACGGTCGCCTCGATACCCCTGGATCATGAAGCGCATGCCGTCAGCCACCGCAGCTGGAAACAATTTTCTCAAATTGGGGTGATTGAACACGGCCCGGACGTTGAATTGTCTTGCAAAACGGTGGATCGGGCTGTCTAACCCCAACCAGAACCGGACAATTTTAAGGGGACGATACCAAATCACAAAGTCGAGCACACGAAGGGTTTCGCCGACATCCTTTTCGTCACTGGACGGGAAATGCACGATCAGATTGGACAGGTTGATGATTCCGCGTCCCTCGCACTGTTTCATCATGTTCAGGTTGTCAATGGCGCGGGTTCCCTTGTTCATTTTTTTTAGCAGCCGGCTGGACAGGGCTTCGATGCCGACCTGTACCGCATCCACACCCGTCATCCGCATTTTATGGAGCGTGGCCGGCGGCGTCTTGGCCCGCAATTCGGCAAAAATGGAAAGCTCATGACCCAAATTGCCCAAGACATCCATCATTGCCTCCGCCTTTTTGGGAGGCAGGGCGTTGTCGGCAAACGCCAGGGAGAGCACCTGATAGCGCTGCACCAAAAGGTCCACCTCCCTGGCCAGTTGCGTCGGCGATTTCGTCCGATAACCGCGCCATTGCAGATTGAGGTTGCAGAAGGCACAGCCGTTGAAATGCCCGCCACTCTCCTTTTGATTCCACCAGCACCCACGTGATGCCTCGATCGGCAGGGTGGCGAAAAACCGCTCTCCGGGTGGCAGTTGACCTAACCGATTGAAATAGTCGTCATAGTCCGGCACGGGCAGTCGATCCATCCGATCCAACTGGTTGAAAGGCGGCAATGGAGCGTGTGGGTTCCCGGCATGCAAAATGCCCGGGGGAAGCGATGGGGATCGTCCCTTACGGACGGCCTGCAGATGATTCACCAGGCCAGCCATCGGCTTTTCCCCCTCGCCCACGACCACGTAATCGATCTGGGGAAAGACCGGCAGCAGAGAGGATGCCGCCTGGCCTGAAAAAGAAGATCCGCCGACGACCACAGGAAGATCCGGACGGATGGATTTTATCCTTGAAATGAGATAAAGAGAGGCCGTTGTCTGACAAAAAGAGATTGAAAACCCGACCAGATCCAGGGCGTGCCAATCAATTTTCCCCAACCACTGCGCCGACGCTGTTTTGACCGTGCGGACAATATCGGCAAAATCCCTGGGAGCATCGTCGTTCCGTTTGAGCGTACCGCGGTAAAGCGATTCGGCGCGGGAAGCCTGCCTTGGGTAGAGCAGTGCCGAAAAAACCGATTCGGCCCGCCAGACGCGACTGGAGATCGCCTGGTAACGCGCGTATCCCAGCGCCTGGGCCACATCCAGAAAGAGGTGGCTGGCAACGACCTCCAAATGGGGGATCTGTTCGCCAAGATAGGCCTTCAAGGCCCCTACTGGCAGTGACGGCCGGTTGAACAGCGGCCATGGTGCCGACACCAGAAGGATGCGCAATTTTTCATTCTGAACAGCGTTGGTTGCCACGGTCATCAACGGTCCCTTCATATGGGATGAGAAAAATGAATGGTCAACTTCGGAGCATATAGCCTTAATGGTCGGATCGATCAAGGGGACAGCACAGCCAGATCAGGCAATCGTATTTGGATGTATTCTGGTCGGTGGCGTGATCGCAAACCCAGCGCCCTGATTCAATCAATGCCAAATGGTAAAATCCAATGAAGAATCCTATCGATTATAAATTCCAATGCGAAAAAGCGGCCTGACACGGGCATTTTTTTTCTTGAAACCTGGAAGTCGGCTGTATAAACCAGGTGGTCCTTCAAGCTTGACGGATTCGCCATCGCATCGATAGAGGTTATACCGATATGCAGATCAAAATATCCATTCGCTGGGCCCTGATCGCCGGTTTTTTGGGTTTGATATGGGGCACCCATCTGATTACCACGACTTCATCCTACCTTACATCTCAGGAGGTGCTTCGCCAGCACGCCGGAGATATCATGAAAAACATCGCCGAACTGGCCATGGAACAGTCCCAGCGTCATTTGCTGCATGCCCACGGAGCAGCCGCCTTGACCCGGCGGCTGTTGGCTGCCAACGTGGTCAGCAGCCAGGCCAATCAGGTTGCCGGCCTTGAACGTTACCTGTACGACCAGCTTTCGGTGAACCCGCATTTTGCCGGGATTTACGTGGGCACCCCAAATGGCGATTTTTATGATGTCCGTCATTTTGAAGTCCTCGGCAAGGAGGGATTCCGAACCAAAGTGATCCTGAATGCAGACAAGGGGCGACAGGTGCAACTATCCTATCGGGACGCCCGTTTTCGCCTCCAGTCCATGTCCCAGAGCGATTCGGACCCCTATGACCCCCGGTTGCGGCCGTGGTATCAGAAGGCAGTGGCCGAAAACCGCATTGTCTGGACCGATCCATACATTTTTTACACATCCCAGAAACCGGGCATCACCATCGCCGGCCCTTTTTTTGATCCAGACGGCCGTTTGATGGGTGTGGTCGGCGTGGATATTGAAATCGATCAGCTCTCGATTTTCATCGGCAACCTGAAAATCGGCAAGCACGGCAAAGCCTTCATGATTAACCGCAACGCCGATGTGGTGGCCTTTGGTGACCTCGACAAATTGAAGATTGAAGATCAGGCCCAAGCCGGTAGCACGCGTCTGGTAAAAATCCAGGAACTGGACGATCCACACTGTCGTAAAGCCTTTGCCGCTGCCAGGATTGAAACCGACACTGCCGGCATGCTGGTCATGGATACGCCTCGCTTTTCGCGCTTTGAAAACGACGGTCAGACGTATCTGGCCATGTTCACACCGTTTTCAAATTCCCAATGGCCCTGGATCATCGGTGTCTACTTGCCCGAGGCGGATTACCTCGGCGCCATCAAGGCCAATCGCCAGTACAACATTTGGGTCACTATGGTAATCTCCCTGTTTGCCGCCGGTATCGGCTTGCTTCTGGCCCGGGGGGTGATTCGCCCCATCGCCCTACTCGAAAAAAGCTCCCGCAAAATGAAACTGGGCCAGGCCGTGCCACTCCCACCGATCCGTTCCGTGTATACCGAAATCCAGGAGACGGCCAACGCATTTGGAGAGATGAAAACCGCCGTTGAACGCAGCCATAAAAAATATCTGGGCATCTTCAACAACATTCAGGATGTCTATTGGGAATCTTCGCTCAACGGTACCCTGGTCGAAATCAGCCCTTCCATCGCGAAAATATCCCAATACCGGCGTGAGGACTTGATCGGCGCCACCACATTGAAAATATATGCCAATCCCAACCAGAGAAGCGGAATTGTTGACGTCCTCAAGAAGAAGGGGCAGATTCACGACCATGAAGTGGTTTTCAAAGACAAGGATGGCCGCCTGGTTCACTGTGCGCTAAATTCCAGTATTCTGCACACCCGATCGGGGAAACCCTATCGTATCATTGGCTCGCTGCGTGACATCAACGACCGCAAAGCGGCCGAAGAGCAACTGCTCACCTACAAGAAAAAACTGGAGGCGTTGGTTCAGGCCAGGACCATTGAACTGCAGAAAGCCAATGACGGTCTGGTTGGCCAGATCGAACGCCGTCGGGACACCGAAAAACAGCTGCGCGCCAGTGAAGAGAAATACCGGACGATCCTGGAAACCATCGAAGAGGCCTATTTTGAGATGGATCTGCGTGGCACCCTCACCTTTATCAACGATGCCGCCGGACACATCATGGGTTACTCTAGAGAGGAGTTGCTCGGCATGCACTTCAGACACTTTTCCGACCATCGGCCCACACGGGAAATCATGCTGTCCTTTGATCGAATGGTTCGGTCGGGCGAGCCCGTTCGCGTGATCACCTATCCGGTGACCACGAAAAACGGGGAAAGCAAAATTCTGGACCTGAGCGCAGCCCTGATTCACGACACTTCGGGAAAGACGATTGGATTTCGCGGACTGGCCCGTGACATGACGTCCCAAATTATCGCCCAGCGGGAAAAGGAGAAGCTCCAGGGGCAGCTCAATCAAGCGCAACGAATGGAGTCGGTCGGTACCCTGGCCGGGGGCATCGCCCATGATTTTAACAATCTCTTAATGGGCATCATGGGTAACGTCTCTCTCTTGGAAACAAAATTGGACCCGGACCGTTCATTGTCCGAACACTTGAAGGCCATCGAACAGTGTGTGGAAAGCGGGGCCAACCTGACCCGCCAGCTTCTCGGTTATGCCCGTGGAGGCAAATATCGGGTAACACCGGTCAATTTGAACGAAACGATTCAACGTACCGCAGACATGTTCGGGCGCACGAAAAAGGAAGTGCATATTCTCTATGATTTCGATGAAGAGGTCCATCTGGTGGAAGCCGACCAGGGGCAGATCGACCAGGTGCTGCTCAACCTGTATGTCAACGCCTGGCACGCCATGACAACGGACATGACCCTGCAGCTTTCGACAGCCAACGTTGTTCTGGATGCCGGTTTCACGACCCCTTTTGGTGCCAAACCAGGACCGTATGCGGCCATTCGCGTCAAAGACCGGGGAAAAGGGATCGAGCCGGAAATTAGAAAACGTATTTTCGAGCCTTTTTTTACCACCAAAAAGATGGGCCGCGGAACAGGTCTGGGGTTGGCATCCGCCTTTGGCATCATAAAAAACCATGGTGGGATCATTGATGTCCAAAGCCAGGTGAACCAGGGGACAACTTTCACCATCTATCTGCCCGCCGCATTTCCTCTAAAACCGGAAAACGCCCCGTCGTCCGACTCGGTGACCGTTCCCATCGAGCCGGGTTCCGAGACGTTGCTGCTGGTGGACGATGAACCCTATGTTCTGAAGGCGTTGGGTTTTATCTTGCAGGATTTGGGATATGAGGTAATCACCGCCGGTAGTGGCAAGGAGGCCATCGATCTGTTTCAGAAAGAGCAGCACTGCATCGACGGCGTGCTGCTGGATATGATCATGCCCGATCTGAACGGCAGGCAGGTGCTCGATGCATTGAAAGCCATCCGCCCGTCGATAAAAGTCATTCTTTCCAGCGGGTACAGCCTAGATGGCTTGAGTGAAGAAGAACCTAACGCCGCGGGAGACGGTTTTATCCAGAAGCCTTACCAGATTCAGGAGTTGGCAACAATTCTGAACGACGTCCTGCACACGGCTGCGCCGCGGTGATTGCTTATTTCTGGAACTGAAGCAGAGCAGTGGCCGGGCTTACCCACAGTCCCACCCATGCGGAAGACCATCCGCCAGCCTTAGTTGTCACCAGACGGCGTAGCGGGCACCAGGCTGATTTGAAGAGGCATCACATGCACTTGGGTCGACACTTCCCGGGTTCGTCCCAGCTGCCATTTGCCGCAACGCATCCCGTTGGTCATGCGGGAACCGATCTGCGCGACCACACCGTTAATATCGATCACCGGGTGGCGCATGAACACGTTCGGAAGCCCATGGGTCAGATTGCAGGCCAGGCAGCGTCCGGGCCTCTGGATCAGCTGGAATTCAAATTCGATCCGATCCTCCGACTCGCGGCGGTAAGCCAGCCGAATATCGTAAGCCCCCTCATTCACATCGCCAAACAGGGCCTCAAAAAAACGGTCGGCGCGCTGTGGAGAGAAAATTTCATCCAGCACATGTTGCGGAAAAAGCTTTGCGTATGTGGAAACAGACATGCCTGCAGTCCTTGTATGATCGAATTTTTCGGTGGGCGAAAGCATTTCGTTATGCGGCCCCTCTGAAAATGGGATTTGGATGATCGACAAGCGCATGCCGTCTATTAGAACGGCTCGGCCTCCTCTACCACACAAATCGCCCATACGGTCTCGTCATAGCTTTCCCTGAGTCGCTTTTCCGCAGCCTGCCGGGTCTCCACCCGCCATGGCATCGGTAAAGGGCCACTGGGTAAATCCTGAACTTCGTAGCTCCACCCATCGGCGTATTTCTTTAGAACCAGTGATACGGGTGCCTGGGTGTCGCTACGGCCGATGGTTTGAATGCTGACTTTTTTTGCGACCATGGCATGGGTTCCGTCAGATATGGGTGATCAATCAATGGGTGTAAAATCAATGGAGCCGCTTTTGTACACCACCGGACGGTGAAAATCAACCATCCGGCGATTACATCAGCAAACAGTTACGGCAATATTGATCCCTGAAGGTAGGTCCGATCCAATCGCCTGTTGATGACCGGCAGCCTCGAAATGGGCGGTGGCGTAAAACCAAAAGTGGTTTTAAGGAAATGTTCGGTAATCCGGTAGGTCGCGCCCCAGAGCAGCTCTTCCCCCTGATTCCCGTGATGGACAAAACAGGGCATTTCCCGGCCGCTCAGTTGGTCCGCACCGGGGGCGGTTGGTTTGTATGAGATGCGGTAACGGGCATAATTGGCGGGATTGAACAAATTAGGGATTGGAATCCGTACGATCTTTTCGACTTCCCAGTTGGGGGTAAAGCGCTGCTGGCGATTGACCCAGGCGACCATCGGATAGATGGAGCGTTTGAACATCACCAGATCCTGAGCCGGCATGGGACCCAAAAAGGTTACCCCAAAGGGGTTGAGTCGCATCTCCTCGAAACCTTCCCGCAGGGCGGTGGCCAGGAGCAGGGAAAGTTTTGAATAATCTGCGGGGCGGCTGTGGCGCCACCAGCGCATGTGCGGCCAGCGGGCCAGCGGGGTAACCGGTAAACTCAGCCCGTGGGTCAGCAGAAAATCAAAAGGTGGCGAGATCCCCCCACCGGGACAGCACAGGTCTCCTGGCTGACGTACGTGTTGCGAGCGTTTGTTAAGGATAATAAAGGGCTCACCGCCCCGGCTCGCTTTTCCCAACAGGAAAAGCACCGCGGAAATCCGCCGCAGGTCCCCGTTGGTATTGAAATTAAATTTTTCCGGGGGGTGCTGGAAAAGTCGGCTTCGTATCAGACGAAGGAAAGAATCGGTATCGTCGGGCAATGATGGCATGGCAGAATCCATTGGTATACCAGAACTCACTTGATAATCCGGATGCGGTAATTTTCCCGGAAACGTTCCCACAGAAAACGGACAATCACGGCAACGGCATCTTCAGGCGCAAGCGTCCACCGGCCGGACCGCCGTTGGCAATCGGTCAGCAGTTCACTATCACCAGAATAGAGACCAAAATGGCGATTGATATAATCCCCAAGGGTAAAATGCAGGGATACCAACTCACTGGCAACCATATTGGCGATTGTGGTTTTGTCCTTCAGGGACAGTGTTCGTTCAAGGTGATCCAAGGCCGCGTCCAGGGTTCGTGGTGGTACGATCGGCATTGGTATGCGTTCATTTTCGATCATTGATGCAAGCGGCGACGAGATGCCGGTTCCCATCATGGCCAGAAAAAAAGCGGCTTCCAGGATACCGCCCACTTTGGCGCAAAAATCAGCCGATCGCCCATCACCATCCACATGCAGGGTCTTGATCCGTTGTTCGACCACCCACTCGGCGATTTCCCGGGATGCGGTAAAGGCACTGATATGGCCATGGGGCAACGCAACAACAAAATGGGGCTTTCCAAGCCGGTGGGCGGCTTTGCGGATGGCTTCTGCCGCAATCGTGTTTTTCAACCCTGTCGTGAAATAGAGTGAACCATCCGCCGCGTCCACGGCCTTTTCAAGGATCAAGGCGGCCGTGCCGTCAACCAGGGGGGTAAGTGCGAATCTGGCATCAATGGCATCGCTTTCCAGACACCAGCCGCCATGTGCCAGTCCCACTTTGATGGCAATGTCCAGTGCTGCCGCACCGGCACCCGGCTGTCCATCGGCGATAATTTTCTCAATCATTCCTTCTCCTCGGCGTCAGCACCACCGGAGGCGGGCCTGGAGACGTCTGTCGGGGGAGAAATGACCAGGTGCTGCCCGGGATGGATGACATCGCGCAGACCGATGCGGTTCCAGATCAGCAAGGCCGCCAAAGGGACGTCGAACTTTTCGGCGATCCCCGAAAGACTGTCACCTTTGCGGACCATGTAAATGCGCTGGTCGTAAACCTTTTTATCCGCTTCGATCAAACGGGCCAGCCGGTCGTTAAACCCGGCTTTCCCGTTTTCGGGAACATGAAACCGGCGTGTCCCGGCGGCCAGATAATATCCCCTCAACTCCGGATTCAGGTCTTTGATGGTTTTAAAATCCGTTTGGGCGGCCTTGGCGATAAGACGTACGGGCAGATCCCCCATGGCCTGCACCGTTACCACCGAAAAAATCTCCGGCGGGTAATAATCGTTTGCCGACAGGTGAAAACCGTATTTTTCCGGCGCCTCGACGATATGTTTGATGGCCAGGAGACGAAACACAAAACGCTGGGTTTCCAACGGCAGGTAGAGCCGGTAATAGTCACTCGTACCCTGCTCCAGAATCTGGGCCTCCAACCCTTCCTCCCCCATGTTGTAAGCCGCCAGGGAGAGACTCCAGGAGCCAAACCGTTCGTAAAGCGCCTTCAGGTAGTCCAGGGCCGCCTCCGTGCTCCGGTAGAAATTTCTGCGCTCATCGAACCGCGAATTGACCGTCAATCCGTATTTCCTGGCGGTCTGTGGCATCAACTGCCAGACGCCCATGGCCCCTTTGCTCGACCCGGCATGCACCCGCAGGGCACTTTCCACAATGGCCAGATACTTGATGTCATCGGGAAGTCCTTTTTCTTTGAGAACCGTCTCGATGTGGGGGAAGTACCGCCCGGTGCGTTTCAGCCAAAGGATCACCTGAGCGCGGTCCCCCACCGAAAGGAGCTTCTCTTTTTCGTAGCGCTCGACCACCTGCGGGTCCTCCACCGGAACCGGTTCGCCGCAAAGCATGACCGGCGTTTCCAGTAACAGCGCACTCAGCAGTGGCTCCGATTCCTCCTGTGCCGCCACGCCGGCGGATAAAAAAGGCAACCCGATCAGGGTCAGGGCACACAAAATAAAAAGACGATGCATCGTTGTTTTCCCATTCTTCAGGTTTGCACCACCATGATGTGGTAAAACTATTCGGCAAAAAAACAGGTGGCAAGCGGCACATTTCAAATATAATCAGTGTGCACCATTTGCCGCTTGTCAATCCAGGATGGAATTTTTATAGTTTCCCAATTCGTTACCCCCTTGTTCTTTTGCGGAGATTTCCTTTTGAATCCGTCTTGCAAACTGAATCTGCTTTTTCAGGATCGTGTCGGTGTCGTGGCCGATATCTCCAGTCGTCTCGCCGATCGAGCGATGAACATCGTTTCCATGGAGGTGGAACGGAAAAACGAGCTGGCCGATATTTACCTGGAGGTGGATCCGGGTTCTTGTGCCATCTCCAGTCAGGATATCCTGGAAACCCTTTCCGGTCTGGACGGTCTGCAATCCATTCGAGCCATTCAGACCCTGCCCAACGAAAACCGCCAGAACACTTTCCATACGGTACTGGACAACATCAGTGACGGCATCGTTTCCATTGACGAGCACGGCAGAATCACCACCATCAATCAATTGGCCCGCACCATATTAAACTGTGGAGACAAAGATTTGATCGGCCGGCGATTCGATGCCGCGGTGGGTACAGAAACGGCACTGCTGCAATGCCTGGACGGAAAACCGTATACCCGCCTCAGGCGAAGCGTCTCCACAGATAAAGGGAAATTCGAATTTTTCACCAGTGCCCGCCCGATCGTCGATTCCAGCGGCCGAATTATTGGTGCGGTGGAAATCATGAAAGACCTCAAAGCGATCAAGGCCATGGTGGAAGAGGTCGTCCAACCGGAAAAGATATCCTTTGACGCCTTCGTGGGCAACACCGTTTCGGTCAAGCAGGTCATCGCCTTTGCCCGGAAAATCGCTTCCACCGATTCCATCGTATCCATCCGTGGCGAAAGTGGTACCGGCAAGGAACTGTTCGCCCGGGCAATCCATACCGAAAGCATGCGTAGCGGCCCTTTTATCCCCGTCAACTGCGCGGCCATTCCCGACACACTGCTGGAAAGCGAGTTGTTCGGTTATGAAAGCGGTGCCTTTACCGGTGCGGAAAAAAACGGCCGAACCGGTCTGTTCGAACAGGCCAGCGGCGGCACCCTGTTTCTCGATGAGATCGGTGAACTTCCGCCAGGCCCGCAAGCCAAAATCCTGCGTGCCATTCAGGAAAAGCAGATCCGCCGGATCGGGGGGACAAACCAGATCGATGTCGATGCTCGCATCATCACCGCCACCAACCGCAACCTTGAGCAACTGGTGGAAAAGGGGGCATTCCGGCAGGATCTTTACTATCGCATCAACGTTTTGCCCATCCATTTGCCGCCACTGAAAAACCGGCCTGACGATATTCCGATTCTGGCCGAACACTTTCTCTTTCAAATCAACTGCAAACTGGGCGGCGCCCTCCAGCGACTATCTGAAGATGCGATACAGAAACTGGTCCATCACCACTGGCCGGGCAATGTCAGAGAACTGAAAAACGTGATCGAACGGGCCGCCATTTTGTGCGACCAGTCGGTGATCGGTACGGAATCGATTCTTTTCGGATTTGAGTTGGCGGTGCATCCGGCCGCTACCGTCGATGGTATGGCATCCTCTGTCGGCAGCGGCCATCTGTCCCGTCAGCTGGCGGACCTGGAACGACGGATCATCAAAAACGCCCTGGCTTCGGCAAAAAGTATTCGTCAAGCTGCGATCCGGCTGGGAATCTCCCACACCGCCCTGCGTAACAAGATCAGAAAACACGGCCTCTGAAGTTGGGCGGCGGTCACAGGTCACGCCACGGGCCGGAGCGCCTATTGTTCAAGCCCAAGCCAGTGGCAGACCCGTTTTTTCATCTCGGTATGATCCAGTTTATTGCCCGATATTGACATCAGTCCCAATCGTAGCGAAATCCTCTCTTCGTCACCCCATGGCCACCACGCCACATAGAGAACTATCCCGTCGATCGGATCGGTGGTGAACACTTTTTGTCCTGGAATGATACCGAAACCGGCCTGGAAAAAATCGCGAAGGGGCGCCTCGGCCTCATAAATGGTGGAAAAATCCCACTTATTGGCAAACTCCAACGCCAAGGGCAATTCGACCATGATTTCATCTTTGCTGTCAATAACGGTCAAGGCCAGATTGAACTCTTTGTCCCAGCGCCAGGGGCAATTTTGCGGGATATTGAGACTGACACGTCGGCTGATGGTTTTGAATTCGTCCAGATCGGCTGGTGACATGCGTTTCCTTTTCGTTGTGCAAAGGACCAAAATCCAATATGAGGTTCCAACGGGTAACCGGGCGGTGTGGCGTTCACTGCTTTTTCGGCAACTCAAGCATTATCTTGAATGCTATAGACTTTAAGATAATATTTTTGGCAAGGCCAGAGGGAGGAAGCCGTATGGTAATACTGCGACGACCGATAACGCAGTCCAAAAACATTATCTTAAAGTCTGTCTATAAAGCAAAGGGGACGTCATTGACAATAGTCGGTATCAACGAAGCTTTTACTTTGCCAGCAAAAACAGTTGACAGCAAGTACCATTTTATATCAAGTTGCGAACGTTTTGCGATCAACAAAATCCGGATGGTTTTGCCGATCCGGTTTTTCTCTATAGTATTTAAGATAATGTTTTTGGCAAGGCCAGAGGGAGGAAGTCGTATTGTAATACTGCGACGACCGATAACGCAGCCCAAAAACATTATCTTGAATGCTATATAATCAGTTATCAGTGCATCGTTGATTCCAAGTTGGCACCTGAATTTGCAGTTCAACAGTAGCCCAAAAGGAGCATCCATGAATCCCTTTCGCCTGTTCGTCCTGAGCCTGATGTTGTCTTTCCTTGCCTCCCTCGGCATGCTTTCGGCTGCCAATGCGGCAAAATCGATCCATTTGACGTACAGTATTTTCTTTCCGTCTACCCATGGTCAATGTCTGGCTGGAATGGCGTGGGCCGAAGAGATCGAACGCCTTACCGGCGGTAAGGTCAAAATCACCGTTTTTCCGGGAGGCACGCTCACCAAGGCCAATCAATGTTATGATGGTGTGGTCAAGGGGATTTCCGATATCGGCATGTCCTGTTTCGCCTATACCCGCGGACGATTCCTGGTAATGGAAGCGCTGGACCTGCCGTTGGGATATCCAGACGGCATGACCGCCACACGTGTGGCCAATACGTTTTACAACCAGTTCAAACCAAACGAAATGGATGACGTCAAGGTCCTTTATCTTCACGCCCACGGTCCCGGCTTGCTGCATACCCGCAAGCCGGTCAGCACCCTGGCCGATCTGTCCAGTTTGAAAATTCGCTCCACAGGCCTCAGCGCGAAAGTCGTTGAAGCCCTTGGCGGCGTTCCCGTGGCCATGCCCCAGGGCGCCACCTATGAATCCCTTCAGAAAGGCGTGGTTGAAGGAACATTCGGCCCCATCGAGGTTCTCAAGGGCTGGCGCCAGGCCGAAGTGATCAAGTATACCACCGACTGCCATAACGTGGGCTATACCACCGCCATGTTTGTCGTCATGAACCGATCCAAATGGGATTCCCTGGATCCGGAAATTCAGAATATTTTCGACACTACCAGCCGGAAATGGATCGATGTGCATGGAAAACGCTGGGACCAGAATGATCAGGAAGGCCGTGATTATTCGGTCAGCCTGGGCAACGCGGTCCTGCCCCTAAGCAAGGAAGAGAGCCATGCCTGGAAAGAAAAAGTACGCCCCATTATCGATGATTACATCGTTGCTGCAACGGACAAAGGCCTGGATGGTCGCATGTATGTCGAGATGCTGACAAAGGCGGTCGGGGGTCAGAACTGATATCGAGGAAAAAATCGGTGAAGGATGGTTTCGTGAACCGGATTGAACAGGTGGTAGAACGGCTGGCCGCTTTTTTCAATGGCATCGCCATGATCGCCGTGGTGGCGATGATGACACTGACCTGTCTGGATGTGCTGTTGCGCCTTTTCCGTCACCCCATTCCGGGGGCCTACGAAGTGGTGGGCATGCTGGGGGCGATTTTTATCTCCTTCTCCCTGGCGCGGACTTCTGTGGATCAGGGGCATATCGCGGTTGATTTTCTCGTCCAACGGCTCTCCCGCAGACTACGTTATGCGGTTGAAGCCCTCAACGCCGGTATCTGCGCCCTGCTTTTTTCGGTGATCTGCCGCCAATGCATCCTTTTCGCCCGGGACCTGAAGGCCAGCGGGGAAGTCTCCATGACCCTGCAGATGCCGGTTCATCCGTTTGTTTATGGGATCGCCGCGGGATGTGCCATGCTGGCGATCGTCCTTTACGTGAATTGTGCGGTCTGGTCCCTTAAAGCGATAAATCCTGTTACGGCAAGGAATCCTGAGTGCACCTAACCGCAGCCCCGCCCTGCTTGTTGGCAGCCCCGCTGTGACCCACAAAAGGAGCGCATGATGAGCCCCACCATGGCCGGCATTGCCGGCCTCGTTTTGTTGTTCGTCCTGATTTTCACAAAAATGCCCGTCGGTTTTCTGATGGCCCTTCTGGGCGTCAGCGGTTTTGGTTATCTGGTATCCGCTGACGCGGCGCTCAGTCTCGCGGCCAAGGACCTGCTCGATGTTTTCGGATCCTACAACCTGACGGTGATTCCGCTTTTTATCCTCATGGGCCAAATCGCCTTCCATTCCGGGATCAGCAGCCGGCTGTTCAAGGTGGCTTACACCTTCATCGGTCATTGGCCCGGTGGGATGGCCGTTGCCACTCTGGGTGCCTGCACCGGTTTTTCGGCCATCTGCGGTTCCACCAATGCCACGGCGGCAACCATGGCGGCGGTAACCCTGCCGGAAATGAAAAAATATCACTACCACGACAGCCTGGCCACGGGTGTGGTGGCGGCCGGTGGCAGCCTGGGCATCCTCATTCCGCCCAGCGTGGTGTTCATTATTTATGGGATCATGACCGAACAATCCATCGGGGAGCTGTTCATGGCCGGTATTGTTCCGGGGATCCTGCTGACGGTGCTGTTTGTTCTGGCGGTGGTGATCTGGTCCAGCCTGAAACCGGAACTGGCCCCCAGGGGCCCCCGGACCACCCTCAAAGAGAAAATGGCCTCCCTTTCCGGACTCCTGGAAACCCTGCTGCTCTTCGCCATGGTCATGGGCGGACTTTTTTTCGGGATTTTTACGCCGACCGAAGCCGGTGCCATCGGTGCCATGGGTACCCTTATCATCGCCGCTGTCAGGCGCAACATTACCTTTCGGGGGCTTATCCAGGCCCTTTCCGAAACCACACGGATCTCATGCATGGTGCTGGTCATTGTGGCCGGTGCCACAATCTTCGGCCATTTTCTGGCCATTACGCGAATCCCTTTCGACGTGGCCAACTGGGTTACCGGTTTCAACCTGCCCGCCTCTGTCGTGATGGCTTTGATCATTGTCGTCTACCTGCTGGGCGGGTGCTTTATCGATTCCCTGGCCCTTATCATGCTGACCGTTCCTATTTTCTATCCGGTGATCGTTTCCATGGGATTCGATCCCATGTGGTTTGGCGTAATTATTGTTCTGGTCACTCAGATCGGTGTCATTACCCCGCCGGTCGGCGTCAATGTATACGTGGTCAGCGGGGTGGCGCGCACAGTCCCCCTGGAAACCATTTTTAAAGGCGTTATCCCCATGCTGGTGGCCCTGATCCTTGGTGTGGGGATCATGATCCCCTTCCCCCAGATTGCGCTTTTCCTGCCGGGATTGATGAAATAAAAAAGCGTTCGGTTGATCCATCAACCGGTCGCTTTGTATGTGCTCGGTAAAAAACGAATCATCCGTCAAATGATTTGGCGACGCGTCCCGACTCGCCGTTTTCGAAAATCAGTGTCTTGGGTACCCGCTTTTGATCGTATTCGATTTTGCCATGGGAGATACTTCCCGGTTCCAGCACACTGTCCAGGGTTTCGCTGCTGTGGCAGGGGATCCGCTGGCCCGACCGGTCAATCAGCGTGAAATGGTCGGGATGGGTGGTAATAATCTGCTGGCTGATGTTTTTTACCCAGACATATAGTGCGCCGCCGCCCATATCATGCACGGCCATCTCCGCAATGCCGTTACCGGTGTATTGCCGAAGCATTTTATTTCGCTTCTCGCGGGATTTCTCCCAGGCGATGCGTTGTTTTTCCTTTGCGGATAGTCGGGCACGCACATGCCTGGTTTTTGCCTGTCTGGCCATTCGATTATTGTAGTAGGCCACTTTTTTCTGGTAACGGGCATTCTGCGGGTCCAAATCAAGCAATTGGCGGTACAGTTTCAAGTTCAGCGCGGCATTTGCGGCGGGAACCGGTTTTACCGCTTTCTCGAGCGCAATGATTTTTTCTCTTCTCTCAGCCTCCGCCTTTTGCGCGGCAGCGGCGGTCCGCTCCTTTTCAAGCCGGTCCCGCTCGGCCTCCTCGGACAGGCGTTTGCGCTCGTTTTCCTCGCTTGTCCAGCGTGCGCTCGGGTCCTCGCCAACGGCCACGACCCGTCCATTTTCTAATGCCACGGCCGTACAAAGGGCTTCCGTCAATGGCGCACCGGACAATCCGGACGATTGGGTCTGGTAATATACCACTTTGCGCTCATTGCTGATATCATGGCTGAAATCCGGCGGCCCCAACCGTTTCAAAATCGATTCAAGTGTATCCCCGGCTTGGATGGTGTTGAGCCCGTCCACATTTTTCTTGATTTCCAGATGGGCGCATCCCATCAGAATGACGACGATAGCACAAGTCATTACCCCGATTCGCATGGCACGACCCTCCTTCATTTCTCCCGTCGGAGTATTTCTTAAAATTATGTATTGTTCCGTTCAACAATGGGTTGTACAAACTGAATTTCCGAATCCCAGGGAAACAGAATCCAGGTGTCCTGACTCACCTCGGTCATGAAGGTGTCCACCAGTGGACGACCGGCCGGTTTGGCGTAAATCGTGGCGAAATGGGCCTTGGGAACCATTTTGCGAACCAGTCGGGCGGTTTTGCCCGTATCCACCAGATCATCGACCAATAGCCAGCCTGTACCATCACCGGAAGTGGGTTTGAGCACCTGGATTTCTCCCTGATCGCGACCAGCGTAGCTCGCGATACAGATCGTGTCAACCAGTCGGATTTCCAGTTCTCGGGCGATGATGGCGGCCGGGACGAGCCCTCCCCGGGTAATGGCGATGATTCCCTGCCAGGGGCCCATTTCATGCAGACGCCAGGACAGTGCGCGGGCGTCACGGTGCAGCTGTTCCCAAGAGATGGGATAGGTGCGGTGGTAAACATTTTTTGTCGCGTCGGTCATGGTATGGTTCAATTTCCTTTGATGACTCGGTTTTGATCCAAAGGGGTACCCTCCCAGGCGTGAGACATGACCATCAGCAGATCTTCACGGTCCAGTTCTTCGGGATTGTAAAAAATGGAGCCATCGTTCAATGCGTTGTCGGCGATATCCGATAGCCGTTCGATCGGTACCTGGGCACTGCCGTCCGGACCGGTCACTTCCTTGAAACAGCGGGCGTGACGGCCACCGGTTTTCCGGTGCAGCCGCTGGTTCAACTGCCGGATGGCCGCCACCACCTGCCTTTCCCGAAGATGCACCGGTGTCCGGGCCACCACCTGCGCGCCGGCCAGTGGAAAAAGGAGTTCAGCGATCCAGTGAGCGCATTTGTGCATGTTGTATTCCAGCCCATAGGGAAGCAGGATCGCCATACAGGTGCCGTGGGGTACCCCGCAGACAGCGCCGACCGCATGGCCCAGGGTGTGCACCATCCCCACCATGGAATTGGAGAAGGCCATACCGGCCAGGTGGGCGCCCAGGGCCAGGGCCAGGCGACCGTCCGCATTGTCCGGCTGGTCTACCACGGGCAGAAGATTCTGGCCAATCAATTCAATGGCCATCAATGCATGGGCGTCGCTAAGGGGGTTTTTGGCCAGGCAGATATAGGCCTCCACGGCATGGCTCAGGGCATCCATGGCCGTGGCCGCCGTGATTGCCGGCGGCAGGCTCAGGGTCATCCGCGGATCAAGAATCGCCACATCCGGCAGCAAAAACGGTGAATTGAAGATGATTTCCCGTTTCTGCACATGATCTTTGATCATGGTCACCCGCGTCGCTTCGGAGCCGGTTCCGGCGGTGGTGGGGATGGCGATCAGGGGGCGCAGTGGCCGGGTCAGTTTCCCGGCGCCTTCAAAGGCTTTCAGATTATCGCCATTTTCGGAAACGAGGATATTGACCCCTTTGGCCGTGTCCATTACCGATCCCCCGCCCACGGCCAGAATGGCATCACACCGGTTTTCCCGGTAGACGCCGGCCAGATGCCCAACCACCGCCAAATCGGAATCCGGCGGGACCGTATCATCCATGGCCCCGATCTCCACCGCCGGTCCCATGGCGGATTTTAGCACATCCACAATACCGGCTCCGGTAACGCCCTTATCGGTGATGATCATCGGACGCCTGACATTCAGATCGCCAAGCAGTTGCGGGATCTGCTCCAAGACTTGATGACCGGCCGCGGTTCTTACCGGACAGAAAAATTCGTAGTACCCCGGTATCGTCATGCATCAATCCTTGCGGGGTCATCCACCAGACAAATCCCTTTTTGGGCACGAGCAACCATCTGTTTCACGGCATCGTCCTGAAGTGCGGCGCTATCGGTGGACAGTATCCGATTGAGTTGGGCCTCGCTGATTCCGGCATCCGCCAATGAAGTGGGAACCGGCAGGGCCATCTCGGCATTAAGGGATTCGAAAAATTCCCAGATCCGGGCGGTTGCCCGGGCCGCCTTCAATTCATCGGCTGTCAGCGCGTGGACTTCACTGCCGGCAATGGGATCGAGCAGACGGCCAACCGCCTGCGGTTTCACGCTCGCTGCGATTTCGAGCAGATGGGGCAGCAGGGTTGCCATCAGAAAACCTTCGGGAAGTGATGTCGCCGCTTTTAAACGCAGACTCAGGCCGTGGCAAATCCCCGGTTCAGCCGCATAAAACGCAATGCCGGCCGCCACCTGACCGTTGACCAGCCCTTGCAGGCAACGCCGTCGCTCAGCCCCGTTGCTGTGCAGCACCACCGGCAGGTTTTCCACGATCAAGCCAATGGCGGCAATGGCGTAGGCATGGCCGGGCGGTCCGATGGAATCTTCCAGGAAGGCCTCGACAGCATGCACCAGCGCCACCAGCGCAGCATTGACGATCGCGCGTTCATCGGACAGATGCATCATTTCCGGATCGATAAAAACAACCGATGGAACCAGTTCCGCAGAGGCCAGGCGCTGCTTCCCGTCGCTGGCGTAGCCGGTCGCCTCGTCCCCGTTACCGCCCGGTACGGCCACCAGCATCAATGGACGCAGACGGTCACGGTCCCTTTTTCCGTTAAACGGATCCGCCGGTACGACCAGGTTGAGGCATTTGGCCGCATCCACGACGGCTCCGCTGCCCACGGCAACCAGGCTGTCACAGTTCCCGTCACGGAACATTTGGGTGAGAAGCGGAATCAGATCCGCTTCCGGACGATCAGCAAGTCGATCATAGATACCCAGGGTCAGGCCGGACGTCTTGAACGCATTGACCACCTTGGCCAGACGAGGCCGATCGATCTGCTCCGGGCTCGCCAGGATCAACGGTGCCCGGGCACCATGGACGGACAGTTCAAAGGGCAGATGGTCCAAGGCATGACTGCCGCAATTGATTTTAAGGGGAGAGAAAAAAGAAAACGCTTCAGCCAATGCGTCCCCTCCTTGCTGGTAAAGTCACGCTTCCGATCAGGCCTACACCCCCAGAACGGCACGCAAATAAATCAGGATGCGCCCGCCGTATTTGCGAAGAGGCGACCAATTCGGATAGCGCCGAACCGCCAGGCGGGCCAGTGCCTTGGGGAGCAGGAAGGTCTCCACCACGTCCAGTATACGTACGACGCTGCAGGCAATACCAATATCGCCGTCAACGATCAAGCGGTTTCGGGCCACGGCAGTGGTGGTGGCTTCCCGGAATGTGAAGAGCAGCATGGCCGCTTCGATATTCTTGATGGTCAGTTTGACGTCGATGAGGCGGTCGGTGGTGTCACCTCCCCAGTAGCGAATTTTACCCCGCCGGTCCTTGCCCACGATCATGGCCGGGCCGTCCGGCGCGACTCCCAGGGAAAAAGTCAATCCCTCGGGAAGGGCGGCACAGATCTGGCGGACGTCACGGTCCACCCTTGGCCCCGCCTCAACGGCCCGGCCGACAAACCAGAACAACACGCTCAGATAGAGCCGCTTCAGCCGTTTGCCCTTGGGACGGGTCAGTTTGAAATGCGCGATCCGGGAATCGGTGTGGCGTTCCCATTTGGGCTCGATGCCCAGTCGTGAGAGGATTTTCTTCGTCGGGATTCCCAGCAGGTCGTATCCGCGCAACCGGTAGTAGTCGTCCAGCATGGACTGCAGCGGAACCGTGCGGCCTTCGGGATCGTCGCCGCGCGCCTGGGTCAGCATCCGTTGCGGAAGGGTGTCGTCCTTGCGCGAAATGCCATCACCGGTATTCATCAGACGTTCCAGCACATGGATGCGGGCACCGGCGGAAAGAAGCTGCCACTGGTTCAGTTTTTCACCGGTGACCGACCGCCAGAGCGCCGAATAGACACTGACATCGGTGAGTCCGATGGCGAGCCACGGCAGGTACCGCATGATCCAGCGAAGGAGCCAGGCAGGGGTGTATTTCACCACCGGCGGCTCCAGCGTGTAAGCGAAGGCGGTAAACTGGCAGGTGACCAGGGAGTTGACCGCGGCATAGAGGTTTTCGAAAAATCGGACAAATCGGGCCTTGCCGCGGGGAGTATACGGATCGAGCAGGCCAAAGGTCACCTCCAGGGCAAACATGCCCGCAGAGAGGTGGCAGGCACCGCGATTGGCCACGGCATAGGCCAATCCCTGTCCCCACGAGCCCCGGGGATCATAGGCCGGCACTTCCAGTCCCTTGACATGGATGGCAAAATCGCTGCCGCCGTACCTTTCGGCAAGGCACCGGGTGCCATCGGCCATCTGATCGCCCCAGCCGTTACGGTGGGCCATGTCGTCCAGGGCCTGGTGGAGGCCGTCAACACTGCCGAACTTCAGTTCGGTTTGGATCAGCCCCTTTTCACCGGCCTCCATACACCAGGCCAGGACCGCTCCCGCTGAAATGGTATCCAGGCCCAGCAGGCCGCATCGCTCGTTGAGCCGAGCAATGGCATCCGGCTCGAAGATTCCCAGGTTGGGCCCCAGAAGGCCGAGGCTTTCATATTCCGGAACCTGGCAGGTGGTCCCGTCGGGCAGGGTCCCTTTGTGGCCACACATAATCGAGCAGGGTTTGCAAGTCCGCGGGCGACTGTTGTAGCGCTGGCGCATGGTTTCACCGGAGACCTGATCCGCCTGCGGGTGGCTTCCCCGGCTGAAATTGCGTACCGGCAGAATACCGGCGGCGTTACACCACTTGACGTGGCTGGCCGTCCCGAAATGGCGGTAGTCATCGGCTGTCGTTGGGTTCCTGGCAATGTAGGCGGACGCCCGTTTTTTGGCTTTGACAAAACGTTTCGGATCGGCGGGAACGATCTTGCAATGTTTGCCCCGGGCAACGATGGCCTTGAGATTTTTGGCGCCCATCACCGCGCCCACGCCACCACGCCCCACAAACCGGTGACCGGAGGCAACGTTGGCAAATCGCACACCGTTCTCACCGGCCGGTCCGATGGCCAGGACGCCGGCCTTTCCTTCCGGGTTGACCCGCTGCTGGGTGTCTTGGGTATTCAGTCCCCACAAATGGCTGCCGTTCGAGATTCTGGCCCCGTCTTCATCCACTACCACAACCACCGGCGAGGTCGCCTTGCCGGTAATCAGCAGGCCGTCGTAACCGGCGGTTTTGTAAGCCATGCCGAAAGGGCCGCCACAGGAGGCGCTGAGCATGATGCCGGTAAGCGGCGATTTGGTGACCACGCTAAAGCGCCCGCTGCACGGCGCACCCGTGCCCATGAGCACGCCCATCATGAAAGCCAGCCAGTTCTCCTCACCCAGCGGCTCGGCCCCTTGCTGAATCCGCTCGTAGAGCAGTTTCAGCCCAAGGCCCTTACCGCCCAGGTACTGTCTGCGATCGTTCTCGGTCACCTCGAATTCGTCAATCTCCGACGTCGACAGATTGATTTCGATGATGCGATTGCTGGTTCCGACAATGGTGCTCATCGGATAACATCCATCTTCAGCATAGGGAGAGCACTTTTTCGACCAGCTTTTCGATACCGATGGCCACATCCTTAATGCCGGGCCCAAGCATGTAGGCCGGTGTGGTCACCAGCCGGTTGGCTTCATCCACACAGATCTGGTCAACCCGGCATTCCTTGTGCGTGCCGCCCATGGCCTGGATCGCCGCTGCCGTGCCCACATCATTGCCGATGGTGACCTGGGGCGAATGGCTTCCCAGGGCACGGGTCAGGGTGGCCGGGGCAATGCAGATCGCCCCAATGGGTTTGGATTTGGCAACCATCTCATCGAGCAGGCGCTGTACGTCGGGATGAACCGTTGCCTCCGGTCCGTTTACAGCGAAGTCGCTGAGGTTTTTTGCCGCACCGAACCCACCGGGAATGATCAGAGCATCGATATCATCCGCACCAACGGCGGCCACACCCTTGATTTCGCCCCTGGCGATACGCGCCGATTCGACCAGGACATTCCGCGATTCTTCACTGGGCGTCTGGGTCAGGTGATCGATCACATGCAACTGCTCTGCATCCGGTGCCATGCACTGAACCGTCGCACCGGCCCGGTCCAAAAAAAGCAGGGTCAACACCGCTTCATGGATTTCCGAACCGTCGAACACCCCGCAACCGGAAAGCAGCACTCCAACGTTATGGGTCATGTCACAATCCTTTCAACTAAGTACATGTTTATCTAAAACAAAAAAGGGGTTTCCCGTACAAAACCTGATCAATCTGACGATGGGTATGAACATTACAAAAAACATTATCTTAAACACTATAGAAAGCGTGAAGGTGGATGAATTATACGGGCGTGGCTTGAAAAGTCGCTTTGATCATAATAAAGAGGAACAGGCCTGTCAATGGATTGCGTAAAAGCAGGCCAGCCAATGCAAAGGAGAAAAAGGTGACCCCCATTATTTCCAATCGTATCGAGAAAACCAGAGCCGCACTGGCGAAAAACGATTTGGATGGCCTGATGGTTTCCGTTCAGGAAAACCGCTTTTACCTGAGTGGTTTTACCGGTGAGGATACCCAGTTTGACGAATCCGCCGGTGTGCTGATCATCACCCCTACCCGTCTGGTGCTGGCCACGGACAGCCGTTACGACCTGCAGGCCAAAAGCGAAGCCGCCGGGTATGAGGTTGTCATTTATAAAAAAGGCCTTGAGCAGGAACTGCCCGGAATTGCCGATTCGCTGGGCATCCGTCGGATGGGGTTTGAAAGCGCGCGCTTGTCCCACAAGCAGTACGCCGCGTTTGCCAAGGCCCTCAACACCGTGAGTCCGCCGATGGAACTGGTGCCGACGGAAAACCTGATTGAAAATCTGCGCAAAATCAAAAGCGACGATGAGGTGGCGCGCACGGTGAGCGCCCTGCGGTTGGCCGAGAAGGCATTCGTGCAGGTACTGGACGGTCTTCGACCGGGATTGACCGAAAAGCAGGTGGCCTGGTCCATGGAAAAGGCCATGCGCGAAGCCGGTGCCCAGGGCCTATCCTTCCCGGTAATCGTCGCCTCGGGTCCCAACAGCGCCCTGCCCCACGCCATTCCCACGGATCGGCCACTGAGCACCGGTGAGCCGATCCTTTTCGACTGGGGGGCCCGCCTTAACGAATATTGTTCCGACACCACCCGTACCGTGGTCATGGGTCAGCCGGATGACCGGTTCAGAAAAGTGTTCGATACCGTGGTCACCGCCCGTGACAAGGCCACTGCCGCCATCCGTGCCGGCGCCAGCGGCATGGATGTAGACCGGGTCGCCAGGGATTATATCCACAGCAGCGGATTCGTCGACCGATTCGGACACAGTTTGGGGCATGGCACCGGCCTGGCCGTCCATGAATCACCGCGCTTGAGTCCCATCAAGGATGAACGCCTGGAGACCGGCATGATCGTCACCGTGGAACCGGGAATCTACCTGCCCGGATGGGGAGGCATCCGCATGGAAAACCAGGTCGTGGTCGCTGAGGACGGTGCCCGGGTACTCAACGACCCGGCCCCCTTTGATCCGATCCTGAAGATTTAATCCATGGTGGCGGGTGGCGATTACGACCAGCGGGTGGAACAGTACCTGGCCTTTCTGACCGTTGAAAAAGGGCTCAGCAAAAAAACCATTTCCGCATACACGACGGATTTGGTGCGTTTCGGCCGGTTTATTGAGCAGCAACAAATCGCTTCGGTTGGCCGCATCGACACCGCCATGGTTCTGAAATACCTGATCGAGCTTCGCCAAGCTGGGTTGGGTGCCCGTTCCCGGGCCCGGCACCTGGTCAGCCTGCGGGGTTTTTTCAAGTTTCTGACCCAAGAAAAAATCATCGATCAAAATCCGGCCCAGCGGATCGATCTACCCAAGACCGGCCTGCAGCTTCCCGATGTGCTGACGGTGGCCGACGTGGAGGCCCTGTTGAGCGCGCCGGACTCCGCCAAACCCGAGGGGCTGCGCGACACCGCCATGCTCGAGATGCTTTACGGCGCCGGGTTGCGGGTTTCCGAGCTGATCGGGATGGAAATCAACGCCGTCAACCTGGACGCCGGTTTCGTGCGCGTGTTCGGCAAGGGGTCCAGAGAACGGATCGTTCCGGTCGGCCGGGTGGCCCTGGCGGCAATCCGCAACTATCTGGCGCATGCCAGGCCGGTATTGCTCAAAGCGCGAACCTGCAGCGCGCTGTTTGTCACCCGGCGGGGCAGTGCCATGACCCGCCAGGGATTCTGGTATCTGATCGGCCGCTATGGGCGCCAATGCGGGTTAAAGCAAAAGATTACCCCTCACAGCCTAAGGCACTCTTTTGCTACCCATTTACTGGAAGGCGGCGCTGATCTGCGGGCGGTTCAGATGATGCTGGGCCACGCCGATATCGCCACCACCCAGATTTATACACATGTGGCTCAAAGGCAGCTGCTGGCCGCCCATAAAAAATATCATCCACGAGGATAGATCACACCCATGTTGAACGATCAACTGATTCATCTGAAAAGTTGGTTTCACACTTACAGTCACGATTTTCTGACCGGTGACGCGGAGGCGGACGGACCGCATACGCTTAAAATCGACCATACGGCACGGGTCTGTGAAAACATCTGCCATTTGGCCCGGTCCATCGGCATGACCGAGCGGCAGCAGCGCATGGCCGAGGCCGTGGGGCTTTTTCACGATGTGGGCCGTTTTGAGCAATACCAACGATTTGGCACCTTCAATGATCATAAGTCCGTAAACCACGCGGCATTGGGCGTAAAGGTACTGGAAACCGCCAACGTTCTTGACCGGCTGGACGGCGATCGTCGGGCACTGCTCCTGGATGCCATCCGCTTCCACAACGCCCCGGCCCTGCCCGGCAACAAACCGGCGGAAACCACGCTGTTCATGCGCCTGATCCGGGATGCCGACAAGCTGGACATCTGGAAGGTTTTTGCCGACTATTATCGGCACGACCAGGTTCCCGAACCGGCCATCGTCCAGTACCTGGCCGATACCCCGGCTTGCTCGGACGCCATCATCGATGCCATCGGCCAGCACCGCATGGCCAAGTTTCAGCATATGCGGAGCATCAACGATTTTAAATTGCTGCAACTCAGCTGGGTGTTCGACATTCAGTTTATAGAGACCCTGGTTCAGGCGGGAAAGCGTGGTGACCTGCGTGTGATTGCCGATTCACTACCGGATAATGCGGCCGTGCAAGGCGCGGTGTCAGTGGTGATGGCGAAGGTGGCCTCGGCAACCCCATGAACTGGGGGCAAACCGTCTGCCGTCGTCGCCTTTTAGCAGACTGTTCGGGCATCGGCTTGACAGGGGCGCCCAGGTTGGCTAATGAGCGGACCACAGCGTAAAGAATGACGGATTCGTAAGAAGCCCGTTAAAAAATGATTCCCATAGGACGCGCAAATGATCAATTACGGCTGCTGGAAAGCGGAGCGTCAACTGCCGGGGACCGGAAACGCCGCATGGCGTCAGGCCCTTCGTGATCTTTCCAGACCGCTTTTTGTGGTTGACGTCGGCGGCATGCCAGGTGTGGTGCAGGATGGTATCGCCACGCTGTCAGCGCAATCCACCGGTGACCCGGACACCTATCCCTTGTTGGGCTGGTTGCCGGTCTTTTCACCGGCGTCGCTCGGTGACCCGGGCTTCAAAGCCGATCATGGACTCAAATTCGCCTACATCTGCGGTGCCATGGCCAACGGCATCACCTCCACGGCCATGGTGGAGGCTGCCGGACGGGCCGGTATGATCGGTTTTTTCGGTGCCGGCGGACTCTCCATCGACCAAATCGAGGCGGCCATTGACACCCTGCAGGCGCATCTCGGCAATATTCCCCATGGTTTCAACCTGATCCACAGCCCGAACGACATGGCCCTGGAACAGAAAACCGTGGACCTTTACATCGCCAAAGGCGTTCGCCTGGTTTCGGCCTCCGCCTATCTGGACCTGACCACCCCCCTGGTGCAATTTCGCCTGCATGGCATTCATCGTGATGCAGAGGGACGGATTGTCTGCCCCAACCGAATCATTGCCAAGGTTTCCCGCGAAGAGGTGGCCCGCAAGTTTTTTTCGCCACCTGCGGAAAAGCACCTGCAGCGCCTGCTCGAAAACGGCAACATCACCGCTGAACAGGCGGAACTGGCGCGAAAGATCCCCATGGCCCAGGACCTGACTGCCGAAGCCGACTCGGGCGGACACACCGACAATCGCCCGGCGCTTTGTCTTTTCCCCACCCTCACGGCCCTGCGGGATGAAATCGCCGCGCAGCATGCCTTTGATGTCCCTCTCCGGGTCGGGCTTGCCGGTGGCATCGCCACCCCCGAATCGGCAGCTGCGGCCTTTGCCATGGGGGCAGCCTGGATTTTGACCGGTTCGATCAACCAGTCCTGCGTCGAAGCGGACACTTCGCCATTGGTTAAAAAAATGCTGGCCGAAGCCCGTCAGGCCGATATCACCATGGCCCCGGCAGCGGACATGTTCGAGATGGGCGTCAAGGTCCAGGTGCTCAAACGGGGAACCATGTTTTCCATGCGGGGAGCCAAATTATATGAGATCTATCGGACTTACGACCGTTTTGACGAAGTGCCGCAGGACCAGCGCAAACTGGTCGAGGGCTCGTTTTTGAAATGCACGTTTGAACAGGAATGGGCCAACACGCGCACCTTTTTCATGCAGCGCGATCAAAGCCAGGTCGAACGGGCGGAAAAAGATCCCAAGCATCAAATGGCGCTGGTGTTCAGGTCCTATCTGGGGCGGGCCTCCCTGTGGGCCAAGCATGGTGCCGCCGACCGGGCCATCGATTACCAGATCTGGTGCGGACCGGCCATGGGTGCTTTCAATGAGTGGGTCAATGGCAGTTACCTGGAAGCGCCGGAAAAGCGCACCACTGTCGGTGTGGCCATAAACCTGCTTTACGGTGCCGCGGTGATGACCCGCCTGGCCGGTTTAAAAAACCAGGGCATCCGTATCCCGTCGATTTACCGGCTTCTCGATCCTGTCAACGAGGAAGACATTCAACGCTTGACGGTCTCGTAAAAAGCGGCTTGCCTCGTTTTTCCGGGAAATCCCCATGTTCAAGAAGTCTTCATTCAGACGGCTATCCACGCAACCGCTGAACCAACCGGCCGGCGAGGGCGGAAAGGTTGAGCATGTGGACGCCCGGATGCGCATAAAAAGAATTTGTTTCTGCCGCATCCCCATGGATGAGGGTTTCTTCGATTCTCTGGGTCAGATACCGCCGATTTTCCACGGTCTCTTGCTGTACGTCCACAATTTGCTGAACCAGGTATCGAAAACCGATGACTGCCTTCGGGCCACTTTCCGGCAATGCATGAAAAAAGACCCGTATGTAATCCATGGCAGCCCGATACTGCTCCGTCGCCCCTTTGGATCCATTGGTCTTCAGATCTAAAAATCCCCATCTTTTCAGCCATGGGGTTAAATCCTCAATCACCTGCTGGCTTTCGGCAACGCTCAGTTTCAGGTGGGAAAGCAGATGCCCACCCAGAAAAACCTTGAACAAATCCTTGTAAACATACTGGCGCGCATAGCCCGACTGCATGCCACCCAGCGGATCCGGTGGCAGAAACGATCTTGACCAACGCTTCCAGCGGGCCAGGTTGATTTCAAGTTTTTCGGAGATTTCCCGATTGGTATAGTAATGAATCATGGAGATTAGCCTGTCATGTTGTTATATCGATCTAACAAGTAAAATCATCCATGTCAATCTCTTGTAATTTAACGGTCAATGATCTATATTTGGCCCCTGATTCATCATCCGGGTGGCTGCCATGCAACAAAAAACGTTTTGAAAGGGGCGTCCCCCTGCCCAACCCCATTACCCTAACCCGATCTTAATATTTTGAAATGAAAAAAGAAAAAAAGCCTGCGCATCCGTTGATCGCTATTATTGGCATGGGTGGCATGTTTGCCCAATCGGAAAATCTGAAGGCCTATTGGCGGACCCTTGTCAACGGGATTGACTGTATCAGCGATCCGCCGGCCAGCCACGGTCAACTGAACGCCTGCTTCGATCCAGACCCCAAACGGCAGGACCATATCTACTGCAAGCGAGGTGGGTTTCTGCCGACCCTGCCGTTTGACCCGACCGAATTCGGAATCCCCCCGGCGGCCATCGAGGCCACCGACACCTCCCAGTTGTTAGGACTCGTCGGTGCCAAAATGGCCCTTCAGGATGCGGGGTATGGGGACAATCGCGAATTCGATCGACAGGGCACATCGGTCATTCTCGGCGTCACTGGCACCCAGGAACTCGTCATTTCGCTGGGATCGCGGCTGGGACACCCCTTCTGGCGCAGGGCCCTTGACAACAAAGGCCTCAGCGACCAGCAGAAATTCGATATTATCAGTGAAATTTCAGATAGTTACGTCCCCTGGCAGGAAAGCTCCTTTCCCGGACTGCTGGGCAATGTGGTCGCGGGCCGGATCTGCAATCGACTGAACCTTGGCGGCACCAACTGCGTCGTGGATGCGGCTTGCGCCAGCAGCCTCAGCGCCATCCATCTATCCCTGATGGAGCTGCATACCGGCAAAAGCAACATGGCGGTAACCGGCGGTGTCGATACACTCAACGATATTTTCATGCACATGTGTTTTTCCAAAACCGGGGTGCTTTCCCACAGTGGGGATGCACGGCCGTTTTCCAGCCAGGCCGATGGCACCGTGCTTGGCGAGGGGATCGGCATCCTGGTGCTCAAACGCCTCGCCGATGCCGAACGGGATGGAGACCGCATTTACGCCGTGATTCGCGGGATCGGTTCCGCCAGCGACGGAAAATCCCAAAGCATTTACGCCCCCCTGTCCGATGGTCAGGCACGGGCCCTGACGGAGGCGTACCACAATGCCGGCATTGGGCCCGAGACCGTCGATCTCATCGAAGCCCATGGCACCGGCACCCGGGTGGGCGACGGGGTGGAGTTCAGTGCCTTAAGGGACGTGTTCAGCAAAATTTCCAATGGGCATCGCTGTGCCCTGGGATCGGTCAAATCGATGATCGGGCACGCCAAGGCGGCGGCGGGTGCTGCCGGAATGATCAAAGCCACCCTGGCCCTCTACCATAAAGTGATGCCGCCAACACTGAAAGTCGGCACACCTGATCCGAAGCTGGATATCGAGAACAGCCCGTTTTACCTCAACACCACCGCCCGTCCCTGGTTCAAAGCCAACGGCCATCCGCGACGCAGCGGCGTCAGCGCCTTCGGGTTCGGCGGCAGCAACTTTCACGTGGTGCTCGAAGAGTACCAGCCTGAAAAATGCGAAGTCGCCTGGGACGGCTCCGTCGAACTACTGGCTTTTTCCGGCGCCGATCATCGCTCGATTGCCGACCATCTGACCGAGTTTGCCAACCAATTTGCCGATGCCACCGACCCGGTGTGGCCCAGCCGGGCGGCAAGGCGGTTGCGCGCCGATTTCAACCCCGATCACCCGTACCGGCTGGTGCTGGTTGTGGACTGCCGCCAGGACCATAAAACCATTGTGGATCAATTAAAATCGGCCGTGGATACGGTCGGCATTGGTCGTACCGTCCTATCCCCCCCTCAAGGTCTCTATTATGTGGCCGGCGACAGGACTGCCGGAAAACTCGCTTTCCTGTTTCCCGGCCAGGGGAGCCAGTATCCCGATATGGGCAGGGATCTGACCAACCGTTTCCCGGAAGCCATGACGGCTGTCCAGGCAGCCAGCGACGCGTTCGACCACGACCCTCCGCTCTGGGCGATGATCTTTCCGCAGCCGGCCCTTTCCGATGCCCGGCACCAGCAGCAGGCCGACGCCCTGCGCCGCACGGACGTGGCCCAACCGGCCATTGGGGCGATCAGTCTGGCCATGCTGTCCGTTCTGGATACTTTCGGGGTTAAACCGGATGTCACTTGCGGCCACAGTTACGGGGAACTGCCGGCCCTGCACGCCGCGGGATGGATCGACCGGGAAACCCTCTTACGCCTCAGCACACTTCGAGGGCGATTGATGGCCGAGGCCGGCAGTAACAAGGATGCGGGAACCATGCTGGCCGTACGGGCACCCATCAATGCCCTCGAGAAACTGGCGGCAAGCCTTCCCGGTGTGGTCCTGGCCAACCTCAACAGTCCTGAGCAGGGGGTGCTTTCCGGCTCGAAAAAAGCCATTGAAGCAGCAGCAGAAGCCTGTAAGCAAAAAGGCTACAAAAGCATTTTGCTGCCCGTGGCCGCCGCTTTTCACAGCCCCTTGGTCCAGGGGGCCCAGGCGCCGTTTTCTGAAGCGGTGGCAAAAGCCTCGTTTTCACCAACAGCGATACCCGTGTATGCCAACCTGACGGCGTCACCCTACCCTGAGGATCCGTCCCAGGCGGCCGATTTGCTTGGGCGGCAGCTCACCTCGCCGGTCCGTTTCCAACAGACGATTGAAAACCTGTATGCCGCCGGCGTGCGTTCATTCATCGAGGTCGGCCCCAAAGCCGTGCTCTCCGGACTGGTACGTGCAACCCTAAAAACAGACGACATATCGGTCATTGCTCTGGACCGTCTGGCCGGAAAAGATACGGGCATGCTTGACCTTGCCCACACCATCGGACAACTGGCCGCGCTTGGCGGCAAACCGGAACTGACTCGTTGGGAACGCGCGCTTCCTGAACAGCGCCCGCACAAGATGGTCATCCCCTTGTCAGGCGCCAACTACCGATCTTCCCGGCCGTCACCACCAGTATCGCCAGCGCCAAAACCCGCTGACCCGATTGAAACCAAACCGCTCGTTCGGGCGAACGTGGCCCCTGTCCAGGCCCGCTCAAACACCCCCATCAACAGCCCTACTTCAACGAAAAACGCCATGCCACAAAAAACACCCAACGACCATCCGTCCACCACGCCGGCGACCCCTCGTCAGCCCGCCGCCGCCGGAATGGACGACGCCCTGGCCATTGTCCGCAAGGGACTGGAATCGATCCAGTCCCTCCATCAGCAGACCGCTCAGACCCATCAGAAATTTCTCGAGACCCAGGCCCAGGCCGGTCGCACCCTTGAAGCGATGATGAACAGCACGCGCATCTTCGTTGAATCCGCCATGGGAGGGGGAATTCCGGCAACACCGGATCAACCGATGTTTCCTCAAGCCGATCGCCAGCCGGTTGCCGCCTTAACACCGGCTACGCCCAATCCGGCGACGCCAGTACCGCAACAGGCAGCGCCTGCCAGGGCGGTCGCATCACCGGTGGTGTCCAGTCCTCCCGTTGCCGCTTCACCGTCTGGAGAAAAAGAGACTCCCCCTGAAACCGGTGACGGACCTGCAGATGCCATTGCATCCACGCTCATCAAAATCGTTGCTGAACTGACCGGCTATCCCGAAGAGATGCTGGGGCTGGAGATGGATATCGAGGCCGACCTGGGCATCGACTCCATCAAGCGCGTGGAAATCCTTTCGGCCATGGAAGAACGCATGCCCCACCTCCCCCAGGTCACCCCGGACATGGTCGGAACCCTGAAAACCCTCGGACAGATCGGTGACTTTCTGGCCGCCGGAGGGAAATTGGATAAAACGGGCCCGGTGCCGGCGGCGGTGCGAAACGATGCCCTGAATCCGTCTTCTGCAGCTGACGAAGCCGCTATTCAATCCACGCTCATCAAAATCGTTGCTGAACTGACCGGCTATCCCGAAGAGATGCTGGGGCTGGAGATGGATATCGAGGCCGACCTGGGCATCGACTCCATCAAGCGCGTGGAGATCCTTTCGGCCATGGAAGAACGCATGCCCCACCTCCCCCAAGTCACCCCGGACATGGTCGGAACCCTGAAAACCCTCGGACAGATCGGTGACTTTCTGGCCGCCGGAGGGCCATCGGATCAAGCGGGCCCGCCGGCGGCGGTGCGAAACGATACCCTGAATCCGTCTTCTGCAGTTGACGAAGCCGCTATTCAATCCACGCTCATCAAAATCGTTGCCGAGTTGACCGGTTATCCCGAAGAGATGCTGGGGCTGGAGATGGATATCGAGGCCGACCTGGGCATCGACTCCATCAAGCGCGTGGAGATCCTTTCGGCCATGGAAGAGCGCATGCCCCACCTCCCCCAGGTCACCCCGGACATGGTCGGAACCCTGAAAACCCTCGGACAGATCGGTGATTTTCTGGCCGGCACACCTGCCGAATCTGAAACTTCCTGCAAGCCCCCTGAAACGGTCCCGCCGGCCGTATCCAAGGCACCTCCCGCGGAGACGGTCATCTCCCGTCAGATCGTCGATATCGTCAGTGCACCCAAGATGCCGGGACGTCCGTTTAGCATGGATAGCGATCGCACGGTGGTGGTGGTTCATGGCGGCACGGATCTGGCCGCCGCACTGGTCGAACAGTTCCATGGCAAAGGTATCCCGGCACGCGCGATCATGGCCGAAACAGTCACCGGACCGGAACCGTTCGACGAGGCGGGCGGGGTCATCCTCTGCCCGGATGTGCCCCCGGAGGCCGCTTTTATGGCCGCAAAAAACAGCGCCCAGGCACTGCTCTCCGCATCCCAGACAGGCGATGCGCTCTTTGCGGCCATCACCGCCATGGACGGGGCCTTTGGATTTACCGGCAATGCCTTCCCCCGTCCCGAGCAGGGCGCCCTTCCGGGTCTGGCCAAGACAGCCGGATTGGAATGGGAGGCCGTTCACTGCCGGGCCATTGATCTTTCTGCAACAATCGCCGCCGACACCAGCGCCGCCGCCTGTCTGGTGGTCGACGAATTGACGACGCTTTCGGCAACGGACCCCATAGAGATCGGGCTGTGGCAGGACCGCCGGATCACGCTGACGACAGTGCCTGCAGAAATACCCGAAGGATCCATAACCCTGAACAATCAGGATGTCGTGGTGGTCACCGGTGGTGCCCGCGGGGTGACGGCGGCCTGCGCCCTGGCCCTGGCCCGTTCCACAGGTGCCTGCATGGCGCTTGTCGGCCGGTCCGCAGCCCCGGCTCAGATTCCCGACTGGCTCAAGGGCATCGAGGATGAAGCGGGCATGAAAAAGGCCATTTCCGTTCACGGATTTGCCGGATTACGTCCCACCCCCAAGGAACTGGAAACAGCCTACCGCAGTTACGCGGCCAGCCGTGCCATCACGGGCACCCTTGAGGCGATGCAGCAAGCCGGCGTCAAAACGGCCTATTTCAGTGCCGATGTCACCCATCCGGCAAGCCTTCAAAATGCCCTTGATGCGATTCGCAGTCAGATGGGCCCCATCACCGCGATCATCCACGGTGCCGGTGTGCTTCACGACCGTTTGATCGGGGATAAAACCCTGAATCAGTTCCGTGACGTGTACAACACCAAGGTGGCGGGATTACAAAACCTGTTGTCCGCCACAAAAAACGATGATCTCAAGTATCTGACTCTCTTTTCATCGGTCAGTGCCCGTACAGGCAATACCGGCCAGTGTGACTATGCCATGGCCAACGAGGTGCTCAACAAAATGGCCCGCCTGGAAGCCCAGCAGCGCAGCGACTGTCGGGTCACGGCCATCAACTGGGGACCGTGGGATGGCGGGATGGTCACGACGTCGCTGAAAAAAGCCTTTGGCGACATGCAGATTGCCCTGATCCCTGTGGAAACCGGCGCCCGGATGATGGTGGCTGAGATGAAAAATGCCGAAGCCAGTCCCGTGGAAGTGATCATCGGCAGCATGCTGACCACTGAAATGGAAAATACCGAGTTGGCCTCACCGTCGCCGCTGGCACTTTTAGAACGGCGTGAACTGAATATTGAACGCTACCCGGTACTGGCGTCCCATGTCATTGGCGGCCGACCGGTGGTTCCTTTTGCCCTGATCTCCGAGTGGATCGGCCATGGCGCGCTCAAGGAAAACCCTGGGTACGCCCTCCACGGAATCGATGATTTCCGCCTGCTCAGCGGCATTCGCATCGAACAGGGTGATAAACTGGTACGCCTGATGGCCGGCAAAGCCACAAAGAACGGTGATGCCTGGCAGGTTGACGTGGAACTGCGCAACGGTGTGAAAAACGGTAAGGATGTGATCCATTCCAGGGCCAAGGCACTTCTGGTTGACCATTTTCCCGAGGCGCCGACGTTCAGTGGCAACGGTAAAAATGGAAGCCATCCCTACCCTCGTGACCTGAAACAGATTTACGGTGACATCCTGTTCCACGGTGAGCGTCTGCGGGCGATTCAGTCCATCGACGACTATTCCGATCACGGGATGACCGCCCGTCTGGTGGCGGCACCCAAGCCTGAAGCGTGGATGCAAGATCCCATTCACGAGCGCTGGACCGCCGATCCCATGGTGCTGGACGGCGCGTTTCAGATGGCCATTGTGTGGTGTTTCGAGCAGACCGGCAAGGTCTGCCTGCCCAGTTATGCCCGAGCCTACCGCCAGTATCGGTCGGTATTCCCATCTTCCGGGGTCAGTACGGTGATGCAGGTCACCGCCCACCATTCCCGTAAAATGGTGGCCGATTTCACCTTCCTGGACGAGGACAACCAAGTGGTCGCCACCCTGAGCGGTTATGAAGCCACCATCGACCAGGCCCTCATGCATGCCTTTAAGAATAACGGGTTACCATCCGTTATCAACGGAGATCACTCATGATCCAGCTTCCCATTAAAAACCGTTCAGAGACCTACCCCGTTCAGCCGACCAAGCTGATCGCGCTGGGCCTGAACTATCGCGCCCACATTGCTGAAAGCGTTTCGATGAAGGTCAAGGGCTTTACCGACGAGGTTCCGTCCGAGCCCCTGCTTTTCCCCAAAACCCCCAACGTGCTAATCGGGCCTGGCGAATCCATCGTTATCCCGAAATTCTTAAAATCATACGGATTCAGAACCCCGCGTACCGATTACGAGGCGGAACTGGCGCTGATCATTGGCACACGCTGCAAGGATGCCTCGGTGGATCAGGCCCTGGAGCATGTTTTCGGATATACCTGCATGAACGATGTCAGCCAGCGCAATCTCCAAAATGGGGACCGTACCGGCTGGTACCGGGGAAAATCGTTGGATACCTTTGGTCCCATCGGCCCGCAGGTGGTGCTGGCCGAGGATGTGCCCGACCCGCAGAACCTTGATATCCGCTGCCGGCTCAACGGCAAAACCGTGCAGGAAAGCAACACCAGCCAGATGATTTTCACAATTCCCGAAATCATCGCCTTTGTTTCCAAAAATTTCACCCTGATGCCCGGAGACATCATCCTTACCGGCACCCCCGCCGGGGTGGGTCCGCTATCTCAAGGGGATGTTGTGGAAGTGGAAATTGAGGGGATTGGTGTGCTGAGAAACAGTGTTATCGACGAAACCAATTAAGACGGATTCGTAAGAAACCCGATATCGGCGTTACGCGTATCCTTCGTCACTGCGGAGTACGCTCAGTACGCCTCATTCCTCAGGATTCGCAAGCCTTGATCTCGGGCTTCTTACGAATCCGTCGGAAATGCGACTTTTTACGAGTTCATCAAATTAAGCTGGGCGGGAAAACCCCGCCCAGTTTAGCATCACTATAACTCCAGCGGTGTCACCGAGTTGACCATCTGCGCCGTACGCAAGGTTTCGATCACTTCCGCAGGGACCGGCGTATCGGTCTGCAGAAAAATGATATTGTGCTCACCATCCTTATCCTGTCCCACCTGCATGCGGCCGATGTTGATATCGTGATTTCCCAACGTGGTGCCGATACCGCCGATGGCCCCCGGTTGATCCTGGTTGAAGATCAGCAGGATGTGGCCTTCGGGGACCAGTTCCAGGCGAAAATCGTTGATCTTGACCACTTTCAGGTCGCTGCGGCCGATAATCGTACCGGCCACCAGGTTTTCGCCGGCGTCGGTAATCACGCGCAACGTGATCAGATGGGTGTAGTCTTCGGCTTCCGAGGTGGTGGATTCCGTGACCTTGATCCCCATCTCTTTGGCCACAATGGGGGCATTGACGAAATTAACCGCATATTTGACCATCGGAGTGAGCAGCCCCTTCAGGATCGCCGTTGATACCGGTGCCATGTCCATGCCCTTGAAGTCACCGGTATACTCGATGATCACCGCTTTGACCGGGCCGCTGGCCAGTTGCGCCTGCAGGCAACCCATTCGATCGCCCACTTCCATGTAAGGACCGATTTTTTTAAGCAGGTCACCGGCCACCGAAGGAACGTTGACGGCATTGACCACGGTGCCATCGACGATATAGTCGATAATCTGATGGGCCACGGCCACGGCCACATTGGTCTGGGCCTCCCGGGTGGAGGCACCCAGATGGGGAGTACAGATCAAGCGGTCCATTTCCAGTAGCCGGCACTCACCCGGCGGTTCGGTTTCAAACACATCCAGGGCCGCCCCGGCCACCTTCCCCGACTGGATAGCATCCTGAAGGTCGTCCTCATCAACAATACCGCCCCTGGCGCAATTGACGATCATCACACCATCTTTCATCTTATCAAAAGCAGCCTTGTTCAGAAGCCCCGTGGTCTCTTTGAGCTTGGGGACATGAACCGAAATATAGTCCGCCCGGGCATAGAGTTCATCCAAGGAAACACTCTCGAAACCGGATTTTTGAATCTGTTCGGGGGTAACAAAGGGGTCATAAATCACCACCTTCATCCGCAGGCCCTTGGCCCGGTCGGCGACAATGGAACCGATTTTACCGAAACCGACCACGCCCAGGGTTTTGTTGAACACCTCACGGCCCTGCAGTTTCTTCTTGTCCCAGCGTCCTTCCTTCAGCGACAGGGTGCCCTGGGGAATATTGCGGGTCAGAGCCATCATCATGGCGATGGCATGCTCGGCCGTGGTCACGACGTTACCGGTGGGGGTGTTCATCACCACGACGCCCCGTTTGGTGGCAGCGGGGATGTCGACATTGTCCAGTCCGATGCCGGCCCGGCCAACCACTTTCAGTTTTTTTCCGGCCTCAAGGACCGCTTCGGTCACCCTGGTGGCACTGCGAATTACCAGGGCGTCGTATTCACCAATGATCGCTATCAGTTCCTCGGGAGCAAGCCCCGTTTTAACATCAACCTCGATTTCCGCATGATCGCGGAATATCTGAATTCCCGCATCACCGAGGACGTCGCTGACCAGCACCTTGAGCATTTCCTTCTCCTCCTTCCCCTGCAGGTTCGCTGAAATGCGCCACAAAATACAGACGCGTTTTTAAAATTGACGGATTCGTTAAAACGCAAACCGAGTATGTTTCTTTGATTTTGTTTGTAAAGTCAAGCCGGAAGAGAATCCCTTATAAGGATCCAGTCGATTATAAGTGGACGGAATACCACCATTTGGCATTTCTCATTGAACAGATGATATTATTTAATCCCCCGGGCCGCCTTAATCTGATCCCACGCGTCCTGAATTTCACGGAATTTATCCTGAGCAAAACGGGTGAACTCATCGGGCAATCCTTTGGCGGCAATTTTATCCGGATGATACTCCTGAACCCGCTGGCGATAACACCGTTTCACCTGGTCGTCCGAATCGTCCGGATGACACCCCAGCACCGCGTATGCCTTATCGGCCGTTTGCACATATTGGGATTTCAACTGTTCGTATCGCACTTGGCTGAAATTGAAAATCTTCACTGCAGAGAGAATCAAATTTTCTTCGGATGTGGTCATGCTGCCATCGGAAACTGCCACACGCAGCAGAATATCGATCATCACCTCCTGCATCTGGGGCTGATTGTGGAACCGGTTGTGAAACTGGTGGGCAAAATCATCAAATGTTCCCGGCGCGTTCAACGCGGTACGAAAAATATTAACGGCCACATTGCGGCTTTGCGGTGTCAGCCGCAGGTCTCTTTCCATGAAACCTTCAATCGAGTCAATTTCTTCCGGTGACACCTTTCCATCGGTCTGGACCAGTTTGGCCAACATTGAAAAAGCCGCCACAAAAAACGTCAACTGATGTTGTTCGTTCGTCGACAACCGCTGCCGGCCGCTTTTTTCATCAAGTTCCGCACCGCTATCAAAAGCATGACCAAAAGCCGCGCCAAAAATGGCGCCCAACGGTCCGCCAATTGCGAAACCAATGGTTCCGCCAACCAGTTTTCCCATCCATCCCATGGGGATTTTCTCCTGTTTGTTATGATTTCCAGCACCTCTTGCACGAACCAGGTGATTTTCCCGTAGCACAAAATCAGGTGGGTTGCCAACTGCCTGAGTTCGTCGAAATCACTAAAATGGCTTGAACATTCTTGATTGCCTTTGTATTATCAAAAGTTGCATTCATATACGGATTATCCGAATCCCCCACCTTTTGAAAGGTTGCCAATGATGCTGTCCTGGTGGACCAACTTTGAATCGATTGTTGCGCTGCAAGGGTTTATGCTGATGGCGACAGTGTTTTTTTCCACTCTGACAGGGACCCTGATTTTTTTAAACGCCAAAAAAAGCAGCCAGAGTACCACCCAACTGTCGAAGAAATTATCGGATGCGCAGAAACAAATCAAAAGCCTAGAAAAAATGGCTGAGGCCATTCGCAAGGAACTGCTTGAAGCAAAGCAGCATCAGGATATCGATCAACTCAAATTGAAAACCAGCAAGTCATCAGCCGAAGAACTGCGGCAGGCGCTGCTGGATGCCCGCAAACGGCTGGAGATCGCCGAGACCGCCGTCAAGGCCCGTGAGGCAGCTGAAAAAGCGGCATCTTCCGAAGCCACCGAGATGTCTGAAAAAGCGGCACCGGCCGTTGCGACAACGAACGCCAATAAGCTTGTGCAAACACCAGAACCTGAGATCGACCCTTTTGAAAATGAGCCAGAATCAGCCGCCGATGGCGTCACGCTTGATCTGGAACTGGAATTTGAAGCCGGTCTATCGGAAAACCAGCGAGAACATCTCATCGACCTTTTGGATCCAGGTCCCAAGGGCAATCTGGATATCTTTTGTGTGATGGGCAACGAAAACTCCGAACTGACCGCCAAACAGATTGAAGCGGTTCTGGCTGCGGACGGGTGGAAGACCAATGGTGTTGCCAAAAGTGCGTTTGCCAATCCGCACAAAGGGCTTCTTCTGGTGGTGAACAGCAAAGAGACCGCACCCTCCTATGCCTCGTTCCTGCAACGGGTATTTTCAACCATCGGCCTGACGGTATCCGCAAAAATCGATAAAAAATACCGGGAATGGTCACTGTCCGTCATTGTCGGCCTTGTTGATGATTGAGTGTCCTCCTTTCGTTCATCAAGTCCATCAACCGGATTCACAACCTCCCGATCGGCATGCGATTGGGAATATGCCTGGAAACTAAGCCATGACACCAGATCCGACACTTCAGCGAAACGCGCCTGCGTCCCGACCATTATTACCAAAGGTGGCTATTTTATGCGCCATTGCGACCCTGATCTTCGCGCTCTGCTCACTTTTTGCCGGCAACCGGGCATCCACCCTCCACACACAGTCCCTAGAGACGGTCAGGGCCAAAACATCATCGAAAACGGATGCCATCGCTACACTGCAGACCCAGCTGAACGCGGCCGGCACGGAAATCGAAACCCTTCAGAAAAACCTGAATGCCGAGAAAGCCGGTTCTGACGACCTTCGCAAGCAGCTTTCCGCCACCCGCAAGTCACTTGAGCAAACCCAAAAGGAACTGGCCGCCTCAAGGCTGGAGCTTAATCGAATGAAAACGGTGCACACCGACAATCCTGCGTTGCCGGAGGTTTCGCCCACACCACCAGCACCACAGACGCCCTCCACGCCATTGCCGGAACCGGCCACCCCACCGGAGCCTTCCGAACCGGATGTTTCAGCCGCCGAATAAAATTTTGGGCGCCCATCCAGCAGAAATGTCCGGCGTTTCCCCGTCCAGGGATCCTATTTAAGGGATTTCCCGTACCCCCGACTGCTTTTTCCAGATCTGCCCATAAGGAAAAGGGACCCATGAGGAAATCCTCAGGTTTTTCATGCCACAACCGATATTGGGGTAACACGATATCGATGAAGGAGGAAATATTCCATGCAAGGTGACAACCGTGTCTTTCTTGAAAATCTGGAGTGGTTTGACGAAAGTGGCCGTGAACTGGTTCACCGACTTCCTGAAAAAGGTTCCGGAGAAATCAAATGGGGCGCCCAACTCACCGTAAGAGAGAGTCAGGCCGGTGTCTTCTTTTACAAAGGCAGGGCGGTGGAGGCCTTCGGTCCGGGCCGCCACACACTGAAAACCGGTAACATTCCCATCCTCACCAAGATTGCCAGCCTTCCCTGGGGAATGAACAGCCCCTTACGGGCCGAGATGTACCTTGTCAACATGAAGGTGTTCACCAACCTGAAGTGGGGCACCCGGGACCCGGTGGCGTTCAAGGACAGTGAACTGGGGCTGGTCCGGCTAAGGGCCTTCGGGGTTTTCAATCTGCAGGTGGTTCAGCCGGTGCTGTTCATCAACACCATGGTGGGGACCCAGGGCATGTTCACTACCCAAGAGATCGAGGAGTACCTGAATCGGGTAATCGTTTCCCGGTTCAACGATTTCATGGGCGAGACCATCGATTCTATTTTAAACTTGCCGGCCCGGTACGATGAACTTTCCTCCGGCCTGACCGAGCGCCTGCGGGAAGATTTCAAGCATTTCGGATTGGGGCTCACCCACCTCTACACCAATGCCATCACCCCACCGCCGGAGGTGCAGAAAGCCATTGATGACCGCAGCCGCATGGGGGTTTTCGATGACATGAACAAACTCATGCAGATGAAAGCGGCCATGGCCATGGAAAAGGCATCCGAAACCGATGGCGAAGGCGCCATGGGCATGGGGACCAGCCTGGGCCTGATGATGCCGGCCATGTTCGCCCAGTATTTCAACCAGGCGGGAAACCAGTCCCAGGGAGGCCCGCCACCGCCACCGGATACCCAGCAAACCACCTGCGCCGAATGCCAGGCCAGTATCCCCATAACGGCCAAATTCTGTCCCATGTGCGGTCACCAGCAGCTGATTTTCAGCCAGTGTAGCCACTGCGGCAAAAACCTGGCCCCCAACGCCCGGTTCTGTTCCCGTTGCGGTCATCCGGCCGAGGAGAAACCCAGGGCCATCCATTGCCCCAAATGCGGTGCTGAAAACCTTGCCGGTGCACGCTTCTGCAACCAGTGCGGAGAAAAATATTAACCTTACGATTGACCATCAATGCCCGCAATGCGGTGCTCCGGCAACGCTCAGCGAAACGGACCGATTGGTCGAGTGCGCCTATTGCAAGGTCAAATCCTACCTGATGGCGGATCACTTTTTTCGCTATCTGCTGCCCAATCGTGCCCCCCAAGGCAAAGAACTGGTTTATTTCCCCTACTGGCGTTTCAAGGGCATGCTCTTCTCCTGCCTGCCATCTGGCATCCGGGATCGGTTTCTGGATGCCAGTCAGCAGGCCGCTGCTGCCCCCGACTTCCCAATATCGGTGGGCTTGCGCAGCCAGGCCATGGCGCTGAAGTTTGTCAGTCCGGAAACCGAGGGGTGGTTCATCAAACCGACCCTGCCGTTTCGAAATGTCATGCAAACCTTTCTGGACCGCTTCAACGGCAGCATGCGTGGGCCGATTCTCCATCAGGCCCATATCGGCGAGTCCCTGAGCCTGATCTACGCGCCATTTTATGCCGATAAAAACAAAATCATGGACGCAGTGCTCAACCAGCCGGTCTCTACGGAACAGGATGAGCCCATCGACGCCAATCGCTATCCCGGAGGGCCGGCCCGCTGGAAAATCCGGTTCATCCCGACTTTATGCCCCAACTGCGGCTGGGACCTGGTCGGCCGCAGGGACACGCTGGTTCTGCACTGCGCCAATTGCGCATCCATGTGGCAGGCGGGCAAGCAGGGGCTGGCAAAGGTCAATGTGGCCCACATGCCCGCGTCCGACGACGTCGAGATTCTATACCTGCCCTTCTGGCGGATTCGCGCCCATGTATCCGGTATCGAACTTAACAGTTATGCCGATCTGGTTAAAACGGCCAACCTGCCGCGAGTCCCCCAACCGGGTTGGACGCGGATTCCCTTTCATTTCTGGGGACCGGCATTCAAGGTCCGGCCCCAGAGTTTTTTGCGCCTCACCCACCAGGTGACCCTCTCCCAGCCACGCGATACCCTGGTGCCCCGGATTCCCGACGGCGCCATGCATCCGGTCAACCTGCCGGTTTCCGAATCGGCGGAAACCCTGAAACTGAATCTGGCCGGTTTCATCCGACCCCGGAAAATCGTCGAGGAACGCATTGACCAGATTCAGGCCAAGGCCGCACGCTATCTGCTGGTCTACCTGCCTTTCGAGGTGCGCCATCACGACCTGGTCCAGCCTGATTTTAAAATTGCCGTCAACCGCAACCAGTTGGCCCTGGCCGGAAATCTTTAAATAAGTGGTGTCCATCCAGAAATAGGCAAATTTGGTTGAGATCAAGGCGCCCGAAAAATTTTACCACAGGCATATGGTTGATATTCCGAGGATAAAATTTTTCGCGCAACAAAGATATCGGGCAAATTGGTCATTTCTGGATGGGCATTAAATAAAAGCGGTTACCCCATCTTCGCCCAGACGATTTACCCTTGAAAGGGTCCTTTTTTCATGGTTGAATAAACTCAACCATCAACCCCATGCGCACTGAACATCGGCCTTGTGCCGGACGATATCAATTTCAGGCCGAACGGGGCAGATTCTACCGCGCATAACAGCTTTTCCGGTTGGCTCCGTTCATCACAAACCCGTTGTTATCCGTTTCGCCAACGTCCCAAGTTTCACTTTTGCCTGCCGCTGTTGGTTGGCTGCATTTCCATTGACATGGCAGGTGTTGCCACAAACGGCATGCCCGGCAAAACGATGCCACGGCGGGCATCTTTTTCGAACCCCAAAAGGAGCTGAACATGGCCACCCCCTTACCCAATCAAATGTTGCGGCGTTCTTTTGTCAAAACCGTTTTGCGTCGGCTGATCGCCCTGCTCACGGTCATCGGATTGATCTACGGGCTGATCGCCATCGTCTATGCCACAAAAACCATCTTCAAGGTCAAGATGAATTATGCCGTGGTCCTGGAACGTTTCGGCGGGGTTCGCCAGGCCGTGACCGATGTCGGCTGGCATGCCCGGCTGCCCTACTTCACCCGCATTGAGCAGGAAGTCCCGTTGATGAATCAGACCATGCAGTTGGGCGGCACGCCGGCACCCATGCGAATCATCTCCAAAGGCAACGTGGCCCTGTGGACCTCCGGCGTACTGACCTACCGGATCCGTGACCTGCACCGTTGGGCCATCGAAAACCTCAATCCCCTTGATCTGCTGCAGGGAGACTACGATGGCATCGTCAAGGATATCCTCCAGGCCCAGGTGGTGGATCGCCTGATCAGCGACCGCGAAACCATCAAGGAAGCGATCTTCACAGCACTGAAATCCCGCCCCATCAATGTGGGCGGTCCGACCATCGAAAAAAAATACGGTGTCGAAGTGGTCAGTTTCGTTCTCAAGGAGACCCGTTTCGGCGACAAGCTGGCGGCGGCCTCAGAAGAAAAGAAACGCCGGGAATTGATTGCCGAGGCCGAAAACTACGCCGCCGATCAGGAAGCCAGCCGAATCCGCAAACTCTATGCCGCCTATTTGCATGGGATCAGAGACCTCCAGCAGGCCCTCGGCCATGCTGACGGATCATCCGATACGGCCCTGCTCGAATTCCTGACCCAGCAGAAATGGGCCACGGCCTACGAAAAACAACAACAGGGCCAGAACACCGTTGTCATCCAGAATACCCAGGGAAACACGCCGGCAATCGCCCTTCCCGCATTCAATGCCGCCAAGGAACCGGAGGGAGGCAAAGATGGCCAAACGGCTGACTAGAAAAATTACCTACGTCCAACTGCCGGAAAACCGGATTCGTGAAATCAACGAATTGGTTACGGCCTGGCCTCAGGAAACCAAGGCGTTCATGCGTGCCCGCCTGAACCAGTACCGTCCGCCCCGCGGGATTTTCAACACTATCCTGGAAACCGTCCTCTCCTTTTTCATGGATGCGCCGGAAAAGCATTTCAACGTCCTCAAGGATCCCGACATCCTCACCGACTGGCAGAAACGCTTCGAGATTTCCGGCCATACCAATCCCCAGGAGGCGTGGAACAAAATTCTGGAAAAAGAGGTCTCGGCCAGGGACTACCGTTACCTGCTCTCCCTGTTGGAAAAAGAACTGGTCGACGTCCACATTCCGGTGGAACTCCATGAACTGTTTGAAAAAGTTTACCGCGCCCACCTTCGTAAGGAATACGTATCGGATGCCAGCGTGCCCAAAGCCGCCCTGCTGCTTTTTGTGGGTCCCTCGGGCAGCGGAAAAACGTCCACCGTCAACCATGCCATCGAGCGGATCATTTTCGGAAACGATGTCCGGCCCGAAGTCGATCTTCAGCGCAAGAAAGAGGACGCCCTGGCAAATGAGCCCTTTTGGAAAACCATCGAAGAGATCGACCCGACCCTGGCGGTGGAAATCTCCCGGCGCAATAAGGTCCGGTTCTACAAACGCCTTTCACGCATCCCGCTGGTGAAGCTGATCCTGAAAAGAAAGATCGGACAGGGGCTGGCCAAGCTGGAGGAACAGGGCATCTGGGTGGACTATGCCATGGTTACGCCCAACGATTTCCAAACCGCCCTGGCCGGTGAGCCGGGCAACTATTTCAAAAAGGCCCTGGGCGACCCCCGCCGAACCTCCATCCGGCATATCGAGGAGGCCCACAGTGCTTTCGGCAAAGCCACCGGTCGGGATTCCGGCGTTACCCGCCAGCAGCGGACCCTGGTGGACACATCGAATATCGTGCTGGACGAAATCATCAGCGGCAAACGGGACTGCCTGCTCATCGCCACCACCGATCAGCCCGAACGGTTCGATGGGGCGGTTTACCGACGGTTTGTTGAAAAAGGCCGCATCATCAACATCTCCGACTACTGGACCAACCCGGAAAACCTGCGCGAAGTCGTCCGCCTCGAGCTCTTGCGCAACGACATCCTGGTGCTTTCCCGGTATAACGGGGATGTCTGCCAGACGGCCCGTTGCCTCTCGCCCGAGGATGTGTCCAAGACCGTGGACAAATTGTACGCCATCTTCCGGGAGCGGACTCTCAAGGTGATACCCTCCTATGTGCGCAAGCTGATCCACTCGATCATTGAGATCAAGGGCGATTTTTCCGCGGCCTATCTGGACGATTCCATGCTCGTCAGAAATGCCTTCGAGCTGGTGGCACAGAATTCCTACGGCGATCTTTACAAAAAAGTGGTCGGCCGCATGGATCGTGACGTCAAGTGGGAAGCCTATGTGGGTAGCGTCAAGGATGTCTTCTCGGAGATGACCAACAACTGCCTCTACTACAATGTCAGCGAGGAGAAAGGCGTGGTGCTCAACGGCCCGCCGGGAAGCGGCAAGACCTTTCTGGTGCGCACCTGGCTCAGCGAAAACACCGATGTCCACGACATTGCCACCAGCGCCAGCGCCCTTCAGGACCCGTCCAACCCCGTGGATGGCGCGGTGGACAATATGGAAAAGGTCTACGACATCGCCAAAATGATCGCACCGACCGTGGTGTTTTTTGACGAAGGCGATGCCCTGGCGCCCAAACGCAGCGGCACCGGCGGTAACCCGTCGGACAAACTGACCAACAAATTCCTCAACCTCATCGACGGCGAAACGCCCCTGCACAAGGTATTCACCGTGCTCACCACCAACCGGCTGGACATCCTCGACCCCGCCCTGATTCGATCCAAACGCCTCAAAGTGATGGAAATCAAGGGACTCTTGAACAAAGACGACATTACCCGCATCGTTGACAACGCCCTTGAGGGCATTCCCCTGTCCGATGAACTGAATACCGGCCGCATCGTCGAGTCGGCCAAGGGGGTTTGCAACACCCCGGCCGATTATGCCGCCTTTGTGGAAAAAGCCCGCGCACTGAGAAATACGGAGTACGAGGTGATCCAGCGGCTGCGCCAGATCCGCCATGATCCCCTGAAAGCCCGCGAGAATTTCATCAAATTCAACTTTAAAACGCTTCTGGGAATTCTGGAGGCCGTTGATACCGGCAATCAGCTGAAAAGCATGGTACGCAATACGCCGGAGCTGTTCATCGACCATTATGAAACCCTGCTCGGCCTGCTGGAACCGATCGAATCACCAGATGACTATCCGATGGTTCCCAGCCATCTCAAGTCGGCCCGCCATGAAATTTCGGAAAGCCCCACGAAAAAAGGCAAGGTGGTGCTGGACGAATTTCTCGAGGCCGAATTGAGCCAGGAGCCCCAAGTGGGATTTATCATCGGTGTGGGCGCCAATGATGTCACCGGCGTACTGCTGCCCATCGCCACCAGCCTGACCTACAGCCTATCCTCGGAAAAAGTGATGGTCACCGGTGCGGTGTCATCATCCTCGTCGGCCGGCGCGCAGATGGAGATGGCCGTCCAGATGACCCAGCAAAGTGCCCATGAGGCCCTGACCATGGTCAAGAACTACCTTCAGGACATGGACCCAAAAGTCAGCACGGCACGCCTTTTGGGCGAATTCCTGGAAAACTACACCATCCATCACCAGCTCCTTTCGGCGTCATACAATGTGGGCGGCCCCTCTGCCGGGTACGCCCTGGCCATCAACACGCTGTCGGCCCTGATGCACATTCCGGTCTACAACGACTTCGGCATCACCGGCGCCCCGTGGACCAAGGGCGTCAAACGCGGCGAGGTGGGCGGCTCCGTGATCATCGGCGGCCAACGCAAAAAGACCGAAAAGGTACTCATGTATCTGCGCCGCATGTACATGCCGCTGAAAAATTATATGGACTTGGAGCCGGAATTTCTGGTCAACTACTGGAATCAGGACAAGGACATCCTGGGCGTGACCCATTTCGGCGACCTGGTACCGGAGGTGATCTGCCTGGATCCGGAATACGAACAGCAGCTGCAGGAACTCATTTCCGTCCGCATCCGCTACAAACTGGACAAGCACCAGGGCCATCGTCCTGATGAGGCAGTCAAAGAGACAATTCTAAGAAAGAAGGAGATTCTCAAAATCCGGGCGGAAAAGGAGATCAAGAACCGATTGTCTGCCCTCAGGCGTTACCTGAGAAGCCCGGCCAGGGATCCGCATCTCTCCCTGGAGGAAATTTTCCGCCACAGGGAATCGTTGACCGCGAACAGGGTGACCATCCCCCTCAAGCGGCTTTTCATCAAAATCCGTCGGCAAATAGAAAGGATCGGCAATCGCAGGAAGCCAGTCGATGAGTAGCAGAATCCTCCTACCCGAAAACGATAACTGCGGTTGAAGACCCGGATGATACAAATCCGCTTTTCTCTCCTGAGGAATCGCATCCCATAAAAAAGAGTTGACAGCATGATATTTTGTATATTATATGTATATACATTGCATATGCATAATATTTTACCGTTTAACTATGGGCATTAGCCTGGGCAACACGTCAAATGGCCAAGAAAAATAGTAAAAAAGTCAAAAAGGACAGTCAGTTATTGATTCGTATCAATGGTGAGCAGCGTGATCGTTTTGTCTTGCGGTGTGAAGAGCTTGACACCAGCGCCGCCAGGGAAATACGAAAGTTCATCGGACGTTTTTTAAAAGAGCACGAAAGCACTGAACAGTCGTGATCCAATTAATCCCGTGGCCACAAAGGCGCCTTTTGTAACGGGGTGCCGTCCATGGCCGATGCGTGTGGGTTCACACAACCCGATATCAGAAAAGGAGAATAAAAATGGCTAAAGTAAGCAAAAAAGTAAAAGCGATTAAAAAAGAGATGAAAGCCAGAAAAGCCAAGGTCGCCAAACAGCAAGGCAAACTTAAGAACCTGAAAAAAGCACTCAAAAAAGCGGCTTAGGATCGGGAATGAAATGAATTGAACGTAATTGCGCCGGGCTTGTGTTCGTCTTCAAGGCGCATCAACGGTTGCATACCGGGAGTATGTGGCCGTTGATGCAACGCGGAAGACGGGCGCAAGAACAAGCAATTTCGTTTAATTAATAAAATTCCCGATCCTTAATCTGTTTTGTAACAGGTTTGACGAGAATCAACCGCGTTATTTAAAAAGGGGCGTTGCCGGCATCCGGTTAACGCCCCTTTTGCTTTCCAGTTATGCCCTGTACGTCCCAACACAGGGGCATGGCCCATGGGCATATGACAATGCTCAAGACCTTTCGCTGTCGTTCTCCGACCCGGCCACCAGGACCCGATTGATTCCGATGTTGTGGGTTTTGCCAAATGCCATCACCGCCTCGGGCCGATACTCACCGGCGAGGTAGACGTTTAAAAAAGCCGGTGTATCTAACATGTGCAAAATGAAGGCAAGGTGGCCGCTGTAACCGGTATCGTCGAGCCGCTGTAACGCCCGGATGGCCTCGGCCCCCAGATCCATCACCTGGCGACTGAGCAGGGGGTGCTGATCGTGGCTGCAGACCTTGAGCGAGTAAATGCGCCGGCAGGCGAAGGGACGCGCCGCATAAATCATGCAGGCCCGGTTTTTCATCAGAAACGGACAGGCCGAGGCCAGTTTCCGTTCGCGTCGCTTCATGTCTGCCGCCAGTGCCTTTTTTATGGACACCTGACGCTGCCGGGGCATAATGGCAATGCGGTCACGAATCACCAGCCCTTCCAGGGTGGTGATATCGATGCGGCCCGCATCGCTGCAGCAAAATGCGCAGCCTTTGCCGCAGGCCGCTTCGGTCTTGTATGGTGCGGCCGCTTTTTCGAAATCGTCGTAAATCCGTTGCAATTGGTCCTTTTTGGTTTCCATGGCACCTTACGTGTTACGCTGCTGCCGCTCAATTGGCAGACTGATCGTTATGGAACAGCCGGCCCCTTTGTTGTTGGCCGCCCGGACCCGGCCGCCCATGGCCAGGACGAACTTTTTCACCAGCGCCAGGCCGATCCCGGTTCCGCCGGTGGTGCGGGTCAGGTCGTTTTCCACCCGATAGAAGTCATCAAACACACGTCCCAGGGATCGCCGGGGAACCCCCGGACCGGTATCGCTGACGGTCAGTTCAACCGATCCATCCACCGACCTGGCCATAATGGCAATCCGTTTTTCGGGCAGATGACGGCCGAATTTGATGCTGTTTTCCATAAGGTTGATCAGGACCTGAACCAGAACTTCACGATCATAGGCAAACCGCGGCAGATCCTCGGTGTGGATCGTCAGATCGAACCCTTCCCGGGCCAGGCTTTCGGCCATAACGGCCTGAACATCGGTCAGGACATCGCTCAGATCCCCCTCCATAAGCCGGAACTGGCGGGTTTTCTTCTCCAGTCTTGACAACTCCAGAACGTTGTTGATCAATCCGGACAGCCGGGCACTTTCCGAGGAAAGAACCCCCAGGTACGCCTGCTCCCGTTCAGGCGTGGCGGCGATCCCCTGCTCGAGCATTTCGACGTACATGCGGATGTTGGTCAGCGGCGTCTTGAGTTCATGGGTCACCGCAGACACAAAACGCGAACGCCGCTCGGAAAGATCCAGCACCGACCGGGTGCCGTAATAAATACTGACCAGCCCGGCGATCATCACCCCACCCACGATGATCAGCGCCAGGGTCAGGGTCTGCCGTGCCGGCGATACCGGTAACCGCACGCCATGCATGTCGGCAAGCATGAAACCAAAGGGCGCCGGAAAGGCCCTTGCGGCCAGCAAAGCTCCGCCTGCAAAATCCTGCACGTTGTCATCGGGCAAGCGCACGGCGCTGACTCCGCTCGCCCGCAAGCGGATGCGGGTGTAGCGGGCAATGGGCTGCGGATCGTAGTGGCGTGCCAGCAGGTGGTCCAGAAAAGGTTGAACGTCCAAAACAAATCCCTGCCGGTAAATCTGGCCGTCGATCCCGACCCGCCGGAAGACAAACACACGGCCGTTATTGATGGTCACGGCCTGCAGGGGGGCCACTTCCACCTGGAAGCGATCTGTCGCATGGTTCGGTGGCATGGATGACAGGGCCTGCTGCCCCAAGCCCGGGGTTATTCTCTGAGCTGCACCGAACGAAGCGATACCATCGATAGGTTGGGCCGGTGGCGCAGCTGCATCGGAAGCGGTCCGATTGGATCCAATACCGTCAGGGGAGCCGTCGGTCCAGGCAGGGGCCGGCGGAGCCGCCTCCGACTGGACCATCTGCCTGGCCTGGCCCGCAGTAATCTCCTCCACCCTGGTTTTGGTCTGGCCGAGCACGCGTTTGCTTTTCTTGCGCTCAGAGGTATTGAGGTAGCGGTCGGCAAAGGCGGCCTGCTCCTTTTTGGCCACGGTAACCGGCTTTTCGCCTGTCTTTGTTGCTTTTTTGGCCGGCGGGCTGGCCACCCGCCATTTGCGTTGGTTGAAAATGGCGTTGATGGCTTCGAGCTGCCGTACCCGGTCGGCAATCCCGTCCGGCGCATGGGCCGCATCGGCAACCAGGGGCGTCTGAAAGGAACCGTCCGGGTTGTTCTGAAAATAGCCCAGGATAAACGGCTGTTGCGCTTGCCGGGCCAGGGGGGAGATGACCGGTCGCCCCTTTTGGATCATGGTATGGCGATACTCGTCAACAGCGCGGCGCTCTTCCTGCTGAACCAGGTCAGCCATCTCGGCCTCCATATCGTCCAGAAGCCGATCGGCGAAAAACCGTACCTGGGCCTCGGCCTCCCGATCCAGGGCGCCATAGGTGCGCCAGGCCACGAACGCCAGGGGCAGCGTGAGCAGCACGCCAAAGAGGATCATATACCCGCGCAGCCGTTTCACCGATCGGCCTCCAGGCGATAGCCCTGACCACGGACCGTATGGATCAATTCCGCGCCGCCGGTCAGGGTGACGATCTTTTTCCTCAGTTTGAGAATGTGGATATCCACGGTCCGCGTCTCCACCGCCGGGTCGGTGTAATGCCACACATCGGTGAGCAGTTCCGCCTTGGAAACGATGCGATCCTGGTGGCGAAACAGGTAAACGATGATGTCCATCTCCCGCCGCGTCAGGGGTTCACTGCGGTCTCCGGCAAACGCCTGCAGGTTGGCGCCGTCAAAGCGGATGCCACCGATGTGGATCTGCTCGTCGCCCACCGGCTTGCCGCTGCGCCGCAGCACCGCCTCCACCCGCACCATCAGTTCCCGCAAGGAAAAGGGCTTGCTCACATAATCGTCGGCGCCGGCGCCAAAGCCGGTCACCACATCGTCCTCGGAACCCTTGGCCGTAAGAATGATCACCGGCTGGGTCGGCCGCTGCCGGCGGACCTCGCGGCAGATGGCAAAGCCGTCCATCCCGGGCAGCATCACATCTAGGAGCACCAGGTCATACGCGCCGCTCAAGGCCATCCGGCATCCGTCGGTTCCGTCGGCAACCCCATGGGCCGCGTAGCCGTTGAACACCAGCACATCACATAGGCCCCGGGAAATGGCCGGGTCGTCTTCCACCACCAACACCGTGGCTTTTGGCTGCGCCATGCACGCTCCTTTTGTTAGCAAAGTCCGTTCTGTCTTACACCATGACTGCGTCCCGGAAAAGTAAAAGTTATGCAAAAAAAGCGGTCTAACCTTTTGCATTTGTTTGAATTGTATTTTTTCCCGGTTCCCATACAATCCGAGTCATGACCGATCGCGATCAAAAATAATCAACCACCCCATCCCAAAGGAGGCACCGCATGTCCCCCACCAAAAAAAGTCTTTTGACCATTATCGGCCTGATCATCGGTACCACGGCGGCATTGACCGCCATGGCGGCAAGGGAGACCGACACCCCACCAACGCCGACCCAAGGCACAGCCGCCAGTGGCGCCGGCCTTTCGGTTTCCGGAGAAGTGGTTCAGGAAAAGGTGCTCAAGGGGGGTGATGGTCGCGTCACCGTGGCCCTCAGCCTTGCCGCGGACCGCCTTGCCCAGGAGGGGCAATCGCCGGCGCCAGCCGCCGACCTGGTTATCGTCCTGGACCGCAGCGGTTCCATGGATGGCCGGAAACTCGACGACGCGCGCCAGGCAGTGATCCAACTGCTGGACCGGCTCGGTCCCGACGATCGCCTGGCCCTGGTGACCTATTCCGATGGCGTTCAGACGCCCTCTCCCCTGATTCCCATCACGGCCGCCAACCACCGGCAGTTGCGCGCACTGGTCAACACCGTCATGGCTGGCGGCGGAACCAACCTGGGCGGCGGGATGAAGCAGGGCATCCATCTCCTGCTGCAGACACCGGGTGCTGAACGGCAACGCAAGGTGATCCTTATCTCCGACGGGCTGGCCAACCAAGGAATTACCGATCCGACCGCACTGGGGCGCATGGCATCGGCTGCCGTGGAGAACCGGTTTTCCATCAGCACCGTGGGTGTCGGCCTCGACTTCAATGAAATGCTGATGACGGCCATCGCCGACCATGGTGCCGGCAGTTATCATTTTCTGGAGAATCCCCAGGCCTTTGCCAAGGTGTTCGAGGCCGAGCTGTCGGCCAGCCGTCAGGTGGCCGCCGCCGATGTCAAAATCCGCATTCCCCTGGAACCGGGTGTCCAATTGATCGGTGCCGGAGGCTACCCGATCCGTCATGAAAATGGGGCGGCCGTGGTCCACCCCGGCGACCTTCTTTCCGGCCAGCAGCGGACCCTTTTCCTCACCTTTCAAGTCCCCACGACCAGTGAACAGAAAATCAACCTGGGCCGACTCCAGACCGAATATACGGTGGAAGGCCAGCCGCATAAGATCACCCTGCCCCGACCGCTCACGATCGCCTGTGTGGCCGACGAGGCAGCGGTCATGGCCAGCATCAAAAAAGAGACCTGGGCCGATCAGGTGGTCCAGGAGGAGTTCAACCAGCTCAAGGAAGCCGTGGCCGCTGATATCCGCGATGGCAAAAAGGCCCGCGCCGAGCAGCGCATTCAAGCTTACACCACCAAACAGGCCTCCATCAACCGTGTCGTCGGCTCCGGCAAAGTGTCCGAAAACCTGGACAGCGATGTAAGCGCCTTACGCAAAAGCGTTGCCGACACCTTCGCCGGACCGCCGGCGGCCGTTGCCGAGAAAAAGAAACAGGTCTCCAAATCCCTGCAGTACGAAAGCTATCAGAAACGAAGAGACAAAAAATAAAGGAGATTTCCCATGAGCATCATGACCCGCCTGTTGAGGCTTTGCAAAGCCGACGTCCATGGCGTCATGGACCAGCTTGAGGACAAGGGGCTGCTTCTCCGGCAGTACCTGAGAGAGATGGAAGCCAGCCTCGATCATAAGTCCCGGCAACTGGCCGGCCTAACCGAGCGTAAAGAGCGCCTGCAATCACAAATGGCCTGCCACGCCGAGGAGATCCAGAACATCGAGCCGGACCTGAATCTGGCCCTGGAGAAGGCCAAGGACGACATCGCCCGCATGCTGATCCGCCGGCGCCGCACCCTTGAAGCCACCGTGCGACATCTGGACGAACAGTTGGCCACCCTGACCCGCGAGAAAACCGGGCTGAACGAAATCCTGTCTCAGCAGCAGCTTCAGTTCGAAGCCCTCAAAACCAAGGCCGACCGCTATTGCCAACGGTCAGAAGACGGCTGCTTCGAGCAGTCGGCCCGGGATTTTCCCATTGCCGTCTATCCTGCCGAGGCCAGCGATGAAGCCATTGAGCTGGAACTCTTGCGGCGCAAAACGGCCATGCAGAAGGGAGACACCCCATGAAACCACCGGTTCGCACCACCCTGGTATTCGGATTGATCAGCGCACTGGCCGCCATGCCTGCCGTGGGATGGCTGGCCGGTCCCATTGGCGGATCCACGGCGTTTAAGCTCATCGTGTGGCTGGACCTGCTCTTTTACGCCCTGCTGCTGACCCGGTGGGGCGGCCGGCACCCGGCCGCCGTTCTTTTCCCCATGGTTCTGCTGTTGGGGGCGGCCCTTTGGCCCGGTGTGTATACGGGGTTCTTCTTTCTGAGCGTCGGCGTGCTGGCCTGGATCCGCAGCGGGATCTGCTTTGGGTCCACGCCCCTGCGGTCGATAGCGGCCGAAACGATCTGCCTGGCCGGCGGAATCGGGCTGGTGGCCCTTTTCAAACCGTCATCGGCCATGGTCTGGGCCATCTGCATTTGGCTTTTTTTCCTGATCCAGTGCCTCTATTTCTTTATCGTTCCGGCTGCCAAGCGCAGCAAGAAGCAGGAACCGGACGCCGATCCTTTCGAGCAGGCCTGCCGGGATGCTCATCGGATCCTGGCGGAATAGATCGCCTGGGCCTTTTGCAGGGCATCCACATCGTCGATTCCCATGGTCTCGACCTCGTCGTCGACCACATGATAGCTCACCGGCCGGCCGTCCTGAACCATATATTCGATCAGGTCGGTGAAAAAGAACTCCTCGATGTCGGTCAGGCGCCCGTCAACCTCTTTTTGAACGATCTGCGGACGTGACGCCAGAATGGGCAGGTAATGGGCCAGGGACTCACGACGGACCGCATAGATACCCGAATTGCAGACGGTCAGTTCCGCCTGGCGTCCGGCGGGATACTCCCGCCAGTATTTCCACTCGGTGATTTTCCTGACCTGACCGTCGGCAATCTCCAGCACACCGTACTGTTTTTTGTCGGCCGGCGAGAAACCGAGGATCATCAGGTCGTTGGTGGCCAAACCCGCCACCAGGGTCGCGTAGCTCGAACCGTTGACAAACGGAACGTCGCCCATGGTGATCACCACCTGCTCGGCGGGGGCGGCATCCACGAAACCGGCGGCCGCCAGGATGGCACCGCCGGTGCCGTTGAGCACCGGCTGATCGATATAGACGGCACCGGTCTCTGCGGTCAGGCGCACCACATCATCCTTGCGGTGGTTGACGATCAGGGCCTTGGGGCCTTGGGGAAGCTGTTCGAAAAGATGCAGGATGATGGGCTGCCGTCCCTCAAACAGGCTGGCTTCGGGAACCAGCGGCAGGAGGGTTTTGTTACCGTCATATCCTTTCATCCGGCTGCCCCGGCCGGCAGCCATGATGATGGAAGCCACTTTACGGTCATTGTCCGTCTGCGTCATTCTGCCTCGCTTTTAGTTGGCGATAGGGGATTGGATTGATTTTTAATACTTTTTAAACATTTTTCAATCGTCGCCCAACAAAAATTTCTCATTGATCATGCTCCGTAAAGGGACGCCACTCTCAATAACATTTTAACATATTGATTTAATTATTATTATTTTTTTTCAGTCCCCCTCTCTTTTTTCTTGCATTTATGTCGAAAATACATATATTCGCGCCAAACGGCCACCGAAAATATCCGAGCAGCCCCCCGCCAAATACGGGTTTGGGGCAATTCAGAGACAACCATCTTGATAAAGGAAAACAGACGCCATGCACGTCACCATTAAAAAGAACGAACAGCAGATTTCCGTTCCGTCAGCGGCCGCCCAGGAAGGGGATGACGAACCTCCCGACCCCGGCTCTTGCCTGGCGGGAACGCCCGCCCTATCCATCCCCAAACGTGCCGGACGCATTGTCCGGTTTCCCACCCATCGCGCCGGAATTCTCAACCCGGCAGTCAGATCGTTCCGCAAGAAGCATTTTCCCGGCATCACCACCAAACTCTGGAACGACTGGCAGTGGCAGACCAGCCACCGTATCCGCAGCCTGAACCAGTTGGAGAAGATGATCGTGCTCTCTGACGTGGAGCGGGCAGCCTTTGAGCAGTCCGGGACCACCCTGCCGCTGGGAATTACGCCCTATTACATGAGTCTGGTTTCACCGGACAATCCGGATCAGCCCATCCGGCGCACGGTGATTCCAACCATACACGAGACCGTGCATACCACCGGTGAAGCCGACGATCCGCTGGGCGAGGATGCCATGAGCCCGGTGCCGGGCCTGGTGCATCGCTACCCGGACCGTGTGCTCTTGCTCTTGTCTGACTTCTGCTCCACCTATTGCCGTTACTGCACGCGCTCACGGGTGGTCGGCCATGGCGCCATCCACCCCAGCCGTAACCGGCTGGAGCGTGCCTTCGCCTACATCGAGCAGACGCCTGCCGTGAGGGATGTGCTGATCTCCGGCGGTGACCCGCTGATGCTCGGTGAGGAGAAACTCGCCTGGGTACTTTCACGGCTGCGTCAGATCCCCCATGTGGAGATCGTGCGCATCGGAACCAAGGTGCCGGCCGTACTGCCCCAGCGTATCACGGCGCGCCTGGTGCGCATGCTGCGTCAGTTTCACCCGTTGTGGATGAGCCTGCACTTCACCCACCCGGACGAGTGTACGCCCGAGGCCTCGCGCGCCTGCGCCATGCTGGCCGATGCGGGAATCCCCCTGGGTTCCCAGACCGTGCTGCTCAAAGGCGTCAACGACAACCTGGAGACCATGCGCGAGCTCGTGCACAAACTGCTCAAGATGCGCGTGCGCCCCTACTATCTGTATCAGTGCGATCCGATCACCGGTTCCGCCCATTTTCGTACGCCCGTTGAGACCGGCCTTTCGATCATCCGCGGCCTGCGCGGATTCACCAGCGGGTACGCCTTGCCCACCTATGTGATCGACGCTCCCGGCGGTGGCGGCAAGATTCCGCTGATGCCCGACTATGTGGTCGGCCGCGAAGACGATGCCCTGATATTGAGAAATTACGAGAACAAGCACTACCGCTACCCCGAACCCTGCAACCGCTGAATGGGTTGCATGTCCCTTACACCTGTGAGGAGATGGTATCCATGTCCCTGACCATCGGACTGACCTATGACCTGCGCTCGGCCTATCTGGCCGAGGGTTTCACCGAAGAAGCGACCGCCGAATTCGATCGTGACGATACGGTGGCGGCCATCGAATCGACCCTCCAGTCACTGGGCCACCGTACCGAACGCATCGGCCACGGCCGCCAACTGGCTGAGGCCCTGGTGGCCGGCCGGCGCTGGGACCTGGTCTTCAACATCGCCGAAGGCATGTACGGGATCGGCCGGGAAGCCCAGGTGCCGGCGCTTCTGGATATGTACCGGATTCCCTACACCTTTTCGGACCCGCTGGTGATGAGCCTGACCCTGCATAAGGGTATGACCAAACACGTCATCCGCGACGCCGGTGTGCCGACCAGCGAATTTCTGGTGGCCGAAACCGCATCCGATGCCCGTGCGGTCGGCTTCGCAGCGCCCTATTTCGTCAAACCGGTGGCCGAGGGAACCGGCAAGGGGGTCACGCCGGACTCCATCGTGCGCAACCGCAGCGACCTCGAAGCGGTTTGCCTGCGCCTGATCGAGACCTTCCGGCAACCGGTGATCGTCGAGCCCTATCTTCCCGGCCGCGAGTTCACCACCGGCATCGTCGGTACGGGTCCAAACGCCCGGGCGATCGGTACCATCGAGGTGCATCTTCTGGAAACGGCCGAGGCCGGAGTCTATTCCTACGTCAACAAGGAGGAGTGCGAATCGCGCGTTCTTTACCGACTGGTGCGGCCGTCTGACGACCCGGTGGTGGCGGCGGCCGAGTCCGTGGCCCTGGCTGCCTGGCGCGCCCTGGGCTGCCGGGATGCCGGGCGCATCGATCTGCGCTGCAACCACGACGGCCATCCCCAGTTCATCGAGGTAAATCCCTTGGCCGGCATTCATCCGGAACATTCGGACCTGCCGATCATCTGCAACCACCTGGGCATCGCCTACCGCGACCTGATCGGCTGGATCGTCGATTCGGCGGCCACCCGCATCTGACAAAATGCCACGCTGCACGGAGCCGCCTGATGAAAGTCGCCATCGTTCACGATATCGTCGTCGGCAGCGAACGATGACGACGAAAACAGGAGGTGTTTGGTCATGGCGACGCAAAAAAACATGAAGCTTTGGGTCGTGGACGTTGTTTCGTTCGTTGTTCTGTCGCTGCTGGCCAGTACGGTCAATCCTTTGATTAGAATGCTCATCTTATAAAGTAAAACATCACTGTGGTTTTTTACAACCTGTTAAAAAAACTGACAAACTGTTATCTGTCCGAATGGTTCGGTCTATTCAGGATATCTAATTAATTTATAAAGATACAAACAGATAGAATTATGCCTGCCATATTCCATAGGAACTGGCATATCCCTTGCTGCCTTTTGTTAGAAGCATCTTTTGTTCTAAACAAACCCTATCTTTGGAAGCTTCCAAGCATAACGTGGTTGAAACTCGTTCTATTGAGTAGCCCTATCGCACAATGAAGGCGGAAAAACAAATGATCGCCTCCCACCACCCGACCGACAAATTCGACAGGCTGCGCCGCCAGGCGGTGGAACTCATCCGGCAACACAGGCCAGCGGATGTCCCTCCCCCTGACGATATCCTCGAACTGATCCACGAGCTTCAGATCCACCAGGCCGAGCTGGAAATCCAATCAGCAGCAAGCCGCCTATGTTAAAATGGAGCTTAACCGGCTGACCCGTCAGGCAGACACCGACATGAGGCAACAGCTTATGCGACTGGCGGCGTTCACGGGTGACTATATTGAGAAAATGCGCAATCTCGCCTATACACTCAACCCGCCCGCCCTGCATCGCGGCGGCCTGCTGCCGGCTCTCAATGTACTGGCCAAGGATATGCAGACCCAGCATGGGTTGACGGTGGTCCTGCGCAACCAAGCCGGGGCCGAACCGGCATCGTCTGTACTCTCTTCGATTGTGTACCGTTCGATCAGAGAGTTGCTGTTAAATGTGATCAAACATGCCGGTGTGAACGAAGCGCTGGTTGAAGTCCGCAGCCAAGACAATCGAATTCGGATTAGCGTGACAGATAAAGGCAAAGGATTTGATTACCCTGCGATCAGGAACTGCAAGGGCTGTAAACCGGGGTTTGGGCTGTATAGCATCGAGGACCGCATGATGTTTATCGGCGGCACCATGCAGATCACGACCAAACCCGGCAAAGGCAGTAGTATTGTTCTGACGGTGCCCAGAGATATCATCCGATTCAGCCGCCAACCTAAAAAGCCGACCCGGTCTGTCATCGGGAAGCAATCAATTGCGTCTGAACCATTCGGGTTATGAAAGCCTAACCGCCCACGTCGTAATCAGTTCAGCGGCCCAGGCGGAGCTGGCTCTGCGAACGGGGTGTTCAAGGGATTCGTTGAGCTTTTGGAGTTTCTTCTCCGCCTCTTTCTCCCGACTGATGTCCATCAGTACCATACGCCACTGAACCACGGCCTCCCCTTCATCCCGATCGGCCGTGATATAGGCCCGCACCCACATTGGTAGGCCGTTTTTCCCTATCCGGCACTGGACCTGAAAAAGCAGGAAAAAAAACGGTAAAAATCGTTCCCTGGTCCACGTTGCTTTCCACAGCGATCTCGCCGTTGTGTTGCTCCACAATGCCATGGACCACCGCCAACCCGATGCCCGTGCCCTTGCCGAATGGTTTGGTGGTGTAATAGGGATCAAAAATGCGTTCGCGTGTATTGGCGTCCATGCCGCAGCCGGTGTCGGCCACCACCAGCTTGACATATGAGCCGGGTTGCAGACGGGCATGGCGTCCGGCAGCGGCTTTATCGAGAGTGATGTTTCCCACCTTGACGATAATCTGCCCGCCCATGGGCAGCATGGCATCGGCCGCGTTGGTGCAAAGGTTGATTATTATCTGATGGATCTGGGTGCTGTTGCCGAAAATGGGCGCGATATCTGATGCCAGGTGCTCCTGGATCGTGATGTTGGCGGGTAAAATGGACCGAATCAGGGGCAACGTTTCCCGAACCACATCGGCGATGTTCAAAACCGCCTGCCGGATGTCGTCCTTTCGGGCAAAGGTCAGCAATTGGCGAACCACTTCCTTGGCCCGCGTGGCAGCCAATCGGATTCTCTCCAGTTTGTTTTTCAGCGGGCTCTCTTCGGAAATTTTAGCGTTTATCAGCTCGTAGTTGCCAAGGATGATGGCAAGGATGTTATTGAAATCATGGGCTACACCGCCTGCAAGGGTGCCGAGGGTCTCCATCTTTTGGATTTGGTGCAGATTCTCCGCCATCTGTTGTTTTTCTTCTTCAATTTCTTTTTCGCGGCTGATGTCTGTCAGTACCACACGCCACTGGACGGCCACCCCGTTCTCGTCCCGGTCGGCCGTGATATCGGCCCGCGCCCAGAACGGTGGGTCCGATCTGCTTTTCAGTTGCATTTCCAGACGCTGTTTCTCACCGGTTCGAGCGGCGGTGTGGCAAGTGTCCCAAAAGGTATCTTGCCAGCCGGTGGCGATGTAATGGCTCATGGCCGACCCTAATAAAGACGGCTTTGGCGCGCTCAGCAGAATGACGCCGGTCAGGTTGACGCGGGTGATGATACCCAACGGATTGAGGGTGACATAACCGCATGGCGCGAACTCGTAAAGCCGTTCGTATGCTTGGTGTAAGTCGGAAAGTTCCTGTTGCGCCCGCTTGAGCTCTTCGTTTTGAATTTCCAGTTCGACCTGGTGAATTCGAAGTTCGTGGATCAGTTCAAGGAGATCCTCAGGGGAGTGAATATCCTGCTGTTGGTTGCGCTGGATGAGTTTTTCCGCCTGCCGGCGCAGTCTGTCGAATTTGTTGCCCGGGTTGTGAGAAGGATGCATTCGTTCACCGACCTTATGGAATGGTTTCAGCATCCGGCAAGATGCTTTTTATTTCTCTTTGACAAATTGCAATAAAATCCGGTAGGCCTCCTCCTCTCCGTCGTCGGTGCGGATGATCCGTCCGTTGATGAAATACTTATTGGCCCTGTCGGCCTGGGTGATCTCGCTGGCGGTGATGGTGAAATCCCTCTTTTTTTCAGCCGCGTCCATCAGGCGGGTCTTCAAATCGGTTGCGGCCAGCAAACCGTTTTTGATGTCAAGGACGTCAAGGCCGGCGATTTTTTCATCGGGCAGTTTCATCAAATCGGAAAAGGCCGCATTGGCCAAAACGATCCTGCCTTTGGCGTCCAGCACGGCCATGGGTTCTTCGTTCATGTCAAAAATATCGCGCACCAGTTGCCAGGCCTGTTCCAGCTCTGTTTTTGACGTGGTCAGGACCTCCTGGGCCTGCTTTTCCTCATTGATGGTGGTGAAGGTGAGTACGGCGCCGTCGATGCGGTTGTCCGTGGTGCGATAGGGGATGATGCGCATTTTGAACCAGTCCCCACTGTTGGTTTGCACCTCGGCTCTTTGTGGGGCCAGGTTCTTCAGGACCGTTTCCAGGTCGCTGATCATGCCTGCGTAGGTCAGGTTGGTGGCCACATGCTGCAGGGGACGCCCGATGTCGGTCTGGATCAGGTTGATGATGGCGGTCGCCTGGGGAGTGAACCGCTTGACCCGCAGGCTGTTGTCCACGAAAACAGTTGCTATCTCGGTGCTGTTGAGCAGGTTGCGCATATCGTCATGGGCCGCGGACAACTCTTCCACCTTGCTCTGGAGTTCGGCGTTGACCGTCTGCAGCTCCTCGTTGAGCGATTGCAGCTCCTCCTTGGAAGATTCCAACTCCTCGTTGGTGGATTGCAGTTCCTCGTTGGAGGATTGCAGTTCTTCGTTGGTGGATTTGAGTTCCTCGTTGGAAGATTCCAGTTCCTCGATGGTGGTCTGGTGGCTTTCCCGGGTGTTTTGCAGCTCCTGCTCCAGGGCGATGATACGTGCGGCCTCGTGTTTCTGAATGGCCTGGTCACCGCTCTGGGGCCCGGGTACTGGCGGGTTTTCCACGTCCTCGAAAACCACCAGGAAGCGGCCGGCCAGTTCCTTGGGGACATACTGGGGGCTGACATGCAGAGTGATCATTTGTGTGTCGCCATTGGTTTTGACACCGATTCTCTTGCGGATCACGGTTTGATGGGAGGTCCTGGCCGCCCGCAGGGCCGAGGAGAGCTCGATGCGCAGCCCCTGCCGGGCCATGTCCAGGATGTTGTGGGTGGGCGGGCCGCTGGGGGTCTCGAGATATTTGCCGGTGCGGCCCTGAACGTACAAAATATGGCCTCTGGGGTCCACCAAAAGGGCGGTGGGCGCAAACTGGTCGAGAATGGCCTTTTGGGTGAGCAGGGAAAAGTTGACCTTGGGCTCCTCTCCCGGCGCCAGCTTGTTGGTGGCCAGGGCCATGTCGGTGGTGGACGGGCCGCTGGGAAATTCGATCTGCTGGCGCAGCTCCTGGGGCACCTCGACCCGCCGGAAGATCTTCCACTTCTTGTCCATGACGTCGAACAGGTTGGCGAAACTGCCGATGGTTTCGGAAGAACCCAGCATCAGGACGCCGTCGGGGCGCAGGGTATAGTGGAACAGGGGCAGCAGCTTTTTCTGGGCCTCGGTGTCTAGGTAGATCAGCAGATTGCGGCAGCAGAGCAGGTGCAGCCGGGAAAAGGGCGGATCCTTGATCAGGTCCTGGGCCGAGAAAACGGCGAAATCCCGGATCTCCCGACGGATATGAAACGAATCTCCCTCCTTGATGAAAAACCGTTTCAGGCGCTCTTCGCTCACGTCGGCGGCGATGCTGGCCGGGTAGAGGCCGGCCCTGGCTTTGTCGATGGCGAAACCGTCGATATCCGTGCCGAACAATTGCACGCTGATGCGCTTGGGGTTCTTGTCCAGCACCTCCCGGATGATCATGGCCAGGGAGTAGACCTCCTCGCCCGTGGAGCAGCCCGGAACCCAGGCCCGGAAGGTGCCGTCTTCCGGAATTTTATCGAACAGCTCGGGCAGAACCGTATATTTAAGGGCGTCGAAGGACTCCGGGTCGCGGAAAAAATTGGTCACCCCGATGAGCAACTCGCGGAACAGGGCTTCGACTTCCTCGGGATTTTTACGCAGCAGGCTGATGTATTGTTCGTGGCCCTGGATCTGGTTGAGGCCCATGCGGCGGTTGATTCTGCGCAGCAGAGTGTTGAGCTTGTACTGGGAAAAATCGTGTCCGATCTGGGCGCGCAAGATGGCAAAAATTTATACAGCCAGGCCTGCTGGCCGCTCCGGGCAAGGGCGGTTCCCCTGGCCGTAACCGGATGCAGGGAAAAATACTGGCTGAGCCGGCGCGGCATCTCTTCGGGCGGCAGGATGATGTCGGCCATGCCGGTGGCAATGGCGCTGCGGGGCATGCCGTCATAATCGGCCGAGGTCTCCGATTGAACCAGCACCAGCCCGTCGTTGGCCTTGATCTCTTTGATGCCCAGGGTTCCGTCCGTGCCGGTGCCGGACAACACCACGGCCACGGCCCGGGGTCCCTGGTCCTGGGCCAGGGACCTCAAGAACGCATCGATGGGCAATATGGAGTGCCGTTCCACCACATCCAGGAGTTGGATCTTGCCCCGGAAGACACTGATCTCCTTGTCCGGCGGAATCACGTAGATGTGATCGGCCTCAATGCAATGGCCGTCCCGGGCGGTCTCCACCGGCAGGGAAGTCACTTTCTGCAGCAGGCCGGGCATCATGCTGGGCTGCTTGGGGGTCATGTGGACCAGCACGATAAAGGCCATGCCGCAGTTTTCGGGCACGTGGCTGAAAAAGGTTTTCAGGGCCTGCAATCCGCCGGCCGAGGCGCCCAGACCGACGATAGGGAAAAGTGGAGCTGACCTTTTTAAAGGCTTTGCCTTTTTGGTCCGGCTGGCCGGTGCCCTGGCCTTTCCCGGGGAGGATTGCTTGGTGTTCTTTTTATCAATCATCTTATCAATCATCGTGGAACTTTCTTATACTGGCGCTTGCGGATTGTTTTTATTTGTTGTCAGGCGGGGTAGATAATGAACGTTTCAGATCTATCTGCAATGGAGAAATAATAGAAATTCTTATTTTTATCAAGTAGTTTTTAATGAAGGAGGAGGTAAACGCATGCATTGGTATAAATGCTCATGTCTTCTTTAAAAAAGTGCATAATAATGCGAATTGTCAATCAACTTTTGTTCTCTTTTGTTACCCGGACGCTCAGCCGGGGTGTACAAAAGGACTTGCCAATAGAGGCAACCCAAAGACGGCAGCCGGATCGATCGGCTATTTCTCAACAAGCTACTTAATGGAGGAAAAAATGAAGACAAAGATCAGTATGACCAAAATTCTGGCGTTAACCTTGGCATTGGGACTGCTACTCGCCACCGGCGCCATGGCGGCGGACGAGACCATCACCGGTACGGTCGATAAGGACGACAACGGCATAATCGTCATTTGCATAGGCAGTTTTGCCTATCGATGCATTCAAAAGCAGATCATGCCGGATGAACAACGCTGCCGGTATTTATGACTGGTTGTTCACATATCCCTGGGAGATGGCATAACGCACCAGATCGGCGGTGCATTTGAGATTGAGTTTGAATCGGATGTTGGCGTGATGGCGATTTACGGTGCGCACGCTGATGCATAGCTTATCACTGATCTGGCGGTCAGTGTGGCCGTCGACGATCAGTTGGAGCACCTGCCGTTCCCTGGGGGTAAGGGGGGTCTGGGTGGCCTGTGGATCGCCCCGACAAATAGAGAGGATGGCCGATGGGAACTCGTTGGCCAGTTTTTTGGACAGGTAGGTCTGGCCGGAGCGGATGCAGTCGATGGCTTCGATCAGTTCCTCTCCTGAATCCTCCTTGAGCAGGTACCCCTTGGCGCCGGCCTCCAAGGCCATGATGAGGAAGTCCTCGCGCTTGTGCATGCTCAACATGAGTACATGGGTATCGGGATGCTGGGTGAGGATTTCCCGGGCCGCTTCAATGCCCCGCATACCAGGCATGGTGATGTCCAGAATCACCATGTGGGGAGGATTCTTCCGCACCAGTTTGAGCAGCTTGAGGCCATCTCCGGTCTCGCCGATAACCTTGAGCCCATCCACCGCCTCGATCAGGTTACGAACGCCCTCGCGTATCATGGCGTGATCGTCGGCCAGAATGATCGTGTATTCGTCGTTCATGGGGGAGCCTGTCGGCGTACAAGGCACACGAATGGTCAGATGCGTGCCTTTACCGGTTTGATTGTCAATGGAAAAGGTTGCATGGATCAGCCCGTGGATGGCGTTGTTAACGCCGACGCCCGTTGCATGGAAATGACGGAGGTCTCCGAAGACGTTCCGGTACACTTCTGGCAGTGGGTAACAACGCGTTTATCGCCGACTTCAGATAGATCGCGATGGGCCGGCAATGGGATCTAATCGGATCGTTGTTCGAATTTCGCCGGCGCTTTGAATCGTTAGGCGATTTCTGTCAAAGAATATACCCGCCTGCTTGTCTTTTCATCCGTCTTCTACGTTGGGCGTTTCCACACATAGCCCCACTATGCGTAAAAAAGCCCGCCTTGAATACGAATGAAAATCCGGCGCATCCTGGTATATTCTTTTCCGCCAATCGCCTGACCTCAGGCGGCGATGACCGTTTGATAGATATCAATCAAGTTGTCGGTGCTGACATTGATCGAAAAATGCAGGGCCGTCATGGCGATAGCATGCTTCATGGCGAAACGCCGGCTGTCCGACAAAGAGGCAATCCACCCCGATCCTTACATCATCTCCACTTCCGAGGCGGCAACCACACGATCGATTTCGGTTTATGGTCATGCATCCGTTGCCTGATTTTGAAATGCTTTTTTTGCTGTTCACGTGCGTTATCGTTGTTGGGTCGATCGGCCAAGTATATTTTTTCGCACCGGCGCAGAAAGCATCAGGGGGAGCACTCGCCACGACTATTAATATGACATGAAGATGACACATAACAATTGGTAAAACTGCTCAAAGATCGATCAGTGCCAGGTACTCGCTCGAGGCCGAAACAATGTGCGCATAGGTCTGCAGGGTATTTTCAGCTTGTTTCTCGACCGTGATATCGGTGAGGCTGCCGATCAGGGCATGGGGCAGGTCGTTTTCGTTGAAGATGACAACAAAACGGTCCCTCAACCATCGGTATCCATCCTCTTTGATTCACAGGCAATAGACCAGCGCGCCGTCGTGAACCTGATCGGGCCTGAGATGGGTGACGTCGCTGAAATGCTTCAGCACGCGATCACGGTCATCCGGATGGATCCACGCCAGACGTTTCTCATCTCCGATTTGCAGCCATTTGTGGAGAAACATCCAGCTGATTTCTTTCTGGACCGGTGAATGAAATGCTCACACCGACCGCGCTGGGGCAGCTGCGGCCAGTGGGGAATTTCAGGCAGATATTCGGCGATCAGGGAGAGTGCCGTTTGGGTATCCGTAAAAGGCAGACTTCCAATGCCGGTGGCTGCCCCACGGGGCTGAAATGGAGTGCTTAGTGGGTTCTGCAACATAACCGTTTACCCGTTCCTGCCACGCCCCATCATCAACGAACGATTGAATCATAAATAGGAGGACTCAAAAACGATGCCGGCATTTTTAAGCCGCGCATAATCCATATCCAACCGCTGATTGGCAATGTGGCGGATGGTTTTGTCATTGACTTCGCTTTCGTTGATCGAACACAGGGCATAGACCTTGGTAATCTTCTCCGGGTATCCCGGGATCAGTGGCGTCGGGATGAAATCGGCCATGAACAGGCACATGTCTGTTTCAATGGGAATGTCATCCGTTGATTCGGACTGGCTTACTTGTTTCACCAGGTTGCGATAAAGGTTGATTTTGAGCGAAACCTTCCGGCCACCCATCGCCAACCGGATGAAATCCTCCAGGCGCTCATTTTGTCCATTGTCTATGGCTTCAATTGTCATGACGGTTTATCCTTTCCCAAATGGTTTGGTGGTTTGGTACCCCCGGCGGCCGGATGCCCAATGGGACGAAAGGGCCCTTGGCCACATCACAGAATCCGGGGAGGCCGCCCTACTCGATCAATTTGTTCAATTTTTTCTTTCAGCACATTCAAACGGACAGGTATTTGTTGCCAGCTTTTATATAAGATATGAAGATGAGAGATAACAATTGGTAGAAATACTCAAATTTTCAATGCGCCATAGGCATATTTAAGCACAACACCATCAGGGAGACGGGAAGGCGATTTATTGTAAGCCGCTGGTTTAGAGACCTCAGGCCATCCTGAGGAGCGCTGCCGACCGGGCATTGCAACAACAGAAAAATGGGCGAAGCGATCATCGGTGTTGCACTCCCGTTTTGTGAAGTCATACCAATTCCTTGACAAGCAAATCGATCTTTGCGAACGTGTATGCGTCTTACCCGAACATTCAGGACAACCAAACCGGAGAAAAAGCCCCATGGCATTGACCAAACAGGATATTGCGGAACGAATCTGTTCTCAACTTGGCTTTCCCAAAAAACAATCCACGGAAATCACGGAAAACTTGCTTGAGCTTATAAAATCGACCCTATCGGCCGGCGACGATGTCCTGGTCTCCGGCTTCGGCAAGTTTTGTGTAAGAGAAAAAAACGAACGAAAAGGCCGCAACCCCGCCACCGGTAAAGATTTGATGCTGAGGCCAAGGCGGGTGGTAACGTTCAAATGCTCAGGACAGTTAAGAAACAAGGTAAACGGGAAATGAATGCGGTACCTCATCGACGCCAGTTCAGCCGTTACACCGCGGTATTCAGTACCAAATATACCGTCAAAGAGGGAACGTTCCGCGATCTCATTCAAAACATCGGTGCCGGGGGTGCATTTATCAGATCCCGGAGGAAAATCATACAAGGACGAACCATCAACATCCAAATTCCGGTATTTGCCTTCGGAAGACGGCTCAGCATCATGGGCACGGTCGTACGAAGCCATCCGGAGGGTTTCGCCGTGATGTTCAAGGAAGCGATGGAAATGAGGCTGTTAAAGGACGGCCGATTTCCGGCGAATCTTCAGGATGTGACCCAATCCACCATAAAAATAGATAAAAACAGCATTTCTTGACGAAATTTCACGGGCACCAACTCAGCCACTGTCGCCGATTCCCGACAAAAAGGAATTTCAATCCGCGCCCCCGTGCTGCCCTTTAATGGGTGCCCCCCTACCCCCGATAGTCCCGCTTTTTCTTAGGAGTGGGGATGAAATTAATTTACTGCAATTAATAAAATTCCCGATCCTTAGTGAGGATGGCGACGGTCTCGGCGATTTCCGCTGCGCTCACGGACTGGCGCAGGGATTCCATGCGGATCATCACCTCGGCAAACCGTACCCCCTCGGCGGCGCTGATCCACTCCAGCTGGAGCCGCTCGGGCCGGATGCCGCGTTTTTCCATTTTTGCACGAACCTTCTGGATGCGTTTTTCCGTCCAGTGGTTGGCATCGATGTAGTGGCAGTCGCCGATGTGACAGCCGCTGACCAGGATCACCGGTGCGCCCTTTTTGAACGCGTGCCAGATGAACGCGTCGTCCACGCGCCCCGAACACATGGTGCGGATCAGCCTCGCGTTTGGCGGATACTGCAGCCGGGACACCCCGGCATAGTCGGCCCCGGCATAGGAGCACCAGTTGCAGGCAAAGGTGAGAATCTTATCCTCGGGCCGTTCTTCCAGCAGGGCGTCGATCTGGTCTATGATCTGGGGATCGGTAAAATGGTGGGTGACGATGGCACCAAAGGGGCACTCGGCCGCACAGGTGCCGCAGCCGTTGCAGGCGGCAGCGGTGATCCGGGCCGGCTGCTTCGCTTTGACATCCACGCTGATGGCATTATAAGGGCACACTTCGGCACACTTGCCGCAAGCCTTGCACAACTCGGGAACCACTTCGGCGGTGATGGCCTCGGCAGTGATGTGCCCGGCATGCATCAGGCGGATGGCGCGCACCGCGGCGGCCGAGGCCTGGGTGACGCTCTCCTTGATATCCTTGGGGCCTTCGGCGCAGCCGGCGTAGAATACCCCCCGAGTGGCGGCATCCACGGGCTGCAGCTTGGGATGGGCCTCCAGGAAGAATCCGTCCGACGTCAGCTGCAACCCCAGCATCTCCTGCAGGCGCTGGGTGCCGGGGGCCGGTTCCATTCCCACGGCCAGTACCAGCAACTCCAGATCGTAATAATCCAGGCGGCCGGTGGCGGTGTTCTCCACGGCCACCCGCAGGCTGCCATCGGGAAGCGGTTCGACATTGCCCGGCAGGCCGCGAACATAATGCGTGCCCTTACGCCGGCTGCGGGTGAAAAGATCCTCGAAGCCTTTGCCGAAGGCGCGGATGTCAATGTAAAAGACCGTGATCGCCATGTCCGGGTAGTGCTCCTTGAGCACCAGCGTGCTTTTGACCGTATTCATGCAGCAGGTGTTGGAGCAGTATGATTTTCCCCGCCGGGCCGACCGGGACCCTACGCATTGCACGAAACCGACGCTTTTGGGCCGTCGCCGGTCGGTGGGGCGCACCAGTTCCCCCTGGGTGGGGCCACCGGCATTGACCATACGTTCGAATTCCAGGCTGGTAAGCACGTTCTCAAAGCGCGTGTAGCCGTATTCATCCAGTTTGCGCGGATCAAAGGGCGACAGGCCGGTGGCCACCACGATCGTGCCGACCCGCTCGGTAAGGGTCTGATCGGACATGTGGAAGTCGATGCACTTCTTCTCACAGGCCTCCAGGCACTTGGTGCATACCGTGGGATTGTTGCCCAGGCACTCGTGGGGGTTGAGCACGTAGGCCGATGGCACGGCCTGGGGAAAGGGAGAGTAGATCGCCCGGCGCGAGGAAAGCCCCATGTTGAATTCATCCGGCCGGACCACCGGGCACACCGTGGCGCAGTCGCCGCAGGCGGTGCACGCGGTTTCATCCACATAGCGGGCTTTCTTGACGATTCGCACGTCAAAACTGCCCACGTGTCCGTTGACATCCACCACTTCGCTCAAGGTGTGGATGGTGATGCGGGGATGCCGACCGGCATCCGTCATTTTGGGCCCCAGAATTCAGATGGAGCAGTCCATGGTGGGAAAGGTCTTGTCCAACTGGGCCATGACCCCGCCGATGGAGGGCTGCTTTTCTATCATGACCACATCATAGCCGTTGTCGGCCAGGTCCAGTGCCGACTGGATGCCGGCCACGCCGCCGCCGATCACCAGCGCCCGCTGGGTCATGGGCAACCGGGTTTCGCTCAAAGCACTCAGTCGGCGTACCCGCGCCACGGCCATCTTGATCAGGTCCCAGGCCTTGTCCGTGGCCGCCCCCTTGTCGTGCATGTGGACCCAACTGCATTGCTCACGCAGGTTGGCCATCTCCAGCAGGTAGGGGTTGAGCCCGGCGTCTTTCAGCATCTGGCGGAAGGTAGGCTCGTGCAGGCGCGGTGAGCATGAGGCCACCACAATGCGGTTCAAGCCGTGCTCGGCAATGTCGTCCCGGATCTCCCGCTGGCCCGGTTCGCTGCAGGCATAGCCGATGCCCTTGGCCACGGTCACATCGGCCAGACCGGTCGCTCTCTCGGCAATCCCGTCACAATCCACGGTCTGGGCAATGTTCAGACCGCAGTGGCACACATAAACGCCCACGCGCAGGGCATCATGAGCGCTGTCTGCGGAAGGGACCGAAGCTGTCAAGGTCGTTTGCGTCGTCATAGAAATACCTATACATTTCTGATAGTAAAAATCAGTTTCTCAACTCCCTTCCCAATAAATCGTCCGGGCGATGGCGCTGGTCAGATCCATGGTCTCCAGCTGCAGATCCTCGGCCCGCATGGCATCCTCCATGGCGCAGCGCAGGTGGATCTGACACTTGGGGCAGGCAGTGAGGATCACCTCGCTGCCCGTCTGCCGGGCGCTGGTAATCCGTTTGACCTGCAGGGACTTGGAATAGGCATCGCAGCCGGTCCAGGCGCTGTTGCCGCAGCACACGGCGCCACTGCCCGACTCCGGCATTTCGAGCAGCTCGGTGCCGGTCATGCGTGCCAGCAGTTTGCGGGGCAGGTCGGACCGTCCGTCGAAACGGCTCTGGCGGCACGCGTCCTGGAAGGTCACCGTGGCCCCGAGGGGCTTGAATCCCACCGCCCCCTTGTCGATCTCACGCTCCAGAAATTCGTGAATGTGGGTCACGGTCAAAGGCAGCGGGACACCATTTTCCGGATAGTCGTGGGCCAGGGTGTGATAGCACTCCGGGCAGGCGGTAACCAGCTCACCGGCACCGGAATCGGCAAAGGCCCGGGCATTGCGCCGGGCCAGGCGCAGGAAGTTTTCCCGGTCACCGGTCCAGAGCAGATCATGGCCGCAGCAGGTCTCGTTTTCCAGCACCGCCGGCTCCACATCGAAAAAATTGAGCAACCGCAGGCTGTCCTCCAGGATCCGGGCGGTCTGTACGCCGAGAAACCGGTTGAAAAAGATGTCGAAATACGGGGCGCACCCCCCGAAAAAAAGCACCGGAGCGCCAGCCCGGGTGCGGATCTCCGCGGGCAGATCGCGCCAGCGCCGCGGCAACAGGTTCTCGGCGGTCATGGCGCGCATCATGCTCTGGAAAAAACCGCCGTGGGTTGGCGCTTCGACCAGCCGGTGGTGATGGTAATAGGCACGCATGGAGCGGATGAACGCCGGGAAATTGACCGCCGAGGGACAGCGCTCGTAACAGAGCCCACAGGTCAGGCAGGCATTGACCGCCTGGCGTACGTCCGGATCATCGGCCCGGCCGGCGATGATGCGATTGGCGATCTCGCGGGGCGAGTACGGTTTGCCGGCCAGGGCCAGGGAACAGGCCGAGGTGCATTTGCCGCAGTCCTGGCAGGCAAAGACGTCGTGGGCCGCCACAATGGCCTCGGGCGTCAATGCGGCCGGCGCCTCGCCCCTGACCGACGCGTGCGGCAAAATCGGGCTGTGGCCCATTTCATAAATCTGCCGGACAAATGCCTGCAGGCGAGCGAGCAGGACCTGGGGCCGGTCCGGCAAAAAATTGTCCAGTTGCAGACGATCGGCACCGATCCCCATCAGGTCGAGAATCCGGCAGGTTTCGGAGGTGTTGCCGTGGGCACTGCGGGTCCCGCTGCCATAACGGCAGGTGCCGGACTGGCATCCCAGCAGCATTACACCGTCGGCGCCCATCTCGAAGGACCGCAGCAACAGAGCCTTGGTGATCCGGCCACTGCAGGGAATGCGAATCATTTTGATTTCGCTCGGGATGTCCGCGCCCTGATCCTGGAGGTGCTGAAACGCGGCATGGGGTCCCCAGTTGCAGAGAAAGACAATAATTTTATAGTCAGGCATTGTTTCAATTCCTATGGCCTATCACCTATGGTCTATCGCCCATAGCCTAATATGGCCGCTCACCCTACCTTCCTAACTCACCAGCAGTTTCTCCACGGTCTGTTCCAGATACACATGGTCGCGGTAGGGACTGTCGGCCGCATCCGACGGGCAGACGGAGATACAATTGCCGCACCCCTTGCACAGGGCATCGTCCACCTCGGCATAGTACCCGCCAACGGCATTGGGCCTGAAGGCAATAGCCTGGTACGGGCACACCGCCAGGCAGCGGCCACAGCCCCGACACTGGTTTTCCTTGATCTTGACGGAAAAGCCCCGGCTGTGTCGCGGCCCAATAGGCATGGCGGCGGCGGCCAGAACAGCGGCAGCAGCCCCCTTGATCCGCTTGGAAATCGGCACTCCGGACGGATCGGCCAGAAACAGACCGGAGATGGAGGTCATCCCCGGATAAAGGAAGGGGGTGCCATTATCCCTCCCATCCTGGGCGGTGGTGTGCAGAAAGTGATTCGGGTGGCCCTCGTGACGGTGGTAAAACGACAGATCACGCGTCTTTTCCCCCAGAATAATCCCCCCGACGGTAAAGGTCCGATCCATTGATTGCCCGTGGGTGCGGACCTCGAAATTGCCGAGGGTTCCGCTGATGCCGGTCACCCGGGTATCGGCCAGGGCGTAAATATTGGGATGCTGTCGGTTTTGGGGATCGGCACCGATCAGGATGACATCCTGCCCGGCCTCGGCCAGAGTCGTTGCGGCCGTCAGGGCCGCTTCGTTGCCGCCGATCACCGCGGTAGTGAAATTATAGTTGCGGACCGGCGCGGGAAAGGGCAGCAGATGGGCCGAATGGCTGATGGCCCGATCCATGAACCCGGTAAACCGCTCCAGGGCCAGTTCCGGCCGCTGCTTGATCAGTCGCAGCACTTCACCGCGCAAGTTGACGGTCTGCACCATGGCGCGGCTGATACCGGTGCCGTTGAAGAGTCCGACCTTGAGCCGGCTGCGCTGGTCGGTGCAGGCGCTGCAGATGAAATCGAGCGGGCAGCAGACGCACGACGCCAGCACGACCCGCGTCAGGCCCAGTTCCCGAACGGTGGCCAGGATATGGGCGATTCCCTCGGGGGTGCAGGCCGCGTTCACGGCCTCGGCATGGGCAATTTCCGGCCGGTCGTAAAGCCACTGCAGATAGGCGTCCATACCTTCCGACCAACCAAGCGAGTCGTTACAGCGGCAGGCAAATACGCCCATCCGGATGTCCGGGTTCAGCCCCGGATCGGGTGGTACGAAGGCAATGCCGTGTCCTTTGGGGCCGGCGGCGGCGCCTTTGAGCAGTACCAGGGCTTTGGCCGCAGCGGCCTGGCCGCGCAGGATCATGGCAAACACATCGGGTTTGGCGGCCGCCGGACCGTAGGCACGGATCACGTCTTCCCCACGGATCGACGGGATCAGTTCCGGATCGGCGACAATCATCACCCCGACGTTCTCGGTGGTTGACAACACAGGTTCATCGTGCCGGATGGCCTGGACCTCACCGCAGGCACTCACACACTCCAGGCATTCGGCACAGGCCGCGCACTGCAGGCAGCGGGCCGCTTCCAGCTGCACCTGCTTTTCAGCATACCCGCAGGCCACTTCGGCAAAGCTCGCTTGGCGAGCCGCCAGCGGTATTTCCGCCATGGGAGTGCGCTCACAGGTCGGCGTGGCCGGATCGATGGGCACAAAATCCCGCGCCGGAGGACGCGCGGTAGCCACCCTGCCCACACCGCAATCAGCACCCGTCAGGTCGTTGGCGATGATCCCGGCGGCCAGCCGTCCACCGGCCATGGCCTGAACCACCGAACTGGCACCGGAAACCGCATCCCCGGCAGCGTATACTCCCGGCAGGCGGGTTCGTCCGTCACCATCCACCCCCAGATAACCGCCGGGCGTCGATGCGATCGCGGTCAGCCCTTCGGTGTAGGCGCCGGTCTGGCCGATAGCCACAACGGCGCGGTCCACGGCCATCCACTCGGCCGCACCGCCATCGACGACGACCGGCCAGGCAATGCCCTGGGCATCCGCTTCACCCGGCCGGGTGGGCATCAGGGTGAGATCTTTAAGCCGCCCCTCGATACCGTTGAACGCGGTGACCTGTCGGCTGTGAACGATGGGGATTCCCTCGGCCAGGGCCGCCTCGACCTCCTCGGCGTCGGCGGGGATCTTCTCCATGGGGAACCAGGAGATCAGGGTCACCCGGGCCCCCAGGCGGTGCAGTACCCGCGCCAGGTCAAAGGCGGCATTGCCGTCACCGATGACCGCGACCGTTTCATCCAGGGCTTGGATCGTACCGCGGTAAAATTGCCGCAGAAGTGCGAGACAGCCGTCCACCCCATCCAGCGATTCGCCCGTGATCCCGAGCCGCCGGTCGGCCCATGACCCCACAGTGAGAAGTACGGCATCGAAACGGTTCTTCAGATCGGAGAAATCACCGCCCAGGTCGATCGGCTGGCCGGTTTGGATTTCAACCCCCAGCCGCCGGATATAGTCAAGCTCCCGGTCCAGGATCGCTCTGGGCAAGCGGTGGGGGCCGATGCCGTAGCGCAGCAATCCGCCGGCCTGGGATTCTTTTTCAAAAATAGTTACTGCAAAGCCTTGCCGGGCCAGGTCGGCGGCAGCGGCCAATCCGGCCGGTCCCGAGCCGACAACGGCGATTTTTTCCGCCCGGGTGGGAGACGGCACCGATGGCGTGGCATCGTCCGGCTGCGGTTGCCGGGCCTCGACATCGGCCAGGAACCGTTTGATGTCCCGGATGGCCAGGGGTCCATCCACCTCGCCGCGCCGGCAGGCCTCTTCGCAGGGATGGTGGCAGACCCGCCCGCAGATGCCGGGCAGGACGTTGTCGCGCCGGATCAGCGCCAGGGCCTTATCGTAGCGGCCGGCTCTGGCCAGGGCGATATACCCCTGGGCATTGACACCCAACGGGCAACTGTTCTGGCAAAGCGGTTCCCGGCGTTTGTCGATCACCGCCCTTCCCGGCAGCGCCATGCGGCTTTCAAAGGCGATCGGCCGGCATCCCGCTTCGGCTTCTCCGGGACAGACCGCCACGCAGCGGCCGCACAGGGTGCAGCGGCTGGAGTCCACGAAGGTCTGCGTGGTTTCGATTTTGACGGCGAACCCCTGGGGGTTGTGCCGCACACCGGTAACGCTGACCGGCATGATACAGCGAATCCCAGGATTGCGCAGGATACGGATCAGGCCGGGTCGATGGGCAAAATTCAGCGGAATCCCGGATGGCAGGCGATAGGCGTCGTCGGACAGTCGCCGGTTGATATCGGCGTCCGCGTCCACCAGGATGACAGGAATGCCCAGTTCTCCCAGTTTGTTGGTCGCCGCCACGCCCGCGGGGGTGGCACCCACCACCATCACGCTGTGCAGCCGGTTCTTGGGACTTTTCATGCAAAGGCTCCAATCTGGCCGGCCGCCTTCTTGGCACGGGCTTTCAGGCTGGAGCGACCATAGGCCCAGCCCTTCTCAAAGGCCTTCAGGTTTTTCTCTTCGGTCCCCTTGGGAACCGATTCGCGCACTGTCTGCCGCGCCGCCTCCAGGGTAATGGCATCGGTGATGGCGGTAAAAAAACCGACCATGATGATGTTGGCGATCATTTTCAGCCCCATCTCCTCGGCAAACCGTGTACTGGGAACACTGAAGCCACCGGCCCCCGCTTCCGGCGTTACCAGATCCTGATCCACAATCAGGATGCCTTCCGGGATCAGCAGCGCCTTGTATTTCTCATACCCGGCCTGGGACATGGCCACCAGGATGTCGGGATGCTGGATGTAGGGGTAGTTAATCTGTCTGTCGGCGATGGTGACCTGGGCGCTGCAGGCCCCTCCCCGGGATTCGGGCCCGTAGGACTGCACCAGGGTCGATTCCAGCCCGTCACGGATGGCCGCCGCCTTGCCCACAATACGACCGGCCAGGACAACTCCCTGGCCGCCGAATCCGGTGATCACGATTTTCTTTTGCATGTTTTTTTGCCTCACCCATTTCAGCCTACAGCCTACAGCCTATCCACCTATCCACCTAAACCATCCGACACGTCCGGTCGTAATCCTCGATACAGGTCGGCCGCTGTTTGTCCACGAATTCACCCAGGGTCACTCGCTTTTGGAAATCGATATCCAGATCGGTGATATCCGGGTGGTTGGCGATGATGGTACGCTCCTGATAGAGCCGCAACGTATCCATGGCCTTTTCCCGATTGCGGCGGCCGTAATTGATCGGACACGGCCCCAGCACCTCGATGAAAGAGAAGCCCGGCTTGAGCAGGGCCTTTTCAATGGACTGGGTCAGCTCCCGGGTGTGCAGGATGGTCCAGCGGGCAACAAAGGTCGCCCCCGCCGCGAAGGCCAGCAGCGGCAGGTTGAAGGGCGCCTCGGGATTGCCGTTCTGGGTCGTGGTGGTTTTGGCCTGGTGCGGGGTCGTGGCCGCCACCTGGCCACCGGTCATGCCGTAATTCAAATTGTTCAGGCAGATCACGGTCAGGTCCATATTGCGGCGGGCGGCATGGATAAAATGGTTGCCGCCGATGGCGAAGAGATCGCCGTCACCGGAGAAGACCACCACATTGAGTTCGGGATTGCCCAGTTTGAGTCCGGTGGCAAACGGGATCGCCCGGCCGTGGGTGGTGTGGAACGAATCCAGGTTGATGTACCCCGCGGCCCGTCCGGAGCAACCGATGCCCGATACCATACAGGTCTTGGAAAGGTCGATCCCGCTGTTCCGCATGCTCCGCAGGCAGGCCGAAAAGGCCGTGCCGATCCCACACCCCGGGCACCAGATGTGCGGAATACGGTCGGTACGGATCAGATCATCCAGGGGATGCGTGTCAATGTCGAGTGTCTGTTTTTCATGGGCCGTGGCACCTGCCATCAGAACGCCTCCTCGATTTTGGCGATGACCTGTTCCGGCGTGATCACCGTGCCGCCGGCGTGCCCCACCAAATGGCAGGCCGCCCTGGCACCGGCACACCGCTGCACCTCCAGGTGAACCTGCCCCAGGTTGATTTCAACGGTGACAAATCCCCGGACCCGTTCGGACAACTCCCGGATCTGGTTTTCGCAAAACGGCCAGACCGTAATCAGGCGCAACAGGCCCACTTTCATCCCCCTGGCCCGGGCCTGGACCATGGCGGCCCGGCTGGTGCGGGCCGAAATGCCGTAGGAGACCAGCACGATCTCGGCATCGTCCAGCTGCTGGCCCTCGGTCCGGATAATATCCGCACGGTTGTCCAGGATCTTGCGGGTCAGGCGCGCCATCATCTGTTCCTGGGCCTCGACAGCCATGACCGGGTACCCTTTTTCGTCGTGGGTCAGCCCGGTGACGTGCACATGGTAGCCCTGTCCGGCGGCTGGCATGGGCGCCACGCCGTTTTTATCCGGCTTGTAGAGCAGGAAGCGGTCCTTGCGCCCTTTGGGTTTGGGACGCGTGCGCGGCTTGATGGCAGCCGCCTCCGGGATCACCACCTTTTCGCTCATGTGACCGATGACTTCGTCGGTCATGATGAAAACCGGTGTGCGGTAGGTCTCGCTCAGGTCAAACGCCGTGATGGTCAGATAAAAAATTTCCTGGGCCGAGGCCGGGGCCAGGGCGATGATCTCGTAATCGCCGTGGGACCCCCAGCGCACCTGCATCATGTCGGCCTGGCCGGTCATGGTGGGCAGGCCCGTGGAGGGGCCGCCGCGCTGCACATTGACCACCACGCAGGGGGTTTCGGTGACCACGCCCAGTCCGATGTTTTCCATCATCAGGCTGAACCCGGGGCCCGAGGTGGCGGTCATGCTCTTCCGGCCCGACCAGGCGGCCCCCAGAATGGATGCCATGGCTCCGATCTCGTCTTCCATCTGGATGAATGTGCCGCCGACTTCGGGCAGCCGGATGGACATGTGCTCGGCAATCTCGGTTGCCGGCGTGATCGGATAGGCACCGAAGAACCGGCATCCGGCGGCCAGGGCCCCTTCGGCACAGGCCTCGTCACCGGTCATGTAGTACGTTCCGGTTAAAACAGCGGGTCGGTGGTTCATTGAATGTCGTCCCCGTAATCTAAATGGGCGTTGAATCGGAAACCGAATAGATGGCGAATTCGGGGCAAATAATTTCGCAATAGTGGCAATTGACACAGCCTTCCGGATCCGTGACTTCGGGCGGATGATATCCTTTTTTATTGAACCGCTTGGATGAAGCCAAAATATTGCGTGGACAGAATTCGATGCAATAGCCGCATCCCTTGCACCGGTCTTCAATGATATGAACGATGCCTTTGGTGATGTCGATAATCTGGGCATCCAGAGGGGCTCGCCAGAATTCCATGGTCGTGGTCCTTGATTTGCGTACCTGCCGGGCACGGCCGGCACCGCCGTTGTGGAAGATCCGCCGTACTGTTCCATGTCAATCATCAGGTCAGTCAAAAAGAGACATCGAACGGCCCGTGCCCCCGTTGACCATTACGAACAATGGAACACGGACCATTATCCATTTACCTTATCTATTTGGTGCTATCAAGTCGATATTCGGATTCTCTCCGAGACAAAAGGAGAGACCCTCACGGTTTTTAATACGGTGTCTGCATCACGATTTGAAACACGGCAAAAAACAGACATTATAAAAAAATTTCGAGCTGTGCGGACCATGCCCAGGATGGATATTGCACAAAGGGCTCACCAAAAATTAAGATATGAAAATAGGTTCGGAATTGACTGGACATCATTAAAGATAAATGCGATGTTTTGGTAGATCACTATCTCAAACCCCGAGACGGAGGCTACCAATGAGCAAATACAAAATCGAAGTCATGGTGAACCTGGTTGAATGTGATGAGGAAACGGACGATAAGCCCATTGAACTGGAAGATGGATGTTATCAATACACTGTAAACGCTGATGCCGGTGAAAATATAGACGACTGCGAAATAGCAATTTTAAATACGGCATACCCTGCAATAAGAGCCGCCATAGCACGACACATGGAAAAGGTGTCTAAAAAAAAGTCCTGACTTTCAGTGGGGCTAATCAAATTGAGGTAAATGAAAGCCCATATCTGGTGGATGGCGCCGTGGGGCGTTTTGCGTTTGAAACCCACTTCGCATTTGATGAAAATGGCGTTCGGTTTGACAGTAGTCAATCGATATTTGCCCCATTAGGAACGAATCAGTTTTATTTGACCACGGGCTTTAAGGAACGGGCCATGATTATGGGTAATACGGAAGGATCCTTCCGGAAAACATCAAAATGGCTCAACTTCATACGGCACCAAATAGAAGGCGGTACGCCACATCGCACATTGCATGATCAGACCCAGAAAGAAGGTCGGGAATTGATCGACCATTTAAAGCAAAAGGCCGATGATTTGAATCATGGCAACTTCAGCGCTGACGGATGTTGTATCAACCCAGATATTCCCAGGGGCGGAGAACCGATATCAATTCCCATGGATGAAGTTCACAAGGCCCTTTCTAAAGGATCTTTCGACTATAATCCGATTGAACTGTTGAATAATCCCGTCATTTACGAAGAACCCAGTCAAACGGTCAACATAAGCATAGACGACGTAACCCCCAAAAGGCAGAAGGGTACACGAGAAAGCCCAAAAATCACTGAGCATACGCGAAAATATGTACATGATACCGTATGCCACATTGAACATGGAGGCCCAAAATACGTATTGGCAGCTGATGGCACCAAATCATGCTTGTGGTTGCTAATCGCGTTTCTTTTGTCAAATTTTCTATTCGGCAAACGTCTTCAGATTTTTACCGACGGCCATAAGGCGCTAAATGCTGCCATCGTCAAGCAATTTGGTTGGTACAATAATATGCAGATTGTTCTTGATTGGTTTCATCTATGCAAGAAGTTCAAAGAAGAATTGAGCATGGGGATGAAAGGCAGAAAGTTGAGAAATGAAACGCTTCGCGCGGTTATGCCGTTGTTGTGGCACGGCCTTACAAACAAGGCCATATCATATCTTGAAAACATCCCGGCATCCGAAATCAAGGATGAGAATCATATTCAAAAGCTCATTGACTATTTGGGTCGGAATAAATCCTCGATTCCCAACTATGATATGCGCAAACGGTTAAATCTTCGGAACTCAAGTAATGTGGGTGAAAAGATGAACGACCTCGTCGTTTCAAATCGCCAAAAGAAGAACGGAATGAGTTGGGCGAAGAAAGGTTCCCTCAATCTGGCTATTATCACAACTTTGAAAATCAACGATGAATATCACAATTGGTTCAGCAATAAGGAAGTAAAATTTAGCTTAGCTGCTTGACCATTTAAGATATCTTCGTCCGCACAGCTCGAAATGAATGAGTTTCCTTCTGGATACCTGCGCTTTTCTCTGGGTAATCTTGAAAAAGGATCCATTTGACCGCATGTTGGTATGCCAGGCTATTGAACGTTCGTTAACTATCCTGACACCCGACTCCCTCATCCGGCAGTATCCGATCCGCACGCTTTGGTAGACCCGGCGTTGTGGCCAACACAACGCGTAAACGTCCGCCATTCAAGTTTCAATCCACGCCCTCGTGAGGGGAGCGACTTCGTAACCTTCCTGCTGTCCGCCGCCGGCGACCTGATTCAATCCACACTCCCGTGATGGGGGGCCGTAGGGGCGAAAAATTTTTCGCCCGTACAAAAACGCCCTCGTGATGAGGGCCGACAGCCTGGCCCGCACATAAATCATTGTCGTATCAATGTTTCAGTCCACGCCCCCGTGAAGGGAGCGACGTAATTCGGCCGGTCTTAAGGTGATATGGACGTAGTTTCAATCCACGCTCCCGTGAAGGGAGCGACTTAGACCCAGACTGCGTTATAGTCCCGGTAGCGGTTTCAATCCACGCTCCCGTGAAGGGAGCGACGTCCCACTGGCGTTCTGGTGGGTGGACAATATCGTTTCAATCCACGCTCCCGTGAAGGGAGCGACGATTGCCGTCATCAACGGCTTGGACACCATCCGGTTTCAATCCACGCTCCCGTGAAGGGAGCGACACCAGACATCGTCCTTGCCGGTCATAAGATCGTAGTTTCAATCCACGCTCCCGTGAAGGGAGCGACCTCTCAAGCGTCCCGATTGATTCAATCTTGCAGCGTTTCAATCCACGCTCCCGTGAAGGGAGCGACTGGATTCGAGCACAGATACATCATAGCTACCCTGGTTTCAATCCACGCTCCCGTGAAGGGAGCGACCTACATCAAGATCATCCTCGAAGGTAAGAAATCAGTTTCAATCCACGCTCCCGTGAAGTGAGCGACGACCTATAGCACCCGAGATCCGGTGCCTTATGAGGGGTTTCAATCCACGCTCCCGTGAAGGGAGCGACTTTCGCTTATGTTGCTGAATTCCCTGATAAATTTGTTTCAATCCACGCTCCCGTGAAGGGAGCGACTTGGCAAGGGCGAAACGAAATCCAAAGCCAATCAGTTTCAATCCACGCTCCCGTGAAGGGAGCGACTCTCCTTTGTCGGATTGATTGATTGATAACCACTGTTTCAATCCACGCTCCCGTGAAGGGAGCGACGTTTACCGATGTTCTTGTAACCGTTCTCAATCATTGTTTCAATCCACGCTCCCGTGAAGGGAGCGACGTTTCAAGTTTGAAAGAGAGGGATAAAAAAAAATGTTTCAATCCACGCTCCCGTGAAGGGAGCGACTCTCCTTTGTTTTTGCTGTTAGGTTGGCTCATCAGTTTCAATCCACGCTCCCGTGAAGGGAGCGACGATCCTATAAGGGGTTCGCTGTAAAGCGTTCAATGTTTCAATCCACGCTCCCGTGAAGGGAGCGACCCATTCCTGCACCATGGAGACGATGTCTTCTGGGTTTCAATCCACGCTCCCGTGAAGGGAGCGACCGCCTTCCGCGTCCTTAAAAAGCACCGGGTAGGGTTTCAATCCACGCTCCCGTGAAGGGAGCGACGAACATGCTTGACGGGATCAAGAGCGGATTTCCGTTTCAATCCACGCTCCCGTGAAGGGAGCGACGCGGCTCATAATGGCCATCGATTACCAGTCGACTGTTTCAATCCACGCTCCCGTGAAGGGAGCGACCTTACAGGGTCAACAGACCTCAGTGGCGATGTTACGGTTTCAATCCACGCTCCCGTGAAGGGAGCGACTGAGCGCAAACTCTATGCTCGATTTTTCGATGCTGTTTCAATCCACGCTCCCGTGAAGGGAGCGACGCACGTCGATGATTGCTATCTTGCGGTAGGATCGTTTCAATCCACGCTCCCGTGAAGGGAGCGACCCGGGAGATGGGGTTACCGATGCAATCCTACGCGAGTTTCAATCCACGCTCCCGTGAAGGGAGCGACGGGATGGGATTCCACGGCTATCGAAACAATGACCGTTTCAATCCACGCTCCCGTGAAGGGAGCGACACGGCAACCGCAGAGAAAAAGCTCCAGACGCTTGTTTCAATCCACGCTCCCGTGAAGGGAGCGACAGACCCAGTTGGGATCGGGAGGAGCTCACGATTTGTTTCAATCCACGCTCCCGTGAAGGGAGCGACGAGCTGATCGAGTGTGTCTTCAACGCCGTCAAGAGTTTCAATCCACGCTCCCGTGAAGGGAGCGACACGACATCGACGACGTTTTAGACGCCATCGCGGAAGTTTCAATCCACGCTCCCGTGAAGGGAGCGACGCGTATGGGATACGCGGGAGGATTCACAAAAGTTGTTTCAATCCACGCTCCCGTGAAGGGAGCGACTGACGCGTTCATGCAGATAAAAATGGATTATTTGAGTTTCAATCCACGCTCCCGTGAAGGGAGCGACACCATTGGGTGACTTTGCGCGAAGTATCTCAATTCGTTTCAATCCACGCTCCCGTGAAGGGAGCGACGGGACTCTTTACACGGTTGCTGCCGGCAGCCAGGTTTCAATCCACGCTCCCGTGAAGGGAGCGACCTTTGTGACCGTGTTTTCGGTGTTTCCGGTTCTGTTTCAATCCACGCTCCCGTGAAGGGAGCGACGAGTTTTTCCAACGAACTATTCGACGGGCTCAAGTTTCAATCCACGCTCCCGTGAAGGGAGCGACCTGGATCACGGGGCGTGAACACAATGGTTAGGTGGTTTCAATCCACGCTCCCGTGAAGGGAGCGACGGTTGGTGAGGCGCTTGAATCAATAGGTGTATCTCAGTTTCAATCCACGCTCCCGTGAAGGGAGCGACGAATCCCATCAATCGGCCCCATCGGTATTACCGGTTTCAATCCACGCTCCCGTGAAGGGAGCGACCCTCTTTCCATCAGTTCTGGCCGTTTGAAACCCGGTTTCAATCCACGCTCCCGTGAAGGGAGCGACGTTGATTGCAACAGTAGGTCGCGCGTAATGTCTGTTTCAATCCACGCTCCCGTGAAGGGAGCGACCACTCGCGCCACGTCAGATCATCATAGTTGAACTGTTTCAATCCACGCTCCCGTGAAGGGAGCGACAATCTACGTCTACAAATTCTACTGGTCCGGGAATGTTTCAATCCACGCTCCCGTGAAGGGAGCGACTGGTCATTTTTTACACCTCATGCGCTATGATTGAGTTTCAATCCACGCTCCCGTGAAGGGAGCGACGAAGGGGTTGCACCTATTCCAGGTGATCGAGCCAGTTTCAATCCACGCTCCCGTGAAGGGAGCGACGGTTGGTACACATGTGACCGATGCCACGGTACAGGTTTCAATCCACGCTCCCGTGAAGGGAGCGACTCGAACTTGCTCAACTACTTGATGAAATATCTGTGCCGTTTCAATCCACGCTCCCGTGAAGGGAGCGACTGCTGCACTTTAACGTCCTGTTTCTATAGGTACAATCTTGCGGTCATCCGCGATATGACGTTTCAAGGCCGTTAAAGTTCTCACTGAAAAAATCCCTCATTTTTCTATTTGCATTTAAATCAGTCAGATAAACGACAACGCGAACATCCCGGTAAAATCTTGTCCGTTTGGGGTTCGCATCGGGTGTTATTGGAGCTCAAATTGCGTTTACACGATCAAGGGACCTTCCTGGTCGAAGCTTTTCTCCAGGCCCACATGCTCGATGCGATTTTTCCAATTGGCCCCGAGAAAGTAAAACCGGAGGCTATCGGTGCCTGTTTCGATCTGGTCAGTCAGTTTCTGTTTGAGAACCGTCCATTGCGCCGGGTCGACAATGCATTCGAAAACCGAATACTGCACACGCTGACCGTAGTTCTTGCAGATTTTGGCCACCCGCCTCAGACGACCCGGTCCTTCCTCATCAATCGTCGACACGTCATAACTGACAAGCACCATCATAACATTTACCTCCAGACAAAGGGTGGATAGGCATCCAGATCGCCGCGCAGATGACGCGCCAGCAAAAGCGCCTGGGTGCTGAACAGCAGCCCCACGGTAACCTTTTCCTCCAAAAACGGGTGAAAGATCTCATCCTGTTTGCGTTTCTGATAGGTGACCAGCACGGTTTTGCGCAATTCATCGCTCATGGTCACGGCACCGGTTTCCTGGGTTGAGAAATCCTTTTTCGCGGCCTGTCCACGATTGATCAATGACAGGACAAGCCGATCGGCAATGACCGGCCGGAATTCTTCCATCATGTCCAGTGCCAGGCTGGGCCGCCCGGGCCGGTCACGGTGCAGGAAGCCCACAGCCGAATCCAGCCCGACCGACTCAAGTGCGGAACGCACGTCGTGGAGCAACAGGGTATAAACAAAAGAGAGGAGGCAGTTGACCGGATCAAGCGGCGGCCGGCGATTGCGCCCGTTGAAAGAAAATCCATTGGCCTTATTGACGATGAGGTGGTCAAAAGCCCCAAAATACACTCGGGCCGCATCCCCTTCCATGCCCCTCAAGGAATCTAGGGGAACATCCGATCCGGTACTCTTAAGCAACGCTGAAATATGGTTCGCCGCCGAATTAATTCCGGCCGCATCGACCTTGTCGCCGTGATCCCTGACCACCCGCTGCAGCACGGTGCGCGAATTGGCCAGTTTGCCGACAAGAACCCCATGGGCGATCTGAGCTGAAGCGTCCATGTTGTCCGCCCGTCGATACTGCTCCCTCCGTAACAACACATTTCCCGACACCGGCCCCTGGACCCGGGCAAGAAAACGGCCGTGTTCGCTCAAGAAACTGATGGCCACATCCCGATCCGCACAAAATCCCATCAGATAAGGGCTGCACAGCACGCGCCCGAAGCAGACGATCCCATCCAGGGTATGGATGGGAAGCTGAAGCTTCTTCTCACGATCCACGGAAACGACCACCGTCTCCCCTTCCTTATTCAGATAGGCGCCCTGGGTGGTGACAAACAAGGTATTGAGGTGTTTTTTCATTTCCCCTCTCTGATCGATTCGAGATATCGCGAGACACGCTTTTTTCCATCCAGTTTCTCCGGCATGCAATAAGAGATGAAAGAGCAGTTCGGGCAGCGTTTATCGAATACCGGCGGCGGCGTCTTGCGTGCATCGAACATCGCATGAAGCCGTTCCGCCATCTGCATCGTCTCGGTGCGCAGGGCATCATCGAAAGCCACATCCTGTCGACGCCGGGTCTTGCCATAAAACAAGGCTCCATGCTCAATATGACAATCCAGCATCTCCTCCAGGCAGAGTGCCTGGGCGCATAGCTGGATTTTGTCGCAGTTGTCCTTTTTCGGCCGGCCCCGTTTGTATTCCACCGGGAAAGGCTGCCAGATGGTCTTCCCACCCGGCGACTGCTGACGGTGGAATTCGACAACATCGGCCTTACCGATCAGTCCCAGGCGCAACGAACGCAATGCGACAGCCGAGGAAATGCGCACATCGCGGCGCTTTTCACTTTTACCCGTGTCCACCCGCTCATGCATGATGCGCCCCTCGGCGGTAAAGCGGTTCTCCAACCACACCTGCTCAATATGAATCAGGGCGCACTGTCGCTCACAGAAGCAAATATGTTGAAGGGCGGAAAGGGCCAATAGATCTAATTCGGCAAACAAAACTTATATTTCCATTTGATTAACTCATATAATTAGTCTATATTACAAAAATGAGAATTATCCAGTGGCGAAATAAAGCGCTCCGGCAACTACGCAAAATCAAATCAAAGGCCGAGCGTGTCAAAATCACAAATGCCGTTCGCAAACTGGAAGGCTTTCCTGACTGTCAGGATGTAAAAAAGCTCAAGAACCGTGACGACTATCGCCTGCGAGTCGGTCGTTGGCGAATTATTTTTACAGAACAGCTTGAAATCATCCTCATCGAGGAGATTAAAAAACGGAATGAACGCACCTACACTTCATAATGTCCAAGTAATCAGCCGAAATGGAAAACCCGAATACGCTGTTGTACCGTATATGGATTATCTTCGTCTTCTCGAAAAAGCCGAAGACAGCGAGGCCATCATCCCCCATGAAGTCGTCGAGCTTGTCATCGAAAAAGAGTTCAACCTTTTAAAAGCCTGGCGCAAACATCTTGGTCTGACCCAGAAAGAGGTTGCCCGACGCGCCGATATCACCCAGTCGGCCCTGTCTCAGATGGAACGTACAGCAAGCAACAACCGAACGGCCACCCTGGAAAAACTGGCCAAGGCCCTGGGGATTGAAACCAATCAGTTGGTAGACTGAGTTGTTTTCTCTCTGGCCTGTTGTTTCTTACTGGCTTCATCAACCAATTCCATCGATGCTTGCCAGGCTGTTTTGCAGAAATCGGCAAGCGGTTTCATCTGTCTGTACCGCCTTACGCGAGGCGAACAAATCCGCTTCGGCAAAGGCTCGCCCCTGTTCCAGGCATTCATAAACCAGGTCGATGGCCCTGGCATGGCCGACTACTTCCTGATGGTCTTTCAGCGGCTTGCCGGCGATGGTCAACCCCTCTTCCAGCACAAATGCGGTTTCACCTATGGTAAGGGTATTCCCCTCGATGGCCGTGGAGGTATGCGTCCACAAGTTCCTGAGTTGGGCTATCAGGGCTTTTTTGAGGTCGGGGTCTAAGTTTGTCAGAAAGTATAGCATGCCTTTAACTCTTTATATTTGTGCGTTTTACAACATTTCCAAAATTTCAACCTTCTCCGGTGCATTGTCGATGGATACGGTGTAGTCGTCGAACGAGCGAGGTGGACGCTCACCGCAATTTTTCTCCACATTAACGAGGCCAAACAGTTTCTGAGCAGGCGCATTCCCCAATTCGGATTCATGCTTGAAGACGATTAGCTTTTGGGGAGCCATTTCACCACGAGCGGCAGACCTATCATGATCGAACATATTGATGAGTGCTTTCCAGAATAGTTCCAAATCATCTTCGGTAAAACCGGTTTGCTTTGCCAACGGTGCTGATATAAAACCGTGAACTTTGTATAATCCGTAAGGAATGGTAAATTTGCGCCCCATGGTGCGCTCCTTTTCCAAATCTTCTTCTTTGGTCACGGCCATTCGTGTAATGGTGTGTTCTCCGGTAAAGATACGGTCAACACTGCGCCCAAAACCAAATTGCACCGGTCCTCGAACCTGGCCGGCATTTATTTCGGTGCTCATTACAGCTCCGAATGTCCGGATGTCGAAAAAGTTCTGGCACATCCATCCAGTCACTCTTTTAGCGTCCTCTTCTTTTTTAGGGAGCTTTTTTGCCTCGGGCTTCAAATCATATGCTTTATAAGCACGTTCGTGAGCGCGATTGAGCACAGCCTTTTCTTTTACATAGATCTCATAAGGGGGTTGTTCGCCTTTTACCAAACCGACATAATTACGCACTTTTCGTTTAAGACAAACATCGGTCACCAGCCCGTTGCCTGTTTCGGGATCAATGCGTGGTAGATTTCCGGCATCGGGGTCTCCATTGGGGTTGCCGTCCTTGACATCGAACAACAGTATAAATTCATAGCGGTTTTTAATGGCTTCACCCATTAGTATTCTCCTTTATTTCTTCAGTTTTTTTACTGGTAAAAAAATCCTGGCGCTGGTGATAGTACCCAACAGAAAATCGTCCCTGGTCTTCAAGATCGAGAATGGAAGGTATTCCTTTGGCGGGAATATGCCCGAAGACTTCCTGTTTCAGTTGTTCCAACCAGACGATACCCTTACCGGAATTCCTTATTTTTGCCAGATGGTGCACGGAGAGTTCGTCCAACCGTTTGAAAGTAATCAACGGTGAACTAGTCGCGGCGCCGAAATATGTATCGCGGATAGTTTTATTTAGGTTCTGCCGTTTTTTTCCTTCGGGTGTGTGCGCCAGTTCCTGAATCCATTCAAGAACAGCAAAAAGCCGGCCGAGCACGTAACCGATGTTGTCGTAGCTCTTATCCAGTGCCACGGACACCTCCTTATCTTTTAAGTTAGAAGTACGCGACATACGCGTTAGGACGCCTTTTATGATCGAAGCGCGCGCAAAGGTCACTTTCTGTTCCGCTTTGCAGCGGCGTATGGCATTTGCAAACAAGGTGCGCGGGTAGGCGGTTCCGGTAAAAACCGAACGGGCAACCTCGCCACCGAGATTAGGTGGAATGTTATCGGCTTTTCGTTCCGTTGCCGTTGAAACCAATAACTGGAACAAGGATAAAAATTCGGGATCATGGGGCGCGCGAACCATCTCTATATCAAGGAAATGTTCCGCCACACGCTCTTTTATCTTTTTTACATTGCCCTCGCACCAAAAACGAACGGCAATACGAGAGGCATTCGGCGCCAATCCAAGGACGTAAAATGGCAGATCTTCTTCACCAAGCGGGAGACCTGTTTTTACAGCGCTTAGCAGGCCTCTGATTTTATTGTAGCTTACGGCTTCTTCTCCTTTTTTCGGAGCTAAAATGGGATGGAGATCCTTTTCAAAATCACACGGGTCCCTGGCCCAAAAAACAGTGCTGGCATCGCCGACCTGCATTCGCTGATTGGCCGAAGCGAGCAGATAATTCAGGGCGGTGGTGTATGCGAATTCAATGGATGATCCGACCGGAGCATTGAAACCTTGTTTCTTTCCAAAAGAGCGAAATGCATCGAGATTGAAAGAAACAATGTTCGCTCCAGAGGATTGCGCGCCCCAAACCCCTTTAATGGCCGTATGCAGAATAGCAGGAACATTTTTTTTACCGCTAACCGAACAGGCCTGGAGCTCACCTTCGGGCTTCAATTTTTCCGAAATGGCGGCAACTACTTCGGGGTGTTGACAAACCAGCTGTGTATCCCCGGCAAGGGAAAAAGTGATGTTTCCCCCACTCTGTTCCACCTCATCCCAAAGCGTATGTTCAAAAATAGGATTGAACTCGCCGCAGCGTAAAAATGACAGGACAGCCATAGCTCCCCTATCGGAACACCCGCTCAAGGTTTGTTCGACTTTTTCGACAAACGCTTTATGTTGTTCCACCGCTCGGGCTGAACTTTTTTCTATATTTTTGCCTTTTTCAGGCAATGCCCTCCCCAAAACATACGGAACCGTGTCCCAGAGAAGGTTAGCGGCGATACCCGACGAACGCTTGATTCCCTTAGGCACTAGCGATAGTCGCCCTTTGCGCTTCTTTCCGGTACCTTCGCGAAGATCGTGAAAGTTAACGAATTTACCGGCGTCATCAAGCTTAATCAAAAAATCAATTGCCTTGTGTTCAAATCCGAGGGGGGCAACATCTACGCCTGGGTCATCGGCAAGCCGCTGGTAATAAGCTGACAAGGCGTTCAGAATCATGAGCGCACCTCCACATTACGAAGGTCGATTTTGCCGTTGACCATTTTAGCGTTGAAAAATTGGGGCATGGGCTCCTTGCCGGAATAATCGATATCGTGGAGCATCCATCCGAAATCGTGTGTCTTGGCGATGGCTGGTAGATCTGACGCATCTTTTGGTATGAATTCAAAATCAACGGGGAATTCACGACATCCAAAATATGGGCGGTGAAAGCACTGTCCCTGGGATGCCCGGCGGATAAACATCTGTTCGAATTTAACAACATTGTCCTCGGGACCGGCCCTGGCGGTTAATTCAAATTCAGCGTGAATGACATAAGCCACATCGCGAAGAAAAAGTCCTGCCCGCTGTTGACGCTCTTTCTCTATATAAAGTCCAAGAAAGCCGGAACCTTCACGCATCGCGGTCTTGGCATTTCTCGCGGATACCACCGCCCCCACTTCATTACGCCGGACAGATTCCCATTTAATTGGATTCATCACATCAATTTGTAGAATTTTCCAGAAGATGGCCGGTTTCCAGAGGATCGCCTCCAAAATTCCCCGGGCGGCGGAAGGCGTCATCACATCATAGGACACCCGCTCAACTTTCATTTCCGGCCGGGTAAAACAGGCATTTGGACCGCTTACCTTAAGCCTAAATGGACTGCTTTTATTCATTTTATGTCCTTTTTATATGTGTTATTTGTTTAAGCTGAGCTTGGCGAGAGTGTTGATTTGATATAAGTTGTTCAAAGCGAAATTTTTTTAATTCTAAGGTGATCGATTCATTAAATATTTCCGTATTGGTTGCATCATGTGTAACTATTGTTTTCGTTTTTTGAGCTTGGATTAAATTAATAGATAATTCCTGTAACTTGAAAAACATTCTGAAATTGTTTGACATTTTTATTCTCCACAAGATTAAAGGATTGAGATTGGTTAAGCTTATAGTTTCTTAAACAAGAAACTTATTGCCGCAACCTTAGCTTGTCAAGGGCATCCAAAAAAATTAAAGGTTGCGCTATCACCATTTTTGTTTAAATTAACCTCATGCCTTCCCTTTGTGGAAGTGGATTGAAACAAGAAGCTGTAGGCTTATATAAGCAGGGAGGTCCCCCCCCCTGCTTGCCTACTTTCTTAGCATATTAATTCCTCAGGATTGATATTAATACTGCCTTCTGCGATCACACCATATTTCAGATCATAAAAATGAGCATTTAATTGGAAGATTTCTGGAAGTGAAATCAACTCCAAGGCCCCCTCACGTTCTAGCAGTATACGCTCTTTGCATGAAATATTCACAAGATAGCGTTGAAGTTTACGTATAATTTTTCGGTTGAGATGGGGTGCACACTTTAATTCATCTACAAAAAATATAGCTTCCTCGTAAGGCGCAATAACAGGCAACTGCCAATCATCATCAATAAGTCGGAATCGTTCCGCCACTGTGCGGAAATAGAAATCCAAATTACCTCCCAACAACCTAAGAATCTGCTTTTCATCCAAGGCATGATCGCCCAATTGAAAAAAGCGCTGTTTAAAATAGCTTTCAATTGTTTTGGGCAGGAATATTGTTTTTAGTTGATCTGGTTTTAGAAGATATTCCAGGGCAAGTGAAGCCGGAGCCTGCACGTAACCCGGTTGTTTCTCGGGAAGAAAAATAACGGTTTTTCCGTAATTGGGAAGTCTTCCTTCGCGGTTACAGCGACCGGCAGCCTGTGCAATAGAATCGAGACCGGACAGCGCCCGATAGACTACCGGGAAGTCAAGGTCCACACCGGCTTCGACCAATGAGGTACTTACCACATAAAGCGGTTTTGCCTCTGTCTTTAATCTCTTCCGTATATTTTCAATGGTTTGCAAACGATGAGCCGCACACATATTGGTAGATAGATGAAGCGTATATTCTTCCGGTAAAAGCTTGGCCAACGTTCTGCAATCATCTTTCTTATTAACGATGCAAAGAACAGACTGGTTTTCTGCTTGAATCGCACCTACCAGCTCATCATAGCTTACCGGGCGCAAATCGGCGTGGTTTGTCAATTCCACCCGTTTTAAGTTGTCAGTCAATGTTTCGGGGTTGGAGATGATGGGAACCACTTCCGCAGGATCAAACCCCTCCTTGAATTTAAAATCAAACTGTTTTGTTTGGGTCAGAACCGGTTGGGTTGCGGTGCAAAGAACAGGCGTAACGCCATAGTGGCGATAAAGTTCGCGTATCGCAAATACCACCGGACGCAAATAGGAGGGGGGCAGGCATTGGGCCTCATCAAAAATAATAACACTATGGGTAATATTGTGGAGTTTGCGGCAGCGACTGGTTTTGCAAGCAAATAGAGATTCAAAAAACTGTACGGCAGTGGTAACGATAATTGGCGCATCCCAGTTCTCCGATGCCAGCCGACTACGGATGCTCTCTTTAGACTCATCATTGCTAACGACATTGCAATGATGTTCCAAAACAGCGTTTTCAAATCCTGGAATTTTCCGAAACACTTGCGCGGTCTGCTCAATGATGCTGGTATACGGAATCACATAGATGATTCTTCCTTTGGATTGCTTTTTTGCATGCCGCAATGCAAACGCAAGCGAGGAGAGGGTTTTCCCACCACCTGTAGGGACTGTCAATGTGAAAACCGCCGGGTTTAAATCAGCGGACTGGCGACATTGTTCCAGTACTTCAGCCCGAATTCGATTCACATCTGTTGGTTCTGCAGATTGGCACAAATCATCCAAGTGTTTATCTAAGGCTATGAGTAAATCATCCAATGCAGGATACACTTCGGCCCTAAGCGCTGCTTTTTCCGAATTCATAAACGCTTCTGTATCAAGGAAGTCGGCGTCCACGACACAGGAAAACAAGATACGGATAAAAAAGGAGATATCGGCGCCGTCCTTTAACAATTGCGGAAAATCCGGTGACAGCTTGTTTTTTATTTTATCGGGGACGTTCTCCAAAATGGATTCTGATCTTTCAGGATTTCGCATTTTGGGCTCCAGTGCTTTTGCACCGGTTTTATCCGAACTGAAATCCGCCAATCCGGCGTGATGTCCCATAATCAGCCAACAGAAAATGCGCTCCATTCCGTTTGACATGCATTGTTGGGCTAAATGGCCACCGGCCTGTGAATGGATCACCTTGCCGGGCTTGGTTTCAAGATAGCATTCAATGCCGTTAGCATCATACAATTTTTTCTGAAACTCCCTGGAGTACTTTCCTATATCGTGCCAAAGGCCTGCAAGCTCTGCCCAATAATCACTTCCAAATGATGATGCAAACTCTCCTGCTAATCTTGCAACATTACGTAAATGATCTTCGAGAAGCTGCCATTCTTCTGGTGGCTTGTCTTCTAAGCTATGCGCATAGTATTTCGGTTTGCTTTTTTTCATATTGCACCACCTTCCCAACTGATTGACACATCTGAAAGCGGAATCATTTTCTCGCGGCCATGGACCGCTCCTACAAAAAACCGTATGCTGCGCTTACCGGATATCACAACCGGTCGGTCAAAACGCGACCAAGGTCCGAAAAAAATGTTGCATTGATTCTATTGGTTGATTGGTTTCATTGGTTCGATGGGTTCGCCCACGCCTTGAAACGGTTTTCCAACCAACCCAACCAATCAAACAAACAAATCATCGATTTTCCCTTGAAACCACAGACCACTGACATTAGAATCGACGTAGCAATTCATACGACTCTCTGGAGCATGTAATGCAAACGAAATACAAAGTCGTGTTAAATAAAACGGATGAGGGATACAGTGTTCATTGCCCGGGATTGCCCGGATGCTGGTCCCAGGGCGAAACCGAGGCCGAAGCCATCGAAAACATAAAAGATGCGGTCACAGAATACCTCGCTGCCCTATACGAATCCATCAAAAACGCGGATATACGCGAAATTGATGTGGCCATCTGAACATGCCCAAAGTTCCTGGCATCCCCCATTTACATGCCATCAGAGCCTTGGAAAAAGCAGGCTTTGCTGTTGTACGCCAAGGGAAAAAGCACATCGTTATGTCCAATGGACAACGTTTCCTTACCGTTCCACGCAACAATCCCATCAATGCATTCACCATGGGGGTATTGTCAAAGACGCCGGTTTGACGGTTACTGAATTTCGCAAACTGCTCTAAAGGATCCCGATATTTTTTCGATATCGAACGTCTACCGCCAAAATCTGTTGGTTCGGTTTGTTTTCACCTTTCTCCCATGCTCCACATGAGAACATCAATTGGGTGGGCTTCACCTGACCGGATATGGATCCCCACGCAGGAGCGTGGGAACCAAGACTGCTTTCAACTACCGGCCATGTACCATTTCCTTCTCGCGGCTATGGACCGCTCCTACAAAAAACCGTATGCTGCGCTTACCGGATATCACAACCGGTCGGTCAAAATGCAACCAAGGTCCGAACAAAATAAGGAGTCGTCGAGGTAGTGATACCCTCTTTTCGAAGGGTGGTATTCCAGCGGAGCGCCAAACCGGTCGCGCATGGCATCGACGCAGCGCTGGGCGGTTTTGGTTGAGAGTTCGAACCTTCGGGCCAGTTTGGACGCGTTGGGATAGCGTTTGCGGCGGGCCTGGTCGTCGAACCAGAAAATTCTCTCCAGCGTGGCAATGGTTCCCATGGCAGATTCCTTTTGGCCGCTTCAAACGACAAACCGATTGTGCGAGATCGATTTACCTCAACGGGGATTGTGAGAAAAATATGGAACGGGATGGAATGAATCTTTATTAGCCAATGTTTGAAGCAAGATCAAGTAGGAACTACAGGCTCCACAGGGCAATCGCATGTAGCTTGATTTCTTTTTTCGCGGTCATGGACCGCTCCTACAGCTTCCTGTAAATGCGCCAATTCACTGCTTTTGCTGCAGGAGCTGACCTTGCCTGCGACAACGATTCCCGATATTTGGTTTACATGCGATTGCCCTGACAGACTCCAGCCGTGACACAGATCACAGACAACGTATGAACAATAGGCGATGCTGGAGCTATCATTCACCCTGTTCATTGCTCTTAGCGCCCCGCTTTCGTTGCACCCTTCGCCATTACGATTCGATTCCCCCGTGAATTCTGCTGATGCTCACCCGAGAATGCCGACCGTTCTTCGAGAAGGCTGTTGCGACAAACGCGACGTCCACCATCTGTGAAGCCGAATAACCGTATGAGTTGTTGTGTCGTCGACGTGAAATGTCGGGAACCGGGTGTTTTAAATAGAAGTGGTATCCACGTCGGTCGGTGATGCTTCGGGATGCATCGCCGCGAAGCGACGCCCCCTCCCCCAAAATCCCGAAGGAGGCTTTGATGAAGCAACTGAAATCCAAAAAATCGGTAACCCGGAACGGTCTTTTTCGTGTTGTCGGCACAATCAAAACCGCCGATCAGACCGCTCTGCCAGCCGGCGTCGAGCTGTCCGCCTACGCCTTTGATATCCGCGGTCAGCTTCTCGGCCATGGTCCCATCGACGCCAAAGGCAGTTATGACATCACGCTGAATCTATCGAGCCCGGCGGACGTGCAGGTCGTCGTCGGCCCCACGGCAGACCCGCAGGCAGCGAGGCGATCCGATGGGGCGGCGCTGAAATTCAGCGCCCGGCAATGGGAAGAAAAAGACAAAGGGTTTTATCTGCAAGCGGATTTGACCCTGACACCGGGCATCCTCCAAACGCTGTTTCCCTGGCGCATCTGTATTTCCGGGCATGTGCGCAAACGTCTGTCGGAGGAAAGCGACAGCGCCTGTCCGGTTCCGTTCGTCAAGGTGGAGATTTTTGATGTCGACCGCGAGTGGTGCCTGTGGCCGCTCATCAAAAAGTGGTGGTGGCATCTTCTGGACCGGCGGGTTTTCGAGATTCCCGAACTGCTCAGGGATCCCCCGTTTCCACTGGACCCGTTTCCCGGTCCGGATCCTGTCGGTCCTGTTTTCGAAAAAGAGACAGTGGCAGTGGTGCGGCAGACCGTTGCCGGCATGAGCCCGATACCAGAGCCCCCGCAAACCGTTGCCATGCTCGGCCCCCAGCCGGAGCCGCCGGATCAGCCCCAGCTCGCGAAAACGCTGACGGTGGCCCAGGCGGCGTTCGAACGAGTGGGCGAGTTCCGCATGCTCGATGCAACCCTGGCCTCCCGCCTGGACAATCTGACCCTGACTGCCAAGCTGCCGCCATGGGTTCTGCTGCCCCACTGCTTTTACAGCCGGGAACTGATCTGCGACACCATGACGGATGAAACCGGCTACTTCCGATGTTGCTTCGACTGGTGGCCGATGCACTTCAGACGTGGACGGCTGCGCTTCGATCGGCGGCCCGACATCATCCTCAAGATCACCCAGGTGATCGATGGGGTGGAGACGATTCTCTACCTGGATCCATACAGCAGCACCCGCTGGAACACGACTACCGCGCATGTCGATCTGTGGATCGACGATGAGGAAGTTGAATGCGGCAGCGGGGAGTCCCAGGAACGCCCGGAGGGCGCGCAGGCCTTCATCACCAGCATCGGCGACACCGAGGTCTACAAAATCAACCAGACGGACGGGCTCTTTGCCCAGGCCCCCATCAGTAATCTGGCCTTCGGCGGTAGTCTGCTCATCTATGGTCAGTTCGGTGAGGATATCAGTGACGGTTCCCCCATACGCTACTATCGGCTTTCTCAGGCCAAACACGGTAGCCCGGATGAGGATTTCGTACCCCTGACCACCCCGCTGAGCGATACCCGAGTGAACAAGGTGACCAACGTCAGCGAAAGCCATGCCCTGGGACCGATGCCGGTCAACGGCGAACCGGCCCTGTTCGAAGTCCGCAACTTCGACGACTATCTGTGGTATCATCCGGACCGGCTGGGGACCTGGTATTCCTGGCGGACGGAACCCGACACGGGAAAATACGTGCTGCGGCTCGAAGTGTTCGACGAAAATGGGGTGAAGCTGGATTCCACGGATATCGACTATCGCGACGGCACCGTTCCGCCGGGCAGTGTCCTGCCGGCCATGTTGAATCGATGCGATGTGGTGGTCACCCTGGACAACCTGGCGCCGACCGTCGATTTTGATATCCCGGCGGTGATCAATTCGTGCGGAGTAATCCCATGGGAGGCCGTTCCGCCCCTCGATATCGACATCCGGGTTGTTCAGGAAAACGGCCGACTGCGCCGCTGGGGGCTGCAATACACCAAGGGGACGGTCGCCACCGTCCACGGCCTCGACAGCGGCGTATCCAACAACGGCACCCCGGCAAGCGTCACGCAAACGGTTCCCGGCGCCCCCATGCTCACCGGTTTGACCAGCACCTGCGCCTTCGCCCTGAAACTGTGGGCCCGGTCCCACATCACGGACGGGCGGATTACCGGTACCAGCGGTCTCCCACGGACCATTTACTACCGTGAAACCATCAAGGCCATTGTCATCGAAAAATGCGATCCCTGTCCACCCTGCGAATAGGCGTTTAAGGGAATGAAACAAAGATGCAGTTTATAGGCGTGTATCAGATCATTTCCAGCGCACAGGCCATGGACACCCCACCGCCGCCACACAGGGTGGCCAGGCCCAGTTGATTGCCCCGTTTCTGCATGGCGTGCAGCAGGGTGACCATGATCCGGCAGCCGGTGGCGCCCACTGGATGGCCGAGGCCGATGCCAGAACCGTTGACGTTGGTGATCTCTCGGTTGAGCCCCAGCTCGCGCTCGCAACCGATGTACTGGGCGGCAAAGGCCTCGTTGAGCTCAACCAGATCGAAATCGGCGAGTTTCAGGCCGCTGCGCTGCATCAGATCCTTTACCGCCGGTACCGGCGAGAGTCCCATCAGCGCCGGATGGCAGGCCCCCCGGCCCATGGCCCGAATGCGCGCCATGGGCTTCAGGCCCAGGGCCGCAGCCTTTTCGGCCGACATGATCAGCATGGCGGCGGCGCCGTCGTTGATGCCGCTGGCGTTTCCGGCGGTCACCGTTCCGGTTTTGGGAACGAAAGCCGGCGGCAGTTTCTGCAGCTCTTCCATGGTCAGGCCGGGACGGAAGTGCTCGTCCCGGTCGAACATCAGCGGATCCTGCTTGCGTCGCGGCACGGGTACGGGCACGATCTCCTCGGCAAAGGAGCCGTCGTTGTTGGCCCGCTCGGCGCTGTTCTGGCTGCGCAGGGCCACTTCGTCCATCTCCTGGCGGGTGATGCCCAGTTTCTGGGCGATGAATTCGGCCGTGTGCCCCATGATATAAGGTTTACCGAGAAAATGGCTGGCCGGCGCCTTGGACGTATCCATGGGGGCGTTTTCGTCGAGGGGCATAATATAGGAACCGCAGTGCAGGGCGTGGATCATGGCGTCCACGAACACCTGATCCTGCAGGCGGGCTCCCCAGCGGGCGCTGGGCACGACAAACGGTATCCCGGACATGTGCTCCACACCGCCGGCCAGGATCACATCGGCCATTTCCGCCTGAATCATGGCCGTCCCGGAGATCACCGCCTCCATGCCGGAGATGCATACGCGGTTGATCGTTACCGCGGTCACCGAATCGGGGATACCGGCCAGCAGGGCGGCCACCCGAGTGGTATTGAGGCTATCGTGGTGCTCCAGGCAGCAGCCGAAGCGCACATCGTCGATCATGGCGGGGTCGATGCCCGCCCGCTGGATGGCCGCCTTCATCACGATGCTGGCCAAGGTGGCGCCGTTCAGGCTTTTCAGGGTGCCGCCAAAGGCACCGATGGCGGTTCGGCAGGCACTGACGATGACAACATCTTTCATGGGGATCCCCCTGTTGGGTTGAGGTTGGGATATAGTATGGCTTCATCCAGTAGCCTACCAGATCTGAAGCGTCTGTGGTCCCCAAAACGAAAAGCCACCGCCGGTGGTTGCCGGCGGCGGCTGGGAAAAATCGGATATAGTATTCAAGATAATGTTTTTGGGCTGCGTTATCGGTCGTCGCGGTATGACTTATACAGCTTCCTCCCTCTGGCCTTGCCAAAAACATTATCTTAAACACTATAGAACCGTGAAAAGGGCTGGTTAAGCGGACTGTTTCATCTGCTGGAGGTCAATGGCTTTATGCAGGGTTTTGACGGCCAGCTGGATACAGTGGTGCTTTTTTACAGGTATCTCCTGGAGCACCTTGAAAACCGCGCCATCGTTAATGGAGCGGGCATAGTCCAGATCCTTGCCCTTGATCAGGTCCACCACGGCCATGGCCGCGGAGACGGCACCGGCACACCCCATGACCTGGTATTTGGCGTCACTGACCAGCCCATTTTCCATTTTGATGGTGATCCCCATGGTATCGCCACAGCTGCCGGTCATTTCTGAAGAGATGTCCGCATCGGATACCTGGCCCATATGCGGTTTATTGATGTAGTAGTCGATGGCTTTTTCGGAGTAGCCGGATGCTCGGAGCATCTCCCGAACACCCTGAGTGTTATCCGGCACTGCGCTTTGGATCTGAGTCATATCCCGTTCCTTCGTAATCCTTTGGTTTCCAATGAAAGGAGAACGAATAAACCTTTCTGCAACCGGTGTCAAGATGCGGCGAACAAAATCCCGGGGGAACCGCATTTGAACTGCTTCCTATTTTTCGCGGTCAAGGACCGCTCCTACACGTTCTTACGATATGGCTGTTTAATGGGTTGCGTTGTAAGAGCTGGCCATGCCTGCGACAACGGCTTTCCATAGAGGTTGCCAAATGCGGTTACCATGAACAAAATGCCGTCAGGCACTCAGGCGAAGGCGTTCCTTATCCAGAATATGGTTGCCGATACGGGTTACCAGCCGCAGGCCGGCCGAACGATCGTCTTCCCGGACAACTTTGCCGGTCACTTTTACCGGTTGACGACCGGTGAACCGGATCTCTCCGCGTAAAATCCGCGGGCAGCTGAACCCATCGCCGGTTTCAAGGCGCATACCGGTTACACTGAGGTCCAAGATCGGCAGGGTACGGCCCTCAACGGACAATCCGGGGCGCTGGTGAGGGGGATAGACAATCCGCGCCTGCCGCCGTCTTTCGGGGATATGCGATTGAACGGGTGCAAGACTGCTGTTGGTGGCAGGCAACATGTTTTCCCCTCCATCGCCGTTTTGAAGGGAGGCTTCGATCTCCAAAAGGTCGCTGATCAATTTATTCCGGTCGTCGCTGGCACCACTGTCCACATCGGTCCGGATCAATTGGTCGGCCAGCACCGCATCGAGGGAGTCACCGTTAATTTTTCCTCCGGGGCCAAGGGTCAGCATGCCGCCACTGTCACGGGAGATCCTCATCCGCTGGCGGGTTTCCACCAGCCGGTTGGTCAGGGTTTTCAAACGCGCCTTGGCCTGCTCCAGTTGGGACTCGGCGTTGACGGCATCGGCGGCGGCCGCCTCCTCCGACTCCTTGAGCGTGCCCACCTCCTGCTGGGCCTTCTCCGCCTCGGCCATGGCCGCCTTGGCCATCCGCTTGGCCACCGTAACCCGTTCGCGGGCCTTCTCCGCCACGGCCATGGCCTTTTCCACGGCCCGTTTGGACTCGATCTCCAGCAGAAGTGCCCGTATTTTTGCCGATTTGGCCACAACGATGGCGTTGATGCTCTCCTGCCTTACTCGTTCATGCCGCCGGTTGGCCGCATCCACCGCCGCGGTAGCCTGGTCGACCACCTGCTGGGCCTCGGGCAGCGCGGCCTCGGCCTCGTGCAGGCGCCTTGAAATAATCGCCAGCGCCGCCTCCACGGTCTGGATATCCGATTCCGGAAGCACCGGCAGGCTGTCGGAGCCACGTTCCGGAACTTGTTCATCGCTGAAGTCCATGGACTCGTCCAAGTCTTCCAGTTCAGGCAAATCGCTGACGATTTTAAGCATCGGCCTGGAATCCGTTCTCGGCACCTGTACGGATTCCGTTTTCGGCGCCGGCTTGGAATCCGCCGCAAAGTCCCGTTCTGAAATATGGACCAGCGCTTTCTCGTACGCCAGGCTGAGCAGTTCAAGGTCCGCCTGGCGCGACGGGGACACGTCACCGTCCGCATCCTGGTAATATTGCTCGATCAGATTCTGCATGTGGGTAAATGCCTTCTCGGCATCATCAATCGTGGCGTCCGGGGGCAGATCCAACAGTTTGAGGCTTTCGTCCAGTCCCATCTCCTCTTTTCCTTTTGCAATCAACATGGCGCGATCCAACAAAGGTTTTAATAAGAATGCTTGTGGCATGAAGCATATACAAGTTCCATGCCACCCACATGGTATGTTCTCCCCGTCGTCAAATCGACGCGTCGTCCGGATTGCGTTGCCGTGGTGATCCCGCAAGGTGTCAAATCAATGGCGGAACCGGTCAAAATTCAGTCTTCGGCCGCACCGGTCGGAAATCGCCTTCCGGGTAAGACTGGCGGAAAAGGGGGATATACTTTCATTCAGGAGGACATGCTGTGCTTTCCCTATGCGATGGCGCCTTGAGGCCGGCGGTCAAAAATGCCATCAGGATGCGGACCACCGTATCGACATCGCTCTTTGGGGGAAACAGTTCCGAGGACGGCATTGCCGCACCGTGAACGCGCATGGCGTGGCCAAGGGCGCTGGCCACAAAATGAAGCCGCCAGAACAGTTCATTTTTGGGAAGACCGGGAAGGCTTTTTCTCATCAGTGAGAAAAACAGCATAAAACTCGGTTTGAAACTGCGGATAAAAATATTGCGGATGGATTCATCGGATTCGGCCATGACCCGGCCGATGATCAGGAGAAAACGTTGCCCCCCGTCACCCCCGCGGGTCAGGCTGAACGACGGCTCGACGAAGGCGCGCAGCAGTTCGGCCACATCGGGCCGGAGTCCCTGCGCCGTGCACGTTTCCCGGACCGCCTCCAGCCGCTGCACGCGCAGCCGGTGAACCGGCAGCAGGCGACGTTCGATCACCTGCCGGATCAACGCATCTTTGGACCCGAAATGATAATTGACCGCTGCCAGGTTGACTCCCGCCGCACGGGCCAGTCGGCTGATCGAGGTCTGCCTGAATCCGTTGCTGGCAAACAGGGCTTCAGCCACATCGAGGATGCGGGTTTTCGTATCGGACGGTTTGGATGCGTGAGAATCGGTCATGGGCGGACACCGTGATCAGCGGCCTTTGACGTTACCCGGCGATTGCCGATCTCCCCGGCATCCGGCTGGATATTAAGGTTTGCTTGCATGGCCACGGCCTACCGGGCCCCGCCGCCCAGGGCGGCATAAAGCTGTACCTGATTGGTTAGCTTGACCAGGTTCATGGCCACCAGGGCCTGCTGGGCCGTATACAGGGAACGCTGGGCGTCCAGAACCCCCAGGTAGCTGTCGATCCCCTTGGTATACCGCGCATCGGAAAGGCGGTAGGTTTCGGCGGCCGATCGCACCAACGCCTTTTGGGCGCTCAATTGCTGATCCACCGTGCCCTCCACGGCAAGGGCATCGGCGACTTCACGAAAGGCGGTCTGGATGGCCTTCTGGTATTGGGTAATGGCGATTTCCCGTTCCGCCTTGGTCGCGTCCAGGGCGGCCCACAGCCGCGCATCGAAAATCGGCATGCTGACCTGCGGAGCAAACAGCCAGGTATCCTGCCCGGCGGTAAAAAGATTGTGCAGGTCGGCACTGGCCGTTCCAATGGTCGTAGTCAGCGATATGCGCGGAAACAGGGCGGCCCGGGCCGCACCGATATTGGCGTTGGCCGCTTTGAGCAGACGCTCGGCCTGTAGAATATCCGGCCGGTTCAGCAGCACCATGGATGAAAGCCCGGCACCGATGCCCCCCAGGGGGGCGACACTGGCCAGATCCGCCGGCAGGTGCGCTTCGGTCAGCGGCTGGAGCGTGCCGGCAAGCAAGTTTAACGCATTGCGGTCCTGGGCCACCAGGCGGGTGTAGCGGGCAATGTCGACCCGGGCGATATCCACCTGGGTCCGGGCGCGATTGAGGTCCAGTTCGGATCCCAGCCCCACCTCCTGGCGTCGTTTGATCAAATCATGGGCCGACTTCTGGTTCTCAAAGGTGGTTTGCGCCAGCCGTAGGTTCTCCTGGTCGGCGGCCAGAGTCAGATAGGCCCGGGCCACCGAGGCGATGAGCAGGATCCGGGCGCTGCGGCGGGCCTCTTCGGTAGCCAGGTAGCTTTGCAGGGCCTGCTCCTTGAGGCTGCGGATACGCCCGAAGAAATCGATTTCCCAGGAAAGAATGCCCAGGTTCACATCGTACTGCTTGGCCGTATAACTCTCCCCCGAAGAGGAAATATCGGCGGGGATCCGCTTTTTACTGCCGTTGGCCGTGGCATCCAGGGCCGGATAGAGGGCCGAACGTTGAATCCCGTAAATGGCCTGCGCCCGGGCGACATTCAGGGCCGCCAGCCGCAGATCGCGATTGTTGGCCAGGGCCGTTTCGATGACGGCCCTTAGCCGCGCATCGGTATAGAATTCGGGCCACGGCAGGTCGGCGGCGACCGGCTCATCCGTCAGGCTGCCGTCACGGTAAGCCGGCCCGGTCGGCCAGGCATCCGGTACCAGAGTTTCGGGTGGTGTGTATGGCGGTATGACGGCGCAACCGCTGAAAAGGGTCAGGCTGCAAAGCAGAATCAACAGGATTCGATTCATGGGATTATTTCTCCGCAGGGCTCACGGCGGCGGGCTGCACGCGTTCCCGCTTGCGATGCCGGCCGAGCAGCTTGTATATGATCACGTAGAACAGCGGGGCGAACAGGGTCACCAGGAAGGTGGAGGTGACCACGCCGCCCAGCACACCAATGCCGATGGCTTGCTGCGCACCGGCACCGGCACCACTGGCCAGGGCCAGGGGCAGCACGCCGAAACCAAAGGCCAGCGACGTCATCACGATGGGCCTCAAGCGCAGCTTGGCCCCCTCCAGGGTGGCGTCGATCAGCCTCATGCCCTCGTCCACCCGGGCCCGGGCGAACTGTACGATCAGGATGGCGTTCTTGGTGGTCAATCCCAGGATGGTGAGCAGCCCGATCTGAAAGTAGACGTCGTTGGGCAGGTCCATCATCGTCGAGGCGATCACCCCGCCGATGACGCCCAGGGGCAGGGTCATCAGGATCGAGATGGGAATGGGCCAGCTTTCGTACAGGGCCGCCAGGCAGAGAAAGATCACCAGAATCGAAAAGGCGTAAAGCAGCGGTGCCTGGGAGCCGGCCATGCGCTCCTGGTAGGAGAGGCCGGTCCAGTCATAGCCGAAGGCCCGGGGCAGTTTGGCCACCGCCTCCTCCATGGCCTGCATGGCCTCACCGGAACTCTTCCCGTGAACCGCCTCGCCCCAGATATTGATGGACGGAAACCCGTTGAAGCGCTCGAGCTTGGGCGAACCGGAGGTCCAGTGACCCGAGGCGAAAGAGGCAAAGGGGACCATCTCGCCCGACATATTGCGCACGTAAAGTTTTTCCAGATCGCCGGGCAGACGGCGGAAAGGGGCATCGGCCTGGATGTAAACCCGCTTGACCCGGCCGGCCTGGATGAAGTCATTGACGTAGGCACTGCCGAAGGCCGCCGAGATGGTGCGGTGGATCAGGGCAATGGGTACGCCCAGGGCGCCGGCCTTTTCCCAGTCCACGTCGATGCGGTACTGGGGCACATCCTCGAGGCCATTGGGCCGCACCCGGGTCAACCGCGTGTCCTGGCCCGCGATGCCCAGCAGCTGGTTGCGGGCCGCCACCAGCTCGGCATGCCCGGCGCCACCGCGATCGAGCAGTTGGAAATCGAAGCCGTTGGCCTGGCCCAGTTCGATCACCGCCGGCGGTGGAAAGGCGAACACCATGGCGTTCTTGATCTGCGAGAAAGTACCCATGGCCTTTCCGGCCACCGCGTTAACCTTCAGGTCCGGCCGGTTGCGCAGTTCCCAGTCCCTAAGGCGCACGAAGGCCATTCCCACATTCTGACCCCGGCCGGAAAAACTGTAACCCGACACGGTCATCAACGACTCCACTGCCTCGGACTGTTCCTCAAGGAAGTGCGTTTTCACCCGTTCCAAAACCGCCTTGGTCTGCTCCAGGGTCGAGTTGGCCGGCAGCATGGCCTGGACAAAAAGGATTCCCTGATCTTCTTCCGGCAGATACGCCGTGGGCATCTGCCGGAACAGGACCACCATGGCCACCACAATGAGCAGAAACACAAACACGTAACGCAGCCGCCGCCGCAGGGAGTGCTCCACCAGTTTCAGGTACAGGGTCCGTGAGCGGAAAAAAAACCGGTCGAACCAGCGAAAAAATGGACGCATGAAAAAGATGGCATGGTCGGCCGGTTCGTGTCCGGCCGGCACCGGTTTGAGCAGGGAGGCACACAGCACCGGAGTCAGGATCAGGGCCACCAGCACCGAAAGAAGCATGGAGGCGATGATGGTGATGGAAAACTGGCGGTAGATCACGCCCGTGGAACCGGGAAAAAAGGCCATGGGACCGAAAACCGCCGAAAGCACCAGGCCGATGCCGATCAGGGCGCTGGTGATCTGGTCCATGGACTTGGCCGTGGCGTCCAGCGGGGAGAGCCCCTCATCGCTCATGATGCGCTCCACGTTTTCCACCACCACGATGGCGTCATCCACCAGAAGGCCGATAGCCAAAACCATGGCGAACATGGTCAGCATGTTGATGGAGAAGCCGAAAAGGCCCAGCACGGCAAAGGTTCCCAGGATCACCACGGGCACGGCGATGGTTGGAATCAGCGTCGCGCGGATGTTGCCCATAAACAGGTACATCACCAGAAAAACCAAGATAATCGCCTCGAAAAGGGTCTTGAACACCTCCTTGATGGCCACGGCCACGAATGGCGTGGTGTCGTAAGGGTAGACCACCTTCATCCCCTCCGGAAAATAGCGGCTCATTTCGTCGAGTTTTTCCCGGATCGCCCTGGCCGTGGCCAGGGCATTGGCTCCGGCCGACTGACGAATGGCCAACCCGCCGGCGGGCTGGCCGTTGTGGTGAGCCTGAACGTCGTACTGCTCGGTGCCCAGTTCGGTACGCCCCACGTCCCGGACCCGGATCACCGATCCGTCTGGATTGATCCGCAGGGGGATGGCGGCGAACTCGTCCGGTGTCTTGAGCAGGTTCTGGACGATGATGGAGGCGTTGAGCCGCTGCCCCTCAACAGCCGGCGCGCCGCCGAACTGGCCGGCGGAAATCTCGACGTTGTATGCCCGGAGGGCCGTGATCACATCCTGAATGGTCAGGCGGTAGTCGGTGAGACGGTCCGGATCGAGCCAGATCCGCATGGCGTATTGGGAGCCGAAGGTAGTTACCTCCCCCACTCCCGGCACCCGGGCAAGTACTTTTTCCAGGTTGGACTGGGCATAGTCGCGCAGATCGTTGCCGTCCATGCTGCCGTCTTCGGAGACCAAGCCGACGATGAGAAGATAGTTGCGTGTCGATTTGCTCACCGTGACGCCCTGGCTCTGTACCGCCTCGGGCAGGCTGGCCATGGCCAGTTGGAGCTTGTTTTGCACCTTGGCCCAGGCCAGGTCCGGATCGGTACCCGGCGTAAAGGTCAGTTCGATGCGCGAGGCACCGGAGGAGTCACTGGTGGCCGACAGGTAGAGCATGTCGTCGAAACCGGTCATCTTCTGCTCGATGATCTGGGTCACGCTGTTCTCCACCGTTTCCGCCGATGCGCCCGCATAGAAGGATTCGATGGCGATGGAGGGCGGCGCAATGGGCGGATATTGGGATATGGGCAGGTTGTAAATCGCCAGCCCGCCGGCAACCATCATCACAATGGCAATCACCCAGGCGAAAACGGGGCGGGCCAGGAAAAATTTCGATAGCATCGGGCGCCTCCGTCAGTTGGTTGTTCCGGCGGTCGCGGCCGCGGGCGTTGTACCCTTCGTTTCCTCGCCATCGTCATAGGGCACCGCCGCCACCACCGTCCCCGGACGGACCTTCTGGATCCCTTCAACAATCAGGCGATCACCCGCCGCCAGTCCGTCAGACACCAGCCATTGATCGTCGATGGCCCGATCCAGGGTGAGCATGCGCCGTTCCACCGTGTCGCCGGCGCCGGCGACCAGGGCCACGGGATGGCCTTTGGGGTCGCGGGAGATGGATTGCTGGGGAATCAGGATGGCCTTTTCGGCAACCCCCTCCCGCATCACCGCCCGCACGAACATGCCGGGCAGCAGCAACCCGTTGGGGTTGGGAAAAACGACCCGCTGGATTACCGAGCCGGTGGTCGGGTCCACGGTCACATCGCGAAACTGAAGCGTGCCTTCGTGGGCATACGAGGAGCCGTTATCCAGAATCAGGGTAACCGCCTCCATGGTCTTGCCGGTCCCGCGCAGCCGGCCGTTTTTCAGGCTCCGTTTCATGCGCATCAGGTCGGTGGTGGAAAGCGGCACATCCACATAAATGGGATCCAACTGCTGGATGATGGCCAGAGCCACGGGCTGGTAAGCCGTGACGATGGCCCCCTCGGTGACGCTGGAACGGCCGATGCGGCCGGAAATCGGCGCCGTGATGCGGGTATAGGCCAGGTTGATACGTGCCGTCTCCAGTGCGGCTTTCCAGTACTGGACATCGGCCTCGGCCTTTTTGAGGGCAGCGGCGGCGTCATCGTAATCCTGCTGGCTGACCGCTTTTTCGACCAACAGCTCGCGGTAGCGCTCAGCCCTTGAACGGGCCGCCGGCAGGTTGGCTTCCGAGCGGCCCAGAGCGGCCTCGGCATTATTCAGGGCGGCTTGAAACGAGGCCGGGTCGATCTGATAGAGCACATCGCCGGCCTTGACATTGGCCCCTTCCACAAACATCCGCTTCTGGATCAGCCCATTGACCTGGGGCCTGATTTCAGCCACTCGGTAGGCCGATGACCGCCCCGGCAGCTGGGTGGTCAGAAGTACCCGCTGGGGTTGCACGGCGATCACAGAGATCTGCGGCGGAGGAGGCGGGGCGGCGGCCCCTGGGGATTGTTTCTGCTCCTGGCATCCCGCCAGCAACAGGCCGCTTACCACGGCCAGAAGGGTTGTACGCATGGTCACAAGGAACGGCTGCATGGTTTTTCTCCCCACGGGGGTTGATGAACTCGCTGGAATATCGCTTCCCAAGCGACTATCAAATTCAAACGCCTATTTCAATCGTATATTTAAAACACTTTTTTTAATCCAATATTGCAACATTGGGGTTTATTCAGACTTTCGGCACCAGCGCGGCCATGCGCATCACCAGATCGGGCGACATTCCGCTGTGCAAACCGCCGGAAGTTCCCAGAATCAACCCTCCGCTGCGTCCGAAGGCAGCGGTCAGGTCGTTGACGGCCCGGTCCAGCCCAAGGATCCCCCCGTTTGGAACAGCGGGTTCGACGGCGGGGCAAAGCAGCACCGAATCGATGTTTCCCATCAGGCATAACCGGTCGCCGTAAGTTTGACCGATCTTGAAGATGTCCATGCCGGCGGAGGACTCGATACACTGCAGGCCATCGAATCCCGCAGCCACAATGAACGGCAGGAAATGGTTGAGGTTGCCGTCGGAATGGAAAAAAACCGGCAGCCCGACCGCCTTGGCCGCAGCCACCTGCTGTTTCCAGAGCGGCAGGAGGTAACGCTTGCCAAAGGCCGGTGACATGTAGGTACTTTTTTGGTAGGCAATATCGTCGGCAAGGATAATCCCATGGGCCCCATGCCGGGCACCCAGTTCAATGGTCGCGATCACCTGTTTGGAAACGGCGGCCATCTCCCCGGCAATGGCATCGGGCGAAACGGCAATGGCCGTCATGAAGGTGACAAAATCGCTACTGTACATAACCTGTTGGAAGGCGCCGTTGACAATCCAGAAGACAAAGAAATTCTCATCGGCGACCCGGGCGATTTCACCGGCCCGCGCCGCCGGGTCACCATCACCACCGCCGGGCGGCTGCGACTGGAGACAGATCACATCGTGGGACAACAGGCGGGCGCATTCGATAATCAGCCGGGTTTCGGACAATGTCGCCGGCGCCGGAAAATCTCCATTCCAGGCCAGCAGCGACTCCATGAAGGCGCGCTCCATGGTCAGTTCTCCCGTGGGAATCCTGGCTCCGGGCCGGCGCCGGATCACCTGCATGACACGCTGGGCAGCGTCCATCAAATCACCTGTCGACTTTCAGGAAAAGACCTCACCGCTGACCTTCCGGGTCTCAATAGGGCTATGGCGGAGCACTCGGTCGCGATAGGTGTCTGCGCTGGCCGGCGCCAGCCCGCAACCGCGCAAGGTACAGGCAATTCCCTCCATAGTCCGTTGCTCGCTCCGGACCATTGGCAGTTCGCCGGCATCACTGCCGGGCGTAACCAGGCCGGCCACCACGTTGGCACCGGCATTCAGGTGATCGCGCAGATCGGCCATGCCCCCCCAATCCAGTGGTGCCGCGATGAGTAGATCAGGATAAGTAATTCTCAGGAGCGCGATGGCGATGGACGTTCTCAGTGATGATGATGGCGCCTCGTCATGCATGGGCGTTCCAACCAGAGGCACGAAAGTGGTTGCACGGACCTGGCTGGCGCCCAACCGGGCCATGGCCGTAAAAGCGTCCAGCAGATCCCGGGACGTTTCTCCTGCTCCGCAAAGCACACCATCTTCCACAAGCAACCCGTTTTGCCTGGCGGTCATCTTGCTCTGGTAGCGCTGATCGAAATCCTGTCCGACCCGCAGCTGCCCGAAACGCTGCCGGTTGTATGTTTCCTGGTAGCACGCGTACCATACGGCTCCCGCCGCGTGCAGACGTGGCATGACCGCGCCCGGCAGCACGCCCATGGAAATCATCACCGGCAGGCCGGTGTCAGTGGATACCGCTCGCACCATCTCGACCAGCGGGTCGAAACCATGCAGACCGTCATCGAAAAAAAACGGATCTTCACCGCCGGTCAGATTAATCAGGTGTACGCCGGAGGCGGCCAGACACCGTGCCTGATCGACAACCTGAGGCAGAGGTTGACGATAGCGTCTGGCCAGACGATTGGTTTTGCGGAAATAACAGAAACTGCAACGCTGGCGGCAATGGGTGCTGATGTTCAACGTACCGTATAGATAGACACGCGTGCCGAAATGCCGCTCACGCTGACTTCGCGCGGCGGTGAACAGCCGGTTGAGCAATTCCGGTGTCGGGGAGTCCAACAGGCGGATCATGGCGGATGGGGGGATCCCGGCCGTCACGGCTGCCTGGTCAAGCATGGCGTACAGAGCTTCGCGTCCCTGCCTCAATCCCGATCCCGATTGGACACCAGCCCACAGGTCTCTTTTCACAACGTTCTCTACCCGATTACATCATTCGTCTGTTTATAGATCAAAATCCAAATAAGCTCGCACATATTATCGTTCATTTCAAGCGATAACTTAAAATAAATCATCCCGCTAATTGGCTTGACACGCTCCCCCCGGGCTGGTAGACGTCGCCCTGAACAGGGAACCATCATCCAAACAATCCGGTAAGATGATAAATGAAAACACTGCTCATACGCGCCGAGGACAAAAACCGATGGGAACGCCGTGCGCCGCTGGTTCCGGATGATCTGGCCAAAATCGTGACCGCTACCGGTGTCAAGGCGCTGGTGGAACAATCGGAAAAACGCTTTTTCAGCAGAGAGCAGTATACTGCCGCCGGGGCCGAGTCCTGCCAGGGCATGGGAAAAGGCGAAGTGGTTCTGGGGGTCAAGGAGATCCCCATTGAAAAGATCCTTGACCGCAAGACCTATGTGTTCTTCTCTCACACCATCAAGGGGCAGAAAGCCAACATGCCGCTGCTTCGGCGCATCATCGACGGCAGCTGCACCCTGATCGATTATGAGAAGATTACCGACGCGGGTGACCGCCGCCTGATCTATTTCGGACCCTACGCCGGCGATGCCGGTGCGATCGACATCCTGTCGCTCATGGGCGAGCACTGGGCTGCCAAGGGGATCGACACCCCCTTTGCCGCCTTCCGGCGGGCGCACCAGTACGATTCAGTGGCCGATGCCCGGGCGCATCTGACCGAAATCGGACGCCAGATCGGCAAAGATGGCCTTCCCGAGGCCATCTGCCCGTTCAGCGTGGGAATTCTGGGCTACGGCAACGTCTCCAAAGGTGCCCAGCAGATCTTCGACTGCCTGCCCACCGAACGCGTCGAACCGGATGCCGTCGGCGCGCAGCTGCGCCCTGACCGCGCCAACCGTCACACCGTCTACATAACAATCTTCAAGGAGTCCGACCTGGTGCAGCCCAAGGCGCACGGGGCCGGATTTGACCTGGCCGAGTACTACCACCATCCGGAACGCTACGAGAGCCGTTTCGAGCCGTATCTGCCCTTTTTCACCCTGCTGGTCAACGCCGTGTACTGGGAATCGCGCTATCCCCGGTTCGTCACCTGGGCCGGTCTGAAACGCCTGGCCGGGACCCGGACGCCGCCGAAACTGTGCGGCATTGCCGACATCACCTGCGACACCAACGGATCGATCGAGTGCAACGTCAAATCCACCGACAGCGACATGCCCGCCTATCTGGTCGACCCGCTCACCGGCACCACCCGCGACGGCCACCTGGGAGACGGGATCGTGCTCCTGGCCGTGGACAACCTGCCCTGTGAGTTGCCCAACGACTCCTCCACTTTTTTCAGCAACCAGCTCAGACCATTCATCCCCGGCCTGCTGGGCGCGGATTTCAGCAAACCGCTGGAGGAATCCGGGTTACCCGAAGCACTTCAAAAAGCGGTGATCGTCTACAACGGCCGACTGACCCCACGCTTTGCGTACCTTCAGGAACATTTATCGTCTTCTATAATATCTGACTGAGAAACAGCTTGGTCCGGTCATGGGTCGGGTTGGTGAAAAAATGTTCCGGTGTCCCCTCTTCCACGATCGCACCGGCATCCATGAAGATCACCCGGTCGGCCACTTCACGGGCAAACCCCATTTCGTGGGTGACGACCACCATGGTCATGCCCTCGCGGGCCAATGTTTTCATGACGTCCAGCACCTCGCCGATCATCTCCGGATCCAGGGCCGAGGTGGGCTCGTCAAAAAGCATCACCTTAGGTTCCATGGCCAGTGCCCGGGCGATGGCCACGCGCTGCTGCTGGCCGCCGGAAAGCTGGTCGGGAAAAACGTTGATCTTGTCGCTGATGCCCACTTTCTCAAGCAGGGTCATGGCCTTTTGCCTGGCCGCATTGCCCGAGCGTTTGCGCACCACCTTCTGGGCTAAGGTCACATTTTCCAGGACCGTCTTATGGGGAAAGAGGTTGAAGGACTGAAACACCATGCCCACCTCGGCACGCACCTTGTTGATATCGGTACGCCGGTCGAGGACGTCGAGCCCATCGATATAAATGTGGCCGCTGGTCGCATGTTCCAGGCGGTTGAGACAACGCAGGAAAGTACTCTTTCCGGATCCGGAGGGACCGATCACCACCACCACCTCGCCGGCCGCGATATTGGCCGACACATCCACCAGGGCGTTGATCGCATGGGGGGCATAAAAGGTTTTGAATACGTTTTTTGCCTGTATCACGACGTTGCCATCCTCCTCTCGAGATATTGCACGTACATGGAAAGACTGAAGGTCAGCACCAGGTAGAGCAGACCCAACAGGATGTAAACTTCAAACGGCTGCAGGGTGGCCGTGACCGCTTCCCGGGCCGCCTTGGTCAACTCGCGGATGGCGATAATGCCGAGCAGCGAAGAATCCTTGATCAGACTGATAAACTGCCCGGCCAGGGGAGGCAGAATCCGGCGCAGGGCCTGGGGGAGGATGATGTAGCGCATGGACTGGGCGTAATTCATGCCCAGGGAACGGGCGGCCTCGGTCTGTCCGCGGTGAATCGACTGGATGCCGCCCCGCACGATTTCGGAAACATAGGCCCCGGCAAAACAGGCCAGGGAGGCGACGCCGTACCAGAGTGCCGGGATCTGTCCCCAGCCATTGGCGGACAGAAGGTCATTGATCAGGGTTCCCAGAACAAAATACCAAACCAGAATCTGTACCATCAGCGGCGAGCCGCGGATCAGTTCCACATAAACGATGGAGGTCCATCGCAGGGCCGGGTTGTCGGAAATACGCATCAGGCCGCTGATGATACCGATGATCACCCCGACGATCGTGGCCAGGACGCTGATCTTAAGAGTGATCCACAATCCGACGACCAGAAGGCCCGGCTTCCATTTTTTATAACTGGCCAGGGTGTCCCCCGGCGAGATAAAATCCCCCTGGTCGACACGCAATCCCTTGGCCGGCACCTCGTACGTCTCCTCCTCGCCGATTCCCAATACGGTGATGCGGGCCTTACTGCCGTCGATGGCAATGGCAGAGACTTCACCGTCAATGGTCGATGTGATGTCGATGTCGTCCTGGTAGGCAAAGTAGATGGGGGTCCGGTTCCAGCGCCAGACATATTGAATTTTCTGGGTGGCGTAGTAAAAAAGTCCCAGAAAAACCAGCACACCAAGGCAGAAAATCACGACCCATCGGTTGTAGTTCGCCGGCTTTGCGGTGATCCGCTGTTGGGTTGTTTCATTCATGGTCAGGTCTTCTTCCTGCTGGGTGGTAAGGCACATGAAAAAAATAAATGGCTCCGCGTGCCCGATGAAAATCGCTGCGGCCGAAAGGTGTCGCTTCGATCGAACGCCACGGGCCGGTCGTTGATCACCGGCCGGCCCGTGGATGGTTCATGAACATCTGACAAACAGTGCTCGCCTGTCTATTGAAGTTCTTTTTTCCAGTCCGAACTCAAAATCCATTTGTTGTAAACTTTTTCGTAAAAACCGTCCCCCTTGCTCTGGCTGAGGAAATTGTTCAGGAAATTGAGAAAATCCGGGTCGCCCGGGTTGATGGCCCAGGCCAGCGGCTCGTAAGTGAAAGGCTTATCCAGAAACACGGTCCTGCCCTGGCCCTGGCTGGCGTAAAGGATGCCGATGAAGGGCAGGTCGTAGACCAGAGCGTCGGCCTTGCCGTTGATCACTTCCAGACCGGCCTCGGCTTCAGATTCGAACCCCTTGTAAGTGGCCTTGGGGATCATGCGCTTGATCGACTGCTCACCGGTGGTGCCCATACGGGAAGTCAGCGTGTATTTGGGGTCGTTGAGGTCCTTGTAGGATTTGACGGTGCCCGCATGCTTGTTGTTGAGCAGGATGGTCTGGCCGACAACAATGTAGGGATCGGCAAAGGTGACCTTCAGGTTTCTCTCCTGGGTAATGGTCATGCCGCTCATGATGATGTCGAACTTGTCGGTGACCAGGGCCGGGATGATGCCGTCATAGGACGTGTTGACCGGTACGAATTTGACCCCCATGGCCTTGGCCATGCGTTTGGCGAAATCGATGTCGAAACCGATGAAATCACCCTTTTTGTTGGTCATCTCAAAAGGCATGTAACCGGATTCAAAGCCGACCCGCAGCTCGCCGCGCGATAGGATTTTCTGGATATGGGACTTTTTGGCCAGTTCGATGTCTGCGCCGAATGCGGGCCCCAGGCAGAAGGCCAGTGCAGCAAGGATCGCCAACGGGGTAAACAAACCTCTTTTCATAGGTACTCCTCCTCATCTTGGTTAGGAATCAGGCCGCGCCCCTTACGACAGGATCCATTGCCAGTCCTTCAACGCAATGGCTTGCCTGCCTTCCGGAAGCGTGGCCGGCGGCTATGTAAATCCGGTTCATCAATAAGAACATGAAATACTTTTAGCTATTTCTATAATAAGATCCAAACAATGTAAAGCTCAGAATGGCGGGGGAAACCGGCCTATCCTGGCCGGCGGCAAAGCGGTTGAAAGCGATGCGGCACGGGTCACGGCCTTCTCCGATTGGCGTGCCGGCAAGGGCGCACTTCAGGTTGAGACACGTTTCAGCACCGGTTTCGGGGCTGGGACAGACCATGGGCGGTTGTAAGAGCGGGCCATGCCCGCGAAAAACAGGAAATCGATCCAAATGTGGTTACCCTGAGCCTTGACTTGACCGACTGCCGGGGGCTATTACAACAGGCAGACGCGCTATTTCTGAATGGGCACGAATTCGCCAACAATCGCAACCAACCTGACTGGAGGGCCTTGATGCCGGAAAATACCACCGTCCGTCTGGACAAGCTGTTTGACCACCCCGCCGTTATCGACGCCGTGGCGGATGAGAATCTCGAATTGAAAGAGAGAGTGGCTTACCGGCCACCGGTCTGTGAGGTATTCAATCGCACCTGCACAACCCTTCAAACCGAGCCCCAATACCAGTTCGAGATCGACAAGGAGGCGCGTCGGCAGCTCTCCCATATCATCGGCAATACCGTTCAGCGCGTGGCGGGCACCGACGATCCCGACGAGGCCGTCCGGGCCGGTTACACCAAGGCGCGCAATATCGGCATCGTTTTCTCAGGCGGTCCGGCACCCGGCGGCCACAACGTGATTGCCGGCCTTTTCGATGCCGCCAAAAAGGCCAATCCGGCGACCCGTGTTTTCGGTTTTCTCATGGGCCCCGACGGCATCATCGACGCCGATTACATGGAACTGACCGCACCGCTCGTGGACCGGTATCGCAATGTGGGCGGCTTTACCATGATCCGCACGGGCCGTACCAAGATCGACAACCAGAAGAAAATGTCGCTTTCCCGCGAGACCTGCAAACGGCTCGACCTCGATGCCCTGGTGGTGGTGGGCGGTGACGACTCCAACACCAACGCCGCGTTCCTCGCCCAGGAAATGTTTAATGACGATATCCAGGTAATCGGCGTACCCAAAACCATCGATGGCGACATTCAGGTGCGCGATGCCTGCGGTCAGGTGCTGTGCGCCATGTCCTTTGGCTTCCACACCGCCGCGCGGGCCTTCTCCCAGGCCATTGCCAACCTGTGCACCGATTCTTCCTCGGACGTCAAATACTGGCATGTGTGCAAAGTGATGGGCCGGGTGGCCAGTCACCTGGCCCTGGAAGTGGCCTTGCAGACCCACGCCAACATGACCCTCGTCGGTGAGGACCTGGCCGATTACGTGGATTACGACCGCCTGGAAAAAGCCGAGAAAGAGGGGCAGGTGGACTACACGGCCTACGGCATGACCTTGCGTCATCTCTCCCGGGTCATCTGTGACGCGATCATGGATCGTGCCGCGGTGGGGAAAAACTACGGGGTTCTGGTGGTTCCCGAGGGCGTTCTTGAGTTCATCAACGAAATCCAGGTATTCATCATCAAACTCAACACCATCATCGGCAATTACAACAAGGTGCACGACCGCGATTTTCACACCGCCTTTCCCGCCTTGGACGACAAGCTGGAATACCTGCGTCGCCTGGTGCGCGGCATCCGCAAGGACGTCTCCTACAACGTTTGGAATGCCCGCGATGATGAACTGTTCAACGACATCCCCGAGTTCTTCCAGGAAGGCCTGCTCACCGAGCGTGACAGCCACGGGAACTTCCAGTTCTCCCAGGTCGAAACTGAAAAAGTACTGCTCGATCTGGTCAAGGACTATCTGGGCATACTGAAAGAGAAAGGCCGCTACAAGATCGGCATCGAAGAAGGCCAGTATGCCAAGATCATGCAAACGGGCGGGCTTGATCCCGAAATGTACGGACCGATTCTGTTCGACAACTGGAAGCAGGCGCGCTATCTGATGATCAAGAAAATGATCATCTCCAAAAAGACGCTCAAGGCCGCGCTGGTCAAGGATGGTTTTTTAGGTGAGGAGGATGCCATTCCGGCACCCATTGAGAAGATCTATGAGCTGTCCGTGCCCAAGTTCAAAACCCAGACCCATTTTTACGGTTACGATGGCCGCGGCAGTGATCCCACCCGTTTCGACTGCATCTACACCTACAACCTGGGGCGCACCGTTTTCAGCCTGATCGCCAACGGAGCCACCGGACAGATGGCTGCCATCCTCAATCTGGAGCAGGATTTTCACAACTGGCGTCCCATCGGCATTCCCATCGCCCCGCTGATGCACCTGGAAGAGCGTAAGGGCAGACTCGAACTGGTTCTGGAGAAGAGTATTGTGGACGTCAACGCCCCGGCTTTCCGGGTGGTCAAGGCCTTTCGTGAGAAATGGCTGGCCGCCTCCCCTGACGGCGACCACTACCGCCATCCCGGTCCGATCCGTTTCACCGGCACCAGCGAGGAGGATCGCCCCATCACCCTGCTGCTCAACGCGTTGGGCGGGCATATGTGCGCGCCGGAGGAATCGGAATCGGCCTGACGCGTTGGGCTGTTACGACGAAAGGCAAGACACTGGCTGATCAATTTGCACAGCTTGTTGTTCCTCTCTGTGAGCTCTGCGGCTCTGCGAGAGATTGGTTTGTATCAAACGGCGGAGCGCAGCGATCTCATTATCCGCCTGCCCTAACAGCCTATAGCTTGAAACGCAGCGACAAGCAAATCCTTGGGATTATTGAGACGTCTATTTCTTCGCAAGTTTTTTTCTCTCGCCCGCTTCGCTCAAGACGCAAAGACGCAAAGGCAGTTGATTTCCGAATGGGGAATCAAATAACGAGGTCTGGATGAAACACAATTTTGAATTTTTAGTTTTGAATTTTGAATTAAAATCGGATTAGAAACCTTCATTCAAAATTTATAATTCATCATTAAAAATTGGTTTTGGGCGAAGCCCATACAATTTGTTGTTCCTCTCTGTGGACTCTGCGACTCTGCGAGAGATTGGTTTTCATCTGGTTCCCTCGCTCCGCGTGGGAACCCCGATTGACCAGGCACACAAAAATTGCGCTCCCACGCAGAGCATGGGAGCGAGGGGGAACTCACTGAAGCTTCATCGAAAACCGGACAGGATAGGGTCGCAGGCATGGCCAGCTCCTACGAACCAGCCGCTGATGACTGCCGTCCCTCACCCCCTGTCCTCGAACCGGGAATTCCGACTTTTTTTCTCTCGCCCGCTTCGCTCAAGACGCAGAGACGCAAAGGCGGTTGATTTCCGAATGGGGAATCAAATAACGAGGTCTGGATGAAACACAATTTTGAATTTTGAATTAAAATCGAATTAGAAACCTTCATTCAAAATTTATAATTCATCATTAAAAATTGGTTTTGGGCGAAGCCCATACAATTTGTTGTTCCTCTCTGTGGGCTCTGCGACTCTGCGAGAGATTGGTTTGTATCAAACGACGGAGCGCAGCGATCTCATCATCCGCCTGCCCTAACAGCCTATAGCCTGAAACGCAGCGACAAGCAAATCCTTGGGATTATTGAGACGCAATTTCGTCATTCCGGCGAATGCCGGAATCCAGAAGCCTTCCAGATGGAGGCAATTGAGCCAAATCCCAGAACTTGATTAATCCGCGTTACAATGCTACGGTTTAAGTCACATAATTTCTGACCGTTTCAATTGATCCAATAACGTCACCCCATATAAACCGACTATATCGGAATCGGGCCATGAGCACACTTGCATCTGGTCTATCGTTTTCGCTTGTTCATGAAACATTGCGGTTCCGGCTGCGCATGCGCACCCTGGCTGTATTGCCGCCGTACAAGGGTGCCCTGTTGCTCAACGCGTTGGGCGGGCATTTGTGCGCGCCGGGGGAAACGGGACCGGCCTGAGTCGATAATATACAGGGTGCTACAATTAATGAAACATCCGTGAGGTGCTATGCTCTATGGTCGATACGAATTTCGCTGTCGTTTCCAAAGTGATGCACGCCTGCCTCTCTACAAAGGTTCCACTATCCGGGGGGCTTTCGGCCACGCCTTTAAATCCGTGGTATGCATCCTGAAGCACCAAACTTGCGAAACCTGTCTGTTAAAAACCCAATGTATTTACACCAAGGTGTTTGAGACCCCTCTGGCAGATTCTCCACCCGCCGGCATGAGGATCGCAGACGTACCGCACCCCTTTGTGATCCGGCCACCACTTACCACCAGGATGGCTTTCAAGAAGGGAGACATTTTCGTTTTTTCTCTTTTGCTGTTTGGCGATGTGAACCATCAACTTCCCTACTTTTTTATTCGCATCCTTGAACGCATGGGGTATTCGGGTATCGGTAAAAAGATTAATGATCAAATGGGACGCTTTACAATGGAAACGGTGTCCCATAATGGCCGGATTGTCTATTCGCAAGAAGATCAAAAACTGCAGATGGATGAAGACCTGCCCCGACTCACCCTTTCTACCCCGCCGGAGAAAGCGGATTCGGGAAACCGGGTAATGATTCAGTTGAAAACACCGTTGCGACTGAAATTTCAAAACAGACATGCCACCAAGCTTCCTTTTCATATTCTCACAAGAGCTATGCTTCGCCGGGTCTCCACCATATTGAAATCATACAATGGTAGTGAGCCGCCGCTGGATTATCGAGGGCTGACGCAAAGAGCCGAGGTGGTCAGGACGGTTGACAGCACACTTCACTGGAATAATTTGAAGCGCTACTCCAACCGCCAAAAACAGAAAACGCCCCTTGACGGTATGATGGGAACGATCACCTACGAGGGGGCTTTAGGAGAATTTTGGCCGTTGATCGAATTTTGTGAAAAAACCAACGTTGGCGCGAAGACGGCCTTCGGGCTTGGGGAAATAACCGTGGTGAAATTGAATTGAGGTTGGGACCTACAATGTATGGACATGTGTCCTAGGGAGAAATTGAACCGAACTTTTCGGCAAGTTTGCCAGTTTCGCGCATAGCGAAACCGGTGCCTATTATGTATTCAAACACAAACCCTTTCGTCGTTTGGAGGCATAAATGAAAGAACCGCATCAATTCTCCCGCCGTATTCTGTTGGTGATTATCGGAAAAACCCCGCAGATTTTCACCGAGACCCTCTATAAACTCTCGGTGAAAAACACGCCACTGTTTATTCCTACGGAAACCCATATTATCACTACAAAAGAAGGTGCAAGGTCGGCCAACCTGGCTTTATTGGGTGTTGGAAAAAGACACGGAGAGTTTCATCGGTTTTGTGCCGATTTTGGTTTCACGGATATTCGATTTGATTCTGAACACATTCATATCATAGCCGATACCGAAGGTCAGTTTATCGATGACAACCAATCTACGGCCCATAACAAGGTTGCCTCGGATTTCATCACGGACAAAGTACGTGAATTCACTCTCGACGATAACAGCGCCCTGCATCTCTCACTGGCCGGAGGCCGCAAAACTATGTCTTTCTATGCTGGATACGCCCTCAGTCTCTACGGCAGGATGCAGGATCGCCTGTCCCATGTACTGGTCAACGAGCCATTTCAAAACAATCCCGATTTTTTCTATCCCCGACCGAAGCCCAAGCGCATAGAGATAGGCAACACCTATTATTCCACCGATGAAGCACAGATCATCCTGTCCGACATCCCCTATGTCCGCATGCGTTACCAGGTGCCCGAAGGCCTGTTGAATGGAAATGCCGGTTTTCAGGCGACGGTTGACATTATTCAGCGTTTTGCCCAGCCGGAAACCATCGAAATCGATATTGTCCAAAAGAGGCTGATGCTCAACGGTATGGAAGTCCCCATGCCCAATGCCGACCTGGCCTTTTACCTTTGGATGTGTGAACGCAAAAAATCAGGCGAGCCGCCCTTGATCCCCGATGAAGATGCGTTTGTACCTGATTACCTCAAGGTCTACGGTAAAATCGTTTCCGATTGGAGCGGAATGTATGAACGGGCCGAAGAAATTGCAAAGAATAGGGATGTTGACGAACAAAAAAATTGGTTCCAGCAACGAAAATCGAAGGTCAAAAAACGCATCGAGACCGTTTTGGGCGAAAGGGCTGCAAAGCCGTTTTTGATCCAGACAATCGAGCGGGATGGCGAGGCGGCATATGAGGTCGGAGTACCAGCACTGGCGATGAACATTCAAACCGATGAGTAACCCCTATGTCGGAGGAGGTGAAAGGCATGACCTGCTGCTTATACCTATTTGAAGCGCACACAATTCAGCCGTTTATTTTTGATAGTGGCCGTCTGGCGGAAATGGTTGGCGCCAGTGAATTGATTGAAGATTTGTTCGATGAACCTTTGAAAAAGACACTCAAAGAATTGAATATTGATTTCAACGACGACGCTTTCATTCGCAAAGGTGGCGGAGCATGGACACTCAAGTTGGAGTCAATGGATGATGCCATGAAATTGCAAGCTGTCTGGGGCCTTGTCGTAGCGGAAAAAGCGCCGGGCCTGTCCTTCAGCCATACGGTGGCCGAGGGATGCTCCATTTCCGATGCCCTGGAAGATGGCCGGAAAAAACTTCTGAGGATGCGAAACCGTGCCATGCCAAGGTTGCCCGTACCGGGACCGTTGATCAAACGGGCACCCCGGACGGGAAATCCTGCTGTCGAGTGGGCAAACGTGAAGAAGGATCGATATGAATGGATTGACGAGGCAACAAGGGAAAAGAGAAAATTTCGTAAGGGAACCGCTCTGAATCGTAAATTTTTATCCAGAGATACGCTTGAGAAATTTACCTTCCCGTTAAATTTGGATCCAGATGAAAAAGATGCGTTCCCTTTTGATTCGGACAATCATTATGTGGCCATCGTTCACGCCGACGGAAATGGATTGGGACAGGAACTGATCACACTGGGCGAAAAATTAAAAAATGACGGTAAGACTGACAGCAAGGCAATTTTTCGGGAGGTTTCCAACAGCATCAAAAACGCTACGGAAGCTGCTGCAAAAGAAGCACTGTCAAGCGAGGTTAGGAATTCCCGTTCATTTACCACCAGGCGTATTCTCCCATTCCGGCCGCTTGTCCTTGGCGGCGACGATCTTACCGTGATCATTCGTGCCGAATACGCGCTTTCATTCACCCAAACATTTATTGAAGCTTTTGAAAAAGAGACACAATCCGAACTATCCAAAATTGAATCCGATCATGTTCCGAAAGGGCTGACCGCCTGTGCCGGCGTCTGCTTTGTGAAAGTCAACCAACCCTTTTATCTCGGTTACCAATTGGCGGAATCATTGTGCAAACATTCCAAAGACACCGCCCGCCGGATGAGCAAACAAAACGGGGATAAAATCCCCTCGGCCGTTACCTTCCATCGGGTGACGACCAGTTTTACGACCAGCTATGAAGCCATTCAAGATGAAGAGATGAAAGCCGGCGATCATCATCAACTGACCATGGGAGCGTACGGCGTGGGCGCTCACAGCCACGGTTTGCCGCCATTGGCGGATATTATCGAGATGAAATCTCTTTTTCAGAAACCGGTAATGGCCAAGGGGCCGATCCGTAATTTCCTGACCCTTTTGCATGCCGATCCTGTCGAAGCCCGCAAGGCATATCGGAGATGGATTGAGAACATGGAAAAAAATGCGGAACTTCAACCTTGCCTGGAAGATTTTTATACACTTTCCGAAAACATTTTTGGTCACATCTCAAACAAAGACGACCTTCCCTTCCAGAAAATGGATGAAGCCGACAACTATCGGACGTTTATTGGGGACTTAACGCAGCTCATTGCCGTCGAAGGAGAAGCCCATGACCACTAACTACCAATTAGTGCTTGATATCCAAAGCTACTGGCATCCGGGAACCGGGAAAGGGAGTGGCAGTCATGTGGATGCGGTTGTTGAAAAAGATCGTTTCGGCTGCCCATTTGTCTCCGGCCGCATGCTGAAAGGCCTTTTACGGGATGCGGTTTTTCGCGGCGCCCATTGGGGAATCTTCGGAGATATGGCGAAATGTTCCCCGGATCGATTGGTTGAGGCGTTATTCGGGTCAATCGGTTTTATCGACAATCGATCAAGGGATGAGACAATTCCCGGATTAGTCCGCGTCGGGGATGCGCTTTTAAGGCAAGACACCCGCGAATGGCTTGGCCGGGAAGAAAACCAGAAATATCGATCAGCCCTATATACTGACATTTATTCAACGGCGATAGAATTTGGAACCGGCGTGGCGAAAGCGAGAAGCCTCAGAGGGCAGGAGGTGGTTATCCCCCTTACACTGACGTCGGCAATGGAGATAATGCCGCCGGAAGTCTACCTGGGCCAAAGCGGTGAAATAACCGGTTGGGCTTACAAAAACGCCGAACAATGGATCGAACAGGCCTTGCCGCTGATTCGTGCTGTCGGCTCGAATCGAACGCGTGGATTGGGAAGGGTGAAAATAGCACTGAAAAAAGAGGAGGCGTGCCGATGAAACGCTTTCAACTGACATTAGAATTGCTTGAAGATGCGATTTTCAGCGCTCGTGCGGCGACCTTGGGCGGGCATCGATCCCTGGATTACATACCCGGTGCCGTGCTTTATGGCGTTTCCGCATCAAAACTTTATCGTTCATTGGGCAAGGACGCCTTTCTGGCGTTTCATAGTGACAAGGTTCGTTTTGGCAATGGGTATCCGGTGGCACCGAATGGAGAGACCGGGTATCCTATGCCCTTTGCATGGCATGTGGTAAAGGGTAAGACCTTTTTAAAGGAAAGCGATCCAAGGCTGGTGGATGGAACGAAAATCTATTCGGATCTTTTCAAAAAAATCAAGAAAGACAAACAGTCAAAGCAACTTAGGGATGGCTACGTAACCGCCAGCGGGCTCTTCCTGCAACCGCAAACAACCTTTCGAATGAAAACCGCCATCAACCCAATCGATGGTACCGCTGCCGAGGCGCAATTGTTCGGATATGAGGCCATCGAGGCCGGACAGAAGTTTCATGCTTATCTGGATTTCGATGACGACATCGGCGAAGCCCTGATCGACGATGTATGTTCCAGCCTCAAGGGAACGATCCTTATCGGCCGTTCCCGATCTGCACAATACGGTAAAGCCGGATGCAAAATAGGGGGAATGTCCTCCCCTCAACAACCGTCATTTACCGGAAACAGCATGACTTTATTCCTGCTGTCGGATTTATGCCTGGAAGATAGCCATGGAATGCCGGCGCTTTGGCCATCGGCAGAATTGTTCGGCCTCAAATCAGGCAGTTTTAACACCGATAAATCCTTTTTGCGGTTCAGGCATTACAGCCCATACAACACGGCCAGAAGACACCATGACAATGAACGCCATGTTATCCAACAGGGTAGCGTGGTCACCTTTGACCATGTTTCTGATGGCGATGATTTTTCCCACTTTTCATGCGGTATGGGAAGCCATCGAGGCAACGGGCTGGGACAAGTTTTGGTTCAACCCGATTGGCTGTTTAACCCAGGGTCTTCAGCCGAGGCACCCGAGGCATGTTCGCGGGATATTGAAGAACCGAAAAACGATCCGTTGGTTTTATGGCTGAAATCAAGGGTAGAGACGGGCAGTGCAAAACGGGCGGATCAAAAACTGGCGGAAAAAATGAACAAAGAACTTGGAGAAATGTACGGATCGGCCCGGAAGTATTTGTGCGAGCCGGAAGGAACGCTGGTCGGACCGGGGAAAACCCAATGGGGGCTTGTCCTGGATGCCGGCAAACGCTTTTCCAACGATATGGACAGATTTTTTAAGGAACTGGAAAAAATTTGCCGTTCGAAAGAGGATAAAGGGCCAACAGAAGAAGGGCGGGATGCTAAAACACAGGCGGACGAGGCATGGTCGGTTGAAACCGGCAGCGCACCAAATATCACCTTCGGGAAATGGTTGATAGACTATTTTCGACCCGAAAATAAACAGGACATGCGAAATCCCTGTCGTGTCGCAGCAACTTTAGCGCGACTCGCCATCGATACGGCGGCCCTTCAGACAAAAAGGGAATCGGTTCCAAAGCCGGAGGAGAAAAAATGACCCAAATAATGAAATCGCGGTTGGACGCGCATTTTTTCCATATCGCCAGGTTTGTGTTGGAGGCCGATTCCGCTTTTTCAATCGGCAGCGGTTTGAGTGACAGTGCCTTCGACAACCTTGTTGTTCGGGATGCCAATGGCCTGCCCACAATACCGGGGACAACCATCGCCGGTGTTTTACGCCACCTTTACCGGCAAGAATCCGGTGGCAAAGAAGGGGAAAAGGCTGCTGACCAATTGTTCGGCAACATTGAAAAAGAATCCTCTGCAATGTCCAGGGTAACTTTCTCATGGGGGATCATTCACGATGAGGAAGACCGGCCTGTCGAAAAACTGCAACCCAAAATAGAAGGTCTGTTTCTCGATACGCTGATTCAGGACCACCCCTTGTACCGGGATCGTGTCAGGATCAACGAGAAAGGGGTCGCGTCGGATAAGGGAAAGTTTGACGTAACGGTCATCCCCAAGGGGTGCCGTTTTAGCTTTGAGATAACACTTTGGGCCGATCGAAAGGAACCTCCGGAGTGGAATAATTTGTTATCCCTGTTACAAAATCCCATGTTGCGCCTTGGTGGATCGGTTCGTTCCGGCCTGGGCAGGTTCAAATGTATCCGGCTCTATCATGCGGCGTTTAATCTTAAAGATTCCTCTGCCTATGAAAAGTATTGCGATATCGGGATGGGATTGGACGACTATCAGCATCTTGAGGAAAAAACGCCCGCCGAAACCGGCTACCGGGGGCTTCGTTTGACGATCCGTCTTGAGCCGGAGGACTTCTGGCGTTTCGGCCAGGGCAGTTCACCTATTATGAAAAGCGAGCATCCACCCGATGCGCTGCCGCTTGTGGAGCCATTCATTCAGTGGACAGATAATAAGGCATCCATCAATGTTCGACATGTGGCGATACCCGGATCTTCGATAAAAGGCGCCATTCGCCACCGATTCACTTTTCACTATGGACGTCTGCTGATGGACCTGCCCGATGGAGAAAAAAGACAAAAAGTGGACAAGGCGGTCCATGAACTCTTTGGACAGTCTCACGAAACTTCCGAAAAAGGTCACCCTTCAGGGCAAGCCGGGCAAATATGGTTCGATGACGGCTATATTGCCATCGGTAACGACTTCAATCGGTGCGCGGCACATATGAACCACAGCAGCATCGATCGTTTTACCGGTGGCGTAAGAAGCGGTGCGTTGTTCGGGGAAGAGCTGATTTGGAACCAGCCGTTGAAAATTAAGGTGTTTCTGAACTTCAAAGACCTCGATGAGTTGGGCGAAAACACCAAACAGGCACTGGCGTGGACATTGGAAGATCTTGTCAACGGAAGACTCGCATTGGGTGCAGGCAGCGCCAAGGGCCATGGTTTTTTTTCAGGAACGGTTGAATGGTCGGATGGCGGGAAGCGCTTACCCATCATGGCGGAGGAGGCGGCGTAGTGGACATTATCGATGTATATGAAAAAGTCACGGAAAAAAGCAACCTTGCAAGATGCCAGATACGCATCACCTCGAAAACAATTGACGACCATCAAACGCTTTTGGAGGAACTGAATCGGTTTAATGCCGCAGAAGGTTGGCTCTGCTACCAGTCGAAAGTGGTAAAGCTATCGGAAGGAACTTTGCCGGACGACCGGGAAGATAACGTTCTTTTTGGGGAGCTGGCAAAGGAAAATAGAAGCCTGCATATACGCCAACGGAAGGCCGGCTGGCTGATCAGTGAAATCGTTTCATCGCCTGCTAGGGAATCGACGGTTGAAAGGGAACAGTGTATCGCCAAAATCGTATCTTACAGTCTGGATCAAAACGAGTTTGCCGATTATGAGGTCTTCTGGGAAAAAGAGAAACGGGATGCAAACAACGATCATGGATTTAATGGCGAGTATTTTCCCAAAAGCTATCGCTTTGTCGGTTTTAGAAGCGGAAAGGAATCCTCATGAGTCAAGTAATGCATCGGCGACAAGGTGGCCGCTATGGTGGAAACCGATTGGAAAAAATTACCGCGCCCTATAACTTCGTTCCGCTCGCCAGAGAAGTTTTCAAGCCGGATTGGCATGAAACTGTCTGTCAGGATATTCCGTTACCGGACGGATATTGCGGAGCCCTCCAAATGACCATTAAATCTCGCACCCCCATTTTGCCGGGACAAAAAAACAAAGCCAATGGTCGGATTGAACATTTCACACTGCCTGACGGTCGGCTGGCCATTCCTGGCTCCACCCTACGGGGAATGATACGCAATGTGGTGGAGATTGCTTCATTTGGCAAGATGAATCTTGTTCAGGACAGCCGATATGGGGTCCGTGATCTTACGCCAGGCGCAAGATCGATTTACGGTGATAAATTGAGCAAGGTTCACGAGAATAAAAACCCTAATAGTATGGGGCCTTTTGAGCCCCGAACAAAAGCGGGATGGCTTTCCTATAATGTGAAGAAACGTCAATGGGAAATTTCTCCCTGTGAATTTGCCCGGGTGGACAAGAGGGACCTTGCAAAATTGCCGACGAGCGGACAATGGGAAAAACTCGTTGCCGGTTATATTGACAAGTCCGGTAATTCACTTCCGAAAAAACAGTATCCATCCACAATTGACAAATACGAATGGTGGCTGGCGCGATCAACATTGAAAATCCAATTTGACGCCGGGAGTCTTAAAGACCACGGCCCCGGTGCACATGGTACGATAAGAGGAAAACAAAAGTACCTGCGATATAAAAAAGCATCAAATCTGGGGCATGGAAAACAGGCCGGGCATCTGGTGTTCACCGGGCAGCCAGGTCCCAATAAGCACCTCGAATTTATTTTTTTTGGCGGATCATCACCGGCAATCCCTGTAAGCGAAGCGATCTACAAGGGATTCCGCCAGATTTACCAGGATGATCCGAAGTCCATGGCGGGTAAAACTTATGCATATTTAAAGGAAAAGAATTTTGATGGAAAAGGTGTTCCCGTATTTTACCTAGCCCCTTCAAGCGAAATTGAATCCCTTGGATTGGCTCTGATGTACCGTTTGCCCTACGAAAACAGCGTCGGAGAGTTGATTAAAAAGTTTTCATCGGATCATCAGGCCAATTCCTTTGACTTGGCAGAACTGATTTTCGGTACGGTCGATGAAGAAAACGGGGAGAACAGCCTGAAAGGTAGAATCAGTTTTTCTCATGCCCGATCCGAAATCAATCAAGGGGAAAGCGCCACTCAGGCATGTAAAACAATTTTAAATGGTCCCAAGCCGACCTATTACCCGAATTATATTCATCAAAACGAGACGGATGGCGGCCTGAAGGGTAATTTTTACAAAACCTGTATGGATGCCGATGCCCGTATCCGGGGCTGGAAGCGGTACCCGGTTCGGCCGTCTGGTGATGTGCGTGTTCAGAGAACCGAAGCCAACCAAAGCGAAGATGTCATGGTGAATTTAAATCCGGTAACGGATTCGGTCTCATACAAAGGGAAGATGCGGTTTCATAACTTGAAGAAGGAGGAGTTGGGAGCGCTGATTTGGGCGCTGACCTGGGGCGGAGACCCTGCTTTGCGTCATGCAGTGGGCATGGGAAAACCCTTTGGGTTTGGGCAAGTAGCCATTCATATTGATTGGGAACATTCTGACATTATACCCAATCTTCCAGGTGGCGATCCGCCGACCGAGCATGACTGTATGAATGCTTTTACCACCTTGATGGAAAACTGGTTTTCGGGCGTATTGCAAGGGGACTGGTCCTATAGCGAACAGATCGTCCAACTGAAAGCCATGGCCGACCCGAAAAAAGCACCTGGACTACCGGGAGAGCTTAAGCACATGTCATTAAACGGTGGCGGACCCAAAAATGAATTTGTTCTGGCAAAAGGGGCACAGGGGAATAAAAAACTTGTGCTAATGGCTTATGTTGAAGCAGGTCGGGAGCAATCACGAACAGATGTTACGCAGACTGAATCGGATAGCATGCCGACTAAAACACCAGCAGAAAATTGGCTGAAGCAGGCTGTTGAAGAACTATGCGCTCAACACAACACGAAAGAAAAAACAATTCTACTGGGAAAGCTGTTGGCAACAAAGTGGGATGAAATCGACGATACCTCTCTGAAAGCAGATGTTCTGGCACTGATAAAGTCGTGCTGGAAACAATATGGTGGATGGGAAGGGCCGCATTCTGGGAAATCCAAAATAATTGCCTACACCATTTATAACAATAGAGACCGATTATCATGACAATTTAATCAACTTTAAATAAAAATCACTATTTCAGAGGCAGACTATGGGAAAGACAGAATCAATCGATGATGTTGAAGTACTGTCTGATTCGGGAGCCTTGATTGAATTGAAAAAAAGTAGGCGGCAGATTGTTTTTCTTTTAGGAGCGGGTGCATCTGTTTCATCTGGAATTCCAGGAGCAAAACAATTTGTTGTCGAATGGCTGGAACATCATTATCAGGTGCGAACTGCGGATGAGCCTGACCCCCCAGATATTTCACAATGGGCTACAGCTGATAAGTTGGGTATTCCCGATTTTTTCTTTCCCGATGCAGTCCAATGGTATCCAAAGATTTTCGAGTTGCGTTATAAAAAAGATATTGCAGAAGGGTATTTATATTTGGAAGATAAGATGAGAGAAAAAGAGCCTGGACCCGGATATGCTGCACTATCCCAGATTCTGTCAGAAACTGACAACAAAATTGTTATCACTACTAACTTTGATAATCTTGTGGCGGACGCATTGTCAATATACTCAAGAGGGCAGCAGCCATTGGTGATTGGTCACGAATCTCTGGCCGGTTTTTTAGAAAGAAGGTTAAGAGGGTTCTGGCTTCCGAGGCCCTTCATTGCAAAGGTTCATCGCGATTTGATGCTTTCCCCGAAAAACATGCCTAATGAGGTTAACAATCTTTCTGAAGAATGGAAAGAATCATTGAAGACCATTTTTTCAAACTGTACACCTCTTGTTATCGGCTATGGCGGCAATGACGGAAGTCTAATGAACTTTCTCACAGAAGAATTAACAAAGATTAACGGAGGTTTTTACTGGTGCCTTCACAATGATGAAAAACCAAGCAGTCGCGTGAAACAGGTGATGAACCTCCACGGAGGGTATTATATCCGAATTAAAGGATTTGACGAATTTATGATTTCTCTGGCAGTTGCTTTATTAGGCGATCATTTCAGAATCCACAGTCTGGCAAAAGATATTCGTCAACGAACCGAAGAACGGATACAAACCTTCTGGACCCAGTGCAATAGATTAAGATCTGAATACCCGGAGACAATGCCTGAAAGCATGTCTCAGGCATTTGAATATATAGCAGAGAAAGAAGCATATATCACCTGGAGAGAGTTTATAGATGGTTATAATTGCCCTGACGAATTGGAAGCAGTTTATCAGAATGCAATCGACGATCTCGAAGCAACTTGCCAGAAAGCAAAAGAATCTTTTCAGGAACTCTATGAAATTAAATGGGATTACGCTAGGTTTTTAGCTGACCATGACGACTATGAGGAGGCTGAAATACTATTTGATAAGGCATTGAGTGCTGATCCCGACAATAGTCATAACGTTGGGAACTACGCAAAATTCATGCTGATTGATCGAGATGCGCCTAAAGATGCAAAAAATATTTTTGAAAAGGCGGTAGAACTTGATAACGAAGAAGGCCATTTTTTAGCTGAAATGTTGCTTTATCTTTTATTGATTGAAAAACGGTTGAATGATGATAAAAATCATTGGGCTGGAAGATTGAAATTCTTGCTGAGAAAAGGATTTGAACGTTTTCATCTAAACCTTGATCCATTATTCGCATATGCAAAAACCAATTTAAGCTCTTCAGATGCGAGTTTGATATGCCAGATCGGTTGTGCTATTATGAATGAAAATAAGATTGAAAGTTTAGAAGAAAATGAAATTTGGAAATGGATCACCCCTATGTCATGATAGCATCATTATGAAAAATTTGGTGTATTGTTACTACGGCGATTAACTGATTCAAATTTCTACATTCCGGACATCAATTTTTCTAATAGCTAAAATTGTATGAAAAAATGTAACGTATTGAAATAAAAGATGTTTTCGTGTTTTATTTAACTTCCCCATAATGAATTGATTTTATTCTGAAAAAATATGATTTTCACGCTAACTCGAAAAAGCCGGTTTCATGTCCAAAATGGCATAGTCTATCATGCCGATATTATTGTTGTATTTGATTTGGCCAGAGGTTGGATGGTTTCCCTGAACTGAAGGGATTAAGACGTAAAGCTTTGTACCCTTTTGTTGCCGGATCCGGGTTGGATGGTTTCCCTGAACTGAAGGGATTAAGACCAGAACCGCGACCCAGAGCCACCAAGTCGCCTTGGTTGGATGGTTTCCCTGAACTGAAGGGATTAAGACCTGGCAACTTTCTCTTCTGTGTAGAGATAATTTTGGTTGGATGGTTTCCCTGAACTGAAGGGATTAAGACGGTTTTGTCTTCGCCCATATAGCGAATTCTAATGGTTGGATGGTTTCCCTGAACTGAAGGGATTAAGACTAAATTAACTAAGCTTATGTAAAGACTTATGGAGGGTTGGATGGTTTCCCTGAACTGAAGGGATTAAGACAAGGATGTTCTGGTCACAGTATCTGAGAAAGTCGGTTGGATGGTTTCCCTGAACTGAAGGGATTAAGACAAACAGCACCGATGCTTCTCCGTTAAAACCAGGGGTTGGATGGTTTCCCTGAACTGAAGGGATTAAGACGATCATCGGCACGCACACCGTAGAAATCTCTGTAGGTTGGATGGTTTCCCTGAACTGAAGGGATTAAGACTGAAAAAGCTCGCCGTTAGGCTTATACCAACGGGTTGGATGGTTTCCCTGAACTGAAGGGATTAAGACTCAGTTCTTTGATGCGGCTTGTGAGCCGTTTTTGGTTGGATGGTTTCCCTGAACTGAAGGGATTAAGACTATTGGGTTGGGCCCGTTGAAGATCCTTCTCGGGTTGGATGGTTTCCCTGAACTGAAGGGATTAAGACAAACTTCAATTCGGCCGTCGGCAGTTATTCGAGCGGTTGGATGGTTTCCCTGAACTGAAGGGATTAAGACTCAAAGAGATGTCCGATGAAACCGCCACCGTGGGTTGGATGGTTTCCCTGAACTGAAGGGATTAAGACAAAACGTTGGTTACCATTGCCCCAAGAAGTCCCGGGTTGGATGGTTTCCCTGAACTGAAGGGATTAAGACGTTTTTCCGCCGGTTACTTTACCAGATAATCTGGTTGGATGGTTTCCCTGAACTGAAGGGATTAAGACTTCGTACCGGTTACCGGTTTACCACAATCAGGAGGTTGGATGGTTTCCCTGAACTGAAGGGATTAAGACTAACCCATATAGCACTCTCCTTATAAATTTTGGCCGGTTGGATGGTTTCCCTGAACTGAAGGGATTAAGACTATGAAGAGGGAGCCGTGATAAAACTGGCTCCGGGTTGGATGGTTTCCCTGAACTGAAGGGATTAAGACTTTCAAGAGGTTTTCCCCTCCGCAGTTACGGCGGTTGGATGGTTTCCCTGAACTGAAGGGATTAAGACCTAGTAGTATCTCCTGTCAACGAACCGGTATTAGGTTGGATGGTTTCCCTGAACTGAAGGGATTAAGACGTAGGATCTTTGATTTCATTGACATTTCCTTTTGGTTGGATGGTTTCCCTGAACTGAAGGGATTAAGACGGAGAGGAAATCGTCAATCGTTTCGAATCCCGGGTTGGATGGTTTCCCTGAACTGAAGGGATTAAGACTGACATGACCACCCTGATGGGGCAGGTCTACGGGTTGGATGGTTTCCCTGAACTGAAGGGATTAAGACAATCACTTTGGTCTGGGGCGACTCCGGCAAAAGGTTGGATGGTTTCCCTGAACTGAAGGGATTAAGACAAAGCTCCAATGCCTGTACATCGTCGATGCCGTGGTTGGATGGTTTCCCTGAACTGAAGGGATTAAGACTGAACAGACAGATGCACCAGGGAATGCAGGTGGGTTGGATGGTTTCCCTGAACTGAAGGGATTAAGACGTCAGGTTGCTGTTCGCAAGGTCCAGGGTATGGGTTGGATGGTTTCCCTGAACTGAAGGGATTAAGACAAAGACTCCTGCTTCTTTTTTGGCTCAATAAGGGTTGGATGGTTTCCCTGAACTGAAGGGATTAAGACGTCATTTCCTTGTCTGTTATAATTTTTTATTGGGGGTTGGATGGTTTCCCTGAACTGAAGGGATTAAGACCATATCCGATGGCTTGCCAAGATGTTTTCAAGCGGGTTGGATGGTTTCCCTGAACTGAAGGGATTAAGACGTGGATTAACCACTTCTCCGACAACAACGATTGGTTGGATGGTTTCCCTGAACTGAAGGGATTAAGACGTCGGGATCCATCCATATTACTTCGTTCAAGGGTTGGATGGTTTCCCTGAACTGAAGGGATTAAGACTTTTTTACCGATCTCATCAGCAGGCAACTTTTGGTTGGATGGTTTCCCTGAACTGAAGGGATTAAGACATTAGCTCGGATTCCATATGTTCCTATTTCCGGTTGGATGGTTTCCCTGAACCGAAGGGATTAAGACTTCGGAGAACGTCCAGCTTACTTCGGGTCCGGGGTTGGATGGTTTCCCTGAACTGAAGGGATTAAGACTTTATCCGGAAGGGGGGTTAACAAAAATTCCTCCGGTTGTATGGCTTCCCTGAACCGAAGGGATTAAGACCTTCAAGCAGGAACTATGTGTCACAAATTCAGGGGTTGAATGGTAAGACAGGTTTATAGTGAAATGGAAAGATGTCATTCAAATAAAAATACCACCTGGTTCGTCACCCGGCATGCCGGAGCGCAGGAGTGGGCCTTTGATGAAGGCTTGAAAGTCGATCAGGTAGTGGATCATCTTGATACGGACGAGGTGAAGAAGGGTGATATTGTTATTGGCTCCCTGCCGGTGAACATGGTCGCATCATTAAATGAGAAAGGAGTCCGTTATTTCCACCTTATATTGCAGATCCCCAGGGAAATGCGGGGAAAACATCTGTCTGCTGATAGAATGCGCTCTTTTGGGGCTAGAATTGAGGAATATGTTGTCGTAAAACGGACAAAAAAAATAGTGGACAATGACATCAATGAAAACTTCGCACGCTAAAGGACCATCAAAAAAGGCATTTAGACAGCAACATATGAAGGCCGTTTTTTTGCATATGTTCGGCTCGCGTAGTATTTTTTCTTTGTTTCTTGTTTGTGTCACCCTGATCTCTTTGAACTGGTTTGGAGATACCATTTGGGATATTTTATTTGATATAGATACCTTTAAGTCAATAAAAGCCTGGATTGGTTTTTTATTTTTCCCTTTGATTATAGTTAGTTGGTATTGTTACCTAATAAAGACATTTAAAGACACCGGAAATCTTTCCATTCATGAATATTCCCCTTTGCCCGGTTGCAGAGCGTTGATCGTTTTTCTTAGCCCTCCAACCGTGGATATAGCCTTGGTGGATAAGTATCTTTCCTCCTCCGACACAAAAAAGGAATCCGAGAATATCCTTTCAATACGGAGCGAGTTCAAGAGGGGATGGCGCATGCCCCTGGAAGCCATTGCATATCACGTTGAGAAAAATACCCTTGAAACAGTTATCGTCATCCCTTCTGCAGATACCCCTTCCACAGAAAAGAAAGAAGATGGGACCTTCAGAATGGTCGGTAAATTTACACGGCTATTTGAAAAGTCGCATAAATTTGAAGTGTTGAATGCCGGTGAAATACACCAACGGTGGATGGAAGGCGTCAACTACGAAAGTGCCAGGGATTTGCGGGATTGCTTACACGATCTTTACACTTGGCTGCGCCAAAAACAGTATGCCGATGATGACATCATTGTTGATATTACGTCAGGACAAAAAGTATGTGCCAGTGTAGCAAGCGTTATGAGTTTGTCCATCGGAAGACAGGTGCAATATGTAAGCACGCAAGATTACACGGTCCGGGCATACAATATCAGCTATGAGGCCAGCGCATAACCCATATGATTGTTATCCCCTTGATTATAAAGATATTTTAAGCGCCCCACAAACGAATTAGACACCCGCAAGTTTGCCACCCCGCCATCTTTTCTGAAAAAGGCATACATTCTCCTCAAACAACTCAAAGGAGGATGTCATGCATATTTCCTGGTTTTTCAAAAGCAGTTGGATACTTCAGCTTCTGGTGGGGGTCGGCCTTTTTCTCTGTTCTTTTTACATCGAATACAAAATCCTGCAGGCATTCATAGCGCCACCCTCAATGGCGTTCTTTTTGTCCCTTACCCTGGAAATCGGCAAAGTCACCGCAATTGTCTGGCACTACCACATGAGCCATCTCTCCGTTTCGGCCTATCCCGGCTCCGTCCGGCTTATATCGCTGCTTTTCCGTCTGGGACTTGTGTTTCTCTCCCTTATCTGTTCCCAACTGTTTCTGAATGACCGGCTGGATCGCCCCAACCTGAAAAATGTCAAGGCAGTGGAAACAGCAGCCATTGAAAAACGTTTGAATGACGATCTCAAAATCCTGGACGACCAGCACCTCAGCCAAAAAGAAACCATGATCGCTCGCCATCAAGCCGAATATGCGGATCTGAAAGCAGCAACCGACCGGACGATCACCAAGCTGGAAGCCTTGCTCCTGGCGGAAATGGATAATGTTGTGGGCGGTGTTTTCAAAGGCCCCCGTTATGAAGAGTTCAAGCAGCGACTGGACGATGAAAAAATTGCCGGGCAGGCGGCCCTGGAAAAGCTCCAACAGCGGCAGGCCAGGGAGATCGGGCAGTTGTCTTTGAATTCCCGTCGATTGCGTCAGGAAACACTGTCAATGGCGGATAAAAAGCAAAGACAAATTATCGCGGATGACTTTTCCAATGACGAACGGGTCAATGACCCTTATATCGTCGCCCTTTTGAAGGTGACCGAATCGCTGTTCGCCGCAACGCTGGAGCCGTTGCAGTTCGTTTTTCTTTTTTCCCTGCTGATGTCATTTCTCATGGAGGTAGGGATTGTTCTCGCATTTTCCACCATTACCGTATCCATCGCTCCTGTCTTAAAGGCGCAACATGAGTCCGCCCTTGAAGAAGAGGTCCTCATGACACAAATGGGCGGAGAAGCAAGACGTGACGATATGGCCCACAACGCTGCCATGGATAAAATTTCCAAGGCCGGAAAACGGACGATGGAAAAGGCGGAGCAAAGCCTTCACGCGCTTTAATCCGCTCTTTTTCGCAACTTTGCCAAACCGTCCAAATGGCAAGATAGGGTTTATTGTTCGGTTAAACCCGAAACCGAAAGAAAAGGAAGGAGAAGATCGATGACCACACAATACACAGCGGATAGCAGCACGAATCACGTACCAGATGAAGCGGAAGAGCGCGTCAGCGAAAACGAATGCATGGTGCAAAAGGCGGTCAGCAGACACCAGGAGGCCTTCATCCCGACGGTGTTCAATCGCAAGGAACGGAAATTGGTTCGAAATCAATTGATGGCAGAACTGGAACAGGGGTTCGAGCATCGCCGGAAGGCTCTCGATCTTGTTCTGGAAACCCGGTTGCACTCAATCCGCGAGGCGTGCAACCACTTGCTGGTGAGAGGCAAAACCCAGTTGCGCCAGCAGCGAACGGCCTATTTCAGCAGGGTATACGAACAGGTCGCCCAGGATATCGATCAGCTCTCTACCCGGTTTCTGTCCGATATCGATTTGCGTTTTCAAAAACTTGAACAGTACAAAACGGATTATGTCCGCGAACGGGAGAAAAAAAGATTGGAGAAGTCTGTGGATGATTTCCTGGATACGCTGGATCAGTTGATGGACGAATTCCGCCATATTGCTCAGGAAAATGTGGACTATCAGCAGGTTTAACCGTCATAGGAGGCAGCGCCCTTGTACAAAAGGGCGCAACCAATCCCATCATGAAACGAAAACCGATTATTATCGCCTACGATATTACATCGAACAAGCGCCGTCGGAAGCTTTTTCGATGCCTGCGCAGTTGGAAACTGGACGCGCAGTATTCGGTGTTCGAATGCCTGTTGACCGATGACGAAGCCAAAGAGCTGTTTTTGCAATTGACCAACCTGATGGATCTTGAAGAAGATTCGCTGCTGTTTACCCGGCTGGACCCTCATCGTGAAGCAGCGGCGCTGACCCGATGCAAGGAGATCGGCTTCAAGGTGCCGGTCCTTTATGAAGCATAGTTGAGTTTGGGGGGCAGAAAACATGAGCAGACCCGGAAAAAAATGGTATTTGATTGCCTACGACATACGCAACGAAAAACGGCTGCGCCGGCTGCACTACTACCTTAAAAAAAGAGCCGTGGCGTTGCAAAAATCCGTATTTTTACTTCGCGCCAACACGGCACAGTTAAAAGAGGTTGAGGGGCAAATAAAAATTCGGATTGATGACCGTGAAGATGATGTCCGCCGCTATCCGATTTATGGCCCCAATGCCATTTGGGGCGCCGGAATGCAAGCGGCAGCCTTGGAAAGCCTCTACACACGCTCATCCGGGAAATCATCCAAGTCCGGTGGTTTGGAAGGGTTATTCCGCAAAATCTTCAAAAGGAAAAGGCCATGATGCTTGTGATCGACAGACGCGAAAGTATATTGCTCTACAAGGGGGGATGCCTGGTGCTCCAACGCAAAGGCAAAAAAGATCGGCAAATCCCTGTCAAACCGCTTGAGCAGGTGGTGATTTATGGCAATCCCCAAGTTGAGGCGGCGGTGTTGAGGGTGTTGGGTGAAGCGGGTATACCGGTCGCCATCCTTCCGGCCAGGGGAAATCAGCCTCCCGCCTTTTCAGGAGGCGGTCTTGCCGTGCAATTGCCATTGAGAAGGCGACAGCACCGTCTGGCGGAACACCCCGGGCGTTCTCTGAAAATGGCCAAGTGGTTTGTTCAAAATAAAATGAACAGTTACGATTTGGCGCTGGCGACCCTCAGGAAATTGTATCCGGAGAAAGCGGAGGGCCTGGTTGATTTCTGCCGCATGCGCGACCGGACGACCGAAAGTCTCCAATCGGCCCCTTCGCATGCCTCGATCATGGGACTTGAGGGCCAATTGGCCCACGCCTGGTTTTCTCTATTGTCAAAACAGTTGCCGGACAAATGGAAATTCATCGGGCGCAACCGCAGACCGCCCAGAGACCCCGTTAACGCCCTTCTCTCCTTGGGATATACCCTGCTTTTGTCTGAAGTCACCCGATGCGTCCAGTATGCGGGTCTGGATCCCTCCCTTGGGTTTTTACACCGGGATTATCCTGGTCGTGAATCGTGCGCCCTCGATTTTACCGAAGTCTTCCGTTCCGGAGTCGACTGTTTTGTTCTGACCTGGCTTGCGTCGGACCAAATCGATAGCGAAGGTTTCTATTACCGCGAAAAGACAGGATGTCGGTTGAGCAAAACGGCAAGGCCTATATTCTATCAGGCCTGGGCCTACTATCGTGAAGAGTGGCCGAGACCGGGAGGGTTGATCACTGAAAACGCTGAAGTTCACTTCGGCTCTCTTCGGGAATGTGTGAACGGTCACATTGCAAAAGCTCGAAAATATATGAAACAACTGGAGGAACAGAATGAAGGCATCCCTGCTTGATCAGGCGATGGCTCCGGAAACGCTGGATGCGGCATGGCGCAAACTTCGCCGGGAACACACACCATGGTCCATTCATGTCAGCCGTGAACAATTGCAGCAGCACTTGCTGAAGCATATTTTGGAATGTCGTAGCCAAGTGCTGTCCGGTCGTTACAGGCCGCAGCCTCTGCGGCAGTTCCCGTTGCAGAAGCCGGACGGAAAACAGCGGGTGCTGTCGGCGCAATATTTGAAAGACAAGTTTGTTCAGCGTGCGCTCTTGACCGTGTTGGAGCCCAGGAGCGAAGCGATATTTCACGACGATTCTTTCGCCTACCGGCCCGGAAGAAGCGTTGCCATGGCCCTTGCGAAGGTTCGTGAACGCGTTCGCATCGGGCAGGCCTGGCTGGTGGATGCGGACATTTCCAAATTTTTCGATACAATTCCACACCGCCAATTGGTAAAGTTGCTGAAAGGGTTCATCAACGATTCCCAGGCAATGCAGCTGATTGAAAAATGGCTTTCCCAGGGTGCTCACTATCGCAGTCTGTTGCGCAGTCCTCGCGGAATTTCCCAAGGGGCGATTCTTTCGCCCCTTTTTTGCAATCTCTATCTGCATACCTTTGATATGGCGTTGACCAAAGCCAATATTCCGTTTGTCCGTTTCGCGGACGATTTTTTACTTTTCTCAAGAGTGAAAAAAGACGCCATCAAAGCGATGCACTTTGCAAAAGAGGTCCTTGAGGAATTGGGGCTGGAGCTGCACCCTGGAAAAACGCGCATTGTCCGAAGCGGTAAATCGGTTGTCTTTTTAGGCGAACGCCTGCCCGACCCCTGACAAGTCAATATTTGGATTGCTTTTTGTTTTTCGCAGGCATGGCCAGCTCCTACGCGCCAGCCGTTGATGACCACCGGACACTCAACCCAGATCCTCGAACCAGGAATTCCGACCTTTTTTCTCTCGCCCGCTTCGCTCAAGACGCAGAGACGCAAAGGCGGTTGGTTTCCCAACTGGAAGTCAAAAGTCGCCCCTCTCTGTGGGCTCTGCGAGAGATTGTTTTTCCTCTGGTTCCCTCGCTCCGCGTGGGAACCCTGATCGACCAGGCACACAAAACTTGCGCTCCCACGCAGAGCATGGGAGCGAGGCGCTACTCACTGAAGCTCTATCGAAAACCGGATAGGAGAGGATCGCAGGCATGGCCAGCTCCTACGAACCAGCCTCTGATTACTACCGGACACTCAACCCCGATCCTCGAACCGGGAATTTCGACCTTTTTCTCTCGCCCGCTTCGCTCAAGACGCAGAGACGCAAAGGCGGTTGGTTTCCCAACTGGAAGTCAAAAGTCGCCCCTCTCTGTGGGCTCTGCGAGAGATTGTTTTTTATCTGGTTCCCTCGCTCCTGCGTGGGAACCCCGCTCGACCAGGCACACAAAACTTGCGCTCCCACGCAGAGCATGGGAGCGAGGGGGAACTCACTGAAGCTTCATCGAATACCGGACAGCACAGGATCGCAGGCATGGCCAGCTCCTACGAACCAGCAGTTGATACCCAGGCATTGGCGGCTGATGGTAAAATCAATCCATCGCAACTACCCCTAACAGCCTTCAGCCTATGGCCTATAGCCCTGAAGCGAAGCGCCATTCAGAGCCTTCGGGCGATTGAGACGGGAGAGGGCGTGAACGGTGGTTAAGGTTTGTAAAAGAGATAGCGGCCTTCAGAAATATTATGTCAAATAGATTTGTTCTGGAAGCATTCGTTCAATGAAGGCGCTTTTGCGGGTAAATGTCAGTTTTATGCGGCTTCGCGTGGTTTGATTGCTTCAAGATCTGAGCCGATTTCCTGCTTTGCCAAATCCAGTTCGTACGACTGCTGCAGATTGAGCCAGATTTTAGGACCGGTTCCAAACCATTTGCCGAGACGCAAAGCCGTGTCGGCTGTTATGTTCCGTTTGCCTGAAAGTATCTGTGAGATCCTGTTTGCCGGTACGTTGATCTGTCTTGCTAATTCAGCGGCAGAAATACCGATCTCGGATAGCTCATCTGCCAGGATTTCGCCAGGATGTATTGGATTTCGTGCCATGCAATATTTTCCTTCCTTTAGTGGTAATCTACGATTTCAACATTTTCTGGGCCAGTATCGCCCCAATTAAAGCATATTCGCCATTGGTCATTGATGCGGATGCTGTATTGCCCTTTACGATTTCCGCTAAGAGCCTTGAACCTGTTGCTTGGCATCATTTGTAATGCCTCAATGGCATCGGCTGCATCCAGTACCAGCAGTCGTTTTTCGGCCTGCCGTGCAAAGGACTGAAATGCTGGAATCCTTTCACCCTCAAAAAGCAGTTTGGTTTTCTTATCCTTAAAGCTCTTTATCATTAAATTAGACTAATCAATAATACGCTGTACGTCAAGGGTATCACGACTAACCGCTTGATTTTTATTTCGAATAAAGTGCTGCGGTCACAACGACAAGCAGAGCCTTCGGGCGATTGGGATATCTATCTTCGTAAGTTTATTTCTCTCGCCCGCTTCGCTCGAGGGCACAGAGCCGAACACAATTTTGAATTTTTAGTTTTGAATTTTGAATTAAAATCGGATTAGAAACCTTCATTCAAAATTTATAATTCATCATTAAAAATTGGTTTTGGGCGAAGCCCATACAATTTGTTGTTCCTCTCTGTGGACTCTGCGACTCTGCGAGAGATTGGTTTTCATCTGGTTCCCTCGCTCCGCGTGGGAACCCCGCTCGACCAGGCACACAAAAATTGCGCTTCCACGCAGAGCATGGGAGCGAGGCGCTACTCACTGAAGCTCTATCGAAAACCGGATAGGACAGGGTCGCAGGCATGGCCAGCTCCTACGCGCCAGCCGTTGATTACTGCCGGACACTCAACCCCTATCCTCGAACCGGGAATTCCGACCTTTTTCTTTCGCCCGCTTCACTCGAGGGCACAGAGCCGAACACAATTTTGAATTTTTAGTTTTGAATTTTGAATTAAAATCGGATTAGAAACCTTCATTCAAAATTTATAATTCATCATTAAAAATTGGTTTTTGGCGAAGCCCAAACAATTTGTTGTTCCTCTCTGTGGTCTCAGCGGCTCTGCGAGAGATTGGTTTTCCTCTGGTTCCCTCGCTCCGCGTGGGATCACAACGGTGGTGGATACGTCTTTATTTTCTACCACGAGATACCAAAAAATTCTTGCGAAATATAAATATTGTACGGTATTATGTACAAAACTTATCAAGATTGGTGAAGGGGGGCTTTATGCAAAGATTAAAAATCAGTCATGATATCAAACCCTTGTCCGAATTTAGGACTGGTATAGCGAATTTTATTAAACAAGTTCATGATACAAAACGACCAGTTATCATTACTCAGCATGGAAAGGGAGTTGCGGTTTTATTGGATGTTCATGAATATGAAACAATGCAGGAGAAACTCGAACTTCTGTCAGACGTCCAAATATCACTAAACCAACTCGAAAATGGTGAAGGGGTTCTTCATGAAGATGCAAAGCAAAGCATCCTCAGAAGGATTCAAAAATGAAAATAGTTTGGTCTCCGTTAGCCATTGAACGGGCATCAGAAATTGCCGAATATATTGCTCAAGATAAACCATCAGCTGCAGAAAAATGGCTTGACACAATCTTTACCAAGGTAGAGACGCTAAAATCCGCACCCGAAATTGGAAGAGTTGTTCCTGAAATTCGAAATAGTCAATTTCGGGATCTAATTTATGGTAATTACAGAATTATATACCGTATTGAAGAGAAGCAGATATCTATTCTTACGATTCGCCACGGCATGCAGATACTACCGATCGATGAGATTCTGGTATAACTGTAACCGCCGATTTAATTCCCTCCAAAAATTATCTGAGCCCACCCGCCATATTTTGTTGGATTCCCTCAAGTCCTTATACGACAGGGTCGCAGGCATGGCCAGCTCCTACGAACACACCAAAATACAAAAGCCCCTGTCCAGGGAACAGGGGCGAACAATGACGGGTGGGAATTCTTTTTTGGCGATGCAAACGAACCCAGCGCTCAGGTCAACAGGGAGAAGATGAACAAGGGCAAAAGGTTGTAGTTGATTTTGAAAAACGTCAGCCCGGCCACCACGTAAAACGCCTTTTTCAGATGTCTGTCATTGACCCGCTGCCAGATTTTCTCGGCAGTTTTACGGGTGCGGAAACGAATTACGCTTTTGCCATAGCGGATGTTTTTTTCCACCAGATCCGGGTAGTTGTTGATGCTGACCTTGAGTTTGGCACTGTTGGAGCGGATTTTTCCGAGCAGTTTCGATTCTATGCCCACCACCTTGGCCGATCGACACCGGACCGCATCCAGGAACGCCTTGCGGTTCGGTTTACAGTCGGCATAGGTAACCGACGCGCCCATCTGCTGGATACTGTGACCGTCACTGCCACCGGTGATGGCCCGGTTCAGGTTGAATCCCAAAAGAGCGCTTTTGAGATTCCAGCGTTTCAGGTTTTCGGAATTGATGACCTCAACCCCGTCGGCCTGCCGCAGGAACCGATGCAACTGCCCCTCGGTAAAGCTGTGGTTGCAAACGCCGGTAAAGGCGGCTGAGTATGGGTGGGGAAAGATAACGATACCGTTGTATTTTCTGGCCCGTTCAAGCACGGCGGCCACGTTCAGGCGGATCGAAGACATCACCGTGGGGCCCAGATGGGGCTCGATATCGTTGGCGTAAAAGGCCTTGAGATCTTTGATGCGGTAGAAGTAGACCAGGATGTGGGTCCCTTCACTGGCGGTGACTTCTATCCCAGGGATGGTCAACAGATCTTTGCATCGGTCCAGTTTCACGGCCCCGGCAATGGCATTATGATCGGTAATGGCAATACCGATTCCCAATTTACGGGCATGCGCGGCAATTTCCGCAACCGAATCGGCACCATCGGAAAAGCGGGAATGAAAATGGAGATCGACCACGGTGTGGGTACGCGTCAATTTATCCAGGTCCGGAGTTTCGAACTGAATACGGTTGAAATTGTCCATGGATTTTTTTTGTCACCTTGAAGGATTTTATCTATCGTTGTCCAATCTAATCGACCCAGATCCTATGTCAACAGTTAATTTACCGATCGCGCCGGAATCGTCCGGAATCTGTCCCCTGGCGGTTCACCGGAACAACCCCTATCCACCGCTACCGGGTGCCCCGTCCCTGGGCCGTCAGACCCCATTATCGGCCGCCCGAAAAAATTCTTGACCCACGCGGCTGTTTTCTCCGATTTCGGGTCTGACCGGCGGCCACCAAAGGGCCTTGAACTTGCCGGGTCCGGTGCTTATAGTCACAAGCATACAAGCAGGCTGAACATTGACGGATTCGTAAAAAGCCCGATATCGGCGTTACGCGTATCCTTCGTCACTGCGGAGTACGCTAATAAGTACGCCTCATTCCTCAGGATTCGCAAGCCTTGATCTCGGTTTTTTTACGAATCCGTCGGAAATGCGACTTATTACGAGTTTATCAACATTAATTTTTGGACAGGATGGCGGTTCGACCGCTCCTCGAAATCAAAAACCCCCATGGTCCGATAATGAAAGAAAAAAACGAAAAGATACCCGATCCCAAAGAACTGGAAAAAGAACTGGGCGATTTCCTGGCAAAAAAATTCGGCGGCAGCGTGAAGCTGGCCACGCCCATCGTCATGCCCCAGCCCGCCAAAAGCGACGAGGGCGAGACACCGCCGAAAAAAAAGAAAACGCTCCAATTCGATCTCAAGCCCCAGGATTTGGTCACTTATCTGGACCAGTACATTGTCAAGCAGACGGCCGCCAAGGATATCCTGGCTACCAAAATCTGTACTCACTTCAACCGTATCAAGCACGTTCAAAGCGCACCGGACGATTTCAATGACATGGTCGGCGTCATCAAGAACAACGTCCTGATGCTCGGCCCCACGGGCGTGGGCAAAACGTATATGGTGCGCCTGATCGCCAAGAAAATCGGCGTTCCGTTCGTCAAGGGGGACGCCACCAAATTCAGCGAGACGGGATATGTGGGCGGCGATGTGGAAGATCTGGTCCGCGACCTGGTCAGGGAGGCCAACGGCGATATCGAACTGGCCCAATACGGCATTGTCTATATCGACGAGATCGACAAGATCGCCTCCAGCCAGAATCTGATCGGTGCCGATGTGTCCCGCACCGGCGTCCAAAGGGCCCTGCTTAAGCCCATGGAAGAGACCGAAGTGGATCTCAAGGTTCCCCACGACCCGGTATCCATGCTTCAGGAAATCGACCGCTTCAGGAAAACCGGTAAAAAGGAAAATAACAGTGTCAACACCCGGCATATCCTGTTCATCATGAGCGGCGCCTTTTCCGGCCTTGAAAAAATCATTTCAAGGCGTGTGGCCGAGCAGAAAATCGGCTTCGGTGCATCCATTTCCAACCCGTCCCAGGACCAGGAGTTGCTCCCCCGGGTCAAATCCGAGGATCTGGTGCAGTTCGGTTTCGAGTCCGAGTTTGTCGGCCGGCTGCCGGTCCGCACGATCTTCGAGCACCTGACCGAATCGGATCTGTGCGACATTTTGAAAAATCCCAACAATCCCATCATTCTCGGTAAAAAACTCGATTTTGCCGCCTACGGCATCGATGTCAAATTTCAAACCGACGCCCTGGAGGAGTTGGCCCGCCGGGCCTTTGACGAAAATACCGGCGCCCGCGGACTGGTCAGCGCCGTCGAAGGGGCCCTGCTGCCCTTTGAAAAGGCCCTGCCTTCATCAAGCGTCAAGCGGTTTGCCGTTACCCGTGAGGTGATCGATCACCCCCAACGGAACCTCAGCCGGATGCTCTCCCGGCCCGACGATGAAGCGTCCGTCCGGGCCTTCGAACAGCTGGCGGCCGATGAGCGTCAGCGCATCGAAGCGTATCTGATTGAAAACCGCAAGACCTTCAGCGACAAATACGGTATCCAGTTGACCGATTCGCGGGTGACGCTGGTGGCTCAGGCCTATTGCCAAAAGATCACCGACATCGAAAAAGTGCTGAAAAAGGTCAAATCCTATTACGAAGAGACCAAAACCATAGAGCTTTACTTTATCAAAAATCATGGTATTAACATTGTTCTTGAAGAAGAGGCCATTGACGCCATCATCGAAAAATGTTTCCAGACCCAGGGCACGCCGGAAGCGTATTACCAGAACCTGACCGCTGGTTTTGAACATGGCCTCAAGCTGGTCCGCGAAAAAACCGGCCGTTCCCGCTTTTTCATCACCCGTGAGGCTCTTGAAAAGCCGGAAGGATTCATTGCCGACCTGCTCAAACCAACGGAAGCGCTTCCCCAACTGCCCCCTAAACCCGATAACCTGCTGGAAGGCTAAACCCAAATGATCGGAATATCGAAGCTGTACTGCGGAACTGTCGAGCCCTCGGACGCCCTGCGCTACGGACGCCACTCATCCACCCTGCCCTCCCACCTGCTGCAGTTTTCCAAGGACAAGCGGCCCGTGGTGGTGTGGAACGTGACCCGCAAATGCAATCTCAAGTGCGTTCACTGTTACGCCCACGCCACCGAGGAGGCAGTGGCCGACGAACTGTCCACTGAAGAGGGCAAGGCGCTGATCGATGATCTGGCCAGCTTCGGTGCGCCGGTCATGCTTTTTTCCGGCGGCGAGCCGCTCGTCCGCCAGGATCTGCCGGAATTGGCCGACTATGCCGTTCAGCGCGGCATGCGAGCGGTGATCTCCACCAACGGCACGCTGATCACACCTGATCTGGCCCGCACGCTCAAGTCCATCGGTCTTTCCTATGTGGGCATCAGCCTCGACGGCATGCAGGATATCAACGACAAGTTCAGGGGGGTTCCCGGGGCTTACGAAAAAGCCCTTAACGGTATCCGCAACTGCCAGGCGGCCGGCATCAAGGTGGGGCTGCGGTTTACCATCAACCGCTTCAACGTGGACGACATCCCGGCCATTTTCGATCTGCTGGAAGAGATGAACATCCCCCGGGTGTGCTTTTACCATCTGGTCTACGCCGGCCGGGGTTCGAATATGGTCAAGGAAGACCTTAGCCTGGACGGCACCCGCAAGGCGGTGGACCTGATCATCGACCGCACCCAGGCCCTGCACGCCAAAGGCCTTTCCAAGGAGGTCCTCACCGTGGACAACCACGCCGACGGCCCCTATCTCTACCTGCGTCTGCTGAAAGAAAACCCCGAGCGGGCCGGGGAAGTCCTCGAACTGCTTAAAATGAACGAAGGCAATAACTCAGGCCGCGGCATCGGTTGCGTCAGTTGGGATGGAGAGGTCTATGCCGACCAGTTCTGGCGCCATCATAGCTTCGGCAACGTGCGCCAGCGCCCTTTTTCGCAAATCTGGACCGAACCGGAAGATGATCTGCTGCTCAAACTCAAAGATAAAAAGCAGTACGTTACGGGCCGTTGCGCCACCTGCAACTGGCTGGACGTGTGCGGCGGCAATTTCCGGGTGCGTGCCGAGGCGGTCCACGGCGATGTATGGGCGCCGGACCCGGCCTGCTATCTTACCGACGATGAGATTGCCCAGACCATCTGAGGCGATTTCCGTCAATCGCCTCAGATCCTAAGAGAAGGAGCGAGCATGTCCGCAGCGCAGGAACCCCGCGAAGGGGAAATTCATCCGTTCAGCAGCACCATCGCCGAAATGCTGGCCGACTGGATAGAGGGCTGCCTCAACGATCATATCGACTACCCCGAGGACGGGCTGGACGAGGATGATTATATGGCCCAACGCAAATACGCGTTGGATGAAATCGACTTCGAGGAAACCGATGTCGAGGTTTTTGAGAAAGACGACAGCAAGCTCAACGGCCTGCCCGAACGCCTGGCAGGTACCCTGACCCTCAACGAATCAAAATCGGGCCAACCCATTGGAAGCGTAACGGTCAAAATGGAGTTCGCCTACCATCTCGATGACGCGGTGACCCGGCCGGAAAAATAGCCTGCAAAATCATTCCCGAGGATGCATGATGATTTTTATCGATTCCCGCCGGTAGGCGATGTTCAGCGCTTCTCCCATCTCCGTTAACGGGAATTCATGGCTGATCATCGGCGCCAGATCCACTTTTCCGGCAGCCACCAGATCGATGCACGCCTGGAAGTCCAGCCAAGTATAGCAAATGCTGCCGCTAATCCTCAACTCGCGCCTGACAACATCGCCCAAGGCCACCGGCACGGCCTCGTGGAAAATACCGGCCAACGAGAGCCTGCCGTTCTTTTTAAGACTGTTGATGCACGGTTCGACCACCGCGGGAACGCCGGTGGCCTCGATCACCACATCCGCCATCTTTCCCGATGTCAATTCACGAATACGTTCCACCGGATCGTGATCCTGGCCGTTCACCGTAAAATCGGCTCCCAGGCGTTTTGCCAGGCCCAGGCGGTGGGTGTCGCCGGCGGCACCGACCACCAAGATCCTGCCCGCCCCTTCCGCCCGGGCCACCTGCAGGGCAAACAGTCCGATGGGTCCGGGACCGTAGATGACGACAAAATCGGAGCTGGAAATCCGCGCCTTGCGAACCGGCCGGTAGGCCGACGCAAGGGGATCGATCAGGGCACCCTGGTTGAAATGTAGCCCCTCGGGCAGGCGATGGAGGGTCTTTTCCGGAGCGACCACATATTCGGCAAAGGCGCCGTTGACGTGAATGCCGATCTCGTAAATGGCATCACACAGGGATTCGAGCCCCTGGCGGCAATAGCGGCAGGTTCCGCAGTGAACCACCAGCCCGGGAACCACCCGGTCGCCTTCGGCAAACCGGCTGACCGCGTCTCCGGCCCGGACGATCACGCCGGCGAATTCGTGGCCGGGGATCAATGGATAGTCCACCGGCCGGATCCCCTTGAAAATGGGGATATCGGTTCCGCAAATGCCCACCGACTCAACCCGGATCAATACTTCATCCGCCTTGGGTTCCGGGATATCGACATCCCTGAGTATAAAATCGGCTTCTCTATTTTCTTTAACAATGGCCAGCATTGAAAGACCTCATTTATTTCCGTTAATCTGCAACCATTCGCAGTTTTTTTGTTTCTTCATAGTCGACATGGCGCAAACCATTTTCATCAATATCGGTCAGGACGACTTTATATATGCTTTTCGCTGTCTCAATGGAGAGTTGGCCACTATTAACCGTTTTAGCAACCGTCGCCGGATCTCTATTTATCGGATTGCCATACCCACCACCGCCACATGAAAGAAAGTGCATTTTCTCACCTTCTTTACAGACCTCTTGATTGAATGCCGGCAGGTCAACAATTCTGCCATCCTTCAGCTGTTTTTTACTAAGTGTCGGCATTGCGTCATCACCACCATTAACACCACGAGGAGGGAACGTGCTTGCATCTGCAGCGTACATCACGGTCAGATCATGATTGAGAGGGTAAAAAACGCCGGCAACGCCTGGTGCCCCCTCAAATTCACCGAAACCTTGCGAATCTTTCCTGACTTCCCGGGATTCAATGATGAATGGATACATCGATTCGTCAATTTCAACCGAATCCAAGGTAATCAATCCCCCATTTGCCGGTCCGCAATAGGTCAGCCATCCGTCATACCCATAGTTTGCACCCCCTCCGGCGTAACCGACAAAAATCTGGTTAACGTACACCTGACCGTCTTTAAAAGGGTCATGGCCTGAAATCACGGCCATCCCTACGGGAAGATGCGGCCCCCCTTCTGCTTGTCCATATGGTTTTCCCATCTTTGAGAAAACGGAATTGCCTGCTGTGATTAACCGATCGTTGACATTTGTTGTAGCAACAGAAGTTCCTACAGGATATTTCGGTTCGCCAACCACCGATCCTTTTCTCATTAAAACCTTGATGTGTTTTGCACTTCCATGACAATGGGGTATGGAATCATCTAGATTATTGTACACACCGATACGGCAGGAGCCCGTGCAAGTATTCTTCGACAGGTTTAACCCGCCGTCTATACAATCAATATTATCTCGAACATCAACGATTATTTCCCCTTTATCAGAATCCACAAGAAGCTTGAGCTTTATCGGTATCCCATCGTCGGCTACGCCAGGAACCGGGTCATGCTTGATTTCATATGAATATTCTCCTGAGGGTAGTTTCTGTATTTCTGCCTTGATGCGTCTTGATGCATAATCAAACCACTCTTCGACAAAGTCCCTAAGCGTCTGCACCCCATATTTCTGACAAAGTTCTATTGTACGTTTCTCGCCGGTTATGCAGGCACCTATTTGTGCGCGAACATCACCGTGCCATAAATCAGGCACACGGTTTTTCAAACGTCCCATTCGTATGATATCATCTTTTTCTTTATAATTTTCAGCGATTCGGACACATGGATAGTGCATGCCTTCTTCGTAAATTGTCTTTGCATAAGGCAAATAAGTTGAAGGCTGAGGAGCCCCCGTATCGGCGTGATGGGAGAGGGCGACCACCCAGAAAAGGGGTTCATTTTGAAAAAATACGGGCATCGCCAGGATTAGATCGGCATGGTGAGTTGCTCCGGTATAGGGTGAATTGTTAGCAAATATATCACCTGGCTTTATATCACTGAAAAATTTGGTGATGGGCGTTGTCGCCAAGTTCATGGAGCTAACATGAATCGGCAACGCATCTTCGGTGGTAACCAAACGGTGATCATATGTAAGAATAGCACAACTCAAATCCTTGGCATTCTTTATCACTGCCGATCGGCTGGCCTTCATCACAACCAACGTCATTTCACGAACAATGGCTTCAAATCTGCTTTTGAGAACAGACATTAAAAAAGGGTCTATAATATGTTTCTTATCTATATTTTTATCAGACGTGGACTGTACCATTGGAAACTCCTCTTATTTAGTGAACTTCGACAAGCAGATTGCCATGCTGGTCGACCTCTGCATGGTGTCCTGGGCGTAAATATGCGGTGTAGGTTTCCGATTCAATAATGCTGGGATGCGTAATTTTTGCTCCGGATCCGAATGAAGATATTTCGTAAACAGGAAGTGACACCATATTCCCTGATTTCCCTTGATGAACATATACTGGCCTATGTGATTTTGGTACCAGTTCTCCGGCATGGGGTTTCAGGTAAAAGCTTCTCCAATCATCCTGGTTTTTACGTTTTCCAATGGCGCGAACCCGCCAGCGGGTAAATTCGACGAGATCGTCAGGGTTACGAATGCTGTAGATACGTTCATGCATTTCATGAAAGCGATCGACAAGATTTTCTAGATCGTCAGTATTTATGCCCTCTACCGGAGTCTCAAAAGCGACTTCTATTTCCCAGGATTGATATTCATATCTTCCGAAAAAAGCATATTCATATTGTCTCATTTCAGGTTCTACTCTTGCTCCGGCAAGAAAAGCATCCGCTTCTTTATGAAGGAGCGTTAAAAGTTCGTTGACCTGATCATATTTAAAATGTCGATGATCTGTCTGCAAAGCTCGGCTTGTTTCCCAACGGAGATCAGAGATTAACCCTCCAAATGCTGAAAGGCCGGCCATAAAACAGGGTATCATGTACTTTGTGAGACCTAAAATTTCTACCATTTCAGCTATATGGCATGCCGTTCCGCCACCACCACAGACAAAATAACTCTCTCGTGGGTTGATACCTTCCCTTATGGTAATGTCTTCAATAGCGGCGACCATATTGTGATTAGACGTTGTATATATTGCATATGCTGCTTCGATAGTGCTGATATTCAAACGATCAGCAATTTTCTTTATAGCCTGTTCCGCAAGTTCTTTTCTGAGTTTGAACTGGCCTCCAAGAAAGTAGTCAGGATCGATTAATCCGAGAACGACGTTGGCGTCAGTTACTGTTGGCTCTTCATTTCCTTTATCAAAACAGGCCGGACCAGGAACAGCTCCAGCACTTTGCGGCCCCACGATGAGCAACCCCCCATCATCGACCGAGGCCAATGAGCCGCCACCAGCTCCTATGGATCTCACATCAACTTTAGGAATTCCTAAAGAATCGTCATGGATCTTGGAATCCGGCGTAACGATCAATTGATGATCTCGCAGTGCGGAAACATCGAAAGTGGTTCCGCCCATGTCCCCGACAATCACGTCAGGTTCATTGGTAAGGGATAATGCAGCCATTGGTGCAAGCGTCGGGCCGGACATTACACTATAAATTGGCCGTCTGATCATTTCCTGGGTCGGCATCATACCACCAACACAATTCGCCATAAGTAAGTCACCTTGAAATCCGACTTCCTTTAGCTTGCTGACAATTTTTGCGATATATCGACTGATGATGGGGTTTATTGAAGCATCAATAGTTGCGGCGATTATTCGTTTATATTCACTTGGAAGTGGATTGATTTCGTGACTTAAAGTAACATTAATATCAGGCCATTCTTCGTTAATAATTTCACGCACACGAAGCTCGTGTTTAGGGTTGACCACAGACCATAATAGGCCGACTGCAATCGACTCTACCCTGCGACGCTGCAAAGAAAAAATGGCGTTTCGAACATCGGTTTCGTTGAGGTTAACCAATTCATTACCTCTGGCATCAATTCTTCCATCAACTGTGAATGTCAGCCACTCCGGTATATATGGGTCAGGATAGTTCAGCTTCCATTCAAAGGCTCCTTTACGAGGTCCTTCCCTTAAAACGAGGATATGGCGGTGACCGGAATTTAAGATCAATCCAGTTTTTGCAACTTTTCTCTCAACAAGAGCGTTCGTTGAAACCGTTGATCCATGTATTATTAGTTTAATCTGTCTTATGAATTCTATAAAGTTTTGATGGTAACTTTCTGCAGCAACTTTTAAGACGTTTATGAATCCCTCTTCAAAATTTCCCGGAGTTGTTGGTGATTTAAAAATAGATATCCTTCCACTATTTTCGGTTTCGGACACAAGACAATCGGTGAAAGTGCCTCCAATATCAATACAGACCTGATAATTCATATAGAAATCTCCTAATACCTTATGTAATGTGATTATCTTCTATTGCGAAACCGATCAAATCCAAGTATCGAAATAATAAGAACGCCCAAACTGATTTCCTGCATATAACCATCTATTCTGGTCAGGTTCATGCCATTGGATAAAACGTAAACGGTCACGGGGCTATTAGCTGAAGAGAGGCTTAGATCCAACTCACATCAACAGAGATGCCTGCAAAGTAACATTCCAGGCATTCGACTATAAACGGAAATGTGGCTTTATCTCTCAGTCGGCAGGTTTCTTTTACAGACAAGATTCGTTCGACCCAGCGGTTGCCTTTGTCGCTTTGCGTTCCCAGACTACATTTGCGCCATAGCACGCCAAAGCGCAGAGAGCGTTCGGCACGGTTGTTGGTGGGTTCGACGCCATCATGTTCGAGAAAGGTCCACAATGCGTCAATTTCTCGTATTATTTGCCTGGCCAGGCGACCGGCACCGTCGGTGTCGTCTTCAAAAAGGCTGAGGATGAGCAACAAGGAGTTATAAAAACGCTCCCATTTTAAAGGTGGCGGTTTGTTTTTTGAAAATTCGATCAGGGTATTCAAATGTGCCAAGATTAACTTGCCGCCTCGCCTTTCGTTGAGTTTTCTACTCTCGATTAACGCCTTGGCCTTTCGGATCAAATGGGCCAGGCAGGTTTGCCGGCCATGGACCCATTTGCAATAAAGGCGATAACCATCGCTGATCAAGATGCCTTTCCAGTCGGCGATCAGTTCGAGAAAGGCCTGTTTGGATCTTTTCGGATCGATGCGGAAAAAGGCCACCATCGTATTGACCATTACCCAGAGCCATTGCAGATTGTGCTTTTTAAACCAACTGGTTTCATCGATGAAGTTGCACTCACTGCTGCGGGCCACCTGGCCGATACGCTCATAGGTGGAGGCAATGGCCTCGGAAGCGCGGTCGATAACCTTTTGGATCGTGCCGGTGGCGATTTTGATATCAAACACGGAGTGGACCAGTTGCTGCACATTTCTCCGACTCATGGCCTTGATACCACTCAGTTCGGCGATAAACGCACAAAACCGCGGGCCGTAGCCGGTGCTAAACGCCTCCGGAACCTGTGCTTTGACAATCTTGCCGCACCCAGGGCATTGACCTTGGTGCAGAACAAAATGGGTGATGTCCATCTCGATTTCAGGCAATTCGATATGTTGGTGAGTATGAAAGGGTCGCAGATTATCCCAATCCGATGAATGGAGACCGCAACCGCAGCACTCGGGCATCACATTTTGAGTATTGTTGGGCGTTAGCAGCATTTGCCCATGCCCCGGGTGTCCTTTTTGTCCGCCCGGCTTGCGTTCGCCTTTGGGCTTTTCGCGTTTGGGTTTGTTATAGGGCGGATCGGATGAGGGCGGTTTGCTGGAGTTGGTCGAGTTTTGGCGTTTTTGCTTTTCAAGCTTCTCGTTGTTTTTCTCCAGCTTGTCGTTTTGAGTTTTAATCGCCCGCAGCTCATCTTCCAAAGAAACGATGTACTGGCGTACCGGTTCAGCAGTAGCTTGCCAATCGGCATCTGAAATGGGTCTATCGGGCTTCATGAAAAGCACGATAGCATACTAGAAATGGAAAGTCTAGATATTTTTAATTATTTCAATAAGTTATTGATTTTGTATAAAAATATTGAAATTACGAGAGGTTAGCGGAGCGAAAAAAGTGCGCCGGATTGAGCGCCCAATATACCCCGTGAACGCTTACAGGCTCCCAAAACAGGTGCCATCATACTGCCTTCTCCTCCACGAAGACTCATGCCGCCAATAACTGCAGCTGCAATTGTCTGCAAGGTTAATTGACTACCCAAATTGGGTTCTCCAGACCCTGTGCGAGCGGTTAATAATATTGCACCAATTGCAATTAAAAATGAACATAGAATATAAGCAACAATAGAATTAAATTTATAACTTATTCCAGCAATATGTGCTGCTCGCGGATTCGATCCGATTAGATAAAGATTCCTTCCGAAGACCGTATTAAGAAGCAAATATTCTAAGGTAACTATGATTAAAACTGCAATAATAACGGCAATGGGTATTCCTATAATAGAAATCTCGGAAAATAATTTTGGAAATATAGTTGGAAGACCTGTAACCGGGAACCCACCGGTTATAGTTGAGCTTACCGCTAACAATATATTGTAAGTACCCAAGGTAACGATAAATGGGTTAATCTCCAGAATCGCGACACAATAACCATTAAAAAAGCCTATGATACTACCGGCAAGGAGGCCTGCTGCTATCCCCATTGGGATAGAAAATGCGCCTAAGGAAACCATTACCAGAGCCGTAAAGAGACTGACTACGGAGACCGTAGTTCCCAATGACAGGTCAAATCCTCGCACAAGTATAACAATTGACTGAGCACAGGCGAAAATTGCCAGGTAGCTTGTCTGCGACAAAACATTGAGAATATTGGTAGTGGACAGAACCGTGGGTTCCTTCATCGCAAATCCGATTAGTAATAATGCTATTCCCATAAACATAGCAATTTCGAATCGTCGTGAATTATGAATAATTTTATATAGAGCACTATTCATCCTTTACCTCCGAACAAAGCACGTACAAACAAAGCACTTATCCAACGCTCGATGGCAATAGCAAAAATCAAGAAAAATCCTAGCACCATTGTCTGATATTTACTGTCTATATGTGCCAGATTGAGCGTGTTTGAAATGATAGCTAAAAAGAGTGCTCCCAAAGCAACTTTAGGAATGCTGCCTATTCCACCTCGCAATGAAACCCCGCCAATAACCGCGGCTGCAATAGACTCAATTGCAGCATTGCTTCCTATACCTGATTGTCCAGATCCAATTCTAGCAGTGATAATTAATCCGGCCACTGCTGATAAAACACCTGATAGTGTATATATTGTCAGTATAATGGTGGTAGGTTTGATTCCTGACTCATATGCCGCGCGCGGGTTCGACCCAACAGCATATGTGTGACGACCAAAAGGTGTCTTTACCATGATGAACCAAAGTATCAATACGGCCAGCAATGCCACAAAGAATAATATAGGCAAATTTAAAATCCTGCCACGACCAATTTCCACAATAAGTAGTTTAGGCAATCCATATATTGGTGCTCCTTTCGTATATAAATAGACGCTGCCAGAAATTATGGACATCGTGCCCATAGTAATAATAAAAGGTGATACTTTTAGTTGGGATACTAAAGTACCGTTTAACAATCCGGCTAAAGCACCAGCGATAATCCCAGCTCCGACACCACATAAAATATGCAAACCTACCATGCCAGGTACAATGGATTGAATTGAAATCATGGTTGTTGCACTAACAACGGATGCCATAGCCATTATCGAACCAACGGAAAGGTCGAATCCTCCAACAATCATCACCAATCCCTGGCAAAGTGCGGTGAAGGATAACGCTGAAAAATATCGCAATACGTTTGAAATATTGAGACGTGAAAAAAATCTTGGTTCAATAAAAACCATTAGCAAAACAATTAGAAATATAACAAAAGGAAGAAAGAAAAGATCTATACGAACTTTCATTATCCATGATAAAGCTTTATTATTAATATTTAATTTCATTATGTTCCTACTTCATTGCATCTATTTATTTTCCAAAGAAGCAAGACAAAATATTTTCTTCTGATTTATTATTATCCATTAGCTCTGCCACAATCGATCCATTATGCATTGTGTAAATACGATTGCTTAGTTTAATAATCTCTTCAAGATCAGAAGAAATAAGTAAAATACCAGCACCGTGTTCAACCAAACTTTTCATAAGTAAATAGATTTCTGATTTAGCATTGATATCGACACCTACTGTCGGCTCATCAAATATAAACAATTCGATATCTCGAATAAAACCTCGTGCTAACAGGACCTTTTGTCTATTACCGCCCGATAAATTTTCAACGGATGTTTCTAATTTAGACAAATCAACTTTAAGGTGTTCGGCACAAACCATAGAAGAGTTACTCTCATTGTTCAATCTAATAAAACCCCTTTCAACAAAGGCTGCCGAATCGAGAGTAGCCATTGTGATATTCTCTCGAACCGGCCTATTCATGCATAGTCCTTCAGACACCCTATCAGAAGGGAAATAACAGGCTCCGAGACGCATAATACGCCTTGGGGAAAATTGAGTGACCGTTTCCCCATTAATTTCAATTTTTCCCGATTTAATCGGTTCCAATCCAAATACAGCTCTACCGATCCGACCTTTTCCGCATCCTACCAGACCAGCTATCCCTACGATCTCACCGGAATGAACGCTTAAAGAAATGTTGTATCCCCCTCCATTCGAAAAATTCATATCGGAGATTTTAAGTCGCAAACTTCCTGGGCGAATTGAAATGTCAGGAAATAATGATCCAGCCTTCTTTCCTGTCATCATTTCTACTAATGTATTTTCGGTTATTTCTTCGGATTCAATGGTACCGACAGACTCTCCATTCCTAAGTACTGTCACACGATTCGCCAAGGCTCTTATCTCTCGCATTCTATGAGAAATATAAATTATGGCGACACATTTTTGGCGTAAATCTTTGACTAATTGGATGACACGTTTTGCTTCAATATCAGTCAAAGAGGCAGTTGGCTCATCCAATATTAGTACTTTTGCATCAAGCATCAGGGCCTTTGCAATTTCAGCTTGCTGTTTTTGAGCACGGGATAGAGAATTAACAGGAGCAAAAAGAGGCAATTTGACTTTCATATCATTTAGAACTTTATATGCCCGTTGGACCATTACCTTTTTATTAGTGATGCCCCATCGAGTGGGCTCCCTTCCAAGGAAAAGATTATCTAACACACTTAATGAAGGTGCCAGGCTGAATTCTTGGGAGACAGCAGAAATACCTAGAAGTCTGGCAACTTTAGGAGATAAGCAATCGATTTTTTGACCATTAATTTGATACGTACCTGAGTCAGGCGCGAGATTCCCAACGATGATATTAACCAATGTCGACTTTCCAGCTCCATTTTCACCAAAAAGGACATGTATTTCACCCGGGTTCACCTCGAAGTCAACATCGTTTAAAGCTTTTACACCCGGAAATGTTTTCGTTATGTTCTTTAATTTTATCATGAGTCAGGTATTCTTTGGTTATCTTGGCCGTCATTGCAAACTATATCTAACCACACCAAAAATCAGTCTGATAATAATGGTAAAGTAAGCTACCCCGCCGACAGCCGACAGCGGCGGGATAGTTACTAAGGCAAATCCGATTCTATTGTCGTAAGTGACACAGGTAATCAGTGCCAAAGGGGGCTACATTCGAAGCCTATTTCAACTGAAAGCTGCAGGTGCTCGGTTGCTTTGAAAATCACATTTGCTTGCATTTGTGACACTATTCAACGGTATTCAATCCACCGAAAATACCGGCCTATATCCTGGTGGAGCTAAAACAGTCGTCAAATCAATATCCTCTATATTATCCATGGTGGCCATCTGTGGGATAATTTCCATATATGCTGGGATCTTCTTTTTCTCCAAGGCCTTAACAGCCATACTGACCGCTATTCTTCCTTGCATAACGGGAAACTCTGTAGCAAATGCTGTGATTTTATCTTCTTTTAAAAAGTCCACCATTGTTTGATTTTCATAAGATGAAATGATAACCATATCTTTTTCTTTACCCGCTTCCTCCACCGCGCCAATAGCGGCTTCTGCCGCTGGCGCTCCACCCCAAATTGCATTCATCTGTGGGTATGCTTGTAACGAATCTTCTACAAGTATCAATGATTCCGCTACACCAGCCGGGCCGAATTTATCTGCCAAAATGTCCACCGTACTGCCTTCAAGCGCTTCATGGAACCCGTTTAAATACGCCTCGGCCCATCCTGAACCCTGAGGGCCAGGAAATGCGACAACTTTCCCTTTTCTTTCAACAAAAAGCTTGGCTAAATATTCACCTGTCTGTCGGCCTTTGGTAGCATAATCAACAAATATTTTAGAGGTCACTGGCGCTGTTTTTATCGGATTCACAAAACCTATCTGTACCAATCCAGTCTTTGCTGTTTTTTCTATTTTAGCTGCAAGTCCAGACTCCGCGATCGGAGCGATAAGAATTGCATCTGGGTTAGTAGACAAACAATCATCATATTGATTTACTTGCTTTGCCATTTCGCTATAGCCGCCGGCTTGAAGTATCGTCAATTTTACACCCAGACGTTTTGCTTCCTCAACCAGTCCGTAATTGACAGAAACCCAATAGCCATCCTTCATGTGGGGAAGTAACGCATATAATTTCCACGGCTTGCTTGCTTTTTCAGCTGGACTGATATCAACCTTTACGGGCTTGCCGCTATCGAAATTATAAACTTTGAAATTTGACCAAGCCTCCGCTGTAACAGTTGTTAAATTGGTCACCATAAAACTGATCGACAGAATAACAATACAATACACAAAACTTAGTCTTCTCATCTTTCTCTCCTTTGCTTTGCTTTGCTTTGCTTTGCTTTGCTTTGGGTTGTAAATCTGTTGTGTTCACTCCAGCGTTTCTCCCAGACCGGGCGCGTTAATCTTTTTCTTAACCACTCGCTTTTCAGGAAGCAATCAACAGGCAGGCTACCGGAGCCCGATGCAAACCGTCTTCATGCACCCACTGTCATCGTTTCCGGCAGGGTACTGCCGCCGTCAATGACAATCTGGGTCCCGGTAATATAGCTGGCTTCGTCACTGGCAAGAAACGCGGCCAGTTCTCCGATTTCGGCCGGTGTACCCAGACGCCCCAGGGGAACGCCGGCGGCAATGCCCGCAATCACGCGTTGCGGATCGGAAGGATTGGATTCACGGGCCGTATGTTCCACCATGGGGGTAAGAATATATCCCGGGCAGATGGCGTTGACATTAATACCGTATTTCGCCATGTCTCGGGCCAGGGCCTTGGTAAATCCGATAATCGCCGCCTTGGAGGTCGCATAGGCGCTCATCCCTTCATCGACGACCATGGGTCCGGTTACCGAAGACATATTGACAATCTTTCCGTAGCGGCGCGCCTTCATGGATGGCAACACGGCCTTGGTGGCGTTCCAGCCCCCGATGATATTGACGCTGAAATGAAAGTCCCGCAGATTGTCGTCCATTTCTAGAAAATTGGCCAGCCGGGCCACACCGGCATTGTTGCAGAGGATGTCGATCCGCCCGTTGGCCTGGAGGATCGCATCGGTCGCCTCACAACAGGCCTCAAACCGGGTGACATCCACCTTGTATGGTTTTGCCGACAGGCCTTCATCCTGCATGGCCCGGGCCGTGGCAAACACGCTGTCTGACCGGTCCCATAAGGCGACATGGGCGCCGTGCCGGGCCATCACCCGGGCCATGCCCTCGCCGTTGCCCATTGCCGCGCCGGTAACAATGGCCACTTTCCCAGATAATTTTCCCATCGTCTCTCCCGTTTAGGATCGGGGATGAAATTAATTTCATCCCCGATCCTAAGTCGTTTGTCGGACAAGGTTGCGTCCGTCAGCAAAATAGATGTAAACACGGATCGTGTCTGTCAAGAAACAGGATCATCGACCACTTGTGGATGGACGGCAGATAGTACTTTCAAGCCCCCAGGTAAGCCTTTTTAATATCCTTGTTCCTGAGCAGTTCCTCGCCGCTGCCCTGGATGACCATCCTGCCGTTTTCCAGCACGTACCCCCGGTCGCAAAGTGCCAGGGACTGCTTGACGTTCTGCTCGACCAGAAGCACCGGAATCTTCTGCTCACGCACCTTGGGGATGATGTTGAAGACTTCCTTGACCAGAAGGGGCGCCAGGCCCAGGGAAGGCTCGTCGAACATCAGCAGTTTCGGTTTGGCCATCAACCCCCGGGCAATGGCCACCATCTGCTGTTCCCCGCCGCTCATCGTCCGGGCAAGTTGATGCCGTCTTTCGGCAAGCCGGGGGAACAGCTCCAGGACCTCTTGCAGGGTCTGTTTCAGTTCCGGCATGGCCCTGGAGTTGTAGGCGCCGAGCATGAGGTTCTCTTCCACGGTCATGAACGGGAAGAGGCGTCGTCCCTCGGGAATCTGGACGATTCCGGCTTCCACGATCTCGTGCGACGGCCGGTTTTCGATGGCCTGACCGCCAAAGCGGATATGACCGGCAGCCACCGGGTTCTGGCCGGACAAGGTTCTAATCAGCGTGCTCTTGCCGGCACTGTTGGCCCCGATGATCACGACGATTTCATCGTCATCGATGCTGAGGGACAAGTCGTGCAGGACCTGGACCTGCCCGTAAAACACATCGATGTTGTTGATCTCAAGCAGCGACATATTCATCTCCCAAGTAAGCTTCGATGACCTTGGGATCCCTGGCCACCTGGTCGGGCGTCCCTTCGGCGATCTTCTGTCCGTGATGCAGCACCGCGATGCGATCCGAAAGCGACATGATCACCTCCATGACGTGCTCGATGATCAAAATGGCGATCTTCTTCTCTTCCAGCATCCGGTGGACCAGCTCGATGGCCTCCCGGGTCTCGGTGTCATTGAGACCGGCCATCACTTCATCGAGCAAAAGCAGCTTCGGACGGGTCGCCAGCGCCCGGGCGATCTCCAGGCGTTTGCGGTCCGGAATGGTCAGCCCTTTGGCCGGCATATCCTTTTTTGCCAGCATGCCGGTGAAGGCCAGCACGTCGAGAGCCTCCGCTTTTGCCCGGGCCTTCGACTCGCACCGGGAAAAGGCACCGACCATGACGTTGTAAAGCACCGAACGGTTCAAAAATGGCCGCACCACCTGGAACGTTCGTCCGATCCCCTTGAGGCAGATATCCCATGGTTTCAGACCGCTGATTTCCTGGCCCTCGAAGCGGATGGTTCCCTCACTCGGCGTATAGGCACCGGTGATCAGGTTAAAAATGGTCGTCTTTCCGGCGCCATTGGGTCCGATCAGCCCGATGGTCTGCCCCGCCTCAATGGTCAGATCGAACTTGCTGACCGCCATCAGGCCACCAAACGATTTTGATAAGGATTGAATTTCCAACACGCTCATAGGGGTTCCTCGTTATCCGGCGTTAGGGCTTTTGCCGCCCAGTTTGTCGACCAGCATCCAGTACCACTTTTCGAAACTGCCCATCATTCCCTGGGGTTTATAGAGCATGGCAACAACGATGATGGCACCGTACATCATGAGGTGGATGCCCAGAAAGCGGCTTCCCGAAAGATAAATCCGGGAAATTTCACCGATCGGCACCAGGATCATGGCACCGATCACCGGTCCGAGCAGGGTCCCCCGCCCGCCGATAATGGCAATAAATGCGATCTCGAAGGAGAGATTGAGGGCCATGATGCCCTGAGGAAAAATATACAGCACCAACTGGGCGTAAAAGGTGCCCGCAATGGCCGTGAAAAAGGCACTCAGCGAAAGTGCGATTAATTTGCAGCGCGTGACGTTAATGCCCAGTGATTCGGCCGCTTCCTGATCCTCGCCGCCGGCCACCAGATAGTAGCCCAGCTTGGAATTGTTGATTTTATAGGCAATGGTGACAATCAGGATCAGGATGGCCAGGATGATGTAGTAAAAGTAGATTTTTTCACCGAACTGGAAATAAAGGGGTGCATGCCCTTTGAGCGGAACCAGAAGGCCCTGGGTGCCGTTGACCTGGATGCCGAAAATCGACTGAGTGTTCTCCGTGATGATCCTGATGATCTCCACCACGGCGATGGAACTGAGCGCATAGTAGGCGCCATGCAGCTTGAAGGTGGGTATACCGATGACCAGTGCGGCCAGAACGGCCAGCACCCCGCCGACCAGCATGCCGATCCAGGGCGTGATTCCCCAGTTCATGAACAGGAGGGTCGAGGTATAGGCGCCGATGCCGGCAAATGCGGCATGCCCCAAGGGCAGCACCCCGGCGAATCCACCGACAAAATTCCAACTGGCGGTGAGGCAGGCGTACCAGAGCACCAGGATGGACACCTGGATGTAGGTGGTGCTGTCAAGGACCAGGGGGTTGCCGATCAATAGGACCAGCATCAGAATGGGAAGATACCAGTTGGGGCTCTTCAGCCGGGAAAGCCCGACGCCGGGTTCGTCTTTCATGGTTTTAGGACTCCTTCTCCTTTTCACGAGTCTTTCTCGAAGCCGAATATTCCCTGGGGACGCAAAAACAGGGTCAGCAGGAAGATGATATAGATAATCCCCGCCGCCCAGGACATATTCAGATACTCACCGGCAAAGGACTCCACCACACCGACAATAATGCCGCCGAGAAGCGCGCCCGGAACGCTGCCCAGCCCCCCCAGGACAACAATCACAAAATCACGCATGTCATACACATCGCCGGCAAAGGGATGCACATAAAACATCGGAATGATGATGGCACCGGCCACACCGAGGGTGGCGATACCGATGCCGAAGGCCACATTGTAAACCTTGAAGATGTTGATCCCCATCAGTCCGGCGGCTTCGCGGTCCTGGCCCACAGCACGGATCGCCCGCCCCATATTGGTTTTTTTCAGGAAAACGGTTAGCAGGGCCGTGGTCAGGACGCTGAAACAGAACGCATACAACAGCGTCCGGCTGATCATCATATTGCCGATTTCAAACACGGCGCCGCTGTACGGGGTCTGAAGCGAGCGGAAATTCGCACCGAACAGCATCAGGAAAAGATTGTTGACGAAGATCCACAGACCGGCGGTCAGAAGCAGCACGCTGACCGGCTCGCGCACATCCTTTTCGGCTTTGAGACAGGGGGTCACGAAAACCACCTGGGAGACGTAACCGACCGCAAAAGAAAATGGAACAATAAGGATCATCGACAGATAGGGATCCATGCCGAACCCGACACAGACGCCGTAGGCGGCATACATGGCGATCATCAGGTAGGTGCCATGGGCGAAATTGATCACCTTGATCACGCCAAAAATCAGGGTCAAGCCAATGGCGGTCACTCCGTACAACCCACCGGTCAGGACTCCGTTGATGAGAACTTCCAAAAAATATTCCATTGAAGCGCAACCTTTCATCCAAGGGGCCGGGCCTTAAACCCGGCGGGCCGGGCCCCTTTTATGGCAATTCATCCCCGATCCTTACCGCTCCTGCCACGTGGGCGTCGGCCATACGATATTGGCTCCCGGCAGGGCAAGCTCGGAGGGGTAAACCACCACCCGCTTCTGGTTCAGGGTCTGCACAAACACACCCCGGGCGTGTTTATTCTGCCCCTTCTCATCGAACTCGACCCCATAGGGCGTAATAATGCCTTTTTGCCCGGGGATCATTTTGATGTTGGCCAGCACCCGGCGGATATCCTTGGGATTCGTGGTTCCGGCGATCTCAATGGCCTTGGCCAAAACATAGGTGGCGGTATAGCATTTGATACAGTCGTCGCTCATGTCCTCGCCGTAGAGCTTTTTATACTTGGCGTTGGTCTCACGGGCGATGGGCAGGTCAATATCCGGGGAGGTTTCAGCCATGTCGAAGTAGTAATTGGAGGCATCCTTGACGTTCTGGATGAATACCGGATCGGCATGACCGCCGGCAGTGCCCATGTATACCATGGGGTTGATTTTCTGCTGGGCGACGCCCTTGGCCAGCAAAATGGCGTCCGAGGTGTACGAGGCGAACAGCAGGGCATCGGGTTTGTGGCGCTTGATCTTGCGGACCACCGGGTCGAGGGTGGCGGAGTTGGCCGGATAGGCTTCGTCCATGACGACCTCAAACCCGTACTTCTCGGCATATTTTTTCCACAAGGCCGCAGAGGAAACCCCCCAGTCGGAATTTTCATACAGCAGGCCGAGGGTTTTGACCGTTTTCCCGGACAGCTTGCCCATGCGATCAATAAACTCGATCTGTTCCCGGCCGGCAAGGTCGGTGGTAAGGCAAAGCCGAAAGGTGTACTTGAAGCCCCTTTCGGTAATCTCAGGCTTATAGGAGGAGGGAACGATGTAAGGGATTTCGTACTTCTCGGCAACCTGAGTGCTCGGATAGGTAACACTGCTCTGGAACGCTCCCATGATGGTGACCACGTTATCCTGAGTAATCAGGCGTTCGGCCTGGGTCAGCCCGTTTTTGGGATCTCCGCCGCTATCGGCGACGACCAGTTTGATGGTGGCACCGTCAAGGGTGGGTATCCCGCCGCTGGCGTTGATCTCCTCAACCGCCATCTTATGCCCGTTGAGAGAATTGACGCCGATAGGCGCGGCCGGTCCGCTCAAGGGCAGCAGGATGCCGACGTTGATTTCGCCGGTCTGGGCGGAACCGATGGAGAAAGCAGCCATTACCATTGCCGCTGCCAATAATAGTGTTGACGAAAATTTCATAACTTTTTGCATTTGAAAGTGCCTCCATTGGATGTTGAATGATCTTTTTGAACTATGGCTTGATGATTTTATCACCATCGCGGTTCGCCATTTTATGGACGGAAACCGTTCGGCCAAGCGTGCCGGATAAATGAAACTCACGGAAGCGGTTGATCACCTCCTTCCCCATATGCCAGGCCGACCCGGTAGATGGTAGTATTGTCGATTCCCGTGACCACCCGCACATAGCCTTCCAGTTCCCGATCCAGAGCGGCATCGCCGGTGTCCACCAGCAAGGGTTTCCCCTTCAGGCCGAGCAGTTTCTCCGGGGTGCCGACGATGATGATATTTTGCTTGCCCACCGTGCGGATGACTGCCGGGCTGATCTGCTGATTTCCACGCCCGAAGAGATGCCCCTGCCCGCCGATCATCGTCACCACGATTTTTGCCGGTTTTGTTTTCACCAGCTCAACCAGGCGGTCTTCCCCCACATCTTTGGCAATCAGGCGTCGATGCTGAACGACATCCACACCCAAAAGGGTATTGTCTAGTCCCAGCATCTCCATGATGGATCGGGTTGTGGTCCCCGGACCGATAATGAAGTAGCTGTCCGACCGGTCCATGGTGTCAATCACGCATTGGGATATTTGCCGCAGGACGGCCTTTTCGGATCGAATCCCGCCGGTCTTAACGCTCTGGATATGAACTCCGGATTGCGGCACGCAAAGGGTCCCGTATAGCTTGGCCACCACCCGGCCCAACCGGAACGCGTCTTCGTCTATATCCATCACTTCGGCACTGCGGCACCCCATTGCCGGTTTTTCCAGGAATTCCCCTGCCACGTAGCCGGCACTTCTGGGCGTTACGGCAAATACGCCGGAATGAATCTTGACGCCTGCCGGCACCCCGATCACCGGTACCCGTTCCCCGACCGCCTTGCAGATATCGCGGGCAGTACCATCGCCACCGGCAAACATGAGCAGATCGACGCCCATTGACAGCATCTGCCGGGCTGCGGCCTGCGTATCGGCGGCCCTTGTCCGGCCTGCCTGTATCGTGCCGGTGACGGTCGCCGGGATGCCTGCATCATGGCATGCATCGGCGCCCATTTCACCGGCGCAGGCGATCACCCGGATCGTCGTTTTGAGAGAACCGATGGCTTTCAAGGCCTGCGTTGCCCGGCGTGAAGCATCCGGCCGCGCACCGCGTGCCCGGGCACGACGCAACGTCTCTTCGCCATCACTGCCTTTCAGCCCGACCCGACCGCCCATCCCGGCAATCGGATTTACGATAACACCCAATTTGCGCATGCGTTCACGGCTTTCCCCATACCCGGGCCGTTTCAATGTCGTGTGCAGAGGCATTGCGATTATTCGTCGCCTTCATGCGGCACCCGGTTCAGTCCCTTTTTCAGGTATTGTCGCCAGGTAATGGCGATACGATCCGCCTCGTCGATGTACTGGTCCGGAATCTTGTGCACGGTTGAACGATAGGGGGCATTTTTCACAAATTCGGGGTCGTTGTAAGCCTCTTGGGCAATTTTCGCGAGAACCGCCGCATACTCGTCAATATCGGCTTTTGAATAGGATTCACAGGGCTCCAGCGTAAACGGTTCCGGAACCACCCATGGGTGATGACTGGTCCAGTAATGCTGCAGACCGAAATCGGCGATCCGGCGTTTGATGTCTTCCGTGCCCACACCGGTCTCTTCCTTGAGCGTCTCCCAACTGAACCGGACCTGCTCCAGACGTCGCCGGCCTTCCGCATAGTGAACCGTCACGCCCGGAATCCGGCGAACTTCCTTTTCAAGGTAGTTGCTGTTCAGGACCGAACATCTGGCGACCTCGCGCAGCCCCTCTCCCCCCAGTTGCCTGATCCAGGCGTAGGCCTTGAGCGCCACCGGCACGTTCCCGATAAACGACCGTACCCGGCCGATGCTGTGGGGCCGGTCATCGTCCAGGTGATATGTCTTCCCATCGTAAGTTACCCTGGGCACCGGCAGGAACTTCTCCAACGCTTCGGTCACGCCGGCCGCCCCCAGTGCCGGTCCCATACAGCCATGGGGAGCTGAAAATGTCTTGTGCAGGTTGAAGTGGCACAAATCGAACCCGCATTCCCTGGCCCTGGCAATGCCCAGAACAGCGTTGGCATTGGCCTGGTCGTAGGCACACAGGGCGCCGGCATCGTGGGCGGCCTGGACATATTTATCGATATTGAAATTGTAGATCCCGGTGTCTTCCGGGTTGGTGATCAAAAACCCGGCTGTCCGTTCGGACAAAGCGGCCCGCATCGCTTCCAGACTGGGCAGCCCCCGTTCGTCCGGCATCAATGTCACAACCTTGTACCCGGCGGTTGCCGCAGCGGCCGGGTTGGCCGGATGAGAAAAAATGGTTGTAATCACCTCGTCACGCTGAGACTCTCCCCGTGAGGCATGGTAGGCCCGCATGACCGACGCATTGGTAAAGATTGCCTGGGCGCCGCCCCCGGGCTGAAAAGAGAAATGGTCCATCCCGGAAATCGCCTTCAGAAACTGCTCCAGCTGGTAGTATATTTCCAGGATGCCCTGTAGCGTATCTTCATCCTGCAGGGGATGAACCTGGGTGATTCCGGGATGGCGCGACACCACGTGCTCCTGAACTTTGGGGCTGTACTTCATTGTACAGGTCGCCAGGCTGATATCCGGTGTCACGTCCACGCCCAGTGTCTCCTGGGATAAGCGGGTATAGTGCCTCACGATTCGCGGCTGATTGACTTCGGGCAGGGCCGGCGGTGTCTTGCGTCTCAAGTGGGCCGGAATCGTTGAGATTCCATCGCCTGCAACCCTCCGGATCTTCTCTTCGGCCTCAGGCACAAGGACGCCGCGCTCCCCGGGGACGCTGAGCTCAAAAATAAGTTCCTCATCCCAACGCGCTTGGTGGAAATCTCGCAGCCGTCTCTTGTGTCCGACTTGCATGTTGTTCGTACTCCTATCTGCTGAACAATGGTTGACCGGTTCCATAATTGCTTCTAACCGTCTTAAGCCAGGATCGCCGTCAGCGCGTCGACCAGACAATCGATCGACGCCTGTGAAATCACCTCGGTGACACAGAAAAGCGCACTTTCGCCCATCATCCCGAATTCGGAAGAGAGATCCTTGCCACCGAAAATCTGGTGGTCGAGCAATTTGCGATTGATATCGGCGACCCGCTTTCCGGTACCGTCAAAATTAACGATGAATTCTTTGAAAAAAGGGCCGCTCAAACCGAGGCGGACCCCGTTGATCCGGGAAATTCCGGCGGCGGCATACTGCGCTTTCTGCATGATGGTCTGTCCCACCTCGGCCATGCCTTTGGGTCCCATCAGCGCCAGGTAGGCGCCCGCGGTAATGGCCCACAGGGCGTTGGAGGTCCCGGTGAATTCCCTGGCCTTTTCCCGTGAACCAAATGAGGTGCGCTCAAAAAGGATGTTGGCAAACCCATGTTCTCCTGCAACGGAGGTGGGAGTCAGGCCATACATCTTGTCCTTGTATTCCATCACATACCGCATTTCACCGCTGGTGCCGATAAAACCGCTCTGGCCACCGCCGCATTGCATGTGCAAGCCCAGCGGATGATAATCGCCGCAAGTAATTGTCGCCCCATATTGGGCCGGCGGTGCAAGCACCCCCAGGCTGATCGGATCCGTCGAAACAACAAATTCAGATCCATGACGGCGGGCGATCTCTCCGATCGCCTCGACCTGAGGCTCAATGAACCCGAGATAGGATGGATTTTCGACAAACACGGCGGCGGTTTTTTTCGATATCCGCGCGCTGAGGTCCGCCAAATCCATCTGTCCGCTTTCCCTGTCGAATCCTATGGTGCGAATATGGAATTGAGGGCCCTGAATACCGGCCATGTAGTTATCCAACACCCTGCGGGCATCCCTGGAAACAGTCCCCGGAATCAAAATTTCGTTGCGCCCGGTCATCCGGCAGGCCATCCGCAACGACGTGGCCACGGCCTGCAACCCGTCATAAAGAAAGCCGCTGGTCACGTCCACATCGAGCAACTCCGCCAGCAGACTGCAAAACTCGAAAAGCGCCTGCCATTTTCCATGATCGGCATAGAACTCGGCTGCATAGGCGGTGAGAAATTCTCCTCTTCCGCTAACCTCGTCGCAAACGGCAGGAACGAAATGCTGGGCACAACCGGCCCCCAAAAAGTTGATAAAATCCTGGCAGTTTCGATTCCGATTCAACAGGGTTTCAAGATGCCTGCGGATGGAGTACTCATCCCGAATCGGCTCCGGCAGGTCCAGCGGTGCCGTATATTTGAGATGGTCCGGAATCGCTTCAAAAAGGTCCATGATTTCCGTGACCCCAAGGGCATTCATCATCCGTTCCTTGGTCTTGGGGGCTGAGTTCGGGATATACGGATAAACCGTATTATTGCTTCGCATGGCAGTTTCTCTCGCGCCAGTTCAATAGGGTCGCTTTCACCCATAGGCTTCTGAAAAAAAGAAGGGTAAAAATTTCTCTTTGGGTCATTTTCCTATCGTTTGTTTCAATTTCCTTTTATTTCCGCGTTAACGGATCAAAAAAACGCCTTGATTTATATTTAACGTTTAAGCTAATTAAATCCAATCCTGAACAGTGTCAAGACAAAATCCGATGGATTTTTTTAAATTCTTCCTTGTTTGTAGCCAACAAATCGATTTTTTACATTTATGTCGGCCAAATTATCGAGAATAAGCTTGACCCGCATCTATAATTTGAATATTTTTAGAGAGTCAACGCGTATTGTATTGCGAATTCGAGTTTAACGTTTAATCTTTCAGTGGTCGCATCTGAAATGCAGGAATCCAAACCAACGAAAACAACCATCAAGGACATCGCCCAGGCAGCCGGCGTAACCCCGACGACCGTCTCCCTGGCGCTAAACAACCGGCCAGGCGTCAGTAAAAAGACCCGCGAAAAAATCTTCCGGCTTGCGGAAACGCTTAACTACGAACCGAACTTCACCGCCAGAAGCCTGCGGAGCAAAAGAAGCTACACATTGGGCCTCTTCATGAAGAATATTGCCGACCCGTTTTACCCGCAACTGGCCAAAAGTATCAGCGAAACGGCAAACGACTGTGGATATAACGTCATTCTCTGCAATGTGGGTGACGATGTGGATTTAAAAGTCAAGCACCTGAAAATCCTGCGGGGCAAAGGGGTGGACGGTATTATCTTCACAACCATGCTTGACGACGATCCCTATGTCATCCAGCTGATCGAGGAGTCGTTCCCATTTGTAACTGCGGTCCGGCATATCCATATCAATGGCATGAACGATCAAATTGTTTCCGTTACGGTGGATAATTTTTCAGGGGCCTACCAGGCCATCCAGCACCTTTATCGATTAGGCCATGACCGCATCGGAATCATTGCCGGTGATGAGCGGACATCGACCATGGTGGATCGCACGGCTGGGGCCGGCCAGGCACTGCTCGATTGCGGAATCGAGCCTGATGGCAAAATGATCGCAAAATGCAATTACTCCAGAAAATTGGCCATGGCGGCGACGCGTGACTTCCTGGCCATGAAATACCGGCCAAGCGCGTTTTTTGCCGAGGATGACACGATGGCCATCGGGGTACGGGAGGCGGTCCTGAAGGCCGGTCTGCGGATCCCGGAAGATATCGCCCTGGTCGGTTTCGACGATATCGATGTTGCCGGGATTACGGGCATCGAACTGACCACCATCAATCAGCAGATTATTGAAATCGGAAGGCTGAGTGTCAATCTGCTTGTTGACCGGATTGAAAAGAAAAGCGCACCACTGGTCAGTAAAATTGTCCTGCAGCCGGAACTGGTTATCCGGAAGTCATGTGGTTTTCACCTGAAGGGATATCGCACGGATCGAGTACGTGTGAAATGAGGCGCGGCACAGCCAGCCTCAACGGTATCATGGAAATTCGATTGGGAGTGTCCCATCCACACATTCCGTCAAATTCATTCGCTCAACGGATGAGACCGGTTCGTTTTTTCTATCCCAATTCGGCAGGCTTCCCGCAATAGCCATTATTCATCATCTGGTGTGCCAGCACTTTCGCCGCGTCTATGGCAAAATAGGTAATGATCATGTCCGCGCCGGCCCGTTTGATCGAAGTCAGACTCTCCATCATATTGCTGATCTCATCAACCAGCCCGATGGCCGCAGCACCCTTGATCTGGGCGTATTCACCGGAAACCTGGTATCCGGCAACCGGAACGGAAAACGTGTCGCGGGTAATTTTGATGATATCAAGATAGGGCAACGCCGGTTTGACGATTACGATATCAGCACCCTCCTCAATGTCCAGGGCCACTTCGCGGATGGCTTCGCGGGCATTTCCCGGGTCCATCTGGTACCCTCTTCGATCCCCGAAGCTAGGCGCACATTCAGCTGCCTCCCTGAACGGGCCATAGAAGGAAGACGCATATTTGGCGGCATAGGACATGATCGGCTTATTGATGAAACCGTTTTCATCAAGAGCCCGACGAATCGCCGCCACGCGACCGTCCATCATGTCCGATGGGGCAACCATATCTGCACCGGCACGCGCCTGACTGACAGCGGTCTTGGCTAAAAGTTCCAGAGTCGCATCATTGTCGACAGTACAATCTTTCAGCACACCGCAATGCCCGTGATCGGTATATTCACACAGACAGGTGTCGCAAATGACGCAAATTTCCGGCTGCGCCGCCTTGATTTCACGCGCCGCCCGCTGGACCGCTCCGTCATCCGCCCATGCTCTTGATCCGTAAGGGTCCTTGCGAACCGGCAAACCAAACAGAATGATCCCCGGAATACCAACGGAATGGGCTTCCTGGGCCATCTGGGCGGCAACATCGGGACTCACGTGATAACAGCCGGGCATGCTTTTGATTGGCTTTTTGGTACCCGCGTCCGAACCTCCCACGACAAACAGGGGCAGAATAAAATCGTGAGGGGTCAGAGCCGTTTCCCGAACCATGTGCCGGATCGTGGGAGACATGCGCAACCGTCGCGCACGATGAATTGGAAATGCCATTGTTCCTTTTTTCCTTTATTGACGTAATTTGTGCCGCCTGGGAGATGCCGTTTTGTTCATCCGCCTTAAAGCGGCCAGCGGTAAGCATTTGTTTTTGGATCTGTCTGATCGATAGTCACGGATCGCCGGTCTCCTCCCCTTGGCCAAGCCGAACTATAAAGCAACCCATTCGATTTTTGTCAAGACCCTTTGACGGCCGATTTCCAACTCTCCCAATGCCGTCGGCGGTCCTGTATCGCCCCCACCGTTGCATGGGGTTAGGCGATTTCTGTCAAAGAATATACCCGCCAATCGCCTAAAGCCGGTTTTTTCGCCAGGTACATTGACAAATCGCATTTGCGGACCACTATTAAAATGGCTGTCATTTCAAAAAAAAGATCTTCATCCGGCTGGCATGGCATGATAAACAAGGTGAAAACGGACACTGAAGCGCTAAAGTGTTCAAGATAATGTTTTTGGCAAGGCCTTAAGGGAGGAAGCTGTATAATGATTACCGCGACGACCGATAACGCAGCCTAAAAACATTAGGCTTGAATGCTATATCAACAGACAATAGAAAGAATCCAGCATGACGCCACCCAATCATCGGAATCACCCCCACAAAAACGGAAAAAAAGATGGCCACACCCTTCGCCTGGTGGCTTGGGAAACGACCCGCAACTGCAACCTTTCGTGTGTGCATTGCCGAGCGGCGGCCACCAACGGCCCCTATGCCGGAGAGCTCGATACCCGGCAGGCCTTCCAGCTTCTCGATCAAATCGCCGCGGTGGGACAGCCCATCATTATTCTCACCGGGGGGGAACCCCTTCTGCGCAACGATATTTTCGACATTGCCAAATATGGAGACAATCTGGGCCTGCGGATGGTCATGGCGCCCAACGGAACGTTGATCACTCCAGAGGTGGCGCAAAAGATGGCCGATTCAGGCATCCAGCGGATCAGTGCCAGTATCGACGGGGCCAGCAAGGAGTTCCACGATAAATTCCGGGGGGTCGAGGGGGCATTCGACGCCGCCATCCAGGGCATCGAATACGTCAAGGCGGCGGGAATAGAATTTCAGATCAATACCACGGTGACCAAGAGCAACCTCGACCAAATCCCCAGAATCCTCGAACTGGCGGAACGGCTGGGCGCCGCAGCCCATCATATTTTCCTGCTGGTACCCACCGGAAGGGGAAAATACATTGTGGACCAGGCCATCGATGCCCAGGAGTACGAAGCCACACTGAACTGGTTTTACGATCAGCGCGAAAAAACCCCCCTGCAGCTCAAGGCGACCTGTGCGCCCCACTACTACCGCATCCTGCGCCAGCGGGCCAGAGCGGAAGGCAAAACCATCACCTTCGCCACCCATGGGCTCGATGCCGTTACCCGGGGCTGCCTGGCCGGCACCGGATTTTGTTTTATTTCTCATACCGGGATTGTGCAACCGTGCGGGTACACCGATGTCCCCTGCGGCGACATCACCCAAAGCACGTTTGGAGAGGTTTGGAATCATTCGCCGGTCTTCCTGAAGCTCCGTGATTTCAACCAGCTGGAAGGGAAATGCGGGATCTGCGAGTATCACGCCGTCTGTGGCGGTTGCCGGGCAAGGGCTTATGAGGCCACCGGCAACTACATGGCCGAAGAGCCCCTTTGCGCGTATCGGCCGGAAAAGGCGGGGCCGATCTGAAAGGCTGTTTGGGGGAGTTCGTTTAAGCCACAATACCAACTATAGCATTCAAGATAATGTTTTTGGACTACGTTATCGGTCGTCGCGGTATGGCTTTATACAGCTTCCTCCCTTAAGGCCTTGCCAAAAACATTATCTTAAACACTGATATAAAAAGCGCCCTGGCAATCGCGTTGGACGTTCAACCAATGGGCAGGGTATCCTTGAAGGTATCAAAGCAGTTTCGAATGGCCTCGAAGTTTCTCGTAGAGAGATCAAGAAATTGACAGCCGACACCCCGTTTGTTTACATTGACGATTTTTGCCTTTAACAGAACGGCCTGCCTTTCGGTGGGGAACTTAATGGCCATCCGAACCTCCTGCCCCGGTTCAAGGCCGGTTTTATCGGCAACTTCCACAAAGATTCCGTTCAGGCTCAAATCGGTCACAATGAGCCCTTCTTTCAGGTGGCTGAAATGGGCCGTGCAACGGAACTCCAGCCGGGGGTATTGTCGGCGGTCCTGACTGACTTCGATATGCTGGCTGCGGACATCGATCATGGATGGTTCAACTCCTTAAAGTTAACACCGAAACAGCATCAAGATATAACACCCGGGTACCGATTTCAACGGCCCCCCGCCAATTCCTCCCCCGAATCGTCCGGGTCGTCGAGTCGATTTATTAAATCCCTCATAATTTCAAGCTGGTAACTGCTAATCGACTCATACTTGATGCCGACCCCTCCATGTTCCATACGGACAACACGCCCTTTGAGCTTCAGTGCCAGGCGACTCTCTTCCAGGGAAAAACAGAGCGATACCGGCTGCCCGATGGTAAAGGCTTCACATGTTTCCAGATAGACGCCACTGGCACTGATGTCCCTGGCATAACAATTGATGGCGCGATCATCAGTGGCAAGGTCAAGGGTAAAATTACAGTTAATGCGCGGGTATTCACGAAGCATGGCAAATCGCTTTTGCTCATAACTTTTCATGAATTTTAGCAGATCGGCTTCGCTCAGTTGATTGATCAGCAGAAAAAAATGGGCGATGAGCAATTGCCGGTTCTTATTGCCGTCACTGTCCTTGGTGAAAAGACCAGACCCGTCAAAACGTTTATTGTTATCCGCCAAGTCCAGGTCGTTGAACAGATGCAAAAGCGAAATCAGCTGTTGATCGCTCATCTTGTAGATGGCGATGGAGAGGCGGGCCAGGATTTTCTTGCGTTCTGCCTGCCAGTTGGATCCATGCATCGGTCTCGTCTCCAAAATTTTTCACCGGGTTCCGATCAGTCGGATTTCATCTCAGATGAAAACTATAGCATTCAAGATAATGTTTTTGGGCTGCGTTATCGGTCGTCGCAGTATGAATTATACAGCTTCCTCCCTCTGGCCTTGCCAAAAACATTATCTTAAAAACTATATCCACGTCATCTGAAATACACCTGTTCATGAATTCCTATCGACCCACCGTATTCGTATGGCCATCGGCCCCCTTCAAACGAAGGCACCGCTGCCCCGTCTCCCCATGGTACAAGGCTTTTGATAATTTATCGGGCATGGCCAAAAAAAAATCAAGTTTCTTATCATTTGACCGATTAAAAAAAGTAATCAACATTTCCAATGTTATTAAACCAATACCCGAAACCCGGTTGCGTCATTTCATCCCGATAGGCGCAATCAGAAACAGATATCCTCATGGCTCGCCATTCTTAAAGCCAGAAGCGTTGCCATCAAAAAAAGGTACTTAAAATCATAGAAAAAACTTGATCATCAAAAGCAAAAAAGTGTATCTGAGAGGGGTATTGGGAACACTCGACTGGCAAACCGCATTCAAATCGTTTGGCCTGCGGCGTTCGCCAGAACGGATTTTGTTGGCTGCCTGTTCGTTATCATGCTCGCCACGGTTGGGGAAATACCCGATCTGGCATCACCGCTGTGTCGCTGCCGCTATAGCAGACAGCCACGGAAAGATCTGATTGCTGCAAGGAGGAGAAGACATTGTCTTATATCCTGGACCAGGAACAACTAGATGGTTTGGAGGAAGCCTTGACCACCGATCTCATGACGTTGGGGATACAATCGGTTATCCTCATCGACATGGCCGGGAATGTCATTGTCAACCTCGATAACGGCAAGGTTCGCCACGATGTTTACTCGTTGGCGGCATTGGCGGCCGGCAATTTCGGTGCGGTAAGTGCCATGGCGTCCATTATTGGTGAAGAAGAATTTTCGCTTCTTTTCCACAAAGGCAAAAGCGAAAATATCAATTTCACCAAAATTCTGGATGATTTTCTTCTCGTTTCCATATTTGGCAACGACGTATCGTTGGGTTACCTGAGGTTGAAAATTGATGAAGTGATCAAAAAAATCAAGCTCCTGATCGGACAGACACCGTCATCATAATCCAAAAACTGCTTCGATCACGGCAGGCTCATTGAATTCAGCGACAAGCGGAATACAAACATGGCGTTTATCAACACCAAAACCAAAGAAGTCCAGGTCAAGCTTGTTTATGTCGGCCCCGGCAGAGGCGGAAAAACGACCAATCTGGAATATATCTTCAGCCGGATCCGGCACCGTATCCAATCCGACATGGTCAGCATCAAAACTCAGGGGGATCGCACCCTGTTTTTTGATTTTCTGCCATTCGAATTGGGAGCCATCAAAGGATACAACGTCAAGACGCAGCTTTACACAGTGCCCGGACAGGTCAAATACAACGCCACCCGAAAGCTGGTATTGAAGGGCGTGGATGGCATTGTTTTTGTGGCCGATTCCATGGTCGATCGACGCGAAAACAACATCCATTCACTTGAGAATCTGAAAGAGAACCTTCGCTTTTACGACATTGATATTTGCGATTTCCCGTTCATTCTTCAATATAACAAACGGGACCTGGGGGCACAGGGCGTCCCCATCCTTGACTTGGAAACCATGGAGCAGGACCTTAACGCAGAACTCAAGGCGCCCAGTTTTACTGCCAGTGCGGTTACGGGAGAGAATGTCATTGCGACCGTGAAAAGGGCCATCTCAACCACAATGGTGGCTATTCGGGAAAAGCTCTTATAGGAGGGACCAGCGTGGATAAAAAAGCGAATGATACGTTCGCCTTTGATTTGGAAAACCGTCTTGATGATTTTTTCAGTGATGAACTGCCGCCCCAGGAAAATCCAGCGGCGGAACCCGCTGCGGCAAAAGTCTCCGAGCTTCCGTTGGAGGATCTGAAATCGACAATCCTGGCCATCGACTGGGAAATTACCGATGACGCCCTGGATGCATTTATCCACCAGGTCGACAAACTGGCGGATCGCTATTCAGCGGACAAGGTGATCCAATCGCTGCTTAAAATTCTGAAGTCACTGGGCAAGTATATTCGCCAAAAAAAGTCCAATGCCCATCCGGATACCATCAAACGGATTATGGCCGTCTACTCCACGCTTGAAGCCGTGGTGGGCAATGATGACCTGAGTCAGACGGAAAAAAAGCAGTTGCTGCAAGAAGAAGTCAATCAGTTTAAAATGCTCAAGGCAAAAATTGTTGAGCGCAAGCCCGCGTCTAGTGCTGCCCCCCAGGCACCCAAAGCCAATGCCGCCACAGGCATTGAGGCGGTAATTCAAGCCATTGATGACCTGAAGTCCCTGATGGTAACGGAATTAGACGCCATCCGCAAGGAGATCGGTCAGTTGCGTAAAAAATAAAATGATCGACGACTGACGGGCCTAACATTCACCCCACGGCAAAACTTTCTATTGGATTTTTATTCCCGACCGGGTAACCGCTCAGGGATAAAGAATAGTTCCAAGCTCACCAATGCCCGTCATCGACGCCGACCGTGCGAAACGATCCTCCACCAAACCCGTGATATCCGTATGTTTGATCAGGTGGTAACGGGCCATGAGATCGGCAATCTCACGCAACTCTTCCGCCTTGGGAACAAATCGATCATAGATCACGCGCCCCTTGGGAATCGTCAGGGCATACTCGACCAAACCGACATCCTGTTTCCAGTAATCAGCGGCAATTCGGGCCGCATCCAAAGGATGAGCCTTGGCCCACATGCCCGCCCGAGCCGATGTGTGGACCAGCTTTTGGACAGATGACGGATTGGCCGCTATCCAATCTGATTTTACAACCAGCAGGTTGCAAATAAAATTGGGCCACAACGCCTCCGCACGGGCCACTACATCCGCATCGCCGCTTCTCACGGTCTGGGCGGCAAAGGGTTCGCCGACAAAATAGGCGTCCAGCGCGCCGGTTGTCAGGGCTGAAGCCATATCCGGGGGATTCATCTCCACAAGACGGATGCGCCCGCCAAGCCCCTTTTCCTCAAAAGCCTTTAACAGGCACAAGTTGTGTCCGGAGTACCGCATGGGCACGGCAATCGTCCGTCCTGTCAGGTCTTCGATCCGTGTGACTCGAAGTTCTTTTCTGGCCACCAGGGTGCTCTCATGCCGGTTACCGATCAGCACCACTTTAATGTCGACCCCTTGCTGGTGAAGCACAACGGCCAGGGGGGCAATGATAAACGCGGCCTGGATATGATCATTGCGCAGGGCTTCGGCCATTTCGGCAAAAGAAGAGAACTTTACTGCCTCGAAGAAGATATCGGGACTGCTTTGTGAGACATGATCCAGAAGTGGTGCCGCCAAGTTCGTAACCACCGGCATATACCCCATGCGAACCACCCTTCGATCGTCCCCGTGGCAGTTCAATCGATAATGAAAAGCAGTAATAAAAATCAGCCAAGCGAAGAAAAGGATACCGATTTTGACCGGCAGCGGCCATTGACCGAAAACGGGATGGAAATTGGGTTTAAACCGCATAATTAATCCCCAGCATCAAAAACAGTTCACTTCTCAAACGGCCCAGTTCCGGAGATTTTTCAAAATTACGGGGACGCGGGAAATCGAGGATGCGGTCCATGGTCACCGCCGTGGGGCTGGATCCCAGGATGACGATATGATCTCCCATGATCAGGGCATCATCAATGTTATGCGTCACCAGAAGCATCGTCTTCCGGATAAACGCATGCATATTGACAACCTCCTCGCGCATCTTCATGTGGGTAAGAAAATCAAGACCGCTGAATGGCTCATCCATGATCATGATGTCCGGGTTAACGGCCAGTGCCCGGGCAAGTTCGGCGCGCCGCTGCATGCCGCCGGAGAGTTGCCGGGGATAGTGGTGTTCAAAGCCCTCCAACTCGACCATCTCGATAAATTCCGTCACCTGGGCCTGCCGCGAATGGTGGTTTTTTAAATGGCGCAGCCCCAGCCCGACATTTTCGGCCACGGTCATCCAGGGAAACAGACCACTGTGCTGAAAGACGAAAATATGATCGGCAGAAGGCCCCGTCACCGGTTGGCCATTAACCTGAACCACACCGCCACAGGCCGGTTCAAAACCGGCAATAATTCTCAGGAGGGTCGATTTGCCGCAACCCGACGGGCCGAGAAAACAGACCATTTCACCGTTTTCAATTTCAAGATTGATATCCTTGAGAACGGTGATCCGTTCACCTTGACGCACCTGCGGGTCATCGTCACCACGGGGAAAGCGTCTTCGGTTGATGTATGTTTTGCTCAAATTTTGAATCGTAATGCGGCCCACCCTGATTCTCCTCAATGGCTCATTTTATGCCAGCTGACCTCCTCCAGGCGACCCAACTTGCGCATCAGTCGATCCAGTGCCAACCCCACCAGCCCGATAACCACCATCCCATCCATGACATAATCCATGCGCAGAGCATTGCGTGCGTCAAGGATCAGAAATCCCAGCCCGGACTGAACCGCAATCATCTCCGCAGCCACCACCACCAGCCAGGAAATGGTCACGGTCATCCGCAGGGCCGTGATCACCTCGGGAACGATCGCCGGGATGATCAGGCGCGTAACCGTTTCAAACAAAGAGAAATTGAAATTGGCCGCAACATGGAAATAGGTCGGGTTGATCCCATCCACGGCAATGGTGGTGGAAACCACCAAGGGGAAAAAACTGGAGAGGAAAATCAGGAAAATCGCCGGGGGATCGCCAATACCAAACCACAGCATGGCAAGGGGGATCCATGCCAGTGGCGATATTGGCCGCAAAAACTGAATCAGTGGATTGACCAGGGCCCTGAGTCCTTTTGTCATCCCCAAGGCAATACCCAGAGGAATCCCCAGCCCGGCCGCCAGATAAAATCCGATGGTGACCCGGTAAAGACTGGCCACCGTATGCCGGATCAGGGTCCCGTCGGCCACAAGCTCCGCCATGCTGATTAACACGGTCAGCGGCCCCGGAAATACCTGCCGACTCCAGCCGCTGAATCGCGACAAAAGCGCCCAGGCCAGTACCAGGAGCGCAAAACCGGCAAATGGAATCAACCAGGTATACGGCGAGTTGCCTTTTTTATTTCCTTGCAGAACGCCCAAGACAGCGTCTCCTTCCTTCGCGCTGCAATTCAATAACTGTTATAGATCAGATGGATTCCGATTAGGGTCAGCAAAAAGACAAACAGCTCCTTCAGGACCCTTTCGTTAATCGTCTCGGTCACCCGCGGTCCAATCTGGCCGCCAATAAGGACCCCCGGCACCGCCCAGGCCAATATTTTCAAATCCGTCGGTGCCCCCATCAGAAGATGCAAGGCCGAACCGGCCACACAGGTTCCGAAAATCGTGACAATACTGGTTGCCACGGCAACTCGCATACGCAGTTTCAGGCGGCTGCGCATGAGTGGGACCAGCCATTCACCAATACTGACGCTGAGCATTCCGCTGGCAGTGGCCAGGCAGGAGACAACTGCGCCATACTGACGGACATGCTTTAGCGGCACGCGGTCCTGCCCTCGCTCAGCGTATCGCTGGCTTGCCGATACAAACAGAAAAGCCGTGGTCAACGTGAGGATACCCAGCGCCAGCTCCAGGTTTGCCGATGACAAACGCCGGGTTAACAGCGCCCCCAAGGCCAGCCCGGGAAGTGTCAGCAACAGAAGAAAACCGGCCAGGGGGAGATCCGCCGCACCTTTGCGAATAAAGGCCATGCTGCCTGATCCCATGCCCGCCGTCTGTACGAGAAGCGACGTAACCACCGCGGTCTCCGGCGGAAGTTGTAGGAACAGGAGAAAAAACGGCATCCACAGAATCCCCCCGCCAATCCCCACGGCCGACACCAGGGTTGCAATCACGACGCCTGCCGGCAGGGCCAGAACCGCCATTGTGCTCATGGTTGGTCGTCCACCGAATAGAGTTTGAAACACTCAATCGCCTGACTGAGGGTCAGCATTTCAGATTCCAGACGAACCAGTTGCCGCTTCATTGGCTGCACGGCTTCAGGGGTAAAGTCCTCCTTGTCGAAAAGCGCCAACGTGCTGCCCGTCACATGGCCGGCCGAATCGCAAACCGATCGGGAAAGCATGACAATTTCTTGCAAGTTGGTGGCCATGTCATCAATTGCGGCCGACAACTGGGAGAGTTCGTTGCGGGTATCGATACCGGCAGTGCCACTCAGGTCTCCGGTATTGATCGCCTTGGACACCTCGATCAGATGCTGCAGGGGTTCTGTGATGGTTTTGATGAACATGGTCAAAACAATGACGACCACTGCCAGAATGACACCCACCATCATCATGGCCTTGTTGCGGATTCGCACCAGCGGGTCGTAGACGTCATCTTGGGACAACTGGCCGCTGGCATAGCGCTGAAAATTCTGCCCAAGGGCTTTTTTCAAGGCCGATGAATGCGTATCGACGACAAATTCCGCAGCCACCAGAAGCGCTGCAAACCCGATCAGCAGGATATAGATAATCATGGTGCGCTGAAGGGAATACTCACTGCGAAAAGTCATGGCGCAGACACGGCTGCCCGATCGGTAGCGACCAAAATCTCCCGGGCCAGCTGGATGTACTGTTTGGCGGCAGGGCTTTTACGGCTGTAATGGATGGCCGGCATGCTCAAAATCTGGGCTTCCTTGAGTTGCCCATCCATTTCAATCAATGTCTCGAAGGTCTGCCCCTGGTACAGACGCTTGATTTTGGAAAGAATCATCTGCGACACCGATGTATCCCGATCCAGCATGGTCAGCAAGACCCGGGATTCGATGAGCGGGTTGGACTTTTTGCGAATCAGTGCGATGAGCCGCAACACCTGATCCACACCATGGGTGGAGAGATAATCACACTGACAGGGGATCAACACCCGTCTAGCGGCGGTAAGGGCATTCAGGGTTGAGAATTCGATGGACGGCGGCGTATCGATCAAAATAAAATCGAATTCTGCTTCGAGAGTCTCCAGCCGGTCTTTGAGCAGGAACTCAAAATCCCGGGAACCGAAATAGTTCTTGTTGAGCAGTACCATATTGCGCCCGGAAGGAAGCAGCCAGACATTTGGATAGGCGGTGGCGACGATAAATTCATCAAGCGGCCGGCTAACTGCTTTCTGGGCATCATAGAATGTCGGCAACTCCCTTTTGCCCAGGCAGAGGCTCAAATTGGCCTGGGCGTCGAAGTCCACCAGAAGCACTTTTTTCCCATACAGGGCCAGGGAAGCGCCAAGGTTGAGGCAGGTCGTCGTCTTGGCAACCCCTCCCTTGCGGTTGCTGATCGCCATTACCGTGTCGTCGGCTTCAGCCTGACGGACCTTTTCCAGATCGATGAAAGTAATCGCCTGGGTCCGCACCGGCCGGTATGCCGAAAAAAGATGACCGCAGACCGAGCAACGGGCGACGAACGTGGATTTTCGGGTGGCATCGTCATCAAGATGAAAACGGGTTTGGCATTGCTGGCACACGATGATCATGGCGCGGTTCCTATCCTTGGCAAAGCAAAATCAGGCATCGTATCAGGCTCAGGGGGCAAACCCGTTCAGTACGGTGGTTACCAGGTCAGCAGGATCGACCTCCGTATCGGCCAGCCCGGCGTCGGCCACTTGATCGAGGGGACCGGCGACCATGGCGGAGGCCCGTGCCGTGAGAATCACCCGGCCACCGGCGTTGCGTACGGCCTCCAATCCGGCATGGCTGCCTGAATCCGCGCCGGACAGCAAAATCACCGCCAGGCGGTTGCCGAAAATTTTTGCAGCAGACACAAGGAGGCTGTCGACAGACATACCGCCATCTGCGCCGGCCGGCGTCATTGGATCGATAACCATCTGATCGTCAACCCTTTTCACGGCAACGGGGCCCGCCTGTCCGCCAACATAACAATTCCCGATGCGAAGAACGGTTTGGCGATGGATGCATGCCGCGGTAAACCCACAACGCTGGGTTAAATACTGGGCCAACGGTTCGTCAAACAGCGGTGGAAGCCCCTGAAGCGCCACCACCGCGCCGCCCACAGCGGCCATGGCCGGAACCAATTCAGGCAAAAGGCGCATCTGGTCCGGGTGTCCGCCTGGACCGGTAACAACAACGGCCAGCCATTGGCAGGCCGCCTCCGCACCTTGACCGCTTACTATCGTGGGAGATGCAGGCTTGTTTAAACGTAAGATCCTGAAATTATCAACCTTTGCCGTGGCGGCAATCGACAGGCGCTTTACCAGCTTCTTCTGTTGAACCAGAATATCCTGATTTCTCTTCGGCTTTCCAATAAAATCGATTGCGCCCAGTTCCAGAAAATTGAAAATCGTCCTTGCCGATCCATCCCCCGGATTGGACATAATCACCACCGGGCATGGTTTTCGGATCATGATATGCTTGATCGTGCTGGAGCCGTCCATCACCGGCATATTGATGTCCAGCATGACCAGATCGGGAGACAATTCTTCAATCAATTGGATGGCTTCGCGCCCGTTTCCGGCCATACCCACGACCTCTAGCCGATTGCTTGAGGTCAGCATTCCGGAAATAATTTTACGCATCATGGGGGAGTCGTCGACAATCAGCACCCGAGTCTTTCCATCGGGGTTCTCGATCCGTTCGCCGCTGGTACGCCCCGCAGGCTCGGATGGGGCCTCGGGTTCTTTTTCATCCTCCCTTCTAGCCGCCTCCATGATCAGGAACTGATAATTTTGTTTGATGGTTCGTGGTGGATGGTCGGAGACCTCAAAGGATTCAAAACTCCCGGTCTGCCAACCCAAAATCTGATAAAAGGCGTCCTCTCCCGTTATCTCCCCGCAGTCGGCGTGGACAATTTCTCCATCAATAATGAAAATGGTTCCCTGGCGGCCACCTTTGTTTACCCGCATACATAAACTGGAGGCAGACAGGCAGCACATCTGGATCAGGTCGTTGAGCTGGATATTCTTCAACGTCCCGGCAAATCCGCTGTCCGCGTCCACGGGCATATTGGTGAACAAAGGCGTTTTGGTTCCCATATCGTAAGGTGTTAATTCATCTCATGTTACAGCACAGCAGCAGCCAATCGTTTTTCCGTCTCCCGCTCTCTGGCCATGACCACCAGTTCATCCACGTTGAGGATCAACGAAATCTTTCCGTCACCCAAAATGGTGGCGCCGGAAAAGCCGCTGCTTTCCTGCAGGTAGTCCTCCAGCGGCTTAATCACCACTTCCTGACGTCCCAGTAGGGCGTCAACGATCAAACCGGTCTGGCCGGTGGTCGCCTTGACGACAACCACAAACAGCCTCTCCTCGTCGTCACCGGCCGACGGGACCGGTATCTTAAGCAGGTCCGTCAGCCTGACCAGCGGCAAGGGCTCCTCATGCAGGTGCATCATCTGGCTGCCATCCACGGTAAAAATCTCACCGCGGTCAATGCGCAAGGTCTCCTCAACCGCACCCAGGGGAAGAGTAAAGTGGCTGTCGCCACAACGGAGCATCAATGCGGGAATGATCGCCAGTGTCAGAGGGATCTTAATTCGGATACGGGTGCCCACATCCTGGCGGGTATCAATGCTCAGCACGCCGTTGATTTTTTCAAGGCTTTGCTTGACCACATCCATGCCCACCCCGCGCCCGGAAGTGTGCGTAATCTGATCGGCCGTAGAAAAACCGGGCAGCATGATCATGTTGATCAATGCCCGCTGGTCCATCTGCTCCAGTGTCTCACGATCAGCCAATTGTTTTTCAATCGCCTTCTGCCGGATCCGCGACAGGTCGATGCCATTACCATCATCCGTAATTTCGACAATCACATTGCTGCCCTCATGGTACGCATTCAGCAACAATGTGCCTTTTCCCGGTTTGCCTTTACGCTTGCGCTCCTCACAAGGCTCGATTCCATGATCGACAGCATTGCGGATAACATGGATCAGGGGGTCTGCCAGCTGTTCGATGACCATGCGGTCCAGTTCTGTCTCCTCACCCTGGAACTGAAGCTGAACTTTTTTATCCGATGCTTTGATAAGGTCATGAACCAATCGCGGATAGCGATTGAAAAGCCGCGATATGGGCAGCATGCGGACTTTCATGACCTGCTCCTGCAGTTCACCGGTAACCCGCCCGAGCACCGTCGTCGCGTCCATGAGACGCGTGTTCAGGCCGGTCAGCAAGCGATGGTCCCCCTTGTCCATGGGAAAACGCTGACCCAGGTAGTGAACCAGGTCGCGCATCTCCTGAAAAATCTGGGTAAAGGAAGACCGGTTGACGACCAGCTCACCGACCTGGTTCATGAGGTCGTCGACCTTTTGGGCATCCACACGGATACTTTTTCTGACCGTGCTGCGGGCAACGAAACCGTCGGTAGCGGGCGCCTCTTCGGAAACTTCCTGCGCTTGGGGCTCCGAAAAATCATTATCCGTCAGCGCAGGAGCATCGGGAGCCGTGGGTGCCTCGGGCAAGGTGGCCTCTTCCGGTGCCCGGGGCCACAATTCCGCTCCGGCATCTACAGCCGCAGACAAGGACGGCATGTCGGCAGACCGGGAGGATTTCTCGACAGGCGTCGCCTGCTCCGCGCCAAACGCGTCCATGATCCCCAAAGGCGCTGCGTCCGAGTCATCGGTACCGGGCCCCGGCATCGGTTCCGCTTCGTTATTCTCACAGGTGAGGAAATTCAGGCCGATGGGGTCATCATCATCCTGCGCATCCACCGGGTCCGGATCAGCGGCGCCATCGTTGCCCATGGCATCAAACGTTTCATCCAGCGTTTTAGAAAGCAGCTCCTCACGGTCATGTTCATTGATGGCGGGTAGCGCCGCCAGCACATCATCAATATCCGCAGATGACCTTGTTTCCAAGTCTGCATGGGCTTCCGCGGGAAGGGGGTCTTCGCAAGGGAGAGAGCGTGCGCGGGTATCAACGGCGGCCAGCGCATCGGCCTTGGGGAAAAGCTGCCGGATACGCTCAATGCTTTCGGTTACACTCGTTGCCAGCGAAAATCCGTCGCCCGTATTGGCGTTTCCGGGCAATGCCGGAACACACCGTTCCACTGCCAGGCGAAGGTCAGCATACACCGCATTCAGCGCATCGTAGCCCATGTAGTTGGCGGTCGACGCCAAGCGTTCCACCTGGTCCCGCAGGGCTGCCTTGGTTTCGGTGTCCGTTCCACCATCCGCCCACCGATCGGCCGTGGCCACCAGTTCATCTAGGCCCGCCACCAGTTGTTCGATAAAGATGTCAAACAGCTCCGTGTCCGCCTCATCGTCATAAACCGGCGTGGCGTCTTGTTCCACCCCCGGCATGGGGTCTTCCATCATCGCCGAGACCCGTTCCAGCAGATCGTCGATCTGTGCCGTTTCCCGGCCGCCGGTCTCCACCTGCTTCACCAGTTCGTCCATCCGGTCCCGGGCATCGATCAGAAGATCAACCGCCACCTTGTCCACCTCAAGCCGGCCCTCCCGAAAACAATCCAGAAGCGTTTCCAGCCGATGGGTCAGCTCGGCAATCCGCTCGAACCCCAGGTACTCGGACGCCCCTTTGATCGTGTGGATCGACCGAAAAATCGCACCCAGCAATTCGCTGTCCGAAGGCGCGGACTCCAGACGCAGCAGGCACCCCTCCAGATCCTCCAGATGCTCGCGGGACTCATCGGCAAAATCCTTGAGCAGAAGCGGATCCCCGGCCGCAAAGTACAGGGACGATGAAGATGCGTCCCGGGCCGGCGGTGCATCGGTATCGTCCATATCCATTTCTAAGGAAAAATCGAGTTCATCATCAATGGATCCCGTCAGGAAGGTACCTGCGGCCTCATTATTTAATGGAGGCGCCTCAATGGTCCTGTCGGGCATCTCGGCATCACCCGGCCATGCCGAGCGTGCACGGGTGTCGATGGCGGCCAGCGCATCGGCCTTGGGGAAAAGCCTTCGGATACGCTCAATGCTTTGGGTCACACTCGATCCCAGAGAAGATTCGTCGTCCGCATTGGCGTTTCCGGGCAATGCCGGATCACACCGTTCCACTGCCAGACCAAGGTCAGCATACACCGCATTCAGCGCATCGTAGCCCATGTAGTTGGCGGTCGACGCCAAGCGTTCCACCTGGTCCCGCAAGGCTGCCTTGGTTTCGGTGTCCGTTCCACCATCCGCCCACCGACCGGCCGTGGCCACCAGTTCATATAGGCCCGCCACCAGTTGTTCGATAAAGATGTCAAACAGCTCCGTGTCCGCCTCATCTTCATAAACCGGCGTGGCGTCTTGTTCCGCCCCCGGCATGGGGTCTTCCATCATCGCCGAGACCCGTTCCAGCAGATCGCCGATCTGTGCCGTTTCCCGGCCGCCGGTCTCCACCTGCCCCACCAGTTCGTCCATCCGGTCCCGGGCATCGATCAGAAGATCCACCGCCACCTTGTCCACCTCAAGCCGGCCCTCCCGAAAACGGTCCAGAAGATTTTCCAGCCGGTGGGTCAGTTCGGCAATCCGCTCGAACCCCAGATACTCGGAAGCGCCTTTGATCGTGTGGATCGACCGAAAAATCGCACCCAGCAATTCGCTGTCCGAAGGCGAGGACTCCAGACGCAGCAGGCACCCCTCCAGCTCCTCTAAATGCTCGCGGGACTCATCGGCAAAATCCTCAGTCAAGGAATGGTCGGTCATGGAACGCTCCCTCTTCATCTATCGTAACCGTCGATCGATACCGGCCCATCACAACTGGGAAATAAGCTCCAGAATCGCTTCGGTTTTATGCTTGTTAAGGTATCCTTTGGCACCGATCTGCTCGGCTTCATGGCTGAATTTATCCTCATCCAGGTTGGAGAGGATAATGATGCGCGCACCGGCATCCTGTTCCAGGATCATTTTGGCGGCGGCAATACCGTCCATGCCGCGCATGGTAATGTCCATGGTGACGATATCCGGCTTCAATGCCGCGTACTGGGCAATGGCATCGTCACCGCTCTTGGCCTCCCCGACAATGGTGTGTCCGGCAGAGCTGAGTGTCTGCTTGATCATTTTGCGCATAATGGAGGAATCATCCACCACCAAGACCGTTTTTCCCATCTGCCCATCCCTTTCACCCGGACCGCACGGCACCCATGCCATGGTGTCAGCCCGGATCGGCATCGGTTCCCCGCCGGACGGTTTCAATGCCGGCTATGCCTCCAGCGGTAATTTCGCCCGTTTCATCGATTTCAGTTTCTTGATCTCATCCGCCATCAGCACACGATTGAAATCCAGAAGAATCAAGAGTTGCTGATCCAATTTGCAAACCCCTTTGATATATCGGCTTCTCAGGCCGGCCACGACGATGTCGGGCGGTGGTTTGATGCTTGCGGCAGGCACGTTCAACACCTTGGTCACCCGGTCCACCACAAACCCGGTGATTCGACCTTCGACAATGAGGATAATAATCCACAACGCCTGGCCATCGACCTTGGGCTTGACCATCAGCTTAAGCCGTTTGCGCAAATCGATTACCGGGATGATGCTGCCCCGGAGATTGATGACCCCTTCCAGGAAATCCGGTGAATCCGGTATGGCTGTGATGGTGACGTCACGAATAATTTCCTGAACGGTGAGAATATCCACACCGAAGCGTTCCTCGCCGATAACGAAACCAACGAGCTGCCGGTTGGCTCCGCTCTCAACGGGCACTTGTTCAGGCTGCGCAAAACGTTCATTCATTGGCGCGTTCTCCTTTTATTCACACATTTCCTGGCAACGCGAATGGATGGCTTGGGCCATCCTTGCACCGGGAAGTACGGTTGGCAGACCATAGCGTTTGACAGCCGATGCGGTGATGTCGCTGCAAAGGCAGGTGTTCGGATCCTGCAGGATGACACACCCGCCGGCCTCCATGATCCGGCCGCTGCCCCTGACCCCATCGTCACCGATTCCGGAGAGCAATACCCCTGCGGCCCGGTCCTTTAGCGTGCCGGCCATGGATGTCATCAGGTGATCCGTGGCATGTTCCGGATCCATTGACGCGTTTTGCCGCAACCGAATGCTCAAATGCTCCGGACCGTCCTGAAGGGTGACCGTTTCAAAAACGGAAACCAGATAACAAGTCCCGGACCGAATGGCCTGTCCATCCGTGGCACGGCTGACGGTCATGGGGCTGTGGGCGTCAAGATACCGGGCAAACGCCTCCACATGCGTGGGCGTTGCGTACAAAACGGAAAGGTAGGCCGCCGGAAGGGCCGGGTTGAGTTTGGGAATCAGTCCCAGCAGCGCCCCATAACTGCCGTAGGTGCTGCCAATGGCAAACACATGCCGACAGGGTGTCCCGTTAACTGATGGTGACGGGTCGTTTTGTTGGGCCAGCCGAAGGTAACGGATGGTATCGACGCCGGCACGGGCGGCATTTTTTACCCGGCTGACAATCAATTCATGTTGGCTTTTCAAATCCTCCTTCAGCAGACTGGATGGCTTTTGGAGGAAATCAACCGCGCCATACCGCAAGGCTTCAAAAGTCGCTTGGGATCCCTGCCCGGTAAGTGTACTGAACATGACCACCGGCGTGGGGCACTTGATCATAATGTGTTTGATGGTGCTCAGCCCGTCCATCACGGGCATATTGACATCAAGGGTGACCACATCCGGCCTGAGCTGCGGTATCAGCTCAAGCGCCTTCAATCCATTCTCCGCCTCTCCCACGACTTTCAACTGATGATCGGCGGCAAAAATTTCTTTGACAATCTTTCGCAACACCGTTGAATCATCGACAATCAGAATGGAAATCGGCGAACCGGTCTCAGGGGCTTCGCTTTCCCCGGGCACCATTCCGGCAAATGCATTGAGTCCGCCATCCAAAGTCGGCCTGGAAATCATGAGCATTTCGCTGCATTGACGGCAAGCAAATGTATGCCGGCCATCGCTCAAGGCATCTCCGTTCAAATCATTCCGGGCTCCGCACTCTTCACAAAAAATGATCATGAGCCTTCTCTTCTCCGCCGCCGCAAACCAATATGGGACAAGTTAGCCGGCCTTCTCTGCATCAATCCGGAAAATGGCAATCTGCCGGGTCAGCTTCAAGGAAAGCTGCCGCAATTCATCGGTAATGCCCACGACCTCACCAGCACCGGCAGCCGTCTGGGTTGCCTGCTCCGCCGATGCATGGGCGATTTCAACGAGGGTCTTTGAGCGCGTTGCCTGAAGGTCGGTGAGTTTTCTCATCTCCTCACTTCGCTCAACCACGCTGCGCATTTCGGCACCCACATCCTCGGCCCCTTTTTCAGCCTTTTTAACCAGATCGGAAATTGTTTTTGATTTGGCAGTCAGCGCTTCAAGCGCTGTCTGGGCGGCTTGACGACGTTCTCCCTGCCGACCGGCCATCCCCGCAATCTCCTCGGCCAGGGCATTTAGACCCTCCATCAGGCTTGCCACATCCCGCGTCTGCTGGTTCAAGGTTTGGGTCATCTCGGAAATATGATCAATGGCCTCGCGGTTAATCTCCCCCCCCTTGGCGATTTTTTCCAGGGCCTCTTCCGAACGCGCGGTCAACCGGGTTCCCTCCTGGACACGGCTGCTCGACTCCTTGATCAGTTGACCGATCTCTTTGGCCGCTTCGGATGAACGCTGGGCCAATTTGCCGACTTCGTCGGCGACAACGGCAAACCCCTTTCCATGAACACCGGCACGGGCAGCCTCAATGGCGGCGTTGAGTGCCAAAAGGTTGGTCTGTTCGGCAATATCGGTGATGACCGAAATAATATCGGTAATTTTGTCTGACGATTCGGCAATGGCCTGCATACCCAGAACGGTTTCCTTTACCGAACCGGCACCTTCCCGGGCGGCCGCCAAAACCTCCTGGCCATGCTGGGTGGCCCGACCGGCCGCCTGGGTCATCTCCGCCACAATGGTATCGATCTGCCCGACGGCCTGGGTGACCTTTACCACCTGCTCGCCCTGGCGCCCTGCCGTGGCCACAACCATGGCACCGGTTTCCCCCATCACATTCACACGTTCACTGGCGATATTGGCTTCCTGAATCTGTTCCGAAGAGGACTGCCCCATCTGGCGCATACCCTCAATCAGGTTCTCGACCCGCCGGTAGGAGAGGTTGGCGGCGTCCCGCTGGGAGTGGGAAAACTGGGCCACTTCACCGGCGGTCCCGCCCATCTGGGTAACGGTTTCCTGGATGATGCCCATCTGACGTTCTTCCTCGGCGGCACGTTCCCTATTGGCCGTTGCCCGCTTGGACACCTCCGCAGAGAAGCTATCGACTTCCGTCGCAGAAACATCCGCAACCTTCAGGGAATCCCGAAGCTCGACAATCATGTTATTGAATTCCTTGGCCATCATTCCGACCTCATCACCGCTGGTGACCGGCACCTGAAGCGTCAAATCACGGTCGGTGGCGACCTTGTTGACGACGCCGGCAATCTCGACGACCGGGCGAGAGATTCCACCGGAAATCAGATAGACGACGGCCAAGAGCCCCAGCAAAGAAATGTTACCAACGATAAGGGTGGCGTAAAGTACCTGGCGGGGCCGCTCGAGCACCTCATACATGGGAATGTTTACCCCCATGCTCCACTGGTTTTCCGCGTCGCCGATTTGGATGGGAACGAAGATATAATCGGTTCTCTGCCCGGTGACTTTTGATACCGAGAAAAAGTTGGCTTCACGCCCTTCCTTGACGCTGTCGATGACCGTTTGGCTGAACCCGTATGCATTCATGGGCTGGCCGACAATGCTGGAATCGGTTCCATGGACAGCAAGGGTGGCGTCATTGGCGACCAAAAACCCATAGCCACTATTGAAAATTTTTATCTGCTCAACAACGGACGTAAATGAGGCAAGCGGAATGTCGATCCCGACAGCGGCAACGATCTTACCGGCAAAACGGACCGGAACGGACAAGATTGTTTTCAGTTCGGTCGCGTCCCCTCTTTTAAACGAAACCGGGTTGGCAACCACGTCCCGACCGGATTGCAACGCGTCCAGATAGTAATCGCCCTTACCGGCAACCGTATAGTTCTCCAACGGTTCGACGTCGATATCACCGGTCAACCGGTTCCAGTAAGGGATATAGCGCCCGCTGGCATCGTGGCCAAAGGCATCCGAAAAGTCGGAATCCTTGCCGTCAAGGGCATTGGGTTCCCAGCAGGTCCATACGGCGAGGAATCCGGGGTTGTCCTGAAGAACCTGCTTGAGGACGCCATCCATCATATCCCGGGGTGGCACGCCCTGCTGTTTCATTCCCTCGAACGCCTGGGCGATGGTATGGGCCGTATCCATGGCACCGCCCAATTGCGCCTGAATCAGGTTGGCATAGCGATAGGCCGACTCACGCGCTTTGTCGAAGGCTTCTTCCTCGGCGATATTTCTCGCATGGAAACCAATGTAGGCAATGGTCACCGCAAAGGCGATCCAGGCGACCGAACAAATGGAAAGCAACAGTTTTGTTCTCAGCTTAAGGTTACGAAACTTTTGAAACATTGAAATTGCCTCCTGACTGGATTAGGATCGGGGATTTTATTAATTAAACGAAATTGCTTGTTCTTGCGCCCGTCTTCCGCGTTGCATCAACGGCCACATACTCCCGGTATGCAACCCTTGATGCGCCTTGAAGACGAACACAAGCCCGGCGCAATTACGGTCAATTCATTTCATCCCCGATCCTTAGCAAAAATGGACGCCTTCCCCAGCGTCATTCTATTCTTTTGATCCGACGACCTTGGATGAATGTGTTTATTTTACCGGACAAGATTGCTATGAATGCCTCTTCGATAACAATTCGATATGTAGCGAGTTGAATATCGGCAAACCGCGAAAATTCATTAGGATAAAAAGTTTATGGTTTTTACCCAAGCCATTACCAGACGGCCAGGCCCGGACATGGCTGCCGGAATCACCACAGCGGACCTGGGCCTTCCCGACCTTGAAGCGGCGCAGATCCAGTTCGACGCCTATGTAAAAACGCTGAGCGACTGCGGTATGTCGGTCATCGTACTCGATCCCCTCAAGGGGCAGCCGGATGCCCATTTTGTCGAAGACACGGCAGTGATCACCCCCGAGGTGGCCGTAATGACCCATCCGGGGGCGTCGGCACGTCAGGGTGAGGTGGATTCCGTTGAACAGGTCCTGGCCGATTTTCGTAAAACCATCCGTATCCAGGCGCCGGGAACCATTGACGGCGGGGATGTTCTGATGATGGGAAATCATTTTCTGATCGGTCTGTCCGACAGGACCAACCCGGAGGGTGCCCGACAGTTGGGCGAAATTGTGGCCGCCTACGGCTACACGTGGACCACGGTTACCGTGGCGGCCGGTCTGCATTTCAAGTCCAGTGTCAACGCAGTGGGTGAGAAGACGGTACTAACCACCACCACCTTTGCCGACCATCCCGCCCTGGCCGGTTTGCGGCGAATCATCGTTTCAGCAGCAGAAGCGTATGCCGGCAATACCCTGTTGATCAACGGCCATCTGATCATGCCGGCCGGTTTTCCCGACACCCGCCACAAACTGGAATCCCTGCAAATGCCGGTTGTCGAGTTAGACACCAGCGAGTTCAGAAAAATGGACGGTGGCCTGACCTGCCTGTCGCTACGGTTCTGAGCCGATGCCCGAGGGTCAGGAAACCGTTGCGCCCTCCCCTGTCCCGGACCGCTGTGGTGGTTCAGGCATACGGATATCGGAAAACAATCAATTCCGGAGGCGTGAACTTTAAGGTTGGTTTTGTACGCCCTTCCCGCCACTCGCGCGATACATGCGCACGCGCGCCTTTTCTACGGTCACAATCCCCTCGGTGATAGCATGGTCGATGGCCTGCAGGAACGTCTCGATCTGCTCCGGCGAATCGATAATTTCGACAACCACGGGCAAATCTTCGGAGAGGCGCAGAATCTTGGTGGTGTGAATCAGGCTGTTGGCACCGAACCCCTGAATACCCCGCAGCACGGTAGCCCCCGCCATCCCGCGGGACCGGGCCTGGCGGACAATCCATTCGTACAGGGGCATGCGGTCATGTTTGTTGGCTTCGCCGATGAATATCCGCAGCAGTTGGCCGTCCTCTTGAATCATGTTCATATTTCCTCCTATTCAGGATCAGATCAGTCGGGAGAGCATGTGGCCGGCGAGAACGGCCACCAACCCCAAAGCCAGGCTGATGCCCACATTCCCGCAAGAGGAAAGCCATTGCCCGTCTTTGGCCAGGTTGAAGGTTTCCAGACCGAAAGTGGAAAAGGTGGTAAAGCTCCCCAATCCACCAACAAAAAGAAACGCCCGCCATTCCGGGGAAAAAAGCTGCCGGCTCTCCATCAGCCCGCCGCCGATACCGATCAGCAGGCAGCCGACAACGTTGACCGTCAAGGTTCCCACCGGGAAAGCGGATGCCTGGGCCAACTGGTGGACCATACCGGCAACAAGGTACCGGAGGATGGCGCCGACACATCCGCCGGCACCGATGATGACCAATTTCAACATGTTCAACTCCTGTAGAAGAGATAGTTGCCTGGAATCTAGACAAAAGTTGGGCGCACTGCAATGCTTTTCTCTTTTCCTCACAAAGGATCGTTCGATATTTTTAAAGAAATTACGAATTATATTCTTGACAAATGTTATTTGTAAGAATATTTTCTCGATCAAAAGGAAATTGACGAATGATTGACGATATCAGTTTAAATATCCTGAAGATCCTGCAACAAAAGGCCCGCATCCCCAATGTGGAGGTCGCCCGGCAGGTGGGCATGGCGCCATCAGCCGTGCTGGAGCGCATCCGCAAGCTGGAAAAGATGGGGTATATCGATGGCTACGAGGTGCGCCTCAATCCCGAACGTTTCGGCAAGAGCCAGGTCGCCTTCATCCAGGTGCACACCAGCGGAAAGACCGAGGGCCAAGGCTTGGTAAAAACCCTGTCAGGGCTGCCCCAGGTCCAGGAAATTCACTATGTTGCCGGCAAGGACAGTTACCTGTTAAAAGTACGCGAAACCGATACCCAGGCGCTGGGACGCCTGATCAGGGAACGCATCGCCCCGATTAAGGGGGTGACCGGCACAACCACCACCATCGTCATGAATACCTTTAAAGAAACGGCCCGGATCCCCATTGACGATCAGGACCTGATTCGCTGACCCATTATCCGCCCCGGCGGGGCACCCAAAGAGGTATCCAATGATTCAAATCAATGCCCATTACCTGAAGCTCAAAGCATCCTATCTTTTTTCCGAAATCGCCAAACGTGTGGAAGCCTATCAGCAGCAGCACCCGGATGCGCCGGTCATTCGCCTGGGTATCGGCGATGTCACCCGCGCCCTGCCCGATGCCTGCATCCATGCGTTTCACCAAGCCATCGACGAGATGGCCGAGGACCGCAGCTTCCGCGGGTACGGCCCCGAAGAGGGGTATGCATTTTTAAGGGAGGCCATTGCCGAAAACGATTTCAAGGCCCGCGGCGCCGACATCGGTGCCGACGAAATTTTTGTCAGCGACGGGGCCAAGTGCGACACCGGCAACATTCAGGAAATTTTCGACATCAACACCCGGATTGCCATTCCCGACCCAGTCTACCCCGCCTATCTGGATACCAATGTCATGGCCGGCCGCACCGGCGCCTACCATGACGGCCGATACGAAGGCATTGTCTATCTGAACGGCAACGCGGAAAACGGATTCATTCCCGATCTGCCGGCAGAACCGGTGGATCTGATCTATCTCTGCTTCCCCAACAATCCCACCGGCGCCACCATCACCAAAGACCAGCTCAAGCAATGGGTCGATTACGCGGCGGCCAACAAGGCGATCATCCTCTTCGATGCCGCCTACGAAGCCTTTATCCGGGACGACTCACTGCCCCACTCCATCTACGAAATCGACGGCGCCCGTGACGTAGCCATCGAATTTCGCAGTTTCTCCAAAACCGCCGGCTTTACCGGCACCCGCTGCGCTTATACGGTGGTGCCCAAGTCGCTGATGGCCTACACTGCCACGGGTGAGGCCCACTCGGTTCACGGACTGTGGAACCGTCGCCACAGCACCAAATTCAACGGGGTTTCCTACCCGGTTCAACGGGCCGCGGAAGCCGTTTACAGCACTGCCGGGAAAGCCCAGATGCAGGAACTGGTCAATTACTACATGGAAAATGCGGCGCTGATCCGCAAGGAGATGCAGGCCCTGGGCCATACCTTGATCGGGGGGGAGAACTCGCCTTATATTTGGGTGGCGACCGGGGCGGACTCCTGGTCCTTTTTCGACATGCTGCTGGAAAACGCCGGTGTGGTGTGCACGCCCGGCGCCGGCTTCGGCACCTGTGGTGAAGGCTACATCCGCATCAGCGCGTTCAACAGTCATGAAAACGTCACCGCCGCCATGTCCAGAATTCGTCAGGCACTGAAATCGTAAGGAGACACACCATGCCCATGTCAGTCGCATTTGAAAACCGGCTCTATCCCCGTCTGGATGAAATCGTCGCCCATTTCGGTACCCCGTTCCATATTTATGATGAAACCGGAATCCGGGAAACCGGCCAGCAGTTGAAGACCGCTTTTGCCGGCATTCCGGGCTTTCGGGAGTATTTTGCGGTCAAGGCACTGCCCAACCCGGCCGTTCTGGCCATCATGGCCGACATGGGCTTTGGATTCGACTGCAGTTCGGTGGCCGAACTGGATCTGAGCCGCCGGGTGGGGGCACTTGGCGAAGATCTGATGTTCACCTCCAACAACACCACCCGCCAGGAATTCTCCTCTGCCATGGCCGGCGGCGGCAGCATCCTGAACCTGGACGACATCTCACTGATCGACAAATTGCCGGCCATGCCCGAGTTGATCTGTTTTCGCTACAACCCTGGTGAGCGTCGCACCGGAAACGCGATCATCGGCACACCGGTAGAGGCCAAATACGGGGTCAGCCACGATCAACTGGTACGGGCCTATGAGATCGCCCGCGATCGCGGGGCCAAGCGGTTCGGCCTGCACACCATGCTCGCCTCCAACGAACGCGACTGTACTTATATGGTGCAGACCGCGGCCATGCTCCTCGAGCAGGTCGAGCGCTTATCCAGCCACCTGAATATCCGTTTTGAATTCATCAATATCGGCGGCGGTCTGGGAATTCCCTATCAACCCGGCGATGCACCGCTTGATTTAATGCGTATGTCACGGGAAATCACCGCCCTTTTCAAATCCTTTGCAGATCGCAACGGAAGCATGCCGCGTCTTTTTATGGAAAGCGGGCGTTACATGACCGGCCCTCACGGCGTGTTGGTCACCCGCGCCATCAACCGCAAGGAGATCTATCGCACTTATGTCGGCGTGGACGCCTGCATGTCGTCGCTCATGCGCCCGGGCATGTACAACGCCTATCACCACATCACCGTGCCCGGCAAAACAGACCGCTCTACCCAGGTGGTCGATGTGGTCGGCTCCCTTTGCGAAAACAACGACAAATTCGCCATTCAACGCCCACTGCCGGCCATCGCCGAAGAAGACCAGCTGGTCATCCACGATACCGGCGCGCATGGCCATGCCATGGGATTCAACTACAATGGAAAATTACGCCCCAAAGAACTGCTTTTGGGGTCCGACGGCACAATCAGTCTGATCCGCCGGGAAGAACGCCTGGAAGATTATTTTGCCACCCTTTTATTCACACCGGATACACTGGCGCTGGGTCCGGATTCCATTCATACGCGTGATCAGCCGGCCAATTAAGGAACGGGAATTTTATAAATTGACCGTGGGGTGCTGTACGAAACGTGCAGCACCCGTTTTTTTCTTGTACTCGATCTCTTCTCAGGCTATGAAAGAAACCATGGAAGATCGTTGAAAATCGCAAACTTTTTCCAAACCGGGCTAAAGTCACTCCTGGCACTACCGATAATCCCGGTCAAAAGCGTGAGCCAACCGTCTTGCCCATTTTGCCCTGCATTTGATTGATTTTCCATTCTTCGTGATTAAGAACGGCAAGCGAATACAGCCTGGCGCAATTCAGCATGAGGCACCATGCCGGACTGAAAAGGAAAACATCCTTTAGCACCAGCTCGATGCAGTGCCTGTCAGTATCACGGTCATCGTATTTTCTCTTCATGAAACCGTGTCGATAGGAATTTTCACCGTTCCGGTAAAACATCGTTGACTAATTTAAACAGTGCTGATTTATAGGCCCCAGCACAACAAAGGAGACTCCATGGATGATTTTTTGCACAATCTGAGAAGCGGAAAGCTGAAGCAGCCGGACCGGGGGCGTCGAGATTACACGGACTATAAAGGTCCCCAGCGCCGTACCACGGGAAACGACCGCCGGCGAACCGATTATTACGCCAAAGTTACCAACGAGAACTTCGCACTGATCAAAGAAACCCTGGATGTTTTGTCGGAAAACCAAAAGCGTATTGCCGATACGATCACCGCTCAAACCAAAATGGAAGAACGGATTGCCAATGCCATCGAGGCGCTCGTCACGATGATGGGCCGCCAGTGGGACCATGAAGGTCCCCTTCCCCAGGGTGTTGAAACGGTGGGCAGGCCTCCTCAGGGGGATACCGCCGAGCCGCTCCCCGTATCCGCCCCAGCGGCAGCGAAACCCCAGGCCAGTGACACCGATGACAGCGATGCGAATGAGGATGAGCCACCCAGCCTGATAGACATGATTGCAAATATGCGCACCGAAGGCGACAGTTGGGAGAAAATCGCCCGCCATTTTGATAACCAGCAGATTCCCACCGTATCCGGTAAAGGCAAGTGGCGCGGACCTGCGGTAAAAAAATTCTGGGACGCCAATAGCCCCAAATAGATCAACGGCACAATTGCGTTGTCGATCAGTCAAAATAATTTATTGGGGCTGCGTTATCGGTCGAAAACGGTATGGATTACACCGCTTCCTCTCTCCGTTCTTGCCAAGAACTTTATCTTAAAAATTTTCATGAACAGGCGCCTGGATTTTCGGCATGGCCAAGACATGGGTTCCCTGGGGCAGTCCAACGTGTGAGGCGATGACGCTGCATTTGACCTTGAAAAGAAAGAAAATGTTTCTTTTTGCACTGCTCAGGCTCTCGAAGTTGCCCTGCCCTTTGGCAATGATCAAATCTGCGGAATCGAAACGGCGCCGGAAGGTCTCGCTGCAATCGTCCAGTAAGGTGCCCGGCGCATCGGATCCGTTGTCAACGACGGGGACAAGATCATCAAGCCCGGCTTCCGTCGCATCCTCAAGCGTGGCATCGTTGATGACCGGTGCACCGCGCACTGCCACGGTCACCCGTTCGGGGCCCAATTGCTCGATGAGCAGGCGATCAAAGATGATCTCCCCGGCATTGTCGGCAAGGTAAAGGATGTTGTGCGCTTCATGAAGTGCCATCCGGAATGTGGCCAGCGGCCCAACCAGCGGTTCGGTCAAGGCAGTGTCGACGGCACCCTGGATATCGGCGGAGGAGATAGTACTGCTGACCCCCATATCGATTACATTGCCGGCCAGGGCCAGACGCAGCGCCATGATCAAGGAGGCCGGAGCCGCCTCAACCGCTTTTTTAAGATCGGGCATCAGTTCCAGCGCCATGCGATTGCTTTGTGCCTTGATCGCACGGTAAGGATCCCGGTTGCCGGAAATTTTTCTCAATCGCCGGTGGATACGTTGCCCCAAAACCGGCGGCGGCATTCTCAGGTCCATTGCGGCGGTCCACTGGAGTACTTCACGAACGATTTCTTCGTGAACGGATGAATCCGCAGAAACCATCCTGGCTGCATCCAGCGCCTGGCGAACGAAGCAGACAATACAGTCGAGTGTGCTTTCCATTTAAGATCGCCCTCCAGAAGATGACGCTTATCCCGATCGTTGCCACGTTGGGAATCACCTTGCAGTCCTGCAAGCGGCGGCTCCCAGGGCAATCGCATTTGGATGTATTCTGGTCGGTGGCGTGATCGCAAACCCATCGCCCTGATTCAATCAAGGCCAAATGGTAAAATCCAAATGTCATGCTAGCCAGGAGCAACCGTCTCCGGTTGGTAAGCTTTGGGAAGATGGGCCGATCCCTTGACGCAGGGAATTTCGGCCTGGCTTGCGACTTGCGCCATAAGGCCATCCAGATGGTCGCAAAACCCTTCGCCCATGACCCACTCGTTCGACTCTTTGTGAGCGAAGGCACACGTGCAGAAATGAATGGCTTCCGCCCCTTTTGATTTTAATATTTTTGCCTTTTCAACCAACCCGTCGCCCGGACAACGGCAGGTAAAAATACCGGCAATCTCGGCCGCATCATAGCCGGCAAAGCCCTGAACACCCCCTTTCAAACTGGTTAGGCAGCCGGTTAACGGGCAGCGATCTTCATTTTTCTCGCAACGGATCAGGCCAATTTTAGTCATTCGTGCCTCCCTTAGAAAAGTATTGAACGGTCTGGAGCATGCTTTTCGCTACCCGCCTTACAGCACAAGTTATGCCAATCCATAAGGCTGGATTGGTAAGAACCGGTGTTGTCCCTTTTCAATTGTCGCCTGACTCCGACGGCATCAGGTTTGAGTCTTTGCCAACAGAGTCGCATAAAAGAAACGCATTCGTTTTTAGCGTCGCATGGCTGCGATACATCACCCCGATGCTTTCAAGAAAATGGTTTACGCTTTTTCTTCTCCATTCAACTCATGGAACAACGATCTGAATTGAATGGAAACCTTGTGATTGGGCGCATAATTGACCAGAGGGGTGGCCTTTTGGTGAGATTCACGGATGATCACCGAATGCGATAGACGGTTTTCCAGAATAGGCAGCCCTTCCCCGGTTAGCTCTGCCACCAATGCTTTGGGTAGTTTTGCACGCTCCTGAAAGTGATTGACGACGATCCCCTCTACATTCAAGTTTCGATTGTGGTCTTGCTGAACCTCACGAACCCGATCAAGGAGCCGATACAGGGCGCGTCGCGAAAAATCGTCACAATCAAAGGGGATCAGACAGCGGTCGGCGGCGATGAGGGCTGAAAGGGTGTAGAAATTGAAGGCAGGGGGAGTGTCGATATAGACAGCATCGTATTCGCCCAATTGGTCGAGGACATCCTTCAGTTTTCCGATTTTATATCGCGATTCCAGACGCGCCATTAATTCGCCGAGCGTTTCATGAGCAGGCAAAATGGCCAATCGATCGATCGGCGTGGCATGGACATAGGCGTTGGCTTCTTTGGGAAACCAGATAAAATTAAGGGTTTCCTCGTAATAATCAGCCAGTGTCAGCTCAAGCGAATTTGCTTTATCACCGAGCATATATTGCGTTGAGTTCGCCTGAGGATCCAAATCGACCAACAGGGTCCTCTTCCCGGCTGCGGCACTCAGCGCCGCCAGATTACATGCAATCGTCGTTTTGCCAACACCACCTTTCTGGTTGAAAATCACCCTGCGCATAGGCCTTCCCCATGGATTTGGTTGAATTTCGTGTCAGGCTATCTAAAGATACAGACTGGTAATTGATAATATTTCATTATCGCAAACCCGTATATGATACAATCAGATAATGCCGCACCAGGGGGGCACGAATGCGGTATAGGAATCGAATCAATGATGGTCGGTAGGAGAAAATTTTGACGAGAAACGGCTCCAGCTGGCCTTCGGCATCAACGGTTTTGACGCCAATGTAATCTGCACCTTTCCACAGAAGATTTATAGCCGAATGGTGGTAAGGTTCAAATGTTCTGGAAAGCTTCGGGACAAAGTGAACGGCGAATATCCAAGAGGAGGCGATTAGTATGAATCAAGAATTAGGTATAAAAGATAAATCTTAGTGCATTACCTTCCAATTGAAAAAAAGAAACAAGCCCCGCCGACAGGTTCGCAGAATCTGAACATTAAATGGGCATTATCACGGTAATATTGTCCATGTTTGTATATTTCGGGATGTCTTCTCGCATACCGGTCCCACTCGTCCCATGAACGCCAATGGCCGTAATATTCAAATCTGTTTCCTTTATGCTTGTAGTGACCATAATGGCGGCCTCTATCATAAGGGCGTTCTCTGTAACCGCGATAGTCGTGATAATCTCGATGCGCTCTATAGCGTTCAGGTTTACGTTTTGGGTCTTTCCCCCGATTACGATCGTCTCGGCGATCTTCGAAGCGTTGCGGTCCGCGGTCACGGGTGTCCATTCTATAGTTAGGGTCGTCATGCTGGTAGCCAGGTTGCCCCGGAAAGCCTTTACCCGATTCGTTTTTCCGCCCATCGGCCATCGACAAACATGGGGATAAGAAAATGAGTACGATAGCGATTATTGTGATGTTGAGCGTTTTCATCGTTTTTCTCCTTGGGAATCTTGGGCAGGTTAAAGATTAGATTTCTGAAATGGCACTCTCCAGAATTTGTGATTAATCCGATGTTGGCTTGTTTTTTACAATTCTTGTAGACTCTGACACCAAATTCAATGAAAAGTTCAATAGTAATAACAATTGCAAACGCGAACAGAACCGTTGAGGTTCCTACCTTCCTTATTTTTCAATAAATTACTGAAAAAAATCCGATAAACCCGAGGCGCGGTACGTACGTTGTTGCACCGCTTCGGACAGCAGATCCGATGCCGGCCCCACCAACGTGAAATAGCGGCGTGCTCGCGTTACAGCGGTGTAGATCAACTCTCGGGTCAATACCGGCGTCATGGACTCCGGCAGCACCATGGCGGCATGGTCAAATTCAGACCCCTGGGATTTGTGCACCGTCATGGCATACACGGTCTCGACATCGCTTAATCGAGACGGCAATACTTTTTTGAAAGACCCGTCGGCCATGGGAAACACCACTCGTAACGTCACGTGATCGGAGGCGTTTCTCTCCGCAAAAGGCAGAACGATTCCGATATCGCCATTCATCAACCCCAGGGTGTAGTTGTTGCGGGTGATCATTACGGGGCGGCCCGCATACCAACCATCCTGCCGGTTGATGAGGTCTGCGTTGAAAAAAATTTGAGCTACCTTTTGATTCAGCCCCTCCACGCCCCAGGGACCTTTGCGCAATGGGGAGAGCAGTTGAAAACGGCCGAAAGCGTCCAGGATTGCCTGAAGCCAGGCATCTTCGGATGCATGGCTCTGGGGGCCGGATTGAACGTATTGCAGGTAGCCGCGATATCCCCCATGGGAATCGGATGGCACGCCGTCCAGCACCAGACGGGCAAACCCATGTTCATCGGTGGAGGTTACCGCCAACCGGTCAATGTCATCGAAATCCTGCTGCCATACCGCAGCGACCCGGCCCGAATCGCCGGCATTGACCGCGCGGGCCAGCGCACCGATGCCGCTGTTCTGATCGAAGCGGTAGCTTTTGCGCAGGATGGCGATATGCTGATCGAGCGGCGTCCCGCTGCCGGCGTATGGATTCAGGTCGTAGCCGGTATTGTCCGCTATCCATTGAATGGTGGGCTGTTGATAGGCGGCCCGCTCCGCATTGCGGCACAGATCGCCCAGCACGGACCCGGCCTCCACCGATGCAAGCTGGTCTTTATCGCCGATCAAGATCAGGCGCGCAGTTTCGGGCAAAGCCCTTAAAAGGGCCGCCATCATTTCCAGATCGATCATGGAGGCCTCATCCACCACCAAAAGATCGACATGCAGGGGATTTTGCGCGTTATGGACAAAGTGGCGCGTATGGGACCGGCTACCCAGCAACCGGTGCAAGGTGGTGACCTCGGCAGGAATGCTATCCCGCAGCGCTTCCGGCAGCTTTGCCACCGCAGCGCCGATGGACTCGGTCAGCCGGGCCGCGGCTTTGCCGGTAGGTGCGGCCAAAGAGATGCGCAGCGGATTCCCCTGGGCCAGGGCGATGTCCTGCAAGAGCGCCAGGAGCTGAACCACCGTGGTGGTTTTGCCGGTCCCGGGCCCGCCGGATATGACACTGAAGGCACTTTGCGCCGCAATGGCCGCCGCCACGCTTTGCCAGTGCACATCGCTTTTGGCCTGCTCCTCGGCGTTGCGCAAGGGCCCGAACAATTGATCGATCCGACGTGCCAGATCCGTTGGTGCGGCCGGCGGCATCCGAAGGCGTTTTAAAATGCCCTGCGCCACTTCGGTCTCGTACTGCCAGTACCTGCGCAGATAGAGCCGCCCATTGCTGAACACCAGCGGTGTCGTGCCCTCCCCGGTGGATACCAGATCTGAAGCCTGCATACTTTCGGCCCACTTCTTTACCGTCAGTCCCGCCAGCAGGATCTTGGGCGGACGGAGACCGGCCGTTGGCGCGTCCCCTTCCGGCGGCCATGACAACACGCCGTCCGGGTCATCCAAAACCGCCTTCAGATCCAGACAAATGTGCCCTCGGCCCAACTGATAGCTGGCAAGACCGGCGGCGAGCAATAACGGTTCCGGGCTTTCCGGCTGCTGTGCCTGTAGAAATCGAACAAATGCACGATCCAGCGGCGTGGCCCAGCCCTGTTCGACCCAGACGTCAAAAAGGTCCATCAAATTCTCATCCGTGCGCATGCAACGTCTCCTTGCCGGCAAAGTGCTCATCCAACGTCTCGATCAATGCCTGTGAGGGTTTGTCGCTGAAGACGCCTTGTCCGTCGGCACCGACGCCCCTCAGGAACAGATACAGCACACCGCCCATATGGTGCTGGTAGCTGTAATCGGGCAACCGGGCTTTGAGCAGTCGGTGCAGCGCCAGAGTATAGAGCACATATTGCAGATCATAACGGTGTTCCAGCATGGCGGTCGCCATGGCTTCAGCGCGGTAGGCCTGCTGATTCTCCCCCAGATAGTTGGACTTGTAGTCCAACACATAGTAGCGGTCCTGGTGGCAGAACACCAGATCGATAAAGCCTTTGACCATGCCGTTGAGGCGATCCCGGTTCAGCTCGGGGCGTATCGCCCCGGAAAAAACATCGCAGGCGATGGTTTGATCAAGAAATCGTGTGTCCACCCGATGGGCAGCCAGCATAAATTCCAGCTCCGCTTGATAGCCATCGCCGGCAAGGGCACTCATTGCGACCGTCCCCTGCCCATCGGGTAACAAGAGCGGGGTCTGCAATAAATGCTTCAGCCACTTCTGCATCACAGGCGCCCATTTGCCCCAATTGTGGCGCTGGCAATAGACGGCAAGTTGTTCTTCACGCCGGCGGGAATCTTGCGTCAGATTGGCAAACCCCTGATCGGCGGCCCACTCCAGCACGCCATGGAGAAAGGTCCCCGGATCAGGCCCGCGGGGAAATCCATGAATCGACGGGTCGGCACCCATGGCGCCTCGCGCCGTTGCTGCTTCGGCCGCAGCTTCCTGCAACTGTTCTTCGGCCGCCGATTCAGGGGCTGAAGGCGCGCCATCGCCCACGGGCGATGGCGGTGCCGCGGCAGGTTCCAATGGTGCCCGGGCCTTCATCTGGGCGCCGGCCAGCATGCTGCTGTAACTGCTGATCCGCCAGTCGCGGGACACATTGCCGCCGAACCCCAACGCCGGGTCCAATTGTGGGGTTTCATCTTCGAAGCGATAAACGGCATCCGTGGCACCGGGCAGCGGAGACAAGGTAATGGCATTGCAATCGCCTTTCAGTGCCTGCAGCCGTTGCGGCAACTCCCCGGTGAGGATCATCTGCCCGGCCGACAGCAGGTAGCCCAGTCCGGTCTGGTGCAGTTTGGTCTGCTCCCCGTCTTTCTGGGTGACTTTACCCACAACCCCCACGCCCAACCAGCAGGCAAATCGCGCACGGGTCACCGCCACATAGAGCAGGCGCACATCTTCGGCCAGACGCTCGTTGTCGATGGCCTCAATGGCGTCCGGTCCCGGATTGAGCGCCGTCACCAGACGCCCCTGATCATCATGATACCTGGCGACCGACAGGATTCGACGCGTCGGGTCCTGAAAGCTGCAGATAAACGGCAAAAAAACCAAAGGATACTCCAGCCCCTTGGACTTGTGGACCGTTATGACCCGGACCAGATCGTCATCGCTTTCCAGCCGCAGAATCTGCTCCTCCGCGCCGCTGCCGGGTTGCTCGATCTGTTCGGCCAGCCACCGGATCAGGGCGTGCTCGCCATCCAGGTCGGCTGCGGCAGTCTGCAGCATTTCCGCAAGGTGAAGCAAATTGGTGATGGCGCGCTCACCATCGGTCAGGGAGAGCAAACGGGCCGGCACATCAAAATCCCCCAGGAGCATCCGCAGCATGGGCAGTATTCCCTGGCGCTGCCAGACACGCTGATACCGGCGAAATCGCTCCACTTCAGCCTCCCAGGCCAGCTCATCCCGATTGAACTGCTCCAGGCGTGTCAGCGGCAGGTTCAACACCGGTGTCGCCAGTGCGGCTCTTAACAGGCGCTCCTGCTCCGGTTCGGCACAGGCCCTGAGCCAGTACAGCAGAGAGGTGGCTTCATCGCAGGCAAAGACGGAGTCCTTGTCGGAAAGATAAACGCTGCGCACGTGCCGCGCCTCCAACGCGCGGCGAATGGCGCGGGCTTCGTTTTGATTGCGGACCAGAATGGCGATATCCGCCGGCCGCAAGGGCTGCAACGCACCGCCATCGGGTGGCTCGAAGCCGGCTCGGGGGGGCTGCTGCTGCGCCAGATTCAACAAGCGCACAATTTCACTGGCGGCAGACGAGGCCATCTGCCCGATGTAGCCGTCTTCGCCGGTCTTTTTCACCGGTTCGCTTTGGGGAAGCTGCCAGATGTGCAGCCCGTTGAGGGTCTTGCCGTCCACGACAAACTGTCCTTTGCCCCCCTGGGCCTTTACCGGGTGAAACGGGATCTGATCGTTGAATAAAAAGGCCCCCTGGGCGTGCTGCTCCGCAAATGAGAATATCTGGTTGACAGCGTCGATCAGAGCATTGGTGGAGCGGTAGTTTTTCTCCAGGGTGTAATGGCGATTCCCGGTATCCCTGCGCGCTCTCAGGTAGGTATAAATATCCGCGCCGCGAAAGGCATAGATGGCCTGCTTGGGATCACCGATCATCAGCAGGCCGGTGTCGGGCTGATCCAGGTAGACGTTGCTGAAAATGTCGTACTGTACCGGGTCCGTATCCTGAAATTCGTCGATCAACACCACAGGAAACTGGGAGCGGATGATGGTGGCCAATTGCTGACCGCCGGGTGCCTGCAAGGCCTTTTGAAGCATGCTGAGCAGGTCATCAAACCCCATCTGGGCCTGACGGTGCTTGGCCTGCCGGAACCGGCAGCCAATGTCCCGGGCGGCATGGATCAACAGCGCCTCATCCATTACCAGTTCGGCCAGTTGAACGATAAGCCGGTCAAAAGCTGAATAGGCGGCATGTTCGGGGGCGGTCTTATTCTTATTGACCCCTTCCCGCAGCCCCGTCTGCGACAGTTTGCCCAGCACATCCGCATCGGGCAACGGGCCATTCCCGTCCACCCAGGCGGACAATCGATCAATCCAATTTTCCAGGGAAGCCGCTCGGTATTTAACGCCGCTGAGGACTTTCCTGGCCTGTGCGTCGCGCAATGCTGCCACGGCGGCATCGAAATCGTTCTGCCAGCAGAGGCGCGCGGTTTCAATGGCGGCCTGGCGACGGGTCAGGATGTCGAAAGGATCTTCGGGCGATGGCAGCGGCACATTGAGCAGGGGGTGCACCTGATCGAGCAAGGCCTGGGGCGTGTCGCAGTGTATCGATTCCAACAGCTCACCCAGAAGCGCAGCCGGCAGAGGATAGAAGTATTTACGCCAGTAATCGCAAGCCGCCTCTTCCAGCAACGGCTGTTCATTGGTTTCGAGCTCCAGATCAAACAGGCTGCCGCTGTCAAACGCGTGTTGGCGAAGCATGCGCTGGCACCATGAGTGAATGGTGAAGATGGCCGATTCGTCCATCCATTGGGCCGCCTGTTCCAACTGTCTTGCCTTGGCGGGCCACTGGGACGCCGGAAACGCTTCGCGCAAGGAGAGCAGGTAATCATCACCGCTGCCTTGCCTGCGGAAAAAGGCGGCCGCCTCGGTCAGCCGGGAACGGATCCGGTCGCGCAGCTCTTCCGTGGCAGCATTGGTAAAGGTCACCACCAAAATCTCCGGTGGCGTCAACGGCCGGACAAAGCCGTTCTCACCGCCATGCCCCAGCACCAGACGCAGGTACAGGGCCGCAATGGTATAGGTCTTGCCGGTACCGGCACTGGCTTCAATCAATCGATTGCCGTGCAGGGGAAAGGTCAGCGTATTGAGTGGGTAAGCCATGCTTAGTGCTCCTGCACATAAGATTGGACCATGGGCGCATAGAGCGCCTCGGCCAAAACAGTAAAACGGTTATTCTCGGCTTGCCAGATCGCTTCGAAATCAGGGTAGACGCGCTTCAGGTAAGGACTGTAGCCCAGCTCGCCGGAAAAGTTATAGGCATTGCCCTGATAAGCATTGCGGGCGGTGCGGACGGCTTTTTCCGGATCGGCATCCGGCTCGGCCAGCAGATAGGCCAGTGCGGTTTTGGCTGCCACGGGAAGGGGATCCTGCAGACCGGACCACCAGTTGGCGATGATGGTTTGGATCATTTGGCGCGCTGGCTCCCGGTCCAGGGGTGGCAGTCTGACCAGACCATCCGGCGCCACCAGATAGCTGGTCAGGTGAAGGCCCTGGGCGCATCCGGCCAGATGGTGCACCCACGGGGGAATCAGGCTGTCCAGGCGAAAAAATTGGCCCTTTTTGTCCAACGTCGTATGAGGGTAAAAATGCCAGCGGGCATAGCTTTCAGACGGCGATGGGGCAGCGGCCGAGTCGACCTGGTAAAGATCGGTCAGCCAGTCCTGAAGGCTGGTGTCGCCACAATTGTCCAGATCAACGGCCAGATCGATTTCCACTGTTCTGGCCTTATGGGGGAACTGTTCGCGCAAGCGAAGATAGTGGGCCAGCATCTGCTCAACGGGCCGGACCAATTCGGCGGCGGCCCTCTCCCCAAAGCCGTGCATCGGCAGTTCACCGGTCAGGCGCATGTGCTGCACCGCCTGTTCAACGGCGGCCGACCTCTCCTTTGGATCGGCGGCCAGACCGGCCTCCAGCAGTTTAACGCCCAGGCCGAAAGGGGCCAGATGGTCCAGGACAAAGGGCTCCTGATCCAAGGTAGTCACCGGGATATCCTCAAAATGGACATTCAGGCGCTGGTTGAAAAAGCTCTGGACCGGTTTTTTTAAAAAACGGATCAACTGCTCCAGTGTCAAACGGGACTCAAACTGCGGCGGACCCAGCGACTGGACTGTCTGCGGTTCTTTTGCGGTATCAAAAATTTTTCGCCATTCATGGGCATACGTAAAAAGGCCCGGCGCCCTTGCCGGTTGAAAATAGGTTCTGCTGAACGGCTGCAGCGGGTGCTGGCAAGTCAATTGGGCCAGCAACCGGTCCCCGCTTTCCGGGTCCCCGGCCGCCGCCCATCCGGACTCAAGATAGTCCCGCAACTGGCCCACCAGCACCGAGGGCACGCAGGGGCTGTTGTCGCGCACGCTTTTGCCGATGTAGCTGATGTAAAGCTTTTCCCGGGCGGAAAGAAGGGCTTCCAGAAACAGGTAGCGGTCATCTTCGCGGCGGGAGCGATCCCCGGGGCGGTAGTGTCCGGGGGCGGCCATCAAGTCAAAATCAGGGGCCAGACGGCTGCGCGGGTACTCCCCGTCATTCATTCCCAGCAGGCAAACCACTTTAAAGGGAATGGCCCGCATGGGCATCAAGGTACCGAAATTGACCATGCCTGCCAAAAACCGCTGGGAAATGCTGGCATCGGTGAGCGCGCTTAAAATGGCGCTACGTACGACCGGAAGGGTTAACGGACCGTCAAGCTCCGCATCCGTGCAGGCATTCAGCCATTGGTCCAACACCTCTTCCAGGCGTCTCAGGGTAAGCTGGTCCCGGCTGCCGGCCGGACGGAAAAAGTCTTTGGACAGATCCAATATCCGCTGGCACCATTCATCGGCCGTGGCCGGATTGAGCAAAAGTTGCCAGTACTTCTCCAACTGCTCCAGCATGGCGGCCAACGGGCCGACCAGTGTCGCTTCCAAACCGCCGATTTCATCATAGGGGGCAATCTGCCGCCAGGGCACGCTGGTGCCGACCGCATACCCCAGCAGCATGCGGCGCAACCCGAACAGCCATGTGTTTTGCTCCAGCCCGGAAGGCAGGTCGAAGCTCTGACGATGGTCGCTGTTAAGGCCCCACCGGATACCGGCCCCCTCGATCCAGCTGTGCAGTCTGGGCAGATCCGCCTCCGCCAGTGCAAAACGGTCCCGCAAGGCGGGGACTTCCAATAGATCCATGATGTCGCCGACGGTGATGCGCAGATCCGGCAAATGGAGCAATTTTTCAAGCGCCGCCAGTACCGGCAGACTGGCACGTTCCGGTTGGTCTGCGATGGTGAAGGGGATATAGCGCTCATCTTCGGGCGGAAGATTGCCGAATACCGCCTCGATGTGGGGGGCATAGGCACGGATATCCGGCATCATGACAATGATGTCGCGGGGTTTCAGATCAGGAAACTGTTTAAAGCAAGCAAGCAACTGGTCCTGCAGAATTTCCACTTCCCGTTGGCGGCTGTGGGCCAACTGAAAGCTGATGGACCGGTCGTCCGGTGCAACCGATGGTTTTTCCTGGTCGGCCGCCGGCAATGGTTGCAGGTCCAGAATCGCCTGCTGTACCTGCTGCAGCAGATGGCCCGCCTGGTCTGGCGCTACGAAGTCTTGGAACAGATCGATTTCAGCAAAGTTTTGCCGGTAGGCATTAGGACGGTCATATCCATAGAGCAGACCGATATAATCGCGCCCCTGTTTGCCCCAAGCGGCCAGCAATGGATTGACATGCTGATGCAGAAGCTCGGGGTCCAGATCCGCCGGCACATGGGCTTTGCGCCGATGGCGGGAATACTCGATGCGCAACAGCTCCCGGTCCTCGATAATGTCCGCCCAGTAGTGGCGGCAGGGATTATGTACGAACATCAGCACCTGGCAGCAGCGGGACAGGGCCTGCAGGGCCTCCAGGGCCTGTTTGGGCATGGAGCAGATACCAAAAACGATGATGCGGCGCGGCAGGCCGGCAGGACGCGTCGACAAAGCGGCCAGCGTCTGTAAAAAGCGTTGATGCAGCTCGGCCCGGCTGGTACCGCGCTGCGGCTGGCGCATGTCCGCCTGAATCCGGCGCCAGAGCTCAGCCTGCCAAGACTGGCCGGCTGGCAGGGGGGCTACCCGCCCCGTGGCGTTTCGCCACTGATCCTGCCCCATGGCCCAGTCTTCCAGCCAATCGGCGCGGTACACCTGATACTGGTCGTAAAGATCGGCCAGGTAGCAGGCGAGCTGGTAGCGCTTGCGCAGATCGTCATCATCGGCCAGAAACTGCTTTAACGGTGCAAAACCGTCGTCTTCCAGCAGGCACGGAAGCAGTTTCAGCAGTCGCCATGTCAACCGCTCCCGGTCATAGGCCGATTCGTAAGGGGTTTCTTCTTCACCCAGCACCGTGCGGTAGGCGCTCCATAAAAAACGGGCCGGCAGCTGAAAATCGATGGCCGCGCTGATGCCGCAGCCGTCATTGGCAGCCATGGCCAGTTTGAGCCACTGGGCCATGCCGTTGCTCTGGACAAGGAAAATCTCATTTTCCAGCGGCTTCAGCGGGTGGCTGCAAATCCATCGCACCGCCACCTGCCGAAGGTCTTCCAGATGGTTTGAATGGATAATCGAAAGACCGGCCGTCAGTTCCGGCTCACCACTTCCCGCCCCAATGTTCATTAGTGTCTCCTGTATCAGGCCTCGTTTTCAGATGGGGTCACACAACCATATTGTCTTTTAACTCTTTAGACAAAACAGACCGCGCCAACATCCGGTGATTATTTTAACCGATTGACGGAGCGAAGCGATCTCCGCATTTGGCGTTGGATATTCGATGTTCACTGTTCGACTTTCAAAAAACCATTTGCCGATTGAATGCCTTGAGGTGGACCCCAAAGGTTGGGCAGCCGGACGGAGTGAATAAGCTATAAGCAAAAATAAAAATGAAAAGTGTGACAGCGTCATGCCGCCTCAGCAAATGGACGAGGTAATCCGAAGTAAACCTCATCCGGGGTCTTGTCGTCAAGAGAAGAATGGCCTCTGACGAGATTATAGTATTGAATCCACTTGGCCAGCCCCAACCGGAGGGACTTGCCATCCTCGAATGAATGGAGATAAATGAACTGGTGCTTAAGGGTCCACCATAGCCGCTCCACAAAGATGTTGTCATGGCAGCGGCCCCGGCCATCCATGCTGATGGCCACCTGGTTGTCTTTGAGTACCTGTGTAAATGCATTGCTGGTGAACTGGGCGCCTTGGTCCGAGTTGAAGATTTCGGGCGCCTCAAGACGGCTCAGCGCCTCTTCCAGGGCATTGATACAGAAGTCTGTATCCAACGTATTGGAAAGCCGCCAGGATAGAATTTTGCGGCTGTACCAGTCCATGATCGCCACAAGATACATGTATCCATGTTCCATGGGAATGAAGGTTATATCGGTTGCCCACACTTGGTTCGGACGGTCGATGGTCAGCCCCCGGAGCAAGTAGGGATAGACACGGTGCCGGGAATGAGGCCGACTGGTTTTGGGTTTTGGATATACCGCCTCAATTCCCATTAGCCGCATTAGGCGTTGTGTTTTTTTCCGGCTGACGATGATACCCTGGCGCTTTAGTTGACGACGGATCGTTCGACTTCCGGAGGATGGATTTTCAAGGTATAATTCGTCGATTTTCCGCATCAAGTCCAGGTCTTCTTGTTTTACAGGCTTGGGCCGGTAATAGTAGGATGATCGGCTAACTTTCAATATCTCGCATTGCCGGCAAATGCTCAGCGTCTGATCCGTCGGGTCAATTATTGCCTTGCGTTGTTTTGACGTCATCTGCTGAGCTTTCGCGATAAAAAATCGTTTTCCACTTTCAGTTGGCCGATCTGCCTGTAAAGCTCGTCTGTTTGATCTTCTGCCTGCTTTCTGGATTTGTGGTTTTTGTCGAAAATGTCGGCGACACCTTCTAACATCTGCCGTTTCCAACTAGATACCATGGTCGGGTGGATTCCGAACCGACTGGCCAGCTGTGCGGTAGTTTCATCGTTTTGAATAGCCGCCAGAGCGACCTTTGCTTTGAACTGTGGACTGTGTGTCTTGCGTTTGTTACCCATTGTCAGATCCTCCTGATTTTGGTCTGACTTATAGCTTAGCACACTGTCCAGTTTTTGGGGTCCACCGCACCTTGCCGGACCGGTCCGAACCTCTTCGGGTCACTCGGGCATAGCCCGAGGTTTTATCAAGTGCAATAAATATCCGTCTGATTGCAACAAATCAATACGGATAGAGGGGCATTCCCGAACAAATCAAAAACAGACTTTACCCCCTTTTTCTTTCATTTCTATTGGTTGGTGCGCTGTCACGATTAAGCAATTAGGCGATTGGCGGATAAGAATATACCAGGATGCGCAGGATTTTCATTCGTATTCAAGGCGGGTTTTTTTACGCATAGTGGGGCTATGTGTGGAAACGCCCAACGCAGAAGACGGATGAAAAGACAAGCAGGCGGGTATATTCTTTGACAGAAATCGCCTTAGAAGTAGGAAGCGTTCGGGCTGCTGGGGTCGCAGGTTCAAATCCTGCGGCCCCGACCAATAGAAATCAAAGGGGTTACAGAGACAAAAATCTGTAACCCCTTTTGCTTTGATACCCTTAACGGCCAACCATTATGGACAGTGAAAACTACGGGTGGTTTCACAGGGTTTTAATAGTATGGATGTGTTTTATGTAACCACTTTCCTATGGTCAACACCCATTGGTTGACTGCCTGATGGTAGTTAATCAGTTCAGGTGTTGTTTCGTAATATTTTACGAACTCAAAACCGAGCTTATTTAATATTTTGTTAGGCATTTGGTTTAACGCGTAGGGCTCGCAAAACAATTTTTTAAGATTAAACATTTTAAAAAATAAAGTAATAGACGCTTTGATGAATAACGTCCCGTTTCCGTTATACCTTCTTTCCGGATTCCATATATGCAAATGCAAGTATGCTTCGTTACCATAAACGATCTTGTTGATGCTTGAATGGCCAATGGGTGTTCCGTTTATCTCCCATATGATATGACAACTTTGCTTTTGTCTTGACGAACTGTCTATTTCTTTCATCAGGAATCCGTAAAATTCTTCTTTAAATGGAAGCTTCTTATGGTCAATCCCGATATTGAATAAAAATTTAGGATCTGATCTTAAGAAATAGTCTGATATCTTTGGAATATCGGATACCAAGAGTTTTCGGACACTCAATTTTAAAAAACCAGCGTCTTCATTATAGATATGAATACTACTATATGCCGGGTCGTCATGCATAAGAAGTTGGTATATCTATTGCGATAAAAACCATGAGCCCCAAGTGCTAGGCTAAAACCATGAGCGATGGCTCCAGATGTCTTCTTCCAGGCTTTTTTTATCTTCCTGCAACTTCAGATACATGGATGCATTCTGGATGGCCAGGCCGCCCTGATGGGCCAGGGATTCCACCATCACCATGAAATCCGATGGAAATTCCCGCTCTACCTCGCTATATAAACGCATCACGCCGATCACCTGGTCACGGGCCAGGATCGGGGTGACAATCATCGAGACGACACCTTCGGATTTCATCAGTTCCTTGAATTTAATGCGTTCGTCGGTGGTGGAATCGCTGATCACAATGGTCTCGCCCTTCAGGGCGCGTTGGGCGGTTTCCGTCGTGGTGGTTGCGCCCATTTCGAGAAATTCATCGCTGAGGCCATAGCTGGCCACCAGTTTCAGCAAACCGGTCTCTTCGTCCAACAGGCGGATATGCGCCGCCTTCATACCCAATGTTTTGCAGATGTTGGACGTCAGATTGCTGAGTATCAGCTTGATGTCCAGTGACGAGTTGATGTCGGATGCCAGTTCCAGAAACAGCATGGCGTTTTTCTGCATCCGCCGCCGCAGACGGTTGTTCTCGATGGCAATGCCACCCTGATCCGCCAATGCCTGCAAAAATTCAATTTCATCGGATATGAACTGCCGCTGAGATGCCGTGTATAAGCTGAGTACGCCGATGATACGATCTTTTACCCTCACGGGAACGGTCAGAATGGAAGCAATCCCTTCCGCTTTTTTGGCTTCGTGATGCTCCAGACGCGGATCGGAAGTGGCATCCGCGAAGTAAAGATGCCCTTCTTTTTCCAAAGCCGATACAATTTTACGGGCTTTAAGCGGGTTGGCATGCAGGTAGTTGTGTGAGAGCCCGGATTGGGCCGTTGGGACAAAGTAGTCCTCATGCTCATCCGCAAGGAACAAGCAGGCCGCTTTGCCCGCCATGGATTCAATCGCACTATTGACAATCAGGTTGAGCAGGTCCGTTTTCTTTATGGTTGTACCAAATGCTTTGCTAACCTTACAAAACGATTTGAAGTAGTCCATTTCTTTGGTCATTGACAACCTCCCCGAGATGGAATCGATGGCGCGTTATGGTTTGGTGGGTTCTGACGGGGCTTTTGACTTTGCCGGCCTCGGCTTTGCCACGGGTTTTGATTTATTGGCGATGGGCTTTTTCTTTGACGTGTCAGCGTTGACCCCTGTAGCCTTCCGGGGCGCTGCACTCTTCTTGCGAGGAGCTTTCTTCTTAGGGATTTTATCTCTTTCTTTTAGCCAATTGGCAATCTCGGGGGCAAACGCTTCCTGGTATTTGGAACTGACATAGATGCCGATGTGTCCGGTATCCAAACATATATTCTTTTTATCCCCACTTCCCACATGATTGATCAGTGTTTCACACGCCTCCGGGGGAACGAGATGGTCGTATTTCCCGTAAATATTAAGCAGCGGCATCGTCAGCTTTTTCAGATCAACCTGCCTGCCACCAATTTCCAGCTTGTTATTCAGCAGCATGTTTCCCTGGTAGCAGTACTTTACAAATTCGCGAAATACTTCACCCGGAAGATCAGGGCTGTCAAATATCCACTTGTCCATCCGAACAAAGTTCTCGACGAATTGCTGGTTATCCAGATTTTCCATAAATCCAACATACTTGTCTATCATCAGGCGGGCCGGATTGAGCAGCAGAAAACCGAAATTCATTACATCTGCCGGCAGATTTCCAAAGGTGTCGACCACGCGATCGACATCAATATGTTCCATCCAGACGTGCAGCAGCCCTTTTTTGGTATCGAAATTGGTGGGCGTGACCGTGGTGACCAGGTTTTTGATTTTCTCCGGATGCAGGGCAGAGTAAATAACACTGAACGTTCCACCCATACAGATGCCCATAAGATTGATTTTGTCGATCTCATGCTGCCCGCGAATAAAATCGATGACGTTATCCATGTATCCATTGATGTGGTCATCCAATCCAAAAAAGCGGTCTTTCCGGGTGGGATACCCCCAGTCGATCATATACAGATCGATACCGGCATCCAGAAACCGTTCAACCACACTACGTCCCGGCTGAAGATCCAGCATCGTTTCACGGTTGATCAAGGCATATACCACCAGCAAGGGGGTGTGATAGCGGGTTTCGGTTCTGGGCCGGTAATGTTTCAGCTTGACCCGGTCCTCCTGGTAGACCACATCATACGGGGTCTTGGCCAATTCGGTATCAAGTTCTCCTAGAAGTACTTCGGATCCTTTTTTTGCACGAGATTGCACCTTTTCCGATTCTTCTACCAGTTTTGATAGAATCAGGTCCACAGGAATTTTAGATTGCGTCATACACTGCCCTCATAAAAAATGGATTGTGGCGCCTTGGCACTTTTGCTTCGAGAGTTGTGGATACTATTCGCTTGAACGAATCGGCGCACTCGAAAAAGAAATTGCCGGACGAACGAAACAAAAATTGAGAAAAACTATCTGTCAGACTGCTGTTCGAGTCTGCGAAGACGCTTTTTTAATTCATACAATTCACGACCCATTTCATCCACCTCAGTCTTTTTGGCCACCGGGAACGCCATCAGCATATCTTCGAATACCGCGTCTTTGGCTGCAGAGAAGTCTGCAAGCGAATTTATTGTGCGTGCCAATACTTCAACATATTCGGGTGTCTGAAACAGTGTCATGAAATGACCTTCCAGCACCTTTATCCACATCCGGTAATGTGCTTGAATATCCTCGGAAAGCTTTCCTTCCTCGGCCATTTTGGACATTTTTTCTTGCATGACCTGCAACGAGTGATTGAAGGGCAGTCCCAGCATGCGTAAGAATTCAGAGAGGTTTGCCTGAAACAGGTTGAACTTGTCTATTGTTTGACATATCTTTTCCTGGTAGCCACGCAGCAATCCCAGTTGCGGAACCTGTAAAAATTGACGAAACTCTTTTTCGTAAATATCCGTCCACATGCGAAAAATGTTTTCGTCAATGTCCTGGAATTCGTAGGCCTTCACCGAGTCTCCGATCCGGCCGAGGCGCTGAAAAATATTTTGCTGCATTTCAGCGAAACTGCCAACGGAGGTCTGGGCCAGCTTGAGTAATACCTCGGGAAACGCACTGCTCCCTTTAAACAACGCATCAGCAGATTCAGGGGTTGACATGGCTGTGGTGATGGACTGCCAGTTCTTAAGCAGCGCGGCCATACCGGATTGCATTGTGGAAATATTTACATGGCCCTTCTTTTCAGCCGGCGATTGACCCAGGATGGTCTCCCACTGATTCGCCATGTTGCCCCATAGATCGTTGTAGGATTTCATCCATGTGTCGAGCGCCGATGTTATATCAAACGCGCCTTCTGTGTTGTCATTCATTTGTTATCTTTCTTTTCCGGCTTTTGTTGTAACCGATTTGGACGATTTTGTGTTTGCGCCAAGGCTGCTTTTTTTCGTCAGGGCATCATCCAGATCCATGTGGAATCGTACCGGCCCGCGGTATTTGCCGTTTTCAAAGCGCGTATGCAGGGCACAGGCGGAATCCGGCGCGGACCAGGAGGTGGCGATGGCAACATGACCTTTGGGAAACGGTGTCACCTCGGCTTCGATAAAGTCGAGGGGTGCCAGTGCGGTCTCCTTTTCCACAAGATCATCGTGAGTTCCATAGCAGATCAGCCAGGGTATTTTTTTCTCCTTGATGCGATTCAAATCAAGCTTCCCACCGAACAGGCCGAGCGGCAGGCAACCATCTGAGGTGATCGGGGTGTTGTAGGCGATATAACTGATCCGTGTGATTTCCATGGGGAGATCGCTGCGGTCATTCTGCAGCCAGTAGTTTAGTGCGGCAGCAGTTTTGTTGACTTTCTGGGCCCCTGGTTTAGATCGGGCAAACATCAACACGTCACGAAAAAACATCGCGGCGGGGATCTCCTGATCGATGCTTTTGAGTTTATAAACCCATCCCATGAGTTGCCCGTCAGCCACTTCATTTCCATTGGGGAGAATCTTGGTTCCGTATGCCAGGTCATTGAATCGTTTGGGAAGGCGCGACAAAAAATGTGCCAGCCCTTTGCTGCGTGTGCCGTCCATCGGTGAAACACAGGTAATGAAGGCATCCACCAGACCATCCAACCGCCCGCTGAGCAAAGTACACAACGCATTATAGCCGCCCTGGCAATACCCGTTCAGGGTAACCGGTTTTCCGTGGCTTTTTAAAATGGTTTCACAAAAACGTTGGGTGTCCAGGGCATCTTCCTCGCCGGTCATCACTTGCAAGGCCGGTGTGGCGTCGAAGGGTTTCAGGATACGGATATATGTCGGGATCCCCTGGTTTGCGAAGCAATGGGCGTAGCTTCGCTGCTCACCGGGAAGGAATCCGAGGATGTTGGCGCCAAGTACGTAGGGCGGTATGATTAAAACCGGTTTGGCGTCCTGCCGTGTTTCCACATTTGGCAATGATGGTGCGATCCGATACAGCAGGAAGCGATCGGTTTCGTCGACTTTGGCATGCTCACCGCGCTCGAAATGAAACCCATACTCCGGTTCAATGGCGGCAATGGCCTCTGGATAACCGTTGACCACCGAATTCATCAGGTCGGCCTGGCGGGCCGTGAATGTTTTCATCTTGGAAAAATTGAAGTCAAACAATAACTGTTTGGCGGCCTCGGCGAACCCGTCCACCTCATTTTGCAGATAGGCCAACATCATTTGCGTGCTGCCATCCAAACTGCGCGTCATCAGTTCAAGGTTGTTTTCCAGCAACCCCATGTACGCATCCTTGCTGTCCTGTGGATTTTCTTTATACAGCCTGGTGCTTTCAACCCGCTGGAAATAGTTTACGGCCAGAACGTAAGGGATAAAAAAATCGGTGGTGTATTTTGTTATGCCGGCCATATGGGTCTGAAACGCGGATAGCAGGTTCCCCAGGGTGGCAGCACCGTCGCCAATAACTTCGGATAGATCGCCCGTTTTGTTACCTGTCTGTTTTTCATCTGTCATGATACATCACTTTCCGGCGCAACCCTCAACCAGCTGTTGAGCCACGATAAATAAGCTTATAGTTAGCGTATTAAGGCTTAATAATGCTTCACGATTAGGAGTTGTCGTCTGTCTCAAACAATTTCGTTACGATGTCCATGGCATTTCGAATTTGGTTTTCCTGAAATTTGGTCAGCCCTTGTATTCCATCCCATACCTTATCCGCGCCGATTTGTTTGGTAGCCAATAGCAGTTGCAGCTTTTCGATGGTTTTGGTCTGTTCTTCGTTCTTTTTCTTGAGCGTATTATATTTTTCTATAAGTGCATCATGCTCTGTTTTGGGCACTGCTCCCATAGCAATGATGGCATCGGAATAGTTTTTTACAAACAGTTTCTGTATTTCCTGAAACGTATTATTGATATTCTCCTTCGGTTTCTCCGAGACATCAATACCGTATAATTGACAGAACGCCGCCGGCAATGACCATAAGGATTTGCTGTCTTTGTTTACCCAACTCGAAAGTGCCTCCAAGGATTCGCTCCCCTTTGCCGCAGCGATCAGATAATTTCCCCAGGCTTCGAGAAATCTTGCATCCATAAACCGTTTCCTTTTGCTGGATTTTTGGGCTTATCGCGGATCAGTGTGAATTTCCCCCTTGATCAACGTCTTTTGGTTCACACATCAAACAAATCATCGAAAAAGCGGAATAACCCGTGGCAGTTGTGCCGGCCCATTGCTCTTGCATAAAACCTCCTTCATGAAATTGTTCGTTTACTGGTTTGCGGTGATCCTCTTTCAAACAGTTTAACAGCAGACGGGATTTGGAGGCAAAGTCTATTTTTTCATTACTTTTTTGGTTTCTTCTGGCTCGTTCCAGTACCCATTCATCACCGCAAGGCGATTGGCGGATAAGAATATACCAGGATGCGCATGATTTTCATTCGTATTCAAGGCGGGCTTTTTTACACATAGTGGGGCTATGTGTGAAAAAGCGTAGTAAAACGAATGTGGTTTTTCAAATCGAAGTTTTCATCATCAACCCAGTATGAGTAGTCGACATTGAAGGGAACGGGAAAACGCTTCCTGCGCATCGGCAAGCTATTTACCCCTTTGGCAAACCAACAAAAACGCCTTTCCCTTTATCCTTAAATTTGAATTAAGAGATCGAAATATATTTAAAAATTTTATCGAGAATTAAAAAGCGTGCGTGGTGTTATTGGTCTTACATTTATGGTCCTACATATAATGTACTCTTGGTCTTGTCAAGAAATAATTTTTCTGATAGATGGAATTGTAATGATTTTATGAATGCTTAAATTTATCCGCGATTAATTGTTAAGGTGGTACCAGATGGGCTGTTGGCTTGGCGACCTTAAAGTCAGTTTGCAATAGCTTTGATTCAAGATCCGGGGCTTGCGATTTGAAATGCATTTTTTTGAACCGATAAAACAGTCCAGGGCGAGCGAAGAGGTGTTGGCCCAACTTAAAGGCGCCATTCTTCAAGGCGCCTATAAAGAAGGAGACAAACTTCCATCGGAAAGAGAATTGACAAACTTGTTCAATGTCAGCCGAGGAGTCGTGCGGGAAGCCATCCGGGGCCTTCAGGTGAGCGGATACGTTAAAATAAAACAGGGGCCGCTGGGAGGCGCGTTTGTCAAAGAAAATTCCGCGGGTCTGCTGGAGATGGGTGTTTCCGATTTATATTCCTCAAAAAAGCTTTCTATTAATGAGGTGGGCCGTGTTCGTCAATACATTGAACCGGAAATCGCGCGACTGGCTGCGTTGAATGTCACCGATGGATATAGAAAAAAGCTTGAAATTGCATTGGAGCAAGAAAAGCAAGGTTTCGAATCAAACGAAGACCTCATGAATAAACTGACAGCCGTTCATTTCATTCTCGCTGAAATGTCCGGCAATATTATTTTGAAAAACATACTGATCTCATTGATATCCTTAACCCACCAAATTATCAATGAACTTCTGACAGAGAGCCTGCTGACAATTCATCGCATCGGGGAGCATGACGATGTTTTTATGTCGGTTATAACAGGGGACCCCGAAGCGGCCAGAAAATCCATGGCTTTCCACAGCGCTTGTTTTTGCGATGAATTTGTTCAATTGGAAAAGGCAACCGTAGAAAAAGCAACCGCGGCGAATTCAGTTCAGGCATCATCATTTCCATCATCTCCCTGCCCTTTCAATGGACCCGGCAAGAAATAACTTTTTTGATGTCTCATCCCTCCCGAATCAATGCCATCAGTTCCTCGGCGTTCATTTTCCCGCTCATATCGGTACCGTCAAGCAGACTGTCGGCAAGGTCCCGTTTGGCGCGGTGCAGGGCGACGATTTTCTCCTCGATCGTATGCCGGGCGATCAGGCTGTAAACGGTCACCGGCCGGGTTTGGCCGATACGGTGCGCCCGGTCGGCGGCCTGGTCTTCAACGGCCGGATTCCACCAGGGATCCATATGGATGACGTAGTCGGCAGCGGTAAGGTTCAGGCCAACGCCACCGGCCTTGAGGCTGATCAGAAACAGATCTCCGTCGCCATTCTGAAATGACGCCACCCGGCGCTGACGCTCTTTCTGCGGAGTACTTCCGTCCAGATACTGGTAGCGGATCGATTTGCTCTCCACCACCTCGCGGATGATTCCCAGATGCCCGGTAAACTGGCTGAAGACCAGGGCCTTGTGCCCGCCCGCGAGGAGTTCATCGACAATTTCAGCAAAAAAGCCCAGATACGCTGTCAAAATACACTTTTCGTTTGCGGGTGCCTTTTTTCAATTGCTTCAAATCGGCTGCAAATTGGGTGATGGCCTCGGAATTGGCAACGTCTACGGGTTGCCCTTTCCCGATCAACGGTCAGTTTTCCGGGAAGCCAGCAGCCATGCCCCCTGGATGGCCACGCCGATGACAAAAAGAACCATCAGCATGGCCGGATGAACAAAGGTGACCCGGCCCATGCCATCGCCGAGCAAAACGGCGCCCACAATGGACGAAAGCAGGATCAGGGCCCAGTCGAAAACAAGAAAGAGAGCAACTGCGCCGACAATTCCCCCCACAAGGATTATCCACCCGCTGGGATACCGGCCCAGAAGGGCCATCAATTGAAAAGCCAGCGCACTGCCCGCCAGAAACCCGCCCACACCGATGGCGATATGCTGAAAAAACAGGGCCAGCACCGCGCCGATGACACCACCGATCAATCCGACGGACCAGAGCAGCCAGAACGGTTGCGGACCGAAAATCATGGGCGCCGCCTGCAGGCCGGCGGCGAATCCGGCCACAGCGACAAACAGCCAGAATAGCCGGCGTCCCGCTACCAGCAACATCATTCCCATGAGGACAGAGATGATCATCTGTATTATCATTATTTTTATCACCTCCCAAGAATACGAATTTCATACCATTAATCAGAAATATTTCAATAATCCATTGACATGCATCGCGGTTTGGCTTAATAAGCTGTCCAACTTTTCCGCGCCCGTAGCTCAGCTGGATAGAGTGCCGGACTACGAATCCGTAGGTCGCAGGTTCGAATCCTGCCGGGCGCGCCAGCAAACTCAGGGGGTTACAGCAAACAAGCTGTAGCCCCTTTCTAATTTTCCAGGGCCGTGTAAGCGCTGGTGTAAGCAAATTTGATCAATAGGGCAGGTATGGGGAGGCACGCTATCTCAAAAAAGTGGAATTGGGCGGGAATTGATGGGATTTGGCGGGATTTGGTGGGATATTGGACGTGATTCTGGTGCGTTGTGTTTGTACGAGGATTCTTTGGGGATGGTTTGAGGAGGATTTTTAAAAACCAGTGTTGATTTGCATATGACCTCAGAAAAATGGAATTGGGCGGGAATTGGTGGGATTTGGCGGGATTTGGCGGGATTTGGTGGTGATACTGGGGGCTTGTGGATGGCGTGGGGCGGATTCTGGTGTGAAAATCTATGTCGAGAAAATTTAGCCGATTCCGGCCTTGTCCGGGTGTTTTTTGCATTTAAAACGAGAAAATTGAGCCTACAGATTTGCACGCTAAATCAGAAATTTGGCGGCTGGTACTTTTTGCATATAAAATAAGAAAAATCAGATTTCCTTTCACAGCTCCATTCCGCATAGCTACCGAGCTCCCATCTTTAATGGTACTGACTTTCCGGCTGATGATCAGAAACCTACCTACCACAACAATTGACACTCCAACCGATGCAAGCTATATCTCAATAGTTCAGCCCTGTTCCAATTAGAGTCTTTCAGTATAACATCAATGCCGTTTCCTTAAGCCAGCCAAATATAAAATATTGTAAATTAACAATTAGTTATGCTATATATGAGTTGTTTTCTGTCTTAAGAATAATACTTCAACAAAGGAAAAAATTATGCTTGAAAACGAAAAACTTGGCATGGAACCTGACTTTCCATAATTGTGCCACAACTTGTTGATTATATAAAAAATACAATTTTCTCCGAAGGGTTCCGCAACAAAAACAAAGAAAGTCCAAATGATTTTGTTAGAACAAGGCACTTACCGTTTCATGAGCTCATTTTCTTTTTGATGAACATGAATAACCAATCCTACCAAGAAGAGTTGGATCGGTATTTCCAGGTCCTTCATTTCATTGGGAGCTAATTTTTGCGCCAGAATTTCGTATAATCAGTGGAAAGAGGCTAAAAAGTTCTATTTATCAGGAAAGAAAGAGCAAATTGCTAAAATTATTCCCACGCCTCAATCTTTTCGCAAATGCCACCAAATGGGCATTGATAACAAACCGATAAAGGTTCGCTTTATTCGGGTTGAGTTGGAATCTGGTGAAACGAAAATACTCGTTACCTCCCTGAAGGATATGGCAAAGTATCCGCATGAATACTTTTCGGATCTGTACCACCTGCGCTGGCCGGTAGAAGAGGATTATAAGACTTTGAAATATCGCATTCAGATCGAAAACTTCTCCGGCAAGACATACCGTTCCGTTTATCAAGATTTCCATGCTAAAGTTTTTTCAAAGAACTTCACAGCAGTCGTCGCAAGTACGACTAAAAAACAGATTCAAGCTAAATCTGAAAACCTGAAGCATTTACACCAAATAAACTTCACACAGGCATTGGTGAAAATGAAGCATACGATTGTACACGTTTTTCATCAAACCGATAATAAACTTATTGAAATTATTTGTAAACTACGAAAAATATTTATCCAAACGACTGAAAGCGTAAGACCCAATAGAAAATTTCCAAGGAGGCACAGGGTCAAACAACAACGCTTTTTCTATGAATACAAAACGAACCGTTAAGGAAACGGCATTGGGTAGTAACTTACTGTAAATACTGGTCTTGAAAGAATTAATGTCCGAATGGAAAATTATAAATTTTATGTATAATAACAGCATTTTTAACCTTTTATGGGCAACATCCGGACAGGCATGGATATTTCTTCTCCAACAAGGGGTATCTGTAGCGGCTCGGAATAAGATCGGCCCGGACGGAATAACGCACCGCTCTCGGCTCAGATTAAGTGCCACTGGGCTCGGAATAACGGCGTCCGGCTCACATTATTTGCAACTAATGAATGTCCCATTCATTCGCATCGGTTACGGCCAGGTGGGATTACCGAATATGCACGATTGTGTTTAATTGATGTATCTGTATTAATGCTGAAGTTGCGCTTTGGTATTGTTAGCTGTAGATTTTGGCAAGTTGAAAATCGACAGATTAGTCTTGGTAATCTGTCGATTTTAACGTGCCTATTTCTTTGGGATAAACCTTGAGAATCTGTAGGATCAGGCGTTTCTTTAAAATTGGTGGAGGGCGTTTATCACAACATTTTCAATTTCCCTGGTTGATTCTATTTTCGTTCGACTTGAAGTCCATCCATCATAAAGCGTTGGTATTGGTATTTGCCGATTTTGCCAGATTGAAAACCTGCATGGTAGTTCGGTAAGCTGCAGGTTATCAGATGATTATTCCTTTGGCATAAACTCTACAAACCGTCACGGTCGATCAATCTAATGGAGAGCGTTAATCACAACTTTTTAGATTTGACCTGGCGATACCATTTACGGTGGACTTGAAACAATGAAGGTCAGAGTGCGAGCGTACAGGTTCCGTGATATTGTTCTGCGTATAACCCTTACTGATTTTCAGTAACGTCTACCAGCGCAACCTGACCTGCCTGCTAAGCCGTCCTTTTTGGTATCAAAAACATCATTTAAGATAAAAAACATCCCTTTTTTGGCCTAAAGGCTCATCATACCAGTCTCCAGCTTTGTCCGACCACAGTTTTAACACTTAGCACACTGTCCAGTTTTTGGGCCGACCGCATATATCTGTAATCGGGACCAACGTGTTAGCTGTTATTTAGGATTAATTTATTCAACCATTCCAATCTTCTAATTGCATATGGTGCGTAAATAGATATCCCCGTTTGGGATTGTTTATATAGATTCCTAAAATACAAAGATATTGAAAATATATTTACTTTTGGAAAATTTTCATTTTTTGTATTAATAGAAAAAAATGGGTTCTGATCTCCATGTGGGCTCATTGCTCTCCAAAATATTACTAAAGGTTCTACACTTTCTTCCTCTGGAGCTTTCATAGGCGTGAGAACTTTTTTGACAGTATCATTTTTAAAATTTCCATTTTCTTCAGACCATTGGTTTTCCCAATTTATCATTATTCTTTTTTTTAAGTCACTGTTTGAAATATTAATTGGTAAAACTGAGCCTCCAATTGCATGGGCTGACCAGTTTTTAATTTCTGTTTGGTATAAAATGGTACTATTTTTATTTACGACTTTAATCCATCTATCTAATCTTGAACCTTTTTTTGTGCCCTGCGTACAAGGATTGTCATATATTTTTACTGAACTACCTGTCGCTTGGGCACTGGTTCAGTTGAATAGGCAATTAATTAGTCATAATTTTGAATAGTTAAATATGTTGTGCACTGAAAAGTGCTTCTGGAGTGATCTCGCATTCGAGTACTCCTAAACTAACAGCGGGCACCTTTTTGGTCGTAAAGTGAACTCTGAGGAAGTTATGGATAACCCAATAAACGTTCAACACGCGTTGAAGACCGGTTTCTGATTTTGCATATGTGTTTGTTTTTCTTCTATACGCGGAACATTTTCGGCGCATTGCAGCATTGTTGGCTTCAACGTGGTTGGCGTGTGTTTCCTTATCTGTAATATGGTTTGTGGTCTCAGGGTGTTGAGGACATGTTGTCTGGTATTTTGGTCTTTTGCGTCCTTTCTTATGGGATTGGGATCCTTTGTTTTTTACCCTGACGGTGACTCCTTTTTTCAACACTTTTCGAGGACGACCACGCATACCAGTTTGAAAAAGCTCGTGGCATATTTCAAATAGAATTTTTCCATATCGACGTTCACCATCTGTCAGAAGGGTTATGTCTTCAGTTTGGTTGACAAGTTCCGCCAAGGTTTTGATTGCTTTTTCAAAAAGGGACCTGTCCTTTTTACCGCAGCTCATTTCCCAAATGAAACGGCTGGCTCTATCCATGAGGACAATAGTCCATCCGGAAGATTCTTCAGGAGGAACATTTTTTTTGACTTTTGTATAAAATTCATCACCTTCGATGACTGACTGGATGAACGTATGCGCCATTGAATAGATCAATAACGTACTATAAAGATAGGAAAATTTTCTTTCCCAGGCAAGAAGGGTGTTTTTAGCGATCTTAAAGATCCGGCAGGTGGCATTGAGTGACGTTCCCTCAGTTCGGGCGTTTAAGACCTCCCAAATTTTACTGACAGGCTTTCTGATATCTTTCAGGAATGTGTTTTTTGTTTCTGAGAATGAATATTTGCAGTCTTGACAAAGAAACATTTCCCTATCACCGTTAGAAATTGTGCGATATACATAGTCATGTCGGATATTTTCAGACGAACAATTGGGACATTTGCATGTAAATAACAGCATAATCTACTCCTTCTCATCATGGTTGGGGTAGATTACCGTACATTTTTTATCTTCTATTGTCCAGCTATTTTATGTATATTCTGGCACTTACAACACCTATTCAACTGAACCAGTGCCGTCGCTTGGATATAGTGAGCAAAAGAACCTGCTGCAAGATCTTCACCACAGATACCTACTATTGAAGTTGCATGGCCAGAACTTCCTGTAGGTTTTTCATCAAAAAAAGATAGAGTTTCATAAATATCTATTGAAATCGAATCATTCATAAAATACTCCCGTTTTTTGTTTATAATGTTGCGCAACTCTTCTAACCGTTGTTTGTTGAATCTTTCAAACAAATGGATCTAATTCATGGAAAATTTGTCTTTCCAAAACCAATTATTCCTGATAATTAATGTTTGTTTTCATAAAACATATTACTATTTTTGAATTTAAATCATATCGATTTAACCGCAAAAGTTTTCATTAACAATACCTATCTTTTCCAGTCATTTTATGATATTTCATCACGCTTCATTTTATTACAAAATGGAAAAATGAAATATCCAATCTATAGGAAAATTACTACTCAAAAGGGAGCATCTTCATCTTCTGTAAATTCGATAGGAACAACCTTAGCCTGGTCTTGAAAATTAATGATCCCGTTTGCAATTGCATCGCTCATAAGAGACGTGGGTGCTTCAGTGCCAACCATAAACAATTGCTCTTTTGCCCGTGTGATAACTGTATAAAAATTTTTCATTCCTTGATTATCATTGGGATAATTTTCCTCTGATGGATCAAGGATAATTAAATTATCAAACTCGAGGCCTTTTATCTGGCGCATGTTGGTAACAGTTATTCCGGGTGAAAACTCAAATTCCTTGTTATGGCCCAATCGAATCTGAATATTCGGAAGTGCTTTGCTCAACATATCCGCAAAGGGTCTCGCATCTTTTGCATGTCGGCAAATGATGCATGTATGCTGATTTTCTGATGTGAGGCTAAGTTGCTTTAAGATATCAACAATATATTTTATTTTATCTTCTTCACTGCTTAGTACGGTTATTGCTGGCGAAATGCCGTTTCTTCCCCTTGTTGATCGTGCTGATTTTAAGACACTACATGCAAGGTCCATGATAGGCTTTGTAGAACGGTGGGCCACTTCAAGCGTTGAAACGGTTGCGCCTTCAATGCCAAGTTCTTCGGCCAATTTTTCCCAACCCATAAAATCGGCTTCGGGAATGATTTTTTGATTGATATCGCCAACGATTGTAACACCGGCTCGTGTTTTGACGGAGGAGAGCAGCACTGTCATTTCTATAGCACCGAAATCCTGGGCTTCGTCAATGATTAAATGATCGAAAAGGTTGACATTTTCATTGTTTTTATCTGTTAATCCACCATTTTTTAATTCAATGAGGTACAAGATGAGGGATAGGTCATCAAACCCGACAAAAGGACCGGGACGCCGTGGCGAACTGTCTTTTCCCTGAAGGGACTTCTGGTATCGAACCAATGTGTCAATTTCGTTTTCAGATATATGTTTAAGGTGTTTTTTGAGCAGAACCTTGTCGGTAAGAAATTTCAGTAGTTCTTCCTTATACTGGGTCATCCGTTTAACCGCTTGGCTGAAAAGCAGATGAATTTGCTCCAATTCTTCTTTTTCTCGCCCTTGGGCATTATTCCGCTCGATCAACGCTTTTGTTCTTAATCTTATAAGGCGCTGAACGATGGGCTGTTCTGACTGGGTTAGATCGTCAATCCATCTTTGCCCACGGTAAGGGCTGAGTTTCTGCTCCACCCATTTATAAAGCCTTTGGATCTGCCCATTCACAAAAACCTCTATCGCTCTTAGAATACCAATTTGCTTTTTTATGCTTTTCGCTGTCTGCTCGCCTTCAAAAGGATCAATGCAGATCTTGATCTTGCCTTTATATGCTTTTTTTACCTCACTCAATGCCCAGGCATGAAAGGTAAAGAGGTTAGCTGATTCAATTCCCAATGGCTCAAGGAGATTTGATATAAAGCTTTGCAATGCTTTATTGAACATTACGATTAAAATATTTTTTGGGTCAACCGGATGACGGGCAGACTCGGCGTATGTCAGCCATGAAGCGCGATATAAAGCCACTGTTGTTTTCCCGGAACCGGCACTTCCCTGAATGATTAGGGGTTGCAAATGGTTTGCTGTAATTAATTCATACTGATCTTTCGTCAGCATCGACCGGATATCGGGCAACCCTTCTATACTTGTAAAATAAGCAGAGACGTCATCTAAAAACACATAGGTATCATCTTTGATTTCGACTAGGTGATCATTGTCCTTGGTCTGGATGGTTGCCTGGAAAATGGTTCTGTTTCTATCAACGATTTTTGTTTGCTGCAGTACCTCTCCGGATATGGAATGATATCGTTCTTTACGTTGTTTTTCGACCTGCCACTCATCCATATCAAAATAGTCGCCAGGCACCATATTATAAAAACCCTTTGAAAGCGGATTCCTCCAGTCTATGATTTGCAGCTCTGCATTTTTCTTATCTCCGATTTTGTATGACAGCCGACATTCATCTGTCTCAAGAATGAAATGGCCGAACCACGGTCGCTCCGCTGTACAGATAACACAATCTTTTTTAAATTCTTCATTTAATTTTTGCGTGAAATCTAACAGGTCCATAGATCCCCTTTTTTTGTTTTCCAAAAATATTTCCAATCTCATCCGGTGTAATAGATCGGTAGCTCATGCAAAAAAATTAGATAATTTAAATACAACCGATTATGGCAAGGACACTCACCAGAATAACCAATTGGAATTAAGGTAAAAAACCACACCGACATGGTGAATCAACACAATATGCCACGATAGGAGCTACAGTTTTGAATCAGGTGCCTGAGAATAATTAACCTTGGCGAGGTGATCAAGGGGATAAAAGCCGTAGGGCAATTCTCTAATTAACTCTTTTTGCCTTAAAAAAAGCTCTCTTTATCGACGAGGTATGGCGCTCTTAGTAATTATTGGGCAACCATGTACGATAGGGAATAGAAATGCAAGAAAAATTTGGAAAGTCTGGTTATCAATGTTCTATCGCGGACCTGTTTGATGTCAAGAATTGGGATGCACTGGCTTGGGAATATTTTACCAGAAACCCAACTGACACTTTATTTAAAACTGAACTCAGGAGCAGAGTGGCTAACGGGGAGGACTATGCTGATGTTGTTGACGATCTCGTCAAACGTGATCTTGTCGAACGTATCGGCGTTGGGTCAATAAGAATTTTATAAGATAGAAGACTTAGCGGTCTGGGTCATAGATCATGAATCAAATTTTTAAAGGATGGAATGGCGTTGACCCTTTTTCACGGTTAAAAAAGCTATAGATGTAGGAAGGAATAAATCAGTTTTCCTCAAGTGTAAAGCGACGGATGAAAATCCTTATAACTAACATTTATTACAAAAGATTTTATAGGAAGAATATAGTTGTTCATTATACCAAAATAATTTTTAATTATTTTTTAGGTTCATCCGACTAAAGCGTACTTTGAATGGTGAAGCGCCATGATTTTGAGTTTGAAGAATTCATCATCTCTGAAGCCGTATGCTTGCCTTTTCATCGTTTTGATTTTGTTATTGGTTCCTTCCAGAGTCATGACTGGAAAAGAGCTCCAAGAGTACTTTAAAGGTGCTAAGATGCTCGACAGAATTGACCGGGAATTCGATGAATGGTGCAAGAAGACCAAAGTTGAAGACATGCCAAGCGTCGATGAAAAGCTCGCTGCTCAGCTGTAAATCGTAATACGAGGAGAAACTATGGAAATTTACGAGGTAATGGACACCCGTTAAGCTAACAACTTAACGGGAGGTCCAAAAATGAAATATGGTGATGTCTATTATTCTCAGATTTACTATCTCGGAGCTGAATGCTTTGCTAAACATTCTTATCGTTTCCGGATGGAACCTGTTCCTGGCTTCAAAAACTTTAATCGTTGCGGACATGTTTGTCGTCGTATGAAAACCACCTACGAACGTCGTTGGAACCATGCTCATTCCGACTATGTTCGTCCCACCCGTCGTCACCTTCCCCATGTCTGGGATGACATTTGGGTCAATCGTGACGACCGTAGCTGGAAACGTGCTACCAAGCGTCGTTGTCAGTGGGATCGTTAATCAATATGGATGGGTGCGCCGAATGGTTTGAAGGCAGCGGACTGTAGGACTGTAAATCCGTGACACTATAAATGCTGGAGGTTCAAATCCTCCCAGGACTACAATTATTTTAGACCCCTTTGATTTCTGAAAAAGCTTCAACATTGGGAGGTATTCCATAAGTGAATTTAAAAATGGTAATACGCTGTATGATCAATTATTTATCGGCTTCTAAGTTAGCAATTTATCCAACTACGCTGACGTAGCTGCCTCAATGGCCTATAGGCTCTTTGAAGTTTTCTTAGAGATCCATATGAGAGTGAACGACAACGGTGAAAACGAAGACGACGTGATCAAAGATTTGATTTGACGTGGAAAACTCGTCGAAAAGAGATCCAACGGTGTCAAATACTATAGAGAAGTCTTAATTATAGGAGGTAACGATGTTCAAGCTGTGAGCGGCGGTCTGAAGATGCTGTATTTTCGGCGGTTTGAATTTGCTTAACCATGAGTTGGCAATTTTAGCTGCCGGATCTCTGTATAATGAGCATCCGGCAGCCTTTTTACGCGACATTAATCAATCTATTTGCTCTTTCATGCGATAGCTTTTTCCTTGGATAAGAATCGTGTCGGCATGATGAAGCAGTCGATCAAGAATGGCTGAGGTCAGCGTGCTGTCGTTGTTGAAGATTTCCGGCCAGTCCTTGAAGGCACGATTTGATGTGATAACAATCGGTCCCTGCTCGTAGCGCTGGCTGATGACCTGGAATAGCAGATCCGCGCCGGTTTTATCGATGGGCAAAAATCCAAGCTCGTCAAGGATCAGCAACGAGGGGCGGATGTATTTTTTCAACTCCTGTTTCATGCGTCCTGCGGCTTGAGCCGCGGAGAGCGTATTGATCACGTCGATGGCGGTGGCGAACAGGACAGTATATCCCTTAAGGCAGGCCTCGTACCCCAAAGCGGAAGCCAAATGGGTTTTTCCAAGGCCCACGCCACCGAGAAAAATGACATTGGCCGGCACTGGTTCAGTTGAATAGGCAATTAATTAGTCATAATTTTGAATAGTTAAATATGTTGTGCACTGAAAAGTGCTTCTGGAGTGATCTCGCATTCGAGTACTCCTAAACTAACAGCGGGCACCTTTTTGGTCGTAAAGTGAACTCTGAGGAAGTTATGGATAACCCAATAAACGTTCAACACGCGTTGAAGACCGGTTTCTGATTTTGCATATGTGTTTGTTTTTCTTCTATACGCGGAACATTTTCGGCGCATTGCAGCATTGTTGGCTTCAACGTGGTTGGCGTGTGTTTCCTTATCTGTAATATGGTTTGTGGTCTCAGGGTGTTGAGGACATGTTGTCTGGTATTTTGGCCTTTTGCGTCCTTTCTTATGGGCTTGGGATCCTTTGTTTTTTACCCTGACGGTGACTCCCTTTTTCAACACTTTTCGAGGACGACCACGCATGCCAGTTTGAAAAAGCTCGTGGCATATTTCAAATAGAATTTTTCCATATCGACGTTCACCATCTGTCAGAAGGGTTATGTCTTCAGTTTGGTTGACAAGTTCCGCCAGGGTTTTGATTGCTTTTTCAAAAAGGGACCTGTCCTTTTTACCGCAGCTCATTTCCCAAATGAAACGGCTGGCTCTATCCATGAGGACAATAGTCCATCCGGAAGATTCTTCAGCAGGAACATTTTTTTTGACTTTTGTATAAAATTCATCACCTTCAATGACTGACTGGATGAACGTATGCGCCATTGAATAGATAAATAAAGTACTATAAAGATAGGAAAATTTTCTTTCCCAGGCAAGAAGGGTGTTTTTAGCGATTTTAAAGATCCGGCAGGTGGCATTGAGTGACGTTCCCTCAGTTCGGGCGTTTAAGACCTCCCAAATTTTACTGACAGGCTTTCTGATATCTTGCAGGAAGGTGTTTTTTGTTTCTGAGAATGAATATTTGCAGTCTTGACAAAGAAACATTTCCCTATCACCGTTAGAAATTGTGCGATATACATAGTCATGTCGGATATTTTCAGACGAACAATTGGGACATTTGCATGTAAATAACAGCATAATCTACTCCTTCTCATCATGGTTGGGGTAGATTACCGTACATTTTTTATTTTCTATTGTCCAGCTATTTTATGTATATTCTGCCACTTACAACACCTATTCAACTGAACCAGTGCCCTTTTTTGCGCCACAGCAAAAGTTGTTTGGGATGATCCGGGTCTTCGATATCCTCGCGGCGATCATAGCTGCGGATATGGCGGGCAATCAGTTTATTGTCATCGTAAAGGCAAATCCGGTCGGGGTAGGTTTTCAAGGTCAGTTGCCGACCGGCATACTCGGCCGGCACCGAGTAATGGTTGCCATCAACCGGTACGCGGAACTGGCTCGACGCCCGGACCTGACAGACCGTAGCGATGTCGAAGCGGTTTGCCGGCAACGGGTTTAAGCAGGAGCGCTCTTTTTCAAAACGTGCAATGGGCTGTTCATTGGTTTTGCCGTGGGTACGTACGTTCGCCACCGTGTCGAGCCAGTGCCGGGTCGCTGGGTGGATGGCCGAAAAATCGGAGATATCCAATCCGGCCAGAAGGTTCTTTTTTACATAGCCGACACCGTTCTCCACGCGCCCCTTTTCATTTCCCTTGCCCACGTTGCAAGCTGTGATCGTAAAGCCGTAATGGTTTGCAAAGTCCAGGTATTTGGGATTGAACACCGGCGCCTTTCCCACAATGCGCTTGAGCACGGCGCTCTTGAGATTGTCGACCATGATTCGTTGGGGAACCTTGCCGAAAAACTCAAAGGCACTTTGATGGCAGCCCAAAAAATGTTCCATGGTTTGCGAGACGGTGAACTGCACATACATCAAGCGGCTATAGCAAAGCACCATGACAAAAAAGCTGAGCCGTCTTCGGGTATTGCCGACATTGACGGAACCATAGGATCCCCAATCGACCTGGGCGCATTCTCCCGGCGCGAATGATAGCGTGAGAAAGGCGTTTGGTTTGGGCGGCCTTACTTTGCGGACGTAGTCCTTGACGATGGAATATTGGCCGGTAAAGCCCTGTTCCCGGATGCGTTGAAAGATCTGTGTCGCGGTATAGGGATGGGTTTCGAGCAGGCGGACAATATCCCTTTTGAAGGGGTCGAGCTTGCTGGGGCGCGGGGTGCCCTGGCGTGGCTTATACTGGGTTTCATTCAGCCATTTTCGGATGGTTCTGACGTCCATGGACAGTTCACGGGCGATTTGTGGGGCCGTCAATCCGTCGTTTGCGCTCAGATGGTTGATTTTGCAGTAAAGGGCATAATCGATCATGACCGACCCTCCGCGATGCGCTTGAAAATCTGTTCAACCGACTGAAGGCCACCGCTGGTTCTTACCGGCTCGGGGTCGATGGCTAAAACCTGATATAACGGCTTTCGATAGGCAATCAGGCCGATATCAACCAGTTCGCTGCGAACCCGTATGACCTCCGGTTCGTCCATCCCCAGGCGCTGGGCCAGGGTTCGGTCGGAGTAATAGCTCATACCTTTTGCATCGGAGACGGTGACCAGGAACAGATACAATGCCGCCGCTTTGTGAGTGCAGCGATCGATATAGTGTTCACTGACCAGGCGGTGATCGAGCCAACTGAACTGTTTTGGGACTTTTCGGATACGATCGGGGCAAATTGGGTGCTTGGTTACCATGATGGCCTCCTTTATATTGAGGGTTAAGGATATCGTCGCCAAATTGTTGCATACGACGGGCGGCCATTGCGATGTCATCTTGTAACGCATACCCGGTTAATTGAGCGATAATTCCAATTAATACAGAGGATTGGCATGTTAAGAGATCTTGTAACGCATGGTTTGTAAAATCGGTATTATTGTCTGTATTTTCTGCATGTTGTCGATTTAAGGGATCTTGTAACGCATCGACGCAGGTTTTGGGCTTTCGGCGCGAGTATCCTGGATTGGTCTCGCGCCACCGCTGAACCCGTTCGACATTATCCGCCCCGCGGAAGTAATCAACGTTCTCTGGTTTTTGGCACCACCGTTTCTGGCTATCGGCTTTGCTGGCCTTACGGCACGCGGGTCTGCGACAGTACCTTTGACGTTTTCTGTTTCGCGGGTCAGGAACGAATAACCGATGGCAATGCCGACATTTTTTCCGCTTTATCCTGGACATTGGGCACGCTCCTCCTACGTGCCAATGTAACAAAAGTTGATATTATTTGGGGGCCCGGATTTAGGCAAGAAAATTGGTGAAGAAAAAGAGAAGAAGATAGGTTTTAAACCTATTGTGGAAGAAAATTAAGGCGGGGATAACCTGACATTTTCAGATCGTCAGGAAGAAGACAAAATCAGATTATCGCTGGCATTCAAGCCTAAAGATGCTTTTGAGTTCGAAAACTACGTCAGAGGACTCATGAGTGAACCAGAACATCCTGTGATCATTGAAATGCATAGGAGATTCAGTGAAGGTGAAAATTCGGACGAGGTTCTGAACGATTTAGTTGAGAGAAATTTGATCACTAGAAATGGAAACATTATCCAAATAATCGGAGAATAAAAAATGTTTGACCAGATAACCGATCCGGCATTTATCGACTTTGAGATCAGTAACCTTGTAGACTACGATGCTGCCTCAAGCTATAACAGATGATACGGACGAGATTTGGGAAGAAATCAGTGAAATAATCATTGGTGGTGAACCCGAAGACGAGGTTTACGCTGATATCGTGAAACAAGGTTTGATTAAGCTCTTCAGTACTAAAAACGCAGAAATCTACGAGGTTCGCAAATAGCTTTCCCATGCAATAGCTCTCTGAACATTTTAGTTTGGTATAATTGATCGATTTATGCAGCTATTAAGTTAGGCATTATACCGATAATTTGGAAATTATTCGATTAAAAGATACTCACATAGACGAAAAGACAACATGCAAAAAATCGAGATTATCATACAAGGCTCCATAACAGAACTATCGATACTCTCTGTTCCCGATGATCATCAATTGGATCTCGAAGGATTTTCACGTGGTTGGATTGAAAACTTTAATGGAAAAAAAGTATTCCGTCCTCCATATACAATTGAAAAAGTTTGGCATGAGATCATATTTGATTCTGCCGATTTCGATCCAAAGAAATGGGGGACTAAAGAGTATGAAATTATTGGTACTTCATTTTCAAATATGAATGAACTTTGTAAGGCATTTAATGATGAAAGATTTGGTCCAGACATTACAATATACGCCAATGATAAAGAAATAGATTTAACTAAATATAGAATAAATTTCAAATTTGATAATTTTAACAAATTTCAAATTAAATCATCCAAATTATTTTTGATTTCTGCGATTAATTGGGAGGGAGAGTACTCAATAAAATTCACTACAAATGATACTTTTAATATCCAAAAATTATTATTTCTATACTCATATCTTGGGGCATATGGAATGATTTTAAAAAATGTATATTATGACGATGAAATCATTAATTTCAACGATAATTATGAAATTACAGGTATAGTTGAGTATTTAAATTTACAATACTTTAATCCACCATTATTGTTGAGAGAGTCGCCTATTGTCGCTCTTTGGTAATTGGGTGATGAACATAACATGTCATGCAAAGGAATTTATATGGAGAATGCCAACCGCAACATCTTGTGGTTGGCATTTCATGTTAAGAAAACGTGATTAAGGTCAAAGAAATGGAAATTAAAGAAAAAAACAAAATTGTAGCCGGAACCACCCTGTTTAAAAGCATATTTGCTTTTGAAGGGGGTTACTCTATCAAAATTCCCGACTATCAGCGACCGTATGTGTGGAATGCCGAAAAGGTAGATACCCTTATTAATGACCTACAATACCACGTTGAACACAATAGCGGGCAAATTTACTATATGGGTAGCATCTTGTTTTTTTGTCAAAATGGCGGTTACGAAATAATAGACGGGCAACAACGGCTTACATCACTGCTTATTTTAGACAAAATTGCCAACAATGGGCAAAGTATTTTGGCAAAACATACCGATAAGGTTCAATTCTTTTTCAATTCACCTATTTCAAAAAAGAATATTGTAGAAGTTAAAAACTTTGTAAATTACTATAAAACCGATTGGTTGCAAAATAATTGGAACATAGTAGTGACTGATTTGGCTTTTTCGGTAATAGTTACCAATAGACAAGACGATGCCTTTTCGTTTTTCGAAACGCAAAACAACCGAGGTGTAAAATTGGGTGCAGCCGATTATCTGAAATCGTTCCACCTTTGTGAACTCAGAGAAGAAGAAGGGAAACAGGTGGCTTTTGCTAAGCAATGGGATACCAATAACACCAATCAGTTTTTAAACTATCTATTCAATAAGGTAATATGGCGAGGTCGCTCGTGGAAAGGCAGCAATGTGTGGTACGAATCACAAGACGATGTATTGCTGGAATTTCAAAGAAAAACTCGCACCCCTGAAATAAAAAATCAAGTTCAGATTTTCCCAACGGTAAAAAACAAAATAGCCCACGCTATTCGGTACGATGAATATGACGGCATTTTGCTCGATACTTCGCCCATAGCATTAAAATCGCACGCCATCAATTATCCTTTTTCCTTGCGTCAACCCATTGAAAAAGGAATTGGTTTTTTTCTTTATTCCGAAAGATATGCAGCAATGTATCATTTTTTGTTTAATACTGAACATTCGAAAAATAGCGAGTTATTTAAGTTCAAGGAATTTTATAAAGCCGTTTACAGCCATAGTGGAATGTCGGAGTATTTGAAATCGCTATATCGCTTGTGCATGGTATTGTATTACGACAAGTTCGAATCAAAAGATATTGACAAGTTTGCGAAGTATCTCGATTATTATATTGGCGTGTATCGTGTTGAATTGAGCAGTATTTATGATAAAACTGCCATCCGTATTTTAAGGGATAAAAAGCAAAATTTGCTTGATATTATTTCACAGGCATTTATACCCGAACAAGTCTTTGATTTTATAATAGAAAACACCAACGATACGGTATTCAGGGACGAAACCATTCCACTGTTAAATGAAAATGGACAACTTATTAATGCTGTAAGAAGTAACTATAAAAGAGCCTTGCTTAAATATTACGAAAAAGAAGACCAAACAAGTTTAAAAGCACTAAAAGAGTGGATCAAATTATGATTGAAGATTTAATAGTTACACGCAATCTATCAATAAAATCGGATTTAATTACATTAAAAGATGTAGTTGAAAACGAACGCTTTTATTCCATTCCAATTTATCAACGCTTGTATGTATGGGGCGAAGACCAGGTTACTACTTTGCTCGAAGATTTGGAAAGAGCCACCAAAACACCTGATAATTACTATTTCTTGGGTGGTACAATTATTATTAGCAATCAAAGCAAATACGATTTAATTGATGGACAGCAACGATTTACCACGCTTTGGTTGCTGAGTTATGAGTTGAAAAATGAGTTGGAAGACTTTGCCTATGCTCATATTAACAAGATTTATGTAAAACGAATTTCGTTTACCATCAGAGATTTTGCCAATCAATATTTTTCAAATCCTGATAATTATTCACAGCTTACAAAAGAAGAAAAATTGCAGCTCGAAGGAATTACCCAAGCACAAAAAACGATACAAACATTTTTAAATGCCAAAGAAAGAGGAAACTCGATTGAGTTTAAGAAAAGACTAACAATGTTTCTTTATGAAAAAGTTGCTTTTATAGAAACTGAAATGCCTTCCGGGATTGATGAAAACAGATTATTTGAGGTTCTAAATAACAGGGGTGTTCAGCTTCAACATCACGAAATAATAAAATCAAAACTTATTCAATACCTACCTGATTATGAAAAAAGAAAATACGCTCAGATTTGGGAAGCCTGTTCCATTATGGACAACTATATTGAAAAGAATATCAAAGACGTTTGTGGCTTCAAATGGGGCGATATAACTCAAAAAGAAACAGAAGAAGATAATGAAATTGGTTTGCCCGCAGATATAATAAACCGTATTGCCAAATCAACATCAGATTTTGAAGACAAGCATTTGAACGAAATACTTGAGTTGGATAAATATAGTTTGAAAGAAGATAATGAAGAGTACGACTACGACTCGGGCAAGGTAAGGAGCATTATTAGTTTTCCAATGTTTTTGCAACACTCCTTAAGAATTTTCATATTTAACACTAAATACGAAGGTTTTACATCAGACAAAGTTGCGGAGGTCAACGAAAAGAAATTAATTGAAACATTTGAAAACCATTTTTATCCCTATTATCTTAACCAAACCGATGTAAAAGCATTTATTGAATTACTCTTGAAACTTCGAATAAATTTCGATAAACACGTTATTAAGTGGATTGAAAAAGAAGCAAATCAGGAAATTCATCTTATAAAAAGACTATATCAAAACAAAAAGGTACTACAACGAAAAGAGCCATTAAGTAATGAAGGTCTTGCTTTGTTGCAAAGTATGCTTTATCACTCGCAACAGATAACTACTTTATACTGGCTGACTCCATTTTTAAACAAAACTTTACAAGAAGATAATACGGAAAATTTATACAAGTACCTTTTAAAACTCGATAACCTAATGTTTTGCTCTGAACTATCAGAGGATTTAAGTTTAAGGAGCTGGAATTTGATTGATAATAAATTAAATGTTTTTAACCCCGATATTAAGGCACTAAGCAGACCAAGCGGTACTGTCTTTTGGAGTTATTGGTTTTACAAAACAGATTTTATACTTTGGTATTTAAAAGCAAGTGAACAAGGCGATGACTGGAAAAATTACCGAATGACGAAGAAAAATTCGGTTGAGCATATTTCGCCACAAAACAGAAGGGAGTATGACGAAAACATACTTTGGGATGAAAACGAAACTCTTTCTGATGAAGAAAAAAAGAAACGTCTCGATGATTTTGGTAACTTGGTTTTATTGTCAATTGGTATGAACTCTGAATATTCCAATAAAAGTTTTGCAGAAAAACGCACATCATTTTTTGAAAAGAAAAGATTAGATTCATTGAAATCTGCTTTAATCTTTGAAAATCGGAAATGGAATTGGGCTTTGTGCGAACAACATAGAAATGAAATGATTACTCTTTTTAAAGAATATTTTATAAAAACGATGAAAAGCTGGACAAATGAATGAACACCAGTTGCCAACATTGTATATAAAACATTTGGTAGTCAGTGAGTTATCGAACGTTTCAGTTCGTATCAAAAGTGGTTGTAACTTGACAGGAATGTGCTTCGAAATGCCAAACATTTCATATACATAACCGTTGAGAAGGATAATAATAAGTGTATAATCGTTGCACCTGACATTTTTCCGCTGCGCTTCAAAATGCAGGTGAACTCGAGCGTTATATACAAATTATCTCTTCTAATCTTTCTACCTGGTATGAAAATGGAAATTCCAGATACGTAAATGGGTATCTGGAATCTTGGGGCTACCCAAAATTCGTGGGATAGCTCCAACATATCTGTCGATCAGGAAAACCTGTGATACGGTCGATCAATCTGTATGGAATAACAGATTCGGGAATTGCAGATTAATGAAAATTTTCATCGAGGGGAAACGAGTACAGATACATTAAATTTCCTTCGCCTTTTTTTCATTCCGCTCTGCAGATTATAGAGTCATATCTTGAGTTGCCGCGGACGCCAGATTAATGGCTGATTATCACACGGGTGGCTCGCGTTGTGCTATGTACAGGAAATCTGTAAAGCAATGTAATACCAGATAGTTGGGATATTGTGGTCTATCCCCACGCGTAACAATCCTGTACGAAGGCTGGTAGCTACCGGGAGTACGTAAGTTGCTCTATCAAAAAGATGGGTGCCACGAATTGCTTAATATCGAATAGTTCTGGCCGAGGATTTATGATTCCAGGCCAAGTAACGAATAAAGCTGGCCTATTATCGATTATTCCTGGCCAGGGGCAATTTTTAGAAACGGTTAATCTTGTCCCGGATGGTGCCTTGATATCAGGCCGCTACAGTTAGCCTTCATTTTAATAAGTTCTTTTTCCCTGGCCATAACCCTTGCCACTTTTTTGTCCTTGTCTCTGTCCCTTGCGAGGTTTATCTTTAAAATTATACCACTCGTCATGAGAAATTTTTCCATCATTGTTTGTATCCGCTGATTTGAAGCTTTTTTCATCCATTTCTGGGTAAGACTTCTGTAATTCCTCTAAAGACACTGATCCATCTTTGTTTTGATCCATTTGGATGAATTGTCCGGATACCTTTTGTGAATATCCTGATGAAACACTTAAAACCATAAGAAAAACTGCCAACAAAAGAATTGAAAATAATCTGTTCATCATTTCCACCTCATCGATATTGTAAACAAAATATGAAGTGGCTTGTTGCGGAACTTATTGCAGCCACTTCGTTATGGGGGCAGATTAACCATTTTTAAGCCCAAATCAATTGTGGAGGTACTTCAAATCTTAATTACTGGTGCATTGTTATTTTTTTATGTTACAAAACTATTATATTTTGCTTCAAATTGATTGTATGCCGGATAGGCATGATTGATTGAATCGTTGTTACTTCGTCATAGCGAGATAGAAACCTATTCGGCACTGCAAATTGAGAGCGTCGGATGACTTGGGACCAATATTCAATGGTTTTAAGATCCTGCTCAGAGAACTCGACTTTTATCATTGTTTTCTCCCTGGTCAATTTATGGTTCAATGCGTTCAGGGTAGTATAAAAAAAACGGGGTATCCACTTGACGCAAGCTGATACAATATATAGTACCAGTGCTCTGTTGTAGGTGACCATCTTGATTATTATCTGGATGAATACACGTTCCGTTTCAACCGCCGTAAATCAAAGTCGAGAGGGCTTCTTTTTTTCCGCCTAATGGAGCAGGCAGTATTAACGACACCTTCGCGGTACCGAGATATTGTAAATGGCAAGCGCAATATTTAGGGTTACTTGCGTTAAGTGGACTAAAGTTTCCCCTTTTTGAAAGCAGCCCGGCGGGGTGAGTACTACTGAAGAATATTAATATTTCCTGTAATAACAGATGGTTAGCAAAATGGCGGTCGCCTGTAACCTATTGAAATCATTACAGATATCGGGACCGATTTTTGGCAATATGATCAAATATTTAGTTAATACAGTATGTTAATGTTGATTGCGAGGCTCGGTTGTGGTATGTTTCTTCTTCCACAAACAAACAACCCAACCGGAGGCCTCGCATGCTTATCCTACACGACATCCTTGAAAAACTCAAAAACGAATTTGCTCAGTCCAGTAAAGGTCAGGAACGGGGAATATGGTTCGTATACACGATCGTGGCGATCATTGTTCCTTTCGCCTCATCGAGGACCTCAAACATTCTACGGTGCTTGAAGACGGTGTTCGGCTTTTCCGGGATCAGTCGTAAAAAGTTCTATACCTTCATGGCATCCCCACGGATTCCATGGCAACGGTTATGGCCCACGCTGTGGAAATTGATTCCGCTGCCAACGACCGGTGGGCGGTTAATGCTGGCTCTGGATGACAGTATCAACGCCAAGACAGGCAAGAAGATTTTCGCCTGCGACAAGGTTTTCGATCATGCTGCCAAGCAAAACCAGTCCAGGTATCCGTGGGCCCAGAACATCGTTGCTGTGGGGTTGTTGAAGATGATCAAGGGACGTTGGGCCTGTCTGCCGCTGAGTTATCGTTTCTACCTCCTGAAGAAAACCATCGAACGAATGAACCGTGACAGCAATGGACCGGAAGTGACATTCAAGAGCAAGCTTGCCATGGCGGTCGACATGATCGGTGAGATTGCCGCGGTGTTTCCCAGAAAACGGATTGTCATCATCACCGACTCATGGTTCGGCAATGGCGGCCTGTGGAAGCCATTGAAAAAACAGTTGGGCATATGGGTGGATATGATTTCCAGGCTTCGATCCAACAGCACAATATTTGAACTGCCGCCACCTCCGACCGGACGACAAGGCCGCCCGCGTAAATATGGCCGCAAGCTGGGGAATGCGGCAGCGTTGGCCGTTCGATTCAAATCGCTGGCAAAAGAATACATCGTCAACCTGTATGGCCGCAACCGGAACATCGTAGCCTATGAACGCGTGGTGATGCTCAAGACCATCCGATGTGCGGTCAAGGTGGTCTGGGTCTATCGTAAGACACAGTGGGTGGCACTTTATTCCACCGACCTGTCCCTTTCGGCTGAGCAGATTATCGAATACTATGGGGCCCGCTGGAAGATCGAAGCCTTATTCAAGGAATTGAAAAACGACATCGGCAGCGCTGACACGCAAAGCCGTCATCCGCAGGCCGTCAGCAACCATCTGCACTTTTGCATGCTGGCGACCACCGTCGCCTGGATTTACGCCAGCCGGGTCGAGAAAACGCCATCTCGCCGGCATGCCGTCGGCGGCCGCCGTCATTTTGCCTTTTCGGATGTCCGCCGATCCGTTACAAAGGCCGCGATGGACAAGGATTTTGGTAGGCTCTTCCCGGTGCCACGCAAATCCGTCTTTAATTCTCTCGTGGACGTACTGCTGCGCATGGCGGCTTGATTGAATTTAGGAAACTTTAGGTTAAGTGGATACCCCGTTAAGAAAATAAAAGCCCAATTTCGGACAACTATAGCGGCTATCTGAAATAGTGCAAGATAAGATTATTTTTTTTAAAAATATTAATATGTTGTATCTTTCTACGGTCTTTCGGCGTTTATTCACGTCACTCGTACTTGTGATTTAGTAACCACCGGGAATTCGAAACATAGCCCACCTATCGATTGCTGAGCCAACTCGACAAGGCTTAGAATCCCATAAAACCATTACCGGTGATGAAAATAAAAAGTGGCAACGCTCAGAGAAAAAGCGCCGCCACTTTTATGATTGAGTGTTTCTATCCATTCGGTCTTGTTGTCGATACGACCGAAGCCTTAATCCATTTTTCAGCGGCAGTTTTTATTTGATCCTCCATCAGGCGATCGTCCTTATCAAAAGGATGGCGATATTGTATTTCGAGAATACACTTGTTGTCAGTTTTGTCTGCTGTTGTGACAACTTGCACATTTTCAATATACACATAATCACTTCCGATCGATTGCTGCAACGCTTCATGCAACTGTCGAATTTTTTCTTGTGAACAAGCCATCCACTCCAGATATTTATTATGATGCTTGTCAAACGTCAGTTGTACGATGTTTCCGACAGTTGGCTTTCCCTGAATTCTCAAGCCCGGACGCCCGAAGGCAACTTCCTGGAAAGGCAGCGCGTGTTTGCTGTCGTTGATTCCTTCCACCACCAGCCTTAGGGCGATGGCCTCATCAATGATATTGAGGCCCTCTACTTTTTCAATCAGCCCTTTTTGATACAGAAGGCGATATCCTTCGCTGGTTTGCTCAGGCGTACAACCGATATCCGTTGGCAAGAAATTCTTGTTCAGAACCGCGATATCTGTATATTCGGACGCGCCGAGATTGAAAAGCGCCCAGGCCAGTAAGGATTTCGCCGGGTCATTAAGGCCACCATATAACATTTGATATGCCATATGATGGTGAATTTCCAGTTCAAGCGTTAAGCTGTGTTCGTAGTCATTTGTTAAAATGGTCGGCTCAACGGCTTGGCGTTTTTCGGTGGTTTCGTCCCCGTCTCTTTTGCTGGCGGTTACACTTTCAGAAAAATGATAAGGGTTGGCAACCTTCCACTGGCGGCACCATTTGGTAAGCGCGAAAGTGCCTTTTTCCACAATACCTTTCCATTGGTCGAGTTCGACTGCTTTGGCTTCAGTACCGTGCAATAGCGCCGTCATTGGTAACAGACGAGCAATCAGGTGCTCTGCCATGCGCTTCAAATTTTTTTCATACCAGGTGGTTGTGTCGGGTTCGTTGGCAAGATCAACAAGTTTTACAGCGATTTCAAGAGCCGCCAAGGACTTTTCCCGCATCCAGTCAGTAGGATCAAATCCTGATGTCCGATCGAAAATCGACATATGACCTCTCTTTTATTCTTAGTTGCGGTGGTTCAAAAACGGGGCAATGCACACCAAGTGCTCCTGTTTATCATTCCCCAAATATGCTTGGAATATCACGGGCCCCGTGCAGGATGCGTTCTATCCGGACGCTGTCGCTGACCGTGTAGAAAACCAGATAATGACGAAATGCAACCATTCGAATATCTTTGCCAAGCTCCCGGCGTAACGGGAAGGCTTCCGGTGCTGCCGTTATTTTGAAACACAGCTCCCGAATTTCCTGAATAAAAGAAATAATAAAAGAAATCGCTCGGGAAGGATTGTCACGGGCGATATAATCGCCAATCTCCTCAAGGTCCAATTCCGCGCGAGGGGAAAAGGCGCATTGCATGGTGTGGTCTATGATTCTTTTTCTAAGCGGCTGTATTTGGTTTCAAGCCGATTGAAGACATCGGCCGCCAGCGTTCCCGGACCGCTGTTTTTGCCCTCGTTGATTTGTCGGCGAAGCTGTTCGATCCTGACGGCGCGCAGTTCTTCTTGTTCCTCAAACAGACGCAAAGCATCCCGAATGACTTCGCTGGCACTGCTATAGCGGCCGCTTGCAATTTGACGTTTTATGAGGTCCTCAAAATGAGTCCCGATGACATAACTGGATGGCATGACGCCCCCCCTGCTATTAATAACTGATAATTATTGATAGCTCAACGAAAAGCGATATGCAATCCTTTGTTTGAGGTAACCCCGATATTTGTGTACCAACCGCTCGCTGTTACATGTGTTAACATATGATTATCTGAAGATAATGAACAATCATCAACCGGGATATTGAAAGTAAAGGCGGGATGATTAAATTTTTAAGGGGGAAAGATTCTTTCCGCAACCCATTCTTATAAAAATGTTTACCAATCGATTTCGAAAAGGAATTTCTGTGGCACGAAAAAAACTGGTGGAGCATAATGCCCTGGTTCAGGCTGTCGAAATGGGCACACCACAAGGCGAGATAATGGAAAAACACGGTTTTAAAACCGTGTCCGCCTTAAAAACGGCGTATTACAATGGACTGGTGGCCTTGGGAAAGATTGAAGATGTGAATACCAAGCGCAAAAAAAAGAACGTTGATACGAAAATATGTGTCAACGGCAGAGGAAGCCTGGTCATTCCCAAAAAGCTGGTCGATCATTTGGGGATCGATCCAGAGGATATTTTTGAGGTTGTGAAAAACGATACCGGGTTGGAACTGAGAAAAGCTGAAAAACCTCCGAAGACCATCCTCAGAAAACGTGTCCAGCCTCTTATGCACCGAAAAGCATCAGATTATGCCCGCCTGCCGAATTAAACAATCGAATCGCAATTTCAATCAACGGATATCGGCAACAATGAATGCGGAATAGGGAATCGCCCCGGACTTACAATAGATCGCCAGACATGCGGCATTGTACTTACTCGATGTATCTGCAATAGTAGCTAAGCTGCGGTATTACTTAGGCTATGAAGGACTTTGGGTGAATGGAATCTGGGCATCTGTATTGAAACATACAGGGACATTGATACCGAATCTGTCGGAAAGAAAGGCTTGCGTCTTTAGCGAGTGCAGCAGCGTTTCAGCTGGGGCGGCTACTGGATTGCACTTCAGCGTTCTCAGGAATTACAGCCAGGTAAAGTAGGACAATCCGCTCTCATTAGGGATCATTCCTGACCATCAGCTGATGGAAACTGTTTTCCCGTTTCACAACGCCAGAGAAGCCAATCATTGGCTACGTTCGCCAAGCCTGGCAAAACGGGGTAATCCCCCCCGGAAAAAGGAGAAGTCATGCAGAACGATCATATAAGAAACATCGTGGCCATGCTGTCCTTGACCTGTGTTTTGGTTTCCCTCCCCTTCAATAGGCCAGCCTGGGGAAGATCCTTGGATGAAATAATGAAAAGCGGGGTTATTCGCATCTGTTTGGCCGGCACCAAGCAGAACTTTTACCAGAAAAACGCAATGGCCTATGTCGACTCTCTTGGAAGCGGGGTCAAACCGGAATTTACACATTTTGAAGCCTGGGATGACCAGTTCAGGAACAATACCGGTGAGGTTCTGCGAGATGAAGCATACACCCCCGAACCACTGGCTTCCGGCAAGTGCGACATGTACCCCAATGATTTGGTTAAAGTGGAATGGCGCGAAAAGAAGCTGGCGTACGTGCCGCTTTACATTTCCCGTAACACCATCATCGTGAACAAAACCAGAAAAGAGGAATTCAAGGAAATCAAAGATCTTGCCGGGAAGACGGCTGCCGTGATGAAAGAAACCTCCTACCATACGTGGCTTGACGACATGAACCGTAGCGCTTTCCAGGAAAACCCCGTGAAGATTGTCTTCCTGCCCCAGAAGGACGCGATTCTGGCCGTGGATGCCGGCAAGGCTGATTTCAGCATCATCGGCGCGGATGGCGCGCTTTGGTCAATAAAAAGTTTTGCCGGAAACGTTTCGGTTGCCTTCCCGGTGGGCGAATTCACTGAATATGGTTGGTGCTTCAGGAAAGCGGATAAAGACCTGCAGGAGGCCGTAGCCCGCTTTTTCGATCAGCAGAAAAAACTACCCGATTCCGAGCTCAACCGGAACTGGAAAGAAAACACGGGTATTACCTTGGATGATTTCATTATGTTTGTCAGCCAGGCTTCCAAACCATAAAGAACCCTCATAGCGCCAAATCCGATGATAAACAGAAAGTATTCCATTAAAGCGTATCTGACCGCGATGACCATTGCCCTCATGGTGGTGATTATCTTTTCGCTAACCCTGTTTGCGGCTTGGAGTTCCGCCAGGATCCAAAGTGAAAGTTCGCACCGGGAACTATCGTTGATGGTGAAGCAGGGTTCCGTCGTCCTCCAGAATTACGTCGAAAGGAAACAGGCCAACCTGGAGCTATGGTTATCCCAGCCCATCGTGGGTGTCTTCTTCAGGGCGCCGGAACTCGCAGCCATGTCGGTACCAGGGCTGCGAGGATTCTTTTCCCGAATAAGTACCCGGGATGCCGATATCGCCACGGTGCTCTTCGTTCACGATGGAAAAGTCGTGTTTGATAGCTCAGGGATGATGAATCAACTAATGGGCCCGAAGGCTCAAAGTCGTGTTCAAGGTTTTATTCAGGATTCCAATTTGTCCAATATTGTTGTGGCTTCTAACGAACAGAAGGACGGGCAGGCGGCAACGCTCTTTATAAAATCTCCCTTCAAAAAACAAGATGGCCGGCAAACAGGTGATTACGGAATTGTGGGCATCAATCTTGATAAAGTCCAGAAGGATCTTTTTGCCAACACAACAATCGGAAAAAGCGGGTTCACCTGCCTGCTGACAGATACTGGGTCCGGCTTAAGAGCGTCTGGCGTAACGGGCCCGGACAAGGAGAAACAGGATTTCGTTGAAGGCTGCCAGACATGGCGCAAATGGTCCGACGTGCCATCGTCGTATGAAATGTTGAACATCAAGGTCAGCCCGCTTGATGGTTTTCCATTGGCCATGGTCGGCGTTTCATCTGAAAAAGAGACCCACCGGGAAATAGGGTTTGCCATCCTGATCTGCCTGGTGGCCGGCAGTGTAGCCGTCATCATCGGTGCCACCGGAGCGATGTTGATTTCCAAACACCTGTCACGCTCCCTGATGGATTTCGTGGCTGGAATTCAGAGGCTTGAATTGGACCACCTGGATAATTTTCGCATTGACCAGGTGGATACGCGGATCGCAGAAGTTTCCATTCTGCATGGCGCATTTGAAATGATGGTCAAAAGGATCATCGCCTCAAGGGATGAGATCCAGACAAAGAACCGTAACCTGGAGGAAATGGCGGGATCCCTGCGACACCAGCGCAATCTGTTGCAGGCCACCTTGTCCAGCATCGGTGACGGGGTCATCACCACCGATATGGATAGGCGGATCACTTTTATGAACCGGGTCGCCGAGATGCTATCGGAGCACGACCTAGCGTCGGTGGTGAATTGCCGGCTGGAAGAGGTTTTCACCATCGTCAATGAATTCACCCGGCAGCCGTTGGACGATCCGATTAATAAGGTTCTTCGTCACGGTGCCACGCATGGATTGGCCGACCATGCGCTCCTGATAACCGGTAAAGGTCGCGAAATTCCAATTTCCAACAGCGGTGCCCCAATCCTGGACCATGAGGGAAACGTATCGGGTGCCGTCTTTATTTTCAGGGATGTCACGGAACAAAAAGAACAGGAAAAAGAACTGAAGGAAAGCGAGGAAAGGTTTCGCATCCTATTTGAAAGCAACCCCGCTGCGCTTTGGCTCATCGATTTTTCCGGTGTGCGTGGTGAATTTGACGCGATACAGGAACAGGCGGCCTACCTGGCCAGCTATCTGGAGCAGCACCCAGACATCCTGGAGCGCTGCACGAAGACCATCCGGATCCTAAGCGTGAACTCGGCGGCGTTCTCGCTGTTCAAAGCCGACACCTTTGAACATTTGATTGAGAAAATAAACGCCAGCATTTCCACAGAAGCCTCAGATGCATTCAGAGCGCTTCTTGTGGGCCTATGGAAGGGAGACACGCGGATCATGTTGGACAGTGTCGTGAAATCGGCCGATGGTGAACTGTGCTCAGTGACCGTGACATGCGCGTTTGTTCCCGGATATGAGGATCCGCTTTCCCGCGTTCTGATTGTCGTTAACGATATCACGGAGCGCGTCGAGCTTGAAGAACAGCTTCACCAGGCACAGAAGCTTGAATCCGTGGGCAGGCTGGCCGGAGGGGTTGCCCATGACTATAACAACATGCTTAGCGTGATCCTGGGTTATGCGGAACTGGCCGAGGAAAAAGCGGTACAACACGAATCCATCCGTAAAGACCTGAAAGAAATTCGTACCGCAGCCCAGCGATCCGCCGATATTACGCGTCAACTGTTGGCATTCGCCCGTAAGCAAACCATTGCCCCGCGGGTTATCGATTTGAATCAGACGGTAGAGTGCATGCTCAGCATGCTGAGGCGGTTGATCGGTGAAGACCTGGATTTAACATGGCACCCGAAAAACATGTTATGGCCCATCGAGATTGATCCAACTCAGGTTGACCAGATCCTGGCCAATCTTTGCGTGAATGCACGTGATGCCATATCCGGAACGGGAAAAATCACCATCGAGACGGACTTCCGTACTTTCGATGAGAAATATTGTCGCTTCCATAAGGGGTTTATTCCTGGTGATTTTGCCATGCTGGCCATCAGCGATGACGGATTCGGGATGGACAAAGAAACCCAGAAGCTGATTTTTGATCCGTTCTTCACGACCAAAGAAATCGGGCAAGGTACAGGCTTGGGGCTGGCCACGGTTTTCGGCATCGTAAAGCAAAATGGCGGCTTCATTAACGTGTATAGTGAGCTCGGGAAGGGAACGACATTCAAAATATATTTCCCCAGGTATACGGGTGAAGAAGTGGGCCACCGGTACCAGCGCCCTGACAGAATACCTTTCGGACAAGGCGAGAAGCTTCTGGTCGTTGAGGACGAGGCATCGACCCTGCAGTTGCTTCGCATGATGCTTACCGGACTAGGATATAGCGTGCTGGCGGCGAATACCCCCAGGGAAGCCATCGAATTGATAAAGGAAAACAATAGTGATTGTGCATTGATGGTTACCGATGTGATCATGCCCGAGATGAACGGCCGGGATTTGGAAAAACATATTCGATCGCTTTGCCCTGGAATCAAAACCCTTTTCATGTCCGGGTACACCGCCAATGTCATCGCGCATCACGGGATCCTGGATGAAGGTGTCAAATTCATCCAAAAACCTTTTTCAAAAGTAGAGCTGGCAATCCAGGTCAGGTCCGTGCTGGACGAACCGGATATGTCTGACGACAATCCGTGGACGACCGCTTGAGCGATTTGAAATCTCATTTTCACCTGTCTCCCCGAAAGACAGCAAAATGCTTTCCCCGGTGGGCCAGGCAGAGGTGAAATTATGGGTTTAAATGAACCAGTGCCTGAATCTGTTGGATGGTGGATATCGGCTTCTTTTGCCATTCAATTTTTCGGGCTTTTGAATCCATGGCCCATCATCGTCGTAGTACCATACGAAATCATTACTGTGATTTTTGTTCACATACGACTCGTCCAGATAAACTTCAGGACGAACCGTCCCCTTGCCCTTTCTATTTGCAATTTTTCTCCTGAGGTAGCGTTGTCTGGCTACCACTACATGGTCTTTCTCTTTAAACCGCTGGGTACGTATCCCTTTACCAAATGTAAACCCCCAACGGTCAAGGGCTCGGCCCAATGTCCGGATGCTAAATTCCTGTTCAGGAGCGACATCTTCAAGGTACTGACACAGCATTTCAAGTGTTATATACGCACCTTCTTTGTTGGCCTTACGTATGTATTCTCGGACAATTGTCTGTACTGAATCGGAAAGCGCTTTTTGTGGTCGCCCTCTATATATCTTCTCCACTTTATCGAAATTTATGCCACGGCCATGGTCCGCCATAGTCCTTTTCACCGTTGCTATGCCAAATCCAAGAGCATTCGCCACCCTCTGCACACTAAGGGTTTCCTGCTCCTCAAGGTCATCTATAGTACGGTCAAAATATTCTTTCAAAGCCACTATTACTTTTTTCTCTTCCGGTGTAAGTGCTTTGCCTTGAGCCATTGCCTCGCTCCTTTTTTTGGGCAAACTTCGGAGTGATTATAATACATGAAATTGAATGAAGTATTAAGTCATTTGACTGGTTTTAGAAGATATTCCAGGGCAAGTGAAGCCGGAGCCTGCACGTAACTCGGTTGTTTCTCGGGAAGAAAAATAACGGTTTTTCCGTAATTGGGAAGCCTTCCTTCGCGGTTACAGCGACCGGCAGCCTGTGCAATAGAATCGAGACCGGCCAGCGCCCGATAGACTACCGGGAAGTCAAGGTCCACACCGGCTTCGACCAGTGAGGTACTTACCACATAAAGCGGTTTTGCCTCTGTCTTTAATCTCTTCCGTATATTTTCAATGGGTTGCAAACGAAACACTTGCGCGGTCTGCTCAATGATGCTGGTCCCCCGGCAAAGCCGGGGGTTTACCTTTGTTATAATTACAATTGCTGATGGCATTCATATCTTGGGAAAGATGAGTCGGCTGGTAATCAACCCATGAAAAAAGTTGCCGTCCACCGCAATGAACCGCCATCCCAGGTGAATCAGGCAGTTGGTACATACCGCGATGCGCCACACAAATCCGGGAAACCAGGTGAATTCGGCGGATGTGGGTCCGATATAGCCGCATCCGCTGGCATTCCGGTAACAGGCAATCTCGAACAAGATTCCGGAGGGGTTGGCAAAGGTGTGGACATGGGCGCTGTTGATCACCCGCTGTTCCACCACGGAGGTGATGGGGTGGAGGCATTGACGGCACACGACGGCTTCGTCGGGACGCGTTGCGGTTTCGTCATCTGGGGAGGCGTGCGGGTCACCATCACGACGCTTCTGCGGCCTTGAATGGGGGCGCAGGAGGAGAAAACAGTTGGGCAGGGATGGCGGCAGGTTAAGCGGGCCAACCGGTTTCGGCACAGGGTTCATCATGGTTTGCCCATGCATTTCCGGAGCCTCCTCGCATCTCTGCTGGCGTGGCGCACGCCGGCGCGGAACCGGGGTTCCCATGCAGCCGCCTTTTTTGCAAACGGTTGCCATTCATGTGGAAAAACCGGGGTCATCCCCGGAAAATCCAATCAGCGCTTAAACGTATCGACCCGTTCCTTCAGTTCCTTCCCGCACCTGAAAAACGGCAGCCGCTTGGATTTTACGATCACCGACTCACCGGTTTTGGGGTTACACCCCCTGTAGGATCCGTAGTCCTTAACAAAAATACTGCCAAAGCCTCTGATTTCCACCCGGTCTCCGTTAACCAGGGCATTGGTCATTTCACCAAAAAAAAGGTCAATGATCTGCTCCGCCTTTTCACGGGTAAATCCGTTTTTTCTTTTCAGCGCCTCGATCAGGTCCCCTTTATTCATGTCCTGCCCCCTTGGTATCGTTAATTATATCAGCATCGTAAAAGTAAATCAGCGCCTTGTCAACGGAGGTGAACGATCGTGGGTGGTTTTTCCGATAATCCTGAGCGCAAAAGGAGGCGCTTTTTTTTGCCGGGCCTCAAAAACGTTCGCGGATCATCCCATTAAACCGGACTACCGCTTGACCAGCGGGAGCAATTGTTTGCTGAAATATAAATGCATGCCCATGAGGGATGGCGGGACAATCGGTTTAGGGAAGCAAAATAATGGTACCGGCATTGGAAATGATTTAATTTTTCAACATGCCGGTGAGGACCTCATTGACGATATCCCGGCAATACGCTTCTCCGACAAGGTCAATGGTCCCCCGCTCCTTGTTGTATTTCACACGGCATCCATAATCCTGAACCATGCTGTCCGTAATTTTGGCTACCACTTCAAGGGTTTCATTTTGCCTGCTGATCTTGAACGGTCCCATCTGCCACACCTCTGTCAACGATTCTCTTTGGCGCTTTATTGCCAACGGGCAACAAATTTGCGCGGCCATGGACGGCTTGTCTTCTCGTCAAGATCGTAGCACGGATTGTGCCACTGTTTAATACTATTCGCTTTCCATTGATTTTAAAAGCAAATTCTGGAAATTAGATAGTTTTTCACCCGAAGCATTGAGAATTTAATGCGATACTGAATATATCATTTATTTCTCAATTCCTTACTCAGACGACAGGCTGACCCAAAAAGAGTCCCCTGAGCGGCGAACCCTTCAGAGAATCTTGTAGGAATCTGATTTGTTTCAGTAGGAACTGGAGATCTTGAAAATGAGATTACCGTTGAGGTATTGGGGGCCGCCAACGAACAGGCTGCCCCGGTTGAGGAGCTGGATCTGGGTCTGGAACACCGCACGATTCTGTTTTATCATCTGCATGGCAATCTCGGCACGTTTCTCGCGGATTTTCTTGGGCGTGATTTTCAGCCGACGATCGCCGGGCAATGCAACCGTGCCCGTCTGACCGACCGCCAGATCGAGCGTTTGGCTGCCGATTAAGCGGTAGGAGGTATAGTTGAACATGGATTGCAATTCATTGACGTGCTTTCTGAGCTTCGGGTCGATCACATTATCCCCCCGTGCGGCCAGAATGGTATCGACACTGATCCGGCAGTGCGCTTTTGCCAGTGCCGTTCCCGGTGTTGCGCAGGTAACCAGCAGTGCCAAGGCCAGGCAAAGGAGAATCAGGGAGGCGTGTCTATACCGCATCTTGTTCGCTTTCAGCATCGGTGGTTTCATTATACCAGAGAATGGTTTGGTGCGTATTCGGGGTTTCGAAAATCATAACAGATGACATGGACCCTGTAAAAGAGTTTATGATCGCACTGGGACCAACGTCCGGTTTGGCCAGAAAATGGGAATGGGCAAAAAACAGCAGCACGCCTGCGGTGGCGGCCATCGGAACCAGAAATTTCATGGCGGCCAGCAGCGGATTCCCGCCAACGGCGCGACTCGGCCGCAACGCCTTGATCACGACCTCTTTTTCAAGGGCGGAAAAGTCCACGGTTTCGGACGCCTGTTCAATCCTCCGGCAAAGTCCCCGGGAAAAACCCGACAGGATGGCGACCTGGCGGCGGCATTCCCGGCAATGCGCCAGATGGGATTCCATACGCTGCTGTTCCATGGGATCCAGTTGACCGTCAAGATAACGGTTTAACAACGCTTCATCGCAGGGCATGCGGGGTGTGGTCATTTTTCGTCCTCCATCAACGGCGCCAGAATCTCTTTGAGCCGCTTGCGGGCATGGAAAAGACGGGATCTCACCGTTCCCAATTTGACTCCCGTGACATCGGCAATCTCTTCATAGGAAAGGCCTTCAACTTCCCTGAGTACGAAAACCGTCCTTGCATGATGGGGCAACTGCTTCAATGCGGCATCGATCTGCGCTTGTGTCTGTGCATCGGAAACGTGCGCTTCCGGTGACGGCAAGTCGCTCTTGGGATCTATTCGGCTTTCATCATCGTCGCTGCCCAGCGGCAAGTGCAGCCATTTGAAACGCCTCGCCCAGCGTCGCTTCCAGTTGAGGCAGCGATTTACAGTGATGCGGCGCAGCCAGGTCGAAAGCGATGCGTCATTTCTGAAATTGTGGATGCTTCGATAAACCTGGAGAAAAACTTCCTGCACAATATCCTGACTCTCTTCGGCATCCAGGGTGATGCCGAACGCAATGGAAAAAATCTTCTTGCGATACCGACGGACCAGCAGTTGAAAGGCCCAATCGTCGCCCCGCTGCAGCTTCAAAACCAGCTCATGATCATGAACAATTCGGCTTTGTATAATCTTAGACACCAGTCAAAAAATAAAGTTCAGTTGCTTGTGTTAAAAAAAGGGCGGCATATTGCCGCCCCGGTATATCAAAAATGACAAATGCCTGCCACGACTCATCTTCGATGGATGACGCCGCTCATGCATGCATTTATGTTGGGCGTTTCACGGCCTTGGAAAACGGCATTCCGCACATCATCCCTGCGCTGTCGGGTTGATGCGGATTTCCACGCGGCGATTCATTTGGCGTCCTTCAGGAGTCGCGTTGTTGGCCACCGGACGGCTCTCACCATACCCGATGGAGTTAATCCGGTATGCCTGAACGCCCCGTTGGACGAGCAGATTTTTCACATTCCCGGCTCGCCGTTCGGAAAGCTGCTGATTGAAGGCTTCCGAGCCGACGCTGTCCGTATGGCCTTCCACCACAATGGTGGTCTGGGGATATTTGATCATGATCTGAGCAATACGATCCAACTCGTTATACAGTGCCGGTCGGACGATATCGGAACCGGTATCGAATGAAACATCACCCTTGAGAGTGATGGCCAGAAGTTCTCCTTCCCGTTGGACCGCAGCCGCTTCAGAAGCCGCCAATGCATTGCGCATTTCAGCTTCCTGGTTGTCCATCATCTTGCCAACGCCGGCACCGGCGGCAGCACCCACGGCAGCCCCCGCAGCAGCACCGACCAGTGTCCCCTCGGTATCGCCCCCGATGGCCTGCCCCAATAGTGCACCCGCAATCGCGCCACCTGCAGCGCCATAGGCGGCGCCCTTGCCCGTGTTGGTCTGGGGAGTTGCACAGCCACTGAGTACAAACATGCCCAAAACACCGATCAGAATTACCTTTTTCATTTCTTGCATACCTCCTTTTTGGCTGACGGCTTGACCGACTTCAAGTTATGGAAACACCACCATCGACAGTACGAAGGTTGAACGTGTTCCTACAGAGTTTATATAATGCAGGTAAACATCTATGTCTAAATATTTTTCCCGGAAGGACAAAAGCCGATAATGATTCACGAGAAACCATCGGCACATCCCATAAAGGATCGGCCATCTCGATTTTTCGAGATGACCGATCCTTAGACACCGGCAACACAAAGACGTTCAATTTTTATTGCTTGCGACATTCGATCTAAAAAAATGCCAGATACAAACGATGAAAGGTCGGGAAGTCCAACCGGATAATTGCGGAACTATGGAAATCCGAAAAATTGCATTTGATCCGATATTCGGATATAAGCCGTGGTTACCCGATCTATGAGTTGACGGCAGCCAACAATGCCTCGTCTGTATAAATTTTCACATGCATTTAAAGGAGCTTGGAATGGCCGAAAAAAGAATCGGCTGGATCGGTACCGGCGTCATGGGCGCCGCCATGTGTGGCCACCTGCTCTCCGCCGGCTACCCGGTAACCGTCTTTAACCGCGGTCGTGAAAAGGCAGATCCGATTATCGCGAAAGGGGCCGTCTGGGCCGACACTCCCAAAGCGGTTGCCCAAAAAAGTGACATTGTATTTACCATGGTGGGCTTCCCCGATGATGTCCACGAAGTGATCCTTGGCGATGACGGCGTCCTGGCCGGGGCAAGCGCCGGAAGCACCGTGGTGGACATGACCACATCAAGTCCGGATCTGGCCCAAACCGTATACCGGGCCTGTTTCGCCAAAGGGGTCAACGCCCTGGATGCCCCGGTTTCCGGTGGCGATATTGGCGCGCGTGAAGCCACGCTGGCGATTATGGTGGGCGGTGACAGCGCCGTTTTCGATGCCATTCGACCGCTTTTTGAAATCATGGGCAAAACCATTGCCCTTATGGGAAACGCCGGCGCCGGTCAGCATACCAAAATGACCAACCAGATTTTGATCGCCGGCACCATGATCGGCGTAGTGGAATCGCTGTTGTACGCACGCAAGGCCGGCATGGATCTTGACCAGGTGATTGACGTCATCGGCAAAGGGGCCGCCAGTTCCTGGTCCATCAACAACCTGGGTCGCCGGATAGCCGATGATAACTTTGACCCTGGCTTCTTTATCAAGCACTTTGTAAAGGATATGGGCATTGCTCTGGACGAAGCCGGTCGTATGCACCTTTCGCTGCCGGGACTGGCCCTTGTCCATCAGTTCTATGTGGCGGCCATGGCCATGGGATGGGAAAATCTGGGGACCCAGGGACTGTACCGGGTACTGGATCGGATGAATCAAAAAACCTGATCAACGTGAAAAGGGGTAAGGATCGGGGATGACCAGGCGGATGGGATTCGATTTACCGGAGGACCCGGTACCGCAGGCAAAGGGTATTGTCGTCCAGTTGCCAGAACTTCTTCAGCGCTAGTTTAAGGTTCACGGCATCGGAAAAAATGGAAAGGCCGCTGCCAAAGGCGTAGGGTGAAACCGTCAGAATCAGTTCATCGATCAACCCTTTTTCGGCAAAAAGCTGATTAATTTTGGCTCCGCCCACCACCACGGCCTCCTCATAACCCTGTGAGGCCAGATCACCCAGAATCTGTTCGGGCGGATCCTGAGTGAAGACCAGGTCTTCCCGATCTGACCGGCGGTTGGTATTGCGGGTCATCACAACGGTTTTACGACCCGGCAGCACCCGCCCGATGATATCGAAGGTGGTGGAGCCCATTATCATCACCCCGGCCTTCTTGGTAATCTCGACATACAACCGTTTATCGGCTTTACCGGTCCAGTCGGGATAGTGATCTTTGGCCTTTGCAATCTTTCCATCCACGGTAATGGCGACCATCAGGCTGACATGCATGCTTCTGTTATCCCAATTTTGAAGTGGCTGTCTTTTTTCTCTTCTCATAGCACAACCGCGGGTTGCTTGAAACCCGTCTGGATTGAATTTAAGTTTTCCTGGACCGGGACGATGAATAGGGCGAGCTATTTTCACCTCGGGCCTTGAAATGCAAGATTATTTGAATCTGGTCAATTTTTTCAAAAACAGATATAATACCGTCTCGGTAGACTGATCATTCTGGACGACAGGAGCCTTGAAGCATCTGAGAAAGGTGTGCCCATGATAGTTGAATGCGAAAATTGCGGAAAATCGTTGGATCTCCCCGACAACCGCCTTCCAGCAGGAAAAAGAGTGTCATTCCCCTGCCCCGGCTGCAAATCCAAAATGACCATCGACCTCAGAAAAAAAACGGAACCGGTTAAGGAAGCGGCGGACGCGTCCTCGGGCAAAGTGGTGATCACGCCGATATCTGAAAAATCGTCCGGAGAGCTGGACGGCACCGATTTGAGACGCAAAATACTAAACAGTCTCAAGGACTTGCCGCCCATGCCGAAAATAATTTACAAAGCCCGCGAAGTTATGGGTAACCCCAAATCCGGGTTTAAGGACATTGCCGAAGTGATCGAAACGGATCAGGCCATTGCCGCAAAAGTGCTTCAGGTCGCCAACTCGGCCTATTACGGGCTTTCCGGGATGGTCTCTTCCATTCACCAGGCCTCTGTCGTTCTCGGGCATAAGACACTTGAGCAGCTGATCACCATGGTTTCGGCCACCAGCTTACTGGGCAGCCATCTGAAAGGATACCGCATGGGGGCCGGTGCCTTGTGGCAGCATTCCCTGGCCGTGGCCCTATGCTCGCGACTGATTGCCAAGGACCGTGCACCGGCCATGGAAAATGACGCTTTTTCCGTGGGCCTGATTCATGATGCCGGCAAACTGGCACTGGACCGATATATTCTGGAACGTAATGACCAGGTGGAAAAGGCTTTAGCAAAAGGGGTTAGTTTTCTTGAAGTTGAAAAGCTGGTCCTCGGCTTCGATCACACCGAACTGGCTTCCGATCTTTGCACCAAATGGAAACTTCCCGAAAACCATGTGAGTGCCATGCGTTATCATCACAACCCCAGCGCCTCAGACGGCAACCAACTGGCCTTTATCGTCCACACGGCCGACCACATCGCCCGGCAAAACGATATCGACAACAGTGCCGATTCGGCCTTGTACACGCTGGATCCGCAAGCCCTCGACGTCCTCGCCCTGGATGAAAACGATCTGGCCGGTTATCAACAGGCAACCCTCGAAGCTGTCAACCAGATCACCCAGAGCATGGCCTGACCGATTACAAACGGAACCCAACACCACATGACCCGAAAATGGATCGACGAATCGGGTTTTTAAAGGAGTTTGATGGTATGACCGACACTGCTAAGACATTGACGACCGCCGAATTTTCTAAAATAACGGGTATGGCTGTTTCCACCATTACCCAGATGCTGCGTCAGGGCAGACTCCACGGGGAAAAAAGAAGCGGCAAATGGGCAATTTTTGAAAGTGAGCTTCCAGACAACCCCGTAACCGAAAATAAGATCCCAAAAAATGTATCCTCCCAGCCATCTCCGGCCGAACCGAAAAAAAGCATCGAAAGCTATACTGTCGAAACCTTTGCCCGGATGACCTATCTGACTGAAAAAGGCGTCCGCCAGTGGCTGAAAACCGGCCGGCTTACGGAAAAATCCGACGAGAACGGTCAGAAACAGGTGGATGCGGTCAACCTCGAACGCCCCGAGTTGCAGCATCTGCTCAGAAAATAGTTGCTGCTCAAATAAAGAAGCCTTCCACCTGCAGTCAGGTGAAAGGCGTCATGGTGTAAAGCGCGTTCAATTCACGACATGACTCAACTTCATCTGCGTTCATAATCTTTATTTTCGCCGTGGTTCACTGTGGACGGCGAGGATGATCCATTCAAATGAAGAGGTGATGCGGGTTAGTCTTTCTCGTGCGAACGCCGATGTACTGGGCTATCTGTAAAATCATACGATTCCAGGTGGTTGCACATCCGCACGATGCGCCTGGATTTTTTCTTTGCTTTTAATCAGTTGCTTTTTGGCTTTATCCACGACCAGATCGATCGCTTCGTTCCACGCTCCGCTCTCTTCTCTGGCGTGAACCTCAACGCCCTTGCCACTCAAGTTGACATCGACGATCTTGCGCAGTTTTTCCTCCTGGAACACCACATCGGCCATTCCTGGAGCGATCATGATTTTTTCAAGGCGTTGGAGTTTTTCTTCAAGGTAGGATTTCAGGTAGTCTGAGGAATCAACATTCTTAAAGGTGACCAAAATTTGCATAAATTGCCCTCCTTTTGCGGTTGTCCGGCCCGCTCACCACTTGTCAATACAATCCCCTGTCGCCTGTTGGACCGGTGGGGAGGAAAAAAACGATCGCTGACACTTCAATTCCCGGGCAAAAAGCCTCCTTTCAAGGTTCGTGACTGATTATCCCTTTGGGGAGCAGTGATCTTATTTACAATTTATCACTTGCCAAAGGTTGAAACAATAAAATCCTTGGCCTTTTCCAGTAACGGCTTTTTATATTTCACTTTAAGATAGAGATCGCCATCGGAACCACCATGTTTTCCGCTGGCGCCCATCTGCGAGAGCCGGATCTGTTGGCCGTCACGGGTACCGGCCGGTATGGTAACCACCAGCTTTTTTGATCGCTGACGATGGTAATAGGGAAACGGCCCGCCGCTATTGGCAAACTCCGGTGCCAGATGAATGGTATCGTAAATATTCTCTCCCGGCTGGGGCAAACGGGCACCGGTCATTTTTTGGAACAGGTAATTGACAAAACGGCCCAGTTGCGGTGGCCCACCACCGGCCATGGATTTGCCGCGACGCTTGCCAAACCCGCCGCGATAGATGAACCCCCTGCCATGCAGGCCATGACCTTTCACATCAAAACGCTGGTATCCCGGCCCGTAAAAATCACTGAAGATGGAATCCACCCCCCGAAGTCCGAACGACCGGGCCATCTCTTCGAAAATCTGGTGAACATCGGACCCTTTGAAAATATCCTGCTCGCTGTAAGCGTTGCGGAACTGGCCGTATGCATTCTCACCGAAACGATGACGCATGGCGTCGTACTCCCGCCGCTTTTCCGCGTTGGACAAGACGGCATAGGCCTCATTGATCTTTTTCATCATTTCGGCACTGGAAGGATCTTTCTCGTTACGGTCGGGATGATATTTGAAAGCCAGTTCCCGGTAAGTGTCTTTTATTTTTTTTGCATCCGCATTGCGGTCCACACCCAAAATCTGATAGTAATCCTGCTGTGACATGTTCCTTTGATTTCCCTCTGTTTCTCATTGTCCAACCCCCACCCGGTTGCCTGAGAAATAATATAGTCATCAATTGATGGTTGGCGATGCCTAAAAATCTGCCGTACTGTAAAAAACCGTTATCCATCCGTATCTTGCATGTGCTCAGCCAGCGGCCCGACTCCACTGGCAGCGGTATTTACATCCAGGCCATGCTGCGGGAAGCCGAAAGAAAGGGCCATCGCAATTTTTTGGTGGCCGGTGTCCAATCCGACTGGCCGCCGCAGTTACCCTGCATCGACAATGACCACTGCCGGATGGTCACCTTCGGTGAAGGGGATCTCCCCTTTGCCATCGCCGGCATGAGCGATGTAATGCCATACACGAGCACACGGTTCTGCGATCTCTCCGCGGATGCGATTAACGCGTATAAAGCCGCGTTTACCCGTCACCTGCGGGAAGTCGTCGACATCTTTCAACCCGACCTGATTCACAGCCACCACCTTTGGCTGGTCACCGCCCTGACCCGGCAGCTCTTTCCGCACATTCCCCTTCTGACCACTTGCCATGGGTCCGACCTGCGGCAGTTTCAAAATTGCGCCGATCTGCGGTCCCACGTGATATCCGGCTGTCAAGGCATCGATGCCGTCATGGCCCTGAGCCATGCGCAAAAGCAGACGATTGTCAAGCTTTACGATATGGTACCGGAAAGTGTTCACGTGGTCGGTGCCGGCTACAATGCGGAACGCTTTACCCAAACGGTCAAACCCCTGCCTGAACCGGTCCAGCTGGTTTACGCCGGGAAACTGAGCCACGCCAAGGGGGTCCCCTGGTTGCTGCAGGCCCTGTCCAGCATCGACACGCCTGACTGGCATCTGCATCTTGTGGGCGGTGGCAGCGGTGAAGAAAAGGAACACTGTCTGGCGTTGGCCCGCCAATTGGGTGATCGGTTGACGGTCCATGGAGCCGTCCCACAGCAGCAATTGGCCGAAATTATGGGACAGGCCCATCTTTTTGTGCTGCCTTCCCTGTTTGAAGGCAGCAATTGTAATTTTGAAATGGCTCTCTTTGCTACCCAAACAGAAGTTTTTTTCAATCAAAGTTCGATGCATTTATTTTCTTTATTATTTCAAAATGTTCTGGACACAGAAGCTTGTAATGGATATAAGAGGGTGAATACTCATCCACTTTTACCAAAAGCGAGCCAGGGCCATGCGATTGCCAGAACAAGAAGAAAACCGCATCCTACTTGAAAGGAAACATGCAGAATTCACATTTGACAAAGTGATCCAATTTTTTCGCCAAACTATTTCTGCATTTCCTGACCGGCGCATCGGCACTAATACCAGCTACAGCATAGAAGACGCAGCCCTGGGAGCTTTTTCTGTTTTTTTTACCCAAAGCCCATCCTTTTTAGCCTTTCAATCCGCTATGCAGCAAACAAAAGGCAAAAACAATGCGCAATCACTTTTCGGCCTCACTCAAATTCCCTGTACCAACCACATCAAAAGTTTAATGGACGAGGTCCATCCCTCTTATGTCACGCCCGTGTTCAAATATCTTTTCGACGGATTGGAAAAATCCGGTCATCTGGACGGGTTTCGCTCATACGACAACAATTTATTGGTTGCCTTTGACGGAACGCAGTATTTTGCTTCAAATACAATTCATTGTGATAATTGTAGTCGCAAGCACCATAAAAATGGAACCGTAACCTATTCGCATTCAGTCGTGACCCCGGTGATTGTGGCACCGGAAAACAATAAGGTGATTGCTTTGCAACCGGAATTTATTACCCCCCAGGATGGCCATGATAAACAAGATTGCGAAAACGCGGCAGCAAAACGCTGGATCGATCAATATGCGGCGGAGTATCAACCTTTTGGCATCACTGTATTGGGCGATGATCTATACTGTAAACAACCGATTTGCAAAAAACTATTAGATCAAGAACTTGATTTCATTTTGGTCTGTAAACCCGATTCTCATAAAACCCTTTACCAGTGGCTGGATGAATTGGACGCCATGCAGACCATCGAAACCGTGGTGGAGAAGCGCTGGACCGGCAAAACCCATGAAATCGATACGTATCGCTTTGCCAACAAACTGCCGCTACGTGATAGTGAAAACGCCATTGATGTTAATTGGTGCGAACTGACAACAACCCTGCCCGATGGAAAAATCGTGTACAAAAACGCATTTGCAACCAATTTTGAAGTTTCAAAGAGCAACGTCAAGCAAATTGTCAAAGATGGCCGAGCACGCTGGAAAGTCGAGAACGAAAATAATAATGTTTTGAAAAACAGAGGCTATAATATTGAACACAACTTCGGTCACGGGAACAAGCACCTTTCATCATTATTGCTGACCTTCAACTTGTTAGCCTTTCTGTTCCATACCGTTCTTGAACTGATGGATGAGAAGTACAGCTTGGTTCGTGCTGAGTTACCAACGCGCAAAACCTTTTTTGACGATGTGCGCGCTTTGACGCGATATATGTATTTTCCCAGTTGGGAGGCGATGTTAACTTTTATGATGCGAGGCCTGGAGATCGAATACGTAGACACCAGTTAAAATCCTTGGCAGATTTTCACATCAAACCGTACGAGTTCCTTTATTAACCAATGGATAGGTTTGATCAAAATTTCTGATACAGAGAGCCAAAAATGAAAAAATTCATCGGCTGGCTAATTGCGTACAGTTTTGTTTCACTTTTTGATCATAACCTGAACTAAATTTTTCGAAGAACTGATCGAATTGCCATGCTGGTACAAACCTGAACCGCATAATTACAATTGCTGGTTTGAAGGCCTGCCCCTGGTGGTGCTCGAGGCGCTGGCCAGCGGCTGTCGGGTGGTCGCAACCGCCCTTCCCGGGGTGACTGAAATCCTGGGTGAAAGGAAAACTGACTTTATCGACCTTGTCCCTACCCCGCGTCTGCAGGAGGTGGACAAGCCCGTTGCAGCGGACCAGAAACAATTCACCCAAAATCTCGGCAGCGCCCTGCAACGGCAATTATGGGCCGCCCGAAAGCACCCCCAGATCGATCTCAGCCCCATTGCCGATCGTATGGCCGCCTTTTCCTGGAGTGGTGTATTTAGAAAGGTTGAAGCGCTTTATTTGACGCATGCAGGGTAGAAGGCGTTTCCTATGCGGATGTTTTCCCGATGGCATCGAGGATGTATTGGGGAAGGGCAAATGCAGCGCCATGCAACTGGGGGGTGTAGTAGCGCGTGACAATACCACTGTGGGTGAACCGCTCCTGCAGGGTCTTCCGGTCGGTCTGTCGTGGCCGTGGGTCGTCGCTGGCCCAGCCAAAAGTCATGATGCCGCCCACGTAAGTGGGCACCGATGCGCCAAAAAAGTGCCAGTCCCGGAACAGGTGGTTGAAGTGGCCGGCTGAGACACGCACCTCGTCGAGTTGCAGAAAGGCGACGCCGTTCTGGGTGACCAGGATTCCGCCGGGCGCCAGACAGCGCTGGCAGGCGGCATAGTAACGCCGGCTGAACAGCACCTCGGCCGGCCCTTCAGGGTCGGTGCTGTCGGTGAGAATCACGTCGAATCGCTCATCGGTATGCTCCAGGAAATGCATTCCGTCGTCAATGACCACCGTTGCCCGGGGATCGTCAAAGGCTCCCTGGGAATGATTAGGCAGATAGCGGCGGCACAGATCGATCACTGACGCATCGATCTCCACCTGTACCACCCGCCGGATATCCCGATGGCGCAGCACCTCCCGGAGCAAACCGCCGTCACCGCCGCCAATGATCAGTACCCGGTGCACACGTCCATGGGCCAGCAGCGGCACATGGGCCATCATTTCGTGATAAATGAACTCATCGGCCTCAGTGGTCTGGATCACGCCATCTAGCGCCAGCACCCTGCCAAAATAACGATTCCTGAAAATAATCAGATGCTGATGGTCCGTCTTGATTTCATACAGGGGGTCATCAATGGAAAACCGCTGATCGCAACCGTCACAGATTTCTTCCCGGTATTCAGCTTTCACCGGACACGCCTCTCAGCTGTTCCACAATCGATACTCGTTCGGGGGCAAATACCGCCTTGAGTTCGTCAACGGCCTTTTCGGGATGAGCATCTCCGCACATGAAGATGTCAAATGCGGCAAAATCATTTTCCGGCCAAGTATGGACACTGATATGCGATTCGGCCAGCACGGCAACACCGGAAAGACCACCACTGGGTGAAAATCGGTGCAGGTGAATGTGCAGGAGCGTGGCACCGGCGGCCTGAACACAGCGGCGCAGCACATTTTCCATCAGCACCGGATTGTCCAGCGAGCGGGCGCCCCAGAAATCCAGAATCAGATGCTTGCCGGCATAGACCCTGTCTCCGCGGGTGATAAAATGATCCTTGGCGACATCCGCGGCATCCTGGTCAACATATTCAGGCCAGCGCTGCCCGGTCACGTCGTTATTGAAATCGACAAGATTACTGTATGGTGCTCTCTTTTTCTGGGCCATCATCGCCCCCCTTTCAAAATCCGTTCGGCGCTGGGGAAATCGCCTGAGCTAAATGATTACCATGGTATCGAATGGATGTCAGCAAACTCGCCGCACGGCGGTGCGCTGTAAATGGACACGAAGAGGTGTGGCCGCTGATTCAAAGACAGAGGCTTCTTATACAAGGAAAGTCGGGAGGGTCAAGCAAAAGTTGGCCGTGCATTCATCAAAGCGGATTCATAGTCAGAAAAACGATCATACCTTCAATCGGATTTTGTATTTCGGCGTGCAAATCCGGTACTGGGGATTCCGGCGGGATTTCCTTTGAGATGGGTCTTGACAAAACAAAAAAAAACGATAAATTGTTATTCCTTATGGGAGATATCTCGTTAAGAGCCAATACTCGCAAGTCAGACGGCGGCCTGGGTGCATGACGCAGACAAAAAAAACCATTTGCACCCATGCCGTTCACCGATAACCGGTTAGAGGAAAGGTTTAAAATGGCCCAAAACATTCTCATTGTTGGCGGAGTGGCCCTCGGGTCCAAAGCGGCTTGCCGTTTCAAACGGCTGGAGCCGGAATCCCATGTTACGATCATCGATCAGGACATGTACATCTCCTATGGGGGTTGCGGAATCCCCTTTTATGTTTCCGGCGATGTCAGCGACGTCCACGATCTGCGCAAAACCAGCTTTCACATGCTGCGCGATGAGGTATTTTTTAAAAATTGCAAAGATATCGACATAATGACCGAAACCCGGGCGGAAAAAATCGACCGCGAAAACAAACTGCTGCACATCCGCCGCAAAGATGGCTCGACCGACACGCTGGCCTATGACCAGTTGGTTCTGGGAACCGGCAGCAGCCCCCGCCGTCTTCCCATCCCCGGCGTCGACCTTCCGATGGTCTATACCGCGGCAAACCTGAGGGATGCCGAGGCGATCAAGGAAGTGGTCACCAAGGGGCAGGTCGAACGGGCGGTGATTATCGGTGGCGGGTTCATCGGCCTGGAAATGGCCGAAGCCCTTGCCGACATGTGGGAAGTGGAAACGACAGTGGTCGAATATTGCGACCAGATTATGCCCGGATTCGTCAGCTCCATGTTCGCTCGCATGGCCCAAGGACAAATGGAGGAGCATGGCGTTCATTTTTATGTCGATGAAGAGGTCAAGGCCATCGAAGGCACGGATACGGTAACAGCCGTGGTCACCAACAAACGGCGTCTGGAAGCGGATCTGGTGATTATGTCGGTTGGCGCCGTCCCCAATTCGGATCTGGCTCGTGATGCAGGCCTTGAGATCGGTAAAACCGGTGCCATCCTGGTGGACGAACACCTGCGCACGACGGATCCGCTGATTTACGCCGGCGGTGACTGTGCACAAATTCCCAATCTGGTCACCGGCCAACCTGCCTATTTTCCACTCGGTTCCATGGCCAATCGCCAGGGCCGGGTCATCGGAACCAATCTCGCCGGCGGCAACGCCAAATTCAAGGGCGCGGTCGGCTCGTTTGTCGTAAAAACGTTTGAGGCGGCATTGGCCGGGGCCGGACTGAGTCTCAGCAGTGCGCTGAAGGCCGGCTTCGATGCGATCAGTGTCCAGGTCGCTCAACTCGACCGGGCCCATTTCTATCCGGACAAGGGGATGATGTATCTGGAACTGGTCGTGGAGAAAGAGACCCGCCGCATCCTGGGGATCCAGGGCTTTGGTGAGCAAGGCGACGCGGTCGTGGGCCGGATCAATACCGTGGCGGCGTTCCTTGAAGATCGTCCCACGGTTGACCGTCTCAGCAATGTGGAACTGGCGTATTCGCCTCCTTTCTCTTCCGCCATGGACATTCTCAATGCCCTGGGCAACACGGCGGAAAACCTGCTCGATGGCCGCTACCGCCCCATCGATGTCGATGGGTTTGCGGAAAAATGGTCCTCCAACGGCGACGGCCAGTGTCTGGTTCTCGACTGCCGGGCACGGCAGGATGGGGAACCGTTTGCCCAGAAATATCCGGAGCGTTGGATCAATATTCCGCAGGATGAACTGCGCCAGCGGTTCAAAGAGATTCCGCCGGGAAAAAAGTTGATTCTGGTCTGCAACACCGGTGTGCGTTCCTACGAAGCCCAGCTGAATCTGAAAGAAATGGGCTTGGATGACCCGGTCAGCGTTCAGGGCGGCATGGTGACGTTGAACAAATGCGGTCTGGATCTGTAACCCTTTATTAAGGATGAATTCATGGCAAATAACGGACTCCAGGAACTTTCCGCTTTTATTGAAGAGTGGCAGGACACGGAAGAAAAAAACAAAGCTGCGTTTTTACGCTTGAAATCGAATCTTGAACAAAAGGAAGGCGTCCTGCTCGATTTTATTCCGCGGCCGGGCGTGACCTATTCCCTTCGCGCGACGCATGCCGACCAAAAGGAGAAATCCCTCTTTGTCATGGTTGACGTGATTGAGGATGCGCCTCGATGGCTCTCGGTCTGTTTTTACGGTGAGATGATTTCGGATCCGGAAGAAGCAGGCGATTTCGTTCCGGAGGGCCTGCTCGGTGAAGACGCCATGTGTTTTGACATCGACAGTTGGGACGATCACTTGATCCAGTATGTGGAAGCCCGTATGGACGAGGCTTGGCAGCATGCGGGCAAAGGTTAGGCGACTATTACGATCCAGCCGGTATTTGATTTTTTTACATAGTTGACATACGCGTCCACGGGGCCATTGAACCAAATGGCCCCGTGGATGGCCATACCATATATGCGAAACGCGAATCGCCGTTCAAGGGTCGGCTCGTCAATTATGCGTCACTCTCTTCTCGGTAATAGGTCAACCCCTGGCAGGCACTGCAAACATCCCCGCACTTGAGGTTGTACGATTCCCCGCATTTCTCGCAGATACCGGTTTTTTTCTTTTCAAAAACATTGTTCGGCGACACGATGCGGACACGCTGCACCCCGATCAAATCCTCGCGTGCAGCAAAAAATTCCTCCACCAGGTCTTCAAATTCCGGTGCCTCCCCCGTTCGCTGGGCGGGATTGAACCAGTCGTTGATCAGCGGCCATTTGGGCACCGCATCGGCAACGACCCATGTGCGCACACCGCTCATCTTCTCCCGGTTGTAAGCGGTCAGGGCAAATTTCCCCCAATCGTAAACCTTCATCCGCCCGTTGCCGGTGGTGCATGAGGTCAGTACCTGGACCGCATCCGGCAGGCAGGTATAGGTTTCCACGGCCACCACCAGTTCCGGCGATTCCGGAACCATCGCGATGACCGTATCCAGCATCAGCGCGCCCACGATGATTCCCGGAGCCCGGGCACCGTGGAAATCCTCCATATCGAATACGAACTGTTCAAAATCCATTCCGCAAATCGTCTTTTTACTCATCATCGTCTCCTGCCATTTGTTGGTTATGCCGCTGGCGACGGTCCATCACTGGCGGCAATCGAAAAAGATGGGTCAATTGGATTTTTTGAATTGTGGGCGTAAGCTCGGAACAGGGTAAAGAATCGCTGCAAAAAATGCAAGATGGTTTCTTTTCCATGAATTGTGGGCCATATTGTTCCTGTCTCAACAATGAAGGAGAAGGGGAGGACGAAGCCAAGCAAAATGGAATACGAATACATCGTCGGTCTGAAGAAACACCCTGCCTGGCGCCTGCTGAACGCCGATTCCGCACCGTTGATCATCAGTTTTTTCCACCGGGTCTTCACCCGGGAGAACCGTCGCACCGTCCCGTCCGAGGAGATGACCGCTCGGCTGGAGGACACCCTCTTCCACCTGCGTCGCGTACTGGGCGAAAGTGCCTATCCGCGTTCGGCCAAAGCCTACCTGGACGAGTGGTCCAGCGGCGAGGCCGGCTACCTGCGCAAGTTCTACCCGGCCCGGGGCGAAGAGGAAGTCTATGACCTGACCCCGGCCAGTGAAAAGGTGATTGCCTGGCTGTCGACCTTTGCACCGACACAGTTCGTGGGTACCGAGTCGCGCCTGTTGACCATTTTCCGCCTGCTGCGGGAGATGGTCAAGGAAGCGATGGTTGATCCCGAGGCCGAAATCCGGCGTCTCGAGGCTGAAAAAAGCCGTATCGAGACCGAACTGGCCGATCTCAAAGCCGGCCATTTTGCCCCGTCGGACCGCACCCGCATCCGGGAACGTTTCCTGGAGGCCCGGGAAACCGCCCACCGACTGCTTTTCGATTTTCGCCAGATCGAGGAGAATTTCCGTCATCTGGATCGTCAGACCCGCGAGAAAATCGCCGTCAGCGATGCGTCCAAGGGCCAGCTTCTGGACGACATCTTCGGTGAGCAGGACGCCATCAACGGATCGGACCAGGGCAAGAGCTTTCGAGCCTTCTGGCAGTACATCATGTCACCGGTCAGCCAGGAGGAACTGGAAACCCTGCTCACCCAGGTGCTGGCATTGCCTGAAATCGAGGACCTGGACGAGGGTGATCGTCTCGGTCGCATCCGTTTTCAACTCATCGATGCCGGGGAACGGGTCAATCAGACCTGTGCCCAGTTGGTGGAGCAGTTGCGCAAATACCTGGACGACCAGGCTTGGCTGGAAAACCGCCGCATCATGGAGATCATTCGCAAAATCGAAAAAAAAGCGGTTCAGGTTCGCGAAACCGTCCCGCCAGAAAGCGATTTTGCTCACCTGACGCACGTCAAGCCGGACATCGGCCTGCCCATGGCCAGGGGCCTTTTCCAGCCGTCGGCACGAATCACGGTGGACGATCGGGTGGAGATGGGCTCGGGCCATATGGAAACGGACATCCTCTACCGCCAGCAGGTGGTGGATGAAAAAATACTGCGCCAGCGAATCCGCAGCATGCTCAAGGGCCACTCCCAGACGACTCTTGCCCGCATCTGCGAGCAATACCCGGTGGAAAAAGGCATGTCAGAGATACTGGCCTACTTGCACCTGGCCTGCAAGGATGATAACGCCATGGTGAATTCGGATGTCAGCGTACCCATTTTCTATCGGGATCAAAACGGCCGCACGTTAAAGGCCATCATGCCGGAAGTGATCTTTGTACGCTGACCGGCAGACGCAAAAAGGACACGCGCAGCAGAATGAACACGTTGGACGATAACCGGGCCGCCGATACATCGACACCCCCCCTGCCCAATTTGGGGCCGGTGGTCATCCGGCTGATGAAGGGCGTGGTCTACCGCGACGAGCAGGAGACCACCTGGCAGGACCTGATGCTTTTACAAAGCCAGGTCAGGGATTACGTTCAGGTGATCGGCCTTACGCTGGTCCTGGACGAGACCGACGGTTACGCTTACCTTCACCAGGGCGATTCCGATGCGGATGGGGAAACACTGCCCCGCCTGATGCAGCGCCGCCCGCTGAGCTACCCGGTGAGTCTGCTGTGCGTCCTGCTGCGCAAGAAACTGGTCGAGGCGGATGTGGGCGGCGAAGAACCGCGTGTGGTGCTGACCCGTGACCAGATGGCCGACATGATGCGCGTTTTTTTAAAAGACCAGCCCAACGAGGCGAGGATTGTGGACCGAATCGACACCTATATCAACAAGGTTGCCGAACTCGGCTTTTTACGGCGCTTCAAAAAGGACACCGGAACCTTTGAAGTGCGCCGCATTTTAAAATCACTGGTGGATGCCACCTGGCTGATCCAACTGGATGAGAAGCTCGAGGCCTATCTGTCCCATGCAGCAGCTGATTGACGTTTCCGAATCCAACGCCCATGCCGGATTCCGGCTCCAGACGTTCGATGTGCTCAACTGGGGTACGTTTCATCGGTATGTCTGGACCCTGCCCACCGGCGGCAGCAACAGCCTTCTGACCGGAGACATCGGCTCCGGCAAATCGACCCTGGTGGACGGGCTCACCACCCTTTTGGTGCCGCCCCAGCAAGTCATTTACAACAAGGCGGCCGGTGCGGAAACCCGCGAGCGGGATCTTCGTTCCTACGTCATGGGATTTTACAAAAGTGAAAAGAACGCCCAAACCCTGGAGGCCAGCGCCGTGGCCCTGCGCGACCAGAACAGCTTCAGCGTTCTTTTGGCGGTCTTCGCTAATGCCGGCTACCGCCAGGCCGTGACCCTGGCAATGGTGCTCTGGCTGCCCGACAAGGGCCGTCCGCCAGAGCGATTCTATGTGGTCGCCGACGAGGTTCTCAGGATCAAGGATGATTTCAGCGGGTTTGGCGAAGATATCCGCGAGCTGAAAAAAGGCCTTAAAAAAAGGAAAAAGGTTCGGGTTTTCGACGCCTTCACCAAGTACAGCGCCGCTTTTATGCGGCGCATGGGCATCGAAAGCAGCCAGGCCCTGCATCTTTTTTTTCAGACCGTTTCCATGAAATCGGTGGGCAACCTCACCGATTTCGTGCGCCGCCACATGCTCGAGGCACCGCCGGTAAAAGAACGCATCGAGGCCCTCTGTCACCAGTTCGAAGACCTCAACCAGGCGCATGCCGCCGTGTTGCGTGCCCGGGATCAGGTGGCCCAACTGGAGCCCCTGGTGGCCGAATGCGATGCCCACGCCAAAATCACCGCGGAGATTGCCGTCCACACCGAATACCGGGAGGTACTGCACGCTTTTTTTGCGGCCAAGAAAGTTCGCCTTCTGGATGAGCGCATCGCCATCTACGAAACCGAACAGCACAAACGCACCGCCCAGCTTGAGCGGGTCAGACAGCAGCTGGAGGCCCTGAAGCAGCACGAACATCAGCTTCGCCAGGCGATCTTTGAAAATGGGGGCAACCGGCTGGCCGAACTGTCCGCCACCATCGAGCGGCTGACCATCGACCGCACGCGCATCCAGCAGCGCGCCGAAGCCTATCTGGCCATCTGCCGGGAACTGTCCCTGCCCCGACCCAACAATGACGAACGCTTTCTGGCCAACCGCACGGCGGCCCAAAAACGACTGGCCGATGTGGACGCCCGGGTGGCGGAAACGGAAAACCGGCAGGTGGAAACCAAGGTGCGCCTGAAGGAACTGGGCGCCGGCATCTCCGATTTGGAAGCCGAACTGGCATCGCTGAAAAAGCGCAAGAGCAATATTCCGCTGAAAAACATCACCATCCGCAAGCGCCTGTGCGAGGCACTGGGGGTCCCCGAAGCGACGATCCCCTTTTGCGGGGAACTGCTGCGGATACGCGAGACGGAAAAAGCCTGGGAAGGGGCGGCCGAACGACTTCTGCGCAATTTCGGGTTGAGCCTTTTGGTCCCCGAAAAATGGTACGGCCCGGTTGCCGACCATGTCAACAGCCACCATCTGGCCGGCCGCATCGTCTATTACAAGACCGTGATCCGTCAGGTGCCGTCTGAGCAAAGCGTCGATCCCCGGGCCCTGTGCCGCAAGCTGGAAATCAAGCCCGACACCCCTTTCTACGATTGGCTGGAAGCGGAACTCTTCCGCCGCTTCAACGCTATCTGCTGCGACGATCTGACCGACTTTCAGCGTCTTCCTTTTGCCGTGACCCGCCAGGGGCAGATCAAAAGCGCCGGCAAGCGCCACGAAAAGGACGACCGCTTTGCCATCCACGACCGCAGCCGCTTTATTCTGGGCTGGCAGAACCTTGAAAAAATCGCTTCGCTGGACCGGGATCTGAAACGCCTTCAGGACCAATGGGACGCCGCCATCGATGCCCTACAGAAGAGCGAAACGATCCGCCAACAGCTGCGACGGGAAGAGGACCAGTTGCGCAGCCTGCTTCGCATCGACCGTTTCGGTGAGATCAACTGGCAGATTCTGGCCATGGAAATCAACCGTTTGAGCCAGGAGAAAGCCGCCCTGCAAGAAAGCGCCGACATACTCAGGACGCTCCACGCCCAGCTGTCCGAAAACCAGACCGCCATGGCCGGTTGGGAAGAGAAAAAAGAGAAGGTCATCGCCGACCTCAGCCGGATTCAGGACCGGCTCAAAACCGGACGGGATGACCGCAGGGAGGCCCGGACGAGACTTGATGCCGTTCCGGAGGCGCGCCGCAGGGAGCTTTTCCCGGCGTTGCGTCAGCTGCAGGCCGAGGCCCTGCCGGATGTCAAAATCACCGCAAGGAACTGCGACGCCCGCCAGACCGACATGCGCGACTGGCTCCAGACACGCATCGACGCCCTGAACAAAAAACAGGAACGCCGCTCACAAACCATTGTTCGGCTCATGCAGGCCTACAAAAATGCGTATCCTTTGCAAACCCGCGAAACCGATGCCGCAGTGGCCGCGGCCGGCGAGTACGCCCATATGCTGGAAACACTGGTCCAGGAGGACCTGCCGCGCCACGAACAACGGTTCAAGACCATGCTCAACGAAGGCACCATCCAGAACATGGCCCTGTTCCAGTCCAAACTGGAGAGCGAACTGGCCGACATCCGGGACAAAATCGATGTCATCAACGGCTCCCTGTCGGCCATCGACTACAACGACGGCTCGTACATCACCCTGATGGCCGACCAGAGTCGCAACACCGATGTACGCCAGTTCCGACAGGACCTGAAGGCCTGCCTGGGCGGCACCCTCACCGGCAATGCCGACGAGGACTACAACGAGAACAAATTCCTGCAGGTCAAGGCCATCATCGACCGCTTCCGGGGCCGGGACGGGCGCACCGATCTGGACCATCGCTGGACCCGCAAGGTGACTGACGTTCGCAACTGGCTGGTCTTTTCGGTAGCCGAACGCTGGCGCGAAGACGATGCGGAAAAGGAGTTTTTCTCCGACACCAGTGGCAAATCCGGCGGCCAGAAGGAAAAACTGGCCTACACGATCCTGGCAGCGGCCCTGGCTTATCAGTTCGGCCTGAAATGGGGGGAGAAGCGTTCACGCGCATTTCGTTTCGTGATGATCGACGAGGCCTTCGGCCGCGGATCGGACGATTCCACCCGTTACGCCCTGGAGCTGTTCGGCCGCCTCAACCTGCAGCTTCTCATTGTCACCCCCATGCAGAAGACCCACATCATCGAAGACTACGTCAGGTCGGTCCATTTCATCCACAACGAAGGCGGCTGCAACTCCATGATCCGCAATTTGACCATCGAGGAGTACCGGGAAGAGAAAGCCGCCTTTCAACGAGTCGGAACGTGATCACCCAGGCTCAGCTGCGCAAAAAGGCATTGGTTCCCTGGAACAGCGGTGCGTTTCTGGCCGGCTGCATCACCGGCGCCTCACTCTTTCCCCTTGAGGTCCGCTTTCGCACACCCGCCGGCCGGGAAATTCTGGAAAAATTCGATCAGGTGCGCGCCTGGATTCAGACCCTGGTCGGTCACAGCGCCGCGTCGGGTCATGGCGGCTACACCATCGTCTGGCAAACCATCCGCCACCGCAGTCTCGGCGAGCAGCAGATTCCCCGCCAGATCCTTTTCGAGACATCGGATGGCTGGCTGGCCTACGTTGAGAAACAGGCCGAGTGCAACACGTTTCTGGAGCTGGTCGACCAGACGCAATCCGTTTTGCCCGGGCTGCTGGCCTATCTGGCCGACGCGCCGCTCAAGGCCCTGGGACACGCCGCCGCCTGGCCCCAAATTCTCACCGTCTGCCGGTGGTTCCGGGATCACCCCCGTCCGACCCGCTACATCCGGCAACTGGACATTCCTGGAGTCGACACCAAATTCATCGAAGCCCACAAAGCCCTGCTGATGGATCTGCTGCCCCGCATCCTGCCGCCGCAGGGCCTGGACGCCACCATCAGCGGTATGAGCAAACATGGATTTGAGCGTAAATTCGGACTTTATTACGACCCGCCGCTGGTGCGCCTGCGCCTCTTGGACCCCGCTCTGGTGAGCGCCGGTTTTGCGGATCTCACCGTTCCCCTGGCCGATCTGGCCCGCAACGACATGGGGGCCCGCAACGTGTTTATCACTGAAAACAAAATCAACGGGCTTGCCTTCCCGCCGGTGGCCGGGGCACTGGTGATCTTCGGTTTGGGGTACGGGGTCGATATGCTGCCGGAAATCCCGTGGCTGGCGAACCGGAAAATCTTCTACTGGGGAGATATCGACACCCATGGGTTTGCCATCCTGTCACAAATCCGCCGGCATCTGCCCCAGGTGCAATCGATCCTCATGGATCGCCGGACCCTCCTTGATCATCGCCCCCTGTGGGGCAATGAATCGGCGGTCAAGCGGCATACCGGTCGTCTGACGCATCTCACCAGTGAAGAGGCGGCCCTCTACGAGGACCTGATTAACAACTGCCTGGGCACGAACCTTCGTCTGGAACAGGAGCGCATCCGTTTTTCAGCGCTGCTGGAAGCGCTTTCACCAATCGATTAGGGCGACGCGCAGCCATTTCTCTCTGGTGCGCAAATGGCTCTCTCCCGGCAATTCAAGCGGGAATTACCCGCCGTGCAGCACTTTCATCTTGGCGTCGATCAACTGCTGGTGGGAAAGGCGCAGCAGATGGGACAGCTTGTTCATCAGGTAGCGCTCGTGCTGGTCCATCCGCCCATCGACGTAGACCACCTGCCACAGGCGTTCGATCAGTTTCTCTTTTCTTTCATTGCTGAAATTCTCGTTGATCACCCGGGCGAACTGCCACAGGTCGACACTCTCTTCGAGCGCCCGGTCCGCCTCTTTGATCAGGTCATCGACATCCTGGCTGGCAAGGCCGTATTTCTGGGTTAAAATGGAAACCACCTGGTTGGTTTCCGCTTCGCTAAACGTCCCGTCAATCCGTCCCATTTCCAGGAACAGGGCGCATACGGCCACGATCACGTCCTGTTCACTGTCTGGATGAACAGAACCGCCACCACCGGCGGTACCACTGAAAAAACGTTTCAATACATTGATCATATTACCTGCCTCACATAAAGAATTTGTACCGGTGGCCATCCTCGAATAACCCTTTTGCCTGTTTCCGGATAGCCACTACCTTGTCAATATACGCGTCCTTGCGCGATTGTCCAGCAGGCCCGGGAGCAACCGCAACATCCGGTTTACAAAAGAGAGAAAAACAGGTTGAAGTGTCGGGTAGTATTGAGGAAATATCGATTTCAAAATCACCGATGTCCGATCCCTGATCGCCCCGCTGGAATAAAATCAACCCATCCCCAAATTACCGTTTGGTAATTTTCCGGTCAGCTTGACGCAAGCTCCACAGGCTATGCTGCATCGTATTGACAGGTTGCTGAACCAGCCTGCCAATGCTGCCTTCTTCCTTGATAAACCGGGCCACATGGTGTGGCCCGGTTTCCCTCAGAGCCTGTTTGAGAAGTCTGGATCAGGCTCGATAACAAGGCGGAAAGTGGCTCAAAAGCGGAGCATATAGGTAATATGTGAGCATTTTGAGGCACTTCCCAACGCCGTTAGCGGGCCTTAGACGGATTTATCAAACTGGCTCTCAGGCAGCCGGCGTTTCGCAAACATGGACATGGGAGGATCGTCATGCAGGCAAAAACGGAGTACGTCGACCAGATGGTAAAAGAAATTCTGGCAGACATATCCCGCAGAGAGACAAACCCATCCCCGAAACAGACGGGTGCTTCGGTGGCTGAGATGGAAGATGCCTTCGACATGATATTTCACGATGAGGATGAACTCAGCAAGGCGGTGATGCGCAAAATATTGAAGGAACTTCTCTAAATTCATTCCCCCTGACTGACAAGCGAAACAAAAGGTAGGCCCCTGTAGTGGTAACCACTACAGAGGTCCGAGGAGAAGGGATACTGCGAGGGTTTTATGAAGGGATCTGGTGTTTCCACCACGCATAAAGAGACGGAATGACCGTTTCGGTTACATCTTAAGCCAAATCTGCACCCGCTGATGGAAATTGTTCCGGAGACAATGCAGAATTCTTCAGTTTTTGGTGAGTTACGAATCGGTGGGGGGTGTTCCTCTGAAGAGGGTCAGCAGCCAACCGGCTGCGACCAGTCCGGCGCCGGCCAACATGGACAGATGAAAAGCCCGCAGGAAAACCGGCTTTAACAGCGGTTGATACGAATTGGCATTCAATCCGCCACTGAGTTGACTGAACGAATGACTGAAAATGAGACCCGAAAGTGCCACGCCAATAACCATGCCGAAATTTCGCGCCGCAGCGATAATTCCTGAAGCAATCCCCCTTTTCTGTGGAACCACGGAGCCCATGGCCGAAGCGTTGTAGGCGGGCAGGAAAATCGCCACACTGACGCCGGCAAGGCCCAGTCGCCACATTTCGGCAAGCCGGCCGGCAGAAGGGGTTAAATCGCCAAATGCGATCAACGCGGTCGTCAGGCCGCCCATCCCGGCAAAGCAGAGCAGTTTTGAGCCGATACGATCGGACAACCACCCGGACAGGGGGCTGAAAAAGAAAAGAAAGACAAATGGAATCATCATCAGGTAGCCGGCAGCCTGGGCACTGAGTCCGGCCGGCCGCATCAGATAGAACGGCATCAGAAAAATGATGCTGAACAGGCCGGCAAAGAGAATCATTGCGCAGCCGACCGAGACAATGAAAAAACGATTCTTTAAAATGCTCCCATCCAGGATGGGATAAGGGCATTGCCGTTCAACCCATACCAGCAGAATCAATCCGGCCATTGCCAACACAGCCAGCGCCAGCATCCGCAAGGAGGAGGCCGGCCATTTACCGACATGCAGCATGAATGTCATCAGGCTAAACAGCGTGACGGCCAGCCAAATGGCGCCCCACCAATCGAAGGGTTCTCGTGAAGCCCGGTCGGCAGTTGTCCCGCTGAGAATCTTTTGGGCCGCCACCACGGCGGCAATCCCGATGGGAATGTTCAGGAAAAAAATCATCCGCCATGAAAAATGGGCCAGGATCAGCCCGCCAAGGGCCGGGCCGGCGGTCAGGCCCGTGGCCACGACCGTGCCCACCAATCCCAGGGCCTTTCCACGTTCTTTGTATGGAAACGTATCCACCACCAAGGCAGGGGAACAGGCCATGATCATGGCCGCACCGACCCCCTGAAACGCCCGCGAAAAAATCAGATGCCAGGCCTGTGTGGCAAGGGCGCAGAAAAGCGATCCCAGGGTAAAGCCGATAAATCCATAGCAATAGACCCAACGTCGGCCGCGAATGTCGGACAGACGGCCAAAGGCAAGCAGGCTCGAGGAGATCGTGAGCAGGTAGATGACAACGATCCATTGAACGGTTTCAAAGGGTGCCTTGAGGCGCTCCATGATCACGGGCAGCGCGATATTGACGATACTACTATCCAGGGTGGTCATGAAAACGCCGGTTGCCACCAGCACAAAGGAGATCCATTTTCTGTCGCTCATCCGGTTCGCACTCACTGTTTGACGGGTTGTCAAATGACTGCTGCCGCATCAGGCTTACCTCAATCTGCTTTATTATTAATAACATGGTCTCGGCATTGAAAAAAGTCGCTTTTTGTGAAAAGAGAGGCTCACGCCAATCGTACGAGCACCCCCATCCAAGGAGCCCGAAACCATGATTACCGACCACCGTATCCACTTCAGCGACGCCGGACAGATGCGCGCCCTGGATTCCGAGAGCGTTCATCTGGTGGTGACGTCACCGCCCTACCCCATGATTGAAATGTGGGATAACCTGTTTCGCCAGGAATCCGCGATTGACAAGGCCATGCGACGCCCGCATGGTGCCCAGGCGTTTGAGCTGATGCATTGCCAGCTGGACCGTGTTTGGAACGAACTCTGGCGGGTACTGGTTCCTGGCGGAATCGCGTGCATCAATATCGGTGATGCCACCCGCACGCTCGATGATGAATTTGCCCTCTATTCCAATCATAGCCGCATTCTTACCCATATGCTCTCCCTTGGGTTCATCAATCTGCCCAATATCCTGTGGAGAAAACAGACCAACGCGCCCAACAAATTCATGGGCTCGGGCATGATGCCGCCGGGCGCCTACGTGACCCTCGAACACGAATATATTCTGATTTTCCGCAAGGGCGGCAAACGGATTTTCAAAACCGCCGAGGAAAAAACCAATCGGCGCCAGAGCGCCTTTTTCTGGGAGGAACGCAACAACTGGTTTTCCGATGTGTGGATGGATCTTAAGGGAACCCGTCAGAAGACCGGTGACAAACAGCTCCGGGCACGCAGCGGTGCCTACCCCTTTGAACTGGCCTATCGCCTGATCAGCATGTTCTCCGTGATCAACGATACCGTTCTGGATCCGTTTCTGGGCACGGGCACCACACTGACGGCAGCCATGGTGACCGGCCGCAACAGCGTGGGATATGAAATAGACAAGGCCTTTCAACCGCTTATCGCCGAAGGTGGCCTTGCAGCGGCCCCACTGGGTCAGCAGCGCATCAACGAGCGCCTGGAGGCCCACCGCCAGTTTGTCGAGGATCGGCAGGCCTCTGGCAAGGCCATTAAATACACCAATCAAACCTATGGCTTTCCGGTGATCACCCGGCAGGAAACCGAACTGATGTTTCTCCGGCCCGTTACGGTCAAGGAGATGAAGAAAAAACACTTTCAGATGGCATATGCGATGCCACAGGTCTCGTCCACGGATCCGCCGCCTTCGGCGCTGACCGAAACCGGCCATACCCCGAAAACCGGACAGATGAGTCTCTTCGGCTGACGGACCGGAAACGATATTCTACAGCTTGCCGTTGAGCCGGTAGATAAATACCAGCACTTCGGCAACGGCGCGGTAAAGTTCGGCCGGGATGTGGGACTCCAGTTCCAGAGCCTCCAGAACGTTGACCAGGTTCGGATCCTCGTAAAGGGGCACATCGTTGCGGCGGGCAAGTTCGACGATTTTCTCGGCGATGACCCCTTTTCCTTTGGCCACGACCCGTGGGGCCATATTCTGGGCCTGATCGTAATGCAGGGCCGCGGCTTTTTTTAACCGTCGGTCGTTCATATGGTCACATCCACCTGGCTGCGTGTCACCGGCATCAGGTCCTCCCCGTCAAATTGGGCAATTTTCTTTTCACTGACCACCACACTGACCGCCACGGTGTTAAATGTGTCGCTTAACATCGCTTTGATCTGCTGATGGGTGGATTCGATGGCGGTCTTTATATCCGCATCCTTGACAAAAAAAGTGATATTCAGATCCTTGCCCACCATCCATAAGTCGCTGCGCACGGTTCCCATACGATCCATATCGAGCAGCAGGGAGACCCGCGGCGCTTTCTGGTCATCATCACGCCCCTTCCTGGCATAGTAAACCTTCAGCCGTGCATTTTTATTCGGATCGGTCAGAAAAAGCAGATGGGAAAAGGACTGAAAAACATCCGTGGAAACCGGCTTTTCCGTGGCAGTCTGGTGTTGCTGCTCAATGTTGGCGAGAGCCCGGTCAACCACACTTTTCATGGTCTCCAGCATGGCACGATCCGCCCCTTTCGAAGTTTCCGCCTGAGAATCCAGAAACTGCTTCAGCACCAGCAGGTTGGGCTTCAGATCGGTCACCATCAGGGTACGGATGGCCGGATGGTCGGGCGGCGGTCCGGATGACGGAGAGGATGGTCGCTCCGGCTGCAATTCCCGAATAATGGATTCAAGTCGTTTTTCAAAATAAATTCCAGAGTTTTCGACAAAACTCTTCACCCTTCCCATAAGGGTTGACAAACCGTCGCCAGGAGATACCGGGCGTAAGATCTGTTGCAGATTCTCCAGCGCGGACTGGACCGGTACCGATACAACGTCACTCCTTGCCGCTTGTGGAACGTCGCGCAGCATGGCGCCGATCGCCTCGCGCAGTGCGTTCATTTCCGTGGCACCGGGGGCGGCCGGCAGTCCGGCAGCAACCGTCGTGCCGGGCGTTGGGGACGGAAGCGGCGCGGTGGCATCTGCCACAGGCATCCCCGGAGCAGTCTGCGGACCAGCCACGCTCAGGGAGAGGCCCTGATCACTGGGATTGACACTGAGCGTCAGGGTCTGCCCTTGCCGAACGGGGATGTCAACTTTGGCAAAGGCCTTGAATTCGCCAAAATCCACCAGCAACTGGCCGTCTTTCGCAAAACCGGTGATCCGGCCCTGAAGGGTGCTGCCGGGGGTCAGCGCACGCAACCCGTTGGAAATGGACGACTTTTCGGAAAGCACCTCAAACGAATCAACGGTCAGCGTGCCTGCCGCCGGGGTGCTTTTGGTTCCGCCATCGGGGGGGGCCATGACCAGGCGCAGGCCTTGTCCGGCTGAGATCACCTGCAGGTTAATCTCCTGTCCGGTAACCACGGGAATGGGCAGGCGTGCATAGGCCTGAAAACGACCGAAAGCGATCATCGCATCGCGACCATTGTCGCCCACCTCCAGCACGGCCGCCGAAAAACGGTCTCCCTCACGCAGCGAAAGCGTCGGATCGGTGGTCCGGGTCAGGTCTCTGGTATTTGGGGACAGGTGCAGTTGATTAATATCCATGTGATTGCTTTCTGTCAGCCTCCCCTTCCACGATAATCGGTAATGCCATGCATTTCCACTTTTATATCGAATCGATAGGGCATTGTCCATTTGCCTAACCCCATGGCTTATGCTAAAAATTTCTTTCGCAAACCGTGTGCGGCAGCAGACCAAAGGATACTCATGTTTTCAGGGATACAGGAAATTCTGATTATTTTGCTCATTGTTCTGGGGATTTTTATGATTCCCCGGATGCTCTCTCCCAGGCATCCGCCGCAACAAACGATTGTCAGGCGCAGCGGCCCGACGCTATCCCGCCCCATGCGTTTCGCGATTGTTTTGTCTTTGCTCTGGCCGGCGGCCTGGGCCGTTTGCTTCAAACCCTGGCAAAATGGTCTGGCTGCATTTTCCCTCTGGGGCATCGGACCGGTTGTCCTGGCATGGAGTCTCAAATGGGTACTTGCCGGAAAGAAAAACAAGCGCTAAAGTAATTTTCTCAGCCACCAGCCGCTGTTTCGCCGGGCGTTTTTACCCGCTTTTACCAACAACAGACGATTACTGAATTGATGCGAGGTTTTTATGACACATGAAGATGCCGGCCATTACGCCGCCAAACATCCTGGCGGAGAAATTGATCCGACCATTGCCGAAGCGATTGCCGCCAAAGAGAAAGATGGAAAGATCACCTGCTCAGCCGCCCACGCGATTGCCGAGAAACATGGTTGCACCCCGCAGACCGTGGGCATGACCATTGATTTGCTGGAAAAGCGTATTCATAAATGCCAGCTGGGACTTTTTGGTTACGGCGATAATAAAGAGAAAGCCATAAAAGCGACCTCGACCGTCGCCGAACCGCTCAAACACGCCATTGAAAAAGCCGTGGATAACGAACGAATTTCCTGCGCCGCGGCCTGGACGGTGGCCAAAGAGATGAATATGTCCAAGCTAGAGATTTCGTCGGCCTGTGAAGCCATGGGCATCAAAATCACAAAATGCCAGTTGGGGGCGTTTTAGCCACCCGGTTCTGTATTCAACCGCTGGTCAACTCCTGAAGATAACGGAAAAGATGGCGCGCCGACCGTTTCGGCGCCTCTTTTCCGATCTCCTTGCGGGCGCTGCGCACCAGTTGCCCCAGACGCTGGCGGTTAGCATCGGGGAACCGCTCAAGGATTTCATTCATCAATTTATCATCACCGGTCACCAGCCGGTCGCGCCAGGACTCCACCCGCTGAAACGCCCGGGCCTGCTGATGGGCCCCCTGCTCAATGTCCATGAGTGCCTGTTCGATGGGGGCGACCGCCACCTGGCGCATCAATGTGCCGATATACTGCATCTGGCGCCGGCGCGCACCGTGGGACCGCATTGACCGGACATCCCGTATGGCTTCCATCAAGTCGTCCGGCAAATTCATCCGGCCCAGTTGATCATCCGAAAGGGTGGCCAAGCGCACGCCGATCTGCTGAAGGGCCTTGGCCTCCTTTTTCAGCTGAGTGCGACTTTTTTCATTATTTGCAAGCGGTTCCATGGGTCACCCTATGTTGATTTTTATAGATCTTGGGGAATCTGACCGGTGGCAAACACACTGCTGATAATACGGATCAGGCGATAAATGTGGCGTTTGATCTCTTCGGGCGATCGTCCCGGATAGTTCTTAAACGCCATGACCACACCGGTAATGGAGGCATAGATGGCATGGGTCACCAGACGGCTGTTCGCTCCGACTTCGGTCTGATGGTGAACCCGTTCCAGCAGGTCAAGAAACCGGCGCTGGACTTCATTGTACCGATCCATGGCTTTGGGTTGGATCTGCCCCGTAACCATAAAATGACCCATCATCTGAAACACCGTTTTGTTTTCAAGAAGATAATCCACACTGAGCAAGGCCATTTCTTCGAGGGAGGTTTGACCGTCCTGAATATTTTTTTCGAAAAGCGCCTCGACGATGAGCATATGGCGAACCAGTGCCTCGACAAACACATCGTCCCGGCTGGGAAAATAGCGGTAAATGGCAGCGGCAGAGATGCCGGCCCGCTTGGCAATGTCGCGCATGCCGATTTTATGAAAATCCTTCTGGCTGAACAACTCCATGGCCGCGTCGACGATCAGGTTTTTGCGAGTTTCGCGTTCCTCTTTTCTTAATTTTTGAAACGTGGACATGTTTGAACTCCTATGCAACGATCACCCCTGCCCGGTGAAAGGTAGTAATTCGGAGGGCTGCCTTGGATCTGTTTAATTAACGCAGTTCACTTGATTTAACAATAATTTTTACCAAAACGTCAATTATATTCGAGGCATGGGGGCTGGCCGGTGGACCAATGCACGCCTTAGCGTTTGATGGTCTCGCAAAAAGTCGCCGTTTAGACGGATTTGTAAAAAGTCCGAGATCAAGGCTTGCGAATCCTGAGGAATGAGGTGTACTTAGCGTACTCCGCAGTGACGAAGGATACGCGTAACGCCGATATCGGGATTTTTACGAATCCGTCACCGTTTGACCAGCCGGGCCACCGACTCAACATGAAAAGTGTGCGGAAACATGTCTACCGGCTGAACCTCTTTCAACGCATAGATTTCCTTCAATGATATCATATCCCTGGCCAGGGTGGCGGGGTTGCAGGATACATAGACGATGGATGGCGGCGCCATGCCCAGCACCTGAGTGACCACATCTTTGTGCATCCCGATCCGTGGCGGGTCGATTACCAGCATATCCGGTACCGCCGGGATCGATGCCAGGGTCTCCTTGATGTCGCCAAGGATGAACCGGCAGTTGTCGATGCCGTTGGCTATGCAATTTTTGCGTGCGTCGGCCACGGCACTCTCCACCAGCTCCAGGCCGATGATCTCACGGGCGTGTGACGCCAGCCAAATGGCGATCGTTCCGGTGCCGCAGTACAGGTCCACCACGCTTTCGTTGCCGTCCAGGTCGGCGTATTGAGCCACCGTGTCGTAGAGCGTCTTTGCACCGCGCGTGTTGGTCTGGAAAAAGGAGTTGGCAGAGACGTCAAATGCATATGGGCCGATACCGTCCCGCAGAACCGGTTCACCGGCAAGGAGTATCTCCCTCTCGCCAATGGCCACACCCGACTTTCTGGCGGTGATGTTGTTGATCACGCTGGTAACCTGGGGAAACCGGTGCCCGATCATCTCAACCAACGGGGCCACGGCGTCCCGGTCCTCTTCGGAGGTAACCACATTGACCATCCACTGGTCTTTGGCAACCGAATGGCGCAGCATGAGAAAACGCCAGAATCCCTCGTGACTGCGCAGTCCGTACACCGGCCGCCGGGAAGCGCGCATGAATTCACGAACCATATCGAGGATCTGATTCCCCGGCTCCGGTTGCAGCAGGCAGGCACGCGTGTCGAGCACCTTGTGGAAGGTGCCGGGCACATGCAGCCCCAGAGCAAACCCCATATCCGTTTCAGTGCCCAGTTCATGGGGCATCAACCAACGGCGATCAGAACAGGAAAACTCCATTTTGTTGCGGTATCCGAAAATCCGTTCCGAGGGGATGGTTTCATGAACGGTTGCATCGTCGATCAAGGCGATGTGCGCCAGGCAGTCTACCACATGCTGGCGTTTCAGCGCGATCTGCTCGGCGTAATCGATAAACTGCCACTTACAGCCCCCGCAATAACCGCTGTACGGACAGGGTGCCGTGACCCGCAAGGGCGACGGGCGTAAGAGCTCCTGAACCACGGCTTCGGCGTAATTGCGTTTTTTGCGGACAATCCTGGCGGCCACCCGATCACCGGTAACGGTCTGGTCGATAAAGACGGCAAACCCGTCAATTTTGGCCAACCCTTTCCCGCCAAAGGCCACATCGGTGACCTCACATTCAACAATCTGCTTTTTCTTTACGGACATTCGTATTGGATTCCTATTTTTGCTTGCCTATACGGCTATTTTTCATTAATTTAGTAAATTTTGGCGGAAGTTATCACCAGTCCCGACACCGTATATGCCAAATTCGGCGTAGATCCGTCATCTCTTTTTTTTCGTTCGATCATTTTCCAATTTCATCATAACCCGAAAAAGGACCAACCATGAAAAACACGGATTATGCGAAACCCCTTCAAGTCGATGAAAAAACATTCACCTATTTCGATTTCCCGCAATATGCCGCCGACGCGGGCATTGCCATTAAGACACTGCCCTTCTCGATTCGGATTCTGTTGGAAAACCTTTTACGGAAATTCGACAATCGGGTGGTCAAACAGACGGATCTGAACAACATTGTCGGCTGGAAAAAAACCTATGATGCGCCCGTGGAGATCCCCTACCATCCGGCACGGGTTCTCATGCAGGATTTTACCGGCGTACCGGCCGTGGTGGATCTGGCAGCCATGCGCGATGCGGTGAAAACCCTGGGCAAGGATCCGGCACGGGTCAACCCGCTGGTTCCCACGGAACTGATTGTGGATCACTCGGTCCAGGTGGATTTTTTCGGTACGGACGAGGCCCTGGAAAAAAACGTCAATCTGGAATACCGCCGCAACAGTGAACGCTACGAATTGCTCAAATGGGCCCAGAAAAGCTTTGCCAATTTCAAAGTCGTTCCGCCCAATTCGGGTATCTGCCACCAGGTCAATCTCGAGAACCTCGGCCGGGTGGTGATCAGCCAGGATGGCGGCGATGCCCCCGTTGCGTATCTGGATACCGTTGTAGGAACCGATTCCCACACTCCCATGATCAACGGCATCGGTGTCATGGGCTGGGGCGTGGGTGGTATTGAAGCCGAAGCGGTGATGCTGGGCCAACCCTATTACATGTCCATCCCCGAGGTGATTGGGGTCAAGCTGACCGGTCGGCTGAAGGAAGGGGTCACGGCCACCGACCTGGTACTGACCATCACCGAAATGCTGCGCCAGGTCAAGGTGGTCGAAAAGTTCGTCGAGTATTTCGGCCCCGGGATGAAAAGCCTCTCTGTCACCGATCGGGCGACCATTGCCAACATGACACCGGAATACGGTGCCACCCTGGGGTTCTTCCCGGTGGACGAAAAGACCCTGGCCTACCTCAAACTCACCGGGCGTGGCGAGCGGGCAAAACTGGTGGAAGCGTACACCAAGGCAACCGGGATGTTCTACACCGGCGACGCGGACCCTGAGTTCACCCAAGTGGTCGAACTCGATCTATCAACGGTCGAGCCCTCCCTGGCAGGTCCGGCCCGCCCCCAGGATCGGATTGCCCTACCCGACCTGAAACGCGCGTTTGCCGATATTCTCGGCTGTGCATACGACCGGAATGCCGAAATCAAACAGATCTCCGAATTCCACGACGAGTCGGGCAACCAAAACTCACGCGCCCGGCAATGCCGTCCCCTGGCCCCGCGCCAGTTCGATCTGCAGTTGGGCGGCCAACCGGTAAAACTCGGCGATGGCAACATCGTCATTGCCGCCATCACCTCCTGTACCAACACCTCCAACCCCCATGTGCTCATGGGCGCCGGACTGATTGCCAAAAACGCCGTTTCCAAGGGACTGCGGGTCCCTCCCTTTGTAAAGACATCGCTGGCGCCGGGATCCAAAGTGGTTATGGATTACCTGCAGGCCGCCGGGTTGATGCCCTATTTCAAGGCGCTGGGATTTCACCTGGCCGCGTTTGGCTGTACCACCTGCATCGGCAACAGCGGTCCCCTGAATCCGGACATCGAAGCGCTGATCAAGGAAAATGATTTGAATGTCGCCGCCGTGCTTTCCGGCAACCGCAATTTCGAGGCCCGCATCCACCAGAACATCAAATCCAATTTCCTGGCATCCCCTATGCTGGTGATGGCCTTTGCCCTGGCCGGACGGGTGGATATCGATCTGACCGTCGAACCCGTGGGGATCGATCCCAACGGCGAGCCCGTCTATCTGGAAGACCTGTGGCCGGCCCACGAGCAGATCGACGAGTTGGTCAAGGCCCATGTAAACAAGGAATTTTACGAGCAGGAGTACGCCCGGATTTTTGACGGGGATCAATTCTGGGAGGCGCTGGATACGGCCGAAAGCACCACGTTTGCCTGGAACGCGGCATCCACCTATATCAAGAATCCACCCTATTTCGACGGATTTTCGATTACGCCCCAAATACCCGGTGATATTAGCAACGCCCGCGCGTTTCTGCTTTTGGGTGATTCGGTCACCACCGACCATATCTCCCCGGCCGGGGCCATTCCCGAAGATTATCCGGCCGGACAGTATCTGATTGCAAACGGGGTCAATCAGGGGGACTTCAACTCCTACGGCTCCCGTCGCGGAAATCATGAGGTGATGATGCGCGGCACTTTCGGCAATATCCGTATCAAGAACCGGCTCGTGGATCCCAAACAGGGCAGTTTTACCGTGAAGTTTCCGGAAAACAAACAGATGTATAACTTTGATGCAGCCATGGCCTATAAACGCGAAGGCACGCCGCTGATCGTACTGGGGGGCAAGGAATACGGCACCGGCTCCTCCCGGGACTGGGCTGCCAAGGGCACCAACCTGTTGGGAATTAAGGCCGTCATCGCCGAATCCTATGAGCGCATCCACCGCAACAATCTGGTGGGCATGGGCGTTTTGCCCCTGGTCTTTGCCGATGGGGAAAGTGCCCAGCATCTGGGGCTGGATGGTTCGGAGACCTTCAGCATCTCCGGTATCGGGAATATGATACCGCGCAAAACGCTCTCCGTGAAGGCCGTCAAGGCGGATGGAAGTGAAATCGATTTCAATGTCACCTCCCGCCTGGATACGGAGGTGGATGTGGAGTACTTTGAGAACGGCGGTATCCTGCCCTGTGTCATACGCAAGATGATGGCCGATTCTTAGCTATCCCCACCCTTCAGGCGGTCGGCACTGCCGGTCCGCCTGAAGGGTCCAACAGCCCGGCTTTGCGTTTGACGTTGAGCAGGCCCGGGCTGAAGTTCAGGTGCATGAGTGACGAACGCAGGCCCAGATTCAAAAACGCTTTTTCCAGATCATCGAAAAGCACCGGCCGGTCCGGCCATTTGAACCCGCGTTCCTGACGGCGCAACGCTTCCCACCGCGATTTTAGATCGGGTTCTTTTTCGAAAACCGTGTCCATGGCCCGGTCGCACAGAAACATGGCGCAGACCACCGGCCGCACCGACCACAGGCAGCCGTCCGGTCCCAGATAGATACAGCGATGCCCGGCATTTTTCCGGCGCAGGATCGTCTCCAGATGATCCAGTTGCGTAGCAGTTGAATTCAGCGCATTGACCACCGTATCGGCAAAAAAAGTAATGATCCCATCTTTGCTGCAACAAGCACTGGTCTTGCTGTCGTAGCAGGTACGTGTGCATATACCGCTAAAATGACGCTGCAGAAACCGATCCACGGTTTGCCTGAATGCCATGTAAGGCTGGATCTGTTCACGCAGACGCTGCCTGCCGCCGGCTTTGATCCGCAAAAGTCCCTGGCGAACGGTTTTGAGGGTGTCGAGTTGTTCCCTCTGGTAATCGCTCATTTTTGTCATTTCCTTATCACCGGTGAGAACAGAGCCACACCGGTAATGCCCGCCGGTGCGGCCTGGGCCGCATAGGTGGCGAACGACTGCGGCCAGCTGCGGTCCATGACGCCGCAGTGGGCGTAGGCGTCGATGATGGGCGGACGGATAGTTCTTTCGGGAAGTCGGCCTATGGGTAAGGTCTACAGCATTCATGAGATCGCCCGCGCTTCGCTCTTTGTCACCTAAACAGTTACACCGTATTTGACAAATGTTTTCCGGATCTTGGTCTTGGATGTCCCAAGGCCTCATCCAGGTTCGCGATAAAGCGCCAGGATTCCTGATCGGGCCACTTTTTTTATCCCCATGGGCTCAAGCAGGCGCAACAGGGCGCCGATTTTCTCCATGCTTCCGGTCGCTTCAATGATATAATGACTTTGCCCCGTATCGACAACGCGGGCTCTGAAGTTCTCCACAATGCGCTGGATCTCTGCCCGGTGAGGCTCCTGGGCCTTTACGCAGATCATTGCCATTTCCCGTCGCACCGCATCATCGCCGGTCATGTCCCGAACCTTGATCACGTTGACCAGTCGCCGTACCTGTTTCATGATCTGTTCCACCTGCTCCGGCGAAGCGTTGGTGGTAATCGTAATCCGCGACATCTCCGGATTGGCCGTCGGGGCTCCGCAAATCGTCTCGATGTTGTAACCGCGGCTGGCGAACAGTCCGGTCACGCGTGCAGTCACTCCGGGTTCGTTCTCCACCAGCATGGTAATTGTGTATTTTTCAGTCTGCATGCAGCGTTCTCCGGCAACCAGTCAAATCGTTTCGGGCAGGGCTCATACCGAGGATCGGCGGGTTCGTCAAACCGGAGGTTGGGTTTTGCGCCGGGAAAGCGCCCGGCGTTCGGATTGCAATTCACCCAGCAGCCGGCCCAGGGGCCAAGTCTCGGAAGTCGGGGTCAGTGCCGCCCACAAGGCCTGTTGCATACCGGTTTTACGGCAGGTATCCATCAGTTCATGCAGCTGGTTTTCGGTAATTCCGGAAACAATCACAGCCCGGGGCAGAGTCGAGTCAACGTCTCTGCCGCTGTCATCGGGCAGTGCCAGCAGCTCTTTGAGGGGGGCCTGCCGGTCGGCCTCACTAGCCCATACGACCGGCACGTGCCCAAGGCCGGCCATTTCCAGGACGATTTTGAATTTGCCCTGGGACGGGGCAGGAAATCCACATAACAAAAGCCTTGAGGGCCCGTACATGGGAGTATCGGAATGCTGAACTTTTTCAAAGGTCGCATCAGTCATCTTGTCGCTCCGGTTAAACGTACGCGGGGGGGTGCGTCACTCCCGCTTGGAAGTGGGTCACGGCCACAGTAATAGGCAACCTGTCTCGCACGTCGGCACAATTGCATTTCAGGCCAGTGTTTTCGCGTCCGGTTTCCGGCTGTCTATACGATATTTTCAGGTGTGATGCAAACGGCCGGCAAAGCGCAGAGGCCGTGATCGGCAACGCTCCAGTTGTAATACTACTGCGACGACCGATAACGCAGCCCAAAAGCATTATTTTGAATGCGATAGGCTCGTTTGCACCCGAATCAGGCGATTTGCCCCCTGCCAAACTCGGAGGTTGACTTGGCGTCCGGTTTTGAAATAATCTCCGCTACTGTCCATCGACAACAATCTTGACCGCAGCAACGTCATATTCCATACAAAACGCACGTGATCGTCAAACAGGCGGGCGCCATGGACGCGGCAATATTGCCCGGTAACATGGCCACAACCGGTTTGAAAGGGAATCCATGAATCTGTTCCTCCTCTCTGTTTTGATCATCGTTTCCGGTGGCACGCTGGCCGTTTTCCTTTCCAGACAATTTGTCATGATGCGATGGGTGGCCGTTCTTTCCATTGGCAGCGGCTGCTGCATGGGCATGCTCGATGCGTTGTCGCGACTGATCAGCGATGCCCCCCTGGCGTTTTCCATCGGGCACCTGTCAACCCTTGGCCTCGAATTTCGTATTGACGGTCTGTCGGCGTTTTTCCTGCTGGCGATCTTTGGCATCTGCCTGATGGCTGCGGTTTACAGTTTCAACTATTTGAGCCATGTAGAAAACCGCCTGTCAACCGCCGTTTCCTATCTTTTTTTCAGCCTGCTCACCGCCTCCATGGCCCTGGTGGTCACCGCCGCCAACATGCTGACCTTTCTACTGGCCTGGGAGCTCATGTCACTGGCCTCCTTCTTCCTGGTCGTGCTTGATTACCAGGACCCTCAAAACCGGAAAGCCGGTTATCTCTACTTTGTTTTCTCCCATGTGGGCGCCATGTTCATCATCGTCGCCTTCGGTTTGATCTACCGGGATACGGGCAGTTTTGCATTTGACGCCACCGCCCTTGCGCCACCGATCAAACTGCTGGCCTTTGTCTTCGCCTTTATCGGCTTCGGCTCCAAGGCCGGCGTCTTCCCCTTCCATGTATGGCTGCCCCATGCCCATCCGGCGGCACCCTCGCACATCTCCGCCGTGATGTCCGGGGTGATGATCAAAACCGGTATCTACGGCATTTTGCGCATGTACGTCATTTTGGATCTGCACACACCGGCCACGGGAAGCCTGGTAGTGATTGCCGGCGTGGTTTCCGGCATACTGGGCGTGGTATACGCCCTGGGCCAGCACGACCTGAAGCGGCTTCTGGCCTACCACAGCGTGGAGAACATCGGGATTATCCTGATCGGCATCGGCATCGGCATGATCGGCGTGGCGACCCAAAACCCGATCATGGCCGTACTCGGTTTTGCCGGCGGGCTTTTGCATGTGCTCAACCATGCCATTTTCAAATCCCTGCTGTTCATGGGGGCCGGCATGATCCTGCATAAAACCGGAACCCGCACCATCGATGCCCTGGGCGGCCTGCTGAAACGGATGAAGATTACCGGGGTGACATTCCTCATCGGCTCCCTGGCCATTGCCGGCCTTCCTCCCTTCAACGGTTTCGTGAGCGAATTTCTCATCTATCTGGGCAGCTTTCGGGGTATTGCCGGAAATCCGGAGGTCTTCGCCCTCAGCCTGCTGGCCATCGTCGGCCTGGCGCTGATCGGTGGTCTGGCGCTGGCCTGTTTCACCAAGGTGGTCGGCGTGGTGTTCCAGGGCGAGCCGAGAAGTCCGGCAGCCGAGCAGGTCGATGAAAAAGGCCCGGCCATGCTGCTGCCCATGCTCATCCTGGCCGCCGGTTGCGCCCTGATCGGCATCTATCCCGGCGCCTTCATGTTTCTGGCCACCAAAGCGGTCGCCTCCCTGGGCCTTCCCTATGGCCGCATTCCCACTTTGCCATTTGCCCATCTGTCGGCCAACATCACCCTGGCGGCCACGCTCTTTCTGGCAGCCGTGCTGTTCATTCTGGCCCTGCGCAAAATCCTCTACCAGGGAAAACCGATGGGCCGGGGCGGCACCTGGGGATGCGGTTTTACGCAGCCGACCGCCCGCATGCAGTACACCGGGTCGTCATACGCCGGATCGATCCTGGAATTTTTCAAACCGGTGGCCCCGCTTCAGGAGGATCATCCGCCGGTGGAGGGTCTTTTCCCGAGCACGACCCATTACCACAGCCAGATCCATGACATTGTGGCGTTGCATCTGGATCGTTTCGTGGTGGCGCCGGTGGTATGGCTGTTCGATAAATTACGCTGGATCCAGCATGGCGACATTCACCTGTACATCGGTTACATCCTGCTGGCGATCGTGGTTCTGCTCTTTTTCGTCTGATTGTCAAGAATGCCGTCTTCAGGCACGCCATCGCCACGTCGAATGTGCCGGGCGATTTGTTTTCCAGTAGCAATGGGAAGAGCTTATGATTGAATCTGTCTTATTGTGGGTGTTTGCCCTGTTATCCGCTCCGCTGTTTGCCGGGGTCATCTTCAAAGTCAAGGCCTTTTTCGGCGGCCGCCGGGGATCTCCGCTGCTGATCAATTACTACACCCTGTTCAAGCTGATTAAAAAAGGATCGGTGTACAGTACCAGCACCACCTTCATTTTCAAGCTGGGGCCGGTGGTTTCCCTGGGGGCGGTGGCCACCGCCCTGCTCTTCATGCCGCTGGCCGGCCATGCGCCGGTACTCTCATTCAACGGCGATGTGATCTTCATCCTCTATCTTCTTGGGTTGGCCCGCTTCTTCACCATTGCCGCGGCCATGGACACCGCCTCCCCGTTTGAAGGCATGGGCGCTGCCCGGGAGGCGTATTTCCCGATCATCTGCGAAGCCAGCATTTTCATGATCCTGATTCTCTTCTACCGCCTGACCGGTGACCTGGCCCTGGCCCGCTACTTTTCCGGCGGGCAGCCGTTCGGTCTCTGGCAGACGGCCGGCCCGCCCCTTCTGTTCGTGGTGATGGCCCTGTTTATCATTCTGCTGACCGAAAACGCCCGCGTGCCGGTCGATGATCCCGCCACCCACCTCGAGCTGACCATGATCCATGAAGTAATGGTGCTGGATCACAGCGGTCCCGATTTCGCCTTCATCGAACTGGGATCGTTTCTCAAACTCTTTTTTTACGCCGCCATGATCGCCCGCCTGATCCTGCCCTTCGAGCTGGGCAACTCATTTCTGAACCTGGGGCTTTTTTCAGCCGGCGTGCTGATCGTGGTGGTGGCGGTCGGCATCATCGAATCGGTCATGGCCCGCTACCGCATGGACCGGGTGCCCAAATTCGTGCTGACCGCTTTTGCCCTCGCTTTTTTTGCAACCGCCATCACGTTGGAGTTTTTGAAATGATCAACCCGATCGATACCATCCTGTCGCTGGCGCTGTTGTCGATTCTCTTCTCCTTTGGATCGAGCCGGCTGCCATCCCTGATCAAAGTCCTGGCCTTCCAGGGCATCGTCGTGTGCATCGTTCCCCTGTTCATCGGCCATGCCATGTCCGGCGGCAACCTCGCCTTTGTCATCGCCACGCTGACCATCCGCGGCATTGTCATTCCCGGATGCATCTACCTGGCCATCAAGAAAGTTGCCATCGCACGGGAGGTGGAGCCGATTGTCGGTTACCATGCATCGATTTTTTGCGGGCTTCTGCTGATTGTCGGCGCGACCATGGCCAGCCGCCATTTCGACATCGCTTACAGCAGTCTCAGCGATCTTCTCCTGCCGACGGCCATTGCTCTGCTGGGCGCCGGAATGTTTCTGCTCATGGCCCGCCGCAACGCCATCGCCATGGTGCTCGGGTACATGATGATGGAAAACGGCATCTATCTGGTGGGCACCACCTTCTCCATCCGGGCCCGCCACATCGTGGAATTCGGCATCCTGCTGGACATCCTCGCCGGTGTCATGATCATGGCCGTTATCCTGCAGAACATGAAACAGACCTTTGATGATGTGGACACGGCCCGCTTACGGACCCTCAAGGAGTAAATGAACCGGCATGCTTGAAATCATCTTTCTGATCCCCTTTGTCACCGGTGCCGCGGCTTTTTTTCTGCCCCGGGCCATTGGGCGCACCTTATTGGTACTGACCGGCGCCATCCATCTGCTGTTTTCGCTGTTCGTCTGGGTCAGCCAGCCGGCCGCCCGCTTTCCGGAATACTTTGCCATTGCACCGGAAGGACTTTTATCCCTGCTGGTCATTTCGCTGCTCTTTTTTCTCATCTCTATTTACACCATCGGCTACCTCAAGGCGTCGGCCGTCCAGCGTGAGAATATCTTTACCGGATCCATGCTGCTGTTCCTGTCGACCATGACCATGGTGACCCTGTCGGACCATATTATGGTCATGTGGATCGCCATTGAAGCCACCACCCTGGCCAGCGCGCCCCTGATCTACACCCATCGCAGCGCATCGGCCCTGGAAGCCACCTGGAAATACGTGCTGATCTGTTCGGTGGGCATCGCCATGGCCCTGTTGGGTTCCGTGCTGGTCACGGTCGCCATGGATGTGGGCCATGTTGAGGCACAGGTCTCCTTTACCGCCCTCACCGGCATCGCCGGCCAACTGGATCCTGGCTGGCTGAAAGCCGGATTCGTCTTCATTCTGGTCGGATACGGCACCAAAATGGGCCTGGCGCCCATGCACACCTGGCTGCCCGACGCCCACAGTGAAGCGCCCAGTCCGGCCTCGGCCCTGCTTTCCGGTGTGCTGCTCAATTGCGCCTACCTGGGGATCTTTAAAACCAACGCCATTATGCACGCTGCGGGCCTGGACGGATTTTCAGGACCCATCCTGATCATCTTCGGCCTGCTCTCCATCATGGCCGCAGCGACGTTTATTCTCAAACAGACCGAGTACAAACGCATGCTGGCCTATTCCAGCATCGAGAACATGGGCATCATCGCTTTCGGTACCGGTATCGGTGGCACGGCCGCCTACGGTGCCATGATCTGCCTGATTCATCACAGCCTGATCAAGTCCAGCCTTTTCCTCACTTCCGGCAACATCCTTCTGGGATTCGGCAGCCGGCTGATCGAAAAGACCGGTTCCCTGGCCACCCGCATGCCCAAAACCTTTGTGGCCTTTTTCGGGGGTTTCGCGGCCATCTCCGGGTTCCCCCCGTTCGGCCTCTTCATCGGCGAAGTGCTGATTATCATCGCCGCTTTTCGGTCGGGCAATGTGGTGGTAACCGCTGTTTTTATTCTCAGTCTGTGTGTGATTTTTGCCGGCCTGGCCAACAACGTCATGCGCATATCATTCAGTCCGGCCGACAGCAACACACCAATCAAAGACCAGACCAGCCTGGTGTGGCCGCAGTACGCATTGCTGCTCACCTCGGTGGCGCTCTGCTTCTGGATGCCCGAAACCCTGCAGCAGACCATTGTCCATGCGGTCAAGGCCATTGGTGGAGGATTCTGATGACAACCGGTTTCAACGACTTTACCCCCATCCGTAACGGCGAGGCGATCCCGCTCTCCTCGGTCTCTCACCTGCCCTTTGATGAGTTCGCCGCCCAGGCCCTGGGAATCATCGCCAACGGCGGAAAAGTGGTTCAGTTCTTCGCCTACCCGGCGGACGGTAAGGTTCGCCTGATGGCCGTTTTGCGCTCCGACGCGCTCTTTGTGGCCACCTGCGACGCCCCGGAGCGCTATCCGGCCCTGAGCGTGCACTGTGAGCCGTTCCACCTGTTCGAAAGAGAAATCGCCGAGCAGTACGGCATCCGCCCCGAGGGGCATCCATGGATGAAAATGGTCCGCTACCACGCCAACTGCCGCGGGGTTGAGGACATCTTCGGCAATGACTACGCCGAAGATATTCCCGGCAACTATGATTATTACCAGGTGTCCGGGGAAGAAATTCACGAGGTCGCCGTGGGCCCGGTTCACGCCGGAGTCATCGAACCGGGCCATTTCCGGTTCAACTGCATTGGCGAACGGGTGCTGAATTTGGAGATTCAACTGGGCTACCAGCACCGCGGTGTGGAAGAACTCCTTCTCCAGGCAGATCCCGGGCGACTGCCCTTCATCGCCGAGAACATTGCCGGCGACACCTCCATCGGCCACAGCCTGTGCCATGCCCAGGCCATGGAAGCGCTGTGCGGCAGTGCCGTTGATATGGGCGCCAAACGCATCCGCACGATTGCCCTTGAGCTTGAACGCATCGCCAACCATGTGGGCGACCTGGGGGCGCTCAGCGGCGATGTGGCCTTCCTTCCGCCGGCCAATTACTGCGGGCGCATGCGCGGCGATTTTCTTAACATGAGTCTTCTGCTTTGCGGCAATCGTTTTGGCAAAGGACTGGTCAGGCCCGGCGGCGTCCGTTTTGCCCTGACGGACGAAATCCGCCTTGATCTATCCTCCCGGATCGATGACCTCAAGCCCCAGGTCGATCATGTTCTGGCACTGCTGATGAACACGCCCAGTGTCCTGGCCCGGTTCGAGGGCTGTGGCCGGGTCAGCCGCGATGACGCGGAAAAACTGGGTCTGGTGGGACCGGCCGGCAGGGCCTGCGGTTTGCCCTACGATGTCCGGCGGGCATTTCCCACCGAGTATTATGATCGGCTGGATATACCCGAAAATGCCGAATCCACCGGGGACGTCCGGGCCAGGGCCAAGGTGCGCTGCGATGAGGTGATGCAGTCCATCGCCATCATCGAATCCCTGCTTGGGGATGCGACGGAAACCGCAACCGCCCTTCGACCGGAAGGCTGTCCCGCTTCGGACAGCCTGGTGGTAACCCTTAACGAAGCCTGGCGCGGGGAGCTGTCGCATTGTGTGCTAACGGATCATCGCGGGGGCATGTTGCGCTACAAAATCAAGGATCCCTCTTTCCACAACTGGAACGGGCTCTCCATGTCGCTGAGAGATACGGGAATTTCTGACTTTCCGCTGAACAACAAGAGTTATAACCTTTCCTATTGCGGGTTCGATCTATAGCATTCAAGATAATGTTTTTGGGCGGCGTTATCGGTCGTCGCGGTATGGGTTATACAGCTTCCTCCCTCTGGCCTTGCCAAAAACATTATCTTGAATGCTATATGAGATTATAAGGAAATGAATCAATTATGCTGAGTGTGCTGAAAAACAGGTTGGAACAGGGGTGCCGGACCTCCCGTTACCCCAAAGAGACGGTCGAGTTGCCGCCCCGCTACCGGGGACGGCCGGAAATCGATGCGCAGGCTCCGGCGGATCTGGCCGACGCCTGCGCCGCCGCCTGCCCCCAGGCGGCCATCGATGCATCGGCCCGAACCATCGACATGGGGCGCTGCGTCTTCTGCGGCACCTGCGAACGAGTTTCCGAAGGGCGCTTTGTGCGCTTCACTCAGGATTATGAAACTGCCGTAGCGGAGAAATCGCAACTGGTCACCCGGGGCGAGCTTCCCGACCTGGCCGCCCACAGCCGACAGCACTTCAAGAAACTCTTCGGCCGATCCCTGCAGCTTCGCCAGGTATCCGCCGCCGGATGCAATGCCTGCGAGGCGGACCTGAACGTACTGGCAACGCCCTTTTTCGATCTGGCCCGCTTCGGCATCAATTTCGTGGCCTCTCCGCGCCACGCCGACGGCATTGTCGTGACCGGTCCCGTCTCGCGCAACATGAAAACGGCCCTGATGCAGACCTTTGAGGCCACACCCGAGCCGCGCGTGGTAATTGCCGTAGGCAGCTGCACCCTCTCGGGCGGCCCTTTCCGGGGTAGCCCGGAAATCACTGAAGGACTGGACACCCTGCTTCCCGTCGATCTGTTTATCCCGGGGTGCCCGCCCCACCCCATGACCAACCTGCATGCCCTGCTCAGTTTCTTTAAATAGAAACCGTTTTTACGGTTGAATAATAATCGTCGGGTACAGGCCTTCCTTGTCACCGCCCTTGGGATAGGGCTGGATGGTATTGAACGAGATATTCTGGTTGCGCTGGGCGTGGCCCCGGTTGTTATTGTTGCTATAGAAGGCGCCATTGGCCTCCAAAATGTGATGGATCCGCTCCTGGAATCCGGTGACAAAACTCTTTCCGCTGCCCTCGAACAGCATGCGTCCCTTGCTCATCCGACTTTCGATCTTCGAGAAATCCTTGAGCGACATGCTGTTGGCCTGCAAATCATCGGCATTTTTGATCAACCCCCAGACCAGGTGGCCGGGTGGAATGACCAGCGGCTTGCTGATATCGATGATCGTGTGGGGCATAACCACACACTCCTGTCCGATTTTGAGACGGGCATTGGGACGCCCTCTCAGGAAGCTATTGAACCCGACGAAGACGGTCTTGCCCATGTCGGCCTCGATGATCTTGGCGCCGTGGGCCGTGACGTCGTTGCCCTCCAGAACCGAGTTGATGATATAGCAGTTTTCCTGGGCATTGGCCCCCTTACCGAGGGTCGAATTTTGCAAAAAGGCCCGCTGGGCAACGAGAACGTTATCACCAATGCTGGTCTTGGGCTTGATGACGGCAAACCGGTCCACCGACGCACTGGTCGGAACCGTCACCGGCGCCTTGAAGTTGACGATATTGAAAACCTGTTCGAATGCCGCCTTACGATCCTCCACAAAATCCATGAAAACGCCCTGGGGCACGTTGCCTGGTGTAAAGTAGATATAATTGGTCAGCCGATCGCTGGGATGGCGGTACAGGAAATTGAATTCGTCCGGCAGGCGCACCCACACGGTTCCCGGGTCGACATTCAAGTGGCTGATTTCACCGGCCTGGACATACGCATAGGCACCCACCAGACAGTCCCGGATGGTGGTCAGATCCACCGTGGAAAAAGGCCCGTAAAAGCATCCGTCGGATGGCGACCCATGAATATTGGCGTAATGGGTCGACACGGTGTCGCGGATAAAAAACGTCTCCAAGGTTTCCGGATCATGGGAAAAATTATGGACCAGGGTCTTGATCAGGAAACTGTCGTCTATGCATATCTCTTCATCCTGGTCCACGGGGATATTGAAATCCTGATATTGAAACAGGTCTCCTTTTTGTTTCAATTCATCCCCCCGGATATCGCTCTTGTAAAGCAATGAATTGGTCACACGCACTTTACCCAGGAAATAGCTGCCCGATAAATTGGAATGCCGAAACACGAAATTAAGCGGATGATGGGGAGTCAGGCCATAAAAGGCATAGAATCGGGTCATTTGCCGGGTGGGAATGAGCTTGTTGACCAGCGGATTGACATCGAATTCCAATTCTCGCAGGTTAATATTGACACGCTGGACAATCCGGTCAAACAGTTTCTCTAATTCTTTCATCCTGTCTCTCCATTGGCATTTTGAGATTCCTTCATCGAATGATAAACCGCGGCAAAAACATCGGCGAGCCTGAGTATGCCAACGATCTCAGACTTCCGGGTCACTAAAAGAGACAAGTTTCCCCCCGCAGTGAGCTGATGCAAGGCCACATCCAGGGATGCATTTTCATCCACATACTCACCCTCGGTGGGGCGCTGCATGAAATGGGTCACGTTCATGGAGGCGGCTTTGGAATAGACATCCAGAATCGATTGTGATGTTTTTAAATGTTCTTCCTGCTGCAGGGCGACGGCTTTACGGGAAAAACCGAATTGCGTGAATTTACGGATTTGATCCAGGTTGGCGTCCTTGGGCTCCAGGGCGGTTAGGAAATCCATCTGGCTCAGCTTGCCGATCACCTTCTTGTTTTTATCCAGGATCAGCACCGCCCGGTGGGAGTAACGGTTCTGCTGGAACTGTTCCTGAGCCTCTTCCAGGGCCAGCACAGCCTCGAATAACGTGGCCTCTTCCGGAACGGTGGCATACTCCGAAATCGGCACCATCAGATCTTTGACAAGGTGATTCTTCAATGAACATCCTCCAGCTGTATGGTTAGGCGATAATCGTCGGTCAAGCAGGATCATCTTCTCCAAGGCGAAGGTAGGGGGTGGTACGGGGGCCGCCGCCCTTGCATGGACAATTTTAGACGTCGGATAATTTTGCCGTAACTATCACGAATAAGTCATCAAATCAAATGAAACCATTTTGGGCTGAAAAATTCGTATGACCCTTTGACGCCCAAAATTGAGAACCGCCAGGCGGGGTCGCCCATATGACGGAAAACCGTTTTCAACCGTATGCCGGTCACCACTGTCGGATGTATCAAAACCGAACACCATTCTCTTGATCTTTTCCCTCCCCCTATGGTAGACAACTTGTTCGAATTCAAAATCAAATTCCCCCCGCGAAACAAACAGCACAACCCGTATCATGGGCAACGCGCCCAATAGAAAATTGACGTTTAGAGAAGGAGGTTCATGGTGAAAAAGTACAAAATTGAAGACCTGATGGTCCCCCTGTCGGAATACGCCACGGTGACTGTCGGTGCAACCCTATTCGAGGCGGTACTGGCCCTGGAAAAGGCCCAGGCCGATTTCGATCAGACCAAGTATCGACATCGGGCGGTTCTGGTCCTCGACAACAAGGGAGAGGTCGTCGGCAAAATCAGCCAGCACACCGCCTTGAAGGCGCTGGAGCCGCAATACCTCAAAATGGCCTCCAGGGCATCGGCGTCCCACTACGGATTCAGCGTCTCTTTCCTTAAGGATCTTCAGGACCAGTACAGCCTGCTCGATGGTGCCCTGGAAGGGATTTGCCAGAAAGCCGCCGACACCAAGGTCGAGCAATTCATGTCCAAGCTGACCGAAGGTGAAGTCATCGATGCCGATGCATCCCTGGACCGGGCCATCCACATGCTGGTCATGGGGCATTACCAGTCCCTGATGGTTAAAAAGGCGGGTAAAATGGTCGGCATATTGAGGCTCACCGACGTCTTTGCAGCCGTATTTCATGTGATGAAAAGCTGCTCTTAGTTCAACAGTTACCGACAGTCACGCAAATGGGGAGCATGATCTGTTGCAAATGGGTTTAGAGGAGGTTGTTGTATGGCTAATGATGTCGACATCGCGGGTTCGAATTATAACTATAAAAAATTGATCTGGCTTTTTTTGGGCGTCGCTTTTTTCGTTGTCACATACTATTCACCCATGTGGCCGGATGCCATTGATCCCACGGGCAAGCATTTCGCCCTTTCCAAGGAGGGCAAAGGCGCCCTTGCCGTCTTCCTGCTGGCCGGCACATGGTGGGTGTTTGAAGTGGTGCCCATCGGTGTGACCAGCCTGGCCATCGGCGTGCTCCAGGCGCTCTTTCTGATCCGTCCGGCCAAAGTGGCCTTCAAGGATTTCATGGATCCGTCGGTCATGTTCATCTTCGGCTCCATCGTCATCGGTCTGGTATTCACCAAGACCGGCCTGACCCGCCGCCTGGCCTACAAGATGCTCGCCATCGTGGGCGAAAAAACAAGCATGATCTACCTGGGCTGCTTTCTGGTCACGGCGGCGCTGACCCATATCATGGCCCACACGGCCGTGGCCGCCACGATCTACCCGCTGCTGGTGGCCATCTACGCCCTTTATGGGGAAGGCGACAAGCCCACCAAATTCGGCAAGGGACTGTTCATGGGCATGGCCTATGTGGCCGGTGCCGGCAGCATCGTCACCCTGCTGGGTGCCGCCCGGGGTGCCGTGGCCATCGGTTTTTTCAAGGATGTCATGAACCAGGACATCGGTTTCTTTGAACTCACCTATTACATGTTCCCCATCGGCTGGCTGATGACGTTCCTGCTGTGGGGCTTCTTCATGATTTTCTGCAAACCGGAAAAAAAGGCCATCCCCGGTTTGAAAGAGCGGGCCAAACGCCTGTATGCCGAACTGGGCGGCATTACCCGCAAGGAAGTGGTTGCCGCCACCATCGTGGGGCTGTGCATTCTGGCCCTGGCCGTATCGGCCATCCTCAAGGCGGCGATACCGGGTTTCGTTCCGCCCCACAAAACGGCCCTGATTCTCATGTCCACGATTCTCTTCTTCATCACCGGCATCCTTGACATCAACGATCTGGAATCGATTCCCTGGAACATCATCCTGCTGTTCGCCGGTGCCATGAGCATCGGTTTCTGCCTCTGGGACACCGGCGCGGCCGAGTGGATGGCCATCAACTGGCTGGTCATGTTCCAGAATGCCAACTGGTTCGTCTTCGTAATGGGTATCGCTTTCTTCGTGCTGATGATGACCAACTTCATCATGAACGTGGCCGCCATTGCCATCTCCCTGCCGGTGGCCCTGGTGATCGCCCCCTACCTCAACGTGGCCGGCGAGGTGATTCTCTTCGCTTCCCTGGTCACCGCCGGGATGCCCTTTTTGCTCCTGGTGGGCGCGGCACCCAACGCCATCGCCTACGACTCCAAGCAATTCACCACCGGCGAGTTCTTTCTCTACGGGATCCCGGCCAGCGTTCTCCTGATGGTGGTCACCGGGTTTGCCGTCTATGTGCTGTGGCCAATCATGGGCATGCCGATTCTGCTGAAATAGGATTATCCGTTACCCTGCCCGGCGCCGTTGAATCGGTGCCGGGCGGCATCATCAAACCAAGCGCGTGGGTGAGCACCGTTCTCATCCATGCGCTTTTTTGTTTCGTCCGGTTCCCACCACGTCAGTGGCGACTTCTCCGGGCATGAGCAGCCCTTCCTCCCCTTTTACACCCTGTCAAAAGGTCCGACACCGACGTATTGGCCGTTTTCCCCCAACACGATCTTGACGAATAGTTAACCCACCGGTTTTTTATACTTTTTTCATTTTCCCGACACGGTCTTCAAGTGGCATAGCGATTGCTCAAACCATGGCAAGGGAGCAGCACCCATCCCGATCCATTCCAACCGGTTTCAGAAAGGAGTGCCTGATGACAGAAAAGCTTAAAATTTTGACCGCCGTCGACCTTTCGGATTTTTCAGCGACAACCGTCCGTTATGGAATCTGGATGGCCGAAAAAACCGATGCGGAACTGATCCTGATCAATGTGATCAATCAGCGGGACCTGGACATGGTCCGGCGGGCCATGGTGGGCTATGATTCCTTTTCCTTCCCCAACTACCTCGAAGAACAGATCCATGACCGAAAGACAAGAATGCAGGAGTTGTTTGAAGATGCCGCCCATAGCGGGATCAATTGCCGCTATCTGGTCAAGGACGGCATCCCCTATTACGAAATCCTCGAGGCCATCAAGGCGGAAGCAGCCAACATGCTGATTCTGAGCACCAAAGGCCGCAGCAATCTGGTCGATGTCGTGGTCGGCTCGACGGCGAGAAAGCTGTTTCGTCGATGCACGGTTCCGCTGATCACCATCCCGGCCACATATGCACAGGTCCCCTGATACAGGGCCAAATGGTGTGAGCGGCCCCGCTTCTCCTCACCGGGCAACATCTCAAAGGAGATTCTATCATGTTAGTCAGATACTGGATGAGCAAACCGGCAATTACCGTCGAAAAAACACAGACCATGCAGCAGGCCATGGCCTTGATCAAAGAGAAGCGCATCCGCCTGCTGCCCGTCACCGACAACAATCAATTGTGTGGTGTCGTCAGCGACCGTGACCTGAAACGGTCCTCCGCCTCAGATGCCACCAGCCTGGACGTTCATGAACTGCTCTATCTGATTTCAAAAATCAAGGTCGCCGAAATCATGACCCGCGAAGTGATCACCATGCACCAGGACTGGACCATGGAAGAAGCCGCCGATCTCATGCTGCTGCACAAAATTTCCGGTGCCCCGGTTGTTGACGACGACGGTGCGATCAGTGGCGTGATTACCCAGTCGGATATGTTCAGGGCCACGCTTTACCTGACCGGCCTGAAAAAACGGGGTTTTCAGATCTCCCTGATTCTGGAGGACACCCCCGGATCAATTATGGAAATCGCCAACGTCATCAGACAGTTCGGTGGACGGATAGCCAGCATCCTGTCGACTTACGAGCGCGCCCCCAGCGGTTATCGCAATGTCTACCTGAGGTTCTATGAGGTCTCCAGGGACCGGATCGACGAAATGACGGAAATTCTCAAACAGAAGGCCAAGTTGAGATATCTGGTGGACCACCGCGAAAACCGCCGGATGGTTTTTGATAAACACTGATGCGGTCAACCGACCGGACGGGTCAGCAGCAAAGTGGTCCAGGCCGCTCACGACCATACGGTATGGGTCGTAATCTGAAGTTTTTCTTTGATGTTGCCTACCGCACGTGAAAGGGCAGCAAGGTGAACAAGCCATATCACCTTCTCATTGCAGACAAAAACCCCCACATCAGAAATTTTCTGAAACGGGAATTCACGGCGTCGGGATATATTGTTCATCTTGCAGAAACCGGAAAAGAATTGCTCAACATCACATATGGGCCAACCCCACTGGACCTGTTGATCATCGATCCTGATTTTCCGGATGCCGATGAGAGTTATTTAACCAAAAAATTACAGAATCGCATGCCTCAACTGCCGGTGGTTCTGCACACGTTGAACACCGAACTGGACACCGGGTTCCCGCCCCTGCGGGTCGCCCAGTTGATCGAGAAAGACGGCAGCAGTGTTGAAAATCTCAAACAAGCCGTCGCCAAAATGTTGGCTGCCCTGGTTCCTTAAAAACAACGGTTTAATCGACAGGAAACGCCATGCCTCAAAAATCCACGAAAAACAGCGCCCCAGCCTATGCCGGTGTGAAACGGTTTGTCCTGATCAATATGATCGTGGTGCCGTTCATTCCTTTCCTTCTGGCCCTGATCATCGGCAACCACTCCTTTTCCAAATCATTGCAGGAAAACACGATCAGCGCCATGGAACGAATCGCTGCCGATCATCGCCAAATGATCGAGTCATTCCTCCTGGAACGTAAAAATGATCTGGAACTGATCGTCAACACAACCCGCTTCGATGAAATTGTGCAACCTGGCCGATTGGACGCTGTTTTCGACGAGCTTCAGCAGACTTCCAGTGCATTCGTGGACCTGGGAATTTTCGATGCCACGGGCATGCATGTGGCCTACCACGGTCCTTTTGACCTTACCGGAAAAAATTATCGCCAAACCGACTGGTTCCAACAGACACTGGAAAATTCCATCTACATCAGCGATGTTTTTCTGGGCTTTCGCAACGTTCCCCATTTCATCATTGCCGTGGCCCAAAAAGAAGCCGGACGGAATTGGGTGATCCGCGCCACGGTCGATTCCCAGCGGTTCAACAATCTGGTTCGCAAAATCCGCATCGGTAAAACCGGCGAAGCCTATTTGCTCAACCGCCAGGGCGTGTTGCAGACCGACCGGCGCAGCGGCGGCAACCTCATGGAAACCCCGGCCGAAAAAATTCCGCTGCCCGCCAACGGGCGGACCATCAACAGCTTTATCCATCGCCAGGGAACGGAAGAACCGTTTCTCTATGCCACCTGCTGGCTCAAGGACAACAACTGGATCCTGGTGATCCGCCAGGAAAAAGCCGACGCCTTCATGGCGCTGCAGAATGCGCGGCTGCCGATCCTGTTCATCTGTCTGGTGGGCGGTGGCTGCATCGTTGCCGCCGCCTTTACCCTGACCGGGGTCATCGTAAGAAAAATGGAACAGACCGATGCGGAAAAAGCGCTGTTGAATCAGCAGCTCATCGGTGCCTCCCGGCTTGCCGAACTGGGCGAAATGGCTGCCGGGTTCGCCCATGAGATCAACAACCCCCTGCAGATCATCAGCAGTGAGCTGTCGATGATCCGGGTCCTGCACGAGGAAATGGTCGAGTCCGCTGAGCTGACGCCGGGTGAGTCCTTCGATCAGGTGAACGACAGTGTGGCACAGATCAAGATGCAGCTGGAGCGATGCGCCCGCATCACCGCGGCAATTCTAAAATTTGGCCGCCAAGGAGAATCCAGCGCCGAAGAGCTGGATCTGACGGTCGTCATTCCGGAAATCACTCATATGGCTCAGAAGAAGGCAGAAGTCAACGGCATCCTGCTTCAAAAAGAACTCCCGTCTCTGCCCATCCGGGTGTATGCCGACGCCTCCCGTCTCCAGCAGGTGGTCCTGAATCTGCTCAATAATGCCATGGATGCCATTATGGACCATCACGGCACGGCGGGAGGAAGCGTCATCGTTTCCATTTCACAGGGAGATAACGAATCGGCGACCATCAGTGTGAAGGACAACGGTTCCGGGATTACACAGGAAAACATGGAAAAGATCTTCTCTCCATTTTTCACGACCAAGCCGGTTGGGAAAGGGACGGGACTCGGTCTTTCGGTCTGTTACGGTATTGTGCAGCAAATGGGCGGCAAAATGGAAGTTGCCAGCAGCGTCGGTCAGGGAACCACATTCTCCATTGTTCTGCCTGCGCTGCCGTCCGCTGCATGATGGCCCCATGAGCAGACATGGCGCGTGTGCCCCATGCCACGATAGTGTTTTTCGATATTTCCCCGGTGGGCTGCCAGGGAATTTTCTTTAACGGTGCAACCGCAGCATTCATCCGGTAGCACCCTATTTGTAAAACAGGAGTGAAAGGATGGAAAACTTAAAGATGATGCTCGTTGATGATGAGGAACGATTTCTCTCCACGACAAAGAAATTATTGGAGAGAAAGGGATTCGAGGTTCAGACCGCCTCCAGCGGTGGCCAGGCGCTTGAATTGCTTCGTTCCGAGCCGGTTCACGTCGTGGTTCTGGACGTAAAAATGCCAGGCATGGATGGCGTGGCCACGCTTCGTGAAATCAAACGCCAGTTTCCCATGGTGGAGGTCATCATGCTCACCGGCCATGCCACCGTGGAATCGGCCATCGATGGTCTCAAATCCGGTGCCGTCGACTATCTGATGAAGCCGGCCGACCTGGAAGAAATCGTCGCCAAGGCAACGAATGCCTTTAACCGGCGGGTGGACATCGAAGAAAAAATCCGTGTGGCACGCATGCGCGGATTGATGAAATCGCCCCGCGAGATGCTGAAAAACGCCTGAACCGTAACGTGAAAAAGAGGGGTTTATCAATGGCCAAGAAGGAAAAAAAAGTCACCGGATACGACAAATATGTGGACTGGAAGATGTTCTCGATTCCAGTGGTACTTCTGTTTGTGCTGCTTTTGATGCCCACGCCATACGGGATGAAGGATGTGGGCACCGAGTACCGCATCGGCCCCAAAGCCGTCATTGAACATGTTACCCAGGCTTTCTTCAATACGTCCAGCGACAGCGCCCTGCAGTGGCAGCTGCTGGCTGCCCGGATCATGGAACAGAACATGAACATGGGCGCGTTGACGCGTGACCGTTATTTGAAACGCGACCTCAAATGGTGCCGCCAGAACAAGATCAAGGCCGTCAAGGCCAATTTCGAGAAGGCCCGCAGTTTCATCGACACCCAGGTGGATGATGCGACTTACCTGGCACTGATGAAAGCATCGATGACCCTCCGCAAGGATGGGTTGAAGTACGAAGAGCTCACTGAAAAAGATCGCATCGAAGCCGACAAAGGGGCCTGGTTCATCAAGGTCTCCATCGCCATGGGGGTCTTCGTGGTGCTCTGTTTCCTCACCGAGTGCATCCCGCTTCCCGGCGTCTCTTTCTGCATCGGCCTGATTCTGGTATTCAGCGGCGTCACCTCGCGAAAAGAGGTGGCCATGCTCTATTGGGATGACGCCTGCTGGTTCATCATGGGCAGCCTGATGTTTGCCGCCGCGTTTGTCAAGACAGGCGTGGACAAACGGGTCTGCCTGATGATGTTCAGGAAACTGGCCGTTCCCAACGTGCGTTGGATCACGCTGATCTTCATTGTGATCATCGCTCCCCTGGCCGCGTTTATTTCCGACCACGCCCTGGCCGCCATGTTCCTGCCCATTGGCATGCTGCTTTACCAGAACAGCCTCACCCGGGAAACCCCCAGCGATCCGGAACTGGGCAAAATGCTGATGATCGCCATTGCCATGGCCTGTAACATCGGCGGTCCCGGCGCACCATCGGGCGGTGCCCGCAACGTCATCATGATGACCTACCTGGCCGACATGTTCGGCCAGGACATCGGCTATTTCCAGTGGATCACCTACTGTTTCCCCTACCTGTTCGTCATGATCCCGGTTTCCTGGCTGATCCTCAACTGGCGCTTCAAGCCCACGATCACCTCCCTCGCGCCGGCCATGGACCATCTGCAGACCGAAATCGGCCGTATGGGCGGCTGGAATCGCAAACAGATCATTGCCCTGATCATCTTTCTGGTGATGGTGTTCGGCTGGTTCACCGAAAAAGAGTTTTACAACATGGGCATTTATCCGGTTCGCCTGGGCATCGGTGTCATCGCCGTGGGCGGTGCCGTGGCCTACCTGTTGGCCGGCATCGTCAACTGGCGCGATTATCAGGACCGGGTTGACTGGGGCGTGATCTGGTTATACGCCGGCGCCATTATCTTTGGGCGCACCCTGGACAGCACCGGCGCCGCCTACTGGCTGGCCCGCAGCGCCATTGACGCCCTGGCCCCCCTGGGGATGGACTCCGGTTTGCCGCTGATGGCCACCAGCAACGGATTGACCGCCATCCTGACCAACCTGATGGCCGACGGACCGGCCGCTGCGGCCGTGGGACCGATTGCCCTGAACATGGCCGGGTTGGTGCATCCGGGCACCACATTCCTGCCTTTTATGGCCATGTCCACGGCGATTTCTTCCTCTTTTGCCTACTGCCTGATCATCGGCACGCCGCCCAATGCCATCGTCTACGCCAGCGGCTATCTGGAACCCAAGGACTATCTGCGGGTGGGCCTGCCCATCTGGGTCATGGCCAACATCGTTTTGCTGCTCCTGACGGCGGTGTACTGGGTATTTCGTGGATTTGGCGGTCTTCCAGGATTTTAGGAGAAAACTGAATGATCAAAAAAGACGATAATCCAAAGTTTCAAAAATTCGGACTGTGCTACCAGGACGGTCGCGTCTGGTTCACCCGCGAGGCGGAACGGCGATTCTATTTCATTCTGACCCTGATCATGCTGGTCACTGGCATCCTGTACAAGATAGGAGCGGTGTAACATGCAACACCAATGGCCATCCCTTTACGTTCGGACCCTGACCGCGCTGCTGACCCGCCCGGGCACCTTTTTCGCCAATGGATTTGCGGCCATTTCAATGGGACAAGCGACCGCCATTCTCATCGTTTCAGGTCTCTTTTTCGCGGTCAGCGGCACCTTTATGGCCCCTGGCACGGCATCCGTAAGCATGGGCGTCATCTGGTTTGTGAATGCCATCGGCATGGTCGCCATCGCCACCGCCATCGGCTATGTGGCGCTGGCAACCACGGCCGGCCGGCGGTACGCCTTTTCGCGCCTGTGGCGTATCTTTTCGCTCAGTTCGGGGACCGTCCTTTTGATCGCCTGGGTGCCGTCGGCATTCTTGCTGACCGAACCCTGGAAGTGGTGGCTGATTGGAACCGGCATGGTCAAGGGGCTGGGAATGAGCAAGCTCCGTGCCGTCATTACGGTGCTGTTCACCTTCGGCGCCACCGTGATGTTGATCTATTGGCTCTTGCCACTCGCCCATTCGCTGAAATCGCTTGCGGCGTAGGGCGATCGTAACAACGTTCCCGGTACCCATGACCGTTCGCCAAACGATGATTGTGACCGACCTAACGCCTTAAAGGAGGCAGGCAACATGACCCATAAAACCAAAGTATTGATGGTAGACGACGAAACCCAGTTTCGGGAAACCTCCCGGAAGCTGCTCGAGAAAAAAGGTTTCGAGACCCTGATGGCCGCCAATGGCCGCGAGGCCCTGGATCAGCTGGACAAGCAGCCCGATGTGGTGGTGCTGGACATTCGCATGCCCGATATGGACGGCAACGAAACCCTGGCCGAAATCCAGAAGCGGGTTCCCGGTCTGCCGGTGATCATGCTCACCGGCCATGGCGCCGACGAGAGTGCCAAACATGCCCTCAGCCACGGCGCTGTCGATTATCTGTCCAAACCCTGTGACATCGACCTGTTGGCATCCCGCATCATGGTCGCCATCGAGCACAGTAAGGCCGGTGATGAGGGCCAGGAGCAGGAACGACGGGTCGAGGAAGTAATGATTCCCCTGGCCGAATACACCACGCTGAATGAGAATCAGACCGTTGCCGAAGGGATTCAGGAACTGAAAAAATCCTTTACCCCCCAGATTCATACCAGCCGGATCATGGAAACCGGCCACCGCAGTCTGCTGGTTTTTGACGGTGCCGGTGAACTGAAAGGGATTCTGTCCATCATGGATCTTTTGGAGGGCATCATGCCCGGCTATCTTTCCGCCCCCAAACCATCCACGGCCGACAGCCTGCAATACTCCCCCATGTTCTGGACCGGCATGTTCAGCGTGGAGGCACATCGCTTGGCGGCCACCAGTGTTGGCGACCTCATGTCCCCTACCCCGCCGAGCATCGATGCCACGGCCAATCTCATGGAGGCCGCCTATATGATGGTCCAGTACCGCTGCCGCCGGATGATCGTATTCAAGGACGGCAAGGTGACCGGCGTCATCCGTGAACAGGATCTGTTTTTCGAATTGGAACGGGCGCTGCGTTAACCCGCCGTAGTACCCACCACCCCGAACCCGGAAACGGCACCTCCCCAGCTTCCCATCCGTTTCCGGGTTTTTTTTCATGGTCTTGCCGCGGGGCGGCCGGGTACGGAAAAAATACTCGCTTTCTCTCCTCCGTCATGGACAACAACGATCAAACGGCTCATTCAGTACCACCCGGCACCTTTACACCCTGTAAAACTTGCTGACAGGAAACGATTCCAACAGGTGTCGGCAATCTTTTCAACCAGTATTTTTATTATTTGTTTTCAACATGTTATCAATACGCTGAGTTCTCATCAACGATGGCATGTGCATTGCTCCCGCTAAAGCGAACGAGGGGAGACGTGTACCCATCCAAATGGGTATCAACATGCACCAGGGGTGGTGCCAAACAAGGAATTGATCAAGGAGGCAGCATGTCACATCAAACTGCAGTGGACCACGGTTTCGACCCATTGCTGGCGGACGGAATCGATGAACGCAAATGGACGTGGAAAAACAGGCCCGGATACAAACCGGCACTTTTTATCCTTGCCGCGGTTATCTTCACTTTTGCTGTCATGATGCCACCCACCCAGGGCATGCTTGACATGGTAAAAATTGAAAAACCCGCCGGCTACGCCCTGCCTGCGGGGGCCACGACCATTACGGACACGGTAAACAAAAAACTGCGCCCAGAGGCGTTCAAGGCAGCCCAAACCGGCGAAACCGAAGCCACCGGTGCAGCGCACGACAAGCATGTAAATCCCCTGTTAACCCACTACGAGGTGGCTCAGATAGCCAAGCTGACCGTCTGCATTCTCTTTCTGGCGGCCTTTTTGTGGGGCACCGAGGCCCTTCCCCTGGGGGCCACCGATATCATGGTGGGGGTGATGCTCTACCTGTTTGCCATTTTGCCGATCAACGAAATTTCCAAGGCGTACATGAAAGACGCCGTATTTTTCATCTTCGGCATTCTGGCCGTGGCCGTGGGGGTGGCCAAAACCGGCCTGGACAAACGCATCGGCCTGATTCTGCTCTCGCGCATCAAGAGTGCCAAGTCCTTTGCATTTTTGTTTCTGCCGATGCTGGCCATTTCAGCCGGCTTTCTGTCCGAGCATGCCCTGGTCGCCCTGCTGATTCCCGTGCTCATGGGCATATACAAGGTGACCTGCAAAATGAATGGGGTCAAAAAAGACCGCGCCCTGGCCATTTTCCTGCTTCTGGGCGTCTGCTTCGCCGCCAACCACGGTGGCCCCGGTTCACCGGCGGCCGGCGGCCGCAATGCCATCATGGTGGGGTATCTGGCTGAATACGGGATGCCCATCAGCTTTGTGGAGTGGATGAAAATCGGTATGCCGTTCGTTCCGGTGATGTCCTGGGCAATCGGTCTGGTCATGTATTTGCGGCTCAAACCCAAATTCAAGGTGCCGGATGTCAACCCCAGTGAAATCGTCAAGCAGGAAGTCAAAAGCATGCCCAAGTTCGGCGGCCAGGAAGCCATCATGGCCGTCATTCTGGTGGTTTTGGTCCTGGCCTGGATCATCTTGGGCGAGCATGCCGGTTTGGGCGGGCCGACCTTGTATGCGGTAATGGCCATGTTCCTGTGCCGCATTCTCACCTGGGACGACATTCAAAACGGCGTGGCCTTCGATGTGGTCGGCCTGTATGCCGCTGCCTGCGCCATGGGCGTAGCCCTCAAATTCAGCGGCGGAGCCCTGTGGCTGGCCAGCACGTTTGTCGACCTGCTGCCCGATTTTCTCACCAAGGGTGACGGACTGGTCATCGGCGTCAGCCTGCTGACCGGTACGATGACCAATTTCATGAGCGACGGGGCCACGGTCGCCGCCCTGGGACCCATCGTCCTGCCCATGGCCACCCTGGCCAATGTGAGTGTCTGGAAGGTGGGGCTGATCACCTCATTCTCCTCATCGTTCGCCAATTTCCTGGTGGTGGGAACGCCCAACAACGCCATCTGCTTCGGCATGGGCAAGGATCCGGAAACCGGCGAGCGGCTTCTGGATGTCATGGATTTTGTTAAGTTCGGTCTGCCCATCACGCTGCTGGCCTGGCTGGTGCTCTGGCTGTGGGGGGTACTCGGTTACTGGCAATTCCTCGCCTGGTAGACCATCGATGCGCGTTGCCACAGTTAAAACATGGGCCCTCATTTGGAGTCTGGCATGAAACTGACCCATTATAAAAACCTGCGCTTGAAACTTATCGCCATCACGTTGGCCGTGTCCATCGGTCCGCTGATTCTCCTGGGCACGGCCATCTATTACCAGTTCGGCAAGCTCTACCAGGAACGTATCGAAGACCAGATTCGTACCCTGGCCAGAACCCAGAGCAATGCCGTGGATGTTTTCCTGCGCGAACGCACCACCATCCTGGCCATGATCGTTGAGACCCAGTCCTTCGAGACGCTCAACAATCCGGAAAATCTCTCCAAACTCTTCTGGCAGATCAACCAGCGCGCCGAGGGGTTGGGACTGGTCGATCTGGGCGTCATTGACAAGGAGGGCAATCAGCTGGCTTACGCCGGCCCGTATAATCTGCAGGGACTCAACTACTATCAACAACCCTGGTTCGATGAGGTGTTGCGCCGGGGTCAATTCATCAGTAACGTATTCATGGGATTTCGCCAGGTCCCCCATGTCATCATTGCCGTCAAGGGGGTCACGGGAAATAATAGCTGGATCCTGAGAGCGACCATCGATTCCGAAATTCTCAACCGGCTGGTGAGAAGTGCCCAGGTGGGCACCAGCGGCGACGCGTTCATTGTCAACCGCGATGGCGTTTTCCAGACCAGCCCGCGATTCAAGGGGGTCATTCTCGGCCAGTCGAAAATCGAAACCCAGCGTTTCGGGGAAGGGACCACCGTCATCGAAACGCGGGAAGATAGCGGCGATATTCGTTACATCGGCGGCGCCTGGCTCAAGGATCGGGAATGGATGCTGGTCATCAGCCAAATCGCTGGCCAGGAACACGGCTGGATGGGAAACGCCCGCAACACCGAGATCATGATCATCGCCACCGGGTGCGTGGTGATCCTTTTTGCCATCGTCCTGATATCCAACACGCTGGTGCGTCACCTGGAGCAGGCCGACTGTGAAATGAACGAACTCAACAGTCAACTGATCCAGCAGGACAAGCTGGCTGCATTGGGTAAAATGGCCGCCGGCATCGCCCACGAAATCAACAACCCGTTGGCAGTGATCGGCGAAAAGGCTGGATGGATGGAGGATCTGCTGGCAGAAGAGGAATTTCAGAACAGCGAAAACTATAAGGAGTTTGCCGCATCCATCGGAAAGATCGAAGAGCATGTGGACCGGGCCAGGAAAATTACGCATAACATGCTGGGGTTTGCCCGCCGCATGGAACCGCGTCTGGACGATGTCGAGATCAACCACGTGCTTGATCAGACCATTGAGATGCTGTCCAATCATGCACGCATCAACGATATTGAAATTGTGAAACACTATACCGATCGGTTGCCGATAATCGCCAGTGACCAATCCCAGCTCCAGCAGGTGTTCCTGAACCTGATCAACAATGCCATCGACGCCATCGGCAGCGACGGTACAATTGATGTTTCCACCGGTATGGAAAAGGAGTATATTCGTATCAGCATTCACGACAATGGACCTGGAATTCCCGAGGCGATCCAGAAAAAGATTTTCGATCCGTTCTTTACCACCAAACATAATGGTAAAGGGACCGGCCTGGGACTTTCCATCAGTTATACCATCATTGAAAAAATGGGCGGCCAAATCTCCATAGACAGCCACGAAGACCAGGGAACCACCTTCGTGGTCCTTCTGCCACTGGTGCTGCCGGAAAAAAAATAAGGGGGAGACATGAATACATTCAGAATTCTGGTTGTGGATGACGAGACCGACTTTCTGGAAACCATCGTCAATCGTCTTAACAAGCGTAAGCTGGATGCCACGGGGGTGACCAGTGGCGAGGCGGCCATTGACGTGCTCAAAGAAGAACTTTACGACGTGGTGCTGCTGGACATTAAAATGCCCGGCGGCATGGATGGTATCGAAACCTTGAGGGAGATCAAGCGCATCCAGCCGCTGGTGGAAGTACTCCTGCTCACCGGCCACGCCTCGGTGGAAACCAGTATCGAAGGCATGAAACAAGGTGCATTTGACTACCTTCTGAAACCCATGAAATTCGAGGACCTGCTCACCAAGATGGCCCAGGCGTTCGAAAAAAAAGCCACCCATGACAAAAAGATCCGCGATGCCAAAATTCAGGAGCTGATCCGATACCCCAGCCGAGTCTTTGATCAGGAAAAAAAGTAGTCAAATCAGCCCGGAAAGGAACACGATGAAATCAACGACTGTTTTCAAACTGATGGTGCCCTTGTCGGAATATGCCCGGGTCTCCATCACGGCCACCCTTGACGAAGCGGTAGCAGCACTTTCCAAATCCCAAAAGGGCTTCGATCCCTCGAAATACCCCCATCGTGCCGTTCTCGTGGTGGACGAACACAACATGGTGGTCGGGAAAATCAGCCAGACCCAGGTGCTGAAAGCGTTGGAGCCCAAATATTTCGAAGAACTCGAAGTTGATGCCGACATGGGGATCAATCGGCTCAGCAACTATATCCTCAGAACCATGGTCGATAAATACGACCTGTTCAAGGAGCCGTTTGATGAAGCATGCCAAAGGGCGGCCAAGCTGCCGATCCGGCAGATCATGATCAAGCCCAAAGCAGACGAATTCATCGACCAGGACGAATCCCTTGGCCAGGCGATTCACCGGCTGGTCATGGGCTGCCATCAATCCCTTATCGTTCGCGAAGGCAAAATGGTCATCGGCATTCTTAGACTGACGGATGTCTTTTCCGCAGCCGCTGAAATCATGTGCCCGGCCCCGTAGCCCCGTATTCCGGCGCTCCGATGCATCGGACGCCTCAGGCGGGTTGTCGCCATCGGTTGTGGCGGCAACCCGCCTTTTCTTTTACCCCATTGTTGTAAAAAAGGTAATGCCGGACAAAGCCTGGTCAGTGCAGAATTCCTCATTTAAAATGATATCGGCAACAAATATTCAGGAACCATCACCATCATCCCAATTACCTCCCAGAAACTGGAAAAAATTTACCCGTTCGAGGTAAAGATTAAAAAAGGAACTGCCCACCTTCCAAAGGACTCCAAGGTTAAAGCTGACCAAATCCGACCCATTGACAAACGGCGTATCGTCAAACGAATCGGAGCCTTGGATAACGAATTGATAATTCGCGTGGAAACCGCTTTAAAAATTCACTTAAATCTCTGATCCTTAAGCGTCATTTTACGATTGGATTTTTCAATCAGCTTGATAACATAACAAATAGGATTGAATAGCTTAAAACCCCTCTTTCAACCAACGGAAAAATGCACGATGGCGGTTGGCAATGTTTTCAGATAGAATTTGGTTTTCGTGCTGCCAGCTCTGATAGCTATCGCGAATCGACCGTTTTGCCACTTCGGTGAGTTTTCCGGTGCTTATCGCGTCGAGCAGGGCCTCAATTCCTTTGTGCCGGATGTCCGCATCCACATGGGAACGCACGCGTGGCTGAAGTCGGTCCAGTAATTGAGCCTTAGCACGCTTTGTGTCGTAAACGATCGGCCCGTCCTCAGCCATTTCAAACACCACTTCCACGGATGGGGTACTCACCGTGTAAGTGACGCGACCAGTGGGCGCCGGCTGGCTTCCATAGCCGTAGATAGTCAGTTTGGCCGTAGTGCCGGGTGGCCACATGTCTGGCAAAGGTGGTGTGTAGCGCAACATGTCCGCATGCGGCACAAGGGTAGCGGCCTGATCGCGGGCCAAACGTTCGATCCGTACGGCTTTGTTTTCTATTGCCATTTGGGTATCCTCAGCTGAAATGTCATTCGCAATAGTCGTCGTGCATCGGGGGACCATAAAAAAAACGAAGACAGCAGCAAAGAGGCTCAATCGCCACCGCTGTGATGCTGACGAAGCATCGATGGCATCCTTAAAAAGTGCGTTGCGTTTCATTAAACATTTCTGACGCTCGCCACAGTTGTGCGTGACAGCGCTGGTGTTGCCGGAAAAACATCGCCATACCAGAGAAAATCAGTATCTTTGTGCCTTGATCGCCGCCTGGAGCTATTCAGTGAGGCCAGAAGCGCACGTGCCGTCTGGGCAATCTGGCTGGGGTCGAGATACGGGTCGCAGACATAGCCATCGGTGCCAGCGCCGGCATCGGTAAGGGCATCGCGAAGATTCCAGACATCGATGGCCTCTCCCACCGACCCGCTACTGTTCCTCGAGCTGCGGATAGTGGTCTCGATGATCTCGCGTGGTCTCAGACCACCGACCACAAAGGCGTGGTCAATGTTCGCATTGCCGCTCTTGACGATGGAGCCGAGCAGCGCAGACATCCCGCCCCCATGCAGCGCGCAGAGAATCGCAAAACTGACGGCTGCATGCTCTCCGCAATGACCGCAACCGACCTGCAGAATGAAGGCGGCATGATCATTCAGACTATAAGTATGCATGTCATCAATACTGTTCGGCACATTCATTGATAAGAGTATTGAGCAATAACTTTGGCGATATTCACATCAAATATTTCTAACAAATTATTTTTTACTGCTAATAACCAGTGAATACCAATTTTATAAAACTGTTTTAATTTTTCTCCAAGAAGAGTTACTAACCCGCAAACATATGGTCTTTTGCATTTGAATTGGAGCATGAAGATGAAGTTAGCAAGGTTTCGTTCTTATTATTTTCTTCAGATTCATGCTCATCTTTTTCATTTTCTCTGCTTATTATTTCCGTATCTTGTTTGAATGATAATAACAATAGATAAGCAATCATATACAAGTAGAATTGTATCTGTACGCCATGAGGAGATTGGCTCATTAAGTGAATTCCCTTGAAGGTTCTTTTTATGAAGCGAAAAAAAGTTTGACTTGCCACCTGTAAGCGTAAAGCATTATAATTTCGTAAGTTGTTAAATCATTTCTGTTTAAGTGGGGCTTTCATTGCCTCCAACGTAAAGCCCATATCCTCAACAGATTCTTGCTCGCATATTGCTGCAACAACGGCCTTTCTATTTTGATTTCCAAGTTGGCTGGACCAACTTCGCGGCCTATTGTTCTCAAATGTATAAAAGCAATAAAGACGATCAATGAACGCTTTCATCCAAGATGTGATATTGTAATTGTGGGTTGGAGATACCAATACCAAACCTTTTGATGAATACAGTTTTGCGTATAGTGATGTCATGCCGTCAATTAATCCTGTGCATATTTTTGTTTTTCTGCACTGTTCGCACCCAATACACCCCTTGAATTGTACATCAGTTAAGTTCCATGTTGTTGCAGGAATACTAAGTTGTTTAACTCCTGAAATGATGGTTTTTAACAATATATCTGAATTGCCATTTTTTCCTTGGGCTACCGCTAAATCCAAGAACTTTATTTTCAGGTTTGGTATGTGACAAATCAATTATTAATGATTCTGGCATGGTTGTTTTTTCAAAAGTTAACGGGCTGCGGATCAGCGGCAGGTTCGCCGCCTAATGTGTCGCGTAGCGACACGATTAGGTGGCGGTTCTGTCCGCTGCACCCGCTTGATGGCTGGCGCGTAGCGACAGCCATCAAGCGGATGGCAATCCGCAGCCCGATGGCGTGGCGCGAAGCGCCACGCCATCGTTTCAGTTCACCAGGGCGCAGGGATGGATAGAAAATCCTTTAAAAATGAATAAGATTTTAGGGGAACAATGCATCTCAAAAATGCCTCGGCCCCTGCGCTCTGGTGAAACTGGTGGTTCTGCCAAAAGGCAATTTGTTTATTTGCGAAGAGGAAGGATGCGAGCTCTAGATTTCTTTTCATCAATGGTAATCAAAGCCCCTTCATCGAGATGCTTTTCAAACTGATGTATCGCAGAAATGATATAACCGGATAAATGTTCAGGCGTTACATCCTGGATCCTAATTTGAATGACGCTTGGAAAATCCGTATTCGTTGCAGCGAGTATGGTGCCAAAATCCAAGTCGTGTGTAAAAATGACATATCCATTGGACTTGGCATATTCAAAAATTGTTTGGTCAGGCGCATTTGGTTTTCCAATAGACGACCAATGTTGGGCTTCCCAGCCGGCATCTTCAAACACAGATACCCACTGAGGGGAAAGATTCATATCTATCAGAAATTTCATGCAGATTCCTGTATAAGCGGGATATCAATCTCCTCGACACGCCAGGCAGCATAAGCAAGGGCTTCGTCAATATCTTCAGATTCAAGATAAGGATAAAGATTCAATATTTTTTCCTTGCTGTGGCCCGATGCCACTAATCCTACAATTGTACCGGCTGTTACCCGCATACCACGAATACAAGGTTTGCCTCCCATTACCCTTGAATCGAAGGTAATTCTTGCAATTGTCGACATGCTATTCTCCTAAATATAAGTTTAACTAACTTATAATAATACAGAAATTTAATACGCATGGCAAGCATCATTAAAACGCAGTTTTGTTTAGGGATCGGGTAGCCGGGGGATGTTGCCATCCCCAGGCCCCCTCAGAACCGTACGTGACAGTTTCCCGTCATACGGCTCAAGCATTCCGAAAGGCCAGCCTTTGTGAGACCACCCGCCGGGGTTAATAAAACGACTCCGACTTCGCGATACTTACTGACAGCCACAATGCCCATGGGCTTGAAGGCGCATCAGCTGTCTACATAGACGCCGTCATTTGCTTTCCTTCATGAATGCGGTTCTCCCAGTTTTCACGCGATGGAACACCTGCAGGACGTTAGCTCCCTTTCGGGCCGGGCCAAGTTCGAACCCGTATCCGATCCATTACAGACCGGCATTCGCTTTTTCCTGCTTCTTACGCCCGCATCCCCAACAGCGTGCCTTGCGGTTTCGCCTGCCGGATACATCCCGGCGGAGATACGGGGTTTCCACGTTCCACACAATTGCCAATTTGCGAGTGACTTAGGTTTGCCTTCTACACCGGCGGCACAACATCCCCGTATGGGCAGTTAGGAAACCCATAACCTGACCGCGATACCGTTTGGTCCAAGCCTGCCAGCCTCTTTGGCTTGTTCTCGTTGACGATGCTTGACGGCATTCACATTACATTAACCCTATCATTCCAACCCTAGCCCTTACCCGGATGAGGCTTCCAGGAAGGTATCCACCTCACGGTTTCCACCCCTCCCGCAAACGCGGGATTTGGTACATTGTCGAAAAGGGCTCCATACCAACTGCACGCGCAGCAAGCATGCCTCCTAGGGTACCAGCAGGGGAATGCTGGGATTGGTCAAGGCACCGTGACGGCCTTGCCAATCAGCCAATTGTGCGACATCGTGTCGCACTCCAACGCCATGCTAAGGGGCCGGGAAAAGGCACAGCCGAAGATCCAAAAAGCCTCGTAGTTTCAAGCAGTGCCATCTGTTCAAAATGGCACCGTAACTCCCGGTCCCACTTAAGCAACAGGTTCGCAATTTATCAGTCCGTAATTTGCAGTACATTTAAAAACATATCTTTAGATGCATTTATGAGGTCTTGTCGTTCTTGATCAGTAGCATCAAACTCAACATTGATGACAAATTTATCATTTGCTCCATATTTGATTGTAAATGTACGATGACCTATAACAACACTATTTACAATGTAATGGCCGGTCAAATGTTCATCATCACTTTCGATGTGACACTCTTTTCCGGGAAACTCGTAATTAAATTGAACGAGAAAATATGGACCTATTGAATTTACCACCTCATCAATGTCGTCATAATTGTCAGGCTCATCGAGATCATTATCAAACATAATCTGATAATAATCGCCATTTACCGAAACCCAGCATTTTTTATACTTTAAATGTAAGCGTTCACGGGGTATATTGGGCGCTCAATCCGGCGCACTTTTTTCGCTCCGCTAACCTCTCGTAATTTCAACATTCCCATACAAAATCAATAACTTGTTGAAATAATTAAAAATATCTAGACTTTCCATTTCTGGTATGCTATCGTGCTTTTCATGAAGTCCGATAGACCCATTTCAGATGCCGATTGGCAAGCTACTGCTGAACCGGTACGCCAGTACATCGTTTCTCTGGAAGATGAGCTGCGGGCGATTAAAACTCAAAACGACAAGCTGGAGAAAAACAACGAGAAGCTTGAAAAGCAAAAACGCCAAAACTCGACCAACTCCAGCAAACCGCCCTCATCCGATCCGCCCTATAACAAACCCAAACGCGAAAAGCCCAAAGGCGAGCGCAAACCGGGCGGACAAAAAGGACACCCGGGGCATGGGCAAATGCTGCTAACGCCCAACAATACTCAAAATGTGATGCCCAAGTGCTGCGGTTGCGGTCTCCATTCATCAGATTGGGATAATCTGCGACCCTTTCATACTCACCAACATATCGAATTGCCTGAAATCGAGATGGACATCACCCATTTTGTTCTGCACCAAGGTCAATGCCCTCGGTGCGGCAAGATTGTCAAAGCACAGGTTCCGGAGGCGTTTAGCACCGGCTACGGCCCGCGGTTTTGTGCGTTTATCGCCGAACTGAGTGGCATCAAGGCCATGAGTCGGAGAAATGTGCAGCAACTGGTCCACTCCGTGTTTGATATCAAAATCGCCACCGGCACGATCCAAAAGGTTATCGACCGCGCTTCCGAGGCCATTGCCTCCACCTATGAGCGTATCGGCCAGGTGGCCCGCAGCAGTGAGTGCAACTTCATCGATGAAACCAGCTGGTTTGAAAAACACAATCTGCAATGGCTCTGGGTAATGGTCAATACGATGGTGGCCTTTTTCCGCATCGATCCGAAAAGATCCAAACAGGCCTTTCTCGAACTGATCGCCGACTGGAAAGGCATCTTGATCAGCGACGGTTATGGCCTTTATTGCAAATGGGTCCATGGCCGGCAAACCTGCCTGGCCCATTTGATCCGAAAGGCCAAGGCGTTAATCGAGAGTAGAAAACTCAACGAAAGGCGAGGCGGCAAGTTAATTTTGGCACATTTGAATACCCTGATCGAATTTTCAAAAAACAAACCGCCACCTTTAAAATGGGAGCGTTTTTATAACTCCTTGTTGCTCATCCTCAGCCTTTTTGAAGACGACACCGATGATGCCGGACGCCTGGCCAGGCAAATAATACGAGAAATTGACGCATTGTGGACCTTTCTCGAACATGATGGCGTCGAACCCACCAACAACCGTGCCGAACGCTCTCTGCGCTTTGGCGTGCTATGGCGCAAATGTAGTCTGGGAACGCAAAGCGACAAAGGCAACCGCTGGGTCGAACGAATCTTGTCTGTAAAAGAAACCTGCCGACTGAGAGATAAAGCCACATTCCCGTTTCTGGTCGAATGCCTGGAATGTTACTTTGCAGGCATCTCTGTTGATGTGAGTTGGATCTAAGCCTCTCTTCAGCTAATAGCCCCGTGACCGTTTACCTTTAAATTTACCATAGTATTTTTCTGTTGCGAACGAAAAATTAAGGGGACGGGAAACGATAACCGAAGACGTATCTTTATAAAGTTGGAAAATCTGTTAAAGAATGCCTGCAAAAAGCGGCACAGCTTTTCCCGGTCTCACTTAAATGACGGGTTCTGCCTTGCTATTCATAATGTGTCCACATACGGATAACTTTTACAATCTTTTGGTCTTCGATAACCTCATAGACCAGTCGGTGTTGAATGTTTATACGACGGGAATATGCGCCAGCTAAATCGCCTACAAGTTTTTCATAGAAAGGAGGGGTCTGATAAGGATTTTCCCGCAATATTTCGATAATATTTTCGGCCTTTGTCTTGAGGCCGGCGGCGGATAATTTTTTCGCGTCTTTTTGTGCTTGTTTTGTAAAAACGACCTTGTAATTTACCAATCGAGTTCCTCTTTGCAATCCTCGACAGGTGTTGCCAAACCTTCACGAATTGACTCGCGCATGCCTGGGATGTTTAACAGGTACATTGTTTCTTGGATTGCCCGCCAATCGTCCTCGGATAGCAGAACAGCATTGCCTCTTTTACTTGTAATTACAATTGGTTCATGGGACAATGCGGTTTGGTCGATAAGACGGTAAAGTTTCGATCTTGCCTCAGTGGCTGATAAAGTCGGCATAAGTCACCTCAACGTATTTTTCATAAAACGTACGCCAATACGTACGACTTGTCAAGGTCTTTACAGGCAGAACGCTCAGCTTCACCGGCCGGGCGGATGGTTCGAACTATTCGGACTAACAATGATGAAATTCATGCAAGCACAGTGCTTTTTTAAAAATGCCGCCGTCCGCCCGGTCCTGTGTTCCGGGTAAAGGCACCGGTTACCCGGCGCCCTCCCCACTTCCCCGTACGTGAAGATTTCCCTCATACGGTTCTTCGATTCAGGCCCTTTTTACCGAGCCGTCAACCCATCAGGCGACACCCCGATGGGCGCATAACTTTGCCGCCCTGCAAGTTCTTTAGATATTATGGACGATTCGGGGGCGTGGGAGGGGATAGCGAGCAAGAATATTATCGAACTTCTTGTGGCTGATATACCCGTCCCGGTGCCGTCTGCCGAGCCAGCGCCTCCACGCTCTTTGGGCGTACTCGTACACCACCTCCAGCACCTTGAAATTGCTCCTCACCCCAAAATATTGATAAAACCCCCTCAGCTTGCTGCACAGCGTTTCGTGCTGCTCGCCTATGGGATCATGCCGGTTTTTCTTGCACCAGCTCCACAGCATGCGCATAAAGCGGTTGCGCCTTTTGCGCGCGGTTTTCTTTTTGATCACCCAGTTGCCCTTAAGGCTTTTGCCCCAGTAAAAGGTAAACCCAAGAAAATCAAAGGTCCCTTGAGGCTTTGCTTCTCGCGCCGGTCTTCCGAATGCGATCAGTCGGGTCTTTTGCGGATGAAGGGTTAGTGCGTACCGCTCAAAGCGCTTCGGTAGCACTTCCATCAGTCGCCTGGCATCCGTCTCCAATTGGAATCCAATGATAAAATCATCGGCGAAGCGGATCAGGAAACACTTACCCCGCATGCGCGGTTGGACCGTCTTGACGAACCAGTCATCCAGCACGTAGTGCAAAAAAATATTACTGAGCGTCGGTGAAATCACCCCGCCTTATGCTATACATTTTTCGGGGCTCAATACAGAGCCTGCAATCTCGCTCCATCCAGCTTCAGACCTCCGTTACCGGTTTTGCCTGTGGATTTCGCTAATGAGCTGTTGGCTAAACTTTACTCATGTGGGACTTGCACCCACTGGGTAACAACATCGAATTTCATCCTCCTTTGTGGTGGAATCCCAACGATTCGGATTTATCTGGGCACTAGAAAGCTGTTGTTATGAGGCCCTTCATATTTTATAATATCCAAATACAATGGCAACTATTACAAGCTGGGGTCACATTGGCATTATGAAATAAAACATTTTTATCCATTTTTTTAGATGGGTTAGGAATTCGTAAAAATGATCAACTACACAGCCAAATACACAAAAATCGATTCAGGGTACATGGGCCAATTAGTTGAATGGCCCGAGGTCCTCACCGAAGGCAAAGACCTTGAAGAATGCCGAGCCATGCTTCGGGATGCTCTCAATGAGATGGTGCTTGCTTACCGCCAAACTGGCAGGGAAATGCCGAACGGAAACGCTCTTATTGAGCAACTGGCCATTGAGGTTCAGCATGTCGGTCAAACGGCGTGATCTCATCCGACACATGGAACAGCATGGTTTTTACCTCGTAAGGGAAGGTGCAAATCATGCCATATATACAAATGGAACCAAAGTCATTCCTGTAAAACGCCATAGGCAACTCGATAGAATTACCGCAAATGAACTCTGCAAACAAGCCGGAATAAAACCCAAGTTCTAAGCAGCCCTCCTAATATTGGGGTTACATCAACCCTCTGCTATCGCTTAGCCTCATAACGTGGCCATCAGTTGCCGCCAGGGCTCCTACTGAAAGACCAAGTATTTGATGTTGACTCGTTTGATACTGACTTCCCAAATTCGCCCGGCCCTGGCGGTCAAATGCATGGCAGGGTTATAAGCTGCCCTTCTTAATTGGAGTCCAAGAACCTCCACTGCCATGATAAGTTTCAGCACTTAGTTTGAAAAGTTGCGTACAGCGAGGGCACTGAAAATAGTAAACCAATACATCCTCCCACGGATCTTTTGATTGAATTTCGGAAAACGGTGTGTTTGTTGTTTTTAGGTGCTGATCCGGCCAAAAGTCACTTTCAATTATAGTTCCATCTGCAATGTTATCTTGAACAACTCTGATCGCCTGTCTAAGATCAGATGGAAAATTAATCCTGTAGTTCTGACAAACCTCTTTGCAATGTTCGCATCCGTATTCGCTCATAGTATTTTTGCTTATAACGATTTAATCAGCCGCCCGGCTTTTGGGGTCGGCTGAATTTATTGGTTGGTTGCCCTTTGTTCTTTGAATCTTTGCATAATATGATTGATTCTATCCCCGATCTTATTGAAACGTTCCAGATCTCCGTTAAGGATGTCGGTCCCATGGTCTTTGAGCAATACTGCTGACCGCGCGATCTGTTGGTCTTGGTTTAGGATGTTTTTCTTCTTTTTCTTTTTTCGTTTTGCGAACGGTTTCCAGCCGGGTACCAAGCATCTGACTCCAACCGAACGATCGTGTTTGTCTTCAAGGGAAACCATGGCATCCATTCCGTAACTAACGCCCTCAACAACTAAAGTGATGGCCCCATTAGACAAGCGAAACTGGAACTGATTTACATACTTGCCTTTAGGCAGGGGCGCCGAAGCAAAGCCGAATTCGTCAATAAGAAACTGGAACTCACGCCTGCAAACAGATCTGAAATGTTGTAAAGCTTGTTCATTCATTTTTCATGCAACCAACGGTTGAGTTGAGACGCGCGCGCTTTTTGCGCGTCGATTCTCAAACGATTTGTTAGCGCTTCCTTTAACCTTTTTCCTTTTCATAGTCTTGAAATTTAATAAGTGAAAGCAAACCCATAAGGCCTATCAATAAAAATATTGTCAGTAATATCATGGCTTTGCCAGAACTCCAATTGATGCTGTTAAAGGTAAAAAGAAAAAATACAATCTCAATGAGAAAGCCCGATGTGAATGCTATAATCGCGGTAGACGGAATATGCCCCTGTTCATATCTGTTGATTATTCTTTCCCATTTGGGATTGAGTAAGACAAAGAGCCTAAAGCAACATAGAAATGCTGAGGCGAGGATATAGACCGATACCCTGAATGATGGATTATAGAAAAAGCTCTTTTTGTCGTTACTCATCATTAATCCAGAGCGCTAACGCTGCTTTTCAGCGGGCGCGAGCTTTTTGTGCTCCGCTGAAAAAGCCTTGTTATGTTTATTCTTAATAACAGGAAAAGCTTTTTTCTGGTTTAGCCTCTGGAGTATGCGTATCAATATAGAACTTGATATTTTTTTTGTCTTCCTCATTTACATCTATTCGTTTGTCAATATCACAATACAAATATTTTATAGACTCCTCTGCTTTCTTGGCTAAACGAGACCCCCCTTTATAATACGATGCCAAATCTTTTAATCTTTCTATATTAGAAGAGTATCTCAACAAAAATATATACTCAACTTCTCTACCATCGATTTTTTTTACATTAAACGATTTGTAAACGGTCACGGGGCTATTAGCTGAAGAGAGGCTTAGATCCAACTCACATCAACAGAGATGCCTGCAAAGTAACATTCCAGGCATTCGACTATAAACGGAAATGTGGCTTTATCTCTCAGTCGGCAGGTTTCTTTTACAGACAAGATTCGTTCGACCCAGCGGTTGCCTTTGTCGCTTTGCGTTCCCAGACTACATTTGCGCCATAGCACGCCAAAGCGCAGAGAGCGTTCGGCACGGTTGTTGGTGGGTTCGACGCCATCATGTTCGAGAAAGGTCCACAATGCGTCAATTTCTCGTATTATTTGCCTGGCCAGGCGACCGGCACCGTCGGTGTCGTCTTCAAAAAGGCTGAGGATGAGCAACAAGGAGTTATAAAAACGCTCCCATTTTAAAGGTGGCGGTTTGTTTTTTGAAAATTCGATCAGGGTATTCAAATGTGCCAAGATTAACTTGCCGCCTCGCCTTTCGTTGAGTTTTCTACTCTCGATTAACGCCTTGGCCTTTCGGATCAAATGGGCCAGGCAGGTTTGCCGGCCATGGACCCATTTGCAATAAAGGCGATAACCATCGCTGATCAAGATGCCTTTCCAGTCGGCGATCAGTTCGAGAAAGGCCTGTTTGGATCTTTTCGGATCGATGCGGAAAAAGGCCACCATCGTATTGACCATTACCCAGAGCCATTGCAGATTGTGCTTTTTAAACCAACTGGTTTCATCGATGAAGTTGCACTCACTGCTGCGGGCCACCTGGCCGATACGCTCATAGGTGGAGGCAATGGCCTCGGAAGCGCGGTCGATAACCTTTTGGATCGTGCCGGTGGCGATTTTGATATCAAACACGGAGTGGACCAGTTGCTGCACATTTCTCCGACTCATGGCCTTGATACCACTCAGTTCGGCGATAAACGCACAAAACCGCGGGCCGTAGCCGGTGCTAAACGCCTCCGGAACCTGTGCTTTGACAATCTTGCCGCACCCAGGGCATTGACCTTGGTGCAGAACAAAATGGGTGATGTCCATCTCGATTTCAGGCAATTCGATATGTTGGTGAGTATGAAAGGGTCGCAGATTATCCCAATCCGATGAATGGAGACCGCAACCGCAGCACTCGGGCATCACATTTTGAGTATTGTTGGGCGTTAGCAGCATTTGCCCATGCCCCGGGTGTCCTTTTTGTCCGCCCGGCTTGCGTTCGCCTTTGGGCTTTTCGCGTTTGGGTTTGTTATAGGGCGGATCGGATGAGGGCGGTTTGCTGGAGTTGGTCGAGTTTTGGCGTTTTTGCTTTTCAAGCTTCTCGTTGTTTTTCTCCAGCTTGTCGTTTTGAGTTTTAATCGCCCGCAGCTCATCTTCCAAAGAAACGATGTACTGGCGTACCGGTTCAGCAGTAGCTTGCCAATCGGCATCTGAAATGGGTCTATCGGGCTTCATGAAAAGCACGATAGCATACTAGAAATGGAAAGTCTAGATATTTTTAATTATTTCAATAAGTTATTGATTTTGTATAAAAATATTGAAATTACGAGAGGTTAGCGGAGCGAAAAAAGTGCGCCGGATTGAGCGCCCAATATACCCCGTGAACGCTTACAACGATTTTGATATAGAATTAGAGGAAAATAGCGCTTCTGAGGTAACAAGTATTTCACCACTATCCATCTGAGCAATATTCTTTGCATATTCGGACAAGGATAAATAAGGTTGATCTAACCAAGATTTTCTGAATTTATCTAAGTATGCCAATACTCTATCCCCATCGATATATGCAATTTTTCCCAATATAAAATTGTCTACCTTAGTTAGTACATATTTCTTATCGATAATAATGTATGGATATTCATCATAAAATTCATCATTAACAGCAGGCCTAACATTATTGTAACCTGCTAAAAATAGTGTTCTATTTGGCAATAACAAATAGCCACCTGATAAAAATTGAGCTGAATACGGTCCAAGGCTATTATATCTGTAAAAATAGTAATCTATGTTAACAATAGCTTTAAAATCGATTTTCTCGTTTTTTATCGAAGTGTATAAATACTCCATTAATTTAGGACTGCTCATCAGCTCTTGAAATGAATGCCCACCCAAAAAAACATACACAGATTCACGAGCGTTTTTAATGATATTTTCATAATGCACAACTTCTGGAAATGTAATACTATGTATGCTCGTTTCCTTAACAAATTTTTCTTTCGTCCTAATATCATAACCTTCTGTGACTATTTTGAATTGATATATCCCTTGCTCAACAGCTTGCACTCTGACTTCAAACTCATCGATTTCTCCAGCGCTATATTTAAACTTCTGATCTGTAATTAAGAATTCTGTTTTAGTTGAATTTATCTCTACAGTGTATGAATATTTCGCGACTGGCGCGAGTGGTCCTCTTGGAAATGTGTAAATCTTATATTTCTTATAATCGATAATTTTTACAAATAGTTTATCAACAAGAACTGTTCCATCTCCAGAATTCGATAATATAAATTTGACAATTTTTTCATATTTTGAATTCCCAGAGTTACGAGACAATGCTGAAAAATTATAATTTGGCTCGATTTTATCTGAGTATGGTTTAATATCGACATTAATAGGATACTCAGCTACAGAAATCCCTGGCACTAAGAGCAGCACAATGAAAAATATTTTATTCATTTGTAATCTCTATTAGTTCTAGGTTTGATTTTTGTCTTTTGTGCTTATCATATGCGAATGCAGATATACTAAGTATCGTTACTAGTGTGGCAATATATGCAAGCACTAACATTTTCCTTGTTTTTTCCTTACTTTTTAATTTTACCCATTCAATTATTTTTTCTTCTCCTATCTTGTCTGGGATTGAATTACCAATCAGGTGTTCTAATGCCTTGTTTCTATCAATATCATTCTTATACTTATCCAATATTTTTTCAGCTTCTTTGACTGGCTTCGTATTAAGCCATGCTCTCCATGAAAATAATGCAATAATCGCTAAGTAAGCTACAAGAGACAAAGGTTCTCCAGCTACTTCCCCTATTATTTCAATTAATTCCTTATCCATAATAATTCCAGTTCATATAAGAAAACATAACGCTGAAATCAGCGGCGCGACTTTTTGCGTCCGCTGGATTTATTTGTTCGGCCTTTATTAGAGTTTAGAGCAGCTCCAATGCCAACCACGATGATCCACCCTATTAACAGGCCTAATACATTACCAAAAATGAATGGACCAGAATGATTCACCCAATTTCTAATAAAATATCCACGTAATAAACTAAAATCCATTTTTATAGCTGAAGTAATGAATACCATTGGATATCCGATCATAGAAATCAACCCAGTAATGAAACCATCAGGAAAGCCTTCACCTTCGATTTTCTGGTTGTCACCTGAACTTTCCGAGGTTTCGATATCGTTAGATGCCCCCTCGATTTTAGCAACTGCAATTCCTAAATTACTTGTGGCAATTAAGACTGTCAGAAATACTATAATTAATCGCTTCATCTAATACCCTCATTTTTTTGGCTTTATTCACTGATAGTTTTCTTGAGTTGCCTTGCAATGGAATCGTGTCCTTTGGCTTTCGCCCAGTCCGCAGCAGTCATACCTCGGTTATCCGACGTATCAACAATAGCTTTATTATCTATTAGCAAATTGATGGTCTCCTTATGTCCATTTGCTGCTGCTCCCATAAGCGCAGTTATACCATACTTCGAGTCTTTAATATTCACTTTCGCACCATTAGCTAATAGTGTTTTTGCAACCTTTGTATGACCATACATTGAGGCTACCATAAGCGCAGTTCGATTTAATTTGCTTTTTGCATTTACATCAGCGCCTTTAGCTATTAATGCTTCGACAATGTCAAGATACCCATACTGTGAGGCGCTTATGAGGGCGGTGATGCCCAGGTCCACACCGGTGTCTTTCAAGTTAACATCTGCATTGGCATCAAGTAGAAGGTGTACAACATCAGTGTGGCCTTAGCAGGCAACCATTAATGCTGTCAATCCTTGATTTGAATCTTGAACGTTGGGATCGGCACCATGGTTCAGAAGAATAGCTACAATGTCTTTATGGCCATGTTCTGATGCGTACATAAGTGCAGTTACTCCGCTACTATCTTTGGCATCGACTTTGGTGCCTTGACCAGCCCTTTCAAGGTAGTACTATCGGGCCACTTTAACTGATTGAACTTATGTATAAAACACTGAACAAATGCCTCTGTCTGAAGTACGGTACAGCAAAACAACTGTACCCAGAGGAGGTGGATCCTATGTTGAGTCCTGTTTTCACGCCGTTCATCAAGAGTTCCCCGATTTCCGTTATGGCCCGCGGCATGGTAGAGCGGGTGCTGAATCCCGAGCAGTTAGACGAATGGTTCGATACCACAGCAAAGGAGCAATACACAAAGGACCTTTTGTTTTCGACCCTTTTTAACCTGATGAGCCAGGTTGTCCAGGGCAGCCAGCGGTCGATTCACGCGGCTTTCCAGACCTCAAAAGAGGATATTACCGTTTCAATCACGTCAATTTACAACAAGTTGAACGGCATGGAACCCAGCACATCGGCAGCGTTGGTCCGATATGCCGCTGAGCAAGTGGAACCAATTATCCAAAAGCTGTTGGGGAAACAGAACTCCCCTTTGCCTGGCAAACGGATCAAGCTGCTTGATGGCAACTGTATCGAAAAAAGTCATCACCGAATCAAAGAGTTGCGGTCCATAGCGGCGGGTCCGCTTCCAGGAAAATCATTGGTTGTGTATGATCCGATGTTACACCTGCCCATCGATGTGTTTCCTTGTGAAGACGGCCATGCACAAGAACGCTCAATGTTGAAAACGGTGCTTGAAACCATTGTTGCCGATGATGTCTGGATTGCCGATCGCAATTTCTGCGTGGTTGAATTCACCTGCGGCATCGATAAGCGGGATGCGTGGTTCATCATCCGGGAGCATGGGAATTATCCTTTCGAGTTAATTGGAAAGGGAAAATATATCGGCAAAATTGAAACCGGAGCGGTATATGAGCAACCCATTCGGGTTCGTGATGAGGCCGGCGAAGAGCACCCCTTCAGGCGGATTCGCGTGAAGCTGAAGGGCGAAACCCGTGATGGAGATACCGAGATCCTCATCATCACGAATCTGTCAAAAAGCGCAGCGAACGCAAAGACAGTCGCGAGGTTGTATCGGGACCGTTGGACCATCGAAACCGCCTTTCAACGTCTCGCTGAATATTTAAATTCTGAAATTAACACCTTGGGCTATCCTCGTGCTGCCCTTTTCGGTTTTTGCGTTGCCCTGGTCGCCTACATCGGCATGTCCGTTGTAAAAGCCGCGCTGGGCAGTGTGCATGGTATCGATTTCATAGATCAAAATGTATCGGGCTATTATGTGGCCAATGAAATCGAAGGCGTCTACCAAGGGATGATGATCGTCATCGACGTTGAGCATTGGGTTGTTTTTCGGGATATGCCAACAGGCGACCTGGTTCGGTTACTTAAGAAACTATCTGGCAACGTAAAATTATCAAAGTACCAAAAGCACCCTCGAGGGCCTAAAAAACCACGGCCAAAGCGAATTGCAATGAAAAATAAACCACATGTCTCAACCGCAAGAATTCTTGCGGAGAGAAAAAAGTAAAAGTACTACCTTGAAAGGGCTGGTGGTCCGAATCTAAGTTTATTTTTACCTTTTCATGTATTGAGGCCAGGGTTTCCTTACCTGGCAGCCGCAGGGGCGGTTGCTTTTCCACGAACCGGTACAGGTTCCGCTCAAAGCGCTTCAAAGCTGCACTTTGACATCCATTCTGACGAACGAGCTGGTCCATATCATTACCCAGTGATACAGCATCGTCAATGTCACCGCGCACGGAAAACGCATCGCTGCCTATACCCTTGAATGCCATTCCGATCCCTGCATCGTAGGACAAACGGTTGCTGGAGTTATAGAGGCGCGGATCCGCAAATAAACCGGTCGGCACCTCCACCCACTCAATACATGAAGAGCTCTCATTGCCCCAAATGTCCCTGGTGATTCTTTCCTTAGCGCATTTAGAGACGGTAATGGGTACTTTATTACCTGGCAGACAGGCATCGCAGTGCTTTCCATAAGCTTCGAGATAATTTTTGTATATCGCACTGACAATCACGCTGTCCGGTTTGAGGCGCGCATTGTTAAAATCTCCTAAAAAGAGAGCAGTCAACTCTGTTTCATAATTTAACTCCCGGGCGTCAAAGCTGTCAGGCTTCAGTAGAGGCACTTTTTTTGGGGTTTTGGTCACGGATGTTTTCTTAAGATGTGCTTCATAATTTTGCTTGTTTATCTCCTTTTGCAATTTCCCCAGCAGCCTTTCAGGTGAATCTTTTACAAGAATATCTCTAAAGTCCGATTGTTGATGATTCGCTATGCTTATCCCCGAAACGTGATAGTCATAAGCCTTCCATACGCCATCTTTGACAAAAAAATCAAAGGTAAAAAAATTACTACCGGACTGTTCTAAAGTTGCAAACATAAAAGGTCGATTCTCATCGTTTTTATATGCCTTCTGGTCACCTTTATATTTCAAACTGAAAAAATGATTGCTGTTGCGTTGGATTCCCTTTTCCATTTTAAAGGCTACTTCTTCTCCATTGTTATTTTCGTCGCTAAGATAGCCTATCATAAATTTAATGAATCCATTTTCTAAAAGCTTTTGGTGAAGAATTAAAAATGATTGCTGTTGTTCAGACGTAAACTGATTCCAGTACCTGTTACCCAGCGCGCACCTTGAAAATTCATGAAAATCAAACAAGCCGCTTAAAATCGAACGAATTGATGCTCTTTTGTCCTCACCTATTTCGACAAAACTTGTTGTATTGACATCTAAATCTAATGTTGTAATTGTTTTATTTATAGTGCTCTGGAGCGTTCTAATAAGCGTCCCTCTTTCTAATCTCATCACCCATTTCATTCTGTCTTGAGAAGGTTTATGGCCATGGTTTGCGGCTTTTTGATACCACTTGATCGCTTCTATATTACTTTGCTGAACACCTTTACCGGACTCATATAAACACCCTAAATGAAAAGGCGCATATATATGGCCTTGATTTGCCGCTTTCAGGTACCACCTGGCGGCTTCTTTAAAATTTTCCTGGACCGGTTTACCGTCATAATGAATCGATTTGATTCGTTTGACCTCTTCTCCGTACTGATAGAGTTCTCCTAAGAGATATTGCGATTCAAGATCACCATTCTCAGCTGATAGTAGTACCCTATTAAAATCAGGTCCATTTCCCGCCCAGCCTATATTAAAAATTGAAATAATAAATGAACATACAAAAAAAACAAACTTCATTTTAGAAGCGGATGTTATTGAAATCATGTGAAAGATTCCTTATCTTATGAAGAAATATATTAAACATTCAAGTCGAGAATATTATTTAAAATCGCAAAATGTGATTTTAAAATACAAAAGCTTCCGAGAAGAAAAAGCGGTCAATCATGGTATGATTAAACATTTTTTCTAACATTATCCGGCCACCAGATATTGTGTCTGCCCGGAAACACTCACAGTAACTTTTATATATTATTAAAGATTCTCCGTCTCCGTTTTGAAGCACAACCCGAGCTAAGCGGGCCGGGAATAAAAACCGCCAACTGTTCAAAATAATTAGGGCTTTCAACAGACTACAATAGTCAAAATGCCACCGCTTTTCCCGGTCCGCTTAAGCTACTGGTTGGCAGTATTTTTACGACGCCTCTGTATGTATGGAGTGCCATTTCTAAATTTTGCCAGTAGCTTGCCTTCTTCAGTGATTGGTTTTGACCAATTGAATTTTATGCCTCTGACCCTATGGGAGTTTAAGAAAGTCGTATATTTATTTTCCCAAACGAGGTTGCACCGTGGTCCAAAGTTGATTTCTGAAAGAGTATTTACAAGTTTGAGATAAGTCTTAATACCAACATTTCGGAAATCAAGCATTTTTGCGATTAGATATCCAGGCCTTGGATCTTTTTCACTTGAAATAACAAATTCGAAAACTTCATCCAATGTTGCAGCTTCTTGATTATGCCAGTGCCATTGACAAATATTATTTCTTAAAGTTTCTGGAAATCCTAAGGAAAATAGCAAATCCAATTTTGGCCATGGTTTAGTAATGTCATCACTCTCGGTCATTTCTTTGAGAATATCTTTTACATTTTGTTTTACCATATGAAATTTCTTCTCTGCCAACGTGAAAGTGAGGGGCCGGGAGATTAAAACTTGAGGCCTTCATTATATTTACTGGATGTCAATTACCGACATACGTTAAAAAATGCACGGCTTCTCCCGGTCCCGCTCAACTGTTAGGTTGTGTGCCGGGCACGGCACACATCTTAAAAGTGAGCCAAGCATATCAGTCGGTTGGATCGCTTGGCAAGTCTTAGACCCAGCCCGATGGAGGCGAAGGGTGTAGCGACATGGCAACTGGGTATCCGGCAACGGTGCCTGGGGAGGAAGCCGCCCTGCTGCGGCAGGGCCGTCGCGAAGGTACGGGGTGACGAACAGAAATCGAGTCAGGCGCGCATCTGTGGGACCAGCCTGCAACACAAGGTTAAGTCCTCTATCCATCTCAGGCAGTGCTCGTATACTCGGCGCTTACGTACCGAAAGATGTGTGTTTACCCCGGGAGGCCCGCTGCATCTCGGGACTTGTCGTGTGAAATTGCCGGTAGGGGGGATTCCGGCCACCAAAACCCCCGGCATCGTCGGAAGACCGGCTCCTGACCGGCGATGAGCCAAACTCCGCTATGGAGAGGGACACGAAACCAAAGGATCCGGCGGCGGCAGATGATCCGAGTGAGCAAACCGCAAGGTGCGCCCACCGTGCAGCGGGAGTCAGCAGAGGGCATAATGTAACCGGAGGAAACGAGATGCGCGAGCTACCCGCGGGTCAAGCGTAACAGGAGGCTCACCCCGGTGAAAGGCCCGAACGGTGCCCGGCCCGAATGGTACGGGTAAATGAAAATGACCATTAGGAGACGTGTACTTATGAACATAAAGCCACAGCAGATGGAAATGTTTGTAGCGTCGCGGCTTGCCGAAAGTCTGGGAGGCAGAGAGCAGTTGTTGGAGTTGATTCTCGAACGACGTAATGTGCTCAGAGCAATGAACCAGGTCGTTGCCAATAAAGGCGCCCCGGGTGTGGACGGCATGAAAACCAACCACTTGAAAGGGTACCTGAAAAGGCACTGGCCGAAGATCAAGCAGGACCTGCTAAATGGGGATTATCGTCCCTTACCGGTCAGAAGGAAGGAGATCGACAAACCGGATGGCGGTGTCCGCCTGCTTGGTATCCCCACGGTATTGGACCGCCTTATCCAACAGACGATAGCTCAGGTATTGGAGCAGATCTGGGACCCGACCTTTTCTGAGTACAGCTACGGATTCAGACCAGGACGATCAGCCCATGACGCTGTCCTACAAGCCAAAGGCTATCTGCTGGACGGGTACACCCACGTGGTTGACATGGATTTGTCCAAGTTTTTTGACCGAGTTAACCACGACCGGCTTTTAAGCCGGCTGGCCACCAGGGTCCGGGACAAACGGGTCTTGAAATTGATCCGCCGGTACCTTACGGCCGGAACGATGATCGGGGGGCTTGTCAGTCCCAGCATAGAAGGAACGCCCCAGGGTGGTCCTCTGTCGCCGTTGCTCTCCAACATCGTACTCGATGAACTGGATAAGGAATTGGAGAAGCGGGGTCACCAATTCGTCAGGTATGCTGACGACTTCAGGATCTACTGCAAAAGCCGGAAAGCCGCCGAGCGTGTGAACAAGAGCATCACGAAGTTCATCACCGCGAAGCTCAAGCTCAAGGTGAACGAGGAGAAAAGCGCAGTGAGCCGACCATGGCTCCGCAAATTCCTGGGATTTACCTTTATCAGTATGTGTGGACAGACCAAGATCCGGATCCACCGGAAAACAATTTCACGTTTCAAGGAGCGAGTCCGGGAACTGACGAACCGTAATCAAGGGAGAAGTCTGAGCCAGATTATCAAAGATCTGAATCAGTACCTGATTGGCTGGTGGAACTATTATCGCCTGACAGAAGCCAGGCACCTGTTCAAGTCACTCAATGGCTGGATCATCCGCCGGCTGCGGTGCGTTGTCTGGAAACAATGGAAAAACCCCAGGACCAAGGTCCGAAACCTCAAAAAGCTTGGCATTGCGCATAAGGACGCCATGCTTTGCGGTAACGCCCGCAAAAAGTACTGGCGCATGAGCAAGGTCAAGTGGGTGATATTTGCTCTACCAAACCGTTACTTCTTCGAACGAGGACTATTCCTGCCTGCTCAATAACCTTCCTGATCAGCCGAACCGCCTTGGTACGCGATCCGTATGCCGGGTGGTGTGGGAGGGGGTGGCCGCGAGGCTACTCCCTATCCCGATATACAGAAGCTTTCATTATATCAGATAGTTCTTTAATAACTTTTGAAAAGGATTTCGAGATATCAATTTCGATAATTATTTTGTTTGAACTTGGTTTATCGAGAATTTTTACAGCCTTTTTTGGAATGTCAATAATTGATATTGCGTCGCTAAATTCGCGCCAGCTTTTAATTCCAAGACCTTTGCAAGGGTAAAAGTCTCTCCATGTTATTTGCGACAAATCATATAGCGATAAGGACTCACCAAAATGTTTTCGTATACCATTACATAGCCGCTTAGAAAGATTTAAAATTTTTGCGACTTCATCAATGCTTTTCTTATCATAAAGTGATGAATTGTTCATTACTTTTGCCTGTATAACGCCATGCTAAGGGGCCGGGAAAAGGCACAGCCGAAGATCCAAAAATCCTCGTAGTTTCAAGCAGGGGTTTCCGGGTCAGGGGTTTCCGGGTCGCACCAGGGGTTTCCGGGTCGCACCAAATTAAACCATTGTAATTAAGTGGAAAAAGACATTTTCTACACCCATTATTGTAGCTTAGATGGCATGTTTGAGCCGCAAAAACATCATTTTAATATCATGACCTAAAGAACCAAGGGGATGGTATTGTCCCAAGGCTCTTTCAATTCGTCTTTATGCTGAGGGATGCGATCCTCGTTCCCGTATTTCTCTATGGTTTCTCGTAGATGATATTCATCGCTTCGTAATCGGCGTTTCTTTTTACCTATTGATTTGATTCCCAAAGCTGTCTGTAGCTTTTTAATGAATGGTTCTCCACCTACAGCAATACTTTCTACGAAATGTTTTTGTCGCTGCGGTTTTTCTATCAGCTGGCTTGAGATCCAATCTAAATGGGCTGTGGCTAATCTTTCATGCGAGTCCACATTAAGCAATCTTTTTAGCGCACGGTGATCGATTAAGCGATATCGGTCCTTCGGGTGTTGGATTTCATGATATCCACTCCATTTCCATTCTGACGGGTGGTTCACGACACCTGCCCGAACCATGTTCAGGTCGACATATACCAGGCATCGCCATAAATGTTTGCCGGATTCGATGGCAGTTGCATGATAGCGGTCTTGCCAAAAGGCACCTTTTCGTTTTTTGCGTCGATTATATTCCTGTGCCGTTCTGCCAGCTATCAACTGCATGGCTCCGGGGATGGCCTGAGGGTTCTCACTTGATGATAGAATGAGATGAATATGATTGGATGTGATAATAAAATTGAGGATTGATAGACTGAACTTCATTTTTGCTTCGAAGAGGAGTTCCATCCAACGTGTTCGATCTTTGGCGAATTTTAAAAGAAAATCTCTTTTGTGGCATCGGTGGGTGATGTGCCAATTATATCCAGGAATAAAGTGTCTGTAAGCGCGTGCCATCGTTTATATTTGCTTAGAATAGGTTTTTTGGCCCTAAAAGTGGCCGCCTAAGGTGCTTTCAGAGGCTATTTTTTCATCTTTTATTCTTTTATGTCAATTGGTTAATTTGGTGCGACCCCCTATCCTCAGAATGAGTTGCGGAATTTGGAAAGTTCTCAAGATAAGTCTTTTGGGCAAAATTATTCCATTCACTTGAAAATACGCATCGCCCGCCGTGTTCCTCAAAGCCAATACGCATTCCTCCAATACCGGAAAACAGATCAACAAACCGGAACAATGAATTATTTTGTGACTCATTATTTAAAAATGGGAGAAGACGTTGCCGGATTGCATCAGCAAGATAGGGTGGAGGACTATATTCACGAACTTCCCATCGACGGACTGTTCTTACATCTACGTCCAGAATATATGAAATTTCCTGATTATAACGGATTTTGGGGAGTTTGATTCCAATAAGCCGAACATACAGTGGCCTATCCCCCGACAAAAACACAACATGTTGATATTATTGAAGATTTGAGTCTAGACTTTTTACTAATAATTTTATATAGTTAGAGACACATCCCGCCAAAGGAGGTCTCTAACTATATGGGAATAGCAGATACAAGATCCGCTAACCGAAACAACAGAATCATATGTTTGCCCTTTTCTCAAGGCAATTATGAATGCAACATACTCAACCCGGTTGATTTCAGAACTTCCGTAAACAAAAGGATCGAACTGTTTCCGGAATTATTCCCGGCTGAAATCGAAAATGGATATCGGATGAAGGATCTTTATTACTCAAAAAAACAATCCATATGGATCCGTCGAATTAAAATATCCGGTGTTGCTTACACCATTCGTCCTTCATTTGTACTGCCATACCTCGTTGGATTTGTTGACGAAATCGAAGATGCAATGTTTTTTAGAAAGTTCGACATACCATTTTGGGCCATAAGTCGTGTTTTCGGAAAAGATCCCATGTATTGGTATCGAATCGAACAATCTATCGGGCGAAACAGCATTGTCGGAACAACTGTCCGAAATCCTCAAGATGTTCCCGAACATCTTGCCGCTGATGAAAAGCATACTCGAATTTTAGGTGAAAAAACGTATGTGGCCACGACAGTTGGTGATGGCTGTATTCTCGGTGCAGCCGTTGCCAAAGACGCCGGAGAACAAGCGTTAACAGATGCGTATCAAGTGTACAAACAAGAGGCCCAGTGTATAAAGCCGGAATATTCACCGGAAACCGTGAATATGGACGGCTGGAAAGCCACCCGAAATGCGTGGCAATTCCTCTTCCCGGCAGTAGTTATCATTTGCTGTTTTCTTCATGTGTTTATCAAAATTCGTGACCGTGCCAAAAAGAAATACCGAGATATTTTTGAAAACGCCGCATCAAAGCTATGGGAGTGTTATCGCGCTGAAAGTAAGGCATCGTTTTCCCAAAGAATAAGAAGGTTGTACGAATGGTGCGAAAAGAATGCTGTGCCATCCGTTATCATAGATCCCATAACGAAGTTACGGAAAAACATTGCCGCCTATCGTGTTGCCTACGATCATCCTAAAGCACACCGAACCAGTAACATGGTTGACCGGTTGATGCAAAGAATGGATCGCCACCTGTACAGTACCCAATATTTTCATGGATCGATGGATGCAGCGCAGTTGAGTATTCGAGGATGGACGCTCATCAATAATTTTTCACCATACAATCCTCGAACGGTTAAGTTGCACAATGGATTTAAAAGTCCGGCGGAACAGCTAAACCAATTCAGATATCACAACAACTGGTTGCAAAACTTGTACGTTTCGGCTTCTTTGGGTGGGTACCGGAGACCTCCCCAAAATCCGATATAATCAGGAAATTTCTTTCTGGGTATATCGTGTTCTTGCTTCTTTAATTAGGTCAAGAGCGTTTTCTTTGTACATTGCATTTCCTTAATCAGAGGGAATATTTGAGGTCATAATGTCCGCTTTTTATCCCTTTGTCAAGAAGGATCGTTCTTTTGCGATATGGTATTGCTCTAACGTCCAGCTTCAGCCGCTGGCGGATTAATTGCAATTAATAAGGACAAAATGACAATCTTTCAAATAACACTTAAATTCAACAAAACGCCCGCGATAAGCCAGTCGGACTGCAAGCTGTTGGTTCGGTCTTTATTCTGCACCCAGATTCTTCAAGATCTTTTTTGCCAATGGTTCTTTTATTTCATTGTGTCTGGGGACAGCTTCAATCGTTCCATTCTTTGGGTTGATCCAAAGTGAATGTGAAGCGCCCTCTCTCTTCAAGTAGCAACCCGAAATTCTCAACCGGCGCTCTAAGTCTCGTCGTTTCATCCTATCAGTACCTTATCTTGGATTGCGTCATTTGGTAAGCCCCGAAGAATGTCAGTCTTTCGATCTTCAAAAATTAACTCAATGGCCTGTCGCAAATTAGTCTTGGTTTCCTCTATCGTTTCGCCCTGTCCGTTGGCGCCAGGCACCTCAGGACAGATAGCCCAGAAGCCGCCTTCAGGTGCAGTCTCTATGATTGCTGTGAATTCTGCCTTCATTAGCATCTCCTATAGTTTGTTATTGACCGAATCGGGATAGGGAGGAGCCTCACGACTCCCCTCCTCCCACACCACCGGGCATACGGATCACGTACCACGGCGGTTCGGTTGATTAAGTCGGTTTTACAAACAGTCTTGGCAATCCTAGACGTGCGAAATACTTTGCCGGTAATGCAAAAGCTAAACCCGGACTGCGGCTCAGCCTCCATGGACCATGCGCCGATTTCGACGTATTCCAAGCAAGATCTCTACTCACTCCACGCTTTCTCAACTCCCAATAGCCACGGCGACCCCATTGCTTCCAGAGGTAACACCGAAGACGTCTTTTAATCCAGGCGTCCAGTTCTCTTAGAACGTGCCGCACCTCTGTGAAATTAAAGTACGCATGCCGGCCTAACATAAACCGGCGAAGCTCCTTCACAATTACTTCGATACGTCTACCACGTGTTCGACAGGTGATTTCTCTAATCCTATCCTTGAAACGTTTGATCGCCTTCAAGCTAATGCGTCTGTTCTGGCGAGAACTGAGAGTAAACCCTAGAAACTGACGTTTCCATGGCCGATCAACCGCACTTTTTGCCTCATTAACTGAGAGCTTTAAGTGACAATTCAAAAATCGGCTGATACTTCGCAAAACCCTCGTTCCGGCCCGTTTACTTCTGACATAGATGTTACAGTCATCCGCATAACGCACAAACCGGTGACCTCGTCGCTCCAGTTCACGATCCAGATTATCAAGCAGAAGGTTAGCCAGCAACGGAGACAACGGCCCTCCTTGTGGAGTTCCCATTTCCGTTTTAAGTAAACTGCCTTCATGCTCTACTACGGATCGTAGAAAACTTTGAATCAGATCATTTACCCGCCTATCTCTAACACGTTTCAGGACCACGCTCATCAGCTTATCGTGATTTACTCGGTCGAAAAACTTCTCGAGATCCATGTCAACAACCCAGCGATATCCCTGTTTGAGATACCTTTGGGACTGTTTAATGGCTTGGTGGGCGCTCCTCTTGGGCCTGAATCCATAACTGAAATCAGAAAAGGTTGAGTCCCACTCTTCCTGCAATACCTGCAATAATGCCTGCTGGATAAATCGATCCAGCACGGTGGGGATACCAAGCTGTCGTATCCCTCCTCCAGGCTTAGGTATTTCTACTCGTCTTACTGGTTGCGGTTCATATGTCCCGCTCAGTAATTGACCACGGATCTTTGGCCACTTCCCTTCTCAGGGAACCGTTCGGGCCTTCGTCGGGTGAGGCCTCCGCTTCTCACGGCTCGTTTCCAATCACGCTTTGGCGTGACTTCCTAGACTACTATGCCTTCTGCTGACTTCTGTACAGCGCTCAGAGTGAATTACTCCACCCTCAGTCTTTATATTTCAAAAGACACCGTACAGATCTCCCGGGGTAAGACACAGAACTTTCTGCGCGTAAACGCCGGATTTATAAAGCACACCCCAATTGCGGATGGAGGACTTCGTGGTCACGTGCCCACTCGTCCCGGATGTACCACACCTCAGATCCGGTTCCTGTTCGTCGCCCCGCGCTTTCGGATTGGGCTTCCTCCAGACCCCGCCTCACGACGACGCCCTTGCCCTTCTCCTAACCTTAGGCTCCGCGAACACCTGGTACGAGGACTTGCACCTCGCTAGTTCTGTGCCATGCCCGGCACACACGGTTAAATCACCGGCAGCAAAAAGCAGAGCGAGGAACGAGCGGTGCTTTTTGCTGTCCGAGTGTATGTGATTGTTAGCCAATTATTCCATTATTAAGTGAAAGCTGGAGGAACTGGCCACTGATTGTCGATACGCCCTTGATTTACCGCTTGGAATGTATTGATTGTGGCGACTCCATAATCTTTGTAGTGCTCTGGTTTAACCGGACTTTGCTTTACAGTATTATCCATACCTGTACGCTGTTTAAATATTCTATCAACTCCCTTATTCATGATATCGTTTACAATTGCCGGGGAATTATGATCGCCCGGTATATCATCCCAGAGCAATGCATGGCCTATTTCATGGCTAAGAGTTTCACCAATAAGCCTGCCATACACTTTTGTAGCAACAGAAATGAGGTTTGAATGCCCGGGCAAATCTGTTTTGATTTGTAATATTAATGCCTGCGTTTCAGTATCTACATCGATATCATCTGGCTCATCATACATTCCCGGATATATTTCGATTGTTTCGTTAAATGTGTCAGCATTAGTCGCACTGGATGTAACACCTAATTGTCCTTTACTACTTGGATCATTATTTTTAACGGTAGCAACAACCACATTACTAGCTGGTACATGAGCCGGTACATTTTCGCTATAACTTCCAACTTTCCAAAAAACACGAACATTTGATTTTGACAACAAATACTCAACTACTTTTTTCATCTCATCTACAATTGCGTTCTTCTGCGTAGGCAGCTTGATACTTGTCAATGCTTCATCAAATAAGGCTTTATCTTCGGTTACAGTGACACATTGAGGAACGGATAACTGGATTCGTTCGATCGCAATTTGGTTTCCTCCAGCATCAAGCAACTTAACTGTCAAAGTTTGTTTACCCGGTTTTATACCTCGTACTCGAGTTATAGGCGAGTTTGGATTGTCTATTTTCAAAGCGTTTGGATCAGCTGACCATTGCAAATGTGAACCACTTGGAGCATCAATCAAGCCTACCCCAATATCAATGACCAACGATTTATCGTTTGCCGAAGGCTTAAACGCTCGGTGGTCTGCCGATGAAGTTTCGTCTGTAAGGAAAATGACTGGTTTGGTCGCGCTATCTTGCGCAGTCTTTCGGGCGTCAACCTCAACTTTCTCACCGCTGGAACGAGTCACTTTTATAGATGCTTTGTTCTGACCAGCGGTCTTTGTTAGTTGCTCAACTTCTTTATTTGTTGCCCCTTTTTCCTGCTTCTTCGTTGGCTCGCCCACCATCGAACTTATGGCGCTGTATGCCAGTTTGTTGGCCTGATCCTTGGTAATTTGCTTATTTTTCTCAGCTTCACTTACGGTCTTCAGTGTTTTACCAATGTCTTTCTTCATGGATTCTTGTTTTTTAAGATCAGCTGCCATGCCAGCCAAGTCAGTGACGCTTTTCGATGTGGTCTTTAACGCTTCAATCGCATTTGCCTGTGTGCCAGCTAGACCTGTCATGTCCTTGAATACGTCACTCTTGCCCAGTAGATTGAATGCAGCACCCAATCCGGTTGGATCAGGCGCATTCGGTGCATTCTGCATGTTGATGATGCTGGAAGGAAGATCCTTTACCTGAAGATTATCTGTATCGCCTCTTCGACTCTCGGTTGATACCGAGTCAATAGCTGTAGGTTTAGTACCACATGGCACATCATCAAAGCGCCAATGTCTGGTTTCATCAATTTCTTCACAACTATTACATTTGCCCATAACTGATTCCGCATAAACTCCTTTCGTTGGAACGCTAATCCTAAATGGGTCAGGTTTCGTTGTCGGCTGATAATAAGCAATCAAGTCTTCTACACTCCTGAAAACTGGATCGAGACGCTCACCAGGCACGACTTTTAGCACCAAATTGTTGCCGACAATGCCCATAATCTTATTCTCGACTACGCTCGCGACGCTTCTATAACCAGAGTTCGGTGCAATATAGCCATCCAATAAACCAAATAAGCGGCTGGCATCCATGCTTGACCAAATGGCTTTATGCGCTAATTCCAAGTGCTCATTCAAATAACTGAGTAACGCAGCGGCAGCTTGCTGATCTTCTTTTCGAGGATTTCGCTGTTCTTGCGCGTTTAAAGGTGTATACATCAAAGCTGCATCGGTTTTAGTTTGAATCTCTATAAAAGGTGGTGTGGTTATATCAACATGAACCTCCACCGTGTTGATAATGTCATTGTTGATACGACTGTTACGTATAATAGCCTCATTCAGATGCTTAGTTCGGTAATACAGATAAACCGAGCGCAGGATAATTCTTGACGAGGCTTTTACCGGTGTATTGGCGCGGAATCGTAAGTGTTTGATCTGCCGACGGGTAATTGTTGGCACCGTGCGGGCGGCTATATTGACCGTTAACGGTACACCATGCCGATAATTAGAAAGCAGGGTAACATCCAAATCCAATCGTGCTTCACTACCGTCTTCGGCAATTCCGTATACATCTAGCTTATCAATAAAAGTACGCACAATCTCAGGCGCATATTCCGCCTCAAAAATAGCGTCCTTTTCAGCCTCGGTTAGCGGGACCTCGCGTTCAAGCGAAAACTTCATCACCCCAAAAAACCAAGGAAATGGAACGTTTAGATCGTATTTTTCGGTCTTAGTAGCTTCTTCGATTTCCGAAATATAGGGACGCTGCAATTCGAAGGAGATCGAGAAATTACCAGTAAAATCTTCAATAGTTTCATCGGCATAACTGCCGATCGGGAAGTCCGAATCGGCATAATGGTTGGAAATGCGCTCAATCGCATCAAAGCCGCGGCGTAATTGCATTCCGTATATCACTCGGCGTAGAGTGTTTTTCCAACGTAAAATTTTCGGATGGTCGAATAGGCTCATTGGCAAGGGTACAAACAAGCATTCCTGCACATCGACCAACTCCTGCTCAATCGCATAATGTCGCAACACTTCAAAATATTCTATGGTGATTGCATGACAATGGTTGTTATTTTTTACCACTTCGGTTTGCACCGATACAGTTTCATTTTGCCCAACAGTTTGAATTACCGTGTTACGCTGTGTCCTTAGTGACGATGCCGATTGTGAGATAGTGTCCTGCAAACGGTTTAAAGTACTGCCAGATAAATTGCGTGCTGAATTTTGTGTGGCCGTCGATTTGGACGAAGCCCCAGAATGTGATACACCACCAAATAAACCTCCAATAGCCCCAAAAATACCGCCACCAATTCCAGCACTAGTGCCGCTAGTTTTGTTGTATGAGCTGGCGCTGATATTTTCTCTGAACGACGAATTGATGATCTCACTGATATCTCGATCATGCGAAAGACCGGCAGCCAAGGACTCAGACACTGTCTGCCCTTCTGACCGTGCGGCACGTTCTTCCCTGTCCCAATCAACAATCGCGATTTGCTTTTCCTGACAAGGCGCGAGAGGGAGGCTGTACAATAAATCACCTAAAGAATAGCCATCGGCCTTCCATTGTTGCTTGAAATGCAAGATGTGACCATGTGCAATGGTTGTATTCTCGTAAATCGTCGGTGTTTCATCCCAATCGATGCTCGCCTCAATGCTAAGCTCTTTGCGGCCTGGATGATCAGAAATATAGGCACTCTCTATGGCTTCAATGTGGTTGATGGCGACGTAGATTTGTCGCTTCAAAGCACTCAACGAGACACGAATAGAGTCATAGTTTTTGACAAAATAATCATCTTCCAGCGAAATCAGGAAGTTAGAACTGCCGTTGTAAAAACTATGGAATTTCTCCAATAAATACAAAAATGATGAAATACTAATGATATATGTATCATAATTAGCGCGTATTGTAAGTATCTCACCTAAAGACAAGACAGACTTATTACGCAATGTATCCCGGGTGTCTTCAAATTGTTGTAGCATACACATAACACCCATTGTTTGCGTTTTCCTTGGAGGACAGGGCTCGAAATTATATAAACCATACTCACTTGCTTCTGCGAGTTCACTGATCAAACGGCGTAAATATCCCAGCAATTCCTCTTGATCCTGACTTTCTACAGTTTGTTTATCAACAGCCTCAATCAGCTTTTCAGTACGGTTCTTAACAATGGTAATCGATGCTGCATCTACAAATGGCCGTTGCAACGTCTCTTTGATATTTTCAACAAAGGCCACCAACTGCTTTGGGAGTGAGATATTTTGGAAAAAGTCATCAGAGCTTTGGTCGATGTATTGCTTGATATGGCCAAGCAAAGATTCCACGGAGGCTCTATTGAGGAAGTCTTGGGAAATGAGAGTTTCGCAATATGTCTTGGCTTGGGGAGCACCTTGTTTTCCACAATACGCGGCAGCTAATTCATAGTGTAATTGCTGTAGCTTCGCCTTACGTTTAGCCTGTTCCGCGAGCAATTTCAATATGCCGCCAAAATCATACTTTAATTGCACAGTGCTAAATTTTACCTTCCCAACTCCGGTATCAAGCTTCAATCGATACACTGGGGCAGCCGAAATAGCACTCCCAGATGAAGCATTTGTACCTGTGCTGATGTTACCAACCGGCATAGTCTCGTCATGCCCTGTCAACGGCTGGGTTGAAGCCTTAGTAGTTTCGTCGCTATCTTCATCAACCGAATAACTCACTAAGTTCAAGGTGCCCATAGAACTATTGATACGACCCAAAACCGCAAATAAATCATCCGAGAGTGTCAGTAACTCTGTCTTTAGACGCTTGCTTTCAAGGGCGGTAATTGTCAGACCGCGGATTTCGGGCTCAGTAGTCCGAACCGTGTGATAAAAACTAAATTCCTCCAAGGTACGATTAGGAATCGTAAAATCAACACATTTTCCTCCAATGTCCTGTGAAAACGATGTGTTCCCCACGAGTTCACTGGCATCTGGTAAAGTTGGAACCACAGTTGTTGCTATGCCTACGTCCGCGGGCAATCCCGACAAATCGCCCAACAATAATAAATTCTTAGGAATTTTTTTGTTTTCTAGCTCAATCTGAATCGGTTCATCGCTTAGTCCAGCAATCAATCCATACGCTTGCTCATGGTCTTTATTGTCGATTTGACCAAAGAAATAACCATCATTATTCGTTTGAGCGGTAAAAATTGGTTGGAAACTTTGACTATTCAAAGTTGCCTCAGGATTATTGCTGGCGACTATTACTATTTGCAAGCCTGAAGTCCGGTTCTCACCAGAAATGTCAACCACCCGCCCTGATATTTTTCGAGAAATATTTAGGACTGGATTCGATTGATTAAACTGAATGACTTTGGGATCAATTTGTATCTCAAACGGTTGGGTGTCATCTTCTGCATTTTCAGCAATATTTGCCGCGTGCAAACTACCATAACTGTATACTTGCTTGCCCAAAAGATCGCCATCAGGAGCAAATACCTCTATGGTCACGTTTTGTCCGCTTAATAAATCTTCTTTGGGTAGGAAAAACCGGAAAGCACCGTTCTCCTCTACATCAGTGCGATCCTTACTATAAATTGAGTTTCCACTTATTTCTTGGGTATAGCTGATTTTCAAAAAATGACCAAGGTATTGATCCTTTACAACTTCATTTGTGGTAGGTTTTAACAAACCATTAATACTTACTCTGTTCATCTTTAATTCCTCCATAGTATTATATCTAAAGTTTCCTAAATTCAATCAAGCCGCCATGCGCAGCAGTACGTCCACGAGAGAATTAAAGACGGATTTGCGTGGCACCGGGAAGAGCCTACCAAAATCCTTGTCCATCGCGGCCTTTGTAACGGATCGGCGGACATCCGAAAAGGCAAAATGACGGCGGCCGCCGACGGCATGCCGGCGAGATGGCGTTTTCTCGACCCGGCTGGCGTAAATCCAGGCGACGGTGGTCGCCAGCATGCAAAAGTGCAGATGGTTGCTGACGGCCTGCGGATGACGGCTTTGCGTGTCAGCGCTGCCGATGTCGTTTTTCAATTCCTTGAATAAGGCTTCGATCTTCCAGCGGGCCCCATAGTATTCGATAATCTGCTCAGCCGAAAGGGACAGGTCGGTGGAATAAAGTGCCACCCACTGTGTCTTACGATAGACCCAGACCACCTTGACCGCACATCGGATGGTCTTGAGCATCACCACGCGTTCATAGGCTACGATGTTCCGGTTGCGGCCATACAGGTTGACGATGTATTCTTTTGCCAGCGATTTGAATCGAACGGCCAACGCTGCCGCATTCCCCAGCTTGCGGCCATATTTACGCGGGCGGCCTTGTCGTCCGGTCGGAGGTGGCGGCAGTTCAAATATTGTGCTGTTGGATCGAAGCCTGGAAATCATATCCACCCATATGCCCAACTGTTTTTTCAATGGCTTCCACAGGCCGCCATTGCCGAACCATGAGTCGGTGATGATGACAATCCGTTTTCTGGGAAACACCGCGGCAATCTCACCGATCATGTCGACCGCCATGGCAAGCTTGCTCTTGAATGTCACTTCCGGTCCATTGCTGTCACGGTTCATTCGTTCGATGGTTTTCTTCAGGAGGTAGAAACGATAACTCAGCGGCAGACAGGCCCAACGTCCCTTGATCATCTTCAACAACCCCACAGCAACGATGTTCTGGGCCCACGGATACCTGGACTGGTTTTGCTTGGCAGCATGATCGAAAACCTTGTCGCAGGCGAAAATCTTCTTGCCTGTCTTGGCGTTGATACTGTCATCCAGAGCCAGCATTAACCGCCCACCGGTCGTTGGCAGCGGAATCAATTTCCACAGCGTGGGCCATAACCGTTGCCATGGAATCCGTGGGGATGCCATGAAGGTATAGAACTTTTTACGACTGATCCCGGAAAAGCCGAACACCGTCTTCAAGCACCGTAGAATGTTTGAGGTCCTCGATGAGGCGAAAGGAACAATGATCGCCACGATCGTGTATACGAACCATATTCCCCGTTCCTGACCTTTACTGGACTGAGCAAATTCGTTTTTGAGTTTTTCAAGGATGTCGTGTAGGATAAGCATGCGAGGCCTCCGGTTGGGTTGTTTGTTTGTGGAAGAAGAAACATACCACAACCGAGCCTCGCAATCAACATTAACATACTGTATTAACTAAATATTTGATCATATTGCCAAAAATCGGTCCCGATATCTGTAATGATTTCAATAGGTTACAGGCGACCGCCATTTTGCTAACCATCTGTTATTACAGGAAATATTAATATTCTTCAGTAGTACTCACCCCGCCGGGCTGCTTTCAAAAAGGGGAAACTTTAGGTATTATATGTTGGCGGTATTATTTTGGCGTCCTCGTGATAATCTGGCTAATCGCGGTGCCGGTCAGCACCGCGATTCTCGGCGGCGCAGCCGCCGAGAACGCCGCAAATAACCGGCTGGCGTATATAAGCGGCAAAGGCTGAAAAGGAAATAAAGTTTGTGAAACTAAAGTGTTGCAAAAAGAGCCGCAGTAAGCCAGTCCGTGTTAATTTGTCTTGTTGGGCTATTTTTTTGCTGTGATTTTTTATACTTATAGGTAGTTATGAATGCATCACATTTTGAGCAGCATGAGTTAAAAATGATGACCGTGACATACCTCTTTTTTTTGCAGTTACATCTATTTGATGCAATATATTTTCCGGTAATGTGATATTCACTCGAACAGTTTTTGATTTTACTTCTGGGGCAGATACAACAAAAAAAGCAATTGCATCCGAATAATCTTGATCTGCAACAATGTCATCTAACTTTGTTGGATTAGGGATTTTTTCTCCGAACTCTCTCATGGTCTGAATATGGCCAGATAATGCTTCACTTGAAAGGTCTTTCACTGTATCAATAGATTTATCTCCTGTTATACAACCAGGAAAATCAGGAAATGATACCCCATAATCACTTGAAGAATTTTTATGCACTACCGCGATATAATTAGACATTACGAACCTCCTGCTTAAATTCCATATTGGCTTGTTTCTCAATACTTTTTAGGGTGCCGATAGGAATATCTTTTTTGGGGTGGGGCACAGTGACAATTCCTGCTTGCTCAGGATGATGGAAATGCCAATGACCTCCAGTTGTACGGATATGCACCCAGCCTTTCTTTTTTATTGCCTTTATGATTTTTTTGCTATCCATATGTGTAATAATACACACCGAACACCAACTGGTCAATAAAAAATGAAGTTTTTGGAAAATTATAATTGTTTTTTGCTTGCTGGATTTTCAAGCCCAATCGGGATAGGGAGGAGCCTCACGACTCCCCTCCTCCCACACCACCGGGCATACGGATCACGTACCACGGCGGTTCGGTTGATTAAGTCGGTTTTACAAACAGTCTTGGCAATCCTAGACGTGCGAAATACTTTGCCGGTAATGCAAAAGCTAAACCCGGACTGCGGCTCAGCCTCCATGGACCATGCGCCGATTTCGACGTATTCCAAGCAAGATCTCTACTCACTCCACGCTTTCTCAACTCCCAATAGCCACGGCGACCCCATTGCTTCCAGAGGTAACACCGAAGACGTCTTTTAATCCAGGCGTCCAGTTCTCTTAGAACGTGCCGCACCTCTGTGAAATTAAAGTACGCATGCCGGCCTAACATAAACCGGCGAAGCTCCTTCACAATTACTTCGATACGTCTACCACGTGTTCGACAGGTGATTTCTCTAATCCTATCCTTGAAACGTTTGATCGCCTTCAAGCTAATGCGTCTGTTCTGGCGAGAGCTGAGAGTAAACCCTAGAAACTGACGTTTCCATGGCCGATCAACCGCACTTTTTGCCTCATTAACTGAGAGCTTTAAGTGACAATTCAAAAATCGGCTGATACTTCGCAAAACCCTCGTTCCGGCCCGTTTACTTCTGACATAGATGTTACAGTCATCCGCATAACGCACAAACCGGTGACCTCGTCGCTCAAGTTCACGATCCAGCTTATCAAGCAGAAGGTTAGCCAGCAACGGAGACAACGGCCCTCCTTATGCAAAGAAAGTAATTATGCAAAGTAAGCCATAAAATTCGTCTTAATTCAAGGGTTTCTTTTTGATTTAATAAGCATAATCTCCGCCAATGAGACTGAGCAAAAGCTCAAAAAATCATTATAAGGAGATACTTTTTATGCAAAAGAAACCATTGGAAGAGCTTTTACAGGATTTGGAGCAGGAGCTACTTCGGCTCGGTTACACCGAAGGCTCCATGAAGTTTTACCGCAACCGTTGGAAGAAAATTATTCAGTTCGCTGAAGGGCGGGATGAGATTTTCTATTCCGAGCAACTTGGAATCGACTATGTCGAACACCACTACCAGATCCTTGAAAAGGATTTTGATAAAACCCTATCCCAGAAGGATACGCAAGAACTCCGCATCATCCGTATGATTGGAGACTTCCAACTCCACCACACTGTTCTTAGACGGTACTATAAACATAGGAAACTGCTTACAGATTCCTATTACATAGGTGTCATCAAGGATTTTAAAAGATACTGTGAGCACAAGGATTATTCCAAAGTAACCGTAAATCATTACGTGAAGCAATCGGAGCGTTTCATGGATTATCTTGTTTCCCAGGGAATCCGTGATTGTCACGATGTCGAGCTTCCTGTTATCAACGGGTATATACGAACACTGGCCGGTTACACCTATAAGACTGTGGAACAAAACATCTGCTCCATACGTTCTTTTTTAAGGTATTTGCAGGAACAGAACATCCTACAAACGGATCTGGCTTCTAAAACACCAATGATTCAGGCTCGTAAACAGACACGCATCCCATCCGTTTGGACGAAAGAAGAGTTGGATGCACTGATAGGCGCCATTGATCGAGGAAATCCAAAGGGAAAACGGGACTATGCCATTATCCTCCTTGCCTGCGTGTTGGGTCTTAGAGTCACTGATATCAAAAACCTCACTTTTGGTTGTTTCGACTGGGGAACGAAGAAACTGACATTTATCCAATCAAAAACAAGGGAAACAGTAACCCTGCCGATTCCTTCCGAAGTTGGATGGGCTGTCATTGATTATCTGAAATACGGCAGGCCAAAAGTGGATTTGCCTGTTCTTTTTGTAAGGCACGTGGCGCCATTTCTTCCCTTTTCGGAAAATGATCATCTGTATCAGATAATCCGTGATTATATGCGGATTGCACATCTGCCTACTTTGAAGAAGCACCGTGGTATGCACTCTCTTCGTCATACGGCAGCTTCAAGAATGCTTGAGCATGACACACCGCTTGCTGTCATCTCGGATATTCTGGGTCATACGGACACGGACGCTACAGCAGTCTATTTGAAGGTGGGCATCAATAAGCTTAAAGAATGCTGTCTGCATACTCCGGAGGTGGGCTCATGAGAAACTACCCGTTCAGAGGTCCATTTGCAGAGCATATCAAAAACCATGTCGGCTTGAAGCAAGCGGTCGGGTATAAATATGAGGCAGAAACGGCGCATCTATCAAGATTTTCCTCCTTTACCGCTGAAAAATATCCCGAAGCATCGATCCTTTCAAAGGAAATAGTATTGGAGTGGTGCTCAAAAAGGAACTATGAGGCACAGGCCAATCAGTGTGCAAGAGCCTCTATCTTGCGGCAGCTTGCCGTGTATATGGAAAATATTGGAATTGGCGCATACGTCCTCCCAAAAGGATATTACCCGGCGGGACAGCAGTATGTTTCTCACATCTATACGGAAAATGAACTGAAACGATTCTTCCATCAGACGGATCAATGCTGCTACGTCGGTGAATGTCCATATCGCCATCTCATCATGCCGGTATTTTTCCGGCTAGTTTACGCCTGCGGCCTTCGGTCTTCCGAAGCAAGACTTCTGAAGGTCGAAAATGTGGATACGGATGCAGGCATACTGAGCATTCATCATTCAAAAAAAGACAATAGCCGTTTGGTTGCCATGTCAGACGAGCTTACCGGTCGATGCCGGAACTACTCTGAAAATGTGCATAACCTTTCAAAGGGGTCTGATTGGTTTTTCCCAGGACTTAAAGGAAAGCCAATGACTGTAGGAAATGTTTACCACAATTTCAGGCGATTCCTGTGGAGAGCCGGCATCTCTCATGGCGGAAGAGGAAAAGGTCCGAGAGTACACGATTTTCGTCATACATATGCCTGCCAGTGTCTGAAAAAATGGGTGATGGAAGGGAAAGACATTGCCGCATATCTTCCTGTACTGAAAACATATATGGGACACGATTCCTTTGAGGAAACAACCTATTACCTCAGACTTACAGCTGATATCTTTCCAGATATATCCATCAAACTCGAAGGGTGTTATCCTGATATCATTCCTCGACTGGAGGGTAATGGCTATGAAACCTACTGATTTTGCAACTCACCTTACTGGATTTCTTTCCGTGTATCTGCCTCGACAGAAAAATGCCAGTAACAATACGATAGCATCCTACCGTGATACCTTTAAATTGCTACTCCGTTACTGTCAGGAAGAGAAGGATATACCTGCCGAAAAGCTGAACATGGGCATGCTGACCCATGTAATGATTGCTGATTTTCTCGAATGGCTTGAAAAGAAACGTAAATGTAGCACTGCAACCCGTAACCAAAGGCTTGCAGCCATACATTCCTTTTTCAGGTATGCTCAATACGAGGAACCATCAGGAATCCTTCATTTCCAAAAGGTCATTGCCATACCGGTCAAGAAGGCCTCCAAGCCGTCGGCGCCACATCTGACACCGGAGGCGATGAAATTTTTGCTGTCACAGCCGGATAAAATGACCGTGAAAGGCCGACGAAACCTGACGCTTTTGAGTGTTCTTTATGATTCAGGATGCAGAGTGCAGGAATTAGCCGATCTCAGGGTACGGGATGTTGTAGTGGACAATCCGGCACTGCTTATCCTCACTGGAAAAGGCAATAAGATGCGCAGAGTTCCTCTAATGAAAAATACTCTGACCTTGCTTCAACATTACCTTCAGGAGCATTCCCTTGATAAAGATTGGAAAAAGGACTATCCGCTTTTTGTCAACAAGCATCGTAGCAAACTCACTAAGGAAGGCATTGCCTACATCATCTCTCAGTATGTTGTTTCGGCGAAAAAGATATCTGCAAGCATGCCGGAAAAAGTGACGCCACATATGTTTCGCCACAGCAAAGCAATGCACCTGCTGCAGGCTGGCGTTAGCCTTATCTATATCAGGGATTTTCTCGGACATGAGGATATCAAAACCACCGAAATTTACGCAAAGTGTGATACCGAATTGAAACGTCAGGCCATCGAAAACGCCTATCCAACTCTGGTAGATAGCAATCTTCCCGATTGGAATAAAGACGCTGCATTGTTGGAATGGCTTTCAAATCTGAAGTAGTCGTGATATTATGCAAAGTAAATTCAGTGCATGTGTTGGAAATATTGTACATTAAGCGATTTACTTTGCATAATCGCGAACTTCGCATAAGGCGGATTATGCAAAGCTTTGCATAACCCGCCTTGTGGAGTTCCCATTTCCGTTTTAACTAAACTTCCTTCATGCTCTACTACGGATCGTAGAAAACTTTGAATCAGATCATTTACCCGCCTATCTCTAACACGTTTCAGGACCACGCTCATCAGCTTATCGTGATTTACTCGGTCGAAAAACTTATCGAGATCCATGTCAACAACCCAGCGATATCCCTGTTTGAGATACCTTTGGGACTGTTTAATGGCTTGGTGGGCGCTCCTCTTGGGTCTGAATCCATAACTGAAATCAGAAAAGGTTGAGTCCCACTCTTCCTGCAATACCTGCAATAATGCCTGCTGGATAAATCGATCCAGCACGGTGGGGATACCAAGCTGTCGTATCCCTCCGCCAAGCTTAGGTATTCCTACTCGTCTTACTGGTTGCGGTTCATATGTCCCGCTCAGTAATTGACCACGGATCTTTGGCCACTTCCCTTCTCAGGGAACCGTTCGGGCCTTCGTCGGGTGAGTCCTCCGCTTCTCACGGCTCGTTTCCAATCACGCTTTGGCGTGACTTCCTAGACTACTATGCCTTCTGCTGACTTCTGTACAGCGCTCAGAGTGAATTACTCCACCCTCAGTCTTTATATTTCAAAAGACACCGTACAGATCTCCCGGGGTAAGACACAGAGCTTTCTGGTAACTTCTCAAAAAGTCCGGGTCAATAGGAGCACCTATGGGCCTGACTGAGCCACTTGAAATTTCATGAGATCAGAAATTGGAGGGATTTTATTTTTGTTTGAGATTCGATCATTGAGATAGTCCCAAAAAGAAATTTTTAGCTTCCGACAGGTTTTCTTTAGGCTGGTAAATGTGTCACGGCACTTTTTCCCGATGTCACTTCGAGTTGAACCACTTATTTTTCGTTTTTTTACGTATTCTCTGATATCTCGTTCACTTAAATTATTGTGTAGTGGGATATCCGGCCTTTCTAAAACCAATAAAAGTTCTGATTTGTTTAGATATATTCTTTTCAGAGCTAAATTCAGTGTGGCAAAATCGGTTTTGCGAGTAAAAAGTTCATCAAATCGATTTTCTAACTCAATTTTCATGTTGTTGTCCGGTTGAAGCTGATATTCTTTTAAATCTCGATACAGTTGCCAGATATCTGATCGAGTCGCTGTAAGGAGTTTCTGTTGCTCAGTTGTAAATCCAATTAGTTTATGAATAGTCCTTTCAGCGTGAACCCAGCACAGGGCATGAAGAAACACATTAAACTGTCCGGCATCATCGCTGATAATGGCTAAGTCTTTGTTGTAACCATGAGATATGATACTTCCGACAAGGGCGCCTTCTGTGGCAATCCGGATATGGAGGTTCGAGACAATCCTGTTAGAAGAAAGAAAAGCGCTCCACTGTTCTCTATCATTGAATGTTTCGCCTTTGATATGCATAAACTTGGCAACCTGGTAATCAGGAAGCCCATGGACGGACATATATTCTATTGCGTCGCTATTAATTACATAGTCCGTATGTTCAGCACGAAGAATTTCCAGAAAATTAACGCGATTTTTCTTTGGCGTACTTTCAAACCATGCAAAATATTCATTGCCTATATGAGTACAGTAACCATTTTGACCCTTATGCCTGGCACCGGTATCGTCAACATTGATATAGTTTGATATTTGGAGTCCAGTTGATAAAATTAGAGCCTTTTCGTTGTGAAATCGCTCTTTATTGTTGATTATGATGTTGTTGACTTGACCGGATGAGATATCTACGCCTAATTCATGTAATTGCTCAAGGATCAATGGTTGAGTCACGCAACAACCGTAATGCTGGTATAGAACAAACGAAACAAGGCTTGAGCTAAAGTGGCCATCGACATCTTTAGGCAATTGGCCGATGACGTAGTCTCCCAAAGGAGTTTGCCATCTTTCCCTTCGGTATCTGATATTCCAGCTTGCGAGGACAAGGTCTTGTACAACATAATCTTGATATCCTTTGAACTTACTGCCTGGAGGTAAATTTTCAGGTTTAAGAGGAATATCTTGATTGATTTCGAGTTTTTTGGTCTTTGATTTTTTATGAGACTTTGGCTTTTTTTTCGATGACTTCTTTTTATCTGTCTCCTTCTCAAGGTTGGAAGGTTTGATTTTAGGCTTAGGCTTTTGACACTTTAATCTGGCTATTTCATCTTTTAAAAGCTGCATCTCCTCCATTTGCAGTTGGATGGTTCCAAGCAATTCGGCAACGAGAGGAGTAAGTTGATCCGAAGGAATTTTTGGAAGTCGTGTTAATGGGTTCATGCATTGTTTTCATAATACAACGCATCGATGTTGTCCAGACTTTTTTTGCTCTTTACCCGGACTTTTTGAGAAGTTACGCTTTCTGCGCGTAAACGCCGGATTTATAAAGCACACCCCAATTGCGGATGGAGGACTTCGTGGTCACGTGCCCACTCGTCCCGGATGTACCACACCTCAGATCCGGTTCCTGTTCGTCGCCCCGCGCTTTCGGATTGGGCTTCCTCCAGACCCCGCCTCACGACGACGCCCTTGCCCTTCTCCTAACCTTAGGCTCCGCGATCACCTGGTACGAGGACTTGCACCTCGCTAGTTCTGTGCCATGCCCGGCACACACGCTTAAGTCACCTGCCGGCAAAGTTATGATGAAGCCGGCAAATGCAAAGTTTTGTGAACACAAGGTAACTACGGAAAATGCCACAAATTTTCCGGTCAGGTGAACTGATTTGTTCTACCTTTCTCTTCCTTCTCGAATAATATCCACTATTTCTTGTGTTGTAATACGCGCTTTAATTGAAGGAACATCTAAAGGTGAAGAAGCGATCTTTTCCGGAACCAATGCAAAAGTTCTTCCGTCTTTCCTCCGAATTAGTACCTTTCCAGTATTTTCAGCCTCTTCAAGAACTATAGCAAGCTTTTGTCTGGCTTCTGAATAAGTATAAACTTGCATTTTAAACCTCCATGGTTTCAACGTTGAGATTTTGAGAAGCTCTCTTTAGCTTTTGATCCAACGTTAATAGCGGTGCTTTATGCCTAATAGCACAATCCAGGAAATAGGCATCGTATGCATACATATTGGCTTGTTTGGATATTTTCAAGGCATTAACAAAATCTGGTTTAATATAGCGCAAAGGGATACTATCGAAAATCACAAGACCCTTCCGAGCTTCATCAAGTGTCAACCTGTTCTGCTTGAACATTGCCGAGAAGGCATTGCCGATTTCCCAGGGAATAGAACCAGGCCCGATAAGTGTATTTCCAGTAGTAAATTCGATAATCCTACGACGTTCAGGTTCGCCGGCAATAACTGCAATCAATGCAGATGTATCAATTACAACATCCATGTTTACCTCCAGAATATGTATTCTGGACAATTGTACAACAGTGAATTTGTTTGTCAAGTAGCAAGAGGTAGAACGCCGCAAATCAGCCGCGCGGTTTTTGCGTCGGCTGAATTTGCATGGTTGTGTGCCGGGCACGGCACACATCTTAAAAGTGAGCCAAGCATATCAGTCGGTTGGATCGCTTGGCAAGTCTTAGACCCAGCCCGATGGAGGCGAAGGGTGTAGCGACATGGCAACTGGGTATCCGGCAACGGTGCCTGGGGAGGAAGCCGCCCTGCTGCGGCAGGGCCGTCGCGAAGGTACGGGGTGACGAACAGAAATCGAGTCAGGCGCGCATCTGTGGGACCAGCCTGCAACACAAGGTTAAGTCCTCTATCCATCTCAGGCAGTGCTCGTATACTCGGCGCTTACGTACCGAAAGATGTGTGTTTACCCCGGGAGGCCCGCTGCATCTCGGGACTTGTCGTGTGAAATTGCCGGTAGGGGGGATTCCGGCCACCAAAACCCCCGGCATCGTCGGAAGACCGGCTCCTGACCGGCGATGAGCCAAACTCCGCTATGGAGAGGGACACGAAACCAAAGGATCCGGCGGCGGCAGATGATCCGAGTGAGCAAACCGCAAGGTGCGCCCACCGTGCAGCGGGAGTCAGCAGAGGGCATAATGTAACCGGAGGAAACGAGATGCGCGAGCTACCCGCGGGTCAAGCGTAACAGGAGGCTCACCCCGGTGAAAGGCCCGAACGGTGCCCGGCCCGAATGGTACGGGTAAATGAAAATGACCATTAGGAGACGTGTACTTATGAACATAAAGCCACAGCAGATGGAAATGTTTGTAGCGTCGCGGCTTGCCGAAAGTCTGGGAGGCAGAGAGCAGTTGTTGGAGTTGATTCTCGAACGACGTAATGTGCTCAGAGCAATGAACCAGGTCGTTGCCAATAAAGGCGCCCCGGGTGTGGACGGCATGAAAACCAACCACTTGAAAGGGTACCTGAAAAGGCACTGGCCGAAGATCAAGCAGGACCTGCTAAATGGGGATTATCGTCCCTTACCGGTCAGAAGGAAGGAGATCGACAAACCGGATGGCGGTGTCCGCCTGCTTGGTATCCCCACGGTATTGGACCGCCTTATCCAACAGACGATAGCTCAGGTATTGGAGCAGATCTGGGACCCGACCTTTTCTGAGTACAGCTACGGATTCAGACCAGGACGATCAGCCCATGACGCTGTCCTACAAGCCAAAGGCTATCTGCTGGACGGGTACACCCACGTGGTTGACATGGATTTGTCCAAGTTTTTTGACCGAGTTAACCACGACCGGCTTTTAAGCCGGCTGGCCACCAGGGTCCGGGACAAACGGGTCTTGAAATTGATCCGCCGGTACCTTACGGCCGGAACGATGATCGGGGGGCTTGTCAGTCCCAGCATAGAAGGAACGCCCCAGGGTGGTCCTCTGTCGCCGTTGCTCTCCAACATCGTACTCGATGAACTGGATAAGGAATTGGAGAAGCGGGGTCACCAATTCGTCAGGTATGCTGACGACTTCAGGATCTACTGCAAAAGCCGGAAAGCCGCCGAGCGTGTGAACAAGAGCATCACGAAGTTCATCACCGCGAAGCTCAAGCTCAAGGTGAACGAGGAGAAAAGCGCAGTGAGCCGACCATGGCTCCGCAAATTCCTGGGATTTACCTTTATCAGTATGTGTGGACAGACCAAGATCCGGATCCACCGGAAAACAATTTCACGTTTCAAGGAGCGAGTCCGGGAACTGACGAACCGTAATCAAGGGAGAAGTCTGAGCCAGATTATCAAAGATCTGAATCAGTACCTGATTGGCTGGTGGAACTATTATCGCCTGACAGAAGCCAGGCACCTGTTCAAGTCACTCAATGGCTGGATCATCCGCCGGCTGCGGTGCGTTGTCTGGAAACAATGGAAAAACCCCAGGACCAAGGTCCGAAACCTCAAAAAGCTTGGCATTGCGCATAAGGACGCCATGCTTTGCGGTAACGCCCGCAAAAAGTACTGGCGCATGAGCAAGGTCAAGTGGGTGATATTTGCTCTACCAAACCGTTACTTCTTCGAACGAGGACTATTCCTGCCTGCTCAATAACCTTCCTGATCAGCCGAACCGCCTTGGTACGCGATCCGTATGCCGGGTGGTGTGGGAGGGGGTGGCCGCGAGGCTACTCCCTATCCCGATAGGCAAAGATTTTTCCAATCCACGCTATTGACAAGACAACACCTACAGATATCAAAAGCACAACCATCATGACAGAAAGACATCCTTTTGGCTCACTTCTATCCTTTTGATTTCCATCTCTTGCGTGAGCTGAAGAACGCACCTTTTTTTGTTCATTTTTAGGGAATTGTGCTCGTTCCTTAAGCATTGAAGATACTTGTTTATATGCTGCTGTGCGATTACTTCCTCCCGTATGCACATAACCATCAGGTGAAGTCCATTCACCGAACCAAATTAGCTCACTACCTTCATAGCGGCGAACTGACTTTAAAATTTTTTCGTCAGTTACAAGTTCTTCTGCAATTTCTTCAATTATTGGGTCATCAGGAGCGTCAATTGGCGCGTTGTCAGCGCCGCTTATTAGTTCTCGATAAACTCTGAACGTAAACCATGAAAGAAGTTTCTTTTCACGACCTGGAGAAACCAATGCTGCTTGAATTCGATTAAATAGAGCTTTCTTTCCAATATAGTCTGTGAATTCGATACCATACGCTCTTGCGAATTTTTTATGTCTCTCGGTAGAAGGTTTATCTCTATCTACTTTTAGAGAAATCAGATCGCTCACATCATCTTTCGTTGCGTTTGCAGGAATGGATATACCTAGGTCTTTTGCGTAATCGATCTGCCTCTGCGTTGGGGGATCAGGCGGAATTTCGGTGACTTCTTCAATCAATGTGCCATCCTCTTCAGCTAGTTGCCTTGCCTCTGATTCACTCGCAGCGGAGTAGGTACGCTTTCTTTTTCGCCCGGTATCCTTGCCCTTACCTTGTATTTCATATCTTGGCATAGTTACTCCTACTTGGTGTTTTCCTAACGGGGAGCTGAGGGGCCAGGCTTTTAAACCCAAAAAGCTCCGATAAAAGTTTAAATTTTCCTGAAGCAGGGACTTCCGAAAGGCCGCTCTGTAAGCCTGGTCCCTCTCCAGCGTTTTGTTGTGCAATATTTTTCCGTAACAATCATGAAAATAATGTATGATCCTTAATTTCAGCTAATCAATCTTTTTATAAGCTTGATTCCAATTCTTTGCTTTTGATCCATTGAAAATATTCTTCATACAATTTTTCAATAAAAGTGGAAGCAACCTCTAATGTTTCATCAACAAATTCCTTTTCAAGCTCTAAATGCCGTTTCCCTTTGAGTGACAACCATTTTGAAGTTTTGACAAGATCTTCTAATACAGAGATCTCTTTTTTCTCTTTGGATAATTTTATATCCCCGCCACAATGGATGATACAATTCCGAATTTTACATAAATTTTTCAATTTGCTCCATTCAGAATTGAACTTTAAAAAATCCATTTCAGTATAAGTTGTAATATATTTTCTGGCCTTTGTAATTCCTGTGTCCTTTTTTAAGTCTGTGTGTTTTTCAGGGTAATTGTTTTTTTATACAAGCTCCGGCAAAGACCATTTAACTTTGTTTCTATGAAGGAGCAAAGCGATACTATCATGTTCTTTCTGTGCATTAACATATAGGTTTTTATTGCTAAAGTTTCTCCTCCCAAAAAATCTGCCAACTCCTTTTTTTGTGAGGCATTTAATTCTTTTATTTGATTCTCATATTTTCCAGATATCTGCACAATCTCACGTTTAAAGTTACTTTCAATTTGTAAATGAAACTCTTTAAGTTCGAAAAGATCCAATAGCGCAATATGTCTGCTTATTGATAAACCGACTGCAGATCCAAGGGGCTTCCGTTTTTGCTTCATTGGTTAACTCCATATTTTGCGAATCTGAAAATAAGGATTATTGGATTATCCGCTCCCGTTTGAAAGCACAACGTCTAAATCAGCGGCGCAGCTTTTTGCGTCTGCTGAATTTATTGGTTATGTTTTGCTTTTACCTATCCATTTTGATGTAGACAACCGCCCAACAAACATAGACGACATATATTGTGTAAGGTCTGGTGGTTCTATAAATGAGTTAGTAATGTGCAACAAAAGATTGTAGTACAATAAGCCCAAATGGTTTCCTTCGGGAGAACCAGTTTCACTCTCGCCATTTAGATGATAAAAAAGCCAATCAAACTCACTACCATCCTCTTCATCAGGGTACCTTGCGGTTTTTAGGCCGTTTTCGGATAAGCTAGCGTAGCAAATGGCACCCCTGTCAAGGAGTACGGTCAAATTTGGTAAATAGCTCAATGGTGTGGTTTGGTAGTGCTCTGCTATTTCGTCTGGGTTAAAGTCGCCGCCATCAATATAGATCATGAATGAATAGAGTTTATTTAAAGTTTTGTTGGCTGAGCCTATATACATATCTCGCATAATTGTGTCATCATTAAGAACACCATTGTATGCAGTATTGGGAATTTCTTGATGAGCCATCTCTGTTTTGATTTGAGTGACTACTTCACAAAATCGTTTTTCATATTTTTTGTTCTTATAGTAAGTCGATTTTATTTCACCGATAGCATAGATGCTATCAATAGGTATATATTCAGTACCATCCTTGGTTGTAAGCAGTGATGGCAAGCTTGTTTTTTCTGCAATTATTACGTCCAGCTGGGGGCTAACAAAACCATTTCTGTCAATCAGATGACCTTGTGTAACGTAAAGACTTTTAGGTAGCATTCTTTTCAAAAAGCTGCGCACTTCCATCTCAATTTCATTACCGGCAGCTTTAATGTCAGCAGTTCCATGAATTTGAATAGCTGTCTCTCTGGCCTTTATTAAGTCATTAGCCTCTGATTTGAATATGTGTGGGATATCAAGCTTATTCATTTAGAACCTATATTACACATAACGGTTGAATTCAGGGGCAAGCGGGATTTACAGCTATGAATTTTGAATAATTTGGGAGTTGGCCAGCAAGACTAAATTTCAAAAAACCACGCTGTCCGCTTGTCCCTTGTAATGATTTGTTAGCAACTTTATTATATCACTATGCCTTTGATTTAATAGTACTTTTTTATTTTTTTTGAATATTTTTGTTGTGCGATAACCTTTGCATCACCGTGTATTTTTTTGTAAAAGTATTCTTGGAATCAGAAAATATTTTTTTATTTCCTTTGGTCTATTGAGATTTTTATATTTGCGAATTCCTTTCGCTCTACTGCAATTTTTTTTTCGTTTTGCTTCAAACGTTGCAGGAGAATTCTTTTCGCACTATTTTTTTTGTTTTACTTCAAACTTTTTTTGAAAGAATTCTTTTCGCACTATCTTTTTTTCTTTTGCTAACGGCTGAGTTCAGGGGCAAGCGGAATTTACAGCTATGAAGTTGAATAACCTGGGATTTGGCCAGCAAGACTGAATTTCAAAAAACCACGCTGTCCGCTTGTCCCTTGAAACGATTTGTTAGCAACTTTATTATATCACTATACCTTTGATTTAATAGTACTTTTTTATTTTTTCCTGAATATTTTTGTTTTGAAAAAATCTTTGCTTAACTACGAACTTTAATTTTTTCGTTTCATCAAGACCTTCGCCAAATTGAAAAATAAGAGAAAATCAACTTTTTTGTAATTTGTAACCTATTTGATTTTGTTTGTTTTTTCAAAAGTAACTTTTGATTAAGATCAGCCAAAATGCAAAGTGACAAAGGTATTGTTCACCGTATATTTTTTGTAAAAGAATTCCATGGAATCCGAAAAGATTTTTCTTATATCCTTTGATTTTATCGAGATCTTTATATCTGCGAATCCCTTTCGCGCTGCTACAATTTTTATTTTTTTGTTTTACTTCAAACTTGTTTAGAAGAATTCTTTTCGCGTACCATGTTTTTTATTTGCTAACGGTTGAATTCAGGGGCAAGCGGGATTTACAGCTATGAATTTTGAATAATTTGGGAGTTGGCCAGCAAGACTAAATTTCAAAAAACCACGCTGTCCGCTTGTCCCTTGTAATGATTTGTTAGCAACTTTATTATATCACTATGCCTTTGATTTAATAGTACTTTTTTATTTTTTCTGAATATTTTTGTTGTGCGAAAACTTTCGCTTTACCTTATTTTTTTTGTAAAAGGATTTCCTGTAATCAGAAAATATTTTTTTATTTCCTTTGGTTTACCGGGATTTTTATATTTGCGAATTCCTTTTGCTCTACTACAATTTTATTTTTTCGTTTTGCTTCAAACTTTTTGTAAAAAAATTCTTTTCGCGTATTTTTTTCATTTGCTAACGTATAGAGTTTTATCCGTCGTCCCGCCAACCATTGAAACGACAGACCCCCCAACAGATGACGGTGCTGATTCAATGCCGAAGATCTTTTAGCGCGATGCGGGATGATGGATAAAACTGGTTGGACTAAGACAATTTGGAACACATTCTTGAAATGACTACCATTTAATATGGGGATTGTAAACAGAGGACTGCCTCGCTGGTTCTGGTGCAAGGGCAGAATCAGAATCCTGGGGGTGATCGTGATTGTTGAATGGGTGAAAACACCGGGTAACCAAGCCTTTTCGGCATCACTCACAATTTATGGGAATGCCGATTTCGATCGTTTCATGACCTGAGGGCAAACCGATCCCATCACTTTCAGCGCCTTGGAAATGCACGCTCAAGCTATCCCTGGAAAACAAGCTCGTGGATCGATTTGCTAAGGATCCTTATCGGTTACCGACACCGGCCTCAAAATATGGAATGAACTGTTTCCGGACCCTTCCGGGATTTCGTATATCTTTCTCATCATTCCTTGTTTGCAGCTTGGGCACCTCAATATGTCGATACCGGCCTGTGCCATCATGATTGCCTGGACGGACTGATCCCGCACCTCGGGGATATCGGGGGACAAGTTCATCAACAAACGGCACAGGCCAATGTTCTTTTTCTTGCCACGGTTGGCCAAAAAGCCATAATGCCGGATGCGTACGAACCGCTTGGGCAGTACATGCAACAAGAACCGCCGGATGAATTCGACCGCATCGAGGGTGACGGTTTCAGTCGTCTTGCGTTTTCTGTTTTTGATCGTGAACGTCACACGGCCGTCAGAAAAATCAGTGATGCGATGATTCGATATGGCAATGCGATGCGTATAGCGCCCAAGGTAATCGAGCACCCATTCCGGGCGCTCAATGGGCGGCTTGGTATAGACCACCCAGTTTTTCGACCACAGCTGTTTGATCAAGCGCCGGAACCCTTGGCGGGTCCCTAACGCACGGGTATTGCCGGGAAAGCACAACTGGTTCTTGCTATATGCATCTTCCAGATACGATATGAACTTTCCCCGGAAAACCTTCGAAAGCGCTTTGACCGGAAAGAGAAACTCCCCTTTGCTGCTGATCCATTCCTTTCCATTGCCAGCAATCGCACCGCCAGGCACCAGGCAGTGCAGGTGAAAATGATCCATCAATGTTTGCGTCCAGGTGTGCAAAATAGCGATGATCCCCAACTGGCCACCGAGTTCGTTCTTCGGATTTTTGCCGAAATCGAGTAACGTCTGGCTCGCGGCCTGAAACAGGAATCCCAGCATGAGTGGTTTGTTGCACAAAATCAAAGGATTCAATTCATGGGGAAGGGTAAAGACATTGTGAAAATAGCTAACCGGCAAAAGTTCAGCCTGCCGGGCGGACAACCAGCGTTGCTTGGTGATGGTCTGGCATTTCGGGCAATGCCGGTTGCGGCACGAGTTGTAAAGGATGCGTTCGGCTCCGCATTGATCGCACATTTCAACGTGCCCGCCAAGATAAGCGGTCCGGCAATTTAAAATGTCGTATACGACCCTGTAATGCTCCGGCGGCATATTGTATCTTTTGAGATAGTCACCGATGTGGCAGCGCAAAATATCCGCCACTTCCACCTGTCGGTTTGCTGGTTGAGGATAATTATTGATTGGATTCATCGTCATCCTCCCACGGCGGCGCCTGTTGTTCCGGCTCTTCGATGAAATCCAGCGGGCTCTGGACCTTGGCCAACCCGTTTCTGGAAACGTGAAGATAGACCATGGTGGTGGACAACGAGCGATGCCCCATGAGAAGCTGTATCTTGCGCACATCATAGCCGGCTTCCAGCAGATGAGTGGCAAAGCAATGGCGAAGGCAATGAATGCCCTTGCCCTTGGTGATGCCGGCGTCGCTCTTGGCACGGCGGTACATTCTCTGAATCGATGTGATGCTCATGGGAGTGTCGCGACGTTTACCGTAAAACAGCCAATCTGTCGGGCGATAGACCTTCCAATAGCCCCGTAGTTCCTCCAGCAGTTTTTTAGAAAGCAGCGTATCGCGGTCTTTCATGCCTTTGCCCTGATAGACCCGGATCACCATCCGTGCACTGTCGATGCTTTTGACTTTCAGTGCTGCCACTTCACTGACTCGAAGCCCTCCAGAATAAGCCGTCATCAATATCAGCCGATGCTTAAGATCCGCCGGAGTATCGATGATCATGCGAACCTGCTCTCTACTGAGAACTTCAGGTAGGATTTTTGGTTTACGACGACTTGGCATATTCAATGCGATTTCGCTGTTTATCAGTGTATGCTGGTAGAAAAACTTCATCCCGGAAATGATAACATTGCGTGTGCTTGCGCTCTTCCCTTCATCTTTAAGGTGAAGCACGTAGTCTTCGATTTCTGTTTGCGTTAGACGATCCGGTGACTTCCGATGAAATTTTGATAGGCCTTCAACAGCAGACAAATAGGATTGCTGAGTCCTCGGTGAGAAATCCTTAAGTTCCATTGCCCGGATCATCTTTTGACGTAGTTCAGACATGAGTTCCCTCCTTTGATTAATGAGATAAATATGAGATTTTCGGAGTTATACCGATGGAGGGAATTATAATAAAATCGGAGAAAAACCGGAAATGAGGAAAGAATTACAGAAATTCTGGTGGGTTAGCTGCCGCGTAGCGGCTTAGTCCAACGTTCAGGATATGCTGCAAGCCGGGTTTAATAGTAGGTCTATGCCTTTTGGAAACAGCTTGCAATAAATCCTCGATTTAGCAATTAAGAACCAAGACCAGGCTTGTCAGTATCATCCTGTTGGTTGGACGATGCGTCAAACGGGAATCCAGTATATGGATTTTTCTGAAATCCACAATCTCCCAAAACAAGCTCTTTCTGATGCCATGCCTGCCAGTTTCACACAATGTTGATCCATGTTTGAGGAAAAATCATTTAAACGCGGGTGAACTTGTGTAAATGCAGCCGGCTTCTTCATGTTTTTGGCGCAACGATGCCATATGCGATCTGCATCGGTTGAAAAAGTGGACGTTGATGGTGTCATGCGGCCAGCCTCCAGGGCTCGGTATGGCCGCCACGGTAGACAAAAACGGTGCGAAGTATCTCCCCGCAATGCGGACAACGGGTTTCAGAAAGATCCGGGAACATTTGGCGCAGCAACTCAATGGTCGTCGGTCGCTCGATTCCGGGGACATACGCCTTTTGGCCCAGACACGCTCGTGCCAGATTCAGTTTTTCCAACTGGGTTGGATGGAAAAGACCGTAGGATCTGACCAGATGCGTTCCCTTCTCCGGTACATGATCCAACAGGCGACGGATAAATGTCTGTGCATCCAGCTTGAAGGTCGGCCTCTCATGCTTTTCCGGATGCGCATAGGCGATGGTTACCTTATCCCCATCATAACCCACAATCCGCTTTTCAGAGATCGGTCCCCGGCGGATGTACCGGCCGACGTATTTGAAAATCCCGTTGGCATGCTCGTAAGCCGGCTCGATGTCGGCGTGCCAGCGAACCCGGCCGAGCTTGTTGAGTAGATTCAGGCATTGTTGAACCCTTTTGCCAGGCGGCGGAGACAGTAACTGCTCCGACGGCTTCGGCCGGCCGGTTTTAGTCAGGGGGTTGAATCCTTGCCTGAGGGAATCCAGAAACTTGCCCCTGAACTTCGACGCGAGCACCGGCGTGTATACCAGCATGTCTTTCCTGGCGCTCACCCACCGGCCATCGGGGGTCAAGCCGCCGGCGGTCACGATTAAATGAAGATGGCAATGCTCGCGAAGGTCATCGTCCCAACTCTGAAAGACCGCGATCACCCCGGGTAGACCACCCAGCCAGCGACAGTCACTCAAAAGCTCCTGCAAGGAACCCCATGCGCTACGCATCATATGCCCCGTGAACAGCTTTCGATTGGCCCTCCAGATGCCATGCAGATCATGACTGATCGTTATCACCACATGAAAATAGGGACAGTCAAGGGCTTGAGACCGTCTGCGCTCCAGCCACAATTGGGTCTCGGTCGAACCACACCGCGGACACGACCGGTTCTTGCACGAATTGGGCAGGATCACCCGGTAATCGCCGTTCGGGCATTCATCCACATGGTATCCCTTTTCCGGCGTCTGGCAGGTCATGATGTCCCAGGCCGCCCGCCATTGCCGGGCATCTAAAATGCGGCCTTTCCGGTATTCCTCGAAATGATCGTTGAATATCTGCTGAACAATCCCGGCTTTCATTTTATTTCCATGTCTGTCTTTACTTCCGCCTTGCATTCCCTGATGAGTTCCAGGGCACGTTTTTCACCATACTGGGCAACAATTTCATCCCACAATTCGGAGTTTTTCAACTCTTTCTGGAAGTTCCTGGTAAACGTCTCCTGAAACTTATCAGAAAAGGATGCTTCGGATGTTCTTCTCAACTTCTTAAGTCGCTTTCCTTTGCCCATTCTTTCAATCTACTTCCTGCTGCTCGGCAGCATTCGTCCAACGATTGCTTCACCGGCCGGGCGGTGGGTAAGGGGGATGGGTCAAAAAACTTTAGAAATAAATGAAAAAAAGGCTACCCAAAAAATGCCTGGACCCGCCCGGTCGAGTGTGAAAGCAGTGGTTATACGGAAATTAATAATACTCATCAAAAGCTTGCTCAATAATTTCTTTTCTTTTTTTCATCTTTTCCATTCTTTTATCAATGCTATCAGTGTATTGCTTTAATTCAGCCTCATCTTTAATAAGATAATATCCACGGCTACTACCTCCGATTGGTATCCTTAATTTCTCAATGGCTTCGCGAATGAGGTTTCGTACTTGAACGTGGGTTGCATCCTCTTGGATACCGATTTGGGGGCCAATATCTCCAGAACTTATCTGATTTTCTTTTCCGACATGATTTTCAAGTATTTCTTTTATTTTGTTTAGCTGATCCATAGACATTTTCTCTACCCCCCTATTACTTTTTGGTACGACGTATAACGATTTAATCAGCCGCCCGGCTTTTGGGGTCGGCTGAATTTATTGGTTGGTTGCCCTTTGTTCTTTGAATCTTTGCATAATATGATTGATTCTATCCCCGATCTTATTGAAACGTTCCAGATCTCCGTTAAGGATGTCGGTCCCATGGTCTTTGAGCAATACTGCTGACCGCGCGATCTGTTGGTCTTGGTTTAGGATGTTTTTCTTCTTTTTCTTTTTTCGTTTTGCGAACGGTTTCCAGCCGGGTACCAAGCATCTGACTCCAACCGAACGATCGTGTTTGTCTTCAAGGGAAACCATGGCATCCATTCCGTAACTAACGCCCTCAACAACTAAAGTGATGGCCCCATTAGACAAGCGAAACTGGAACTGATTTACATACTTGCCTTTAGGCAGGGGCGCCGAAGCAAAGCCGAATTCGTCAATAAGAAACTGGAACTCACGCCTGCAAACAGATCTGAAATGTTGTAAAGCTTGTTCATTCATTTTTCATGCAACCAACGCCAGCATCACCAGCCGGTGTGGAGCGGCAGCGTAACACCGGTCTGAGTGAATGCATTTGTTGGCCGTTTAAGGCTTCTTTAAGGCTTGAGCGATTTTTCTTCCCAGTTCGGTTGCGGCTTCAACTGCTATTGATTGATCTTCAAATGTTTTTATGCCAACGGTATCGACGGTTGCGTTTTCTCCATAAAGCATTTTTATGCCAGACATTTTACATTCGTCTCCACTTCCACATTTTACACATGGGACATTCCCTTGAACTTTCACAGCACCTACAAAGTTCATTCCTTCTTCCATCATGTAAAACTGGACAGCGTTAACACCCATTTGGCATGCGGGAGGTAATGCATCATTACCTTCTGAGACACAGCACGTAATGACGGCACCTCCTGGTTTGGTAGCCATAAATCCATTTTTATGACGTAATGGATACAACCGTTCGATAAAAGCTTTGGTGCGTGAATCGAGCGAGGAGTATGGGGTGAACCCCGCGATTACTAACGCATCTGCATTTTTTGCTTTCTCAGCTAATTTAATACCATCATCTTTTATAACGCATTGATTGGTTTCGAGACACCCTAGACAAGCTCTGCAAGGAGCAACGGTGTAATCTATTAGCTTAATAAATTCCGATTCACATCCTGTTGCTGATAGGACTGCTTTAAGCGCTCTATCAGTGTTACTGTTTTTTATAGGCGACCCTGACACACCTAATACCTTCATTTTTCCTCCTTTATTATTTACGGTCTATGACTGCGGCCAACCTAGTTTAGACGGCCTAATAGCCGCCTTGTAATACGACCATTTTGCAGACGAAATCGGTTTAGAAGCCCAATTGGGCTTCTATTTCCAGCACACGCCGGATTAGCAGCCCAAATGGGCTGCTAATAGTTTGACTATTGGGGCCACTTGGTCTACCATGTGAACAAATGTTACCATTCGGTCTTTACAAGAATGAATTATTGGAACGAATCGGGCATATGTAAAGTACAGTTATACCAATTTTCCCCATAATTCAATAACATTATAGGCATGATACAAATCCCGGAGGCGCCATGGCAACACCGTTAAAATCATCAACCCTGCAACGGCCTGAATCCGCAATTGACACTGACCGAACCGGACTTAAGCCGAGGCTTCTCGATCAGGTACGTGATGTCATAAGGTGCAAGCATTATAGTATTCGCACCGAGAACACGTATACAGAATGGGTAAGACGCTACATCCTATTTCATAACAAACGGCATCCCAAGGACCTTAATGAAAAACATATCAGTGCGTTCTTAACCCATTTGGCCGTTAACCGAAAGGTAACTAGTTCCACCCAAAATCAAGCCTTGTGCGCCCTCGTTTTTCTATATCGGCAGGTGTTAAAGATGGATCTCGGCAATTTTGAAAATGTTATTCGGGCCAAGAAACCGTCCAAGCTTCCAGTCGTTTTCACCTGTGAGGAAGTGAGACAGATCCTGCTGCAGCTCAATGGCGTCCACTGGCTCATGGGGCAATTATTATACGGTGCCGGATTAAGGGTAATGGAGTGCGTTCGATTGCGGGTTAAGGATGTGGATTTCGGCTACCATCAAATTGTTGTCAGAGATGGTAAGGGGCATAAAGACCGTGTGACCATGCTTCCCAAAATCATTGTCGATGAGCTAAAGCGGCATTTGCAACGGGTTAAAAAGATTCATGAAACCGATTTGGCTGATGGCTTTGGGGCCGTGTATCTGCCATATGCACTGGAAAGAAAATATCGCAACGCCAATCGGAGTTGGCCGTGGCAGTATGTTTTTCAGGCCTCTCGTCGATCCATCGACCCGAGAACCGGCATCGAACGGCGGCACCATATTTCCGAAACCGTCCCCCAACGGGCAATAAGGAGCGCTATCCGCAAAAGCGGAATCACCAAGGCCGGAAGTTGCCATTCGCTACGCCACAGCTTCGCCACCCACCTGCTGGAAAGCGGGTATGACATAAGAACGGTTCAAGAGCTCCTCGGACACAAAGACGTATCCACCACCATGATCTACACCCATGTGCTCAATCGTGGCGGTAAGGGCGTGCAGAGTCCTGGAGATACCCTTTTCAATAAAGAAAGCATGGCATCCGTATGACATCCGATCTCACCCCCAGGCAGCAAAGCGTATTGGAATTCATTATTACTTTCCAGCAGGAGCATCGCATGGCCCCCACGGTGCGCGAAATTTGCGCCCATTTCGGGCTGAGCGGTCCGGCCGGCATCCACCGCATCCTGAACCTTCTCGAGGACAAGGGCTACCTTGTGGCCGAACCGGGGAAAAACGCGCCTGGCGGTTTAACAGAGATGTGTTCGGTCCCGGCATTCCGTTGATTGGAACGATCGCCGCCGGCCAACCCATGGAAGTCATCGAAAACCTTGAAAAGGAAGATAGGGGGTTAGGCCGTAGGTGTTTAGGGAAAAGATTGGTCGCGGTTAAGAACCGCTCCTACAAGGCACGGCAGGTTAATGCAGCGCCGTCGTTCATTCATGCTCCGGTTGTAGGAGCTGCCCCTGGCTGCGATAAGAATAGATAGGCAGGGGTTCCAGGCTGTAGGCATTTAGGGAAACGATTTGTCGCGGTTAAGAACCGCTCCTACAAGGCACGGCAGGTTAATGCAGCGCCGTCGTTCATTCATGCTCCGGTTGTAGGAGCTGCCCCTGGCTGCGATAAGAATAGATAGGCAGGGGTTCAGGCTGTAGGCATTTAGGGAAAAGATTGGTCGCGGTTAAGAACCGCTCCTACAAAATACGGCAGGTTAATGCAGCGCTAAAGTTCATCCTTGCCTCGGTTGTAGGAGGAGCTGCCCTTGGCTGCGACAAGCTTTTTTCGCGGCCATGGGCCGCGCCTACTGCGTAAGGCGGAGATAGGCGGCTTCGGCTGAAGGAGGTTGAGGCAGGCGGTAGGAACTGGCCACGCCTGCGACCGATCAAATTTTCGCGGCCAGGGCCGCTCCTACGGGTCCGCGGTAGACTGGGTTTCCGTTTTTGGTGACACAGGTGGCCTTATCCCAATCCTTTGCTTGAGTTGAACAAAGCATCCCCGCCGCTGGTCACCATCCATGGTTCCGGACACGTCGACGGCCAGCGGACCATCCTTCCTAATACGGATCAACGACCGTTAAAAGAAAAGCACCGGGAATCATGACGCATGGCTTGATTTCACCGAGAGATATACCGTATAAGCCACTGTTGACGATTTCAGGGGATATTTATTGTTTTCCGCGACCCTGATCTTTCCGGCAACCGGTCCCACACGCCGTGCCGGACAATGCTAACCACTGAAACCAAAAACAGGATGGATTCATGTCCAAACAGATCGTTCTGACCGGTATCACCACCACCGGCACACCGCATTTGGGAAATTACGTCGGCGCCATCCGGCCGGCCATCGAGGCCAGCCGGGATCGCAATGTGCAAAGTTTTTATTTTCTGGCCGATTACCACAGCCTGATCAAATGCCACGACCCCGAGCGGGTCAACCAGAGCAGCATGGAAGTGGCGGCGGCCTGGATCGCTTTGGGGCTGGACACGGACAACGCCATTTTTTATCGCCAGAGTGACATCCATGAAATTCCGGAACTGACCTGGATACTGACCTGTATGACCGCCAAAGGTCTCATGAACCGGGCCCATGCATACAAGGCCGCGGTGGCGGAAAACGAAACCGCCGGCACCCGTGACCCGGACCAGGGAATCATCATGGGATTGTTCAGCTACCCGATTCTCATGGCAGCGGACATCCTCATGTTCAAGGCATCCAAGGTGCCGGTCGGCCGCGACCAGATCCAGCACCTGGAAATGGCCCGCGACATTGCCCTGCGCTTCAACCATCACTTTGGCGAACTGCTGGTTCCGCCCGAGGCGGTGGTGGATGAAGACTCGGCGGTCCTGACCGGCCTGGACGGCCGCAAGATGAGCAAAAGCTACAACAACACCATCCCGTTGTTCCTACCGGAGAAAAAACTGCGCAAACTGATCATGAAGATCAAAACCGATACGTCTCCGCCGGAAGCGCCCAAGGACCCGGATACCAGCAGTCTGTTTTCCATCTACCGGGCCTTTGCCGATGCCGATGCGGTCGCTGCCATGCGCCAGCGCTATGCCCAGGGAATCGGCTGGGGTGAGATGAAACAGATTCTGTTCGAAACCATCAATGCGGTTCTCGAAGCGCCCCGGCGCCGCTACGAGGAACTGGTCGCCGACCCGGGCTATATCGAGTCCACCCTCCAGAAGGGGGCCCAGCGAGCCCGGGAATACAGCGTGCCTTTTCTGGCTGAAATCCGCCGGGCAACCGGAATTCGACCCATCGGGGGATAGTCCTCAGAAAAATCAGCCATAGAGAAACTTGGAATTCGGCATGTAAAAAGCCTTTTCGAGTTGTAAAAAGATCTGACGATATCTCGGATATATTGTTCCGATCATTTACAACCTGTAAAAATTTCTGACAGTCAAGTTCTTTTACACTTCACCAACCTATCGCGGAACATTTAATTTTATAAATATTTTTCAAATAGTTACAATTATAATCGGTTTTTTTCGGATATGGCATCGAACTTGATTGAGTAAGAAGCGGCGGAGGTTGTTAACCATTTACTCAGAATAGTTTTACACCAGGATGGCCCATGAACCAGAAACCCAAATCCTTATCCCCGTACTACCGATCACTGACCCGTAATATGGTGCTTCTGGTGATGATCATCTCCCTGGCACCCATGGTTATCGTCACCGCAATTATCCTCAACCAGTTCAGTGCCTCCTATCATGAGAAAGTTTTTGACCATCTCGAAGAGCTGGTTCTCAAGCACAAGCAAAATATCGACGGGTTCCTGGAAGAGAAACTTCAGAATATCCGTTTTCTCGCCGACAACATCGACTTCGGCCAGCTTGAATTGAACGGCATCATCGGTAAACATTTCGCACGCCTTCAAAACGTCTACGGAACCGTCTTTGTCGACCTTGGCATCATTAACGAGCAGGGTGACCAGATCGCTTACGCCGGCCCCTTCAAGCTGGGGAAAGCGCGTTACGCCGATGCCGACTGGTTCAAGAAAGCCATCGAGAGCCGCTATTTCACCAGCGATGTATTTCTGGGACTGCGCGGCACCCCCCACTTCATTATTACGGTCAGAAAGACCTGGCAGGGTCAGAAATACATTATCCGGGCCACCATCGATTTTGTATCCTTCAACCGTCTGGTGGAGAACGTGCGCATTGGTGAAACCGGATTTGCCTATATTCTCAACCGGGAAGGCCGTTTCCAGACCAAACCGATTTTCGATTTCACGCCCACCCTGGATATCTACACTCGCTACTTTTCCAGCCTTGAGCGCATGGCCAAAGACGTTGAGATCGAGGAGCGGCTGGACGGCGCGGGCGTGAAAAGCCTCTATGTCTCCGCTCTTCTGAAGGATGGCGACTGGCTTCTGGTCTACAAACAGGCCAGCCGGGACGCATTTTCCGATTTGGGTAACGCCCAGCTAATCGCCATCGTTTTTTTCGTTCTGGGTGGCATCGTGATCGTTGCCCTGGCCATCTCCATGTCCGCCAAAATGGTACGGCGCATCTCCACATCGGATCGTGAGAAAGAGATCATGAACCAGCAGGTCATCGAGACCGGCAAACTGGCCTCGGTTGGGGAGCTGGCCGCCGGTATCGCTCACGAAATCAACAATCCGGTTGCCATCATGGTCGAAGAAGCCGGCTGGCTCCAGGATCTCATGGAAGATGGGGCCTTTAAAAGCGAAGAAGATATCAAGGAGTTTGAACGCGCATTGAACCAGATCCGCACGCAGGGCCGGCGGTGCAAGGCGATTACTCACAAACTGCTCAGCTTTGCCCGCAAGACCGATTCGCGGATAGAAGACTTCGAGATCGGACCGCTTATCGAGGAAGTAGTTTCCCTGTCCGCCCAGCGCGCCAAATACAGCAATGTGGAGCTGGTGACCCACCTGGAGCCGAAACTGCCGGCCATTTCCGCCTCCCACTCGGAACTCCAGCAGGTTTTTCTCAATCTGATCAACAATGCGCTGGACGCCATGGACAAGACCGGCGGGAGCCTGGAGGTCAATGCGCGGCAGGAGGAAGGCAATATCATCATCGATGTGGCCGATAACGGACCGGGAATCCCCAAAGCCAACCTGGCCCGTATTTTCGATCCTTTTTTTACGACCAAACCGGTGGGCAGCGGAACCGGTCTGGGACTCTCTATCTGCTATGGCATCATCCATAAAATGGGCGGAGAGATCGTCGTAAAAAGTGCCGTGGATGTAGGCACCACCTTTCAGATACGCATCCCCGTGAAAACTGATGAGCCGGAAGCAAGCGATGCTCAAATCCAATCCGATGCCATTAATTAGGCCTAACCCAAAGAAAGGAGAACCCCCATGGCAATTGCAACCATTATGCTCGTGGATGACGAGGTCCCGTTTGTCGAGGCCATGACCAAACGCCTGACCAGGCGGGATCTTGAGGTCGACCAGGCATTCAGCGGTGACGAGGCGCTGAAGAAACTGACGGACGGAACCAAAACCGAAGTGGTCATCCTGGACGTGAAGATGCCCGGAATGGACGGCATTGAAGCATTGAAGGCCATTAAAACCAAGGTCCCGCTGGTGGAAGTCATTATGCTCACCGGTCACGCCACGGTCGAGTCGGCCATCGAGGGCATGAAGCTTGGTGCTTTCGACTACCTGCTGAAACCTTGCGACATGGATCACCTGATCGCCAAGGTGACCGAGGCCGCGTCCAGGAAGCGTCAACAGGAAGAGAAAATCATCAATGCCCGGATCAAAGAGATCACGGCGCGCCTCGCATAGGAATAAAATGGAGCCCAGGAACCAAGATCAGCACAGCGAAAAGCCTATTCGTCTGCTTCTGGTGGATGACGAGAAAGGATTCGTTGACGTGCTGGCCAAACGGCTGGCCAAGCGCAACATACGAACCACCCGGGCCTTTTCGGGAAGCGAGGGGATCCAGCAGCTCAGGCGATGCGATTTTGATGTCGCCGTTCTGGACCTGAAACTGGAAGATATGGACGGCATTGAAATTTTGAAAATTTTTAAAAAAATGGATCCTCATATGCCGGTCATTATGCTCACCGGACACGGTTCCGAGAAGGCCTCCAAAGAGGGCATCCGCTTCGGGGCGTTCGACTATCTGACAAAACCACACGAACTGGCGGAACTGGTGGACAAAATCCATGAGGCCGTCCGTCACAGGGAGAGTACCGATGGCACCGATGAAACTGCTTCTGGTCGATGATGAATCGGATTTTCTCAACACCCTTCTCAAACGCATGAAAAGGCGTGATGTGGACGTCCAAGGCGTTGATAGTGGGGAAGCCGCCTTGGCCTGGCTGGAAACAAACGCTGTGGATGTGGTCATTCTGGACGTCCGCATGCCCGGAATGGATGGCATTGAGGCGTTGCGGGAAATCAAGCAGCGACATCCGCTGGTTGAAGTGATCATGCTCACCGGCCACGCCAGCATGGAAGTGGCCATCGAAGGCATGGAGATGGGTGCCTTCGATTATCTGATGAAACCTATGGATATGGACGAATTGCTCTATAAGGCAGAAGACGCGTTCAAGAAGAAAACGATCCATGCGAACAAGATCCAGCGGATGGTCAAAGACCTGGTGTGAAAGCGGCTGCGGGTTTCGCCGCGACACTCCGTCGGCTGGTATCGTGTTTACTTATCATTATTAACCGTTCAAACCGGAAAAGTGAGGGGAGGATATGAATTTCTTCAAACAATGGGGTCGATTTATGATGGAGGGGGCCAGGGCTCATGCTCGCTGGGAGTTGCAAATGTCGGCGAATATCCTTGGCGACCGCAAGCGGGTAGTGGTGCTGCTGATGCTGCTGATACCGGTCATTTTCGGCGGCTTCGTATTCGCCGATCAGTTGGGAAATTCGATTCCGGACATTCTGGGGGGGAAGAAGGCTTATAGCCCGGCCTTTTACTCCACCGGGATATTTATTGTATCCATTCTCATCGGGCTGGGAGCCGGCCTGATCACCGGATGCATCGGTGCCGGTGGCGGTTTTATCATCGCGCCGGCGCTGATGAGTGCCGGCATCAAGGGGATCCTGGCCGTTGGGACCGATCTGTTTCACATCTTCGCCAAAGCGATCATGGGCAGTATTATTCACCGCAAACTGGGCAATGTGTCCGTCCCCCTGGCAGTGGTTTTTCTCATCGGAGCCATCCTCGGAGCCACCGCCGGGGGCCTGATCAACCGCATCCTGTATGAATTGAACCCGGTGCTCTCGGATGCCTTCATCACCACGATCTATGCGTTGATGCTGGGTTTTCTGGGATGCTATGCCATGTTCGATTTCATCAAGGCCCGCAAAGCAGGCGATTCGGGGGACGCCCATGGCGGCGGTAAATCCGAAGGCGCCGATATCGGGGGGTTGCCGAAAAAGCTCCAGGGGGTGAAAGTCCCGCCAATGATCGGCTTCGATTTTGATTTCACGCCCGGTGGCAGAAGCATTTCCTGGATCTTTCTGGTACTTTCCGGCGCACTGGTGGGGCTGGCTGCCGGCATCATGGGCGTCGGCGGTGGTTTTCTCACCTTTCCCATCTTCGTCTACATGCTGGGGGTGTCGTCCATGACCACCGTGGGCACCGACATTTTCCAGATTGTCTTCACTGCCGGATATGCGTCCATCAGTCAGTACGCCATCTACGGATTCATCTTCTATACCCTGGCCATGGGCATGCTGCTGGGATCGCTGCTCGGCATCCAGATCGGCGCCATGGTCACTAAGGTGGTGCCCGGCATCACCATACGCGGATTTTACGCCATGGCGGTCTTGGCCGGATTCGTCAACCGCTTCTTCGCCCTGCCGTCCAAAATGGGAGAAATGGGGGTAATCAAAATCTCCAAAGGGATGGCCGCCACGCTGGACAGCATCGGTGTGTGGGCCTTTTTCATCGTCATCGGCGGTTTCGGAATATGGGTCATCGGCACGTTTTTGAAAAACATCGGTACGCTCAAGGGGGAGGGAGAACACGTATGATTGCCCAGAAAAGCAAATTCGTCACCGGTATGGTGTTGATGATTTTTTTCGCTGTCGTTTTCGCCACCATCTTCATGCCGGTTTTCGACGGCAAAAACGGCCTGCAGTATCTTGACAACCTTTACAACTCGATCTCAAAAGGGTCGGCCTACTACATTGATCAGGTTCGCGAAGAGGTGCAGACCATTCAGACACCGGAGTTGACCCTCAACCTGACCATGAAAAGCGAGATGCAGGCCCAGCAGACCGTGCCTCTGTTCATGAAGGCCGGCGCCCAGGTGGGTCAGGATGGTGCCATTCTGACCGTCAGCGGAAATATCGTCCAGATCCTGGGCCATTGCCTGGACGATGCCCAGTATATGTACGACAACGACGGCGCGGCCGTAACAGCCAAATATGGATACGCCGAAAAGGCCGCCCTGTACAACTGGTGGAGCGCACTCAAGGCCATGGATTTCGACCTGAAAAAACAAAAACAGTTCAACGTGGCCAAGATCGCTGAAATGGTCAATAAAAAAGCGGTTGAAACCGCCTACAACTATTATGGTATCGAAGGCCAGCATATTTCCGAGCGCCTCGGGGTGGTGATTTTCTCGCTGATCTTTTACGTTATCTACACCCTGTGGTATGGTTTCGGCATCATGTACCTGTTCGAAGGCTGGGGGCTGCAGTTGGAGCATTAACCCAAGCGCCGCTGTATCCATCCACAAAAACCCCGATGATGCCGGACCGGCGGATGTTTTCCGGTTCGCCGATTCGGCATCCTTTTCCTTTTTTCCGGCGCTCTGACCAGCAAGGCTCCGGAAGGACGCAAGCATTCATCATGGGCCGTTGGCAACACGTTCTTAATTGGTTCCGATCCGGTAAGATACCACTCGACGAAGCCGAGGCCAATGCATTGCGCATTGATTTCCAGGCCCGTTATCACCAGTTCAAACTGCTGCTCAATGCCAACAACCGTGCCCTGGAAATCATGACCGAGCTTGAAAAGGCCCTTGAGGGCAACACGCCCTTCGGCATGAAATTCATCCGTTCACGGACCATGGGCGCCTATACTCGGGTCTACCAAATCGTCAAGCACCTGCATGCGCTGGCCCCGGGAAAATACAAGCCCCTGTCCGACCGGCTGCAGGCGATCCGTGTTGAGCTTGAAGCCCTGGTCAATCCTCACCTGGGCAGTGATTCGGAAGGCCCGTTAACTATTCCCTTTGCCACACTGGACAAAACCCAGGCCGACCAGAGCGGCATGAAAATGGCCGGTCTCGCCGATGCCGCCAACCATTTGGGAATCCGCGTGCCGGACGGTTTTGTGATCACCGCCAGGGCCTTTCGATATTTCCTGGCGCACAACGACCTGGCCACCGAAATCCAGCGCCGCATCCAACGCGCGGAAGAGCACGGCCATCACCGGTTTTACACCATCAGCGCCGACATTCGCGGGCTGATCGAAAATGCCCCCCTGCCCGAGGATCTCGAGTCGGCCATCATGGACGGATACACCGAGCTGGCCCGGCAATGCGCTGCCCCCCCCCACCTGGCCGTACGCAGCAGCGCGCTGAACGAAGATCGCGAAGGCGTTTCCTTTGCCGGTCTTTACCACAGTGCCCTGAATGTCTCCCGAGATCAGCTTCTGGATACCTACAAGCAGGTCGTCGCCGCAGCCTACTCACCAGCGGTCATGGCCTACCGGTTCAGCCGAGGGCTGGCCGATGAGGAAACGGAGATGTGCGTGGGGGTGATGGAGATGATCGATGCCGTCAGCGGTGGCGTGCTCTACTCGGTCAACCCCATGGACATCCGCGACCGGTCACTGACCATCAATTCGGCCTGGGGCCTGCCCAAGGCGGTCGTGGACGGCACCACGGCCACGGACCTGTTCTGCGTGACCCGGTCACCGGCGCTAAAGGTGACATCACGCACCATCGCCCGCAAGGAGCAGAAATATGTCTGCTACCCCGGAGAAGGCGTCTGCCGCATGGACGAAACCGGACCGGACCAAGCCATCCCGTCCCTGACCGACGATCAGATCCTGGCCCTGGCGGCCATGGGCATCCGCCTCGAGGCATATGCCGGACAGCCCCAGGACATCGAATGGGCCATTGATGCAGCCGGGGAAGTTGTCCTCCTGCAATGCCGACCACTTCAGACCATGTCGCCCTCACCCGATGGCGAATCACAGCAACCCATTGATGGCCTGCCGCCGGCGCTCTACCAGGGGGGGACAACGGCATCACCGGGTGTGGCTGCCGGCCAGGCGGTCCGGGTGCTGAAGGACGTGGACGCCCTGCGTTTCCCCGAAGGGGCGGTACTGATTACCGATCGGGCCCTGGCGCGCTGGGCCACCCTGCTCCCCCGGGCGGCGGCCGTGATCAGTGAGAAAGGCAGTCTCACCGGCCATCTGGCCAATGTGGCCCGGGAATTCAAGGTCCCGGCCCTTTTCGGTGCCGCCGGGGCGATCGAAAAACTGCCCGCCGGGGAGACAATTACCGTGGATGCGGACGGGGCCAGAATATACGCCGGCGTCATCGAGCCGCTTCTGGCCATGAACCGCAAAACCGATGGCCGTGGCCTGATGACGGGCACACCGGTTTTTGCCATTCTACAACAGGCCGCCGCCCTCATCACCCCCCTCACCCTGCTGGACCCGGACAGCCCGGTCTTCAAGGCGAAAAACTGCAAAACCCTGCACGATATCACGCGGTTCAGTCATGAGAAAAGTGTTCATGAGATGTTCCGTTTCGGCAAGGCGCATCGTTTTCCCGAACGCTCCTCCAAGCAACTGCGGGCCGAGATTCCCATGCAGTGGTGGGTACTCAATCTGGATGACGGCTTTCGAACCGACGTGGGTGTCGATCATTTTGTGGACATCGACAACATTGTCTCCCTTCCCATGCTGGCTCTGTGGGAGGGAATTACCGCCTTTCCCTGGGACGGGCCGCCGCCGGTGGACAGTAAAGGATTCATGTCGGTCATGTTCCAGGCCACCCAAAATCAGGCCCTTCTGCCCACGGTGCGAACGAGCATGGCCAACCGCAATTACTTCATGATTTCCAGCAACTACTGCAGCCTGCAATCGCGTCTGGGCTTTCATTTTGCCATCACCGAAGCCCTGGTCGGACAACGCAGTCTGGAAAACTATATCAGCTTTCAGTTCAAGGGCGGTGCCGCCGATTTTAACCGGCGCCTGAAGCGCGTCCTGTTTGTCAAGGAGATTCTCGAGGACTACGGATTTCACACGGAAGTGACCAAGGATGCCCTGCGGGCGCGCCTTGAACAGCATGATGCCGAAACCATGGCAGCCAAATTGAAAATTCTCGGATTCCTGACCATCCATACGCGCCAGTTGGACATGATTATGGCCAACCCGGCGATGGTCCAACACTACCGATCTCAGCTTCTGGAACGTATCAAAACGCTGTTGACGACGTCTATCGCGCATACGAGTGAAAGGGAATCGCATGTGGGCACGGATCAGCCTTAAAAACCGAATCTATGTTCTGCTTTCCGCCATTTTTCTGGTCACCTTTTCCGGTGCGGCGGTGATGTTCTGGTATTCATTCAGCATCGAAGGCGTACTGACCGAAATCACCGATAAAAACTTGGCGGCCTTTCAGAGCGCCGAATCCCTGGAGATCGCCCTGGTCAACCAAAAGGGGTTTGTCTCCTACTACTTTCTCGACGGCAACCCGGACTGGCTGGTCCAATTGGAGAAATACCGCCGCATCTTCAGGGAACAACTGGGTCAGGCCCGGGCCCTGGCCCGGTCTAAAGGGCAGCACGAAACAATCGCCCGCATCGGCGAGGAGTATGACCACTATATCCGCGAAAAGGACCAGGTCATTAAATACTATGAAAGCGGCCAGGACCAGTCCGGATCGGCGCTGCATCAGGACGTACGCAACCGTTTTTTTTCGATCCTGCAGATGTGCGAAGATTACAAACGAATCCAGACACAGTCGATCATAGCGGCCAAACAAGCGGCCCTGACCGAGGCCGCCCGGCTCCGGGATACCGCCACGGCGGTAATTGTGACCCATATCCTGCTGGTGGTGCTTTTGGCTTACCTGCTGATCAATCAGATTCTCAACCCGGTACGGGCCCTGATCCTGGAGACCAGCCGCAGTGACAATATCGAACTTACCGGCAATGATGTCAAAACCTTAAGCAAGAGCGTACGTGGACTGATCGAGGATGTGGGCCAAACCCAGGTCGAACTTGAGAAAAGCCGCGAAAATCTGCTCCAGGCCGAAAAGATGGCCATGGTCGGCAAGCTGGCCGCCGGCATGGCCCACAGCGTGCGCAACCCGTTCACCTCGGTCAAGATGCGCCTCTTCTCCCTGAGCCGGTCACTGAAGCTGTCCGGCACCCAGAAGGAGGATTTTGACGTCATCTCCGAAGAGATCGATCACATCGATACCATCGTGCAGAACTTTTTGGAATTTTCCCGGCCGCCCAAGCTGAAAATGCAGCTGGTCAGCCCCTCGACGGTGGTGGACACCGCGATTCAGTTGCTCTGCTACCGGCTGGAGTCGTATAATGTTCAGGCCACCGTCCATCGCGATAAGATCCTGCCGGCCATCGAAGCCGACCCGGATCAGCTCAAAGAGGTGCTGGTCAATCTGATGGTCAACGCCTGTGAGGCCATGCCCGGTGGCGGCAAAATCGGCATTTACGAGCGTGTCATCGAGTCTCCGGCTGCCTTCCGGCAAGCCGAAATCCGCATCACGGACAATGGATCGGGAATTGCTGCAGCTACCGCCAAAAAGGTGTTCGATCCCTTTTTTACCACCAAAGAAGAAGGCACCGGCCTGGGCCTCAGCATCGTTTCCCGAATTATCAAGGAGCATGGCGGGCACGTTGAGCTCAATTCCGTGGAAGGCCGGGGGAGCACCTTTATCATCGTTCTGCCGATTAAAGGAGGCAAGTCGTGAGTACCATTCTGATTATCGACGATGACGATCAGTTGCGCATCAGTTTCGAACGCTTGCTGAAGGAGGAAGGCTACCAGGTCTGCACCGCCGCATCCGGTGAAGCCGGTATTCGTATGCTGACCGAGTCGATTCCCGATCTTGTCGTTCTGGACGTGCGCCTTCCCGGAATCAACGGTCTGGAAACCTTCCGGCAGATCCATCAGATCGAACAGAAGCTGCCGGTGATCATCATGACCGCCTATGGGACAACGGAGACCGCCATTGAAGCCACCAAAATGGGCGCGTTCGACTATGTGATCAAGCCCTTTGATATTCCCCAGATGCTCTCCACCATCGCTCAGGCCCTGGAAGCCGGCCGATTCATGCGCTCTCCGGTGGACATGGATGTCGCGCCGGACAAAATCCACGGTGAGGCAATTATCGGAAAAAGTTCGGCCATGCAGGAGGTCTACAAGGCCATCGGCCGGGTATCGGCCACCGATGCCACGGTCCTGATCCGAGGCGAGTCCGGCTCCGGCAAGGAACTGGTGGCCCGCGCCCTCTACCAGCACAGCATCCGCTCTCAGAAACCCTTTCTGGTAATCAACTGTGTGGCCATTCCCGACACCCTGCTGGAGAGCGAGCTGTTCGGTTACGAAAAAGGCGCCTTTACCGGTGCCACGCACCGGCGCGTGGGCAAGATCGAGCAGGCCAGCGGCGGAACGGTGTTTTTGGACGAAATCGGCGATATGCCGATGGGCCTGCAGGCCAAAATGCTGCGGCTGCTTCAGGAGAGAAGCATCGAACGGCTGGGGGGTAGGGAAACCATCCCCGTGGATGTCCGCATCATCGCCGCCACCAACCGCGACCTGGAGGTGTTGATCACCAAAGGGCAGTTCCGCGAGGACCTTTACTACCGGCTCAAGGTGATCACCATCTGGCTTCCGTCCTTGAGAGAACGAACCGGCGATATCCCCCTGCTGGCGGATTACTTCATGACCCGTTTCTCGGGTGAACTGGGCATCGAGAATCCGGGGATCACCCGCGAAGCCATGTCCATGCTGGTCTCGAGCCCCTGGCCGGGGAACATCCGCGAGTTGGCCAACACCCTGCAGAAGGCACTGATTTTCAACCGTGGCGCCCCCCTGAGCCTTACCGACATCGCCCAGGCCACCGGCGGTGACGTCAAAAACCTGCACCTAACGGAAGACGCCTGTGACGACAGTATCCGCAGCTGGATTCGCGGCCTGCTGTCCAGGGGGACGCAGGAAAATCTGTTCGAAAACTGCATGGACCATTTCGGAAGCGTAATGGTGGCCGAAGCGCTGAATCTCACCGGTGGGAACCGCTCCCAGGCGGCAAAACTACTGGGGATGTCGCGGCCGACCCTGCATGCCAAGATCGACAAGTACAATCTGAAAATCGAAACCAGTGTGAAGTAACCGGCTTCGCATGGCGAAACCGTCAACTGGCCGGCAGCGTTCCCCGGGTAATCTGGGCGTAGGCACTGTGGTTGTGGATGGATTCGAAGTTTTCCGCACTGACGGCAAACCAGGTGATATTATCGTCGGCCATCAGCCGCTCGGCGATGTCCCGGACCACGTCTTCGACAAACTTCGGATTGGCGAAGCCCCGTTCGGTAACGTTTTTTTCGTCAACGCGCTTGAGCACCGAAAAAACATCGCAGGAGGCACAGGCCTCGACCATTTCGATCATGTCTTCCAGCCAGATGAATTTTTTAAACCGTGTCTGAAGCTGAACGACGCCACGCTGATTGTGGGCGCCCTCGTCGGAAATCTCCTTGGAGCAGGGGCAGACCGAGGTAATCGGCACGTTGACTTCGGAAACCAGGTCGATTTCGTTGTGCGAATTGCTCGACCCGATGATGCGGCAGTTGTAATCCATCAAACCTGGGGCGTTGCTCACCGGGGCCTGTTTTTCGATGAAATAGGGGAAACTGATCTCGATGTGGGCTGAGGCGGCATCCAGGTTCTGCTTCATGGTTTCCAGGAGCACGGAAAACTTTTTCAGCGATATTTCCGGCTTGATCAGGTGCAGCATCTCAACGAAGCGGCTCATGTGTGTCCCCTTGTACTCCTGGGGAAGGTCCACGTACATGTTGATGGAGGCGATGGTACTCTGGGTACCGTCGCGGCGGTCTTTGACCCGGATGGGATAGCGGAGATTTTTTATGCCGACCTTATCGATCGGGATGTTTCGGTGATCCCGCTCATTTTGCACGTCTTTCATGGTTAGCTACCTGGCGGCGGACAAGCGCACAGTTGAAGTTAATAACGGACCCCGAAGAGCCCGTTTGATAAATCCGTCTAAGGTCCGCTAACGGCGTTGGAAAGTATCTCAAAATGCTCACATATTACATATATGCTCCGCTTTTGAGCCACTTTCCGCCTTGTTATCGGGCCTGATCCAGACTTCTCAAACAGGCTCTAAGCCCAGTTCTATTTCAGCAAATACTCCATCTTCACATGACTCATGGACCGGTAAATATTACCTTTGATCTTGCGGTTGGTCCGGTACAATCTTTCGAGCATATCCTTGATTTCTGAACGTTTGGTAACACCGGCCGACGGACATGGATTGTCGAACCGGGGAAACTGCCGCTCGCTGGCAAAACGCCGGATACGCTGCTCGTCAACCATGGCCAGGGGGCGGATAACCGTAAATCGGCCACGAAAGAAGGCCTGACGCGGCACCATGGTACTAATTTCTCCGGCGTAACAGATGTTCAGAAACAAGGTTTCAATGACGTCATCCTTGTTGTGTCCCAGAGCCAGCTTGGTGATTCCCATGCTGTCGGCAATTTCAAAAAGCCGCTTGCGTCTCCATCGGGAGCAGAGAAAACATGGATTTTCGCGGTTTGCCGAACTGTGAGCCACAAGCCCGTGGTCCGTTTTATCAACCGTCAGCAAAAAACCCATCTGACGGCAGGTTTCGGCCAGTTCCCCGCCAAAACCGCCGCTGAACCCCGGGTCGATATAGATGGGAAAAAGGTCGTAGTGAACGCGTATCCGTTTGCGCCGTTCAGCCAGTGCCCACAGGAGGGTAAGGCTATCCTTGCCTCCGGAGAGCCCCACGGCAATGCGGTCACCGTCCTGAATCATGTCATAGCGATGAATCGCCTTTCCCACCAGACTGTTGATGGTCTTGTATGTATAGCTGTACCGGGGCAAAACAGATGTTTCCGCTTCAATGGCCTATTTTTCCGTCTCTTTTTGCTCAATGACCTTACCGGCGGCGATCTCCCGCAATGCGACGACGATATCCTCGTTTTTCGGTGAACTCACCAGATACTCCGAGCCTTCGCGAATCTGCCTGACGCGGGCCGCTGCCATGTGAACCAGCTTGAAGCGGTTCGATACTTTCTCCAGACAATCTTCTACGGTAATTCGTGCCACGAAATTTCTCCTGTTTTACAGTATGTCTACCAGTTCATAGACTCTTTTGCCAGCCGGTGCATTGAGCACGATCTCCTCCCCGGGCTTCTTGCCGATAATGGCCTTGCCGAGCGGTGAGGTCACCGAGATGCGTCCCTGTTCGATATCCGACTCCTCCGGGCCGACCAGCTGATATTCCACATCCTCGCCGGTATCCACATTTTCCAGGACCACGGTGCAAGCAAAAACCGCCCGATCCTTGGGCAGACTGTCAACATCAATAATATCCGCGTTGCCCAGTTTGTAGCCCAGCTCGCTGACCCGGCCTTCAATAAATGCTTGGCGTTCCTTGGCAGCATCATATTCGGCATTTTCGCTGAGATCGCCATGGGATCGCGCCTCTTCAATGGCTTTGATGACATTCGGCCGCTCGACGGATTTAAGGTGTTCCAGCTCTTTTTTCAAGGTCTGGTAGCCTTGTCTGGTCATGGGTATTCTTTCCAATGGACGACTCCTGAACGATTCACGCGTTTTTGTTTAAGGTTTGTTTTTTGTACCCGGCAACAAAAAAAACAGATCCCCATGGCAAATGCCATGGGGCAGTCATTCGTTCCCGGATGTAAATAATGGGTTTAGGCAGTCCTTACCATTTGCCCAAAATCGTGGTGCCGGCCTGGACCTTTTCACCGACCGCCACACGGATTTCGGTATCGACCGGCAGGTAGACGTCAAGCCTGGATCCAAAACAGATCAGCCCGAAACGCTGGCCCCTGCCGATGGAATCACCCGCCTGAACCCGGCAGATAATCCGTCGGGCCACCAATCCGGCAATCTGGACAACCCCGACCGGTTTTCCATCCGGGCTTTCCAGCAGCAACGCATTGTGCTCGTTGTCCGCCGAGGCCTTGTCCAAGTTGGCAGAGAAAAATTTTCCCGGGTGGTAGCTTACCTGCCGGATGGTTCCCTCGTGTGGCGCCCGGTTGACATGGACATTGAAAATGGACATAAAAACACTGACGCGGATACAGGCGCCTTCAAAATAGGGCGTCTGCGCCACCGGTTCGACTTTAATCACCTTGCCGTCGGCCGGGGAAACAATCGCCCCCGCTTCACCCGGTACCAACCGGTCCGGATCCCTGAAGAAAAAGCAGATGAATCCGGTGACCAGCAGCCCCAAAATAGCCAGGAATCCCACACCGAGCAAAGCGAAAACCGCAGTGGCGAAAGCGGATGCAAAGATAAATGGATATCCCGCCTTGGCCACTGGAAATGCGGTCTGGCTGGGTGGATCGGACCAGTTTAATTGTGTCATCGTTTTCTCCCCGGCTTCATTCGATGCCGGCCAAAGGCTTTTCTCAACCCTTTTAAAGGGTTATCTATATCCAAAGCCAGCAACCATGTCAACAGGAACCCGACACGATTCGTGCTGACACCGACAGCCCTGCCGGCCGCTGGCAAAAAATGTGCAATCACATAATTTTACAATAGGTTACCAGTAAACCAACCTCCAAACGAGGCTCGACAGCGACTAGTTTTGGATCTGGGCGTCGGACTTGCGGATATATTGCGGAACCAGACGGTCAACGGCATCCACATCGTCTCGTTCCAGACGATCCATGGCCAGAAGGCCCGCCCAAACCGCTCGGATGACATCTTCGGCCGGATCGGCAAAGCGGATGTCGGTAAATCGCGCCTTAAACACGTCCCGATAGAGCGCGGCCCCAGATCCCACCAGAATGGCATTCGGGGGAACCTGCAAGGCTGGCGAATCGGGAGCGCTCACCTGAACGGGTACTACCTTATCCGGTATGTACGAACCGTGGTCATAGCAGGTATGGTAGACCTCTCCCCGCCGGGCGTCGATCATGGAAACCACCGGCCCGTCGTAGTGACGCAGCGGAAATGCCAGGGCGGCCAGGCTGCTGACGCCCACCACCGGCACATGCATGGCCGCAGCAAGCCCCTTGACCGTGCTGATGCCGATACGCAGGCCGGTAAAGGTCCCCGGCCCGCGGGTAACGGCAATGGCCTTGATATCACCCGCCATCAGGCCGCACTGGCCGAGAAGTCCGTCGATCATGCCCATCAGGTGCCGCGAGTGGGTCCTGCCCCCGGCAAACACACTCTCGACCAGCAACCGCCTGCCACGCAACAACGCCACACTGCAACTGGTCGTGGCGGTATCGACTGCCAGCAGCATCATGACCGGTGTCTGCTTCTTGCCGCCGGTTTTTTTGGCTTGGACGCTTTTTTCGGCGATGCCGGTTCAAGGGCGATGTCCAGCACCTCATCCATGTTGGCCACCGGAATGAATTTGATCTTGCGTTTGACGTTCCTGGGAATTTCAACCAGGTCTTTTTTGTTCTTCTGGGGAATGATCACCGTGGTAATTCCGGCCCGCAGGGCCCCCAGGGCCTTCTCCTTCAGCCCGCCAATGGGCAGCACGCGGCCGCGCAGGGTGATCTCACCGGTCATGGCCACATCTTTGTTCACCGGCCTTTCGGTCAGGGCCGAAATCAGGGCCGTGGCCATGGCAATACCGGCCGACGGCCCGTCTTTGGGAATGGCGCCCGCCGGCACATGGATGTGGATGTCACGATTATCGAAAATCGCGTCCTTGACCTTAAACTGGGCGATATTGGCGCGGGCATAACTCAGTGCGGCACGGGCGGATTCCTGCATGATCTCCCCCAACTGCCCGGTCAAAATCATCTCTCCCTTGCCATTGATCAACGAGGCCTCGACATAGAGCACCTCTCCCCCCACCTGGGTCCATGCCAGACCGGTGGACAGCCCCACCTGGCTCTCTTCCTTGTCCATTTCGGGATAATACTTGGGCGGCCCGAGGAATTTTTCCAGGTTCTGGCGGCTTACCTGGAAGGGCCCCTTTTCGCCTTCGGCAATTCGCCGGGCCACCTTGCGGCAAAGGGTTCCCAATTCGCGCTCGAGATTGCGAAGGCCCGCTTCCGAGGTATATTCGCTGATCACCTGAACCAACGCACCCTCGCTGAAATGAATCTGGCGCGGTTTGATTCCGTTTTCCTTGACCTGCCGGGGAATCAGGTGCGTCTGGGCGATGATCTTTTTCTCATCTTCGGTATACCCCGAAAGATAAATCACCTCCATGCGATCCAACAAGGCCGATGGAATGGTGTCGGAAATGTTGGCCGTGAGAATGAACATCACCTTGGACAAATCGAAACTGAGGTTGAGGTAGTGGTCACTGAATTCAGCGTTCTGTTCCGGATCCAGCGCTTCCAACAGCGCCGATGAGGGATCGCCCCTGAAGTCGGAACCCAGCTTGTCGATTTCATCCATCATGAACACCGGGTTGTTTGATCCGGCCTGTTTCAACCCCTGGATGATCCGTCCGGGAAGTGCTCCGATATAGGTTCGCCGATGCCCCCGAATTTCGGCTTCGTCCCGGATGCCGCCCAGCGAAACCCGGATGAACTTCCGTTTCATGGCATTGGCAATAGCCCGCCCCAGGGATGTCTTGCCCACGCCGGGGGGGCCCACGAAACAGAGAATGGGGCCTTTGGTCTTGGGGTTGAGCTTGCGCACGCTCAAATATTCGAGAATGCGGTCCTTGATTTTATCCAGGCCGTAATGATCCTGGTCCAGAACGGTTTTGGCCTTTTTGATGTCGATCACATCGGTGGTCGATTTGCTCCAGGGCAACTCCACCATCCAGTCCAAATAGGTCCGCACCACCGATGACTCGGCCGAATCGGGGTGCATCTGCTCCAGCCGGCGCAACTGTTTGTCCGCTTCGGTCTTGGCCGCCTGGGGCATGCGGGCGCGTTTGATCTTGTTCCTGTACTCTTCGATCTCCTGGGTGCGTTCGTCCAGCTCACCAAGTTCACGATGAATGGCACGCACCTGCTCACGCAAAAAATAGTCCTTCTGGCTTTTGGAAATCTCGTCTTTGACCTCGGATTGGATCTTGGCCTGCATGGCCGACAGCTCGACTTCACGGAACAGCAGGTCGTTGACCTTTTTCAGACGCTCAAGGGGATCGATGGTTTCGATGATGGCCTGGGCCTCTTCAATTTTCAGCCGCAGATTGGAGGCCACCAGATCGGCCAGGCGCCCGGGCTGCTCGATACTGGTCAGGATCGACCCCACTTCATTGGTATACTCGCCGCGCAAGGTCAGTATTTTTTCGGAATATTCACGAACATTACGCATCAGTGCTTCGGCTTCGACATCAATATCGATGGATTCCGGCTCTTCGAGCAGTTCGATCTTGACCCGGTAGACGGACCGTTTGCGCACGTATTTGAGGATGCGGGCCTTGGCAATTCCCTGGACCAATGCCTTGACCCGCCCATCGGGAAGTTTGAGCATTCTCAGAATCCGGCTGACCGTGCCCAGTTGGTAAATCTCTTCGGGCTTGGGGTTTTCGGTTCCCGGATCCATCTGGGTCACGACAAACAGGTAACGGTCCTTGGCAATGGATTCTTCAATGGCATTCACCGATTTTTCACGTCCCACAAACAGCGGCAGCAGCATGTCGGTAAAAATGACCACATCGCGCACCGGCATCATGGGAAGGGTCGTCGGGATCGCCGCTTCCGGGTCATCCTCTTCGATTATACTGATCAGGTCGTCCTTATCTGTCTCGCCCATCTTTACTCCTGAGAAATATTGATATTGGCTCCCTGCATCGAAGCCGCTTTGCAAAATGACATTTATAATAAGCCCGAATTTTTCTTTGACAATTGCAGGCCGGTTCTTTTAAAACCGGATAATCATGATATCACCTTTTGCGTTTGACCTTATTGCTTTCATTTTCGGTGCCTGTATCGGCAGTTTTTTAAACGTCTGTATCTATCGCATACCGGCCGGCTTGTCCATCGTATATCCGGGTTCAACCTGCCCCCGTTGCAAAACCGCAATTCCCTTTTACGACAACATTCCCATCGTGAGCTATCTGGTGCTGGGACGCAAGTGTCGGACCTGCAAACTGCCCATCGCCGTTCGTTATCCCTTGGTGGAGCTTCTGGGGGGGCTTTTCGCGCTGGCCTGCGTCCGCGTGTTCGGCCCGACGCTCCATGGTTTGGTGGTCTTTGCGTTCATCGCCATCCTGATCGTGATCAGTTTCATCGATCTGGACCATCGGATCATTCCTGACGTCATCTCGCTTCCGGGCATTCCGCTTTTCTTTGTCGCCGCCTTTGCCGTTCCGGCCGTCACCTGGCAGGCGCGGGCTATCGGAATCCTTGCCGGTGGAGGCAGTCTTCTGGCCGTGGCCTGGGGCTATCATCTTTTTACCGGAAGAGAAGGCATGGGCGGTGGAGACATCAAGCTGCTGGCCATGATCGGGGCCATGATCGGCTGGCAGGGAATTTTGTTTACCCTTTTTGCCGCATCGGCCATCGGCACCCTGGCCGGTATTCTGGCAATGCTAAAGTCCGGCAAGGGGATGAAACTGGCCATCCCCTTCGGCCCCTTTCTGGCCACCGGCGCCACCCTGTATATCTTTTTCGGGGATACCCTGATCGAGTGGTACTTCCATTTTTTATAAGTATGGATGGGCACTAGTTGATGGAAAGCAGGTAGGTACGCAGGTTGACTTTTTTGCCCTTTATGCCCAAGCGCTCACGAATGGCGTAACGATACCCCTCGACCGTGCGAATGGAGATGTTCAGCAGGCGGGCGATCTCTTTTGCCTTTTTGCCCTGCTTCACCATGGTGGCGACCTTGATTTCGGTAGGGGTGAACCCCAAATAGTCAAAAGAGAGTTTACGGCTCAGCGGAGATACGATTTCGTCCAGGTTGGATTCGATGATCTCCAGATAGGCTTTCTGCCGGGTGTCCAACCCACTGCGTTTCATTTTCTGGACATACGGGCGAATCAGGGCTTTAACATTGTACAGGACCTTGTCCTCCAGCGCCTTACGATCTTCATCACGCTTTTTGAGCAGCACCTTGAGTGCGGTATTCACCTCGTACAGGTTGTCCGTACGGGTTTCCAGTTCACGCCCCTTGGCCGCCAGGGCCTCATTGCTGCGCATCTGATCGGTGATATCAAACATGATGCCATTGACAAACGAATCCCGCCCTCCGGAAACCCCCGTGGCAATCACATGCAGCCAGCGCCACTGGGCCAGCCGCGGGTGAAAAATCCGGAAGCGTTGATTAAACTTGAGATGCTTGTGGGCGCGCAAGAAAGCGTAACGCACCGTCTTGCGATCATTGGAATGGATCTGAAACCACCGTTTCAATGGTTGATCCGGCGTAATACCGGCAATCTCCCTGGCCGATGGACTCACAAAAACGACTTTCAATTCCCGCGGGTGAACCATTTTCACCTGAAAACGGAAAAATGCAAAATCCAGGGCGGTCTCAATGAGCAGTTGCTGACTGGCACGACTCTTTTCCAGGTCTTTGCGGATCTGTTGTTCACGGGTGATATCACGACCACAGCCCACCGTACCGAGCAGGTTTCCCGATTCATCCAGAAGCGGCGCCTTGTGGACGTCCAGAACCAGGTACTGTCCCCGTACCAGGCCATCCTCCACAAACCGCATGGCTTTGCCCTTCTCTTTTACGATATCGTCCGAATTCTCACAAATTTCGCCGAAGGTGTGCCGCTGGCCGTTGCTGCGCTCCAGTTCGGCAAAATAGAGGTCGTTCTTCCCCACGACCGCCTCGGGATTCTGGCACATCAGCAACCGGTCGCAAAGAGCGCGGTTGGCGAACAGGTAGCGATTATCCATATCCTTGGCCCACATCAGATCCGGCACATTATCAGCGATCCGCCGGGCCAGTTTAAACAAGGCATCAAAATCCTCTTGGCGCTTGTCGGCCAAACTCTTAAGCGTTTCATTCTCTGCTTCGAGCGTCTGAATCCGTTTCAACAGGTCGCGGCGATCACTTTTCGTGTCTGATGGCATGGGGCCCCCGAATTCAGGCGATACCGATAAAATCAAAGTTCATTTTCCCCTGGAACTTCTCCACCCGTTTGAAGATCTCTTTTAGCATGGTCTGTTCGATATGGGTCAGCTTTTTGGGATTGATGTAGTTGTCCGGACGAACCTTGTCGTCCATCACCGCTGTAATCTGGCGCACAAACCGAAGCTGCATGAGAAAACTGTAAGCTTTTTCCAACTCTTCATATTCAGGAGGGGTGATCACTTTCTGAATTCTCAATTGAGCCAACCGGTCGAGGGTGTTGGTCTCCTCGATACCATTTTTCAGGGCATAGACCCGGGCGAAATCGACAATCGGGGTCATGGCGCTTTTGATATCAAAGGCGTTGCGGTGCCGCCCTTTGGATTCAACCACAAAATTGCGGAAAAACCCCAGGGGCGGTTTGAAATTGAGTGCATTTTCCGTCAGGTGCCGGAAGAAACCGGACCACCCGTCAAGGGCACTGAAGAGGTGCTGCCGCAACTCGGTAATGATTGAGGCATCCCCGTAACCGCAACGGAAGTCGAAAAAGATACTGGCCTGCAGCAGATCTTCGGCTTCCGCAGCGTGAATCCACTCACGAAAGTAGTTCTTCCACTGCGACAGGGGCTGGCACCACAGGGGATTCTTGGCCATCACATTGCCCGTACAGAAATCATAGCCCGCCTGATTCAAAAGGCCGCAGGCAATCTCTCCAAATTGGAGGAAGAAGGCATTCACCGCTTCGGCCATGTCCGGTTCAGGATCCTGGTAAACAATGGCGTTATCCTGATCGGTCTTCAGGGTCTGCTCCTGCCGTCCTTCACTGCCCATAATCATGAAAACAAACGGCAGCGGCGGCGGCCCCATCTTGTCGATCGTCATGTGGATCAGCTTTTTCAGCGTCGTATCGGCCACGGTGGTGATAAAACGGGTCACATTGCGGGCATTGGCGCCGTTGTTGATCAGGCTGCGGATCAGACCGGCCAGTCGATCATGTTTCTCAATGATCTTATCCATCCCCTCGGCCAGCTGGATTTCGCGCAGCAAAAACAGCGGTGACTGCCCCTGGAAAGCCAGGATATCCCTGCTGGAGAGCATTCCGACAACGTGTTGATTGGCATCGACAACACCGACATGCTGGAAATCTTCCTCCATCATGGTCATCATGGCTTCGAAGATCATGGCGTTCTCCGAAATGGTGCGCAAGGGCGAAGACATGATCGTGGAGACGGGCTGATCGATGGGAAGGCCGCGGGCAATGACCTTGCGGGTAAAATCCTTTTCGGTAACGATCCCCACCTGTGAAGCGACTGGGTCGCTCACAAAGGCATAGCTGCACTTGTTACGGTTCATCAGGCCGGCGGCGTCGCGGATGGGAATCGAGGCATCACAGAAAAGCGGGTTCTTCGAATAAATTTGTGACAGGGGCTGATTGAACAGTTGCAGGTTATCCGCTTTGGGTTGCAGCGTCTTGGCGATAATGGATGCATACGATCGGCTGAGCATCCGCTTGCCAAACGTGTCGGAGAAAAAATCCGAAAAGGCACTATTCCTATTGCACAACGCCTGAAACAACGATTCCGGCAGGACATAGAACAATGCGTCTTCGACCACCTCCATGGTGCGTACGGACAGGCCTTCGTTCAGAAGGATCGAGATGCCGCCGTAAATGTCACCTTCGGCCAGCAGCTCTTGCATTTTCTTCTCACCGTCTTCTTCGTAATAGCGCTCGGCAGCCCCTTTTTGCAGGATATACAGATAGCCGACCCGTGTTCGGCCCTGAACAAAGAGAACCGTTCCCTTGGGGTAAGAAACCCGGGACAGCGACGCGGCAACCCGATCCAGATCTTCTTCCAACAGGAACGTAAATGGGTCCACACCGGGTAAGAACAGCCTGGCCTGTGCGGCCCGGGTGATCGCATCCAAAGATTCGTCAAAGATATTATGGCTGAAGTTTTCCAGAAAGTACTCGTGAAAGGCCTTGTTTTGGGCACACAGATCGTTGATCAGGCCCGCGGGGATGGCAATGGCGGCGACTATCGTATCGGCTTTTGTGGTTCGGAGGGAAATGCCTGCGTTGAGCATGACGGAGATGCCGCCAAAAACCTCCCCTTTTTTTATGTACCCGGTCAGAAGCTCTCCCTCGGCTTTTTGCTGATAGAGGGACAATCGGCCGTCTAAAACCACCAGCACATTTTCTATCCGGGTCTTGCCCTGGGTGGAAACCAGCGTCCCTCTGGTCAGACGGGTCGGGGTTGCCTGGGCCACCACCATCTCCATCTCCTTTTGTGTGAGAAAAGAGAAGTGGGGCATGGATGAAAGAAGGCGAAGCGTTTCTGGCTTCATCGAAGCATCCTGTTTGTATTGAAACCAGTACACAGCAGGCAGTCGATAGCATTCAAGATAATGTTTTTGGGCGGCGTTATCGGTCGAAAGCGGTATGGATGATACAGCTTCCTCCCTTAAGGCCTTGCCAAAAACATTATCTTAAACACTGATATGGAAATCGCTTGATGGGAATGATTAAACCATCAACCCGGATCAATGTCAACGTCGGGATCACCTGGATATATTTTTATTCGAGTAGGTTAGTCAAAATCGACAAGCAGGCTGGAGGCAATTTGGAAGTGGTTTTCAGCGACGGGGGGCACGATGCCCAAGCAGGCATTTTTGGGCATCGTGCCATGCAACGACAACAATTACAGAAGACCGGCCATTTTCTGTGCTACATCCGTAAACGCCTGGGAGACCGGTGAATCACTGTGCTTTTGCTGATAGGAAACCCCGGCATCGCCGCAAGCGACCATTTCCGAGTCGAATGGAATTTTTCCGAGAAACGGAATGCCTGCGGCAACGGCGGTTTTTTCCCCGCCACCGGACCCGAAAAGATCGATCACCGCCTGGCAGTGGGGGCAGGCAAAACCGCTCATGTTTTCAATAAGACCGAAAATTTCCATTTTAACGACTTTGCAAAAATTGATCGATTTTCTGACGTCGGCCAGCGAAACTTCCTGGGGTGTGGTCACAATGATGGCCTTGGCATCGGGGATGGTCTGGGCCACGGTCAGCGGTTCGTCACCGGTTCCCGGAGGTGCGTCGATAAGCAGAAAATCCAGAGCCCCCCAATCCACATCGCCGATAAACTGTTGAATCGCCGAATATTTGACCGGTCCCCGCCAGATGATGGCGTCATCCTTGGTGGGGGTCAGGGATTCAATGGAAACGGCACTCAAATTCTCGGAAAACGGCATGGGTTTCAGTTTTCGTTCAGGGCTCAGTTCGAGCATTCCGGACAGGCCGAGCATGCGGGGCACGTCCGGTCCGTGCAAATCCACATCCATGATCCCGACCTTGTGGCCCAGGTTGGACAGGGCCAGGGAAAGATTGACCGAGGTGCTGGTTTTCCCCACCCCGCCTTTTCCGCTCATGATGATAAATTTATGTTTGATACGACCCAGAACATCTTTTACCGCAGCGTCTCTTTGTGCCTGGGGATCTGCCTGTTTCTTCGCTTCGTCCATGCTGTTTTGAATCTGTACCATCGCTTCTCTCCCGTTCAGGCCGAGCCTTCAACCGTTCGGTCTCGCATGCTTACCCCATGCCCTGTTACGGGCGGGTCTGTGGGGCAAAAAGGAATCATCGAGCGTGTCACCGGCGTGCCCACTTAATCGTTTAGGAATCGGTGAAAGTCATCCTGCCCGCACTCCGGGCAGGCTTCCGGCCGTCCAGTGCCCAGCGGTTCATCCCACTGGTGCTGGCATTTGCGGCAGGAAAACTGACGTTTTTCATCAACCATTTTGTAATTACCGCCATCGACTTTGATGGCTTTTCCATTAATCAATGCATCCGCAACCGTCTGCCGCGCTTTGTGGAGGATACGGCCGAACGTCGCCCTGGACACCCCCATGCATTGTCCCGAATCTTCGTGCGATAACCCGTCCAGGTCGGCAAGCCTGAGGGCTTCCCGTTCATCCACGGTAAGACAGACTTCCGACAGCTCTACCATGGGGATCCCCCGGGGCTTGAAGTAACTGATTTTCGGGTTAAACGCGACGAGACGATCTTTTCTGGGTCTTCCCATGACTCCTCCAATAAAGCATATGCTCGATTATGAGCTGTTATTCTTTCCACCCGCCCTTGTCAAGACAAATGTGGTCGGCCGAAGGGGTTCGAGCTGCCGTGCAGGGAATCTGATAACCCTTTCACAGCGACAATTCGAGGGTGAAAGTAAGACGTATGGAAACGGTCGACGGCATCAACCCGACCAAAACAGAAGCACCGCAAGCGTCATTCAGCCCCCGCGCGGATCCTGGGATTCGGTTTTTGGATTGAGCTTGGTAAAGTAGTCCCGCGATGCTTTGTCGAAAAGCTGGTAGGTACCGGTAATCGCCAACAGCACCACAACGACGCAAAGCAGGGTCGCGATTTTGTTGTGCGGGGCGAGCGCAAAATAAAAAAGGTCGTTGATCACAACGAACAGTGTCCCCACCACCACCAGCGCACGGGCCCATTTCTTGATTAAAAAAAGAAGGGCCAGAAGACTGATGCTGACGATGGCCATTTTCATAATTGCTTTGTCGGCACCTTCCACTACCGGGGCGTTGAGAAAAAGGGAGTAAAGAAAAATCGGATGGCAGATCCAGGCCACCGTCAGCATGGCAAAGCTCTTTTTAAAACTTTTCGGTGCTGCAGCAAAACGGGCAAGGTAATCGTTCATCGATGCTCTCTTTTCTCCGTCAGTTAAGGCGATTTCTGTCAAAGAATATACCCGCCTGCTTGTCTTTTCATCCGTCTTCTGCGTTGGGCTTTTCCACACATAGCCCCACTATGCGTAAAAAAGCCCGCCTTGAATACGAATGAAAATCATGCGCATCCTGGTATATTCTTATCCGCCAATCGCCTAATCAATCGCCAGGCACGCTGACAGTCAGCGTCTGCCCCACGTGGATGACGTCCTCCTTATTGAGGTTGTTGATCGACCGGAGTTGTTCAACGCTGAGATGATATTTCCGGCTGACGCTGTAAAGGGTGTCCCCGGCGGTCACGATGTGCGTCTTTACCGCAGCCGTTTTTTTAACGACGGGTGGACTGGCCGTGTTGGTCCGCGGCGACGGGGCTTTTTCCAGCCGGCTCACCTTCTGCGCGACGGTATCGGTCTTCTTCTGCAGGGCATCCAGGCTCATGGCCAGATGGTCCATTCTAAGGGATGTGGACGCTTCCGACCGGTCAAAACGGGTTTTAAAGGTTTCAAAGGCTTTGGCCTGCTCCCAGATGCGGGTCACCTTTTCATCCACCCCCTCGACCTTCTGCAGTTGCTGTTCCAGCTGTTCAATGCGTTGCTCAAGTTCGGCAATGCGATCGGCGCCAACGGGGTCCCCGCCATAGGAAAAAAGCAGGATGACCAGCAATACAACACCGATGACCAACGCAATGCCAAGCCCCCAATACAGATAATGCACTGGATTGGCAGACAAAATACCCGATGTTTTCAAGCCTTTCTCTTTAAAGGATGGGTAACCGTCGTCCTCATAATAGGGATCTTTCGGTTCGGGAGCCGGGCTTTCTGCCCCACCCGTATCTTTCCACTTCATTTACCAGCCTCCACAACATGCGTTGGTCAAGAATGAAAAGTTTCAATAAATACCAATGAATTTACTCCTCTATAAACCAAAAGGCCGATCGACATCAACCCCAATCAATGCACCGTGCAGGTAACCGCATTTGGATGTATGGATAGAATACCACCAGTTGTCATTTTTCATTGGACATTTGATATCTCTATCGGGTGGCATCAGAGGAGCCGGTGCCGGCCTGGAAATATCTTCCAAACCGCAGGACGCCCGTTGGACCGGATGCAACCGTATTGACCCGCCGCCCCATTTTGAACTATTGTATGGCATTTACACAGTGGATTGAATTTCGACCGTTTCCGGTTTCCAATTACCCGATAATCGTCAGGAAAGTCGATGACCACCCACTCACACCAGTTCGTAGAAAAATTTGATGGTTTTGTCGGATTTGGCCTTAGTGCTGAATCCGACATGGATACCGTAATCTATTATCTGCAGAAATTTTCCGACGACCAGTTGATGGCGCTGCTCAGAAAACGCCTGACCGACGAGGACCGGGAGGCCATTTTTGACCTGCTGTCCGGCCTGCTCCGCCGGCATCTCTCGGAACCTGAATATCATCGTTATTTCCTGAAAGAATAAAACACCCACCATCCGTGGAGAGACCATGCTAACCAATGTCCAATTAGAACGTTATGCCGAAGTGTTGCTGTGGGGGCTGCGTACCGCCCGGCGCAAACCCTTTAAAAGAGGGGATGTCATCCTGGTGCGATTCAACCTGGATGCCGTTTCCCTGGCAGAGGTGCTTGAACGCAGATTGCTGGAAATGGGAATGAATCCGGTGCGCCGTCTGAATCCGACGCCGGCGATGGAGAGTAATTTTTTTCAACTGGCCAATCGCCGGCAATTGGTCTTCGATCCGCCGGGGGAGTCCGAGCTGTACCAACACCTCAACGGCTCCATTTTCCTGCATGCGCCGGCATCCATCACCCACCTGTCCAAGATCGATCCGAAAAAAATAAGCCGTTTCACCCTTTCCAAAAAATATTTGCGGGACATCCTTGAAGAGCGCGAGCAGACCGGTGACTTCAGCTGGACTCTGTGCATGCTGCCAACCGCAGAACTGGCCAAACACGCCCGCATGGAGAAATCGGATTATGCCAAACAGATTATCAAGGCCTGCTTCCTGAACCGCCAGGACCCGGTGGCCCAATGGAAATCCGTTTTTAAAAACGCGGCAGCGATCAAAAAGTGGCTCAATGGCATGGACGTCACCCATTACCATGTTGAATCGGAAAATGCGGACCTTGTCATCACCCCGGGTAAAAAACGAAAATGGATCGGGATTTCCGGGCACAACATCCCCAGCTTTGAATTGTTTATCTCGCCTGACTGGCGAGGCACCCGCGGAGTCTACTATGCCGACCAGCCTTCCTATCGCAGCGGGAACCTGGTCCGCCAGGTCCGCTTGACCTTTAAGAAGGGGGTTGCCGTCGACGTGGAAGCCGAGTCGGGCAGTAATTTTGTAAAAAAACAGCTCTCCATGGATCGCGGGGCATCCCGCATCGGAGAATTCTCGTTAACCGACAAACGCTTTTCCAAGATCGACCGATTCATGGCCAATACGCTGTTTGACGAAAATTACGGGGGGCGCTGGGGAAACTGCCATGTCGCACTGGGATCGAGCTATGCCGATACCTTTGACGGGGACATCCAATCACTGACCAAAGAGAAAAAAAACCGTTTGGGCTTCAATGATTCGGCCCTTCACTGGGACTTGGTCAACACCGAAAAAAAACGCGTCACCGCACACCTTTCTGATGGCCGGAGAACCACCATTTATGAGGATGGCTGTTTTGCCTTCTGACGGACATGATCGCATGTTCGCCGATCAGCAAAACCGGATTGAACACACCCGCTGCAATCGGAAATAGGGCTGTCACGTTCAAAAATGTCAGCCGGTCAGGGTTTTTGCCGTTTTCAGAAGGTTATCGATCTGAAACGGTTTTGGCAGCACGCAGTCAAAACGGTGGTTCCCCAGCTTCCAGGGGGTTCCGGACATGCCGACCACCGGCGTGTGGTTTCGCGGTGATCTGCGGATATGCTCAACGACTTGGTTCCCGTCGGTTTCCGGCATGCTGATATCGGTGATCACCAGGTCAAAATGGCCGGTATCAAATTTATCGATTCCCGTGCGGCCGTTTTCTGCGGTCTCTACTGTATAATCCATACGCTGAAGTACCTGTTCAACAAGGCTCAAGATCATCTGCTCGTCATCAATTACAAGAACGCTGCGCATGCGAGACACCTGGATTGGTTTGACGGTTCATTATTCGGGGATGTGACAAAGCGGCTTAGACCTACCCCAAGGCTGGAAATTTGTCAACACCATATAGTATTTTCAACAGCCGCCACCACCACATATGGTAATATATTATTTTTTTTAGAAAAACAGAGCCGTGGAATGGGAAACAAGGCAAATCCGGTAAACATAAAAAAACCCGGCGCATCGGCTCCGGGCTCATCTGGGATGGGGGCAGGCTTCAGACTTGCTATGGCGGGTCAGACTTTATACTTGCCAAAATCCTCAGGGTTTAGTTTTTCGAGGTATTCGGCCCATTTTTTTCCTTCTTCGCTATTGTCTATGGCTTCGCCGTCGTCTTGGCCCGACCGGGACTTCTCAATGACCCGATCATCGACAAAAATGGGTGCCTGAAAACGCAGGGCCAAAGCAATGGCATCGCTGGGTCTGGCATCCATGGTAAACGAGCGCTCCTTTGAGGCAAAATGGATCTCCGCGTAGAAGGTATTTTCCTTTAAGTCACAAATATCGATCCGGTCGATCTGGAAGCTAAGCATCTGGGTCAGGTTCTTGAACAGGTCATGGGTCATGGGACGGTCAAATTGAATTTCCTGCAGCGCGGACGCAATCGAGGTGGCCTCCAGAAGACCGATCCAGATCGGCAGTGTCTGATCCCCCTGCTCTGTTTTCAACAGGATGATGGGCGTGTTCGATGCCGGATCCATGGCCAGTCCCGTAATGGTTACTTTATGCAGCAATGGGCTTTTCTCCTTTCTCCGGGGTGGCACCCATCGGCCCTTGAACCAGCCGACCCCACAGGGAGTGGGCGTGTGCTCTCTCTATCATGATATTCGCAAAAGCACCTGTCAACAGTTCTTTACCCGTTGCCTGATCGTCCGGAACCGCAAAATGGACAATATGATTGCTCGACGTACGGCCGGTCCACTGGATTGTGTGGTCGACAGAGGCCAAACCATCGGTGTCAAGGCTGCGGCTGGTTCCTTCCACCAGCACTTCCCGGATCTGGCCCACCAGGGTCTGGTGCTTTTCGCGGGTAATCCCTGTCTGCAGGGCCAGCAGGGCCTGGAGTCGCTCTTTTTTCACGGATTCGTCGATTTTTCCCGAAAAAGCCGTGGCCGGGGCGCTGGGCCGATCGGAATACATGAAGGCGAACAGCCCGTCGTAACGCACCTTTTCGATCAAATCGAGGGTGGCCTGGAACTGCCGATCCGTCTCACCGGGAAATCCGACAATAAAATCCGAGGTGATCGCGATATCCGGACAGGTCGTTCTGAGCCGCTCGATCTTATCCAGGTAGCTGTCGCGGGTATAGCGCCGGTTCATTCGTTTCAGAATCCCGTCGTCACCGGATTGGACCGGCAGGTGCATATGATGGCAAAGCTTTTCCAGACGGCCGAAGGCATCGATCAGTTCCCGGGACAGGTCCTTGGGATGTGAGGTGGTAAAGCGAATCCGGCTAAGGCCGTCGATACCGTTCACCCGTTCGAGCAATTCGTAAAAACGGCACAACCCCTCCTTGTTTCCGTAACTGTTGACATTCTGGCCCAACAGGGTCACTTCACGGACCCCTTGATCCACCCGCATGCGGATCTCATCGAGAATCCGGTCCGGATGCCGGCTGGCCTCGCGTCCGCGCACGTGGGGAACCACACAATAGGTACAAAAGTTATCGCACCCGCGCATGATGGTCACAAAAGCCGATACCTGCCCGTCGGCCAAGGGCCCGGCCACCGGGCCGTCGAATTCGATGGTATCCGACAGCCGGACGTCCACGATACGGCAACGACTCGCTTCGATGCGGCGAACCATCTCCGGCAACCGGAAGATGGCGTGGGTACCGAAGACCAGATCCACATGGGGCATCCGTTTCAGGATTGCCTTTCCCTCCTGCTGCGCCACACAGCCGCCAACGGCAACGATCATCGCCGGGTTGGCGGCCTTTAATTTGGCCAGACGCCCGAGAAAACTGAAGGCTTTCTGCTCGGCCTTCTCCCGGATCGTACAGGTGTTGACAATAACCATGTCGGCCGAGGCGATATCATCGGTTCCGCAATATCCCATGGGGGCCAGCACACCGGCGATCTGATTGGCGTCGTATACATTCATCTGGCAGCCGATGGTGCTGATATGAAGCAATTTTGAATTCATACAAATAACGATTCGTTCCCTTCCCTTTTAGTGACCGGTTGATCCCTCCTCCGGCAGTGCCGGCGGATTCATCCACAATCCGGTTGATATCGGCGGATCGACGGCGGCCACCGCGAAATCATCGGCAAGGCTGCCCATGATCCGGGTCACCAGGGATTCGCAGCCCGGGGCGATGGTAATCTGGACCAGGGCTGTGGTGGGATCCAACGTAGAAACGACGGCCACGTTGTCATAGGCCTCGAGAATAAATTTCACGAAACTGATCTGACGCCGGTCCACCCGGTAGCAACGCACAATGGTTTTCATTGCCTCTATCAAATCCCCGTTTGGGTTGACAACCCCGAAAACGGACACCGCCACTGACCGAACAGCACCCCTTTCGATCCCTTATGGTACAGAGGTCAATGGAAACGCTTGCGCAGCCGGCCATGTCTCCTCGGTTTCGGTCTTGTTCCTTTGCGTTGAATAAGATATGCCCCGATCATGAAAAAACAATGGCAAATTATAGATCCAGATCCGCAAACCGTCGAACGCCTTACCCGCCAGCTTTCGTGCCACCCCTTGATGGCAAGGCTTTTGGCCATTCGGGGCATTCAATCCAAGCCCCAGGCCACCCGTTTTCTGGCGCCCGCCCTGGGGCATCTGGCCTCCCCGCTGGAGATGACCGATATGGATCAGGCTGTCCAACGGATCCAGCGGGCACTGGCCGGAAACGAAAAAATCCTCGTCTTCGGGGATTACGATGCTGACGGGATCACCGCCACCGCCGTGCTGGTCAGCTTTTTGCGGCACTGCGGCGCACGCGTGGGCTACTATATCCCCCACCGTATCACTGACGGGTACAGCATGAGTTCCCGTTTTGTCACCGACCGCGCCAAACCGGCCGGTGTGGGGTTGATCATTACCGTGGACTGCGGTACCAGCAGTGCCGAGGCGGTGACCCTTGCCCGTCAGTTGGGGATCGACACCATCGTCACCGATCATCATCCCGCCGGCGACCTGCCCGAAGCGGCGGTTGCGGTGGTAAACCCCACACGGCCCGACTGCGCCTCGGGCCTTTCGCATCTGGCCGGCGTGGGTGTCGCCTTTTACCTGGTCATTGCCCTGCGGGCATATTTGCGCAAAATCGGTTTTTGGCATCACCGCCGCGAGCCGAACCTGAAGAAGCTATGCGATCTGGTGGCCCTGGGCACGGTTGCCGATGTGGTACCGCTGATTGGTGAAAACCGGGTCCTGACCAACGCCGGCCTCGACCAGATCAACAATGGCACCCGTCCCGGCATTGCCGCCCTGATGGCCCTCGCGGGGTCCCCGGATGCGCCGGTGGACGCAGAGGCGATCGCGTTTCGTCTGGCTCCGCGGATCAATGCGGCCGGCCGTCTGGCCCACGCCCGCATCGCCTGCCAACTGCTGCTGGCCGAAAAAAGGAAAAGAGCCGACCGGCTGGCAAGAGCCCTCTGTCGCCTCAACAGCCGCCGCCAATCCATGGAAAATGAGCTCTTTGAATCCATCATCGAGTCGTTTGAGCATGATCCCAAGCAGCTGACCGGATCGGTTCTGGTGGTTGACGGGCCCGGCTGGCACGAAGGAATCCTGGGGATTGTGGCCTCCCGCCTGGCCCGGCAGTTCAATCGACCGGCCGTGGTCATCGGAACCGCCAACGGGACCGCCAAAGGGTCCGCCCGCAGTGTCGAAGGGATCGACGTGTCGGCCTGCCTGGGTCGTTGCGCCGATCTGTTGAGCCGGTTCGGCGGACATCCCCAGGCCGCCGGCCTCTCCCTGGAGGCAGCCGATATTCCCCGGCTGCGCAGTCGCCTGAATTCAGTCATCGAAACACTGGGCATCGATCCCGATCTTGCCCCGCCCCTGCGCATTGACGCCGAGCTGCCACTGCATCAGGTTACTCCGGACCTGATGGCCCATCTGGAACAGCTGGAGCCATTTGGGCAAGGCAATCCCTCTCCGGTCTTCATGGCCACCGGTATCCGCACCCAGGCCTGCAAGACGGTGGGCCATCGTCACCGCCAGATGACGTTCACCCACGCAAAGGGGAAAAACGGGCTCATCCCGGCCATCCAGTTCAATGTCACCGCCCCGGCAGGCGGTGTGCCGCACTTTGAGAAAATTGCCTACCGCCCCCAATGGAACTACTGGAACGGAAGAAAACAACTGCAACTACTAATCGAGGATACCGATCCGGGCACATGATGGCTGCCGCAGGGTTGTCAGGCACCCGAAACCTTGATTGCAGACTCTTTGCATCGATTTTAAAAATCGACAGCTTACTCTTTTTTTGCTTGCATTGCCCCAGGCATCTTTTTATAAAGGACCCAACTTATAAATCCCCAACAACGGCCGATGACCAATCCCCTTAACAGCAGGTGACCATAATGGCAAAAGTGTTCAGACCCAGTAACCGCGAATCAAGTATTCTTTCCAGAATAGAGTCCGGCAAGGAGCAGGCCCGTCGGGTGGCCATTAATACCGTGCGGGAAGATCCGGCTCGATTCGCCAACCCCATTGCCATGAAGCTCGTGGAAGAACACCTGGTCGAGACCACCAATAAGAATACCCTTGAGGAGCAAATCCAGAATTGCCTGGAAACCCTCAGCCACGCCGATGAGTTCGATGTCGATTACATGATCGCCCCGTTTCGGAACCTGGTTCAGCAGCCCAATGTGGTCAGCCTCTATCTTACCGCTTTTGTGATCGAGAAACTGATCAATCACAAATCGGTAGTGGACATCTTTGGGTCGGATGCGGACATTTACATGTGTATCCACAAGCAGGTCGCCAAACTCCTGGCCTGACCGCTGCAAAATGGGCCCGAGCTTTCTTCCGCGGCTGGTCAACGGCCCTTTCGACGATCCGGCCCTGTTCGTTCAGTTCCGCCACCGTAACCGGGCCATCCTTTTTGACCTGGGTGATGTCGCCGCTCTCGCCTCCCGTGACATTCTCAAAATCACGCATATCTTCGTAACCCATACGCACATGGACCACTTTACGGGGTTCGACCGTGTCCTGCGACTGATGCTGGGACGCGACAAGGAGCTGGTCCTGGTCGGTCCCCAGGGGTTTTTATCGAACCTGTCGGGAAAACTGTCCGCCTACTGCTGGAACCTGGTTGAGAACTATACCAACCGGTTCATCCTGCATGCCATCGAACTGCACCCCGACCGCGCCCGGTGCTGCTGCTACCCCTGTCACAAGGGATTTCGTCCGGATGGAGAAATTCGGGAAACTCCTTTTGATGGCACGGTGCTAAGCGAGGGAGGATTGACCGTAAACGCCGTTCATCTCGATCATGGAACGCCGGTATTGGCCTTTGCCCTGCATGAACGCTTTCACATTCATATTCTCAAAACCGCCCTGGATCGGCTGGGCATTGCGCCGGGGCCGTGGTTGAACCGCCTCAAAACGCTGCTCTACGAAAGCGCCGATCCACAAACGGTTGTTGAGATTCCCGGTCCGCCGAGTGGAAAACCACGGCACTTGAAACTGGGCGAGTTGACCGATTCCATTGTGCGCATTTCACCGGGCGTTCATATCGCTTATGTAGCCGACATCGCCGGCAGCCCGGCCAACCTGCAGAAAGTGATTGCCCTGGCCGAAGGCGTTGACCATCTGTTCGTGGAAGCCGCCTTTGCCGACCGGCACCGCGAAATTGCCCGCCGGAAGCACCACCTCACCGCAGGCCAGGCCGGCGCCCTGGCCAGGTCCTGCGGCGCCAAGCAGTACCATCTCTTTCACTTCTCGCCACGTTATACGGACTGTCCGGAGATACTGGAAGCCGAGGCGTTGGCAGCGTTTCAAGGGCACCATGCCACATCCACGCAGGGATAGGTTGATTATGCCGGGGCGGCGCCCCCCGTACCGACAGGCAACGGCGCGGGATAGATATCCCGGACCTGATAATTTGAATCGCGCCGGGCAGGCGTGAAGCCGGCTCGCCGGATAATCGTGACCACATTGTCAACTGTCGCCCTGCGGTCATGGCCGGCTTCCCGGTGGACATGTTCCTCTACCAGCACGCCGCCAAAATCGTCGGCACCGGCAAGCAACCCCAATTGACCGGCAGCGATGTTCTCTGAAAACCAGGAGGACTGGATGTGCGTAAAATTGTCCAGCACCAACCGGGCCACGGCGATAATGCGCACGTAACGGGCCGGATGGGCGGGCTGTTTCACCTCACGGGCCAGATCGGTCTGCCCGGGTTTGAACGACCAGGGAATGAAACTGGTGAACCCCGCCGTACTATCCTGAAGATCGCGCAGCCGCAGCAGGTGATCGATAATTTCGGCGTCGCTTTCCACGTGGCCGAACATCATCGTGGCCGTGGTCTTAAAGCCGATGCCATGGGCGGTTTCACACACCCCCAGCCACGCATCGACACCGGCTTTGTGGGGCGCGATAATCCGGCGCACCCGTTCGGTGAGGATTTCCGCCCCACCACCGGGAATGGTTCGGATACCGGCCTCCCAGAGCATCCGGAGTACTTCGGCGACGCTGATCTTCTCCTTGTCGGCCATGAAGGCGATCTCGGCCGGGCTAAACGGGTGAACGTGCATGCCGGGGCAAGCATCGCGGATGGCGCGGATATACGCCAGCCACAGGCCGATGTCGACCACCGGGTTGTGCCCGCCTTGCAACAGGACCGTGGTCGCCCCTTTGTCGGCGGCCATCCTTACGCTTTCGGCCAGCTGCCCGGGGGTGAGCAGATAGGCGTCATTGTCACCGGCTTTGCGGCAGAAGGCACAGAAGCGACATCGGGTGACACACACATTGGTGTAGTTGGGATTGGTGTCGACCACAAAGCTCACCCGGGAATCGGGGAAGCGCCGCATCCGCTCCTGGTGGGCCAGGCGCATCAATTCTCCCATGGGCAGATCGGTCAGCAGATCGAGGGCCTGCTTGCGGTCGTAGCGGGTGTTTGTCTCAGCTACTGATTTTTCAGTCATCATCTGTTCGTGCATGGTATCGGCATCTCTTTTACAAATCGTCAGAATCCGTTTGGTGGTCATGTGGCAGGAAAAACCAGCCTGGAGCTATGCTTGTCCAGCATTTTGAAAAACCGGGCCTGCCCCTGGAGATCCTCGTCGTCCAGGCAGCGGCGAATCACCCGGAAATAGCGTCGGATCACCTCGTCGGTGACCCCAAGCGCCTCGGCAGAGGGCCCAACGGCCTGGTCGACAAGCTTTTTTTCCTGCACCTGGAAGACGTCCAGCCAGTGGCCGATGGCCGCCTTCACCGATTCCGCAGCATCCCTGCGCACCACCCAGCGGGCGAAGACAAACGGCAGGCGCTCAAACGCATACCACTTCTCGGCAAGGTCGGTCACATGCAGCCCCTCATCCTTCGCCAACCGCTGGTTTCTGACCAGCGCCCGGTCACCGATGAGCAGTTCGGCATCCGCCTCCCCGCGGTCCCGGACTTGCCGGGGCAGGCGGTCGAACCCCAGCCGGGTCCCCAGCAAAAGGTAGAGCAAGCGCACGCTGGAAGCGGTTTCACGGGTGATGCGCACGGTTCTGGTAGCATCCATTTCTTCAAAAGGAATCCGCGAGAAAAGCATCACGCTCAAACACGGCCCCTTGGCGGCAATACCGAAGCGCCCCACCATTTCAACCCGCTGGCCCAGTTGCCCGAGTCCGCCGACCGGCACGGCCGCCGCGGCCACGTTGCCGGCCATGAGGGCGGAGATACTCTCACGCGGCACCAGGGGAACGAAATGACATCCATCGGGCGCCCCCAACTGCCGATAGGGCGCCATATTGGTATATGGAATCATGGCGATCGGGACACTCATGCCACGCCCACCTGGAAAGAGAAGGCGCCGTCACGCTCCATCGGTGTGAAGCCGGCGGTCCGGATGGTCTCCTCCATCTTCTCCCGGGCCAGACCAACCGGTGTTGCCGCTCCGGCCAGGTGAGCAATCCGTTCTTCGCTGATGGTGCCGTCCATGTCGTCCGCCCCCCAGCTGAGGCCGGCCGCGCCGGTGGCCAACCCGGTCATGGGCCAGTAGGATTTCAGGTGCGGAATATTGTCCAGTACCAGACGGGAAATGGCCAGCACGGCCAGCGTCTCCAGAGGCGTGGGCCCCTTCTCGATAAAATTTCCGGCACCCGGCTGAAACGGCAGGGGGATAAAATAGGCAAAGCCGCGCGACTGTTCCTGTGCTTCGCGCAAGATCAACAGGTGCTGGATGCGCTCGACCCAGGTGTCACCGAATCCGAAAAGCATGGTGGCGTTGGTGGGGATCCCCTTGCCATGGGCCATTTGGTGGATGCGCACCCAATCTTTAGGACTGGTCTTGTTTTTCCAGTGCTGCCGGTAGAGCCGTTCGGAGAAAATCTCGGCCCCCCCACCGGGCATGGCGTCCATGCCGGCCGCCTTGAGCTGGTCGAGGACATCCGAGTCGCTCAGCCCGCCGGTTTTGGCAAAATATTCGATCTCCACGGCCGTATAGCACTTGATGTGCAAACCGGGGAAGCGTTGGCGCAGGCTGCGCACCAGTTCAAGATTGCGCGCGTAGGGCCAGATCTGATTAAGGCCGCCGACAATATGGGCCTCGGTGGGCCCCAGACGCGCGACTTTCTCCAAAATGTCCGCTTCCTCCAGCACGTAGGCATGCGGCGCGTTTTTCGAGGCGGCATAATTGCAGAAGGTGCAGCCGCTGCCGCAGATATTCGTAGGGTTGATTTGAATGTTAAAAACGTAAGTGGCCTGCTCGCCAAAACGCTGCCGGCGATTGGCCAGGGCCGCTGTTCCCAGTTGGTGCAGCCGATCCGGTGTAATGGCGTCGGCCAGCGCAAAGGCTTCTTCCCGGGTCAGCCGCTGGCAGCGGGCGCCCTTTTCCAGGGCCTGAGTAAATAACGAATGGCTCATCAACAACCTGTCCTTACCCGCCCGTTGATGGGTGCTGGGCCGACACCCCAAATGGCGCGGGCCGGGTCCAGTCGAAACGGATTGGGTGGTTGGTTTGCAATTTTTCAGAAATTCGGCAGGCCGAGCGTGTTCCACATCCGGTCGACTTTTTTCTCCACCTGCAGATCAAATTCAACCGGTTTGGGATACCCCCTTTTCCAGCGGGCGTCAATGGTAATGGGAAAATCAAAGATCAGCCGGTTGCCCGCCACCGTCCGTCCGGCCGGATAAATATCGGCCAGCGGGTCGAATCGGGTAAACCACCCCCAAAGCGTCAGCATCGGATCGTCCAGGGGCACATCATCGGAAACGATGACATGAAACAGGTAGTCCCGCGAGGCTGGATGGCGCATCAGCGCCTGACGCAGTGGTTCGATGTCCGCCAGGCCGGACCGGGTGCGAACCACCAGAAAAGCCGGGCCCAGGGCAGCGGTTTCGACGGCATCGGAACCCAGATCCGACGGTGCCGGCGGCGCAGCAGGAGGTGCTCCGCGCAGTGGCGGGCCGCCATCATCAATGGCCATGAGAATCAACCGGCTGCCGGTGTTCATGGCCGAACCGGTAAAATCCAGGGTGTCCTGGGCCGTGGGGGCGAGCAGATGGATTCCGCAGCTGGCATCCAGACGCTGCCACAGGGCACGGCTGACGGCAGTAAAATCTTTCACATTCACCCGGTGGTCGACGGTGATCATCACCTTGGTCAGGGAAACCTGGCCCTCGCCCAGCATCCCCAAGGTGTGTTTGAGGGCCTCTTTGGGGTAACGCTCGCGCACCGACATCACCGCCAGGGCGTGAAACCCGGTTTCCGGGTAGGCCCACAGGTCCACCACCGCCGGCCGGATCATCCTGAGCAGCGGCAGGGTCATCGCCTGAAGGGCCTCGCCCAGATAATAGTCCTCCTGCACGGGTTTGCCGACCACCGTCGCCGGATAGATGGCATCGCGCCGGGCCAAGATCCGCCGGACCCGGAAGACCGGATAATCCGCGGCGTGGGAGTAGTGTCCGAAATGATCGCCAAAGGGTCCCTCCCAGCGAAGATCGCCGGGGGTGACCGTCCCTTCGATCACAAACTCAGCCCGCGCCGGAACCCGGTGACCGGTACCGGGCCGCAAGATCACATCCAGGGGATGGTTCATCATGTAGGCGGCCAGCAGGCGCTCGTCAATGCCTTCGGGCATGGGTGCCACGGCAGCGGCGATCAACGCGGGCGGACCGCCCAGGATCACGCTGACCGGCAGGGGCCGGTCCATGGCCGTGGCCTTGTGGAAATGAAACCCCGCCCCCCGCTCGATCTGCCAGTGCATACCGGTACTCTTGGTGTCAAAGCGCTGCAGGCGGTACATGCCCAGATTGCCGGTGCCATTTTCCGGATCCGTGGTGTGAACCAGCGGCAAGGTGAAAAACGGTCCGCCGTCCTCGGGCCAGCAGGTGAGCACCGGCAGACGGGTCAGATCCGGTGGATCGGCAACGGTTTCCAGCACCGGTCCGCGTTTCACCCTGCGCATGCGTGCGGCACCAAAGCTCAGCAGGTCACGACGGGACTTGAATATGCTTTTCAGACTTGGCGGCATCAGGGTCTGCGAGAGGCGATGGACGCGCTCGCCCAACCTGGCCGGATCGCCACCGAAAACCAGATCGGTGCGGCGGCGGGTTCCCAGCAGATTGGTCACGACGCGGTAGGGTGAGCCGATCACATTTTCAAACAGCAGCGCCGGTCCGCCGGAGGCGATCACCCGGTGCTGGATAATGGTCATCTCCTGATCGGGATCCACCGCTGCGCGAATTCGGGCCAGTTCGCCGCGTTGCTCCAGATGAGTCAAAAACGATCGCAAGTCAACAAAACGCACCGCATATCCTTCCTGCAATATTGGGATTCATTCCAACCATTTTTCTCCGCGCCCCCAAACCGGCAAGCCTCGCAGCCTTGTTTTTCCACGACTGATGATCGGGCACGGTTCCGCGGGTCTCCTTTAAGCGACCATGGGGACCAGGGCACCGGCAATGCCGGCCAGGGTAGAAATGGGGAAAAATCGTTTGGGAACCGGAACGGCGGGGATATACATCATCAATAGGAATACCGCCGTGATGAAAAGTGCGGTCCATGCCAGTGGTCCGCCACCACCCATCAACCACACCACACCGACCAGAATCATCCAGCACAACAGATGCACGGCACCGGCCACCCGCTGGGCACCACCGGCCCCCAACCGGGCAGGCAGGCTGTGAATGTGGTTCCGGCGATCGCTTTCGATATCCATCATCGCGTAGATAATATCCGCCCCGCTGAGCCAGAAAAAGACAAAGCCTGAAAAAAGAAGCACCGTGACGGGGAAACGGGGGTGACCGGCAGCGGCCACAAACGCCCCCAGGGGAGCCAGGGCCAGACAGAGGCCGATGCCGAAATGACACAGGGGGGTGAACCGTTTGAGCAGCGAATATCCCAAAAGCGGCACCAGCGGGATGGGCGAAAGGATCAGGCACCAGTCATTCAGCGCCGCGCAGGCCAACAGGTAAACCAGAACCCCGCTCAGGGTCACGGCAATGGCCAGCGCCAGGCTCATTTTTCCGCTGGGCAGTTCCCGGCCGGCGGTGCGCGGATTCAACAGATCAATATGCCGGTCGAGCACCCGGTTCATGGACATACCGAAAACACGGGCGCCCACGGCGGCCACAACAATCAGCAGCATCACCCGGACGGATGGGAAACGGTCACCGGCCCCCATCCAGGCACCGGTAAAAATAAGCGGCAGGCTGAAGGCCGTGTGCTCAACTTTGGTGAAATTCAGAATTTTTTTCAGCGTGGATTCAGATGGCATCGTCTTTTGGATTCGCTATGGCTTCAAGTGTAATAACAGGGTCTCTGCAATTGTCGTCGCAATGCGGTCAATGTTGCGGGCCACATCCTGGCGACCATTTTCATCGGCGTTGTCGCTGATCCCCTTGATCATGGCACAGGGTACCCCATAGTGCTGGGCCACCCGCGCCACGGCCGCCCCTTCCATGTCCGCGAGATCGCCAATCGACGCCAGTTGCTCACGCCAGTCAGCGTTGAAAACCGGCCGGTCGCAGGTCACCAGTCGGGCGGTGCCAAGCGATGCGAACCAGGTGGGGTCGCAGGCCACCGGCGCCTCAGCATGGCCAAAGCGGTCACAGTCGCCTTCCACGGCCGTGCTGACCCGGAGCAATTCTTCGCATAGGGGGCGATCGGCCGTGCCGAGCCAGCCGCACAGCCCCGCGTTGATCAGGACGGAGACCCGCCAGGCCATCACCAGGTGGACGGCGGCCATGGCAGCCGCCACCTTGCCCATGCCGCTGACCACCACGATGGTATCCAACACGACCCTTTCTGCCGGTCGGAATAACGGAAACGGTTTTCCGGCGACTTCAACGGCCGCGGTTTGCACGAGAAATGGATCGGCCTCCTGACGGGTAGCAAAAACGAGACCGACCATCAGATGGCTCCGGCATCCCGGGCCATGCGGTCCAGGGTGTCGACGGCCTGAAAGCCCTGTTCGGGGAGCGTCAGGGTAAAGTCGTTGACAAAGGTCCGGATGTGGGCCGTGAGTACCGGCTCATCCATCTCCTGGGCATGCTGGCGGATGTAGGGCAAGGTTTCCGCAGGCGCTTGCATGGCCTGCCGGAGGCTGGCGTGGATCGCCGAATCCATTCTCCCGATCAGGGAGTCGCCGAGATCATGGCGCGCCGCAATGCAGCCCAGGGGAATCGGCAGCCCCGTCCGCTCCTCCCACCACGCGCCCAGATCCACTACCGGCCTGAAACCGGCCGCTTCAAAGGTAAACCGGCTTTCATGAATGATCACCCCGCAATCGGCGTCACCCGAAGCCAGGGCATCGAATATTTTGTCGTAGGTAGTGAACACCCGCTGCCGGGCCTCCGGACACCACAGGCGGAACAGGAGGTGGGCGGTGGTCCAACGGCCGGGCAGGACCACCCGGCAGCCGGTAAGATCGGCCCGGGTCAACGGACGCCGGGAGATCAGCACCGGTCCGCAGCCAAATCCCATGGCCGCACCACTGGAAAGCATGCGATACCTCTCCTTTACCCGCAGCCAGGCATAAAAGGAGAGCTTGCTGACATCCAGTTCGGCGTGCATGGCCATGGTGTTGAGGGTCTCGACATCGTGAAGCTGCGGCTTGATCGCATAGCCGTCGACCCCCACATCTCCGCTGGCAATGGCGTTGAAGATGAAGGTGTCATTCGGGCAGGGAGAATAGCCAAGGCTCAGTTCCTGTTCCACGCCTTATCCCCCTATGCGTTGACAAAGGCCGCGATCGTATCGACCACATACGCCTGCTGGGCTTCGGTCAGCTCCGGATAGATGGGCAGGGCCAACGTGCTCCGCGCGGCTGCTTCGGCGACCGGGAAATCGCCGGCTGCGTACCCCAACGGCGCGAAGCAGGCCTGCAAATGCAAGGGCACCGGGTAGTAGACTTCGCTGCCGATCGACTGCGCGGTCAGGTGATCCTTCAGCGCGTCGCGCCGCTTATCCACGCGAATGACAAACTGATTGTAGATGTGCCGGCTCTCCTTTTCCACCGGCAGATGAATCCTGTCCATCAATCCAGCGGCCGCGAACAACTCCCGGTAGCGGGCGGCATTGGCCTTTCGCGCCGCGCTCCATCCGTCCAGGTAGGCCAGTTTGATGGCCACGATGGCTGCCTGCAGGGCGTCGAGGCGAAAATTCCCTCCCACGTAATGATGATAGTACTTGGCATGGCCCCCATGGACACGCAGTATTTTCAAGTGCTCATAAACGGCCGGATCTCTGGCAGTAACAATGCCGCCATCGCCGAAAGCCCCCAGGTTCTTGGAGGGAAAAAAGGAGAAGCAGCCATAGTCACCCATGCTGCCCGCACGCCGGCCGTGGTATTCTGCGCCGATCGCCTGGGCCGCATCCTCGATTACCACCCACCCGTGTTCGGCAGCCAGTTTCAGGATCGGATCCATGTCGGCGCATTGGCCGTAAAGGTGAACCGGAACAATCGCTTTTACCGTCTGACGGGTCGCCTCGTCCATGGCCGCCACCGTCTCCTGCAGCCGGTCGGGCGAAAGATTGTAGGTGGTCTCGTCGATATCCACAAACACCGGCGTGGCCCCCACACGCCAGACGGCACCGGCAGTGGCGAAAAAGGTGTAGGGAGTGGTGAGCACCCGGTCTCCCGGACCGATTCCGGCCGCCATCAGGGAGAGAAGCAGGGCGTCCGTCCCCGACGACACCCCCACGGCGTGGCCCACCCGGCAGTATTCGGCGATCTTTTTTTCCAGGTCGTCCACATGGGGACCGAGAATAAAATACTGGCTTTCGTATATCGCTTCGGTGACTTCGAGGACCTGGTCCTTGATGGTCTGGTATTGAGCCTTGAGATCCAGCAGCGGCACGTTCATGGCTGGGGTCCTTTTTGCTTGCTATAGTGTTTAAGATAATGTTTTTGGCAAGGCCAGAGGGAGGAAGCTGTATAACCTATACCGCGACGACCGATAACGCCGCCCAAAAACATTATCTTGAATGCTATAAAATGGGCGATCAGTTGCGGGCGTACTGGCGGCCGTTGCCCCGGCGGCCGTTGTTTGCATCACTGCTGCGCATGGCGCTGGCCGCATCGCTGCACCGGGTCTGGACGGCATCGTAGCCCAAAATGGCGTTGACTTCGCGGGTCATGGCGTCGCAATAACGGATCCGCAGGTCCTCGGTCATGGAAATCACGGCTTCGGCCTGATCCTTCAGGCAGATATGCACGTAGCCACGGCAGGACCCCGGATAGCGTTTGAGGGCTTTTTGCACCTGGGTCAGGGTTTCGCGACTGGTGCTCTCCGGGTCGACCATCAGACGCACCTCGACCGTCCAGGTCTCCTCGGCAGCCTCCATGGGAATGATCTCGTCGGCAAGAATTTTGACCCCGTTTTCCTCGACCTGGGCCACGCCCTGGACCAGCACCGCCGTATCCACACTCAACAGATCGGCGCAACTGGAGTAGAGCGACGGGAAGACCACGACTTCTACCCCGCCATTCAAATCCTCGACCGTAGCAAATCCCATGAGCTCTTCCTTGCGCGTGCGGATCACCTTGGCACTGCTGATGGTGCCGCCGATGCGCACGGCACTCTTGTCGGCAATCTCGCGGATGCTGATGGCATCCACATTGGTGAATTTCTCCATGATCGGCCGATAACGATCCAGCGGGTGACCGGTAACGTAAAACCCCAGCGTCTCCTTCTCCTGCTGCAGTTTTTCGTGATCGTCCCACTCGTCGATATTGGGAACCACCGGCAGGTTGAGGGTCATCTCCTGCCCGCCCCCCATATCGAAAAGGCTCATCTGGGCACTGTTTTTTTCCCGCTGGATGCGTTGACCATAGTCCAAGGCCTCTTCCAGAACGGCCATCAACCGAGAGCGGTAAACACCGGTGGAGTCCAGCGCACCGCAGCGAATCAGGCTTTCGAGAACACGTTTGTTCACCTTGGTCAGGTCCACGCGCTGGCAGAAATCGAAAATCGATGCAAAGGGTCCGTTCTCTTCGCGTTCCTTGATGATCAGATCGACCGCCGCCTCACCCACATTCTTGACGGCGGCAAGGCCGAAACGGATGCGTCCCTCCACAGCGGTAAACACCGTGGCACTCTCGTTGATGTCCGGTGGAAGCACTTCGATGCCGTGGCTGCGGCATTCGTTGATAAACTTGACCACCCCGTCAATGGTGTCAATTTCACTGGTCAGCAGGGCGGCCATGAACTCAACGGGAAAATGGGCTTTGAGATAGGCGGTCTGATAGGCGATCAGGGCGTAGGCGGCACTGTGGGATTTATTAAAACCATAGCCGCCGAACTTCTCGATCAGGTCGAACAACTCGGTGGCCACTTTCCGGTCCACGCCGTTTTCAACCGCACCGTCGACAAACTTCTCACGGTGCTTGGCCATCAGGGCCTCGATCTTCTTGCCGATAGCCTTGCGCAGGCTGTCCGCATCGGCCATGGTGTATCCCGCCAGGACACCGGCGACCTGCATGACCTGCTCCTGGTAAACAATGACCCCGTATGTCTCCTCAAGAATCGGGGCCAGGCTGTCGACCGGGTAGACCACCTCCTTGCGGCCATGCTTGCGGTCCACAAAATCGTCCACCATACCGCTGTCCAACGGTCCGGGACGGTATAGCGCCACCAGGGCGGTAAGATCGCCGAACGACTCCGGATGAAGGCGCACCAGCAGGTTCTTCATGCCGCTGGATTCCAGCTGAAACACGCCGGTGGTGTCGCCGGACTGCAGCAGGTCGTAAGTCTTCTCATCGTCAAAGGGCAGATGGGCCAGATCGGGGACATCCTTGCCCTGGGCGTCAATGCTCTTGAGCGCATTGTCGATGACGGTCAGGTTGCGCAGCCCCAGAAAGTCGAATTTCACCAGGCCGATATCCTCGACCTTTTTCATATCGAACTGGGTGACCACCTCGCCCTTTTTGCCTTTGTACAGGGGCAGGTACTCCACCAGGGGTTTGTCACCGATCACCACGCCGGCCGCGTGGGTCGAGGCGTGACGGGAGAGCCCCTCAAGGGACCGGCTGATGTCGATCAATTCCTTGATCCGCGGATCGGCGTCGACCATCTCGGCCAGCTTGGGTTCCTCCTTGAGGGCTTTGTCGATGGTCATCTTGAGACTGTCGGGAATCAGCTTGGCAATGGTATCCACTTCGGCCAGGGGCAGCCCCAAGGCACGGCCCACGTCCCGGATCACCAGTTTGGCCTTCATTTTGCCGAAGGTGATGATCTGGGCCACGTAATCCCCGCCGCCGTACCGCTGGACCACGTAGTTGTAGACCCGCTCCCGGCCGTGGATGCAGAAATCCACGTCGATGTCGGGCATGCTGATACGCGACGGGTTGAGGAAGCGTTCGAAGATCAGACCGTGCTCGATGGGATCCAGGTCGGTGATGAACAGGGCGAAAGAGACCAGGCTGCCGGCGGCCGATCCCCGGCCCGGTCCCACCGGGATACCGTTTTGTTTGGCGTAACCGATAAAGTCGGCCACGATGAGAAAATAACCGGGAAAGCCCATGTCCTTGATGGTCTTGATCTCGTATTCCAGCCGCTCGCGATAGACCGCCTCGTCCAGATCAGGGGTATTCTCGCGGATGACGGCCATGCGCCGCTCGTACCCCTCACGCACCATTTCGTCAAACAGCTGGTCGGCGGTCTTTCCCGATTGGGGATCGAACTGGGGAAAGTGGTAGGTGTTGAAATCGAACTCGATGTGGCAGCGGTCGGCGATGGCCACGGTGTTCTCAATGGCCCCGGGATAGTCGCTGAAATAGCCCTTCATCTCTTCGGGCGACTTGAAGTAAAGCTGGTCGGAGTCGAAGACGAAACGGTCGCTGTCGGTGATGACCTTCTGGGTCTGAACACAGAGCAGGATCTCGTGGGCCTTGGCGTCCTGCCGGTTGAGGTAATGGCAGTCATTGGTGGCCACCAGCGGAATGGAAAGCCTGCCGCTCAGTTCGACCAGGCCCTGGTTGACTTTTTCCTGGGCCGGGATGCCGTTGTGCTGCAGCTCCAGGAAAAAATTGCCCTCGCCGAATATCTTCTGGTAGTAAAGCGCCGCCGCTTCGGCCTCGTCCATGTGGCCGGCCAGGATATGCTGGGGGATATCCCCCTTCAGGCAGGCCGACAGGGCGATGAGCCCTTTTGCGTACTCGGCCAGGATCGTTTTGTCAATGCGCGGCTTGTAGTAGTAGCCCTCCATCTGGGCCACGGAGGCGAGTTTGCACAGGTTGCGATAGCCGGTCTGATTCTCGGCCAGCAATACCAAATGCCGGGTGCCCTGCTTGTCCAAAGGGGTCTTGTCCGCCAGGGTCCTGGGGGCCACGTAGCACTCACAACCGATGATCGGTTTGATCTCGGCCGATGTGGCCTGCTGGTAAAAATCCAGAGCGCCGAACATGGTGCCGTGGTCGGTCAGGGCCACGGCCGGCATGCCGAATTCCTTGACTTTTTTAAACAGATCGCCGAGCCGGATGGCGCCGTCGAGCAAACTGTACTGGGTGTGCACATGCAGATGGACAAAATCGGAAGTGGCTGGCTGGCTCATTAGTTGTCCACGCGGTAGTTGGGCGCTTCCTTGGTGATGATAACGTCATGGACATGGCTTTCGCGCATACCGGCGGCGCTGATCTTCACAAAACGGGCTTTTTCGCGCAACTCTTCGATGGTGCGACAGCCCACGTATCCCATACCGGCTTTGAGGCCGCCGATGAGCTGGTGGATATTGCCGGACAGGGTTCCTCGGTAAGGCACACGACCGACGATTCCTTCGGGCACCAGCTTGTCGTCACTCTCCTGTTCGGTCTGGTAATAGCGGTCCTTGCTGCCTTTTTTCATGGCCTCCAAAGAGCCCATTCCCCGGTAGACCTTGTAGCTGCGGCCCTGGAAGAGAATGGTTTCTCCGGGACTCTCCTCGGTACCGGCAAACAGGCCGCCGATCATGATTGTGTGGGCACCGGCGCCAAGCGCTTTGGTGATGTCACCGGAAAACTTGATGCCACCGTCGGCGATCAGCGGAACGCCGGTCTTTTCCGAAACCGTGCGGCAGTTGACGATGGCCGATATTTGGGGCACTCCGATACCGGCAACGATGCGGGTGGTGCAGATGGAACCCGGTCCGATGCCAATCTTGATACCATCCACCCCGGCATCCACCAAAGCCTGCGCGCCTTCACCGGTGCCGACGTTGCCGGCCACCAGCTGCAGGTTGGAAAATGCGGCCTTGAGCCGCTGCACCGAACGGATGACATTGCCCGAATGGCCGTGGGAGGTGTCGATCACGATCACGTCGGCGCCGGCCTTTAAAAGGGCCTCGGCCCGTTCCATCATGTCCGGGCCCACTCCGATGGCGGCACCGACACGCAAACGGCCCATGCTGTCCTTGCAGGCATTGGGATATTTTTTGATTTTTTCGATATCCTTGATGGTGATCATGCCCGTCAGACGGCCGTCTTTATCCACCACCAGCAGTTTTTCGATACGATGCTCGTGAAGCATTTTCTTTGAATCTTCCAGACTGATGCCTTCACTCACCGTCACCAGTTTCTTGCTGGTCATCACGTCGTTGACCTTTTTGGTCATGTCCGTTTCGAAGCGCAGGTCACGGTTGGTAACGATGCCCACTAACTGATCGCCGCGCGTCACCGGCACACCGGAAATGCGATAGCGGGCCATCAGGGTCATCACCTCTTCGATGGGCCGGTCCGGGCCGATGGTCAACGGATCGACGATCATGCCGCTTTCCGATTTTTTTACCTGGTCCACTTCCATGGCCTGATTTTTAATGCTCATGTTGCGGTGAACAAATCCGATCCCGCCCTCACGGGCCATGGTGATCGCCGTCTGTGCTTCGGTGACCGTATCCATGGCGGCACTGACGATGGGGATGTTGAGGGTCAGCTCACGGGTCAGGCGGGTACGGGTATCGACATCTTTGGGAAGCACATCGGAATAGCTGGGAAGCAGCAGTACATCATCAAAGGAATACGCTTCCTCTGGGATCAGGTGGGTCATGGCGTCCTCCAAATTCATATGGAAATGGGCCGGATGGTCGGCGGTGGTATTCATGATCGGAAAGTGTACCGGTTGCCGCTGTGCGTTTGTGAAGGCGAAGCAGCATACGCGTCAGGTCAAAACCGATTAAGCAAGCAAATTAACAAATGCATGCTGCTTTATCAATCTTTATTTGGCGGCTTGACACACCTGGCCGACCATAATAGAGTACCTTTTCTCGCGATACGCACAGTTCTCGCCGTTGGGGTTTCCGGAGGCGATCTGAAGCTTGCCATTTCGCGGTTGACCCACAGGAGCCGTGGCGCCATCATGCTGTTTACCATCAACCCCGATAACCCTCAGCAGCGGCTGATCGACAAAGTGGCGGACATTCTGAAAAATGGCGGGCTGATCGCCTACCCCACCGATACCTATTACGGCATCGGCTGCGATATCATGAACAAACGCGCCATCGAAAAGATTTATCTGCTCAAACAGCGCCACAAAAACCAGCCATTCAGTTTTATCTGTGCCGATCTGAAAAACATCAGCCAGTATGCCAAAGTATCAAACTACGCGTACAAGACCATGAAACGACTTTTGCCGGGTCCATACACCTTTATTTTGACCGGTTCCAAACTGGTTCCCAAAATCATGCTCACCAAACGCAAAACCGCCGGCATCCGGGTTCCCGACAACAACATCTGCCTGGCCCTGGTTCAGGCATTGGGCAATCCGGTCATCTCCACCAGTGCCACCCTGCCTGACGGTGACGTCTTTCATGATGCATCGCTGATTCATGACCATTTCGGTTCCCGGCTGGATGCGGTGATCGACGGCGGCCCGGTTTCCGGCATGCCCTCCAGTGTCGTCTCCCTGGAAGATGACGTACCGGAAATCATCCGTGAAGGATTGGGTGACATCGCTCTTTTCGAATAACCCGCTTTCCCCGGCTTTCAGACGAAGGATACGCGCAGGCGCCGATATCGGGATTTTTACGAATCCGTCAGGGTTGATAGCGGTACTCGGCATAAACCCCCGGCTGAAACAGCTTGGACAGCCAGCCCGGAACCATTGACGCGGAAAGCAGATAGCGAATCAGGGACAGTTTCTCTTCCGGCGCATAGACCGGAACCACCGGTCCATCAATACCGCCCAGTTCCCCGGCCCACGCCAGGGCATCCTCAAAGTTGCCCAAGCGGTCGACCAGCCCCTTCTGCAAGGCCGTTTCACCGGTAAAAATGCGACCGTCCGCAGCTTCAACCACCTTCTCGCGCGCCATCTTCCGGCCTTCGGCGATGGCGGTGACAAACTGTTCGTGAATACCGTGGGTCACCGCCTGAAGCAGTTCCCGTTCATCCTCGCGCATCTCGCGGGTGGGGGAACCGGTGTCTTTATAGGGGCCGCTTTTGATCACCACAGGGACCATTCCGATCTTATCCAGCAGTTGCTGAAAATTGGTGTAACCCATGATAACGCCGATACTTCCGGTAATCGTTCCTGGATTGGCCACGATGCCGTCCGCCGCACAGGCCACATAATAGCCACCGGAGGCGGCAACGGCCCCCATGGAGGCCACCACCTTTTTGGTGCCGACGGTCTTTCGAATTTCACGGTAGATTTCCTGGGACGGCCCGACAGCCCCGCCGGGAGAATCGATTCGCACCACGATGGCTTTGATATCTTCATCTTCCCGGAACTGACGAATCTGTTGGAGGGCATCCCGCGCATCGGCGATGGGACCTTCGATCTCAACGACCCCAACCGCCTCGCCATCCCCAGCCCCGGTGCTTTTGCCAATCCACACCGTCATGGCCATCGTCCCTAAGATCAGTACGGTAAATAGGGATAAGGTGATCATCAGAAAAAAAAGATACGGGTGGCGTCTTTTAAACATGACTCGTTCCTCATTGGGTCGTCATTGGGTTGAAAACAGCCATTTGGCCGTATGTCCGGCCGATAAAAAGGCCGCTGGGGAATCGTCGGGGCCGCATTCCGAGTAATTTCGGTGTCGGTAAAGTAGGAAGAGTCATCAGTACGGAAAGTCGGTTCCTCCCATAGGTATCGCAACCCGGCGGCCGATACAAAAAAGCCGGCGGACCTGTCTGGCAGGTCCGCCGGCATCAAATCAACCATCAGCGGTTTTATTGGTCTTCGTTGTTGAGTTTTTCCTGCAGGTTTTCACGAAGGATTTCACCAAAGCTGGACGTTGCCGGCCCCATGTTGCTGACATACTCGGAGAGCAGTTCCTGGTCATCCTCCATGTCGAGCCGTTTGATAGAAAGGCCGATACGGCGTTCATCACTGTTGATATTCATGACTTTGGCGGTCAGCATCTGTCCCACTTCAAACTGGCCCACCGGCGTCTTAATTTTCTCCTTGCTGATTTCGGAGACGTGCACCAGCCCCTCGATTCCCTCTTCCAGTTCGACAAAGACACCGAAATCCGTCACGTTGGTAACGGTACCGGTAATCTCCTTGCCGACTTCGTAACGTTCGGCCACCGTATCCCACGGATCGGCCTGCAGTTGCTTGACGCCGAGGGAGAAACGCTCCTGGGCCTTGTCGATCTCCAGTACGATGGCCTGGATGACATCCCCCTTTTTGTAAATTTCGGAAGGATGCTTGATCCGTTTGGTCCAGGAGATATCGGAAATATGCACCAATCCGTCGATGCCCTCGTCGATCCCGATGAACAAACCGAAATCGGTAATATTCTTGATTTTGCCCTCAATCGTGGTCCCGACCGGGTATTTGTCGCTGATCACATCCCACGGATTCGGTGCGGCCTGTTTCATCCCCAGAGAGATGCGCCGGTTCTCCGGCTTGATATCCAGAACCACGGCATCGACGATCTCACCCACGGACACCACTTTGGAGGGATGCCGAATTTTTCGGGTCCAGGACATTTCAGAGACATGGATCAAGCCTTCGATGCCCTCCTCCAGTTCGACAAAGGCACCGTAATCGGTCAGGCTGACCACCTTGCCGCTGATCCGCGAATCGACCGGATATTTTTCGCTGGCACTGGCCCAGGGATCTTCGGTGAGCTGTTTCATACCCAGGGAAACCCGTTCGCGCTCCAGGTCCAGGCTGAGGATCTTGACCTGAATCTCATCGCCCACGCTAAACAGCTCGGACGGATGCTTGACCCGCCCCCAGGAGATATCGGTGATATGCAGCAGCCCATCTACCCCGCCCAGATCGACGAAAACACCGTATTCGGTAAGATTCTTGACAATACCGCCGACCACTTTGCCTTCGTGGATGGAAGCCAGGGTCTTGGCCCGCTTCTCCTCGCGTTCCTCTTCCAGCAACACCCGCCGGGAAAGCACGATGTTGCTGCGCTTGCGGTTGTACTTGAGGATCTTGAACTCAAATTCCTTGCCGACCATTTCATCCAGGTTACGGATCGGCCGGAGATCGGCCTGAGATCCGGGCAGAAAAGCCTGAACACCGATGTCCACGGAGAACCCGCCCTTGACACGGCTGGTAATGGTACCGGTGATGGTCTCGTCGGCTTCGTGACGAGTTTTGATATCGTCCCACACCTTGACTTTTTCGGCTTTTTCCTTGGAAAGGACGACCACTTCGTTTTCGTCATCCCACCACTCTACCATCACTTCGACGGTGTCACCCACCTCGGCCTTGACCACCCCATCCTCTTCAAACTCACGGATGCGGATCTGGCCTTCGGATTTGTAGCCGATGTCGACCAGAACGTGGTCCTTGTCCACTGAAATGATCTTTCCGTTGACGACCTCACCCTCGGCAAAGCGCTTGAAGCTCTCTTCATAGAGATCCATGAGCTCGGCCATGCTTTCGCCGGTCACACTGTCTTTCTCAAATTCTTCTTCTGTTGATTCGTTGTCTACAAAGTTGTCCATGGACTGATGGTTACCCCCTTAGCCTCTTTTATTTACTGCAAAATGCAGTTGCAAGCAGTATAGCCTATGGACTCTACAAGAATTTTCATCGAAATGCAATGGTTTATTTATGGCGGACCAAGGCGATCATATTTGTATGTATTCTGATCGGTGGCGTGAGCGCAAACCCGTCGCCCCGATTCAATCAATGCCAAATGGTAAAATCCAAATGTCAATTGAAGGATCCTATCGATTATAAATGGACAGAATACCACCAGTTGGCATTTTTCATTGGATATTTGACATTTGTGACCCGTCGATAGCGGGTAAAAAAGCAACAAATAGTTACATGCGATTGCCCTGTGTGGCGGACCAGGGGCATGGCCCGCTGCCATGCGCGTCATTTCAGCAGGGGCAAGACGTGCGACATCATCAGATCGACCACCTGTCCGGCCGTCATGCTGGAAGAGTCGATGGTCAGGGCGTCGGCAGCGGGTTTCAGGGGGGCGATGTCCCGCTGACTGTCGTTTTCATCCCGGCGCCGGATATCCTTCTCGATCACAGCTAAGCTCTGCCCCTTATCGGAATACTGGCCAAACCGGCGCTGGGCCCGTTGCCGCACCGATGCATCCAGGAAAAACTTGACGTCAGCCTCGGGGAAGACCACGGTCCCCATGTCGCGCCCCTCCGCCACCACCCCGGCGGAGCGCCCGATTTCACGCTGAATGCCAAACAGGGCGCTGCGAACCACCGGCCGGGCCGACACTGCCGAGGCCAGCATGGTGATTTCCGGCGATCGCAGGCGCTCCGTGACGTCCTCTCCGTCCAAAAACAACCGGTCGGCCGCCATGTGAATCCGAAGGTTAGCGCACAATTGGTCCAACCTCTGATCATCCTCCGCCGACACACCGGCAAATTGGGCGGCAACGGCAACCGCCCGATACAGCGCACCGGTGTCCAGGTACCGGTAACCCAATTTTTCGGCCAGCAGTTTGCTGACCGTGGTCTTGCCGGCACCGGCCGGCCCGTCGATGGTGATCAGCAGCATGGTTGCGGTCATGACAACTTCCCGGGAAATCGCGTTTCATTTATGCATTACGCCTGAATAACCGATTCGAGCGCTTTCATAAATCGCTGGTTTTCATGTTCAAGCCCCACGTTGATCCGGATACAGGTGGGGAATCCATAGGACTGCATGGATCGAACGATGACCCCCTTGCGCAGCATTTTTTCAAATACCTCCGCCGCCGACCGGTCCATATCGATGAGAAAAAAGTTGGTCTCGGTCTTATGGTAGGCCAGCCCCAGGGCATCCAGGCCGGCGTAAAGGGTTTCGAGCCCCCGATGAACCAGATCGACGCTTTTTTCGAGAAAATCCGTGTCGTCAAGGGCGGCAACGGCGGCGGCCTGGGCCATGGAATTGACGTTGAACGGCTGCCGGACGCGGTGAATCACCTCGGCCAGGGCTGCCGGCATGATACCGTAGCCCACGCGCAGGCCGGCAAGCCCGTAAACCTTTGAAAATGTACGCAGGGTGACGATGGGCCGTTTCAGATCCATCGGCTGTCCGGTTTTCAGGCACCCCGGGTCCCTGGCAAATTCAATATAGGCTTCGTCGACCACAACAACCACCCCTTCCGGCAGCCGTTCCATGAAGGCCTCGAAGGCCTCGCGGCTGATGACGGTGCCGGTCGGATTGTTGGGATTGCAGATAAAAACCAGCCGAGTATCCGCATCCACCCGGGCGGCCATGCCGTCCAGATCCATGCTCAGGTCCTTTAACGGTATGGAATCCACTACCGCACCGGCGGCATTGGCGCTGATATCGTACATCAGAAACGAGGGCTTGGGCACCACCACCCGGTCGCCGGGCCGCACCAGGGCGCGAATCAGAAGCGCAATGATGTCGTCGGAACCATTCCCGATCACCACATTCTCCGGAGCGATCCCGTTCACTGCAGCAATTTTCTCGGTCAGGCAATGACCGGCGCCGTCCGGGTAGCGGTGCAGCATGGCAAGACTGTTCTGAATAGCCGCCAGGGCCTTTGGACTGGGACCCAGGGGATTTTCATTGGAGGCCAGCTTGACCGAATCGCAGATGCCGTATTCACGCTCCAGCGACTCCAGCGGTTTACCGGGAACATAGGGGGCGATGGCCTGGATATAATCGGGGATATTGAGTTTCATCATTTTTCACCGGCGGAACAAAACTGCCGGGATACGCATCCCGGCAGATGATCAATAGCCGTCCCCGCCACCGTATGGCGGTAAAGGGACGCGATTCTACTTTTTCTTCGCCGCTTTTTCTCCGGCGGCCACGGCATCCATGTTGAGGGGAATCAGCTTGGGTTTGTTTCCGAACTCCTCACAGATGCAGTGCTTCAGGGTTTCCATGGAAACAACCCCGCTGCGGGCCACGAAGGCGGCCAGGCACACGATATTGGCGGCACGCATGTTGCCCGCCTCTTTGGCGATCTCCATCACCGGCACGCGCAACTCATCCACGTCGTCGCGGCCGCTGCCGAAGTTGATCAGGGAGCTGTTGATAAAAATAATGCCACCCGGTTTCACCGTGGGGGCGAACTTCTCCAGCGAGGGGCCGTTCATGGCCACCAGGTGCAAAGGGTTTTTGATGATCGGCGAGCCGATCGGCCGGTCGGCCACCACAACGGTGCAATAGGCCGTGCCCCCGCGCATTTCCGGGCCGTAGGACGGTACCCAGGCGACCTCGAAGCCCTCTTCCATGGCGGCGTGGGCCAGAATCTTACCGATCAACATGATGCCCTGTCCACCGAATCCGGCAAACATGATTTCGCTCTGCATGGTACCTCCTTTATGCCGGAACTTTGTAGTCACCCGGCTGATAGTACTTCAGCAGGGTATTCTCGGTCCATTCCACGGCCTCCACCGGCGTCATACCCCAGTTGGTGGGACAGGTGCTGACCACCTCCACCAAACTGAAACAACGGTTTTCCATCTGGTAAGTGAAGGCCTGTTTGATCGCCTTCTTGGCCTTGGTGATGTACTTGGGCTTGATCACCGTCTGGCGTGTAATGTAGGCCGGCGTTTGCAGGGCGGCCAGCAGTTCGGCCATCTTGATCGGCATACCCACCTCCGCCACGTTGCGGCCCAGGGGGCTGGTGGTGGTGCGCTGGTCAGGCATGGTCGTAGGCGCCATCTGCCCACCGGTCATGCCGTAAATGGCGTTGTTAACGAAGATCGTGGTGAACTTCTCCCCACGGTTGGCCGCGTGGATGATCTCGCCCATGCCGATACTGGCCAGATCGCCGTCGCCCTGGTAGGTGAAGACCATCAGGTCGGGCCGCACGCGCTTGATGCCCGTGGCCATGGCCGGGGCCCGTCCGTGGGCCGCCTCCTGAAAATCGCAGTCAAAATAGTTGTAAGCCATTACCGCGCAGCCCACCGGCGCGATGCCCACCGTGCGTCCGCGGATGCCCAGTTCGTCAATGGTCTCGGCCACCAGACGGTGGATCACCCCGTGGGTGCAGCCCGGGCAGTAGTGCGTATAGGCGTCGGTAAGCACGTCCGGTTTCTTGAATGTCTTTCCCATGGATCTTACTCCTTTCCGGCAATCCGCGCTTTGACCACACTGATGATCTCCTCGGGGGTGGGGATATCCCCGCCGCACTTGCCGTACCACTCCACCGGCACGCGGCCCCGGATGCAGCGATCCACATCCTCCACCATCTGTCCCATGCTCATCTCGATACTCAGCACATGCCGGCATGACGGTTTGGCCGCCGCATCGGCCACGGCCTTTTCCGGGAACGGGAACAGGGTCTGGGGGCGAATCATGCCCACCTCGATGCCCTCGTCTTTCAGCATGTCGATGGCCGTGCGGCAGACCCGGCTCATGGTGCCGTAACTGACCAGCAGCACCGGGTAGTCACCATCAATGTTGTACGCCGCGGAACGGACATCCTCGGCACGCATGCGCTCATACTTGGCCTTCAAGGCCAGGTTGTTGTCGTTAAGCTGGACCGGATCGAGAAACAGGGATTTCACCAAGTTACGGGTTTTGCTTCCCCGGTGGTCCATACCGTTTGAGGCCCAGGCGTCCTTGTTGGACGGCTCGGTCTTGAGATGGTCGGGAAACTCCACCGGCTCCATCATCTGCCCAATCAGTCCGTCGCCCAAAATCATTACCGGGTTGCGGTACTTCTCGGCCAGCGGAAAGGCCATCATGACCATCTCCACCGCCTCCTGGACGGATGCCGGCGCCATGACGAGCAACCGGCAGTCCCCGTGGCCGATTCCCTTGGTGGCCTGGAAGTAGTCTCCCTGGGAAGGCAGGATACCGCCCAGGCCCGGGCCCCCGCGCATAATATTAACAAATACCGCCGGGCACTGGGCCCCGGCGATATAGCTGATCGCCTCGCTCATCAGGCTGATCCCCGGGCTCGATGAGGTGGTGAACACCCGCGCCCCCGCGCCAGCGGCGCCAAAAAGCATGTAGCCCACGGCCACCTCGCTCTCGCCCTGCAGGAAAACCCCGCCCACCTCGGGCATACGCCGCACCAGATACTCGGCCACTTCCGACTGCGGGGTGATCGGATAGGCGAAATAGTTCAGGCATCCGGCGCGGATGGCCGCCTCGCCGATGGCCTCGTTTCCCTTCATCAGTATTTTTGCCATGCTTTCTCCTTCACTGGCGCGGCTTAGGCGTCAGATTCCTCGGTCTCGATGATCGTGATGGCCACATCCGGACACATAATGCAGCACATGGTGCAATGGATACAGTCCTCCGGGCGCGCCTGATAGGCGGGGAAATACCCTTTGGCGTTCACCTCGGTCGAAATCTCCAAAACGTTCTTGGGACAGACCGTGATGCACAGGCCGCAGCCTTTGCAGCGGTCCTTCTCGATGATGTGTTGATAAGCCATTCGTCGCTTCGCTCCTTTGATTTGAAATCTCAAATTTGAAATTTGAAATTTGAAACGATAATCGCTGCCCGTTCCGTCCTAAACCGCCGGTTCAAAGGCCTCGGCCAGTTTCCAGGGCGGTACCAGTTGTCGTCTCAACGGCAGGATCGGGCATTGGATGTTCCGTTCGTCCAGACCGGCCAACAGCGTCTGCAGCGCCGTGACAAACACCAGGGGAACCCTTGCTGCCTCGGCCACCTGACGGGCAAACCGGTATCCGGCAATAATGTCGTCTGCGGTGGTCTCTTCGATCAAATTCGCGTTGCCGACAATACCGGTAATTTTCATTTTGGCCTTTGCCTCGATAGCATCCCGAATCGTCAGGCATCCGGCAACGGTCTCGGTGTACGGGCGGTTGGGGTTGATCACCTGAAGCACCTGAACCGCCTGTCCCTGCATGGCATCGGCCAGGGCCGCCAGCACCGTTGCACCCACGTCATCGCCGCCGACGTCAAGCAACGTGAGCCCGGCCGGGCGTCTTAGCATGCCGGAAACCTCCGGGGTGAGGATGGGCAGATCCGCCTGCATGTACTGCGCCGGCGGTAGCACCACATCGATGCCCAGGCGACTCAGGGAATGACGGGCTTCACGGGTTCTGAAGTAGGGATTGACCAGATCCAGGTCAGCCAGACGGACCGGCGTTCCCCGGGCATTCATGTGAACGGCGAGATTGACGGCCACCTCGGTTTTTCCACTACCATACGCACCAACGATAATAACAATGCCGCTGAGTTCCAGTTTCAATCGATACAGGTCCTTTGCATTCGCGTTGAACAGTGCCGTCTTCACGATGCTGATACCTGCCGGAGGATGTCAGGAAGGACGGCCAGTTGTCGGAAGCGCCCGACAAGGAAGTGTGATACATATTTTTTAAAAACGGCCGTGTCAAGGAGTTTGCCGGAAGGTCGGGGTTTCGGCTTTCGTGACGTCGGCAGCTATGCTAAAGGAATCTCATTTTCAACGGGCCGGTCACGACAGCAACCCCAATTGTCAAAGTAAGGAAAAATATAGATGGTAACGGTTAAAACAGGACTCGAGGTATTTCTTGAGTCTCCGCAATCATGGGTCAAGGGGCAGCGGCTGGGCCTGCTATGCAATCCTGCGTCGGTGGATTTCCGGCTGGTGCATGCCCGCCATCGCATTGCCAGCGCCGTGCCGGGTCAGCTTACGGCGCTCTATTCCCCGCAGCATGGTTTTTTTGCCGAGAAGCAGGACAACATGATCGAATCGGGAGACCGGCTGGATCCGGCAACCGGGCTGCCGATATTTTCCCTTTACGGGGAGACCCGTATTCCGACGCCGGCCATGCTGGATCCCATCGACACCCTGCTGGTCGATCTGCAGGATGTGGGCACGCGGGTCTATACGTTCATCTACACCCTCTCCCACTGCATGGAAGCCGCCAGGCAACTGGGCAAGCGAATCGTCGTCCTGGACCGCCCCAATCCCATCGGAGGCCGCATGGAGGGCAACCTGCTCAAACCGGAATGCGCCTCGTTCGTGGGACGCTATCCGATTCCCATGCGCCATGGTCTCACCATCGGTGAGCTGGCCCTCCTGTTCAACACGCAATTTAAAATCGGCTGTGAACTCGAGGTGGTGGCCATGCGGGGATGGAACAGAAACATGACCTACGAGCAGACCGGTCTGCCCTGGGTGGCCCCGTCGCCCAATCTGCCCACCCCGGCCTCGACCCTGGTTTACCCCGGTCAGGTGCTCTGGGAGGCTACGAACATCTCCGAAGGCAGGGGCACGACCCAGCCGTTCGAGCTTTTCGGCGCCCCCTTTATCGAACCGGACGCCCTCTTGGAAAAGATCGATAAGGAGTATCGATCCGGCGCGGCACTCAGACCGGTGGCCTTCGAGCCCACATCCAACAAATGGGCCGGTCAGTTGTGCCAGGGGTTTCAGATCCATGTCACCGACCCTGAGGCCTACCGTCCCTACACCCTGTCGCTGGCCATTTATCAGGCCATTTTTCAAATGTATGAAAAATGCTTCGGCTATAAACAGCCGCCCTATGAATACGAATACGAACGCCTGCCCATGGATCTGATTATCGGCGATCCGGAGATCCGCAGGGCAATCGAAAATGGGGTGCCGCTCTGTACACTTGCCCAGGCGTGGTCGTCTGCCCTGTCGACCTATCGCCGTCAGGCCGAGCGCATCGGCCTTTACGAAACCGACTGACCCATGACGTTTTAACATTCCGTCGATGGGTGCCTTGGCTCATCAGGCACTGAAAGGGTGGACGGTTATTTCACCGGCCGCAGTACATGGGTCTCCTGCAACTTTTTCCACATCGCATGAATAATGACCATGGTCGGGTCGCCGTCGGTGCCCGCTTCTGAATCGCCAGCCGCTTCCAGGCAGGCACTCAGAAGAATATCATTGCCGCTCCACAGGCGGAAATCCTTGGCGATCTGAAGACCGACCATGCGGTTAATCCAATCCAGTTCTTCCGGTTCCATTGCGCCCAGCCGCGTGCGGTCCAGAAGCGGCAGGTCGGCCAGGAGTAATTGAACGGCGTCGTCAATAGTCAAGGGCAAGTCGTTGTCGATCGGCTTTGGAAACATGAAAACTACCTTTGGTGCACCTCATCCTAACACAATATGGGACTGGTCAACGCATTTTCCATTCGTGCCCATTCATCAAGGCCCAACTGACCGACTTTGGATAGACACGAGTTAACACCAGGCAGCCGCCTCCCAGTATGGCTAAGGTAACGGCCGCACCCTCCACGATTGGCGATCCTCCGGCTGAACCGGCAATGGGTCGCCAAAGCAAATGAGCCTATGTAGAAAATCCGGAAATGTCAAACTGAAGAAATATCGTTCTCTCTAAGAAATGGCCGACAGCACGGACAAGGTGGGCAAACAAAAGCCCCGACCGGAAAATCGATCGGGGCGTCATTTTCAAATTTGCGAGGGGATTATGCTTATTTTTCTGACTTCAGGGTTTCGATCTCTTTTTTAAGGTCGTCGATCTCTTTTTTGTATTTTTCGGTATCGTCATCGGCATCACTGGCATCGGCTTCAGTATCGTCTTTTTTCCAGGTATCCTTGAGTTCATCAAAACCCAGATACAGGGCCAAGCCACCGCCCAGCAGCAGCATCACCGGAATCGCACCGGCCAGGAGCTGAAGGAATTCGCAAAACCATACAGAAAGGCCAATCAGGCCAAGAACCGCTGCCACCGCTCCACCAATTAACGTTTTCATAGAGAATCATCCTCCTTCTAAAACCTTATTTTGAGTTAGACTAACTAAAACGGATTTGCCGACCTGCTGTGGAAATAAGTCGCCGGTTCGACGTGCCTGCCTTTTCCCGCCGCCTTCCAGCATTGCCGGATGATTTGCCTGTTCATGGATATTAAATGAGATTTCAAATAGATAGCAACTTGGTAACGATACCATCAAGTTATAAGGCAATAACATAGAAGCAGGGGCAGCGCAAGCATATTTTTCTCCGATGAATCTGGCATTGCAAAGGGGTAATGCTTTTGTTATTTTTCAAAATTATTGCCAACGACCATCTTTTCCGGAATCTAACACGCTCAAATTATGAATAATCAAAAAAAGCGCCGTATCGCTTCGATAGCTTCCCGATTTCGCCATTGGATCGATCGATTGCTAAAAAACTCATATGATCACTTTTTCTGTTTTTTGCTCAGCCCTCCGGGAAAAATTTCCGGTTTTTTCCTGTCCCGCCTGTTCTCGGGAATTTTCATGGGTGCTGAACAGGCCGATATTCTGAAAAATATTCCCGACGATGCCATCGTTGTGTATACCATTAAATACAAAAGCCGGTTCGAATTTCTCTTTGCCCATACCCGCTACCGACAACTGCGTTTGCCCACTCCGCAACTGTCGTTTGACCTCGACATCTATTTCTGGCAATCCCTGTCGCGCATCTTCCGCATCTGTCTGGCCTATCTGGATACGCTCGTTCGGCTGCGCCGCATCCCATCCCCCTATCGATCCGATTACTACCGCCGTGCGTTGCTCGAATCGGGCTGTGCCATGCTTTTCCTGGTCGAAAAAAAAGAGTTTTACCGTCGCTTCGTGAAAGAGAAAAACGATCCACTGGAATACCTGATCGACTTGCAGAAAACCATCGCCCGTCCCATTTACCTGGTTCCCCAATTGATGTTTTTCAGCAAGCACCCCCAGCCGGCGATGCCCAGTTTGCTGGATACCGTTTTCGGGACGGCCCAACGCCCCGGAACGCTGAGAAAACTGGCCACTCTGGTTCGCTTTCCCGGAAAGTTTTTCACCGAACTCTCGCAACCGCTCAATCTGCGCCAGTGGCTCGGTCAGCGTGTCAACCCTGAGAAAAGCGCCGATTACCTGGCCCTTCAACTCAGGCGGCAACTGCTGATGCAGCACAACCGTCACCGCCAGAGCATCACCGGACCGGTCTTAAAGTCCAATGAGGAACTGAAAGAGTCGATCCTGACCAGCGACCGCATACGCGGTTTCATAAAAAAACACGCCGAATCCAGGCAGGAACCGATCTACAAGATCAGGAAACAGGCCGACGGCTATATCGACGAAATCGCCGCCCGCTACAGCCCGCCCATGATCCGGATCATGGCTGCGGTGGTGGGGTGGATTATCAACTGCATGTTTGACGGGGCCGTCATCGACAAGGCCGGTCTCTCCCGGGTCAAGGCCATGTCCCGCAAAGGCCCCCTGATCCTGATTCCCTGCCATAAAAGCCATATCGACTATCTGATTCTTTCCTACGTGTTGTATAACCACAACATGCCCTGCCCTCATATCGCCGCAGGCAAAAACCTCTCCTTCTGGCCTCTGGGCCCGATCTTTCGGTCCGGCGGAGCGTTTTTTCTGCGCCGGACATTCAGGGGCGCGGTACTCTATTCACGTGTTTTTTCCGCCTACATCCACAAACTGCTCGAAGAAGGGTTCAATCTCGAACTGTTCATTGAAGGCGGTCGGAGTCGCAGCGGCAAGCTGCTCATGCCCAAGCTGGGAATGATCTCCATGCTCCTGGAGGCTTACCGCAATGGTGCCTGCGAGGACATGATCTTTGTTCCCGTTTACATCGGCTACGACCGGATCATCGAAGAGCATGCCTACATCCACGAGGTGGAGGGAGGCAAAAAAGAGGATGAGAACCTCAGCCAGGTGCTCCGGGCGCGTCGTTTTCTGAAAAAACGGTATGGCAAAATTTATATCAATTTTCATGATCCCATATCCACCCGGGAGCTGGTTGCCGACGGTCCCGCCGCACTGGACCGGATGCCCCAGAAAGAGATCAACGCCCTGTGCCGCAACCTGGGATGGCGGATCATCAACGCCATTGACAAACAGACCGTGGTCACCCCCCATGGACTGGTAGCGGCCGCCATTCTGAATTTCCCCAGACCGCGTTTCACCCAGGAAGAGCTGATCGACATCGCCAAACTATACCTGCGCTGGGCCACCATGCAGAAAGCCAAGCTGGCCGACACCATCATTCTCAACACCACCGGCGCCATGGAAAATGCCATCGAGCACTATCTGTCACGCAAAATTATTGAAAAGGCCCTCGGAGACAAGGATTTGAACGAGGCACCGTCCGGCTACCGGGTCAATTCCGGCAAGCGCAGCCTCCTGGAATTTTACAAAAACAACAGTGTCTCCTATTTTGTTCCGGCTGCGTTCACCGCGCTGGCCATTCTGAAAAAAGACGCCTTCCAGTTCAGCGCCGTGGATCTGCATAACGAATACAGTTTTTTCCAGGATTTTTTCAAATATGAATTTGCCTTCGATCTGGATCGGCCGGCGGTCCACTATGTGAGGAAAACCATCAAAGCGTTCATTGATGACGCCATTCTCATGCCCCACCCAACCATACCTGACAGATATCAGATCACGTCCGCCGGGTATCGCAAGTTGCGATTGTTCGCCGCGTTCATGAAGCCCTATTTTGAATCCTATAAAGTGGTGCTCCATTTTCTCAGAACCAATCGCAAAGAGAAGCTGGAGACCAAGGATCGGTTGAAAAAGATCCAGGGCATCGGCCTCCAGATGGTCAAGAACAAAGAGATCAACCTGATTGAATCAGTGTCCCGGATCAACTACAGCAATGGGCTGACCTATTTCTCCGCAAGCGGCATTAAAAACCATGCCGATGAGCCCCGGATCGCCCATTTTGAAACGCTCATCAACACTTACCTGGCATTGATCAACCCATGAAGGCGCTAATCTTGGCTGCCGGGTTCGGAACCCGCCTGGCCCCTTACACCGACACCATCCCCAAGGCCCTGTTTCCGGTTGGCGGCACACCGGTCCTGGGCAGGATGATCGTGCACCTGAAACGTGCCGGGTGTACGGAAGTTGCCGTCAACACCCACCACCTGGCCGATCAGATCCATGCCTATTTGTCGGCAAGCGACTTCGGGCTGCCCGTACATCTGAGCCGGGAGACCGCCATTCTCGGCACCGGTGGGGCCATCCGCCAGTTGGCCGCGTTTTGGGATGCTGAGCCGTTCGTGGTGGTCAACGCGGATATTGTGACCGATATCGATATCGCCAGGGTCTATGAAACGCATCGCCGGGCTCGCAGGACGGTGACCCTGGTCATGCACGATCGCCCGCCGTTCAACCAGGTGGGGATCGACACGAATAATTGCATCCGCGGGTTTTCCCGGTTCTCCGGCCGCGCTACCCCTCCGGGCCAACGGAAGCTGGCCTTTACCGGCATTCATGTGATGGACAGGCGGATCGTCGAACGAATTCCCGATCACGGTTTCTGCGACATCATTTCCGTCTACCAGCAGATGATCGATGACGGCATGCCCATCCACGCCCATGTGACCGACGGTCATTACTGGCAGGACATGGGCGATCCGCAGCGCTATCGTGACGCCGTTGTGGATGCCATGGCACCGGATGTCTTTCAGTCGGTATTCGGCGGCACGCCCCCAGCGGCCATCGATTGTCGGCCGCTGAGCGGTGACGGTTCCGATCGCGGCTGGTTTCGTCTGAAAAGCGGCACGCAGCAACTGATCCTGGCCGACCACGGCATTACCCCGGACCCCACGGGCAGTGAATTCAACGCCTTTGTCAATATCGGCGACCATCTGTACCGATCCGGCCTCCCGGTCCCGCGCATCCATGCCCGTGATCCATTCAGCGGTCTGGTTTTTCTGGAGGACCTGGGCGATTGCCATCTGCAGCAGGCCGTCAACCAAGCGCGTACCCCCGATGTTGTCGAACGGCATTACCGTCAAGTCATCGATGTCTGGATAAACCTGACCGCCAAGGCCGCGGACACCTTTGATCCCTCCTGGACCTGCCAGAGCCCGGCCTACGATGTGGCCCTGATTCTGGAAAAAGAGTGCCGGTATTTCGTGGATGCGTTTCTAAACGGCTGCCTGAATCTGGCGGTCGATTATGCGGATCTACACAAGGAGTTCACTCAACTGGCCCAGGCAACCATGGCAAACGCGATCGAAGGATTGATCCACCGCGATTTTCAATCGCGCAACATCATGATCCGGGGCGGCCGCCCGTACCTGATCGATTTCCAGGGAGCCCGCAAGGGGCCGATCCAGTACGACCTGGCCTCCCTGCTCATCGATCCCTACGTCAATCTCGACACTGGCCTGCGGCAACGTCTGCTGCAAACGGCGGTTGAACCGGTTTCACATCGACGAAGGTGCGATCCGGATCAATTCATGCGCGGGTATCACTGCTGTACGGTGACCCGCAACCTGCAAATGTTGGGTGCATTCGGATTTCTGTCGCGCGTCAAAAACAAACCCGAATTTGAGAAATGGATTCCGGCAGCCGCCGGCATGCTGGAAAACCACATTCAGCTTCTCGAGGGCCTGCATCTTCCCCAATTGCAGGCAATCGCTGGAAAAATAGCCCGCCTGACCTCGCGCGTGGCGTTGTAACCGGCAAACGCAAAATACCCGACTCATAAAAAAAAGGAGACATCCCCATGGAACCCATTAAGATAATGATCAACGGACTGCCTGGAAATGTCGCTTCGACCATTGCCGTCCATGCCGCCAAAGATCCCCGGGTGATCCTGCTGCCCCACTCCCTGACCGGTCCGGAAATCGAAACCGACCAGGTTCCCATCGACACGATGATGGTCGAGCTGATCCGGCCGGACCGGTGCGAAACGCGGCTGAATGCCGTTGCCAAAGCGGTCGGCGATTTTATCAGTGTCGATTTTACCCACCCCTCGGCGGTTAACGCCAATGCCGATCTGTACTGCCGGTGCCATCTGCCGTTTGTCATGGGCACCACCGGCGGGGATCGGGAGAAACTGGTTCAACGGGTCACCGATTCCGACATCTGCGCCGTCATCGCCCCCAACATGGCCAAGCAGATCGTTGGTTTTCAGGCCATGCTGGAATATGGGGCCACCACTTTTCCCGATATATTCAGGGGGTATTCGCTTTCGGTTCGGGAAAGTCATCAGGCCGGCAAGGCCGACACCAGTGGTACGGCCAAGGCGGTGGTGTCCAGCTTCAACCGCATGGGCGTGGAATTCTCAACGGAAGAGATTGAAAAAGAGCGTGACCCCAAAATCCAACAGCAAGACTGGGGCATCCCGGAAGCCTACCTCTCCGGTCATGGATGGCACACCTATCGATTGACATCGCCGGACGGCACCGTGATCTTTGAATTTCAGCATAACATCAACGGCCGCGACGTCTATGCCGGAGGAACCATTGATGCCATCTGTTTTCTGGCAGGCAAGCTGAAATCAGGCTGCCGCGCCAAAGTATTCAGCATGATCGATGTGCTGAAAGGATAGGTTCACGGTCGGCATGAAATCCGTCTTTTTTACAAATCAACGGTTAAGTTGATGAAAAAGCGGCCGATGATACCCGCATAACATCGTGCAGCCCAGGTGAATCCCAAGCCGTCCAAGCGCAATTCGGACCGTGGCGGGTCCAACAGGTCGATTATCTGCAACGGCAAAAACCACTCGATGGGGGAAACATGGACGTCAAATACATCAACCCGTTTATCAATGCGGTAAAAAATCTGTTCAATACGATGATCAACGTCCCTTTCAAGCTGGGAAAACCCAGCCTGAAAAAAGGAAATGTTCCAGAACATGAAATCAGTGGAATCATCGGCCTTTCCGGAACCGTTTCCGGCTGCGTGGTGATCAACCTCTCCAAAGCAATCGCCCTTCAACTGGTATCGGCACTGATCGGCGATGAGGTCACCGAATTGGATGACGACTGCACCGACGCCATTGGTGAAATCGCCAACATGATCGCCGGTAACGCCAAAACTGATTTTCCCTCTTCCGGAACGTCGATCAGCGTTCCCAGCGTGGTGGTCGGCAAGCATAAGGTCTCCTACCCGTCCGGCCTGCCCATCATTTCGATTCCCTGCATCACCGATAAAGGCGAGTTGGTCATCGAGGTGGCACTGAAAAAAAACGGCGAATAAAAAACGTTTGCCGGCAGCCGCTGTCCGTATCGGCAAAAAACAAAAACCACCCACACGGCCAAATGGTCGTCGCGGGTGGTTTTTTACATTTTTTGGAATGATTGCCGAAGTGTTCCCGCTTATCCCTGCTCAATCAGTTCGCGGGCCTTTGCCAGTGCCTGGTCCAGATTCTGAGGCCGGGTGCCGCCGGCCTGGGCCATATCCGGTCGCCCGCCACCACCGCCGCCCACTTCGCTGGCAATGGCTTTAATCATCTTGCCGGCATGAAATCGGTCGGTCAGGTCCTTGGTCACAACCACAATCAGCAGCGCCTTCCCGCCGGCCTCTGCCCCCAGGACAACAATGCCCGATCCGATCTGATCCTTGAAGCGGTCGGCCAGTTCCCGAAGGGCCGCCGGCTGATCCACGCTCACCGCCTGAACGATGGTGCTGACCCCGTTGATTTCAAGGGCCTGGCCGCCGCTGTCCTTGGCCTGGATTTCGGCCAACTGGGTCTTGAGCTGCTGGGTCTCCTTTTCCAGACTTTTCAGATTGCCAAGCATCGCTTCAACCCGTTTGGCAACCGCGTCGGGTTTGTCTTTGACCAGGTGGCTCACCGCCTGGAGGATACGACCGGTTTTCTGGACATGATCCAGGGCCGCCCTGCCTGTCAGGGCCTCGATGCGGCGAACACCGGAGGCCACGCTGGCCTCGGAAATGATTGTAAACAGGCCGATGTCACCGGTCCGGCCGGCATGGGTGCCACCGCAAAGCTCGCGACTGAAGGGTTCCAGGCTGATCACGCGCACCCGATCCCCATATTTTTCCTCGAACAGAGCCGTGGCTCCTGATGCCACCGCGTCCTCCATGCCCATTTCGTCAACCGCAACGGGAACATTCATCCGGATTCGGCCGTTGACAAAGGCTTCGATACGCTCCAGGCTTTCGGGATCGATCTGTGAGAAGTGAGTAAAATCGAATCGCAATCGGTCCGGTGACACCAGTGATCCGGCCTGTTTGACATGATCCCCCAGTTCATGACGCAACGCCGCATGCAGAATATGAGTGGCCGTGTGGTTGAGCGCGATATCGCCGCGCCGCTGGCCATCCACGCGAAGCATGACCGTTTGACCGTTTTCCAGGCGGCCGCTCTTGATTTCACCCTTGTGGATAATGATCCCCGTGGGGTCCTTGACCGTGTCGTCGACCCCGATTTCCATGCCGGGAGCCGTGATGGTGCCATGATCGCCCACCTGACCACCGGCCTCACCGTAAAACGGTGTCGCCGTGGTGACCACTTCCACCCGTGTGCCCGCATCGGCAGCGTCCACGCCCTGGCCGTCTTTGACCACGAGCACCACCTGGGCTTCACAGCTCAGGGTTCCATAACCGACAAATTCGGGCTTTTCGCCGGATGCGCTGAGCTGACGATAGGCATCCGAAACCCCACTGAAGGCAATCTTCGAACGCGACTTTCTGCGCTGCTCATCCATACGTTGCTCGAACCCGTCCGTATCCAGGGTCAATCCCTCGTCTCGAACCACGTCGCGCACGATATCCACGGGAAAGCCAAAGGTATCGTACAACTTGAAAATCAAATCACCGGGAACCTGCTTGCTGCCCTTGGCCCGGATCTCCCCCAGTGTGTCATTGAGCACCCGCAGCCCGTTGTCCAGGGTTTCGGAAAATCGGATTTCCTCGTTCTCGATCACGTTGGTGATAAATGCGGCGGCCGCCTTGAGATCCGGATAGGCCGGTTCCATGATATCAAAAACCACCCTGGCGGTATCATGCAAAAACGGCTTGGCCAGACCGATGTTGCGACCGTAGCGGATCGCCCGGCGCATGATGCGACGCAACACATAGCCCCGGCCTTCGTTGGACGGCAGGACCCCGTCGCCGATCAGGAAAGCGGCCGCCCGGCTGTGGTCGGCAATCACCTTCATGGCCACGTCGTCGCTATCGTTATTTCCATAGGGCCGCTCGGCCAGTGCCTCCGTGCGCTGGATGATCGGAAAGATCAGGTCGGTTTCAAAATTGGTGTCGACGTTCTGGATGATCGACGCCATGCGCTCCAGGCCGAGACCGGTATCGATGCTGGGTTTGGGAAGGGGGGTCATGACACCGGCCGCATCGCGGTTGAACTGCATGAACACCAGATTCCAGATTTCCAGAAAGCGGTCGCAGTCGCAGGCCACATCGCAGTCGGGACGGCCGCAGCCGTGCTCCGCGCCCCGGTCCAGGTGAATTTCGCTGCAGGGACCGCAAGGCCCCGTGTCACCCATGGCCCAAAAGTTGTCCGCCTCACCGAGCCGGATCATGCGTGATTCGGGGATGCCGATCCGCTGGGTCCAAAGATCCCAGGCCTCGTCATCATCCAGGTAGACCGAGGCCCAGAGTTTGTCGGCCGGCAGCCCGTATCCGTTGACCAAAAGGTCCCAGGCGAACTCCACCGCTTTTTCCTTGAAGTAATCGCCGAAAGAGAAGTTGCCCAGCATTTCGAAAAAGGTGTGATGCCGGGCCGTGTACCCGACATTTTCCAGGTCGTTGTGTTTTCCGCCGGCCCGCACGCATTTCTGTGACGTGGTGGCCCTGCGGTAACCGCGTTTTTCCTCTCCAAGAAAGGTCCGTTTGAATTGCACCATACCGGCATTGGTAAAAAGCAGTGTGGGATCGTCCTGGGGAATCAGGGACGAACTGCGCACCACCCGGTGGTTGTGTTTCTGAAAAAAATCGAGGTAGCGTTGTCGAATCTCATTGCCGGTCATAACCATCTCCTGAAAAGCTGGATCACATACCCGGGCCGGTCCATCCGGTCCTTTTTCGGGTGGTGCTATTTCTTATCGCTTTTTTCCTTCTTTTTCTCCGTCGAGGGTGCCAAAAGACCCACCGCTTCGCGGACCTTCACATCCACGGTGGCGAACAGGTCGGGATTCTCCACGAAAAACTTTTTCACATTTTCACGCCCCTGGCCGATGCGCTCCCCGTTGTAACTGTACCAGGAACCGCTCTTCTCGATGATGCCGGCGTTGACCCCCACATCGAGCAGATCGCCACTGCGCGAGATGCCTTCCCCATACATAATATCGAACTCGGCCTCTTTGAACGGCGGCGCCATCTTGTTCTTGACCACTTTGACCCGGGTCCGGTTGCCGACCACATCCTGGCCGTCCTTGATGGCGCCGATGCGCCGGATATCCAGGCGCACGGATGCGTAAAATTTCAGGGCATTGCCACCGGTGGTGGTTTCCGGGTTGCCGAACATGACCCCGATCTTCATGCGGATCTGGTTGATGAAAATCACCGATGTCATGGTTTTTCCGATGTTGGCGGTCAGTTTGCGCAGGGCCTGGGACATGAGCCGCGCCTGCAGTCCCATGTGGGCATCGCCCATTTCGCCCTCAATCTCGGCCCGCGGAACCAGGGCGGCAACACTGTCGATCACCATCACATCAATGGCGCCGCTGCGCACCAGCATATCGGCGATCTCCAAGGCCTGTTCCCCGGTATCGGGCTGGGAGACCAGCAGTTCATCGCAGTTGACCCCCAGCTTGCGGGCGTAGCTGGTGTCCAGGGCATGCTCGGCATCGATAAAGGCGGCAATGCCGCCCTGTTTCTGTGCATTGGCCACCGCGTGAAGGGCCAGGGTCGTTTTCCCCGAACTTTCCGGTCCGAATATCTCGATCACCCGCCCACGGGGCAACCCGCCAATCCCCAACGCCCGGTCCAGTTCGATGGCGCCGCTGGAAATAACGGGAATATTCTCAACGGGCCGCGAGCCAAGCTTCATGACGGCGCCTTTTCCAAACTGGCGTTCGATCTGCCCCATGGCGGCTTCGACCGCCTTGGCTTTATCCGGTGAAGTGGTCATATTCTCCTCCCATAAATCGATGCAAATTCTGCCCGAGTATTATTAATCCGATAGGGGGGCGCTGTACAACACGGTATATTCCGCTCCGGACGGCTTTAACACGCTTTGGTACAGGCAAACCCGGCCGACCCGGAAAGGCGCCAAGGCCGCTGTCTGCAGCCGATCCAAAGATCCGCCAAGGTCGTCGGGATCCATGCGTTTGCGGGGCCGGCCGATGGTCAGGTGAGCACGAAAGGCGCGTTTTTCCTTTTTGAATCCGACCGCGGCCAGGGCCGTTTCAACGGTTGTCTGCAACATTTTCAGCATCCCGGTTTCCCCGTCCAGCCCCACCCACAGCACCCGGGGCTTCCGTCGGTTGGGAAAAACGCCGACCCCCCTGGCGTTCAATGTAAAAGCGGGCATGGAAACGGCAGCAGCATCCAGTTGTGCGCCGATCACAGGAACCTGCGACGGCTCAATGTCACCTAAAAATTTAAGTGTCAAGTGGATGTTTTCGGGACGCACCCAGCGGACATTGATCATCGGCGAATGCAGCTGCTGCTGAATCTGCTGCAGGAAATCGATCACCGGCGCGGGCAGCGGTACGGCAACAAAGGCACGCAGGGGTTTGGGCATCGTCTTTTCCTGTTCCACCGATGTTCAGCGCCATATCCCCCAAACCCGCGCATCACGGTGCCGGCAAGGTAAATTGCGGTTCACCCAATTCGAATGTACCACCCGTAATCCACGTTTTCAGAGTTTCGGCAATCTCCCGTGCCTTGACCATGCTGGAGAGCGGAACAGTGGGAACGTCCTTCCCGTTGAGGGTAATGGCCCCGCTTTTCAACTGGGCATAACTGACCTGCCCCAGATCGCTGGATTTTCCCTTGGGGTAATCGTTGCCGTAATCCACGATCTGGGTGAAAATCTGATCGTCGGAAACCGCCGTGAAACGGGCCATCTCTTCGTTGAGGATCGGAATCGGCACCCCCAGTCCGACGGCCAGCGAGCAACCATACCCCTGAATGCCCACCCCCACCAGCCAGTCCGGACTCATCTGCTTCATATCGCCCATCACCCACAAGGTGCCGGCAGGTGTCAGCGGGGTACCGTTGGCGGCACGTTTCACGTCGGGACGGTGCTGGGTGCCATGCCAGGTCACATACCCGACGCCACCGCCAAGAAAAATCCGCGTTCCCAGGCCAATGGTGCGGTAAAGCGGATCATTGAACAGCGGGCTCAACTGGCCGGCCGAGCAGTAATTGGCGTTGCCTGCCTTGGGTTTCAAGGCGCCCATATAGGTGTATATCGTTTTGTTGGTCAGATTGACGGCGCAGTTGTAATTCTGGTATCCGTTGCGCGGATTGCACAAGGTCGCCTGGGGCACCGACTCAATGGTCAGGGTGGTTTGGTATTCCCGTCTGGGATAGCAGTCCGTGCCATAGGCGGCGGCTTTGAGGTAAATTTTCTGACCTGCCACCAGATCCTGGATCACATGCCCGCCGCCATAGCGAAATTCACCGGGATAGACCCTGTTGAGAGGGTCATCCTCACACGGTTCGGTCGCGCCGATATAGCAGTCCACCGCAGCCACCCCGCCGTAGGCAGGCACATTGTTCATCCATACCTTGGACGCCTTAATTCCCGGCACGGAATGACCGAAATTGATAAATGCGCCCGATGAGCACATGGGGGCAAAAGTCCCGGTAGTAACCACATCCACCTGCCTGGCGGCCGCTTCGGGTCCATTGTCGTTGACGATGTCGATCATCTCTTCGGCCGTGACGACAACCACGTCGCCGGACCTGATTTTATCGTTGATCTGTTGGTAGGTTTTCTCAACTTTGAAATTTCCCATGCCGCTATGCACTCCTGTATCAATGTTCCGCGTCATTCATTTTGGCGCTGATGTTGTTCTTTATCCAAGACTCGTCCCACCACTCCACCGGGTTGACGAAAGTCTGGTGAACCAAAATGCCGTAATGCAGGTGATCGCCGCCGGCCATGCCGGTCATACCGGTTTTGCCGACAGTCTGACCTTTTTCGACCATCTGCCCCTCGGCCACATCGATTCGACTCAGGTGGGCGTAAAGGCTGAACAGGCCGAATCCGTGGTCGAGCACCACCGTATTACCATAAATTCCCTGGTCGCCGGTAAAGGCCACCTTGCCGCCATTGGCCGCCGGGATCGGCGAGTGGGCCGTTGACGCCAGGTCAATTCCCATGTGGACCTGCCGGTCAATGACCTTTCCGCCATAGAAATAGGTCCGATGGTCGGCAAAACGCGCCCGGTTGGCCGATGCCGGCAGCCGGATAAAGGGGCCGTCCCACAAAATCTTTTTTTCCGATTGGGCCGTGATTTGAGTGAACGCCTGATTGTCCCGCCGGCGCAGTTCGCGGTTGACCTTGAGAAAGAGATCGAGTCGGTTGCCCCCGGCCATCTCGGGAAAATAGCGCTCGAAATCAGGCATCTTGGTGTTAAAAAAATTGTCCGAGAGGTTGATCGCATCTTTTCTGAACGTCCGGTTGTTGATGTGATACACCATGCCGGCTGAGGCCTGGTTGCCGGCAAAATCCTCAGCCGTTACCGCCAAACGCGTCTCTTTGCCCTGGGTATAATCAAGGGCGAAAAAGGCCATATGGATCGTGGGGTCGGAAAAGTACCCGCCATACCCCGGGTAAAATCGCTCACCGACAGTAACGCCACTTTTCGGGCAATCCTCCGAAATCCGGTAAAGGGCCATGCCCGAGCCGCCCTGATTGAGATTGTGGGAACGGCTGATCATTTCAATGGACGGGGGACGGGTGTCGATCTGAATCTCTTTTTCAAGAACTCCCCGGTTGCCCTTGGTCCACTGTCGCAAGGAAAAATCCCAGGCCACGATGCGGATCACCGCGTTGCCGTCTTCCAACCCCAGCTCCTTGGGCGAAATCGTCGCTTTGATCTGCACCGATTTTTCCTTGCCGCCGGCGAAGAAACCACCCGAGGGAAAACTGCGTTGCAGAATTTCCTTTTCGTTTTCGTCCACCAGAAGCCCCATCCAGACCTTGCGGATACCGCTGCCCGTATCGTCAACGGTCACGGTAAGCGTACGCGATGCGCCAATAAAGGATGATTCGAGTCCGAGTTCCAGCGCCGGAGCGGTGCCTTCCATACGAATAATGGTCAGCCATACGGCAGGGATGCTGACAAGCAGCACCAGGATGACCACCAGGATCGGTTTGATCGAACGACCTTTTCTGTTCAACAGCAATTTTCCTTTCGATGGTTTTGGTCTGCGAAACCGGCCATGCCCTTAAATTGTGGACATTACCAGTTAAGCCATCTGTAATCAAGGGCCATTTTCTGACCACTTGACTTTTTAACCTACCGAGGATACATAGGAAAACATGTTTTCAACAATCGATGAAAGATGAAATGCGATGAAATCCCAACGCCCTTTTTTTTTGGTTAGCGGTCCTTGCGTTATCGAAGACGAGGCCGTTACCCTGCGCATTGCCACCCGGCTCAAAGCGATCACCGACGATCTCGGCATCCCGTTTACCTTCAAGGCCTCCTATGACAAGGCCAACCGTACCTCGATTACCTCATTCCGGGGGCCGGGCCTGACCGATGGTCTACGAACCCTGTCGCGGATAAAAGAGACGCTGGGCGTTGCCGTGATTTCGGATGTCCATCGGATCAGTGAGGTCGAAGCGGCGGCAAAAGTCCTCGACGTCATCCAGATTCCCGCGTTTCTATGCCGGCAGACGGATCTCATTCTGGCCGTGGCCACAACCGGCAAACCGGTAAATATCAAAAAAGGCCAGTTTCTGGCCCCCTGGGACATGGTCAACATTGTTGAAAAGGTGCGTTCGGTTTCCAGTACCCAACCGATGATCACCGAGCGTGGGGTAATGTTCGGATACAATAACTTGGTGGTGGACTTCCGTGGGATTCAGATTATGCAGCAGACCGGCTGCCCGGTGATTTTCGACGCCACCCACAGCGTCCAGCTGCCCGGTGGGGCGGGAAAAAGCTCGGGGGGCCAGCGCGAGTTCGCTCCGGTGCTGGCGCGCGCCGCCGTTGCCGCCGGAGCCGACGGAATTTTTCTGGAAGTTCATGAAAACCCCGACAAGGCCCTTTGTGACGGCCCCAATTCCCTTGATCTGGACCAACTGCCCGACCTGTTGACCCAGCTGATGGCCATCAAAACCGCAGTGACTGCCTGAAAGCAACCCATGATTGACACCCGCCTTGCCCAGATTGACCTGCTCCTGATGGATGTCGATGGCGTACTGACCACCGGACAGGTGATTTACGACGACGCCGGCCAGGAAACCAAAGTTTTTCATGTTCGTGACGGACTGGGCATCCGCATGCTCATGGAAGCCGGATTGACGGTGGGCATTGTCACCGGACGCCGTTCCATGGCACTGGTCCATCGCTGCCGGAACCTTGGCATTCAGCTGCTCAAGGACGGTATCCACGATAAAGCCGCCGCCTTGGCGGAAATTCTCGCCGAAACCGGGGTCCCTGCAGAAAAAACGGCGTTTGTGGGGGACGACCTGCCGGATCTGCCGATCCTGCGGCGTGTCGGGGTGCCCATTGCCGTGGCCGATGCCCACGATCTGATCAAACAGACGGCGATCTGGACCACGCAGTCTGCCGGCGGCTGCGGGGCCATCCGCGAAATCAGTGAACGGATCCTCATGGCCAAGGGCGTATGGCAGCCGTTGATCGAGAGGCTGTTCCCATGACATCGCGCCGGCTGATCCAACGCTTGCTGCTGGCGGTGGTGGTGGTGTCGCTGATCGCCATTGTCACCGTTTTCATCGGTTATCGCCGGGCGACCCACGATCCCGAAATGCTCATGGATCTGATTCAAAAAAAAGCCGACATGCATCTGGATAAGGTGCGCCAGACCGCCAGCAAAAATGGCATTCGCGAGTGGCATATGGAAGCCCAATCGGCAACCCTGCTGGAAAAAGAGAAAATTATGCAGTTGGTCAAGCCCGATGTGGAGTTCTTTATGGAAGATGGAGATAATGTCTTCCTGACCGCCGATCATGGAGCCATTCACACGAACTCCAACCGCATCACCGTTTCGGGACGGGTTTCGGCCAACAACCGGCTGTACCGGTTTAAAACGGAAACCCTGGACTACGATCCGGAGCACCGTGAACTTCGCGCCGACACCCCGGTGGTCCTGTCCGGGGAGTCATTCACTCTGCGGGCAGACCGCATGGCCATGAACCTCGATACCCGAATCACGCATTTTGAAGGCGGTGTGGAAGGAATCATCAGTGAAGATCTTCAATTGTAAATCCGTCAGCCCCTTTTTGCCGGTCCTTTTTTTCTGTGGCTGGGCACTGTTTTCACTCTCCGGGCAGGCAGTTGCCGATACCGGAAGTCAACCCGTAGCATCAACCGCAACTGCCCCTCAACAAATCCACATCACCTCCCAACGGCTGACATCCGATACCGCCAACAATCAGGCGGAATTTATTGGCAATGTCCGTGCCACCCAGGGAGAGACCCAGATCACGGCCGACAGCCTTAAGATTTTCTTCTCCGAAAAATCCGGTGCCACCGATGCCTCGCCGGCCCAATCCATGGAGAAACTGGTGGCCACCGGAAACGTGGAAATTAAATTCGACAATAGGCTTGCTGTTGCCAGGCAGGCAGTATATATAACAGCTAAACGTGTCCTGATCCTTACCGGTCCCGGCGCTACGGTAACCAGTGGAGACAACATCATCACCGGTGAAACCATCACCTTTTACCGGGAAGATGGACGCTTTACCGTCGAAGGTGGAAGAAATGGTCAGGTGAAGGCGACCATCCTCCCTGAAGAGGCGGGGTTGGAGTAGCCATTGAATATGCGCAATGTGGATATCCGGTGATGGCCTCGTTATCGGTTCGTGATCTGGTAAAAGTGTATCGCGGTCGCAAAGTGGTCGACCACGTCAGCCTGGGGGTGGAAAGTGGCCAGGTGATCGGTCTGTTAGGCCCCAACGGTGCCGGCAAGACCACGACATTTTACATGACCGTAGGGCTGGTACGGCCGGATGCAGGCAGGGTGTTTCTCGATGAAATGGATATCACGGACGCCCCCATGTACATCCGGGCCCGGCAAGGGGTGGGTTATCTTCCCCAGGAAGCATCCATTTTCAGGAAATTGACGGTACGGCAGAACATTATGGCCATCTTGGAGACCCTGCCCCTCTCCCGGCAACAACGCAACCAGCGGACCGACAGTCTGCTCGAAGAACTTGGAATCAGCCATGTGGCCCATTCCAGGGCTGCAGTCCTGTCCGGTGGAGAGCGGCGTCGGCTGGAGATCTCCCGGGCATTGGCCACCGATCCGGCCTTCATGCTCCTGGACGAGCCCTTTGCCGGCATCGACCCATTGGCGGTGATTGACATCAAGAATATCATCGCCCATTTGAAAAACCGAAACATTGGTATTTTGATTTCCGATCACAATGTCCGCGAAACCTTGGGCGCATGTGACTCGGCATACATTCTCAGTGACGGCAAAGTGATTGAAAACGGAACACCGGAACAGATCGCTTCAAGCACCATCGCCAGACGAATTTATTTAGGAGACGAATTCAAACTTTAAGATGGCAATTGAACTCAGACAACAACTTAAACTGACCCAGCAGCTCATCATGACGCCTCAGCTCCAGATGGCGATCAAACTGTTGCAGCTGTCCAGACTTGAGCTGGTGGACACCATTCGGCAGGAACTGGAAGAAAATCCCACACTGGAGGAAGTCCAGGAAACCGCCGATCGAACCAAGGAGGGAGAACCCGAAGAGGCGCCGGCAGCTGCTGTTGAAGATGCACGCGAAGTCACCATTGAAGAAAAAATCAATGATGAGATCGACTGGAGTAACTACATCGACGAGTACAATGCGCCCGGGAAAGTCAATTTCGAATCGGAAAACCGGGAAACGCCCCAATACGAAGCCTTTGTCTCATCCAAGGAGTCGCTCAGCGACCATTTGCTGTGGCAGCTGTTGATGCTCTCCCCCACGGATATCGAGAAACAGGTGGGCAGCCTTATCATCGGCAATCTCAATCGTGACGGATACTTGCAGCTCTCCGTCGAAGAACTCTCGCAACAATCCGGTATATCCATTGAAATGGTCGAGGATGTCCTTGAAACCATGCAGTCTTTCGATCCGGTGGGTATTTGTGCCCGGGACTTGCGGGAATGCCTGCTGCTGCAGGCCCGCCTGTTGAACCTCGAGGATTCGCTGGTGACAGACATTATCTCCGATCATCTTAAAAATCTAGAAAATAAAAATTTCAAGGCTATCTGCAAGGCCTTGAAAGTTAAAATGAAAGACGTGGTTGCCGCCGTCAATGTGATTCGGGCGCTGGAACCCAAGCCGGGGCGGCAGTTCAATGAGGAGACTCCCCACTATATCATCCCGGACATCTACGTTTATAAAAGTGAGGGTGATTTCGTCATCGTACTCAACGATGACGGCATGCCCAAATTGCGCGTCAATCCCTTCTACAAGCGCGCCATCACGCACAAAAACGAAGTCAGCACCAATGCCAAAGACTACATTCGCGATAAAATGCGTTCCGCCGCCTGGCTGATTCGCAGTATTCACCAGCGCCAGAAAACCATCTACAAGGTGATGGAAAGTATTCTTAAATTCCAGCGCGACTTCTTCGAAAAAGGTGTCATTCACCTCAAGCCCATGGTCCTGAGGGACGTGGCCGAAGATATCGGTATGCATGAATCCACCATCAGCCGGGTCACCACCAACAAGTATGCCCATACGCCCCAGGGTATCTACGAACTCAAGTATTTTTTCAACAGTTCCATCCGGCGGGTGCATGGCGAGGATATCGCGTCTGCCAGTGTACAGGCCAAAATAAAAAAACTGATTGAAGGTGAAAACCCCAAAAAACCATACAGTGACAGCAAGATGGCCGAAATGCTCAAGGCCGACAACATTGACATTGCACGCCGAACCGTTGCCAAATACCGTGAAATGATGGGCATTTTATCCTCCAGCAAAAGAAAGCAGTTTTAATGGTTTCCCAACCACCGGTCATCGAAATCGCCCTATCTGCAACACGATCCGTCAGGCCATGCCATCAATGCTGAACCCCCTCGCTCGTCGACCTGGATTTGCAAAAAGGAGCCTGCCTAATGAACACATCCGTTCGATTTAAAAATCTCGAGTCTTCCGAGGCCTTGAGAACCTATGTGAGCGAAAAACTGAACCGCCTGGAAAAATATTTCAACGGACCGGCAGAGGCCAATGTCGTTTTGTCCATTGAAAAATTCCGCCACAGTGCCGAGATTAATCTTACCGGTGACCGGCTCTCCATCAACGGTAAGGAAGAGACTGAGGAGATGTATGCCGCCATTGATATGGTGCTTGACAAGATGGAGGTTCAGATAAAAAGGAGCAAGCAGAAAAGCCGGACTCATCGCAGCAAGGGAAAAAACTTCGCCACCGATGCTGCCAAAGGGACAGACGATTCCGCCGGTCAGCCACGGGTACGGATCCACCATATTGAGTACAAACCCATGGATGTGGATGAGGCGGTCATGCAAATGGATCTGACGACGGACAGTTTCCTGGTATTCACAGATGCCCGTACGAACATGGTGAATGTGCTGTATCGGCAAAAAGATGGCCATTTCGGGCTGATCCAACCCCGACCGTAGCCTCGAAACAAAAGCCGGTCAAAACCATACCCGGCAGGCAGCAAACGATCCACATGGCGACAGATGCCCGATCGGATGATACTGTAATGAAAATATTGGATGTTCTCGACAAAGAAGCGATTCTTGTAGATTTAAAAGCCAAAGACAAGATCGGTATTCTAAATGAGCTGGTAGCGCCGACGGCCCGGATTACCGGCATTGACCCCAATGACATGGTCCGCGTGCTGATGGAACGTGAACGCCTGGGCAGCACCGGCATTGGCGACGGAATCGGCATTCCCCATGGCAAACTGAAAAACCTGGAACGTTTGGTACTCGGATTTGGGCTGAGCCGCAAGGGAGTTGATTTCGAATCCATTGACGGCCGCCCGACCCACCTCTTCTTTTTGCTGATTACCCCCGAGCATGCGACGGATCTTCACCTGAAATTGCTGGCGCGTATATCCCGGATGCTGAAGAAAGACTCCCTCAAGGAGATGCTGATGAAAGCGGGCAGCGCCGAGGAGGTCATTGCCGTCATCGGCGGGGAGGATGACGATTTCTAATGGTCCGGGATCATTACGGCAACGCCCCGAACAGCCTGATAGGCTTAACGCATCAGGGGAAAAAGACACCGTGAAAAAGAATCCCATTACCATCGTCACCGGACAGGCGGGTTCTGGGAAAAGTACGGCCTTGGCTGCATTTGAGGATTCGGGCTGCTACTGTGTGGACAACATGCCCGTGGCACTGCTATCACAGTTTTTATCCTTGCCAGCCGGCAATGCCGGTGCATTTAGCGGTTTGGTGTTTGGCATGGACGTTCGGGACAGCGGGTTTCTCCTGAATTATGAAACCGTTGTTAATCACCTGCGGCAAAAACAATTTCGCTTTCGGCTGATCTTTCTCGAAGCCGATGAAGCAACCCTGGTTCGCCGATATAGCCAGACGCGCCGTAAGCATCCTCTGTCCATCGACAAAAATCTTCACGATGCAATCCGTGAAGAGCAAATTCTTCTGACCCCACTGCGCGATAAGGCCGATCGGATCATTGACACCTCCACACTCAATGTTCACGAACTCAAAACCATCGTTCGGAAAATGGCCACGGACATCACAAAAAATGGCGCAATGCAAACGGAAATCCTTTCATTTGGTTATAAATACGGTCTCCCCGCGCAGGCAGACCTGGTCATGGATGTCCGTTTTCTGAAAAACCCCTACTTCGTTGAAACGTTGCGGCCACTGAACGGGAAAACTGAAAAAATTCGCACGTTCGTCTTGAATAATGAGCAAACCTGTTTATTTTTACGGAGATACACCGACCTGCTGGACATTTTGATTCCCCAATATGAAGCCGAGGGGAAAGCCTATCTCACCATTGCCATCGGCTGTACAGGAGGTCGTCATCGTTCTGTGGTGATTGCAAAACAAATTTATGATCATATTGTGGCGTCGGGTCGTAAAGCGGAACTGGCCCATCGCGATATTGATAAATCAATTTCACCATAAAAGTATTTTTCGGTTCCGTTATTTCCCCAATACCATGAAAGACGGATTGATATGATTGGCGTTTTAGTAGTGACTCATTGCCGACTCGGAGATGCATTGCTGGAAGCAGCGGACTTCATTCTCGGTGAACGGCCGGAGGCGATGGCCGCCGTCTCCATTGACCTTAACGAAAACGCGGATAAACTGCGCAACAAAATTGCCGATAGTATAAAAAAACTGAAAAGTGATGAAGGCATTCTGATTTTGACGGATATGTTTGGCGGAACGCCGTCCAATCTCAGTTACGCATTTCTGGAGGAAGGACGGGTCGAGGTCATTTCCGGGGTCAACCTGCCAATTCTGATACGCGCGGCCAGTGCCCGAAAAAACCAGTCCCTCTCAGAACTGGCAGTCAACCTTGAGTCTTTCGGGAAAAAAAGTATCTCATTGGCCAGCAGCATATTAAAGGGAAATAAACGGGAATGAAACGCCTGCCGGGGCTCTTTCCCATCCTGTAAATCGGGAACGACGAAAAAGTCGATTCAGTTCGGGGGCCGCCCCTTTTATTATTTAATTCAGATCATCGATCATCGGCTTGTGGCATTAACCACAAAGGAGGACGGGATGGCAATAAAAATAGGGATCAACGGATTTGGCAGAATTGGCCGTGTGGTATTTCGTGCGGCCCTGAATCATCCGGATGTGGAGGTCGTTGCGATCAACGATCTGACCGATGCGGCAACCATGGCGCACCTGCTGAAGTATGATTCTGTGCATGACAAGTTGGACATGGAGATCAGGGCCAAGGAGGGAGCCATCGAAGTCGATGGCCAAACCATCGCTTATACGGCGATCAAGGATCCTGAAAAGCTGGCCTGGAAAGACCATGGCGTTGACATTGCCTGCGAGTGCACCGGCCTTTTCCGTGACCGTGACAACGCCGCCAAACACCTTACCGCCGGTGCTCGTAAGGTCATCATCTCCGCCCCGGCACAAAACCCGGATGCGACCATCGTCATGGGCGTCAACGCCAATAAGTATGACCCCAAACAGCACCATATCATCTCCAATGCCTCCTGTACGACAAACTGCCTGGCGCCGGTGGCAAAAGTGATGCTGGAAAATTTTGGCATTCAAAACGGACTGATGACCACCATCCATTCGTATACCGGAGATCAGCGTCTGCTTGATTTCCCCCACAAAGACCTGCGACGCGCCAGGGCGGCCGCGCTGTCAATGATTCCGACGACCACGGGTGCCGCAAAAGCGGTCGCCCTGGTGCTGCCCGAGTTGGAGGGCAAACTGAACGGGCTGGCTATTCGCGTACCCACCCCCAACGTCTCCATCGTCGATGTGGTGGTTAACCTGGAGAAATCCGGTGTCAACAAAACCGACGTCAACGAAGCACTGAAAGAAGCCTCCGAAGGGGCTCTTAAGGGAATCCTGGGCTATTGCGACCTGCCTTTGGTCTCCTCGGACTTTAACGGTTGTCCCCTCTCCTCGATCGTTGATGCCCAAACCACCTATGTGGTCGGCAACATGGTCAAGGTACTCTCCTGGTACGACAATGAAACCGGTTATTCCAACCGCATGGTTGATCTGGCGGCAATGATCGGCAAACACCTGTAGGAGGGAAGCTGATGAACAATCGAACGCCACTGATTGCCGGAAACTGGAAAATGCATAAAACCGGTGCCCAGGCGGTGGAAGCGGCCAGTCGAATAAAGACACTGGTCACTTCGGCAACGGGTGTTGAGGTGATGATCGCACCGACGTTTACCGCGCTCTACCAGGTGGGCCAGGTTTTGAAAGGCAGCCCGATCGCGTTGGCCGGGCAGAATCTGCACTGGGAATCCCAGGGCGCCTTTACCGGTGAAATATCCGCCCAGATGCTGGCTGACGCCGGCTGCAGCCAGGTCATTGTCGGCCACTCCGAACGGCGTCAGTTTTTTGGCGAAACGGATGAAACCGTCAATATGAAGATCAAAGCGGCGTTATCCGCCAATCTGACGCCAGTGCTGTGTATTGGCGAATCGGAAACCGAACGTGAAGCCGGGAATACATTTTCTGTGCTTGACAAACAGGTACGAGATGGTCTAAATGGTTTTGCTTTTGATGGGCAGGCGGACATCGTCGTCGCCTACGAGCCGGTCTGGGCGATCGGAACCGGAAAGACGGCCACTCGCGAACAGGCCCAGGAAGCGCACCGCTTCATCAGAAATCTTCTCGACTCGCTTTTTGGAAAACCTTTTGCCAGCGCCGTCCGGATTCTTTACGGCGGGAGTGTGAAGCCTGACAACGTAAAGGCATTGATGGAAATGCCTGATGTTGACGGCGCACTGGTTGGCGGAGCCAGCCTGGATCCCGAAACATTCAGCAAGCTGGTCTTTTTTAATGATTAACAGAACGGTTAAAGACGATAACTGATGTCCATATTTCTGATCATTATCCATGTGGTTGTTTGCATCGCCCTGATCATGATTGTTCTGCTGCAAACCGGTAAAGGGGCCGATATGGGCGCCGCTTTCGGTGGGGGCAGCAGCCAGACGCTGTTTGGCAGCACCGGGGCATCGACCTTTTTAAGCAAGGCAACCACGGTTGCCGCCATCGTGTTCATGCTCACCTCCCTGACCCTAGCGTACATGTCCGGCGGGAAGGTATCGAAATCGGTTGTATCAGATACACCGGTACCGATCACGCAGCCGGCGACAACCGATAATGCGGCAACCGACAACAATGCAAATGCGGAGTAGCCGCTCACGCGATCAATAAATTTGCCGAGGTGGTGGAATCTGGTAGACACGCTATCTTGAGGGGGTAGTGGCCAACGGTCGTGCGGGTTCAAGTCCCGCCCTCGGCACCATCAATAAAAAAAAGGGTTTACAGAGAATTAAATCTGCAAACCCCTTTTTTTTGCGGTTTTGTGGAGATTAGTGGGTGAAAACGCCGGATTTATGTGGTGTGCCGGTGGCTCTTGGAAAAATTTCTGTATCAAGATTCGGCTTTGGGCAACATTTTCATATAGGTAACGTATGGTGTTGACCATGGCGTCTTTCAAATCATCTGCATCGACTCGGTTGCACCTGTCGAACATTTGCCTGGTACTATGAAAAAAAACGTGTGGATCCGATACGATAGATTTCTGATGACGCTCTTTTATAAGAATGGACCGGACCGGGCATGGGGATTGTTCGGACCTCTGAGTCCTTGGTGATATTTGAGGTCAACGTGATCAATTCAATCGATTCTTCATCTCCACATGTCGGGTCCATTCGAGTTGCAGGATCTCCCCTCGCCTCATGCCGCGATAGAAGCCCAATACGAGGTGGTGCATTCTTCGCCAGACAACTCCAGCCGAATATTATTAATACCTGAATTAGTGGCCTAAATTTTGCTGCAAGGCTTGGGGATGGTGATCGTCTCGCATACCAGGCTTTTTGGAAAAAATTATCACCTTTCTCAAAGATATTAACAGGATATGTTTTTTTCCCAGATTATGGGCATAACAGACCACCAAGCAAATGCTTATAAATGGTTCGCTCTTTGATAACGTTGCTACTTCTTAGATTACATTTTATGAGACCTGTTCGCCCCACTATACTATTAATATTGGTAATTTCAGGATCGCTCATTTATTTTTGCGGTCTTGCGGTTGGTCCACGGGTATCTCAGCAAAGCATCGATCAAAATCACTTATGGTTAGAAAATATACAATTTTCTTCGTATTTTGGTGTTAGCTTGAATTGCGATTCATACTTCTATATGGTTGGTGCTGCTGACACACGAACAGTGTTTGCACATAATTCAGTAATACAATCTCGCCCACTATTACCCCTTATCGCTCATCCTTTAAGTAAGCTATTAGAGGTAGTTGTTTTTAGATCATTGCCTAGAGCGTCCAAGTTATTTAACCAATTGTTGCATACTTATATTGCATACATTTTACTTAACTTATTAATTCTAATTTGGGCTTATTGGTTATATTTTAAGATAGTGGTCCTCCCAAATAATATCAATAGTACTCCCACCTCTTTAATTATAGGTACCTTTTTAATTGCTAACGACATTACCAAGGCATTCTTTCTTTCCCCACATACTCAGATGCTTAATCTACTGGTGCCTTTGTTGGCTCTTTACGCTTTACTTAAACTGCGTATTACAAATATTTCGCGTCAAACATATGTTTATTCTGCTTTATTATCGGGTTTGGGCGTACTAGCTTACGGTAGCAGTATTGTAGTCGGTGCGGCAATTTTGTTGGCTAGGCTTTACCGCTATATCAGTATCAAAGACACCAGCGCTATTATAGCATTGTTTGACCTGTTAATCCTATTTGCTATATTAATAGCCCCTAACATAATCTGGTGGGGAATTGTTACCTTGATCACCGGTGAATTCTATTCCTATGAAGTTTATCGTTGGAATCAAATTGTGTGGATGCTGGACGTGTTTGACAAAGGTTGGCTATGGTTAGCGAGTTCACTGATAAGTAACCTGCAATTTTTCATTTTATCAGCACTGCGTCACCTGATCCCGATAGTTCCTGTAATTCTACTATTGACATGGTTTTCCTGGTCATATCATTCATTACTTAAAAAAGTTTTAAAAAGTAATGTCTTTGTCTGTTCTGCTGTTATTGCTATTATATTTCTAATATTTTTCTCTATGGTTGGCTACTGTGTTGACCGACTGGCTATATCACCAGCGGTGATGGGTATCGTAATCATCGGATTGTGGACTTCACATCTTGAAACGAAATTGAATGAAGTGGGGCGGCAACAACTTTTATGCTCCACTGGCATTCTTACGATGCTCCAATCTATTTGGATGGTGGTTAAATATGGACCTAATTATTAAGTATGTTAGCGATCGGGAGATCATGGACGCCGGCACGATCCATAAAAGCAACCAGGCAGCTCGATGCTATATCCAGGCGCAAATGCAGGGCGGCAAATTATTGACACTGCCAAAAAACATGAAAGCGAATGGAGAATGATGTTTGCCATCCACACAAAAACCAAAAGCCTTTCAAGGTGGCTCAAAAAGCCATTTGGTTGGCCAGATGTTGGCCATGAATTTTTTGTACATAATAATATCAACGAGTTAAATACAATCGTGCGGGTTCAAGTCCCACCCTCGGCACTATCTAAAAATAAGGGTTCAGGAAAAATGCATCTTCCTGAACCCTTTTCTATTTTCAACCGAGCGGTTAATAAACAATATAGTGTGCATATTGGTATACAATATGCGTATTCTTTATCAATCTGCACGCCAAACGGGTAAGAGATCGCTCCTGAAGCCGATGCACGGGACGCACAATATTTTGCTCCCTATATCGTTCGACGGCATGGGCTCCGCAAAACAAATTGATGCTCACATTGGCCTGTTTTGCGCATGGCCTTGCTATATTGGAGAAAGAATGCGATTCCGCCAAGATCACCGTTCAACGCAATCGGTTGATGGTACAAACAAACCAAATCAACGCAACATGGAATATATAGTCGTCGCCGCCATCCTTCTATTAGGCTTCTATCTTCGTTTGGCAATGGTATCCGGGGTACAAATCGATACCCCTTTTCTGGAAGATGCTCGTCAATATACCGCTTATGCCTATAATTTCAGCGAATACAAAGTCTATTCACTCGATTTCAATGGACTGATCGATAAACGCATCCCCCCTTCTCCCAATGCGCTGCGCGCACCTGGTTACCCGCTCTTTCTTTCCCTCTTCACCGGTTCGAAAAATCTGGATCAGTTTGCCGTCAACGTTTTTTATTTTCAAGCAATCCTAAGCACCATAACCATCGCCGTCGTCTACATGCTCGGCCGCACCCTGCTAAGTGTCCTCGGCGCTGCGATCGCCGCAGCGCTTACCGCAATCAGTCCGCATCTCATCAATCTCAATATTTACCTGTTGACCGAAACGTTTTTTACCTTTGTACTCGTGCTGACCATGGGTGCATTGATATTGTCCAGGCGATATGAAAACCGGTATTTATGGATCGCCTCAGGCATGCTACTGGCGGTTGCGACCTTGATCAAACCGACGATTCAATACTACTTTCTTTTCTTCATCGGATTTGTTTTATTGGACCGCGAAAGCCCGAAAGCTAAAAGAATCAGCATATTATTCATTGCCGCATCGTTTCTATGCATATTTTCGATATGGCTGTTTCGCAACCTGGTGTCCCTGGGATATCTTTCAGATCCAGCAATCACCATCAACACGCTTCAACATGGCATGTATCCTCACTTCATGTACAATGGGCAGGCCAGTACCTTCGGTTTCCCCTATCGCTTTGATCCGCATAGCCAGGAAATCTCAAGCTCATTATCCAGTGTGTTGGTGACGATTGCCCATCGATTTTACACACAACCGCTGACACATTTGGTCTGGTACCTCTCCAAGCCATTGTACCTGTTCCGATGGGAAATGATTCAGGGTGTCGGCACATTCATTTATCCAGTAAACCATTCTCCCTATGAATCATCATGGCTGTTTATGCGCATCTACAGCCTGATGCGTGTCATTCATCCCATCGTGGTGGTTTTAAGCCTGGCGGGAACGGTTCTTGTTTGGCTTCCCGATCGCATGTTTACCATGACAGTCCAACAACGCTTTGCCGGGCGGCTGATATCCCTAACTTATTTCTATTTCATTCTGGTCCACATCGCTGCAGCGCCATTTCCACGCTACTCGATTCCAATTCGCCCGTTTACCTATGTGCTCGCCTGGTTGAGCGTTTCCTTGACAGCAACCATGATGAGAAAAAAATTGGCTTGGATGCGCAATGCGCCACTTGCGATAAAGAAGCATCGATGATCGATCAAAAAAAGGCTGTTGTAACTGGAGGCGCGGGATTTATCGGCTCACACCTCTGCCACAAATTGATTCGTGGGGGCAAAGACGTTCTGTGCGTCGACAACCTTTATACTGGGAAAAAGAGGGGCTGGTAAAAAACATTGATTATTTTGATGATGTCATCTCACAGTCAGGATGAATCATGGAATGCGTCCCCACTGCTAAAACGATCCGCGTACCGTTTCTGATGACACGTTTCCCGTTCTGATTTAAAAAACAGGAGTGTATTGGACGTGAATACCTCTAACCCCGAACTGGTCAAGCTATCGTTGATCATCCCCTGTTTCAATGAAGCGGCCACGCTCGCGTCGTGTGTTTATCGGGTGCTGAATATAAGGGAAGCGTGGCTATCCGTGGAAATTATCATCGTTGATGATGCCTCCCGGGACGAAAGTCTTCCCATCGCCAAGGGTCTTGAAAAACAGTACCGGGAAATCGTCGTTCTGACCCACAACGTGAACAAAGGCAAAGGTGCTGCGCTAAGAACAGGCTTCAAACAGGCGACGGGAGATTTTGTTGCCGTACAGGACGCTGATCTTGAGTATGACCCCATGGAAATAAAAAATCTGTTGGTTCCATTGATCAATGATCAGGCAGATGTGGTCATCGGCTCCCGGTTCCTATCGTCCGGCGCCCACAGGGTGTTGTATTTCTGGCATTCAGTCGGCAATCGTCTCCTGACATTGCTGTCGAATATGTTCACGGATCTTAACCTGACCGACATGGAAACCTGCTACAAAGTGTTCAGACGCCAGATTATCCAATCCGTTGATTTGAAAGAAAACCGCTTCGGCTTTGAACCGGAAATAATTGCCAAAGTCGCACAGATGCGCGTGCGCATCTTTGAAATGGGTATCACGTATGCCGGCCGGACCTACGCGGAAGGTAAGAAAATCGGTGTCAAAGACGGTCTCCGGGCATTGTACTGCATACTCAAGTATAATGCCCACAAAGCACCGATACCAATGCAACTCCTGATCTATCTGTTCATTGGTGCATCGGCAGCCATCTTGAATTTGTTCTCATTTCTGGCCTTGTTTCATTCCGGCCTCGGCTCATCGACATCGATTGTGGTCGCATTCGTTATCGCTGCAGTCTTCAATTATCTGTTGTGTATTCTGATCTTGTTCAAACACCAGGCGAAATGGAGCGCCCCACTGGAATGGTTGACCTATTCGCTGGTAGTCATTTGCATCGGTTGGTTCGATTTTTATATGACCCAAAAACTAATAGTCATGGGGTTACCACCAAGCATATCCAAAATGACATCAATTGCCGCGGCCTTCGTGCTGAACTTTTTGGGCCGAAGATATTTGGTATTTCCGGAAAAACGCAGTGGTCCATGGCGTCCTTAGGATATATAATCATCGTACTGCATAACATTCGATTTTCGATGGTATCGAATGATGAATTTATTCGTTATTTGAAGCAAGCGAATAAACACGATCCTCTCTTGATAAAGGTAAGTATATGAGCAGTAAGCCCTATCGGCAATATTTTGGTAGAGACTTGGAAGCCATGGGTTCGGCAGAAAATTATCATCATTGGATCATCGATGAATTCAAGCCTTATATCCGAGGCCATGTTGCCGAAGTGGGTGCTGGTAGTGGCAATATATCGGCATTGCTGAGGGAGTATGCAGAACGATTAACCGCATTCGAACCTTCGGATAATATGTACCCTTTGCTTTTCAGGCGATTTTTGCACGACAGCAAAGTCTGCACCATCCATAATACACTCAAGGGTCAACACCAACAATTTACTTGTGCTTTAGATACTTTGATATATGTCAATGTATTGGAACATATTGAGAATGATGAGAAGGAGCTTGCGCAGATTCATGAAGCATTGAAACCCGGTGGCCACGCATTGATTTTTGTTCCTGCCTTGCCGTTTCTGTTCTGCAATTTTGATAGACAAGTCGGTCATTTCAGGAGATACCTGAAAAAGGATTTGATCATGCTATCAGAAAAAATAGGTTTTAAATCAATAAAAGCCAAGTACTTCGACTTAGCAGGTATCATCCCGTGGCTCCTTTTTTTTGTCCTTTTAAAACAAACACTGAACAGCAGAAATGTTAATTATTATGATAAACATATCATACCAATTACCCGTATTTTTGAAAAAGCCATAGCCCCCCCAATTGGGAAAAATATTCTTTTTATCATTCAGAAATGATAGGCTTTACCCATAAGTTCTCATTAAAGAAAAATAGGAGAAGCTCAGAAAGAAGCAAAAAACTCAGTAAGTGCTGGTTAAGTTTTTATAATCTTTAGTGCTTAGCACCAGTTCTTGAGCTTGCTAATGACGCTGCAGCACTGATTGTACGAACCCAATAACTTAAATTGGAATTTTATCGTGATTATCTCCAAAACCCCAGTAAGGCTCAGTTTTTTTGGCGGTGGAACAGATTACCGCGAATATTTTGAAAGAAAAGACGGCGCGGTATTGGGCGTAACGATCGACAAACATATTTATGTGAGCGTCAATGTCCTGAGTGATTTTTTCGAATACAACATCCGCGTCGGCTATTCCAAATCAGAACTCGTCAATAAAATAGATAATATCGTCCATCCAAGCGTTCGAGAGACTTTGCGATTCAAAAAAATATCCGGGAACTTGGATATCCATATTTTTGCCGACCTTCCGGCCAAGACAGGCCTCGGTTCGTCATCTTCATTTACAGTCGGTTTATTGAATGCCCTTTATGCCTTGGAAGGGAAAGCCGTATCAAAAAAAAGATTGGCAGAAGAGGCAATCTACATCGAACAGCAAATGATAAAAGAGCATGTCGGCTGCCAGGATCAGATTCACGCGGCCCACGGCGGTCTCAACATTATCGAATTCAACCGATACGGAACCACCGTAAGGCCAGTGGTCATATCAAAAGAGAAATATCGTCTGCTGAACGCATCTTTAATGGTCTTTTATACCGGACTGACGCGGTATGCCAGTAAAATTGCACAAGAACAGATATCGAATACCAAAGAACGCCACCTGGACGGTTATCTCAGCCAGATGCACCAGATGGTTTATGATGCTGAGCACATTATCTCTGATGAAACGCCGGAATTAATGATTCGGCGTCTGGGCGAAATGCTCAACGAGGGCTGGCAGCTGAAAAAAAATCTTTCTAAAAAAATAACCAATGCAACCATCGATGCTGCTTATGAACAGGCACTTCAAGCGGGTGCTTACGGTGGCAAACTGGGTGGGGCCGGCGGCGGCGGGTTTCTTTTTCTGCTCGTGCCTGAAGGAAAGCAGGCAACCGTTCGCAAGGCATTGAATCATATGATGGAAGTGCATTTCCATTTTGAAACCGAAGGCTCCAAAATAATATATCTGACTCAGTAAATGAAACCAACACACGATGCCATCATTTTAGCCGGGGGATTGGGAACGCGTCTGAGAGCGGTTGTCCCAGTCCTTCCCAAGCCGCTTGCACCGGTGGGAGGGAAACCATTCCTCGATATTCTGCTCAACCAACTGCGGACTTCGGGTTTTATTAAAAACGTCGTCATTGCTATAGGATACAAAGGCGAGTGGATAGAGAAGCAATACGGAAAAAGGACCAATTGCGGTTTTACCATCATGTTTTCAAAAGAGGACAAGCTGCTTGGGACAGGCGGCGCTATCAAAAAAGCACTGGCTTTGACAACCTCGCAAAGTGTGCTTGTTTTAAATGGGGATAGCTACATTGAGGTGAATATTTCGGAACTGATCCAGTCTTATCAAAAGAACAGGGCTTCACTTTCCATGGTCTTGAAGGAAGTGCAACATGCCGACCGATATGGCAGTGTTGTAATGGATGAAACCAACAGGATCCTGTCTTTTTCTGAAAAACGACAAGACATCGGTGCCAGCAAAGGGCTTATCAATGCGGGTATGTATCTTATCAACGCATCCGTTTTCGACGCAATACCGAAGGAAACCGTATTGTCTCTGGAAATGGATATCTTGCCGGAACTGGTAAAAGAACGTTTATACGGATTTGTTTCAACAGGGAAATTCATTGACATCGGTATTCCTGAAACATATCAAATTGCAGATACCTATCTGGAGGGTGTATAGAATTGAAAAAAGAACCAATCCTCATTACCGGTGGAGCAGGCTATATCGGTTCCATTTTGGTACCACTTCTTTTGAACAAGGGTTACGCGGTCACTGTTTTAGACACTCTGATGTTCAACCAGTATTCGCTTTTAGATTGTTGCGAGAATCCCGATTTCGATTTCATCAAGGGAAACATATGCGATGAGCGTTTAATGAAACCCTTGCTTCCCAAATTTGATACGATTATCCCGCTTGCAGCGATTGTCGGTGCGCCAGCGTGCAAACTGAATCCATCCCTGACAAAAATGGTCAATTACGACGCACCGTTGATGATGCTTGGGATGCTGTCCCCTTCGCAACGAATCCTCTTTCCGACAACCAACAGCGGATATGGCATTGGGGAGAAGGATACGCTATGCACCGAAGAATCGCCGTTGAACCCAATTTCTGAATATGGGAAAATAAAAGTTGCTATTGAGAAAGCACTGTTAAGCCGTAACAATTCAATCTCTTTCAGACTGGCGACCGTATTTGGGGTCAGCCCACGGATGCGGATGGATCTTCTGGTAAATGACTTTACCTACCGTGCCTTCAAAGACAGATCGATCGTGCTTTTCGAAGAGCATTTCCGGAGAAATTACATTCATATTCGTGATGTTGCCAATACATTTCTGTTTGGCATGCAGCACTACGAACGGATGAAAGGTGAGGCATTCAACGTCGGATTGAGCAGCGCCAATCTCACCAAACGACAATTATGCGAAAAAATAAAAAAGCATGTACCCGGGTTGTACATCCACGCCGCACCCATTGGGGAAGATCCTGATAAACGTGATTATCTGGTCAGCAATGAAAAAATTGAGTTGCTGGGCTGGTCGCCGAGATACAGCCTGGATGATGGGATCACAGAGCTGCTAAAGGCTTACCGGATACTGCAACCCAATCAATTTGCAAACGTATGATGATTTTAACAACTATCCCATGGGTGTAGGAACCGCCGTTCCTATTTGGCTACTGCTACTATGCCTCAAAAGATACTCATAACCGGCGGCACGGGTTATGTCGGCCATGCATTGGCCAACACCTTGTTACGCAATGGAAAAGATGTATATGTGCTAACGCGGGATGCCCACTCACGAGCTTCTCGTGAGCTGTCGCATTGCGGCATAAAACCGCTAAAAGGATCGATCTCTGATTTATCTTCGTTAAAGTCGATAACCATCTCTTTTGACACGGTTTATCATCTTGCAGCAGCCGTCGATTTTCGTAAAGAGAATCGAAAGGCGACTTTTAACGTCAATGTCGAAGGGACGGATAACGTCGCTCGCGCTTCTTTATGGTGGAATGCGAAAAACTTCATTTTTGCCAGCAGTGTTGAGGCTGTCGGCCCGCTGCTCGAAAAACATTTCTTCAGTTCGGAGGAAACCGACTGCCATCCGTTAAATCCGTATGGCGAATCCAAGCTTCTTGCGGAGAATCTTCTCCAAAAAAATTATTTCCACCAACTGAACGTTAAAATTCTTAGAATCGCCAATGTATATGTCATCGTACCACAAATCTTATATGCACTTCTCAACAGATCCCTTTTTCTGCGTTACTCAGATTTGTCCCGGGATAAATATATACAACCGGTTCATCTGCAAGATTTAACCAAGGCGATGATTCAATGTGCTGAGTTCCCATCCTCTTCAATTTATTTTATTGCAGGCGATGACTACGCAGCCATTGGCCAATGGTTCAATCTTATTGCAAATAAAACCAAACTTTCAGATGTGTGGGAAAAAAGAAAGCGTGTAATTTCGTCCGCCTGGGAAAAAAAGAGAATCAGGACGCTAGGCCTGCTCGATTATTGGACACAATTATCGCCGGAACATGGTGGATGGGTCTATTCCAATCAAAAAGCAAAAAACGATTTTGGTTTTAACCCAACCATTAAAATAATCAATGGCATCGACTACGAGATATCGCGTTTATCCGACATGGGAGCGATCACGCCGGTCTCATTTCCAGAAAACCTCATGAGTTATTGCAATGGACCGATGTTATTGCTTTTATACCCGTTCATTAAAAACATTAAACGTTTGATAAACAAGGCCAAATGTTTCTAATCATCAATCCTCCAAATCCCCCTGGGTACGTAGCAAACAAAGATGTAATGGGAGGCCTGGGTCAACTGTACGGCCCGGATGCAAAAACCAGAATTCCCCCCATTGACATGGTTTATGCCGCGGCATGCCTTAAACACAATCAGGTACCATTTCGTGCGATCGATTGTTTAGGAGAGGATTTAGGCCTCGGTGATTTCCTGAAAAAAGTAGGTAGCTCCAGGCCTCCTGCATTTATAGCCCTCAGAACCTCAATGCCGACGTTTGCTTGGGATTTGAAGGTATCGGCTCACTTGAAAGAGATAATGCCCGAGGCAACAATCATTTTTTTCGGCGCTGTATGCAGTATCTTTGCCGACGATTTGATCCGGTATAATGCAATCGATATACTGGTTACCGGCGAAGCCGAAGTTATCCTTCCTTGCCTTGCGGTGCAACCGGTCGATCAAGTGGATGGAATCTACTACAAAAAAAATGAAACCATTATAAAAAACCCCAATAAAGCTTTGGTTGGGGATCTCGATGCCCTGCCATTTCCGGCCTGGGAATTTTTTCCCTACCAGAATTATTTTATTCCGGATCTCGGCGACACACGACCGGTACTGACCATCCAGACGTCAAGAGGGTGCCCTTTCAATTGCAACTATTGCCCGTATCCCCTCGCGCAAGGCCATCGCTGGCGAGCTCGAACGCCGGAAAACATTTTTTCTGAGATCGAATATCTGATCAAAACACATGAAATGCGAAGCTTACTTTTCCGTGATCCTGAGTTTACGCTTGATCAAGAAAGAATCCTGAGGCTTTGCGACTTGATCATAAACAGTCAATTGAAGTTCTTGTGGCGTTGTGAAACAAGACCGGACACCCTATCGGAAGACCTTATCCCCAAAATGGCGCAAGCCGGATGCATCGGCATAAACCTTGGAATTGAACACGTAAACAACACAATCTTGGCCAAGGTTAAGCGCAAACCCGTTCATCCGGATCATATATTGAAAATCGTTCGGACCTGCGCACAAAATAAAATAGCCACTTTTTGTTTTTTTATCATCGGACTTCCTGGAGAAACGATCCCAACGTTTATGCAAAATGTCGCTTTTGCCAAAAAATTAAACCCGGATCGGCTCCAATTTACATTTGCCACACCTTACCCGGGCACACGATTCCACCAATGGGCCGTGAAAAACAAGTACATTACAAAAAAAAATTGGCAACACACCGATGGTTTGAATGTCGTCATGAGAAATGACACCTTGCGACCTTTCCAATTGAAGTTAATGCATAAATATGCCAGCCTGGCATGTTCTCAACGATTGAAAAGTACATTGCTGAATACGGTCCTGAATAAATCGACCAAATTATTCCTTAAAATTTTAACCAAAATAAGAAAATGATCAAACGCATACTTCTCATCAATCCACCTCACACGCTTAAGAAACATACAGGAATTATTGATGCAAATCCACCACTTGGATTGGCCTATATAGCAGCGGTCTTAAGGGATCGCTACGATGTCCGCATATGTGATGCGGTTATTGAAGGAATCGACAACAGGCTTTTCCACGATAACGAGCAGATGACTGTGGGTTTGCGTGACAATGATATTTTGTCACAGATTCGAGACTTCGCCCCCGATGTCGTTGGGGTGTCCAGCATGTTTTCGGACCAGTACCATAACGCGCATCGCATGTGCGCGTTAGCAAAAAAAGTGAGTATGGGTATCATTACCGTAATGGGGGGGGCACACGCCTCCTATAACAAACTTACGGTCATGCAAGACAAAAACGTGGATTTTGTGATTGTCGGTGAGGGTGAGGAAAGTTTTGGTAAATTGCTTTCCAGTATCGCCAACAATACGCCGCGAAATACCCTTGATGGCCTTTGCTGGCGTGACGCCAATGGCGAGGTCAAATGCACTCCCAAAACATCGTTTATCAAAGACCTTGACCAGATTCCCTTTCCAGCACACGACTTGTTACCGATAGACAAGTATTGCCGCTACACGAAACACAGGGGGCTCTCCAAAGGATCCCCCTATTGCTCCGTGATCACTTCGCGGGGATGTCCGGCAAACTGTATTTTTTGCTCGATTCATTCTGTATGGGGGAAAAGTTATCGCACGCGCTCTCCCGAAAACGTTATCGCGGAAATCAAGCATCTGAAAAGCCACTATAATATAAATGAAATTGCCTTCGAAGACGACAACTTGACTTACGATAAAAACAGAGCGATAGCAATTTTTGACTTATTAATTGAAAACCAATTGGACATATCTTGGTCGACACCCAACGGTGTTGCCCTTTGGTCTCTGGATACGCAGGTACTCGATAAAATGAGGGACAGCGGGTGTTTCTCTGTCGTTCTGGCTGTTGAATCCGGTGACCAGGAAGTTCTCTCAAAACTGCTAAAAAAGCCTTTAAAATTAAAAAAGGTCGAAAAATTGGTTCGCTATGCCAAGAAGATAGGCCTCGAGACAGGTGGCCTTTTTGTAATTGGTGCTCCCGGAGAAACCACCGACCAGATGCATCGCACGATCAAATATATGTTCACATTGCCTTTCAGTCAAAGATACTTGTCGATACTGACCCCCTACCCTGGAACAAAATTGTGGGACATATGCAAAAAGAACGGATATGTGCATGCTGACATTGATTTAAGGGAATTGAAATTGTACCAGGCAAACATTTCCACTCCAGAGTTTAAAGCAGAAGAGGTTCAAATCATTTACAACCTGGCCCAACGAGCAATCAAACGGCGAAGAATTTTCAATGCCATCGTCAAACGCATTAAGAATGCATTTTAAATAAATTGATGCATCTTGAACGTATTAAAAAAAATATAAAAAATTTTTTCTTTCTATTAATTTCAAACATTGGTGGAAAACTCCTCTATCTTTATTTCATAACCTATATTGTCAAAGAACTCGGACCCGAGGAGAGCGGTGTCCTTTTCACAGCCCAATCGTTCACCGCAATGTTCACCTTTTTATTTTCTCTCGGCATAGACATGCTTATTATCAGGGAAATTGCCAAAGACAGATCAAAAGCGGGTCTTTACACAGGCAACGCCCTACTTCTGAAAACCTTTTCTTCACTTTTTTCAATTCTATTTATCTTAATATTCGCATCGATACTTGACTACCCAAAAGATATCTTCCAACTGATCATAATTTTAACAATCGGAATAACTATCGTTAATTTTACAAGCACATTCGAGCAAGTTATCAAGGCCTACGAAAAAACCGATTTTCTTGCCGTTATTTCTTTTGCTGGAATGGTCTGCCGCGTAATAACCCTGATAACTACCATACGTGTAGGCCTTGGCGTATTCCACTGTGCAATTGTAATTGTAATTTTTGATATAATTGTTGGTGTGGCCAGTGTCTTCTACACCTACCGAAAAAATTTAATCGCCGCCTTTCAAATAAGAAAAAATGAACTGACGCCTATAATCCATCAGGCCCTTCCGTTTACTTTGGCGACCATTTTTGCTACTGTCTATTATCGCGTAGATACGGTGATGATATCTTTGATACAATCAACCGACGAGGTTACACGCTATCACGCTTCTTATCGTATTCTAGAAGGACTTCTCATCATACCAAATATCCTTGGAAGCGTTCTTTTTCCGATTTTATCATCCTTTCACTACGATAAAAAAGTATTAATTGATCTTAACCGGCATATTCTAAAATATGTGATGACGGTTTCACTTCTTCTTTCCAGCGTATTAATGGTCAATGCGGATTCAGTTTACATTTTATTGTTTTCAAATGAATTGAATGATTCAGTCCTTATCTTTCAAGTCTTGCTGAGTTCATTGCCGGTCACTGCCTTTTGCTGTGCATCCGCCACTCTTTTTTCGGCAACTGGACGACAACATATTAACTTGATAATCACAATCATCGTATTGGTTACCAATATTATCATGAATTTAATTGTGATCCCACGGTTCGGTGCTTTGGGGGCATCCGCGACAACACTTACGAGTGAGGTCATCGGTATTATTTTTCATCTGGTCTACAATCGCGACTACATTAATGTGGTTTTCTTTATCAAGGAATCTTTACGGCCAGTCGCAGCATCTGCATTTATGGTAGTTTCCCTTAACTGGATGAATTTATCATCCCTGTTGGTAAACCTTCTCGCCGGTGTTCTTTTTTTTACAATCGGCCTTTTCTTTGTGGGGGGAATCAAAAGAAGTGATCTGACATTTGTCCGTTCCCTGATAGGCCAAAATATTTAGCAACTCCTATGAAAATATTAGCATTTACATCCCTGTATCCTCCCTTTTACAAAGGTGGGTATGAAATTGCAGCCAAATCCTTTATCGACAGCCTTCGCAGAAAAGGCCATCGGATCAAGGTTGTCTCTTCGAGATATGGGGTCACTCATCAGACTAAAACCGAACCTGGTGTTCTGCGCAGTCTCCACTACCTGAACTACAACCACCTCAATGAACCTTTTTACAACAAATTTCCATTTATCTGCAGTATTTTAAGCGCCATCCGTCGGTCTATCCTGACAATTTTCAACGGAATCATTGCTGGAAGGATTATCCAAAGGTATAAACCCGACATATTGTTTTTATGGGATATGCGCGAAATTTCATATCATACTGTTTTCTTCAAGGTCAGGGAATCAATTCCAGTTGTAATAATGGTAGAAGACAAGGTTTTTAACTGGCATACAATCAGCAATTGTTTTTTATCCGCATTTCCATTCAACAAAGCGTATTGCCGTTTTGATCATGTATTCTGCGTCAGCAGCGTAATGAAAAAGTATGCTCTATCCACCGGTTACGCTTCGAATAGAATTTCTATTGTCCCAAACGGCATTGCGAATGATTGGTTGATAGAAAAAATAGACTTTAAAAAGCCTTCAGGTCGACTACTGTATGTCGGCAGACTTTCTAAAATCAAGGGCATCCACAATATTATAATGTCGTTACATTATCTTCAGAAATGCTATACAGAAGATATCGTTCTTACAATCATTGGCAGTGGTGACCAAGATTATATCGCTTATCTTAAATCCTTAATAACCAGATACAATTTGATGAAAACAGTTCGTTTTCAGGGAAAATTATCTTATCAAGATCTAAAATATATTTACACCCAGCATGATCTACTTATCGTGTCTTCAATTTACCAAGAACCATTCGGGTTGATACTCATCGAGGCAATGTCAAGAGGGTTGCCCGTCATCGCCAGCGATATTGGCGGTCCATCCGAGATAGTTGAAGATCAAATCACCGGTCTTCTCTATTCTCCTGACGACCCAAAGGATCTGGCAAAAAAAATAGAATACATTTTAACTGATCATACACTTTACAATACGATTCGAAAAAATGCACTTTCAAAGGTAAAACAACATTATTTGATCGACAAGGTCGCTATCAAAATAGAACAGACGTTACATGGGCTTATAAAAAACAACAAACATGAATCAGAAACGATTAGTTGAATTCAATTATAATATTAGGACCTTACTCATATGATAAAAAACCATCGAAATGTTTTATTTGTTGTAGACAGTTGCTGTTTTCCAGTCCGAGATGGATCTTCTGAAAGGTACCTTTCCTGGCTTGACTACCTTAATAAATACGGCTACAAAGTTTTCTTTTTATCCTTTGATTATTTAAATATATACTGGTCTCAACATGCACGACATCAACTAAAACAGTTTACAGAAAAATTTTTAATTATCAATACTTACTCTTGTAAAAGAAAGCTTCTTTTTTCGGTAGCTTTAAAATACATAAGTCGCATTTTTCGAAACAGTTTATTTTCACTGAGTGCTTTTGAAAATGGGCTTCAGAGACAGAACTATTCCAAGATATATGATTATATATCAAACAATCATATTTCCACGATTATCGCCAATAAGATCACGAGTGCTACGCTCATGGGAATCGGTCAAATTGACACCCACGATGTTCTTAAGATAATCGATATTCACGATATTCATGCAGACCATTTTCATCATATTCAAAAAATAGTTGATCGGTGCGCTTTGTCGGATTTTTTAAACGGCCCCTACACGGGTTCCTTATCCAAAAAATTGCTGACGATACTAAAGCCTCTTGATTACGGAGCCATGAAAAAGGAAGAACTGGACATTCTATCTTTTTTTGATAAAATAGTGGTCACTTCGATTTCAGAAAAAGCGCATTTAGCAAAAATTAAAAACATTTCATATAAAATAAAATACTTGAATCCTGTGTTTATCGACACCCATCATAACCGTTCGATGAGAACGGATACATGCGATTACGATTTCGGATTTATCGGAAGCCGATCAATCTTTAATATCGAAGGTCTGCTTTTTTTCAAAAAAAAGATACTTCCTATATTACAATCGGCCAAAATTGCATTTAGCTGCCTCATTGCAGGTTCGGTATGCAGCGCTGCAGAGACAATTTTCTCCTCCGATGACAATTTTCAATATGTCAAATACGTTAACATGATCGAAGAGTTTTACAATTCCGTCAAGATTGTATTCATTCCACTTTTATCCGGTTCGGGCATCAGCATTAAAATGCTCGAAGCACTGGGACATCGACGACCGGTTATCAGTACGACCATCGGTGCGCGTGGTCTCGATTTAATACCTGGGCACGATGTCCTTGTTGAAGATGATCCCCAAATATTTGCCAAGGAAATGTTACGGTTGTTGAACAACAGCCCCCTGAGAAATCAGTTATCAGCAAATGCGGCAACGACAATCGTCACGAAATACGGGCTGGACACGTACCACAAAAATTTACACGCAATATTATTATAATTTGGAGCGTGCATCATGAAATGCCGAATCTGCAATTCCAGTCGTCTGAGCCTTGCAATTGATCTCAACGCGCAGCCTTGGGCGAATAATTTCTTGAAAAGGGAGGAAATAGGAACAGAATCCTTTTATCCGCTGCGTGTCATGCACTGTGCCGACTGTAAAACTGTCCAGCTCGATCACACGGTTAAAAAAGAAATCATGTTCGGCAACCATACCTATCTTTCGGGTATTACCAAGTCACTGAGTGATCACTTTCAGAAAGTCGCCAAATCGGTCGATGCCGTCTTTTTTAAAAACGAAAAAGAAAAATCCGCACTGGACATCGGTTCAAACGATGGGACTCAGTTAAAACATTTTCAAAAGTTGGGTTACCGGGTATTGGGTGTAGAATCATCCACGACCATCGCCCGGATCGCAAACGATACCGGGGTGGAAACCATCAATGCGTTTTTCAATTTTCCCCTGGCCCAGGAGATAAACCAGACATTCAAGGTCATCAATGCAGCCGGCGTTTTTTTCCATCTCGAGGAACTGCATTCCGTCACCAGGGGCATTAAGGAACTCCTCGACTCGAACGGCGTCTTTGTCGTTCAATTTTTGTATATGAAACGTATCGTCGAGAACCTGGCTTTTGATCAGATTTACCATGAGCATTTGCTTTACTATAATTTGAATACTATCGATGTACTGCTGAACCGCCATGGTCTCTCCATGTTTGATGCATATGTATCACCGATTCATGGCGGATCGGTCATCGGATTCGTGACGCATGCGGGTCGCCGCTCCCCAACGGAACGATTGATAAAGTTGCGTCAGCGGGAAATCGAAGAGGATTCCAATGAATTTTCCACCTATCAGGAATTCTTCAAAAAAATCGCCGAGAAAAAACGCATTACACTCGATTATTTAAATGCCCAAAAAGCCAAAAAGAAAACCATATACGGTTTCGGAGCCCCTGTGAAAGGCAACACCATGCTCAATTATTTCGGAACCGGAACCCAATATTTTGATTATCTTGTGGAAAAAAATGAACTCAGGCGGGGACTCTATTCGCCCGGTATGCATATCCCCATCGCCATCGAAAAAGAATTGAAGCAATTGCCCGACATCTACTTCGTGCTGGCATGGAATTTTAAAAAGGAAATTCTGAAAAACAACCAACACCTTCTGGACAAGGGGATCGAATTCTACTTTCCCGTCGATCCCGTGGAGACGGACGAATGAAAATACTGGTTACCGGAGCGTCCGGTTTCTTGGGAACCTTTCTTTGCAACAAACTCGAGGACAAGGGCCATGATATTTTAGGTCTCAATTCAACAAATTGTGACCTGACCGATGAAAGAGCCATTTTTAATCTGGGACACGATAAATACGACTTGATTTTTCATCTCGCAGCTTGGACCCAGGCCGGGGATTTTTGTCTGCGGCATCCCGGTGAACAATGGATCATCAACCAAAAAATAAATACCCATTTGCTGACATGGTGGCAGGCCTGCCAACCCCAGGCGAAATTGATTGCCATGGGGACAAGCTGCTCCTATTCTACCGATAGACGGCTTAAGGAGGAAAACTATCTGTCCGGACAACCGATTGATAGCCTATTTTCTTATGCCATGACCAAGCGGATGCTCTACGCCGGGCTCATTGCTTTGAATCGGCAATACCACCTGAGATACCTTTGTGTCATACCATCAACATTGTACGGTCCCGGTTATCACACGGATGGACGCCAAATGCATTTTATTTTCGATCTGATTCGGAAAATTATTCGCGGGAAGCTCTATGGAAAACCGGTCATTCTCTGGGGCGACGGTAGGCAAAGGCGCGAGCTCGTCTATATCGAAGACTTCGTCGATATAATGCTTCGGTTGAATGACTGCTGCGAGAATGACATTATCAACATCGGCAGCGGCAAGGAATATTCGATTCGACACTTCGCACGGCGAATATGTGAAATAGTCGAATACGATTTTGATAAAATTGTTTTTGACACGGAACGGTATGTCGGTGCGAAGTCCAAATGTCTTGCAATTGATAAACTGCTTCATTATATACCTAACCCGAATATGACCGACCTCGACATCGGATTAGAAAAAACGATCCAATGGTTCAGGCAAAATCAGGCCGCGCTCCTATAAATGCAACTCAACAAGCCGCATAAAAAAACAATCAGCCCTCTTTTTATCACTCTCGCTCCCAATTTAACCAAAATCGGAGAAGGGCACCATCATATCTACAATGCGACAGTCCAGGAGGCCGTCGAATCAATGGGGTGGGCCTATAGAATTGCGGTTCCGCACCTCGCAGCTTCTACCATGTTTCCTGACGGATGGCTTCGCTGCCTTCCCATGCCACCTGCCAGGACTTCCAAGAAAGCCATTCTCAGCTTCCTCAAGCTCGCATTTGTCTCCATTCTTCCCTTTTACCGTTTTTTAACCACCAACGTTGACCATAAAAGAACCATCATCTTCATCGAATCCATTAACCCCTTCTCGCTGATTGCATTCACCATCGCCTTCACCGCAATTGCAAAAAACAATCTTGCCGTATGGTTCCTCTGCCGTGGTGAGCACTCATTCTCCGGTTTTAATAAATTCAGGGGGCTTCTGGAAGCAGGTTTGCAAAAAATCATTAAACACCTTTTACCCCCCGGCAGGTTCAAACTCCTGTCCGATACTGAGTTGTTTGCCAAATGGTACGCTACATATTTCAGGCACCCCATAACGGTCATGCCCATACCGCATACCGACATTCCTACCGGTCAATCTGATCCACCTAGGCAGGATACGATAACCTGCTGGATGGCCGGACAGCAACATGCCATCCTCTATAATGTCGCGATCATAAGTAAAATAGCCCATACAATTTCTGAAAACGCCAATAAACTTTTGTTTGTCGTCAGTGAAAAATGCGATCTGGAACCCGTCCCGGGTGGGGTAAACCTGAAAAAAATAGGCGCTGTATTGACGCAGGAGCAATATCTTTCCATGTTCGGCAAATGTGACATCGTTCTATTGCCGTACAACCCTGCCATCCATTCCATGCGGACATCCGGTGTTTTTGTGGAATGCATCATCGCCGGAAGAATGCCAGTGGTTTCAAAAGGAACTTGGATGGCCTCCGAACTGGCCGGGCACCATCTGACCGAACTCGCTGTCGACTGGCATGCGCCGGGTCTTATCGATCTCCTGATTGACCTTCATCATAACGAACCTGTCAGAAGAAAACTCCGGGAGATGAGAACCGCGTACCTCACATTTCACAATAAAACGGCCTACGCACACAAGCTGGAAACCATACTGGACCAAAGTTTCGGGTAACCCATTGAATATCTGTCTAGTCAACCATGATTTTATACCAGTGCGCGGTTCAGGCCAGACCGTCTATGCGGAAAAGATTGCACGCGGCCTGGCCGATGGTAATAATGTGACTGTGATTACCGCACGCCCCCCGGGACTGTCGGGAATCGAATACATCGACAATATTCGAGTGGTCCGTTTGCCCGTTCCCCATCACGACCCCTCCCAGTGGATTGCTTTCGGTTATATCGCCGGTCAATTTATAAAAAGGCAGGCAGGTCGTAAAAATTTCGATATCATCCATTTTCTGGACGGCCACCTGGGATACGCCGCACCCAAGGGATTTGTGGCAACGCTACACCAATCCTTTAATCAACGCCTTAAAGGGAAAAAGGGAATTCCCTACCATTCTTCTTTATGGAATTTGATTCAACGCTATCCCTACTACAAGGTATCGAAAATATTGGAAACGCTGGCCCTTGGAAAAGCTGAGGCATGCCTTGCCATCAGCCATGCCACCCGAAACGAGTTCATCCAGAATTATCGCGTCGACCCGAAACGTATTGACGTGGTTTACTCCGGCATCGATACTGATTTTTTCAAACCGGTTGATGCCGGGCGCCAGCGCAAGGCATTGGGTCTGACAAATGAAAAGGTCTTGCTGTATGTTGGTTTTTCAACCCCCAGAAAAGGCCTCGAAGATTTGGCTGCCGCGTTGCGGCGTTTGAAAACCGACAACGTCAAACTCGTTCTGGCCGGGAAATGGGAAAAAGGGTATAGGCAGTCCTTTTTGCATCGCCTGGGTAGGAACGTGGACAAGGTTATCGAGGCAGGATATGTAGATGATGCGCAGATGCCGGCGCTCTATTCGCTGGCGGATATATTTGTTTTACCATCGCTTCTTGAAGGCTTTGGATTCCCATTAGTAGAATCCATGGCATGCGGCACGCCGGTTATCAGTACCAATGCCGGCGCCATTCCCGAAGTTGTCGGAAACTGCGGGCTTGTGATCCCGCCTCAGAACCCCGGAATATTGGCTGAAAAAATTGATTTGCTGCTGTCAGACGAATCGCTAAGAAATTCATTAAAAAAACGATCCCGGGATTGGGTCCTTTACAATTTCAGTCAGGCGGTCATGATGCGGCAAACGTTTTCTTTTTATGAGAGGGTCATGGCGCAAAAAAAGCGCACAGCAAGGCATTTTGCCTTATAAATGCGGGAAAAAGGGTTGATTTTGAAAGTTGTTTATTTTGGCATTTACTCCAAAGGCGTCGAATATCCAAGAAATAATAATTTGATGCGTGCCTTGCGCCGCAATGGTGTGGATGTTATTGAAGCGCATTTCGAACTCGCGGGTTCATTTCTCAAGCGGATGAGCGTGGTAAAGGAACCTCTGCAAGCGCTTCTTTTTTTTTTCAAGCTGTTGACCAGTTTTGTCTGCCTAGCGTGGAAATTCATCAGACTGCCGCAGGCGGATGTCATCATCGTGGGGCATCCAGGATATTTTCACGTACATTTGGCATGGATTCTTCACCGACTTTTTAGGAGGAATTCGACGCTCGTCTACGATGTTTTTATCCCCCTGTGTGAAGCACTGGTTGCGGACAGGGAATTAATCGTTTCAGGCAGCTTCTTCGGGCGGCTGCTGTATCGGTTTGAACGATCATGTTGCCGTCTGGCTGATTTGAACTTGATCGATACCGATACCCACGGTAATTATCTGATTGAGACCTTTGCGGTCGATCCTGCAAAGGTGGCGCGAGTCTTCGTTGGCGCAACCATCGCTCAGCAGGCCGAACCATACCAGGTCGCTAAACAAAAAACCTTCAGTGTTCTCTTTGTCGGTACTTACATTCCTCTTCACGGCATTGATGTTATTCTCGAGGCTGCCCGCATTCTTGCCGATATACCACACATACGGTTTATTCTTGTGGGAACCGGCCAATTGCGGCCTCCGATGGAGCTTCTGGCCAATAAATGGGGACTCCAAAACGTTGAATTCATCGATTGGATATCAACTGAACAATTGGGTCCCTTTATTCGTTCACACGACTTATCTCTGGGAATATTTGGAACGACCTCAAAAACGAACAGAGTTATCCCTTCCAAGGTATTCGATATCTGTGCTGCCGGGGTGCCTTTTATAACAGTTGACTCTCCCGCCATCCGGGAAGTTTTTTCACATGGCGAAAATGCCTGTCTCGTCCCTTCGGGCAGCCCACAGGCACTAGCCGAAGCCATTCGTGAATTGGAAAGATCCCCAACCCTGCGAAACCATTTAGCAGCGGGGGCTAGGCAAACGGGCCGGCACATGTTTTCATTGAAATGCATCGGTGCCGATTTCCTTGACCATCTGCATTGTATCCGCAAGGGTTAATTCAGCACCTACTCATTCCCGTCTTTATACCTGGTAACGGGCCGATCGGCAACCCGGCGTTCAAACCGCATTTGACAAATCTGTTCCGATACCATCCCCATCATGAAGATGATCACGCTAGAGATGAATAACAATGCGCTCATGTTGGTAAAACGCCCCTCTGTGACAAAGGAGTAAAGGTAACGGACAACTCCCAGCATAAACATGATAAAACTGACAGGCAAAAAAACTCTCAGGGGCGAGTATAATGTACAAATTCTTATGATTATCATAAAAAATCGTACTCCGTCTTTAACCACACTGATCCTGCTCTTGCCAGAAGTCCGCTTTTGTGCTTTGATCGGCAGGTATTTGACGCTCCGGCCATCCCGCAGCACGCCTAAGCTAATCGTTGTCGGATATGAGTAAGTATTGGGAAGAAGATAAATATAGCTTCTTGCAATGTCCGATTTAATCGCGCGGAATCCTGATGTAAGATCCTTCACATTAAATTTTGTAACGTATGACGCGAGCCAATTATAAACTTTGTTGCCAATCGCACGAGGGAAAGATGCCTGCCCCTTGCTATCTCTTGATCCAACAACCATATCATAGTCCGGGAAAAAAGATAAAATTCGGCCGATATCCTCCGGACGATGTTGCCCATCGGCATCCATAAAAAGCAAAATTTTTCCCGTTGCGACACGAATCCCCGTTTTAACGGCAGCCCCATTACCGATGTTATAAGGGTGGGAATAAACAGTTGCACCCGATTTATTTGCCACTTGCACCGTATCGTCGGTGGAACCATCGTTAACGACAATCAATTCGAATCCAGGATATCTTTCCTTTATTTCAAGCAGGAGCGATCCAATATTATCGGCCTCATTATACACGGGAATAATGAGGCTGACTTCGGGGGGCACTATCTTTTCCATCATAAAACCTTTTTATCGATTCCGTTGATCTCATTTTTTCGTTGCGTTCAACGCAAACAATCCATAGCCACCATGTTTGCCGATTTGAGTTGCACGTCTTTGGAAATAGGTTCTTAAAAGTGCTTCATTCTCATGGTCGAAGGTCCTTTTGATCCAGGATTGCGTCAGATCGAAGCGTACTAATAAATGCGTTATCCCCAAATTGCTTAGATTTGCACCAATTTGATCAATGGAATCGGCGTCGTTCACCGCTTCGGATAAAATTTTGGGATCCCAATAAATCTGTCGGTCAAAATAGTAAATACGGTCTCCGATAAATAAGCAAAGAATAATTGAATTTTCGTGGAGTTGGCTGTTAATATATCGAATAAGTTCATACTCCGGCCGGAACCGTGTAATATAGTCTTCACGGGAAACTTCTCCGGCAATATAAGGCTCAGGATCGATTTTTCGGTAAAGTGCGTGGACATACTGCGCATTCCAAGCGAGCATGGCAATAATAAATACACTCGCAAATCCCATGAGAAGTGATGCCTTCCACTTTACTGCGTATGATTCTCCCAAACGTCGCAGGTTGGCAAGGGAATACATGCAAAGAACCACCAAGGGTGGTATGATCGGACCGATCCAGCGAATGCGCATATCGATTTTGAAAAACACGAACAACAGATAGGCGATGGAAAATAACGACAAGATTTTGGATTCAAACCGGCGGCCGTTGCCTTGTTTTTTGCCGCCCCATATCAGTAGCAATGGTAAAATCAGTAGAAATGGATTTAATCGACCGTCAAAATGTTTGGGATTGTCATCGACGCCTTCAAAAAATATGCGAATGGGAATCAGGACAATTTGCCATAAAGACTCTCCATAGACAGCCTTCCGGACAGAAAAATGAGTCCAATCGCTATTGGCGTACTGCTTCTTTTCTTTTTCAGGCGCCCCGCCCCCTTCATTCTCAGCCACATACTTTTCTTGTGTTTCGGCAGCGTTGGAAAAAACATTTTTGTATAATGGATAAATCGGATTTCCCGTCATATACCAATTTCTTATCATCCACGGAGAAAACACCAAAAGAGAACCGACCGCAAACACGATGCCAAAACCCAACGCCTTGAACTGGTTGACGGGTTGTTTTCCATTTAATGCCTCCTCGTTCGCCCTTCTTACATACAATACGGGAACAAAGCAGGACAAAAGAATAAAAACGATCAAGCCGTTGTATTTAGTCCCCATGGCAAGCCCGCAAGACAAGGCCGACAAGATCAAATATCGAATCCTGCAATCGTTTTCGATCCAACCGATCAAGGAAAACAAGGCTCCTGCCGAAAAGAAGATTAGGCCCAAATCGACGTATACCGTCGTGGATAATTTGACGATAACGGGAATTGAGAGGAAAAAGAGGGCGCCTAGCAATCCATATGTCCGATCTAAGCGCCGTTTTACATGGGTATAGATCAGTATCGCCGTAAAGAGGGCAAAGGCGAAATGGATGTATTTGGGAACAATGTCGTTTCCAAAATATAAAGGAACCATGTATAGCAGATCAAGATTCATGGGGTAATAGGAAAACGGGATAGATGGCAACTCCTTAAAGATGCCTTTCTCGATCCACATTTTCGGAACGGCGAGGTGATGGGTTAGGGCATCCCGACTTACAGGGGGCACTGTTGACATTAATCCGATTAATGCTGTCTGCAAGAGGAGGAGTGTCAATAACAATCTGAAAAGACACTTATTATTGCTTGCTTTCGGGGCAAATCGCATCTATTGAAATTTTCGAAAATCGGATACTTACATCTGAAGACTGTTTATAACCATCATAATGATAAGGCACACATGCGTCCGACAACTTGTATCATACTACCAACCTACAATGAAGCAGAAAATATCCGCTGGGTTGTCAGTGCAATTTTTGCTCAGTCGGAAAAAATCGACAGTCACGAGCTTCATGTACTGGTCGTCGATGACGATTCCCCTGACGGCACTCAGGACAAAGTTCGTGACATGATGGGCAAACACCCCAATCTCCATCTCGTCACTGGAGAAAAAAAAGGGTTGGGAGAAGCCTATAAACGCGGAATGGCTTATGCCATGAGCCAACTCGCCCCCGATTTGATCTTTGAAATGGACGCGGGTGTAAACCCAAATTGGGGCAAATTTACTAACAGGCGTAATGGTACCGATTTTCTCGCTCTTTGAAAAATAAAGCTGGACTCAAAACGCTATCTTCGATAAGGTGTCGTCCATGAGTGAGAGCATGACCATTCAGGGGCGCAAATTATTTTCCGAAGATATTGAACTGATTCGTCGGCTGATGGCCGACAATCCGGATTGGCACCGCAGTCGGTTATCCATCGAACTGTGCCGAATGTGGAATTGGCGCACCGATAAAGGTCAGCCCAAAGATATTGCCTGCCGTTCAATGTTGCGTAAGCTAGAACAACGCCAGTTCATCGTGCTGCCGCCACCGTTGCGACCGGGAAATCATTCCCGGCAGATACCTGACATGCCTCATCGTCGCGACCCCATCGAGGGAGTGCTGGACGATCTTCGTCCTGTTGAAATCATCATGGTCAGTGGCCGTTCAGACAACGATCACCTTTTTCATTGTCTAATGGATCGCTACCATTATTTGGGGTGCCGGGGTCACGTTGGCGAGCATATGAAGTATATGGTCTATGATCGCCACGAAAGGCCCCTGGCCTGCCTGCTTTTTGGATCGGCAGCCTGGAAAACAACACCACGAGACCGTTACATCGGATGGAACGTGGCTACACGCCAAGGGAATCTGAAGCTGTTGACCAACAACACCCGGTTTTTGATTCTACCCTGGGTTCGCATTCCCAACTTGGCCAGTTTCATTCTGGGCGCTTGTCTCAGGCGGTTGCGGTCCGATTGGTCCACGCGCTATGGTCACGATTTGTGCCTGGTCGAAACCTTCGTCGATCGTTCCCGCTTTGAAGGGACCTGTTATCAGGCTGCCAACTGGCTAAAATTGGGGCAAACCAAAGGCCGCAGCCGTCAAGATCGCTATCGAAAGTTGAAGGTGCCGGTCAAAGACCTGTACGTTTATCCGTTGACAGCCGATTTCAAAAAGCGCTTATGTGCCGCAGGCTGAAGCTTCGCTACTTGCACGGCAGGCATTCGAGAACCTGCTATCTGCGAGGCGAGCCATGGAGACCACTGTCGATATTCAAAAGCTGCAACGGACCATTGATGAAACCCTTTCCAATTTCCAGACACATTCCGATGCCAACCGGCTGATCATCGATCTGCGCACAGCCCTCTTCTCCACAATTGAGGACTTGATTGTATCTTCCATTGAAAATCTGTTTTCCGATCCATGTTTTTTTAAAGCCGTAAAAAAGCTGGCAGCAAAACTCGGATTTCGCTTCAAGGGATTCAAACCCACCAGCATTCGGCTTTTATCCGGCCGATCGCTACCGATTGAATCCCCTTATTTTGCCAAAGCGCTTCCGAAATCTCGCCGTGGTCGTAAAAGGAAGAAACGGAAACCGAAAAGCGGTATTCACCTGGGGTTGGCCTATCTGGGTTTTATGGATCGTTGCAGCGCTGTTTTGGCATCGGCGTCTGTTCAGGCAAGCTTATTGTGTCCGTCATTTGAGATTGCCAATCGGACCTTGTCTTCTGTTGGCATCGACATGGATATTAAAACGATCCGGCGGTTGTGTATGCACATGGGCAATCGCTCCATGGAGAATCGGCATCGGATAACATTATCGGAAAATGACCATGTAACCGGCCGCGTTTTGTTCGTGTGCATTGATGGTGGCCGCCTTCGTGAACGCCGGACCAAAAAGGGGCGGTTGGCTTCCCATCAAAAACGGAGAGGATATTATTCCGACTGGCGGGAGCCGACACAAATCGTTATTCAATGGCTCGACGCCCAGGCAAATCCGATCAAGGAAATTGCCCCGCTTTACGATGCCACGATGGCCGACATCAACGGTGCGTTTGAATTATTGGAAGATTATCTTCGTCAAATCGGCGTTGACCAGGCCGACGGAGTAATTTTCTGCGCGGATGGCGATCGCAGATATTGGAAACGATTTTCCTCACTGGCAGAAAAGCTTGAAGCCAAGACGTGTTTCCAAGTGATCGACTATACCCATGCCAAACAGAATTTGCATATTGTCGCGGATCATCTTCCCAAAACCCTTGAAGCCAAAGAGCGAACGGCGATTCTCAAGAATTGGAAGGACCTGTTATGGCAAGGAAATTTGATGGAAATCCGAAATCAGATTCGTCAGTACATCACGTATCCGTCGAAGCTAAAGAAAGCATTGAACAAGTTCAACAATTACTTTGTGAAAAATCTCCGCCGCATGCAGTATGCGGCCTTTCGGTTATTAAATCTGCCGACCGGCAGCGGTTGTGTTGAAAGCGCGATACGTCGCGTGATCAATCTTCGGTTGAAAGCGCCGGGTATTTTTTGGAAGCGTGAGACCGCTGAGGTCATGCTTTTTCTCAGGAGCACATTACTTTGCGGGCGTTGGGATAATATGCTGGAACACTTGCTACAACTGAATCGAGGAACATTTGAAGCTTGCCCCTAAATGGGATTGCACCCAATGGACGCCGACCGGCAACACGACCCGGAATGCATTCCGACATTTAATTACCTGGCAACCCGTGGTTTCAGTTTAATCATCGGCTCTAGATTTGCTCCCGGAGGGTCCACCCCCAATTTTTCATTGAGAAGAAAAGCCATAAGTTTGCTCGGCAACTGGATGATTCGTTTTTTCGGTGGAATTCCAAGAATTCATGATTGCACCTCCGGGTTCCGGTGCATCAAAGCCGACCTGATTTCAAAATGCAATCTCAGCTTCCTTTCGACACGAGGGTATTCATTCCAGTCGTCCCTACTTTGCGAACTGCTGAGAAATGGCGCCAGGGTCATCGAAGTACCGATCGTCTTTCCTGATAGAATTTATGGCGAATCCAAATTGTCTTTCAAGGACCAGATCGAGTTCCTTCTCAATATCGCCAAAATCCGTTTCAGGCAGTCCGAGGAATTCGTCAAGTACTGCATTGTGGGTGTCTCCGGATTATTGGTCAATCTTGGGTTGTACATTATCCTGACACGGATGTTCCATTTTAAACCAGCCTTTTCCTCTCCAGTCGCAATAGAAACATCGATCATTTCCAACTTTTCCTTGAATCATTTATGGACCTTTAAAAAAAGGCATAACGAACAAAGGCTGATTAAAAAATTGACAAACTTCCACATTGTGGCAGGCATTGCAGGATTATCGAACTATGCGGTTTTTCTCCTTTTGATCAACTATTTTGGTTTATACGATATCATTGCCAACCTGACGGGCATTGCCTTCGGAACATTGATCAATTATTTCTGCAACTCTTTGTGGACCTGGCGGGAAACCAAATCAGCCAATCCGGACGATTCACCCGTATAAGACCTCTTATCCCAGGCCTGCAAAAATTTAAATATCCCATTGAAGAGGAAATCGTTTTTTGTCGATACGGATGATGGCTAAATATCATCCAAACAACATAATGAAGAATACGATATAAACGTTAGGAAATCGTTTTGAAAAACAAGACTGCTACTTTGGATAATGCCAATTCTATTTTTCTTTTGATTTCCTATATATTTCTCATGTATTTCATACTTCTTTTTTTAATAACAAATATAGCAAATATATTTTATCCATACTCTTTAGAAAACGGAGAGGGGTTAATTCTTCGCTATGCCTCCCTTTTATTGGATTTTGAAAATATTTACAATCCAATTGATGGAAACAACCTACTTGTCGGGTGCAACTATCCGCCTTTTTATATCTTTGTCAATTCTATCCTAATAGGTATATTTGGGATTACATTCTCACCCCAGGAAGAATATTATGTTTTTTCGCTACCATAGGCATTGGTTGCTTAATTTATAGATATATACTAGATTTAGTTGGAGATAGATGCTCTGCGATATTAGCTGCTATGGTATTTTTCTCATCGCCTTATATTAATAGAATGAGTATTTTTGCAAGACCTCACATATTTTCTGTTTTCCTGTCTTTTTGCGGAATATATATGATTATCCACGATAATATAGATAAGTTTGGAAAGAAAAAAAATACGATTTTAAATATAAATTCTATAGAAATATATGCAATATTCTTTTTAGTACTGGGAACCTTCACAAAGCAAACAGCCATCTGGTCTGCTTTCGCTTATTTTTGTTGGATTATTATTTGGAATCAACGACGCTTAGTACATACTTCAGTGTTTTTTTTATTTGGTGTATTCTTAACACACGGGATTATGAATATTATATATAATGGCACCTATCTCTCATGGGTAGGGCTATATTCCATAGGCCAATATTCACTAAAACGACTTTATATTTATTGGATTTTTTTTATTAAAGAAAACATTGTGATTACCCTTCCTATCATACTATCGATAGTAGTGGTAATATTTATTCTTATATTCAGAATCGTGGTCAATCGTCTCCTTAATCCTGCTAAGAACTGGCATAAGACCATAGACTTTAAACCTATAATACCACGATTCACCAATCAGATTGGAAAGAATTTGTTTGTCTTGTATTCATTCTTTATTTTGTTGTCTTGTTTATTTGTAGCTAGAGATGGGTCCTCCGTTGCTTATTTTACAGAACTCATCGCCATAGGATCTGTATGGTTTGGTATTGGTTGGTTCCGTCTAAATCTTTGGCTAAAGAATAATCAATCGTTCCAATTTGCATTACCATTATTTTTTTGCATTTTAATTAGCATTCACTTCTATTTATCTTTTGAACTTATAAAACCAATTCCAATCTTTTTTAATAAAAATACATATTTTCGAGATCAACAGATTGTAGAAATTTTAAGAAATACAAAAGATTTTATTCTTTGTGAAGATCAATCATATTCGATATTATCAAATCGTGAACCATATTTTGTTAACTCATTTATTTTTTCAAATATGGCGAAACGTGGAATCTGGGATCCCAAATACATTATTGGTGATTTACAACGAGGGAAAGTTAGAGCGATCTGTATAAACTCCAGTATTAGAGACCCAAACCAGTTGACAACATCTCGCATTGGAAATCAAATTATAGAAATAGCCAAATCAACCCACAAATATGAGTTAAAAATTTATAACCGATATATCTACTTCTACAGTGAGGATGATTGGTATGATGCCATGAAAAGAATCAATAGGATGAATACATCTATACCTCATCGCCCCAATATAGGTACCGAAAGGGATAAGAGAGAAACATCAATCAACACCGATTTTCGCGCAAACTTTAACCGTCATACTATATAAGAATTTGTAGGCGCCAATCCCTACCAAAAAGGCACTCCCATCATCTTCATCGTTTCACGTAGATGACGGAAATATTATCTTCCGCAGCCAACTTCCACCGATGATCGATTCTTCCGAGAAATTTCCCCAGCGGCGTCATCTTATCGACTAGAACATGTGAAATATTATATTTTTTCATGATCTCTTGCCATCCATCCTTCATTTCCAGCACCGTATCATATTCGTCGGCAATATCCGGACCATAGACATCGATTCTGCCGTCTATAAACACCTTTTTTCCGGGTAGTTGAAGAATGATCAACCCACCGTACCGGTACTGGTTGAACAAGTTTCCGGGTGTTCCACTTTTTTTTAAAACCGCAATATTTTCAAGGGGGTATTTCAGTTTTTTGATCTCGCTTTTTAGTATAACTTTCCCCTTTCCTGCAAAAATCATTGCACTCACAAAAACCATGGATAGTACAAGCGTTGGAACCAGAAGATAATAAAAATATCTGTATCTCCTGTTCAAAGGTTCCGGCGAGTTTTCCTCTCCTTGGGTCGCCTCGGTTGGAATTCCCGCGTCGCTGCTCAGCAAAGCAAGGTTTCTATCCGGTTTGACCATACGGGCATATAATTCGTTAATTTTATCAAAAAAAAAGGGCATCGAAACCGCAATCGCATTAGCGGTTAGACGATGATGCTTGATGGCATAATAATTAAAGAAAACAAGCAGCATGATCTCCGGCAGCGAGGACGCCCTACGTGAAAAATAGAGCACCGCAATCAACATTAAAATAAAAACAAAATAATACTGGCTATTTGACATCGATGCCGGATACCATTCGGCAATGAAATTCAACGGTATTTGCGCATTGCTGCGATAGGCCAGCGGATACAACAATGATGCAACACCATTCGGATTGACAAGACACATCAAAATTGAGGAAAAAAAAACCAGTACGAGTTTCTTGTCGAAACGAAATTTTCCCGAATCAAAGCGTCTGCCCACCACCTTGCCAGCAATATGAATACCTATATAAATCAATCCGATAAAGTAGCCACCATGCAGATTGACCCAAACGACAAACATGAGTGGAATAGCCACCAATAACGCTGATCGTTTCTCCTGTTCCCACCGCCCAATCAGATAAATAAGAAGCAGAAAAAACGGCAATGAAAAGATCTGTGGCCGAAAGCCCCAGGTTTTATGAAAGCCGATCAGGGCAAAAACAGTAACGAGTAGGCATAAATTCCGCCCAACAATAAGCCGGGATCGCATTTTCAGAATCAAGAACATCAGCAATGCCGCTGATGCGGCAGTCATTGACTTGATCCAGATCAGTCCGGAAAAGCCGAATCTGGAATACAACAGGTAGAAAATGATCTCGCTGCCCCATTCGTGCAAAACCCACGGCCTGCCATATGCTGTGTGGGAATAGATATCCGATTTTGGAAAATGATCATTTAGTATCAGCCTTCCCGTTTCGATGTGCCACCATATATCATATCCCTGGATATCGTTTTGAAACAGGGCATAAAAAAGAAAGGCCGCAGCAAAGAGGATAACCGCCCAGGCCACTTCCTGTCTATGGTTCACACAAAATATGGGGTTATTCACTTGCATTCTTTTGTTTTTTATACATTTTTTCCTGATCCAACCGCCAGTTGGCATATCCTATTTTTGCGAGGTAGACAAGATGAGAGGTTTCCCTTTTCACACCAACGCGTATTTCTCCCCGATCTATCGTACCACCCGAATCACTTTTACTTGCAACGTTATTCGCGTATTCTTCGGAATCAGTATTCAAGGCATGGATAAAATTGGATTCGGCTTCCCCAGAACGCCCCATTCCCATCAATGCAAGGCCCTTGAGAAAATATAGTTCACCCCGTTGATGGGATGGGTGGTTCAGGGGAATCAATGTTTCCAGAACCTCCAACGCTTCTCTGAAGCGCGACTTAACGATCAATGCGCGTCCAAAATCGATACGCATAGTGTACTTGTCAGGCGCGAGATTGACCGCACGGGAAAAATGATCAAGCGCCCGGTCGTATTCTCTCTGGCTGGCCAGTAGTCGCCCCATGGCATAGTGGGCAAAATAGTTATGCGGATTGACTTCCAGTGCGTGTGCGAACAACGTCCCGCTGCTCTGCCAGTGCTTCACCTGATGGTACGACGCAAGCGTCAGCAACCCAATGATCAGGCAGCAGGCGACGGCCACCATGATTGGGTTCAGCCATCGCGTTGCAATTTGATATGCTCCCCAGGAAAATACAATGAAAAGGCCGATCTGGGGAATGTACAGGTAACGGTCAGCCATGGAAAAATCGCCGATCTTGATTATGCCGATTGTTGGGATCAAGGTGACGATGAACCAGAACCATCCAACCAGAAGGGGCTTAGCGTACCCACCCCACCGCCATGCCGCAGCACTAAGGGCCACCACCAGCAAAGTGGCCAAGGATCCCTGAATAAAAGGGATATCGTTATCGAACGGGTAAAATACGGAAAGGTTTTCCGGCCAGAAAGTTTTTAACAGATAGCCGATGTATGCCATGGCGGCGTTGAAAATACGGTCGCCAACTGGATACGCGGCATACGATCCCACACCTCCGCCCTTTTGCTGCGCCCAAAAGGCAATCAAGCTAAAGGCCAGGGCCATTGTGAATAGAGTCAACTTGTCTCTCAGCGCCTGACGAAAAAAGAGCAACCATTGCATGCTTCTACACGGACCGATGGCCAATCGCTGCAATGGCCATATATCCAACAAGATCAATATGCAAGGCAGGCTAACGAGAATCGGTTTTGACATCAATCCCAAACAAAATAGGGCAACCAGAAGCGATTTTCGTGCCAGGCATGGCTTTTGGATCAACCGGTAGTATTGCCATATCGTCAGAATCCAGAACAATCCGCCCAATAAGTCCTTGCGGTCTGATATCCAGGCCACATTTTCGACATGCAACGGGTGAACAGCAAACAGTAATGCCAGCAGCGCACTTGGCCATAAATTCTTTGTCGTGTTTCTGAAACAAAGAAAAATTACGAACGTATTAACAATATGAAGGAAAAGGTTGGTGATCAAATACCCACTTGGATTGACGCCGTACAATTCGGTATCGACCATTAAAGAAAGCCAAGTTATTGGATGCCAGAACTCCGCATGCATGGTGGTAAAGGCCCACTTTATCGATTCAGGAGTCAGGCCACTTCTGACTTGATCGTTGCCGGTAACATACACATGATCGTCAAGACTAATAAAGTCGTGCGTAGGCAATCGATGATAGATCAGGAAAATTACCAAAACAAGTAGGAGCAGGACGCAGTATTCGACCTTTGTTACCCGGTCGGTATTAAGACTTTCTTGGTGCCAGGTTCGATAACCACCACTATCTTTATAACGGCTGGGTTTCAATTATCGATATTTCCAAATAGACTTGGTTATAATATATTGCTTTTTGATCAATTTTTTCAAATTCCCTCCCCCAGTTTAACACCTGCCCCTTTAGAGGGAGATTTTTTTCGGCTGTTTTCTGTTGAAACAAGATGATACTGTCAAAAAACCGATTTTTCAAATCAGACAAAATTTTTTCTTTATGTCGGTTGGCATATTCGAACCCTATGGCACTGTAACCTATACCGGTGATCTGCACGGGCCACTTTGTAATGACAAGTGGGTTATCGTAGGTTTTTCGTTTTAAGAACTCACGGCATGCTTTGTTGGAGCGGTTCTCCATTAGGCTGGAAACAAAACTGTTCCGCATCGCTATGGGATGATAAAGAAGTAAAATGATAATAGCAAAGCACAAAAGTGTCCTGTTTGACAACTTTTGAGGGTACGCCAGCTTAAATATGATCGGGGTTAGCGCTGTAGCTAATGAAAAGACGATAAAAAATCTCGCCTGTGTGGCAAGCGAATACCTCCCTGCATGATGCGATAAGATGATAACCAAATTGGTAACAAAACATGTCATTAAAATTCCGCAGAAAATCTTTATCTTGGGCTGCACCATAAGTTTGCCGGTTATCAATTGAAACATCACAACACAACCAATCACTACGGAAGCCCCATTTAATACCCCGCTATACGGCAGGAAGAAGTCGATATTTAGAAAGTTGGATAGCAACTCATGGCCGTTTCGAAAAAACATACCAACTGAAAAAAGGGAAGTGCCTGCGGGATTTTCGTACCGTCCCGTAACAAGAAGGCGTTGCCAGATGTATGGCATCATGAACAGGCCTGCAGATAGTAATAGCCATGAATTCCGCTTCAGTTCGTCTTTTTTTAATTGCGTAAGGCAAAACAAGCCGATTATCATTGAATAAACAAAAGATTCATGCCGGATATTAGCGAGAAGCACCAAGGTCATCCACAACAGTGAAAACCGTTCATTTGTCGACGCATGGATGAATCCGAAGAGAAGAGCCAACGCCAGACATAGAAAAACGGCAGCCATCATATCGTACCCGCCGCCGGTGCCGTAGATGGCGATGACAGGATGGGCGGCACACAGCAGTATCGCAGTATACGATGTGGAAAGGTCACTTACCTTTTTGAAGCAGATTCCTACCCCACTGAAAAACACAAACAACAACACCATATTCAGTATGAAAGCGTGATAAAAATGATATCCAGCGATGTGATGGAAAAATTGTAGCAAAAATGGGAATAAAAGTGGGCGTATTGGTATTTCGGTGGTAAGTGGCGAGTAGCTTCCCCAGAAATTCAACCCCTCATTAATTTCATATGGTGTCCGAAAATACAGAAGGGATTGGGATACGGAGAGCAATACCGGTTCGTCATTCAATGTTTTGAAGTCAACCGGAGTTGTACTAAATATAATTACCGTCAGGAGGCCTGCCACAACAAAATAATGCCAGTTGCGGGCCATAAAGCCCTTCTGGTGAAAACCGGTTACTTTAAGATATCGAATTAAATGGAAGGACCATACACCAACCATCGCCAGTAGTACATAATATGAAGTGTTGACAAACAGCCATTTTAGAACATTTCTATCGAACACCCCCCATAATGAGGCAAAGATGGATATCGCGATAGCAAAACCAAAGAAAACATTTTTCCATATAGTCGATTGCCTTGACACAAAGCACACCTTTTAAATGATGCAGTAAATCTATGGAGAAACACCTTCCAAGTTGGAAAACATTTCTGAAGGTAAAGTGCCCAGAAACAATTTCCCGTCAACAGTGTATCCTGGGGTTCCTCTTACGCCAAGCTTTATCCCAGTGAGGATATCAGCGTTTAACATTCGCCGCAAATATGCATTTTGCGTTGCTGCAAATAATTCTTTGGGATTTAAACCAATTTCATCGGCAATCGATTTAATATCAATTGTTTTTTTGCTCTGCTGTGATGAGAATAAGAAATCGTTCATTTGCCAAAACTTTCCGTGGATGGTTGCAAATATTGCAAGTAGGGAAAGTTTACCGGAACCCTGATGGTAAGGTTCTTTTACTAATGGGTTATAGACACTATCCATCGGAAAATGCCTATGGATAAGTCTTATCTTATCCGGGTATTTAGCAACTATCTGTCTAATATAATAATGCATTTTCTTGCATTGAAAACACTGATAATCTGTATATTCCATGATAGTGAGTTGCGGAGTCGTTGCTCCGATCCATGGGTGGCCATCAGCCGTTATACCATTGGGTAGATCTCTTAGATAGGAATCATTTTCAATACGCCAGTAATGGGGGATAATGTTTGCTATAATTATCAAAAAAGTAATGGATAATACGGTAAACAGAGTTACAACAAACATATTTTTTATAAAATACTTGACATCACCGATAAGACCATTAAAAATGCCACATTTTCCAAACCTATTAAATATCAGTAATGAAAAATAAACTAATGCGAAGTTTACTCCATATGTTACGATACACATGATACAGTAACTTTTTATGATTTTGGATGATATTATCGCGAGAATAATGCTGCCTATAGAATATATAAAAGATAGTAATATAATTGTAGGCCAGACATACATCCCTTTAGAACGATACTTCCAGGCAATGCTCAATAAAATTGTAATAAAAATATATCCAATAAGTCCCCAAATGGCAACAGGAATGTTAAACATTATGGAGTAAGGGCTTTGGGATACAGTATCACAGTTAATTGCCTTTGTTATAGCGCAGAAACTTTCATATTCAATATCAGTATAAACCCGATAGTGTGATATAGACAAATAAATAGTGGTTATCAATCCTATAGCCGCAATGGTCATAATGGTAATATAATAGGTTGAAAATGGTAAAGGATTGATAACCTTTGTTCTATTCTTCATTTCTATATCGCTTTATTTTGTCAATCATTATTTTTGCCGTAATATCTGGACTGAATGGAATGCTATTTTCCATTCTTTTCGCATTACTCAATTGGTCAAGAATAATATCTATACTAAACATAGTAAATAGTTTATCTAATATATTTTCTATTTTTAGTTTATTGGATTCATTATACAAAGAATCAATATATGCAAAATAAATGTAAATGTTTTTTGGATGGTTAAGCAGGGCTTTGCTTAAGAAAAAATTAGCATTTCGATAAGCGCCGGTTCGACTAAGGGCCATTGAAATGTTTATCAATAAATTCCAATTAGATGGATCAATTGACAATCCTTTTTTGTACCACCTTATAGCGTCATTAAAACAATTATGTTTATATAATATGAAGCCTTTTAGATTAATATGCCTGACGTCACTTTGATCAATGGCCAACAATTTATCTGCCTCCTGCATGGCCAACGCGTAATTACCAACACGAATCAGTTCGGAAGCTAAATTAATTCGTGCTAAACGATTCCCTTCATCAATTGCGACTGCCTCACGATAAAACCGCATAGCATTTTGGCTATCATTAAATAGCCAGTAAATATTGCCAATATTATTTTTGGACTTACTGATAGAAGTATTGGAAACGTTGGGCAATCCAATCGATTTCTGGTATAAAGCCATTGATTTCTCATAATTGCCCCGATCTTTATAAATTCCTGCAATATTTTGGTACGGACGAGGATTGTCCGGTGCCTTATACATGGCGTCCATCCATAAACTTTCCTCTGTTGACCATGCCTGGTTTCTAATGTAGGCAGCAAGACCGATTCCACAAATTGCCAAGGTGGTGGATATGACAACAACAAACGCAACAATCGACTGTCTTTTGTAATAAAAATTAATTAAAGCTTTTATGCCGGCGGCAATGGGCACAAATAAGAACATTGACGGCAGATAATTACGGTGTTCAAAAATAAGTTCCAGTGGTATAATAGTTGATTCAATTATTTGATTCAGAAAGTAAAAGAGTATCGCCAAGGCCACTAAGGGGCGACTCTTTATTTGTGATATTCCAATTCCCAACAAACCAAAGACACAAAGTATGGAAGGCAAAGTCATGATTGGATGAAACAATGATGTTGAAATCTTAACGTCATGGACAATCGATAAATGGCTGTTAATTGGAATCAGTAGCTGTTTCAAGTAGAAGAGCACAATTCGTGGTTCTGTCAGTATCCTTTGAGTAAATGTAAAAGGCCTATTTTCATATCCAGAAATTAGGGACGACCACTCTACTTTATAAAATATCGCTACTAAAAGGATAGCGATGAATACAGAAAATATGCCGATTCCCCTTATTCGTTTTAGAGTTTTTAATTTATCAATATCCTGATAAAACAAAAACTCCAGCAGGAGGATAGATATGGGAAGCGTTACCGTGTTTTCCTTTGTGACCATCGCCAGAAAATAGGAAATAACTATTCCAAAAACGAGTAGACAGGCTTTGCGTTTGGACGTTGCGATCCGGGCTTTGAGATAGAGAAATATTCCTAATATGTAAAATAAGGATGCCATTGAGGCCATCCGTTGAACGATGTAGGTCACCGCTTGAACCTGAATCGGATGAATCGACCACATTACCGAAGCCAATAACGCAATACAGTATTCATCGCCTTTATAGGCAACTGAAACATTGGGGGACCTAAGCAGGATTAAAATGGAGAGGAAGAGAACAAAGGCGACGATAATATGGATCGCCAGGTTAATCAGATGATAACCAAACACGTGATGCTTACCGAAATACCAATTGATAGCAAATGACAAGTATGCTACCGGTCTGATGAGCTTGTTATTATTAATCGGGTTGGCATAGAGCGCTTTTGTTATGGAATCCATGCCGATATCTGATATATGGATCCCCTTATTACTGACAATGTTGGGAAAGTCGTCAAAATGCCAAGAGGCACTAAATGAGTTGCTATAAACAATGGTGGTAAAAATAAGAATCAGAAAAAAGGCATTCCGATTGCGCAAATCAATTCCTTTTGAATTTTTGATCAATTGCGTAAGTTTTTTCTGAAAAAGTTTCAATTTTTATAGAAATTAAATTTTGAGCTATTGTTTTCTGCCTCAATGTCATCAAACTCTCTTCACATTTTTCTCTTAATTTTCCCAAAGCAAGTTTCAGATTTATGTTTTTAAATATTTGATCCAAATAGAACACTGCTTGTTTTAGCCTGTCGGCTTTTATGCTGTTAGTATATAAAAAAACAAGCGTTTCTATGTCCGAAGCATAATATGGTTTTGAAATCCTTGTAAAAATTTCTGCCTGACGATAATATCCGATTGCGGCCAACGTCTCTGATATTTTAATTTTAACAATTTTAGAATCGGGTTCTATTACCAAGGCATGCCGGAAATGCGTCAGGGCAGCGGATAGCGTTCCCTTTCGGGATAGAACAAGGCCTTTCAGATAATGGTACAAACTTGATTGTTTCTCCGACAAATTTTCAAGGCACCGGTCAGCTTCTGACAATCGGCCCATCTTAATCAAAGAAGTTACCATATTGGTTTGAATTTGAGAGAACTCCGGTTTTAGTGCAATCGCTTTCTTAAACGTGGCAATAGCCGCATCGTAATTCTTTTGGGCAAAGTAAATAGCAGCCATTCCATTCAGAACAAGAGCACGAGTGTAGTCGGGCGTTGCAGATTGGCTCCTTAAAGCTTTTTCATACAACGCCATAGCTTTTACATTAGCGCCTCTTTTGGCATAGTGTCTGGCAAGGAGGTAGGCCGGTCTAGCGCTATTCGGTGATTTTCGGGAAGCGTCGTACCACAACGCCCAATCACTTGCCCACACCATGTTTCTTTTATACGTGCCGATCCCCATAAATACGATTAACAATGATATGGATAAATATATAAACAGTTCCATCGGGTGATGCTTCCGCCGATGATAATATCCTATCAACTTATTGAAACAAATAGCAATTGGCACGAAAAGGAAAAGGGATGGAAGGTAATTGCGATGTTCAAAAATCAACTCCAAGGGAATAAAAGTAGACTCCACCGAATGATTCAAGAAAAAAAACAAAATTGCAAAAGAAATAAAAGGGAACTCCCTTATATTAAAAAACGCCCACAAAATCAAAATGCTAATTAGTATCAGAGAGGCAGGCGTTACCCATGGATCAAAAAATGAAGTCGATATCACGATATCGTGTTCAATGGAAAGTCTAGTTTCCACAGGATAGAAAAGTTGACTGAGGTAGTAAATTAGAATTCTAGGTTCCGTCATCAATCGCTGCGAAAGAGTGAATGAGCGTGCTTTATATCCCCCTAACAGGGAAGAAAAATTTCCTATGAACAATAGGATACCAACCAACGCCACGGTAAATACGACAGAAAGACCGATCACAGAAAAAATTTTTTTATTTTTTTTAATTGAAAGATCCTGAAAAAAAACCGCCTCTACCAGGATGAGTGACAAAGGGAAGATTAAGGTATTTTCTTTTGACCCGAAAGCGAGTAAAAAACAAATAAAACTGCAAACATATTTCCACCATGCCTTTTTAAGACAACCTTCGATTCTTGCTTCGACGTATAAATAAAGTGCCAAAAGAAAGAATAAGGTGGATAGGGAAGCCATTCGTTGCACAATGTAAGTAACCGCTTGTGTCTGAATCGGATGGGCTGCCCATAAAACCGCAGAAAGCAGTGCTATGAAATGAGAATCTCGGCGATCATAGCCCACAATATTCGGGCATTCAAAAAGACGGGTTATGGTTATAAAAAGAAGAAGGCAACAGGATAGATGGATAGCGATGTTAACGACATGATAGCCAACAACTGAATTTTTGCAGAGCCTCCAGTTTAATGCAAACGTTAACATTGCGACCGGACGGTATAACTTTCCGGTGCTTAGTGGATGGGCACGTAAACTATCAATAATCCCGCGATAGCTTATTTGATCCAAATGTATGCGATTGTTGTTGAGGATATTCGGTTCATCGTCAAGGTGCCAAGAGGCGTTGAGCGTGTTGGAATAAATTGCACCAAGTAAAATTGCAATCAGCAGGAATGAGACTGTGCTACCTTTTCCGACCGTCATCTTTTTATCTATCATCGAATTCAGAAATAAGAAACATCCGGCCCCAGGAGGGGATTATCCGCAATCCTACTGATTTTCCTGATCTGGTCCAGAGGGATAGGTTTTCTATGATGAAATAAAGGGGGGCGTTTAAGGTGCCCCCCTTTATTAAAAGCAATACTTATAAACTAAAATCCAACGATTCTCAGCGCAAGTTATCGCATCACCTTGGTGAAAACACTGCTATTCCAGTCCGTCTGAGAACCCTGGTAATCACTGGGACAGCGACTGCTGACATCCGTCACGGTAATCGTAATATTGTCAATACCACCGCTCAATGTGGCGGAATTGGAAGCGCCAGTCGGGCCGGACAGAGTGTTCATGCCGATATCCGCCAAGGCAGGCACTGTGATGTGCGAGGGGATGGCGAAATAATCTGCCAATGCCGATGCAATGTTGTTGGCATCCGATTCCGCCGCACTACAGAATGCTTTATTACGATAGGCGATAAAGTTGGGAATCGCGATGGCAGCCAAGATACCAATGATGGCGATAACGATCATCAATTCGATCAGGGTGAAACCTTTGTTGTCCATCTTTCTCATTTTACTAAGCATGTAAAACCCTCCTGAAAATTAATTAATGTTGGTGAAACGATCCGGTTTGCATCTGGTTTAAGTGATTTTCCTCCTTTGCAATTTGTTAAGTATTTAAAGCATCAAAAATGCCACATTTGAATAAAAATATATTTTTTTTAACTTACTGTTTTTTTATATATTTCCAAAATTTCCACACTTACCAAATGAAATAATCCGTCTTTTCTCTGCCAATTAGAACCAAATTTTGGTAACGCGTGCCAAAAATTGTCATGGGTTGATTTGAGATGTATGGTCTTGATCAGGAGTCGTACATAAACCTTATCGCACCAATAAATAAAACATTTAGACTTTTTTCATTTCACGGATCATTACAGACCGGTTACGCATTTGAATGGCAAATATCAGGATCCGGACATCAGGTACGTTGCAAATCAGGCGACTTCCAGAATCGGAAACATGAGAAACAGATGGATTTGAGTGGAACCTTAAATTGTGGAATCGAAGATCAATGAAGTGCAGTTGCGGAGCATCCCCATATGTTAAGGGTCATTTTTTCTGCACACGTTTATAAATAGCTAATTTACGTTCAGCTTGTCAATCCTGTATCGAAAAGAGCGGAGGCTCAGGCCCAACAACTCGGCCGCCTTGTTTTTATTCCCCTGGGCACATTCCATGGCCTTTTCGATATATGCCCGTTCGATTTCCTCCAATATGCCATCCAAGGCAACACCATGGGCCACCTCGTCGACATCGAACCGCCGGTTGCGGACCCCTTCGATCCAGCGTTTTTTATGAATCGACATGGTCAGGCTGTCCGGCAGCAGGATATTGGTGTTGGACAGGGCCACGCTTCTTTCGATCAGGTTCTCCAATTCGCGGATATTGCCGGGGAAGTCATATTTCTTTAACAAATCAATCGCATAGGAAGAAAATTTGGTGACCTGTTTACCTAATTCGTTAGAATACTTTTCCAGAAAATGTTGCGCCAGTGACAGAAGATCACCCTTTCGTTCCCTTAACGGTGGAATTTTGATTTCGATAACATTCAATCGATAAAACAAATCCTCCCGGAAATTCCCGGCGATTACCTCATCCTCCAGTTTTTTGTTGGTAGCCGAGATAATCCGGATATCCACACTGACATCCCGGGTTCCGCCGACCGGCCGGAAAACCCGCTCTTGAACCGCTCGGAGCAGCTTGACCTGCATGGGGACACTCAATTCAGCCACTTCATCAAGAAACAGGGTGCCCTTGTGGGCAATCTCCATCAACCCTTGCTTGTCTGCGCTGGCCCCGGTAAAAGCGCCCTTGCAATGCCCAAAGAATTCACTTTCAAGCAGGTTCTCGGGAATGCCACCGCAATTAATGGTCACGAACGGCTCATTTACCCGATCACTCTGTTCATGAATCGCCCTTGCAATCAGTTCCTTGCCGGTGCCGCTTTCACCGGTAATCATCACGCTGCTTCGCGTTCGGGCAACCTGACGGATCATTTCATAAATATGCAACATTCGCGGGCTGTTGCCCACGATTTTACCAAAATGAACGCTTTCCTTGAGTTGATTGTCGAGGGCATGTTTTTCTTTTTCCAGGGTCTTTCGCTCCAGCGCGTTGGCGATGGTCTGAAGCAACTCTTTGTTTTCAAAAGGTTTGGGAACATAATCGAAAGCGCCCTGATTCATTGCCTCCACCGCCGTCTCGGTCGTGGCAAAAGCGGAAATCATGATCACGGTAACATGCGGGTTTTTCTTTTTGGATGCCTTCAACACTTCCAGGCCGGTCATATCCCCCAAGCGGATGTCGCAAAGCAAAAGATCGTAAGGTTCTTTTTCAATCGTCGCCAGCGCCGATTTGCCATTGGCCGCGCAAAGGACGCCGTACCCCTTCTTTTCCAGCATGAATTCAAGCAGTTCACGCATGCTCAACTCATCATCAACAACAAGTATTCGATAGGGTGTTGCAGGCATTAAGGTGCTCCATGAACAGATTCAGACGAATGGGTCATTTATGATTGGTACCATTGAGAAAGGCGCCCCTATCCAGTATGCACAGGAAGCCATTATTCAAGAAGGTGTCCCAACCGGCTCCAGCGAACATCAAAGTCCTCCTTATCCCAGGACCAGTATATAATGAACGCCTTTCCTTTTACGGCAGCAAAATCGACAAAGCCCCAGAAGCGGCTGTCATATGAAAAATCCCGGTTGTCCCCCATTACAAAAAGTTTCCCCTCGGGTACAGTAATGGGTCCTAAATTATCACGGGGCTGCATCTGGGATGGATAAATTTTTAGATCTTTAAATACCCCGTGGCCATTAGCAACGCGGGTTCCGTTCACAAACAGTTTCTTGTTTCGGATTTCAACAATATCTCCCGGTGTACCGATGACCCGTTTGATAAAATCTTTACTCGGATCTTCAGGAAATTCGAATACAATGATATCCCCCTGTTTCGGATCCTTGATGGGAATGAGCGTTTTTTTCACGAATGGCATTTTTACGCCGTAGATAAACTTATTGACCAGGATATGGTCACCAATCAATAAGGTATCTTTCATTGATCCAGAAGGGATTTTAAATGCCTGAACCACAAAAGTCCTGATAAATAAGGCAAGAATGACGGCAACCACAATCGCTTCGATATTTTCGCGCAATACCCCTTTTTTCTTGGGTGCTGCGTCCGCATCTGCATTTTTTTTCAAAATCAAGGCCGACCTTTCATGCAGCAATTATAATTTTGGAGTGTATCTATACAATATATAGATTAATACTAATTAATTAACCACAATATATTGATAAAAACAGGCCAAAATTACAATTACTGCCTTTCATGGATAATCACGCATAAACGATGATTGATATGCCCCCTTTTTTGGGCAATCAATTCAAAAGAAAAATTCCCATATGAAGCAAGGCGTTGGCGCACACCCCGGCAATGAGATCATCGAGTACAATTCCCCATCCCCCGGGGACGTTCCGATCCACCCACCGGATGGGAAAAGGTTTTAATATATCAAACCCCCGAAACAATGCAAAACCCGCCAAAACGCAAAGCGGTGAAAAGGGGTGCCCCAGCAACGCCACGGCCATGCCACAGATTTCATCGATGACCACCTGTTTCGGGTCGCTTTGGCCCATACGCATAGCCGCCATATGGGCGGTCCATACACTGAGCACAATCAGGCCGATAACGAGTGCAACCGCCACACCAATATCCACAGATGCTAGCAGCAGACACAAGGGTAAAGCAGCGATGGATCCAAATGTACCCGGTGCGACAGGCGCGTAGCCGACCCATCCGCCAGTGGCCATAAACAAAATCGCTTTATCTTTGAAGCTTTTCATTGATTGATCCAATAAAACGATTTGTCAAATATCCGCAACAGGTTAAGGATATTCTTGGATTCACTTGATCTGCATAAAAATATTGACAAAATAGCCCATTCGCTTCATAAAAGAGCCGAATTACACGGAAGTGCGCAGCTTACTGGTGAGGCTCCCGGACTTCAAATCCGGTGTGGGGCGCTAATACCGTCCCGGGTGGGTTCGATTCCCATGCACTTCCGCCATTTTTTTACCCCCTAACCGCAAAAATGCGGTCTCGCAAAAACGAACTCTCCTATACTCCAGTGGTAACCAGAATTCAAGCATATGATTTTACTTAGAATGAGAACATGCCAACAAATACAGTGAATCAAGTTGAATTTGCGGCTGATGGGTTGGCTTTATCCGGGACACTCCATTTCCCAAACCAGCCGCCATCGGTGGTCATCATTGGCTGCCACGGCCTGATGGCCGATAAAAACTCACCCAAACAGATCGATCTGGCCGGCCGCTGCACAGCCTTGGGCATGGCCTACTTCCGATTTGACCACAGGGGATGCGGAGACAGCGACGGCAATTTTGAAACGGATACGACCCTTGAGGGTCGCATGGCCGATCTCATGGCCGCTGTCGAGGTGATGGGAAAAACACTGGGCAGTCTACCTGTCGGTCTGTTTGGCAGCAGCCTGGGCGGAACGGTATGCCTTGCTGCCGCAGAGCGGATCTCCCCGTTTTCAATTGTCACTCTTGCCGCACCAATGCAGAGCCGGTCCATCCAATTGCCGTCTGACTCTCCACAATCGCTGAAAAATGAAGTTCGTCAAAATCGGCTCCGGTTTGACATTTCCTCAAAAATCGCGTCCGTTCACAACATTCTTATCGTCCATGGCAGCGATGATGAAACCGTCGACGTTCAAAACGCCCACAACATTTACCGAGTCGCCCAAAAGCCGAAAAAATTACTGATATTGGAAGGCGGAGATCACCGGATTACCGACCCAGCCCACCAACGCCACTATGTTCAAGAAGCCGTGCAATGGTTCAAGGATTGCGTCGCAACCTCGTGAATGCCCCCTGCAATAAAAAAGGCCTCACCCATAGCGTGATGCCTTAGGATCGGGGATGAACAAACTACTTGCGACTGACGGCACTATGGATCAGCTCTTTTTGATAAGGTGTTAATTTTTTGTTAAACTTTACACCCACACCATCTGCCTCGGATCTGACGATGCGCCCGGAGATCTTAAAGGTTTTCTGAAGTGACGGCACATTGAAAATCATCGAAAGCGTCTGCCCGATGGTCAATTCGGCTGCCGTTTCAATAAAAACGCCACCATTGCTTAAGTTATTAATGAAATCCTGATACACGCGATCATTGGCCGAATAGTCCACCGGAAAAAAACAGGGGATTCTGGAATCCTCACGGTAATCCAATCGCTCCCATTCCCGGAGCAGTTCAGCCAGCATTTTTTTTCTCTGGAGACTTAATTTCGAAACCGCCTGAATCAACTTTTCAGTCAGTTGGCCGGCTTCTTCCGAATATGATGATTCACCCATGGGTCAAGCCTTGTCAGAAAGATTGGACAAAAGATCGAATCCGATTCTCGTTAATTATTCCGGTGCAACAATCTCGATCACCACTTTTCGTTGCGCGGTTTCCGATCCCTGCGCTTCCGGTCCCATGGCAAGCGTTTTGACGGCCAGTGGGGCAACGCCTCGCCCGACCAAATAGGTTTTTACCATATTCGCTCTGAATTCAGAGAGTTTAATATTATATGAACGTACGCCGGAGCTGTCTGAATACCCTTTTAAGATAAGCTTTGCACCAGGATTTTGGACACAGTATTTCGCCACCATGTGCAAAATGCCATAGGACTGATCATCCAAGCTATTGGAATTGAAGCCGAAATATACTTCCGGGGCAACCCCGTAGGTCTCATTGATCATTTCCAGGGTTATCAAAGCTTCTTTTTTTTCAGTTCCTGTGGATTGTGGTGCGTCGTTTATCGCTGTTGTCTTATCAGGTTCCGTCTTGGCCTGTTCGGACCCGGCGGATTCGATTTCGGATGAGCCCGGGGGTTGGCCGGTCTGCGCCACGGATACAATGCCACTGTCCTCACCCGTGGGGGTGGCGCGTGAGGATTTGCCTTGAGACGTATTGGACTCTGTTGAACGGTCTGCCGTCGCGATCGCCGATGGTTCGTCCGTGCCGACTCTCAGCGCGGATGGAGGCCCGCTTTCACGGGTGAAAAAATAGACCGAAATCAACCCAATCCACAAAACCATGAGAGCGATGAGCACAATCATCATGGGGTGCCCCAATGGTCGGTTGGCGTCACGATGGCCGGTAACCGTCGCAGCGTCACTATTTTCATTCACCAAGGATTCGACTACCGGTTGTTCCACCACCGCCTCTGGCGTGGCTCTGCTCTTATGAATGGGAAACCCATGGGATATTTTCAGCTCTTCGGCACACTCGGTGATAATTTTCTCATCTATTTTCGTTTTTTCTTTAACGTATCCGGTCAACAGCGCCTGGTCACAAACAATGTTGATCAGCCTCGGGTATCCGTTGGAAAATGTAAATACCGCTTTGATCGCCCGGGGCGTAAAAATCGGTTTATCCGTTCCGGCAATTTCCAACCGGAAACGGATGTAGTCGCCGGTTTCCGCTTCGGAAAGCGGTGTAATGTTGTAATTAATCGTAATACGCTGGCGGATGGCCCGGTTACGGGGCCTGAGAATAATTTCGTTGAACTCGCTTTGGCCCACAAAAAAGATATTGATCAGTTTGGTATTGTGTTTCTCGATGTTGGAAAGCAGGCGCACCTCTTCCAGCATCTTCTGGTTGAGATGCTGGGCTTCGTCAATGATCAGCAGAGCCTGCCTGTTCTGCTGGTAAAGGCCAAGCAGAAAATTTTTCAAATAGATGAGAAATTCGCCTTTGCTCTTGAAACTTTTGTCCATTTCAAAAGAGTCGGCGACAAAATTAAAAAAATCCATCTTGGCCAACCCGGGATCGGTGACCATGGCCACGAGCACATCTTCTCCCAGGCTGCCAATGAGTGCATTGAGCAGTGTTGTCTTGCCGGTTCCCACGTCACCAGTAAGCAAAAGAAAGCCCTTGTTATCGAGTATGCCGTATTTCAAAACAGCCAGGGCTTCCTTGTGCTTTTCACCAAGCCACAGGAATTTGGGGTCGGTGCTGATTTGAAATGGTTTTAACTGTAATTTATAAAAATCCAGATACATTTTGAGCGTCTCGAATGTGCGGACGTTACCACTAACACCATGTCCGGTTTATAATTTGTCGAGAAAAGCAAGGTCCTTGTTTTGGGTCAATTTGGTTCCGATTACCAATACCTCAACCCGATGGTTGGAAATATTTCTGAAATAAAGCCGGCCTTTGTAAGCGAAAATGACTTCGAAGACCGTTTCTCGATTTTTTTTCCCAAACACCTTGCGTTTGATGGTCACCTGCTTGGGATCGTCATTTAGTTGATAGACCACCTCTTCGACCTTGATTTTCATCTCTTCGGTAAGATCCATGAATCCGGCGACGGCCCGATCATGAACATCGATATTTTTATACAGAGCACCAAAGCGTTTTTTAACTGCGGCAATGCCTTTCAGGGATTGACGGTTTTGCGCGTCCTTCTCTTTTTCAAACTGTTCGAGTTTTACCTTTAAGTGCTCGATTTCTCCAAGCTGTTCATTTTTCAGGGCCTGGTGTTCAGCAATTTTTTCCTCAAGGCCCAGCAGTTCGTCCATCATTTCGTCTTCGGTCGCCGACGCCTTGCGGCGTTCATCATCCAGCGTTTTCCTCATCGTTTCGATTTTTTCTGAAAGACGGTAACGCTGGGTTTCGAGCTGTTTCAATCGATCAAGACCGTTTTGCCGGTCCTTTTCCAGATCATCGAGAGCCGCTTTTCTGGCCTGTTCTTCGGCGGTGGCCAATTTCAGCCCATGCTGGTAAAAAATAAAAAGCACGAGAAGCGCGACGAGCACGCAGAACAGCAAAATTGCGTTGGCGATGGGGGTATTGTGATCAATCTTGACGTCGATCGTCTTGATTAACCCCTCACTCAGTATTTTGAAGTTTTCCCGGGCAATGGCAACACTGTCACCGACACCGATTTCCGACCGCTGGTCATTGTAGGCATCGGGATAAAGATAGACCCCGTCATTGGTCTTGACGGTAATGGCAACGTGCACCCCCCAATCGACCAGTTTTCGATTGGAAATGAATGCATCAATATTTTTCCGGATGGCGTCCTGCAGGCGGATGCTGCCATCGAACAGGTCACGGGTGTCGCCGGTATAGGTTGCCGAAAGTTTACGATCATAGCGTGCCTGAAGGGTATTTTCGATAAACTGCAGTGAAAAAACGTATACCAGTGGCGGCAGCAGCACACAAAGGATCAGCGTTTTAAATGGGAAATAGCGCATCGACAGATCCCTGGCAAGTTATATCTCCGACAACATCTGTCTGGCCTCATCGGCGCTGTCAAATTTTTCATCCAACCTCAGCGCTTTTTCCAGATAAGCCTTGGCCTTTGTTTTTTCACCTTTTTTAAATAGTGCCGCCCCAAGGTGGAAATTGACCGTTGCGTTATCCGATAATTTCTCCAGGCTGTCTGAAAATTCCTGAACGGCATTTCCGTAAAGCGCTTTTTTGTAATAGATCCATCCCAACGTGTCCATCACACTGGGATCATCGGGCAGCTTCTCCTTGGCGATCCGGGCGAATTTAAGGGCCTCGTCGATGTTTCCATCACGGGTTGAAAGCAGGTAGGCCAAGTTGTTGGCCGCTGGCGCGAACTGGGGATTGATATCAAGGGCAGCACGATAATGTTTTTCAGACATGTCGTACTTTCGCTGCATGTCATAGATGGTCCCGAGGAGCATGTGCGGTCCGGCCTGGCCCGGCTTCTTTTGAAGAATCGATTCGTATTGATCAATAGCCTTCTGGGGCTGTTTCTCAGCCAGATAGATCCGGGCCAGCGCATAATAGGGCGGCATAAAATCCGGATTGAGTTGAATCGCCGCTTCAAATGCCTTCTTGGCAGCGTCGGTTCGTTTCTGGGCCATGTACAGGCCGCCTTTCAAATTATTAATAATGGCCTGGTGAACTTTGGAATCGCCAACCTTTTTCAACTGGGCATCGCATCGTTCCAGGGCGGTGTTCAGCTCTTTTTTAGCCCCATAAACCAGCACCAGGTTGGTAAATACATCCATCAGCATGGGGTTTCGGTCCAGCGCGGAATTGAAACTCGTCAGTGCACCGTCATAATCTTTTGTCGCCCGTTGCAAGACGCCCAAACGAAAGTAACCGGCCGGACTTTCAGGATTCTCGGCAATCAACAGTTTGAAGGCAATTTCGGCTTGGCCGGTTTTTCCCTGGGCCATCAGGGCGTTGCCCAGGATCATGCGAGCTTGAAAGTTTTTCGGATTGTCGGATAGGACTGCCTCACTCAGCTTCTGGGCCTGGTCAAAGGCCCGCTCGCGCATGGCAATATCGGCCAGCAATATATTGGCTTTTTCCTGTTTTGGATTGAGCTCTGCGGCCTTTCCCAGGGACGTTTTGGCACTTTGTAGTTCACCTTTGCCCAAAAGGGCGACCCCTTTCAGATAATGCGCTCGGGCGGATCGCGGTTCCTCCTTGACCAACTGATCGAAAATACCGATCGCCTCGGTAAAGTCCTTCTTCATGGTGGCGATCTCGCCTTTCATCATCCGAGCAGGAAAAAAATTGGGCCGCTCCTCCAGAACCTTGGCCAGGTGATGCTGCGCATCTTCCATTTTCTTGTGTTTCAGAAAAAAACCGGCCATGGTGGTCATAATATTAACGTCGTCGGGTTTAATCTCAAGGGCCTTCTCGTACATGGCCAGGGTCTTTTCAACCATGTCCGAGGCATCATAAAATCCGGCGGCGACCATGTATGGTTTAATATCTGTCGGGCTGATTTCAATGGCCTTGAGATATGCATGTTCTGCATCAGACGGTTTTTTCATCTGAAAGAAAAAATTCCCCAAAACGATGTACAGTTCCGAATTCCCGGGATTTAATTCGATGGTCTTTTCAATCTGGGACCGGGCCCTGTCAAATTCCTTGCGGCTGGCATAGAAACGGACCAGTTCCAATCGGGGTTTAATCGCTTTTACATCCAATTGGATGGCTTTTCTCAGTTGTGCTTCGGCGTCGTCAGGCTTTCCCTGGCGCGCATAAACACGGGCCAAGCCCATATATGCACGAGCTTGATCGGCATCCAGGTCAATGATTTTGCGGAAGACGGCCGCCGCCTCATACAAATTTTTATCCAGATCATGCAACCCGGCCATCAAAAACAGCGCTTCGATGTTATTGGGTTCCCTGGAAAGCACCGCTTCCACCTTTTCACGGGCCTCATCAGGCTTCTTCCCCAGCATATAGAAGGTGGCCAGCTTGAGCGCGGCATCGGTATTCTCCGGATCCAGTTTGGCCACCATGCTGTACTCTTTGAAGGCACCCTTGGGGTCACCCAGTTTCAGATAGGTCTCCCCCAGGCGTTCATAGGCATCGATATATTCCGGATCGATCTGAATGGCATTGCGGAATTCCAGTTCAGCGCTCTTGTATTCGCCTTTTTCAAAATAGGTTGTCCCCTTCTCAAAATGGGCGGCTTTTTTCTCTTCATCCGATGAACACCCAGAAAAAAGGATCGCAAAAATTATGAAAACTACCGGAATTTTAGTCCAACACCGTTTCATTCAACCTCTCCTGTTATTCTGTTTTTAAACATAACGCGAATATCGGGCAAACGGCTCATTTCTGAAGGGGTACGAGTTAACTGCTTACCATTTTCCTGCCAATTCGGCCATCTTTCTCCCCCACAGAAAATGTCAGTGTGGATTAGAGGACACCTGTGACGTCTTTTTTAAGCCTCTTAAAAATACCACCCATGGTATGCCAATTTTATTTAAAAACCATATATTGTATTTAAGCCCCTTTTTAAGCGGAAATCTTATTATATGGTCACATTGCAGGATGAAGTCGGAGAAAAATGGAAAATGCTCAAGATATCTGTTTCAAATGCCAGTTCCAGGCAGTCCGGATGATTTTTTCAAGATCGTCATAAACCGGCACCCAACCGAGCCTGTTTTTAATTTTTTCTGAACTGGCAACCAGAACGGCAGGATCTCCCAAGCGGCGGGGTCCTTCGACAACCGGAATCTTTTTTCCGGTGACCCGTTCGGCAATCCGGATCACCTCTTTAACGGAGTAACCGCTGCTGCTGCCCAGGTTGTAGACCGCACTCGCCCCACCGTCAAACAACGCGTTCAGGGCCAGCAGATGAGCCTGGGCCAAATCGTTGACATGAACATAATCCCGGATACAGGTACCATCTGTGGTAGGGTAGTCCGTACCAAATACCTGTATATTGTTTATATGACCTGAAGCGGCTTTCAGCACAATGGGAATCAGATGGGTCTCGGGATCGTGCATTTCACCAATCTCGCCCGACGGGTCCGCGCCCGCGGCGTTAAAATAACGCAACGCCGCATATTTCAACCCAAAGGCAGCGTCGCAGTCGGCCAGCATGCGCTCCACCGCCAGTTTGGTGTTTCCGTATGGATTGGTTGGCTGGCGTGGGTGATTTTCTGTAATGGGGATCGCTTCCGGTTCGCCATAAACCGCCGCCGTCGAGGAAAAGATGAAACGCAAAACCCTGTGGCGCACCATGGCATCCAGCAGGTTGATTGTCTCGGCCAGGTTGTTGCGATAGTATTTAAGCGGCTGATCGACCGATTCGCCAACCTGGGAGAAGGCCGCAAAATGCATGACCGCGGCAACGTCATGGTCGCTGAAAAGCTGGTCCAGCAGACCGACATCTCCCAGCCGTCCCTGAACCAATTGGCCACCATGAACCAACTGCCGGCTGCCTGTGGACAGGTTGTCCAGAATAACCACATTCCACTTGGCCTCGACCAATTGCCGCACCATGTGGGAACCGATATACCCTGCTCCGCCGACAACCAGAACACTCTTTTTTTTTGGATTCATTTTTTCGCCAATCGCCTAAATACCTTATAGAGTATAGAGTCAACCTTCATCCTACCCCCTATTGCGTATTCATATGAACCGTCTCTGCCCCAGATAAATTAAAATCTCCTGGGCCGCCTCGTCCGGGGACTTCCCGCTTGTATCGATCCGGACTTCCGGCGATTCAGGAATTTCATAGGGATCATCGATTCCGGTGTATCCTTTAATGAGACCGGCCCTGGCTTTGGCGTACATCCCTTTTCGGTCACGTTTTTCGCATACGTCCAGCGGCGTCGCCACATGGACTTCGATAAAACCGCCAACCGCCTCGATACTGGCGCGGATCTCGGCACGCGTGGCAGCATAGGGCGCAATGGGCGCACAAATGGCAACCCCCCGATTTTTGGTGATTTCACTAGCTACAAAACCGATGCGCCGGACATTGATATCCCGGTGCTCCTTGGAAAAGGAAAGTTCGTTGGAAAGGTTCTGGCGGACAATGTCGCCATCTAACAGGGTCACCGGACGCTTTCCGATTTCCAGCATCTTGGCGTAAAGCACCCGGGCGATCGTCGACTTTCCGGCTCCGGAAAGACCGGTAAAAAAAACCGCAAAACCCTGTTTTGCAGGTGGCGGATAGGCCTTTTTCAGTTCACCGACCACCTCCGGGAAAGTGGCCCAGCGGGGTATTTTTCTGCCGCTGCGGATGCGATCGCGAATATCCAGGCTGGACAGCGAAATGCTCTCCGCGCCTTCGGTCACTTCATCTTTGGGGGAAAATTCATCTTCAAACGGCAGGTATACCAACTCATTGAACGGGACCACACGGATGCCAACGGATTCGGCCAGGTTCTTAACAAACGACTGGGTTTCGTCACTGTCATAAAATGGGCCGGCACCATTTTGTCCACCCGGATCCGCATGCTGGTGTCCGATAATAAAGTGGGTGCAGCCATAGTTTTTGCCCACGATGCATTGCAGCAGAGCATCACGAGGTCCGGCCAGGCGTGTAAATATGGGCAAAAGGCTCATGATCGCCGATTCCGGCGGGAAATAGCCCACGGCATGGCGGTAGCAGCGCACCCGGGTGTAATAGTCAAAATCCCCCGGGCCGGACATCCCCACCCCTGGCAGCAGAAGCAGGTTGGCCCGGCTTTTTTGCATGGCGCGGATGGCCATTTCGAACTCGGGCCGGTGAATCGTATTTGTCGTGTGAAACCCGACAATCCGGTTCCAGCCCAGTTTTTTATAAAGGCTGCGAACCTCCGGTGGCGTCATGCGCAACTGCTTGAAATCGAAATGCAGAGGCAGGTTCAACACTTCCAGCGCACCGCCCACATAAAATTCACCGGTATTGCGCAACAGGTGGGCAACACCGGGGTGGGCCCGATTCGTGGTCCCATAGAGCAGTTTGGCCTCTTTTTCCTTGTCCGGCTTCCAGATGTCTTCCACATGCATGATGGCGAGCAGGAATCCCTCCGGGTCCCGAATAACGATCGACTGACCGGCCTCGAGTGGACGGGCAACCGTCTCGGATATATCGAGGCAGATGGGCACCGGCCAAATGGTTCCATCCTGCAGTTTGGTTCGGTCCAGAACAGATTCGTAATTGCTGCGGTTCATAAAACCGGTCAATGGTGAAAATGCGCCTGTGGTAAGCAATTCGAAATCGCACAGCTGGCCATCATCCAACGTAATACTGATCAAATCGGTGGAAATCTTCTTGAGCAGAGCCGACCGCTCCGGGTCCACCAACAGGTTAACGTAGTTACCGCCGTGGTAGTTTTCACCACGCAAATCTGCATGAGTCATAAAAATGCGTTGCCTTTCAGAAGAGTCCGTGAAGATTGTGGGCGTGAGTATTCGTTCAGCCACTATCTCTATATTGTATTTTCTTTAAGCTATCAAGCGTTTAGATTGATGCTGCCTCGAAACCATTTACGGTAGTTAAGCAGTGACCGCCTGAATCCAAAACGGTTTTGGTGACATTTGCCCGGGATTGCTTTTACGAATTCATCTTGTTTGACTATGCCTCGGTTGTGAGGTGTGGAGGATGGGTTAGAGGGTGATGGTCAAGAAGCATTGTCCCAGGATTTATCCGACTCCATAAGCGAAGATGTTTAAAGCGGAGACGACAAAACGGCAGAGAAGAAGGACTCAGAACCAGCTGTCGACGTTTTCGATGATTCGCCATAAAACCTCCCGGATGGTGACGGGCCGGTTTCATTAAGCTGATTTCTACCTCCCTTTATATTCTACATTTTTCCCAACTGTTTAAAAAACCCCATATTTTTTATGTAAAAAAAGTAATACCCAGTCTTATTTTTTTAAAAAAAAAATCTCATAACATACTGTAATTATATATTATAAAATATTTAACGAATCATGGCATAAACGATGCTGATAACTATAAAACAAATATGGCGTCTATAATAGAAAAGGAGACAAATCATGGTAAAAGTATTTAAGCCAATATTTTTTTTATCTTTTTGCATGTTATTATTTGCGGGTTTAACGCCCAATGCAGAGGCCCTCACAATTGATGCAGAAAATCTAGATGCGTTGACATCTTCTGACATTAATTATTGGACTGGGAGCAATCCCAATAACCCGGATGCAGATGATGTAGAGGAAATAGTTGGGTATGAAGGTGATTTAACGCTTTTGTACAAGGATGATTTTGATGATGGCGAATCTGGTACATATGCCTCATCCTACGATACCGATTATGAGGATGGTACGAATGATCCTAATGATGCAACAATAAGTTACGAGAGTGGTGATACTATAAGTGAGTATCCTTTGTACCTTATCGTCAAAGATGGTAACCATACTCCAACATGGTATATTTTCGATATATCATCTTGGAACGGAGAAGATGACATCGTACTTTTAAATTTCTGGAATACTGATGATGGTGGTGCCATATCTCACGTCGCCATAGTAGGTGGTGTTGCTCCAGTTCCCGAACCCGCAACCATGCTATTGCTGGGCACCGGTCTGGTCGGTCTGGCCGGCCTCAGCCGTAAAAAATTCAAGAAATAAGGCGATTGGCGGAAAAGAATATACCAGGATGCGCAGGATATTCATTCGTATTCAAGGCGGGCTTTTTTACGCATAGTGGGACTATGTGTGGAAAAGCCCAACGCAGAAGACGGATGAAAAGACAAGCAGGCGGGTATATTCTTTGACAGAAATCGCCTAATCAATCTCGCACCCATTGGGTAGTTTTTTTCACAGGCAGAACGGAAATCCGTTCTGCCTGTGGTATTTTTCTCTGCGTCTCTGCGTTCTCGATCATAATGGGGAAGGCCTCGAAGATGTTATCCTCCAGATCCGATCCCTGGGTACGGTGGGCCTCGTCGATCATCAATAGAATGCGCTCGAAATCGTTGACCAGGCCAAAGGATTTGCCCGAGGGCATGGCCTGATAGGTGCCCGGGCTTCGGCCACCTTCAGGCTCAACACCATTTGGCGCTGCTGTACGTCAATGATCTGCTTACCGGTTCTATTTTTTGGTGTTGACCGCCTCCCTTTTATAGACATTTGCTCAATATCAGTATATTGATACCGGATTCTGAACGGAAAACACCAAGAAAGAGGCAAACAACATGTGGCGCAAAGAGCTTGATGAACTGGCCAAGAGAAAACAACTCGCCCATGGACTGGGAGGCGAAAAAAATATCGCCAAACAGCACGCACACGGGAAAATGACTGTACGAGAGCGCATTGACATCCTCTGCGACCAGGAGACCTTTCTGGAAAGGGGGCTTCTGGCCGGTGTGCCCACCTACGACAACCACGACCCGCATGCACTCAAAAGCCTGGTGCCCTGCCCGTTTGTCATGGGTGTCGCGAAAATCGATGGGCGCAGGGTTGCCGTTCATGGGGATGACTTTACCGTCAAAGGGGCATCGGTGGGCCGGATGTATAAAAGCAAGGGCGCCTATTTCGTTAAGATGGCCCGCTCCCTGAAACTGCCCATGGTGCGCCTGGTGGAAGGTGCCGGCGGGTCGATCAAAGAAATCCTCGAGATCGGCTACACCGAGCTCCCCAGTTCCGGCGACGAGTGTGCGCAGGACCGGGTGGAGGTGATGTCCGAAGTTCCGGTGGTGTCCGCCGGGTTCGGCTCCGTGGCGGGGCTGGGAGCCCTTTACATGGTACAAAGCCATTTCTCGGTGATGGTCAGAAATATGTGCCATGTTTTCGTAGGCGGCCCGCCTTTGGTCAAATCCGCCTTTGGAGAAGATCTCACCAAAGAGGAGTTGGGCGGGTACCTGCTGCACACACGCCAGACCGGCGTGGTGGACAACGATGCGGTCGACGAGCGAGACGCCCTGAATCAGGTGAAACGGTTTCTGTCCTATCTCCCTTCCAACGTATGGGAAATGCCCGCTCGCCATGGGGATCGGTATGATGTTCCCAACCGCCGGGAACCGGATCTGCGGTCAATCATTCCCCGAAACAAACGCAAACCCTATAACATTCGCGAACTGCTGCGCCTGGTATTGGACAGGGACTCGATTTTTGAAATCGGAAAATATCAGGGGCGCTCCCAGATTACCGCACTGGCACGCCTGAACGGGTATCCCGTCGGCGTACTGGCCAACGATCCCCGATTTTTGGGAGGGTCCTTCAATTATGATGTGGCTGAAAAATTTCAGCGTTTCATTGACATGTGCGACACCTTTCACCTTCCCATCGTCAATTTTCCCGATCAACCCGGATTTACCATCGGTTCCCAAAGCGAACTCCAAGGAACCATCCGCAAGGGTGTTCGGGCCAGTTTCGCGATGATCCAGGCCACCATCCCTATGGCGGTGATCTATATCCGCAAATGTTTTGGGGTGGCCGGTGGGGCACAGAAAAGCGGGCTCCGATTGAGTTGGCGGTATGCCTGGCCCTCGGCAGTATGGGGCAATATCCCGGTTGAGGGGGGCGTTTATGCGGCCCACCGAAGAGAAATCGAGGCGGCCGACAATCCTCGGGAATATCTTGAAAAACTACAGGACACCTATCGTGCCGTGGCCTCACCCTTCAGAACCGCAGAGGCATTCGGCATCGAGGATATCATCGACCCGGTGGAGACCCGACCGCTGCTTTGCGAGTGGGTTGAAATGGCCTACCAGATTGAAAAGGACAATCTGGGGCCCAAAAAACGTGGTATGAGATGTTAGGTGATAAAACATATTTAAAGCTTTCCGGGTTTGGGGTCTTAAATTGATCCGTGCTTTTTAAATACTATTAAGTTACAAAATGTCTCCTGAATGCCCCTTCGCTTCGAAGCCATATTATAGTTCGGAGCCACTTGTTAAAGTCGGATTCATTCCGTCCGAGCCAGTCTTGGCCGGTCAAAGAACTTTGTACTCTCAAGTAAATAAAACAGAAACAGTCGTATTGTTGTGACAGTTTATCTTCTGTATCGCAATCGGGATCTTATTTGCTCATTTTTTGGCAAAATTTCAAAGGATCATTTTGATCGCATCATATAAATGATTATATATTTTAAAGTGTTGTGGACCTCCGGTACTGCCATCGCCACCTTCTCCATAAATAAGGTCACCCCGTTATTATAGGCCGCCTCCATCGTCTGTTGATCGGGCTTTATCGTATAGGAAATCATGGGTAAGTTGGGAAATGCTTTTCGCATTTGCGACAAAGTTTCAAGACTGATTTCTCCTCCTTTTTTCCGATCCCCATATTTTTTCAGGGCGTGTTCAGGCCAATAATAATCCATGATAACAATATCGGGTTGTTCTTTTTCAACAATCTTTTTCCAGGCTTCAATTTCGCCTGTTTTAATAAGCGTGAAGGTCACTCCCAGCCTGTTATTCGGGTCCACAAGCGCCTTTTCAAGTGAAGCAACCCAGTTGTCATCCCAGACCAATTCATTCTCATCATGTACTTTTCTAAATAACTCGCTGAAAATGTCATCAAAAAATAAAATTTTTACATCCATAATTAATCCCCCTTTTGGTTAGACTCAAAGAAAGGAAAAGAAAGGTACAAGCGATACGGATTTTGGTATTTTCTAAAATTGCCGCCAAGATCTTTGATAATTCTTTTTACCTGTGGTTGCCCCCGTCCAGATACCATCTTATAGGGAAGGCCGTTGTCTTGCAAAATGATCGCAATTTGGTCTTTTTTCTTCCAAATTGTAATAGTAATCTGACCGATTATGGAGGATTCCAAATTCTTCCGGGTCTGGATGGCCCGTTGACTATTGGCAAACAGATTCTCAAAAATGGTTTCAAGCTGCTCATAACTCGTCCGGGTGATACAATTGGCAGCTATGGCGTTTTTACTTTTTAGGTTGATATCCAACTCAGGATAATGAGCCATTTTTTGACTGAAAAAAGCCCTTATCCAGGTAGGTAGATGGATATTTTTAGTACGAAACTTTAAGATATCGACTTGATCATGAAGTTCGGATAAGAGAGACTCAAGGCTGTAAAGTGAATGGGTCACCTCTTTATCCAAAAGGATTTCTGGATACTTCTTGGCCAATGCCGCTTTCAAGGCCCCGAAGCAGTAAAATCCCGGATTGTGAATACGCAAACTGATTTCAGATAAGTGATGCGTCGCCCTTTCGTTCAGCAAAAAAGATTTCAAAAGAGAGTTATAAAGCGAAAGGAACGGGTTCATGTGCAGGTAGTTCCAAAACTGAATTCGATGGGAAGCCAGATAGATGGCACCCAAGTCCTGATTGAGTATATGCAGGGGGTAAATGACATATGAGCCAATTTTATCGATACAGTCCAACAAAAATCGCTGTTCTTTTTTCTTGACCCCCGTGTAGTTCTTAACCCGATCCCGAAATCGCAACATTCTTCGATCCCGTGCTTGACCTTCAAAAGGATACGAAATGTCCGAACTGTCGGAAAGGATGCTATCGGATGAAGGAATAAAGTCAGGGAAATAGACTTCCTGGACCTCATCTCCCTGCCATGCCACCAGAGTAAGTTCGGTGGAACTGTTACGGCCTCCTCGCCGAAAAAAGGCAAATCCCAAATCCGCTGAAGAAAGAGATCGATACGGAGTTACGGCATCGGTATAGTCTACCCTCGCGTTTGAGGCGATCAGTCGGGCCATAATATTGAGCTTCTGATGGGCGATGCGAATGGCCGTGCGGTTTTTGATGTCCAGGATATAGTCCATGATCAGCGACCCGTAGCGGCTGACGAATTCCTCAACGGGCTGTTTCTCGATGTGGCCGAACGCCGTTTTCCCGCGATAGCGGCTCAATTCTATGGTGCAGAAAACGTCGTTGCCCCGTTTGATGGGCATGATCATGGTGCTGGACACGGGTTCTTTAATGGCGGCCACGTAATGGGGATCCATGGAGGGGAAAAGATCCAAAAACGGGTTGCGCCGGCCTGGTGGCGGGGTCGCCCAGATGTCCCTGGTAACCAGCGGTCTGCCCGTCTCCATTACCGTTCCGGTAAACCCCTGGGTGGGATCCAGCAAATGCAGTTTCATCTCTTTTCTCAACCAGGGGACGCCATCCTTGACGATACACACTTTTTCCACCCGGCCGCCCTTGGGCAGCAGGTTGATCTGGCCGATGTCGGCCTGAACGCCGGTCATCAGCAGATTCAACACTTCATAAGCGATCAGGTCGACGGCGTTTTCTCCCTCCGTGAGTGCCAGCATCGGCAACCGGCGAAACAGTTTTTCCGCGTCGATAAGGGGGCGCGCCGGTTCACCGGGAACGATCCGGTTGATTTCATCAGCGGGCGTCGGGATTGACGAAGGCATTGGCCTGTGGATCATAACGCACCTTAGTTTAAGATAATGTCATTGGCAAGGCCTTGAGGGGAGGCTGTATAACCCATAATGCGACGACCAATAACGCAACCCAAAAACATTATCTTGAATGCTATATTGAATGGCACCCTGGTTCTGTATGCCTCCTCCGGTCCGGTCTATGCCAAGGCGATCACTTTTTTAACCAGTTTTTCAATGCCGGCTGCGACGTCCTTGATGCCGGGACCGAGCATGTATGCGGGCGTGGTGACGATTTTATGGGTCTCGTCAACGGCGATGTCATCCACCGTGCAGAGCTGGTGCCGGACACCGATGGCGGCCATGGCGCCGATCACGCCCTCCTCGCTGCCCACGGTCAGCAAGGGCTTTTTTTCCTTGAGGGCCATGCCCACGGTGGCCGGGGCGATGCACAGGGCGCCAATGGGTTTGCCCGCTGTGATCATTGCCTCGAGCAGTTGCTGGACCTGATTGTTAACCGCACCGTCTGGCCCCTTGAAGGCGAACTCGCTCAGGTTCTTGGCCGCACCGAACCCGCCGGGCAGAATCAGGGCATCGATCTGGTCAGCGGTGACCTCGGCCAGGTTCCGGATTTCGCCCCGGGCGATGCGCGCCGACTCCACCAATACGTTGCGGGTCTCGTCGGTTTCGGCCTGGGTCAAATGGTTGATCACGTGGGCCTGGTCGATGTCCGGAGCCATGCAGACCGCCTCGGCGCCCTGCTGGTCCAGGTAGAGCAGGGTCAGCACGGCCTCGTGGATTTCGGTCCCGTCGAATACACCGCAGCCCGACAAGAGTACGCCAATTTTTTTCTTTGCCATGGTTTTCTCCTTGGTCAATTATTCCAGCCCTTCGGCCACCAGTTCGGCAATGTCGAAGGCCTTGGGCTCCTCGGTGAACTTCTTGGTGCCGTCGGTGATCATCAAGAGGCAGAAGGGGCAGGCCGTGGCAATGCGCTCGGCCCCGGTGTCCAGGGCCTCTTTGCTGCGCACCTGGTTGATGCGCGTGCCCACCTCCTCGGCCCAGTAGTTACCGCCCCCGCCGCCGCAGCAGAAACTCTCCGCCCCATGACGGGGCATCTCCACCAGCCGGCCCAGGCGGCCAATCACGTTGCGGGGGGCGTCGAAAATACGGTTGCGCCGGCCCAGGTAGCACGGGTCGTGATAGACGATGGACTGGCCGCCGGATCGGGGTACGATCTTCCCGCCGGCGATCAACTGGTCGATGAACACCGCGTGGGGGATCACCGTGTAGTTGCCGCCCATGGGCGGGTAGTGACGCGTGAAGCTGTTGTAGCAGTGCGGACACAGGGTGATGATTTTCTCAACGCCCAGGTCGTCGAACTCCTCGATATTGGTCTGGGCCAGCTCCGAGAACATGAACTCGTTGCCCATCTGCTTGGCCGGATCGCCGGTGCAGCGGGACTCTTCCAGAATACCGTAGGAGACGCCGGCCCGATCCAGGATGCGCACCATGGCCCGGGCGATCTTCTGGGCGCGTTCCTCATAGGTCACCGAACAGCCGATCCAGAGCAGGTACTCGGTCTCCCCTTTCGCAAAGATCGGCACGTCAAGATCCTTGCACCACTCCTTGGGCCCGGACCCGGTGCCGAAGAAGGGATGGGCGCGTTGCTCCAGGCTGGTCATGGCCTTGCCCATCAGCTCGGGAATGCGCGACTGCTCCATGACCAGGTTCTGGCGGAACTTGAGGATGGTTTTGGGCTGGTTGATGCAGGCCGGGCAGGCTTCCATGCAGGCCGTGCAGGTGGTGCAGGCGAACAGGGCTTCCTCGGTGATGTCGTCGATCAGATTCTCGTCTTCCACCTGCCCGTTGGTCAGGCGTTCGGCCAGGGTGACCATGACCCCCTTGGGAGAAAGGGGCTTTTCGGTACTGGCCGCCGGGCAGACCTCATGGCAACGGCCGCACCACAGGCAGGATGCATAGTCCAAAAGGCGCTTTCTGGTGAAATCGACCAGACGGGTGCAACCCAGGGTCGGCATCTCCTCGGCATCCTCGTCGTCAAAGGAGGAAAAATCCATTACGCCCATCTTACTGCCGGGCATGGGGTCGGCCAGGGCCGTATTGGTGGGTACCAACAGGATGTGCATCATGGGCGAGTAGGGGATATACGCGATGAAGAGCATGCACAGCAGGCCGTGCCCCCACCAGAGGATGCGGTGGGCCGCAAGTGCGCTGCCGGGCAGCCAGGCGGCCATGAAGTTGCCCACAAAGGCGTACGGGTCCGGACCGGTGGCAGCAATGCGGATGCCCTCCACCAGAAAGCCGGTGATGATCACGGCCATTAAAATGCCGATCTGGACGGAAAATCCGATGCGCGCTTTGGGGGTCACCAGTCTTTCCGGCGGCAGCCATCGTCTGATGAGAAAAAAGAGCAGTCCGATCAGGGCGGCAAACCCGGCCAGGTCGAGAAAAAAGGACATGAACCAGCGGTTGAAGCCGCCCTGGAACACCGGCAGGCCGAAAAGCACGTTGAGTACCACCAGTGTGGTGCCGACCCCCAACACCAGCATGCCCCAGAAAAGAAAGCCGTGGGCCACGCCGGTGAAGATCTTTTTATAAAGCTTGGCCCCCAGGATCCCCTTGGTCACCAAGGCATAGACGAACACCGGGCCGATCTTGCCGGGCAGGTCGACGGCCTTTCGCACCCGCACCTTACCCTGGCGGATGCGCAGCCAGTGTCCATAGGCGCCCCGGGCAAAGACAATCACGGCCACCAAAGCAAACAGATCGATCAGAATGCCGTAACTGATATTCCAGTAGGGGATGCGCGTCATTTATTGCTCCTCTTTGAGGGCCTGGATGAGTGCCGGAACCACTTTCTTGTAGTCCTCGACAATCCCGAAGCGGGCCCGTTTGAAGATGTTGGCGTCCTCGTCCTTGTTGACGGCCACCACGCACTTGGCATTGGCGATGCCGGCCAGGTGCTGGCTGGCGCCGGAGATGCCCACGGCCAGGTAGACCGATGGGGCCACGATATTGCCGGTCTGGCCGATCTGCAGGGTGGGTGCGGCCCAACCCTCGTCAACGGCTCCGCGGGAAGCCCCCACGGCCGCGTTCAGAATAGCGGCCATCTCCCGCAGCAGGGTAAAGTTCTCGCCGCTGCCCATGCCGCGTCCGCCGGAGACGATCACCTCGGCGTCCTCCAGGGGGATGCCTTCGCTCTTGGCGGCCTCTTCGCTGATCAGGGTGATCGTTGTGCCGGTCCCGGTCAGGGGGACGGGCGTGGTGGTACCCGCCAGGTCGGCCGGTTCGAAGTACTTGCGGCGTACGGTCAGGATGGCCGGGGCCTGGCTGATGGTAAAGGTGGCCACGGCCTTGCCACCGTAGATCGGCCGGGTGACGGTCATGTCCGCGGATGCACCGATCACCTCGGAGAGTACCGGTGCGCCCAGACGGACGCCCAAAGGACCGGCGATCTCGGTGCCCAGGGTGGTTGCCGAGAGCAGCACCAGCTGGTAGTCGCCCTCGCGGATCAGATCGACCAACGGGTCGATCAGGTTGGCGCCCACGGCCGTGTCCGTAAAGTAGGCTTTGGTGTAAGTGCCGGGGACGTCCCCGGTGCCCAGGGCGAGAATGTCCGGCGTGTCACCGAAGATGCGGCCCACGGTGACCAGTTCGCCGATCCGTTTGGTATCCATAACCTCGACGATAAGGGTTTTCATAGGTATCGCTCCTCCCGTAATTTGCTGAGCAGGGTTGTGGCGGTCTCGGCCATGTCCTCTATTGGCAGGAACTCGCAGACCGATTCCATTTTGGGAATTTCCACCGACACCTCTTTTGCGTTCATGGGCGTGCCCGGGATGCCTTCGATCTTCTCGACCGGTTTCTTCTTGGCCGCAAAGATGGCGCGCACCACGGGGATGCGGGGCACGTTCTCGGGAATGCTGGTAATGGAAAGCACGCCCTTGCCGCTGAACTGCAAATTGCGGGTGCCGTTCTCATGGGCCTGGGCGACCATCCAAAGATCCCCCTCGGATTGGATACGGCTGATCTGGGGCAGAAACTGCCAGCCGAGCATGCCGGCCAGGATGCTGTGCACCACGCCGCGATCCATGTCCGCGGACTGCTGGCCGGCAAGCACCAGGTCCACATCGCCCAGACCGTCGATGGCCATTTTGAGGTTCTCGGCAATCACGAAGGGATCGTCCGAATCGCCCATCACCAGGTGGAGGGCGTCTCCGCCCATGGCAATGGCTTTCCTGAGCACGGAAATATCCTCGGTTTTGCCGTAAGAGATGATGGTCAGTTTTGCCTTGCAGGCCTCCTTGAGTTGAACACCGGTCTCGATGGCGTTTTCGTCATAGAGTCCGATCATTCGGGTGTAGCGGCTGTGGGCGCGGCTGTCGGTGAGTTCGAAATCCGCGCTGGGCACCTCATAGTCGGGCACCACTTTGGCGAGTACGGCGATGTGCATAACAAACCCTCCTTTTCAGGGTATCCGCATTTGATGGTTGTTGCTTTGGTTTACCCGATGGCAACGGGTAAGAATGTCAAATGCTGGCATGCTGTCGATCTATAATTGATACGATCCTTCAATTGACATTGGAGCGTTGGCATTTGACATTATGCTATCGGCCTTTCCATTCCGGCGCTCTCTTCTCACTGAACGCCTGAAACCCCTCTTTTCTGTCTTCGGTATCCCGCAGGGCGCCCCAGAGCAGGTGAGAAAAGGCGATGCCGTGATCCAGGGGCATGTCCAGTCCCATGACCGCGGCCTGCTTGGCGGCCTTGACGCTCAAGGGGGCGTTGCCGGCGATGCGGGTGGCATACTTCCCGGCCAGGTCCATGAGACCTTCCGGTTCGACCACATCACTGACCAGCCCGACCCGTAAGGCCTCCTGGGCGTCGATCATCTCACCGGTGAGCAGCATCTTCATGGCCACGGCCTGGGGAATCGCCCGGGGCAGACACTGGGTGCCGTTAAGGCCCGCCAGACTGGCCACTTTGACCTCGGTGAGGCCGAACTTGGCGTTGCTTGCTGGCGATGCGCAGATCGCAGGCCAGGGCCATCTCCAGGCCGCCGCCCACGGCATAGCCGTTGATGGCGCAGATGATCGGCTTCCAGGTCTTCATGTGCGGAACGATCGGCTGGCCTTCCCGCAGCCAAATGGAAGCCATGCACTCAGATGGCGGCGGGGTTTTCTTCATGTCCGTGCCCGTGCAGAAGGACTTCTCTCCGGTACCGGTGAGAACGGCCACGCGGATGTCGTCATCGCCGCGCACTTGACCCCAGATCTCCTTGAGCTGAATGGTGGATTCGGGGTCCAGTGAGTTCATGGCCTCGGGACGGTTCAGGGTAATATAGGCTACGTGGTTTTCGATCTTGAAATCAACACCCATGATGTTCTCCTTTTGATAATGGTTGTATATCGATCCTAAAACGCTTTATTATTTTGATTGATAATCTGCTTCAAATCCTTTTTGAAAAATAAATAAAATCAGTAATAATAAATTGATAGATATGAATATGATTGTTTTTAAATAAACATACATAAAATTTCACTTATTTAATAATATTTACTGAGTCAAATTCAATCATCATTGTGACTTGTTGTCAATAGATTATTTGATAAGATTTTCAAAAAAAATGATTGATCGACGGCGAGGGGGTTGGGAAAGCGGGATATGCGGATTGAACGGATTTTTAATCCAACAGGCTTGAAAATATTAAGATTGTTCAGAAATGGGGCTATTTTGGAGTATCAGATCTTTTGAGGACTGATTAACACCGCACGGCAGAGCAATTCGCAGGCCTGGTTGAACTCTTCCATCACCGTCAGCGGGCTGAGGTTGCCGATGATAAACCAGCGAATGGCCATATGCGTGAAGGCACCCACAAACAGATTGCGGTAGATCCGGTTATTCAGATCCTGCTTGAACAAACCTTTCTGCTTGCCCTGTTCGAGGATTTCATAAAGCGGATCAAGGTAGCGCAAATACTGGGGATAGGCTTCGGTGGTGTAGAACTGCTTATTCAGCTTGACATCGTTGAGATAGACCAGCAGGAAACGGATATCGGAGAGGAAAATCAGGAAGTGGCTCCGCATGATCTGGCGCAGTTGAATCAATGGGTCGTCCGACCGGTAGGCCTCTTCCATCTCGTGCCGATAGATCTGAAATTTTTCCCTGGGAATGGAAAAAAGGAGGTCCTGCTTGTTTTTGAAGTGCTCGTAGATGGTGCCCTCGGCAACGCCGGCGCGGTTGGCAATTTCCAGGGTTGTGGATTTGTTGAAGCCTTTTTCGGCAAACACCGCTTTGGCCGCATCCCGTACCAGGTCGGCCTTGCTTGCTTTTCCGGAAGACGGGGCCTCTGCCTCGGACCGGACTTCGATCATAGTCAGAATCAGGCTCATCACGGCCTCGAAATCGGGGAGGGTCTCGGAAATCTCTCCGGCCGACAGGCACGCCAAGGACTCTTCGTCCAAAAAACCAAAGATCACGTCTCTTACCAGCAACACATTGATATCGTTTCGAAAATAATTCTCCTCGATCCCGAGGCGGAGAATGTCCACCAGAACCCGGGTATATTTTTGAAGTGTTTTGCGGCATTCGTGATTGTAGAATTCCTTGTTAGAGCGGCATTCGAGAAACAGATTCTTGTGGATACGGACATTGCCCTTATTGAAGTCGTTCATATACAGGTGGAACCATACCATCTTGCCGAGCTTGGAGACCGGCCCCATGATGCCTTCAAAGTGAAAATAGAGCTCCTTGAGCGCCAGTTTCATCTGCTCGGCGAAGGCCCAGTATAGCAAGTCCTCCTTATTCTTGAAATAGTGGTAGATGATCGAGTCGACTACGCCGGCTTCTTTGGCGATTTCGGTGATGGTCGCATCACGGAGGCCTTTTTCGGTGAAGATTGCCTGGGCCACCGCCAGAATCGCCTCTTTTTTGTTGTTTTTGTTCACAATTACTCCTTTTACACCAAAAAAATTGATTGGTCTCTCTTTTATTATTTACCCCGAGGGTTTGGCAAGCTCAATTCGGCTTGAAAGCGACGGTGCAAACCGCAATGGATCGGCGGGCCGGGCAGAAGCTCCAGATGACTTTTTATTAGAAAAAGAATTAAGCTCAAAAAATAGCAACAAATGGTTAAATTTTATTATGTTTGGATTGCTCCATGAACTTGGACGGCCATTTGTATCAGCACTCATTGACTGCCGAAACCAGCAAACCGCGTTTTGCATGCTATCTAACTTTATTTAATTAATATTTTAAAAATTATCAACGATATGGTTTACAGAATTTTCAGGTGGTTTAAGTGCGATTGCAAACACCGCCAAAACGGCCGGGTTTTTTAAAAGAGTTTGACAAATTGCTTTTTATTAACTCGAATTCTACTCAGTATGATACATTTGAACGCAGAGGAATTGAGATGGCGTGTGGATTTCAGTAAGCGCTTTCGGGAACAGAGGGGAAAAATGATTAATGGACAGATTCGTTGGTTATGCGCTGCCGGTTGGGGCATTCTCGTTTTCTGCATGACGACATTTTCTGCTGCGGCTGCCACGCTGGGGTCAAACGGGGCTACTGGTCGGGCATGTTGACCTTTGGCGACACCATTTATTTTGATGAAGCCTGTTCGTGGTCCTTCAGCGCCTTAAATGTTCAATCAAATTTCTCTTGTTGGCCATCGACAAATTCAGTAACAAGTCTTTTAGCCTCTGCGATGGGTATTGCAGCACCCATATTAAGGTTATCGTCATTAAGCATAATAGAAAAAATACCTATGATCTCGCCTTTGACATCCACTACAGGAGAACCGCTAAGCCCCGTAGCTATCTGTTTGTCAAGTCCCCCAATCTCTAAGATGATGTAGTCATCATAAAATAAGCGGTTTTTTTCAATTGAGACAGAGAGACTATTTTTAGTCTGTTCTAAGTCAGCGATTTCGTTTAAAAAAGCGTCAACCCCCATGCGGGCCAGGCTTTCGTGCATAGCCACAATTTTCCCCGCTACAGAGACAGGACATATTTCTTTGGATATATTCAGATTATAATATGAGCGCAATATACCCTTTGCTTCACTGTTCTCACAGGGCAGGAATCCGGGAATTATTATCTCATCTCCATCGCGTGAATCGGCCGTAGCAGGTGAAGAGGCGAGGGGCTCATCCCACGTATCATCCAGGGTTACCAGAGCCATATCCATACGCCAATCAATGGCATCATTCTGGAATGCTGCATTATATGCTCTGTCTCCTAAAAAAACCTTGCACTTACTGCCCCGTTTGACACCATGAGCCACAGTTGATACGATTCCTCTAACACTGTCCATCAAAATTCCGTTTCCCTGCCCTATGGGAAGGCCCCTATCGTCTTCATTAACGATTATTGCCTGATAATTCAAATTCATATGGCTTCCCCCCTTGTTTTTTAATCAATGACTACTTCCACACAGTCCGAACAGTCCGATTTCAGGTCCGGATCATGGGGGCCTTTTTCCACAGGACATACAACCGGCATTTTTTGAAATTGCGAACTCGGCAACCGTCATTTCCAAAAGATCGATAAAAAGCAGCCTGCCAACCAGCGCTTTTCCGACATTAAGAATTAGTTTTATGGCTTCAGCAGCTTGAACGATGCCTATGATACCTGGCGTGACGCCAATAACAGGGGCAGCTTGAGCTTCGCGGGAATGAGCAGCGGCGGAAGGGTACAAACAGCGGTAACAGGGGCCACGGCCGGGTATTATGGTCATCGACTGTCCCTCAAGGCCGTTAACTGCTCCATAAATCCAAGGCTTGTTTTCTTCAATACAAGCCGTATTAATGATATAACGGGTTGGCGCATTATCAGAGCAGTCGATAATAACGTCATACCCTTCAACAACCCGGCTCAACCGACCCGCATCTTTCAATCTTTCCGGATAGGTTTCAATGTTAATTTCCGGATTCGCGGCCGTTAATGTTATTTGGGCTGAATTAACCTTTAATGTCCCAATCCGATTTGGGTTATGAAGAATCTGGCGGTTCAAATTGCTCAGTTCCACCATATCGTTATCGCAAATACCAACGGTCCCAACGCCGGCAGCTGCAAGGTAAGTACTGCAGGATGATCCCAGACCGCCGGCGCCAATCAATAAAACCTTTGCATCCTGAAGTTTCTCTTGGCCTGATTCACCGATTTCCGGAAAAATCATTTGACGTGCGTATTTTTCGAACTTCTGAGCATTCACTGCACAATTCCTCTGAAAACGGCATTCTCATTTTCAAACATCTGTTTAAAGGTATTCTCTGCATCATTGCGGACTTTTTGGGCCATTTCTTCGTCCATCTTCCTGCTTGAGATCCATGTTTCGAGAAGGTACCCACCGGGACGCCACCGGTCAACGGTTTCTTTCTCATAAACCCATGCCTTGTCTTTGATTCCAAGGTTTGAAAGTATCGTCCAGACACTAGTACGCTGTCGTACATCGCAATAAACACACATGACACATTGGCCGAATTCAAACTCGGGAATTTCCTTCCGGTCGTATTTGACTGCCGGGATCCTTTTTTTTTCAACATAAAAATCAAGCCGCTTTGCCAGTGCGGCGAGTTCTTCCGGATTCCCAAAGATGATCCATTTTCCCCAATACTTAAGGTATTCTCTATTGGTCAATGGCTTATTATTGTACTGAATATAATTATAATGGCGATTTACATGGTCAGTGGGAAGAACGAAAATGAAGTGTGACTTTGGGCGGTCAATAATCATGGATTCCTCCTTCATTATAGTATTGAAGATAATGTTTTTGGCAAGGCCTTAAGGGAGGAAGCCGTATTGGTATACTGCTTTCGACCGATAACGCAGCCCAAAAACATTATCTTCAATGCTAGATAATGCTAACCGGCTGCAGCCGCCGGAATAATATTGACTTGGTCACCATCATTAAGAGCTGTATTTAAATCTTTAAGATAGCGCACATTATCACCGTTTACGTAAATATTAATACTATCCGTTATGTTGAGGTCGTCATCGCACAGCTCGCTTTTTATACCGGGAAGCATGGTTTCAAGGGTATCAATTAAAATCAGTAAATTTTGATCTGCCTTTATTTCGACCATCATTCGTTCTTGCTGGAATAAACGAACCAAGCCGCCAGCTAATTTAATGCTGATTTTCATTTCCGGTTGTCCTCCTTTATGACTTCAGAATGGGAACCGTAAACCTCCTGCCATGCTTTCCACGCCGGGCACCATTTACCGTGCCAGATCATCATGCGGCCAACAAAGCTTTTCGGGTGATTCCTGGCAAAATTACATAACGGACAAAAATTGCAAATTGTAGCAAAAATATTTCTTATTTTCATCAATCAGCATCCTATAGTGTTTAAGATAATGTTTTTGGCAAGGCCTTAAGGGAGGAAGCCGTATTGGTATACTGCTTTCGACCGATAACGCAGCCCAAAAACATTATCTTGAATGCTATAACATATTAAAATCGTTGGTTTCGATATATTTGATGACAAATTGGAATTAGAATATCATTCCCCTTTCGACAAGGACTTTGATAACATAGTTCACTTTTCCCTTGGCGGCGTATTCATCTCTGAGCCGATCGTATAAACCACCGGAATCGGTTATCTCGACGGCTTTTCCCCATACCCGCCATCCGGTTCGCGTGGCCGGATCGAATCCGATCATTGAAAGATATGGATTTTCCTTCAAATTATTAGTTGTGATGGGAGATCTTAAATCCGCAAACAACAAATGATGCTCATCAAGCACGCGTAATGAGCCTTTGGGTGATACGTTCGGTCGTCCTGTTTTGTCAGCAGTTGCCACCATAGCCGGCTTTATTTGTGATATGCAATCTTTTAATTGATGGCTGATAAGAAACATATTTTATCCTTTGAACTTATGTAATTTGTAAAAAAACAATTTTTAGGGGATATTAGTTTTAATTGTAATTGCGGGATATAAGATTTTATACGATAAATATACGCACTTTTTCTTTCAGCTCACCTGCAATACTCGTCAATTCTCTGGCTTTCGTATTTAACCGAGAGTTGCTGCCAGAGATTTCATCAGCCATCTGGTTGACTTTCGATATGTCTCCGGTTATTTTATTGGAAACAGTTGAACTTTGGACTACATTTTTGGTAATTTCTTGTATCTCAATGGAGGCTTGGGCAACATTTTCCGCAATATCTTTGCCTGCAATAGATTGTTCTTCAATCGCTGTTGTAATTGTTACAACGATTTGGTTAATTTCACTGATCACTTTGGATATCTGTCCAATTTCGTTTACAGTATCGTCGGTTTTGCTTTGAATCCCTTCAATCTGCATTTTTATCTTTTGTGTGGCGTCAGCTGTCTGTTTTGCAAGGTCTTTAATCTCGTTCGCTACCACCGCAAAGCCTTTACCGGATTCTCCAGCGCGTGCTGCCTCAATCGTTGCATTTAATGCCAATAGATTTGTCTGCTCGGAAATTTCAGTTATGGTTTCAGTTACTTTACTGATTTCGTTTGCTGCGTTGCCTAGTTCATCGACTTTATCAGAAGCGTTCTTGGCCTGTTCAACCGCCTTGGAGGTGATAGATCTGGCTTTTTCTGTATTTTGAGCGATATCTTCGATTGTGGTGGACATCTCTTCCATAGCAGCCGCTATCATTCCCACATTGTTTGATGCGTGCTCCGTTGTTGTAGATACTGAGTTCATGTTTGCGCTCATCTCTTCAGCAGCCAATGCAATAGTGCCTGCCATGCTGGAGCTATTTTTTGAATTCTCTAACATTTCGCCAGAAAGAACTGCAAGAGACTCAGACGAATCGTTCAACACTTCGGATTTTGATAAAACAATGTCTATTATTTCTCTGGTTTTTTCCACCATGGTATCGAACGATTCCGATAAATTCCCAAGTTCATCTTTTGTTCGTAAATTTATTCTTTTTCTTAAATCTCCTTTAGCGATTTCCAGTGAAATATCCGTTATCTTTATAATCGGTCTAATGACCATCTTCGCAAACAGAATCAAAAATATAAGCGTTGAAACAAAAGAAACGACCACTATGAAAATCATCAGATTTTTTATAATGGAAGCGCTTTTATTGACCAAAATGGAAAAATTGGCACCATAGTCTTTTATTAAATCAGTTTCCGTTTTTAAAACCTTCATGAGCTGTGTTTCTGACATTTTAGCATCTTTATATTTATTCAATGCGTCTAAAATATGATTGCAGGAAGTTATGTCATCATTGCATAAGTTGATAATTTCACCTAATCCAAGCAATCTAAAAAGCATCTTCTCTATGGGGTTGATCGCTTCAAAAGCATGCGTGGGTTGATCCTTTAGCTCATTAACTAATTGAATTAATCCCATTTCTTTATGCGTACCAGCTTCTTTGGTAACCCATTTTGTCATATCTGCATCCAGCATGCTCGAATCATCTTTTAATTTCTTAAAAAATTCAAAACTCTTCCATTCAAAATAGACTACGCCTTCAGCATGATTACGTTCAAGCCTCTGAAAATAAGTTGTCTTAGCAATCTCCATCATTCCAATAAGCGAAACAAAAAACATAAAGAAAACCATCCCTCCAAAAATAGCGAACTTTGTTTTGATTTTCATATCTTTCATATTTATGGACATTTATAGTTCTCCTATTATCGAAAGTGTAACTATAATGAAAGTTTTACGATGTTTTTACCGGTAATGAATAATTACTCAGATTTAGGCTGGCGGAAAGAAATAATTCCCCCAGATCGCGCCGGATTTGTAGTCGTCTACAAGGCGCCGCCACCGGTGCATATCGAGAATATGTGCCTGTGGCGGAAACGCGGTAGACGGGCACAAAGACAAGCAGGATGGTGGAATTATTTCTTTCCGCCAGCCTTACCTGTGGTGGTCAGATAGTTTTCAGCATGTTCTATATCCTTGTATCCAGCTTTTTTAACCAGACGGTCCATTGCTTTTACAGCAATGTTTTTTTTATTATCAAAAGCTTTTTTTACATGCGAATAATAACGTTCAATGGTTTTGTTGCTATATGTTTCCAGTTCGCATTTGAGGTATACGGAAAAATTGCTTCCATTTTTAACAGGGTCCATTCCCCGGCAGGAAAGAGCATAAATTGATGGATATTTCTGTTTGAGTTCCTTTTGCCAGCCAGTTTCAATGTTCACTATTTCATTGATTAACGGGTTGGCATTTAGCAAAGGAATCAGGTTGTCCATACGGGCATACTTTTCGGTGAGCAGGTTTTTTCCCGAATTTTGAGCGTTGATCAGATCGTCAAGATAAGATTCAAGAATTTTGTTCGGCCAGGTCTCAAAAATAGAACCGCGTATCTTTCTGAAACTATCCGGCGCATTTTGGCAGGAAGCGGGAGAAGCACTTTTGACAGCCTGAAACATCTCCCATTCGATATCCAATATTTGATTCACGAGGTTATAATCAACTACCATTTTATTAGTTCCATTTACTGTAATTCAGTAATTTTCTTAAAAGATGGGGCAAGTCATCGGTTTTATCCAGAAACTGCAAAAGATTGCCATATTCTTTTTTTAGTGCATCCTTGGCTCCGGGGCTGCATCCGACACCTAAAGTCAACAGATTGATTTTCCTTTTAGCGCAAAATTTGATGGCATCAACAACCCCACATCCCCAGTTCGAAGCACCATCGGTGATATGGATTAAAAGGGGTTTCTTTTGAGTGGATTTAAGCTTGAGTGCCGTGGCGATGATGGCTTCTCCGGATGCCGTCTGGCCATGGGGCAGCACCGTGTAAAAGATTCCGTTCATATAAAGTTCCGTCAGGTGGCATATGTTTTTTACTTCGTTGTAAGCAAAGAGCCTGGCATTGGGGTTGTAGTTGACAAGCGCCGTAAATAAGGTCTGAATCAAAATTTCAGATTGATTCCACTTGTTAGGCTCCGCCATGGATCCTGTAGCGTCTAAAAGCAGCACAATGTTGTTAACCATCCTGAACAGATCTTTTTTATGATTAAATACCGTCCCCGTGGTAGAAGCACGGTATAATCGTCTACGGTCGATTTTTCCGGATTTTAAGCCTCTACTGTAAACTGTTTTTCTGTGTGCGACGCTCTTCAGGATAAATTGCAGGTTGTGCAGCAATTTTTTATCCACCTTATTTTTTACCCGCATTATAACATCGTTTCCTTTGATACGCACAACATCATCGACATTCTTTACATTGGATCTTACTTTTTCAGTATAGTCAGCAGCCTTTTTCCGTATCGTTTTTTCAATCGTGTCAGCATAGCTGATAAGGGTGGCCTTGACAGCCTTTTTTTTCTTGTCATCCTTCTCAATATCATCTTGGTATTTATCCGCGAGAAGAAACGGATCGGACCTGTCCGTAGGCCAGAATCTGATTTGCTCTAGAATCCCAGGCCATATGGACAGGTAGAGCTCTTTTCTAAAGGAGCCTCGTTCACTGACACCTGCAATTCTCGGGCACTCATATCTCAGCCTGTCCACTATGGAGTTCAACATCCTGAGGGGTTTCTTATAAAATTTTTCCAGGTTTGTTCTTTCAAGGAGACCACCCACCGAGCGATCGACATACTCTTCCTTGTATTTTAAACCTTTTCTGTCCGCCGCCATATCCCACCATAGGTGATAAAGTTCGATATCCGTTGGCGGATTAATGAATGTTTTACGTTTTTCTTTTATCTCCCACAGCCTCGCCTTTTCCGTATAGTTTCCAAGAACGCTGACATTAGCAAGCAAATCAGTATAAACCTTCTCGCACATGTCAAAAAAAAGATTGAATTTGTAAGCATAATTGTCCGGCAGATCGAGTTGTGATAAAGATAATTGTTTATACCTTTCGCTCCATTCCGTTTTTTCATAGGAAAGCTGAATCGTTCTGCCCACCATGATATCTGTTTTAAAAGCAGGGACAGGGTACTTGCCCATAATGGGTGTTGGGTCAAGGGCAATACCATCCTTAAGTTCCATCCCCGACCAGACAACTGTTCCCACATTCCTGCCGATATGAGATGAAATCTTCCTCAGGGACACAAGCACCTTGGAAAGCTCTAGAACTTCAATCGGAGATTTATCCCTCCGCCAGAACGCCGAATATCCATCTCCGCCAGGAATATAAAACCTTTCGATTATATTATCGTTGGCATGTATCCGAGGGTTCATTCAATCACCTCCTTTTGCATTCATGGCCGTTGTCGTGTTCTGTTTCAGTCCAGGACGCGAGCTGTTTTCCTGATGATGACGCTATTTTTTAAGCAACATTTCCTTGGTAAGCAGCAAATACTCTGATTTGCCCATTTCCTTATAGCCCTTCTCTATATGAAGGGAGAGTAGAATGGATTCCAACGTTTCATTGTCGGTTTGAAGGCTGGTGACGATGGCTTCTCTCAAGGAAGCACCGACGGCCATCATTTCACCGATCATCAATGCCGTCCGCGTTGATACCTCCATGGATAACTCGGAATTGCCCCGGAGGGTGTTGATCGATTCGATTATCTGATCGGCGTCTTCATCGGATATACCGGTTTTCTTAATCAGCACCTCCCTTTCGACTTCATTGGGGAGATAATCCATCAGCAAAATATAAAACCGATCCCGAAGCGCCGGGTCAAGCAATTCTGTCCCGATAAAGTCTTCCCCTTCATTGAGGGTAGCGAAAAACACCACACCGTCTGCAACATTTAAAGTTCCCAGTTCATCCATCCATACCTGGCGGTCGTCAGATAAAAGAGAAAAAAGCATGTTCAAGGCTTTGGGATTTTCAGGCCGATTGATTTCCTCTAGATGGATCACACAACCAGGTGTCTGCAAGGCTTGAGGGAATAAAAATTGCTTGTACTTTGTCTCGCCACCTTCCAGGGCATATTCCCCAAAAAGTTGGCCGGGCTCCGATAGAATGCCCACCTGGAATGTGGCCAGGGGCTTATCATAGACCGCTGCATACTGTTTGACCAGTGAGGACTTCCCGCAACCCTGTCTTCCGGCAACAAGGACATTAACAGGATGTCTTTGGGAGATACTATAAATTTTGTCGAGAACGCTTATCGTCTCTTTGGAGGAATAATAGTATGGGTCTTCCCGGGGAATTATTAAATCGCTGGTAGTAGGTTTTTCTTTCAATTTAAGAGCTCCTTTCATTGATTGAAATTGCCTTTCAAAGATGGGAACGACGCCTTTTTTGAAGCCACTGATAATAGGCATAGGTTCGTCGCATGCCATCCTCGAACGGAATATGTTTATACGCCAAAGTCTGGTTTAACTCCAATCCTGAATAGATCAGATGTTCATCAAGAGGAAAAGGCAGTGGAATTTTCCGATTATTTATTTCATCCACACTCATCGTCATGGGAGTTAACCGTTTTTCAGTGACAGATTCGAGCACCTGGATAAATCTTTCATAAGAGACCAGATCTTCTGCCGCAATATTAAATTCCCGGTTAAATACCTTCTCGTTTCCGATGCATTTGACAACCAACCTAGCCACGTCCGTAACCCAGGCAAAGCTGAAAAGGGCTATCGGCTTATCGGGAATAACGATCGGTTGATTATCCCTGATCAGATCGAAAAAATATGATTCCCTTGGCGCATAGTTGTATTTACCATAGATGATGGCGGGGCGGAGAACGGTATGGACAGCTTTTCTGGTTGCACACATTTCCCTGAGTTTGCATTCAGCCCGCCATTTATTGAAGCCATAATCCGCATATTCACCAAGTTGCGGTTGTGGTTTTGTCAGTTTCGGTGCGTCTTCCTTAACCGGTAAATTCACACTCTCTTCATAGACAGTCGCTGTACTTATAAAAATATACTGTCTAAAGGTGCCAGGAAGCGAAATGATCATCTTTTCAATATCTTCCGGGGTATAGGCGCAAAAGTCGATTAGCGCATGCCATTCAATGTCCGGAATTACTTCTTTTATTCGATTGATATCATTCCGGTCCCCGAGAAGTTCCTTAACGCCCTTTTTTTTCAGGGGCAAATTTCCCCTGTTATAAACAAAGACATTGTATTCATTTTCTTTTATAAGCTCTTCCACAACAACCCTGCCGGTAAAGTAGCTCCCCCCTATGATCAATAAATTTTTCTTATCCATCATGATTCACCAAACAAGAAGAATTATCCTGCCCACACATTACGCTTTCTTAGATCTGAGTCTTTAATTTTTTGGTGGATTACCGGACCATGATCAAGTAAAAAATTACTGTCTAGATTGCTCAACCCTTCTTTATGGAACATATTTATCACGTTTGAGGATATTTCATTCATCATGGCATTTTTTGCCTTGGGGTCCGAATTTGATACAATATCAGCAACCTTGGAATAGATAAATTCCCCTAAGATCGGTAAGGCACGGACAGCCCGGTGTTTCCATTTAAAGTACGGTGTGTACTGGTGGTTTAAAAGAAAAACCAACGAAATTATATCTGAACAAAATTTTGTTTCGACATACTGAGCCGCGAACATTTCACGGCGTTGGACAGTCCGCATAAAATTATACTGGCCGGATTGGCCGCATGACATACATTTTGCGGATATTTTAACAAGCCTTACATCTTCGGGGTAGAAGTTGAGCAATTCATCTCTGATTCTTGAAAATTTCCCCAGCGGATCGGAAAAAACCTTTCCGGAGATGCATGCGCTGAGGTACTCTTCAGGAATTGAAAGCCACTGCCGTAACTTTTGGGGTGCCTGGGGACTTCCCAAGTATCGCCGATAATAATCCCCGATTTCAATCACGCCGACTCTTCCAGCCCCCCACTGGCTGGTTAACCGCTGAAATCCTCTGAATATTTTAGGGAGGTTATCGTATTCAAGTTGAAGCGCTCGGCCAATTTCTTCAAAATCGTGGCGGGTGAGAAAAAGGCAAAACCCGGGCCCCCAATCATGATCCTTTGATATTTCATCATCAAAACCGTAGCATTCCGAACCGTCTCCCAAAAGACCGGCCGCAATACGGTGTTTGTATTGAGGAAATTTTTTTTCGATCATATCGGCGCCAAATTCTACAAAATATTTTTCACATAGTTCCAATCCTTTCATCAGATTCAACCCCTATATGATCCTATTGTCAAATTTCATGCCCCCGAATAAGGGATCCTCCCCATTTACGCTTCCTCTTTCAGCGTTTCAATCAACACCGGTACGATTTTTTTATAATCGCTAACAACGCCGAATCTCGCACGTTTGAAAATATTGGCATCTTCATCTTTATTGATTGCGACAACGCATTTGGCATTTGCGATTCCGGCCAGATGTTGGCTGGCTCCGGATATCCCTACTGCAAAATAAACACTAGGGGCCACAATTTTACCCGTTTGGCCAACCTGCTGGGTCGGCGGCACCCACCCTTCGTCAACGGCACCCCTTGACGCACCAACGGCGCCATTGAAAAAATCGGCCATATTCTGAAGCATGGAGAAATTTTCCGCGCTACCAACCCCCCTGCCGCCGGATACAATAACTTCCGCATCCTCAAGAGGTATCCCCTCCGCCTTTTCCTCCGTCTCGGCGATGAGTTCGACTTTTTTTCCACCAGGGCCCAGTAGTGTCGGTTCAGTAAAACCCTGCAAATCAGCGGATTCAAAATATTTCCGCCGGATGGTCAATACAGCAGGCATTTTTTTGAGTTTATAGGTTGCAACCGCTTTTCCGCCATACAAAGGTCTTTCAACAACAAGCTCCGGTTTGATTCCGATGACTTCTGAAACCACAGGTGCCGAAAGTTTAATGGAAAGCGGAGCTGCAATTCCGGAACCAAGGGTCGATGCGCTTAATAAGACAATTTCATAGCCCTCCTTCAGGATCAATGAAGCTAGGTCCGAAACCAAATTTGAAGCGACGGTATCTTCCACCTGGTATGCCTTAGCAAATGATCCCGGAATTTGACCAGCCCCCACGGCAACAATGTCCGGCTTTTCACAAAATTCCCTACTCACCGTGACCAATTCGCCAAGCCTCTTTGGCTCGATAATCTCAATAATCAGTGTTTTCATATATATCGTTCCTCCCTCAATTTTCTCAGCAGAATTTTAGCGGCCTCGGCGATGTCATCTTCCGCCGGTATGAATTCACATACAGACTCTATTTGGGGAATATCCACCGAAACTTCATCGATGGGCATCGTGTTCCCTTCTATTTCTGCAAGTTCATTAACCGGCTTTTTTTTCGCTGCAAAAATTGATTTTACAGTTGGAATTCGAGGAACATTTTCCGGAACACTGGTAATCGACAATACAGCGTTTCCACCAAATTTAAGTTCACGGGATCCGCTCTCTGTGTTTTGAATAACTTTCCATTGGCCGTCCTCACGGTCTATTTTGGCAATCTGAGGAATAAAAGCAAATTCGAGCATCTCGGCCAGCATGCCATGGACAACGCCTCTGTCCATATCCGCTGATTGCTGGCCAGCCAATATCAAATCCACATCTTCCAGTTTGTCGATGGCCATCTTAAGATTAGCGGCGATCACGTTAGGATCATCAGAATCCCCCACTACCAGACTTAGTTTTTCGCCGCCCATGGCCACCGCTTTTCTAAGCACCGGAATATCATCTTTACCCCCGTACGATAAAATCGTAAGTGACGCGGAGTATTTTTCTTTTAACTGCACGCCCGATTCGATAGCGTTTTCATCATAAAGGCCCATCATCCGCTTATATCGCTCATGGGCACGATTATTGGCTAACTCAAAATCGGCAGCCGGAACTTCGTAATCCGGCACAACTTTTGCTAATACAACGATATGCATTGCCCCCCCCTTTTTGGTAAAACCGTTGGAGCGTTCGAGCCCCTCCATCCTGGCCAAACATATGGACGCACAGAAGCGACCAGCGAATAAATCCCGCTATTTACCTTTGTATGCAGGCGCCCGTTTTTCCGAAAAAGCCTGAAACCCCTCCTTGCGGTCCTCGGTATCGCGCAACACACCCCACAATAAATGAGAAAATGCAATTCCGTGGTCCAGGGACATATCCAACCCCATAACAGCGGCTTGTTTTGCGGCCTTGACGCTCAACGGTGCATTGGCGGCGATCCTTTCTGCATACTTTTTTGCGAGATCCGGCAGTACGTCCGGTTCGACCACTTCTGTCGAGAAAACAAAAAATTGAGGAGAGGCACATGGGTTACGGGTTTCCCGCGTTAGTTCTCTTTTTCGACAATAAACGGGTCGTATGGTTTTTTCTGTTTGAGTAATGCCCTAGCCAGAGCCCATCTGTGAATTTCCGAAGGACCTTCCAGAATTCGCCAGATTCTGACCATACGAGCAACATACTCGATCCCCAATTCATGTGACAGTCCAAGACCGCCATGGAGCTGAATCGCTCTATCGGCCACTCGGGTCAACATCTCGGTTGCCGCCACCTTTATGGCTGATCCCTCAATTCGCAAATCTTTGTACCCCTGGTCAGATTTCCAAGCTGCATAATAAAGTTGTAAACGAACCCCCTCCAGTTCTATTGTAGAATCTGCAATCCAGTTCTGAACCGTCTGCCTCGTAGCCAATGGCTGGCCGAATGTTACACGGGTATTCGCCTGATCGATCATCATTTGAATCAATTTTTCCGCCATTCCGGTACAATGAGACGCCAGCTCGATCCTGCGCACACCGAACCGGTTCTGCAGCGGTATAAAAGCCTTACCGACCTCTCCAAGCACGGCATCGTCTCCGACCTCAACATCTTCCAGAATGAGATCCCACGTCGGCATGGCGCCCATAACAGGAATTTCGCGACCGATTCTCAAACCCGGTGTATCCCTGTCGATAAGAAATGCCGTAAATTTGTCTTTGCTCGGGGCATCTTTGTCCGTGACGGCAATCAGTATGAAAAAAACCAATACTGTTCGGCACATTCATTGATAAGAGTATTGAGCAATAACTTTGGCGATATTCACATCAAATATTTCTAACAAATTATTTTTTACTGCTAATAACCAGTGAAGACCAATTTTATAAAACTGTTTTAATTTTTCTCCAAGAAGAGTTACTAACCCGCAAACATATGGTCTTTTTGCATTTGAATTGGAGCATGAAGATGAAGTTAGCAAGGTTTCGTTCTTATTATTTTCTTCAGATTCATGCTCATCTTTTTCATTTTCTCTGCTTATTATTTCCGTATCTTGTTTGAATGATAATAACAATAGATAAGCAATCATATACAAGTAGAATTGTATCTGTACGCCATGAGGAGATTGGCTCATTAAGTGAATTCCCTTGAAGGTTCTTTTTATGAAGCGAAAAAAAAGTTCCACTTGCCACCTGTAAGCGTAAAGCATTATAATTTCGTAAGTTGTCAAATCATTTCTGTTTGTGATCAAAATGTAGTTTTCGCCCATAGCCGTAAAGCTAACAATACGATAACTTGCTTTGTTTTCATCGCTATTGAATATTATATTTGAATCTGTGATGTCACTGAAAAATTTCAAGAATGTATCCGGTACGGTGGCAGTGAGACACTCTTTTACAGTGTACGTCATATTCGACTTTCCGCGAATAATAAAAAATGCATTGCTGTCGGATATCTGCTTGAACAGATTGAAAGCGATATAGCCTCGATCACAGACATATGTAATGCCTTCGCGAAGAATTTGCTTAACAAATTCTTTTTCGGAAAAGTTACCTTCCGTACTGATAAATTCGGTTGGAATCATTCGGTTGAGTTCAAAAGATAAATGCATTTTGATCGCATTAGCGGTTTTCTTGTAACAAGCCCATGCCATATTGGAAATGGCCGGAAAAAGCGAACCATCTACAATTAGCATTTTTCCAAGATGACTGATTTCCGGAATTTTATGCAAATCCAATTCTTTTACCAACTGATGGAATATATCTTTAAATATTTCTGGGGGATAACGATTAAACGCTTCATTATACATAGACTTCGATGCGACGACCAATCCTAATGCCTTAGCAGTTGGTGATGTTTTGATCTCAGTGACGATTTGTCCAACGCTTTTAATTCTGGTTATTATTCCAAAAAGCAAATTTGTGGTGAACGATGATAATGAAAGCTTGTAAGTGTCCAAATCATTATGGAGACTATTTTGATTAACCTCAATCAATGGTAGCACCGGTGATAGAATTGTTTGAAAAACATTTTTGTCGATGTGTTCGCTCATGGAGACCTCCTGATTAATTAATTGTACCCACCATGATTAAAACACAAAGCGATCTTTTTGTCCAGTGCTATTTTTTATTTTAATAACAGGATGTTATGGCAATATATATGCCGAACAGTATTGGAAAAAAACCGAAGGATAGTCACATTTGCTGATCCATGTTTTTGTACCGTTAATCAACCACTTGTCACCTTTGCGCACCGCAATCGTTTTCAAACCGCTGACGTCAGAACCGGCACCGGGTTCGGACGCTGCCATGGCTGAGTCGATTTCAGCATTGCAGTATGGCTTAAAGTATTTATCCCTCTGACTTTCGGAACAACACTCATGCAAATAGTATAGATTGGGTGCATCGGGCGGCAGGGTGAAACCATGATGCGAAAACCCGACGACTGACTTTGACATTTCCTCCATAACCAGGGTTTTGGCCAGCATTCCAAGACCCTGTCCCCCAAATTTTTCTTCAACCTCCAACCCCCATAAACCGATCTCTTTGGTTTTTTGCATTAGCCGGTCATGGTCTTCTTCGGGAATCAGCGGCCCCGGTTCGGTCCACAGGGCCAGATCCCGTTCCAGCAACATTTTATCCAAAGGCAACATCTCTCTTTTTACAAATTCTGCCGTCGCCTCTTTAAGCATCATATACTCTTCAGATATCGAAAAATCCATTTATCCCCCCTTGCTTAATATAACAAATTGATTTCACTCAAGATATTAAACCAGCACATCTTCTTCGGTAAGTCGCGCAACTTCCTCCTCGTTGTATCCAAGCATGTCGGTTAAAACCTGTTTTGTATGTTCCCCCAATATCGGCGCTGCGGTATTCATCTCTGTGGGTGTCTTGGAAAATACAATCGGTGCGCGATTATACAGTGTACTTCCCACCACGGGATGGTCAAGATACGCCCAGAACTCCCTTTGCCGGAGAGAATCATCTTCTATCGCAGCCCGTGCATCATTGACGACACCTGCTTTAATGGCATTGCCGGCAAGCTTTTTCTCCAGCCAGTCTCCATATTGACCCTTGGTCCAGGCTTCGACTCTTTGATTGAGTTCCTGTTCGTTTTCCTTCCGTTTCGTCATGGTTGAAAATTTTTCATCTTCAGCCCAGGCAGGAAATTCCATTACGCTTTTGAGCCTTTGCCACTCGTCTTCATTGAAAACCGCGATAGCAATCCAACTTCTATACCCAAGCGTTGTGTATACACCGTGGGGGGCGGCATTATCGTCGGCGAATCCCATGGGACCGGCTATTTCTTCATGCGATGCATAAGCCATGGCGTCGACGGGTTTCATGCTGATTGCCGATTCCAATTGTGAAATGGCGATGGTTTGCCCCTTTCCGGTTTTCTCGCGTTGAAGCAGCGCCGCCATAATGCCGAACAGCGTATGACTGGGCACCATCACATGGTCCGTGTAATTTGTACCCGTTCCGAAAGGAGGCTGGCCCGGAACCCCCGCTTGAGCGGTCAACCCGCAAAGCGCGTTTAAATTGACACCGAACCCCATATATTTGCTATGCGGCCCACTGGTACCCTGCAAACTCATCGTAACGTAGATGATGCGAGGATTTATTTTGCTGACATCTTCCCATCCCAAATTCCACTTTTCCATCTGCCCGACTCGGAAATTATTAATAATGATGTCGCTTTTTTTGATTAATCGAACCGCGACATCACGGGCTTCCGGCTTAGACATATTCAAGGCAATGCACTTTTTATTGGGATTCCGATTGGCGAAATACCCGCTTCGTTCCAATCCCTCACCGATACCATCTTTAAAAGGGCCGCCCTTTCTCAGGATATCCGGACGTTTCAGGCTTTCGATCTTTATAATTTCAGCACCACACTGGCCAAGAACATTGGTCGTAATCGGTCCTGCCCCTACCCAGGAAAAATCGCATACCACAATACCCTCAAGTGCTTTTTTTAAATTAAGCGACATGGATTATTCCCTCCTTTGCCATCGCACTGACATCTTCTTTGGTGTATCCAAGCTCTTCAAGTATTACGCCCGTATGCTGACCGCATATCGGGGCCGGATCGCCAAGGCGCCAGGTAAGGTTCCCAAATTCATATGGAGAGCCGGGGTATACGACTTCCCCGTCAAGGTTGTCATGTTTCAGGGTTTTCCAGAAATTACGGTAATTCAACTGAGGATTTTCCAAAAGATCTTTTCCGTTACTTACCGGGGTGATGGCCACGCGGTGCGCCTGGCCCTGATCATAAAGGTAAAGCTTGTCTTTTTGCAAGGTAAAGCGTTCAAAGATTCGGCAGAACAGTTCGTAACCCTCCGCTGATGATCGGTAATCGGGGTCAATCCATTTATCATCGTCAAAGATTTCCCATTCTTCAACACCTTCATCTTTCATCCATTTTACAAAAGGTTCCCACATCACCTTGTTTTTTCCCATAATCGCTACAATCGCAACAAAGCCATCCTTACAGGGATGAATCGTGGCCGTTCCGGCTTCCTTGCCTCTGCCTCGGCGAATTTTTCCTTCCAGATCCCAATACTGGATTGCATTTTCAAGCGCCATGCCCACCGATTCCATGCAGGAAACATCAACAAATTGTCCTATCCCCGTTTTTTGTGCAAATAACAGCGCAATCGAGCTGCCGACAGCGGCGTATGCCTCTGCCATCCGGTATGCTTGGTTGTCGGAAACCCTGACCGGCTTTTCATTTCCAACACCCGCTAAAAATAAAAACCCGCCCAGTGCGGAGCAGGTTAAATCACAACCCGGTTGGCCAGCCCGTGAACCGAATTGCCCAAAAGGCGTGATCGATGTCTGCACCAGCTTGGGATTCACCGCACTTAACCTCTCATAGGATAGGCCCAAATCATCAAGGAAGCCAGGAGCAAAGCTTTCAAAAAGAACATCCGCGGTTTCACATAGTTTAATAAAAATCTCTTTGCCGGTTTCGGTCTTTATATCGAAAGAAATACCTTTTTTACCTGCGTTATAGTAGAGAAACGGTAGGCTGCCATCCTTTCGGGGGACGCCTTTATAAAAGGGGCCTACATCTCTTAACGGATCTCCTCCAATCGGCTCGATATGGATGACCTCTGCACCCAAACCTGCATATAGCTTAGCCGCATACGGCCCCAACTCACCGGTAAAATCCAACACCCTGACGTTGGCCAGGGAATTGTCTGTTTCAACCATAATTTTACCTCCTTTAGATCCAAATTGTATCGCCGGCCAACGTACCACCAAAATTTATTTGGGTACGGGAGTTTCAGTCCTTCATTTTTTCAGATAGCAGAAGAAATCTGTTGATGATTTCTTTTTTTTCATCCTGAAAAAAGGCTCCTGCCGCCGCATGTATACAATACTTGCCCGGTAATAAAACCGGCGTCATCATCGGCGAAAAAAAGAATGGCATTGGCCACGTCATCCACATCGCCCAATTTTCCCGTTGGCTGTTTACTGAGCAAAAACGCTTTATTTTTTTCCGGCAATTCATCCCACAAGGGCGTATGAATCAGTCCCGGCGCAATGCAGTTTGATGTAATGCCCTTTCCGCCCAGTTCGAGCGCAAGCGTTCTTGTTAAGCCGACCATGCCAGCTTTTGCCGAAGAGTAAGGCGCTTGACCGGGCCCCCCCAACCACGCTCGTGATGCAATATTGATAATTCGGCCGTGCTTCTTTTCAACCATGTGATTATGCGCCACCTAGCTGCACAGGAAAGCCCCTTTTAAGTTGACATTGAGGGTAATATCCCAATCTTGTTCACTCAGTTTTCTTAAAGCGCCGGCCCGTTCCATTCCGGCATTGTTGACCAGGATGTCAAGACCACCAAAAGTGTCCACTGTTTCTTTGACCATGTTTTCAACGGAGGACTTGTTACAAATATCGGCAACCTTCCCGATCACATCAAACCCTGCTTTTTTAAATTCTTTTACCGTTTCATCTACCTTTTCGGAAACAATATCGTTGATGACGATTTTGGCGCCGTTTTCCGCCATCCTCATCGCAGTTTGTTTCCCCATACCGCTTGCTGATCCAGTTATCAGGGCGACCCTGTTTTTAATACCCATTTTATACCTCCAGATAATGAAAGCCATTCGCACAAACCATATGATGCCGGCCGATTAAACAGACATGGAAGAGTACAAGCTTTTTCCACCGCAGACGAACAACATCTGACCGGTTACATATTTGGCGCTCTCCGACGCAAAAAAGTTAACAGCCATAGCAACATCTTCCGGTTTGCCGACCTTTTTCACCGGGATCCGTGCAGCCATTTTCTCGGATTGCTCCTCTGAGATATCAGATCCTGCAATATCGCCCTTGATCACGCAATTTATCGTCACATTGTCTTTTGCGGATTCAAGTGCGAGGGATCTTGTCAGGCCGAAAACCGCGGCTTTTGTCGCCGAACAATTCGATTTTCCCGGCCCTCCGAGGTAATCGATACCGCTTATATTAATTACCCTTCCATATTGATTTTTTCGCATACCCGGAACGATTTCACGGCAAAAATAAAACACGGCATTCATGTTTGCGGCTAAAGACTTTTCCCAACGCTCATCTGTCACGTCGGCAATCTCCCAGCCTTGCGATTCATCCAGATTATTCACCAGAACATCGATGGCCCCAAATTTATCCGTGATTTCATCAATGGTTTTCTTAACATTTTCGGGGTCTGAAAAATTCACTGCAAACCCCATTGCCTGTTGATTTTTTCCCTTGATTTTTTCAACGATGGTGTCTACCCGCTGTTGGTCGATATCACAGACGACAACCTTCGCGCCCTCATCAGCAAATCTTAGGCTGATGGTTTCACCGATCTCGTTCGTTACACCGGAAACGACTGCGACCTTATCTTTTATACCACCCATTCTCGGTCCCTCCTTTACCTATAAAAAATTACAAAAACATATGATTAGATACAACGGCTCATCTCGGATTGGTGTGAATTTTCCCCACTGATTTTCGGCGAAAATTAAAACCACAAGTTTGGTTTTCACACGAATCCACGATGAGCCGATACATCTTACCAGGCAGCTGACAACATGTGCATCGTACAGGCAGCGTGCTCGGTTCCCGATAATCCTCCGCCGGTGACATGGGTCATGGCTATTTTCGGTATCGGATCAACCTGATAGCCATTGCATTCACCCCGGAGCTGTTTGACTTGCGATGCAATCATGGCCGCACCGGATGCTCCGATGGGATGACCGTAGGACAACATCCCTCCTCGAGGACTTACAACACATTGCCCGCCATACGTTGCCTGCCCATCACGTAAAAATTTGAGACCGTCTCCTTTCTTACACAGCCCGAGGCATTCATAGTACAGGAGTTCGGCAATCGTGAACGCATCATGCACTTCAAGGATATCCACATCTTCCGGTCCGATACCCGATTCCTCGTAAAGCTGTTCAGCGGTTGCTTCGGTAATGTCGTCGGCGGTAATATCGCGCGGACGGTTATGATAAGGACCGGACCGCACGACGGAACCGTTCACCTTAACCGGTTTTTCAATGCCCAGTTTTTTTATCATCTCTTTTGTACAAACCACTACGGCGCCCGCACCATCTGAAATTCCGCAGCATTGTTGCAGTGTTAACGGATAGGCAACCATTCTTGAATTGACGACCTCTTCCACGCTGATGTCTCCCTTGAACCAAGCATGGGGATTGTTTGCGGCATGTTTTCTGTTTTTTACAGTAATCAGCGCCAAATCTTCTATTGTTGCACCGGTTTCGTACATATACCGCCTTGCCCTTAAGGCATATTTTCCCGTCATCACGGCCCCGTGCATGGTTTCAATATCTGTCATGGCGGGGGAAAAGGCAGATCCGGATGCCCTATGCATTGAGTGGTTTTCAGTCCCTACGCCGATAGATATATCCGTAAGTCCCGTTGCTACATCCTTAATGGCGCAATACACCGACATCCCGCCGGCCGAACAGGCACTTTCCACATTGATAATCGGCATGTGTCCACACATGCCAAGACTGGTAAACACGGTCTGACCGGTGACCAGGCCATTGGTGGCATTGCCCACATAGGCGCTTTGGATAATATCCGGCTTATCGATATTTGAGCTTTTTATCGCTTGAAAAGCCGCTTGCCGTCCCAAGGCATCAAAATCGGTTTTTTGACGTTTAAAGTCAGTTTCTCCGACTCCTGCGATATAGACGTCTCTTTGAAATTTCATATACCCTCCCCAATATGACTCGCATCTATTCGTTTATTTTTTTAAATTTATAACTTTTCAAAGGAAGGCCGTCATTGTTCATGCGGATTATTCCTTCAACCACTTCAACTTTATCACCACAGTTAATGGTTTCGACATCAGCCTCAAATTGGGCAAAGATCCTTAAATCCTCCGGCAAATCAACGTATCCGAAAACATAGGGGGTCTCCATACCGGCCTGGCCGATATAAATATCCGTTGCGCTGTAAACGGTTCCCTCTCTGCTAAGCGCAACCATTTCGAATTCCTCACCCCAGCAATTGGGGCAAGGGCTTATTTTGGGAAAGTCGATCTGGTTACATTTCTTGCAGCGATAGCCCTTTAAAAATGGAGCTGAGCCGTCCTCAGGAACCTCAAACAAATCAGGATGGAAAAAGACAATATCCGGCTCTTTTTCCTTTTTTTTTCCTTTTTTCTTAGTTTCTGCCATCTCTTTCTCCTTTCAATCCGTTTTAATGAATAAATTAAATTTGACTTTGATAAATATATTAACTGAGTGCTATTCAAATATAATTCAAATATCTTGTCAACTATTTTTTTACACCGATAGACGATATAGTTGAACGTTAACCACCGCTGCCATTAGAAAAGCCTGACAAACCTTGAAATCGTGGGCTATCGTCAGCGTTTATAAAAAAAACCAACTACGTAGCCAACAATCAAAGAGGCCGGCTGTGAAAAAGATTAATATTCAGGAAACGTTTATGACTGACCACTTCTCGGCCAGGGCCGTAGCGCATGTTCGATGCGTCACGGGTGAAGCCAAGCAATCAGCGTGATGACCCGCTGAAACGCTCGTATTCAGCTGAAATCTTGGCGGATTCGAAAACAGCCCGAGATCAAGGCTTACGGATCCTGAGGAATGAGGCATGCTGAGCGTACGCCGAAGTGACAAAGGATTCGCGCAGGCGCCGATATCGGGCTTTTTTCGAATCCGCCACAATGGTGACTTTTTACGCGTTCATCAATCTTTCTTTGGGAAATTCATGAATTCCACGGATCGATCAGCACGGCGCGGCAGAGCAGGTCACACGCCTGACTGAATTCTTCCATGACCGTCAGCGGGCTGGCACCGCCGATAATGAACCAGCGGATGGCCATGTGGGTGAACGCGCCCACAAAAAGGTTGCGGTAGATGCGGTTGTTCAGGTTCGGCTTGAACAGCCGCTTCCTTTTGCCCTGCTCGAGGATGTCGTAAAGCGGGTCCAGGTAGTGCATGAAATTGGGATAGGCGTCGGTGGTGTAAAAGTTTTTATTCAATTTGATATCGTTGAGATAGACCAACAGAAAGCGCCGGTCAGAAACAAAGATACAGAAGTGGCTCCACATCATCTGGCGCAGCTGGACCAAGGCGTTGCTCGATCGGTGGGCTTCTTCCATCTGCCTCCGATAGGCGGCGAATTGCTCCCTGGGAATGGAGAACAGAAGGTCCTGCTTGTTTTTGAAATGCTCATAGATCGTCCCCTCGGCCACGCCAGCGCGGTTGGCGATCTCCACGGTGGTGGATTTGTTGAATCCCTTTTCGGCAAAAATATCCTTGGCGGCCTCGCGGACGAGATCGGCCTTGTTGGCCTTTTCGTTGGGTTGAACGCCGTCGGCGGGCCGCGCTTCGATCATGGTCAGAATCAACTCCATGATGGCGTCGAAATCGGGCAGCGTCTCGGATATTTCATGGGCGGAAAGACAGGCCAGGGACTCCTCATCCAGAAATCCGAAGATCATGTCCCGGATCAGGATGAGATTCAAATCATTGCGAAAATAACCATCATTCACCCCCAGGCGAAGAATATCCACCAGCACCCGGGTGTATTTCTGTAACGCTTTGCGGCTTTCGTGCTTGTGGAACGTCTTGTTGGAACGGCATTCGAATAGCAGGTTCTTGTAGATGCGCGCGTTGCCGGTATTGTAGTCGTTCATGTAAAGGTGGAACCAGACCATCTTGCCGAGCTTGGAGACCGGTCCCATGATTCCCTCAAAGTGAAAGGAGAGCTCTTTGAGCGCTAATTCCATCTGTTTGGCGAGCGCCCAGTACAGCAGGTCTTCCTTGTTCTTGAAATAGTGGTAAATGATCGAGTCGACCACGCCGGCTTGTTGAGCGATTTCGGTGATGGTTGCATCACGCAGTCCTTTTTCGGAGAAGATTTCCTGCGCCGCCGCCAAAATCGCCTCCTTTTTGTTGTTTTTCCCCACAATCACTCCTTTTGTACCAAAAAAATTATTGGCATCTATTTTATTACTTACGCTGAAGGTTTGGCAAGTTCAATTCAGCATGAAAATGACGGTGCCAGACCGGAACGGATAAGCGGACCGGGCAGACGTTCCGGATGACTTTTTATTTAGAATAGAATGATACTCTAAAAAAAAGCAATATAATGTAACACTGATGGCTTTTAAAAAAGTTATTTTCATCCAATAAAAGCCGGGGTAAGCTGCTTTTTGCGATTTCATCAAAATCACCAAAACCTGTTTTACAAAGAACGAGATCTAAGTTAATATGCGATTATTTAATCGGAAATTACTCAGTCCATGATTGAACGGATGCATATGACACCCATTATCAGTGATCCCGACTGGCATCAACGCGCCCAGGACGTCCTGGCTGCCCTACGCAAGCGAAAAATGCCGTTAACCGACGATTTTGCCGAGGACATAACAGCGTTGATCAACCGCGCGCATCGCGTCAAAAATGTTCGGGAATTGCATGAACGAATTCTGGGACGGTTAGATCGGCTTTGTGACAGGGCCCAGAGCGTGTTGCTGCCCAAAATGGTTGTCAGTGTTACCGGTGCGAGCGGCGGGATTGGCAAAGAGACCATACTGCAGGTAGCCAAGTCACGTATCGTAAAGAAAGTGATAGGACTGGTGCGGACCAACAGTCATGGGCCAGCGACCGGGAATGTCATGGATCTGACCGATCGGATGTACCTCGAAGGCCCCGACGGTTGCCGGTCCGACATCGAGATTCGCACATACAATGATTTTGCCGCTGCGTCGTCTGATGAGGAGCCGGTGGATGTATTCATTCATACCATCGGCCAGGGCCGCAAGCCAGCGCCCATCAACCCGGACACATTGGAACCTATCGGTAAGCCGCCCACCCGGGAAGAACTTCTGTCCCGCAACCAAGCGGTGCTGAAGCAGGTGGTGGCCTGCACCCATGGTGCAAGCCCCAAAGCCTTGAATATCTTTGTTACCAATCCCATCGGACTCCGTTTGATGCAAGTGGTTCTGGACGCAGGGGTGAACGCAAACAAGATTTTAGGGTTCGGTGGAGAACTGGATTCGGCCCGCTTCCGCCATTTTATCTGGCAAGCCCTTGAGGCGGAAGGCCATGGCGTCCTCGATGTTTGTGCCCAGGTGATCGGTGAACACAACAACAACATGATTCCGCTGCAAGGCAGCGAAGTGACATTTGTCAATGGTGTGACTCTATCCATCGAACGGTGCGTGGCAGAAGGACTGCTGTCGGCCGAGAAAGTCCGGCAGATAATGGATCGTACCATTCAGCGGGGGATAGAGATTGTCGAATCCCAAGGAAGTTCCGCCATACGCTCACCTGCCAGGGGATTGGTCGTGATGTTTGAAAAACTGCTGTGCGGCAAAGTGGTCAACGGCCTCAGCTATCGACCCGATCGCAACGGCCAGCTCAGTTTTGTCGGCGGTCCGGTACGCTTGCAGAACGGACTGACCCTGGTGCCGGAACCCCTGGAGCATCCCTTCACGCTGACAAGGTCTGAAAAAAAAGAGTGGGTGAAAGCCATGCAAGCCAATTGCATCGGTTCCGATCAGCACCATCCCGTTCTGGATTCTTGACGAATTTTTCCATGCATCTCGTATAGTTTCTTTATCACTTCAGCAGCACGGGCCTTGATGAAGCCAAATTAAAAGAGAAACCCTTTTTTATCGCTATGTGGGGGGGAAGCCGGAATCCTATAAAATTCCGTCACCCCACTCCAACCCTGCCACGATCGAATTCAAATCAATGGCCGTGCAATGCTTTTACCTGAATGCGCTATCAGCGCCCATCATGACAAAAGTGAAATTCGACATCGCTTTGACAAGGGTTGCGGGCACCCTGTGACGCTTAGGCGATTGGCCGAAAAGAATGTCCCATCAATCGTATGGCTGTTGCGATGTGACCGAAACGACGATCAAAGTTATTTTTGAGCATTATTCAGGCTTTATTTGATATATCCCAAATTCTTTTCGGCGAAACGGCATAAAACTATATATTCTTTATTATCAGGTTGTTGAGGCGATTTATTGGCGATATTCAATATCTTTTTCCCATATATTATCAGAACTTAATTAATTTGGAATCGAATGGTTGGTAAGCGGATGCGTTCACTTCACACCTTGCTGGTGATGCGCTCTACGAATGATTGGTTACGAATGATGGGTTACTGAAATCTTGACTCAATTTGATTTTAACAATCTGTATTTGTTTCTGATTACATCCTTTCTGCATGGTTTTTGTCAGTCAAAACAAAATATAATTCAAAATTTTGAAGTGGTTTATAAAAAAGATGGTTGACAAGAAAATATTTGCCAAGTAGAATCGTACTCATAATTCGTGTGAAACTATAGTAACAGTTAGTTTTTTAATTTGACTTCGGAAGGTTAACCAGGTCCCTGCTTTTGAGCAATTTGTTCACTTGTGCGTTTGTGAGACTGCATTGCTGCTATAACCGCCTTGAGCGGTTCACTCGTCGAGCTTCCCGCTTTGCTGGCGGTCATGACTATCAAGGATGTTGCATATGAAAATACCGCTTATCACAGAAATTCAACAATTCTGCCTTCAAGACGGTCCTGGAATCCGATCCACGATTTTTATCAAGGGCTGTCCCTTGCACTGTCCATGGTGCCACAATCCTGAGACGCAGCACACAGAAAAAGAATTTTATTATCATTCCGACAAGTGTGTTCATTGTGGAAAATGCGTTGAAGTCTGTCCCAGCGGAGCTTCAACAATGGAGACAAGTGCTGACGGCAAACCAGTTCTTAACATTGACCGCAGCAAGTGCGCTGGTTGCGTGAATATGAGTTGCATTGAAGCATGTCCAACCGGAGCAAGGGAAGCCGTCGGTCAGCAATTAGAGTTTGATGCTATTATCAAGGAAGTGATATCCGACAGGCCATTTTATAAAAACAGCGGTGGTGGCGTTACTATCAGCGGGGGAGACCCCCTGCTATTCCCCAAATTTACGTTGGAAGTAGCGAAGAAATTAAAGGAAGAACAAATCCATGTGGGCATTGAGACCAGTTGTTTTGCAAAATGGGAAAAAATTCAACCGCTCTTGCCCTATGTCGATATGTTTCTGGTAGATATAAAATCTCTCGACCCGATAAAACACAAAGAGACCGTGGGATGGCCCTTGGAACCAATTTTAAGCAACATTCAAAAACTTCTCGAATCGGGAGCGAATGTCCGAATACACCTTCCTATCATTCCGGGCTTTAATGACACGAATAAAGATTTCGAAGCCTATGTAGAGTTTTTGCGGCAATTTGTTGAATATAATATCCACGGCGTCGATGCCCTGCCTTATCATGTTTATGGCGAGTCCAAATATCGATTCCTCGGCAGGCATGATGAATATCAATTTAAAAACGTGAAGAATATGCCGGCCGGCAACCTTAAACCGCTAGTCCAAGCGCTAAAAGCAGCCGGCATAAAAAAGATTACCATTGGCGGCATGGTGGGGATGGGAGGTGATAAGCAAAAAAAATGAGACTACCTGCCAATGTTATTAACTATCTTTATCCTTAACAACATCACTGAATTGTTCGAGAACAACATATGGCGTCTAAGTCGGACAATGAACCACAAGATATTATGCCTATTTTTCTATGTCACGTTGTAAGGCCCTATGACAATTGACTCTTGCTCAACTATTAATTGAAAGGAGTAAAAAATGACCACTTATGGAGAACACAAAAACTTTTTTGCGATTCCTGAAGATGCCGATGATTTTGAACCAGGAAAAGGTGATTTCGTTGTACAGGTTAGAGACGAAAAAGGGACATACTGGTTATCGAAGCCCGTTTTCGCCGACCAGGAGATCACTGCCGAAGACTTGCAACTTTCCAAATAATTTAAAACCCACAAGGAGGGACCATAATGGTAACAACTGCGGAAGCGATTGATTATAAAGGAAAGAAGGTGGAGTTTCCCTTGGAATATGCTGCAGAAAATGAGATTCCAGATGAGGAACTGCACGAGCACCTGGCCAAGCCGTCCACGGAAAGGACCAAAAGACTGAAAGCCCGATGCAGGTGGAAACATGCTTCGGCGGGGGAGTTTGTGGAAAAGGGGGTTTGCGCCGGAATCGAGCGAATGCGGCTGCTGACCGAAGCGCATAAAGCAAGCGAAGGAAAGCCGGAAGTGATGCGCAGGGCGCTGGGGCTGGCCAACATTCTGAACAAATGCACGGTTGTTTTACAGGATGACGAGTTTATCATCGGATACCATGCCGAAGATCCGAACATGTTTCCTCTCTATCCCGAACTTGCCTATATGGCTGTCGCCGATTACCTGATCACCGATTACGCGCCTCAGCCAGTGGAGGAAGCCAGAGAGATAATGGATTACTGGGTGCCGTACAGCATGCAGAGCAAATGCGAGCATTACTTTGATCCAGAGGATCTTCAACGGATGTACCAGGTCAGTACCATGGAAGCCCCGGGGTTTGCCACCGGTTATAACAGTATCGTACCGCCTTATGAAACGGTCCTCGAAGACGGCCTGCTCAAACGGATCGAGTTGGCGGAAGCAAACATCCAAATGGCCAAGGACAAAATGGCTGAAATGCCGTGGGACGCGACAAAAGGCCTTGCGTGGTTAGATAAGATCGATAACTGGGAAGCGATGATTCTCGTGGACAAGGCGGTTATCGCATGGGCCAGACGCCATGCCAGGCTATGCAAAATCGTTGCTGAAAACTTCGAAACCGATCCCAAACGTAAAGAGGAACTGCTGGAGATTGCCGATATCAATCAACGGGTTCCGGCCGAACCGTGCAAAGGGCTTAAAGACGCTTTCCAGGCAAAATGGTATACTTATCTACTTTGCCATGCCATTGACCGTTATGCAAGCGGTATGGCCCACAAAGAGGATACCCTTTTGTGGCCCTATTACCAAAATAGTGTGATCGATAAGTCCTTCCAGCCCATGACCCATGCGGATGTAGTTGAGATGGTCGAGATGGAGCGGCTCAAGGTCTCCGAACACGGGGCCGGCAAATCCCGTGCTTACCGGGAAATTTTTCCGGGATCCAATGACCTTTTTATTATCTCCCTCGGCGGTACGCTTCCGGATGGGTCCGATGCCTGCAACGATATGACCGATGCGATCTTGGAGGCAACGAGAAACATCCGGACCACGGAACCGTCTCTTATGTTCCGGTATTCAAAAAAGGGACGCTCAAAGACCAAGGAACTGGTATTTGGTTGTATTCGGGACGGCCTGGGATATCCTTCCATCAAGCATGACGAGATAGGCGTCCAACAGATGAAGGAGTACGGCAAATTCAGCACCGAGGGAAAGGGTGCGACTGACGAGGAGGCCCACAACTGGGTAAATGTCCTTTGTATGTCTCCCGGAATTCATGGAAGAAGAAAAACCCAAAAGACCCGTTCTGAAGGCGGCGGTTCCATTTTCCCGGCAAAGATCATGGAGGTTACGCTGAATGACGGCTACGACTGGTCATACGCCGATATGCAGCTGGGCCCGAAGACCGGCAACGCGGAGGATTTCAATACCTTCGAGAAACTCTGGGAAGCGTTCAAAGTACAGTACCAGTACGCAGCCAGTCTGGTCATCAGGTGCAAAGACACCTTGCGTTATTTTGAAGGAAAATTTCTCCAGATGCCGTTCGTTTCCAGTATTGACGACGGCTGCATGGAACTCGGCCGAGACGCATGCGAGCTTTCCGAACAACCCAACGGCTGGCACAATCCGATTACCACCATTGTAGCCGCGAATTCATTGGTTGCCATTAAAAAGCTTATTTATGATGAGAAAAAGTACACCATGAAGCAGCTCATGGATGCGCTGAAGGCCAATTGGGACGGTTTTGAAGAAATGCGGAAGGATTTTAAAAACGCTCCCAAGTGGGGAAATGATGATGAGTATGCCGATGCAATCATTAAGGATTTCTATGAAGACATCATCGGCGGTGAAATGAGAAAGATCACCAATTATTCCGGCGGCCCCGTATTACCCGTAGGACAGGCGGTCGGGCTTTATATGGAGATCGGTTCACGAACCGGCCCCACCCCGGACGGACGGTACGGGGGCGAGGCCGCCGATGACGGAGGGATCTCACCCTATATGGGTACGGACACCAAGGGACCCACCGCCGTCTTGCGATCGGTCTCCAGGGTGCAAAAAAATCAGAAGGCAAATCTTTTGAACCAACGTCTGTCTTTGCCTATTATGAGAAGTCAACATGGCTTTAACGTATGGCATGCGTATATGGATACCTGGCATGACCTGAATATCGATCACGTGCAGTTCAACGTGGTCAGTACCGCCGAAATGAAGGCGGCCCAGAAAGAACCTGAAAAACATCAGGATCTGATCGTCCGGGTGGCGGGCTTCAGCGCCAGGTTCGTCGACATACCAACCTATGGGCAGAATACGATTATCGCCAGAAACGAGCAGGAATTCGGCGCGGAGGATTACGAATTTATCGACGCCGATCTGTAAAAACACAGTCCAAAACCTATACCTGTCTCCGGTATTCGGCCGTCCATGGCCGCATACCGGAGGTAAACCATAGACCTCTTAAAATCATTTTACAAATGGAGGCACATCATGAGTGTTGTTGAAAGTCAGCTACATATTGAAATGGGCACCAAGAAGCCCTGTCGAAACTGCAAATGGGAAATCGCGGACCCTACAAATCCGAATCAAGGCCAGTGTACCGTTAACAGGACTAAAGCGGGTTCCGTCTGGAAAAGATGGGTCAGGGATGTACACAATATGACGTGTACGCATTATGAAGAGGGGGAATTAAGCTTCAGAGATCATGTTTAATTTTTGCCCTCTCGTTAAAAAATCTTATACTGGGTCTTGATTTTTACCCAAGTTAAACAATTGTCGATCTTGCCGCCGATCCAAGGAAACGTTCGTTCCGCTATGGCCGCCTACACGGGATGGACATTGATATCGGAGATGTGGTGAGATCGGCAATCTTGGAGGGTTTCTCATTTTTGAGCCGATGTATTGGGCAAGGCTTCCGCTCTCCTGTATTTTTAGACAGCACCAAAATGGGAAACGCTGAATTCAGGTTTTGATTCATGTGCCGAATCGATTGAATTCATATAACAGACTATCTCTCCTCCCCAACTTTGTCAACCATCACAAGCATACCAAGGATGATCCAGTACTTTGAAAAGTTTTTCGATATCCTGAAAACGACATTGAGTATTCGACGTTTATTCAAGTGGTTTATTATTATTTGTGCATAAGAGGAAAGATGAGGAAAAAGATGAAAAGATTAGAAATTGGATTTTTCATTATTATTGTATTGTGTTTCTTTTCCAGAATCCAAAATGCCGATGCGTTCATAGATTTTACTCGGCCAATAGGATATAACGCGGACTCAATGGCGCGGGGAGGCACCTCAATTGCCAACGGAGAAGATCCCAGCAATATGAATTTTAATCCTGCCGTAATTTCAGAAACCAAGGGAAACAGTTTAGACTTAAATCTTATCTTTATTTTTCCCGACTTCGATTACACCTATAACGGGACGGATAGTCAAAGATATACGTCAACAGATAAAGACTGGCTCCTTTTGGCTCCCGGAATGAGTTTTTCCCACAAATCCGATAGATTTGCTTACGGCTTTACAATTGCCGCTGTTGATGCGGTCGCAACAGACTATTCGGTGTGGTCAAAAAATTTCGGGTCAGTAAACGCTTCGTCTGAACTTCTTCACCTGAGGTTGGGGCCAGCATTTACTTACGATATAACCCCTGATCTTTCAGTCGGAGTTCGTCTGGGCATTGATTACGCCTCTTTGGACATGCGTTTTCCTATGGGAGCGGCGTATGTTGATATGGGGCAAGCGGATGGCTGGGGCTTTTCTGGCGCAGTTGGTTTGTTTTACAAGCCATTTGATAACTTAAGCGTGGGTTTGTACTACGAAAGCCCCACATTTCTTTCGGATTTAGAAACAAAACATGCCGATGGATATATTAAGATGGGAGATACTGATATCCGGCAGCAGGATGTCAAAGTGAAGGATCTTCAGTTTCCGCAAAATGCCGGTCTGGGAATAAGTTATATGCCTATCCCTTCTTTGAGACTGTCGTGCGATGTTAAATATATCAACTGGGACAGCCATTGGGATGAAATGGAACTTGAATTCAGTGCAATGTCGATGAAAGTTCCCGTCAATGTGGATGACCAGTTAACTTTCGGGGTCGGTGTCGAATACTTTATTTCCGAAATGTATAAGGTGTCCCTGGGTTATCATTTCAACGATAATCCAATGGATGATAATTTTTTAAACCCCTATGTTCCTACCGAGATCGATCACACCGTAACGCTTGGTTTTTCCGTAAAACCGGTTGAATACCTGAAAATTGGATTTGCCTATATGTATGGATTTGTGGGGAGCAGCGAATCCGACGCTATTCATGGTTACGACGCTTCTCTTGAAGAGCAGTTTGGATATCCGTCCGGGGCGCTAAACAGTGAATTAAGCGACGCCACATTAGATAACGACATTCAGTCTGTAATGCTATCGGTCGTGATAAACTGGTAGTGGCTGAAGCTGTTTAAAAAAGATGATGGGCATCCACTTTTGCATGAGTCCTAAGAAAAATAAGATCAAAGGAGAATTAATGAAAAACAGGTTATTGCTTGGACCAATTTATCGGTTTGTTCCCATTGTGCTGGGAGTTTTATTTTTCTTTGCCGGGCCGATTCAATCCGAAGCCACCCAAAAAATTAAACTGAGCCTGTCAAGCAACTTGTCTCCCGGAAGTTGCTTGGAACTGGCTGCCGATAAATTCAAAGACGTTGTGGAAAAAAAGAGCAATGGCAACATCACTGTTATTCGTTACCCGTCAGGTGAGCTATACGACTCGAAAAGCGAAATTGAGGCTATCGTAAACGGCAGCGTTGACATGGCACTTTTACATGTTGCTTATGTCGGGGCAAGATCTCCGGAACTTGAATTTATCAGTTCATTTGGAGCGCAGGGATGCTGGGACGATTATGAACATTTTTATCGGTTTTTAGATATGCCTGAAGTGCGCAAAATTGCGGATAACATGTTTGCAACCAAATTAAAGGCAAAACTCCTGACGCCCATTTCCTATGGGACTTCGGTTGTCGGCACCAATAAAAAGGCAATTCACACAGTGGCCGACTACAAGAATTTGAAAATGAGAGCAAGTGGAACCGCACAAGCGGCCATGTACAAGGCGCTTGGCGCCATCCCCGTTGAATTGAGCATAAAAGAGGTTTTTATGGCGCTTCAGAGAGGGACTATCGATGGCGCCTGTACAGGTCCCGGACGGTTTTATTTCTCAAAATGGTATGAGGCCACACCCTATATTATTCAGGATTATGCCAGCCCCTTTCTTCAGTTCTGGCATGCAATGACCATGAATAAATGGAAAAAACTGACATCCGAAAATCAAAAGATTCTGGAAGATGCTGCGCAGGAAATTGCTCTATGGGCTCGGGAATATATTGCCAAAGAAACAGAACTGACATATCAGAAGTTTAAAGGCGGGCTTGTAAAAGAGATGAACTTTTTATCTGATGATGAAAGGGTCAAGTTAAGAAAACTTGCTTACCCGGCAATGCATGAATTGATAATCAAACGATGCGGTAAAGAAATGGGTGAAAAATTATGGGGTTATATGATTCAGGCCAGAAATAAGTGAAAGGACTAATTTTATAACCCCCAAGAGATTTAATCGCTTCGTCCGAGGAAATAAAACGCATGCAAACACCCGACTCAGGGCTTCACCCTAACCGTGCTAATATTATCGATTTTCTTTCACTTACTTTTGGAACCGTCGCCGGTGCTGCCATGTTTTTCGTTAGTATTTTTGCGAACTACGAAGTCATAACGCGAAGAATCTTTGGTAAACCGACAACGTGGGTGTTCGAAGTTTCACTTTTTACCCTGATGTGGTTCGTTTTGCTGGCTGCATCCTATGCCTCAAAAGAAAGAAGACAAATCGTTGCTGATGTTTTCATTTCTAGGTTGCCTAAATCTTCCAGTTTATCTCTTGGAATCGCAACCAATATCGTTGTTTTGACATTTACAGCAATCGTCGGATACTATGGATCTCACACGTGCTTGGATGCCTATCAGAATGATATAAAAAGTATCGGTCTGTTACAATACTCCAAGTGGATTTTAGATTTTGTTTTTCCGCTTACCATGAGTATGCTGTTTTTGCAGGTGCTTCGAAATACTTTGCTGGATATTAAATCGCTGACATCCCTGAAAAAGGAATCTGGAGTTTATGAAACATTCCCATTAGTACTGATTTGCGGTTTTATGACTGCTATCGTATTCGGCGTATACTTTATATATGCCTTGCCTTTTTTGGGAATCATCATACTGATTCTTTGTTTTTTAATTGGTGGCGTCCCCGTCGGCATCGCCTTGGGTATGACCGGGATAATAGGTATGTTTGCTAATTTCGGAGAATTTCAAAGTTTGACGATGGTGCCTGTTATTATTGAAAAAACCCTGTATAATTTTGTTCTTCTGGCGATCCCCCTGTTTATTATGGGCGGTGTAATTATGGCCAAGTGCGGTATTGGAGAGCGAATTTACGATATGGTTAGTAAGTGGAGCGGTCAGCTCCCCGGCGGACTTTCAATGGCTACTATTGTTGCCTGTGCTTTGGTTTCAGCAATGATCGGTGTTAGTACGGCTGTAGCCGGTGCGATTGGCTTAATCGCCATTCCTCAACTACTCGCCAACAGATACACCAAGGAAATCTCCTATGGAAGTGTCGCTGGTGGCGCGCTTGGCGTTCTTATTCCTCCCAGTGCCGGCCTGATTGTTTATGGCTTTTTAACAAATACGTCAGTTGCCTCGTTATTTGCTGCCGCATTCATTCCAGCTGCCATATTGGTCGGTTTTTTTGTCACGTATGTTTTTTTTGCAAGCCTTCTTACCGGAAAATACCAGAGGGTTTCTTTTACCTGGGAGCAAAAAATAACCGCGACCAAGGACGCTTTTCTTGGACTTTTGGCGCCCGGAATTGTTTTAGGCGGTATTTATACAGGAATCTTTACGCCTACAGAGGCTGCTGCTGTTTTTGTCGTATATTGCCTTATTACGGCAATTATCTATAAACAAATCGACTGGGAAACGTTTATCAACATTCTAAAAGAAAGTGCGATATTGGGATCTTCACTCATGATGATTATGATCGGCGCCATGTTGCTTAGCAATCTAGTCGCTCATTTGAGAATCCCAAGATTACTTACAGAATGGATTGTTACATCGGGATTTTCCCATGGGGTAGTGATTTTTTGTCTGCTTGCAATGTATATCGTTATGGGGATGTTTCTGGACGGCCTTGCCATGACAGTGCTTACCATTCCAGTGATCTATCCGTTGATGCCTATTCTGGGACTTGATGTTATTGTATTCGGAGTCGTTTTAATGGTATTTATCGAAATGGCTCTTATCACACCGCCGGTCGGCTTGAACCTTTTTATAATTCAGGCAATTGCAAGAGATAATCTCTGGACCATCGCAAAAGGTAATTTACCTTTTGCCATCATGATGTTAATTGTAGCAATGATTTTGCTTTTTTATCCCGGCATTTCTCTCTGGCTTCCTGAAATGCTTTCTATAAGATAATGCTATAGACAGGAGGATGATCGCATGGTTGATAAAAGCATTCTTAGGCCTGTTCGGTTTTTCGAAGATTTGTCTGATGAAATGCTTGAAAGCATCGCTGGCATTGCTGAACTAAGAATGTACGACAGTGATGTGTACCTGAATAAAAGAAAAAGGTCGGCAGACTACTTTTATGTTATTTTAGAGGGCGAGGTGGGTTTACAACTAGAAACCCTTTCTGGAAAAATCGTCCGTTTGGAAACAATTGGGGCCGGTGGTGCCATAGGTTTTTCATCCTTGGTTGAATCTAAAAAACATGAATATCTCAGTGATGCAAAAACACTGATGCCGACAAAAGCAATTCGCTTTCGGAACGATGAACTTCAACTTCTCTTTTATCAGAATTTTCAGATGGGGTATTTAATTATGAAAAAAATTGCCTATATTGCCAGACGCAGGCTGGTCTACAGAACCTATCCGATACCTAAGGTATAGCCAATTAAATTCGGCAGCATTTTACGAGCTCTGCCCAGAGGTTACTGGTTAAGTAAAATGAAGAGAAAAAGAATTAGCGCTGAGCGTCTTCTCGAGAGAATCGCCTCTCTGGCAATTTCCGGCGATGAATCAGCGGTGGGAACCATCTTGCATGAAGTGTTAAGTCTTTTGATGGTGGGGATAGATGCGGATATAGGCCAGATAAATTTGTTACCCAAAAGCGGACCCGTGGAAAAGCTTTTCATTATCAAAGATAAAAAGCCATGGTTGCGGGACGGGATGGGTCTGCATCCGTTCGATCCCCAGGGGGGCTTTACAGGGAGGGTCATTCAATCCGGTAAATCTATTCTTGTCGAGGATATTTGGTCAAAAACTTTTCAGGGCGAGCCTAACCCTTTTTTACAGATTCGTCAGGAAATGAATGATGAATATGTACAAGAGATAAAAAAACCTACGGCGAGTATTATCATTGTACCAATTAAAAGGGGTGGGAGTACTTTCTGCACCATCGAGTTAAGCCGCTACCGGGGTAGAGAGCCGTATAATCAATCTGAAAAAGAACTGGTTGATGATTTCGCTCAAAAATATGGTCCCCTGTTTATGAATTATATTATAGACATCAAAAACAGAGTTGCCATTAATACAGCTCATCGGAAGCTAGCAAGTCTATCCCGATTCATTGCTACAGATACGATCGTTAATTTCAGAGACGCAATAGGTGCCTATCAAAAGCTTTCCTCTGCTGATATTGGTTATGGTTTCTTTAAAACAGGAGGGCTAAGTACGTCAAACGTTCGTCTGGTTGCATGGTTCGGTGACGAAGTGATGGAAGTATTCCTTCAAGATTTTGTTGCCTCCTCTGACAGTGTTTTAAGTGATGGTAGCGACATCACATATCCGGTGGAGGGAAAAGCAGATGATCGCCGCTTAATTCGATTTCGAAATAGAATTTCAACCTATCCCGGACTGAAACAAAAGGAGCGGGATTTCATTATTAAATGCAATGACCATATCAAATCTTACGTAATTTATCCACTGCACATGCTCAGCCAGGATTTGGGAGCTGTCGTTCTAGGTTCCAGAAGGCCGAAATTTGAGCCTTTTCTTAAAATGCAACCCTTTCTGTCGTTGTATAATTCCCTGTTTAAATCTTTTCTGCTAAATGAAAGGGTGGCTAGGCACCTTTCAATTATCAGCCATCAGATACATAATCCTGGATTTTATTGTTTAGCGTCGTTAAAGGGCACTCTGGTTAAAAAGTTTCCTGAGGTATATTGTGATCCTGAGGTATCTAAAGCACTTGTAGGCTTGGAAGTATTGCTGTCCAGTCTTCATGAACAGGGACTGATACTAAAAAGAAGGCAAAAAAATATTCAATTATTAAAATGGTTGAGTGCCTACATCAGCCAGCTCAGGGCTAGCAATCCGCATCTGATCATTAACCTTTGTATTGAGGACAACAATCTGATAAATAAAAAAGTTACCGGGACCTATGAGCAGCTTGAAGATATCTTTGAGAACCTTTTTACCAATAGTACGCGATCGATAATTGCCCGACAACAACAAGAGGACACTGTAATCGGGAAAATTGATATCAATGTAGAATTAAAAGGCAAAACGATTATTATCACGTTTCAAGATAATGGGTTGCCATATAAAACCGTTTCCGGCAGAGGCTGGCCACAGGTTTTAAGCATCATGGAAGCTCTAGGGGGGAAAATTTATAAAGAAGAAAATCCGTACTTAGTTAAATTGGTATTCAATATCATCAATACAAACGGGAGGGAATGAAATGGAAATAAAAATATTGTTTTTTGATGATATTTTCAGTGATCTTTTCAGAGGGAAGCATGCGGAAGAAGAGCTGGCCTGGGACGATAACTGGATAGACGCTATTTCTAAATCCCTCGATGCGTCAACGCAAGGGATTGGAGTTAGTTTTGAACTGATTAAAAGTGGCGAAATCGATGCGTGGGAAGCATTAATTAAAAAGGAGTCTCCGGACATCGTTTTGATTGATCTTTTTTGGGTAGAACAGGCACAACAAAAATATAATGATCGCAATCGTGCAATAGACATCAGTTTGGATGTCATGCAACAGATTCGTAAGGCGTTTCCGGATTTACCGGTTGTTTGTTATACGATCAAGCCCAATTATGAATTGATGGAAAGAGCGTATAAATCAGGCGCTACCTTTTTCTTGGAAAAGGTGGCGCTGGCAATTCCAGAGGTTCATAGCTCATTGAAGTATATTTTTATTCACTTGATACGGCAGGTGCAAAAAGAATTTCTTGTAATGGAGCCTGATTTTTGAGCTTAGCAGCTAAACTCCTTTTTCGTAATAGCGATCGCTTAATTATAACTTTATGAAATTTGCCGACCCTTTTAAAAAGATTGATTGGATAGCGGAAAGAGTTAAAAAATCACAATATTTGGTCTCCGAACACGTTATGCGGTTTCTGACTGAGGGTAAGATCCATATTACTGAAATCGAAGATGCCATTTTATTCGGCAAAATACTGGAAATCCATAAACATCCAAGTAGAGGAGGCAGCTATCTGATTCTTGGCTTTTCAGGAAAGAAACCTGTGCATGTGATTTGCGCCGAGACTCAAAACAGCCTGATAGTCATTCTCTTCGCCTATATCCCTTCACTGCCTATCTGGAAAAATTCCTATCAACGAAGTCAGCCTGGAGACAAGAGTATGGGCGATAAACGCCAAGTATGTTTTTTCTGTAATGGAGAAATTAAGCAAATTACCGTGGGAAATTTTGATTACCGGCTCGAAGGACAACTCTATGTAATCAAAAATGTTCCCGCCGGATTATGTATGCAATGTGGTGAAAAATATATTTCAGCTTCATCTGCCAGAAAAATAAATGACAGAATCGAAACAAGCAGATACTCAGGAACCGAAAAAGTCTTTGTACTGGAGTATAAGTAAAGAATTTCAAAGGAATCAGTTTGGTCACGATTCCCTTTACTCGAAAAATTCGGACAACCGGTAAAGTGGCGTTCGCCCGGATGTGTGTCGAGGACCATGGCGAATATCACCATGCCTGGACTCACTTCCATTTTCTGATTTCAGCCTTTTTTATTTTTCCCCATACTGTTCTGGGTAATGCATCCACAATTTTAATGATGGTGGGTAGTTTATATTTTGCAACTTTACCATTTAGAAAGCTATGAATATCTTCTAAAATAAGGCTCTCCCCTGGTCTACACTCGATATAGGCTTTGCCAGTCTCACCCCATTTATCACTCGGCACGCCAATGATAGCAACAGCTTCAATTTTTGGGTGATATGACAATATCGCCTCCACTTCTGCTGGGTATACGTTTTCTCCACCAGTTCTGTACATATCCTTTGCACGATCTACCACATAAACGAATCCGTCCTCATCTAAGTATCCTAAATCACCAGTATAAAGCTTATCATTAATAATCGTTCCGGATGTTTCCCGTGGCATATGCCAATATTCTTTCATAACACTAGGCCCGGTTGCGACGACTTCACCGATTTGTCCAGGAGGCAGTTTTTCTCCATTATTGTCTTCGATCCACAACTCAGTAAAAAAATTGGGTAACCCCATGGAACCGGGCTTTTTGTCTGAAGCCCATTGCGGCATCAGAACCATTGCTGAATTTTCAGTTTGTCCGAACCCCATTAAAAGTGAAACCCCCTTGCTTTTCAACGTATCAAGGAGTTCCAAGTTGGTTCTCTCTCCACCTCCAAAAAACATCCGGACGCTGCTGATATCAAGTGTATCGAGCAGTCCGGTTTCAAGGACGAAACGAAACATCGTAGTCAGGCCAAATACAATAGTTGCCCTGTATTTTTCAATATCTCTAACAAACGTGGCCGCATCGAAATGCTGGCGCATCAGCAAAGCGGCTCCGCGGCATAGGGCAGGGGTCGCAACTGCGCAGAGTCCAGCGGAATGGCATAGCGGCGCCTGAGATTGGAAAATATCATCTTGACGCATGTCTGTATAGTTAATGATTTGAAAGCATTTAAAATAGGTTTGGCCATGGGTAATTACCGCTCCTTTGGGATTACCTGTAACGCCGGATGTATAAAGGATTAAAAGCGGATCATCCAAATCAATTAGAGTATCAATTTCAGGTTCTTTTGGTTCTTTTCCTGAAATTGCCTGATGATAATCTAATGCCCAAGAAGGGCAAAACGGTGCATCTTCCGAATCCGTTGAAAGGCAAATGAAACTGCCCTCCTCAATGGATACAAGGTGACGGATAGGTTCGATTTGGGGAGCAAAAATATCATGAAAGATCAACAAACGGCACTGGCACCAGTTCAGTTGGTACTCAAGTTCACGAGAGACCAGTCGAAAATTTAAAGGCACAAAGATCACTCCTAACTTGGCAGCAGCCATATAACAGGCCAAAAATTCCGGACAATTGAGCAGATCCACCGCAATACGGTCACCTTTTATTAAACCTTTTTCCTCAAAAATTCCGGCGATTCGGTTTGCTTCAAGATTCAATTCCTTGTAACTCATTGGATGATCTTCAAAAATTACAGCTATTTTATCTGGAGTTAAAAGAGCTCTTTTACTGAGGATTTTCCCCACGCTCCATTTCATATGTTTCAATTCTCCAAGTCGTTAGGCGATTTCTGTCAAAGAATATACCCGCCTGCTTTTCATCCGTCTTCTGCGTTGGGCGTTTCCACACATAGCCCCACTATGCGTAAAAAAGCCCGCCTTGAATACGAATGAAAATCATGCGCATTCTGGTATATTCTTTTCCGCCAATCGCCTTAGTTGTCGATTTCCAATATTCAGGCTTTTTGATAGAAAGAATATTATATCATATTCTATGGTTAGCGATCAACTTTGATTTCGCTCTCTGAAAAACAAGTTTAGATTATTTACTACAGGTCGATTCTTCCTTTTTGATCGACAGTTTTATGACCGGCGAGTTGGCCAACCATTGGATAATAGCCGGCTCGGGTTAGGGCTTGGGCATAGGCCAGTTGGTTAAGCCGCAGATCGATACGAAAACAGTCCTGATCCATATCAGGCTTGTTGAAACAATTGTTGACATCGGAACGTTAGTGGAGTTGAATATAACTCAATAATTAATTAAATTAAAGTTAAATTATATCGTCCTATCTAAGGCTTTTGGGTATGACATAATATCTGCAATAGCGATGATGAACCCCCTTTACGGGCAATGGGAACGGGAAATGATCTAATGAATGCGAAACATAAAATTATGACCATTGCCGAACGATTTGCCGATTATATCTATATTACATCATATGATAGTATTCCAAAATATATCCAACGCTTTGCAAAACTATGCATTTTGGATTGGATAGGCGTAACCCTTGGGGGCTCAAAGGAGCCGGTGAGCGATATTTTATTGGATTTGATTGATATCATGGGCGGAAATCCCCATGCCACGATCATCGGAAAAGGGGTGAAGACCAATGCGCTTTTTGCCGCGCTTATCAACGGTACCATGTCACACGCCCTAGATTTCGACGATACTCATAAAGATGCCGGCATCCATCCCAGCGTCTGCCTGGCGCCGGCCGCCATTGCGGTCGCGGAATACAAAAGGGCTTCCGGCAGGGATTTGATCACGGCCTTCATCATCGGTTTTGAAGTTGCGGCAAGGATCGGCATTGCTGCCGGCCAAACCCATTATGAATACGGATGGCATGCCACCGCCACGATCGGACGGTTCGGTGCCACGGCCAGCGCGGCAAAACTGATGGGTCTTTCTCCGGAGCAAATCGTGAATGCCTTCGGGATCACGGGAACCCAGGTTTCCGGCCTGCGCGAGGTCTTCGGCACCATGAGCAAGCCTTTTCATGCCGGAAAAGCGGCCATGGACGGGATTTTGTCGATGGCCCTGGCAAGAAGGAATTTTGACAGCAGCCATGAAATTTTCGAGGGGCGCTTCGGCCTGAAAAATGTTTTTTCGCCCAAATCACAATCCAGTGACATGCTGACCGGTCTCGGAAAGCAGCACCATATTCAGGATATCGCCTTTAAACCCTATGCTTCCGCGCTTGCCACGCATTCGACCATCCAGGCCATCGAAGCCATTCGCAAAGAAGAAAACATCACTGCCGCGGACGTTGAAGAGGTCCAGATCGAATTCGGACCCTTGCCATATAGCGTGGTCAACCGGAAAAACCCGCAAAAGGTACTGGAGGGAAAATTTAGCGTCCAGCATTGCGCTGCCATCGCTTTAATAAGAGGGCGCGTCAGCAGAGATATGTTCACTTCAAAAGATCTGAATGATCCTCATATAATTGCTATCAGAGACAGGATCAACGTCTTACTGAATCCTGAACTCACTATGTTTGAGACCATAGTGACGGTAAAAACAAAACAGGGTGCAACCCTGAATAAATTTATCAAGGAATCTAAAGGGTCACCGGGTGTTCCACTTACACTCCCGGAGATGAAAGAAAAATTTATGGACTTGGCTACTTATAAGGAGTCTCTCTCTACTACCTGAGAAGAGAGAAAAAAAGTCAACTTACGCTACCATCAGAGATAAACCCCATGTATCCCTTCTTGAAAATAGGCAGGTAGAATAACCTGCCATCTGGCTTTTCCAGACAATCATCCCCAATCGACAGATAGTCAGGCGGAACTGAGCAGCCCAAACAGCAGGAACCGCCCCATGCCTTGCATCCTTTCCCCCTTTGGGGGGGATAAAAGGGGGGGCATGTGCTATTGATCCGGTGCACATTTATTTTTTCAAATAAAAACGGAGAATAGCCATGCCCCACCCAGTATTGACAATTCTATTGGTTCTGAACAAAATTGCCAAGGAAAATCAGACCGGACCGATCGCCTGCCATTGGTGCAACAACCAAGTCAATATTATCAAATACGGCACCTACGAGCGCTATGGCTTTTCCGGCCAGGAGCAAATCAGGATTCAGCGTTATCTTTGTAAACATGATCAGTGCCGGCGGACATTTTCCATTCTACCGCATCCATTTCTACGAATAACCCGATTGACGTTATGCATGCTTACCGCCTTGATCCAGTTGGTGGATCGACAGCTCGCCACTGCTGAGATATGCCGTCGCCTGTGCCTTACCCGTTCCGTGGTGGATGGATCCATCAAAAAATGGCACGGCCTTTTGGACTGGATCGATCAGGAGGCTAAAACAACGCCGGTCTGGGCACCTTCACCATGCATCGACCCACCGGGGCATTGGTCCGATTTTATCCGCATGTTTGCCATGAAATTTTACCCGAAACGGTACGGTTATGCCTGACCAACAGAATCTATAAATTGTGAATAACCAGTAGATTACGTACATGGGGGCAAACTTTTTATCAAAGGAGGCCCCTTATGCAAGATGATCGGCAAATGGACTTGGCGTTGTGGCGCTACGGGATTATCAGCCCGCTTTTGCACCGCGATGCCAACGATGTTCAGTTGTGTGAAATGCTGGCCGTCGTATCACAAAGCAGCTACATTCATCCCCATGACGGTCGCTATGTTACGCTATCGGCCGAAGCCATTCGAAAGTGGCTGTACCGGTTCAACCATGGCGGGCTCGGTGCGCTTTGCGACAAAGAGCGATCCGACAAAGGCACGCACGATGTGCCGGCACCCCTTGCCAACGAGATGTTTGAACTCCGGCTGGCACATCCCCGCTGGACCCTGTCACTGATGCTTCGGGAACTGGTCGAGCGCCAATTATGGGATGAAACCCGTCCGAGCCGCTCCACGTTGTATCGATTCGCCCGGAATAACAACCTGATGCGCGATCCTCATTTGGCAACCGCCGAAGTGGTTCGTCCGTTTGAATTCGATAAATTCGGTCAGATGTGGATCGGAGACTTCATGCACGGGCCCAAACTGTACGAGGGCAAGAAAAAACGCAAAAGCTACCTGCATGTCATCATCGACGATTGCACCCGCTATGTGGTCAGCGGAAGGTTTTATTCCACGGAATCGACCCAAAGCCTGATCATCGAATTGATGACTGCCATAAGGCGCCATGGTATCCCCCATCGGCTGTATACGGACAATGGGTCGGCATACAACAGCCGCCATTTGAAAATCGTTTGCGCTAACCTGTCCATGCGACAACCCCATACACCTCCCGGGCGTCCCCAGGGCCGTTCCAAAGTGGAGCGATTTTTTCGTACCGTCCGGGACCAGTTCCTCGCCAAACAGCGGTACAAAACGTTCGATGAAATCAACACGGCGTTCACCCTTTATCTGAACGACTATCACCGCCGAATCCACAGTACCCTGGAATGCTCACCCATGCAAAAACGCCTGGGGGTCGATAGCGTTTGCCAACCCGTGCCCGAAGTCGCCGATATCGAATCGTTGTTTCGGCTAAAGCGTCGTTGTCGCGTTTACAACGACGGTACGATTCGTCTGAAAAAAAAGGCTTTCGAAGTGCCCGGATGTCTGCCGGGACAGCGGGTAACCATCTATTACATGCCCTGGGATCTTTCCCGCATTTACTACGGCGATGATCTTAAACCGGCCAAGCCGGTGGACCTTACCGCAAACGCATATCGTTTTGACAACGCCAATTTCGCTCATACCAAGGAGAAAGACAATGACACCGAGTAACCACCAGAGTCTGGCCGAACACTTCGGATGGAAGTTTCATCCATTTGCCGATACCTGGAAAATGGAACAACCGTTCTACAGCCAAAGGGATCAACGAATCGCCGATCAAGGCTTGCAGCTTTTACAGCACGGAAAAAGTTTTGCCGTCAGCGGGCCTTCCGGTGCCGGGAAATCCACCCTGGTTCAGCACCTTTTGGCAAGCCTGGACGCCAATTATTACCACGGACTTTACATCCATTACGGCGGCTTGCAACGAACGGCGCTGCTAAAGACCGTTGGCGAACAACTCGGCGTGGAAACCCAAACCAGGGCCGTGCCCCTCTTGGTAAAATTGCAAAAACACATCGGCATGATGGCTACCGGAAAGCATCCGGTCCATCCGGTGATCCTGATCGACGATGCCCAACTGCTCGAACGGGAATCGCTGATGGACCTTTGTTCCCTGATTGTCTGTCCCCCAAAAAAGGCCGCCGCCGCCTCCTTGATCATCGTCGGTGATGATATGCTCGCCAAGCAGATGACATTGTCGGTGATGACGCCCATTCGCACCCGGTTGACGGTGAACTTTCGCATCGACCCTCTGGACGAAAAAGAAACCGAGCAGTTTATCGACTTCAGACTCCGTTGTGCAAAAGCACCCAAGGACCTCTTTGAATCCGATGCGCTGGCCCTTGTCGCGGCGCATTGCCACGGCAATCGACGGGAAATCATGAACCTGGGCACCTTACTGCTAAGCGAGGCATATTATCGCAACGAGAAAACCGTCAGCGCCGAACTTTTTACCGATTGTGATCTGATTGCCTAACCCAAATAACACAAAGGAGGCCGTGCCATGTTTGATCCGGAACAGGATTTCGAATATGAGCAAAAGTGTGAACGAATCGCCATGGAAATCGAAACGATCATCCTCGATGGCGTTATCGCTGCGTTGGGAAGAGTAAAACAATACCTTCAAGACGATGACATACAAACCCAAAAACCATCCAAGGACGTCGAACCGTTTTAAACCCAGATGAAACGGAGGCGCTCGAGAGGGGACTCCGGCGCCAAGGGATAATCTGGTGCGGTAGACTGCTGTCTACTATCAAAGGGGCTTGGTATCACCAAGCCCCTTTCTTTGTCTTTGTCACACTTTCACCGAGAATTCTCTCCCATAGGTAATATATATTGGAATTACGTAGGGTTAATATCGTGACAATCTACAGCTACTTCGGTGATTCCCAAGGAAAATGCTGAAAAAATATTCGAAAAAATAGGGAGGCTCCAAGAAATACAGGACGTGAATGAAATTATTTCACTATGTAATCCCGAAAAAAAATAACGGTAATGCTTTTGGGGCTGTGATATCAGTGTCCTGCAACAACACAGAGCATAGGCAATGCGTGAAAAGCTGAGGAACCGACCCTCCGAGGCCTACCTGCGGGGGGCGACTTTCAAGCCACCCTCGACGGCGTTGGTCAAAAGCTCTTGTCCTGAGCGTTGAGGGAAAAGGCGCGACAAACGCGTCAGGTATTAACCGAGAAGGATACTGCGTAAGCACAATCGGCTTGGATGAAGAAACAATACGAAAATATATTCGATATCAACGTGAGTCTGAAAAGGAATAGCTAAAATGAGCCCCTTTGGTACTACATCGAAACATAAGGGAAAAAGGCCCAAATATTGAATAAGTTATATTGCAAAACACAATATATTGATTGGATTGGTTCAAAGTTACGCTGTAGTGTTAGGGGCTTTACGAATAACATCGCCCCCTTCGGAGGGGGTTTCATCAAACCACCCGCTAATCGGGTGGTCGGTGATTCAGTTAAACTTGAAATGAAGCATAGATCGTTATGATTGTAAAAAACAAAGTGTTGGCTGCTAATCGAAGGAAAAATTTGCTAAAATCTGCGCAAGAGATTTTTTCCCAGAAAGGATTGGTAGATTCGAATATTTCTGATATCGCAATAAAAGCAGGTATATCTGATTCGAATATTTATCATTATTTTGTAAATAAAGAAGACCTGCTCTTTTATGCATTGGCGGATAAACTCGATGAGGTCGAAAAGGAATTAAGACTTCATTTAGAGGGAATCCGAGATCCGGTTTCTAAGCTGGGTAAAATGATATGGTATCATCTGTATATCAATGATTTAAGTCCACATGAAACCCGAGTCTTAAAAGATTTTCTTTTCGAATGTCGTTCCAATAAAAATTTTTATTCTCATGAAGGCTATCAAGCTCTCAGACGATACACGAAAATCATGTCTGATATATTACAACAGGGCGTTAATCAAAAAATTTTTAGATCTGATATCAACCTGATATTAGTTAGAAACATGATATTTGGGTTACTCGATGAAGAATCCCTTTCCCGCTTTTCTTCACAAGAGATCGACCGCACCTTACCGGACTTTAACGGTATCATAGATTTAGTATTATCAATTATATCTTGTGAGGAAGGCATGGGAAAAGAAATTGTCAATGGAGACAATAAAGAAGCCCGAATTCTTAAGTCTGCTGTTCGAGTGTTTTCTGAAAAAGGATACAATGCGGCGACAATGGCTGAAATTGCAAGTGTCGCCAATGTTGCTGAAGGAACGATTTATAGCTATTATGAAAGCAAAATTGATTTGCTTTTTTCAATACCAAAAAGACGCTTTAAATGGTTATGTGACAGTAGGGATGAAGTCTTTCAGATCAATTGCCCTATCAAAAAGCTTCGCCGATTTATCCGTTTGTTATTTACAACTTTTATGGGAAATAGGGACTTTTTGCGTGTTTTTTTGTTGGATATCAAATTAAACAAAAAATTTTATGTATCACCAGTATATAAAGATTATATTGATTATGTATCTATTATAGAAACGATATTGGAAGATGGAAAAGAACGTGGCATATTCAAGACTAATATTAATAATCGACTGTTCCGGAATCTTTTCTTAGGCGCTTTTACGCATTTGGCAACTCGTTGGGTAATACTGGATAAAACAAATCCCATCGACATGATGCAAAATATTGAAGACTTGGTATCGTTATTATGCTGGTCCGTTGTGATAGATAAAGCTGATCTACAAGAGATTGAAGAAAGTATTGGATAACGCTACAATTTTTTATTTAACTCTACCTTGTCACATTAAAAAATTACCGATAAAATATGTGTAATCAGTAGGTTGAAGGTTCGATTCCTTCACGGCCCACCAAATAAAATCATCAAGGGACGGTCATGCCGCCCATTTTTTATGGCAAATTCAGCCATCCTGGATTAAAAAAAAATCAAGGGCACTGAATGCTTGACAGCTTTTTGGGGCGATGATATTTATGCTGATTTTTGGTGATTCCATTGGAATCCCGTATCCTTGCTCCGGCGATAAACCGGGGCTGAAAAGCCACAAGGAGGTTTTATGAAGCGGTACGAAACGATTGTCATTCTCGACCCGGACCTGTCGAAGGAGGCCGAAAGCCCCTTCTTCGAGCGGGTGAACGACCTGATCCCCCAGTACGACGGATTCTTGGTGGAAACGGACGATTGGGGCACCAGGAAACTGGCCTACGACATCAAGAAAAAAAATCGGGGTCACTATGTAAGATTCGATTTTTGCGGCGATGGCGCCTTGGTTCAAGAGATGGAACGGTTCTTCAGGATCGACGACCGGATCATGAAGTTCATGACGGTCCTTCTGGACGCGGAAGCGGATCTGGACACCATTAAGGCCGAACTGGCGGCTGAAAAGGATCAGGCTGCCGCCGAGGAAGCCGAATCGACCGAAGCATCCACCGAAACGAGTGATTCATCTACCGACGAAAAATCCGAGGAGGAGTAACCCATGGCCGTCGCAAAACCCCGTCCCAAAAGAAAAAAAAGAAGAGTTTTTCATCGACGCAAAGTCTGTCGCTTCTGTGCGGACCAGAGCCTGGTAATTGATTATAAGGATCCCAAGGCCCTGAAATACTTCACAACCGAGCGGGGAAAAATCATTCCGCGGAGAATTTCAGGAACTTGCGCCAAACACCAGCGCCAACTGACCCATGCCATCAAACGGGCCCGAACCATTGCCCTGCTGCCATACGTCGGGACTTTTGATCTGTAATTGCCCGAAAGGCACATCCGGCGGAACAAAAACGCCAACTTTGGGGGGAATCAGATGGCGCCATGGCCATTTCAAAGTGGAGTATCGAAAGATATCGCTACCGGCGTAATGGCGACCCTGGTCATCTTTTCGGCATCGGTGTTCATGCCGGTCATCGGTTTTCTCTTCTCCATGTTTATTCCCCTGCCCGTTCTCTTCTATCGCACGAAGCTGGGCAGGCGGCATGGCATGATTGTTCCGCTGGTGGCCATTGCGGTCATCGGGTTTATCATTGGCGGCATCACAATGGATATCGTCTTTTTCTCCGGACTGATGCTCTTGGGCTTCGCCCTGAGCGAGATGTTCGAAAAAGCGTTGCCCGTGGAGATGGCCATTGTGGCCGCTTGCGGTATTGTTCTGGGCGTTGGTCTGGGGGCCATGGTGATGTACAGCATCGCCAGCAACACGGGGGTCGTCAGCCTGGTTTCGGCCTATGTGGCCACCAACCTGAAACTGTCCCTCCAGTTGTACCAGAGTATCGGCATTCCCCAGGAAACGATCGATGCCATCTCAGGATCCCTGGATCGAATTCAATATGTGCTGGTTCGCATCCTGCCCTCGCTGGTGGCCGCATCCACCCTGTTTGTGGCCTGGACCAACCTGATTGCCGCACGACCGATCCTGGAACGCCGCGGTCTGGCTTTTCCTGACTATGGTCGGCTCAATCGCTGGCGGGCGCCTGACGTACTCATCTGGGGCGTCATCGGCAGCGGCCTGATCATGCTGCTGCCGGCAACCGGATTCCGACTCATCGGGATCAATGGCCTGCTGGTCGTCCTGACGGTCTATTTCATTCAGGGCATCGCCATCGTCTCCTTTTTCTTCGAGAAAAAGAAGCTGCCACGGCCCATCCGTGTTGTCCTGTATATAATGATCGCACTCCAGCAGCTTTTTCTGCTGGTAATCGTCTGCATCGGACTTTTTGATATGTGGATCAATTTTCGAAAGATTGACCCTGACAAGCGTGAACCGGACCTGCCGGCGTAACATTCGGGCAGGCCTTTTTTGGAGGATAATCATGAAAGTCATCTTAAAAGAAACCATCAGTTCGTTGGGCATCATCGGAAGCGAAGTCGATGTGGCGCCCGGATATGCCCGCAACTATCTGCTCCCTCAGGGGAAAGCCGTTCCGGCCACCCCCCAGCAACGCAAGATTCTGGAGCAGGAAAAAGCCAAATTCGAGCTGCAGATCGCCAAGGAGAAAGAGTTTGCCCAGGAGATGGCCAACCGCCTTGAAATGGTCTCGGTGACCATTGCGTCCAAGGTCCATGAAGCCGATAAACTCTACGGCTCGATTACCGTTCGCGACATCCTCGACGCGCTCAAGAAGCAGGATGTCGAGGTGGAAAAACGCATGGTGCTGCTCACCGAACCGATCAAGACCGTCGGCACTTTCAAGGTGCCCATCCGCGTCTATCAGGGAATCAAACCGGAGATCACGGTGGAAGTGGTTCCGGAAGAAGCCTAAGATCAACCCGCTGCCGGGAGCCTTGGCCCCAGGTTCAGGTCCCGGCAGTTTTTAGAAAAGCTGTTCGTGTATGCCCGACACTCCGTCCGCAACCGTCAAAGATCCCGCGTTTCACAAGCTTCCCCCCCAGAGCATCGAGGCGGAAGAATCGATCATCAGCGCCATCCTGATCGACAACGACACCCTGATCGACATCCTTGAGATTCTCTCCGCCGACGATTTTTACAAAACCGCGCACAAAATGATCTTTGCCGCCGTGGAAACGCTTTACGCCAAAAGCGAACCCGTCGACCTGGTCACCCTGAGCAACCTGCTCAGGGAAAACGGCGAGCTGGAGAAGATCGGCGGCGCCGCATACCTGGCCCACCTGGTAGATGCCGTACCCATGGCGGTCAACGCCCATCACTATGCGCGCATCATCCATGACAAGGCCATTTTAAGGCGGCTCATCGAACGCTCCAATACGATCTCCAATCGCTGCTTTGAAGACCGCGGGGATGTGGACAGTGTCATCGAATTTGCCCAAAGTGCCATCTTCGAACTGTCGGAGGGGAAAACCAAGCCCGCCTTTTCCCCCCTCAGTAAAATCATCGAAATCAACATCGACCAGCTTGAGGAACGCCAGGGCAACCGGGCACTGGTGACCGGCATCACCACCGGTTTCGCCAAACTCGACAGCCTGACCTCGGGCCTGCAGAATTCTGATCTGATCATCCTGGCCGGCCGGCCGGCCATGGGAAAAACCGCCTTTGCCCTGAACATGGCCCGCAATGCCGCCATTGATGGCGGTGTACCGGTGGCGATCTTCTCCCTTGAAATGTCCAAGGAACAGCTCTCCATGCGGATGCTCTGTTCCGAGGCCCGCGTGGATTCATCACGCATCCGGAGCGGTTTCCTGAACCAGGAGGACTGGAACCGCATTACCGACGCTGCCGGACGGCTCACGGACGCCCCCATTTTCATCGACGATTCACCGGACATTTCGACCACCTCCATCCGCACCAAATCCATGCGCATGAAGATGGACAAGGGGCTGGGCATGATCATCATCGACTATCTCCAGCTCATGCGCGGCAGCATCAATACCGAACGGCGGGATCTGGAAATTTCCGAGATCTCCCGATCACTCAAGATTCTGGCCAAGGAACTGAACATCCCGGTCATCGCCCTCTCCCAGCTTAACCGCAAACTGGAGGAGCGCAGTGACAAACGCCCCCAGTTGTCCGACCTCCGGGAATCGGGTGCCCTGGAGCAGGATGCCGACCTGGTGGCCTTCATCTACCGCGACGAGGTCTACAACCGGGATGAAAACAACCCCCACCGGGGAACGGCGGAAATCATCCTGGCCAAACAGCGCAATGGCCCCACAGGCGTTGCTCCGCTGGCCTTCCTGGGATCTTACACCCGCTTCGAAAACCTGGCCGTTGAATGAAAGAAATCTTCGGTAACCTGCTGGGGCTCAAGGCGAGCCAGATCAAACGGTTGGAGAATCTGGGCCGGCGCCGCATTCCCACCCAGGCCATTGTCTCCTACGAACTGTGCCGGGATCTGTCCCGATTGTCGACTGAGATTGGCCGCCAGGTCGGTCTGCTTGTCGAGCGTAGCGGGAAAATCGCGCAGGTGCTGGTCGGCGGCGTGGACCGCATCATGATCCCCGACCTGCGCGAGTACCGCCTGGCACCGGACCGCCTGCGCGGCCTGCGCTGCATCCACACACGCGCGGATGACATGGGTGGCCTGACCCAAGACGACCTGACCGACCTCTCCCTTTTGCGGCTCGACCTCATGGCGGTCATCACCATGCACCCCGATGGATCACCAGCGCAGATTCATTATGCCCATATTCTTCCCGGTGCCAGTGAATCGGCCCCGTACCGGATCATGCCGCCGATTCCGCCATTCCGGCCGGAAATCGACTGTCTCGGCCTGATCCAGGCCCTTGAAGCCGAGCTGGCCAGACAAAAAGTCGAGGAAAAGGATGACGCCAGCGGAGAGCGCGCCCTTTTGGTCAGTGTTTTCACCGGCGGACGCAAAGCGGCCATGGCGTCCCTGGACGAGTTGAAGGAACTGGCCCACACCGCCAACATACGCACCATTGACACCGTCCTGCAACAACGCAAAAAAGCCGATCCGCGATTTCTCATGGGCAGCGGAAAGCTGGACGAGCTGGCCATTCTGGCGCTGCATCGCGGAGCCAGCCTGATTGTCTTCGACCAGGAACTGAACCCCTCCCAAATCCGTTCCATCGCCGACCGGACGGAAATCAAGGTCATCGACCGCACCCAACTGATCCTGGATATCTTTGCCCAGCGGGCCAAAAGCCGGGAGGGCAAACTGCAGGTGGAACTGGCCCAACTGAAGTACATTCTTCCCCGGCTGGTCACCAAGGATACGGCCATGTCCCGGCTGACCGGCGGCATTGGCGGCCGGGGACCGGGAGAAACCCGTCTGGAAATCAATCGAAGGCGGGCCAGAGAACGCATCCGGCGTCTGGAACAGGCACTGAAAACGGTCCAGAAGAACCGTGATCAGCAGCGGCGCCGGCGCAGTCGGATGGGACTTCCGGTCATCTCCATCATCGGCTACACCAATGCCGGAAAGTCCACCCTGCTCAACCAGTTGACCCAGAGCCGGGTGCTGGCCGAAAATAAACTCTTCGCCACCCTGGACCCCTCCAGCCGGCGACTGCGTTTTCCCCGGGACATCGACGTGATCATCACCGACACGGTCGGTTTTATCCGCGACCTGCCCAAAGAGCTGATGGCCGCTTTCAAAGCCACCCTGGAAGAGTTGGACAATGCCGACCTGTTCGTACACATGATTGACATCAGCAACCCCCGTCACCCGGAACAGATCCACTCGGTAGAAACGATCCTGGACGAACTCAACCTGGGTTCCATCCCCGTCATTCGGGTGCTCAACAAAATCGATCGCGTCGATCCTGACACCCGGGATATGCTGGTCAAGCGGCTTGGCGGCATTGCGGTCAGTGCGATCAGCCGGCCATCCCTAAAGCCCCTCTCCGAGCGATTGCAGGCGGCGGTCGAGCACATCACGTATCCCGGCAGCCCGTAACGCTATAAAATAATCTTTTATTTCTGGTAGTTGCAATCATATCTGACAATTCGGTTGACAGCGCGGGCAAATTGCAGGTAAAGGTCTTTTCTTATGGACATGGAACGGATCAAACAGGTGGGAACCGCCGCAGCCTATAATGGCGGAAGGATTCTCAAGGAACATTTCGGCCGATTGCGGTCTGTTCGTAAAAAAGGGGCCATCGACCTGGTCACCGAAGCCGACTTGCGCTCCGAAGCCGCCATCATCGATACCCTCATGCGAAGTTTCCCTGACCATGCCATCCTCGCCGAAGAGAGCGGTCGGCACGGAAACAGCGGCCAACGCTGGATTATCGACCCATTGGACGGTACCACCAACTTCGCCCACAATCTGCCACTGTTTTGTGTTTCCATCGCTTTTGCCGTCGATGACGCTATCCGTGCAGGATTCGTTCTTGCTCCGCTTATGGAAGAATTTTTCATGGCGGTCAAAGGTGAGGGAGCCCTGCTGAACGGATCGCCGATTTCCGTTTCCGCGACCCCGACGCTCGCCGATAGTCTGCTGGTCACCGGCTTTCCCTACGACCATGCAACCATTTTTCCCCCGCTGATGGAACGTTTCGGACGCGGGCTGAAGGCGACCCAGGGCGTTCGGCGCCTGGGAGCGGCAGCACTGGACTTATGCTATGTCGCCTGCGGGCGCTTCGATGGGTTCTGGGAACAGCATCTCAAACCCTGGGATACGGCGGCCGGATTTCTGGTGGCCTCGGAAGCCGGTGGCCGCACCACCGTTTTTTCAGGGGCGCCCTATTCCATCACCGCCGATGAAATCGTCAGTACCAACGGCGCCATCCATGATGAACTTCTCACTTTGCTGGAATTATAGGATTTGTCAATGACACTGGATCAGGAAACAGAATACCCAATGGACCGGTACTTGGGCTGTTTTGGCAACTATCGCAGGAACGACCCCATTTGCCGGAAACGCTGTGCGCTGACATTGCGCTGCATCATCGAGCAGGATCAAAATGAACGTTTTGAAATCCTGGAAGAGCTGGTTTCGGCCAATGGCATGGAAATAAAAGTCAATTGATCTAATTTGGCATCCCGCGTGTGAGCAAGGGCATCCGTACCATCTGCGACCGTCTTCCCATGCGTTGCCTCAGACCCAACCGTCCGTGCACGGACCGGCCTGTCAGGACGGATCTCTACCCCCTGCCCTTTTCCAGCCGCTGGGAGAGGAAATCAACATGTTTCTGAAAGGGACCATTCTCTTTGAGACCCTTTTCCACGGCTTTCAGGGCATGCAGGGTGGTTGCGTGGTAACGATTGAAGCTTCTTCCGATGGTCTGCAGGGAATGGTCGGTATAGCGTCGGGATAGGTACATGGCCACCTGCCGTGGCCGTACGATCGCTTGCCGCCGGGAACGGGAGGTCAGATCGGCCAGTGTAACCTTGTAATATTTGCACACCAGCTGTTTGATGGAGTCCAGGGTAATCTGTTCACGACTGGTCACGATGTCATCGACAACATTACGGGCCAGTTCCAGATCCACGGCCGATCCGAGCAGGGATGCCCTGGCCGCCACCCCGATCAACCCACTTTTCAGTTGGCGGACATCATCCACCAACTCTGACGCCAAATATTGCAGAACAATGTCGGGAAGGGCGAACCCTCCAGATCTGGCTGCCTTTTTCAGGATTCGCAACCGGACCTTATAATCCGGCAGGTCGATCTTCGAAATCAGGCCGCAGGAGAGGCGCGACTTGAGTTTGTCGTTGACCTTGGGAATTTCAGAGGGCAGGTAGCAGCTGGAGTAGATAACTTTTTTGTTGCTGTTCATCAGCGACTCCAGGGTATTGGACAGCTCTTCCTGGGTTCCGTTTTTTCCACTGAGGAAATGGACATCCTCAAGCAGCAGCACATCACAGTTATGGCGGTACTTGTCCTTGAACTGATGAATGTTGTCACTGCGATAAGCGCCGGTCATCTCATTCATGAAATCCTCGGCGGTAATATAATAAACCCGTTCGTTGGGAAATGCCTTCAGGATGTGGTGCCCCACGGCCTGGGAGAGATGGCTTTTGCCCAATCCGGTCTTGGAGTGCAGATAGAGCGCATTCTGGTTGCCCAGTTTACGCGCCGCCAGGGAGAGCGCCGCCGTATAGGCGAAATCGCTGTTCTTTCCCACAACGAACTGGTCGAAGGTGTAATCCTGCCGCAGTAGCTGCCCCCCGCGAGCGGGCAGGTCCATCTCCGGCAGTTTCATCTGCCGTTCCTCTGGGTTTTCCGGGCTGTCCGCCGGATGTGCGGCCCCGACAATCAAATTCATCTTGAGGGGCTGACCGGCGGCATCACAAAGGGCGCTTTCAATCAACTTTCCGTACTGTTCGCTGATGCGCTTCCTTGAGAAGGGGTTGGGACAACTCAAAACAATCGTATCTGCACAATCTTCACAAAACTCGATGGGCTCAATCCACATCCGGTAGCTGTGCCCAGGTACTTTTTCCTTGAGCAGCGATTTTACACGTTTCCAAATTTGGTCCATTTATAAAATAAACTTCCTTTAGCTTCACCTAAAAAAGCCGCATGTTTATTTTGCTTATCTAACTTTTGGCCTAAATTATGCTATTTGGGTCAATTATCTG